>NZ_WEZG01000001.1 GCF_009176975.1 Aureimonas psammosilenae
CGGCAGGCCGAAGGGGTAGGTGCGCGAGCGCTGGAGTTTGCCATTCTCACGGCCGGCCGTACCGGTGAAGTAGTCGGCGCACGCTGGAGCGAGGTCGATAAGGACGCAAAGCTATGGACGATCCCAGCGGAGCGCATGAAGGCCGGCCGTCCGCACCGCGTCCCCTTGTCAGATCGGGCCCTCGCCATCCTTGACGCTCTGCCGCGCGAGGACGGCAACCCGCATGTCTTCATCGGTGACAAGAAGGGGAAGCCGCTCTCGAACATGGCGCTCCTGATGACCCTCCGGCGAATGGATCATGCTGACATCACCGCGCACGGCTTCCGGTCCACCTTCCGCGATTGGGCTGCGGAGACGACGGCCTATCCCAGCGACATGGTGGAAATGGCTCTGGCGCACACCATCGGGAACAAGGTCGAAGCTGCCTATCGGCGTGGGGATCTGTTCGAGAAGCGGCATCGCATGATGGCTGATTGGTCGACCTTCTGTGGAGCGGTTAAGCCGGCCGGCGACGTCGTGAAGCTGCGGCAGCATTTGCCATGACAGAAACACGCATCAAACCTTGGCAATACCCTGCCGCGAAAAATGCCGTTCGGCTCGCTCATATCGACTTTTATGATGTCGCCCGTCCGTTGAAGATCGACGGGATAGTGATGGGTTTGCATTCCAAAGATCCTCGCCGGGTTCGACTTCTAGAATGCTGGTCAAGGATGGACCCTATTGCGTTCGCAAGACGAGCGCTTGAAGTTTCTGTGTTCGAAGCAGATCGCGCCATTGAGGAACGTGCCAAAGCAGACTGGGTCAGCGAACTCGAATACGGGATCGCGCTTGCGGACAACGCGATGAGGAGCATTGGGAAGCTCAATTCGTTTTTTGCGAATGATAGAAAGACGAACGATAAGCTGACGGCCGAGGCCATCTCTCACCCGTTGCAAACTCTAGCCGCAAGGATATTGCCGCAGGCATCAGCCGCAGAGCGCCGCCAATGGGCTCAAAATGCTGCTCAAACTCTGTTCGCCTCCCAGGAAACCCTGTTCACGCTGACTAAGCAGATGACGGCTGACCGCAACGCAATAGCCGGCACGAGAGAGAATACTGAGGGGGTCGAGAAGCGAGCGTTCGTCCGTACATGGGCGCAGGCGTGGGTAGCGCTAGTGGGACGCCTTCCTGGCAAGGGGACTGAACACAATCCATTTCTGGAACTCGTAAAAGCCGCCTGGACAGACGTGAATGGTCCCACGGATCAAAGCTTTACGTCTGCGCTTAGAGAATGCCTTAAAGCGAATAAGGGCCCGGACCTAAGCGTAAATGAGGGCTTACCTTCTTGGGCTTGAGCATAGGATCACAAACCCCTTTGCGAATAGCTTAGGGGTCCGACACCTCAAACGCCTCTGACTTTTCCGTACCTTTCCAATCGAAGCCGGAAGCAACCGCTCTGGCTCGAAGCGGAAAGGAACCTCGATGGTTCAGACCATCCTCCGACGCCCCGATGTTGAGAAGGCCACCGGCCTTCGGCGGAGCGCCATCTACGACCTGATTGGCGAGGGCAAGTTCCCGAAGCCCATTCGCCTAAGCCGCCAGTCTGTCGGCTGGTTGGAAACCGAAATCGCTGACTGGCAGCGCGCCCGCATCGCGGAGCGTGATGGCCGTCGCTTGCCCTTGAACATGGAGGCGGCAGCGTAACCATGACCCATAAAATGGAACTGGCGCTCCGGGGGTCGCAAACCCGGAACGCCAGCAAAACGGAAAAGCAAGGCAGCACTTCCAGTTCTCAGAATTATAGCTTGCCGGTCCTCACGGCAATGCCTTCGACAGAGCGCAGCGGATCTATCTCGCGCGTCGTGTCCTACGGCGGCCGGCTGTTTGCGGTCGGGTACTATGCGGGAGGCGCTGCATGACCGCCCCCGTTTCCCCAATCTTCGGCAAAGGTCACGTTCTCATCGACGCTGGCCGCTGCACTGATGGCGATGATGCGTCCCTTGTCGGAAAGTGGGTCTATGTTGTTGCGCTCGTAGATGGCGATGGCTCCACGCTTCACAACTACATCGGCCCTGATCGCCACGCCGCTGATACTGCCGCCGTTGGCTTAGCGCGCGACTTCGGCATCCGCATTGTTGACCGCTCCACGGAGCCGGCCAAATGAGCGCCGCTTTGGAACTCATGGCGGCTCGCGGCCGGTTCTATGCCGCTGCAAGGCCGCATCCCGCTTACCTCGGTTTTGTCCGCGACAACGGCCTGGGCGTTCGCTCCCTGGCCGATGCCGACCCTATCCGCGACTTCTGCGGCGCGTTGGCGGTCACGACGATCCGGCCGTTGCGTGACGGCGGTTTCGAGTTCGCCCCGACTAGTGATGACAAGGCGGTGGTGGCCGCCGTCATCGAAGCATACGCCTCTGACTGCGAGACCGTTGCGGATCTCGTTGCATGGCCGGTAGCGGACCCCACCCGCGTCCGACGCATGTTCGGTCGGGCTGACTGCCTCGGGTCGTGGAACATCGCCTCGGCAGCGAGCTACGTCCTCGATACGCCCCTAATGGCCTACAGGACGCCCTTAGCGTGGCTTCAGGCCGGTTGCCGGGGTGTCGTCGTCCTAGACCCCGCCATCGCAGCCCGCCGCCTTCTCGACGCGGCCGGCCCTGTCTCTGGTGAGGATCGCCAGCACTCCGAAGAACTCGCGACGATGGTTGCCGCCTTGGCCGGCTCTGTCCGTTTCGTCGCCCCTGTTTCCCCCGAAATCAGAAAGGCCGCGTGATGCAAGGCCGCGAATACGAACCCCTCAACCCCAACCCGCCTATCAGCTTCGAAGACCGCCGCCGCGAGCGGGGGAGGTGGACAAAGCCGTTGCCCATCGTCAGCACCTTGCCGGCCGTCGCCCGGTTCGTCCCTGATCTGCTTCCCGAGGCGTTGCGCGATTACGTCTTCGACGTTGCTGAGCGCCAGCAATCGGCTCCCGACTTCTCAGCTGTCGCCGCGCTTTGCGGCCTCGCTTCCGTCATCGGCAATAAGGTGCGGATCGCGCCGAAGCGCAATGACGATTGGGTGGTGGTGCCGAACCTATGGGGTGCCATCGTTGGCCGGCCGTCTGCGATGAAATCGCCGGCCATGACTGCCGCCCTTGCGCCGGCCTATGCCCTTCAAGACGAGATGCGAAAGGGTTGGGAGGAAGAATGCAAGGACATCGCGGCAGATAACGACCTTGCCGGCCTCGACGCGGCAGAAGCGAAGAGGAAGGCGGCAAAGGCCCTAAAGGTTGGCGAGCGTGACGAGGCCAAGCGCCTCCTTAGAGAGGCGAGCGGGGACGAGGCGAGCGAACCGCCATGCCCGCGCCTCATCGTCAACGACGCGACCGTAGAGAAGCTTGGCGAGCTTTTGAACGAGAACCCGAATGGGCTTCTTCTCATCCGCGACGAACTGCCGGGCTTCCTGGCTCGCATGGAAAGCGAGGAGTTCGCCAGCGACCGCGCCTTCTACCTCGAAGCCTTCAACGGTGATGGACGCTTCGTCTATGACCGGATCGGGCGCGGCACCGTCCATATCGACAACTGCACGCTATCCATTATCGGCGGCATTCAGCCCTCGCGCATCGCTCCCATCGTTCGGGGCGCGGTATCGGGCGCGAGCAACGATGGCCTTATCCAGCGTCTTCAGATGACGGTATGGCCGGATGATCGCGCCTCATGGAAGTGGGTAGACCGCCGGCCGTCGCTGGAGGCTCGCCAGAGCTTCGACGCGGCATTCCGCCATGTCCGCGATATCCCAACGAACGAGAGCGGGGAGCCGACCGTCCTTCGCTTCTCGGATCGGGCGCAAGGCTTCTTCCGCGAGTGGATGGAAGAGATACAGAGGGAGGCGCTGAGCGGCGCGCTGGCCTCCACGATGGAAAGCCATCTCCTTAAGATGCCGAAGACTATCGCCAGCCTCGCGCTCATCTTCGAACTGGTGGAAGGCGATGGACGCGGCGAAGTCTGCGAGGCGGCAACGCTCCGGGCGTTGGAATGGGCCGATTACCTTCGCAGCCATGCCGCCCGTCTCTATTCGGCAGGCCAGACCATGACGGAGGATGGCGCTCGCCTCATCATCGAGCGCCGCCGCCAGTTGCCCGACACGTTCTCGGCTCGCGATGTTCAGCGAAAGGCATGGAGCGGGCTATCGGATCGCGATGCGGTGGCATCCGCCATAGAGATGCTTGTCGCCACGCACCACTGCCGGGAAGAGCAAACGCAACCCGGTTCGACAGGGGGGCGGATCGCGACGGCCTACGCTTGGAACCCGGCATTGAGCGGGGAGGGTTGAGCCGTGGGACGTTGGCTTGCCCGTCTTCAGCAAGACGAAAAAAACACAGAAACACTCAGAGACGGAACTGACAAAACTGACAAAACCCCGTCAGAGCCAGTTCTGTCAGTTTTGTCAGTTCGTAATCCGGGCAAATCCGCAGAATTTTTGCCCGACGACATCGAACGCGAAGAGCGTCTAGCCGTCTATGGCGAGGCGGAGGACGACGCAGCGCAGGAACGTGGCGAGGTTGCTCATCATGGGCGGCCCGAAAAGGTCGGAGGCTCGGACCTTAAACCGACCATCGCCGCGCCCATCCGTAGCGCCAAAGAGAGTGGCAAACTTGTCCACTCTCCTAACGTCAGCGCCGGCCGCTTCGAGGACCGTCCCGCCAACTGGATGCCCGAACCCGGCCCTGGCGTCACGATCCTGCGGCCGGCCGTAGAGGTTTCGGCTGCGGAATACGACCGGCATCTAGATATGATGATTGCTGCACTGCCGGCCGGCTCTCCCGAGGCCTACCGGCTCACCTTCGCGAAGAAAAAAGGGTGGTGTGTGGATCGTGGTCGCGAGCGGATCTTCATGCGAGGGCGGATATGAGAAGTCGTCAGCCGTTCCTCATGACTGAGAATGAAGCCGTTTCCTTGAAAGAGGCAGCTCGACGCGTTCGTTTATCGGTAGACACGATCCGTCGTTTGAACGCCAAGCACGGCATTGGTCGCCAGATGGGCCCGCGCTCGCCTATCGAGGTCTCGATGCCCGCTCTTGTGATGCTTCGACATGGCGATATGGAAGCACTTGAGTTGCTTCGGAGAGGGCAACGAGAGAACTCGAGCGTCCGTCGATATTTCGATCTTCTCGGGCGGCTTTAGTCGGTGTGATTGCGAAACGATCATGCGCGGTGGAAAGAGAACACTACGCACGAGCCGATGCCGCAGGCGAAGCCAACTTCGCCTCAGACCTTTCGAGACGTTCATGCGTCTGCATGTACTCTTCCAACTGGGCTGCGGATAACGGTCGAGAAAAGAAATAGCCTTGTAGCTGGTGGCAACCTAGCGCTTGGAGGATCGTCGCCTCGAGGTTGGTTTCTACACCTTCTGCGACGATTTCCATGTCCATCGCTCGCCCGAGCTGGACGATAGAACGAATGATTTTTTCCGCGGAACTCGCCCGAGATGAGCCGTTCACAAACGATCGGTCGATCTTAAGCTTGTCGAAGCGGAAATCGATCAGGTACTTCAAGCTGGAGAAGCCGGTCCCAAAATCATCTAGTGCAATGCGGAAGCCTAATCTCCGAAGTTCCCCGAGCGTTTCCTTCACCCGGTACGAGTTTTCCAGAAGCAGGCCCTCAGTGATTTCGAGGGTGAAGCGGTTTGCTGGGATGCCTGCGTCTTCGACTAGACCATTCAGAACAGCAGCAAGGTTGTCTCGTCTGAACTGTACGGGCGATAAGTTGACCGCGATCTCGATATCTGGCCACAAGGCCGCCGCTTTGATCGAGCGCCGCATTACCCATTCGCCTAGTTCGATCATCATTCCGCTCTCTTCGGCGATCGGAATGAAAGTCGAAGGCGAGATCGCGCCCTTCGTCGGGTGAAACCATCTCAAAAGTGCTTCGACGCCGACTAGTCGCCCTCTTTGCGCTTCAACTAGCGGTTGGAAATGAAGATCCAATTCGTCATTCGCAAGCGCTTTGCGGAGGTCGACTTCAATCTCCCTGTTGGCAGCCAGCTCTGACGCCATTTCATCCTTGAAAAAAACGGCTTGATCTCGTCCCTGCCGTTTAGCGACGTAGAGGGCGATATCCGCATTGCGCATCAACTCTTCTGTCGTGGACCCATGCAGTGGGTAGCGCGCGAGGCCAAGAGAAGCCGTCACTCGGATCGGTGATCCACTCACGAAGAAGGGCTCCGAGAAAGCCTTCGCAACGACGGTCCCGAGCAAAAGTGCGTCCTGACTTCTGGCAAACTGCTGGCAAATCGCGAACTCGTCGCCGCCAAGCCTCGCTAGGAAGAAGGTGTCGTCAAGACTATCACGCAGCCGCCGAGCCACCTGCTTTATCAGTTCGTCGCCGGTTAGGTGTCCCAGCGTATCATTCACCTCCTTGAACCGGTCGATGTCGAGATAGCCAATCACAAGCCCGCCCAGAACGGCATTTGGCACTCGTTGGCTGATCTTTTCGGTGACCTTCTCAACAAAATGGAACCGGTTGGGTAGGCCTGAGAGCGCATCATGACGAGCATCGTGACGAGCGGTCGCCTCGTTTCTCGTCAGTTCCATAGAAGCATTTGTCAGACGCTTCAGCATCCTTGCGGAGAGAAGCCACATCCCGACGACGCCAATAAGTACGAGGGGGAGAATGACGTTCAATAGCGGCTGGCCAGGCTGACTGGTTGTCCAAGTCAAGTAGCCACCTGATTGCCCGTCGTCGGTTACAAACCGATCAGAGACCGTGTTCTCAATAGATGCGTCATTCGGCGTGAAGCGAAGGTCTGAGATCAGTAGGCTTCCGCCGACTGTCTCCATAAATTCGGCATCGATTTCAACAATCGTGACAAGGAGATAAGGGCGTCCTTGGAGTAACGATAGATCGATGTTCGGAACAATGGTCGTTGCAGCAATGATTGCCGGCTTGCCATCAATCAACGTAATCTTTGCGCCCCATTTCGCGGAACGAAGAGCCCCTTTGAGAAAGTTGTACCGTGCTTGCTTGATGGCAAAGCCAGCTGTTCGGTCCTCAACGGTATTCTGCTTCCATCCACGTGCCGCGTCGATGACGCTGCTGAGGTCGGAGGAACGCTTGTCAAAGGCTAACGCCTTCTCCTTTTCGCCGTTGATGAAGGCGTAAATAGGAGCGTTGTCGCCGTTAAGTATGTAGACTTCGTCATGCCCGAAGGTCTCGGCGAAGTAGTAGCCGAAGTTAGCATCGGCGAAGCTCTCATCGAACTGATTGGAGACGTGCTCTACCGCGTCGTCCCACCAAGCAATCGTTTTCTGCTGCTCTAGCGTTCGTTCTACAGACTGCGAAAGGGCATTCTCGATCCGAGCTCGCTCGGCCGCAATTTCGTTCGAGTTTGCGCGCCATCCAATCGATGCGATCAGGGCGATAAGCACGAAACCCGCGATGCCGATTGCGCACGCAATCCCAAGAGTGAGCGCTCGGAGCGAACGTGGCGGAACATCCAGGGAAGGTTGTTGCAAGCGATCCATCGGCACCTCGATCTAAGCGAACATGCCGCACGAATGCTAAAGCCGAAGTAAATACTGATCGATGAACATCCTATCGTTAATGTTTTCCGGTCTCTTTATTCACCGTCTAAATATTTCAATTCTTCAGAAAGCTAATAGATCTGTAGGGTTGGTCATCTTACCATGCATGTCGCACGGTCCAAGAACTTGAAGGGCAAACTCAGCCAACTTATGACCGGACTAGGAGCGGTTTGCGTTTGATGCTCGAGAACTTCGAACTGTATCGTTCGTCGCAGGATTGGTTGCCGGAGTATGTCCGCTCGAGTTTCGGACTATCGGGACTGCATGGTATCCCTGAGCAGGCTCATATCAGCGCACACCGCGGCTTCCTGATGTGTCAAGTACTCACGATCTCCAACATAGAAGTTTTAGCAGCTTACGTATGCCCAAACGCGAGATGGCGTGAGCCTGTTGATTTCGATGATGCAAACTCATCCGGCTGTGACCACATAAAGACTGACTTGCAGCGATCGATAGAAGATATTCTCAGATTGACGAACGCAGGAGCGGTGTCAGCTGACGAACTGCTCCTGTCATTCGGTAGGCTGAGGCCGCTCACTTTTGGAAATGGTCGTATTGGTCGTGCTCTGTGGATGTGGCGGACGGCGAAAGGAGCGGGAGCGGAGTTCGATCGCCTCCAAGCGACACGCTTAGCTCCTGCTTCACCGCCTTTACATTCATAGGGCGAGCCAAACGCCATTCAGGTTCGACGGACGGTGTTGGCTTTAAAGCTGATATCCGACCCAAACGTTCGGTTCTTCGTAACGTCCAGTATCATGTTCGAGGCTGATACTGACGGGAGCGAGGCCGCCTTCGAACGCGTACCGATCCGAAACCGAGAAGCGCCGGCCGGCCCACGTTTCCCAGAACGCAACATGCTCTTTGACAACCATGGAGCGTTCGCACGAACGGATGATGCGTGCACCCTGTGAGAGGTGGCTTCGTAGCCACGGATCGAAGCATTCACCTCTGTCGTCCCGCCAATGCATATATGTGTCCATCGGCACAAATGGATGGGTGCTTTTAGCGGACGGCCGAACTGGTACAACGACCGCATCTAGGCGGCGTCGTACCGCCAAGGCCTTCAGTTCTTGGATCATACGTCGGGCATAACCCTTGCCGCGATGTTCGGTCGATACTGAAACAGCCAGTGCGCCAAGGACGTTTGCAGGTTTAGCTGCGGGATTTCCCCCCGTTTCTACAAGCCAATCCCACCCCTCGGCGGGAAGATTATTCAGATCGCCAGTGAACGAGAAGGGCACGCAATTCACTAAGGCTACCGGTTTCCCGGAAGCAGCGGACACTAGGCACAACTGTAGGTCCGCATGTTCTTCCAGAATGGTGCTGTAGTAGGCCTGGTGGGCTGAGGTGTGGCTCAGGAAGCCGAATGGCGCCCATACTTGATCTTCCAAAGCGCTGGCATCGCGCGCTATCGCTGCGCTTAAATTTCTGGAGCAGACTACTAAGTCGTCTTCGGCCATCGCCTATCCGCCTACTTTTAAACATTTGAGCGGAACAGTTCATGGTCCATTAACGGTGTCAAACACTGATTGCGGCCGGAAAATTGCGATTATTTTGGCCCCACGTAAAACCCCCGTCGCAAAGGGTTTCCGCCAGTAATTTTTGGTTAACCCTGTTTGAAAGAATTCCGCTCGAGCGAGGTCGTCTATCGCGGTGCCTATCCATGCATACCCGTACACAGTCCTCATGGCAGTCGGTTCGTGATCCACTCCTCCGAATAACCGGAGGATCAATAAATGCCGTCCGCCCAACTCGTCCTGAACGGCGCTCGCGTTAATCGAGACTTCCGTGAAGCGCTGTTTGATGCCGCCAACCGGGCGGGTGTTACCCCGAATGAGTTTTGCATCACCGCCGCAGCGGAGAAGCTGATCGCAGGTGGTCGGCGCTTTCCTGGCGTGTTTCACGTCAATGACTTCGAGATGGTCGGTGTAGCTAGCCCGGTCGGCAACGCTGTGAGGGCTGCATAATGGCCGCGTCTCCGGGTTTCATCTTCGGCGGCAACACTGGCGTCTCCTACGACGAGTTGCAGAAGCGCCGCGCCGTCGTCCAAGCCATGATGGAGCAAGCCCGCAATTCCAGCCCGAAGAACTTGGGCGAGGGTATCAATGCCCTTGGCGGCGCGATTGGTGCCGCGCTGGCCAATCGCTCGCTCCAGAAGGACGAGGCGGCGATGCGGGAGAAGCAGGCCAGCCTATGGGGTGACATCGACAATGCGATGCGTGGGTCTACCTCGGCCCTCGCTTACGATCCTGCCGGCCCGGCGCTTTCCGGCGCTACAGGCTCCGATGCTTCGGCTCCGAAGCTGAAGTCCAGCGCGGCCGACAACGACAACGGCCTTCAGCCTTTCCAGACGGCATTCCTTGATACGCTGGCCGGTCCTGAGAGCGCAGGAGCCTACAACGTCAAATACGGTGGCGACACCTTCAGCGATTTCTCCGACCATCCGCGGCAGGATATCCCGATCCAATCCGGGCCGAACCTCGGCAAGACATCGAGCGCGGCTGGCCGCTACCAGTTCCTCGGAAGCACATGGGACGACGAGGCCAAGAAGCTCGGGCTTTCCGATTTCAGCCCCGCCAATCAGGATCGCGCCGCGTGGTCGCTGGCGTCCGACACGTACCGTAAGAAGACGGGCAATGACCTGTCGGTGGTGCTGCAATCGGGCGATCCCGATGCCATCGCGGGCGTCGGGCCGGCTCTTAAGGATGTTTGGACATCGCTACCGGGCGGCATCGAGCAAGGCACGAATACGGATGCCTTCACCTCCGCTTACCAGGGCGCGCTCAGCCGCAGCGGTTCGGCTCGCGCTATTCAAGCGGCGGCACCTGCGCAGGGCCAACAGGTTCAGGTCGCAAGCTTGGACCCTTCGGCGGGCATGGGCTCGGCAACTCCTTCGACCACGCGGCAAGCGCTGGAGCGCGCATCGGCGACGGTGAACGCGGCGCAGGCGAGCGGCGCTTCTATCGACGGGCAGATGAGCCCCGAAGATCAGGCTCGCTACAACCAGCTTGTCGGTCGCGAGCCGGGGCAGGTAGACCAGAACGCGGTCCCCTATACCGGCCCCGCGGAATACAACACGCCGGAACTGCGCCTCGATATGAACGGCGCTCGCGTGACGCGGGATAGCGAGGAGCGGATGGCTCCGGGGAAGCAGGCGGTCGTCAACGCTCTGATGGCGCAGGGAGGGGGCGCACAGCCGCAAGACCCGACGCAGCTTGCGGCCCTGCCGTCGCCGCGGATGGTGGATGCAAACCCAACCCCGCCGGCGGCCTCCACGTTCTCGCCAGCCGTCCAGCAGGCCGCGGCGAACGATCCGAGCTTTGACGGCTTCAGCCAGTCGGGGCCGCCGGAGACCATGACGCGCAAGATTGCCCGCATCATGATTGATCGCGGCATCGGCCTGCCCTCGGCTCCCCCGTCCCCTGATGGGCAGGGTGGGCGGGAAGTAATGGACATGATCGACCCGGCGGGGGCTCTGGAGCGTGGGGTGGCCTCGCAGGGCGGCCCACTCGGACACTTCGGCGATCCGAATAGGAACTCCGTCCAACGTGTCGCCGAAGCCCAGATGGTCGGGCAGGCCCAGAACGGGGCGGACCCCACGGCACTGATGATGCGGGTGTTAAGTTCGCCCTTCGCGACGGACGAACAGCGCCAAGTCGCGGCGCAGGTCCTCCAGCGCTCGCAGTCGCGCCAGGATCTCACAGACCGTCGAAGCTACGAGGCGAACCAGGCACAGCTAGAACGGCGCAACGCTTGGGAAGATTATCAGCGCAAAGCCCGCTTCGATGCTGAGTTGAAGGCGGCCGACCCCGATGTCGCTCTAGATCGTGACTACAAGCGCGCGCAGATCACTGCCGCTACGTCGAAGGGGTCGGGCTATCGAACGCTCAGTGCAGAAGAAGCCGCATCGCGTGGGCTTCCGCCTGGGGCAACCTACCAAATCGGCCCGGACAACAAGGTTGATGCCATCGGCAACGGCAAAGGCCAGACCATCTCCATCGGCGGTGGCGAAAACAAACAGGTCTTCGATGCGATGGCGGAAAGCGCTTCGGGCGCTCGTTCCTCCGTGTCGGGCTTGAAGGCCATTCGAGACGCCCGCCAAGCGATCGATGCCGGCGGTATCTTCGGCGCAGGTGCCGATATGCGCCTTGGGCTCCAGAAGGTCGGCGCTTATCTCGGGGTCACGGACCCGTCAGCGATCACGAACACAGAAACGTTCCGGGCGGCCATCGCTCCGCAGGTTTCGGCAGTCCTGAAGTCCACGGTCGGCAGCGCCAACATCTCCAATACGGATCGCGAGTTCGCAGAGAAGGCGGCGGGCGGTAACATCACGTTGGAGCCCGCCAGCATCAAGCGCCTTCTCACCATCATGGAGAAAGCGTCCACGGAAGCGGTCGCAGGCCATATGTCCCGGCTCGATAAGGTCTATCCGGCAGGCGGGCAGTTCGAACGGGAGCGGGCGCTCTTTGGAGTGGATATGCCCGACATGACCCCCACGCCTTACGATCCGCCTCCGACTGGAAGCCCGCCACCTGCGCCGGCTACCAGTGCACCGAACATGGGAGCCAACTGGCCTCAAGGCGGGCAGGTATCGCGTCCCCGCACGGATGCTGAGTTCAACGCTATTCCGAAGGGTGGCCTCTACGTCGATCCCGACGACGGCAAGACCTACAGGAAGTAACGCCCATGCCTCGCTTCTCTGGAACCCTTGTCGAAGATGCCCCGGCTTCGGAGCCGGTGCGCCGGCCGCGCTTCAGCGGAAGGCTTGTGGAGGACATGCCGCAGGACGGCGGCGGCAGCTCCAACGGCTACAAGATGGCGCGCGGTGCCTATCTGGGCGCACTCGACGGTGCATCCCTATCCTTCGGTGACGAGCTTGGCGCAGGCCTCGGCGCAGCGTCGGAATACGTGAACAGCCTTCTGCCCGAAAGCGATGTCTTGGGTACGGGCAAGCCGGGCCGCTCCTACGCCGAAATCCGCGACCAGATCCGCTCACAAAACCGTCAGGCGCAGGAAGAAGCTCCCGGCTCCTACCTCGCTGGGCAGCTTGCAGGCGGCATCGCCTCTAGTGCTCCTATCGCAGGTGCAGGCCTCGTTGGCGGCGCAGCGCGATCCACGGCGGCTAGACTTGCCATAGCATCAGGAACCGGAGCCGGCGCGGGTGCCGTGCAAGGCTTCGGCGCTGGCGAAGGTGGTCTCAACGAGCGGTTCAAAGAGGCTGGGAAGGGAATGGTGATTGGCGGCGGCCTCGGCTTCCTGTCTGTCCCCGCAGGGGCCGCCGTTGGTCGCGGCCTGAACTATGCCGGCGACTTCCTGGCATCACGCGGGGGCCCGGTAGGGCGCTCTGGCCAAGACCTTCTCCAGCGTACTCTTGCCGACGAAGGTTTCACCCTCGAAGACGCCGCCCGCCGCGCCCGCGAGATGGGGCCGAGCGCCATGCTGGCAGATGCAAGCGAAGGGCTTCGATATCGCGCCGAACAGATCGCGCAGAGCGACAACCCGGCACGCTCGGGTGTTATCGGTGCCCTGAAGGATCGAAGCGCGGCGGCGGGCGGGCGGATCAATTCGGCCTATGACAACGCACTCGGGCCGCGCCCCAACGTCCACCAGACGCTCACGACCATGGCGAAGGAGGCCAAGGGCCGTGCCGATCCTCTCTATGCGCGGGCCCGCGCTGAAAATCTGCCGGTAGACGTGAACCCGGTTATCCAGGCCATCGACGGGCAACTGATGACGCCGGCCGACCGTATCGCCGGCCCTTCGGGGCTTCCTGCCGATGAGGTGGACAAGGCGCTATCGTGGGTTCGTTCGCATCTGACGGACGGGCAATCGCAGCGAACCGGCATCGATCACCTTGACCGGCTTGAGCGCCGTGTCAGAGCGCAGACGAAATCGGCATTCGAGGGCGGGCGCTCCGATGTCGGGCACGCGCTCAACGAGGTGGGCAAGGTGCTGCGAGGCCAGATGAGGGCTTCCAGCCCGATCTATGCGCAGGCCCGCCAAACCTTCGCCGATGACATGAGCGTCAAGGAGGCTTTCGAGACCGGACAGAAGCTCTTCGGCCGGAAGGTCCATCCCGACTTCCTCGCGGCCGAAGTGGCGGACATGAGCGATGCGGAGCGGCAGGCCTTGCAGCTTGGCACCCGCTCGGCAGTGGACGACGCCATGGGGCAGGTTCGCAACGGTTCGCTCAAGGGCCGCCAGCTTCTCGATAGCGACTTCAACGAGCGCAAAATCTTGACGGTGCTTGGCGAGGACGACGGTCGCGCCCTCATCAACTCGCTTCAGGGCGAACAGGCGATGGCCGAAACCGCGCACCAGGCAATCGGCAACTCGGCAACGTCCCGGCGGATGGATAACCCGTTTCGGGTCCAGCAGCGTACGGCCCAGGATCGGGCCGTTCCTGGCATCCTGCGTAGCGCAGGCAATCTCAACTTTGGTGATGCCGCTTTCCGGGGCCTAGAATACGCTCAGGACGCCCTCGGACGGCGAACAGCCTCAACGATGGCCGGGGAGCTTGGACCCGCGCTAACGGCCACCGGAGACGCCAGGGAGCGCATCGTTCAGGAGCTTCTAGCGAGGGGAGCGCGACGCGAAGAGGCGCGGGCGGTCGATCCGAAAATCAGGGCCGTCACTGAGGCTCTTATTCGGGGCGGTGCGCTTGCTTACGGCCAGAACGCTCTCCGATGAGTACGCCAGCGCAAAGGCCGGCGATTGCGCCAGCAAGGAATGCGACAGCCATAGGCGGGATCGCATCCACGAACCAATGCAGTCCGAACCATGCGGGGATCATGATCGCGGCGAACAAGATCAGCGCGGCAGCTCGCCAAAGGAATACGGCGGCAGGGCTCAAGCGTGCGTCTCCAGGCAGTGCATTGCCGAACCATACGGCACGAAATGGGCAGGGAGAAGCCGCATGATGTCGCCTTCAGCGTCGGCCGTCGCCGCCGATCTCAATGAATATATGCGCGCTGCCGGCCCCAATGCCGACAACGAGCATATCCGGGCGATGATGGATTGGTTCTGTTCTGCGCCCTGCCACACGCCGGAAGATGCGCTCGCGCTCGCTGCGTGGACTTCCAACTTCCTCGGCGCTGCCTTGAACGAGATGCCAGAACCGGCCCCCGGCGAAATGGACAACGCCCGGTTTTTCGTTGGGCTCTCTCGCGCTCTGACGCTGAAGGCGATCACGGCTCTGGAGGCGACGACCGGCACCGCGGCCGAAAGCTACAACTGCGAATTTCCGACCTGGAACTGAGAGGGTAGATGATGAGCATCCTAAACCAACCTCTGGACGGGGGCACTTACGACAGCCCCCACGACACTCCGGCGGCCAAGGCTCGCCGCAAGGTGGTCGGTGCCATGATGCAGCAACAGATGGGCTATCCTTCTATCCCGACAGCCCCGGCGCAGTCGCCTATGGGTATGTCACCCATGGCAGCGGGACCAATGGCGGGCATGGCCGGCGGCGCGATGATGGGCGGCGCGGTCGGTGGGCCGGTCGGCGGCCTTCTAGGCGGCATCGGCGGCGCAGTCTTGGGGGGTGCGGTCAATCGCGCCCGGATGGGTTCGCCTTCGCAGGGCGCGCAGAACGCTCTAGGCGGCGGCTGGGACGGCTTCTCGCAGGGTGGAGGCACAATGCCAGCTGCTCCGGTTCGCGCTAACTCCGCAACGCCTATGGACCCGCACTCGGCATCGCTGGCGAAGGGGCAACGCTCGATAGACGAACAGCGGCGGGCGTTGGCATCCTCGCAGCCGCAGAACCTTGGCCAAGGCATTGCGGCTCTCGGAGAGGGCTTCAATCTTGCCATGCGGCAGCGAGCGCAGAACCAGGCGGCGGCCGACCCATGGTCGGGTATGCGCGAGACGACAACCGGCGCAGCCGGGGGCGGCTTCGATCTCGGCGGCGCACTCAAGCGGATTTTCGGGTAAAATCATGGCGACGTTCAAAGACCGCTTGGCTCGGCTCGAAGGTCGGATGGGAATAAGCGAGGGCGTTCCCCGCGTCATCTTCGTGACTGGGGGAGGCACGACGGACGAGGAGTTCAATACCTTCCTTGCCGCGCAGGGCGTTCACCTCATCCCGCGCGATCTCGTTTTCCGCACGGTCTACGAGGCACAACCCGGCACCGCCGAGCCGTCCACGCCCATGCGCATCACCAGCGTGACGAAGCTAGACGGCCGTCTGCAAGCGGGCTGAAAGAAATCAGGAAAGATCAGACGTTGGGGAAAGTTGGTGGCGCTAGAGAAGGCGCAGGACGCAAGCCGGGAGTGATGAACCGCCGATCGTCGGACACGATGGCGGCGCTGATTTCGTCAGGTCTATCGCCGGCCGAATACCTGTTCAGCATTTTCCGCGATGAGAAGGCGGATCCGAAAGACAGGGCATGGGCAGCAAACGCGGCTGCGCCCTACGTCCATCCGCGCCTTGCTCCCGCTGCGCAGCGTATCAGTCTCGACCTGCCCGATACGGCGACGGCAGAGGGCGTTCGGGATGCCATTGCTGCCGTGGTGCAGGCAGTTGCCAAGGGCGACATCGCGCCGGCCGAAGGCCAAAGCCTAGTGGCCGTCCTCGAAGTTCAGCGGAAGGCAATCGAAGCCGTTGATGTCGCCGAGCGGCTGGCGGCCGTCGAACAGCAACTAGAGAAAGGCAACAGGTAGGAGAAGCACAATGCCGAAGGGATCGATTGTGGATCGACTGGCGGCTGTAGAGCAGCAGCTTGCAGGGCGGCGTTCGATTATGTCGAAGCAGGAACGAGATGCGATGGTCGCCGCATCGCTTGCAGATCCAACGAGCCGAAAGCGGGCGCTGGCAGCATTGGTGCCGAATGATGATCGCGGTCGGGCCGTCATAGAGGCGTCGTTCCGCGCTGCTCTGTGAGATGCCGTCCAGCGCCACGCCTAAAGTAGGCAATGATAGGCTGCGACTTCCGTCAACCGAAGCCCGAAGTGTCGCAAACGCCGCAACTGTCGCAAGCCCCGGACCAGTTTCCAGCGCGCCGAATTATCGCAACATTCGCAGGGGTCGAACTGATTTTTGGTACAGATCGGCCGATCCATGCCTACCGTGTACGCAGACGGCGTTTCCGAAGAATTCCTTTCAGGGCGTTCATGACTGGTGTCTCGTAATAGGCTCCGATTGCATATCCGACAAAAACGATTGCAATCAGATGCAGGAAAGCTGGTTCAAAATAGTGATGGCTCAGGAAATCGCTGTGTTTGGCAATGAACTGCATCACATAGATGGTGAACCAGTGAAGGAGATAGACCGGATAAGAAACGAGCCCAAGAAACGCGAACCACTTGTGATAACTGGCGGGCCTGCAGTTGACGCCGCAAATCACTATGAGCAGCAAAGCGGCGAGGGTAGGAGCATAAAGCCAGCCTCCGATCTCGAACGGGATCATAGCAAGGGCCAATAGGCTGGCCGAAAGCACGAAGATATTGGCTTGAAACTTCGGTAAGCGTCCGGTTTTCCATAGCTCTCGCAGAAGCACCCCCGCGAAGAAGCCCGCTACGACCCTCGGGAACCCAGCGAGGAAATTAGTGCGCAAGCCTCCTCCAAGCGGGCCCATAATGACAACGCCGATAAGTCCAGCGAGTGTCAAAAGGCAAAGCGTGCGGACGGTGAGGAATTTGGCGATCGCGAGATAGAGAACATTCGCAAAAATCTCGAAGAACAGCGACCACATCGGTGGGTTCAGGCTGAACGAGAAGACATTGACCGCATCAGCTCCCAGATACGGCAGGACAACAAACGAAAGAGCGGCTGTGATTGCTACAACCTTCAGATCATACGGATCTGCTGCGTTGATAGAGTTATGCAACAGAGCCAAACCGACGCCGCCAGCGGCACCAATAAGCAGCATCGGATAAAGGCGGATAAATCGACTGATCAGGAATTGCCGCCTTCCTTTCGGGACAAGGATGCGGTCTGCATATGAATGCGCGATTACAAAGCCGCTCAGGATAAAGAATAGGTCTACGGCAAGCTGTCCATTTGGGATGGCAGAGTTATCATAAGTATGAAGAAGAACAACGAGTAGGGCAGCAACGCCACGCAGTCCGTCGAGGACGGCGAAACGATGGATCCTTCCAGAATTGTCAGGAGCGGATTGATCCAACGGGATATTACTGCCTAGTAAGCGCGTCGTCATTTCAAATACTGCAATACAGAACACGAGCGCGCACCGAGGTGCAGAACTACGTTTCGTTGATTTCTGGGTCGGTCGCCAACGTTATAGCGTTCACGCGTGCGGCAGGTTTGCATGTGGCATCGAAGCTTGCGGAAGTTCAAGCTAAAGGCCGCCATACACCTAATATCACATGAGTTTCACAAGGCGTTCAGCCTCGCGCAAGTTTTGCCCGCAAATCTAGAGACGCATGATTTGGGAGAGGGTCATGGAATATCTTATCTTGAGTGTGGCTGCTGCTGGATGCGGTTTTGCAGCCATCTTCATGTATGGCCTCTGTGGGGTGAGTGGGGAGTTACTCGTGGCAACTGAAGCAACACAGGAAGATTGCACTCGCAGTCTCGCAAGCGATGGCTTCCGAACTGCATCTACAGGACGCCATGACAATACAGCCGGTTCGTACTGCTTGGGGCCTCTTTCCCCGATCTGATTGGACAGGGTTTCGAAGGTTTTGAGGGTTTGCGATCCAGGCAAATTCAGAAAATTCGCGGTGGGTTCAGTCTACCCGCTCGTATTCGAACCAATCGAACTCGCCATCAATCCTGGCTCGGCCCGTCGTCTCCAGATCCTGACGTAGCTTTGCCGCCGTATCGGCCCCAACCTGTTGCCTGACGTATCCAACAAGGTCGTGCAACTCGACAACCGCGCCTTGGACGCGATGCCGTGATGAGCAATCGAAGACGCGGACCTTCATTGCGCCGGGCTCCGTTCAAATCCTTCACGGTGAAAGATATGCCCGTATCAGCTGCCGCCGCTTCCTACGATAGCGCGTAGTGTCGCCGGGGTTCTGTCAGTTTTGTCAGTTCGTCAGGCGGGCGTTTCTTCGGTTTTCGAATGCACTGGGGTCTCATCCGAATGTTCTTCGCTCGCAGCTTGGACGCAAACCGCCGCGATCTCCGTGAACAGCACGTCGTGATCTATGTTCAAAACGCTGGCAACCGCAGCCAGCCGATGTGACGGTATGGCTGTTCGTGCGCTTTCATACGTTTGATACGCTGCATGAGACACGCCGATTGCCGAAGCTAGAGTGCTCACTCCCAGCCCGGCCTCTTTCCTTTTCCGCTTTAGGTATACCGCGACCGCTGCGCGCTCTGCAGGGCTACGGCTAGGCCGCTTGCGCTTCCTTTTGAATGCTTTCGAGCTGGCTTCGTCATGCGAGTTCAAACGAGTTTCAGGCTTCACCATGCAATCGAGTTATGCCGCGAACCTCGCCAGCGTGACCTTCTTGCGCGTGTAGCTGGCCGGACCAACATCAAACGCTTCGCCATTCGCTACGAGTTCGGAAAGCGTTTCGCCGAGCGCTCCACCAGCAATTGCCAAGGATCGAGCGGAACAGTCACGAGCGACGCGCAAACCCAAAGAGCGCATGTGGGAGCGAGAAAAGCAGTGCAGAGCGAGCGCCGCACGCTGAGCGTCGGAAAGCTGAAGTACGATCTCAGTCGTCCGAGCATCATCGGAGCGGAGGAGGGTTGCTAGCAGATCGAGGGGAACGGGACTGGTGGGTTCGTTGGGTCGATACCGGGTCATGCAATTGTCTCGCGGTTGGGTTCCGAACCCTAAGTTTGAAGCCTTTCCCATGACTTGCGGTGTGCGTCAGCAGCGCCGACTACCCTTGTCCGCGATCTACCCATTCGACGGGTTCTTTGGTTGAATTTGCTGACCTAGTTCTGTCAGCATGATCCGCTGAGAACCGTCGCCAGACGTACGGAACTCGATCAAGCTGTGAGAGACTAGAGCCGTGATCCCGATCAGTAACTCAGCGGGCAAATCAGCGGCTTCTAGTCCCCTTTCTCCCTCCACAACTAAGCGGGCCAGAAGTGCGACTTGGGACGGCTGAAGATCCGCGAATTGAGCGATCATAGGAAAGCACCGATGCGGGTGTCAGGAGGGCCTAACAAAGAGGCTGCCCATCGTGCGACGCTTTGGCAAGTTATATTCTTGCGTTGTGTTGAGGCCCGCTCTTCGATTGCAACTGTGCCAGCGCTCATCAGAACGCGCCCGCCGACCTATTGGCGCTAATGGCACTATTGGCACAAACGCGGCATATCGCTGTTTTGCGTGTTACGTCTTGTGCAAACCGTGCTTCTCGCGGGCACTCTTTATTGCGTCTTTGATCTGCTCCCTTACTCCAGGATCGTTAGACTTTCCTTTTGGCACTTGGATGTTTTCCAAAAGCCATTCTGCGACTTCGATGTTGTCAGCTACGAAGTCGCGATCGTCACTTTCGAGAGGTTCAATAAGGCCCCAGCAAATGACTGGGTTCCGCGACATCGAGCGCGAACGGGCTCCTTGGTGAACAAAGTCAGGTGGAGCGAACGATAGGTTGAGGTTCAAGGCTGCGTGTCGTCGGGCTGTATAGATCTGCTCATCTATTAGTCTGTCGAGCGGCATATCTAACGAATTCAGCCAGCTCGGTTGTTCAGCTAAGAGCGTGCGATACGTCTTCGTCGCAGTGGTGCAACTGGCATCTGCAAAAACGGCACCTTCGAGTTCGCAGCCAAGCCGACGCAGAGCGAACACAAGTTGGTCAAGCATATGCACGTCTTGAGCCTGCGCTACGTATCCATACGTCGCATATCTGTTATCGGGATTGCCGTTTTGATCGAGCCACGACACGAATTCGGCTGCCGTCCGAGTACGCCAACGACCAATGTTAAGTTTGGTCGGCTGAAGCAACTGAACGGGCAATAACTCAGCAGCAATCTCGCTCACATTGGCATAGAGGCGAACGATATCATGCTTGTACGGTTTGCTTGATCTGCCGTTTAGCAGCAGGACAGCCTTCATATATTTTTCCACGGCATGGACGGCGAGCCAAAAGAAGTCTGTGTGGAAGCCTTCGAACGCGCACCATCGTGCGACGATATAATTCTCGTCAGCAGTTCGAATAAATAGCTCGCGAACCAATCTGGTCTTATAGAGCCGAACCCTCGATGTCCCCTGCATGAGCCTTCCCTAAGTGCGGTCCTCCAGTTGCCATTCGAGATCGGTGACGATCCTGAGCTCAACCGAAACGTCCAAACTGAAGTGCTTGGCATGCTCCACGAGCATTCTGCGCGCAGCCACCTCTGCAGCCACCCGTCCTTTACACTCCTCATGACGCACATGCTCGATGTCATGGGAGTTCTCGTCAATTCGCCGATGGAGTTCGAGAACGGCGAACCATATGCCGCCCTTCATGCGGCGGCGGCGTACGACCTCGGCTCTAACATCAGCCATTTCGGCTACCGCCTTAAAGAGCGGAGCGACCTCGCGATCTTCCTTTACCCGTTGCCTGGCTTCGAACGCCAAGCTCTTCAAGGCCGGTTCGGTCAATCGGCTAAGATGCATTGGAACGCGCCAGAAGTCCTTCGATATCTCGCGGATCGCCTCCTTCGCCTCATAGGTCAGCGGAGGGCGTCGTGACGCGATACCCTTTGCATCCTTCAGACGCTTCGCGCCCTTCTTGGCCCAGATGTCATCGACCACAAGCTGGATGTCCTGGGCGGAGGGCTCCCAGCGATGCCGAAAGTCTGCCATCTTCCGATCAAGCTTCGGCTGAAGACTGACAACCTTTCCGCCGCCGGCTTTCTCAGCAAAGCTGCTGTTCAGGAACTCGAAGGCACTCGCCCTCAGGCTTTCATCGATCTTTCCGTCTTCATCGAAGTGCCAGATCGACGCCTCGCTGTGCCGGACATATTGCGGCTTGCCGTCCTCGCTTTCGAGCAGGAAACCAAGGACGCGCTGGCTTGTGCCTGCATAGCACGGGAGTGCGTCCGTTCCCCGGATTAGCCCTTCGACCAACCGCTCTGAAAGTCGTAGCGGATCGCCTTCGTCGGGGAAGATGTAATGGCGCATAGGTCGCCCTTGGTCGGTGTTGAGGCTCGACTGCCGGGCGTAGCACGACACGCGCCTGGGTCGTGCATCAATGTGTTTGACGCAGCTTCAAAGGTGCCGCGAACCAATCGAGAGCCTCGGCGACGTTTCCTCCCGTCGTGTTCCGCAGCCTCACCCTTGGTCCGTCTCCGTTCTCCGCTATGAAGATGACGCCTGCGGCTCCTGAAACCGGACGCCTGCTGGGCCGCCGTTCTTCGGAATGAAGGTCACGCCAGCTTTCTCAAATTCCGCTCTCAATGTTTCCAAAGTGCCTCGGGTGGCGGTGCCGTTCTCTGCCCGGTTGAGGGTGTTCCTGTGGAGGCCTGTCTTCTCCGCCAACGTTGGGTTTGACCATCCGAGAGCAGCCTTCGCCATACGAATTTGCTCGACGGTGAGCACTGGCTGTTCGTCGTCCACGCTGCCTTGCTCCATTAAATGTGCCGATAGCACCTAAAAAGTGTTGACAGCACATGCTGACAGCACGATATTAGTGCCAACAGCACATCAACGCAAGGCAACCGTAGCCATGCTAAACCGAACCGCCATCATGCGCTCCGCCTGGGCTGAATACCGTCGCGCCGGCCTCGTCCAGTTCTGCCGCAAGACCTTCGCCCGCATCCTGCGGGACCGTTGGTTCGCCGCTCGGCTCGTCGCCAATCGCGCCGGCATCATGGTTGCCGCTTGGGCTCGCTACCGCACCGTTGCCACTGAATGCGGTTATGCCCGCTTCGACCGCCGCCTGTTCGCCCGTGTCCTTCGCATGGCGTGGATCAATGCCCGCGCTGCGCAGGTGGACGCCAACAGCAAGCGCCGCGCCGCTCGCCCCCGCAAGCCTGTCGAGCTTCGCCCGCTGACGCCCATGCAGATCGCCTTGGACGCGGTGAAGTACCTGCCGGCGCACATGAGCGCCGGGCGAGCCGAGGCGCAGATCCGCGCTGCCTACGCCGCCTGACACCAAACCGAAGGAGAATGCCCATGATCCGCGACCTTGCCGCCTTGGCCTCCATCACCCTCTTCCTCGCCACCTTCTACGGTGTGTCTGGGCTCGGCTCCGATGCCGTCCGCACCGCCCGTCTCGACAACGCCGTAGCGCTCACCGCCGGCCGCTAAGCCGATCCACCCGCCGCCCCGCGCGGCAGGCCATTCCCACGCCGTCGTGGCGCAAACTTGAACCTTGGAGAACCTGACAATGCAAAACGCCTCCATCCAGGCGACCGGCGAAGCTATGCCTGCCGTCACCCGCCGTTCTTTCCTCGGTACGACTGCCGGCGTCGGGGCTGCTGCAATCGCGTCCGGTGGTATTGCCGTTGCCGCCCAAGCGATCCCTGACGATAAGTCGAGCGCCATCAATGCGCTTCTGGCGGATTATCTCGCAGAGACGCGTCGGTTCCAGGCGGTCTATTCCGACTGGTTGCGGGCGCGTGACAGCCTTCCCGCTTGGGCGAGTGCTGGTCCGAGCGAGATGTATTCTGACGGTAGCAAAGGCGGATATCACAACGGCTGGCCGGAACTGGCGGTGCTGCCAACGCCCGATCCCGAACGAACGGCAGCCAAGTACCTGATCCGCCCCTCGCTACATGATCTTTGGAAGGAAGCCCGCTCCACGATCTACGATGGCCCGTTCGTTGTCCGAAACAACGATGGCACCATGACGATGTTGAACCCGCCGCCGGTGATCGGCGAAAAGCGGCGTGCCGCGCGGCTGCGTGGCTACCAGAAGGTCCGCGAAGCTATCGCGCGCAGGCGGCAGCAGAGAGAGGAATGGATCAGGGCCGGGCTGCCACGCCTCGATGCCGAGATGGACGCTTCCTGCGATCGAAGCAAAGAAATCGAGATGCGAATTTGCGATCTGGCGTCCGGTGTCAGTCCCGCTGAGATTGCTGCTGTCTCCTTGTTCGAGTTCATGCATGACACTGAAGACTTCCCGCTCTCGCTCTTGAAGCGAATGGCGCCTCATCTGTCTGGGCTGTTGCGTGTCGTCGTGCTCGACATGATCGTCGTTGGTGCCGAGGGTGTCTCACAGTCACTGCTGTATCTCGGTCAGGCATCGACCGAGGAGAGGGCATGACGATGGTCGCTCTCACTCGCCGCACGGCGCTTGCCACGCTCGTCGGAACCGGCGCCTTCGGCATCGGCGCTACCCTGCCGCATTGTGCATCGGTTGCCGCCTTGGCTGCCGAAGCCGATCCGATGGTCGAGGCCATCACGGAACATCGTGCTTGGCTGAAGGCATACGGTGCCGCTCCATTCGATGGCCGGTCTGAAGAAGAGATGTGGCTTGAAGCCAACCCTGACGATGCCGGCGAACGGCTTCACCAAATGCCGCCGATGCCGACAACGAAGGCCGGCGCGGTCGCAGCTATCCGGTTCGTCATGGAGGATCGCGACTACATCCAAGCGTCGCACGCGCGCATTCTGAAACAGGCGCTCGCCTATCTCGAAGGAGGCGCGGTCTGATGGGCGGCCCTTCACCCCTCGACGTGTTCGCGCCGCTGTCGAACCCGCAGGCTGAACGCATCGCCGCACTGGCGGCTCGGATCGGACGCGAAACGGCCGACTGCGCCGTGCTCCTGTTCCCCTTGCCGATGCCGGCGGAAACACGCCAGCGGTTCGAAACGGAAACGGTCTCGGCCATCGCCGAAGTCTTGGACGAGTTCGGGCAGCTCACGCCGTCCGACCGCCAGAGCTTCCAACAGATCGCGGCTCTCGCCTTGGATCGTCGCCTCGCTCATCACGCCATGCAAGGGCAGACGGGAGGGCAGGCTTGAGCAACATCCTGGCGTTCCCCGAGCCCGCGAGGCGACAAGTCCATCCGGCTCGCAACGGCGCTCCCACCCGCGTCCTGATCGAAGACGAGATCGAACGGCTGATCAGCCTCCTCGATGTCATCGACGGCGATCCAGACGCGGAAGACGACGGTGCGATTGAGCCCTCGTTGGGCTGGACGCTGACCATGGCGCACGGCACGACCGACGACCTCGAACAGGGCGAGGTGTCGCTGTGAGATTGCCCGAGATCCGCAGCGCCTTGCATGTGCTGGCAAGCGGCATCGAGGCGAAGGGCATGACGGCCGAAGCCGGCAAGCTGCGCAGCCTTGCAGACGAAACCAAGCGTCGGCCGGCTGTGCGTCGCGCTCCAGCCCGATCCATGCCCATGACGCCTGCGATAGAGGATCGCATCCGCGATACGGCCTTGGCGCATCCATCGTGGTCTATGGAGCGCATCGGCGCATATGTTGGCGTCAGTGGGGGCAGGGTGTCGGAAGTGCTGGCGGGGTTCCGCCAGTGAGTGCCCAGCACATCCGATCCAACCGCCTAAGAGTTTGTACGCTAACTTGTACGCAAGCCCGCTGCGCTCACGAAAATAGTCAACGATTACAACGGACTGGCACCCCTAGATGGCGGAGAGGGCGGGATTCGAACCCGCGATACGGTTCCCCGTATACACACTTTCCAGGCGTGCGCCTTCGACCACTCGGCCACCTCTCCGTCTTCGTCAGGAAAAGCCGCTCAGCGCTCCGACGAAAGACACCCCGCGACATGAAAGCCGGCGGGGCGGTCGAGACGGCCTTATAAACGGATCGCTCCGCCGTTCAAGCCGCCAGCGCACGGTTTTCCCGCCAAATTATCGTCGTGTCGTCGTCGAGGCTTTCCCGATGAGGGCATCGCGGCGCGGTTGTTGCCCTTGGCCGAGCGAAACACCATCTTGGCGTCAGCCGGAGGTCGATGCCGTCCGGCGTTTCGCGATTCCCAAGACCGGACGGGCGATGCGCTTTCTTTTCAACCTCCTCGGCGGCCTGCTTCTGGCATTCGCGCTGGTGTTCGCCGTGGCCGACATCGCGCGTAGCATCGCAGATGGCGTGACGCGGTTGACGACGCTCAGCGAAGGGGCGGCGGCGATCGGCCTGCAGCCTCTCGGCAGTGAAGCGGGCTTGTCCGGCGGCGGGCTCGATCTCGTCGCCACGCTGTCCAGCGGGCCGGCCGCGATCATGCTCGGCCTCCTCGCGCTTTTGTTTCTGTTCATCGGCCGGCCGCCGCGTCGGCGCGCCGGCCGCCTTGCCCGCTAAAGTCTCGAAGGAAAGATCTGCACATGAACTTCCTGGACCTCTTCACCAAGAAGACGAAGCTCCCCGAAGCCGGTCAAGCGCTTCCCGGCCGGGCCGAGCCCTTGCCCACGGCCGAAACGCATTTCGTCAACGGCCAGTCCCTCAAAGGACCTTTCCCGGATGGGATGGAAGCGGCCGTGTTCGGTCTCGGGTGCTTCTGGGGCGCCGAGCGCATTTTCTGGAAGGTGCCGGGCGTTCATGTCACCGCCGTCGGTTACGCCGCCGGCCAAACGCCCAATCCCACCTATCAGGAGGTCTGCACGGGCGGCACCGGGCATAACGAGGTCGTGCTCGTCGTGTTCGATCCGAAGGTCGTGGACTATGCGACACTCGTGAAGCTCTTCTTCGAAAGCCACGATCCGACGCAAGGCATGCGCCAAGGCAACGATGTCGGCACGCAATACCGCTCCGGCCTTTATGTCTCGAGCCCCGAGCAGCGCCGCGTGGCCGAAGAGGTGAAGGCCGCCTATGGCGATGCTTTGGCGCAGGCCGGGCATCGCGATGCCATCACCACCGAGATCCTCGACGCGCCGGAATTCTTCTACGCCGAGGACTATCACCAGCAGTATCTCGCCAAGAATCCGAACGGCTATTGCGGCATCGGCGGAACCGGCGTGTCCTGCCCGGTGGGGCTGGCGGCTGCCCACTGAAGGCGCAGCCTGTGGGTCTGCCAAGAAACTAGGTGAAATCTCGTTCCGGCCGTGCAAATCTCCCCCGCACGGCCGGGCGTTCCCTGTTGGCTCCGGCTTCCATCAAAGCCGGCGCTTGTTCGCTTTTCCGGGCCTTCCAGGGCTCTTCATGGCGAGAAGGCGTCGTCCACCGACCATGGGGTCCGACGGCGACATGAAGAAGCTTTTTCTGGGATTGATGGCGGCAAGCGCCATGGCCGCCGCGTCTGCGGCTTTGCCGGCGGCGGCCGCCGAAGGCCCGGCGATCATCTACGATCTCGGCGGCAAGTTCGACAAGAGCTTCAACGAGGCTGGCTATAACGGCGCCGAGAAGTGGAAGAAGGACTCAGGCAGCAGCTACCGCGAGTTCGAGATCCAGAACGATTCGCAGCGCGAACAGGCGCTTCGCCGCTTCGCGCGCGCCGGCGCCTCGCCGGTGGTCGCCATGAGCTTCTCGGCGGCGAGCGCGGTCGAAAAGGTCGCCAAGGAATTTCCCGACACGAAGTTCGTCATCATCGATTCGGTGGTGGACCTGCCGAACGTGCGCTCCGTTCTGTTCAGCGAAGAGCAGGGCTCCTATCTCGTGGGCATGCTGGCGGCGCTGAAATCCGAAACCGGCAAGGTCGGTTTCGTCGGCGGCATGGACATTCCGCTGATCCGCAACTTCGCCTGCGGCTACAAGGGCGGCGCGAAGGCGGCGAAAGCCGACGCGCAGGTCTTCGAGAACATGACCGGCACGACGGGCGCGGCCTGGAACGATCCGGTGCGCGGCGGCGAGCTCGCGAAATCCCAGCTCAGCCAAGGCGCGGATGTGATCTACCACGCCGCCGGCGGCACGGGCATCGGCGTCCTTCAGGCGGCCAACGACGCTGGCAAATACGGCATCGGCGTCGATTCCAACCAGAACGCGCTGCATCCCGGCCATGTCCTGACCTCCATGCTGAAGCGCGTCGATGTCGCGGTCTACAAGGCCTTTGACGACGTGGCGAAGAACAACTGGTCGTCCGGCAGCCAAGTGCTCGGCCTGAAGGAAGACGGCGTCGGCTATGCGGTCGACGACAACAACAAGAGCCTTCTGACGCCGGAAATGACGAAGGCCGTGGAACAGGCCAAGGCCGACATCATCTCCGGCAAGGTCCAGGTCCACAACTACAATTCGGACGACAACTGCCCGTATTGATCTGGACACCGGGAAGCGGCGTCACGGGGCGCCGCTTCCTCAGTAATGCGGCGGCCGGGTGATCTCGGGCGCCGGCAGCGCATCTTCCACGGACTGGAAGCGCTCGCCTAAGTGACGCAGCGCCCGCATCAGGTCATCGATCACGAGGCCCTGCCGGCGAAGCTCGTCCGACATCTCCTCCAGCGCCAGGGCCTGATAGCTCAGCGTTTCCTCCAGGTGGCGGATGCGCGGATCGTCCATGGGCTCTTGAATCCTCTTGGATAAAGCGGAAGGTTGGCGGCAGCTACCCGGCTCGCCGCTGGCTTTCGGCCAAGAGCATGGATAGGCTCCGCTCAAGCAAGAGAAATATCGCGCAGGAACGCATGGCGGCGATCGAACTGATCGGCATCGACAAGAGCTTCGGGGCGGTTCACGCCAATCGCGACATCAACCTTTCCGTCGAGAAGGGCGCGATCCACGGCATCGTCGGCGAGAACGGCGCCGGCAAGTCGACCCTCATGTCGATCATCTACGGCTTCTACCAAGCCGATCGCGGCGAAATCCGCGTCGATGGGCGAAAGGTGGACATCGTCGATACCAACGCGGCCATCGCGGCCGGCATCGGCATGGTGCACCAGCATTTCATGCTGGTGGAGAACTTCACCGTGGTCGAGAACGTGATGCTCGGGGCCGAGCAGTCGCCGCTTCTCAAGAAGGGCATCGGCCGGGTGCGCGCCGAGTTGAAGCGGCTGGAGCGCGAATACGGCCTCGACGTCGATCCGGACGCGGTGGTGGGCGATCTCGCCGTCGGCCTCCAGCAGCGCGTGGAAATCCTCAAAAGCCTTTATCGCGGCGCCGAGATTCTTATCCTCGACGAGCCGACGGGCGTTCTGACCCCGGCGGAAGCCGACCAGCTCTTCGCGGTTCTCAGGGGCCTGCGCGACCAGGGCAAGACGGTGATCCTGATCACCCACAAGCTGCGCGAGATCAAGGCGATCACCGACACGGTCTCGGTGATGCGGCGCGGCGAGATCGTGGCGACGCGAAAAACCGCCGAGACTTCCGTCGGCGAACTCGCCGAACTGATGGTCGGCCGGCGCGTGGCGCTCACCGTCGACAAGCAGCCGGCGGCGCCGAAGGATGTCGGCCTGTCGGTGCGCGGTCTCACCGTTCGCGACGGGCGGGGCGTCAGGATGGTGGACGACGTGTCCTTCGAGGTGCGCGCCGGCGAAATCGTCGGCATCGCGGGCGTCGCGGGCAACGGCCAGTCCGAGCTTCTGGAAGCGCTCGCCGGCATCCGCCGCGCGGAAAGCGGCACGGTCGAACTTAGCGGGCAGGCGCTCGACGCGGCCAGCGCGACCGATCCGGCGGAACTCCGGCGGCGCGGCCTCGCCCATGTGCCGGAGGACCGGCACCATATGGGCCTCGTTTTGCCGTTCGAAGCCTGCGAGAACGCCGTTCTCGGTTATCATCGCGATCCGAAGTTCAAGAACGGCATCGGCCTTCTCGATCTTTCCGCCATGCGCCGGGAAGCCGCCAAGCGGATCGCCGCCTTTGATGTCCGCCCGCCGGACGCCAGGGCCCGGACCGCGAACTTTTCCGGCGGTAACCAGCAGAAGCTGGTGCTGGCGCGCGAAATGGAGCGCGACCCCCGCGTTCTCCTGATCGGCCAGCCGACCCGCGGCGTCGATGTCGGCGCGATCGAGTTCATCCACAAGCGCATCGTGGAAATGCGGGATGGGGGCCGCGCGATCCTCCTCGTCTCGGTGGAACTCGACGAGATCCGCGCTCTGTCCGACCGTATCCTCGTGATGTTCGCCGGCCGCATCGTCGGCGAGCGAGGGCCGGGCGCGAGCGAAGGCGAACTCGGCCTTCTGATGGCGGGCGTCGAACAGAACGAGGCGGCGGAATGAGCATGTTGGCTCGTTCCGTCCGGCTCTTCCTCGTCGACGGATCTGCGGGTGGTATCATGACTGCCGAGGTCGTTAATTGGACCGGGCATCTTCTCGTCGCTCCGCGGGCTAAACTGGCTGAAGTTTTGAACAGGCCTGAGTCTTCGAAAACAGGCGTCTATTTCCTGTTCTCTGAGCTTGTTGAATTTGGCGGACGAAGGCCGGTCTATATCGGTGAGAGTGATAACGTCGGGCGTCGAATCCTCCAACATTCCAAGAATGCAGAACGGGATTTTGAGCGATTCTGCATCGTTACGAGCAAGGATCTAAATCTTACCAAGGCCCATGCTCGTTACCTTGAGAACAGGTTGACCCTCCTTGCTCGCAACTCCGGTCGTGCTGAGGCTCTCAATGCGATCGAACCAGCGATCGGCGTGTTACCGGAGTCTGACGTCGCAGATATGGAGTATTTCATTGAACAGGTTCGCCTTGTGCTGCCTGTTCTTGGCTATGATGTCCTAAAGGAGCCATTCATACCGCCAGCCAATCTCGGTGCCGAGGTCACTACCGAAGCAGAAACCCACTTTGACCTTGTTCCCTTGAAGCTTCGGCCGAGCCGCAATGGTCTTTTAGCAAGAGCAATAGAGCGCGATGGCGAAGTCATCGTTCTGAAAGGTTCGTTGGCCGAGGCAAACCCTAATTTTACTGGCACCAACCAGTACCAGGCGTTGAGAGAGAGGCTCCTGACGGAAAAAGCACTCGTTCCATCCGAGGATGGGGCGTTTCTATGTTTCGCATCCGACACGGTTTTTTCGAGCCCAAGCGCTGCCGCAGCCGTCATCTATGGCCGAGCCGCCAACGGCCGTACTTCCTGGGATCTGGTGGATAGAAACATGACGTTGAAAGAATTTCAGAACCAAAGGGTCGCAGCGGAATGAAGGATGCTCGCATCACGCTGGTGACGCTCGGCGTTGCCGATCTCAATCGTTCGGCGCTGTTCTACGAGGCGCTCGGCTGGCAGCGGACGGGGGCCGGCAACGAAAGCGTCGTCTTCATGCAAGGCGAGGGGATCGTGCTCTCGCTTTTCGGCACGGCTTCGCTCGCCGCCGATGCCGGTCTTGCCTTGGAAGAACCGCTTCCCCGCTTTCGAGGCATCACGCTCGCGGTCAATCTTGCCGACGAGGCTGCGACGGATCGGCTCTACGGGGCGGCGGTTGCCGCCGGCGGAGCCGGCGTGAAGGCGCCGCACAAGGTCTTCTGGGGCGGGTATTCCGGCTATTTCGCCGATCCCGACGGCCATCTCTGGGAAGTCGCCCACAATCCGTTCTTCGCGATGGACGAGCGCGGGCATCTCGATCTGAGCGGGGAGCATCAGGCTTGAGCCGCCCTTATGCCAAACTGCCGCCGGTGGTGGACTACGTGGTCCTGCCGCTGGTCAATCTCGTGGTCGCCTTTCTTGTCGCCGGCATCGTCGTCCTGATCGTCGGCGAAAGCCCGGTGGAAGCCGCTAGACTGATGATCCAGGGTGCCTTCGGCTATGGCGAAGGCATCGGCTTCACCTTCTACTACGCCACGAACTTCATCTTCACGGGGCTCGCCGTCGCGGTCGCCTTCCATGGCGGGCTCTTCAATATCGGCGGGGAGGGCCAAGCCTATCTCGGGGGCCTCGGCGTCGCGGCGGTGGCGCTCGCCTTCCAGAACGTCCTGCCCTGGTGGCTGAACCTGCCGCTCGCGATCATCGCGAGCTTCGTCTGCGGCGCGCTCTGGGCGCTCGTTCCCGCCATCCTCCAGGCCAAGCGCGGCAGCCATATCGTGATCACCACGATCATGTTCAATTTCATCGCCGCCAGCCTCATGGTGTATCTCCTCGTCGGCCCGTTGAAGGCGCCGGGGCAGATGGCGCCCGAAACCGTGACCTTTGGCGAGGGCGCGCAATTGCCCAAACTCACCGGGCTCTTCGAACTCTTCGGCTCCGATCTCGGCGGCGCGCCCTTGAACGTCGCCTTCATCGTCTCGCTTTTCGCCGCCGTCGCGGTGTGGCTCCTGATCTGGCGCACACGTCTTGGCTACGAAATCCGCACGCTCGGCCATTCGCCGAAAGCCGCACGTTATGCCGGCATGTCGGAGACGAGGCTGATCGTCGTTGCCATGATGATCTCCGGCGGTCTCGCCGGCCTGATGGCGCTGAACCCGGTGATGGGCGATCAGGCGCGCGTCCAGATCGAGTTTCCGGCGGGGGCCGGCTTCGTCGGCATCGCCGTCGCGCTCATGGGGCGCGGCCATCCGCTCGGCATCGTGCCGGCGGCGATCCTTTTCGGCGTCCTCTACCAGGGCGGCGCGGAACTCGCCTTCGACATGCCGGCGATCAGCCGAGACATGATCGTCATCATTCAGGGCCTCGTGATCCTGTTCGCCGGCGCGCTCGAAAACATGCTGCGGCCGGGCGTATCCTCGGTCTTCGGCTGGATTCGCCTGCGACCCGCAAGGGGTACGCCGGCGGAGGGCCAAGCCTGATGGATCTCGGCTTTGCCATCGACGTCGTCGACTCGGCCATCCGCCTGTCGACGCCGCTCATCCTCGCCGCGCTCGCCGGGCTTTATTCCGAGCGCGCCGGCGTCTTCGACATCGGCCTCGAAGGCAAGATGCTGGTCGCCGCCTTCTTCGCGGCGGTGGGCGCGGCTGCAACCGGCTCGGCCTGGGCCGGACTGTTTCTCGGCGTCGCGGCCGCGCTCGTCTTCGCGCTGATCCACGGCCTTGCCTCCATCACCTATCGCGGCAACCAGATCGTGTCGGGCGTGGCGCTGAACTTCGTCGCCGCCGGCCTCACCGTGCTTCTCGGCCAGAACTGGTACGGGGAAGGCGGGCGCACGCCGAACCTTTCCGGATCGGCCCGGTTCGCCGACATCACGCTGCCGGGCGCGGAAGCCTTGCGCGGCGTGCCGGTGCTCGGCCCGATCTACGCCAACGTGATCTCAGGCCAGAACATCCTCGTCTACCTCGCCTTTCTGGCCGTGCCGCTGACATGGTGGGTGCTGTTCCGCACCCGCTTCGGCCTTCGCCTTCGCGCCGTCGGCGAGAACCCGGCCGCCGTGGATACGGCCGGCATCTCGGTGGTCTGGCTGCGCTACCGCGCGGTTCTCATCTGCGGGCTTCTGACGGGCATCGCGGGCGCTTATCTGTCCACCGCGCAGGCGGCGAGCTTCAACCGCGACATGACGGCAGGCCAGGGCTATATCGCGCTGGCCGCGCTGATCTTCGCCAACTGGCGGCCGGTGCGGGTTCTCTTCGCCTGCCTCCTGTTCGGCTTCCTGAACGCCGCCTCCATCCGCATCCAAGGCGTGCCCCTGCCGCTCGTCGGCCAGATTCCTGTCCAGGCGGTGCAGGCGCTGCCCTATATCCTCACCGTGATCCTCTTGGCCGGCTTCGTCGGCAAGCCGTCGCCGCCGAAAGCCGGCGGCGTGCCCTATGTGAAGGAGCGGTGATGGACGAGCTTTTCGAGGCGGCGCGCGCCGCCATGGCCCACGCCCACGCGCCCTATTCGCGCTTTCCGGTGGGCGCGGCGATCCGCGACGAGACGGGCCGGGTCCATACTGGCGCCAATATCGAGGTCGTCAGCTTTCCCGAGGGCTGGTGTGCCGAAACCACCGCCATCGGCCACATGGTCATGGGTGGCGGCAGGCGCATCGCGGAAATCGCGGTGATCGCGGAGAAGATGGCGCTTTGCACCCCTTGCGGCGGTTGTCGCCAGCGCATCGCCGAATTCGCCAAAGCCGACACGAAGATTCATTTGTGCGACGAAACGGGCGTGAAGCTCACGATGACCATGGCCGAGCTTCTGCCGCGCGCCTTCGAGGCGGAAGGCTTCGATTGAGGAGGGGCCGATGAGCATCGACGGCGGCGAGCTTCGATATCGGCTCGGCGAGCGCCAGCCGAAGATCGCGCTGGTTCTCGGCTCCGGCCTCGGCGGGCTGGTGGAGGCCGTGGAGGACCCGCTTCGCATTCCCTATGTCGAGATCGACGGCTGGCCGGTCTCCGCCGTTTCCGGTCATGGCGGCGAACTCGTCTGCGGCCTTGTCGGGGGCGTCGAAGTCTTGGTTCTGTCGGGCCGCGTCCATGCCTACGAGACGGGAAACGCGGCGGCCATGCGCCCCGCCCTGGAAGCCGTGAAGGGCCTCGGCATCGACCGCCTCGTCCTCACCAACGCCGCTGGCTCCTTGCGCGAAGAGATGGGGCCGGGCTCGGTGATGCTGATCGAGGACCATATCAATTTTTCAGGGCTCAACCCGCTGATCGGCGAGCCGAGCGACGCGCGCTTCGTCGGGCTGACGGAAGCCTACGATGTCGAGTTCCGCGCCGCCCTGACGGCGAGCGCCACGGATGAGAACCTGCCGCTTCATCGCGGCACCTATATGTGGTTTTCCGGCCCCTCCTTCGAGACGCCGGCCGAAATCCGCATGGCGCGGCTGATGGGGGCGGATGCGGTCGGCATGTCGACCGTGCCGGAAGTCATCCTCGCCCGTTTCCTCGGAATGCGGGTCGCGGCGGCTTCCGTCGTCACCAACTTCGCCGCCGGCATGACGGGCGCCGAGCTCAGCCACGCCGAAACCAAGGAAATGGCGCCGAGGGGAGGGGAGGTCCTTGCCCGCATCCTCTCCCGCGCCCTGCCGAGGATGGTTGCATGACCGAAGACCTTTCCGAACGCGAGATCGCCCACGCGCTGATCGCCTCGCTCGACCTCACGGATCTTAGCGACAACTGCACACAAGACGATATTGCGCGCTTGTGCGAGCGCGCCGCGAGTTCCGAAGGCGATGTCGCCGCGATCTGCATCTGGCCGCGCTTCGTGTCCTTCGCCAGGGAAAGGCTGAAACCCGGCATCCGCATCGCGACGGTGGTGAACTTTCCCGCCGGGACTGATGATGTCGAGGCGACGGTGGCGGAAACGAGCCGGGCCGTCGCGGACGGGGCCGACGAGATCGACCTCGTGGTGAGCTATCGCCGGATCGGGACGGATGGCGGCTTCGTGCGCGATCAGGTGGCGCGGGTGAAGGAGGCCTGCGGCAACGCCCGATTGAAGACGATCCTGGAAACCGGTGAACTCAGCGAGCCCGCTCTGATCGCCGCCGCCGCGCGTGAAGCGCTGGCGGGCGGCGCGGATTTCCTGAAAACCTCCACCGGCAAGGTCGCCGTCAACGCGACGCCGGAAGCCGCCGAAATCCTGCTTCGCGCGATCGCCGAAGCCGGCGGCACGGTCGGCTTCAAGCCGGCCGGCGGCATCAAGACCTACGAGGACGCCAAGGCCTATCGCGATCTCGCCAACCGCATCTGCGGCGACGGCTATGCGACGCCCGACCGGTTCCGCCTCGGCGCGTCCGGGGTCCTCGCCGACCTTCTCGCCGTTGCCGGCGGCGCGGCGCGCGGCGGTGCCAGGGCCGGTTACTGATCCCGGTGGTGTTCCTGCCGCAGGAGATCATCGCCGCCAAGCGCGACGGGCGCGTCATGGCGCCAGCCGATATCGAAGCCTTCGTGTCCGGCGTCGGCAGCGGTCAGGTGACCGACGCGCAGATCGCCGCCTTCGCGATGGCCGTTTTCCTGCGCGGCATGGAAGGTGCTGAAACCGTGGCGCTGACGCGCGCGATGCGCGATTCCGGCGACGTGCTCGAATGGCCCGCCACCGACCGGCCGATCCTCGACAAGCATTCCACCGGCGGCATCGGCGACAACGTGTCCTTGATGCTGGCGCCGATCGTGGCGGCCTGCGGCGGCGCGGTGCCGATGATTTCCGGGCGCGGCCTCGGCCATACCGGCGGCACGCTCGACAAGCTGGAATCGATCCCCGGCTACGCGATCGCGCCGAGCGAGGCGCTGTTTCGGCGAACGGTTGCTGAGGTCGGCTGCGCCATCGTCGGGCCGACGGGGAGCTTGGCTCCCGCCGACAAGCGCTTCTATGCGGTGCGCGACGTGACGGCGACGGTGGAATCCGTGCCCCTCATCACCGCTTCCATCCTCTCCAAGAAACTCGCGGCCGGGCTCCAGGGGCTCGTTCTCGACGTGAAGACCGGCTCTGGCGCCTTCATGGCGAGGCGGGAGGATGCCCTGGCCCTCGCGCGGGCCATGGTGGATGTCGGACGCGGCGCGGGACTTCGAACATCGGCGCTTGTGACCGACATGAACGAAGCGCTGGCGAGCGCTGCCGGCAACGCGGTGGAAATCTTGAACGCCGTGCGGTTCCTCGACGGCACGCATCGCGATCCGCGCTTGTGCGATGTCACGCTCACGCTCGCCGCCGAGATGCTTCTCCTCGGCGGCCTTTGCCGCACGGTCGCGGAAGGGCGGCAGATGGCGGAAAGGGCGCTGGAAAGCGGCGAAGCGGCGGAGCGTTTCGGCCGGATGGTGTCCGCCCTCGGCGGTCCCGCCGACTTCATCGACCGCACCGATGCCTATCTGCCGCAAGCGCCCGTGGTGACCGAAGCGCGGGCCGGGGAAGCGGGCTTCCTCCAGGCGGTCGAGACGCGGGAGCTTGGGCTCGCCGTGGTGGCGCTCGGGGGCGGGCGAACGCGGGCCGAGGACGCGGTGGACCATGCCGTCGGGTTGACGGCGCTTCGTCCGCTCGGTTCTCGCGTGGAAGCGGGCGAGCCGCTGGCGCTCGTCCATGCCCGCACGAAGGAGGAGGCGGAAGCGGCCGCGCGCCGCGTTCTTGCCGCTTATCGCATCGGCGAGGCCAAGCCGCCCGAGCGGTCCGTCGTGATCGAGCGCATCGGCTGATCAGCGGGTGAGATCGAGCTTTCCGTCGGCCACTCCGTAGCGCGAAAGCTTGGCGAGAAAGCTCATGCCGAGCAGCACGGTATCGAGCCCGTCGCCCTTGGTGACCGCCACATCCACGTCGCGCACATCCACATTGCCGACCTGAACGCGGTCGAGCTTGGCGATGGCGACGGGAACCTCGCCATTGGCGGTCTTGGTGGAATAACGGAAATCGCCCGGCTTGACGGCGACGCCGAGCCGGCGGGCGTTCGTCTCGTTCATCGACACATAGGTCGCGCCCGTATCCACGAGAACGTCGACCGGACGCCCGTTGAAGCGCGCTTGCGTGCGGAAATGCCCGTCCGGGCCGGCGACTAGGCTTGCCCGGCCGATGCCGGCGGTGGGCGCGGAGGCCTTGATCGCGGCTGTCGGGGGAGCCTCCAGCCGTTCCACGCCGCTTTCGGTGGACAAGCGCTTGCGGTACTCGTCGAAGGCGGACGGAAAGGCGAGCGCCGTCACGGAAGCGGCTGCGAGCAGGATCAGGGGCTTCGACAAGGCAGATGTTCCAAGGCACGCCGACGATCCGGCGAGCCTCGCTTGCCAAGCCTTAAGGATCGGCGAAGGATCGACATGCGCCTTCGCCCGAGGGTTTCCGAAACCCTACTTCGTGCCGTAGAGCCGGTCGCCCGCATCGCCGAGGCCGGGCACGATATAGCCCTTCTCGTTGAGATGGCTGTCGATGGAGGCGGTATAGACCGTCACATCGGGATGGATCTCGTGGAAATGCTTGATGCCCTCCGGCGCGGCGAGGAGGCACAGGAAGCGGATGTTCTTCGCACCCCGGCTTTTCAGGCGATCCACGGCGGCGATCACCGAATTGCCGGTGGCGAGCATCGGATCGACCACGATCACGAGCCGGTTCGCCAGATCCTCGGGCGCCTTGAAGTAATATTCGATGGCTTCCAGCGTTTCGTGGTCGCGATAAACGCCGACATGAGCGGCGCGGGCCGCCGGCACGAGGTCGAGCATGCCTTCCAGAAGGCCGTTGCCGGCGCGAAGGATCGAGGCGAAGACGAGCTTCTTGCCTTCCAGCGTCGGGGCGTCCATCTCGGCGACGGGCGTTTCGATCTTCATGGTGGTGAGTTCGAGGTCGCGCGTCACCTCGTAGCAAAGGAGCGTCGAGATTTCCCGCAAAAGGCGGCGGAAGCTCGCCGTCGAGGTTTCCTTCTTGCGCATGATGGTGAGCTTGTGCTGCACCAGCGGATGATCGATGACGGTGACGCCGTCCATGCCGAGCCCTCGATGGAAAAATCGGCCCGACCCTAATCGCGTGCGCCCTCCGAGCCAAGGGCGAGAAGGGCCGATACCAACCGCTTTCCAAGCTCGCCCCGCGTCCGCTCGTCCACGAAGGCGGCGTCGATCGCGGTGCGCGTCGCGGCCGCAAGGTCGCCCTCGGTGAAGCCCGCCTCGGCCGCGAAGCGATATTCGGCGCAAAGGTCGGTGTCGAAGAAGGGCGGGTCGTCCGAGTTCAGCGTCACGCGGCAACCGGCTTGCTTGAGGCGCTGGAGGGGATGGGCGACCGCGTTCGGATAAACCCCGAGCGCCAGATTGGAGCCCGAGCAGACTTCCAGAACGACCCCTTCCGCGTTGATGCGCCGGACGAGATCGGCGTCCTCGCAAGCGCGAACGCCGTGGCCGATGCGGGAGGGCTTCAGGAAATCGAGTGCGCGGGCGATGCTGTCCGGCCCCGCGAACTCGCCCGCATGAACGGTGAGGCCGAGGCCGGCATCGCGCGCGATCGCGAAGGCACGCTCGAAATCGGCCGGATCGCCGACGCGTTCGTCGCCGGCCATGCCGAAGCCCGTCACGAGCGGCAGCCCGGATGTGGCGGCAAAGCGCGCCGCATCCTCCACCGCTTGCCGTCCGAAATGCCGCACGCCGACGACGATCAGCCGCGCGACGATCCCGTGCCGTTCCCCCGCGCGCTTCGCCCCTTCCGCGACGGCCTCGATGTAATCGCGCGGCGAAAGCCCGGCGGAGCGCGCATGGTCGGGCGAAACGAAAAGCTCGGCATAGAGCGCGCCTTGCAGAGCGATCGAAGCCAGATAGTCCTCGGCGAGCCGGGCATAGTCTTCCGGCGTTCGCAAAAGCGCGCTCGCCTTGTCGTAGGCGGACAGGAAGTCGCCGAAGCTGCCGCGAATGTAGCGCCCGTCCCGGATGATGTCCGACACATCGACGCCCTGGCGCGCGGCCAGTGCCGTGACGAGGGCCGGGCTTGCTGTTCCTTCCAGATGGCAGTGCAGCTCGGCCTTCGGCAGGCGCGCCAACCTGTCTGCGGCGATCACAGGAAGCTCGTCCCATGCCGGCCGGGGGCAAGCCCGAGATGCGCCGCGATGCTCTCGCCGATATCGGCGAACGTCGATCGCACGCCGATCGACCGAGGCGCGATGCCGGGGCCGAAGCCCAATACCGGCACGCGCTCGCGCGTATGGTCGGTGCCGGGATGGGTCGGGTCGCAGCCGTGATCGGCGGTGACCATCGCGAGATCGCCGGGCCGCAATCTCGCTTCGAGTTCGGCCAAGCGCCTGTCGAACGCTTCCAGCGCCGCCGCATAGCCGGCGACATCGCGGCGGTGACCGAAATGCATGTCGAAATCGACGAAATTGGCGAAAACCAGATCGCCGTCGCCAGCCATCTCCAAGCCTTCGAGCATCGCGTCGAACAGCGCCATGTTGCCATCGCCCTTCAGCAGCCGCAAAACACCGCGATTGGCGAAGATGTCGCCGATCTTGCCGATCGCGATGGTCTGCCGCCCTGCCGCCACGGCCCGGTCGAGAAGGGTGTCTTCGGGCGGCGGCACGGCGTAGTCGCGCCGGTTGCCGGTGCGCCGGAACTCGCCCGGAGCCTCGCCGAGGAAAGGCCGCGCGATGACGCGCCCGATATTCAGGGGATCGACATGGCGACGCGCCGCAAGGCAAAGGGCGTCGAGCCGGCGGAGGCCGAAATGCGTTTCATGCGCCGCGATCTGCAGAACGGAATCGGCGGACGTGTAGAAGATCGGCTTGCCGGAGCGGATGCTTTCCTGCCCGAACTCGTCGATGATCTGCGTGCCCGACGCATGCCGGTCGCCGAGAATGCCCGGAATGCCCGTATCGTCCACGATCTCCTGAACGAGTTCGGGTGGGAAGGCCGGCACGGTTTTCGGGAAATAGCCCCAGTCGAAGGAAACGGGAACGCCGGCGATCTCCCAATGGCCGGACGGCGTGTCCTTACCGCGCGAGATTTCCTGCGCCGCGCCCCAAAGCCCTTGGCCGGACGCCGCGCCCGCGATGCCGGCCGCATGGTGGAGCCCGAGGCTTTCGAGGAAGGGGAGTTCGAGCGGCCCATGGCGCAAGCCCGCGCGGTCCGCGCGTCCGGCTCGCGCTTCGGCGAGGATATGCCCGAACGTGTCGGCGCCCTCGTCGCCGAAGGCGGCCGCGTCGGGCGCCTGCCCGATGCCGAAGGAGTCCATCACGATCAATACGGCGCGGGCCACGCTTCCTCCATCCTGCCGGCGGGTGGTCCCGCTCGGCGGTGGAATCCTAGCGCCCGCCGTCCCGCAAGGCTACCTCGCGGCGGCAGCCGCGGCGTTGGCGAGGCTCTGACGTGCGGTGAACTGACTGCTGGCCGAGTTGAAGGCGAAATCGGTGTCGCCGATGGTGACGGAAGGCTCGCATTCGGGCGTGCAGGAATAGGTCTGGCGCTCGGCCTGACGGTAGATGCGCACCGTTCCTTCCTCGAAGGAGCGCACGCTCACCTGCTCGTCCACGATCGGATCGCCGTTCGCGTCGAGAACGATGAGATTGGTGCTGCCATAGGAGCGGCCCGTCAGGACCATGGTGCTCGCGTCCTGCACGGAAACATCGGCGATGGCGGGGTTGCCGATGATCACCGTGGCGGCGGGGCGAGGCACCTTCAAAACGCGCGCATGGTCGATGTCGACGGTGAGCCTCGTTTCGGTCTGTTCAGCGCTGGCAGGGCCGGACAGAACGATCGCGGCCAGAAGAACAAGAGCTTGAGCATGATGCATTGCGGTCGAAACTCGGCTGGCGCGGCGATCCTTGTGATCATCATGCATGTCCCGCATGAACGAGAAATTAAGCGTAGCCGGGAAGCATAGCGAAGGATTCACGCTGGTTCCGAACAGCGATGTTGGGAAAAATTGAACGATGTTCCTTAAGCGGAAAGCAATCGTGCCCTTGTAATTTCCATATCAGCCGAACGACAGCCGTGTCGCTCAGCCAGGCAACCGGGAAATCATAGGTTCTCTCATGCGCAAGCTCCTCCGCTCCTTCGCCCGCAACGAGTCGGGTGCGACCGCCATCGAGTATGGCCTGATCGCGGCCTTCATCTCTATTGCGATGGTCGCCGCCTTGCCCACCATCAAGACCAACCTGAGCACCAAGTTCACCTCAATCGCCACGGAACTTGGCAAATAAAAGAACTGTAACTACCAGACGGCAGTCGGCGGGATGAGAAGACGAGAGCATGTGGCTTATCAAGGTGCGTTGCGTGCTCCGCTTCTTCATCAATACATCTGGCTCAACCGCTATTGAGTATGGCCTGATCATCGGCTTCGTGTCGGCTGCGATGCTTGCGACATTACCGGAGATTAAAACCAATCTCGCGGCGGCATTCGTAGCAATCGCTAATGCTTTTGCTGCACGATAAGGTTGGAATCAATCTGGATTGCCGCGGCCGATAGTGCCGACCGAGCCTATCAAAATAGCTCTGGATTACGAATTTCATGACGCTGTTGATGGCGACGCTCGCTCTGATCTTCCCCCTCGCCATGGTTCTTGCCGCGCTCTCCGACGTCCTTTCCATGACGATTCCCAATCGTCTTCCTGCCTGCCTTGTTCTCGCCTTTGTTGGTTCTGCCGCAGTGGGCGGCATGGATTTGGCAAGCGTCGGTTCCCATTCTTTCGTTTGCGCGACTGCACTTCTCCTCACCTTCGGCTGCTTCGTGGCCGGCTGGATGGGCGGCGGGGACGCCAAGCTGATCGCCGCGACCGCGCTCTGGTTCGGCCCGACGCCGCATCTCCTAGACTATCTCTTCAACGCCGCGCTTTTCGGCGGCTTCCTGACGCTCGGGCTTCTGGCGGCGCGCGCGGTCGTCGCGCCGACCACCGGCGTCGCCTTTCTGGATCGCCTGCTCGGTCGCGAAACGGGCGTTCCCTATGCCGTGGCGCTTGGGCCGGCAGGTCTCGTCGCCTTCGCCTCCAGCCCCTGGGCGAATGCCGCCGGAGCCTTCTTCGGTTGAAGCAAACCGGACCCTTGCCGTTTCCTTACCTGTGATCGGGTGCGGTCATTCTTCGTTAACCATGTATTGAGGGTTTCGGCCTCATAACCATCCGATCGCTGCCCATGGGTTTCGGGCATCAAGAGGATCGGAAATGAACGCTACGCGCCTTCTGGTGCTCGGTGTGGCGGTGGTCTCGGCAGGAGCCGCCGGCATCGTCGCGCTCAACATGGCGGCGCCCGAGCCGATGGCGCCCGTCGTCATCACCGAGCCGGGCGAACCGACCGTGCAACTCGCCGAAGTGCTCGTCACCATCCGCGACATCCCCATGGGCGGCATCGTGGACGGGGCGCTCGGCTGGCAGAGCTGGCCGCAAGACGCCCTCGGCCCCTCCCTGATCCGAAAAAGCACGCGGCCGGACGCCGTGGAGGAACTGAAGGGAACCATCGCCCGCCAGTCCTTCGTGACCGGCGAGCCGGTGCGCGAGGAAAAACTGGTGAAGGCCGATCGCGGCTTCATGTCGGTGGTTCTGCCGCCCGGCAAGCGCGCCGTCGCGATCCAGATCGCCGCCGACACGGCGGCCGGCGGCTTCATCCTGCCCAACGACCATGTCGACATCATCATGACCCGCAAGCGCTTGAGCGCGGGCGTCGTGACGGGCGAGGTCGACACCCGCACCGTTCTCACCAACATCCGCGTTCTGGCCATCGACCAGACCATCGACGAGTCGGGCGGCACCAAATCCGTGATCGGCACCACGGCGACGCTGGAAGTCGACCCCGAACAGGCCGAGGCCGTGACGGCGGCCCAGCAGATGGCCGACCGCATCGTCCTGTCCTTGCGCTCGCTCGAGGATTCCGTGCCCGGCGGCAAGGGCTATGCCGCCTTCCTGCTCGCCGGCGAAGCGAAGGCGGGAAAGGTCAACGTGGTGCGCTACGGCCAGTCCAGCGAAATCGTGACCAGGAAATGACCCGAGCGATGGCTTCCGCCCTGTCCCGCCGCGGTTTTGCCGCCGCGCTCGCCCTCCTGGCGAGCTTCCAGCCCTTGGCTCCGGTTTTGGCCGAAGGCAGTCCGACGCTCGCCGTCACCCGTCCGCAGCAGTCCCTGACCCTTGGCCTCAACAAGTCCAAGGTCATCGACCTGCCGGCCGACGCACACGACATCCTGGTCGCCAACCCCGCCATCGCCGACGCGGTGACGCGCACGGCGCGCCGCATCTACATCTTCGGCAAGCAGGTCGGACAGACCAACATCTTTGTGTTCGACAGGAGCGGCGCGGAGATCGCCATTCTCGACCTTCGGATCGAGCGCGACATCGCGGGCCTGTCCAAGACCATCGCCAAATACATCCCCGGTTCGGAGGTGAAGGCCGACATCCTCAACGACAACATCGTCCTGACCGGCCGGGTCGCCACGCCCCAGGAAGCCGCCCAGGCGGTGCGCCTCGCCCAGATCTACGTCACCGGCGGCGAAGCGACCACCAGCCAGTTCATCAGGTCCGCTTCCGGCGCGGCCGGGGCCGGCGGCGTCGGCAGCGGCGTCAGTCAGGCTTTCGAGGAGCGTCAGGCGAGCCAGGTCATCAACCTTCTGGAGATCGCCGGCGAGGATCAAGTGACGCTGAAGGTGACGGTGGCCGAGGTTCAGCGCTCCGTCATCAAGCAACTCGGCTTCAACGGCCTCGCCAAGGGTGCGATCGACGGCTTCACCTTCGGCGCCATTTCCGACAACCCCTTCGGGCTCGGCAAGGCGCTGTCCTCGTCCGGCGTTTTCGGGTCGGGCTCGATCGGCTCGGCCAGCGTGGACGCTGAACTCAACGCCCTTGAACAGGCCGGCGTCATGCGCACCCTCGCCGAGCCGTCGCTGACGGCGATCTCGGGCGAGAAGGCGAGCTTCAAGGTCGGCGGCGAGTTCGATGTCGCGGACGGCAAGGACGAGACGCAGGCGAAGCGAACCCCGATCCTCAATCAGGCGGGCAACATCGTCGGCTACGATGATACGCCGGCTGCCGTGGAATACGACCATCGCCAGATCGATTACGGCATCGGCCTCGACTTCACCCCGGTGGTTCTGTCGCCGGGCCGGATCAGCCTGAAGATCCGCACCTCCGTCTCCGAGCCCACCTTCGAAAGCCCGTTCAACGTTCCCAAGGGCATCGCGCCGGGCATCAATCTCATCGGCATCCGCAAGCGCCTCGCCGATACCACCGTCGAGCTTCCGTCCGGCGGCAGTCTCGTGATCGCGGGCCTCGTGCGCGACGAGATGCGGCAGGTCATCTCTGGCTTTCCGGGGCTGTCCAAGTTGCCGGTGCTCGGCACCCTGTTCCGCTCCCGCGACTTCCAGCGCTACGAGACCGAACTCGTGGTGATCGTCACGCCCTATCTCGTGCGACCCGTCGCCCGACAGGCGCTGGCGCGTCCCGACGACGGCCTGAACTTCACCGCCGATGGGGCCGGCAACTTCCTCGGCCGCATCAACCGCGTCTATGGCGCGATGGACACCGATCTCCCGCCCGGCCGTTATCACGGCAACGTCGGATATATCTACAAATGAGCGTTTCCCGACGTTTCCCCTCCGCCGGCGTCCTTGTCGCGCTCGCCGCCTTGTCGCTCGGTGCCTGCGCCGACCGCCACGCCATCCAGGTCGGCGCGGTGCCGGATGACTACCGCACGCGCCACCCCATCGTGGTGGGCGAGGACGAGGAAGCGATCGAACTGCCGATCACGGGGTCCGACATCCGCCTGCCGCTTGCCGATCATGGGCGCGTGAAGGATTTCGGGCAGGGCTTCCGCGCGTCCCGTTCGGCCGCCATTCGGATTCTGGTGCCGCGCGGGTCGCTGAACGAGAAGGCCGCGACGCTCGCCTCGCGCGACGTCGTGGCGATCCTGAAAAGCATCGGCGTGCCGGGGAACCGCATCCTGCTGCAACCCTTCGATGCCGGCGGACAGGTGGGGGCCGTGCCGATCCGCCTGTCCTATGCGACGCTGACCGCGCGTACCGCGCCTTGCGGGCGCTGGCCGGACCAGCTCGCCGACACGGAGCAGAACCGGAACTACCAGAATTTTGGTTGCGCCACGCAGCAGAATCTGGCCGCGCAGATCGCCGACCCGCGCGACCTTCTGGGGCCACGCGGCCGCGACCCGATCGACGCGGCGCGCCGCACCGACATGCTGGAGGACTACCGGACCGGCCGGTCCACCGCGTCGGCGCGCGGCCAAAGCGACCTGGACTACGACTGGTGATCGGGGGCGAGGGCATGAGCGACGTTCTGAAGGGGGCCGACACCTCGCTCCTGCGCGACGAGATCGCCGCGATGGAGAACGTGCGGCCGATTCCACGCATCTCCATCCAGGCCTTCTGCGAAACGGAAGGAACGGCCAAGCCCATCCAGCGCGCCAGCGAGGACCGGCGCATGGCCAAGGCCCATATGCGCATCCATATGGGCGGCATCCGCGCCGCGACCGAGCATTATTCCAGCGCGCCGACGCCCAATCTCATCATCCTGGAATCACGTTCGCTGCCGTCCGAGCTGATGGTCGAGCTCGAAGGCCTCGCCGATGTCTGCGATCCGGGCTCCAAGGTCGTCGTGATCGGCCATCACAACGATGTCGGGATCTATCGCGATCTGACGCGGCGCGGCATCTCGGAATATCTCGTGGCGCCGGTCACCATGTCCGACGTGATGGCCGTGGTGGCGGGTCTCTTCACCGATCCGGAAGCCAAGCCGCTCGGACGCACCGTCGCCTTCGTCGGCGCCAAGGGCGGCGTCGGCGCCTCGACGATCGCCCACAACGTCGCCTGGTCGGCGGCGCGCCTTTTCTCCTCGGACGTGCTTCTGGCCGATCTCGATCTCGCCTTCGGCACGGCCAACATCAATTTCGACCAGGACCCGGCGCAGGGCATCGCCGAGGCGGTGTTCTCGGGCGACCGCGTGGACGAGGTCTTTCTCGACCGCCTGCTCGCCAAATGCGCCGAGCATCTGTCGCTTCTGGCCGCCCCCTCGCTTCTCGACCGCACCTATGATTTCGAGGGCGACGCCTTCACCTCCCTCATCGAGACCGCCCAGCGCACGACGCCGGTGGTGGTGCTCGACGTGCCGCATCTCTGGAACGAATGGACGCGCAGCGTTCTGGCGCGCGCCGATGAGGTGGCGATCGTGGCGACGCCCGATCTCGCCAACCTGCGCAACGCCAAGAACCTCGTGGACACGCTGCGGCGCAGCCGCCCGAACGACAAGCCGCCCCATCTGATCCTCAATCAGGTCGCGGTGCCGCGCCGGCCCGAGATCGCCCCGGCCGATTTCGCCGATCCCCTGCAGATCGAACCGATCGGCCTCGTGTCCTTCGATCCTTTGGCCTTCGGCGGGGCGGCCAATAACGGCCGTATGATCGCCGAGGTCGACGCCAAGCACCCGGCCGTCGAGGTCTTCGACCAGATCGCGCATGTCCTGACGGGGCGCGGGGAGCCCAAGCGCGCCAAGCGCGGCGGCTTCGACCTCCTCGCGCGCCTGCGCCGCAAGTAGGACTGACCCATGTTCGGCAAGCGTTCCGGCGAAGGCGGCGAGAAGCTGGCGGTGCGCCCGCCCACCTCCGCACCCGCATCCGCGCCACCCCCCAGAGCAACGCCGTCGGCCGCCTCTCAGCCGGCGGCCGCGGCGGCACTCGAACCCATCGCGCCGCGCCGGGCCGCTCCCCCGCCGGTCGAGAACGCCGCGCGCGAGCGCTCGGAAAGCTATTTCCAGACCAAGGCGCAGATCTTCTCGGCGCTGATCGACACGATCGACCTCAGCCAGCTCGCCAAGCTCGACAACGAAAGCGCGCGCGAGGAAATCCGCGACATCGTCAACGACATCATCGCGATCAAGAACTTCGCGATGTCGATCGCCGAGCAGGAGGACCTCCTCGGCGACATCTGCAACGACATCCTCGGCTACGGCCCGCTGGAGCCTCTGCTGGCGCGCGACGACATCGCCGACATCATGGTGAACGGCCCCAACCACACCTTCATCGAGGTGAACGGCAAGGTCGTGGAAACCAATGTCCGCTTCCGCGACAATCTTCAGCTTCTCAACATCTGCCAGCGCATCGTCAGCCAGGTCGGGCGACGTGTCGACGAGGCCTCGCCCATCTGCGACGCGCGCCTGCCCGACGGCAGCCGCGTCAACGTCATCGCCCCGCCGCTCGCTCTCGACGGCGCGACGCTGACCATCCGCAAGTTCAAGAAGGACAAGCTGACCCTCGACCAGCTCGTGAACTTCGGCGCGATTTCGCCGAACGGCGCGCAGCTTCTCCAGATCGTCGGCCGGGTTCGCTGCAACATCATCATTTCGGGCGGCACAGGTTCCGGCAAGACCACGCTTCTCAACTGCCTCACCCGCTATATCGAGGAAGACGAGCGGATCATCACCTGCGAGGACACCGCCGAGCTCCAGCTCCAGCAGCCCCATGTCGTGCGCCTCGAAACCCGCCCTCCCAACATCGAGGGCGAGGGCGAGATCACCATGCGCGACCTCGTGAAGAACTGCCTGCGCATGCGCCCCGAGCGCATCATCGTCGGCGAGGTGCGCGGGCCGGAGGTGTTCGACCTTCTTCAGGCGATGAATACCGGCCATGACGGGTCGATGGGCACCATTCACGCCAACTCGCCGCGCGAATGCCTCAACCGTATCGAGTCCATGATCGCCATGGGCGGCTTCACCCTGCCGCCGCGCACGGTGCGCGAGATCATCGTGGGGTCGGTCGATATCATCGTTCAGGCCGCGCGCCTTCGCGACGGGTCGCGCCGCATCACCCACATCACCGAAGTGGTGGGCATGGAAGGCGACGTCATCACGACGCAGGATCTCTTCGTCTACGAGCTTCTGGGCGAAGACCAGAGCGGCCGCCTTCTGGGCCGCCACATCTCCACCGGCATCGGGCGTCCCGCTTTCTGGGACCGGGCGCGATACTACAACGAGGAGCAGCGGCTGGCGAACGTCCTCGACGCCTCGGTCGATGAGGGCCGCTGATGCTTCCCGTGGTTCTCTTCGTGATCCTGGCGGGAACGTGCTCGGCAAGTCTCGCCTATGTGATACTCCAGCCGCGCATCGCGCGCGAAAAGAAGGCCGCCGCGCGGCTCGGCCAATATTCGCGTATCGAGACCGACAATATTTCCCGGCAGCTTTCGCGCAACCGCATCGCCGACACGACGCGCCGGCGCAAATCGATCCAGAATTCGCTGAAGGAACTGGACGACCGGCAAAAGGAGCGGTCGAGCTACGCCACGCGCCCTTCGCTGCGCCGGCGTCTGGAGCAGGCGGGGCTCGACATGAACGAGCGTCGCTTCGTCATCATCAGCGCGATCGTCGGATTCGTCGTCTTTCTGGTGGCTCTCCTGGTCAGCGGCTCGCTGCTGATCGCGATCGCGGCGGCGGGGGTCGGCGGCTTCGGCCTGCCGCGCATCACCATCGACATCATGCGCAAACGCCGCCAGAAGAAGTTCATCCAGGAATTTCCGAACGCCATCGACCTCATCGTGCGCGGCGTGAAGTCCGGTCTGCCGGTGAACGACACCTTCCGCATGATCGTGTCCGAAGCCGCCGAGCCGGTGCGCTCGGAATTTCGCAAGGTGGTGGAAGCCCAGCAGCTCGGCCTGCCGACGGCGGAAGCGGTGGAGCGCCTGTTCCAGGGTATGCCCCTGTCGGAAACCAACTTCTTCGCCATCGTCATCGCCATCCAGTCGCAGGCCGGCGGCAACCTGTCGGACGCCCTGCAGAATCTCAGCAAGGTCCTGCGCGAGCGCAAGAAGATGGCGGCCAAGATCCAGGCCATGTCGGCGGAAGCGAAGGCTTCGGCCGGCATCATCGGGGCGCTGCCGATCGTGGTGGGCGGCCTTCTGTACCTGACGACGCCCGATTATGTCGGCCTCCTGTTCTCGACCTCGATCGGCAACATGCTGCTTCTGGGATGCGTCGCGATGATGGGAACCGGCATCGTCGTGATGCGCCAGATGATCAATTTCGATTTCTAGGACCGGCCGGCGATGAATTTCCTTTCCGGTCTCGGCCTTCCCCCGTCGGCTCTGCTTGTGGGCTTCGTCTGTTTGTCGGTGTTCGCCACCGTCCTGACCTTCGCCATGCCGCTTCTGGTGGGCGGCAACCTGAAATCGCGCATGAAGGTCGTGGCGCTGGAGCGCGAGGAGATGCGGGCGCGAGAGCGCGCGCGCCTCGCCCAGGAAAAGGACCGCGACCGCCGCGGCAGCGCGCGCCAGCGCGACGACGACGGTTTCGCGTCGAAGTTCGTCACGCGCTTCAACCTGAAGAAGGCGCTGGCCGACGACAAGACGGCGGCGACGCTTCTTCACGCCGGTTATCGCGGCCAGCGACCCTTGACCCTGTTCCTCTTCGCCCGTGCGACGCTGCCGGTGGTGGGGTTCGTTCTGGCGTTCTTCTATATCTTCGGCATCGGGGTCATGGCCGAATCCGCCGGAAGCATGCGCCTGATGGTTTGCCTCGGCGCGGCGGCTTTCGGCTTCTATCTCCCCAACATCGTGATCGCCAACAAGGCCAAGAAACGGCGCATGTCGATCACCCGCGCCTGGCCCGAAGCGCTCGATCTTCTTTTGATCTGCGTGGAATCCGGCCTGTCCATCGAGGCTGCGTTCCGCCGCGTGTCGGAGGAGATCGGCGTCCAGTCGGTGGAGTTGGCCGAGGAACTCGTGCTGCTTTGCGCCGAGCTCGCTTATCTGTCCGACCGCCGCGCGGCCTACGAGAACCTCACCGCCCGCATCGGCACCGATCATGTGCGCTCGGCCACCACCGCCCTTGTCCAGGCCGAGCGCTACGGCACGCCGCTCGGTCAGGCGCTGCGCGTTCTGGCCCAGGAAGGGCGCGACGCGCGCATGAACATCGCCGAGAAGAAGGCCGCGAGCCTGCCGCCCAAACTCACCGTGCCGATGATCGTGTTCTTTCTGCCGGTGCTTTTCGTGGTGATCCTCGGACCTGCCGCGATCCAGGTGATGAGCGCGAAGTGAGCCGCGCCCCGCGCTCTTATTGCGCGGCGCTGGGCGTTTTATCCTTGTCCTTCAGCATCGACCACGTGTTGCGCTGGGACAGCATCTGCCTGAGATAAGCGACGTTGGCGCTGGCTTCCTCGGGCGGAAGCTCGGCACCCGCGATCCGCTCGGCTTCCTCGAACCGGCCCTGAAGCCCGACCACCAGCGCCAGATTCTGCCGCACGCGGCTGTCGGCGCCGGGCCTCGCCGCCGCTTGGGAGAGGGTGGTTTCGGCCGACTTCAGATCGTTGGCCAAAAGAAAGGACATGCCGAGATTGGACAGGATCGCGGGCTCGTTCGGCTGGATGTCGAGCGCCTTGCGATAGGCGATCCGCGCTTCCTCCGGTTTGCCGAGCTGGTCGAGGATCGCGCCTTCCGTGGAAAGGAGACGCCAATCGGGGTAGTCCGGCGTTTGCGCCCGGCGCACCGTTTCCAGCGCCTTCGTCAGCTCGCCCGCCGCCGCCAGCGACTTGCCATAGGCGGCCAGCACTTCGCGGTCCTTGGAATTGGCGATCGCCACCTGCCGCATCACCGCCAGCGACTGGTCGTTGCGGCCGGTCATCTGAAGAAGGGAGGCATAGGGCAGGCCGATCGCCTTGTTCTTCGGATCGCGCTCGTAGGCCGCGCCATATCGCTCGGTGGCCGCGCGCAGCTCGCCCTCGTTCATGGTGTCGAAGCTTTTGGCCTTGCCCGGCGCGGCGCTCGAGCGGATCGAGCCGGTATGCATCGGCGACACGGACTGGCAGCCGGCAAGGGACAGGCCGAGAATCATGGACAGGGCGATCAGGCCCATACGCGGCGAAACGCAAGACGAGGGTCTCAAAGGTCGGTCCTTCCGCATCCACAGCCTTTGCGGATCGGCGATAAACCGGTAATCCCGCTTGAAACGCGACAATGGTTCTTCAACCTTGTCGGAGGGTTGAGTTCCTTTCTCGGGAAACGATCATGAACGAAAAGCCGACAACGCCGCGCCCGGTCTGGCCCGTCTTCGCCAAGGCTTTGGACGAGTTGCCGACGCGCGCGCGCGACTGGGCGGCGGCCTGCCGCTTCAAGGCCGGTGCCGGCGAGGTGCTGCTCGTGCCGGGCGAAGGGGGCGAGCTTGCGGGCGCGGTGCTCGGCCTCGGGGCGAGGAACGACGACACCCCCGCCGCGTCGCTGCTGGCCGGCGCGCTCGCCAAGGCGCTGCCGGGCGGCGACTGGCGTTTGTCGGAAAACCATCCGCTCGATCCCGGCCTCGCCCAACTCGCCTTCGCCCTCGGGGGCTATCGCTTCGAGCGCTACAAGCGGGACGACGATGGGGCAGGGGCTCCGATCTTGAGCGTGGAAGGCGCCGACCCGGCGGAGACCGAGCTTCTTTCCCGGTCGATCTTCCTCGCCCGCGATCTCGTCAACACGCCGGCGAGCGACCTCCTGCCCGACGGCATGGAACGAGCGGTGCGCGACCTCGCCACCGAGTTCGGCGCTGAGGTCTCCAGCATCGTCGGCGACGAGCTTCTCGACCGCAACTTCCCCATGATCCACGCGGTCGGGCGCGCCAGCAGCGTCGCGCCGCGCTTGATCGACCTTGTCTGGGGCCCGGAGGACGCACCGAAGGTGACGCTCGTCGGCAAGGGCGTCAGCTTCGATACGGGCGGCCTCGACATCAAACCCTCGTCCGGCATGCTTCTGATGAAGAAGGACATGGGCGGGGCGGCGAACGTCCTGGCGCTCGCCCGCATTCTGATGGGCCGGCGTTTGCCGGTTCGCCTGCGCGTTCTCGTGCCGGCGGTGGAGAACGCCATCGCCGGCAATGCTTTCCGCCCCGGCGACGTGTTGACGAGCCGCAAGGGCAAGACGGTCGAGATCGGCAACACGGACGCGGAAGGGCGTCTGATCCTCGCCGACGCGCTGGCGCTCGCCGACGAGGAAGCGCCGGAAATTCTCCTCGACATGGCGACCCTGACGGGCGCGGCGCGCGTCGCCCTCGGGCCGGAACTGCCGCCCTTCTTCACCGACGACGAAGCGTTCGCCGCCGCACTCGGGCAGGCATCCCGCGAGGTCGCCGACCCGATCTGGCGCCTGCCGCTCTGGAAACCCTATGCCAAGGGTCTGTCCTCCAAGATCGCCGACACCAACAACGTCACGAGCGACGGTTTTGCGGGCGCGGTGACGGCGGCGCTCTTCCTCCAGGGCTTCGTGGAAAAGGCGAAGGCCTGGGCGCATTTCGACGTCTTCGGCTGGCGCCCGCAGCCGGGCCCGCTCGGTCCCGTCGGCGGCGAAGCGCAGGCGATCCGCGCCATCCACCGCGTTCTGGAAGCGCGTTATAAGAGCGGCTAACAACACCTCGCAGGGTCGGCTGGCCGGGTCTTTCCGCCGTCCACGTCATCGCGAATGCTCGCCGATGCCGCCGGCATCGACTGCGCTTCGCTCTTTGTGGAACAACGGAAATCCCTCGCCCATCCTCTGCCTGGAGGTATTGTTAGCCGCTCTAAGTCGCGTTCCTGAAAGGCTTCGCCATGTCCGCACCGCTCGATCCCCGCCGCAACGCTTTTCGGGCCGATCTCGCCGATGCGCGGTTGGAAGGCCGCGTCGATGCGGCGCGATTCGTGGAAGGCAAGGCGATGACCGTCGCGCGGCCGATCGCGCCGCTGCGCCGGGAAGGCCGCGCGTCCGCCACCCAGGAAACGCAAGCGCTTCTGGGCGAGACCGTGCTTGTCTTCGAGGCGCACGACGACGGCTGGGCCTGGGTCCAGTTGGACGGCGACGGCTATGTCGGCTGGATGGAGAGGGCCGCCTTGTCGGACCGGCTCGCCCCCGCCACGCACCGCGTTTGCGTGCCCTCGACGCTGCTCTTCCCGGTGCCCGACATCAAGCAGCCGGTGCGGGCGCATCTGCCGATGGGCGCGCGGGTTGCGGTGGGGGGCGAGGCGAGCGACCGCAATGCGACCTATGCGCTGGTCGCGCCGGAAGGGGCCGTGGTGGTCCAGCACCTGCAGGACCTCGACGCCAAGGCGGCCGACTTCGTGGTCGTCGCCGAGCTTTTTCTCGGCGCGCCCTATCTCTGGGGCGGCAAGACGCCGCTCGGCGCGGACTGCTCGGGCCTTGTCCAGACGGCTCTTGGCCTTGCCGGCATCGCCGCGCCGCGCGACACGGACATGCAGGAACGCGAACTTGGGGAAGCCGTCGCCCCCTACGCGCCCTCCAAGCGCGGCGATCTCGTCTTCTGGCCCGGCCATGTCGGCATCATGCTGGATGAGGCGCGGCTTCTCCATGCCAACGCCTTCCACATGGCGACGCGGATCGAGCCGCTGACCGAGGCAGTTCGCCGCTACGAGGCTAAGGGCGTCGCGATCTCCGGCATCCGGCGGCTGTCGCTCGGCTGAACGCTCTAGTTCGCTTCGCTTAGCCAGCCTCTAGGCTGGCGGCGAGCGCGTTGGCGCGAAGACGACCCTTTCGGGCGAACCAGTGCGTGCAGGCGATCAGGAAGCCGTTCTCGATCCGCCCTTCGTCCACGGCCGCGATCAGCGCTTCCGCCGGCGCGGCGATCGGCCGGATGTCCTCGTGCTCTTCGGCAAGGCCGGTCGAGGCTTCGAGTTCGGAGGCATCCACGATGGCGAGATAAACGATCGCATGCTCGTCGGTGAGGCCCGGCGAGGGCAGCATGGTGAAGCAGCGCTCGAGTGTCTTGGCCTGAAGTCCGCTTTCCTCGAAGAGTTCGCGCGCGGCCGAGGCGTCCGGCTCCTCGCCCTCGTCCACGACGCCGGCCGGCAGTTCCAGCGCCGCGGCGTTCGGCGTCTTCAAGGCCGCGCCGATGCGGAACTGGCGGATCACCACGATGGCGTCGAGCACCGGATCGTAGGGCACCACCACCACCACCGAGCCGGTGGACAGAAGCTCGCGGCGCAAGGGGCCGATGCGCGATGCCCCGTCCAGCGACTGGTGCGTCACCGTCACCGCCTCGAAGTTGCGAAACCCGTCGCACAGCCGTTCGCGCTTGAGGATCTCGACGTCGAGCGACTGGTCGGCCAGGAGATCGCGGTAATGGGTGGCGCTCATTGCGAGGCGGCGTCCGTTCTCGTGGTTTCGATGCGGAAGGCGGCGGCCATCAGCGCCTTGGTGTAGTCGGTTTGCGGACGCTCGAAGATGTCCTCCGCCGGCCCCCGCTCCACCACCTGCCCGTTGCGCATCACGATCACCTCGTTGGCGAGCGCGCGCACCACCTTCAGGTCGTGACTGATGAAGAGATAGGCCAGATCGTGCTTCCGCTGGAGGTCGCGCAGAAGATCGACCACCTGTGCCTGGACGCTCATGTCGAGCGCCGAGGTCGGCTCGTCCAGCATGACGAAGCGCGGGTTCAGCACCATGGCGCGCGCGATGGCGACGCGCTGGCGCTGGCCGCCGGAAAATTCGTGCGGGTAGCGGAAGCGAGCCTCGGGGTCGAGCCCGACCTCTTCCAGCGCGGAGACGACGCGGGCGTCCCGTTCGTCGGCGGAGAGTTTGCGCGCATGGACCTCCAGGCCTTCCCCGACGATGTCGGCGATGGACATGCGCGGGGACAGCGAACCGAACGGGTCCTGGAACACGATCTGGACGCGCTCGCGAAGCGGTCGCATCGCGCCGAAGGAGCGGTCGTCGATCCGGTTGCCCTCGAAGGCGATATGGCCTTGCGACGAGATCATGCGGGTGAGGGCGAGGCCGAGCGTCGTCTTGCCCGATCCCGACTCGCCGACGACGCCGACCGTCTGTCCGGCGCGGACCGTCAGGTCGATGCCGTCCACCGCCTTCACATGGTCGGACACGCGCCGGAAGAAGCCGGTGCGGATCGGAAACCACACCTTCACGTCCCGTCCTTCCATCACGACAGGCGCGTTGGCATTGGCGGCGGGCGGGCGGCCCTTCGGTTCGGCCGCCAGAAGCCGCTTGGTGTATTCATGTTGTGGCGAAGCGAAGATGCGCTCCGTCGGGCCTTCCTCGACGATCCGGCCCTTGTACATCACACAGACGCGGTCGGCGATGCGCCGGACAATGCCGAGATCGTGGGTGATGAACAGCATCGCCATGCGGCGCTTCTGCTGCTGCACCTTCAGGAGTTCGAGGATCTGCGCCTGGACGGTGACGTCGAGCGCCGTTGTCGGCTCGTCGGCGACGAGGAGATCGGGCTCGTTGGCGAGCGCCATGGCGATCATCACGCGCTGGCGCTGGCCACCGGACAGTTGGTGCGGATAAGCGCCGAGCCGTTTCTCTGGATCGCGGATGCCGACCTGCCGGAGGAGTTCGAGCACACGCTCGCCCGTTTCTTTGGTGCCGAGCCCCCGGTGAACTTTGAGGATTTCGCCCACTTGCCGCTCGATCGTGTGAAGCGGGTTCAGCGAGGTCATCGGCTCTTGGAAGATCATCGAGATCTTGTTGCCGCGCACCCGGCGCAGAGCCTTCTCGTCCATGCCGATGAGGTTCTCGCCCCCGAACCGGATCTCGCCGCCGGGATGGCTCGCGGCCGGATAAGGCAGGAGCTTCAGGATCGACAGGGCAGAAACGGACTTGCCGGAACCGGACTCGCCCACCAGCGCCAATGTCTCGCCGGGCTTGATCGAAAAGGACACGCGGTCGACGGCAAGCGAGGTCCGCCCGCCGCCGTGAAAGGCGACGGACAAGTCGCGCACGTCGAGAAGCGGAGCTTCCGCCACCGCGGGCGTTGCTTCCAGCGCGCTCATGCCGCCACTCCTTTCCCGCTCGAATTCGCGTCATGCGCATGATCCGAATGATCGTGATTGCCATGCGAATGGCTGTGATGACCGTGGTCGTGGTCGTGGTCGTGGTCGTGGTCGTGGTCGTGGTCGTGGGTGTCGGCATCGGCGCAGAGGTCGTGCTCGATCTCGACGGTCACGTGGCTGATGTCGAAGCGGCGGCCGAGTTCCTGCTTGATGCCGCGCACGGCCTGCGTGCCGTCATTGCCTTCCGCCACGCAGGCATGGAGCGTCGCCGCCTTGCGTTTCGGTGTGATCGCCCAAACGTGAACGTGATGCACCGCGCTGACGGACGGAACGGTGGCCACCAGATGCGGGCCGATCGCGGTGGAATCGACGCCGGCGGGCGTTCCTTCCAGAAGGATGTGGCCGGCATCGCGCACGAGCCGCCATGCGTTGGTGAGGATCAGGAGGCAGACGAGCACCGACAGGATCGGGTCGATCGGCGTCCAGCCGGTGGCGAGGATGACGATCGCCGCCGCGATGGCCGCGACCGAGCCCAGGAGATCGCCCGCGACATGGAGAAGCGCGCCCTTGAGGTTGAGATCGTCCTGATCTCCGCCGTGCAGAACGAAGAAGGCCGCGATGTTGACGAGAAGGCCGCCGATGGCGACGACGAGCATCGTGCCGCCGAGAACCGGGGCTGGATTGGCCAGCCGCTCCCAGGCTTCGAAGGCGATGATCGCGGTGATGCCGAAGAGAACCAAGCCGTTGGAATAGGCGACGAGAATCTGGAAGCGGTCGTAGCCGTAGGTCTTAGCCGCATCGGCAGGACGGCGCGCGATGCGGAAGGCGAGCCAGGCGAGCGCGAGACCCGCGAAGTCCACGAACATATGCCCGGCATCCGCCAGAAGCGCGAGCGAGCCCGATATGAGCCCGCCGGCGATCTCCGCCAGCATGAAGAGGCCGGTCAGCACCGCCGCGATCGCGACGCGCTTTTCCGACGCCATCCCCGCATGGTCGTGCGAATGGCCGTGGTCGTGGGAATGGTCGTGGTCTCGATGAGGAACGCCATGGCTGTTCGGGGTCATGGCGCTGTCTTTTCTCGCATCAGGTCCATCAAGGAAATCCGTTCGATGCCGTGAGGTATTCGGAGCCGGCGATCGGAGGAAACGACAAGTCGGCATTCCGTCACGATGGCGCTTGCGACATGGATCGTATCGGGAAGCTTGCCCCCGAGCCAGGCACGGACTTCCACGCTCTTGCGCAACACGGATCGATCGACTGCGATGGACGTCATCAGGCGGCCCCCGAAGATCAACTCCTCATAAAGATCGCTGAGTGCCGTATCCCGTTCCTTCAGGGGCTTTATCGAAATTTCTGCCCAAGTCAGTTCGCTCGTGATGAACCGCAGACCCTCCAGAGATTGCTGCCGTATGAAATCGAGGCCCGCCATCTCCTCGTGTTCGACGGCCTCGATAAGAGCATTGGCGTCGAGGTAGATCGAAACCGTCAATCCCATTCGTCCCGGATGGCTCTGACACGTGCGACGGCTTCCTCGGACGTAACCGACTTTCCGGGATTGGCCTCGTGATACGAGCGCACCCTTTCCAGGAAGTCGTCCCAGACGTTCTTTTCGGGTTGCTTTTCGATCGTGATCTGAACCGCATCGTCGGCGGAGAAATCGCCCCGCATGTCGTCCGGCAGCTTCTCCGCCGGATAATTCTCAAGCACGACGCGTGTCCTGGCTTCGCTCATGGCCGTCACCTTACCTGAACGTCTTCCTCGGGTCGAAGGCGTCGCGCACGGCTTCGCCGACGAAAACGAGAAGCGACAGCATCAAAGATAGGACGAGGAAACCGGAAATGCCGAGCCAGGGGGCGGTCTGGTTGTTCTTGCCCTGCTGAAGGAGTTCGCCCAGCGACGGCGAGCCGGGCGGCAGGCCGAAACCGAGGAAGTCGAGCGAGGTCAGCGTCGTGATCGAGCCGTTGAGGATGAAGGGCAGGAAGGTCAGCGTCGCCACCATCGCGTTCGGCAGGAGGTGGCGGACGATGATCGTGCGGTCCTTGACGCCCAGCGCGCGCGCCGCGTTCACATATTCGAAGTTGCGCGCCCTGAGGAACTCCGCCCTGACCACGCCGACGAAGGACACCCAGGAGAACAGAAGCATGATGCCGAGGAGAATCCAGAAGCCCGGCGGCAGGATCGAGGCGATGATGAGAAGCACGAAGAGCGTCGGGATGGATGACCAGATTTCGATGAAGCGCTGGAAGATGAGGTCGGTCCAGCCGCCGAAATAGCCTTGCACCGCCCCGGCCGACACGCCGACGAGCGCGGAGAAGAAGGTGAGCACCAGGCCGAACAGAACCGAGATGCGGAAGCCGTAGATGATGCGGGCGAGGACGTCGCGCGCCTGATCGTCGGTGCCGAGCCAGTTCCAATTGCCGATCGTGCAGTTCACGTCCGAAACGCCGTTCGGGTACTTCGCGCAGCGGTCCTCTTTCGACAGGAGCCACCAGGGCGGGGAAGGGGCGTTGGTCGGGATCTCGTTGTTGACGGTCCGATAGGAATAGCGGATCGGCGGCCAGATCATCCAACCGTTCGCGCCGACTTCCTCCTGGATGAAGGGGTCGCGATAGTTCGTGGTCGGCAGGAAGCCGCCGAACGTTTCCTCCGGGTAGTCGGTCACGAGCGGGTAGTAGAACTCGCCCTTGTACTGGACGAGAAGCGGCCGGTCGTTGGCGATGCCTTCGGCGAAGAGAGTCACTACGAACAGGACGGCGAAGATCCAGAAGGCCCAGAGTCCGCGCCGGTTCGCCTTGAAGTTCTCCAGCCGCCGCCGGTTGAGCGGCGACAGGCGTGAACGCGTGACCATGGCGGACGGAGCCATCTGCGCGGTGCCGGCCGTGTCGATGGTGCGATCCTCGCGCGCTTCGATCGGCGCGGGGACGGTTTCACGGGTGTCGGGTTCGGGACGATCCATGGCTCAGACCCGCCGGCTTTCGAAATCGATGCGCGGATCGATCCAGGTGTAGGTGAGGTCGGACAGGAGCGAGGTCAAAAGGCCGATCAGGGAGAAGATGTAGAGGGTCGCGAAGACCACCGGATAATCGCGCTTGTAGACGCTGTCGAAGCCCAGCAACCCCAGGCCGTCGAGCGAGAAGATCGTCTCGATCAGGAGCGAGCCGGTGAAGAAGGCCGAGATGAAGGCGCTCGGGAAGCCGGCGATGACGATCAGCATGGCGTTGCGGAAGACGTGGCCGTAAAGGACGCGCCGCTCCGAGAGGCCCTTGGCGCGCGCCGTCACCACATATTGCTTTCGGATCTCATCGAGAAACGAGTTCTTCGTCAGAAGCGTCGTGGTGGCGAAGGCCGACAGGGACATCGCGATGAGGGGCAGCGTCAGGTGCCAGAAATAGTCGAGGATGCGCTCTGGCCACGAAAGTTGCGCCCAGTTGTCGGAGGTGAGGCCCGACAGGGGAAACCAGTCGTAGAAGGAACCGCCGGCGAAGAGGACGATGAGAAGGACGCCGAACAGGAAGCCCGGCACGGCATAGGCGACGATCACGACCGCCGAGGTCCAGACGTCGAAGACGCTGCCGTCCTTCACCGCCTTGCGGATGCCGAGCGGGATCGAGATGCCGTAGGAAAGAAGCGTGATCCAGAGCCCCAGCGAGATCGAGACCGGCATCTTTTCGACGATGAGGTCGATCACGGAAACCGAGCGGAAATAGCTTTCGCCGAAATCGAAGCGTAGGTAGTTCCAGATCATCAGGCCGAAGCGTTCCAGCGGCGGCTTGTCGAAGCCGAACTGCTGTTCGAGCTTGGCGATGAAGGCGGGGTCGAGTCCCTGCGCGCCGCGATAGCCGGACGCCTCGCCGCTGCCGTTCTGGCCCCCGAAATCACCCGCCCCGCCGCCGACGCGGTCGGCCGCGCCGCCGCCCTGGCCGGAAAGGTTGGCGATCACCTGTTCCACCGGCCCGCCGGGCGCGAACTGGATCACCACGAAGGAAATCGCCATGATGCCGAAAAGCGTCGGGATCATCAGGAGAAGGCGTCGGAGGATATAGGCGCCCATGAACCTCTTTCGGTCGCAGCTTTAAAGGCTTCGTCGGATCGTTCGGGTTAAGCCCGCCCGATCGCCTTGGCCTTCGCTTCGTCGTACCACCAGAGCGACTCCACCGGAAAGGCATAATCCGGCTTCGTCGGCGCGAAGCCGAACATGTCCCAATGGGCGACGCGGTGAACGCCGGCATTGATGTTCGGCAGATAATCGAGGCGGGCGCGAAGCACGCGGTCGAGGCAGCGCATGGCGCTCGTGTACGTAGCGCGATCCTTCGCCGCGCCGACGATCTCGACAAGCGCGTCGACGCCCTCGTCCCCCATGCCGGCGAAATTGTAGGAGCCCGGAACGTCGCGCTGTTTCGAGCCGAAGAAGAGCTCGAGGCTCTGGCGCGTCGGCGTCGCCGTCAGGGAAAAGGCGATCAGCATCATGTCGTAGTCGAACCGGTTGCGCCGGTCCTGGTATTGCGCGTCGTCCACGAGCCGGAAGGAAGCGTCCACGCCGATGCGGCGCAGCGTTTCGAAGAACTTGGCGTAGACCCGCTGCTGCTCGGTGCCGTTGATCAGGAATTCGAGCGTGAAGGCCTCGCCCTTCTCGTTCATGAGGCGGCCGTTCTTTTGCGTCCAGCCGGCCTCGTTGAAAAGGCGCACGGCTTCGCGCAGGAGCTTCCTGTCGTTGCCCGAACGGTCGGAGACCGGCTGCACCCAGACCTCGCCGAAAACCTCGTCCGGCACCTTGCCGCGCAAGGGCTCGAGCACCGCCAGCTCTTCCGGCGAAGGCTTGCCCTCGGCTTTGTAGACCGAGCCCTCGAAGGGCGAATCCGAATGGTCGCGCAGATTGAAGAGAAGGTTGGCGTTCGTCCATTCGAAGTCGAAGCACATGTTGATCGCGCGGCGCACGCGCGTATCGCGGAAGCGCTCCCGCCGCTGGTTCAGCGCCCAGCACTGGAAGCGCGGGCGCTTTTCTTCCGGGAATTCGGTCTTGAGGACACGGCGTTCGCGCACGGCGGGAAAATCGTATTCGGTCGCCCAGCTCCGCGTCGTGAATTCCTCGCGATAAGTGATCTGGCCCTTCTTGAAGGCTTCCAGCGCCGGCTGCCGGTCGCGGAAGAAGTCGATCCGCAGCGTGCCGAAATGATCGAGGCCGCGCGCGAAGGGCAGGTCCCTCGCCCAGTAATCCTCGCGTCGCTCGTATTCGATGAAGCGGCCGGTCTCGAAGCGCTTGATCTTGTAACGCCCGCTGCCGGGAATCTCGGTCAGGCCCGTGCGCTCGAACTCGCGGGAAGCGAAGAAGGCTTTAGGGACGATGAGGATGCTGCCCAAGGCTTCCAGAACCTCGACGGGCGTTTGGCGGCCTGAAAAAACGAGGCGCACGGTGCGTTCGTCCTCGGCAACAGCCTCCGTCAAAGGCCGCAGCGTGATGGCGAGGCTCGGATGCCCTTTGTCCTTCATGGTGAGGTACGAGAAGACGACATCCTCGGCCGTGACTTTCGCGCCGGTGGAGAAAGTCGCTTCGGGCCTGAGCGTCAGGGTGTACGAGTTGCGATCAGCGGAGATCGAGACGCTTTGCGCCAACGCGCCGTAGATCGCGTCGGGCTCGTCCAGCGCCGAGGTCATCAGCGTGTCGTAGAGCTTCTCCATCCGGGGCGGCGCGTTGCCCTGGAGAACGAAGGTGTTCAGCGTGTCGAAGGTCTGCGGGTTCTGGTTGCCGATCCAGTAGGCGACGTCGAGATGCATCGCCCCGCCGGCTGGGGCGTCCGGGTTGGCGTAGCCGAAATGGGTGAAGTCGGCCGCGTATTTCAGGTCGCCGAAGGCCGACAAGCCGTGGACCGGCGTGTCGGTCGGGGTTTGCGCGAACAGCACCTTCGGCAAGGCCGCCGCGCCGCCGGCCGCCAGCATCATCTGCCCGAAGCGGCGGCGCGAAAAAAGGAGGGCGCTCACGTGCGCGGTGCCGGGATTTTGGCGGCCTTGGCTTCGTCGTACCACCAGAGCGCCGGCCAGCCGATGGAATATTCCGGCAGTTTTTCCGGGTGCGAGAAGCGGTCCCAAAGCGCGATCCGCGCATCCACGCCGACATAGCTCGGGATCATGTACTGGTTGGCGAGAAGCACGCGGTCGAGGGCCTTGGTGGCGGCAACGAGCGTGTCGCGATCCTTGGCCTGCACGACATTGGTGATGAGCTGATCAACGGCCGTGTTCTTGATGCCGGCATAGTTCTGCGAAGCGGCCTGATCGGCGGCGCCCGAACTCCAGTAGTCGTATTGCTCGTTGCCGGGCGAAAGCGACTGAGCGAGGCCGGTATAGATCATGTCGTATTCGCGGGCGCGGATGCGGTTGATGTATTGCGAGGGATCGACCGGTCGGATCGTCATCTCGATGCCGATGCGCTTCAGGCTCTGCTGGTACTGGCCGACCATGCCGCCGAGCGTGTCGCCGTTGAGGATGATCTCGAAGGCGAAGGGCGCGTCGGTCTGGGCATTCACCAGCCGCCCGCCCTTCTGCTCCCAGCCCGCTTCCTTCAGGAGTTGCACGGCCCGGCGCAGGTTGTCGCGAATCTTGGTGTTGTCGCCGCCGACCGGATTTTCGTAAGGCGCGGTGAAGACGCTGTCGGGAATCTTGCCCTTCAACGGCTCCAGAAAGGCCAGTTCCTGCCCCTCGGGCACGCCGGACGAGGCCAGATCGGAGTTGAAGAAGAAGGAATTCGGCCGCTTGTACTCGCCATAGAACAGCGTCCGCTGCATCGTCTCGAAGTCGAGCGCGTAGTTCATGGCCTGACGCACGCGCAGGTCCTGGAACAAGGGTCTGCGCAGGTTCGGAACGAAGCCGATCATCAGTCCGGCCGTTCGATAGGGGTTCTCGTAACGCTCCTTTTTCACGAAGCCGTCGCGCACCGCCGGAAAGTCGTAGGCCGTCGCCCAGCGCGAGGCCCGCAACTCGAACCAGTAGTCGAACTGGTTGGCCTTGAAGGCTTCGAAGGCCACCGAGTCGTCGCGGAAATAAACGTACTCGATCCGATCGACATTGTTCTGGCCGACATTCACCGGCAGATCGGCGCCCCAGTAATCCTCCACGCGCTCGAAGACGATGCCGCGGCCGGCATTCACCGAGGCGACCTTGTAGGGACCCGAGCCGAGCGGCGGCTCCAGCGTGGTCTCGCTGATCGAGCGCTGCCGGCCGTTCGCGTCCGTGCCCGTCCACCAGTGCTTCGGCAGGACGATGAGCTGACCGACGATGTTGGGCAGTTCGCGATTGTTCTTCTCGTCGAAGGTGAAGGTCACCTCGCGCTCGCCCGTTTGCGCGGCCGAGGCGACGTGGCGGTAGTAGAAGCCCTGGCTCGGGTTCAGTTCTTTAAGCTGCGTGAAGCTCCAAACGACGTCTTCGGGCGTCACCGGCTTGCCGTCGTGCCATCTGGCCTGCGGATGAAGGCGGTAGGTCACGGAGGAATAGTCCTCGGGATAGGAAACCCCGTCCGCCAGAAGGCCGTATTCGGTCGACACCTCGTCTTCGGAGGCCTTCATCAACGTGTCGAAGGGGAGGCCGATGCCGGCGCCGGGATCGCCCTTGGAGAGGATCGGGTTCAAGGTGTCGAAGGAGCCGGTCTCGCTGAGCCGGATCGATCCGCCCTTCGGCGCCTGCGCGTTGACATAGTCGAAGCGCTCGAAGCCGGCAGCGTATTTCGGCTCGCCGATGAGACTGAGCCCGGTGCGCCATTGCCGGGTCGCGGCGGCTTCCGGCGCGGCCGGCTGGATCGGCGCTTTTTCCGCCGCGCTTGGCGCGGCGTCTTCGGCAAAGGCGAGGCGCGGGGCGAGAACGAGGCTCGCTCCGCCAAGAAGGACATGGCGGCGGGACGGCAGGAAGTTCGTCAACGGGCTCTCCGGGTCGGTTGGGGCACGTCAGACGGATTTTGTGGCCATCCTTCGGCAAGCCAAGGCGATAAACGAAAGTTTAGGTTCCGCAAACGCTTCGCTGCCGCCGTGACGGCCCGGTGACGCCCGCCCTCAAGGAGCGGGAGCGGGGGCCGGCGGCGTGGAAGGCTGGGCCGGGGTCGCGCCGGTGCCGGCGGCGGGCGCCTGCGGCTGGCTGTCCTCGCCTGGATTGGTCGTGGCGCCTGCCGGAGCTTCCGGAGCCGGCGCGCCGCCTTCGGGCGCAGGCGCGGCTTCGGCGGTGGGCAGGGCCTTCGGGCTGTCCGACAGGGTGCGCAGATAAGCGAGGAGGTCGCCGCGATCCTTGTCGTTCTTGATGCCCGCAAAGCCCATGGCCGTGCCCTTCACGGTGTCCTTGGGGCCGTGAATGAAGTGGTTCAGCTTGTCCCAGTCCCACTTGCCGTCGCCTTCCGCGGCGTAGGCCTTCATACCCGCCGAATAGGCAAAGCCCTCGTGGGTGGCGATCGGCCGCTCCACCAGATCCCAAAGGTCGGGGCCGACCTTGTTGGGGCCGCCCTTTTCGCCGGAATGGCAGGCCTGGCACTTCTTGAACTGGGCAAGACCGGCATCGGCATTGGCGCTGGCGAGCAACTGGGCGACGGGCGTCACCTCGTTGGAAGCGCCGCCGGTGGCCGCGGCAGCCGGCGTCGCGGCGCCTTCGATCGCATAGCCCGGCTTTTCGGGGAGTTCGGAATGGAACCATCCTTCCGCGAGAAGGCTGCCGCCGAACAGAACGAAAACGACCCCGAGCACCGCGCCGAAGATCTTGTTCGCCTCGAATGAGTTCATGGAAACGCCGTCTCCCGTCGGCCGACGGCAGAAGTCTCGCGGGAGACCCATCCGTCTTGTCTTGGCAACCTCGCCGGAACCCCTGTATGGAAGCCCCGCCGCGGCCTGTTTTGGCATCGCCTCCGCGATCATTCAATCCGTAGTCTGGTATTCTTCCAAAAACGATTGCTTCATGACCGCCCTTGTTCTCATTCCCGCCCGCTACGCCTCGACGCGCCTGCCCGCCAAACCGCTCGCCGATATCGCCGGCAAGCCCATGATCCTGCGCGTCACTGAACGCGCGGCGGCCGCCGCCATCGGCCGCGTCGTGGTGGCGACGGACACCGAGGAGATCGCGGACGTGGTGCGCCAAGCGGGCTTCGAGGCGGTGATGACGAAGGTCGAGCACCAGTCCGGCTCCGACCGCATCTTCGAAGCGCTGCAGGCCGTCGATCCTCGCGGCGAGGCGGAAACGGTGGTCAACGTACAGGGCGATCTGCCGACCATCGAGCCGGAACTGATTCGCGAAGCGCTCGAACCCTTCACTGAACCTTCCTGCGATATCGCGACGCTTTGCGTGGAGATCGTGGCCGAAGGGGAGAAGACGAACCCCAATGTCGTGAAGCTCGTCGGCTCGGCCATCGGACCGCGTTCGCTTCGCGCGCTTTACTTTACGCGGGCCACCGCCCCCTGGGGCGACGGGCCCTTGTTCCACCATGTCGGCCTTTATGCCTATCGCCGCGCCGCGCTGGAGCGCTTCGTCGCGCTCGGTCCCTCGACGCTGGAGCGGCGCGAGAAGCTGGAGCAGCTTCGCGCGCTGGAAGCCGGGATGCGGATCGACGCCCGGATTGTAAAGGCCGTGCCGCTCGGCGTCGACGCGCCGGAAGATCTGGAGCGCGCCAGAGCCCTTTACGCATCGGGAGCCGTGCGATGAACGCGCCATTGCCGAGAATCGCCTTCCAGGGCGAGCCGGGCGCCAATTCCGACATGGCCTGTCGCACCGTCTTCGGCGATGCGATGCAGCCCTTGCCCTGCCCCTCCTTCGACGACGCCTTCGCGGCGGTGAAAAGCGGCGAAGCGAGCCACGCGATGATTCCCATCGAGAACACGCTGGCGGGCCGCGTCGCCGACATCCATCGCCTGATGCCCGATTCGGGGCTGCAGATCGTCGGCGAATATTTCATGCCGATCCATTTCCAGCTCATGGTGAAGCGCGGAACGCCGCGTTCCGCGATCCGCAGCGTCCACAGCCATGTCCACGCCATCGGCCAATGCCGCGACTTCATCCGCCGCAACGGCTGGAAGGCCGTGATCGCCGGCGATACGGCCGGCGCGGCGCGCGAGGTCTCGCAAGGGTCCGATGCGAGCCAGGCGGCGCTCGCGCCCGAGCTTGCCGCCGAACTCTACGGCCTCGACATCCTGGAGCGGAACGTCGAGGATTCGGAAAGCAACGTCACGCGCTTCGTGATCCTGCGCGATCCGGACCGGGTGGACCTGTCCGATCCCGACGAGCGGCGCTTGAGCCTTTGGACGGCGCGCGATCCCCATGCCGCCGCCAACGGGCGCGCTTATCTCAGCCGCGACGTGGTGACGACCTTCGTGTTTCGCGTGCGCAACATTCCGGCCGCCCTTTACAAGGCGCTCGGTGGCTTCGCCACGAACGGCATCAACATGACGAAGCTCGAAAGCTACCAGATCGGCGGCACCTTCGCGGCGACCCTGTTCTATGCCGATATCGAGGGCCATCCGCACGATCCGGCGGTGGCGCGGGCCTTGGAAGAACTGCGCTTCTTTTCGGCCGAGTTCCGAAACCTCGGCGTCTACCGCGCCGCGCCCGACCGCCACGCGCTTTTGACGGCGGCGGAATAAGGCTTCAGCCGACCTCGCCTAATGCGAAGGCGCGGGTGAGGTGGTGAGCGATGGCGAAGGGTTTGGGAAGCGTCAGCCCTTGCGGGTGGCGCTCTTCCAGCATGGCCACGACTTCCTCGCGCGTGAACCACCGGCAATCTTCGAGTTCGGCATGGTCGAAGGTGATCTCGCTCGTCAGGGCTTCCCCGACGCAGCCGATCATCAGGGAACCTGGGAACGGCCAGGGCTGCGAGGAATGGTAGGCGACCCCACCGACCTCGATGCCCGCTTCTTCTTTCGTTTCGCGCCGGACGGCGGCTTCCAGCGTTTCGCCGGACTCCACGAAGCCGGCGAGGCACGACCACATCAGCGGCGCGAAATGCGCGCCCCGGCCGAGAAGCGCGCGGCCCTTCCCGTCATGCACGAGCATGATCGCGACCGGGTCGGTGCGCGGGAAATGCGCTTCGCCGCAGGACGTGCAGCGCCGCCGGTAGCCGGCAGCCTCCGCGACCGTTTCGCCGCCGCAAACGCCGCAGAAGCGCGTCCGGCGGTGCCAGTTCAAAAGATGCTCGCCCTGGCCGAGACGGCCTTCGAGTTCCGGATCGATCCCGTCCGTGGATGCCAGTGCCCGCAGGCCCGTGGCGTCCGTTCCGGTCGGCGCTTCCCCCGCCACGCGCATCACCACCGTCGGCGCGCCGTCCGCATCGAAGCCGAGCAGCGTTGCGTCCTTGGCGTCCATCGCTTCGGCCTCGGTGCGCGCGAAGGCGAAGGTGCCGTTTCGCGACAGCCAGCCGGCCGGCCCCAGAAGGTGGATGCGTGCGTCGAACCGCGCCAGAGCCTCTTCCAGCGTTTCCTCGGTTCGCGTTTCGCCGCCCCGCCAAAGGCTGTTGGCGGCAAAGCCCATGCGCGGCACCGTCATGATGCCATCACCTCGGCTTCGAGTTCCGCGATGAAGCGTTGCAGCGCTTCCTCCTCGTAGGGCTCGCGCGTGCCGAAACCCCAGACCGGCCCCGGCCAGTTCGCGTCCTCCGCTTTCCGGGCGACGATATGAAGGTGGAACATCGACACGATATTGCCGAGGGTGCCGATGTTCAGCTTGTCGGCCCGCGTCACGCGCTTCATCGCCTTGGCGACGAGCGAGGTCTCGAAGGTCAGCATGGTCTGGTCGAGCGGCGACAGGTCGTGGAATTCCACGATGTCCTGGCGCTTGGGGATCAGGATCGCCCAGGGCCAGCGGGCGTCGTTCATCACCCGGAGGTCGCAGAGCCCGAGGGGCACTACGGGAAGCGTGTCGTTCTCGAGGCGTGGGTCCAGCGCGAAGCGTCGCATTCTGTCTCGATCGGTCGGAAAAACGTTCGGGCCTAACTAGAGCGGTTCTCCAGAAAGGGGACGCCTGATTCTTCGCAGCATTCTAAATTCGCGGCCTCCTTGCAATCGGCGGGCGGAAGAGCGATATGAGCGATGGGAGGTTGGTGGTGGACGAGCCACTCGCCAACCGGGTCAGGTCCGGAAGGAAGCAGCCCCAACGAGCACGGCACGGGTCATCGTGCCAGCCTCCCACCCCTTTTCTCTTCGACCGAGCTTCGAGCTCTCCGTTCTCCACCTCAATAAAGGTGGAGATAGATCGCGATCGTGCCGTGATCCTGAAGATATTCCACGAATTCGAAGGCGGGGATCGACACGAAGAAGACGAGGCCGTCGGTCAGGGTTCGATAGATCCGGCTGGTGGTCACCTGCAAAGTTCCGGCGTCCCGAAATAGGGAAGGGTTCGGCCAGAAGCGCGGCACGCGCGAGACGTAGCTTGCATAAGGCGCGCCGAAGACGCCGCCGAGATAGGTTTCCTCCCGGCGGATCACCGGCTGGAACGCCGCCGCGCACCCCATCGCGAACAAGACCGCGATGGCGAGGGACCCGGTTTGCGCCCCCATGCCTGCCGCCGCGACGGTGGAGAAAAGATAAAGCGGATTGCGCGTCACCGAATAGGGACCGATATCCACGATCTCCGCCGCTTTCCGGCCCCCGATATAAAGGGTGCACCAGATGCGGCCGGCGATCCCCGCTGCGATCAGGCAAAGGCCGATCGTCTCGATCTCTTCGTGGATCTCCTCGCTCCAGGCTGATCCGACGCAAAGAAGAGCGGCGAAGGCGAGAAGAATGCCTGCCCCAAGCACGAAGCGGCGAATGCGCTGGAACTGGCTGAGCGTCATCGCGAATCACCCGGCGCCCCGATGGCGCGTCTTTCTCTCCTCCTTTTCGCTCAAGCGCGGCGACTTCATGGCGCAACCAAGTATCGCTGATCGGGGCGCCCGGGAGGTTCCGCTCGTCGCACCGATGTTCTAGGACTGAACGCGAACCGCGACGGCCGCTCATCGGCCATCGCCCCAAAGGATGCTCGTGTGATCGCGAATGGATGACGGCAAGGTCGCGGAAGGGGAAGCGAAGGGGCAGCCCTATCGCGTTCTGGCGCGCAAATATCGCCCGACGAGCTTCGACGACCTGATCGGCCAGGAGCCGACCGTCAGAACCCTCACCAACGCCTTCGAAACGGGCCGCATCGCGCAGGCCTGGATGCTGACCGGCGTGCGCGGGGTGGGCAAGACGACGACGGCGCGCATTCTGGCCCGTGCCCTGAACTACCGCACCGCGACGATCGACAAGCCTACCATCCACATGCGCGAGGAAGGGATCGACGACCGCGCCATCATGGAAGGGCGGCATGTCGACGTGGTGGAAATGGACGCCGCTTCCCATACCGGCATCGACGACATCCGCGAGATCATCGCGCAGGTGCGCTACCGCCCCGTGTCCGCGCGCTACAAGGTCTATATCGTGGACGAGGTGCACATGCTCTCGACCCAGGCCTTCAACGGTCTCCTGAAGACCCTGGAAGAACCGCCCGAGCACGTGAAATTCGTGTTCGCCACCACCGAAATCCGCAAGGTCCCAATCACCGTCCTGTCGCGCTGCCAGCGTTTCGATCTGCGCCGCATCGAGGCGGGCACCTTGATGGCGCATCTGAAGCGCATCGCGGACGCGGAAGACGTGTCCGTGGAGGACGAGGCGCTGCGGCTCGTCGCCAGAGCTGCCGAAGGCTCGGCGCGCGACGCCCTGTCGCTCATGGATCAGGCGATCGCCCACGGTGCGGGCCGGATCGAAGCGGACGCCGTGCGCGCCATGCTGGGACTCGCCGACCGGACGCGCGTGATCGACCTTTTCGAGCACCTGATGCGCGGCAATGCGAGCGCCGCGCTCGCCGAGTTCCGCGAGCAATACGCGGTCGGGGCCGATCCTGTCGTGGTTCTGTCGGACCTTGCCGACTTCGCCCATCTCGTGTCGTCGTTGCGCTTCGTGCCCGACCAGGCGAAGGACGCGACCTTGTCTCCGGCCGAGGCGACACGCGGCCTCGAAATGTCGCAAAGCCTGTCGGTGCGCGCCCTGTCCCAGGTCTGGCAGATGCTGCTGCGCGCCATCGAGGAAGCGCGCCAGGCCGCTTCGCCCCGGCAGGCCGCTGAAATGGCGATGATCCGCATCGCCTATGCGGCCGACCTTCCCGGTCCCGGCGATCTCGCGCGCCTCGTGCGCTCCGGCGACCTGTCGAGCCTGCCGCCCCCGCCGCCCGCCGCCTCGAATGGCGGCGAGGGCCCACGCGATCCGGCGCCCCGCATGCGCGACTTCGGTTCGTCGGCCGCCACGGCGGTCGCGGCGCAGCCCGCGCCGAGCCCGAGCCCCAGCCCCGTTTCGGCCCCCCGCCTGTCGATCGCCACGCGGTCTGACGCCCCGCCCGTTCGCGCGCCCGCGCCGCAGCCGGCGGCCGAGACCGCGCCGGCCATCCGCTCGCTCGCCGACCTCGTGGCGCTCGCCGAGGAAAAGCGCGATTCCTTGATGCGCATTCATCTCCGCCGTTCCGTGCGGCCCTTGCGGATCGAGGACGGACATCTGGAATTCGCCCTGACCGACGGAGCGCCCCGCACCCTGCCGGGCGATCTTCAGAAGCGGCTTCTCGACTGGACGGGCAAGCGCTGGGTCGTGTCCATCGCTCCGTCCGGCGGCGACCCGACGCTGGAGGAACAGGAATCCTCGCGCCGCCTGTCGCTCGTCTCGGACGCCGAGCTCGACCCGGAGGTCGCGGCAATCCTGAAGGCCGCGCCGGGCGCGAAGGTGATCGACGTGCGCCTGCGCGAAGGGTTGCTCGCCGCCGATCAGGCCGCCGCCGAAGCCATTCCCGTCAGCGCGGATGCCGCGGAACTTGCGGCCGATCCCTCGCTTCTTCCCGACGACGATTGAACAAGGACCGCCTCGATGAAGGACATCATGGGCCTGATGAAGCAGGCCAAAGCCATGCAGGAAAAGATGCAGGGGCTCCAACAGGAGATCGCCGACGTGTCCGCCACCGGCCAGTCCGGCGGGGGGCTGGTGCAGGTCGTTCTCAACGGGCGCAACGAACTCGCCTCCTTGAAGATCGATCCCTCGCTTCTGAAGCCCGAGGAAGGCGATATTCTGGAGGATCTGATCGTCGCCGCGCACAACGATGCCAGGACCAAGCTGGAAGTGCAGATCGCGGAAAAAACGCAGGCGCTCACTGCTGGCCTGCCCCTACCGCCCGGCATGAAGTTCCCCTTCTAAGAGTTCCCGCATGGCAAAGCCCATCGCCGGGCCGGAGATCGAGCGGCTGATCCAGCTTCTCGCCAAGCTTCCCGGCCTCGGCCCCCGTTCGGCCCGGCGCGCGACCCTTCACCTCGTCAAGCGCAAGGAGCAGCTCCTGTCGCCCTTGACGGAGGCGATGGACCGCGCGCTGAACAGCGTCCTCGTTTGCTCCAATTGCGGCAATATCGACACGCGCGATCCTTGCACGATCTGCGCCGATCACGGGCGCGACCAGTCCACCGTGGTGGTGGTGGAGGACGTTTCCGACCTTTGGGCCCTGGAGCGCGCGAAAGCCCTGAACGCGGCCTATCATGTGCTGGGCGGCGTCCTGTCGCCTTTGGAAGGCGTCGGGCCGGAGGACCTCACCATCCGCCGCCTCGTGGAGCGCGTGGCGGAAGGCGGCATCAAGGAGATCATCATCGCGGTCAACGCCACCGTCGAGGGGCAGACGACAGCGCATTACATCATCGACCAGCTCGCCGGCTTCGATGTCCGCATCACCCGCCTCGCGCACGGCGTGCCGGTCGGGGGCGAGCTCGATTATCTCGACGAAGGCACACTGTCGGCCGCGATGCGGGCGCGGACGGCGTTCTAAACACGCTGCGCTTTTGGCGGGGTCCCGTCCTCTGATAGGATCGGCTCACGCAAGGATCGGAGCAGTCTGATGGGAATTAGCGTGAGCAACCATCGCGAGAGCATTGTCGATGAGCTCATGCGGAACGGCCGTTATTCTTCCGCCAGCGAGGTCGTGGAAGAAGGCCTGCGTCTCGTGGAAGAGCAGGAGAAGAAGCTGCAATGGCTGCGCTCCAAGATCAACAAGGCGATCAATGAAGGCGAGACTCTTCCGAAGCGGATATCCGGGTCACGCTTGATGCGGCAGCCGAGGAACTGCGGCGCGAAGGATGCTGAAATCCATCAGGTTCCGGCCTTTGTTCTCCTGAACCGTAGGAACACCCGCTTGTTATCCCGGATCGCTCTCGCGTTCGCCGCTACCGTCGTGCTTGCCGCACCTGCTTCCGCTCAGACCGCTTCGCCCGAAGCCTCCTTTCGCCGCTTTCTCGACACCGACATCTGGCCGGCGGCTAAAGCGCGGGGTGTGCCGCGCGGGGTGTTCGATGAGGCGTTCCGGGGCGTGAAGCCGAACCTGAAACTGCCCGATCTCGTTCTGCCCGGCGAGAAGCCGAAGATCGAGGAGAAATCGAGCCAGGCAGAGTTCCGCGATCCCGCCGCTTATTTCGACGACAAGTCGCTGACGAGGCTTGCCGCCAAGGGCCGGACGCTTCTGGCGGACAACCGCGCGACTCTCGCCACGGTGGAGCGCCGTTACGGCGTTCCCGCGCCGATCCTCCTGGCCATCTGGGCCAAGGAGTCGAATTTCGGCGCGGCCAAGATCCCCTACGACGCCTTCGAAGTGCTCGGCACCAAGGCTTGGGCCTCACGGCGCAAGGAGATGTTCCGCGAGGAGCTTCTGGCGGCCCTCGACATCGTGGCGGACGGGCATCTGAAGGTCTCCGAGATGCGCTCGTCCTGGGCCGGTGCGCTCGGTCAGCCGCAATTCATGCCGTCGAAGTTCAAGGACTATGCGGTGGATTTCGACGGCGACGGGCGGCGCGATATCTGGCGCTCCACCCCCGACACGCTCGCCTCCATCGCCCATTACCTGCAGGCTTCCGGCTGGCAGGCGGGGCGGGGCTGGGGTGCCGAGGCAAGCGTGCCCGCCTCCCTGTCCTGCACGGGCGAGGGACCGGACAAGGGCCGGCCAGTGTCCGATCTGGCGAAGGCCGGCGCTGCTTCCATCTCGAAGGCGGGTTTCGGCAAGCCGGATGCCAAGGCGCATCTGATGATGCCGGCGGGCCGGATGGGGCCGGCCTTCGTCGCGACCCCCAACTTCTACACGATCAAGGTCTACAACAATTCCGACCTCTACGCCCTGTTCATCGGGCAGCTCGCCGACCGGATCGCGGGAACGGGCGGCGCTTTCAAGACGCCGTGGCGCACGGCCGATGGGCTGTCGCGGGGGCAGACGGCGCGGCTTCAAGAGAAGCTGATCGCCAAGGGTTACGATGTCGGAGGCGCGGACGGCTTTCCCGGCTTCAAGACGCGACGCTCCATCGGCGAAGCGGAGCGCACGCTCGGAATGCCGGAAACCTGCTGGCCGAACGCGGCGCTCGCTTCGAAGCTTTGAGAAGGCGAGGGCGGCCGAAGCCGCCCATCGTTGTCGTCAGGCCATGCCGATCTTGCCGCCGCCCTGGCGGGTGATCGCCACCACTGACGGCCGCGTCGGCATGTTCGGCTGGAAGTCCGGCCAGCGCGTGGACAGGTCCTCGTAATAGGAGATGCGGCCGAAGCCTTCCCAGTCGTCGCCGCCATCGCCCGGATGCTGAACCGCGACGAAAGCCGTTGCCATGTCGGGAAGAAGCAGAGGCCCGCACATCTCGGCCCCGACGGGCACGCGGAAGAAGAGCTTGGAGGTGCCGCGCGCCGCGCCTTCCGTATCCACCGCCCAAAGCCCGTCCGTGCGGCCCGTGCCCTTGGGCGAATTGCCGTCCGTCGAGACCCAGAGACGCCCTTCCGTATCCACCGCGCAATTGTCCGGCATGCCGAACCAGCCGTTCTTCGTGGTCTCGGTCGAGAAGGTCGCGCCGACTTCCGCAACAGCGGGATCGCCGCATTTCAGAAGCACCTCCCAGCGCCCCTTCGTGGCGGTGAAATCGCCCTCGTTCTCGCTGATCTCGATGATGTGGCCGAAGGCGTTGGTGGCACGCGGATTGGCGGCGTCGACCTGATCGGGCTTGCGCCGCGTGTTGTTGGTCAGCATCACGTAGACGCGGCCGTTGGTGCCGTTCGGCTGGATATCTTCCGGCCGGTCCATCTTGGTGGCGCCGAGGAGATCGCCGGCCCGGCGCGTTTCGATCACGACATCCGCTTGGCTGCGGAAGCCGTTTTCCGCCGTCAGCGGGCCTTGCCCGAAGATCAGCGGCAGCCATTCCATGCCGCCGTCCTCGGCGAACTTGGCGACGTAGAGCGTGCCGTCGTCGAGAAGGTCCATGTTGGCGGCGCGGTTCTGCGGGTCGAACCGGCCGGCCGTCACGAACTTGTAGACATAGTCGAAGCGCTCGTCGTCGCCGAGATAGAAGACGACGCGGCCATCCTTGGCGACGATCGATTCGGCCCCTTCGTGCTTGAAGCGGCCGAGCGCCGTGCGCTTCTTCGGCACGGAATTCGGATCGTCCACGTCGACTTCCACGATCCAGCCGAAGCGGTTGGCTTCGTTCGGTTCCTTGGAAACATCGAAGCGCTCGTGGAACCCGCCCCAGGCATAGGTGCCTTCGGGAAGCCCCAGGCGCTTGTAGTTGGCGGCTTCGGGATGGTTCTCCGGCAGCTTGCCGGTGAAGTAGCCGTGGATGTTCTCCTCGGCCATGATGTAGGTGCCCCAGGGCGTGACGCCGCCGGCGCAGTTGTTGATCGTGCCGAAGACCTTCGTGCCCGTCGCGTCGGCATTGGTCTTCAGGCGCTCGTGCCCGGCCGCCGGGCCGGTCAGCATCATTTCCGTCGAGGCGGTGATGCGGCGGTTCTTCGCCCCGTCCTTCACCACCTGCCACTTGCCGTCGGCCTTGCGGATTTCGACCACCGTGCCGCCATGGGCGGCCATCTCGATGTCGACGCGCTTTCGGTCGGCGGGCGTGACCTCCATCTTCTGGGTCATCTTGCCCGGATCGTCCTTGTCGGCCTCCTCGACCAGCTTGACGATGCCCGGAAACATCAGGTGCTCGTTGGTATATTCGTGATTGACCACGAGCAGGCCGTGCTCGCTCGATCCGTCGATCGGGATGAAGCCGACATAATCGTTGTTGTAGCCGAACTGCCGGGCCTGAGCCTCCGGCGACTGGTTGGCCGGGTCGAATTCAGGGGAGTCGGGAAAAAGCGCGTCGCCCCAGCGCAGGATCACGTCGGCGTCGTAGCCCTCGGCGACATGGTGCTTGTCGTCGACGCCGGCCGCCACCTCGGTGAAGGAGAAGCGCGAAGCGGCAGTTTCTTCCGCCTTTGCCTCGTCCGCCGCCAGAAGCGCCAGCGGGCTGACGGTCGCCGCGATGGCGGTCGCGGCGAGCGATCCGCGCAGGAAATGGCGGCGCGAGAAGCGCGCCGAGATGATCTCGCCCATGGTGGAATTGGCGGTTTCGTTGTGACCGTCCGTATCCGCTTCTTCCAGTTGGCTCGTCCTGAAAGCTGCTCCGATCGTTCCGGTCATATGTGTCCCCTTGCCAGATTGGAATGTTTCCAACCGGGCAGCTAACGGGACGAGGTCACAGCGTCATGACAGAAAACCGACATGGGACACCCATGCCGGTCATCTCGGTTTCACGTCGCGGTGAGGGGCGAGTGATCAGCCTTCTTTTTCGCCGAGGCACAGAACCGGCAGAACCGAGTCCTGCACCTTGGCCGTGGTGTCCGCCACGCTGCCGAAATCCTTGGAGGACTTGGCCGAGGTGTAGGCGATGCCATTGGCCTTCAGAAAGGCGCTGGTGGTGTCGGGACGGATGGCGAAGTTGATCGACTGCGGGATGTCGCCGGTGGCGTCGGCGATCGCGATGGCGTCGAGCTTGGCAGTGACGACGCCGACGACGCGGCCGGTGAGATCGACCAGCGGGCCTCCAGAATTGCCGGGCTGCACGGGAGCCGAAATCTGCAGATAGCGCGCATCGTTGGACAGGCCGCGCAGCGAGGAAACGTTGCCGCGCGTGACGTTCAGGCTGTCGGCGAGGATGGAGCGCAGCGGAAAGCCGAGGGCGAGGATGTCTTCGCCCAGACGCGGCATCCCGTCGGCGATCGGCAACGGCGCCCCGAGCTTGGCGCCGACATGCACGGCGGCGATGTCGTTGGCTTCGTCCACGATGACCTTGTCGGCGAGACCCTTGTCGCCGACCATCACGGCCTTGCAGGAGCCCGCCACATGGGCGTTGGTGAGCACCCAACCGTCGCTGGACACGACGAAGCCGGAACCCGACGAGCCGACATCACCGGCGCCCGGGGTAGCTTTGCTTTCGCCTTCGGGCGTCGCGCGGGCGTCGAGAAGAGCATGGAAGCGGCGGGCCGGCTCTTCGCCGGTCGAGACCGGAGCGGTCTGGGCACGGCCGAGACCGGCCGTCACCACCGGCTCTTCCACAGCCGGGATATCCGGGTCGAAGAGGTTGGTCGCGACGACGGCATAGGTGGCGATGTGGTCGGCCACCATCGGATCATAGGAAACGCCGAAGCCGCGAACGTCGCCTTCGACACCCTTGAAGCGCATCACGTAGGGGCGGCCCGACTCGACGCCGGTGATGGTGAAGCCGTCGTCCGAGCGAATTTCGGAGGTGACGCTGCGCGTGGCGCTCGGGGAAGCCAGCATGGCATGGACGGTGTCGAGATTGCCGTCCGCGCCGGTCATGCGAACCGTCTCGATCTCGATGGCGCCGTCGGCGGAACGCCACACCCGTCCGATCGGCGTGCGCCCGCCGTCGGCCACCGCCGACATCGGCAGGGCGACGCGAAGACCCGTCACCCCATCGTCCACGAGCGCGAAGCCGAGGGCCTCGCGGGTCGTGTCGCTTTCGCTGACGAGCTGCTTCAGGAAGGGCTCGCTGATGATGCCGTTGGCTTCCATGCCGTGGCGGGCCTGGAAGTCCCGGACGGCGCGAAGGCTGCGTGCATCGACATCGCCCGAGAAGTCGCCGGCATAGTCGCCGGTCCAGGCGAGACGCATCTGCAGGCCCACGCGGAAGTCGCGATCGGTCTGGTGATTATAGGCTTCCGACAGGTCGGAAGCGTGGGCATGACCCAGCGTCAGCGCCAGAGGAGCGGACGCAAAAAGAAAGGCAGCGGCAACTGCTCTGACCGACCGCAACATGCGCGGCTCCGAAATATCCGATTGACTTGATCATGAACGAAACAAAGGGGAATTCGATCCATCGTAATATTTACTTGTTGATAACAATTCCGTCAGGCACCCAATCGGCTGGACTCGATTCAAAGGCGACATAGGCTTGATTCGCCCATTTGCCTTCGATTGACCCCGACTTCGCCAGCGATTACCTCACCGCCATGGCCATCAAACCCCTTGTCATTCTGCCCGATCCCATCCTGCGCAAGGTTTCCGAACCCGTGGAACGCGTCGACGACGCGCTGAAGCGGTTTGCCGACGACATGCTGGAAACCATGTACGACGCGCCGGGCATCGGCCTCGCCGCGATCCAGGTGGGCGAGCCGGTGCGGATGCTGGTGATCGATGTCGCCGGCGAGGACGAGGAAAAGCGTCCGCAGGTCTTCCTGAACCCGGAAATTCTTCATCACTCGGACGAGCTATCCACCTACGAGGAAGGCTGCCTGTCGATCCCCGACTATTACGCGGAAGTCGAGCGGCCGGGACGCGTTTCAGTGCGCTATCTGGGCCTCGACGGAAAAACGCACGAGCTCGAAGCCGACGGCATTCTCGCCACCTGCCTCCAGCACGAGATGGATCATCTGAACGGCGTCCTGTTCATCGACCACATCTCCAAGCTGAAGCGCGACATGGTGATCAAGAAGTTCACCAAGGCCGCGCGCCGGGCCGGCTGACGGGCATCGGGAAAGGCTTGGCGTGAGACTGGTCTTCATGGGCACCCCCGCTTTTTCGGTGCCGACATTGCAACGGCTGGTGGGGGACGGGCACGAGATCGCGCGCGTCTACACCCAGCCCCCGCGCGCGGCCGGACGGCGCGGCCTCGCACCGACCCCTTCGCCGGTGGAGGTGGAAGCGCGCCGGCTTGGACTGGAGGTGCGCTCCCTCCAATCCTTCAAGCGCCAGCCCGAGGAGATCGAGCGTCTCGCCGATCTTCGTGCCGATCTCGGCGTCGTGGTGGCCTTCGGGATGCTTCTGCCGCAGGATGCGCTCGATGCGCCGCGCCTCGGCTGCCTCAACGGCCATGCCTCGCTTCTGCCGCGCTGGCGCGGGGCGGCGCCCATCCAGCGCGCGGTGGAAGCCGGCGATCCCGAAACGGGGACCATGGTGATGCGGATGGAAGCCGGGCTCGACACCGGCCCGGTGGCCGTGACGCGCCAAACGCCGATCGGCCCGTCGGATACGTCCGGCGATCTCCACGACCGCCTGGCGCTTCTGACCGCCGAGGCGATGTCGGAGGCTCTGGCGCAACTGGACGAAGGGACGCTCTCCTTCGAGGATCAGGCGAGTATCGCCGCGCGAACGGGGCGCGACACGCTCTATGCCCGCAAGATCGAGAAGAACGAGATGCCGGTGGACTTTTCCGGCGAGGGCAGGGTGGTCGCCGTCCGCATCAACGCCTTCTCGCCCTTTCCCGGCGCCTGGACCACGATGGATCTCGGCAACGGGCCGGAGCGCGTGAAGCTCCTGCGCGCTGTGGCCGAAAAGGGGTCGGGGGAAGCCGGAACGGTTCTGGACGACCGCCTTCTCGTCGCCTGCGGATCGGGGGCGTTGCGCCTTCTCGACGTGCAGCGGGCCGGCGGGCGGGCGATGCAGGCGGGCGATTTCGCGCGCGGGGCAGGGTTGAGGGCCGGCATGCGGATCGGCGCCGATGCCGCGCTATAGGCTGATCGTCGAATATGACGGCAGCCCCTATGCCGGCTGGCAGCGCCAAGCGAACGGGCCGTCCGTGCAGGGCGCGCTGGAAGCGGCGGTGGAAGCCTTCAGCGGCGAGAAGGTCACCGTCTTCGGCGCCGGGCGCACCGATGCCGGCGTCCACGCGACGGGACAGGTCGCCCATGTGGATCTCCAAACGGACTGGCGGCCGGACACGGTGCGCGACGCGATGAACGCCCATCTGCGCGACGAGCGTGTGGCGGTGATCGACGCCGCCCCCGCCGCCCCCGATTTCGACGCGCGCTTTTCGGCCACGCGCCGCCATTACATCTATCGCATTCTCGACCGGCGCTCGCCGGCAGCCCTTCTCGCCGGCCATGTCTGGTGGGTGTCGCGCCGGCTCGACGTCGAGGCGATGGACCGGGCCGCCAAGCGCCTCGTCGGAACTCACGACTTTTCCACCTTCCGCGCGGCCAACTGCCAGGCGAAGAGCCCGATCCGCACCCTCGACCGGCTGGATGTCATGCGCGGGCTCGACGGCGGGGTGGAGATCGTCGCCTCGGCGCGCTCCTTCCTGCACAACCAGATCCGCTCCTTCGCCGGCTCCTTGAAGCTCGTCGGCGAGAATCGCTGGACGGACGACGAGCTGACGGCGGCTTTGGAGTCCCGCGACCGCAAGCGCTGCGGGCCGGTGGCACCGCCCGGCGGGCTTTACTTCGTCGGGGTGGAATACGGGGCTGGCGCGGAGCTTGGCCCGCCCCGATCACTTCTGCCGACATATTCGATCACGTCCTTGGCAGAGCCGGACACGGGGCGTAGTTAAGGCGTCATATCGCAATGCAATAGGCGAGATGCCGGCAGCGGACGGGAGGTCGCAGTCGGCTCGACCGGTGTTTTCGAACTGAGAACGCCGGGCGGTTTCTCGCGCGCATCCTTCGGAGTCTCCCGGTGAGCGAAGCCATCAATATCGAGCGCGTCCTGCCCACCGATCTGAGGGTGCGGCCGGTGCCGCGCCGCACGGCCTTCGCCGCGACGCTGGCGCTCGCCGTCGGGGCCTTCGGCATCGGCACGGGCGAATTCGCCATCATGGGCCTTCTGCCGGACGCCGCGCGCGATCTGTCCGTGACGACGCCGGAGGCCGGCCACCTCATCAGCGCCTACGCTTTCGGCGTGGTGGTCGGCGCACCGGTGATCGCGATCCTTTCCGCCAAGCTCGCGCGCCGCACGCTGCTTCTGTCCTTGATGCTCGCCTTCGCGCTCGCCAATCTCGCCAGCGCCTTTGCGCCGGGCTACGCGTCCATGACGCTGGTGCGCTTCGTTGCCGGCCTGCCGCATGGCGCTTATTTCGGCGTCGCCGCCCTTGTGGCCGCGTCCATGGCCGGCCCGGCCCGGCGCGCGCAGGCGGTGGGCTACGTCACGCTGGGCCTCACCGTCGCCACGCTCGTCGGAACGCCGGTGACGGCGGCGCTCGGCCAGTTCTTCGGCTGGCGCTCGATGTTCGTCCTGTGCGGGGCCATCGGCGCGATGGCGATGCTGCTGCTCTGGGTGCTGGTGCCAGCCGACAAGCCGCAGGAAGGGGCGAGCGCGCTGCGCGAACTCGGCGCCTTTGGCCGGCGTCAGGTCTGGTTGACGCTTCTTCTGGCGGCGGTCGGTTTCGGCGGCATGTTCTCCGTCTTCAGCTATATCGCCTCCACCGCGACGGTGGTCGCCGGGATGCCGGTGGATTTCGTGCCCGTGATCCTCGCCATCTTCGGCACCGGCATGGTGGCCGGCAACATCATCGGCTCGTGGCTTGCCGACCGCTCGCTGATGGGCACGCTGGCAGGGATGCTGATCTTCAACATCGTCAATCTCGCGATCTTCGCGATGACGGCCCAAAGCCCGACCATGCTTGGAATCTGCGTCTTCTTCGTCGGCTTCGGCGTGGCGGTCGGCCCGGCTGTGCAAACCCGGCTGATGGATGTGGCCGGCGACGCGCAGACGCTCGCCGCCGCGTCCATGCACTCAGCCTTCAACTGCGCCAACGCGCTCGGCGCGTGGCTCGGCGGCGTCGCGATCTCGCTCGGCTACGGCTATGCCTCCACCGGCTGGGTGGGCGCGGCGCTGGGCGTCGTCGGTCTCGGCGTCTTCGCCCTGTCCTGGCTCGACGACCAGCGCTCCGCCGCCGCCCGCCGGGAAGACGCCTGCGCCTGCGCTTGAGTTAAAGCGCCTAACAAAACCTCGCGGGGTCGGCTGGCCGTGTCTTTCCGTCGCCCGCTTCGTTGCCTCGGGGCGAGCCACTTGTCTCGCCCGCCCTCCGGGCCGCCGATGCCGCCGGCATCGACTGCGTTTGGCGCCTTGCGAGGCAACGAAAATCCTCCGGCCATCCTCCGCCCGGAGGTATTGTTAGACGCTCTCAGATCAGCGACAGGCCGGTGAGGTCGCTCATCAGACCGTAGCTGAAGACGGACGCGATCATCATCAGGAGCGTGATGGCGACGGCTGCCTTGAGGTCGTTGCCGAGCGACACCGAGATCAGCCGCACCATGAAGGCGAGGGCGGCGAGCGAGGCGATCACCGCGATCGTGGTTGCCGCTTGCGCCCCGCCGGTGGCGAGCACCAGAAGCTCCACCGGCATCATGATCCAGGCCAGAAACGCGTTGCCCCAGTTCGTCGCGACGACGAGCGGCACGATCTTGCGCTGGAGGCCGATCCACTTGGCGAGCGCCATCAGAAGAATGACCGGCACGATCCAGGCCAACACGTCGGCGAGCGCGTGGGCCGTGTAGATCAAAGCCGCGCCGGTATCGGCGACCGGCGCTTCGCGTTGGACGCCCTCGAACTCGATCCACGACAGGGCCATCGGCGGGAGGGCCACGAGAATCGCGAAGAACGAGGTCCAGAAGCCGTCGGCCGAAAGGTCAAGACGCCGCAGCCCTTCGCTGCGGCCGGCCATCATCTGGAACGTGCCCCGGAAGTAGTCGAGGATCTCGGAAAGGCTGGGCGTCGATTCAGGCGTGAGCCGCGAACCATCGGGTGATGAAGAGGTCATAGATCTCCGTCAGCGTCTCGAGGTCGGAGAGGGCGACCCTTTCATTGGCCATATGCATGGTGCGCCCGACAAGCCCGAATTCGACCACAGGACAATAATCCTTAATGAACCGGGCATCGGATGTGCCGCCGGAGGTGGAGAGTTCGGGGCGTCGTCCCGTCACCTTTGCCACCGCGTCGCCGAGAATGCCGACCAGCGTGTCGTCGCGCGTCAGGAAGACTTCCGACGGGCGCTCGCGCCATTCCACGCGGTACGCGATGGGCTCTTCGCGGCCGGGGCGCAGGCGCGTGTTCCCGGCTGCTTCCTCCAGACGCCGCAGGATCTCCGCTTCCAAGCCCTCCGGCGTCCATTCGTCGTTGAAGCGCACGTTGAACGAGGCTGCAGCGCGCGCCGGAATGACGTTGAAGGACGCGTTGCCGCCGGCATCCAGCATGGTCACTTCGAGATTGGAGGCCTGGAAGCGCTCGTTTCCGGCATCGAGCGGCTGAGCCAGAAGCGCGTCGATGAGCGTTGCGAGGCCGCGCACCGGGTTCTCGGCGAGATGGGGATAGGCGACGTGGCCCTGCCGCCCCGTCACCGTCACCGTGCCGGATAGGGAACCCCTGCGGCCGATCTTGATCATGTCGCCGAGCGCGTTCGGATTGGTCGGCTCGCCGACGAGGCAGGCGTCGAAGCGCGCGCCCTTCTCCTTTGCATAAGCGAGGAGCTTTTCCGTGCCGTTCACCGCCGGCCCTTCCTCGTCGCCGGTGATGAGAAGCGACACCGTGCCGGGCAGGCGCCCTTCGCGCCGGTGGATGCGAGCGAGAGCGGCGACGAAGCAGGCGATGCCGCCTTTCATGTCCACGGCGCCGCGCCCGAAGAGCTCGCCATTCTCCACCGCTGCCGCAAAAGGCGGATGGCGCCAGTCCGATTCGGGGCCGGGCGGCACCACGTCGGTGTGGCCGGCGAAGGCCAGATGCGGCCCGTTTTCCCCAGAAGAGGCGAGAAGATTCTCAACATCCGGTGTACCGCTTTGCGAAAAAACCAGGCGTTCGACCCGAAAGCCGAGCGGAATCAGCATGTTTTCCAACTCGCTGAGGGCCCCCCCTTCCGCCGGGGTCACCGACGGGCAGCGGATCAAACGGGCGAGAATCGCGGCGGGACTTGCGTCGAACTGGTGCATGGCTTGCCCGTAGCAGTCCCGATCGGCGGCGGCGAGACGTGAAATAGTTGCCAAAAGGTTTCACTTCGTTACAGGTTGTTCATCCGGACGTGATCGGGGCGCCGGCTGCCTTCTGGCTGCCACTTTTCGCCACGATCGCTGACCGGGACACGCAACGGGCGCGGAGACAGGCATGCCAGCGGCACCGGGATCGATCGTTCGAGTGCTTTCCTCGCGAAAGCGCACCATCCGTCCCTTCGCCCTGGTGGCACTGGCAGCACCGCTTGCCCTCGGCGCCTGCGTCGCCGAAAACGACATGAAGAGTTCGGCGCTTGCGCCCAGGCACCAGCAGCCGGCGACGACCCCGACCGGCGGCCCCGATGCCTACGGCTATGCGCCGGTGCGGCTCGCCGCCCTCGGCGACGGTGCGCGCATCGCCCTGCCATCGACTCGCCCCGATCTCGCCAAGCTTCAAGCCGCGGCCCCGGCTGCGCCCGCCGCCGCCGCGACGGTCGCTCCGGCCAAACCCGAAACCGAACTCGCCGCCTTGAAGGCGGACGTGGAAGAGCGCCGCGCCGCGCTCGTGGTGCTCGGCGAAGGCAAGGGCGAACGCGTCGCCGTCGCGTCGCTCAAGCCCACCGAGGCCGAGACAGTGGTTCCGGCGCCCAAGCCGACCGTGATGGCGACCGCCAGGAACATCATCGATCCGCGCAAGTCCGTTCCCGCCGCGATCTCGGCTGTCGCCCATTCGGCCGACGCCGTGAAGGTCGCCGCGATCGACACCACCACCCGCGCCTTCGACGCCGTGCAAACGCGCATCGGCGATACGTTCAAAGGCGACGACACTGTGACCGGCAGCGCGTCCATGGATCGCATGATCGAGGAAGCGGCGGCCGACAACGGCATTCCGACCGAACTCGCCTATGCCGTGGTGCGCGTCGAAAGCCATTACCGCCCGGACGTGATCGGCGGCGGTGCTTATGGCCTGTCCCAGATCAAGCCGGCGACGGCTCGCGGCCTCGGCTATGATGGGCCGGCCAAGGGCCTCTTCGATCCCCAGACGAACCTGCGCTACGGAATGAAGTATCTCGCCGGCGCGTGGGAAAAGAGCGGCCACGACATCTGCGGCACGGCCATGCGCTACAAGGGCGGCCACCGCACCACGGTGATGAGCCGTTCGGCCGCCGCTTACTGCGCCAACGTCAAACGCCACATGGCCGCCATCAAGCGCAGCCGGGTGCCGGCATCGACGCTCGTCGCCTCCGCCGAGCCGCGCAAGCAGACCCCCGCCGTTCTGGCCGCCGCCGCCAAGCCGATCCACCGGGCGCCGCGCGCCGCCACCGTTCCCGCCGCGCCGGGCGGCATCGCGCTGGCGCTTGGGCAGACCGCGCCGTCGCCGAAGATCACGACCGTTGCCGATGCCGTGCCCGTGCCGACTGCCAAGGGCGGCCGGGTGCGCGTCTTCGCCGATGGCGAGGCCACCGCCAACAGCCGCTACGGCTACGCCGAGCAATAAAAAAGGCGCGGACCGCCCAAGCGGTCGCACCTTCGAGAGCATGATGAAACGGCGCGGTCGATCACCGCGCCGTTTCTGCATTTCAGCTCCGCAGAAGGTCGTTGATCGAGGTCTTGGAGCGGGTGCGCTCGTCCACGCGCTTCACGATCACCGCGCAGTAAAGGGCCGGTCCGGGCTCGCCGTTGCCCATCGCCTTGCCGGGCAGGGAGCCGGCGACGACCACCGAATAAGGCGGCACTTCGCCATAGGTGATCGAGCCCGTTTCGCGGTCGACGATCTTGGTGGACTGGCCGATGAAGACGCCCATGCCGAGCACCGAGCCTTCGCGCACGATGCAGCCCTCGACCACTTCCGAGCGCGCGCCGATGAAGCAATTGTCCTCGATGATGGTGGGACCTGCTTGAAGCGGCTCCAGAACGCCGCCGATGCCGACGCCCCCGGACAGATGCACATGCGCGCCGATCTGCGCGCAGGAGCCGACGGTGGCCCAGGTGTCGACCATCGTGCCCTCGCCGACGGACGCGCCGAGATTGACGAAGCTCGGCATCAGGATGGCGTTGCGGCCGATATGGGCCGAACGGCGCACCACCGCGCCCGGCACGACGCGAAAGCCGGCCTCGCGAAAGCGGTTCTCGTCCCAGCCGGCGAATTTGGACGGCACCTTGTCCCACCATGTCGCGCCGCCGGGGCCGCCTTCCACGACGCTCATGTCGTTGAGGCGGAAGGACAGAAGCACGGCCTTCTTCAGCCATTGATGCACCGTCCAGGTGCCGTCGTCCCCGCGCGAGGCGACGCGCGCCGCGCCGGTGTCGAGAAGGTTCAAGGCCGCCTCGACGGCCTCGCGAACCTCGCCGCCTGTCGAAGCGGAAATCGTGTCGCGCGCCTCGAAGGCGTTTTCGATCGTCCGCTCCAGGGCGGCGTGGCTTTCGGCCGGCATGACGTGTCCTTTTCCTCGCAAAGCGCGTTTCCCCTATGAGAAGGGCGATGGTGCGTCAACGAGGGTCGTGTCGCCAGGCCGAGAAGGAGAAGAGTGAGATGAGCGAACGGGAAGGCGGCGAACGGCGGCCGGATGGAAGCTGGGACCCATTTCCAGCCTCGCACGAGGATCGGCAAACGGCGAAGGTGAAGCCGGACACGGCGCAAACGCGCTCGCCCACCTATCGTCTCGCCTATGACGATCCGGACTTCCTTGCGAGCGAGGCGATGCGGGGCGTGCGCCTGCAACTCGAAATGATGAAGCCCGAACTGAAGCTGAAGGAAGAGGGCATCCTGTCCACCATCGTCCTGTTCGGCGGGGCGCGCATCCCAGAGCCCGGACGCCCCGCCTGGGCGGCACGCAACGAGGAACAGAAGAGGCGGCTCGAAGCCAATTCCCGTTACTACGACGAAGCGCGGCGTTTCGCGCGACTGGCTTCCCAGCATTCGGCCAATTCCTCAGGGGGCAAGGAATATGTGATCGTGACGGGCGGGGGACCCGGCGTGATGGAAGCCGGCAATCGCGGCGCGACCGATGTCGGGGCGGTGTCGATCGCGCTCAACATCACCCTGCCGCACGAGCAGATGCCGAATCCCTATGTGACGCCCGAACTCTCCTTCAATTTCCATTATTTCGCGCTACGCAAGATGCATTTCCTCCTGCGCGCCAAGGCCATCGCCATCTTTCCCGGCGGTTTCGGCACGATGGACGAACTCTTCGAGGGCCTGACGCTGATCCAAACGGGGCGCATGGCGAAGATGCCGGTGATCCTCTTCGGCGAAAGCTTCTGGCGGCGCGTCCTCGACTTCGAGTTCCTGGCCCAGGAAGGCACCATCGCCCCGGACGATCTCGCCCTCCTGACCTTCGTGGAAACGGCGGAAGACGGCTGGGCCTCGATCCGGAAATTCTATGGATTTTAGAAAGTTGGGAGCCTTCCCAGCCCGGCAACGTTTGCAACGTGAAGGAACGACGACAGGGCGGCCGATGAACGCTGCCCAAGGAAAGAGGACATGACCGACACCGATTCCGACATGATGCTGCGCCAGCAGAATCAGGACACGCCCCAGACGATCGATGGCCTCGGCCCCAAGGGTCCGGCCGATCTCGACGAGCGCGACGGCCGCGACCGCATGCAGGCCATGCGCGGAGTGCCGGCAGGGCCGGGGAGCCAGGACGGCGTGCTGCAGCAGAACACGCGCGGCATGTCCAGTGTGAAGGCTGCCAAGACGGGTGGCGCGCGCAAGGCCGGCGGCCTCGTGCGCAAGGGGCGCTCGCTCCTCGGAGCGTAGAGTTCCTTAAGGTAGGACACGGCGCAGGAAGGCGGCGAGGTCGTCGGTGACGAAGTCGATATGCTCGCCGCCGCGACCCTCATGCTCCCAGGATTCCGCGAAGGCATCGATGATCTCGCCCTCCAACGGTGCCGGCACGATCAGAACCGTTCGCATACCGAGTCGCCGGGGCGCTTCGAGATTGCGCGCCAGATCCTCGAACATCGCGGCGCGGGTGGGATCGAGCTTGAACTGGGCGACGAACTTCTCGTAGGTCGCGAGCGCCGGCTTCGGATTGAGGCCCGCGGCCACGATGTCGAAGATATCCTCGAACTCATCGAGAATGCCCAGCGCCCGCGCGGTGCGCTCGGCATGGCCGCGATCGCCGTTGGTGAAGATGAACTTGCGGCCGGGCAGGGCCTTGATCTCGGCGCCAAGCGCCGGATCGGCCGCGATCCCGGAATAGTCGATGTCGTGGACGAAACGCAGGAATGCGTCCGGGTCGATGTCGTGGACGTTCATCAGCCCGCGCAGCGTCGTGCCGTGCTCACGATAGAAGCTTTTCTGGATGCGTCGCGCCTCGTCGGCCGGCAGGCTCAGAAGCTCCGACACGAACTGCGTCATCCGCACGTCGATCTGCGAGAAGAGATCGGTGCGGCGCGGATAAAGCGTGTTGTCGAGATCGAAGATCCAGTTCTCGACATGGGCAAAGTCGGCGGGCGAAGCCTCGCGGGTCGTGGCGATGTCGGAGTTGTCGGCGGTCATGACCTTCGTCGAACACGGGTCCGAGTCCGGCGTCAACTCCCGGTGGACATGAAAAAGGGCGGCCCGTTCTCGGGACCGCCCTTCTTTGTTGTTCAACGGCTTCAGCGCAGGGCGCCGCGCGGGACCGCCAGAAGCGCGACGAAGGTGATCACCGCCGCCGCCGACATGTACCAACCGACCGCCGGCAGGCCGTAGCCGGAAGCCAGATAGGTGGCGATGGTGGGCGCCAGCGAAGCGCCGACGACGCCGCCGAGATTGAAGGTCAGCGAAGCGCCGGTATAGCGCACGTTCGTCGGGAAGAGTTCCGACAGCGCCGTGCCGAGCGGGCCATAGGTCAGGCCCATCAGCGAGAAGCCGACGATCTGGAAGATCGCGACGTCCATCAGCGTGCCCGCGCCGAAGAGCGGCTCGAACAGGAAGCCGAAGATGGCGATGGCGACGGTAGTGGCGAGCAGCGTGGCGCGCGGTCCGAAACGGTCGGCAGCGAGCGCCGACACCGGGATCGCCAAGCCGAAGAACACGACGCCGAGCATCTGCACGGGCAGGAACTGGCCGCGCGTATAACCGAGCGAGCTGGTGCCCCAGGACAGGACGAAGGTCGTCATCAGGTAGAAGAGCACGAAGGTCGCGAGCGCCCCGAACGTGCCGACCAGGAGATGGCGCTTGTAGTCGGCGAACACCGTCTTGAAGGGCACCGACACGCGCTCGTGCTTCTCGATCGCGCGCTTGAAGTCCGGCGTCTCATGGATCTTCAGGCGCACCCAAAGGCCGACGATCACGAGAAGCGCCGAGGCGATGAAGGGAATGCGCCAGCCGTAGGAGAAGAACTGCTCGTCCGTCATCACGTCGGACAGGATCAGGAAGGAGCCGGTGGCGCAGATGAAGCCGATCGGTGCGCCAAGCTGCGGGAACATGCCGTACCAAGCCTTGCGGCCGGGAGGGGCGTTCTCCGTCGCGAGCAGGACCGCGCCGCCCCATTCGCCGCCGAGGCCGAGGCCCTGGCCGATGCGGCAGAGCGTGAGAAGCAAGGGCGCCAGAACGCCGGCCGCCGCATAGGTCGGCAGAAGCCCGATGGCCACCGTCGACAGGCCCATGGTCATGAGCGCCGCCACCAGCGTCGCCTTACGGCCGATCCTGTCGCCGAAATGGCCGAACAAGGCCGCACCGATGGGCCGCGCGAAGAAGGCGACCGCGAAGGTCGCGAAGCTCTTCAAGGTCGCGGTGGAGGGATCGGCGCTCGGAAAGAAGAGCTGCGGGAAGACGAGAACCGCCGCCGTCGCGTAGATATAGAAGTCGAAGAACTCGATCGTCGTGCCGATGAGGCTTGCGAACAGGACGCGACGCTTGGAGTTGGCGGGGGCCGCTGTTTCGGCGGCAGGGGAGGCGACACTCACGGGGCGTGACTTTCGGAGTTGACGGCAGCGTAACGAGGGTTACGTTTCCGCCGCCGTACCGCAGGTTACGCCGTTTGACAAGGCGAGACCTGCCACGGTTGCCCGCGATTCGTGTCGGCAGAAGGCGTCAGCGAACGATCAGCGTGCCCGCGCCGTGTTCCGTCAGGAGCTCCAGAAGAACGGCGTGCCGCGTCTTGCCGTTGAGGATCACGACGCCCTCGACGCCGCGCTCCAGCGCGTCGATGCAGGTCTCGACCTTCGGGATCATGCCTCCCGAAATGGTGCCGTCGCGGATCAGCGCGCGGGCTTCGGAGACCGTCAGTTCCTTGATGAGCTCCTTGTTTTTGGTCAGAACGCCCGGAACGTCGGTGAGGAACAGGAGGCGGCTCGCCGACAGGGCGCCGGCGATGGCGCCGGCGAACGTGTCGGCATTGATGTTGTAGGTCGCGCCGTCGCGGCCCGGCGCAACGGGGGCGATCACCGGGATCATCTCGGAGCGGGCGAGAAGGTCGAGAAGCGTGCGGTCGATTTCCACCGGCTCGCCGACGAAGCCGAGGTCGAGAACGCGCTCGATGTTGGAATCGGGGTCGACGATGACCTTCTTGGCCTTTTCGGCGAAGACCATGTTGCCGTCCTTGCCGCAAAGGCCGATCGCCCATTCGCCCTCGGCGTTGATGAGGGCGACGATTTCCTTGTTGATGGAGCCGGCGAGAACCATCTCGACCACTTCCACCGTGCGCTGGTCGGTGACGCGAAGGCCGTGCTCGAAACGCGACTCGATGCCGAGCTTGGTCAGCATCGCGCCGATCTGCGGCCCGCCGCCATGAACGACGATCGGGTTGACGCCGGACTGCTTCAGAAGCGCGATGTCGCGGGCGAAGGCGCGGCCGAGATCGGCATTGCCCATGGCGTGGCCGCCATATTTCACCACCACGGTCTTGTGCTCGTAGGCCTGCATATAGGGCAGGGCCTGGGCGAGGAGTTCGGCTTGGGTCTCGCCGTGGGTCGACTGCGCTTCCATGTCGGTCTTGTCGCTCCGCGATGCTTCGGATCGGCGATGGGCAGCGTTTAGCGGCAATGCCGCGCTGCGGCAACCGATCAGCGAAAGGCGAGGGCGATCTCTTCCAGCGCGGCAGGGTCCTCGATGGTGGCGGGCACGTCGAAGGCTTCGCCGTCGAGAATGCGGCGGATGGAGCCGCGCAGGATCTTGCCCGAGCGCGTTTTGGGCAGGCGCTCCACGAAGACGACACGCCGGAAGGCCGCGACCGGGCCGACCGCCTCGCGGATGGCGGAAACGAGCCCCGCCGCGATCTCCTCCAGAGGTGCATTCTCGCCCGGCTTCACCACCACGAGACCCACCGGCACTTCGCCCTTCAACTCGTCGCGCGCGCCCACCACCGCGCATTCGGCGACGCTCCGGTGGGCGGACAGAACGTCCTCCATCTCGCCGGTGGACAGGCGATGGCCGGACACGTTGATCACGTCGTCGGTTCGCCCGAGCACCGACACGACGCCGTTCTCGTCCATGCGGCCGGCATCCGAGGTCGAGTAATAGCCGGGAAACTCGGCGAGATAGGTCTGCCGGAACCGCTCGTCGGCGTTCCAAAGCGTCGGTAGGGCGCCCGGCGCCAGCGGCAGCTTCAGGGCGATGGTGCCCGTCTCGTTCGCGGGGACGGGCTTCCCTTCGGCATCCAGCACCTCCAGGCGGTGGCCGGGCACCGCGACGCCGGGACGGCCGACCGGGATGTCCAGAGGCCCAAGGCCGAGCGGATTGGCGGCGATCGGCCAGCCGATCTCCGTTTGCCACCATTGGTCGAGAACCGGCTTTCTGAGAGCCTTGCGCGCCCATCCCACCGTGGCCGTGTCCGAATGCTCGCCCGACATGAACAGGGCGCGAAAACGCGACAGGTCGTAGCATGCAGGCAGGATGCCGTCCGGGTCCTCGCGCCGGATGGCGCGCACGGCGCTCGGCGCGGTGAAGGCGGAAACGGCCCCATGTTCGGCGATGAGCCGCCAGAACGCGCCGGCATCCGGCGTGCCGGTCGGCTTGCCCTCGTAGAGGATGCCGGTGCCGCCAGCAATCAGCGGCCCGTAGACGATAAAGGAATGGCCCACCACCCAGCCGAGATCGGAGGCGGCGAAGAAGGTCTCGCCGGGCCTGACGCCATAAACCGCTTCCAGCGCGTAGGTGATCGCGACCATATGGCCGCCATTGTCGCGCACGATGCCCTTCGGCCGCCCGGTGGTGCCGGAAGTGTAAAGGACGTAAAGCGGATCGGTGGCGAGAAGCGGGGTGCAGAGAACGTCCCCTCCCGCCATCTGCGCCTCGGCCTGCAATTGGCGCCAGTCGTGGTCGCGGCCGGGCATGAGGTCTGCCTGGAGTTCCGGCCGCTGCAGCACGATGGTGGCTTGCGGCGGGTGGCGGCTCATTTCCACCGCCTTATCCGCCAAAGGTTTATAGGGAACGACGCGCGCCGGCTCGATGCCGCAGGATGCGGTGAGAAGGAGCTTCGGGGCTACGTCGTCGATGCGGTGGGCGAGTTCGCGCGCCGCGAAGCCGCCGAAGACCACGGAATGCACCGCGCCGATGCGGGCGCAGGCGAGCATGGCGACGGCGGCTTCCGGCACCATCGGCATGTAGATCACCACGCGGTCGCCCTTGCCCACGCCGAAACGCTTCAGTACGGCGGCAAACGCCTTCACCTCGCTGAGAAGCCGCGCATAGGTGAAGTGTTGCTTCGAGCCGGTGACGGGCGAATCGTGGATCAGCGCGACCCGTGTTCCCCGTCCCGCCGCGACGTGGCGGTCGAGCGCGTTGTGGCAGGTGTTGCAGACGGCGTCGGGAAACCAGCGGCCATAAGGACCGGCATCGGGCTCGAAGATGCGGCGCGGCGCCTCGAACCAGTCGATCCCCTTCGCCCTCCCCGCCCAGAAACGCAGCGGATCGGCGGCCCAGCCATCGTAGGCGCGGCGATAGGACACGTTCAGGTCTTCGGAAGCGCTATCGGCGAAGGCCGCGACGGACATCGGAAAAGAGCAGTGTTGTTGCACTGCAGCAATCTAGACCATTCCGGGCGCAGGCGCAAAGCGCGCGCGATACCGCTTGCGCGACTTGCGCATGGCTTTCGGAAATTTTCGTTTTACCCTGGAACCAAATCGGGATCGCGGCATTACGCCTGTTACGCAATTCGAAACTGATAGCTGTAGAGTTGCGGATGCTGTTTCGAGGGGTGCTATCGAGCGGCTCGGTGCCCGGAACCGTCAAGGCTTCGGTCGTCGTCGCTCGGAACGCGGAAACGCTCCGCACAGGTGACGTGTCGATGTTGATTGAAACCACGGTCTCCGTTTGGCCGCGTCGTTCCAGGTCCCGAACGGGATCGTCCATTTCGCGCGTTCCCGGCGTTCGGGCTTGTTTAGTCCCATGAAGGGCCTTCGCATACTGATCGTCGAGGACGAACTGATCCTCGCCATGGATCTCGAAGACGTCCTGACCGACGCGGGATACGAGGTGGTCGGGCTCGCCGCCGACATGCACCAGGCCCTGAAGATCGCGGCGTCCGAAAAGCCCGACATCGCCATCATGGACGTCAATCTGGCGCGCGGCACGAACGGGGTCGAAACGGCCCGCCGGCTGCGCCTCGACCTCGATGTGCCGTCGCTCTTCGTCAGCGGCAATCTCGATCCCAAGACGCGTGCCAACGCGGCCGATTGCAAGCCGCTCGGCTTCGTGCCCAAGCCCTTCTCGCACAACGATCTCCTCGCCCATCTCAAGATGGCCTGCTGAGACCGTATTCCTTCAGGAGAAGAGGGGCGCTTTCGCGATATCGCGCAGGAGCCGCAGGAGCCTCTTCACCTGATGAAGGGCGATCTGCCGGCCCGTTTCGGCGCTCGCCTTCGTTGCATTGCCGACGACGCCTTGGTGGTTGATGTCGCTGGCGATCCAGGAATAGCCGAAAGGCCCGGTCGGCCGCAGCAACTCGTAGTGCCCTTCCGCGTCCTCAAAGGACGAGCGGAAATTCTCGGCTCTGGTCATATCCACGAGTTCGGGCCGAAAGTGCAGCATCAAGGCGGTCTCGACCTCGCCGCCATGAATGCCGAAGCGCTGCTCGTCCGCCGAGATCAGGCCATCGGGCAGGCCGAACCGACCCCAGGAACTCTTCACCGCCAGCATCTTCGCGCGCACCCGAAGCTCGCGCGCCACGATCCCCATCACCTCCTCGTTGCCGCCATGGGAGGTAACGAACACGATCTTGCCGATCCCGGCGCGCGCGACGCAAAGGCCGATCTGCGTCCACGCTTCGATCAGCAGTTGAGCGGACAGGCTCAACGTTCCGGCGGCATAGTCGTGCTCGTTCGACTTGCCGACCGTCTGGACGGGGAGCGCGAGGAAGCTCATAGGCTCGTCGCCGGCTTCTTCAATGAGCGTTTGCAGCATCCCTTCCGCGATCATCGTATCGGTGCCGAGTGGCAGGTGCGGCCCGTGCTGCTCCACCGCCGCGATCGGCAGGATCGCGATCATGGCGGCCGGGTCGAGAGTGGCGAAATCGGCGGTCTTCATCTCCGCCCACCAGCGGGTCCGCGTGGTCATGGCTTGGCGAGCGCCGCTTCGATGCGGCCGAGTTCGGCCTCGGCAGAGGTTGAGGCCTTGCGCTCGGCATCGCGATACAGCGCGACGACGCTGAGGCCGAGCGGCGTCAGGGCCGCGCCGCCCCCGCCGCTTCCCCCGCCGCGCGCGGCGACCAACGGGCTTTCGAACATGCGGTTCACCTCGTCCACGAGAAGCCATGCGCGGCGATAGGACATGCCGAACTCGCGCCCGGCCGCAGCGATGGAGCCCTGCCGGCCGATCGCTTCCAGAAGCGAGACCTTGCCATGGCCGAGCCGCCCGCCTTGCGGAAAGTCCAAACGAAGCGTGATCCGGGTTGCCATGGTGTCGTTCGCCATAGGCATGGAGTTTCCTTCAAGGCCTTCCTCGTCAAGCCCGAAGTTCACGGGTCGATCTCGCGATCGAGGGAAACCGCCGGCTTTACACCGGAGCGGCGGTCGAAGGACACGGCTTTCAGGATGGCGTGGACCGGCAGGCCGATGTGAAGGCCGAGGGCGTCGAAGGAGCGCCGCGTGATGCGGGCGAGAAGCTCCTGACCCTCGCAATCGAGCCTGACATCCATGCCTGCCGCGCCTTCGGCCGAAAACCCGCGAATCGTCACGGGCAGGACGTTGAGGGCGCTGATGCCCGTCGCTAGCGCTCCCGTCGCCAGCATCACGTCGCGGGCGCGCACCCTCAGCCGCACGGGGGCTCCGGGATGGGCCTCGAAACGCGGCAGGAAAAGGCGGGCCGCGCCGACCCGCGCGAGCGTGAGGCCATAAGCCTCGTCGTGCTCTTCCACGACCGCGTCGAGCGAGCGGCCGATTTCAGCTTCCGCGCCCGCCGGCAGAAGGTCGAGCCGGCCGAGCACTTCTTCCGGCGGCCCTTGCGCAACGACGCGGCCCCCATCGAGCGCCACCATGTCGGTGCCGAGGCGCAGGACCTCGCCCACCGAATGGCTGACATAAAGGATCGGCAGGCCTGCCTCGTCGCGCAACCGCTCGATATGCGGCAGAACCTCGGCCTTGCGCGCTTCGTCCAGCGCCGCGAGCGGCTCGTCCATGAGAAGAAGGCGCGGGCGCGACAGGAGAGCGCGCCCGATCGCGACGCGCTGGCGCTCGCCGCCGGACAATCCGGCGGGGCGGCGGTCGAGCAAATGGCCGATGCCCAGAAGCTCCACCACCCGGTCGAACTCGCCCGCGTCGCCCGAGCGCCGCCTGCCCGCGAAGCGCCGTCCGAAGCCGAGATTGGTGCGAACGCTCATATGCGGAAAAAGCCGCGCGTCCTGAAACACGTAGCCGATCCGCCGGCGATGGGGCGGCAGGAAGATGCCTTGGCTGGTGTCCGCGAAGACCGTGCCCTCCGCCTCGATCCGCCCATCGTCCGGCCGCGATAGGCCGGCGACGAGATCGATGAGCGAGGTCTTGCCCGAGCCGGAGCGGCCGAAGATCGCGGTCAGCCCCGCCTTGGCGGTGAAGCGCGTGTCGAGACGGAACGCGCCGAGCCGGCGACGAACATCCACCGTGATCGTCATGCGGGGGACAAACGGCGCGCGATGCGGGCGGCGAGGAGTTCGGAGGCGAGAAGCGCGCCCATCGAGATCGCGACGGAAATCAGGGTCAGGCGCATCGCGCCTTCCTCGCCGCCCGGCACCTGCGTGAAGGCGTAGATCGCGGATGGCAGGGTCTGCGTTTCGCCGGGAATGCTGGACACGAAGGTGATGGTCGCCCCGAACTCGCCCATGGATTTGGCAAAGCACAGGATCATGCCGGCGACGATGCCCGGCAGGACGAGCGGCAGCGTGACGGTGGCGAAAACGGCGAGCGGCGGCGCGCCGAGCGTCGAGGCAGCCGCTTCCAGCCGCCGGTCCACCGCCTCGATCGACAGGCGGATGGCCCGCACCAGAAGCGGAAAGGCCATCACGGCGGCGGCCAGAACCGCGCCCGTCCATCGAAACGAGAAGACGAGGCCGAGATGCTCGGCGAGAAAAGCCCCCGCCCATCCGCGCCGCCCGAAGGACACGAGAAGGAGATAGCCGGTAACCACCGGCGGCAGGACGAGGGGCAGATGCAAGAGGCCGTTGAGGAGCGCCTTGCCGGGAAAGTGCCCGCGCGCCAGAAGAAGCGCGACGAGAAGGCCGGGCGGCAGGCTCGCCAGCGTGGCAATGGAGGCGACGCGCAGCGACAAGCGCATGGCCTCCATCTCTTCCGGGCTCAAGGCCAGCCAGTCCATCCGCGTTTCGCCCGTTCCGATCCCGCGGATGCGTTCTGCGACGCTACGGGAGAACCGTAAAGCCCTGGCGCTCGAAGAGGCCCTTGGCCTCCGCGCTCTTCAGAAAGTCGAGAAAGCCTTGGGCGTCCTTGTTCTGCGCCGAAGCGGTGAGGGCGACGGGATAGACGATGGCGGGATGGCTGTCGGCAGGGAAGGTGCCGACCACCGCCACGCCATTGTCGGCCGCCGCGTCGGTCTTGTAGACGATGCCGAGCGGGGCCTCGCCGCGCGACACGAGAAGCAGCGCGGCGCGCACGTTCTCGGCCTCCGCGATCCTGGTGGAAACGCTGTCCCAGACGCCGAGCTTCTCCAGCGCCGCCTTGCCGTATTTGCCGGCGGGCACGGACGCGACGCTGCCCATCGCGAGGCGGCCGTCCTTCAAGGATGCGGCGAGGGGAAAGCCCGGCTTGATGTCGATCGGCGTGGCATTGTCGGCCGGCGCGACGAGAACGATGGAATTGCCGAGAAGCGAGGTCCGGCTGTCCGCCTTGATGAGGTCCTTCTTTGCGAGCGCGTCCATCCAGTCGAGATCGGCCGAAAAGAAGATGTCGGCCGGCGCGCCAGCCTCGATCTGCTTGGCGAGTGCGGAAGAGGCCGCATAGGAGACGGTCGCCGTCTTGCCGCTGGTTTTGGTCCAGGCCGCGTTGATGTCGTCGAGCGCGTTCTTCAGGCTGGCGGCCGCGAAGACGGTCGGGCCTTTTTCCTGCGCGAGCGCCGGCAGGCTCGGGCCTAAGGACAGGCTGGCGAGGGCCGCGAGCCCGAAAATTCGTGCGAGGACGGTACGGCGCGACGTCATGAGGGCTTCTCTCCCGATGATTCCAAGCGGAATATTCGAAGAGATATAGCGGTCTCGTGTGCTGGGAAAGCCGAAGTCTTCGCGTTTGGCGGGTCGTGTTCGCCTTTTCGTCAGTTTTCGCCGTCCAAGGCTTTCGTTCGGGCGATATGCCGGTCGGCGGCGAATTTCGCCACCGCCGGTCCGCCGATCATCACCACGATGAAGCGAAGGGTTTGCAGAGCCATCACGAAGGGCTGGTCGACATTGGAGGAGGAGGCGATGATGGCGATGGAATCCATGCCGCCGGGGCTCGTCGCGAGATAGGCCGTCACCGGCTCGATCCCTGCGAAGTAAACCAGGAGCCAGGCGAGGCCGCCGCAAAAGGCGATCAGCACCAGCATGGCGGCAAGGATGCTCGGCAGGGCTTTTCGCGCGGCGACCACCGTTTCGCGCGTGAAGTTCAAGCCGATGCGCCAGCCGATCACCGCGAAGGCGAGGCCGAGGACGATCTGGGGCGGAAGCGGGTCGAAGACGCCGGCGATGTTGAGACAAGCGCCCAGAACCAAGGGCCCGAGCAGCCCGCCCGCCGGCAAGCGCGTCAACCGGCCGAGAAGGGTGCCGCCCACTGCAACGCCGAGCGTTCCGGCAAGATGGAGCCAGTCGATCGCGAGAAGGTCGCTGAGCGGCGGCGGACCGCCGCTTCGCCCCGCAAAAAGGAGCGACAGAACGGAGGCGATCCCGGCGACGCACACGACCCGCGTATAGGTCATCACCGCGACCAGCCGCGCGTCGGCGCCATAGGCCTGCGCCATGATCACCATCGCGCTCGCCGCGCCCGGCGAGGAGCCCCAGACAGCCACGGTGCCGGGCAGGATCTGCCAGCGGCTGAGGGTGTATCCGATCAAAGCGCTGACGGCGACCGTCGCGCCCGTCACCGCCAGGAAGATCGGCCAGTCGGAGGCGATCCTTCCGAGCGTCGAGGCATGGATGGACGAGGCCATCAGGCAGCCGACGATCGCCTGCGCCGCCACGAAGGGCGCGTTGCCGATCTTCAGCGGGCGCCCGGTGGTGGACACGACGATGCCCGCCACCATGGGTCCGAGAAGCAGGGCGGCCGGAAGGCCGACGAGTTCCAGAACAACAACCAGGATCGCCGACAGAAGGAGAAGCAGGAGCCAGCGTCCCCATGGCTGCGGGGCCTTCGGGGTGGCGGGCGTCGTCGGGGGCGGAAGCTCGCTCGTCATTTGGCCTAGATGCTCCCCTCGGCCATCATCTCCTGCAGCGTTTCGCGCGCGATGCCGGGCTGCCATCCGAGCTTGCCGCGGATCGCGCCATTGTCGAGAACGAGGCTCTGCCGCAGCCTTTCCCAGGCCTTGCCATTGGCGCCAAGCCGCGCCGCCATGCCGAGAAGCGCGCTCGGGGCCGGAAGTATGCCGGGTTTGCGGCCGAGCCCTTCGCGAAGCGCGGCCACGATGTCCGCCGGCGTCAGCGGCCCGTCGTCGGCAACGAGAAAGGTTTCGCCGGCCGCTTCGTCCCGCGTCAGGGCAAGCGCGATGGCGCGGGCGAGGCTGTCGACGCCGATGAGGCTGCGCGGCTTTCCGAGGCCCCCCAAGGGAAGGGGCAGGGGAAGGCGTGCGAGCCTTGCCAGCGTCGCGACCGCGTTGCGCCCGCCGGGGCCGAACACGGCGGCGGGGCGAAGCACGCAAGCGGTGGTTCGATCCTGTTCGCCAAGCGCCTGCCAAAGCGCGTCCTCGCCTTCGGCCTTGGAGCGGGCATAGGGCGTTTGCGGCTGCAACGGATCGGTTTCGCGCGACCGCGCGCGCGTCGTCGCGCCATGCACCGACGCGCTGCCGACGAGAACCACGCGGCGCACTCCCTCCGTCACCGCGCGCCGGGCGAGCGCGGCCGTTCCCGCGACATTGGCGTGGCGAAGCGCGGCGAGATCGCTCGCCGCCGGATCGCCGCGCATCGGGTTGAGCGCGGCGAGATGGGCGATCGCCTCGATGCCTTCGGGGAAGGAAGAGAAGGTGTCGATCCCGGCGAGGTCGGCCGGTCCGACGAAGGATGGGAATTTCGCGCTTCCCCCGTCCTGCCCCCGCCGCAGAAGCACAAGGTCGTGGCCCTCCGCCGCCAGCCTCTCCACGAGATGGCGCCCGACGAAGCCGCCGGCTCCGGTGACGAGAATCCTCACGACGGGCGAAGGGCCGGCGGGGCCGGGCGGATGGCGAAACGGGAAAGCTGATCCATGCGCTTCCTGTCGTCCACAGGCAGGAAGAGGTCAAGCATCAGGCGCGGGTGTCGCATGGTGCCCGAGCCTTGCGAAAATGAAATTCCTGCAATGCGTTCGCGCCGGCTTGGAACGCGGGCAGGCGAGGCGTATGTTCTTGCCCGTCCGCCAAGGGTTCGCCCTTCCCGGACCCTTTCCCGAACGGAACCTCAACCCCCATGCCAAGCGACCCTAGTCGATTGTCGTCGCCGCGCGCGGTTTCCGCCGGATAAGCCTTTCACGAGGGCTTTTCCGGGGCACCGAACGCGGCGCCCGGAGAAACCCGATGCAAGACATCCTCGAACTGGAGCGCGTCTCCAGCACCGACCTCGTGGCCGATCGCCTTCGCGGCACCCATGTCGCCGATATCGTCCACAGCCTCAACGAAATGCCGGTGGCCGAGGCTTCCGGCCTTCTCGCCCGCTTGTCCGTGGACGAGGCGGCCGAGGTCTTCGACCATGCCGATCTCGCCCGGCCGGACGCTCTTCTGGCCTTGGCCGAGCCGATATTCGCCGCCGCGATCCTCGACGCCATGGCGGCCGACCGGCTGGCCGATCTGTTCCGCGACATGGAGGAGCCGCCGCGAACCCGCCTTCTGGCGCTTCTGAAACCCGATGCCCGCGCTGTCATGGACCGGCTGCTTCTCCACGAGGAGAACAGCGCGGGCAGCCTGATGACGACGGAATTCCTGTCGGTTCCGGCCACATGGACCGTTGCGGAAACGCTGCGCCACATTCGCGCCGTGGAGAAGACGCGCGAGACGATCTACGCGATCTACGTCCTTGACCCGATCACCCGCCGGCTCGACAAGGCCGTGTCGCTGCGCCGTCTCATCTCGGGCGATCCGGCGGCGCTCGTCGGTTCGCTCGCGCGCCATGACCGGCCAATCACGGTCGGCCCGGAGGCCGATCGCGAGGAGGTGGCGCGGCTGATCTCGCGCTACGATCTCCTCGCCATTCCGGTGGTGGACGAGAAGAACCGCGTCCTCGGCATCGTCACGGTGGACGACGTGATGCGCGCCATGGCCGAGGCCACCACGGAAGACACCCATCGCTTCGGCGGCATGGAAGCGCTGGACGAGCCTTATTCGCGGATCGGTTTTGCCGAGATGCTTCGCAAGCGTGCCGGCTGGCTCGCCATCCTGTTCCTGTCCGAGATGCTGACGGCAAGCGCCATGCAGTATTTCGAGACGGAGCTGGAAAAGGCGGTGGTGCTGACGCTCTTCATCCCGCTCATCATGAGCTCGGGCGGCAATTCGGGCAGCCAGGCGACCTCCCTCATCATCCGCGCGCTGGCGCTTGGGGAGTTGCGCCTGCGCGATTGGTGGCGCGTGGCTTTGCGCGAAGCACCGACGGGCATGGCGCTCGGCGCTTTTCTCGGGCTCATCGGCTTGGCGCGCATCGCCCTTTGGCAGGAGGCCGGTATCTACGACTACGGCCCGCATTGGATGCTGGTAGGGCTGACGGTCTCCTTGGCGCTGGTGGCGATCGTCACCTTCGGCTCGCTCGCCGGCTCCATGCTGCCCTTCGCCCTGAAGCGCCTCGGCTTCGATCCGGCCAGCGCTTCGGCGCCGTTCGTGGCGACCCTCGTCGATGTGTCGGGCCTCGTGATCTACTTCTCGGTCGCGATCCTGGTGCTCGGCGGCACTCTCTTGTGAAGAGCGCGCGGGCGGGGCGGCGTCATTCCGCCCCGGTCTCCTTTTCCGCCGCGCAAAGCGCTTCGACGGTCTTCACGTAAGCGTCCTTGTCGAACTTCTTCAGCGTGTTCTCGCTCTGGTATCGCACCGTGCCGAAGATCGGCCGGCGCGCCCAGGGGCGGTCGTGGAGGCCGTAGACCCAAGCGACATTGGTGAAGGAGTTCGGGTCGCGCCCGTCGAGGAAATAGCGGTTGTTCAGGCGAAGCGTGCGATCGAAGCCTTCTTCGGGCGAGTGCGACCATTCGAGGATCTTCTTGCCCCAATACATTCGCAGGTGATTGTGCATGAAACCTGTTTCGCGCATCTCCGCCATCGCCGCGTTCCAATAACGGTCGTGGGTGCGGCCTTGGACAAGTTCCTCGTCCGAGTAGAGATGCGGCCGCTTGTCCTTGGCATGGGTTTCGAGGGCCTTTCTCGCCCATTCCGGCACGGCGTCCTCGTAGCGGTCGTAGCCTTCGCGAAAGAAGACGTGGTTCATCGCGAGTTCCCGGCGCACCACCACTTCCTCGACATAAGCCGCCTTGTCCTCCTCGCCGCCTTGTTTGGCGGCGCGCACGGCGAGCGCGATCTCGGCGGGCGAAATCTGCCCGAAATGAAGGTAGGGGCTCATATGCGAGGCCGCGCCCGCTTCCGGCCGGCCGCGATTGGTGCCGTAATCGGCGAAGGGGCCGTCGAGATAGGCCTGAAGCCGTCGCCACGCTTCCCCTTCGCCGCCCCGGAAGCGCTTCACCGGCGGCACCGAACGATCGAGGTCCATGCCGGCCAGAACCGCGTCGGGGTCCGAGATGTCGATCTCGCTTTTGAGACGGAGGCTCTCGGCCGAATGCTTCACCTTCGCCTGGGGCAGAGGGTGGAGGAAGGCCTCGATCTGCCGCCCGATCTTCGGGCGCAGCGTTCTTGCCGCATGTTCGTGATGGTCGGAGGCGATCTCCACCGGCACCACCACGTCGCCTTCGACCTGCACGATCCGAACGTCCGTTCTGTCCACGATCTCGCGGTACCAGCGCTTCTGGATCGTGAGATATCCCCGGTCGAGCACCAGGATCGCCGCCTTCTTCGACAGCTCCACCGCGAGCTCGGCCGGCGAGCATTTGCGCATCACGAAGCCGATGCCGCGCTTCTTGAGACCCGCCGCCGCTTCGCTGAGGCCTTGCAGCAGAAAGGCGTAATGGCGGGCATTGGCTTCCGGAAAGCCGTTCGAACCATCGAGAAGCCCGAAGCACGCGACCACCGGCAGGCCGAGGCGGTTGGCTTGCGCGACGGCCACTTCCAGCGCCGGGTTGAACCCGGATCGATTGGCCTGTTGCAGAAGGTAAAGGACGTAAGCCCCCTTCTCGGCTGCCGGCCTGTCCGCCAGCACCTTGATGCGCCCGTCCTCGACCCCCGTCATCGCCCGCACTCCCCGCAAACTCCGGCAAGATGGCGCTTGGGCGGCTAAGGGCCAGATGTCGCTCTAGGAATCGCGCTGCGGCATTCTAGATCGGTTCCAACCTACCGAGTTGAACTCTCGCGATCAGGGGTGCCCATGCACATCACGATCAATGGCCGGTTGGTCGAAGCTTCCTTCGATCCCAGAACCTCCCTTCTCGACCTCCTTCGCGATCATCTCGGACTTCCGGGCACGAAGAAGGGCTGCAATCAGGGCGCTTGCGGCGCGTGCACCGTTCTCGTCGATGGGGAGCGGATCAATTCCTGCCTCGCCCTCGCGATCCAGTACGAAGGGCGCTCCGTCGTCACCGTGGAGGGCCTCGCCGCCAACGGCGACCTCCACCCGCTCCAGCGCGCCTTTATCGAGCATGACGGCTTCCAGTGCGGCTACTGCACGCCGGGCCAGCTTTGCTCGGCCATCGGCATGGCGGCCGAAGCCGAGCGCGGGTGCCCGAGCGCGGTCACCGTCGATCTTTCCGCCACGACCGTGGTTCTGGACGGCGACGAGCTGCGCGAGCGGATGAGCGGCAATCTCTGCCGTTGCGGCGCTTATAACGGCATCGTGGACGCCATCACGGAGACCTTCAAACAGGGACGAGCGGCATGATCCCCTTCACCTATTCGCGCGCCGAAGACGTGCCGGCGGCGATCCGCCTGGCGTGCGCCCCGCAAGCCAAATATCTCGGCGGCGGCACCAATCTCGTGGACCTGATGCGCGAGGGCATCGAAGGCCCGCACGCTCTTGTGGACGTCACTGGCTTGTCCCGCGCGATCGAGCACCGTCCCGACGGCTCCGTGCTGATCGGGGCGGGGGCTAAAAACACGGCCGTCGCTATGGATGAGGTGATCCGCACCCGTTTTCCCGTTCTGGCGCGGGCGATCCTGGCCGGGGCGAGCGGCCAGATCCGCAACATGGCCACCGTCGGCGGCAATCTCCTGCAGCGCACGCGCTGCACTTATTTCTACGACGAGGCCGCGCGCTGCAACAAACGCCAGCCGGGCTCCGGCTGCGACGCCTTGGAGGGCTTCAACCGCATCCACGCCGTTCTCGGCGCGTCGCCGGCCTGCGTGGCGACGCACCCATCGGATATGTGCGTCGCGCTCGCGGCGCTCGGTGCGATCGTGCATCTCGAAGGGGAGGGCGGCGCGCGCAGCTTGTCCCTGACCGATTTCCACCGCCTGCCGGGCGGGCGTCCCGATATCGAAACGGAGCTGCGGCCCGGCGAACTCGTCACCGCCGTGGAACTGCCGGCACTGCCCTTCGCGGCACGCTCGACCTATCGCAAGGTGCGCGACCGGGCGAGCTACGCGTTCGCGCTCGTTTCCGTCGCTGCCGCCTTGGATCTCGACGGCGACGGCACGGTGAAGGACGTGCGCCTCGCCTTCGGCGGCCTTGCCCACAAGCCCTGGCGGGCGCTCGCGGCGGAAAAAGCGTTGCGCGGCGGGCCGGCGAACGAAAAAGCTTTCCGCGCGGCGGCGGAAGCCGAACTCGCGGGGGCCGCGCCCCTGCGCGACAACGGCTTCAAGATCGAACTCGCCAAGCGCACGGCGGCCGCGACCCTTTCCCAACTGGCGGGAGGCCTCCAATGAGCGTCATTCAGAATGCCGCCGATAAGGTGATGAAGGCGGCAATCCGCCTTGCGCCCGAAAGCTGGCTGCCGGGCGGCACGCCCGATCCCCTGATGAACAAGCACGGCCATATCGGGGCGTCGGTTTCGCGCATCGACGGACCGCTGAAGGTGAAGGGCGAAGCGCGCTTTGCCGCCGAATTTCCGCTGGAAGGCATGACTTATGCCGCCGTCGCCTATTCCACGGTCGCGCGCGGGCGCATCGCCGCCATTGAAACGACCGAGGCGGAAAGGGCGCCGGGCGTCGTTCTCGTGATGACGCACGAGAACGCCCCGCGCATGAAGAAGCCGCCGGTCTTCATGTCCGCGCCGCTCGCCGCCGGCCCGAGCGATCTGCCCGTGATGCAGGACGGGGAAATCCACTGGAATGGCCAGCCGGTGGCGCTCGTCCTCGCGCAAACGCAGGAACAGGCCGACCACGCGCTGTCGCTGATCCGCGTTTCTTACGAGACTCAGGTGGCGGTGACGACCTTTGCGGCGGCCAAAACCAAGGCGCATCCTCCATCCCACCTCTTCGGCGAGCCGCCGTCCATGGCGATCGGCGACGCGGAGGAAGCCCTGGCGGCCGCACCCTTCAAGGTCGATCTCGCCTACCGGACGCCCCGCCACAACCACAACGCCATCGAACTTCACGCCGTCACCGTGACCTGGGAGGGGGACACCCTCGTCGTCCACGACGCGAGCCAGCTCGTCAACGCCACGGCCTGGACGCTGGCGCAGGTCTTCGACCTTTCCGACGATCAGGTGCGCGTGACGTCGCCCTTCGTGGGCGGCGGGTTCGGCGGCAAGTGCCTGTGGGATCACCATATCCTGGCGGCGGCCGCCTCCAAGCTTTCCGGCCGCCCGGTTCGCCTGATGCTGACGCGCGAAGGCGTGTTCCGCACGGTCGGCGGGCGCACCACGACCGAGCAGCGCGTCGCGCTCGGCGCGAAGGCGGACGGAACGCTGGAAGCGCTGATTCATACCGGCGTCGTGGCGATGACCGATCACAACGCCTGCCCGGAGCAGTTCACCTTTCCGGCAAGGCATCTCTACGCGTCCCGCTCCTTCAAGCTGGCGCAGGAGGTGGCGGACATGGACATGCTCGCCAACACCTTCATGCGCGCGCCCGGCGAAGCCGTCGGCACCTTCGCGCTCGAATGCGCGCTGGACGAGCTGGCGGAAAAGCTCGAACTCGACCCGATCGAGCTTCGCCGCCGGATCGAGCCGGAACGGGACCCGACATCGGGCACCGATTTCTCGCAGCGCGCGCTGGTGGAGGCCTATCGGCGCGGGGCCGAGGCCTTCGGCTGGAAGGAGCGCTCGGCGACGCCGGGAGCCCGCCGCGAAGGCGAATGGCTCGTCGGCATGGGCGTCGCCACGGCGACCTATCCTTATTACCGCATGCCGGGCGGCGCGGCGCGCATCCGCTTGACCATCGACGGGCGGGCGGTGGCCGAAATGGCCAGCCACGAGATGGGCATGGGAACGGCGACCGTGCAGGCCCAGCATCTGGCGGAGCGCTTGGGGCTTCCCCTCGACCGCGTGTCCTTCGACTATGGCGACACGCGCCTGCCGCCCGGAACGCTCGCCGGCGGCTCGTCGCAGACGGCGTCCATCGGCGCCGCGATCATCGCCGCGACGAACGAACTGGTGAAGGAACTCCTGAAGCTCGCCGGCAACGACTCGCCGCTCGCAGGCCTGTCCCCCGGCGATGTGGAACTTCGCGACGCAGGGCTTGGCGCGAGGGACGAGCCGGAGCGCTTCGAAACCTTTGTTTCCATCCTGTCGCGCGCCGCGCGCGACGAGGTCGTGGCCGAGGCCGCAGCGCCCCCGGCTTTGGAGGTGCAAAAATATTCCATGCATTCCTCGGGCGCGCAGTTCTGCGAGGTGAAGGTCAACGCCGTCACCGGTGAAACGCGCGTGTCGCGCTTTCTCGGCTCCTTCGATTGCGGCCGCATCCTCAACCCGAAGATGGCGGCCAGCCAGTTTCGCGGCGGCATCATCATGGGCCTCGGCCTCGCGCTGACGGAGGAAACGCTTTTCGACGAGCGAACGGGGCGCATCATGAACCCTTCGCTCGCCGAATATCACGTGCCCGTCCACATGGACGTGCCGCCAATCAACGTGATCTGGAACGACATTCCCGATCCGCACAGCCCGCTTGGCGCGCGCGGCGTCGGCGAGATCGGCATCACGGGCGTCGGCGCGGCGGTGGCGAACGCCGTCTACAACGCCTGCGGCAAGCGCGTGCGCGAACTGCCGATCACGCTCGACAAGCTGATGTGAGGGCGCGCGGGAACGCCTTTCATACGACCTATTCCGGCTTGAACGGGCCGCAAGGCTTGAACGGGCGCGGCTTGCGTGGCAAGGCAAGGGAATACGCGGGCGCGTGACGATCGCGCCCGTTTTTCTTTTCCGATAGGCCTCGGGACGCGACATTCGCGCGCCCGCGCCTCCATCGCCGAGACCCGCTCCATGCCTTTCCGATCCATGCGGCAACCGCTTGCCGACGCCCTTTCCGAACGCGGCTATGCCGAACCGACACCGGTTCAGGACCGGGTTCTGGAAGCCGCGACGGAGGAACGCGACCTTCTCGTTTCCGCCCAGACCGGCTCGGGCAAGACGGTCGCCTACGGCATCGCCATCGCTTCCACGATCCTCGGCGAGGACGATCACGCCGGTCCCGCCAAGGACCCGGCCGGTCTCGTGGTCGCCCCGACGCGCGAACTCGCGCTTCAGGTCGCCAACGAGCTGATCTGGCTTTACGCCAAGACGGGCGCGCGCATCGTCACCTGCGTCGGCGGCATGGACCCGCGCGCCGAAAAGCGCCGCCTCGATGAGGGCGCGCATATCGTGGTCGGCACGCCCGGCCGGCTTCGCGACCATCTGGAGCGCCGCGCGCTGCGCATCGCGAACCTGAAGGCGCTCGTTCTCGACGAGGCCGACGAGATGCTGAATCTCGGCTTCCGCGAGGATCTGGAATTCCTGCTCGATAAGACCCCGGTTGAGCGGCGCACGCTTCTGTTCTCCGCCACGCTGCCGCAAGAAATCGTCACGATGGCCAAGCGCTATCAGAACGATGCCCTGCGCATCGAGGTGGCGCGCGGTTCGTCGGGCCATGCCGATATCGAATATCGTGCCATCCGCGTCGTACCGAACGAGATCGAGCACGCCGTGGTCAACATCCTGCGCGCCACCGACGCGCCGAGCGCCATCGTGTTCTGCAAGACGCGCGATTCGGTTCGGCACATGCATTCCAACCTTCTGGAGCGCGGTTTCTCGGCCGTCGCCCTGTCGGGCGAACTCGGGCAGAACGAGCGCAACCAGACCATGCAGGCGCTGCGCGACGGCCGCGCGCGCGTTTGCGTGGCGACCGATGTGGCGGCGCGCGGCATCGACCTGCCGAGCCTCGGCCTCGTGATCAACGCCGATCTGCCGAACGACGCCGAAACGCTGCAGCACCGCTCCGGCCGCACCGGCCGCGCCGGGCGCAAGGGCATCTCGGTGCTTCTCGTGCCCTTGTCGCGCCGCCGCAAGGCCGAGCGCCTGCTGATGGAAGCCAAGGTCCGGGCGAACTGGGCCGGCGCGCCGACGCTGGAGGAGATCCGCAAGCTCGACGAGGAGCGCCTCCTGTCCGATCCGATCCTGGAAGGCGAGGCGAGCGAGGAGGAACTGACTTCGGCCCGCGCGCTTCTGGCCGGCCGCTCGGCGGAAGCCGTCGCGATCGCGCTCGCCCGCCTTTACCGCGCCCGCCTTCCCGCGCCGGAGGAAGTCTACGACCCGAGCTTCGCGCCCGAAGCCAAGCCCAAGCGCGAGCGTGAATATGCGGGCGCCGCCGAGCCCCGCGCGCGCACCCCGCGCGAAAGCTTCCGCGACGGGCCGACCGTCTGGTTCCGCCTGGATATCGGGCGTCGCAACGAGGCCGATCCGAAATGGATTCTGCCGCTCGTGTGCCGTCGCGGCGGGGTGACGCGCAGCGAGATCGGCTCCATCAAGATCTTCGACCGCGAAACCAAGTTCGAAGTCGCGGCCGAGGCCGCCAAGCGCTTCGCCAAGGCCGTGGAAGGCTCGGCCGAGGACGGCATCACCATCTCGCCGGCCGAGGGCGGGCCCGGCGGCGGTGGGGGCGAGGGCGGTTATCGCGCCGGCGGGCCGCGCCGCGAAGGCGGCAAGCCCCCAGCGGGCAAGAAGCCCTTCCGTCGCAAGGAAGGGGGCGCACCGCAGCGCTTCGAGAACAGCGACAAGCCGCGCCGGCCCAAGCGCCCGAAAGGCTGACGACAAACAAAGCGCCCTTCGCGGGGCGCTTTGTTTTTAGCGCAGGCGCGACAGGCGTTTGGTCAGCGTCTTGTCGAGCCGCTGCAGCACCGGCAGATCGATCCGGTCTTCCTTCGGAGCCGCCAGAAGCCGGCTTTCCAGATCGTCCCACACGCCGAGCACCTTGCGGCGCGCTTCCATGCCCTTCGGCGTCAGGCGGATCAGCACCTTGCGCAGGTCCTGATCGTCGCGCTGGCGTTCCGCCCAGCCCTTCTTCTCCAGAATGTCCACCATCTTGGATACGGTGGAAGGCCGGACCGACAAGGCCGCCGCGACATCGATCACCGCGCGCGCTTCCTTGCCCTGGAAGGTGAGAAAGAAGGAGTCCTGCCCGACCGAGATGTCGAGTTCCGCCAGCGCGAACTGCATCAGTTGGCGCATGGATTTCGAGACCGATAGAAGATGGGGCACGAGATGCACCCCGGCGGAATCCTGCCGCCTTTGTTCTATCGGCATGACGATCCTCTCGGCTGACGCGCATGTTTCCGGGGAACATAGCGAAAACTGGATCGGTAGCCAGTCCAGAAAGAAGGTCGGGAACCTTCCCTGAGGCAAAGATTTCGTTGTCGACCACACAGCGGAATTTCGCCCGTTTGCATTGCATCCTAACTGGTAGGACGCTATCTAAATCCCATGCCTCAGCAACATGCCCTGCGCTTCGCCGTGACGAGCCAGATGGACCGTGCCACGCGCCAATGGCGTCGATTGGCAGGAACGGTCGTCACCGCGCACGGCATCTCGGAAGCCTGCGCCCTGCCGCTCATCACCATCGCCCGCAAGGGCGAGGGGCTGCGCCAGGGCGCGCTTGCCGAAGAACTCGGCATCGAGGGACCATCGCTCGTTCGCCTTCTCGATCAGCTTTGCGCCGCCGAACTCGTGCGCCGCTGCGACGATCCGCTGGATCGCCGTGCCAAGACGCTGCGGCTGACCGAGAAGGGGCATGCCGTCACCCGCCAGATCGAAGCCGATCTCGTGCACTTGCGCGATGCGGTGCTGGGCGATCTCCATGCCGACGACCTGCGCTCGGTCCTGAAGCTCTTCGCCGCCGTGGAAGCGGCAAGCGAGGCCATTCCGCTTCAGCGCGGGAAGGCCGAGGAGAGCGCGGCGTGAGTTTCCCCCGGCCGACGGCGCGGGAATGGCTGTTTTCCGCCAAGACCTTCGTGGCAGCGATGCTTGCCCTTTACATCGCGCTCGCCTGCGGGTTGCCGCGTCCTTATTGGGCGATGGCCGCCGTCTACGTCGTCGCCAATCCCTTGTCGGGGGCAACGCGCTCCAAGGCCCTTTACCGAGCGCTCGGCACCGCGCTCGGCGCCTGCGGCGCAGTGCTGCTGGTGCCGCTCCTCGTCAACGCGCCGGTGCTCCTCAGCCTCGCCGTCTCCATCTGGACGGGCACCTTCCTGTTCGTGTCGCTTCTGGACCGCACGCCCCGTTCCTATGTTTTTATGCTCGCCGGCTACAGCCTGCCGTTGATCGCGTTGCCCACCGTCGGCGATCCGGGAACGGTGTTCGACATCGCCGTCGCGCGCACCCTCGAAATCACACTCGGCATCGTCTGCGCGAGCGTCGTCCACACGATCGTTCTTCCGGCGCCCGCTGGGCCGGTCTTCGGCCAGTCGGTGGCGCGCTGGAAAGGCGAAGCCGCGGGCTGGCTCGCCGAGATTCTCAGTGACGCGGAGGCGGGCGGCAGCCGGCTTCGCCTGGCGGCCGAACTTCGCGGGCTCGATCTTTTGATCTCGCACCTCGCCTATGACGTCGCGGCGCGCGGAACCGTCCGCCGCGCCAGGGACCTCCAATCGCGCCTCGCCATGCTGCTGCCGATCATCTCCTCCCTGCGCGACCGGACGTTCGCCTTGAAGGCGGCTGAGGCCGAGCCGGAAGGCTATCGCGAACTGGGCCGGGCGCTCGCCGCCTGGATGGGCAAGGGCGCGTCGGACGAGGCCGGAGCGGAAACCTTGCGCCAGCGCATCGCGAGCGCCGAGCCCGCTGGCGAGGAAGCGCAGCGCTGGAGCGGCCTCGTGATGTCCAGCGCCCTGTCGCGGATGCGCGACCTTCTGGATCTCTGGCAGGACATCGCGGTTCTGGAAGAGCGGGTGTCGCTGGGTCGCCACGCATCGCGCAGCACCGTCGCCTTCCGCTTTCGAACCGTGTTCGACCGTGCCCGCCACTACGATTACGGCATTCTCGCCTTTTCGGCGGCATCCGTCGCGCTGGCGAGCTTCCTCGCTTCCCTCGTCTGGATCTTCACCGGCTGGACGGAAGGGGCGGGGCTCGTCATCATGACGGCGGTGGGCGCGTCCTTCTTCGCGGCGGTCGACGATCCGGCGACGCAGATCAAGTCCTTCACGATCTGGCTGGTGGTCGCGACACTTGCCTCTGCCCTCTACCTCTTCGCCATCCTGCCGGCGGTGCATTCCTTCGAGATGCTGGTGGTGGCCTTTCTGCCGTTTCTTTACGTCGGCACGCTGGTGGCGCGTCCGCAATATACGCTGGTGGCGCTTCTGATGGCGGTCAACGTCGCATCGCTCGTCGGCATCCAGGAAACCTACAGCGCCGATTTCTCGACCTTCGCCAACAGCAACCTCGCGTCCATTGCCGGTGGCTTCTTCGGCCTTGCCTTCACGCTGCTCACCCGGCCCTTCGGCGCCGCGCTCGCCGCGCGCCGGCTGGTGCGCTCGAGCTGGCGCGACCTTGCCGCCATCGCGAGCGGCGCGAGCGGCAGGGCCGACCGCCGCTTCGCCGGGCGCATGCTCGACCGCGCCGGCCAGCTCGCGCCGCGCCTTCCGCTTCTGCCGGGCGATCAGGCGGCCTTGTCCGATCCGCTCGCGGAACTCCGCCTCGGGCTCAACCTCGTGGAACTGAAGCGGGTGCGGGGCGGGCTGTCGGAAGAACTGCGCGCCGAGATCGACGCGCTCATGGCGGCTGTCGGCCGGCTGTTTTCGAAGGCTGCGGCCGAAAACCGGGCTTTGGCGCCGGATGCCGATCTCCTGTCCCGTGTCGATCTCTGCCTCGAGCGGGCCGCCGCCGAGCCGGGCGAGGCCGGTGTTCAAGCGGCGCGTCATGCGCTCGTCGGCATGCGGCGCGCGCTGTTTTCCGGCCAGGAACCACCAAAGGAACTCGCCGACGAGCCGGCGCGCTCCTTTGCGGTCGCGGCGGAGTAGGGGGCGATGAGCGGCGACTTCAATCTCTTCGGGGTGTTCGTGCCCCATCTTCTCGTTCTGGCGCTTTGCGCGCTGGCCCTGAACCTCGTGCTGCGGCGTTTGCTCGTCGCGCTCGGCGCTTATCGCCTGATCTGGCACCCGGCTTTGTTCGACCTCGCCCTTTTCGTGGTCGTGCTCGGCTGCCTGAACCTCGCTTTCGACCGGTATCTCACATGAAAACCGCCTTTGCCTTTCTGTTTCGCTTCGGCCTGACGCTCGTGGTCGTCGCGGTTGCCGCCGTTTTCGGCTGGAACCTTTGGACCTACTACATGGAAGCGCCCTGGACACGCGACGGCCATGTCCGCGCGGATGTCGTCGGCGTGACGCCGGACGTGTCCGGCCTCGTCGGCGAGGTTCTCGTCCACGACAACCAGCGCGTCGCCAAGGGCGATGTCCTGTTTCGCGTCGACCCCGAGCGCTTCGCCCTGGCGCTGCGTTTGTCGGAAGCCGCCCTTCAAGGCCAGCAGGCGACGCTCGCCCAGGCCCAGCGCGAGGCCGAGCGTTATCGCCAACTGTCCTCCAACGTCGCTTCGCAGCAAAGCGTCGAACAGGCCGCGTCGGCGGAGGCGATCGCCGAGGCCAATGTCCAGCAGGCGCTCGCCAATCGCGACGTCGCCAAGCTGAACCTGGAACGCTCGCAGGTGAGGGCCGCGGCGAACGGCATCGTCACCAACCTCCTTCTCGATCCCGGCGATTATGTTTCGGCCGGCAAGGCGGTGATGGCCCTCGTCAACAGCGACTCCGTTCGCGTGGAAGGCTACTTCGAGGAAACCAAGATCGACCGCATCCGCGTTGGCGATCGCGTGGAAGTCCACCTGATGGGCAGCCGTCAAGCGTTGTCGGGCCGGGTGCAGAGCATTGCGGGCGGCATCGAGGATCGCGAGCGAAGCAACGGCGCGAGCCTTCTCGCCAACGTCACGCCGACCTTCAGTTGGGTGCGCCTCGCGCAGCGCGTGCCGGTGCGCGTCGCGCTCGATCAGGTGCCGGAGGACATGGCGCTGGTGGTCGGACGCACCGCGACGGTGGCGGTGAAGTCCGACCGGAGCGAGGCGCAGGCGCGTTTGCCGGGTTGGGTGACGCGCCTCGCCAGCTTCTTCTCGCCAGCCGACGCCTGAGGCTCTAAGGCGCCGAAGGCCGCGCTTCGTCGCGAGACGGCGCGAGCGTGCCGGCGGCTTCGCAGATCTCGCGCAAAGCCGGCTTCAGCCCTTCCTCGAAGGTCGGATGATAGAAGGGCATATCGAGAAGCTCGGCCGCCGTTTTGCCTTCCTGCACCGCGAAGGCGACGAGATGGGCCATGTGCTCGACGGCGGGTGCCGCCATGCTCGCCCCGATGATGCGCCCGCCGTCGCGCGTTGCGTAGAAATGGACGAGCCCGGCATTCCTCGCCATCACCTTCGCCCGGCCCTGGTCGGCATAGGAAGCCTTGCCGGTGACGACGGTCTTGTTATCCGCGTCCGGCACGGTGCCGATCACCGCGACCGGGGGATCGGTGAAGGTGAGAATGAACGGCACGCTGCGTTCCACCGGTTCCACCGTCGGATGAAGCGCGGCGTTGCGCCCGGCGATCGTGCCCTCGTCGGAGGCCTCGTGCAGGATCGGGCGCGAAGCGTCGGCATCGCCCGCGATGAAAACGGGCGACGCCCCGCATTGCATGGTGGTCTCGCGGAAGACCGGCACGCCCTTGTCGCCAAGCTCGATGCCCGACTTTTCCAGATCGAGATCCTTCAGCCGGGGCGGGCGTCCCGCTGAAACGAGAACGTGATCGAAGCGCTTCTCGCCCCTTTCCTTGCCGCTCCATTTCACGAGAACGCCGCCTTCCGCCGGCTCGCCTTCGGTCTCGACCTCGGTAAGGATGGCAAATTCCTTCAGGAGGATTTCACGAAGGCTCGCCTCCACCGCCTCGTCTTCGAGGCCGGCGATCTCCTTGGACTTGTCGAAGACGGTGATCTCCACGCCGAGACGTGAAAGCGCTTGGGCGAGTTCAAGCCCGAGCGCCCCGGCCCCGATCACCGCGACCGACGCGGGGAGGGTGGGAAGCTCGAAGATCGTCTCGTTGGTGAGAACGAGGTTCGAGACAGAGTCGAAGGATTCGGGAACGGCAGGATAGGAGCCAGTCGCGATTACTACGGTCCTGGCTTTCACCGTCCGGCCGTCATCGAGAACGAGCGTCGTTGGGCCGGCAAAGCGCGCCTTGGCCTTCACGGCGACACCCTCCGGCAGATCCTCGATCGTCTGGAGGTCGCTTGCGAGGAACTTGTCGCGCTCGCGCCGCACCCGCTCCATCACCGCGCGCCCGTCGATCTCCGGGGGCGGCGCCTTCACGCCGAAGACATGCGCCTGACGAACGGCATGGGCGGCTTCGCCGGCCGCGATCAGAAGCTTCGAGGGCATGCATCCGACCGCGACGCAGGTCGTGCCGGAAAAGGCTTCGTCGATCAGAAGGGTTTTGGCCCCGTGGCGGCGGGCGCTGCGCTCGGCGGCGCGCCCGGCCGTGCCGGCCCCGATCACGGCAACGTCGCAGGAAAGGTCCGGCATGGCTTCTCCGTGGGTGCAATGCCCCGAAGAAACGGCAACGCCGCCCCGCCCGAAGCTCTTGATGCGACACGAACTAGCGCGGCGCGGGCTTCAGGCAGGGCGGCGGGACGATTTGGCGCTGTCTCGCGATCAGCGCCGATCGAGCCTCAGCGCATCACGGGCATGGAGAACTCCGCGCCCGCCTTGATGCCGGACGGCCAACGCGAGGTCACCGTCTTGGTGCGGGTCCAGAACTTGATCGAGTCCGGCCCGTGCTGGTTGAGATCGCCGAAAACCGACTTCTTCCACCCGCCGAAGGAATGATAGGCAAGCGGGGTCGGGATCGGCACGTTGACGCCGATCATGCCGATCGGAACCCTCGACGCGAAATCGCGGGCGGCGTCGCCGTCGCGCGTATAGATCGCGACGCCGTTGCCGTATTCGTGCTTGGTCGGCAGCGACAGGGCTTCCTCGTAGTCCTTGGCGCGCACCACCGACAGAACCGGGCCGAAGATCTCCTGTTTGTAGATGTCCATATCCGGCGTCACGTGGTCGAACAGGCAGGAGCCGACGAAGAAGCCGTCCTCGTAGCCCTGCATTTTGAAGCCGCGACCATCGACTACGAGCTTTGCACCTTCCGCCACGCCCTTCTCGACGAGGCTCAGGATCTTCTCCTTCGAGGCCTTGGTGACCACCGGGCCGTAATCGGCGGTCTCGTCGGTATAGGGGCCGATTTTGAGCGCCTCGACCTTCGGGATCAGCTTCTCGATCAAGGCGTCGGCGGTCTTTTCGCCGACGGGAACGGCCACCGAGATCGCCATGCAGCGCTCGCCCGCCGAGCCGTAGCCCGCGCCGATCAGCGCATCCGCCGCCATGTCGAGATCGGCGTCGGGCATGATGATCATGTGGTTCTTGGCGCCGCCGAAGGTCTGGGCGCGCTTGCCGTATTTCGCGGCTTCCGCATAGACATAAGCCGCGATCGGAGTGGAGCCGACGAAAGACACGGCGCCGATTTCGGGGTTCTCCAGAATCCCGTCGACGGCTTCCTTGTCGCCGTTGACGACCTGGAGAACGCCCTTCGGCAGTCCCGCCTCGATCATCAGTTCGGCGAGGCGCATCGGCACGGACGGATCGCGCTCGGAAGGCTTCAGGATGAAGGCGTTGCCGCAGGCGACGGCCGGCGCGAACATCCACATCGGGATCATGGCGGGGAAGTTGAACGGCGTGATGCCGGCGCCGATGCCGACGGCCTGACGGATCGAGTACATATCGATGCCGGGGCCGGCGCCCTCGGTGAACTCGCTCTTCATCAGGTGCGGGATGCCGCAAACGAATTCGGCGACTTCCAGGCCGCGCACGATGTCGCCCTTGGAATCCTCGACCGTCTTGCCGTGCTCGGAGGACAGGAGTTCGGCGAGTTCCTGCATGTTCTCGTTGAGAAGCGCCACGAACTTCATGAAGACGCGGGCGCGGCGCTGCGGGTTGGTCGCCGCCCATTTGGGCTGCGCGGCCTTGGCGCCGTCGATCGCGCGCTGAAGTTCGGACTTCGAGGCGAGCGCGACGCGCGCCGTGACCTGACCCGTCGCCGGGTTGAACACGTCGGCGAAGCGCCCGCTCGTGCCCGCAACCCGTGTCCCGTCGATGAAGTGACCGATCTCGCTCATGGTGATCCTCCTCGTTCTTATGATGGAACAGGGATGAACCGATCAGGACTTGAAATCAACGCGATCTTCCGCGCATCCATTGTGCGAAAATCCACGTCCAGCGGTGGGAATCATGAACTGGGACGACCTGCGCTTTTTCCTGGCCGTCGCGCGCACCGGGCAGATGCTGGCGGCGAGCGCCCGGCTGGGCGTCAACCACGCCACCGTGGCGCGGCGCATCGACGGGCTGGAGGCCGACCTCAATGCCAAGCTTCTCCTGCGCCGCCCGACCGGCTGCACGCTGACGGATGCCGGCCTTGCGCTTCTCCATTCCGCCGAGCGCATCGAGGCGGAAACCTTGAGCCTTCGCGGCGCGCTCGGCGGCACCGATGTGCGCTTGTCGGGCACGGTCCGGGTCGGTGCGCCGGACGGCTTCGGCACGGCCTTTCTCGCCGCGCGCCTGTGGCGCCTGACCGCCGACCATCCGGAACTGACCATCCAGCTCGTGCCGGTGCCGCGCAGCTTTTCCTTGTCGCGCCGGGAAGCCGATGTCGCGATCACGGTGGAGCGCCCGGTGCAGGGGCGGCTCGTGTCGCGCAAGCTCACCGACTACACGCTCGGCCTTTACGCCGCCCCGGATTATCTGGCGAAGGCTGGCGAGCCGAGGGATCTTCGCGATCTATCCGCCCATCGCCTCGTCGGGCACGTGGACGATCTCGTTTACGCCAAGTCCTTGAACTACGCGTCCGACGTGATGAGCGCCTGGGTCTCGGCCTTCGAGGTGTCCTCGGCGCTCGGGCAGAAGGAAGCGGTCGCGGCCGGGGCCGGCATCGGCATCCTTCATGGCTTCATGGCGAGGGGCGACGCGCGGCTGGCGCGCGTCCTGCCGTCCGTTCAGGTGGAACGCAGTTACTGGCTCGTCACCCATGAAAGTGCGGCGGGGCTTGCCACCGTGCGCCACGTGGCGGAGGGCATCGCGGACCTCGTGCGCCGCGAGCGCTCCGCCTTCGGGGACGATCGCGTGCCGCCTCCATAGCATCACCCTCATGCTGAGCTTGTCTTCGAGGACGATGAGAGATGCTGCCGGCATAGCCCCACCCTCATCCTGAGCCTGTCGAAGGACGAGGGTGGGGCGGTGAGGTAGGGGAGCCCAAGCGCCCCTCGTCCTTCGACCCCTTCGACAAGCTCAGGGCTCAGGATGAGGGGCTACTCCAACGTTGGAGGCCGCTGAGAAGCAGCGTAGTCTTGGTAACGATCAGCCTTCCGCCAGCGTGCCGTCGAGATAGGCTTCCAGCGTCGCGCGCGTGCCCTTCGAGTAAAGGCTCGACAGGGCGTGGGCGAAGCGGCGCTTGAAGAGGTTGTTGTCGGCGAGGTCGCCGAAGATGTCGCGCAACTCCAGAAACGCCTGCGGGTTGCTCTGCGCCTTCACCGCCGCCTCGTGCAGGCGGTCGCGGTTGACGTCGGCGATCTCGATCGGCGCGCCGGAGTCGCTGGTGCCGGCGAGATAACGGCACCAGAGCGCCGAGACGAGCGACAGGCCGACGACGTCCTCGTTCCTTGCCAGCCGGTCGCGCGTCGAGGGCAGGATGAATTTCGGCTGGCGGTTGGAGCCGTCGAGTGCGAGGCGCGGGATGGTGTCGCGCACCTTCGGATTGCCGAAGCGCTGCTGGATGATGCGGAAATAATCGTCGAGATTCGTGTCCGGCACCGGGGGCACGATCGGTACGATCTCTTCGAGTTCGAGCTTCGACAGGAAGCGGTCGATGATCGGCTCCTCCATCGCCTCGTGGACGAGCGCGATGTCGAGAAGCGCCGCCGGATAGGCGATGGCCGCGTGGCCGCCGTTGAGGATGCGGATCTTCATGTGCTCGTAGGGCGCGACGTCGGGCACGAACTGGACGCCGACCTCCTCGAAGGCGGGCCGGCCGAGCGGGAAGTGATCCTCTACCACCCATTGCCGGAAGCCCTCGCAGAAGACGGGCGCGGCGTCCTCGACCCCGAACTCGTTCTTGAGGAACTCGATCTGGCCGGGATTGGTGGCCGGCGTGATGCGGTCCACCATGCCGTTCGGGAAGGCGACTTGGCTCTCGATCCACTCGGCGAAGGCGGGGTCGGAAAGCTTGGCGAGGCCGTGGAGGGTGGCGCGGGTCACCTCGCCGTTGCCGGGAATGTTGTCGCAGGACATGACGGTGAACGGCGGAACGCCGGCGTCGCGCCGCGCCCTCAACCCGGCGATGATGAGACCGAAGACGGTCTTCGGCGCGTCCGGGTTTTTTCCGTCCTCGACCATCGCGGGATGGGCGGGGTCGAAGACGCCCGTCGCGGGATCGAGGAAATAGCCGCCTTCGGTGATCGTCAGGGACACGATGCGGATGGCGGGATCGGCGAGCCGGGCGATCGTCGCCGCCGGGTTGCCGGGCGCCAGATAGTCGATCATGACGCCGGTGACGCCGGCTTCGTTGCGGTCGCGGTCCTGTTCCACCACGGTGCAGAGATAGTCCTGCGCTTCCAGCCGCGTCTTCATCGCCGCGTCGGACGGCAGGACGCCCGCGCCGACAATGGCGAAATCGCGGCTGAGGCCCTTCTCGAAGAGTTCGTGCAGGTAAACCGCCTGATGGGCGCGGTGGAAGTTGCCGACGCCGAAATGCACGATGCCGGGCGACATGTCCTCGCGCTTGTAGGTCGGAACGGCGACCTTGGGCCCGAGCGAGGCAAGGGTTTCCAGCGAAAGCTTGGCGGTCATGGGCCGATTGTCCTCCAATGCGGTCCGCTTAACCCAGCGGCCCGCGATGAAGGATCGGTGGATCATTTGCCGCCGTCGCCGTCAATGCCCCCGCTGTGTGGCCGCTCACCAACCGGGCGGCACGAAACGCGCGGGCGGCACGCTTGGGCGGCGTGGCGACAGATCGCCGGGCGGCCAGGCGAGACCGCTCGTCGGGTGCGCGCCCCGGTCGAGAAGCGGCGATCCGAAGGGATCGCGCGCCAGAACCTCCGGCCAACGGGCCCGCAGCCGTTCTTCCTCGCGGGCAAGCGCCGCCGGGTCCGGCTTCGGGCGCGAGGCCGAGCGAGTGAGCGTGGCGTCGGGCGTGAGGAGAACCCGCCGCCCGAGAGCCTGAAGCTTCAGGCAGTAATCCACGACCCCCAGATGTTCGGGGAAAAGCAGCGGGTCGAAACCGCCGAGCGCCAGAAAATCGGCCCGGCGCGTCAGAAGGCACCCATCCCCAAGGGCGGCAGCCTGACGCGACACGAGAAGCGCATCGCCGTGACCGGGATCGCTCGCCGGTAAGCCGGCAAACAAAGGCGCGGGCAGGCCCCTGGGCCGAAGCCTCAGCCCGGCTTCCGCCACGTGGTTCTCGGCGTCCAGGATCACGGGGCCGACCGCGCCGATATCCGGCTCGGCCATGCGCGACAGAAGCTCGGAAAGCCAGTCCGGTGAAAAGGACCGAAGCCGGGCATCGAGGATGCAGACGAGGTCGCCCTTTGCCTGCGTCACACCCTCGCCGAGGCGACGGCTGCGCGAAGCGCTTTCCGAGGCCTCGAGAAAGTCGATGCCCTCGAGGCCCAAGCGCTCGCGCCGTTCCTCCGGGAGCGGAAAAGCGCCGATCACGAGAAGGCCGAGTTCGCAAGCGGAGCGGGCGGGCTCCAGGGCTTCGAGCGCCGGCTCGATCGCCTGCCCGTCGTCGCCTACGTCGAGAAGCACGGTCAGGCTTCGCGGCCCCGCTTCGCGCCGGATGCGAAGGGCGGGAAGCGTCGGCGACAAGCGCGGGCTCACCTCGGCCTCGACCTGCCGGGCGGCCAGATGGGCGCGAACGGCATCAAGGGCAACCTCGGGCGCCGGCAGCGCGGCGAGCGGCACCGTCACGGCGAAGCCCGGCACGTGGAGATGAACGGACCGGGACGGCCCGCTCGTGTCGAGGGGGGCGAGGAACAGGCCGAGAAGGTCGCCGAGGCCCCGACGCGCCGCCTCGATCGCCGCGCTTTTCCGCATCGCGAAGGCGAATGCGCCCGATCCTTGTTCCAGCGCGCGCTCGTAGTCGAAGGCAGGCAGCGCCAGCGGGTGAAGCGAGCCGTCCTCGGCGGCGAGGCAGATGTCGCCATAGGCGATCGCGGCGGTGGGATCGTCTTCGAGCGCCCCCAGGAGGCGATCGGCCGCATGGGCGTGGATCGCCGATCCCGCCGGCAGAAACATGACGGTCTCGCAGTCAACGGCGTCGGTTTGAAGAAAGCGCGAAAGATCGGCCGGATCGAAGCGGCCCGGCCTGCCGGCCTCCGGCAGCGCCGCGCCGATCCAGCCGCCAGCGATCTCGAGGCCCGGCCCGGACAGCGTTTCCTCCGCGCCGTCCTCGCCGAGCGCCACCACCGCCACCGGCCCCTTCGGTTGGCAAGGCGTCGGTGGCAGCGGAAAGCGCTTGCGCCATTCGGCGAAGGCGGCAAACGGCACGGCGTCCGGGAAGGCGGCGTCGAAGAAGGCGCCGCGCAAGGCTTCCTCCTCTGCTTCCGTCTCGGCAGCTTGGAGGAGGTGATCGCGAAGACCGTCCGCGAAGGCGATCACCGTCACCGGACTGCCGGGCAGGGGGCGGCCTTCGCAGAAAAGCTCGATCCGATGTGCCCGCCCATCGGCGAAGGCGCGGGGCAAGGCGAGGTCGAAGCCCGGCTCCGGCGTTTCGCTCCCGCCCCGCGACACGCTTCGCCAGCGGTCGGCGCGCGCCCACGCGATGCGCGCGCCGTCGGCATAGGCTTCCACCAGCGGCGGAAAGGGCGCCGAGCCCCGCCGCACCCACCCGGACAAGCGAAGCCCGCCGCACCATGCGACATGACCACCGGGGGCGGCGCTCGGCGCGAAATCCGTTCCGTTTGAAAGATCGAGTTCATCCCCCAGGATCGCGTCGGCATTGGCGAGGCGAAGCGCGGCGGTTCGGGAATGGGCGACGAGCGCGGAATCGGGGTGAAAGGCGAAGCCGTGGCAGGCGTCGCCGCCGCTTGGCCCGAGCGTCGGGTCGAACAGTTCGGCCCGCGCGAGGCCGAAGGGTCGGCCATCGAGAAGGAACTCCACGACGAAGCGCCGGTCCGGCTCGGCCGGATCGAAGACATGGCCCTCGAAAACTGCTTCGCCGGTGCGAAGAAGCCGCGTCCGCAGGCCCGGTTCAGGCGGCGGGCTGCTCGTCCCCGCCGACTGGCCCGTCCCCTCGCGCCGGCGTCGCCGCGAGGCGATCAGCGAACCAATCGACGATCGCGAGGATGGGGTCTCGGACATGGGGCGCGTTCGGGCTTTCGACGGAAAAGACGCCGTCATCCTCGCATGGAGCAAGGTTCGGCGCGAGGGGAAGGCCGGTTTCGAGGGCAACCGCCCGTCCGAGCTCGGCGGCGAAGGGCGCGGCGAGTCCTCGCGCGCCGTAGCGAAGGGCGGTGCGCCCGCCATCGCCGGGCGCGACCGGCCCCGTCACGAAGACATTGCCGCGACCCATCAAGGCGAGATCGTCGCCGGTTCGGCCGAGAACCACGATGCGCGCTTGCGCGTCGCGGCTGCGAAGGGCGGCGGATAAGGCGCGGATGAAGGCGTCTTCTCTTGGAGAAGGAGGACCGGGAACAAGGGCGAGCGTCGGCACTCGCGTCGATCGCGGGGGAAGGCCGGCGGCCGGCGGGGAGGGCAGCTCGGTTCCGGCCTTCCCAAGCCGTGCGGCGATCGCCTCGCGCGCTTCGCGCAAGGGATCGGCCTTCGCATAGGCCGCGCATTCGGTGGCGAAACCCGGGAAGCGCCGGCGCAGAAGCGCGAGATTGCGGACAGTCAGCACCCGCTTCTCGGTGCCGAACGACAGGCCGCCATGGTGGACCACATAAACGGAGGGTGCGCAGACATTGCGAAAGCCCGCCCGCCGGGCGCGGAGGCAAAGCTCCACATCCTCGAAATAACCCCGCCCATAGATCAGCGGCATGGTCCCGACCGCCTCCATGCAGTCGTGGCGGATGGTCAGACAGAAGCCGGTGCCGTTCGGCAGATCCACCGTGACGCCGTTGTTGGCGAGCCGCGCCGCCTCGTCGATCCGCTCCGTTTGCCCCTTGTCCGGCGCGGGTGCAGCTTCGCCATGGCGCGGGAAGCTCGCATATTCGCCGTTGTTGGACAAAGGCGTCGCGGTGCCGATATCGGGCGCCGAATAAAGCGCGTCCTGCAACCGGTCGAGAGCGCCGGTGGGCAAGATCGCGTCGGCGTTGAGAAGCAGGATATCGCAGCCCGAGAGCGCCGTTATCCCGCGCTGAACGCTCGCCGCGAAGCCGAGATTGACGGGGTTGCGCAGCAGTTCGATCCGGCCCTTGCTCGCGCGTTCTTCCAGCCATGCGACGAGTTCGGGCTCGGGCGAAGCGTCCTCCACCGCGACGACGCGGATGTCGCGGTTTTCCGTTTCCGCCAGAAGCGCCTCAAGGCAAAGCCGCGTCGTTTCGAGGTCGCGATAGATCGGCACGACGACGCCGAGGCTGGCGCGGGTCGGCACGAGAGCGGGCGCGCGGCTTTTGCCGCCGAGCGCGCGGGCGCTGCGGGGCAGGAGCCGGCCTTCCGCCGCCGTACCCATTGGGCCGACGAGCCGGAAGCGGTCGGGCACAAAGTCCGGTTCGAGGTCCACGAGTGCCGCCGCGAAGGACGGAGCCACGAAGGGGAGCGAGGGATCGGGCGCGAGCGTCACCGCAAGGCTCGCCGCCGGCCCGAAGAGTTCGAGCCGCGCCGCGCCGGTTCCCGGCCATGCGGCCAAGCCCGTCAGCCGGTCGTCGAGAAGGTCGAGCCGAACCGTCGCGCGGCCTTGGCCCGCCATCCGCTCCAGCGCCGCGCGCTTGGCGTCGGGCGAGGCTTCCGGGCTGTCGATCAGCGCCGAGGCCGCTTCGTTCGCATCCTCGCCTAGTGACAAGCGGAGGCGCGTCGCGGCGACGAAGGGGTCGAGCGGATCGGCATTGCCGGCGCGCAGGAGATCGGCTTCGGCTTCCTCCTGCCAGCCGCAAAGGCGCGCGGCGAGCGCCCGGATCGCCAGATCGGCGGCGCGGGGGCGCGCGTCGATGCGGCAGCGGCGGTCGATCAGCTCATAGGCGTCCGCCGGACGGCCCGCGCGCAAAGCCCGCGTCGCGGCGAGCGTCAGCGCCTCGGTGTGCCGGGTCGCATCGCCGAGGTGAAGACTGCGCCAAAGCTCACCGAGACTTTCCAAATCCGATCCGTCGCTTCGAAGACCAGTTCAATCTGGCACCGTTCGCTTTCGGAAGGCTGGCGTCTTCATTCTTTGCTCGGCACGTTTGGAGGTCTCGCTTGGAGACGGGAGCGGGCCGAGGCATTCTCTGCCCGAGAAAGCTTCACGCCCCCGCGAACAAGATGATGGCTCGATGAGCAACATCCAGGACGACAACGATCCGACGGGCGAGGAGTCCGGCTCGAACGACGCCCTGGATTCCAAGGACCGCTCGTCCGGCGGCGCGTCGGGCAATGCCGGCGTCCTGATGTCGGGCGGTCTGGCGACAACCACCGCCATGAGCACCGGCACGACCGCCGCTGCCGGTACGGAAGCCGGGGCATCCTCGGCCTCCAGCGCCGGTGGTTCGGGTGCGGCGGAAGGCGAGGGCGAGAGTTCGAACGCCGGCGCGGCCGGATCGGCGGGGGAAGCCGCATCCGGCGGCACAAGCTCGTCGCAAGCAGCGGCAGGCTCCAGCGCCAAGGCTTCCGGTGGCACGGCAACGCTTCAAGCGGGCTCGGGAGCGGGCGGCATCGGTTCGCGAGACGGCGGCGGCTCGGCTTCCGGTGCTTCGCGGTCTTCGGGCGAAAGCGCTTCGCGCGGCGGCGAAGGGGCGGCGGGTGCCGCAGCGGGCGGCTCAACGGGCGGCGGCGCGTCGTCGGGTTCCTCGGAAGGGGGTTCCGGCGGTTCGGGCGGCGGCTCCGAGGCGTCCGCGTCTTCGGGCGAAGGCTCGGCTGGCGGGAGCGGCGAATCCGGCGGGGGAAGCGGGGGAAGCGGGGGAGGCGGCGAAACGTCCTCCGCTGCTGCCGCCACAGCGGCGTCCGCCACCGACAGCGCCTCGGGGTCAAGCGGGGGAACGGCGTCCTCGTCGTCCCCCGGGCATATCGGCGCCGGCTCCACCTCGTCCTCGTCCTCTTCCGGTTCGTCCAGTTCGAGCGCCGATCACGGATCGACGGCGGCCAGCCATCAAACCTCCGCGCCGTCCTCCATCGACCTCTCGCAGGTCTCCAGCCGAAACACGGCAACGAGCTTCGAAACGCCCGTCTGCTTCCGCCCCGGCACGCTGATCGAGGTGCCGGACGGATCGTCGGTCCGGGTGGAGGATCTGCGTCCCGGCGATCCGGTGCTGCTCGCCGGCGGCGGCTCGGTGCCCGTTCGCTGGATCGGCCGCCAAACGGTGGATGCTCGCGCGGGCGATCCCTTGCGCGTTCTGCCGATCCGCATCCGGGCCGGCGCGCTCGGGCCGAACCTGCCTTGCCGCGACCTTTTTCTGTCGCCCGACCATGCCGTAGCCCTGGACGGCGTTCTGATCCATGCCGGCGCGCTGGTGGACGGCGTCGCGGTCACGCGCGAAACGGCGGTGCCGGACCGGCTCCTTTATCTCCACGTCGAACTGCCGATCCACGGGCTCGTCCTCGCCGAAGGCTTGGCGGCCGAGAGCTTCGTGGACAATCCCGAGCGCCTCGCCTTCGACAACTGGGCCGAGCGCGAGGCGCTTCTTGTCCACGCGCCGCCCTGCCGCGAGATGGACCTGCCGCGCGCCAAGTCGGCGCGTCAGGTGCCCGGCGCCCTCCGCCGTCGCCTCCAAGCGCGTGCGCTTCTGTTCGTCGAGGATCAGCGCGCGCTCGTCGCCTGAGCCGGCTTGGCGCGGCCGAAAGCGGTGCGGCTCCAATGCCGCTCCGTCGCCTTATAGGCCGCAAGGCAATGGATCGCGGAAAAGCGCGCCCATTCGTGACGGTCGAGCACGAGAAGCCCGCGGGCTGATGCCTCGCGCTGCGCCAGATGGCCCGCGACGCAACGCGACAGGAGCCCCGGTCCGGTGGACAGCCAGAGAATATCCGTGTCGCCGCGATTGATCGCATGAACGGCGCGTTCCAGCGCGTCCGCCAGGATCGGATGGCCGGGCATGGCGGCGATGAAGTTGTTGCCAGTGGAGCCGAGGTCTTCCTGGTAGAGGACGAGCGCGCGGCCCGGCGGCAGGAGAGGGTCCAGCGGCGCCAAGCATCGGTCGTCGGCATCGACATAGATGCCGCCTTCCGTCGCCAGAAGCGCAAGGCGGAAGAGATCGGCCTTCATCGCCGGCTCGCGGGCGCGCTCGAAGGCGACCGAAGCGTCGCGCGGCAAACGCGCGGCGAGGAACGCGCGCGCTTCCCCCTCGCTCCAAAGGCGATGATTGAAGCCGGGATTATGGTCGCGCCAGCTCGCCATGTAGCTCAAGAGATCGGCGGGCGGCGGCGGCTCGTCCCAATATTGGTGGATCACCCTCGGCATCGCGGCATTTTCTTCCGGCTCGGGTGCCGCTGAAAAGCGCCCGGCGCGTCTGAGCGCGATCAGATACTGCAGGGCGGCGGGCGTCGAATCCGGGTTGTCGCGCACGAGCCGGCTCGAGGCTTCGATACGCCCGGGCATCGGCAGCGCCTTGGCGGCGACGAGAGCGTCCAGAAGTTCGCCGTCGAGACGAAATTCGTCGAAGAGCTGGCCGTAATGGCTTTGCGAGGGGTTGGCGGACTTGCCGCGCAGCGCGCTTGCCGAGGCTTCCAGCGCCGCCAGATCGGCGAGATGCCGGCCGGCCCGGTCGAGATCGAGATGGAGAAGCGCGGCATGGATCAGCCGGTTGCGCGGCCAGCCATCGCCGGGAAGACGGGCGACGGCTTCCTCGCCGGCCGCGATCGCCGCAGCGAAGTCCCAGCGCGCGGAATGGAGAAGGCATCGCAGAAGCTGTCCCCGGCCTTCCTCCTCGCGGCTGCGCGACGGGGCGACATCGAGTTGTCGTTCCGCCTCCTCGAACGCCCCCGCCTCAATGGATGCGGCGATCAGGGCGAAGCGCAAAGGGGCGTGATGGGGGAAGCGGGCTGCCGCCTCGCGAAGGCAGGCGAGAGCCGCCGACGTGTCGCCCGTTTGGCGCAGAAGATCGGCGCGCGAAAGGACGATCTCCGGGCGCGGCCCGAAGCGGCGCTCGGTGGCCGATATTTCCGCGAAGGCTTGGGTCCCCTCACCCTTCAAGGCCCGAATGCGGGCGAGCGCCAAAGGTGGCCAAAGCCGCGCCGGATCGCGCGCGGCCGCTTTCGAGAGATGCGCTTCGGCCTCGCCGAGATCGTCGCGAAGAAGCGCGCGCCGGGCAAGCGCCTCGCGAAGCGCCGGATGATCCGGGGCCCGCTGCGCGCCGAGCGCCAGAAGCCGCGCGGACCTCTCCGGATCGCCCGCGCGGAAGGCGTCCTCGGCGGCTTCCACCAGCGCGTCGATCTTGGCCGGAAAGCGCGTTGCGACCTCTTCGAAAGCGTCCGCCGCGCCTTTCCAATCGCCTTCGGCGCGGCGGATCAAGCTTGCCGCCATCGCTGCTTCCGCCGCGCGGGGGGAGGCGGGGGACATCGCCGCCAGAACCGCGCGGGCCTTGTCCATTTCGTTCCTGTCGCGAAACAAGGCGGCGAGTTCGATCTGTGCGTGGCCTTCCAGAGCATCGATCGCGATCGCTTGGCGCAAAAGCGCTTCCGCCCCGCCGGCGTCGCCGCGCAGTCGCACGGTGGCGGCCTTGCCGGTCAGCGCCCAATAGAAGTCCGGCCTTTTGCTTGAAGCCGCGTCGTAGAAGCTCATTGCCGCATCGAGGTCACCGGCTTCGCGCCGGTCGTCGGCAAGGGCGAGGAGAACGCGCGGCTCGTCGGGGGCCAGCCTCTCGGCTTGCCGCAGAAGCGCGCGCCCTTCCTCCATGTGACCAGATGCGCGCAGGGCACTCGCGAGGTCGAGGGCGAGGATGGGATCGTCGGCTTTCAGCGCGAAAGCCGCCCTGAGATGCCGCACGGCGCTTGCCCCATCGCCTTCGCCGCGCGCGATCCGGGCAAGGCCGCGATACGCGTCGATGGAGGCGGGGTCGCGCACGAGATGCCGGGCAAGGATCGAGCGCGCGTCCTCCGCCCGGCCGAGGCGCGAAAGATTGTCGGCACGCTCCAGAAGGGCGGGCGCGAAGCCGGGATGGCGCTCGAGGATCAACCCGCAGGCGGCTTCCGCTTCCGCTTCCCGGCCGAGCGCGCGCAGGGTCTGCGCCACGTCGAGCGCGAACCACGGGTCGGCGGGGGCGAGAAGGCTGGCAGCGCGAAAGCGCTCAAGGGCCGTGGCAAGATCGCCCCGGCTGCGCGAAACGCCCGCGAGCCCGCGAAGGGCATGGGCGAGCGGCGTGTTCTCGGCCACCGCGCGGAAGGCCGCTTCCGCCTCGTCGAGCCGCCCGAGATGCTGCAGTTCGACGCCGATATCGTGGCGGTTCCAGAGATCGGTGGGCTGGAGCCGCGAGGCCTCGCGAAAGGCGCTCAGCGCGTCCTCGCGCAAGCCCTGCGCGCGCGTGAGAAGGCCGAGCGTTCGATGGGCCGGCGCGAAATCGCTTCGCTCGTTCAAGAGAGCCCGGACTTCCGCTTCCGCTTGGCTCAACCGGCCGAGGGCGAGGAGTTCGAGGGTGGCGTCGTTGCGGCTCCAAAGGTCGGCGGGATCGAGAAGAACGGCCGCCTGGAACGCTTGCCACGCCGCCTCGCGCTGTCCGGCGCGACGGGCGGCGAGGCCCGCTTCGCGCTTCTCGCGACCGGCTTTCCGCGTCTCGTCCTCCATCGCCTGCCGTCTCCGATCACGAGGGCAAGTATGGCTGACTAAAGGTTAAATGTTGTAGACGGTGTCCTTGAAATGCAGGTGCTCGACATTGCGCAAGGTGGCGCTGTAGCCGTCGTCGAAGGACACGGTGGTGGTCTGGGCGTTTTGCGCGAAATGGGCGTCCGCGAAGGAACGGTCCTCGAAGGCGAGGTTGTCGTCGCCGGTTCCCCCGTCGAGCGTGTCCTGGCCGATGCCGTGGCGCGCGAGCGAAAAGAAGTCCGAGCCGTCGCCGCCCATGATGCTGTCGCCCATGCCGTAGACATGATGGATCTCGCCGCCGGTGCCGCTCGAAAGCGTCGCGTGGTCGCCCATGGAGCCATGGATCGAGTCCATGCCGTCGCCGGTCATCGAGGCGGGCGCGCCGGACAGGTCGTAGAGCGCGATCGTGTCGTTGCCCGCTCCGCCGAAGATCGTGGAATGGATGGCTTTGGCCTCGACGCGCGCGTTCTGCGCCGAGGCCGAGCCGTCGATCGTGTCGGTGGCGGTGTGGGTGACGGCGACGTCGCCATAGGCCGCGTGGGTCGCCGTGGCTATGGTGCCCAGCGTGGCATAGGTCGTGTCCAATCCGGCAGCGGCGGAGATCGTTTCGGCGCCGCCTCCGGCAGAAGCGCCCGCAGCACTGCCGCCGGCATGGGGCGCTTCGCCGCCCCAGAGCGTATCCATGCCGTTGCCGCCGAACAGCGTGTCGTTGCCGTTGCCGGCGTAAAGGAGATGGAGGCTCGTGCCGGTGCCGCTCGCGACCGTTTCCGCACCCGTCGATGCCGCGCCCGACGCAGCGGCGACGCTTTGGGTGTCGAATGGCGTATCCGGCCCGGAAGAAGCCTGGAAAAGGTGGGCGCTCTCGCTCGGCGGAGCTTGGCTTGCATCATTCCCGGTCGCCGCCGCGTGAGCGGTTCCTTCGCCGTCGCCGGAAAGCCCGAGATCGGCGAGGACGTGATTGATATGATCCGCTTCCTCGCTCGAAAGCGTGGAAAGCGACGCCGCATCGGAGCTGGAATAGATTTCACTCATGCGCGGTCATGCCCGCGCAGGTGAAACTTGCGACCCACCGACGCGCAAACGCCCGCCGTCTCGCGCGAAGCGAGGGCGGACATCGCATATCGGTGGGCCTCTAAACTCATGCGGCCTCGGATTCGGGCAGGCTTCTTCGGAACACGCGAAGGCGCGACGTGCGGGTGGCCGGGCTCACCTCGCCGGGATGGTCGGCGGAAGCAGCGTCGGCGGCGCTGGCGAGATCGAGCCGCAGCCCGACCAGCGGATCGAGCGGCGAGGGGCCGACGAGTTCGACCTCGCGCCCGGAACGCGACACCGGAACGCCGCCGAGAAACAGGGCTTCGGCCTTCAGAACGAGGCCCGGCGCCGCGCCGTCGGCCAGCCGGACGCGCAGCCCGATCAACGGCGCGGCCTTGCCGCGCGAGCCGGCGTAGCTGCCGGCCGGAAACCAGGACGACCAGCCGCCGGTGCGCCCGGCTGTGGCCACCTGGTATTCCAGCGGCATGCCCGGCCCGCAAACGCGGATCTCCAATCCTTCGATGCGGCCGGGCGATTCCGGGCCGCCGATCCAGTTGCCGCGCCCGGCCGACACGTCGCCGCGCAGCGAGACATGGGCGCGCGTCAGGAACTCGACGCCGCCATCGGGCAGTTCGGGGCGCGAGGAGGCCTCGCGCGACAGGGTCGGACGGGGCGCTTCGACGCGCGTCAGATCGATATCGGCGGCAAGGCTGCCGCCGGCCCGCGCTGCCGTGAGAACAAGCTCGATCGTGCCCTCCGCTTCCGCCACCACGACGAGGCCGCGTCCGGGCGCGGAAAGAACGCCGAACGCCTCGCCGGGCGCGGAAACAAGGAAGATGCCCTCCGACGCATTGGCGACGCGCACGGTGGGCGCCGCCTCCAACGCCAGGGCGAAGGCGGGGTCGAAGCGGTAGGTCAGCGTGTGAAGACCGCGACCCACCGCAAGAATGGCGCGACGTTCCTGATCGCTCATGCTCGCATCTCGAACTGTTTGTCCCTGAAATTCAGCGTAGCCGGCACCGGAAAGCAAGTTAACGATAAGTGTTCAGTGAAACGAGCTAAATGCCGGATTAAACGGCGCTATCGATCCGGGATGTTTTTTCAGAATCGCGGGCAGGGGAAGCCGTGAAAAGCTATCGTTAACCATGAGCTGAGAACGTTCGAGATATCGCCATGTTTTGGCCGCGCAGGTCGCGTCACAACCAATTATTCAAATGCGAGTATACCTGTTTGTAAGGTCTCAAGCACAGTCTTGGATCATCGATCGCGCTTAAGGCTTTGGGCGAACATGGTTCGGGGTAGTATCGAGTTCGCTTCGGGCGACGTCATCCAGGGTTGGATCTTCACCGAGGACGGGCTTGTGCGCGATCGCACCGTTTTGGCCTTTCAGGGGCAGACCTGCGTCGGCGCCGGCAAGGTGGACACCTTCCGCCCCGATCTCGCCGATGCCGGCATGGGCGACGGCCATCTCGGCTTTTCCTTTCCGATCTCGGTCGCCTCCGCCGCCATTGGTTCGGTAGTGGTGAAGCTGGAAGGCTCGGACGCGATCCTCCTTCAGAACGGCGCCTTCGTTTCCACCGGCGAAACCGTGGTCACGGGCCTCGACCGCGCCGTGGTGCGCCGGCGTCTGGCCGAACTGAAATGGGCGCTGAAGAACGGCCGCATCCCGCAGGCCGATTTCGATTACCTGCGCATGCTCTGGTCGCTCGGCGTCTACGAGCGCGGTCTGGTGCGCCGCGTCGCCGGCGAGGATCAGGCGGTCACGGAGCGGCCGGAAATCGCCGCCGCCGCGCTTCTGGAATCCTATGCGGAAACGGATGCCGAGGTCGAGGTGCGGCGCGTGCGCAGCACCGCCGATTTCGCTGCCGAACTGGCGCGGCTCGGTGAAGGAACGGTGCCCGTCGCCGCGATCCACACGAGCGAGCGCGCGACCTTGCGTGTCATGGAAGGGTCCCATGTCGAGGACGCCGAGGCCGGCAACGCGCGGGGCGCCATGTTCGTGGACTACCCGTTGTCGAGCGCCAATCTGGTGATGCTCGACGCGCGCGCCGCCGTCGAACTGCTTCTGCCCGAGGGCGCGGCCGTCGACATCCTTTCCGCCAAGCTGGTCTGATCCCTTCCCGGACGCGCCGTCGCCTGCCGGCTGATCTGCCATGTCGCTTCTCGCCATCATCACGGACCATGCCTCGCCCGAGCTTTCGCCCGGCGTTTCCACGCGCTGGCGGGGGCAGGTCGACCGGTTCGATCCCCTCGCCGGGATCGAAGGCTGGGCGCTGGCTCTGGACCGGCCGGAGATGCGGCTCGAACTGGAACTGACGGTCGGCGAGGATGCCTTCGCGCTCAGTGAAACGGGCCGGCCGCGCGGCGATGTCGCGAACCGCCTTTCGGAAAGCTGCCTGCCGGGCTTTCGCTTCGATGCGGGTGTCTTCGCGCGGCTGGCGCGGCTTGGTTCCCATCGAAGCGGGCTTCCCGTCGGTGTGCGGATCGCGGGCACCGAAACGCGGCTTCTCCCTTCCGCCGGGGTGAATCCGACTGTCGGCGAACTCGTGGAAGCCTGGCGCGCGTCGGTTCTGGCCGCGCTGGCAAGTTCGGAGCCGAGGGTGACCAAGGGCGACCGGCTTCTCGGCCGCTTGTCCGCCTTTCGGGCCGAGGCCGAGCTGACCGCCCGCACGCCCTTGCGTCCGTTCTCGGACAACGAGATCGGGCAGATCGACGCCGTGCATCTGGCCGCCGAGGGACAGGTCTGGTTCCTCGGCTCGATGAAGCGCGGGACCGAGCCCGAATTTCCCGCCGTCGTCGCCGACCGGCAGAAATACGCCGCCGGCATCGCCGTTCTCCATTACGAGCGGCAGGACCTGCCCTCCGGTTCGGTCGGCGTCGTCGGCGTGATGGACACGGGCTGGACGCCGCCCGCTTTGTCGAAGGACGGCTTCCTTTATGTCGGACGCCAGGGCCAGTACCACCTGCGCTTCGGCACCCACACGCGCCTTCTTCGCACCGATGCGTTTCTGGCCGCCTATGGGCAGGTGCAGGCCATCGCGGGTGGCCTCAGCGCCGAGGCGATCGGGCAGGTGCTTGGCGCGGGCTCGACCTGGCTCGTCGGCAACGCCGCCGCCGCCGGCATCGTCGCGGAAGGGGGCATCGACCGCCTCCTGATGCTGCCGGGCTTCGGCTGCCTCGCGGAAGGCTGGGCGGTGAGCCCGGCCAAGCGCGTCGAGACCTTTCACATGAAGATCGGCGATTGCGTGCTGACGGCGGAAGCGGAATCGACCTCCTTCCGGCCGCGCCCCGATCTCCAGTCGGTGTTCGGCGGCTCGGTCGCGGTGACGCAGCGCGCCGGCTTCACGGCCGCGCTGCGCGGCGCGCTGCCGGCCGAGGCTTCGGGCGTGCCGCTCCTGCGCATCGTCCATGACGACGGCTCGATGTCGGTTCAGCGCGTCGAGGCGAAAGCCCTCCGCCGGCTCGATCCGGTCGCCGACGGGGAAGAGGTCCTGCGCTTGTTTCCGGCGCTGCGTTTCGAGCCGTTTTATCCGGCCTTCCTCAAGGCGATCGACCGCCAGATCGCGGAGCGCACCCGCGAGCCGGCGGCTTTGGGCGAGGCGATGCCGGCCGAGAAGCTTCTGGTCGTCCGGCTCCCGGCCGAGCAGGCGAATCTGCGTCTCGTCTTCGACCATCTGGCGCGGCGCTTGGGCGAACTCGCCATCGGCACAGGCGTGGCGCTGCTTTGCGACGGCGGGGCAGGGCGGGGCGAAGCGCGCCTTCTTTACCGCGAGTTGAAGGCGGCGAGCGCCGCACCGCTTTCGCTCTTCGCGCTGCCGCACGAGGAGGATGGGATCGCCGAGCTGCCTTTCCTCCTGTCGCATCTGCGAGCCGAGCGTTTCCTTTATGTCGGGCGCGGCCTCGCGCTGACGGCGGAAGGCTGGGGGTCGGTCGATGCCAGCTTGTCGCGGCGCGGCCATTTCGTGGACCGCTTCGAGATCGTCGACGACAACGGGCTTCCCGACCGCGTCGATGGCGCGCTCGGCGTCGCCTGCTTCGGCTGGTCGACGGCAGCGCTTCTCGGCTGGAGCCGCACCGCACCCCGCTCTCTACGCGGCGCGTTCCGCTCAGGCGGCTTGCCGCAAGCGCCCGGTCGCGACCGCGTGGTGCCGGGCGCGGCGATCCGGCTGGAGCGCCCCAAGGCCTCGCGCCTCGCCGACATGGTGGACGAGGATCTCTGCGCGTTCGCTCAAAGCGGGGAAGAGGCTGTCTGATGCGCTTCGATCCGACCCCACGCTTCGGCCCTTCGCGCCGCCTTCTGCCCGACCGCATGGCGGTGGTGTCCCATTCCCACCCCTCCTTGTCGAAGGGCGGCGCGGAGATCGCCGCTTATTCCCTGTTCAAGGGCCTCCGGCAGGTCGGGATCGACGCGATCTATGTCGGCGCCTGCAACATGGCCGACCGGCACAAACTGTCATTCGCCGACGAAAACGAGTTCGCCACCTTCTACGAGGGCGAGCGCTACGACCATTTCTACCATGTCGCCCCGAAGGGCGTGGAAGCGCAGCTCGTTTCCATCCTGCGCGAACAAGGGATCGGCCTCGTCAACTTCCACCATTTCTTCAATCTCGGCCTCAACGCCCTTCGGGCCGCCAAGGCCATGCCCGGCGTTTCGGCCTTTCTGACGATCCACGAATTTCTTGCCATCTGTCAGAATCACGGCCAGATGATCACGCGTGGGGCGCAGATCCTGTGCGAGAAGAGCGGCAACGAGGCCTGCGGCACCTGCTTTCCCGAGGTGCCGCGCTCGCGCTTCGCCATGCGCCGCGAAACCATGCTCGACGCCTTCGGCGATTTCGACGGCTTCGTGTCGCCGAGCCGTTTTCTGGCCGAGCGCTTCCTCGACTGGGGCCTTTCCCCCGAACGCATGACGGTGATCGAGAACGGCCTGCTCGGCGAAACGCATCACGAGCGGTCGCCCAAGACAGACGACACCTGGACCTTCGGCTTCTTCGGTCAGATCAACCCCTTCAAGGGCGTCGACGTCATTCTGGAAGCGGCCGAGATCGTGGCGCGCGATCCGGTGTTGTCGCAGAAGCTGCGCATCCGCATCCACGGCAACCTGATCGGCCAGTCCGCCGCCTTCTGCGAGCGCTTCGAGACGGCGGTGAAGACCCATCCGTTCCTCAGCTATGCGGGGGCCTACAACAACGCGTCCGTTCATCGCCTGATGGGCGAATGCGATTACGTGCTGATGCCGTCGAAATGGTGGGAGAACTCGCCGGTCGTCATTCAGGAGGCCTATTCGGTCGGCGCGCCGGTGATCTGCACGGGCATCGGCGGCATGGCGGAGAAGGTGCGCGACGGCGTGTCGGGCCTCCATTTCCGGCTCGGCGACGCGGGCGATCTGGTGCGCGCCATGCGGCTGGCGGCGGATGCGCGCAACGCCGCGACGCTTCGCGCCGGCATCCCGCCGGTGACATCGGCCGCCGCCATGGCCGAGCGCTATCTGGCCTTCTTCGCGTCCATGCTGGCGGTTTCCTCGCCGCTGCCCTTCCTGCCATGATCCACGGCCATATCGACTTCGTGTCACGGGCCCGCGTCGAAGGATGGATCGCGTCCCGGCGCGTCGCCTTGACGGGCGCGCGGGTTCTCGCCTTCGTGGACGAGACCTGCATCGGCGGCGGCACGGTGGATCTGTTCCGCCAGGATCTCGCCGATGCGGGCTTCGGCGAAGGCAAGGTCGGCTTCCGCTTCCCCATCGCGCCCGAGCCTTGGCACGACACCCGCGTTCTCGACGTGCGGTTGGAGGGCGGCAGCCTGATCCTGAAGCAGGCGCGCACCTGTCTCGTGTCGCGGGAAAGCGTCGGCGAGGACCGCCGCCGGCAGGGCAGGGACGCGGCCTCGCTCGGCTGGATGTTGGCGCGCGGCTGGATTGCCCAAACGCAACACGATGCCCTGCGCACCCTGTCGGAGTTCGGCGTGCGCGAGCAGCGCCTTCATTTCCGGGCTCCCGCCTCCGATACGGCGGCACGTTGCGAGGAAGCGGCGCTCGCCGCCGCCGAGATCCTGGAGATGCACATGCTCCAGCCGGTGGAGCTGGAAATCCGCGAAGGCCTGCGCCCCGCCGACCTCGAACCTCTGCGCCGCGAGTTGCGGGACGCCTTTCCCCACGTTCCTCCCGTCATCGGGTTTTGGGCGAAGGGGGAAACGCGCGTCCAAGTGGTGGAAGGCGCGCATCTGCCGGGCGCCCCGCTCGCGCCCGGCGGCGGGCTCGAATACTCCTTCGGCGGCGCGCAGCTTCTGATGCTCGACCTCGACGGGCGCTACGACTTTGCGGCGACTGGTGGCACCTTCGCTGCCTTCGTGCCGGTGAGGCCGCAAGCGTGAGCGCGCCATGATCGGGGAAAGCCCGCAGGCGCTGACCGGGGAGGCGATGGCCTCGCGGATCTATTCGCCCTTCGCTTATCCCGTGCCGCGCCGCGCCCGCGTCGTGCCGGTTGTGTCCATCGAGGCCGAGCGGCTGGCCGGCACCTTTCCGCTCGTTTGGCGGCGCGGGGCGAACGGGGCCGAACTCGTCGCCTTGCGCTCGCTTCTGGAGGACGGCTCCGGCTTTCCGCCCGGCGCGGATCGCTCCTTGAGCCATCTGCCGCTGGCGCTTCAGGCCTATCCTTTCGTGTTTTCCGGCGACACAGCGCTTGCGCCCACCGGCAATTCGCGCCTTCTCGACGCCGCGCTCGCCGACGAGCCGAGCGATGTCGGCGCGGCGGTGGCGGGGCCGGACGGGCGCTTGTCGCGCGGGGCCGAGCTTCGCCTTCGCGCGCTGTCCCTATTCGAGCGCGACTTCGCGGCGACCGCCGCCATCGGCAACGCGCTCGCTGCCGAGAACCTTCTCGAGCCCTGGCCGCTCGAATTCGATCTCGGCGGCGGCCAGAAATGCGACGTGCCGGATCTTCTGGTCGTCGCGCCGAGCGCCTTCGAAACACCGCGCCTCGCCCCCGTTCTCGCGCGGCTGGGCGCGCCGGCGGCAAGGCTCGTCGGTTTCCATCGCTTGTCCCTGTTTCGCGCAGGCGTACTCTTGGGCGCGGCGCGACAGGCGATGAAGACCGCCATCGAGCGGGCGCGGCCATGAACGTCCTGCCGCTCGCCAGCCTCGCCGAGTGCCGCATCGGGCCGCTCGACCGCTTCGGCTTCGCGCCCGGTCTCGGCTTCGCGGCCTTGAACGACACCGAATATCTTCTGAGCGCCCATCACCTGCCGCTCGCCGTGCGGATGGAGGGCGCCGCGCCGCGCCTCGGGGCCGTGCTCGATCCCGCCTTTCTCGCCCGCCCCCAGGTGGACAAGGAAGGACGTTGGCAGGCGGCCTATCTGCCGATCGCCTTGCGCCTTTGGCCTTTCGCGCTGAGCCCGCGCACCGGTCGCCCCATCGACGAAATCGACGTTTTTGCCGGTTCCACCCGGATCGGCAAGAGCGGCGCGCCGATCTGCCTCGATCCCGAAGCCGGCACGCTTTCGCCCGACATGGCGGCGATCCGCAACACGCTTGCCATGCTGCGGGACGGCGGCGCGCGCCTGACGAAAGCGCTCGACCTCCTGCGCATCGCCGGCGTGCTCGCGCCCTTGACGGGGGAGGGCGGCGAGCCTTCCGCTTTCCTTTCCGTCGATCCCACCCGGTTCGGGGCGCTTCGAGCCGAGGCTGTCGCTGCGCTCGGCGGCGCGTCCTTTCTGCCGCTCGATCTGGCTTCCGCCCTCCTTTTCTCGCGCCGCAACCTCGCTCCCGAACGCCTGCCGCGCGCCGATGCCGTCCCGGCGGGTCTGCCGGCGGAGCCCGCGGCCCCGCGCGGCGACCCGATGGACTTCATGTTCGCCAATCTGGAGGTGATGGATTTCGCCCTCGACGGCAGCGATCTCTTCGACGGCGACGAGGGGATCGACTGGCAGGATCTCGCGCCGCCCCCGCCGCCGAGCCCGCTGGAGGGCCTGCGCCCATGAGCGCGCGCGCCGTTCTGAACGTCGGCAGCGGGCCGCCCGGCGCCAACCGCCTTCATGCCGCCTTCCGTAAGGACGGCTGGCGCGAGGTGCGGCTCGACATCGACCCGTCCGTCGAGCCCGACGTCGTGTCCGACATGACCGACATGAGAGGCAAGGTCGCCGATGCGAGCTTCGACGCACTTTGGTCCTCGCACAATATCGAGCATCTGGCGGCCCATGACGTGGCGAAAGCGCTCGGTGAATGGACGCGCGTCCTGGCGGATGACGGTTTCGCGCTCGTCACCTGTCCCGATATCGAGGCGGTGGCGCGTCTCGTGGTCGAGAAGGGGCTCGACGCCGTCGCCTACCAGTCGCCGGCCGGTCTCATCACCGCGCGCGACATGCTCTGGGGCCACGGCGCGTCGATCGCGGCCGGCCACGGCTTCATGGCGCATCGCACCGGCTTTTGCGCGCAATCGCTCGGGGAAGCGGCGCTGGACGCCGGGTTCGCCGAGGTGCGCGTCGCCAAGACCCCCTTCGCGCTCTGGGCGCTCTGCCTGATGCCCGATGCCGATGCGCGGCGGATCGAGGCCTTGTTCACCGACACGCCCGAAGGCGCGCTGTTCTGCGAGGAGCCGGCCGGCGCGCCGGCGCTCCCGTGAAGTACCTCTTCGTCCACAACAACTTTCCCGCGCAGTTCCGGCATGTGGCGGCGTATCTGGCGAGCGATCCGGGCAACGAGGTGCGGGCGGTCGGCGCAGATTCCGCGCGGCCCTTGAAGGGTGTCGTTCTCCATCGTTATTCGCTGAGCCCCGCCAGCATCGCCGGGACGCATCCTTTCGCGCGCCGCTTCGATCTGGAATGCCGGCGCGCCGAACAGGTGCTCTATGTCGCCACCATGCTCGGCGAGACCGGCTTCGTGCCGGATGTGGTCGTCGTCCATTCCGGCTGGGGCGAGGCGCTGCCCTTGCGCGCGGCCTTTCCGCAGGCGCGCATCGTCAACTATTGCGAATATTTCTACCGCCCGCACGATTCCGACGTGAATTTCGACCGCGAGTTTCCGGGCCTCGGCGTCGACGGGCTGGCCGCGCTCCAGGCGCGCAACGCGTCGAGCCTTCTGGCGCTCGCCGATTGCGACGCCGCCATCGCCCCGACGCTTTGGCAGCGCTCGACATTTCCGGCGGAGTTTTCGGCCAAGATCGACGTCGTCCACGAGGGCGTCGACACCGAGCTCGTGGCCCCCGATCCGAACGCCACCTGTCGCCTCGACGACGGCCGCGTGGTGTCGCGCGAGGACGAGATCGTCACCTTCGTCGCGCGCAATCTCGAACCCTTGCGCGGCTACCACACCTTCATGCGCGCGCTTCCCGAACTGATGCGCGCCCGGCCACACGCGCGGGTCGTGGTGGTCGGCGGCTTCGGCACGTCCTATGGCCAGCGCCCGCCCGGCAACCAGACCTGGCACCGCATCTTCCTGGACGAGGTGGCGGAAAGGATCGACCTGTCGCGCATCCACTTCCTCGGCCATCTGCCCTATGCCGACTATCTCGACGTGCTGCGTGTCTCCTCTGCCCACGTCTACCTCACCTATCCCTTCGTTCTGTCATGGTCGTGTCTCGAAGCCATGGCGGCGGGCTGCGTGATGGTCGCCTCCGACACCGCGCCGGTGCGCGAGGTGATCGACGCCGAGACGGGCATTCTCGTGCCCTTCGGGGCGCATCGGCGCATCGCGGAGACTTTGATCGAGGTGCTTTCCGATCCCGGCCGCCATGCGGACATAGGCAAACGCGCGCGGGCGCGGATCGTGTCGCGCTACGACTTGAAGACCGTCTGCCTGCCGCGCGCCACGGCCCTTCTTTCGGGGGGTGCAAGGCCCGAACCCCCTCCCGTGCCAGGCCTGCCCTTCTTCGGGTGAAGCCGGTCGATCCATTCAAATTTAATCGTTTTTTGCGAGCCTCTGGCTTGAGCCGGCTCACTGAGCCCGGCCGATGCTCCCCGACAAGGTTCCTCGTTCGATGCGCGCAGCACTGGTGAAATATTCGGGACGGCGCTTGAACAAGCACGAGGCCGTCTGGTTCGATATGCCGTTCCGCTCGACGCTGGAAACCTACTACAATACCGGCGATATCTGCGTTTACGACTCCACCCTTCGCATCGTGGACTACGAGGACGGGCATATCCTCAATATCGATGAGCCGGTGACGGAAGAAGCGGTGAAGCGCTTCAAGGCGACTTGCGATTTCGTTCTCCTGCGCGGCTCGAACTACATCCACGAGCACATGGACTGGGGCCATTTTCTCGAATGGATCGAGGCGCTCGACCTGCCGGTGCTCTGCATCGGCGTGGGAGCCCAGGCCGAACAGGAGAGGCCCATCGTCCTGCCGCAGGAAAACCGGCGCGTTTGGCAGGCCATCGCCGACCGCTCGCCGGCTATCGGCGTGCGCGGCGCTTTTTCCGCCGAAACGCTGCACCGCAACGGCATCCACAACATCGAGATCGTCGGCTGCCCCTCCATGTTCCGGGGCCTCGAACGGGAACTGAAGCTGACCCACGCCGCGAACGGCCCGAAGCGCGTCACCTTCTCGCTTCGTCGCGAGGTGGATTCGAACTACGCCGTCGATCCCGCCCGCTTTGCGCTCACGCAGAAGCGCATCATCGCCAAGCTCGCGCTCGTGTCCGACCTTTATCTGTCCTGCCATGGCGAGCCGGAAGAAAAGGCCTTTTTCTTCAAGGCCCCGAAACACATGGAAGCGGCCGCCGCCAAGCTGGTGGCGGAAGGCTGGTTCGACGAAACCACGGGGCGCACGCTTCGTGATCTTTACGAGAGCCGCCTTTATTACGTCGGCGCGCCCGGCGACTACGACGTCTACGCGCCCCAGTTCGACGCCGCGCTCGGCTACCGAGTCCATGCCGTGCTGCCGGCGGTTGCGGTCGGCGTTCCGGGCGTTCTCTTCTCCTACGACACGCGTTCCAAGGAACTGGCCGAGACCTTCGACCTGCCGATCTACACGCCGGAGGAGTTCGAGCGCCAAACGCTGGCCGACGCCTTCGCGCCCTCCCGCTTCAACCGCTTCCAGAGCCTTTTCACCGAGCGCTACGACCGGATGAAGGCCTTTATCGAGAAGAACGGCGTCAAGACGCGGATGTGATCCTTCCCTAACCCGACCTTTACCCGGACCTGTCAAAATCGACGGGAAGGGAGATCGGCATCGCGTCCGGCACTCCCGTGACTGGAAAAGGATGCCGAGCGGGTGCGGGACGGCGCGAAGCACGAGGGCAGCGGAAGGACGGGCGCCATGCGCCGGCCTTCGGGTGCCCGCGCGCGTCGGCAGGCCCCATGAAGCCGATCGCCTCCTCGCCGCTCGTCGCCTTGTTTCGCGACTTCTCCTACGGCTACGCGGCGCTGCTCGGCTTCGGCTTCTTCCTGCCCTTCCTTTACATGGCGATGTCCTTCATCCCCATGGGCATCATGGAGCGCGTCGGCACGAGCCGCAACGCGTCCACGCTCATCACCCTCATCATCATCGCGACCGTCGTCACGGTCACCTACACGCTTCTGGAAGTCGTGCGCGCGGAAGTCCTGGAGCGCATGGGAACGGTGATCGACCAGAAGCTGACGCGCATCTGCTTTGACGCCTTCAACCGCGAGAAGAAGGGCTCGGGCGGCACGCCGGCGCAGGCGCTGGCCGATCTCCACACCACACGCCGCTTCCTGTGCGGCCCCTCGCTCTCGGCCCTGATCGACGCCTTCTGGTCGCCGATCTTCGTGATCGTGATGTTCGTGATCAGCCCGATCTTCGGCGTCCTGATCCTCGCCTTCCTCGCCTTCTTCGGCCTCGCATCGGTCGCCACCCATTATGTCGCGGCGGGGCACATGAAGCACGCCCAGCGCCTCGATATGGAGGCCAACGAATTCGGCCTCGCCGTGGCGCGCAACGCCGAAACGCTGCGCGTCATGGGCATGCTGCCGTTTCTCACCGATCGCTGGTACGCCCTTCACCGCGACGGCCTCGGCTGGCGCGCCGCCGCCCAGCACCGTGCCTCGCGCCTCGGCCTCATCCCGCGCATGGTGCAGAACGGGCAGATGATCATCGTCTACGGGCTCGGCGGCTTCCTGTTTCTCAACAACGAGATCCATATCGGCGTTTTGTTCGTGGTTCTGATGATGATGATGCGCGCGCAGGGGCCGCTGCAGCACATCATCACCAACTGGAGTTCCATCCAGTCCTTCTGGCTCGCCGCCAAGCGCCTCGACGGGCTCTTGCGCTCGGTGGAAGGGGCGACGGCGCATCTGACCCTGCCGGCTCCGCGCGGCAGCCTCGTCGTGTCGCGCCTCGTCGGCGGCCCGCCGGACACGGAAAAGCCGGTGGTCAACGACGTGTCCTTCACGCTCCATCCGGGGCGCATCCTGGGCGTGGTCGGCCCGAGCGGAGCGGGCAAGAGCTGCCTGTCGCGCCTCGTCACCGGCATCTGGAGGCCGAAACGCGGCTCCGTCGTGTTCGGCGAACAGGACCTGTCCCACTGGAACCAGGACGAACTCGGCCGCCATATCGGCTACGTGCCGCAGGACGTGGAATTTCTGCCCGGCACGGTGGCCGAGAACATCGCGCGCTTCGATCCGGCAGCCACCAGCGAGCGGATCATCGCCGCCGTGGAACTCGCCGGCATCCACGACATCGTTCGCACCCTCCCGAACGGCTACGCGACGCGCCTGGGCGTTGGCGGCCATACGCTGTCGGGAGGTCAAAGGCAGCGCCTCGCGCTCGCTCGCGCGGTTTACGGCGAGCCGCGCCTCGTGGTCCTTGACGAGCCGAACTCCAATCTCGACGCGAGCGCCGAGCAGGTGCTCGGCCGCGCCATGCAGGGCCTGCGCGACCGGGGCGCGGCGGTGATCGTCGTGTCGCACCGCATCAGCCTTCTCGGCTTCTGCGACGATCTCCTCGTTCTTCACGAGGGCGCGGTGCAGGCCATCGGTGCGCGCGAGCAGATTTTCAACCGCCTGCCGCGCCTGCGCAATCCCGTGGCCCCGCCCGCGCCGCCGGTTCTGAACCTCGAAGCGGTCGCCGGGGCCGCGATGCGATGAGCGTCGCCCTGACCCTTGCCGAAGCGCCGCCGCTTCGCACCGACTGGCGGGCCTCGCTGCGGCTCGGCTATATCGTCCTTTTCCTGTCGGTCGGGCTCGGCGGCGGCTGGGCGGCCTTCGCCCATGTCGACGCGGCGGTGGTGGTGAACGGCACCTTTGCCGTGGAAACCAACCGCAAGACCGTCCAGCATCTGGAAGGCGGCATCGTTTCCGACATCCTGGTGCGCGACGGCGACCGGGTGGAGGCCGGCCAGACGCTGATCCGCCTCGACACGACGCGCATCGAGGCCGCCGCCGCCAATGCCGCGAAAGCGCTGGCCGGAGCGCTCGCCACGGAAGCGCGCCATACCGCGCAGCGCGACGTGAAGGATTACATGGTCGTGCCGGCGGAAGCCGAGGCGCTCCTCAGCGGCTATGCGCCGGACGCCATCGAGGACAATCACCGCGAGTTCGAGTCGCGCCGGCAGGTCATGGCGGGCTCGATCGAGCTTCTCGAGGCGCAGGCCAAGCAGGCGAAGAACGAGATCGCGCAAACGCGCCTCGATCTCCAATCGGCCGCCGACCAGATGCGAAGCGTCGACAAGGAACTGGCGAGCGTGCGCCCGCTTCTCGCCAAGGGCCTCGTCGCCCTGTCGCGCGTCACGACGCTGGAGCGGCAGAAGGCGCAGTACGAGGGGCAGATCAAGAAAGCGCGCAACGACGCGATCAAGGGTGAGGACAAGATCGCCGAGCTGGAACTCAGAAAGCTCGCGGTGCGGAAAGACTACCAGCAGGAAGCGGCCAACGCGCTGGTGGACACCGGCCGGCAGGTCGCCAACTTCCGCGAACAGCGCCAGGTCGCCCTCGACCAGCTTTCGCGCACCGACATCCGCTCGCCCGTTGCCGGCACCGTGCAGGAAATGCGCGTCTTCACCGTCGGCGGCGTGATCCGGCCGGGCGAGCCGATCTTGGACGTCGTGCCGGAATCTGACGCCCTCGCCATCCGCGCCAAGATCACGCCCACCGACATCGACCGCATCCACGAGGGCATGGCGGTGGATATCAATCTCGGCAACCTCATGAAGTACCGCCGCGAGAAGGTGTCGGGCCGCTTGCGCTTCGTGTCGCGCGACGTGGTGAGCGAAGCAGGCCGCGCGACGCCGCCGGCCTTCACCATCGAGGTCGTTCTCGACCCGGCCTCGATCCCCGAGGACGTGCGGCCGAAGCTCGTCGCCGGCATGGAGGCGACCGTGATCCTGCCGACCAAGGGCCGCACGGTTCTTCAGTACCTCACCGCGCCGATCCTCGAGAATTTCGAGGAATCCTTGCGCGAGCGATGAGAGTTCTCGTGATCGCCCACGGCCATGTCGCCGCCGGCATCGGCGGGGGCGAGCTTGCGGCCGACAACCTGTTTCGCGCGCTGAAAAGCCATCCCGAGGTGCGCGAGGCGCGGCTTCTGGCAAGGGTCTCCGGCGAGGCGACGGGCGGGATCGAGGAGGTGGCCCCGAGCGAGCATCTTTGGCGGCGCTCCACCGCCGACTGGTTTTGGCACGAAGGGGAAGGGAGCCTGGAGCCCTTCCGGCGCTTTCTTGGGCTCACCCGGCCGGATGCCGTCTTTCTGCACCATTTCGCCCATCTCGGGCTCGACATCCTTCCCGAAATCCGCCGCGCCTTGCCGGATGCCCGGATCGTCTTGACGCTCCACGACTTCGCCGCGCTGTGTCATAGCGGCGGGGTGATGACGCGGCCGGGCTTTGCGCGCGTGTCCTGCGGCGATGCTTCCCCGGCGAACTGCCACCGATGCTTTCCCGACCGGCCGGCGGAGGATTTCGCGCGCCGCCGTGCCGCCATCCTCGAACGCTTGGCCCATGTCGACCGCTTCGTCTCGCCATCGCGTTTCGTGAAGGCGCGTCATGCGGGCTGGGGCATCGATCCGGCGCGCATCGCCGTGATCGAGAACGGGCTGGAGCCGATGGCGCGCCTGCCGCGGCCATTGTCGGACGGACGCCTCCATCTCGGCTTCTTCGGTCAGGCGCGTGCCGCCAAGGGACTCGATCTCGCACTCGCCGCGCTTCACCTTCTGCCTTCAAGCGAGCGGGCGCGGCTCCATTTCCACATCCATGCGAGCCGGCTCGAAGCGCAGCCGGTCTGGTATCGGACGCTGGTGGAGCGCCTGCGCGAACCGCTTCTCCGTGAGGGCTGCCTGTCCTGGCCGGGCGCCTACGCGCGGACGGAGGTGGCTCAGCGCATGGCAGGTCTCGACTTCGTGGTCGTCCCTTCGACCTGGGAGGAGAACGCGCCATTTGTCATTCAGGAAGCCTTTGGGGCGCAAGTGCCGGTGATCGGCGCGAACCATGGCGGCATCGCGGAGAAGGTGAGGGACGGCGTGGATGGCCTTCTCTTCGAGCCGCGCGACGCAAAAGCCTTTGCCGCCCTTCTTTCCCGCCTTCTCGCCGAGCCAAAACTGGCGGAACGGCTGGCCGCCGGCATCCGGCCGCCCCAAACCACCGAGGTGATGGGGCAAGCCTATCTCGCGCTCGTCCGCCCGCCCCTTGCCAAGCCCATGCCTTCTGCCTTCATGGCGGGGGCGTCGGAAGGATTGATCGCATGAGCCTCGTTTACGTCCTCAACGGACCGAACCTCAATCTCCTGGGCAAGCGCCAGCCGGAGATCTACGGCTCGGAAACGCTGGCCGACGTGGAGCGCGATTGCCGGGTGCTGGCGGATGAGCTCGGGCTTTCCCTGCGCTTCCACCAGTCGAACCACGAAGGCGAGATCATCGACTGGATTCACGAGGCGCGCGAAGGCGCGGTTGCCATCGTCATCAACCCCGCCGCCTACACGCACACGTCGGTCGCCATCCTCGACGCCTTGAACGCCTTCGAGGGAACGGTGATCGAGGTGCACATCTCCAACGTTCATAAGCGCGAAAGCTTCCGGCACCATTCCTTCGTGTCGCTGCGGGCCGACGGCGTGATCGCGGGGCTCGGCACGGAAGGCTATCGGCTGGCGCTTCGTCGCGTCGCCTCGCTGGCGGCGAAGGCTTAGGCCGGTTCGGAAGCCCGTTCCAGGGCCGGCGGATTTTTGTCGAGAAGGGCGCGGAGATCGAAGGGAGAGCGCGTCATCCTCATGTTCCCTTCCGCGTCGCGCGGCCATGCTTCGCGCGGGCGGTCGACATAGATCTCGATGCCGTTGCCGTCCGGGTCGCTGAAATAGATCGCCTCGGATACGCCGTGGTCGCTTGCGCCCTGCAACTCGACGCCGGCTTGGAGAACGCGGCGCAGCGCGTCGGCGAGGCTCGCATGGTCGGGGTAGAGGATCGCGACGTGGTAAAGGCCCGTCGAGCCGCGCGGCGGGGGCGCGCCGCCTTCGCTTTCCCAGGTGTTGAGGCCGATATGGTGATGGTAGCCGCCGGCCGACACGAAAGCCGCCTGTTTGCCCAGACGCTCGGTCAAGGCGAAGCCGAGGACGCCGCAATAGAAGTCGATCGCCCGCTCCAGATCGGCCACCTTCAAATGGACATGGCCGATGGAAACGCCCGGATGGATCGGGCGGGGCGTCTGGTTCTGGCTCGGCGAACGGCTTGTCATCGCGGGGACCTTCGGTTGGACGGAAACCAAGCTAGTCCCGTGTCCGCCGAATGTCGCCGTTGACGCAGAGTTACCGAAAACCGCCCCGTCAGCGCGACAGCGTGCGCTTCACCGCGTCGGCCCAGCCGGTGAGCTTGCGGCCCCGGTCCACGGCGGACATCTGCGGCGTGAAGCGGCGCTCCAGGTGCCAGCTCGCGGCAAAGCCTTCCATGCCCGGCCAGACGCCCGCCTTGTGGCCCGCGAGCCAGGCCGCGCCGAGCGCGGTGGTTTCCAGAACCACCGGCCTGTCCACCGGGCTGTCGAGGATGTCCGACAGGCGCTGCATGGTCCAGTCGGACGCCACCATGCCGCCATCGACGCGCAACACCATGTCGCCCGAACCCTGCCAGTCGCGGCCCATCGCGCCGAGGAGATCGGCGGTCTGGAAGCAGACGGCCTCCAGCGCCGCGCGCGCGAACTCGTTCGGCCCGGTATTGCGGGTCATGCCGAAGATGGCGCCGCGCGCCTCCGCGTCCCAATGGGGCGCGCCGAGGCCGACAAAGGCGGGAACGAGAAAGATGTCCTGCGCCTCGTCGGCTTCCGCTGCCATCGGCCCGGACTGTTCGGCGCGGTCCATCAGCTTCATCCCGTCGCGCAGCCATTGGACGGCCGCGCCTGCCACGAAGATCGAGCCTTCCAGCGCGTAAGTGCTGACGCCATCGAGGCGATAGGCCACCGTCGACAGGAGGCGGTTCCCCGAATGGCAGCGCGTGGTGCCGGTGTTGAGAACGGCGAAGCAGCCGGTGCCGTAGGTCGATTTCGTCATGCCCGGCTGGAAACAGGCCTGTCCGAGCGTCGCGGCGTGCTGGTCGCCCGCGATGCCGAGGATCGGGATCGCCGCGCCGAAGAGCGAGGGGTCGGTCACGCCGAACTCGGCCGCGCAGTCCTTCACGTCGGGGAGAAGCGCGCGCGGCACGCGGAGGAGGCGGAGAAGCTCGTCGTCCCAGTCGTTGCGCTCGATGTCGAAGAGCATGGTGCGCGCGGCGTTGGTGGCGTCCGTGGCGTGGACGCGCCCGCCCGTCAACCGCCAAAGAAGGAAAGAGTCTACCGTGCCGAAGGCGAGTTCGCCCGCTTCCGCCCTTTTGCGGGCGCCGGGGACGTTGTCGAGAATCCAGGCGATCTTGGTGCCGGAGAAATAGGGATCGATCACGAGGCCGGTCTTGGCGGTGATCACCGCTTCCGCGCCGTCTTCCACGAGACGGCGGCAGGCCTCGCTGGTGCGCCGGTCCTGCCAGACCACGGCATTGTGGATCGCCTCGCCGGTCCGGCGGTCCCAGACGATGGTGGTTTCGCGCTGGTTGGTGATGCCGATCGCGGCGATGTCGCCGGCCGAAAGCGAGGCACTGGCCAGCGCCGAGCGGACCGTCGCGACGACGGAGTTCCAGATGTCCTCCGGGTCGTGCTCCACCCAGCCCGAGCGCGGGAAATGCTGGCGGAATTCCTGCTGACCGATCCCGGAGATGCGGAAGGACCCGTCGAACACGATGGCTCGGCTCGATGTCGTGCCCTGGTCGATCGCGAGGATATAGCCGGCCATCGGAAACTCCTGATCTGAACGCGAAAATGCGGGAGCGATACGAAAAGAGCCGGGATCGCTCCCGGCCCTCCTGTCTTGGATAAGAAGGCTTACTTCGCCGGGGCGGAGGCCGGCGTCGCCGTGCCCGTTTCGCCGCTATTGGCGGCGGCCGGCATGGCGTCGGCCCAGCTCTTCACCAGCTCGTCGTAGTTGACGGTGACCGGCTTTTCCTTCTCGTTCTCCTTCTTGGGCTGGGGCGCCAGCGTGCCGTTCTTCTTGGCCTCGGCGACCCAGTAGTCCATGTCGTGTTCTTCGTTCAGCACCGGACCCTTGTCGCCCTGGACCTTGGCACGTTCCAGGCGCGCCATGACCTTTTCCTGCTCGGCGCAGAGCGAGTCCATGGCTTCCTGCGGGGTCTTGTTGCCGGCTGCCGCATCGCCGATCGCCTGCCACCAGAGCTGCGCGAGCTTCGGATAGTCCGGAACGTTGGTGCCGGTCGGCGACCACTGCTTGCGGGCCGGCGAGCGGTAGAACTCCACGAGACCGCCGAGATTCTTGGCGCGCTCGGTGAAGCTCTTGTCGCGGATGGTGGATTCACGAACGAAGGTCAGGCCGTAATGGCTCTTCTTCACGTCCACCGTCTTGGAGGTGACGAACTGCGCGTAGAGCCAGGCGGCCTTGGCGCGGTCGGTCGGGGTCGACTGCATCAGGAGCCAGGAGCCGACGTCCTGATAGCCGAGCTTCATGCCGTCCTGCCAGTAGACGCCGTGCGGGGAGGGGGCCATGCGCCATTTCGGCGTGCCGTCGGCGTTCACCACAGGCAGGCCCGGCTTCACGGCATCGGCGGTGAAGGCGGTGTACCAGAAGATCTGCTGCGCCACCTCGCCCTGCGCCGGCACCGGGCCGGACTCGGAGAAGTTCATGCCTTGGGCCACGGGCGGGGCGTATTTCTTCAACCATTCGAGATATTTCTCGATGGAGTAGACCGCTGCCGGGCCGTTGGTGTCGCCGCCGCGCGCGACGCATGAGCCGACCGGCTGCGACTTGTCGTTGACGCGAATGCCCCATTCGTCGACCGGCAGCCCGTTCGGAATGCCCTTGTCGCCGTTGCCGGCCATGGAAAGCCAGGCATCGGTGAAGCGCCAGCCGAGCGAGGGATCCTTCTTGCCATAGTCCATATGGCCGAAGACCTTCTTGCCGTCGATTTCGCGGCCGGTGAAGAATTCGGCGATGTCCTCGTAAGCGGACCAGTTGACCGGCACGCCGAGGTCGTAGCCGTATTTGGCCTTGAAGTCGGCCTTGTTCTTCTCGTCGTTGAACCAGTCGTAGCGGAACCAGTAGAGGTTCGCGAATTGCTGGTCGGGAAGCTGGTAGAGCTTCTTGTCGGGGGCCGTGGTGAAGCTCGTGCCGATGTAATCGTCGATGTCGAGCGTCGGGGACGTGACGTCCTTGCCCTCGCCGGACATCCAGTCGGTCAGGTTGCGGACCTGATTGTAGCGCCAATGCGTGCCGATGAGGTCCGAGTCGTTGACATAGGCGTCGTAGATGTTCTCGCCCGACTGCATCTGCGTCTGCAGCTTCTCGATGACGTCGCCCTCGCCGATGAGGTCGTGCGTCACCTTGATGCCGGTGATGGCGGTGAAGGCGGGGGCGAGAACCTTCGACTCGTATTCATGCGTGGTGATGGTCTCGGACACGACCTTGATGTCGAGCCCCGCGAAGGGCTTGGCGGCGTCGATGTACCACTGCATCTCCTTTTCCTGGTCGGCGCGCGACAAGGAGGAGAGGTCCTTGATCTCCGAGTCCAGGAACTTCTTCGCGCCGTCCATGTCGGCGAAGGCGGGTCCTCCCGCCAGCGTCAGCGCGACGAGCGCGGCGGACGCCATCCAATGTTTCTTCATGTGTCTGTCTCCTCCCAGAGAATGTTCGTTGCCGATCGGATGAGGCTGCGGGCGTCGATCGGCCAAGGACGCTGAGGCAGCCGTTGGAACCGCCTCAGACGAAGCGGAAGACGAAAAGGGCGTAGAGGGCGCAGACGCCGAGGCCGATCCAGAGATTGGCGTCCTCGCCGCCGACCCCGACGAAGCCGAGGCAGATGAAGGCCGAGCCGAGCAGCGACAGGAACAGGCGGTCGCCGCGCGTCGTCTCGAAGCGCAGGAGCCCATAGCGCGGCCCCCCGCCCGGCGAGACATATTCCCAAACGCCCATCAGCGCGATCAGAAGGGCGATCGTGACGAAGAAGAGGGCGGTCGGCGTCGTCCAGGCCATCCAGGAAAAATCGGGCATGGTTCAGACCCTCCCCAGGGCGAAGCCCTTGGCGATGTAGTTGCGCACGAACCAGATCACGATCGCGCCGGGAATGATCGTCAGCACGCCGGCGGCGGCGAGAACCCCCCAGTCCATGCCGGCGGCCGAGACGGTACGCGTCATGATCGCGGAGATGGGCTTGGCTTCCGTCACCGTCAGGGTTCTCGCGATCAGGAGTTCCACCCACGAGAACATGAAGCAGAAGAAGGCAGCGACGCCGATGCCGCTCGCGATCAAAGGCATGAAGATCTTGAAGAAGAAACGCGGGAAGGAATAGCCGTCGATATAGGCCGTCTCGTCGATCTCGCGCGGCACGCCGGACATGAAGCCTTCCAGAATCCACACCGCCAGGGGCACGTTGAAGAGGCAGTGCGCGAGTGCGACTGCGATATGCGTGTCGATGAGGCCGAAGGCGGAATAAAGCTGGAAGAAGGGCAGGGCGAACACGGCCGGCGGGGCCATGCGGTTCGTCAGGAGCCAGAAGAACAGATGCTTGTCGCCGAGGAACCGGTAGCGCGAGAAGGCGTAGGCCGCCGGCAAGGCGACCGCCACCGAGATCGCCATGTTCAGGACCACATAGATGATCGAGTTGATGTAGCCGTTGTACCAGGACGGATCGGTGAAGATCGTGGCGTAGTTGGCGAGCGTCGGGTTGGCGGGAAACAGCGTGAAGGCGCCGATGATCTCGCTGTTGGTCTTGAAGCTCATGTTGACGAGCCAGTAGATCGGCAGAAGCAGAAACAGGATGTAGAAGGCCGGGATCAGGGCCTTGGCGCGAAAGCGCCCGGAGGCCATGCGCGAGCGCGCCTTCAACGCGCTTTCGGAATGAAGCGCCGGTGGAAGGGCGCCGGTGGAAGCGCTGAAGTCGGTGGCGCTCATGATCAAGCCTCCCCGTTGCGCGCCGGGCGGTCCGTGCCGGCATTGGTCATGACGGTGTAGAAGACCCAGGACAGAAGAAGAATGATCAGGAAGTAGATCAGGCTCATCGCAGCGGCGGGCCCGAGATCGAACTGGCCAACCGCCATTTTCACGAGGTCGATCGACAGGAAGGTCGTGGAATTGCCCGGTCCCCCGCCCGTCACCACGAAGGGCTCGGTGTAGATCATGAAGCTATCCATGAAGCGCAGGAGAACGGCGATCAGGAGAACGCGGCCCATCTTCGGCAATTGGATGAAGCGGAACACGGCCCAACGCGACGCGCCGTCGATCTTGGCGGCCTGATAATAGGCGTCGGGGATCGACACGAGACCGGCATAGCAAAGGAGCACGACGAGGCTCGTCCAGTGCCAGACATCCATGACGATCAGGGTCGCCCAGGCGTCGAAGGAGTTCTGCACGTAGTTGTAGGGGATGCCGAGGCCCGCCAGCGTGCGGCCGAGAAGGCCGATATCGGTGCGCCCGAAGACCTGCCAGATCGTGCCGACGACGTTCCACGGGATGAGAAGCGGCAGCGCCATCAGAACGAGGCAGACCGGCACCCAGATGCCTTTCTTCGGCATGGCCAGCGCCACGAGAATGCCGAGCGGCACCTCGATGGCGAGAATGATCGCCGAGAAGGCGAGGTTGCGAAGCAGCGCCGAGTGGAAGCGCTCCGAGGTCAGGATCTCGGAGAACCATTCGGTGCCCGCCCAGAAGAACTCGTTGTTGCCGAAGGAATCCTGGACCGAATAGTTCACCACCGTCATCAGCGGGATCACCGCCGAGAAGGCGACGAGGAGGAGAACCGGAAGAACCAGGAACCAGGCCCGGTTGTCGAAGGGCTTGTTCATGCGCGGGTCCTCCCCTCGACCAGCCAGGAATCGGCGTAAAGGTTGAGAGCGCCGGGCGCGAAGGCGATGTCGGATTCTGCCGGGATCGGCATTCCTTCCGGCACGACGGACACGATCTTCTGCCCGTTCAGCTCGGCGCGCACGATGCGCTCCGGCCCGACATCCTCCACGCGGGCAATGGAAACGGGAATGCCCTGCCCACGCGGCACGAGCGACACGAATTCCGGGCGGATGCCGAGTTCGGTCCGCGCGGCGTTCTTCGGCGAACCATCGTGCCCGAAAGGCACGCGCGCGCCGGACACGACGGCCGCGCCCTCTTCCAGCGTGCAGGGCAGGATGTTCATACCGGGCGAGCCGATGAAGTAGCCGACGAAGGTGTGGCGCGGGCGCTCGAACAGTTCCTCGGGCGTCCCGATCTGCACGACCTGCCCGTCATACATCACGACGACCTTGTCGGCGAAGGTCAGCGCCTCGGTCTGGTCGTGCGTGACATAGACCATGGTCATGCGGAACTGGCTGTGCAGTTCCTTCAGCTCCGAACGGAGCTGCCATTTCATGTGCGGGTCGATGACGGTGAGCGGTTCGTCGAACAGGATGGCGTTGACGTCGGAGCGGATGAGGCCGCGCCCGAGCGAGATCTTCTGCTTTTCGTCGGCCGTGAGACCCTGCGCCTTGCGGTTCGCCTTGGCTTCCAGGCCGATGCGACGCAGCATGTCGGCGACGCGGGTCTCGATCTCCTGTGCCGGAACCTTCCGGTTCTTCAAGGGAAAGGCGAGGTTCTGGGCGACCGTCATCGTGTCGTAGATGACGGGAAACTGGAACACCTGCGCGATGTTGCGCCGCTCCGGCGACAGGCGCGTCACGTCCTCCTCGCCGAAGCGGATCGAGCCTTCGGAGGGCGTCAGAAGCCCGGAGATGATGTTGAGAAGCGTCGTCTTCCCGCAGCCCGACGGCCCAAGCAGGGCATAGGCGCCGCCGTCCTCGAAGACGTGGTCGACCTCGCGCAAGGCGTAGTTGCCGGCTTTTGCCAGTTCGGGCGTGTAGGCGTGGCGGATATGGTCGAGGCGAATGCGTGCCATGGGTCCGCTCCTTCAGGCCGCGAGCCGGGACGAAAGGTCGGCCGCCCGTCCATCCGTGTCGAAGATCAGCATGGTCGAGGGGTCGAAATGAAGCTCAACCGGGTCGCCCGGCGAAACGCGGTGGACGCCGGGCACCAGTGCCACGAGCCGCTCGCCCGCGACATCGGCATGAATGAAGCTTTCCGACCCCGTGACCTCGGAGATCACCACCCTTCCACGGATGGTGGCGGTGCCGGGCCGGGTCTTCAGCGACAGGTGATGCGGGCGGATGCCGGCCCGATAGTCGCCGTCGGGAAGGTTCGCGAAACGTCCGGGAACGGCGGTGGCGAAGCCGATCTTTCCCGCCAGCGAGCCCCTCGACTTCGTGAGGCCGACGACGTTCAAGGGCGGGTCGGAGAAGGTCGTCGCCGTCACGATATCGGCCGGGCGGCGATAAACTTCCGCTGTCGGGCCGACCTGCGTGACGCGGCCCTGATTGAGCGTCGCCGTGTTGCCGCCAAGAAGCAGCGCTTCGCTCGGCTCGGTCGTGGCGTAGACGAAGACCGCGCCGGTTTCGGCGAAGATGCGCGGCAGTTCCTCGCGCAGTTCCTCGCGCAGCTTGTAGTCGAGATTGGCGAGCGGTTCGTCGAGAAGAACGAGGTCGGCGCCCTTGACCAAGGCGCGGGCGAGCGCGGTGCGCTGCTGCTGGCCGCCCGACAGGGTGAGCGGCGTGCGCTTCAGATAGGGCTCGAGCTTCATCAAGGCGGCGGCGCGCTTCACCGCCGCGTCGATCTCGGCCGCCGGCTTGCCCGCGACGCGCAAGGGAGAGGCGATGTTCTCGTAGACCGTCATGGACGGGTAGTTGATGAACTGCTGATAGACCATCGCGACGTTGCGCTTGGCCACGGGAAGCCCCGTCACGTCACGTCCGTCGGCGAGAACGCGTCCCGCCGTCGGGCGGTCGAGCCCCGCCATCAGGCGCATCAGGCTGGTCTTGCCCGACAGCGTCGGGCCCAGAAGCACGTTCAGCGACCCGCGCTCGAACGCTAAGGACACGCCGCTGATATGCGTTTCAGCCCCCACGACGCGGGTGACATCGATCAGTTCGAGCACCGAACCCTCCCATTTCCAACGGCATTTCCCGAGATGTCGCGGCATGCCGACAAATCCGGCATCTCCCATCCGCTTCGATATCAGGCCGCGGCCGTTTCCCGCGTCATGTTCACATTTTCCAGATGATTCTCAAGAGCTTGCCGCTCCTGAGCATTGAAGCGCAGACCGAGCTTCGATCGCCGCCACAAAATGTCGTCTGCGCCCGACGCCCATTCCTTCGACACCAGCCAGCGCACCTCGCCTTCGGTGAGGCCGTGGCCGAGATCCTCGCCGAGGCCCCCCGCCACGATCGCCAGCGCGTCGCGGCCATAGGAGCGCGCGAGGCGCGAAACGCTGCGTGGCGACAGGCCGGGCGCGGCGCGGGCGATCTCGGCCTCAATGCTCGCGATGCCTTCCACCGGAAAGTCGCCGCCGGGCAGGGGCTCGTCGCCCGTCCAGGGCCGGCCGCGTGTTCCCAGCCGGTCGCCGATCCGCTCCAGCACTTCTTCCGAGAGCTTGCGATAGGTGGTGATCTTGCCGCCAAAGGCGTTGAGAACCGGAGCCTCGCCCGCGGCCGCGTCGCCCTCGACCTTCAGGACGTAGTCGCGCGTAGCTTCCTGCGCTTTCGAAGCGCCGTCGTCGAAGAGCGGGCGCACGCCCGAAAAGGTCCATACGACATCTTCCGGCGTTATAGGGCGCTCGAAATATTCCGATGCCGCGCGGCAGAGATAGTCGGTTTCCTCCGGCGTGATCCGCACCTCGGACGGCTCGCCCTCGTAGTCGCGATCCGTCGTGCCGATCAGCGTGAAGTCGTCCTCGTAGGGAATCGCGAAGATGATGCGGTTGTCGGCGTTCTGGAAGATATAGGCGCGGTCGTGGTCGAAGAGCTTTTTCGTCACGATGTGCGAGCCCTGCACGAGGCGGATGTTGCGCGCCCGGTTGCGGCCCATCGCGCCTCGGATCACCTCGTCCACCCAGGGGCCCGCGACGTTGACGAGGAAGCGCGCCGTAACGCTGCGCTCCTCGCCGGTCCGGCGGTTCTTGAGGCGGATGCACCAGAGGCCGTTCTCGCGCCGCGCTTCGGTCACTTGCGTGCCCACCATGATGTCGGCGCCCCGCCCCGCCGCATCGCGCGCGTTGAGGACCACGAGCCGCGCATCGTCCACCCGCGCGTCGGAATATTCGAAGCCTTTGGAGAAGTCCTTCTTCAACGGGCTCCCGAGCGGTCCGGAAAGGTCGACGGTGCGGGTGCCCGGCAGTTTCCGCCGGCCGCCGATATGGTCGTAGAGGAACAGGCCGAGGCGCAGGAGCCAGGCGGGCCTCAGGCCCTTGTGGTAGGGCAGCACGAAGCGCAGGGGGCGTACGATATGGGGTGCGATGCGCCACAGCACCTCGCGCTCGCGCAGCGCCTCGCGCACCAGCCGGAACTCGTAGTGCTCCAGATAGCGCAGGCCGCCGTGAATCAGCTTGGTGGACCAGGACGAGGTTCCCGACGCCAGATCGTTCATTTCGGCAAGACCGACCGAATAGCCGCGCCCGGCCGCGTCGCGGGCGATGCCGCAGCCGTTGATGCCTCCACCGATCACGAAGACGTCGTATTGTGACATCGTGCTCCACCCGCTTTCGCATTGCAGCATGAATCGGCTGATTGCGAAATTTGAAGGAAGCGTAACGAAAGTAAAACGAAAGTCAATCGCCGACCGGCGCTTCTTCCTTTTCCGCGACTTCGATGAGGCGGACCTTGGCTTCATGGCAGATGCGCCGAAATTCCGGGCTCGGGCAGCGATCGGTGACGAAAGTGCCGACTTCGCCGATATTGCCGATGCGGATCGAGGCCGTCCGCTCGAATTTCGTGGCGTCGGAGGCGAGAATCGTGTGCCGCGCATTGGCGATGATCGCCTGGGCGACGCGCACCTCGCGATAATCGTAGTCGAGAAGCGTGCCGTCGGGGTCGATGGCGGACACGCCGATAATGGCGAAATCCACCCGGAACTGGCGGATGAAGTCCACCGCCGCTTCCCCGATGATGCCGCCGTCCGAGCGCCGCACTGTGCCCCCCGCGATCACCACCTCGATTTCCGGGTATGGGCGCAGGACCGTCGCGACGTTGATGTTGTTGGTGACGACCATGAGCCCGGTATGGCGGGCAAGCGCCGCCGCGACCGCTTCGGTGGTGGTGCCGATATTGATGCAGACCGACGCCCCGTTGGGGATGAGATCGGCGACGGCGCGCCCGATCGCCGCCTTTTCCGGGGCCGCGATCAGCCGGCGCGCGTCGTATCCGACATTCTCGATGCCGAAGGACAGAACCGCGCCGCCATGGACGCGGGACAGGAGGCGGTGGTCGCAAAGATCGTTCAGGTCCTTGCGGATCGTCTGGACGCTGACCTCGAACCGCTGGGACAGTTCGTCCACCTGAACCCGCCCCTGGCGCCGGGCGAGATCGAGGATCTGGTTCTGTCGGTCCGGCAGCATGACGGTCCTCCTTGGGCGGAGGTCAGTCTAGAACGAAACCGCTTTCCCGAAAAGCGAAACCGGATTGGAGAAAAGCGAAAGGCGGGAGTTCATTCTGCCTCGGCGGAAACGAGCTCGGCCATGAAATCATAGGCGTCGCTGCGGTAAAGCGATCGCGTCATGACCACGGGGCGGCCCTGCGCATCGAAGGCGACGCGCAGCGTCGAAAGCGCGGCCGCGGCCGCCGGCACTTCCAGAAGCGCGGCATCCGCCTCGCCGAGATTGACGGCGCTGATCCGCTGCAGGGCGCGAACCGGCCGGTGGCCGAGATTGTGGAGCGTCTCGTAGAGCGAGCCCTCCACGATCTCGGGGTCGGGCATGATGGAAACGGGAACGCGGCTTCGCTCCACCACGATGGGCAGCGCCTCGGAGCGCCGCATTCGCGCCAGCCGTGCCACCCTGCTGCCCGGCGACAGGGTCAGATGCATCGCCTCCTCCGGGGTGACGGCGCCCACGGCCCGTTCCAGCCAGTGCGAGGTCGTGGAGTTGCCGCGCGCCCGCATATCCTCCGTGAAGGAGGTCAGATGCGACAGGCCTTCCTCGATGCGATGGGGCTGCGGGGCGACAAAGGTACCCGAGCCATGGCGCTGCTGGATCAGTCCCTCGGCGACCAGTCCTTCCAGAGCCTTACGAACGGTGACGCGCGAAACGCCGAGGTTTGCGGCGATCTCGCGCTCCGGTGGCAAGGCCTCCAACGGCTTCAACCGACCGTCCCGCACGGCCTGGCGGATATCTGCTTGAAGACGAAGATATAGTGGACCTTCTTCGAAAGAAGAGCCTTCCAATCCTGAAAGAAACTGCATGCGACGACCGAAAAAACGGGGATCGAACCAAAAGGGGCTGGGTCTAGATAAAGGATGAAACTGAATTTCTTGCTTCGAAAGAACGGCGACACGACGGAAATGATCGTGTTGCCCCTCGGTCCGAAGCAGTTGTACCACGTTACGGTAAATTAAGTGCCGTGGTTACCCCTCGTAGGGGTGAAACACACTTTATTTTTCAATATGCTGAAACCGGCCGCATTCCCTTAGGGAAATCTTAATCTTCGGCGTTGTCGAGCCCCGCGTACCACTCGGCGTAAGGGGTGTTCTCGACGAGGCGCCTGTTGAAGTCCGGGGCGCCGTCCCTCCACCAGACCGGCCCCCTTTCGCCGAGCGCGCGCTTCGCCGCGTCGACCTTTCCCCGCGCTTGTCCAAGCGCCGCCGCCTCGCCCTTGGCGGCCCGCACGGCGCGGCGCGCCTGCATCAGCTCACTCACCAGCCTTTCGCGCGTCTCGGCGGACAGGCTCGGATCGGAAAGTCGCCACAGCCGCCCCCGCACGACGAAATAGCGCCCGTCCGGCGTTCGCGGATGATCGCTCATGGCTCGAACCTTTCCCCCGTCATCCCCATTTATGGAGCCATGAACGTCGCCATTCTCCCGGACGTTGCGGTCCGCTCCCGCTTGTGGCTGCCGCGCCGCGTTCTCATCACCCGTTCGGCCCTCGGCTTCGCGCATGGCCGCGCCATCGCCGAGCGTGCGGCGGGTTTCGGCTTGCCCGTGGAGGAACTGTCCTCCGACCGCCTGCCGCTCGCGCTGCCGGACGATCCGCGCCGCGCTTACGCTGCGGCGAAGGGAACGCTCGCCGTTACCGTCGCCCCGCCGTCCAAGCTGAAGCTGCAGCCCATCGCCCCGTCGGCCGACTGGCGTATGGATCTGGCCGAAGGCTGCCCGGCCCATTGCAACTATTGCTATCTCGCCGGCTCCTTGAAAGGGCCGCCGGTCACGCGTGTCTATGCCAATCTCGACGAGATCCTCGGCAATCTCGATGCCTATGTCGGACAGGGCACCGTCACCTCGCGTCAAGCGGCGCGGGCGGGGGAAGGGACGACCTTCGAGGCCTCCTGCTATACCGATCCGCTGGGCATCGAGCATCTGACAGGCTCGCTTGCCGCCGCGATCGAGCATTTCGGCAGGTGGCGGGGCGACACGCAGCTTCGCTTCACCACCAAGTTCGCCGGTGTCGAGCCGCTTCTCCGCCTCCCGCACAACGGCCGCACCCGCGTGCGATTTTCCCTGAACCCCGCCGCCTATGGCCGGTTCGAAGGCGGCACGAGCCCGGTTGAAGCGCGTCTTGCCGCTATGCGGCAGATGGCGGAAGCGGGCTATCCGGTGGGCTTGACGATCGCGCCCATCATCCTGGCGGAGGGCTGGCGCGAGGCCTATGGCGGGCTCTTGGCAGAGATCGCCGCCGCGCTCGACGGCGCACCGGACCCGGACCTGACCGTGGAACTCATCACCCACCGTTTCACCGAGGGCTCCAAAGCCGTCCTGACCTCCTGGTATCCGGGTTCGTCCCTCGACATGAGCGATCGCAACCGGACGGAAAAGCGCACCAAATTCGGCTCGGTGAAGCATGTCTACGACCGCCCGACCATGGTCGAAGCGAGGGCCTTCTTCGAGCGTGAGATCGCCTCGATCCTGCCGAAAGCCCGCATCCTCTACTGGACCTGAGACAATCCTCCACGTTCGCCTCGCGGATCGAATCCGCCGTCTCCGAGTTGCCCAGCCACTGATGGATGGGAAGGCAGGGCGCGCGTGGCGGGACAAGGCATTCAAAAACCGCAAGTCTTCGCAAAAGCCATCGAGGCTTTCGGCAGGAACCCGCTGATCGTCTGCCACAACGATGCGGACGGCCTTTCCGCCGGCGTGATCCTGAAGAAGGCCCTGGAGCGCCGGGGCATGGTTCCTGCCATCCGCATCGTCGGGAAAGGCGAGAACGCTTATTCGGAAGAATTTCAGGCCGAACTGGCGAAGGGCACCCATGAAGGGCTGATCCTCACCGATGTCGGAACCTCGGCGAAGCTCAGCGTGACGGGGCCGGCCGTGATCATCGACCATCACGTTCCGACGGGCCTCCCGGACGGGGCGACGGTGATCTCAGGGATCGAGGACCAGCCGATCCCGACCTCCAGCCTTCTCGCCTATCGCTGCGCGCAAAGCGCCGGGGCGGCAGACGGCCTCTTATGGCTCGCCGCGATCGGCATCATCGGCGACATGGCCGAGAATGACGGCTTTGCCGAAATGGAAGCGGCCAGGGCCTTCGGCATCACGGCGCTCCGCAAGGCCGCCTCGCTCGTCAACGCGCCGCGCCGTTCGGCCAGCGGCGACGCTTCGCCCGCCTTCGCGCTTCTCGAAAAGGCGGACGGACCAAAGGCGGTCCTGTCCGGCGAGCATCCCGAGACCGAAGAGCTTCTCGCCGCCAAGGCGGAAGTGAACCGTGATCTGGAGGCGGCGCGCAAGATCGGTCCGAAGATCGTCGGTGATGTCGCGGTGATCCGCTTCCATTCGCCCTGCCAGATCCATCCGCTCGTCGCGCAGGCCTGGCGCGGGCGCTTGAAGGACAAGATCGTGATCGCGGTGAATGGGGGTTACCGGCCGGGCTGGGTGCATTTCGCCGCCCGCACCGCAACGAACCGCGACCTCATCGCCTTTTTCGCCGAGCATCGCCCGCCGGGGGCGGGGGAGCAATACGGCAACGGCCATCGCGCGGCCTCGGGCGGCGCTCTCCACATCGATGACTGGAACCAGTTCGTCCGTTCGGTCGGCTTTGGTCCCGATCTGGAAATCCACGAAAAGGCAGCCGCATGAATTCCCGTGTTTCGCGTCTCGGCTTTCCGGTGAAGGTGATGGCGAGGGACGACCTGAAGAGCAACGACGCCCGCCGCGCGGCGAGCGATCCGCATCTGAAGGTCTCGCTCGGCTATCTCGACGCCATTCTCGACCATCTCGATAAGCACGACATCCGCATGTACCGCATGTCCTCCGACATCGCGCCCTACGCGACCCATCCCGACATGCCGCAGTTCCACGACATGGTGAAGCAAAGCGCGGCCGATCTCGCCGCTTTCGGCAAGAAGGCGAAAGCGCTCGACATCCGCCTGTCCTTCCACCCGTCCCAGTTCGTGGTGCTGAACAGCTCCGACCCGGACCTCGTGAAGAAGAGCGTCTGGGACCTCGCCTCGCAGGCCGAGATGCTGGACCTCATGGAACTCGGGCCGGAAGCGGTAATGGTGATCCATGTCGGCGGCACCTATGGCGACGTTCCCGCCAGCCGCGCCCGCTGGGTGGAGACCTGGAAGACGCTGCCCGAGCCGGTGCGCCGTCGTCTCGTGCTGGAACACGACGACCTGCGCTTTTCCGCCGCCGATGTCCTGTGGATTCACGAGCATACGGGCGTTCGCCTGATCTTCGACTACCAGCATTTCTGGTGCCTCAATCCCGACCGCGCCGATCTTCGCGACACCTTGTCCCGCATCCTCAAAAGCTGGCCGGAGGATCAGCAGCCGAAGATCCACTTCTCCTCGCCGCGCACGGAGCTTCGCGAACAGATCAGGGTCGACAAGAAGACCAAGAAGAAGACCACCGTCCACGTCGCGCCGGTCTTCACGGGGCATGCCGATTTCTGCAACCCGTTCGAGTTCGCGACCTTCATGCGCGTCGCCGAAGGGCTCGACTTCGACGTGATGCTGGAAGCCAAGGCCAAGGATCTCGCCCTGACGCGCCTTCGCCCCGATCTCCTGCGCTACGCGCCGGATGTCGCCGCGCGCTTTGGCTTGAAGCCATCGGAAGCGGGCGAACTGGAAGCCGAGGAAAACGAGGTTCTGGAAGAGGTGGAGGTGGCGGGCGGCGCTTGAGCGGGTTTTCTCAGCCGCCGATCCAAGCGGGGCAGGAGGGATAGGAACATCGTCCGCACCCGCCCATTCCCCACCCGACGCGGCCACGCCGCCGATTCAGAAGGAACCACCGATGTCCCAGTTTCCCCCGCAGCATCAGGACCATTCGCCGGGCCGCGAGCACGAGATGTCGCCGGCGCCCGATTATGCGCCGATCTATCCCGGCTCCGGGCGTTTGAAGAACAAGGTCGCGATCGTCACCGGCGGCGATTCCGGCATCGGCCGCGCCGTTGCGGTTCTTTATGCCCGCGAGGGCGCCGATGTCGCGATCCTTTATCTGGAAGAGGACAAGGACGCCGAGGACACGAAGAAGGCGGTCGAGGCCGAGGGCGCCAAGGCGCTTCTGATCCGGGGCGACGTGCGCCAGAAAAGCTTCTGCCTCGACGCGGTGAAGAAAACCGTGGCCGAGTTCGGCAAGCTCGACATCCTCGTCAACAACGCCGCCTATCAGGAAGAGAACGAGGACCTGCGCGACCTTACCGAGGAATCGCTTCGCCGCACTTTCGAGACCAATATCTACGGCTATTTCTTCATGTTGCAGGCGGCGCTGGACCACCTGAAGGAAGGCGCGGCCATCGTGATGACCACCTCGGTCAATTCGTTCAAGGGCAACGACACGCTGATCGACTATTCGGCCACCAAGGGCGCGATCACGGCCTTGGTGCGCTCCATGGCGCAGAACCTCGTGGAGAAGAAGATCCGCGTCAACGGCGTCGCGCCGGGTCCGATCTGGACGCCCTTCATCCCCGATACGATGCCGGCGGAAAAGGTGAAGGAGTTCGGCTCCCAGGTGCCGATGAAGCGCGCCGGCCAGCCGAACGAGGTCGCGCCGTCCTTCCTCTTCCTTGCCTGCGAGGACTCGTCCTATATCACGGGTCAGGTCCTGCATCCGAACGGCGGCACGATCGTCGGCGGCTGAACCCAAAGGAAGACAAGCATGAAGGCGCCGGGAACCGCACTCGTGACCGGCGCCACCGGCGGCATCGGCCGCTGGATTGCCCTTGGCCTCGCCGAGGCCGGCCATCCGGTCGTCCTCGTCGGGCGAAACCGCGAGCGCGGCGAGGGGGTGCGCTCCTGGATCGCTGCGAAGGTTCCAAGCGCGCGGACCGAACTCGTTCTTCTCGATCTGTCCTCGATTGCCGAGACGCGAAACCTCGGCCGGCGCATCGCGAGCGAACACGGCGACCTGTCGCTTCTGGTTCTCAACGCCGGCACCTTCACCGCCCGGCGGCAGGTCACGCCGGAAGGCCACGAGAGGGTGCTCGCCACCAACCACCTCTCGCCCTTCGTGCTGATGCGGGAACTGGAAGAAGTGCTGCGCGTCAACGCGCCGGCCCGCATCGTGACGGTCGGCTCGAACTCCTCCGACCGCGCCTCCATCGATCCCGGCAATCTGGAACTGACGCGCGGCTGGAACATGCTGCGCGCCTATGCGCGCTCCAAGCTCGCCGTGACGATGGCGACCTTCGACGCGGCGCGGCGGCTCCAAGGAACGGGCGTCACCGCCAACGTGGTTCATCCGGGGGCGGTGGCGACGAACCTTATCCGGACGCCCGGCATCATCGGCCTGTCCTGGCGGATGCTGGCGCCCTTCTTCCGCAGCGAGGAGGAAGGCGCGGTGACACCGCTCCATATGGCTTTGTCGCCGACCTTACGGGAAGCGACGGGCCTTTACCTGAAGGACCGCCGCGCGGTGCCCCCAAATCCCCGCGCGCTCGATCCCGCCCTCGTGTCGCGCGTCTGCTTTGAAACGGAACGGTTGATCGGCCGTTCCTAGCGCCGCTTCTTGCGCAGGGCCAGAAGAACGAGCGCCCCACCGAGCGCGCCGGCGGCCAGAGCGCCGCGATGGCGGGAAGCCAGCATCTGGAGGCTGAAGCCGCGCGACTCGTCGTCGAAGGGACCGCGCGCCGGCGAGGCTTTGCGCGAGGGCGAAAAAAGGGTCGGATCGCGAAGCGCGGCGGCGCGGTGGTTGTCGGTCGTCTGCCCGTCATAGCCGAGCCGCCGGATCACCTTGTCCATCAGCGACGGCGACAGCTTGTTGGCGAGGGCGAAAAGCGTCGTGACGCCGGAAATCTGGATCTCGCGCCTTGGCTTCGTCGCGGCCAGCAACACGGCATCGGCCACGATCTCCGGCTGATAAACGGGTTTTGCCGGCCGCGGCGGGCGCTTCATGTGCGACACGGCATGGCTGAAGAAGGGCGTGTTGACGGCGGGGGGAAAGAGCGTCGTGATCCGCACCCGGCTGCCTTCCTGAAGAAGTTCGCTGCGCACCGCGTCGGCAAAACCGCGCACCGCGTATTTCGCGCCCGAATAGGATGTCAGGAGCGGCATGCCGTGGAAGGCCGCGGCCGAGCAGATGTTGATGACCGTGCCGCTATCGCGCGGTCTCATCCGCTTCAAAGCGACGCGCGTTCCGTTCACGGTTCCGAGATAGGTGACATCGGTGACGCGGCGAAATTCTTCGTCGGACACGTCGAGAAAGGGCCCGAAGACCCCGTTTCCGGCGCAGTTCACCCAGGCCTCCACGGCCCCGAGCGCAGCTTCCAGCCGCGTCGCCGCTTGGTCGAGAGCAGTGGCGTCCGACACATCGGCGATGGCGAAGGCGCTTGTTCCACCCGCATGCCGGATCTCGTCCTGCGTGTCTGAAAGCCCCGCTTCCCCGCGGGCGATCAGGCCGACATGCCAGCCTGCGCGGGCGAAAGCCAAGGCGCTGGCGCGTCCGATGCCCGACGACCCGCCGGTGATGACGACGACGCGCGCACGGCCATGAGGGCCAAGCGAAGAAGAAAGCATGGAATCACCATAGGCAGCAGAACATCGCCTCGCGGCCGTCCGAGGCCCGCTTGTCCTCCGCGCGGCTGAGCGAAGCAAGGCTACCACGTTGCAATCGCGACACCTCGCCATCGCAATGCAGCATGAAAAGCGTTGCGCGACCCATGGTCCTCTTGCAAGGGAGGGATAACTCGGCGCAATAAGCCGCGAACAGACCACTTGCGGCGTCCGTGAACATCGGACCACGGGCGGGGCCGGTGCGTGTCGCCATCCATAAGACTTCTCGTCGGACGGATGGTTCCAGGCATATCGGCCGTCGAACGCATTCAACGGATGATCGGCAGGCAATGACGGAATCGCCCAGTTCGAAAGGCAGACGGTTGCGCACGCTTCTCGCGGTAGGCGCAGCGGTTCTCCCTCTTTCGTCGTGTATCGGTGTTTTGAACCCGGTGGGACCGGTCGGCGCCGCGCAGAAGCAGATCCTCTACGATTCGACCGCGATCATGGTCGTGGCCGTGTTGATCCCGATCATCCTGATGACGGTGTTCTTCGCCTGGTGGTACCGGGCGGACAACGTGAAGGCGACCTATCGTCCGACCTGGGCCTATTCGGGCGCCGTGGAACTGGTGGTCTGGGCCGTTCCGATCCTGATCGTCCTGTTTCTGGGCGGCATCACCTGGATCGGCACGCATCGTCTCGATCCGCCCCGGCCGCTGGAAGGCGGGCGCGAGCCGATCGAGATCCAGGTCGTATCGATGAACTGGAAATGGCTCTTCATCTACCCGTCGATGAACGTCGCCACCGTGAACGAACTCGTTCTGCCGGTGGGCCAGCCGGTGCGCTTCCGACTGACGTCGGCGACCGTGATGAACACCTTCTTCGTGCCCCAGCTCGGCACGATGATCTACACCATGAACGGCATGGAAACGAAGTTGCACCTCCAGGCCGACCACGAGGGGACCTACGAGGGCCTGTCGGCGCATTACAGCGGCGACGGCTTCTCCGACATGCGCTTCCAGACGCGCGCCATGTCTCCGCTCGATTTCAGCAACTGGGTCGGGCAAACGCGCGGCACGGGCGACATGCTCGACACGGCCGCCTATTCCCGGCTCGTCGAAGAAAGCAAGGACGTGAAGCCTTATACGTACCGGGCCGTCGATCCCGGGCTCTTCAATTCCATCGTTCTGCGCACCGCGCCCGAAGCGCCGGGGCCGCAGAAGGGCGAGCCGCGCATCGACGTGTCGCCGCGCTCGGAGGGCTGAGACATGCTGGGCAAACTGACCTGGGACGCCATTCCGTTCCATGATCCGATTCCGATGGTGGCGGCCGGCGGCGCAGGCGCCGTGGTTCTCGCCACCCTCGCCTGGGTCCTGGTGAAGGGCCACTTCCCGTATCTCTGGAAGGAATGGATCACCTCCGTCGATCACAAGCGGATCGGCGTGATGTACGTGCTGATGGCGCTGGTGATGCTGATCCGCGGCTTCGCGGACGCGCTCATGATGCGCTCGCAGCAGGCGCTCGCCTACGACGCGCCGGGCTATCTGCCGCCCGAGCACTACGACCAGATCTTCTCGGCGCACGGGACGATCATGATCTTCTTCGTCGCCATGCCCTTCATGATCGGCTTGATGAACTACGTCCTGCCGCTGCAGCTCGGCGTGCGCGACGTGGCCTTCCCGACCTTCAACTCGGTGTCCTTCTGGCTGACGGCTTCGGGCGTCCTCCTAATGAACCTGTCGCTGGTGGTCGGCGAATTCTCGCGCGCCACCTGGCTCGCCTATCCGCCCTTGTCGGGCATCAAGTTCTCGCCGGGGGTCGGCGTCGACTACTACCTATGGGCCTTGCAGATATCGGGTCTCGGCACCCTGATGTCGGGCGTGAACCTCGTGGTGACCATCCTCAAGATGCGCGCGCCGGGCATGACCTACACGCGCATGCCGATGTTCTGCTGGACCTCGCTCGCCTCCAACCTCCTGATCGTCGCCGCCTTCCCGATCCTGACGGCGACGCTCGCGATGCTGATCCTCGATCGCTATCTCGACTTCCACTTCTTCACCAATGACGGTGGCGGCAGCGTCATGCTGTACATGAACCTCATCTGGGCATGGGGTCACCCGGAGGTCTACATCCTCATCCTGCCGGCCTTCGGCATCTTCTCGGAGGTGGTTTCGACCTTCTCCTCCAAGCCGCTCTTCGGCTACCGCTCGATGATCGCGGCCACCATGGTGATCTGCATCCTGTCCTTCATGGTCTGGCTGCACCACTTCTTCACCATGGGCGCGGGCGCCAACGTCAACGCGATCTTCGGCATCATGTCGATGATCATCGCCATCCCGACGGGCGTGAAGGTCTTCAACTGGCTCTTCACCATGTATGGCGGGCGCATCCGCTACACGACCCCGATGCTGTGGGCTGTCTCCTTCATCATCACCTTCACCATCGGCGGCGTGACCGGCGTTCTTCTCGCCATCCCGCCGGTCGACTTCGTGCTCCACAACTCCTTGTTCCTCGTGGCGCACTTCCACAACGTCATCATCGGCGGCGTGCTCTTCGGCGCCTTCGCGGGCTACACCTACTGGTTCCCGAAGGCCTTCGGCTTCCGGCTCGACGAGCGCCTCGGCAAGTGGGCCTTCTGGTGCTGGACGGTCGGCTTCTACCTCGCCTTCACGCCGCTCTACGTCGTCGGCCTGATGGGCATGACGCGCCGCATGCAGCATTTCGAGGTCGCGGCCTGGTATCCCTGGATTCTCGTGGCGGGCTTCGGCGCCCTCGTGATCGCGGCCGGCATCGGCTTCCAGGTCTGGCAGCTCGTCTACTCGATCCGCCACCGGGAGGAACTGCGCGACGTGTCGGGCGATCCCTGGGATGGCCGCACCTTGGAATGGATCACGACCTCGCCGCCGCCGGTGTTCAACTTCGCCACGCTTCCGAACGTGAAGGGCGAGGAAGTCTACTGGGGCATGAAGCAGGCCGCCATCACGCAGGCGCAGCTCTCGCAGATGCCGAAATACGAGCATATCGAGATGCCGAAGAACTCGCCGACCGGTTTCGTTTCGGCCGTGTTCTCCACCATGGTCGGTTTCGCGATGATCTGGCACATCTGGTGGATGGCCGTTCTCGGGCTGGTCGGCGCCTTCGGGTTGTTCGTGGTCTTCGCGTGGCGCGACCACGACGAGTATGAAATTCCGGTCGAGGAAGTGGAGCGCGCCGATGCCGAGCGCCGGCGCCAGAAGGCCGCTCTCCTGATCCGCGAAGGGGTGCAGGTATGAGTCACGGCGCAATCGGGAATCCCGCCGACCCGTATATGCTCGGGCACGGCCGCGAAGACGGCGGCCGTCAGGGAGACCCCCATCATATCGGCCATGGCGGGGAGTCGGATGCTCCCGGCCATGGTGCCGGCGGCCCCAGCCCCAAGCGCATCATCGTCGGCTACGGCTTCTGGATCTTCCTGCTGTCCGACATCATTATGTTCTCGGCCTTCTTCGCCGCCTTCGCGGTGTTGCGGGACGCGACCGATGGCGGACCGACGGGCCGTGAGATCTTCGACCTGCCCTTCGTGGCGGTGGAAACCACGCTGCTCCTGATCTCGAGCTTCACCTGCGGCATGGCCGGCCTCGCCATGGCGCAGAAGAACCAGCTCTGGTTCCAGATCATGATGGCGGTGACCTTCGTGTTCGGCGCGGGCTTCCTGGCGATGGAAGTCTACGAGTTCCACCATCTCATCGAGATCGGCGCGGGTCCCTCGCGTTCGGCCTTCCTGTCTTCGTTCTTCGCCCTCGTCGGCTGCCACGGCATCCACGTCTTCGGCGGCTCGCTTTGGCTGCTGACGATGATGGCGCAGGTTCTGGTCAAGGGCTTCACGCCCAACATGGAGCGGCGCTTCCTCTGCTTCTCCTTGTTCTGGCACGCGCTCGACATCGTCTGGGTCGCCGTCTTCACCATCGTCTATCTTCTGGGAGCTGGTTGATGAACACCTCGACCACGTCCGAATACGATCCGCACGGCAAGGACGTCGCGCCGGGCGACGACAAGGCCGAGCACGGGCACGACCTGCGCTCGGGGATCATCAACTATGTCCTCGGCTTCGTCTTCGCCGGTCTCCTGACGGCGGCGTCCTTCTATCTCGCGGGAAGCGACACCATCTACGCACCGGGCATCCCCGTCGCGCTGATCGTGCTCGCCATCGCGCAGATGGGCGTCCACCTCGTGTTCTTCCTCCATCTCACGACCGGCCCGGACAACACCAACAACGTCCTGGCGCTCGCCTTCGGCGTTCTGATCGTGGTGCTGGTGGTGGGCGGCACACTCTGGATCATGTCGAACCTTCATTCGAACATGGTGCCGTACAATCCGATGAACTACTTCAACCAGATGCCGCTTTGAAGCATCCACGGCCCGCCCGGCGGGCCGTGACGATCCGGCGCATGGAACGTGCGGGGGAGGGCCATAGTTTGCCCTTCACCTTTCACGGGGACGAAGCGTCGGTGCGATCTGTGACTTTCACGACCGCGACCATCTCCATGGTCGCGGTCGTTTTGCGACCGGGCCTCCTCGTTCCATTCCTTGGAGACGTCCCGTCCGAATGAGACCCTACCCGCTCACCGGCCCTTTTCCGAACCGCCAGGAACTCCAGGGAATGCCGCTGGACTCCTATGCCGCGCTGGGGGACGGGCGGTCCGTCGCCCTGTCCGGCGCCGACGGATCGATTGACTGGTGGTGCGTGCCGAACATGGATTCGCCACCGATGTTCGACCGGCTGCTCGCCGAGGACACGGGCGGTTGCTTCGTTCTGGCCCCGACCGGCTCCTTCACCGTGGAGCGCGGCTATCGCGACGGCAGCAACGTCTTCGAAACCGTCTTCACGACGCCGACCGGCCGGGCGCGGCTGACCGATTCCTTGAACTCCGGCCATGCCGGCCGGCTTCCCTGGTGCGAACTCGCGCGCCGCGTGGAAGGGATCGAGGGCCGCGTCGAGTTCCAGATGCGCCTCGTCTTCGGCACCCGCGCCGATACGATCTGCCCCTATCTTTCGCGCAACGACAACGCCACGACCTTCAATGTCGGTGACGTGATCGGCCTCCTGCGCGTCAGCGACGGCATCACCCTCGACTCCGAGGACGACCTCGAAATCCACGGCTCCTTCGCCGTGTCGGCCGGCGAGCGCCAGACCGTCGGTATCCTCGCCGGCGAGAACGAGCCGCTCGTCGCCGCGACGATCGAGGAGATCGACCGGCGCATCGACATCGCCGATGCCGAATGGCGTCAGTGGTCGGACGATATCGGCTATGACGGCAAGTTCGGCGCGGTGGTCAATCGCAGCGCCCTCGCATTGAAGCTCCTTCTTTATTCCCCAAGCGGCGCCATCGCGGCGGCGGCCACGACATCGCTGCCGGAGGGCTTCGGCTCGGGCAAGAACTACGACTACCGCTTCGCCTGGGTGCGCGACGCCTCCTACACGATCAAGGCGTTCCTGCGCATCGGCGCAAAGGCGGAAGCCAAGGCCGCCTTCACCTGGTTGATGAAGTGCCTCGACCGGCATGGGCCCCATGTCTGCTACAACCTGCAAGGGGAACTCGCCGACGACGTGCGCGAATACGATCTGCCCGGCTATCGCGGCGAAGCGCCGGTGGTGGCCGGCAACCAGGCGGCCAAGCAGCACCAGCACGGCATCTTCGGCGACATCTTCGAAACGGCGGCGCGTTTCGTCCAGGCCGGTAACATTCTCGATCCGCGCTCGGGCGCGGTGCTGGCGAGCCTTGCGGACTTGGCCGTGGAAAGCTGGCGCACGAAGGATTCCGGCATTTGGGAACTGTCCGAGCTTCGCCATTACACGATGTCGAAGATTTCCACGTGGCAGGGGCTGGCGCGGGCCGTGGAGCTTGCCGATGGCGGCCATATCCCCTCCACCTGCCGCGAGCGCTGGGCGCGCGGACGCGACCGCATGGCGCAGTGGATCGACGCGAACTGCTGGTCGGAGGAAAAGCAGGCCTATGTCTTCTATCCGGGCTCCGACCAGCTCGACGCCTCGCTCGCGCTGGCCGTCCGCTTCGGCTACGACGGACACGACCGCCTGGAAAAGACGCTGCGGGCGATCGATCGCGAACTCGGCGCGGGACCCTTCCATTACCGTTACAACGAAGTGAAGGGTGACGAAGGCTGCTTCCTCGCCTGCACCTTCTGGGTTCTCGAAGGGCTTGCCCTTCTCGGGCACCGGGATGAGGCCGAGCGCCGCTTCGCCGAGGTCATCGAGACCCTCGACCACGGCACCGGGGTGTTCAGCGAGATGATCGACGCCGAAACGCACGAATATCTCGGCAACCTGCCGCAGGGCCTGACGCATCTGGCCCTCATCCAGACCGCCGCCACCCTGTCCGGGCACAAGCTCCTTTAGAACGCGTAGCGGACCTCGCAATAGGGGAGGGTCTCGCCCATCCAGCCGAGGAAGCAGTCCAGCCATTGCCGCTTCCACGGCGTGCGGTAGCGCAGGTTCTCCATGCCGCTTTCGCTGCGCTTCACCTCTTGGATGTCCGGCCGCCACAGAAGGTCCTCGGCACGCGGATGCCAGTCCATGTTCACGCGGTGCAGGCCCTCGTTATGGGTCAGCATGATGACTTCGCATTTGAACTGACGCTTGGCGGCGGGCTCCAGAACGGCGTCGATCTCGGCGAACAGTTCGCGCCATTCCGCTTCCCATCCCTCGTGGACGATCACTGGCGAGAAGTTGGCGTGCACCTCGTAGCCGGCGCGCACGAAATCGTTGATCGCGCGGATGCGCTCCCCAATCGGGCTCGTCCGGACATCCACCACTTTCGCCATCGCCTCCGGCATCAGCGAGAAGCGCACGCGGGTTCGCTTCTGCGGATCGTAGCCGAGGAGATCGGGATTGACGAACTTCGTGGCGAACGAGCCCTTGGCATTCGGAATGTCGCGAAAGGCGGCGACGAGATCGCGCACATTGCCGGATACGAGCGCATCCACCGACAGGTCGCCGTTCTCGCCGAGATCATAGACCCAATCCACCGGATCGACCGTGTTCGGCTCGACCTTGGCCCCGAGCTTCTTGGCATGGCGGAAAAGGGCGCGGGTGATGTCCTCGATATTGACGAAGACGCTGACCGGATTGGCATAGCCCTTTCGCCTCGGCACGTAGCAATAAGCGCAGGCCATGGCGCAGCCGTTGGAAGAGGACGGCGCGATGAAGTCGGCGCTTCGCCCGTTCGGACGCATGGTCATCGTCTTCTTGACGCCGAGAACGAGGACCTCGCGCTTCAACCGCAGCCAATCCTCGGCCAGCGCCCGATCCTCGAAGAGCTGCGGGATCTTCCAATGGCTCTCCACCTCGATCCGCTCCGCCTCCGGATAACGCTCCAGCACCTCGCGTCCGCGCGGGTAATCGCGGACGGCGGGCTCCAGATAGATGCGGCGAGGCTCGATCAGCGTGCGGGGCAGGGCCATGGGAGGGGAGATGGCGCGCAACGCCGCCTGCGACAGGCAGGCACGGCGTCACATGCGGCCGGGATTGAGGATGCCGTTGGGATCGAACTGCTGCTTCAGCCTGCTCGACAAGCCGGCGAGCGCCGGCGGCTGGGGCTGGAAGACCGCCGTTGCCGCGCGGACCGCCGGCGACGCGCGCACCAGCGTGGCATGGCCGCCCCCGCAGGCGGCGATCACGGCGCGGATCGTTTCGGCTTCCGGCTCGCCGTCGAGACGCAGCCAGACGAGCCCGCCCTGCCAGTCGTAGAAGGCTTCCGCCGCCATACGCATCCTGAGCGCCATCACGATCTCGGGCGCGCGGGTGGGCGTCACCGACAAGCGCCAGACCGGACGTTCGGTGCTGTCCGCGAAAGGCCGCGCGTCGCGGATATCGCGCCACAAGGCGAATGAGGCCTCGCCCTCGTGCCGCTCCAGCGGCGCGACCCTGGCGAGCGCCGCGCCGAGATGGCTGCTGCGCGCGCGAACGGACGGGGCGAAGCCTTCCAGCCGGATCAGGGTCGCCGGCTCGTTGCCGAGACCGCCCTTCGCGACGCCGCCCGCGACATAGGCCGGCAGATGGGCCGCGCCCGACACTTCGGCCGACGATCCCATCGCCGCCGCGAGGGCACCGATGGCCGACGCCTCGTCGAGGCCCCGCAGCACGAGCGTTTCCTCGGTTTCCGCCGCCGGCAGGACCTTGAAGGTGACGTCGGTCAGAACGGCGAGCGTGCCGAAGGAACCGGCAATGCCCTTCGACAGGTCGTAGCCGGTGACGTTCTTGACGACCCGCCCGCCCGACGCGAAGGCCTCACCGCGCCCCGACACGGCCCGGATGCCGAGAACATGGTCGCGCGCCGCACCTTTGTTCAGCCGGCGCGGCCCGGAAAGGTTGCAGGCGAGGAGGCCCCCCATCGTGCCGAGACCGGGTTCCCGCCCGTGCAGGGGGCCGTAGTCCATCGGCTCGAAATCGAAGCGCTGCCGGTTCTCTCGAAGAAGCGCTTCCACCTGCCCGATCGGCGTGCCGGCTTTCACCGAGATCACGAGTTCCTCGGGCTCGTAAAGCGTGACGCCCGACAACGAGGCCAGTGAAAGCGTCAACGCCGCCTGCACGGGTTTTCCAAGCCCCGCCTTGGAACCCGCGCCCTCGATCAGAAGCGGCGTTTCGTCGGCCAAAGCCTGCCGAACGGCATCCACGATGTCCTCGTCGCGGGAAGGCTCAAGAGCGGACGCCGTGCTTGCCGGAGGCGAAGGGCTCATACGACTTGCGTGCCGCGATAAAGAGCGCCGAGGCGGCAGGAGAAGTCGAACTCGGGAAGTTCGATCCGGTCATCCACCGAGCGGAAGACCCGTCCTTGCCAGTCGTTGGAACGCGACCAGACCTCGCAGGCGACCGAGTCCTGATGGATGATCAGGACATGGAAACAAAGCGGTTCCTGCGCGTAAAGCTCGCGCTTTCGAGAGATCATCTCCGCCGTGTTCGAAGCCGACAGAACCTCGGCTGCGAGCCGGAAGCCGGTGAAATAGGCTTCCCTGCCGAGTTCGAACGGCAGCACGGCCAAGTCTGCCACGGCCCGGAAATCGTCCCGCCCTTCGATACGCAAGCCGATCTCGCGGATGGCATCGAGACCCGGCTGCGACCTCGCCAGGGCCTCGTTCAGATGCCGCTCCAGATTGGCGGCGATGCGCTGATGCCACCCGGACGGCGGGGCCATCATCATGGAAGCTTCTCCGTCGATCAACTGCCAGCGTTCTTCGTCCGGCCGGCTGTCGATCATATTCAGAAAGGCGTCTGCCGAAAGCGTGCCGAAGCAAGAAGACGGAAACCGTTCACGCAATGCGTTCATCGTCGCTTCCTTTCTAGAACCTTGGAAGATCGGGGAAGGGCAGGGCGCCCTTGTGGACGTGGAGGCGGCCGAGTTCGGCGCAGCGGTGCAGGACGGGGAACACCTTGCCGGGGTTGAGAAGGTGCTTGGCATCGAAGGCGCATTTAACGCGCTGCTGATGCCGGAGATCGTCTTCGGAAAAGACCTCCGTCATCAGGTCGCGCTTCTCGATGCCGACACCGTGCTCGCCGGTCAGGACGCCGCCGACTTCGACACAAAGCCGCAGAATATCCGCGCCGAAGGCTTCCGCGCGCTCGAACTCGTCACCGGCCGAGGCGTCGTAGAGGATCAGCGGATGAAGGTTGCCGTCGCCGGCATGAAAGACGTTGGCGACGCGCAGCCCGTATTTCTCCGACAAAGCCCGCATACCGGAGAGAACGCGCGGCAGTTCTTTCCTTGGAATGGTGCCATCCATGCAAAGGTAATCGGGCGAGATGCGGCCAACCGCCGGAAAGGCGGCCTTGCGACCCGCCCAGAACAAGACGCGCTCTTCTTCCGTCCGCGAAACCTCGGCGCTGGTCGCGCCGTTCGCGCGGGCGATTTCCTCGATGCGGGCGAGGAGGTGATCGACCTCGGCCTGGACGCCGTCGAGTTCCACGATCAAGAGCGCTTCCACGTCGCGCGGGTAGCCGGCATGAACGAAGTCCTCCGCCGCATGGATGGCGGGGCGGTCCATCATCTCCATGCCGGCCGGAATAATGCCCTCGCCGATGATGGCGGCGACGCAGGCCCCCGCCGCCTCGCTCGTCGGAAAACCGATCAGGACGGCGCGGGCCACCTCCGGCTTCTGGAGAATGCGCACCGTGACCTCCGTCACGACGCCGAGCAGCCCTTCCGAGCCGGTGAGGAGGCCGAGAAGGTCGTAGCCCTCCGCGTCGAGATGCTTGCCGCCGAGACGGATCACCTCGCCTTCCATCGTCACGAACTCGACGCCCAGCACGTTGTTGGCGGTGAGGCCGTATTTCAGGCAATGCACGCCGCCTGAATTTTCCGCGACATTGCCGCCGATGGAACAGGCGATCTGCGAGGACGGGTCGGGGGCGTAGTAGAAGCCTTGGTGCTCGACCGCGCGCGTGATGCCGAGATTGGTGACGCCCGGCTGCACCACCGCGCAGCGATTGTCGAAGTCGACATCAAGCACGCGATCGAAGCGCGACATCACGAGAAGAACGCCGTCTTCCAGGGGAAGCGCGCCGCCGGAAAGCGAGGTTCCCGAGCCGCGCGGCACGACGGGAATGTTCTCCTCATGGCAATAGCGCAGCACCGCCGCGACCTCGGCCACGGTTTGCGGAAGCACCACGGCGAGCGGCAGTTGCCGATAGGCGGTCAGCCCGTCCGTTTCGAAAACGCGCATGGCGTTCGGGGCCGACACCACGCCTTCGCCCGGCACGATGCGCGACAGGGCGTCCGCGATCTCGGCGCGGCGCGAAAGCACCGCCCCGTCCGGCTTCGGCATCGCGATGGCCATGGCTCTCCTCCCCGTTTCGAAAGGTCTTCCGATAAAGTGTAGGATGGATCGCCGTTTCGAAAAAGGCATGGGCTCAACCGAGCGGACTGCGTCCTTCGTCCGAATTGACGCATGGTTGTATTGGCAACCGCTCCTCGGCGGAGCGCCAGCCCATGCCGACCGCGCCCGACCGCTTCGCCATCTTCGTGCCGACGAGCCGCGTGTCGGTGATCGCCCTCGCCCTCGCCTCGGTCTTCACGCGCGGCGCGGCCATCTGAAACGCGTGGGAACGAGCCGCTTGCGGCGTCGTTTCCCGCCGACAGTCAACGGAGTGCGGCATGTCCAAGATCACCGAAAACCAGAAGCTCGATCCGAGTCTACCGAAGGACGCGCCGGCCCCCACCATTCCCGCCGATCCCGAACCGCGCGGCGATCAGGAACGGCCGATGACTGAAGAGGAGCAGTTGGACGAAGGGCTGGACGAAACCTTCCCCGCCTCAGATCCGATCGCCCCGAGCCGCATCGACGGCCCGCACAACTAGGATCTCAAAGCACCGAAACCCCGGCGCGGTCGATGCGAAGGCAGGTGAGCCTGCCCGTTCGCACCGCGCCGGTGTCGATCCCGATCCGGTTGCGACGAAATTCCACTTCCTCCACCGGCGTATGGCCGTGGACGACCACCGCGCCGAACGGCCCCTCGAAATCGAGGAAATCCTCCCTGATCCAGACCATGTCGTGCGGATGCTGTTGTTCCAGCGGCACGCCCGGCCGGATGCCGGCATGGACGAAGAGGTAAGGACTGCGGCGGAAGCTGAGCTGCAATTCGCGCAGGAACCGGATGTCGTCGGGCGGAAGCCGGAACAGGGCCGCGCGGGAATAAGCGCCGGGTCGATCCTCGTCGATCCGGTAGGACCGCAGCGTCGCGTCGCCGCCATTGGCAAGCCAGTTCTCGACCGGCAACTCGCCGTCCAGGGCGTCGAGAAGCATCGCCTCGTGATTGCCGAGAAGGCAGACGAGTTCGGTGCGCTCCATCCGGTCCTGCAACCGCGCCAGAACGCCCGCGCTGTCCGCACCGCGGTCGATGTAGTCGCCGAGATGCACTTCCGTATACCGCGCTTCCGGCCTTTTCGCCTTGTCGGCATCGATGCGCCGGAGGAGGTCGTCGAGAAGATCGAGGCAGCCATGCACGTCACCGATCGCGTAGACGACCTCGTTCTCGCCGATGCCGGGATAGTTCATAGCCCTCGTCCTCCACGTTGAACCCGAGATAGGGCGGAAGGGGTGGGGCGCAAAAGGAAAAGGGCCCGGCGATGCCGAGCCCTTCCCGTATTTCCTTAAAGGCTGAGAGCCTGGACTTAGAAGTCCATGCCGCCCATGCCGCCCATGCCGCCGCCCGGCATGCCGGCCGGTGCGCCGCCATCCTTCTTCGGGGCTTCGGAAATCATGGCCTCGGTGGTGACCAGGAGACCGGCAACGGAAGCCGCGTCCTGGAGAGCCGAGCGCACGACCTTGACCGGGTCGACGATGCCGGCCTGGATCATGTCGCCATACTCGCCGGACTGGGCGTTGTAGCCGAAGGTGGCCGAGCCGTTGTCGAGGATCTTGCCGACCACGATCGAGCCTTCGCCGCCGGCGTTCGTCACGATCTGGCGCAGCGGAGCCTGAAGCGCCTTGCGGACGATGGCGATGCCGGCGTCCTGATCGGCGTTCTCGCCCTTGAGCTCGAGAGCGTTGGAAGCGCGCAGGAGAGCCACGCCGCCGCCGGCGACGATGCCTTCTTCAACGGCCGCGCGGGTCGCGTTCAGCGCGTCGTCAACGCGATCCTTCTTTTCCTTCACTTCGACTTCCGTCGCGCCGCCGACGCGGATCACCGCAACGCCGCCCGCGAGCTTGGCGAGACGCTCCTGGAGCTTCTCCTTGTCGTAGTCCGAGGTGGTTTCCTCGATCTGGGCCTTGATCTGGGCGACGCGGCCCTGGATCTGCTGGGTCTCGCCCGAGCCGTCGACGATCGTGGTGTTCTCCTTGGTGATGGAGACCTTCTTAGCGCGGCCGAGCATGTCGAGCGTGACGTTCTCGAGCTTGATGCCGAGGTCCTCGGAGATCACCTGGCCGTTGGTCAGGATCGCGATGTCCTCGAGCATGGCCTTGCGGCGGTCGCCGAAGCCCGGAGCCTTGACGGCGGCGATCTTCAGGCCGCCACGCAGCTTATTGACCACGAGCGTCGCGAGAGCCTCGCCTTCCACGTCCTCGGAGATGATGAGGAGCGGCTTGCCGGACTGAACCACGGCTTCCAGAACCGGGAGCATGGCCTGGAGGTTCGAGAGCTTCTTCTCGTGCAGGAGGATGTAGGGGTCCTCGAGCTCGGCGACCATCTTCTCGGCGTTGGTCACGAAGTAGGGCGAGAGGTAGCCGCGATCGAACTGCATGCCCTCGACGACTTCGAGTTCGGTGTCGGCGGTCTTGGCTTCCTCGACCGTGATGACGCCCTCGTTGCCGACCTTCTGCATCGCGTTGGCGATCATCTGGCCGATTTCCTTCTCGCCATTGGCGGAGATGGTGCCGACCTGGGCGACCTCGTCGGAGGTCTCGATCTTGCGGGCGGAGGAGACGAGAGCGTCCACGACCTTGATCACGGCCGCGTCGATGCCGCGCTTGACGTCCATCGGGTTCATGCCGGCAGCAACCGCCTTGGCACCTTCCTTCACGATCGCCTGGGCGAGAACGGTCGCGGTGGTCGTGCCGTCACCGGCCTTGTCGTTGGTCTTCGAGGCCACTTCGCGCACCATCTGGGCGCCCATGTTCTCGAACTTGTCCTCCAGCTCGATCTCCTTGGCGACGGAAACGCCGTCCTTGGTGATGCGCGGGGCGCCGAACGACTTGTCGATCACGACGTTGCGGCCCTTGGGGCCGAGCGTGACCTTCACCGCGTCGGCGAGGATGTCGACGCCGCGCAGCATGCGCTCGCGGGCGTCGCGGCCGAACTTAACTTCCTTGGCTACCATGTTCTTGTCTCTCCTCGACGCACCCTAAAACCGAAAGGGCCGCGTCGTTCATGAGTTGAATGGATGGGGTCGGGCGGAAGAACGTGGCTTGGCCGATCAGGCCGAGATCACGCCCATGATGTCGGATTCCTTCATGATCAGGAGATCCTCGCCGTTCACCTTGACCTCGGTGCCGGACCACTTGCCGAAGAGCACGCGGTCGCCGGCCTTCACGTCGAGCGCCTGCACGGCGCCCTTGTCGTCACGGGCGCCGGGGCCGACGGCGACGACTTCGCCTTCCTGCGGCTTTTCCTTGGCGGTGTCCGGGATGATGATTCCGCCGGCGGTCTTCTGCTCGGACTCGACGCGACGCACGACGACGCGGTCGTGCAGCGGACGGAAGTTCAGCGTGGCCATCGTCAGTTCCCTTGAGGTGTTTGAGCGGGACCGGACACTCCTAAGAGACCCGGCCGGATAATTTGGCACTCATCGATGACGAGTGCTAACGGTCGGGCAGATAGGCAATGGGGAGGGAAACTGTCAAGGAGTGCTTGTGGACGGTGCCGGCGAATTTTTCATGACAGCTCGGCCCGTCGCGTCCCTCACATGATGTCGGGTTCCCTCGATTGCAACGGCGGAGACGCTGCGCTCCCCGGCGCCTTGCCCGAATGGTAAAGGCTGGAAAACAGCCGCGACGCTGCGAATGCTTGACGGGTGAGGGCGCGGCTTCTATCGGCCGGCGGAACGTCTTCCGCGCGATCGGTCACGATCGCGCAATGCTACGGCGCGAACAACGGCGAGAGTCGATGAACGAAACCCGATCCATCGATACGCTGGCGGCGGTGGCCGGCGGCTACAAGGCGATCTTCTGCGATGTCTGGGGCGTCGTCCATAACGGCGTCGCCAAGCATCTGGCGGCCGAAGGCGCGCTGCGTCAGGCGCGCGGCATGGGCGTCACCGTGGTTCTCCTCACCAACTCGCCGCGCCCGAGCGAGGGTGTTCGCGCCCAGCTCGATACGCTCGGCTTCTCGCCCGACGCCTATGACGCGATCGTCACCTCCGGCGACGTGACGCGCGGGCTGATCGCACGGGCCGGCGGCAATCTCTTCCATATCGGGCCGGAGCGCGACCTCGACCTTTTCGCCGGCATCGACGCCCATTTCGTCGGCGAGGAGGACGCGGCGACGGTGGTCGCGACGGGACTTTTCCGCGACGAGGAGGAAACGCCGGCCGATTATGCCGAACTCCTCGGCCGGTTGCGGGCGCGCGATCTGCCGATGATCTGCGCCAATCCCGACATCGTGGTTCATCGCGGCGAGAAGCTGATCTTCTGCGCCGGCTCGGTGGCCAAGGAATACGAGGCGATGGGCGGGCGCGTTTCCATGGCCGGCAAGCCGTTCTCGCCGATCTACGCTCATGCGGCGGGGATCGCCGGCATTGCCGACCCTTCCGAGGTGTTGGCGATCGGCGATGGTCTCAACACCGATATCCGGGGCGCCAACGCCTACGGCGCCGACGCGCTTCTCGTCATGGAAGGCATCCACCGCGACGAACTCGGCGGTTCCGAAGTGGAGGGCGAGGTGCTGACCGCCAACCTGTCCGAACGCGGCCTGTCGGCGCGGTATTTCATGCCGCGCCTCGCATGACCGCCGAGCCGATCCGCCGCTTCGGTCCGGCAGCGAGCGTCGCGCCCCATTATCGCGGCGGCGTGGTGGCGATCGGCAATTTCGACGGTATCCATCGCGGCCATCAGGCGGTGCTGGAAGCCGCAAAGGCGCTTGCGGCCGAAAAGCGGGTGCCGGCCCTTTGCCTGACCTTCGAGCCGCATCCACGCAGCGTTTTCCAGCCCGACCGCCCCGTGCCGCGCCTCACCCCGCCGCCGGTGAAGGCGAGGCTTCTCGAAGCGCTCGGCTTCGACGCCGTGGTGGAGCATCCCTTCGACCGCGCCTTCGCCTCGCTTTCGGCCGAGGACTTCGTGCAGGAGATTCTGGTCGACTGCCTCGGCGCGACGCATGTCGTGGTGGGCTTCGACTTCCAGTATGGCGCGCGGCGCGGCGGGAACGCGCAAACCTTGCATGCGGAAGGCGCGCGGCACGGCTTCGGCGTGACGGCGATCGAGGCCTTCGCGGACGAAGGCGGCGGGCCGGTCTCGTCGAGCCGCATCCGCGAGGATCTCGGGCGCGGCGACGTGGCCGCGGCGGCGGCGCTTCTTGGTTATCGCTGGATGGTGGAGGCGACCGTCATCGGCGGCCAGAAGCTCGGGCGCCAGCTCGGCTATCCCACCGCCAACATGGCGCTTCCCGAAAATGGCCTTCTCGCCCACGGCATCTATGCCGTGCGCTTTCGCCGGCCCGGCGGCGACCTTCTCGACGGCGTGGCGAGCTACGGCCGGCGGCCGACCTTCGACAACGGCGCGGCTTTGTTCGAGACCTATCTCTTCGACTTCGTGGGCGATCTCTATGGCGAGACCTGCGACGTGTCGGTCTTCGCGCGGCTGCGCGGCGAGGAGAAGTTCGACGGCGTGGAAGCCCTGATCCGCCAGATGGACAAGGACGCCGCTGAAGCGCGCGCCTTTCTGAGCGGTGCCGCCCCCTTGTCGCCGCTCGACCGGCTGATCGCCTTCTAGCGTCTCGAAGCTTCCCCGGCTCGTCGCAGGACCTCGACGATGCCGGGCGCGATCGCGGGATCGGTGACCACGAAGACCGGGCTCGGATGGGGCATCTCGAAGATGGCGAGGTCCGGCCGCAGGGTCTCGATCTCGCCCCGGCAGCCTCGCGCGAAGCGTCCTGACAGGACCACGGCGCGAAGCGCGGGCAGGAGCGCCAAGAGCGGCGCCAGCCATCGCCGCCCGGCCGCCGCCTCGAGCTTCGTCGGCGCGCGGTTCTTGGCCCCTTCGGCATGGATCACGAAGGGCACGGCGTTCCAGATCACGAGATCGTCGCGGCCGATATCCGCTTCGGACAGGAAGCGGCGGAGATTCCGGCCCGTTCCCGTCGCGTTGTCCTGCGACACGAAGCGCGCCGGCCCCGCTTGCGTGCCGGGCGTTTCCAGAAGAAGCAGAAGCCGCGCGTCCTGTCCGCCACTGAGCGGGTCGAAGAAGGGTGCCGCCCCGTGCTCGGCCGCGATGCGGCCGGCGAGGGCGTTGAGCTTCGCGACATGCGGCGCGTCGACCGCGCGGATGCGCTCGGCAAGAACCGCCGGATCGTCCAGAAGAGCGGTCTTGCGGCCCGATTTCGTCACGGCGCTTTCCTTGATCGCTTCGACTTGATAGAGGCGCGTTCCATGACTTGTCCTCGCTCGATCCATGCGGCCTCGCGAATTAGCGGCCCGGTCTTCTGAACGGCCGGACGCCGTTCGAGGGCCGGGATACCTTCGCCCGTCCTTTTGCTGACACCGTGCCGCCGATGCCCTCCCGTCGCGGCCGACAGGCTGACCCAAGATCATGAGCGACAACCAGAACAAGACCAACGCGGCGGCCACGGATTATTCCAAGACGCTGTTTCTGCCCCAGACCGATTTCCCGATGCGCGCCGGGCTTCCCCAGAAGGAGCCCGAATGGCTGAAGCGCTGGGACGACATGAAGCTCTACGACCAGCTTCGCGACGCCTCCAAGGGCCGGCCGCGTTACGTCCTCCACGACGGTCCCCCCTATGCCAACGGCCATCTCCATATCGGCCACGCCCTCAACAAGGTGCTGAAAGACGTCATCAACCGCTCGTTCCAGATGCGCGGCTATGATGCCAATTACGTGCCCGGCTGGGACTGCCACGGCCTGCCGATCGAGTGGAAGATCGAGGAGGAGAACTACCGCTCCAAGGGCAAGCCGAAGCCGGACCTGAAGGATTCGGCCGCCATGGTCGCGTTCCGCCGCGAATGTCGCGCCTATGCCGAGCATTGGGTGGGCGTGCAGTCGGCCGAGTTCCGGCGTCTCGGCGTCGAGGGCGATTTCGGGAACCCCTATCTCACCATGGCCTATGACGCCGAGTCGGTGATCGCCGGCGAACTCATCAAGTTCGCCATGAGCGGCCAGCTTTATCGCGGCTCCAAGCCCGTGATGTGGTCGGTGGTGGAAAAGACCGCGCTCGCCGAAGCGGAGGTCGAATACGACGACTACGAGTCCGACACGGTCTGGGTGAAGTTTCCGGTGCGCGCCGAGACCGTGACCCAGAACGCCTTCCACGGCACCGGCACCTTCCATGCGAAGGCCGGCGCCAACGAGAGCGGCGCGCTGGACGGCGCGAGCGTGGTGATCTGGACGACGACGCCCTGGACGATGCCGGGCAACCGCGCGATCGCTTATTCCGACCGCGTGCCCTACGGCCTTTACGAGGTGACCGCGCCGGACGACGCGGACAATCCGCGCTGGGCCAAATTCGGCGAGAAGCTCGTTCTCGCCGATGCGCTGGCGGCCGACGTCTTCGCCAAGGCGCGCGTGCCGGACGGCGGCTTCCGCCGGCTCGGCGACGTGGCGGTCGCGGATCTGGCGAATCTCGTCTGCGATCATCCGCTGAAAACGCTCGGCTACCCCTTCGCCGTGCCGCTTCTCGCCGGCGAACACGTCACCGACGATGCCGGCACGGGCTTCGTTCACACCGCGCCGAGCCATGGCCGTGAGGACTTCGACGTCTGGACCGACCATCGGCGCGAACTGAGCGAGCGGGGCATCGACACCGCGATCCCGTTCCCGGTGGACGACGACGGTTTCTATACCAAGGACGCGCCTGGCTTCGGGCCGGACGCGGAAGGGGGCGCGGCGCGCGTTCTGGACGACAAGGGCAAGAAGGGCGACGCCAACAACCGTGTCATCGCGGCCTTGATCTCCGCCGGCAATCTTCTGGCGCGCGGGCGGTTGAAGCATTCCTATCCGCATTCCTGGCGCTCCAAGAAGCCGGTGATCTACCGCAACACGCCGCAATGGTTCGTCCAAATGGACAAGGATCTGTCGGCCAAGGGCGACACCCTTCGCACGCGGGCCATGCGCGCGATTGCCGACACGCGCTTCGTGCCGGCGGCGGGCCGCAACCGCATCGGCGGCATGATCGCCGACCGGCCGGACTGGGTGCTGTCGCGCCAGCGCGCATGGGGCGTGCCGATCGCCGTTTTCGCCGACGAGAACGGCGAGGTGCTGAAGGACGAGGGCGTGAACGAGCGCATCCTCGCCGCTTTCGCGGCCGAGGGGGCGGACGCCTGGTTTGCGGAAGGGGCCAAGGAACGGTTCCTGGGTAACGAGCACGATGCCGCCAAGTGGCACCAGGTGCGCGACATCCTCGACGTCTGGTTCGATTCAGGCTCAACCCACGCCTTCTGCCTGGAAAAGCGGCCCGACCTCAAATGGCCGGCGGACCTTTATCTGGAAGGCTCCGACCAGCATCGCGGCTGGTTCCATTCCTCGCTTCTGGAAGCCTGCGGCACGCGCGGCCGCGCGCCCTACGACGCGGTGCTGACGCACGGCTTCGTCATGGACGAGGAAGGCCGCAAGATGTCGAAGTCGCTCGGCAACGTCGTGACGCCGCAGCAGGTGATCGAGCAGTCGGGCGCCGATATCCTGCGCCTTTGGGTCGTGTCGTCGGACTATTCGGAGGACCTGCGCCTCGGCAAGACGATCCTTCAGACCAACATCGATTCCTATCGCAAGCTCCGCAACACGCTGCGCTGGATGCTCGGCACGCTCGCTCACGACACCGGCGAAACGGTGCCGGTGGCCGAAATGCCGGAACTCGAGCGCCTGATGCTCCACCGGCTCGCCGAACTCGGCCGGCTGGTCGAGAAGGCCTACGACGAGTTCGACTTCAAGCGCATTTCCCGCGCGCTTCTCGACTTCGCCGTGGTGGAGCTTTCGGCCTTTTATTTCGACATCCGCAAGGACGCGCTCTACTGCGACGCGCCGTCCTCCAGGCGTCGTCTGGCGAGCATTCAGGTGGTGCGCGAGCTTTTCGACCATCTCGTCACGTGGCTCGCGCCCATGCTGCCCTTCACGGCGGAGGAAGCTTGGCTGGAGCGGCACAAGAACAGCCGTTCGGTGCATTTCGAGGCGATGCGGAAGCCCGATCCTTCCTGGGAGGATGCCAGCCTCGCGGCCAAGTGGCAGCGCATCCGGCAGGTGCGCCGCGTCGTCACCGGCGCACTGGAAGAAGAGCGGCGCGAGAAGCGCATCGGCTCCTCGCTGGAGGCCGCGCCGGTGCTGTTCATCGAGGACGCCGAGCTTCGTGCGCTCGTCCAAAGCGTCGACTTCTCCGAGATCGCGATCACCAGCGGCCTTGACCTCAGCGCCGGGGCGGCGCCGGACGGGGCCTTCCGCCTGCCCGACGCGCCCGGCATCGCCGTCGTGCCCGAACGCGCCAAGGGCATGAAATGCGCCCGCTCCTGGCGGATCACCGACGATGTCGGCTCCGATCCGGAGTTCCCCGATGTGTCGGCGCGCGACGCCGAAGCCCTGCGCGAGCTTCGCGCGGCCGGGCGCTTGGCGGCGGCCTGACGGAACGAAAAAGAACCGGGGAGGGAGTGTTGCTTGTGCAACAGTTCCCTCCTTTCTTGCCTGGCAGATGACGATCCGTTAAGAAACGCCCGGAATTCGACAGATTCGGATGGGATCGCCGACCTTCATGCGGTCGACGCCGGGTCTGTCGGGCCGCAGGGATTGACCGGCATTGGGGGCCGTTTTCCGTATGAGCCTTTCGAAAATGCGCGGGGTTTCCGCGCTCGCACTCGTTCTGGCGGCCGCCTCGCTGTCCGGCTGTCTCGGACCGACCTACGGCACGGGCAAGTCGGCGGGCGCGCAGCTTTTCGACGATCTCGACGGCATGCTGGCCATGGGTCCGAAGAACAAGGACGAGATCGATTATTCGCCGCGCGCCGAACTGGTGCGGCCAAAGGACAAGAACGTCCTGCCGGCCCCGCAGGACACGGTGAGCGCCGCCAACGCCCCGAACTGGCCGGAATCGCCCGAACAGCGCCGGGCGCGCATCCGCGCCAATGCCGACAGGCTCAACAAGGGCGACGGGCCGCTCGGCCCGGAAGTGCTGATGGCGGAAAAGGAAGGCGTCACCGACGAGGAGCGCGCCCGCAACACCGTCGGCAGCTACGGGCAGAACAACAACGGCCGAGGCGACATGGGCCGGGTGCTGACGCCGGACGAGCTGAATGCCGGGCGCGAGCAGTTCAAGAAGCGGCTCGCCGAATCGCGGCAGGGCAGCGCGGCCTCGCGCAAGTACCTGTCCGAGCCGCCGCTGGCCTATCGCCAGCCCTCCGCCTCCGCTCCGGTGGGCGATCCGGGCGTGGACGAGGACGTCAAGCAGCGTCGTCTCGACGGCAACGACAAGACGCTGTTGCAGAAGCTCAAAGGTCTGAACCCGTTCTGACCGTTCAGCCGCGCCGCTCGGCGAAGAAGCGGCGCAGGATGTCCCCGGCTTCGCGTTCCGCGATGTCGGGATAGACTTCCGGCGCATGGTGGCACGTGGGTTGCGCGTAGAACCGGGCCCCGTGCGAAACGCCGCCGCCCTTCGGGTCAGGCGCGCCGTAGTAAAGCCGCCGGATGCGCGCGAAGCTGATCGCCGCCGCGCACATGGCGCAGGGCTCCAGCGTCACGTAGAGATCGGCGCCGTTCAAGCGCTCCTGCCCGAGGCTGGCGCAGGTCTGCCTGATCGCCAGCATTTCCGCATGGGCCGTCGGGTCGCTCATTTCGCGCGTGCGGTTGCCGGCGCGTCCGACGACCTCCCCGTCCAGAACCACCACGGCGCCGACCGGCACCTCGCCGCGCGCCGCCGCGCTCCGCGCTTCATGGAGCGCGAGTTCCATATATCCGCTGCTTAAGCGTCTTGACGTCACGGGTTCTCTCGCCGGTTCGCGTGCGACCTGATAAGCAGCGCCCCATCTGAAGGCAAAGTTTCATGAACGATAAACGCGACGGCGACGACAAGAAGCGCGGACGAGGGTTTGCGACGGGCGAACGGGGCAGGGGACCGAAGGGGCCTCCGCGCTCCGGCGAGGGCCGCCCACGCGGCGACAAGCCCTTCCGCCCCCGGCCCGAGCGCGCGGGCGGCGAGAGCGCCGAGCGCACTGACCGTCCGAAGCGCGCTTTCGGCGGCGCGGACGGCGAGAAGCGCCCGCCAAGGGCGGATGGCGAAGGGCGCGGCCCCCGTCCCGCCGGGCCTCGGCGCGAGGGCGGCGGCTTTGCCAAGCGCGAAGGCGGCGGTTTCGGCAAGCGCGAGGAGGGCGGCTTCAAGAAGCGCGAAGGCGGTTTCGAGAAGCGTGACGGTAAGCCTTTCGAGAAGCGCGAAGGCGCGAGCTTCGACAAGCCGCGCAGCGATCGGCCCCGGCGCGAGGGAGGCGCGGAGGACGCCGCCTCCGGCATGCGCATCGCCAAGCGGCTGGCGCGCGCCGGCATCGCGTCGCGCCGCGACGCCGAGGCGATGATCGCCGACGGGCGCGTGCGCCTCAACGGCCAGCTCGTGGAAACGCCGGCCATCGTGGTGAAGGCGAGCGACCGCATCGAGATCGACGGCCAGCCCTTGCCGGCGACCGAGCGCACGCGTTTGTGGCTGTTCCACAAGCCGGCCGGGCTCGTCACCACCAACCGCGACCCGGAAGGCCGCCCGACCGTGTTCGAGCGTCTGCCCGAAGACCTGCCGCGCGTGATGACGGTCGGCCGGCTCGACATCAACACCGAAGGGCTGCTGCTCCTCACCAACGACGGCGGGCTCGCCCGCACGCTGGAGCTGCCCGAAACCGGCTGGCTGCGTCGCTATCGCGTGCGCGCCTATGGGACGATCACGCAAAAGGCGCTGGACGAGCTGAAGCACGGCATTGCGGTGGACGGCGTGTTCTATGGGGCGATCGAGGCGACGCTCGATTCGCAGACCGGCCACAATGTCTGGATGACGCTCGGCCTTCGCGAAGGCAAGAACCGCGAGGTGAAGCGCGTTCTTGGGCATCTCGGCCTCGAAGTGAACCGCCTGATCCGCTTGTCCTTCGGGCCGTTCCAACTCGGCGACCTGCCGGAAGGCGCGGTGCGCGAGATCAAGGGCCGCACCCTGCGCGACCAGCTCGGCGAGCGGCTGATCGAGGATTCGGGCGCCGACTTCGACGCGCCGATCGTCAACACCTTCACCAACGACGTGGTGGAAGCGGGCGCCAAGGGCCGGACCGAGAATGCCGCCGAGACGGTTGAGCGCCGCGAACGGACCCCGGCACCGAAGAACGAATGGGTGACCTCGCGCGGCGAGGCCAAGAAGCCGAGCCGCAAAAGCTTCGGCGACGCGAAGAGCTTCGGCGACGCCAAGCGCGAATCGGCTTTGGCGCGTCTCGACACCAAGCCGCGCTTCGAAGGGCGCGGGCGCGACGGCGCGAAAGCGGAGGGCTCGTTCCGCGACAAGCCGCGCCGCGAGGACGGCAAATCCTTCGGTGGCGGTGACAAGCCGTTCCGCCCCAAGCGCGGCGAGGAAGGCGGCGGCGACGAGCGCCCGGCGCGCCCCAAAGCGCCGACCGGGCGGCGCAGCGCCAATGTCTGGATCGCGCCGGGTGGGCGTCCCTTGAGCGAACGGCAGGCCGCCGAGCAGGTGGAGCGCAAAGAGCGTAAGGAGCGCATGGATCGGGCCGGCGGCGACAAGCCGCTGCGCTCGCGCGGCTTCCGCGACGCTCCCGGCGGGGCGGCGCGCCCTGACGGCGACAAGCCCCGCCGCTCGGCGGGCTTCCGCTCGCAATCGGCCGGCAAGTCCTTCGGCGAAGGCGGCGAAAAGCGCGGTGGCCCGAAGGAGGGCGGCTTCGGGGGCAAGGGCGGCGGGGATCGCCCGCGTGGGCGCCCGAGCGGCGGCGGCGGTGCCGGCGGGCCGAAGCGTCCGCCGCGCGGGGAATAAGGTTTGCGCATCGTCGGTGGCCGGTTTCGCGGCCGAAACATCGAAAGCCCGAAAACGGACGCGATCCGGCCGACCACCGACCGGGCGCGCGAAACGCTCTTCAACGTGATCGAGCACGCCTATGGCGACGCGCTCGCCGATGCGCGCATCCTCGACCTGTTTTCCGGCACCGGCGCGCTCGGGCTGGAGGCCCTGTCGCGCGGTGCGCGCTTTTGCCTCTTCGTGGAGGAAGGCGTCGAAGGGCGCGGCCTCCTTCGCGCCAATGTCGAGAATTTCGGGCTGACCGGCGCGACCAAGATCTTCCGGCGCGATGCCACCAAGCTCGGGCCCGCCGCGCCGCAGGAGCCCTTCAGCCTCGTTTTCGCCGACCCGCCCTACAACCGCAATCTCGGCAGCCTCGCGCTTCGGAGCGCCCGCGACGGCGGTTGGCTGCAGGACAACGCGCTTTGCGTGGTGGAGGAAGCGGTCGGTGCGCCCTTCGAAGCACCTCGCGGCTTCGAATGCGTCGAGGAACGGCGGATCGGGGACACGCTTTTCCGCTTCCTTCGTTTTCGTGAGGGCGAGACGGGCCAATCCTAACAAAAACGTAAATTGCGCCTTTGGTGGCGGGGGCCTACTCCCGCGCCATATCCGGGCCGAATACGCGACAAGGACCCCTTCTCGATGCTCCGATCCTCCCGCCTTCTGGGCGCTTCCGTTCTGGTGCTCGGCTTGGGCTTTGCCCCGCTGAGCTACGCGCAGGCGCCGCAAGCCCCGGCAAAGCCCGCTGCAACGGCGGCGGAAAGGATGGCCGAGGCCGAGGCCAAGCGCCCGAAGGTCGAGAGCTTCGCCCTGTCCAACGGCCTGCAGGTCGTGGTCCTTCCCGACCACCGCGCGCCGATCGTGACGCAGATGATCTGGTACAAGGCGGGCGCGGCCGACGAGGTGGCGGGCACGTCCGGCATCGCCCACTTCCTTGAACACCTGATGTTCAAGGGCACCAAGAACCACAAGACCGGCGAGTTCTCGGCCGCCGTGTCGGATATCGGCGGCGAGGAGAACGCCTTCACCTCCTCCGACTACACCGCTTACTACCAGCAGGTGCCGGCCGAGGCGCTGGGGCGGATGATGGAATTCGAGTCCGACCGGATGGAGAACCTCATTCTCTCCGACGAGGCCGTGCTGCCGGAGCGCGACGTCATTCTGGAAGAGCGCCGGATGCGCGTCGAGAACGACCCGTCCTCCAAGCTCGGCGAAGCGCTCGACGCCACCCTCTACCAGAACAGCCATTACGGCATCCCGGTGATCGGCTGGCGGCACGAGATGGAGAAGCTGTCGCGCGAGGACGCGATCGCCTGGTACGACCGCTATTACACGCCCAACAACGCCACCTTGGTGATCGCCGGCGACGTCACGGTGGAACAGGTGCGCGAGCTTGCCGAAAAGACCTTCGGCCAGGTGAAGCGCCGCGCCGAGCCGGGCGACCGCGCCGCCCTTCGCGCCACCGAGCCCGAACCGCTCGCCGCGCGCACCGTGACGCTGCGCGACCCGCGCGTGACGCAGCCTTCCATGCAGCGCACCTATCTCGCTCCGTCCGACAACACGGCAGCGCCCGGCGAAGCCGAAGCGCTCGACATCCTCGCCGATGCGCTCGGCGGCGGCACCACGAGCCGTCTCTACCGCGCGCTCGTCGTGGAACAGGGCATCTCTGCCGGAACCGGCGCTTTCTATCAGAGCGGCCGGTTGAAGGAAGGCGAGTTCGGCGTCTATGGCACGCCGCGCGGAGAGGCCGACCTGCCGAAGGTGGAAGCGGCGATCGATGCCGAGATCGCGCGGATCGTGAAGGACGGCATCACCCCTGAAGAACTGGAGCGTGCCAAGAACCGCGTGCGCAAGGCCACGATCTACGAGCGCGACAACCAGACGGCGCTCGGCCGTCGCTATGGCGCAGCGCTTTCCATCGGCCGCAGCATCGCCGACGTCGATTCCTATCCCGACCGGATCGAGAAGGTGACGGTGGATCAGGTGAACGCCGCCGCCCGCAAGTATCTCGACCCGAAGCGCTCCGTCACCGGCTATCTCCTGCCGGACGCCGCACCCGCAGAATCGCGTTCCTGAGCCATGAAGGACGAAGCAAACTCCGTGACCGCGCTATTCCGCTCCGCTCCGCGCTTCGCCGCCGCCCTCGGCCTGACGCTTCTTTCATCCTTCGCCGCTTTTGGGACGGCGCAGGCGGTGGAAATCAAGGAGATCACCAGCCCCGGCGGCATCAAGGCCTACCTGGTCGAGGACTACACGAACCCGCTCGTCGCGGTGAACTTCGCCTTCAAGGGCGCGGGCGCTTCCGCCGACGCCGAGGGCAAGGAAGGCACGGCGAACCTCCTCACCGGCCTTCTCGACGAGGGCGCCGGCGACATCGAAAGCCGGCAGTTCCAGGAGAAGATCGACGATCTCGGCATCGGCCTCAGCTTCGACGCCTCGTCCGACAACTTCACCGGCTCCTTCCGCACCATCGTCGAGAACGAGGACGAGGCGTTCGATCTGCTTCGCCTCGCCCTCAACAATCCACGCTTCGACAAGGAGCCGCTGGAGCGCATCCGCGGGCAGATTCTCACCGGCATTCTCGCCAACGAGAACGATCCGGGCGAGTTGCTCGGCAAGGCGTGGCGGCAGACGGTGTTCCCCGGCCATCCTTATTCCCGCCCGCCCGAAGGCACGAAGGAAACGCTCGCCGCCGTTTCGCGCGAGGATCTCCAGCGCTTCCGCGACAAGGGCTTTGCCCGTGACAACCTCGTGGTCGGCGTCGTCGGCGCGATCGACGAGGGGGAACTCGGGAAGGAACTCGACCGCGTCTTCGGCGCGCTGCCGGCCAAGGCCGATCTGCCGGTGGTTCCCGACATCGGACCAGCGACCGGTAAGACGGAAGCCGTGGCGCTCGACGTGCCGCAGACGATGATCCGCTTCACGATGCCGGGCGTCGACCGCAAGGACAAGGACTTCTTCGCCGCTTATCTCACCAACCACATCTTCGGCGGCGGCACCTTCACGTCCCGCTTGTTCCAGGAAGTGCGCGAGAAGCGGGGCCTCGCCTATAATGTCGGCTCCTACCTCTCCTCCTACGACCATTCCGCGATCCTGTCGGTTTCCACTGCGACGCGCGCCGACAAAGCGCAGGAAACGATCGGCATCATCAAGACCGAGATGAAGCGGCTGGCCGAACAAGGGCCGTCCGAGGAGGAACTCGCCAAGGCCAAGGCCTTCGTGAAGGGCTCCTACGCCGTGCAGAACCTCGACTCCTCCTCGTCCATCGCCTCGACGCTTGTCGGGCTTCAGCTCGACGATCTCGGCCGCGATTACATCGACGAGCGCCAGAAGCTCATCGACGCGGTGACGCTGGACGATGTGAAGCGGATGGCGAAGACGCTTCTTTCCGTCGAGCCGACCGTCGTCACCGTCGGCCCGAGCGGCGCTTGAGACGCAGGCCGTGACGGCACCTAAGATCGGCCTCGCACTCGGCGGCGGCGGGGCGAGGGGACTGGCCCATATCCACGTGCTGGAAGCCTTCGACGATCTGGGCTTGAAGCCGGCGGCGGTCGCCGGCTCCTCCATCGGCGCCATCATGGGCGCGGGCTACGCCTTCGGCATGTCGGGCCGCGAAGTGCGCGAGTTCACGCTCGCCACCTTTTCAGCCCCGCAGAACATCGCGCGCCTTCTTTGGGCGAGCCGGCCGACGAGCTTCGCCGAGTTCCGCGCCGATGGCGGTTTTCGGTTCGGGCAGCTCAATGCCGAGCGGATGCTGTCCACCTTCATCCCGCACATGGCGAGGGCGGATTTCGCCGACCTGCCGATTCCGCTCACCGTCATGGCGACGGATTTCTATGCCAGGGCTTGCGTTCCCATCCGCACCGGCTCGGTGATGACGGCGCTCGCCGCCTCCGCCGCGCTGCCGACGGTGTTTCGCCCCGTCCGGCGCGAAGGGGCGATCCTGATCGACGGCGGCATCTACGAGCCGCTGCCCTTCGAGCTTCTGCGGCCCGGCGCGGACCATGTCGTGGCGGTGGACGTGAACGGCGGCCCGGAAGGCGAGCCGTCGCGGATGCCGACGCCGGTGGAAGCGATGTTCGGCGCTTCGCAACTCATGCAGCAGTCGATCATCGAAGCGAAACTCCGGCTCGCGCCGCCCGATCTCCTGTTTCGCCCGCCGGTCGCGCGCTGGCGCGTTCTCGACTTCCTGAAGGCCCGCGAAATCCTGGACGAGACCGTCAGCCTTCGCGAGGAAGCCAAGCGCCGCCTCGGTGGCCTGATCGAGAACCCTGTCACGCCACTGCGCGCGAAAATCGCGGCCGGCCTCTAGCTCGTCGCGACTTCTTCCAGAAACCGCATCAGCCCGGTTTCCTCGCGCGTCAGCCCCTTGCGCGGCGCACCTTTCAGAAGCTTCGGGTTTAGACGCTCTTCCTCGAAGGCCGTGACGATTTCGGGATGCACATAGGAGGTCCGCGCCACGGCCGGCGTGTTGCGCAGGCGCTCGCTCACCACCCGCATGGCCTTGGCGACCGCGCGCTTGCGCTTGGCTTCCGTCCCGAGATTGTCGCCGGTCTCGTCGATCAGATAGCGCAGAGCCTCGGCCGAGCCGTGGAACGTGCGGAAATCCTTGGCGGAGATCTTCGACTCGGCGGCCTCGCGCAAATATTCGTTGAGCACCGGGGCGGTCAGGTTGTGGCCGCGCTTCTTGTTGTCCTGAAACGAGAACAGGCGCTTGCCTTTCAGCTTGCGGAACCGCCCAAGCGAGGACAGGAGCGGCTTGTCGGCGATCTCGACCTCGTTGAGCTTCGAGGACTTGCCGACGAATTTCAGCTTGCCCCCGCCGCTCGCCGTGATGCGCAGATCGCGCTTGGTGAGCGAGGCGACGCCGCGCCCGCCGTCCTCGGCATATTTCTCGTGGCCGGGACGCATGGCCGCAAGATCGACCAGCCGCGCGGCGGTGGCGCAGGCACCCCGGCGGTCGTTCTCCTTGCGCCGCATGTCGCGCTTGATGGTCTTGCGAAGACGGGGCAGCGCCTTGCCGAAACGAAGCAGGCGCTCCGTCTTCACGGCGTTGCGCACGTTCACCCAGTGCTCGTGATAGCGATACTGGATGCGATCCTTCTCGTCGCGGCCGATGGCCTGGATATGGCCGTTCTCTTCCAGGCAGATGCGCACGTCCCGCCAAGCCGGCGGAATGACGAGCGCGGCGATCCGCTCCTGGATTTCCTTTTCCACCGGCGTTTCGTCGGCGGTGAAACAGATCGTGTGCTTCTGGCCCTTCGTGCGCCGCTCGATCAGGAATTCTTCCGGGTCCACCACCAGAAGCCCGAAGCGTTCGGCGTGAAAGGCAAGTCGCTTGTCCATGGCATCCGTCGAACCGCCCAAAGGGTCGATTCAACGAGGCGGCTATCCCTCGAGTTCCAGCCCGGCCCCGCGACCGATTGCCGGGGTCGGCGGAGGGAACGCGGGGCCTGCCTTGCGGTTTTCGCCAGCGACACGAAACCTTGAGACGAGGCCGGTTCGATGGAAAAGTTCAAGAAGGGTCAGGAAGTCGAATGGAAGTGGGGGAAGCGCAAGGCGTCCGGTAAAGTGACGCAGAGCTTCACTTCCGACGTCACGCGCAAGATCGAAGGCAAGGAGATCTCGCGAAAGGCCGATGACGAGCATCCGGCCTACATGATCAGCCAGGAAGACGGCGGCCGCGCCCTGAAGAAGCATTCCGAGCTTTCCAAGAAAAGCTGACGCCCGGTTCGCGGCGGTCGGGGGCTCCGCCTTCCCGGCCGTCATGCCAACGGCCTCGAAGTTTCTTGCTGACGGCGGCACCGCACCATAGATGTGGGCCGGAAACCGCAGCCGGATCGGATCATGGACAACGCCACGCAGAGCCTTCTGGACACGGCCTCGCGCCTCGTGGAAGCGGCCCGCCGCGCGGGGGCGGACGCCGCCGACGCGGCGGTCGTGCGCTCGCGTTCGCGCTCGGTGTCCGTGCGCCTCGGCAAGCCCGAAGAGGTCGAGGCGGCGGAAGGCGAGGATATGTCGCTGCGCGTTTTCGTCGGGCGTCGCAGCGCCTCGGTTTCCGCCGATGTGCGCGCCGAGATCGGGCCGCTCGTGGAGCGCGCGGTCGCCATGGCGCGCGTGTCGCCGGAAGACCCCTATGCGGGTTTGGCCGATCCCGAACTCCTGGCGACGTCATCCGGCGACGATCTCGATATGTTCGACCCCACCGAACGGAGCGGCGATGCGTTGCGCGAGGACGCGCTCGTTCTCGAAGACGCGGCGCGTTCGGTGTCCGGCGTCACCAATTCCTCCGGTGCCTCCGTCGGCTTCGGCCATGCCGGCCTCGTTCTCGTGACCTCCGGCGGCTTTTCGGGCGCGCGCACCCGCTCCTCATTCTATCGTCAGGTCGGCGCCATCGCCGGCGAGGGCGTGAAGATGCAGCAGGACTACGACTACGATTCCCGCCTTCATCACGGCGATCTCGAAGCCTCCGAGGTGATCGGGCGAAACGCCGGAACCCGCGCCGTGCGCCGCCTCGATCCGCGCATGATCGAGACCGGCCGCTATCCCGTGATCTTCGACCGGCGCATCGCGCGCGGCGCTTTCGGTGCGCTGCTCGGCGCGATCAACGGTTCGGCCATCGCGCGCGGCACGAGCTTCCTGAAGGACCGCATGGAGAAGCAGGTGCTGCCATCCAACGTTTCGGTGGTGGACCGGCCGAAGCTGAAGCGCCGGCCCGGTTCGCGCGACTTCGACGGCGAGGGCGTCGCGGGAGCCGACCTCGTTCTCGTGGAAGACGGCATCCTGAAGAGCTGGATTCTCGACAGCGCCACGGCGCGCGAGCTCGGCCTTCGCACCAACGGCCGCGCGTCGCGCTCTTCGGGGGGCATCTCGCCGTCCTCCACCAATGTCGAGGTGACGCCGGGAACGCTCGACCGGGATGCGCTGATCCGCGAAACCGGGCGCGGCATCTATGTCACCGACACGATCGGCCACGGCTCCAACCTCGTTACCGGCGATTATAGCTGCGGCTTTTCCGGCTTCATGATCGAGAATGGCGAGCTGACCTTCCCGATCTCCGAGATGACGATCGCCGGCAACCTCACCGACATGCTGCTCGGCCTCACCCTCGCGAACGATCCGGACCGGCGTTTTTCCGTCGCTGCGCCGACGATCCGCTTCGACAGCCTGACGGTGGCGGGGCTTTGAGCGCGACCGGAACGGACGATCTCGCTCTCCTTCTCGACGCGGCCGCCGAGGCCGGCCGGATCGCGTTGCGCTATTTCCGGCAGGACCCGAAGGTCTGGTGGAAGGAAGGCAATTCGCCCGTTTCGGAAGCCGATTACGCCGTCGACGCCTATCTGAAGGAGCGCCTCTTAAGCGCGCGCCCGCATTATGGCTGGCTGTCGGAGGAAACGGCACCCGCGCCCGGTGAGGGGCCGGTGCCCGAGCGCTTCTTCATCGTCGATCCGATCGACGGCACGCGCGCCTTCCTGCGCGGCGAGGAAACGTGGTGCGTCGCGGTCGCAGTGGTCGACGGCAACGGTCGGCCGCTGGCCGGCGTCGTGGATGCGCCCGCAAAGGCTGAGGTTTATCGCGCAGCGTCGGGCGAGGGCGCGTTCCTCAACGGAGAGCGGCTCGATCTCGCCCATTTCGCCGAGCCGCCCGCGCTCGCCGTCGCGATGCCGGACGAGATCAAGCGCAAGCTGCCGCGTGAAACGCGTGAGGCCCTGCGCTCCGTGCCGAGCGCCCCTTCGCTCGCTTATCGCATCGCGCAGGTCGCGGCCGGGCGCATCGACGGTACGCTGATCCGCCCGAGCGCCAGTGATTGGGACATCGCCGCCGCCGACCTGATCCTTTCCGAAGCCGGCGGTCTCCTCGGCGACATCGAGGGCGAGGAAAGGCTTTACAAGCTCGAAGGCAAGCGGCATGGCCTCCTCATCGCCGGCGCCGCCAAGGCTTGGCCAGCATTGCAGGACATGGCCCGCGCGGCCTCGCTCGCATAAGGAGACGACAAGCATGGTCGTGGAACAGGAAGCCAAGCAGCGCCTTCACCTCGTCTTCGGCGGCGAGCTTTCCAATCTCGACAAGGTCGAGTTCGCCGACCTGAAGAATCTCGACATCGTCGGCATCTTCCCGGACTACGCCGCCGCCCTGAACGCTTGGCGCGGCAAGGCGCAGCAGACGGTGGACAACGCCGCCATGCGCTACTTCATCGTTCACGTTCACAAGCTTCTGGACCCGGAGGGCGCTTGACGCCGGAAGGCGAGGCGCGCGCGCGAACAGGCGCGCTGCCGGGCGGGACGGAGACCGGCCCTGCGCGGCAGTCGAAAGCCCGGCCGACCCTTTCCAAGCGCTTTCGCCTGCGGCTGCGTCGCCTCCTGCGGCATGATCGGGCGCTGCGCGTCCTGTCCTCGCTCGTTCACGCGGCGCTGCATTTCATCTTCCGCACCCAGACCCCCGCCGCCGGCTCGTCCGACCTTCAGGCGATCCTCGACCGGCATTCGCCGGTGATCGTCTGCTGCTGGCACGGGCAACATCTGCTCGCGCCTTTCTTTCGTCCCAAAACCGCGCCCTTCGTCGCGCTTCTGTCGAAGAATGCCGATGCGGAGGTGAATGCGCGCGTGGTGGAACGTTTCGGAATCGAGACCGTGCGCGGTTCGGGCGGGCGCGTGCCGGGCAAGACGCGCGAAAAGGGCGGCGCGCGCGCGCTGATCGCCCTGCGCCGCCGGATGGGGGAGGGCGCGAGCGTCTTCATGATCGCCGACGTTTCCAAGGCCACGGCGCGTGAAGCCGGGCTCGGCATCGTGACGCTCGCCAAGATCACCGGGCGGCCCATCGTTCCCGCCGCAGCGACCACGAGCCGCCGTTACGTCCTGCGCCGGTCCTGGGACAAGACCACGGTGCCCTTACCCTTCGGGCGTCTCGGCATGGCGGCCGGCGAGCCGATCCATGTGCCGGCCGACGCGGATGGAGAAGTCCTCGAAGCCAAGCGCCGCGAGGTGACGGAAGCGCTGGAAGCCGCCAACCGCCGCGCGCTCACCCTCGTCGACGGGAAGGGCCGGCGTTGAGCGGGCGCTGGGCGCGAACCGCGCTGACGGCCTATCGCATGGTGGGCTCGGCCGCTTATCCGATGCTTGGCCCTTATGTCACCTGGCGCGCGACGCGCGGCAAGGAAGAACCGACGCGCCGCCGCGAGCGCTACGGCTTTCCGTCCATCGAGCGCCCGAACGAGGGGCCGATGGTCTGGGTCCACGCGGCGAGCGTCGGCGAAAGCAACGCGGTGATCCCGCTGGTGCGCGAGATCGTCGCCGAGCGCATCGCCGTCGTGATGACGACGGGCACCGTGACGTCCGCCGGTATCGTGCGCGAGCGGCTCGGCGACAGCGTCGTCCACCAATATGTGCCGCTCGACCTCAAGCCCTCCGTGCAGCGCTTCCTCGACCATTGGCGCCCGGACCTTGCGATCGTCGCGGAAAGCGAGATCTGGCCGACCACCATGGTGGAACTCCAGACCCGGCGCATTCCGCAGGTGCTGGTGAATGCCAGGCTTTCCGACCGGTCGTTCCGGCGCTGGAAGGCGGCCCCCTCCATCGCCGAAGCGCTTCTGGAAAACCTGTCGCAGGTCGTGGCGCAATCCGAGATCGACGCCGAGCGCTTCCATGTTCTGGGTGCGCGCAGCGTCACCGTCGCGGGCAATCTGAAGGCCGAGGCGGGGCCGCCGCCCTTCGACCCCGCCGCCTTGGCGGAGATCCGCCGCGCGATCGGCCGGCGCCCGGTCTGGGCTGCCGTTTCCACCCATCCGGGCGAGGAAAAGGCGGCCGCCGACGTGCACCGTGCGCTGAGGCTCACCCGGTCCGATCTTCTGACGATCGTGGTGCCGCGCCATGTGGAGCGCGGCGACGCGCTGGCGGCCGAGTTCGCCACGCGCGGCCTGAAAGTCGCCCGGCGCAGCCTCGGGCAGATGCCGGCGGGCGACACGGACATCTTTCTCGGCGATACGATCGGCGAGATGGGGCTTTATCTCGGCCTCACCGAGATCGCCTTTGTCGGCCGCTCGCTTGCCGCCCATGGCGGCCAGAACCCCTTGGAAGCGGCCATGGTCGGCACGGCGATCGTTTCCGGGCGGTTCGTCCAGAACTTCCGCGACATCTATCTCCAGCTTTTGCGGGCCGGCGGCGCGCGTCTCGTGAAGAACGAGGAGGACTTGCGCGATCTCGTGGGCGAGCTTCTCGACAAGCCGGACACGCGCCGCCGCATGATCCACGCGGCGGCGGGCACGGTCGCCGAGATGCAAGGCGCGCTGGAGCGGACGCTTCAGGCGCTGGAGCCGTTCATCCGGCCCTTGAAGCTCGACATCAGCCTCGACAGCCGGTCGCGGAGCGGTTCACCCGGATGATGGCGGGCGAGACCCCGGCCTTCTGGTGGCGGAGCGATGCCGGCTGGCCGGCGCGATGCCTGTTCCCGGCCGCCGCCCTTTATGGCGCCGTATCCCGCTGGCGGATGGACCGGGGCGCACGGGTCGAGACGGGTCTGCCGGTGATCTGCGTCGGCAACTTCACGGTCGGCGGCGGCGGCAAGACGCCGACATGCCTGGCGCTGGCGAAGGCCGCGCTGGCGCAAGGCCTGCGGCCCGGCTTCGTGTCGCGCGGCCATGGCGGCGCGACACGAAGCGCCGTTCTGGTCGATCCGGAGCATCATCACGCGGGTCTTGTCGGCGACGAACCCATGCTGCTCGCGCATCAAGCGCCGACGGCCGTGGCTGTGAACCGGGGCGAGGCCGCCGCGCTTCTGCGCGCTGAGGGCGTCGATTTCATCATCATGGACGACGGTTTCCAGAGCGCGCGTCTTGCCGTGGATTTCGCGCTTCTGGTGGTGGATGCGGGGCGCGGCATCGGCAACGGGCGCGTTCTCCCGGCGGGGCCGCTCCGCGCGCCGCTCATCGATCAGGTGCGCCATGCCGACGCGCTTCTGGTGGTGGGCAAGGGTGCGGCCGGCGACGAGGCGATCCGGCGCACGGCGCGCGGCGGCAAGCCCGTTTTCGAGGCGCATCTTCAGGCCCGCGAACCGGAGCGGCTCCACGGCGTGCCGCTCTTCGCCTTTGCTGGCATCGCCGATCCGGCGAAATTCTATCGCACGCTCGCCGATCTCGGGCTTTCCGTCGCGGGCACGCGCGACTTTCCCGACCACCACGTGTTTTCTGGCGAAGAGATCGCGGAACTCAAAGAAGCTGCCGCCCGAGGCGGCGCGCGGCTGGTGACGACCGCCAAGGACGCCGCGCGTCTTCGCGCCAGCAGGCTCGGCGCCGAATTTCTTGAAAACACCGAAGTGCTGGAGGTCGATCTCGTCTTCGAGCCGCACGATCTCGGCCGGCGTTTCGTGCGCGAAACGCTCGCCGCCCATCGCCGGCGAAGATCCCGTTAGCGCTGCTTGATCGAGGCAGCGAGGCGCGGGTCGGCTTCCAATTCGCGCTTCAAGGACACCGACGCATTGGCATAGGGTTCCTGACGCGCGACGCTCCAATAGCGGAGCATGTCGAGCGGGATCGCTTCGCCCGTCACCGCGCAGCGCACGAATGCGCCGGGCTTCAGCACTTCGAAGTCGCCGTCGAGATAGCGAAGCCGAGCCTCGCCGCTGATGTCCATCCGGTTCATCATCCCGATCTATTGCATTCGAGGATAAAGCGAAAGCGCCCTTATCGGCGGCCGAACAAGCGCTCGATGTCGGAAAGCTTCAATTCCACGAAGGTCGGACGCCCGTGATTGCACTGGCCGGCGCCGGGCGTCGCTTCCATGTCGCGCAGAAGCGCGTCCATTTCTTCCGGGCGCATCGGCCTCCCGGCGCGCACCGAACCGTGGCAGGCCATGCGCGAGGCCACCGCATCCACGCGCTCGGCCAGACTCTCCCCGTCACGCCCGTCCGCCAACTCATCGGCGAGATCGCGCACCAGCGCCGGCGCATCCACCCTGCCGAGAATAGAGGGCGTCGCGCGAACCGCGACGGCGCCCGGACCGAAGCGTTCAAGCTTCAGCCCCAGCCGATCGAAGCTGTCCGATGCCTCGGCGAGGCGTTCGGCATCCTCTTCCGGCAAGTCCACGATTTCCGGGATCAGAAGAAGCTGCGAGGGAAGCGGCGCGCCGTGGATCGCGGCTTTGAAACTCTCGTAGACGAGCCGTTCGTGCGCGGCATGCTGGTCGACGATCACGATGCCGTCGCGCGTTTCGGCGACGATAAAGGCCTTGTGGACCTGCGTGCGCGCCGCGCCGAGCGGATAATCTCGGCTCGGCTCCTCGGCGAAGGGAGAAGGGGCGGCGCGCGCGGCCGGCACGAAATCGGCGAGATAGGCGGCGGCTTCTTCCCTGACGCCGAAATCGGGCGCAAGTCTCGGCTCCAGCGGCCGCGAGGGCGAGCGCGCGGGATCGAAGCCGACCGGCCCCGAGGGGCGCGCATAGGCGGAATGGAAGGCCGGCGAACGGGCGCCTGGCTCCTGAGAATAGGATGCCGCAGAGGCCGGCATGTGGAAGGCGTCCATCATGTCGCTCGCGCCGCGCGTCGAGCCGCGAAGCCCGCCCTCGGCGAGCGCCTGCCGGATCGCGCCCACCACCAGCCCGCGCACGAGGCCCGGATCGCGAAAGCGCACGTCCGCCTTGGCGGGATGGACGTTGACATCGACCTCGGCCGGATCGATCTCGATGAAAAGCACGGCCACCGGATGGCGGTCGCGTGACATCACGTCGGCATAAGCGCCGCGCAGCGCCGACAAAAGCATCTTGTCGCGCACCGGCCGGCCGTTGACAAAGAAGTACTGGTGCAGCGCGTTGCCGCGCCCATAGGTCGGAATGCCGGCCAAACCCGACAAGGAAACACCCTCGCGCATCGCATCGATGGACACGGCGTTCTCGATGAACTCCTCGCCCAGGACCGCCGCGATGCGGTCAGCGCGGTCTCCGGCCTCGTAGACGGTTTCCGAACGGTCGGACCCTGAGAGTTCGAAGCGCACATTCGGGAAGGCGAGGGCGATGCGCCGGACCACTTCGGTGATCGCCGAACTCTCGGCCCGCTCACCCTTCAGGAATTTCAGCCGCGCCGGCACGGAATGGAACAGATCGCGCACCTCGACGACGGTGCCCGCGCTCAGGGCGGCCGGCCGCGGGCCCTCGCACTGCCCGTTGCCGAGAAGAACCTCCGCCGCCCCGTCCGCGCCGCGAAGGCGCGAGCGCAAGGAAAGCCGCGCGACCGAGCCGATGGAAGGGAGGGCCTCGCCGCGAAAGCCGAGGGTGGAAACGGCCATCACGTCGGAGCCGAGTTTCGAGGTGCAATGCCGGCGCACCGCCAGAAGAAGCTCGCCTTCCGGAATGCCGCCGCCGTCGTCGCTGACGCGGATCAGCGTCTTGCCGCCGCCGGCGGTGGAAACCGACACGCGGCGCGCGCCGGCATCGAGGGCGTTCTCCACAAGCTCCTTTACGACGCTCGCCGGCCGCTCCACCACCTCGCCGGCCGCGATCTGGTCGATGACATCGTCGGGAAGCTGGCGGATGGGCATGGGGGATCAGCCGGCCTTGCGTGCCAGATCGGCAGTCTCAAACGAGGTCGAACCAACAGCCAGAGTCGCTTCGCTCTTTTCGCGCAAGGCTTGCATGAAGCGGGCCGTGCCGAAGATGCCGGCCATCAACCCCTTGATCGTGAAGTCGGCGTCGAGCGTTTCCCAATGAAGGCCCGTTTCGCCCTGAAGCTCGACTTCGGCAAGCTCGGCATCGGTGGCGTTCTCGAGATCCTGGAGCGCACGGGCGGGGACCATGAAGCTCGATCCGTTGACGGAATCCACCACGATCCGCCCGGACGGGGCGTCGTAGCGGACGGCTTTCGGTAAAGGCATCGAGGCGCGTTCTTCATCGCCGCGTCGAACCGCTTTTAGATATTCGTCATCGGTCAAATCGAAGCGAGCCATGAATGTCCCTCCATCGCTCTTAAAGTTGGCATCCGGCTTCGTTGCTACAACAGCGACACATCGCACGCTCCACACTATCAGAACGACCTGTCCATTTTTACCTTTCCACCAGCACGAAGACCGAGCGGGGCGCGACCGGCAGGGGGCGGGTTGGATCGAGTGGTTGAGGGTAGGCGTCGGGGCGGTCGGACCGCAGTTCCAGAACGAGGCCGCGCCCGCCTGGCGGAACGGGCGGCGTCACCAGAACCTCGTTCCGGCCGGCGTTCAGATAAACCACCGCCTGCTCGCCGGTGCCGGATCGCTCGTCGCTTGGCGGGGCATGGAAGGACAGGCCGAGGAAATGCCGGGTGCCGTCGTTCCAGTCGCCGGTCGTCATCTCGGTTCCGTCCTCGCGCAGCCATAGGACGTCCGGGCGGCCGCTGCCGGTCTTTTCGCCGGTGAGGAAGGCGTCGGCGGAGAGCGCCGGATGCTCGCGCCGGAGCTGAGCCAGCCGGCCGACAAAGGCGATCAACTCGCGGTCGGCGGTCCGCCAGTCGATCCAGACGATCTCGTTGTCTTGGGCATAAGCGTTGTTGTTACCCTTCTGCGTCCGACCAAGTTCGTCGCCGGCCGTGATCATCGGGTTGCCGCGCGACACGAAGAGCGTCGCCAGAAGCGCCCTCACGTCGCGGCCGCGCGCTTCGCGGACGGCTGGATCAGTGCTGGCGCCCTCCACCCCGTTGTTCCAGGAATGGTTGTCGTTGTGGCCGTCGCGATTGTTCTCGCCGTTCGCCTCGTTGTGCTTGGTGCTGTGCGCGACGAGATCGGCGAGGGTGAAGCCGTCATGGGCGGCGAGGAAGTTGACGCCGGTGGAGGGCCTGCGCCCCGCCGTGCCGAAGAGGTCGGCCGAGCCCGAAAGCCGCGTTGCCAGCGCCCCGACCGTGCCGGAATCGCCCCGCCAGAAGCGGCGCGCGTCGTCGCGGAAACGATCCTGCCATTCCAGGAAGGGCGGTGGGAAGTTGCCGACCTGATAGCCGCCCGGTCCGATATCCCAGGGTTCGGCCACATGGATGCGGTCTTTGAGGACGTCGTCTTCGGCGATGGCTGAGAAAAAGGGCGCGGTGCGGCTGAAGCCCGTTTCGAGCCGGCCGAGAACGGGAGCGAGATCGTAACGGAAACCGTCGACGCCCGTCGCCTCGACCCAGCGGCGAAGGCTGGCGCGCCAGAGATCCACGACAACCGGGCGGTCGGCGGCAAAGGTGTTGCCGGTCCCCGTGTCGTTCACGAGCCGGCCGGGATCGTCCTCCGCGTGGCGATAATAAACGGCGTTGTCGAGGCCGCGATAACAGATCGTCGGCCCCCATTCGTCGCTTTCGCCCGAATGGTTGAGGACGACATCGAGGAGGACGCGGATGTCGCGCGCGTGGAGAGCGTCCACCGCGCGGCGCACGTCGGCAAAGCCGCCGGGCGCGAGGCGCGGGTCCGGCGCCATATGGGTGATCGGGTTGTAGCCCCAGGCGTTGGTCAGGCCGAGGGCTGAGAGGTGCCGCTCGTCGAGATAGGCGGCGAGCGGCATCAGCTCCACTGTGTCGACGCCAAGGCTCGTCAGGTGGTCGAGAAGCGGCGGCTCGGCCAAGGCCGCCACCGTGCCGCGAAGGCGCGCGGGCACGTTCGGATGGCTTTGCGAGAAGCCGCGCACCAGAAGCTCGTAGGTGAAGCCGGGGGCTGAGAAGGGGAGGGGCGTCGCGTCGCGGTCGAAACGCTCCGCGATGGCGCGCGGCACGAATGGCCCGCTGTCGAGCCCGCGAGAAGGGGGCGCGGCTAGTTCCGGCCGGTACACGAAAGGCCGGTCGAGACGGGCGGCGTAGGGGTCGACCAAAAGCTTCGAAATGTCGAAGCGATGGCCGTTTGCAGGATCGAAGGGCCCGCGCGCCCGGAAAGCATAGCGCGTGCCCTCGCGCATCCCCGGCGCGAAACCGAAGCGCACATGGCCTTCGCGCCCCGGCAGGCGCAGACGCTCGGTCTCGCGCGTGCCGTGAGGGTCGAAGAGGCACAGCAGCACCTCGTCGGCATTCTGCGAATAAACGGCGAAATGAACGCCGTCTGTCGTCACGCTTGCGCCGAGTTCGGCCGGGCAGCCGCGCTCGGCTGTCAGAAGCGTCGCCATCGTGCCGCGCGGCGTCAGGTGATGACGTCCGGCGCCTCGCGGCCCGTCCATTTGCGGATTTCGCCGACGGCTTCGGCTGTCGCGATCAGTTCCTTCAGCGCTTCTTCCGGCGCGACGGAGTGCTTGCCCGGATCGCCCTCATAGGCCTCGATGTAGACGCGCAGCGTCGCGCCCTTCGTGCCGGTGCCCGACAAGCGGAAGACGATGCGCGAGCCTCCGGAGAAGATGATGCGAACGCCCTGGCCGGTGGAGATCGAGCCGTCCACCGGGTCCTTGTAGGAGAAGTCGTCGGCTTCCGAGACCACGAGCTTGCCGAAGCGCTGGCCGCTCATGGATGCCAGACGATGGCGCAGCGAATCCATCAGGGAGTTAGCGCCGGCCGCGTCCACTTCCTCGTAGTCGTGGCGCTGGTAGAAGTTGCGCCCGAACTCGCGCCAATGCTCGGCCAGGATATCCTTCACGCTCTTCTTCGTGGCGGCCAGCACGTTCAGCCACAGGAGCACGGCCCAGACGCCGTCCTTTTCGCGCACGTGGTCGGAGCCGGTGCCGGCGCTTTCCTCGCCGCAGATCGTCACCTTGCCGGCGTCGAGGAGGTTGCCGAAGAACTTCCAGCCGGTCGGCGTCTCGTAGATTCCGAGGCCCCGCTTCTGCGCCACGCGGTCGGCCGCTTGGCTGGTGGGCATGGAGCGGGCGATGCCGGCGATGCCCTTGGCATAGCCCGGCGCCAGATGCGCGTTGGCGGCCAGAACCGCGAGCGAGTCGGATGGGCTGACCACGAGCCCACGCCCGACGATGAGGTTGCGGTCGCCGTCGCCATCGGACGCCGCGCCGAAATCGGGCGCATCCGCCCCCATCAGGTGGTCGATGAGATCCTTGGCATAAACGGCGTTCGGATCGGGATGGCCGCCGCCGAAATCGGGCAAGGGGGTGCCGTTGACGACGGTGCCTTCCGGCGCGCCGAGAAGCCCCTCGAAGATCGTCTTGGCATAGGGGCCCGTCACGGCGTGCATGGCATCGAAGCGCATGGCGAAGCCGCCCGCGATCATCGCCTTGATGGCGGGGAAGTCGAACAGCGTCTGCATGAGTTCGGCATAGTCGGCGACCGGATCGATGACCTCGACCACCATCTGCCCAAGCCGATGCTCGCCCAGAACCGAGATGTCGGGCGCGGCTTCCGAGACGATCTTGTACTCGGTGATCTCGCGGGTGCGCTTATAGGAAGCTTCCGTGACCTTCTCGGGCGCCGGGCCGCCGTTGGCGATATTGTACTTGATGCCGAAATCGCCGTCCGGCCCGCCCGGATTGTGGCTGGCCGAAAGCACGAGGCCGCCGGAAGCCTTGCGCTTGCGGATCACGTTGGAGGCGGCGGGCGTCGACAGGATGCCGTTCTGGCCGACCACGACCCGGCCATAGCCGTTGGCCGCCGCCATGCGGATGGCGATCTCGATCACCTCGCGGTTGAAGAAGCGCCCGTCGCCGCCGATCACGAGCACCGCGTCGGCCGGCCGCTCCACCACGTCGAACAGGGACTGGATGAAGTTCTGCGCGTAGTTGGGCTGCTGGAAATGCGGCACCTTCTTGCGCAGGCCCGAGGTTCCCGGCTTCTGATCGTCGTAGGGGGTGGTCGCGACGGTTTCGATCATTGTGCGCCTTCTTTGAGGAGGTCCCGGTAGAGATCGGCGTAGCGCGCGGCGCTTACCGACCAGCTCACGTCGGTCGCCATGCCGCGCTTCTGCATCGCCTGCCACAAGGCGGGCTCGTTGAAGAGGTTGCGCGTGCGCACCACGGCGTCGTGCAGGGATTTGGCCGTCACCGGCGCGAAGATCGTGCCGGTCGCGACATTGGACTGAACGGCGGCGTGGTTGGCGTTGATGACGGTGTCGGCCAGACCGCCGACGCGGCTCACCACCGGCACGCAACCGTAGCGCAGCCCGCAAAGCTGGGTGAGGCCGCAGGGCTCGAAGCGCGAAGGGATGATGATCGCATCCGCCCCGCCCTGAATGCGATGGGCAAGCGCCTCGTCATAACCGATGCGAACGCCGACGGCCTGGGGATGGCGGCCGTGGGCGGCAAGAAACGCGCCCTCGATCATCCGGTCGCCGGAGCCGAAGATGCACAAGCGCACGCCGCTCGCCACGATGTCGTCCACCGCCTCGCAGAGAACGTCCATGCCCTTCTGCCAGGTGAGGCGGCTGATCACGCAGAAGATCGGCGTGTCGGCGGGGGGCAGGCCGAACTCGGCTTCCAGCGCGCGCTTGTTCTCCTGCCGGCGCGCCAGCGTCTCGGTCGTGTAGGTGGCCGCCAGCGCCGCGTCGGTTTCGGGGTCCCAGGCATCCGTGTCGATGCCGTTGACGATGCCCACCAGCCGGTTGCCGCGCCCGGCGAGAAGGCCGTCGAGCCCCATGCCGCCTTCCCCCGTCAGGATTTCCTCGGCATAAGTCGGGCTCACCGTCGTCACCACGTCGGCGGCGTGGAGGCCGCCCTTCAGGAAGCCGACCGAGCCGTAATATTCCACCCCTTCCAGCGACCAAGCCGAGCGCGGCAGGCCGAGCTTGGCGAAGACCTCCGGCGCGAAGGCGCCCTGGAAGGCGAGGTTGTGAATGGTCATGACGCTGCGCACGCGGCGCCCGCCCCCGAAGGCGACATAGACCGGGGCGAGCCCAGCCTGCCAGTCGTGGGCATGGAGAATGTTCGGCTGGAAACCGGGAATGGCGCCGTCCGCGATCAGCGCCGCCGCCTTCGACAGGGCGGCGAAGCGCGCCCAGTTGTCGGGATGGTCGGCGCCGGTTTCCGAGATATACGGCCCGCCCAAGCGGTCGTAGAGATGGGGCGCATCGAGAAGCAGGAGGTCGAGCCCGGCATGGCGGGCTTCCAGAACCCGCGCCGGACCCCCGAAGAGGTCCGGGATCGCCAGCACCTCGTGCGCCGGGGCGCCGCCGAGTTTCGGCAGCACCGCCGGATAGGCCGGCATCAGGCTTTTGACCTGAACGCCGATCTCGCCGAGCGCCAGTGGCAGGGCCCCCGCCACGTCGGCGAGGCCGCCCGTTTTCACGAGCGGATAGATTTCCGAGGCGACGGCGAGAACTTGCAGGTTCATCTGTAGGTGAGCCTGTCGATCATCGGCTTGGTGACGAGGCAGATGCCGCTTGCCGTTCGCCGGAACCGCTGCGCGTCGAGGTCCGGGTCCTCGCCGATCACGAGGCCGTCCGGGATGTGTACGCCGCGATCCACCACGACGCCTGAAAGCCTCGCACCGCGACCGATCTCGGCATGCGGCAGAACCACGGCGTGGTCGAGCGAGGAATAGGAATGCATGCGAACGCCGGTGAAGAGCAGCGAGCGCTTCAGGCTGCCGCCGGAAATGATGCAGTCGCCCGACACGAGCGAGGACACCGCCGAACCGCGCCGACCTTCCTCGTCATGCACGAACTTGGCCGGCGGCGTGATCTCGGAATAGGTCCAGATCGGCCAGTCGCGGTCGTAGATGTCGAGCGGCGGCAAGACGTCGGTGAGGTCGATATTGGCCTGCCAATAAGCGTCCACCGTGCCGACATCGCGCCAATAGGCGTCGGTTTCCATGGCCGAGCGCACGCAGGATGTGTTGAAGGAATGGGCCTGGGCTTTGCCGTGCCGGACGATGTGCGGAATGATGTCCTTGCCAAAGTCGCGCGACGAGTTCGGGTCGGCTGCGTCGCGGCGCAACTGGTCCATGAGGAACTTCGTCTCGAAGACGTAGATGCCCATGGAGGCGAGCGCGATGTCCGGGCGGCCGGGCATGGCCGGCGGGTCCTTCGGCTTCTCGATGAAGTCGGTGATGCGCCCGGTCTCGTCCACATGCATCACGCCGAAGCCGACGGCCTCCATGCGCGGCACTTCCAGACAGCCCACCGTCACGTCCGCTCCCGAATCGACGTGATTCTGGAGCATGATCTCGTAGTCCATCTTGTAGATGTGATCGCCCGCCAGGATGATCATGTAGCGGGGCGCGTAGTCCTCGATGATGTCGGCGTTCTGGTAGACCGCGTCCGCCGTGCCGGCATACCACTGGTCCTCGGACACGCGCTGGGACGCGGGCAGGACGTCGAAGCTCTCGTTTCGCTCCGGCCGCAGGAAGTTCCAGCCGCGCTGGAGATGGCGGATCAACGAGTGCGCCTTGTATTGCGTGGCGACGCCGATGCGGCGGATGCCGGAATTCAGGGCGTTGGACAGCGCGAAATCGATGATGCGCGTTTTGCCGCCGAAATAAACGGCCGGCTTGGCGCGGGTATCGGTCATTTCCATCAGGCGGCTGCCGCGCCCGCCCGCCAGAACATAGGCCATGGTGTCGCGCGCGATGGGCGCGTGGCGCTTGCGATCCGTCATCCTGTTCCTCCCCGGGGACTCGACGCTTTTTCTTCCCGTCCGCGGGTTCTTCGAATGACTCGCGGCTTTCCTTTCATTTTCTAGCACCTTATCCGGTTTCGGAAAGCGCGCTGGCCTCAAGAAAGCGAAGCATTTCTGTTGGAAAGGCGCCCGCGAGAGGGCGGGCGCCTTGTTTGGTCACGCGCCGGTCGGCGCGTTCCAGATGTCCTTGGCATATTCGCGGATGGAACGGTCGGAAGAGAACCACGCCATGCGCGCCGTGTTGTGGACGGCCTTGGTCGCCCAGGCGTCCTTGTCCTGCCACACGGCGTCGAGCCGGCGCTGGGTCTGCCAATAGGTCTCGAAGTCGGCGGCGATCATCCACCAGTCGTTGCCGTAGAGGTTCTCCACCAGATTGTCGTAGCGGCCCGGCTCGCAGAACACGCCGTGCGAGATGGAATCCAGCGCGCCTTTCAGGATGGGGGAGGCTTCGATGATCTCGCGTCCCGTCGCGCCCGAGCGGCGGCGGCGGGAAACTTCCTCGTCGGTCAGGCCGAAGATAAAGAAGTTCTCCGCCCCGATATGCTCCAGCATCTCGACATTGGCGCCGTCCAGCGTGCCGATGGTGAGCGCGCCGTTCATCGCGAACTTCATGTTGCCGGTGCCCGACGCTTCCAGGCCCGCCGTCGAGATCTGTTCCGACAGGTCCGCCGCCGGCATGATCTGCTCGGCAAGGCTGACATTGTAGTTGGGCAGGAACACGACCTTCAGGAGGTTCTGCACGGACGGATCGGAATTGACGACGCGCGCCACGTCGTTGGCAAGATGGATGATCTGCTTGGCATTGGCATAGGACGGGGCCGCCTTGCCGGCGAAGATCTTGACGCGCGGCTGCCAGGCGATCTCGGGATGCGAGCGGATCTGGTCGTAGAGCGCCACCGTCTCGATGATGTTCAGGAACTGGCGCTTGTACTCGTGGATGCGCTTCACCTGGACGTCGAACATGGCCGCCGGATCGACGGTGATGGCGAGGCGCTCCTCGATCGTCTTGGCGAGGCGCTCCTTGTTCCGGCGCTTCACGGCCATGAACTTCTCGCGGAAAGCGGCGTCGTCCGCCAGCTTGTCGACATCCTTGATCTTGGTGATGTCGTCTTTGAAGCCGGGGCCGATGGCCTCGGTCAGAAGCGCGGTCAGGCCCGGATTGCATTCCATGATCCAGCGGCGCGGCGTGACGCCGTTGGTCTTGTTCTGGATGCGGTCCGGATAAAGCTGGTGCAGGTCGTGGAAGACCGTCTTCTTCATCAGGTCGGTATGAAGCGCCGACACGCCGTTGATCGCGTGGCTGCCGACGAAGGCGAGCTGGCCCATGCGCACGCGCCGGCCCGAGCCCTCGTCGATCAGGGAGATCGCGGCGATCCCCGCGCCGTCCATGTTCTTGGCCTGCGCTTCGCGGATAACTTGAGCGTTGATCGCGTAGATGATCTGCATCTGGCGCGGCAGAAGGCGCTCGAAGAGGTTCACCGGCCAGGTTTCGAGCGCTTCGGGCAGAAGCGTGTGGTTGGTGTAGGAGAACACGGCCTTGGTGATGGTCCAAGCGTCGTCCCAGGGTATCAGATGAACGTCCACCAGAAGGCGCATCATCTCGGCGACCGACACGGCCGGATGGGTGTCGTTGAGCTGGATCGCGACCTTGTCGGGCAGCGTCGAGAGGTCGCCGTGCCGCTTCAGATGGTGGCGGATGATGTCCTGCAGCGAGGCGGAGGAGAAGAAATATTCCTGGCGCAGGCGCAGTTCCTGGCCGGCGAGATGCGAATCGGCGGGGTAAAGAACCTGCGTGATGGAGTTGGCGCGGTTGGCTTCCAGAAGCGCGCCGATATGGTCGCCCGAATTGAAGGCGTCGAGCAGGATCGGATCGAGCGCCTTGGCGCTCCAAAGGCGCAGCGTGTTGACGCGCGCACCCTTCCAGCCGACGATCGGCGTATCGTAGGCGACCGCCAGAACGCGCTCGGCCGGACGCCACACCTGGCGCGACGGCTTGCCCGGCTCCTCGATCGACATGACCTTGCCGCCGAAGCCGATCTCGAAGGAACGCTCGCGGCGCTCGAACTCCCAGGGGTTGCCGTGCTCCAGCCAGGTTTCGGGCAGTTCCACCTGCTGGCCGTCGGCGATTTCCTGGCGGAAGAAGCCGTGGACGTAGCGGATGCCGTAGCCGAAGCCCGGCACGCCGGTGGAGGCCATGCTCTCCATGAAGCAGGCGGCCAGACGCCCGAGGCCACCGTTGCCGAGAGCCGCGTCCGGCTCCAGAAGCTCGATCAGGTCGATGTCGATGTCATAGGCCGAGAGCGCGTCGCGCACCGATTCCGACAGGCCGAGATTGTTGATCGCGTCGCGCAAGAGGCGGCCGATCAGGAACTCCATCGAAAGATAACAAACGCGCTTGGCGCCGCTCGCGACATTGCGGGCGTTGGAGGCCAGCCAATGATCGACGATGCGGTCGCGCACCGCCAGCGTGGTGGCTTCCAGCCAATCGTGGCGGCGCGCGGTGGCCGGGTCCTTGCCGATCGCATAGGTCAGCTTCTCGGCGATCTCCTTGGCGAGCGCGGCCGAGTCGTTGCGGCGCGGCGCGGGCTTCGGGCCTGCGATCGCGACCTCGTCGGGCGCGACGCGCGAGGCGGCGTCGGTCTGGCCTGTCTTCTCGGCAGCGGAGCTCATGCCTTATCCCCTCATGTTCCGGATCGCGTGAACGAGGCCGGCCGTTGATCCATCATGTCCCGACGTGCCTTCCTCGCCGGTCACCACCGGAAGAAGGCTCGTCGCCAGTTCCTTGCCGAGCTCGACGCCCCATTGATCGAAGGAGTTGATCCCGAACAAAGCGCCTTCGACGAAGACCCGGTGCTCGTAGAGCGCGACGAGACGCCCGAAAGTCGCCGGATCGAGCAACCTATAAAGGATCATTATGGACGGCCGGTTACCGGCAAATTCCCGGTGAGGCGCTATTCTTTCCGCTTCTGCCGCGTCCGCGCCCTTGTCCAGAAGTTGCTGCCGGGCTTCCTCGATGGTGCGCCCGCGCATCAGCGCTTCGGCCTGCGCGAGGCAGTTGGCGAGAAGAAGATCCTGATGGACCTTCAGTTCCGGCTCGTGGCTGTTGGCCCCCACCATGAACTCGCAAGGCACCGTGTCCGTGCCCTGGTGGAGCAACTGGTAGAAGGCGTGCTGGCCGTTGGTGCCGGGCTCGCCCCAGACGAGGGGGCCGGTCACGGTGCGCGTCGGCTCGCCGTCGAGCCCGACATGCTTGCCGTTCGACTCCATGTCGAGCTGTTGGAGATAAGCCGGCAGGCGCAGGAGGCGCTGGTCGTAGGGCAGGATGGCGCGCGCCGGATAACCCTGCGCGAGGCGGTGCCACCAGCCGACGAGGCCGAGGATGAGGGGAAGGTTCTCTGCTGCCGGAGCGTTCTTGAAATGCTGGTCCATCTCGCGTGCGCCCGCCAGAAACTCGCGGAAGCGATCCGGCCCGATCGCGATCATCACCGGCAGGCCGATGGCCGACCACACCGAATAGCGGCCGCCGACCCAGTCCCAGAAGCCGAAGACGCGCGACTGGTCGATGCCGAACTTCGCCACCTTGTCGAGCGCGGTGGAAACGGCGACGAAATGCGCGTTCACCGCCTCCTCTCCGAGGGCATCGGCGATGAAGCGGCGCGCCGTCGCGGCGTTCGTCATGGTCTCGATCGTCGTGAAGGTCTTGGACGCGACGATGAACAGGCTGGTCTCGGGATCGAGAAGCTTCAGCGTGTCGTGGATATGCGCGCCGTCGACATTCGAGACGTAATGGGCACGGGGTCCGTCATGATAGGGGGCGAGCGCCAGCGTCGCCATGACCGGGCCGAGGTCGGAACCGCCGATGCCGATATTGACCACATCGGTGATCGCCTTGCCCGTCGCGCCCTTGATCGCGCCGGAGCGGATGCCGTCCGCGAATTCGGACATGCGGGCGAGCACCTCTTCGACCTCGGCGCCCACCTTTTTGCCGCCTGTCTCGAAGCCGTCTTCCGGCCGCCCGCGCAGGGCGACATGCAGCACCGCGCGCCCTTCCGTGGCGTTGATCGGCGCGCCGGCGAACATCGCGTCGCGCTTTTCCGCCACCCCGGCACGGGCGGCAAGATCGAACAGGGCGTCGAGATCGTCCTTGCCCAGGGCGCATTTGGAGATGTCGAGGAGAAGGTCGCCGAGCGCGAAGCTCAAGCTTTCGAAGCGGTCCCCATCCGTTTCGAAGCGCTGGCGGATACCTTCCGCTCGTGCCGCCGCGCCGCGCTGGCGCAGGGCCGCGAAACCGTCATTTGCAGGAGTCTCGGGCATGGGGTTCCCCTCGGATGCGCTGTCGAACCGGCTTTGGGCGGGAGATTTATCATCCGATGCGCAAAGAGCGATAGGGCGGCCCCGCATTTCGCATGGCGGGCTGTTCGTTCCCAGGATCGGGCCTCGCGGCAAACCATCGCCGGCGAGGCCCGGAAGTATATCGTGTTGTTTTTCCTTCTTGGCCGGGAACGGATCGCGGATTCGGCTGTTTGAAGCAACGTGTCGCCCACAGCGATTGCCGAACACGCGCAGCGCGGCCTGCCTTTCGAGGGGGGCTTTCGGGCAGAAGAAAGGAAGTCCATCATGAAGAAGACGATCCTCGCCGGCGCTATCGCCCTCATGGCCGTTTCCCCGGCCTTCGCGCAGAGCGCCATGACCACCGACACGGCGCCGACCGGCTCCATCGGTTCCGGCACCGACTACACCATCGTGTCGCGCCGCGCCGAAGCCTCGAAGAACGCCAACACCAAGACCGACCCGATGGCCGTGCAGCGCACGATCGACGCCAATCCGGGCCTCGCCGAGAAGCTGGAAGCGCAGAGCATTCCGCGCGACTCGATCGAATCCCTCACGGTGAAGCCGAACCGCGAAGTGACGATTTACGTCAAGTAAGACGGACTATTACGGTCCAGACAAACGCGGCGCCCTCGGGTGCCGCGTTTTTTGTTTGTGCGCTATCGCGCGTTTGATGCCGAAGGGAGCCGCATCGGCTTCCATCGCGGCCCCGATACGGGCTCGCCTCGAGGCGATGAGGTTCCGCGGCGAGCCGGCGCAGCCTGCTGCGAACGCGGCTTTTAGTATTCCTTCTCGTAGAAGATGCCGACCTCGCCGCCGCCCTCGGCCGTGACCGCACCGGACGCCTTCAAACCCTTGCCGATATCGATGTTGATCGAGGCGCGACCGGTGGAGTCGACGCCGAGATAGGTCCGGTCGTTCAGATACTTCCCGACGCCGACCGCCGTTTGGCCATCGGCCGTGGTGCGCACGTCGAGATCGTCGACGCCGAGCTGGGAGCGCAGATTTTCGAGCAGACCCGTCGAGCCGCCGACGCCGGCAAGCTGCGCTGCGGCTTCCGCCAGTTGCGCGATCTGGAGCGGCGACAGGTTCGTGGTGCCCTGGTTGAAGATGAGGCGGGCGAGCACCTCGTCCTGCGGCAAGGCGGGGGAGGAGGAGAAGTTGAAGCTCGGATCGTTGGCCGGTCCCGTCACCGCGACCTGCACCGTCACGTCGCCCGTATCCGAGGTCGCCACGAAGTCGAGAAGCGGGATCAGGTCGCCCGTGAAGCTCAAGGTGCCGCTTTGGAAGTCTAGCCGCTTGTTGAGGATCACGAGACGCCCGCGCCGGAGCTCGAAGCCGCCGGTAATGGCGGGCGCGCTCGCCGAACCCTGGATGCGGAGCGAGCCGCCGAGCTGCGCGTCGAGACCGCGCCCGCGCACGAAGATCTCGCTCGGCGCGTTGAAAGCGATATCGAGATTGATGCCACCGCCGCCACCGCCGCCCTTGGATGGCGGAAATAGCTCGTTCTGCTGCTTGGCGACGCGCGGCGGCGCGTTGCGGCGCTTTACGTCGATGCGCGACAGTGAGGTCGGGAAGCGCGCGGGCACGAGGATATCCATGCGCCGAACGTCGATCGAACCGGCGAGAAGCGGCGTCGCGGTGAGCTGCCCGGTGAGGCTAAGCGCCGCGTTCAGCCGGATCGCGACGATCTCGCCGTCGGAGTAGCGCCCGTCGGCAAGCCGCACCTGGATGTCGGCGGGAAAGCCGTTCGTCAGGCCGAGCGTGCCGCCGGCGGTGATCGTCCCCCCGGCCGCGAGGTTGGCGCGGAAGGAGGAGATCGTCGCCGTCTGGCCGGAAAGCGTGATCGTCGTCGCGATGTTGCGCACGGCGACATTCGCGCCCGTATCGGTGAAGGTCGCGTCCGTCGTCGAGATCGTGCCGTTGACGTTCGGTGCGGCGGCCGTTCCCGACACGGCGACATCGATCCGTGCCGTGCCCTGCACCGCCCGCCCGCCCTCGGCGAGGATGCGGTTGGCCAGAGCCAGCGGTGCGGTCCCGTTGGCGCGGATGTCGAATTGCGGCGTGCCCGCCAGCCCGACCCGGCCGCCGGCGGTGAAGTTCAAGCCGCCGCCGCCCGTCAGCCGCGTGTCGAACTGGAGGTTCCGGTCGCCATAGCGCCCGTTCGCGGTGATCCCGAGCGGGCCGACGCCGGCTTGCCGCGTTTGCGCGATCGTGAAGCCGGAAAGGTTGAGGTCGAACTCGGCATTCGGGTTGGAGGCCGGGCCGGTGGCGCGCGCCGTGCCGTTGAGGCTGCCGGTCGGGTCGATGCCGGACGCGGCCGCGCTCGCCAGCGAAGCGGGGAGGTTGCGGATCGCGACTTGGAGGTCGAGATCCTGTCCGGCGCGTCCGGTGATATCCACCGTGCCGGAGCCGACCGTCACGCGTGCCGTCTGCAGGGCTACCGCGCCGTTCTCGTACCGGCCGTTCGCGACGGCGTCGATGGCGGGTGCGCGGGCGGCCCGCGTTTGGGTAGTGGACACGTCGTCGGCGCGGATGTCGAAGGTGGCGGCCGGGTTGCTGGTGGAGCCCGTCGCGCTCGCCTTGCCGTTCAGCGTGCCGCGCGCGCCGAGCCCCGGCACGAAGCCGTTGGCGAGGGCGACGGGAAGGCGCGCGAGCGTCACGTCGATATCGAGGCGCTGGCCGACCGTGCCGGTGGCCGTGATCGTGCCGTCGCCGACCGCGATCCGCGCCGTGCCGATCTCGGCCGTGCCGCCCGCATAGCGGCCGGAAAGATCCAGGCTGAGCGGGGGAACGCTGGCCTTTCGCGCTTCCGTCGTGGTGATCTGGCGGCCCTCGATCTCGAACGTCGCCTGCGGATCGGAAACCGAGCCGGTTGCCTCAGCGCTGCCCGACAGGGTGCCGGATGCGCCGAGATTGGGCACGAAACCGTTGGCGATGGCGACCGGCAGATCGTCCAGCGCGACATCGAGATCGAGCGCGCGCCCGACCGTGCCGCTCAAGGACACCGAACCCTCGCCGATCGTCGCGCGGGCGCTGTCGAGCGTCGCCGTGCCGCCGGCATAGCGGCCGGACAGGTCGAGTTCCACCGGCCGCAGCGACGCCGCCTTGATCTGGCGCGTGGTGATCGCATCGCCCGACAAGCGGAAGGTCGCGGCCGGATCGGAGAGTGAGCCCGTCGCCGCGGCGCTGCCCGTCAGGGTGCCGCCCGCGTCGAGATCGGCTATGAAACCGTTGGCGAGCCCGACCGGCAGGCGCTGCATGTCGACCTTGACGTCGAGGGCTTGCCCGATCGTGCCGACGACGTCGAGGAAACCCTCGCCGACATTCACCCGCCCGCGTTCGATGGTCGCAGTCTTGTTTGCGACATTGCCGGCGATGTCGAGCGTGAGCGGTGCGATGCCGGAGGCGGCGATGCGCTCGGCAGTGATGCCCTGGCCGGTAAGGGCGAAGGTCGCATTCGGGTTGTCGATCGCCCCCGTCGCCCGCGCGTCGCCCGAAATCGTGCCGCGCGCGTTCAAGCCCGGCACGAAGGCGTTGGCGAGGCCGACCGGGACTTCCCCGAGCCGCACGTTCAGATCCAGCGCGCGCCCGACGCGCCCGCTCGCCTGGATCACGGCTTCGCCGATATTGACCACGGCCGTCCGCAGATCGGCGGTGCCATCGGCGAAAGCGCCTTCCACGCGAAGCTGGGCGGGCGGGATGCCGGCGGCGCGCACTTCGGCGGCGCTGATGCCGGAACCCGACACGTCGAAGGTGGCGGTCGGGGCGGCACCCGTTCCGCGCAAAGCCGCCGAGCCGGAAATCGTGCCGCTGGCCTTGAGGCCCGACACGAAGCCGTTGGCGAGCGCCACCGGCACCTCGGACAGGCGAGCGTCGACATTCAGGGTCTCGCCGGCCGTGCCGGATGCCTGAAGGAAAGCGCTGCCGATCGTGGCCCGCGCTTCGCGAAGGGTGAGAAGCGCGTCGGCATAGGTGCCATTGGCGCGAAGCTCGATCGGCGGCACACCCGCTGCGGCGACCTCGCGTGCGGTGATGCCGGTGCCGGAAAGATCGAAGCTGGCATTGGGTTGGCTTGCCGGACCTTCGACACGCGCCGTGCCCGACAGGGTGCCGGACGCGTCGATGCCGGACACGAAGGCATTGGCGAGCGCGGCCGGCAGGCGGTCGAGCTCGGCGGACAGGTTCAGGGTCTCGCCCGCCGTTCCCTGGAGCCGGAGCGAGCCGTCGGCTGCGTTGAGGGTGATGGGCTGGATCGTCGTCGTGCCGTTCGCGAGCGTGATTTGGGAAGCCTGCGCCAGGGACACGGCGGCGTTCGGGATCGCGGCGGTGAGCTTTTCCAGCGAGATCGCGGTTTCCGTGGCGCCGAGCGTCGCGACGCCGGCCAGTTCCACCGGCACGCCGTTGGCCGTGGCGCGGGCATCGAGCCGCGTGCCGTCGCCGGCGCGCGACAGGTCGACCGTGAGGCCTTCCACCGAAACGCCGCCGGCGGTGATGCCCTGCGCGCGGATCGTGCCACTCGGCAGCGGCTTGCCGAGATAGTCCTCGACATCGAGGTCGAGCGCGACATCGGTGAGCGTGTTGCCGGCCGCCGTCAGGCTGTTCGAGGTGAGGTTCACGCTCGCGAGGGGGAAGTCGCGATCGTTGACGGAAAGGTCGATGCGCCCCGAAAGGTCGCCGCTCGCTTGTTGAAGGGCAAGCGCCGCGAGCGGGCCGATATCCTCGACATCGACGTCGAGCCGCCCGACCGGCGCGCCGACCTCGCCGATTTTGAGATCGCCGGTGACGTTGTTTGGTCCCTGGCGGATGGCGAGATCGGAAATCTCGCGGTCGCCGGAGGGAAGCGTCGCAAGGTTGGCCGTGCCGGACAAGGGTTGGCCGTCGAGCGTGCCGGTGAGGTTGAGCGAGCCGCGCGGCGTTTGCCCGGTGAAGCTCCCGCGCGCCTCGGCCTTCAGGTTCGCCAGTTCCCGCCCGTTGACGCGAAGGCCCTGGCTGTTCAGCGACAGGTCGACGTTCGGCTGCGCGGTCGGGCCGTTGGCCAGAAGCGCGAAATCCGCCTTGCCGCTGATCGCCGAGCCTTCCTGCGGTTGCACGTCGAGATTGCCGCGCACATCCGCCTGGACCTCGTCGCCCGACAGGCGCGCCGAACCGTTGACGGTGAGGCCGGTGCCGCGAAGTGCCAGATCCTGGACGCCGAGCGTGCCCGCTGCGTCGCGCGTCGCCCGGCCCGAAAGCTGCGTGCGCTCGCCAGCCAGCGGCACGAGGGCGGCCGACAGGGCGAGCGTCTGGAAGTCGCTGGACAGGGTGAGGTCGAAGGTCGAGAAGTTCAGCGCCGCCGTGCCCTGGATGGCGGCATTGGCCGCGCCGGTCGTGATCCGGCCGTTGGCGAGTGTCAGGCTGTTGTTGCCGAGTGACCCGTCGGCATCGATCGTGACGCGCCCTTCCGTGAAGCGCTGGCCGATGCCGTCCGGCATCACGACCGCGCCGGCATTGGCGGTAAGGGACAAGGGACCTGAGAGCGCCTGGAGATCGAAGCCGCGCGCGGTGGCGGACAGGGCGAGATCGCGGGCGGCATAGGGGCCGTAGCCGGCCTGGGGGAGGTTGGCGGAAAGGTCGATATTGGCGGCAGCCAGCGCGCCGGCAAGCTTGGCTTGGAGGCGCGAAACGTCCACCACCGTCTGGCCCGTTCCTTCGCCGAAGCGCAAGGGGATCGGCCCCCCATCGGGGCTGGCGAGAGCCAGATCGAGCGCCGTTTGCGGCCCCGCCCGGTCGAGCGTGCCGGACGCGTCGAGCCGAAGCACGTCGGAGGACAACCGCACGGCTTCCAGCCCGAGAACGCCGTCCGGCCGGAACAGGACATTGGCGTCGAGATTGGCACCGCCCTTCACGTAGGGTTGGACGGCTTCCGGCGCGAAGCGCTCGGCTGCGACGTTCAAGGTGGCGGCGAGGTGCCGCCCTTCCGGCCGCCCTTCGACGCGGGCTTGAAGACGCGCGGCCTCCTCGTTGCCGACATTCAGGGCGCCGTTGGCGGCGAAGTTGTCGAGCGGGCCGGAGCCGGTGACGGTAAGCTGCACCGGCGGCGCGCCGGGAATCTTCAGGAGGCTCGCGACGAGGCCGCCCGCCGGCTCGCCGGCATCGACATTGACGTCGAGCCGGTTCTCGGCCGGCGCGAAGAGCACGTTGGCCGCGACCCGTCCCGGCTGGTCGAGGCGGTTGAGGTTGAGATTGGTTTCGAGCCGCGCCGGATCGCCCTGGAACACGAGCTTGGCGTCCAGCGACAACCGCGCCGGCGTGCCCGCCACGGCTTCACCCAGCACGAACTCGGTGATGGCGAGGCGCTGAATATCGGCGGTGAAGTTCGGCAGCCCGCCGCCGGAGGACTCCGTGGCGGGGGAGGGCGGGAGTTCGGGCAGGCGGTCGAAACTGATCTGCCCGGCGGTCAGCGATTGGACGGCGATGTTGCGGCGCGCGATCTGGAGCGGCGACCAGTCCATCGCGAGGTCGCGGGCGGTGAGGAACGGACCCTTCGGGTCGGAAACCGTGACGCTGTTGATGCGAAGGTTCCCCGTCAGCGCGCCGGACAGTCCATCGATCTGGACTTTGAGAGAGTCGGTGGAAACGAGATTCTCGATCTGCCGGGCGATGAATTCCTGCGCCCGCGCTTCACGGCCAAAGCCCGCGAAAGCGAGGGTGACGATCGCGATCGCGATGAAGAAACGAAGCTGGCGCATGGTCAGAAGGCCTGTCCGATGCCGGCATAGATCTGGAAGCTCTGGTCCCGGTCGCTCGGCTGCGCGGGGAAGCCGACATCGACGCGGATGGGACCGAAGCTCGTGAGGTAGCGCGCGCCGATGCCGTAGCCGATCTTGAAGTTCGAGAAATCGGGCGCGAGATCGGTGCCGACCGCGCCGCCGTCCACGAAAGGCACGATCTGGATGTTTTCCGTCACGCCGAAGCGCAGTTCCAGATTGGTCTCGAACAGCGACAAGCCACCGGTCGGCGTGTCGTTGAAGCTCTCGTCCCCTGTCGGTCCGAGAATGTCCGGAAAGAAGGGGCTGATCGTCTGGTACTGGTAGCCGCGCACCGAACCGCCGCCGCCGGCATAGAAGCGCCGGTCGTTGGGCACGTCCTCGAGGTCCGCGCCGACCACCGCGCCATAGGAAACGCGGCCCGCCACCACGAAGCGGTTGGAATCCGTCAGGGAAAGATAGGTCGAGGCGTCGGCGCGCGCCTTCAGGAAAGGCGCGCCGCCTTCGATCTCGTAGGACGGCTCGCCGTAGAGCTTGCCGACGAAGCCGCTCGTCGGGTTCAGTTTGTTGTCGCGGCTGTCGTAGGTATAGGTGATCGGCAGCGAGGCGATGAAATATTCCGCGTCGCCGAGATAGTCGGTGATGGTCTCGTATTCGAGGCGCAGACGCGCTTCTACCGTTTGCTGGTCGTCGATGGCGTATTGCGCGCCGCTTGTCACCGCGATCGAGTTGCGGTCGTAGGCGAGCGGATGCTCGCTGATCGCCTCGATGGAGCCGATGTAAACGGAATCTGGGCCGAGAACGCCCGGCTTCTTGAAGACGAGCGAGGCCTTGTAGTCGAGGTCGTCGGTGTTGCGCACCGTGTCGTCGGAGGCCAGACTCGCGCCGATGCGCGATACGGAAGCGTCGAGCCGCAGGCTTTCGGCCCGGCCGAACAGGTTGCGGTTGCCGATATAACCCGAAACGCCCGCGCCGTCCGTGTTGGAATAGGTGCCGCCGATGCCGAAATAATTGAACTTGCGCTCGGCCACCTCGACCTGCACCGGCAAGGTGCCGTCCTCGGCCTGCGCCTTGCCTTCCTTGACGCTGACCGAGGAGAAGACGTCGAGCTTCACCAACCGGTCGCGCGCCTTCTTCAGATCGGCGGGCGAGAAGACACCGCCCTTCTCGATGCCGGTCATATAGGCGACGAAACCCGGATCGACGGCCTTGGTGCCGTCCACGAAGATGTCGCCGAAAGGCACCTTTTCGCCGGGCGAGATGCCGAGACGGTAATCCAGCGTCTTGGTGTTGGAATCGGCGACGACATCGCGCTGCGTGACCGCGACGAAGGGCCGGCCCTCGTTGCGCAGCGATTCCAGAAGCTTGGCCTCCGAGTCCAAGATGCGCGTCGAGGCGGCCGAGGAACCGGAGGCGAGATCGTAGGTCTGAGGGTCGACCGGCGCGCCGTTGGCGCGGATATCGACGCGGCCGACCGTGAACGCCTGGCCGGGCTCCACCACGATCTGCACCGGCACGGGGCCGCTCGCGGTGTTGAAGGTCGCGTCCGGCGCGAGCGTCGCGATGTCCCGGCCCTCGATCAGAATGGTGACGAGCCCGTCATAGCGCGCGTTCTCGTAAAGGGCGGCGACGAGCCGCTTGCGGTCGGTGCGCGCCTTGGCGAGGAGGCCGAGCGAGCCGGAAACCGGGTCGTCCTTGTCCGCGACGAGGGTGGACGCGGCGTTCAGCGCCTTTTCCAAGTCCGCATCCGCCGGCTGCACGGCCAGCGTCACGGTGTAATTCACCGGATCGACGATGTCGGCCGTCGGATCGTTCTCGCTTTCGAAAAGCTTCAGGCCGAAGATGCTGATGGCATCGGCCGGCACGGTCGCACCGAGCGTCAGCCCAGCCGCGACGGCAAGCGCGGCGAAGCTTGGCGCGGCGAAGCCTCGCGCGGCGCGGGGACCACGCGGTGCGCCGCTTTGGTCCCGGCCTCGAATCATCGTCGCCTTCAAACGCCTACTCTGGACATGCTGCCGCCCGATCAGTCTTTCCCTGTCGCGCGATCCCGAGGGCATGGCGGCATCGCCCCACCGGTCGCCGTCGCGCGTCGTCGGTTAGGATGCCCAAAAATCCTCTCAGGACAACATACGCTCCTTGTCCGAGGCCGACATTCTCGTGAGCCGCAGACGATTCCGCCATCCCATGTGCCCATGCCGTCACAGATTGCGGCAGGCCCAAGGCCGTCGACCGGCACGAATGCCGCAGAGAGCCTTCGCACAAAGGAAAGGGCCGGCTCCGAGGCCGGCCCTTTCGATACTGCGCTCCGACCTCATCAGGTCAAAGGCGGCATTCCCTCAGAACGCCCGGACGGGCGAAGTAGGTGTTCGTGCGATAATCGTAGGTCCGGTAGCGGGCCGCGCAACGATCGGCGCGGCTGTAGTGCCGGACGGGGCGGACCTCGCGATAAACCGGAGCCGGCCGGTAATACACGCGACGCTCCACATAGGCCGGACGCTCGATATAAGCTGGGCCTTCCAGAACGACGCCCGGACGGCCGTAATAACCGCCGCCATCGTAGCCGTTGCCGTAATAGCCGCGCCCGTAATAACGGCCATCGTCATAAGGGCGGCTGGTCAAAGCCGTGCCGAGCAGCGCGCCGACGCCGAGGCCGATGGCACCCGCCGCCAGAGCGTCGCCGCCATGGTTGCGCCAGCCGCGACGGTAGCGCCAGCGATCGTCGCCACCCCAACCGCCACCACCGCGGTAATAGCCGCCATGCCCATAGCCACGGCCCCAATAGGGATCGGCGGACGCGCTGGGGGCGCTGAGGCCCACCATGCCGGCGGCCAGCGTCGCGGCGGCGCCGAGGCTCAGGAGAAACTTCCTCATCTTGCACCTTCCGAAGATTCGAAACGAAATCCAAGCCTTGAACGCGAACAGATGGCGAGGAAGGAGCTTGGGTGTTCGCGGTGAAACTCGGCTTGCCCCATTTCGTTCCAGCAACGGCAAGGTTTGGCCGGTCGGAAATGTCGCAGCCGAAGGAGTGGAAAAACGCTAGGCGCGGTGGCCTGAACGGAACATGAACGCTATGTTCTCCACATGGCCGTTCTCACCGTTCGACAGAAGCTCGCGATCCTGTCCGACGCCGCGAAATACGATGCGTCCTGCGCGTCGAGCGGCTCGGAGAAACGCAATTCCCTGAAGTCCAAGGGCATCGGTTCGACGGAAGGGTCGGGCATCTGCCACGCCTATGCGCCGGACGGGCGATGCATTTCGCTCCTCAAGATCCTGATGACGAACTTCTGCATCTACGATTGCATCTACTGCGTGAACCGCTCGTCCTCCAACGTGGCGCGCGCCCGGTTCAGCGTCGACGAGGTCGTGCGTCTCACCATGGACTTCTACAAGCGCAACTATATCGAGGGCCTGTTCCTGTCGTCCGGCATCATTCGTTCTTCCGACCACACGATGGAGGAAATGGTCGCCATCGCGCGCAAGCTGCGGATGGAGGAGAATTTCGGCGGCTATATCCACCTGAAGACCATTCCCGACGCCTCGCCGCTTCTGATCGAGCAGGCGGGGCTCTTCGCCGACCGTCTGTCGATCAATATCGAACTGCCGACCGATCTGTCGCTCGGCGCGCTGGCGCCCGAGAAGGATGCGCGCGACATCCGCCGCTCCATGGGGCACCTGCGCTCCAAAATCGAGGAGCATCGCGGCGAAGCCAAGGACCGCGCGAAACCGAAGCGCTTTTCGCCCGCCGGCCAGTCGACGCAGATGATCATCGGCGCCGACGGCTCGGACGACGACGCGATCCTCGGGCGCTCGGAAAATCTCTACGGCAATTACCAGCTTCGCCGGGTTTATTATTCCGCCTTCTCGCCGATCCCGGATTCGTCGAGCCGGCTGCCCGTGTCGCGTCCGCCGCTGATGCGCGAGCACCGCCTGTATCAGGCCGACTGGCTGATGCGCTTCTACGGTTTTGAGCGCAACGAGATCGTGTCGGGCGGGGAAGGGGGGATGCTGGACCTTTCCATCGATCCCAAGCTCGCCTGGGCGCTGAAGAACCGGCATCTGTTCCCGGTCGACGTCAACCGCGCCGACCGCGAGATGCTCTTGCGCGTGCCGGGCTTCGGGACGCGGGCGGTGAAGCGCATCCTGTCGACGCGCTTCCACAAGCGCCTGACGCTGGATGACGTCGCCAAGCTCTGCCAGTCGGTGGAAAAGGTGCGACCCTTCGTGACGGCGCACGGCTGGTCGCCGGGGCGCTTCGCCGACCGCGAGAACCTGCGCGCCGAGTTCGCCCCCCGCATCCGCCCGGCGGCGGAGCAGTTGAGCCTGTTCTGACAGGTCAGGGAGCCCAGGGGTCCACGAGGCGTAAGCCTCTAATTCCGCGAAAGTCGGAAACATTGCGGGTGACGAGCGTCAGGTCGTGGACGAGGGCGGTGGCGGCGATGAGGGCGTCGTTAACCGGTCTTGGGTTGGGAACGCCAAGCGCTGCACATCTCAACGCGATCGTTTCCGTGACAGGGAGAGTAAGTCCGCTGCCAAGCGCGCTGCGATAAAGGATGAACCATTGTCTCAGAACAAGGCCCTGAAGTGGATCTCGGAACTCCGCTTGACGTATACCTTGCTCGATCTCCATCAGAGTGATGATCGACACAAAACAACGTTCTTTGGGCAGGTTGCCTAAGATAGCCAGAACTTTACTCGAGACACGGTCTGGCCGACGGAAAGTTGAAACGACATTCGTGTCGAAAATGAAATTGGTCATTCGAGATCGATGGGTGTCGCTCGCGCTGGACCACGATAACGCGGCGGGTCGAAATCGAAATCGGCTTCGGGGCGCATATCGGCAATGGCGTCCAAGATCGAACGTGGACGATCCTTGAGTCTTAGATATTCGTCATGCGTCATGAGAACGAAGGCGGGCGTTCCGTCCTCGGTAAGGACAACGGGGCCATTAGCGGCAGCTTTTGCCGCCGGCGCGATCTGATCGTTGGCCGACGGCATAGGAAATGTGGTTCTGGCGGCGTTGGACATGGTCGAACCTCCCGATCGCAATCGTTGCACATATCTTAATCGCAGCGCGCGTGAAGGTCCACGAAGATGGGTGAACGCTTCCGTGCCGTCAGCGTTTCCCGAGCGGTTCTTTCCGTCATCATCGTGAGATATCCATGTTCTTCGCCCGCCTGTCCCACCCCGCCGATTTCGACGGATGGCGGGAGGCTGCACGGCGGGCGGTAGCGCTGGGCGTCGCGCCGGATGAGATGAGTTTCGTCGTGGGCGAGGAAGCACCCGGTCTTTTTGCCGAGCCCTTGCCCGAAGAGATGCCGGACGACGCGCCGCCGATCGCCGTGGCCAAGGCTTTCCCCGATCTTGCCCGCAACATGCTTTGCCATTCCGATCCCGAGCGGTTCCTCCTCGCATATCGCCTGCTCTGGCGGCTCCAAGCCGAGAAGGGGCTGCTCGAAGTCGCTTCCGACGACGACGTGATCCGCGCCCGCGAGATGGAGAAGGCGGTTTATCGCGACGCGCATAAGATGAAAGCGTTCCTGCGCTTTCGCGAGATCGAGACGGGCGAGGGGCGGCACTACATCGCTTGGTTCGAGCCGACGCATCACGTGGTGGAACTGACCGCCCCCTTCTTCATGCGGCGCTTCGCCGGCATGGTCTGGTCGATCCTCACACCCTTGCGCTCGGTCCATTGGGACGGCGCGGACCTTTCCTTCGGTCCCGGCGCATCACGCGAGGACCGGCCGAAGGAGGACGCGGCCGAGGATCTCTGGCTCACCTACTACGCCTCGATCTTCAACCCGGCGCGGCTGAAGGTGAAAGCCATGCAGGCCGAGATGCCGAAGAAATACTGGAAGAACCTGCCCGAGGCGACGCTGATCGAGCCTCTCATACGCGGCGCGGAGGAGGCGTCGCGTCGCATGCTGGAAACCGCGCCGACCCTGCCGAGTTTGCGTCACGAACGGGTGATGGAGATGGGTGAGATGGCGCGGGCGGCGAAGGTGGCGGCGGTGCCGCATGGGGGCAACCAGCCGCAAACGCTGGACGAGGCACGCGCCGAGGCCAAGCACTGCAAGGCCTGCCCGCTTTGGGAGCCTGCGACGCAGACCGTCTTCGGCAAGGGGCCGGAGGATGCGCCCGTGATCTTCGTCGGCGAGCAGCCGGGTGATCAGGAGGATCTTGCGGGCGAGCCCTTCATCGGCCCGGCCGGCAAGGTCTTCGATGCGGCGCTCGCCGAGGCTGGGATCGACCGGACCCAAGCCTATGTCACCAATGCCGTGAAGCACTTCAAGTTCACCCCGCGTGGCAAGCGGCGCATTCACCAGAAGCCCACCATGGGAGAGGTGAAGGCCTGCCGCTTCTGGCTGGAGATCGAGCGCGACATCGTGAAGCCGAAGCTCGTCGTGGCGCTCGGCGCGACGGCGGCCGCCACGGTTCTCGGCAAGACCGTGACGATCCGCGACACCCGCTCCAGGCTGATCGACATCGGCGGCGACACGCAGCTCCTCGTCACCGTCCATCCCGCCTACATCCTGCGCCTGCCAGACCCGGACGCGCAGAAACGCGAAACGGAAGCCTTCCACGCCGATATGGGGCTCGTGCGTCGGACGGTGCCGGAGATCGCGTTGGCGGCGTGAGGTTCCCATCTGCGCAACCCTCAGCCTCTGCCTTACCCTCATCCTGAGCTTGTCGAAGGGGAGGGTAACGCACCACCGTCGTGCCGAGCGCCCGCCCTTCGACAGGCTCAGGGTGAGGGCTTTGGGGTGGGGTTGGTGGCTTCTGCGTCGTTCGACGCTTCTATTTGCTGTGGACGCCCAAGCGGATCGCCGACTCCTGACGCTCGACCCATGATATCCAGTACAATTCGAACCATCGCCGGAAGAAGCACGCGAATGAAGATTGCCGTCGATCTTGGGACGAACGGAGCCGGCGAGCCGGCCGAGATGGATCTCGAGGAGCTTTTGTCGACGCGCCTTCTCGTCCAGGGCAATTCCGGTTCGGGCAAGTCGCATCTTCTGCGCCGCCTGCTCGAGCAGAGCGCGCCATACGTGCAGCAGGCGATCATCGACCCGGAAGGCGACTTCGTGTCCTTCGCCGATCGTTTCGGCCATCTCGTGGTGGACGCCGACAGGACGCCCGCCGAACTCCAGCGCATCGCGCTGCGCATCCGCGAGCATCGCGCGTCTGTGGTCCTCAACCTCGAAGGGCTCGACGCCGAAGTGCAGATGAGCTGCGCCGCCGCCTTCCTGAACGGCCTTTTCGACGCCGACCATTCGCACTGGTTCCCGATGCTGATCGCCGTGGACGAGGCGCAGCTTTTCGCCCCCGCCATCGCCGGCGAAGTGTCGGACGAGGCCCGCAAACTCTCGCTCGGCGCGATGACGAACCTGATGTGCCGCGGGCGAAAGCGCGGGCTGGCCGGCATCGTCGCGACGCAGCGTCTCGCCAAGCTCGCCAAGAACGTCGCGGCAGAAGCGTCGAACTTCCTGATGGGCCGTACCTTTCTCGACATCGACATGGCGCGCGCCGCCGATCTTCTCGGCATGGACCGCCGGCAGGCCGAGCGTTTCCGCGATCTGGAGCCCGGCCATTTCGTGGCGCTTGGCCCCGCCCTGTCGCGCCGGCCGGTGGCGGTGCGCATCGGCTCGGTGGAAACGCGCGGGCGCACCGGGCGGCCCTCGCTCATGGCGCTGCCGGAACTCGGGGCGGCCGACATGCGCGACCTGATTTTCGCCGCCGCACCCGAGATCGAGGTCCCCGCGCCGATGCCGCGGGAGCCGGCGGTCCCCCGTGTTTCCACGCACGAGCTTCTCGGCCGCGTCGCCGCCTCGCGCGAAAAGCCCGCAGCCGCGATCGAGGACGAAGATGCGCGCACCGACGAGGAGCGCCGGGTCATCGTGGAGGAGATCTTCGCCGAGATGCTGGCCGATCCCGACGCCGCCTTCCGGCCCGTACCGGTGCTGTTCCAGGACTTCCTGACCCATTGCCGTTTGAAGCGCCTGCGCGGGGCCGAAACCGACATGGCCGCGTTCCGGCGTCGTTTGAGCTTGGCGCGTGCAGGGGTCACGGAGGATGTCGCCGACGAGCGCTGGCAGGCGGTGATCCACCATAGCGACGCCCTTCCCGAAGACATGCAGGGCGTTTTCCTGATGCTGGCGCGCGCCGCCCGCGATGGTGCCGACTGCCCTTCGGACGAGGCCTTGGCGCGTGCCTATGGCAGCCATTCCCCCTCGCGCGGGCGCTTTCTTCTCGGCTTCATGGCCGAGCGGAACTTCATCACGGTGGAGGCAGATTTCCGGGGGAACCGCGTCGTCACGATCCTGTCGACCGGCTGGCGCACGGTGCAGCGCGCCAAGCCCATGAAGCTCGACGACGCGAGGGCCCGCCGCGCCGCGCGGCTGTCGACGAAGTTCTAGACGTCGACGCCCAGAAGCCGGAGCGTGCCGACGACGAAACCGTCGCCGACGCCCCATGTGACCGCGACCTCGATCGCGAGAACCACCACCGCGACGACGGGAAGCGCCAGGAACGGCATCGCCGCCGCGCCGGAAAAGGCGAAGAAGCTGTCGCCGAGCGAATTGAGGATGCTGTCGCCGGAATAATGCGGCGCATTCACGCCGCCCGAAAAAACGCCGATGATCCAAGGCGTGTTCTCGGCGACTTCCCAGATCGAATGGCCGAACACGACGGCCAGCATGGTCGAGCCCACCGTCCAATGCGGCCGGAGCCAGCGCACCATGGCGTAAATGCCCATGCCGAAGGCGACGTGGAGCAGCGAATACCAGTCGGCGAATTGTTGCGAGTTCTCGTTCGGATCGTGGCCGGTCTGCAAAAGGGTCACCCGTCCGCAGGGGCAGACCGGATGGCGCCCCATCAGGAGAAGCAGCGCCACCATTGCGGCGATGAGGCCAAGGGCGACGCCGAGTTGCGCCAAGCGGCCTTCGGGGAAGGGGCTGCGCTCGTTTTCCGGGATGGGCTGGAGGGCTTGCGTCATTCGGAACTCGTAACGGGCGCGGGGCGTCGGGGTTGCGTGTGCCATCGGAGCACAAGACGATACGCCGCGAACCGATGCTTCTCCATCGCCCTTTCCGCAAAGGCTGCTACATCTTTCGGCAGATGAGTCGCTTCGTTCTGATCCCGTCTCCGTTTGTCAGTCACATCCGCGTTTTCGAGGCGCTGGCGGATCGTCTCGCCGCGCGCGGCCACGAGGTGACTTTTCTCGTCAACGAGGGCGCGCGACCGCTTTTCGTGTCGAGCGCCGAAGTGCGCAGCGTGCGCTCGGCCGGGCGCGGCGGGATCGAGGCGATGCTGGCGCGTGCCGCGCGGCCGAACGGCCCCTTCGGCATCCTCTCCACCGTGGCGGATGTTTCGGCACTGACCGACGCGCTTTGCCTCGACGGGCCGATGATCTGCAGGGCGCTGCGGCCCGATGCCGTGATCGGCGACGAGATGGAGCCGGCCGCCGGGCTTCTGGCGCGGCACCTGTCCCTGCCGCTCGTGTCCGTCGCCGCCGCCTTGCCGATGACGCCCGCGCCCGGCATTCCCTTGCCCTTCCTCGACTGGCCCTTCGATCCGAGCCCGGAAGGGCTGAAGCGCAACGAAGGCGGCGTGACGGTGGCGCGCGTTCTTCTGTCGCGCCAGCGCCGCACGATCGCGAAATGGGCCGAGCGCTTCGGCTTGTCCCGGCTGGAAACGGCAGAGGACTGCTTATCGCCGGCGCTGCGCATCGCCCAGACTGTGCCGGGTTTCGATTTTCCAAGGCCCCCGCAATCCATCTTCCATGCGGTCGGGCCCATTCGCGGCGAGGAACCGCTCGCGCCCGTTCTGCCCTTCGCCTTCGATCCCGCCCGGCCGCTCGTCTTCGCATCCTTCGGCACGATGCAGGGGCACCGGCGCGGCCTTTTCTCGAAGATCGTGCGCGCCGCCCGCTCGCTCGGGTGCCAGACGCTCGTCGCCCATTGCGGGCGATTGTCGGAACGAGACGCGAAGGCGCTCGGCGCCGACTTCGTCACGGACTTCGCGCCGCTCGGCGAAGTCATGCGCCATGCCGCGCTTTGCGTCACCCACGGAGGCATGAACACCACGATGGACGCGCTTCGCGCCGGCGTGCCGGTTCTCGCCGTGCCGATCGCCTTCGACCAGCCGGGCGTCGCCGCACGCATCGCTTATCACGGGGTCGGCGAAAGGCTGCCCCGCGTCATGGTGTCCGCGCGGCGTATCGCGTCTTCCATGGAGCGCCTTCTTGAGCGACGGGAGATCAGGGAGAATGCCGGCCGCATCGGCCGGGAGATTCAAGGGTCGGGTGGAGCGGAATTGGCGGTTGATCTGATCGAGCGGGCCGCGGGCGTCGATGCCTATCGACGGCAGGCCGCCCTTGCCTGAACGCTTCGACCTCGTTCTCGTCGGCGGCGGGCTCGCCAACGGCCTCCTCGCGTGGCGGCTGGCCGAGCGGCGGCCGGACTTATCCGTTCTCGTTCTCGAAGCCGGCGACGCGCCCGGCGGCAACCATACCTGGAGCTTTCACGAACACGACCTGACCGAAAACGAAGCACGCTGGCTCGCCCCCTTCGTCGCCCATTCATGGCCGCGCTACGAGGTGCGGTTTCCAGCCCGCGAAAGGCGGATCGAAACGGGCTACCGTTCGGTTCCCTCCACCCGCTTCGCCGAGCTTCTGACGGCGCGTGTCGGGCGAAACATCCGCCTGAACTCGCCCGCCGCCTCGCTGGAGCCGGACGCGGTGACGCTTGACGACGGCACCCGCATCGAGGCCGGCGCGGTTCTCGACGGGCGCGGCCACCGCGCCAGCCCGCATCTCGATCTCGGCTTCCAGAAGTTCCTTGGCCGGGAACTCGTGTTTCCCGACCCCCACGGCCTTGTTGATCCGGTGGTCATGGACGCGACGGTGCCGCAGGCGGACGGCTACCGTTTCATCTACCTTCTGCCCTTGGACCCCCACCGGCTTCTGGTGGAGGACACCTATTACGCCGATGGCGGCGGGCTCGATCCGGCGACCCTTCGCATCCGCATCGATGATTACTGCACCTCGGCCGAATGGGCCGGAGCCGAAACGCTTCGCGAGGAACAGGGCGTTCTGCCGATCGCGCTCGACGGCGATATCCGCCGTTTCTGGGACGCCCGGCGCGGCGTTCCGGCATCGGGCCTCGCCGCCGCCTTGTTTCATCCCACCACCGGCTATTCGCTGCCCGACGCCGTGCGCCTTGCTGACGCGATCTCGGCCGCGCCCGATCTGTCCGCGCCCGCGCTTTTTGCCCTGTGCCGCGACTGGTCCGCGGCGCGCTGGGAGGAGCGGCGCTTCTTTCGCCAGCTCAACCGGATGCTGTTTCTGGCCGGCGAACCGGACAAGCGCTTCGAGATCCTCCAGCATTTCCACCGTCTGCCGGACGACGTGATCGCCCGCTTCTATGCCGCGCGCCTCGCGCCTTCCGACAAGCTGCGCATTCTGGCCGGCCGGCCGCCCGTTCCGGTGATCGCGGCGCTGCGCGCGCTCGTTCGCCCCCGCTTGCAATCGAAAGAAACCGCCTGATGCTCGACCGTCCGTCGTCCCCCAAGCGCGCCATGGTGATCGGCGCGGGTTTCGGCGGCCTGGCCCTCGCGATCCGCCTCCAATCGGCCGGCATCGCGACCACGCTTCTGGAGCGTCGCGACAAGCCGGGCGGTCGCGCTTATGTCTACGAGGACCAGGGCTTCACCTTCGATGCCGGCCCGACCGTCATCACCGACCCGTCCGCCTTGGAAGAACTCTTCGAGGGCGCGGGACGAAAGCTTTCCGACTATGTCGAGCTTCTGCCCGTTTCGCCCTTTTATCGCCTCTGCTGGGAAGACGGCTACGCCTTCGACTATGTCAACGATCAGGCCGAACTCGACCGGCAGATCGGCGCGAAGAACGAAAAGGACCTCGCCGGCTATCGCCGCTTCCTGGATTATTCGAAAGCCGTCTTCGAAGAAGGCTACATCAAGCTCGGCACCGTGCCGTTCCTCCATATCCGCGACATGATCCGCGCCGGGCCGCAGCTCGCCCGGTTGCAGGCCTGGAAGAGCGTTTACGCCAAGGTCGCCGAGTTCATCGAGGACGACCAGCTTCGCCAAGCCTTCTCGTTCCATTCCCTGCTTGTCGGCGGCAACCCCTTTGCGACCTCCTCCATCTACGCGCTGATCCACGCGCTGGAGCGCAAATGGGGCGTGTTTTTCCCGCGCGGCGGCACCGGCGCCCTGGTGCGGGGCATGGCGCAGCTTTTCGCCGATCTCGGCGGGAGAATGGAACTCAGCGCCGATGTCGAGCGCATCGAATTGGAAGGCACCCGCGCAACCGGCGTCGTGTTGAAGGACGGCCGGCACTTCGCGGCCGATCTCGTCGCCTCCAACGCCGATGTCGTCCACACCTACGAGACCCTGTTGAAGGGAACAGTGAGGGGAGACGCCCATGCCAAGCGGCTGAAGAACAAGAAATTCTCCATGTCGCTCTTCGTGATCTATTTCGGGTTGAAGCGGCATCGGCCGGAGATCATGCATCACACGGTCTGCTTCGGGGGGCGCTACCGCGACCTCATCGCCGAGATCTTCAACGGCCAGACGCTGCCGCACGACTTCTCGCTCTACCTCCACAACCCCTGCGCGACTGACCCCTCCCTCGCGCCGCCCGGCATGGGCTCCTTCTACGTGCTGGCGCCTGTGCCCCATCTCGGCAATGCCGATATCGACTGGGAGGCGGAAGGGCCGAAATATCGCGACCGCATCTTCGCCTATCTGGAAAAGCACTACATTCCGGGTTTGTCCGAAGATCTCGTGACGAGCCGCATCTTCACGCCGGTCGATTTCAAGTCGGAGCTGAACGCGCATGTGGGGTCCGCCTTCTCGCTCGATCCGGTGTTGACGCAGAGCGCCTGGTTCCGCCCGCACAATCGCGACAGCGCCATCCCGAACCTCTACATCGTCGGGGCGGGGACCCATCCGGGCGCGGGCGTTCCGGGCGTCGTCGGCTCGGCCAAGGCGACGGCCGGGTTGATGATCGAGGATGCACGCGCCCATGTCTGACGCCGCGACGATCGCGCGGTTGTCGGAGGAGATCATCGCCAAAGGCTCGCAGAGCTTCGCCGCCGCCGCCCGGCTGTTCGATCCGGCAACGCGCACCGATGCGATGATGCTCTATGCGTGGTGCCGGCATTGCGACGACGTCGTGGACGGGCAGGAATTGGGAAGCGGCGGCACGCTGCTCGCCACCGACGCCCGGGAACGCCTCGGCGAACTCGAACGCGACACGCGCCGCGCCTTTGCCGGCGAAGCGGTGGCGCATCCGGCCTTCCAGGCGCTGCAACTCGTCGCCAAGCGTCACGCCATGCCCGAAGCGCTGGCACTCGACCATCTCGAAGGCTTCCGCATGGATGTGGAAGAGCGGCACTACGAGAGCGTCGAAGACCTTCTCGATTATTGCCACCACGTCGCCGGCGTCGTCGGCGTGATGATGGCCCGCATCATGGGTGCGCGCGATGCGGCGACCCTTCAGCGCGCCGCCGACCTCGGCCTCGCCTTCCAGCTCACCAACATCGCCCGAGACATCGTGCCGGACGCGCGGGTCGGGCGGATCTACCTGCCCGCGCAATGGCTTCGCGAAATCGGGCTCGACCTGTCACGGATCACCGAGGAGGCCGAGCGGGAAAAGGTGGCGCGTCTCGCCCGGCGGCTGGTGGATCTCGCCGAGCCCTATTACGCCTCCGCCCACATCGGCATCGAGGCCTTGCCGCGCCGCTCGGCCTGGGCGATCGCGACGGCGCTCGGCGTTTATCGGCGGATCGGCGTGGAAGTCGTGCGCCGGGGCTCCCATGCCTGGGACAAGCGCGTGTCGACAGGAAAAGCCGCCAAGCTCGGCGAAGTGGCGAAGGGCGGCCTCATCGCTCTCATGCCCCGCGCACGCTCTCGCGCGCCCCGCTCCGCGGAGCTTTGGGCGCATTCGGCCTGAACCGCCTCAGGCGAGACCGATTTCCTGCGCCGGGTTCTCCGCGAAATCCTCCACTCGGCGGGCGGGCACCGGCGTCGCCGGTCCGAACACCGAGCCGATCGCGTGATCCACCAGCCCTTGCAGGCGCGAGCGTTCGCCGAAGATGCGCGCCAGGCTGCGCCCGGCGGTCGCCATATGCCGCTCGATCCGCCGGCTGGTGCCCTGCGGCCCCATCAGCGCGACGATGGTCGACTTGTTGCGGTCCTGTCCGACATCCTTGCCGATCTCGGCCGCGTCCTTGCGGCCGTCCAGAAGGTCGTCCATCAGTTGGAAGGCGTGGCCGAGTTCCTCGGCGAAGGTGCGAAGCTCCGCCTTCACCCCGTCGCGCACGCCCGCGACGACGCCCCCGATCTCCACCGCCGCCGAGAAGAGCGATCCGGTCTTCAGGCCGTTGGCGGCGGCGATCTCGGCGACGCCGCGCTTGGAAGGGCCGCCGCGCAGATCCTCGAACTGGCCGCCCACAAGACCGCGCACGCCGACGGCGCGCGACAGGATGGCGATGGCCTCCAGCCGCGCTTCGGCCGAAAGCTCGGGAATGCCGGCCAGAAGCTGGGTGCTGCCGGCCAGAGCGCCGACCGCCACGAGAACGGCCGTGTCCTCGCCATGCTCCAGATGCACCGTCGCCAGCCCGCGCCGGAGCGTCGCGTTGTCCATGCAGGGCAGGTCGTCGAGAACCAGCGAGGCGGCATGCACCATTTCCACCGCGCAGCCCGCGTCGATGGCCGCCGAGGTGGAGCCGCCGAGGTCTTCCGCCGCGATCACGGTGATGAGCGGGCGCAACCTTTTGCCCGGCGCCATCACGCCGGCCCGCATCGCCCGCTCTAACGCGCCCTGGCTCGGCAAAGGCGTCGGCAGGACGACCCCCAGCCGCTCGTCGATCCGTTTGCGATAATCCGCCAGGCTCAGCTTGAAGTCGGATGACATGCGGCGGCATTCCCTCCCGAAAGACCGTCTCGATCGCCGGCTTGACGCCGGTGCAGGCTTCATGCCGCATGGCGATAGTTGCCGCGATACGTTGGCGTGCCAAGTGGGCCTTAGTGCCGCAACGAGAAATTCCCCCTACTTTCCGGGATGGAGAGCGTTTGTCGAGCGTCGAGAACGATTTGGATCAACACGATATCGAGACACGCAAGGTCGATCATCTCGATATCGTGTTGTCGCCCCGTCACGAGGCCCGGCGTGCCGATTCGGGTTTCTCCGAGATTCGCTTCGTCCACGAGGCGCTGCCGGAAGTCGATTTCGACGCGATCGACCTTTCCACGCGCTTTCTCGGTCGCCGGCTAAGAGCACCGCTTCTGATTTCCTCCATGACAGGCGGCCCGGAGCGGGCGGGGCGCATCAATGCCCATCTGGCAGAGGCGGCAGAAGCGCTCGGGATCGCCTTTGCCGTCGGCTCGCAGCGCATCGCCCTGGAAGGGCGCGGCTCGGCGGGGCTCGACGGCACGCTGCGCCGCTTGGCGCCTTCCGTGCCGATCCTCGCCAATATCGGCGGCGCGCAACTGGCGCTGGGCTATGGCGTCGGGCAAGCGCGCCGCGCCGTGGACATGATCGAGGCGGATGCGCTGATCGTTCACCTCAACCCCTTGCAGGAAGCCGTGCAGGAAGGCGGCGACCGCGACTGGCGCGGCGTCTTGGCTCGCATCGGGGAGCTGGTGCGGGATCTGGGCGTGCCCGTGGTGGTGAAGGAGGTTGGCGCCGGCATTTCGGCGGCAACCGCCCGGCGCCTCGCCGATCTCGGCATCGCCGCCCTCGATATCGCGGGGGCGGGCGGCACGAGCTGGGCGGCGGTGGAGGCCGAGCGCATGTCCGATCCCGGCCGCGCGGCCACCGCGCTCCTGTTCGCCGATTGGGGCATCCCGACGACCCGCGCCATCGCGGAAGCGCGGGCCGCCTGCCCCGATCTTTATCTCGTCGGTTCGGGGGGCGTGCGGAGCGGGTTGGACGCCGCGCGGGCGATTCGCCTCGGCGCCGATCTCGTCGGCCAGGCGGCCGCCGGCCTTCCCGCCGCGCAGGCCTCCACGGAGGCGGCGGTCGCTCATTTCGCCACCGTCATCGAGCAGTTGCGGATTGCGTGCTTCTGCACCGGCTCGGCCGACCTTTCCGCCTTGCGCCGGGCGCCGCTCCAGGCATAACCCTGTTTCCACCCGAATCCTCGAAGGGGAACTCACGACGATGGCTTCGACGCTCGACGCATTTCTGAACGAGGCCGCCGCCGCGCGGGCCGAACTCGTGCCCGTGGCAGAAACCATCCGCAATTTCGCCAAGGCCGCGATCGAGGTGCAGTCCACCATCGCTTCGGGCGGGGCGGGCGAGGACCTTTCGGCCGGGCAGCACCACCAGAATGCCGGCGGCGACATGCAGAAGGCGCTGGACGTGGCCGCCGACCGCGCCTTTCTCGCCGCCGCCAAAGCCTCGCCCGTCGCCTTCTACGGCTCGGAAGAACAGGACGAGGCGGTGGCCTTCGGCGACGGACCGCTGGCGCTCGCCATCGACCCCCTCGACGGCTCGTCCAACATCGAGACCAATGTCTCGATCGGCACCATCTTCTCGCTTCTGCCGGTGACGGACGCGCACCGTGCCGATCCTTCGACCGTGTTTCGCCAGAAGGGCTCGGCGCAGCTCGCCGCCGGCTTCTTCATCTACGGTCCGCAGCTTCTTCTGGTGGTGACGCTCGGCGCGGGCACGCGCGTCTTCCTCCACGTGCCGGGCGCGGAAGGTTTCACCGAGTTCGGCACCGCCCCACGTATCGCGGAAAAGGCCAAGGAATATTCGGTGAACGCCTCCAACCGGCGGCACTGGGATGCCGGCATCCGCGCTTATGTGGACGATCTGGACAAGGGCAGCCAAGGTCCGCGCGGCCAGGATTTCGGCATGCGCTATGTCGGCTCGATGGTGGCCGACGCGTACCGCATCTTCCGGCGCGGCGGCGTGTTCCTGTATCCCGGCGACCAGCGCAAGGGGTATGAAAAGGGGCGTCTGCGCCAGCTTTACGAGACCAACCCCATGGCCTTCTGCATCGAGCAGGCCGGGGGCGCGGCGAGCGACGGGGTGACGCGCATGCTCGATCTCGTGCCGGAGGGCCTACACGCGAGGACGCCCTTCGCCTTCGGTTCGACCGAGGAGATCGCGGCGCTCGCCTCCTATTTGGTCAAGGCGGAATGATGTCTGCCTAAGCGATGGATTTGGCCGCGAGGCCGCGATAAAGCGTCATGCGAACCGATTAAGTTCGCTTTCGAGAAGCATGGGCGTCGATGGGCCGGGAGGCTCTGAGCGCCCGACGGGATCAACGGAGAGGATCAGATGTCGCAAGTCGCCAATAAGCCAGAGTCGGGCAAAACCGACCGCAACCCGCGCGACATGGCCAACGCGATCCGCGCTCTCGCCATCGATGCCGTGCAGAAGGCCAATTCAGGCCATCCCGGCATGCCGATGGGCATGGCCGACGTCGCCTCCGTCCTGTTCCAGGACTTCATCAAGCTCGACCCCGCGCGCCCCGACTGGCCGGACCGCGACCGCTTCGTCCTGTCGAACGGGCACGGCTCGATGCTGCTTTATGCGCTGCATCACCTCGTCGGCTATGCCGACATGACGATCGACGAGCTGAAGAACTTCCGCCAGATCGGCTCCAAGACCGCCGGCCATCCCGAATACGGCCATGCGCTCGGCATCGAGACCACCACCGGTCCGCTGGGGCAGGGCATCACCACGGCGGTCGGCATGGCGCTGGCCGAGCGGATGCTGAACGCGCGTTACGGCGACGATCTGGTCGATCACTACACCTATGTCTTCTGCGGCGACGGCTGCCTGATGGAAGGCATCAGCCACGAGGCGATCGATCTCGCCGGCCACCTGAAGCTGTCGAAGCTCATCTTCCTGTTCGACGACAACGGCATCTCCATCGACGGCAAGACCGAGCTTTCCACCTCCACCGATCAGGTGAAGCGCTTCGAGGCTTCCGGCTGGCATGCCGAGCGCGTCGACGGGCACAACCCGGACGAGATCCGCGCCGCGCTGGAGCGCGCCCGGAAATCCGACAAGCCCTCGCTGATCGCGGCGAAAACCATCATCGGCTACGGTAGCCCCAAGCTCGCCGGCTCCGAAAAGAGCCACGGCGCGCCGCTCGGGGCCGAAGAAATCGCCGCGACGCGCGAGAAGCTGGTCTGGACGGCGGAAGCCTTCGCCATTCCCGACGAGATCGTGGCCGGTTGGCGCGAGATTGGGGTGAAGGGCGCGGCGGCCGCCGCCGAATGGGACAAGCGCCACGCGGCCTCCGCCAAAAGGGAAGAGTTCGACACCCAGATCAAGGGCGAGCTCGGTGCCGACTTCGCCAAGACCATGGCCGACTACCGCGCCAAGCTTTCGGAAGAAAAGCCGAAGATCGCGACGCGGAAATCCTCCGAAGCGACGCTGGAAGTCGTGAACCAGGCGACCGACCTCACCGTCGGCGGCTCGGCCGATCTCACCCATTCCGTCTTCACCCTGACGAAGGGCATGGGCGACGTGCAGGCCGGGCATTACGACGGTCGCTATATCCGCTACGGCATCCGCGAACACGCGATGGCGGCGGTGATGAACGGCCTTGCCGTCCATGGCGGCTTCATCCCCTATGGCGGCACGTTCCTGGTCTTCTCCGACTACATGCGCGGCGGCATGCGCTTGTCGGCGTTGATGGGTCTCAAGGTCATCTACGTCCTGACGCACGATTCCATCGGTCTCGGCGAAGACGGCCCGACGCACCAGCCGATCGAGCACCTGACCATGCTGCGCGCGACGCCCAACATGCTGGTGTTCCGCCCGGCCGACGCGATCGAGACGGCGGAAGCCTGGGAAATCGCGCTGACCGCCAACCGTCCCTCCGTTCTGTCGCTGTCGCGCCAGAACCTGCCGACGGTGCGGGCCGGCGATGTCGCCGAGAACCGCTCGGCGAAGGGCGGCTACGTGCTTCGCGAAGCCGATGGCGAGCGGCAGGTGACGATCCTGGCGACGGGATCGGAGATCGAGATCGCGCTGGCCGGCGCCGACAAGCTCGCCGCCGAAGGCATCAAAGCGGCGGTCGTCTCCATGCCGAGCCACGAGCTGTTCCTGGAACAGGACGCGGGCTACCGCGCTTCGGTGCTCGGGACCGCACCGCGCATCGCGGTGGAAGCCGCCGGGGGCCTGTCCTGGGATCGCTTCATCGGCACGGAAGGACGGTTCATCGGCATGCGCTCCTTCGGCGCGTCCGGCCCGGCGCCCAAACTCTACGAACTCTTCGGCATCACGCCGGAAGGCATCGTCAAGGCTGTGAAGGAGATCATCGGTTGAGCGCGCTTCCTTCCATCGACACCGTGGATGTGAAGGGAAAGACCCTTCTCATCCGCGCCGACCTGAACGTTCCGGCGAAGGACGGGGTGGTGACGGACGCGACGCGCCTGGAGCGCTTCGCCCCGACCGTGAAGGAACTGAGCGAAAAGGGCGGAAGGATCGTGATCCTCGCCCATTTCGGCCGGCCGAAGGGCAAGCCCGATCCGGAATTCACCTTGAAGCCCGTCGCCGAGAAGCTCGGTGAAATCCTCGGGCGCCCCGTCGCCTTCGCTGAGGATTGCGTCGGCGAGGCGGCGAAGACCGTGGTGTCGGGTTTGAAGGACGGTGACGTCGCCGTTCTGGAGAACCTGCGCTTCCATGCAGAAGAGGAAAAGAACGACGAGGGCTTCGCCAGGCAATTGGCGGAGCTTGGAGACATTTACGTCAACGACGCCTTTTCCTGCGCTCACCGGGCCCACGCCTCGACCCATGCACTGGCCAAGCTTCTGCCGGCCTATGCCGGGCCGTCGCTTCTGGCGGAAGTGAACGCGTTGGAAGCCGCTCTCACCAAGCCGGAACGCCCGGTCGCCGCCGTCGTCGGCGGCGCGAAGGTTTCCACCAAGATCGGCGTCCTCGAATTCCTCGTGCCGAAGATGGATCACCTCGTGATCGGCGGCGGCATGGCGAACACGTTTCTCGCCGCGCAAGGGTTCGATGTCGGCAAGTCGCTCTTCGAGGCGGATGCCAAGGACACGGCCCTGAAGGTGATGAAACTCGCGGAAGAATCCGGCTGCAAGCTGCATCTGCCGGTGGATGTCGTCGCGGCCTCCGAGTTCAAGGCCCATGCCGAGAACGAGACCGTCGACGCGAAGGCCATTCCCGCCGATAAGATGGCGCTCGATGTCGGGCCGAAAACGGCGGATGCCGTGATCGCGGCCCTCAGTGAGTGCCGAACGCTCCTGTGGAACGGCCCGCTCGGCGCGTTCGAGATCCAGCCTTTCGATGCAGCGACGAACAAGGTGGCGCTCGCCGCCGCCAAGCTGACGACCGAAGGCAAGCTCGTGACGGTGGCCGGCGGCGGCGACACGGTCGCGGCCTTGAACGCCAGCGGCGCGGCCGACGACTTCACCTATCTGTCGACGGCCGGCGGCGCGTTCCTCGAATGGCTGGAAGGCAAGGAATTGCCGGGCATCGAAGTGCTGCGCAAGGGCTGAGCCCTTTTCGGAGGGCCGGTTTCCTTATCTCCAAGGGAACCGGCCTTCCGCGACCCAACCTTTGGATCAGAGCCGCCATGTCCCATCCCCTCGTCATCGCTCCCTCGATCCTGTCCGCCGACTTCTCGCGGCTCGGCGAAGAGATCGCGGCCGTGGACAGCGCCGGGGCGGACTGGATTCATCTCGACGTGATGGACGGACATTTCGTGCCCAACATCACCTTCGGCCCGCCCATCGTGAAGGCGGTGCGCGGGGCCTCAACGAAGTTCTTCGACTGCCATTTGATGATCGAGCCCTGCGATCCCTATCTCGAGGCCTTCGCGGAAGCGGGGTGCGACATGATCACGGTTCATGCCGAGGCGACGCGCCATCTCGACCGCTCGCTTCAGGCGATCAAGTCTCTGGGCAAACAGGCCGGCGTCGCGCTCAATCCCGGCACGCCGGAGACGGCGGTGGAATACGTCCTCGACCGCGTCGACATGGTGCTGGTGATGACGGTCAATCCGGGCTTCGGCGGTCAGGCCTTTATTCCCGCGACATTGGATAAGATTCGTCGTCTGCGCGCGCTTATCGGCGACCGGCCGATCCGCATCGAGGTGGATGGCGGCATCGCCCCCGACACCGCGCGCGCCGTGTTCGAGGCGGGCGCCGATACGTTCGTCGCGGGCTCGGCCGTGTTCAAGGGCGGCGCTTCCGCCTATGCCGGCAATATCGCCGCCTTGCGCGAAGCTGCGGAAAAGCCTGCCGCCTGAGCGCGGCCATGCCTGTCGCGGCCACCTATCTCGTCGCGGCCTTCGCCGAGATCGCCGGCTGCTTCGCCTTCTGGGCGGTGTTTCGGCTGGGGCGCTCGGTGTTCTGGCTGGCGCCGGGCCTCGCGGCGCTCGTTCTCTTCGCTTATGCGCTGACATGGGTCGATGCCGCCGCGGCGGGCCGGGCCTTCGCGGCCTATGGCGGCGTTTATGTCGCCGCCTCGCTTGTCTGGCTGTGGCTTGTGGAGAATGTCCAACCCGATCGCTGGGATCTGATCGGCGGCGCGATCTGCGTTCTCGGCGCGGCCCTGGTGGTCATGGGGCCGCGCTGAAGGGGTTCGAGACGCATCCGAACGGCCGGCGTTTCAGTCCGTCGCTTCGCCTTCGATGGCCTTGTCCATGGGAGGCAGTTCGGCCGCTTCCACGTCCTTCAACCGCGTTCCGCTGAAGCCCAAAGCGCGCGAGCGCCGGAGAAGCGCCGCCAGTTTGGGTGCGGCCAAGGCCGGGGCGAGGCCGCCCGGCCGGATGTTGGACACGCAGTTGCGGTCCGCATCGGTGCGGCCGGGTTTCGGATCGAAGGTCAGGTATGCGCCGAGGCTGTCGGCCGCCGACAATCCCGGCCGCTCGCCGATCAGCATCAGGACGAGCCGGGCCCCGAGCGCCTCCCCGACCGGATCGGACAGGGCGACGCGGGCCTGCGAAGCGAGAAGCGGCGGCGCGACGCGCCAACCGGCCGGCACGAGAGCCAGGACATCGAGCGCGAGCCGCGCCGCATGGAGATTGGCGGCATGAGCCGACAATCCGTCGGCGAGGATGACGAGAAGATCGAACGGGCCTTGGATCTGCCGAAGGGCCTCGCGCGAGTCGTCCGACAATTGCCGCCCGAGATCGGGGCGGCGAAGATAGGCCGCGCGGTCGCCCACCGCGCTCGCGATCCGGACCGGCTCGCACCCGCCTTCCCGAAGCGTTTTCTCCACGCCGTCGAGGTCGAAGGCGGCATGAACGGCGTCGCGCGCCTTGGCATGGGCCTCAGTGAAATCGAGATGGGCGCTCGTCGGGAGGCCCGCGCCGGCGCGCCCAAGCCCGATCCGCGCGTCGGTGAAGCGGCGGAGCGCCGCGATCGGGTGAGAGGCAGGCGGGGCAAGGGGGCGTCCGGTCATGTCAGGAAGCCTCCAGCAGGCGGCTGCGGCCGAGAAGCTCCAGCGAATGGTCCTCGGTCGCGGGCGCCAGCATTCCCTCGGTGTCGAAGATGCCGAAGCTTTGGCCCCATTCCTCGAATTCCGGCGCGGGCTTCAGCCCGAGGGTGCGGCGGATATAGGCGGCGTCGTGAAAGGAGGTGGACTGGTAGTTCAGCATGATGTCGTCCGAACCCGGCACGCCCATGACGAAGTTGACGCCCGCGACGGCCAGCAGCGTCAGGAGGTTGTCCATGTCGTTCTGGTCGGCTTCGGCATGGTTGGTGTAGCAGACGTCGACGCCCATCGGCAGGCCGAGAAGCTTGCCGCAGAAATGGTCTTCGAGCCCGGCGCGGATGATCTCCTTGCCGTCATAGAGATATTCCGGGCCGATGAAGCCGACCACCGTGTTGACCAGAAGCGGGTCGAACTCGCGCGCCACCGCATAGGCCCGCGCTTCCACCGTCTGCTGGTCGATGCCGTGATGGGCGTTGGCGGACAGGGCGGAGCCCTGGCCGGTCTCGAAATACATCGCGTTCCGGCCGACCGTTCCCCGGTTCAGCGCCGCTGCCGCGTCATGGGCCTCGCGCAGGAGGCTGAGGTCGACGCCGAAGGAGCGGTTGGCGGCCTCAGTCCCCGCGATCGACTGGAACACGAGATCCACCGGCGCGCCGCGCTCCATCACCTCGATCGCCGTCGTGACATGGGCGAGGACGCAGGACTGCACCGGGCACCTCAGCGAAAGGCGCAATTCCTCGATGAGATGGAGAAGCCGCACCATCGCGTCGGGGCTGTCGGTGGCCGGGTTGATGCCGATCGTGGCGTCGCCGCAGCCGAAGAGGAGGCCGTCGAGAATGGACGCCGCGACGCCCTTCGGATCGTCCGTCGGGTGGTTCGGCTGGATGCGCACCGACAAGCGGCCGGGCAGGCCGACGGTGGTGCGGAACGCCGTGACCACCGGGCGTTTTCTCGCCACCGCGATGAGATCCTGGTTGCGCATGATCTTGGAGGTCGCCGCGACCATTTCGGGCGTCAGCCCCCATTTCAGCGCCGCGATCGCCTCCGGCGTCGCCGCGTCGGACAGGAGCCATTCGCGGAACGTGCCGACGGAAAGCTGCGCGACCGGCGCGAAGGCGGACCGGTCGTGGCGCTCCAAAATCAGGGCGGAGACCTCGTCTTCGCCGGGATCGATCAAGGGCGTGTCGAGAATGTCGGAAAGGGACGTGTCGGCGAGACGGCGCTGCGCGCGGACGCGGGCGGCGGCGCTTTCCGCGCCAAGGCCGGCCAGGACATCACCCGAACGCGGCGGCGATGCCTCGGCCATCAGAACTTTCAGTTCGTCGGGCGACATGAAGCGGCTCCCAAACAAAGGCGCCCGATCTGACGGCAAAGCGTGCCTTCGGTCAAATCGGCGGAGCGGGACGGCTCGCCTGTTTCCGCCGCGCGCTCCCGCCTTTCGCCTGCGAGGCGAATTTCGTCGGTATCTCCGAGCGTTATTATTTTTTTAAAGCATGTGGAACTTCTCCAAAAAGGCTTGGCGATCCAGAGCCTTCGCCTTATGCAGATTCTGGTTTCGCACGCGGCGGGAAGGCTGGCCGTGCGATGGGGGAGGAATTCATGAAGAAGATGCTGCTGGCGGCCCTTATGCTCGGGCTCGTGTCCGGTTCGGCTTTCGCCCAGACCGCGAACTACGAGATTATGGCCCCGGCCTCGCCGGGCGGCGGCTGGGACCAGACCGCGCGCGCCATGCAGGCCACGATGCAGACGGCCGGCATCGCCAAGGATGTCGAGGTGGTGAACGTCACCGGCGCCGGCGGCACGATCGGTCTCGCCCAGTTCGTGTCCCAGAAGAACGCCGACCCGTCCGCGCTTCTCGTCGGCGGCTTCGTGATGGTCGGCGCGATCCTCACCAACCAGTCGCCCGTGACGCTGGAACAGGTGACGCCGATCGCGCGCCTCACCGGCGAAGTCGAGGCCGTGGTGGTTCCGGCCGCCTCGCCCTACAAGACCATTGGAGAACTCGTCGCCGCGCTGAAGGAAAATCCGGGCGCCGTGGCCTTTGCCGGTGGCTCGGCCGGCGGCACCGACCACATCGCGACCGGCCTTCTGGCGAAAGCGGCGGGCGTCGATCCGCGCGGCATCAACTACATCGCCTTTTCCGGCGGCGGCGAAGCGCTGGCGGCTATCCTTGGCGGGCAGGTCGCGGCGGGCATTTCGGGCTACGGCGAGTTCGAGTCGCAGATCAAGGCCGGCACGCTCCGCCTTCTGGCCCTCACCAGCGCCGAGCGCCTTCCGGGCGTCGATGCGCCGACGCTGAAGGAATCGGGTCTCGACGTGGTTCTCCAGAACTGGCGCATGGTCGCCGCCGCGCCCGGCATCACGGATGAGCAGAAGGCTGCCATCACCGCCGACGTCAAGAAGATGGTCGACAGCAAGGAATGGCAGGACGTTCTCCAGCGCAACGGCTGGGACAACGCCTATCTGGAAGGCGACGCCTTCAAGGCCGAACTCGCCAAGAACATCACCGACACCAAGGCGGTGCTGACGGATATCGGCCTCGTTCAATGACGGAAGCGCCCGTTTCCGCTGCATCCCGCCGCCCTGACTGGGCGACGGTCGTGATCGGGGTCGGTCTTGCCGCGCTCGGCGTCCTGATCGCCTGGAACGCCTACGGGCTTCGCGGCGGCGGCTATGCGGCGGTCGGGCCGAAGGCCTTTCCTTACGTGATCGCCGTCGCGCTCATGCTCCTGTCCATCTGGACGATCGTGGAGGGGCTGCGCGGCGACTTCCCCGAGCGCGAGCACGACCAGATCCAGCCGATCGTCTGGATCGTGGCGGGCCTCGCCTTCCAGCTCCTGACCCTGAAGCTCGCCGGCTTCTCGATCGCCACCGGCGTTCTGTTCGCGGCCACCGCCAAGGCCTTCGGCAAAGGGCAAATCTGGAAGACGATCCCGATCGGCATCGTCCTGTCCTTCCTGGTCTGGGTGTTGTTCACGCAAGCCTTGAAGCTGTCCTTGCCCGCCGGCCCGCTCGAACACCTGTTCTTCTGACCCATCCACGCATGACTTGACCCCGGGGGAGGGGACGACATGGATACCTTCGTCCTCTTGGGCCAGGGCCTTTTGACGGCGATGCAGCCGATGCATCTCCTGTACGCGCTGATCGGCGTGACGCTCGGCACGGCCGTCGGCGTGTTGCCCGGCATCGGCCCGGCGCTGACCGTCGCGCTGCTTCTGCCCGTCACCTACCAGCTCGACGCCGCCGGCTCGCTGATCATGTTCGCCGGCATCTATTACGGCGGCATGTATGGCGGCTCCACGACCTCCATTCTCCTGAATACGCCGGGCGAATCGGCCTCCATCGTCACGGCGCTGGAAGGCAACAAGATGGCGCGCGCCGGGCGCGGCGGGCCGGCCTTGGCGACGGCCGCGATCGGCTCCTTCGTGGCTGGCCTCATCGCGACGCTTGGGCTCGCCTTCATCGCGCCCGCCATCGTCAAGGTAGCCTTGTCCTTCGGCCCGGCGGAATATTTCGCGCTGATGCTGCTCGCCTTCGTGACCGTGTCGGCCGCCTTCGGCGACTCGGCGCTGCGGGGCCTGACGGCGCTCGCGCTCGGTCTCGCGCTCGGCCTCGTCGGCATCGATCTCCAGACGGGGCAGGCGAGGCTGTCCTTCGGCGTACCCGAGCTTCTCGACGGCGTGGAAGTCACGACCCTTGCGGTGGCGCTTTTCGCCATCGGCGAAACCTTGTCGGTCGCCGCGGCCGGGCATCGGACGCCCGACACGGTGGAAGCCGTGAAGGGCTCGCTCTGGATGAGCCGCGAGGATTGGAAGCGTTCCTGGAAGCCTTGGCTGCGCGGCACCTTCATCGGCTTCCCGATCGGCGCGATGCCGGCGGGCGGCGCCGAGATCGGCACCTTCCTGTCCTATGCGGCGGAAAAGAACCTGTCGAAGCATCCGGAAGAGTTCGGCAAGGGCGCGATCGAGGGCGTCGCCGGGCCGGAAGCCGCCAACAACGCATCCGCCGCCGGCACGCTCGTGCCGCTTCTGACGCTCGGCCTGCCGACCACGGCGACGGCCGCGATCATGCTCGCCGGCTTCCAGCAGTTCGGCCTGCAACCCGGCCCGCTCCTTTTCGCCACGCGCCCCGATATCGTCTGGGGCCTGATCGCCTCGCTTCTGATCGCCAACCTGATGCTGGTGGTCCTCAACCTGCCGCTGATCGGCCTTTGGGTGCGCCTCCTCACCATTCCGCGCCCGTGGCTCTATGCCGGCATCCTCGTCTTCGCGACGCTCGGCACGATCGGCGCCAATCCGTCGGCGGTGGAACTCGGCATGCTTCTGGTCTTCGGTCTGATGGGCTATGGCCTCCGCCGTTTCGGCTATCCGATCGCGCCGGTGGTGGTGGGCCTCATTCTTGGGCCGATGGCCGAGCAGCAACTTCGCCGCGCGCTGGCCATCGGGCAGGGCAACCCGCTGGTGCTCGTTCATTCGTGGCTGGCAGTGACGCTTCTTCTTCTCGCGCTTGCCGCCCTCGTCGTGCCGATGATCCTCAGGGCTCGCGGTCGCGGGCAGGTGCTGAACCAGCTCCAGGCCAACGAAGACTGACCATACGAACCGCAATGCATGGGGGCCGGGCGGTTGCGCCCGGCCTTTTTGTTGCGCAAAACACGTTGCCGAATTCTTGAAAGATGCGTGAATGGATTTTCTGACCGCCGAGTCCCTGACCGCGCTGGCGCAGATCGTGATGATCGATCTCGTGCTGGCCGGCGACAACGCCATCGTCATCGGCCTCGCCGCGGCGGGCCTGCCGAAAGAGCAGCGCTCCAAGGCCATTCTCGTCGGCATCATCGCCGCGACGGTTCTGCGCATCATCTTCGCCGCCGGCACGCAATGGCTGCTCGGCTTCGGCGGCTCGCTGCTGATCTTCGGCGGCTTCCTGCTTCTTTATGTCTGCTGGAAGATGTGGACGGAGCTTCGCTCGCCGCAGCATGACGCCGATGGCGAGGCGGTGCTGGAAGGCAAGGAGATCGGCGCGCCGCGCAAGACCCTGTCGCAGGCCGTATGGCAGATCGTCGTCGCCGACGTTTCCATGTCGCTCGACAACGTCATCGCGGTGGCCGGTGCGGCGGGCGAGCATCTCTGGGTGCTGATCGTCGGCCTGACCCTCTCGATCGCACTGATGGGCCTTGCCGCCACCTTCATCGCGCGCCTTCTCCAGCGCTATCGCTGGATCGCCTATGTCGGCCTCGTGATCATTCTCTATGTCGCGGTCGAGATGATCCTGAAGGGCATCGAGCAGGTTTGGCCGGGCACGATCCCGCTCTGGCTGATCCACTGATCGCTTCGAGACACGGAAAGGGGCTTCGGCCCCTTTTTCATGATCGCCCAAGCGCGCGAGCGAAGGCGTGAGGCGAACAAACGAAAGGCCCGTGGATCGCTCCACGGGCCGCTCTGCATTTCCGGGGGAGGTTTGCGCCTGAAGCCGAAGGGCTTAACGGGTGCCGATACGGTCCCAGTGGCGGGCGTCGATGCCGACGGCGCGCAGCGCGCGGTCGGACGGACGGCGGCCGGACTCGGCAGCGCTCGCGCAGGCAATGGCGCCGTCCATCATGGTTGCAGCCGACGCGAGCGTCGAACGCAAGGAACGGATCTTGGCGGGGCCGGCGGTGGTCATCTCTGTCTCCTTTGTGTCGAGACATAGATGCCCCTTCCACCCCCGTTCTTGAAGCGACAACATCACAGCGCTGCCATGCGCGAAATGCATGTCTCGTTCATCGGATTTTAGCAAAGCGTGGCTAGAACGCTTCTATCATGGATCAGCGCGCCCCGATGGCGCACGACTTCGCCCGCCAAGCCATGCGCCGAGCGGACGGCCTCGGCCGGTTCGCGCCTGCAAAGGCGTGCGGCGAGATAGGCGGCGGAGAAGGAGTCTCCCGCGCCCGTCGTGTCCACCGGCTCGGCCTCCGCCCGTGCCTTGACGAGAAGGCGCTCCTTTCCCGCCACGAGGAGCGCCGGCTCGCCGCCGTTCTTCACCACCACCTCCGTCGCGCCGAGCCGCAGATAGCGGTCCGCCGTGGCATCGGCCGAAAGGTCGCCGAAGGCCTTCATCTCGTCGTCGAGGCTCGGCAGGCAGATGGTCGAGGCTCGCGCGCCCGCCTCGATGGCTTCCCGCATCGCTCCCTCATTCGGCCAAAGGCGGGGGCGGATATTGGGATCGAAGGCCACCACCTTGCCGCCCGCCTTGGCGGCGGCGAGGAAATGAAGAAGCCGCTCCCGGTCCTCCACGCTCAGGATCGCGAGCGTGATGCCGGAGAAGTAGAGGACCTCGGCCGCGTCGAAGGCTCGTTCCAGCCGGCCATGGTCGGCCGCAAGTTCCTTCGCGGCGCTTCGGTCGCGCCAATAGGTGAAGCTTCGCTCGGCTCCGTCGAGGCGGATCATGTAAAGGCCGGGCGAGCGGCCGGGAATGCGCGCGATCCACTGCGTTTCGATGCCGGCCTCGGCGATGAAGCCGCTGAGGGCCTCCGATTCGCCGTCGTCGCCGAGCGCCGACAGATAACCGACGCTCCAGCTCTCGGGCAGAAGGCGGCGGAGATACCAGGCGGTGTTGAAAGTGTCGCCCGCGAACCCCTTGCGGTAAAGCCCGCTGCGCTCCACCGAAAGCTCGATCATGCATTCGCCGATCGACAGGACGCGGCCCCCGCCATGGTTTCCCGTCGCTTCACTCATCGTCCCCTCCGCCATGGTGTTTTGCGCGCCGCGCGTTATGCCAGTCCGGTACGGGGTTTAGAGCGCCCAACAAGACCTCGTGGGGTCGGCTGAGCGGTTCTTTTCGCCGTCCGCTTCGTTGCCAATCCTCGCCGATGCCGCCGGCATCGACTGCGTTCGGCGCCTCGCGGAACGACGAAAATCCCTCGCCCATCCTCCGCCCGGAGCTATTATTAGGCACTCTTAGACCAGAGGCGCGGCAATGGAAAAGACGATCGAGCTGGTGCGGGGCGATACGCCGGGAACCGAATGGCGTTTTCCGGTGCTGCGTTTCACCGGCACGCAGGCGGATGCACCGAAAACCTATATCCAGGCCGCGCTCCACGCCAACGAACTGCCGGGCGTCGTCGCGATCAACGCCCTTCTGCCGCTCCTGCGCAAAGCCGAAGACGAGGGGCGCATTCTCGGCGACATCACGGTGGTTCCCCATGCCAACCCGATCGCCGCCGGCCAGCATCTCTTTCTGGAGCATATGGGCCGGTTCTCGTTCAACTCGCGCACCAACTTCAACCGCGACTTCCCGCTTCTGGACAGCGTCGGGGAAGTCTCCGATCTGCCTGACGACGATGCGCCGGTCTCGGCCGAGAAACGGTTGAAGGCCCGGCTCCTTACCCTCGCGCACGGGGCCGACCTCGTTCTCGACCTTCACTGCGACGACGAATCCCTATCCTATCTCTACGTGCCCGCGCCCTTCTGGCCGCATATGTCGGATCTGGCGCAAGCGCTTGGATCGAAGGCGGTTCTGATCTGGGACGAGTCCTCGGACGGCGCTTTCGAGGAAGCGGCCTTTTCGCCCTATCGCAACCTTCCCGCGACCCATGGTGATTGGAAGCGTCGGGCGATCACGACGGTGGAGTTCCGGGGGCGGGCCGACGTGTCGCCGGCCTTCGCCGAGGCCGATGCACAAGGACTCTACCGCTTCCTGGCGCTGCGCGGCGTGATCGCTGACGAAAACGTGGCCCCAGCAGAGGAATGGCAGGGCCTCGCCGTGCCGCTCGCTAATGTCGAGATGATTCGCGCCCCGGTCGGCGGCGCGCTTTTGTTTCATGCAGGGCCGGGCGACCATGTGGCGAAGGGCGACCTTCTCGTCACGGTGCTTTTCGCTCCCGGCGAAGAGGATGGCGCGGTGGAGGTGAGGGCGCCGCAGGCGGGCCTCGTTCTGACGCGCCGCGCCCATCGCTCGACGCGGATCGGCGAGGACGTGATGAAGCTTCTTGGCGATCGTCCTTCGGATGTCGGCAAGAAGCCGGGCGCGCTGGAATCCTGAGGAGGCTTAGAACCGGGGACAGAACTTGGCGGAGGAGGGCTGGCGCGGACTTTTCGTTCCCGGCGAGGCGCCGAGCGCAGTCCATGCAGCGCATGGGCGAGCATCGGCAACGAAGTCCGGGGGCGGAAAGGCTCGTCAGACCGACCCGCTGGGTTCTGTCCCCGGTTCTTAGACCTCTTCCCAGCGCCCGCTCGTGCCGGAGCGGAACAGGGCGTCGAGCGCCTTCATGTTGGCGACGGCGTCCTCGATCGGAAACTCCGCCGCCTTCTGTCCAGAAAACACGGCGCCGGCGGTCTCGGCCTGAAGCGCATACTGATCGCAGGGCTCGATGCGCTCGCGCCGGATCTGCGACCCGTCCACCGCGCCGCCCTCGTCCACGAGAATCTCCACCGCGCCGTTCTGCGGCGCGTTCAGCGACACGGGCACGCTGATCCGCGCCTTCGTGCCGAGGATGTCGGTGGTCTGGAAGCGCACGAGCTGCGTGCCGACGCTGAATTGGAGATGCCGCCCTTCGCCGAAATCGAGAATGGCGCTCGCCAGACGATCGGTGCCGAAGGCGGGGTCGTGGTCGAAAAGCGCGAAGGCGCGGCGGGGCTCGGTCCCGAACAGAAGCCGCGCGAAGACCAGGGCATAGCAGCCGACATCGTAGAGCGCGCCGCCGCCGATGCCGGGCTGGTTGCGCACATTGGCCGGGTCGTCGTTGAAATAGGTGAAGGCGCTGCGGATCAGCTTCACCTCGCCGATCGCGCCCGTCGACACGAGCTCGCGCACCCGCAGCCATTGCGGATGCTGGCGCACCATGAAGGCCTCGAGAATCTGGGCGCCGCTCTTCTCGCGTGCCACCAGGAGCGTTTCGGCCTCGGCGGCGGTGAGCGCGACCGGCTTCTCGCAAAGAACGTGCTTGCCCGCTTCCAGCGCCTTCACCGCCCAAGGCGCATGGAGATGGTTCGGCAGCGGGATATAGACCGCATCGACGTCCGGGTCGGCCAAAAGCGCCTCGTAGGAGCCGTGCGCGGTCTTGAAGCCGAAGCGCCGGGCGGCCTCTTCGGCGGCTTCCGGCCGGCGGGAAGCGATGGCCTGGAGCACCGCGCCTCGCGCGCGTCCGATGCCCGGGATCACCTTGTCCAGGGCGATCTTCGCCGTGCCCAGAACCCCCCAGCGCACCGTCTTTTCCATGACGAAACCCCCCGTTCGCGCGCGTTCTACGGCCAAAACAGGAGCCGGCTCAAGGTGGCGCGCTCATTAAAATTTTCTGAATCCTTCAAGAGTTTGATGTCGTTACAGCTTCGAGCGTGATCCAGTTTCGGGCAAGGTTCGCTGCCTTGCTTCTTCGGCTCGATCGTCCACTTTGGCGTCCGGGGCTGAAGAACGAGGGGAACTGCGATGCATCAATCGCTGACGATCATTCTCGCCGATTATCTGACGGGGCGGATCTCGACCACGGAGGCTTTGAAGCGTTCGAACTGTCAGGCGGTGGACGATCTCGTGCGTGCCGCGCGCACCGAAGGGGACGAGATCGACGAGCATGCCGAGCGTCGCCGACGCAACATCGCGCTGCTGCGCACCGTGACGAGCGGACGGGTCGGCGGGTTTAAGTAACCGCTTAACCTTCGCCTGCGATGACTGCTCCCGCCAGATTTCAAGGAAGGAGCAACCATGAACGAGATGAGCGATGTGGCGACGGCTTCCGGGGGCCGCATCCGTTCCTTCGTGGAGCGGGTCGAGCAACTCGAACAGGAGATCGCCGAGCTGAACGAAGGCAAGAAGGAAGTCTTCGCCGAGGCCAAGGGCGAGGGCTTCGACATCAAGATCCTGAAGGAGATCATCAAGCTCCGCAAACAGGACCAGGACGAGCGCGACGAGCACGAAACGCTGCTGGACCTCTACATGCGGGCCATGGACGAAGCTGAGGAGCCGGTCGCCAAGGCCGCCTGAACAAGCGTCCCGAACGCCATGCAACGGCCCCGCCACCAAAGCGGGGCCTTCGCTTTTTCACCGGCTGGCGAAGGGCGTCCCGTTGACGCGGCGGGGTCCGCCCCATAACCCTCCGCCAGTCATCACCAGGGGAGGCGTGCGATGAGCGAGGCCAAGGCCGATATCGGCGTTTTGGGCATGGGAACGATGGGCGCGATGCTGGCGCTCAACATCGCGGAGGAAGGGTTCGAAACGGCCCTCTTCAACCGAACGACATCGAAAGCGTTCGGTGTGCGCGACGACAACCCGGAGCTGGCCGAAAAGCTGCATCCGCAGGAAACGCTGGAAGCCTTCGTCCAATCGCTGAAGACGCCGCGCGTCGTCTTGATCATGGTCAATGCCGGCAAGCCGGTGGACGAGCAGATCGAGCATCTGAAGCCGCTTCTCGCACAAGGCGACATCGTGATCGACGGCGGCAATGCCGACTTCAACGACACGGTTCGCCGCAACAAGGCGATGGACGGCAGCGGCATCCATTTCGTCGGCATGGGCGTGTCGGGCGGCGAACTCGGCGCGCGCCACGGCCCCTCCATCATGGTGGGCGGCGACAAGGCCGTGTGGGAGCGCCTGGCGCCGATCCTCAAACCCGTCGCCGCGCAGTATGACGGTGCTCCTTGCGTCGCCTGGCTCGGCACCGACGGCGCGGGCCATTTCGTCAAGACGATCCACAACGGCATCGAATATGCCGACATGCAGATGATCGCCGAGGTCTACGGCATCCTGCGCGATGGCGCAGGAATGAGCGCGCCGGACATGGGACGCGTTTTCGCCGACTGGAACACGCGCGGCCTCCAATCCTACCTCATCGAGATCACCGCGACGGTTCTGGCTGAGAACGACCCCGAAACGGGCAAGCCGCTCGTCGACCTCATCGTCGACGAAGCGGGGCAGAAGGGCACGGGGCGCTGGTCGGTGATCGAGGCGCAGAAGCTCGGCATCGGCGCGACCACGCTGGAATCGGCCGTGTCGGCGCGCGGCGTATCCTCGCGGCGCAAGGAGCGGGCGGACGCCGAGAAGATCTACGGCACGCTCGACCTCGCCCCCGCCGATTTCCGTGCCGACGCGGAAGGCTTGAAGGAACTCGAAGAAGCGCTGGAAACCGCCAAGATCATCGCCTACGCGCAGGGCTATGCGATCATGGCTGCGGCGAGCCAGGAGTGGAAATGGAACCTGCCGCTCGGCGACATCGCCCGCATCTGGCGCGCCGGCTGCATCATCCGCTCGAACTTCCTGGATGACATCGCGAAAGCCTACGAGAGCGGCGAGACCGTCATCAACCTTCTCCAGACGCCGACCTTCTCGGGCCGCGTTTCGAAAGGCCAGGCGGCGCTGCGCCGCGTCGTGTCGAAGGCGGTGCTTTCGGGCGTGCCGGTGCCGGCGCTGGCCGCCGCCTTGTCCTATTTCGACGATTATCGCCGGGCGCGCGGCACGACCAACCTGACGCAAGGCCAGCGCGACCTGTTCGGCGCGCACACCTTCAACCGCTTCGACAAGGACGGCGCCCAGCACCACCACTGGCCGGCGGTCTGACGCTCGCGAATAAGTTGACCGTTCCGGCCCTGGATCGCTCGGGCCGGAACCACAGTTTCCCCGCCGACTTGCCCTGATCGGGCGATTGGCGGGGAAAGCTTCATGGCAGGATACGACCGGCGCGACATCCTGAAACTGGGCTTGGGCAGCGCCATTCTAGCCGCGATGCCGAGAATCGCCGAGGCCGCCCCGCTCGTGCGGGTGGACGACCCGGAACTCGCATCCGTCATCGACCCCACCGCGCGCGCCCGAACCATCTTCGAAGGCGGCAAATGGTGCGAAGGCACCTGCTACGTGCCGGCACTCGCCGGCCTCGTCTTCAGCGACGTGAAATCGAACCGGCTTTGGCTGGTGAAGGACGACGGCTCGCGCGAGCCCTATCGCGACCCTTCCAATAATTCCAACGGCAATGTGCTCGACGCGGAAGGCCGGCTCGTCACCTGCGAGCACCGCACCCGCCGCGTGGTGCGGCAGGAAAAGGACGGGACGCTGACGACCCTTGCCGAAACGTTCGAGGGCAAGCGCCTGAACTCTCCCAACGACGCGGTTCTGGCTCCTGATGGCGCGATCTGGTTCACCGATCCGACCTACGGCATCACGCAACCGGCGGAAGGCATCCTTGCCGAACCGGAACAAACGGCGCGGCGGGTCTACCGCATCGATCCGTCCGGGCGGTTGGAGGCCAAGAGCGACGCCTTCGACCAACCGAACGGCATCGGTTTCTCGCCGGACGGGCGCGTCCTCTACGTGTCGGAAACGGGCGGCGGCGCGAACCCGGAAGGGGCGCGCGGCATCCATGCCTTCGATGTCTCGGCGGAAGGAAACTTGAGCGGCAAGCGTATTTTCGCGGCCTATGACAGCGGCGTGCCGGACGGGCTGGCGGTGGATGTGGAAGGCCGCGTCTATGCTGCCTCCGGGGACGGCGTGCGGATTTACGGGAGCGACGGCCGGATGCTCGGGCGGATCGCGACGGCCAAGACCGTCGGCAACCTCGCCTTCGGCGGACCTGACGGGCGCCGGCTCTTCATCGCCGCGACCGACGTGATCCAAGTGATCGACATGAAAGTGGCGGGCGTCGAATGGCTCGGCCGGAAATGAACGAGGAAAGGCCGATCGCCATGGTGCTGAAGCGTCGGGAACTCATCGCGGGCGCGCTCAGTGGGGCTGCCGTGCTGCCGTTGATGGGCGGCGCGATGGCGCAGGAAACAGGCGCAGGTGCCGAGGCGACCGAAGCGAGACCCGCCGGCGAGATGGAACTGTTCCGCCTTGCCGCCGCGCCTTCGACGCCGACCGGCATCGCGGTCTCGGCCGAGGGACGCGTCTTCGTGTTCATGCCGCGCTTCAACGCGGACGTGCCCTATACGGTCGGCGAAGTGGCGGGAGACGGCTCCGTCACGGCCTATCCCGATGCGGAAACGAACCGCCCCGATCCCTCCAAGCCGCAAAGCGCTTTGTTTCACGTGCCGAACGGAGTCTTCGGGCCGGATGGCAAGACGCTTTGGCTTCTCGACGCGGCCCTGCCGGACGGGTCCGGCCCACCGGTGGACGGTGGGGCGAAGCTTGTGGAAATCGACCTTGCCACAAACAAGCCGACCCGCGTCGTGCCGCTCGGGGCGGGGGTCGCCAAGACCTCGTCCTTGAACGACCTTCGCGTCGGGCGGCTGGACGGGATCAACGTCGCCTTCGTCACCGACCAGGGCCAGGACGGGGAGGGCGCGATCATCGCCGTGAACCTCGATTCCGGCGCTGTGCTGCGCCGGCTGGCCGGACATGCCAGCACCAAATCGCAGGAAAAGCTGGTGAAGTTCGTGGAGCACCGCCCGGTGATGCTGCAAAAAGGCGATGCGCCTCCGCAAGCGCCGAAGGGCGGGGCGAACGGCATCGCGCTTTCGCCGGACGGCAAGCGTCTTTACTACGCGCCGCTGATGGGCCGCCATTTGTATGCGGCTTCCACCGACGATCTCCTGATCCCTGGCGTGTCAGACGACGAGATCGCGGCCGGCGTCAAGGATCTCGGCGAGAAAGGCATGACCGGGGGCCTCGCGGCGGATTCGAAGGACCGCGTCTATCTGGCGCTTCAGGAGCAGAACGCGGTCGGTCGCCGGAGCACGGACGGCACGATCGAGGTCATCGGCTCCGATTCACGCCTCATCTGGGCCGACACCTTCTCCATCACGCCGGATGGCTGGCTTTATATCAACGGCGCACAGGTCAATCGCCGCCCCGAATACAACCGCGGCCAAGACCTGCAGAAGCCGCCTTATGCGATCCTTCGCATCAAGATCGACGCCGGCCCCGCCTGACGTCGACGGCGGAACGGCGCGAAGGGCGAGAGCCTGGAACAGCCCCGCGCCGATCTTCTCCGCGCAGGGGCTGAGTCGGCAAGGGACGGTTCGTCAGGCCTTCAAACGCTCCGCGTGCCAAAGGAGATGGTCGGCCATGAAGGTGGAGATGAAGTTGTAGGAATGGTCGTAGCCCTCGCGCATGTTGAGGGTCAGCGGAATGCCGGCCTTCTCGCAAGCCTGCTTCAGGAGCTGCGGCCGCAGGCCATCGTCCAGGAACTCGTCGGCCGTGCCCTGGTCCACCAGGAACTCGCGGAAGCGGTGGCCGTCCTCGATGAGGAGCGTCGCGTCGTAGGGGCGCCAGGAGGACAGGTTGCGGCCGAGATATTTCTCGAAGGCGGGGCGCGACCAGCCGGCGGTGGTGGGCTGCACGATGGGGGCAAGCGCCGAGGCGCTCCGGAAGCGCTCCGGGTGCTTCAAGGCGATGGTCAAGGCGCCGTGCCCGCCCATGGAATGGCCCATGATCGCCTGACGGTTCAGATCCGCCGGGAAGTTGACGGCGAGATAGGCAGGCAACTCGTCCGTCAGGTAGGAATACATCCGGTAGTTCCGCTCAAACGGTGCCTGCGTCGCATCGAGATAGAAGCCCGCACCGGAGCCGAATTTCCAGTTGTCCTTCTCGTCCGGCACGTCGGCCCCGCGCGGGCTCGTATCGGGCAGGACGATCATCAGCCCAAGCTCGGCGGCGGCGCGGCGGTACTCGGCCTTGTCCATCGCGTTCTGGTGGGTGCAGGTGAGGCCCGACAGGAACCACACCACCGGCACGCGGCCCTTCGAGGCCTGCGGCGGCACGAAGACCGCGAAGTTCATGACCGTGTCGGTGGAGCGCGAATGGTGGCGGTAGACGCCCTGCGTGCCGCCATGCGCCTTCGCGGTGGAGAGGGTTTCCATCGTATCCGTTCCTGGGATTGTCGAATGATCGGGTCTTGCGGGTTCGGCTCAGGCGGCGCCCTTGCCGATCCATTCCTTCAGCGCCTGGTTGACGCGGGTCTGCCATCCCCGGCCGCTGGCGCGCAATGCGGCCACCACGTCCCCGTCGAGCCGGAGCGTCACGCGCTGCTTCGGGTGTTCGACGGGCGGCCGGCCGCGGCTGATCAGCCGCCCGTTCTCGTGGACATCGGCGCGGGCGAACCATTCGTCGTCGAGTTCCGGAGCGTCGTCGCGATTGTCCGGAGAATATGCGGGTGTCTTGCGGTTCGCGTTCATGTCGGAGCCTTTGCGGCGTCACATGGCTGAGAAGACGGTCGGTGCAAGGATTATTCGTACCGACATTTATTCAAGTCAAGCACCTGACCGGCGCATGTCGACATGGGGGATGCCGTCTTCGAGATAGGGCTCGCCTTCGGGCCGGAAGCCGTGGCGGGCATAGAAGGCCTGGAGATGGCTCTGCGCCGAAAGCACGATCCCGGCACCAGGGAAACGGCCCTCGCAGAAGGCGATGGCCTCGCGCATCATGGCGTGTCCGAGGCCGGTGCCGCGATGATCGGGGGCGATCGCCAGCCGTCCGATCCGTGCGGCGGGCTCGGTTGCGTCCGGTCCGAAGACCCGGAGGCAGCCGGCGAGCGCAGGTCCAGCGAGGCAAAGGAGATGCGTCGCTTCCGGGTCCTTGCCGTCGATCTCGGGAAAGGCGCAACGCTGCTCCACCACGAAGGTGTCGCAGCGCAGTTTCAGGAGGTCGTGGAGTTCGCGCGGCTGCAGCGCCTCGAACTCCCGCCAGCGCCATTCGGTCTCGGCCATCCTCGTCAGAAAGTGACGACCGAGCGGATGGACTTGCCTTCGTGCATGAGGTCGAAGGCGGTGTTGATCTCGTCGAGCGGCATTACGTGGGTGATGAGGTCGTCGATGTTGATCTTGCCGTCCATGTACCAGTCGACGATCTTCGGCACATCGGTGCGCCCGCGCGCGCCGCCGAAGGCCGTGCCGCGCCAGACGCGGCCGGTGACGAGCTGGAAGGGCCGCGTCGAGATTTCCTTGCCGGCCTCGGCCACGCCGATGATGATCGATTCGCCCCAGCCGCGATGGCAGCATTCCAGGGCCTGGCGCATGACGGCCGTGTTGCCGGTCGCATCGAACGAGAAGTCCGCGCCGCCGCCCGTCAGGTCCACGATCGCCTGCACGACCTTGTCGTTGCCGACGTCGTTCGGGTTGATGAAGTCGGTCATGCCGAATTTCTTCGCCATCTCGACCTTGGCGGGGTTGAGATCCACGCCGATGATCTTGTCCGCGCCGACCATGCGCGCGCCCTGGATGACGTTGAGGCCGATGCCCCCGAGGCCGAAGACCACGACGTTGGCCCCTGGCCAGACTTTCGCCGTGTAGATCACCGCGCCGATGCCGGTGGTGACACCGCAGCCGATATAGCAGATCTTGTCGAAGGGGGCGTCCTCGCGCACCTTGGCGAGCGCGATCTCGGGCAAAACGGTGAAGTTCGAGAAGGTCGAGCAGCCCATGTAATGGAAGACGGTGTCGCTCTCGCATTTGAAGCGCGAGGTGCCGTCCGGCATGACGCCTTGGCCTTGGCTAGAGCGGATGGCGGTGCAGAGATTGGTGCGCTGCGACAGGCAGCTCTTACAGTTGCGGCATTCGGGCGTGTAAAGCGGGATCACGTGATCGCCGGCCCGCAGGGTCGTAACGCCGGGGCCGACCTCGCGCACGATGCCGGCGCCCTCGTGGCCGAGGATGGCCGGGAACTTGCCTTCGGAGTCGAGGCCCGACAGCGTGTAGGCGTCCGTGTGGCAGACGCCCGTCGCCATGATTTCCACCAGCACCTCGCCGGTCTTGGGGCCGGCAAGGTCGATCGTCTCGATCGTCAGCGGCTTGCCTGCTTCCCAGGCGACGGCGGCTCTGGTCTTCATCTGCTTCTCCCGGTGCCAAGATCCAAGTTGCGCGCAGTCATGGACTTGGCCGCGCCGGGACGCAAGCGCCGATCAGCGCACCTCGCGCGTCGCCGCTTCCAGGCCCCAATGGAGAAGTTCGGCGGCCTTCGCCTCGCTTCCTGCTTCCACATAGCAGCGCAGTTCCGGCGCATTGCCGGAGGCGCGGAAATGCATCGTGGAGCCGTCGGCGAGAAGCATGCGAACGCCGTCGAGATCGTTGGTTTCGCGAACCGCGCCGACGGGGCGCATGAACTCGTCGCGGAAGGCCGCGTCGCTCGCCAGCCGCTGAAGGAAGGGCGCGCTGCGGCTGGCCGGCACTTCCTGCAGGCGGTGCGCGGCGGCGTGTCCGGCATCGAGCTTGTCCACGACCTGCCCAAGCGACATTCCAAGCGCCTTGGCTTCGGCCAGAACGGAGAGGATCGGCAGAAACGCGTCGCGCGTCGGCAGCGCGGAAAGCGTGCGGCCATCGCGCGTGACGGGCGAGAACAGGAGAAGGCCGCCATTGGCCTCGAAGCCGACGATGCCCTCGGCCCCTTCCGAAGCTGCCTTTTCCATGCCGGCGATCACGAAAGGTGAGCCGACCTTGGTGCGAAGGGCGCGCGTGGCGATGCCGGAGGCTTCCACGGCGGCGCTGGAGGTGACGGGCGTCACGATCGTCCGGAGGCCGAGATGGCGGGCGGTGAGGAGCCCGATCACGTCGCCGCGCAGGATGCGGCCGCGCTCGTCGGCGACGAGCGGACGGTCGGCGTCGCCGTCGGTGGAGACGATGGCGTCGAGCGTGCCCTCCGCCGCCCAGTCGGCGACGAGGCGGACGTCTTCGGGCCGGTGGGCTTCGGTGTCGACGGGAATGAAGCTCGTGGCGCGCGCCAGCGGCACGGCTTCGGCTCCGAGCGCCGTCACCACGTCAAGGAGGGCGTCGCGGGCGACGGAGGAATGCTGGTAGACGCCGACCTTAAGGCCGACAAGCGCGGCGGGGCCGAAGAAGTCGACATAGCGGCGGCGATAGGGAGCGAGCGCGTCGAGCGTCTGCGCGCCGTCGTTCCCTTCCGGCCGTCGTTCGTTCTGCGTTTGGGCAAAATGCGACAGGATGCCGGCCTCGTCGTCCTTGGCGATCTCGCCCTTGGCGGAATAGAATTTCAGGCCGTTGCGGTCGTCGGGGATGTGGCTGCCGGTGATCATGATGGCGGGGCTGCCATCGCTCATCGCGGCAAGCGCGAGGGCGGGCGTCGGCACCGCGCCGCAATCCACCGGCTCGAAGCCGGCGGTTCTCGCCGCCGCGATGCAATCGGCGGCGATCTCGGGGCTGGAGGAGCGCAGGTCCCGCCCGATAAAGACGCGCCCGCCTGCGCCCAGATGGCGCAGAAAGGCCAGCGAATAGGTGTAGCTCGGGCCGCCCAGAAGGTCCGTCACCAGACCGCGCAGGCCGCTCGTTCCAAATTTCAGCGAGGACATCGGCTTTTCTCGGGCTCCGAAAAGGTGCGCGATCGCCTGGCACGGCGACATGGTTCCGATATCCTCTATGTCATCGACCGGCGACAACGGAAAGACTCGAGGGCAGGACATGGATAATACCCACCGGATCGAGGCGGGCGGCATCTCGGCCGCGGTCAAGGCGGACGGCGCGGAACTGACGAGCGTCAGGGACGGGGAGGGCGTCGAGCTTCTTTGGCAGGCCGGCCCCGAATGGCCGCGTCACGCGCCCGTGCTGTTTCCGATCGTCGGACGTCTGACGGGCGACCGCCTTCGGCACGAGGGACGGGACTACACGCTGACGCAGCACGGCCTTGCCCGCGACATGCGCTTCGAATGGGTGGAGCGCTCGGAGGCGCGCGCCGTTCTGCGGCTGGTGGACGGCGTGGAAACGCGCGAGCGCTTCCCCTTCGCCTTTCGGTTGGAGCAGATCTACGAGGTGGCGGACGCGACGCTTTCCGTCACGTCCCGCGTGACGAATACGGGCGACGTGCTTCTGCCCTGCGGCGTCGGCGCTCACCCCGCCTTTCGCTGGCCGCTGGTCGAGGATTGCCCGAAAGACCGGCACGAGCTTCGCTTCGAAACGCCGGAGCCGGGGCCGGTTCTGTCGGTGGAAGGCGGGCTTCTCGGTGCGCCGAAATCGGAAACGCCGATCGTGGATGGCGTCCTGCCGCTTCGCGAGTCGGTGTTCGCCGCCGACGCCTTGGTGCTGCCGAACGTTCGCAGCCGCGCCGTGCGCTACCTCGCGCTGGACGAGAACGGGGCCGAGCAGCGCGCGATCACCGTGTCCTGGGAGGACTACAAGGATCTCGGCGTCTGGTCGAAGCCGGCCGGCGCGCCCTTTCTTTGCATCGAGCCCTGGTTCTCCATGGCGAGTCCCGTCGGCTGGGACGGCGATTTTCTCGATAAGCCGGGAGTGCTTCGTCTGGCTCCCGGCGAAAGCCGCGATCTCGTCTGGCGCGTGAGGGTCTGAGTTCTACTGGGCAGGTTGCTCGGGCACGCTGCCGGGCGGCACGACGGGCGTGGTGTTCGGGTCGGGATCGGGCACGGGCGCCTGCATCTCGCCCCCGGCAGTGGGCGGCGGCGTCAGAACGCCGTTGCAGTCCGACAACTGGCCGGTGAGGTCGCCTTCGTCGCGCGTGACGCCCGGCGCGATGGCGCAAGGATCGTCCGGCGCGGCTTGGCTGTCGGGCGTTCCCTCGTCATCCTCCTGCCCCGGCGGCGGGGTGTCGGGCGTGACGGGCTGGGCGAAGGCCGGATCGAATGCCAAGCCGAGAAGAAGCGCGGCGAGGGACGGCGCGGCGAAACGCTGGAAACGGAAGCTCATGGCGGCCTTCCTCAGGAAATTCGTGCCGCCACCTCAACGCGTGAAAGCGTGTCTCGCTCCCGAAAAACCGGCCAAGCGGCCGGCGCGAAGTCTCAGCGCAGGCGCGCGAGCCGGCGCGCCAGAATGGCGTCGAGCTTGTTCAAATTGTCGAAAAAGCTCGCGTCCACATCGTTCAGCGAGGTGCGGAGCTGGCTTTCGAACTCGTTCCAGACCGTCAGAACCTTGGCGCGCACTTGGATGCCTTCCGGCGTCAAACGCACCAGCACCTTGCGCAGGTCGCTGTCGTCGCGATCACGCACAACCCAGTTCTTGGCTTCCAGAACGTCCACCATCTTGGAAATGGTGGAAGGACGCACGGAGAGCGTCGTCGCGATCTCGCTGACCTTCTTCGGGTTGTCTTCCACGAACTGCAAAAGAAACTGGTCCTGACCGACCACGACGCCGATATCGGCCAGAAGCAAGCCGAAGAGTTGCCGTGTCGACTTGGTGATCGACAGGAGCGGTTTCAGAAACGAGTGCTTCCCGGACGAAGAGTCTACGTGGGGTTGCATAGGAACAGACATGCCGGCTCCTTCATTGGCTCGCAGAAATTTCGGCGGACCGCATATGCGGAGCCACCGACTCAGCGCCGGTTGTTGGACACCAAACTAACCGGCTTGCCGTTTCCCAAGCCATCCCTTGGAAAAAAATACGTTTAATGATTGATTGGGCGGCAATTAAGTTGTCAGAAGGGTGACGCAAATTTTCTCAGAAATGTCGCATAAATAACATTAAGCAACCATAAGTTATTGTGCGGTCTGGTTGTGAAAGGTTCTGTTCAAACGTCCGGCGCTTCCGCGCGGTTCAGCTTTCCCAATAAGGCGGTCGTATCCGAGGCTCCCATCGCGGTCGCCGCCGCCAAAGCTGTCGTTCCATCCTTCGAAACGCAACCCGGATCGGCGCCGCGATCGAGAAGAAGTCGAAGGAGGGTGACGCGGTTGAACATCGCCGCGATCATCAGGGCGGTGCGCCCGTCGGGTCCGCTTCCGTTCACCGCCGCACCCCCGTCGAGCAGAACCTGGGCAACGGCCAGATCGCCCTTGAAGGCCGCGCCGGCCAAAGGTGTCTGACCCCGATCGTTCGGCATGTCGGGATCGGCGCCGTGAGCCATGAGAAGAGCGGTCAGTTCGGCATGTCCATGATAGCTCGCCAGCATCAGGAGGCCATCACCCTTGTCGTTGCGAAGGTTGGGTGGCAAGCCACCCTCCAGAAGCGGTGCGAGCAGGCCTGCGTCGCCGTTTCTGGCCGCCTGGAAGACCCGCCCGGCGAAGGCCAGCGTTTCGTCGTCGATGTCCGGTGGCACGGTTGTTCCCTTCATCGCTCTGTCTGGAGAACCCGGCCGAGCGTGTCGCGGAGCGCGCGGATCTCCCCGTTCAAGCGCTTCAGGTCCTCCAAGTCGCGACCGGAGGTTTCCACGAGCCGTTCGGCGAGGCACGAGCAGCTTTCCTGCATGTTCCGCCCGGTTTGCGTCAAGCGAACGATCACCTGCCGCTCGTCGTCGGGGTTGCGCTGGCGCTCGGCGAGGCCCGCCGCCGTCAGGCGCTTCACCAGGGGCGTCACGGTGCTCGGCTCCAGAAGCAGTCGCTCGGCAATGGCTCCTACCGTTTGCTCGTCCGTGTCCCAAAGCGCCGACAATACCAGATATTGCGGATAGGTGATGCCGAGACCGTCCAGAAGCGGCTTGTAGATCCGCCCGACCGCCATGGACGCGCCGTAGAGCGCGAAGCAGAGCTGCTCGTCCAGGGGTGGGGGGAGGCTTGGCTTGGTCATCGGAACCGCTCGGTCATGGTCTTGCTCGTAAAAAATGATATCGCGATAAATTCCTGCTGGACAGTCATTTCGAATGGGTCTATCTAATAGTTGTCGCGATAACGAATTGGCGATAAGGATCGGGCAATGACCAGTTTCCGTCATATCATGCTGGCTGCAAGCGCTTTGGCAGCCGTGTCCGCCGGTGCCGTGGCGCCCGCGGCGGCTGCCGCCAGGAACGTCGTCCTCGTGCATGGCGCGCTGGTCGACGGCTCCGGCTGGCGCAAGGTCTACGACATCCTGAAGAAGGACGGCTTTAATGTCAGCGTCGTGCAGCAGCCGCTGACCGGCCTCGACCAGGACGTGGCCGCCACCAAGCGCGTTCTCGCCCGCCAGGACGGCCCGACCGTTCTCGTCGGCCACAGCTATGGCGGCACGATCATCACGGCGGCCGGCGACGACCCGAAGGTCAAGGCGCTGGTTTACGTCGCCGCGCTTCAGCCGGAAAAGGGCGAGACCACCGCCGGGCTGGTTCAGTCGATGCCTTCGCCTTCCAACGACATCAAGCCGACCGACGACGGCTTCCTGATGCTCGATCCCGCCAAGTTCGCGGCCGATTTCGGCGCGGATCTGCCGAAGGATCAGGCCGAATTCATGGCTCATTCGCAGATGCCGGTGGCGGTGTCCGCCTTTCAGGCTCCCGTCCCGGTGGCCGCGTGGCACGGCCGGCCGAGCTACGGCATCGTGGCCGCCGACGACATGGTGCTGAGCTCCGATCTCCAGCGCTCCATGTACAAGCGCGCCGGCGCCAAGGTGACCGAGATCAAGGGCAGCCACGCCCTCTACATTTCGCAGGCCGAAGCTGTGGCGAAGGTCATCGAGGACGCCGCGAAGGCGGCCAACTGAGACGCGACGGCTTTTTCCTAGCCGTCTCCCGAAATTCTTTGCCGCCTCATGAGGGGCGGCAGCGTTCCCCCATCCCGAACCCCACGAGGAGAATCCCATGCCGGTCGACGTGATCTACAAGACCAAGGCCACCGCCAACGGTGGCGGCCGCGACGGCGCCGCCCGTTCCGACGACGGATCGGTCGACGTCAAGCTGGTGGTGCCGAAGGAAATGGGCGGCCCCGGCGGCACGGGCGCCAACCCGGAAAAGCTCTTCGCCGCCGGCTATTCGGCCTGCTTCCTCGGCGCCATGCGCGCCATTTCGCCGAAGGTCGGCGTCAAGGTTCCGGCGGAAGCGACGGTGACGGCCGAAGTCGGCTTCGGTCCGCGCTCGGAAGGCGGCTATGGCATCACGGCCGATCTGACCATCGACCTGCCGGGCGTCGAGCGCGCTGACGCCGAAAAGCTCGTGGCCGCTGCGCACGAGATCTGCCCTTATTCGAACGCCACGCGCAACAATCTGGATGTCGGCCTGAACATCGCCTGAGCGAGTTCGAGCCGATCCCCGGCCGCCGCATCCCATGCAGCGGCGGCCGGGTCTTCAAGGATGCAGCCTTTCGATCAGGAAAGGCACCAGAAGTGCGGTCGCAAGACCGTTCAGCGCCATGGCGAGCCCGGCGAAGGTGCCGGCAAGGTCATGCACCTGGAAGGCCCGCGCGGTGCCGATGCCGTGCGAGGCGAGACCTGCCGCAAAGCCCCGCGCCGCGTAGTCGCGGATGCGCAAGCCGTTCATCAAAGGCGTCACCGCGATCGCTCCGACGATGCCGGTGAAGATCACGAACACGGCCGTCAGCGCCGGATCGGCTCCGATCTGTTCCGCAATGCCCATCGCGATGCCGGCCGTCACCGATTTCGGGGCGAGCGCCGCGATCACCGGGCCCGGCAATCCGAACAGGGTCGCAAGGCCGACCGCCGAGATCACCGCCACGCATGCGCCGACCAGAAGCGCGCCGGCGATCGGCAGAACCGTTTCCACCACGAGCCGGCGGTTTCGATAAAGCGGCACGCCAAGCGCCACCGTTGCCGGGCCGAGCGTGAAATGCACGAACTGCGCGCCGGAAAAATAAACCGCGTAGGGGGTTCTCGTGATGTGCAGAAGCCCGACGAGCGCCGCGATCGACAAAAGGATCGGGTTGACCAGCGGATGGTTGCCGCTGGCTTCCGCGACCCGGCGGGCAGTGAGAAACGCGCCGATCGTCAGGGTCAGCCACAGAAGCGGGCTCGCGGAAAGATAGACCCATAGAATGAAGATCGGGGACGCCTCGCTCATGCGGCATCCTTTCCGCTGAGCCGACGCAGAAGCCGGAAGGTGGCGACGGTCGCAAGGAGCGTCGCGAGCGTGGACAGAACGAGGACCGACACGATGCCGACGCCGTTGGCGAGGATCAGGTCGCTCGACTGCGCCACCCCGACGCCGGCCGGCACGAACAGAAGTCCGAGGAAGCCGAGGAGGCCGTCCGCCGCCTTCCCCACCGGGGCTTCGCGCCCCGATGCCGCGCCCGCCTTCAGCCTGTCGGCAACAGCGAGATAGCCGAACAAAAGCAGGATGCCGAGAACCGGCCCCGGCACGGGCACGTCGAGAAGTCGGACCAGGGCTTCGCCGAGGAGTTGGCAGGCGAGAAGAACGAAAAGACCGAAAAGCATGTTGGGCCGCGTCCCGTTGTTGCGGAACGCTTCCTATGCCTCGGCTGCCCCGTTCAGTCGAACACGACGCCCTTCTTGAAGATGAAGCAGCCATAGGGACGCGCTTCCGTGGTGCGCACCACGGCATAGGCTTGCTTCGCGGCTTCGTAGAAGGCGAAGCGCTCCACCGCCTCGATCTCCATCGCGCGGCCCTCCGCGGCGTCCACCACGTCCTGCATCGCACGATGAACCTCCAGAACGGCCGCATGGTCGTCCACCACGGCCATGCGGCGCACCGCGACCGGCACGAAACCGTCGAGGGGGAACAGGCTCAGAATGGCGCGCGCGGCTTCCGTCGTGTCCGTGCCGGAGAGCTGGACGAGGGCGCCAGAGGTCGTCTCCGCCGCGACGGAAGCGGCCGGAAAGTTGCGGTCGCACAGAACGAGGTCGTCGCCATGGCCCATCTCGGCCAGGATCGTCAGAAGCTCGGAATTGATGATCGACGGTATGGTCTTCAGCATGGGTTCCTCCGGGTGGGCGGCTTTGCGTTCTACGACAAGGACAGCCGCGCCGCGACATCCTTCAAAAGGCTCAGCGCATCGGCGATCTTCGGCCCCGGCGCGTCGAGGCGGTGCACGAAGGGGCAGGTGAGAACGGCCAGCGCATGGCCGTCCGGCGACAGGATCGGCACGCTGATATCCTCGATGCCCTGCACCTGCCGGCTTTTGCCCGTGCGATACCCTTTGGCGCGATGGCCGGCCAGACGGGTCTCGATCGAGCGGAACATGGGCAACCGCTCGCTCCCTTCCCAGCGCGACAGGAGTTCGGACAGGGCTTCGGGCGCGGTGAAGGCGAGGAGGGTTTCGCCCGACCCCGTTTGGAGAAGGTCGATCGGCGCGCCGATCCGGATACCGAATTCCCAGTTGCCCGGACAGCTTGCATGGGCGACCACGATGGCGTCGCCGCCTTCGGGGGCCACCAGATGGCAGGACTGGCGTGCCTGGCGCGAGAAGTCGTCCATCAAGGGCTGGGCCGGCGTCACGAGGCGGCGGAGCGGCGGATGCCGGTGCGCGAGGGCGAAGAGCTTCATGGTCAGCGCATAGCGGTCGCCTTCCAGCGAGCGGCCGACATAATCGCGCGCCACCAGCCGTTCCAGCATCCGGTACACCTCGCTCGGGCTGCGGCCCATCGCCTTGACGATCTCGGCCCGCGTCAGCCCGCCCGGCTGCTCCGACAGGAGTTCGATGATGTCGAGACCCTTGTCGAGAGCCGGCGCCCGGTATCGCTCTTCCGGCTCGGGAAGGAGTTTCAGCGTTCCGCTCATCTCTTGTCCGCGTGCGTGATCGGTGGTTTACATATGAACATTCTGTTCGTATAAGAACAAGAACAGCACGGAACTGCAAGCTTGGGAGGGCGGCACGTCATGCGGTTGGATGGCAAGCGCATCTTCATCTCCGCCGCCGCGCAAGGCATCGGCCGCGCCAGCGCTCTTCTTTGCGCCGCGGAAGGCGCCGAGGTCGTCGCCACCGATCTGAACGCCGAAGCGCTTCGCGATCTGGCGCAGGAAAATCCGCGCATCACGGCCTTGCCCCTAGATGTTCTCGACGGCGCCGCGATCAGCGCCTTCGCCGCCTCGCAGGCGCCCTTCGACGGCATCTTCAACTGCGCCGGCTTCGTCCACAACGGCGCCATCCTCGATTGCGGCGACGAGGACTGGGACTTTTCCTTCGACCTCAACGTCAAGTCCATGTTCCGCGTCACCAGAGCGCTTCTGCCGGGCCTGTTGGAGCGCGCGGACGCCACGGGAGCTGCATCGATCCTCAACATGGCGTCCATGGCCTCTTCGGTGAAGGGCTTTCCGAACCGCTTCGCCTATGGCGCGACAAAGGCGGCGGTGATCGGCGTCACCAAGAGCATCGCGGCCGATTACGTGAAGCGCAATCTTCGCTGCAACGCCCTTTGCCCCGGCACGGTGGACACGCCTTCCTTGCGCGGCCGCATCAACAGCGCGCCCGATCCCGTGCAGGCGGAAAAGGACTTCGTCGCCCGCCAGCCGATGGGGCGTCTCGCCACGGTGTCCGACATCGCGCCCACCGTCGTGTACCTTCTGTCGGACGAATCGCGCTTCGTGACCGGTCAGGCCGTCCTCGTGGACGGTGGCGTCACCATCTGACGGCGTCGGGCCAGGGGAGAAGGCCATGAGCGAACTGGTTCGGATGGAAGGGATCGACAAGTCCTTTCCCGGCGTCCAAGCCCTCAAGAGAGCGCGCTTCGATCTTCGCGCCGGCGAGGTCCATGCCCTGATGGGCGAGAACGGCGCCGGCAAGTCGACGATGATGAAGATCCTGTCCGGCATCTATCCGATGACCGCCGGCGATATCCTTCTCCAAGGCCGGCCGGTCGAGATCAGCTCGCCGCGCGCCGCGCAGGATCTTGGGATCGCGATCATCCATCAGGAACTCAACCTGATGCCCGATCTTTCGGCCGCCGAGAACATCTTCATCGGCCGCGAGCCCAAACGGGCTTTCGGTCTTCTGGACGATGCGCGGCTCAACGCGGACGCCAGAGCGATCTTCCAGTCGATGCGGCTCGACCTCGATCCGCGAACGTTGGTCGGCTCGCTCACCGTCGCCAAGCAGCAGATGGTGGAGATCGCCAAAGCCCTGTCGTTCCGTTCGCGCGTCCTCATCATGGACGAGCCGACGGCGGCCTTGAACGATGCCGAGATCGCCGATCTCTTCGCCATCATCGGGCGGTTGAAAGCGGACGGCGTCGGGATCGTCTACATCTCGCACAAGATGGACGAGCTGAAGCGCATCGCGGACCGGGTGACGGTGATGCGCGACGGCGAATATGTAGCGACCGTGCCGATGGCGGAAACGCCCGTGTCGCGCATCATCTCCATGATGGTCGGGCGGGAACTGGCTGAAGACGCCCGGCCGCATTTGCCCGAGGCCGAGGGCGAGGTGCTTCTCGATGTTCGCAGCCTGAACCGGGGCGCGGCTATCCGCGACGTGTCCTTTCAGGTTCGGCGCGGCGAGATCCTCGGTTTCGCCGGGCTGATGGGGGCAGGGCGCACCGAAGTCGCGCGCGCCGTCTTCGGCGCCGACCGGCGCGATTCCGGCGAAATCCGCGTGTCCGGTCGGCCCGTCGACATCCGCAGCCCCAAGGATGCGGTGCGCGCCGGCATCGGCTACCTGTCGGAGGACCGCAAGCATTTCGGCCTCGCCACCGCCATGAGCGTTCGCGACAATGTCGCCCTCGCCTCGCTGTCGCGCTTTGCCGGCCGCCTCGGCCTCCTGAAGGAAGGCGCGATGCGCGACACGGCGCGGCGCTATGTCGGCGAACTTTCCATCAAGACGCCGTCCGACGAGCAGGAAGCGCGCCTTCTGTCCGGCGGCAACCAACAGAAGGTCGTGATCGCCAAATGGCTGCTTCGCGACTGCGACGTCCTGTTCTTCGACGAGCCGACGCGCGGCATCGATGTCGGCGCCAAGGCCGAGATCTACAAGCTGATGAACGCGCTCGCCGCCGAAGGGCGGGCCATCGTCGTCATCTCCTCCGAACTGCCCGAGGTGCTGCGGCTCAGCCACCGCATCGCGGTGATGTGCGAAGGGCGGCTGACGGGGTTCCTGCCGGCCGGCGCGGCCCAAGACGAGATCATGCATCTGGCCACCATGCGCGGGGGTTCCGCCCCTGATGCCGCGGGAGAAACGCGATGAGCACCACGGGCAACGCCGCCGGCGGCGCGACGGCCGGGCCGGGAACCGCCCCATCGGCACGCTTTTCGGGCGCGCAACAGCGGCTTCTGGCCTTCGCGAGCCTGATCGTGCTCGTGATCGGCTTTTCGCTCGCTTCGCCGAACTTCCTGCAAACCGCCAACATCCTGTCGATCCTCCAGGCGACTTCGGTGAACGGCGTTCTGGCAGTGGCCGCAACGCTCGTGATCATCACCGGCGGCATCGACCTGTCGGTCGGAACGCTGATGACCTTCTGCGCGGTGATCGCGGGAACGGTTCTGACGAAATGGGGCATGCCGCTGCCGCTCGGCATTCTGGCCGCGCTCGCCGCCGGCACCGTGTCGGGCCTTTGCTCCGGCTCGTTCATCGCCAAGCTGAAGGTTCCGCCCTTTATCGCGACGCTCGGCATGATGCTGATCCTGAAAGGCCTGTCGCTCGTGATCTCGGGCACGCGGCCGATCTACTTCAACTCGACGCCGGGCTTCACCGACATCGCGCAAGGCTCCATCATCGGCTGGGTGCTGCCCGAGGTGCCGATCCCGAACGGCGTTCTGGTTCTCTTCGGCGTCGCGCTTATTGCCCATTTCATTCTGCGCCGCACGATCCTCGGCCGCTTCACCTTCGCGCTCGGCTCCAACGAGGAAGCGGTGCGCTTGTCGGGTGTCGACACCGACCGCTGGAAGATCGCGGTCTATGCGCTGGCCGGCGGCATCTGCGGCGTGGCCGGGCTTCTCATCGCGTCCCGCCTCAACTCCGCCCAGCCAGCGCTCGGCCAGGGCTACGAACTCGACGCCATCGCGGCGGTGGTGATCGGCGGCACGAGCCTGTCGGGCGGTCGCGGCACGATCGTCGGCACGCTGATCGGCGCGCTCATCATCTCCGTTCTCGCCAACGGATTGCGCATCCTGTCCGTCGCGCAGGAATGGCAGACGGTGGTGACCGGGGCGATCATCATCCTCGCCGTCTACACCGACATGCTGCGGCGCCGGCGGGTCTGAGAGCTCAATACCGGCCGGGCGGCAAGGAGCCCGGACGGATGCAAGCGAACCGCTCCGAAAAGGGGCACCAAGGGAGGAAGTCTCATGCTCAATCGCCGTTATCTCATCGCCGCCAGCGCGGCCCTCGCGCTTCTCGGCAGCTCCGGCCTCGCCGGCGCGCAGGAAGCCGGGAAGATGTACGTGCCGGTCATCTCCAAGGGCTTCCAGCACCAGTTCTGGCAGGCCGTGAAGGCCGGCGCCGACAAGGCCGCCACCGAACTGAACGTTTCCATCACCTTCGAAGGACCGGATACGGAAGCGCAGGTCGACCGTCAGATCGACATGCTGTCGGCGGCCCTCGCCAAGAAGCCCTCCGCCATCGGCTTCGCCGCGCTCGACAGCCAGGCCGCGACGCCGCTCCTGCAGCAGGCGAAGGCCGCCAACATCCCCGTGGTCGCCTTCGATTCCGGCGTCGACAGCGACATTCCGGTGACGACCGCCGCCACCGACAACGTCGCCGCCGCGGCGCTCGCCGCCGACAAGATGGCGGGCCTCATCGGCGATAGCGGCAAGATCGCGCTCGTCGTTCACGACCAGACCAGCCGCACCGGCGTCGACCGTCGCGACGGTTTCGTGAACCAGATCAAGGCCAAGCATCCCAATATCGAGATCGTCGACATCCAGTACGGCGCGGGCGACCAGCTTCAGTCGACCGAGATCACCAAGTCGATCCTTCAGGCCAATCCGGACCTCAAGGGCATCTTCGGCGCGAACGAGGGCTCGGCCATCGGCGTCATCAACGGTGCCCGCGAACTCGGCCGCAAGATCGTCATCATCGGCTATGATTCCGGCGCGCAGCAGAAGCAGGCCATCATGGACGGCTCGATGGCCGGCGCCATCACCCAGAACCCGGTTGGCATCGGTTACCAGACGGTGAAGGCCGCCGTTGCCGCCGCCAAGGGCGAGAAGGTCGAGCCGAAGATCGATACCGGCTTCTTCTGGTACGACAAGACCAACATCGCCTCCCCGGAAATCGCCGCCGTTCTTTACGACTGATCGACGCTCCGTTGGGGCGGCGGCTTGCCGCCGCCCCGCTCAATTCTTCCAAGAACAGGACGAACCCACGCGATGAAGCTCCTCCGTTACGGCGCCAAGGGCCAGGAAAAGCCCGGTCTCCTCGACGCCTCGAACCGCGTGCGCGACCTGTCCGCCCATGTCGCCGACATCGCCGGCGAGGTGCTGACGCCCGAAGGCATCGCGCGCTTGCAGGCTCTCGACCCCGAAACGCTGCCGCTCGTGGAAGGCGTGCCGCAGGAGGGCCTGCGTCTTGGTCCTTGCGTCGGCCATATCGGCAAGTTCATCTGCATCGGCCTGAACTACGCCGACCACGCCGCCGAGACCGGCGCGCCGATCCCGGCCGAGCCGATCATCTTCAACAAGTGGACGAGCGCCGTGGTCGGCCCGAACGACGATGTCGAGATCCCGCGCGATTCGGTGAAGACCGACTGGGAGGTCGAGCTCGGCGTCGTGATCGGCAAAGGCGGCCGCTACATCTCCGAAGAGAACGCGATGGACCACGTCGCGGGCTATTGCGTCATCAACGACGTGTCGGAGCGCGAATTCCAGATCGAGCGCGGCGGCACCTGGGACAAGGGCAAGGGCTGCGACACCTTCGGCCCGACCGGCCCCTGGCTCGTCACGAGCGACGAAGTCGCCGACCCGCAGAAGCTGAAGCTTTGGCTCGATGTCGACGGCAAGCGCTACCAGGACGGCACGACCGAAACCATGATCTTCACCGTCCAGCAGATCGTGTCCTACCTGTCGCGCTTCATGAGCCTTCAGCCCGGCGACGTCATCTCCACCGGCACGCCGCCCGGCGTCGGCCTCGGCCAGAAGCCGCCCGTCTTCCTGACGGCGGGCCAGGAGATGCGTCTTGGCATCGAGGGCCTTGGCGAGCAGCGCCAGCGCACCGTTTCCGCCTGATTTCCGAAAGGCCGCCGACATGACCAAAATCCTCGACATCGAGGTTCTCGACCTGCGCTTTCCGACTTCGCAGTCCCTCGACGGGTCGGATGCGATGAACCCGGACCCGGACTATTCGGCGGCCTATGTCATCCTGAAGACGGATGGCCCGCATGAAGGTCACGGCCTGACCTTCACCATCGGGCGTGGCAACGAGATCGTCTGCGCCGCGATCCGCGCCCTTCGCCATCTCGTTGTCGGCGTCGATATGGCCGAAGTCGCCCGCGACATGGGCGCCTTCTGGCGGCACATGACCTCCGACAGTCAGCTTCGCTGGATCGGCCCGGACAAGGGCGCGATCCATCTGGCGACGGGCGCCGTGATCAACGCCGTCTGGGACCTTTGGGGTAAGATCGAGAGCAAGCCCGTCTGGCAGCTCGTCGCCGAGATGAGCCCGGAAGAGTTCGTGTCCCTGATCGACTTCCGTTACATCACCGACTGCATCACGCCTGAAGAAGCGGTGGCGATGCTGCGCGCGGTCGAACCGGGCAAGGCGAGCCGCATCGAGACGCTGAAGCGCGAAGGCTATCCCTGCTACACGACCTCGGCGGGCTGGCTCGGCTATTCCGACGAGAAGCTGCGGCGCCTCGCGAAAGAGGCCGTGGATGCTGGGTTCAAGCACGTCAAGATGAAGGTCGGCCGCGATCTCGAAGACGATATCCGCCGCTTGACCATCGCGCGCGAGGCGGTGGGCCCAGACGTCAACCTGATGATCGATGCCAATCAGGTCTGGGAAGTTGATCAGGCGATCGACTGGGTCGGCAAGCTCGCCTTCGTGAAGCCCTGGTTCATCGAGGAGCCGACGAGCCCGGACGACGTCGAAGGCCACCGGAAAATCCGCGAGGCCGTCGCCCCGGTGCAGGTTGCGACCGGCGAGATGTGCCAGAACCGCATCATGTTCAAGCAGTTCATCATGCGCGGCGCGGTGGACGTTGTGCAGATCGACGCATGCCGCCTCGGCGGCGTCAACGAGGTGCTGGCGGTGCTCCTGATGGCGGCGAAGCACAAGCTCCTCGTCTGCCCCCATGCCGGCGGCGTCGGGCTCTGCGAATATGTCCAGCATCTGTCGATGATCGACTATCTCGCCGTGTCCGGCTCGCGCGAGGGTCGCGTGATCGAGTTCGTCGATCACCTCCACGAGCATTTCAAGGAACCCTGCGTGATCGAGGGCGCGGCCTACATGCCGCCGAAGGCGCCGGGCTATTCGATCGAGATGAAGCCGGAAACGCTCCGCGACTTCCAGTTCAAGGGCTGACGCGATGGATCTCGGGCTCAAAGACAAGGTCGTCATCGTCACCGGCGGGGGCTCCGGCATCGGGGCCGGCGTCTCCTTGGGCCTGGCGGCGGAAGGGGCGGTGCCCGTCATCTTCGGCCGCAGCCCGCTGGAGCCGGCATTCGAGACCGAACTGAAGAGCCGAGCGCCCCGCGCTTTGTTCGTGCAGGTCGATCTGTCGGAGGACGAGGGCTGCCGGCTGGCGGTGACGAAGACGGAGGAAGCCTTCGGGCGCATCGACGGTCTCGTCAACAATGCCGGGGCCAATGACGGGGTCGGGCTGGAAGCCGGGCCGGCCGAGTTCCGTCGCTCCCTGGAGCGCAACCTCATCCACTACTACACGCTCGCCCATCTCTGCCTGCCGGCGCTGCGCGCGTCGCGCGGCTCCATCGTGAACGTTTCCTCCAAGACGGCGCTGACGGGGCAGGGGGATACGTCGGGCTACACGGCCGCCAAGGGCGCGCAACTCTCCTTGACCCGCGAATGGGCCGCCTCGCTGAAGGATGACGGCATCCGCGTCAACGCCGTGATCCCGGCGGAAGTCATGACACCGCTCTACGAGCGCTGGCTCAAGACCTTCCCGGACCCGGAAACGCGACTGGAGGAGATCACCCGCAACATCCCGCTCGGCCGGCGCATGACGACGTCGGAAGAGATCGCCAACACCGTGATCTTCCTTCTGTCGGATGCCTCCAGCCACACGACCGGCCAATGGCTCTTCGTGGATGGCGGTTATGTCCATCTCGACCGTGCGCTGAGATAGTTTTTCGCCTAGAGGCTGTTATGGACCGTAGACAAGCATTGTGTGGGATCAGCGAAGTCCAGCCCGGTAGAAGGCGAGTGCAGCCAAGCCTTGCGGCTTGGCAAATCTCGCCGACGCCCCGGATGGCTTCGCTCATCCCACCCTTCGGGCTGGCTGGACTGGCTCGCCGGAGTGCGTCGCCAGCGTTTGCCGGTAGCCCCGCTACCGGCTGCATCCGGCTCCTACCCGGCGAACCAGTCCAGCCAGCACAATGCTTGTCTACGGTCCATAACAGCCTCTAAGCACGCATAAAGAAAAAGCCCCGGACCGTGGCGACGGTCCGGGGCTTTTCTCGTTTGGACGTTGGCTTACTCGGCCGGAACGGCGATCGCCTTGGTGTCGGCGGCGTAAGCCTCGCCTGAAAGCGCGGCATGCAGCTTCTCCTGGTCGAGTTCACCTTCCCAACGGGCGACCACAAGGGTGGCGACGGCATTGCCGATGAAGTTGGTGAGCGCGCGGCATTCCGACATGAAGCGGTCGACGCCGAGAATCAGCGCCATGCCGGCGACCGGCACGGACGGCACCACCGAGAGCGTCGCGGCCAGCGTGATGAAGCCCGCGCCCGTGATGCCCGCCGCGCCCTTGGAAGAAAGCATCGCGACGAGAAGGAGCAGGATCTGGTCGCCGATCGACAGGTCGATATTGGTGGCCTGCGCGATGAACAGGGCGGCCAGCGTCATGTAGATGTTGGTGCCGTCGAGGTTGAAGGAATAGCCCGTCGGGACGACGAGGCCGACGACCGACTTCTTGGCGCCGGCGCGCTCGAGCTTTTCCATCAGGGACGGCAACGCGGCTTCCGACGAGGAGGTGCCGAGAACCAGCAGCAGCTCTTCCTTCAGGTAGCGGATCAGGGCGAAGATCGAGAAGCCGTTGTAGCGGGCGACGGCGCCGAGCACGACCACCACGAACAGGAAGGCCGTCAGGTAGAAGGTGCCGACCAGCATCGCGAGATTTGCGACCGAGCCGATGCCGTATTTGCCGATGGTGAAGGCCATCGCGCCGAACGCGCCGATGGGGGCGAACTTCATCAGCATGGAAACGAGCTTGAACATCGGGGCCATCACGGCCTGGAAGAATTCCGTCACCGGGCGGCCCTTCTCGCCGACCATCGCAAGGGCGAGACCGAACAGAACCGCGACGAACAGCACCTGCAGGATGTCGCCGTCGGCCAGCGCGCCGAAGAGCGTCGCGGGGATGATGTTCATCAGGAAGCCGACGATCGTCGTGTCGTGCGCCTTTTCCGTATAGGTCTTCACGGCCCCGGCATCGAGCGTCGCGGGATCGATGTTGAAGCCCGCGCCCGGATGAACGACGTTGGCGACGACGAGGCCGATGATCAGGGCGAGCGTCGAGAAGGTGAGGAAGTAGATCATCGCCTTGCCGACGACCCGGCCGACCTTGGCGAGATCGGTCATGCCGGCGATGCCGGTCACGACGGTCAGGAAGATCACCGGCGCGATGATCATCTTCACGAGCTTGATGAAGGCGTCACCGAGCGGCTTCAGGTCGGCGCCGAGCGCCGGGTAGAAGTGGCCGAGCGTGATGCCGGCGGCGATCGCCACCAGAACCTGGACGTAAAGCTGCGAGTAGAACGGCTTCTTCACCGGCGGCTCGGCCGCGTGCATTGGAATGGATGTCGCCATTGTCGTGTCTCCCCTTGAGTTCAAGCGAGTGTCATGGCCGTTGAATCTCCTCCGGGAAGACGGCCGACACCTCCCGATGACGACCCTCATGCAAACGACGTGCCAAATTTCGTCTGCATCGCAGATATGCGAGGAATGCAGGGCTCTCGATGCCTGTGAACCAGGGAACGAGATACAGGAATGCGGTTTTCCGCTCGCTTTCGACCACGTGTGTGCGATATTCCGCACAGATGACGAGCGGCGGGTATGGTAAGGCGGTGGGCGGGATGCGACGGGGCGGGAGGCGAGCGCTTTTAGTGCTTCTCGTCGCCGGGCTTTGCGTGTCCATCGTCGCAGCGGCCGGGGCGCTCGCGCAGCGCTTCACGGCTGAGCGGCTCTTGAGCGATGCCGCCGCGCGCCTGCCGGCGGCCCTCGCGCCCCTGCGCAGCGAGATCGAGAAACAGCGCGCCTTGCCGCAGATCCTCAAGGAGGACCCTTCGATCCAGGCGGCGCTCGCGACGCGCGACCCGGCGCGCCTGACGGCCGTCGACGCCAAGCTGGAGCGGCTGGCCGCCGTCACGCGCGCGGCCGTGATCTACATCCTCGACGGGCAGGGCCGCGCTGTCGCCGCATCGAACTGGCGCGAGCCGACGAGCTTCGTCGGCAGCGATTATCGCTTCCGCGATTATTTTCTCGATGCCCTGAGGGAAGGAGCCGCCGAGCAATATGCGCTCGGCACGGTCAGTCGCCGGCCGGGCGTATATTTCTCGGCCCGCATCGAAGGGGAGGAGGTCCCGGCCGGCGTCGTGGTCGCCAAGGTCGAGCTGGACGGCGTGGAAACCGACTGGCGGGAAGGCGGGCAGCCTGTCTTCGTCACCGATGGACGCGGGATCGTCGTCGCGACGAGCCTTTCCGAATGGCGGTTCCGCGCGGTGCGACCCATTCCGGCTTCCGAAGCGGCGACCATCCGCGAAAGCCTTCAGTTCGGCGACGCGCCGTTGGCCCCGCTCGGGCTTCGCAAGGCTCCGGCATCGAACGGCCTCGTTTTCGCGGAAGCGGAAGGACGCACCGAGCGCTTTGCCCTGGCGCAAGCGCCCGCAACGGGCGGATTGCCGGGCTGGCAAATCCATCTCCTCGTGTCTGCTGAGGGCGCGCTGGCGGCCAGCGCCGGGCTTGCCCGGCTCGTCACCGCGCTTGTTCTGGCGCTTGTCGTCGCCGGCGCGTTCTTTCTCCTTCGGCGCGGGCGCCTTGCCCGCCGGCGACGCGACGAAAAGGAGCGCGCGGCGAGCGAACTGGAGCGGCGCGTTCACGAGCGCACGGCCGATCTCGCCAGCGCCAACGCGCGCCTGACCGGCGAGATCGCGACGCGCGAAACGGCGGAAGCGCGCGTCGCCTCCTTGCGCGACGATCTCGCCCAGGCGAACCGGCTGGCGACGCTGGGGCAGGTCACGGCCGGCGTCGCCCACGAGATCAACCAGCCGCTCGCGGCCATCCGCACCTATGCCGAGAACGCCAGGCTTTTTCTGCAGAAGGGGCAGGGGGAGCGGACCGAGCACAATCTCCAGACGGTGATCGGCCTCACCGACCGCATCGCCGCGATCACGGAAACGCTGCGCAACTTCTCCCGGCGCGGCAAGGGCGCGCTTGAGCCCCTGGCGGTGGAGGAGATCGTCGACGGCGCGCTTTTGATTCTGAAAAGCCGCATCCGCGAAAGCGGCGTCGCGGTGGAGCGGCAAAGCCATGGCGGCGAGGCCGTGATCCTCGGCGGGCGCATCCGGCTGGAACAGGTTCTCGTCAACTTGCTTCGCAACGCGGTCGAGGCGCTGGAAGGGCGAGAGGACGGGCGCATCCAGGTGTCCGTGTCGCGCTTGGGAGAAAGCGTCGAGATCGAGGTGCGGGACAACGGGCCCGGCATTCCGGAAGACATGCTGGCGACGCTTTTCACGCCTTTCCGCACCTCGAAGGCCAAGGGCACGGGCCTCGGCCTCACCATCTCCTCCGACATCGTCACCGAACTCGGCGGCGCGCTTTCCGCCACGAGCGGCGCGGACGGCGCGGTCTTCACCATCCGTCTTCCCCCAGCACCGGAGGAACCATGACGAACGAGCGCCTGCCCGTCGCCTTCGTGGACGACGACGAGACCTTACGCGCGGCCAACGTCCAGACGCTGGAACTCGCCGGCTACGAGCCCTTGCCCCTGCCATCGGCGGAAGCCGCGCTGGATGCGCTCGATGCCGGCTTCGAGGGCGTCGTGGTGACGGACCTGCGCATGCCCGGCATGAACGGCCTGACGCTGCACCGCGAGTTGAAGCGCCGCGACCCGGACCTGCCGGTGATCCTCGTCACGGGCCACGGCGACATCGAAACGGCGGTCGCGGCCTTGCAGGAAGGCGTCTACGATTTCATCGCCAAGCCCTATGCCGGGGAGCGGCTTCTCCTCAGTGTCGGGCGCGCGGCGGAAAAGCGGCGTCTCGTGATGGAGAACCGTCGTCTGCGCGAGGCCGCCGAGCGCGGCTCCGGCGGCACGCCGCTTCTCGGCGACACGGCCGTCATGGAACGCCTGCGCGAAACGATCCGGCAGATCGCCGGGGCCGAGGTGGATGTCCTGATCGAGGGCGAAACGGGCACGGGCAAGGAGGTCGTGGCGCAACTCATCCACGATCTCAGCCCTCGCGCGGCGAAACCCTATGTCGTCCTCAACTGCGGTGCGCTCCCCGAATCCACCATGGAGTCCGAGCTTTTCGGCCACGAGCGCGGGGCTTTCACCGGGGCGGATCGCAAGCGCATCGGGCGCATCGAGCATGCCGACGGGGGCACGCTGTTCCTGGACGAACTGGAATCCATGCCGCCCGCGCTTCAGGTGAAGCTCCTGCGCGTTCTGGAAGCGCGGGAAGTCGCCCCGCTCGGGCTCAACGAAACGCGCAACGTGGATCTTAGGGTCGTCGCGGCGGTGAAGGTCGATCTTTCCGACCCCGCGCAGCGCGGCGATTTCCGCGAGGATCTTTATTATCGGCTGAACGTCGTCACCTTGCGCATTCCCTCGCTTCGCGAGCGGCGCGACGACATCCCGCTTCTTTTCATGCACTTCCTGTCGCGGGCGGCGACGCGCTTTCGCCGCGAAGCGCCGCCGCTCACGCCCGCTCTGCGTGACCGCCTGATGCGCCACGACTGGCCCGGCAACGTGCGCGAACTCGTGCATTTCGCCGAGCGGGTGGCCTTGGGGATAGAGCCGCGCGAGGAGGTGCGGATCGAGAGCGCTGCGGAAGGAGGGGGTCTTGCCGAACAGGTGGCGCGCTACGAGGCGGGAGTCCTGCGCGAAACGCTGGCGCGCCATCGCGGCGACGTGCAGGCCGCCGTCGATGAACTCAAACTGCCGCGCAAGACCTTCTACGACAAGCTTCAGCGCCACGGTCTGGCGCCGAAGGATTTTCGCTGAACGCCTGGGGATCAGCCCGCCGCGCGGGACAGGACGCGGGCGAGCCGGTCCGAGAAGCCGCGCGGGTCGAGCGGCGCTTCGCCGTCCGCAATGCGCGCTTCGTCGAAAAGGAGATGGGCCGCATCCTCGCGCAAGCCCGTCTCGGTGTCTCCCAGCCGGCTCAGCCGCTCCACGAGGTCGTGGCGCGGATTGATCTCCAGGATGGGCTTGGCCGCCTTATCGAGCCGTCCGGCGCTGGCGAGAAGCCGTTCGAGCTGGCGGTCCATGCCGGTTTCCGGCGCGACGAGGCAGACCGCGCTGGTCGTCAGGCGGTCGGACGCGCGCACGTCCGACACGATGTCGCCGAGCGTCGACTTCACGAAGGCGATGAAGCTCGAGGCTTCCTCGGAGGCCGGCGCGGGCGCGGCCTCGCCTTCGCTGAGCGGGATCGAGCCGAGATCGGCGAGCCCCTGCGTCGCCGACTTCAAGGGCTTGCCCTCGAAGTCCAGGCCGGACGTCACCCAGAATGAATCCACCTGATCGGTGAGAAGCAGAACCTCGATCCCGCGGGCGCGGAAACCCTCGATCTGCGGCGAGGAGGCAAGGCGATCGAGATCGGTGCCGGTGGCAAAGTAGATCGCGCTCTGGCCCTCCTTCATCGCCGCCACGTAGTCCTTCAGCGAACGCCATTCACCGCCCGACGCCGTGGTCTTGAAGCGTGACAGCGCGAGAAGGGTGTCGCGGCGCTCGAAGTCCTCGTAGAGGCCTTCCTTCAGAACCGGGCCGAAATTCTCCCAGACCCTTGTGTAGGCCGGCGCGTCCTTTTCAGTGAGCTTGTTCATCTCGGACAGGACGCGGTTGGCGACGCCCTTGCGGATGAGGCCGAGCGCGCGGCTTTCCTGGATCATCTCGCGCGACACGTTGAGCGGCAGGTCGCTGGAGTCCACGAGGCCGCGCACGAAGCGCAGGTATCGCGGCAGGATTTCAGCCTCGTCGGTGATGAAGACGCGCCGCACATAAAGCTTCATCCGGCCCGCGCGGTCGGGGTCGAAGAGATCGAAAGGCTTGGAGCCGGGCACGAAGGCGAGAACGGAATATTCCTGCACGCCTTCGGCGCGGTAATGGAGCGTCAGGGCCGGATCGTCGAACTGGCCGGCGAGGCTGCGATAGAAGTCGGTATATTCCTGCGCATCGATCTCGCTTTTCGGGCGTGTCCACAAGGCGGTGCCGTCGGTGATGCGCTTGGGTTCGGCGTCCGGCTTCTCGCGCAGGAAGATCGGCACCGGCACGTGGCCGGACTGTTCCTTGACCGTATGCTCGGCCGTGTAGCTTTCCGCAAATGTCGCTGCGTCCTCCTTCAGGTGAAGGGTGACGCGGGTGCCGCGCGCGGGCGCTTCGCCGAGATCGATGGCGGAAAGCGAATAGGTGCCGAGGCCGTCGGAGGACCAAAGGGAGGCTTCCTGCGACCCGGCGCGGCGGGACACGACGTCCACCTTGTCGGCGGCCATGAAGGCGGAATAGAAGCCGACGCCGAACTGGCCGATGAACTGGCTGTTCTCGCCTTCCTTCTGCCCGGAAACGCGCTCCATGAAGGCCTTGGTGCCGGAGCGCGCGATGGTGCCGAGCGCGTCGGTCAGCTCGGCCTCGCTCATGCCGATGCCGTTGTCCTCGACGGACAGGCGGCGGTTTTCCGGGTCGAGGGTCAAGGTGATGCGAAGGTCGGGGTCCTCACCGAGGAGCGAGCCGTCCGACAGGGCCTCGTAGCGCAGTTTCTCGCAGGCATCTGCCGCGTTGGCGATGAGCTCGCGGAAGAACACGTCCTTTTCGGAATAAACCGAATGCACCATCAGGTGCAGGAGCTTGGCGACATCGGCCTCGAAGGGCCGTGTGGTGGCGTTCGTCTCGGTGGCGGCGCTCATGGGCGTGGGCTGGGTTCCTGATCGGTGGGTCGAGCCGCCAGATGGCCGCGCCGCGCTGAAAGTTCAAGTCGCTTTCAAGCCTTGCCTTCCGCCTTTGCCCCCAGCGCCTCGGCGGCGGTTCGGGCGCAAAGGGCGAGCGAAACCGCGCCCGGATCGGGATGGCCGAGGCTTTTTTCGGCGAGCGGCCGCGCCCGGCCGAGGCGCGGGCGAAGCTTCGCCGTCTCGTCGGCCGCGCGCGTGGCGGCATCGGCCCCGGCCTGCCAAGCGGTTCGCAGATCGTCGCCGGCCTGGATGCGGGCGCAAAACGCTTCCACGAGGGGCACGAGAGCATCCACCAGCGTCTTGTCGCCGGGCCGGGCGCCGCCGAGCGCCGTGACGGCGTCCAGCGCGGCGCGTGCGCCTTCGCCGATCCGGGCGGCGTCGGGGGCATCGCGGTCGCCGAGCTTCGTTCCGAACGCGCGCAGGATCAGGCCCCAGATCGCGCCCGACGTGCCGCCGGCCGTGTCGGCCCAGCCATCCCCCGCATGGGACAGAACCGAGCCCGCGCCGGCCCCGGCATCGAGCGCTTTGCGCGCGGCGCTCAACGCGGCGACCGAGCCGCGCCGCATGCCATGGCCGTGGTCGCCGTCGCCGGCCACCGCGTCGAGGAGGCCTAGCTCGTCCTCCGCCTCGGCAAGCGCCGCCGCGATATTTTCGAGGATCGAAACCGCGCGAACCGCCGCCATGCGCGAAGGCTCACCGGCCGGGGCGAAGGAAACGGTTTCCTCTTCCTCCGAAGGGGCGGGCGCCCTCGCGGCGGGGGCGATCGTCCCGCGCTTGAACGCCGCCGTGTCGGCGGGCGCGCACCAAAGCGGCTCCAGCTCGTCATCGAGCCAGGTCAGCGTCAGGGAGCAACCGGCCATGTCGAGACTGGTGACGAACTCGCCGACTTCCGGCTCCACCAAGGTCAGCCCCTCGGCCCGAAGGAGGCGCGCCACATGCCCCCACAACACGAACAGTTCCTCGTATTTCGTGGCCCCGAGGCCGTTGAGGATCGCCGCGACGCGGTTTCCCGCCCCGTCCGGGCGCTCGGCGAGAAGCGGGGCCACCAGAAGCTCGGCGAGTTTTGCGGCGGGCATCGCGGCTTCTTCCCGAATGCCGGGCTCTCCATGGATGCCGAGGCCGACCGCCACCCTGTTCCGCTCCACCGTGAAGAGCGGCCCGTCCGCGCCGGGCAGGCGGCAGCCTGAAAAGGCGATGCCGAGCGACACCGTGCGTCGGTTGGCGTGGCGGGAAAGGCGCTCCACCTCGTCCAGCGACAGGCCGGCTTCCGCCCCCGCGCCCGCGATCTTGAACACCGGCACGTCGCCCGCGACGCCGCGCCGAAGCTCGGGCGTTTCCGCCGGCGCGCTCGCCACATCGTCGGTGACGGCGAGGATGCGAACGTCGATCCCTTCGCCGCGCAGCCGTTCGGCCGCCGCGCCGAAATTCAGGACGTCGCCGGCATAGTTGCCGAAGCCGAGAAGCACGCCGCCGCCCTTGTGCGCGAGACGGCAGATGCGCGCGACGCTTTGCGTGGAGGGCGAGGCGAAGACATCGCCGGCCACCGTCGCGTCGGCAAAGCCCGCGCCGACATAGCCGGCGAAGGCCGGATAATGGCCGGAACCGCCGCCGATCACCAGCGCGACCTTGCCCGGCGGCGTTTGCGTGGCGCGCACGGCCCCGCCGCGAACGTGATGCACGAGGCGGGGATGGGCGTCGCAGAAGCCTTCCAGGGCCGCAGCGGCGAAACGATCCGGTTCGTCGTGGATGAACGTCATGCGGGCACCTTCTCGGCCGGCGGGAAGCGAACGGTGATATCTGCCGCGCATCCCGCCGACACCAAGGGCGCAGCCGGGATTTAGAAGACGGCTCCCGGCCGAAGGCCCGCTTGGTCGTGCCCGTTACTTCGCCTCGAGGAACTCCGGCACGCTGAGAAGCACGAACTCGTTGTCGTCCGTCTTGTTGACTTCGCGGCCGGCGGAGAAGGGGAAGTTGTTGTCGTTGGCCACCACGATATGCGTGTCGTCCACGCGGTCGACATTCTCGATGGTCACGAAAGGCATGTCGTAGAGCCCGTCATGGCCGCCTTGCTTGGCCAGGCCCTGCGGGTCCTTGATCGCGAGAAGGTCGATGTACCCGATCTTGCGGACGGGCTTGCCGACATTCGCCTCGGCCATCTCGATCTTGACGATCCGCTTCAGCTTGGCAGGGGTCGCGAAGCAATCGGGTTTGGCTTCGCCCGCGCAAGCGCCGCTCTCGCGACCCGCGCCGTTGTCGCGCTCGATCACGAGCGCGGTGGAAGCGTCCAGCATGTTGAAGTCGCCGATGGCCTCGCCCCCTCCCGCCAGCGGGTAGATCCAGGATCGTCCGGTCCAGTCGCCCTTTTTGGTGTCGAACTCCACGATGCGCAGGCCCGTGCGACCGTCCTCGGTCTTTTCCGCCGCGCCGTCCCGGAAGAGCGGGCCTTCCAGAAGGCCGTAGAGATGCGCGCCGTCCGGCGACATCGCGAGGCCCTCGAAGCCGCCGGAGCGCTTCAGGTTGAAGGACGGCAGCGGCTTCGTCGGGTCGGCGGGGAGGCCGAGCGTCGGATTGTCCGGCGACTTCACCTCCATCTCGCCGACGCGGGTGGCATGGACGGACTGAAGGCGGCCCTCCCGGTCGAACCGGAGGAGATAGGGGCCGAACTCCTCGCCGACGAAGAAGCCGCCCTCCACCGGCTGGATCGATTCCACGTCGAAGTCGGCGCCGGTGAGATAACGCTTGTCGCTGCCTTCCATGGCGATCGGGAAGGGCGCGATCTTGTTCGGATCTGACAGGAAGACGGTCTCCTTCCGCTCGACCTCGTTCGTTTTCCAGTCGATCGCGATGTGATGCAGCATCAAGGTGGCGTCGGCGGAGTTCGCCTTGGAGCCGAAGCCGTTGTCGGACATGGTCCAGAACGTGCCGTCCGCCATGCGGCGGATGCCGGAAAAGCCTTGAACGGACTGGCCGTCCACCGGCAGGCCCGCGCCGGTCGGGCGGATGCCATCTTTCCCTTTGGCCGCGCCGAGTTCGGTCGTGCGCTTGCGGTCGGGCGTCGAGAACTTGCCGGCTTGGCGCAGAAATTCCGGCGCGTCGGCCGGCGCTGCGACCGTGGTCGTGGCGGGCAGAACGGCCTGGCCGGCGAGCACCGCCGGAAAGGCTTCGCCCTCCGGCGATTGGGCGAAGGCGGCTGACAGGCCGAGAAGAAGCGCGGCGCTGGACAGAAGAATCGGTTTCATAGCTGGCAGGTCCCGGATGGAAGCGGCGGGACCAGAGCCAGATTTGGATGACAGGGCGATGACTTGTTAATGCCGAGCTTCGGGAACCGCTGTCATCCTCCTGTAACAAGCGGCTGAAAGGAGGCGGCGACACGCAAATTCGCCAGGAGTTTCCAGCCCGTGCCGGTCCGCTCAACCGTTCTTCCCTTCGCTTTGGCGCTCCTGGCGTCCTCCGCGCTCGCAGCTTTCGCCGACCCGGCGTTCAACCGCGTCGCGTCCTTCGCGGTGACGGACAACATGCCGAAGGGAAAGGATGCCTCCGCCAAGACCTCGGCCGAGATCATTGCGGCCAGCGAGGACGGCCGGCTTCTGGTATATTCCGACAGCCCGCTCGGCGGCATCGGCCTCATCGACATTGCCGACCCCAAAGCCCCGAAGGCCGGCGGCTTCGTGGATATGGACGGCGAGCCGACTTCCGTCACGGTGCTCGGCGGGAAAGCGCTCGTCGCGGTCAACACGTCTGAAACGAAGGCCAGCCCTTCCGGCCGCTTGTCCGTGGTGGATTTGTCCACGAAAAGCGTCGGCGAGACCTGCGATCTCGGCGGCCAGCCGGACTCCGTCGCCGTGTCGCCGGACAAGTCGCTTCTGGCCGTCGCGATCGAGAACGAGCGCGACGAGGACGTGAACGACGGCGCCCTGCCGCAGGCGCCGGCGGGCTTTCTCGCCATTCTGGCGTTGAAGGACGGAGCGCCGGACTGCGCGTCGATGAAGAAGGTCGATCTTTCCGGCATCGCCGCGATCGCGCCGGAAGACCCGGAGCCGGAATTCGTCTCGTTCAATTCCGACGACGAGATCGCGGTGACGCTGCAGGAAAACGACCATGTCGCGATCGTCGACGGGCGCACGGGCAAGGTCACCGGCCATTTCTCCGCCGGCTCGGTGGCGCTCGACGGCGTCGACGCGGAGGACGACGGTGCTCTTTCCTTCACCGACACGATCGAGGCGCGGCCGCGCGAGCCCGACGCCGTGAAGTGGCTGGGCACCGACCGGCTCGTCACCGCCAACGAGGGCGATTGGAAGGGCGGCACGCGCGGCTTCACCATCTTCAAGCGTGACGGCACGGTCGCCTACGAGTCCGGCCCGAGCCTCGAGATGAAGGCGGCGGAGGCCGGACACTATCCGGACAAGCGCTCGGACGCCAAGGGCATCGAGCCCGAAGGCCTGGAAGTCGCGAAATTCGGCGAGGACACGCTGATCTTCGTTCTGGCCGAGCGCGGCTCCGTGGTCGGCGTCTACAAGGATACGGGAGCCGCGCCGCAGTTCCTGCAGCTCCTCCCTTCCGGCGTTTCGCCGGAAGGCGCGGTCGCGATTCCCTCGCGCAATCTTCTGGCCACCGCCAACGAGGCCGATCTGGTGGAGGACGGCGCGGCCCGCTCCCATGTCATGATCTACGAGCGCGGCGAGGGGACGCCGCTTTATCCGCAGCTTGTATCGACCGAAAAGGACGGCCATCCGATCGGCTGGGGCGCTTTGTCGGGCCTTTCCGTCGATCCGTCCAACCCGATGCGCCTCCATGCCGTCAGCGATTCGGTCTACAAGGCGATGCCGACGATCTACACGATCGACGCTTCGGCCAAGCCCGCCCGCATCGTGGATGCGATGCCGGTGACGATGGATGGCAAGCCCGCAGCGAAGATGGATATCGAGGGCATCGCCAATGATGATGCCGGCGGTTTCTGGCTGGCGAGCGAGGGCGATGCCAAAAAGGAAGTGCCGCACCGCCTCGTTCACGTCGATGCCAAGGGTGCGGTGATGGAAACCGTGGACTTTCCCAAAACGCTTCTCCAAGGCGAAACGCGCTTCGGCGCGGAAGGCATCGCGAAAAACGGCGACACGCTCTGGATCGCCGTCCAGCGCCCTTGGAAGGATGACGAGAAGAACACGACGAAGCTCCTCGCTTATGATCTGAAGACCAAGGAATGGGGCGCGGTCGCCTATCCTTTGGAAAAGGCCGAAGGCAAGGGCGGCTGGGTCGGTTTGTCCGAGATCGCCCTTCACGGCGACCACGCTTATTTCATTGAGCGCGACAACCGCATCGGGCAGGCCGCGAAGCTGAAGACCATCACCCGCGTCGCCTTGGCGGAAATGAAGCCGGCAAAGCTCGGCGAAACGCTGCCGGTGGTCAGCAAAGAGACCGTGCGCGATCTTCTGCCCGACCTGAAGGCCGGCGGCGGCTATGTCGTTGACAAGGTCGAGGGCTTCGCCATCGCGCCGGACGGCAAGGCTTACATCGTCACCGACAATGACGGCGTCGACGATTCTTCCGGCGAGACCGTGTTCCTGACGCTGGACAAGCTCGCCGCCAACTGAGACTTGGGATTGCCGGCGGTGCGGAGCCGCCGGCTGCTCATCTGCGAAGCGAGGGCGCGTGTCGGCCATCGACATCCGGAATCTGACGAAAAATTTCGGGAGCGAGGCGGTCGTGAGCGACGTGTCGCTCCATATCCGCCAGGGCGAGTTCCTGGCGCTCCTCGGGGCGTCGGGCTGCGGCAAGACCACGCTTCTTCGCATGATCGCCGGTTTCGAGTCCCCGAGCACTGGCCGCATCCTCTTCGACGGCCGGCCAGTGGCCGGGGAGGGGATCGACGTGCCCCCCGAAAAACGCAACGTCGCCATCGTCTTCCAGTCCTACGCCCTTTGGCCGCATATGAGCGTCGCCGAGAATGTCGGCTATCCGCTCCGGGTGCGGGGTGTGAAGGGTTCTGCCAAGGCTGCACGTGTGGCCGAGGCTTTGGCGGCGGTGGATCTATCAGGCTTCGAGAACCGTCGTCCGGCCGATCTGTCCGGCGGTCAGCGCCAGCGCGTCGCGCTCGCCCGCTGCCTTGCGATGGAGCCCTCCGTGGTGCTTCTCGACGAGCCGCTCGCCAATCTCGACGTTCACCTTCGCGCGTCGATGGAGGAAACCTTCTCGGCCTTCCACCGGCGCACCGGGGCGACCATGGTCTATGTGACGCACGACCAGAGCGAGGCCATGGCCATGGCCGACCGCATCGCCGTGATGGATCGCGGCCGGCTGCTCCAGGCCAGCGCGCCGGCGATCCTCCATGCCGAGCCCGCCAACGAGACCGTGGCGCGCTTCGTCGGCAATGGCCGCGTGGTGGACTGCACGGTGCTCGGCCGCGCCGAGAACGGGCGGATGCGGGTGTCCCTGTTCGGTGTGCCGGCGCTCGTGCGGGCCGGCGAAAGGACGGTTGGAATGGGCGCGGGCCGGCTTTGCCTTCGCGCGGAGGACCTGCGCCTCGGCGAAGGCTTTGCCGCCAGCGTCCGCGCTTGCCGCTTCACCGGGGCGCGCGCCGTTCTCGCGGTTTCGCCGGAAAACAAGCCGGATGTCGAGCTTCTCGTGTCGAACGACGCGCCGTTGCCGCCCGGAACGCCGGTTCGCGTGGTGGTTTGCGACGGCTGGCTGATGCCGGACGAGATCGCCTCGGCCGAGCGGGCTGCGTGAAGCTCAGTTGCGCCAGGGCACGGTGCCGGGCGGCAGGCGCTTGCCCAAGACCGAGGCGAGCAGCATCAGCGCCACCGTCACCGCGACGCTGACGACCGACACGGCGGCGGCCAGGACGCTGCGCCCTGCGTCTTCCAGATTGAACACGACGACACCGAGCGTTTCGTTGCCGGCCGACCAAAGAAGCGCCGAGACCGTCAACTCGTTGAACGCCGTCATGAAGACAAGCAGCCCGCCCGCCGCCGTCGCGGGGGCGAGAAGCGGCACGACCACCGTTCGGAGGCGAAAGGCGAAGCCCGCGCCGGTCATGCGCGCCGCTTCCTCCAGCGCGCGGTCGATCTGGAGAAGCGATGCCGCCACGGGCCGCGCCGCCAGAACCAGAAAGCGCGCCAGATAGGCGAGGAAGATGATCCAGATCGTGTTGTAGAGCGAGACGCCGAGAAGCGGCAGCGGGCGGATGAAAAGAAGGATCGCCGCGATGCCGAGAACGATGCCGGGCAGGGCGTAGGGCACCTCGGCGGCCATGTTGAGCGCGCTGGCCAGCCGCCCGCGCTTCCAGGTGACGAGATAGGCGAAGGGCACGGCGACGCACATCAGGAACAGCGCCGCCCCGCCCGCCAGCAGGAAGGAGTTGCGGAAGGCGCGAACCGTCGCGTCCTGCCGGAACAAAACCTCGGCGAAGTTCTGGAGCGTCACCGTGGCGGATGAAAGCGGCACGCCATAGGCGGTAACGAGCGAGGTGGCGAGAAGCCCGGACAACGGCGCGACGAGGATCAGCGCGATCACTCCCCAGGCGAGGAGCTCGGCCGGCAGGCGCCAATGGCGCAGCGGAAAATGCGCGTCCGCTCGCGCCGATCCGGCGAGGCGAAAATCGCGGCGGCGCAGCATCAAGGCCTGAACGGCAAAGCCCAGGGCGGCGAGGCACCCGATCAGGATCGACAGAACGGCGGCTTCCGCGATGATGCTCGGCCCGAAGCTCGCGAGGCGCTGATAGATGAGAGTCGGCAGCACCGTGTAGCCGGCCGGGATGCCGAGAAAGGCGGGAATGCCAAAATTGCCGATCGCCGACACGAAGGCGAGCGCACCGCCCGCGACAAGAGCCGGCGTCATCAAGGGCAGGATCACGGTGCGCAAGGTGAAAAGCCGTCCGGCGCCCGACGCGCGCGCCGCCTCGATCTGCTCGCGCGGCAGGGCGCGCAGCGCCGTTCTGACGGCCAGAAACACCAGAGGCGCATGCTGGATGCCGAGAACGAGGACGATGCCTGCCTCGCTGAAGAACGGGTTCGGCGTGCCGAGCTTGGGGGCAAGGCCCAAGGTTCGAAGCAGCGGGCTCGCCGGGCCGCCGAGCTGCGCGAAGGCAAGCGCGGAGATTTGCGGCGGGATCATCAGCGGGGTCAGGAAGGCGAAGACGAGTGCGCCCTTGGCCCTGAGATCGAACAGGACCACGAGACAGGCGAAGGCGCCGCCGAGGACAAGCGAAATCGCCGAACCCAGAACCGCCGTCTTCACCGAATGCCAGGCGGCGATCCAGGTCGAGCGCGAGGATAGAACGGAGGCGAGAACGCCCGTGTCGAGCCGCCCGCCCGGCGCGAAGGCTTCCCAAAGGAGCCGCGCGAGCGGAACGACGCTGACGAGCGCCACGAAGCCGACGGTGGCGAGAAGAATCAGCCGCTCGCCCGCGTCGGCCTGTCTCGAAGCTGGCAAACCTTGAACTCAGCCGCCGAATAGTTCGGAAAAGCGCTTCTTGTTTTCCGTCTCGTCGGCGAGGGCTTTGGCCGCATCGAAAGGCAGGAGCTTGATGCTGGCGACGGACGGGAAGCCGGCCGGCGGCTCGACGCCGTCGCGGGCCGGAAGGTAGCCCTGCTTCGCGGCAAGCTTCTGGCCGTCTTCGCTGAGGAGGAAGTTCACGAAGGCCTTGGCGCCCTCGACGTTCTTCGCCGTCTTCAGGATCGCGACCGGCTCGGTCACGGCCGACACGCCTTCCGTCGGGAACACGAACTTCACCGGCGAGCCCTTGGTGGCTTCGCGGATCGGCAGATAATCGACGATGACGCCATAGGCCTTTTCGCCGCCGGCCACCGACTTCAACACGGCGCCGTTACCGCCCGAGGCCGTGGTGCCGTTCTTGGCGAGGGCTTCCAGATAGGACCAGCCGAATTGCGGATCTTGCGCGAGCGTCGCGACATGAACGAGCGCTGCGCCCGACGTCAGCGGGCTCGGCATCGTCACCTGCCCTTTGAATTCCGGCTTGGCGAGATCCTTCCAGGTCGCCGGCGCGCCTTCCGCGGCGGTGTTGGCGACAAAGCCCGTGGTGATGAGCTTGGTGGAGAAGTAGGTCTTGGCCGCGTCGAACAACGCCGGCTTGAAGCCGGAAACGTCCGCCGCTTCGAAGGGCATGAGGCGGTCGTCGCGCTTCAGCCCTTCCATGGTCACGCTGTCGGCGATCAGAAGCACGTCCGGCTGCGGGTTGCCGCCGGCGAACTCCGCCTGGAGTTTCGCCACCATCTTGGTGGTGCCGTCGCGCACCCATTCCACCGCGATCTCGGGATGCTTGGCCTTGAAGGCGTCGACGGTGGCCTGCGCGTCCTCGTTCGGCTGGCTCGTGTAAAGAACGAGCTTGGAGCTTTGCGCGAAAGCGGGCGCGGTCGAGACGAGGGTGGCGAGAAGGACGCCGAGAACGCCGAGGCGACGGTTCATGGGGCTGAACTCCGGTTGGAATCGCTGGGGCCCTGCCGGGCTTTCGGCGAAGGGTGCGCCGCGAGGCCTATTACGACAACCGTGACAGTTTGACGAAGGGTTTCGTGAACGGGCCGAGCGGGCTTCCGCCGAGCTCCATGAACAATGCGACATATATCTCGATATGTCTTGATTTGCGTTATGTCGAGATTTATATCGGCTCCATGAAACATGATCATCATCACCCCGATCATCATCACGACCATGGCCGTCATCACGAGGGCGTGGAGGGCGGGCGGCACCGGCGCGGCGGGCGCATGGGAGGGCGTCTCTTCGACTACGGCGACCTTCGGCTTCTGGTTCTCGCCATGCTGGCCGAACGTCCCCGCCATGGCTACGAACTCATCAAGGACATCGAGGAGAAGTTCGGCGGCAGCTACAGCCCGAGCCCCGGCGTCATCTATCCGACGCTTTCCTGGCTGGAGGACATGGGCTACGCGGCGGTGGAAGCCGAAGGCGGCAACCGCAAGAGCTACCGCGTGACGGGGGAAGGGGAGGCCTTTCTTGTCCTCAACCGGACGGCGGCCGATGAGCTTCTGGCGCGCGGGGGCGAAGGTGGGCCGCGCGGCCGTCCCGACCTGCCGCCGCCGGTGCTGCGTGCCATGGAAAACCTGAAGCTCGCCCTTCGCCTGCGCCTTCGCGAAGGCCCCTTGAGCCCCGACCATGCCGAAGCGGTCGCCGCCGTGCTCGACGAAGCCGCCCGCGCCGTCGAGCGTAACCGATAGAAAGGGACACCCAATGAGCGAAGGCATCGAACCCGTGGCCGGACGCCACAACGCGGTCACCGAGGTCGCGACCGAGCATGCGAGCCGCTATCTCCAGCAGCTCTGCAAGCATTTCTCTCACAAGATTCCCGCGTCCTTCGACGAGACCGCGGGGCGCATCACATTCCAGATCGGCGAATGCCGTCTCCGCGCGGAAGGCGGAACGCTGCATATGGCGGCCGATGCCCCGAGCGAGGCCGAACTCGCCCAGTTGAAGGACGTGATCGACCGCCATCTGGTGCGCTTCGCCTTTCGCGAGGAACTCGCGATCCGCTGGCAGCCCGCCTGAGGCTCGACGATCAGGCCGAGGCGGTCCTGCGGACCGGTTCGGCATCCTCGTTCAGCTTGCTGAGAAGAGCTTCTTCCGACATCGGGCGCGCCAGAAGGAAACCCTGCACTTCCCGGCACTGGTCGCGGGTCAGCATGGCGAGCTGCTCGTTGGTCTCGACGCCCTCGGCGGTGACATCGAGACCGAGCGCCTTTCCGAGCCCCAGGATCGCCTGCACCACGGCCCGCCCGCCGCCATCCTCCATGTTGGAGATGAACCGGCGGTCGATCTTGATGACGTCGAAGGGGAAATCGCAGAGATAGCTCATGGACGAGTAGCCGGTGCCGAAATCGTCCATCGCGAGCTTCACGCCCAGCGACTTCAACTGGCCGATCATGTGCCGCGCCCGCTCCGCATCCTCCATCAGGACGCCTTCGGTGATCTCCAGTTCCAGCCGCGAGCCTTCCATGCCGGCTTCGGCCAGGGCCGAGGCCACCACGTCGCAGAAGCGGTCGTCCCTGAACTGGACGGGCGAGACGTTCACCGAAACGCCGATCCCGGACATCGGCGCGATGGTTCGGCAGGCGGTGCGCAAGATCCATTCGCCGAGCGGCCCGACAAGGCCGCTGCGCTCTGCCAGCGGAATGAACTCCGCCGGGCTGATGCGACCGCGTTCGGGATGCAGCCAGCGCACCAGCGCCTCGACGCTGCGAACGGTGCGGTTGTTGGTGTCGTAGCGCGGCTGGTATTCCAGAAAGAACTGGCCGAGCGCGATCGAGCGGCGCATCTCGTCGATCGTCCGCCGGTCGGCGGCGCTGCGCGCGTTGCGCTCGGCGGAATGGAAGCGGTATCGCGCACCGCCTTCTTCCTTGGCCCGCGACAGGGCGAGGTCGGCGCAGCGCAGAAGCTCGTCGGCTTCGCGTGCATCGTCCGGCGCAACGGCGATGCCAAGCGACGCGCTCAAGGCAAATTCCCGGTTCTTGAAGCGCACCGGCACCGCGATGGCGGCCAGCAACCGGTCGCAGAACGCTTCCGTCTCGTCGTTCTCCTGATCGGGGCCGGCGATCACGAATTCGCTGTTGCCGACGCGCGCGACGATCTGGTCGTCCTCGATGAAACGGCGCAGGCGATCGGCGATCTCGGCCAGAACGCCATCGGCTCCCTCGTGTCCGAGCGCCTCGCCGACGTCCGCGAACCGGTCGAGATCGAGGTAGAAAAGCGAAAAGCGCGCCGTGGAATGGTTCAGCGCCGAGCCGAGAAAGGACATCAGGCGGGCCCGGTTCGGCAGGCCCGTGACGGAATCGAGTTGCGCCTGGCGCTTGGCGTCCTCGAAGGCTTCGGCGAGCGCGACGTTCTTGGTCACGTCGGTCGCGAATTTCACGACCTTGAAGGGCTGGCCCTTCGGGTCGAGAATCGGGTTGTAGGTGGCCTGGAGCCAAACCCGGCGGCCGCTCTTGCCCACCCGCTCGATCATGCCGCTGTGAAACTCGCCGGCGCGCAGCTTGCGCCAAAGCTTGGCATAATCGTCGCTGCCCACCGCTTCGGGCGTCACCAGCATGCTGTGATGCTGGCCGCGCAACTCCTCGGCGTCGTAGCCGAGGGCGGCGAGAATGTTCTCGTTGGCCTCCAGGATCGTGCCGTCGAGCGACAGCGTGACGACCCCTTGCGACTTGCCGATCGCCTCGATCTGGCCCTGATAATCCGCGCGCCGAAGCTTTTCGTCGGTGATGTCGACGGCGTATTCCACGATCTTGAAGGGCCGCCCGTTCAGATCGAAAATCGGGTTGAAGGTCGCCTGGAGCCAGACCTCGCGGCCGTTCTTGCCGATCTGCAGGAATTCGCCGGCCTGATGGCGTCCTTCCCCGAGCTCGCGCCAGAAGGCGGCGGAGGTCTGCGTATCCCGGTCGCCGGGATGCTGGAACATGCGGTGGTGACGCCCGAGCACCTCGACATAGCGATAGCCCATCATGTCGAGGAAGTTGTCGTTGGCGTCGAGGACCTTGCCGTCCAGCCCGAATGACACCACGGCCTGCGATTTGTGGATGGCCGCGATCTGTCCCTGGTGGTCGGCGTGCTGCCGCTTCTCGTGCGTCAGGACGCTGGCATATTTCACCACCCGCATGGGGCGGCCGTTCATGTCGAAGATCGGGTTGTAGCTCGCTTGAAGCCAGATTTCCCGGCCGTTCTTGCCGATCCGCTTGTATTCCCCGGCATGGTGGCGTCCGAGATTCAGATCGCGCCAGAAGCCGGCATATTCGATGCTGTGGGCATGCGAGGGCTCCACGAACATGCGGTGATGCCGGCCGCAGATCTCCGCCATGGAATAGCCGACGGCGTCGAGAAAGATGTCGTTGGCTTCCAGGATCGCGCCATTCAGATCGAAGGTGATCACGGCATGGGACTTGTGGATCGCCGCGATCTGCCATTCGTATTCGGCCTGCCGCAGCTTCTGCGCCGTGACGTCGAGAGCGTATTTGACGATCTTCACCAGCCGGCCGGACGGGTCGAAGATCGGATTGTAGGTGGCCTGAAGCCACACCTCCATTTCGCCCTTGGCCAGGCGCTTGTATTCGCCGGCCTGATGGCATCCTTGCGAAAGGCGGCCCCAGAAATCCGCATAGGCTTCGCTGTCGCCGATGGCGGGCTCGACGAGCATCCGGTGATGACACCCGACGATCTCATTGAGGCGGTAGCCCACGATGTCGAGGAAGCGGTCGTTGGCGTCGAGGATGGTGCCGTCCAGCGCGAACTGAACCACGGCCTGCGACTTGTGGATCGCCTCGATCTGGCTGCGATCGTCCGCGGTCCGGCGCTGCTGCGACGAAACGTCCGACACGATGGCGACGTTTTCCTTCAAGCGCCCGGCGGCGTCGCGGATCGGCGTGCGGTGGAAGCGGACCCAGATTTCCGATCCGTCCTTGCGCAGGCGCCGCGACAGGCTCGTGCCATCCTCGTCGTCTTCGTCGCCGCCATAGGCAGCGGCGGTCTCGTCGGGCGGAGCAAACAGGGATATGTTCTGGCCGATCACCTCGTCCAGTTCGTAGCCGAACAGGCGCAGGAAGCGGTTGTTGGCCCGCACGATCCGGCCGGCATGGTCGAAGACCACGGTGGCGAAGCTGCGGTTCAGCGCTTGCAGTTCGGAAAGGAGAAGGCCGGCCTCGGCTGATTCTGTCGACACGGAGAAGGCATCTGATTGGTTTCTCCCAACTTGTAGACAGAAAGAATTGACCCTGGATGAATCGGTGTGGAACCGATTGCGTCCGGCAGCGTTCGGCGCGGTTTCGTACCTTCGGTCTAGGACGGCTCGGCGTCGAAGGTGGCGTAGGTTCTGGTGTCGTCGGCTTCCACCAGCCGCACGTCGTAGCCCCAAAGCTCGGCCAGATGTTGCAGCACGCGCTTGGCGTCGCCCGGCTCCAGCCTGACGCCGTCCACCACGTGATGCCGCAGGAGAAGACGCCGGTCGCCTTCCAGGTCGACGTCGACGATCTGGATGTCGGGGTCCTGGCGCGACACGTCGAAATGCCGGGCCAGCGAGCGACGCAGTTCGCGATAACCGCGCTCGTCGTGGATGGCGTCCACCAAGAGATGCTCCGACAGGCCGTCGTCGCGAATGCGGAACAAGCGGTGCTTGCGGATGAGGCGGGGGCTGAGGAACTGCGCCACGAAGCTTTCGTCGCGATAGTTCGCCCAGGCCTCACGCAGGACACGCATGGGGTCGCCCGAGCCCGCGATGTCGGGAAGAAAGCGCCGGTCCTCCTCGTCGGGATGGAGGCAGATGCGCTCGATGTCCTCCATCATGGAGAAGCCGAGGGCGTAGGGGTTGATGCCGCCATAGCGCCCGTCGTCGAAATCGGGCTGCGTGACGACGTTGGTATGGGAATGGAGGAACTCCATGAACGCGCCGTCGGTGATGGCGCCGGTCTCGTGGAGGCGCGTCATGATACGGTGGTGGACGAAGGTGGCGCAGCCCTCGTTCATCACCTTGGTCTGACGCTGCGGATAGAAATATTGCGAGATGAGGCGCACGATGCGGATTACCTCGCGCTGCCAGGGGGCGAGGCGCGGCGCGGTCTTTTCCAGGAAATAAAGGATGTTCTCTTCCGGCAGGCCGAGGATCGCGCGCCGCCGTTCCTCGTCGCGCGAATGCGCCTTCACCTTCGCCGCGCCCGCCGGCACGGTGCGCCACAGGTCGTTGAACAGCCGCTCGCCATGTTCGCGCCGCTCGCGTTCGCGCTTTTCCTCCGTGCGAAGATCGGTCGCGTGCTTGGCCGGCGAGCGGTGGACGCCGTGGTTCATCAAGGCATGGGCGGCGTCCAGCACGCGCTCCACCGCTTCCACCCCGTAGCGCTCCTCGCAAGCAGCCACATAGGACTTGGCGAAGGCGAGATAATCGTGGATCGCCCCGGCATCGGTCCATTGCCGGAAGGCGTAGTTGTTCTTGAAGAAGTGGTTGTGCCCGAAGCCGGCATGGGCCAGCACCAGGGTCTGCATGAGGGCCGTGTTCTCTTCCATCACGTAGACGATGCACGGATCGGAATTGATGACGATCTCGTAGGCGAGGCTCTGCCAGCCCTTGCGGTAAAGGGTCTCGTCGCGCACGAAGCGCTTGCCGAAGCTCCAATGCCGGTAGAACAGCGGCATGCCCGTCGAGGCATAGGCGTCGAGCATCTGCTCGGCGGTGATGACCTCGATGCGGTTCGGGTAGATGTCGAGGCCGAGTTCCTCGAAGGCGACCCGCTCCACCCCGCCATAGATCCGGCCGAGCGTGGTGAAGTCCCATTCCGCGCCCGTGAAGAGAAGGCCTGAGGCTGGACTTTTCGGGATGGCGCTCATGCGGAAACCCGCTTGTCCGTTCGCCGCGCGAAGAGTTCGCGAAACACCGGATAGATGTCGCGCGGCTCGCCGACTTTCCGCATGGCCATCGGCACGTCTCCTCCGAGCAGGCCCTCGTAGGCGCGCCAAAGCCCGCTTTCGTGGTTGGAGCGGAAGGGCCGGTCCTCGTCGCCCCGCCCGACCTGAAGATAGGCGTAGTATTGCGCCAGCGGCAGGATCGCGGAGCGCAGGAACTCGACCGACACGGCGTTGTCGCTCGCCATGTTGTCGCCGTCGGAGGCCTGCGCGGCGTAGATGTTCCATTGGGCGGGGGGAAAGCGCACGGACACGATCCGCTCCATTTCACGCAGCGCCGTGGAAACCACGGTGCCGCCGCTTTCTCTGCTACGGAAGAAGGTTTCCTCGTCCACCTCCTGCGCCTCGTGGGTGTGGCGGATGAAAACGACGGCGACGCGCTTGTAACGCGTTTCGAGGAACAGATAGAGAAGGCTGAAGAAGCGCTTGGCGAGATCCTTCATGTGCTCGTCCATGGAGCCCGACACGTCCATCAGGCAGAACATCACGGCCTGGGCGGAGGGCTCGGGAACCGTGTTGAGCCGGCGGTAGCGAAGGTCCACGGGGTCGATGAAGGGCACCGTCCTCATGCGCTTCAGGAGGCCTTCCAGCTCGGTCTTCAAGGCGGCGAGGCGCTCCGGGTCACTGTGGGAGCGCTCCAGCCCCTCGATCTCGCCCTGGAGACGCCGGATTTCCCCGGCATCGGGCCGGCCGAGGGCGATGCGTCGCGACAGGCTGCGGCGCAGGGTGCGCGACACCGACAGGGCGGCCGGCGAGCCGGTGGTGCGGAAGCCCGCGACGACGCGCTTTTCCTTGTCCTCGCCAAGCACCTGGCGCTTGGCCATGTCGGGCAGTTCGAGGTCTTCCAGAAAGAACTGGAGGAACTCGTCGCGCGTCAGCACAAAGGAGAACTGGTCCTCGCCGGACCCGTCCTCGGCGCCTTCCGCGCCCTTGCCCCCGCCGTTCTTCGGCCGCTTGATGCGGTCGCCGGCGACATAGCTCTTGTTGCCGGGCAGCACGTAGTCGCGTTTTCCCCCTTCGCTGCCAGAGCGAAACACCGGCTCGTGCACGCTGCCGGCCGGAATCGACACCGCGCCGCCTTCGCCGACGTCGCGGATGGCGCGGGACTTGACCGCGTCCCGCACCGCCTGGCGCAGGACGCCCCGCGCGCGGCGGATGAAGCGCTGGCGGTTGACCAGGGACTTGCCGCTCGTATCGCGGCGACGGTCGATGATGTGCATGGGGCCCTCGAACTCAACCGGCCTGCCGAACGCGCATGTACCATTCCACCAGCCGCCGGACCTGGCGCTGGGTGAAGCCGCGCCGCATCATCCGGTCCACGAACTCGCCGTGCTTCTTTTCCGAGTCCGAGTCCTTCTTGGAGCCGAAGGAGATCACCGGCAGAAGGTCCTCGACCTGGCTGAACATGCGCCGCTCGACCACTTCCCGGATCTTCTCGTAGCTCGTCCAGGAAGGGTTCTGGCCGCCGTTCGTCGCGCGGTAGCGCAGGCAGAACTTCACGATCTCGTTGCGGAAGTCCTTCGGATTGGCGATGCCGGCCGGCTTTTCGATCTTGGAGAGTTCCCCGTTCAACAATTCGCGGTTGAGAAGCTGTCCCGTATCCGGGTCCTTGAAGTCCTGATCCTCGATCCAGGCATCCGCATAGGAAACGTAGCGGTCGAAGAGGTTCTGCCCGTAGTCGTGATAGGATTCGAGATAGGCCTTCTGGATCTCGTTGCCGATGAATTCGGCATAGCGGGGGGCGAGGTCTCCCTTGATGAATTCGAGATAGCTGGCTTCCACGTCGTCCGGGAACTGTTCCCGCCGGATCGCCTGTTCCAAGACGTACATGAGATGCACCGGATCTGCGGCGACCTCTTCCGTGTCGTGGTTGAAGGCGGCCGACAGGGCCTTGAAGGAAAAGCGCGTGGAGATGCCGTCCATGCCCTCGTCGACGCCCGCCGCGTTGCGATATTCCTGCATGGTGCGGGCTCTGGGATCGACCTCCTTCAGGTTCTCGCCGTTGTAAACGCGCATCTTGGCGTTGAGCGACGAGTTCTCGTGCGCCTTCAAACGCGACAGGACGGCGAAGCGCGCCAGCATCTCCAGGGTTTCGGGCGCGCAAGGGGCGGCGGACAGCTCTGAATTTCTGACGAGCTTCTCGTAGATATGCGTTTCCTCGTCGACCCGAAGGCAATAGGGCACCTTGATGACGTAGATGCGGTCGATGAAGGCTTCGTTGTTCTTGTTGTTCTTGAACGAGCGCCATTCAGCCTCGTTGGAATGGGCCATGATCATGCCGGTGAAGGGGATCGCGCCGATATTTTCCGAGCCGACATAGGAGCCTTCCTGCGTCGCCGTCAGAAGCGGATGCAGCATCTTGATCGGCGCCTTGAACATCTCCACGAATTCGAGGACGCCCTGGTTCGCGCGGTTGAGGCCGCCCGAATAGGAATAAGCGTCGGGATCGTTCTGGGCGTGCATTTCCAGCCGCCGGATATCGACCTTGCCGACAAGCGAGGAGATGTCTTGGTTGTTCTCGTCGCCGGGCTCGGTTTTCGCCACCGCGATCTGGCGAAGGCGCGAGGGGACGAGCTTGGCCACCTTGAAGCGCTTGATGTCGCCACCGAACTCGTCCAGCCGCTTGACGCACCAGGGGCTCATCAGGCCGGTGATGCGCCGGCGCGGGATGCCGTATTCCTCTTCGAGGATCGGCCCCATCGTGTCGGGGTCGAACAGGCCGAGCGGGCTCTCGAAAATGGGGGACAGTTCGTCGCCGGCCTTCAGGACATAGATCGGCTGTTCCTCGATCAGGAGCTTGATGCGCTCGGCGAGCGAGGACTTGCCGCCCCCCACGGGGCCGAGGAGGTAGAGGATCTGCTTCCGCTCCTCCAAACCCTGCGCGGCCTGGCGCAGAAAGGCGACGATGCGCTCCACCGTTTCCTCCATGCCGTAGAACTCGGCGAAGGCGGGATAGGTGCGGATCGTGCGGTTCATGAAGATGCGGCCGAGCCGGGCGTCCTTGGACGTGTCCACGAGTTGCGGTTCGCCGATCGCCGCGAGCAGTCGCTCGTGCGGGCCGGCATACATCAGGGGGTCGCTTCGGCAGGCTTCCAGGTATTCGGGCAAGCTCAGCACCGTTTGGCGCCGTGCCTCGTAGGCTTCGGAATAGGACTCGAACAATAGGCTCGACATGCTGCCTCCGTTCCAACGCGAGAGCGCGTTCAACGACCGGTCCAACATCGGTGATCGGATCAGACCGTCGGTCTCCACGCAATCGACTTCCGGGGAAATTTTGATTGCGACCCTTCATCATGAAGATTGACCCGGAAGCGCTCCGGCGCAAGCCGGGCAGGGCGATCGAAGGGCTCGGAGCTTCAAACTAAGTTGATGCTCGGGCGTCGATTGGTCCGCTTCCCCCCGGAAAGCCGGCCTTGTCGCGACACAATGATCCAGCGGGTGGAGATATCCGCCGGCCGCCTAATCTTTAGCCGGGTCATGATGGAAAATGTGAACCCGATGCCGACCGGTCTGCCGCGTTTCGACCGCCCGACGCTGTTCTGCCTCCACGCGCTGGGATCGAGCGCCCGCGCCTTCGAGCCGGTCGCCGGATTTATTCGTGAGAAGTTCGACATCGTCGCGATCGATCTTCCCGGCTTCGGCGATGCGCCGGCGGGCAAGGGCGTCACCGTGGAAGCGATGGCCGACCATGTGTCGAGCGTGGTGGCGGCGCGTGGGCCCGCGCGCTGGCTCCTTCTCGGCCACAGCATGGGGGGCAAGATAGCGACCATCGTCGCGGCCCGCGCGATGAAAGGCGAGCCCGGCCTGTTCGGTCTGGCCGGCGTCGTGCTTCTCGCCGGCTCGCCGCCGTCGCCCGAGCCCATGGACGAGGCGCGGAGGCAGAGCATGCTGGCCTGGACGGAGCGGGGCGGCCTCGACGATGCGGCGGCGCGCGAGTTCATCCAAGGCAATACCGGCTCGGCCTTGCCGCCCGATCTCGACGCGCTGGCAAGGGCCGATCTGAAGCGCACGACCCGCGAGGCTTGGCGCGCCTGGCTGGAGCGCGGCAGCCGCGAGGACTGGCGCGAGGCGGTCGGCACTCTCGACGTTCCGGCCCTGATCCTGGCCGGTGGCGAGGACGGCGACGATCTCGGGGAAAAAGGCCAGCGGCGCGAGAACGGTCCGATTTATCCGCGCGCGAAAGTTCTGGTGCTGGAAGGGGCGGGCCACCTTCTGCCGCTGGAACGCCCCCTCGAAGTGGCTGAGGCGATCTCGGCATTCTGGCGCGATGCGGCGGGGCTCGGACCGGTGCCGCCGGTGGATTTCGCGCGCATGATCGCGTCCGACCGCGTGAGTCGCCGAACGCGCGCCATCCTCGCCGCCCGCGCCGTTCCCGACGATCCGAACTACCTGCCAAAGGCGCTGAATGGTGCTCAACTCGAAACGCTTCGCGCGGTGACGGACCGTGTGGTGCCGCAGGAAGCCCCACGGATCGACCTCGCGGCCCGCGTCGACGCGCAACTCGCGGCGGATAGGGGCGATGGCTGGCGCATCGCGACCATGCCGCCGGATGCGGAGGCCTATCGCGCGGCCCTCGACGTGCTCGAAGGCTTCGGCGGGCGGTGCGAGGCGGAACAGGACGCGCTTCTCCAAGACATCGCGGCGGAGCGCTTTGACGTCTCGTGGGGGACCTTGTCGCCCGCGCAGATGGCCGTCTGGTTCGAGGACGCGCGCACCGATCTCGTGCGGCAATGGCTCGCCCACCCCGCCACCATGGCGCGGATCGGCTTCGACGGGTTCGCCAATGGCGGCGACGGGGCGCGCAAGCAGGGCTTCGAGCGGCTGGCGGCGGGTGAGCGCGAAGCCTGGGAACCGGCGATGGAACTCGCACGATGAAGGCCTCCGCCATGCGTCGCTACGGTGAGAACGAGTGCGTCGACGCTGTTGTCGTCGGAACCGGGGCAGGAGGCGCGCCGCTTCTGGCCGCGCTTGCCGCCAAGGGCCTTCGCGTCGTGGCGCTGGAGGCCGGCGCCCATTTCCGGCCGAGCGACCACACCGCCGACGAGATGGAAGGCTCCGACATCAATTGGATGGAGGAGCGCCTGACCGGCGGGGAAACCCCGACCGCCTTCGGCGCCAACAATAGCGGCATGGGGGTCGGCGGCTCGACGCTGCATTGGGGGGCTTTCACGCCGAGGCCCGACCGCCGCGACCTGAAGCTCCATAGCCTCACGGGCGTCGGCGAGGACTGGCCGATCGAGCACGCCGAACTGATTTCCTATATCGAGCGGGTGGAGCGTTTTCTGGGCGTTTCCGGTCCGGCGGACTATCCGTGGGACCCCGGCCGCCGCTATCCCCTGCCGCCGGCCAAACGCAACGCCTCGGCCGACATGATGATGCGCGGCTGCGAGGCGCTCGGCATCCGCGCGACCGACGCCCCGGCCGCGATCGTTTCGCGCGACTGGCCGCAGGAAGGGGGCGAAACGCGTCAGGCCTGTGTCAATTGCGGCTCCTGCCATCAGGGGTGCCGCAATTCCTCCAAGGCCTCGATGGACACGACCTATCTGCCGCTCGCCGTGATGCACGGGGCAGAAATCCGCGCGGAAGCGCGGGTCCACGGCATCGAGCGCGACGCCGGAGGCCGTGTCACCGCCGTTCTCTACATCCAGGACGGCCGCGAGCACCGGCAGCCTTGCGCCAACCTCTTTCTTTGCGCGGGCGGCGTCGAAACCCCGCGCCTTCTTCTTCATTGCGGGCTCGCCAACGAGAACGGGCAGGTCGGGCGCAACTTCATGGCCCATGGCGCGACGCAGGTCTGGGGCCGCTTCGACGCCGAGATGCGGGGCTATCGCGGTTATCCGTCCTCGCTTCTGACCGAGGACATGGTGCGCCCGCCCGATGCCGATTTCGCCGGCGGCTACCTGATCCAGAGCCTCGGTGTCATGCCCCTGACGCTCGCCACGACAATGGCGCGCGGCGGCGGGCTGTGGGGGCGGCGGCTCGTGGAGGCGATGGACAACTACCGCTTCATGGCCGGCGTCGGCATCAACACCGAATGCCTGCCGAACGAGAACAACCGTTTGGAGCTTTCGGCCGAGCGCGACGAGATCGGCATGGCCAAGGCTCAGGTGAGCTTCACCATGGGCGAGAACGAGACGGCGATCGACGCCCACGCCACGCGCGTCATGAAGGCGATCGTCGGGGCGGCCGGCGGAAAGGACGCGATCGTCCTCGCCCGCAGCGCCCATACGATCGGCACCTGCCGGATGGGCACGGACCCCGACCGCGCCGTGGTGGACTCGGACGGGCGCAGCTTCACTGTCCCAAACCTTTTCATCTGCGACAACTCGGTCTTCCCGAGCGCGCTGGCCGCCAATCCCGCGCTCACCATCATGGCCCTGTCGCTGCGAACCGCCGACCGCTTTCTCAGCCCCCACGGTTGACTTCGCTGTGCTCCCCGTTTCAACCCCGACGGGGATTTCGAGCGGGGAGGGAGGCTCTATGATGGAGCGAGGAAGCGCGGTCGCGGTCGATGCGCACCAGCATTTCTGGATGCCGGCGCGAGGCGATTACGGCTGGTTGAACGATGAAGTCGCGCCGCTGGTGCGCGACTTCATGCCGAAAGATCTCGCCCCGATCCTTCAGCGCAACGGCATCGGGCGCACCGTTCTCGTCCAGGCGGCGGAAACGGAAGGGGAAACGGAGTTCCTTCTCGGCATCGCCGAAAGAACGGATTTCGTCGCGGGCGTCGTCGGCTGGCTCGACATGGAAGGCGAGCAATTTCCCGAGCGACTGGCCAAGTCCCGGGAGAACCCCTGGTTCGTCGGGCTTCGGCCAATGCTCCAAAGCCTTCCCGAGGATTACATCCTGCGCCCGCGCGTCTTGGAGAACCTTCGCCGCGTCGCGGAAACGGGGCTTGCCTTCGACATCCTCACCTTCCCGCGCCATCTGCCTTTCGTCCTGAAGGCGCTCGAAAAGGTCCCGGAGCTTCGCGCGGTTCTCGACCATCTCTCGAAGCCCGACATCGCGGCCGGAACACTCGATCCGTGGCGCGAGCATATCGCGGCGCTGGCGCGGTTCCCGAACCTTTCCTGCAAGGTTTCCGGCATGGTGACGGAAGCGGGGCCCGGCTGGACGCGCGAGACTTTGCGTCCTTATGTCGACCACGTCGCCGCGTGCTTCGGCGAGGAGCGCCTGATCTTCGGCAGCGACTGGCCGGTGGCGACGCTTGCCGCCTCCTATGACGATGTCGTTGAGGCGGCGCGGGAGCTTCTCGGCCGGCATTTCGGGCCGGGCGGCATGGAAAAGGTCTTCGGCGGCAACGCGGCGCGCTTCTACCGCCTCGCCTCGTGACGACCGGGCGGCGGGCACCATCCTCACCGAACCGGGCACCGGCCGCCGTTCGGTGAGGATCGCTTGCAAGCCCCGGAATCTCGGCGCATCTTCCTCCATTGCCGATGATTTCGCGGAATGTGGCGATGGGCGAAGGTGGCCTCGACATCCCGGCCGGACGGCGTCTCGACGAGGGCGAGATGGCGGTTCTCGTGCGGGATCTCGATTGGGGCTCGACGCCTCTCGGGCCTCCCTCGCAATGGCCGCAACCCTTGCGTTCGGTGGTGGATCTCTGCCTCGCCTCCGATTGTCCGATGCTGGTGCTCTGGGGGCCGGGTCTCGTCCAGATCTATAACGATGCCTACCGAAACATCATCGGGATGAAGCATCCCGCCGCTCTCGGCCAGAAGAACCGCGACTGCTGGCCGGAAGCGTGGAATTTCAGCGCCGCGATCTACGAGCGCGTCCGGCAGGGCCGCAGCGTGACGCTGGAGGACCGGTGCTTCGCCCTTGCGCGAAACGGCTTTCCCGAGAAGGCTTGGTTCACGCTCTACTACAGCCCGTTGAGAAACGAGGCGGGCGTCGTGGACGGCGTGCTCGTCACCGTTTTCGAGACAACCGCACGCGTCCTCGCCGAGCGCGCCAGAAGCGAAACGGAAGAGCGGCTTCGGCAAAGCCGCATGCGCCAATCCCTGCTGCTTTCGCTCAGCGATGCGCTTCGCACCCTCGCCGACCCCCTGGCCATCCAGGAAGCCTCCGCCCGGCTTCTCGGCGAAAGCCTCGGCGTCGGGCGCGTGTTCTATTTCGACGTTCTGGAAGGCGAGGGCGGCGAGCGATACCTCGTGGAGCACAACTTCCTGTCGCCTGGAATGGCGAAGGAGTTGATCGGGACGTTTCCCGCGCATGGGCCCGATCACTTCCTGACCGTGGAGGGTCGGGAAGGGCGCGTCCTGATCATGACCGATGTCGCGAACGAGGCGAAGTTGAGCGGGGAAGAGCGCGCACTCTTCGCCGAATTCGACATCGGCGCGCTTGTTTCCGTGCCTCTCGTCAAGAACGGCAAGTGGGTGGCGTCCATCGTCCTGCATCATCCCGTGCCGCGCGACTGGACCGACGCGGAAGTGGCGCTGGCGCAGGAAGTGGCCGAGCGCACCTTGCCGGCCCTGGAGCGCGCCCGCACGCAATCGGCCCTGCGCGAAAGCGAGGAACGATTCCGCTCCTTCGCCGAACATTCCACCAACGTCCTCTGGATCGTGGACGCGCAAACGCGGCGGCTCGATTATCTGAGCCCCGCCTTCGACAGGATGTGGGGCGAGGGGCGGGAATCGGTGCTCTCCGATCTTTCGCGATGGGGCGACCTCGTCCATCCCGACGACCTCGATCAGGCCAGAACCGCCCTGCCGCGCGCTCTGGCCGGCGAAAGCGTGCAGATGATCTATCGGATCGTGCGTCCCTCCGATGGTTCCGTGCGCTGGATGCAGGATACCGGCTTTCCCATCCGCGACCGCGCGGGCGTCATCCGGCGGGTGGGCGGGGTTTGCCAGGACATCACCCAGCGCGTCGAGATGGAGGATACGCTGCGCAGCAGTCGGCGGCGGATGCAGGCTCTCGTCAACGGCATTCCCCAGCTTCTTTGGCGCGCTTCCGAGAAGGGGCAATGGACCTGGGCGAGCCCGCAATGGTGCGCTTATACCGGGCAGACGCTGCACGAGGCACAGGGCCTCGGCTGGCTCGACGCTCTCCATCCCGACGACCGGGAGAGCGCCCGAAACGACTGGAACTCGGTCGACGGCAGAAAAGCGCTCGACATGGAAACGCGCCTTTTCGGCACGGGCGAAGGACGCTATCGCTGGTTCCAAACGCGCGCCCTGCCGGTGCGCGACGAGGAAACCGGCGTCGTTCTGGAATGGCTCGGCACCTCCACCGACGTGCAGGACCTCCACGAGCTTCAGGAGCGCCAGCAGGTGCTGGTCGCCGAACTCCAGCATCGGACGCGCAACCTCATCGGCGTCGTGCGCTCCATGGCCGACAAGACCATGGCCGCCGCCGTGGGGCCGAAGGACTTTCTCGACCGGTATCACGAGCGTTTGGCGGCATTGTCGAGGGTGAACGGGCTCTTGTCTCGCCTCGAAGGCGGGGAGCGCATCGCCTTCGACGAACTTCTTCGCACCGAGCTTTCCGCCCATGGCGTCGATCTCGCACAAGCCGACGGGCGGGTGGTTCTCGATGGGCCGGGCGGCGTGGCGCTGCGCTCGGCGACCGTCCAGACCTTCGCTCTCGCCCTCCACGAACTCGCCACCAATTCGGTGAAATACGGCGCCTTGCGCGCCCCGGCCGGCCGTCTTCGCGTGGCCTGGGGCGTCGATGAAGGCGACGGCGGTCGACGGTTGAAGGTCGAATGGCTGGAAAACGGGGTTTCCGGAACGCCGGCCTCCACCTCCATGCCGGAAAGCTCGGGCTACGGCCGCGAACTCATCGAGAAAGCGCTGCCCTATCAACTCAAGGCGAAAACGAGCTTCGAGCTGAAAGCCGATGGCGTGCGCTGCACGATCGACCTTCCGTTGAAGTGACGGGGCGCCTCAGGCGGCGGCCGGCTGGCGAAAGAAGTCGAGGATCTCGCGATTGATCCGCTCGGGCTGTTCCAGATGCAGCCAATGGCTGGCGCCTTCCACCACCACGAGTCGACCGTCGTCGCACAGCGCCAAGCCCGCTTCCGCCACATGGCGTTCCAGGAAACTGTCCTCGCCCGCCCAAAGAACCAGGGTCGGCGGTGAAAGGCGGGCCGCTTCGCCGAGCGGCGAGCGCTCGCGAAGCGCGCGGTAATAGTTCAGCATCGCGGTCAGGGAGCCGGGATGCGCCCAGGCCTCGGCATAGCGGTCGAGAGCGCCCAGCTCGAACGTGTCGTCATGGCCGCTGCCTTCCATCATCTTGCGGAGCCCCGCGAAATCGAAGCTGCCGAGCGAGGCCTCCGGCACGAAAGGAAGCTGGAAGAAGGCGACATAGGTGCTGCGCAGCGCCTGCGTCGGGTGCTTCAGCGCCTGACGCGACCAGATGTCTGGATGGGGCCCATCCATCACCACGACCTTTTCCAGGCGCTCGGCATGGCGCGCGGCGGTCCACCAGGAGATCACCGCGCCCCAATCGTGCCCGACGAGATGGAACTTCGCCACGCCATAGGTGTCGGCAAGGGTCACGACATCGGCGGCGAGGGTATCGAGATGATAGGCCGAAACGCCGGTCGGCTTGTCGCTGGTGTTGTAGCCGCGCATATCCGGCACCACGACATGGAAGCCCGCCTCCGCCAGCGGCGTGATCTGCTTGCGCCAAGCCCACCAGAATTCGGGAAAGCCGTGAACGAGGACAAGAAGCGGGTCGTCGGGATTGCCGGCCTCGACCACGTGGAGATCGACGCCGTTCACGTGGCGTCTGGTTTGCCGCCACCCGGGCTGCATGAGCTGATCGTCTGTCATGGATGGGCAATCGTGCGGGCGTGAGGCCGTTCCCCGGTTTCCTCCCGATTTTCTTGCGCCAGCCCCGAAACGGAGCAGCGGTGCGGGCGGTTTCAAGCACGGGCAACGGGCGCGCGATGGAACGGGCCGGGCGCCTGCCGGGTTCGAAGCCTGACACGCGCGGCTGCAGGTCGCGCCCTTTGCAATTTCGACCGAAATGGATGCTTCCATGGCCCGAACCGTTGGCGATTTCATCGTGGAGCGCTTGTCCGCCTGGGGCGTGAAACGGATCTTCGGTTATCCCGGAGACGGCATTAACGGCGTGTTCGGCGCCATGGGGCGCTCGCCCGGCACGATCGATTTCATCCAGGCGCGGCACGAGGAGATGGCCGCCTTCATGGCCTCTGCCTATGCCAAGTTCACCGGCGAGCTCGGCGTCTGCATCGCCACTTCCGGCCCCGGCGCTTCGCATCTCCTCACCGGCCTTTACGACGCGCGGCTCGACCACCAGCCGGTTCTCGCCCTCGTCGGCCAACAGGCACGAACCGCCGTCGGGGCGCATTACCAGCAGGAACTCGACCTCCAGGCGATGTTCAAGGATGTCGCCGGTGCCTATGTCCAGACCGCCATGGCGCCCGCGCAGGTGCGCCACATGATCGATCGCGGCATCCGCACCGCGCTGGCGGAGCGGAAGGTCGCGGCGCTGATCTTCCCGAACGACCTTCAGGACCTTCCCTACGAGGAGCCGCCGCGCGCCCATGGCGCGGTGTTTTCCGGCATCGGCTACACGGCGCCGAAAGTCGTGCCCTTCGACCGCGACCTTCAGCGCGCGGCCGATGTCCTGAACGAGGGAAGCAAGGTCGCGATGCTGATCGGAGCCGGCGCGCTCGGCGCGGGCGAGGAAGTGAAGGCGGTGGCCGAGGCGCTTGGCGCAGGCGTCGCCAAGGCGCTTCTCGGCAAGGCCGCGCTGCCCGATCACTTGGCTTACGTCACCGGCTCCATCGGGCTTCTGGGGACGGAAGCGAGCTGGGACCTCATGCAAGGCTGCGACACGCTGCTGATGGTCGGCTCGGGCTTTCCTTATTCGGAATTCCTGCCGAAGGAGGGCGCGGCACGCGGCGTTCAGATCGACATCAAGGCCGACATGCTGTCCATCCGCTATCCGATGGAGGTGAACCTTCAGGGCGACGCCAAGGAAACGCTGAAAGCGCTGCTGCCGCTGTTGAAGCGGAAAGAGGATCGCTCCTGGCGCGAAAGCGTCGAGAAGAGCGTCGCCAAATCCTGGAAGACACTGGAAGACCGGGCGATGGCGAAAGCAAAACCCGTCAATCCGCAGCGCGTCACCTGGGAACTCTCGCCACGCCTGCCGGACAACGTCATCGTCACCTCCGATTCCGGCTCCTGCGCCAACTGGTTCGCGCGGGACCTGAAGATGCGCGAGGGCATGATGGCCTCGCTGTCGGGTGGTCTCGCGTCCATGGGCGCGGCGGTGCCCTATGCCATCGCGGCCAAGTTCGCCCATCCGGACCGCCCGGTGGTGGCGCTGGTCGGCGACGGCGCGATGCAGATGAACAACATGGCCGAACTCATCACGCTCGCCAAATACTGGGAGCGCTTCCCCAACAAGTGCTGGGTCACTTGCGTCTTCAACAACGAGGACCTGAACCAAGTGACCTGGGAGCAGCGGGTGATGGAGGGCGATCCGAAATTCGTCGCGTCCCAGGAAATCCCGAACTTCCCGTATTACAAGTTCGCCGAGCTGATCGGCTTCAAGGGCATCTACGTGGACGACCCGGAAAAGCTGGGCGCCGCCTGGGACGAGGCTCTGTCGGCGGGCCGCCCGGTGGTTCTGGAAGTGAAGACGGACCCGGAAGTCGCGCCCTTGCCGCCCCATATCGGCTTCGCCCAGGCCAAAGCCTTCGCCTCCACCCTTCTGAAGGGCGATCAGCGCGAGGGCAACATCATCACGGACACCGCGCGGCAGATGCTGGCTTCGGTTCTGCCGGGCGAGAAATAGGACGAAGGGCGCGGCGGTTCATCCCGCCGCGCCCCGTTCTCAACCGCCGAAGAACCGGCGGAAATGCCGGATCACCTTTTCCGGCTGTTCCTCCGGCACGAAATGGCCGCCGGGCAATCGCTCGCCTTCGACGTTTTCGCTCCAGGGTTTCCAGAGTGCCACCGCGTCCTTGCCCTTCAAGGAGCCGCTTTCGCCCCATAGAACCAGAAGCGGCGCGGCGATGCGTCGGCCGCGATCGGCTTCGTCCGAGTCGCGGTCCACCGTCCAGCCGGCGCGGTAGTCCTCGCACCAGCCATGAACGGTCGCGGGATCGTCGGCGGCGGCGACATAGTCGGCAAGGTTCTCCGCCGGGAACTCGAAGCCTTCGCCGCTTTGGTGAGCGAGAATATAGCGCACGAACCAGCCGGGATCGACGCCGATCAGCTTCTCGGGCAGCCCGCCCGGCTGCGCCAGCATCGGCCAATGCCACATCTTTACGGCTTCCTCAGGCCCCATCCCGGACCACACGTCGGCGGTCGGCACCACGTCGAGACAGGCGAGCCGCGTGACGGCATCGGGATGGTCGAGCGCCAGCCGGTAGGCGACGCGCGCGCCGCGATCGTGGCCGGCGACCGCGAAGCGTTCGAGCCCGAGTGCGCGCATCGCCCTGATCTGGTCGAGCGCCATCGCGCGCTTGGAGTAAGCCGCGTGCGTTCCGTCGCCAGAGGCCGGCTTGTCGGAGCGCCCATAGCCGCGCAGGTCCGGCACCACCAGGGTGAAACTTTCGAGGAGGGCCGGCGCGACGGCTGCCCAGCACATGCGCGTTTGCGGCCAGCCATGGAGCAGGAGGAGCGGGGGCCCCGAACCGCCGACAAGGGCGTCGATCTCCACGCCGTCGCCGGGCAGGCGATGGTGCTCGAAGCCAGGAATGATCCTGCTGCCGGTCACTTCTCGCCCCAGGTATTCAGGACGCGCTGCACGGCGGGCCGCTCGCGAACCAGTGCGTAATGGGCCTGGAGGTTCGCCGGCAGTTCGATATCCACCTGCGGCGCCCAGCGCTCGACATAGAAGAGCGTGGCGTCGGCGATGCCGAACTTGTCGCCCGCGGCATAGCTTCGCCCGTCGAGCTGGCGGTCGAGAATGGCGAAGCCTTCCTCCACCATTTTGCGACCCTGTTTCTTCACCGAACCGGTGCCGAGGCCGAGCGTCTGGTGGACGGGGTCCTGCGGCTCGAAACGCTCCGACAGGAAGATGCGGCCGAAGCCCTGGCCGTGGATGGTGCCGACGACGTAGTCCATGATCGCGGAAGCGCGCACGTCCTCGTCGGCATCGCGCGACACGAGGTGGCTTTCCGGGTTCACGATCGCCAGCCATTTGGCGATGGCGCCGAACTCCGTCAGCACCGAGCCGTCGTCGCGCACCAGCACCGGCACCTTGCCCTTGGGGTTGATGGCCAGAAATTCCGGGCTGTGCGTCTGCCCGCCCTGGACGTCGATCTTCTCGGTCTCGTAGGGCTTGCCGATCTCTTCCAGAAGGATGTGCGTGCCGATCGCACAGGTATGGGGTCCCCAATAAAGCTTCACGCGCCGTCTCCCTTCGGCCGCCGAGCTGCCGGCGGTCTTCTTCACCCCGAACGGCGGAAAGGACGGTTCGGCTGCATGAGGGCCCAAACACGGATGAACGGGCGTCAGTGCATCCCGGCGTCCGGGTCGATGCCCCGGCTGCGGTCGAGCTTGCGCATGATCGGTGTGACGGTGAGGCCGTGAAGAAGGATCGACAGGGCGATCACCAGTCCGATCACGGCCCAGAGCCGTTCGCCGCCTTCGCCCGGCAGCCGGTTGAGGCCATAGGCGAGGTAATAGATCGAGCCGACGCCCCGGATGCCGAAGAAGGATAAAGTGAGCTTCTCGCTCCAGTCGAGCTTCGACCCGATCATGCCGAGGATGCCGGACAAGGGGCGAACCAGAAGGAGGATGACGGCGACCGCGACGACGTCGATCCATTGCAGGGGTCCGAGGAGGCCGCTGACCAGCGCCCCGCCGAACAGAAGCAGAAGCACCATCATGGCGAGCCGCTCCACCTGTTCGGTGAGGTCGTGCATGTCGCGGTGGAACTCGTGGTCGCGATGCGACGCGCGCAAGCTGAGGGCCGTGACGAAAACGGCGAGGAAGCCGTAGCAGTGGATCATCTCGGTCAGGCCATAGGACACGAAGGTCGCCGCCACGGCGATCAGCCCGTCGCCGGTCTTCGACAGCTTGGTTTCCGCCGGAATGTGGAAGGTCAGCCAGCCGAACACGTAGCCGACGAGCCAGCCGCCGCCGACGCCCGCCGCGATCTCCCAGACGACGTTGTAGGTCAGCCATTTCACCAGCCACGGCTCGCCGGAGGTAGCGGAAAGGCCGAGCACGATGGCGAGATGCACGAAGGGAAAGGCGAAGCCGTCGTTGAGGCCCGCCTCGGAGGTCAGCGCGAAGCGAACCTCGTCCTTTTCGCCGCTTTTGGGCGGGCCGACCTGCACGTCGGCGGCCAGCACCGGATCGGTCGGCGCGAGCGCGGCGCCCAGCAGCAACGCCATGACCGGGGAAAGGCCGAGCATATAAACGCCGAGCGCGGTGATGGCCGCGATGGACAGCGGCATGGTGATGCCGAGGAGCCGCCACGTCGTCGCCCAGGTCGCCAAGCTGAATGGCCGGTCGATCTTCAGCCCCGCGCCCATCAGCGCGATGATGACGACGAATTCGGTGAAGCGCTCGGCGATCTCGGGATGATCGAGGGGAAGGGGCGCGACGCCTGTGATCGGCAGAAGAAAGATGCCGGCCCCGATCAGGACGCAGATGATCGGAAGCGACAAAGGCAGCCGGCGCAGGGCCAGCGGAAGCCAAGCCACGAGGGCGATCAGGAGCCCGAAGCCGGTGAGGGTGAGGATATAAGGGTCCGGCGACCATTCGGGCAAAGCTGGCATAAATGGCTAACGCCGCCCGAGTCTCCGTCGATCCTGCGCCATCTTGGCGCGATCCGTGGCCGGCAAGCCTTTCGGGCCGGCCACGAGATGCCTTCCTCGAACTGTCAGCTCTTCAGAAGCCATTCGTGCTCGGGCGCGTTGTGGAACTTCCACGTGCGCTTCGGGCCGGCCATGACGTTGAGGTAATAAAGGTCGTAGCCGTGGATGGCCGCGCAGGGGTGGTAGCCTTTCGGCACCAGCGTCACGTCGCCGTCCTCCACCGCCATCACCTCGTCCAGCTCGCGCACGCCCTTCTCGTCGGCGTCGGTGTAGACGCGCTGGAAGGCGAAGCCCTGAGCGGGGTTCAGGCGGTGGTAGTAGGTTTCCTCCAGGGAGGATTGCCTTGGCAGATCGTCCTCGTCGTGCCGGTGCGGCGGATAGCTCGACGTGTTGCCGCCGGGTGTGATGACCTCCACCACGAGGAGGCCGTCGGCTTCGGCGGTTTCGGGCAGGATGTTGGTGACGTGGCGGACGTTCGAGCCCTTGCCGCGCACTTCCTGGCCGTTGTCATCCTCGCCGATCACGCGTGCGGGGCGCGAGCCGGGCGTACCGGGCGCGGTGCAGACAGCAAGTTCCACATCCGTTTCGGCGACGGCGCGCCACTCGGTGCCGGCCGGCACGTAGACCGAGGAGGGCTTGCCGTCGAAGGGCGACATGCGCCGCCCGAGCGTGCCGAAGTCCTGATCCCCCGCCGAGATCGCGGCGCGGCCGGACACGAGAACGAGGCAGGCTTCGCGCCCTTCCTCGCCGCCATCGACGCTTTCGCCCGCCTTCAGCTTGTGAAGGGCGAAGCCGACATAGGTCCAGCCGGCGCTTTCAGGCGTGACGTCCACGACCTTGCCCGCGTCGCTCGCGGGTTTGACAAGAAGCTTCGACATGGCTGCTTTCCTTATGCGCGCTTCAAACCGGCTTCCTCGATGAAGCGGGTGAGGTTCTCATAGCCCATCTTCACATAGGTCTGAGGGTTCGCCTTTTCCGGGTCCTGCTCGGCCTCGATCACGATCCATCCGGAATAGTCCGGCAGTTCCTTCAGAACCGAGACGTAATCCACCGAACCGTCGCCCGGCACGGTATAAACGCCGGCCAGAACCGAGGTGAGGAAGCTCCAGTTCTCGCTGATCGCCTGTTTGGCGACGTCGGGACGGACATCCTTGACGTGGACGTGGACGATGCGGTCGCGGTAGCGCCGGGCCAGATCCACCGGATCGGCGCCGCCCCAGGTGGCGTGGCCGGTATCGAGGAGCAGCGTGAAGGCCGGGCCGGTGCCCGCCATCATCCGGTCGATCTCCTCACCCGTCTGCACCACCGTTCCCATGTGGTGATGGTAGGCGATCCGCAGTCCTTCCGCCTTCAAAAGCTCGGCGAAGCGGGTGAGGCGGGGCAGGAAGACCTGCCATTGCTCTTGCCTCAGAACGGGGCGCGCATTGAGCGAAGTGGATTCGTCGCCGTGGACGGTGTTCGTGCATTCGCAGACGATGAAGATGTCGGTGCCCGCGCCCTTCACGAGGGCGATGTGGTCGCGCGCGGCCTCGAACTCGGCTTCCGCGTCGCGGTCGAGAAGGAAGGTCGAATACCAGCCGCCGACGAAGTCCATGCCGTATTGCCCAAGTTTGGCTTTCAGCGCTCCCGGCTCTTTGGGAAACTTGTGGCCGAGTTCCATGCCCTCGATGCCGATGGCGCTCGCCTCCGACAGGCACTGTTCGAGGCTGATATGCCCGCCGATGTCCTGGCGGTCGTCGTTGGTCCAGCAGATCGGGTTCGCGCCGATGCGGATCATTTCCATTCCTCCCGATGGATCGTCGTGTTGTCTTGTCAGGCAGCCTTGGCCTGTTCGCGGGAGCCGCGCCAGGCCGAAACCAGGGTCCCGAAGCGCCGCGCCATGTCGTCCACGGCTTCCTTATCGCCGATCTCGCCGGCGAACCAGCGGCGCGCGGCGTCGCTGAAGATGGTGCGCCCGACCGCGAAGCCCTTCACCATCGGCACAGCCGCGACCGCCTGGAAGGCTTCCGCGAGTTCGGCTTCCGGCGCTTCGAGGCCCAGAAGCACGATGCCCCGGCAATAAGGATCGTGGGCCGCGATCACGCCCTGGATGCGCTCCCAGGCCGCCGCGCTCTTCTGCGGCTCGAGCTTCCACCAGTCCGGCTTGATGCCGAGATCGTAGATGCGCTCCACGATCGTCGCCACCGTGTCATCGGCGAGGGGCCCGTGCTTGCCGGCGATGATCTCCACCAGAAGCTCGCGGCCGGCGGTGCGGGCGGCGTCGTAGAGGCGAAGGAGTTCGCGTTCCTGCCGGGCCTTGAGGTCGGCCGAATCGTCCGGGTGATAGAAGCACAGGCACTTGATCACGTGGTCGAGCGGCCATTGCGTCAGATGGCTGCCGAGATCGGCCATCTGGTCGAAGTCGAGCGGACGCGAGCCGGGCTTTTCCACCGGACGCCCGATCCAGAACCCGTGGGCGGACGCCTTGAACAAGGCGCGGCGGCCGTAGGTCCCGTCGAGAAGGACGCCGAAGCCGGGCTCGCCGCCGGCAACTGCCGCCGCCGCTTCCACGGCGAGGACCTTGAAGTCCTCGATCCGGTCGCGCGACACGCCCGCGGCGTCGGCGATCTCCTCGATCTGCATGCGATGGTCGCAGGCGAGCGCCATCAGCCGCTCCGGGCCGGGACGGCGGGTGGTCGCCCAATGGATGTGGTTCAGGTCCTCGTCCTGGCGCAGGCGTCGCTTGACCTCGCTCTTGGCCAGAAAGGCGTCGAGTTCGGCGATTGTCGGATATTCGGGCGAGCAAAGAAGGCGCGACACGGCAAACGCGCCGCAGGCATTCGCCATGGTGGCGCATTCGGCGGGCGACTTGCCGCGCAGCCAGCCGGCCAGCAGCCCGGACATGAAGGCGTCGCCCGCGCCCAGAACGTTGAAGACCTCGATCGGGAAGCCTCGACCCGCGATGCCGTCGTCCAGCGAGGAGATCGGACCCTCGAAGATGATGCAGCCCATGGCGCCGCGCTTCAGAACCAGCGTCGCGGACGACACTGCGCGGATCGCCTTCAAGGCTTCCAGCGGATCGTCGACGCCGCCTGCGATCATCATTTCTTCTTCCGTGCCGACCACGAGGTCGCAATCGGGAAGAACGGCCTGGAGTTTCTTCGACACGGCGTCGGAGGCGACATAGCGCTCGAAGCCCGCCGCATGACCGGCAAGGCCCCAGAGATTGGGCCGGTAATCCACATCGAACACGACCTTGCCGCCGTTGGCCTTGGCGATCCGGATCGCCTTCAATTGGGCGGCCTCGGTGTTGGGCTTGGAGAAATGCGTGCCGGTGACGACGATCGACGCCGCCGAAGCGATCAGTTCCTCCGACACGTCCTCTTCGCAGAGCGCCATGTCGGCGCAGTCCGTGCGATAAAAGATCATGGGGGACACGCCCTCGTCCTCGACGGCGAGGAGCACGAGCGCCGTCAGGCGTTCGGGGTCGGTGGTGACGCCCTTCGTTTCCACGCCTTCGCGGGCGAGCTGCTCGCGCACGAAGCCGCCCATCTGCTCGGGGCCGACGCGCGTCAGGAGCGCCGATTTCAACCCGAGCCGGGCGGTGCCGATGGCGATGTTGGCCGGGCAGCCGCCGACCGACTTGGCGAAGGAGGCGATATCCTCCAGCCGCGAGCCGATCTGCTGGCCATAGAGATCGACCGAACAGCGACCGATCGTAACGACGTCGAGTGGCTTGGCCATGTCTCCTCTCCCCGGCTGCGCGCCCCGCTTCTCGAGGGATTGTCGAGCCGTTTTCTCGCGGTGCCGGCCATTTTGCCGGAAAATTTCGGATGCGACGTTTATTCCATGAAGCACACGGTCCAATCTTGGTCAATATGGAAGCAGAGTTCCATTAGCGGCGAAGGCCGGGCCAGAGTTTGGGTGCTTACACATGCTGCGTTGCAACAGGCGAAACAATGCTTGACACTTTTCCGAGGCGTGGAATACATATTTCCAAATTCGAATAAAACGGCATATGCGTTCCGAAATTATCGACGCGAGTTGCAGGCGTCGAACCAATATGCCGGGGCCTGGGAGGGTGGTGAGCATGGTCGATTTCGCGCTGAATCATATGGTGGCGCCGCGCCTGGAAACGGGTGCCTTCTTCGATCTGGCGGAGCGTCTCGGCGTCAAGGCGGTGGAGATTCGCAACGACCTCGCCGGCATCGCGCTGGCCGACGGCACGCCCGCGAACGAGGTCGATGAAGCCGCGTCTGCCAAGGGCCTGCGCGTCCTGTCGATCAACGCCCTCCAGCGCTTCAACGAATGGACGCCGGCGCGCGCGGCCGAAGCGAAGGCGCTCGCCCGTCAGGCAAGGGAAGCCGGCGCCGAGGCGCTGGTGCTGTGCCCGGTCAACGAGGAAGGCTGGCGCGAGCGCGACGAGGATCGTTCCGCCGCGCTGCGCGAAGCGCTGGTTGGCCTCGCACCTATCCTGGCGGAAGCGGGTCTCGTCGGTCTGGTGGAGCCGCTCGGCTTCGCCGAATGCTCGCTGCGCCTGAAGGGCGAGGCGGTCGCGGCGATCGACGCGGTGAACGAGGCCGCGCGCTTCAAGCTCGTCCACGACACGTTCCACCATTTCGTCGCCGGTGAAACCGAACTTTTTCCCGAGCGAACCGGGCTCGTCCACATTTCGGGCGTCGAGGACCGCGCGGTGCCGCGCGAGGCCATGCGCGATCCGCACCGCGTTTTGGTGGGCCCCGGCGACCTTATCGACAATGTCGGGCAGCTTCGCGCGCTTCACGCCGGCGGTTATCGAGGGGCCGTGTCCTTCGAGCCTTTCGCGGCCGAGATCGCGGCGAGCCCCGACATCGCGGGCGATCTCGCCGCCAGCATCGCCTTCGTCGCGGACGGCCTGAAGGCCGACGCCGCTTGAAGTTTCGAGCCGCCGGTGTGGAGGCCGGCGGCATGTTTCGAAAGACCGGGCGCACCGCAAAGGCGTGTGGCCCGGAACAACGGGAGGATATGAACACATGAAACGCATTCTCATCGCGCTCGCGGTCTCGGCCGCCACGATGGCCTCGGCACAGGCCGCCAATATCGGCGTGTCGATGGCGCTTTTCGACGACAACTTCCTGACGGTCGTGCGCAACGGCATCCAGAAGGCGGCTTCCGAGAAGCAAGGCATGCAGATCCAGTTCGAGGACGCCACCAACGACATCGGCAAGCAGCTCAACCAGATCCAGAACTTCATCGCGCAGGGCGTCGACGGCATCATCGTCAACCCGGTCGACACCGACGCCACCGCCCAGATGACGAAGCTCGCCGCCGATGCCGGCATCCCGCTCGTCTACGTCAACCGCCAGCCCGCCGATATCGACCAGCTTCCCGCCAAGGTCGCCTTTGTCGGCTCCGACGAGAAGAAGTCCGGCACGCTTCAGACCGAGGAAGTCTGCAAGCTCATGAACGGCAAGGGCGACATCGTCGTGATGATGGGCGAATTGTCCAACCAGGCGGCGCGCCAGCGCACGCAGGACATCGAGGACGTCATTGCCAAGGAGCCCTGCACCGGCATCAAGATCCTCGACAAGCAGACCGCCAACTGGCAGCGCACCCAGGCGACCGACCTGATGACCAACTGGATCTCGGCCGGCCTGAAGCCCGCCGCCGTTGTTTCCAACAACGACGAGATGGCGATCGGCGCGATCCAGGCGCTGAAGGCGGCCGGGATGAGCGACGTGATCGTCGCCGGCATCGACGCGACGCAAGATGGTCTGGCCGCCATGAAGGCCGGCGATCTGAAGGTCACCGTCTTCCAGAACGCCGCCGGCCAGGGCGCGGGCGCCGTCGAGACGATCGAGAAGCTGATCAAGGGCGAAAGCGTCGAGAAGAACGTCGACGTGCCCTTCGAACTCGTGACCCCCGCCAACATGGCGACCTACGAAGCCAAGAACTGATCCCTCCGGGCGCCGTTCGAAGCGGCGCCCGGTTTTCTCCGTTCGGGAAAGGCAGGCGTCCCATGACCAGGACGATGATTCGCGCGGCGCTCGCCGCAACCCTTTTGACCGCGATCTCCGCGCCCGCTTCCGCGCAGACGGTCGGCGTGACGATGGCGCGGGCGGATTCGGTGTTTCTCACTATTCTGCGCCAGGGCATGGAAGCGCGCGCCAAGGAACTGCCGGGCGTCACCGTCCAGGTGGAGGACGCGCAGAACGATCCGCAGCGCCAGATCGACCAGGTGCAGAACTTCATCGCCGCCGGCGTCGACGCGATCGTCGTGGCGGCCGTCGACGGCGACGGAACGCCGGCCATGACGAAGCTCGCGACGGATGCCGGCATCCCCATCGTCTACGCCGTGCATCCGCCCGCCGATCTCGATGCGCTTCCCGCAAAGACCGCCTTTGTCGGCTCCGACGAGAAGCAGTCCGGGACCATGCAGACGGAGGAAGTCTGCCGGCTCCTCGGCGGCAAGGGCGCGGCCTATGTCCTGATGGGGCCGCTCAACAACCATTCCTCCATCGTGCGCACCAAGGACATCGAGGACGTTCTGGCGACGGATCGGTGCAAGGGCATCTCGATCGTCGACCGGCAGGCCGCCGGCTGGGACCGAATCGAGGCCCAGAACGTCATGACCAACTGGCTTTCCTCCTCGGCCGAGTTCGATGCCGTGATCGCCAACAACGACGAGATGGCGATCGGCGCGATCCAGGCGCTCAAAGCCGTCGGCCGCGATCCGAAAAGCGTCGTTGTCGCCGGCATCGACGCGACGCCCGACGGTCTCGCTTCCATGAAGGACGGCGACCTCGACGTCACCGTGTTCCAGAACGCCACGGCTCAAGGCGCGGCCTCCATGGATGCCGCGGTCAAGCTCGCCAAGGGCGAGACGGTGGAGCGCAACATCTGGGTGCCCTTCGAACTGGTGACGCCCGCCAACATGCAGAAATACGCCAAGACCAATTGAGGGCTCGGCGGTGCGGGCGGACCCTCGATGGTCCGTCCACGCCGCGATCTTCCGGGAGAGGAGGCCAAGATGTCGGTTCAAACGATCAGCCCCACGACGATGCGGGCGGTGCGCCAGAGCGGGGCGGTGCCGGGGGCGGACTACCTTCTGGAGGTGGACGGCGTCCGCAAGGTGTTTCCGGGCGTCGTCGCGCTGGACAACGTGCAATTCCGCGTCCGGCGGGGCACGGTTCATGCCCTGATGGGCGAGAACGGGGCCGGCAAGTCGACGCTGATGAAGATCATCGCGGGCGTTTATACGCCGGACGGCGGCGAGTTCCGCCTGCGCGGCCAGCAGATCCGCCTGAAAGGGCCCCTCGACGCGCTCGAGAACGGCATCGCCATGATCCATCAGGAACTCAACCTGATGCCCTTCATGACGGTGGCCGAGAATATCTGGATCAGGCGCGAGCCCAAGAATCGCCTCGGCTTCGTGGACCATGGCGAATTGCGCCGCCGCACCGAAAAGCTTTTCAAGGAACTGTCGATCGACATCGATCCGGACGTCGAAACGCAGACCCTTTCCATCGCGTCGCGCCAGATGGTGGAGATCGCCAAGGCGGTGTCCTACGAGTCCGACGTCCTGATCATGGACGAGCCGACCTCGGCGCTGACGGATCGCGAGGTCGAGCACCTTTTCCGCATCGTCCGGCACCTACGGGCGCAGGGCAAGGGCATCGTCTACATCACGCACAAGATGGACGAACTCGCCCAGATCGCCGACGAGGTGTCGATCTTCCGCGACGGGAAATATATCGGCACGGAAGACGCCAAGACCGTCACCCGCGACGACATCATCCGCATGATGGTCGGGCGCGAGCTGACGCAGATGTTCCCCAAGGAAGAGGCCAGGATCGGCGAGGTCGTCCTGAAGGTCGAGGGCCTTTCGCTCGGGCGCGTGTTCCAGGACGTGTCCTTCGATCTTCGCGCCGGCGAAATCCTCGGCCTGGCCGGTCTCGTCGGTTCGGGCCGCTCCAACATCGCCGAGGCGCTGTTCGGCGTGACGCCCGCGACATCCGGCACCATCTCGCTGTTCGGCAAGGAGGTTCGCGTCGCCAATCCGGGCGTCGCGATGCGCCACGGCATGGCCTTCCTGACCGAAGACCGCAAGGATACCGGCTGCTTTCTGCCGCTTTCGATCACCGAGAACATGCAGATGGCGGTGATCCAGGAGCGCTTCACCAAGGGCGGCTTCGTTTCGCAGAACCGAGTGAACGCGCGCTGCGAGGAAATGTCCAAGGCCATGCGCGTCAAGACGCCGGACCTCGACGAGCGCATCGAGAACCTGTCGGGCGGCAACCAGCAGAAGGTGCTGATCGGGCGCTGGCTTCTCACCGATCCGAAGATCCTCATCCTCGACGAGCCGACACGGGGCATCGACGTCGGCGCGAAGGCCGAAATCCACCGCCTGATCTCCAAGCTCGCGGGCGAAGGTCTCGCGGTGATCATGATCTCCTCCGAACTGCCGGAGGTGCTGGGCATGAGCGACCGGATCATGGTTGTTCACGCCGGCCGCGTGACCGGCATCCTCGATCGCGGCGAAGCCACCCAGGAGAAGGTGATGGACCTCGCCTCGGCCTGAACCGGACGGGTCTTTGAAGGATCGAGCGAGCGCTGAGGCGGCCGAGGACGGGTCGGCCAACCGCATCGCGCCAGAATTCGGGAGGAAACGATGACTTTGCATGAAGCGACGCATGGCGGCGTGCCGCCGGCTCCGGCCATGGACCGCCCGACGAAGCGGCGGCGCAAGCTGCCGACCGAGGTTTCCATCCTCCTCGTTCTCCTCGGCATCGCGCTGGTTTTCGAGGCGCTCGGCTGGATGCTGATCGGCCAGAGCTTCCTCGCCAACAAGCAGCGCCTGATCGTGATGATCCTCCAGGTCTCGGTGATCGGCATCATCGCCGTCGGCGTGACGCAGGTCATCATCACGTCGGGCGTCGACCTTTCCTCCGGCTCGGTGGTCGCCTTCACGGCGATGGTGGCGGCGAGCCTTGCGCAGAATCCCGACTATGCCCGCGCCGTTTATCCGACGCTGACGGGCCTGCCGGTGATCGTGCCGGTCGTGGCGGGTCTTCTCGTCGGTCTCGGCGCCGGTCTCGTCAACGGTTGGCTGATCGCCTATACGGGCATCCCGCCCTTTATCGCGACGCTCGGCATGATGGTGGCGGCGCGCGGCGCGGCCAAGTGGTATACGGGCGGCCAGCCGGTCTCCATGCTGTCGACGTCCTATGCGTCCATCGGGGCGGGCGCGACGCCGGTGATCATCTTCCTCGTGGTCGCCTTCATCTTCCACATCGCGTTGCGCTACACGCGCTACGGCAAGTTCACCTATGCCGTCGGTGCCAACCGGCAGGCGGCGGTGGTGTCGGGCATCAACGTGCCGCGCCACCTGATCCTCGTCTACGCCATCGCCGGAACCCTGTCGGGCCTCGCCGGCATCGTCACCTCGGCGCGCGCCGTTTCGGGCCAGGCGGGCATGGGCGTTTCCTACGAGCTCGACGCCATCGCGGCGGCGGTCATCGGCGGCACGTCGCTCGCCGGCGGCGTCGGGCGCATCACCGGCACGGTGATCGGCGTCATCATCCTCGGCGTGATGACCTCCGGCTTCACCTTCCTTCGCATCGACGCCTATTACCAGGAGATCGTGAAGGGCGTGATCATCGTGGCCGCCGTGGTCGTCGACCAGTATCGCCAGCGCAAGCGGGCGAGAGCTTGAAAACCATCCGTCATCCGCAAGGTCTATAGATCCATGTCCGAGTCAACGATCGGTGTCGGCCTCATCGGCACCGGCTTCATGGGCAAGTGCCACGCGCTCGCCTGGAACGCGGTGGCGGCGACCTTCGGCGAAGCGCGGCGTCCGCGCCTCGTCCACCTCGCCGAAGCGCGCGCCGATCTTGCGCAAACGAAAGCCGCCGAGTTCGGCTTCGCCAAGGCGACGGAAGACTGGCGGGCGCTGATCGCCGATCCGGAGGTGGAGGTCGTCTCGATCGCCGCGCCCAATCCGTTCCATGCCGAGATGGCGTGTGCCGCCTTCGAGGCCGGCAAGCATGTCTGGTGCGAGAAGCCGATGGCGACGAGCCGCGAGGACGCGCGGCGGATGCTGGACGCGCAAACCCGCTCAGGAGCCGTGGCGGCGCTCGGCTACAACTATATCCAGAACCCGGCGATCCGCCAGATGGAGGAGCTGATCGCCGGTGGCGCGATCGGCGCGGTGAACCATGTGCGCCTCGAGATGGACGAGGACTTCATGGCCGACCCGGACGCGCCCTTCGCCTTCAAGAACGGCGCGTCCTCCGGCTATGGCGCGCTCGACGACTTCGCCGTGCATCCGCTCTCGATCCTTTGGCGGCTCGCCGGTCCGGTCGCTTCCGTGATGACCGACCAAGCCAAGCCCTACGCCGCCCGCGAAGGGCGGAACGTGGAAACGCACGAGATCGCGACATCCTTGCTGCGGCTCGCCAACGGCGCGTCCGGTCTCCTTGTCGCCAACCGCGCGGCCTGGGGCCGCAAGGGCCGGATCGCAATCCAGGTCTTCGGCTCGAAGGGGACGATCGCCTATGACCAGGAGCGGATGAACGAGTTCCAGCTCTTCACCCGCGAAGGCGATGAACGAACACAAGGCTTCCGCACCGTTCTGACGGCCCCGGTCCATGAACCCTACGGGCTGTTTGTCCCAGCGCCCGGCCACGGCCTCGGCTTCAACGACCTGAAGGTGATCGAGGCGCACGAACTGCTTCGCGCCATCGACGGCCGCGAGAGCCGGATCGTCACTTTTGAGACGGGCTTCGCCATCGAGGAAACCGTCCACGCCATGGCGCGCTCGCACGAGGAGCGTCGCTGGGTGGACGTGGCTCCCTGACGATCCTCCAAATATTCCCCAATCAACCTCAGTCGGAATCCATCCCATGACCCTCAGGATCGGCGTGATCGGCACCGGAGCCATCGGCCAGGAGCATATCGCGCGATTGAACGGCAAGCTCGCCGGGTCGAGCGTCACCGCCGTCAACGACATCAACCCCGAAAGCGCGGAGGCCGTCGCCGAGCGCCTTTGCCCCGGCGCCAAAGTTCATGCGACGGGCCAAGGGTTGATCGATGACCCGCAAGTCGATGCCGTGGTGGTCACCTCCTGGGGTCCGTCGCACGAGGAGTTCGTGCTGGCCTCGATCGCGGCCGGCAAGCCTGTCTTCTGCGAAAAGCCGCTGGCGACCACCGCCGAGGCCTGCAAGCGCATCGTGAACGCTGAGATGGCGACGGGTCGCCATCTCGTGCAGGTCGGCTTCATGCGCCGCTACGATGCCGGCTACCGCCTTCTGAAGGAGGTCGTGACATCGGGGCAGATCGGTGAGCCGCTGATGCTGCATTGCGCCCACCGCAACCCCACCGTTCCCGCCCATTATGTCGGCGAGATGGGCATCACCGACACGTTCATCCACGAGATCGACGTGTTGCGCTGGCTCGTCGACGACGACTACGTGTCGGCGCAGGTGATCCAGGGCAAGCGCACGCGCCACGCGCTGAACGGTCTCGACGATCCCTATATCGTCGTCCTCAAGACCAAGACCGGCATCGTGATCGACACCGAGATCTTCGTGAACTGCCAGTTCGGCTACGACATCCAGTGCCAGATCGTCGGCGAGGACGGCACCGCGAACCTGCCAGAACCCGCCACCGTGCCGTTGCGCAAGGCTTCCGTTGCGGGCAGGCCGATCCTGATGGACTGGAAGCTGCGCTTCATCGACTCCTACGATGTCGAGCTTCAGGAATGGGTACATGCGACGGTGGAGGGCAAGGTCACGGGGCCGACGGTCTGGGACGGTTATTTCGCCGCCGTGACCTCGGACGCCTGCGTCGAGGCCAAGCGATCGGGCGCGATCGTGTCGATCGACACCGGGACCAAGCCCGACTTCTACCGCTGAAACGCGGTGATGAGCCAAGGGCAAGGCTGGAAAGGATTTGAAACGATGACGGGCAAGACGGTTCGCTTGACGGTGGCGCAAGCGCTCGTGCGCTTCATGATCGCGCAGAAGACGGTGGTGGACGGGGAAACGCTGCCGATCTTCGCGGGCTGCTGGGCGATCTTCGGTCACGGCAACGTGGCGGGGATCGGCGAGGCGCTCCACGGGGTGAAAGACGAGTTCCCGACCTATCGCGCCCATAACGAGCAGGGCATGGCGCATGCCGCCATCGCCTTCGCCAAGGCGAGCTTTCGCCGCCGCTTCATGGCCTGCACCACCTCGATCGGGCCGGGTGCGCTGAACCTCGTGACGGCGGCGGGCGTCGCCCATGTCAACCGCCTGCCGGTTCTGTTCCTGCCCGGCGACGTCTTCGCCAACCGCCTGCCGGACCCCGTTCTCCAGCAGGTCGAGGATTTTGGCGACGGCACGGTTTCGGCGTCCGACTGCTTCCGCCCCGTGTCGCGCTATTTCGACCGCATCCAGCGGCCCGAGCAACTGATCCCGGCGCTGCAGCGCACCATGCAGGTCCTCACCGACCCGGTGGATTGCGGCCCGGTCACGCTTTCGCTCTGCCAGGACGTCCAGGCCGAAGCCTACGACTTCCCCGTTTCGCTCTTCGCCGAAAAGGTTTGGACGGTGCGCCGGCCCCGGCCCGACGAGGACGAGCTTGCCCATGCCGTGTCCCTGATCAAAGCGGCCAAGCGCCCGATGCTGATCGCGGGCGGCGGCGTTCTTTATTCGGAGGCCACGAACGAGCTTCTCCAGTTCGCTGAAACGCACGGCCTTCCCGTCGCGGTGACGCAGGCCGGCAAGTCGGCGGTGGACGAGCGCCACGACCTGTCGCTCGGCGCGGTGGGCGTGACGGGCACGAGCGCGGCCAACGCGCTGGCCGTCGACGCCGATCTGGTTCTGGCGGTCGGCACGCGGCTGCAGGACTTCACCACCGGTTCCTGGGCGCTGTTTCGCGAAGAGGAACTGACGGTGGTCGGGCTGAACGTCACACCCTACGACGCGGTGAAGCATGGCGGTGTCCCGCTGGTGGGCGACGCCAAGGTGGGGCTGAAGCTTCTCAGCCAGGCGCTCGGCGACTGGCGGGCCGAGGGGCAGGCGGAGCGGGCGAAAAACGAGCGGGCCACATGGTTCGAGGCTGCGGGCAAGGCGCTGGCCGCGACCAATGCCGAACTGCCCTCCGACGCGCAGGTGATCGGCGCGGTGGCGCGGGCGCGGGGCACGGAGGACACGGTGGTGGTTTGCGCCGCCGGGGGTCTGCCGGGCGAACTGGAAAAGCTCTGGGCGCCGACGAAGCCCGGCGGCTACCACATGGAATACGGCTTTTCCTGCATGGGCTACGAGATCGCCGGGGGGCTCGGCACCAAGATGGCGCGGCCCGACAAGGACGTCATCGTGATGGTCGGCGACGGGTCCTACATGATGCTGAATTCCGAGCTCGCGACCTCGGTGATGCTCGGCCACAAGATCACGGTCGTTCTTCTCGACAACCGGGGCTATGGCTGCATCAACCGGCTGCAGATGGAATGCGGCGGCGCGAACTTCAACAATCTCCTGGAGGACTGCCGCTACGAGGTCTTCCCGGAGATCGACTTCGTGGCCCATGCCAAGGCGATGGGCGCCATGGCCGAGAAGGTGTCGTCGGTCGCCGATCTGGAAGCTGCCCTGGTGCGTACGAAGGCGAACGAGCGCTCCACCGTCATCCTGATCGACACCCATCCGCTGATCACGACGGAGGCCGGCGGCCATTGGTGGGACGTCGCCGTGCCGGAAGTCTCCACACGCGCCGAGATCGCTCCCGCCAGGGCGAAATACGAGAAGAACCGCGCCTTCCAGCGCGCGCTCAACTGACGGCAAGAGGAGCCTCACACATGAAGATCGCCCTCGACCCCTATATGCACCGGCACCTGTCGCTGCCCGAGCTTTGCCGCAAAACGGCCGAGCTCGGCTACGACTACATCGAGATGAGCCCCCGCGAGGACTTCCTGCCCTGGTGGGTACGCCCCAGAGCCCACAAGGAGCGGGTGGCCGAGTTCCGGAAGGCTTTGTCGGACCACGGCGTGAAGCTCGCGTCCGTTCTGCCGATGTACCGATGGGCAAGCCCCCACGAGGACGAGCGCCAAGCCGCCGTCGGCTACTGGAAGGAGGCCATCCGCGCGGCCGTCGCCATGGACTGCGACACGATGAACTCCGAGTTCGGGCGCGGGCCGTCGCCGGACCGCTCGCACCGCTCCAACTGCTGCGGCGGCCATTTCAGCCACGAGCATTCGGAAAGCTCCTGGTGGCGCTCGATGGAAGAACTGGTGCCGGTCTTCGAGAAGGAGGGCGTCACCCTCAACATGGAGCCGCATCCCGAGGACTGGTGCGAAACGCTGCATCCGGCGATCGACATGCTGAAGACGATCGGCTCCAAAAACGTCAAGTTCCTCTACTGCGCGCCGCACACCTTCTATTTCGGCGACGACATGGCCAGGATGATCCGCGAGGCGGGTGACCTGATCGCGCATGTCCATGTGGCCGACACCTACAACCACAAGGCAAGTTCGGGCCTTCGCTACATCGTCAACCCTCCGGGCGCCAAGGTGACGATCCACCAGCACATGGACATCGGCCAGGGCGAGGTGGACTGGGACGTGTTCTTCTCGTCGCTTGCCGCGGTCGGCTTCGACGGGATCGTGACGGCCTGCGTGTTCGGCTGGGAAGAACGCGCCGACGCGTCCGGCCGCTTCATGCGCGAGCGCATCGGCCATTACGTCGACAAGCATTTCGGCGCGAAGGCGGGCTGAGCCGCCGACGTGAATGAAAGGGGCCGGAAACGGCCCCTTCGCGGTTTCAGCCGCCCCAGATGCGGCGCAGCACCGAGTGCCAGTTGCGCCACGCGATCCTCTCGATGAGATCCCGGCCGTAGCCCGCGCCCTCCATCGCGTCGAGCAGCTTCGGCAGACCGGCGGCCGAGCCAATTGCGGCGGGAATCGTCGCGCCGTCGAAATCAGAGCCGAGCCCGACGCTGTCCTCTCCGAGATGTTCGAGGAGATGGTCGAGATGGCGCACCATGATGTCGAGCCCGGTCTCTGCGTCCATCCGCCCGTCGGGGCGCAGAAAGGCGGTGGCGAAGTTCAGACCCACCAGCCCGCCGCTGTCGCGGATGACGGCGAGCTGCCGGTCGGTGAGGTTGCGGCTGTGCGGCGTGACGGCATGGGCGTTGCAATGGGTCGCGACGAGCGGGGCGTCGGAAAGCGCCGCCACGTCGTCGAAGCCCTTTTCGTTGAGATGCGACAGGTCGACGAGGATCCGCAATTCGTTGCAGCGCTTCACCAGCCGCTTGCCGGCATCGCTGAGGCCGGGCCCCGTATCGGGCGAGGAGGGAAAGCGCATCGGCACGCCGTGGCCGAAGACGTTCGGCCGGCTCCAAACGGGGCCGATCGAGCGAAGGCCGGCCGCATGGAAGAGATCGAGCATGGTGAGGTCGGCGTCGATCGCCTCCGCGCCCTCGATATGAAGAACGGCGGCAAAGGCGCCGGCGGCATTGGCGGCCTCGATCTCCGCCACCGAACGGCAAACGCGCCAAGCGCCGTTCGATGCCGCTGCCAAGCGGAAAAGCAGGGACGCCATGCGTGCCATCGGCTCCACCGCCTCGGCCTGGACGAGCGGAGAAGGGAGCGGCAAGGCGTAGGGCGGCTCCACCATCGACTGCGACAGCGACACGGAATCGCGGGACGGCGGAAACATGGCGAAGAGCCCGCCGATCAGCCCGCCTTCGCGCGCGAGCGCCGCATCGATATGTCCGCCCGCGCCGCCGTCGAAGAAGCGCGCGAAAGCCTCTCCCGTGTCGTCCTCCATCAAGCGCAGGAGTGTGTCGTTATGGCCGTCGAAGACGGGGATGCGGGAGGCGGATGCAGGCACGTTCGCGTTCTTCCGGAAAATTCGACTCTCGAGGGAAAGCCTAGCGAGAAGGCGTCTTGGAGGGAACATGGTTGAGCTCGATCCGGCTTCTGACGGAGCGACGTCGATCGCCCGGACCGCGCGAAAACCGAGAAAAGTTGAGAAGCATAGTCATATTTGATTCCTCCGAACGAAGACCGTAAAGCCTGTTCCGACTTGGCGACGGCCTGAGGCGAGGGTTGCGGATGTTCGATGGTCCGCGCTTCATCCGCCCGACCACCAGACTTTGAGAAGGCCCCATGGCCCCGACGCGACGCGATCTCCTGAAGCGCTTTTCAGCCTATTACCGTCCGCATCGCGGGCTCTTCGCGCTGGATTTCGGCAGCGCGGTTGCGGCCGGTATGCTGGAACTCGCTTTTCCAGTCGCCGTGACCCTGTTCATCGACCGGCTGCTCCCCACCGGCCAGCTTGGCCTCATCACGCTCGCCGCGATCGGCCTTCTTCTCGTTTATCTCGTGAACGCCGCGCTTCAGGCAGTGGTGACCTATTGGGGCCACATGCTCGGCGTTTCCATCGAAACGGAGATGCGGCGCAAGGCTTTCGACCATCTCCAGAAGCTGTCCTTCGGCTTCTTCGACAACGCCAAGACCGGCCATCTGGTGGCGCGCCTGACCAAGGACCTGGAGGAGATCGGCGAGGTCGCCCACCACGGGCCGGAGGATCTATTCATCGCGATCATGACGCTGATCGGCGCGTTCCTTCTGATGCTGTGGGCGCATCCGCCGCTCGCCTTCATCACGGCGGCCATCGTGCCGGTGACGGCCTTCGTCACGAGCTTCTACGGCACGCGCATGACGACGACCTGGCACGGCATCTACGGGCGCGTCGCCGACTTCAACGCGCGCATCGAGGAGAATGTCGGCGGCATCCGCGTCGTCCAGGCCTTCGCCAACGAGAATCACGAGCGCGCGCTCTTCGCCGACAGCAACCGCAACTATTTCGCGACGAAGCTCGCCGCCTATAAGGTCATGGCGGCGTCCTCCTCGCTGTCCTACCTGTCCATGCGCTTCGTGCAGGTGGTGGTGATGCTGGCGGGTGCCTGGTTCGTCACGCAAGGGCAGCTTTCGGCCGGTAGCTTCGTCGGCTTCCTTCTTCTCGTCAACGTGTTCTTCCGCCCGGTGGAAAAGATCAATTCGGTGATCGAGACCTATCCGAAGGGCTTTGCCGGCTTCCGTCGTTATGTCGACTTCCTGTCCATCCAGCCGGAGATCGCCGACCGCGAAGGCGCGCGCGAGGCCGGGCCGTTCCAGGGCGAGATCCGCTACGAGAAGGTGGGTTTCAGATACGGCAACGGCCGCCCGGTGCTGGACGGCATCGACTTCACCGTCCGGGCCGGCGAAACGGTCGCCTTCGTCGGCGCGTCGGGCGCGGGCAAGACCACCGTCGCCTCGCTTCTGCCGCGCTTCTACGAGGTTGCCGAAGGCCGCATCACCGTGGACGGCACGGATATCCGCGACTTCACGCTGGCTTCCTTGCGCGGGCAGATCGGCATCGTGGCGCAGGACGTGTTCCTGTTCGCCGGAACATTGCGCGCGAACATCGCCTATGGCCGCCTCGATGCCAGCGAAGCGGAGATCCTGGACGCCGCGCGCCGGGCTCGGCTCGACACGGTGATCGCAGAATTGCCGGAAGGGCTCGACACGGTGATCGGCGAGCGCGGCGTGAAGCTGTCGGGCGGGCAGAAGCAGCGCCTTGCCATCGCCCGCATCTTCCTGAAGAACCCGCCGATCCTGATCCTCGATGAGGCGACCTCGGCGCTCGACACCGAAACCGAGCGTGCGATTCAAGCCTCGCTCGCCGAACTCTCGCAGGGGCGCACCACGCTCGTCATTGCCCACCGCCTCGCCACCATCACCCATGTCGATCGCATCTTCGTGGTGGAAGCGGGCCGCATCGTCGAGGAAGGCCGGCACGAGGAACTCCTTGTGCGGCCCGGCGGGCGATATCAGCGGCTGCAGGCGGCGCAGGCGAGGGGCGTCGCGGCCTAACTCAAATCGGCCTCGTCTTGCCGCCGAGCCTTGCGCCCAGACCGAGGAGGCCGGGGGCGAGGCGGATCGCCCGCTCCACGACGGCGGCCGTGCGGGGACCCGCGCCGACGATCCGAAAGGCGTTGGCGGCGCGGATGCGCGTGGCGAACTGGCGGTGCCAGCTTTCCGAATAACGCTCGATGGCTTGGGCGAGAGTGTCCGGCCGCGCCGGATCGGTCCTGCTCAAGGCATCTGCCGCCAGCCAGCCGGATTGCACCGCCATGGAAATGCCCTCCGCGATGATTGGATGGGCCTCTCCGGCCGCGTTGCCGACGCGCAGGACGCCATCAGCGAAGCGGGGCCGGATGCCGGGACGGATCGGGCCGGCGGCAAGCCACGACCCGTCGAGCCGCGCCCCGCCGATCGCCTCGCGCACGCCCCGGCAGGAGGCGAGAAGATGGGCATGGACGGTTTGCGCGGCGCTGGCCGAGCCGCTGTCGGCGCGAAGCGTCTCCAGAACATCGCGGCGGATGCAAAGCGACAGGGAAACACGCCCATTGTCGGCCGTCACCAACCCGCCATAGCCGCCGGGAAAGGCGAGAAGCGGAAGAAGGTCTTCCGGCAGGTGGGCGTCGCGGAAATAGGCCTTGAAGCCGAGATAATCGCCGGGACCGTGGCTTTTGGCCATATGGCTCGGCAGGGGGCCGGGTTCCCAGGAGCCATGGGCGGCGATCGTCACGCGCGTCGTCAGGCTTTCCTCACCGTTTGGCGTCGCGAAGTGGATGCGTGCTTCATCCCCCTTTCGCTCGAAGCTGGAGGCCTTAGCCGGCTGGATCACCGTGGCGCCGGCCTCGATCGCCGTTTGGAGAAGCATCGGGTCGAGCCGGTCGCGGCCGAGCGCCCGGCCGAAACCGTCCGCCGCGCCCTGTCCCGGCGCGGGCGCTTCCACGATGGTTTCACCGCGATAAAGGCCGAGGCGGCGCACCGGCGGCCCGGCCTCTGCCCGCCACGCTTCCCCGACGCCGATGCGGTCGAGAACGGCGGCGCTCGTCGCCGACATGAACTCGCCGCAGACCTTGGAGCGGGGGAAAGCGGATCGCTCCAGAAGCGCCACGCGCCAGCCGGCGCGGGCAAGGCCGGCGGCCACCGTGGACCCGGCGGGGCCCGCCCCGATCACGACGGCGTCGAAATCGCTCATGGATCGGCGTTCCCCCACGGCCGGACGAGAAGCGTTTGGGTGAAGAGTGCCTTCGCCTCTTCGGTCACGTCCTGGGCCTCTCCTTCCGGCCAAAGCTTCGTTAATTCCCTGCCTGCAAAGCCCGCGCGAACGCTGGCCGGTGCGTCGTGGCGCGTCACGTGGTTGGCGCCGACTGCCCATAGGAGGCGCGAGCCGAGAAGGGGAAAGCCCGCCCGGCGCGGTTCGCATGCGGCGAAGACGGGCGCGAGGTTGGAGACGAGCCGCAGGAGTCGTGCTAGGGGCTCGTCCTCGAAATGGTGCAGAAAGAGATTGGCGTAGACGGCATCGAACCGCTCGTCGGTTTCTTGCGCGAAGGCAAACGCATCCGCGACGAGAAATCGCGCCCGCCAGCCGAAACGGTCGAACGCTGCCGCAAGGGTGTCGGTTCGCAGGTCCTGCCGATCGAGCAGCGTCACCTCCACGCCCGGCCAGTTTTTCGCCAGACGACGGGCGAGGGCGAGCGCGAAACGCCCGTCTCCCGCGCCGATCTCCAGAAGCCGCCGGGGCGCGGTCGAGCACCCCTGCCGCAGGAGCCGCGCCATGATCGGCGGCTGGAACATCAGCGCGTTGACGAGAACGAGATCGCGGCGCGAGCGGATCGCGGCCGGGTCGTCGGGGGAAAGCTCGTCCAGAAGCTCCGGCACGAGACGGCGGGTGCCGAGATATGCCATGGCGGCGTCAGCCGACCGTCTGGAAGGTCATGGTTTCGGCGGTGAGGCCCGGCCCGAAGGCCATCGCGCATCCCGCCTGACCGCTGGCTTCACCGAGCATTTCCTTCAACACGAACATCACCGTGGCCGACGACATGTTGCCGTTGTCGCGAAGGACGTTCCTCGAATGCGTCAGCGCGGCCGGATCGAGGTGAAGCGCCCGTTCCACCGCGTCGAGCACCGAGCGCCCGCCCGGATGGATCGCCCAGAGCGCGACCTCCTCGCGGGCCATGCCGCCGAGGAACCGCCCGTCGTCGGCCTGGAGAACGGTCTGGATCGCGCCTGGAACCCGCCCCGACAGCACCATGTCGAAGCCGTCGTCGGTGACGGTCCAGGACATCAGTTCGCGCGTGTCGGCGGCCACCGCCGCGTGGAATCCATCGAGCTGCAAGCCCGACGCCTCGCTTGAAACGAGCGCGGCCGAGCAGCCGTCGCCCCAAAGGCAGAATGACAGGAGCTTTTCGAGGTCCGTCGTTTCCTGGAGATGCAGCGTGCAGAGTTCGACATTGACGACGAGAACGCGCGCATCCGGCTCGGAGCGCACGACGTGGCGGGCGAATTTCAGGGCATTGATCGCCGCATAACAGCCCATGAAGCCGATCATGGTGCGCTCGACCGAGGTGGACAGCCCGCAGCGCGCGACGATCTCCAGATCGATGCCTGGGGCCGAAAAGCCGGTGCAGCTTGCGACCACCAGGTGGGTGATCGTGGAAAGCTCGTCGCCGAGACCGAGGCGCTCCACCGCTTCCACGGCAAGCCTCGGCGCGTTCGCTTCGAACATCTGCATACGCCGCGCGGTGCCCGGAAACCCGCCGCGCCGGAACACGCCTTCCACATCCACCGTCGGGCCGTTCGGATCGCCGGTCGGGCGGATGAAGGAATAACGGCACTCGATGCCGCCCTTGTCGGCCAAGCGGTTGAACACGGCCTGACGACGCGGGTCGTTCTTCAACTGGGAATTGGCGAAGCCGAGAAAGAAGCGGTGAACCTCGTTTCCCGGCACCGCCGTCGCGATGCGGTTGAGATAGGCCTGTTGCAAGGGATATGCTTTCTGGGCGAGGCGGGCGGCAAAGGACGCATCGGGCAGGGGCGAGACGGGTTTTCGCCGTTCCGCCCCTTGGCTGTCAGCCCTTACGGGTTGCCATGGCCACCATGGGCGCCGACCACGGTTCCCGACGAGAAGCTCGCCTCGTCGGATGCCAGCGCGACATAGAGCGAGGCGAGCTCGGCCGGCTGGCCGGCGCGGCCCATCGGCGTTTCCTTGCCGAACTCGCCGAGCTTGCCCGGAAGCTGGCCGCCCGCCACCTGAAGCGGCGTCCAGACCGGGCCGGGGGCCACCGCGTTGACGCGGATGCCCTTCTTGATGAGCTGCTTGGCCATGCCCTTCGTCAGGATCAGGATCGCGCCCTTGGTGGAGGCGTAGTCCAGAAGCTCCTCGCCCGGATCATAGGAATTCACCGACACCGTGTTGATGATGACGGAGCCGGCCGGCAGAAGCGGCACGGCCGCCTTCACGAAACGGAAGGTGTGGAAGACGTTGGTCTCGTAGGTGCGCACGAACTGCTCGTCCGAGATTTCCAGAATGTCTTCCTTGGACTGCTGGTAGGCGGCGTTGTTGACGAGAAGGTCGAGCCCGCCGAGCTGTTCGGCGGCTTGGCGCACGGTATTCTCGCAGGCTTCCAGCGTGCGGATGTCGGCGGGCAGCGCCACGGCCTTGCGGCCCGCGTCGCGGATCAGCTTCACCACCTCCTGCGCGTCGGGCTCCTCGTCGGGATAATAGTTGATCGCGACATCGGCACCCTCGCGCGCGAAGGCGATGGCCGCTGCGCGGCCGATGCCGGAATCTCCGCCGGTGACGAGCGCCCGGCGGCCGGTCAACTTGCCCGAACCCTTGTAGCTCGACTCGCCGCAATCGGGCACGGGGTTCATCTTGGACTGGAGGGCGGGCCAGGGCTGCTTCTGCTCGGGGAAGGGCTCGCTCGTATATTTGGTGCGCGGGTCGCGCAGCACCGGGCCACCGCCGCCGGCAGCGGCCGTGCCGGTTGCCCCTTGCGCGTTGGCGCCCGTGGCTGCGGCGGCCGCGAGGCCCATGGCGGCGCCGCCGAGAATGGTGCGGCGTGACAGGGTCTGGTCGTTCATCTCGGGTTTTCCGTGCTCGATCACCTCGGGAGCACCGGCACGCGAAGGCTCGCGGCCGATGCCATATCGAGGGAGGCAAGGAGATGAGCCCGAAGGTGGTTCCGCCCCTGCGTCCTTCCGCGCGAACCGTGCGCGGCAAAAATCCGAAGCTGGGTAACGCGAAAAAGGCGGCTCAAGGGGCGCGGCGCAGCACCCGGTCGAGAATGCGCCGCTCGATGGCGCTGGTTTCCGGATCGCCATGGCGGCGGGGGCGGGGGAGGTCGACGCGCTCTTCATGCGCGATGCGCCCGTCCTCCATCACGAGAACGCGGTCGGCGAGCGCCACGGCTTCCGATACGTCGTGGGTGACGAGAAGAACGGTGAAGCCGCTTCCCCGCCACACCGTTTCGAGAAGGTCCTGCATCTCGATCCGCGTCAGGGCGTCGAGCGCGCCGAGCGGTTCGTCGAGGGCGAGAAGGCGCGGCGTTGTGACCAGAGCGCGGGCGAGCGCCACGCGCTGGCGCTGGCCGCCCGACAGGACGCCCGGCCATTCCCCGCCGCGGCCGGCAAGGCCGACCTTGGCGAGTTGCTCTTCAGCCAAGCGCAGGCGCTCGGCGCGGGGGAAGTTCTGGGGCGTTCCGAGCGCCACATTCTGCGCGACGCGCTGCCAGGGAAGAAGGCGCGGCTCCTGAAACACGAAGCGCGCATGGGTTCCGCCGCCCGATCGCGGATCGCGTCCCTCGATCGCTACCGTGCCGGCGCTCGGCGCTTCGAGCCCCAGCGCGAGGCGCAGGAGCGTCGACTTTCCGCATCCCGAACGGCCGACGATCGCCACGAACTCGCCGGGCGCAACATGGAGGTCGATGTCGCGAAGCACTTCCTTGTCGCCGAAGCTTTTCGCGAGACCGGCGACCTCAAGCCCCGCGCCTTTTGCATGGTTCTTGGGCTCGGCATGGGAAGCGGGACGGGCGGTCGGCTCGGCTGCGTCTTCGGCTTCGGATGTTCTGGACCAGGGCGCAAGGCCGAGAACGGGCGTGATGAAGGCGGCGACCATGGGCGGAGATCCTTGAAAGGTCAGCGGGCGTGGGCCGGATGCCAGGACAGGGCGCGCGCTTCCAGAAGCCGCACCACCGCATCGGCGAGCTTGCCGAGAAGGGCGTAGATCAGGATGGCGAGAACCACGACGTCGAGCTGCATGAACTCGCGGCCCTGCATCGCCATGTAGCCGAGCCCGGACGAGGCCGAGATGGTTTCCGCCACGATCAAGGTCAGCCACATGATGCCGAGCGCGTAGCGAAGGCCGACGAGAACCGACGGCAGGGCGCCCGGCAGAACGACGCGGGCGAACATCTCGCCGGCCGAGAAGCCATAGACCCGCGCCATCTCGCGAAGCTGCGGATCGACGGAGCGGATGCCGTGGAACGTGTTGACGTAGACCGGAAAGAACACGCCGAGCGCGACAAGAAAGAGCTTGGCTTCCTCGCCGATGCCGAACCACACGATGACGAGCGGAATCAGCGCCAGATGCGGCACGTTGCGCACCATCTGGAGGCTGGTGTCGAGCAGCGTTTCCGACACCCGCGACAGACCGTTGGCGAGACCGAGCGTGAAGCCGATCGACGCGCCGATGGCAAAGCCGCCGAGCGCGCGCCACAGGCTGACGCTCAGGTGATCGAAGAGCTGGCCGTTGCCGCCGAGCTTCACCGCAGCTTGGCCCACGCCGAGCGGCGAAGGCAGGACGTTGCGCGGCAGCCAGCCGAAGGAGGAACTCGCCTGCCACAGAACGAGAAGCCCGAGCGGCAGGAGAAAGGGGAGGAGCCGGTCTCGTGCCGGAAAGCGCGCATTCATGGCGGGTTCCTTCGCAGCCGGCTCAGGACGCGGTCTCAGACCAAACGCGCGAGGCGATTTCGATCTTCTCCGGGATGAGCGACAGGTTGGCGAATCGGTCGGCGACCTCCTGCTGAGACCGGACGATCTCCGGCGTCACCGGCGTCACCGTGAACTCGCCGCGCTCGGCCGTCAGCTTCTGGATTTCCACCGGCACGCCGGTCGCCGTCGACAGGGCTTCGGCGACGCCGTCCTTGTTGGCGTTCGCCCATTCGCCAGCCTTTTTCAAACCGCCGAGCGCGGCCTTCAGGACATCGGCGCGGGTCTTGGCGAAGGTCTCGTTGGCGAGAAAGAAGGAGTTGGTGGTGCCCAGAAGCTCGTCGCCCTTGGCGAGCACCCGCGCGCCCTGGTTCAGCTCCGCGCCCGCATAGAACGGGTCCCAGATGCTCCAGGCATCCACCGAGCCGGATGCGAAGGCCGCACCCGCATCGGCCGGCGACAGGTAGACCGGCTCGATATCCTTGTAGGTGAGGCCCGCCTTTTCGAGGGCGACCACCGCGACATTGTGGGCGCTGGAGCCCTTGGTAAAGGCGAGCTTCTTGCCCTTCAGCCCGGCGAGGTCCTTGATGTCGCTGCCTTCCGGCACGAGGATCGCGGAATTGCGGCCCTTGGACGGAAGCGCGGCGGCGTAGAGGATCGCGGCATTGGCGGCCTGCGCGAAGATCGGCGGCGTGTCGCCCGTCGTGCCGAAATCCACCGCGCCGACATTCATGGCCTCCAGAAGCGGCGGGCCGGCCTGGAACTCGATCCAGTTCACCGAAATGCCCTGCGACTCCAGCGCTTTCTCGATGAGGCGCTGGTTGCGCGCGACGACAAGAACGCCGTTCTTCTGGAAGCCGATATTGAAGGTGCCCTCGGCGCGGGCGGCCCTCAATGGCAGGCCGGTGGCGAGAACCACGCCGGCAAAGGCGGAACTCGCGAGAAACTGACGACGGTTCATGCGGACGACCCTTTTCGGCAAGGCGGATGCCGGCAGGGTGTTTCGTATCCCCTGCTGCGATCCCGTTGCCTCAGAGGTTAGCGGGGAGCGTCGCAGGGGAAGAGGAATAATATACCAAATTTATGGATTGCGAGAGCACGGGCGGTTCCGTGCTCCTGTCCGTGTTTCACTTCGTCAGTGCGCCGCCCGCTTCTCGCCGGCCTCGACCCGGATCGGCAGGACGTTCTGCGGCGGGGGCAGCGGGCAGACCGCGAAATCGGTGAAGGAGCAGGGCGGGTTCACCGCGCGGTTGAAGTCGAGGACCAGGGTGGTGTCGGTCACGTCCTCGCCGAACACGAAGCGCGCGGCTGGATAGGTTTCCGCGCCCGCGGTCGCGTCGCGGATCACGAATTGCGGCCGGTCCGGCGTGCCGTGAGTGGCGATCAGTTCGAAGCGCTGGCCACCGTGCTCGAAGACGGCCTTGTGGGTGGCCGAGACCTCGGTGCGGACCGCCTTGCTGGTGTCGACGGTGAGGCGCTGCGGCTCGGCGAAGGGCAGCCACTCGGCGACGATCCGCCAGAAGGGATCGAAGGGAAAATAGGTGAGCGGCGCAAGATCCTTCGGCGCCTGCGAAGCCGTGTGCCGGACGCGAAGGGCGTTCTCGCCGTTCAGCGTGGTGACTTCCAGAAGAAGGTCGCCGCTCGTGAAGCGCGGCGGGTTCGACTTGTCGAGAACGAGCTTCTGCTCCGCCTCGCCATCGGCGGGGCGATAGGTGACGCCGCCCGCATCCTGCGTCAGGCTGCCGACATGGGCGGGCCCAGTGGACAGCACGATATCGTTGTCCTCCGCGCTTCCAACCGTCGCGGTGCCATTCGTCAGCGGATATCGGCCGATGATGGTGAGCCAGCCGTCCGGCGCCGTCAGGGCGGCGAGGCGGCGGGCCTTCCAGGCTTCGAATTCGGCGGCGGCGTCGCTCATGGGGTCAGGCTCCGTGAAGGCGCGGCACGGCATCGAGCAGCCGGCGCGTATAGGGATGGCGGGGATGGGCGAGAACGGCGGCGGTGTCGCCTTCTTCCACGATCGCGCCCTTTTCCAGGATCGCGACGCGCCGGCACAGGGCCGCGACCGCGCCGATATCGTGGCTGACGAAAACGAGGCTCATCGTGGCGGCAAGGCCCGCCAAAAGCTCCACGATGCGGATGCGCGTCGTGAGGTCCAGGGCGCTCACCGCCTCGTCGGCGAGAAGCAGGCGCGGCCGCGAAACGATCGCCCGCGCGATGGCGATGCGCTGGCGCTGCCCGCCGGAGAACTGGTGCGGATAGCGCGCGGCCATGTCCGCCGACAGGCCGACGGCTTCCAGCGCTTCTCCGACCATCTCGCGATGGTTGCCCGCGATCCGCAAGGAGCGCAGCGGTTCGGCGACGATGGCACCGATGCGCTGGCGAGGGTCGAGCGAGGAATAAGGGTCCTGGAACACGACCTGAACATGGCGACGGAACTCGCGCATGAAGCGGCGGTCGGACGGATCGAGAACCCGGCCGTCGAGGCGGATGGAGCCCGAACGGGGGCGCTGGAGGCCGAGAAGCAGGCGCAGGAGCGTCGTCTTGCCCGAGCCCGATTCCCCGACGAGACCGAGCGTTTCGCCTTCCGCGACGTCGAGCGAAACGCCGGACAGGATCGGCCGGTCCCGACCGTAGGCGAAGGACAGGTTCTCGACGGAAAGAAGGCTCATCGGCCGCCCCCGATGGCCTGGTCGAAACGTTTGGCGGCGTCGAAAAGGCTCTGCGTATAGGCGTGGCGGGGCGCGGCGAAGACCTCGGCCGTCGTGCCTTCCTCCACCGCCACGCCCTCGCGCATCACCACGACGCGATCCACCGCGCCCGCGACCACCGGCAGATCGTGCCCGATGAAGAGGAGGGCCATGTCGCGCTCGGTGACGAGGCGGTCGAGAAGGGCGAGAATTTCCTTCTGCGTTGTGACATCGAGAGCGGTGGTCGGCTCGTCGGCGATAAGCAAGCGCGGGCGGCAGGCGAGCGCCATGGCGATGGCGACGCGCTGGCGCTGGCCGCCGGAAAGCTCGAACGGATAGGAGCGGGCGAGGCGTTCGGGATCGGGCAGCGACACGTCCTGCATCGCGGCGAGAACCGCTCGTTCCAACTCTTTCTTGCCGAGCGTCTCACCGTCGCGTCGCGCGCGGCGGACAAGGGGTTCGGCGATCTGCCGGCCGACGCGCATCAGGGGATCGAGCGCGGTCAGCGGTTCCTGGAAGACGATGGCGAGCGCCGTGCCGCGAAGCTGGCGCAACGCGCGCTCCTTCGCGCCGACCACCTCCTGGCCGGACAAGCGCACGTAACCGCTGCTTCTGAGGCCCTGCGGCAGAAGGCCGGCGATGGCGAGCGCCGTCAGCGACTTGCCGGAACCGGACTCGCCGATCAGCCCGACGCGCTCGCGCGGGGCCATGCGAAGCGACAGGCCGGAGACGAGGCGCTTGTCGGCGCTCGCGATCTCGAGGCCTTGGATATCGAGAAGCGCCGTCATCGGCGGTCCCCGGCCGGGTCGCTTCGCTCGCGCAACCCATCGGCGAGGAGGTTGATGCCGATGGCGAGGGTCAAAAGGGCGAGGCCCGGCGCGATCGCCCCGACCGGCGCGGTAAAGACGGTGCCCTGCGCTTCCTGAAGCAGCCGGCCCCAGGAGGCGTTCGGCGGCGGGCTGCCGAGGCCGAGATAGGAAAGCGAGGCCTCGGCGATGACGGCAAGGCCGAACTGGAGCGCAAGGTTCACCGAAAGCTGTGGCCAGATGTTGGGGAGGACATGGGTCGCGACGATCCCCGGCCAGGAGGTACCGGATGTGCGCGCGGCGGTGATGAAGTCCATGAGGAGGACGCGCTTGGCGAGAATGCGCGTCAGCCGCGCGACGACCGGCGAAAGGCCGAGCCCGAGCGCCAGGATCGCGGTCCAGAGACTGGCGGATTCGCTTGCCGCCACCACCAGCATGGCGATGAGGAGGACGGGAAAGGCGATCAAGATGTCGAGCGCCGCGGCCAGCGCATCGTCCAGCCAGCGCGTGGCGAAGGCAGCGAGGATGCCGAGCAATCCGCCGAGACACGCGCCGATCGCGACCGCGCCGATGCCGACAAGCAGCGCGATGCGGCTGCCGACCATGATCTGGCTGAAAAGATCGCGCCCCAGCCGGTCGGTTCCCGCCCAGTGAACGAGGCTCGGGGCTTCAAGGCGTCGCCCGGCCATCTCGGCCGGGTCGAAGGGCATCCAGACCAAGGTCAGAAGGGCGGCGCCGAGATGGAGGCCGACAAGAAGGAGGCCCGCCGTCAACGTCCACGAACGGGCGCGGCGCGACGGGGCGGCGAGGCCCAGCGGCGCGGTCATGGCGCGCTCCTGTCGCGAAGGCGCGGATCGAGAAGGCGCTGCACGATGTCGGCGGCGAAGCCGACAAGGAGCACGAGCAGCGTCGAGACGAAGAGGACCCCTTGCACGTTCGGATAATCGCGCTGCTGGATGGCGAGAAGCAGCATGGAGCCGAGGCCGGGAAGGTTGAACACGCGCTCCACCACCACCGCGCCGAGAAAGGTGCTGGCGATTTCGAGGCCCAGAACCGAGACCACCGGCACCGCGCCGTTGCGCAGGCCATGGCGCCAAAGCGCTTCGGGAAGGCCGGCGCCGAGGGCGCGAGCGGTGCGGATGTGATCGCTGCCGAGAACCCCGAGCGTCGCGGCGCGCACATAGCGCAGGAGCGAAGCGCCCATCACGATGCCGATCGCCAGAACCGGCATCACCATGCCCGTCGCGGCTTTGGGAAAATCGCTCCAGCCGCGCAAGGGAAAGCCGCCGGAGGGAAGCCAGCGCAGGTTCACGGCAAAGAGCGTGACGAGAAGGATGCCGATCCAGAAGACCGGCACCGCGATGCCGAGCTGCGACAGAACCGAGATCGCCGCCCCATACCATCGGTTCGCCTTCACGGCGGCGAGAACACCGAGCGGCACGGCGAGAAGAAGGGCGAGAAGGAAGCCGAGAAGGGTGAGAGGCAGGGTCACCGACAGGCGGCTCGCGATTTCATCGCCGACGGGAGCCCGGCTGACGAAGGAGGTGCCGAGATCGAACCGCGCGAGACTGACGAGAAAGGACGCGAACTGAACGGGGAGGGGCTGGTCGGAGCCGAGTTCCGCCCGCGCGGCCGCGACCTGTTCGGGCGTCGCGCCGACGCCCAGAAGCGCATTGGCCGGATCGCCGGGCAGAAGGCGCAGGAGCACGAAGAGAACGAGAGCCGCCGCGAAAAGCGAAACGAGAAGAATTGCCGTGCGGCGCAGAAGATAGGACGAAATGGCGGCACTCTCGCGATGCGGGCGGCGGCCCTCTGGAAAGGCCGCCGCATTCGGGAAAAAAGGCGGACCGTCAGTCGGCCTTCTTGATGTTGGCGGCGAAGAACTGCGAGTTGAGGCCGTTCACCGGATAGCCTGTGACATTGGCGGCCGAGACGACGATCTGCGGGTAGAGATAGAGCCAGTTGCTTGCCGCGTCCTCGGCGATGATCTTGTTGGCTTCTTTCAGCTTCTCGGTCTGCTCGGCCTCGCTCGACGCCTTTTCGGACGCCGCGACGAGATCCACGACGGCCGGATTGTTGTAGCCCCAGTAGAAGTCCGGGTTGCCGTAGAACACGATGTCGCGGTGGTTGACGTGCTCCTGCAGCGTCGCCTGGAAGTCGTGACGCTGGTAGATCTTCGTGTACCACTCGTTGGCGGTGATGATGTTGATCTTCACCTTCACGCCGACCTTCGCGAGTTCGGCTTGCAGGAACTGCGCCACAACCGGATGGGGGTCGTAGTCCGGCGTATCCAGCGTGAACTCGAAGCCGTCCTTGTAGCCGGCTTTGGCCAGAAGTTCCTTGGCGCTCGCCGGGTCGTAGGGGTCGACGTTGGTCAGGTCGACATACCAGGGATCGGTCGGCGGCACGAAGGAGCCGATCAGCGTGCCGTAGTCGCCCCAGATGGAGTTGAGGAGCCGCTTCTTGTCCACGGCGCGGGCGAGGGCTTTCCTCACATCCACCTTGTCGAAGGGGGCGACGCGGTCGTTATAGGCCAGAAGCTCCTTGGTGGTGGACTGGCCTTCCGCCACCGTGAAGGACGGGTTGTCCTTGAACTGCGCCAGAGCATCCGGGCTTTGCACGGAGGTCACGACATCGACGGCGTTGGTGAGGAGCGCGTTGCCGAGCGCGGTCGCGTCGGTGAAATACTGGAACACGACCTCGCCGTTCGAGGGCTTGGCGCCCCAGTATTTATCGAAACGGGCGAGCGCGAGTGCCGAGCCGCGCCGCCACTCGGCAAGTTTATAGGGGCCGGTGCCGTCCTCCTTGCCCGTGATGTCGCCGGCCGCGTCGTTGACGATCCAGACATAGGACAGGTTGTAGGGCAGCGAGATGGAGCGGGCCGAGAGCTTCACGACCACGGTGCGCGCGTCCGGCGCCTCGATGCCCGCGATCGTGGCGAGGCTCTTCTTGCGCGAGCTCTTGGATGTCTCGGCCTTCACCCGCTCGATGGAGTTCTTGACGTCCGCTGCCGTCAGCGGATCGCCGGAATGGAACGTCACGCCGTCCCGAAGCGTGAAGGTGTAGGTCAGGCCGTCCTCGCTGACCTTGGTGTCCTGTGCCAGCACCGGCTCGACCTTGCCCTCGTCGGTGAGCCTGAAGAGCGCCTCGTAGACATTGCCGTTGAAGGCTTCGCTGATGCCCTGGCCGGCGCCCCCCGTGTTGTCGAGGTTCTGCGGCTCGTAGAGCGAGCCGATGCGGATCGCGGCATCCGGGTCGAACTCCTGCGCGAGAGCGGCCGGCGAAAAAGCGAGGCTCGCCAGGATCGTGGCCCCGAGGAAAAGCGATTTTGCGTTCTGCATGGGATGTCGACCGAATCGTGGATGAACGAGGGGTATCGGGCCAGCGGCGGATAATCCACCATCGGAATGGTTGGCGGCGGTGGATAATCAGGAAGCAAGGCGCTCGGAGACGAGCGTGGCCTCCAGCGCCTCGGCGATCAGCCGCCGTTCCGTCTCGAAGGCGGGCGTGCCCCTTTGCCTGGGTCTGTCGAGGCGGATCGCGAAGCGCGCGGCGATGCGGCCGGGCGAAGGGCGCATCACCACGATGCGGTCGGCGAGCGTCAGGGCCTCGTCGAGATCGTGGGTGACGAGAACGAGCGTCGGCCGGTCGGCCTGCCAAAGGTCGAGGAGATGCTCGTGGAGGCGGGCCCGCGTGAATGTGTCGAGGGCCGAGAAGGGCTCGTCCAGAAGCAGAACCGAGGGACGGGGAACGAGCGCGCGGGCGATCGCGATGCGCTGGGCCTGACCGCCCGACAATTCCTTCGGCCATCGCGGGCCGGCCTCCGACAGGCGCACGCGGGCGAGCGCTTCGGTGACGCGCGCGTCGCGCTCCTTTTTCGGCCGGTCGGCGAGGCCGAAGCCGACATTCTCAGCGTTGGTGAGCCAGGGCAGGAGGCGCGGCTCCTGAAACACGATGCCGATCGCCGGGTGCGGGGCGGTGACGGGCTCGCCATCGATCGCGACCTCGCCGCCCGTTGGCCGGTCGAGGCCGGCGACGAGCCGCAGAAGCGTGGACTTGCCGCAGCCCGAACTGCCGACAAGCGCGACGATCTCGCCGCGCTGGAAGTCGAGCGAGATGTCGGCGAGCGCCTCAGTGCCGTTCGGATAGGTCTTCCTCAGGTTGCGGATGGTCAGCACGAGCTCAGCCCTCCGCTTCGCCGTGGCGGTCCTGCCATGACAGGAGTGGGCTCAACGCGGCGGCGAGCAGCCAGTCGCTGATCTTGCCGAGAAGCGCGAAAACGAGAATGGCGGCGACGATCTGGTCCGCCTTGCCGAGCTGCTGGCCGTCCACCAGAAGATAGCCGAGCCCTTCCGACGCGCCCATGAACTCGGCGGCCACCACGAACATCCAGCCAAGGCCGAGCCCCGTGCGCAGGGCCGTCACGGTTTGCGGCAGAACCGCCGGCAGAAGCACGCGACGAACGAGAGCGAGGCGCGACAGGCGAAAGGCGCGCCCGACTTCCACGATCTTGCGGTCCACCGACAGAACCGCGCTCGCGACGCCGAGGTAAACCGGAAAGAACACGCCGGTCGCGATGAGGGTGACCTTCGAGGTCTCGTAGATGCCGAACCAGAGAATGAAGAGCGGCACCCAGGCGATGGACGGGATGGCCCGAAGGCCCTGGATGGTGGGATCGACAAGACGCCGCGCGCCCGGAAAGGACCCGGTGACCGCGCCCGCCAGAATGCCGGCCAGCGCCCCGGCGGCAAAGCCCACCGCCACGCGCCACGCGGTCGCCGCGACATGCAGCCAGAGCTCGCCCGTGGAGGCGAGAAACCAGAGCGTGTCGGCGATGCGGGACGGCGGCGGCATCAACCGTCCGTTCACGATCCCGGCCGCCACCGCCGCTTCCCAGCCGAGCGCCAGCGCCACCGGCAGAAGAAGGCCGATGAAGGGAATAGGGCCCGTTCGCCGGCGCGGCCGGTCCTCCACTGTCAGGGTGGAGGGTGGTGCCGGCTCGGCGAGGCTGCGGCTCATCGGCTGGCCAGGGTGAAGCGGTCGTCCACGAGTTCATCCGTGGTCCGGGCGATATCGACGTCGCCCGGCAGGACGCCCGCCTTTTGAAGCGCGACGCCGGCTTCCACGATCGCCTGACGTTGCGCGGCGTCGATCTTGGAGGTCTTCAAGCTGGTGCGCTCCAACTGCTTTTCGATCACGGGCTCCGGCAGGCGCGTCGCGGCGACAAGCGCTTCCTCCAGCGCCGCCGGGTCCTTCACCGCTTCCTGCCGGGCGGTCTCGTAGATGGCCAGCACCCGCTTCACGAGGTCCGGATGGGCCTCGGCAAAGGTTTCGCTGACATTGATGACGCCGCCGCTGTTATATTCGGGCTTGCGATAGAAGAGCTTGGCGCCGTCCTCGATTTGCGCCGAGGCCATCAAGGGGTCGAGACCCGCCCAGGCATCCACATCGCCGCGCAGCAGCGCCTGCTTGCCGTCGGCATGCTGGAGGAGAACCAGCGTCACGTCCTTGTCCGACAGCCCGGCATCGGACAAGGCGCGTTCCAGGAAGACGTGCGGGTCGGTGCCGCGCGTCACCGCGATGCGCTTGCCCTTGAGGTCCTCGACCTTGGCGACCGGGCTGTCCTTCGGCACCACGAGGGCGGTCCATTCGGCCTGCGAATAAACCCCGACGGAGCGGATCGAATTGCCGTTGATCCTAGCGACGAGAGCCGCCGCGCCCGCCGTCGCCCCGAAATCGATCGACCCGGCGTTCAAAAATTCCAGCGCCTTGTTGGAGCCCGCCGACTGCACCCAGCGGATCGAAATGCCGTCCTTCTCGAACTCCTTTTCCAGAAGCTTCCGGTTCTTCAACAAGATGGAAACGGGATTGTAGGTCGCCCAGTCGATCCGGATTTCCTTCAAGTCCGCTGCCGACGCCGAGGCCGTCGCCAGAAGGAGCCCGATCACCGCCGAGGACAGGAGGCGGGAGATAGGAGGAAGCGACATCGGGGGACACCTTTCGCGGGGAAACCAAGCCTTCGGAATAAGGCAAAATCTACAGGCCTAGCCCGGCTTCCGCGAGCGATATGTCTACAAAATACACAATCGGAATAGAAACATATTCTTCGCCAGTGTTGGGATGGCGTTCCGGTGGTTGTCGTCCCCATATCGGGTCATGACGATTCGGCCCGCCCCGTGGCATGGAACAGCCATTGCCGGTCGCGGGTTCGAATGGCCCTGCATGATGGAAGGGAGAGTATCTTGTCCGAAGGCTTCAAGCGTTTGACGGAGCTCGCGCATGGCGGCGGTTGCGGCTGCAAGCTCGCGCCCTCCGTTCTCCAGTCGCTTCTTGCCGATCAGCCCCACGCCGCGCCCTTCGCGCAGCTTCTGGTGGGAACGGAGAACGCCGACGACGCCGCCGTCTGGCAGGTGGACGAGAACACCTGTATCATCGCCACCACCGACTTCTTCATGCCCATGGTGGACGATCCGCGCGATTTCGGCCGCATCGCCGCCACCAACGCCATTTCGGATGTCTACGCGATGGGCGGCAAGCCGGTGATGGCGCTCGCCATTCTCGGCATGCCGATCGACAAGCTCGCGCCCGAAACCATCCGCGAGATTCTGAAGGGCGGCGCCTCGGTCTGCGCGGAGGCCGGCATTCCCGTGGCGGGCGGCCATTCCATCGACGCGCCTGAGCCGATCTACGGCCTTGCCGTGATCGGCATCTGCCGGCCCGAAGATGTGAAGCGCAATTCCGGCGCGCGGGAAGGCGACGCGCTGATCCTCACCAAGGGCCTCGGCATCGGCATCTATTCCGCCGCGATCAAGCGCGGCGCGCTGTCCGACGAGGCCTATCGCGAGATGATGGGATCGGTGACGCTTTTGAACCGGATCGGCACGGATCTGGCCGTCGATCCGGCCGTTCATGCCGTCACCGACGTCACGGGTTTCGGGCTTCTGGGCCACGGCCTGGAAATGGCGCGGGGCGCGGGCGTTTCGCTCGATCTGAAGTGGCAGGCCATCCCGTTTCTGGCGGAGGCGGAGCGGCTGGTGCGGGAGGGCTTCTCGACGGGCGCTTCGACGCGTAACTGGGCAAGCTATGGCGAGGAAGTCGCGTTGCCGGACTATTTCGAGCCCTGGCAGCAGAAGCTCCTGACCGATCCGCAGACATCGGGCGGCCTTCTGATCGCTTGCGAGGCAAGCGCGGCGGATGGCCTCGCAGCACATATCCGCTCGGCCGGCTACCCGTTGGCGACGCGCATCGGCACGGTTGGCGCGGGTCCCGCCGGCATTCGCCTTTCCTGAAGGCTTTGGAACGCGCTTGAATGTTCGATGGTTGAGGACGCGAAGTGATGGAGGCTGGCATGGTTCGGGCAAAGGCGATCATCGGGGCGGGGGCTATCGTGTGCTCGCTCATGCTGGCGGGAGTTCCGAACGCGGTCGCGCAGAGCGATCCGCCGTCCAAGCAAAGCCTGGAGACACCACAGGCCTGCGATTCCAAGACCGTCGCCGAGACGCCGACGAAGCCCGCGCAGGGCAGCGCCGACGGCACCGCGCCGGGCTCAACCGGGTCCACCGGCTGGAGCGGCGGCCTCGGCGGCTCGTTCATCGGCACGACCTCGGCCGGCGCGGTGAAGGAATCGAAGACGTGGCAGCCGCCGACTGCGCGGGGGCTCGACCTCGCCATGGCGCCGGCGCCCGCCAGCGCCCCGGCGAAGGGCTGCTGACGTCAGTGGCGGTGCTGTTCTTCGAGCCGTAGCTTCAGCCCGTCGCGGTTGAAGAACTCGCCCTCGCGAATGATGGTGCGGTCCTCGTTCATCTTTCGCACCAGAGCGGCAAGCCGGCTTTTCGCCTCGCCGTCCGCCACCAGTCCCTCGATGCCGGCGCGAAAGAACACCGCGCCAGACCATTCGACGCCGGAGCCCGCGAAGACGCGCTCCATTTCCGGCCAGCGCAATTCGTCGCCGATCACGTGGAGATAGGCCGAACGCAGGAGATCGACCTTGGTCTCGGTGATGCCGACGAGCACGAAGAGCATCGTGAAGGAGCCCATCTCGCGATAGGTCGCGATCAGCCAATCGTCGAAATCGGTTTCGGCGCTCATGGGTTCGGATAGCCTTCGGGAAATGGCGGAAGAGAATGGGAGTCGAACCCACCTAGGACAGGCTCGCTGCCCCACCCGGATTTGAAGTCCGGACGCCCCACCGGGGAACGATGCTCTTCCATCGCGGCCAGGGCCTCAGAAAAGGTCCAGCCGATGCGGATTCATACGGCGCAGGTCCTTGCGGCGCAAGGTGACGCCGTGGCGGTCGAAGAAGTCGAGGATTTCGATGGCGACCTTGCGGCCGTTGTTCACGCGGTCGCGGAACGCGGCGGCGGTGAACCAGCCGTCCTCGCCGTCCATGGCGGCGTCCCCCGCGAGCGCCACCATCTCGGCCGTCACGGGGCGCAGGAAGAAATGGTCGTGGGCGATCTGATCGACGCGACCGAGCCGGGCGCAAAGCTTCAGGACGCGCCGGATCTCGGCTTCGTCACGCGCCAGTTCGTTGCCGAGATCGCGCACGCGCGGTGGCCGGAAGCGGGCGTCCTGCCCGAGCCGCTCGGCGATCTGAGCGTAGAGAGCCTCGTCGGCTTCGCTGAGGCGAACCTCGTGGGTGGCGAGGCGAACGAAGCCGCCTTCGAGCGCGATCGTACCCATTGCCGCTTCCCGCGCCAGAACCGACGCGAAGGCGAGGGCGGGAAGACGGGGTTCGGTGCGAAGGCGCAAAGGCTCGCGGCCGATACCCTGAAGTTCCGCGTTCTCTTCGTGGAAGCGGCCGATTTCGGACAGGAGGCTTTCCCGGAAGCGCTCGTGCACGATTGGCGACAGCGCGAAACGCCGGGCCCCGTGGTTGAGCACGACGAGGCTTTCGGCTAGCGCCTGGACCGCCTCGGGACCAAGCGCCGCATCTCGGCCGAAGGCGTCGAGATCGACATGGAAGGGGGCGTGCGCGAGAAGCGCGGCGAGGCGCTTTTCCGGATCGGGCTGACTGAGGGCGGAAAGCTGCGCCAGGCGTTCGGGCGCGCGGCGCTTGCGGGCAGGTGGGCGCAGATCGAGCAGCCTGCCGCCGCCGACCGTGCGCTGTCCCGACACGTCGCGGATGACGAAGCGATCCAGCACCGCCGCAGCAATCGGCCGGTCGAGCACGATCTGGACGAGGGCGCTCTGCCCCGGCTCGACATCGCCTTCCAGCGGCACGATCCGCGCGCCGCGCTCGGCACTCGCATGGTGGAAGCGCACCGAGGCCCAGATGCCGAGCGGCTTGGTTTCGGATGGGAGAAGCCGAAGCTCGGCGTCGATCCGCTCCGTCGGCGCATGGAGGGCAGGGTCGAGCACGGTGTCGCCGCGATGAAGCGCGTCCTTGGAAATGGCCTCGCCGACAAGGTTCAGCGCGCAGCGCTGGCCGGCGATGCCGGTTTCTGCTGCGCGGTTCTGCGCGTGGATGGAGCGCACGCGCGCCGAAAGGCCGCTCGGCGACACCAAGACCTGATCGCCGACCGACACCGCACCGGACAGAACCGTTCCCGTCACCACCGTTCCTGAGCCTTGGAGCGTGAAGGAGCGGTCGACCGAAAGGCGGAAGCGGCCTGCCGCGGTCGGGCGCGAGACCTCTTGCTCGGCCTTCGCGAGGAGATCGCGCAAGGTCTCGACGCCTTCGCCGGTGAGCGTGGACACCGGGACGACCGGCGCATCGCGAAAGGGCGTGTCGGCCAGAAGCGCGTTGATTTCGCTGGTCGCTTCCGCGCGCCGCTCGCTGCCGGCGAGATCCGCCTTGGTCAGGGCGACGAGGCCGCGCGAAAGGCCGAGAAGATCGAGGATCGCCAGATGCTCGCGCGTTTGGGGCATGACGCCGTCATCAGTCGCCACGACGATCAGCGCGAAGTCGATCCCACTCGCGCCCGCCAGCATCGTGTGGACGAAGCGCTCGTGGCCCGGCACGTCCACGAAGCCGGTGACGCCGGCCCCCAAGTCCTGGTAGGCGAAGCCGAGGTCGATGGTGATGCCGCGCTGCTTTTCTTCCTTGAGACGGTCCGCATCGACGCCCGTCAGCGCCTTCACGAGGGCCGTCTTGCCGTGATCGATATGGCCGGCGGTTCCGACGATCATGCGGGCTCCAGGGGGAGTGCGGCCTGCCGCTCGGCCTCGGCGATTTCGGTTGCCGAAAGCGCGGCGCGCACAGTGGGCAGGAAGGGGGTGGCCAGTGCGCTGCCCCCGCTTTGCGCGCGTAGAAGCCAGGAAAAAGCCGCCGTATCGTCTTTGGCCACGCCGTTGCCGAGATGGAGCGCCGCGCCGAGCATGGCCTGCCCGTCGGCGTCGCCGCCTTCCGCCCCCATTCGCCACCATCGCGCGGCCTGCCCAGGGTCGCGCTCGGTGCCGATGGCGTTGTGGTGGAGCATTCCGAGCCGCGTCATGGAGGAGGCGATGCCCTCGGCCGCCGCCTGCTCCGCCCAATGGCGCGCGCCCTGCGGATCGGAGGGCAGGATTTCGCCTTCCAGAAGCATCCAGCTCAGCATGTCCTGCGCCGGGGCGTCGCCTTGCGTGGCGGCGAGGCGATAAAGCCGCGAGGCTTCCGCGTAATTCGGCTCACGGCCGGGCCGGTCGCGCATGTGAAGCGCGGCGAGATTGCGCTGGCCGACCGGGTCGCCGGCCTCGGCCGCGAGCGCCAGCCATTTTTCGGCGAGCGCGAGGTCCACCTCGACGCCGAGGCCTTCGGCGAAACAGGCGCCGATATTGTTCTGCGCGCGGGCCACGCCGGAACGCGCCAGCGGCTCCCAAAGGGCGAGCGCGGTCTGGTGGTCGCCGCGCTTGGCCGCTTCCAGCGCCTCTTCCATCGCTTGCACGACGGGGTCGGAGGCTTGGCGGCGCAGGCGTTTCAGCCAGTTCATGCGCTGAAGAGTTCCGCTTGGCGAATGGACCGGAGGTTCTCGATAAAGCCGCTCTCGTCTTCGAGGCAGCGAAGGTCGAGCCGCAGCGCGCCGGCGTGAAGATGGCCGATCACCGGGCGGGGCAGGGCGCGGAAAATCGAGGCCAGGCGCTCCAGCGCCGAGCCGCTCGCCTCGATCGAAAGGCCGAAGCTCGGGATCGTGTCGGTCGGCAGCGCGCCGGAGCCGATCTGCGAATGGCATTCGGCCGCGCTCGGGGTGAAGCCTTCCGGCAGAAAGGCGGCGACCTCAGGCAGAAGCCGTTCGGCGAGCGCGCGGATTTCGCTTTGCGGGCGCGACAGGAGGCGCAGTGTCGGCAGGCGCGTCGCGAGACGGTCGGGATCGCGGTAGAGTTGCAGCGTCGCCTGCATCGCCGCGATGCGGATCTTGTCGACGCGCAAGGCGCGTTTCATCGGATTGGCGTTGATCCGGGCGATAAGGTCGCGTTTGCCGACGATGAAGCCCGCCTGCGGCCCGCCCAGAAGCTTGTCGCCCGAGAAGGTCACGAGATCGGCGCCTTCGGCGACGGCCTCCGCCACCGTCGGCTCGCGTTTCAGGCCCCAGCGCGACAGGTCGACCAGCGTGCCGGAGCCGAGATCGTTCATCATCGGCAGGCCGGCTTCGTGCGCGATGGCGCTGAGTTCCCGCCCGTCCACTTCCGCCGTGAAGCCCTCGATCCGGTAGTTCGAGGTGTGGACCTTCATGAGAAGTGCGGTGTCCGCACTCAGCGCGCTGCGATAGTCTTTCGGATGCGTGCGGTTGGTGGTGCCGACCTCGACGAGCTTCACGCCGGCGCGCGCCATGATGTCGGGCATGCGGAAGGCGCCGCCGATCTCGATCAGTTCGCCGCGCGAAACCACCGCCTCGCGTCCCGCCGCCACGGCGTTGAGGGCAAGCAGCACGGCGGCGGCGTTGTTGTTCACGATTGTCGCGTCCTCGGCTCCCGTCAGCTCGCAAAGAAGCCGGCGCAGATGGCTGTCGCGCTCGCCGCGCCGGCCCGTGTCGAGATCGAATTCGAGCGCCAATGCCTCGCGCATGGCTGTGGTCGCGGCTTCCACGGCGGCTTCCGCCAGAAGCGCGCGGCCGAGATTGGTGTGGAGGACGGTTCCCGTCAGGTTGAAGAGCGGGCGAAGGTTCGAGCGGTTTCGCGCGTCGAGAAGGTTTCCGGCGTCGATCGCCACACCTTCGAGGCTCGGCGCGGGCTGCCCCTCGCGGATGCCCTCCCGGTGGCGGGCGAGGACCGTGCGAACGGCGTCCACCACGCTCGCCCGGCCGTGCCGCTCCACGAGAGCCGCGCCGCGCGCCCCGTTCAGGACCACATCGACCGAAGGCAGAGCGCGGAGGCTCGAACGCTCGTCCATCTTAGTATCCGAGCAGAAACGGATCGAAGCCGGCGCGGCGATAGTCGGTGTCCCGCATCAGAAGGTCGAGGCCGAGGCTCGCGACGTCGTCGGCGACGGGTTCGAGCGACGGGTTGCGGTCCGCGTAGAGGATCTTCACCCAGGAATGGCAGGTGTCGCAGATTTCCGCCTTGATCACGGCGTCTTCCGCTTCCACCGAGCGATAGCCGATGCCTTGGGTGGAGCCGCAGGCGAGGCACTTCACGCGCACCTCGTTCCAATGCGTCGCGCAAAAGGAGCAGACGGCGTAGCGAACGCCTTCCGCTCCCGGAACGCCGACCACGAAGGAGGCGAGAGGCCGCGCGCCGCAGACCGGGCAAAGGCCCGCGCGAACCGGCACGAGGCGGCTCGCATCGAGCGGCGCGGCGAGCCGGGCGGCAAGGATCTGCGTGGCGGCCGACAGATAAAGGAGTTCGGCGGCGCGTTCAGGCTCGGTTTCCTGCGAAACGGCGTCGGTCAGGCGTTCGCTCAGGTCTTCGTCGCCCATCCCGCGCAGCGCGCTCAAGGCCGTCGCGGCCGGTGCCGGCTTGCCGATAGCCTCGGCCTTGTCGAGAAACAAGCGAAGCACCGGTTTCATGTCCGGATGGAAGGGGAGGGCCGCGCGGTCCATCGGCGGCATCGCGCCGGCCCGCGCCTGCTCGACCTGCGATGGTGGAAGGGCTTCGGGCTCCGGCGTCTCGGCGACCACCGCGTCCTGCGCTCGAGCGATGGCTTCCAGGAACCGGAGGTAAGGCTGCAACCGACTGCCTTCCGCAAGAACCGCGAAGCGGTCGGCGCGTCCTCGAAACAAGCGGTCCGGACGTGGCAGGAAGGCGAAGGGCGCCTTGGCGATGCCGGAGATCGCGGAGGGATCGGGCTGAAGGGGAGGGGAGCCTGTCATGGTCGCCGTTCAGATGGGGCCGTGGGCACCCATGTCCAGAATGCATCGGGTCCCGGCGCGAAGGGAAACCTCGCGCCGGGACCCGTAGAGATCGCGACCATCGGGCCGCTTATTCCGCCGGATCGACCTTGCGGGCGCCGACGAGCTGGCGCAGCCATTTGCGGTGATGCCGATAGGCCCAGCCGCCAGTCACCGTGCCCTTCGTCATCGCCCTCAAGGTCCCGCGCGTCCAGATGCCGGCATAAACGTGGAGGATGAAGACGCAGATGATGAGAACGGCCGCGATGGCGTGGGTCAGAAGCGCCGCGCGCTGCGTCGGGATCGGCACGTACTCGGCGAAATAGGCTTCCCACACCATGAGGCCCGTCGCGATCAGGACCACGATCAGGCCTGCCATCGCCCAGAAGATGAACTTCTGGCCCGCATTGTACTTGCCGACTTCCGGCAGCTTCTCCTCGTTGCCCGAGATGACGTCGCCGATCTGCGAGACCCATTTGACGTCGGTGCGGGTCGGGAGGTTCGCCCGCCAGAGCTGGAGGAAGAAGACGTAGAAGCTGACGAAGAGGACGACGCCGAACCAGGGATGGAGGGCGCGCGTGTTCTGCCCGCCGCCGAAAAGGGCGGTGAGGAAGAACAAGGACGGATCGAACAGCGCCAGCCCCGACACGGCGAGAAGGATCAGGGCCGCCGCCGTGATCCAGTGGTTCGCCCGGGCGAGCGGCCCGTAGCGGTTCACCGTGATCTCGCCCGGCTTCACATGGATCGCGTCGCCCGGCTGGACGCGTTCTGCCTCCGCCATCAGACGCGCTCCTCCGAGCCACTGTCCTTGTTCTCGATCAGCTTCTCCGCGCTCTCGTCGTCATGGCGGGTGACGCGGTTCGGCTTGCCGAGAATGCCGTGGATCGCAGCGCCGGCGGCCGCGAGGCCCATGGCGGCGAGGCCGACATATTTCGTCACGCCCTTCCAGGTTTCAACCACCGGCGAGATGCGCGGCGCGTCCGGCAGGTCCGCGTAGATATGCGGCTTGTCGGCATGGTGCAGCACATACATGACATGCGTGCCGCCGACGCCCGGCGGATCGTAGAGACCCGCATTGGAATACCCGCGTGACTTCAGGTCCGCGATGCGTCCTTCCGCATGCTTCTTCATGTCCTCCTTCGTGCCGAACACGATGGCCTGCGTCGGGCAGGCCTTGGCGCAGGCAGGGCCCTGGCCGACCGCAACGCGGTCCGAGCACAGCGTGCACTTGTAGGACTTGTGATCGGTCTTGGAGATGCGCGGGATGTTGAAGGGGCAGCCCTTCACGCAATAACCGCAGCCGATGCAGTTCTCGTGGACGAAATCCACGATGCCGTTGGAGTATTGCACGATCGCGCCGGGCGCCGGGCAGGACTTCAAGCAGCCCGGGTCGGCGCAATGCATGCAGCCGTCCTTGCGGATCAGCCATTCGAGGTTGTCCGTGTCCGGGTTCACCCATTCGGTGAAGCGCATCAGCGTGAACATATTCTCGGTGAGATCGTGGGGGTTGGTATAGACCCCCACATTCTCGCCGACGCTTGGGTTCGTGTCGTTCCACTCGACGCAGGCCGATTGGCAGGCCTTGCAGCCGATGCATTTCGACACGTCGATAAGCTTGGCGACGGGCGTCAACTGACGCTCCGGCGCCGGCAGGTCCTTGGTCGCCGACCGGCGCACGAGGTCGCGAACGCCCAAGTTCGAGTCCATCGGCTGAACCGGCGGGTTGGCGACCGCAGTTCTGGGGCTGTCCATCATACCGTTGCCTCCTGCGGCGCGGTGGAGGGCTCGATATTCACGAGGAAGGCCTTCGATTCCGGCGTGTCGATATTGGCGTCGCCCACGAACGGCGTCAGCGAGCTCGGGCCGAAGCCCTTCTTCGCCGCGCCCGTGAAGCCCCAATGGAGCGGGATGCCGACCACGTGGACGGTGACCCCGTCGCAGATCAGCGGCCGGATGCGTTTCGTGACCACTGCTTTGGCCTTGATCGAGCCGCGCTTCGACCAGACGCGAACCCAGCCACCCTTTTCGATGCCCTTCTCGGCCGCCAGCTCCTCGGAGATTTCCACGAAGAATTCCGGCTGAAGCGCCGCGTTCACGCGGTTATGCTTCGTCCAGTAGTGGAAATGCTCCGTCAGCCGGTAGGTCGTCGCGGCATAGGGGAACTCGGCCGAGGTGCCGAAGGTCTTGGCGTCGCTTTCGAACACGCGGCTGACCGGGTTGCCGACCATCCGCGCGTTGAAGACGTTGGCCACCGGCGACTCGAAAGGCTCCATATGGGCCGGGAAAGGTCCGTCCCGCATGAGACCGCGCGTGAAGAGGCGCGACACGCCTTCCTGGTTCATGATGAACGGCCCGACATCGCGCGGGTTGGCGGTCGGCGAAATGTCGGGCACGTCGTAGCCCGCCCATTTCGCGCCGTCCCATTCGATGATCTTGCGCGTCGGGTCCCACGCCTTGCCGTCGAGATCGGCGGACGCCCGGTTGTAGAGCGTGCGGCGGTTCAACGGCCAGGCGAAGGTCCAGCCGAGATAAGCGCCGGTCTCGTCCGGGTCGTGGTTGTCGCGCCGGGCCATGTTGTTGCCCTGCTCGTTCCAGCAGCCCGAATAGATCCAGCAGCCCGACATGGTGGAGCCGTCGTCGCGAAGCTGCGAGAAGTTCACCACCTGTTTGCCGGCTTCCACCAGCACCTTGGTCGGGTCGGTCGTGTCCATGACGGGTGTCAGGGCGCGGCCGTTGATCTCCTTGGCGAGTTCTTCCGGGTGCGGCTCGTTCTCGTCCTTGTATTCCCAGGAAAGGTTGAGGATCGGATCGGGGAAGGGGCCACCCTCCTTGCGATATAGTTCCCGCACCTTAAGGAAGATCTGCGCCATGATCCAGGTGTCGTGCTTGGCCTCGCCCGGCGGCGTGCCGCCGGCCCAGTGCCATTGCAGCCACCGGCCCGAATTGGTGAGCGAACCTTCTTCTTCCGCAAAGCAGGTCGTCGGAAGCTGGATCACCTCGGTCTGGATGGAGGCCGTGTCGACATCGTTGAACTCGCCATGGTTCTCCCAGAAGCGCGAGGTCTCGGTGTCGAGCGGGTCCATGGTGACGAGGAGCTTCAGCTTGGACAAAGCCCGCGTCACCTTGCCCCGGTTGGGGAAGGCGAGGATCGGGTTGAAGCCCTGGCAGAAGTAGATGTTGACCCGGCCGTTATCCATCAGCTCGAACATGCGCAGGATATCGTAGGCCGGCACGTCGAGCTTGGGCAGGTACTCATACGCCCAGTCGTTGTCGGCGCGGGCGGCATCCCCCCACATCGACTTCTGGAACGAGACGAAAAACTTCTTGTAGTTCTGCCAATAGCTCGTCTGGCCGGGCCGGAGCGGCTTGAACTCGCGCGACTTCATATAGGTCGCGAGATCGGCCTCCTTCTCCGTCGGCATGTTGAGATAGCCGGTGAGAAGGTGCGACATCAGCCCGAGGTCGGTGAGACCCTGGATGTTGGAATGGCCGCGAAGCGCGTTCATGCCACCGCCGCGAAGGCCGATATTGCCGAGGATGAGCTGCAGCATGGCCATGGCGCGGATGTTCTGCGAGCCGTGGGAATGCTGCGTCCAGCCGAGCGCATACATCGACGTCATGACCTTATCGGTCGCCGAGCATTCCGAGATCATCTGCGCGACCTTCAGGAACTTGTCCTTCGGCGTGCCGCAGATGCGCTCCACCATTTCGGGCGTGAACGGCGCGATATGCTCCTTCAGGAGGTTCCAGACGCAGCGCGGATGCTGGAGCGTCGGGTCGGTGACGGCAAAACCGTCATCGCCGATGACATAGTCCCAGGATGAGCGGTCGTAGTCCCGCTTTTCCTCGTCATAGCCGGTGAAAAGGCCGTCCTGATAGGCGAACCCGTCCTTCACCAGGAAGGAAGCGTTCGTATAGGCCTTCATGTAGTCCCACTGCACCTTGTTGTTGTCGATGCAGTATTTGATGACGCCGTTCAGGAACGCGATGTCCGAGCCCTGACGGATCGGCGCGTAGAAGTCGGCGACGGATGCGGTGCGCGTATAGCGCGGGTCGACGACGATGAGCTTGGCACCGCGATGGGCCTTGGCTTCCGTCACCCATTTGAAGCCGCACGGATGCGCTTCCGCCGCGTTGCCGCCCATGACGACGACGAGGTCGGTGTTCTTGATATCCGTCCAGGCGTTCGTCATCGCGCCACGACCAAATGTTGGGCCCAAACTGGACACCGTTGGGCCGTGTCAGACGCGTGCCTGGTTGTCGAATCCTGCGATGCCGAGGGCTTTCACGACCTTGAAGGTCGCCCAGGCGGTCTCGTTGGTGGTGGCGGACGCGGCGAGGAAACCGGTTGTCGTCCAGCGGTTGACGGGCAGTCCCTTCTCGTTGGCGAGCAGGAAGTTCGCGTCGCGATCGTCCTTCATGGCACGGGCGATCTTGGTCAGCGCCTCGTCCCAGGAGATCGGCTCCAGCGTCGCAGAGCCGGCGCGCCGGATTTTCGGCTGCGTCAGGCGGGTCGGCGCCTTCACGAAGTCCTTCAGCGCCGCGCCCTTCGGGCAGAGCGTGCCGCGATTGGTCGGATGGTCGGCATCACCCTCGATATGGGTGATCTCGGCCGTTTCGCCTTTGCGCACATCGCCCTTCGAATAGATGATGATGCCGCAGGCCACCGAGCAATAAGGGCAGGTGTTGCGCGTTTCGGTCGTCGTCGCCAGCTTGAACGGGCGGACATGGGCGATCTCCGCCGCTTCCGCTTCGCCGAAGCCCATGGCTCCAAGCGATGTCGCTGCAACGCCCGCGCCGGCAACTTTCAGGAAGCTGCGCCGCGAGAGTTCCATGTTCATGGCACCCTCCTCAATGGGTTCATGGTCCTATCCATAACCTTCATCGCTAGATTTGAACTGTTCCAAAGTCAAGCGCGGCGGAGGTTGGGGGGTGGGATAGATCGGATTTTCATCCTATTGAAAGGAAACGATTTTTCAAGCCCGATACCCATCCGGCCGGCGGCACCGCCGCTGCCATGCGTCGCGCCTTCCGGCTTGAAGTTCGACACATCTTCGTGTCCTTCGACGTCCGCGGTCCCGGTCGCCCTTTCCCGCCGCGGCGCAATGTCCAGCTCGCCGTCCGGCCTTTCCTCGCCCGAGGCGTCGTCTAGCTTCCGCTGGAAAGCCCGCACCCGCCGAGGTGGGGCGCAAGCATAAGGAGCATTCCCATGGAAACACGCCAACTCGGGCGCTCGGGCCTCAGGGTTCCGGTTCTGTCCTTCGGCACCGGCACGTTCGGCGGCTCCAACGAATTCTTCAAGCGCTGGGGCGATGTCGACGTCGCGGGCGCTTCGCGGCTCGTGGATGTGTGCCTGGAACACGGCGTCAATTTCTTCGACACCGCCGACATCTATTCCGAAGGCGCGTCGGAGGAGATCCTCGGTCAGGCGGTGAAAGGCCGCCGCGACAAGGTGCTGATTTCCAGCAAGGCGACCTTCCGAAACGGCGAGGGGACGAACGATGTCGGGTCCTCGCGCCATCACCTCGTGCGCGCTTGCGAGGCCAGCCTGAAGCGCCTCGGCACCGACCATATCGACCTTTACTTCATGCACGGCTTCGACGCGCTGACGCCGGTGGACGAGACGTTGCGCGCCCTGGACGACCTCATCACCGCCGGCAAGATCGGCTATATCGGCGCGTCCAACTTCTCCGGCTGGCACCTGATGAAGGCGCTGGCGACATCGGAAAAGAACGGTCTCGCCCGTTATGTCGCCTATCAGGGCTATTATTCGCTGATCGGCCGCGACTACGAATGGGAACTGATGCCGCTCGGCCTCGACCAGGGTGTCGGCCTCATGGTGTGGAGCCCGCTCGGCTGGGGCCGTCTCACCGGCAAGATCCGGCGCGGCCAGGAAAATTCCGGGAGCGGGCGCATCGCCTCCGGCGGCGCGGTCGGCGGCCCGCCGGTTTCGGACGACTATGTCTACGACGTCGTGGACGCGCTCGACGCGGTGGCGGCGGAAACCGGCAAGAGCGTGTCCCAGGTCGCGCTGAACTGGCTCCTGTCGCGCCCGACCGTCACCAATATCGTGGTGGGCGCGCGCAACGAGGAGCAGCTTCGCCAGAATCTCGGCGCGGTCGGTTGGACGCTGACGCCCGAGCAGATCGAGCACCTGGACAAGGCGAGCCACAAGGAGCCCACCTATCCGTATTGGCACCAGAAGGGCTTCGAGGAGCGCAACCCGAAGCCGACGGCTTGGTAGGTCGGGCGGGTTCGCATCGCGGCTGAAGTGCCGCGAGTGATTTGAAGTGGGCGTGAGGGACACGCCCACTTCTGTCACGTCTTTGTTATACGAAGCGCTTAACTGACCCGCCATCCTCTCCGACCGGAGCTGCGGCATGCGCGGTACTCTCGCCTTTCTTTTCGCCACCACCCTTTTGTCCTCGGCGGCCGGCGCCGCGACCGTGATGCCGCTCGACCGCGCGACGATCCTCGCCGGCTCGGCCTTCGACGTGAAGGTCGAGTTTTCCAAGACGGTCGCGGAAGGCGACGTGAGCGTGACCGTGAACGGCCGGCCCGCCGCCGAAGCGCTCGGCAAGCCCGCCGAGTTCCTGGGGAAGGACGGCGATGTCGAGGCGAGCGCCGTGCGTATGCACGACGTCGTCATTTCCGCGCCCGGCACCTACACGGTCGAGGCGAAAGCGGGCGACGAGGTCAAACGCGTGACCTGGGACGTCGTGGGCACGCCGTCCGAGGCGAAGGCGAAGAACATCATCTTCCTTCTCGGCGACGGCCTGTCGGTCGCCCACCGCACCGGCGCGCGCCTGATGTCCAAGGGCATGACCGAGGGCAAGGCCAATGGCCGCCTCGCCATGGACGATCTCGACCACATGGCTTTCGTCGGCACCTCGGCGACGAACTCCATCGCCACCGACAGCGCCAACACGATGTCCTCCTACATGACCGGCCACAAGTCGGCGATCAACGCGCTCGGCGTTTATGCCGACCGCACGAAGGACTCTCTCGACGATCCGAAGGTCGAGACCATCGCCGAAGCGCTGCGCCGCACCGGCAAGAAGGCGATCGGCGTCGTGTCCACCGCCGAGATCGAGGACGCGACCCCGGCGGCCGTCGTCGCCCATACCCGCAAGCGCGCCGACAAGGCCGAGATCGCCGAGATGTTCTTCTGGACGCAGCCGGACGTGATCCTCGGCGGCGGTTCGGCCTATTTCCTGCCCCAGTCGACCCCCGGCTCGAAGCGCAAGGACGACAAGGACCTGATCCAACAAGCGCGCGACGCGGGCTATGCCGTCTCCACCGACAAGACCGAACTCGAAGCGGCGGTCGGCTCCAATTCGGCCAAGCTCCTCGGCCTCTTCCATCCCGCCAACATGGACACGATCCTGGACCGTCAGTTCCTCGGCAAGGGCACGGTCGACAAGTTCCCGAACCAACCGGGGCTCGTGGAGATGACGCAGGCTGCGCTGACGCGGCTTTCGAAGAACCCGGACGGCTTCTTCCTGATGGTGGAAGGCGCGTCGATCGACAAGATGTCCCATCCGATGGACTGGGACCGCGCGCTCATGGAAACCATCGAGTTCGATAAGGCGGTCGGCGTCGCGCGCGAGTTCCAGAAGTCCCATCCCGACACGCTGATCGTGGCGACCGGCGACCATACGCACGGCATTTCGATCATCGGCACGATCGACGACAACGCGGCCGGCCCGGACATGCGCGACAAGGTCGGCGTCTACGACAAGGCCGGCTTCCCGAACTACAAGGACGAGAACAACGACGGCTATCCGGACGACATCAACGTGTCCAAGCGCCTCGCGGTCTTTTCCAGCAACTTCCCGGACTATTACGAGACCTGGCGCCCGAAGATGAACGGCCCCTTCGAGCCGGCCGTCCAGAACGAGAAGAAGGAATACGTCGCCAACGAGGCCTATAAGAACGAGCCGGGCGCGACGCTTCGCATCGGCAACCTGCCGCGAACGGCCGATACCGCCGTTCACGCGGTGGACGACGTGGTGCTTCAGGCGAGCGGTCCGGGCGCCGAGGAGTTCAAGGGCTATATGGAGGAAAGCGACATCTATCGCGTGCTCGCCGACACCTTCGCCCTGGCGCCGACCAAGAACTGACGCCCCAAGACCAGGGCAAAACCACGGCTCCGGATGTCGTTGTCCGGGGCCGAACGCATTTCGGGATGGAGACACGAAGCTCATGCGGACCCATCTTGCCGCCCGCCGCCAAGTTCTGGCTTCGCTGGCCGGTCTCGGGCTCGCGCCTTTCGTCGGCGCTTGGCCGGCGCGCGCCACAGAAGGGCTGTCCTTCGACGAGCTCTATGGCAAGGTCGGCGTCCTCGGGCTCGAATTTTCAGGGAAAACGAAGGCGCTCGCCGGCCAATCCGTCACCATGCGCGGCTTCATGGCGCCGCCCTTGAAGGCGGAGGCCAAGTTCTTCGTTTTGACCGAAATCCCGATGTCGCTTTGCCCCTTCTGCTCGACCGATGCCGATTGGCCGGACAACATCGTCGTGGTGTATCTGACGCAAGCGCAGACCTTCGTTCAGGCGAACCGGCCGATCGAGGCGTCGGGGCGTTTGGAGGTCGGCTCTTGGCGCGATCCCGAGACCGGCTTCGTCAGCCTCCTTCGCATCGTGGACGCTTCCTTCGCGACCGTTTGACTGCTCGTTCCATGATCCCGCTCCATGTCGACGGCCTCGAAGTCCGCTATCCCGGCCTCGACGCGCCGGCCCTTCTGGTTCCGAGCTTGCGTCTTCAAGCCGGCGAGCGCGTCGCCGTCACGGGCGCGTCGGGTTCCGGCAAGACGACGCTTCTCAACATGCTGACGGGGCTCGACCGGGCGGCGGTCGGTCGCATCCGATGGGACGGGACGGATCTCGGCGCCCTGTCGGAGCGCGCCCGCGACCGCTGGCGGGGGGAGCATGTCGGCCTCGTGATGCAGGACTTCCATCTTTTTCCCGGCATGTCGGCCATCGACAACGTGGTCCTGCCGCAGCGCATGCAGGGGCGGCGGGCGGACAAGGCGGAAGCGGCACGTCTTCTGGGCCGGGTCGGGATCGCCCGCCACGCGCAAGGTGTCGAGACCCTGTCGCGCGGGCAGATGCAGCGCGTTGCCGTGGCGCGAGCGCTCGCCGGCCGGCCCGGCATTCTCGTCGCCGACGAGCCGACGGCGAGCCTCGACGAAGAGGCGGGCGCGGCCGTCGCCGAGCTTCTTCTGGAACTCGCCCGCGAAGCCGGCGCGACGCTGATCGTTGCCACCCACGACCGGCGATTGGTGTCGCGTCTCGACCGCGTCCTCGCGCTCGAAGGCGGGCGCATCCTCGACGGGGCGGGAGCCGCGCCATGATGAGCCTCATCCTCGCCGATCTCAGGCGTCACGCGGCGGGCGTTCTGGCGCTCGGCCTTCTGATCGCGCTCGCAAGCGCGCTCGGCCTCGCGATCAACCTCAGCGAACGGGCCGTGCGGCTCGGTAGCGCGCGGGCCGCCAGCGCCTTCGACCTCGTGGTCGGTGCGCCGGGCAGCGAAACGCAGCTCGTTCTGTCCTCCGTCTTCCTCCAGCCCGCGCCCCTGCCGCTCCTGCCGGGCCATGTTCTGGCAAGCCTTCGGGCCGACCCGCGCGTCGCCTATGCTGCCCCGGTCGGCTTCGGCGATTTCGTCGGCGACGATCCGGTGGTCGGCACGGTGGCCGAGGTCGTTTCCGGGCTCGGCCACCTCGCGGAAGGCGAGGTCTTCCAGCATCTGGACGAGGCTGTGGTCGGCGCCGGCGTCGACCGGCCCGTCGGGTCGAGGTTCCACCCCTTGCACGGTCGCGCGACCGAGGGCGGCCATTCGCACAGGGAGGTGGAATATCGTGTCGTCGGCCGCATGGCGCCGACCGGCACGCCCTGGGACAAGGCGGTTCTCGTGCCGATCCAGGCGGTGTGGCGGGCGCACCGGAAGGAGGAAAACGCGGTGCCGCCGCTTCTGGCCGCCGCCCATCGCGGAGAGGGTCACGACCACGACGATGCACCGGCAAACGCCGCTCTCGACATGGCGGCTCTCGCCGATCCCGCCGCGCCGGGCGTTCCGGCGATCCTGGTGAAGCCCAATACGATCGCCGATGCCTACAAGCTGCGCCAGCAATATCGAGGCGAGGGGACGCTGGGCGTTTTTCCCGCCGAGGTCCTGACCCGCCTCTACGGCACGCTCGGCGACGCGCGCGCGATCCTCAGCGTCGTGGCTGTCGGCGCGCAGGCGCTCGTCGGCGCGGCGATCCTTCTGACGGTGGTCGCCCATGTTCTCGGCCGGCGTCGGCAGATCGGGGCGCTGCGCGCCTTCGGCGCTCCCCGCCATGCGGTGTTTCTCACCGTCTGGCTGGAAGTCATGGCGATCGTCGGGATCGGTGTCGTCGCGGGCTTCGCGCTCGGCGCGGGCGGAGCGGCGCTTCTGGCCCGGAGCGTCGGGGCGGCGAGCGGCGTGGTCCTGCCCGTGGAATTCAGGAACGAGGACGTGTGGACGCTTTTGTCGCTTCTGACGGTCGGCAGCATCGCCGCGCTCGCGCCGGCCTCCCTCGCTTATCGGCAATCGCCGGCATCGGCCCTGCGAAATTGAGCGGGGAGGGGCCGTCGAGGCCCATCCCCTTTACTGCGGGAGGCTTCAGCGAGCCGCCGTCCAGCCCTTGTAGTCCTTGAGGTTGTCGGCCGTGATGAGCTTCGGGTCGAGAAGCACCGTCGCCTCGGCCGGCTTGTTGCCCTTCAGAACGTCGACGGCCATCTGAAGCGACTGGCCCGCCATCGTGTAGGGGTCCTGCGAGGCCGAGGCCTTGATGAGCGAGTTGCCATTCGCCAGGGTCTTCTCGATGTCCGGCGCGCCGTCGACGGCGGTGATGATGAACTCGTTCCGGCCGAGCTGCTTGGCCGCGAGTTCGGCGCCGATGGCCGTCGGATCGTTGATCGCGAAGATGCCGTCGATCTTGTCGAATCGCGTATAAAGGCCCTGCGCCACCGCCAGGCCGCCGTCGCGCGAGCCCTGGCCGTTCTGGTCGTCGGACAGGATCTTCATGTCCGGGTTCTTGGCGAGAGTGTTCTTGCAGCCCTGCACGCGGTCGATGATCGAGGACGAGGCCGGGCCGTTGATGATCACGACATTGCCCTTGGCGCCGAGCTTCTCGACGAGGTACTGGCAGGCTTCCTCGCCGGCCTTGACGTTGTTGGTCATCACGGTGACGTCGGCGCCGGGCGCGGACACGTCGAAGGCCGCGACGATGACGCCGGCTGCCTGCGCCTTCTTCACGGCCGGGGCGATGGCCTTGGCGTCGACGGCGTTCAGCATGATGATGTCGACGCCGGCGGCGATGAAGCTGTCGATCTGGCTGACCTGCTTGTTGAGGTCGTAGTCGGCCGAAACCGAGGTCACCTGGACGTTCGGGTTGATCTCCTTCGCCCGGTCCTCGATGCCCTTGATGGTCGCCACGAAGAACGGGTTGCCGAGAAGGCCGACCGAGATGCCGATCTTTTCCAGATCCTTGGCCGAGGCCGGCGCGGCTGCAAGGCCAAGGCTCAGTGCGCCGAGCGCGGTGGCGGCGATCAGCTTCGAGAACATGCGCATGGTTGGTTCACTCCTCCCGAGAAATGCGACGCTGAACGGCGTCGCCCGTATCGAACCGGCCGGAGCCGGCTAATGGTTGCCGTCAGGTCCGGTTGAGGCCCTTCAGGCGGTAGCGATCCAGCCCGACGGCGACGATGATGACGAGGCCCTTGATGATGTACTGCCAGATGTCCGACACGCCGACGAGAATGAGGCCGTTGGACAGAACGGCGATGATCAGCGCGCCGATCAGGGTGCCCCAGATGGAGCCGACGCCGCCGACGAAGCTCGTGCCCCCGAGGATCACGGCGGCGATGGCGTCGAGTTCGTAGGCCTGGCCGAGCTGCAGGCCGTTCGCCGCGTAAAGACGCGCCGCCGACATGACGCCGCCGACGCCTGCCAGAAGCCCCGACATGGAATAAACGAAGAGCAGCACCAGCGGCACCTTGATGCCGGTCAGGCGCGCGGCTTCCGCATTGCCGCCGACGGCATAGATCCAGTTGCCGAGCACCGTGCGCTTCAGGATGAACCAGGACACGAGGATCGTCAGAAGCGCGATGATGGCGAGCCACGGCACGCCGAACAGGCTGCCGTTGCCGATGAAGGCGAAGGGCAGGTCGGCGTTGAACACGGTGGTGTCGCCGCCGAGGAGCCGCGCGATGCCGCGCATGGCGGTCAAGGAGCCGAGGGTGACGATGAAGGGCGGCAGCTTCAGTCCCGCGATCACCGCGCCGTTGGCGACGCCGCAGGCGAGGCCGACGAGGATCGCCGCCGGAATGCCGAGCATGCCGATATCGGGCCAGAGCGAGACGATCACGCCGACCATGGCGGAGGCGGCGAGGATCGAGCCGACCGACAGGTCGATGCCGCCCGTCAGGATCACGAAGGTCATGCCGGCGGCCAGCACCGTGTTGATGGAAGCCTGCTGTGTGACGATCGACAGGTTGTTGACCGTCAGGAAGCGCCCGCTGAGGAAATGGAAGCCGAGGCTGAGGATGATCAGCACCGGCAGCATGCCGAGCGCCGTCAGCATGGTCCGGAAACGCGCCCGGTCCGTGGCCTTCGCGGCGGGGCCGGTCTCGGCGGTGGTCATCGGCTGGCTCCCGTGTCGAGGCTTCGTTGCGGCGCAGCCTCGGCCACCGGGCCGGTGGACAAGGCCATGATGGATTTCTGCTCGATCGGGCGTCCCGGCGCGGCCGAAACCTCGCCCGCGATATGCCCTTCGCGCATCACGATGACGCGGTCGGCGATGCCGAGGATCTCGGGCAGGTCCGAGGAAATGGCGACGATGGCGATGCCGCTCGAGGCGAGTTCGTCGATGATGCGGTAGATCTCGGATTTCGCGCCGACATCGACGCCGCGCGTCGGCTCGTCGAGAATGATGACGCGGGGCTTCGTTTCCAGAAGACGCGCCAGAAGCACCTTCTGCTGGTTGCCGCCCGACAAGGCGCCGACATTGATCTTGGTGCCCTTGGTGCGGATCGACAGGCGCTTCACCGCGTCCTCGGCCCGCTCGTTGGCCTTGGCGAAGTTGCGCACGCCCGCCGGGCCGGCGTCGCGGGCCACGACGCCCATGTTGATGTTGTCGGCGATCGACATGTCGAGAAACAGGCCGAGCCCCTTCCGGTCCTCGGTCAGATAGGCGATCCCCGCGTCGATCGCTTCGCGGGCTGAGGAAAGCGCGAGCGGCTTGCCGTCGAGTTCCACCGTGCCGCTCGTGCGCCGGTCGGCGCCGAAGACGAGGCGGGCGAGTTCGGTTCGGCCCGAGCCGACGAGCCCGGCGACGCCGAGGACCTCGCCGGCCGCGACGGCAAAGGAGCAGTCGTGGACGCGCCGCCCGTCACCGATGCCGCGCACGGACAGAACGGTCCGGCGCTCGCCGCTCGGCGCACGGTGCTCCTTCTTGTAGAAGGAGGACAGGTCGCGCCCGACCATCATGGACACGAGCTTGTCGGCGGAAAGCTCAGGTCTGTCCAGCGAGCCGACATAGGCGCCGTCGCGCAAAACGCTGACGCGGTCGGACAGACGGTAGATCTCCTCCATCCGGTGGCTGATATAGATCACGGCGATGCCCTCGGCCTTGAGGCCGGCGATCACCTCGAAGAGCCGTTCCGTTTCGCGCGTCGTCAGCGATGTCGTGGGCTCGTCCATCACGATGAGCCGGGCATTCGTGGTGAGCGCGCGGGCGATCTCGATCATCTGCCGCTCGCCGAGCGACAGGCTTTCCACCTTCGTTTCGGGCTGAAGGGAAAGTCCGAGACGCTTCAGGATGGGTTCGGCCCGCCGGCGCATCTCGCCGCGATCCACGAGGCCGAAGCGGCTCGGCTCGGCGCCCAGAAACATGTTCTGGGCGATCGAGAGATTGGGGCTCAGCGACAGTTCCTGGTAGATCACGGCGACGCCGGCCGCTTTCGACGCGATCGGATCGCCCATCACCAAGGGCTGGCCGTCGATCAGGACGTCGCCGCCCGCATCGGCGCGGTAAGCGCCGGACAGGATCTTCATCAGGGTCGATTTGCCCGCGCCGTTCTCGCCCATCAGGGCATGAACCTCGCCGGCATTGGCCGTCAGCGAAACGTTCGAAAGCGCACGCACGGGGCCGAAGGTCTTCGAGATGCCGCGCATTTCCAGGCGGGGCACGCCGCCTCCGATCGAATGGCCGCCCACGCTCATGCGAACGCTTCCTCCCCCAACGGCGATCTCACCGATTCGCCCTTCCCGTCCGTTTGGGTAGCGGAACCCTCCGTGCCCGTCGAGATGATTCCGGCTCTTCCCCAAGAGTTGTAAGCCCTTGGCGCAACTCGAAAGTGTGGAGCCTTCAGCGCTGGCCGTCCGTCCGGCTCTGCGGCGTATCGTTGGTGCCGTCGAGATCGGGCGCGTGGCCGTAGCTCATGTTCTTCATCTGCTGGATGACGCGCTCCATCTCCTCGTCGCTCAGCACCGGCGGTTCGCCGAGAACGCGCGCCTGGACGTAAAGGCGGGACAGCGTCTCGACCTCGACGGCGAGCGCCAAAGCCGAGTTCAGCGTTTTCCCGAGCGAGATCTGCCCATGCTGTCCGAGAAGGCAGGCGAGGCGGTCTTCCAGGGCTTCCAGAGCCGCGTCGGACAGGGCCTGCGTCCCGAAGGTCGCATAGCGCGAGCAGCGGATCGTAGTGCCGCCGGCCACCGCCGTCATGTAGTGGAAGCTCGGGATCGTCTGATGATGCACGGCGAGCGTCGTTGCATAGACGGAATGGCAGTGGAGCACGCAGTCGACATCCTGGCGAGCGGCAAGGATGTCGCGATGGAAGCGCCATTCCGAGGAAGGCCGCCGTTCCCCTTCGAAGGAGCCGTCGAAATACATCTGCACAAGATCGCTCGGGCGCATCCGGTCGTAGGGCAGGGAGGTCGGGGTGACGAGAAAGCCGGCGGGGTTGCGCACCGAAAGGTTGCCGGCGGTGCCCTGGTTGATCCCGGTCGCATTCATCTGGCGGCAGGTTGACACCATCTCTTCGCGAAGGGCGGCATCGTCATAGGCGCTCATCGTTTCATCTCCATGGAATGGGCACGTTCGCGCCATCGCGACGCGTAAGGGGCAAGGTCCGGCAGCTCGGACAGGTCGGGTTCTTCCAGCGCGAGCGCAGCCGGTTGATCCCGAGTTTCGTGGGATGCCAGAAGCGCCGCGCCGGTCGCCGTGCCGAAGCTGTCGTGATCCACAAGGACGCGCGCGGCGGGATTGAGCTTGGCGACGAGCGCGCCGAAGAGCGGCTCGCGCACGAAGGCGCCGTCGAGCACCACGGTTCGGACGGGCGGCAGTTCGCGTAAGGCCTCACTGGTCAGAAGCGCGGCGTAGAGCGTACCGAGAGTGAAGCGCGCGCCTGTCTCTTCCGCCAGTGGCCCTTCGATCCGGCCGCGCCGGGCGGTGCCGGGGAACAGCCCGTCATCCGCGCCGAAGGAAGGAAGCGCCATCGTGCCGCTCGCGACGATCCGGCGAAGGTCTTCCCGGCTCGCCTTGCCGCCGCCTTCGCCCGCGACGGCGGCAAATTCGCGCCCGCCCATGGTGAGGGCACCCGGAACGGGGCGGCCGAAGATATCGGCATTGCAGGAACGCCCCGGTCGCTCGTCGTCGAAATCGACCCCGCCGCGATCGCTCAAAGCCACGATCCAGGTGCCGGTGGAAACGACGGTGAAGTCTTCGAGGCCCGCCGCCTGATAGCGGTAGAAGTTCGCCGAAGAATCATGAATGCCGCAAAGAACGCGCGTGTCCGGCGACAGGCCGCAACGCCGGGCGAGGTCCGGCTTGATACGCCCCAGCGTCTCGTATGCGCGGGCAAGCGGGGGCATCAATCGCTCCCAGCCGCGCGCCGCCACGAGACGGGCCGGGCGGTTGTCGGCGCTCGACCAGATATGCGACTGCGCGGCAAGGCTCGTGACTTCCGAGGCGAGCGTGCCGCAAAGGCGGAAGGCCCAGTATTGCGGCGGGGCGACGAAGGCTCTCGCCTTGGCGAAGACATCCGGCCAGCCGCGTTCCAGCCAGAGCATCTGGCGCGCCAGATGCGCCGAGCCGAGCATCACCGCGCTGCCGCGTTCGCGATAGGAACCGGCGAGCGACGCATAGTCCGCAACGATCCCCTCCGGCGGCTCCTGCTCGTAGTCGATCATCGGCATGGCCGCGCCGCTCTCGCCCACCAGAACCCCGCCCGACCCGTGCGAGGAGGTGACGATAGCCTCGATCTCATGGCTTCGCGCAAAGCCGGCGAGCCCGTCGAGCAACCAATCCTCGATCCCATCAAGGTCGTGGTGGCGGTAGGGCGGTCGGTCGAGAACGCGGTTCGGCGTCGAGATCTCGGCGAGGATGTCGCCCCCCTTGTCGGCGACGAAGAGCTTCACATTGGTCTTGCCGACATCGAGAACCGCAACAGTGCTCATGGAGCATTGCCCCGGCGGCGCGACAAGACGAGCGGCAGCGTGCCGAGATGCGGCCGCACGGCCTGCGCCACCACGACGGCGATGAGGGTCGCGCCCCAGATGGCGAGCGTCAGGTAGTTCGACAGGCCGAACTGGTTGAAGCCCGACGAGATCACCTGGAGGATCGCGAGCGCCACCATCAGCCCGCCCACCGTGCCGAAGCCGCCGAACGGGTCGACGCCGCCCAGCACCGCCGCGAGAATGGTCACGAGGAGATAGGACTGCGCATAATCGGCGCTGGCCGAGTTGAAGATCACCAGCATCACGAGCGCCGCTCCGAAGCAGACGAGGCTCGACAGGGTATAAACGCCGACGAGAACGCGCTTGGTATCGATCGCCGAGTAGCGCGTCGCCTCCATGTTGGAGCCGATCATGTGGCAGGCGATGCCGAAGGCCGTTTTCTTCAGGATCACCCCGACGAGGATCGCCACGAGCACCATCAAAACGAAGACCATGGGCACGCCGAGGAGGCTCGAATTGCCGATGCGCGAGACTTCGGCAGGCACGCCGGACAGGGCCATACCGCGCGTGAGGTAGATGCTGATCCCGTCGATCAGCGACTTGGTGCCGAGCGTCACGAGGATCGGGTGAACGCCGGTATAGGCGACGAGCGCGCCGGTCACGAGGCCGATCGCCAAGCATAGGAGAAGCCCCGCCGCCATCGCGAGCGCCACGCCGGCAAAGACCGTGGCCGATCCCGCATCCGTCGGGATGACGGTCTGCATCACGAAGACCATCAGAAGCGCAGCCTGATTGGTGGTGGCGATGATTGCGAGATTGAGGCCGCCGGTGATGAGCGGCACGATCATCGCAAGCGACAAAAGCCCCAGAAGCGGCATCTGGAACATGAAGGACTGAAGCGTGCCGAGGCTGGCAAAGCCCGGAACCAAACTCGAGAAGCCAAGGACGAGCAGCACCAAGAGCGCCAGAAGGCCGAGATGGGCGTTGGGAATGCCGGCCTTGAGGCGCGTCATGAAATCGGCGATCGGGCCGTCCTGACTGACGAGGTGGGAGCGATCCTCAAGCATGGGCGGCCTCCCCCAGCGTGCGATGCCGCCGCCCGCGACGCGAGGACAGAACGGTCAGCGAGGTGGAGGCGAGGATCGTCAGGCCGATCACGATCTGGAAGAAGTAGGACGAGACGCCAAGAAGGTTCAGCCCGTTCTGGAGAACGGCGAGAAGCACGATGCCGAGAAGAACGCCCGGCACCGTGCCGATGCCGCCGGTCAGGCTCGCGCCGCCCAGAACCGAGGCCGACAGGACGGCGAGTTCCGTATTGGCCATGGCGTTCGGCACGCTTTCGCCGACGCGGTGCGCTTGAAGAAGGCCGGCGAGGGCTGCAAGAAAGCCGAGAAAGCCGTAGGCGACGAAATGGAGGCGGCCGATGGAGATGCCGATGCGCCGCGCCGCTTCCCCGTTGCCGCCCATGGCGTAGAGCTGGCGGCCGACCGAGCTTTTCGTCATCAGCGCCCAGGTTCCAAGGCTGACCACCGCCATCGCCACGATTGGCAGGGTGACGCGCACGAGGTCGCCCGACGCCGTTTCGTGCTCGAAGAAAGTGACGCGGGTCACCCACCATTCCGGCAGATCGTAGATTGAGCGCCCGCCGGAAAAATACATCAGAAGCGAGAAGCTGACGCTCATCATGGCGATGGTCGCGATGATGGAGGGAATGCGCGCGAAGTGGATCAACGCGGCGTTGAGGCAGCCGAGCGCCGTTCCGACGCCAAGACCGATGGCGATGACGAGCGGGGCGGGGAGACCGAGACGGGCGGCGAGAAGCGCGGCGGCATATTGCGAAACGGAGGCGGTCGCCGCGAAGGAGATGTCGATGCCGCCCGAAACAAGCACCACGAAGAGGCCCATCGCCATGATGGCCTGCACCGAATAGGTTTCCAGAAGGTCGATGACGTTGGGCAGCGTCAGGAAACCGGGCGCCGTCATCCCGAAGAACAGGACGGCGAGCGCGATCACGCCGAAAAGCCAGGCTTCCGGCCGGCGCTGGAGACGGCGCCCCCAAGCGCCGCGATGGGTCGGATCAGGCATAGATGCGCTCCTCCAGTTGCCCTTCGGTGATGCGTCCCGGCACGACCTCATCGACGATGCGCCCGGCGCGCATGTGGAGGACGCGGTCGCAGGTGGCGAAGGCCTCGCTCACTTCGTCCGAGATGACGATGACGCCGACGCCCTCGCGCGAAAGTTCCGCGACGATCTCGTAGATCCCCTGCTTGTTCTTGATGTCGACGCCGACCGTCGGGGAATCGAGAATGAGGACGCTCGGCCGCGTGGCGAGCCATTTGGCGAGAACCACGCGCTGCTGGTTGCCGCCGGACAAGGTCTGCACCGGGCGGTCGACATCGGGCACCTTCACCGCGAGCCGGCGCACCCAGTCGCGCGCGAGGCCCTGCCGACGCCGCCTGGAGATGAGCCCGAACCGGCCGGCCAGCCCCTTCATGACCGCCAGCACCATGTTGTCCTCGATGGACTGGGGCAGGATCACGCCGAGGCTGAGTCGGTCCTCCGACACATAGGCGATGCCGGCGCGCACCGCGTCGCGGTTCGAGCGCAAGGACAGGGGCTTGCCGTGAAGCTCGATCGTGCCGCCTTCCGCCCGCGTCATGCCGAAGAGCGTCAGCGCGAGTTCCGTGCGTCCCGCCCCGAGGAGCCCGACGATGCCCAGCACCTCGCCCCGGCGAAGCGTGAAATTCACATCCGCAAATTCGTGCCGGCGCGACAGGCCTTCCACCTTGAGAAGCGGCTCGGCCGCGCTCATGTCGCGGGCGGCGAGGCCATGGTCGATCTCGAGGCCGGTCATCAGATGGCCGATCCGGCGTTGATCGACTTGCGACGCGTCGAAGGTGCCGACTTTCTTTCCGTCGCGAAACACGGTGACGCGCTCGGCGATTTCCACCACCTCTTCGAGGCGGTGCGACACGAAGACGACGGCGATGCCGTCCGCCTTCAACCGCCCGACAATGCCTAAGAGCCGTACCACCTCGGCTCTCGTCAGGGAGGCCGTCGGCTCGTCCATGAAGATGAGGCGCGCCTGCCCCGCCAGCCCGCGCGCGATGGCGACGATCTGGCGCTCGGCGACGGACAGGTCGGACAGAAGGGCGGCCGGGTCGAGCGGGAAGTCGAGGCGTTTCAGGACATCCACCGCGATGCGCCGCATATGGCCGGTCCTCACCGGCTTCAGCGCGCCTTCCAGATGGCACTCCACGGCGATGTTCTCGGCAACCGAGAGGTTCGGAAAAAGCGACAGGTCCTGGAAGATCACCTGGATGCCGAGGGCCTTGGCCTTGGCCGGCGTCAAGGGCAGGACATCGACGCCCTCGATCTCGATCGTGCCTTCGCTCGGCGGGTGAACGCCCGCCACCGTCTTGATGAGGGTGGATTTGCCGCAGCCGTTCTCGCCGACGAGGCAATGGACCTCGCCGGGGCGCACGTCCCAGTCGATGTTCTCCAGCGCGCGAACGCCGCCGAAGCGCTTGGACAGGTTCGTTAATTTGAGAAAGGGAACGTCGTTCGCCATCGGCCGCCTCCCAACGTCCGAGATGAGGAACCGGCGGCCGGGTCGGGCCGCCGGCTTGAGATCAAAGCCCGAGCGCGACGAGGCGATCGATATTGGCCTTGTCGAGGGATTCCAGCTTCTGCGCCTGGATCAGCTTCTTGTCGGGGTAGACCCGCACCGGGCCGACGCCGGTGATCTCCATGTTGTCGGTCGGCTCCTTGCCGCTCGCAAGCATGGAGGCAAGTTCGACGAAGACTTCGCCCGCCGTCAGCGGGTTCCAGATGAAGCCGCCCCGGATCACGCCGGATTTGACGTAGCGCGCGCCCTGGCCGGGCGAGAAGCCGCCGATCAGGGCCACCGTCTTGGCCTTGCCGCGATCGTCGAGAACGCGCGCCGCGCCGATCGGGCCTTGGCTGCCGAAGGTCAGGATGCCCTTCAGGTCGGGATTGGCGCGAAGCTGGTCCTGCGTGGTCTTGATGCTCTCGTCGAGGCTTTCGGCCACGCCGAAGCGGTCGCCGACCATCTGCATCTTGGGATACTTCTGCTTCTGATAGGCGATGGCGGCGTCCGCCCAGGCATTGTGCAGCGGGACGGTCAGCGAGCCGACATAGGTGATGTACTTGCCTTCCTCGCCCATTTCCTTGGCGAGGAGATCCATATGGGCCTGCCCATAGGCTTCCGTGGTCGTCAGCTCGAAGTCCCAGTCCTTTTCCTTCTGGTCCGGGCCTTCATGGGCGATGACCTTGATTCCGGCGGCGCGCGCCCGGCCGAGGACAGGTTCCAGCGCGGCGGAATCGTTGGGCACGATGCCGATGACGTTCACCTTGCGCGCGATGAGGTCCTCGATGGCGCGCACCTGCTGGGCGGCGTCGGCCTGCGTCGGGCCGACCATCCAGGCGTTGACCTTGTAGGCCTCGGCGCCCTTCTTGATGCCTTCCTCCATGGCGTTGAACCACGGAATGCCGCCAGTCTTCACGACGATCCCCGCCTGCGGCTCGGCCCCTTGCGCAAAGGCCGGAGGGAGGCCGCCCATCGATAACAGGGCCACGCCAGCGCCGAGCATTCCGAGCGCGGTTCTTCTTGTGATGCTCATGCTTTTCCTCCCGTTTCCCATTATTGTCAGGCCGCCTCGTTCCTCTTCGAGGCCGCCTCCTGCCGCAGCGTCGAGCCGCGGATCTCCACGGCGCATTCGAGCCGCCGGTTCACCGGCTCGCCCGCTTCGCCCTTCATGCGTTTCACGAGAAGGCTCCAGGCCGCTTCCGCCATCGCCTCCACCGGCTGGCGCACCGCCGTCAGGCCCGGCGCAACGAGCCGCATCCATTCCATCTCGTCGAAGCTCGCATAGGCCATGTCGGCCGGGATGCTGAGACCGAGTTCGCCGACGAGGCGGTAGAGCGCGAGCGAGGTCATGTGGTCGAGCGCGAAAAGCGCATCCGGCCGTTTCTCGCCGGCCAAATGTTGGCGCAGCGCATCCGCGCCGCCATCCGCGCCGAAGCCGATCTCGGCCATCGTGAACTCCGTCGGCCCCGCCACGGACAGAACGCCTTCCCAGCGCTCGCGGACATTGCTGATGGCAAGGCTCGTGCCCACCACGAGGCAGCGGCGGATGCCGGCCTCGCCCATGTGGCGGGCGATCCTCGCCGAAGCCGGGCCGTTGTCGACCGCGACGAGGTCGTGCGCGGACACGTCGGGAATGCGGTCGGCCACCACGGTCGGAAAATGCCAGCCTTCCGGCAGGCGCGCCGTGAAGGCGCCGTCGCAGGGGATGACGATCATGCCCGCCGGCCGCCACGAGCGGATGTTCGACAGGCGGTCGGCTTCCTCCTTCGGGTCGTTACGCGAGGACACCACCACGAGATCGAAGCCGTCGAGCCGCGCGGCATGTTCCAGCGTCGACACGAAGCTCGCGAACATCGGGTTGGTGAGGTCGGGCACCACCGTGCCGACCAGCGCCGCTTTCCCGGAGCGCAGCCGCGAGGCCGCGACATCCACCACGTAGCCGAGTTCGCGCACCGCCTTTGTCACGCGCTCGGCGAAGTCCGGCGACACGCTCGCCTTGCCGTTCAGGACGTTGGAAACGGTGGCGACCGAGACGCCGGCGCGCTCGGCCACCATGCGGATGGACGGGGTCTGCGGCTTCGACACGTTCGCCCCTCCCAAGACGATTTCAGTCGGCTACGTTTTCGTGAAACGTTTTATTGGACGCTAGACACGAGCCTCCACTTTGTCAATCATGGTAGGACGGCTGCTCTACTAGGAGAATGGAGCGGCGGTGCAGCATTCCTTCGCAATCGCGAAGGTTTCGATCTTCGAACGATGGGAGGACATCATGAACAAGCTCGGAGTGCACGCCTTCGTCTGGGAAAAGGGCTGGAGCCAGGACGAGGCGGCGCGCGCAATCGATCGCTCGGCGGCGGTCGGCTACGATTTCATCGAGGCCGCCGCGCTCGACCCGTCCGTGATCGACGCGGACTACACCCGCCGCCGGCTGGAACAGGCGGGGCTCGGCATCAACTTCTCGCTCGGCCTCGACTTCGACGAGGACATCTCGTCGGGCGATCCGGAAAAACGGGCGCGGGGCAAGGCCAAGCTGGAGAACGCCGTTCGCACCTGCCGCGATTGCGGCGGCTCGATCATCGGCGGCATCCTTTATTCGGCCTTTGGGAAATACACGACGCAGCCGACCGCGCGCGGCATCGAGGAATCGGCCGAGACCCTACGGGCGGTTGCCGAGATGGCCGCCCAAAGCGACATCACGCTCGTTCTGGAAGTCGTCAACCGCTACGAGACCAACATCTGCAACACGGCCGCGCAGGGCGTGGAGATGGCCAAACTCGTCGGCGCTCCCAACGTGAAGGTGCATCTCGACGTCTACCACATGAACATCGAGGAATCGGACATCGCCAGCGCGATCGTGGATACCGGGGAGCATCTCGGCTACTTCCACACCGGCGATTCCCATCGCGGTTATCTCGGCTCCGGCTCGATCGACCTCACCGCCGTGTTCCGCGCCCTGGTGCGGGCGAAGTATCGGGGGCCGATCACTTTCGAGAGCTTTTCCTCGCGCGTCGTCGGCCAGCCACTGGAGGGCATCCTCGGCATCTGGCGCAACCTCTGGGAGGACGGGGAGGACCTCGCGTCCCACGCTCTGATGTATACTAAGGCGCAGTTGAAGGCGGCTGAGGAAGCCGAACGGCAAGCGCGCGAGCGCAGCCGCCTGCCCTTGGGCCGCGGTTGAAGGAGGTCCGGGCGACGGTTCGAAGCGTTGCCGCGCCGTTGCCCGTTCCTTTCAACCGACCGCTTTCGCCTTGAGCGATGTTCAGAACAGGATGTCGTCGAAATCGTCGTCCCCCGCCGGCGCGGGGGAGGGGGCGGGGATGGCGGAAACCGGCGCCAGCCCGAAGCATCTGGCATGCACCGCCCGCTCTTCCTCCATCGTGTAGGAAGCGGTCAGGACGCGGTCGAGCCGGGCCGCGTCGTCTTCCGGCAGGTCTTCGGCGGCAAGCTCCGCAAGACAGGCGGCGAGCGCCGCCCCGAGCGCCTGCATCATCGCGCCGCCGTCCTCCGACGCGCTCATCAGATGATGCACGTCCTCGACTTCCGGCCCGAGACCCTGCGCGGCCTCCGTGCTTTCGGCCAGCGCTGTGCGGCAGGAAGCTTCCGCATCGGACAAGAGCGTGGCCGCCGAAGTCAGCGCGGTTTCCACGGAAGATTCCGCGTTTCCGAGGGTCGGCAGGATGCGCTGCGAAAGGCTTTCCGTCACCGACGCGGCGCTTTCGATGCCGTTGCGCACCTGCTCGGCCATGTCCCGCGCCTTGGAGGCCTGTTCGCGGATGACGCCCGCGACATAGCTGATCGTTTCGTCGCCGCCATCCACATGGGCGGCACGCACGGCGGCGTTGAAGCCGGCCAGGCGAAGCTCGTATTCGAGTTCCACGAGGCGGTTCGTCAGTTCGATCAGGGATTGGGTGGCGACGACACTTCGCTCGACGCTCTCGGTCGTTTTCTCGCGAGCCTCGCGGCCGCCATGGAAGCCTTCGCGCAGGCGGCTGGCCTCGGCGTCGAGCTGTCCGAGCCCGCCCTGTCCGCTGCGCTCCGGCATCAGCCTCCCGAGCAGCGCCGTGCATCCGCCGAGCTCAGTGGCGATGCTGCCGAGATCGGCGCGGATCTTGGTTGTTCTTTCGTTGTAGACCTCCGAAAGATCCTCGATCTGCGCGATTTCCAGAAGAACGATGCGACGCCGGGCGGCCGGGCGCAGGTGCGGGGCGAGCGGTTCGCCGCCGTCGCCGAGCGTGCCGTCGGCGGCGAGGTCGGCGAAGATCGCGAGATTTCGCGCGGTATGCTCGAAGCGCTGGCGCACCATGTCATGCGCTTGAAGACCCATCACGACCTGCGCGATGGCCTGCCACAGGGCGGTGAAGGACCGCCCGGCGTCTTCGCGCTGGCGGCCGGCTTCGCGCTGCTGCGATTCGATCAGCGTCACGAGCTGCATGAAGCCGTCGATCAGCGCGGGTCCGGTCGCCTCGTCGCTCCGCCGGTCCTCGACCGTGCGGCTCCCATCGAGCTGCCCGCACAAAGCTTCCATGCGCTGATCGATGACGCGCACGACCTTTTCGCCGGAATCCACGAGTTCGTCGACATGCATGGCGAAGGGCACGAGTTCCTCGTGGCGCGAGCGCATCCGCTCCACCTGCACGCGGGCGATCAGCGCGACATAGTCCAGCGTCTTGAAGACGCCGCGCAGCGCCTTGGCGCCGACCGCCGCATCGGCGATCGCGGTTCGCAAGCCCGCAAGCGCATCGGCGCGCTCCCCCGACAGCGTCTCGATCCGTCCGGCATCGCCGGCGGCGCGGGCGAGATCCTCGCGCATCGATGCCATCCGGTCGGCCGACAGAAGCTCGGTGGAGCGGCCGATGCCGTCGCGCACCCGCGCCAAACGCCCGTGAACGCTGCGAAGCCGGCTTCCGGCATCGAGAAACACCGCCTCATCGGCTTCGATCCAGGCGGTGATGGCATTGGCGAGGCGAAGAACGTCGTGTCCGCCCGGCGAATGGCACGGCGCTTGGGCGGACGGAGCTCGTGAAGACAAGGTGGCTCCGATCATTTGGCGGTTCCCGTTCGTGCGGAATGATCGTTGGCGAAGCGCATCACTTCCCCCGCCAGAAGGGGGAGGGGGAGTTCGGTTTCCACGGCGCCGATCTTCATCGCTTCCTTGGGCATGCCGTAGACGACGCAAGTTCCTTCGTCCTGGCCGAGCGTTCGCGCCCCGGCCTGGCGCAGTTCCAGAAGGCCCTTGGCGCCGTCGTCGCCCATGCCGGTCATGATGAGCCCAAGCGCGTTCGCGCCCGCGGCCCTCGCGGCGGAGCGGAACAGGACATCCACCGACGGGCGGTGCCGGGCGACGAGCGGCCCGTCGCGCACTTCCACGCGATACTGCGCGCCCGAGCGCTGAAGCAGGAGATGCCGGTTGCCGGGCGCGATCAGCGCGAGGCCCGGCACGACGCGGTCGCCGGTTTCGGCTTCGCGCACCTCGATGCGGCACAAGCCGTCGAGACGGCGCGCGAAGGCCGTGGTGAAGCCCGCCGGCATGTGCTGCACGATCACGGTGCCCGGCGCATCGGCGGGAAGCGCTTCGAGGAGAACGCGCAGGGCCTCGGTGCCCCCGGTGGACGCGCCGATCGCCACCACCTTGTCGGTGGTGCGCTCGATGGGTCGGCCGGGCGCGGGGGGCAGCACGGCGTCGGCGGTGAGCTTGGCCTGTCCTTCCAGCGGCTTGGCGGCGCGCGGCGCGAGGCGGGCCTTGGAAGCCGCGCGCACCGCGTCGCAGATGCGTGTCTTCGCTTCGGTCAGGAACTGGGGCGTGCCGACGCGCGGCTTGGTGATGATCTCCACCGCGCCCGCTTCCAGCGCCTGGAGGGCCATCTTGGAGCCGGCTTCGGCCAGCGACGAGCAGATCACCACCGGGATCGGCCGCTGGCTCATCAGCTTGGTGACGAAGGTGATGCCGTCCATGCGCGGCATCTCGATGTCGCAGATGATGACGTCCGGCAGTTCCTCTCGCATCCGCTCGGCGGCGAAGAAGGGGTTGGACGCGGTGCCCATGACTTCGAGGTCGGGCTCCTGGGACACGATGTCCGACAGGATGGTGCGAACGCTCGCCGAGTCGTCCACGATCAGAACGCGCAGGGGCTTCATAGCGGGGCCTCGACGCGCTCGTGGATGTTGCTGCGAAGGAGCTTCAACGGCAGGTGCTTGGTGCGCAGGGCTTCCGAGTGCCCGAGAACCAGAAGGCCGCCCGGCCGCAGATGCCGGCAAAGCTTCTCCACCACCTCGACCTGGGTCTGGGGATCGAAATAGATGAGAACGTTGCGGCAGAAGATGATGTCCATCACCCGGCCGGGCATGTAGCGCTCGTGCATCAAATTGATCTGCCCGATCCGCACGCGCTGGCGAAGCGGCCGGCAGACCTCGGCCCGCCCGCCTTTCAACGGCCGCAGATATTGCTGGCGAAGCGTCGTGGGGACCGGCTGGATGTCCTCTTCGCTGTAGATCCCCTCGCGCACCGCTTCCAGCATTCGAACGGAAATGTCGGTTGCCAACACCGACCAGTCGAAGAGCCTGCCGCCTTCGGACGCGGCGTCCGCGATCATCGCGAGGCTGTAGGCTTCCTGACCGCTCGACGCGGCCGCCGACCAGATGTTCAGCGATCGGTCGGAAGCTTCGGCGAGGCGACGAAGCTCAGCGCCCGTCAGGTGGTCGAAATGCGGGGCCTCGCGAAAGAACGAGGTCTGGTTCGTCACCACGCAGTCGGTGAAGGCCTGCAACTCGTCGGCTCTGCCGCCGGGCGTGCGTAGCAAGCGCACATAGCTGGCGAAGTCGTCGAGGCCGTTGGCCGCCAGACGCCGGCGCAGCCGCGTTTCCAGCATCGTGCGCTTGGCCGCCGACATGGTGATGCCGCAGGTTTCCCGAACGATCTCGATGAGCGTTCTGAGGCTGTCCGCGTCCAGGATAGCGCCGGATGCGGCGGGCACCGGGTGAACGGGACGGTTCGGGTGGATCGCGGAGGTGGGAGCGAGAGTCATCGCGTCCGTTCGCTGGCATTGACGAGAAGGGTGGCGGCCGGTCAGGCCGCCGGGCGATCCGAAACCGCGTCCGGAGCGAAAAGGCGCGGGATGTCGAGAAGGGTCAGGAAGTCCCCGTCGCGTCGTCCGATGCCGGTCATGAAGTCGCTGTTCCAGCTTTCGCCGAAACGCGGCGCGTCCTCGATCCCGGTCTCGTCGATGTCGGCGACCTCGAACACGGCGTCGGCGATCACCGCCAGCGTCCGCCGGCCTTCGGCCTCGTCGAATTCCAGCACCACGATGCGGCTGTCGGTGGTCGGCTCGCCGGCCCGGCCGACGGACATGCGCAGCTTGTGCTTCAAGTCCACCACCGGAACGCCGATGCCGCGCACGTCGATCATGCCCAGAAGCGTTTCGGGCGCGTTGGCGAGCGGGGCGATGGGCTTGTGGTCGAGCACTTCGCGCACATGAAGAACGCGGATGCCGAAGGCCTGTTTTCCCAGACGGAAGGTCAGGACCTCCTGCGTGCCGTTTTCCTCCGGCGTAAGCTCGCCGGAGGAGGGGAGGGGTGATCCGAGGCTCAAGCGCTCATCCTTTCGAAGCCGCCATTGCTCGCGTCCTTGGCGGAAAGGTCGAAGTCGAAGCCGTCCTTCGCGGGGGCGGGGGCGGGGGCGGGGGCAGCGGGGCGCTTCAGTGCCGGCTGCTTCTTGGCGACCGGGCGGGAGGCGGCGAAGCGGTCGACCCGTGCCTGCAACGCGTGGACCCCTTTCGATGCGGCGGCAGGCGTCGACATGACGGTGGCCGGGGAAGCGTCGAGGCGGAAATAAGCGGCGCGTTCGTTCAAGCGCCCAGCTTCGGCCGAAAGCTGTTCGGCGGTGGCCGACATCTCGTTGGCGGCCGAGGCGTTCTGCTGCGTCACCTGGTCGAGCTGCTGGATCGCCTGATTGATCTGTTCGGCGCCGGCATTCTGTTCGCGGCAGGCGGCCGAGATCTCGCTGACGAGTTCGGCCGTGCGCTGGATGTCCGGCACGAGCTGTTCCAGCATCCGGCCGGCTTCCTCGGAGATCTGAAGCGTCGAGGAAGACAGCTCGCCGATCTCGGCGGCGGCGGTCTGCGAGCGCTCCGCGAGCTTCCTGACTTCCGAGGCGACGACGGCAAAGCCCTTACCGTGCTGGCCGGCGCGCGCCGCCTCGATCGCGGCGTTGAGCGCGAGGAGGTCGGTTTGACGGGCGATCTCCTGCACGATGCGGATCTTGTCGGCGATGGTGCGCATCGCTTCCACGGAATTGGCCACCGCCCGGCCGCTCTTGTCGGCGTTAAGCGAGGCCTGTCCGGCGATCTTCTCCGTGGTGGTGGCGTTCTCGGAGTTCTGGCGGATGTTGGCGGCCATCTCCTCCATGGCGGAGGAGGCCTGTTCCGTCGCGGCCGCCTGCTCGGTCGAGCCCTGGCTGAGCTGCTCGGCGGTGGCGGAGGACTGCTGCGAGCCGGACGCCACCTGCGAAGAGGAATTGGCGACGTCGCCGACGATCTCGCGCAAGCGCAGCGTCATCGTGTTCATGGCACGCTGGAGATCGCCGATCTCGTCGCGGGTTTTGGCATCGACGGTCTGCGTCAGGTCGCCGGCGCCGATATCCTCGGCGAGCTTCACCGAACGGTTGAGGCCGCGCGAAATCGACAAGGACATCCAGAGCGCGGCGGCGAGCCCCATGGCGATGGCGCCGACGACGATCGCGATCAGCATGTTGCGGGCGGAGGCGTAGTTCGCCTGCGTTTGGGCGAGGAAGCCGTTCGCAGTCCCGTTCGCCCGGTCCTTCAGCGCGTCCAGCCGGGTGGAAACCTTGCCCGATTCGGGCGCCAGCACGGTATAGATGTAGTTCGAGGCCTCGGCGGTGGCGTTCTCGACGGCGATGTCGGTGAAACCGCGGAGCGTCTTGAAGAGCGCCGTCCAGTCGCCTTCGAGCCGCGCGATAAGGTCCAGTGGCGCGCCAGGCGTCTTGCGCAGCGTTTCCAACGTTGCGCGGAACGATTGGTCGGCGCCGTTCAGGCTGTCGCTCGCCGCGCCGATCTTCGCCGGTTCGCCGAGATCCACGGCGGAAACCATGGCCAGCCGCGCGGCATAGGCGTTGCTGCCGAGCGACGCGACCGCGTCACCGAGGATCTCGTTCGTCGCAGGGCTGGACTGGATATCGTCGAGTTCGTTGATCTCCTTCAGCAACTGGGCGAAGGGAGCTTCCGTGGCGTTCAAGGCCTTGTCGGCCAGTTCGGTATCGGCCATCGAGGCCATCGCGAAAGCTTTGTCGGTCATTGTCCGGAAGTTGTCGATCATCGGCTTGAGATCGGCGATGTCGCGCTGCTCGTCCGGCGTCATGCTGCGCAGAAGGTTTGAGACCGACTCGTCGATCAGCGTCCAGGAGGCATCGTAGTCGGCCTTGAGCGGGGCCCGCGCGGCGTCGCTGTTTGCGGCCAGAGCCCGCAGGATGCCGCGCCGGACGTTCATCACTTCGCCGTCGACGGTCTGGACGGCCTGAACCTGCGCGAAGGGCCGCGCGGCGAAGGCCTCCATATCGGCGTTGCTCTGACCAAGGCTCGAGATGCCGAGATAGCCGGCGGTGCCGAGAAGGGCGAGAACGGCTCCAAACGAGCCTATCAGCTTGGTCTTGATGGTTAGACGCATGGGTTCACGCTTCTCGTCCTTTGCCGGGAAACCGGTCTCGTGGAAGGGATGCCGGTTCCGCGTCCTTGCCGCGAAACCGGGATGGGTTCAGAGGGTATTCCAGTCCGTCAGGCGCTCATCTTCTCGAAGCCGCCGTCGGCGTCGTCGTTGCCGAGATCCAGGGCGAAGCCGCCCTTGGCTGCGGGCTTGGGCGCGGTGGCGAGCTTCTTCGGGGCGGTCTTCGCCGAGACGACCGGGCGAGTGGCGGCGAAGCCACCGACCCGAGCCTGGAGCGAGTGCACGTCCCGCTCCGGCGCGGCGGCGCGACGGGGCGGGGTGGCACGGAGCGCCGTTTCCTCGCCGGTGCGGAAGAAGGCGACGCGATCCCGCAGGCGCCCGGCCTCGGCCGACAGTTGCTCGGCGGTAGCGGCCATCTCGTTGGCGGCCGAAGCATTCTGCTGCGTCACCTGATCGAGCTGCTGCACGGAAGCGTTGGTCTGCTGCGTCACCTGGTCGAGCTGCTGGATCGCCTGGTTGATCTGCTCGGCGCCGGCATTCTGCTCGCGGCAGGCGGCCGAGATTTCACCCACCAGCTCCGAGGTGCGCTGGATATCGGGCACGAGCTGTTCCAGCATCCGGCCCGCTTCCTCGGAGATCTGGAGCGTCGAGGTGGAAAGCTCGCCGATCTCCGTTGCCGCCGTTTGCGAGCGCTCGGCGAGCTTCCTGACTTCCGAGGCGACGACGGCAAAGCCCTTGCCGTGCTGGCCGGCGCGCGCCGCCTCGATCGCCGCGTTCAAGGCCAGAAGATCGGTCTGGCGGGCGATTTCCTGCACGATGCGGATCTTGTCGGCGATGGTGCGCATGGCGTCCACGGAGTTCGCCACCGCCCGGCCGCTCTTCTCGGCGTTGAGCGAGGCTTGGCCGGCGATCTTCTCCGTGGTGGTGGCGTTTTCCGCGTTCTGGCGGATGTTCGCGGCCATTTCCTCCATCGCCGAGGAGGCCTGTTCCGTGGCCGCCGCCTGCTCGGACGCGCCCTGCCCAAGCTGTTCGGTGGTGGCGGCCTGTTCCGCCGCGCCCTGGCCGAGTTGCTCGGCGGTCGCCGCCGACTGCTGCGAGCCCGCTGCGACCTGTTCGGCCGAGGTGACGACATCGCCGACGATCTCGCGCAGGCGAACCGTCATCGTGTTCATGGCGCGCTGGAGATCGCCGATTTCGTCATGGCCCCTGGCATCGACGGTCTGCGTCAGGTCGCCGGCGCCGATATCCTCGGCGAGCTTCACCGAACGGTTGAGGCCGCGCGAAATCGACAGAGACATCCAGAGGGCGGCGGCGATCCCCATGGCGATGGCGCCGATAACGAGGGCGATCAGCATGTTGCGCGTCGTCTCGTAGCTGCGGTTGGCGTCGGCCACGAAGCCCTCGGCGGCGCGGTTCGCGAGCCCGCCGAGCTCATCGAGCTTGGCCGAGACCTTGTCGGCCATCGGGTTCTGGCGGTTGGTGAGGAGGTCGGTGGCCTTGGCGGTCCAGTTGGCGACGCCGAGGTCGGCCTTCGGGCGAAGCGCCGAGAAGAGGGCGCTCCACTCGCTCCGCAACTGTTCCGCCGGGCCGGCGAAGCGGAGCCCAAGCGCGGCGAGTTCGCCGAGCTTGGCTCCGATGCGCTCGTTGATCGCGTTCAGCTCGTTGCTGGCCGCTACGATGTCGGCGTCCTGTGAATAGGAGATCGCCGCCAGGGTCGCGACCTTGGCATTGGAGGACCAGGTGCTGATCTGGTCCATCGCGAGTCGGGCCTTCAGGGCGTTCTCGCCGGGCTCGGTCGCGAACTGTCCGGCCAAAGCGTCGATGCTCTTCTGGAACTGCCCCGCGGGAACCCGGCTTGTGACCAGCGCAGTTTCGGCAAGGCTCGCATCGGCATTGGCGCCGGCCGCGAAGGTGTCGTCCGAAATCGTCCTCAGATCGGCCAGCATCGCGGGAAGTTCGGCTATCGCCGCCCGGCTCGCGTCGTCGGCGCTCGCCCTCATCCGCTCGGTATTGGCGTCGATCTGCTTCCAGGCATCGTCATAGCCGGCCTTCAAGGGGGCCAGCAGAACCGGGTCGGAAGTGAAGAGCGTCGCCATCAGGCTGCGGCGGATCACCTGCATCGCCGTCTGACTTTCCTTGGCGGCCGCGACCTGCACGAAGGGGCGCGCGGCGAAATCCGCCATCATGCCGTTGCTTTGCGAAAGGCTCGCGATGCCGAAATATCCGGCCGTGCCGAGAAGCGCGAGGACGGCCCCGAAGGAGCCCAGCAGCTTTGTCTTGATGGTCATGCGCATGGGATTGTTCCGAATGGAATAGGCGGAAGCTGGAAAAGGCGTCAGTGCAGCGGTGCGGGATCGTCGGTCCGCAGGATGCGTTCGAGTTCGAGAAGGATCACGAAGCGGCCGTTATGCCTGACGACGCCGGACAGGAGGCCGGCGGGCCAACGGGTGCTGTTTTCGGGCAGAGCCTCGATCTCGGAGGAAGCGATCGCCAGAACCTCGTGCACCGCGTCGGCCTTGATGCCGACGAGGAAATCGTCCTGGCCCGATCCCGCCTTCGAGACGATGACGCGCGAATGCTCGGTATCGGCCTTCGGCTCGAGACCGAGACGCCGCCGCATGTCGACGAGCGGCAGGATGTTGCCGCGCACGTTGACGAGGCCGGGCGCGAAGGCCGGGGCGTTCGGCACGAGCGTCACGGGCGGCGGGTCGAGAACCTCGTGAACGAGATCGACCTTCAGCGCGAAGAGATCGTCGTCGATGGAGATCGTGAGATAATCGCCGTCGGTCGAAGAAGCGTCGCTTGGGAGAGGGAGGGACGTCATGGCGCGGCTTCTCAGGCGGCGACCGGCAGAGCCGGCCGGGACGCGACGCCGGTCTGGCGTGCGAGCGGGTTGATGTCGAGGATCAGCGCGACCGAGCCGTCGCCGAGGATGGTCGCGCCGGCAAGCCCCGGAATGGCGCGATGGAGCGGCGACAACGGCTTGATCACCGTTTGGTGCTGGCCGATCACCTGATCCACCAGGGCGCCGACCTTGCCGTTCTCAGTCGCGGTCACCACGACGATGCTGCCTTGTCCGCCCGCCGTTCCGAAGATGCGGTCCATTTCCAGGATCGGCACCAGGGTGTTGCGGATGTCCACGAAGTTGCGGCCGGTGGAGGCGCGCGTCGCGATGGAGGCGAGTTCGACGCATTCCTCGATGCTGGCCAGCGGCAGGATGCATTTCGTGTCGCCGATCCGCACCAGAAGTCCGTCGATGATGGCGAGCGTCAGGGGAAGGCGAAGGGTGAACCGCGTGCCGCGACCCGGCTCCGTCGCGATCTCGATGGTGCCGTGCAGCTCGCCGATGGTGCGCCGGACGACATCCATTCCGACGCCGCGTCCCGACAGGTTGGAAACGGAAGCGGCCGTGGACAGGCCCGGATGGAAGATCAGTTCGTCCACCTCGCGATCGGACGGCGTCACGCCCTCGGCCACGATGCCGGCGGCCCGCGCTTTTTCCAGGATGCGCGCCCGGTTCAGCCCCGCGCCGTCGTCCTCGATGGTGATCAGGACCTCGGTGCCGGCCTGACGGGCCGACAGGCGCAAGGAACCGCGTTGCGACTTGCCGGAAGCGAGACGCTTGTCGGGGGCCTCGATGCCGTGGTCGATCGAGTTGCGGATGATGTGGACGAGGGGGTCGCCGAGGCGGTCGAGAACGGTCTTGTCGAGTTCGGTGTCCTCGCCCGTCAGAACGAGGTCGATCTCCTTGCCGAGATCGGAGGACAGGTCGCGCACGACGCGCCGGTAGCGGCTGAAGAGCGAGTCGATCGGCAACATGCGCATGTCCATCGCCGAATCGCGAAGGTCGGCCGCCAGGCGCTCGATCTCTTCCACCACGGCGGTGAGAACGGGATCGCGCCGGGCATGAGCGAGCGCCGACAGCCTCGCCTGTGCGATCACGAGCTCGCCGACCTGATCGAGAAGCGTATCGAGCCGGCCGGCCGACACGCGCACGCTCGACTCGGGCGTGGACGAGGCGCTCGAAGACGCTGCGGGCTGAGATTTGGTCTCGGGCTTGCCAACCGGTACGGCTTGGTCGGGCGTCGCGGCGGCAGGCGGAAGATCGGAGGCGTCTGCGTCCGAAGCGCCGTCCAGTTCCTCGATGAGGACGGCGCCCGGCTCGTCCACGAAGATGAAGACGTCCTCGATGGCCTCCCGTCCGCCGGCCGGCGTTAAGGTGATCCGCCAGCCGAGGCGCAGTTCGGTCGGCACCAGGGTCGCGAGATCGGGAACGGCGTCCGTCAGCGCCTCGACCTCAGCGGGCCCGAGCGCCCGCAGTTCGTCCAGAAGCGCGAGCGGATTGGTGCCGAACAAAAGGGCGTTGGCGGGAAGGCGGAGCGTGACGCGGAAAAGCCCGGCGGGTTTGGAGACGGGTGCGGCCAAAGCGTTCGTGCTGGAGGTCGGCTGGGCGACCGCCTGTCCGACTTCGCGGCCGAGAGCCTCCACCAGTTCGGCGCTTCTGGCCGCATGGTCGCCGCCCGGTTCGAACAGGAGACGGCGGATGTGATCGGCGGAGGCCAAAAGCAGGCCGACCAGCGCCGGCGTCAACGCCGTTTCGCCGCGCCGCACGGTCTCGAAGGCGTCTTCCAGCCGGTGGGCGAAGGCGGCCATGTCTGGCGGCCCGAACATGCCGCCCGAGCCCTTCAGGGTATGGAGCGCCCGGAAGGTCGTGTTGATCAGCTCGGCATCGTCCGGCCGCGCCTCGAGATCCAGAAGCGCCGCTTCCAGTTGTTCCAGAAGGTCGCGCGCTTCGTTCAGGAAGACTTCGACGGCGTTTCCGGCGTTCATTCTCAGGCCCCGATCAGCTTGTTGACCACGGACACGAGCCGGGTCTGGTCGAAGGGCTTGACGATCCAGCCCGTGGCGCCGGCCGCCTTGCCCGCCGCCTTCTTGGCCTCGTCCGATTCGGTGGTCAGCATGACGATCGGCACGCCCGCATGGCCGGGCATCTGACGGATGCGCTGGATCATGCCGATGCCATCGAGATTGGGCATGTTGAGATCGGTGATGATGAGGGAAAAGCGCGCCGACTGGAGCTTCGATAAGGCGTCCATCCCGTCCACGGCCGTTGTCGGCGCATAGCCCGCCGCTTCCAGCGTGAAGGACACCATCTGTCGAACGCTCGCCGAGTCATCGACGCAAAGAACGGGTTTGCCCATGGCGTTGGTCTGTTCCGTCTGTGGTGGAATCTAGATGCGGGGGTCGGCGAGCCAGGACGGCAGGCCGGATCTGGCGAAAAGGTCGTTGACGTAATCGCTCGATCGGAATCTGAGTGCGATGTTCCTGGCCGCGGCGGTTCTGGCTGCGGAGACCAGCACCTGAACGAGGCTCACATCGGCCTCCACGACCGGCGACAGATCGATGGTCAGTTCGTCGCCGGTACAATCCGCCAGAGTGCCGGAAAGGCGGTCGCGAAGGAGATCGGCTTGCCCAAGCGAGCAAGCCGGCTCCATGATGACAGAGTCGGACAAGGGAAGGACCCGAGATGATGTTCAGTGAATGCAGGGTGCCCTCGAGGCCTTAATGAATCATGTTCCAAGCTATGGTTCCGCCGGCTAATCGTTCGAATTATCTGGAAATTTCGCCGGAACGCTCGATCGGAGACTTCGGGCCACCCAAGGGAGCCTGTCCGACCTGACCGATGTCGTTCGCCGGCAGCCCGCGCGTCCCGCAAAGGTTGTAGCGCGAGCCAGCGTTGGCGATCGTTCGCAATCATCGAACTCTGCTTCGCCTGCCGATGGCATTGTGGCGATTCGGCCGCGAACCTACCCTTTCGTCCGAAATGGGTTCGGGACTCCTCGGCCCGTCGCGCGGCGTCTTTACCGACGCCTCGATCGCACGGGCCGTTGGATCGGCCGGCTGTTGCGTCCCCGTCGACGCCATGAAGGACATCGCATGAAGAAGATCGGTTTTCTGTCCTTTGGACATTGGTCGCCCTCGCAGGGTTCGCAAACGCGGTCGGCCGGCGACACCCTGCTTCAGTCCATCGACCTCGCCGTCGCGGCCGAGGAACTCGGCGCGGACGGCGCTTATTTCCGCGTCCATCATTTCGCCCGGCAGCTCGCTTCGCCCTTTCCGCTCCTGGCGGCGGTGGGCGCGCGAACGAGCCGGATCGAGATCGGCACCGGCGTCATCGACATGCGCTACGAAAACCCGCTCTACATGGCGGAAGATGCGGGCGCGGCCGACCTCATTTCCGGCGGGCGGCTTCAACTAGGGCTCAGCCGTGGCTCGCCCGAGCAGGTGGTGGATGGCTGGCGCTATTTCGGCTACGAGCCGGCCGAAGGCGAAAGCGATGCCGACATGGGCCGTCGGCACGCCGAAGTGCTGATGGGCGTCCTGGCGGGACGGGGTTTTGCCGAGCCCAATCCCCGTCCGATGTTTCCCAACCCGCCCGGCCTTTTACGCATCGAGCCCCATTCGGAAGGCTTGCGCGATCGCATCTGGTGGGGCTCGGCCTCCAACGCCACGGCGGTCTGGGCCGCCAAGCAGGGCATGAACCTGCAAAGCTCGACCTTGAAGGAGGACGAGTCCGGCGAGCCCTTCCACGTGCAGCAGGCCCGGCAGATCCGGCTTTATCGCGAGGCCTGGAAAGATGCGGGCCACACGCGCAGCCCTCGCGTTTCGGTGTCGCGCTCGATCTTCGCGCTCATGGACGACCAGGATCGCGCCTTCTTCGGGCGGGGCAAGGACAGCGATCAGATCGGCGTCATCGACAACATGCGCGCCGTGTTCGGCCGTTCCTACGCGGCCGAGCCCGACCGGCTCGTGGAGGAGTTGCGCGGCGACGAAGCCATCGCCGAAGCCGACACCTTGCTTCTGACCGTTCCGAACCAGCTCGGCGTCGCCTACAACGCCCATCTCATCGAAGCCATCCTGCGCCATGTGGCGCCGGCGCTCGGTTGGCGGTGAGGGAAGGCCTCCGAGAGATGAAGCGTTTCACGGCGTCGAACCCGGCGCCGTGTTCTTAGAGACAAGGGCAGACGGGTCCTTCAAAATGCAAAACCCTCCGATCCGCCTGGGAAGGGAGGGTTCTGTCGAATCACCGAAGCCGATGATGGCTTCGCGGGAAATTCCTAGCGACGGCCGCCGCGCTTGCGCGAGCCCATCAGCGCCGCCTGTTCGGCGATCATGCGGGCGATCGGGTCCTTGGCGAGCTGGGCCTGACGCTCTTCCTCGATCCGGCGCGCTTCTTCTTCTTCCAAGCGCTTGCGCTCGGCCTCGGCGGCGCGACGAGCCTCTTCTTCCTGCCGGATGCGCTCTGCTTCGAGGCGCTTGGCCTCCTCGCGGGCACGCTTAGCCTCGGCCCGTGCCTGACGCTCGGCGATTCGAGCCTGCACGGCCGGATCGTTCTCGTCGGGCTTGACCTTGAACTTTTCGAGCAACGCCTTCTTGGCGTCGAGCGCAGCCTTCTTGCGCTCGTTGAAATCGGTATCCTTGGGGGTCTTCAACGCGTGCCTTGATCGCTATGAGGTCAGCTAGTCGGTCTCGACGGTTACTTAGGTCTTGAGGGCGCGCGAAACAACGCACGACGCAACGGCCGAGGCGGTTTTTCGCTTATCGCCATCGGTTTCGAAAATCAACCCGGTTCGTTCGTCATCGTGAACGGATCGCTTTATGCGAAAAATCGGTGACATGCCGCGAACAAACCTGCTAAACACGACCCGTTAGGTAGAAATTAGAAGCGCGGATCGCTCCGTTCGAAGCATGATTTCCCAACGTTGCAGATACGCGCTCCGTTCCCTTCTTCTCCTCGCGCAGGAAAAGGGGCAGTCCCTGTCGGTGGGCGAGATCGCCCGGCGCCAGTCCATCCCGCGCAAATTCCTGGAACAGATCCTTCTCGACCTGAAGCGCGAAGGACTGGTCGCCAGCCGGCGCGGCAAGGCCGGCGGCTACGTGCTGGAGCGCCCTGCCGACACCATCACCTTCGGCGAGGTTCTGCGCCTGATGGATGGGCCGATCGCCCCGCTTCCCTGCCTCAGCCGCTCGGCTTATCAGCGCTGCGCCGATTGCCCGGACGAAGGGGGCTGCGAGATCCGGCGCGTGTTCGCCCGGGTCGCCAATTCCGCCCGCGACATCCTCGACCGCACCACTATCGCCGATGCGGGCGGCACGGAGGCGGCCTGGAAGACGCTGTCCGCCTTCGATGCGGATGCGGCCTGAGCCGGTCGCGCCGCATCCCCGCTTGACAAGCACGCCGATCGCCTGCGACTTAATCACTACTGGATTTGTCGATATTTGGGAGAAGCACATGACCGGAACGCTTCGTCGTCTCGCCGCCGCCGCCGCGCTGGCCGTTGCGCTTGTCGCGCCGGCCATGGCCGACCAGACGATCCTCAACGTGTCCTATGATCCGACGCGCGAACTCTACAAGGACTACAACGCCGCCTTCGCCAAGCATTGGGAAAAGGAAGGTGGGGAGGGCGTGTCCATCCGCCAGTCGCATGGCGGCTCGGGCGCGCAGGCCCGCTCCGTGATCGACGGTCTCGACGCCGACGTGGTGACGCTGGCGCTCCAGGCCGATATCGACGCCATCGTCCAGAAGACCGGCAAGATCGACGCCAACTGGCGCGGCAAGCTCGAAAACAATTCCGCTCCCTACACCTCGACCATCGTGTTCCTGGTCCGCAAGGGCAATCCGAAGGGCGTCAAGGACTGGGGCGATCTCGTCAAGGACGGCGTCGAGGTCATCACGCCGAACCCGAAGACGTCGGGCGGGGCGCGCTGGAACTATCTGGCCGCCTGGGCCTGGGCGAACAAGCAGTACGGCAACGACGAAGCCAAGACCAAGGCCTATGTCGCCGACCTCTTCGCCCATGTGCCGGTTCTGGATTCCGGCGCGCGCGGCTCCACCACCACCTTCGCGCAGCGCGGCATCGGCGACGTGCTTCTCGCCTGGGAGAACGAGGCCTTCCTGACGCTGGAGGAGCTCGGGTCCGACCAGTTCGACATCGTGGTGCCCTCGCTCTCCATCGTCGCCGAACCGCCGGTCGCCGTGGTCGACAAGAATGTCGATGCCAAGGGCACCCGCAAGGTGGCCGAGGCTTACCTTCAATATCTCTACTCGCCGGAAGGCCAGGCCATCGCGGCCAAGCACTTCTATCGCCCGTTCAAGCCGGAATCGGCGGCGCCCGAAGATATCGCCCGCTTCCCCAAACTCGAACTCGTTTCCATCGACGACGCGCAATTCGGTGGATGGGCGAAGGTCCAGCCGCAGCATTTCGGCGACGGCGGCATCTTCGATCAGCTATACAAGCCGAAGAACTGACCCTTTAGATAAGCTTCGGCACTCCATGCTCTCATCGATGAAGACCTGATGGCGAACCTTGCCGGGCGCGCCGTCTTTCGGCAGCCGAGCGTCATTCCGGGTTTCGGATTGGCGTTCGGCTTTACGCTGACCTATCTCGGCCTTCTCGTGCTGATCCCGCTCGCAGGGCTGCTCCTGCGCGCGTCCGGCATCGGGTGGTCTGAGTTTTGGGCGATCGCCTTCGACGCGCGCTTCGTGGCGGCCATGCGGCTGACCTTCGGCGCGTCGTTCGCGGCCGCGACGATCAACGTCGTGTTCGGCGTGCTGCTCGCCTGGGTGCTGGTGCGCTACCGCTTTCCCGGCCGCCGGCTGGTGGATGCCGCCATCGACCTGCCCTTCGCTCTGCCGACGGCGGTCGCCGGCCTGACGCTCGCCACCCTTTACGGACGCAACGGCTGGGTCGGCCAGTTTCTGGCGCCGCTGGGCTACCAGATCGCCTATACGCCGCTCGGCGTCGTGGTGGCGCTGACCTTCATCAGCCTGCCCTTCGTGGTGCGCACCGTGCAGCCGGTGGTCGAGGAGATCGACCGCGAATACGAGGAAGCCTCCGCGACGCTCGGCGCGAACCGGTTCCAGACGGTGACGCGCGTGATTCTGCCCTCGCTCCTGCCCCCGATCCTCACCGGCTACGCGCTCGCCTTCGCGCGCTCCATCGGCGAATACGGTTCGGTCATCTTCATCGCGGGCAACCAGCCCTATCGCTCCGAGATCGTGCCGCTCTTGATCGTGTTCCGCCTGGAAGAGTTCAACTACGCCGCCGCGACGGCCATCGCGACCCTAATGCTTCTCGTGTCCTTCGCCATGCTGCTCGTGGTCAATCTCGTTCAGGCTTGGAGCCGGCGGAGGTTCGGCGCATGACGGTCGAGCCGAGCTTCGACGCGGCGGGCAGCCCTGCGAAACGGCGGCCTCCGCGCCCGGTGACGACGGAAACGCCGTTCGTGCGTGGGCTTCTTCTCCTTGTCAGCCTCCTGTTCCTGGCGCTGTTTCTTGGGCTCCCCCTCGTTTCCGTTTTCTACGAAGCCTTCCTGAACGGCGTCGACGGCTATTGGGAAGCGATCACCGAGCCCGACACCGTGTCGGCGATCCACATGACGCTGATCGTCGCGGCGATCTCCGTGCCGTCCAACCTCGTGTTCGGCATCGCCGCCGCCTGGGCGATCGCCAAGTTCGAGTTCAAGGGCAAAAGCCTCCTCATCACCCTGATCGACCTGCCGTTCTCCGTGTCGCCGGTGATCGCGGGCCTGATCTACGTCCTTTTGTTCGGGGCGCAGGGTACTTTCGGCCCATGGCTTCAGGCGCACAACATCACCATCGTCTTCGCGCTGCCGGGCATCGCGCTGGCGACGATCTTCGTGACCTTTCCTTTTGTCGCGCGCGAGCTGATCCCGCTGATGCAGGAGCAGGGCACGGGCGACGAGGAAGCGGCCGTTTCGCTCGGCGCCAACGGCTGGCAGACCTTTTGGCGCGTCACCCTGCCGAACGTGAAATGGGGGCTCCTTTACGGCGTTCTGCTTTGCAACGCGCGGGCGATGGGAGAATTCGGCGCGGTGGCCGTGATTTCGGGCCGCATCCGCGGCGAAACCAACACCATGCCGCTTCAGGTCGAGATCCTGTCCAACGAATTCCCGGTCTCGGCGGCTTTCGCCGTGGCCTCGCTCCTGGCGCTCCTCGCCCTCGTGACGCTGAGCCTCAAGACCTTCCTCGAATGGCGCTATGCGGACGAGATGTCGTTGTCGCAGCCCGGACATTGACGAGCTGATCCGATGGACATTTCCGTTCGCAATATCCGCAAGGAATTCGACCGCTATCCGGCGCTGCACGATGTTTCGCTGGACATCCGTTCCGGCGAGTTGATCGCGCTGCTCGGGCCGTCGGGCTCGGGCAAGACGACGCTTCTGCGCCTCATCGCCGGGTTGGAGTTCCCGACGAGCGGCCAGATCTTCTTCGGCCCGGAAGACGCGTCGGCCAAAAGCGTGCAGGAGCGCAATGTCGGTTTCGTGTTCCAGCACTATGCGCTGTTCAAGCATATGACGATCGCCGACAATATCGGTTTCGGCCTGTCGGTCCGCCCGAAAGCGACGCGGCCGCCTGCGGCCGAAATCCGCCGCCGCGCGTCCGAGCTTCTGGAGCTCATCCAGCTTCCGGGGCTGGAGAAGCGCTTTCCCCGGCAACTTTCGGGCGGCCAGCGCCAGCGCGTCGCGCTCGCCCGGGCGCTCGCCATCGAGCCGCGCGTGCTGCTTCTGGACGAACCCTTCGGCGCGCTCGACGCCAAGGTGAGGAAGGACCTTCGCCGCTGGCTGCGCGAGCTTCACGACGAGACCGGCCACACCACCGTCTTCGTGACCCACGACCAGGAAGAAGCCCTGGAACTCGCCGACCGCGTCGTGGTGATGAGCCAGGGCCGCATCGAGCAGGTCGGGAGCGCCGACGACATCTACGACCGGCCGGCGACCCCCTTCGTCTTTTCCTTCATCGGCGAGTCTTCGGCCGTTCCCGTGACGGTTTCGGAGGGCAGGGTCCTTTTCGACGGCCGCCCGCTTGATATCGACGCCAGCGGCACGCCGAACGGCGAAGCGCGGTTGTTCGCGCGGCCCCACGATCTCCAGTTCGTGGAAAGCGCGGAAGGGGCGATTTCCGGCGAGGTCAGCGTGGTGCGTCGCGCCGGGCCGGTTCGCATGATCGAGATCGAGGCCGGCGCGGCGAAGACCCGCGTCGAGATCGAACTAGCCGCCGAGGATGCCGTGCATCTGTCGGGCACCGTGCATGTGCGGCCCAAGCGCTGGAAGCTCTTTCCCGCCGCCTGACGGCCTCGCGGGACCGCGGCCCACGTGCTATCGCGGCGGCAAAACTTCTCCGGGAGCGCCGCCATGACGACACGCAAGGTCATCTTCGACACCGATCCGGGCGTCGACGACGCCACCGCGCTCCTGTTCCTTCTGGCCGACCCGGCGGTGGAGCTTCTGGGGCTCACCACGGTCTGGGGCAATGCGACGGTTGAGACGACGACGCGCAACGCGCTTTTCCTGAAAGAGCGTTTCGGCTTCCACGCGCCCGTCGCCAAGGGCGCGGCCGGGTCCATCCGCGGCGGCTCGGTGGAAACCGATCCGGCCATTCACGGCCAGAACGGGCTCGGCGATATCGAACTGCCGGAACCCGGTGATGCCCGCATCGATCCGCGCCCCGCCCATCGCTTCATCATCGACACGGTTCGGGCGAATCCTGGCGAGGTGACGATCCTCGCAGTCGGGCCGATGACCAATCTGGCGCTCGCGCTACGCGAGGACGCAGGTTTCGCCAGCCTCGTGAAAGAGGTTGTGATCATGGGCGGGGCCTTCGGCTATAACGGCCATCTCGGCAACGTTTCGCCCTCCGCCGAGGCCAATATCTGGAACGATCCGGAAGCGGCCGACATGGTTTTCGCCGCCGATTGGCCGCTCGTCGCCATCGGGCTCGACGCGACCATGGAAACGCTCATGTCGAACGCCTACCTGGCCGATCTGCGCGATGCATCCGGCGCGGTCGGGCAGTTCGTCTGGGACATCACGCGGTCCTATGCCGGCTTCTATCATTCCGTCATGGGCGTCGACGGCATCTTCGCGCACGACTCGCTGGCCGCCGCTTATCTGACGGCGCCCGAACTCGTCTCGACCAGGGCAGGGGCCATTCGCGTGGTTCTGGACGATTTCGTGCGCGGCCTCACCGTGCAGCGCCCGGACACGCGCAAGCACGAGGTCGAGGGCTGGGAGAACCGCCGCTCGCACCTCATCGCGACGGGCGTCGATGCGACCGCCTTCCTCGCGCTCTATAAGCAGCGGATGGTGGAACTCTCCACCCGCTGACTTTCGCGCGCCTTAAAGACGCTGCGCGATCTGCGCGGCGAGACGCGGGATGCCTTCTTCCACCGCGCGCCTGTCCGCCAGCGTGAAGGACAGGCGGAGGGTGTTGGTGCCGGAGCCATCGGCGAAGAAGGCCGAGCCCGGCACGAAGGCGACGCGCGCGTCGCGCACCGCATCGGCGAGAAGGGCCGTCGTGTCGACGCCTTCGGGCAGCGTCAGCCAGGCGAACATGCCGCCTTCCGGCCGGCTCCAATGGATGCCGGCCGGCATCGTCGCCTCCAAGGCGCCGAGCAGCGCGTTCCGCCGGGCGCCATAGGCGGCGATCAGCTTCTCGATCTGCGCGTCGTAAGCTTGGCTCGCCACGCGGTGGATGACGATCTGGTTGATCGACGGGCTGTGGAGGTCGGAGGCCTGCTTGATGAGGACGAGCTTGTCCACGATCGCGCGCGGCGCGCAGATCCAGCCGACGCGAAGGCCCGGCGCCAGGATCTTGGAGAAGCTGCCGCAATAGATCGTGCGGGCATTCTCGATGCCCCCTGAGCGCTCGCAATCGAGCGCGAGGATCGGCGCGACGGGCTCGCCCTCGTAGCGCAGCGCCCGATAAGCGGCGTCCTCGATCACCACGGCGCCGAGTTCTTGCGCCAGATCCAGCGCCGACAGCCGCTGCTCCTTCGCCATGGTTTCGCCCGTCGGATTGGCGAAGTCGGGCACGAGATAGGCGAACTTCGCCTTGCCGCCGTTGGCCGCCGCCGCGTCCGCGAAGGCGGCGGGCGTCATGTTGCCCCCAGCGGGCGACAGACGGTCGTAGCGCGGCTCGTAGGCGTTGAAGGCCTGAAGCGCGCCGAGATAGGTCGGCCATGTCACCAGCGCCGTGTCGCCCGGCGACAGAAACAGCTTGCCGAGATAATCGAGCCCCTGCTGCGAGCCCGACGTGATGAAGATGTTGCCCTCGTCGCAGGACACGCCGAGCTTGCCCATCTCAGTCGCGAGCCAGCGGCGCAAGGGAAGGTAGCCCTCGCTCACCTGATATTGCAGGGCCGCCGAGGCCTCCTTGCCGCCAAGGACGTCGGCATAGGCCGCCTGGAACTCCTCGCGCGGAAAAAGGGCCGGGTCCGGGATGCCGCCCGCGAAGGAGATGATGTCGGGCTGGTCCAGAAGCTTCAGAAGCTCGCGGATTTCCGATGCGCGCATGCGGTCGGAACGGGTGGCGAAGAGTTCGGTCAGGGTCATGGAAATCCTCCGACCGGGTGGATGCCATGCCGGGCAAGATAGGTCAACAGTGCTGACCTAATTATCGGGCTTCGGCTGCGTGAGAGCAGGTCGGCATCGCCATCGATATTGCGTGCCGGCAACAAGCTTTCTATCAACGATTCTATCACGTTCCCGGCAGCGAGTCGTCATGGCGCTTTCCGATGCCGTTATCCTTTTCGTGGCGATCCTGGCGCTTGGGGCACTGGCGCAGCCGGTCGCCGCGTGGCTGCGTATCCCCTCCTCGGTGGTGCTGGCCTTCGCCGGCCTCGTGATCGGCTTCGCCAGCCATTATTCACTGGTTCATCCGGGCGCCGTGGTGCCGGTGGAATTTGCCAAGGCGATGACCTCGCTGCCCATCGGCTCCTCGCTTTTCCTGTATGTCTTCCTGCCGACGCTGATCTTCCAGAGCGCGCTGCAGGTGGACATCCACCGTGTGCGCGAGGATCTGCTGCCGATCCTGATCCTGGCGCTCGTCGCGGTGGTGGTCGCGACCTTTGGCGTCGCCTATGCGCTGACGCCCTTCACCGGCCTGCCGCTCCTCGCCTGCCTGATCCTCGCTTCGCTCGTCGCCACCACCGATCCGGTGGCCGTGATCGGCATCTTCAAGGATGTCGGCGCGCCCGAGCGCCTGACGCGCCTCGTGGAAGGGGAAAGCCTTTTCAACGATGCGGCGGCGATCTCGCTGTTCCTGATCTTCACCGGCGCGCTGGTCGCCCCGGACGGCTTTCGCATGTCGCAGGCGCTGTTGTCCCTGGCTGTGATGCCGCTCGGGGGCGCGGCGGTCGGTTTCCTTCTCGCCTGGACGCTCCTGTTCCTTCTGCGCTTCGTGCCGAACGACCGGCTCGCCGCCGTGTCCTTATCTTTGATGGTGCCGTTCATCTCCTTCTGGGCGGCCGAGCACGAATTCCACGTGTCGGGCATCATCGCCCTCGTGGTGGCAGGCGTCACGCTTGCCTCGCTCGCGCCCGGCCGCATGACGCCGGAAATCTGGCGCTACCTGCAGGATATCTGGGAGCAGCTCGCCGCGTGGTCGGCGGTCTTGATCTTCTTCATGACGGCGCTTCTGGTGCCGAAACTCGTCGCGGGGGCGCAATGGGCAGATTTCGGCCTGCTCGCCATTCTATTCGTCGCGGCGCTTGGCGCCCGCGCGGTGATCCTCTACGGCCTGTTTCCGCTTTTATCGCGCCTCGATCTGACGCCGCCGCTCACCGCGCCCTTCCGCTTCGTGACGCTGTGGGGCGGGCTTCGCGGTTCCATGACCCTGGCGCTGGCGTTGGCCGTGACGGAAAACCCGGCGATCCCCGGCAATGTCGCCGCCTTTGTCGCGACGCTCGCCACCGGCTATACGCTGCTGACGCTTTTCGTGCAGGGCACGACGCTGCGCTGGGTCATCCAGCGCCTCGGCCTCACCGAACTTACCGGCATCGACCGGGCGGTCCGCGACTTCGCGCTGGATGCCACGGCGATGCGCGTTTCGGCGCTGAAGACGGAACTCGTCGCGCATCTGGCCGAAAAAAGCGGCGAGCGCCCTGAGACCTCCTCGCTTCCCGTGTCGGAGGAAAAAAGGGAGCGCGAAACCGAAGGGCTCGGAGCCTCCGAGCGCCTGACCCTGGCGTTGATCTCCGTGACGGCGCATGAGCGCGACCTCATCCTGTCGCATTTCGCGCGCGGCACGGTATCCCCGGCGATCGCCCGCTGGCTTGTGTCCGACGGCAGGCGGCGTCTCGACGCGGTTCGCGCGTCGGGGGCGGAAGGCTATCGCGAGATGACCGCCGACGAGGTCGAGTTCATCTGGCTCGACAGCGTCGCGGTCTCGCTCCAGCGGCGCTTCGGCCTCAGCCGTCCGCTCGCCCGCCGCTTGTCCGCGCGTTTCCAGAAGCTGATGGACACCACGCTGATCCTCAACGATCTCCTGGAATTCTGCCGCACCGGCCTCCAGCCGATCTTGGGCGCGGAAGCGGCCGAGGCGGCGGGCGACCTCATCACTGAGCGCCAAACGCGGATAGACCGCGAGATCGCCGCCGTCCGGCTGCAATATCCCAAATACGTGCGCGAGCTGGAGCGATGGATCGTGGAGCGCTCGCTTCACGCCTTCGAGATCGCCGAGGTCAGCGAGATGCGCGCCACCGGCCTCATCAACCAGGAGGTCGAGCGCGACGCGCTGAAAGGGCTGAACCGCCGGGGCGGATGGTCCATGCGCAGCCCCGATCTCGATCTTCGGATCGATCCGAGAAAGCTCATCGACCAGTGCTCGCTCTTCGATCCGCTCGGCAAAAAGGACAAGGACGGTCTCGCCAGATTGCTGCGCCCGAGTTTCGAGGTGCCGGGCTTCCCGATCATTCATCGCGGCGACCGGGGGACGGAGGCCTATTTCATCTCGTCCGGTGCCGTCGAAATCGACACGGGGCGCGGCGTCCATCGGCTGGGGCGCGGCGAGTTCTTCGGCGAACTGGCGCTTCTCTTCGACGTCCGGCGGCAGGCGACGGTGCGCGCCATCGCCTATTCCACGATGCTGCGCCTTTCCAAGGCCGACTTCGACCGCTTCCTCGCCGCCCATCCCGACCTTCGCCACAGCATCGAGGCGATCGGGCGAAGCCGGCTGGACGAGAACGCCCGGTCCGAAACGGTCGCCGCCGAATAGTTGGCGTCAGCCCTTGCAGGGGAGGGAAGGGCGCCACATATTGCTTTCAACGCATCCCGGCCTGCAAAGGCCGCGCGGGTGCGACAGTCCCCGATCCAGTCCGACCACGGATGTACTGGCGAGACGAAAGTCGGGGACGACAAGGAAGCCGCCGGATCAGCATTCGGCGGCTTTTGCGTTTCTAGAGTTTCAATTGAGGCCGAGCTTGCCGCGTAGCGTCGAGAGGTCTTCGGCCAGCGTGTTGACGTTGGCGGCCAGCACCCGGCGGTCGCCGTCCGTCAGCTTCTCGTAGGACTGGAAGCCTTCGCCGGCGCGGTACTTGGCGAGCGTCTCGTCCACCGTCTTGAAGCTCGTATCGACCTTCGTCACGAACGCCGCATCGTTCTTTTCGATCAACGGGCGCACGAGATCGAAGATCTTCTTCGAGCCGTCGAAATTGGCCTTGAAGTCCCAGAGATCGGTGCGGCTGTAGCGGTCTTCCTCGCCGGAAATCTTGGTGGCTGCGACTTCCTCCATCAACGCCGCCGCGCCGCCGACCACCTTCTCGGGCGGCAAGGCCAGTTCGCCGATGCGCTTTTCCAGATCCGACACGTCGGCCATCAGCTTGTCGGCGACGGGCGCGAGGCCGTCCGTCGTGCCTTCGGCGAAAAGCCCGTGCTCGATCTTGTGGAAGCCGATGAAGCCGGGGTCCTTCTCGGCCTGCTCGTGGTCGTCGGCGCGCGAATCGATGGAGGCGTCGAGATCGCTGAAGAGTTCGGCGATCGGCTCCACCGCCTCGTAGCTCATGCGCGTCGGGGCGAAGAGCGCCTTGGCCTTCTCCACGTCGCCCGCCTTCACGGCGTCGGTGAAGGCCTTGGTGTCCGCCGTGAGCTGCTGGAGCTTCTCGGAGACGTAGATCTTGTACTCGGCCACCGGCTGGACGATGTCGAGCGGCAAGACATTGGCCGAGGCGAGGCCCGTGGTGGCGAGGAGGACGGCGAGGCCGAGGCTTCGCGCGGAAAACGAGGTCATGGGCGGATACTCCTTCTCAAGAACGGGCCGCCGCCGCTTCCAGGAGCGAACGGCCGAGGAAATCTTGCGCGTCGCGCACGCCAGGCAGGGTGAAGAAGTAGCCGCCGCCGACCGGCTTGATGTATTCCTCCAGCGGTTCGCCATCGAGGCGCTTCTGGACGGTGATGAAGCCGGCTTCGAGATCGGCCTGATATGCGATGAACAGGAGGCCTTGGTCGAGCTGGCCGTTCTTGGTGACGCCGTTGGAATAGTTGAACGGCCGGCGCAGGATGAGATTGGCCTCAGAGCCATGGTTGCGCGGATTGGCGAGCCGGATGTGGGAATCCATCGCGGTCGTCGCCCCGTCGGGATCGCGCCCGAAATCCGGCACGTCGCTTTCGGTCTTGCCGTCGAAGGGAGCGCCGCTCGCCTTGCGCCGCCCGACGATGCGTTCCTGCTCGGCCAGCGGCGTCCTGTCCCAGCGCTCCACGAAATTGCGGATGATGCGCACGGCCTGATAGGTGCCGTCCGCCGTCCAGCGGGGCTCCGTCCCATCGTCAGCCCCGACCCAGACGACGCGCTCCATCTCGGTCGCATCGCCCGAGTTCGGATTGGCCGAGCCGTCGCGGAAGCCGAGAAGGTTGCGGGCGCTTTCCGAGGCTCCGTCCGGCCGGGGCGGCAGGATCGGCACGGTGCCTTCCTGCTTCCAGCGGATCACCATCAGATCGGGCAGCGACTTGATGACGTCGCGCAGGGCATGGATCGTCGCGTCCGGCGTGTTGGCGCAGATCTGAAGCGACAGGTCGCCGTGGCAGAGGTCGGCGTTCAGCGCGTCGTTGCGAAACTTCGTCATGCGCTGGAGGCGCGCCGGCTTCAACGGCGCCAGCCATTCGCGATCATGGAAGAAGGAGGCGCCGAGCGAAACGGTGACCGTCAGGCTGTCCGGCGCGATCACCGGCCCCAGAATGCCGGAATCGGCGGGTGGAAGCTTCGGGTCGAGTTCAGGCACGGTGCCGCCTTCGGCAAGGAAACGGCAGCGTTCGGTGAGAACGCGGAAAAGCCGCTCCACCTCTTCCGGAGACTTCGCCAGAACGTCGAAGGCGGCGATCATGCCGGCCGCCGGGCGCGGGGTGACGATGCCCGCTTGATGTTTGCCCGAGAAAGGGACGGAAGAGCGCGCCTTATCGCTTTCGGGCGCGTCCGCGACTTGGGCCTCTCGGGCGCTGGCCCTGTGGGGGCAGAGGCCGAGGCCCGCCGCCGCCACGGCCCCGCCGGCCGCGCCCCAAAGGAGACCCCGCCGGCTGGTGTGCATCCGCTCGTTCTTCACCACGTGTCCCATCAGGCGCCGTCCGCGTCCATGCCGACGGCAAGGTTCAGGGCGGCGAGCGCCTCGGCCGCGGCTTTCGCCTTCTGGCTCAGATCGGTGCGGGCGGCCGCATCGACCGTGTCGAAGCCGGGATAACCGTTCGGGCCCTCGAGCGCCTTCACCGCCGCGCCGAGCGCCGCAAGTTTCTCCTCGGCCTCCTTCGTCTTTTCCGGCGCGTTCTCCTTTGTCACCGGCTTCAGGAGGGCCACGATCTTGGCGATGCCGGCGACTTCCGCCTCGATGTCGGGAAGATCGGTGTGGGCGTAGAGGTTCTCGCCGGCCGGGATGCGCGTTTCCGCCAGCGCTTCGAGCTGGCGCACCGCGCCATCGCCCATGTCGTTCGGAGCCAGGCGAAGGGCGCGAAGCCTTTCCTTCAACGCGCCCGCGTCCTCGACGAGCTTCGCGGAAACAGGGGCGAGGCCATCCAGACTGTTTTTCGCGAAAAGCCCGTATTCGATGCGGTGGAAGCCCGTGAAGGCCGGATCGGCTTCGCGCTTTTCCAGATAGGTCGCCACCGGATCGATGGCGCTGTCGAGATCGGCGAACCGGCCCGCGACGGGCGCGATGCGCAAGTAAGGCGCACGGGCCGCAGCGAGGAGTTCGCGCGATTTTCCCATGTCGCCGGCCTCCATCGCCGCGTCGAGCGCGCTCGCGGCCTTCGCGAACTCGTTCGCTTGGAGGCTGAGGTAAACGCGATATTCGGCGAGCGGCCCGATAAAGGCGACGAGTTCCGGCCGCGCGCCGCCCGTTTCCGTGCCGGGCGTCACCGTCAACGTGCCGCGCGGATTGGAAAGAAGGCCGCAGGTAATGGCGTATCCACCGGGGCGCAGCTTGGCGCCGAGTGTCTGGGACAGGCCGGGGGCGATGTTCTCGCGCTCTTCCACCACCATCACGCCGTCGAGGATTTCCCATTCCACCGCGCGCGTCGTGGCATTCACGATGCGGAACTGGGCTCTGCCCGCCGGCACCGACAGCGCGTTCGGCTCGCACCGGCCATCGCGAAGGGTCACCGTCACCGCGTTGCCGCCGTCATCCTTCGCCGCGCCCGCCCGCATGGAAGCGAAAGCAAAGGCCGCGCCGCCCGCCAGCATCAGGCAGGCCGCCCCGGCGAGCGCCCAGACCATGACGCGCTTGTTCGGCCCTGCGGCGGTGGGCTTTGGGGAAAGATCCGACATGAAGCCTCCTCAGCGAAGGGCCGGCGCGCGAGCGGCTCGGCGCGAGGGATGAGCGGTTCCGGCCGGACGCAGAAACAGGAACAGCGAGGTCGCCAGGAACACGGCGTAGAGGATCAGTTCGCCGACGCGCGGATCGTCCATATAGCCGAAGAGGCCGGCCAGGATCGTGCCGGCGACCCCGTCTTCGGGAAGGACGCCGTTGAGGTCCACGACGACTTCCTGAAGGCTGTTCCAAAGACCGGCCTCGTGGAAATGGCGCAGCGAGCCGGCGAGAAGGCCGGCGGCAACGAACAGGATGAAGATGCCGGTCCACCGGAAGAAGCGCTTGAGATCGAGCTTCACGCCGCCGGCATAGATCGCGAACCCGAGCGCCACGGAAACGAGAAGGCCGGCCAAGGCCCCAAGCGGCGCGCCGGGGCCGGGGCTCTGCTGGAAAAGGGCAAGGAGAAAGAACACCGATTCCAGCCCTTCGCGCGCCACTGCGAAGAAAACGAGACCGACCAGCGCGAGCCCGCTGCCGCCGGCATTCGTCATCGCCGCTTCGATGGAGGAATGGAGGTCCGACTTGATGGACCGCGCCGCCTTGCGCATCCAGAGAACCATGGAGGTCAGGATCGCGACGGCGATGAGCCCCACCACGGCCTCGAAGAGTTCCTGCGTTCTTTGCGGAAACTCGGCGCTGGCGAGCTGAAGGCCGGCGCCGACGAAGAGCGCGAGCGCCACCGCGAGGAAGATGCCCGTCCAGACCGCCGGCATCCATCCCGCGCGGCCGGTGCGCGACAGGTAGCCTGCCACGATGCCGACGATCAGAGCCGCTTCCAGCCCTTCGCGGAGCATGATCAGGAATGGAACGAGCATCGAGGAGATCCGCGAGGGTTGACGGGACGTGCCGGCCGCCAAGCCGTGGCGATCTCATAATCCTTTCCCAAAAACTCAGCAATCGCTGTGTTCTGGAACTGTTCTAAACCGATCGCGCTACAATTAGGCTTTTGCGGCTCGATCAATGGAGGGATCGAGACCCGATCCGCGCGGTTTTCGGCAAGTCGCAGGGTTGGCGAAAGGTCGCGGTGCTGTGATTCCACCTTGCGGAACCTTCCCGTTGGGACAACGTAACCGGAAGGTAAAGTTCGAGCAATTCGAGAAAGCAAAGCGAAATGGCCTACGTCCATAGTGCCGGCAGAGAAAAGAGCCGCAGGACGCGAGACATGATCGTCGCTCAGGATGCCAAGACGTTTCAGGACCCGATCTCCGGTGTCACGATCCGTCTGACCGCTGTCGCGATCTGCGCGAGTTTCTGGGTCGGTGTCGCCTACTACCTCATCTGAGGCGGGGCGAGGCGAAGAGGTTAAGGACGCTTAAGCGCGCCATCCGGGAGGGGTGCGACGGCGAGGGGGAGCGATTGGGCGGCTCGGCGACCGCCTGAAGGTGGATTTTCCGGTCGGCCCGTGATCCGCGCAGAAACGCTTCCGCTCAAACGAAAACCGGCGGCGATCCGAAGATCCCGCCGGTTCGAGGAAAGCTTGGGAGTTCGAGAAAGTTCAGCAGCTTCCTTCGCGCTTCAGCACCACCAGCGCGGTGCGGGCGAGGATCTTGATGTCGGAGCCGAAGCCCCAGCCCTGTACATAGCGGGTGTCGAGTTCGACGCGCTGCGCATAGGAGGTATCGCTGCGGCCGCTGACCTGCCAAAGGCCCGTGACGCCCGGACGCCCGGCGACGTAGTAGCTGAAGCGATCTTCGTAACGCTCGACCTCTTCCGCCACGATCGGACGCGGGCCGACGAGGCTCATCTCGCCGCGCAGGACGTTGAAGAGCTGCGGCAGTTCGTCGAGGCTGGAAACGCGCAGGATGCGACCGATGCCGGTGATGCGCGGATCGTCCTTCAGCTTGCGGGTCAGTTCCCATTCGGTGCGGGCCGCCGGCGAGGACGCCAGATGCCGTTCCAGGGCTTCGGCGGAGTTCACCACCATCGAGCGGAACTTCAGGCACTTGAAGCGACGGCCGTCGTAGCCGATGCGTGTATGACCGAAGAAGATCGGGCCCGGATCGCGAATCCAGATCGCCGCCGCGATGATCAGAAGGATCGGCGCGAAGAACAGGATCAGGAGGCTGGCCACGACGACATCGAAGGCCCGCTTGGCGGAGCCGCCCGTCGGATTGCGTCGTGCCCCAAGGGCCGACGACGAGTCGACGTAGGCTTCAGTCGCAGACATTTTCGCCTCATCCGCTTAATCGATTATTAAGTACCGAAGGGGATATCGCCTCGGTTTTTTTTGTGCAACTGCGAAATGCATTTTGCCAACCAAACAAGGGGGGCTTATCCCTTGGCATGGTTACTTTTTTTGGGAATTTCTCACTTCAGGTCATGCCTTCGATTGACATCATTCCGACGTGATCCACCTTCATGTGAGCGACTAGCTCCTTTGGACTAAACCTCTGTCTTCGCACCGGTTATTCGAAGAAACAGGTCTTCGAGGTCTGCAATTGGTCCACTATTCACGACGACTGTCTTAACGTTCCATGAACGGCCGAGTGAAAGTTCAAGCCATGACTTTGGTGCATGGCAGCAATGCGATTGCTGAAGGCCTTACTGGGAAATCAAAAGCTTCCGCCGAGTCATGATGCGGGGACAGGGCCGTGGTGAAGCCTGAACCGACGCTCTGCGACTTCAAAACACGTCTTCACCGCTTGACCCTTCGGTTTGCCTCCTTAATACCACTTAACGAAATTGACGCCTTGCGAAGGCGAAGGCGTCGGATGAATGAGGGGTTGAGGTGAAGGGTACGATCGTCTTCGGCGGTGCCGGATTTATTGGAACTCACCTGCTGCGGTCCCTTTCGGAGCGCGGAGGGAATGTCCGGCTGATCAGCGTCGACGTGGCCGACCCCACCGAAAGCGTTCCGGGCGTGGAATATGTGCGCCACGATATTCGGCGCCCGATCCCCGATGGGCTCGGGCAAGGCATCGACCGCATCTATAATCTGGCCGCCGTGCACCGCACGCCGGGCCATCCCGCCCATGAATATTACGACACGAATGTCGCAGGCGCGGTCAGCATCTGCGCTTTCGCCCGTCAGAACGATATCAACGAACTCTTCTTCACGAGTTCCATCGCGGTTTACGGGCCGGGCGAGGACCGCAAGCTCGAGACCACCACCCCGACGCCCAAATCCGACTACGGCTATTCCAAGCTTCTGGCCGAAACCGTCCAGCGGGAATGGGCCGAAGGCGATGAAAGGCGCAAGCTCGTCATCGTCCGCCCGGCCGTGATCTTCGGCAAGGGCGAGAAGGGCAACTTCACGCGGCTCGCCGCCGCCCTTCGTCGCGGCATCTTCCTTTACCCCGGCCGGCGGGACACGGTGAAAAGCTGCGGTTATGTCGGCGAGCTTGTCCGGACCATGGATTTCACCATGGACCGGCCGGAACGCCTGATCATCTACAACTTCTGCTATCCGACGCATTACACCATCGAGGACATCTGCCGCACCTTCGGCGAGGTGGCGGGCCTTCCCGCGCCGCGCGGCACCATTCCCCACGGCGCGATGAACGCGGCGGCGTTGCCTTTCGAACTGATCTCGCGCATCGGCATCAACAACAGCATCGACCGCCAGCGCATCTCGAAGCTGGTGAAATCCACCAATGTCGAGCCCGGCTATCTCAATGGGGCCGGATATCGTTTCGAGACCGATCTTGCCGAAGCGATCCGGCGTTGGCGGGTCGACAATCCCGAACTCGCCTGATCGCAAAGTCCTCCGGCGCTATCATACGGGCGGAGAACGCGAATCCCGCCCGGTGCGAATTTCGTTCGTTGACGAATTTTTCAAGCGTCTCGGCATAGGCTCCTTTCGCGGCCCGACCTTGTCGGCCGACGGCATGGGCACTCGATACCTGATGTGAATTCGAGCCGGCCCGAAGCGAGGAGCGCCCTTCGTGACGGATAATTCGCGGGCAATGCCTTCCGACGGGAAGGGCGAACTCGGCGCGGCCCTGCGCACATGCCGCTCGGCCTTTCTGGGCGTGGCCGTTCTCAGCGGCCTGATGAACGTTCTCTACCTCACCGGCTCGTTCTTCATGCTGGAGGTCTACGACCGCGTGCTGCCGAGCCGCAGCGTGCCGACGCTGGTGGGGCTGGCGATCATCGCGCTGGTTCTCTACGCCTTCCAGGGCGTCGTGGATGTCCTGCGCGGACGCATCCTCACCCGCATCGGCGGCGCGATCGACGACGCGCTCGGCGCCCGCGTGTTTCAGGCGGTGACGCGCCTGCCCTTGTCGAGCGGCGGGGTGGACAGCGTTCAGCCCTCGCGCGATCTCGATCAGGTCCGCGGTTTCCTGTCCGGGCTCGGGCCGACGGCGCTGTTCGATCTGCCCTGGATGCCCCTTTATCTCGCGATCTGCTTCGCCTTCCACCCGGCGATCGGCTGGACGGCGGTTGCCGGCGGCGTGATCCTCGTTGTTCTGACGCTTCTGACCGAGCAGTTCACGCGCGGTCCGGTGAAGACGTCCATGCATCTCGGCCTGAAGCGCAACGCCATGGCAGAGGCCGGGCGGCGCAACGCCGAGGCGCTTCGGGCGCTCGGCATGGAACATCGCCTCGGCCGTCGCTGGAGCGCGCTGAACGAGACCTACAAGGAACACCAGCAGCAGGCGGCGGACGTGTCGAGCGCGCTCGGCTCCACCTCCAAGACGTTGCGCATGGTTCTTCAATCGGCGGTGCTCGCCGTCGGCGCCTATCTCGTGATCGAGGGGCAGGCGACCGCCGGCATCATCATCGCAAGCTCCATCCTCACCTCCCGCGCGCTCGCCCCCGTGGAACTCGCCATCGGCCAATGGAAGAGCTTCGTGTCCACGCGCCAGAGCTGGAAGCGGCTCGATCAGGTGCTGCGCTCCGTGCCGGCCGATACGCGCGTCCTGGATCTGCCGAAGCCCGAACGGAGCCTGAGCCTGGAGAACGTCACGATCGCGGTTCCAGGCACTCGCTCGCTCGTGGTGCAGGACGTGTCGCTGCGCCTCAATGCCGGCCAGGGTCTCGGCGTGATCGGACAAAGCGCGTCCGGCAAGTCTTCCCTGGTGCGCGCCCTTGTCGGGGCCTGGGAGCCCGTGCGCGGCGAGGTGCGCCTCGACGGGGCGAGCCTCCGGCAATGGCCCGCCGACCGTCTCGGCCGCCATGTCGGCTATCTGCCCCAGGACGTGCAGCTTTTCGCCGGAACGATCGCCGAGAACATCGCGCGCTTCGATCCAGAAGCCTCCTCGGACGAGGTTGTCCTGGCCGCGCGCAAGGCCGGCGTCCACGACATGATCGTGCGGCTGAAGGACGGCTACGAGACCGAGATCGGGGAGGGCGGTCAGGCCCTTTCCGCCGGCCAGCGCCAGCGCATCGGCCTAGCGCGCGCGCTTTATGGCGATCCCTTCATCGTGGTTCTGGACGAGCCCAACTCCAATCTCGATGCCGAAGGCGAGGATGCGCTCGGACAGGCCATCATCTCGGTGCGTCTGCGCGGCGGCATCGCGGTGGTGGTCGCCCATCGCCCGAGCGCTCTGGCCGCGCTCGACATGGTTCTGGTGATGAACGAGGGGCGGATGCAGGCCTTCGGGCCGAAGGAAGAGGTTCTCGGCCGCGTGCTGCGTCCGGTCGAACCGCAGCCCAGACCCGAACCCGTTCCCGAGCCACGCGCCGTTCATTCCGTTGCCGGAGCCGCCTGATGTCCGCTTCCTCCTCGCCCGCGCTCCGCTCCATCCGCCGCCATCTGGTGGTCGGCGTCACCGTTTGCGTCCTTCTGACCGGTGCGGTCGGCACCTGGGCTGCCACCGCCCAGCTTTCCGGCGCGGTGATCGCGCATGGCACGCTCGTCGTGGCTTCCAGCGTCAAGAAGGTCCAGCATCCCACCGGCGGCGTCGTCGGCGAACTGGCGGTGCGTGAAGGCGACCGCGTGATGACGGGGGACGTGCTCCTGCGCCTCGATGCGACGCAGGCCAAGGCCAGCCTCCAGATCGTCCTGAAGCAGATCGACGAGCTTCTGGCCCGCCGCGCCCGCGAGGAAGCCGAGCAGACCGAGGCCGAGACGATCGCCTTTCCGCCCGAAATGACGGTTCGCGCGTCCGATCCGCAGGTCGCCCGCATCATGGCGGACGAGGACAAGCTGTTCATGATCCGGCTTGCCGCCCGCGACGGCCAGAAGTCGCAGCTTCGCGAGAAGATCACCGAGTTCCGCCACGAGATCGAGGGGATCAAGGAGCAGATCGCCGCCAAGGACGACCAGCTCGGCTTCATCGAAAAGGAGCTGACGGGGGTCAACGAGCTTCTGGAAAAGAAGCTCGTGCAGTTCACACGCGTCGCGGCGCTGGAGCGCGACAAAGCGGCGCTGCGCGGCGAGCGCGGGCAATATGTCGCCAATCTCGCCGGCATCGCCGGGCGTATCGCCGAGGCCGAGCTGCAGATCATCCAGATCGATCACGACCTGCGCTCGGAAGTCTCGCGCGATCTGTCGGAAGTGCGCGCCAAGCTCGCCGAGCTCGCCGAAAGGCGCACCGCCGCCGAGGACCAGCTTCGGCGCATCGACATCCGCGCGCCCCAGGACGGCACCGTTCACCAGCTCGACGTCCACACGGTCGGTGGCGTGATCCGGCCGGGCGACACGATCATGGAGATCGTGCCGCTGGACGACGAACTGGTGGTGGAAGCGCGCATCTCGCCGCAGGACATCAACGACATCCACAAGGGGCAAACGGCCGCCCTGCGCTTTTCCGGCCTCAACAGCCGCACCACGTCCGATCTCGACGGCACGGTGGCGCAGGTTTCGGCCGACACCTCGCAGGAGCAGCGAACCGGCGCGAACTATTATCTGGTGCGCATCGCCATCGCCAAGGACCAGTTCGATCGCCTGGAAGGCGTCAAGCCGGTGCCGGGCATGCCGGTCGAGGCCTTCGTGAAGACGCGCGACCGCACCGCGCTCGCTTATCTCGTGCAACCCTTGAGCGAGCAGGTGTCGCGGGCCTTTCGCGAGAAGTAAGAGGGCACTATACCGGGCCGGATCGGACCGGCCGCCGAGCGATGGTCTTCCACCGGGAAGGCGTGCCTGCCGGCGTTGGGTATCGGATTCCTCTTGCTACGCTCCAAGAAGCCGGCCGCGAAGGCCGCCTCGCTCCTGCCCCGCATCGTTCTGCCTCGGAACGACGTGGTTCTCTACGCGGTGGGCGACGTGCACGGGATGCTCGATCCGCTCCTGGCGATCGAGAACAGGATCATACGGGACGGCGAGCGGTTCGACTGCCCGAAGATCGTGGTGATGCTGGGGGACTATGTCGATCGGGGCCGCGACTCCGCCCGCGTCCTGGAGCACCTGATCCAGCCCATGCCGCAGGGGTTCCGCCGCGTTTGCCTTCGCGGCAACCACGAGGCGGCGATGCTGTCGTTTCTCCGCGCCCCCCAGCGCGGGCTCGGCTGGCTGGAGATCGGCGGCGAGGCGACGCTGTCCTCCTATGGGCTGGACATCCGGCAACTGATGCGCAGCGGCGGTCTCGGCAGCCGGGAAGCCGCCTCGATCATCGAAAGCGTCGTTCCCGAGCACCATCGCGCCTTTCTCCAATCCCTTCCGGTGATGGCGGTGGGCGGCGACATGGTCTTCGTCCATGCCGGCATTCGTCCGGGCGTGGCTTTGCCCAAGCAGCGCGACCGGGATCTCCTGATGATCCGCGAGCCGTTCCTGACGGAAGGGCCCAGGCTTCCGGTCACGGTCGTCCACGGCCATACGCCGAGCATCGTGCCGGTGAAGCTCGGCAACCGCATCTGCCTCGATACCTTCGCTTATTCCACCGGCCGCCTCGCCGCGCTCCGGGTGCGGGGCAACCGGGGCGCCTTTCTCCACGCGCCCTGAACGGTCAGGCAAGGCTGGCGCGGATCACGTCGGCCAGCGCCTCGAACGAGCGCCGGCGCGAGGTCGAGCGGCGGAACACGAGGGCGAGGGTGCGGAACGGCGCGGGATCGCGAAACGGCAGCACCTCGATATCGCCGCCCGCAGCTTCGGCGGACACGGCGATCTCCGGGATCAGCGTCGCGCCGAGCCCTCCCGCCACCATGCGCAGGATCGTCGTCAGGCTGGTGGCGCTGACATTGGCGAAACGGTGGGCTCTCGCGAGCTGACAGACCTTCAGCGCCTGCTCGCGCAGGCAATGGCCTTCTTCCAGAAGGATCAGCTTCTCGCCGGGCAGGTCGCCGACCTCCACCGCGCCCTTGAAGCGCCCGGCCTCGCGCGCCGGCACGGCAAGGCGAAAGCGATCCTCGGCGATCTCGATCGAAACGAGGTTCCCGTCGGCGATCGGCAGGGCGAGAAGGGCGCAGTCGAGATCGCCGGCCAGGATGTCGGCGGTCAGAACGTCGGTGAGGTTCTCGCGAATGGCGAGTTCCAGGGCGGGATGGTCGGAGCCGAGGCGTGGCAGAAGACGCGGCAGGAGATAGGGCGCGACGGTGGCGATGAGCCCGAGGCGCAACTGGCCGCCAAGGGCCTCGCCGCGCCCGGCGCCGATGGCTTCGAGTTCGCGGATCTCGTGAAGGATGTTCTGGACGCGCTCCAGAATGGCCGAGCCTTCCGGGGTGAGCGCGGCGCCGGTCGGCCGGCGCTCCACGAGACGCGCGCCGATCGCTTCCTCGAGGGCCGCGATCTGCGCCGAAAGCGCCGGCTGGCTGATGTTGAGGCGCTGCGCGGCGCGCCCGAAATGAAGCGTTTCGGCGAGAACTTCGAAATAGCGGAGCTGACGCGTGGAGAGCATCCCGATCGGATAAACTGATCGGCCTGACATGAAAATACGATTGGAACCGATTGGTTGAATCTGTTGGAACGGCTCTAATTAAACGCCCTCATTCGAAGGAGGATCTCCATGACCGACAGACCGCGGTTGACCACCACGGCCGGCGCGCCGCTTTCCTCGAACCAGAACGCCAAGACGGTCGGCCGCAACGGCCCCGTGCTTCTGGAAGATTATCAGCTCATCGAGAAGCTCGCCCACCAGAACCGCGAGCGCGTTCCCGAGCGCGTCGTCCACGCCAAGGGCTGGGGCGCCTACGGCACCCTGACCGTCACCGAGGACATCACGCGCTATTCGCGCGCCAAGGTCTTCGCCAAGATCGGCGGGCAGACCGAAATGCTCGCCCGCTTCTCCACGGTCGCCGGCGAGCAGGGTGCGGCGGACGCCGAGCGCGACGTGCGCGGCTTCTCGCTGAAGTTCTATACCGAGGAAGGCAACTGGGACATCGTCGGCAACAACACGCCGGTCTTCTTCGTCGCCGACCCCTACAAGTTCCCGGACTTCATCCACACGCAGAAGCGCCATCCGCGCACGAACCTGCGCTCGGCCACCGCCATGTGGGACTTCTGGTCGCTTTGCCCGGAATCTCTGCATCAGGTGACGATCCTGATGTCGGACCGCGGCATCCCGGTCGACCCCTCGCGTATGAACGGCTACGGCAGCCACACCTTCTCGCTCTGGAACGATCAAGGCGAGCGGTTCTGGGTGAAGTTCCACTTCAAGACGAAACAGGGTCACAAGACCTTCACCAACGAGGAGGCCGAGAAGGTCATCTCGAAGTCGCGCGAGAGCTACCAGGAAGCCCTCTACGGCATGATCGAGGAAGGCCGTTTCCCGAAATGGGACTTCTTCATCCAAGTCATGCCGGAACTGGAAGCCGACGAGTTCGAGAAGAAGACCGGCTGGAGCGCCTTCGACCTGACCAAGGTCTGGCCGCATGCCGATTATCCGCTGATCAAGGTCGGCGAGATCGAGCTGAACCGCAATCCGGAGAACTATTTCACCGATATCGAGCAGTCCGCCTTCAACCCGTCCAACGTGGTGCCGGGCATCGGCTTCTCGCCGGACAAGATGCTGCAGGGCCGCTTGTTCTCCTATCCGGACGCGCACCGCTACCGCATCGGCACGCATTACGAGTCGCTTCCCGTGAACAAGCCGCGCTCGCCGGTGAACCATTACAACCGCGACGGCACGACGCCCTTCGGCCTTCGCACCAACCCGGACGCGTATTACGAGCCGAACTCGTTCGGCGGTCCGGTGGAGGACCCGAGCGTCGCCGAGCCGCCGCATCGCTATTCGGGCGAGGTGGGACGCTACGATTATCGTGGCGAAGCGGACCACTACTCGCAGCCGCGCGCGCTGTTCAACCTCTTCGACGACGCCCACAAGCAGCGCCTTTTCGCGACGCTGGCCGGCGCGATGCAGGGTGTGCCGCAGTTCATCCTCGACCGCCAGCTCGCCCATTTCGACAAGGTCGATCCGGCCTACGGGGCGGGCGTGCGCGAGGCGTTGGCGCGGCAGGGCAAGGACGACGCGCAGGCGAGCCTGACCACCAGCCACGCGGCGGCGGCCGAGTAAGCCATCCGCCCATCGCGGATACGAGACGAAGGGCCGGGAGCGATCCCGGCCCTTTCCTTGTTCCGGCTTGGGCGTTCCGCCTTGTTGCAGGGGCGTCCCGTCTCTATCCTTGGGATCAGCAGGCACGGAGACCGGCCATGGGATCGATCTGGACGTTGGAGGACGCGCGCGAGAAGCTGACCGCCGTGGTGGAAGCCGCGCGCAACGGCGAGCCGCAGCGCGTTTGCGTGGAAGGCGACGAGGCGGTGGTCGTCGTCTCGGTCCGGGACTACGAGCTGATGTCAAAGCGGCCGAAGACGCTGAACGAGCATCTGGCGAATTTCCCGAAGCTGCCGGACGACGCGCAGGATCTCTTCGACAAACGCAATCCCGAAGCGTTGGAATTCGCGCCTCGCGAGATCGATTGGGACTGACGCGTGTTTCTCCTCGATACGATGGTACTTTCCGAACGCGGGAAGCGGCGGCCGCACGAGGCCGTCTCGGCATGGCTTGATGGAACCGCCAAGGGTAAGGCCTATGTCAGCGTCCGCACCTTCGGCGAGATCGCGGCGGGGATCGCGAAGAAGCGCGTGAGCGATCCGGTTTTCGCAACCCGCCTGCAGGCTTGGGCATCGGATGCGCAAGCCGATCTCGGAGACCGGACGCTTCCTGTCACGATGGCCATCGCTCTGCGTTGGGGCGAACTCGCGACTCGCCTCAACCGCCGCGATCCCGACCTCCTCATCGCGGCCACCGCGCTCGAACACGACCTCACCGTCGCCACCCGCAACGTCCGGCATTTCGAGCCGACCGGGGCGAAGCTTTTCAACCCCTACGAAGCCTAAATTCTTGAACATCACCGCCATTCGCCTGCCGTCCGAGGTCTTTCCATGCGCCTAGGCGGACGTCTCGCCGCCGCGATCGAGGTTCTGGACGACGTTTCCAAACGTCACCGCCCGGTCGCCGACGCCCTGAAGGACTGGGGCCTGTCGCACCGCTTCGCCGGATCGGGCGACCGCTCCGCCATCGGCAATCTCGTCTACGACGTGCTTCGCCGCCGCCGCTCCTTCGGCTGGCGCATGGGCAACGATTCGACGCGCGCCCTCGTCTTCGCCGCGTTGGCGGAGGGCTATCGCCTCGCGCCGGACGCTATCGAACAAGCGCTGGAAGGCGACCGCTTCGCGCCCAAGCTCCCGACGCCGGACGAACTGCAGCGTTTCGGAAACGTCGATCTCGCCAAGGCTCCCGCCGCCGTTCGCGCCGACGTGCCCGATTGGCTGGCGAGCGAACTGGAAGCATCGCTCGGTGAGAACTGGATCGCGGAAGCCTCGGCCTTGAGCGGCCGGCCGCCTTTGGACCTTCGCGTCAACACGCTTCTGGGCGGACGCTCCAAGGCTGAAACCGCGCTGGCCGAATTCGGCGCGACGCCGAGCCGCCTGTCGCCCGTAGGCCTTCGCATTCCGCCGATCAAGGGCGCCGGCCGGCATCCGAATGTCCAGTCCGAAGCGACCTTCCTCACCGGCCTTGTCGAAGTGCAGGACGAGGGCTCGCAGCTCGCGAGCTGGCTTGCAGGCGCCAAAGCCGGCGAAACCGTGCTCGACCTTTGCGCGGGGGCCGGCGGCAAGTCGCTGGCGCTGGCGGCCGCGATGGAAGGGCAGGGCACCATCCACGCCTTCGATTCCGACAAGCGACGCCTCGCGCCGATCTACGACCGGCTGCGCCGCGCGGACGCCAAGAATGTCGAGCCGCACGGGCGCGCGGATGAACTCGCAGGCTTGGAAAACGCTTGCGACCTCGTTCTGGTCGACGCGCCTTGCACCGGCTCGGGCACGTGGCGGCGACGGCCGGACGCCAAATGGCGATTGTCGTCTTCGGCGCTGGAAAAGAGGATGGCCGAGCAGGACGCCGTTCTGAATGAGGCCGCGCGCTTCGTCAGGCCGGGCGGCCGGCTGGCCTTCGTCACCTGCTCGATCCTGGCGCGCGAGAACGGCCGGCGGGTCGAAGCCTTCCTCCAGCGCCATCCGGGCTTTGCGGTCGAGGATGCGGGCGGCGTCTGGGAAAACCTTCTGCCGGGCGCGCCAGCCGATTACCACGCCCACACGGTCGGCGAGGGACGAACACTGACCCTCACTCCGCTGAAATCCGGCACGGACGGCTTCTTCTTCGCGCGGCTGGTGCGGCGATGAAGCTGAGCCCACGCGACTTCGTTCTTCTCGCGATCTTCCTCCTCGTCACGGTCGGGGGAGGGCTCTGGATCGGCGTCTCCAACCCGCCGGGCGAATGGTATCAGGCGCTCGCCAAGCCCGGCTTCACGCCGCCGAACTGGCTGTTCCCGATCGCCTGGACGGTACTCTACGTTTTCATCGCCGTTGCGGGCTGGCTCGTTTATCGCAAAGGACCGGCCGCAGGCGTGATGCTCTGGCTCGTCCAGCTCGGGCTGAACTTCGCCTGGTCGCCGACCTTTTTCGGCGCGCACCGGATCGAAGCCGGGTTTGCGATCATCCTGGCGCTGCTCGCGGCGATCCTCGTCTTCGTGGCGGTCGCCTTCCGGCGCAATCGCGCGGCATCGATCCTGTTTCTGCCCTATGCGGTCTGGGTCGCCTATGCTGCCGCGTTGAACGGCTCGATCGCGCTCCTGAACTGAGCTGTTGACGGGCGCGTGATCGCGTCCTCTATCTCATGTTCTGGTTCTCGAAAAAAACGGAACAGCCTGCGATCTCCCAGAAGGTCGCGGGCTCGAAACGGATGGGGTCGGCGGCATGGGGCAGGCGGCGGAGTTCGAACTCGCGCCCGAGCGGGTGGCGGGTCGCGACGTTCTGTTCGTCATGGCCGCCGAGCCGGAATACGGACCCCATCTTCGCCGCCGCATCCGCCCGCTGATGACGGGCGTCGGGCCGATCGAGGCGGCACTCGCCACGGGCATCGCTTTCCAGGCGCTGGAAGCCGGCGGCCGCCGGCCCGATCTGGTTGTTTCGCTCGGCTCCGCCGGATCGCGCGTTCTGGAACAGGGCGCGGTTTATCAGGTCGCGTCCGTTTCCTGGCGCGACATCGATGCCTCGGCCCTCGGCTTCACCAAGGGCGTCACACCCCTCCTCGACCATCCGATCGACACCCCGCTGCCGACGCCGATCCCGAGCATTCCGGCTGCACGCCTTTCCACCGGCGGCGATGTCGTCACGGGGCTTCGCTATCATGAGATCGACGCGGAGATGGTGGATATGGAGACATTCGCCGTTTTGCGCGCCTGCCAGCGTTTCGCGCTGCCGATGGTGGGCCTTCGCGGCATCTCGGACGGGGCCGCCGATCTCCACCACTACGACGACTGGACTTCGCTTCTCGGCCATCTGGACGAGCGGCTGGCCGACGCACTCGACCGGCTGGCCGTCGCGATGGAAGCCGGCATCATATAGACGGCGCGATGCGCTTGCATAGGCTGGCCTGCTTGATTAAAGCCCCGCAATGACCGCGCATCCAGACACCGTCCTCATCGTCGATTTCGGCTCCCAGGTCACGCAGCTCATCGCCAGGCGCGTGCGCGAGGCCGGGGTTTATTCCGAGATCGTGCCCTTTCAGTCCGCCGCCGAAGGCTTCGCGCGGTTGAAGCCGAAGGCGGTGATCCTGTCCGGCTCGCCCGCCTCCACCACCGAAGAAGCCTCGCCCCGCGCGCCCGACGCGATCTTCGAGGCCGACGTTCCGGTGCTCGGCATCTGCTACGGCCAGCAGACCATGTGCGCGCAGCTCGGCGGCCGGATCGAGGGCGGCCTCCATCGCGAGTTCGGCCGTGCCTTCGTGGAAGTGAAGCGCTCCTCGCCGCTCTTCGACGGCGTTTGGGCCGAAGGCACGCGCCATCAGGTGTGGATGAGCCACGGCGACCGCGTGACGGCGCTTCCTCCCGGTTTCGAAATCGTCGCCCTGTCGCCCGGCGCGCCCTTCGCGGCCATCGCCGACGAGGCGCGGCGCTTCTATGGCGTGCAGTTCCACCCCGAAGTCGTCCACACGCCGGACGGGGCCAAGCTCATCTCCAATTTCGTCCACCGCATCGCCGGCTTGGCCGGCGACTGGACCATGGCGGCCTTCAAGGATCAGGCGATCGCCGAGATCCGCGCCAAGGTCGGCAAGGCGCGCGTCATCTGCGGCCTGTCCGGCGGCGTCGATTCGGCGGTGGCGGCCGTTCTTCTCCACGAGGCGATCGGCGACCAGCTCACCTGCATCTTCGTGGATCACGGCCTGATGCGTCAGGGCGAGGCGGAGGAGGTGGTCGGCCTGTTCCGCGGCCACTACAATATCCCGCTCGTCCATGTGGAAGCCGAAGAGCTTTTCCTCGGCGCTTTGGAAGGCGAAAGCGACCCGGAGAAGAAGCGCAAGACCATCGGCCGCTTGTTCATCGAGACCTTCGAGGCCGAAGCCGCCAAGCTCGGCGGCGCGGAGTTCCTGGCGCAGGGCACGCTCTACCCGGACGTGATCGAGTCGGTGTCCTTCACCGGCGGTCCCTCCGTCACCATCAAGTCGCACCACAATGTCGGCGGACTCCCTGAGCGCATGAACATGAAGCTCGTGGAGCCCTTGCGCGAGCTCTTCAAGGACGAGGTGCGCGCGCTCGGCCGCGAGCTCGGGCTGCCCGACAGCTTCGTCGGGCGCCATCCCTTTCCCGGGCCGGGCCTCGCCATTCGCTGCCCGGGCGGCATTTCGCGCGAAAAGCTCGACATCCTGCGCCAGGCCGACGCGATCTATCTCGACGAGATCCGCAAGGCCGGCCTCTACGACACGATCTGGCAGGCCTTCGCCGTGCTGCTCCCCGTCCAGACGGTGGGCGTGATGGGCGACGGGCGCACCTACGAGTTCGTCTGCGCGCTTCGCGCCGTCACCTCCGTCGACGGCATGACGGCCGATTTCTATCCCTTCGACATGGAATTCCTCGGCAATGCGGCGACGCGCATCATCAACGAGGTGAAGGGCATCAACCGCGTCGTCTACGACGTGACCTCCAAGCCCCCGGGCACGATCGAGTGGGAATGAGCTTCAGCCTCTACCCCTGAAGGGTCGGGTTTGAGGCTTCTTCGCGTATCCATCGGCGGAAGGCGGCCAGCGGCGGATAGGATGTCCGGGTCACAGAACAGGCGAGATAATAGCGTTCGGTGCTTTCCATCGGGAGGGGGAGGGCGCGCACGAGATCGCCGCGCCGGATGTCGTCCTCGATCAGGAATTCAGGCAGAAGCGCGACGCCGAGGTTGGACACGGCGGCCTGCGCAGCCGTCGCGAACTGGTCGAACAGCATGCCGCGCAAGGGGCCGGGACTCGCCTTCTGAAGATCGAACCAGCGCTCCCAGGCGTCGGGACGCGAGGCGAGATGAAGAAGGGGCGCGGCGAGAAGATCGGCCGGTTGCCCGAAGCCGAAGCGCTCCGCCAGTTGCGGGCTGCAGGCCGGCACCACCGTTTCGCTCATCAGAAGATCGAGTTCGGCCCCCGGCCAGTCGGCGGCGCCGAAATGGATCGCGGCGTCCAGCGCTTCCAGCCTGAAATCGAACGGCGACAGCCGCGTCGTCAGATTGAAGGTGATGCCCGGATGGAGCTTGAGGAAGGCCGGCAGGCGAGGGGCCAGCCAGCGCGTTCCGAAGGTTGGCAGAATGGCGAGGTTGAGGGTGCCGCCTCCCGGATTGGCGCGAAAGGCGAGCGTCGCCCCGGCGATGCGCCCGAGCGCTTCGCGCACCTCGCGCGCATAGGCCTCGCCCGCCACCGTGAGGCGCACCGACTGCCGCTCGCGAACAAAGAGTTCCGCCCCCAAGAGTTCTTCCAGGGCGCGGATCTGGCGGCTGACCGCGCTTTGCGTCAGATTGATCTCGGCCCCGGCCGCCGTGAAGCTTTGCAGCCGCGCCGCCGCCTCGAAGGCGCGCAAGAGCGACATGGAAGGCAGGAAGCGGCGCGCGACGGCCATGTCATTCCACAACCGAATGATGTCAGATAAAATCTTCGTTTGCAGAACTGCGTTGCCTCGTCAAACCTCATGCCAAACTCGCATGGATTTCCGCCTCGCCGGATGCGATCCCCGTTTCGGAGCGTGATGCGCCCATGACCTCTTCGAGCCCCGCCGCCCCCGGCTTCGTGTCGACGGATCACGTCCGCACCCTGTTCTCGCGCGCGATGTCGGAAATGTATCGCCAGGAGGTCCCGCAATACGGGACGCTCATGGAACTGGTGCGCGACGTCAATGCCGGCGTTCTCGCGCGCGATCCCGCCCTGAAGGCCGATCTGGAACGGGCCGACGAATTGGAGCGGCTCGATCTGGAGCGCCACGGCGCGATCCGCCTTGGTACGGCGCAGGAACTTTTCACCATCCGCCGCTTGTTCGCGGTGATGGGCATGGAGCCGGTCGGCTATTACGATCTTTCGGTGGCGGGCGTGCCTGTTCATTCCACCGCCTTCCGGCCGGTGGCCGATGCGGCCCTGTCGCGCAATCCCTTCCGCGTCTTCACCTCGCTTCTGCGGCTCGAACTGATCGAGGACGAAGCTTTGCGCGAGGAGGCCGCCGCCATTCTTTCGCGCCGGCAAATCTTCACCAGCCGCGCTCTCGAACTCATCGACCTCCACGAGCGCCAAGGTGGCCTCACCGACGATCAAGCGCAGGAATTCGTGCGCGAGGCTCTGGAAACTTTCCGCTGGCACGGGGAAGCGACGGTGGATGCCGCGACCTACAAGAAGCTTCACGACGCGCACCGGCTGATCGCCGACGTCGTGTCTTTCAAGGGTCCACATATCAACCATCTGACGCCGCGCACCCTCGATATCGACGAGGTGCAGACCGGCATGCCGGCGCGCGACATCGCCGCCAAGGCCGTGGTGGAAGGGCCGCCGACGCGCGCCTGCCCGATCCTCCTTCGCCAAACGAGCTTCAAGGCGCTGGAAGAGCCCATCCGCTTTCGAGGCGGCGACGGCGAGGCGGCCGGCACCCACACGGCGCGTTTCGGCGAGATCGAACAGCGCGGCATCGCGCTGACGAGAAAGGGCCGGACGCTCTACGACGACCTTCTCCAATCGGTGCGCGAGATCGGCGGCGCGGGAAGCGCCGGGGCGGATTACGACACGCGCCTGGCGCAAACCTTCGCGACCTTTCCCGACACCTACAACGAGATCCGCCGGCAGGGCCTCGGCTTCTTCCGGTATCGCTTGGGCGCGACGGGGGGCGGCATCACCGGACCGCTGGATTCTGAGGCGCTCGACCGGCTGGTGTCGGAAGGCCGCGTCCTCGCCGACCCGATCGTCTACGAGGACTTCCTGCCCGTCAGCGCGGCGGGCATCTTCCAGTCCAATCTCGGCGGCACGGAGCAGCGCGCCTATGCCGGCAATGCGAGCCGCGCCGCCTTCGCCGAAGCGCTCGGCGCTGAGCCCGCCGACGAGTTCGTGCTCTACGAGGAGGCCGAGACCCGCTCGATCGAGGCTCTCGAAGCCGAACTCGGCGTGGCCGGCCGACAGGCTGCGGCGGAATAAGCGTCGAAGAGTCGGGAGGCTCGTCCGGTGAAGAACGATCCGCGCAGTCACGGCCTTTGGGAGCGCTCGGCATCCCCGGCCCCCGCGACCACGGTCCTCGATCGCGAGATCCATGTGGACGTCGCGGTGATCGGCGCGGGCTATACCGGGCTTTCGGCAGCCCTGCATCTTGCCGAAGCGGGGCGCGGCGTCGCGGTTCTGGAAGCCGAGGAGATCGGCTTCGGCGGATCGGGTCGCAATGTCGGCCTCGTGAATGCCGGCATGTGGGTGATGCCGGACGACGTGCCGGCCGCGCTCGGAGAAACGCATGGCGAACGCTTGTTGCAGGTTCTGGGCGATGGCCCCCGCGCCGTGTTCGACCTCGTGGAACGCCATCGGATCGACTGCGAGGTGGAAACGCAAGGAACGCTGCACTGCGCCGTCGGCGAAAAGGGGCTTCGCGAGTTGAAGGACCGCGCTCGCCAATGGCAGGCGAGGGGCGTGGCGGTGGAACTCCTCAGCCCCGACGAGACCGCCGCCAAGGTCGGCAGCCGTGCTTACTCCGGTGCGCTTCTCGACCACCGCGCGGGCACGATCCAGCCACTGAGCTATGCGCGGGGGCTCGGCCATGCGGCGCTCCAAGCCGGTGCGCGGATCTTCACCCGAAGTCCTGTCACGGCGGCGCGGCACGAGAACGGCGCATGGATGCTCGACGCCGGCAACGGGGGGCGGGTGCGCGCGCCCCGGATCGTGCTGGCGACCGACGCCTATGGGGCGGGCGTCTTTCCGGAAGTTCGGGAAGAGCAGGTCCACCTGCCTTATTTCAACCTCGCCACGAAGCCGCTCAGTGACAACCTTCGCCACTCCATCCTGCCCGAGCGCCAAGGGGCGTGGGATACGGAGGAAATCCTGTCCTCCTTCCGCTTCGACCGCGCCGGACGGCTCGTCTTCGGATCGGTCGGCGCGCTTCGCGGGTTCGGCGCTTCCATTCATCGCAATTGGGGGCGGCGCGCGATGACGAAGCTCTTTCCCCAGCTCGACGGGGTCGGCTTCGAGATGGAATGGTACGGCAAGATCGGCATGACGCAGAACAGCCTGCCGCGCTTCCATCGACCGGCCACGCACGTTTATTCCTTCAGCGGCTTCAACGGCCGGGGCATCGCGCCGGGCACCGTGTTCGGCCGTCTTCTCGCCGACCTCATCCTCGGGCGCATCGCGGTGGAGGACCTGCCGCTACCCGAAACAGTGGCCGAGCCGGTGCGCTTCCGCAAAAGCCGCGAGGCCTGGTACGAGATCGGCTCGCAGCTCGCCCACGCAACAAGCGCCCGGCGCTAGAAGCGGCAAAACCGCCGCCACGTCCGACCATCAGGAGATATCATGCCGCAAACCGCCAGCGCCGCCTCGCTCGAACAAGAGACCGCCGCGATCCTGCGCTCCCTCGGCCTCGAAGACGCGCGGTTCACCGGCGGCGCGCGGGCCGTGCGCTCGCCGATCACCGGCGAGACGATCGCGCGCGTGCCCGAAACCACGCCGGACGCGGCGCGCGAGACCATCGCGCGCTCGACCGCCGCCTTTCTTCAATGGCGTCTGATGCCGGCGCCGCGCCGCGGGGAGCTCGTGCGGCTGCTCGGCGAGGAACTGCGCGCCAACAGGCAAGCGCTCGGCCGGCTCGTGACGATCGAGGCCGGCAAGGTCGTTTCCGAAGGCCTCGGCGAGGTTCAGGAAATGATCGACATCTGCGACTTTGCGGTGGGCCTGTCGCGCCAGCTTTATGGCCTCACGATGCCGTCCGAGCGCGCCGACCACCGTCTGGCCGAGCAATGGCACCCGATCGGCCCGGTCGGCATCATCTCGGCCTTCAACTTCCCCGTCGCCGTCTGGTCGTGGAACGCGGCGCTGGCGCTCGTCTGCGGCAATCCGGTGATCTGGAAGCCCTCCGAGAAAACGCCGCTGACGGCGCTGGCGACGCAGGCGATCTTCGAGAAAGCCGTGGCGCGCTTCGGCGCGGACGCGCCCGCCGACCTGTCGACGCTCCTCATCGGCGATGCCGGCACCGGCGAAGTGCTGGTGGAGGACGCGCGCGTTCCCGTGGTTTCCGCCACCGGCTCGACCCGCATGGGCCGCATCGTCGGGGTCAAGGTCGCCGCGCGCTTCGGCCGCTCCATCCTGGAACTCGGCGGCAACAACGCGTCCATCGTCACGCCTTCGGCCGATCTCGATCTGACGTTGCGCGCCGTCGCCTTCGGTGCGATGGGCACCGCCGGCCAGCGCTGCACGACGCTCCGCCGTTTGATCGTGCATGAAAGCGTCCATGACGAGCTGGTGGAAAAGCTAAAACGTGTTTATGCCACCATCTCGGTCGGCTCGCCGGTGGCGAGCGAAGCGCTTGTCGGCCCGCTGGTAGACCAAGCCGCCTTCGAAGGCATGGCACGCGCGCTCGAAGCCGCGAAAGCGGCGGGCGGTACGGTGCAGGGCGGCGAGCGTGTGGACGTCAACGGCGCGGACTCCTTCTATGTCCGCCCGGCGCTCGTCACCATGCCCGAGCAGGTCGGGCCGGTGGTGGAGGAGACCTTCGCGCCGATCCTTTACGTCCTGAAATACGCGACGTTGGAGGAAGCCATCGCGCTGCAGAACGGTGTGCCGCAGGGCCTGTCCTCCTCGATCTTCGCCACCGACATCCGCGATGTCGAGCGCTTCCTATCAGTGGCGGGATCCGATTGCGGCATCGCCAACGTCAATATGGGACCCTCCGGCGCGGAGATCGGCGGTGCCTTCGGCGGAGAAAAGGAGACCGGCGGCGGGCGCGAATCGGGCTCGGACGCCTGGAAGGCCTATATGCGCCGGCAGACCAACGCGGTGAACTACGGCCGCTCCCTGCCGCTGGCGCAAGGGGTGAAGTTCGACGTCGACGGCGGCTCGGCCGAGGCCTGAGGGCGGGACAGGAGATCGCGCATGGCCTTCGACATTCGGGATATCGGCGAGGCGATCGACTTTCGTCGCGAGCTTCATCGACATCCCGAGCTGTCGGGCGAGGAGGCGAAGACGGCCGCCGCCGTGCTAAGCCGGCTCGCCGAACAAGAGCCGGACCGGCTTTTGTCCGGGCTCGGCGGTCATGGCGTCGCCGCCGTTTTCGAAGGAGCGGCGGCGGGACCGACGGTTCTCCTGCGAAGCGAACTCGACGCGCTGCCGATCCAGGAGATCGGCGCAATCGAGCATCGCTCGCAGATCGAGAACAAGGGTCACCTTTGCGGTCATGACGGCCATTCGGCGATCCTGACGCTGGTGGGCACCGAACTCGCGCGCCGAAGGCCGCAGCGGGGGCGGGTGGTGCTTTTGTTCCAGCCGGCGGAGGAAACGGGAGCCGGGGCCGACGCCGTGATCGCCGATCCGGCCTTCGCGCAGATCAAGCCGGACTATGCGCTGTCGCTTCATAACCTGCCGGGCCTACCCTTCGGCGAAGTCGCCTTGCGGGAAGGGCCGGTCAACTGCGCCTCGCGCGGGCTGCGGGTCGAACTCCGTGGCCGCACGGCCCATGCGTCGATGCCGCAGGACGGCGTGTCGCCGATGGGCGCAATGGCCCGACTGATGCCGGCGCTGACGGCTTTGGGCGCGGGCGGGCCGCTCCGCGACGGCTTCCGGCTCGTCACCGTCACTCACGCGCGCCTCGGCGAGCCCGCCTTCGGGATCGCGCCGGGACATGGTGAGATCTGGGCGACGCTGCGCACGCTCCAGGACGAAGCCATGCAGGGTCTCGTCGCCGAGGCCGAAGCGATCGCGGTGGCGGTGGCCCGCGGGGCGGGGCTCGATTGCGCCATGTCCTATCACGACATCTTCCGGCACTGCGACAACCACCCGGAAGCCGTCGCCCTTCTGCGCCGCGCGCTGGATGGCGAAGGGATCGCGCACCGTCCCGGCGAGCCGATCTATCCGTCGGAGGATTTCGGCCGTTTCGCCGATGTTTCGAAGTCGGCGATGTTCTTTCTCGGCGCGGGCATCGACCATCCGAGGCTCCACAACCCGGACTACGATTTTCCCGACGATCTCCTCGCGGTCGGCGCGCGCGTCTTCCTGCGGGCCGTTCGCGAACTCCTCGGCTTCGATCATTGAGAACCAGGCCGATCGGGCCGCAATCCGCTGTTCAAATCGCGCATGGAATGAACTTCCCGCGCCGCGTCGGGCCCCAAGTCGTCTTCACGGACGAGGGGAGGGAGGTCGAAAGCGGGCCGCCGGACGCCATGTTCGGCCATCCACGAAGCCCTCGGGCGAAGCGCTTCCTGTCGGGAGTGCTTTGAAGAAACGAAAGAGATGTCATGACGTCGAAGGTTCAGTGGGGCGTGTTCTCCACCGCCCAGATCGGTCTCAACGCCGTGATCCCCGCCATGCTGAAGGGCGAGAAATCGACGGTCGCCGCTCTTGCCTCGCGCGACGGGGCAAAGGCGAAGGCGGCGGCCGACAGGCTCGGCATTGCCCGAGCCTACGGCTCCTACGAGGAGCTTCTGGCCGACCCGGAGATCGAGGCGATCTACAATCCGCTGCCGAACCATCTCCACGTGCCCTGGACGATCAAGGCGCTGGAAGCCGGCAAGCACGTGCTTTGCGAGAAGCCGATCGCGATGAGCGCAGAAGAGGCCGGGCAACTGGTGGAAGCCTCGAAGCGCACCGGACGGCTCGTCGCCGAAGCCTTCATGGTGCGCCACCATCCGCAATGGCGGCGGGTGCGCGAACTGGTGGGGCAAGGTCGCATCGGCGAGGTGCGCGCCATCCACACGGTGTTTTCCTATTACCTCACCGACCCCGAGAACATCCGCAACCAGCCGGAGATCGGCGGCGGCGGGCTTTACGATATCGGCTGCTACGCGATCAACACGGCGCGCTTCGTGTTCGGCGCGGAGCCAAGCCGCGTCGTCGGCGCCTTCGACATCGATCCGGCCATGAAGACCGACCGGATGCTGACCGGCATCGCCGAGTTTTCCGGCAGCCGGCATCTCGGCTTCACCTGCGCCACGCAGCTCGTGCCGCGCCAGGCTGTCGAGGTGCTCGGCACGAAGGGTCGGATCGCGATCGAGATCCCCTTCAACGCGCCGAACGACCGGCCGGGGCGCATCGTCATCGACGACGGCCGCGACCTCGTCGGCGGCGGCGCCGAGGTCGTCGAGTTCCCGGTCATCGACCAGTACACGCTTCAGGGCGACGCCTTCTCGGCCGCCGTTCGTGGAGAGGCGCCGCTCGAATGGGGCATCGAGGACGCCGTTCTCAACATGCGCGTCATCGACGCCTTTTTCCGCTCCGGCCGCTCGAACGGCTGGGAGCGCCCCTGACGATACCCCACGGAAACACTGTTTCCATGGCCTCTTCCGTCCAGCCTCGCGTCCCGGCTGGCGGAGGCGGAATAGTCGCGGCGAATGATCGCTGAAAGGAAAAGGGCCGGCGGCACTGTCGCCTCGCCGGCTCGAACGGCCTTCACTTCGAAGCGCCGGACTCCACCGAGAAGGCCGCGATCGCGGACCGGGCACAGGTGGAGAAGCTGTGGCTCGGACCTTCCTGCCCGAGCGTCTGGCGGCTGACCCGCGCGCCTTCGATCAGAAGGCAAAGCATGTCGGCGAGCGCTTCGGCGCGGTGGATGCCGGCATCGGCGCAAAGCTGGCCGAGCCGCTGGCGCTGGTGGTTCTTGAACCCGACGATGGTAGTGCGCAGAAGCTCGGAGGCTTCGGGCAGCTCCACGGCGGCATTGGCGATCTCGCAGGCCTGACCCTCGCGGATGCAGCCGTCGACCGCGTCGACCCAGGCGTCGAGTTGGGCCTTGGGGTCCGCGGGATGGGCCGCTTCGAGTTCGACCCAGCTTTTGTCGGCTTCGGTCGCCGCCTCGTTCAGGCAGGCGACGATGAGCTCGTCCTTGGACCGGAAGTGCCGGTAGAGCGTCATCTTGTTGGTGCCGGCATTCTCCGCGATCGCGTCGACGCCCGCGCCCCGGATTCCGCATCGGCGGAAGAGGTTTCGGGCCGTATCGAGAATGCGATCCCGCGGTCGTCCAAGGCCGCATGCTGCGTCCGTCATCGAATCCTCAGACCTTGAAGGACGTTTGCGCTTGACGTCATGTTACCGATCTGTCACCTGTCGATGTTACTAACCCGTAACATCGACTGAGCCTGTTCGCAAGATCGATATGGGCAAGCGGGAGCCGAACGCAAAGCGGTTCGGTGTGGGTCGAGGGAAAGGAGCCGAGAATGTTTGACGCGAACTTCGAGCCGACGATCGCCGAGATCATGAAGGAACCGGCCGTGCGCGCCCTGATGAGGGCCGACCGGGTGAACCCGAACGATTTCGAAGCGCGCCTGCGCTTCGTGTCGCAAGGCCCCGCTCGGCTGTCCGCGCCGAGCCTTCCCCGTCTTGCGCCGATCGACCGGCCGCGCTTCGCCGCCAAGGCGATGTCGGCCATCGCCGATCGCTGCTGCGGCTAAGCTTCAAGCATTCCGAACGAGGGCACCAGCCTTGGTAGAGTTCTTCACGCGCCGTCCGATCTTCGCCTCGGCCATCGCCATCGTTATGGTTCTGGCCGGCGCGATCTGTTATTTCCTGCTGCCCGTCGCGCAGTTTCCCGACATCACGCCGCCGCAGGTGGTGGTGAGCGCGCGTTATCCGGGCGCCAGCGCGCAGGTCGTCGCCGACACAGTGACGACGCCGATGGAGCAGGAGATCAACGGCGTCCAAGGCATGACCTACATGTCCTCGACGAGTTCCAACGACGGCTCGGCGACGATCACGGTGACCTTCGAGGTCGGCTATCCGCTCGATATCGCGGCCGTGGACGTCCAGAACCGCGTGAGCCAGGCGGCGTCCGCGTTGCCGGCGATCGTCAACCAGAGCGGCGTGACGGTCAAGAAGCAGAACCCGAACTTCGCGCTCATCGTGAACCTCACCTCGCCGGACGGTTCGGTCGATCCGGTGGCCTTGTCGAACTACGCCTTTCTTCAGGTCGCCGACCCCTTGAAGCGCGTGCCGGGCGTCGGCGACGTGCAGATCTTCGGTGAACGGCGCTATTCCATGCGCGTCTGGCTCGATCCCGACCGCATGGCCAATCTCGGCATCACCGCCGTGGACGTCCAACAGGCCATCGCCGAGCAGAACGTGCAGGTCGCGGCCGGTAAGATCGGCCAGTCGCCAGCTCCCGCCGGCACGCCCTTCGAGATGCAGGTGAACGCCGTCGGCCGCTTGAGCGATCCGGCCGAGTTCGACCAGATCGTGGTGCGCGCCAATTCGCAGAACGGCTCCGTGGTGCGCCTCAGCGATGTCGCGCGCACCGAACTCGGCGCGCTGCAATACGCCTCCACCGCCTTTTTCGGCAAGGACCCGACCGTGGTGCTCGGCATCTTCCAGATGCCCGGCTCCAACGCGCTCGACCTCCAGAAGAACGTCCATGCCAAGATGGACGAATTGTCGAAGCGCTTCCCGGCGGGCATTTCCTACGCCATGCACTACGACACGACGCGTTTCGTGTCGGCGGCGATGGAGGACGTCCTCATCACCCTGGCCGAGGCTTTGTTCCTCGTCATCCTCGTCGTCTACATCTTCCTGCAAAGCTGGCGCACGACCCTGATCCCGATCATCGCCATTCCGGTGTCCTTGATCGCGACCCTCGTGGTGATGGCGCTGCTCGGCTTCTCGCTCAACATGCTGAGCTTGCTCGGCATGGTGCTCGCCATCGGTCTGGTGGTGGACGACGCCATCGTCGTGGTCGAGAATGTCGAGCGGCAGTTGGAGGACGGTTATCCGCCGATGGAGGCGACGCTGCGCGCCATGCGCGAGGTGACCGGGCCGATCATCGCGACCACCGCCGTTCTGATGGCCGTGTTCATTCCCGTCGCCTTTATTCCAGGCGTCGCAGGGCGCTTGTACAACCAGTTCGCGCTGACCGTCGCGATCTCGGTCGGCATTTCCGCCTTCAACTCGCTGACGCTCTCCCCTGCGCTTGCGGCGGTGTTCCTCAGCCACAAGCCGCAGACGCGCTTCTTCGCCTTCCGCTGGTTCAACGCCGCCTTCGACTGGATGTCGCATGCCTATGCGCGGCTGGTCGGGGGGCTGGTGCGGGCGCGCTTCATCGTGGTTCTCCTGTTCGCGTTGACCCTCGGCGGCACCTACTGGATCTGGCAGAAGCTGCCCTCGACCTTTCTTCCCGTCGAGGACCAGGGCTACTTCTTCGTGGTGATCCAGTTGCCCGACGGCGCTTCGCTGGAGCGCACGGACGCGGTCGCCGCCAAGGTGCGCGGTGTTCTGGAAGGAACGCCCGGCATCGACATCGTCGGCTCGATCTCGGGTCTCAACTTCCTGACCAATGCCGCGCAATCCAACTCGGCGGTCGAGTTCGCCATCCTGAAGCCCTGGAACGAGCGCCCGCCGGAGCAGAACGCTTCCAAGATCGTGGCCGAGCTTCAGGGCAAGCTGATCCAGATTCCGGAAGCGATCGTTCTGCCCTTCGACCCGCCGTCCATTCCAGGCCTCGGCGCGACCGGCGGCTTCGAGTTCCAGGTCGAGGACCTCACCGGGCGCGGCTCGGCGGCGCTGGATCAGGCGGTCCAGGCCGTTCTCGCGGAAGCGCGCAAGCAGCCCGAACTCAACCCTCACGCCCTGTTCTCGTCCTTCTCGACATCGACGCCGCAATTCGACTTCGATCTCGACCGCAACAAGGCCAAGCTTCTCGGCCTCGACCTGCCGGACGTTTTCAACACGCTGCAGATCTTCTTCGGCTCGCTCTACGTGAACGACTTCAACCTGTTCGGGCGCACCTTCCGCGTCACGCTGCAGGCGGAAGCGCAGGCGCGCGCCAACGCGTCCGACCTGTCGCGTCTCTACGTGAGAAATTCCGAAGGAGGCATGGTGCCGCTTTCGACGCTCGGGCAACTGAAGCCGGTGGTCGGCCCCGAAACCGTGCCGCACTACAACAACTACGCGTCCGCGCTCATCAACGGCGCGGCGGCGCCCGGCTTTTCCTCGGCCCAGGCGAGCGCTGCCATGCAGCGCGTCGCCGAAGCCGTGCTGCCGCGCGACTTCGCCTATGAATGGACGGGCATCACCTATCAGGAGATCAAGGCCGGCTCGCTCGCCAGCGTCATCTTCGCGCTCGCCATCGTTTTCGTGTTCCTGATCCTGGCCGCCCAGTACGAAAGCTGGTCGATGCCCTTCATGGTGCTTCTGGCCGTGCCCCTCGCCTTGTTCGGCGCGGTGGGTGCCTTGTTCGTGCGCGGCATGCAGATCGACGTTTATTCGCAGATCGGCTTCGTGATGCTGATCGGCCTTGCCGCCAAGAACGCCATCCTGATCGTGGAATTCGCCAAACGGCGGCGCGAGGAAGGGCTTTCGATCGTGGATGCGGCAAAGGACGCCGCGCGCCTTCGCCTTCGCCCGATCCTGATGACCGCCTTCGCCTTCATTCTCGGCGTCGTGCCCTTAATGAACGCGGAAGGCGCGGGCGCCGCCAGCCGCCAGTCGATCGGCACCACGGTGTTCGGCGGAATGCTGGCCGCGACCATTCTCACCCTCCTGTTCGTGCCGGTCTTCTATGCGATGATCGAGCGCTGGCGCGAGGGCAGGGCTCCCCACGAGTCCTCGTCCCATCGCCTTGCCGACGAGAAGGGCGCGACCGCCCAGACCGTCCCGGCCGAATGAGCTTTCGGAGTTGCCATCCATGCGTATCCTGAAGATCGCGTTCGCGACCGTTGCCGTCTTCGCCCTCGTATCGGGCGGCGAATTGGCATGGCGCCATCGTGCCGTCCTGTTTCAAGAACTCGGGTCCACCGGCGGCGACGCGGCCGCCGGGACCGGCACGGCGCAAGCGCAAGCCGCCCCGCCGGCCATGCCCGTGCCGGTGGCGCGCGTCGTGAAGCGCTCGCTGCCCACCTGGCTCGATTATTCTGCCCGCACCGAAGCGATCCGCTCCGTGTCGCTCCAGACCAAGGTGACGGGCTTCGTGTCGGACCAGCTTCTGCCGGACGGCGCCGACGTGAAGACCGGCGACCTTCTCTACAAGCTCGATCCGCGGGATTTCCAGGCCGCGCTGGATCAGGCCAAGGCCGCGGTGGAACGCGATTCCGCCGCCCTCGACTATGCCAAGGCGACGGCCGAGCGTTCCACCTCGCTCGTTCAAAGCGGCTCCTTGGCGAAGGACACCTTCGACCAGCGCTCCAGCGCGCGCCGGCAGGCGGATGCGGCGGTGATGCTGGGCCGGGCCGCGATGCAGGCGGCGGAACTGAATGTCGGTTACACCGAAATCCGCGCGCCCTTCGCCGGGCGTCTGGGCCGCGACCGCGCGCCCGTCGGCACGCTCGTCGGGGCAGGTGAGTCTGTTCTCAACACCCTCGTGCAGCTCGATCCGGTTTATGTCTCGTTCAATCCGAGCGAGCGGGATCTCGCGGCCATCGCCAAGGCCAAGCGGGCGAGCGGCGGCGTGAAGGTGGAAGTCACGCTGCCGGGCACCGACGATGAAACACGCGCCGGCGAACTGACCTTCATCGACAACGCGGTGGACCCGCAGACCGGCACCATCGCCGCGCGGGCCACCATCGCCAACCCGGATTTCGCGCTTCTGCCCGGCCAGTATGTGCGCGCCCGGCTGGTGGTGGACGAGCGCGACGGCGTTCTGATGGTGCCGCAGGCGGCCATCGGCTCGGGGCAGCTCGGCAAATATGTCTATGTGGTCGGCGAGAAGGGCGTCGCCGAGCAGCGCCCGGTGACGCTCGGCGCGACGGACGGCGATCTCGTGGCCGCTTCCGGCGTGCGCGAGGACGATCGCGTCATCACCGGCAATCTCCAGAAGATCGGGCCCGGCGCGCCGGTGCAGCCGCTGCCCATCGAGACGGCGACGCGCTGATCCGCCACCCCGGCGCGAAATACGCGGGGGAACATCTCAGGCGGCGGAAACGGCCTCGGTCCGGCCGCCGCCCATCGCCGTGCGGAGGCGCTCCAGCTCTCGAAGACCGCCTTCCGCGCCGTGTTCCAGGGCCAAGCGGTTCGCGTCCTCGCCGGGCATCGGCCTGCCGAGCAGGAAGCCCTGCAACTCGTGGCAGCTTTGCGCGGTGAGGGCCTCCATCTGCTCAGTGGTTTCCACGCCCTCGGCCGTTACCTCCATCCCGAGGTCGCGGCTCATCGAGATGATGGCCTTCACGATCGCCTGCGCGCTTCGCTCGTGCAGCAGCCGGTGGATGAAGGACCGATCGATCTTCAGCTTGTCGAAACGGAAGCGGTGAAGATAGGACAGGCTCGAATAGCCGGTGCCGAAATCGTCGAGGACGATCCTGACGCCGCGTTTCCCGAGTGCCGTGATGACGTCGCAGGCGGCCTCCTCATCCTTTAGAAGCACGCCCTCGGTGATTTCGAGTTCGAGCCGCTCGTGCGACAGACCCGTTTCGCGAAGCACCGCGTCGATACGGGACAGAAGATCCTTCTGCACGACCTGAACGGGGGACAGGTTCACGGCGACGCGGATGTCGCCCGCCCAGGTCGCGGCGGTCCGGCAGGCTTCGCGCAAGGCCCATTCGCCCATCGGCAGGATCAATTGGCGGCTTTCGGCGATCGGGATGAAGCGCGCCGGCGAGATGGGCCCCAGCACCGGATGGGTCCAGCGCATGAGGGCCTCGAAGGAAACGAGCTTCCCCACGCAATCGAAGATCGGCTGATAGGCAAGGCTCAGCTCGCCCTTCGCCAGGGCGTCGCGAAGTTCCTGTTCGAGCTGCGGCCTGTCGTCGACCTCGTGGTCCACGGCGGCGTCGAAGAAGCGCACGCATCCCCGGCCGTTGTGCTTGGCGCGGTAAAGGGCGATGTCGGCGCGCTTCACCAACTGGTTCGGCTCGGCTCCGTCGCGCGGGAAGATGGCGACGCCGACGCTCGTGCCGATCGTGACCCGGCGTCCGCCCGGATCGAAGGGCGAGGTGAGCGCGGCGATGATGCGCTGCGCCAGATCGCCCGCCTTGCCGGGCTGCGTGCCCGACGACTGGAGAACGACGAACTCGTCGCCGCCGATGCGCGCCACGAACTCGCCCTCGCGCATGGCCGCCCGCAGCCGCGCCGCGACCTGACGCAGAAGCTCGTCGCCCGTCGCATGGCCATAGGTGTCGTTGACGAGCTTGAAGCCGTCGAGATCGAGGCAGAGAACCGCCAAGGTATCCGATTTCTCCGTCGCGGCGGCGAGCTTGTTCTCGAGTTCCTCGGTCAGAAGCGCACGGTTGGGCAGTGCGGTCAGCATGTCGTGATGGGCGAGGAAGCGAATCCTTGCCTCCGAATCGCGCCGTTCGCTGATGTCGCGAAGCGCCGTCACCGTAGCGAGACTGCCGCGATAGGGGATCGTGCGCGACAGCATCTCGATGGGAAGTCGCTGGCCGGTGGCGGTGACGATCTCGCTTTCGCCGCGCGTCGAGGAGCGGTTCGCGGTCCAGAACGGCGTCGCGCCTTCCGGCACGATCCGGCCGAGATGCTGGCCGGCCAAGCTGTTTTCCCGAACGCCGAGCAGCGAGGCGAGCGCTTCGTTGCCGTCGAGAACCGATCCGTCCCGGTGGATCACGATCGCCTCGAACGTGCTGTTGGCGAGCTGGCGCAGCCGTTCCGCTTCGAGTTTGTCGCGGGCGGCGGCGCGGTGGTCGCGAGCGAACCGACGAAGCTCAGCACGAGAACGGTGACGGCTTCCGCCGCCCCGATCACCACGATGGGCGAGGCGGTGAGATCGTCGGGCTCGGCGACCGCGCTCATCCAGTCCCCGAAGGACAGGATGGAAGACAGGGAGCCGAAGGCCGAGAAGGCGATGGCGGCGCCCCCGAGCAGGGTTCCGATCGCAAGGCTGTTGTTGTGCCCTTTCTTGCCGATTTCCGAGATGGCGAAGCTGGCGAGCAGCGCGCCGAAGATCATGACGAGGAGAACGGCGGAAAGGTCGTAGGACAGGGCGTATGGGCTGACCATTCCCGACATGCTCGTGAACACCATGCACGAGAAGCCGAAGGAAAGAAGGGAGCCGGCAAGAAGGACGTTGCGACCCGACCGGCGACCGGCGGCGGCGATGCTCAAACCGAAAAGGTTGAAGGCGAGGGACGTCGTGAGAGATGATGCCGCATGGGATGGCGGGATCGAGATCGCGATCTGCGGATAGGTACTCTTGAAGGCCGCCAGGAATGCCCCCCAACTGATGCCGGTGGAAGCAAGGCCGCCGACCGCGACGAGGCCGGCCCTTCGCCAGCCGTAGAAGCTGGTGGCTTGGCGCAGAAGGATCATGAGCAGAAAGGCGCCGCACAGCGCCGCCAGAACCACGAGAGCGCCCCAGAAGGGGTCGTGATATCCCGTCAGATCGGCCAGGAGATGGCTCATCGCTCTTGCCTCGGCTCCAACGCGAACGGCATGGATCAGAACTCGATCTTCAGGCCGGCGAGGAGACGGCGCTCGCTGCGCCGGCCGGCGGAGGTCACGATGCGGGCGGCGTTCAACTGCTCGGCCGTGACCGAGAACGTCGCCTGATCGGTGACCTTGTACCCGGCGCGCGCGTTCAGCGTCACATAGTCCGGTACATTCTCGGCAGCGCTTCCGAAGGTCGCCTCGTCGAACCGGAAGTCTTTGAAGCTGGATTGCCAGCGGGCTTGGCCATCCACTTCCAGTCTGTCCCATGTGAAGCCGAGCCCGGCGATCACGGAATGAACCGGGTTCTGCACGGCGTAGTCGATCGCCGGAATCAGGGACAGGATGTCGGCCGATGTCCGATCGTTCAGGCTGGCGAGGGAATAGCTGAGGTTCCAGCGCCAGCCGGCCTCGTTACGTCCGTCGATCCCGATCTCGCCGCCCACCGCGCCGCTGCCGGCGAAGTTGCGCGACAAGGAAACGAGTTCGTCCTCCCGCGTGAAGATCAGCGGCAAGGCGAAGGGTGAGCCGATGGTCTTGTCGGTATCCTGAACGAACAGGGAAAAGTTGAACTGCGAGTCCAGCGAAGGAAGCTCGCGGCTGTAGCCTGCCTCGTAGTTCATCACGGCACTCGGCCGCAAAGGCGCCAGTTCCTCGAAAAACGGGCTGAGTCGATAATAGTAGCTCAAGGTCACGAGGCTCGGAAGCTGAAGGGCGCGGGCCGCGCTGAGACGGAACGTATCGAAGTCGGTCGGCGAATACAGAAGCGCGCTGTTGAAGCTCGGCTGGACGATGTCGGGATAGTCCACATCGTCTTGCGTCTGGTCGAACTCTTCCGGCGTATCATTCTTGCGAACCGACATCGCGTCGAGGCGCACGGCATTCGTCACCACGAGATCCGGGCGGATCTGCCAGTTCCACATGACCGAACCGGCCACGAGATCGGTGGAGGTTTCGCCCCCGAAGAAATCGTCGTCCTTCAGCGAGTTGTGCCGGTATTCCGCGCCGATACGCAACGTATGGTCGCCGCCGACACGCACGAGATCGCTCGCCTTCACCACGGTGACGTCCTGTCGCCAGCCGAGATCGTAGATCCAGCCGCTCGAACTGAAATCGGTGGCGTTTCGATAGGCGTCGAGTTGCAGAAGGCCAAGCGAGGTGTCCGCCGTCAGAACGCCGCGCAAGCTCTGCGTCTTGGTGTCCATGGCGATATAGGACCCGAAATCGGGATAATACTCCGTTTCGATGCCGCCGATGGAGGCCGAAACGCCGAGTTCCACATGGTCGTTCAGCCGGTAGCGCATATCGGCCGCGCCGGTCTTCACATTGGGCTTTTCCGCATCGTCGAGAACCGACTTGCCCTCGAACTCGTCGGCCCGCGTGCCTTTGACTGATGCGCGAAGGCCGAAACGATCCGGCACCTGTATGGTCGCGACACCCTCGCCATAGGCTTGGCCCTGCGTCCCGCCGCGCATGTCGACGGCGTTCTTCCTGTCGCGCAGGGGATCGAAGGTGACGATGTTGATGACGCCCGACACCGCGTTGAAGCCGTAGAGCGCCGCGTTCGGCCCTTTGATGATCTCGATCTGGCGGATCTCACCGAGCGCCACCGGGATCTGCGACCAGAGCGTATAGCCGTAGTCGTCCTGGTAGACCTGGCGTCCATCCAGAAGCACGAGAACGCGCGGGTTGAGCGCCGTGTTGTAGCCCCGGATGCCGACGGCGGCGTCGAACTGGCCGTAGCGCCTGACGTCGAGGCCCGGCACGAAGCGCAGGATCGAGGGAATGTCGGTGGCCCCCGAACGGCGGATGTCGTCGGCGGTGATGATGTCGATATTGGCGGGCGCTTCGCTGGCGCGCTGCGGCTTGCCGATGGCCGACGCCGTGACGGGTTCGCCGAACATCTGTTCGGCCGCCGTGTAGTCCACGGTCTGCGCATGGGCCGCCGGCGCGATAACCAGAAAGGCGGCTGCCAGCACCGATAGCTTGCGCGCATTCATATTTCGCGGACCATCATGATGAACGCCGTGGCGAAGCCGACGCCCGTCGCAGCGGCGTTGCCCGAATTGATCGATATGGAAACGGCAGGCCGGGAGCGGACGGCGACGGTGCAGGCACCGCCTTTGACCTGCGCCGCCTCCAGCGTGAAGCAGGGCGTGCCGCTGCGGTTCAGGGCCTTGCGCAACCGCTCCTGATCGACGCCGCCGACGCTGAAGACGCCGTCATAGCCCGAGGCCGAGGAGAGCTGGGACTGCTCCACAGGAACGATGCGCAGAAGGTTGTCGCCGACCTTCAAACCGTTCCTCGATATCGCGACGGCCGCCTGCATTTCCGCGTTCGATTGCTCGCTCGCCCCGGCATAGACGACCGCGAGGGTGATCGCGCCCTTCTTCTGGCCGTTCTTGAACGAAAGCGCCCGCCCGACGATCTGCATATCCTGCACCGTGGCATCGGCGGCGAGGCTGCGATGCGGCAGGATGTTGATCGCAAGGGCGACGAGGGAAAGAACGCTTCTCGAAAGCATGGTTGGCTTCTGGCAGCGGCCGGAAATTAGGTCGCTATTATTCGAGTGAGTTCATAGCCCTCATTCCTTACTCAAGACTTGTAGCGGCTCCGATGCGGCTCCCGAGATCAGCGTGTCATGCAACTCGTGGAAGTCGGTGCATACGGTGTGAAGCTTCAGGTTGATGCCTGGGAAAGGCCCGAATATTCCATCGTTCGAGCCATCTAAAATCCGACGGGATGCTTACGCCCTCCTGCCGACCGTGAATTCATTGGCGATCGACTCGTGGGCGCGCTGCCCTTCCACGGCGATGCCGAGCTTGGGGAACAGGAGTTCGGCGACGCGGTAGGCTTCCTCCAGATGCGGATAGCCCGAGCCGACGATCGTATCCACGCCGAGCGCCTGATATTCGGCAAGGCGGGCGGCCACCTGATCGGGCGTGCCGACGAGCGCCGTGCCGACGCCGGTGCGCACGAGGCCGACGCCCGCCCAGAGATTGGGCGCCACCACCAGCTTGTCGCGGCGGCCGCCATGGAGCGCAGCCTGCCGGCGCTGGCCGACCGAATCCATCTCACTCGACGCGCGGGTATAAGCGCGCTCGATCTGCGCGTCGGAGATATGCGAGATCAGCTTGTCGGCGGCGGCCCAGGCTTCTTCTTCCGTTTCGCGGACGATGAAATGCACGCGCATCCCGAAGCGCACCGCCCGGCCGGCTGCCTTGGCTTTGGCGCGCACCGCGTCGAGCTTTTCGGCGACCTGATCGAGCGGCTCGCCCCAGGTCAGATACAGATCGACGGCCCGCGCGGCGAGCGCCTGTCCCGCCTCCGACGAGCCGCCGAAATAAAGCGGCGGGTGCGGGGCCTGGATTGGCGGAAAGTCGTTGCGCGCGCCCTTCACCTGATAATGCCGCCCGTCGAAATCCACGACCTCGCCTTGAAGGAGACGCCGCCAGATTTCCAGGAACTCGCCGGCCTGCTCATAGCGTTCGTCGTGCGAAAGATGGACGCCGTCGCCGGCAAGCTCGGCCGGATTGCCGCCGACCACGACGTTGAGGAGAAGGCGGCCGTTCGACAAGCGGTCGAGCGTTGCGGTCTGGCGCGCGGCGACGGTGGGCGAGATGATGCCGGGACGAAGCGCCACGAGGAACTTCAGCTTCTCCGTTGCCGTCGCCAGACCCGTGGCGGTGATCCAGGAATCCTCGCAGGACTGGCCGGTCGGCAGAAGCACGCCCTGAAACCCGAGCTGGTCGACGGCGGTGGCGATCTGCTTGAAGTAGCGGAATTCCGGCTTGCGGCTGCCCTTGTCGGTGCCGAGATAGCTGCCGTCTCCGTGGGTCGGGATGAACCAGAAGAAATTCAGCGGGTTTGTGGCGGTCATGGGGAAGGTCCTTGGCGTCTGGCGGGCGGTTCAGAATTTCGGCAGGCCGCGCGGATTGGTTTCCGATCGCGGCAGGGCTTCCTCGCTCAAGCCCCAGCGGTCGAGCGCCTTGGCGTAGAGACCGTTCTCGATCAGAGCGTTGGCGGCCACCGTCAGCGCGTCCGCCAGCCCCGAGCCCTTCTTCGTGACGATCGCGACATCGGACCGTTCCGGCCAGCCGGCGCTGAGGGTCCCGACGCGCCCGATGTTGCCGTCGCGCGCGGCGATGAAGACGAGCTGTCCGTTCGGCTGCACGATCACGTCGGCGCGGCCCGACTGGAGCGCCACGAGGCTCGTCGCCTCGTCGTCGAAATATTGCAGCTCAGCGGGCTTCAAGCCGGCGTCGACGTTGCGCTTGTCCCATTCGAGGAGAATGCGCTCCTGGTTGGTGCCGGCACCGACGATGATGCGCAGCCCCGCGATGTCCTTCGGTTCGGCGATCGTGGCGATGCCGGAGCCTTTCTTCACGAAGAAGCCGTGGAGCCCCTGGCGATAGGTGGAGAAGTCGAACTTCTCTTTCCGCTGTTCGGTGACGCCGACATTGGAGATCACCGCATCGTATTTGCCGGACGTCATCCCAAGGGGCCAGTCGGCCCAGGCGACGGGCACGAGATCGAGCGTCAGCCCGAGGCTGTCGGCGACGAGCGAGGCGAAGTCGGGGTCGGCGCCGATGACGGTCGCGGCGTCCGTGGCATAGGTCGCGATGGGCGGGCCGCCGGCCGGGTTGACGGCGACGGTGAGATGGCCCGGCCGCACGAAGGGGAAGTCCTTCGGGATGGCGTCGGCGGCCGCCTGGACGCGCTCGGCATGAAGCCGCCCCGGCTGTTCGGGCGAAAAGTCGAAGCCGGCATCGGCGAAGGCCGGGCCGGCGGGAGCGATCAGCAGAAGCACAGTTGCGACGCGGCGGGCGCGCTGGGCGAAGGGCATGGAAACGGAACTCCGAAGGATCGAGAAGGCTCGAGCGCCGCACCGGGGGGAGGAAACCGGCGCGGCGCGGGCTCGCCGGTTCAGCTCTTGGGCAGGCCGGCGGGATTGGTGCGCGATTCCTTGACGGCCTCGGCGGAAAGGTTCCATTTCGCCAGGACCTTGGCGTAGTTGCCGTTGGCGATCTGCGCGTTGATGGCGGCGGTGATCGCATCGGCGAGGCCGGCACCCTTCTTCGTGGTCACGGCGATCTCGGCCGTTTCCGGCCAGCCGCCGGAAAAGGTGCCGATCAGCTTGGTCTTGCCGTCGCGCGCCGCTTTGAAGGCCGATGTCGAGTTCGGGCCGAGATAGGCGTCGATGCGGCCGGACTGGAGGGCGAGGGTCTGTACGGCCTCGTCGTCGAAATAAACGATTTCGGTGGGTTTCAGTCCCTTGTCCTCGTTCGCCTTCGACCAGCGGATCAGGATTTCCTCCTGATTGGTGCCCGAGGAAACGGCGACCTTGAGACCCGCCACGTCTTCGGGCTTGGCGATCTTCTCGATCTTGCTGGTGTTCGGCACGTAGAAGCCGAGAAGGTCGGCGCGATAGGTGGAGAAGTCGAACTTCTCCTTGCGCGCTTCCGTGACCGTGATGTTGGTGATGGCCGCATCGTACTTGCCCGACGTCACGCCGAGCGGCCAATCCGGCCAGGCGACGCCGACGACTTCGAGCTTCAGGCCGAGGCTGTCGGCGACGAGCTGGGCAAGATCAGGCTCGCCCCCGACGGGAGTCTTCGTGTCGCTCGCATAGATGGAAAAGGGCAGATTGCCGGGATTGGTCGCCACCGTGAAGGTGCCGCTCGTCACGAACTGATGGTCCTTCGGCAGAAGGGCGATCGCTTCTGGCACCTTCTGCGCGCGAATGCGATTCGGCTGCGCGGGGTCGAGATCGACCTCGATCCCCGCCGCGGTCGCGTTGGAGGCGAGACCGAGCGAAGCGGCGAGGACGAGCGCGGACAGGGCGCGCGAAAAGGGGGGCGTCACGGATGTCGTTCCTTGAAAGAAGGGGAGGGAGGGGAAGCATGGGTCCGGCCGTCGCATCGGCCGGAGACCGGGATCAAAGAACCTTGGCGAGAAAGGCCTTGGTGCGGGGGTGCTTCTGCGCGCCGAAGATCTGCGCCGGCGGACCGACTTCCAGCACTTCGCCGCTTTCCATGAAGACCACCGTGTCGGCGACTTCGCGGGCAAAGCCGGTTTCGTGGGTGACGATCACCAGCGTCGTGCCGGAGCGGGCGAGCTCCTTGATGACGTCCAGCACTTCCGTGACGAGTTCCGGGTCGAGCGCCGAGGTCGGCTCGTCGAAAAGGAGCACTTTGGGCCGCAGCGCGAGGGCTCTGGCGATGGCGACGCGCTGCTGCTGGCCGCCGGAAAGCTGGCGCGGATAAGCGCCTTCCTTGTCGGACAGGCCGACGCGGGCGAGCAACTCGCGGCCGAGCGCTTCAGCTTGCGGGCGGGGCAGGCCTTGTGCCGACAAGGGCGCTTCGACCACGTTCTCCAACACCGTCAGATGCGGGAAGAGATTGAAGTTCTGGAACACCATGCCGATGTCGACGCGGCGCTTCAGGACGTCCTTTTCGTGCAGTTCGTAGAGCGTGTCGCCTTCGCGCCGGTAGCCGATCAGCTCGCCGTCCACCGATACGAGCCCGGCATCGACGCGCTCCAGATGGTTGATCGTGCGCAGAAGCGTGGACTTGCCCGATCCGGACTGGCCGATGATCGCGGTGACGCTGCCCGGCTTCAAGGACAGGGACACGTCTTTCAGCACCTTCAGGTCGCCGAAGCTCTTGTGGACGTTGCGGATTTCCACCGAGCCGCCCGCCGCGTGGGTGCCCGTCCAAAGCGGCGCGGCGTTCGCGGCAGTTGCGACCGGGTTCGGGGCGTCCGAGGAGCGTTGGGCGAAGAAGCGCGACAGGAAGGACGGCGGCGGATTGCGCAGCGCGCCGCGCGAGTAATGCTTCTCGATGGCGCGCTGGGCGAGCGACAGGACGGACAGGATCACGAGATACCAGACCGTCGCCACCATCAGGAGGGGAATGACCTCCATGTTGCGCCGGTAGATGACCTGCACCGAGTAGAAGAGTTCCGGCAGGGCGATGATGTAGACCTGCGAGGTGCCTTTCGCGAGGCCGATGATCTCGTTGAAGGCGCTCGGCAGAATGGAGCGCATGGCCTGCGGCAGGAGGATGCGGCGCGTTTGGCGGGCGCGCGGCAGGCCGAGCGCGGCGGCGGCTTCCATCTGTCCCTGGTCCACGGACAGGATGCCGCCCCGGATGATCTCGGCCGAATAAGCGGCCTGATGCAGGGTGAGGCCGATCACCGCTGCCGCAAACGGCGTGATGAGCTGCGTCGTCGACCAGGAAGCGAAGGTGATCTCGGTATAGGGCACGCCGAAGCGCACCGTCTCGTAGAGATAGCCGAGATTGTTGAGGACGAGGAGGAGAACGATCAGCGGAATGGAGCGGAAGATCCACACATAGGCCCAGGATACGCCCGCGACCGCCGGCGATCCGGCGACCCTCGCCAGCGCCAGAACGGTGCCGAGCGTGAAGCCGAGGGCGGAGCCGATCGCGGTGAGAAGGAGGGTGCGGCCGAGCCCGACGAGCACCGGCTCGGCGAAGAACCACTCAGCGAACACATCCCAGCCCCAGCGCGGATTGGTGAGCGTCGACTGGACGATCGCTGCCACGAGAAGAAGGGCGGCAACCGTGCCGACCGCGCGCAAGGGATGGCGCGCCGGCACGATGCGAAGGCCGGTGGGGGTGTCCTTGGCGGCGGCGGCGGAGGGCGCGAGACGCCCGTCGAAGGGAGCGGAAAGGCTCATCGTGCGTCGGCTCCCGTCTTCGCGCTGCCATGGTGCGGGCGGGCGGCGGCGAGCGCGGCGGCGAGTGAGCCCGAGCGCAGGTCCTTCTCGAAGGGCAGATGGCGATAGGTTTCGGGATCGGCCTTCGTGTCGAAAAGCGCCGTGTAGCCGAGCGACAGGTAAAGTCGCACGGCTTCCGGCTGGCGGAAACCGGTGGTGAGATAGAAGCGGCTGTAGCCCTGTTGCACGGCGTGGGCTTCGAGCGCGCCGAGAACGGTGGCGGCAAGGCCCTGGCGGCGCAGGTCGCCGCGCGTCCACATGCGCTTCACCTCGGCGGTGTCCTCTTCGTGGCGCATGAACGCGCCGCCGGCGATCGTTTCGCCGTTTCGCAGGATCAAGAGGAAGTTGCCGTTCGGAGGCGCGAAGACGTCCGCCGGATAGCGGTTCATCTCCGTCGCCGCGCCCGCCGGATCGAAGAAGGTGCCGTAGCGATTGTCATATTCGCGCAGCAGATCGTCGATCAGCGGTTTGGCGCGCGGGTCGAGCGGGCTGGTTTGGGCGATGACGTCAGACATGCGTTCCCTCCGAAGGGGTGAGGAAGGTCTCGGCGAGGCTCGCCCAATAAGCGGCGGCCGGCTCGATCAGGGCGTCGTTGAAGTCGTAGTGCGGGCTGTGAAGAGGGGCGCTTTCGCCGTTGCCGACGAAAAGGTAGCTGCCGGGCCGCGCTTGCAGCATGAAGGCGAAGTCCTCGCTGGCGGTGCGCGGCGCGAAATCGGATAGAACCGCCGCTTCCCCGAAGGCGTCGAGCGCGACCTGACGGGCGAAATCCGTCTCGGCGGCGTGGTTCACGACGCTCGGGAAGCCGTGCTTCCATTCGATCTCGGCCAGCGCGCCGAAGCTTTCCGCCTGGGAAACCGCCAGCGCCTTCACCCTTTTTTCCAGAAGCGTGCGGATTTCGGGTCGGAAGGCACGGGTCGTCAGCGTCAGTTCCACGGCATCTGGAATTACGTTGGCGGCCGAGCCGCCATGGATCGAGCCGACGGTGACGACGGCGAGATCGAGCGGCGCGGCGTTGCGCGACACGATCGTCTGGAGGGCGGTGACGAGATGGGCGGCGGCCACCACCGGGTCCACCGTTTCCTGCGGCGTCGCGCCGTGGCCGCCCCGGCCGCGAACGTTGATCCGCGCCCAGTCCACCGAGGCCATGGAAGGGCCGGGCACGAAGCCGAAGCGGCCGGCCGGCTCGTTCGGCCAGTTGTGGAGACCGAACACGGCGTCGCAAGGAAAACGCTCGAAGAGCCCGTCCCCGATCATCCGCTTCGCGCCTTGCCCGATCTCCTCGGCCGGCTGGAAGATGAGGTTCAAGGTGCCGGAAAAGCGGCCGTTCTGGCTAAGATAGCGGGCGGCGGCGAGAAGGATCGCGGTATGCCCGTCATGGCCGCAGGCATGCATCGCGCCATCGATCCGGCTCGCGTGGGCGAGGCCGGTTTCCTCCTTGATCGGCAGCGCGTCCATGTCGGCGCGGATACCGAGGCTTCGATGGCCGTTGCCCTTCCTCAGCGTTCCGACGAGACCCGTGCCGCCGATGCCGCGCGACACCTCGTAGCCCCATCCCCGGAGGAGGCCGGCCACCTTGTCGCTCGTCCGCTCCTCGTGAAAGGCGAGTTCGGGATGGCGGTGGAGATCGTGCCGGAGGGCGACGAAGTCCGGCACGGAAGCGGCGATCCGCTCGCGCAGGCTCATGCCGACACGCGGGACGGTGCCGAGGCTTCATCCCCACCGGCATGGCGGCTTGTCTTGAAGGGCAGGCCGAGATTGCCGCGCAGCGTCGTTTCATGGAGCGTTCGGTCGTAGACGCCCCGCGCTTCCAGAACCGGAATCACATGACGCTCGAAATCGGCGAGTCCTTCGGCGGACACCGGGAAGCCGACGATGAACCCGTCCGCCGCGCCTTCCTCCACCCAGCGGATGAGTTCATTGGCGACCTCTTCGCCCGACCCCAGGAAATTCGGGCGGGGCGTGGCGGAAGCCAGCGCCACTTGGCGCAGCGTCAGGCCCTTTTCCCGCGCGTCGCGCTTGATGCGGTCGGTGGTGGATCGGAAAGAGTTCGCGCCGATGTCGCCGAGGTCGGGGAAGGGCGCGTCGGGATCGTATTGCGTGAAATCGTGATGGTCGAAGTAGCGGCCGAGATAGGCGAGGGCATCGTCCAGCGACACGAGATCGCGGATCGTCTCGTATTTGCGCTCCGCTTCCTCGCGCGTCGCGCCGACGATCGGGTGGATGCCGGGCAGAACGCGCACGTCGCCGGAAGCGCGGCCGTGGGCCACGGCGCTCGCCTTCACCTGGGCAAGGAAGGCGCGGGTTTCTTCGAGGGACGGCGAATGGGTGAAGACCGCATCGGCATATTTGCCGGCGAGCTTCACCCCGTCGTCCGAGGAGCCGGCCTGGAAGATCACCGTCTGCCCCTGGGGCGAGCGCTGAATGTTCAACGGCCCTTCAACCTGGAAGAAGCGTCCCTTATGATCCAGGCGATGCAGCCGGGCCGGATCGAAGAAGGCGCCGGTTTCACGGTCGCGCGGGAAGGCGTCGTCGTCCCAGGAATCCCAAAGGCCCTGCGCGACTTCCAGATATTCGTCGGCGATCTCGTAGCGAAGCGCGTGCTCGGGATGGGCGCGGCCGTAGTTCCTGCCCGACCCCTCCAAGGGCGAGGTCACGACGTTCCAGCCCGCGCGCCCGCCGGAGATGAGGTCGAGCGAGGCGAACTGCCGGGCGATCGTGAAGGGATCGCTGTAGGAAGTGGAAACCGTGCCGGCGAGGCCGATCCGCGAGGTCGTCGTCGCCAGCGCCGACAGGATGGTCAGCGGCTCGAAGCGGTTGAGGAAGTGCGGGATCGATTTCTCGTTGATGTAGAGCCCGTCGGCGACGAACACGAAGGCGAAGCCTGCGCTTTCCGCGCGGCGAGCCTGATCGACATAAAAGCCGAGATTGACGCTGGCATCCGCCGGGCCGGCAGGATGGCGCCACGCATTCATGTTGCCGCCCGCGCCGTGAAGCATCAGACCGAGGGTGATGCGGGTGCCGCTCATGACCATCGTCCTTGTCCGGGGACGCGCCGGCGAACCGGGCTTCCCGCCAATGTCGTTTCGGAAGCGCCGAAGCTGGAAGAAAAGCTTCGACCCGGTGCAAACTACAGTAATCCTGTAGATTTAATGGGTTCAACGAAAGCGATTGGCGTCGGGAAGGGCGAGGGGGGAATGATTTTTCGTATTTGGGGGATTTGAGCGCTGCGAGGCTAGGAGCGCGGCTTCGAAAGGCGGCAGGGCATCGCGTGGGCTCGGCTCACCGTGAAGGTTCGCAACAAGCGGTGGGAGAAGGCAGGAACAACCCGCCTTCTCCGCCAATCGAGGCTTCTACAGCTCGATCTGCATCTTCACTTCGCCCTTGGGCGCGCTTGCGGCCAGTTCGAAGGCGCGCACGCTGTCTTCGAACGGGAAGACCTTGGTGATGAGGGACGACACGTCGATCGCGCCCGACGCCAGCATGGCCACGCAACGCGGGAAGACATGGGCATAGCGGAAAACGTGCTCCACCCGCGCTTCCTTCACCATCGCCGCCGTCACGTCGTAGGTTGGCGCGCTGAGCGGCAGGCCGACGAAAACCACGACACCTCCGGGGGCAAGCGGCTGAAAGATGCCGGCGATGGCCCGCTCGGAGCCGGCGCATTCGTAGATCACGTCCGCGCCCCAGCCCTCGGTTTCGCGCTTCACGAAGGTGGCGAGATCGTCGCGCGAAACGTTGACGGTCGAGACGGGGCCGAGCTTGGCGGCGATCTCCAGCTTGGTGTCGTCGACATCGCTGACGATGACGCGCGCCGCGCCGGCCGCCAGCGCCGAGAGAACCGTGACGAGCCCAATCGGACCCGCCCCGATCACCACCGCCACATGGCCGGGCGCACCGCGCGCCTTGGTCGCGGCGTGAACGCCGACGGCCAGCGGCTCGACCATCGCGCCGGCGGCGAAGGACACCGTGTCCGGCAGCTTGAAGGTGAAGGCCTCCGGGTGAACCACGCTGGAGCGGAGCACGCCGTGGATCGGCGGCGTCGCCCAGAAGCGCACGGCCGGGTCGAGGTTGTAGAGGCCGAGGCGCGTCGCGCGGCTGGTGGGATCGGGGATGCCCGGCTCCATGCAGACGCGGTCGCCGACCTTCAAGCTTTCCACCTCCGCGCCGATCTCCGTCACGGTGCCGGACGCCTCGTGGCCGAGGATCATCGGTTCCTTGACCACGAAGGGGCCGATCGCGCCATGCGTGTAGTAATGGACGTCCGAGCCGCAGATGCCGACCGTGTGGATGGCGATCCGCACGTCGCGCGGGCCGATCGTTTCTTCCAGCGGGAACTCGCGCAAGGACAGGCGGTCCTTGGCTTCCAGAACGAGCGCGCGACGCTCTTGCCCTCCGGTCGCCGATTTCGATAATGCCGACATGGCCTTTTCTCCCTTCGATGCGAATGCGGACCGCTCGCGGTCAGTCCTTGACGAGAATGGTTCCCGCCACCTCGATGCCGAAACCCGTCAGGCCGACATAGGATCGCTCCTGCGTCGCCATGACGGCGATGGAGCGCACTTTGAGGTCGCGCAGGATCTGCGCGCCCATGCCGATTTCCCGCCAGCGCTGCTGGCGCGCCTTGGCGCTGGCATGGCGCTCGCCGTCGGTCGGCGCGATGTCCGCAGCGGTCGGCACTTCGGTTTCGAAATCGTCCACCTTCGGCTGGCGCAGAAGCATGAGGACGCCCCGGTCGCAGGTCTTCAAGGAATCCACGGCGTGCTCGACCCAGCTCTTGTCGCCGTGTCGATGGCCGAAGAGATCGGTCACCGGCTGTTCGCGGTGAATGCGCGTCGGCACCTTTTCCGCGCCCGCCACGTCGCCGAACACGGCCACGACATGCTGCATCGGGTCGAAGGGCGTCTCATAAACGCGCACCCGCGCCTTCATGCCGCCCACGAGCATGGCTTCCTCGCGCACGCAGGTCACGAAGCTTTCGCGCCGGATGCGCCAGGAAATGAGGTCCTCGATGGACACGATCTTCAGCCCGTGCTCGCGCGCGAAGGGCACGAGTTCGGTGAGGCGCTTCACCGTGCCGTCGTCGTTCACCACTTCGGCAAGGATGCCGACGGGCTGGAGACCGGCCAGAAGGGCGAGATCGGTGCCCGCTTCCGTGTGGCCGGAACGGGTGAGGACGCCGCCCTCGCGCGAGATCAGCGGAAACATATGGCCGGGGCGCAGGAAGTCGGTGGCGATCGCGTTGTCGTTGGCGAGCGCGCGGGCCGTGTTCGCACGCTCTTCGGCCGCGATGCCCGTGGTCATGCCGACCTTGTAGTCCACCGAGATGGTGAAGGCGGTGCGCATCGGGTCGAGATTGTTGGCGACCATCGGCGGCAGGTTGAGCTTGGCCGCCCGCTCGCCCGTCATCGGCACGCACAGGATGCCGCTCGTATGGCGGATCATGAAGGCCATGGTTTCGGGGGTCGCCTTGGAGGCGGCCATGATGAGGTCGCCTTCGTTCTCGCGGTCGGTGTCGTCCACCACGACCACGAGTTCCCCGCGCGCGATGGCGGCTACCGCGTCGTCGATCGTATCGAGCTCGAATTCCATGGGAATGGGGTCCGTTCACGCCTCACTTACAGCGGCTTAACGAGACCCCGCGCCCGGATCAACTGCATGAGAGGCTGCCTGAAAAGTCTCCGGGTCGGCTCGGCGGTTCTTTTCGCCGTCCGGCCCGGGGCGAGCCACTTGTCTCGCCCGTCCTTCGGACCCTCGCCGATGCCGCCGGCATCGACTGCGTTCGGCGCCTCGCGGAACGACGAAAATCCCTCGCCGATCCTCAACCGGAGACTTCCCAGGCAGCCTCCGGTCGGAAACGGATCGTCAGCCGCGTCCGCGATAGGGCGGGACGCCCTGGTCGGGCAGGAAGGTGCCTTCGGGCGGCGCGCCGGTCTGCCAGAACACGTCGATCGGAATGCCGCCGCGCGGATACCAGTAGCCGCCGATGCGCAGCCAGATCGGGTTCGTGGCTTCCACGATGCGCTGGCCGACTTTCACTGTGCAGGTCTCGTGGAAGGAGCCGTGGTTGCGGAAGCTCGTGAGGAAGAGCTTCAGGGACTTCGATTCCACGAGGCGCTCGCTCGGCGCGTAGTCGATCACGAGATGGGCGAAGTCGGGCTGGCCCGTGACGGGGCAGAGCGAGGTGAATTCGGGCGCCACGAAGCGCACGATCACCGGCGGTCCGTTCGGGCGCTCGTAGGGAACGGTTTCCAGAACGGCCTCGTCGGGGGACCGGGGCAGGGACACCTCCCGCCCGAGTTGCTGCAGCGCGTCGCTCAATGCACTTCTTCCTGTTATTTCAATTCGTTCCGAAGGCCGGCAGAACCGGCACGACCTCGGCGACCTCGTTGTAGCCGCTCCAGATCATCTCGCAAGCCACGAACAGAATCACCAGAAGGCCGCCCCAGGCGATGAAGCGCCAGCGCTGGAGAAGCCGGGCGATGAGATTGGCGGCAGCCCCCATCAAGGCGACGGACAGAAGAAGGCCCGCGACCAGCACTTCCGGGTGCTCGCGCGCCGCGCCCGCCACCGCCAGGACGTTGTCGAGCGACATGGAGATGTCGGCGACGACGATCTGGAAAAGCGCCGCGCGAAAGCTCTTTGGCTTGGCTTTCGCGGCTTCGGCCGCCGTTTTTTCCGCCGCGCTGCCGCTTTCGCGAAATTCGCGGAACATTCGGTAGGCGACGTAGAGAAGAAGGAGGCCGCCTGCGAGCGTCAGCCCGACGATGTCGAGAAGCTCGACCGCGACGAGGGCCAGCGAGATGCGGATGACGACGGCCGCCACGATGCCCCACAGGATCACCCGCCCGCGCCGCGCTTCGGCGACGCCCGCCGCCGCCATGCCTACGACCACGGCGTTGTCGCCCGCCAGCGCCACGTCGATCAGAAAAACCTGCGCCAGCGCCGCCCCTTCCGTGACCCAGAAGCTTTCGTTCACCGGCACACCTCCTTCACCGCCGAAGGCTCCGGCGAATGCGTCCTCCTTCTTCATAGCGCGCCGGGCCGGCTTCGCTAGAAAGCTGCCGACACGCTAGTTTGGAACCTTTCCAAAGAGAATGATGTTTGCTAGTTTGGAAACGTTCCAAGATGGCGGATGTCCGAGAAGGACTTCCATTCGGTTGAAGGGCGCTCAAGCGCCCGTTCGGAGAGAAGGAAATTCCATGTCGATCCACAGCGAAGCCGCCTGCAACAAGTGCAATTTCTTCGACAACCACGCGACGAACGAGCAGCATGCCGACGCGGAAGCCGGCCTTTGCCGCTTCAACCCGCCGGTCTCGCAGCCCCAACCGGACGCGCACGGCCTTTGGCCGGTGGTCGCCAAATCCGACTGGTGCGGTCATTTCGAGACCTCCGCCACCGTCAACTGACGCGTCCGCATCGTTCCATTCATCGACCGGGCCGGGAATGCGAAAGCGTTTCCGGCCTTTGCTTTGCTACCCGGTCCATCGACGGAATGCTGGCGCATGTCCCGGCCGGGACCACATAGGGGGTTCCTGCCCGTCGGATCGGAGACACAACCCCATGACGCCCCGCGCTCCGCATCATCGGTCGAACGGACGGGCGCGTTGAGCCCGTCGCGGCCTGTTCTCCTTTACCGCGGCGGCTCGTTTTCGGCTGGCACCCGCAGCGTTCCCGACGAGGTGGCGGTGGCGATCTCGGTGGACGGCTCCACCCATGCCGTGATGATGGCGACGCCGCGCGATCTGGAGGACCTCGGGATCGGCCTTGCCCTCAACGAGCGCATCGTCGCATCACTGGCAGAGATCGAGCATCTGGAAGTCGTGGAAACGGAAGTCGGTCTCGACTGCCAGATCCGTCTCGTGCCGGAGCGCGGCCGTTCCTATGTCGCGCGCCGCCGCCAGATGACGGGCCCGGTCGGCTGCGGCCTTTGCGGCGTCGAATCCCTAGAACTCGCCGTGCCGCCTTTGCCCTGCGTGTCGGCAGGAACCCGCTTCGAGCCCTCGCAGATCGTGGAAGCCATGGGAAGGATGGCGGAAGGGCAGGTTCTCGGCCGGCAGACCCGTGCCGTCCATGCCGCCGCCTTCGTCGCGCCGGGGGCTGGGGATTTGAGCGTGCGCGAGGATGTCGGGCGCCACAATGCGCTCGACAAGGTGGCCGGCGACATCGCCCGGCGCGGGCTCGATCCGGCGACGGGCATGATCGCGATCACCAGCCGCGTTTCGGTGGAACTCATTCAGAAATGCGCCACGATGGGCGTGCCCCTTCTCGCCGCCGTGTCGGTGCCGACCGAACTCGCGATTCAGACGGCCACAAGCGTCGGTCTCACCCTCGCGGCGGTCGCGCGGGGCGAGGATTTCGAAGTGTTCACGCATCCCGAGCGCGTCATCGGAGCGTCGGAAGGCGACGGTTGATCCGCGAAATCCCTCGTGGGTCGTGGAAAGATGCGCATCAATTCAGCATCAATCAAAGATTCACCAATTTTATGCATTCTTGTCACAATGTAGGATTGAGTAGATCGACGCGCTTCGTGTCGGCGGGCGAAAGAGGAGAGGCAAGGTCATGTCTATCGGAGGGTCGAGGCCCCTGTCTTTGCTCGAACAGGCGAACGGGTCCGGCAATCTCGATCTGGTGGCCTTGGCCGCCATGCACATGCCCTGCGGGCTCGCCGTCTTCGACGTGGACGACCGCCTGGTTTTCTCCAACCGTCGCTTCCTCGCCGATCTCGGCTTGCCGGAAAGCGTGCCGGTCGGCATCGCCTTTCCCGAACTGCTGGCGATCGGCGTTTCGCTCGGGCGCCTGACGAGGGCCGAGGCGGCCTCCATCGCGGAGCACCACCGGACCAGCGTCTCGACGGGGCCCAAGACCGAGGATGCCGAGGCCGCCGGCCGGCACCTGCGCTTTTCGCGAGTTTCGCTGCCCGGCCGCGGTTGGCTGTCCACCACGGAAGACGTGACCGAGCGGCACGAGGCCGAACGCCAGATCCGCCACATGAGCGAACACGACGCGCTCACCGGCCTCGGCAATCGGTCGATGCTGCGCCGGCGCTTCGAGGACGGTATGCGACGCCGCAACGTGGAGGCCGTGCTTTACGTCGATCTCGACGGCTTCAAAGGCGCCAACGATCTTTACGGCAACCGGATCGGCGACGAGTTGCTTCGGGCGGCGGGCGCACGCATGGCCGATTGCCTGCGCGACACGGATTTCCTGGCGCGTTTCGGCGGCGACGAGTTCGTGGTGCTGCTCGCCCGCACCGGCCGGCACGACGGCCCGGAAAGCGTCGCGCTTCGGCTCCTGCGCGCTCTCGGCAAGACCTTCGCCATCGGCGACCACGACATCGATATCGGCGCGTCCATCGGCTCGGCGCGCTGCGACGAGACCGGGCTCGATCTCGACGAAGCCATGCGCCGCGCCGATGCGGCACTTTATCAGGCCAAAGCCTATGGCCGGGGCCGCCATATCGGCTTCGATCGCGGCAGCGCGCAGATGATGCGTTTTCGCGCCGCCCGCTGATTCTTCAGTCGGTCGGTTCGGCCTCTTCCGTCAGTTCCTGCGTGGCTTCCGCCAGGGGCTGGCGCGTGAAGCCCTCGATGCCGGCATGCACTTCGAGATCGCGCTCGATCTCCACCGGCGAGGTCGCGTAGGCCGTGACGAGCTCGGCGAGCGAGCGCAGCGCATGGACGTGGATGCGCTCCCAGCCGTGGCTGGCATCGACGCCGAAGGTGATGAGCGCGGTCCGCACATCGTGGCCTGCCGCGATCGCCGAGGCCGAGTCCGAACGGTAATAACGGAAGACGTCCTTCTGGTAGCGGATCTCCTCGTCCCGGCAGAGACGCGCGAGCTTTTTCGTCAGGTGGTAGTCGAAGGGGCCGGTCTGGTCGGCCATGGCGAGCGTCACGCCGAACTCCGACGAGTTCTGGCCGGGGGCCGACGTGCCGTTGTCGATGGCGACCATGGAGGCCACGTCCGGCGTCAGGATCGAAGCCGCGCCGACGCCGACTTCTTCCGCGATGGAAAAGAGCCAATGGATGTCGACCGGCGTCACGGCCCGGTTGCGCTCCAGCGACTCGATGGCGGCCAACATGCAGGCGACGCCCGCCTTGTCGTCGAGATGGCGCGAATTGATGAAGCCGTTGTCGAGAAATTCGGGCTGCGGGTCCACCGCCACCGTGTCGCCGATCTCGATGCCGAGCCGTTCCACTTCCCTTCCCGTGCGGGCGAGGGCGTCGATCCGAAGCTCCACATAGGGCCAGCCGACGGGCAGGCTGTCGACCTCCTCGTTGTAGGTATGGCCGGACGCCTTCAGGGGCAGGATCGTGCCGCGATAGGTGCCGGCCTCGGAAAAGATCGTGACGCGCGCGCCTTCGGCAAAGCGCGCCGACCAGGTGCCGATGGGCACGAGTTCGAGGCGGCCGTTCTCCTTGATCGCTTTCACCTGCGCGCCGAGCGTGTCGACATGAGCGACGATGGCGCGGGCCGAGGCGCGGCGCGAGCCCTGGCGCACCGCCTGGATCGCGCCCCGGCGCGTCAGCTCCACAGGCAGGCCGAGCCGTTCCAGCTCCCCGGTGACGTGGCGCACGATCGTGTCGGTGTAGCCGGTCGGGCTCGGGATCGCGAGCAGCGCCTTCAACTGGTTCGTCAGGTAGTGGATGTCGATATCAAGCCTTGGCAAGCGGACGCCTCCGGCGGTTCGGGTCGCGCACCCGGCTGGCTTCCCTCGGCAGCGATAAGGGAAACAGAAGGTCCACGAAGCGCTCGACGGTGGGCTGCGGCTCGTGATTGGCAAGGCCCGGCCGCTCGTTGGCTTCCACGAAGATGTAATCCGGTTGGCGCGGGTCCTTCACCATGAAGTCCACGCCGCAAACGGGAATGTCGATGGCGCGCGCCGCCCGGCAGGCGGCCTCCACCAGGGTCGGATGCACCTCGCCGGTAACATCGTGGATCGTGCCGCCGGTATGGAGGTTCGCGGTCTTGCGCACCGTGACGCGCTCGCCTTCCGGCAACACATCCTCGAGCGCGAAGCCCGCCGCGCGAAGGCATCGCTCGGTTTCCCCATCGAGCGGGATGCGGCTTTCGCCGCCCGTCGCGCTGGCGCGCCGCCGCGACTGGTGCTCGATAAGGTCGCGCACCGTGCGTTTGCCGTCGCCGGTGACGGTCGGGGGCCTGCGGAGCGCGGCGGCGACGAGACGGAAGTCGATGACCACGAGGCGAAGGTCGTCGCCCTCGAAGCAGGCTTCCAAGAGAACGCGGTCCGATTGCTCGCGCGCCACCGCAATGGCGGTTTTCGCTTCCTCCACCGTGTCGATCCCGACGGCGACGCCGCGCCCCTGCTCGCCGCGCGCGGGCTTCACCACGATGCTTCGGTGCTTCTCGATGAAGGCGGCGAGCGCCGCGTCGTCGTCGCCCGCCACGATCTGCTCCGGCACGGTGACGCCGGCGCTTTCCACGATGCGGCGCGTCACCGCCTTGTCGTCGCAGATGGAGACGGCGACGCCGGAGGTCAGTTCCGACAGGCTTTCGCGGCAATGGATGGAGCGCCCGCCATAGGTTAGGCGGAAGAAGCCGCCTTCGGCGTCCGTCACCTCGGCGTGGATGCCGCGCCGGCGCGCTTCGTCCACGATGATCCGGGCATAGGGGTTCAAGGCCTCAATGCCCTCGGCCGGACCGACGTAAAGGCGCTCGTTGATGGCGTTGCGGCGCTTCACCGCGAAGAAGGGCACGCGCCGGAAGCCGAGCTTCTCGTAAAGGCCGATGGCCCCGGCATTGTCGTGCATCACCGACAGGTCCATCCAGACCGCGCCGTTCCCGGCATGGATCGCGGCCAGCGCACGCACCAGGGCGGCCCCGATGCCGGCATGGACGGCTTGCGCGTCCACGGCGAGGCACCAAAGCGAGGAGCCGCGTTCCGGGTCGCCGAAAGCTGCGGCGTGGTCGACGCCCGACACCGTGCCGATGATCGCGCCGGTGGTCTCGTCCTCTGCGACGAGTTGGGCGAGGGCAGGATCGCCGCGCTTCACCTGAAAGAAGCTCGGATCGATCTCCACCATGCGATGGGCGCGGTAAAGCCGGTTCATCTCGGTGGCGTCGCGGTCGGTCTCGATGCGCCGGACGCGAAAGCCGGGGGAGGGCGCTTGCGTCGTCTCGAAGCCGGCAAGGTCGAGACGGAACGTGTGCGACGGATCGAGAAAGAGATCCTGCGGCGCGTGGGCGAGGACCACATGCGGGTCGCTGATATAGAAGGCGATGTCCCGCCGGTCCGCGCCTTCCTCGCGCAGCGCCGAGACGAGGTCTTCCGTCCGCGCAAAGGTCTGGCCGAAGATCAGCCGGCCCCAGCCGCAATCCACGAAGGAGTCTTGGGGGCCGCTCACGAACGGATTCCGTGAAGCTGGAGCCATGTCTCCAGAAGCGCGACCTGCCAGAGTTCGGAACCACGCAGGGGCGTGATGTGCGAGGCGGGGTCCGTGAAAAGCTGGTCCAGATAATCCTGTCGGAACAACCCGCGCTCGCGGGCGCTTTGCGAAGTCAGCGTGTCCCGCACCATGTCGAGATAGGGGCCGGCGATGTATTTGAGCTGCGGCACGGGGAAGTAGCCCTTCGGCCGGTCGATCACCTCGTGCGGGATCACCTGCCGGGCGACATCCTTGAGGACGCCCTTGCCGCCGTCCTTCAACTTCTCCTCCACCGGAATGCGCGCGGCAAGCTCCACCAATTCGTGGTCGAGGAAGGGCACGCGCGCTTCCAGCCCCCAGGCCATGGTCATGTTGTCGACGCGCTTCACCGGATCGTCCACCAGCATGACATTGGTGTCGAGCCGCAGCGCCTTGTTCACCGGATCGGGCGCGCCGTCGCCTGAGAAATGGCGCGAAACGAAGTCGCGGCTGGCGTCCCGGTCGATCAGCCATTCCGGCGCAAGCTGGGTCTTCAGTGTCTCGTGGCTGCGGTCGAAGAAATGGCCGGCATAGGTGCCGAGGGGATCTCCCGCCCCGCGCATCGGCGGATACCAATGGTAGCCGCCGAAAACCTCGTCGGCCCCTTGCCCGCTTTGCACGACCTTGATGTGCTTCGAGACTTCCCGCGACAGGAGATAGAAGCCGACATTGTCATAGGAGACCATCGGCTCCGACATCGCCTGAATCGTGCCGGGAAGGTTCTCCATGAGCTCGGAGCCCGGCACGAAGATCTTGTGGTGGTCGGTGCCGTAATGGTTGGCGATGAGGTCGGAATACACAAACTCGTCGCCCTTCTCGCCGTTCGCCTCCTCGAAGCCGATGGCGAAAGTGGAAAGCCCGGTCTGGCCGGCTTCCGCCAGAAGCCCGACGAGAAGCGAGGAATCGACGCCGCCCGACAGGAGGACGCCCACCGGCACGTCGGCCACCATGCGGCGCTTCACGGCGAGCTTCAGGGCGTCCATCACGCGGTCGCGCCAATCGGCGGAACTGTAGCGCTCTTCGCCGGGGGCGGGCGCGTAACTCGCCTGCCAAAATACCTCGTCGGTGAAGGACCCGTCCGGCTCGATCCGCCGGATCGTCGCAGGGGGCAGCTTGCGGACGCCCTTCAGGATCGTCATCGGCGCCGGTACCACGGCGTGGAACGTCATGTAATGGTGAAGCGCCTCGCGATCGATCTGCGTATCGATGTCGCCGGCGGCGAGGATCGCGGGGAGGGAGGACGCGAAAAGGAGGCGCTTCTCGTCCTGCGCCAGATAAAGCGGCTTGATACCGAAACGGTCGCGGGCAAGCGTGACCCGGCCGGAATCGCGCTCCAGCATGGCGAAGGCGAACATGCCGTGGAAGCGCCGGACGCAATCCGGGCCCCAGGCGTGGAAGGCCTTGATGATGACTTCCGTGTCGCCGGTGGAGAAGAAGCGGTAGCCTTTCCCTTCCAGCTCCCGCCGGAGTTCGGGATAATTGTAGATGCAGCCGTTGAAGGCGACGGTGAGGCCGAGATCGGGGTCGGTCATCGGCTGTTCGGCTTTTTCGGTCAGGTCGATGATCTTCAACCGGCGGTGCGCGAAGCCGACGCGCCCGCGCAGGATGAGACCCGCGCCGTCAGGCCCGCGCGCCTGGAGACATCCGCTCATCCGCGACAACCGTTCCGCCGATGCCTGTTCGCCGTCGAAGCGGATTTCGCCGCAGATGCCGCACATATGTTGGGTTCGCCTTCGCTGGTTGCCGATGCGCCCGCATATAGGCGGCGACCCGTCAGGTGGAACCGCATTCCCGCCTGGGTTGTCTTCTCACGCGAACTCCTCGTCCAGAACGGCGGGTTGGAGACCAGCGGCCCGGAGCGCGGCGAGGGCGAGATCGGCCGGCGCGAAAGGCTCACGGGATCGGGCGGGAAGGTCCAGAACGGCGAGAAGCGCCGGAAGCGTGGTTCCGGCGGGCAGGCGCGTGTCGGCGTCGCCTTCGCGCCGCGCGTCGTCCAGCACCGCGCCGAACAAGCCGTCGTAGCGCAGCGAGAAGCCGGTGATGGCGGCCGCCTCCTCTTCCAGGTCGGGCCCGAGATCGGACGGGGGATTCCCGCGCCGGGCGTGCCGGGCCGCCGGCTCGGCGAGAAGCGCGGCGAGGTGGCTCGTCGCCATGCCTTTCAGCCGCGTCGCGGCGCGCTCGCGCGAAGCGAAGACGGGCTGGATGGCGCTTTCCAGATGGTTCAGGCCCCAGCGCATCGCGTCGAGGTAAAGGTCGCCCTTCGAGCGGTAGTGGTGGTAGACGAGGCCTTTGGTGGCGCCGCACCGCCGCGCGACGGCATGGATGGAGGCTTGCCTATAGCCGGTCTCGCCGAAGCATTCGGCCGCTGCCCGAAGAAGGGTCGCGCGGCTCGTTTCGCCGGCGGGGCTGAGGCGTTCGAGACGGCCGCCGGCGAAGGATGCGCGCCGCGCCGAGGCTTGTCCTCCGCCCTTCGCATGACGCTCCGCCTTGCCCATCCCCGTCCCCTCCGAAGCTCGGGGAGTGGACGGGGCATGCCGTTCGATGTCAACAGGGAAGCCGTGAAGCGGAAAGGGTGGCAGGACTTGGCCGAGATGTCGACGACGGAAGAAGCGCTTCGCGCGCGGCTCGTGCCCCTGGAAGTCTATCGCCGGCATCTCGACGGCGACGATTTCGTGTCGAACTGGTTGGCTGTCGACCAGACGATGATCGACACCTTCGCCACCGCCACGCACGACCATCAGTTCATCCATGTGGACCCCGAGCGGGCGAAGGCCGAAGCACCTTTCGGCGGCACTATCGCGCACGGCTTCCTGACGCTGTCGCTTCTATCGACGCTCGCCTTCGACGCGCTGCCCGGCGTCGAGCGCACGCGCATGGGCATCAATTACGGCTTCGAGACGGTGCGCTTCGTGGCTCCCGTGAAGAGCGGGGCGCGGGTGCGCGGCCGCTTCCGGCTCGTGGGTCTCGTGGAGCGGGCGGTGTCGCTTCAATCCACCTGGGACGCCACGATCGAAATCGAGAATACGGCCAAGCCTGCCCTGACCGCGCGCTGGACGACGGTCGCGGTGCTTGAGCCTCCGACGGAGTGAACGACATGACGACGAAGCCCACCGACTGGCCGCACGCCATTCTCTTCGACCTCGACGGCACCTTGATCGACAGCGCGCCCGATATCCACGCGGCGCTGAACGAAACCTTGGAAAGCTACGGCGAGCCGCCGCTGACGCTGGACGCCGTGACACGCATGATCGGGCGCGGCGTGCCGGTCTTGATCGAGCGCGCCTATGCGGCGCTCGGCGTCGAGATCGACCCGGCGACGCGGACCAAGGTCGGCGAGCGCTATACCGCGATCTACGAGGCGCGTGCGACGCAGTCCACCACCTTGATGGCCGGCGTTTCCGACCTTCTGCGGGATCTCCACGAGAAGGGCGTCCGGCTCGGCACCGTGACCAACAAGCCAGGCGCGGCGACGCGCACCGTTCTGGACCATTTCGGGCTTCTGCCCTTGATGGCGGTCGTGGTCGGGGGCGATGCCGGGCCGGCGCGAAAGCCCGAGCCGGGCCTCATCCTCCATGCCTGCGAGCAACTGGGGCTGAGGCCCGAAGAGGCCGTGTTCGTCGGCGACAGCGAGAACGACGTCCAGGCCGCGCGGGCGGCCGGAATGCCGGTGGTGGCGGTTGCCGGCGGTTACACGGAACTGACGCCCGAGGCGCTCGGCGCGGACCGCGCGATCGAGCGTCTCGACGAACTGCCGGCCGCGCTTCTGGCCCTTGCCGAAGGGGAGGGAGCGCCCGACCTTTGACGCTATTGGCATGAAGGAGGAACGCTCATGAGCGAACTGAACTACGAGATCGTCGAACACGACGGCGGCTGGGCCTATAAGGTGGGCGGCGTGTTCTCGGAAACCTTCCCGAGCCACGACCATGCGCTGGCGGCGGCGCGGGACGCGGCCGAGCGTCAGAGCCTTGCCGGCGAGACCGACGGCATCTCCTATCAGGACGCCGAAGGCAAATGGCACGAGGAAGTCGCCGACGGCACCGACCGACCGGAAACGCATGTGGTGGACGCCGGCCGCTGAAGGCCTGTCTCAGGCGGTCTCTCCGGCCGCCTCCCTTCGCCGGGCTTCCAGTTCCTCGGCATAGCGCCGCAGAAGATGGCTTTCGGTGAGAAGGCCGAGCACCTTTTTCGTGTCCGCCCCGTCCACCACCACTAGCGCTTCGCTTTCGGCAAGGTCGAACAATCGGCTGGCTTCCCGCGCGTTCATCTGCGGAAACAGCATCGCGTCCGCGAAGCGCAGGAGGTCGGCAACCGTCCGGTCGAGATCGGTGACCGTCTCGCCATAGGCGTCGGGCACGAGAACGATCCCCGCATAGGCGTCGGAGCGGTCCGTGATGACGACGCGCTGGGCCGATCCCAAGGGAAAATCGCGTCGAAACACCTTCAGCGTCGTGTCGATCGAGGCGGTGCGCAGGTCGCGGCGCATCATGCGGCCGACCGAAAGGTTGCGAATCCAGCCGATATCGTGCGCGCCGCGGATGTTCTCGCCGCGCAGGTGGAAGCGCCAGGTGGCGAAGGAATAGCCGAAGGTCTTGCGCACCGTCACGGACGTGACCGCCACCGCCGCGAGGACGAGGGCGGTGATCGGCAGATCGCCCGTCATTTCCAGCGCCAGAAAGGTCATGGTCAGCGGGCCGCCGATAATGGCGACCGCGAGCGTGCTCATGCCGACAAGGGCGTAGATCGGGGCCCCGAGCGCGTCTTCGCCCATGACAGTGAAGGCGGCGATGGCGAAGAGCTTGCCGAGGATCGTGCCGAGAAACAGGGACGCGAAGAAGAGGCCGCCGCGAAAGCCGCTGCCGATGGAGATCGCGGCCGCCAGAGCTTTGGCCACGAGAAGAAGCATCAGGGCGGTCAGCGGCAGATCGATGTCGAAGGTCATGTGCATGGCGCCGTGACCGGCCGACAGCACCTGCGGCGTGATCGTGGCGAGGCCCGCGAGGGCAAGGCCCCCCAGCGCCGGGCGAAGGGGCAGGGGAATGCGGCTTCGCCGAAACAGGCCTTCCGTGCGCGTCACGCCTTGCATTACAAGAATACCGATGCCGGCCGCGAGAATGGCGAGGGCGATGGCGGGCGGATAATCGGCCGCCCCGACGGCTTCCGGCGTGCCGATGTCGATCAGATATTCGTTGCCGATGAAAAGGCGCGCGACGAGGGCGCCGCTCAAGGCTGCCGCCACGACGGGCGCGAGCGTCGCGATGGAATAGGTGCCGATGATGAGCTCGAAGGCGTAGAAGGCGCCGGTCAGCGGCGCGTTGAAGGCGCTGGCGATGGCGCCGGCCGCGCCGCAGCCGACGAAGACCCGCATGTCGGAGCGGCGCAGTTCGAAGGCGATGCCGATCCGCGAGGCGATGCCGGAGCCGATCTGCGTATAGGCCGCTTCCAGCCCGACGGACGCGCCGAAGCCGTTGGAGATGAGGTTCTGCACCACCACGACGATGCTGTCGCTTAAGGACATGCGCCCGCCATGCAGCGCGTTCGCCTCGATCGGATCGACCAGCGCCCGCTTTCGCCAGCGCGACAAGATAAACAGGACGAGGCCGAGGAAAAGGCCGCCGAGGGCCGGCATGTAGACGAGCGAGGGCGTGGCGAAGCCGGAAACGGCGCTCAGGCGCTCGTCGGGATCGATCCGGAACAGGAGAACATGTAGCCCTTGCGCTGCCGCCGAGATGCCGATCACGAGAAGGCCGGCAATCGCCCCGATTACCACCGCGACGGCGGCGATGCCAATCTCGTTGGCGCGCACCAAGGCGCGAAGGCGGTTCGGAACCCGGCTGCCGCCGTCCGATGCCGTGATGATGGTCGAGGAATCGGTGACCGGCTGGTCCATGAACGGGCGGCGCCTTGCTCGCCCGAAGCGTCTAATGCCTTGCCCACGCCTTGGCGAGTCGTCAGAGCCTATTTGACAACCCGACCGGGTCGGTCTCGCCGGGTCTTTTCCGCCCCCATTTCGTTGCCAATCCTCGCCGATGCCGCCGGCATCGACTGCGTTTGGCGCCTCATGAGAACGAAAAATCCCTCGCCGGCCCTCTGCCGGCGAGTTGTCAAACAGGCTCTCGGCCCATCAGGCGGCGAGGCGGTTGCTGGCGGCTTGGCGCAACGCATCCTGCACGGCATGGGCGGGATAGGGCTTGGAGAAGAACCGGCCGTTTTCCGGCAGGGTCGTTTGCGTGACCTTCAGGTGGCCGGAGCAGACGAGGATCGCCACCGGCGGCCAGCGCAGGCGTACGAGATGGGCGAGCTTCACGCCGTCCATCGAACCCGGCATGTCGACATCGGTGAAGAGGATGCGGATATCCGGGTCGCGCTCCAGAAGCCGCAGCGCCTGATCGGCATTGGTGGCTTCCACCACCTCGAAGCCCGCTTCCTCGATGAGGTCGATGGCGTCGAGCCGCAGAAGCGGCTCGTCCTCGACCACGAGGACTTTGCAGGGGGAGGGGAGCGGCGGATAGCTCATACAGGATGAATGCCGATTCGGTCGGAGGGTTTCGCTTCGGATTTTCCTAAAATGATCTTCGCTTGGATGTGGTGAACGAAGCGTTTATGCCGCCGATCCCCGCTCATGTTCAGTAAAGGCCGTCGCCGGCGATGGCCTGCTCGATCGTGATCGCGGGCAGGGCGACGTCGCTCTGGCTTTGAAGCCGCACGGCCGGACCGGGCAGCGGCAGGGGTTCCGACACGGTTCGGGAAGGCGTTTCCAGGGTCCCGACCGGCGGGAGGACGGCGACGGGAACGGCGTTCGCCCCGCCGATACGCTCGGCGACGAGGCGGTCGCGGCGGGCTTGCGGCGCGGTGATCAGACGGTCGCCCCGGCTCGCCACGTCGGACTGGGTTTGCGTCGGGTTGCGGCGCTTCTCGTAGAAGGCGTTGCCCCCGGCGATCGCGACGTAATGCATGTTGTTGTAGGGGTAGGAATATCCCGCGGTGTGGAAGAACATCGCCTGTCGACCGACCTCTCCGTGCCGCGCCCCGCGCAGCACGTCGCGGGCGGTCTTGCGGGCGAGCGCCTCGCCGCGCGCCATGGGCTTGGAAAGTACGCCCGGCGCGAACTGCTTCTTCTGCCCGACGACGCCGCAAACGGATCGCGGATACTTGCCGGAATTCTTGCGGTTCATAACGACGGTGCCGACCGCCAGCATGCCATCGGCGCTGGAGCGGTTCGATTCGAAATACATGGCGCGCGCCATGCAGTCCTCTTCGGTCAGCCGCTTCATGCGGGCGCAGCCGGACAGGCCTGCCAGAAGGGCGAGGCCGAGAATGGCGAGAGCGCGGGGTGTTGGGCGGAAACGCGACATGGCGGCGGCCCCGAGAGCATGTTTTGTCGGGCCGATTTTCGCGGCAAAGGCTTAACGCCGTGTAACCCCGACAGAACCTGATGCCCTCAGCGCCGCGTCGTGTCCCCAAGCCGGCGGGACAGGAGCGCCTCGATACCCGACAGCCCGTCGTAGATGAGGACGGCGAGAACCGCGACGATCAAGCCGCCCTGCACGATAAAGGCGAGATTGTTCGACAGGAGGCCGGCGATGATGACCTCGCCGAGCGTCCGGGCCGCGACCGTCGAGCCGATGGTGGCGGTGGCAAGCCCGATCACGGCCGACAGGCGGATGCCCGCGAGGACCACCGGAAGGGCGAGCGGCAGTTCCACTTTCAGCAAGCGCTGGCGGTTGGTGAGCCCCATGCCGCGCGCGGCTTCCGTAACGGCGGGCGGCAATGTGGTGAGGCCCGTCAGCGTGTTCTCGAAGATCGGCAGGAGGCCGTAAAGGAAAAGGGCGACGAAGGTCGGTTTCCAACCGAAGCCGAGCGCCGGCACGGAAAGCGCCAGAACCGCGACGGGCGGAAAGGTCTGGCCGATATTCACGAGGCTGCGCGATAGGGCCAGGAACTCGGCCCCGAATGGCCGCGTCACGAGGATCGCGAGCAACACGGCAATGAGCGTGGAAAGCGCTGTCGCGGCGAAAACGAGTTCCAGATGCTGGAGTGTCAGGGTGAGGAGGTTGCCCTGGTTGTAGATGGCCGGCGCGCCGTTCTCCGTCAGCGGTCGCAAAAGCGGCTCGAAGCTCGCCGGGCTCCAAAGGAAGAGCACGAGAAGCGCCAGGGCGAGAAGGCGGAGCAGAAGGGGAAGCCGCTTCACGCCGCCGGCCTTGCCGCGCCAGACACGAGGCTGGCGGTGCGAACGACCCCGACGGTGCGGCCTTGCGCGTCCGCGACGGGCGCTGCGTCCCGGCCCGACCACAGAAGCTCGGCCAGCGCGTCGCGACGGTTGGCGGAAGCCGCGATCGGCGCGCCCGGCGCTTGCCCCGGCTCCACCAGCGCGTCGAGCGTGCCGAGCGACAGAAAGCGGAAGGGCCGCTCGTTGGTGCCAATCAACTCCTCCACGAAGGGCGTCGCGGGATGGGCGAGAATCCCGGCGGGGCTCGCATATTGAAGGAGTTTGCCGCCGTCCATCACGGCGATCCTGCCGCCGAGATGGATCGCTTCCTCCATGTCGTGGGTGACGATCACGATCGTCGTGTCGGTGGCCTTCTGGATGGTCAGGAGATCGGCCTGCGCCTTTGTGCGGATGATCGGGTCGAGCGCGCCGAAGGGCTCGTCCATCAGAAGGATGTTCGGCTTGGCGGCCAACGCCCGCGCCACGCCGACCCGCTGCTGCTGCCCGCCGGAAAGCTCGTGCGGATGGCGCTTGGCGAAGAGCGCAGGGTCGAGGCCGAAAAGGTGGAGGAGTTCGTCCACGCGGTCCGCGATGCGCTTCTCGTTCCAGCCGAGAAGGCGCGGCACGGTGGCGATGTTCTCGGCCACCGAGCGGTGCGGGAAAAGGCCGTGGTTCTGGATCGCATAGCCGATGCGCCGGCGCAGCTCATGGCCGGGCAGCGAGCGGTTGTCCTCGCCGTCGATCAGGATCTCGCCGCCGGTCGGCTCCGTCATGCGGTTGATCATGCGCATCAGCGTCGTCTTGCCGGAGCCGGACGTTCCGACGATCGCCGCGATCGTGCGCGGCTGGATGACCATGGACACGTCGTCGACGACATTCGTTTCGCCGTAGCGCTTCACGAGATGGCGAAGCTCGATCATGCGGCTTGCCTCCTTGTTCGAGGAGTGGCGGCTTCGACAAGCGCGTCGAGAACCACGGCGGCCGCAAAGGCGAGGGCGACGGTCGGCACGGCGCCCAGCAGCACGAGGTCCATCGCGGTCTGCCCGATGCCCTGGAAGACGAAGGTGCCGAAGCCCCCGCCGCCGATCAGCGCCGCGACGGTGGCAAGGCCGATATTCTGCACGAGCACGATGCGGATGCCGGTGAGGATCACCGGAAAGGCCAGCGGAAGCTCGACCTTGAACAAGCGCTGGCGGTCCGTCATCCCGCTGCCGCGCGCGGCGTCGCTCGCCTCCGCCGGCACGGAGGCGAGGCCGACCACCGTGTTCGCGACCACCGGCAGCAGCGAATAAAGAAACAGCGCGACGAGGGCGGGCGCGGCGCCGATGCCCCTGATGCCCAGCGCCTGCGCGCCCGGAACGTTCAGCGCGATCCAGCCGAGCGGGGCGATCAGAAGGCCGAACAGCGCGATGGAGGGGATGGTCTGGACGATGTTGAGGACGTTCAGGATCGGCTCGCGGAAGGCCCGTATCCGGTGGCAAAGGATGCCGAGCGGCACGCCGACCGCCACCGAGGCGGCGAGCGACCCGAAGGCGAGAAGCACGTGCTGGCGGGCTTCGCGCCAGAAGGCGCTGGCGCGGGTGGAATATTCCTTCAGGATCGACAACCCGTCCCAAAGGCCGGAGCCGAGAACGAGCGCGAAAGCCAGGGCAACGGCGATCAGGATTGCGATGCGGGCGAGGGGCTTCGGGCGAAGGCGCGTCAGCGCATCGGTGCAGAGGATCGAAAAGGCGAAAAGCGCCAGCCAGAAGCCGGAGGCCGGCGAAACGCGCGCATAGGTGTTGTTGGCGGGCGTGAGGTGCGAGGGGGCCGCGCCGACCGCCAAGGCCAGCGCGGCGATGGCCGCGAAGCCGAGGCACAAGCGCCAAACGGCGGGCGCGCGGAAAAGCGCGACGAGGCCGGCGAGAACGAGGACGGCCAGAAGCGCGGCGGCCCCGGTCGCCGGCAGCGCTTCCCAGATCGTGCGGGGCTGCGCCGCGACGATCCGGTTCGCGCGAAACGCGGCGAAGGGCAGCCAGAGCGCGGCGAAGGCGGCGAGCGCCGCGATCAGAACCCCGAGCTTGTCGAGCTTGTCCCCCATCGCCGCGACGATGCCGGACTTACTTCAGAAAGCCCTTGTCCTTCAGATAGCCTTCCGCGACGGCGTTGGCCGGCTCGCCGCCGACCTGAACGCGGCCGTTGAGGTCCTGCAACGTCTTGAGGTCGAGCGTGTCGAAGATGGGCTTCAAGGCGTCCGCGATCTTCGGGTTTTCCTTCAGAACGGCTTCGCGGATGATCGGCGAGGGCTGGTAGACCGGCTGGACGTTCTTGTCGTCGGTCAGCACCACGAGGCTGGACGCCGAGATGCCGCCATCCGTACCGTAGACCATGGCGCTGTTGACGCCGTTCGTGCCCTGCGCGGCGGCCGCGATGGTCGCCGCCGTGTCGCCGCCCGAAAGCGTCAGAAGCTGCTCGGGCTTCAGGGCGAAGGCATAGGTGGTCTGGAAGGCGGGAAGCGCCGCCGCCGAGTTCACGAATTCGGCGGACGCCGCGAGCTTGGCCGCGCCGCCATCCGTGATCCACTTGCCGAACTGCGACATGGTTTCGAGGTTGTTCGGGCCGGCGACATCCTCGCGCACCGCGATGCCCCAGGTGTTGTTGGCGGGGGCGGGCGACAGCCAGACGATCTTGTTGGCGTCGTAGTCGAGTTGCTTGGCCTGCTCGTAGGCCTTGGTCGCGTCCTTCCAGGCCGGGTCGTCCGGGCGGTTGAAGAAGAAGGCGGCGTTGCCGGTATATTCGGGATAGATGTCGATCTCGCCCCCGGTGATGGCCTTGCGCATCACGGGCGTTCCGCCGAGTTGAAGGCGATCGGTCGTCTCGATGCCGGCGTTCTTCAAGGCCAGAAGAATGATGTTGCCGAGAACGCCGCCTTCGGTGTCGATCTTGGAGGACACGACGACGGGAGCTGCGGAAGCGGCGCCCATCGACAAGCCGAGCGCCACCGCGCCGGCGAACAGGATTTTGGAGATAGGCACGGGTGGAACTCCCCTCGCAGGCCGACGCGTCATACGCAGCCCTGTTGTTCACCCAAGGTTTGGGGCAGATGCTCGGAAACTCAAGCCAAATCACTCTACGGGCAGGCCCGCCGACGCAAAGAAATTGCCTTCTGAGCCTTTGCGAGGCGGAAAGCGCGAATGACGGATGCCCGAATCCTGTTTCACCAAGGTCATCCGCTTTTTTCGAAAAGTTGGCCGGAAAATTGGAACCGATCGCTTCGCGAGGGATTCTCGCAACCGTTAACCACAAAAAGGGGTCCCTGATGTCGAGAACCGAAACTCTCGAAGCTTTGGAAGACGGCCTGATCACGGAAGATGAGGCCCTCGAACAAGGACAGGTGGATACTCTCGATGCGCTGCACGAGCGCGCGAGTGCCGAGCGTATCGAAGCCGTTGCGGATGTCATGCGCAGCAACACCGCGTCCCTGCGTTTCCTCTAGGGACCACCACGCATAAAGCCGCGAAGTCGAGCGGCAGATCGGCCAACGGGCCAGTTCATTCGACGATTCCACTCAGTATCCGCGTCGCTTTTCATCGTCAGCCCGTGCCAGTTCGGACGAGGCTCGGGACCCGCGTTTCGCGCGATCCCGGTCTCACGACGCGTTCTTGCGAAAACTCAGGTCAACCGCTCGCTAACTCTGCTCGCTGGCTTGCGTGGGCGGCCAACGTCTCTCGCTTTACAGAAGGCTCCGCAAGCCTCACCCTTCCACAGTGGTGGTCGAATATTCGGGCGGGCGGGAAGGAGCTGAAGGGTTGGGCAAGCGTGCCGGCGCGCTCTGCGCTTCCCTTCTGATCGTCACCCCGCCGCAATGGGCGATGGCGCAGAGCGTCGAGGATTTCCTGCCCGACTTCCGCCCGGAGGAAGGGCGTGGCTTCGAGCGCCGCGTCGGCGAATTGCTGCGTTCGATGCCGGAAGGCGATCCGTCGCGCCCGTTTCCCTTGTCCGTGGAGATCGGCGGCGCGCGCATCGCGCCGGATTTCAAGCGGCGCGGCTTGAAGGTCATTATTCCCGTGGAAGCGCTTCATCTTTCGATCGGCGCGCCGGACGATTCTGAAGTCGAGCCGGAGACCTTCTGAGCCCTCTCAACGGCCCACGAACCAGCTCACGCCGATGGCCGCCATGTTGGCGAGAACGGGCCAGATCAGCAGCATCACGTCGTTGAACGTATCGGCGATCGCGTAGGCGACGATGGAGACCGGAACCAGCACCGACAGAAAGAACAGGAACCATCCGTGCCGGTCGGGCGGCTGCGGCTTCTCGAACCTGCGCTCCCATTTCGAATCGTAGAGCATTTCTGCCCATCCTTGCCGAAAGATCCGGTGGTGGAACCGCCCGGTCCGGCGGCGAGGATGAAGCCTCGTTGTTCTTCCCGCAAGAGTGGACCTGCGGCGTCTCGTCCCTGCCGGATCGGGACGGGACCCTGGCGCGTTGACCCGCGAAACCAGCGGGAGCATTCCATGGCCGATCAATCGCTATCCGACAAAGCCTTGTCGATCCTCACCTTCGCCGCTTATCACTCCCTGACGAGCGGCGAGAAGGTGCGCGACGTCGTTCTAGACGACGGCAAGGGGCACCGCGCCGACAGCGAAGGCGTGTCGGCCTTGACCGAGGCCGGTCTTCTGGAGGTCGAAGGCGATCGCGGCCGGCTGACGGAATCGGGTGAGGAGCGCTTGGCGAGCCTTCTCCAGGCGATCCGCGGCAACTGATCCGAACGCTTCTTCAACGCGGGCGGGCAAGGATGGCGGCAGATCGGCCCGTCGAGGGCGTTACCATCAGGATCGATGAGCCGGCATCGACCCCGCTCCGCGAAATCCTCTTCGCCTATGCCGCGATGGTGCCTTTGGTGACCGGCGCTGCGGTGGTTGTCCTGGTGCCCGGCGAATACGCGGCTTTCCTTTTGAAGGGCACGCTTCTGTGGGGCGCGGCGATCGTGCTCTTCCTGTCGGGCGTGCGCCGGGGCGTCAGCTTCCGGACGCCTGGCGGGGCAACCCTCGCGCAGCTTGCCATGATGATGTGGTTGTTTCTGGCGGGCTTCGCGGCGGTTCTGGCCGCTGCCTTCCAGTTTCCGCTCGCGTCCGGCCTCGTGCAACTTCTGGCCTATGCCAGCCTTCTCGTGCTCGATCCTGTCGCCGCCCGTTGGGGCGAAGCGCCGCTTTACTTTGCCCGGTTGCGTCCGCCGCAGATGAGTTTGGCGGTCCTGTCGCTTCTGGTGATTTCGGCGAAAGCGGGCGACCTGTTCTGATCCTCTATCCGACAGCCCGACCGCTCGAAGGGACACAATAGAAGTTCCCCTTCAGGCGTGTTTTCGGGTGCCTGAGGCCCCATCGCCACCCCACGAAGTAACCTTATTCACCGTATTAACAGGTTCCTAATTTTTTCAATCGTTTCAGTCCACGTCTTAACCTTCTTGCCCTCTTGAAGACGCGCGAAGTTCCGCCAAAATCCGTTTCATCTCGCTGGAAGAAATCCCGCGATCGACATTCGTGGAGAGTACGGTGGAATACGATAAGTTCTCTGAGCCGGTATGGGTTTACGTCGGATTGAACGTGCCTTCGTCCTTGGAAACGGTGGCCGAGGCCTTCGTGTTTCTGGACGAATGCCCGAACGCTCTTCGGGGCGGCGCCCATCTTCGCGCCATGGAAGCCTGTCGTTCCGCGATGCGGCGTGAAACGCGTGGCGAAGCCGCCCGCGCCGCTCTCGTGCAGTTCGCCTCCGAGCGCGGCATCCTCGCGCCCGATCTCGGGCTCGCCATCGCCAACGCGCCGGTCGCGTCCCGCACCGGCATCGCCGCCTGAGCAATCGAGAAGGCTTGAGGGACGCTTAAGTCCCTCGGCTAGCGTCTGGACAGTTCGACCGGGTTTCGCTTCGCGAGGCCCGGTTTTGTTTTGATCGTCAAACGAAGTCGATGCCCTCTTCGGGAACGGCCTCGAGACCACGGCGTCAGGCGAAGAAGCGGTTCTTCGGCCTCGGCAATCCGAGGTGGTCGCGCAGCGTCGTGCCTTCATATTCGCGCCGGAAGATGCCGCGCTTCTGAAGCTCGGGTACGACCTTGTCGACGAAGTCGTCGAGGCCGGCCGGCAGAGAGGGGAACATGACGTTGAAACCGTCCGATCCCCCGGTTTCCAGCCATTCCTGCATCTCGTCCGCGATGGTCTCTGCCGTGCCGACGAAGGACAGCCCGCCATAGCCGCCGAGGCGCTGGGCGAGTTGGCGAACGGTCAGGTTCTCGCGCCGCGCCAGATCGATGGTCTTTTCCCGCCCGCTCTTCGAAGCGTTGCTTTCAGGGATATCCGGCAACGTCGCGTCGGGGTCGAAGCCGCTCGCATCATGGCCGAGCGCGATGGACAAGGAGCCGATGGCGTTCTCGTAATGAACGAGGCTGTCGAGAAGGGCGCGTTTCTTGCGCGCTTCCTCCACGCTGTCGCCGACCACCACGAAGGCGCCCGGCAGGATCTTCAGATGGTCCGGGTCGCGCCCGATCCGCGCCATCCGCCCCTTGATGTCGGCGTAAAGCTCCTGCCCGTCGCGAAGGGCGTTGGGCGCGGCGAAGACGACTTCCGCCGTTTCGGCCGCGAGCTGGCGGCCGGGCTCGGACGCGCCGGCCTGGACGATCACCGGCCAGCCCTGGACGGGGCGCGCGATGTTGAGCGGCCCGCGTACCTGGAAGAACTCGCCCTTGTGGCCGAGGACATGCATCCGCTCCGGCTCGACATAGGTGCCGCTTTCCCGGTCGCGCGGAAAGGCGTCGTCGGCGAACGAGTCCCAAAGGCCGGTGACGACATCGTAGAATTCGCGGGCCCGCCGATAGCGTTCGGCATGGTCCAGATGCTCTTCCAGCCCGAAATTCAAGGCGGCGTCCGGGTTCGATGTCGTCACGATGTTCCATCCGGCGCGTCCTTCGCTGATATGGTCGAGCGAAGCGAAGCGGCGGGCGACATGATAGGGCTCGTCGAAGCTGGTGGAGCCCGTCGCCACGAGCCCGATGCGGTTCGTGACGCTCGCCAGCGCGGACAGGAGCGTGAAGGGCTCGAAGGACGTCACCGTATGGCTGCGGCGCAACGCTTCCGTCGACATGTTCAGAACGGCGAGATGGTCGGCCATGAAGAAGGCGTCGAAGCGCGCCGCTTCCAGCCGGCCGGCGAGATATTTGAGGCGCGGGAAGCTGAAATTGGCGTCGCGCCACGCGCCCGGATAGCGCCACGCGCCCGTATGGATGCTGACGGGGCGCATGAAAGCCCCGAGCCTCAATTGCCGCGCTGCCGTCATCGATGTTTCCCTCCGCTCAGCGGTGGTCGAGCCGGGCCGTGATGCGGTCGCCCGCCCATTGCAGGGCACAAACGAGAACGATCAAGACCGCGACCACCGCGATCATCACGCCGGTTTCGAAACGCTGGTAGCCGTAGCGGATGGCGAGATCGCCCAGGCCCCCCGCGCCGATCGCGCCCGCCATGGCGGAAGCGCCGATCAGCGTCACGAGCGTCACGGTGAAACCCGCTGCGATGCCGGGCAGGGCTTCGGGCACCAGTACCTCGCGCACGATATGCCAGCGGTTGCCGCCCATGGCGCGCACCGCCTCAATGAGGCCCGGATGCACCTCGCGCAGGGAGACTTCCGCGATGCGCGCATAATAGGGCGTCGCGGCGATGGCGAGCGGCATGATGGCGGCCCAGGTGCCGAGCGAGGTGCCGACGATCAGCCTCGTCACCGGGATCAGCGCGACGAGAAGGATGATGAAAGGCACGGAGCGGAAGCCGTTCACCACCGCGCCGAGCGCCGAGTTCACCCAACGGTTTTCCGCAAAGCCGCCCTTGGCGGTTGCGACGAGAACGAGGCCGAGCGGCAGGCCGACAACCAACGAGATCGCGCCCGAGGCCGCCGTCATCAGGATGGTTTCCCAGATGGCTTTCAGGAGAAGCCGGATCATGGTCTCAGACATGGCCGAGAACCTCCGTCTCAGCGCCGCGCGAGGCGAGAAAGGCGAGGACTTGCCGCAACTCGGCCTCGTTTTGCGCCGCGATCTTCAGGAAAAGGCTCGCCACGGCACGCCCCTGGATATGGTCGATGCCGCCATGCAGGAACTCGGCCGGGCGGCCGGTGACCCGCGCCAGATCAGTGATGATCGTGCCCGCGCCGTCGCCGACGAGATCGGCGCGCAGAACAGCATGGTTGGCCATAGTCGATGAAAGCGTGCGCGAGATGGCGTCGGGGAGTTCCGGCCGGATGCCGCCGAGGAGGCCTTTCGTCAGCGCCTGGTGCGGCTGCGCGAAGACCTGCCAGACCGGGCCTTCCTCCACGATGCGTCCGGCCTCGATCACCGCGACGCGGTCGGCGATGGCGCGCACCACTTCCATCTCGTGCGTGATGAGAATGATCGTCAGCCCGAGGCGGCGGTTGATGTCCTGCAAAAGCGCCAGGATCGAGCGCGTCGTTTCGGGATCGAGGGCGGATGTCGCCTCATCCGAAAGGAGAAGCGCCGGCTTTGCGGCGAGCGCCCGCGCGATGCCGACGCGCTGTTTCTGGCCACCCGATAGTTGGGCGGGATAGGATTTAGCCTTGTCGGCAAGACCGACGAGATCAAGAAGCTCGGCCACCCTTTGCCGGCGCGCCGCCTTGTTCTCGCCCGCGATCTTCAAGGGAAGCGCGACGTTCTCCGCCACCGTCTTGGCGGACAGGAGATTGAAGTGCTGGAAGATCATGCCGACGCGGCGGCGCAGCGGCTGAAGCTCGGACTCGGCGAGGCCGGCGATGTCGCGCCCCTCGATCTCGATGCGCCCCGAATCCGGCCGCTCCAGCCCGTTGAGGCAGCGGATCAGCGTCGACTTGCCAGCGCCCGAACGGCCGATGACGCCGAGAATCTCGCCGGCACCGACTTCAAGCGACACGCCGTCCAGCGCCCGCACCTCGCCGAAGTGCCGCCGCACATCCGTTAAACGGACGATGGCCGGGACGCTGCCTGACGAGGCTTCGAGCCTTGTCGATGGAACATGCTGATTCATGGGTCGCGGGGCGTGCCTTGAAGGGCCGGAAACAAGAATGGCGCGGCTCGGTTTCCCGAGCCGACGCCTTCGATCGTTGCTTACATATAGAAAGGGATCAGTAGGCCGCGATGCCCGTGCCCTTGTAGACCTTGTCGAACTCGGCCTTCACGGTCGGGTTCTGGTAAGCGGAAACGAGCGTCTTCACCCAGGGCTCGTTTTCTTCTCCCGCCTTCACGGCGATGAAGTTGCGGTAGGGATTGTCCGCGACCGGCTCCTGCGCGATGCGATCCTCGTCCGCCTTCAGGCCGGCCTTCAACGCCCAGTCGGTGTTCACCACCGCCGCGTCGAGATCGTCGATGGCGCGCCCGACGACGCCGGCGTCCAGCTCCTTGATCTCGACATTCTTCGGGTTCTCCTCAATGTCGGCGATGGTGGCGAGGATGCCCGTGCCGGCCTTGAGCTTGATGACGCCCTCGCGCTCCAGAAGCTTCAGGGCGCGGCCCTCGTTCGACGGATCGTTCGGAACGCCGATCACCGCGCCTTCCTTCAGATCGGCGATATTCTCGGCCGTCCTGGAGTAAAGGCCGATCGGCCAAACGGCAGTGTAGCCGACATTGACGATGTGGTAGCCGTTGGTCTTGATCTGGTTGTCGAGATAGGGCTGGTGCTGGAAGGCGTTGGCCTGAATCTCGCCGTTCTCGAGCGCTTCGTTCGGCTGGGTGTAGTCGTTGAAGATCACGGTTTCGATCGTGAGGTCGTTCTTGGCGGCTTCAGTGACCACGACGCGCCAGACATCCTCGTCCTCGCCGCTCATGATGCCGACCTTGATCGATTTCGGCTCGGCATGCGCCGTCGGCGCGCCGAGCATCGCCAGGGGCAGGGCGGCCGCGATCATCGACAGGAAGAGACGGCGGCCGGAGAAGGAGGCGGGCGAGGTCGAGAAACTCATACGAAGCGTCCGTTGAAGAAAAAAGCCGCCGAAGGGGCTGGGAGGAAACGACCCCCGGCGGAATGCGCTTATTCTAATATCCATCATCGCAATAGACAGAATTGCGTGACCGTTGTTGCGAGCTGTGGCGGAACAATCATCCGCGAATGCGATCTTCTCGGAAATCCATTTCGCGTTTCAGTGGGGAACGGCTCGCTTCGAGAGAATGTTGCATTCGGCTCCGATTCTCATCGGATGAGGATCAAAGTGGCAGGGTGAACTGGGTTTCGGGCGCTTCCTCGTCGGCAACGACAAGCGAGGACAAGGACACGCCGAGAAGCCGCACGCCTTTCGGCACGGGCATCAACGGGTGGAGGAGATCGAGTGCGAAGCCTTCCAGCGCCGCGCGGCCCGAAACGGGCGCCTGCACCGAAAGGCTGCGGGTGATCTGCCGGAAATCGGAGAACTTCACCTTCAGCGTCACGGTGCGGCCGCGGATGCCGCTCGTTTCGCAATAGCGCCAGACCTTGTCGAGGATCGGCTGCAGCGCCTCGCGCATCGCGTCGAACTGATGGAGATCGCTGCCGAAAGTGTTCTCGGCGCCCACCGACTTGCGAATGCGGTTGGCGCGAACGGGGCGCTCGTCGACGCCGCGCGAGATGGAATAGTAGTAAGGGCCCGCCTTGCCGAAGCGCTCCTGCAGAAAGGCGAGGGGGCGCTCGCGCAGGTCCCGGCCGGTATGGATGCCGAGGCGTTCCATCTTCGCCGCCGTTGCCGGTCCGATGCCGTGAAAGCGGCCGACCGGCAGATCCTCCACGAACCCGGCCCCCATCGTGGGAGTGATGACGAACAGCCCGTCGGGCTTGCGGTGATCGGAGGCGAGCTTGGCCAGGAACTTGTTGTAGGACACGCCGGCCGAGGCCGTGAGGTTCGTCACCTCGCGGATGCGCCCGCGAATGGCCTCGGCGATGGCGGTGGCGGACGGGATGTTCTGGATGTTCTCGGTGACGTCGAGATAGGCCTCGTCCAGCGACAGCGGCTCGATGATCGGCGTATGCTCGGCGAAGATCTCGCGGATCTGGGCGGAGATCGCCTTATAAACGTCGAAGCGCGGCTTCACGAAAACGAGGTCGGGACATTTGCGCTTGGCGGTGACCGACGGCATGGCCGAGCGCACGCCGAACTTGCGCGCTTCGTAGCTCGCCGCCGCCACGACGCCCCGCTCGCGCGAGCCGCCGACCGCCACCGGCCTGCCCCGCAGGGACGGATCGTCGCGCTGTTCCACCGACGCGTAGAAGGCGTCCATGTCGATATGGATGATCTTGCGCTGCCGGACGGGATTCAGGCCGTCGGCGCGAATCTCCGGCGCGCCGCGCTCGGACAAAGGCTCGCGCCCCCCGTCCTCCGCGATTCCCGCCGCAAACGCCGCCATCGCCATCCCCACGCGAATCCCGCCGATCGCTCCTGACCTTGCTGGCGGATCCTTCCGATCGAACGATCCGTCATGACGGAAGTCTAGAACATAATGGGAACAGACTTGCAAGACGCTCAGGCGGGGCGCGTCCGCCTCGATCATGGTCTGATTGGAGCTTGTGAGGCTCTCAGTCTCACACGCTTCACAAACGTTCCGGCGTTGTTCTGGGAAGTGGGGGCTAACCCCTTGAGAAGGAATGGTGCCGCTTAGGTGACTCGAACACCTGACCCCATCATTACGAAGTATGGGCTGCGCACTACGCTTAAGTGAGGTTAGGTGCGCATAACGTATTGCACGACCCCGATAAACCGGCCATACCTCATCACTTAGGGAAGCATAAGAGATGATTGGGAAGCAGGAGATTGCTTCCCATGCGCTTCCCAATTCGGGATTGCCATGCGTTTCACGGTTCCAGCCATAGCGAAGCTGACGCTCCCCGAGGGGAAGAGCGATCACATCATTTTTGATGACGCCATGCCGGGGTTCGGAATTCGACTTCGGGCCGGCGGCAAAAAGGTGTGGATTGCGCAGTATCGCGTCGGCACGAAACAGCGGCGGCTGACGATTGGCTCGACTGACAAGCTGTCACTGGACGCGGCGCGGGCCGAAGCGAGAGCCATCCTCGCCAAAGCGCAGCTTGGGACCGATCCGCAGAACGAGAAGGTGGAGGCTCGCAATAAGGCGTCCGTCACGCTCGGCAGCATAGCCGACACCTATTCCAACGGGCCGGCAAAAAGGAGCTTGCGACCGAATAGCTACGCCTCGTTGCTGGTGCATCTCAACAAGCACTGGAAGCCGCTACGTGATCGCCCGCTCCACGGCATCCAGCGAGCCGACATCGCGTCCCGGCTGAACGAGATCGCAGAAGAGAACGGCCCCTTTGCCGCCAACCGCGCAAGGGTTGTCCTCTCCTCGCTGTTCGCCTGGGCCATGAGCGAAGGCCTTGCCGAGGGAAACCCCGTCATAGGCACCCGCAAGGCCACGGAGGAGGTGTCGCGGGATCGGGTGCTATCGGATGCTGAGCTATCGCTTGTCTGGAAACATGCTGGCGCTGGCGACTATGGCCGCATCGTTCGGTTGCTCATCCTGACGGGCCAGCGCCGCGAAGAGGTTGGCGGCATGGCTCATTCCGAGTTGGATCTAGCCAAAGCTCTATGGACGATCCCGAAAGAGCGGGCGAAGAACGGCTTGGCGCATGACGTGCCGTTGTCGGCATCGGCGCTCGCAATCATAGACGAGCCGGCCGCGCCGAAAATTGCTGATACGCGCAAACGACAAACCCTCAAAACCTTCGAAACCCCGGAGGCTGAGGAGCGCGATTTCCTATTCGGGGCCGGCGAAGGATCATTCTCGGGCTGGAGCAAGTCGAAGGCCGCGCTTGATGCTCGTGTGTCTGCCGACATCGCGGAAACCGCCAAGGCGGCCGGCGCTAAGCCGAAGCCTATGCCCCCTTGGCGACTTCACGACATCCGCAGGACTGTAGCGACCCGGCTCGGAGATATCGGGGTGTTGCCGCATGTCGTGGAAGCCGTCCTAAACCACATCAGCGGGCACCGGGCGGGAGTGGCGGGGATCTACAACCGCGCGACCTATGCCAGCGAGAAACGGGCCGCGCTGGATATGTGGGGCTTGCGAGTGCGTGATGTGGTGGAGGGCATCCATGCCTAGACCACGCCCGAGCGATTGGAAGCCTGCCGGAATTGAACTGTACGAGATGCGCGCAGTTTTCAGCCTCAAAGATCGGCTGGCGTTTCTTGAGTTCGTAGGTGCTGGAAGCAGCACCTCCTACATGAAGCGGACTTTACGAAACCGCATAATGAACGCAGCGGCGCACCTCAACGCGGCTCTGCACTATGCCAGGGCTCCTACTCTCGCGAGCACAAAAGCGGGAGTATCTAAGTTGAGGGATCAATTGACTGAAGTTTCCGCAGTGCTCGACGGCTTGGATTACTCAGGCCGGAAAGCATTGAGCAATGCTGCCGACGACGACAGTCTAGGCGGACGGCTCGCTATGAGCGATGGGCCGCGTTTCGAGTTTACGGATATCATAAACGGCAAGCCGCAAGATTTCCGGCAACATCTGGGCGACGAGAGAATAGCGACCGTCAGCAACGGCCTAAAGGACATGATCGCATGGGCTGATAGTGTGCTTCAGATGGACGACGCCGAAGAGATAAAAGAGCGAGCCCAAAAAGCAGAAGCGATCCGAATTTGCCTCCGATGTCTTGTCGATGTCTGGAAGGATGGGTGGGGTAGGCGACCGCAATCAAACGCTACCCATGCAAACTTCACCCCATTTGCCCGCGCCGTCCTCAATCCAATCATGGCGAGGCACGGCCGAGTAGACGACCTTACGCGAGCGATCAGCGATGTTCTCTACAAATGAGGTACGCTACCCGTACCTGAAAAATACAGAGGCGATACCGTCAAGATAGCTCTTGATAGCTTGTGATTACTGAAGCCGAAGCGTCAGGCAACGGCGGGGATCACAAGCAATGAGTACCGCAACAAACAGTCCTTTGCCGGCCGATATGGCCCGCAACCGTGTCGTAGGCTCGAAAGAGGCAGCAACGTTCTTGAACGTTAGCCTTCCTCATTTCCGCCGTCTCTACCAAACGGGCAAAGTACCTGCCCCCATCAAGATCAGCGAACGCAAGCTTGGCTGGCGCGTCGGGGTCCTCGTGGACTTCGTCAACGCGGCTTCGAAGATGGAGGCTGCGTGAGGACATGACCCATAAAATGGAACTGGCGCTCCGGGGAGCTAAGACCCGGAACGCCAGCAAAACGGAAAAGCAGGGCAGCACTTCCAGTTCTCAGACTTATAGCTTGCCGGTCCTCACGGCAATGCCCTCGACGGAGCGCAGCGGATCTATCTCGCGCGTCGTTTCCTGCGGCGGCCGGCTCTTCGCGGTCGGGTACTATGCGGGAGGCGCGGTATGAGCGCGCCTTCTCTCGAAAAAGGCCACGTCACCATCGATGCCGGTCGTTGCACTGGCGGTGATGACCCAAGCCTTGTTGGCCGCTGGGTTTATGCCGTCGCGCTTGTAGATGCCGAAGGTGGCGAACTTCACGACTATATCGGCCCGGATCGTCACGCGGCGGATACCGCCGCTGTATCCCTGGCCCGCGATTTTGGCATACGCATCATCGACAGATCGAAGGGGGAGCCGAAATGACGGCTCTCCTCCGCCTCCGTGAAGTCCGGCGCGGCTCTCGCACCGCGTGGCACGTCGAAATCTGGAAGGGTGAGCGGCTTGATAAGTCGTCCTCCTATGCCAACCGGCCGGCCGCTCGCGCCATCGCTGGTGCCGTCGCGAAAGACTTGGGGGCGGTCGTCCTCGCCTGCGGTCCCGATATCATCCCCGTCGTCGTCCGGCGCGGGGAGAAGGCGGTGGCGCAATGACCATCGCCTTGGAATTCATGGCGGCTCGCGCGCAGCTGTATGCTCGGGCTCAGCCGCACAACGCCTATCTCGCCTATGTCCGCGCCAACGGCTTGGCGCTCAAGTCCCTTGCCGATGCCGACCCCATCCGCGACTACTGCGGCTGCATGGCGGTGACGACGATCCGGCCGTTACGTGACGGCGGTTTCGAGTTCGCCCCGGTGAACGATGAGAAGGCGGTGGTGGCCGCCGTCATCGAGGCCTACGCCTCCGACTGCGAGACCGTTTCGGATCTCGTGGCGTGGCCGGTAGCGGATCCCACCCGCGTCCGACGCATGTTCGGCCGGGCCGACTGCCTCGGGGCGTGGAACATCGCCTCTGCGGCGAGCTACGTCCTCGATAGCCCTTTGATGGCATTCAGAAAGCCTTTGGGCTGGCTTCAGGCCGGTTGCCGAGGTGTCGTCGTCCTAGACCCTGCCATCGCAGCCCGCCGCCTTCTCGACGCGGCCGGCAAGATCAGCGGTGAAGATCGCGAACACTCCCAAGAGCTAGGCGCAATGATCGCCGGCCTTGTCGAGCGCGTCCAGATTGTCGCCCCCATTCAAATCGAAGAAAGAGAGGCGGCCTGATGCACGCCCAGGACTTTGTGCCCGTTCCCTTGTCGGACTACCAGCGCGGCCGCTCCAGCGATCAAGACCCATGGCGTTCGCCCGACCTGTCGCTCCTCGGCACAGGGCGTCGTGTCGCTCCCGAATTCCCGTTGCAGCTTATGGGGCCGTTCTGGGCGTCATGGGTGAAGCGTCGCGCCGCCGCCGCCTCCGCGCCGGTCGATTATGTGGCAACCTCGTTGCTCGCCAGTATCGGGGCGATGCTCGCTAATGTGCGCTGGCCCGTCGCAGGCTCCAATTGGAGTGAGCCTCCAGTTCTTTGGTGCGCCGTCGTCGGCTCGCCATCGTCCTCCAAATCGCCGGCAATGGATGCGGCCTTCGATCTCGTGCGCCATGCCGAAGACCGTATGGCCGCTGGCTTCGAAGACACTCAGCGCCAGCACGAAACAACGAAGCAGATCGCGCGCGCCAAGCGAGAGGCCTGGGAGGCTGATGTCAAAATCGACCTCAAGAACGGGCAGTTCCCTTCATCCATGCCGGAAGACGCGATCCTGCCAGAAGAGCCCGTTCGCCCCCGCGTCCGGGTTGCCGACGTGACGATAGAAAAGCTGGCGGCTCTGGCGGCCGGCCTGCCGCGCGGGATGATGATTGTTCGTGACGAGCTTGCGGGCTGGTTCGGTGCCTTCGACAAGTATGGGGGTGGGGGCTCGGATCGCGCGTTCGCCATCGAGATGTACGGCGGACGCTCCTACGTCGTGGATCGCATGAAGAGCCCGGACCCGATCCGCATTCGCCATCTCAGCGTCGGGGTCCTGGGCGGGGTTCAGCCCGACAAGCTCCCCGGCATCATCGCCGGTCCTGACGATGGCCTTGCGTCGCGCCTTCTATGGTCCTGGCCCGATGTTCTGCCTGAATTCACCCTGTCACGAGAACACGCGAACGACGACGACGCCAAGGCCGCGTTCACCCGTCTTTCGGATCTCGCCATGGGAAGTGACGAGTTCGGGATGCCCGAGCCTATCCGCCTTCGGCTGACGACCGAAGCCGAAGACGTTCTGGAGGAGTTCGCCCGCGAGATGTCGAGGGAAGCCAACGAGGCGACCGGCATCTTCTCTGGCGCTATGGGCAAGTCTCGCGGTCACGCGCTTCGCCTCTCAACTGTCATTGAGCATCTGTGGTGGTGCGGGCAGGTAGGGATGCGGGAACCCGGCGCGATCTCTGACAAGGCAGTGGAGGCGGCTGCGGCCTTGCTGGATGACTACTATGTCCCGATGGCGGCGCGTGTGTTCGGCGACGCGGCTATCCCGGCAGACGAGCGCGCGGCGATGACCCTCGCTCGGTATTTGAAGAAGCACGGCCTAGCGAAGTTCAACGCTCGCGATCTCCGGCGCGACATAGGCGGGGCGCTCCGCGATGCTCTGGCGATGGATGGAGCCTGCAATGCGCTCTGCGATGCCGGCCTTATCCGCGACATCGGCGGGCGCGCTGGCGGTAGCGCCGGCCGCCGTTCCAAGAGCTTCGAAGTTAACTCGATTGTCCTACGGAGGGCGTGATGGGCAAATGGCTTGAGCGAGCTTTGGCCTCTGTGCCGTTAGTGCCATTAGCGCCAATAGCCGACCGAAACGAGGCTAACGGCACTATTGGCACTATTGGCACAACGCCGCCAAACGAGAGTGCGGCTGTCCCGACCATCCATGATGACGACATCGAGCGCGAAGAGCGTCTAGCTATTTATGGCGAGCCGCAGGGCGAAGTGGCGCAAGAGCGCGGCGAAAGAGGGTTGGCCAACTTTGCCAACCCTGCCAGCGATGCGGTGACAAGACTTGCTGTTGTCGGCGAAGCGCGGTCAGTCGCAGTCCATGCCGGCCGCTTCGAGGATCGCCCCGCCAACTGGATGCCCGAGCCCGGCTCTGGCGTCACGATCCTGCGGCCGGCGGCCGAACTACCCGCCATAGAATACGACATGCACTTGGACCGGCTCATCGCCACTTTACCCGCTGGATCGGCCGAGGTTCAGCGTCTCATCTTCGCCAAACGCAAGGGCTGGGTCGTAGAATGCGAGGGGCGGCGGATCTTCACCAGGGGACGGTTCTGAGCATAACTGCGTCGATGCTCGAACGTTGGATATTCGCGAAGGCTGGTGCCGAGATCGGATGTCCCTTGAAGCGCCAATAATCGTCTGTATCCGGACGACCGTATTTGGAACGTTTCCAAGCGACTGGCACTTGTTCCAATAGAATGGTGTCGGATTTTCCACGCTTCTGCGTGATGCGATCACTCATCCGGCTGACCGAAAGTTTACCCAATGCTGATGTCCGGGTCGGGGCGGAAACGCTTCCGAAGACTTCATGCGCCGAACTCTATCGTTACCCTGCCACACTCACTTCCACAAAGCGTCGAAGTCAGTAACGCTCGCGACTTGTTCCCCAAAACAGATGAAACAGGGTCGGAAGCAAGACCCCAGCTTCGGGCGAAAACGCTCGTGATGGTCGGAGGCTGACATGCCGTACTGGAACAAATATCCGACACGGGATCGCATCCAAAACATCCGGAAGCCGTCTCCAATCGTCACGTCACGTGGAATGGGTGTAGCCGCGCGATACGCGACATCCCTGCGAGAGAATGCGGAGATTGCCCGGCTCGCTGCCGAACTCGATGTGAAGCTGGCCGAACAGTCATTGGCCAATCAAAACGCAAAAGGAATTTGATCATGAACACCACACCATTCACGCAAGGCGGCCAGGCCTTTCTCAATGAAGCACCCACCGCTTCCTGCCAGTTCCCGAACGGGTCCACTATGCATCGCGAGTGGATGGACGGATGGGCTCAGCGCCAGGTAAGCGAACGCGCGCACCGGTCGCGGAGCATGGATGCAACGAACGTTCAGATGACGCAGGAGTAACCTAAGGAGGTTAACAGCGCGGTTCGGGGTTCAACAGAACTGAACCAGCGCCATTTTCTTGGATACGAGCGGCCGGCGGATATCGCCGGCCGTTTTTGTTTGACGAGTGCGGCGAACGACTATTCAAGCGGGGGCGGACATGACCGAGTACCTTCGTTTAGACCCGTGTCGTGATGTATGGCGACTAAAGCGGCTTGTCGCTTCGAGGACCCCGATCTGCCAGCGGAGCCAGTCCTCCCAGTACCGTTGGGCTCAGACTGCTGAAAAACGCAACGATACGCGGCGAAGCAATGCCACGGTTTTCGTCCCAGAACGCTCTGCGGGTTCGCGCGCTTGCCTCGCGATCTTCAACTGAGTTGCCGTTCCCCGCTTCGATGATCCGACACAAGTTATCAAAATCATCGGCACGAACGCCTTCGATCAATTCGTATGGGAAGTGAAAGCTGCGGTCAGCCCCTTCGTACTCAGCACGATCAAACGGGTAGAGGATCAAGCCGCTCGACTTTGAGAACAGGAAATCGGCGAAGATTGAGGAGTAGTCGGTGATGAGGAAGTCGATGTCGGGAATGGCGGTGTAGAAATCTGCCCCCTCCGGCCAGACCTTAATCCTTGGATAGCAATCCGCCAGCTCCCGGAGCCGTTGAATGTCGGTCTTCGCTCGAATGGTGTTCGGATGAAGCTTGACGTAGAGAACCGCGTCTCGCTGCGCCAAAGTGTCGTTCAGCTGATTGGGGTGCGGAAACGCCCTGTCTATGAATGGCCGGTTTCCGGCGCGCAGTGTGGGTGCGTAGAGATAGGTGACCTTACCCAGACGCAACGACACATCCGAACGGGTTACGTCAGCGTCGATCGCTGTCGCTAACTGGTGAAGCTCTGGATCGAAGGCTACATCCAAGCGCGGCGTGCCAAGAATGGGGCAATTTTTTCTCGGCAGTAGGAACGACGCCGCGAACCGTTTGGAATGACGCTCTGAAGCGGCGACCAAGAAGTTCGGCCTGAAGATGCTCCGGATGTAGAGCGGTCCACTGTTCTTCTCTCGGGTTACGCCGATGTTTTTGACCCCGACGCCATGCCAGAGGGAGACGAGAAAGCTGCGGCTGGAGCGAAAAGGGATCTTCTTTCCGTAGTCGTTGACGAAGTGAAATCCAGCACCTGCTACCAGCCGAATTCCGTCGAGCGAAGGGTAGCGGACAGCCTTCGCGTCATGATTGTTTAGGCGCTTCGCCAGGGCGTCGGAGTTGGCGATCCAGACCGCGCGGATGTCCGGCCGATGGATAGTGATCCAAAGGTACAGGTACTTCGTATTGCCCTCGAACGGGCCGTGGAAAAGCCACAGCCTGCGATCACTCGTAGTTCGACCAGCGGCATAAAATTCGGCAAGCTTGAAGTAGACCTTCGCGGCCTTCGGGATATCTCGAACCCTCAAGCGGCATCCTCAATCTCTTGGATGATCGCGGTTGTGCTGACGCCATCGTAATAGGGAACCAACTCTAGTCGGATACCAAGCGAGGCGAGTTCTTCTTCGGTTACGCCGATCTGGGTGAGATACCGCTCTCGCGTCCAGTCATCGCCGTGGACGATGACCGCCGGGCTATGTCGATCAATGAGGTTCCGGACGGAAAACCCATCTACGATCTCGGCGTGATCGACGTGGCGGATCGCCGAAACGATTGCAAGCCGATCTGTTTCTGCAATCACAGGCGTACGCTTGTATTTCGCGACCTTCGCATCAGAGTTGACCGCCACAACAAGACGGTCACCAAGAGCGCGGGCTGACTTCAGGAACTCGACATGTCCCCGATGGAACAGGTCGAAAGCTCCAAGCACTAGAACGGTAGTTGTCAGTGATAGCATGATGCTCACAGAATACATGCACCATGCGCCGAGCGATGTGGTTTGACGAAAGCGAGACTAAGCCCAGGACGGCGCTGACGCCCGCAAACAACACGCCCACGGCGGCATGGGTCGATCTGCGAAACTTCCGCAAATGTTTGAATATGTCCAGTCCCCCTTGGCGATATGAACTGGTGAAACCGTAGCCGACCGGCAAGGGGGACCGTTTGTTGGATCGCCAAACAGCATTTCGGCAAAACCAAATGGTCAGCTTAATTAGCTTTCAGTAGATGTGCGAAAGGCCGCCATTCTGGCGTTACATCTGATGATCGTTCATGCATCAGGTCAGATGGATCGAGAACTCAGAGAACTCGACCGTCGCGCACCTGGGTGCTGATGTCGAAACTCATCTCGCGCGTATGAGCCGAGACATCTCCGCCGAACCGCCGAATGTCGTTCGCCTGTAGACGAATGCGCCAGACTGCTTTGGTTTTGCGCAGGTTTCCCGCTGGCATCCGCGTTTCAACCCACTCAGCGCAGCCTGCATATCGGCCGGCGGGCAGAACGATATCGTCGCCGATATCCACCGGCTTAGCGATTTTGAATGTCCTTGCTTCATTCACGATGCGCGACAGCATGGCCTCCCCCGCCTTAAGTCGTCGTCTCCGACAGATTGCTCTGCAAGGCTTGTGCCAACGTGCCGTAACTCTCTGAAATGCTAACGACATTCTTGGGTGATAGCGTCCCCTTCGATGGACGAGCCATGCGCTTTCCTCTATATGTGGTATCACAATACCGCAACGGAGTGAGGCCGTGTCGCAGTATCCAGAATACCTGAATGTCCGGGCTCCGAGCGGCACCGCCAAGGCGTTGGAAGAAGCCGCCAAGCGCGAGGGCAAGAAGCCGGCGCAGATCGTGCGCGAAGCTCTCCTTGCTCGCCTCCATGCACAGCCGAGGGCCGCCTAATGGCCGCGTCTCCGGGTTACGTCTTCGGCGGCAACACTGGCCTCAGCTATGACGAGCTACAGGCCCGCCGGAAGGTGCTGAGCGCCATGCTCGCGCAACAGTCCAGTCGCACGCCGCAGAACCTCGGTGAAGGTATCGCCGCGCTGGGGCAGGGCATCGCCAACGGTTTGGAAGCTCGCTACCTCCGCAAGCAAGAGGAGGAGATGCGCGGGAAGCAAGAGGGGCTATGGGGTGACATCGGAGCGGCAATGCGAGGTTCGACCTCTGCGCTCTCTTACGATCCGGCCGGCCCGGCGCTTTCAGGCGCTACAGGCTCCGACGCCTCGGCTCCGAAGCTGAAGGCCAGTGCAGCCGACAACGACAACGGCCTTCAGCCTTTCCAGACGGCATTCCTCGATACGCTGGCCGGCCCTGAGAGCGCAGGAGCCTACAACGTCAAATACGGCGGCGACACCTTCAGCGATTTCTCCGACCATCCGCGGCAGGATATCCTGATCCAATCCGGCCCCCACGTTGGGAAGACATCGAGCGCGGCCGGCCGCTACCAATTCCTCGGAAGCACATGGGACGACGAGGCCAAGAAGCTCGGGCTTTCCGATTTCAGCCCCGCCAATCAGGATCGCGCCGCGTGGTCGCTGGCGTCCGACACGTACCGCAAGAAGACGGGCAATGACCTGTCGGTGGTGCTGCAATCGGGCGATCCCGACGCTATCGCGGGCGTCGGGCCGGCTCTCAAGGACGTGTGGACATCGCTTCCCGGCGGTATTGAGCAGGGCACGAATAAGGACGCCTTTACCTCCGCTTACCAGGGCGCGCTTAGCCGCAACGGTTCGGCTCGCGCTATTCAAGCGGCGGCACCTGCGCAGGGCCAACAGGTTCAGGTCGCAAGCTTGGACCCTTCGGCGGGCATGGGCTCGGCAACTCCTCCGACCACGCGGCAAGCGCTAGAGCGCGCATCGGCGACGGTGAACGCGGCGCAGGCGAGCGGTGCGTCCATCGACGGTCAGATGAGCCCCGAAGATCAGGCTCGCTACAACACCCTTGTCGGTCGCCAGCCGGGGCAGGTGGACCCGAACGCGGTCCCCTATACCGGCCCCGCGGAATACAACACGCCGGAACTGCGCCTCGACACGAACGGCGCTCGCGTGACGCGGGATAGCCAGGAGCGGATGGCCCCGGGAAAGCAGGCGGTCGTCAACGCCCTGATGGCACAGGGAGGGGGCGCGCCGCCGCAAGACCCGACGCAGCTCGCCGCCCTGCCGTCGCCGCGGATGGTGGATGCCAATCCGACACCGCCGGCAGCTTCTACATTCTCGCCCGCCGTCCAGCAGGCCGCCGCGAACGATCCGAGCTTTGACGGCTTCAGCCAGTCGGGGCCGCCGGAGACCATGACGCGCAAGATTGCCCGCATCATGATTGATCGCGGCATCGGCCTGCCCACGGCTCCCCCACCTCCCGACGATCAGGGTGGCCCGCTCGGACACTTCGGCGATCCGAATAGGAGCCCCGTCCAACGCGTCGCCGAAGCCCAGATGGTCGGGCAGGCCCAGAACGGGGCGGACCCCACGGCGCTGATGATGCGGGTGTTGAGTTCGCCCTTCGCGACGGACGAACAGCGCCAAGTCGCGGCGCAGGTCCTCCAGCGCTCGCAGTCCCGCCAGGATCTCACAGACCGTCGAAGCTACGAGGCGAACCAGGCGCAGCTAGAACGGCGCAACGCTTGGGAGGACTACCAGCGCAAAGCCCGTTTCGATGCTGAGTTGAAGGCGGTCGATCCTGATATCGCCCTAGATCGTGACTACAAGCGCGCGCAGATCACTGCCGCTACGGCGAAGGGGTCGGGTTATCGAACGCTCAGTGCAGAAGAAGCCGCATCGCGTGGGCTTCCGCCCGGGGCAACCTACCAAATCGGCCCGGACAACAAGGTTGATGCCATCGGCAACGGCAAAGGCCAGAGCATCACCATCGGCGGTGGCGAAAACAAACAGGTCTTCGATGCGATGGCGGAAAGCGCTTCGGGCGCTCGTTCCTCCGTGTCGGGCTTGAAGGCCATTCGCGATGCCCGCCAAGCGATCGATGCCGGCGGTATCTTCGGCGCAGGGGCCGATATGCGCCTCGGGCTTCAGAAGGTCGGCGCTTATCTCGGAGTTACGGACCCGTCAGCGATCACGAACACAGAAACGTTCCGAGCGGCCATCGCTCCGCAGGTGTCGGCAGTCCTGAAGTCCACGGTCGGCAGCGCCAACATCTCCAATACGGATCGCGAGTTCGCAGAGAAGGCGGCCGGCGGCAACATCACGCTGGAGCCCGCCAGCATCAAGCGCCTCCTCACCATCATGGAGAAGGCGTCCACGGAAGCGGTCGCAGGCCATATGTCCCGGCTCGATAAGGTCTATCCGGCAGGTGGGCAGTTCGACCGGGAGCGAGCGCTGTTCGGGGTGGATATGCCCGACATGACCCCCACGCCTTACGATCCGCCTCCGACCGGAAGCCCGCCACCTGCGCCGGCCGCCAGTGCGCCGAACATGGGAGCCAACTGGCCTCAAGGCGGGCAGGTGTCCCGGCCTCGCACCGATGCTGAGTTCAACGCCATTCCGAAGGGCGGCCTCTACGTCGATCCCGAGGACGGCAAGACCTACAGGAAGTAACGCCCATGCCTCGCTTCTCTGGAACCCTTGTCGAAGATGCGCCGGCCTCGGAGCCGGTGCGCCGGCCGCGCTTCAGCGGAACGCTTGTGGAGGACATGCCGCAGGACGGCGGCGGCAGCTCCAACGGGTACAAGATGGCGCGCGGTGCCTATCTGGGCGCGCTCGACGGCGCGTCCCTATCCTTCGGTGACGAGCTGGGCGCTGGCCTCGGCGCGGTGTCGGAAGGGCTGGCCAGCTACATCACTGGCACGCCGGGGCGCTCCTATGGTGAGCTTCGCGACCAGATCCGCGCGCAGAACCGTCAGGCGCAGGAAGAGGCTCCCGGCTCATACCTTACCGGCCAGATCGCGGGCGGTATTGCATCGTCCGCGCCAATCGCGGGCGCAGGCATTGTCGGGGGCGCAGCGCGATCCATTCCGGCAAAGCTCGCCATCTCCACCGGGACCGGAGCGGGTACGGGTGCGGTGCAGGGCTTCGGTGCTGGTGAAGGCGGCTTCAACAAGCGCATGGAGGAAGCCGTCTTAGGAGCAGGTATCGGCGGCGGTATGGGGTTCTTGGCGGTTCCTGCCGGCGCAGCGATTGGCAAGGGCCTGAACTATGCTGGCGATTTCCTGGCCTCTCGGGGCGGCCCGGTTGGGCGATCCGGCCAAGACCTTCTCCAGCGCACTCTTGCCGACGAAGGCTTGACCCTTGAAGACGCCGCCCGCCGCGCCCGCGAGATGGGTCCGAGCGCCATGCTTGCCGATGCGAGCGAAGGTCTTCGATATCGCGCCGAACAGATCGCGCAGAGCGACAACCCGGCCCGGTCGGGCGTCATCGGTGCCCTGAAGGATCGCAGCGCGGCGGCCGGCGGTCGGATCAATTCCGCCTATAACGATGCACTTGGGCCGCGCCCGAACGTTCATGAAACGATCACGACCATGGCGAAGGAGGCCAAGGGCCGCGCCGATCCGCTCTATGCGCAGGCCCGAGCCGAAAACCTGCCGGTAGACGTGAACCCGGTTATCCAGGCCATCGACGGGCAACTCATGACGCCAGCCGACCGTATCGCCGGCCCCTCCGGGCTTCCTGCCGATGACGTGGACAAGGCGCTATCGTGGGTTCGTTCGCATCTGACGGACGGGCAATCGCAGCGAACCGGCATCGATCATCTTGACCGGCTAGAGCGCCGTGTCAGGGCGCAGACGAAATCGGCATTCGAGGGCGGGCGCTCCGATGTGGGGCACGCGCTCAACGAGGTGGGCAAGGTGCTGCGGGGCCAGATGAAGGCTTCCAGCCCGATCTATGCGCAGGCCCGCCAGACCTTCGCCGATGACATGAGCGTCAAGGAGGCTTTCGAGACCGGGCAGAAACTCTTCGGCCGGAAGGTCCATCCCGACTTCCTTGCGGCCGAAGTCGCGGACATGAGCGATGCGGAGCGGCAGGCCTTGCAGCTCGGCGCCCGCTCGGCAGTGGACGATGCGATGGGGCAGGTCCGCAACGGCGCACTGAAGGGCCGCCAGCTTCTCGATAGCGATTTCAACGAGCGCAAGATCCTCACCGTCCTTGGCGAGGACGATGGTCGCACCCTCATCAATTCGCTTCAGGGCGAACAGGCGATGGCCGAAACCGCGCACCAGGCGATCGGCAACTCGGCAACGTCTCGGCGGATGGACAACCCGTTCCGCGTTCAACAGCGCACAGCGGACGACCGCGCCGGCATCATCCGCAGCGCCGCGAACCTCAAGTTCGGCGATGCCGCCATGCGGGCGCTGGAATACGGCAAAGACGCGCTGGAGCGGCGTGGCGCGGCTACGATGGCCGACGAGCTTGGCTCCACTCTCACGGCCACCGGAGACGCCAGGGAGCGCATTGTGCGAGCCTTGATGGATCAGGACGCACGGCGCGCGCAGGCGCGAGTGACAGACCCGAAGGTGAGGGCGATTGCCGAGGCCCTTACTCGGGGCGGGATGCTTGCTTACGGCCAGAACGCTCTCCGATGAGAACGCCAGCGCATAGGCCAATCATGATGCCGACGATGAGCGATGCGGCGCTGAAGGGGATGGATCGGAAAAACCAATTCAGCCCAAACCACGCCACGGTCATCACTGCCGCGAACAAGATCAGCGCGGCGGCTCGCCAGATGAATACGGCGGCAGGGCTCAATGGTGCGGCTCCGGTCGGGGCATGGCCGCACCATACGACACGCCACGGGCATGGAGAAGCCGCATGACGAGCAATCCTATCGACGCGCAGCGCTACAACGAGTTCGCGGCCTCCATCATGCCCGCGCCCGGTGCGTCCGAAGTCGGGGCGGAACTCGCCACCTACCTCAATGCGACGGCAACGACCGGCGGCGATCCGAACCACCTCACCGACATCGTGGAAAGGTTCACCGCCGCGCCCGCAACGACGATTGCCGATGCCTTGGCTCTTGTGTCGTGGATCTCGGCTTTGCTGCCACAGGCGCTCGCGGTGCCCATCGAGGACGAAGGGACGGCGGTCGCGCTACGCCACATCATCGGCAATGCCTGCAACATGGCGGATCGCGCACGTGACGCGCTTGTCACCAGCACCGGCATTCCGCCCGAGGCCTTCACCGGCATTCCCGGCAAAGCGAACTGAGAGGCACCATGGACAGCTTCATCTTCAATTCGAACGAAACTCCCGAACAGGCGGCGCAGCGCAAGAAGCAGCAGGTGGCGCAAGCCATGATGCTGGGCGGTCAATCTCCGGGCCTGCCTGCGATCCCGTCTGCGCCCATCGGCTTCGGGAAGCCCGCGCCGCAGCAAGCGCCGATGTTCTCCGGGCAGACCCGCAACACGATTGGCGGCGGCCTCAGCGGCGCGTTGGTTGGTGGAGCCCTCGGTGGGCCGATTGGCGCGGTTGCCGGCGCGCTCCTTGCTGGCGGTGCCGCTCGCGCTCTTCACAAGCCCGACCGCTCGCAGGAGGCACAAGCGGCGATGAATGCAGGGTGGGACGGCTTCAGCCAACAGCCGCAGCAATCGGCCTCGACGCCGCAGTCTCCGCCGGCATGGACAGCCGAAACCGGGAGCAAATCCATCCATACGGGCTCGGGCGTGTTCCCCGGCGAAGCGGACGACTTCAAGCCCGCGTACCGGAAGATATTCGGAGGCTGACGATGGCGACGCTGCAGGCTCGCTTGGAAAAGCTGGAAGCCAAGATGACCGGGGCCAAAGCTCCCCGTCGCTTTATTGTCGTGCAAGGAGGGGCGGGCTTCTCGGATGGAGCGATTGAGGCCTTCTTGGCTACCAAGGGGATCAAGCTCACGCCGTCCGACCAGATCGCTTATATTCGGCTGCAACTGGGGGAACCGGACGGTAGCGCCGCACCAATCGAACCGCTCCAGCTTCTCAACATCACGCCATGCAGGGGACGAACATGAAAACACTTGCCGCGCGCCTCGCACAGCTTGAACAACGGATCGGATCTGCCGGCCCACAGTCGCGCGTCATCTTCGTGACCGGTGGGGAAACGACAGCCGACAAGTGCGATGCCTTCCTCGCGAAGAATGGCATCAGCATCAAGCCGCGCGATATCCTGTTCCTGACGACTTACGAGGCCAAGCCGGGTTCAGATGAAGCCCCGACGCCACTTCGGATCGTGAGCATCAATTCCCTCGACGGCCGGCCGTTGACGGCCTGAAATCAATCATAGGAAATCAAGCGGTATGTCGCGCGGTGGAGTTAGAGAAGGCGCAGGACGGAAGGCGGGAACGGCCAATCGTCGGTCAATGGAGATTGTCGCGGATTTGATGGCGTCCGGTCAATCGCCGGCCGAATACCTCGTCACCCTGTATCGGAATGAGCAGGCCGACCCGAAGGACCGCGCCTGGGCCGCGAACGCTGTCGCCCCGTATGTGCATCCTCGCCTTGCCCCTACCGCTCAGAAGGTGACGCTCGACTTGCCCGACACCTCGACGGCGGAAGGCGTGCGCGATGCTATCGCTCGCGTCGTTCAATCCGTAGCGGTAGGCGAGATTGCGCCGAGTGAGGGGCAGAGCATGGTTGCCGTCATTGAGGCGCAGCGCAAGGCCATCGAGACGGTGGACGTGTTGAAGAGGCTAGAGACCCTTGAGGCAAGCTACACGCAATCCAGACCCGCATAAGCATCGAAGTTATTTGTATCGTTACGGCTGGCTCTCTACGGTCGCGCGAAAAGGACCGGGGATCACGGATGCGCTACGCAATTTGGAACAACAAGGGTGGCGTTGGGAAGTCTTTCGTCACGTTCATCACGGCTTGCGAATATGCGCGAGTTCATCCTGAGAAGATGGTCGTGATTGTAGATATGTGCCCACAGGCCAACGTCAGTGAAGTCGTGCTTGGCGGCAATGGGAAGGGAGCGGACGAACTCGAAAAGCTTCTTACGGCAACCCCAAGGAAGACAGTTGGCGGATATTTTGACGAGCGTATCTCTAGCCCTCATGCCATGACGGGCAACGAGACCAGCTACTTGCTCAAGGCGAACACCTACAACCCCAACTTGGATGAAAACATCTACCTAATCGCTGGCGACCCTTCGCTGGAGATCCAAGCGGAGGCGATCAACCAGATCGCGGGACAAACGCTCCCGCCAAACTCGTGGTCAAATGTCCATCAATGGCTGAAGGACCTGCTGAACACGATCACTCGGAAACACGACGATCCGGTGTTCTTTATCGACTGCAATCCGAGTTTTTCAGCGTACACCGAGCTAGCTATCATAGCTTCGGATCGCCTAATCGTCCCTTGCACCGCTGATGGCTCATCTGCTCGTGCGATCACGAATATTGGCCAGTTGGTATATGGTATCAACGTTCCGGCGGCCTACGCCGCTGTAAGCTTCTCGAAGCGTGCGGCAACCTATTCGCTACCTCTTCCTACTATCCACGTTATTCCGCTCAATCGCAGCACTCAATATGAGCAGAAAGCCTCGAAGGCTTTTTCCGCAATGTACAGTGCAATAAAGGCGCGCGCCGCAAAGCTATATTCTGCGAACAAGGGAGCTTTCACGTCGTCTAAAGACCAGTTCTTGGACATTCCTGATGCGCACAGCGTCAGCGTTGTCACGGCACATCTTGGTCTACCTCTGCACAAAATTAAGCTTGGTAAGTATCAAATTCATGATAGGGATACCCAAGTCCCGAAAGACAGTCTCAATCGGTACAAAGATGCTTTCGCCAACCTCGTTGGGAGGCTCTAGCGCAAATCCCCATTGCGCTTCTTGTTCCAGGTTTCCTTTCCTGCGGAGGGCAGTTTCTACTCCGTTACTCCGGTAACTTGGCGGTTGGGCAGGTTGCTATTATCTAATGTCGCCGGTCGAAGTCTACATCTCTCAAGCATGTCTCGGATCGCCGCCTTGGTGACGAAGTGCTTGCCGGCGATCATCAGCATATCGAGGTTGCCCTTTGTCGCCTCGGTACGAAGGGCTGCGGGCTTGAGACTGCCGGCAAAGAATAGTTCACATGCTTCGGCAAGCCGAACGGGATCATGATCGCCGATGGAGTTGGCATCACGGCTCATGGTTTTCCCCCATTTTGCCTTGTTGCTTTGCCTTTGCCTTCGCCCGCTGCGCCTCGTGGATACGCTTCACGATAGGGTCAGGGTCTGCACCACGTTCGCGGGCTTGAGCATCGTGGATCATCTTCATAAGCGGGTCGGGATCGTTGCCCGCTTCAGGTTGGCCGCCAGACTGCAATGAGGCAAGCGCAGCTTCGACAGACGCCCATGACCAACGGACACAGCCAGCGGTGAGCTTCAGCGGTTTTGGAAGCACTCCACCTCGCACGAGTGCGTAAACCTGCGTTTCGCTGATCTCCAGCTCGGCTGAGAGGGTCTTGATGTTGACGTAGGACGGGACGTTTCCAATCGGCATGCGGTTTCTCGCGGGGTGCCGTTAGACTGTCGCAAACGTCGCAACTGTCGCAAGCCCTGAACTGATTTTCAGCGCCGCCGGGTGATCTCGGCATCTACGAGCCGTTTGCCAACGCTTGAAATCCCGACCCCGCCAAGTTTGCGCTCTGCCAATTCGAGTTCAAGCAAGCGGTCGGCCATTGTTGTTGTTAGGAACGCCGTATCGTGGCGATACAGCTTCAACAGCCAATCCCATTCTTCCGATGTCAGTTCGCCTTTGGATATCAAGCTTTCTTCATCTCCCGTCCTCAAAGGTCGGTAAGCCCTTCGGCTTCACCCGCCAGATACTTGTCGTTGAAGCCAATTCTTGAATTCGACGGACGTGCTTCTTCCTTCGGAATGGCAACCATCCGAAACGAGGCTTGGGTGAAATGTTGCAGTAGCTCGACGTGACGCCCCTCTTCATCCTCTCCGATGAATAGAATTAGTTGCGATCCCACACTAGCCATCGAGGTTACTCGGATCTGTCGGGAGCCATCGGTAGCGTAGAAAACCGGAGTTTCTTCGTCGCGTTGGCACCCACGTTTGAAGCGGGCCGTGCTCTCTACCAGCTTATCCTTCAAGGCCTCTGCCGGATCTTTGATCCGGGGCATAGCTGCGGGCATGGGAAGAGTTGGGAATGAACGATCTGTCATTCTGGATACGCCCTTACTGGCAGGCCTGCTTGCGCACAGGCGGCTCGGCAGCGATTTCACTTTGCAGATCACGCAAAGCCCTGACCATTTCCACAGGGCGGGAGTTAATCAAAAGCAGATAAGCACGCATCGCTTGAACCGGGCGCGAACGACCTTGCTCCCACTGCTTCAGTTGATCGGAGCCAAATCCAAACGTCGAAGCGAAGTCTTTCTGAGACAATCCGGTCTTGGCCCGGATGGCCTTCACGTCGATTTCAGCAGGTACATGAAGCTGGTACGGTTCGGCCTCGCCGCGAGCGATGGCCAACGCTTCGTGCAAGCCCTCCGCGATCTGGTCGAATACCTTCTTGCTCATGCTCTTTCTCCACCTGCGGCTAGCGGTTGGACGCGCCGTGCATAGGCATCCACAATCGCTTCCGTCAGCTTTTTCAGTTTGTTACGTTCGGCTTTCGTCAGGTTCACCACTTGGCTTTTCCCGAAAACCGCAATGAGGAAAACCGGCAACGCATCCCCACTGTAGAATGTGATAGTCCGAACGCCTCCGCTCTTGCCCTTATGGTTGCCACGAATGGAGAAGCGGACCTTCCGACAGCCACCGGTGCCTTCCATCACGTCTCCCGCTTCGGGATTGTCGGCAATGAAGTTGATGAAATCCGCAATGTCGTCATTGGACATTCCGGCCTGGGCGGCCTGCCTACGGAAGGAATGAAGCTCTGACACCGTGTGCATCCTCCGCATAAGTATGTAGATTACGCACCTTGTCAATTCGTAAATGGATGCCGGCAAACTCAGCGGCTCATTGCCGATTATTATGCCGTGAAAGGACAGCGGCGCTCTGAAGAAGCGCAGGCCGGACGGGGTTTTGCCTCAATCTGACGCGAAACGCAGAGAGCGCCGAGGAGGGGTTTCGAAGGTTTTGAGGGTTTGCGATCCGGGCAAATCGGCAAATTCACGCTGGAGGTTCTGTCAGTTTTGTCAGTTCGTCAGGCGGGCGAATTCGCGAAAATTTGGACGCGCATGACGTTCTCTGGATCTCCGGCTAGTCGGTAGACCAGCGGGGTCGTTTCGCCGGCCGTCGCGGGTGGGTAATGTCCCTCATGCCCGATCATCCAGACGGCATGGACAACCATGCGTTCCAGTTGGCGCATCAGCGGCAGGGTATAGGCAACACCCATATCAGCTTCGACAAAGACGCTATCGATACCTTGGTCCGCGATTATGGCGGCTAGGGCTTTGAGTGGACAATCGACGTGCGCGACAACTTCGCCGCCGTTTCCCTCTACGAACCTGATCAAGCTTTCAGCAATCGTCGGATCGTTTTCTACGATCAGTATGCGTCGGTGAAACACCTCAGCGAAAGCAACTCCGAACATATACGTCTGCCGCGCTGATAATTTGCAAAGGCAGAAGGCGCAGATGACGGAATTGTTGCACGGCTGCCGATAGAGATTTGTTCGCTACCGTAAACATTCGGCCGGCGGCGTTCCGTGCGTCGCTAATACGTCGTCGTTTTCGGGGTAGTTAAAGGCTGAACGCCAAGGAGACGATATCGACCATTTGCCTGCGGACCATGCCCCACTGACCAAAATGGCGAGCGTCAATCTGTTCGATGGATAGCTCCGTCACCCCGATGTGTCTCGGGTCTACTTTGATCGCCTGAAAGAGCGTTTGAACAGCGAGGTGAGGCCCCTCCAGGATCTGGCAAACCCGCTCTCCATCCAGCGCCAACACGCCTGTGATGTCATGGCGCTTGTTCGATACTGCCCAGCGCTCGACAGGCTCTTTGAGATTTGATGACGTGAGGCCGACCGATAGCGTTGAGAGGTAGACCAAACGCATCAACGAGGCGTCTTCAACTGGTGGGCTCATCGGCAAGCCTCGCTCCTTGGGGCGGCCATGGCACGTTCAGGATCAACCGCTCACAATTCGGCTGTGGCAACCTTATAACCACGTCAGGATACCTATCAACCGTACCCAGCGCGGCGGACTTGGTGTCGGCTACAGCCTGCCGTTTCTCGTGCCGGCGCTCCCTATTGGCACTAACGGCACTATCGGCACAGCGGCCATCCCAGAATTTGCGGGAGCATATGCAGAGGCTAAGCCGCGTCTTGTTTCACCAACACGTACTCGAACCAGCAATCCGTCCCATCGAGCTTCGCTTGAAGCCCATGCAGCAACTTGTCCTTCAAGTACGAGAACTCTTCGGAAGATAGGGTTTTCGCGCCTTGCTCTAGGAGGCCCTCCAACGGGAGTTCGACCATGAGGCTTCGAACCTCACGAGTGCAGTAGAAGACTTGGACGGAGCGTGAGGCAAGCATGGCGCTCTGTAGCGGTCACGAATGACGGTAAGAAGGCACAAGAATTAGGCGGCCTAACCAGTTCAGTGGCCTTGATGACCGTTGCGACTGGTAGCGGTCAGAACGGGTTGCCTCGGCACTCAACTCAACGCAGACGCCTCAGCTTTTTCAGAACGGTCTCTTCAAGGCGCTCTAACATACCAGTGATTTCGACCGCGCTATCACCAAGTCCTGCGCTCAATTCTCGTTCTACATCTTCCATCAACGCCTCGATCTGGGTCCTCTTGGCGATGCCGTTTTCCGTCAAGACGAGACTGGTTTTCCGGCGGTCTGAAGGGTGTGGAACCCTCTGTATCAGTCCATCTTTAGCCAACCGATCAGCCATCTTCGAGACAGTGGAAGCGCGGACATTCAACGCATCAGCAACGCCGCTAACCCCCAAGGAACCATCAAGAGGCAAAGCGTGAATGAGCTGATCTTGGCCGGCCTCAATGCCGATCTTCTCCAGCTTCGCCACCATGAGCGCTCGGGTGTATTTCGATATCAACAGAAGCTGCCATGTAAGCTCTACGGTCTCAAAGGGCTTCCGGTTGGCGTCGTCGTCCATAGAGGCGGCAGCACCTTTTGAAGGGGTATGGGAGTTCGCCACCCTCATTCGCCCTTCCGCAGCCTGACGCCGGCCCCGCCTGCAACGTTGGAACCGTCGTCTAGGAAGATGACGCCGGCCGCTTCTAGCGCTTCCTGCATATCGGCAAGAGTACGGTCATACGGCACCCGTTTCCCCGCCTCAAAATTCGCGATGGTAGCCTTCGCCACTTTCGCGGCACCGGAGAGCTGATCTTGGGACCAGCTCAATAGCGCGCGAGCAGCGCGGCACTGTGAAGACGAAATAGCCAAATTGATATAACCTTATATCAAAAGTGTTGACTGTGTGTTGGATTAGGGTTATATCAAAAATGTAAGGATGGAGCAACCAGCGGAGCGCTCTCATGCTCAACCGATCCACCATCATGAAAGCAGCTTGGGCCGAATACCGCCGCACCCATCGCGGCGCGTTCTGCCGCAAGACGTTCGCCGCGATCCTGCGTGACCGTTGGTTCGCCGCTCGGCTCGTCGCCAACCGCGCCGGCATCATGATTGCCGCTTGGGCTCGCTACCGCGTCGTTGCCGCCGAGGGCGGTTATGCCCGCTTCGACCGTCGCCTGTTCGCTCGTGTTCTCCGCATGGCATGGATCAATGCCGGCGCCGTGCAGGTGGATGCCGATAGCGCCCACCGCGCCGCTCGTCCCCGCAAGCTGGTTGCGCTCCGCCCGATGACGCCCATGCAGATCGCCTTGGACGCGGTGAAGTACCTGCCGGCGCACATGAGCGCCGCCCGTGCCGAGGCGCAGATCCGCGCCGCCTACGCCGCCTGACATCAACCCGAAGGAGACGCCTATGATCCGCGACCTTGCCGCCTTGGCCTCCATCGGCCTCTTCCTCGCCAGCTTCTACGGCGTGTCCGCGCTCGGCTCTGATGCCGTCCGCACCGCCCGCCTCGACAATGCCGTGACGCTCACCGCCGGCCGCTAACCTGCAACCGAACGTTTCACCCATTTGGGTGAGCCGAACACCGCCAGACCAAAACCAATCCTGAACAAACCGGAGACACCCAATGTCGAAGCATCCGCTTGCGACCGCCGCCGAAGGCTTGCCTACCGTTTCCCGCCGCCGCTTCCTGACGACATCTGCCAGCCTCGGCGCTGCCGTCACCGCTGGAGGTGTGGCCATGATGGCCATGCCTGCCGAGGCTGTGACGCCTCACGACCCGCTCCTGGCCCTGATCCAGCGCTACGAGGCTGAAGAGAAACGCTTCAACGCTACGCATCACGCCACGGAGGAGGATGCCGAAGCGGACATGGAGCATCTGGACGAACTGTTCTTCGAGCTGCGAGACAACCCGCCGGCCGCCACGACAGAAGCCGGCGCGCTCGCGGCCCTCCGTCTCACCAGCAACTACCTGCGCTTCTCGCATGGTGGTTTCGAGCAAGCACTGATTGCCGAAGTCGTGGCCTACTTCGACGGGAGGGCCTGATTATGGCTTCTGTCACCAGCACCGAAAGCGCTGTTTCCGACGCTGAAGCCATGGGCGAGGTTGTGGGCGAGGCTGCGTATTACACCCGCCTTCTGGACTACCTGCTTGCCGACAACTTTGGAACGCGAGAAGGCGGCTTCTATCGGGTTCCCGAGGGCTCTGCGGACCTCATCATGTTCGTGAGCGGCAAGGCTCTGGATGCCGCTCGGCTTTGTGAGGGAAAGCTGTTGGAACTGAACGCGCGCGTTTCGGCGGAGAGCGTCAAATGATCCGCATCGACGCGCAACTCACGCACGACATCGTGGCCGTCTATCGAGGCGGCCTGTACCTGCCTGACATGGTGCCAGTCGTCATTGCTGGACGGGCCTATCTGGCGAACGCCGAAGGGGTCTTGCCGAAGCTGGCGACTATTGGAGTTGATGACCTCGTTCTTGGCTATGCGGCGCTTGGCATCACTTTCCCCCACGCTCCGGGCTTCGCTGGAAGCGTCGCGATCCCGGCTAGCTTCGCGCACCTGCCGTCACGATGGGCCGCACGCGCTGACGAACTCTGGAGCGCCTTCGGTCCACGTCGCCACGCTGAAATTGGGTTTTATGTCCATGATAGCGGGGTACGGGAACTGTATCCGGCGCTCGCTGATCTGGAGGAAATCCAGCGGCACGGTTCCGCGCGGCGCGCTATTCTTGCCCATGCGGCGGTCATGGCATTGCGGGCTTATCGCGACGATCACGCATCGGTTCTCGAATGCCTGCACATCGCCGAACCGAATGCGGACGACAGCGAGATAGCCGAGGCGCTGGAAGCGGCATCCGATAATCTGGCCCGCCATGCAGTCGAAGTGACGACCGGCGTTCGTGTGGAGGTTGCTCGATGACCCCCGCCGCCAGCTTGGAAAACGCCGGCTTCTCCTCTTCGGACGCGGCGGAAGTCCGTGCCATCGTTGCGACCATGCCGACAGAGGAAAAGGACCGCGCGATCCGCTTCCTTTCGAACGCCACGAAAGACCCGACCGTAGAGGCCTTGGCGGAAGCTGCCGCCGCTCTTTCGGTCATGAGCGCAGACGAGAAGTCTCGCCTCCGTCGCCTGACAACCCTACTGTGCGGGGAGGACGCCGGCCAATGATCCCGACCCCGATTGCCGACATGGTGACGCTTGCCGACCGCGCCCGCGTCCTCGCATCCGTTAAGGCCTCTGCCGACTATGGCAGGGACCTTGCCGACCTCGCGGTGCTGATCTTCGGCGCGGTCCTGCCGCCGTCTATTCGGCCCGTCTTCGACGCCACATTCGCCGATGGTCTGCCCGATCTGCTGGACGACTGGCACGGCCTGCCAGAGGAGGAACAGGCTTACCTTGAGAAGGTGGCCACTATGGTCTTTGACCGTCGCCTAGCCCTTCATGCGGCCGGCGGCGCGTACCAGGGAGGGCGCGCATGATCCCCGCCGTTCCCCTCATCCTACGCGGCATTCTTGGCGTCACCGCGCTGCTCGTGGCGATGCTGGTTGGCATCCTTGGCGACACGCTGGACGCCGTTGCGCGCTGGCTCGACACGTTCGCTCACTGGCTTGTGCCAGAAGTCGGAGCGGAGCCGCTGGAGAAGCGGAGGCGCGAGCCATGAGCGTGCATATCCGCTTCGGAGCAAGTGGCAAACTTCGCCGTTTGAAACCTACTCGTCGCCAACTTGGCGAAGAGCGCAATGCAACGGCAAACTTTGCCACTGCATCGTTCACCGATCACCGCATCCGCGCTTCCATCCGTCACGCGCTCGCGGACGAGATTGATCGCCTGTTGAACCTCATCGACGCGCTGGACGATGACCCCGACCTTGAGCCGTCCGGCGATGAGGAACCGTCGCTGGGCTGGCCGAACCCTATGGGCGAGCGCCAAGATACTCATAGGTCGTGCGCCCCGTACCAGTACGCCGGCAACGGCGTAGATGATCGCGAACTAGACGAGGCAGAAAGCCGGCAGGACGATGCTGGCGACAACCGCGAGATGGATGACGACGACGAACATAGCCTCGGCTGGGGAGACTTCCGGGCAACGGAAGGGGCCTTCGACCCTGATCCGCGCTTTAGAAGGTTCATCAGCACTCGGGATGAGTTCGACTTCGACGGCAAACCGGTTGGCGAGGAGCGGGAGGAATGAGGCTTCCCGAGATCCGCAGCGCCTTGTACGTCCTGGCAAGCGACATCGAGGCGAAGGGCATGACGGCCGAAGCCGGCAAGCTGCGAAGTCTCGCAGATGAGACCAAGCGCCGGCCGGCTGTGCGTCGCGCTCCAGCCCGGTCCATGCCCATGACGCCTGCGATAGAGGATCGCATCCGCAATACAGCCCTCGCGCATCCATCATGGTCCATGGAGCGCATAGGCGCATACGTTGGCGTCAGCGGGGGCAGGGTGTCGGAAGTGCTGGCAGGGTTCCGGCGATAGGAAGGCCGTGAGTTCGCTTCCCATGTGCTTCCCAACTGCGATTTATGGGAAGCACCTTCCAGCTTGTGCAGCCTAAGTGCTTGATAAGAATGGTGCCGCTTAGGTGACTTGAACACCTGACCCCATCATTACGAATGATGTGCTCTACCGGCTGAGCTAAAGCGGCCCGTCGCGTTCGGCCTTGGCTCAAAAGCGCGACTGACGGGGCTAATACCAGAACTGGCGGCCGAAGCAAGCGGAACTCGCGCAGTGGATGCCAAAAACCGCGTCTCGCATTTCGCGAGGAGGCATGGACTGGCCCTTTCCACCGGACGAGCCCGGCTTAATTCTGAGGCGTCGTGAACCGCCCGCAACCCGGATGCCGATCTTGCCGAGACAAGCCCTTGCGCTCTCCTTCCTCGCTCTTTCCGGCCTGATCGGAACGGCCTTCGCGCAAGGCTCCGCCGCGCAAGGCTCCGCACCTGCGGGCGAGACTCAGGCCATCGAAGCCGCGTGCGAAGCGGCAAGCTCCGCCGCGCTGGACGACGTGACCGCCACGCGCGATCCGACGGGAACAAAGCGCTACGGCCTCGCCCTCGTATCGGGTGTTCAGAAGGGCACGCGCGACACGCGCTCGGTGATCTGCCTTTACGACCGACAATCGAAGCGCGCCGAGGTCGGCGGCCTTCTCGATCTCGCCAACGCCACGGACGCCGCAGCCGATTTCCCCGTCGGCGCGCAAGTCGCGCCCGGCGGCACGGCGGCGACGCTGATCTATCCGGGATCCGCGACATGCGGGCAGGACTGTCTGGCGCATTGGACGGCGATCTCGGCTGCCGACCAGAACCAGCTTCTGGCGCTTCCCGAGCAGGTTCGCCGAACGCTGGCGGAAACCGCCACGCAGCCGATCACCGATGCGGGTGCGAAGGCTGCAAGAAACGCGGCGGCTTCCGTGGTCGCGGCCGCCGGTGGCCAGCCCGACAAGGATACGGCCGGCGACCTGACGGGCGTTGCCCCCGGCGAGCGGCAATGCACCGTTTATCATTTCGGTCAGGCGGGAGAGCCAGCCAAACAGGTGGCCCGCGACCGCTGCCGCGTCGACCGGCTTTCCGATGGCGGATTGAACCTCGTGCGGCTGAGCGGCGACAACCTGACCTTGCAGTTGCAGCTTCTCGAGAATGGCGTCGCGGTCGCCGGCGGGCGCGACGCGCCGAGTGGTCCGCCGCCCGGCGGCTACGACCTGTCGCGCCCGGTCGATCCGGCCAACACCAATTACGGCAATCTCGTCGGTCTCGGCATCGCGCGGACCGACGGGCGTGTTTATGTCGCCTCGATCGAGCAGCGCCAGTTGGCGGCGCGCGACGCAACCTTCTTCATGATGATCGCGGTGGATGCCGCAAAGGGCAAATGAGCGCACCGCTTGAAGGCATCGCGTTTCGGCGCGACATCGAAACGAGATGACGGACCTCTTTCCCCCGCGCCCTTCCACGCTGCCGCTGTTTCCGACGGACGCGCCGACGCTCGTGCGCGTGATCGACGTGGAAACGGCGGGACGGCGGATCGAGGAGGACGCGGTGATCGAGATCGGCTCGGCCGACCTCGACCTAGCGACGGGACAGATCGGCAACCCGATGCAGACGCTGGTCGATCCGGCGGGCGTGGAGATCGACCCTCATGCACGGCGCGTTCATCACATCTCGGACGAGATGCTCGTCGGCGCGCCGCCGTTCGCGCAAGCCGTGAAGCCCTTCGCGGGCGCGGCCATCTACGCCGCGCAGCGCGCCGAGTTCGATCGCTCGCGCCTGCGCCTGCCCGGCCGCTGGCTGTGCACCTATCGCTTGGCGCTTCGCGCTTTTCCCGGCGTCAGGGCGCATGGCCTGCAGAGCCTCGTGAAATATCTGCCGCTCGATCTTTCCGACGTGCGGGCGGAACTCGAATCCCTGCACCCCCACCGCGCCCTTTACGACGCGCTGTGCACGGCCGTTCTTCTGCGCGAGATTCATCGCACGCTCATGCCGCGCTGCTCCGACATCGCCGATTTTCTGGAGCGGGCAGAGAAGGTCTCGGCCGAGCCCGCGCTTCTCACGAAGCTCCGTTTCGGCAAGTACAAGGGCATCCCGATCGGCGAGGTGCCGCCCGATTATCTCGAATGGCTGGTGAAGGAGCCGGGCATGGATGCCGACGCGGTGTTCACCGCGCGCCATCATCTTGATCGCATCGAAATCCGGGGCGTGCGCGCGGCGCCCATGCTGCCGGTTCTGTGAAGCGGGGTCTGGCGTGAAGCGCTTCGCCGAACTTCTCGACCGTCTCGTGCTGACGCCCTCGCGCAACGGCAAGCTGAAGCTGATGGGGGATTATTTCCGCGCGGTGCCGGACCCCGAGCGCGGCTATGCGCTGGCCGCCATCACGGACGGTCTCGATATCCGCTCGGTCAAGCCCGCCATGCTGCGCGCCCTGATGGCGAGCCGCATGGACGAGGTCCTGTTCAACTATTCCTACGATTATGTCGGCGATCTCGCCGAAGCCATCGCCCTCGTCTGGCCCTCGCCCCACGACGGGGAACGGCGCGGCCGCAACGACCTGCCGACGCTGGCCGAGATCGTCGAGACGCTCGACCGCGCCTCGCGGCTCGAAGGGCCGAAGCTCGTGGAGGAATGGCTCGACCGTCTCGATTCGTCGGGCCGCTACGCCCTGTTGAAGCTCGTCACCGGCTCCATGCGCATCGGCGTTTCGTCGCGTCTTGCCAAGCAGGCGCTCGCCGATTTCGGGGGAAAGGACATCGCCGAGATCGAGGAACTCTGGCATGGCCTCAACGCCCCTTATCTCGATCTCTTCGCCTGGCTGTCGGGCAACAGTGAGAAGCCGGTTTCGGCGGCTGCCAGCCCGTTCCGCCCGGTGATGCTGTCGCAGCCTCTGGAAAAGCCGGACTACGACCGCATCAGCCCCCAAGATTACGCCGCCGAATGGAAGTGGGACGGCATCCGCGTCCAGGCGACCTGCGAGCGCGGGGTGGCGCGGCTTTATTCGCGCTCGGGCGACGACATCTCGCGCGCCTTCCCGGACCTTCTGGAACATATGCGCTTCGAGGGTTCGCTCGACGGCGAGCTTTTGGTGGCGCGGCCGGCGGGTGAGGGCGAGCCGCTGGTCGAACCCCATCGCGGTCCCCCGCGCGACGACATCGTGGTCGGCACCTTCTCCGACCTCCAGCAGCGCCTCAACCGCAAGAGCGTATCAGTGGCGGTGATCCGCCAACATCCGGTGTTCCTGCGAACCTACGACCTTCTGCAGGACGGCACGGAGGACCTCCGCCCCTTGCCCTTCATCGAGCGGCGCAAAAGGCTCGACCGCTTCGTGGAAGGTTTAGACGCCACGCGCTTCGACGTATCGCCCTTCGTGCCCTTCGAGAATTTCGAGGATCTGGCCAAGCTTCGCGCCGCCCCGCCCCATGCCGTGATCGAGGGGCTGATGCTGAAGCGCTGGGACAGTTCCTACGTGCCCGGCCGTCCCAAGGGGCCGTGGTTCAAGTGGAAGCAGGACCCGCACGTGATCGACGCGGTTCTGATGTACGCCCAGCGCGGCCACGGCAAGCGGTCGAGCTTTTATTCGGACTACACCTTCGGCGTCTGGTCGGGGCCTGCCGACGACCCGGTGCTGGTGCCCGTCGGCAAGGCCTATTTCGGCTTCACCGACGAGGAGCTGAAGCAGCTCGACAAATATATCCGCGACAACACGATCGGCCGCTTCGGGCCGGTGCGCTCGGTGCGGGCCGAGCCCGACCACGGTCTGGTGATCGAGGTCGCCTTCGAGGGGCTGCAGCGCTCCACCCGGCACAAGTCGGGCGTCGCGATGCGCTTTCCCCGCGTGTCGCGCCTTCGCTGGGACAAGCCGGCCAACGAAGCGGACCGCATCGAAACGCTGGAAGCGATGCTCTCGGCCTGAACGCCACCCCTCAAAGTTTTGAAGGCTTGCGGGGCGGCGGCTCCGTGCCTACCTCGGTTCGTAAGTATAGTCGCGGACAAGGACGCTCATGAACGGTCGGATGTCGGATTTTCTCGGCGGTTCTCCGCTCGGCGTGCTTGTCCGGCTCGTCGTCATTTCGCTGATCGTCGGATTCGTCCTGTCCTGGCTCGGCTGGAGCCCGCGCGAGATCCTGTTCTGGCTGGAAGACTCGGTGCGCAACATCTGGTGGACCCTGTTCGGCTCCTTCGATCGCGCGATGGACTACTTCCTTCTCGGCGCGGCGATCGTCTTCCCGCTCTTCATCATCTCGCGCCTCCTGAAACTCGGCCGGCGCTGACGGGCGTTCAGCCGAATTCCTTCGCCACGCGGTGGAGGATGGTGTGGCGGCGGGCGAGCGCGTCGATGTCGCGCGAATAGCCCCCGCCGATGACGCCGGCGACGGGCACGTTCCGGTCGCGGAAGAAGCCGATCACCCGCCGGTCGCGCTCGGCAAGGCCCTGGTCCGTGAGATCCAGGCGGCCGAGCCGGTCGTCGCGATGCGGATCGACGCCGGCATTGAAGAACACGATGTCCGGCCGCGCTTCGGCATAGGCGCGTTCCAGGGCCGGCTTCACGACCGCCAGATAGGCCTCGTCGCCGAGCCCGTCGGGAAGGGCGATGTCGATGTCGGAGGGCGGCTTCACGTCGGGATAGTTCAGCGCCGCGTGGATCGACAGCGTGAAGACGCGCGTCGAGCCGGCGAAGATGCGCGCTGTGCCGTCGCCTTGGTGGACGTCGCAATCGAACACGAGAACGCGGCCCACCTCGCCCTCGGCCAGAAGCACGCAGGCCCCGACCGCGACGTCGTTGAAGACGGAAAAGCCCGCGCCCCCTTCGCGGCTGGCATGATGGCTGCCGCCGGCCGTGTTGCAGGCGAGCCCGCCTTGCAGCGCGAGGCGGCCGGCCAGCACCGTGCCGGCGGTGGCGCAGCGCGAGCGCATGGCGACGCGCGCGTCGACGGGGTAGCCGATGGCTCTTTCCGTTTCCCGCGAAACGGTCTGCGTCAGCACCGCTTCCACATAGGCGTGCGAATGGGCGAGCGTCAGCCAGCCTTCGGGCGCGGGTTCAGGCACCGCGAAGCCTTCCCCGCCGACCACGCCGTCCTCCACCAGGATTTCGGCGATGCGCGAGAACTTGCGCATTGGAAAGCGGTGCTTCTCGTCGAAAAGCGCGTCGAAGGCGGGATGGTGGACGATGGGAGGGGGCACCGGGCAGCCCGCTTCAACCGGGACCGGCGGACAGGATCGCGTCGGTGCGCCGGCAGCGCATTTCCGAAACGTGGCGGATGCCGTTGAGGTCCATGTGCTGGCTGATATCGGCGAGAATGCGCGTCGGCAGCGTCCAGCCGCCATAAACGAGGCCCGTATACATCTGGAGAAGGTCGGCGCCCGCCTCGATCTTCTCGATGGCGCGCGCCGCGTTGTCGATGCCCCCGACGCCGATCAGCGCGAAGTCCGGCCCGAGCGCGCGGCGGAAGGCGGCGAGCACATAGGTCGAGCGGCGGAACAAGGGACGCCCGGACAGCCCGCCCGCTTCGTCGCGATGGGGAAGGTCGGTGCGAAGGCCCTCGCGGCGGATCGTGGTGTTGGAAACGATCAGTCCGTCGACGCCGTGGTCGGAAACGGCATGCGCGATGGACGCGATGTCGTCCCGCTCCAGATCCGGCGCGACCTTCACGAAAACGGGCTTTCGCGGCGTCGCGGTCATGGCGGCATAACCGTTGCGGGCCGCCATCACGGCGTCGAGCAGGCGATCCAGGTCCTCGCCCGATTGCAGCTTGCGCAGGCCGGGCGTGTTGGGCGAGGAGATGTTGACGGTGAGATAGCTCGCCACCGGCTCGAAGCGGCTGATGCCGGCGACGTAGTCGGCGACGCGGTCGGCCGAATCCTTGTTGGCCCCGATATTGACGCCGACGATCCCAGGCTTGCGGCGGCGCGCGTCCAGCCGCTCATAGGCGTCGGCATGGCCCTCGTTGTTGAAGCCGAGCCGGTTGATCAGCGCGCCTTCCTCCGGCAGCCGGAACACGCGCGGGATCGGGTTGCCCCTTTGCGGCTGAGGCGTCAGCGTGCCGACCTCGGCGAAGCCGAAGCCGAGGCGCAAGACCGCGTCCGGCACTTCCGCGTCCTTGTCGTAGCCCGCCGCCAGACCCAGCGGATTGGGAAAGGCGATTCCCGCGACGGAAACGCGAAGGCGGCTGTCGATCGGCACGTCGATGCGCGGCACGAGGCCGTTCTTCAACGCCTGGATCGACAGGCGATGGGCCTTTTCGGGCGCGAGCCTGAAGAGGAGCGGGCGGGCGAGGGAATAAGCGCGGCTCATGTGATGTCGCTGGGAAACTCGTGGAGCCCCTGGGGGCTCAGCGGCAGGGGACGGACGGACAGAACGGCGGAGACGGGCAAGGGCGCGTAGAGATGCGGGAAAAGATCACCGCCCCGCGAGGGTTCCCATTTCAAGGCGTCCCCGAGCGGCATCGGATCGACCGCCACGAGAAGGAGGTCGTCCATGCCGGCAAAATGCCGCCTTGCGGTCTCCTTGGCCTGTGACGCCGTCGAAAAATGAATGAAGCCGTCGGCGATATCCACCGGGGCGCCACGGAGCGCGCCTGTGCGCTCGGCCTCCTGCCAAAGCGGGGCGGGAAGGATCTTGTAGATGGGATCGCTCATGGGTTCCTGCGGTGCCAGAGCGGCGCGGCGGCGTCAATCGAGCGCGGCGGCCCGATTGTCGCCGTCGTCGTCGCGCTAGATAGGAGAACTCGAAATCCTCGTCGGAGCGATCTGCCCATGCGCATCCACGGCCTTCTTCTTCTCGCCCTTGCCGCCGCCACGCCCGCCGGCGCCCAGAGCCTTCTGCCCGAGCGGACTTCGCCCGGTCGCTACGAGCTTCAACCGATCGATGGCGGCGTCGCCCGGCTCGATACGCTGACCGGCGAGATCACCCTTTGCAAAGCCGAGGACGGGAGCCTTCGCTGCAGCCCCGCCGAGGAAAAGGATGAACCGAGCTATTCTTCCCGCCAAAGCGACGATGACGAGCCGCGCGGCTACGAGCGGCGGCGCGACGACAGAGAAGACGAGGACGAGAAGTCCGAGAAGGCGGAGCGCAAGGACGATGCCGAGTTCGACAAGGCGCTTTCGCGCATGAAGCGCGCTCTTCGCGCCTTCGGCGAAGCGGCCCGCGAGTTCGATCAGGACAAGAAGGGCGACGATCGGGGAAGCGAGGAACGGATGCCCGACCGGACCTGAACCGACGGATAAGGGGCCAAGACCCGGCGGTGACGCATTGCCGAGCGTTTCGCGGCATGGCAATCCCATGGTGCATCGCCGCTCCGCGCGGCGGCCCCATTTTCCGTTCCATTCCGCCGAGAGGCCGATGCAGTTCATCGAAACCCTGTCGATCCGCACCAAGCCGCGGTCGATGCTCGACATCTCCTCCGCCGTTCAGGATCGGCTGGTCGCCTTCGAAAGCGGCGACGGGCTTCTGACGGCCTTCATCCGCCACACCTCCGCATCCCTGACGATCCAAGAGAATGCCGATCCGGACGTCCGGGCCGATCTTCTGGACGCCCTGGATCGCCTCGCGCCGGCCGGCCCCATCTACCGCCATTCGGTGGAAGGGCCGGACGACATGCCGGCCCATATCAAGACGGTCCTGACGCAGACCAGCATCGCCATCCCCGTGCTTCATGGCCGCCTGATGCTGGGGACGTGGCAGGGGCTTTATGTCGTGGAGCATCGAAGCCGCCCCCATACCCGCGAGGTGCTTCTGCATTTTTCGGGAACCCGCGCACCCCAGCCTGGTCGCCCCTATCCGGTTCCGAGCCGAGACTGAACCCGTCAGCCGTTGCCGAGAACCGTCAGTCGCCTATTCCTTGTCCGAACTGTTGTGCACTGAGACGGGGAAGCTCGATGCTGAAGGAATTCAAGGAATTCGCCCTGAAGGGCAACATGGTCGATCTGGCGATCGGCATCATCATCGGCGCGGCCTTTTCCGGCCTCGTCCAATCCCTGGTGCAGGACATCATCATGCCGGTCGTCGGCCTCCTGACGGGCGGCTTCGATTTCACCAACCTCTTCTATCCGCTGTCGGGCAACGTCACCGCGCCCTCGCTCACCGGCGCGCGCGAACAGGGCGCGGTTCTGGCCTATGGCAACTTCATCACCCTCGCGATCAACTTCCTGATCGTCGCCTTCGTCCTGTTCCTGGTGGTGAAGGGCATGAACCGCCTGAAGCGCAAGGAAGAAGCCAAGCCCGACGCTGTCAAGGAAGTGCCGGCGCAAGAAAAGCTTCTCGGCGAGATCCGCGATCTTCTGGCCACCGGCCGCGCCGTGTCCCCGGTGCCACCGGCCACCCCAACGCCCGGCCGCAGCCCGGTTTAACTGTTGACGGCGGGGACATAACGAGCGAGTTGCGGCGGTCCGAAATCCACGAGGTCCCGCCGCTCATGAATCCCCTCGACCGGCTGCATGCGCGGGCGTCGCAGGCGCCCGAAAGCGGCATCGTCGCCGTGATGAACTATGGCCGCACGCTCGACGGCGTCATTCCCCTTTGGGCCGGCGAAGGCGATCTCGCGACGCCGCGCTTCATCAGCGACGCGGCGGCCGCGAGCCTTCAGGCCGGCGAAACCTTTTATACATGGCAGCGCGGAATCCCCGAGCTTCGCCAGGCGCTCGCGCGCTACACGGAAAATGTCTACGGCCGGCCTTCCAGCTATGACCGCTTCTTCGTCACGGGATCGGGCATGCAGGCGATCCAGATCGTCGTCGCGGCACTCGCCGGCGAAGGCGACGAGGTGGCCTTCATCGGTCCGGCCTGGCCGAATTTCGCGGCGGCCGTCGGCGTCGCCGGCGGGGTGGCGCGCGAAGTGACGCTGGACTGGACGGAGGCCGGCTGGGATCTCGATCTCGACAAGCTGCGCGCCGCGATTTCCCCTCGCACCCGCGCCCTGTTCGTCAACACGCCGTCGAACCCGACCGGCTGGACGGCCTCGACGGAGGTTCTGCGCGAGATTCTCGGCATCGTGCGCGAAGCCGGCATCACGCTGATCGCCGATGAGATCTACAGCCGCTTCCATTATGCCGGAGGCCGCGCGCCATCCTTCCACGACGTGATGGAAGAGGACGAGGCGATCTTCTTCGTCAATTCCTTCTCCAAGAACTGGGCGATGACCGGTTGGCGCGTCGGCTGGATCGAGGCCCCGCCGGCCTTCGGCCCGGTGATCGAGAACCTCATCCAGTATTCCACCTCCGGCGTCGCGGCCTTCATGCAGCGCGGCGCGGTGGCGGCCTTGGAGGAAGGGGAGGAGTTCGTGTCGTCGCAGGTGGAACGTGCCCATCAAGCGCGCGACATCTTCTGTAAGGCCCTCATTGAGACGAACCGCGTGTCGCTCGTGCCGCCGAACGGGGCGTTCTACGCCTTTTTCGCGATCGACGGGGTGGAAGACTCGATGCGCACGGCCTTCCGCCTTCTGGACGAAACGCGCCTGGGCCTCGCGCCCGGAACGGCTTTCGGCGCTTCGGCCCCGCGTTTCCTGCGAGCCTGCTTCCACCGCCGTCTCGATCAGGTCGAGGAAGCGGCGGGCCGTTTGTCGGACTGGATAGGCAAGCTCTGAAGGAAGGCGGCGTCAGCCGCCGGCCTGCGACACCAGAAGGGGACGGGCGCGGGTCGCTTCGTCCTTCTTGGACAGCGACTCGGCCGTGCCGAAAGGAATGCCGAGAGCTTCCCAGGTTTCCACCAGCGCGTCCCGCAGCTTTTCCACCAGCGCGTCGTCGTGAAGCGGCGTCGGCGTGATGCGCAGGCGCTCGGTGCCGCGCGGCACCGTCGGATAGTTGATCGGCTGGATATAGATGCCGTGGCGCTCCAGAAGCCGGTCGCTCGCCTTCTTGCAAAGATCGGGATCGCCGACCAGAAGCGGCACGATATGCGTCGGCGACGGCATCACCGGCAGGTCGGCGCCGGCAAGAACCGCTTTGGCGCGCGCCGCCTGACGCTGCTGCGCTTGGCGCTCCGCGCCGCTTTCCTTCAGATGCCGGATGGACGCCGTGGCCGCGGCCGCCAGCGCCGGGGGCAGGGCGGTGGTGAAGATGAAGCCCGGCGCATAGGAGCGTACGGCGTCGATCACGGCGCGCGAGCCGGCGATGTAGCCGCCCAGAACGCCGAAGGCTTTGGCGAGCGTGCCCTCGATCACGTCGATGCGATGCGCGACGCCATCGCGCTCCGAGATGCCGCCGCCGCGCTTGCCGTACATTCCGACCGCGTGGACCTCGTCGATATAGGTCATGGTGTTGTAGCGCTCCGCCAGATCGAGGATCGCCTCGATCGGCGCGATGTCGCCGTCCATCGAATAAACGCTCTCGAAGACGATCAGCTTCGCCCGCTCGGGGCCGGCCGCCTTCAGAAGCTCTTCCAGATGGCCGACGTCGTTGTGCCGGAAGATCTGCTTGTGCGCGCCGGACTTTCGGACGCCCTCGATCATGGAAGCGTGGTTCAATTCGTCCGACAGGATCAGGCAGTCGGGCAGGAGCTTGGCGATGGTGGAGATCGAGGCCTCGTTCGACACGAAGCCGGAGGTGAAGACCAGGGCGGCTTCCTTGCCGTGAAGGTCGGCGAGCTCGGTTTCGAGTTCCACCAGCGGATGGTTGGTGCCGGAAATGTTGCGCGTGCCGCCGGCGCCCGAGCCCATGGCGGTGACCGCGTCGCGCATCGCGCCGACGACGTTTCCATGCTGGCCCATGCCGAGATAATCGTTGGAACACCAGACGGTTATTTCGCTGGCTACGCCGTTTCTGCGCCAGATCGCCTGTGGAAAGCGGCCCGCGATACGCTCAAGGTCCGCGAAAACACGATAACGCCTTTCCGCGTGCAGAGCTTCGATGGCAGACTCGAAGTGACTCTGGTAGTCGGTCATGCTGAACTCCTGTCGAGAAGGGTTCTAAAGTCCCGGCAAGGCCATGTCCATGAGGCGCTTATGCAATGCTCGCATGGGTGCCGACCCCTTCGCGCAACGAAAAAAAGAGATACGGCAGGCATGAGCGTACTTGTGACGGGCGGCGCCGGTTATATCGGCAGCCACATGGTGCTGGGCCTCGTGGATCGCGGCGAGGACGTCGTGGTTCTCGACAACTTCACCACCGGCTTCGACTGGCTGATCTCGCCGGCCGCGACCGTGGTGCAGGGCGACGTCGCCGACGGCGCGCTTCTCGACCGGCTGGTGACGGAGCACGGGGTGGACGCGATCGTGCATTTCGCCGGCTCCATCGTGGTGCCCGATTCGGTGAAGGACCCGCTCGGTTATTACGGCAACAACACCGCCAAGACGCGCGACCTGATCGAATCGGCCGTGCGCAACAAGGTGCCGAACTTCATCTTCTCCTCTACCGCCGCCGTTTACGGCGAAGCGGGGAAGAAGCCGGTTTCGGAGGACAGCCCGCTGAAACCCCTGTCCCCCTACGGCCGCTCCAAGCTGATGAGCGAAATGATGCTGGAGGATGCCGCCGCCGCCCATCCGCTTTCCTATGCGGCGCTCCGCTACTTCAACGTCGCGGGGGCCGATCCGCAGGGCCGCTCCGGCCAGTCCACAAAGGGCGCGACCCATCTCATCAAGGTCGCCAACGAGGTCGTGGTCGGCAAGCGCGCCCATATCGAGGTGTTCGGTACGGATTACGCGACGCCGGACGGCACCTGCGTCCGCGACTACATCCACGTCACCGACCTCATCGGCGCGCATCTGGCAGCCCTCGACCATCTGCGGGGTGGGCACGGCAACCTCGTCGCCAATGTCGGCTACAGCCGCGGCTTCTCCGTGCGCGAGGTGCTCGATGTGGTGCGGCGCGTGTCCGGCAATGATTTCGAGATCCGCGAAAGCGGGCGCCGCCTCGGCGACAGCCCGAGCGTCGTGGCCGATTCCACCAAGCTGCGGCAAACGGTCGGCTGGGTGCCCCGGCATGACGACCTTTCCGAGATCGTCACCCATGCGCTGGATTGGGAAAAGCGCCTTCTGAAGCGCAATGCCGAATAAGGCTCATTCCTCATCGGGGGCGGGCTCGGCGGCAGGCGAGCCCTCGGTCTCGTCGGCCGGGCGCTGCCGGCGGGCGCGGGCCTGGTCCTTGCGCCGCTTCAGATTCTCTCGCAGCGTTTCCTCCAGCCTTTGGCGGCGCGCGTCGGCCTTGTCCGATCGCTCGCCGCTCATGGCCGGCTCCCGCTGAAAAGGGCAGCGCATGTCGCTTCTGGCCAAGCGTGTTTTCGATATCCTGGCGAGCCTTTTCGGGCTCCTCGTTCTCGGCTGGGCAATTCTGCTTCTCGCGCTTCTGGTCAGGCGGGATTCGCCCGGTCCCGGCATTTTTCGACAGGAGCGCGTCGGGCGCAACCGCCTTCCCTTCACCTGCCTGAAGCTGCGCACCATGGGCGCCGACACGCGCTCGGCCGCCACGCACGACACGCCGGCGGCGGCGGTGACGCCGCTCGGCGGCCGGCTTCGGCGCGTGAAGGTGGACGAGCTTCCGCAGCTTTGGAACGTCCTGAAAGGCGAGATGAGCCTTGTCGGACCGCGCCCCTGCCTGCCGATCCAGAAGGATGTCATCGACGCGCGGGAAAGGCTCGGGGTTCATCGCGCGCGGCCGGGCATCACGGGGCTGGCGCAGGTGCAGGGTGTCGATATGTCTGAGCCCGAACGGCTGGCGGAAGTCGACGCGCGCTATGTGGAAACGCGCTCCTTCTTCGGGGATCTCGCCATCATCCTGCAAACGCTGACCGGCAGCGGGCAGGGGGACCATGTCGCCCGCTGACGCGAGCCTCGCCGCCGCCGCCTCGTTCCGCGTCGTCACCTGGAACGTCCATGGGGGCGTCGGGCGCGACGGCCGCTGCGATCTGGAACGGGTCGCTGAAGCGCTTCTCGCGCTTCGCCCGGATGTCGCGGCGCTTCAGGAGATCGACGGGCGCACGCATCTCGGCCGCCGACCCCGCGCTTTCGAGCGCATCGCCGAGGCGCTCGGCGGCCATGTGGTGGAAGCGCGCACCACCGGGCGGGGCGACAAGGCCTATGGGCATCTTCTGTGGAGCGCCCGGCCGTTCGCACGCGCCGCAGTGCTGCGCCTGCCGGGCGGCCGCCTGGAGCCGCGCGCGGTGATCGACGCCGAAACGCCAACCCCGGCCGGTCTCATGCGCATCCTCGCCAGCCATTTCAGCCTCGGGGCGGCGGACAGGCGCAGCCAAGCGGCTTATGTGGCCGAGCGTTGCGCGGGAACCGACAGGCCGACGATCGCGCTCGGCGACTTCAACGACTGGCGTCTCGACAAGGGGCCGGTTCACGGCGCGCTCGGGGCCGTTCTGCCGGAGCTTGCCACCCTGCGCACGTTTCCGGCACGGCGGCCGATGTTTCGCCTCGACCGGATCTACGCGTCGCGCGCGCTCCACCTGCACGGCGTCGATGTCGGACGGGAGGCCGGAGCGTTGTCCGACCACCTTCCCCTCGTCGCCGATTTTCGCGTCAATCCGCTTTTCGAGGCGCCTTGATCGCGTCCACCAGTTCGTCGTCGTCGAAGGGCTTCAGGAACACCCGCTCCGCCCCCCAGACCTCGGCGAGCGAGCTCATGGTCTCGATGCTGAGGCGCGGGCCTCCGCCGGTGATGCCGAAGATGCGCATCTCGGGCCGGGTTCCCCGAATCTCCTTCAGGAGGCGCAGGCCATCCATTTCCGGCATCCACATATCGGTCACCAGAACGTCGAAGGGCCGCTCACCGAGGAGAGCCAGGGCCTCGTTTCCGTTCGCGGCGCTTTCCACCGCGAAGCCCGCGTCGGAAAGCGCGATGGCGAGCGATTCGCGCACCATCGGCATGTCATCCACGACCAGAACCGTCGGCTTGTTGTCCGAACTCGCCATTATCGTCCTCTCGGGAGGGAAACAGGATGGTGAACGTCGTGCCCAGACCCGGCGACGAGTCGATCGTGATCCATCCGCCGTAGTCCTGCACGATCTTCTGCACGACATAAAGGCCGACGCCGGTTCCGCGACCATCGGTTTTCGTCGTGAAGAAGGGCTGCATGGCGCGCCGCCGGACGGTTTCGTCCATGCCCGCGCCGTCGTCGGCCACCGTCAAACGCCCGCCTTCATCGACGCGCGATAAAGCGATGGACACGGTGCCCTTGCCATCCATCGCGTGAACGGCGTTGGACAGGAGGTTGCCGACGACCTGAAGGATATCGCCGACCTTCACGGTCGGACTCGCCACGTCTTCGGTCACGACATCGATGCGCACGCTTGCCGGCAGGGCAGGGCGAACCGCCTCGACGCCGTATTCCACCGCCAGCGACAAGGGGCGCCGCACGTCCTTCCAGCGCTGGTCGCGGGTGGAGTGAAGGAGTTCCGAGACGACCTTGGCCGCTTGGCGGCTGGACATGTCGATCAGTTCCATCAGGCGCATGGATTCGGGATCGGCGGTCTGCGCGAAGCGGTTGCGCAGGCGCTTGGTGAGATTGACGATCGGGTGGATCAGGTTGTTGATCTCGTGCGCGACGCTGCCGACGAGCTGGCCGAGCGCCAGCATCTGCTGTTCCACGACCCGGCGGCTTTCGCGCTCCGTTTCCTCCGTGACGTCGCGGATGACGCCGCGATAAACGGCCTCGCCGGCATATCCGCCCGGATCGCCGATCGCGCGGCCGCTGAGCGAGATCCAGACGTCGCTGCCCTCGTTCTCGATGCGGATGCGCCGGCCGTCGAGCGGCAGCCGGTCGGCGATGGTTTCGCGAATCGGCCGCACGTAATCGGCCGAGGAATGTTGCGCGAGACGATCCAGAAGGAGGTCGCCGAGGGCCAAGCGCACCGGATCGGCGATCCGGCCCGACAGGAAAGTCAGGCGGCCTTCGGGATCGACCTCCCAGAAACCGTCCGTGCCGATTTCCGCAAAGCCGCGAAAGCGCTCGGCATTGTGCCGCACCTGCGCCAGAAGCGCGTGTTCGCGCTGGCGGATGTCGAGCGAAGCGATGGCGGCGAAGATCGCGTTGGTGGCGCAAAGGCCGAACAGCACCCCGTCGGAAAAAACGAGGTTGTCGGAAAAGGCCGGGGCGATGGCGTGCGCCTCACGGCTGGCGATCATCGGCACGAGAGCGGGCGCCCAGGAAAGCGCGAAAACCGCGACGCGCGAAACCGTCCGCCGCGCGGCCAGCGCGCATAAGGTGACGAGGACGAGAACGGTCGCCGGTTTGAAGACGCCGTGGAGAAAGCGCAGCGCGTCCGGCGAAAGGAGGCTGACGAGAGCCAGAAGGAGAAGCACGGCGACGAAGCCGCGCACGAGCCGCGAAACAACCACGCCGTCGCGCCCGCTGCGCAGGAAATGCGCGGCAAAGCCGACGAGCGCGCCTTGGAGCGCGAAGCTGCTCGCGAAGGCCAGCGCGATCGAGGACTCCACCGCACCCGGCACGAACTGCGTTTCATAGGCCGAGCTTCGCGTCAGGATGTGGACGAGTTCGGCCGCCAGAACCGCCGCGAACCAGAGCGTGGTGCGATTGCGCAGCGTCGCGCCCTGGGCCAAGCTGTAAAGGAGCACCGCGACGAGGATGCCGATCGCAATGGAAAGCGACGTGGTTTCGTTGTTGTAGCTTCCGAAGAAGCTCTGGAAGTCGGTGATCCAGATGTTGCGGCCGAGCGGCTCGCTCGGGAAAACGCGCAGGAAAAGCTCGGCCTGCAAGGCGTCCGGCTCGAGGCCGACCAGCGGATAACGATAACCGTTGCCGTCGAGCCGCCGGCTGTCCTGCCAGTCCCAGGCGCGCTGGGTGACCGTTGTGCCGTCGTCGATGAAGAGATCGACGTGCCGGACCCACGGCTCCTTCACCACGAGGGCGAAGGGACGCATCCATCCCCCGGCGATCAGCGCCTCGGCGTCCAGCGGCGAGAGTTTCAGCCAAACGGCGCCGCCGTCCGGCACGCGCACGGGCTCGGCCGCGCTCCAGGCCTGGAACTCGCGCCCGCGCACGTCCTCGAAGGGAAGGGTGCCGGAAGGGTCGGCCAGCACGAAAGCCCTGTCGCTCAGCTTCAGGGCGTTGTCCTGCGAGCGGACGGAACATCCGCTGAGCGCCGTTGCGGTGATGATCAGCAGAAGGGCGACGAAGGCTCTCGCTGCAGTGCTCATCGCGCGTCAGTCGGCATCCGTGTCCGGCATGGTGGCGCGAATCGCCGTTTCCAGCCCGATGGCCAGCCCCTCACGCTCGGAGGACCCAAGTGATTCGAAGGCCCGCGCGATGGCGTGCAGCGGATCGCCGGTGAGAAGGGCGCGCCCTTTTTCGGTGAGATCGAGCTGTTCGGCGCGCCCGCGCCCGATCGTGCCCGCCTTCACGAGGAGCCCCTTGGAGATCAGGGTTCGCACCGTGCGCGCCACGGCGCCCGAAGCAAGTCCTTGAAACCGCGCCAGATCGATGGCCGTTCGAAGCTGCGGGTTCGCCGTCTGGAGATAGCGCAACGCCGCCCACTGGGCGGGAAACAGATCAGCAGCATAGCCCTGGCTGTGAATGCGGCGGGCGGCCTGTTCGAGAAGGCCGGCGAGCGCTGCGGCGGAGATGGCGTCTTTGTTCAAGCGGTCGTCACTAAGCACTGTCTCCCAACCCGCCTCGCATCCCGCTTTCGAGACGCCGACGACGGTGCCAGATTAGTACTTCGCCGCGTAAGGGCAAGAAGGGTTGTTGAAAGGAAGGCGTCTATTGTTTGGGAAGTCAAGAAAACCGCAACGAGACGGTTGCCAGTTTCCCTCCGCCGGCTGACATTGGATTGTCATGTGACGATGCTAGCGCCGCATCCGCCATACGGCTGCGCCGTTTTCCGTCGCCGGTCGGGCGATGTTCCCAGGGGGTCTTGAGATGAGCCATATTCTTCGGCGTGCCGCATCGGCGATCGCGATCGGCGCGTTCGCCGCCAATGTCATGGGCGCGAGCGTGGCCTCGGCGCAGTCCATGGACGAGCTGATCGCCGCGGCCAAGAAGGAAGGCCAGCTCACCACCATCGCGCTGCCGCACGACTGGTGCGGCTACGGCGCGCTTTTGGAAGGCTTCAAGGCCATGTACGGCATCCAGATCAACGAGCTGAACCCCGATGCCGGTTCGGGCGACGAGATCGAGGCGATCAAGGCCAACAAGGACAACAAGGGCCCGCAGGCCCCCGACGTGATCGATGTCGGCCTGTCCTTCGGACCTTCCGCCAAGGCCGACGGCCTGATCCAGCCCTACAAGGTTTCCACCTGGGACGAGATCCCGGCTGATGCCAAGGACCCCGAGGGCTACTGGTACGGCGATTACTACGGCGTCCTGGCCTTCCAGGTGAACAAGGACATCGTGAAGGAGATGCCGACCGACTGGGCCGATCTCCTGAAGCCCGAATACGCCAACTCGGTGGCTCTGGCCGGCGATCCGCGCACCTCGAACCAGGCGATCCAGGCGGTCTACGCGGCGGGTCTGGCCGAGGCCGGCGGCGACGCTGCGAAAGCCGGCGAAGCGGGCCTCGACTTCTTCGGCAAGCTCAACAAGGCCGGCAACTTCGTGCCGGTGATCGGCAAGGCCGCGTCCATCGCGCAAGGCGCGACCCCGATCCTGATCCGCTGGGACTACAACGCCCTGTCCGACCGCGACACGCTGGCCGGCAACCCGGAAACGGAAGTGGTCGTGCCGAAGAACGGCGTCGTGGCCGGCGTCTACGTGCAGGCGATCAGCGCCTACGCGCCCCATCCCAACGCCGCCAAGCTGTGGATGGAGTATCTCTATTCCGACGAGGGCCAGATCGGCTGGCTGAAGGGCTATTGCCACCCGATCCGCTTCAATGCGATGTCGAAGGCAGGCAAGATTCCGGCCGATCTTCTCGCCAAGCTCCCCGAGGCGTCCGCCTATGAGAAGGCGGTCTTCCCGACGATCGAGCAGCAGAACACGGCCAAGGCCAAGATCACCGCCGACTGGGACAAGGTCGTCGGCGCGAACGTTCAGTAAGGCTCTTGGGAGGGGGAGGCGGCATGAGCGATGAAATGACGCCTTTCCCGACCGTTCGAGGAGCGGCCGATGTCCTTCGAGGCTGAGGCCGCGCCCGGCGCGGTTCTGCACGATCCCTTAAGTTCCGCGACGGGCGCTGTCGCGGGGCGCAGGCGCTCTCTGGCTTGGCTCGGCATCGTGCCGTTCATGGCCTTCGCGCTTCTGTTTCTGGTCCTGCCCACGCTCAATCTCGTTGTCGGCGCCTTCCAGGACGCCGCCGGCAACCCGACGCTCGCCAATCTCGCCAAGCTGTTCCAGCCCTCGATCCTCGCGGCCTACCGGATCAGCATCGAGGTGTCGGCGGCTTCGGCGTTTCTGGGCGCGCTGATCGGCTTCTTTCTCGCCTATGCCGTGGTGAAGGGCAGCCTGCCCGAATGGGTTCGCCCGACGCTGATGACCTTTTCGGGCGTCGCCTCGCAGTTCGCCGGCGTGCCGCTCGCCTTCGCCTTTATCGCCACGCTCGGCCGGCTCGGCCTCGTGACGGTGTTTCTCAGCGACTGGTTCGGGCTGAACATCTATCGCTACGGCTTCAACCTCCTCAGCTTCTGGGGCCTGACGGCGACCTATCTTTATTTCCAGATTCCCTTGATGGTGCTCATCATCGCGCCCGCCATCGACGGGTTGAAGCGCGAATGGGGAGAGGCCTCCACCGTGCTCGGCGCGTCGCGCTGGCAATATTGGCGCATGGTGGCGCTACCGGTGCTGTTCCCAAGCCTTCTCGGCTGTTTCCTTCTTCTGTTCGCCAACGCCTTCGGGGCCATCGCCACCGCCTATGCGCTCACCGGCTCGTCGCTCAACATCGTGCCGATCCTTCTTTACGCGCAGATTCGCGGCGATGTCCTGCACGACCCCAATCTCGGCTATGCGCTGGCCTTCGGCATGATTGTGATCACCGGGCTGTCGAACGGCTTCTATATCTGGCTGCGCGGCCGGGCGGAGCGGTGGCAGAAATGAAGCGGCTCCATCTCGGCTCCTGGGCCATCGTCCTGTTCGGCGCGCTTTATTTCCTCCTGCCACTTGTCGCGACCTTCGAGTTTTCGCTGCGCATGGTGCGCGGCATCTATTCCTTCCGCGCCTACGAGGTGGTGTTCGGCGATCCGCGGTTTCGCGAGACCTTCACCTTCTCGGTTCTGGCGGCCGTCGCGACCATCGTGGTGGGCACGCTTCTCGTGGTGCCGACCGCTTACTGGGTGCGCCTGAAACTGCCGGGCTGGCGGCCGGTGATCGAGTTCGTCACCCTTTTGCCCCTGGTGATCCCGGCCATCGTGATCGTCTTCGGATACTTGAGGATGTACAACTCCTCGTCCTTCCTGCCGCTGACCGCCACGATCTCCGGCACCAACGTCCTTCTCGTCTGCGGCTACGTCACCCTGGCGCTTCCTTATATGTATCGCGCCGTGGATACGGGCCTTTCCGCCATCGATATCGGCACCTTGACGGAAGCGGCCGAAAGTCTCGGCGCGTCGCGCCTCCGCGTGATGCTGGACGTGATCCTGCCGAACGTGCGCGCCGCCGTTCTGTCCGGCGCCTTTCTGACCTTCGCCATCGTGATCGGCGAGTTCGTCTTCGCCAGCCTCCTGAACCGTCCGGGCTTTGGGCCTTACCTGCAGATCGTCGGGGCCAATCGCGCCTACGAGCCGGCGGCGCTGGCGCTGATCGCCTTTGCCGTCACCTGGGGCTGCATGGGCGCGTTGCAGCTTTTGGGCGGGCGCGGGCAAAGGAAGGCGCGATGACGAGCGCGGCGGCAACATTGACCCGGAGACCAGCGCGATGAGCTTTCTTGTTCTGAAGGGCGTGCGCAAGAGCTTCGGCTCCAACACCGTGGTGCACGATTTCGATCTTGGCATCGAGCGCGGCGAGTTCATCACCTTTCTCGGCCCTTCGGGCTGCGGCAAGACCACGCTTCTGCGCATGGTCGCCGGCTTCGAGCAGCCGAGCGCCGGGCAGATCACCATCGACGGGCGCGATGTCACCCATCTGCCGCCGAACCAGCGGAAAGTGGGCATGGTGTTCCAGGCCTATGCGCTGTTTCCCAACATGACGGTGGCCGACAACGTCGCCTTCGGCCTGAAGGTCGCGGGGCAACCGAAGGTGGAAATCCGGGCGCGCGTCGCCGAGATGCTCGACCTCATCAAGCTCGGGCACCTCGCGTCGCGCTATCCCTATCAACTCTCCGGCGGCCAGCAGCAGCGCGTGGCGCTGGCCCGCGCGCTGGCCGTTCGCCCGCAGGTCCTCCTTCTCGACGAGCCCCTGTCGGCGCTCGACGCCAAGATCCGTTTGTCCTTGCGCCAGGAAATCCGCGAACTCCAGCGCAAGCTCGGCATCACCGCCATTTTCGTCACGCACGACCAGGAAGAAGCGCTGTCGATCTCCGACCGCATCGTGGTTCTGAACGAAGGCCGGGCGGAGCAGGTCGGCTCGCCCTTCGAGATCTACAACCACCCCCGGACCCGCTTCGCGGCGTCCTTCATCGGCACGCTCAGCCTTCTGGAAGGCGAGGCGACGGGGGCGGGGCGCATGCGCGTCGAGGGTCAGGAAATCCTCGTTTCCGCCAACAACGACACGCCCGGCACGCCGCTGACGCTCGCTCTGCGCCCCGAGGCGTTGTCGCTGATGCCGGGGCGCGGCAAGGTGAACCGTCTGGAAGGCACCGTGGAGGATGTCGACTTTCTCGGCTCCGTGGTGCGGATGCGCGTTCGGCTCGGCTCCACCGCCGTGCTTCTCGACGCCTTCAACGATCCGGCCGCCCCGCCGCCCGAAAGAGGCTCGGCGGTGGCGGTGCATTTCGCACCCTCCGACGGACAGATCCTCGAAGCCCCGATGGCGCAGGCGGCCGAATAGCGGAAACTTGCGCCTCGCGCGTCCGGTCGTGATATAGGGGCGGCACATGAGGCCGGGCGCCTTAAGCGCCGGCCCCTTTTCGTTTCGCGATACGAGCCGCCTTTTCCCGATGGACGACCTCAACCTTTCCCATAGCGCCGACGGAGCCTCGCGCATCGCCGATGCCGAACTCTTCTCCGCCGACAAGGGGCACCTGAAGCGGCGCACCTTCGCGATCATCTCGCACCCGGACGCCGGCAAGACGACGCTGACGGAAAAGCTTCTGTTCGAGTCCGGCGCGATCCGCCTCGCGGGCCAAGTGAAGGAGCGCGGCGAGCGCCGGCGCACCCGCTCGGACTGGATGGAGATCGAGCAGAAGCGCGGCATCTCGATCTCGTCCTCCGTGATGACCTTCGAATATGAAGGCCTCGTCCTCAACCTTCTCGATACGCCCGGCCACGCCGACTTCTCCGAGGACACCTATCGCACGCTGACCGCGGTGGACTCGGCCATCATGGTGATCGACGCCGCCAAGGGCATCGAGGCGCAGACCCTGAAGCTCTTCGAGGTTTGTCGCCTGCGCGACATTCCGATCATCACCTTCGTCAACAAGATCGACCGCGAAGGGCGCGATCCGCTCGAAATCCTCGACGAGATCATGTCCTCGCTGGCGCTGGACGTGACGCCCGTCACATGGCCGATGGGCATGGGCACGGATTTCCGCGGCATCGTGCAGGTGGCTACAGAGGGCCCCGTGCGCCTGACGCGCAACACGCGCGAGCGGCAGGAGTTCGAAAGCCTGGAGGATTTCGCCAGCGATCCGACGCTTTCCGCCGATCCGATCTTCGGCCCCTCGATCGAGGGCCTGGAAATCGCGCGCTCCTCGCTGCCGGCCTTCGATGTCGAGGCCTATCGCGCCGGGCACCTGACGCCGGTCGTTTTCGGCTCTGCCATGCGCGAGGTCGGGGTGCGCGATCTTCTGGATACGATCAGCGCCTTCGCGCCGTCCCCGCTGCCGCAGCCGGCGCTCCCCGCGCCGATCGAGCCGGGCAAGAAGGAGGTTTCCGGCTTCGTCCTGAAGATCCAGGCGAACATGGACCCGAACCATCGCGACCGTATCGCCTTCGTGCGCCTCACCTCCGGCGTCTTCAAGCGCGGCATGAAGCTGAAGAACGTGCGCACCGGCAAGGACATGAAGATCGCCTCGCCGATGTTCTTCTTCGCGCGGGACCGCGAGATCGCCGACGAGGCGGTGGCCGGCGACATCGTCGGCATCCCCAACCACGGCACTTTGTCCGTCGGCGATACGCTGACGGAAGGCACCAGCCTGACCGTCACCGGCATTCCGAGCTTCGCGCCCGAAATGATCCGGCGCGTCCGCCTGCCGGACGCGATGAAGGTGAAGCAGCTCCAGAAGGCGCTGAACGATCTGGCGGAGGAAGGCGTCATCCAGGTGTTCCGCCCGGTGATCGGCTCGTCATGGCTCGTCGGCGTCGTCGGCGCGCTGCAGCTCGACGTTCTCGTGTCGCGGCTTGCCGTGGAATACGGCGTCGAGATCATGCTGGAAAACTCGCCCTTCGACACGGCGCGCTGGGTGGATGCGGACGATGCGGCCGAACTCGACCGGTTCGTGAAGTCGAATCAGGGGGATCTGGCGCGTGACCGCGAGGATCGTCCGGTGTTTCTGGCGCGAAATTCCTGGGAGCTTTCCTACGCGCAGAAGAACTATCCGGCGGTTCGCTTCACCGCGACGCGCGAGCGGCACATGGCCTGAGCCCTTCTTCCACGGGTTTTCGCGTTCCTCGCGCCTTAATTAAACGGTCACGCGAAAATGTCGTGTGACCTCATGGAATGACGGCGGTTTTCGCGCGATTCAGCCGTCCCTTCGCTGTAATCCGCCGTCGATCTTCGTTACCGTACCCGGTATGCGGGCGATCCCGCCACGTTTGCCCCGCCAACTCGCCCCGGTTGCGGGGACGATGACGGCAAAGTTCGGGATCGAGCCGTTCCCCGCGCTTGTGCCCGGTCGTTTTCCCCGCCTATTCTTTGCTTCTCTGGGAGGATGAGCAGATCGATGGACAATGGGAGCTGCCTTCTTTCTGACGGGGCGAAGGGAGCGCGTCCGCGTTTATCCCTCGTCGGCCGTCGTTTTGAAGGCGCCGGGGCGGAGCGCCGCCCATGAGCGACGCCATGAGCGACTGTTCGGGACTGGCCGTCTCCTTCGAGAAGATCACGAAGCGGTTCGGCCCGGTCGAGGTGCTGCGCGAGGTCTCCTTCGATCTGGCGGCGGGCAAGGTTTACGGCCTCCTGGGAGAAAACGGCGCGGGCAAGTCCACGCTGATGAAGATTCTGGCCGGTTACGAGCGGCCGAGCGGCGGGCGCGTTCTTCTGGGCGGCGAGCCGGTCGAGCTTTCCGGCCCGCGCGACGCGGAAGAAAAGGGCATTCTCCTGATCCATCAGGAGTTCAATCTCGCCGACGACCTCACCATTTCCGGCAACATCTTTCTCGGCCATGAGCGCCGGCGCGGGTTGTTTCTTGACGAGCGGGCCATGCGCGCGGAGACGCGCGCCGCGCTCGACGCCGTCGGGCTGAGGCGCGATCCCGATACGCCCGTTCGCCGCCTGATCGTCGCCGAGAAGCAGCTCGTGGAGATCGCCCGCGCCATCTCGCGGCGCGCCCGGCTTCTCGTCATGGACGAACCGACCGCCACGCTGACGCCGTCGGAAGTCTCGCGCCTGTTCGAACTCATCCGCCGTATGCGCGCCGAGGGAGTCACGGTGGTCTATATTTCCCACAAGCTGGACGAGGTGGAGCGCATCACCGACGAGGTGATCGTGATGCGCGATGGCCGCTTCGTCGGCCGCTCCGCCACGGCCTCCCTGTCGCGCCACGCCATGGCGACGATGATGGTCGGGCGCGAGGTGTCCGATCTCTTCCCGCCGAAGGTGGAACCGGACGCCTCGGCCGCGCCGGCCCTGAAGGTGCGCGATTTCGCGGTGCCGGGCTGGGCGGAGGGAGTTTCCTTCGCGGTGCGGCCGGGCGAGATCCTGGGCTTCGCGGGCCTCGTCGGCGCGGGCCGCACGGAACTCTTCGAAGGCATCATGGGGCTGCGGCCCGCGACGGGAACGGTGGAGATCGCCGGCCAGGCGACGCGCATTTCTTCGCCGCGCGACGCGACGCGCCATCGGCTCACCTATCTCAGCGAAGACCGCAAGGGAAAGGGCCTGCATGTCGCCTTTCCCCTGCGCCAGAACCTCACCCTGATGGCGCTGGAGCGCTACGCCAAGCCCTGGCTCGACGGGCAAGCCGAGGAAAAGGCCCTGAAGGGCGCGGTCGCCGAGTTCGGCATCCGCGCCGGGTCGCTCCACGCGCGGGCCGGCTCCTTGTCCGGCGGCAACCAGCAGAAGCTCGCCCTCGCCAAGGTCCTGCATCCCGAGCCTCGGGTGCTGGTTCTCGACGAGCCGACGCGCGGCGTCGATGTCGGGGCGAAACGCGAAATCTACTTTTTGATCCAGCGGCTGGCCGCGCAAGGGCTGGCGGTGGTGGTGATCTCGTCGGAACTCGTGGAGCTGATCGGGCTCGCGCACCGCGTCGCCGTGATGCGCGGCGGCCGGCTCGTCGCCACGCTGGAAGAAGCCGACATGACGGAGGAAACGATGATCGCCTTTGCCACGGGAAGCCGCGATGTCGCAGCCTGAGATCGCGGCCGGCGCGGCCGACGAGCGGCGCGAAACCGGAACGCCGCTCGCCGAAAAGCTGGCGGGCATCGGCCCCGTGGTCGGCCTCATCGCCCTTTGCATCCTCGGCGCGGTCCTCAACCCCGACTTCGCTTCCTTCGACAACGCGCTGAACGTCCTGACGCGCACGGCCTTCATCGGCATCATCGCGGTGGGCATGTGCTTCGTCATCATCCTAGGCGGCATCGACCTGTCCGTCGGATCGATGGCGGCCCTGATCGCGGGCTGCGTGATCATGTTCATCAACTGGGCCTCCAGCCATCTCGGCTCGCCGCTTCTGGCGGTTGTGGCGGGGGCCGCCTTGTCCGTGGTGCTGGGCGCCGTGTTCGGCCTCATCCACGGTTTCCTGATCGCCAAGGGCCGGATCGAGCCCTTCATCGTCACGCTCGGGACGCTCGGGATCTTTCGCGCTTACCTGACCTACTTCGCCGATGGCGGCGCGCTGACGCTGGAAAACGAACTCGCCGACATCTACGCCCCGGTTTATTACGGCAACATCCTCGGCATTCCCGTTCCGGTGGTGGTGTTCCTTCTCGTGGCCGTGGTCGGCGCGGTTCTCCTGAACAAGACCGCCTTCGGCCGGCAGGTGCAGGCGATCGGCTCCAACGAGACGGTGGCGCGCTACGCGGCGGTGGATGTCGAGCGCGTCAAGATTCTCACCTACATGGCGCTCGGCATCTGCGTCGGCATCGCGACGCTTCTCTACGTGCCGCGCCTCGGCTCCGCCTCGCCGACGACGGGCCTCCTGTGGGAGCTGGAGGCCATCGCCTCGGTGATCGTCGGCGGCGCGGCCTTGAAGGGCGGGCAGGGCAGCATCCTCGGCACCGTCATCGGCGCGGTGCTCCTGTCGGTGATCGCCAACATCCTCAATCTGACGAGCCTCATCAGCGTTTATCTCAACGCCGCGGTGCAGGGCTTCGTCATCATCGCCGTCGCGTTCATCCAAAAGGGCCGTCGCTAGAACGGCTCGTGTCGCAGGGAGGAAATCCATGTTCAACCAAACCAGACGCGCGCTCTTGGCCGGCGTGGCGGCGGGGCTGGCGCTTGCAAGCCTTGCGCGAGGGGCGAGCGCCGCCGAGGAAGTCCGGCTCGGCGTCTCGATCCCCGCCGCGACCCATTCCTTCATGGGCGGCATCAACTTCTGGGCCAATCAAGCCAAGAAGGACCTGGAGGCCGCGCACCCGGATCTGAAGATCACCATCCGCACGGCAGCCAACGCCACCGAACAGGCGAACCAGCTTCAGGATCTGTCCTCCGTCAACCGCATCAACGCGCTTGTCGTGTTTCCCTTCGAATCGGCGGCGCTGACGCGGCCCGTTGCCAACGTGAAGCGCGCCGGGGCCTATGTGACGGTGGTGGATCGCGGCCTCACCGACACCTCGGCGCAGGACGCCTATGTCGCCGGCGACAACACCGCCTTCGGGCGCATTCCGGCCGAATACATCGCCAAGACGCTGAACGGCAAAGGCAATGTCGTGGCGCTGCGCGGCATTCCGACGACGCTCGACAACGAGCGCATGGACGCCTTCAACGCCGTTCTGAAAGAGCATCCCGACATCAAGCTGCTCGACGCCAAATACGCCAACTGGAACCGCGACGACGCCTACAAGGTGACGCAGGACTACCTGACCCGCTTCAAGGAGATCGACGCGTTCTGGGCGGCCGACGACGACATGGCCTTCGGCGCGATCCGCGCCATCGACCAGGCGAACCGCAAGGACATCAAGATCATCTTCGGCGGCGCGGGCGCCAAAGACATGGTCAAGACCATCCTCGACAAGAAGGACCCGCGCATCCAAGCCGATGTCAGCTATTCGCCGAAATTCATCTACGACGCGATCAAGCTGACGGCGGAAGCGCGGTTGAAGGGCGAGGCGCTGCCGGCGACCACGACCATTCCCTCGACGCTGATCGATGCGAGCAACGCCAAGGAGTTCCACTACCCCGACTCGCCCTTCTGACGAGACCTCGACCGGAAGGGAAACCGGGAAGCGCCTGCGCGCCTTTCCGGTTTCCTTGCCGCCTTCGAAATCACTTCGGCAGGCAGACGTCGCGGGTATGGGCCTGCGAGATCTGGCTGCCGGGCGGCACGTCCTGCGTCAGCCACACTCCGCCGCCGATGATCGAGCCGCGCCCGACCGTGATGCGGCCGAGGATGCTGGCGCCGGCATAGATCACCACATCGTCTTCCACGATCGGATGGCGCGGCAGGCCCTTGATGATCGAGCCGTCCTCGCCGCGCGGGAACGAGCGCGCGCCGAGCGTCACCGACTGGTAAAGCCGCACCCTTTCCCCAACAATGGCGGTTTCGCCGATCACGACGCCCGTGCCGTGGTCGATAAAGAAGCCCGCGCCGATCGTCGCGCCGGGATGGATGTCGATCCCTGAGCGCGAACGGGCGATGTCCGAGATGATGCGGGCGAGAAACGTCGCGCCGAGGCCGTTCAAGACATGCGCCACGCGATGGTGGATGATCGCCGTGATGCCGGGATAAACCAGAAGGATCTCGGAAAAGCCGGTCGCTGCGGGATCGCCCTCATAGGCGGCGCGCAGGTCGCTGACGAGAAGCCCCCGGATTTCCGGCAGCCGTGCGGCGAGTTCCCCGATGATGGCGTGGGCGCGAGCTTCGAGTTCGCCCTCGTCCACGATTTCCGCGCGCGAGAAAGGAAGCGTGCGCCCCGCCTGCTCGCAGAGCGTCGAAAGAGCTTCCTCCAGCGTTTGGCGCACATAGTGATTGATGTTGCCCGGCGTCAGGCCGGCCGCGCCGAAATGGGCGGGGAAGAGGGCGGCGGCGATGCCGTCCAGCGCTTCGCCGATTGCCTCGCGCAACGGGGGCGGGCGCAGTTTCCCCAGATGCCGGACATTGTGGCTGACGTCGCGCGAGTGTTCCAGTTCGGCCACCACCGCGTCCAGATTCCACTCCGTCGCGCGAAGGGCCAACTCCCTTTCCATCGGTTTCAAGCTGCTTTCCTCCGCCGGTCGATGCCGAAATGGCGCAGCGCCGGCCGGACGCAATAGTCGGCTATCGAAGCCGAGGAAGCCCCTCGGCAGTGCGCCCGACCTTGATTGCCGGGTGATCGAACAGCATTTGAGACATATTCGTCTAGAATCCAGCCCTGTCCGGGCAAGCAATCGCCAACGATATCTTCGGTAAGTCGAAGTCGAGATCGTCGGATTTCCGGGAAAACTCCGCCGTGAGGCCCCGTCCCGTAAAACTATCATCAAATGGACGAGGACGATCTAACCGGGGCGTAGCGCGTGCGAAGTAACGTCATTCCGGGTCGATAGAAAGAACTTCGCGATGAGCTTGCTGCCCCCGGTCCATGTCTGTCTCGGTCTTGCGCTTGCCATGCTGCCTCATGCAGCTTCGGCGATCGGAGCGACCGAGGAAAGATCGCCGCGCGAAAGGTCGCAGAGCGTCCGACGCCTGGAAGCCGGCCAACCGGCCCTTGCGCCTTTCGCCCATGTCGTCTTCTGCCGCAGCAATCCGAACGAATGCCGAACCGCGGAAACCGGACCCTCGCGGATCGATCTCGACCCCGCGAATACCCGGCTCCTCAACGAGGTGAATGTCGCGGTGAACCGCGCGATCCGGCCGGTCAACGACAAGAAGACGCCGCTCGGCGATGTGTGGTCGCTGTCGCCTTCGAAGGGGGACTGCGAGGACTTCGCCGTCACCAAGCGCCATCGTCTGGTCGCCAAGGGCGTGCCGGCTCAAGCGCTGCGCCTCGTGACCGCCATCACCCGCAGCGGCGAAGGGCATGCGGCGCTCGTCGTCAGCACCGATCAGGGCGACATGCTTCTCGACAACCGCACGAACCGGATCGTGCCCTGGACGCAAGCCGGCCTTGTTTATCAGAAAGTGCAGTCCGCCAGCGATCCGCGCCGCTGGTTCGGCATTTCCGGCACGGCCGTCGCGTCCAACGAGCCGTAACCGACGCTCACCCGGCCGGCGTTTCCTTGCCGTCAGCGTCGAGGGCGAGAAGCGCCATGCCGCGCGCGCCCGAACTGTCGCCATGCCGGGCGAGGACCAGGGCGGGCAGGCGGGTATGGCCGAGGAGCCTGCTTCGGAAGGCGGGCGTCAGGCGGTCGAGAATGCCGTCCATCTTCGACAACCCGCCGCCGAGCACGATGCAATCGGGATCGAGCACCAGTTGCAGGACGAGAAGGCATTCGGCGGCAAGCCCCGTCCAGATGTCGAGGACGCGGGTTGCATCAGGGTCGCCCTTCGCCGACGACTCCACGATCTCTGCCGCCTCAAGGGGCCGCCCCAGCACATGGCGGCCGATGGCGGCGAGCCCGCTGCCCGAAACGTAGCGCTCGATGCAGCCGCTCTTGCCGCAGCCGCAGGGCCAGACGGGCAGGCCGGCACTGCTGAGCGCATGGGCGGGCATGCCGACATGGCCGATTTCCACCGCCATGCCGTTGTGGCGGGGCGGCACGCGCCCGTCCACGCAAAAGCCCGCTGCAAGGCCGGTGCCGAGAATGAGACCGACCACCGCCTGGAATCCTTCGCCGGCCCCGCCATGCGCTTCGGAATAAGCAAAGCTCATGCAGTCGTTGCCGAAGGTGAAGTTTCGGCCGAGCCGCTGCCGCAGGGCATCGCGCACGTTGCGGCCCGAAACCGGGATGTTGGAGGCGAAGCACACGCCCGTTTCGGGGTCCATCAGGCCCGGAATGCCGATGCCGATCGGCAGGTCGGGATTGCCGGCGCGCTCCAGCAGCCAGCCCGTTTGATGGGCGAGCCCCGCCATGAAGCTGTCGAAGTCCCCGACCGGCGTCGGCATTCTTTGCGTTTCCAGCGTTTCCATCTCGGCGCCGAACAACCGGGCCTCGATCTTCGTGCCGCCGAGATCGATCGCGCCGCAGCGGATTTCCGTTCGATGGGCGCCCTCGCGCGGGATCGTCATGCCATGCCTTCTCGCGGAACGCTTCTTTCGGGACGGGCCCTCAATACATGAACCAGAAGCGCAGGATCGCCGTGTTGTAGTCGTCGCCGTCGCCCGTGCCTTCGATCACCGCGGTATAGGTGTTGCTGGCCGAAATGCGAAGCTGGTCGGTGAGATACCAGTTGGCGATGGCCGTTCCCGCGATCTGCGTGCCGGCGCTGTCCTCGTCGGCATCGCTCGCCTCGGACAGGTTGAGATAATCGAGCCGCGCGCCGATCTCCACCGCGCCGAACCCGCTTGTGTTCTCTTCCACCGGCGCCTCGGGCGAAACCCGCTCGAACGTGCCGTATTGGCCGTCATAGGACCGTCGGTCGTTCGTCAGAAAGGCGAGGACGCCGAAATAGCCACCGTGCAGGAAGGCATCCCGGCGAATGTCGTCCCGCACCTTGCCGAGCGTGTATTCGCTCTGGATGGTGAAACGCCCGATCGCGGCGGCAAATTCGAGGTTGGCGGCGAGATAGGTATCGACCGCCTCGAACTCGCCGGTCTCGACGGGCGAGGCCTCGAAGAGTTCCGTGCCGTTGCTTCCCGCGAAGGCCAGCGGGATCTGCGGATCGAAGGTGCCGGCCAAGGCTGCGCCGAAATGGATCGCCGTGTCCTCGTCGTTGATCGGCGCGAAGGTGGCGCGGCCGGCGACGGTGGTGCCTTCGCCGAGCGGCTTTTCGTTGTTGATGTCGGTGCCGTAGACGCCGAGGCCGAGACTGAAATTTTCCTGGCCGTAGAAAGTCGCCGCGCCGACGGCGGCCGAGGGGACGAGCGTCGCGTTGACGCCGTTCTCGTTGAAGAGGGCCGAACGGCTGCCGATCAGCTCCTCCATGGAGAATTGCTGCTCCTGGTGGCCGACCTGAAGAGCGAACTGGTTGCTGAAATTGTAGTTCAGATAGGCATAGGTGATTTCGGGCGGAGTCGGGCCGCCGACATCGGCCGCAAAGCGCCCGCCGAATTGGTGGAAGCCGAAATCGAAATAAAGCCGCGCCCGGCGCATCTGCCCGTCGACGTGATCCACGGTGTCGAGAAGCGCGTCCGGCGCGGAGGAAGCTGCACCCGCTTCGAACTGGAAGAAGGGCTGGATGCTGAGGAAGGCCTCGTCCGTGCCGAAGCGCAACGGGTCGGGATCGACGCTCGGGTCGAGATCGCCCGCGCCGCTTCGTTGCGGCTGCTGGGCCATCGCGCCGATCGAGGCCGTGCCGGCGAAAGCCAAGACGAGGATGGCTCGGGCCAGGTGGCGCATGGCGAATCTCCGGTGCGGCGATAGGATACCTATCCCGTCCGGTTCGCGGACCCGCAAGTGCAGGAAGATCACGGCCTGATCACTTGGGATCGCGCCGATCAGGCCTGTTCGCAGCGGATCACGAAATCCACGACCTTTTCGGCCGGCATATCGCAGGGGCGCAGCAGCGGCTTGCCACCGGCGAGAAGGTAGAGGTTGCAGCTTATCCGGTCAGTGCCGCCAAGCTCCTCTGCATAGAACCAGAAGCGCCGCCGGTCGGCGGAAACGGACAGCGTTCCGCCATAGCGGCGGCCGTCGTGTATATAGTCGGCATGGCCTTCCGGCAGGGAGCCGAGCTTGGCGATGAACTCGTCCATGCGGGTCATGCGGTCGCCTTCAACGGGCCGGCGCGTCGCGAACCGAGAAGGCGAGCATCGCCCCGCAAAGGGAGAGCATGCCGGTCAACGCCGCCACCGCCGTCCATCCGCCATACTCCCAGAACAGGCCGCCGGCCGAGCCGACAAAGCTGGAGCCGAGATAATAGAAAAGGAGATAAAGCGAGGCCGCGTGCCCCTTCGAGGAGCCCGACAACCGGCCGACCCAGCCGCTCGCCACCGAATGGGCCGTGAAGAAGCCGACCGTGACAAGGGCAATGCCGAGGATCACGACCGGCAGGGGGGCGAAAAGGGTGGCTCCGACGCCCAAGGCCATCAGGCAGAAACCCGAAACGAGGGGGATGCGGCGGCCGAAGCGGTCGGCGAGGCCGCCGGCGGTGGAAGACGCGAAAATGCCGAAGCCATAGGCGAGGAAGATCATGCTGATCGCCGTTTGGCCGAGGCCGTAGGGCGGCTCGGACAGGCGGAAGCTCGCATAGTTGAACAGCGTCACGAAAACGCTCATCGCCACGAAGGCGACGAGGAACAGGCGAAGCAGGGAAGGGCTCGCCAGCAGACCCGACCATGTGCGCAGGTGATGCCGGAACGGGATGCCCCGCTGCGCGACGAAATTGCGCGAAGGGGGAAGCAGGAGGGCAAAGCCGATCGCGGAAAGAAGGTCGGCGACGCCCAGAATCGCCATCGCCGCGCGCCACGAGGCGAATTCGGTGAGAACGCCCATGCCGACGCGGCCGATCATTCCGCCGAACGCCGTGCCGGCGACGTACAAGCCCATGGCCTTGCCGAGATGGCGCGGGTCGATCTCCTCGGCGAGATAGGCCATGGCCACCGCCGGAACGCCGCCGAGCACCAGCCCTTCCAGCGCGCGGGCGACGAGAAGAAGGTGCCAGTCGGGCGCTAGGCCCGCCAGGATGTTGAGGATCGCACCGACCGCCATGGAGCCGAACATCAGCCCCCGTCGCGGCAAGCCTTGCGACAAGGCGCCCGCCAGGAGAATGGCGAAGGCGAGAAAGCCGGTGGTCAGCGAAAGGGCGAGCGAACTCGTGCCGGGCGAGACCGCGAAACTGCGCGAGAATTCCGGCAGAAGCGGCTGCACCGAATAAAGCAGCGAGAAGGTCGAGAAGCCGGCGAGAAACAGCGCGACGCCGACCTTCGCATAGCCCGGACTGCCGCGCTCGATAAAGGTCGGCGGGCCGGGCGGGCGCTCGATGTCGGCACTTTCGGACGGGGGAGGGATATCCAAGAATCGGCTGCCGGAGAGTTTTCGAACGGGCTTTCGCCATTCGCTCGGCCGGTTCAATACACCGGATATGGCCGATCACCATCTCCTTTGGCTATGGCTCGTGAGAACAACGGGTGAGATCGAATGAGGGAAGGCATCGTGATGAGGAAACTTGCGCTCGTCACCGGCGGCAATACGGGCATCGGCCGCGTTCTGGCTTTGGCTTTCGCCAAGGCCGGCCACGACGTCGCCTTTTCCTGGGTCTCGCGGCCGGACATGGCCGAAAGCCTCGTCGCCGAGATCGAGGCCCGTGGCGTGTCCGCGATGGGGTTGCCTTGCGATGTCGGGGTCGAGGCCGAGGTGCTGGCTTTCTTCGACGCTGCGGAAAGACAGTTCGAACGCGCCCCCGATATCCTCGTCAACAATGCCGGCATCCAGACCTGGGCGCCGCTTCTGGATCTTGACGAAAGCGATTGGGATGCGGTGATCCGCACCAATCTGAAAGGCACGTTCCTGAACACGCGGGAAGCCGGCCGGCGCATGGTGGCGGCGGGCAAGGGCGGCGCGATCGTCAATATCGGCTCGGGCTGCAACAAGCTCGCCTTCCCGAACCTCGTGGACTACACGGCCTCCAAGGGCGGCATCGAGCAGTTCACCAAGTCGGCGGCGGTGGAACTCGGCCACCACGGCATCCGTGTGAATTGCGTGGCGCCCGGCGCGATCATCAACGAGCGCACGGTGGCGGAAGCGCCGGATTACGCGGCGAGCTGGTCGGCGATCACGCCGCTGCGCCGCGTCGGCACGGCGGACGACATCGTCGGACCGGTCTTGTTTCTGGCGGGCGAGAATGCCGCTTTCGTCACCGGTCAGACGCTTTGGGTCGATGGCGGCGTCTTCACCCAGGCGAACTGGCCGCAGCGCTAGTATCTATTTCGGCAGGGTGATCGCGGCGCGAAGTCCGCCGCCCGCTCCTTGCCCGAGCATCACGTCGCCGCCGTGCTGGCGCGCGATGGTGCGGGCGATCGACAGGCCGAGGCCGACGCCGCCGGTTTCCCGGTTGCGCGATTCTTCCAGCCGGAAGAAGGGCGCGAAGACGTCTTCGCGGCGCTCAGGTGGAATGCCGGGACCGTCGTCCTCGACGCCGATCTCGATCCCCTCGCTCGCGACCTTGATGCCGACCCGCGCCCGCTCGCCGTAGCGCACGGCGTTTTCCACGAGGTTGCGCACGGCGCGGCGCAGGGCGTCCGGCCGGCAGCGATAAGGAACGCGGGAGCCGGGGGTGAAGGACACATCCGCTCCGACTTCCGCCAGATCCTCGCAGAGGCTTTCCACCAGCGTTTCCAGATCGACGTTGCGGGTTTCCTCCGAGGCGATGTCCTGCCGCGCCAGCGCCAGGATCGCTTCCGTCATCGAGCGCATCTCCTCGATGGTCGCGACCATGCGCGATTGCAGTTCCTCGTCCTCCACGAACTCGGTGCGAAGGCGAAGCGTCGTCAGGGGCGTTCGCAGATCGTGGCCGATCGCGGCCAGCATGCGCGTCCGGTCTTCCACGAAGCGCTGGAGCCGTTCCTGCATCCGGTTGAAGGCGATCGCCGTGTGGCGGATGTCGTCCGGCCCGGTTTCGGGCAGGGGAACTGTCGGCTCGCCGCGCCCGAGCGTTTCGGCGGCCTCGGTCAACTGCGCCAGGGGCTTCGTGATGCGGCGGATCACAACCACCGCCACCAGCGCCACGAGAGCCGCCGTCAGGCCGAAGGTCAGCGGGATGGGCGTCGACAGGATCGTGTCCGAGAAGTGGTTGTAGTAAGAGGCGTTGAACACCGTCCCGTCGCCGAGCGGCACGCTGATGCCGAGGCCGACATTGTCGGCGAAGGTGAAGGCGCGGGCATCGAGCGGGAGGTCGGCCGGCCAGTCTTCGGGCGGCGAGCGCGTATCCGCGATGCGGGCATCGGCCAGCGCGGCCGCCGCCGGGGCCGAACCGGCTGCCGGCCGTATCTCGGGCTCGACGCCCGCGATCCCCGCATCCGCGGCCCGCAGGAGATCGGACAAGGGCACCGCGAACTGCAGCCGCATGACCGGCAGCCAGATCGAAGGCTCCGCGCCGTGCCCCGAGCCGATCCAGAAGCGCGTATATTCCGTGCCGCTGGCGAGCGCGACGCGGTCGCGCAAGGTGGGCGGCACGGCTTCCACGAGACGGGCGATCGTCATCGTGCGGTCCATGAACTCGGTCCGCTCCAGATTCTCCAGAACCTGCTTGCGCTCCTGCCAGACGAACAGGAAGGATACGATCTGCGACAGGAGAAGCGCGCCGAGAATGGCGGCGACGAGCCGGCCGGTGAGGCTTTTCCGCCACCAGCTCGTCATGCGGCCGAGACCTCGGCGGCGAGGCGATAACCGCCGCCCCAATGCGTCTGGATCAGCGACGGGTTCTTCGGGTCCGCTTCCACCTTCTTGCGCAGGCGGCTGACCTGATTGTCGATGGAGCGGTCGAAGGCGTCGCCCTCGCGCCCGACGGTGAGTTCCAGAAGCTGGTCGCGGGTCAGAACGAGGCCGGGATGTTCCACGAAGACCTTGAGAAGCCGGAACTCGGCCGTGGAAAGCGAGACCGACACGCCGTCCGCGCCTTGCAATTCGCGCCGCCCGAGATCCAGAAGCCAGTCGCCGAAGCGCACCGTCTTGCCGAGCGGCAGGTCGAGATGGCTCGGCACTGCGTTGACCCGGCGCAGCACCGCCTTGATGCGGGCGAGCAACTCGCGTGCGCTGAAGGGTTTGGTGAGGTAGTCGTCGGCGCCGAGTTCCAGGCCGACGACCCGGTCCGTCTCATCCGCCACCGCCGTTAAAAAGATGATCGGCACGTTGCTTGTGGCGCGCAGGTCCCGGCAAAGGGCAAGGCCGTCCTCGCCCGGCATCATGATGTCGAGAACCACGAGATCCGGCTTGGCGGTCTGCATGATGCGGCGAAGCGCGCGCCCGCCATCGGCCACGCTGACGCGATAGCCCTGACCGACCAGATATTTGCGAACGAGTTCGCGGATTTCCTGATGGTCGTCGACCACCACGATATGGTGAGCGGACGCCATGGACGACCCTCGCTTCTGCGTTGTGCTTCGTCTTCCGCTCTAGAACAGGCCGGCGGGGAACGGGCGGGAAAAATTGTATCGCGATGTCCCGAAAACCCCGGTTCGGGCGATGTTGATACACTTTGCGACAAAGCGCCATCGCCCTGACAAACTGCCGATGCTGCACTGCGTTAAGACGCTTCTGACTTTTGGGGCTTCGGCTCTCCCGGAAAGGCCTTCATGCTCTTCGCTTCCCCCGCCCGGACCCGCCGGATCGTCGTTGCCGCCATGCTGGCCGCAGCCGCCGCGCCGCTCGCGGCCTGCACGGAATCCGCGCCCACCGCGTCCGCATCCGCAAAGCAGGCCGTGCCGCCGCCCGAGGTCGGCTTCGTCACGCTGCGCCCCGAGGAAGTGGCGATCCGCAGCGACATGGCCGGCCGCGTGGTGTCCTTTCGCTCGGCCGATGTTCGCCCGCAGGTGGGTGGCATCGTCGAGGAGCGGGTGTTCGAGCCGGGAAGCCGGGTGAAGGCGGGCGACGTCCTGTTCCGCATCGATCCGCGCCCGTATCAGGCCGCGCTCGCCTCGTCCGAAGCCTCGCTCGCCAAGTATCGCGCGGCGCTGCCGAGCGTCCAGGCGAAGGCCGAACGCTACGCCAACCTGTCGTCGTCCGCCATCGTCAGCCAGCAGGACCGGGAGGACGCGCAATCGCTGTTTCTCCAGACGAAGGCCGACATCGCGGCGGCGGAAGCGGCGGTCGAGACCGCGCGCATCAATCTCGGCTATACCGAGATCAAGGCGCCGATCGACGGCGTGACGGGCACGACCAACGTCAATGCCGGCACGCTTCTGACGGCGGGCCAGAGCGAGGTCGTCGCCACGATCCGGCAGCTCGACCCGATCTATGTCGACCTCACCGAATCGTCGGGCAACCTCATCCGCCACCGGGCGCAGCTTCAGGCCGGCTCGTTCCGCTCCGCCTTCGGCGACGAAGCCTCGCCGCCCGAGATCTCGCTGAGCTTCGCGGACGGCACCCCCTATGCGCGCAAGGGCGCTATCGAGGCGCGCGAGCGCTTCGTGTCCGAAACCACCAGCAGCTTCACCATCCGCTCGCGCTTCGACAATCCCGATGCCGTGCTTCTGCCCGGCATGTATGTGCGCGCGGCGCTGAAGGTCGGCATCAACGACAACGGCTTTCTCGTTCCCCAGCGCGCCGTGTCACGCAACAACCGGGGCGAGCCAACGGCCATGTTCGTGAAGAACGACGACACGGTGGAGAACCGGGTCCTGACCATCTCAACCGATATCGGCAGCGACTGGGTGGTGACGTCGGGCGTGAAGGACGGCGACCGCATCGTGGTGGACGGGTTCCAGAAGCTCCAAGTCGGGAAACCGGTTTCGCCGGTTGAAGTGATCCTCGACGAGAACGGCGTGGCAAAGCCCGTTTCCGCGCAGCCGGTGGCCGATGCCACGACGACCGGCAAGCCACAGGTGACGGCGGAGGCGAAGGACTGATCCGATGGCGCAATTCTTCATCCGCCGCCCGGTCTTCGCCTGGGTGATCGCCATCGCGATCATGCTGGGCGGCCTTCTCGGCCTGACGCAGCTTTCGATCTCGCGCTATCCCGACATCGCCCCGCCGAACGTTCGCATCTCGGCGACCTATCCGGGCGCGAGCGCCGCGACCCTTGAAAACTCGGTGACCAAGATCATCGAGCAGAACATGACCGGGCTCGACGGTCTTCTCTACATGGCGTCGAACTCCACCTCCGCCGGCACCGCCTCGATCACCCTGACCTTCCGGAACGGGACCGATCCCGACATCGCGCAGGTGCAGACGCAGAACAAGCTGGCGCAGGTGACCTCGCAGTTGCCCGAAGCCGTGCAGCGCCAGGGCCTGACCGTGTCGAAGTCCTCGTCCGGCATCCTGATGGTGGCCGCGCTGACGTCCAACAACCCGGCTTATTCCTCCATCGACCTCGCCGATCTCGTGTCCACCAATCTGGAGGATGCGATCCGCCGCGTGCCGGGCGTCGGCGACCTCAACATCTTCGGCTCGGGCTATGCCATGCGCATCTGGCTCGATCCGGCCAAGCTCGCGCAGTTCCAACTGACGCCGGGCGATGTCAGCTCGGCGGTGTCGGCGCAGAACACGCAGGTCTCCGTCGGCCAGCTCGGCGCGACGCCGGCCGCGCCCGGCGCGCAGATGAACTTCACCATCACCTCGCAAAGCCAGCTTCAAACGCCCGACGAGTTCCGCTCGATCATCCTGAAGACCGCCACGGACGGCTCGCTCGTCACGATCGGCGATGTCGCGCGGGTGGAGATGGGCGCGGAAAGCTACAATACGAGCGCGCGCTACAACGGCCGGCCGGCCGCCGGTTTCGGCGTGAATCTTGCCGCCGGGGCCAACGCCATCGACACGGCGGAAGGCGTGCAGGCGGCGCTGGAAACCCTGAAGAACGCGCTGCCGCCCGACGTTCAGGTGGTTTATCCCAACGACACGACGCCCTTCGTGAAGCTTTCGATCGAGAAGGTCGTGCACACGCTGATCGAGGCGGTGGTGCTCGTCTTCATCGTGATGCTCGTGTTCCTGCAGAACTGGCGCGCGACGCTGATCCCCACCATCGCGGTGCCCGTCGTGCTCCTCGGCACCTTCGGCGTCCTGGCGGTCGCCGGCTATTCCATCAACACCCTCACCATGTTCGCCATGGTGCTCGCCATCGGCCTTCTCGTGGACGACGCGATCGTGGTGGTGGAAAACGTCGAGCGCGTGATGGAGGAGGAGGGGCTTCCTCCCCGCGAGGCGACGGAAAAGTCGATGCGCGAGATCACCGGCGCGCTTGTCGGCATCGCGCTCGTCCTGTCGGCCGTGTTCCTGCCGATGGCCTTCTTCGGCGGCTCGGTCGGCATCATCTACCAGCAGTTCTCCATCACCATCGTCACCGCCATGCTCCTGTCGGTAGTGGTGGCCGTGGTGCTGACGCCAGCGCTTTGCGCCACCATGCTGAAACCGACGCATGGGAGCCGAAAGAACTGGTTCTTCCGGGGCTTCAACAAGGGGTTCGGCAAGCTGACCAACGGCTACGAGCGCTCCACCGGCGGTCTCGTCGCACGGCCCTTCCGCTTCCTCATCGTGTTTCTCCTGATCTGCGGCGGCGCGGCCTTTCTGTTCGGCCGCCTGCCGTCCTCGTTCCTGCCGCCCGAGGACCAGGGCGTGTTGATGACGCAGATCGAACTTCCCGTCGGTGCCACGAAGGCGCGCACGACGGAGGTTCTGGCCCAGGTCGAGGGCTATTACCTCGACAAGGAAAAGGCCAATGTCGACGGCGTCTTCGCCACGCAGGGTTTCTCCTTCGGCGGACAGGGCCAGAACCTCGCCATGGCCTTCGTGCGGCTGAAGCCCTTCGACCAGCGTGGCGGAAACGGCCAGGATGCCGCGTCGATCGCCGGCCGCGCCATGAAGGCTTTCGCCAAGATCCGCGACGCGCGCGTCGTGGCTTTGTCTCCCCCTGCGCTTCCCGGCATGGGCCAGTCCGGCGGCTTCGAGATGTATCTGCAGGATTCGGGCGGCCAGGGCCGCGAAGCGCTCGCCGCCGCCGGCCAGCGCCTTCTCCAGGCGGCCGGTGCCGATTCGGCGCTCACCGGCGTTCGCCGCAACGGCACGCCCGAACAGCCGCAGCTCGACGTGAAGATCGACCATCAGATGGCCGGCGCGCTCGGCCTGTCCGTATCCGCCGTCAACGACGTCCTGTCGAAGGCCTGGGCCGGAACCTATGTCAACGACTTCGACAACAAGGGCCGCATCAAGCCGGTCTATGTCCAGGCCGACGCGCCGTTCCGCACGATCCCGAGCGACATCGACCGCTGGTATGCGCGCAACGATGCCGGCGAGATGGTGCCATTCTCTGCCTTCACGCAGATCGCCTGGGATCAGGGTCCGGCGCGATTGGAGCGCTTCAACGGCATCTCGGCCGTCAACATCCAGGGCTCGGCCGCGTCCGGCACCTCGTCCGGCGAGGCGATGGCCAGGATGGAGGCGATGGTGGCCGATCTCGGGCCCGGCTGGAGCGTCGACTGGAGCGGGTTGTCCTATCAGGAACGGCTGTCGGGAAGCCAAGCCCCGCTTCTCTATGCCCTGTCGGTGCTGGTCGTGTTCCTGTGCCTCGCCGCGCTCTACGAGAGCTGGACGGTGCCCTTCTCGGTGATCCTCGCCGTGCCGATCGGCGTCTTCGGCGCCCTCGTCGCGACCACGCTGACGGGACTTCAGAACGACATCTACTTCAAGGTCGGGCTTCTCACGACCATCGGCCTTGCCGCCAAGAACGCCATCCTGATCGTGGAATTCGCCCGCGATCTTCAGGCGGCGGGCAAACCGCTGCGCGAAGCGGTGCTCCAAGCGGCGAGGCTGCGGCTGAGGCCGATCCTGATGACCTCCTTCGCCTTCATTCTCGGCGTTCTGCCGCTCGCGATCGCGACCGGGGCAGGGGCGGGCGCGCAGCGGGCCATCGGCGTCGGCGTGATGGGCGGCATGATCGCCGCGACCGTTCTCGGCATCTTCTTCGTGCCGCTGTTCTACGCGGTAGTGGTGGGCCTCAGCGAGAAGATGAAGCGCCGTCCGCCGGAAACCGCGCAGCAGCCGATGCCGGAGCCGGCGGAATAGGCCGAAAGCGATCGGGCCGCCTCCCGAAGGAGTGCGGCCCGAACCATTCCCTGATTATCCATTTAATTAGTAGATAATTCTTTCCGCGACTCCGTCTCGCCCGTTAGCTTTTCCGTGCCGGCCTTATTCCGGCCCCCGCGAAAAGGAGCGAACCCATGCGGACGAGACTGGCGGCGATGTTGGCTCATGTCGTGTCTGGAAGACGCCGCCGCCCCGATCGTGCCCAGCACCGGCAGATCCTCGCCATGCTGGACGAGGGCGTCGGGCACGGCGCCATCTGCAAGCGGTTCGGCTATGCGCCGAAGGATGTCGACGTGATCTTGCGCCTCCATCGCGGTCGCGACGGGGAATGACGACCCCGAAAGCTTTCAAGCCTCTTCCGGGTCGCGGCAGACATCCACCCATTCCGCGTTGCTGAGCACCGCCAGGCGTTCGGGCGTCAGGCGCACCGCGCTGTGCGTCGAGCCGGCGGCGGGCAGCACCTCGGCGAAATCCTTCAACCGCGCGTCGCAATAAACGGGCAGCGGCTGCGCGAGGCCGAAGGGGCAAACGCCGCCGACCGGATGGCCGGTGACGGCAGCGACTTCTTCGGCCCCCAGCATCGAGACCTTGCCCCCGAAAGCGCGCTTCGCTTTGGCGTTGTCGAGCCGCGCATCGCCCCGCGCGACGAGAAGGAAGCGCTTTTCCCCGACGCGAAGCGACAGCGTCTTGGCGATCTGGCCCGGCTGGACCCCGAAGGTCGCGGCCGCAAGCTCCACGGTCGCGGTGGAGCTTTCCGGCTCGATGACGGCGATGTCGGGCGCATGTTCGCTGAGGAAGGCTTTCACGGATTCGAGGCTCATCTGCCGTTGTTTCCTTGGGGTCGAAGATTCATTCCACTTGGCGCAAAGCGGGGGTGAACCCAAGGCTCGGAGGCGAAGGAGCTTTCGTTTCGGGTGAAAATCGGTAGAACCGGCAAAAATGCCGGCTTTGTTCGCGCTTTTGCGCGAGATGACGCCCGCCCCGTCCGGACGACATGATGAGCGACGAGACTTTCTTCCGCGAGGTCAACGAGGAGATTCGCCAGCAGCGCGTGCACGATCTCTGGCGCCGCTTCGGCCGCTGGCTGATCGTCGCCGCCGTGGTTCTCGTCATCGCCACGGGCGCCTACCTCGCGTATCGCCAATATACCGTTGCGCAGGCGAACGCGGCCGGCGACCGCTTCATCGCGGCGGTGGATCTGGCCGATGCCGACAAGTTCGACGAAGCGGTGACGCAGCTCGACGCCATCGCCAAGAGCGGGGCCGGTTCCTATCCGCTTCTGGCGGACCTCCGCCTCGCGTCCATCCGCGCGCGTCAGGGCGACCTGAAAGGCGCGTTCGAGGGCTTCGACAAGGTCGCCAAGGACACCAACGCGCCGAAAGCCCTTCGCGACATCGCCGCGATCCGCGCCGGCTATGTGCTGGTTGATACCGGCTCGGTGGACGAGGTGCGGGCCGAGGTCGAGCGCTTGTCGGGCGACAGCGAGCCGCTGCGCTTCGCCGCCCGCGAGGCGATGGGGCTCGCGTCGTGGAAGGCCGGCAATCTCGATGAAGCGCGGCGCTTCCTCACGCAGAACCGCGACGACCAGGGCGCGCCTGCGGGCATCGGACTTCGCGCGCGCATCCTGATGGAACTGGTCGACGCCGGCACGACCCCCGCTTCGGCGGCGGAAGCTGCCGCCGCCACGCCAGCGGCGCCGGCCGCGCCGGCCGCCCCTGAAATCCTGCCATCGCCCATCCCGCTCGATCTCGAGGTGCCCGCCGCGCCGGGAGTTCCCGATGCGTCCGTCACCGTGCCGGAAGCGCCGGCTGTCGATGTCGCGCCTGCCGCTCCGCCGTCTCCGGTCGCACCCGTCGCGCCTGTCGCGCCGATTGCTCCGCCGGTGATCGACAGCCCCGCCACGACCGAGGCTCCCGTGGTCCCGCAGGCCCCCGCTGCCGACCCTGCGCCCGCTATCGACCCCGCCCCGACCCCCTCTGCCGAGCCGGCTCCCGCCGCTCCGGCGACGCAGGCACCGCCGGCCGGCGCGCCGGCCGCGCCCGCGAACTGAACGTCCCCATGGTTTCCATCGCCATCATCGGCCGCCCGAATGTCGGCAAGTCGACCCTGTTCAACCGCCTCGTCGGCAAGCGCCTCGCGCTGGTGGACGACCGGCCGGGCGTGACCCGCGACCGACGGCAGGGGGACGCGCGACTTCTCGATATCGAATTCTCCATCATCGACACGGCGGGCCTGGAAAACGCCGCGCATGACAGCCTGGAAGCGCGCATGCGCGCCCAGACCGAGCGCGCGGTGGAGGAAGCCGATCTGTCCCTCTTCCTCGTGGATGCCAAGTCCGGCGTCACGCCGGACGACAACTTCTTCGGCGATCTTCTGCGCCGCAAGGGCCGTCCCGTTCTCCTTGTCGCCAACAAGGCGGAAGCGCGGGGCTCCGATGCCGGCTTCTACGACGCCTTCTCGCTCGGCCTCGGCGAGCCCGTTGCCATCTCCGCCGAGCACGGCGAGGGCATGGGGGATTTGCGCGACGCCATGGTCTCGATGCTCGGCGAGGCGGCCTTCGGGCTCGACCTCGAAGACGAGCTGGACGAGGCTGAAACCGACGTGCCGCTCGCCCCCCTTCTCGACGAGAACGGCGAGGAGATCATCGAGGCCTATGACGCGACGAAGCCGCTGCGCATCGCCGTCGTGGGCCGCCCGAACGCCGGCAAGTCGACGCTGGTGAACCGCTTCCTCGGCGAGGATCGGCTTCTCACCGGCCCGGAAGCCGGCATCACGCGCGATTCTATTTCCGTCGAATGGGAATGGCGCGGGCGCAAAATCAAGATGTTCGACACTGCGGGCCTGCGCCGTCGCGCCAAGGTGCAGGAAAAGCTGGAAAAGCTTTCCGTCGCCGATGCGCTTCGCGCGGTGAAGTTCGCCGAGGTCGTGGTGATCGTGCTCGACGCCGCCATCCCCTTCGAGCGGCAGGACCTGTCCATCGCCGATCTCGTGGTGCGCGAGGGCCGGGCGCCGGTGATCGCCTTCAACAAATGGGATCTCGTGGAGGACCGTCAGGCGACGCTCGCCGCGCTTCGCGAAATGACCGAACGCCTTCTGCCCCAGGCACGCGGCATCCGCGCCGTCGCTGTTTCGGGCGAAACGGGCGAAGGGCTCGACCGCCTGATGCAGTCGGTCGCCACCACGCACGAACTTTGGAACAAGCGCATCTCGACCGCCAAGCTGAACCAGTGGCTGGAGCGGATGACGAGCCACCACCCGCCGCCGGCCGTCGCCGGTCGCCGCGTCAACATCAAGTACATGACGCAGGTGAAGACGCGCCCGCCGACCTTCATCCTGTCGACCACGCGGCCGGAAGCGCTCGGCACCTCCTACCAGCGCTACCTCATCAATGGCTTGCGCGAGACGTTCGGCCTCGCCGGCGTGCCGATTCGCTTCAACTTCCGCAAGAGCAACAACCCGTTTGCCGGGCGCGCCAAGCCGAAAAGGTAAGCCTTCGTCGGCATGACGGATTCGTCACAAAGGATTGATTAACGAAGGAATTCAACGCCTCGTTAACCAAGAAAAAAGGTTGTCGGACGATCCTCCACCCGTGGAATTGAGGTGGCGGGTTCGTTCATGATTGCCAAAGCGAGAAGGCGCCGGAAGGCGGGTGGACCAGGTTTCCCCGCGCATCTTCGCCGGCCGTTGCTTCTCGCGGTCGCGTCCCTTTGCGCCCTGCCGGTTCTGTCCAAGCCCATCGCCTTCGGCGACATGACGAGCCTTCTGGAAGGGCGGGGCTCGGCTGCGCGTTGGCAAGCCTTCTTCGTGCCGTCCCCGGTCGGGGCCATCGAGGCGGCAACCGTTTCCTTCGCCGGCAAGAACGGCGCCCGCCTGCCGGCCGGCACGGGAGTCAGCGGCGGCGATGGTCGTCTCTACGCCACCGATGCGCCGCGTCCTGCCTTCGACACGCCGGACGAAGCGCGGATCAACCGCGAGGAGAAGACCGGCCGCGTTCTCGCCGTCACGCCCTTCGCTCCCCCGAAGGCCTTTTCGGCCGGGTCCATTCTGGAGCGCCAATCGCTCCTGACCCCGCCGGCGGCGGACGCCGAAATCCGCACCGCGTTCGTCGGAAGTGTCGACGCGGGCGAGAGCATCCAGATCGCCATGAATTTCGAGCCGGCGCGCGGTCCCGTGCCGCTGCCGCAGGCCGCCCCGACCGTGATGATCGCTTCGCTCTCGCCGAAAGCCGCGAAACTTGCCGCCGTTTCCCAAGCGGCCGCTTCGCCGGGCGACGTCTCGGTGCTCGCCTATGCGCCGTCCGAAACCCTTCAGAACCCGGCCGCCTCGCTTTTCGGGCGCATTCTGCGCGGCAGCGGCGCGGCGGAAACGGGCGCCGGCTTCGTTCCCCCGATTGGGCGCGACGACCACGCCTGGGCCGCGACGCCGCTTCCCGCCACGGCCTTCGAGCCGAAAGAGCAGCTTTGCCTGGCAGAGGGCATCTATTTCGAGGCGCGCGGCGAATCGGAGCGCGGCCAAGCGGCCGTCGCACAGGTGATTCTCAATCGCGTGCGCAACCCGACCTATCCGAAGACGATCTGCGGCGTGGTCTACCAAAACAAGGACTGGCGCAACCGCTGCCAGTTCTCCTTCGCCTGCGACGGCCACAAGAAGCGCGTCACCAACAAGCGCGCGTTTTCCGTTTCCATGCGGATCGCGGGGGAGGTGACGCGCGGCGAAACCTGGCTCGCCGATGTCGGCTCGGCGACCCATTACCACGCGACCTATGTCCGCCCCTTCTGGGCGAGCGCGATGAAGCGCGTCGACAAGATCGGCCAGCATATCTTCTACCGCACCTATGGCGGCGGCTGGAACTGATCGCCGAAGCAGCCTTGCCATTGTAAGCCGAGGCGGGCATCGCTCGTTTTCAGCGCGGGAAAAGGCGGCCATGAGCGATCACGACGACAAGGATCTGAAGCGGCAGGGCGACGATCTGGAGCGGCGAATCGCCGAAAGCCGCTCGCGACTGCCCGGCAATCGGCCGGAAGCCAACCCGACGCAAGGCATGCGCGGGGCGGCGGAAGGGTTCAAGATCGCCAGCGAGTTCGTGGCCGGCATTCTGGTGGGCGTCGCCATCGGTTACGGCATCGACCAGTTCTTCGGCACGACCCCCTTCGGCCTGATCGTCTTCCTGATGATCGGCTTTGCGGCGGGCGTGCGCAACGTCATTCGCGCCACAACCAAGCCCGCCAACCCGCCCGACACGCCGCCGCGCTGACAACGCTCGGGAAAGTCGCCTGCGGCTGTTGCACTGCGCGCCGCCTGACGCTATGGGCAAGACGCCGAATTTATGGCGAAACGTGGCAGGGAAGGGCCCAGGGAACTTGGCAGCGAATCCGACCGACCCGATCCATCAGTTCCAGCTTTTCCCGATCGGTCCGCAGATCGAGATCGGCGGCCTGAACTTCTCGTTCACCAACTCCGCCCTGTTCATGGTGGTGACGGCTGCCGTCGCGCTCAGCTTCCTTTACCTCTCGACAAGGGGCCGCCAGCTCGTTCCCTCGCGCGTCCAGTCGGTCAGCGAGCTGTCCTACGAATTCGTCGCCAACATGCTGCGCGACGCCACCGGCAATGCCGGCATGAAGTTCTTCCCCTTCGTGTTCTCGCTTTTCGTGTTCGTGCTGGTGGCGAACCTCTTCGGCATGGTGCCGTATTTCTTCACGGTCACGAGCCATCTGATCGTCACCTTCGCCCTGGCGCTCCTCGTGATCGGCACCGTGGTGGTCTACGGCTTCATGAAGCACGGTCTCGGCTGGCTGAAGATCTTCGTGCCCTCGGGCGTGCCCGGCGCGGTTCTGCCGCTCGTGGTGATCATCGAGATCGTGTCCTTCCTGTCCCGGCCGGTTTCGCTCTCGGTGCGTTTGTTCGCCAACATGCTGGCCGGTCACATCACGCTGAAGGTCTTCGCGGGCTTCGTCGTGTCCTTGTCGAGCCTCGGCGCGCTCGGCGTCGTCGGCTCGATCCTGCCGCTTCTGATGACGATCGCGCTGACCGCCTTGGAATTCTTGGTGGCGTTCCTCCAGGCCTACGTGTTCGCCGTTCTCACCTGCATGTACCTGAACGACGCCGTTCACGTTCACCACTAAACCGATCCGCGGTTCCCGCCGGAACCGTCAGGACCAAACCGCTTAAATCCAGGAAGGAGTTCACATGGACGCGGAAGCTGCTCGTTACATCGGTGCCGGTCTCGCTTGTTTCGGCATGGCCGGAACGGCTCTCGGTCTCGGCAACATGTTCGCCCAGTACCTCGCCGGCGCTCTGCGCAACCCCTCGGCCGCCGATGGCCAGTTCGGCCGCCTGATCTTCGGCTTCGCGGTGACGGAAGCGCTCGGCATCTTCTCGCTGCTGATCGCGCTCCTTCTCCTCTTCGCCGTCTGATCGACGACGAGCCGAGCTAGGTCGTTGCGACCGGCGGTGCCATTTCCGCCGGTCCTTTTTTGAAAGCGTCGGAGCCCTTCATGTTCGTGACCCCAGCCTTCGCGCAGACCGAAAGCCCGGACGCCCACGGCGCCCATGCGGGCACGGAGCCGTTGGCGCCGGGCGAGGGCGCGGCCCATACCGAAGTTGCCCATGAAGGCGCGTTTCCGCCCTTCAACCCCGAATATTACCCTTCGCAGATCCTTTGGCTCGCGATCACCTTCGGCGTCTTCTTCTATGTCCTGAAGAAGACCATCCTCCCGCAGATCGGTGAAACGCTGAACGATCGCCGCAGCCGCGTGTCCGCCGATCTCGACGCCGCGTCGAAGATGAAGACGGATGCCGACGCCGCGCACGCCGCCTACGAGCAGGGTCTTGCCGAAGCGCGCATCCGCTCGCATGCCATCGCGACGGAAGCGCGCGACAACGCCAAGAACAGCGCCGAAGCCGAGCGCAAGCGGACCGAAGGCGCTCTCGACGCCAAGCTCGAGGAAGCGCAGGCCCGCATCGGTGAAATCAAGTCCCGCGCTCTCGGCGAGGTCGGCCAGATCGCGGAGGACGTCACGCAGTCGATCCTCGCGGACGTCGCCAAGCTCGACGTCTCGCGCGAGGAAGCGGCTGGCGCCGTCGCCAGCGTCCGCCGCTAAGGGAGCCTTCCGATGGACAATTCATTCTGGGCATTCATCGCCCTCGTCCTCTTCTTCGTGATCGTCTGGTACGCCAAGGCCTTTCCGAAGATGGGCAAGGCGCTCGACGATCACGGCAACCGCGTTCGCCGCGAACTCGACGAGGCGCGCGCCTTGAAGGAAGAGGCCAAGACGCAGCTCGCCGAATATCAGCGCCGCAGCCATGAGGCCGAGCGCGAAGCACAGGCGATCGTCGCCGCCGCGACCCGCGAAGCCGAAGCGATCCTCACCGACGCGCGCCGCCGCAACGAGGAATACGTCACGCGCCGCACGCAGATGGCCGAAGCCAAGATCGCCCAGGCCGAAGCCGAAGCCATCGCCGAAGTGAAGGCCACGGCGGTCGATCTCGCCATCGCCGCCGCCGGTCGCGTCATCGCCGAGAAGTCCGCCCACGGCGAATCGGGTCGCTTCATCGACCAGTCGCTTGGCGAAATCCGTCAGCGCCTGAACTGACCTCAAGCGGTTCTTCCGCTTTCTGATGATCCGCAAGCCGCCGGTTGTTTCAGCCGGCGGCTTTCGCGTTTCTGACGGGTCCAAAGGAGAAGCGGTGGTGCGGCGTTCGACCTTGGGCCGACAGGGCATCGAGATGGAGCTTCGTGCCGTAGCCCATATGCCGAGCGAAGCCGAAGGCTGGAAAACTGTCCGACAGCCGAATCATGATCCGGTCGCGCATGACTTTCGCGACGATGGAAGCGGCCGCGATCGAAAGCGACCGGGCATCGCCCGAGACAAGCGCGGTGCCGCGTGCGCTCAGTCCGGGCGGTACGTCCTTGCCATCGATCAGGCAATGGCAGGCATGGGACTCGTTTCCCGGCAACGCCTCGACCGCCCGCGTCATCGCCAGAAGCGAGGCGGCGCGGATATTGATGCGGTCGATCTCCTCAGGCCCGGCCGTCGCGAAGGCGACCGTCGATGACGCAAGGATCGCCGCGAATAAGTCCTCGCGCGCCCTCATCGTCAGTTTCTTGGAATCGTTCAGGCCGCTCGGAATGGCGGCTGGATCGAGGATTACCGCGGCCGCGACAACCGGCCCGGCGAGTGGTCCGCGTCCCGCTTCATCGACGCCCGCGACGAAGCGCGTGCCCTTGTCGTACAGTGCAGCCTCGAACGTGAAGTCCGGGATGAAATCGGAGGGCGGGGCAGGGGAGCGGGTGCGCTTCATGCCTAAGCGCATAAGCCGCTTGATCGGTTCGCCTCAAGGGGGGGCGCGTTCCGGTTGGCATAATAGTCGTCCGCTGCGGCTGGCATAATAGCGCACGACGCAAGACAGTCGCGGAAGGACGGCTTGCTCTCTTGCGCGGCCTTCCTTATCGCCATCGACAGCGACCGCCCCAAATCGGCGCGGTCGTCAGCGCTCTCCAAGCATCCCCGCATGAACGGTTGTGACGCGCTTGCAGAGGGATGGGATCAGAGCAGAGCCAATTGGACGCCGCCTTCCGGCTGCGGCGCGCGGAAAAGGTCGGTGCGCAGGATGTGCCGCGTCTGGTTCAAGCCGAGCCGCGCCGCCGCGAGTTCGAAGCGCCGCTTGATCTGGAATGCGTAGGGTCCCGTGCCGCGCATCCGCTTGCCCCACTCGGCATCGTAGTCCTTGCCCTCGCGCATGGAGCGCAGAAGCGCCATCACGTGGCGATAACGGTCCGGATAATGGCGCAGGAGCCAATCCTTGAAGATCTGGCTGACTTCGAGCGGCAGGCGCAGAAGCACGTAGCCCGCTTCCTTCGCGCCGGCTGCCGCCGCTGCTTCCAAAAGGCGCTCGATCTCGTGATCGGTGAGGCCGGGAATGATCGGCGCGGTCATCACCATCGCCGGGATGCCCGCGTCCGTCAGCACCTTCACCGCTTCCAGGCGCTTCACCGGCGTCGCGGCGCGCGGCTCCATCGCGCGGGCGAGGCGCTTGTCGAGCGTCGTCACCGACATCGCGACCTTCACGAGGCCCTTGGCGGCCATGCGCTCCAGGATGTCCACGTCGCGTGTCACGAGCGCCGACTTGGTCACGATCCCGACCGGATGGTTGGCCGCTTCCAGCACCTCCAGAAGCTCGCGCATGATGCGGCGCTCCTTCTCGATGGGCTGGTAGGGATCGGTATTGGTGCCGATGGCGATGGTACGGGGCTCGTAGCCGCGCTTCGACAACTCGCGCTCCAGAAGGCGCGCGGCGTTCGGCTTAGCGAAGAGCTTGGTTTCGAAGTCGAGCCCGGCGGACAGGCCCATATAGGCATGGGTCGGCCGCGCGAAGCAGTAGACGCAGCCGTGCTCGCAGCCGCGATACGGATTGACCGAGCGCTCGAAGGAGATGTCGGGCGAGGTGTTGCGCGTGATGATCGTCTTCGGCGCTTCGACCTGGACCTCCGTGCGCAGCGGCGGCAACTCGTCCATGACATTCCAGCCGTCGTCGGAGGATACGCGCGCGAAAGGTTCGAAGCGGCCGGTCGGATTGATGCCGGCGCCTCGGCCTCGGCGTCGTTCCGGCGCAATGGCCGTATCGTCGGGAATGCCGAGCGGCGTTCCGACCTTGCGGCCCTTGGCGAAGGCCGCGCGGTCGGCGGCGAAAGCGTCCTGCATGGGTGCCTCCCCAGCGGCAAATGTCCGGGCTGGTGAGAACAGAACTAGTACGAAAAGAGGAACAATACAAGAACGAAATGGCGAAGGACGGCGGGTGGTCGCCCGTCCTCGCATCGGCTAGATCAGGACGGTTCGAAGAGGCGGATTTGCGGCGATGATGACGGTCCTGATCGAATGCGGCGAGGATGCGGGGGCGCTGGCGGCAAGTCTCGCGACCCTCGTGCCGGGTGCGGTCGACGGCCTCGTGCGCGAAGTCGTGGTGCTGGATCGCGGGCTGGATGCTGGAACCCGCAAGGTGGCTGACCACGCCGGATGCCGGATCGCGGAGGGCGAGCAACTTGCCCAGGTCGTCTTTGCTGCGAAGGGAGAATGGCTGCTTCTGATTGAGCCCGGTGCGCGTTTGGCGCCTGGATGGATCGAGGGTGTCGCCGCACATCTCGGCGATGTTCTGGCCGGTGCGTTGCCGAAGGCCGCGCGTTTCTCGGTATCGCCGCATGACCGCCGGGGTCTCATGTCGCGGTTTCTACGGCGACGGAGCGTTCTGGCGGACGGGCTTCTTCTACCCAAAGCCGGGCTCGCGCCAAGGGCTTCGCAGGAGCTCGAGGATCTGGCGAAGGGGGTTGCCGCGCGTCGTCTCGAGGCGACCATCCGGCCGCGCCCGCGAACTTAAAGGGAACGGCCTTCGCGGCGCAGATGCTCGTCGAGGCGCGGCATGATTTCCACGAAGTTGCAGGGCTTGTGCCGGTAATCGAGCTGGTCCTTCAGGACAAGATCCCAGCCGTCGCGGCAGGCGCCCGGCGAGCCGGGAAGGGCGAAAACGAAAGTGGCGTTGACGACGCCCGCCGTCGCCCGCGACTGGATGGTGGAGGTGCCGATCTTGTCGAAGGACAAGCGGTGGAAGATGACGGAAAAGCCGTCCATCCGCTTGTCGAAGATCGGCTCCAGCGCTTCCGGCGTGACGTCGCGCCCGGTGAAGCCGGTGCCGCCGGTGGTGATCACGACATCCACCGCCGGATCGCGCGACCATGCCAGCACCGTGTCGCGGATCGCCTCGATATCGTCCGGCACGATGCGGCGATCGGCGAGCCGATGACCGGCTTGGCTGAGGCGGTCAACGAGCGTGGTGCCGGAGCGGTCGTCCGCCATCTCGCGCGTGTCGGAAATCGTCAGAACGGCGAGCCCGAGCGGCACGAAGCTGCGCTCGCTCATGCCCGGCCTCCGCCGTTGCCGAGGCGCGTCGGCTCCACCCACCAATGCGGATGGGCTTGGCGGATCGCCGCCGCCGCCTTCGCCGCCGCCGCGTCGTCCGGGAAGACGGCGAAGACGGTCGCGCCGGAACCCGACATGCGCGACAAAAGCGCACCCGCCTCGATGAGCGCTCGGCGCGCTTCCCCGATAGCCGGGGCGATGGCCGTCGCCGCGTCTTCCATGTCGTTGCGCGTCGCCTGGAGTATGTCGAGGAGGATGCCGAGATCGGTGAGAGCGGGCAGGTCCGGCATCGGCGGGTTGTCGCGTCGCGACAGCCGCGAGAAGACGAGCGGCGTCGAAACGGGGACGCCCGGATTGACGAGAACAGCCGGCACAGCCGGAAAGGCCGGCAGAGGCTCCACCGTTTCGCCGATGCCCGACACGCGCGCGGCCCGCGCGGCCAAGCACATCGGCACGTCCGCGCCGAGTTCCAGCGAGGCTTCGGCGAAGGGCGCTTCGAGGCCTGGATAGGCATCGGCCAGCGCGCGAAGCAGCGCCGCGGCATCGGCCGACCCGCCGCCGATGCCGGCGGCAACGGGCAGGCGCTTGTCGAGCTTGAGCGCGAGCGGGGGGATCTCGTGGCCTTGCAGCCGCGCGACGCCCCGCGCCAGCGCCAGCGTCCGGGCGAGGATGTTGGGCGCGCCTTCGGCCAAGCTGTCACTCAACGCGGCCGCGAAGGGCCCCGTCATGTCGAGGCGGTCGGTGCCGGCTGGGGAAAGCTCGATCCTGTCGCCGATCCCGGCGAAGGCGACGAGGCTCGACAGCGTGTGGTAGCCGTCCGCGCGCCGCCCGGTGACGTGCAGCGCGAGGTTGATCTTGGCCGGCGCGAGGATCTCGACGGGGGCGAGCCGCAGGACGGGCGGCTCGATCGTGTCGGATGCCATGCCTATTGCACGGCCGGCGGCTGCGCGCCCGCGGGCGCTTGCGGCGCGCTCGTATCGGCCCGCGTTTCGGCCGGAGCGGGCTCGGCGCGCGCGGGCACGCCGTTCGGCGCTTCCGCCTTGCGGTTGTCGGTCGCCATGCCGTCCTTGATCTTCGCCTCGATCTTGGCGATCTCGGCGGCTTCGGGCTTCGGGTCGCCGACAAGAGCGCGCTGCCATTGGAAGCGCGCTTCGCGGGTGCGCCCGACCTGCCAATAGGCGTCGCCCAGATGGTCGTTGATGGTGGGATCGGAAGGGTTCAGCAGAACCGCGCGTTCCAACTGCTCCACCGCGTCGTCGAAGCGCGCGAGGCGGTAATAGGCCCAGCCGAGCGAGTCCACGATATAGCCGTCGTTGGGTCGAAGATCGACGGCGGTCTTGATCATGCTCAACCCCTCGTCGAGGTTCATGTGCATGTCGACCCAGGAATAGCCGAGATAGTTCAAGACCTGCGGCTGGTTCGGGGACAGCTTCAGCGCCTTGCGGAAGTCGGCTTCCGCCTTCGGCCATTGCTTGGTGCGCTCGAAGGCGATGCCGCGCTGGTAGTACAGCGTCCAGCTTTCCTCCTTGGCCTTCACGGCGATGTCGACGGCCTTGTCGAGCGTCCTGGACATCTCGTCGTAGTTCTTGGCCGAGGACAGGATGTCGGCGAGCGCCATATAGGCCTGGAGATCGTCCGGGTAATCGGCGACGGCCTTCTCGAGATGCGCCTTGGCTTCATCCTTCCGCTCGGCCGACCAGAGATCGAGGCCGGTTTGGAGATCGGCGGTGCGGCGCAGCGCCGAGGTCTGGGGCACGTCGCGATAATAGTTGATCGCCTCGTCGTAGCGGCTGGCGCGCTCGGCGATGCCGGCTAGCGCCACGAGAAGTTGCGGGTTGCGCTCGTCCAGCGCGCGGGCGAGCTGGAAGTAAAGGATCGCGACCTGCTGCCCTTCGCCGCGATTGATCGCCTGACCGAGGATATAAAGCGTTTCCGCCGCGCCTTCGCGCACCGATGACACGGGCGGGTCGATGGGAGCGCCCTTCTCGATCTGGTCTTTCAGGAAAACCAGCGGCTCGTAGTTCTCGGCCAGATCCAGGCCCTTACCGATGGCGCGCAGCGCTTCCTTCTTGCGGCCGGCACGCGCTTCGATGCGCGCCAGCGCCTCGGCCGCGCCCATGAAGGCGTCGGGCGAGGTCTGCGCGCTGCCGCGATCGTCCACGACCTTGGCCAGAAGCCGCTTCGCCGAATCCTGACGCCCGGCGAGGCTGGCGACGAGACCGGCCTGATAGTTGTTGAAGACGGGATACCAGCTTGCCTTCTTCAGTTCGCCGACGCGGTCCAGCGCCTCGTTGGTGCGGCCCGCGCCCTGGTCGGCCCAGGCGGAAAGGTGGCCGAGAAGAAGGGCATCGAGATCGCTCGGGTCGACGAGATCGAACTCGCCGGTCGCCTCGCTCCACTTGCCGTCCCGAATGTCTTGGATGCCGAGCGCGATGCGCGCGACCTTGCCCGCTTCCGGGTCGTCGCGCAGCTTGGCGGCGAGCGCCACGCCGCGCTCGAACTTGCCGTCGGCGAGAAAGGCGAACATCGCGTCCTGCTGGAGAACCTGCGAGTTCGGATCGATGCGCAACGCATCCTCGTAATAGGCGGTCGCGGCGCGAAGATCACCGCCGAGCTGCGCGGCCTTTGCCGCGAGATACGCGCCCGACAGGGTCTGCGAGCCGAGATCGGCCGCGACGGAGGGCTCCGGCTTGGTGTCGCCGCCCGTTGGCGCCGCGAAAGCGAGCGTCGAAGCGGACAGCGTCGCCGCCAGCGCGAGGGCGAAGTGAATGCGGCACGTCGGCGTCTTCTGCACGCAGCTATCCTCTTGGCAAGAAACCCGCCCGGTCATCCGGCTCCGGTCGCACCGGCCCGCATCCTCGTTTCGGCGGCGGGCGGCATTGAAACCGAGCCCTGACACTTCCGCTTGGCGACATTGCGGCCGGGTGCGGAACAGGTTCGTGATTGAATCTGAAGGACTTCGGTCCGTCCGTCAATTGATCCGGTCGATGCAGAAATCGACCACATCGAGAAGCGATTCGCGCGCTTCCGAACGTGGCAGGGAAGCGGCGGCGGCATAGGCGGTTTCGCCATAGCTGCGCGCCCGCGTCACCGTCGCTTCCAGCGCGCCGTGCCGGTCGAGAAGCCGGCGTGCCTCGGCAAGAGCGTCGTCGTCGTTGCCGTTTTCTTCCAGCGCCCGACGCCAGAAGGCGCGCTCGGGCTCGCTCCCACGCTCATGCGCGATGATGACCGGCAGGGTGATCTTGCCTTCCCGGAAGTCGTCGCCGGTGTTCTTGCCGAGATCCTTGGCCGAGCCGCGATAATCCAGAACGTCGTCCACGAGCTGGAAGGCGCGGCCGAGATTGAGCCCGTAGGAGCGCATGGCCTCGCGCGTCTCAGACGGCGAGCCCGCCAGCACCGGCCCGACCTCGCTCGCGGCCGAAAACAAAGCGGCGGTCTTGGCCTCGATCACGGCGAGGTAGTCGCTTTCCGTGGTGGTCAGCTTCTTGGCTGCGGAAAGCTGCCAGACCTCGCCTTCGGCGATCACGGCGGATGCGCGCGACAGGATGTCGAGGGCGGTCAGCGAGCCGACCTCCACCATGGTCTTGAAGGCTTGGCCGAGCAGGAAGTCGCCGACGAGAACGCTCGCCTGGTTGCCCCAGATCGTGCGGGCCGTCTTCTTGCCGCGCCGCATGTCGCTTTCATCCACCACGTCGTCGTGGAGCAGCGTCGCGGTATGCATGAACTCGACGCTGGCCGCGAGCTTCACGTGGCCGTCGCCCTTGTAGCCGCAGGCGATCGCCGAGGCGATGGTCAGCATCGGGCGCAGGCGCTTGCCGCCGGACGAGATCAGATGCTTGGCGATTTCGGGGATGAGCTCGACATTCGAGCCCGCCATGGCGAGGATCATGCCGTTGACCTCCTCCATGTCGGCGCGCGTCAAGGCGACGATCGCATCGATCGATGCCGCCTGCCGGCTTTCCCTTGCGGGGCTGGCTGAACTCAAGAGAGCGCTCCTTTGATCCCGAGCCTGGAGGGCCGCCAAGCCTCATCTTCGGCGCGTGATGCGAGCACTAATCGGCTGCGGGCTCAGCGACAAGCTCTCTAGATAAAACGAAAGGCGAGAAGGGAAAGGCGAAGGCGGTGACGCAGCATCGGTGTGGCGCTCCTTCAACAAGAACGCCAGTCGAGGAAAGTGCTCGGAGTTTGCCATCCGACCGGCTATGAGCAAAGGTCTGGAAACCGGACTCCAAGCTTTCCCCATGCGCGAACTGATGCGTTCCAACGATCCGGTTCTCCTTTCCTTCGTGGATGCGCTTCTGCGGGATGCGGGGATCGAGCATTTCGTCGCGGACACGCATATGAGCATTCTCGACGGCTCCATCGGCGTTCTTCCGCGGCGCATCTTGGTGGACGGAGAGCGGATCGAGCAGGCCCGCCGTCTCCTGCGCGACGCCGAGCTCGGCCATGAGTTGTCCTGAAACCAGCCTCGACTCGTTTCACGCCGGCGCCTTCCATCTCGTCCAACCCAAAGGCTGGGGCTACCGTGCGGGCCTGGACGCGCTGCTTCTCGCGGCGAGCATCCCGCCCGATATGGGGGGAAGGGCAGTCGATCTCGGCGCGGGCGCGGGCGCGGCGGGCTTTGCCCTCGCGAGCCGCCGATCCGCGTCCCATGTGCTTCTGGTTGAGCGCGATCCCGCCATGGCCGATCTCGCGCGACGCTCGGCCGCGCTTGCCCTCAACGAAGCCCTCGCGGACCGGCTGGGCGTGGCGGAGATCGACGTCCTGTCGCCCCGTTCGGCGCGCGAGGCGGCAGGGCTCGGGGAGGGTGCCTTCTCGCTCGTTGTTTCCAACCCGCCCTTTCATCCGGCCGGCGGTCGCACATCGCCCGATCCGCGCCGTCATGCCGCGCTTTCCATGCCGGAGCCGGACTTTCTTCCGCGCTGGATCGCGGTGGCCGCGTCGCTTCTCCAGCGGAACGGCGTTTTCGCCATGATCGCCCGGCCCGACAATCTCGGCGACATCCTCGCCGGTGCTCGGAACCGCCTCGGCGACCTGCGGATCGCGCCGGTGCATCCGGTGGAAGGCCGCCCGGCCAAGCGCATCCTGGTGCACGGCCGGAAGGGCTCGCGCGCTCCGTTGTCCCTCCTGCCGCCCGTCGTCCTGCGCGATGCGCAATCGCACCCTTTGCCCCTGGAAGCGGAGATCGGCGCCGGCACCGCGACGATCGATCTCGGGCTCTTGTCATAGAGCGAATTGGCGTCGGCCCGTGTCACCCCTATCTACGAGGCCTTGAACCCTTCCGACGAAAGACGAAACCGCGTGGCGTTCTCCCTCCGACCCTTCATTCCCAAACGTTTCCGCAAGGAGGGCGTCGCGGTGCCGGTGGTGCGCCTGCAAGGGGCAATCATGCCGCAATCCGGCCCCTTCCGGCCGACCCTGTCGCTCAGCGGCGTCGCGGGCGTTCTCGACAAGGCCTTCGCGGTGAAGGACGCGCCGGCCGTCGCGGTGGTCATCAACTCGCCCGGCGGCTCGCCGGTGCAGTCGCGCCTGATCTACAAGCGCATCCGCGATCTGGCGGCCGAGAAGAAGAAGGAGGTGCTCGTTTTCGTGGAGGATGTCGCGGCGTCCGGCGGCTACATGATCGCCTGCGCGGGCGACGAGATCGTGGTCGACCCGTCCTCCATCGTCGGCTCCATCGGCGTCGTGTCCGGCGGCTTCGGCTTCGTGGACGCGATTGGTAAGCTCGGCATCGAGCGGCGCGTCCACACGTCCGGCCAGAACAAGGCGGTGCTCGATCCGTTCCGGCCCGAGCGCCCGGAGGATGTGGCGCACCTTCTGGAACTCCAGCGCGGCGTCCACGAGACCTTCATCGCCCTCGTGAAGGCGCGGCGCGGGGCGCGGCTGGCGGATCATCCCGATCTCTTTTCCGGCCTGTTCTGGTCCGGCGAGCGGGGCGTTGAACTCGGTCTCGTGGACCGGGTCGGCGACTTGCGATCCGTTCTCATCGAGCGCTACGGCGAAAAGGTGCGCCCGCAGTTGATTCAGGCCAATCGCGGGCTTCTCGGCCGCAAGCCCGTATCGGGAACCCTTGTCGGGGCGCAGTCGTTCGATCCCGCACGTCTGGCGGCGGGCTTGAGCGAGGGCTTGGCCGCTACGCTCGAGGAGCGCGCGCTGTGGATGCGCTACGGGCTGTGAAACCATGCCGGCGACCCTTGTCGGTGGTCGCTTTACGGCCGTGCGAGGGGAGCGCATAATCGGTGACGTCGTTCGAGGTGATCGATCTCATGCCGCAACTTCTTCTTTTCGGTCTCGTCGGCGCGGCGGCTTGGCTCGGCTTCAAGCAGTTGAAGTCGGAAGCCGACCGCACCGCCGAGCGCACCAAGCGCGCCGAGATGGAAGCGCGCAACCGCAGCCACGGAACGCTCGTGCGCGGCGACGATGGCGTTTACCGGCTGAAGAAGGACTGAGAGTGCCCAACGAAACCTCAGGGCTGAGGATGGCCGAGAAGTTTTCGCCGCTCCGCTAGGCGCCAAACGCAGTCGATGCCGGCGGCATCGGCGAGGATTGGCAACGGTCCATGCGGACGGGGCGAGACAAGCGGCTCGCCCCTTCGGACGGCGGAAAAATCCGGCCAGCCGACCCCGGGAGGTTTCGTTGGGCACTCTAATAGCTCTCCTTGACTGGCCGCGCCTTGGCATGGCAACCGGCCTGCGATGATCGAGGAAAGCCGTCCGATGTCCGATAACCAGGCCTCCATGCGTCCGGAGCGATCCTTCCAGGGGCTTATCCTGACGCTGCACCGCTATTGGGCGGAGCACGGCTGCGTTATTCTTCAGCCCTACGACATGGAGGTCGGCGCCGGAACGTTCCATCCGGCAACGACGCTGCGCGCGCTGGGGCCGAAGCCCTGGAAGGCGGCCTATGTCCAACCCTCCCGCCGCCCGAAGGATGGGCGCTACGGCGAGAACCCCAACCGTCTCCAGCATTATTACCAATATCAGGTGATCCTGAAGCCCAACCCGCCGAACCTGCAGGAACTCTATCTCGGCTCCCTGAAGGCGATCGGCATCGACATGATGCTTCATGACGTGCGCTTCGTGGAGGATGATTGGGAATCGCCGACGCTCGGCGCCTGGGGGCTCGGCTGGGAATGCTGGTGCGACGGCATGGAAGTGTCGCAGTTTACCTATTTCCAGCAGGTCTGCGGCATCGAATGCGCGCCGGTCGCGGGTGAACTGACCTACGGCCTCGAACGCCTCGCCATGTACGTTCAGAACGTCGACAGCGTCTACGACCTGAACTTCAACGGCGGGGAAGGCGAGGACAAAGTCACCTATGGCGATGTCTTCCTCCAGGCCGAGCAGGAATATTCGCGCTACAACTTCGAGCACGCCGACACGGCCGTTCTCCTGCGCCATTTCGACGAGGCGGAGGCCGAGTGTCTGGCTCTTCTGAAGGCGGGCGCGGCGGGTACGGAAGGCAATCGCGGCCTGCACCTGATGGCGCAGCCGGCCTATGACCAGGCGATCAAGGCGAGCCACGTGTTCAACCTTCTCGACGCGCGCGGCGTGATCTCGGTGACGGAGCGCCAAAGCTACATCTTCCGCGTGCGGACATTGGCCAAAGCCTGCGGCGAGGCGTTTCTCCAGACGGAAGCGGGCGGCAAGGCGGCGGCCTGATCGGCTTAGCGCAGCTCGACGATGCGGTCCTTTGCTTCGACCGCAGCCTCGATCTGGGGCAGGACCTTGGCGAAGGACTGCCAGAGGGCTGCGTTTGTGACGTTGCCCCAGCGCACCCAGACGATGGAAATCGGCGGCGGATCGACCTTCGAGAAGGCCAGGAAGTCGATATCCTTCGAGATGAGAGTCGCGCCAATAGCGCAGGCGTGTTGCCAGACGGCTCGATCGGACGCGGCACCCATCCCGATACGATGGACATGATGAGCCTCGTGCCCGGCTTCCGTCAGTCGATCCGCAAGGGCAGGCGGCAATTGCGCGTCGATGAGAAACCGGCCCATCAGGCGGCTCGGATCACCTGATGGTCGATTGCATCCGCCGCGTAGCTCAAAGCTGCACTGATGTCTTCATCCGTCAGATAATCGTAGTCCGACAGAATCTGTGCGCGCTCGGCTCCGGAAGCCAGCATTTCGAGAATGTCGGCAACACGCATTCGCGTTCCCGTGATCGTCGGCCGACCGCCGCAAATGGCGGGGTCCGCCGTGATGCGATCCGAAAGGGAGTGGGCCTGCATTGCATTCTTCCCCGGCGAGTTGGAAGCCATAGGAGGCGTGAAACGCAGGATATGCAATTGCCCTCCTTGCCTCACGCACCGATTTCCTTCGCGTGATCGGCGCCCATATCGTTTGGAAACCAATGGGATCTGAGCGGAGCGCGCCATGCGGTGGGAAGGGCGAAGACAGTCCGACAATGTCGAGGACGTGCGCGGCAGCGGGGGCGGCGGCATGCGCGGCGGCGGCATGCGCATCCCGATCCGGGCGGGCGGCGGGGGCGGGATCGGCCTCATCGTCATCGCCCTGGTGCTTTGGTTCGGCTTCGGCATCAATCCCCTCCAGTTCCTCGGCATGCTGGAAGGCGGCGGGGGCAATTACGAGACGTCGCAGACGAGCCAAGGCCCCGGCGTCCAGGGCACGCCCGACAAGACCGACGATTTCGTCGCGACCGTTCTCGCCGACACCGAAGATGTCTGGACGAAGCGATTTCAGGACATGGGCCAGACATACAAGAAGCCTGTGCTGGTCCTGTTCGACGGGCAGGTGAACTCGGCCTGCGGCTTCGCACAGTCCGCGACCGGGCCGTTCTACTGCCCGCGCGACACCAAGCTTTATATCGACCTGTCCTTCTTCCGGCAGCTTTCCGGCCAGCTCAATGCGCCGGGCGACTTCGCGCAGGCTTATGTTGTGGCGCATGAGGTCGGGCACCACGTCCAGAACCTCCTCGGCACGTTGCCCAAAACCGACGAGGCGCGTCAGCGCGCGTCGGACGAAGCGCAAGCGAACGCCATCTCGGTGCGCGTCGAACTCCAGGCCGATTGCTATGCCGGCATCTTCGCGCATGACGACCAGGACGCCGGCTATATCGAAACCGGCGACATCGACGAGGCGCTGAACGCCGCGAACCGGATCGGCGACGACACGCTCCAGCGCGAATCCCAAGGGCGCGTCGTGCCGGACTCCTTCACCCACGGCACCTCGGCCCAGCGCGTTTCCTGGTTCCGCAAGGGGTTGGAAAGCGGTGACATGAAGGCCTGCGACACATTCGCGGGCAACCTCTAGAAAGCGGCGATATTCGCTAGCCACGAACGGGGTCCGCGCCATCTGGCCGGAACGGGCGCGACCTCGCGCCCGTTGACCATTACGATCAACCGTAAGGACGACAGGCTGATGTTCCTTCGCATCGACAAGCTGCAAGCAGAACTGCCGGCGCCCAAGCGCGCGGACCCGAATGCCGCCGCGGCCCTGCAGGAACTGCTGGGCGGCAAGTACGGCGAGATGTCGACACTCGGCAACTATATGTTCCAGAGCTTCAATTTCCGTTCGAAATCGAAACTCCGGCCATTCTACAGCCTCGTCGCCTCGATCACCGCGGAGGAGCTCGGTCACGTCGAACTCGTGTCCAACGGCGTCGCGATGGTGGCCAACGGTCCGGACAAGGAGGGTGCCGATGCCGGCGACGGCGGCGACATCTCCAAGGCGCCCTTCGAGGACATGAAGGATATCCGCTCGGCGGCCTCTTTCCTGTCGGGCGCGGGCGGTGCCATGCCGGTGGATTCCAACGGGCTGTCGTGGAACAAGGACTTCATCACCTCGACCGGCAACGTCGTGGTAGACCTTCTCCATAACTTCCACCTCGAATGCGGCGCGCGCCTCCATAAGCTGCGCGTCTACGAGACGGTTACCGACCCGACGAGCCGCGCCGTTTGCGGTTATCTTCTGGTGCGCGGTTCGGTTCACGCCCATGCCTACGCGCTGGCGCTGAAGAAGATCACTGGCGTCGATCTCGACAAGTTCCTGCCGACGCCGAACATCCTCTTGGACAAGATCCCGGAATGCCAGCAATATCTGGCGGAAGGGTCGCATCGGCGCCTGTATACGTTCAGCCCGAACGACTACAAGGAAATGTCCGGCATCTGGGGCAATGGCGAGACCGCGCTGCCGGGCGATCCGCCGGGCGAGCTGGAAGTCGTCGACGGCTTCCCGGATGGCGGCAAGATCCATCAGTTGACCGGCATTCCGTCGGCTTTCACGCCGGATTACGCGCCGGAGGAAATGTTCGAGATCGCGACCAAGCTCTACAAGGCTTCGCGCTGATCCAACCTTTCTGCGGCGCGGGGTTCGTCCTCGCGCCGCAGGCTCGTCTTGCATTCCAGGCCCGGCCATGGTGTTTCGCGCCAAACCACCTTCCGCCGGACGACGATGCCCGATCTTCTGCTTGAACTGCGCTCCGAGGAAATTCCGGCCCGTATGCAGCGCAAGGCTGCCGGGGACCTCAGGAAGCTCGTGACGGACGGCCTCGTGGAAGCGGGTCTGACCTATGAGGGCGCCCGCGAATACTGGACGCCGCGCCGCCTCACCCTCGACATCCGCGGTCTCGACGCGCGCTCCAAGGATACTGTGGAAGAGCGCAAGGGACCGCGCACCGACGCCAACGAAAAGGCGATCGAGGGTTTTTTGCGCGGTGCCGGCCTCAACTCCGTCAGCGAGGCGGAAGTCCGCACCGATCCGAAGAAGGGCGACTTCTTCGTCGCCGTGATCCGCAAGGCGGGCCGGCCGACGGACGAGATCATCGCCGAACTCGTGCCCGCCGTCATCCGCGACTTCCCCTGGCCGAAGTCCATGCGCTGGGGCAAGGCCTCGCGCGAGCCGGGCGCGATGCGCTGGGTGCGCCCGCTTCAGTCGATCCTCTGCACCTTCGGGCCCGAAACCGAGGAGCCGGTGGTGGTGGACTTCACCGTCGGCGGCATTCGCTCGGGCAATACGACTGTCGGGCACCGTTTTCACGCGCCGGAAGAAATCACGGTGCGCCGCTTCGACGATTACGTCGACAAGCTCGGTCGCGCTTTCGTGGTGCTCGACGCCGAACGCCGCCGCGAGATCATCCGCACCGACGCCGAGCATCTGGCCTTCGCGCAAGGGCTCGAGGTCGTGGCCGACGAGGGGCTTCTGGAAGAAGTGTCAGGCCTCGTGGAATGGCCGCAGGTGCTGATGGGCACGTTCGAGGAAAGCTTCCTTGCCATCCCGCCGGAAGTCGTGCGCCTCACCATTCGCGCCAACCAGAAGTGCTTCGTGACGAAGCCGATCGGCGGGGAGGGGCTGTCGAACAAGTTCCTGCTCGTGTCCAACATCGAGGCGAGCGACGGCGGCCTAGAAATCGCGCGCGGCAACGGCAAGGTGGTGCGCGCCCGGCTGTCGGACGCGCTTTATTTTTGGCAGACCGACCAGGGCGGTCTACCGGATCTCGAAAGCCTGAAGCTTTCCGGCGCCGATCTCGGGCTCGACCTCGCCAAGCCCCTCGACCAGCGCATGGCGAAGCTCGACGCCCTGAACGTTACCTTCCACGCCAAGCTCGGCAGCCAAGGGCAACGCGTCCGGCGCATCGCAGCGCTGGCTCAAGAGATCGCGCCGCTGGTCGGGGCCGATCCGGCGCTTGCCAAGCGCGCGGCGCTTCTCGCCAAAGCCGATCTCACCACCGAAGCCGTGGGCGAGTTTCCCGAGCTCCAAGGCTTGATGGGCCGGCGCTATGCCGCGCTTCAAGGCGAACACCCGTCCGTCCAGGCCGCGATCGAAGATCACTACAAGCCGCTTGGGCCCTCCGACGCGGTGCCGAGCGATCCGGTGGCGATCACGGTGGCGCTCGCCGACAAGCTCGACACGCTCGTCGGCTTCTGGGCGATCGACGAGAAGCCGACCGGCTCCAAAGACCCCTATGCTCTGCGTCGCGCCGCGCTCGGCGTGATCCGCATTCTTCTCGCGAACAAGCTCACGGTCAAACTCGGCAGCGTGATGCCGGCCGGCGATCTCCTGTCCTTCTTCCACGACCGTTTGAAGGTGCAGCTTCGCGACGAGGGCGCGCGCCACGATCTGGTGGATGCGGTTCTGTCGGGCGGCGGGGACGGCGCGCGCGACGACCTTCTCGACATCGCGCGCCGTATCGAGGCGCTCGGTCGCCTGCTCGCCACCGAGGACGGCCGCAATCTCCTGGCCGCTTATCGCCGTGCCGCGAACATCCTGGCCGCCGAGGAAAAGAAGGGGACGCGGATCGGGGATGTTCTCGACCTTTCGCTTCTCACTGAGCCGGAAGAGCGAGCGCTTGCCGGCGCGGTGGATCGCGCCGAGATCGAGCTTGCCGAAGCGATGGGAACGGAGAACTACGACCACGCCGCGACCGCCCTGGCACGGCTGCGCCTTCCGGCCGACGCCTTTTTCGACAAGGTGCTCGTCAACGCCGAGGACGAGAAGCTGCGCGCCAACCGCCTGGCGCTTCTGGCGCGCATCCGGGCTGCGATGCATCAGGTCGCCGACTTCTCCAAGATCGCCGGCTGAAGGCTGCTTGGGACGGAAGGGCGGCCTGATCCTTTCCTTCCGTCTGCCATATTTCGCCACAAATGCTGACCGGCGACGCTTCTTGAGATGGACAAGTAAGCCGGGAAAGCTTCACGCAAGGCTATTTTTGTCAGTAAAAACAATTATTTAAGATAAATTCTCCCTTAATATTACAATTCGTGATCGCATGTGATCGCTTCTGCCCGGAACCTGCCGGATTGGGCCGTCACAAGCACCTCACCAGCCGCTGGCGAAGGGGTTGAAACCGCAAGGGTTTCGCGAGAATGGGCCGGCGACTTCGAGGGGAATGGGTGAATGCCGACATTCAGCGCCGTTCGTTCGGCTGCCATCACGCTTGGCCTGTCGCTTGTCTGCGCCGGGCTGGCATTGGGCGTCGTCCCGGCGAAAGCCGCCTGGGACAAGCCCTGGCAATCGGCCGACAGGGCGCTGGTGATTGACGCCTACGAGTTCAATCCGATCGACTGGAAGGAACTCACCTCCGACAAGCGCATCGTTGGTTTCGTCAACAAGGCGTCCGACGGTCTGCCGCCGGACTGGAACTGCCGGGGCAAGAAGGGCGACGACGAGTTGCTCTGCAAGAACCGCTGGTGGAAATATTCCGTCACGCAGGAACTCTACATGACGCGCCGGGCCATGGCGAAGGAGCTCGGCCTGAAATGGGGCGCCTATCATCTCGGCCGTCCGGGCAATCCGCGCGAGCAGGCCGATCACTTCATCGACTTCACCAAGCCGGGCCCGGACGAGCTGATCGCGCTCGACATCGAGGACAACACGTCCGAATGGATGTCGCTGGCCGATGCCGAAATCTTCGCCCAGCAGGTTTTCATCCGCACCGGCCGCTACCCCGTTCTCTATACGAACGGCTCCACCGCCAAGTGGATTTCCGACTACAAGGAAAAGTACAAGCTTCTGTCGCGCCTGCCGCTCTGGTACGCGCGCTATCGCGACGACATCACGGGCAAGTTCCCAGAGAATACCTGGCCGAGCTATGCGCTCTGGCAGTTCTCCTCCATGCATAACTGCTCCACCCGCAAGTGCCCTTATCGCATCAAGGGCGCCAAGAACGACATCGACGTCAATGTCTCGCCGCTCGACGTCGCCGGCCTTCGCGCCGCTTGGCCCTTCAACGAGCTGGTGCGCCCGCTGGACGAGCCCAAACCCAATCTCGTCGCGAGCCTCGGCCAGAAGGCCGGCGGCCTCGTCACCGCCTTCGCAGGCAAGGTGGCGGAGATCGCCGAGCCCGGAATGCGCCATGTGGAGAAGGTGATCGCCGGCGAGGTCGCTCTGCCGAACCCGCCCGCGCCGGCTCCCGTCCAGCCGGCCTCCGCGCCGCCCGAAACCAAGGTCACGACGCTGATCTCCGCCTATGGACCGGCCGAGGAGCGCCGCCGCCCGGTTCTCGATCCACTGCAGCTTCTGACCGAGACCGCGCGCCGCGAGAAGGAAGCGGCCAGGAGCGAGGGCGAAGGCGCAAGCTTCGATAAGCTCGAGCCCGAAATGAAGAAAGTCGCGGCGATCGCGGCGGAGCCGGCCAAGGCCGTGGCCGCGCCCGCACCGAAGGAGTCCAGCCTGGACGACATGGCGAAGTCCCGCATCCGCGCTTGGCTCGGCGCCGCCGACCCGATGAACCGCCGCAGCGTCCTCGCCTTGCCGGTGGTCGAGGTTTCGCAGATGCCCGCGACCTCCACCGGCCGCGCCGACCGGCTCGGCTCCCGCTTGTCGGCCGACAGCCGGGTCAGCGACGCCTTCGTCGCCACGCGCTGAACGACCGGCCCGCGAGCCGCCGAAACATTCGCGAAAAAAATCTCTTGACGGTCGGAACCGATGTTTCGGCCGTTTGTTATTGAGGCAACATCGCTCGTCGCGAATGGTCGGAAAGGCCTAGCCCCCCTCAGGGCCTCCCGACTAAGACGCACGGTGTCGTTGAAGGCACGTCCAGCACCCCTCTGGACGATCTTTGAGAGCAGCGGCCGCCCCCTCGAGCCGCTGCTCTCCTCGTTTGTGGGGTTCGTTTTCAAGCACATCGAGATTTTGCCAAGCCCTCGCTTCCATGCGATGGAACGGCATGCCTCGCCTTCTTTCCATTTCCGATCCGAACGCGATCACTGACGCCGTGCGCCTTCTGGCCGCCGGGCGTCTCGTCGCGATCCCGACGGAAACGGTCTATGGCCTCGGGGCCGACGCCTGTTCCGGGGAAGGAGTCGCCGCGATCTTCGCCGCCAAGGGGCGGCCGCGCTTCAATCCGCTGATCGCCCATGTGTCCTCGCTCGCCATGGCCGAGGAACACGCCGTCTTCGACCCGGTGTCGCGTGGTCTCGCCGAGCGGTTCTGGCCGGGACCCTTGACGCTCGTCCTGCCGGCAAGGGAGGGCTCCGATATCCACCCGCTGGTGCGGGCCGGCTTGCCGACTTTGGCGCTTCGCATGCCGCATGGCGCCGCGCGCGACGTCATCCAGGCCCTCGGCCGGCCCGTCGCCGCGCCCAGCGCCAATCGGTCCGGCAAGGTCAGCCCAACAAGCGCGGCCCATGTCGCGCGCTCGCTCGGCGAAGCGGTGGATCTTGTGCTCGATGCGGGATCGGCCGGCGTCGGTCTGGAATCCACCATCCTGCGCGTGGGCGAGGATCGCATTCATCTCCTGCGCCCCGGCGGCCTGGACGTCGCCGAGATCGAGGCGGCAAGCGGCCTTCCCGTCGTCGCGGTGGGGGAGGGGAGCGCGATCGAAGCGCCCGGCCAGCTTCGCTCGCATTATGCGCCGGACGGCGCGGTGCGGCTCGGTGCGCGCTCCGTCGAACCCGGCGAATGGCTGGTGCGCTTCGGCGAGGAAGCCGTGGCGGGCGAAGAGAAGGCCGCAGGAATCAGCCAACTCAGCGCCGCGCGCGATCTTCGCGAAGCCGCCGCCAATCTTTTTGCCATCCTCACCGAACTCGACCGGCCGGACATCGCGCGCATCGCCGTGATGCCGGTGCCGGATCATGGCCTCGGAATGGCGATCAACGATCGCCTCAGCCGCGCCGCCGCTCCGCGACACGACATGCATGATGCGGATGCCTTCATCCGCGAGGAGGACTGATGGACGACCTGACGCCCGACCTTTCCCCGGCTCTCGCCGAGCGTTTCGCCGCGATCGTCGGTTCGGCCAACGCGCTGCGCGAAGCCGATCTGATCCAGCCCTACCTTATCGAGCCGCGCGATCTCTATCGCGGGCAGACCCGCCTCGTGCTGCGGCCGAGAACGGTGGAGGAGGTGTCCGCCATCCTGAGCTTGGCTTGCGAAACGCGCACGCCCGTCGTGCCGCAAGGCGGCAATACCGGGCTCGTCGGCGGCCAGTCGCCGCGCGGGCATGACGAGATCGTCCTGTCCCTGTCGCGGCTCGACCGCATTCGCGAGGTCGATCCCGTCGGCCGCGTTCTCGTCGCGGAAGCCGGCGTCGTGCTTGCCAGGGCGCAGGCTGCCGCCAGCGAGGTCGGGCTGCTCCTGCCCTTGTCGCTCGGCTCGGAAGGTTCCTGCCAGATCGGCGGCAACCTGTCTTCCAATGCCGGCGGCACGGCGGTGATCGCCTATGGCAACGCGCGCGATCTTTGCCTCGGCGTGGAGGCGGTGCTGCCGACCGGCGAAGTGGTGGAAGGGTTGCGGCGGCTGCGCAAGGACAATCGCGGCTACGACTGGAAGGATCTTCTGATCGGCGCGGAAGGAACGCTCGGCATCATCACGGCGGCCGTTCTGAAGCTCTTCCCGAAGCCGGCGGGGCGCGAGGTCGCCTATGTCGGCCTGCGCTCTCCGGAAGACGCCGTCGCGCTTCTCGGCCGGGCGCAGGACCGCGCGGGAAGCCAGTTGACCGGCTTCGAGCTGATGGCCCGCACCGCCATGGAATTCACGCTTCGCCATACGCGGGGCGCGCGCGACCCGTTGGGAGCGGCCTATCCATGGTACGTCCTCATGGAAATCTCCTCACAGCGCTCCGCTGAGGACGCCCGCGAAACCATGGAAACCGTTCTGGAGAATGCGCTGGAAGAAGGCGTGATCGAGGATGCGGCCATCGCGCAGTCCTTGTCGGACGCCGCCGACTTCTGGCGGATGCGCGAGGAGATGAGCTGGGCGCAGAAGCCGGAAGGCGGCTCGATCAAGCACGACGTCGCCGTGCCCGTCGCGCGCATTCCCGAATTCTTCCACGCCGCGGATGCCGCCGTCCTCGCCGCGATGCCGGGCGCGCGCATCGCGGCCTTCGGGCATCTCGGCGACGGCAACATCCACTACAACATCTCGCAGCCCATCGGCGCGGATAAGGAAACGTTCCTGCAGCGCTGGGTGGAGATCAACGACATTGTCCACGCCATCGTTCTGTCCATGGACGGCACCTTCTCGGCCGAGCATGGCATCGGGCAGTTGAAGCGCGAGGAACTCGCCCGCGTGAAGGCGGGACCGGAGATCGAACTGATGCGGCGCTTGAAGGAGACCTTCGATCCTTACCGCATTCTAAACCCCGGAAAAGTCGTTTAAAGTTCCTTTCAAGTTTTCGTCTTGCTAACCTTGGAAAGGGTCATCAACACTTAACCGCCTTTCTTAGGTTGCCTGCAAGATGGCGCCGATAATGTCGTCTCATCAAAGGCCGGGAAACAACGGCCGCCCAAGGTGCCATCACCGGCGCCGGTAAGCAGAGGCGAAGATCATGCAACAGGCGACTTCTTCCAGTTTGCGTCCCGAATGGGCCAATGCGCCGATCCGCATCGACCCGACCTTTCTCGACCGCAAGCAGGTTCTGGAAACCACCGACGACGGCGAGACCGTCACCTACCGCATCGACAAGCGCGGCGTCGCGATCCAGCGCCGGCTTCAGCGCTCCGGCGTGCCGATGACGATCGCCCTGCCGCCGGCCGCCTTTGCCGGCGTCGCGGCGAGAGCGATGGAAAGCGAGGACGGCACCGTCACGGTGACGCTGGAACTCTTCCACAACGACCCGAAACTCTGCGTGCCCTTGCTGGTCGCGACCGATCTCTTCGATGTCGCGGCCGATTGGCGCGGCTGGTCGGAGCTCTTCTCGCTTCCCATGCTGATGGTGGAAGCCAGCGGGCAGGTCACGGCGCTGGAAGAAACCCTCGGCGGCATCCGTTCCTCGCAGCCGACCTCGCGCCGTTCGGGCGCCAGCGGCAGCCGCCATCGCCGGCCGCGCTTCCTCGCCCGCCGCAAGCCGGGCGGCCTTGGAATGCGCATGATCGTGGCGGGCGACGAGATCATCGCCCGCGACTGAATCTGAATGCTCAGGTCGGGATCGGGAACGAAAGCGACCAGAGCGCCGAGAAGACGAAGCCGGAAAAGACGATCCAGCCGAACAACCCGTTGGATCGGAACAGCCGCAGGCAGTCGGCCGGGTCCTCGATATCGAGGGAGCGGATCTGCCAAAGCATCTGCGCGGCGCCCACTAGGAGGCCCGCATAGGCCGGCCAGGACGGCCCGGCCGCGCCGTCTTCGGTGAGAAGGCAGGCGCACAGGAAGCAGAAGATCGCGCCGCCGTAGAGCATCGCCAGCGCCTGTTTCGTGCGCGCGCCGAAGAGCCGCGCCGTCGAGCGGACGCCGACCAGCGCGTCGTCCTCCTTGTCCTGATGGGCGTAGATCGTGTCGTAGCCGACCGTCCAGAGAATGCTGCCGGCGTAGAGCAGCAAGGCCGGCGGGGCGAGAGCGCCCCAATAGGCCGCCCAGCCCATCAGCGCGCCCCAGGAAAAGGCGAAGCCGAGGCCGAGCTGCGGCCAGTCCGTCACCCTTTTCAGGAAGGGATAGACCGCGACGACGCCGAGCGAGGCGATGCCGAGCACCACCGCGAAGAGATTGAACTGGATCAGAACCAGGAAGCCGACCAGCGCCTGGACCACCAGAAACGCCTTCGCTTGGGCCCGCGACACCCGGCCTGAGGGCAGGGGACGCGAACGGGTGCGCGCGACCTTGGCGTCGATTCGCTCGTCCACCAGATCGTTATAGGTGCAGCCGGCCCCGCGCATCGCCACGGACCCGACCAGAAACAGCGCCAGATGCCAGAGCATCGGCAGGCCCGTCGCCATGGCGGAAGGGGCGATCGCCTGCGGCGCGAGGGCCGCCGACCACCAGCAGGGCCACATCAGAAGCTGCCAGCCGATCGGCCGGTCCCAGCGGGCGAGCTGGGCATAGGGCCACAACCATCGCGGCAGGACGCGGTAGACCCAATTGTTGCTCGGCGCGTCCGAGACGCGGTCGCCGAGCGGCGTTTCGATCGGATGGAGCTTCGAAGACATCGCGGCAGACTTCGATCTCTCCGGCTCCGGCGTCAAGCCTTGGCGGAGGGGAATTGGACTTGACCAAGCCTGCGAACCGTTCGTAAGCGCTCAATCAACTTTTTGTAGACTTTCGCGAGACGCCATGTCGATCCATGTTCTTCTTATCGGCTCCGGCGGCCGCGAGCACGCGCTGGCCTGGAAGATCGCGCAGTCGCCCGAACTCGGCAGCTTCTACGCGGCCCCCGGCAATCCCGGCATCGGCGCCCATGCCGAGATTGTCGATCTCGATATCGAAGATCGGGCGGCGGTGGTGGCCTTCGCGACGGAGAAAAACATCGGCCTCGTGGTCGTCGGACCCGAAGGGCCGCTCGTCGCGGGTCTCGCCGACGCGTTGGCGCAAGCCGGCATCCTCGTTTTCGGCCCCTCGGCGGCAGCAGCCCGGCTGGAGGGCTCCAAGGGCTTCACCAAGGATCTCTGCACCCTGAAGAACATCCCGACCGCCGTCTATGGCCGGTTCGGCGAGGCGGAAGCGGCCAAAGCCTATATCCGCGAACAGGGCGCGCCGATCGTCGTGAAGGCGGACGGGCTTGCGGCCGGCAAGGGCGTCACCGTCGCGATGAGCCTCGACGAGGCGCTCGGCGCGGTGGATGCCTGCTTTGCCGGCGAGCCGGGTCTCGGCACCGAGGTCGTGGTGGAGGAACTCCTCCAAGGGCCGGAGGCCAGCCTTTTCTGCCTTTGCGACGGTACGAGGGCCGTTCTCTTCGGCACCGCCGAGGACCACAAGCGCGCCTTCGACGGCGACGAAGGGCCGAACACCGGCGGCATGGGCGCTTATTCCCCGGCGCTCGCCCTGACGCCCGATCTCGTGGAAACCGCCATGGCGCGCATCGTGCGTCCGACGCTGGACGGCATGCGCGAAGCGGGTTCGCCCTTCTCCGGCATTCTCTACGCGGGTCTGATGATGACGGCGGAGGGGCCGAAGCTCATCGAATACAATGTCCGCTTCGGCGATCCCGAATGCCAGACGCTGATGATGCGTCTCGACGGCGATCTCCTTCCCATCCTCCTCGCCGTGGCGAAGGGCGATCTTTCCTCGGCCCAGCCGAAATGGCGCGACGAGGCGGCCGTCTGCGTGGTGATGGCGGCGAAGGGTTATCCAGGCAGCTATGCCAAAGGCAGCGAAATCGGCCTACCGAAGGAAACCGCCCCGGACGCCGTGGTCTTCCAGGCCGGCACGCGGCAGGACGGGGCGCGTCTGCTGGCCGATGGCGGGCGCGTTCTGGGCGTCACCGCGCTCGGAACCGATGTCGAACAAGCGCGAAGCAAGGCCTACGAACTGGTACGAGCGGTGGATTGGGGGCAAGGCTTCTTCCGCTCCGACATCGCCCACCGCGCCGTTTCGAAGATCTGACGGTCGCTCAGCGGTCCTTGTCGGACCAGGGGGCGATGCAGACATGGTTCTGCACGCCGAGCCCGTCGCCGCCGAGTCGCACCTTGTCGCCGGCGGCCAGAAAACGCGGCGGGTCGAAGGACAGGCCGACGCCGCCGGGCGTTCCCGTCAGGATCACGTCGCCGGGCTCCAGCCGCGTGAAGCGCGAGATATAGGACACGAGGTAGGGCACCTTGAAGATCATGCGCCCGACCTTGTCCTCCTGCTGGCGCGCGCCGTTCACCTCCAGCCAGATCGTCAGATCGTTGTGGTCGGGAATCTCGTCCTTGGTCACGAGCCAAGGGCCGAGCGGCGCGAAACTGTCATGCGACTTGCCCTTGAACCACTGCCCGCCGCGCTGAAGCTGCAGGCTGCGCTCGGTCACGTCGTTGGCGAGCGTGAAGCCGACCACATGGTCCATCGCCCGCTCGACGGACACGTATTTCGCCGTGGACCCGATCACGACGCCGAGTTCCACACCCCAATCGGTGCGCGTCGACAAGCGCGGCAGTTCGATCGGGTCGTTCGGCCCGCAAACGGCGGTGGGCGCTTTCATGAAAACGGTGGGTTCGGGATTGATGCGGAAGCCGGCGAGTTCCGCGCTTTCCTGAAAGTTGGGACCGACGCCGATGACCTTGCCGACCCCGCCGATCGGCGACAGAAGCTCGGCCTCCTGCGGCGCATAGGGGAGCGCGTGCGGGTCGAGCCGCGACAAGGCCTCGATCGAAACCGGCGACAGGCCTCCGCCCGCCAGATCCGCCACATGATCGGACAGATCGCGGATGCGTTCGGCTTCATCGAGCAGGCCCGGACGCTCCGAGCCTCTTTTGCCGAAACGCACCAACTTCATGCCTGCACTCCCTTTCGGCTTGGCCGCCGTCATGTCCGGCGGAATCTAAGCAGGCGAAGCCGTTCGGGAAGCGGGTTCGTGCGAAGAAGCGTTCGTTCTTATCGTTGGCCGGGTTCGGGAGGCGTCTGCGTGTCGGCATCCGACGTGCTTCGCACTTCCTTGATGAAGCGGTGGATCGTGAGCCCGAGCGCGACCACGAAGATCACGCCGACACCGAGGAACACCCAGCGCCCCATGGCGAGATAGCGCTCCACCGCCGCGCCGAGGAGATAAGCGCCGCCGCAATAGGCCGCCGGCCAGAGCGCTGCGCCGAGGACGTTGTAGAAGGAGAACTGGCCATAGGGCATGCGCGCCGTGCCGGCGAAGAAGCCGGCGAGCTGACGCAGGATGAAGATGAACCGCGCGAAGAGGATGATCGGCGGCCCGCTTTTCAGGAAGCGTGCTTCGAGCCTGGCGACCTGCGCTTCGCGGATGCCGAAACGCGCCGCGTAGCGGTACACGAAGCGGCGGCCATAACGGCGGCCGAGAAGATAGCCGATATTGTCGCCGATCGTGCCTCCGGCCCAGGCGGCGAGGAAAACCTCCCAGAAGGTGATGCGACCCTGGCCGGCCAGGACGCCCGCCGCCACCAGCATGCTTTCGCCCGGCACGGGCAGGCCGGAGGACTCCACCAGGATCATCAGGAACACGATGATGACGCCGTAATCGGCGATCCAGTTCATGATCGTGTCGAGCATCGCGTCAGCGCTCCAGAAGCGCGACCGCTTCGACGTGGTGCGACCAGAGAAACTGGTCGATCGGCGTCACCGACAGGAGCTTGTAGCCGCCATCCACCAGAATGCGGCAATCGCGCGCCAGCGTCGCCGGGTTGCAGGACACGGCGGCGATCCGCCCGACCTTCGATATGGCCAGTTCCCGCGACTGCGCTTCGGCTCCCGCGCGCGGCGGATCGAAGGCGAGCGCGTCGAAGCTGCCAAGTTCCTTCGCCGTCACTGGCCGGCGGAAAAGGTCGCGGCGCTCCACGCTCAGGGGTTTCAGGCCGCTCGCGGTGCGTTTGGCCTTCTCGATCGCGGCCAGCGCGGGCGCGTCGGTCTCGAAGGCGCGCACGGCGCTTTTGCGCGCAAGGCGCAGCGCGAAGGTGCCGATGCCGGCGAAGAGATCGGCCGTCTGCTTCGCGCCCGAAAGGTGGGCAGTGACGAGGCTCGCCATCGCTTCCTCGGCGGACGCCACCGCTTGAAGAAACGCGCCGGGCGGTGGTTCGACGCGAAAGGCCTCGATGGCCACGCCCGGCCGGCGCGTTTCCACCAAAGTCTCGCTGCCGACGGTCAGGCGCGCGAAATCCTGGCCGATCGCGAAGGACACGATCTCGCGCCGCCGCTTGTCGTCGAGCTTCAGCGCGTCGCTCGCCGCGATGTCGAGGCCGGCATCGCTCGCCGTCACGGTCAGGCGAAGCTCGCCCTTGCGGGGCGCGATGAGATCGGCGAGCTTGCGAAGCGCGTCCAGCCTGTCGGCGATGGCCGGCACCACCACGTGGCAGACGTGGAGCGGCACGATGCGGTCGCTGAGCCGGGCGTGGAAGCCGAAGACGGTGGACCCGCCGATGCGCTGCGCGGTGAAGACGGCGCGCCGACGTGTGCGGGGAAGGCAGGGAGCGAGGTCGTGGACTTGCGTTTCCAGACCGCGCGAGGCCAAAGCGTCGATCACCAGCGAGCGCTTGAAGCGGCGATAAAGGTCCGGCCCGGCATGTTGCAAGTCGCAGCCCCCGCAGGCGCCGAAATGCGGGCAGGGCGGTTCGACGCGCTCAGGGCTCTTCTGGAGAATCGCCACCGGATCGGCGCGCTCCGAGCCGTGTTCCACGACCTCGAAGCGCTCGCCGGGTAGTGCATAGGGGACAAAGATCGGACGGCCGTCTTCGCGCGCGATCCCGTCGCCCTTCGCGCCGAGCGCTTCAATGGAGAGTTCAAGCTTCATCGAATGTCAGCGTGTCAGGCCTGCATCACCCGCTTGGCGTCCTTGCCGATGGCCTTGAACACGGCATCCACGATGCCCGCCTTGTCGATGCCGGCACGCTTGTTCATCACTTCGGGCGCGGCATGGTCCATGAAGATGTCCGGCATCACGAGCGGCCGGACCTTCAAGCCCTGGTCGAGAAGCCCGCTGGCGGCGAGGAACTGGAGAACCTGCGACGCGAAGCCGCCCGAAGCCCCTTCCTCTACCGTGACGAGAACCTCGTGGTCGCGGGCAAGGCGCGCGATGAGGTCGGTATCGAGGGGCTTGGCGAAGCGCGCGTCGGCGACGGTGGTGGACAGGCCGAAGGTCTCTAACTCCTCCGCCGCGCCGAGCGCATCGGCAAGCCGGGTGCCGAAGGACAGGATGGCGACCTTGGTGCCTTCCTTGACCACGCGGCCCTTGCCGATCTCCAGCCTTTGCCCGCGCGCCGGCATATCGACGCCGACACCGTTGCCGCGCGGATAGCGGAAGGAGATCGGGCCCTCGTCATAGTCGGCCGCGGTGCGGACCATGTGCTTCAGTTCCGCCTCGTCGGCCGCCGCCATCACCACCATGCCCGGCAAGGGCGCGAGGAAGCCGGTGTCGAAGGAACCGGCATGGGTCGGCCCGTCCGCGCCCACGAACCCGGCCCGGTCGATGGCGAAGCGCACCGGCAGATGCTGGATCGCCACGTCATGCACGATCTGGTCGTAGGCGCGCTGAAGGAAGGTCGAATAGATCGCGCAGAAGGGCTTGTAGCCTTCGGCCGCAAGGCCCGCGCAGAAGGTCACTGCATGCTGTTCGGCGATGCCGACATCGAAGGAGCGTTTGGGAAAAGCCTCGCCGAAGAGGTCGAGCCCCGTGCCGTTCGGCATGGCGGCGTTGACGGCGACGATCTTCTCGTCGGCCTCCGCTTCCTGGATCAGCGCTTCGGCGAAGACGGCGGTGTAGCTCGGCGCGTTGGCCTTGGCTTTGGCCTGCGTGCCCGTGATGACGTCGAATTTGGAAACGCCGTGATACTTGTCGGCGGAGCTTTCGGCCGGCCCGTAGCCCTTGCCCTTCTTGGTCACGACATGAACGAGGATCGGGCCGTTCTTGGCGTCGCGCACGTTCTTGAGGACGGGCAGGAGGTGGTCGAGGTCGTGGCCGTCGATCGGGCCGACATAGAAGAAGCCGAGTTCCTCGAACATCGTGCCGCCGGTGAAGAGGCCGCGCGTCAGTTCCTCCGTCCGGCGCGCGCCTTCGCGCACGAAGTCCGGCAGGTGCTTGGTGACGCGCTTGGCCTGATCGCGCAGGCCCCGATAGGTCTTGCCGGACACGAGCTGCGCCAGATAGGCACTCATCGCGCCGGTCGGCGGGGCGATCGACATATCGTTGTCGTTGAGGATGACGATCAGGCGCGCATCGAGCGCGCCGGCATTGTTCATCGCCTCGTAGGCCATGCCGGCCGACATCGCGCCGTCGCCGATCACGGCCACGACGTTGCGCTTGGCCCCCGACAGATCGCGCGCCACCGCCATGCCGAGGCCGGCGGAAATGGAGGTCGAGGAATGACCCGCGCCGAAGGCGTCGTATTCGCTTTCCGCGCGCTTGGCGAAGCCGGAAAGGCCGTCTTCCATGCGCACGGTGCGCATGCGCTCGCGCCGTCCGGTGAGGATCTTGTGCGGATAGGCCTGATGGCCGACATCCCAGATGATGCGGTCGTCCGGCGTGTTGAAGACGTAATGGAGGGCGACGGTGAGTTCCACCACGCCGAGCCCCGCGCCGAGATGGCCGCCGGTGCGCGACACCGCGTCGATGAGGTCCGTGCGCAACTCGTCCGCCACCTGCCGCATCTGCGACGCCGGCAACTTGCGCAGGTCCTCAGGCGTCGCGATGGTGTCGAGGAGCGGTGTATCGAGCTTGTTGGACACGTGCGCTGAAGGCCTTCGACACGAGGGGCGAGCGCCGCACCACCAAAGGAACGGACGCCTGGAATCAGAATGGTTAAAACCTAATCAGGTCGCGCTGTCCATCAAGCAGCGCTGCGACCTTGGGTCGAAGGGAGATCAGGCGGGGTCCATGGGCTCGGTACCCACAGCCTTTCCGGCGCGCGACAGCTTGATCTTCTCCACCCGGTCCTCGGCCGCTGTCAGCAACCGCTCGCAGTGATTCTTCAGCTTCTCGCCGCGCTCGTAGATGCGAATCGACACGTCGAGGGCCACTTCGCCGCGCTCCAGGTCCGAAACGATGCGTTCCAGCGCCGACAGCGCGTCCTCGAAGCTCATGCGCTTGATGTCGGAATCGTCGGGCGGAAGGGTCGCGGATAGGTCGGATGCCATATGATGTCCTTGCGGATTTTTGGTCAGCCGGCCATCAGGCGCGCGACATGCGCGGCGGCCGAGCGCTCCAGTCCCAAAAGGTCGTAGCCCCCTTCGAGGAGGCTGACCAGCCTGCCCCTAGCATGGCGGTCGGCTATGGCTAACAGTTGTCCGGTCGCCCAGTCGAAATCGCCTTCCTCGAGTTGCAGGTGGGCGAGGGGGTCGAGATGGTGGGCGTCGAACCCCGCCGAGACGATCACGAGGTCCGGTCGAAAGGTGTCGAGCGCGGGGATCACCACGTCGCGAAACGCCGCGCGGAAGGCCTCGCCGCCATCGCCGGCCAGAAGCGGCGCGTTCACGATGTTGCCCGCGCCGGTTTCGCTTCGCTCGCCGGTGCCGGGATAAAGCGGCATCTCGTGCGTGGAGGCGTAGAGCACGCTTGGGTCGGTCCAGAAGATGTCCTGCGTGCCGTTGCCGTGATGGACATCCCAATCCACGATGGCGACCCGTTCCAGCCCATGCACTTCCTGTGCGTGGCGCGCGGCGATCGCCGCCGCGTTGAACAGGCAGAAGCCCATGGCGGTTTCCCGCGTCGCGTGGTGGCCGGGCGGGCGGGAGGCCACGAAGACGTTGTCGGCACGGCCTTCCACCACATCGTCGACGCCCGCGCAGGCCGCACCCACCGCGTGGAAGGCGGCCGAGAAGCTTTTCGGGCTCATCACCGTGTCGGCTTCGATCCGCACCGTGCCGCTCGGCGGCGCGGCCTTGGCGATGCGCCGCACATGCTGCTCGGGATGGGCGCGGTAGACAGCCTCGATCGTCGCTTCGGGCGCCAGCACCCGCTCCAGCCGGTCGAACCGCTCGTCGGATAAGGCCTTTTCGACGGCCCCCATGCGATCCGGCCGCTCGGGATGGCCGAGGCCCGTCAGGTGCTCGGCAAAAATCGGGTGGTGATAAAGCCGCGTCGTCATCGGCGCGAAACTAGGCTTGCCACGGCTCTGTTCAATTCGCCGTCAGCCTCGGCCCGTTTGGCCGCGATGGCGTAGGTAATGGTCGGCCAGCGCGCAGGCCACCATCGCTTCGCCCACCGGCACGGCGCGAATGCCGACGCAGGGGTCGTGCCGGCCCTTGGTGACCACATCGACTTCCGCCCCGTCCGCATCCATGGAACGGCGCGGGTTGAGGATGGAGGAGGTCGGCTTCACCGCAAAGCGCAGAACGATGTCCTGACCCGTCGAGATGCCGCCCAGAACGCCGCCGGCATTGTTGGACAGAAATTCCGGCTTGCCGTCCGCGCCAGCGCGCATCTCGTCGGCATTGGCTTCGCCGGTCAGCGTCGCCGCTTCGAAGCCGTTGCCGATCTCGACCCCCTTCACCGCGTTGATCGACATGAGGTTGGCGGTCAGATCCGCGTCGAGCTTGCCGTAGAGCGGGGCGCCGAGTCCCGCCGGCACGCCGCTCGCCACGATCTCGATCACCGCGCCGACGGAAGAGCCGTTCTTGCGGATGTTATCCAGATAATCCTCCCATTCGCGGGCGGCTTCCGGGTCGGGGCAGAAGAAGGGGTTGCGGTCGATCTCCGCATCGTCCCAGCGGGCACGGTCGATGCGCTTCTCGCCCATCGCCACGAGCGCGCCGCGAATGCGCACATTCGGCAGAACGAGGCGCGCGATGGCGCCGGCCGCGACGCGGCAGGCCGTTTCGCGCGCCGAGGAGCGCCCGCCGCCGCGATAATCGCGAATGCCGTATTTGGCGTCATAAGCGTAGTCGGCATGGCCCGGTCGGTAGCGGCGCGCGATCTCACCATAGTCCTTCGAGCGCTGGTCGACATTCTGGATCTCCAGCGCGATGGGCGTGCCGGTGGAGATCAGTTCGCCTTCCGCCTCGCCCGGCATGGTGCCGGACAGGACGCGCACCTCGTCCGGTTCGCGGCGCTGCGTGGTGAAACGCGATTGCCCCGGCCGGCGCTTGTCGAGCCAGTTCTGGATGTCCCGTTCGGTGAAGCGAAGGCCCGGCGGCGTGCCGTCCACCACGCAGCCGATCGCGGGCCCGTGGCTTTCGCCCCAGGTGGTGACGCGGAACAGATGGCCGAAGCTGTTATGGGACATGGATCGTTTACGAAATAGCAAGAACCGACGCGGATGTAGACGGGCGGCAACCCTCCGGTCAAATCGTGTTTCGGTCGATCAAGAAGCGCCGCCCGGATCGTAAAAAGACATAATTGCGACGCCAAATTCCAGATGTCTCGCGGCGTGCCGAAGTCGCGAGCGGTGGGGTTCCGGCGCAGGACGCAACAATGACCAACAAAGAGATCATCGCCTTCTTCGCGTCCTCGTTTCTCTGCGTCTCGATGACCATCCCCGTCCATGCCGAAGAAAAGACCGGCACGGTCGCCGCGCTCGACCCGGACCTTTCCACGATCACCTTCGAGGACGGTTCTTCCTACGCCCTGCCGAAGGGCTTCGACTACGCTGCCGTCGTGCCGGGCATGGAAGCGCATGTGATCCTGAAGGCCTGACGCGCTTCTAGACCCAGTCGACGCGTTCTTCGCGGGCTTCGATCACGCGGTCCTGCGCGATAAAGGAATGGGCCGCCTCCTCGGTGGTCATCTCATCGAGGCGAACAAGGAAGCAGCGCGCGATGCCGCCATGAGCGACGACGATCGTCGGGCGCGTCAGTTCGGCGAAGACCGGCCAGATGCGCTTGTCCAGCATCGCATAGCTTTCGGCGCCCGCGCCCGGCGGCACGTAGTTCCACTTGTCCCGTTCGCGTTCTTCGATGGCGCCCGGCGTTTCCTTCGCGATCTCGGCGAGGGTGAAGCCCTGCCAGTCGCCGAAGTGGAGTTCCATCAAACGCGGGTCGGTCGGATAGCCTTCGCGCGGCAGGCCAAGGGCCTCGCGCAGGATCTCCATCGTCTCACGGGTGCGTCCGAGCGGGCTCGCCAGGAAATCCCAGCCGGGCGCACCGGCCCCCAAGAGCTCACGCAGACGCGCGCCGTTGCCGGCGGCCTGCCTGCGGCCGAGATCGTTCAGCGGAATGTCGGTCTGGCCCTGGATGCGGCGCTCCGCGTTCCAGGCCGTTTCGCCATGCCGGCAAAGAAAAAGGTGCGGCAGCATCGCGCCGCGCCGCTCGCGCGTCAGTCCTTGACGACGGAGATGTCCGGGGCGTCCACGGCCTTCATGCCGATCGTGTGGTAGCCCGAATCGACGTGGTGCACTTCGCCGGTGACGGCGCTGCCGAGATCCGACAGGAGGTAGAGCGCCGAATTGCCGACTTCGTCGATGGTGACGGTGCGCTTCAACGGCGCGTTGTACTCGTTCCACTTCAGGATGTAGCGGAAATCGCCGATGCCGGAGGCGGCCAGCGTCTTGATCGGGCCGGCGGAGATCGCGTTGACGCGAATCGCCTTGCCGCCGAGATCGACGGCCAGATAACGCACCGACGCTTCCAGGGCGGCCTTCGCGACGCCCATGACGTTGTAGTGCGGCATCACCTTTTCGGCGCCGTAATAGGTCAGCGTCAGCATGGAGCCGCCATCCGTCATCAGCTTCTCGGCGCGCTGGGCGACCGCCGTGAAGGAATAAACGGAGATCAGCATGGTCTTGGTGAAGTTGGCTTCCGACGTATCGACGTAACGGCCCGTCAGCTCGTCCTTGTCGGAAAAGCCGATGGCGTGGACGATGAAGTCGAGCTTGCCCCACGTTTCCTCGATCGTCCGGAAGACGGCATCGATGGTTGAGGCGTCGGAGACGTCGCAATGACCGGCGAGGATGGCGCCGAGCTCGGCGGCCAGCGGCTCCACGCGCTTCTTCAAGGCATCGCCCTGATAGGTGAGGGCGATCTCTGCGCCGGCTTCCCGCAAAGCCTTCGCGATCCCCCAGGCGATCGAACGATTGTTCGCGACGCCCATGATGAGGCCGCGCTTGCCGCTCATCAAGCCTTGGGTTCCTGCCATGACTGTTTCCTTGCCGGTATGTGGGGACGGCGCGGCCGCCCGCGGCGGCGGTATGGCATAGCGCCTCGCTGCCATCAAGGCGTCGGCCTCACACGGCGGGGGCCGGCTGGCGCGCTTTCAGGAAATCGGCAAGCGCCGCGTCGGGCTCGTCGGGCAGGGTGATGCGGACGGAAACGAGAATGTCGCCGCGCCCGCCGGCCTTCGTGGTGAGCCCCTTGCCGCGAAGCCTTAAGGTTCGCCCGGTATTCGACCAGGGCGCGAGCTTCAACGAAACGCGGCCGTCCAGCGTGTCCACCGGCAGGGTGCCGCCGAGAACGGCTGTGTCGAGCGGCACGGGCAGGTCGAGGATCAGGTCGCGGTCCTTCAGGCGAAAGCGCGGATGCTCGACGAATTCGATCGTCACCATCGCGTCGCCGGCTTCGCCGCCTGCGAAGGAGGCCGGCTGGCCTTGCCCGCGAAGGCGGATCGTCTGCCCGTCCTCGACGCCGGCCGGCAGGCGGATCGCCAGCCTTTTGCCGGACGGAAACACGGCCTCGACCTTGTCGTCGGAAACCACGTCCTCCAGGCGCACCTTCAAGGTGGCGCGGATGTCCTCGCCCTTGGCCGAGCCGCTTCGCGCGGCGTTGAAGCCCGAACGCCGGCCGCCACCGCCGGCTGCGCCGGCACCGGCTCCTCGTCCGAAAGCCTGTTCGAAGAAATCCGCGAACGAGCTGTCCGACCCACCCGCACCGCCACCGCCCGCGGAGCGGAAATCGAAACCGCCCGAACCACCGAAGGGATTGCCGCCGCCCCCGAACGGATTGCCACTGCTGCCCGAAAAGCCCTGGAACTTCGGCTTGCCTTCCCCGTCGATCTCGCCGCGGTCGAATTCGCCGCGCTTGTCCTTGTCGCCTAAGATCTCGTAGGCCTGATTGGCCTCGTTGAAGCGCGCGCCGGCCTGGCTATCGCCCGGATTGGCGTCCGGGTGATATTTCTTGGCGAGCTTGCGGAAAGCGCTCTTGATGTCCTTTTCGCTGGCGGTCTTGGGCACGCCGAGAACGGCGTAGGGATCGCGCATGGGCTCAACGTCCTAAAGATCGACAGAAGTGGCATCGGCGTTCGCGCCGCCGCTTCAGCGACCTCATATGGCGTCTTTATGCCGGCAATTGAAGAGCGGAAGGACGAGAGCGCCCTTATCGGCGACGGATCAGCCGCCTTCGTTGAACTTCGTCAGCGTCCACTCGCCCTGGCCCTTGGTGCAGGCTTCGCCGTCGTAAAGCGCCACGCCGTCGTAGCGCTGGCGCGAGGTGCGGAACTGGCGGCAGATCATGTTGCCGGCGCGATGCTCCTCGATGACGCTGATCGCGCCGCTCGCGCCCGTATCGGCATTCGCCCAGGCGATGGGCTGCGCGTCGCCCCCGGTGATGTTGGCGGAGGAAACGGCGTTGCGCACCGTATTCTGGTCCGACTGGTCGACCGGGCTCGCGACAGCCGCTTGTTGCTGGGCGGGCGGGATCGAGTTGGTCGCGGTCTTGTCCAAGGCGTCTTCCAGCCCGCCGCCGGACACGACGCAGGCCGAAAGTGTGGATGCCGTCATCAGGGCGAAGAGCGCGGCTTTGTAAGTCTGCATCTCGGTCCTATGTCTCGCTGGCCCGAAGGTCGCGATGAGCGATGGGCATCAGGTCGGCTCGGAGCCCATCCACTATGACGAACGAAAGCTTAACTCTTGGTGAAACCCTCGCCGGCGAAGACCCTTTCGGGCTTTTCGCCGATTGGCTGCGCGCAGCCGAGGCCTCGGAGATCAACGATCCGGGCGCGGTCGCCTTGGCGACGGTCGACGACGCTGGGCTTCCGGACGTCCGAATGGTGCTCCTGAAGGGCTTCGACGCTCGCGGTTTCGTTTTCTACACGAATTTCGAGAGCGCGAAAGGCAAGGAGATCCTGGCCAGCCGAAAAGCCGCCATGTGTTTCCATTGGAAGACACTGCGCCGTCAGGTGCGGGTGCGCGGGCCCGTGGAGGTGGTCTCCGACGCCGAGGCTGACGCTTATTTCGCTTCGCGCCCGCGCGGCAGCCGCCTCGGCGCCTGGGCGTCCCGCCAGTCGCAGCCGATCGCAAGCCGGAAGGCCCTGATCGACGCGGTGGACGAGGTCGACCGGCAACATCCCGGCGATACCGTTCCCCGGCCCCCGCGCTGGTCCGGCTTCCGCATCCGCCCCGCCGAGATCGAGTTCTGGCAGGACGGCGAGTTCCGCCTCCACGACCGCATCCAGTACAAAGGTGGCGAGGGCACGGGCGGCTGGGAGCGGACACGGCTGTCGCCGTGAAGCTTTTCGCAAGAAGGCCTCGGCGCGCGAATTTCCAACGCGCCGAGTGGCCTTGAGGCGTCAGGTCTCCGTGCCGCCGACGGTGATCTGGTCCATCCGCAGATGCGGCTGGCCGACGCCAACCGGCACGCTTTGGCCGGCCTTGCCGCACATGCCGATGCCGGTGTCGAGCTTCAAATCGTTGCCGATCATGGAAACGCGGTGCATCGCCTCCGGGCCGTTGCCGATCAGCATGGCGCCCTTCAACGGCTCGCCGACCTTTCCGTCGCGGATGCGATAGGCTTCGGTGCAGCCGAACACGAACTTGCCGGAGGTGATGTCCACCTGCCCGCCGCCGAAGGACACGGCGTAGATGCCGTCCTTTACGGAGGCGATGATTTCTTCGGGCGTCTTGTCGCCGCCGAGCATCATCGTGTTGGTCATGCGCGGCATCGGCACATGGGCATAGGACTGCCGCCGGCCGTTGCCGGTGCCGGGCACTCCCATCAGCCGGGCGTTCTGCCGGTCCTGCATGTAGCCGACGAGCTTGCCGTCCTCGATCAGGGTGGTGCGGTTGGTGGGGCTGCCCTCGTCGTCGACCGTGAGCGACCCGCGCCGTCCCGCGATGGTGCCGTCATCTACTACCGTCACGCCCTTGGCGGCGACCTGCTGGCCCATCAGTCCGGCGAAAGCGGAAGTCTTCTTGCGGTTGAAGTCGCCTTCCAGACCATGGCCCACCGCCTCGTGCAGCATGACGCCCGGCCAGCCCGAGCCGAGCACGATGTCGAAGGCACCGGCGGGCGCGGGCACGGCTTCGAGGTTCACCTTGGCCTGACGCAGCGCTTCGTCCGCGACGCGCCGCCAGTTCTCTTCCACCAGAAACTCGCCGAAACCGGAGCGTCCGCCGGTGCCGAAGGAGCCCGTTTCCTGCCGGTCGCCGCGCCCGGCGACGACGGACACGTTGATGCGGACGAGCGGGCGCACGTCGCGCACCAGAATGCCGCCGGCGCGAAGGATTTCCACCGTCTGCCAGGACGAGGCGAGCGACACGGAAACCTGCCGGACTTCCCCGTCGTTCTCGCGAAGATACGCGTCGATCGCCTGAAGAAGCTTCACCTTCTCGGCGAAGCCGGGGGAGGGAATCGGGTTCTCTTCGCCGTAGAGCTTGGCGTTGGTGCCGCGCGGGGGCTCGGAATAGGTGCCGGAATGGCCGGCCTTCACCGCAACGACGGTTTCAACGGCGCGCTTCAGCGCGGCTTCCGACATCTCGCCGGAATGGGCATAGCCGACGACTTCACCGGCGACGGCGCGGAGACCGAAGCCCTGATCGACGTTGAAGCTGCCCGATTTCAGGCGGCCGTTGTCGAAAACGAGGCCTTCCGATTCGCGGTGCTCCAGAAAAAGCTCACCGTCGTCGGTGCCGGCGAGCGTGTCGCCGAGAATGGAATCGATCGCGGAGCGCGAAAGATCGAAGCGCTCGATCAGCGATGCGGGCATGACGGTCTCCGGGTGGCGTTCACTGGGCCGGAGATAGGACTTCGCGAGCCGTTTGAGAATGAGCGCTCTACGGAAGCGCCTTGAAGCCGTCGCCGAAGCCGTTGAGATCCACCGGAATGCCGATGCCTTGTTCGGGCGTCTGGAACACGATGAAGGTGGCGCTCTTGCCGCTCGACAGGGTGCTTAAGAGCTCGTCGGCCAGAATCACCTCGGCATAGCAGCCATCGGAAAAACAGCGCACGAACTGGGCGCGGCCGATGTCCTTGCCGTCGACATAAAGGCCGAGCCCGTTGGGCAGAAGAATGCCGAGCGGGGCGAGAATGCGCAGAATGCGCGCCTTGCCGTCGGCGGTCTTCAATGCCACGACCGACAGGCCGATTTCCGGCCGATCCTCGGCCACGACGTTCTGGAGAAGCGCGCATTGGTCGCTGGCCGCGCCCGCCGGGCGGTCGCAAACGAGATTCCAGGCGCCGTGCTGCGACTTCACCGTGCCGGGCGTCGCGGTGGCCGGCGCCTGCGGCTGTGCCGGCGCGGGCGTTGCCGGAGAGGGGGCCGGGGCGGGCTGGGCAAGGGCCGACGGGGCCGTGACAGCCCCGATCATCCCTGCGAGCGCTGCCGCCGTCATGAGCCGTCCGAGGCGAACCACCATCTTTGTCAATCCGAATCAAGTACCGCGGATGAGTCTGCCGCGAAGATGGAAAACGAAGCGTTAACGTGGCCCATATGGCACGGCGATGGCGACCTTCGCCACTCCCGCACCCGGTTTCCCCCTTTCGCGATCATGCCGCATGGCTCAAGCAGTTTGGAATTGTTGCAGATCGGGGCCATTCGTGGTTTGAACCTTGGCGGGGAGCCGAATAAAATCACGGGGAGGGTGACGGCTCGGATGTCGCAGTGCTTCAAGTGCAGGCGGCGTCTTCGGCCGTGTCGCGTGGCGGCAGGTCGGCACCCGCGAGAGGAGAAGGCTTCGTGAAGAGAACGATCATCGCCGCGCCGGCGCTTTTCCTTGGGGTATTGGCGGCGGCGGCTCAGGAATTGCATCCCGGCCAGCCGCACCCATGGGGCGTGCAGCTCCAGGAAGCCTTGTCGCCGACCGAGGCCGAGATCCACTGGTTCTCGAACTACACGCTCGCCTTTATCGTGCCGATCACGATCTTCGTGGCGGGCCTCCTGGCCTGGGTGGCATTCCGCTACAACGCCAAGCGCAACGTGGTGCCGTCCCGCACCAGCCACAACACCACGATCGAGGTGATCTGGACGCTGGCGCCGGTTCTGATCCTCGTGTTTCTCGCCATTCCGTCCTTCCAGCTTCTGTCCAAGCAGTACAATCCACCGCGCGAGCCCGAACTGACGGTGAAGGCGACGGGCTACCAATGGTACTGGGGCTACGAGTACCAGCCGGGCCAAACCGATCCGGCGGCGACGAACGGACCCGCCCCGACCGTTGCCCCCGGCGCCGGCACGCAGGAAGCGACCACGACGGCGGCCGCCGCGCAGCCCGTGTCCTTCGAATCCTACATGCTGCAGGAAGGCGACCGCTCGAAGGCCGGCAAGGAAGACAAGGCCGCATTCCCGCGCCTTCTGACCGTCGACAACGAACTCGTGGTGCCGGTCGATACGGTGGTGCGCATCCTCGCGACCTCCGGCGACGTCATCCATTCCTTCGCCATCCCCTCCATGGGCGTGAAGGTCGACGCCATTCCGGGGCGCAACAACGAATATTACTTCGAGGCCAAGCACGAAGGCATCTTCTACGGCCAGTGCTCCGAGCTTTGCGGGCGCGACCACGCCTTCATGCCGATCGGCGTTCGCGTCGTCTCCAAGCCGCAGTTCGATGCATGGCTCGCCAGCGCCGCCACCGATCTTCAGAACGCCAACAAGCAACTGACCGCTTCGGTCGAGGCGGCGCGCGCGCCCGCCCTCGCCAGCCGTTAGAACCCGACCCCTTAAGGACATCGTCATGGCCACCGGAGCCGCGCTTCACGACGATCACGCGCACAAGCCGCAAGGCTGGACGCGCTGGGTCTATTCCACCAACCACAAGGACATCGGCACGCTCTACCTGATCTTCGCGATCATGGCGGGCATCGTCGGCGGCGCCTTGTCCGTCGCCATGCGCATGGAGCTTCAGGAGCCGGGGCTCCAGATCTTCGGCGACCCGGCGATGTATAACGTCTTCACCACGGCCCACGGCCTGATCATGATCTTCTTCATGGTGATGCCGGCGCTGATCGGCGGCTTCGCCAACTGGATGATCCCGATCATGATCGGGGCGCCGGACATGGCCTTTCCGCGCCTCAACAACATCTCCTTCTGGCTCCTGGTGCCGGCCTTCCTCCTGCTTGTGATGTCCATGTTCGTGGACGGCGCGCCCGGCTCGCACGGCGCGGGCACCGGCTGGACGATGTATCCGCCGCTTTCGACCTCCGGCCATCCCGGTCCAGCGGTGGATCTGGCGATCTTCGCGCTGCACGTCGCCGGCGCGTCCTCGATTCTGGGCGCCATCAACTTCATCACCACCATTCTCAACATGCGCGCGCCGGGCATGACGCTGCACAAGATGCCGCTCTTCGCCTGGTCGGTTCTGGTGACGGCCTTCCTGCTTCTTCTGTCGCTCCCGGTTCTGGCCGGCGCCATCACCATGATGCTGACGGACCGCAATTTCGGCACGACCTTCTTCGCGCCGGCCGGCGGCGGCGACCCGATCCTCTACCAGCACCTTTTCTGGTTCTTCGGGCACCCGGAAGTCTACATCCTGATCCTGCCGGCCTTCGGCATCGTCAGCCACGTCATCTCCACCTTCTCCCGCAAGCCCGTCTTCGGCTATCTCGGCATGGCCTATGCCATGGTCGCCATCGGCGTCGTCGGCTTCGTGGTGTGGGCGCACCATATGTATACGACCGGTATCTCGCTCAACACGCAGCGTTATTTCGTGTTCGCCACGATGGTGATCGCGGTGCCGACCGGCATCAAGATCTTTTCCTGGATCGCCACCATGTGGGGCGGCTCGATCTCGTTCCGCGTGCCCATGCTCTGGGCGATCGGCTTCATCTTCCTGTTCACGGTGGGCGGCGTCACGGGCGTCAAGCTCGCCAATGCCGGCATGGACCGCGTGCTGCACGACACCTATTACGTGGTGGCGCACTTCCACTACGTCCTGTCGCTCGGCGCGGTCTTCGCCATCTTCGCCGGCTGGTACTACTGGTTCCCGAAGATCTCCGGCTACATGTACAACGAGCGGATCGGCCAGATTCACTTCTGGATGACCTTTGTCGGCGTGAACCTCGTGTTCTTCCCGCAGCACTTCCTGGGGGCTCAGGGCATGCCGCGCCGCTACGTCGATTATCCCGACGCCTTCGCCGGCTGGAACCTCATTTCCTCGCTCGGCTCCTATATTTCCGGCATCGCGGTGTTCGTTTTCCTTTACGGGATCTACGAAGCCATGCAGAAGAAGCGCCTTGCCGGGGACAATCCCTGGGGCGAGGGCGCGACGACGCTGGAATGGCAGCTTTCCTCGCCGCCGCCCTTCCACCAGTGGGAACAGCTCCCGCGCATCCGCTGATCGGGCGCTCGAGTCCGAACAATAGTCCCGGCCCCGCGCAAGCGGGGTCGACCGCATGGAAGAAAAGCTCTTCCGAGCCGCGATCGAGGTCCGCTTGACGCTTGTTCATACCGAAATGTCCGCCTTCGCGACGGAGCGGAACATCAGCCTTGCCGAGCCGGGCGACTTCTTCGCTCTTCTGAAGCCGCGGGTGATGTCGCTCGTCGTCTTCACCGCGATCACCGGGCTCCTGATGTCCCCGGTCACGGTCAATCCGGCGCTCGGCTTCATCGCCATCCTGTCGATCGCGCTCGGCGCGGGCGCGGCCGGTGCGCTGAATATGTGGTACGATGCCGATATCGACGCCGTGATGAGCCGCACGGCCAAGCGCCCGGTGCCGGCCGGCCGCGTGACGCCGGAAGCCGCTCTCGCCTTCGGCACCGCCATGGCGTGCCTGTCCGTGATGCTTCTCGGCCTTGCCGTGAACTGGTTCGCCGCCGGGCTTCTGGCCTTCACCATCTTCTTCTATGCCGTGATCTACACGATGTGGCTGAAGCGCTGGACGCCGCAGAACATCGTGATCGGTGGTGCGGCGGGTGCTTTCCCGCCCATGGTCGGCTGGGCCGCCGCGACGGGTGGCGTGTCGGTCGAAAGCGTGACGCTCTTTCTCATCATCTTCCTTTGGACGCCGCCGCATTTCTGGGCGCTCGCCATGTTCAAGATGCGGGACTACGGCGCGGCCGGCGTGCCCATGCTGCCGAACGTCGCGGGCGAGGCGGCGACGCGTTTCCAGATCCTCCTTTACTCCCTGATCCTCGTGCCGGTCGGCGTCGCCCCGAGCCTTCTCGGCTTCGCCGGGCCGATCTACGGCGCGGTCTCCGTGCTGCTTGGCGCGAACTTCCTGCGCCTTGCCTGGAAGACCTACCGCATGGCCGACGGCGATCCGAAGATGCTGCCCGCGAGGAAGCTCTTCGGCTTCTCCATCCTTTATCTCTTCGCGCTCTTCGCGGTGCTTCTCGCCGGTGCGGTGGCGACGCGCCTCGGCTTCCCGGGCGTCGTTTGAGAATGGAAGATCGCGTTACGCTGACCCCGCAGGAGAAGGCCGCGAGGCGTCGCCGATCCGTGGCGATCGGACTGTTTCTCGTCGGCCTCGTCGTGATCTTCTATGTCGTGACGATCGCCAAGCTGGGAGGGTGAGCGATGACCGCTGACGATGCGAAGCCGTCTGCCAGCGAGGACAAGCGCCAGCAAGCGCGAGGCCGCACGATCGCCCTGTCCTGCGTCGCCTTCGTGTTCGGCATGGTGGGCATGGCCTATGCCTCCGTGCCCCTCTACGAAATGTTCTGCAACGCGACGGGCTATGGCGGCACCACCCAGCGCGCCGAAGCCGGACCCACTACCGTCAGCGAGCAGTCGATCAACGTTCGCTTCGATTCCAACGTCGAGAAGGGGCTGCCCTGGTCCTTCCAGCCGACCGAACGCCAGCTCCGCGTGAAACTCGGCGAAGTGCGCCAGACCGCCTACCGGGTGAAGAACCTGTCCGACAAGCCGATCACGGCCCGCGCCGATTACAACGTGACGCCCGAATCAGCCGGCGCCTTCTTCAACAAGATCGCCTGCTTCTGCTTCAACGACCAGACGCTTCAGCCGGGCGAGGAGCAGTTGATGCCCGTGATCTTTTTCGTATCGCCCGACGCTCTGGACGCCGAGGACATGCGCGGACTGCCGACCATCACCCTGTCCTATACGTTCTTCGGGGTGGATAAGCCGGCGTCTCCGGTGGCGGCGGGGGCCCGGAACGGAACACAAGCGAGTTTCTGAAAGACGCAAACCTTTCCGCCGGCCCGCCATGGGCCTGCTGGAAGCGGGTTGCGGTCTCGTGTAGAACAGGTTGGGAGAGGGTTCGGGAAACCCTCGGGGAGTGGGATATGGCCGATACCAGCCACGCGCACGGCAAGCAGCACGACTATCACATCATCGATCCGAGCCCCTGGCCGTTTGTAGCGAGCCTTGGCGCGTTCATCATGATGTTCGGCGGGGTCGGCTGGATGCGCTTCCACCTCGACCAGCCGTTCAACTTCCTCGGCATGAATCTGGCGACGCCGTGGATCTTCTTTCTCGGCCTCGCGATCGTGCTCTACACGATGTACGCCTGGTGGTCGGATACGATCCGCGAAGGGCAGGAGGGCGCGCATACGCCCGTCGTGTCCATGCACCTGCGCTACGGCATGATCATGTTCATCGCCTCGGAGGTGATGTTCTTCGTCGCATGGTTCTGGGCCTTCTTCGACGCGAGCCTGTTTCCGGGCGAACTCGTGCAGGCCTCGCGCGCGCAGGTCCTGGGCGGCGTTTGGCCGCCGAAGGGCATCGAGGTTCTGGACCCCCTGCACCTGCCGCTCTTCGGAACGGTGACGCTGCTTCTATCCGGCACCACGGTCACCTGGGCGCACCACGCCATGCTGGAAGACGACCGCCAGAGCCTGATCACGGGCCTCGCGCTGACCGTCGCGCTCGGGCTGATCTTCTCCTACGTCCAGTATCACGAATATGCCCACGCCCCCTTCGAGTTCGCGGGCTCGATTTATGGCGCGACCTTCTTCATGGCGACGGGCTTCCACGGCGTCCACGTCATCATCGGCACGATCTTCCTCGCCGTTTGTCTTCTGCGCGCCATTCGCGGCGGCTTCACCCCGCACAAGCATTTCGGCTTCGAGGCCGCGGCCTGGTACTGGCATTTCGTCGACGTCGTCTGGCTCTTCCTGTTCTTCGCCATCTATGTCTGGGGCGGCTGGGGCGGCACGATCCACGGCGCCGGCTGACAGGCGGCTTTTTGATCCCTACATGAAGGGCGGCGTCGCGAGGCGCCGCCCTTTTCCTTTGAAGGGGAGTCCATGACGGACCCGCAAGCCTCCTATCCCGACGTCGATCCTGGCCGCGCCGCCATGCGCGGGCGCTGCCCGCGCTGCGGGGAGGGGCCCTTGTTCGACGGCTTCCTGAAGTTGCGTCCGTCCTGTTCCCGTTGCGGCCTCGACTACGCCTTCGCCGATGCGGGCGATGGCCCCGCCGCCTTCGTGGTCCTGATCGTCGGGGTCGTGGTGATCGGTTTGGCGCTTTGGGTCGAGATCAGCTTCTCCCCGCCGCTATGGGTCCACCTTCTCCTTTGGCTTCCCTTGAGCGTGATTCTCGTGCTTCCGCTAATGCGCCTTTTCAAAGGGCTCCTGATCGGGCTCCAATATCGCAACCGCGCCGCCGAGGGCCGCCTCGATGCTTGATCGGACAGCGGCCATGCCCGTCCCCCGCCCGACGCGCCGCAAGGGGATCATCGCGCTCGTTCTCGGCCTCGTCGCCGTCGCGATCCTCTGCGCGCTCGGCACGTGGCAGGTCGAGCGCCTCCATTGGAAGCAGGCCATCATCGAGCGCATCGACGCGCGCATCCATGCCGCTCCTCAAACGGCGGACGCCATCGAGACGCAAGTGAAGGCGACGGGCGATGTCGAATATCTGCCGGTCACCGTGACGGGGCGCTTCCTCAACGGGGCGGAACGCTTCTTCTTGTCCACCTTCGAGGGCCAGTCCGGCTGGAACGTCCATGTTCCTATGGATATCGGCGGCAACCGCTTCGTGATCGTCAATCGCGGCTTCGTGCCCTACGAGTTGAAGGACCCGGCCAAGCGTCCGCAAAGCCAGATCGAGGGCGAGACGACGGTGACGGGCCTCGCGCGCGACGTCTATGCCGAGAAGCCCTTCTTCATGATCCCGGACAACGATATCGGCCGAAACCAGTTCTTCTGGCGCTCGCTGCCCGACATCACAGCCGGCGCTGGCTTGCCGGCGGGAGCGAAGGTGCTCGACTTCGTGGTGGATGCGGGCGAAGGGCGTGCGCCCGGCGGCTGGCCGGCCGGCGGCACGACCGTCATCGACATTCCCAACAACCACCTGCAATACGCCATCACATGGTATGGATTGGCACTCGTGCTGGCCGCCATGCTGGGTTATCAGGTTTATCGCGCCTGGCGCCCGGTCACCCCATCGGGACCCGACGGCGCTTGATTTGCCCCCGCGACGAAGAGACGGACGCTTCGCTTTGCTTCAAACGCTCGCCAAACCGCCGCTGACCCTTCGCCTTTGCGAGCCGCGCGGCTTCTGCGCGGGCGTCGATCGCGCGATCCAGATCGTGGTCCTCGCTTTGAAGAAGTACGGCGCGCCGGTCTATGTGCGCCACGAGATCGTCCATAACCGCTACGTGGTGGAAGGCCTGCGCAATCTCGGCGCGGTGTTCGTGAAGGAGCTCGACCAGATCCCGGACGACGGCCAGCCGGTGGTGTTTTCCGCGCACGGCGTGCCCAAAACCGTGCCGGCGGAAGCGCAGCGCCGCGAGCTTTTGTATCTCGACGCGACCTGCCCGCTCGTTTCCAAGGTGCACAAGCAGGCGCTTCTTCATGTGAAGCGCGGCCGGCATGTCCTGCTGATCGGCCATGCCGGGCACCCGGAAGTCGTCGGCACGATGGGCCAGCTTCCCGAAGGCACCGCGACGCTGATCGAGTCGGAAGAAGCCGTCGCCGCCTTCGAGCCTCTCGACCGCGAGAACCTCGGCTTCGTGACGCAGACGACGCTGTCCGTGGACGACACGGCGGGCGTCATCGCGGCGCTGCAGGCGAAGTTCCCGGCGCTGACCGCCCCCTCGTCGGATTCCATCTGCTACGCCACCACCAACCGCCAGGACGCGGTGCGGGTCGCAGCCCCGCAAGCCGATCTCTTCATGATCGTCGGCGCGCCCAATTCCTCCAATTCCATGCGTCTCGTGGAAGTCGCGAGCCGGGCGGGCGCCAGGGATTCCTGTCTCGTCCAGACGGCGGCGGACGTGCCCTTCGAGCGTATCCACGGCGGCATGGTGCTGGCCATGTCGGCCGGCGCGTCGGCACCCGAGATCATCGTGGACGAGATCGTGAACTCGCTGCGCGACCGCTTCGACCTGCGCCTCGAACTGGTGCAGACGGCGGTGGAGAACGAGAACTTCCCCGTGGTGCGCTCGCTTCGCGAAACGCCGCTGGAGGCCAGGGACATGGCCTTCGTCAACGGCGAGCGTTGAACCCATGGCCGTTTATACCGACGTCACCGAGCCCCAGCTTTCGGACTTCCTGAAGGACTACGATCTCGGCGATCTCCTCAGCTACAAGGGGATCGCGGAAGGGGTGGAGAATTCCAATTTCCTTCTTCGCACCACGGCCGGCACCTTCATCCTGACGCTCTACGAGAAGCGCGTGAACAAGGGCGATCTGCCCTTCTTCGTCGGCCTGATGCGCCATCTCGCCTCGCGCGGCCTGTCCTGTCCGCTGCCGGTGGAAGCGCGGAACGGTGAAACGCTGGGCGAGTTGTCCGGGCGGCCGGCGGCGATCTTCACCTTTCTGGAAGGCATGTGGACGCGCCGGCCGGGCGTCGCCGAATGCCGCGCCGTCGGGCGCGCGCTGGCCGGCATGCACGGCGCGACGGCCGATTTCGAGGGCCATCGCCCGAACGCGCTGTCGGTGTCCGCTTGGGCGCCGCTCGCGGAAAGCTGCGGGCCGCAGTCCAACCGGGTGGAGCCGGGTCTTTTCACCGAAATCAGCCGCGAGCTTGCCGAGATCGAGGCGCTTTGGCCGAAGGATCTGCCGACCGGCGTGATCCATGCCGATCTTTTCCCCGACAACGTGTTTTTCCTGCAAGGCCAGCTTTCGGGCCTGATCGACTTCTATTTCGCCTGCAACGACATCCTCGTCTACGACCTCGCCATCTGCCTTTGCGCCTGGTGCTTCGAGCCGGACGGCGCCTTCAACATCACCAAGGGCCGGGCGATGATCGAGGGCTATCGCGCTGTCCGGCCCTTGTCGGCGCGCGAGATCGAGGCCTTGCCGGTTCTGGCGCGGGGGGCGGCCATGCGCTTCCTCCTGACGCGGCTCTACGACTGGCTGAACGTTCCCGATGATTCCTTCGTGACCAAGAAGGACCCGAAGGAATACCTGCGCAAGCTGCGCTTCCATCGCGGCGTGAAAAGCGCGGCGGATTACGGTTTGCATCTGGAAGAAGCATGAGCGGGCAGCGCGTCGAGATTTTCACGGACGGTGCCTGTTCGGGCAATCCGGGACCGGGCGGCTGGGGCGCGATCATGCGCTACGGCGACACGGAAAAGGAATTGTCGGGCGGCGAGCCGCTGACCACCAACAACCGCATGGAGCTTCTGGCCGCCATCTCGGCGCTGGACGCCCTGAAGCGGCCGATGGCGATCGACCTTCATTCGGACTCGCAATATCTGCGCGACGGCATCACCAAGTGGATTCACGGCTGGAAGCGCAACGGCTGGAAGACGGCCGACAAGAAGCCGGTGAAGAATGCCGAGCTTTGGCAGGCGCTGGATGCCGCGCGCCTTCGCCACGAGGTGACCTTCCACTGGATCAAGGGCCATGCCGGCCATCCGGAAAACGAGCGCGCCGACGAACTCGCCCGCCTTGCCATGGCGCCCTTCAAGAAGGGCGGCGCCGCCGCTATCGCTCCTCGACCGTGACCTGACGCGGCGAGGCGAGGCTCGCCAAAGCGCGCGAATGAGCAAAGCAGCGCGCGTCGCAAGTCCTCAATGGGCTCGGAAGAAGCGGATCGGCGCTCAGATTCATGGTGAGGCTCCCCGGCCTCGTGCGATCGCCAAGGAGGCGTATCCGGCCGGCAAGGCTTTTCTCATCGCCCGCCGTCCAGCTTCGGAGAAGCGCTGTCGCCTCGTCGGACAAAACGATATGCGTCTCGGAGGCAAAGAGTTCGCCGACCCGTTCGGCAAGGGCCGCCAGGCGGTCCCGCCCGTCCGGGGAGGGCGGGTTCATCTTCAGCATCAGGCTGCCGACCGCGCGCTCGCCGCGCCCCCGCGCCACGAGAAACGCCTCGTCATCCGCCGCGCCGTCGATCCGCAGCGGTGACGCACATTCCCATTCGCCCGCGAAAACCTGGCTCGGCTCCCACCGCGCCTGATCGAAGCCGAGCGCGGCGAGACTTTCGCAGAAATCGCCGGGGTTCAATCCGGCGAAGGCGAGGAAGCGCCGACCGCCGATGGGCGTCGGCTCGGGCGAGAAGAAGGGATCGGTGACTTGCGCATTCGCCCGGCTCGCCGGTGCCGCCGGGGATGGCTCGCGGCGCACGGTCGGAACGGTGGTGAAGGTCGGAGGCTTCACCACGAGCGGCGGTTCTTCGGAGGCGCGCATGGAAAGCATGGCGAAGACGCCGCCGCAGGCGACGAGCGCCACGACGAGCCCGCCCCGCAGAAGAGGGGCGGCCGCCGCCAGTGTCTGGAAAGCGTGGCCGAGGCGCGCGGACAAGCGCCGGAGCGGCGAGCTTGATTCCGGCGCGTCACTGGTGGCCGGGCTGTCCGTCCATCTGTCCATCGCCCGTCGCCGCCGCCTTCCTCGATCCTTCCACGCTGCGCCCTCATAGCATGGAAGCGGTTCAGCAGCCGTTGCTTGCCGCTTCAAAGAGCCGCGAGGATGGTCTCCGCCGAGCTTTTGTCCGGTAGTCCCGGCTTTTCCTCGACATTCAGAAGCTTCACCACGCCGTCCTCGACGATCATGGAAAACCGGCGCGAGCGCGTACCGAGCCCCGCCACCGCCAGATCTACGTCGAGGCCGAGTGCCTTCGTGAAATCGCCGTTGCCGTCGGCAAGGAACAGGATGCGCCCCTCAGCGCCCGTCGCCTTTTGCCAGGCCTTCATGACATGGTGGTCGTTCACGGCCAGAACGGCGATCTCGTCGACACCCTTGGCGCGGATTTCGTCGTTGTGGTCGAGAAAGCCCGGCAGGTGATTCTGGCTGCAGGTCGGGGTGAACGCCCCCGGCACGCCGAAAAGCACGACCTTCCTGCCCGCAAACACTTCCGTCGTGGCGATCTCGCGCGTGCCGTCCTCGGTCGGCGTCTTCAGGGTGGCTTGCGGGATGGGCTCGCCGATCGCGATGGTCATGGGGCTCGACTTTCCTTTTGCGTGTTCTCGGTGCGGAACATAGCGTTCCTCAGTTTCCCGGAAGGGGCAAATCCACCTCACTGCGCCAGCTTGCCTCGCCTTTGACGAGGATCGCCTCGGCCCGCACCGGCTCGCCGCCGCGCTTTCGCGGTTGGCGCAGCACGGGCAGGCGAAGCACGACGCCGCCATCCGTTGTTTCGCTCGTGCCGGACGGCTTGTCGAAGGCCCAGCCCTCCGCCGCGACGAAAAGATCCGCATTTTGCCCGAGATCGCCCGGCTTCACCGTGACGTCGAGGCTTTTCCCGTCCGGCGAAAGGCGCATCGACGCGATGCCCTCGTCTCGGCTGCTCGCCTTCGACAGGGCGGCGAAGGCGGCCTCGATCGAACCTTCGTCGGTTGGGGGCTCGGAGGTCAGGTGGAGTGAAGCGGGAATGCAGACCTCGCGGCAAAGCCCGATCGTCAAACGAAGGTCGAGATGCGGGACGGCATTCCCGGTCGCCGTGCCCTCGATCGCCACCGCGAAGGGGGCTGAATAAACGGTGGATTCCGAAAAGCCGTCATCGAAGCGATGCGGGGCGGGGAAATGCGCTTCCACCGCCTTCGTGCCGGCGCTGGCCGCGAAATCCATGGATGGCGGAATGCCGGCGTCGCCGGGATCGAGCCAATAGGTCTTCCAGCCGGGTTCCAGATCCACCAGAAGCGCGCCGCGCCAGCGCCCGTCGGGTCCGGGCGGCTCGGCCAGAAGCGTGAAATGCGCGCCGTCCTCGGCATGCTTTCCGGCAGCGGAGATGGTCCCGGCCGGAAAAAGAAGGAAGCCGAGAACCGGTATGGCAAAGCGTAGCATGGCATGGATCATCGCTGCCGCGGTGCCCACTTGTCCAGTGCGGCGCGATCTCGATCCGTCCTCGATGGTGACCAAGCCGAAAAAGCTGCGACTTTTCGGTGTTTGCCCTTGATGGCTTGCGATTGCCGCCCTCCAATGGTGCAATGCGTTCGCGCATTGCCGAAAGTGCCGGATCAAGCGGGATAGCCGATATGGACGAGAACGGCGGAAGCACCGAGCAGACCATGCCTTCCGGCATCGAACCGGGAGCCGGACAGATCGGCGAGGCGGGGAACTCGCTCGAAGGGCATTTCCTGATCGCCATGCCCGGCATGGAGGATGAGCGCTTCGCGCGCTCCGTGGTCTATGTCTGCGCCCATTCGGCGAGCGGCGCGATGGGCTTCATCATCAACAAGGCGCAGCCCATCACCTTCGCGACCCTTCTCGCGCAGCTCAACATCGTGAAGGAAGAGGACGCCATCCGCTTGCCGAACAGCACGCGCGACGTGTCCGTCTGCATGGGCGGGCCGGTGGAACGCGGCCGAGGCTTCGTGCTTCATACCGGCGACTACAGTTCCGAATCCACCGTGGCGATCTCCACCGGTGTGTCGCTGACGCCGACGCTCGACATCCTGAAGGCGATCTCGCAAGGGGTCGGGCCGGACTCGGCGCTGATGGCGCTCGGCTATGCCGGATGGGGCGCGGGCCAGTTGGAAGGCGAGATCGCGGCCAATGGCTGGCTGACCTGCAAGGCCGATGATGGCCTGATCTTCGACACCAAGCTCGACGGGAAATATTCGAGGGCGCTGGCTCTTCTCGGCGTTGATCCGGCCTTTCTCGCGACCGAAGCCGGCCACGCCTGAAGGGCGTCACCGGCAGCCTTTTTCAGGCGGCAAGGCTCGCTTGCCATTCGGCGAGCTTGGGGACGGTCACTGTGGCGCCGCCGCACACCACCACGAGCGGCGCTTCCAAGCCGTCGAGAAGCGGCCGGTGACGTTCTTCATAGAGGAGCGCGAGCGTCGCGCCGCAGGCCGGCTCGACCAGAATGCGATGATCATCGAGAAAACGCTCGCAGGCGTCGAGGGCTTCCCGGTCCGACACCACGCCGCAGCGGATCGGTCGGCTTTGCGAGAGCGCGAATGCGTGATCCGCCACCCGCGCCGCGCCGAGCGATGTCGCGATGCTCGTGACCTTGGGAAGCGAAACGTGGCGTTTCGCCTCGACCGACGCTGCGAGGCTCGCCGCGCCTTCCGTTTCCGCCGTCAGGATCGGCAGGGCACTGAGGCCGTTGCGCTCCAGCCCTTCCGCGACGCCGGCAAGCAACCCGCCGCCGCCGACGCAAAGGACTACGCCGTCGAAAGCCACGCCGCTCGCGGCGACCTCATCGATCAGCGTCGCATGGCCTTGCCAAAGAAGGGGGTCGTCGAAAGGGTGGATGAAGGCGGTGTTCTCGTCCACCAAGCCTTGCGCGAGCGCGTTGGCCTCGGCCCAGGCCGCGCCATGGACGATCACCTCCGCCCCGTCCTGCCCAAGAAGGCGCTTGGCATGGTCGGTGGCGGTTTCAGGCACCACTACCGTCACCGGAATGCCCAACATGCGCCCGGCATAGGCGACCGCCATGCCGGCATTGCCGCCGGACGACGAGACGAAGCGCTTGGCGCCGGCGCGGGCATGGGCTTCGCAGGCCGCGCCGACGCCTCGTATCTTGAAGGAGCCCGGCACCTGCAGCGCGTCGAGCTTCAGCCAGACGGTGCGCCCGGTGCGAAGGCTCAAGGGGCGCGAGGCGACGAGCGGCGTATCGTTATGAAGGGGCATGGGACCGTTCTGGAGGAAGTTCGCTCGGGGCGCGGCCCTTGCGGCGCGGCCCGCCGCGCTCGGTGAGGCGGCGTCGCACCTCTTCCTGGCTGAGCGGGGGCGAGAAAAGATAGCTTTGCCCGTATTCGCAGCCGAGCTCGTGAAGCCTGTCGGCATCCTCGGCGGTTTCCACGCCTTCCGCGATCACCGCGAGGTCCAACTCGCGCGCCATGGAGATGATCGACTGGACGATGATCGGGCGCTCCGGCCGGTGCTCGCCGCGCAGGAAGGTCTGGTCGATCTTCAACGTGTCGAAGGGAAAGCGCGTCAGATAGGCGAGCGAGGAATAGCCGGTGCCGAAATCGTCGATCGACAGGCCGACATCCATGTCGCGCAGCCGCGCGAGAAGGTGGGCCGAGCGCTCTGGATTGTCCATCACCATGGATTCGGTGATTTCCAGCTTCAAGCAGCGTGGCGGCAGCGAATAGCGCTCGATAACAGTGCGCACGTCGTTGACGAGGTCCTGTCGGATGAGCTGGCGGCTCGACACGTTCACCGACACGGTGAGCTTCTCGCTGCCCGTCAGCTTGTGCCAGTCGGACAAGCGAAGCGCGGCTTCTTCCAGCGCGAACTGCCCGAGATCGACGATCAGGCCGCAGCTTTCGGCGAGCGGCACGAACTCGGCCGGGGAAATCAGGCCGCGCTTGGGGTGGTTCCAGCGCAAAAGCGCCTCGAAGCCGGCGATCTTCCTGTCCGACAGCCGCACGATCGGCTGGAAGGCGAGGAACAGTTCGTTGCGCCCGAAAGCGCGGCGAAGGTCGGATTCGAGTTCCAGGCGCCCCGAGCCGTTGGTGCGAAGCGCCGGGCGGAAGGGCTCGATGCGATCGCCGCCGAGGCGCTTGGCCTGATACATGGCGAGCTCGGCCTCCTTCAGCGCGGCGTCCGGCGTCGAGCCTTCCGCCCAGCCGGTGATGCCGATGGAGCCGGTGAGAACGATCTCCTTGTCGCCGAAGGCGATCGGCGCCTTGATCGCCTCGCGCAGCTTGTCGGCGAAGCCCGCGATCGCTTCCATCTCGGTTTCCGACACGAGGATCAGACCGAACTGGTCGCCGGAAAGGCGCGCGAGCGAGTCCTGAACCTTCAGGATGCGGCGCAGCCGGCGGCCGACCGTCAGAAGGATCGTGTCGCCCGTGGCGATGCCGAGATCGTCGTTCACCTGCCGGAAGCGGTCTATGTCGATCACGAGAAGGCTTGGCCGAACGTCCGGCCGTGCGGTGGCGAGCGCGCCGATCGATGACAGGCGGTCGATAAAGAGTTCGCGGTTCGGCAGGCCGGTGAGCTGGTCGTGGAGCGAATCGTGCAGCAGCCGTTCCTCGGCCTTTCGCTCGTCGGTGATGTCCTTCAGCGTGCCGACGCAGCGCACGACTTCGCCGTCGCTGCCCAGAACCGGCCGCGCGCGAAGCTGGACCCAATGGTAATGCCCTTCGCGCCCCTTCACCCGGAAGTTCTGCGCGATGCGCCCGCGTCGGTGCTCCAGGATCGTGTCGAGCGTCAGCTTGAAGCGGTCGCGGTCGTCGGGATGAAGGATCGGCAGCCAGTCGCGCGCATGGCCCGTCATCTCGCCGAAGGGCAAGACTTCCGGTCCGTCCTTCTGGCTTCCCGCGAAGATGCGGTCGCGCGTCACGTCCCAATCGAAGATCGCGTCGCCCGTGCCGGCCAGCGCCAGGGCGCGGCGTTCGAGATCGGAGATCGCGCCGCCGGAAAAGCCGGAGCCGGCGAAGGCGTGCTGCATCACCGTAAAGCCGATGAGGAGCACGATGAGAACCAGCCCGCCGCCGAGCGCCGGCTGGATCACGTCGTTGTTGACGCGGCCGGTCACCGTCATCCACCCCGCGAAGGTCCAGACGAGGATGAGAAGCCAGGTCGGGATCAGCATGATCGCCCGGTCGAAGCCGACGGCCGCTAGATAAAGAATCAGGCCAAGGCCGATGACGCCCGTCGCCGCCATGGAAATACGCGCCGCGCCCGCCGCCACCGGCGGATCGAAGCCGCTCGCCGCCCCGAGCGCGCCGAGACCGAGGAGCCAGAGAAGCGTGAAGGCCGAGAAGACGCCGTGCCAGCGGTTGAGGTGGAGATAGGCCGAAAGGAACACGACCAGCGTGAAGGCGAGCGCGACTTCCGTTCCGGCCCGCCAGACGCCTTCCTGGCCGGGCTGGATCGGCACGAGCTTCTGCCAGAAGTCGAAGTCGATGCAGATATAGGCGAGCACGGCCCAGGCGAGCGCGGCGGTGGCCGGAAACATCGCCGAGCCCTTCACCACGAAGAGGATCGTCAGGAAGACCGCCAGAAGGCCGGCGATGCCGAGCACGATGCCGCGATAAAGCGTGTAGGCGTTGATCGTGTCCTTGTAGGCGTTCGGCTCCCACAGCCGGATTTCCGGCATGTCGTGGGACGCCATCTCGGCGACGAAGGTGACGGTGGAGCCGGGATTGAGCGTGACGAGAAAGACGTCGGCCTCGGAACTCGGCTGGCGCTCCAGCGCGAAACCCTCCGACGGCGTGATCGAGGCGATGCGCTGGCTCCCGAGATCCGGCCAGATCACGCCGGAGCCGGGCAGGCGGAAGTTCGGCGCGACCACGAGGCGGTCGAGCTGCACGTCGGTATTGTTGGCGATGGCGAACACCGCCCAGTCGCCGGAGGAATTGGGGGAGTTGGCCTCCACCTCGATGCGGTGGACGATGCCGTCGGCGCCGGGCGCGGTGGAGACCTGAAAGCTCTTGCCCCGGTCACGGTGAATCTCGACCGCCGGCTTCAGGTCGATGGCAACATCGTCGCGCGCGATCCCGACCGCTTCCAAGGCGAAAGCGGGCAAGGGCGCGGCGAGTGCCATCAGGAGGAAAAGACAGAGCCGAAGGAGCATCGCAACCGGGTTCATGGACCCACCGGATCGGGGCTCGTGAACGAGGAGGCCGGCGCGTCGCGGTTCTCGGGGCCGGGCAGGCGTGTCCAGTCCTCCGCCAGAAGCGCGTAAAGGTGATGGTCCTCCCAGGAGCCGTCGATCTTCAGATATTTTTTCAGGTAACCCTCGCGGCGAAAGCCGGTTCTTTCCAGAAGGCGCATGGAGCGCGCGTTCGAAGGAAGGCAGGCGGCCTCGATGCGATGCAGGCCTTCGACCTCGAACACGAACGGTTTCAGAAGCTCAACGGCGGCGCGCATCAAGCCCTTTCCCGCGTGAGCCTCTCCCATCCAATAGCCGAGCGTGCAGCACTGCGCGACCCCCCGCCGGATATTCCCGACCGTGATGCCGCCCAGAACCTCACCGCCGCCCGGCGGCAGAAGAAAGAAGGTGAAGGAGGTCCGCTCGTGCGCTTCCTGCACGTAGCGCGACAGATGCTGGCGATAGGAGCGGCGCGACAGTTCGTCGACGGGCCTCAGCGGCTCCCAGGGCTTCAGGAAGTCGCGGCTTTCCTCGCGCACCCGTCGCCAGCTTTCGTAGTCGCGCCCTTGCGGCAGGCGAAGGACGACCCGCTCGCTCCTGAGGGTCGGACCCATCGGCGCAAGAAAGATGTCCAGAAGTCCCATCGCGTCGCGGTTTCAGTGGTGCGCGGCGGCCAGCTTCGGTCCGGCCCCCGCCGCCGTCAGCCCGCCGGCGATCTCGCCGACGCTCGGCAGGCGGCTGATCGGGCCGATGGCCGCCAGCGTCGGCGCGCGATCGAGGAAGGTCGCGGCGGCCAGTTCCGTCAGGCGCCCGGCGGTGACGGCCGACAAGCGGTCGAGAAGCTCGGTGTTGGAGATGATCGCGCCGTTGAACATGAGCTGGCGGGCGATCTGGCCGGCACGCGAAGACGGGCTTTCCTGGCTCATCATCAGGCTGGAGCGCATCTGCGCTCTGGCGCGCGCGACTTCCGCGTCGTGGATGCCCTCGCTCGCGCGGGCAAGCTCCTCGGCGATCACGGGGGCGAGTTCGGCGAGTTCCTCCTCGCCCGTCGCCGCATGGACGCCGAAGATGCCGCTGTCGGAATAGCTCCAATGGAAGGAATAGATCGCGTAGCAAAGGCCGCGCTTTTCGCGGATTTCCTGAAACAAGCGAGACGACATGCCGCCGCCGAGGATCAGGGAGAGGATCTGCGAAGAATAGAAGTCGCGGGCGTAGTAGGGCCGCCCTTCGAAGCCGAGCACCATCTGCGCGTCCATCAGGTCGCGCGTTTCGCGGAACTCCCCGCCGGTATAAAGGGCTGTCGGGCGCTGGGCCGCCATGTCGAGTTCGGACCTCGGCATCCTGCCGAAAGCCGCTTCGATCTGGCGCACCACGGCGTCGTGGTCCACCGCCCCCGCCGCCGACACCACGATGCGCTCGGGCGAATAATGGCGTGCGAGATAGGAGCGCAGCCGATCGGGCGTGAAGGAGCGCACCGTGTCGCGGGTGCCCAGAATCGGTCGGCCGATGATCTGGTCCTGAAAGGCTGTTTCCTGGAAATGGTCGAAGACGATGTCGTCGGGCGTGTCTTCCGCCGCGCCGATCTCCTGCAGGATCACCTGCTGCTCGCGCTCCAGTTCCTCCTCGTCGAACTTCGAGTCCAGCATGATGTCGGACAGGATGTCGAAGGCGAGCGGCACGTCCTCCTTGAGGACGCGGGCGTAGTAGGAGGTGGTCTCGACGCTGGTGGCGGCGTTGAGTTCGCCGCCGACATCCTCGATCTCCTCGGCGATCTGGCGGGCCGTGCGGCGCGAGGTGCCCTTGAACGCCATGTGCTCGAGAAGATGGGCGATGCCGTGCTCGCCCTCCGTCTCGTCTCTCGCACCCGCCTTCACCCAAACGCCGAGCGCGGCGCTTTCCAGCGCCGGCATGACTTCGGTGGCGACGGTCAGGCCGTTGGAAAGCTTGGTGATCTCGACGCTCATGCGGCTTTGCCTTCGCTGGTCGCCCGCGAGCGCGCGGAGATGAAATCCTGAACGGCGCGAAGGTCGTTCGGCAACTCGTCGAAGATTTCGGCGCGCTCCATCAGCCCCTCGTGGCTCGGGGGGAGGGTAGGCGAGCGGCCGCAGGCCTTCTCGACCGCCAGCGGGAACTTCGCCGGATGGGCGGTGCCGAGCGTCACCATGGGAACCGACCCCGTCTGTCCACGCGCCACATGGACGCCGACGGCCGTGTGCGGATCGAGAAGATAAGCGCTCGTGTCGAGAACGTCGCGGATCGTTTCCGCCGTTTGCGCCTCGTCGGTGCGCCCGGCGTCGAACTCGGCGCGGATCTTCGTCAGCGTGCCTTCCGGCAGGGTGAAGGCGCCGCTTTGCGACAGGCCGGCCATCAGGGAGCGGATGGAAGCGGCGTCGCGTCCGCCTGCTTCGAACAGGAGGCGCTCGAAGTTGGAGGAGACCTCGATATCCATGGACGGCGAAGCGGTGGCATGGACGCCGGCCGTCTCGTAGCGCCCGCTCGCCATGGCGCGCGCCAGGATGTCGTTCTGGTTGGTGGCGATCACCAGCCGGTCGATCGGCAGGCCCATGCGCTTGGCGGCGTAGCCGGCGAAGATGTCGCCGAAATTGCCGGTCGGAACGGTGAAGGAGACCTGGCGGTCCGGCGCGCCGAGGCTGAGCGCGGCGGTGAAGTAATAGGTGATCTGGGCCATGATGCGCGCCCAGTTGATGGAATTGACGCCCGACAAGGCCGTGTCATGGCGGAAGCGCGCGTCGTTGAACATCGCCTTCACCAGCGCCTGGCAATGGTCGAAATTGCCTTCCACGGCGATGGCGTGGACGTTCGCCGCCCCGTGCGTCGTCATCTGCTTCTGTTGGACGGGCGACACGCGACCCTTGGGGAAGAGGATGAAGATGTCGGTGCGCGTCGAGGCGGCGAAGGCCGCGATCGCCGCGCCGCCGGTATCGCCCGATGTCGCGCCGACGATGGTGGCGCGCTGCCCGCGTTCTTTGAGGACATGGTCCATCAGGCGGGCGAGAAGCTGCATCGCCACGTCCTTGAAGGCGAGCGTCGGCCCGTGGAAGAGTTCCAGCACGTAGTCTTTCGGCCCGATCTGCACGAGCGGAGCGACGGCCGGATGGGGGAAGGTGGCATAGGCCTCGTCCACCATGCGCTTCAGGACGCTCTCAGGGATTTCCGGTCCGACGAAGGGCTTGAAGATCGCCAGCGCCACGTCCGCATAGGGCTTGTCGCGAAGGCTGCGGATCTCGTCATCCGAGAATTGCGGCCATTCCGCCGGGACGTAAAGGCCGCCATCGCTGGCAAGGCCGGCCAGAAGGACGTCGGAAAAGCCCAAGGTCGGCGCTTCGCCCCGCGAACTTACATATCTCACGTCGCTGCTCACTTCCCGCGTCTTTCCGGGCCTCGGCTCGGCCTCCCCACGGATCGAGATCTCGCATCTCGCACCCGTCGCCTCCGGCCCGGTGGGCTGTTATAGAACGGGGCGCCACGATATGGGAAGAACCACGCACGATGCCGCCCCGACCCTGCCGCTTCGCCGCCCTTATGGCTCCGATCCTCGCTTTGTCGGCGTGCGGGCCGACGGCCGATCGCCAGGCCGCGCCCACCGACGATTTTCGCCGCCCGGTCAGCGCCGATGCCGAAGGCACCGTGCCCGATTATTGCCCGCGCGTTTCCTTACGCGAAGGCACGGCGATCCTGCGCAAGGGGGCGGGCGAGAACCTCCAGTACATCGCTTCCATCACGCAAACGACGCGCGAATGCCGCGTGGTGGACGGCGAGCTTCGCATCAAGGTCGGCGTTTCGGGCCGCGTCGTGCCGGGGCCGGCGGGTGGTGCGGGCTCGGCCCCCCTGCCGATCCGCGTCGCCGTGACGCGGAACGGGGGGGAAGTGCTCTACGCCAACAAGGGAACGCAGAGCGTGTCCTACGCCACCGGCTCGGCCGGCCGCTTCGTTTATGTCGACGAGATGGTGCGCGTGCCCGAGCCGGCGGCGAAGAACTATTCGATCTTCGTCGGCTTCGACGACAGCGGGAAATAAGTTTTCAGGTCTCGGCCCAGCTCGACAGGGCTTCCACCACGGCGGGAAAGTCGGACAAGCGCGAGATCACGGTCTCGACGCCGACATCGCTCAAGGCCTCGCCGTGGCCGGGATAGCTGTGCGAAGCGCCGGTGAAGCCGACGACGCGGCAGCCGGCTGCGACGGCGGCTGCCGCGCCATGCACCGAATCCTCCAGAACCACCGCCCGGCGCGGCTCGACGTCGAACTCCTTGCAGGCATGGAGAAACACGTCGGGCGCGGGCTTCGGCCGGCCTTCGCCGACCTCGCGCGCCGGGTAGACGTAAGGCCGGAAGCGGTCCCATAGGCCGACATGGCCGAGCATGAACTTCAGCTGCGCGCCGGTGGAGTTCGAACAGATGCAGCGCGGCAGGTCGAGCGCGTCCAGCATCGCGCCGACGCCCTCGATGGCGACGAGTTCCTTCGGCACGCGCTTGTCGAAGGCTTCCGCCACGCGCCCTTTCAGGTCGTCCGGAAAATTGATGCCCGTTTCGGCGGTCAGGAGCTCGATGATCCGCGCCCAGGTCAGCCCCGCGAAGCGATGCGCGATCTCTTCGGCCGAAAGATCGCAGCCGTATTCCTTCAGGATCGTCGATTCGACTTTTGCCGCAAGAATCTCCGAATCGATGAGAACGCCGTCGCAGTCGAAAATGACGAGGGACAGGGAGGACATGAAGGCTCCGGAATGCGCATGTTCGAGCGTCCGGGTACAGGAAGCTCGTGCGGAGGTCGATAAGAAAGGCGCGGCGCTTAGCGATTGGTTTACCCTATTCGGTAACCATGAATCCGGTTGATCGTTCTTGCGTACCGGATGTCGATTCATGGCTCTCACCCGTCTTCGTACCGTTTCCAAGACCCGCGAGATCGGCGAGGTCGCCCGCGCTCCCGAGCCGTGGCTGGACACGATCATTCGCGGCGATTGCATCTCGCGCATGGAGATGCTGCCCAAGCATTCGGTCGACGTGATCTTCGCCGACCCGCCCTACAACCTGCAGCTCGGTGGCGACCTGCATCGCCCGGACCAGTCCAAGGTGGACGCGGTGGACGACGCCTGGGACCAGTTCGAAAGCTTCGCGGCCTATGATGCCTTCACGCGCGCCTGGCTTCTCGCCGCCCGCCGGGTGTTGAAGCCGAACGGCACGATCTGGGTGATCGGCTCCTATCACAACATCTTCCGCGTCGGCGCGATCATGCAGGATCTCGGCTTCTGGATGCTGAACGACGTGGTGTGGCGGAAAACCAACCCGATGCCGAACTTCCGCGGCCGCCGCTTCCAGAACGCCCACGAGACCATGATCTGGGCCTCGCGCGACAAGGAAGCCAAAAGCTACACCTTCAACTACGACGCAATGAAGGCTGCCAACGACGACGTGCAGATGCGCTCCGACTGGCTGTTCCCGATATGCTCAGGGAGCGAGCGCCTGAAGGACGAGGACGGCAACAAGGCGCATCCGACGCAGAAGCCCGAAGCGCTTCTCGCCCGCGTTCTTTTATCCTCCACCAAGCCCGGCGACGTGGTGCTCGATCCCTTCTTCGGCTCCGGCACGACGGGCGCGGTCGCCAAGAAGCTCGGCCGCCATTTCGTCGGCATCGAGCGCGAGCAGGCCTACATCGATGCCGCGACTGCCCGCATCGCCGCCGTGGAAACCTTGGGGGCGAGCGCCCTCAAGGCCGCGCCCACCAAGCGCGCCGAGCCGCGCGTGCCCTTCTCCAGCCTCATCGAGGCGGGTTTGGTGAAGCCGGGCTCGCTTCTCACCGACGCGCGCGGCCGCTGGACGGCGGAAGTGCGCGCCGACGGCACGATCGCGGTGAACGGCGAGGTCGCCTCCATCCACCGTCTCGGCGCGAAGGTGCAGGGACTGGACGCCTGCAACGGCTGGACCTTCTGGCACCTTCGGGAAGGAAGCGCGCTGACGCTGATCGACGACTTGCGCGTAAAGGTGCGCGCCGGCATGAGTGGCGCGGGGGCCTAAGAACCGGGGACAGAACCTGGCGGAGGAGGGCTGGCGCGGACTTTTCGCTCCCGGCGAGGCGCCGAGCGCAGTCCATGCAGCGCATGGGCGAGCATCGGCAACGAAGTCCGGGGGCGGAAAGGCTCGTCAGACCGACCCGCTGGGTTCTGTCCCCGGTTCTAAGACTTCGAGACGAGGGCGGTCTCGATCGCCCGGCGCATCAGGGTCGGCAGGGCTTCGGTGAGGAGGCGCTCGGGCGGCGACCACCAACCGTCCGTGCCCTTCGGCGCCGCGTCCAGTTCCGCGCGCCAGACTTCGAGGGTCAGGTCGAAATGGGTGAAGCCGTGCGCCACCGTGCCGGCTTCCTTCCACGCGGCCGGAAAGGGGGCGGCGTCGGCTCCCGTTGCGCCGTCCGCCTTCGCGCTCCAGCCGCTTGTCGGCGGCTCGGCCATGTCGCCGAGCATGCCGAGCGCCGGGCGTCGGCGCAGGAACACCGCGCCGTCGCAACGGCGCACCGCGACAAAGGCCGCGCCCCGCCGGCTCGGCTTGGCGCGCTTCGGGGCCTTCGCCGGCAGGCGCTCGGCGATGCCTTTGCCTTGCGCCTCGCAGGAAGGCTGAACGGGGCAGATCACGCAGGCCGGACGGCGCGGCGTGCAGATCGTCGCACCGAGATCCATCATGCTTTGCGCGAAATCGCCGGGCCGTAAACGCGGCGTCATGGCTTCGACGCGGGCGCGGATCAGCGGGCGCGATTGCGGCAAGGGCGTCTCGATCGCGAAAAGCCGCGACGTGACGCGCTCGATATTGCCGTCCACCACGGCGGCCGGCTCGTCGAAGGCGATGGCCGCGATGGCCGCGCTCGTATAATCGCCGATGCCGGGCAGGCGCTTCAGCCCTTCCGCTGTCGATGGAAACACGCCGCCATGCTCGGAGGCCACCGCCTTGGCGCAGGCATGGAGGTTGCGGGCTCTGGCATAATAGCCGAGCCCGGCCCAAGCGCCCATCACCTCCTCGCTCGGCGCGGCCGCCAAGGCCTCGACATTCGGCCAGCGTTGGAGAAAATCGAGGAAGTAGCCGGACACGGCCGCGACCGTCGTCTGCTGAAGCATCACCTCCGACAGCCACACGCGGTAGGGATCGGGCTTGACGCCTTGGCGTCGATCCGCCGGCGAAACCCGCCACGGTAGAATGCGCGCGTGGCGATCGTACCAGCCGAGCATACGCACCGCGATGCTCTCGGCCGCCTGATGGCCGTCCGCCTTCGTCTTGACTTGCATGACCGTATCGTCGCATCGACATCGAAACGCGGTCGCCCTCGACCGCCAACGTCCGGCGAAATTTTGGCTCCACGACATTCGACAAAGCCCACCGCGCCGGCCTTGGCAAGAGCCTTCGGCATGGGTCACGATGGCGCTGTGAATAGCGGCCCTATGCCGCCGCGCAGCGGGCTCGATCTCCTGGCGCCGGCGCCCGCTCACGCGCGGACCGGTTCGTTGGGACACGCCCGCGCCGTTCTGTTCCGCCCATCGCGTCTCGATCTCGGTCGCCGCAACGGCTGGTCGAACTTCGCCTTCTTCGTTCTCGCCGCCGCGGGCGGATCGGGCGCGACGGTGGTGGCCATTCTTCTCGCCTCCTGGTCGCTGATCTCGATGGCCTTGCGCCGCTTTCGCGTCCGGATCGAGCGCTCGGACCTGCCGGTTCTCCTATCCTTGATCGGCTTCTTCGCGGTGATGGCGGGGTCGGATCTCATCCATGCGGGTGGCGACGGAGGGGCGGGTCTCGGCCATGCCTGGCATCTGGTCGGCAAGCTTCTCCTGTTTCTTCTCCCCGTCTTCCTGATCCCCCGGATGCGCTGTTCGGTGTTTCGCGACACCCTGCCGCCGGCTTTTGCGGGCGCGGCGGTGGGCGGCGTTCTCCTGATTCCGATCTGCATCCTGTCCTATGCGATCGAGGGCGAGCGCGTGGCGGGGCTCGCGGGCAATCCCGGGCCCTTGTCGATCTGCGCGCTTCTGGCCGCCGGCTTTTCGGTTCTGTCCTTGCCGGACCATCCGACGCGCTCGCGCGCGGTTCTGGCCGTCGTCGGGTGCCTCGGGGCAAGCTTCGCGGTGATGATGTCGGGCATGCGCGGTGCGTGGCCGGCCCTGCCGGTGGTGATCGCCATCGCTCTTTTCGCCCGTCGTGGCGCCGTGGTCGAGCGCTGGCGCGCTAAATCGCCGCTCGTCCAGGCGGCGATGAGCGTCGCGGTTCTTCTTGGCGTCGCGCTGGTCGCCGTCGCGGTGGCGCGGGTGGTCGGCACGCGGGTCGAGGCGATGGTGTCGGACCTGTCGCAAATCGCCGCCGACGTGGATTCGGCGACCTCGCTCAATCTTCGCCGCGCCATGTACGAGGCGGGGATGCAGGCCTTCGCCGCGCAGCCCTTCTTCGGTTATGGCGAAGCGGCGCGTTGGTCGGCGATCCAGCCCTATCTCGACAGCCAGGCCTTCGCCGGTTTCTCCTTCAGCCATCTCCACAACATCTTCCTGACCGTCGGGGTGGATGCCGGCCTCCTCGGCATCGCGGCGCTCTGCTTCGTCCTGGCCGCGCCGGTCTGGACGGCCTGGCGGGCGCGCGGGCGGATCGGCGGCGGCCGGCGGCTGGCGGCGTCACTGGTGCTGGTCACCGCCTTTCTGGTGCCGGGTTTTTCCAACATCATGTTCTTCCACGATATCCTCGATTCGGTCTGGGTGTTTGCGGCGACGCTGATCGCCGCCTCCGTTCCGCCTCGGCAAGGGCAGGCCGCATGAAACGCGCCAGACGAGGGCCGACGCCCGTCGGCGAAATGGCCTCCGCGATCCTCGACCCGGTGCTGCGCCGCAAGGCCGGCATGACCATCGGGCTCGTCCAAGCCTGGGGCGAGATCGTCGGCGCGCGGCTGGAACAGGTGACACGCCCCGAAAAGCTGGTCTGGCCGCCGGAAGGTCAGGGCACCGAACGCGACTTTCGTCCCGCCACCCTCGTTGTCGCCTGCGAAGGCGCGGCGGCCTTGCGCCTCCAGCATCAGGCGGGCGAGATCGTCCAGCGCGTCAACGCCTATCTCGGCCACCACGCGGTGGACCGGCTGCGCATCGTTCAGAAGCCGGTCGCCGTTCCGGTGCGCGACCTGAAGCCGAAGCTGCGCAGCTTGAAGCCGGGGGAGGGCGAGCGGGTGGAGGCGATGGTGGAGCGCATCGAGGACCCGAAGCTTCGCGCCGCCCTTGCCGCCTATGGCGAAAGCATTCTGCGGCGACTTCCCGCAAAACCGTGAGGGAGGTGCGGTGCCGCCGGCTTGGCAGCGCCGCAATCCGCTTCTACTAGAGACGGCGAATCGAAGGCTTTAAAGAAAGGCCGCGCGCCATGGCATCCATTCGCAACTCATCCGCGCTTCGAGCGCTGGCGGCAGCCGGGCTCCTCGCGGCCGTCTCATTGGCGGTCGTGCCGGCTTTTGCTCAGGAAGCCGCGACGCCCGTTCCGGGCGCCGCCGCCAAGGCGCCCGAGGCCAAGGGCACGGTGGATGTCGCCAAGCTGATGGAGCCCGGCCCGCTTCCCGATATCGTGATGGGCGATCCGAACGCTCCCGTCACCATCGTCGAATACGCCTCCATGACCTGCGGCCATTGCGCCGACTTCGCGGTCAACACGCTGCCGCAGATCAAGAAGGACTATGTCGACACCGGCAAGGCCAAGATCGTCCTGCGCGAGTTCCCCTTCGATCCGCGCGCCGTCGCCGCCTTCATGCTGGCGCGCTGCGCGCCGGACGGTCGCCGCAACGCCATGGTCGAGGTCCTGTTCGAGCAGCAGGAAACATGGGCGCGGGCGCAGAACGCCTCGCAGGCGCTTCTCGACATCGCCAAGCTCGCCGGCTTCACGGACGAGGCCTTCAAGGCCTGCCTCACCGACAAGGACCTTCAAACCAAGGTCGTGGCGATGCAGCAGCGCGGCGAAACGGAGTTCGGCGTCCAGGCGACGCCGACCTTCTTCATCAACGGCAAGCGCTACGAGGGCTCGCTGCCTCCGGCCGAGTTCGCCGCCGCCATCGACGCCGCCGGCACATGATGCGATAACTTTATTGCGCCGCAGCAATTGGCGGCGGCGCAGTTCTTTCTTAAGTTCGCCCTGCGATGGGGATCGCGGACGAGGAGCCAAGCGCCGCGCCATGGCGAAGCGGATTCACACATTCCGGCAGGGTTCGGCGGAGCGGCCGGCCGACGCGTTGGAGGCGCTCGGCTCCAAGGGCGCCAATCTCGCGCTTCTGGCCGCGCTGGACCTTCCCGTTCCGCCGGGCTTCACGATCACCTCCGGCGCATGGCGCGAAGCTTCCAGCACCCCGAACGAACTCCCCGCCGGCTTGCGCGTCGATGTCGGCACGGCGGTGAAATGGCTGGAGGACGTGACCGGCCGCGTTTTCGACGGCGCGACCCGGCCCTTGCTTCTCGCCGTTCGCACCGGTGCCCGCACCCCCATTCCCGGCCTCGCCGAAACCGTTCTCGATGTCGGGTTGAACGACCGCACGGTGGAAACCATCGCCGCCGAACTCGGTGACGCGGGTTTCGCCTTCCGCAGCTATCGGCGTTTCCTGGAATCCTTCGCCGGCCTTGTCTTCGGCATCGACGGGGCCGAGTTCGAGGACGTCTTCGAGGCGGAGCGGCTGGACGGCGGCTGGAACGGGGTCGAGCCCGGGGAGGCGCGCGAATGGCGCCGCCTCGTGTCGCGCTACCATGCGTTCATCGAGGAAGTGGCCGGCCTGCCGCTGCCGCAATCGCCGATCGAGCAGTTGCTGAGCGTGGTGGAAGCGAGCTTCTCCTCCTGGCGCAGCCCGCTGGCGCGCTCGTTCCGTACCCTCCACGGCATACCCGAAAATGCCGGCCTGTCGGTGACGGCGCATGCCATGATCTTCAACGAGCGCGACATGAATTCGGGGACGGGCCGCGCCCGTTCGCGCGATTTCGCGACCGGCCGGGCCGCCTTGACCGGCGAATTCGGCTTCGGCGGACGTTCGGCCACCGAAACGCGTTTCGGCGAAGGCGGGCCGATCGGGGAACTCGCCGACTTCGCCCGCGCCGGCGCGGAGCCAGCCTTTCCCGCCGATATCCAGGCGCTCGCCGCCCATGTGGCCCGGCTGGAAGCGCATTTTGGCGACGCGGTCGAGGTCGATTTCATGGTCGGCGATTCGGAACTTTTCCTTCTCCAGTCGCGCGTCGCCAAGCGCAGCCCCGCCGAAGCGGTGCGGATCGCCATCGGCCTCGTGGAGGACGACCTGATCGACGAGGACGAGGCGATCCTGCGCATCGATCCGACCTCGCTCGACCAGTTGCTGCATCCCGCCATCGTCAATCGCGACAGCCTTCAGGTGATCGGCAAGGGCCTGCCGGCCTCGCCGGGTGCGGCCAGCGGCGCCATCGCCTTCACCACGGAGGACGCGCGGCGCGCGGCGGGCGAAGGGCGGGCCGTGATCCTGGTTCGCAACGAAACGCATCCGGAAGACATCCACGGGATGCATGTTTCGGAAGGCATTCTCACCATTCGCGGCGGCACCACCAGCCACGCCGCCGTGGTCGCGCGCGGCATCGGCAAGCCCTGCGTCACCGGTGCGGGCGCACTCCGGCTGGACGCCGCACGGGGGCTTCTCACCGCCGGCACCTTGTCGCTGAAGGCCGGCGACACGATCACCATCGACGGGTCCAGCGGCGAGGTGATCTTGGGCGGCGCCGAACTCGAGCGCCCGAGCCTTGCCGGGGAACTGGCGCGCCTCATGGATTTCGCCGACAGGGCGCGGCGCATGGTGGTGCGCACCAATGCCGAAACGCCGGCCGAAGCGCGCGCGGCGCGCGCTTTCGGGGCGGAAGGCATCGGCCTTTGCCGCACCGAGCATATGTTCTTCCAAGGCGACCGCGTGCCGGCCATGCGCCGGATGATCCTCGCCCCCGACGAGAAGGGCCGGCGCGAAGCGCTGGCCGAGCTTCTGCCGTTCCAGCGTTCGGACTTCGTGGAGCTTTTCGAGATCATGGCCGGCCTGCCGGTCACGATCCGCCTTCTCGACCCTCCGCTTCACGAATTTCTGCCGAAGGGCGAGGCCGAGATCGCCGAGGTCGCCAGCCAGTTCGGCATCGAAGAGCGCGTCCTCGCCGACCGCATCGCCAAGCTGGAAGAGTTCAACCCCATGCTCGGCCATCGCGGCTGCCGCCTCGCGATCTCGCATCCCGAGATCGTCGAGGTCCAGGCGCGCGCCATCTTCGAAGCGGCGATCGAGGCCGAGAAGCGCTCCGGCGCGGCCGTGGTGCCCGAAATCATGGTGCCGCTCGTCGGGCTGAAGGCCGAACTCGACTTCGTGAAGGCGCGGGTGGACGAGGTGGCCCAACTCGTGATGGCCGAACGCGGCCAGTCTCTCGACTACCGCGTCGGCACCATGATCGAACTGCCGCGCGCGATTGTGCGGGCCGACGCCATCGCGGAGGTCGCGGACTTCTTTTCCTTCGGCACCAACGACCTGACGCAGACCGTCTTCGGCATCTCGCGCGACGATGCGGCGAACTTCCTGTCGACCTATGAGAGGAAGGGCATCATCGCCCGCGATCCGTTCCAGTCGGTGGATGTGGAAGGCGTCGGCGAACTCATCGCGCTCGGCGTCGAGAAGGCGCGTCGGACGCGGCCGGACATCGTGCTCGGCGTGTGCGGCGAACAGGGCGGCGACCCGGCCTCCATCGCTTTTTTCGAGCAGACGGGGCTGGACTACGTGTCCTGCTCGCCCTTCCGCGTGCCCGTGGCGAGGATCGCTGCCGCGCAGGCTGCGATCCGCATTTCCCGCAGCCTGAAGGGACCGGGCGTCAAAGGGCGAGGGCGCCTCGCCCCCGCCGGCGAGTAGGGTCGGCTCAGGACGCGAGCGTGGCCGGCGTCTCGTCGTCCTCCACCAGATCGTCGCGGATGCGCTTCAACACGCCGACATAGGCTTCGGCGAAGCCGTGGAAGCGCTCGCCCACTTCTTCGCGGTCCGCGACGCGGATTTCGCGCTCGTCCTCGTCGAGGACGGCGAAGACGATGCGGCTTTCGGTGGCTCCCGGAACGCGGATGGCGGCGATGCGCGAGGCGTCCTCGACCGAACCGTCGGAGGGCACGTCGAACAGGATCTCGCCGCCGACCACCTCGGCCGCGCCCCTGACGCAGGCCTCGAAATTCTCGGCGGATGGCTCGTGCATGTCGAGCGCGAGTTCCATCTCGACGGTTTCGACTTGTTCCGGGCGGGAGAGCGCAGCCGCGCCGGCATGGACTTCGCTTCGCATGGACATGGATATTCCCCCTTTCGGTGAGGCGTCGGCTGGTGCCGTGTCGCCTCGTCGGGGCGAGATTGCCGCACCGAATGGGGCCTCATGATGGCGCGTGCCGGAGCCGCCTTCGCGCGCCGTGCCCCTTCCGTCCCCCGGCCGGTTCGGCTTAATGCTGTTGCGATCACCACCTCGCGGCACTCGCCGGGACCGGAGCGAATGGCAGGGCATTATCTTCGCAAAAGGCTGCGCAGCGCGCCCGTCGCCCGGCGGATGGCATGGTTTTCCGGCATTCTCCTCGTCGTGTCGGCGCTGATGCTGCGGCTCGGCGCGGTCGAGTTCGCCGTTTTCGAGATCCTTCTGGCGCTTGTCGCGACGATCGGCGGCGCGGCGCTGGTTCTCGCCGGCTTCGGCCTTCAGCGTGTGTGGAGCCGGGGGCACGAAGGCGGCGCGGCCGCGCTCGGAGCCTTCGTCGTCGGATTGTTCGTCGCCGCGCCCTTTGCGCTCGGCGGGGCGCTCGCCTTGTCCAATCCGCCGATCAACATGGCCGAAACCGACGGTCTTGCCGAAGCCGTGGACGAGCCGGCGCCGGTCGACCCCGCCGCCGTGGTCAACGGCCGCGTTTTCCCGGTGCGCGCGTCGCAGATGTACCAGACCGTGCGGCTCGTTCTCGGCGATGTCGGCTGGAGCGTTTCGGGCGTCGAAACGGCCGACCCGAAACCCGTCGCCGAAGACACCGCCGAGCCGCCGGAGCCCGCGCCCGCGCCGTCGGTGATTGCGGGAGGCATTCCGGTGCCGACGCCCCGCGTTGCGCCGGACGAGGAAGCCGGGGAGGGTGAAGCCGATCCGCTCGACCGGCCGGAATCGGGCGAATATCGCGTGACCGCGGAAGCCAGAGACCTGATCTTGAGGCTTCCGAGCGATGTGGAAATCCGCATCACGGAAGACGAGGAACAGGCCTATCTGGACCTGCGCTCGGTGTCGCGCTTCGGCTCGCGCGATCTCGGGCAGAACCGCCGCTTCATCGAGAACTTCTTGGAGCGCGTCGACGCCGCCATGATCGGCGCGACATCGACGCCCAAAGGTTAAGCCAGCCGGTAGCGCGCACCGAGCGAGGGCGGTCCGTCTGCGAGGATCTGGCCGCGCCGCACGAGGTCTTCCAGATGCGCCAGAACCGACAATCCCGCCGCGCCGTGGAGCTTGGGGTCCGTGTCGCGGTAGAGCCGGGACACGATGGCGGCGACGCTGTCGTCGCCGTTCCGCACCGCCGCGACGATGGCTGCCTCGCGGATCAGCCGATGCGCCTTGATCGCGCGCACGAAGGCGCGGGGGCGCTTGACCTCGCCGCCATGGCCGGGAAGGTAGAGGCTGTCCGACCGCGCCATCAGCTTGTCGAGCGAGGCCATGTAGTCCGCCATGGCGCCGTCCGGCGGCGCGACGATGGTGGTGGACCAAGCCATCACGTGATCGCCGCTGAAAAGCGTGCCCGCCGCCGCGCCGTCGATGAACGCGAAGGCGAGATGGTTGGCGGTGTGGCCGGGCGTCGCGACGACTTCCAGCGTGCCGATGTCGGTGGACAAGCGCTCGCCGTCGCCGAGCGTTCGGTCGATGGCGAGGTCCATGTCGCCAGCCGAATCGAGCGCGTTTCCCTCGCCGGCGCGCAAGGGGCGCGAGGGCCGGTGCGGACCCTCGGCCCAGACCGGCGCATCGAAGAGTTTTCGAGCTTGGCGCACGAGCGCGGTATGGTCGCGATGGGTGTGGGTGAGAAGGATCGCCTCCACCGGGCGGCCCGCGACCGCTTGTTCCAGCACGGCCAGGTGCCGCGCATCGTCCGGCCCCGGATCGAGAAGGAAAAGCCGCTCCTCGCCCAGAAGATAGCTGTTGGTGCCGTGAAAGGTGAAGGCGCTGCCGTTCGGCGCGGTGATGCGAAGCACGCCGGGCGCGACCGGCACGGCCTCGCCGTGGCGTGGCTCGAAGGCCCGCTCCAGCGAGAGAGAAGGGCGTTTCACGGTGTCGGTGCCTTCACCGCGAAGATCGCGTCGATCTCGGCTTGGCCGAGCGCCATCCATTGGCCGGGCTTGAGGTCGGCCGGCAGTGCCAGTGCGCCCATGCGGTCGCGGTGCAGCGCTTCCACGTGGTTGCCGAGCGCGGCGAACATGCGCCGCACCTGATGATAACGCCCTTCATGCACCGTCAGCGCCGCTTCGCGGGCCCCAAGCACCTCCATCTCGGCCGGCAGCAGGGGTTTTTCCTCGCCTTCCAGCATCAGGGTGCCGGTCGCGAAGACACCCGCCTCGGTGCCGTTCAAGGGCCGCGCGAGCGACACGAGATAGCGTTTGGGCACATGGTGCTTGGGCGAGATGATGCGGTGGAGGAGCGCGCCGTCGTCGGTGAGAAGCAGGAGCCCCGAGGTTTCCTTGTCGAGCCGTCCGACCGTGGACAGAGCCGGATCGCGACGCCGCCAGCGCGGCGGCAGGAGCCCGTAGACGAGGGGGCCGGCCTCTCTATGCGAACAGGTGACGCCGAGCGGCTTATGCAGCATCAGAACGAGGCCGGGCAGCGGATCGAGCGCTTCGCCGTCCACCACCATGCGGGCGGAGAGGTCCGGCGCGACCGCCATGCGCGCTTCGGCGTCAAAGACGGGCGCGCCGTCCAGCGTGATGAGCCCCCGGCGCGCCAGCATCTGGATCTCGCGCCGCGAACCATAGCCGAGATTGGCGAGAAGACGGTCGAGCCGCGATGTCGGTATCTTCATCGCCTGGCCTCGAAGATCTTGTAGGCGCCGGTTTCGGCGAGCGTCGACACGCGGGCGAAGGCGGCGGAAAGCGTCGCCTCGTAGGGTAGGTGCCGGTTGGCGACGATGAAGGCCGTGCCGCCCTTGCGCAAAACGTCGGCGGCGCGGCGGATGAAGGCCTGGCCGAGATTGCGATCCTCCGCGCCGCCATCGTGGAAGGGCGGGTTGGACAGAACGAAGTCGAGCTTCTCGACTTGGGCGAGCGGTTGGCGCAGATCCGCCCAGCGCACGCTGACGCGCGGGTCGGGCAGGTTGCGGCGGCAAGCCTCCACCGCGCGCCCGTCGGTGTCGACGCAGACGAGTTCGGTGACGCCGGCATGCCCGAGTGCGGCGCGGCCGAGAACGCCGATGCCGCAGCCGAGATCCGCGCCGCGCCCCTTCAAGGCGGGCAGGTGGTCGAGCAGCATCTGGCTGCCGGGATCGATCCGGTCGAAGGCGAAGATGCCGGCCTGCGTCCAGAAGCCGGTCGCCTCGTGGAAAAAGGGCGAGCCCGCCGCGATGGCCTCGGCGAGGCCCGCCGGGCTTGTCGGCCGCGCGAACTCGGCGATGCGGAAGTGTCGGCGCGCGTCGAAGGCGGCTTCGCAACCGAATGCCTCAAGTTCGGCCTGGAGGCGCGATCCGCCCTTGGCCTTCGGGGCCAGCACGGTGAAATGCGCTCCCGGCCGGGCCGCTTGCAAAAGCTTGGCGATCGCATAGCGCCGCTCGATCGTGCCGGGCGGGGCGAGGATCACGGCCGACGCCACGCCCGATTGCCCAAGGTCTTCCAGCGCGGCCGCGTTCGGCACGAGCGGCGAGACCTGGGTCGCGTGGCTCGCGAGTTCCACGAGTTCGTCCGGCGGAAAACCGTAGACTACGTGGCGGTCCGGCAGGGGAGAGTTCGTCACCATCACCGCCTCATAACGCGGCTTTTCCGAGCCGGCCACCGTTCCTTGAGGCTCCGTGATGCAAGGCGGCCATTCCCCCGCATGGTGAACAAGCCTTAAGGAGATGGCGACTAGAATTTAAGCGAAGGCGCGGCGGTTCCGCGCTTGGTTCATAGCCGGAACGACGATGGCCTCCAGCTTTTCCTTCACCCGGACGGGGCTTCTCGCGCTCGCCGCCGCGTTCGCGCTCGGTGGGTGCCAAAGCGCGCAGCTTTCCGCCGAGGGCGTTTCGGCGAGCCCCCGAACCTCCACCGTCTTCGAGGACGTGACGCTCGGCTATGTCGAGCCGCGCGCTCCGGCCGAACTCGTGATGGACTACCAAAGCGGCCGCGTGTTGCACGAGCTGAACCCGGACGGCCTGCGCTACCCCGCCTCGCTGACCAAGATGATGACGCTTTATCTCTTGTTCGACGCGGTGGATTCCGGCAAGCTCACGCTCGACACGCCGCTTTACGTCAGCGCCAACGCCGCGCGGCAGGCTCCGTCCAAGCTCGGCCTCAAGGCCGGCACCAAGGTCGCGGTCGGCGATCTCGCCCACGGCATCGCGACGAAATCGGCCAATGATGCGGCCATGGTGGTGGCAGAAAACCTCGGCGGTTCCGCCGATGGCTTCGCCAAGATGATGATGGCGAAGGCCCGCTCCATCGGCATGCGCCGCACGAGCTTCGTCAACCCCAACGGTCTGCCCGATCCGCGCCAGATCTCCACGGCGCGCGACATGGCGATCCTCGCCCGGTCGCTGCGCGCCGCCCATCCGCGCTTCACCTCCTTCTACGCCATGACCGGCTATTCCTTCGAGGGACGGCCCTACCGCTCCACCAACAAGCTCCTCGGCAAGGTCCAGGGCGTCGACGGCATGAAGACCGGCTATATCCGCGATGCCGGCTTCAACCTCGTCGCCAGCGCCGAGCGGCACGGCAAGCGGATCATCGTGGTGGTGATCGGCGGGGAAACCGGCCGCTCGCGCGACGCGGAAGTGACGCGGCTGGTGGACGCCTATCTCGGCCCCGCCGACCCGATGCCCGCCATGGCCTCGCTCACGCAATAAAGTTCATGCCGCGATAATAATTGCGAGGCGTCTCGTCCTGTCCTAACTTCAACGGGGGCAGGAGGAATGCGATGACGGCGGCGCAAACGGAACTCGCTAGGCTGAGGGCCCTGTCGGCAAGGCTCGGGGAGGACGTGACGCGCACGCAGGGCGCGGGCGGCAACACCTCGCTGAAAGCCGACGGCACCATGTGGATCAAGGCCTCCGGCACCTGGCTCGCCGAGGCCGAACGCTGCGACATCATGGTGCCGGTGGACGTGGAGCCGCTGCGCGAGGCCTTTCGCGACGGCGATCCGCGCGCCGAGAAGGCGACGGACTTCGTGCTGACGGATCGCAACCCGAGCGGTTTGCGGCCTTCCATCGAAACCTCCGTCCATGCGGTGATCGACCATCCGGTCGTCCTCCACATCCACTGCGTAGAGACGATCGCGCTCGCCGTTCGTACCGACGCCCGCGAGGAAGTCGCGCGACGACTCAGCGGGATCGAGGGCGTCGATTGGGCCCATGTGCCCTATCGCCGGCCCGGCGTGCCGCTCGGCAAAGCCATCGTGGACGCGCAGACGCCGGGCACGAACGTCCATATCCTCGCCAATCACGGCCTCGTCGTTTCGGGCACCGATGTCGGGGAAGCGGAAGCGCGGCTGGAGCGTGTCGTTGCGGCCTTGCGTCAACCGACGAGCTTCCCGGCGCCGGAGGGGGTGGGCGGCCTCGATGCCCTTGCCGCCGGGTCGCCCTACCGCCCTGCCTCCGATCCGATCATCCATTCGCTCGCGGCCTCGCCCTGGCGTGTCGAGATCGCGAGTGGCGGGCCGATGTATCCCGACCATGTGATCTTCCTTGGGAGCCAAACCGGGGTTCTCTCCGAAGGCCGATCCTTGTCGGACTTCGGTTCCTCAACCGAGCCGCCGAAGATCGTCGTGGCTCCCGGCCGGGGCGTTTTCCTCCACGAAAGCGTCGATCGGGGCGGGGAACTCATGGCGCGCTGCCTCGCCGAGGTCGCGGCCCGTTTGCCCGAAGGCGCGCCGCTTCGCCGCCTGACAGGTGAGGAGGTTCATGCGCTGACGAACTGGGAAGCCGAGAAGTATCGGCAGACCTTGGGGAGGCAAGCCAGCAATGGCTGAAGCGCGCGTCGTCGGCATCGATATCGGCACGTCGGGCGTGCGCGTCGCGGCTCTGAGTGAGGCGGGCGAAGTGCTGGGGCTCGTCAGCCGGTCCATCGCGCAAGCGCCGCGCTCGCCCGCTTTTTGGTGGCAGGCGGTGGGCGAGGCGGTTGGCGAGCTTGGGCGACGCACGAATCTTAGCGCCGTGGCGGGCGTTTGCGTCGACGGCACGTCCGGCACGATGCTTGGACTGGATGAGGAGGGCGAGCCGGTCGGCGCGCCCATCATGTATGACGAGCCGGCCGGCGACGCGGCGGTTCTGGCGGCTATCGAGGCGGCCGCACCGGAAACCAGCGCGGCGCGGGGCGCGAGTTCGGCGCTGGCGAGGGCCGTGGTGCTCGGCCGCCGGCCGGGCGTGTCGCGCGTCCTCCATCAGGCCGACTGGCTGCTCGGTCGCCTCGGCGCAGGCTTTGCCGTCAGCGATTTCAACAATGCGCTGAAAACGGGCTTCGACCCGATCACCGCGCAATGGCCGGACTGGATCGCCGATGTCGGGGTCGAGATCGGCAGGCTGCCGCGCGTTTTCGCCCCCGGAACGCCCGTCGCCATGGTGGGTGAAGCGGCAAGGGCGCTCGGCCTGCCGGCCGGTGCACGGCTTCATGTCGGGACCACGGACGGCTGCGCGTCGTTTCTGGCGACGGGCGCCAGCGAACTCGGGGAGGGCGTCTCCGCGCTCGGCTCCACCCTGACGCTGAAGCTCCTGTCCGACCGCCCGGTCTTCGCCCCGCAATACGGCATCTACAGCCATCGGCTGGCCGAGAAATGGCTCGTCGGCGGGGCCTCCAATACCGGCGGCAAGGCAATTCTGTCGCTGTTTGCCGAAAGCGAGTTGCCGAGGCTCACCGCCGCCATGCGGCCCGACCGGCCGACCGGCTTCGATTATTATCCGCTGGCCAAGCCCGGCGAGCGCTTTCCGATCGCGGACGGTTCGCTCCCGCCGCGCCTGACCCCGCGCCCGGACGACGAGGCCTTGTTCTTCCAAGGGGTTCTGGAGGGCATCGCCGCCGTCGAGGCGCTCGGTTATCGCCGGCTGGTGGAACTCGGCGCGCCGCCGCTCGTCTCGGTGCGCAGCGTCGGCGGGGGCGCGTCGAACGAGCCCTGGAGCGCCATCCGACAGGCGAAGCTCGGGGTGCCTTTTCTCGAAGCGCGCTCGCAGGAAGCCTGCGTCGGGACGGCACTTTTGGCGCTCGCCCAGATCGGACGCCCGCTCGTATCTCCTTGAATCTGGAACTCTTCCAGAATTGTGGCGGCGTCGCCACAATTGCTGCACGAAGCTGCGCGCGCGGCAAATATGAATTGCTGAGTCAGCTTAAAATCCCATAGGTCTCGGACGTTCAATACCGACGTTCGGACCTTCCATGTCTTCCCGCTTTCACCTTTCCGTTGCCGCCTGCGCGCTGGTCGCCGCCTTCGCCCCCGCGGCGGTGGCGCAACAGGCGATCGAACTCGATACGGTGACGATCGACGCGAACGGCAACCAAGGCAACGCGGGCGGTGCGAGCGACATCGCCGGTGGTGCGGCGACCGGCCCGGTTAATGGCTACGTCGCCAAGCGCACCACCACGGGCTCCAAGACCGGCACCCCGCTGGTGGAGGTGCCGCAGTCGGTCTCCGTGATCGGGCGGCAGGAACTCGACGATCGCGGCGTGCAGAAGGTGGACGAGGCCCTGCGCTACACGCCCGGCGTCTTCTCGCAGCCCTTCGGCCAGGACACCGACACGGACTGGATCTATATTCGCGGCTTCAACGCCACACAGACCGGCGCCTATCTCGACGGGCTGAATCTTTACTCCTACGCCTTCGGCGGCTTCATCATCGATCCGTTCCTTCTGGAGCGCGTCGAGGTGTTGCGCGGTCCCGCTTCCGTTCTCTACGGCGGCAGCAATCCGGGCGGCCTCGTGAACTCGGTGTCCAAGCGCGCGACGGGCGAGCGCATCGCCTATGTCGAGGGCGCGATCAACGACGACCCGAACGGCTACGGCGCCTTCGATCTCGGCGACAAGATCACCGAAGACGGCGCGTGGAGCTACCGCGTGCTCGGCAAGCTGCAGGGCGGCGACACCGATACGGAATTCGCCCAGAACTTCCGCGGCCTGATCGCCCCGAACCTGACCTTCCAGCCCGACGCCGACACGCGGCTGAACCTCTACGCCACCTACCAATACGACGACCAGAACCACGTCACCGGCTTCCTGCCCTATGTCGGAAGCGAGGTCGATGCGCCCTTCGGCAAGATTTCCCGCGACATTTTCTATTCCGAGCCCGATCTCGACAGCTTCCTGAACCGCCAGGGCACGGTCGGCTACGAGTTCGAGACGGACGTTTCGGAGAACGCGCGGGTCGTGTCCAACACCCGCTACGGTCATTCGGAGCGCTCCGAATATGGCCCGTATTTCTTCGGCTACTACAATCCGGCGACCGGCTTTGGCGGATTGACCAACCCCGTGGCGCCCGACTACCTGATCAACCGCCTGAACTTCGCGCATGACACGAAGGTCGATACGGTGACGACCGACAACCGCCTCGTGGTGGAGTCCGATCCGGGGCTGATCGATCACCAGTTCATGGTGGGCATCGACTACAAATATTTCGGCATCGATCAGGTCCAGGCGTCCGGCGTGGCCGCGCCGCTGAACCCCGTGAACCCGATCTACACGAACAGCCTCGCCCCACTTTCCGCGCCTTATCTCAACGAGAAGATCGACCTCAACCAGTTGGGCTTCTACGCGCAGGAACAGGCCAAGTTCGGCGGCGGCTTCATTCTGACGCTGAACGGGCGCTACGATCAGGTCTGGATCGACCGCAACGATCGCGGATCGTTCAATAACGATTACAGCGGCGACGAGGGGGCTGCGAGCGGCCGGGCAGGCCTCGCCTACGAGTTCAAGAACGGCCTCGTTCCCTATGCCAGCGTGTCGCGCTTCTTCAATCCGCAGATCGGCACGAATGCCCAGGGCGATGCGGTGGAGCCGGAGGTCGGCGAACAGTATGAAGTCGGCCTGAAATACGCGCCGACCTTCGTGGACGCGGTCTTCACCGCCTCGCTCTTCGACCTGACGCGCCGCAACACGCTGCAGAGCGTCGCACCGCTTTTCATTCCGCAGGCCATCGGCGAGATCAATTCGCAAGGCGTCGAACTCGAAGCCAACGTCAACATCGACCGCAACTGGAAGATCAAGGGCGCTTTCACCGCCTTCGATCTGACCATCGAGCGCGACGCCAACGAGAACATCGTCGGCAACCGGCCCTTCCTCGTGCCGGAAGTGCAGGCCTCGGCCTGGGCCGACTATACGGTCGCGGGCGGTTCGCTCGACGGCCTCGGTGGCGGGGTCGGCGTGCGCTATGTCGGCGACTCCTATGCCGACAACGAAAACGAGTTCAAGGTCGACGCTTCGACCGTTTTCGATGCGGCTCTCCGCTACAACCGCGATAATTGGGGCGTGTCGGCCAACGTCACCAACGTCTTCGACAAGAAGGCCGTGTCCGGTTGCCAGAACACCTATGCCTGCGGCTACATCGAAGGCCGGGGCGTTCTCTTCAAGGGCCATGTAAGCTGGTAGGAGCGATGACCCACCATTGGACGATGAAGGCCGAAGCCGCCCTGGTCACCACCGAGGCGGAGGCCCTCCTGGAAGCGCTCTGCGACCATATGGTGGAGCATGCCGAGGTGACGCGCGAAGGCGGTTTCGCCTCGATCAGCCTCGATTTCGGCTATAGCGCGATGCGGCTCGACGGTGACCGCATTCATGTGTCGGTGGAAGCGGACGACGACACCTCGCTCGCCTTCATGAAGCTGGTCTTCGCCGATCACGTCGTGGAACTGGCAAACTCGACACCGCCGGCGATCCTTTGGAAGGGTGACGGCTGCGCGACGACGGTTCCGCCCTTCTTCCGCGAGATGCGCGTGACCGGCACGCGGCAGGTGACGCCGCGGATGCGGCGCATCACCCTCCAAGGAGCCGATCTGTCGCGCTTCGCGGAAGGAGGCCTTCACCTGCGCCTCCTGTTTCCGCCGAAGGGCCGCGTGCCGTCCTGGCCCGACCTCGGGCCCGACGGCCGGCTTCGGATGCCGGTGGGCGAGGATGCGCTGGAGCATCGCATCTACACGATCCGGCGCATCGACGTCGCCTCGGGCGAGATGGACATCGACATGGTGCTCCACGAGGGCGAGAACATGCCGGGCTCCGACTTCGCCGAGAATGCCGGCGTCGGCGATCTGGTCGGAATCACCGGGCCGGGCGGCGGCTTCGTGCCGGATGCCACCGAGCTTTTCCTGTTCGGCGATGAAACCGCGTTGCCGGCGATCTCCCGCATTCTGGAAAGCGTCGCCCCCGGCGTAAGGGCTCGCGTTTTCGTGGAAGTCGCCGACGAAGGGGAGCGTCAGGAGCTTTCCTCGCCCGGCTCCTTTGCCGTGGAATGGCTGGCGCGGGGCAAGGATCATCGCGAAGGCGAGCGTCTGGTGGAAGCGGTGCGGGCGCATGTCGGCCCGCATGATGCCGACGCCTTTGTCTGGGCGGCCGGCGAGCATTCCGCCTTCAAGGCGATCCGCGCTTACTTGCGCAAAGACCTCGGCCGCGACCGGCACGACCATCTGGTTTCCGCTTATTGGCGGCGCGGCGTGCGCGGCGACGGCACCCGCGAGGCCTGATCGGGCCCCACACGAAAGCCATTCGCCTCCCGCGCCAACTCCTGTTAGGGGAAGGGAAAACGGGAGATGGATCATGACGCTCGCCAAGGTCGGCCTTGCCCTCGAACTCGGCGCCTATGCCGAGAAGCACGGTCCCGTGACGCTCGGCGTCGTCGGCGCCGGGCAGATGGGAACCGACCTTGCCGTGCAATGCGCGCTGATGCCCGGCATCCGGCTCGGCGTCATCTGCGCCCGCACGCCGTCGCGGGTCGAGGCGGCGATGGCGATGGCGGGCCTCGAATGGACGCCGGCGGACACCGCGCGCGACGCCGATCGCGCCATCGAGGCCGGCAAGGTCGCGTACTGCGCCGACTTCCGCGAGCTTTGCGCTTCCGGCCGCGTTCAGGTGGTGATCGACGCGACGGGCAATCCGAACACCGGCACCGAGATCGCCTTCGAGGCCTTTCGCAACGGCAAGCATCTCGTGATGCTGAACGTCGAGGCCGACATCACCATCGGCCGCCTCCTGAAGCGGGAAGCGGCGCGCGCCGGCGTCGTCTACACGGGCGCGGCTGGCGACGAACCGGCCGCAACGCTCGAACTCATCGGCCTTGCCCAGGCGCTCGGCTTCGACGTGATCGCGGCCGGCAAGGGCAAGAACAACGCCCTGAAGTTCGACGCGGTGCCGGCCGAGTTCGAGGAGGAGGCGGCGCGGCGCAACATGAACGCGCGCGTTCTCGTGGAATTCGTGGACGGCTCCAAGACCATGGTGGAAATGACCGCCATCGCCAATGCGACGGGCCTCAAGCCCGACGTGCCCGGCATGCACGGGCCGGATGCGACGCTCGATAATCTCGCGCAGGTTCTTTGCTCGCGCGAGGATGGCGGCATCCTGTCGAAACCGGGCTGCGTCGATTACACGATCGGCAAGGGCGTCGCGCCGGGCGTGTTCGCCATCGTTCGCCCACGCCATCCGCGTGTTCTGGAACGCATCACGGATCTGAAGGTCGGCCCCGGCCCCTGCTACACGCTTTGCCGGCCCTTCCACCTCACCAGCCTGGAAGTGCCTTTGTCCGCGATCAAGGCGGTGATGCGCGGGATGCCCGACATGCAGCCGGTGGACCATCCGGTGGCCGAATGCGGCGCGGTGGCCAAGCGCGACCTTCAACCGGGCGAGTTTCTCGGCAAGATCGGCGAAACCGAATATCGCGGCTTCGCCATGACCTGGGAGGACGGACGCGCCACCAAGGCCCTACCGCTGGGCTTGGCCGAAAAGGCCAAGGTCATCCGGCCGATCGCCAAGGGCGAAACGCTGACCTACGCCAACTGCGTGCCGGAAGAGAGCTTCCTCGTCACCCGCCTCCGCCGCGAGCTGGACGCGGCCGACGAACGCTTCCTGCCGAGCGCGGCGGCCTGATCAGCCGTCCTGCCGCTCGCCTCGGGCGACGATCTGCAGCGCTCCGTCGGGAAGGGGGCGCTGGAGTTCGGCGGCTTCCTTCCAGTCCGCCCGCAGCCATGTTTCGCGTTCCTCAGGCTCCGTCAGGATCACCGGCATGGCCTTGGGATGCACGGCCCCGACCTCCTCGTTCGGCGGGCAGGTGAGGAAGCCGTAGCAGTCCACCGTGACCTCGCCTTCCTTGACCTTGCGGACGGATGTCCACGACGTCCAGATGCCGGCGAAGCAGGCGAGCGGGCGATCTTCCGATAAAGCGAACCAGACCGGCACCTTCTTGCCGTCCACCGTGTCGTATTCCGAAAAGCTCGTGAAAGGCACGAGGCAGCGATGTCCGACCCCGAGCCAGCGCCGCCAATGGGGGCTCGCGACGTTCCTGACATTGGTAACGCCCGGATCGCTCGTTCGGCCCTTCAGGGCCATGGCGGGGGAGGGCATTCCCCAGCGCGCCAGCGCGAGTTCGCGGCCGTCTTCGCCTTCCCGAAGGATCGGCGCGGGATAATCGGGAAAAACGCCCGGCATCGGCGGCAGGTTGCCGGTGACATCCTTCACCGCTCGGCCGAAGTCCCGAATGGCGCTTTGCGGCGTGGTGATCGAATAAAGATTGCACATCGTCTCAGCGCCGGCCTTTGGTCCATGTTCCGAGCGGGGCCCGGATAAGGAAACCTAAAGCACGAGGGCGAAAAGTCGCGCGATGCCATTGTTCCGCGCTTGCGAGAATGAACGTTCATTCACTATATGGACGCGACTGTCGCCTTTTCGGAACGAGTTCATGAGCCAGGCCGCGCGTTCGGGCACGGATACGAGAACGGACGAGATTCTCGACCGCATCACCGGAACCTTCGCCCGGCGGGGGCTGGAGGGCGCATCCATGCAGGAACTGGCGGCGGCCGCCGGCATGAGCGTCGGCAATTTCTATCGCTACTACCCGTCCAAGGTCGCGCTCATCACCGCGCTGGTGGAGCGCTGCGCCCGCGATGTCCGCCAAGGATTCGATGCGGCGCGCATGGAGGCCGATCCGATGCGGGCGATGCAGGACCTTCTTCGCCAGCAGTTGCAGGCCTTCGACGAGGAGGAAACCGCGCTCTGGCTTCAGATCGACGCGGCTGCCGTGATGCAGCCGGAGATCGCGGCGGTGAAGCGCGCGATGGACGAGACGATCCGCGCCGACGTGCGCTCCATGCTCGGTTCCCTGCCGCAGGCGGCCACCGTCGGTGACGCGCGGTTGGAGGACCTCACCGACTTCATGCTGCTCTTCGCGTCGAGCCTGTTTCGGGCGCAGGCCTTCGAGCACGGACCGGACTTCTTCGCCAAGGCCGAACGCATGACCGCGCATCTTTTCGACATGGTGCAGATGTTTCTAGGACCCGCCGCCGAGCCGGCGGTTGCGGGGAAGGGGTGAGCGACATGACCCGTGCGCTTCGAGCGAGCCTTCGCGCCGCGACAATTCTGGCGGTCTTCGCTTTGGCTCCCTCGGCTTTCGCAGAGAACGAGCCGCCGCCGGCCGCTCCGGTCGCGCCGGTCGCCGCGCCCTCCATCGTGGTGGTGGAGGCCAAGAACGGCGAGGTGGTGGACCGCGTCGTCGCTTCCGGGCTGGTGCAGCCGGTGGAGGAGGTCGACGTCCAGCCCGAGATCGAGGGGTTGGCGATCGAGAGCCTTGCCGCCGATGTCGGCGACCGGGTGGAGGCGGGGCAGGTTCTCGCCACCCTCTCCACCGACGCCCTGCTTCTCCAGCAAAGCCAGGTGCAGGCGTCCCGCGCCAAGACCGAGGCGACCCTGCTACAGGTGGAGGCGCAGATCGCGGAAGCCAGGGCCAATGCCGAGGAAGCCAAGCGCGTCTTCGAGCGCACCTCGCGGCTTTCCGGCAACGGCACCATCAGCCAGGCGCAGGTGCAGGAAGCCCAGGCCGGCGCCGATGCCGCCGCCGGGCGTCTGGCGGTCGCCGAACAGGGCGTCAAGGTTTCGGAAGCCGAGCTGAAGGTCGCCGACGCCGAGGCCGCCGATATCGAGTTGAAGCTGAAGCGGACGCAGGTGAAGGCCCCGGTCGCAGGTGTCGTCTCCGCCCGCAACGCGCGCGTCGGCGCGGTGGCGACCGCCACGGGCGATCCGCTCTTCACGCTCATCCGCGACGGCGCGGTGGAGCTTCGCGCCGATGTCGCCGAAGCGGATGTCGGTCGCATCCGCACGGGCCAGGAGGCCAAGGTGACGCCGATCGGCGCGCCCAAGCCGCTTCCTGCCACCGTGCGGCTGGTGGAGCCGACCATCGGCAAGACGACGCGGCTCGGCGTCGTGCGCATCGCGCTGGGCGATACCGCCAACGTGCCGCCTGGCATGTATGCGAGCGCCGAGATCGAGGTCGCGCGGGAAAACGGCGTTCTCGTGCCCATCCCCTCGGTCAACATCGAGTCGGAAGGGCCAAGCGTCCTGAAGCTCGACGGGGACCGCGTCGCCAAGGTGCCGGTGGTGCTCGGCATCCGCGATGACGGCATGGTCTCGGTGTCCTCGGGCCTTCAGGCGGGCGACCGGATCGTGGCGAAGGCCGGCGCCTTCGTGCGCGACGGCGACCGCATCAGCCCGGTTCTGGCGGCCGATCCGCTCGGCCTCCAGGCAAAGCGCTGAAGGGCTCCAAGCGATGAACTTCTCCGCCTGGTCGATCCGCAACCCGATCGCGCCGATCCTTCTTTTCGCGCTGCTTCTCTTCGCCGGCATCCAGTCCTTCCGGGCGCTGCCGGTGACGCAGTTTCCCAATATCGACCTGCCCGTCGTGTCGATCGTCGTGGCGCAAAGCGGCGCGGCCCCGGCGGAACTCGAACGGCAGGTGACGAAGGAGATCGAGGACGCCGTGTCGGGCGTCGTCGGCGTCAAGAACATCACCTCCACCGTCACCGACGGCGTATCCACCACCGGCGTCGAGTTCCGCATCGAGATCCCCATCGATCAGGCCGTCCAGGATACCAAGGACGCCATCGACCGCATCCGCTCGGAACTGCCGGCCAGCGTCGAGGAGCCGATCGTCGCCAAGGTCGACATCGCCGGACAGGCCATCCAAAGCTTCGCCGTGTCCTCGCCGGACAAGACGCTGGAGGAGCTGTCCTGGTTCGTGGACGACACGGTGAAGCGCCAGCTTCAGGGCCTGAAGGGCATCGGCAAGATCGAGCGATATGGCGGGGCGACGCGCGAGATCCGCATGGAGCTCGATCCCGCCAAGCTCGATTCCTTCGGCATCACCGCTGCCGACGTGTCCCGTCAGGTCGGCCGGACCAATGCCGATCTCGGCTCGGGGCGCGGCGAGGTGGCCAACCGCGAGCAGGCCATCCGCACGCTCGGCGACGCCGCTTCGGCCGCATCGCTCGAGGCCACTTCCATCTCGCTCGCCAACGGGCGCTTCGTGCGTCTCGGCGATCTCGGCACGGTGCGCGACACCTACGAGGAGCAGCGCTCCTTTTCGCGCTTCAACGGCGATCCCGTTGTCACCTTCGCCGTGTTCCGCGCCAAGGGCGCGAGCGAAGTGCAGGTGGCCGAAACCACCGCCGCCGCGCTCGACCGCCTTCGCGCCGCGCATCCGGAAGTGAAGATCGGCCTCGTCGACGACGCGGTGTTCTATACCTACGGCAACTACGAAGCGGCCATCGACACGCTGATCGAGGGTTCGATCCTCGCTGTGTTCGTGGTGCTCGTTTTCTTGCGCAACTGGCGCGCGACGCTGATCTCGGCCGTGGCTCTCCCCTTGTCGGCGATCCCCACCTTCTGGGCGATCGACATGCTCGGCTTTTCGCTGAACCTCATCAGCTTCCTCGCCATCACGCTCGCCACCGGCATTCTGGTGGACGACGCGATCGTGGAGATCGAGAACATCTCCCGCCATATCCGCATGGGCAAGTCGCCCTATCGGGCGGCGGTGGAAGCGGCGGACGAGATCGGCCTCGCCGTGATCGCCACGACCTTCACGATCATCGCCGTGTTCGTGCCGGTGTCCTTCATGCCGGGCATTCCGGGCCAGTATTTCCGCCAGTTCGGCTTGACCGTCGCCATCGCGGTGTTCTTCTCGCTGGTCGTCGCGCGGCTCATCACGCCGATGATGGCGGCCTATCTGATGCGCGACAAGGACGCCCATGCCGAAAGCGAACGCGACGGCTGGATCATGCGCGCCTATACGGCGGTGGTTCGCGCCACCTTGCGGGTGCGCTACCTGACGGTGGTGGTCGCCTTCGGCCTTCTCGGCCTGTCGATCTACGCCATGGCGAGCCTGCCGATGAGCCTGTTCCCGCCCGAAGACGTGTCGCGCGTCGTTGTCTCGGCGGAGCTTCCGCCCGGCACCACGCTGACTGAAACCGACGAGGTGATGGAAGGGGCGCGGCGGTCGCTGGCCGATATCGAGGGCGTGTCCAGCATCTTCGTTCTCGGCGGCACCTCGCCGACCGGAAGCCTGGATGTGCGCCGCGCGGCCATGACGGTGATTCTCGGCCGGCAGGAGCATTCGCTTCTCAAGACGCTCGCCAATGCCGGGGCGAGCATCGCCAACAAGATCGGCATCCCCGTGCCGCACATGAGGGTGGAAGGGCGCACCCGGCCGCAATTCGAGATCGAGAAGGAAGTCTTCGCCAGGCTCGCCGCCATCCCCGACATCCGGGCCTTCAAGCTGAACGATCGCGGCGAGCGCGACGTGTCCTTCAACCTCCTGGCGGCGAACGACGCCGATCTCGAAGAGGCCATCGGCCGGCTGGAAGGCTCGCTTCGCGGCGATCCGCTCTTCGCCAATGTCGCGGCCAACGGCGCGCTGCCGCGCCCCGAGCTTCAGATCCGGCCCCGCGCGACGGAAGCGGCGCGTCTCGGCGTCACCACGCAAGGCATCGCCGACACGGTGCGCATCGCCACCATCGGCGACATCGACGCGGCTTTGCCGAAGCTTTCCGCCGAAGACCGCCTCCTGCCGGTGCGCATCCAGCTCGATCTGCGCTTCCGCGAGGATCTCGCCCGGTTGAAGAACCTGCGCGTGCCGACCGCGAGCGGCGCCAGCGTGCCGCTCCAGGCCGTCGCCGATATCGAGATCGCCGAAGGGCCGAGCACGATCGACCGCTTCAACCGCGAGCGCCGCGCCTCCATCGGGGCGGACCTGCCGCCGGGCGTCGCGCTGGATCTGGCGACGCAGCGCTTCCGCGATGTGGCGGCCGCGACGGAGCTTCCGGCGAGCGTCCATTTCCTGGAAGCCGGCGACGCCGAGATCCAGGGCGAGCTCGTGGCCGGCTTCGTCAACGCCATGCTGCTCGGGCTTTTCCTGGTGCTGGCCGTGCTCATTCTTCTGTTCAAGGACGTCATCCAGCCCTTCACCATCCTCCTGTCCCTGCCGCTCGCCATCGGCGGCGTGGTGATCGCGCTGATCGTCACCGCCAAGCCGGTGTCCATGCCGGTGATGATCGGCTTCCTGATGTTGATGGGCATCGTGACCAAGAACGCGATCCTCCTCGTGGACTTCGCGGTGGAGATGCGGCGCAAGGGCATGGACCGGGTGAACGCGATGCTGGAAGCCGGCCGCAAGCGGGCGCGGCCGATCGTCATGACCTCCGTCGCCATGTCGGCGGGCATGCTGCCTTCCGCGCTCGGCGTCGGGGAGGGCGGTGCCTTCCGCTCGCCGATGGCCATCGCGGTGATCGGCGGCGTGATCGTGTCCACCGTTCTCAGCCTCGTGGTGGTGCCGTCCTTCTACCTGATGATGGACGACGTTTCGCGGCTGCTCGGTCGCCTTCTCGGCCGCTTCATCGGTGAGAAGGACGAGGAAATCGATCCGGCGAACCTCACCGGTGAGCGGCTGGCGATGCTGGAAACGCGGCTCGCCATGCTGGAAGGCGGCGTGCCGCCCCGCGCGCCCTATCTCGTGCGCCCGCCGGAAGCGGCGGAATAGGAACCGGGGACAGAACCCAGCGGGTCGGTCTGACGGGCCTTTCCGCCCCTGGACTTCGTTGCCGATGCTCGCCCATGCGCTGCATGGACTGCGCTCGGCGCCTTGCCAGGAACGAAAAGTCCTCCCCAGCCCTCCTCCGCTAGGTTCTGTCCCCGGTTCTAAGACAGGCTATTCGCTGAGAACCTTCAGGAGCGCCGGCTCGAACTCCGCCGGCGCTTCCACCTGCGGCGAATGGCCGAGCCCCGGCAGTTCCACCAGTCGCGCGCCGGGAATGAGGGCCGCCGCCGCCTTGCCGAGGCGCGGATAATCGCCGAGCGTTTCGGCGATCTCCTTCGGCGCGCGGTTCGCGCCCGGCGCGGTGCGATCCTTCTGCCCGATCATGAGAACCGTCGGCACGGCGATGCGCACGAACTCGCGCACTACGGGCTGCGTGAACACCATGTCCGAGGTCTGCGCCTGGTTCCAGGCGACGAGCGTGCCGTCCGGGCCGGCATTCATGCCCGCCAGCATGTCCACCCAGCGGTCGTATTCCGGCTTCCACGCGCCGCCGTAATAGAACTGACGCTGATAAGCGCGGATCGAATCGGCACTGCTCTTGCGCTCGGCGTCGAAACCCGCGTCGATCGACTGATAGGGAACGCCCTTGGCCTGCCAGTCCTCCAAGCCGATCGGATTGACGAGAACGAGTTGCTCCGTCTCGTCCGGGTAGCTGAGGGCATAGCGGATCGCCAGCATGCCGCCCATGGAATGGCCGATCACGGTGGCGCGCCGGATGCCGAGATGGTCGAGGAGCGCCTTCGTGTTGAGGGCGAGCTGGTTGAACGAGAACTGGTAGCCGCGCGGCTTGGTGGACTTGCAGAAGCCGATCTGGTCCGGCGCGATCACGCGGTAGCCCGCCTTCGCCAGCGACCGGATCGTGCCTTCCCAGGTCGCGGCGCAGAAGTTCTTGCCGTGAAGAAGAACGGCGGTGCGCCCGTTCGCCTCGCCTTCGGGGGGAACGTCCATGAAGGCGGTCTTCATGTCGTAGCCCTGCGACACGAAGCGAAACTCCTGAACGGGATAGGGGTAGTCGAAGCCCTGAAGCTCGCCGCCATAGGTGCGCCCCGCGCTGGCCCTGATCTCCTCGGCCGGCGTCGGCACGCGCCGGCCCGTCTTGTCCGAGTCCTGCCCGATTGCCGTTCCCGCCGAGAAGCCGGCGAGAAGGAGCGAAAGGGCGAGGCGAAGGGCGGGACGGAGCGTCATGGCTCTATCAGATAGGCCGCTGCGCCTTTGGAGCGAACTCGGATCTCACGCGGCGAGCGCTCGATGAACGAGATGTGTCCAATAGGAAACGCCGAAGGGAATGGCGCGGTCGTCGAACTCGTAGCGCGGATGATGGAGGCTTTGCGAATCGCCGTTGCCGATAAAGGCGAAGGCGCCCGGCCGGCGTTCCAGCATGAAGGCGAAATCCTCGCCGCCCATCAAGGGACGCACGTTATCCTCAACGTTTTCCGCTCCCGCCACGGCCGAGGCGATCTCCACGCAGAAGCGGGCGCGGTCCGGGTCGTTGCGCGTGACGGGATAATGGCGGCGGTAGTCCACGTTCGCCTTCGTGCCATGAGCCTGCGTGATCGCCATCGCGATCTCGCGGATGCGCCGCTCGGCCAGAACCCGCATTTCCTCGCGCAGCGAGCGCACGGTGCCCGACACCACCGCATCCTCCGGGATGACGTTGCGCGTGAAGCCCGAATGGAACTGCGTGACCGACACGACGAGCGAATCGAGCGGGTCGGCATTGCGTGACACGATCTGCTGGAGCGCCTGGACGAGGGCCGAACCCGCGAGGATCGGATCGGCGACGAGCTGCGGGATGGCCGCATGGCCGCCCTTGCCGTCGATGGCAACGGAAAACTCGTCGGTCGCCGCCATGATCGGGCCGGGGCAGGTGCCGAAGCGGCCGACGGCCATGTTCGGCAGGTTGTGCATGCCGTAGACTTCTTCGGCCGGAAAGCGGTCGAAAAGGCCGTCGTCGATCATGGCCTTCGCGCCCGCGCCGCCTTCCTCGGCCGGCTGGAACACGAGCGCGAGCGTGCCGGCGAAGTCGCGGCTTCTGGTGAGTTGCTTTGCGGCGCCGAGCAGCATCGCCATATGCCCGTCATGGCCGCAGGCATGCATCCGGCCCTTGATGCGCGAGGCATGGGGGAGGCCGGTTTCCTCCTCGATCGGCAGGGCGTCCATGTCGGCGCGCAGCGCGATGCCGCGCCCCGTTCCGAGCCGCCCCTCGATCACGCCGACGACGCCGGTGCGCCCGATGCCCGTTTCCACCCGGTCGCAACCGAATTCCGCGAGCCGTTCTGCCACGAAGGCCGCCGTTTCGTGGGTCTCGTAAAGAAGCTCCGGCCGCTCGTGGAGATGCCGGCGCCAGCGGGCGACCTCGTCCATTTCGGAAGGATCGCCTTTATCGAGCTTCGCTCCGTTCACGGTATCTCCAGATATCGAGGGCTCGGCCGCTCTGGGCCGCTTGCCACGCCAAGGTCACAGAGGCGAGATAATCGCGCAAGCCTTCCTATATCGCGGGCAGTGGCTCCGTGGAATTCGGCGCGGCGATTTGGCTGATCGGAAAAGGATGTTCGACGTGACGATCCGCTTGAGGGCAAGGTTCGGGCTGGCGGCGATCGCGGGGGCGACGCTTCTGGCCGCGCCGGCCTTTGCCGAAACGTCCATCGTGGTGGATGTCGCCACCGGCAAGGTGCTGGCTGCCAACCACGCTTCGGCGCGCTGGTATCCGGCTTCCACCACCAAGCTGATGACGGCCTATGTCGCCTTGAAGGCGGTGGAGGAAAAGACGGCCGCCCTCGACACGCCTGTCGTGATGACGCGCTTTGCCGCCTCGCAGCCGCCCTCCAAGATAGGCTTCCAGCCGGGTTCGGTGATGCGCCTCGACGCGGCGCTGCGCATGTTGCTGGTGAAGTCCGCCAACGACGTGGCGGTCGCGATCGGCACCACGCTGGGCGAGGGTTCGCTGGAAGCCTTCGTGGACCGCATGAACAAGGAAGCCGCTGCGCTCGGCATGAAGGACACGCATTTCGTCAACCCGAACGGTCTGCCGGGAGAAGGGCAGCATTCCAGCGCCAAGGATCTGGCGATTCTCGGCGCGCGCATCCGATCCGAGTTTCCGACCTTCACCGGCTTCTTCGACACGGAAGCGATCTCGGTCGGCAAGGCGACGATCCGCAACACCAATCCGCTGCTCGGCCGCTACGACGGCGCGGACGGCATGAAGACCGGCTATATCTGCGCTTCCGGCTTCAATCTTGTCGGCTCGGCGACGCGGGACGGGCGCACGCTCGTCGCCGTGGTGCTGGGGGCGAGCGGGCCGATCGTGCGCGACCGCATTATCGCCGACATTCTGGAAGAAGGATTCCGCACCGATCCCGCCACGAAGACCGTGCTCGTTTCCGACCTGCCCGAGGATTCCGGGCCGCCCGCCGACATTTCCGCGCAGATCTGTTCGCCGCAAGGCCAGAAGGAGCGGGCGGTGGAGCGCCAGGCGGAAGCCCAGCGGCCCGAGCACAATTCCGGCTCGGCCTATCTCCACGAGATGAAGCGCCCGCCCGTCGTGGTGCCGCTCGCGCTCGGCAACGCCGCCGCCAAGGGCGACATCGAGGCTGGCGCGACGCTGATCGCGGCTTATGGCATTCCGGTCCCGACCGCGCGGCCCGATCCATCCGCGCCGCCGGCCGTGCCACCCTCCATCGGGCCGGACGGGACGCCCCTCGACGCCGCGCCGCCTGTTCAGGCTCCGGAAGGCCTCGTGGAAGGGGAGGCGGCCGGAACGCCCGCCGAAACCGGCGACAGCGCGACGAACTGACGGGCCATGGTGTCAGCTTTCCAGCCCATCCCCGTTTCCCTCGTCACCGGCTTTCTAGGCGCGGGCAAGACGACGCTCCTGAACAAGCTCCTGCGCGATCCGGCGGTGACGGAAACGGCGGTCATCGTCAACGAGTTCGGCGAGATCGGCATCGACCATCTTCTGGTCGAGACGGCCCGCGACGGCATGATCGAATTGTCCGGCGGCTGCCTTTGCTGCACGGTGCGCGGCGACCTTGCCGACACGCTCGCCGATCTCGTGGACCGCATCCAGACGGGGAAGCTGAAGCCCTTGAAGCGCGTCGTGATCGAGACGACGGGCCTTGCCGACCCGACGCCGATCCTGGCGCTTCTGATGGGCCATCCCTCGCTCGTTCAGGCCTTCGCCCTCGACGGCGTCGTGACGGTGGTGGACGCCCTGAACGGCGCGGCCAATCTTCACGATCACGCCGAAGCGCGGCGTCAGGTGGCGGTGGCCGACCGGCTGGTGCTCACCAAGACCGATCTCGTGGCGCCCGAAAAGGTGTCCGCGCTTCGCGACGCGTTGCGGGCGATCAACCCACGCGGGACGATGATCGATGCCTCATCGGGAGAAGCGGGACCAAGGGCGCTTCTCGATTGCGGTTTGTTCGACCCGGAAACCAAGACGGTGGAGGTGCGCCGCTGGCTCCAAGAAGAGGACGCTCACGACCATGCCCATTGCGGTGAGGATCACCATCACCACCACCATGGGGCATCCACGATCCGCTCGATCGCCATCGAGCACGGACGGCCGATCCCGGAACGGGCCTTGTTCGAGTTCCTCGACATTCTTGGGGCGACGCAGGGCGACAGGCTGCTTCGCATGAAGGCCATCGTCCAGACGAGCGAGCATCCCGATCAGCCGCTCGTTCTTCACGGCGTGCGCGGCTTCTTCCATCCGCCCGCGCGCCTTGCCACGTGGCCGGCAGAAGGCCCGCGCTCGACGCGCCTCGTGGTAATCGGCGATGGGCTGGACGAGGCCTACCTGCGCGATCTTCTCGCCGCCTTCACGGGCGATCCGCGCATCGACAGGCCGGATCAGGCAGCGCTCACCGACAACCCGCTCGCCGTGCCGGGCTTTCGCCTCGGCTGAAGCCTTAGAGTGTCCAACAATACCTCGTGGGGTCGGCTGGCCGGTTCTTTTTGCCGCCCGCTTCGTTGCCTCGGGGCGAGCCACTTGTCTCGCCCGCCCTTCGGGCCGCCGATGCCGCCGGCATCGACTGCGTTTGGCGCCTCGCGGGCCGACAAAAATCCCTCGGCCATCCTCCGCCCGGAGGTTTTGTCAGACACTCTCAGTCTCCGCGCCGGATCGTAAAGCGGCGGTGACCGTCTTGCTCTTCCACCGAAAGGAGGGCGTGGGATCTTTCCCGGCAGAAATGCGGGATGTCGAGACCGGCAAGGGGATCGTCCGCCAGAACCACGAGCGTATCGCCGGGGCTCAATTCGCCGAGGCGTTTGGCCGTCTTGAGGACGGGCAGGGGGCAGCGCAACCCGCGCAGGTCGAGAAGGGCGTCCACGCTCGATGTCTTCTCCAAGTCGTGCCTCCCTTCTATGCTGACCGCCGGTTCAACGTTTCGAGGCGAAGTCATGACCGATAGCGCGGCCGATCCGCAAGCGATCTTACGCTTCTGGCGTGACGCCGGCCCCGAGCGCTGGTTCAAATCGGACCCCGCCTTCGACGAAGCGATTCGCGTTTCCTTCGCCCCTCTTCTCGAACGCGGCACCCGTGGCGAACTCGATGGCTGGGCCGAGACGCCGGAAGGGGCCTTGGCCCTCGTCCTGATCTTCGATCAATTCTCCCGCAACATCCATCGCGGCACGCCCGAAGCCTTCGCGACGGACGAAGAGGCGCTCGCAATCGCGCGCTTGGCCTTGGATCGCGGCGATGCCGACCGGCTCGGCGACGACATCAACCAGTTCCTCGCGATGCCGCTGATGCACTCGGAGCATTTGGGGGATCAGGAAGACTGCGTGCGCTGGATGGAGCGGATCGGTCCGGGCAACCTGCCGCACGCAATCGACCACCGCGACATCGTCCAACGCTTCGGCCGCTTCCCGCATCGCAATCCGATTCTGGGACGATCCACCACGAGAGAAGAACAGGACTTCCTCGACGGCGGCGGCTTCGCGGGCTGAGGATATGAAGGGGAAGATGGTGCGGGCGGTCGGAATCGAACCGACACTCTGTCACCAGAACCGGATTTTGAGTCCGGCGCGTCTACCAGTTCCGCCACGCCCGCTTGTGCCGAAAGCGCCATGGCGGCGCGCTCTCAGGTCTTCACCTCCCGCCAATGCCACGAGGGCCTGCCTTCTGTCCAGTGCGTGACATCGAAGAACGAAGACACACCGTTTCCCGGCCGCCCTCGCTCCGATTTCTTCCGCGCGCTTGCGCCGGGTGATAGGAGAGCCGGACGGCCCGCCCGACGACGAGGAAACGGTAATGAGTTCTGCCAGCCCGGCCATCGCGCATCGCGCGCCCCGTCAGGTGCTCGGCGCCGCGCTGCTTTTCGCCGGCAGCGCGGTCACGGTCGGCACCGCGCTCCTGTTCGAGCACGGCTTCGGCTACATTCCCTGCGCGCTCTGCTTGAAGGAGCGCGTGCCTTACTACGTCGCGATCTGCATCTCGGCCGCAGCCTTCGTGCTCGCCCGTCATGGGGCTTCCAAGGGCGTCGTGCGCATGCTTCTGGTTCTGATCGGGCTCGTGATGCTGTGGAGCCTCTACCTCGGCCTGTTCCATGCCGGCGTCGAATGGCGTTGGTGGGCGGGGCCGACCGACTGCGCGATGGCCGGCGGCGCGGACCTCACCGGCGATCTCCTGTCGACGCTGGACAGCGTGCACCCGCCGGCCTGCGACCAGGCGGCAGGGCGCTTTCTCGGCCTGTCCTTCGCCGGCTGGAACGCCGTCGCTTCCCTGATCCTGGCTTGCATCGCCTTCTTCGCCGCCCTTGGGGGGCGCAGGGACGCGCGTTGAGCCCTTATTCAGGATCGAGCTCGGAATCCCAGTAAAGGTAGTCCAACCAGCTATCGTGCAGATAGTTCGGCGGAAACAGCCGTCCGTTGTTGTGCAGATCGTGGACTGTCGGCTGGTACGGCTTCTGGTGCGGGATCATGCCCGCCACTTCCGGCATCAGCCCGCCCTTCTTGAGGTTGCAGGTCGAGCAGGCGGCGACGACGTTGTCCCAGGTCGTGAGGCCGCCCTTGGAACGCGGAACGACGTGGTCGAAGGTCAGTTCGTGCGGCGAGCCGCAATACTGGCATTCGAAGCGGTCGCGCAGAAACACGTTGAAGCGAGTGAAGGCGGGATAGCGCGCCGGCTTCACATAGGACTTCAGGCACACCACGGAGGGCACGCGCATCGTGAAGGTCGGCGAACGCACCGTCTGCTCGTATTCGGCGAGGATGTTCACGCGGTCGAGGAACACGGCCTTGATCGCGTCCTGCCAGCTCCACAGCGACAGCGGATAGTAGCTCAGTGGACGGAAGTCGGCATTCAGAACGAGCGCCGGCTGAAGTTGCTGTGCGACTGCGATCGTCAAGGCCCGAACTCCTCTTCACACACCACGCTTCAACTGTCTGGAATCTATGGTGTCCTATCATGTCGCCTTTGTGAAGCCTGGGGCGCTGCGGCTTATGTGGCCGGGCTTTTCCACGCAAATGGCGGTAGCGGCTTGGGTAATCGCTTGCGACTCCCGTTCGGTAGGCGCGCCGTCACGCTGCGTCACCGCATGGTAGTAGCTCCAGAAAAGGCGGGCGGCGACGGAGCGATGCGGGCTCCATCGCAGTGCCATGTCGGCGAGGGGCTTTTCCTTCAACCGTTCGGGCTCATTGAGGGCATGGGCGACGGCGACCTGAAGTGCGAGGTCCCCGGCGGGAAAGATGTCGGGATGGCCGGCGGCGAAGAGAAGGTAGCATTCGGCGGTCCAAACGCCGATGCCGTATAGGCTTTTCAACTCCGCAACGGCCTCTGTCGCCGGCATCGCGTCGATGCGGTCGAGATGGAGGCGGCCCTCCACCACGGCCTCAGCCATCGCGAGAACGGTTCGCTCCTTGCCCCGGCTGAGGCCCGCCTGGCGGAAGATTTCGGGAGGGGCCGCCAGAATCGCCCGCGCGTCCGACAGGTCCACGCGGGCCGCGAACCGGCCGAGAATGGCGCGGGCGCTCGCGGTCGAGACCTGCTGGCCGATCACGGTGGCGACGAGGCCGGGAAGTCCGGGCGTCGAGTCTCGCGTCGGCACTTCGCCGGCGATGTCCACAATTCTTTTCAAGCGGGGGTCGATCGCGACGAGCGCCTCGATCCCGCGATCGATATCCTGCCTTGCGACACCCATTGGCCTCACTGCCTTCGTTCCGACTTGCGCCGGGGCGTGGATCGGCGCTTGGCTCTGCCTTATGCAACCCGTTTTTCGATTCGCCCCGAGTCCGAATGGCGAACTCCATCTCGGTCACGCCCGTTCCGCGCTTTTGAACCACTCGCTGGCGCGGGCGATGAACGGGCGGTTTCTCCTTCGCTTCGAGGATATCGACACGGAGCGTTGCCGCCGCGAGTACGAAGCGAGCATCGTCGACGATCTCCGCTTTCTCGGGATCGACTGGGACGAGGAGCCGCGCCGGCAGTCCGAGCATTTCGCCGATTATCGCGCCGCTCTCGACGCTCTGGCGGGGGAGGGGCTGGTCTATCCGGCCTTCATGACACGCGGCGAGGTGAAGGCCTTCGCGGCGCGCTTCGAGGAAACGGAAGGCCGGCCCTGGCCGCGCGATCCCGATGGCGCGCCGCTTTATCCTGGTCTCGACCGATCCTTAAGCGAAGACGAGCGGGAAGCGCGCATCGCGACGGGCGAGCCCTTCGCGTGGCGGCTCGACATGCGCCGAGCGCTCGACCGGCTGGGGCTGCTGACTTTCCAGGAAGCGGGCCTGTCGCCGGATGACGAAGGCGTGGAAGTGGAGGCAGAGCCGGCGCTGTGGGGCGATGTGGTTCTCGCCCGCAAGGACGTGCCGACGAGCTATCACCTGTCCGTCGTGGTGGACGATGCCCTTCAAGGCGTGACGGAGGTGGTGCGGGGGCGCGACCTTTTGCCCTCCACCTCGGTGCACCGTGTCCTGCAGGCGCTCTTGGGACTGCCGGCGCCGCGCTGGCGCCACCACGATCTGGTTCTGGGAAACGACGGGCGCAAGCTTTCCAAGAGCCACGGCGACACAGCGCTTCGCACCTATCGCGAGGCGGGACTTCAACCCCACGATATCGCGCGCATGGTCGGGCTATGAGGCGCAGCCGTTCGGGCCTATAGCGGCACCATGCGCCGCCTGCTTCCCGCGATCCCCGCTCTCTTCGTGCTCCTGTGGTCCACGGGCTTCATCGGCGCGCGCTACGCCATGCCGCATGCCGAGCCCTTCACCTTTCTGGTGCTGCGCTTCGTTCTGGCGCTCATGCTCCTGTCGCCCGTCGCGCTTTTGAGGCGCGCGCGCTGGCCGGGCCGGCGGGAAGCCCTGAATGCCGCCTTTGCCGGCGCACTGATCCACGGGCTTTACCTCGGCGGCGTGTTCTTCGCGGTTCGTCACGGCCTGCCGGCGGGCATCGTGGCGCTTGTCGCCGGTCTCCAACCCTTGCTGACGGCGCTTCTGGCGGGCGGGATGCTGGGAGAGCGCGTCAGCCCCCGGCAATGGTTCGGTCTCGTGCTCGGCCTCGTCGGGGTGACGCTGGTGCTGGAGCCGAGGCTCGTCGGCACGAACACCTTCGAGACCGTGCCGCTTCTCGCCGCCTTCGGCGCGATGGTGGCGATCTCGGTCGGCACGGTGTGGCAGAAGCGCTTCGTCGGCACGGTCGATCTCGTCACCGGCACGGCCATCCAATATGCGGGCGCCCTCGTGCCGGCCACCATCTGCGCCCTTCTTCTCGAAACGCGCCACGTGGAATGGACGCTCGGCTTCGTTCTGTCGCTCGGCTGGCTGGTGATCGGCCTTTCCATCGGCGCAGTGTTCATTCTCCTGTTCATGATCCGCGAAGGCGCGATCGCGAGGGTTTCCTCGCTTCTCTACCTCGTGCCCGGCACGACGGCGGTGATGGCCTTCGTTTTGTTCGGGGAAGCGTTGCTGCCGATCCAGCTTGCCGGCCTTCTCGTTTCGGGGATCGGCGTCGCGGTGGCGACGCGCCGCCGCAGGGAGCGGATCGTTTCCGCGCCCGCCGAGGTCTGATTTTCCGTTTTCCCGCGCCTATATCCCGGTCCTCGAACGGAGCTCGTCCATGTCCGGCTTCATGTCCTTTCTGGCTCTCGCGCTGATGGCGGCCGTCGCCGCGGTGCTTCTCGCCGGCCTCCTCAACATGATGCGCAACGGGCCGGGAAACACGTCCCAGCGCCTGATGCGGGCGCGCGTTCTTTTGCAAGGGTTGGCGATCCTGGCGATCGTCATCGCGATCCTCATCGCGCGATCCAACGGTTCTTGAGGGGAAACAAGCCGATGGTGAAGCTCAATCGCATCTATACCCGCACCGGCGACGACGGCTCGACGGGCTTGGCGAGCGGCCCGAGGCGCTTGAAGTCGGACCTTCGCCTGGAGGCCATCGGCACGGTGGACGAGACCAACGCCGCCATCGGCATCGCGCGCCTGTCCTTGTCGGGCGAGGCCGACGCGGCGATGTCGCGCATCCAGAACGATCTCTTCGATCTCGGCGCCGATCTCGCGACGCCCGAAACCGGCGAGCCTCTGCCCTACGAGAAGCTCGCGATCGTGGATAGCCAAGTCGAGCGCCTTGAAGCGGAGATCGACGCCATGAATGCGCGCCTAGAACCCTTGCGATCCTTTATCCTCCCGGCGGGCTACGCGGCCGCCGCGCAGCTTCATCTGGCGCGCACGATCGCACGTCGCGCCGAACGCCTGATGGTCGCCTTGTCGAAGGGGGAAGGCGAGATCGTGTCCGGTCCGGCGCTGCGCTACGTCAACCGCTTGTCGGATCATCTCTTCGTCGCCGCGCGCATCGCCAACGACGAGGGCAGGGCCGACGTCCTTTGGGTTCCTGGCGCCAGCCGCTGACTTCGAATAATTCCAGTTTGGTTTGACACGGTGCGGCGATCCGTCCGACAAGTGTGCCCACAATCAAGAAAGCGGGGCGCGCCGGTTCGGCGCGAAAGCGGATAGTATGACGACTGGGATCTCGACGGTTGGAGTGGTGGGCGCCGGCCAGATGGGGTCCGGCATCGCCCACGCCGCCGCGCTTTCGGGCTACGACGTCGTCCTCTACGATATTTCGGCCGACCGCACCGAAAAGGGCCTCGCCACCGCCGCGAAATCCTTCGACCGGCAGATCACGTCGGGCAAGATTACGAGCGCCGACCGCGACGCCGCCCTGGCACGCATCAGAACCGCCACCGAGCCGGCGGCGCTCGGGCAGGCCGATCTGGTGATTGAGGCCGGCACCGAGGACGAGGCGGTGAAGCGCAAGATCTACGCTGCGATCTGCCCTTCGCTCAAACCCGGCGCGATCCTCGCCAGCAACACCTCCTCCATTTCCATCACGCGGCTTGCCGCCGCCACCGACCGGCCGGAACGCTTTCTCGGCATTCATTTCATGAATCCGGTGCCGGTGATGAAGCTCGTGGAACTCGTGCGCGGCATCGCCACGGAGGACGACACCTTCGAGACCGCCAAGAATTTCGTGACCTCGCTCGACAAGGTCATGACGGTGTCGGAGGATTTTCCGGCCTTTATCGTCAACCGCATCCTTGTGCCGATGATCAACGAGGCGGTCTACACGCTCTACGAGGGCGTCGGTTCGGTGGAGTCGATCGACGCGTCGCTCCGGCTCGGCGCAAACCATCCGATGGGGCCGCTGCAGCTTGCCGATTTCATCGGCCTCGATACCTGCTTGTCGATCATGCAGGTGCTGCATGACGGCCTGTCGGACTCGAAATACCGGCCTTGCCCGCTTCTCGTGAAATATGTCGAGGCCGGCTGGCTCGGCCGCAAGACCGGTCGCGGCTTCTACGATTATCGCGGCGAAACGCCCGTCCCGACCCGCTGACGGCAAAGCCCGGAAGGGCAGGGCAGCCGGATAGGCCACCCCGCCATCGTCACGGCGTCTTCAACAAGCGTTCCAGATATTCACGCTCCATCTGCGGCGACAACCGGTCGCCGAGGCGTTTGCGGATGGCATCCAGAATGCGGCGGGCGCGCTGCGTGTCGATCTCGTCGGGCACTTCCGTTTCCTGACCGAAATCCGGCCCCTGCGTCGAGCGCGGCCGGCCGAGCGGGTCGCGGTCGGAGCGCTGCTCGCCGCGCCCGTAGCCGCCGTTCATCTGGCCCTGCTGGCCTTGGCCTTGGCCCTGACCCTGGCCTTCGCCCTGGCCCATGGCCTGCTGCATCTGCTGCATCATGTCCCGCGCGCCGCGGCGCAGCGCTTCCATCGCCTCGCCCTGACGCCCGACGGCCTCGCCGTTCTGGCCTTCACCGAGAGCGCCCTCGGCCTGTCCCATGGCCTTGCCGGCATCGCCGAAGCCTTCGCCAGGCTCCATGCCCATACCCTTCAAGGCTTCCTGCAAGGCCTGGAGATCCTTCTGAAGCTGCCCCTGCTGTTTCTGAAGTTCACCGAGCTGGCGCTGGAGTTCCTCCTCGCTCATCGGCTGCTGGCCGCCGCCTTGTTGCCCTTCCGTGCCGGGCGGCTGCATCTCGCCGCCATCCATGCCTTCCTGGCTTTGCATCTGCTGGCGGTCGAGATTGAAGGTCTGGTTCTTCAGGTCCTGCTGGCGACGCAGCAACTCGCCGAGCTTGTCCATCTGCTGCTGCATCGGGTTCTGCGCGTCGCCTTGCTGCTGCCCCTGCATGGGACGGGCGGCCTGAAGGCTCTGCATCATCTCCTGCATCTCGGCCAGAAGCTGCTGCGCGGCGTCGCGCGAGCCGGATTTGGCCAGATCCTCGATGCGGTTCATCATCCGGTCGAGATCCTGCGGGCGGATCTCCTGCATGTTGCCGGATTGAAGCTGCTGCTGGTTGACGGGCGGGCGGTTCTTCATCAGCTCCGCGAGTTCGCGCATATATTCCTGCATGGCCTGCCGCATCTCGGCCATCAGCTTGTCGATCTCCTCGTCCGAAGCGCCGTTCTTCAAGGCTTCCGACAAGGCGTCCTGCGCATCCTTCAGGCGCTTTTCGGCATCCGACAGGTTGCCGTCCTCCATGCCCAAGGCGATGCGCCACAGGAAATCCACGGCCGAGCGAAGCTCGTCGTCGTTCTCGGCATTCGCGATGCGGCTGCGGACGGCCTGAAGCGCCAGATAATCGCCGGGCGAAACGCCGTAATCCTCGCCGCGAAAGGCCACCGCATCGATCAGGCCGACGACCTTGGCTGCGTTGTTGGCGTCGAGCGAGAGCATGCGCCGCTGCTCGATCACCGCCCGCGCGGCCGGGTTGCGGAAGGCGCGCTCGGGCAGAACGATGGTCTTGGGCGGCGTCTGCGCCGTTTGGCCGGCTTCGTCACGGGCATCGAGCGTCAGATCGACGGTGGAGCCCGCATAGGGGTTTTCGGTGAGGTCGCTGGAGGTGCGCCCGACCTGTTCGGGCCCCCGGCGGCGCGGCTGCGAAAGCTTGATCGCCGGCGGCTCGAACAGCGGCCGAGCGCCCATGGCGGGCGCGTCGTGCAGCTTCATGAGCCCACGCGCTTCCACGACGCCGTAATCGTCCGACACCGTGTAGGACAGGTTCAGCGCGCCCGAGCGGGCGCGCATCGGCTCGCCGGCGAAGGCGATCGTCGGGGCGCTGTCGGGCGTGACCGCGAAGCTCCAGGCGCCGAGCGTCGATAAGGTGGTGGAGAGTTCCGCGCGCCCGTTGGCGCGCAAGGGGAATTCATAGGCACCGGCAGCCGGCGCGGACGACGCGGCGGGGGCATCGCTCAGTGCTGCGCCGGGCACGGCCGGTTCGCCTGCGCTTTCCGGCGGCACCGTTTCCTTCGCGCCGCCCTCGGGCGTGAAGCTGAGGCTCGCGTTTGACGCGTCCGACAAGCGCACCGAAAGCACGCTGTCGGCCGGCACGTTCACCGCGCCTTCGTTCGCGACGGCGTTCTGCCCGGTGAGATAGACCGGCGGGCGGCCGGTATAGGAGGGCGGGGTCACCCAGGCATCGACGCGGGCGGCGATCCGCGTCGGGGCGGCGGGCAGGGCGAAGATGTCGGCAACCCGGCCGCCGCCGGAACCGAGCGAATAAGCGAAAGCGGACACCAGAAGCAGAACGGCGACGGCGCGAAACGCGAAGGGGTCGAGCCGCTCGGTGCGCGCATGGGGTCGCGCAGGTTTCAGGGTGCGGAGCTTGTCCGCCATGCGGCGCTGGTGCTCGCGCCACAGCGCGGCGGCGAAGGGGTCGTCGCCTTCCGCCGTGCTGTCGCCCTGCGTGCGCAAGGGGCGGTGCGACAGGTCGTTGGCTTCCTCGATCCGCGCTTCCGCCGCGTTCCGGCCGGGCAGGCGAATGCGGCGCGCCTGCCAGAGAATCCAGAGGGCCGCGCCGAGGAAAAGGGCGAGGGGGACGAGCCTGAAGGCGCCCAGCCGCTCGAACAGGCCGAACCAGGCGAAGGCCAGAAACAGCGCGAGGAGGCAAAGAAGCGCGAAGACGGTCGGCCACACGGCTTCCAGCGCCAAGGCGGCGCGTGCCGCCCGCCGCTTGCCGTTCCACCGGTCCGCGCGATCGGCCCGTGCCTTGTGCGGGTCGCGTTCCATCCGCCGGTCTTCCCCGTTCATTCGAAGGGGGAGCCTAGCAGCTTTTGAGGCGAAGACGAGGCGCCGAGCCGGATTGAGCGGCCTCGGTGGATCATAAGCTCGTGTGCTCGGACGCTATGCCGCGCCCGCCAGCCAGTCCGGCAGACGGTCGAGGCCGATCAGATCCTCGATCCTTTGGCGCGGGCGCACGAGGGCGAACTCGCCGCCATGCACCAGAACCTCGGCGACCAGCGGGCGGGTGTTGTAGGTGCCGGACTGCACCGCGCCATAGGCGCCGGCCGTCATCAGCGCGACGAGATCGCCGGCCTTCACGCGCGGCATCTGCCGGTCCTTGGCCATGAAGTCGCCGCTCTCGCAGACCGGCCCGACCACATCGGCCGTCACGAACTCCTCTTCGCCGCGCCGGACGGGCAGGATGTCGTGCCACGCGTCGTAGAGCGTCGGGCGGATCAGGTCGTTCATCGCCGCGTCGAGGATCACGAAGGTCTTGGTCTCCGTCTCCTTCACGTAGATCACGCGCGACACGAGAATGCCGGCATTGGCGACGATCAAGCGGCCGGGCTCGAACACCACGCGGCAGCCGAGGTCGCGCACATGGCGCTTCACGACTTGCGCATAGGCGTCGGGCAGCGGAGGCGGCTCGTTGTCGCGACGATAAGGCACGCCGAGCCCGCCGCCGACATCGACGTGATGGATGTCGTGGCCGGCCGCGCGAAGGTTCTTCACCAGATCGGCAAGGCGTGCGAAGGCGCGGTCGAAGGGCTCGAGATCCACGATCTGCGAGCCGATATGCATGTCGATGCCGGAAACGCGGATGCCCGGCAGGGCGGCGGCCCGCGCATAGACGGCGAACGCGCGCTCGAAGGCGATGCCGAACTTGTCGCCCTTCTTGCCGGTGGAAATCTTGGCGTTGGTGCGGGCATCCACATCCGGGTTGATGCGGAAGGACACTGGCGCTTCGCGACCCAAGGCCACGGCGCGCTGCGACAGGAGTTCGAGTTCGGGTTCCGATTCGACGTTGAAGCAGAAGATGCCCGCCTGGAGCGAGGCGTCGATCTCGTCGGCGGTCTTGCCGACGCCGGAAAACATGATCTTCTCCGCCGGAATGCCGGCCTGGAGCGCGCGCTGGAGTTCGCCGCCTGACACGACATCCGCGCCGGCTCCAAACTCGGCCAGCGTGCGGATCACGGCCTGGTTGGAATTGGCCTTCAGCGCGTAGCAGACGAGCGCGTCGATATCGCCGAAAGCCTTGGCAAAGACGCGGTAATGGCGGGTCAGCGTCGCCGTGGAATAGCAGTAGAAGGGCGTGCCGACGCTGTCCGCGATCCGGGCAAGATCGACGTCCTCGGCATGGAGCACGTCGTCGCGATAGTCGAAATGGTGCATGGCGTCAGTTCAAAAGGCCATCGAGCAGGAAGGGGCGCTTGGACGCGCCGGGATTCTTGGCGACTTCGGCCGGCAGGATGCGAAGATCGTCGCCGCCCGACGAGGTGACGCGGTTGGAGCGCTGGAAGTTGCCGAGGCTCTGCGGCGAGTTCTCGTCGGTGGAGCCGGCCGCGCCCACCGGCGAGGCGACGCTGCGCGGCGCGACGGGCAGGTTCTTGCGCCCGCAACCGGCCAGCACCGTGGCGGCAGTCAGCGCGACGACGATCGACAGCCCGATCCGATTCATTCCGCTTCGCATCTATCGTTCACCCTCGGCCCCTGCCGCCTTCATAGCCTGTCGCGCGACGAAAATCACTTCGCCGCCAGTCGGGTCCGCCATTCCGCGATTTCGCGCCTGACATTTTCGGGCGCCGTGCCGCCGAAGGAACGGCGGCTCTTCACCGAAGCGTCCACCGAAAGCACGTCGAAGACGCCCTGCGTGATGCCGGGATGGAGCCCGCGCAGGACGTCGAGCGGCAGTTCCTCCAGGCGGACGCCCGAGGATTCTGCGAGCGCCACGGCGCGGCCGGTGACGTGATGGGCCTCGCGGAAAGGCAGGCCCGCTTCGCGCACCAGCCAGTCGGCAAGGTCGGTGGCGGTGGAGAAGCCGTGGCCGGCGGCGCGGCGCATGGCTTGCCTGTCGACCGTCATGTCGCGCACCATGCCGCTGGCGGCGGCCAGCGACAGGCCGACCGAATCGATGGCGTCGAAGACCTGTTCCTTGTCTTCCTGCATGTCCTTGGAATAGGCGAGCGGCAGGCCTTTCATCACCATCAGGAGCGATACGAGCGCGCCCGTGATGCGGCCGGCCTTCGCCCGCACGAGTTCGGCGGCGTCCGGGTTCTTCTTCTGCGGCATGATCGAGGAGCCGGTGGAAAAGGCGTCGGACAGGCGCACGAAGCCGAATTGCGGCGTCGACCAGATCACGATCTCCTCGGCGAGGCGCGACAGATGCGTCGCGAGAATCGAGGCGGTGGAAAGGTATTCCAGCGCGAAGTCGCGGTCCGACACCGAATCGATGGAGTTGCGCGTCGGGCCATTCGAAAAGCCGAGGGTCGCGGCCGTCTGGTGCCGGTCGATGGGGTAGGGCGTGCCGGCGAGGGCGGCCGCGCCGAGCGGCGATTCGTCGAGCCTCGCAAGCGCGTCGCGGCAGCGCGAACGGTCGCGCGCGAACATCTCGACATAGGCGAGGCAGTGGTGGCCGAAGGTCACGGGCTGGGCGACCTGCAGATGGGTGAAGCCCGGCATCACCGTCTCGGCATGTTCTTCAGCGCGGTCGAGAAAGGCCTCGATCAGCCGGACGAGCGCGCTTTCAGTTTCCTGGAAGGCGCGCTTCACATGAAGGCGGAAGTCGAGCGCCACCTGATCGTTGCGCGAGCGCGCCGTGTGGAGACGGCCGGCGGCCGGGCCGATCAGCTCGGCGAGGCGCGCTTCGACATTCATGTGAATATCTTCGCGCTCGCGCGAGAACGTGAACTTGCCCGCCTCGATTTCGCCGAGGACGAGGTCGAGGCCACGCTGAATCTCGGCCTCATTGGCGGCGGAAATGATGCCTTGTGCGGCGAGCATCGCGGCATGGGCCTTGGAGCCGGCGATGTCCTCGGCGTAAAGACGCTTGTCGAAGTCGATGGAGGCGTTGATCTCCTGCATGATGGCGGCGGGCTTTGCGGCGAAGCGTCCGCCCCACATCTCGTTGCCGGCGGGCCTTTGGGTCTCGTCCATGAAGTCCACTCGAAGGATTCGCTAGAACATGCTTGACGGGAAACGGCCAGAAAAGCCGAAACGCCGGGTCGCCTCCATCGCCGCCATCGCGCTTCTCGCCGGCGGGGTCGCGGGTGCCCTTGCCGTATACGTCGGGGGAACGGGTTCCGGCAAGGCGAGCGCCGCGAACTGTCCGGCCGCGCCCGGCTTCGCGGATGCGGTGAACGCGGCGGCGCGCGGCGAGGTCGCCGCCGTCCACGCGCTGGACGAGCCCTTCGACGCGCGCGCCATCGCCTTCAAGGACGCGGGCGGTCTGCCGAAGAGCCTTGGCGATTATTCCGGCAAGGCGATGCTGGTGAACCTTTGGGCGACGTGGTGCGTGCCCTGCCGCGCCGAGATGCCGGCCCTCGACGCCCTGGAGCGGCAGAAGGGCGGGGCGGACTTCGCGGTGGTGCCGATCAATGTGGATCTCGGCGACGGCGACAAGCCGAAGGCGTTCTACACCGAAACGAACCTGACGGCGCTGCCGCTTTATCGCGACGAGACCATGGGGGTCTTCACCGATCTGAAAACCAAGGGCCTCACCATCGGACTGCCGGTCAGCCTGCTCGTGGATGCTGAGGGCTGCGCCCGCGCCGCCATCACCGGCCCGGCCGAATGGGCGAGCCCGGACGGGATCGCCATGGTCGACGTCTTGCGGAAGGGCGGGGGCGCCTGATTCGAGGATCAGGCGTAGCGGCGCATCGGCTCTTCGAAGCGCTCGGACAGCGCCTGCGCCACGGCTTCGCGGATCACCGTGATGGTGAAGGGCTTGTCGATGACGCCGACGATGATGCGGGCGAGATCCTCGGCTGCTTCGCGCTGTTCGGCATAGCCCGTCATTAGGAGAACGGGCAGGGACGGCCATTCGCTCGCCACCGCATGGGCGAGCTCGATGCCGGTCATGGACGGCATGCGGATGTCCGACAGCACCAGATCATAGGCGCCGCCATCCTCCTGAAGTCGCTCCAGAGCGATCTCGCCATCCTCGCAGGCGACGACCTCGTGGCCTTCGAGACGAAGCGCGCGCGACACCAGGAGGCGCACGCCGTCATCGTCCTCGGCAACAAGTATGCTTGCCATGCCTTCGCTTCCGATCCCTATTTGTTCTCGGTTGCCCGAACGGGGCGGTTTCCCGTCCATCATGGCAAGCAAAGCTTGCTCAAGCCTTACTCGACCACGCGCCCGACAAAAGGAAGTTCGCGAAAAGCGTGGCCGACATCCATGCCGTAGCCGACGACGAAATGGTCGGGGCACTCGAAGCCGACATAATCGGGCTCGATCCCGACCTTGCGCTTCACGCTCTTGTCGAGAAGCACGGCGAGTTCCACCGCCGTCGCGCCGCGCGACAGGAGAAGGTCGCGGGCGAACTGGAGCGTGCGGCCAGATTCCAAGATGTCGTCCACCATCACCACGACGCGGCCCGCGACGTCGGTCTCGACATCGCGCAACACGCGCACCTCGCCCCCTTCCGTGCCGCCGCCATAGGAGGACAGGGAGATGAACTCCACTTCCGGCGCGAGCTTCACGGCGTGAAGCGCCCGGATGAGATCGGCCGCGAACACGAAGGAGCCCTTCAGAACGGCGACAACCAAAATCTCGCCGCTCTTTTCCACGGGATGGTGCGCGGCGATCTCGCCGGCGAGGCGACGGATCTCGTCGGCGATCTGGCTTTCAGTGAAAAGCGGTTCGATCTGCCGATCGCGAACGGTGATCATTTTCCGAATGTTATCCTGTCGCCTTTGCCGGAGCCCGAAACGACCCCTCCTGCGCCCGTGGTAGCGGAGGGAAGGCCAAGCGTCGAGTGCTGCGCGTCGGGCAGGTCCGGCATCGACCACGCCGAAAGCGAGGCGACGAGCGCCACCATCACGCCGACGCTGGCTCGGCCGCGCGCGGCATCGTCCGCCGGCCGGGCGGCGCGGGCATCGGCTTGCCCCCGGCGCGGCGCGGCGGCCGCTTTGGCGAAACGCGCATGGCCGGGGAACACGAGGTCCGGCGAGGCCGGGCGCGGGCTTCTATAGGGCAGAAGGCCCGCATCGTTGTCGTTGGTCGGCCAAGGCTCTGGGACAAGAACGGCGGGGCGTATCGGCACCGCACCCGAGCGGTTCAGAACGACGGCGCGCCCTTCGATGACATGGTTCGGCCGATGATGGGCCGTGCGGCGAGCGTGCATGGAGCACCTCCCTTCTCGAAAGTTCAGGGACGGTTAAGCCTCCATGGTTAACCAGAACTGACTTCGCCCCGAACTCGACACGAAAGCGGCGTTGAGAACGGGCGATCAAACGGCCAAGGGGTCACGGGCTCGATGATACGTTTCGAGAATGTCGGCCTGCGCTACGACATGGGGCCGGAAGTGCTGCGCGATCTCTCCTTCGAGATCAAACGCCAGTCCTTCCAGTTCCTGACCGGCCCGTCCGGCGCGGGCAAGACCAGTCTCCTGCGCATGCTCTTTCTCGCCGTGAAGCCGACGCGCGGTCTCATCACCATGCTCGGCCGCGACGTCTCGACGCTCACGCGCTCGGACCTGCCTGCCATCCGCCGGCGCATCGGCGTCGTGTTCCAGGACTTCCGCCTGCTCGACCACATGACCACCTACGAGAACGTCGCCCTGCCTTTGCGCGTTCAGGGCAAGTCGGAATCGAGCTACCGGCAGGACGTGGTGGATCTCATCAAATGGGTCGGTCTCGGCGAGCGGATGCACGCGCTGCCCGTCGTCCTGTCGGGCGGCGAGAAGCAGCGTGCCGCCATCGCGCGGGCCCTGATCGACCAGCCGGACGTGCTTCTGGCCGACGAACCGACGGGCAATGTAGACCCGCCGCTCGCCAAAAGGCTGCTTCGCCTTTTCATGGAGCTGAACCGCACCGGCACGGCCGTGGTGATCGCCACGCACGACTTTTCCTTGATGGACCAGTTGGAAGCGCGCCGTCTCGTGCTTCAGGACGGGAGGCTGGAAATCTATGACTGACGCCGCTTCCCGTGTCGCCGAAAAGAAGACAGCCCTCCGGCCCCGGCTCGCCCGGCGCGGGGCCGACACTCGCCCCGCCGCCATCGTGCCGCCCGGCAACGTCGCGGGCCGCGCGCTGATGACGGTGATCGCCATCATGACTTTTCTCGCCAGCCTGACGCTCGGCGCCGTCACGCTCGTCACCGACACGGCAGCGATCTGGGAATCGCAGATTTCTCGCGAGATCACCGTGCAGGTGCGGCCCGACGAGGGGCTGGACATGGCCCAGGCTCTCGACACCGTCAGGCGCATCGCGCTCGCGATGCCGGGCGTCACGGGCGCCGACGTGATGGACGACGCGGCGACCTCGCGCCTCCTGTCGCCCTGGCTCGGCGAAGGGCTGGACCTCGACGAACTGCCGGTTCCGCGTCTCGTCCTTGTCGGCATCGACGAAAGCGCCCCGCCGGACTTCAACGACCTTCGCGCCAAGCTGACGGGCGCGGTGCCCCAGGCGAGCCTCGACGATCACCGGGCCTGGGTGTCGCGCCTCGTGTCCATGGCCAACGCCACGGTTCTCGTCGGGCTCGGCATCCTCGCTCTCGTTCTGATCGCCACCGTCCTCACCGTCGTCTTCGCCACGCGCGGCGCGATGTCGGGCAACCGGCAGATCGTGGAGGTCCTGCATTTCGTCGGGGCCAAGCCCGGCTTCATCGCCGGCGAGTTCGAGCGCCACTTCCTGAAGCTCGGCCTTTTCGGCGCGCTGGCCGGCGGCTTCGCCGGCCTTCTCGTGTTTCTCGCCATGGGCCATTGGACGGCGGCCAACATGGCAACGCCGGAAGCCGACCAGATCAGCGCGCTGTTCGGCTCCTTCGCCATCGGCTGGAAAGGCTATGCCGGCATTCTCGCCGTGGTGGTGGTGGTCGGCACGATCACCGCGATCACCTCGCGCTTCACCGTGACGCGGCAACTCGCCGCGATCGACATGCTTTCACCGGTGGAAAGGTGAGAAACGAATCACACATGGTCAGTGAACGGTCCGAATAAGAATCGCTAAAGGATTTGAGCGCAGAATTTTGGTTAACGCCGACCGGCGTGTGCCGATGATGACGATGCCCCAAGAGCAGTCCAACCCATCGCTTCCCGTGCGGGAAGACAGACCAGAGAAGGCGCCCGCCCGCCGGCGCGCGTCCGGCAGCAGGCTGCGCTCGGTCGCCGTCGCTCTCGCCTTCGCGGGCGTCTTCGCCGGAGGATATCTGGCGGGCGGTTTCATCCGCTTCGCGCAGGAGGTCGCGCAGTTCTCCCGCGCGCCCGGCATCGAACGCGCCGACGGCATCGTCGTCCTGACGGGCGGGGCGCTGCGCCTCGATCAGGCGATGGATCTTCTGAAGAACGGCAAGGCGTCCCGCCTCCTCATCAGCGGCGTCAATCCGAACACCAACGCCAACACGCTGTCGCGCCTCACCGAAACCGACCGCGCCCTGTTCGATTGTTGCGTCGATCTCGACTATGCGGCGCTCAACACCGTCGGCAATGCCGAGATCACCGACCGCTGGGCGCGGGCGCGCGGCTTCGACGACCTGATCCTCGTCACCAGCGACTACCACATGCCGAGGACGCTTCTGGAGTTCGAGCGCTTCGCCCATGTGCCCGTCATCAAGCCTTACGCGGTGGCGCGCGCCGATCTGTGGCTCGGCGAGGGCTCGGTGCCGAGCGGCAAGGGCATCAAGGTGCTTCTGGTGGAATATGCCAAGCTCGTGGCGACGAGGCTGCGTTTCGCGGCGGGCCTCGAAGGGCAGACGGCGGCGCTCAGCGATGGAACCCGGCCCCAGCGCAAGGCTTCCTGATACCGCCGCGCACTAGCCGCGCGAAAACGGATGGTGCATGTGATCGCCGCGCCCGACTTTCACGGGCGGGACGGGAACCCATCCTGAATGAAAGCTATCCGCTCCAGCCTCTTCGCCGTGCTTCTCTACGGCTCTCTCGCGCTGTTTCTGATCGTCTTCCTGCCGTTGTTCCTCGTTTTCGACGACGACTTCGCCTGGCGGAAGACGCGGGCCTGGGGGCGGCTCGGAATGTGGCTCCAGCGGGTGGTGGTGGGAACCGACGTCGTGGTGGAGGGCATCGAGAAGGTGCCGCCCGGCGCGTCGATCGTCGCCTCGAAGCACGAGTCTTTCTGGGAAACCATGGCGCTGACGGCGCTTCTCGACCGGCCGGCCTTCATCCTCAAGAAGGAGCTGACGCAGATCCCGCTTTTCGGCACCTATCTGCGCCGCCTCGGCATGATCCCCGTGGACCGGACGCGGCGCGGGGCGACCATGGCCTCCATGATGGAGGGCGCACGCAAGGCCGCCGCGCAGGGGCGGCCGATCGTGATCTTTCCCGAAGGCACGCGCACCCAGCCCGGCGAGGTCGGCGAGCCGCGCCCCGGCGTCTACATGATCTATGCTGAGCTCGGCGTTCCCATCGTGCCCGTCGCGCTGAACTCCGGGACGTTCTGGCCCAAGCGCCACGGCCTCTACCAGCCCGGCACCATCCGCGTGCGCTTCCTGCCCCCGGTGGAGCCGGGGCTCGACCGGCCGACGCTCCTGTCGCGCGTCAGGACGGAAATGGAGGGTGCGTGCTTCGAGCTTCTGAAGGCGGCGCATGACGAGCGCGCCGATCTGCCCGTGTCTCCCCTCGTTGCGACCGCGCTGGCCGAAGGCCGCGTTCAAAGCCGCGCGACGACTTCCGCCAGCCAGCGATCGGAAAGCCCGAGCGCCGCGATCTCCGCGAAGGAGGAGCGCACGTAATCCACATTGGCGCCCGAACTCCCATGCGCGCCGGCCACGATCATCGCCGCCGCCTTCGGATCGAGCCGGCCGGCATATTGCGAATGGCCGCGATCGGCGACGAAGGTCGTGGCATGGACCCGCCGCCCATCCGCCAGCAGCACCGACGCCGCGGTTTCCCGGTAGACATTGGTGACGAGTTCGCGCGCTCTCAGGTAGTCGAGAACTTCCGCCGCCTTGTCCGGCGCAACGCGAAACGCCATGCCGATGCAGGATCCACCGCGATCGAGGCCGAAGACCAGCCCCGGCCGCTCCGGCGTGCCGCGATGGACGTGCGAATGGATGCAAAGCGCGCGGTGATAACCCGAAAGCCGCGCCTTCACGCGCTCTTCGAACGCGAAGCCGGGTTGCCAGATCAGCGATGCGTAGCCAAAAACCCAAAGATCGGTCATGGCCGACCGTAAGAGGTGAGAAGCATGGCGGCGTCAAGCGCAAGAACGGGCGGTCGGGCAGGGCGCGTCTTTGTCGGGATCGGGCTTGTGGTCATCATCCTCGCGGCCCTTTTGTCGGGCGCCTGGTATTATCTCGCCAACCGGCTCGACGTCGCGGTGCGCCAGGCGATCGAGGCGGCGGCGGGCGGCGGCACCGAGCTTTCCTGCGACGGGCAGGAAGTCTTCGGCTATCCCTTCCGCCTTGGACTGCGCTGCGGCGCGATTGCGGTGGCCGCGCCGACCAAGGGCGTGAAGGCTTCGGCGGGCGCGTTGCGCACCGCCGCGCAGATCTATGACCCCGCCAAGGTCGTCGGCGAACTCGACGGGCCGCTTCTCCTCGAAGCACCGGGCACGTCGCCTCTCGATATCCGCTGGAGCCTTCTCCAAGCCAGCACCCATTTCTGGACGCAGGGCGTGGACCGCTTGTCGGTCGCGGTGGACAAGCCGGACGTGGCGCTCGCCGGCCCGGCCGGAGCGCGCCAGCCCTTCGCCGTATCCGACCGTCTCGAAGTTCACGCCCGCCGCAACGGCGAGGATCTCGACTTCGCCTTCAGCGACGAGAACGTGCGTCTGGCGCAGCCGGGGCTCGAGGCGATCCCGGCCTTTTCTCTCGGCGCAGATCTTTCGGTAGCGGGGGTGGCCGACTGGCTCGGCGGCGAGCGGCCCGGAGTCACGCTGGCGCAAGCGCTTCGCAGCCGCTCGGGAACGATCCGGGCGCTGGTGCTGACCTTTGCCGCGCCGGCAAGCGGCAGCGCCGAAATCGCCGGTCCCTTCTCGTTCGACGGGGAAGGGCGCTTGTCCGGCCGGTTCGACATTTCCCTGACCGATCCCGCCGCCATCGCCGATCTCGCTGGCCGCCTCGTGCCGGGCGCCGAAGGCATCGCCGGCACGGTGGCGTCGGGCATCGGGCTCGTCGGGCGGACCGAGAACGGCCGCACCGTTTTGCAGGTCGATGTGCGGGATGGCCGTGCCTCGCTCGGCTTCATCCCGCTCGGGCGCATCCCGCCGATCGAGTGAGGCGCTCTTATTCGCCCGGCTCGTTCCAGGGGTCCTTGCGCGGTGGGCGTCGGCCGAAATTCGGCTCGGCCGTGTCCTGGCCCGCTTCCACGATGGAGCGGCGGATGGCGCGCGTTCGCGTGAAAAGGTCGAACAGCGCGTCGCCGTCGCTCCAGCGGATGGCGCGCTGAAGCGATGCGAGGTCTTCGGAGAAGCGACCGAGGATTTCGAGGACCGCGTCCTTGTTGTTCAGGAAGATGTCGCGCCACATGGTCGGGTCGGAAGCCGCGATGCGGGTGAAGTCGCGAAAGCCCGAGGCCGAGAACTTGATGACCTCCTGCTGCGTCACCGTTTCCAGATCCGCCGCCGTGCCGACGATGTTGTAGGCGATGAGGTGCGGCACGTGGCTGACGATGGCGAGAACCAGATCGTGGTGCTCGGCCGTCATCGTCTCGACCCGTGCGCCGCAGGCCCGCCAGAGTTCGGCGAGGTCGGCGACGGCCTTTTCCGAAGCGCTTTCCACTGGCGTCAGGATCGTCCAGCGGTTCTCGAAGAGTTCGAGAAAGCCGGCGTCCGGGCCGGACTGCTCGGTGCCGGCGATGGGGTGGGCGGGCACGAAATTGACGTGATCCGGCAGGTGAGGGCGCATGGCCGCGACCACCGAGCCCTTCACCGAGCCGACATCGGACACTACCGCGCCGGGCTTCAGGGCCAGGGCGATGGCTTTGGCGACCGCGCCCGACGCGCCGACCGGCACGGACAGGATCACGAGATCGGCGTCCCGAACCGCCTCGGCCGGGTCGAGCGCGTAGCTCGTGCCGAGCCGCAGTTCCTCGGCGCGCTTGAGGGTCGCTTCGCTGCGCGTCGAGATGGCGACATGGCGCGCAAGGCCGCGCTCGCGGATGTTGATCGCGATGGAGGAGCCGATCAGGCCGATGCCGATCAGCGCGATCTTTTCGAAGAGAGGTTCGCTCATCGCTTCAGGAACTCGGCTAGGGCGGCCACCGTGCCGCGATTGGCTTCTTCCGAGCCGATCGTCATGCGAAGGGCGTTCGGCAGGCCGTAGGACGAGACGCCGCGCAGGATGAAGCCGCGCTCCGTCAGGAAGGCCTCGGCCTCCGCGGCGGTGCGCCCCTTGTCCGCCGGGAAGTGGACAAGCACGAAATTCGCGACGCTCGGCGTGACTTCCAGCCCAAGCGCGCGAAGCTCAGCCGTGACCCATTCGAGCCAGCGGTCGTTGTGCTCCACCGAGCGCGCCACATGGGCGCGGTCGCGAATGGCCGCCGCGCCCGCCGCGATGGCGGCGGCGTTGAGGTTGAACGGCCCGCGAATGCGGTTGATGACGTCCACGATCTCTTCGGGCGCGTACATCCAGCCGATGCGCAGCGCCGCGAGGCCGTGGATCTTCGAGAAGGTCCGCGTCATCACGACGTTGGCGTTGGCGGACACGAGTTCCAGCCCCGCCTCGTAGTCGTTGCGCCGCACATATTCGGCATAGGCCGCGTCGAGAACGAAGAGGACGTTGGACGGCAGGCCCGCATGGAGCCGGCGCACCTCATGGAAGGGCAGGTAGCTGCCGGTCGGATTGTTCGGGTTGGCGAGGAAGACGATTCTGGTGCGGGGCGTGACGGCGGCCAGAAGCGCGTCGACATCCGCGTTGAGATTCATCTCCGGCACCACGACGGGCACCGCGCCGTTGGCGCGCGTGTAGATGTCGTAGATCGCGAAGGCGTGCGCGGTATGGATCGCCTCGTCGCCATCGGAAAGATAGGCGGCGCAAAGGAGCTGCAGCAACTCGTCCGAGCCGTTGCCGCAGACGATGTTGCGCATGTTCAGCCCATGCGTTTCGGCGATGGCCTCGCGAAGCGCAGTGGACTGCGGGTCGGGATAAAGTTCCAGCTTTTCGCCGAGCCTCGCCAAGGCCTCATGGACGAGCGGCGAGGGGCCGAGCGGCGTTTCGTTGGAGGAAAGCTTGTGGAGCTTCACCCCGGCCGGCACCTTGGACTTGCCCGGCTCGTAAGCCACGATGCCGAGGACGCCGTTCTTGGGGACGGGCCGGGATGCGGCAGTCGACATGGAAGAAATCCTCAAAAAACGAAGGACGGGTCAGGCGTCCACGCGCAACGGGGCCGCATAACCGCCGACCGCGCGGATGTCGAGACCGGCCGACCGCGCCGCATCGGCCAAGGCCGCCCCGTCGCTCGTGGCGACGAGGCAGGAGGAGGGCGCCTGCCCCAGGATGTCGAGGGACAGGCCTGAAAGGCGGTTCGGTGCGGCATGAACCACGTAACAGCCGATCTCGAAGGGCACGGGGTCGGCGAGCGGCGGGGCGAGAACAAGGGCGGGCACATCGGCCTGTCTTTCCATGCCATGCAGGAAGGGCAGGCGGGCGACGATCTGCGCGCTCGCCAAACCTTCCCACCAGGAACCGGACTTCGCCTCGATCGGCACGAGGCCGAGCTTGTCGGTGCCGCCTTCCTCCATCCAGGCGACCACCTCGTCGGAGGATTCCAGCGCTTCGGCCGGCACGGTGAAGCCGAAGGTGAAGCGCGCGGCTTCCGTCATGGCCACCGCATCGCCTTCGGTGGCGAAGCGCACCCGGAACGGCGCCTGGAGCGCGGTGAAGGTGGAGATGATCTCGCGCCAGAGATGCTCCACGGCGACGAGCGGCAGGTTGCCGGAATGGCGGGCGGCGAGGCGCCGCATCATGTCCGCCTCGCGCCCCGGCCGGAAGGCCGCGCCGTTCTTGGCCGTGCCTTTCGCCTCGATCAGCTCGTCGATGACGCTGGCGCGCTGGATCAGGAGGCGGTGGACGGACTCGTCGATCGCGTCGATCATGGCGCGCAACTGCCCAAGCCGCTGCGGATCGGCTTCCTTCATGGCCGGCATGGTTCATCCCGAATAATGGTTCGAGCCTTCTAGATCATCGCGACGCGCGAATGCCAAGCGTCGCTTGCTTCCGCGCCCGTCTCGTGATCGAACCCATGCCTTCCGGAACAAAGGGCCGCCCGAGAAGCGCCATGAGTGTCGAGACAGCCGAGCGTATCCACGAGACCGAGGATGCCGCCGCCCGCGAAGCGCGCGAACCGTCGAGCCTCGTCATGCGCTTCGGCGCGGATGAGCCGCTGCGCCTTGATGCCGGCCGCAACCTCGCGCCCTTCCAGATCGCCTATACGACGCATGGCACCCTCAACGCCGAGAAGTCGAACGCCATCCTGATCTGCCATGCCCTGACGGGCGATCAGTATGTGGCGAGCCCCAATCCGGTGACGGGCAAGCCCGGCTGGTGGTCCTCGCTGGTCGGCGAGAACAAGCCGGTCGACACGTCGCGCTATTTCGTCGTCTGCTCCAACGTCGTCGGCGGCTGCATGGGCTCGACGGGGCCGGCCTCGATCGACCCCGCGACGGGCGAGCCCTACGCGCTCCACACACCCGTCCTCACCATTCGCGACATGGTGCGGGCGCAGGCCATGCTGATCGACAAGCTCGGCATCGACACGCTCTTCGCCGTGATCGGCGGCTCCATGGGCGGCATGCAGGTCTTGGAATGGGCGGTGAGCTATCCGGCGCGCGTCTTCGCGGCGCTACCGATCGCCACCGGCGCGCGCCATTCCTCGCAGAACATCGCCTTTCACGAGGTCGGCCGGCAGGCGGTGATGGCCGATCCCGAATGGCATGGCGGGCGCTACATCGCCGCCGGCACGCGGCCCCATAAGGGGCTGGCGGTGGCACGCATGGCCGCGCACGTCACCTATCTGTCGGAAGCCGCGCTGCAGCGCAAATTCGGCCGCAACCTTCAGGACCGCGAAGCGCTCGGCTTCGGCTTCGACGCCGATTTCCAGATCGAAAGCTACCTGCGCTACCAGGGCATGACCTTCGTCGACCGCTTCGACGCCAATTCCTATCTCTACATGACGCGGGCGATGGATTATTTCGACATCGCCGCCGACTATGGCGGCCGGCTGGCCGATGCCTTCCGGGGCACGAAGACGCGCTTCTGCCTCGTGTCCTTCACCTCCGACTGGCTGTTCCCAACGGAAGAAAGCCGCGCCGTGGTGCATGCCTTGAACGCGGCCGCCGCGTCCGTGTCCTTCGTGGAGATCGTGACGGATCGCGGCCACGACGCCTTTCTGCTGGACGAGCCGGAAATGTTCGACGCCATTCGCGGCTTCGTGTCCTCGGCCGCGCGTTTGCGGGGGCTCCAATGAGCGAGAGCCTCGTTTCGGCGGTGCCCGTGCCGACGAGTTCCACCGTGGAGGAGGTGGCGAGCGGCCGGGTCGATCTTCAGGTCATCGCCGATCTGGTGCGTCCCGGCGCGCGCGTTCTCGACATCGGCTGCGGCGACGGTTCGCTTCTGGCCCTCCTCCAGGAAAAGCGATCCGTCGACGGGCGCGGCATGGAACTCAGCCAGGTCGGCGTCAACGAATGCGTGCGGCGCGGGTTGTCGGTGATCCAGGGCGATGCCGACCGCGACCTCGTCCATTATCCCGACGGGGCCTTCGACTACGTGGTCCTGTCGCAGACCATCCAGGCGACGCGCGAGCCGAAAACCGTTCTGTCGGAACTCCTGCGGATCGGGGAGCGGGCGATCGTCTCCTTCCCCAATTTCGGCCATTGGACCATCCGCCTGTCGCTCGGGCTGAAGGGCCGGATGCCGGTGACGCGCAACATCCCCTATTCCTGGTACGACACGCCCAACATCCATTTCTGCACGATGCGCGATTTCGTGGCGCTGACGGAGGAAGTCGGGGCGCGGATCGAAACGGCGGTGGCGCTCGACGCCAATGGCGAGAAGCTCGGCCGCAAGCTCCCCTGGGGATTGTGGAACCTCTTCGGCCAGCAGGGCGTCTTCGTTCTGAGCCGCTAGGCGAAGCATCGCCACGGCTCCAGCCCGTCCCTGAGACCTTCGCGATGATGTCGATGCGCGCCCTGATCGCCGTTCTTCTTTCCGCCGCGACCCTTGCCGGCTGCGTGTCCGTCGACCCGCGACAGCAGCGGGCCGACGACGAGCGCACCTGCCGTTCCTATGGCTTCAAGCCCGGCACCAACGCCTATGCCGAATGCCTGCAACGCATCGATCTGTCCCGCGAAGACGACCGCCGCGCCCGGCTTTACGGCAACCGGGGCGGCTGGGGAGGCGGGATCGGCTACGGCGTCGGTCCCTATGGTGGATTCGGCGGGTATTGGTGAGGACTTAGAGCACCTAACAAAACCTCGCGGGGTCGGCTGGCCGGGTCTTCCCGTCGCCCGCTTCGTTGCCTCGGGGCGAGCCACTTGTCTCGCCCGCCCTTCGGGCCGCCGATGCCGCCGGCATCACTTAAGTTTGGCGCCTCGCGGGACAACGAAAATCCTCCGCCCATCCTCGGCCCGGAGGTATTGTTAGGCGCTCTTACAGGTTGACCGCCTTCATGCCGGCTTCGGGATAGCGGGTGCCGGCCGCCGCGTCCTTCGGGAAGGCGGCATCGAGTTCTTCCAGATCCGTCTTCGACAGCGTCAGGGAAGCGCCTTCGACGTTCTCTTCCAGATAGCGGATGCGCTTGGTGCCGGGGATCGGCACGATGTCGTCCCCTTGCGCCATCACCCAGGCGAGCGCCACCTGCGAGGCCTTGGCGTCGTGCCGCTTGGCGATGGACTCGACCACCGAGACGAGCTTCAGGTTCTCGTCGAAATTCTCAGCCGAGAAGCGCGGCGAACCTTTGCGGAAATCGTCGTCCGGCAGGTCGGCGGCGGACTTGAAGCGCCCGGTGAGAAAGCCGCGCCCGAGCGGCGAATAGGGCACGAAGCCGATGCCAAGCTCGCGGCAGACGCTCAAAAGCTCGTCTTCCGGATCGCGGCTCCACAGCGAATATTCGGTCTGGAGCGCGGTGATCGGGTGCTCCCTGTGCGCCCTGCGGATGGTTTCGGGGCCGGCTTCCGACAGGCCGAGATAATGCACCTTTCCGGCCCGCACGAGTTCGCCCATCGCGCCCACCGTTTCGGCGATCGGCACGTTCGGATCGACGCGGTGCTGATAGTAAAGGTCGATCACCTCGACCCCGAGCCGCTTCAGGCTGGCGTCGCAGGCCTGGCGCACGTAGTCCGGCCGGCCGTTGATGCCGAGCCGCTCGCCCTTCGGCCCCCGCACATTGCCGAACTTCGTCGCCAGAACCACGCCGTCGCGCCGGTTCTTGATTGCGCGTCCGACGAGTTCCTCGTTGCGCCCGACGCCGTACATATCGGCGGTGTCGAGAAAGGTGACGCCCAGATCCAGGGCGCGATGAATGACGTCGACGGATTCCTTGTCGTCGCCGTTTCCGTAGAATTCCGACATGCCCATGCAGCCGAGGCCGACCGCCGAAACGGACAGCCCGCCGAGTTTGCGCGTTTCCATGGCTTGGCTCCTTTTGGTGAGAGCGGGGAAGCTAGCGCGCCGCCGCCTTTCGGCGATATGCGTTCTATCGCGCCCCTTGCGGCACCAGGACGGGCTGCATCAGGCGTCGCCGCTCGCGCCGGGCGCTGGCGACGGGAATGCCGCGAAAGATCTGCTTGGTGGCTTCCACGATCACGACGCCGGCGAAGGCCGGCCAGATGCGATGGCCGAGTCGTTCGAGACCGGGCGCGAGCGCCAGCATGGATTGGCGGCGGAAGGGCGCGAAATGCAGCGCTTCGGAAGCTGCGGCCGGCGTGAAGGAGGATTGGCGCAGGAGCCGCACGAGCTGACCGCGCGACCAGGGACGCCCCGAGCCGAAGGGCGTGTGTTCGAAGCGCGCCCAGACCCCGCGCCGGTTCGGCACGACGATCACGACATGGCCGCCCGGCGCCAGGACGCGCCAGATCTCGTTCAGGAATTCCAGCGGGCTTTCGGCATATTCCAGCGCGTGGACCACGAGAACGCGGTCGACGGAAGCATCGCCGAAGGGCAGTTCCTCGATATCCACCAGCACCGTCTGCGAGGGCGAGCCGACGGGCCAGGGGATCGCCCCTTGCGCGGCCGGCATCAGCGCGATGGCGCGCTCGCAATCGGTGGCGAAGCGGTCGAGAAAGGGCACGGCATAGCCGATGCCGAGCAGCCGCTCCTCGCGGATCGGCCGCCAAAGCGGGACGAGCGCCGACGTGATCGCGCGGGTCGCGACGCGCCCGAGCTTTGAGTCGTAGAACTCCCGGAGTTCCAGGATGTCGGCGTTCATGTTGAGATGCGACGTGCGGCTCATCACTCAGGCCTCCGGCATGAAGCGGCCATGGCGGTCCGCCACCGCTCGCCCTAGCTTCCAGAAGTCAGCCGCCATCGCAGGTTCCACCATGCCGCAAGCCATCGTCCGCCAGTTTCCTTGCCGAAGCGACAATTTTGGCGTTCTCGTCCACGATCCCTCAACCGGCAAGGTGATTTCGATCGACGCGCCGGAAGAAGCCGCGATCCGCGCCGCTTTGGACGCGGAAGGCTGGCAGCTCAGCCACATCCTGACCACCCATCACCACCAGGATCATGTGGAGGCGAACGAGGCGCTGAAAGCGGCCTTCGGTGCCGAAATCATCGGGCCGGCCGGCGAAAAGGCGAAGATCCCCGGCATCGACCGCGCCGTGTCGGGCGGCGAGCGCTTTTCGGTGGGCGGGCTTGACGTCGAGGTGATCGACACGCCCGGCCATACGGCAGGTGAAATCTCCTATCATTTCCCGGAGGAAAAGCTTCTTTTCGCGGCCGACGCCCTGTTTTCCCTCGGCTGCGGGCGGCTGTTCGAAGGGGATGCGGCGACCATGTGGGCTTCCATGCAGCGCCTTCGCGCGCTTCCCGACGACACGATGCTGTATTGCGGCCATGAATACACCACCACCAACGCGCGCTTCGCCGTGGATGTCGATCCCGGCAACACCACCTTGCGCAACCGCGTGGAGGAGGTGGAACGGCTGCGGATCGCGGGCAAGGCGACGCTGCCGGTGGAGCTTGGGCTGGAGAAGCTGACGAACCCGTTCCTGCGCGCCGACAACCCCGAACTGAAAGCCTCTCTCGGCATGGAAGATGCCGATCCGGTCGCCGTCTTCGCCGCCTTGCGCGAAAAGCGGAACGGCTACTGATGGGTTCCCCGGTCGAGGCTATCATCCAGCGCCTTCAACTCCAGCCCCATCCCGAAGGCGGCTGGTATCGGCAGACCTTCTGCGACGAGGCGGTGGACGCCGAGGGGAGGGCGCGCTCCACCGCGATCTACTACCTCCTTCAGGCCGGCGAGACCTCCGAATGGCACCGGGTGACGGATGCCGCCGAGTGCTGGCACTGGTATGGCGGCGCACCGCTCGTTCTCACCGTGTCGCCGAACGGCCACGACGCCTCGGCCCATCGGTTGGGGCCGGACGTTCTCGGCGGCGAGGAGCCGCAATTCATCGTGCAGGCGGGCTGGTGGCAGACGGCGACGAGCCTCGGCCACTTCACGCTGGTCGGTTGCACGGTGGCGCCGGGCTTTCGCTTCGAAAGCTTCGAACTGGCCCCGCCGAACTGGCGCCCGATGCCGCGCCAGCCTTCCGCTACGCCGAGCGGCGGCGCAAGACCGTCCTGAACATCGGCAGGGCGGCGAAGATCGCGCCAAGCGTGATCAGCGTCGCGGCGAGCGCCAGCGTGCCGGTCATCGCGGCTTCCCCGGCCGACACGAGCACGAGCGTCGAAAGAAGCGGCGCGGCATAGCTTGCAGCGCCGAGGAGCTGCACGTCGCCGCGCTTCATGCCGATGTCCCAGACGTAAAAGGCTGCGCCGACCGGCAGAAGCCCGAGGAGGGCCACCGCCGCCCATTGAAAGGCGTCGACCGGCCAGACCGTCGTCTCGAAAAGAACATGCGCCACGAGGGACAGAAGCGATGTCCCGGCGCAGAAACCGGCGACGACCTCGCTCGGCACGGCCGCGAAACGCCGCGACAGCAGCGAATAGCCGGACCACAGAAAGGCGCAGACGAAGGCGAAGGCGTAGCCGAGGGAGTAGGTGGCGGAAAAGCCCGTCATGCCCCGCGAGGCGATCAGGAGACCCGCGCCGAGAAAACCGAGAAGCGCGCCCGCGAGGTGGTGGGCGCGCAGCCGCTCTCCCGGCAGCATAGCCGAGCCGAGCACGATCAAAAGCGGCCACAGATAGGCGATGAGGCTGGCTTCGGCAGCCGGCGCGTTGCGCAGGGCCGCGAAGTAGAGTGCGTGGTAGCCGAACAGGCCGCCGATCCCGAGAAGCCAGACCGGCCAGGGCTGGCGGAAGGTCGCGAGCGCCTGGCGCGCCGGCAAACGCCGCGCGCCGAGCCACGCGAGGCCGACAAGCGTGCCGATGCCGAAAGTGACGGCATTCAACTGGAAAGGCGGCATCGCCCCGCTGCGGGCGGCCAGAAGGGCGAGAAGCGACCACATGAGGATCGCGCTGAAGCCGGCGAGGGTCGCAAGCGTCTTCGACGGGGATGTGCGTGTCATGGATTGGCGAAGGTCGAGGCTCGGAAGGTCAGGGGGCCGATCTTGGTCGGCACCCTCGCATAGACCGGCGCATAGACGCCCGTCGAGCCGATCGGCGCGAACCAGATCTGCAGGACTTGCGCCGTGATGTACTTCACCCCGCTCGACGTGACCTTGTAGCCGCTGACCGGCTTGATGCGCACGTTGCAGACCGTGGCGTCGCCGGAAAAGCCCTTCACGGAGATCGGCTTCGTGCCGCCCGGCGTCATCGTCAGATCGACCCGCGACCAGCCGTCGTAGAATTTGAGCGTCCTGTCGCAGATCGCTGAGGCCTTGCCGCCGACCGGCTTGATCATCAGGCCGCTCAAGGGATCGACCACGGAGCGCAACTGGTCCGGCTTCACGGCGATATAGGCTTCCGTTCGGTTGGCTTCGGGCCTGACGCTGGCCGCCGTGACGCGGCCTCCCTTGAAGGAAACGTTGCTCTTGTAGCTCTTCTTGCCCGAACCGTAGTCGATGGCGTAGCGCGTGGCGTAAAGGCGGTTGCCGGCGATTCGCCCTTCCACCGAACTCGTACCCTTCACCGTGGTGAGGATATCGGCGAGGCCGGAGGAGGCGAGCGTTCCGTCGACGGAATAGCTGTCCTTCGCGATCTCGGTCCGGAAGGACGCGCGCCCGATCGGCAAGCCGATCAGCGACACGTCGTAGGCGGTGAGGAAGCTCTGCTCGGCAGCCGGGGCGGGCAAAGCCGCTAGCCCTAAGGGAAAGGCGAGTGCGCCTGCCACCATTCTCGACCGCATGATGCCTTCACCTTCGTATCAGAAGCTTTTGGTGCGCTACGGATGGCATGTTCGGGCCGTTGAAGGAAGGCGAACGGGGTGCGACGGTTGACCTCGACACGCCTCGCGATTATAGAGCGACCCGATTTCCCGATCACGTCTATCGTGGATTGGACGCGCCGGCAGGCCGGTGGCGCTCCCCGATGGGCATGGCGGAACGCTGTTTCTCGAGGATAGATCCATGTCGCGCGTGTGCGAACTCACCGGAAAGGCCGTGCAGTACGGCAACAACGTCAGCCACGCGAACAATAAGACGCGTCGCCGCTTCCTGCCGAACCTGTCGAACGTGACGCTGATCTCCGACGCTCTCGGCCGTCGCATCCGTTTGCGCATCTCCACCCACGGTCTGCGCTCGGTCGAGCACCGTGGCGGCCTCGACGCTTTCCTCCTGAAGGCGAAGGAAACCGAGCTTTCCTCCCGCGCGCGCCTCCTGAAGCGCCAGATCGCCAAGAAGGTCGCTGGCGCGACCGAGCCTCAGACCGAGACGGTCGAAGCTTCCGCTTCCTGATCTTAGGCCTCGAAGATTTCACCGATCGGCGCGGAGTGATCCGCGCCGATTTTTCGTTCACTGGTTCCATACCCCAGGATAAAAAAATGAAGTTCCGGACTTATGTCGCGCCCGTCGCGGCCATGGCGCTCGTCGTCGCCGCCTCGAACGTCCTCGTTCAGTTCCCCATGGCAGGGCATCTTGGCTCGGTGCCCCTTGCCGATCTTCTGACCTGGGGCGCCTTCACCTACCCCTTCGCCTTTCTGGTCACCGACCTGTCGAACCGCTGGTACGGCCCGGCCTTCGCGCGGCGCGTGGTTTATGTCGGCTTCGCGGTGGCCGTGGCCGCGTCGATCATCGCCCCGCCGCTCCTGTTCCACGCCGGGCTGATGCCGTTCGAAACCACGGGCGAGCGTTTGATGCGGATCGCGGCGGCGTCGGGCACGGCTTTCCTTTGCGCGCAGCTTCTCGACATCTTCGTGTTCAGCCGTCTTCGCCAGCAGAAATGGTGGCAGGCCCCGGCCTTCGGCTCGCTCGCCGGCTCGGTGGTGGACACGACGATCTTCTTCACGGTCGCCTTCGCGCCGTTCTTTGCCTTTGTCGGCGCGAACGACGACTTCTCGCTGGGCCTGTCGCCGCTGCTCGGCCTTTACGGTGAAGCGCCGCGCTGGGTGTCCTGGGCGATGGGCGATTTCTGCGTGAAGTTCCTGATCGCGCTGGTCGCGCTCGTGCCCTACCGCGTCCTGATGCAGCGTGTCATGCCCTATAAGGTGCGGATGGCCTGACCGATCCTGAAGCGGCGTCGCAATTAAAGGCTGCGCCCTTCGGCTAAAAGACGCATAACGGTCGCAACCAATCATCGAATCTCGCGGATGCCGGGAGGCCGCTCGCGAGAATCACGGGGGAGGGATCGATCTTGGCGCTTGCACGAGCGAATGCGCAGCCGTCGCGGCTGCTTCTTTGGGCGCTCGTCGCCCTTGTCGGTGCGGGCGCGCTCGGCGTCGTCGCCCTTTCGCGCGGCGAGACCATCAACGCGCTCTGGATCGTCACGGCGGCGGCCTGCACCTATCTCGTCGCCTACCGCTTCTATGGGCAGTTCATCGCGAGCCGCGTGCTTCAGGTCGACCCGAGCCGCTCGACGCCGGCCACCCGCCGCAACGACGGGCTCGACTATGTTCCCACCAACCGCAACGTCCTGTTCGGCCACCATTTCGCGGCCATCGCCGGGGCGGGCCCGCTGATCGGCCCGGTTCTGGCGGCGCAGATGGGCTACCTGCCCGGCACGCTCTGGCTACTCGTGGGCGTCGTCTTCGCGGGCGCGGTGCAGGACTTCATGATCCTGTTCTTCTCCACGCGCCGCGACGCCCGCTCGCTCGGCGACATGGTGCGCACCGAGATGGGCCGCGTGCCCGGCACGATCGCCCTTGTCGGCGTCCTGATGATCATGGTGATCATCCTGGCCGTTCTGGCGCTCGTCGTGGTCAAGGCGCTGGCCGGCAGCCCGTGGGGCACCTTCACGGTGATCGCCACCATGCCGATCGCGATCTTCATGGGCCTTTATTCGCGCTATCTTCGCCCCGGCCGCGTCGGCGAAGTGTCCGCCATCGGCTTCGTGCTTCTGATCCTCGCCATCGTCCTCGGCGAGCCGGTGGCGCATTCCGGCACATTCGCGCCGATGTTCACCTATAGCGGCGAAACGCTGGCCCTGCTTCTCATGGGCTACGGCTTCGTCGCCTCCGTGATCCCCGTCTGGCTTCTCCTCGCGCCGCGCGATTATCTGTCGACCTTCCTGAAGATCGGGACCATCATCGGTTTGGCGCTCGGCATCCTGATCGTCAGGCCCGACCTCCAGATGCCGGCCGTCACCGCCTTCATCGACGGCTCCGGCCCGGCCTTCTCCGGCGCGCTCTTCCCGTTCCTGTTCATCACCATCGCCTGCGGCGCGGTGTCGGGCTTCCATGCCCTCATCTCCAGCGGCACGACGCCGAAGATGGTGGAGAACGAGCGGGACCTGCGCTTCATCGGCTATGGCGCGATGCTGACGGAAAGCTTCGTCGCCATCATGGCGCTGATCGCGGCCTGCGTCTTGGAGCCCGGCATCTATTTCGTGATGAACAGCCCGGCCGCCGTGATCGGCACGACGGCGGTGGAGGCCGCCGCCAAGATATCGAGCTGGGGCTTTGCCATCACGCCGGAGATGATCGAACAGATGGCCCGCGATGTCGGCGAGGGCACGATCATGTCGCGCGCCGGCGGCGCTCCGACGCTCGCCGTCGGCATGGCGCATATCCTGTCGAACGTCATCGGCGGGCAGACGATGATGGCCTTCTGGTATCATTTCGCCATTCTGTTCGAAGCGCTGTTCATCCTCACCACGGTGGATGCCGGCACCCGCGTCGCGCGCTTCATGATCCAGGACCTTCTCGGCGCCTTCGTGCCGGCGATGAAGCAGACCCAGAAGCTCGTCCCCAACCTCCTGGCGACGGCGCTCGCCGTTTCGGCCTGGGGCTACTTCCTGTACAAGGGCGTCACCGACCCGCTCGGCGGCATCAACACGCTCTGGCCGCTTTTCGGCATCTCCAACCAGATGCTGGCAGCGATCGCGCTGACGCTTTCCACGGTGATCCTCTTCAAGATGAAGCGGCACCGCTACGCCTTCGTGACGGTGGTGCCGACCGCCTGGCTTCTGGTCTGCACGATGACGGCGGGCTTCCAGAAGATCTTTCACCCGGATATCCGCATCGGCTTCATGTCGCATGCCCAGCACTTCTCGGCCGCGCTCGCCGATGGGCGGCTTCTCGCGCCCGCCAAGTCCGAGGGCGAGATGCGCCAGATCATCTTCAACGATTATGTCGACGTCGCCCTCTGCGCCTTCTTCATGATCGTGATCGTGGCGATGCTCTTCTACGCCTTCACGTCCATCCGTCAGGCCCTGTCGGTTGATCGCCCGACGACGCGGGAGGTCGGCGATGCCGTTCCTGTGTAAGGCGGTCGAGATCGGCAAGGCCATCGCCCGCACCGGCAACCTGATGGTCGGCGTGCCGGACTACGACAATTACGTCCGGCATCGCGAAGCGCAGCATCCCGGTGATACCGTGATGTCGCTCGCCGAGTTCCACCGCAACCGCGTGGACCGTCGCTATGGCGGCGGCACGGGGCCGGACCGGATCATGCGCTGCTGTTGAAGGAGGGGAGGGCGCGTTCACCGCACCCTTTTCACTGGATGGCGGCCGCCGCGTTCTCGACCAGCTTGAATTCCAGAAACAGGTTGCGCTGGAAGAACGAACTGTTGTCGTCGGAAACGAGAACCAGCCGGATGGAGCCGTCCGGGGCGCGGTAGGTGTCGAGGCCTTCCATGTTGTCGATCTCTTGCGCGAGCGTCGCCTCCATGAGGACCGGTCCGTCCACCACCGCGCCCGGACGGATCGAGCGCCCGTCGATGCGGCGGATGCGCATGCCAACGCGCGTATAGCCTTGGAAGCGGCGCTCCAGGAGCAGGAAGTCGCCGTCGGGAAGAAAGGCGCCGTCGGTCGCCGACCAGATCGGGTCACGGCGGATCTTGAACACGCCGCCGCCGGGGCCGAGAATGCCGGCGAAAAGATCGCCGTTTTCGTCAACGGAAGCTTCCGACACGGTGATCGTCCGGCCCTTCAAGGGCGAGTTCGCCGGCGCGGTCGCGATCGTCTCCAACCCCGCATTGAAGCGAAGTTCCTTTCGCGGGATCGGCAGGGGGAGAAAGCGCGGCGTGGAGGCGAAGGGGTTCAGGGCATCGCGATAAACCGCGATGCGATGGTTGATCTCGAAGCTGACCAGCGCGTCGCCGTTGTTGTCGATCCCCAGCCCCTCGGCATCCGCCTCGCCCTTGCGGCGCGGGGGCTGGCCGCCGGGGCCGAGGATCGGCGACAGGTGCGCCTCGCTCATGCCGACCGGCGCGCCCTTCTCGTCCCGCTCGATACGGCCGGCGAACCAGAGCCCGGTATCGGTGACGGCGAGGAACCGGTCGCCCTTCAGCATGCGGATGGAGGAAACGCCTTCCAGAAACGGACTGCGGCTCGTGTATGAGAAGCCCCCGACATAATCTAACCCGCCGAAGCGTTTGCCGGCGGCGGGGCTCGTGTCGAAACGCGGGATCGGACGCGCGGCAACCGCGATGTCCTCAGCTCTCTGCAAGACCGGCGCGGAAGGGGCGGCGAGGAGGAGAAAGGCCGTCAGAATGATCGCGGCCCGAGCGCCGCGACGCGGCAGGTTCATCGCCCGCGAACCCGCCGCCGTCCGCTTGCCGACCCTTCGTTGTCGAACAAGGCAGCCAATTGCTCGGTCATGGCGCCGGCCAGTTCCTCGGCATCCACCAGCGTCACGGCGCGGCGATAATAGCGCGTCACGTCGTGGCCGATGCCGATGGCGAGAAGTTCCACCGGCGAGCGCGTTTCGATCTCCTCGATCACCGCGCGCAGATGCTTTTCCAGATAGTTGCCCGGATTGACCGACAGCGTCGAGTCGTCGACCGGCGCGCCGTCCGAGATCATCATCAGGATGCGCCGCTGTTCGGGCCGCGCCATCAGCCGCGAATGCGCCCAGATCAGCGCCTCGCCGTCGATATTCTCCTTCAAGAGCCCTTCGCGCATCATCAGGCCGAGATTGCGCCGGGCGCGACGCCAGGGCGCGTCCGCCGACTTATAGACGATATGCCGGAGATCGTTCAGCCGGCCGGGGCGAAGCGGCTTGCCGCTCTTCAGCCAGGCCTCCCGCGCCTGACCGCCTTTCCAGGCCCGGGTGGTGAAGCCGAGCACCTCCACCTTCACTCCGCAGCGCTCCAGCGTGCGGGCGAGGATGTCGGCGCAGGTCGCCGCCACCGTGATCGGGCGTCCGCGCATCGAACCGGAATTGTCGATCAGAAGCGTGACGATCGTGTCGCGGAAGTCGGTGTCGCGCTCCATCTTGTAGGAAAGCGGCTGCGTCGGATCGATCACGATGCGCGATAGCCGCGCCGAGTCGAGATAGCCCTCTTCCAGATCGAAATCCCAGGAGCGGTTCTGCTGCGCCATCAGGCGGCGTTGCAGCCGGTTGGCGAGGCGCGCGACGACCGCGTGAAGCGTCGACAACTGCTTGTCGAGAAAGGAGCGCAGCCGGTCGAGTTCGGCCTCGTCGCAAAGCTCTTCCGCGCCGACGATCTCATCGAAACTCGACGAGAAGACGTGGTAGTCGCTGGTTTCCAGGAGGCTGCCCACGGGCGGCGGGGGGCGGCGCGACTCGCCCGGCGTCTCGGAATCCGGGTCGTCGTCCTCGCTCGCGTCGTCGGCGGTGATCTGGGAATCGTCGGCTTCCGCCGCATCCTCCGTTTCGCCCTCGGCCTCGGTTTCCTCGGCGCGCGAATCCTGCTCGCCCGTTTCCTTTTCCGAATTGCTCTCGTCGTTGTCGCGGTTCTGGGTGTCGCCCTGTTCTTCCGATTGCTCGTCGTTCTCGGAGGCTTCCTGCCCAAGCTCCTCGGCCATGTCCATGGCGGTGAGAAGGTCGCGGACGGCCCTGGCGAAAGCGTTCTGGTCCTCGATCGAAGACCCAAGCCGTTCCAGCCGCGCGCCGGCCTTCCCCTCCACCCAGTCGCGCCAGACATCCACTAGCGCTTCGGCGCTTTTGGGCACGGGGCGGCCGGTCAGCTTCTCGCGCACCATCAGGGCGACGGCGTCTTCCAGGGGCGCCTCGGCGCGGTCGGTGACGTCGGTCAGGTTGGAGCGGAAATACTTGTCCTCGATCATCGAGGCGAGATTGTCACCGACGCCCGGCATGGCATTGGCGCCGATCGCCTCGACGCGCGCTTGTTCCACCGCGTCGAAGATGGCCCGCGCGGCCTTGCCGTCCGGCGAAAGCGTCGCGTGGATCTTGGCGTCGTGCCGCGCCCGGCGCAGCGCCATGGCGTCGCCGAGCCCTCGCAGGACGGCGACATCGTTGGTCGTGGCGCGCTTCGGCAATTCGGGCAGGCGCGCGCGCTGGCCGGTCAGCCCCGGACGCTCGTTGCCATAGGTGATCTCAAGCTCCGCATCGCCCGCGATGGCACGCATGCAGCCCGCCACCGCCCGGCGGAACGGCTCGCGATCCGGCGCGCCGGCCTTCGGATTCTGCTTCGCGTTGTCGCCGACACGGGGAGCCATCGTTACTTCAGTCTTTCATATCGGAATGGCTGATGACGAAATCGGCGCGCGGTCCTCCTCGAGGATAACTGCGCTGCACCAGCCATCCGCCTTGCAGACCTCGCGGCGGTTATACCCGGAGCAATCGCCTCCTTCGACAAAGCCTGCACACAAAGCAAACCTTTGGACGCCTCTCAGGCGTCGATCATTCCCGCCATTCTGACACCCAGATTCTTCTCCGAGATTCATGTCTGTGTAGAGCAGCTTTGCCGATTCCGGCGTGATCGTACCCTTCGAAAATTCCCAGGAATACGTCTGGTAGAACGGACCTCTGCAGAAGGCATAAAGGCAAGAATAGCTTGACGGACTTGGATCTAACGTTGAACTCTTCGGATGTGCGCAAAACGCTCCGCGGCTGCGGAGAGCGGTCAGAATTCGTTCCCCGTCATAGCCAAACTTGCTCGAAAGACGCTGCCAATCGGCCTGCCATTCGTCGGCAGCGTTATTGCCAAGAGTTTTGAAGCCGCTTTCTTGCCGATGATAGATTTTTTCCCCCGCAGCCCACATCGAGAAACATCCCGACAGCATCAGCACAATACCGGTTGCAGCGGCCGCTACTCGAAATCTTTCGGCTGCCGCTGTCCGAGATGCCATACTGTCAGTCCAACACGACGTTCGCCGCCGATTCCGGCAGTTCCTTGCCGAAGGCGCGCTGGTAGAACTCGGCGACGAGGGGGCGTTCCAGGTCGTCGCACTTGTTCAGGAAGGTCAGGCGGAAGGCGAAGCCGACATCGTTGAAGATCTCGGCATTCTCCGCCCAGGTGATGACCGTGCGGGGGCTCATCACGGTGGAAAGGTCGCCGTTGATGAAGGCCGAGCGCGTCATGTCGGCGACGCGCACCATCTTCGACACGATGTCGCGGCCTTCGCGATTGTCGAAATGCTTGGCCTTGGCGAGGACGATGCCGACCTCATTGTCGTGCGGCAGGTAGTTGAGCACCGTGACGATCGACCAGCGATCCATCTGCGCCTGATTGATCTGCTGCGTGCCGTGGTAAAGGCCGGTCGTGTCGCCGAGGCCGACCGTGTTGGCGGTGGCGAACAGGCGGAAGGCGGGGTGGGGCGTCACAACGCGGCTCTGGTCGAGCAGCGTCAGGCGGCCGGAGGTTTCCAGAACGCGCTGGATCACGAACATCACGTCCGGGCGGCCGGCGTCGTATTCGTCGAACACGAGGGCGACGTTGTTCTGGTAGGCCCAGGGCAGGATGCCGTCGCGGAACTCCGTGACCTGAAGCCCTTCGCGCACCGTGATCGCGTCCTTGCCGACGAGGTCGATGCGGCTGACATGGCTGTCGAGATTGATGCGGATGCAGGGCCAGTTGAGGCGCGCGGCGATCTGCTCGATATGCGTCGACTTGCCCGTGCCGTGATAGCCCGCCACCATCACGCGCCGGTTGCGCGCGAAGCCCGCGAGAATGGCGAGCGTCGTCTGCTTGTCGAACAGGTAGTCGCGGTCGATCTCGGGAACGTGCGGGTCTGCCTTCGAAAAGGCGGGAACCGTCAGGGAGCTGTCGAACCCGAAGGTCTCGCGCACCGAGACCGTGGTGTCGGGAAGCCGAGCCACATCCTGGACCGCTGCGCTCATTTCACCTCCAAAGCCCGCAAAACGATCGACGGGCGCAATTCTCATATGCCAGGAAAGGGCCTAATCCGCCCGGCCCCGCGCCGCAAGTCTTCAATGACGCGGCGGGACAATGGTTCGATGGCGCGACGGGACAATGGTTCGGTCGCGATGCGGAACGACCGGGTCGTCAGCAGAAGCCGGACTGCTTCAGGAGCTTGTAGGCCTGGATGACCTCGCGCAGGCGATCCTCGTGGCCGCGGTCGCCGCCGTTGGAATCGGGGTGATACTGCTTCACCAGAAGCTTGTAGCGGGTGCGGATGGTCTCGCCGGTGGCGTCCTGCGCCAAACTCATCGTTTCGAAGGCCTTGGCTTCCAGCGAGCGCACCGGCTTGGCGCGCTGCTTGGCCGCTTCTTCCTCGCCGAAGATGTTGAAGGCGTCGCGCGCCCGGCTCGGCCGGTATTTCGACCGCAAGGGCGCCTGCGCGGCGGCCGCGCCGCTCTTGTCCGCGCCCATCGTCCAGGTCGGGCGATGGCCGGTCATGGCGTCCTTCAGATAGACCTGGATGTCCTTGTCGTTCAGGCCGGAGAAGTAGTTGTAGGACTTGTTGTAGAGCCGCACGTGGTCGACGCAGAAGTGCAGGTACTGCCCTTCCTGGTCCCGTCCGCGCGGCGCCTTGTGGGTGCCGGGTTCCTGGCAGCCCTGCCATTCGCATACGGGTGCCTCGACCTTCTTCGCGGTGCGCGAAGCGGGCTTGATGCGTATGCCGTCGAAGAGTTTGGAGTCGAGCTTCATCTTGCCGATTATGGGCTTCCCGAACGCCGCGAACAAGAATTGACAGGACGCGAAAAAAGCGCCTTGTCCGAAGCGATGCGCGGCAGTCCGCCGCGCCCTTTTTTGAAGGCGCGCGATGAGTGCCCATTCGAGCCGAAGCCTGGAAGCGAAACTGCGCGAGAGTTTCAGCGTCGAGAGCCTCGCGGTGATCGACGAAAGCCATCTCCATGCCGGCCATCATCACGAGGGAAGCGCCCATCACGATGGCTTCGACGGCTCGGGCGGCACGCATTTCCGGGTGCGGATCGTGGCGAGCGATTTCACGGGCCAGAGCCGGGTCGCGCGCCACCGCGCGGTGAATGCCGCACTGAAGACGGAACTCGGCTCCGGCGTTCATGCTCTCGCGATCGAGGCGAGCGCGCCCGGCGAAGTTCCCGCCCGTTCTTGAGCCGTTTCGCCGGCCGGACCTCGCTGAAGCGCCGCCGGCTTCTCGTCGGCTGCTCGTTCGCGGTCAGCCTGTCGCTCGTGGCGGGCATGACGGATGCGGTCGGTTTTCTGGCGGCCGGCGATTTCGTCGCCTTCATGAGCGGCAACACGACGCGGATGTCCATTGCCTTGGCGCAAGGACGCTTCGAGCCGGCGCTCCGCCTCGCGCTCGTTCTTTGCGCCTTTGTCGCCGGCAACACGCTCGGCGTCGTTCTGGCGAGGCTCTGCGGCAACCGTCAGATCGTGCTTCTCGCCGTCGTCGCCGTCTTCACCTCGGCCGGGCTGTTTCAGGGGCAAGTGCCGTTTTCGGTCCTGTCGGTCGCCTTCGCCATGGGCATCATCAACGTGGTTCTGGAAGAGGTGAACGGCCAGCCGCTCGGCGTCAGCTATGTGACGGGCGCGCTGTCGCGCTTCGGGCGCGGCCTCGGCCGCCTTGTTCTCGGAGAAGGGCGATCCGGCTGGTGGCTGCAGATCCTGCCCTGGTTCGGGCTCTTTGCGGGAACAGTGATCGGGGCGTTTCTTCAAGAAGCGCTCGGACCTTCCGCCTTTCTCGCCTGCGGGGCGAGCGCGCTTCTCATGGGGATCGTCTCGCTCGCTATCCCGAAGCGCTGGCGGCGCGGCTTCATCGCCAGTCCTTCGCCGCAGCGTGCTGCCAAGCGGCGGATGGAAGTCAGTTGAGAACGCGCCCCGCGCCGGCCGGCAGGTCGAGCGAGAAGAGCGGGATGGCGATGTCGAATTTCAACCCGTTCTCCGTTTCCATGCGGTAGCTGCCCTGCATGAAGCCGGACGGCGTTCCGAGCGGGCAGCCGGAGGTGTAGGTGAAGCTGTCGCCCGGCAGGATGGTCGGCTCCTCGCCGACGACGCCTGGCCCCAGCACTTCCTCCACCCGTCCGCCCGCATCGGTGATGCGCCAATGGCGGGCGCGAAGACGCACCGGCTCCTCGCCCTCGTTCTCGATGGCGATCGTATAGGCCCAGACCCAGCGCCCGGAATCCGGATCGGATGCAGTTTCGAGATAGGAGGGCGTCACGCTGACCGTGATGCCGCGGGTGGTCGCCCTGTACATGCCGCCCTTCCTTGCCGAACTCAAGCTCGATCAAACCGCCGCGAGCGCCGCTTCCACGTCCTCGATCAGGTCTTGCGCATCCTCGATGCCCGCCGACAAGCGCAGCATCCCGTCGGAGATGCCGAGTTCGGCGCGCACTTCGGGGCTGAGGTTCTTGTGCGTCGTCGTCGCCGGATGGGTGATGAGGCTTTTCGCGTCGCCGAGATTGTTGGAGATGCGGATGATTTCCAGCGCGTTTGAAAAGCGGAAGGCCGCTTCCTTGCCGCCGGTCAGCTCGAAGGCGAGGAGCGTCGAGCCCCCCGTCATCTGCTTGGCGATGATCGCCGCATCCGGGTGGTCGGGGCGGCCGGGATAAAGAACCTTCCCGATCTTGGACGAGCCCGCCAGATGATCGGCGAGGCGCGACGCGTTCACCGTCTGCTGCGCGACGCGCAACGGCAGGGTCTCGAGGCCCTTCAACAGCGTCCAGGCGTTGAAGGGGGAGAGCGAAGGGCCCGTATGGCGGAAGAACTCGTGGAGGTTCTCGTCGATCCAGTCCTGGTTGGAGAGGATCACGCCACCGAGGCACCGGCCCTGTCCGTCGATATGCTTCGTCGCCGAATAGATCACGACATCGGCGCCGAGTTCCAGCGGCTTCTGCTGCATGGGCGTGGCGAAGACGTTGTCGACCACGAGCACCGCCTTCGCGGCCTTGGCGATCTCCGCCACCGCCGCGATGTCGATCACTTCCAGCGTCGGGTTGGTCGGCGTTTCCATGAAGAACACGCGCGTCTCGGGGCGAACGCCCTTCTGCCACTGGTCGAGGTCGCGGCCGTCGACGAAGGTGGACGACACGCCGAGCCGGCCGAGCATCGTCTCGATCACGTAGCGGCAGGAGCCGAAGAGAGCACGGGAGGCCAGGATATGATCGCCGGCCTTCACCTGGCATTGAAGCGCGGCGGCGACCGCCGCCATGCCGGATGCCGTGGCGCGCGCGTCTTCCGCGCCTTCCAGAGCGATCATGCGCTCCTCGAACATGCGGGTCGTCGGGTTGCCGTAGCGCGAATAGATGAAGCCGGGCGCTTCGCCCTTGAAACGGGCTTCGGCGGACTCGGCCGTCTCATAGACAAAGCCTTGCGTCAGAAAGAGCGCTTCGGACGTTTCGCCGAATTCCGAACGCATCGTGCCGCCGTGAACCATCTGCGTCGCGGGGCGCAAGGGGCGTCGGTTGTGGTTCTTCTGCAGCATGTGCCTCTCCTTCGCGTCGCTCGCGGCCGGTCTTGCGAAGGCCGGGAGCCGCCATCGGACCCTGACCCATGCGGGGAGGACCGGGCGAAGAGCATGACGCTGTTCGGAACGGCCCTTTAGCGAATTATTTAACGTGGCTGCAAGCCGGCCGGCCAAATCACCACGAATTCCTGGTGCAGCATAGCGCTGCGATGGACAGGGGTCAATTCGCGACGTAATCGGAGCTATTGAGTGTGGAGTCTCCTCGAATGGCGGAAGAAGCTTCCGGAATCCTGCCGGATCGCGAAATCGCCGCGCTGTTTTCGAGCGGCGCGATCGCCGCGCCGACCCCGCCGGACGAGGGACAGATCCAGCCGGCGAGCCTCGACCTTCGCCTTGGGCTCAAGGCCTTCCGCATCCGCGCGAGCTTTCTGCCGGGCAAGGGCGTTCCGGTGGCCGAGAAGCTGCCGCGCTTGTCCCTCCACGAGATCGACATCAGCACGGGCGCGGTTCTGGAAACGGGCTGCGTTTATCTCGTGCCGCTCGCCGAGCGCCTAGAACTGCCAACGGGCATGTCGGCGGCGGCCAATCCGAAATCCTCCACCGGCCGCCTCGATATCTTCACGCGGCTTCTCACCGACGGCGCGCAGGAATTCGACAAGGTGCCGGCCGGCTACAAGGGGCCGCTTTATATCGAGATCAGCCCGCGCACCTTTCCCGTCGTGGTGCGGGCCGGCTCGCGGTTGAACCAGATCCGCTTCCGCGCCGGGGCCGGCGCGATGCTGGGCGAGGCGGAGCTTCGCGACCTTCATGCCCGCGAAGGGCTGGTGAACGCGGCCGACCCGAACATCTCGGGCGGTGGCATCGCCCTGTCGATCGACCTCAACGGCGACGCGTCGGGCCTCGTCGGCTATCGCGGCAAGCGCCATACGGGCGTCGTGGATGTCGACCGCAAGGCCGCCCATTCGGTGCTCGACTTCTGGGAGCCGCTGCGTCTGTCGCGGCCGGGAGAGATGGTGCTCGACCCCGACGAGTTCTACATCCTCGTGTCCGCCGAGGCGGTGCATGTGCCGCCCGACTTCGCCGCCGAGATGACGCCCTTCGATCCGCTGGTGGGCGAATTCCGCGTCCATTATGCCGGCTTCTTCGATCCAGGCTTCGGCCATTCCGCGGCAGGCGGCACCGGGGCGCGCGCGGTTCTGGAAGTGCGCAGCCACGAGGTGCCCTTCATTCTGGAGCACGGGCAGATCGTCGGCCGCCTCGTCTACGAGCGCATGGCCGCCTTGCCGGAGCGCGTCTACGGCGCGAGCCTGTCGTCGAACTATCAGGCGCAGGGGCTGAAGCTGTCCAAGCACTTCGCCTGACGGCGACGGTTGTGGAGGGCTCCTCCCTTTGGCTGATCGGCGCCTTCGCGGCGACCGTTCTTCTGGTCCTTTATCTTCTGCGCCGGGTCGCGGCTCTGAAAAGGCGCGAGCGCGAGCGGCGAAAGGCGGACGGGGAGCGCCAGCGGTATTTCGAGGAAAACGACCTCGGCAACACGGCCAACCAGCTTCGCTTCGTCGCCCAAAGCCGGTTGCGCGCCGTGCCGCCCGTCAACCGGGAAGCCGTCCAGGTTCTTTATGCGCTGGACGATTGGATCGCCGACCATCGGCCCGACTGGCGGGTGTCCTTCGAAGTTGCGATGGGGGCGTTCGTCAAGACTTCCTACAACCCGCGCGACCGTCGCCAGCGGGCGGCCTTCAGTTCATACAACAGCAAACGCGTCGATTTCCTTCTGGTCGACCGCCTCGGCAATCCGGCGCTCGTGGTGGAATATCACGGCACCGGACACGACCTGTCGGGGGATGCCGACGACCGGATGGCGGTGAAGCGCCTCGTTCTGAAGCGCGCCGGCATTCCGCTGGTGGAAGTGCCGGCCGGCGCGACGAAACGGCAGGTCTTGCATCTGATCGCGGAAGAGCTCGGGCCATAGCCGAGTGACTTGCGCTCATGTTCCCGCTGCGCTACGGTTTCGCCCACGGCGCGGGCGTAGCTCAGTGGTAGAGTCCTTGCTTCCCAAGCAAGTTGTCGTGGGTTCGAATCCCATCGCCCGCTCCAGTCTCTCCCTTCTTCATGCGCCGCCCATGCTGCGGGCAATAGTGAGCCCCGCGAACAGCGCGGGAATCGCGACCAGCACAGAGGCGAGGACGTAGATCGCCGCCGCGCCGTGTTCGCCGCGCTCGATCAGAAGCGCCGTTTCCAGCGAGAAGGCCGAGAAGGTGGTGAAGCCGCCGAGAATGCCGGTCGTCAGGAACAGCCGAACGGAAGGCGAAAGATCCAGCCGCGTGGCGAGAAGCCCGGTGACGAGGCCCATGGCGAACGAGCCGAGGACGTTGATCGCGAAGGTCCCGAAGGGATAGGCGGTGCCGACGAGGCGCGCGGCGAGCATGTTCACGCCGTGGCGGCCAAGCGTGCCGAGCCCACCGCCGAGAAAAACGATCAGATACTGCATGGGTCAGGTTTCTTTCCTAAGCCCCCGATGGCCGGGAGCCGCGAGGAGGAGGGCCGCGCCCGCCAAGGCCGACAAAGCCGAGCCGAGAAGAACGCCGATCTTCACCTCGTCCTGCAAGGCCGGATTGTTCGGAAAGGCGAGGAGCCCGATAAACAGGCTCATGGTGAAGCCGATGCCGCAAAGAAGCGCGACCCCGTAGAACTGCCGCCATGTGGCGTGCATCGGCAGTTCCGCCCAGCCGGCCCGGATCACGGCGGCCGAGGCGAAGAAGACGCCGAACTGCTTGCCGAGGAAAAGCCCGAGCGCCACGCCGAGCGTCACCGGATCGGCGAGGGCCGCCGGTGAAACCCCGGCAAAGGAAACGCCGGCATTGGCGAAGCCGAAAACGGGCACGATCAAAAACGTCACCCAGGGTTGGAGCGCGTGTTCGAGTTTGTGAAGGGGCGAGCGGTCATCGTCAGGACGCGCCGGTGAAGCTTTCAAGGGAATGGTCAGCGCCAGAACGACGCCCGCCAGCGTCGCGTGGACGCCGGAGCGCAGCACCAGGAACCACAGAAGCGCGCCGAGAAAGAGATAGGGAGCGAGCCGCATGACGCCGAAGCGGTTCAGGGCGATCAGCGCGGCGATCAGAAGGCCAGCACCTGCGAGAGCGGTGAGATCGATCGACGCCGTGTAGAAAAGAGCGATGATGATCACCGCGCCGAGATCGTCGATGATCGCCAGCGCCGTCAGGAAAACGCGCAGGCTCATCGGCACGCGGGGCCCGAGAAGCGACAGGACGCCGAGCGCGAAGGCGATGTCGGTCGCGGCCGGGATCGCCCAGCCGCTCGGGTGCCCGCCCGCGCCCATGTTGAAGCTCAGATAGATCAGCGCCGGGCCCACCATGCCGCCAAGCGCCGCCGTGCCGGGAAGAACGCGCCGCGCCCAGGTGGAAAGCTGGCCATCCACCACCTCGCGCTTGATCTCGAGACCCACCAGCAGAAAGAACAAGGCCATCAGGCCATCGTTGATCCAGTGCAGCAGCGAAAGCCCGCCGACATAAACGTGCAGGGCATCGGCATAGAATGCGCCGAGCGGCGAGTTGGCGACGAGAAGGGCCAAGGCGGCGGCGGCCATCAGGACCACGCCGCCGGAGGAGGAATTCTCCAGGAAGGCGCGGAGAATGGAGCGAGGGCGGTTCAGGTTCGAAGCGGCATGTCGTTCTGCGGACAACGGAACGCATTCCTTCTCTTTGAAAGGTTTCGGTCGTTCTCCGTCGGTTTAGGGGAAATCCCAAGGCGCACGCAGCACACGCCTCAAGGCTCGAAACTAGGCCGGAAGGCGGCGATGTCCAAGTTCATTTCATCGACCGGCTTCCCGGTTCAGATCGCCCCTCGCCGCGCCGCGATCCAGGCGGAAAGCCCGAGGACGACGGCGTCCTCGACGAGGCCGGTCGGAACCTGTCCGTAGCGGTGCATGGCGCGTTTGCGAAGGGCGAGCGTCAGGTGAGCGCCGACCGCCGCCGTCACGGCGCCGAGGATCGCGGCCGTCCGGCGCTCGTGCGGGGCGGCGAGGCTTGCTGCGGCGATCGCGCCCGTCCCGGCACGCCCGACGAGGCCGGGAAGAATGGTGCGGTCGGGCGCGGATGGCAGCTTGTCGCCCCAAAGCTCCGCCGCCGCCAAGGCGGCGAGCGCGCCGGCCGTCGCCCGACTGAGCGGGGGAACGGGCTCGGCCAAAGCACCGCGCCGCGCCAGAAAAGCGACGAGGGCGAGCGGCGTCATCGCCCGCATTCCGGCAACCACGCCGACGACGAAGGATTCGATCATCCATTGACTCCCGTTCTCGCCTTCGGAAGGGCGGGAACGGGAGTGCAGTTCCGAAGGGCGTTCCAGAGCGTTCGGCGAGCCGGGCCGGCGGATGCGGGTTTGCGGGCCGCCACGCCATGCGGCGTTTTTTCCCAGAGATGCGGATCGCGGGTGAGTTGGTGAAGGGTGCGAAGCGTCGCGAGGCCGATCGCGAACCAGTAGAAGGGCAGGGTCCAGAGATGGCGCAAGGTCGCGCGCCGCCGCGTGGCGGTGGCGAGCGCCAGGACCGCGAAGGTCGCGTAGCCGGCGACCATCGCCAGAACATCGAAGGCAAAGAGAAAGGCCTCGATCCCGAAGGGCTCGGCGGTTGTCGCCAGCATCAGCACCGTCAGCGCCAGAAAGGGCAGGGCCGTCGTGTGCGCGATGCTGGACGCGATCATGCCGGCGAAAAGCAGTTGAAAGACGAGGAAGTCGCGCGTGCCGAGCTCCGCCCTCGTGCGCGCCGGATCGCGCATGTGGACGAGGTAGCTCTGCATCCAGCCTTTCATCCAGCGGGTGCGCTGCTTCAACCAGTCCGGCCAGCGTTCGGGCGCTTCCTCGAAGGTCGGCGCGGTGATGGTGCCGGCGCGATAACCGTGGCGCGCGAGGCGAATGCCGAGATCGGCATCCTCCGTCACGTTATGGCTGTCCCACGCGCCGACCTCGAGAAGCGCCTCGCGGCGGAAATGGTTCGACGTACCGCCGAGCGGCAGCGGCATTGCCCGGCGGGCCAGGAAGGGAAGAAAGGCGGTGAAAAGGACGCGATATTCCACCGCGAAATGCGCCGGCAGCCAGCCGCGCCGCCCGTTGGTGACGACGAGCGGCGCCTGGACGCAGGCGAGCCGCGCGCCGCCGCTGCGAAAGGCGGTCCATGCTTGCAGAAGCTGGTCGGGATGGGGACGATCCTCCGCGTCGAACAAAGCCACGAACTCGCCGGTGGCGAGCGGCAGGGCGAAGTTCAGCGCTTTCGGCTTCGTGCGCGGCCGGGCCGGCGGTACGGATACGAGCGAAAAGCCGGGAAGGCCGTGGATCGAGCGGGCGACCGCCGCAAGGGTCCCGTGGTCGTCGGCTTCGCAGATCATCAGGACCTGAAGCTTGGCGCGTGGCCAGCGCATCACGTCCAGCGCTTCCACGAGGGAGGTGACGCTGTCCTCGTTCTCGCCGCGAAGCGCGACGAGGATGGTGTAGCGCGGATGAACGGTCGGCAGTGCGACGGCATGGCTCGGGGCGTCCCGCCCGGTCCCTCGCATGATGTCGACGAGCGCGAGGACGCGCAGCGCGACGCAGCCGAAGAACACGGGCAGCATCAGAAGATGAAGCACGAGAAGGCCGGCGGTGGGCGCGTGAACGGCGAAAAGAACGAGCGCGGCGAGAAGAAGGGCCGCCACCGCTCCCTGCCGGCCGGTGAGGGTTTCGCGGGCCGAAAGAGAGGATCGGTCGCGCGACAGGCTGAGACAGGCGGCGTCCAACCGCGCCGGCGCCGTTTCCGCCTCGGCGAGCCGCGCCAACTCGGCCGGCGTCGCGATCCGCAGCATGGGCCCGAGCGCCGGGTTTCTTTCGATCAGATCGTCCAGATCGTCGATTTCTTCGAGGCGCGGCGCGATGAGGGCGACGGGTCGGCCGTCCGCTGTCACGGCGCGGCGCAGGCGGGGCGACGCGTTCTCGCCGCCGACAAGGCGAAGCGGGCGGTTGAACGCGAAGGCCCGGTCGAGGCCGAGGCATTCCGCGATGGCTTGCGCGATGTCCTCTTCGCTCGCGACAGTCGAGGCCGCGAGTTCCGCGCCGGCATCCGTTCGGTTGCGCCGCGCCGCGCGCCGAGCCGCCGCGAAAACGGATGGTGCGATCTTCAGATAGGCGAGAACGGCGGCGAGCGGCGTCGCGACGGCTGGCAGCGCCGCTTGCCGCTTGTCGGGCGGCAGGCCGAACCCGTAAGGGAGAGCGATCGAGGGAAAGCCGGTCGCATCGCCTTGTTCACGCATGGGAATGGCCCGGCACCGAGAGGACGCGAATGGTGCGCACATCCTGGGCGGGCATCTAGTCGCGCGAAACGAACCGGCGGGTGAAGTTAACGAATGGTTAAGCTCGCGATAGTTGCAGTCTTCATGCTGCTTTCAAGCATCGGTTCGGGATTGGCTGAGGAAGCTCCAGGCATCGCGACGCCGAACTTCTGGGACCAGCGGCAGCGGCTGGCGCGCGTCGATCTGGCTGCGCGCCCGCGCATCCGCTTTCTGACGAGCGTCGATTTTCCGCCCTTCAACTTCCTCGACCAGCAAGGGCGTTTGACGGGCTTCAACGTCGATCTGGCGCGCATGATCTGCGAGGAACTGGAAATCCTGCCGCGTTGCCAGATCGAGGCCAAGCCCTTCGCCGAACTCGTTCCGAGCCTCAAGGCGGGCGACGCCGAAGCGGTGATTGCGGGCGTCGCGGTGACGGCGGAGGCGCGGGCCGACCTCGCCTTCACCGAAAGCTATTTCCGTTATCCGGCCCGCTTCGTGTCGCGCCAGGATGCGCCCTTGCCCGCGCCGGACGCGGCGGGGCTCGACAAGAAGCGGATCGGCGTGGCGCGCGGCAGCGCCCATGCGGCCATGCTGGAAGCCTTCTTCCCGAAGGCCGAGCGGGTTGAGTTCGACGGGCGCGAGGCCGCGCTGGAAGCCCTGAAGCGCAAGGAGATCGCCGGCGTCTTCGGCGACGGCGTATTCCTGTCCTTTTGGCTGGACAGCGATGCCGCGCAGAATTGCTGCGCCTTCAGCGGCGGCCCTTACCTGTCGGAGCGCTATCTCGGCGAAGGCCTCGCCATCGCCACCCTACACAAGGACGAGGAACTGGCGAAAGCCTTCGACTACGCGCTCGGCCAGATCGTCGCGGAAGGGCGGTTCTCCGAACTCATGCTGCGCTACTTCCCGACCAGCGCTTTCTGAGGCTCTTGTTGACGCCCCTTTGGCGAGGCCATAGACGGGCCGCGAAGTTCGGCGGCCGGAAGCCTCGCCTTCTCGAAACCCCGCGCGATTGAAAGGTTGGGCATGTCCGCAGTCCGCTCCTCGAAGCTTGCGATCACCGAGGCCGAAGAAGCCGAGGCGGCGACATCCGGCGCCTGGCCGTTCGAGGAAGCGCGCAAGCTCCTGACCCGGCTCGGCGGGGTGGAGCGCGAGGTCCTGTTCGAGACCGGCTACGGCCCCTCGGGCTTGCCCCATATCGGCACGTTCGGCGAGGTGGCGCGCACGTCCATGGTGCGCCACGCCTTCCGCGTCCTCACCGGCGACCGCATCCCGACACGCCTCATCTGCTTTTCCGACGACATGGACGGGTTGCGAAAGGTGCCCGACAACGTTCCGAACAAGGACATGATGACGAGCTTCCTCGACAAGCCGCTCAGCCGTGTTCCGGACCCATTCTCGAACGAATATCCCTCGTTCGGCGCGGCCAACAACGCGCGTCTTCGCTCGTTTCTCGACCGTTTCGGCTTCGAGTACGAGTTCGCCTCGGCGACGGACTACTACGAATCCGGTCGTTTCGACGCGACGCTTCTGAAGATGCTTGCCGTCTACGACGAAGTCATGGAAGTCATCCTGCCGACGCTCGGCCCTGAGCGTCGCGCGACCTATTCGCCCTTTCTTCCGGTCTCGCCGCGCAGCGGCAATGTCCTGCAGGTGCCGATGGTGGACCGCGACGTCGAGCGCGGGATGATCGCCTATATCGATCCCGAGACCGGCGAGCGCGTCGAGACCTCCGTCACGGGCGGCGCGGTGAAGTGCCAATGGAAAGCCGATTGGGCACTCCGCTGGACCGCGCTCGGTGTCGATTACGAGATGGCGGGCAAGGACCTCATCGATTCGGTCACCCTGTCGTCCAAGATCTGCCGGGCGCTCGGCGGCACGCCGCCGGACGGCTTCAACTACGAGCTGTTTCTGGACGAGAAGGGCCAGAAGATCTCGAAGTCCAAGGGCAACGGCCTCGGCATCGAAGACTGGCTCGCCTACGCCTCGCCCGAAAGCTTGGCCTACTACATGTTCGGCAAGCCGCGCGCGGCCAAGCGCCTCCACTTCGACGTCATCCCGAAGGCGGTGGACGACTACTACGCCTTCGTGGACGCGCAGAAGCGCCAGGACATCAAGCAGCGGATGCAGAACGCGGTGTGGCACGTCCATGCCGGCTCGCCGCCGAGCGAGGGGACGAAAGTGCCTTTCGCCATGCTCCTGAACCTCGTGTCCGCTTCCAATGCCGGCGACAAGGCCTCGCTTTGGGGCTACATCAGCCGTTATTCGCCGGACGCGACGCCGGAAACCGATCCCGAACTCGACCGGCTCGTCGGCTACGCCCTGCGCTATTTCGCCGACTTCGTGGAGCCGGCGAAGCGTTTCCGTGCCCCGGACGAGGTGGAGCGCGAAGCGCTCGAAAAGCTCGAAGCCAAGCTCGGCGAACTGCCCTCCGGCGCCGATGCCGAGGCGATTCAGGACGCGATTCTCGACGTCGCGCGGCCGATCGAGCGCTACCAGGACCATTCCAAGACGGGGCCGAGCGGTGGTCCGGGCGTTTCGGGGACTTGGTTCCAGGCGCTCTACCAGACGCTGATCGGGCAGGAGCGGGGGCCGCGTTTCGGCTCCTTCGTGCAGCTCTACGGCGTTGCGGAAACGCGTGCCCTGATCCGCAAGGCGTTGGCCGGCGAACTCGCCAAGGCCTGAGGGCGCCTTCCGGCGGGCGCGTCATCCGCCGAAGCGGCGCTCCGACCAGACGCCGGCCTTGCGCGTCTTCGCCTCGGTTTCGTTCGCTGCATAGGGTCCATCGGGCGCGGCGGTGGCCCAGCCGTTGGACACGAGCCAGCGGCCGAGATCCTCGCCGGCGAGGCTGCAGGTGGCCGCGATCTCCTCCGTGCGGCTTCCAAAACCTTCCGGCACGGCGCAACTGATCGAGCGCGCGCGCAGGAATGCGCGGAACTGCGTGCGCGCCTCGACGCCGCAGAACCACGCGCCGTCCACGCCTTCGCAGCGCCGGGACATGGAAATCGGTTCGATGCCGACGAGCCGCACCTTGCCGCGACCGACGAGGATCGTCCCCGTGTCGAGGGCGACGGGCCTGGCGAGAAGGCGCAACGCCCCTTCCGGCGCGGGATCGAGGGACGCTTGAAGCGTCGGCTCAGGGGCGATGGGTTCGGCGGAGGGTGCCGGAGCCGGCGTCTCAGGCGCGGCGGCGGGAGCGGGCTCGGCTTCGGGTGCGACCGTGGTTTCTCCGGCAGGAGCGGCGGCGATCCGGGCAGCGGTTTCGCGGCGGCCGGCATTCATCGCCTCGGCGATCTCGCCGCGCATGGGCACCAGAAAGGCGAACAGCAAAGCCAGCACCAGGAGCGCCAGCGCCGTCGCAGCCGTTCCCTGAAGGCGCTCCCGAAAAGCACCCAGCGCTTCCAGATTTCCACGCATGCCCGTTCCTACTGGCTCGCCCAAAGGATGCGGGCGATCCATTCGATCTCATCCGTCCGAAAGGTCCGGTCCGGATAGTCGCGGTTGATGGACACGAGTTCAACCGTCTTCGACGTGCGCCGTTGCAGAAGCTTGGCCATGACCTCGCCTTCGCGCGTCTTCACCACCACGCGGTCGCCGCGCCTGACCGAGGCCGTAGGCGACACGATGATGACGTCGCCGTCGCGGTAGAGCGGCATCATAGAATCGCCGGAAACCTCCAGCGCGTAAACCGCCTCGTCGCCCGCACTTTGCGGCAGCGCGATCTCGTCCCAGCCCTGTCCCGCCGGAAAGCCGGCATCATCGAAGAAGCCGCCGGCACCGGCCTGCGCGAAGCCGAGAAGGGGGATGGCGGCGAAGGCGGGAACGAGGGTGCGCACCGGAACGAGGGGCAGGGCTTTCCCCAGCATCAGCGCGGTGAATTCTTCCGGCGTCGTTTTCGTCGCCTCGATGATCTTGGCGATCGATTCGGTGGAAGGCCAGCGCGGCCGCCCGTCATTGGCGTGGCGCTTGGACTTGTTGAACGTCGTCGGATCGAGGCCGGCACGCCGGGCGAGGCCGGAAGCGGTCAGCTTGTTGAGTTCCGCCAACCCGTCGATCGCGGCCCATATGCGTTCATGGGAGATCAAGGCTGGAACCCCTTAGCCGGCACCAGGAATAAAGTCCTCGGTTTGCCTACTGAGTCGGCCACCGTTTGTCCAGCGGAAATTATTTAGCTTGACGCAAGGGAAGGATGATCGGCTCCGCACACCCTTTGTCCGAAGGGAACCGGCAACGCAAATATGGCATTATCGTGGAGTGGCACGGTTCACCGGAGAAGTGTGATGGCTCTGCGCTTTGGTGAAAGCGGTGCCGACGAGATGCGTCGCCGGGCTGGCGAGCCGGGTCGCGGGCGCGACGCCTCCGGGCCGTTCGGGATTCCCGCCAAGGGTTGGCGCGATATCGGCTTGAGGCTCTACAACTCGTTCTTCGAAGACCGGGTGATGCTGATCGCGGCAGGGGCGACCTTCTATCTTCTCCTGGCGATGTTCCCCGCCTTCGCGGTTTTCGTCTCGCTCTACGGCTTCATCGCCGATCCGCACACGATCTCCGAACACATCGCCTTCATCGGCCAGTTCCTTCCCGCGGCCGGCACCGACCTTCTTCATGCGCAGTTGGAGCGTCTCGTCACGCAGGACACTTCCACCCTGTCGCGAACCTTCGTGATCGGCCTCGTGATCGCCCTTTGGAGCGCCAACAACGGCATCAAGACACTGTTCGAAGCGATGAACGTCGCCTATGGCGAGCAGGAAAAGCGCAACTTCTTCAAGCTGAACCTCCTTGCCTTCTGCTTCACGCTGGGGGCGGTCGCGATCGGCATCCTTCTCATCGTCTCGGTGGGCGTCGTGCCTGCGGTGATGGCGCTTCTCGGCCTGTCCAGCGTCACGGATGTCTTCATCGCGTCCATGCGCTGGCCGGTGATGTTCCTGCTCGTGGTCGGCTCCATCGCGCTCGTCTACCGCTTCGGCCCGAGCCGCAATCCGGCACGCTGGCGCTGGGTGCTGTTCGGCGCGATGCTGACCTCAGTGGTCTGGATCGTCACCTCCATCGCCTTTTCCTGGTATCTCCAGAACCTCGCCAACTACAGCGCGACCTATGGCTCGCTCGGCGCGGCGATCGGCTTCATGGTGTGGCTCTGGATTTCGTCGATCATCTTCGTGCTCGGCGCCGAGATCAACGCCGAGATGGAACACCAGACCGCGCTCGACACCACCGATGCCCCGGCAAAACCCATCGGCACGCGCGGAGCGCGCGTCGCCGATACGATCGGCCGCTCTTCCGCCCGCGCTTCCGCCAAGGCCAAGGCGACGTTCGACCGTTTCCGCAGCCGTCCGTCCACCTGACCTCAGTTCCGGCCTAAGAGTACCTAACAAAACCTCGCGGGGTCGGCTGGTCGGGTCTTTCCGCCGCCCACTTCGTTGCCAATCCTCGCCGATGCCGCCGGCATCGACTGCGTTTGTCGCCTCGCAGGCAACGAAAATTCCTCGACCATCCTCTGCCCGGAGGTTCTGTTAGGCACTCTAAGCCGCCGCTGGGCTTTGGGGGCGGAAGCGGGCGTAGAAGGTCTCGTTTCGCGCCGCCATCTCGTTCAAAAGCCGGATCGGGCGAAACCGCTCGCCGTATTTCGCTTCCAGCTTCTCGCAGAGCGCAACGAAGCTCTTCGCGCCCATGCCGTCGATGAAGGACAGGGTGCCGCCCGTATAGGGCGCATATCCGAAGCCGAGGATCGAGCCGACATCGGCCTCGCGCGGATCGGTGACGACGCCGTCCTCCACCGTTCGCGCCGCTTCCAGCGCCATGGTCGCGAGGAAGCGCGATTTCAGCTCGGTGAAGTCGAAGCTGTCGGCCGGCTTTGGGGGGAAGAACTCGGCGAGGCCCGGCCAAAGGTGCTTGCGGGCGGGTTTCGCCGGATAATCGTAGAAGCCCTTGCCGCCCTTGCGGCCCGTGCGCCCGAAATCGTCCACCATGCGGTTCACGAGCGCCATGTGCCGCGCGTCGACGGCGCTCTCGCCCGCATCCTTGATTGTGGCCTTCATGATCCGCTGCGACAGGTCGATCGCCACCTCGTCGTTCAGCGCCAGAGGGCCGACCGGCATGCCGGCGAATTTAGCGGCATTCTCGATCATCGCCGGGGGCACGCCTTCGAGCAGCATCTCGTAGGCCTCCTCGATGAAGCGGAAGACGCAGCGATTGGCGAAGAAGCCGCGCGCGTCGTTGACGACGATCGGCGTCTTGCGGATCGCCTTCACGAAGTCGAGCGCGGTGGCGAGGGCGAGGTCGCCGGTTTCCTCCGCCAGAATCACCTCCGTCAGCATCATCTTCTCCACCGGCGAGAAGAAATGGATGCCGATGAAGCGCGATGCATCGGGGAAGGCTCCCGCCAACGCGGTGATCGGGATGGTGGAGGTGTTGGAGGCAAAGATCGCGCCGGGTTTCATGACGGCCGCCGCCTTGCGGGTCGCCTCCGCCTTGACCTCGCGATCCTCGAACACGGCCTCGATCACGAGGTCGACCTCGCCGAGTTGCTCGAAGTCGGGCGTCGCGTGGATGCGGCCGAGAAGCGTCTCCAGGTCCTCGGCGCTCGCGCGGCCTTGGGACACGAGCTTTTCGGTCAGGGTCCGGCTATGGGCCTTGCCCTTGTCGGCGCTCGCCTGATCGCGGTCGATGAGGACCACCTCGATGCCGGCTTTGGCCGCGACATGGGCGATGCCGGCGCCCATGAAGCCCGCGCCGATCACGCCGAGCCGCTTCACCGCTTGCGGGGGAATGCCGGCCGGGCGGCGCGCGCCCTTGTTCAACTCCTGCATGGAAACGAAGAGCGAGCGGATCATCATCGCCGCTTCCGTCGTCTGCAGAACCTGCGTGAAGTAGCGAAGCTCGACCTTCAGGCCCTGATCCATCGGCAGAAGGAGGCCCTCGTAGACGCATTGCAGGATCGCGCGGGCGCCCGGATAATTGTCGTTCGTTTCCTTCCGGTAGAGCGAGGCGACCGCCGGCCAGACCTGCGCGCCCGCCGCCGAATAGACCGGCCCGGAGGGAAGCTTGAACCCCGGCTGGTCCCAGGGGTTCATCGGCGACAGGCCGGCGGCGAGCATGGCTTTCGCCTCATCGATCAGGGCGTCGGGTGCGACGATCCGGTCCACGAGGTTCATGCGCTTGGCCTTGTCGGGGCTCAGCGTTTCGCCCTTCAGAAGCATCTGGAGGGCCGACTGCGTGTCGGCGAGGCGCGGCACGCGCTGCGTTCCCCCGGCGCCCGGAAAGATGCCGACCTTCACTTCCGGCAGGCCGAGCTTGGCGCCCGTGGACACGACGCGCCCGTGGCAGGCGAGGGCCAGCTCGAAGGCACCGCCGAGGCAGGTGCCGTCCACCGCCGCGACGAAGGGCTTTCCGCAGGTCTCGATCTTGCGATAAAGCCGCGACATCTGCCCGGCGCTCTCGAACAACTCGGCCACCGCGGCTTCAGGGTCATCGCGGCGCTTGGCATCGAAGATCTCGAAGAGGCCCCGGATCATCTTGAGATCGGCGCCGCCGGAGAAGCTGCCCTTCTTGCCCGACGCGATCACCACGCCCTTCACGGCGTCGTCGGCGACGATCCGATCCACCAGACGGTCGATCTCGTCCATCACCTCGATCGTGAAGACGTTCATGGAGCGCCCCGGCATGTTCCAGGTGAGAAGCGCGATGCCGTCCGCATCCACCTCGAAGGCGAAGTTCTGCTCGGTCATGCGGATCTCCCGGTCGGTAGCCGTGCCACTTGTTTGCGCGGCAGGGCGGGCACGCGTCTCAGATTTCTCGGCGCGTCTTCAGCGAATCGCAAAGGTTGTGCGCGAACCTGATGGCAAGTGATTTTCGTTTGCGTGGAAGAGAGCCAGCGATGACCCCGTGCGAGGGATGCCAGACGGGCGCCAAGCTCGATTTCGACTTCTCGATGGCCTTTCAGCCGATCGTCGACGTTCTTTCGGGTCGCGTCTGGGGCTACGAGGCGCTGGTGCGCGGCCTGAACGGGGAAGGGGCGCTCGCGATCCTGTCGCAGGTGTCCGACGCGCAGAAGTACCGGTTCGATCAGGCCTGCCGCGTCAAGGCGATCGAACTCGCCGCACGGCTTTACCCGGCCGCCGAAGCGCAAAGGCTGTCGATCAACTTCATGCCGAACGCCGTCTACGAGCCGGCGGCGTGCCTTCGCGCGACGCTCGCGGCGGCGCGCAAGCAGGGCTTTCCGCAAAAATCGATCATGTTCGAGTTCACCGAGAACGAGATGATCCACGACACCGATCATCTCCACCGCATCATCGCCGAGTACCGACGCCAGGGCTTCATCACGGCCATCGACGATTTCGGGGCGGGCTATTCCGGCCTCGGCCTTCTCGCCGACTTCCAGCCGGACCTCATCAAGCTCGACATGAAGCTGATACGCGGCATCGAATCCAGCCGTCCGCGCCAGATCATCGTGGCCTCCGTCGCGGCCGCCGCGCGCGAACTCGGTATCACCGTTCTGGCCGAAGGCATCGAGAACTGGAACGAACTCCATGTCCTGAAGGCCGCCGGCATCTCCTTGATGCAGGGCTACTACTTCGCGCGGCCGGAGTTCGAGCGCCTGCCCGTCATCAAGGGCGCGGTGGAACTGCCCGAGCCGACCCACGCCGCCGTCTACGCCTGAGGCGCGCCGCACGGCTCACACCCGCTCGATCACGGTGGCGGTTCCCATGCCCGCGCCGATGCAGAGCGTGACGAGCGCGGTGGTCTTGTTCTGCCGCTCCAACTCGTCCAGCACCGTGCCGAGGATCATCGCGCCCGTCGCGCCGAGTGGATGGCCCATGGCGATGGCCCCGCCATTGACGTTGATAAAGGCCGGGTCGATGGCGAAGGCCTGAAGGTAGCGCAGGACAACGGCGGCGAAGGCCTCGTTGAGCTCGAAAAGGTCGATGTCGGACAGCGCCATGCCGGCGCGCTTCAGAAGCTTCTCGGTCACGTCCACCGGGCCGGTCAGCATCAGCGCCGGATCGGAGCCGATCGAGGCGAAGGCGCGGATGCGGGCGCGGGGCTTGAGCTTGAGCGTTTCGCCGCCCGCCTTGGAGCCCAGAAGCACGCCCGCCGCGCCGTCCACGATGCCGGAAGAGTTGCCCGCATGGTGGACGTGGCGCACCGCCTCGATCTCCGGATGCGCCTGGATCGCCACCGCGTCGAAGCCGCCCATCTCGCCGGGGGCGGCGAAGGCGGGCTGGAGGCTTCCCAAGGCCTGCATGTCGGTGCCGGGCCGCATATGTTCGTCGCGGTCGAGGATCAGAAGGCCGTTCCCGTCGCGCACCGGCACGACGGAGCGGGCGAAGCGGCCTTCCTCCCAGGCGGTCGCCGCCCGCTTCTGCGATTCCACCGCATAGGCATCGACATCGTCGCGCGAGAAGCTGTATTTCGTGGCGATCAGATCGGCCGACACGCCCTGCGGCATGAAGAAGGCGGGGAGGGCGACGGACGGGTCCATATACCATGCGCCGCCCGACTGCCCCATGCCGACGCGCGACATGGATTCGACGCCCCCCGCGATGGCGAGGTCGTCGGAACCGCTCATGATCTTGGCGGCCGCCAAGTTCACCGCGTCGAGCCCGGAAGCGCAGAAGCGCGAGATCTGCATGCCGGGCGCGGCGAAGTCGTAGCCCGCCTCGAAGGCGGAGGAGCGCGCGATCACCGCGCCGGCCTCGCCCACCGGATCGACGCATCCGAAGATGATGTCGTCGACTTGCGCTGTCGGAATGTTGTTCCGCTCGCGCAGGGCTTCCAGAACCTTCGCCCCGAGCCGGACGGCCGGCACCTCGTGCAGCGCACCGTCCTTCTTGCCGCGCCCGCGCGGGGTGCGGACATGGTCGTAGATGAAAGCCTCGGCCATCGGGGCGCTCTCCCTTCGAGTCGTGACCAGAGTTAGAACGCCTCGGCGGGCAAGGCCACCGTGGAATCCGCCCCGCTCGACAGGCGCGCGAGGCGAAGCGCCGTTTCTGGCATCAGGCGGTCGGCGAAGAAGCGGGCGGAGACGAGCTTGGCTTCCATGAAGGCCGTCTCGTCGTTCCGGCCGCTGTCCAGCTCCCGCACTGCGGCTTCCGCTGACAGTGCCGAAGCGTAGCCGAGCGCCACGAGGCCGAAGAGGTGCATGTAGTCGGTGGACGCCGCGCCGCCGTTTTCAGGCTTTGCCATGGCGTTCTGCATCAGCCAGAGGGTTGCCGATCCCAGATCGTTCAGCCCCTTCTTCAGGGCTTTGGTGACCGGCGTCAGGCGCTCGTTGCCGCGATGGGCTTCGCAGAAACCGCCGACCTCGGCGATGAAGGCCTGAACGGCGCGGCCGCCGTTGGCGCCGAGTTTCCGGCCGACGAGATCCAGCGCTTGCACGCCGTTCGTGCCCTCGTAGATCTGGGCGATGCGGGCATCGCGCACGAACTGCTCCACGCCCCATTCCGCGACATAGCCGTGCCCGCCGAAGACCTGCTGCGCCAGAACCGCGTTGTCGAAGCCCCGATCGGTGAGGACGCCCTTGATCACCGGCGTCATCAGCCCGACCCAATCGTCGGCCGCTTGCCGCTCCTTCTCGTGTCCGGCGATCTCGGCCAGATCGACCTTCACGGCGGTCATGAGCATCAGGACCCGCGCCGCCTCGTTGACGGCGCGGATCGTCATCAGCATCCGGCGGACATCCGGATGGACGATGATCGGATCGGCCGACGCGCTCGGCTCCGCCGCGCCCGTCAGAGCGCGGCCCTGCCGGCGCTCCTTGGCATAGGCGGCCGCGTTCTGGTAGGCGATCTCCGACACGGCGAGCCCCTGCAGGCCGACGCAAAGCCGCGCGCCGTTCATCATCGTGAACATGGCGCGCAGACCCTTGTCGGCTTCGCCGATCAGCCAGCCCGTCGCCCCGTCATAGTTCATGACGCAGGTGGCGTTGCCGTGGATGCCCATCTTCTCCTCGATCGCCCCGCAGGACAGCGCGTTGCGCTCTCCCGGCTCGCCCTGCCCATCCGGCAGGAACTTCGGCACGGCGAACATCGAGATGCCCTTCACGCCGGCCGGCGCGCCCTCGATCCGCGCCAGAACGAGATGCACGATGTTCTCGGCCAGATCGTGCTCGCCGGCCGAGATGAAGATCTTCTGGCCGGTGATGCGATAGCTGCCGTCGCCCGCCGGCACCGCCTTGGTGCGTAAAAGGCCGAGATCAGTGCCGCAATGGGGCTCGGTCAGGTTCATCGTGCCGGTCCAGCGCCCTTCCACGAGTTTCGGCAGGTAAAGGGCCTTCTGCTCCGGCGTGCCATGCGCGCCGATGGCGGCGACGGCGCCGGTGGACAGAACCGGATAAAGCGAGAAGGCCACATTGGCCGAGGCCATGAATTCGTTCACCGCCGTCGCGATCACCTGCGGCAAGCCCTGTCCGCCGAAGTCGGGGGAGGCGGCGAGCCCGCTCCAGCCGCCGTCGCGGAAGGTGGCATAGGCCTCGCGAAAGCCCTTCGGCGTCGAAACCGAGCCGTCCTCGTGGCGCGTGCAGCCCTCTCGGTCGCCGCTCATGTTCAGGGGATGCAGCACTTCCTCGGCGATGCGCGCGGCCTCGACCAACACCGCTTCGGTGATGTCGGCGCCGGCCTCGCGGAAGCGCGGCAGATCGGCATGGCGATCGAGTTGCAGGACATGGGTGAGGGTGAAGAGCGTATCCTTCACGGGAGCCCGATAGATGGTCATGGCGCGCACCTCCTGAAGCCCGATCGTGTCTTACTCTTACGTTTACGTCAATGTAGGGGCGGTGATGAACGCAGCCAAGGTTAAGGGCCGCGACGTCGGCGCGCGGCCCCGGTCTCGTGCCGGTTATCCGCCGCTGGTCAGGATTGTCGGAGACAGTTCGAGATGAAGTCGATCGAGGTGTCCATCGCCTCGATGGAGCGCTCGATCTCGGCACGCTGGGCAACGAGCACTTCGCGCTGTTCGGCAAATCGCTCCAGCGCCACTTCCATCTGGCGGCGCCGGCCGTTCGGCTGAAGATAAACGTCGATGATCTGCCGGGCTTCGGTCAGCGAGAAGCCCAGCGCCTTGCCGAGAAGCACGAGGCGAAGGCGCTTGCGATCCTTGCGCGAATAAAGGCGCGTCGTGCCGCGCCGCTCGGGGCTTAAGAGACCGCGGTCCTCGTAGAAGCGCAGGGTGCGCAGGGTCACGCCGAATTCGCGCGCCAGATCGCCGATGCGGAAGGTTTCCTTCTCGCCGTCGTCCTCGTCGGATTTCTCGATGCCGAGCAGAAACCTGACGTTCAGCTCGTCTTCGGTCTCCACCTCGCGTTCGAGGTGAGCTGCCTTTGCCATGGACTTTCCTGAATTCATGAATGCGTTGCCGAACGGCGTTCGTGCCGCCGGCAACCGGGTCTTGGGCGCGGTGCGCCGAGTTGGTGGTGGGTGCCGCCGCGCGCGGCAAGGTGAGCGGGCAGATGTCGTCCTGTTCGAGGGTTCGGTACGGCGAACCGCCTACTCGGGTTGGAAATGGTCTCGCGCCGGAATCCTTCCATACCAATCATAACAATAGGAAAGCCGCAACCAATGTGATGCCAGTGACTGCGTTCGCAATGAGGCAGAGGGCTCGGATATCCAGCTTCGGTCAACGCAGCCTTTCTATATCGTTAACCGAGCGGCGCTTCCTTTCCATCTCGTTACATTTTGAGACGGCAACGGATGGGCGCGAGATTTGACGGAAGACCGGTGGGGCAAAGCGTCTCGTCGTCGATCCTTTGGAGAGGTTCAGGATGGTAAGGCCGGGAGCGCCTCTGCGGGTCCATGTGGATGATCGCGACGATTCGCCGCTGTCCTCGCTTTCCCGCACCCTCGACTCGCTGGAAGCCCGGCTTGCCAAGCTTCCGGCTGCGAACAAGGCGCGGCGCGCTCCCGAACTGATGAGCGAGGCGCCGGTGGCCCGCGCGCCTCGCGCCAAGCGTCCGGCGGCCTTGAGCGACGCCGTGTCCGAGATCGTGATGCGCCGCCAGATGCTGGACGGCATGGCCGCGCGCCCCGTCGCCGCGCCCCGCCGCGAAGCGCCGATCTCGCCCTCGCTCCTCCACAAGCTGGAGGATCTGGCGGTTCAGGCCGACGATCTTCACCGCCAGGACGGCAACTACCGGGCGATGGCCGAGGTCGCCGCCGAGATCCAGCGCCTGCGCGAGGAAATGAAGGTCGATGGCGGCCGCGTTTCCTTCGAGAAGGGCTTTGCCGAAATGCGCGAGGCCTTCGCGAGGCTGCGCCGCATGATGGAGAACGAGGAAGGGGCGGCGGCGATCGGCCACGAGCTCGATGCCGCATCCGCGTCCTTGGCGCGCTTGACGGAAGCCGGCGCCGACCGGTCCGTTCTCAACACGCTGCGCTCCGAGCTGGAGGAGATCCGCCATCTCGTTCGGCATCTCCCGCCGCAATCGGCCGCGACCGGGCCTGAGCGCCTCGAACGGCTCGAAAGCCGCTATGTGGCGCAGGCCGAGGAAAGCCTCGTCGCCAAGGCCGAGCTGAAGGGCGAACTGGAGCGCCTGCGTGAATCGCTGCGCTCGCTCGCCCGCGAAGACCAGATCCAGGCGGTGGAGCGCCGCTGGGATGCCTTCGAGGAGCGCTACGGGAGCCTTCCCGACGAGAACGACATCTCGCGCATGATCCGCAGCGAACTTGGCGACATGCGCGCCAAGCTCGAAACCATGGCCGATCAGGCCGACCCGATGAAGGCGGTGGAAGAGCGCTGGGAAGCGCTGGAACAGCGGCTCGGCTCGCACGAGGTCGAGGCGAGCATCCGCCAGCTTTCCGAGCGCATGGGGCAGATCGAGGAAAAGCTCGGTGCGCTTCCGGGCGCGCTCGATCTGTCGCCGGTGGAAGAGCGCATCCGCACGCTCGCCGCCAGCATCGAAACGCTGTCGCAGCGCAGCGAGGAAGCCGATCTCGAGAACTTCCAGGCGATCGAGGAGCGGCTGGACGAAATCTCGCGCGCCATCGTCGCCACCGTCCCCATGGCGCCCATCGAGCGGATCGAGGCGCGCATCGCCGCGCTGACGGGCCGTGTCGACGAACTCGCCGGCGACGGCCGGGTGGAGCTTCTGTCGGCGCGCATCGTGGAGCTTTCCGAGCGCGTTGAGGAACTCGCCAAGGGTTCGGCCGAGGCGGGGCTCGCCGAGCGTATCGAAATCTTGAGCGAGCGTTTCGACGCCGCCATCGCCGAACTCGAGCCGCAGCGCGTGGATCTCGCTGCCATCGAGCAGCGCATCGGCATGCTTGCCGAGCGCTTCGAACTCGCCATCATCGAGATCGAAACGCCCACCGTCGACACGCGCGCCATCGAGGATCGCCTCGGCGCTCTCACCGCGAAGCTGGAAGAGAACGCCGCCGAGCCGCGCTTCGACGCCGGTATCCTGCGTTCGCTCGAAGCGCAGATCGAGCGCCTGTCGGAGAATGTCACCCGCGTCGGCACGATGCAGGAAGATTTCGAGGCCGATTTCGAGCAGCGCCTCCAGATCATGGAGCAGAAGCTCGAGGAACATCGCGAGGTCCTGATCGAGGCCGCGCGGGACGTCGCGGACGAGACGGCGCGGCGCATGCAGGCCTTCGGCGAGGACCGCCAGGCCGAGCACGTCATGAAGCTGTCGGAAAGCTTGCGCTCGCTGGAATCCTTGTCGCGTGAAAGCGACGGCCGGTCCAATCAGGTCTTCGACGCCGTTCACAAGACGCTTCTGAAGATCGTCGACCGCCTGGAACAGATCGAGCAGGAGATCGCCTCCGACCGCAAGAGCGAGCCGGCGGATGCCTCCATCGGCCGTGTTGAGAGCACGCGCTTGGCCATGGCGCCCGAGCCGGTGGCATCCTTGTCCCCCGCCATCAATCTGGCGGAACGGGCCAAGGAAGCGCTGGCGGCCGTGCGCTCCGCGCCGCAGAACGAGATGCCGGAGCCGGCCCTCGACGGCTCGGACGTGATCGAGCGCGAGGAAATGAACCGGCCGCTGGAGCCGGGTTCCGGCACGCCCGACATCGGCGCGTTGCTGGCCCGCGTGCGCGCTGCCCAGCGCTCCAGAGCCGAAGGGATCGAGCGGCCGGAAGCCGAGGCCGAAGCCCGCGCCGCCGCCCGCGACGCCGCCAAGGCGGCGAGCGAGGAGGTCGAGCGTCTCGGCCTTGCCGAAGCCGGCCGCGAAGGACGCGGCGGTCTGCGCGGTCTCCTGTCGCGCCGTCGCAAGGCCATCATCACGGGCGTCGTGGCGGTGATCGTCGCCTTGTCGGCGCTGCCCATGGGCAAGGCCATGCTCGGCGACGGCGAGAACGGCATCGACCTCGCCGGGCTGACAGTCGACGTGCCCGCCACCATCGCGGGGCAGCCGGCCTCGACGCCCGCCCCGGTGGAAACCACCGCCGACTTGCCGCCGGCGTCCCCGGATATGGCTTCGGCGGTGCCGGTGGAAACGGTGCCGGTGCCGGAAGCCAGCGCTCCTTTCGCCGACGCGCCCGTCGCCGAGGCTCCCGAGCCGCCGGCATCGATCGCCCAGCCGCCGGTCGAGGCCGCGCCTGCCGCCGCCGCCGTTGCGGCCGATCCGGCGCCTTCCGTGCCCACCGACGCTTATTCCGCCCTGCGCGGCAAGCTGCCGGCATCCGCCCTGACCCTGCCGGCGGTGCCGGATGGCATCGGCCCGGCGGCTCTCACTGACGCCGCTCGTGCCGGCGATCCGCGCGCCGCCTTCGAGATCGGCCTTCGCTTGATGGAAGGGCGGGGCGGGTCGCCGCGCCCGGACGCCGCGCTCGACTGGTTCGCGCAAGGGGCGCTGAAAGGCTTCGCGCCGGCGCAGTACAGCCTCGGCACGCTTTACGAGAAGGGCAACGGCATCGCCCGCGACGGCCAGGCCGCGCGCGACTGGTACACGCTTGCCGCCGAGGGCGGGAACGTGCGCGCCATGCACAACCTCGCCGTTCTTTACGCCACCGGCATCGACGGGCGCTCGCAGCCGGACGTCGCCGGCCGCTGGTTCGTCGAGGCAGCCGAACACGGAATGCGCGACAGCCAGTACAATCTCGGCATCCTTTATGCCCGCGGTTCGGGCGTTTCCCGCGATCTCGTGCAGTCCTATAAATGGTTCTCCGTGGTCGCCGACAGCGGCGACAGCGACGCCGCCGCCAAACGCGACGAGATCGCCAAGAGCCTTTCCGCCGAGGATCTGGCCAAGGCGACGGCAGCCACGAAGGGCTTCACCCCGACGCCGCGCATCGAGGCGGCTAACACGGTGGACACGCCCGCCGAATGGCAGGACCGCAGCGACCAGACCTCCTCGATCGACATGACCAAGGCGGTGCGCAACATCCAGACCATTCTCGGCCGGCTCGGCTACGACGCGGGCGCGCCGGACGGGCGCATCGGCGAGAAGACCAAGCTCGCCATCGCCGCCTTCCAGAAGGACAACGGCATGTCGGCGAGCGGCGAGATCGACGGTCCGCTGATCCGCGCTCTCCTGCAGCGCAAGAACGGATAGGGCGCATCTCGCCGACACGGCAAGCATGAAAAAAGGCGGTCCCAAGGGGCCGCCTTTTTGCTATGCAACAAAGACAGTCGGGATGTTGCCGCGTGAGCCTCTACCTTCCCATCGCCGAAATACCCGTGAACGTGCTGGTGATCATCGGCATGGGCGCCGCGGTCGGCTTCCTGTCCGGCATGTTCGGCGTCGGCGGCGGCTTCCTGATCACCCCGCTTCTGATCTTCTACAACATTCCCCCGGCGGTGGCGGTCGCGACCGGCGGCAACCAGGTCATCGCCTCGTCCTTTTCCGGCGCGCTCTTCCACTACAAGCGCGGTACGCTCGACGTGAAGCTCGGCACGGTGCTTCTGGCGGGAGGGGCGGTCGGCTCGGTGGCGGGCGTCGCGATCTTCACGCTGCTGCGACGATCGGGCCAGCTCGATCTCGCGGTGTCGCTTCTCTACGTCGCTTTTCTCGGCTCGATCGGCTTTCTGATGCTGACCGAAAGCCTGCACGCCATGCGCCGCACCAAGGCCGGCAGCCCAGCCGATCCGCGCCGGCCCGGCCACCACAACTGGATTCACCGCCTGCCGCTGAAGATGCGGTTCCAGCGCTCCAAGCTCTACGTGTCGGTGATCCCGGTGCTGGGCCTCGGCTTCGTGATCGGGGTTCTGGCGGCGGTGATGGGCGTCGGCGGCGGCTTCATCATGGTGCCGGCGATGATCTATCTTCTGCGCGTGCCGACGAATGTCGTGATCGGCACGTCCTTGTTCCAGATCATCTTCACGGCGGCGGTGACGACGGTGCTCCAGGCGGCGACCAACACCACGGTCGACGTCGTTCTGGCCTTTCTTCTGATGGTCGGGGGCGTCGCCGGGGCGCAGTTCGGCGCAAGGGCCGGGCAGCGGCTTCGCGGCGAGCAGCTTCGCGCGCTTCTGGCGCTTCTCGTTCTTTCCGTCTGCGGGCGGCTGGCGGTGGAACTCGTGATCTATCCGGGCGACATCTATTCGATCAGCCTGCCGAGCGGCGAGACGAACTGAGGATGCGGCGGCGGCGCTTTCTCGGCGGAGTTCTGGCTTCCGTGGCCTGTGTGGCTCTGGCCCCGCCGGTGGCGCGGGGGGAGGAACAACTCGCGCAGGCCGCCTCGGCGCAAGGAACCACCGGCCTGCCGGAAGCCTTCGAGATCGGCCTGTCGACGGAGGAGATCGTGATCGCCCCGGACTTCTCCGGCGCGCGGCTCGTGATCTTCGGCGTTCTCGACAACGCGGACGGGCGCATCCTGCGTCAGGGCGGCTACGACATCGTGGTGGCCCTCGAAGGGCCGCCGGTGCCGATCGTGGTGCGCGAAAAGGAGCGGACCCTCGGGCTCTGGATCAACAAGGGCTCGGAGCGCTTCGACACGGTGCCCGCGTCCTATTCGTTGGCGGCGACGCGGCGCTTGACCGATATCGCCTCCCCGCAAACGCTGTCCCAGCTTTCCGTCGGCATCGAGCACCTCCAGATGGCCAAGCTTCAGGCCGGGCGGAGCGCGCTCGCCAATCGCGACAAATATGCCGAGGCCGTCCGCCGCATCCGGGGCACGCGCGGGCTTTTCCGGGAAAGTTTCGGCACGGTGGAATTCGTCAGCGCCACCCTGTTTCGCGCCGAACTGGCGCTTCCGGCGGACCTTCCCGTCGGCCGCCATGTCGCCCGCGCCTTTCTGTTCCGCGAGGGCGTGTTCCTGCGCGAGCGCACCGATACGCTCTGGGTGGTGAAGTCGGGCTTCGAGAGCACGATCTCCAACTTCGCCCATCAGCACGGCGCGTTCTACGGCATCTTCGCCGTGTTTCTCGGCATCGCCACGGGCTGGCTCGGCCGCCTCATGTTCAAACGGGACTGACGAGCCGCTTTGTCGCTCACGTCGAACTTTCTGAAGAGCGGCATGGTGCTGCGCGATTCGGCCGCGATCATCGCCAGCGTCTCGTCCAGCGTGAAAGGCTTCAATGCGGGCGCGCTGGACGAGGACCTCTCGTGCCGTTCCTCGCCGATGCGCGAAAGAACGCCCCTGAATCCCCGCGACCAAGCCCAGGCCAGCGCCATGGTCGCGAGCACCACGAGAAGAGCGACTGCGAGGCCTGTCCAGGAGGAGGATGGCTCGAAACCTCCGGCTTCCCCGGAACGCGCGGGTTTCGTTGTCCCGGCTTCCATGGCGGAAGCGATGCGCTCCGCGCCGGCGACCTCGCTTGTCGCGAGCGCGATCTCCTTCGTCACGAGGCGATAGGTCATGGGCTGGTCGGCGAACCACAGATCGCTCAATCGCGTCGCCGCAGCATCCACGAGATCGCGGCCGTCCGCCGGCATCGGCGCCTCGTCCAGCGCGTAGAGTTCCTGGCGGACGGGCGGAAGGCTGGCTTGAAGCGCGTCGGAATGTTCCGCCGACAGGGTGAGGGCGGGATCGATCAGCGCGCGTCCGCTCAAGGCGGCAGGCAGGCCGCGCAGGCGCAACAGAACCGAGTCCAACGTTTGGCGGATCTCGAAAGGCTGGTCGATCCGGAACTCGGGCGGGGCGTGGTCGACCGGCATTTCGGCGATGTCCATGGCAGAGGGCACCCCGACCGTGGCGGCACAACAGATCACCATGCCCAATGTCGCCGACATCCACTTGGACATATGCCCATCCACCCGTATCGATGATTTGCTGGCTGTCCATGCCGCTCCCGGTCTTCAGATCGGGTGAAGCCAAAAGCTCGAATTCGATCGAAACCGGCGAGGGCCGGCTTGCCGGGACGAACTTCCGCGCAAGGTCACCTGCCGGAAGCAGGAGGTCGAGGATGAACGAAACGGGCAAGATCGAGACCGGCGATGGTCGGACCTGGAACCCGGACTTCTCCAAGCACCGGCCGACGCTCTGGGCGCTGGGGCTCGGCGGCCTCGTTCCCTTCGTCGTGCCGACGCTGCTTCTCCTTTATGCCGGCCGGGACTTCATCGCCTTCGACATGCTGGTCACGGCGATCGGCGGCTACAGCGCCGTGATCCTGTCCTTTCTCGGCGGCATCCGCTGGGGCTCCTCCTTGATGACGTCCGTGTCGGGGCGAGGAACTCTGATCCTGTCGATCTTGCCCGCGCTCGTCGGCTGGATTCTCCTGTTTCTGCCCGTTCCCTGGCTCTTCGCGGGCTTTGCCGCCGCCTTTCTCCTGCAAGGCGTCTGGGATGTTTTCGCTATCCAGCGCGGCGCGTTGCCGCTCTACTTCCGCAAGCTGCGCATCACCCTGACGGTGGTGGTCGTTCTCTGCGAACTCGCCTGCTTCTTCGCGACCTATGGGCCCGGCGCGACGCCGGGCGCAGCCGGATGACGCTGCGCTTAGCCGCGTGAGAGATTGGAGAAGCAAACGGGATAGATGCGCGCCGTGCCGATCACATAGGCCTTGGCGGAGGGGAGCTTGAAAAGGCCGGCAAAGGCGGTGTCGAGAACGTTGAGGCCGCCTGTGGTCACGCCGAAGCTCGGCATCACCATGCGCTCGCCATCGGTCGCAAAGCACGCACCGCGCGCGCTGCGCCCGTTTTTCGCGATGCGGGCCGCCGGATGGAGATGGCCCGCCACTTCGCCCGGCCGATGCGCCGCGCTCGGCTCATGCCGGAAATGAAGCGCGCCGACACTGACCTCCTCGCGGCTTTCGCCGCCGACGAGAGGAGGGGGCTCCGGGTCGTGGTTGCCGAGAATCCAGAGCCAGTCGCGGCCCGCCATCAAACCCACGAGCGTTTCGCGGAAGATGGCGGGCATGAAGGCCGCGCCGTGCCGGTCGTGGAACGAGTCGCCGAGGCAGATCACGGCGGAAGGCCGGTAGCGATCGAGCGCGACTGACAAAAGCGCCAGCGTCGCGGCGGTGTCGTAGGGCGGCATCATCATGCCGCGCCGCGCGAAGGCCGCGCCCTTTTCGAGGTGAAGGTCCGACACGACGAGGAGCGAATGGTCGGGCAGGAAAAGCGTGCCGGACGGGTCGCAGACCACCGCCTCGCCGTGAAGAACGGATTCGTGCGGTTCCGCCTCGGCGAGCCTCGATCGGCGAAGAATGGCATTCATGCGTGACGGCTTCGGACAGGGTCTCGTTTCGTTCGCATAGAATCATGCAATCGGGCAAAGGCAAGGCGTCTCCAGCGCTTTCGCCGGAGGGCCTCTTGACGCAGGCTCCGCCGCCGCGCCATCTTTCGCCCGCACAAGGACCGGCCGTCTTCGGCCGGTGGCTACGCCGGGCGCCCATCCCTCGGCCACTCCGTAGACCGGCACGACGCAAGTGCTGCCCGAACTTCGGTTCAAGGCGCGCGGGCCGTATTCTGGACCATCCATGCAAGCCTTCTCCCGCTCCGAGCTCCGTTCGGAATGGTTCGGCACTGTCCGAGCCGATTTGCTGTCCGGCCTCGTGGTCGCGCTCGCCCTTATCCCCGAAGCCATCGCCTTCTCGCTGATCGCGGGCGTCGATCCCAAGATCGGCCTTTACGCGTCCTTCTCCATCGCGGTCCTGACGGCGATCTTCGGCGGCCGGCCCGCGATGATCTCGGCGGCGACCGCCGCGACCGCCGTCCTGATGGTGACGCTGGTGCGCGACCACGGCCTCCAATATCTCTTCGCCGCGACGATCCTCGCGGGGCTCATCCAGATGCTTTGCGGCGTTTGCCGGCTCGGCGATCTGATGCGTTTCGTGTCGAAATCCGTGATGACCGGCTTCGTGAACGCGCTGGCGATCCTGATCTTTCTGGCCCAGCTTCCCGAACTGACCAACGTGACGCCGGTGACTTATGTTCTCGTCGCAGCCGCGCTCGCCATCATCTACGGGCTGCCGCGCCTCACCAAAGCCGTGCCGTCGCCGCTCGTGTCCATCGCCATCCTGACCGCGCTCGTGTGGTTCGCCGGGATCGATGTCAGAACCGTCGGCGATATGGGCGAGCTCCCCTCGACGCTGCCGACATTCCTTTTTCCCGACGTGCCCCTGAACTTCGAAACCCTGGGAATCATCCTGCCCTATTCGATCGGCATCGCGCTGGTCGGCCTTCTGGAATCCCTGATGACCGCCAATGTCATCGACGATTTCACCGATACGGGCTCGAACAAGAACCGCGAATGCGTCGGCCAGGGCGTCGCCAACTTCGCCACCGGTTTTCTGGGCGGGATGGCGGGCTGCGCGATGATCGGGCAGTCGGGCATCAACGTGCGCTCCGGCGGGCGCGGTCGCCTGTCCTGCTTCGCGGCGGGCGTGTTTCTCTTGATCCTCGTGGTCGGGCTCGGCGATCTCGTGCGCATCATCCCGATGCCGGCGCTGGTCGCGGTGATGATCATGGTCTCGATCGGCACGTTCGACTGGAACTCGCTGCGCAATCTCGTGTCTCATCCGCGCCGCTCGTCCGTGGTGATGCTGGCGACGGTGGTGATCGTGGTGTGGACGCACAACCTCGCGCTCGGCGTCTTCGCGGGCGTCCTTCTGTCCGGCCTGTTCTTCGCCTCCAAGATCGCGCAGATCTTCCGCGTGACCTCGGCCTTGTCGGGCGATGGCCGCGAGCGGCGCTACATGGTGGAAGGCCAGATCTTCTTCGCCTCCGCCGGCCAGTTCGTGGATGCCATCGACTTCCGCGAAACGGTGGAGCGCGTGGTGATCGATGTCGGCGGCGCCCATATCTGGGACCTCACCGGCGTCGCGGCTCTCGACAAGGCGGTCCTTCGTTTGCGGAAAGCGGGTCGGGAAGTCGAGATCGTGGGCATGAACGAAGCCTCGCGCACGATCGTCGATAAGCTGACGGTGCAGAACCGCAAGGATGCGTTGGAGTTGGAAGTGGGGCACTGAAGGGGGGGCGGCGGCTGGTCTCCGCTCTCGCTTCGATCTAGATTGGCGAAACAACCCGTCGGTGAGGTGTTCGATGGCCGGTGCGAGACAACTCAGGGTCGATCTCGACGATGACCAGTACGAGGCTGTCGTTTCGGCAGTTGAGAGCGGGGCGTATGCTTCCACCAGCGAGGTGATCGTCGCGGCTCTGTCCGAATGGCAGACCCAGCGGTTTATCGACAATATCGGTGTCGAACGCTTGCGGGAGTTATGGGACGAGGGTCTCGCCAGTGGTCCCTCTGTTCCTTTCGATCCCGAAGAGATCAAACGCAGGGCCCGTGAGGAATTCGAGAAAGGGCGCTGATCGGCGATGACGGAGTCTCGTCCGATCAGGGTTCTTCGACGAGCTGAAATCGATCTGGCCGGCATCTGGAAATTTGTGGCGCAGGATAATCCGAAGGCGGCGGATCGGGTGATAAGCTTCATCACGGATCAGATCGCACGGCTTTCTTATTTCCCGAATATCGGCAAATTGCGCGACGATATCCGGCCAGGTTTCAGGCTTCTTACGGCAGAGCCTTATGCCGTGTTGTTTCGCGTCACCGACGAGGCCGTGGAAATCGTTCGTGTTGTCCATGGGGCACGCGACTTGACGAAGCTGAGGCTCTGAAGCTTCGATCCTCACCGTAGATAATTCGACCGAAAATCCGTCACCTCGCCGAGCGCCTTGATCATGTCCTCGGCGTCCATGGCCTCGGCGAGCAACTCGTCGCGCGCTTCGCCTTCGATCCGCTCGCGGCCGGCTTCCAGCATGATGGGTACGGCGAGGGGCGAGATTTCCTCGAGATCCTTGTGCAGGATGTGGTGGCGGATGCGGGCGAGGAGGTCGGACACGCGGCGCACGTCGAGAAGGCCGGTGGCCGCGTCCGCCCAGGTCGCGCGTAGGAGGATGTGGTCCGGCTCGTGGGCACGAAGCACGTCGTACACGAGGTCGGACGACACCGTCACCTGCCGCCCGGTCTTCTCGCGCCCCGGCTGGTTCTTCTGGACGAGCCCGGCGATCACCGCGCATTGGCGGAAGGTGCGCTTCAGGAGCCATGAATCGGCCATCCAGGCTTCCAGGTCGTCGCCCAGCATGTCCTCGTCGAAGAGGTCTTCAAGAACGAGGCGACCATCGGCGATCATCGCGCCGAGGTCCCCAATGCCCCAGATCGACAGGGCGTAGTCGGTGGCGACGAAGCCGAGCGGCTTGGCGCGCGCCCGCTCCAGCCGGCGCGTCAGGAGCATGCCGAGCGTCTGGTGCGCCATGCGGCCTTCGAACGGATAAGCCACCATGAAGAAGCGGTTGCCGTTCGGAAAGGTCTCGATCAGCATCTCGTCCGCTCGGGGAATCGCGGACTTCGTCTTCTGGATCGCCAGCCAGTCGCCGACCTGGGAAGGCAGGCTCCCCCATTGCGCCGGGTCGCCCAGCATCTCGCGGATGCGGGCGGCCAGAAACGTCGTCATCGGAAACTTCTGGCCGCCGTAATAGGGAACCTTGGCTTCCTCGCCCTTGGTCTTGGTGACGAGGCATTCCATCTCGTGGATGCCCTCGAAGCGCACGACATGGCCGGAGAACAGGAAGGTGTCGCCGGGCGACAGGGTTTCGAGGAAGTTCTCCTCGATCTTGCCGAGCACCATGCCGCCGCGCTTCACGGTCGCTTTCGTGCGCGCCGAGACCATGCGGACGAGCAGCGTTTCCGACTCGATGATCGTGCCGGCATTCATGCGGTAGCCTTGCGCGACGGAAGGGTGCGTCACGCGCCAGGTGCCGTCTTCCGTCAGCCGGATCTTGGCGTAGCGCTCGTAGACGCGTAGCGAGTAGCCGCCGGTCGCGACGAAATCCACGACGCGGTCGAAGGTGTCGCGGTCGAGCTTGGCATAGGGCGAGGCGGCGGTCACTTCCGCGAAAAGGTCGTCGGCGCGGAAGGGCGCAGCGCAGGCCATGCCGAGGACGTGCTGGGCGAGAACATCGAGGCAGCCCTCGCGCATCGGCGGAGAGTCCTGCGCGCCCAGATAATTCGCGTCGAGCGCCGCCTGGCATTCCATCACCTCGAAGCGGTTGGCCGGCACGAGGATGGCCTTTGAGGGCTCGTCCATGCGGTGGTTGGCGCGGCCGATCCGCTGCGCGAGACGGGAAGCGCCCTTCGGCGCGCCGACATGCACCACGAGATCGACGTCACCCCAGTCGATGCCGAGATCGAGAGTGGAGGTCGCGACAACGGCGCGCAATTCGTTCGCCGCCATGGCCGCTTCCACGCGCCGCCGCTGCCCGACATCGAGCGAGCCGTGATGGAGCGCGATCGGCAGTGTTTCCTCGTTGATGCGCCAAAGCTCCTGAAACAGAAGCTCGGCCTGGGAGCGGGTGTTGACGAAGAGGAGCGTCGTGCGGTGCCCCTTGATGGAATCGTAGATCTCCGGCATCGCGTAGCGCGCCATGTGGCCCTGCCAGGGCACGCGCTCGCGGCTTTTCAGGATGGTGATCTCGGGCTTGGCGCCGCCTTCAACGGTGACGAGTTCCGACAAGGCCTCCTCGCCGGGGGGCTGCGCCACCAGCCAAGCGCGAAGCTCGTCCGGGTCCGAGACCGTCGCGGAAAGACCGACCGTGCGAAGATCGGGACGCAGCTTCCGGAGCCGCGCGAGGCCGAGCGCCAGAAGATGGCCGCGCTTGGAAGCGACGAGCGAATGAAGCTCGTCGAAGATCACGGTGGACAGGTCGGAAAAGAAGTTCTCGGCGTCCGGCGTCGAGATGAGGAGCGCCAGTTGCTCGGGCGTCGTCAGAAGGATGTCGGGCGGCGTCAGCTTCTGGCGCTGGCGGCGCGACTGCGAGGTGTCGCCGGTGCGACTTTCCATGGTGATGCCGAGGCCCATCTCGCCGACCGGCCCCATGAGGTTGCGCTGGATGTCGGTGGCGAGCGCCTTCAAGGGCGAGATGTAGAGCGTGTGGACGCCGGGCGGCCGCGTGCCGGGCTTGCGACGCGGACGGCGCGCCAGGTCGATCAGCGAGGGCAGGAAACCGGCGAGCGTCTTGCCGGCGCCGGTCGGGGCGATCAGAAGAACCGACGCGCCGCTTTCAGCCTTTTCCAGAAGGTCGAGCTGGTGCGGGCGGGGCGCCCAGCCCTTTTTCGCGAACCATTCGGCAAAGCGCGGTGGCAGTGCTGCGGCGAGGGCATCTTGCGGGGGAAGGTCGAGGGCGAGCGTCACTCCGTGTCAGGTAAGACTCAGGTGCCGCTTCGCCAATGACTCAGGTCGCGAGATAGCGGTCGGTGCGGTGGTTGATCGCAAGGAAGAGGTTGAGCACCAGCGCGCCGAGGAGCGAATACAGCACCGCGCGCGGCGACACGGCGGCAAAGGCCGACAGGAACACCAGGATGTCGACGCCGAGTTGCGTCAGCCCCGCGCGCCAGCCGAAACGGTCCTGGCAATAAACGGCGACAATGCCGACGCCGCCGACCGAGGAGCGGTGGCGGAAAAGGGCGAGAAGCCCGAAGCCGATCATCAGCCCGCCCAGCACCGCGCCCGTCAGCGGCTGGACATAGGCGAAGGACAGAAGGCTCGGGGAAACGGCGGTGAAGACGGAAAGGCAGAGCACGGCGCAGGCGGTCTTGACCGTGAAGGCGCGGCCCATGCGCCCGATCGCGAGAAGGTAGAAGGGCAGGTTCAGGACAAAGAAGACGAGGCCGAAATTCCAGCCCGTCAGGTAGTGGATCACGAAGGCGAAGCCCGCCATGCCGCTGGTCAGGAAGCCGAGCGAGTTGAGGATGGCGATGCCGACGGCGGTCAGCGCGACCCCCGCCAGGATGCCGAGCGCGTCTTCCCACGGGCTGTGGCGCGTCGGGGTCGCCGCCCAATGGCCGAAGCGATGCGCCTTGGCGGTGGTCTCGGCTTCGAGGCGGTCTGAATCGGCTTGCATGTTCGTCTTCATGGCGTGGGCAACAGCTTGCAAAGGCCGGATGCGTCGGTAGCGTGGACGTCTCAGTAGTCCCTCATCCTGAGCTTGTCGAAGGATCGAGGGGCGCTTGGCATCGACGCCCCCACGTCACCCTCGCCCTTCGACAAGCTCAGGATGAGGGTGAGGCAGATGTTCGGGGAAGCGCCTTATCGCGTCGCCACGAAAATCCAGCCCTCCACCGGCTCGCCGCGATCCTCGCGCAAGTCGACCTTGCCGCGATGGAGAAGGTCGAAACCGGCTTCTTCCAGAAGCATCGCCACCGCATCGCCCGAATGGGCGTAGCGCATGGTTTCGCGTAAGGCGTAAGGCTCGGGCCCCGTATGGGCTTCCACCGTGAAGGCGAGGAGGCCGTTTGTGGCAAGCCAAATGTGCGCCTTGACGAAAACCGGGGCGAGGTCGCCGACATAGTTCAGGACATCGGCCGCCGAAACGAGATCGAAGCTGCCGGTTGGCGCGTCGAAGCCGAGAATGTCGGCCTCGTGCAACTCGTCATAGACGTTCTTTGCCCGCGCCTTCGCCAGCATCTTCGGCGAAAGGTCGAGGCCGACGAGGCGTTCGGCGCGAGGGCGCAGCAACTCGCCCATGAGACCCGTGCCGCAGCCGAGATCGAGCGCGGCCGCGAACCGGCTGGCAGGAAGGGCGTCGAGCAGGAGTTCGGGCGCGCGGTAATGCAGCTTGTCGCGCAACTGGCGCTCGAAGCGGTCGGCATATTGGTCGAAGAGACCGCGCACGAAGGGGGCGGGGAGGGTGCCCGGCAGATCGCCGAGGCCCATCGCGGCGAGCTTGGCGCGGGCGCCGAGGGAGTCGTTCTCGTCCAGTGATGCTGCGCGGCTGAGGGCTTCTCCCGCGGCCTCCCGCTCGCCTGCCTTGTCGAGATAATTGCCGAGCGCCGCCCAGCCGGCGGCCCATTCCGGCGCGAGTTCGAGGGCTTGGCGCATCAGATCGGCGGCGGCCGCGAAGTCGCCGTCCTCGGCATAGCCCTTGGCATAGTCGGCGCGGCGCGCGGCCTGGGGATCGAGGGGAATGTTGCCTGTCTGCATGGGGATCGCCTATGCGCGCCGCAGCGTTGCCTGACAAGCGCCGGCGCGCCGATCTTTCCCGATGCCGGATGGCTCATATGTTCCGCCCATCGAACACGCCGCCGGATGCGGCGGTTTCCATGCGAAGCGGGACGAAGAGCCATGCGGATCTCCGGCAACACCATTCTCGTCACGGGCGGCAATTCCGGCATCGGCCGTGCCTTCGCCGAGGAGTTCCATCGTCGCGGCAACAAGGTGATCGTCTCCGGCCGCAATAAGGAAACGCTGGACGAGGTGGCGAAGGCTACGCCCGGCATCGAGGCGATCCGCCTCGACATCGCGGACGGCGCGTCGATTTCCACCTTCGCCAAGGACCTCCTCCAGCGCTTCCCCGAACTCGATACGGTCGTCCACATGGCGGGCATCATGCAAAACGAGAAGTTCGGTGCAGGCTCCACGCTGGAGGCCGCCGAGGCGACGATCGCGACCAACCTCCTCGGCCCCATCCGCCTGAGCGACGCGCTCCTCCCCCATCTTCTGTCGCGTCCTCGCGCGGCGATCCTCACCGTCACCTCGGGCCTTGCCTATCTGCCGCTCGCGATGACGCCGACCTATTGCGCGACGAAGGCGGCGATCCATTCATGGACCGAGAGCCTGCGCTACCAGTTGCGGGACCGTCCGGTGGACGTGATCGAGATCGTGCCCCCCTATGTGCGGACGGGCCTGATGGGTGAGCGGCAGGCGCAGGACCCGAACGCGATGCCGTTGGAGGCCTATGTCGCCGAAACCTTCCAGATTTTGGAAAAGGAGCCGGACGCCAAGGAGATCCTCGTGGAAGCGGTGAAGCCGCTGCGGTTCGCGCAGGCCAATGGCGACTACGACGCCTTCTTCCTGAAGCGGAACGAGGCGATGATGGCGGCGCGCAGGGCGGAATGGGACAAGATCGGCTAGACCCCAAAACTCATGCCGCGTTTCGAGGACCTTCTTCGCCCGACGCCCAAGGGGCTCTACTGCCCGCCCGGCGACTTCTATATCGACCCGGTGCGGCCGGTGGAGCGGGCGCTCGTCACCCATGGCCATGCCGACCACGCGAGGCCCGGCAACGAGAGCGTTCTGGCGACGAGCCAGACGCTCGACATCATGGCGATCCGTTATGGCGAGGAGTTCTGCCAACGGCGGCAGGTGGCCGAGCTCGGCGAAGTGATCCGCATCGGCGAGGTGTCGGTGTCCTTCCATCCGGCCGGCCACGTTCTCGGCTCGGCGCAGATCGCGGTGGAGATGGGCGGCACGCGCATCGTCGCGTCGGGCGACTACAAGCGCCGGCTCGATCCCACCTGCCTGCCCTTCGAGCCGGTGCCCTGCGACGTTTTCATCACGGAGGCGACCTTCGCGCTGCCGGTTTTCCGCCACCCGGATTCGTCGGAGGAAGTGCGTCGCCTCATCCATTCCACCGAGCAGTTTCCGGCGCGCGCCCATCTCGTCGGCGCTTATGCGCTCGGCAAGGCGCAGCGGGTGATCCGGCTCCTGCGCGACGAGGGTTACGACAAGCCGATCTTCATCCATGGTGCGCTGAAGAAGCTCTGCGACTATTACGAGACTCAAGGAATCGACCTCGGCGAGCTTCGCCCGGCGACGCGCGAAGGCGGGGCAAAGGCTGATTTCGCGGGCGCCATCGTCGTCGGCCCGCCCTCGGCCTTCGCCGACAAATGGGCGCGGCGCTTTCCCGACCCCGTGTCGTGCTTCGCGTCCGGCTGGATGCGCGTGCGCCAAAGGGCGCGCCAGCGCGGCGTGGAACTGCCCTTGATCCTGTCGGACCATTGCGACTGGGACGAGTTGACCGAGACCATCGACGAGCTTCGCCCGCAGGAAGTCTGGGTCACCCACGGGCGCGAGGAAGCGCTGGTGCGCTGGTGCGAGCTTCGCCAGATCCGCGCCCGCCCGCTGCATCTCGTCGGCTACGAGGACGAGGCGGAATAGCCTTATCCCGGCCGTGCCAGATCGCTTTCCATGTTGGCCGGCACACCCGTTTGGTCGGCGGACGCCTTTTCGGGCGCGGCCGTGGCCGGTTTCTCGCGCCGCAGATGCCGCCACCAGCCGCGGATGCTGAGGAAGAGCGGGATTTCCGGTGCCCTGGCGGGTTCGGGATCGAGGGCGAGGCCGAGTTCGGTGATCGTGCCGTCGTCGGCCGTGTCGCGCACGATGAGTTCGATGGGGCCGATCGGCAGGCGGTCGCCATATTCCGCCCGGCCGCCGAGACGCTCGGTCATGTATTCGCCGATCGGGCGGTCGCACGCCTTCTCGTCCACCTCGATATCGTAGGCGGCGGCGAGAAAGCGCATGGGGCGCTTGGGGTCGACTGGAAAATCGCCGAAGAACTCGGTGTCCTCAGGTTCCAGTTCAACCGGGCTGGCGAAAAGCCGGTCGAGAAGGCGCGGATAGCGCGAATGGATGAACAGATAAACGTAGTCGTTCGCCTGAAGCCTTCCTGCATATTGGAAGCGCATGGACTGACCGTTGCGGATGATGAGCGACGGGCGCGCCCAGCGCGGCAGGCGCTGCCCGAGCGTCACGGGGCTGCCCGCCACCACGCGGTAGGACAGAAGCTCGTGATTGGCCGCGCCCGGAAGCTCCAGTTCGACCTTCTCCACCGGGCCGATCTTCTTCGGCACGATCAGGGATAGGCGGCGCGCCACGAAGCCGATGGTCCAGCCCTGCAGGAGAAGCGAGGCGATGACCACGATAAAGGCGGTGTTGAACAGAACGCGGTTCTGGTCGAGATCGCTGATGAGCGGCACGATGGCGAGAAGGATCGAGACCGAACCGCGAAGGCCGACCCATGAGATGAAGGCGGCTTCGCGCGAGGAGAAGTCGAAAGGCAACATGCAGAACCACACCGCCACCGGCCGCGCGACGAAGATGAGCACGAAGGCCAGCGCCAAGGCGGGGAGGGCGATCTCGCCGAATTGCGAGGGCGTCGCCAGAAGCCCGAGCACGAGGAACATGATGATCTGCGCGAGCCAGGTGACGCCGTCGGTGAACTGGCGCAGAGTCGGGCCGGAGCGGATGCGGCTGTTGCCGACCACAAGGCCCGCGACATAGGTCGCGAGGAACCCGCTGCCGTCCACGACGCCCGTCGCCGCGAAAAGCAGAAGCGCGAGCGTCAGCGTGAAGATCGGCACGAGACCGCGCTCCAGCTTCAGGCGGTTGAGCAGCCAGCCGATCACCCAGCCGCCGGCGAGCCCCGCCACGAGGCCGAGCCCCATCTGGCGAAGGAAAAGCACGAGGACATGGTAGTCGATGGCCCCGGCATCGCCGCCTTCGCGCAGGATTTCCACGAGGGTGATAGTGAGGAAGATCGCCATCGGATCGTTCGATCCCGATTCCACTTCCAGCGTCGAGCGCACCCGGTCGCGCACGTTGATGCCGCCGATGCGCAGGAGAAAAAACACGGCGGCCGCGTCCGTGGAGCCGACGATGGCGCCGAGAAGCACGCCCTTCAGCATCGACACGCCGAGAATGTAATGCGCGGCGAGGCCGAAGATGGCGGCGGTGATGGGAACGCCGAGGGTCGCCAGCGTCAAAGCCGGTCCGGCCGACTGCCGGAAGGCCGCGAAGGGCGTGCCGATGCCGGAATCGAAGAGGATGATGGCGAGCGCCACCGAGCCGATGAAATAAGCGAGGCCCGCATTGTCGAAATGGAGGCCGAGCCCGTCCTCGCCGGCAAGAAGGCCGACGCCCAGGAACAACAACAGAAGGGGCGCGCCGAAGCGGGCCGCCAGCAAGCTGGAAAAGGCAGCCACCAGCACGAGGATCGTGCCGATCAGGATGCCGAGATACATGGATTCCAGCATGTTGTTCCGCGTCGCCCCTTCGAAGCCATCCCGCCATGGCCCCTTCGACGGAATCACTCAACCGTCAGGATGGTTTCGTCGAAAGGCAGTCGGGCGGAATGGAGGCGGCGAACGGAAAAACCGCGCGGGCGCTCAGATGCGCTGGAAGAGCGTCGGATAATCCAGAACGAGGCCGTCCTCGTCGAGCGGCAACTCGGCCGTGAAGGAACGGTCGGACGCCTCGTAGCGGTAGAGCCTGCCGTCCTCGATGGCGGTGTAACGCTGGCGGTCGACGCGCGGGCTGAACGTGTCGAAGGGCACGTAGACCATCGCGAGTTCCTGAGGACCGTGCTCGACCAGGAGCCCGCGGCGACGGATCGGCAGGGTGTTGGTGAAGGGCGTCGCGGCCAGATCGATATCGACGCAGCCGTCGAAGGCGGGGAGGGGCTGGTTCTGATTGTCGAGCCAGCGGCCGGGTTCCGGCGAGCGCATGAGGATGCCGCGCCCGTCCGCCGAACTCACCCCGAATTCCACGGTGCGCCAGTTCTCATCGAGAAGCACGAGGTAGCGCACCCCGTAGTGCACGCCGCCGCGCTCTCCGATGACGGCGGCGCTCGCCATGACTCCGCCCGGCACGGGGCGGAGGTCGAGATGTTCCAGCCCCTCGGCCTCGACCGAACGCCAGCGGACGGTGCGGGGCTGGAGGGGCCGGAAGCTCATGGCGTCAGGAAGCCTTCGCGAAGGCGACGGCCGTGTCGCACATGCGGTTCGAGAAGCCCCACTCGTTGTCGTACCAGGAGAGGATGCGCACGAAGTTGCCGTCCATAACCTTCACCTGGTCCATGTGGAAGACCGAGGAATGCGGGTCGTGGTTGAAGTCCGAGGAGACGTTCGGAGCGTCCGTGTAGCCGAGGATGCCCTTCAACGGGCCGTCGGCGGCGGCGCGAATGGCGTTCTGCACTTCCTCCACGGTGGTGTTGCGCTTGGACACGAACTTGAAGTCCACGACCGAAACGTTCGGCGTCGGCACGCGGATGGAAACGCCGTCGAGACGGCCTTTCAGTTCCGGCAGCACCAGCGCCACGGCCTTCGCCGCCCCGGTGGTGGTCGGGATCATGGACAAGGCCGCCGCACGGGCGCGGTAGAGGTCCTTGTGCATGGTGTCGAGCGTCGGCTGGTCGCCCGTATAGGAGTGGATCGTCGTCATGAAGCCCTTGTCGATGCCGATGGCCTCGTGGAGGACCTTGGCGACCGGGGCAAGGCAGTTGGTGGTGCAGGATGCGTTGGAGATGATCTTGTCGTTGGCGTTCAGCGTGTCGTGGTTCACGCCGTAGACGATGGTCTTCTCGCCCTGGCTGGGGTTCGTCAGCGGGCCGGACACGAGCACCTTCTTGGCGCCGGCTTCCAGATGCAGACCCGCCTTGGCCGGATCGGTGAAGATGCCGGTGCATTCGAACACGATGTCGATGTTCTCGGCGCCCCAGGGCAGGTTCTTCGGGTCGCGCTCGGCATGGACCTTCATCGGGCCGCGGCCGACATCGATCGTGTCGCCTTCGACCTTCACCGGCCCCGGGAAGCGGCCATGCACCGAATCGAAGCGGATGAGATGGGCATTGGTTTCGACGGGGCCGAGATCGTTGATCGACACGACTTCGAGGTCGGTCCGGCCGGACTCGATGATGGCCCTGAGGACGTTGCGGCCGATGCGGCCGAAACCGTTGATTGCCACGCGCACAGTCATTCTCGCATCTCCTCGAAGGGGCGATCGAATTTCGAAGCGGGCACGGCGAAGGCCGGCCATCGCGTGCCCGGTTCTAGCCGTTTTCGGCCGCGCGTAAAGCCGCCCCCAGCCTGGTTTTCGTTTCAAACCGGTTCGCAAGAACGGGGAGAGGTCGTGCCCGATGCGTTTGGCAGTTGAAAGCGGCCGGCAAATGCCGCAAGGCTCGGGCTCTTGCATCCGTTTCTTCGACCTCAACGCGAGGCTCGCCGCCGCATGTCGTCCGACACATCCCTGCAAAAGGCCAATGCGAGGCTGGAAGCCTCGTTGAAGCGCCTGGAAGCCGCCATCGACGTGCAGTCGGAGCGCGAAGGCATCGTCAGCGGCGTGGAGGAGGAGATTCAGCGCATGACCGCCGATCGCGGCCGGCTGGCCGGCGATCTCGACGCGGCCCTAGTCAAGGCCGAGCGGCTGGAACACACGAATCGCGAAGTTTCCCGTCGTCTCGTTTCCGCGATGGAAACGATCCGCAGCGTCCTCGAACGCCGAAAGGACGCCTGATGCCGCAGGTCATCGTATCCATCGACGGCAAGACCTTCCGCATGGCCTGCGCGGAAGGAGAGGAAGCCCATCTCACGGGCCTCGCGGCGGATGTCGACGCACGCGTCATCGAGCTTCGCAAGAGCTTCGGCGAGATCGGCGACCAGCGCCTTGTGGTCATGGCCGCCATCATGGCGACAGACGAACTGGCCGAACAACGCCGCCGCGTCGCCGCGCTCGAACAAACGCTGGCCGAAACGGAGCGGGCGCGGCAGGACGCGATCCGCCGGGCGGAAGCGGGCGACGAGCGGCTGGTGGCCCATATCGACGCGATCTCGGAAGCGATCGAGCGCGCCACGTCCCGGCTCGACGGGCGCGGCTAAAAAGCTCGCGCGCCGATATTCCCGCATGGGGCTCTGGCGCCGACCGGCCGGGGGCCTTATGTTCTGCCTCGGCGGGCTGCGCGGTGCGACAGGGATAACATATTCCCCGGGGCCTTACGCATCCCTGAGGGAGCTGTCCCTGACCTGGCCCGTGGGCCGGGACACACGGCGCCCACCTACTTTGTAGGTTCCCGGGATCGACATTCTCATCGGCCGAGGTGGCTCGCCACTCCCTCGCAAAGCCAAGGTCTCACGGCCCGGTCTTGGGATCGCCGGGTTCGCTCGAGACGTTTTCCAGCGGTTCGCCTTCCGTTTCCATGGCCTCCAGGATCTTCTCTTCGATCAGGGCGTCCTCGCGGTCCAGCGCCTGCATGGCTTCCTGAATGACCTCGCTCGGCGAGGCATAGCGGCCGGACGCCATCCGTTCCTCCAGAAGCTCCTGTTGTTCTCCGAGGTCGACGGTGACCTTCTTGTGCTCGGTCGTCATGTCCGGTGCTCCATACCAACTTGCCAAGGCGGGTGCGAACCGGTCAGGATCGAAACCCGGCGGCATCGAGCGCGCTCGATCCACTGAACAATAAGGCAGGACGCGAATGCCCGGTTCCCCTGACGTCAAGTCGCGGTTGAGGACGGAGGCGCTGGGGAGGCGCGACGCGATGGGCGAGGCCGCCCGGATCGAGGCGGGGATGGCCATTGTGGCGCGCCTCGAAGGACTGCGCTTCAATGGCCCCATAGTTGCATCGGGCTACCTGCCCATTCACTCGGAGATCGATATCCGGCCATCCATGCAGCATTTGGCTCGGCGTGGCGCCCGTCTATGCCTGCCCGCGATCGTCAAAGGCGAACTCGAATTCCGCGAGTTCCGCGAAGGGGCGTCCTTGGAGCCACAGGGATTTGGTACCTATGCGCCGGGACCGCAGGAAGCCATCTTGAAACCCTGGCTCATGCTCGTGCCGCTCGCCGCCTTCGACCGGCGCTGCCACCGGATCGGCTATGGTCGCGGCTATTACGACCGCGCTATCGCCAAGCTGCGCGCGAAGGGACTGACCCCTTTGACGATCGGCACCGCGTTTGCGGTTCAGGAAGTGGAGCGCGTGCCCGACGAGCCTCACGATGTCGCGCTTGATTTCATCGTGACGGAATCCGAAGTCCTCCGAAACTCATGACCGGCGAGCCGTCGGCGCCGACCAGCGCGTCGGGCCGGCCTTCGCGCGGTCGCCCGAAGATCTGCGTCCAGAAGATGCGGCCCGTTTCCTTCTGGCGAACGGCGGCGAAGCCCGCTTCCGTGACCTTCGGGTCGAGGAGGTTGCGCCGATGGCCGGGCGAATCCTCCCAGCCCTTCATCGCCACGTCGAAATTCGGCTGGCCGCGCGCGATGTTCTCGGACGCCGTCGCGAAGGGATAGCCGAAGCGTTTGATGCGCTGGGGAAGGGGGCCGTCGACATAGTGGTCCATGTCGTTCTTGGCGGCCATGGCGCGCGACTGCGCTTCGGCCGCCGCCACAAGGCGCGGTTCCGTCTTCAAAGGCGACAGTCCGTTCTCGGCGCGAAAGACGTTCACTGTGCGAAGAGCCGCGTCCTGGTCGAGAAGAACCGCATCCGTCGGGCGCGGCGGTTCTGGCGCCATCACTTCCATGATCGACGTGCAGGCGTTCAAAGCCATGGCGAAACCGACGACCGGCAACGCTCGGAAATATCTCTTCATGCGCAATCGTCCCCTCGACCGTGACACCCCTTCGCGGTCGCGCTAGGTCTTTCGGGCCGATTTGAGTCGGAGGCAAGGCGAAGATGATCGAACTCTACACCTGGACCACGCCCAACGGCGAAAAGCCGGTCATCATGCTGGAGGAGATCGGCATCCCCTACGAGATGGCGCTGGTCGACATCACGGCCGGCGTCCAGAAACAGGCCGCCTTTCTGGAGATCAATCCGAACGGCCGCATTCCCGCGATCTCGGACGAGGGGCAGCGCATCTTCGAATCTGGCGCGATCCTTCTTCATCTCGCCGAGAAGACCGGCAAGCTGATGCCCAAAAGCGGCCGCGACCGGGCCGAGGCCTTGTCCTGGACCTTCTTTCAGGTCGGCGGCACCGGGCCGATGATCGGCCAGCTCCACCATTTCCGCAACGCGCCGGAACAGATCCCCTATGCGCTGAAGCGCTACGAGGACGAGTCGCGGCGACTGCTCGGCGTTCTGGAATCCCGCCTTCAGCGCAACGAATGGCTGGCCGGCGATTATTCCGTCGCCGACATCATGAACTGGTCCTGGGCGCGCTCGGGGCTCGATGCGGTGGACGGGCGCGAGACATTTCCGATGCTGACGGCCTGGGTGGACAAGATCGCGGCGCGTCCCGCCGTGATCCGCGCCCTCGACAAGCTGAAAGCCAAGAAGGCCGAGCTCTGATGCGCTTCCTGTTTCTGGGCGATCTCGTCGGGCGATCCGGCCGCACCGCCGTCTTCGACCGACTGCCCGGCCTCGTTTCGGATTTCCGGCTCGATTTCGTCGTGGTGAACGGGGAGAACGCCGCCGGCGGATTCGGCATCACGGAAGAGATCTTCGAGGCGGCGCGCGAAGCCGGCGCGGACGTGGTGACCACCGGCAACCACGTCTGGGACCAGCGTGAGGCGCTGGAGTTCTCCACCCGCCACGACCGTTTCCTGCGCCCCGCCAACTTCCCGCCCGGCACGCCCGGCTTCGGTTCCGGGCTCTTCGAAGCGCGCAACGGCGCGCGCGTTCTCGTCGCCAACGTCATGGGCCGCGCCTTCATGAGCCCCGACCTCGACGATCCCTTCCGCTGCGCGTCCGACATCGTCGGCAACTGTCCGCTCGGCGTCGCGGCCGATGCCGTGATCTTCGACTTCCACGCGGAAGCCACGAGCGAGAAGCAATGCTTCGGGCATTTCCTCGACGGGCGGGCGAGTGTCGTGATCGGCACCCATACCCATGTGCCGACCGCCGACCACCAGATCCTGCCCGGCGGCACGGCCTACCAGTCGGATGCCGGCATGTGCGGCGACTACGATTCCTCGCTCGGCATGGAAAAGGAGGAGCCGCTCAACCGTTTCGTCACCAAGGTGCCGCGCGGGCGCTTCGAGGCGGCGCAGGGGCCGGCGACCATCTGCGGGCTGGCGGTGGAGATTTCCGACCGCACCGGCCTTGCCGAAAAGGTCGCGCCGCTGCGGCTCGGCCCACGGCTGGAGGAAACGACGCCTTCCTTCTGGAACTAAAGTCAGACGCCATCCAACAGGACGACGGTCGGTTTTCTCGGCAGGCTCTTCATGGACACCACGAGCGTCGGCCCTTGCCGGCGCTCCACCGCGAAATCGGGCAGTTGCGCGAGGAAGCGGTCCATCCGCCCCCGGAAATTGTGCATCGGCAGGACGACGCGCGAGCGCAAACGCATGACCATGTCCGCCATGCCTTCCTGGCTCATGGTCCAGGACCCGTCCACGGGCACCATCACCACGTCGAGCCGGCCGATATCGGCGAACTGCGCGTCCGTCAGCTTCTCGTGGAGATGCCCGAGATGACCGATGCAAAGCCCCGCCGTTTCGAACACGAAGATCGAGTTGGCGTCCTTCTCCATGCCGCCGCCCCAGTCGCGAATGTCGCTCGGCACGTTGCGGATGTAGACATCGTCCACCGTGACGTGGTGCTCGGCCTTGCCGCCTTCCGGGTTCCAGCCGCGCAGCACATGCTCGATGCCGGGATCGGGATTGTTGGTAAAATGGGTGGAATGCGCCTTGTTCATGGTGACGATGCGGGGCACCGAGCCGCTGTTGTAGCCGGAATAGTCCGTTTCGATGGTGACGCCCGCCGGGCTCTCGATCCGGTAGGTCGAATGGTGGACGAAGGTGATGCGCACCTCGCCGCTGTCCCGCGCCGCCAACCGCGTCGGCGCTTCGCCCTTCAACGAAACGAACGTCGCTTTCGGCAGGCTTTGGGCGACGGCATGGCAGGTGCTCGGCATCTCCTGCGCGAAACTCGCGGGGCTCCACAACAGACCGAGCGCGGCGAGAAGCATCGACGGCAAGAGTTTCACGGCTGAACCCCGACGATTGGCGACGAACGGAGCCTAGCCTCCCCGCGATCGATCCCGGCATCATTTTCTCGGCATCGCCGGATCGGACGCCGTTCTGGACGGCACGATGACGATTTTTTATATGAGCGGCACGTTTCGACGGATCAGCTCAAACTAAGGTGCCTCATGGCCGGCCATTCACAGTTCAAGAACATCATGCATCGCAAGGGCCGGCAGGACTCGATGCGCTCGAAGCTCTTCTCCAAGCTCGCGCGCGAGATCACGGTCGCCGCCAAGTCCGGCATGGCGGACCCGGCGATGAACCCGCGCCTGCGCCTTGCCGTCAACAACGCCAAGGCCGAGTCCATGCCGAAGGACAATATCGACCGGGCGATCAAGAAGGCAGTCGGCGGCGATACGGAAAACTACGACGAGGTGCGCTACGAGGGCTACGGGCCGGGCGGCGTCGCGGTGATCGTGGAAGCGCTCACCGACAACCGCAACCGCACCGCCTCCAACGTGCGCTCCTACTTCACGAAATCCGGCGGCGCGCTCGGCGAAACGGGCTCGGTCTCCTTCATGTTCGACCATGTCGGCGAGATCGTCTACGGCACGAAGGCCGGTGACGCCGACAAGGTGATGGAAGCGGCGATCGAGGCGGGCGCGGACGACGTGGCAAGCGACGAGGACGGCCACCGCATCTACACCGCCTTCGAGGATCTCGGCGAGGTCTCGGCCGCGCTGGAAAAGTCGCTGGGCGAGGCGTCCAGCGTGAAAGCCATCTGGCGCCCGCAGACCGGCACGCCCTTGGACGAGGAAAAGGCGCAGAGCATTCTGAAGCTCGTCGGCAATCTCGACGAGGATGACGACGTGCAGAACGTCTACGCCAATTTCGAGATCGACGACGCCATCATGGCCAAGCTCTCGGCGGCTTGAAGCGCGATCAAAGAATAGTCTGGAGACCGGTGCCGCGATAAACGTCGATTAAGGCGAGTTCGGCATCGATCTCCGGCAAGTGAACACGTTCCGAAGCACCGCTGACATTGGTGGATTGCCACCAACCGTCGGTCAACCTCCAGACGATCACCTCGACGCTCTCGGAGGCAACGAGGAGAACGACGCGGACCGACGGGTTCTTCTTGTATTCCTCGACCTTGATCAACCGGTCGAACCGCATCGTCGATGGCGACAACACCTCGATAACGACGCGGGGCTCGCCGGCCTCGGTCTCGCTGTCGGCTGCGGATTGGCAATCCACGACGATGTCGGGCCTGCGGATGTTTTGGTTGGCGTTTCGCACCGCGATGTCGTCCGTGTGCGGCTGGCAAGGCTTGTCGCGAAGTTGCTGATCGAGCGCCGACAGGATGTTGATCGTGATCCGGTCGTGCCGACGCGAGGCACCCGTCATCCCCTTGGGCGTCAAAACGGGCAGGCCGTTCACAAGCTCGTAATTGACGTCCTGCTGGGCCTGCCAGACGAAGAATTCGTCCGGCGTCATGTGCTTCAGAACTCGAGCTTCGCTCATTCCGGACTCCTGTGAGGCCGGTTCTAATCTATGCCGATGAGCCGACGATGAGAAGCCTTACGCGGGCGGTTGCCGGCCTGCCTCGGCCTCCGAGATGATCGACGCGACGAGGCCGTGCAGCGCTTCCTTATAGCCGTTGCGGGCGGATGGCCCGCCTTCGTCCGAGGTCATCGCGACGGTCAAGGCCAGATCGGGCACGACATAGATCATCTGCCCGCCATAGCCCCAGCCGTAATGCACCTCGTGCCCGGCAAGCCGAATGCCGAACCAGCCATAGCCGTAGTCGTCGCCGGACCAGCGCGTGGTGGTGCGCTTCACGAAGCTTTCGCGCACCCAAGTTTCCGGCACGATCTGCTTTCCATCGGGTGTCCGACCGCCGTTCCGGTAAAGTTCGCCGAACCGGTAGAGCGATTTCGGCGTCATCGCCATCTGGTTGCCGCCGAGATAGATGCCTTGCGGGTCACGCTCCCAGGAAGCGATCGCGACCCCCGCCGGCCCCAGCCATTCGCGCGCGAGCGCCAGCGTCGACTTGCCGCTCGTCTTTGTGAGGATGGCGGACAGAAGATGGGGCGATCCGGTGGAATAAAGCATCTCGCCGCCGGGGTCGGTGACCATCGGCCGGGCCAGCGCCGCGCGCACCCAGTGGCGGCTGGAGATCCACGCGCCGTAGTTCGGGCCGGAGGTCCGGTCGAGCCCGGCCTGCATGGACAGGAGATGGCCGATCGTGATGTCCCGGATGCGAGGATCGGCGTCCTTCGGCAACCGGTCGGCAAGGATCGGCGCGATGCGCTGGTCGACCCCTTCGAGGATGCCCTTGTCGATCGCGATGCCGACAAGCGCCGACACCACGGATTTCGAGGCTGACTTGATGTTGGTCGAGCGCGCGGTGGAGGTGCCGTGGAAACCCTCTTCCGCCAGCACCTCGCCGTTTCGCCCAATGATCAGGCTGTTCAAGGATTGCAGGCTGCGCGCTCGGCCGACGACATCCGCGAACGGCACTTGCCGAGTTGCCTGCGGTGCCGAAGCCTCCTGCGCCAAGCCGGGAATAACTATCCCGAACGAGACTGCGAAAACCGACATGGTCACGGCAAGGGAGCGAGGCGATATCATCTGGAATATTTAATGCCTTCCGAAGGCTTGGCGAAGGTCGCTCACGTCAGGGTGAATCAAGTGTCAACCGGTCTGCGATGTTCGCATTCGTTTTCGATGCGTTCACTTTTCGTCTTCATCCTGTCCGACGATTCGGTTAAGGGCAGGAGTGAAGAATATGTTGCGGGAGGCTCCCATTCGCGTCATCGGCATCGATCCGGGCCTTCGTCGCACCGGCTGGGGCGTGGTCGAGACTTCCGGCAATTCGCTGCGCTTCCTCGCGTCCGGCACGGTGACGTCAGATGCCGAAAACGGGCTCGCCATCCGCCTTCGCGAGTTGCACGACGGTCTGTCGGCGGTGTTGCGGGCGTGGACGCCGGATGAGGCGGCCGTGGAACAGACCTTCGTCAACAAGGACGCGACGGCGACCCTGAAGCTCGGTCAGGCGAGGGGCATCGCCATGCTGGTTCCGGCGCTGGCCAACCTGCCGGTCGCCGAATACGCGCCGAACGCCGTCAAGAAGGCGGTGATCGGCGTCGGGCATGGCGAGAAGCGGCAGATCCACATGATGGTGAAGGTGCTGATGCCCAAGGCCACCTTCGACACGGACGATGCCGCCGACGCCCTCGCCATCGCCATCTGTCACACCCATCACCGCCAGTCGGCTGCGGCACGGCTGGCTTTCGCGGTGTGATGTTCTTGCACTGTTCCCCTCGGCGCGTTAGGTAATACCGAGGAGGTATTACTTCATGCGCGTCACCGAAAAGGGGCAGGTCACCATTCCGAAGCCGATCCGCGACAAACTCGGTATTTCGCCGGGAAGCGAAGTCGAGTTCGTGGAGCGCAACAGCGTCGTTGAACTCGTGCGGGTGGACGCGGCTCGGTCTGTTGAGCGCAGGAGAGCAGAACTTCTCAAGGCGCTGGAAGCGATGCGAGGCACGCTTGATCTGGGCGGGCTGACAACCGACGAGTACATGGAAGAAATCCGGGGACCGCGTGACGATCTCGACCCTCGTTGATTCGAATATCCTGATTGATATCCTGAGCGGGGGATCTGTTCCGGAGCAGCGAGACTGGTCCGAAGCGAGGTTGAGCGACGCCGCTTTGGTCGGAGTTGTCTGCTTGAGCGCTGTTGCTTGGGCCGAAATCTCGCAACCCTATCGGGACGAACGCTACCTTCAAGCCATCCTGCGCTCTTTCTCCTTCATCTACGAAGCGCTGCCGTTCTCTGCCGCTTTTCCGGCCGGCCAAGCACACAGACTCTACCGGGAGCGTGGCGGCAAGCGCGAGCGCACGCTTCCCGACTTTCTGATCGGCGCCCACGCCTCCGTCGCCGGCCATCGCCTTCTGACGCGCGACGCCGCGCGCTATCGCGCCTACTTCCCCGACCTCGACATCATCGCACCGGACAGTCACCCGTGATCGGCAAATTGAAGGGCACCGTGGACGAGATCGCCGAGGATCACGTCCTGATCGACGTTCATGGCGTCGGTTATGTCGCGTTCTGCGGCGCGCGGACCCTGCGCAATCTGCCGCCGCTGGGCGAAGCGGCGGTGCTGTTCATCGAGACGTTCCTGCGCGAGGACATGCTGCGCCTCTACGGCTTTTCGAGCGAGGTGGAGCGTGGCTGGTTCCGGCTTCTCCAGAGCGTGCAGGGGGTCGGCGCGAAGGTGGCGCTCGGTGTTCTGGGAACGCTGACGACGGCCGAACTCGCAAACGCGGTGGCGCTTCAGGACAAGGCGATGGTGGCGCGCGCGCCGGGCGTCGGGCCGAAGGTCGCTGCCCGCATCGTAGCCGAGTTGAAGGACAAGATCCCGGCCTTGTCCGGCGGCATCGACCTGCCGGCCGGGGCGCTTGCCGAGCCGGTGCGGGGCGGTGCCTCACTGCCGGTGGCCGACGCCATCTCGGCGCTCGCCAATCTCGGCTATTCGCGCGAACAGGCAGCCGGCGCAGTGGCCGCGGCGGTCAAAGAAGCGGGCGAGGACGCGGCCTCCACCACGCTCATTCGCCTCGCGCTGAAGGCCTTGAGCCGCTAGACGTGATGCCATGAGCGAACCCAACCGCCTTCTGACGCCGGAAAAGCGCGGCGAAGACATCGATACGTCGCTGCGCCCGCAACGGCTGGAGGATTTCGTCGGGCAGGCGGCTGCGCGCGCCAACCTGAAGGTCTTCGTGGAAGCGGCGCGCAATCGCGGCGAGGCGCTGGATCACACGCTCTTCGTCGGCCCGCCCGGCCTCGGCAAGACGACGCTCGCCCAGATCATGGCGAAGGAACTCGGCGTCAACTTCCGCTCCACTTCCGGCCCGGTGATCGCCAAGGCCGGAGACCTCGCCGCGCTCCTGACCAACCTCGAAGAGCGCGACGTTCTTTTCATCGACGAAATCCATCGCCTCAGCCCCGCCGTCGAGGAAATCCTCTACCCGGCGATGGAGGACTTCCAGCTCGATCTCATCATCGGCGAAGGGCCGGCGGCGCGCTCGGTGAAGATCGATCTCGCCAAGTTCACGCTGGTCGCCGCCACGACCCGTCTCGGCCTCCTGACGACGCCGCTGCGCGACCGCTTCGGCATTCCGGTGCGCCTGAACTTCTATACGGTGGAGGAACTGGAATCGATCGTGCGTCGCGGCGCGCGCATCGTCGGTCTGAATCTCGCCGAGGATGGCGCGCGCGAGATCGCCCGGCGGGCCCGCGGCACACCGCGCATCGCCGGCCGTCTTCTGCGGCGCGTGCGCGATTTCGCCGAAGTGGCTGGTGCCCCCATCGTGGATCGACGCATCGCCGACACGGCGCTGACGCGGCTCGAAGTCGATTCCATGGGGCTCGACCAGCTCGACCGGCGCTATCTCGACCTCATCGCGCTGACCTTCGGGGGAGGGCCCGTCGGCATCGAGACCATCGCCGCCGCCCTGTCGGAGCCGCGCGACGCCATCGAGGACATCGTGGAGCCCTATCTTCTCCAGCAAGGCTTCCTCCAGCGCACGCCGCGCGGCCGCGTCCTGACGCAAAACGCCTTCCGCCATCTCGGCCTTTCCGTGCCGTCGACCTATCAGGGCGTGCAGCAGAACTTCTTCGAGGACGACCGCGAGTAAGGATCGGGGATGGCGGAATGATTACGCGGCGGGGATTGTTGAAGCTTGGCGGGGGCACGGCGCTTGCGGGCCTGTCCCTGGCAACATACGCTCTCGGCTACGAGCCGCGTTTCGCCCTTGCCGTGCGGACCTATCGCCTGACGCCCCCGCGCTGGCCATCAAGGCTTCACCTTCGGGCGGCGGTGATTTCCGACATCCATGCCTGCGACCCCTGGATGCCGCTGTCCCGCATCGCGAAGATCGTGTCGGAAACGAACGCGCTCGCTCCCGACATCGTGTTTCTCACCGGCGACTATGTGGCGGGGCTTTCCAGTTTCAGAACCGGAACCATCGCTTCGCCGGAATGGGCGGCGGTTCTGGCCGGGTTGAAGGCGCCGCTCGGCGTTCACGCCATTCTCGGCAATCACGACTGGTGGGATGATCGCTCGGCGCAGCGTCGGGGTGGCGGGCCGACGATCGCGGGCGACGCGCTGGAAGCGGTCGGGATCCCGGTTCTCCACAACGAGGCCAAGCGCATCGAGACCCCGCGCGGCGCGTTCTGGCTCGCCGGGCTCGAAGATCAGCTCGCGCTTCTTTCAGGCTATGGCGGACGCCAGGGCTTTCGCGGCCTCGACGATCTCGATGCGACACTGAAGGCGGTGACGACCGACGAGCCGATCATCCTCCTCGCCCACGAGCCGGACATCTTTCCGCGTGTCTCGGCGCGCGTGTCCTTGACGCTATCCGGCCATACGCATGGTGGGCAGGTCCGCGTCTTCGGCTGGTCGCCGATGGTCCCCTCCCGCTACGGCCCCCGCTTCGCCTACGGCCATGTCGTCGAACACGGGAAACACCTGATCGTTTCGGGCGGCATCGGCTGTTCCATCGCTCCAATCCGCTTCGGAGTGACGCCGGAGATCGTGCTCGTGGAACTCGGCGAGCCGCCGGTCGCATGAGCTGTCGTCGTGACAGAGCGAGGCCGAAGCGCTAACCGATGTCGATGAGCGATCATCTTGCTGGCCGTTTGACGGAGTTCGGCCATGCCCATGCCTTCCGCATCTATTTCGAGGACACGGACTTCTCCGGCGTCGTGTACCATGCGCGCTACCTGCATTTCCTGGAGCGGGCGCGGACCGATTTTCTGCGGCTGAAAGGCATCGGCCACCGGGAACTTTCCGAAGGGCGGTTCGGCGAACCGATGGCCTTCGCCGTCCGGCACATGGACATCGACTTCCTGGCGCCGGCGCGCATCGACGACGTGGTCTGCGTCGAAACGCGCACGGTGCTTCTGGGCGGGGCGCGGGTGGTTCTGGATCAGTGCATCCTGAAGGGCGATGCCACGCTCGTGAAGGCGCGGGTGAAGATCGCCGTGATCTCACCGGAAGGCCGGCCGCGACGGATGCCGCAGGCGGTCTCAAGCATTCTCGATGCCCATCGGTCGGAAAACGACGATGGGCCAAGCACCGGATAAGGTTTGCTTAACCTTAATAGGGTTTGAATGGTCGCGAGGAATTTGCTGCGCCGCACGCCATTCTTTCGCTCCATTCGCTCTGTGAAAGACCAGACGGGCACCCGGCAAATTCAACGGTCTGAAACGGACTGCCGACGGAACAGCACTGTTCCGGCAGCCCAAGGCGAGGCGACGCTCCGATGGTGGAGGGCGCGTCCTCCATGGTTTCGAGGGGCTCGGAAGGATGAACGAGATCGCGCAAGGCGCTTTGGCGGCACCGGAAGCGTCGCATTCGCTTTGGGGCCTGTTCATGCAGGCCGGCTTCATCGTGAAGCTGGTCATGATCGGCCTTCTGGCCGCATCCGTGTGGACCTGGGCGATCATCATCGACAAGACGATGCGCTTCAGCCGCTTCCGCCGCCAGCTCAACAATTTCGAGAACAACTTCTGGTCCGGCCAGTCGCTGGAAGACCTTTACCACACGCTGTCGGACAGGAAGCCGAACGGCATGGGCGCGCTTTTCGTCGCCGCCATGCGCGAATGGAAGAAGAGCTTCGAGAAGGGCGCGCGTTCGCCGATCGGCCTTCAGTCGCGCATCGAGAAGGCGATGGACGTGACGCTCGCTCGTGAAATGGACGAGCTGGAATCGCGCCTCGGCTTTCTGGCGACCGTCGGTTCGGCCGGCCCCTTCGTGGGCCTCTTCGGCACGGTGATCGGCATCATGACCTCGTTCCAGGCAATCGCGGCGTCCAAGCAGACCAATCTCGCGGTGGTCGCTCCCGGCATCGCCGAGGCGCTGCTTGCCACCGCCATCGGACTCGTGGCCGCGATCCCGGCGGTGATCGCCTACAACAAGCTGACGGCCGATGCCGGCAAGCTGGGCTTGCGTCTCGAATCCTTCGCCGACGAGTTCTCCTCGATCCTGTCGCGGCAGATCGACGAGCGCTCGGGCGCGGCCCGCTGAACGCCTAGAGGAGACGAGCGAGATGGGAATGTCCTCGGGCGCGGCATCTTCGGGCGGCGGCTCGCGCCGCCGGCGGGGCGGGCGCCGCCGCGCGCCGGTGAGCGAGATCAACGTGACGCCGATGGTGGACGTCATGCTCTGCCTTCTCATCATCTTCATGGTGGCAGCACCCATGCTGACCGTCGGCGTGCCGCTCGACCTGCCGGAAACGGCGGCGAAGGCGTTGAACGCCGACACGCAGCCGATCGAGGTTTCCGTGCAGAAGGGCGGCAGCGTCTTTATCGGCGAAACCGAGTTCCAGCCGGAAGAGATCGTGTCGAAGCTTCAGGCCGTCGCCAAGACCGGCTACGAGGAGCGCATCTTCGTGAAGGCCGACAAGGCCGCCGACTACGGTTCCGTGATCAAGGTGATGGCGCTGATTTCGGCGGCCGGCTACAAGAATATCGGCCTCATCACCGCGCCCGAAACGACGAGCTGACGAGCCCGAAATGCGTACCGGCGTCGTCACCTCATCCGTCGTCCATGTCGCCCTCCTCACCTGGGGGCTTTGGTCGCTCGGCGCTCCCAAGGCGCTCGACGCGCAATTCGCCGAGGCGCTGCCCGTCGAAGTCATCATGTCCGACACGTTCGAGGGCGTGAAGGGCGAGAAGGACGCGCCCCTTAAGGACAAGCCCGCGCCCAAGCCCACGACGAAGCCGCAGACGCTGCCGATGGACGCCAAGAACACCGGCGACAACGAGGCCGATCTGGAAACCCCGCCGGTGCCGGACGCCAAGCCGTCGCCGGTGGAATCGAAGCCACAGCCCAAAGCCGCCGACCTGCCGCCGCCGGAAAAGAAGCCGGAGCCGAAACCCGAGCCGAAGGTCGCGGAAAAGACGCCGCCGGCCCCGACGCCCGCGCCGACCCCGCCGCAGCCGCCAAAGCCCGAGCCCGAAAAGAAGCCCGAGCCGCAGAAGCAGCCGGAGCCGCCGAAGGAAGACCCGCTCGCCGAAGCCATCGAAAAGGCTGAAAACGAAGTGAAGCCGGTGGAGAAGCCGGCCCCGAAGCCCGTGCCCAAACCCGTCGTGAAGCCCCAGCCCCCGAAGCCAGAGGTCCCCAAGACCGAAACGGCGAAGGAGGAAAAGGTGGAAACGGCGAAGAAGATGGACTCTAAGGCCAAGGACAAGCCGAAGAAGGAAGTCGCGGACAAGGCGAGCGAAGAAGGCTCGGACTTCAACGCCGACGAGATCATGGCGCAGTTGAACAAGGCCAAGCCTGCCGGCGGCGGCGCCAAGCGCTCCACCGAAACGGCCTCGCTCGGCTCCAAGGTCACGACCGGCACCAAGCTGTCGCGTTCGCAGCTCGGCGAACTCCAAGGCATGATCCAGGAGCAGATGTCGAAATGCTGGAACCCGCCCGCCGGCATCGAATCGGGCGACTCCCTGCGCGTGGCGATCCGCGTCCGCTTTACGCCGTCCGGCGAGGTCGAGGGCATGCCGGAGATCACGCAAGGGGGTGGTTCGGGATCGCAGCGCATCGCTGCCGAGGCGGCGGTTCGCGCCATCCGCCGCTGCGCGCCCTTCAACCTGCCGTCCGAAATGTATGCCGGTGGTTGGGAAGTGACGAACCTGAATTTCGACCCGAGCGAGATGTTCTGATCCGCGATCTGGGTCGCTCACCGAATTGGGATGCGCGGCTTTCGAGGTCGGCGGCTTTCCGAAAGATGGGATGAATCGATGACGAGCTTCTTCAAGGCCTTCGGCGCGGCGCTTTGCCTTTCCGTCGCCTTCGCGACGGTGGTGGCGCCCGCCCGGGCCGAGATCACGGTCGACGTCACGCGCGGCAACGTGCAGCCGCTGCCGATCGCCATTCCGACCTTCGGCGGCGGCAAGATGGCGGCGCAGATTTCCGACGTTATTGCGAACGATCTGAAAAGCACCGGGCTGTTCGCGCCGATCGACCCCTCCGCCTTTATCCAGAAGGACGTGTCGCCGGATGCCACGCCCCGCTTTCCCGACTGGACGGTGATCAACGCGCAGGCGCTCGTCACCGGCAAGCTGGCGAGCGAGGCGGACGGGCGCCTGCGCGCCGAGTTCCGCCTGTGGGACACCTTCGCCAACGGCCAGCTCGACGGCCAGCAGTTCTACGCGACGCCCGACAACTGGCGCCGCGTCGCCCACATCATCGCCGACGCGATCTACGAGCGGCTGACGGGCGAAAAGGGCTATTTCGACACGCGCGTCGTGTTCGTGTCCGAAACCGGGCCGAAGCAGAAGCGCGTGAAGCGCCTCGCCATCATGGACCAGGACGGCGCCAACGTCTCGTATCTGACGGGCGGCGACGACCTCGTCCTGACCCCGCGTTTCTCGCCGAACCGGCAGGAACTGACCTATATGTCGTTCGGCAAGGCCGAACCGCGCGTTTATCTCCTGCAACTGGAAACGGGACGCCGCGAGGTCGTCGGCAACTTCCCCGGCATGACATTCGCGCCGCGCTTCTCGCCGGACGGCACGAAGATCGCGATGAGCCTTCAGCAGGAAGGCTCGTCCAACATCTACGCCATGGACCTGCGCTCGCGCGCCACGACGCGCCTGACCTCGACCTCGGCCATCGACACCGCGCCGAGCTTTTCGCCGGACGGGAACCGCATCGTCTTCGAATCCGATCGCGGCGGGCGGCCGCAGGTCTACGTGATGGGCGCGGACGGCTCGGGCCAGAACCGCATCTCCTTCGGCCCCGGTTCCTATTCGACGCCCGTCTGGAGCCCGCGCGGCGATCTCATCGCCTTCACCAAGCAGTCCGGCGGTCAGTTCCAGATCGGCGTGATGAAGCCGGACGGATCGGGCGAGCGCATCTTGACCTCCTCGTTCCATGCGGAAGGGCCGACCTGGGCTCCGAACGGCCGCGTCCTGATGTTCTTCAAGGATTCCGGCGCCGGCCCGCAGCTTTATTCGATCGACCTCACGGGCCGAAACGAGCGACGGGTGCCGACGCCCGGCTATGCGTCCGATCCGGCCTGGTCGCCCGCGCGCGAATAAAGCCAGCGCCAAAACGTGGTTTCACTGCAACAGGGCGGGTTCGAAAGACCCCGCCTTTCGCGTTGTGGCGGCCGCCGTTCCATGCTGCCCGAGGATCGTCCCAATCGCCCGCGAGGAGTTCCCGACTGCCCCGCAAGGGCGCTCCGTCGTTTACCCTGCCTTAACGGTGAACAGGGTAAATGGTCGGTTAGAAACATTCATCGCAATCGAAGGAGAAGGCCATGAGCCGGATTGCTGTTTTGGCTCAGAGCCGCGTCGCGCTGGCCCTGGTCGCCGCACTCGCCATCGCGGGCTGCGCGAAGAAGAACGGGGGCTTGCCCGACAACGCGGCCGGTCTCGGCCTCGGCGGCGCGGGTGGTGCCGGCGGCGCCGGCGGTGCCGGATCTTCCGCGCCCGGCACGCCCGGCGATTTCACGGTCAATGTCGGCGACCGCATCTTCTTCGACACCGACTCCTCCGTGGTTCGCGCCGATGCGCAACAAACGCTCGCCTCGCAGGCCCGCTGGCTGAACCAGTACCGCCAGTACTCGATCACCGTCGAAGGCCATGCCGACGAGCGCGGCACCCGCGAATACAACCTGGCGCTCGGCGCCCGCCGCGCTTCCGCCACCCGCGAGTTCCTGGCCAGCCAGGGCGTCGCTGCCAACCGGATGCGCACGATCTCCTACGGCAAGGAACGCCCGGTCGCCGTTTGCGACGACATTTCCTGCTGGTCGCAGAATCGCCGCGCCGTCACCGTCCTCAACGGCGCCGGAAGCTGATCCGGGCCTCGCCCGACCGAACGAAATGCGAAGGGCGGTCCGGTGGGCCGCCCTTTTTCGTTCGGCGGCACGCCATCGGAGGAAAGCTTTGCGCTTTCCAACGCCTGCGGCCAAACTTATGACGAAAACGGCTCATCCAAGGTGTGAGCGAAGGCGCAAAGGATCGCGGGGCAGGGGCGGCCGTGACCTTAAGGAGCCGATAGGCAACGGGGATCGGACTTGAACAGGAATCTGGCTAGGGCCTTGCGCGTGGCGGTTTTCGGTGCGGCTTTGGCGTCGGCGGCGCTACCCGCGTCCGCGTTGAACCTTCCCTTCAATCTCGGCGGCGAGCGGCCGGCACCGGCGCGCACGGCAGCCGAGCGCCCGATCGTGATGGCGCAGATGTCGGATGCCGGTCAGCGCCTCAGCCAGCTTGAGGAAGAGAACCGCCGCTTGAACGGCAAGGTCGAGGAACTCTCCTTCCAGGTGCTCCAGATGCAGGAGCAGATGCGCAAGATGCAGGAAGACAACGATTTCCGCTTCCAGGATCTGGAAGGCCGTGGCGGCGGAGCCAAGCCCGCTTCGACGCCGCCGGCGCAAAAGCGCAGCGACGCCGCGCCTGCGCCCTCGGCCGGTGCGCCGCCCGCGCAGCAGCAGGCGGCTGCCGCCCCGCCGTCGGGCGACGAGATCGGCTCGCTGCTCGGCGAAGGCGGGCTGGACGGCAACGCGACCGGGACGCTCGGAACCCCGAGCGGTTCGGCCGGAGCCGCGCCGCCGGCCTCGCGCGCCCCGGCCGCCAATTCGGGCACGGTGGCTTCCATCAAGACCAACAATGCCGGCGAGCTCTACGGCTTAGCCTACAACTATCTGCTGGCCGGCGACTACCAACTCGCCGAAAGCTCGTTCCGCCAGTACACGCAGACCTATCCCGACGCCAAGGACGTGCCGGACGCGCGTTATTGGCTCGGCGAAAGCCAGTTCCAGCAGCAGAAGTTCACCGACGCGGCCGAGACCTTCCTGAACGCGCAGAAGGATTATCCGAAGAGCCCGAAGGCCCCCGAGATGATGCTGAAGCTCGGCATGTCGCTCGCCAAGCTCGACAACCGCGACACGGCCTGCGTCACCTTCAAGGAAGTTGCCCGACGCTACCCCCAGATGAACGCGACCGTGAAGCGCAAGCTGCAAACGGAGACGCAGTCCGCCAAGTGCTGAGGCACGGTTGGATGTGACGCTCGCCTCCGCCGGGATCGACGCCGCAGAGGGCGGTCGCCTCCTTCTTGTCAGCCTTCGCCCTCTTGCTCCCGAGCAAGGCATTATCCGCCCCGTTCTTCTCGCCGTGTCCGGCGGTCCCGATTCGCTGGCGCTTCTGGTGCTCGCGGCGGAAAATATCGATCGCTTGAGATTGGCCGGCTTTCGTCCCGTCGTCGCGACGGTGGACCATCGCCTGCGCCCTGAATCCGCCGCCGAGGCCGATTTCGTCGCGGCTGAGGCCGAGCGTCTTGCGCTTCCCCACTATGTTCTGCCTTGGCTCGGCGCGAAGCCCACCGGCAACCTTGCCGCCGCCGCCCGCGATGCGCGCTATGCTCTCCTGGCGACCTACGCCCGGCAACTCGGCGCCCCCGCGATCCTCACCGCGCATCACCAGGACGACCAGATCGAAACGCATCTTCTTGCCGGCGCGCGCGGGGCAGGGGATCGGGGGCTGGCGGGAATGCGCGATGCTCGCCGCTTGTCACCGGACCTATGGCTGTTGCGGCCCTTTCTGTCTGTCCCGGGTGCGCGGCTGAAAGCCAGCGTCGCCGAGCGCGGCCTCGTTTGCGTGGACGATCCGAGCAATCGCGACCCGCGGTTCGACCGGGCGCGACTGCGTGCCACGCTTCGGCTGGACGCCACCGAACGCCAGCGCTGCCTCGCCCGGATCGCCGCCCACGGGGAAAGGCGCACGCAAGAGGACGCCGCGCTTGGCGCCTGGTGCGCCCGGCTCCTTGAAAGTGGTGCCTTATCCTTTGACGAATGCGGCTGCGCGCGGCTCGAAGCGGCAGCGCTGCGTGCGGACGATCCTCGCCTCGCAGAACTTCTTCTCGGCTTTCTTCTTCGCGCGGTCGCGGGGGCGGACTATCCGCCATCAGCCGCCGCGGTCGTCCGGCTTGGCCAGCGGCTTCGCGCGGGCGGAAAAATCCATGCCACGCTGGGCGGCGCGGCGGTTCATGGCAACGCGATCTTCACTTTTATGCGCGAATATGGGCGGAGGGGTCTCGAAATCCTCGACATCGCAGACGGTTGCGATGCGATCTTCGACCGCCGTTTCAGGATCTTCAACCGAAACTTCGACGAGCTTCCCGTGGGTTCCCGGATCGTCGCCTTCGGTGCGCTGGGGCGCGGCAATGCCGTGACCCGAACGTTGCCGGTCGCCATCGATTCTGGCGGGCACGTCGTCGCAGTCCACCCCGCCCTGGCGCGTCCTTATCCGCGCGCTCGGCTGCTGGACGCGGCGGAAATGGTTTCCGCACGCCTTTTCAGCGACTTGGCCTCTATGCCGAAGATTTGAGTAAAGCCGGGCTTTTATCCGGCAACCAATTTGCCGCAAAACCGCCGGATGCGGTTGGCATTGCTCTTGTGCCTGCCTATCTTGCGTGCGCGCCTTCCCGGCGCTGGCGTGTGACGCCTGGGATGAGAGATGAACCAGAACTTCCGCAACTTCGCGCTTTGGGCAATCATCGCGCTTCTCTTGATTGCGCTCTTCCAGCTTTTCTCGAACGGCTCGCAGAATGCCGGCGCGAGCGAGGTTCCTTATTCGCAGTTCCTGTCCGACGTGGATTCGGGACGGGTGCGATCGGTGACGATCCAGGGGCCGCGCATCACGGGCAAGTACAACGACGCCGCGACCTCGTTCCAGACCTACTCGCCGGGCGATCCGAACATCGTTAGCCGGCTGGAAGGGAAGGGCGTCCAGATCAACGCGTCGGCGCCGTCGGATAACTCGAACCCGATCTGGTCGATGCTCCTGTCCTTCGGACCGATCCTCCTCATTCTCGGCGTCTGGATTTTCCTGATGCGCCAGATGCAGGGCGGCGCGGGCGGCAAGGCCATGGGTTTCGGCAAGTCCAAGGCCAAGCTCCTGACCGAAGCGCATGGCCGCGTCACCTTCGCTGATGTCGCCGGTGTCGACGAGGCCAAGCAGGACCTTGAAGAGATCGTCGAGTTTCTGCGCGAGCCGCAGAAGTTCCAGCGCCTCGGCGGCAAGATCCCGCGCGGCGTGCTTCTCGTCGGTCCTCCCGGCACCGGTAAGACGCTTCTGGCGCGCTCCGTCGCGGGCGAAGCCAACGTTCCCTTCTTCACGATCTCCGGTTCGGACTTCGTGGAAATGTTCGTCGGCGTCGGCGCGAGCCGCGTGCGCGACATGTTCGAGCAGGCCAAGAAGAACAGCCCCTGCATCATCTTCATCGACGAGATCGACGCCGTCGGCCGGCATCGCGGCGCGGGCCTTGGCGGCGGCAACGACGAGCGCGAGCAGACGCTAAACCAGCTTCTGGTCGAGATGGACGGGTTCGAGGCCAACGAGGGTATCATCCTCATCGCCGCGACCAACCGTCCCGACGTTCTCGATCCCGCGCTTCTGCGTCCGGGCCGCTTCGACCGTCAGGTCATGGTGCCGAACCCGGATGTCGGCGGCCGCGAGAAGATCCTGAAGGTTCACATCCGCAACGTGCCGCTCGCGCCGAATGTCGATCTGAAGACCATCGCGCGGGGCACACCGGGCTTTTCGGGCGCCGATCTGTCGAATCTCGTCAACGAGGCCGCTCTGATGGCGGCACGCCGCTCAAAGCGTCTCGTCACCATGCTCGAGTTCGAAGATGCCAAGGACAAGGTCATGATGGGCGCCGAGCGCCGGTCCATGGCCATGACCGAGGAAGAAAAGACGCTCACCGCCTATCACGAGGCCGGCCACGCCCTCGTCGGCATCCACGAGCCCTTCAACGATCCCTTGCATAAGGTCACGATCATCCCGCGCGGCCGTGCGCTGGGCGTCACGATGAACCTGCCGGAGCGCGACCGCTACGGCATGCGCAAGAACGAGATGGAAGCGCGCCTCGTCATGATCTTCGGTGGCCGAGCGGCCGAGGAGATCATCTACGGGCTCGACAACGTCACCACCGGCGCGTCCAACGACATCCAGCAGGCCACCAACATGGCCCGCGCGATGGTCATGGAATACGGCATGAGCGACAAGCTCGGCCGCCTGCGCTATCGGCAGAACCAGGAGGAAATCTTCCTCGGCCATTCCGTGTCGCAGCAGCAGAACATGAGCGAGGATACCGCGCGGCTGATCGATTCGGAAGTGCGCGGCATCGTCGAGGTCGCCGAGAACAAGGCGCGTCGCATCCTCAACGAGCACCTGGACGAGTTGCATACGCTCGCCAAGGGTCTGCTTGAATACGAAACGCTGTCGGGCGACGAGGTCCGCGACCTTCTGGCCGGTAAGACGCTGACCCGCGACATGGGCGACGACACGCCGCCCTCACGTGGGTCCACCGTGCCGAAGACCGGCTCGGTTCCGCGTCCGAAGCCGGAAGGCGGCTTCGAGCCCCAGCCTTCGGTCTGAAGCCGGACGAAAGAATTCAAAAAGGGCGGTCCTATGGGCCGCCCTTTTCGTTTGTGGTTCCAGACGGAAAATTGCCGACATGGCTTGGACTGAACAAACGAACCGAGCGCCGGATTGAATTTCCTGGCTCTTCGTGAGGTGATGACATTCTTTTTTACTTTTTCCGTAATTGTTGCGTCAGTATTCGAAGCTCGTTGAAGCTCGCGGGGGATCATGGGCAGAAAATATTTCGGCACGGACGGTATCCGGGGACGCGCCAACGCCAAGCCGATGACGGCCGATCTGGCGATGAAGGTCGGCATGGCCGCCGGCATCGCCTTTCGGCGCGGCGACTACCGCCACCGCGTCGTGATCGGCAAGGACACGCGGCTGTCCGGCTACATGCTGGAGCCCGCCCTTTGCGCGGGCTTCACCTCCGTCGGCATGGATGTCCTGATGCTCGGCCCGATTCCGACGCCGGCCGTCGCCATGCTGACGCGCTCCATGCGCGCCGATATCGGGGTGATGATTTCGGCCTCGCACAATCCCTTCGAGGATAACGGCATCAAGCTTTTCGGCCCGGACGGCTACAAGTTGTCGGACGAGATCGAGGAGGAGATCGAAAGCCTTCTGGAAGAGGACCTGTCGCGCCATCTCGCGCAAGGCGATCGGCTCGGGCGTGCCAAGCGCTACGACGACGGCGGGCGCGACCGCTATGCGGAATTTGCCAAGCGAACCCTGGTCCGCAACATGACGCTCGACGGCATGCGCGTCGTGATCGACTGCGCCAACGGCGCCGCCTACAAGGTCGCGCCGGAGGTCCTTTGGGAACTCGGCGCGGAAGTCGTGCGCCTCGGCACGGAGCCGAACGGCACCAACATCAATCTGAACTGCGGCTCCACCAGCCCAGCCGCCCTTTGCGCCAAGGTGCGCGAGATGCGAGCCGATGTCGGCATCGCCCTCGACGGCGACGCCGATCGCGTCATCATCGTGGACGAGCATGGCGAGATCGTCGACGGCGACCAGATCATGGCCGTCATCGCCGAATCCTTCGCCGAGGACGGCCGTCTGGCATCCGGCGGCATCGTCGCCACCATCATGTCCAATCTCGGCCTGGAGCGCTTCCTGGGCGACAGGGGCCTGTCGCTCGCGCGCACCAAAGTCGGCGACCGCCATGTGGTGGAGCACATGCGCCAGCACGGCTACAATGTCGGCGGCGAGCAGTCCGGCCACATCATCCTGTCGGACTACGGCACCACCGGCGACGGTCTCGTATCCGCGCTGCAGGTGCTCGGCGTCGTCGCGCGGGGCGATCGTCCCGTGTCGGAAGTCTGCCGCAAGTTCGAGCCGGTGCCCCAGGTCCTCAAGAACGTGCGCTTTTCGGGCGGCGAGCCGCTGGAGCGCGAGAAGGTGAAACTCGCCATCTCGTCGGGCCGCGACCGCCTCGGCAATGCCGGCCGTCTCGTGATCCGGCCATCGGGCACCGAGCCGCTGATCCGCGTGATGGCGGAAGGCGACGACCCGCATCTCGTCAACATGGTGGTGGACGATATCATCGGCGCGCTCAATCAGGCCGCCTGAACCGGTTAAGAACTTTCGTGCGAGCGTTAACCGCTTCTTAACCATGACCAAGCAGAATCTCCGGGAAATCGTCGGCAGAGGCCGAGTTGGATCTTTCGGAGATTGTCATGTCGCGTTCGAGGTTCCTGCCGGTTCTGGCGGTTCTCATGCTGGCGTCCGGTCCGGCCCTTGCCGCCGACCTGATCGAGGTCCCCCCGCCGGCCCCGATCGAGCCCCTCCCGGCCGCGTCCGGCTGGTATCTGCGCGGCGATGTCGGCTACACCTTCAAGTCCCGCAACGAGGGAAGCTGGAAGTTCTGGAACCCCGATCCGGTTTACCGGGGCGTGGACGACACCTTCAACTACGACGACTTCGACCTCGATGGCGGGGCGAGCTTCGGCGCGGGTGTCGGTTACCGCTTCACCGACAATTTCCGCATGGACGCGACGGTCGACTACTTCAACCCGGACTTCAAGGGCTCGACCCAGTGCCCGAGCTATGTCGCCGCGTCGCAATATGGGCAGGCAGCGCCCAACATCTCCTGCAAATATTCCGACAAGGCGGATGTCGACATCTGGACGGCGATGGCCAATGCCTATGTCGACCTGCCGGTCTTCGGGCCGCTCGTGGTTCCCTATATCGGCGCCGGCATCGGCGCGGCTTATGTCGACTACGGCAACCTTCGCAGCGAGGAATGCGGCGTGGAATGCGGCATCGCGACGAACCGGAGCTTCGATCACAAGGGTCTCGACGATTGGCGCTTCGCCGCATCGCTGATGGCCGGCGCGACCGTGGACCTCACCGGCGCTCTGAAGCTCGATGCCGGCTACAAGTACACCCATATTTCCGGCGGCGACGCCTTTGCCTATGACGCCGCCGATCAGGCGACCGGCGCCAAGGGCGCGCAGTTGAAGGACGACGGCTTCGACCTTCACACCGTGCGCGTCGGCCTGCGCTACGAGTTCCACTGATCAATCCACTCCTTCGGATTTCACCAAAGGCGCGCCCGCGAAACCGGGCGCGCCTTTGGCGTTTCGCGGCGAGGCTTGAGCGCAACGTGGTTAAAGAACAGGGTTAATCGTCGGTTAAGCTCTGCACGATAGGCTCCATCCCAGATCGAACGACCGTCGGCTTGGCCCTGCGCCGCTGCGGTCCGCTTGGGAATGGAACAGGATGACCATTGGAAAGGTGCTGATCGTCGGGGTCGCCTGCCTCGGCCTGACGGGCGTGGCGAAGGCTGCGGACATTTTCGACGCGCCGCTGGAATCGGCGCCGCTCGTTCCCGTCGAGGTCGGCTCCGGCTGGTATCTGCGCGGCGACGTTTCCTACGATTTCAAGTCCGACGTCGACGTGAAGTTCGACCGGAGCTATGTCGACACGAACGGGGTCGATTTCAGCGATCACGGTTCGGTGGGCGGCATCAGCCTGAAGGACAACGCCGATTTCGGCATCGGCTTCGGCTATCAGTTCACCGATATGCTGCGCGGCGACCTGACGGCGCATTACTGGGAAAGCAAGCTGAAGCTCTCCGGGGCTGAGTTCGGCGACACCGCCTGCTTGTCCTTCCCGGCCGGCTTCGATTGCTCATCGGAGAACAGCGAAGCCAAGACCTGGGAACTGATGGCGAACGCTTACCTCGATCTCGGCACCTTCGCCGGCTTCACGCCCTATGTCGGCGGCGGCGTCGGCGCGGCGCGCGTGAAATACACGAACTTCTCGGCGCTCGGGAACTGCTTCGACGCCAATCTCTGCAATGCCGACGCTTCCGTGGAGTTCGACGGCGCGAACGACTGGCGCTTCGCCTATGCGCTGACAGGGGGCATCAGCTACGATATCGCCCAGAACCTGAAGCTCGACGTCGGCTATCGCTACGTGAACGTCGATGGCGGCGATGTCGCGCAAACGCCGCTCAATGGCGGCACGATGTCTTTCAAGGACGACGGCTTCGACCGGCACACGATCCAGGCGGGCCTGCGCTACTCGCTGTTCTGAACGAATCGGGGCGATACGAGGCGGGGAGCGATCCCCGCCTTCTTCTTTTCGCACCGAACCATCTTGACTGCGACGACGCCCAAGGATAGCTCCCGCGATGGGACACGCCTCCCCAACGAGGCGCTTCTATCTGGAAGGATAGCTTGATGGCGACCGTATCGCGTCCGGACAAACGTCCGGCAAATCCCCAATTCTCTTCTGGCCCCTGCGCCAAGCGACCCGGCTGGTCGCTTGAGGCTTTGAGCGATGCCGCACTCGGCCGCTCGCACCGCGCCAAGCTCGGCAAGTCCAAGCTCGCCAAGGCCATCGACGACACCCGCGAAGTTCTTGGCGTCCCCGCCGACTACCGTATCGGCATCGTGCCGGCGTCCGACACGGGCGCGGTGGAGATGGCCATGTGGTCGCTGCTGGGCGAGCGCGGCGTCGACATGGTGGCCTGGGAGAGCTTCGGCGCCGGCTGGGTCACGGACGCCGTCAAACAGTTGAAGCTTTCCGACGCCCGCACCATCAAGGCAGGCTATGGCGAGATCGTGGATTTCGCCAAGGTCGATTTCGACCGCGACGTGGTGTTCACCTGGAACGGCACGACCTCGGGCGTCCGCGTGCCGAACGGCGACGCGATCCCGGCGGATCGCAAGGGCCTCACCATCTGCGACGCGACCTCGGCCGCCTTCGCGCAGGACCTTCCCTACGACAAACTCGATGTCGTGACCTTCTCCTGGCAGAAGGTGCTGGGCGGCGAGGCCGCGCACGGCATGTTGATCCTGTCGCCGCGCGCGGTGGAACGGCTTCTGTCCTATAAGCCGGCCTGGCCGCTGCCGAAGATCTTCCGCCTGACCTCCGGCGGCAAGCTGATCGAGGGCATCTTCAAGGGCGAGACCATCAACACGCCCTCCATGCTCTGCGTCGAGGACTATCTTGATGCGCTGGACTGGGCGAAGCGCATCGGCGGCTTGGCCGAGCTGAAGCGCCGCGCCGACGCCAATCTCAGCGTTATCGAGCGTTTCGTGGACGCCAATCCGTGGATCGGCTTCCTGGCCGAAGACAAGGCCATCCGCTCCAACACCTCCGTTTGCTTGACGTTTACCGACCCGGCGGTGGCCGGTGCCTCCGACGAGGTGCAGCAGGCCTTCGCCAAGGGCGTCGCGGCGCGTCTGGAGAAGGAAGGCGTCGCCCTCGATATCGGCGCTTATCGCGACGCGCCGGCGGGCCTTCGCATCTGGTGCGGCGCGACGGTCGAGACGGCGGATGTCGAGGCGCTGATGCCTTGGCTCGCTTATGCCTTCGAGGCCGAGAAGGCCGAACTCGCCACCAAGGCGGCCTGACACACCATCCGTTCCGCCTTCAAAGGCGGAAACGCAAGTGCAGCCACCCTTCCCCATGCCGGGGGAGGGAAGGCTTTCGCCTGTCCTCGCGTCCTTTTCCCTTATCAAGGCTCAACGGAGCTTCGCCCCATGGCACCTCGCGTTCTCGTTTCCGATCAGCTTTCCAAGACCGCGGTCCAGATCTTCACCGATCGCGGCGTCGCCGTCGATTATCTGCCGGACATCGGCAAGGACAAGGACAAGCTCCTGTCCGTGATCGACCAGTATGACGGCCTCGCCATCCGCTCGGCCACCAAGGTCACCGAAAAGGTGATCGAGGCGGCGACGCGGTTGAAGGTCGTCGGCCGCGCCGGCATCGGCGTCGACAATGTCGATATCCCGGCCGCCAGCCGGAAGGGCATCATCGTGATGAACACGCCCTTCGGCAATTCCATTACCACGGCCGAGCACGCCATCGCGATGATGTTCGCGGTGGCGCGCGACCTGCCGGCCGCCGATCTTTCCACCAAGGCCGGCAAGTGGGAGAAGAACCGCTTCCTCGGCGTCGAGATGACCGCCAAGACCCTCGGCATCGTCGGTTGCGGCAATATCGGCTCCATCGTCGCCTCGCGCGCCGTTGGCCTAAAGATGAAGGTCATCGCCTTCGATCCCTTCCTGTCGGCCGAGCGCGCCCTTGAGATGGGCATCGAAAAGGTGGAACTGCCCGAACTCTTCCGCCGCGCCGATTTCATCACGCTGCACACGCCGCTGACCGACAAGACGCGCGGGATCATCGACGCCAAGGCCATCGCCCAGATGAAGGACGGCGTGCGCATCGTGAACTGCGCGCGTGGTGGTCTCGTGGTCGAGGCCGATCTCTACGAGGCGCTGAAAAGCGGCAAGGTGGCGGGCGCCGGCATCGACGTGTTCGAAACCGAGCCGGCCAAGGAAAGCCCGCTGTTCACGCTCGACAACGTCGTCTGCACGCCGCATCTCGGCGCTTCCACGGAGGAAGCGCAGGAGAACGTGGCGCTGCAGGTCGCCGAGCAGATGTCGGACTATCTCGTCAACGGCGCGGTCTCCAACGCCCTCAACATGCCCTCGATCACCGCCGAGGAAGCGCCGATCCTGACGCCCTTCGTGCGGCTCGCCGAGATCCTCGGCGCCTTCGTCGGCCAGGTCACGGAGGACCCGATCAAGGAGGTCGAGATCCTCTTCGACGGCACCACCGCCGCCATGAACACCCGCGCCCTGACGAGCGCCGCCATCGCCGGCCTTCTGAAGCCGCTGGTGCAGACGGTGAACATGGTCTCCGCCCCGGTGATGGCGAAGGAGCGCGGGATCGTGATCTCGGAAGTCCGGCGCGACAAGTCCGGCGTCTTCGACGGCTATATCCGCTTGACGGTGAAGACGGAGAAGATGACGCGCTCGGTGGCGGGCACCTGCTTCTCCGACAAGAAGCCGCGCTTCATCCAGATCAAGTCCATCAATCTCGATGCCGAAGTCGGCCGCCACATGCTCTACATCACCAACCGCGACGTGCCGGGCATGATCGGCGAGATCGGCATGACGCTCGGCCGCAACAAGGTGAACATCGCCAACTTCCATCTCGGACGCGACGAGCATGGCGGCGACGCCATCGCCATCATCTATGTCGACGAACCGGTGAAGGAAACGGTGCTGGAGGACCTCCGCCGTATCGAAGGCATCGGTCAGGCGAAATACATGTCCTTCGAGGTGTGACAGGGCGCTCCGAAAGGCGGCTTCATACGAAGAAGGCGGTGCGGATCATCTCCGCGCCGCCCTTTTTCATACGCGCTCGCTTTCCTGCGGTACCGGCATCACGGCCGGCGGCTCGCGGCGCTTGCGCCCCTGCTCGGCCAGCGCGATGCCGCCGAGAACGAAGACGAGGGCCGCGATGTGGTAGAGGAACAGGTCCTCGCCGAGGATCGCCATCGCAAGGGCCGCGCCGAAGATCGGCGTCAGGTTGATGAAGAGATTGGCGCGGTTGGCTCCGATCATCTCCACGCCCTTGATGTAGAGCGTCTGGCCCGCGAGCGAGGGGCCGAGCGCGATGTAAAGGACGATCAGCCAGCCCTCGATATCCGGCCACTGCGCGGTGCCCGTGGCCTGCTCGAAGGCGAGGAAGGGCAGGGAGGCGACGAGGGCAGAAACCGACAGGACGAAGATGGTCGAGCGCCAGTGCACGGCCGGCTTCCAGCGCAGTGCCACCGTGTAGAGCCCGTAGATCACCACCGCGATCATCATCATCGCGTCGCCCCGGTTGAGATCGAGCGACAGAAGCGTTTCGAGATGGCCGTGCGCGGCCGTCACCGCGACGCCGACGAGGGTGAGCGCGAAGCCGACGATCTGGAAAAGGCTGGCCGGGGTGCGAAACAGAAGAAAGCCCGCCACGAACACGACGAGCGGCATCGCCGCCTGCTCGATCATCACGTTGATCGCCGTCGTGTGCTGGAGCGCGGCATAGAAGATCGCGTTGAACACGGTGAAGCCCGCCGCGCCCAGAACGAACAAGAGCGGCAGCGCGGGCCGGATCAGCGGCCAGTCGCGCTTCACGTCGCCCCAGGCGAAGGGCAGGAGGATGGCGGTCGCGATCAGCCAGCGCAGGGATGTGATGACCATCGGCGAAACGTGGCCGATGGCGAGGCGCCCGGCGACCGCGTTGCCGCCCCAGAAGAAGGATGTGATGGCCAGGAGAATGTAAGGATGGCCGAGAATGCGTTTCATGACAGCGCATTATCGCGTTCCGCGACGCGTCGATAGTCAGGCCGCGACCCTGTTGCGGCCTTCCATCTTGGCCCGGTAGAGCGCGGCATCGGCGCGGGAGATCGCCGCTTCCAGGTCCTCTCCCCGATGGACCATCGAGATCCCCAGACTGACCGTCGCGGAAATGAACTCTTCGCCCCAGACGATCGGATCGCGCCTCGTGGCGAGCAAGATGCGATGCGCGACCGCCGTTGTCTCGACATGGTCGGCATCGGGGAGAACCACGACGAATTCCTCGCCGCCGAGGCGAGCGATCAAGCCGGTCTGCGGCAGGCATGCCGATGTGCGATTGGCGAATTCCCTGAGAACCGCGTCGCCGCCGAGATGTCCGTAACGGTCGTTCACGCCCTTGAAGTGATCGAGATCGGCGATGACGACGCCGGCGCGCGCTTCCGCCTTGGGAAACCGGAGCGCCAAACCGGTCCGGTTCAGGACACCCGTCAGCGCGTCGCTATAAGCGAGATTCTGCATTCGCCGATAACCGCGATCCACGGACATGCCGAAGATCGAGGTGATGAGGGCGATGGAGAAAAGCTGATCGGCGAGCGGAATGGCGATATCCACGGCGGTTTGGTCGAGGATCGCGCCCGCCAACAGAACGATGAGGGCCGTGGTGAGGCACTGCGCCAGCATGGTTCCGCCGGCAAGGCGTCGATAGATCGAGGTTTCGCCCTTGAACAGAAAGACCTGGGCGATGCCGAGAAGGCTGAGAAGCCAGGAGGAAGCGAAGCCGGACAACTCGCAGATCACTGCGGGAAGGCCGGCGAGCCCCCCGCCGAGATAGATGACCGTCGGCAGAACGGGACTTGCCGCCATCCAGGGGGCCATGCTCGTTTTGCCGTCGAAATTGCGGATGCCCGCCAGGATCATCATCACCCCGGCCGTCAGCAGTCCGTATTGCAAGGCGCCGAAGATCTGGTTTGATGCAACCAGAGGCTTCAAAAGAAGCCCGACGCCGAAAACGAGGAACGCGCCTGCCCACCACGCGAAATAGCGTTCCGAGCGGCGCAAGAACCAGGCGATGCCGATGGTCACGCCGCAGGTGATGTTCACCAGGGCGTCCATGAGATGCAATGTATTGGGGTCCATGCCGTTGCTCCCCCTTCGAAGCAGCCGCCGCTGGGTGGGAATGCCTTCTAAAATGTATGTCTTACTCAATCTTTAGTGGAAACCCGGTCCAGCCCCCTGGTCACGACTTTCCCATGGGTGACCATGCCCTGCGTTCTCCTACCCAATTATGAACGCCGGGCGCTTCCCGTCTGCGGCCTCGGGGGATAAAAGGCTGCGATATCCGCTGACCGGTACTGGAAATTCGCATGGCAAACGTCGTCGTCGTCGGCTCCCAATGGGGTGACGAAGGGAAGGGCAAGATCGTCGACTGGCTGTCCGAGCGCGCCGACGTGGTGGTGCGCTTCCAGGGCGGCCACAATGCCGGGCATACGCTGGTAGTGGACGGCGTGTCCTACAAGCTCTCGCTTCTGCCCTCCGGCGTGGTGCGCCCCGGCAAGCTGTCGGTGATCGGCAACGGCGTCGTCTTCGATCCGCACGCCTTCGTCGCCGAGCGCGACCGGCTGAAGGGGCAGGGCGTCGCCATCACGCCCGAAAACTTACGCATCGCCGACAATGCGGCGCTGATTCTGTCCGTCCATCGCGAGCTCGACGCTTTCCGCGAAAGCTCCAACACGGGCACGCGAATCGGCACCACCCGGCGCGGCATCGGTCCGGCCTACGAGGACAAGGTCGGCCGCCGGGCGATTCGCGTCATGGATCTGGCCGACCCGGATGTGCTGCCGGAGCGCGTCGAGCGGCTTCTGGCCCATCACAACCCGCTGCGCCGCGGGCTCGGCGTCGAGGAGGTCTCGGCCGAGACGATCCTCGCCGAGCTCCAGGCGGTGGCGGCCGAGATCGTGCCGCATATCGACCGCGTCTGGCAGCTTCTCGACAAGCATCGCCGCGCCGGCGACCGCATCCTCTTCGAGGGCGCGCAGGGCACGCTGCTCGACATCGATCACGGCACCTATCCCTTCGTGACCTCGTCCAACACCGTTGCGGGGCAGGCGGCGGCGGGCTCTGGCCTCGGGCCCTCGGCGGTCGGCTTCGTGCTCGGCATCACCAAGGCCTACACGACGCGCGTCGGCGAAGGGCCGTTCCCGACAGAACAGCAGAACGAGGTCGGCGAGTTTCTCGGCACCAAAGGTCACGAATTCGGCACCGTGACGGGCCGCAAGCGCCGCTGCGGCTGGTTCGATGCCGTTCTGGTGCGCCAGGCCGTCGCGGTGAACGGCTTGACCGGCCTCGCCCTCACCAAGCTCGACGTGCTGGACGGTCTCGACGAGATCAAGATCGCCGTCGGCTATCGCCTCGACGGGGCGGAGATCGACTATCTGCCGGCGACGCTCGGCGCGCAGCAGCGGTTGGAGCCGATCTACGAGACCTTCGAGGGCTGGAAGGACACCACCGCCGGCGCACGGAGCTGGGGCGCCCTGCCGGCCCAGGCGGTGAAATATGTCCGCCGCATCGAGGAACTGGTGAACTGCCCGGTGACGCTCCTTTCCACCTCGCCGGAGCGCCAGGACACGATCCTCGTGCGCGATCCCTTCGAGGACTGATCCGCTTATCGCGCTCCGGCCGCTTCGCCCGGAGCGCGTCCATCCGCGCTTCCGGTCGGACGCGGAATGGTTTATGCGAAACAACGATAAATTTGACGGACTGCATCCGGCCGATGGTCCGCGCGGCGGAGGCGGCGCCGGTCGGCCGGGCAGGATGATCCCCGTGGCGCGGCCCTGCCGTGCCGCGCAGGCAACGGATGGCATCGATCAATGGCGGATTTGGGCGCAGTTCTGCGCAAGACGATCGACGGGCTGCCCAACGCGACGCCCGAGCTTCGCGCCAAGGTCTACGAGAAGGCGCGCGCCGCCATTCTCCGCCAGATCGAGAACGCCAATCCCCCGCTCGCCGACGAAGTCGTGGAACGGCGCACCGCCGCACTTGAAGACGCGATCGAGTCCACCGAAGCGCATTATGCCGGCGTCGAGGCTTTGGAAGCCGAACCCTTCGCGTTCGACGAGCCGGCCGCGCCGCCTTTGCCCGAGCCCCCCGTCGAGCCGATCACGCCGGCCGCCCCGATTCCGCGCCTGCCGCGCGTCGAGGACGATTTCACGACGCCCCCCGTCGCCGAGCGGCGTTTCGAGCGCTCAACCGAGCGCCGCGAGCCGGCCCTCGGCCTGCCGGCCGATGCGCCCCGAACCACCGAGCCGGACAGCGGCTTCGATATCCCGGATGCCGATACGAGCGCCCCGCGCTACGCGGCGTCCAAGCCCCCGCGCGCCAAGCGCAGCCGCGCGCCGCTTTATGCCGGCGTCGCCGGCGTCGCGCTTCTGGCCCTCGGGATCGGCGGATATCTTTACAGCGATCGCATCCCTGGGTTCGGCACCATGGATGTCGCGAGCGATAATCAGACGCCGGCTGCGACCGGAACCGAGAATGCGGCCTTGCCCTCGACCGGCGCGGAAGGCGAGAACAATGCGGGCACGCCGGACCCGTCGGCTTCCGCCGCCAGCGGCCGGCGCTTCACGCAGCGCCTTCTGCCGGACGGAACCGAAGTCAACGACGGCCCCGGCGCGGCCAACAGCAATGCCTTCGACGAGGGCACGAACATCGCCGCCGCGACGCCCGAAGCCGACGCGACCCCGGCAACACCTGCAGCCCCGGCCGCGACCCCGCCGACGGCTTCCACGCCGCCTGCTTCCGCCCCGCCGAGCGGCGCGCCGGCCGTCGCGCAGCGCGCCATGTTCTACGAAGAGCGCACCGATACGCAGCAAAGCACGCAGCGCATCGGCAACGTGGTTTGGAGCGTGGTCAGCGAGCCGCCGGCCGACGATCAGCCGCCGGAGCCGGCCATTCGCGGCGTCGCCGACGTGCCGGACGAGAACTTCAAGCTGACTCTGACGATCCGGCGCAATCTCGACCAGACCCTGCCGGCGAGCCATGTGATCGAGCTTCAGTTCGACGTGCCGCCGGGCTTTTCCGGCGGGCAGGTCGCCAATGTCCAGCGGCTGGCGATGAAGCCGACGGAGGAAGCGCGCGGCGAACCATTGATCGGCGTCGCGGGCAAAATCTCGGACGGCTTCTTCATCATCGCCCTCAACAATCTCGACAAGGCGACGGAAACCAACCTTTCGCTGCTCGGCAAGGAGCAGTGGATCGACATCCCGCTCGCCTATGCCACGGGCCGCCGCGCTCTGATGTCGATCGAAAAGGGCGTGCCGGGCGAGCGGGTCTTCAAGCAGGCGATGGACGCCTGGGCCGCCAAGACCTGACCCGATTTTCTGATCGGATACGAAAAAGCCCCGCTTCCGGCGGGGCTTTTGATTGTCGGGGCCTTACCGTGTCCGTCAGGCAGCGACCGGGCGCAAGGCCCGCCGCGCCGCCTCGGCGGTGTCGCGCACTGCCTTCTGCACCTTCTCGAAGGCGCGCACCTCGATCTGGCGCACGCGCTCGCGGCTGATGTCGAACTCACCCGACAGAGCTTCCAGCGTCAGCGGCTCCTCGGACAAGCGCCGCGCCTCGAAGATGCGGCGCTCGCGGTCGTTCAGGACGTCCAGCGCGCCGTGCAGCATGCCGCGACGCTGATCCATCTCGTCCTGCTCGACCAGCATGGCTTCCTGGTTGTCCGACTGGTCCACCAGCCAATCCTGCCATTCGCCCGATTCGCCTTCCGTCGCGCGGATCGGCGCGTTGAGGGACGCGTCGCCGGACAAGCGGCGGTTCATGGACACGACTTCCTCTTCGGACACGCCGAGCGAGGTCGCGATCTGGTTCACCTGTTCGGGGCGAAGGTCCCCTTCGTCCAGGGCCTGGATACGGCTCTTCATCTTGCGCAAGTTGAAGAACAAGCGCTTCTGGTTCGCCGTGGTGCCCATCTTCACGAGGCTCCACGAGCGCAGGATATATTCCTGGATCGCCGCCTTGATCCACCACATCGCGTAGGTGGCGAGGCGGAAGCCGCGATCGGCGTCGAAGCGCTTCACCGCCTGCATCAGGCCGACATTGCCTTCCGACACGACCTCGCCGATCGGCAGGCCGTAGCCGCGATAGCCCATGGCGATCTTGGCAACGAGACGCAGATGGCTCGTGACCAGCCGGGAAGCCGCGTCGCGGTCCTCGTGCTCGGCATAGCGCTTGGCCAGCATGTATTCTTCCTGCGGCTCCAGCATCGGGAACCGGCGGATCTCTTCCAGGTAGCGGCTGAGACCACCTTCACCCGACGCGATGCTCGGCAGATTGGCTCGGGCCATGATGCACCCTCCATGTTCGATATCGGCCGCTCCAATCGAGCCGGCCGCGCGCGGAGATCGCTTTTCACCCACCCCCGCGTAGCTTCAGATGGGGATCGCGCCGTCAAATTTCATCGAAGACGGCCGCCTCATTCTTCGAACGAACCGTTCACCGACTGTCGTCAGAGATGTTAACGATCGAATGCCGATTATGCTGCATCGCGCATGGTGACGCACCTAAACCTTCGTTCATGTGGAAAGGCGAAGTGCCTCCATGATCGCCGCCATATCGGTGGGAACCGGCGTTTCGAAGCGCATCTCTTCGCCCGTCATGGGATGCACGAAGCCGAGGCGATGGGCGTGGAGCGCCTGGCGCGCGAAGGCGCCGACAAGGGAGGAGGCGGGTTCGGGGAGCTTGCGCGCCTTGGTGCGGAGCGACTTCCCATAGAGTTCGTCGCCGACGAGCGGATGGCCGATATGGGCCATATGCACCCGGATCTGGTGCGTGCGCCCGGTTTCCAGGATGCAGCGCACGAGCGACACCTCGCCGCTCGCGTCCTTCCCCAGAACCTCGAACTGCGTGACGGCGTGGCGGGCGTCGGCGCGCGTTTCGGGCACGACCTGCCGCTTCAGGCGGTCCGCGGTGGATCGGCCGAGCGCCGCGTCGATGCGCCCCTTCGGCCGTGTCGGCACGCCCCAGACGAGGGCGAGATACGCGCGTTCCATCCGCCCGTCGCGGCCATGGGCGGCGAACTGCTCCGACAGGGACCGGTGCGCGAGATCGGTCTTGGCTACCACCATCACGCCGCTCGTATCCTTGTCGAGCCGGTGGACGATGCCCGGCCGCTTCACGCCGCCGATGCCCGACAGGCTGTCGCCGCAATGGTGCAGAAGCGCGTTGACGAGCGTGCCGGTCCAGTTGCCGGCGCCCGGATGGACGACGAGCCCGGCCGGCTTGTCGAGAACCACGAGCGAATCGTCCTCGAAGAGGATGTCGAGCGGAATATCCTCGGGGAATGGATCGGGCTCGGCGGCTTCCGGCACGGCGATCTCCACGACCTCGCCGGCCACCATGCGGCGCTTGGCGCTTGCCGTTGGCTTGCCGTCCACGCTGACCCCGCCGGCCTCGATCACCCCTTGCACGCGCGATCGCGACAGCGCCCCATCCAGCCGGGAAGCGAGGAATTGATCGAGCCGTGTGCCGCCGGCCTCCTCCGTCACGGTGAAGCGGCTTGCTTCGCCGGAGGGGCCGAGGCTAGGAGCTTGATCGGGCATGTCGCCCTCGACTGGATGGGATGATGCCATGGCGAATGCGGAGCTCGGCGACGAGGCGGACAAGCCGCTGGACCCGGCGACGGAGCGCCTGCGCCGCAAGATGGTCCGGCTGCTCGTGATTTCGATCGGGGTGACCTTTGCGGCGGTTATGGCCGTGCTGGCGGCTGTTGTCTACAAGATCACGACGGATCGCTCGGGCGGTGACCCGACCCGCGTTCTGCCGATCGAGATTCCGGCCGGCTCCCTCGTTGAGGACATGGCGACCGGGGACGGGGAGATGCTGCTCCGCCTTCGCGAGAACGAGGTGGAGCGCATCCTTCGCATCGATCTGTCCACGGGCCGGGTGCTGTCGCGCTACGAGCTGAAACGGCCCTGACGCGAGGCCCAACAAGGCGCTTGCGCTCCGCCATGACCCCGGCTATATGACCCACACACTGGCAACGCGCCCATCGTCTAGCGGTTAGGACGGCGCCCTCTCACGGCGCAAACAGGGGTTCGATTCCCCTTGGGCGTACCAGTTTCTCCTCACATGATGACGGCAGTCAGTTCGATTGGGTTTCCTGATTCCGGGAGCCGGAAGTCGGTCGGTGCTGTCCCGTTTACCAGTGGCGTTCCCTGATCCGCGGGCCAAAGGCCCCGTCGTGAAACGGGGCGGGGGTTCCCTGCGATAGGCCTTGGTTTCCCGAACTGAACCCTTCGATCAAAGACAGGGGTCCGCTGCGGCGGTGAGGCGGCCTTCCTCGATCGCCTCGACCAGGCGGGAGTGGTCCGCCTCGTTCTGATCGGCGTAGCTTTCGGCCCAGTCCGTCAGGGCGTTGGCGAAGGTGGTGTTGTGGTTGCCGCCGCAATAGCCGGAAATGGCGGCGGCGTCGCCGGTGCGCGCATGGGCGCGGGCCAGAAGCGCGCCATAGGCGTAGGCGAAGAACTGGAGCGGGCGTCCGCTCATGCAGCTTGCCGGGATGTCGCCCTTCATGTTCTTCATCTGCCGGACATAGAACGGTCGCCCCGCGATCGACGTCCAGCCGAGCAACGGGTCGCCGACTGCCTGGAGAAGGCGTTGGCCGTAGATGACGCGCTCGCCCTCATGGTCGTTGTAGGGCGCCGGCATGCCGGGAACGTAAGGGGCGAGCGCCGGCGTCACCGCTTCCTTGACCTGCAGGAAGAGGACGTCGAGATCGGAATTGCCGCATAGCATCGCGACATAGGCCCGCGTGCCGACGCTGCCGACGCCGACCACGCGGTGCGCGACATCCACGACATGGTAGCGGTTCAGCATGAAGCGGCGCTCGCGCGGCAGGGTGTCGGCATAGTGCTCGAGCCCTGTCGTGACAGCTTGGCGCGTTTCCTCGTCGACGCGGGTGAGGATCGGCGCGTCCTGCCTGAAGCGCCAACCGCCGTTCACCTGCCGCTCCACGATCTGGTCGAGGAGGCTGCGATTGTTGCGGCGGCGGGCTTTCTGGACGGCCTTTTCGATGATCGCCCGCGACGCCTCGTCCATCGACACGCCGGCGAAGTTCAGGTCGGTCGCGAGCGCCATGCGCCCCCACACCTCGATGGAGCCGAGAGGGGCCAGGTCCGCCACCGTTTGCCGGTATCCGGTCACCGCCGCCTCTACCGCCGCCCGGCGCTCGCCGCGATGCGCTTTCGACGCCCGCGCCGCCACGACGATGCTGGCGACGAGGCGTTTCAGGTCCCATTCCCAGGGGCCGATCGTCACTTCGTCGAAATCGTTGAGGTCGAGAACCATATCGCCCTGCGGCGTGCCGAACAGGCCGAAATTCGCGATATGGGCGTCGCCGTCGAGAACCACGTCGATGCCGGTATTGGGCATCTGTGCCAGATCCCAGGCCATGACATGGGCCGTGCCGCGCAGAAACGCGAAGGGCGAACTCGCCATCCGCGCGACCCGCAGCGGAACGAGGTCCGCCTGCCGCCCCTTATGGGCGCGCTCGATCAGCCGAACGGGATCGGGCCGTTTGCGTATCGGTTCGCTTGGGCCATGGGCGCTGTGCGGCACCGCCTCGCGCAGCACCTTGCCGGCGGCTCGGCGCTTTTCCCAAGGCTCGCCGGGCGTTCGAAGATCGATATGGGGAAAGTCCGCCAAGGGCTCCAGCACGAGCGCTTCGGCGGCTTCGACGTCGTCACTCAGGTCGTCCAATGCCATGTCCTTCTCGGCGGCCAAGGGAAACCCGCGCCGCCAGCGGCGATCGTATCTATGGAGGTTTGCGAATTGGATAGGCGGGCCGAGCCATTTTGCCTCACGGACCGGCCTCGGAGGGCGGCCGCGCCTGCGGTCAGACCGAGAATGATCGGCCTCAGTGGGAAAGCCTTTCGCGCGTTGAAGAAGCCGCGCCGAAACCGTTGCCCTCAGCCCGTCGCAGGCTATGCTCGCGCCGTGTCGGGCAGTCGGGGAACGGGTTTTTGCACGAAACGCAACTGATCGCCACGATCGCCATCGGCTTCGCGCTCGCCATCGTATTCGGCTATATCGCGAGCCGCCTGCGCCTGCCGCCGCTTGTCGGCTATCTTATCGCCGGCGTCTTCGCCGGGCCCTTCACGCCGGGCCTGCAGGCCGATTCGGCGATGGCCGGACAGCTCGCGGAAATCGGCGTCATCCTTCTGATGTTCGGCGTCGGGCTTCACTTCTCGATCCCCGACCTCATGGCGGTGCGGCGCATCGCCGTTCCGGGCGCGCTGGCGCAGATCGCGCTGGCGACGCTTCTCGGCATGGCGCTGGCCTGGTTCTTCGGGTGGGGCGTGGGCGCGGGCGTGGTGTTCGGCCTCGCCTTGTCGGTCGCGTCCACCGTGGTGCTTCTGAAAGCGCTGGAGGAAAGCAACCGGCTCGATACGCCGGCGGGGCGCGTCGCGGTGGGCTGGCTGATCGTCGAGGATCTCGCGATGGTGCTGGCGCTCGTGCTTCTGCCGGCCATCGCCGAACCGCTCGGCGGCCACGCGATCGCGGCCGGCGCCGCCCATGGTGCAGGCGGCGAGGGCGGGCCGTTCGCCCTGCAACTCGCAGTGACGCTCGGCAAGGTGGCGGCTTTCGTCGCGCTGGCGATCCTGATCGGGCCGCGGCTTCTGCCCTGGATCTTGGGCGAAGTGGCGCGCACCGGATCGCGCGAGCTCTTCACCCTGTCGGTGCTGGCGATCGCCGTCGGCATCGCGGTCGGCTCGGCCGAACTCTTCGGCGTGTCCTTCGCGCTCGGCGCCTTTTTCGCGGGCGTGGTTCTGTCCGAATCGCATTTCGGCCATCGCGCGGCGGCGGAATCGCTGCCGTTGCAGGACGCCTTTTCCGTTCTGTTCTTCGTGTCGGTCGGCATGTTGTTCGACCCGAGCATCATCGCTCGAGAACCGCTCGCCGTCGCCGCGACGCTGCTCGTGGTGATCCTCGGCAAGGCGTTGATCTCGCTCGGCATCGTTTTGGCGCTGCGCTACCCGCTCGTCATGGGGCTGAGGATCGCCGCCAGCCTGTCGCAGATCGGCGAGTTCTCCTTCATCCTCGTCGGCCTCGGGCTCAGCCTCGGTCTTCTGCCGAGCGAAGGACGCGATCTGGTTCTGGCCGCGGCGCTTCTGTCGATCACCTTCAACAAGAGCGCGACGGTCATCGCCGACCGGCTGGAAGCCCGGTTTGGGAGTGCAGGCTTATCCGCCTTCGGTCGCGCTCAGTTCGCGCGCCTGGAAGCCGATCTCGAAGCCGGCCGGCAGCGCGCTGAAGCGCGGCGCGAACAGCGCACGCTGAGGATCGATGCGCTGCTCGCGACCTTTCCGCTTCTGGCCGGCGTGCCGGCGAAAGACCGGGACGCGCTGCTTCTCTTGTTTCAACCGCGCACCGCCGCGCCCGGCACGCGCATCATCCGGCGCGGCGACCGGCCCGACGGAATGTATTTCCTGTCGGAAGGCCGGGTGGAGGTGGAAACGCAGGGCGGCAGCGTCGATCTGCGGGCCGGCGCGATCTTCGGCGAGATGGCGCTCCTCGACAACACGCGGCGCAGCGCCGATGTCACGGCCGTCGACTATTGCCAGCTTCTGGTGCTGGAACGGCGCGACTTCGATCTCTTCATGAGCCGCCAGCCGAGCGTCGCGGCCGCCATTCGCCAGACCGCCGAGGAACGCCAGTCGATGAATCGCGGGGCGGTTCCGCAAGCGCAGGCGACATGACGACCCTATATTCCATCCATCCGACCGTTTCGGATCGTGGATGTGAATGTCGAGCGGAAGTTTGAAGGCATGATGCGTGAAGGGTTTTGGGTTGCGGCCCTGGCGGCGACCGTTCTTTCCGGGGCCGCTTCGGCCCGCGATGTCGGCGAGGTCTCGACGGGCTTCAAGCTCCTCGGCCCGAACCACAAGATCGTCATCACGGCCTTCGAGGACCCGAAGATCGCCGGCGTCAGTTGCTATGTCGCGCGGCCGCGCACCGGGGGCCTCAGGGGCGCCGTCGGCATCGCCGAAGACCCGTCGATCGCCAGCGTGTCCTGCGTCCAGACGGGGCCGATCTCCTTTAACGAGCCGATCAGCGACGGCGAAAGCGGGGAGGGCGTCTTCGACGAGCGCCGCTCGCTGATCTTCAAGTCGCTGGAGATCGACCGCATCTTCGACAAGACGAATGGCAGCCTCGTTTATGTCGCGCGCACCACCCGCATCATCGACGGCTCGCCGGCGACCTCGCTGTCGGTGGTCGCGCCGATCACCTGGAACGGCACGGCCCCGAGCGAACCCAAACTCCGCTGAGGGCAAGGGCATCCGGGCCGGAAGGGAAAGACATGCCCCTTCCGGTTTTCGAGCGAAAAGCTCAGCCGAGTTCGGTCTTGAGATCGGCGAGGAGCTTCAGGTGCTCCTTGATCTGGCCGCGCGCGAGTTTCGTGACGTTCAGGTGCTCGCGGTTCTTGCCGACCTTCAGATACTCCTCCTGAATGTCGAGAAGCTTCTGGTGGCCTTCGGTCTGGGCAATCACGTACATCTTCGAGAATTCCTTGCCAGAAAGGGCCTGGAGCTTCTCCACCATCTGCTTGCCTTCGGCGTCGAGCATGCCCATCACCTCGGCGTCGCTCGGTTTGGCGACGGTGCCCTTGGCGGCGCTCTCGTCCATCTTCATGGACTTCAGGACGTCGGCGATGGTTTCCTGTTCGGCGACCTCGAACATCGCGAACTGCGCCACCATGGGGCCGGTGTCCTTCTTCTCGGCGATGCGGCTGGTGGCAAGCGACAGAGCGCCGACCTTCATGGTCTCCATCGCGTGCTTGGTTTCGGCCTCGCCCATCTTTTCGGGATCGGTTGTCTTCGTGGTTTCCTGCGCGAAAACGGCTGGGGCGACGAGAAGCGCCGACATGGCGACGGCGGTGGAAAGGATTTGGCGGCGGTGCATGGAAGCCTCCCGAAGCGGAACCGGAATGGTTCATCAAGGAAGCCGGAGAAAGGGCGAGGCTCAGGGTCGTCCATCGCCCGCCGGGCGGTGAATGCGTAGCTGACTTCCGCAATGCCGACAGGCGAAGGATTCCTTGGCCTGCCGCGACAATCTGCGCCGGTCGACCGGCGGCGCGTCCACGCCCGAACATCGCCGCGACGGTTTCATTGTCCGACGGCTTTGCCTCTATTTGCCGAGTTCGTGCCGCGCGCCCTTCAGCATCTTGCGGGCGATCTCGCGCACGGCATCGTCGTCCTTCGTCTCGTCCTTGGCCGGATCACCGAGATGGTCGAGACTCCCCTCGATATGGTCGAGAAGACCGGGATGCTGCTTCTCGACATATTCGATCAGCTTGAACAGGATATGCTCGGACGCGATCTCGCGGCGGCGTGCCTGAACGGCGGTGTCGTCTGTCATGGGGTTCTCCGAAATAGCGAACCCGGCTAACGTGGAGCGATGCGCCCGGTGTCATAGGGGCAGTGCGACACAATCGCGGTCGCCCTCGACCGCTGAAAGCCGGGCGATGCCTTTCGTTGAGAGCCTGTTTGAAAATTCACCGGCGGAGAGCCGGCGAGGGATTTTTCGTTCCCGTGAGGCGCCAAACGCAGTCGATGCCGGCGGCATCGGCGAGGATTGGCAACGAAATGGGGGAGGAAAAGACCCGCCGGACCGACCCGGCGGAGTTTCCAAACGGGCTCTTAGCCGCGTTGTTTGGCCGAAGCGCTCTCTTTGCCGGCGCTCGCCAGCCATATGACGTGGCGGGCGCCGCCGCGTTTGCCGTTGGCGCGAACCTTGACGGCTTCCGCGGCAAAACCGGCTTGCCCGAGCCGGGCGGTGAAGCGTGGGTCCTGTCCCGCCGACCAGACGGCCAGCACGCCTCCCGGTCGCAGCGCTCGGGCCGCCGCGCGAAGTCCGGCCAAGCCGTAGAGCCCGTCGTTCGCCGCGCTCGTCAGCCCGTCCGGCCCGTTGTCGACATCGAGAAGGATCGCGTCGAACGTCGCCCGCGCAGCCGTGATCGCGCCGGCGACGTCGCCTTCGTGGATCGCGACGCGCGGGTCTTCGAGGCAGCCGTCGAACACCGGTGCCATCGGCCCTTTGGCCCAGGCCACCACTGCCGGCACGAGTTCGGCGACGGTGACATGCGCGTCGGGTGACAGGGCGGCGAGCGCGGCGCGCAGCGTGAAGCCCATGCCAAGCCCGCCGATCAGGATGCGCGGCTGGCTTCGCCCGGCAATGCGCCCGCAGGCGAGATCGGCCAGCGCTTCCTCCGAGCCGCTGAGGCGGCTGTTCATCAACTCGTTGCCGCCGAGCATGATCGAGAACTCCGTGCCCCGCCGCATCAGGAGGAGTTCGGTGTCGCCGCCGGGAACGGCCGCCTTGTCGAGATGTATCCAGGGAAGCATGGTGGGTGCTCGTGGGCCGAGGGTGGCCGGAAGGCAGACATGCAGCGGGGAGCGCCGTTTGTCACCCCGCCCATGGCCAAGCCCATGCTTCAGAACTGGACGGTCATGTTCACTTTGAAGGAGCGGCCGGGCTCGGAATAATAAAGGCGCGGCTGGGTGCGCGAGGGATCGTCCGGCACGTTGACCGCGTCGTAATAGGTCTTGTCGAATATGTTGAAGACGCCGCCTGCAAGCTTCAGGTTCGGCAGGCGCTCCGGCGACACCCAGGCCGTGAAGTCCACCACGCCGTAGCTCGGGGCATTGAAGCCGTCATCCACCTTGTCGCGCCGGTCCGCGAGCTTGGTGGACACCTCGCCGCCCCAGGTGGTGCGATCGTAGCCGAGCGCCAGGATCGCCGTCAGCGGCGGGATCGAGTCGAGATAAACGTCGTCGGTGAGGTTCTCGCCTTCCTGGTAGGCGACGGACGCCCGCGCCCGCCAATGGTCCAGGAAGCGGGCATGGCCGGAAAGCTCGACGCCCGAGATGCGTGCGTTCGGGATGTTGCGATAGCTCGTGATGCCGCCTTGCGGGTAGTTGCCGCCGGGCGGGGCGACGAGAACTGTGTCGATGAAGTTGTCGTAATGCGTGGTGAAGAGATTCACCTGCGCGCCGAGGTCCTTGTCGCCGTAGCGAAGGCCGACGTCGAAGCCGCTGCTTGTTTCCGGGTCGAGGTCCGGGTTGCCGGTCCGCAGATATGTGCCGACCGCGCCGAAGCGGCCGAACAACTCGCCGGCGGTGGGTGCGCGGAAACCTTGCGTATACTGGCCATAGGCGGTGAGGCTTGGAATGATGTCGTATTCCACCAGCACCTTCGGCGACAGGGCGACGTCGTTCGAGCCGTCGGGAACGGTGCCGTTGAAGGCCGCGCTGTCGCGATATTCGTCGGTGAGCTTGGGCTCGTGCTCGTACCAGTCGAAGCGCAGGCCCGGCGTGACGCGCAGCCGGTTGTCGAGGAAGCGCGTCTCGTTTTCGGCGTAGAAGCCGACGACCCGGCTGTCGACCTGCGGCGTGTCGGCCTGGTTGGTGTGGAGGTTGGTGCAGGCCCTGATATCGGAGGGCCGCGTCGCCGTCGCGCAGCCGTCCGCGCCGGCGGAATATTGCGTGGTCTTCGTGCCGTAGACCTCGCCGCCGAAGGTGAAGCGGTTACCGACGCCGCCGAGTTGCCAGTCGCGCGCGGCATAGCCGGTGAAGCCGATGCTTTCCTCATCGTAGGAATTGTCGCGCGAGAAGGGGCCGATCACGGAGGTAGAGCGGAAGGCATCGACCGTCGTGTGGCGCTCCACGTCTTGGTAGTAAAGGACGGCGGAGGCGTCGTCGAACCAGCCCGAGCCCGGCTCCGGCGCATCGAGATCGTAGGTCAGCGCCACCTTGCGGCGCTTCAGGTCTTCGCCGCTGAAATGGTTGTCGCGCCGATAGTTGCCTGTCGCGGTCTGCAGCGTGCGGGTGTTGATGTCCTCGTTCCGGTCGAAGATTTCGCCGGTGATGCCGAAGCGGTGGCCGCCTTCCACATCCTGGTAAAGCTTGCCGAGAAGATTGTACTGGTCGTAGTCGCGCGGGTTCGGCGCGGTGCGAAGGGTCGAGAGAGCGTCGCCGCCCCCCTGGTTGTCGATGGCGTGACCGTCGCGATAACCGCCTTGCAGGATCAGCGACGTGTCGCCGACGCGCGTTGCCGCCGCGTGGCTGGTGAACCAGGAATCGTCCACCCCGTCATAGCCGTTCTTGGTGAGGTAGCCCACCTTCCTGCCGTCCTTCAGGATGTCGTCGGGATCGAGCGTGCGGATGGCGAGAACGCCGCCGAGCGCGCCGTTGCCGAGCAGCGGATCGGCGCCGCGCGTCAGGTCGAACGCCGATAGCGAGTTGAAGTCGAAGGAATTGACGCCCCCCACCGCGCCGCGCGTCGCGTCCGACAGATAGGGCACGCGCACCCCGTCCACCGTGGTGAGGACGCGCGAGCCGTCGAGGCCGCGAATGTTGACGCTGTTGTTGGTGCGGTTGAAGGAAACCCCTGCTTCCTCCGTGCGCCCGATATCCTGGATGTTGTTGATCTGGCGATTGTCGATCGCCTCGCGCGTCGTCGTCCGGGTGGTCGCGGTGCCGGCCGGTGCCGTCGGATTGCGGACCCTGGCACGCGCGTCTACCGTCACGGTCTCGAGTTCGATCTCCGTTTGAACGCCGTCGCCCGGTTCGTCGTCGGCCGTGCGCGCCGTGGGCGACTGGGCGAGAGCCTGCCCTCCGCCAAGCAACGCCACGACTGCAGCGCCGAACAAGAGGTGCCGAATCCTGTCGGACATGGCGTCAAACCCCCTTTGAAGAATGATTTTCCGAACACGGCGGGCCCGCCCGCCTGCATCAGCGTCCGGCGCCCCTGCCGTCCGCTTTCGCATGGGGGTTCTATTGACGGTCATGATGTAGAGTCAATGTATTATTCAAAGAAATAAGAAACATAACATGGAGTTATTCTAATTAAAGAATTGAAAGACGGCTTCTTTAATTGAAATAGTTCTAAACTAGCGAAGTTTTGTTTCGATCAACCGTTGCCGCGCCAGCAAGGGCGGGATAACGAACGTGTCGAACCCTTGTCGCCGGAACGGGCCACCGCTTGCCCGGTTCTAGGCAGTGCGCCATTCTTCGAAACGGAAACAGAAAGCCATGCGGTCTTTTTCGCTCGCCGTCGCTCTTCTTCTCTCGCCGATGGCGTCCGTTTGGGCAGAGGAAGCCGCCGCGCCCTCCCGCGTCGTCTCCATCGGCGGGGCGGTGACCGAAATCCTCTACGCGCTCGGGCAGGAAAGCCGCGTCGTCGGCGTCGACACCACCAGCCTGTTTCCGCCTGAGGCGCTCGGCCGGAAGCCCAATGTCGGCTACATGCGCGCCCTGTCCGCCGAGGGCGTCCTGTCCTTGTCGCCCGATCTCGTGCTGATGGACGAGGGGGCAGGGCCGAAGGAGGCGGTGGCGCTTCTGGATGCTTCGGGCGTCCGGGTGGAGCATGTGCCGACCGGCCATTCGGTCGCGGAATTGCATGAGAAGGTGGTGAAGGTCGCATCGGTTGTTGGCAATGCTGCAAAGGGCGAGGAGATGGCGAACCGCATCGACGGCGAGTTCGCGAGCCTTGCCGCCAGCCTTGGACAAATCGAACGCAAGCGCCGCGTCCTTTTCATCCTGTCGCTGGTGGATGGCAGGCCGAACGCTGCCGGATCGGACACCGGCGCGGACGCGGTGATCCGACTGGCGGGGGCTGAGAACGTCTTCGGCGACGTGAAGGGCTATAAGACGCTGTCCACGGAAGCGCTCGCTGCCTTGGCACCGGACGTCATCCTCCTCGTGAGCCGCGCCGGCCCGTCCAACGCGCCCGATCCGATGAGCGTGCCGGCGCTCGCCGCGACGCCCGCCGGGCAGTCCGGCGCGGTGATCCGCATGGATGCGGCCTATCTCCTCGGCTTCGGCCCCCGCACGCCGGCCGCCGTGCGTGATCTCGCCGCCAAGCTTTATCCCGAAAAGAACCTCCTGGCCGCCGGTGCCCGCTGACTTCCCGGCAAGCGGCGACCGCAGCGGGCGGGCGCGGCTCGTCACGTTTCTGTTGGGTCTGGCGCTTCTTACCGTGACGGTGCTGGCGCTTGGAACGGGACCCGCCATGCTGTCGCCGGCTAAAGTGGTTTCGGTCCTGTCCGATGGCCCATGGGCAGGCGATGCGCCTTTGGCCGAGCGGATGATCGTCTGGCAGATCCGCCTGCCGCGCGTTCTTCTCGGTCTTCTCGTCGGCGCAGCGCTCGCCAGCGTCGGGGCCATGATGCAGGGTCTTTTCCGCAATCCGCTCGCCGATCCCGGCCTTGTCGGCGTGTCGAGCGGGGCTGCCTTCGCGGCGGTCGCGGCGATCGTTCTGTCGGGCGGCGTTCTGGCACCGGTCGCGAGCGTCCTCGGGATCTATACCTTACCCGTCTTCGCGTTTGCCGGCGGTCTTCTGGCGACGATCGTGATCTACCGCGTCGGCACGCGGGAAGGGCGCTCCTCCATGGCCTTGATGCTGCTCGCCGGCATCGCGCTCGGCGCCTTCGCGAGCGCCGGGACGGGGCTTCTGGTTTATCTCAGCGACGACAACCAGCTTCGCGACCTGACGTTCTGGAGCCTCGGCGGGCTCGGCGGCGCGAGCTGGACGAAGCTCGCGGCGGCGGCGCCCATGATGCTCGCCGCGCTTCTCGCCGCGCCGTTCCTGGCGCGCGGGTTAAACGGCGTCGTTCTCGGCGAAGCGGAAGCGTTCCATCTCGGCATCCGCGTTCAAGTGCTGAAGCGCTGCACCGTCGTCGTGGTGGCGCTCGCCACCGGCGCGGCGGTCGCGGTGTCGGGCGTCATCGGCTTCGTCGGCATCGTGGTGCCGCACTTGCTGCGGCTCGCCATCGGCCCCGATCACCGCTGGCTCCTGCCGGCATCCGCGCTTGGCGGCGGCGTTCTCCTGCTTCTGGCCGACATGGTCGCCCGTTTGATCGTCGCGCCCGCCGAACTTCCCATCGGCATCCTCACCGCCGCGCTCGGCGCGCCGGTCTTTCTTTGGATTCTCCTGCGCTCGCGAGGCCTCGGCAGTGACTGACCGCGCGCCGCTCGTCGAACTTCAGGACGTCTCGGCCGGCTATCGCGGCCGGCGCGTCATCGACGGCGTTTCCCTTTCGCTTCGGGCGGGCGAGTTGACGGTGATCGTCGGGCCGAACGGGGCCGGCAAATCGACGCTTTTGAAGCTGATGACGGGGGAACTCGCGCCCGGCGCGGGCCGTGTGCTTCTCGGCAGGCAGGACATCGCGCATCTGTCGCCGGCCGCGCTGGCGCGCCGCCGGGCGGTTCTGCCGCAAAGCTCGGCGCTCGCCTTTCCCTTCACGGTGGCGGAAGTCGTGCGCCTCGGGCTGGAAGCCGGCGGGCGTCGTCACGATCCGAAAGCGGTGGCGCGCGCGCTGGCCCGCGTCGAGCTCGAAGGCTTCGCCGGCCGCTTCTACAACGAACTGTCGGGTGGCGAGCGCCAGCGTGTCCATCTCGCCCGCGTCCTGTGCCAGATCGGCGAACCGGTGGAAGCGGGCGAGCCGCGCCTCCTGTTCCTGGACGAGCCGGTGTCCTCGCTGGATCTGCGCCACCAGCTCGGTGTTCTCGCCATCGCGCGGGAGTTTGCGGAGAAAGGCGGCTGCGCCGTCGCCATCCTGCACGACCTCAACCTCGCGACTGCTTATGCCGACCGCCTGGTCGTTGTCGCAGGTGGGCGGATCGATGCGGACGGCACGCCGGCAACGGTCGTTCGCGACAACATGCTGCGCTCGGTCTTCGACGTGACGCTACGCGTCGGCGTCGTCCCGCCGGCCGGCGTGCCTTTTGTGCTGCCGCAGTCCGAACGGCGGGGTTGAAGCGCGGTCCCGCCGCATTTCAATTGCGCCGAGCGCCTGCTACAGCCGATCCGACCGGCACCCGTCGCCTTGTCCGACGACTTGTCCTTTCGAAGGTTCCGATACGTGACTGCGACGCGCGCCCTTGGCTCGAAGAGATGGACGGCTGAACTCGCCGTCCTTCTGTTCGCCTTGCAGGGGCTGCTTCTCGCATTCGGCATCGGGGCTGAGGCCGCCCCCGTCGCGCTGGATCGCTTCGGCAACGTTCTTTGCCATTCCGAGGCGCACGATCCGTCACCGGCGGATCACGGCGGCCCGCACGGGGCGGGGAGGCTCGACTGCTGCAAGCTCGGCTGCCCGGCCGGCGCGGATCGATCCGCGGGAATGCCGCCGGAAGGCGTTCCGCTGTTCGTTGCCCCAGCGGTTGCGGAACGGCTCGCCTATCCTTTCGTTCGCATCGACGGGGTCGGGTTCGACTGGCCGGGCGCGTGGGCGCGTGCGCCGCCTCCGTCGGCCTGACGACGAGCCCATCCGTCGCCGGTGGATCGCACCGGCAAATCCAGCTTGAAGGAGGCATCGAGCAAGATGGCTGCGCGCCCGCTCGATCCTTCGCTTGGGAGTCATTCCATGTCCGTTTTCACCCGCGCCGCCGCGGTTTTCGCCCTCAGCCTTCTCGCCTTCTCGCCGTCCGCCTTCGCCCACGAGTTCAAGGCCGGTTCGGTCGAGATCGGCCACCCCTGGAGCCGCGCGACGCCGCCCGGCGCCAAGGTCGGGGCCGGCTACCTGACCTTGAAGAACGAAGGCTCGACGCCCGATCGCCTCGTTTCCGCGACCTCTCCCGCTTCCGCGAAAGTGGAAGTGCATGAGATGGCGGTGAAGGACGGGGTGATGACGATGCGCCCCGTCACCGGCGGCGTCGAAATCCCGCCCGGCCAGACGGTGGCCTTCAAGCCGAGCAGTTTCCACCTGATGCTCACCGATCTGAAGGCTCCGCTGAAGACCGGCGACAAGGTTCCCCTCACGCTGATCTTCGAAAAGGGCGGCGCGGTGGAGGTCTACCTCCAGGTCGAGAAGATGACCGCCGCCGATTCCAAGGACGGCGAGTGAGGGTGCAGTCTCATGGATCAGGCATCCGGCGGCGTATCGCTGCCGGGTGCCAATCGGCGCGGGCCTTGGCAGCAGTCTTGGTCGCCGTGTTGGCGTTGCCGTTCCTGTGTCTCGGCCTTGCGACCGAGGCACGCGCCCATGCGACGCTGGTGTCCGCCGAGCCCGCCGACAACGAGGTGCTGCAAACTGCGCCGACACGCCTGACTTTACGCTTTTCCGAGCCGGTGAAGCTGATGAGCCTTTCGCTCGCCGCGCCGACCGGCGAAACCGTCGCCCTGAAGGGGGCCGAGGTCGACGGGACGGACGTGTCGGTCGCGGTGCCCGCGAACATGGCCGAGGGGACGCACGCGATCCGCTATCGCATCGTCTCGGCCGACAGCCACCCGGTCGGCGGGTCGGTGCTGTTCTCGGTGGGTGCGCCGAGCGGCACGCCGGGGCGCGGCGATGCGCCCGACTGGCCGGTGGCGGCTTTGGTGTTTTCTTCCAAGCTCCTGCTTTACCTCGGCCTGTTTGTCGGGATCGGTGGCCTCGCTTATGGCGCCGCGATCCAGCCCTTCGAGTCTGCCGCACGCCGCGTCGTGCGGGTTTTTCTCGTTCTCGGCCTTGTCGCGGTGCCGGTCGCGCTCGCCGCGCAAGGGCTCGATGCGCTCGGCGCGTCCATCGGCGCCTTTTTCCAGCCGGATAGCTGGGCGGCGGGGGCCGAAACCTCCTTCGGCCGAACTCTCGGCATCGCGGCAGTGTCCTTTCTTCTCGGGCTCGCCGCGGCATTCCTGCCCGGCGGGCGCATCGGCACGGTGCTGGCGGGTCTCTCTTTTCTGGGCGCTGGCCTTTCGCTCGCCGCCTCCGGCCATGCCTCCGCCGCGCCGCCGCAATGGGCGACCCGGCCCGCCGTGTTTCTCCATACCCTCGCCATCGCCTTCTGGGTCGGCAGCCTCCTGCCGCTCGCGCTCGCCATCCAGGGCGGCCGCGAAGAGGGAAGGGCCGCGCTGAAGCGCTTTTCCGCCGCCATTCCCTTCGTTCTCCTGGCCCTCGTCGCGTCCGGGGTGTTGCTCGGCGTCGTGCAGGTGCGCGAGCCGGACGCGCTGTTCGACACGGCCTATGGCTGGGTGCTGGTGGCCAAGCTCGGTCTCGTGTCGCTGCTTCTGCTTCTGGCCGCCGCCAACCGCTGGAGCCTGACGCCGGCCGTGGCGGGTGGGGCGGACCGGACGGTGCGCGAGCGCATGGTGGGCCTCATCGGCATGGAACTGGCGCTGGTGCTTCTGGTCCTCGCCGTCGTGGCCTTCTGGCGCTTTACGCCCCCGCCGCGCGCGCTTCAGGAAGCGGCGCGCCAGCCGGCTGTGGCTTATCTCGTCACCGGTCGGCTGGCGGCGGAAGTGACGCTTCGCCCGGGGCGCGCCGGCCCGGTGGAGGCGAGTGCCGCCTTGTCCACGATCGACTACGTGCCCATCGATCCCAAAGGCGTCACCTTTGTCTTCACCGATCCCGCCGGCCGGGTTCCGCCGGTTCGCCAAGCCGGCGTCAGGTCCGGCAACGGTCTCTGGCAGGCCAACGCGGCCTTGCCGGTGCCCGGCCGTTGGCAAGTCTGGCTGGAGGTCGGCGATAACCGGGTCGAACTCGAGAAGGTGGAAGGCACGATCGACGTGCGGCCCTGACCGGGCCGATCAGATCACGCCCTGGTCGCGGCAGCTTCCGTAGATGTCGATGGGCTTGGCGTTGGCGTCCGCGAGACGGGACGGCGTGAAGCGGAGGCTGCCGAGAGAATCGAACTTGGCAGACCCGTCGAAGAGCTTCATGCCGGTTTCGCGCGTGTCCGGCCGGCGCACGCTGACCAAGCCGCAGATCGCAAGATCACCATCGCGCTTGCGGCGCGCCGAAACCGGACCGAATTCCAATGTGCGCCCATCGGTGAAGGCGGCGGAGAACTGCGACTTGACCGCGGCGAGGTCCTGCGGCGTTAGGCGATAGGGTTCGGTGGAAGTGTCCGTGTTCGCCACGCCGTAGCGGAAGATTTCGAGCTTGGGCAGCGTCATGCCCGACAGGTCGATGCTCGGCACGCGTGGGCCGCACGCGGCCAGCGTCGAAGCGCAAAGGATAAGGGAGGCTGTGCGGCGCTGCATGGCCCCATTTCCATCGTGGTTTGGCCACGAAAGTAAAGAAGCGGGCGTCGCGTTCCGGACAAGATGGATAAACCAGCGACGCATGCCGTGATGGAAGGGCGATGAGGCGATGGGTGAAATGCGAACCGTGGACAACCCGGACGACCCCGCGCTGGAGCCGTTTCGCGACATCCGCGAGCGCGATCTGGTGCGCTCCGGGGGCTTCATCGCGGAAGGAACGGTGGTGGCGCGCGGGTTGATATCCTCGCCCTTTTTTCGCCCGACGGCCCTTCTCACCCTGCGCAGTCGCTTGTCTGGTATCGCCGACATCGTGGAGCGGATGCCATCGGACGCACCGGTTCTCGTCACCGACAATGCCGTTCTCGACCGGATCGCGGGCTTTGCCGTTCATCGCGGCGTTCTGGCGCATGGCGTCGCGCGCGAGGCGACCGAGCCCCTGTCTCTCACCGATCGCTTGGCGGGTATCGCGGCGAAGGGTGGAACGGTGGTGGTCGCGGTCGGGATCGCCAATCACGACAATATCGGCGCGATCTTCCGCAACGCCGCGGCTTTCGGTGCGGACCTCGTTCTTCTGGACGCCCAATGCTGCGATCCGCTTTATCGCAAGGCGCTTCGCGTGTCCGTCGGGGCGGTGCTTCAGGTGCCGTTCGTGCGTTTAGCCCCGGCCCAAGCGCTCGATGCGTTGCGCGCCGCTGGCTTTCGAACCTTCGCCCTGTCGCCGCAAGGCGATCCCGATCTTTCGCGTCTGGAACGGCTGGGGCCGGCGGCGCTGTTCCTCGGCACGGAAGGGGAGGGGCTTCCCTCCGATCTGATGGCATGCATGGAAGGCGTTCGGATCGACATGGTGCCGGGCTTCGACAGCCTGAACGTCGCGACCAGCGCGGCGATCGCGCTGCAGCGGATTTATTCGGCCCGGCGCGGCGCCTCGCCCGCCTGAGCCATCTCGTCGGCGAGCCGGCGCACCCGCTCCGCGAGGCTGACGCCGTTTGCCGGTGCCTCGCCGATGTCGTCTCGGCCAAGGATTTCGGCAAGCGCGGAGGTTTCGCCTTCGCGCGTCGCGACCGCGAGGATCGCATGGGCGGCGATCTCGGACAGGCGCTCAGTGGGATCACCGCCTTGCGCGCCGGGAAGGCCGAGTTCCGGCCGGGGTCGGTCGAGGAGTTCGCGAAGCGAAGCAGCGGGCTGGGTCGGTATGGCTTGGCGCTCGGCCGCCGGCGACGCCGGTCGCGCTCCGGTCGCCATGCCGGGCATCGCGCCGGCCTTCATGGGCTGACGCGGCTTGGCTGCTGTCGGAGCTTTTTCGGCTTCGGCGCGCAGGAGGCGGATCAGCGTGTCTTTCTCGACGCTCGCCCGTTCCAGGGAGCGCAGGGTGTCGGTCAAGCGCTCCGTGCGCGCTTCGGCCGCCACCAGCTCGATCTTGCGCTCTTCGGCCAGATCCGAGACCTCGCGGAAGCGCTGGGCGAGGGCTTCGAGCTCCTCGGCGTTCAGCCAACCGTCGCGCTGCGCCTCGTCCAGGGAACTGTTCAGGATGCGTTCCTTGTCCTCGAAGGCCGAGAAGGTCTGGCGCAGCTTGTCGCGCTCGCGTCCATAGGCTTCGATCTCGCCTTCGAGTTCGCGCTTGGCGCGGGAAAGATCGGCGATCTCGCCATGGGCGCGGCCGAGATCGGACAAGGCACCCGCGACGCGCTCGCGCATCTCGCCGACATCGATCTCCGCGCGCCGGACCTTCATCGCGGCCTCGGCGCGCACCATGTCGAACTCGGCGCGGATCTCGTTCGCGCTTGCCGGCAGCGTCGCCATGTATTCGCGCCGGGCGAAGCTTTGCGCCTTTCGCCAGAGAATGGGCGCGACGAGAAGCGCCAGAAGCGCGGCGACGGCGAAACCGAGAAGGAAGACGAGGGCGTTCGCGATCATGATCCTGAGGCGATAGCACGGGCAGCGGACGGCGCAAACGAAAACGGCCGCCGGATGATCTTCCGCGCGGCCGTCGGGATTTCGGATAGGCGTTGGATCAGAAGGGGTTCCAGGTCGGCGAAGGGGTGAGCTTCAGGTAACCCAGATTGATGCCGAGCCGGGCGCCGAGGCCGGTCTTCACTGGCACGAGCACGATGTTGTCGCGCTGGAGCACGGTCATGCCGACGCCGCCCACGAGATAGGCGCTGCCCGTCACGCCGCCATAGCGCCCGTAGACGCCCTCCACGGAAGGCAGGTCGTAGACGAGCATCATCGTGCGCGCGCCGTCGCCGCCGATATCGAAGCCGAGCGAAGGGCCCTGCCAGAAGATGCGGTGGTCGCCGGCATTCTTGGTGAAGAGCGTGCCCTCGCCGAAGCGAAGGCCCCCGAAAATCGCGCCGGCCCCTTCCTCGCCGAGGATGTAGCCGTTCGGCAGGCCGTAGCGCTCGAAAGCCTTCTCGATGACGCTGGCGATGCCGCCGGAGGCGGCGCCGAAGAAGCGATGCCCTTCGTTGACGATCTCGCCGATCGTATAGCCGTTCTGACCTTGGGCTTTCGCCGGCAGGCCGAGCGACAGAAGAAGCGCGGCGAACAGCATGATGCGCCCCATGGGGCGGGCGAGGATACGGCGCAGGATAGTCATGCGGTCATTCCTTCACGAATTTGGCCGGCGCCGAATCGGGATGCGCCCGATCCTGCGGCCGAACCGCAACATTCGCTGTATTTGATCATGCCATGGTTGCCGAAAGCCTAACGCAGCCGGCATTGCGATGGTCGGCACATGGTTGACGGCCAACCTCGTGCGAATCATTCTCCCGGCACCTGCCGCCCGCACGCGACGCCCGAACGGAACAAGGATCCATGGAACTCCCACCCGTCTCCGCTCCGGACCTCGCCGCACTTCTCGCCAGCCGGCTCTGCCACGACATCATCTCGCCCGTCGGCGCGGTGCAAAGCGGGCTCGAGCTTCTGGACGAGATGCCGAACGATCCCGAATCCATGGCTCTCGTGCGCAACTCCACGAAAAGCGCCGTCGCCAAGCTGCAGTTCGCCCGCATCGCCTATGGCGCGTCCGGCTCCTCCACCGCCGAGATCGATCTCGGCGACGCGCGGTCCGTGGCGGAAGGCTTCATGTCCTTCGAGCGCGCCAATCTCGTGTGGTCGGGCGAGCGCGCCTATGTGCCGAAAAACATCGCCAAGCTGATGCTGAATCTGCTCGTGGTCGCCAACGCATCCGTGCCGCGCGGCCGCGAGGTCAAGATCGAGGTGGAAGCGCTCGGCGCCGCCCCGCGCTTCACCGTCACGGCCTCCGGCACGCCCTTGCGCGTGCCCCAGAAGTTCCGCGCGCTTCTGGCCGGCGAGCCCTTGGCCGAGGCCGTCGACGCGCATGGCGTCCAGCCCTATTACACGCTGCTTCTGGCACGCGAAGCCAAGCTGAAGGTCGAGCTGACCAGCGAAGGCGACAGCGCCGTGTTCAAGGTGACGCCGGCCGACTCGGGGCAAGAGAAACCGGCATCGCTCGAAGTTTAAGGGTTCTCCGAACAAAGGCGCAAAGGCCGCCGCGCTAAGGTCCTGCCCATGAAACGGCGCCTCATCGGACGAGGCGCCCCTCGGCGGAGCCTCCCATGCGGACCTGTTTGGTGATCGACGATTCCAGCATCGTGCGGAAGGTCGCCGGGCGCATCATCGCGAGCTTCGACACCGCCACGGCGGAAGCGGCCAGCGGTGCGGAAGGTCTGGCGGCGGCCGAGAACACCATGCCGAACCTCGTTCTCGTCTCCGGCAACCTTTCCGACATGAGCGGCGAGGACTTCATCCGGCGCCTGCGCGCCCTCGAAGGGGGAGCGGCCGTGCCGGTGATCGCGCTTCTCGTGGAAAGCAATCTCGGCCAGATGACCCGGCTGAAGCGGGCAGGGGCCAGCGGCTTCGCGCTGAAGCCCTTCGACCGCATGTCCTTGTCCATGCGCCTCGAAACCTATCTGCGCCTTGCCGAAGCCGCCTGAGCGTCGGCGACATCTTCAAACATGAAAAGGCCCGCGAACCGATAAGGATCGCGGGCCTTCTTTCTTTGTCGCCCTTGTCGCCGATCAGGCGGCGCGGGTGTCAGCTTCCGGCTCGCGAAGCACGTAGCCGCGGCCCCAGACGGTTTCGATGTAGTTCTTGCCGTCGGTGGCGTTGGCGAGCTTCTTGCGCAGCTTGCAGATGAAGACGTCGATGATCTTCAGTTCCGGCTCGTCCATGCCGCCGTAAAGGTGGTTCAGGAACATTTCCTTGGTGAGCGTCGTGCCCTTGCGGAGCGAAAGCAGCTCCAGCATGGCGTATTCCTTGCCCGTCAGGTGGACGCGCTGGCCGGCGACTTCCACCGTCTTGGCGTCGAGATTGACGGTCAGTTCGCCGGTCACGATCACCGACTGGGCATGGCCCTTGGAACGGCGCACGATGGCGTGGATGCGGGCGACCAGCTCGTCCTTATGGAAGGGCTTGGTCATGTAGTCGTCCGCGCCGAAGCCGAGGCCGCGAACCTTGTCCTCGATGCCCGCCATGCCCGACAGGATCAGGATGGGCGTCTTCACCTTGGAAAGGCGAAGCGTGCGCAGCACCTCGTAGCCCGACATATCGGGGAGATTCAGGTCGAGAAGAATGATGTCGTAGTCGTAGAGCTTGCCGAGATCCACGCCTTCCTCGCCGAGGTCGGTCGTGTAGACGTTGAAGCTCTCGGACTTCAACATCAACTCGATGCTCTGCGCGACCGCGCTGTCATCCTCGATCAAAAGAACGCGCATCAGGTGGTCCTCTCCGTGGGGGGCGTCGCGCGGGCGAAGGCGGCGCCATTCCCATCAGTCGTTTGTCCGTTGCTAAAATCTGACATGCAATGGTTAACAAATCCCGTGCTGGTCCCGACCGATTCGCCGAAAACGAAACCTTTCGGAAACCCCGGCTGTTCGAACCCGGCTGGCCCGCGATCGCGTATAAGATTGCAACCGCTTGGCTCGCCTGGATTTACCCAGCCTTAAGCCCTCGTTCCTATGATTAACGTCGCGCGTAAACGGACGGTTAAAACTAAGCCGCAGGCCTTGCCTGAAACCCTCCTCGCGCGGTCCGGCATGAAGCGGATCTTCTGACACGACGAGCGGGGGCAAAACCCATGAAGAGAGACAATCTCGTGCGGCTCGCACGCTTCAAGGTCAGCGAGAAGCGCCGTCAGGTCGAACAGCTCGAACTGATGATGGCCGAATTCGGCCGCATGGCGGCCGAGCTCGACCAGCAGATCGCGAGCGAGGAAAAGCGCGCCGGCATCACCGACACGAATCACTTCGCCTATCCGACCTTCGCCAAGGCGGCCCGCGCGCGCCGCGACAACCTGACGAATTCGGTGAAGGATTTGCGCGTTCAGTTGAACGCCGCCCGCATCTCGCAGGAAGAAGCCGAAGCCGAGCTTCTGAACGCCGAGAAGCTCGAAATGCGCGACGAGATGGCCGAGGACCGCCGCGCCTCCGCCTGACATAGAATTCAAGTCATCGAGACGATCGCCCGGCCTTCGCGGCCGGGTCGCAGAGACCGTCCGCCTGCCCGTTGCCGCAGGAGCGCCCGAAGCGTTGTGCCCGCTTTGCGCATCGCGCCCGCTTGAACGCCTGACGTTCTAAGCCCCAAGCAAGCCGAGAGGGGCTCGGTCGCGGAAAGGCCGTCCCGAGAGCCGCCTGAGCCGGGCCAGTCAGATCGACTGCCTTCGGCTTCGTGCGGGTCGGGGAGCCGAACCGACAGCGCGTTCAACCTCCACCCTTTCCCATTCTCCCTGACAGGTCCACCAAAGCGAAAAGGCCGGCTTGCGCCGGCCTTCGTGCATTTCTTCGGGAAATCTCAGTGCAGATCGTATTTCTTGCGATATTCCTGGATCTGCGTGGTGCGCAGGCCGGCAAGGCCGTGGCTGTCGATGGAAGTCTGCCATGACAGGAACTCTTCCACCGTCAGCGTGTAGCGCGAACAGGCTTCGTCGAGGCTGAGAAGGCCACCGCGCACGGCGGCCACCACCTCGGCCTTGCGCCGGATCACCCAACGGCGGGTGTTGGGCGGGGGCAGATCCGCGATCGTCAGCGGGCTTCCATCCGGCCCGATGACGTATTTCACGCGGGGTCTGATCTGATCGGTCATTGTACTCTCAACAAAACTCACAGTACCAATCTGATGTCGGAGCCTAGAGCGTTGCTTTTAAAATTCGGCTAAACCCTCTGTAATAATTCGATAAGAACCCTTGACGAATTCGGAATCAAAGCCCGTCCGCCGGCTTCGTTGACTCTTCGGTAGATGCCGCGGATTCCGCCCAAGTGACGCCACGGATTTGGCTTTTTGATCGGCCGTCGCTAAATGGGGCATGCCGTACGGCCGAAGGGCCTTTTCGCCGGAAATTCGAAAATGTTGAATTCTCTCGATCTGCCGAAGGCGCCGGAAGATTGCCGCGTGGTCGTCGCCATGTCCGGCGGGGTCGATTCGTCCGTGGTGGCCGCGCTTTTGAAGGCCGAAGGCTACGATGTCGTGGGCATGACGCTGCAGCTCTACGATTCGGGGGCGGTGCCGCGCCGGGCAGGGGCCTGCTGCGCGGGCCAGGACATCCGCGATGCGCGCCGTGTCGCCGAAACGCTGGGCATCCCCCATTATGTCCTCGACTACGAGGAAGCCTTTCGGCGGCAGGTGATCGATCCCTTCGCGGAAAGCTATGTCGCAGGCGAAACGCCGGTGCCCTGCATCGCGTGCAATCAGACGGTGAAGTTCCGCGATCTTCTGGCGCTCGCCAGGGATCTTGGCGTGGATGCCCTCGCCACGGGCCATTACATCGACAGCCGCATGGCCGGCGACGGCTCGCCCCATCGCGCGCTGCACCGGCCGCAGGATCTCGACCGCGACCAGAGCTACTTTCTGTTCGCGACCACGCAGGAGCAGATCGACTTCCTGCGCTTTCCGCTCGGCCGCCTGACCAAGCCTGAAACGCGCCGTCTGGCGGAAGCGCACGGCCTTGCCGTCGCCGACAAGCCCGACAGCCAGGACATCTGCTTCGTGTCGCGCGGCCATTACAGCGACGTCATCGGGAGGCTCCGGCCCGATGCCGGTGTCGCCGGCGACATCGTGCATGTCGATGGGCGCGTTCTCGGCCGGCACGAGGGCATCGTGCATTTCACCGTCGGGCAGCGGCGCGGCCTCAAGATCGCCGCGCCCGAACCGCTCTATGTCGTCGCCATCGAAGCGGCCCGCGCGCGCGTGGTGGTCGGTCCGCGCTCGGCGCTCGCCACGCGCCGCCTGATCCTGCGCGATCTGAACTGGCTCGGCGACGAGGGTTTCCTGTCCGGCGGCCGTCAGGAGCGGGACGTGCTGGCGCGCGTGCGCTCCACCCGCCGTCCGGCGCCCGCCCGGCTGGTGCGCGAAGCCGATGGCGAGGTGGTTCTGGAACTTCTCGACCCGGAAGAGGGCGTTTCCCCCGGCCAGGCCGCCGCGCTCTACGATGGTGAAGCGCCCGGCGCGCGCGTTCTCGGCGGCGGCTTCATCGCGCGCTCCGTTCCCGACGCGCTCCTCAATATGCATGAAGACGAAGCGTGCCTCGCGGCGGTCGGCTGAACCTCAGCCGATCGGGGAAGCGAGACCGAGAAGGCGCACGGTCTCGACCGCTTCGCGTGCGCCCGTTTCCGGGCTCTCGCGCGTTTCGACGCAGCGGATGAAGTGCCGAAGCTCGCGGTCGAGCGGCAGGCCCGGCTCGGTGTCGAGATATTCGGGATCGACATGGCGAAAGCCGATGGTGCCGTCCGGTTGGCGCTTCACCTCATGCCCGTAGAAGGCGAGCTTGCGGCCTTCCGGCGCCAGATCGTCGAAGACCAGCATTCCTTCCGTGCCGATCGCCGAGAAGCGGCGGTCGCGATAGGGCGACACGCGTGACACCTGGATCTCGGCCGAAACGCCGCTCGGGAAGCCGAGGACGATCTGCGCGATATCCGTGTCGTCGCTGAGCACCGTGCGGCGCGTCGCCTCCACCTGGGATGGCGCTTCGCCCGCGATCTTCAGAACGAGCGACAGGTCGTGCGGCGCGAGGTCCCACACCACGTCCATGCCGAGAAAGCGCCCGAGCCCCTGGCGCAGCGCCACGATATGGCGAAGCATGCCGATCCGCCCGTTCGCCACGAGCCGTGTGAATTCCTCGAATACCGGATGGAAGCGCAGGACATGGCCGACCATCAGGATGCGTCCCGCCGCTTCCGCGGCCTCCGCGGTCAGCCGTGCGTCGGTGACGTCGAGCGCGATGGGCTTTTCGATCAGCACATCCTTGCCGGCCGCAAAAGCGCGCCGCGCAGTCGGGCCGTGAAGGCTGGCGGGCAGGGCGAGAACGAGAGCGTCGATATCGTCGGCCTCGATCGCCGCGTCGGGCGAAAGGGCAGGGACGCCGTATTTCGCGCCGAAGGCGGCGGCCTTTTCCGCATCGCGGTCGGCGACGGCGGCGAGCGCGCCGATCTCGGCGAGCGTTCGCACATGGTTCTGGCCCCATTGTCCGCAGCCCAGAACTGCGATCCGCACCGCCATGGTAAGCTCCCGTCAAAGGCCTCGAAACGCTGCGGGGTTAAGGGGGCGACGGCGTGAGATCAAGCGGAGATCGCGCCTGGAGCCGCTTGACAGGCAAGCTCCGGCGCACCTATATCGCCCCATCCAGTGCTTCGGCACCGAAGGCTGGCGGGGTAGCTCAGTTGGTTAGAGCAGCGGAATCATAATCCGCGTGTCGGGGGTTCAAGTCCCTCTCCCGCTACCATCACCTTCCCTATGACATTGATTACGCTTGGGTAGGCACCACGACGCCTGTGCTGTTGGTGCCGCATATCGCTGCGGGTCTATGACGTTGAACCACATCGATTTTTCGGTGGGCTCGGCGAACGATCGCAGCATGGATGCAGCATGGTTCGTTTGCCTTGCGAAGAGGCTCGTCGCGGCAGTTCGAGCGCCCGCTGCCTCAAGCTCATCCTGCCTTGCAAGCTCGTTCTCGATACGCCGAAATATCGGAAGGACCTTCCGGCCGCATCGCCCCCGCGTCTTGCCTGGAAAGTGGACCACCGACCTTATGACAGTCGGGCACCGCTCAACTGATCCGTATGAGGGCTGCCTTGGATGATGGCGTGCCGAGGAGCGTGGGTCCCCGGCACGGCAAATCGCGGATTACTTGGCGACGGTGAAGGGCACCACCATGCCGGCCGCCACGTGGCCTTTCAGGTTGCAGATCAGTTCGTAGGAGCCGGGTTCGAGATTGACGGTGAGGGTCCCGCCCTTGCCGGCCTTGAGGTCCGACACTTCGCCCATGCTGTTCAGCTTCGCCTCATCGACCCGGTTCTTGTCGGGATCGACTTCCAGCTTCTGCCCCGCCTTGTCGAGCTTGATGACGACCATCTCATGCGGGGTCTGCATGGCGGCGTTGACCACGTCGAAGGTGATTTCGCCCGCCGGGACCTCGTTCTTGTCGAGCTTGATGGACATTTTGCCGCCGCGCTCGCCGATCAGCTCGACGGATACTTTCGTCGCCGCAAAGGCGGGCGATGCCAACATCATCGCAATGGCGCCAACCGATAGATATACTTTCTTCATCCGCATGATGTCTCCCATTCGTGCTGGTTTTGTTGACACATTCCTGCGTCTTCTCTAGCTTCGAGCAAAGAAGAACGGGTGAGGCTATCGGTCCGATCTTGTTCGCAATGGGGCCGTTTCAATACATGTCGGTAATCTCGAACGATCGCCGTGCGCAGCCGCCCCCCGTTCGTCCCCTGCCAGCCGCGCTTCGCTGGTTCCATTGGGGAACCGTCTGCCTGCTCGCTTTGCTCTTCGGCCTGGCCTGGACCTTCGACTGGCTGGGGCCAAGCCCAAGCGGCGCGACCTTGGTGGAGGTTCACCGCTCCTTCGGCATCCTTCTTTTCGCGGTGGTCTGCGCCCGCCTCATCTGGCGTGCGACCCATCGCATTGATCCCCTGCCGCGACAGTCCCCACTTTGGGAGCGGCTTCTGGCGTCCGGCGTTCAGGCCAGCCTTTATCTCGCTCTCCTGGCCATGCCGGCCATCGGCTGGCTCGGTTCGGCGCTGTCGGGCGATGTGGTCCGCTTCTTCGGCCTGCCGCTGCCCGATCTCGTCGGAATGGACGAGGACATGAGCGACCGATTGTTCGACCTCCACGAGACGCTCGGCTGGACCATCCTCGCTTTGGTCGCGCTGCACGTCCTCGGCGCGCTTCGCCACCAGTTCGTCAAGCGCGACGGTCTCCTGACAAGGATGCGGCCCTGGTAGGCTTCGCCGCTTCGGGCAGCAAACGCCGGAAGCTGATTCAGTTCGGCATCCGATCCTAGAAAAGGGCTGTCGTCCTGATCGCACCCGTTACACAACGGCTTGGATAGAGCCTTCGCGCGGCGCTCAGCGAACCGCGAAGGCGCTCGGGCAGATATCGGCAAGGACGCAGGCGCCGCAGGCCGGCGCGCGGTGGTGGCAGATCTTCTGCCCGTGTAGCATCAGCACCTCGTGATTGTCGTAAAGGTCCTGCGCGCTCCAGTCGGCCGGCAATTGCGCGCGCAAGATCGGATGCGACGGACCGACCTCGACCTCCGGCCCGATCAGTCCGAGCCGTTGGGCGACGCGGTGATGATGACTATCGACCGGCAGGGCCGGCATCCGAAGAACGGAAAAGGACAGAACCGCCGCGCTCGTCTTCGGCCCGACGCCCGGAATTTCCTGAAGCCAGGCGCGCGCCGCGTCGACGCTCATCTCGGCCAGGAAATCCAGCGACAGCGTCCCGGTTCTGTCTTTCACCGCCCGCAGCGAGGACTGGATGCGCGGCGCTTTCTGCTCGGGCCAGCGTACGCCGTGGATCGCTTCCTCCACTTCGGCGGTCGGAGCGGCGATCACATCTTCCCAACCCGGGTAGCGGCTTCTCAGCGCCTTGAAGGCGCGACCGGAATCGGCGTTGCGCGTCCGGTGCGAAAGCAGCGAAGAAACCAGTTCGCTCAAAGGGTCGAGAGCGTGGAAATAAGAGATCGGGCAGCCATAGACTGGGCAAAGGCGGCGGTGAACAAGAAGTGCCTTTTCGCTGAGGCCCGGATCGGTCGCCACCAGTGCCGCCCGCTTCGCTGCGCGAGGAGGGCGGGGTCGCCTTGGGGGATCGAAAAGGGTCTGGGGCGTCGGCATGGCAACGGAATCCCTTCCGATTCGCGCGGGTTCCCGCGACATTTTGGAACGATCTGCTGCGTATTCGTAGGATTGGCGTTCGAAATGGCGCGCCGGGCAGCCTATCTTGGGTGTCGATACGGCATTTAACGCCGTCGAACTCCATCACCAAAGGGACGTGCCCCCGTGTCCGCTCTGCCGAAAACCTCCGCTTCTTCTCTCGATCTTCGCGATCCCTCGCTTCTTGTCTCGAAGGCTTTTCTGGCCGGCGAGTGGGTCGGTGCTGGTTCCAAGAGCTTCGAGGTTCGGGACCCGTTCGACGGGGCGGTGCTGGCGGTGCTGCCGGATCTGGGTGTCGATGAAACGCGCCGCGCCATCGAGGCGGCGAGCGCGGTTCAGAAGGACTGGGCGAAGAAGACCGCCAAGGAGCGGGCCGGGGTCCTGAAGCGCTGGCACGATCTCGTGATCGAGAACGCCGACGATCTGGCCGCGATCCTCACCGCCGAACAGGGCAAGCCGCTGGCCGAG
>NZ_WEZG01000010.1 GCF_009176975.1 Aureimonas psammosilenae
CCAAGCGATAGTGGCCTTCCCGTTTCCATCAATTTGGATACCGCTTACTTTAATTGAGCTTAGGCGCTCAGCTCGCGGTTTCATAATTGCGTTCGAAAGGTGAAACATTCCATCGATTTCGGCTGAAGTGACGCTTGTGCCACGAGTTACAAGGTCACTGACAACGCTTGCTGCGTGCTGCATTTTTTTATGCGCTGCCATAGCAAGGCATACGTCCAAGCCTCCGATGTACAGTAAGAGCAGGATCGGTAACGCGAGTGCGAATTCAATCGCACCTGTGCCGTCTCGGTTTTTCAGATAGCGGTATGGAGATTGAGACGTTACTGCTTCAAACAGCCATCTGAAGCCAGCGGTAAAGCCTTGGCGGTCGCGAATAATACTCACTCGAAGTTCTCGTTTTTGAACGCGACGGTCGAGCCAATCAGGAACGTTCCGTTCTTTTGACCAGCGAGAAAGACCCGCGCCTTATCGAAGACGAGAGGCCATTCGTAGTAGACTTGGAGTGCCATGATTTTGGAAGCAGCGCCTGGCATATATTGAAAGCCAGCCGTGTTGAGTGTCTTGCTTCCTGCCGCCCCCGTGACAGGCGGGCCATCTGGTAAGTCTTTATAAGAAGCGTATTCACGCAGATCGATATTCAACTTCGAACAATCGAACATAGTCCCAGCCACCGAACACATTCGGCTACGGAAGTCGGTTGCCGTCAGGTTTGAGAGTTTCACTTCTCCCGTTCTTACCTGCCGCCCCATCTTCTCAACCGCATGTATGAGGCTGACTTCTGCTAGGAAAGAGACGCCACTTTCCATACAAACTGCGAGTACCAAGAAGAAAGGCACTGCTAGTAGACCAAACTCAACTGCCGATGCCCCTCGATCGTGCCAGACGAAATGAGTTAGCCTACTGAGCTTTCGATGTGATCGCATGCTCAACTCTTAGCTTGAAAGTAATTTTGGTCTAAACCCCTACCGTTACTGCATTATTAACCCGTCAAGATGGGTGAGAGTTTACCTTCAACTACTAAATTTGCCGGCCAACAGTTCCGGACGCGTAACGGTGAACGTGGGCTTTACGTCGGCATATGCCGTTCGGTCTGGAGACCACAGTGGCACTTGCAAGATCCGGCTTTTCGAAGGTGTGTAAGCCTCGGCTCATGGCCTAAGTTTCGGCTTGCCGGATCCGTTTGCCAACGCCTTCTGCGCCTTTTCTTCGAGTTCACGGGCTTGGGCATCGCGTATCATTTGCATTATCGGATCAGGGTCGTGATTGCCGTTTGCTTGGCTTCCAGGTTGCATGGAGGCAAGAGCTGTCTCGATAGCGGCCCACGACCAGCGGACGCACCCAGCGCTGAGCTTCAGCGGCTTTGGAAGAACGCCACCTCGCACGAGTGCGTAAACCTGCGTTTCGCTGATCTCCAGTTCGGAGGCGAGCGTCTTAATGTTGACTTAGGAGGGGACGTTTCCAATCGGCATGCGGTTTCTCGCGTGGTGTCGGCAGACTGTCGCAAACGCCGCAACTGTCGCAAGCCCTGAACTGATTTCCAGCGCGCCGAACCTTCGCAACTTTCGCAACATTCGCAGGGGTCGAACTAATTTTCGGCGCCGGCCGATGGGGTTTCGAAGGTTTTGAGGGTTTGCGATCCAGGCAAATCTAGAAAATTTGCGATGGTGGTGGTGTGAGCACCGCTGGCTCACAGCGTCCGTTTCAGCGGGTCTATTTCATCCGCTACTGCCAGCGACCACTCCACCCATTCAGGAAGAGGCACATGCAAGCGCAGCGTTCGGCCGGCCGCCGCTTCTACCTGCACGGCTTCCACGTATGCGCGAAGGTCGCAAGCTTCCCTCCATGCTTTGGCATCGGCTCGTAGATCGACTTTCCGCTGCTTACGGCGTTCGTACTCGCGCTTACGCTCCGCTTCCGCCTCTTCCTGTCGTGCTTGAGGGAGTTACTGGCTTCGATAACAACTATGTCGCTTAAGGCAGCCTAGTTATCAGATGGAATAATGGCGCTAGCCCAGCGGCTGGCGCCATATCCGCAACGATCACAGAGATGAGATGGCCCGCCTAACCAGTTCACTGGCAGTTCTGCCCATTGTCGCTGGTAGCGGGCAGAACGTCATCACCTAGACGTTCAGACTAACGCAGACGCTTCAGCTTTTTGAGAAGGGTCGCGTCAAGACGATCCAACATGCTGGCGATTTCGGCCCCGCTATCACCAAGTCCGGCGCTCAATTCCTGTTCTACGCCAACCATCAACTCCTCTATCTGAGCCCTCTTGGCGATGCCGTCTGGCGTCAAAACGAGATTGGTTTTCCTGAGGTCTGAAGGGTGCGGAACCCTCTGTATCAGTCCATCTCTAACCAAGCGATCAGCCATCTTCGAGACAGTGGATGCGCGGACGTTCAACGCATCAGCAACGCCGCTAACCCCCACGGAACCATCGAGAGGTAAAGCGTGAATGAGCTGGTCTTGGCCGGCTTCTAGGCCAATCTTTTCAAGCTTCGCCACCATGAACGCTCGGGTGTATTTCGATATCAACAGGAGCTGCCATGTGAGCTCTACGCTTTCGAAGGGCTTCCGGTTGGCGACGTCGTCCATAGAAATGGCAGCACCTTTTGGAGAAGTATTAAGCTTCGCCACCTTCATTTCCTTTTCCGTAGCTGACCTCCGACACCGACATGCGGCGTGCCGTCTTGGAACAGGACGCGGGCGTGTTCGAAAACGGCGGCAGGTCCTGATGTTTGAGGCGACTGGTCGATACGCCTGCCGACTTGACGCAAAAACATTGTCCGTTCGTTGCCGAAAAATTGCGAAGCGGATGTTCTGGAACGCCAATCAGCGAACTGAGAAATTGAAGGCCTAGGGCAACCTGTCTCCGTTGACATCTAAGGTGTAACGAAACGGCGCTTAATCGCTTTAAGTGCGCTATCACTTGCTGCCTTCGATCGAACTCATCGACTTACCGGCCGGTCTGCCGTTCCTGCAGGTACAAAAGACGAGCCAAGCATTGCCGCAGGTCTGGGTCCTCAACGGCTTTCAACTGCTCTTGGGCAGCCGGGCTTAGGACGAATGATGGGTCGTAGGGTGCAAGCATGTCGGCCCGCGCAATTCCAACAACATTGCAAAGGCGGTTCAACAGCTCGTCCTGCTCAGAAGTCGTCGCATTCTGCATTTCCGTAGACAGCTTACAGTCGTCGTTCATTGCTTGCAGCATCACCGCCCCTAGAACTCAACCTGAAGTACGTGCAGCAAATGTTCATTGCATCCAAAGCACTCAGTGCTGACAGTTTCATTGTGGTACCGATAAGGCGACTTTCGTTATGGAAATCGATAGCCACGGTTCTGAAGGTCCACTGCGTGAGGCAATCACTCATTTGATGGCAGCTTTGGAGGCTGCGCAGCGATCGCCAAGCCAGGGAATGCTCGTCCGGTTGATTGAAGCCGTTGTGCTTCACGCGGGACGTGAACTCGCTCACGAGACGATGGCGACGCAGCCTGCCGCTTCAGACGATGTATGACACGACCATAGGACGTCGAATGGAATGGGAATTCGTTTGCGCCTCGAGTTGATTACCGAGGCGTAGCAAAAAGCCATCGAGACCACGGACATAATTGAGCGGCGGAAGAAGTTGACGGTGGCTAACAAACAGTGAAGCGCGGTTGATAATATTCTCGAAAGCCGTTTCCAAGGGAAATGCGCAAAGTGAAGGCTACGTGGTCAAGTCCTAGCCCACGCAGCCTTGTCGGTCACTGTGGTTCGATAGTTGTCAGGCCTTCGACGCCATTGCCTGGGCGTGCTTCAAATGTTCGCTGACAATCGGCACCGCTTTTGTAGCCACTGCCTTCAGAGCGGCATCGTCGCCATTCTGCGCATAGTCAGAATGCAAATCCACGGCTTCCTGATGTGCCATGACCTGAAGCTGCATATACTTCTCATCGAAGCTGGCAGCCGGTGCGCTTTGTAGCTGCTTCAGCATTTCGGCATGCTTGGGCATCATCTCTTTCGGAACAGAGATGTCGTCGGTCTTGGCTGCGGCAGTGATCTCCTTCGTCGTCATCGTGTGATCCGTGATCATCTGCTGGGCAAACTTGCGGACATTGTCCGACTTGGACTTCTCCAAAGCCTCCTTACTCGATGCAATCTCGAGCATGTCAGACGACGCCGCCATCGAAACATACTCTTTGGCTGTCATGCTTTTCATCGCAACCGAAGTTGCAGACTGCTCGGACGCATTTTGCGCAAACGATACAGTAGGAATGGACATCGCAAGAGCGATGCCGAGTGCTTGTACGTACTTCATGTTGTCACCTCATTCATGCCGATAGCCGAGCTTTGCGAACGCCCTCGAGAAGCTCCTATGGCAGGGCAAGCCACGGCGAACTCTTCCGTTCCGTGCTGGCTATCGGCAAAGGAGCGAGCCGAGACCCATTTACGATATTGATCCTAAGTTGGCTCTGATCGTTGCAGGTGAACCGGAGGTACTAAGGCGGGCACCCGACATGTCTTCGGCCGTCGTCGCGCTTGTGCCACTGGGAGCGCTACTGCAGTCAGCGAAGCATTCTCGCAAGATTGGTGCTGGATCGACGTCTCACCGGAGGCACATACCTATCAACACTGTCACGTGTTGATCTCGCCAATGTGTACAGCCATCGTCAGGAGGCGTTATGCAGGACGAACCTAAAACAGGGCCGTTGAAGTTTGGAGATGATGCCCCGGAAGGCACACCTGGCACTGGGGAAAATCTTTGCCCCGATTGTGTTGGATCCGGGATAATAGATGGAATGGATTGTCCAGTCTGCCAAGGAACTGGCATCGTCCAGGAAGGTATTGGCGGCGCGTGATCGGTGGTCCAGCGCACTGGCACTTACTGTATTCGGTCAGATGACGAAGGATGTGCCGTCTAACGTCTCGCGATCACAACAGTGTAGTCATTGCCCGGGCGAGGTAGTGTTACACCGCCACCGAAAAGAGGCCGGAGTTGGCTCAGGATTTCCAGTCCGTCGAGAAGGCGCATACAACGTTTAATCGCCGACCTTCGCCATTGCATCTGACGAAGTAAGTCCGTTCCATGAACCGACCCTTGTCCGCCAGACGATCGATAAATGTTCCCTCTTATGCTCATGGCTGGCGCAGGATAATCGGAAGCGTAGTTTTGGAACGTCCTTTTCCCGCAATTCCTTTCGTCGTCACTGCCGTCCCTAAACGGCGTGATCAACAAGGAATACGATGTTCTACACAGATGGTAAGCTGCAGTTTCCCGTCCGGGTCGAAAAGCCGAACCCGGTCTTCGCAAAGGCATTGCAGCAGGCGATTGGCGGGGTCGAAGGTGAGATCCGCGTCGCGATGCAGTACATGTTCCAGGCTTTCGGAGCACGCGGTCCCGCCAAGTATCGCGACATGCTTCTGAACACTGCAACAGAAGAGCTCGGCCACATCGAGATGCTGGCAACTGCCGTCGCTTTGAACCTCGAAGGCGCGCCTTTGTCCCTGAAGGAGGATATCTCCGCCGATGTGGCGGGCGGTGCAGTCCTAAACGGCATGGATATGCGTCATATTCTATCGGCTGGGCTCGCTGCCATGCCAGTCGATGCTAACGGTGTGCCATTCGATATGTCTCATGTCTACGCGTCAGGGAATATCGCGGCCGACATGTATTCGAATGTCTGCGCCGAAAGCACAGGCAGGGCTCTGGCCGTGCGGCTGTGGAACATGACCGACGATCCTGGAATGAAGGAGATGTTGAGTTTCATGATTGCACGCGACACGATGCATCAACAGCAATGGCTGGCTGCATTGGAAGACATGGGAGGTGATCAAATGAACCTACCGATCCCAAACTCCTTCCCCCAGTCGGAAGAGAACCAGAAATTCTCTTACGCCTATTTCGGCCACATGACCGACGGTTCGATCCCTGAAGGGCGCTGGACCTCCGGCCCATCTATTGACGGCAAGGGTGAGTTTACTGCGATGCAGTCCGAGCCGATGGGCGGCAAGCCGTCGCTCGCGCCCGCACGTCCAGATGGAGGGGCTCAGACAGGGCAGACGTCCAAGTCGGGATCCGAAGGCCTTCTAGGCCGGATCGAAGGCGCTATCGAACGAAACATTTGAGGTCACTCGTTTCGTTGTCGGGCGGGCAATCCGCCCGACAGCTTCATCGAGCGTATAACCGAACAAACAGTTCTTTAACGCTTTTTGAATTGGTAGAACACGTTCTGCTGTTGGAAGGTCAGCAAGCTGATGCGAACCAAGCTTCATATCTTGAAAGACGAGTTTCTTTCGGATCTGCAAACGCTGCGGCTGCTTTAGTTAGCTCAGGAGCAGGCCAACTATTTTTCGAAGGAGGGTTCGATGACAGGACAACGTTCCGTTTCGACCATCGAAACTAAAAACCCGCCGCCGAACGCAGAGATTGTCGGCTACCTGTTACATATCACGAAGACTATCCGGCAGCTGCAAGGTCTCGTTCTAGCGCCAATCGGTGTTTCAGCGGGGCAAGACCATTTCCTCCTTACGCTTTTAGAAGGTGGATCCCGATCGAGTGTTGCCGTAGGTAGATCACTCAACGTCAGACCGTCGACGGTCTCAAAGATGGCCGATATCTGCGAGCGAAAGGGGTGGGTTCGGCGTGCCGCAGGCCAGGACGATCACCGCAAGGTTTATCTTGATCTGACTGACGAAGGCGTAGCTGCAGCGCATAAAGTTCAGACGGTCACGTCGGTGTTCGAGAAAGAGCTGACGTTGTTATTTGCCGACGCCGCAGATACAGCCCCGGTCATTAGACAAATGGATGCCATCTTGGCGAAGATGCTCAGCCGCCTTCGGTAAGACCTGTTCGCAAACCCGACGCCATCCCCCTGTCTTGATATCGTTCGCCGGGACATTGAAGGCGCTGCGGATCTTCCGCAACCTTACGGCGATACCTCACCATGTTCGGCGGTGCCGAGATGCTGCTTCCTACGGATCGACGGCAAGCTTCATCTCCGCTGCGGTGTGTGGACCGTCGCGACATTGGCGACGGCAGAGGGATGGGGCTGGCTGGCAAGAGCGACGGTATGACCGCTTAGAGTTCGATTTTCGCCCGCTTCGGTTTGGCCTTTGGCCTCTTGCTCGTCTTTCGACGCGGTGTCCTGGCGGCTCGCTCCTCTTCCAAGCGCTCCTTTCGTTGACGCTCCCGCGCCTGGACGATCAGCCTTTCGCCCTCGAACATCTCGCGCTGCCCTGCCGCCACCTGCGTGCGCTGGCCTAGAAGCGTCGAGGCCGTGAACTGAAGCGCGCCGGCAACCAGCATCGATCGACCGCAGTCGATATCCGCATCCGAGGAGAAGTCGCCAAACTCGCGCTTCAGGTTCAGGATCTGCTCAATTTCGAAAGACGGGGGCAGGTGCCCGATCGCCTGCACATAGGCGTGGTAGGCATGCGCGGTCTCGATGCATTGGGTGACGATCTCCCAGGACCGACCCGCGCCGCGTGTGACCCGCAGCAGGTTCGCCGTCAGAGTGACGAGGCTCCATCGAAGTTCAGCCAGTCGGTGCTCGTGCTGGATGTCTGCCGAGCTACGTTCTGAGACGACGCGAAGGTGAGGCGGATGGTCGGACATGCCCTCACGCTACCCAAGAGGGGAGGGCGCGCAAGATTGGTGGAGGCTGAACCGAACGCAGGAAGACAACAGCGCACAATGGCGCACTGCGTGATGACGGAATGGGGAAGAAAGTGGGGAAGCTTCGCCAGTGATGGCACAAACTATAGTAACTGCAGTAACTTAGATCGGTGAAATGGTGGAGCTAAGCGGGATCGAACCGCTGACCTCTACAATGCCATTGTAGCGCTCTCCCAGCTGAGCTATAGCCCCATCCTTTTCGGCGGGTCTTTCGACCCTTCCGCCGCCGGACCGGAGCGCCTGGGATGCGCTCGTTTCGTCCTGCTGGAGCGGCTTCATAAAGAAGCCGCCCGGAGAGATCAAGCGCCAAATCGCGCTTGGCGGAAGAAAACCGCCGGGACCTGCCGGCAGCCCTCAGGCATCAATCGTCGTCGTCCTCGCGCGAGCCGATGATGTCCGTCATGTCATCGTCGTCCTCGTCTTCTTCTTCGAGGAAGGTATCGTCGTCGCCCCCATCCTCGACCTCGACATCCTCGTCGTCATCGACGTCGACGCTGTTCTTGGCGCCCGTATCGTCGTCTTCCTCGACTTCGCTCAAGGAAACGGTCTCGGCCGCGTCGTCCGCCGCTTCGACGGTCTCGGTCTCGGCTTCCTCGTCTTCTTCCACGACCTTGCCGCGCGGCGCGGGCGCGCTCGCCTGGAAGAAGGAAAGGGGATAGGACGTGCCGGTATAGGGCGACACGATCGGGTCCTTGCCGAGGTCGTAGAACTTGCGACCCGTTTCGGGGCAGATGCGCTTGGTGCCTAGTTCGGATTTGGCCATTCTCACCTCGCGGGCTAAGAGTTCGGCCGTTCGGCCGGGAACTGGGGCATTGGAAAAACGGGGTCCCTTAGGACCTCGACCGCTCCTTGTCAAAGCAGCCGAGCGCGCCTAGTCGCGCGGGCGGGAAAGGGATGGCAAGCCATGGTGAAGGCAGGCGCGGCCGACCGTTCGGCGGGTGTCGCAGACGTCTCGCCCCTGCCGGATGGCGCGCGGCTGGAGGGCTTGGGGACGGCGTTTCGCCTTGCGCTTCTTCTGGCTGCCCTCGCATCCGGCCGCACCCGTTTGAGGGGTTTTGCGAGGCCTGAAGAACTGGCCCACCTGGCCGCTGCCTTGCGTGGTCTCGGCGCGCTCGTGCGGCGCGAAAGCGAGGATTGGATCGTGGATGGCGTCGGCAACGGCTGCCTTCTGGAGCCGAGGGAACCGCTCGATCTATTGGGCGACCCGGCAAGCGCCGTGCTCCTCGCCGGGCTGGTGGCGGCCTACGACTTTCCGACGACGCTGATCGTCGGCGAAACCCTGTCGCCCATCCTGGATCGGCTCGCCGCACCCCTGCGCCTCGTCGGTGCCGAGATCGCCAAGAAAAATGGCGGCGCTGGCCTGTGCATTCGGGGACCGCGCGTCGCCGCCCCGGTGGCCCATCGCCCGGACGTTCCTTCGCAAGGGCTGAAAGCGGCTCTTCTTCTCGCCGGCCTCAATGCGCCGGGCACGACGAGCCTCGCTGAGCCCGGCAGTGTGCCCGACCCCGTGGAACGGCTTCTGACGGTTTTCGGCGCCGCGCTTGCCGTCGAGACGAATGCGGGCGGCGAAAGGGTTCTGCGCCTCGAAGGGCAGGGCGCGCTGCGGGCGGTGCCGGAACTCGCCTTGCCTGAGGTTCTGCACCTCGGCGAAGCGGGATAAGCGACGGTGGGAAGTCTCGCAGCCTTTCTCGCGCTTCTCGTGTTCTTTGCGCCCTTGTCCTTCATCTACGGGCGGAGCGTCGCTTCACGCATCGCGCGCGAGGCCTCGGCGCGCGGGCGCTCGCGCTTCGCGCTCGGATGGCCGAAGCTCGTTTGGCCGGTTCTTGTCGGCGCGGCGCTGATCTATCGCGCGCTCGGCGGGCGGGCAGAGGGCGCGACGAGCGGCTGGGCGACGCTCGACGCGGCGCTTGCTCTCATCGATTTTCTCGGCGGCGCGGCGCTCGTGCTGTTCTTCGTCGCCGTGCCCTTCGTTCTCGGACGCGTCTTCGGCGTCGTCGCTGCGCTGGCGGGATATTTCGGGGAGAATGCCGCGCCGCCCTTGCGGGATGGAAACGAGAGCGGCAATGGGGCGGGTTCGAGCGGGCCGCAGCCCGGAAAGGAACGCTTCGGCATGACGGCACGGCTCACCATCGCCATCGACGGCCCGGCGGCGGCCGGCAAGGGCACGCTCGCCAAGCGCTTGTCGGAGCGCTACGCCCTTGCCCATCTCGATACGGGGCTTCTGTATCGCGCGGTCGGCCGGCGGGCCTTCGCACAAGGCGTCGACCTCGACGATGGCGAGGCGGCCGGCGCGGTGGCGCGGGCGCTGACCCCGAGCGCCCTCGACGACGGTTCGCTGCGTGGCCGGGAAGCGGGGGAACTGGCGAGCCGCGTTGCCGCACACCCTCAAGTGCGCGCCGCGCTCGACGCTTTCCAGCGCGATTTCGCCCGCCGGCCGGGCGGCGCTGTTCTCGACGGCCGCGACATCGGCACGGTGATCGCGCCGGATGCGGAGGTGAAGATCTTCGTCACCGCCAGCGCCGAGGTGCGCGCCCGGCGGCGCACGGAGGAGCTTTCCGCCAAGGGCCGCCCGGTGGACTACGAGCGCATCCTGGCCGAGGTGCGCGAGCGCGACGCGCGCGATGCCGGACGCACTGTGGCACCCTTGAAGCCCGCGCCCGACGCGCACTTGCTCGACACGAGCGAACTGGATATAGAAGCCGCGTTCCAGGCCGCTTGCGAGCTGATCGATCGGTTCCTGGCTGGCCGGAACGCATGACATGAGGGCGGCTCTCTTTGTGAGAGCGCGCCCTTTTCAGCTATGAACCCTGCCGACGGCCGGTCCTCAAGCGCCGACCGGGAGCCGCGAAAAGCGCGGCCGCCCCGGAGCCCGATCCCAGCCTCCGAAACGAGGCCGGTCTCGGGTGGACCGATCGCCGGCGAAACGCAACGCGAACCCCGTGAACGGCGCCGTCTTCCCAGCCGCCAAGCCGGCCGTGGAAGGCTCCCCAAGGAGAACGAATGTCAAATCTGAACCCGTCGCGCGACGATTTCGCGGCACTGCTCGAAGCTTCCTACCACGATCATGACGTCGCCGAAGGCACCGTGGTCAAGGGTACGGTCGTCGGCATCGAGAAGGACATGGCCGTCATCGACGCCGGCCTGAAGGTCGAAGGTCGCGTGGCGCTGAAGGAATTCGGCGCGAAGGGCCGCGAAGGCGAGCTGAAGATCGGCGACACCGTCGAGGTCTATGTGGAGCGCATCGAGAACGCGCTCGGCGAAGCCGTCCTGTCGCGCGACAAGGCGCGCCGCGAGGAAAGCTGGGTCAACCTCGAGGTCAAGTTCAACGCCAACGAGAAGGTCGAAGGCACGATCTTCAACCAGGTCAAGGGTGGCTTCACCGTCGATCTCGACGGCGCCGTGGCCTTCCTGCCGCGTTCCCAGGTCGACATCCGTCCGATCCGCGACGTGACGCCGCTCATGAACACGCCGCAGCCCTTCCAGATCCTCAAGATGGACAAGCGCCGCGGCAACATCGTCGTGTCGCGCCGCACCGTTCTGGAAGAGTCGCGCGCCGAACAGCGCTCGGAAATCGTGCAGAACCTCGAGGAAGGTCAGGTCGTCGACGGCGTGGTCAAGAACATCACCGATTACGGTGCGTTCGTGGACCTCGGCGGCATCGACGGTCTCCTCCATGTCACCGACATGGCGTGGCGTCGCGTCAACCATCCGACCGAGATCCTGCAGATCGGCCAGACGGTTCGCGTCCAGATCATCCGCATCAACCAGGAAACCCACCGCATCTCGCTCGGCATGAAGCAGCTCGAGGCCGATCCGTGGCAGGATATCGGTGCGAAGTTCCCGGTCGACACCAAGGTCGTGGGTCGCGTCACGAACATCACGGACTACGGCGCCTTCGTGGAGCTGGAGCCGGGCATCGAGGGCCTCATCCACGTTTCCGAGATGAGCTGGACCAAGAAGAACGTCCATCCCGGCAAGATCCTCTCCACCACCCAGGAGGTCGAGGTCGTCGTGTTGGAAGTCGATCCGGTCAAGCGCCGCATCTCGCTCGGCCTCAAGCAGACGCTCCGCAACCCGTGGGAAGTCTTCGCCGAGAACCATCCGGTCGGCACGATCGTCGAGGGCGAGGTCAAGAACAAGACCGAGTTCGGCCTGTTCATCGGTCTCGACGGCGACGTCGACGGCATGGTGCACCTGTCGGATCTCGACTGGAACCGTCCGGGCGAGCAGGTCATCGACGACTTCAACAAGGGTGACGTGGTGAAGGCGCAGGTTCTCGACGTCGACGTCGAGAAGGAGCGCATCTCGCTCGGCATCAAGCAGGTCGGCACCGATTCCTTCGCGGCGCCGGAAGCCGGCGATCTTCGTCGCGGCGCGATCGTCACCTGCGAGGTCATCGCGGTCAACGACGGTGGCATCGAGGTGAAGCTCACCGACTCGGACATGACCTCCTTCATCCGTCGCGCCGATCTCGCCAGAGATCGCGACGAGCAGCGCCCGGAGCGCTTCTCGGTCGGCCAGAAGGTCGATGCGCGTGTCACGCAGTTCGACAAGAAGGCTCGTCGTCTCGGCGTGTCCATCAAGGCGCTGCAGATCGCGGAAGAGAAGGAAGCCGTCGCGCAGTACGGTTCGTCCGACTCGGGCGCCTCGCTCGGCGACATCCTCAGCGCCGCCCTCAAGGGCCGTGGCGAGGACGAGTAACGGCTGATCCCCAGTCGTCTCGATCGGCAAACATCGGAACCCGCGGCGCACCAGCGCCGCGGGTTTTTCGCATTTCAAACGCCGATCGTCCCCGTGTCATCAATTCAGGTGACGACAGCCCTTCGAGAATCGCGTCCCCTTTCTTCGGCGGAGTCTTTCGTTCCGCGATCGGAGAAAGCGACATGCCGAGAAGCCTCCCGATTCTCGCGATTCTATCCATTCGAGCGTTTGCGGGCTGTTCGCAGTCCGTGCCGACGGCGGGGCCGGGTTCCGGTCTGTTGCGTCCCGGCCAGTCGTCGAACTTGTCGAAACCGAAGATATTGGCCAGCTATCGCGCCGGTCTTGACGCCGGACATGGAGCTTCTGTTCACTGCGTCGTTGACTGGTGGGACGAGTAAGGGACATGGCGTCGATCGACGACGTGATTGACGGCTTCTACGAGGCATCCGAACGGCCGGACATTCTTCCCAACGCCGTCGGCGCCGCGCATCGCCATTTCCGCTCGCAGTCCGGCGGCCTCTACGTGCAGAGCCTGCGTCAGAACGCCGGACCGATGTCAGGCGCCGAGGCCGCCATCGCGCTCGGCTACGATCGCAACTGGCTGCAACTGTATTTCGAGCGCTATTATGCCAGCAACCCGATGTTCGAGCTGACCAAACGGCTCGGCACCGGGCGCGTGGTGACCGAAGCCGACACGCTTCGCTTCCCCCAGGCTCGGCCCTATCTCGACAGCGAATTCTACGTGGACTGGGCTCGTCCCCAAGGTCTGCGGCACGTCATGGGCGAGTTTCTGGAGCGTCAGAACGACGGTGTTCTGATCATGGCCGTTTGGCGGACGGCGGCGGAAGGAGGCTATCTGCCGGAGGAGGCTGCGGATTTCGGCCGTTTGAACCGGCATATCTCGCGGGCGCTCGATGTCGGCGCGCGTTTGCGCGCGGCGGAAGCGGAAATGGAAACGCTGATCGGGCGAATGCCGTCCGCCGTCTTCACCATCGGGCGCGACGGGCGTCTCCGGCAGACCAATGCGGCGGCCGACGCGCTTCTGACGGCCGGCATCGCCTTGCGGAACGAGGGGGGCCGGCTGCGAACCGTGACGCCGGAAGATCAGCCGGGGCTGGATCGCCTGCTCGCCTGCGCCTTCGAATCGAAGTTCGCCGCCTGGGCCGAAGGCGCGCGGCTGCCGCTTCGCCGCTCGGACGGCAAACCGCCGTTGGTGGCCCGCGCCATCGTGGTGGCGGGGCGCTTCGATCCCTTCGGCCTCGATCGTTCGGCCTCCATGATCCTGACCGTCGATGGCTATCCGGACGAGGAGCCTTTGACGGAAGCGCGCCTTCAGCGGCGTTTCGGCCTGAGCCCGGCCCAGGTCCGCGTCGCCATGCAGATGCGGGACGGCAAAACGCCGACGGAAGCTGCCGCAGCGCTCGGTCTGTCGGTGGAAACCGTGCGCACGCATCTGAAGGCCCTTTTCGCGCGCACCGGCACGAAGCGCCAGATGGAGCTCGCGCTGCTTCTGCAACGGGAAGGGCGCTGACGCATGGCGAGGAAGAGGATGCCCACGGGCGATCGCTCGTGCCGCGGCAGGCATGGGAGCTGGTCAACATGACGACAATCGATCGGGTGATCGACGGGATCTACGAGGCATCGGCGCGCCCCGGCGCCTGGGAAAGCGCCATCGGCGCCGTCACCGAGTTCTTCCATGCCGCATCCGGCGTTCTTTACGTCGAAGAACGCGATATCGACCGGTTTCGCCTGCTGGAGCCAATTTCCATCGTCGGCTTCGGCCCGTCCGCCATCGCGTCTTATCTCGGCTATTACGATGCTCTCAACCCGTTCAATTCATGTGCAATGCAGAGCGAGAGCGGTGTTCTCACCGAAGCCAGCCTTGAAGCGCAACAGCGCGGGACGGTGTGTTTTGAGGAAACCGAATATTATCGCGACTGGGTCCGACCGCAGGGTATCCGCCACGTCGTTGGCCAGCGGCTCCGCTTCAGCGAAGACAAGATCCTTACCGTCAACTTCTGGCGTCCTGCGGATGCGGGCTTCTATAGCGAGGAGGAGATGGGGACGCTGGAGCGGATCAGCCGGCATCTCAACCGCGCGCTCGACATCGGCGCGCGCCTGTGCACGGCGCAGGCCGAGATGGAAACGGTGCTGGAGCGCATACCATCCGCCGTTTTGACGCTCGGCCGTGACGGCCGTGTCCGGCAGGCGAACGCGGCGGCGGACGAGATGCTGGCGAGCGGCACCGTTTTGCGAAGCGATGGTGGCCGGCTGCGGGCCACGATCGTGCAGGATCAGGCACCGCTCGACAGGTTGATCGCCGCCGCTCTCGATCCGCGCATCGCGAGCTCGGTTGAAAGCGCCCGCGTGACGCTGCGAAACCGCAATGGGGGGCCGCGGGCGAGTGCGCGGGTCGTCGCCGTTTCGGAGCGTTTCGATCCTTTCGCGCCGGACCGCGCCGCTTGCGTGGTTCTGATGGTGGAGGGCTTGGGAAAGGACGAGGGAAAGATCGAGGCGCGCCTTCGCCGCCGCTTCGGCCTCACCCCCATGCAGACCCGCGTCGCGATGCAGTTGCGCCAAGGCCGGTCCGTGGCGGAGGCCGCCGACGCGCTGGACCTGTCTTCGGCAACCGTACGCACCCATCTGAAAGCGCTTTTCGCCTGCACCGGAACGAATCGCCAGACCGAACTCGCGCTGCTTCTCCACGGCGAAGGAGAACGCTGAGACGACTCGATGTAACGGATCACCCAAATGGGGGAGATTTTCGACTTCACCTTGGGGAACTTTTCCGCTCCATCCAGAAACGAAAAAAGAACGGCGTCGAGGGGAGGAACCGACGCATTCGCCGAGCGGCCCTGTCGCCTGGATGCAACGCTCGGCGCCACAAACGAGCCGCCGGGTGACTGATTTCGGCCTCGTCCATTGTTCGGCGAGAACCGGTCGATAAAACCGTCCGCAAGATCGATCCCAAAGGGTCGGCGCGTCGGAGTTTCGTTCCATGACAAAAGCCGCCCTGGGCTTCTGCCTTCTGTCCCTTTTCCTCGCCGGCCATGCGCGCGCCGCCGATGTTTACGAGGAAGCGGCAAGCGCCCGTCCGACCACCACCGATCTCGTGATCGAGCTTGGCGTCGGCGGCCGAATGATGCCCGAATATGCCGGCGCGAAGGACTACCAGTTCTCGCCCTATCCGATCGTCAGCGTCGATTACCTGAGCCTTCCGGGCCTCTTCACCTTCGGCAGCATCGACCCGCAGCGCGGCGGCTTCTCCATCGGCCCGTCCTTCGAGTTCATCGACAAGCGCAATGCCGCCGACTACGACGAGCTTCAGGGCCTTCGCGATGTCGACGCGACCTACGAGGCGGGCGTGAAGCTCGGCTACGAATGGGATTTCGCGGAAGTCTACGGCGAGTTCCGCTATGCCTTCGGCGGCGCGGACGGCTTCGTCGGCGATGTCGGGGCCAATCTCGTGGCGCGTCCCTCGCAGGAATGGCAGTTGAAGGCCGGCCCGACGCTTTCCTTCGCGTCCGGCAAGTACATGAACGCGCTTTTCGGCGTCAGCGACAGCGAATCCATCGCCACCGGCGGGCGTCTCGACGCCTATGACGCCGACGGCGGCTTCAAGTCGGCGGGCGTGGCTGCTTCCGCGCGCTACGAGTTCCGCCCGACCTGGTTCCTCAACGCCGACGCGTCCTGGAACCGCTTCATCGGCGACGCGGAGGATTCGCCGATCGTGAAGACCGGCGACGAGAACCAGTACACGGTCGGCCTCGGCATCTCGAAGCGCTTCTCTCTCGACCTCTTCTGAACCTCTAGCCGAACGGCGGTCAGACGTGCTGGCCGCCATTGATGTGGATCTCCGAGCCCGTCACGTAGGACGCCTGGTCGGAGGTCAGGAAGAAGATGATGTCCGCGACTTCCGCCGGCTTGCCGAGGCGGCGCAGCGGGATGTTCTCCACGATCTTCTCCGTGCCGGGCGACAGGATCGCGGTGTCGATCTCGCCGGGCGCGATGGCGTTGACGCGGATGCCGGACGGGCCGAAATCGGCCGCCATCTCTCGCGTCAGCGAGGCGAGCGCCGCTTTGGAGGTCGCATAGGCGGTGCCTGCGAAGGGATGGACGCGGCTACCGACGATCGACGTGACGTTGACGATCGAGCCCTTGGCCGCGCCGAGTTCCTTCTGGAGACCGCGCGCCAGCATGATCGGGGCGAAGAAGTTCACTTGAAAGACGTCGCGCCACATATGCATGGGCGTGCGGATGGAATCGAGGCGCGCCCCGCCGTCGCCCTTCGGCGAGATCGCGGCATTGTTGACGAGTGCATGAAGGCAGGAGCCGTTGGCTTCCAGCCGCCGGCGAATCTCGGAAATGGCGAAGCCCACGTCCTCGGGGTCGGCGAGATCGACCTTGATGTGGTCTTCCGGTCCCGCCGGCCAGGGGCAGTCCTCGGCGAAGGGCTGGCGCGAGCAGGTGATCACCCGCCAACCTTCGCGCGAAAAGCGCTTCACCGTCGCATGGCCGATGCCGCGCGACGCGCCCGTCAGAACCAGGGTCTTGCGCTTGTCCGTCGCCTCGTCCTGCATCGCCGTCTCCTTGGCCGCCGGGCCGTTCGCCGTGCGAAAAACGCCTGTCGCGGAAACAGGGCTTTCGCCGAAGGGAAGGCGATGGCACGGAATGGCGCGACACGCAAAGGCCGGAACCGAAACTCGATGCTTCTCATGCCTCTCCCATGCCGCTGACATCGCTGCCGCGTCTGCCGGTTTCCGACGTGCTGCCCGACCTGAGCGAAGCCTTGGAGCGCCATGGCAGCGCGGTTCTGGTCGCCCCGCCCGGTGCCGGCAAGACGACGCTCGCGCCGCTACATCTCCTCCATGCGCCCTTCATGGCGGATGGTCGGATCATCCTCGTGGAGCCGCGACGCCTCGCCGCGCGGGCGAGCGCCCGGCGCATGGCCGCGATGCTGGGTGAGGAGGTCGGCGAAACGGTCGGCTGGCGCATGCGGCTCGACACCCGCATCACCAGGCGCACGCGCATCGAGGTCGTGACGGAAGGCGTCTTCACCCGCATGATCCTGTCCGACCCGGAGCTTTCCGGCGTTTCGCTGGTGGTTCTCGACGAGTTCCACGAGCGCTCGCTCGACGCGGACCTGTCCCTGGCGCTCGCCCTCGACGTGAAGGGGGCGCTGCGCGAGGATTTGCGGCTTCTCGTCATGTCGGCGACGCTGGACGGGGCGAAGGTCGCGGGGCTGCTTGGGGAGGCTCCGGTGGTGACCAGCCTCGGTCGCGCCTTTCCCGTGGTAGTCCGCTACCGCGAACGGCCGGGAACGGTGAGTGTCGAGGACGCGGCCGCCGAGGCAGTCAGGGATGCCTTGGCGAAGGAGGAGGGGAGCATTCTCGTTTTTCTTCCCGGCCAGCGCGAGATCGAGCGCGTCCATGAGCGCCTCGCGCCATTGAGTTCCCCGGTCCTCGCCATCGCTCCCTTGTTCGGCGCGATGGAAGGGCGGGAGCAGGATCTCGCCATCCGCCCCGCCCCAACTGGCACCCGCAAGGTGGTGCTGGCCACCGCCATCGCGGAAACCTCGCTCACCATCGACGGCGTGTCGGTGGTGGTGGATTCGGGGCTTCGGCGACAAGCCGCCTTCGAGCCGGCCACCGGCCTGTCGCGGCTGGAAACGGTGCGCGTGTCGAAAGCGGGCGCCGACCAGCGCACCGGGCGCGCCGGGCGCACCGCGCCGGGCGTCGCGATCCGGCTTTGGCGCGAGGAACAGACCGCTGCGCTGGAGCCCTTCGACCGACCGGAAATCGTGAGTTCCGATCTGTCCGGTCTCGTTCTCGACTGCGCCGCCTGGGGTGTGTCGGACCCTCGCGCACTCGCCTTTCTCGATCCCCCGCCGGCGCCCGCGCTCGCCGAGTCGCGCGCGCTTCTCCTTGATCTCGGTGCGCTGGGCGGCGAGGGCCGTTTGACGCCGACCGGCGAGGCGATGCGCGCCTTGCCCCTGCCGCCGCGCTTGGCGCGCATGGTGGTGTCGGCCCCGCGCGAAGCGAAAATGACGGCGGCCCGTTTGGCCGTGCTTCTCACCGAGCGCGGTCTCGGCGGGGTCGATGTCGATCTCGGCGAGAGGCTCCGGCGCTTTCGCGCCGAGCGGGGCGGGCGAGCCAAGGCGGCGGAGGCCCTCGCGCGGCGCATCGCGGGTGAGGGCGCCGGCTCGAACGAGGACGAGATCGGCGGCCTTCTGGCGCTCGGCTTTCCCGACCGCGTGGCGCAGGCGCGCGGCAGCCGGGGCGCATTCGTTCTCGCCAACGGCCGGGGCGGGGTCGTGGACGCGATCTCGAACCTCGCCGCCGAGACCTTCATCGTCGCCGCCGACCTTCAAGGCGCGGCCAAGGCGGCCCGCATCACCGCCGCCGCCGCGATCTCCCGCGAAGCGATCGAAACGCTTCTGGCGGACCGCATCGTCGAGGAAACGGTCACTGCCTTCGATGCTGAAAGAGGCGAGGTCCGCGCTCGCGCCCTTCGCCGCCTCGGACGCGCCGTTCTGGTGGAGCGGCCCGTCGCCGTGCCGACGGGAGAGGGGGCGACAGCCTTGGCCGAGGGCATCCGCGCGCGCGGGCTCGCCGCCTTGCCCTTCGGCTCCGAAGGCGAGCGCCTGCGCCGCCGTCTCGTTTTTCTGCGCCGATCGCTGGGTGACCCCTGGCCGGACGTGTCGGACGAACAGCTTCTCGAAACGCTGGAGCATTGGCTTCTGCCCTTTCTTCCCGGCGCGACGCGGATCGCCGCGATCGGGGCGGGCGCGTTGCACGAGGCGCTGATGGCGCTGGTGCCGGACGGCGAGCGACGGCGGATCGAGGCGCTCGCCCCTTCGCATTTCGAAGCGCCCACCGGCTCGCGCCTGCCGATCCGCTACGAGGAGAACCAGCCGGTCCTGAGCGTGCGCGTCCAGGAACTCTTCGGCCTGACAAGCCATCCCGCCATCGCCGGCGGGCGTCTTCCCCTGACGCTGGAACTCCTGTCCCCGGCCCATCGACCGATCCAGATCACCCGCGACCTGCCCGGCTTCTGGGCCGGCTCCTGGCGCGATGTGCGCGCCGATCTTCGCGGGCGCTACCCCAAGCATTTCTGGCCGGAGGACCCCGCCACCGCCGCCCCGACGGCCCGCGCCAAGCCGCGATCCTGAACGGCTCCGCTTGTCGAACGGGGGCAAGAGAGGCTCGGGTCGCTAGCTCCATGCCGCAGGGAAGGCAGGCTTTGCGCAGCGCGTTTTCGACCGCCCGAACGTCTCGTGACCCGCGCCAAGCCGCGATCCTGAACGGCTCCGCTTGTCGAACGGGGGCAAGAGAGGCTCGGGTCGCTGGCTCCATGCCGCAGGGAAGGCAGGCTTTGCGCAGCGCGTTTTCGACCGCCCGAACGTCTCGTGACCCGCCCGTCCTTTTCGGCAGCAAATGCCACGTGCATGGTAACCATTCTGCCCCAAAGGAATGCTGACGGCCCCTCGGACATTGCATGTCGCCGGTCGCGTGGTATGGAAGAAATCGTTCTTGAAAATTCGAGACCGGACAGATGGTCGCTAAAAATAATTCTGAGCTCGTTGGCATTCAGATGCTGCGAGGGGTTGCGGCTTTACTGGTTGTTGTCCATCACACGCTGGAAATTTCCAACGGAAGCACGGGAAGCTTCAGTCCGGATTGGTTTACGCTGAGCGGGGCTGCCGGCGTCGACATCTTCTTCGTCATCAGCGGTTTCATCATGGTCTACAGCGCGTTTCGTCCCCGGCGAGACCCCATGAGACCTGTCGATTTCATGAAGCGCCGATTGATCCGTATCTATCCGTTCTACTGGCTTTGCCTTTTGGCGATGATGAGCCTGCATCTCGTCGGCTTCATGCGGAATCATCCTCTGACCCCCGGCAATGTCATCCATTCCTTTCTTCTTCTGCCGGGAGAAGACCTGATCATCGACGTCGCCTGGACGCTTCGCTACGAAGTCTTCTTCTATGTCGTCTTCGCGGTCGCTCTCCTGTCGGCGTCCAAGTTGCGGACCGTTCTGATCACCATCTTGGCGCTGGCGGCGATCATGCTGGTATCGCCGTTGCTTTCGTCCGGGGAAATCTCGTCCTTCTTCTCCAGCCCGATCCTGATCGAGTTCTGTCTCGGGGCGGTTCTGGCGCTGGTGCCGGCCCAGATGCTTCGGCCGTGGACTGCGGTGTTTCTTTGCGCCGGCATGGCTGGAATCCTCGCGTCCTCGCTCATGATCCCTGCGGCGTCCACGAACGGTCTGGAGGGATGGGCAAGGGTTCTGGGCTGGGGTGTCCCCGCCGCCTGCATCGTGGCCTCTTCCGTGAACTGGATTCGGGGAAGCTCCTGGCTCGGACAGGCCTTGGAGCATCTCGGCGACGCGTCCTATTCGCTTTATCTAACGCACGTCTTCGGCATGATCGCCTATGGTTTCCTGATCAAGGCCACGGCAATCGGCGACTGGCCGCAGGTCTACATGGTTCCGCTCGTGACGCTCGGTTGCTGCGCGGTCGGCATGGTCGCGCATGTCGTGGCCGAAAAGCCGCTCACGCAATTCATGAACCGGAGAAGGGCGACCGCGCCCTCGGCTGCTGTCGCGACCTGATCCGCTTCCGTTGAGGGAACCGCTGAGCGGTCGCGGGACCGGTTGAACGGGCGAATGGCGTCGCCATCGGAACAGCCATTGCCTGCGACCGCTCGACACGCGGCGCAACGGCGGCTGTGCGGAAGGGGTCCCGCGCTCTACAACCCTTTGGTATCACGGGTTTAGAGTCATCATATGGACCAGATCGCCGACGGCCGCTTTGCGGTTCGCCCTTCGGCCTTCGCCACCGGTGTCAGCGAAAGCCAGCGGTTGCGGCTGGCGACGCTGACGCGACTGCGCTGGCTGTCGGTCGCGGGGCAGACGGCGGCCTGCGTCTTTGTCGCCTGGGGCCTTTGGTGGCCCTATCCGGTGGCCTTCTGCCTTGCGCTGATCGCGCTTTCCATCGTCCTCAACATCGGGCTCGATCTCGCCATCCCGAAAAGCCGGCGCTTGTCGGCCTCGGCGGCGGCGGCGGTTCTGTCCTTCGACATCCTGCAGCCGAGCCTGCTCCTGTTCTTGACGGGCGGGCTGCACAATCCCTTCGCGGCCTTTCTGGTCGTGCCCGTGATCATCGCCTCGGCCACCCAGCCGCCGCTGACCACCGTGGCGCTCGGCACTCTCGCCGTTGTTTCCGTCACGATCCTGACCTTCTGGCATCTGCCGCTGCCCTGGCCGGACGGAACCCTCCTCGTGCTGCCGCCGCCCTATGTTGGGGGATTGTGGTTCGCGATCATGACGGTTCTCGTGTTTTCGGCCATCTACATCTACCGCGTCGCCGCTGAAGGCCGGGCGCTCGCCGATGCGCTGGCGGCGACCGAGCTGGTCCTTCAGCGCGAGCAGCATCTGAACGCTCTCGATGGACTGGCGGCGGCCGCCGCGCACGAACTCGGCTCGCCGCTCGCCACCATCTCGCTCGTCGCCAAGGAAATGGGCCGCACCGTGCCCGCCGACGATCCGCAGCGCGAGGATGTGGACCTCCTGATCCAGCAGACCGAGCGCTGTCGCGATATTCTCGGGCGGCTGAGCTCCCTGTCCTCCTCGTCCGAGGAGCACATGGCGCGTCTGCCGTTCCTGGCGCTCATCGAGGAAGTCGTGGCGCCCCATCGCGATTTCGGCATCCTTGTGGATGTCGAGGTGGAGACCGGACGGGGAGCGGAACCGGTGGTCGGCCGCAATGCCGGCGTTCTCTACGGGCTCGGCAACCTCGTGGAGAATGCCGTGGATTTCGCGACGAACCGAGTCGTCGTGCGCGTCGGCTGGAGCGACAAGGAACTTCACGTGACCGTCAACGACGACGGCCCCGGCTTTTCGCAGGATGCCCTCGCGCGGGTGGGCGATCCCTACATGACCTATCGCCGGCAGGAGCGGAACGGCGGGGGTGGTCTCGGCCTCGGCCTGTTCATCGCCAAGACGCTGTTGGAGCGCTCGGGTGGGCATTTCTCCTGCGCCAATCAGGACGGCCCGCAAACCGGCGCGACCGTTGCGGTTTCCTGGCCGGTCGGCGCCCTTGCGGCCCCCCAACCGAGCCTTGCGACACTATAGCCGTAGCCAGCCATGCAAACATGGGTTCGCGGTTGAAAATCCGTTTCGGCGTCGCCACTTAACGAGCACTCGCCCATCAAAGCCGACATGCCGCAGACCGCAATCGCCGCGGTCCGGGAACGGACATACTGGACAACCGGTTGATCCGAACCAACTCCGCAGTCGGCGCAACGGAAAGCGTGCTCATGCTGATCGAACATGACGTTTCGACCCCGTCCCGGACGCAGCTTCCGGCGGGCGACAGGACTCTTCTTCTTGTCGACGACGACAAGCCCTTTCTTCAACGTCTCGGCCGCGCGCTCGAACAGCGCGGCTTCGATGTCGCCACGGCCGACAGCGTGGCGGAGGGCGTTTCGGCCATTCGTGCCAAGCCCCCGGCCTATGCGGTGGTGGACATGCGTTTGGGAGACGGCAACGGTCTCGATGTCATCGAGGCACTCCGCCGCTCGCGCGCCGATGCCCGCGCCATCGTTCTGACCGGCTACGGCAACATCGCGACGGCGGTGACCGCCGTGAAGCTCGGTGCGATCGACTATCTCGCCAAGCCGGCCGATGTGGAGGAGGTGATCGGCGCCCTGCTGCACGAACCCGGCGACCGGGCGGTGCCGCCGGAAAACCCGATGTCGGCGGACAGGGTGCGCTGGGAGCATATCCAGCGGGTCTACGAGCTTTGCGAGCGCAACGTCTCGGAAACCGCGCGCCGCCTGTCCATGCATCGCCGCACTCTTCAGCGCATCCTCGCCAAGCGGGCGCCGCGCTGAGGAACAAGCATATTTCCGTCCCCGGTTGCCGTTCGATCCAACGAACGGCTGCTCGGGCGGATTGACGACGCCCGACGGGACACGCATTGACGAGGGATGGACTCGCACGCCCCTTGCCGTCTGGCGATCTTCGATTTCGACGGCACTCTCGCCGACTCGGTCCCATGGTTCATCGGCATTCTCGACGCGGTGGCGCTTCGCCACGGTTTTCGAAAGGTGGACGAGGAGCTAGCCCTGCGGCTCCGGACCATGGAAACCACCGCGATCCTCAAGGAACTCGGCATCCCGCTTTGGAAGGTGCCCGCCATCGCGCGTGATCTGCGCAACCGCAAGCTCGAAGCGGTGCCGCCCGTGCCGCTCTTCGATGGGGTGCGCGAGATGCTCGAGGCGCTGCGCCTGCGCGGCATCGCCATCGCCATCGTGTCATCCGACTCCGAAGGCAGCGTTCGCCGCACGCTCGGGCCGGAGATCGCCGCGCTCGTGTCGCGCTACAATTGCTCCGCCTCGATTTTCGGCAAGGCTGCCAAGCTTCGGCAGGTGTTGTCGCAGGCGCGCATCCCCGGCGCGGCAGCGATCTATATCGGCGACGAGACGCGCGACGCCGAAGCGGCCGACAAGGCCGGTCTCGGCTTTGGCGCGGTGACCTGGGGCTACTCGACGCGCGCCGCGCTTCTCGCCCATCGCCCCAATCTCGTGTTCGACCGCATTGCCGATATCGCGGCGGGTCTTGCCGGCGCGGCCCGCATCGAGCCCGCGCCGCGCATTCTCGCACCCGTTCTAGCCGCCGAAGAAGTCGTTAAATAGCGAGCGGTCGAGCGGGCGCACCCGTTCCACCGGGCCTTCCAGAACAGCGTCGGGGGGAAGCTGGTCGCGACGAACGAGACGCGAGGGCCCGCGTTCGGGCGCGATTTCCCGCGGCGGAAGCGGATAGCCATCGTCGCGCGGCAGATCGCGGCTGTCGCCATAGGGGTCGCTGTCCGGCGGCAGGGGCGCGACGCCGTAGATCTCCTCGTCATCAGGCGGGATCTCGCGATAATCCCGTTCTTCCGGCGGCAGGTAGCCGTCGTCGCGGCGAATGACGCGGCGCGTTTCGGGCGGTAGCTCGCGGCGGGCGATGGCCCCGACGGCGCCGTCCTGCGATTCCGGCTGACCATTGCCTTGCGGCGGGATCTCGCCCGGCGGCGCGATCGCCCCGTTCCCGGCCCCCGGAAGACCGCCCCCGATTTCGGTATCGAGTCCGTCCATGCCGTTGGAGGCGGTGAGCGGCGCGCCGTGGTCGCCGCCGATCGTGTAATCGCCCGGCAGCGGCATCGGCGGCAGCCCTTCGTGCGCCGCCGTCATGAACTGGTGCCACGCGACCGCCGGCAGCGAGCCGCCTGTCACCTTCTTCATCAGCGCGCCGTTGTCGTTGCCGAGCCAGACGCCCGTCGTGAGATTGGCCGTGTAGCCGACGAACCAAGCGTCCTTGAAATCCTGCGTGGTGCCGGACTTGCCCGCGACCTGCCAATCCTTCAGGGCAGCCTTGCGACCCGTTCCTTTCTGGACGACGCCGGTCAGCATGGCGTTCATCATGCCGACGATCTCGGGCTTCACGATCACCGGCGGAACGCCCGCCGGGCGCTCGTAGAGCACCTTGCCCGACGCCGTGTCCGTCACGCGGTTGATGAGGTGCGGGCTCGCCTGATAGCCGCCATTGGCGAAGGGCGCGAAGGCTCCGGTCAGCTCCGTCAGCGTCACTTCGGACGTGCCGAGCGCGATGGAGGCGTTGTCGACGAGCGGCGTTTTCACGCCCATGCGGGTCGCCGTTTCGATCACGGCCTTCGTGCCAACGGCTTCCGTCAGCTTGGCGGCGATCGTGTTGAGCGAATGGGCGAGCGCGTCGGCGAGCGTCACCGGACCGCGATAGCGCTGGTCGTAGTTCTGCGGCGACCAGTTGCCGATCTTGGTGGGCGCGTCGTCGATCACCGTTTCCGGCCGCCAGCCGGCTTCCAGCGCCGTCTCGTAGACGAAGGGCTTGAAGGCCGAGCCCGGCTGGCGCTTGGCGTCCACGGCGCGGTTGAACTGCGAATCGGCGTAGTTGCGGCCGCCCACCAGCGCGCGAATCGCACCGGTGCCGTCGATGGCGACGAGCGCGCCTTGGCTGACATTCTGCTTGGCCCCGTCGATCGTGTCGCGGATCGCCTTTTCGGCGTCGCGCTCGAGGCCGAGATCGATGGTAGTTTCCACCACGACGTCGCCCTTCACCTCGCCGACCAGCGCCGGCAGGTCGCGCATCACGAGATCGGCCGCATAGTTCTCCGCACCGTTCCAGTAGCTCTTGGCCTTGATGGGCTTGGCGTCGCGCGCCGCCTCGAACTCGGCCTGGCTGATGACGTTCTCCTCGCGCATCGCCTGCAAAACGACATCGGCGCGGTCCTTGGCGGCCTGCGGGTCGTTGGCGGGCGACAAACGCGAAGGTGCCTTCAGAAGGCCGGCCAGAAGCGCGGCTTCGCTCAACGTCACGTCCTTGGCGGATTTGCGGAAATAGCGCTGCGAGGCGGCTTCCACGCCCGTCGCGCCGGAGCCGAAATAAACGCGGTTGAGGTACATCTCCAGGATCTGATCCTTGGAGAACTGGCTTTCGAGCCAAAGCGACAGGATCGCTTCCTGGCCCTTGCGCTTGAAGCTCTGTTCCGGCGTCAGGAAGATGTTCTTGGCGAGCTGCTGCGTCAGCGTCGAGCCGCCCTGGACGGTCGTGCCGGCGGCCAGATTCTCCGATAAGGCGCGCAGGATGCCGAGCGGATCGACGCCGTAATGGTCGTAGAAGCGGCGGTCCTCGATGGCGATCACCGCTTTGGGGATGAACGGGCTCATCTCGGCAAGGGACAGGGATTCGCCGCCCGTCGTGCCGCGATTGGCGAAGGGCTCGCCGGAAACGGAAACCACCTTGACGTTGGGCGGGCGGGCCGGAACCCGCCAAGCTTCGGTCGGGAGGCTCGCGGCGAAATAGATCACGAGGCCGACGGCGGCGATCGATCCCCAGAAGGTGGCGAAAAGGCCGAGCCGGAAGACATGGCCAAGGAAGCTGCGCCTTTTGCGGCGCGGACGTTCGGTCCCGCCGTTGTCGCCACCACCGCCGCCGCCGAAAAAGCGGCGTCGCCCTTCGGCCTTACGACCCCGGTCGCCGCCGTCCTCGCGCGCCATGGCGGGGTCTTGCGCGGCGCGGGGCTCGCGCCGGCGCGGGGAGGGCTTGTCGGATGCCCCGAAAACGGTCCGGTCGTCGGGAGACACGCGAATCTGGTCGGGCCGATCCTCGTCGCCGAAGCTCGGTTCCACGCGCTCGCCCTTGCGACGTCCGGCCATTGGTCCCCTTCCGGCATATGCGGGAAGCCCAACGGCGCCCGACCTGATCCAGCTTCGAATTCCAAGCCCGCGCGCAGCCCCCATCGGCGCGCGGAACGCTTCGGTCGGATGCAAGCTAAATGCGGCGAATTAACGGGGTCTTAACGCTTGGGGCCGCGGAGCGCCCTTCCGTCGGCAAGTTCAGGCGTTGCGCCGCCCCTCGTTAGCGACGCGCGCAGCGATGCTCCGGGCAAAGCCATCCAGCGCGTTCGCGAGTTCCTCGTCCGGTGTTTCGGCGGACAGGCGAAGGCGCGCCGCATCGACCGCGAGCGGGGTTTGCGGCGACAGGGTGCCGAGCGCCGCGAAGACCGGATTCCAGGCTTCCAGCGCGGCATGGGCCGCTTCCTCTTCGCCATCCGTGGTTGCCGCCACGGCGACCACCAGACCGCGAAAAGGGTCGGCCGCCTTCGCCCCGTCGCCGCCTGCCTTCGCGATCCAGTCCACTGCATTCTTCGCCAAGGGCGCGAGCGAGCCGTTGGCGGGTGGGGACACGAGAACCAGCGCATCCTGAAGGGTGAGATGGGCGCAAAGCTTCGCGGCTCTCAGTGGCACGGGGGCGGGCGCTTCCGTGTCCAGAAGCGGCAGCGGATAATCTTCGAGCGAAACAACGGCGACATCCGCGTTGTCGACCGCGAGGCGGCGGGCGATCTCGAAAGCCAGCACCCCTGACGGCGAGCCGGCCTTTGACGTCGCCACCAGAACGAGGATGCGCGAGATGGCCGGCATCAAGCCGCCATGCGCTCGGCTCCGTCCTGCGAATAGATCCAAACGCGGGCCGGGGGGATGTTGTCCCACACGATGGGCGAGGACGACACGCTGAACACGCCGGGCATCGGCTTCACCGGTGCCTTCTGGAGATAGGAAAGCTGCGTCAGGTTCGCGCCCGGAAGGAGACGGCCGAAATAATCGGAAAAGAGTTTCTGGCGGAGCTCTTGCGGCTGGTTGACGATCGGGATCGCGAAGAGGATCGCCGCGAACTTCTCGTTCCGCCGGCTCCCAAGCGTCTTATCCAGATCGAAGCCGTCGCCCTGGATGAAGTTCACGCGGGGAAAGCGAGCCTTCAGGGTTTCGGCGAAACCCGGATCGTATTCGATGGAGGTAATGCGCTCCGGACTAACGCCCTTGTCGAGAAGCGCCTTGGTGACGACGCCGAGGCCGGGCCCGAGTTCGAGGATCGGGCCGTCGATCTCGGTGGAAGCGCAGGCCGCCATGGTGGCGCAATATCGGGGCGAAGACGGAGCGACGGCGCCGAGCTTCAGGGGATGGCGCAGCCACGTCGCGAAGAAGCGCAGGCTGTCGGCGACGCCGTTATTGCCTTTGCTCGATGGCGCGTCTTTGCGTGTCGACATGCAATCCTCCTCATGCGGGCGAATCGCCTATAGCACACGCAACAGGCGACGTCGCACCCTGGATGAAGATTGGCGCAAACGGAGGATCGCGACGCTCCGTTTGCGACATCGCCCTCAGTTCTCGCCGAGTCCTTCGAAGAAGCCGCGCATGCGCGAGAAGAAGCCGGTGGACTGCGGGGAATTGTCGGAGGACGAGATTTGCTCGAACTCCTCCAGAAGCTCACGCTGGCGGCGCGACAGGTTCTGCGGCGTTTCCACGGCAACCTGAATGAAAAGGTCGCCGACCTGCGACGAGCGCAGCACCGGCATGCCCTTGGCCTTCACCCGGAATTCCTTGCCGGTCTGCGTGCCTTCCGGCACCTTCACGCGGGTCGTCACGCCGTCGAGCGTCTGCACCTCAAAGCCGCCGCCGAGCGCGGCGGTGGTCATGGAGATCGGCACGCGGCAATGAAGGTCCGCCCCGTCGCGCAGGAAAAATTCGTGCGGCCGGATCGACAGGAAGATGTAGAGATCGCCCGCCGGCCCCCCACGCAGGCCCGCTTCGCCTTCGCCGGCGAGGCGAATGCGCGTGCCGTCCTCGATGCCGGCCGGGATGTTGACGCCGAGCTTGCGCTCTTCCGGCAGCCGGCCCTCGCCATGACATTTCGTGCACGGATCGGCGACGATCTCGCCGCGGCCCTGACAGGTCGGGCAGGTGCGCTCGATGGCGAAGAAGCCTTGGGCGGCGCGCACGCGGCCCTGGCCGGCGCAAGTCGGGCAGGTCTTGGCGCCCGAGCCCGGACGCGCCCCGGTGCCGGTGCAGACATCGCACTGAATGGTGGTCGGCACGGAAATCTCGGCGGTCTTGCCGGCGAAGGCCTCTTCGAGGCTGACTTCCATGTTGTAGCGAAGATCGGAACCGCGCTCGCGGCCGCTGGCGCCCCCGGAGCGCGCGCCGCCGCGCCGCTGGCCCATCATCTCGCCGAAGATGTCGTCGAATACATCGGCCATGGAAGACGCGAAATCGCCCCGGAACCCGGCGCCGCCCCCGCCGTTCTGGAAGGCCTGATGGCCGAACCGGTCGTAGGCCGCGCGCTTCTGCGGGTCCTTCAGGATCTCATAGGCCTCGCCGACTTCCTTGAAGCGCGCCTCGGCGGATGCGTTTCCTGGATTGCGGTCGGGATGGAACTCCATCGCAAGCTTGCGATAGGCGGTCTTCAGGACCTTGTCGTCGGCGGTTCTCACCACACCGAGGACTTCGTAATAATCGGCCTTTACCAAGATGGGTCCGTCCGTTGGTTCCGGGATATCCAAGCGAAGAGCATCTTCGGCTTTGCCGAAAAGCTCTAAAGCGGGGCACCGGGCTTGACGAGAGCCCTTTGCCCCGCGCTCGCCGCAATGTGGGAATGGCGTGGCGCGGTTACCATAGGATGGTTCCAAAGCAAATCGCCGCGCGAAATGGAGGCACGGCTTTCGCGAGGCTACCGCGCGTTCGGCCGATAAACGCGGATGCGGTGCCCATCCGGATCGTTCGCCACGAAGCTGCGCCCGAAATCGAGGTCTGCCGGCGGTTGGGCGATGGGGACCCCGCGCGCCGAACAGTCGGCATGGACCGCCTCGACATCCTCTGCAAGGATGGCGAGTTCCGCTCCGCCACCGGTCGCCTGCGCCGGGGGCTCGACCGTGTGACGGGACCAAAGGCCGAGCCGCAGCCAGTTCGACAAACGGAACATCGCAAAGGTCGGCGATTGCTCGACCGGCTCCTCCCGCAGGAGGTTGCGATAGAACCGAGCGCTCGCGGCGGGATCGTTGACGTAGAGGATGAGAAGGGCGGTTTCGAACATCGGGGTCTGTCTCCGTTGAGATGCCCCTCTTCCGTAAGGCCTCCGAGTGCCAGATTCCGGCAGCAGCGGACGGCAGCCTTCATACGTCGATGCCTTCCTGCGCCCGCCATTCGGCTAGAAGCACGCGGCGACGTCTCGGATAGCGCTCGCCCAGAACCCCCGCATCCGCGATCCGGTCGAGCCGGAAATGGCGGAAGTCGCCTCTGAGCTCGCACCAGGCCGCCAGAACCTCGGACCCGGCGAAGAAGCCGACCACGATCGGCCAGACGACACGGATGGAGACTGCATCTTTCTTGTCCGTGTAATGCAGCCGAAGTTTCGTTTCCTCGCGCATGGCCCGCCGAACAGCACCGAGATGGGGGGCTTCCGAAGCTTCCGCCGGGCCGGCGCGAAGGCCGTTCGATGCCACCTCGTCCCAACGCTCCTCCGGCAGAACCGCCTCGATCTTGGCAAGGGCTTTCGTCGCGGCTTCTTCCAGATCCGGATCGCCCCGCTTCATCACGAGGCGCAGGCCAAGGATGAGCGCATCCAGCTCGTCGTCGCCGAACATCAGCGGGGGAAGAGTGAAGCCGGGTTTGAGGGCGTAACCAAAGCCCGCCTCGCCCTCGATCACCGCGCCCTGGCCGCGCAGCGTGTCGATGTCGCGATAGATCGTGCGGAGCGACACGCCCGTTTCCTCCGCAAGCCGTGCGGCCGTCACCGGCCGGCGAAACCCTCGCAGGACTTGCAGAAGATCGAGAATACGGCTGGCTCGCGACATCGCCGCTTCATAGCCGAAGGCCCCGGCATTGTCGCGCCGGCTTAGTCCGACAATACCTCTTCGGGAGGAATGGGATCGGGCGCACCGTTCAACAGGTAGTCTCTAACGATCGCATCGAGGGACAATGGCGTCAGCGGCTCCCTGGCGCTTCCAAGCTCATTGAGAGGCCACCAGCGTAACGTTTGAACGTAGGCACCTTCCTGAAGGTCGAGCATCCTGGGTTCGAACCAGTCCGTTTCGACAATGCGATATTCTTCGCGTTGGGAAATGCGTCGTCCATTCCAATCGAAAATGTGATGCCTTCGCCAGACGATCGGGCCGATCTCGACGTTCTTGAGGCTTAATTCCTCGAACAGCTCGCGGCGCAGACCTGTCTCTGCTTCTTCGCCCTGTTCGATGCCTCCGCCGGGAGCGATCCAGAAGCTTCGACCGTCCGGACTTCGGATCTGCAGCAGCAGGATGGCTTTGTTCTCGTAGAGAAGCAGAGCGCGAACCGCCCGGCGTTCGACAACCTCTCGCATAGAGCATCCATTCTGGCTAAAGCTCCGGTTTTCGAAGCGATCCTTCAGAAAGCCGGGAGGCAAAGACCGTCAATCGGGGCCTTGGAGACTAGGCTTCCAACCAGGAATTATACATGAAAAAGCCCCGGCGATGGCTCGCCGGGGCTTTTGGTTCCGATTGAAGCTCGAAGCCGATCAGGCCGACTTCTTGCGGTCCTCGTCGACTTCCTCGAAGTCGGCGTCGACCACGTCGTCCTTGGGCGCGGAGCCCGTGGCCGACGCGCCGGGAGCGCCTTCGCCCTGGTTGGCCTCGTACATGGCCTGACCAAGCTTCATCGAGGCTTCGGCCAGCGTCTGGCTCTTGGCGTTGATCGCCTCGGCATCCGGCTCGGCGCTGTCGAGCTCGGCGCGCAAGCCTGCGATCGCGTCCTCGATGGCGCGGCGATCGTCCGCCGAGACCTTCTCGCCATATTCCTTCAGCGACTTCTCGGCCGAATGAACGAGGCTTTCGCCCTGATTCTTGGCTTCGACGCCCGCGCGACGCTTCTTGTCGGCGTCGGCGTTCTGTTCCGCTTCCTTCACCATCTTCTCGATGTCGGCGTCCGACAGGCCACCGGAAGCCTGGATCGTGATCCGCTGCTCCTTGTTGGTGCCCTTGTCCTTGGCCGACACGTTGACGATGCCGTTGGCGTCGATGTCGAAGGTGACTTCGATCTGCGGCACGCCGCGCGGCGCCGGCGGGATGCCTTCGAGGTTGAAGCGGCCCAGCAGCTTGTTGTCCTGCGCCATCTCGCGCTCGCCCTGGAAGACCTGGATCGTCACCGCGTTCTGGGAGTCCTCGGCGGTGGAGAAGACCTGGCTCTTCTTGGTCGGGATCGTCGTGTTGCGATCAATCAAGCGCGTGAAAACGCCACCGAGCGTCTCGATACCGAGCGACAACGGGGTCACGTCGAGAAGAAGGACATCCTTCACGTCGCCCTGGAGAACGCCCGCCTGGATGGCGGCGCCCATCGCGACGACCTCATCCGGGTTGACGCCCTTGTGGGGCTCCTTGCCGAAGAAGTTCTTCACGACTTCCTGGACCTTCGGCATGCGCGTCATGCCGCCGACGAGCACCACCTCGTGGATGTCGCTCTGGCTGAGGCCGGCATCCTTCAAGGCCGCCTTCATCGGGCCGACCGTGCGCTGCACGAGATCGTCCACGAGGCTCTCGAACTTCGAGCGCGTCAGCTTCATCGTCAGGTGCTTCGGGCCGGAAGCGTCCGCCGTGATGAACGGCAGGTTGATCTCGGTCTGCGAGGCCGAGGACAGCTCGATCTTGGCCTTTTCGGCAGCTTCCTTCAGCCGCTGAAGCGCGAGCTTGTCGTTCTTGAGGTCAATGCCCTGGTCCTTCTTGAACTCGGATGCAAGGTAATCGACGAGGCGCATGTCGAAGTCCTCGCCGCCGAGGAACGTGTCGCCGTTGGTGGACTTCACCTCGAAGACGCCGTCGCCGATCTCGAGCACGGACACGTCGAAGGTGCCGCCGCCCAGATCGTAGACCGCGATGGTCTTGCCGTCGTTCTTCTCGAGGCCGTAGGCGAGCGCCGCCGCCGTCGGCTCGTTGATGATGCGCAGGACTTCGAGGCCCGCGATCTTGCCGGCATCCTTGGTGGCCTGACGCTGGGCGTCGTTGAAATAGGCCGGAACGGTGATCACGGCCTGCGTGACCTTTTCGCCGAGATATCCCTCGGCGGTTTCCTTCATCTTCTGAAGGATCATGGCCGAGACCTGGCTCGGGGACTGCTTCTCGCCATGGGCTTCCACCCAGGCATCGCCGTTCGGGGCGTTGACGATCTTATAGGGCACGAGGCCCTTGTCCTTCGCGACCGTCGGATCGTCGAAGCGACGGCCGATCAGGCGCTTGACCGCGAACAGCGTGTTCTCGGGATTGGTGACGGCCTGGCGCTTGGCGGCCTGTCCGACGAGGCGCTCGCCGTCGTCCGAAAAGGCGACGATCGAAGGCGTCGTGCGCGCGCCCTCGGCATTCTCGATGACCTTGGCGGTCTTGCCGTCCATCACCGCGACGCAGGAATTGGTCGTCCCGAGATCGATGCCGATGACTTTCGCCATGAAAACTCTCCTTGTTAGCAGGTCGCCCGGACCCTCATCGAGGCGTTCCGAAGGGGCGGCCCCTTGGGTTGTCTGAGTGTTGAAGTCCGGCGGGGGATCGGCCGGGAAAGGCCGGCCTCACCGAGGCTGCGGGGTATATATGAAGGGGCCTTTTGCCGCGCAAGCCGCTCGCGCAAAACGAATTCCGCTGTTGGACGGCTAACGCGGGGCCGTGTCGTTCAAGCCCGTCAGATAGGGATTGGCGGCCCATTCCGCCACCTGGAGCCGATCGGCGGCGGCTCTGGCGAAACGCAGGGTCATGGCCTTGCGCGTCGGGGCGGGCAAACGGTGCTCCGGGGCTTCGCGCAGGATCTCCGCGCCGTAGCCGTCCGACAGGATCAGTCCGCAATCTTCGGGAAAGATTTCGGCCGGCACGCCCGGATGGGTCGCGAAATAAAGGCGGTCGCAATGAAGGCGGTAGATCGGCCATTTCCGGTCCACCCGGAAATCCTCGATGGAGGATTTGATCTCCACGATCACCACGTCGCCCTTCTCGGTGAGGCCGACGAGATCGGCGCGCCGGCCGGAATCGAGGGAAAGTTCGGGCAGGAGCGAAACGCGCGAGGCACCCATCAGGCGCTGCACGCCGCGCCGCACCAGCATGGCGCGCTCGGACTGGCGGCCGTCAACCAGAAGGTCGAGAAGGTGGGGGGAGACGATCGGCATGAAACAAATCGTAAACGCCGAAGGGGAGGGGCGGCAAGCGGCCAGAATGACTCAGGCAGATGGAGCGAGGCGCTGCATGAGTTCGATCCGATTGCCGAACGGATCGGATACGTAACGACGGTCGTATCCTTCCAACGGTTGATCGAAGGCGATGGCGTATCCCGCTGCTTCGAGCGTCGCGGCCGCCACCCCCAGATCATCAACGAGAAAAGCCGGATGCGCCTTCCGAGCCGGCTGAAAATCCTCTTCCACGCCGAGATGAACGCGAACCTCGCCTCGCTCGAACCAGCAGCCACCGCGCCCGATCAGATTGTCAGGCTTGCGTCGCTCTGACAGGCCGAGGAGGTCGGAATAAAAGGCGCGGGCATCCTTCTCCCGATTTGGCGGCATGGCGAGTTGGATATGGTCAAGAGCAAGAATGGTCACGGTCCACTCAGACCCGTTTCTCCGCTTGCGAAAGCAGCGTGGCGCTTCCGGCGATCTCTTCGAGGATCGGGCAATCGGGGCCGTCGCCGCCGGGGCATTGCTCGGCCAGAACCCCGAGCGCGCGCTTCAAGGACTGGAGTTCCTCGATCTTGCGGTCGATCTCGGCGATGCGCCCGCTCGCCATGGCCCTGACATCGCCCGAATGGCGCTTCTCGTCGCCGTAAAGCGCCAGGAGCTTGCGCGCTTCCTCGATGGAAAAGCCGAGCGAGCGCGAACGCTGGAGAAAGCGCAGGAGATGAACGTCGCGCTCGCGATAATCGCGATAGCCGTTTTGCGCCCTCGAGGGCCGGATGAGACCGACTTCCTCGTAATAGCGGATGGTCTTGGGCGGCAGTCCCGAACGCCGCGACGCTTCACCGATATTCATCGGACGTCCTCGTTGTCGTGTCGACCGGCTGGTCCGTGTTGGAGACACGGGAAATGTGCGGCCCCGCCCCCCGGTCAACTGTGACAGGAGGGCAACAAGGATTTTATTAACCATATTGCGCTGCAATAGCGGCGTTGCCAGGGCTCGCGGCAGGACATATTCAGGCTGACAAGGCCTTCGTCCGGATGTCGCGCGCTCGCGCGGCGCTTAAGGCCGATAAAATCATACGACCGGATCGGGCGATCATGCTGATGTCTCGGAAATTCCTTGCGGCAAGCTTGGCGCTTGTTGCGATAGCCCTTTCATCGGGCTGCATGTCCACCACCGAGAAGCCGAAGCTGACGGCTGACGCGACGGCCGCCGTCGCCCGCATCACCGCCTATGCCGCGCCCACGGCCTATGAGGACCGCACCTTCGGCGCGGCGCCGGCGGAGTCCTATGCGTCGCTGGACGACGACGGCTTCCACCTGCCGGCCATCCCCGCTTCCAAGATCGACCCGAAGTTCCTGCGCCAGCGCGTCGTCTACGATGCCGGCGGCTACGAGGAAGGCACGGTCGTCGTGGATACCCCGCACCGCTTTCTTTACGTGATCGAGCGCGGCGGCACCGCCATGCGCTACGGCATCGGCGTCGGCAAGGACGGCTTCTCCTGGGCCGGCGAGGCCAAGATCGGCGACAAGCAGCATTGGCCGCGCTGGTTCCCGCCGATGGAGATGATCGATCGCCGCAAGGACCTCGAGAAGTTCCGCGATGGCAAGGGCATGGACCCGGGCCCGTCGAACCCGCTCGGCTCGCGCGCTCTCTACCTGCACCAGAACGGCCGCGACACGCTTTACCGTCTCCATGGCACGCCGGAATGGCAGTCCATCGGCAAGGCGGCTTCGTCGGGCTGCATCCGCCTGATGAACCAGGACATCATCGACCTTTACGAGCGCGTGCCGCTGGAAGCCCGCGTCGTGGTGCTTCAGGGCGCCGAGCGCATGGTCGCGCCGAAGCCCGTCAAGACGCGCAAGATCGCGTCGAACACGACCAAGAAGGAGGGCTGAGGCCCTTCCAGGCTCGGCTTCGCGCCGGGCTCTCAAGTTCATGGAGCGGGGGACCGCTCGGGAGAATGGATGGTTTCCTTCCATCTCCAAGGGCCGGATGCTTCGGGGGAAGCGTCCGGCCTTTTCTTTTTGAAGCCCGCTCAATGATGGGCTTGGTTCTCGGCGTTGCGCTTGCGCGTTGCGGCAGCCTTCTTCGCCGAGGCCGAACGGTCCGCTGCCGACCGATTGGCGGAGGCCTCGCCGCCGAGCTTGCCGCCGCGCTTGGAAGACTCGTTGTTGTCGGGATGCCCGCGTCCCGAGCCCGATTTGTTGCCGCCGCCGGACTGCTTGTTGACCGTCGCCCAGGCCCGCCGTTCGGCCTCCTTTTCGGGCACGCCCCGGCTCTCGTAGCCTTCCTCGATATGCGCGGCCTCGCGCTTCTGCTTGTCGGTGTATTTGCTCTTGTCGCCCTGGGGCATGACCGCCTCCTGCTATCGTCTTTGCTCGATCACCCAACGCCGGGTGGGGGCCGAGGGTTCGAAGCGCGGCAGGGTGTGTCCGTTCGATGAATGTTCTTGTGGTCCGTCATCCGCTTCGCTAGTTTTCGCCATGCACGTCCGGCTTGTGTTCGCCGGCGAAGGAGTGGGGCGTCTTCGATGGTGTCGCGGGTGAGGACGGTCGCGTTCCAGGGCGTCGAGGCGATTCCGGTCGATGTTCAGGTGATGGTCGCGCCCGGCAAGATGGGGATGCAGATCGTCGGCCTCGGCGACAAGGCGGTGGCGGAAAGCCGGGAGCGCGTCCAGGCGGCGCTCCACGCATCCGGCCTGTCCATGCCGCCGAAGAAGGTGACGGTGAACCTTGCCCCCGCCGACCTGCCGAAGGAAGGCTCGCACTACGATCTCCCCATCGCGCTCGCGCTGATGGCGGCGCTCGGCGCGGTGCCGGGCGAAGCGCTGGCCGGTTTCGCGGTGGTCGGCGAACTCTCGCTCGACGGCACGGTGGCGCCCGTTTCCGGCGTTCTACCGGCGGCGATGGCGGCCAATGCCGCCGGCCTCGGGTTGATCTGCCCGGCGGCTTGCGGCCCGGAAGCGGCCTGGGCCAGCGGTGAGATGGCGATTCTCGCGCCCCGCAGCCTGATCCAGATGGCCAATCATTTTCGCGGCACGCAAATCATGAGCCGGCCCGAGCCCGCGATCCGGATCGCCGGCGAGGCGCTGCCCGATCTCGCCGACATCAAGGGCCAGGGAACGGCCAAGCGCGCGCTGGAAGTCGCGGCTGCCGGCGGGCACAATCTTCTGAGGGTGTGCTACATTAATTGACACGTATACACCGACCCCGACCGACCCAAGCTCGCCGTTCGACGGGGTTCACTAGAAACCCGAAAGCGGCCGTTCCGCAGTCTGAGTTACTAAACCCCGATCGCCACGCCCCCAGCGCACCGAAGGGCACGACCAGCCACGGCGGCGCCTTCCAGATTGTGAGCAGAACGAAGCACGTCGGGGCGAGAGCAAACGAGATGACATGGCAAGGCAGAAGCGCCTGCTCGGCGTCTTGGAGGCGGTCGAATCCTGCCACACGGCCAGGATCGGCGGCTACGTGATTGAAGGGCACGTGCCCATGGATGGCGTCGACAGGCTCATGTCGACAGGCCGAGGGTTGCGGGCATCGCGGCACCGGGCATGCCAGCGGGATCGCCCGGCATGGCAAGACCCGAAGGCCCGGTCCGACGTCCTGTCGTTCGGAGACGTGTCGACCGCCCCCGGGGTCTTCTACCGCGCTGGACGGGAGTGAGACCCGATGGCCCCACCGGAGACACGCATACGGCCACTCCTGGGTCGTCGTTCCTCGCACCTCGTGCCGATCGAATGGAACTCCTTCCGCCGCCGCCTGTTCTCGACGGATCGGAAGTCGGAACGTCCCATGCTCGGCGCATGCCTGCGTAGTCTCGTCGTCATCCTGTCCCTGGTTGCGGTCGCCGCGTTCGCCGGGCACGGAACGGCGACGGCCGGCGTGAGCGTCCACGACCATCCGGCCGCCGATTGCGCGCCGAGTCCGTCGACGCATGCCCATGGCGGGGCACACAAGCCCGACGGCGACACGTCTGGCATGTCCTGCTGCGGGAAGTCCTGCACCAGCCTCCTGCCGTTCCCGGCGCCGCCCGGCTTCGTCCGCGTGGCCCTCGAGGCCGATCCCGCCCCAACCTTGTACCAGGACGGCAAGGGCATCCTGCCGCCCGGCCCGAAGCGTCCCCCAAAGACCGCCTGAGCCGTCTCGAGAGGCCCGACCGACCGTGCCGAGCCCTCGCGGCCGCGAGGCGGTCCGAGTCCGATGGCGTCGCTCACCGTCCCCGTCCGACGACGGTCGCCGCGGCGTCGGCGACCGGATCGGCACGAATCCCCATCCATGACGACGCATGCCGTCGGCGGGGCCGGAGCACCCGGTCCGCCGTCACTGAGCGAACAAGCAACGGCGTCGCCGCGCTCCCGCGGCCGCACGCTGACATCCAGCAAAAGGTCCCGAGGGACCCCATCCATAGGAACGAACCAATGCGCAAGATCACGATCCTGTCCGCCGCTCTTCTCGCCGCCGCCGTCTCCCACGCTTCCGCGCAGGACCAGCACGGCATGGCGGCGTCGTCGGAGCAGGTGACGCTCCCCGCCGCCTGCGAGGCCGCCGCCGGGTCCATGGACATGTCCAAGATGATGGGCGGCATGGAGGGCATGATGTCCGGCGGCCAGATGGACGAGGTCCAGAAGGGCAACATGGACGCGATGATGAAGATGCACGGCCCCATGATGAAGGCGGCCATGATCAAGGACCCGGACCTCGCGTTCAACTGCGGGATGATCGCCCATCACCAGGGTGCGATCGCCATGTCCGAGGTCGAGCTCAAGACGGGCAAGGACGAGAAGTCCAAGGAGATGGCCCGGATGATCATCGACGCGCAGAAGAAGGAAATCGAGGAGATGACCGCCCGCGTCGAGGCGCTCGCGAAGTAAGCGGCGGACCCGTGCCCCGGGGGCGGCCGCCTCCGGGGCATCTCGACACACCAACGAACGGAGCAGGAGCTATGGGTTACGGACGGTTCGCCGCGATGATCGCGACCTCGACGGTCGTGATGTTCGGCTTGATGTACCTAAACACATACGCGCTCGACCACGTCTTCTACAGCCAGACGCGGACGTGGATGGCCGTGGTGATGGGTGCCGTGATGGCACTGATCATGATCGGCTTCATGTGGGGGATGTACCCCAGGAAGGGTACCAACGCGGCCATCGTCGCGGCCGGCGTCGTCGTCTTCGCCGGGGCCCTGTGGCTCGTGCGCAGCCAGGAGACCGTCCACGACGTCGCCTACATGAAGGCGATGATCCCCCACCACTCCATCGCGATCATGACGAGCGAGCGCGCACACATTCGCGACCCGCGGGTCCGCGAGCTCGCCGACGGCATCGTGGAGGCGCAGGTCCGCGAGATCGGGGAGATGGAGCGCCTCATCGCCGACCTCGAGGCCAACCCGCCCGCCGACGGCGCACCGGACCTGCCGCCGCGGATGCCCGAGGCCGCCATCGCGGCCGGCAATTGAGCGAAGGAAAGGACGCCGACATGTCCACGACGATTGCAGACGGCAGCACGGCTCCCTCAAGCGCGGTGAAGGCCAAGCGGGCGACCATCTACCGGATGGTCATGCCCAAACACATCTGCCCCTGGGGCCTGCGCGCCGTCGACCTCCTCAAGCGCGAGGGCTTCGAGGTCGACGACCGCTGGCTGACGACCCGCGACGAGACCGACGCCTTCAAGGCAGAGCACCACGTGGAGACGACGCCCCAGACGTTCGTGGACGGGAAGCGGGTCGGCGGGTACGACGACCTCCGGCGCTTCCTCGGCAAGTCCGTCGCCGACCCCAAGGCCGTCACCTACAAGCCCGTTATCGCCATCTTCGCCATGGCCGCCCTGATGGCGATGGCGGTGACCTGGGCGCTTCTCGAAACCCTGCTGACGGTGCGAACCGTCGAGTGGTTCGTCTCGATCGCGATGTGCCTCCTGGCTGTGCAGAAGCTGCGGGACGTGGAGGGCTTCGCCACGATGTTCCTTGGCTACGATCTCCTGGCCCAGCGCTGGGTCCGCTACGCCTACCTCTACCCCTTCGGCGAGGCGCTGGCGGGCGTGCTGATGCTGGCAGGCGCCGCGATGTGGCTGTCCGTCCCGGTCGCGCTGTTCATCGGCACGGTCGGAGCCATCTCGGTCTTCAAGGCTGTCTACGTCCAGAAGCGCGAACTGAAGTGCGCGTGCGTCGGCGGGGACTCCAACGTGCCCCTCGGCTTCGTGTCCCTCACCGAGAACCTCATGATGGTCGGGATGGCGGTTTGGATGGCTGCCCGCATGTTCGCGTGACGGGGAAGCCGGATCGTCGTCGGTTCAGCGCGTCCGCAGGACTGCCTCCGTGCCGGCGACGGTGTCGCCGCCGTTCGGGAACGCCTCGACGGAGGTGATCGTGCCGAGGCCCAGCACGACGGCCCCCACCGTGGCGCGGAAGAGGTTGTTCGGCGTCACGAAGAATGCCTCGCCATCAAAGATACAGACGATCGGGTAGGCGTCGGCCTGCGGCCCATCTGCTTCCGGCCCGTTCGCGCCGTAGGTACCTCTCATAAATCCGCTCCCTAGCGGACGATACGATTCCTAGGCGCACTTTGCCAAAGCGTTGCACGTCCTCAGTTGGTGGCGGCGTTCCACAACGCGTTCTTGAGGTCGATGAGCGGCGGGTTGGGCAGGACGGGAGGCGGCTGGCGTCCCGCCACCCCCGGAGGCGCCAGGATGGAGAAGCGGATCTCGCCGTCCGTGTAGTAGCGGTCCCCTTCGCCATTGCGACCGTTCAAGGTCAAGCCGACGCCCGTCACCTCGTAGACCTCCGCAACACGCCCGGTCCTGGCAAGATCGGCCGCCAACTCGTCACGCATCGCATCGACGTCCGGAGAGATGGCATGGGTCACGGCACCCGTGTAATGGCTGAACCCGACGCCGACATCGAACGAGGCGGATCCGAGCCAGACAGGTCGGCCCTCCGCCCCGGCTGACAGGACATTCCAGAAACGCACATGCTGGCGCCGGTCTGCGCTCAGTCCGACCGCCTTCTCGAAGGCGAGGTCCTGTTGTCGCCTTTGGTAGAACAGCGGACTTACGGGCGCATCGCGATAAGCGCGGTCGAGAACCACGCTACCGACGATCTCGATGCTGGTGCGAAGCGTCACGGGATCGGCCGGCGTCCAACCTGCGGCTGCCATGGCCGTCACGAGTTCGCTCCGGGATCCGACGACGCCGACGTTGAGAGGATCGCCCGACAGCCCGTCCGCCGTACGCGTCACCATCTCCAAGCCGTTCAGCGCGGTCTGATGCTCGTAGTGGCGCAGCGCGAACGGCAGGACGAGATACGCCATGCAGGCCCACGCGACGGCACTTCCGCCGACGGCAAGCGCTAGGCGTCGCAGGACCATGCGCCCTCGTCGAACGATACGGCACCCTGGGTGCTGCTTCGGCCCGTCCGGTCGACCACATTCCACACCCGAAATCGACCGACCGGGTGCCATCCCTTTCGCACGATCGGCACTACGAAACGAGCCTCCTGTAGCAGACCATCAGCCATCGACCCTTCGGAGACAACACGCGTGTTTCTGTAACTTCCCTCAACAGGACAGCGCCGGTCGCCGCACAAGGCTACGCATCCTCCTCGATGTCGATCTGCGCGATACGCTGGGCGCTGTCGTTGTAGCGTGAAGCCACGAAGTGACCAACGGCAACGGCCGCCACGCACAGGACCACCGACAGGGCAACGTTCAGCATGGCGCGGGGGACGGCACCGGCCCGCAGGAGATCGAGCGTCTGAAGGCTGAACGAGGAGAAGGTGGTGAAGCCACCGCAGAGGCCGATCATCACGAACAGACGAAGGTTCTCCGAAGCCGGGAAACGGCCCGAAGCGAGCGTGAGCGTCCCGAACAGGCCGATCGCGAAGGAGCCCGCGATGTTGATGAGGATCGTGCCCCAGGGCAGGTCGCGGCTGATCGGCAGGGCGACAACCGAGATGGCGTAGCGCAGGAACGTGCCGAGCGCACCGCCCAGCATGACGATGACGCAACTGGTGAAGGACATGCGGGTCTCCTATCGACATGGGTTCGCATGCTCGGAGAAATCCAAGCATGCGCCGCGGTTTCGATAGGAGTCATCAGCCCGACGCGGGCGGTTGTGGGGGAACCCCATCCCCGTAGCGATGAGACGGTAACGCGCTCTCGCGAGGTTGGGAAGTCACCGCTCCCACCCTTCCGTGCGCATCAAAGCCTGCGCCTCCGGTGTGACCAGGAATTCGGCGAACTCCTTCGCCTGCGGATCGGCGTCCGGAGCGACCGCAATGTTCAGGTCGCGCCAGATGCGGCGGTCCGTCTCGATCGGCACGGCGTCGAGCACGTCGGCCTTCGTCACCGTCCAGTCCGGCCACGTGATCCAGGCGTCCGCATCGAGATCCCCGAACGCCTTGAAGCTGGCGCCAGAGCCGGTGGAGAAGCTGACGATGTTGCGGCGGAAGCGCTCGATGTCCGACAGCCTGCCGAGACGGCCCGCCACGTCCTCCCAGGTTCCGGTGCCCGACGTGTTGGCGACGCCCGACCCTTCCGTGACGACAATCCGCATGCCGTCCTTCAGGAGGTCCTCGAAGCCCTGGATCCCCTTCGGATTGCCTTTCTTCACCGCGATCACGGTGGGACGGACGTAGATCGGCTGAACTTGGGTCGACGAGAAGGTCTTGTAGGTCTGGAGGAAGGCCGTCATCGACTGCTCGGACGTGCCCCAGATGATGTCGGCATCACCCTGGGCCTTCTTCGACCACGTGCCCTCCGGGCCGGCGGTGATCTCGACCTTGTTCCCGGTCTGCCGCATCCAAAGGTCGGCGACCTTCTGGAACGCCGTGTTGGGTCCGCCCGCACCGTAGAGGCGAACGACGCCGTCCTTCGGCTCGTGCCGGATGGTGGGATCGAACAGTTCGGTGTCGGCGGCCTGCGCGAAAGCGCATGCGGCAAGCACGGCGCCGGCAGCAAGAAGTGGAAGGCGGAACATCGGAACTCCTGGCGGTTTGCGTCGGGTGGTGGGTGCCCCAAAGACCGGGCGGTTCAAGAAAGGGACGCTGCCCGCCGGAGTTTATTCCGCGAGACGCACCCGAGATTTTTGCCAATCGCACGGGAATAAGGGATCGTCGGCAGCGTCTCGGCATGGTCAGCAATCTCCGACGTCGAGGACGAACACCCATGAAGACCCTTCTCGCCACCGCGGCCATGGCCGTGATCACGGCAACCGCAGCCCATGCCGGCCCTGCCGCCGACATGGCGCAGGCCCGCATCGCATCGATCGCCAAGGGGGACACCGCCGCAGTCGCAGGCGCCTACGGTGACGGCGCGACCCTTCATTGGGTAGGCGGCCCGCTCGACGGCACCTACAAGGGTTCCGAGATCAAGGCGGTCTGGGAGAAGTTCGCCAAGGCCCAGCCGAACCTGACCGCGAACGTCATGGGCGTCTCGGAGGCGATGAACCCGAAGGGTGCGACCGTCACCGCGAACGTCGTGTTCGCGGGCAAGGACAAGATTCCCGTGCGCTACGTCATGCTGTTCCGCGACGGCAAGCTTGCCGACGAGATCTGGCAGGTCGACCCGGCGCTCGCGAAGTAAGGCCGGGAAGCGAGGGCCGCCATGAGCGAGGATGAGATCGCACGGTTGGTGGAACCGCTGATCCCGGGGCTGCGGCGCTATGCCTACGCCCTAGTGCGGGACGCCACAGCCGCCGACGATCTCGTCCAGGACTGTTTGGAGCGCGTCGTCGGGCGCTGGCACCTGCGCCGCCCCGACGGCGACCTGCGCGCCTGGATCTACGCCATCCTGCGCAACCTTCACCTGTCGGCTCTGCGCCAGGGCCGCCGGCGCGGCGAGCACGTCGGGCTCGACGACATGGCCGAGCCGCCCGGAGTCGATGGCGGCCAGTTGGGCAAGGCCGAGTTCCGCGACGTCCTCGCCGGCCTAGAGACGCTCAGCGAGGAGCACCGCACGGTGCTTCTTCTCGTCGGCGTCGAAGACCTGAGCTACGAGGAGACCGCCAAGGTCACGGGACTGCCGATCGGAACCGTGATGTCGCGCCTGTCGCGTGCCCGGGAGCGCTTGCGCTCTTATCTCGACCATGGCGCGAGGCCGAACCTCAGGAGGGTCAAGTGAACCCGATCGATCTTCCCGTCGGCGAGGACGACCTCCAGGCCTATCTCGACGGGCGTCTCGGTGCCGAACGCGTCGAAGCGGTGGAACGCTATCTCGTGGACCACCCTGCGATCGCCGCCGACCTGGAGCGGGATCGCAGGCTGCTCGCCGAGTTGCGCGACCGCCTTGGGCCCAAGGCCGCCGAACCCATCCCGGCTCGCCTTCGCATCTCCAGCATCCGCGCCGGGGTGCGCCGTCGCCGGCTGCTTCATCTACGGTCGGTCGCGGCCGTCTGCGCCTGGCTCGCACTCGGCGGGCTCGGGGGCTGGATGGCGAACGGCATCCTCGGCGCCCCGAACGCCGAACCCGTCCGCACCGCCCGCATGGCGGACGACGCGATCGCGGCCTACCGCACCTTCGTGGTCGAGGTCGTCCATCCCGTCGAGGTCAGGGCCGACGAGGGAGCCCATCTCGTGGGCTGGCTGTCGAAGCGGCTGCGAACGCCGATCACCGTCCCAGACCTTACCCGGCTCGGCTACCGCCTGATGGGCGGCCGCCTTCTGCCGGGTCGTTCCGGTCCGGCCGCGATGCTGATGTACGACGATGACGCGGGCACGCGGCTGACGCTGTACGTCAAGACGGATGAGACGGAGGAGACGTCGTTCCAGTTCGTCGAGGAGGACGGCGTATCCGCCTTCCTGTGGCGCGACCGCGGCCTTGGCTATGTCGTGACGGCCGCGACAGCCCGCGAGGCGTTGATGCCGGTCGCCCGGCTCGTCTACGACGAACTGGAGCGACCGCCGGAGCCCAAGCCCGCGAACCAGCTTTGAGGAGCGCCCGTGACGCTGGAACAGCTTCGCATCTTCGTCGCGGTCGCCGAGCGCCAACACGTGACCGAGGCGGCGCGGTCGTTGAACCTCACGCAGTCGGCCACGAGCTCGGCGCTGGCCGCGCTGGAGAGCCGTCACGGCGTCCGTCTGTTCGACCGGGTCGGGCGCGGCATCGAGTTGACCGAGGCGGGACGGTTGTTCCTCCCGGAAGCGCGCTCGGTCCTCGCACGGGCCGCGGAGGCGGCCAAGGCACTCGACGATCTGACCGACCTTCGGCGCGGGCATGTCGCGCTGGCAGCCAGCCAGACGGTCGCCAACCACTGGCTTCCACCTCGCATGCGGCACTTCCGCGAACGCCATCCCGGCATCACCCTCTCCCTGCGGATCGCCAACACACTGGAGGTCAGCGAGGCGGTGGCCGCCGGGGATGCCGATCTCGGCTTCGTCGAGGACGAACTGCGCGATCCGCGTCTGCGCACGACCCGTGTCGCCGACGACCGGCTCGTTCTCGTCGCATCCCCAGGTGCTGAATCGCCCAAGGGCGCCCCGCCACGCGTCCCGGAGCTTGCAGGGGTGAGATGGGTCATGCGCGAGCCCGGATCCGGCACGCGTAGCATTCTGGAAGACGCGCTGCGGGGCGCGGGCATCGATCCCGCCGCATTGTCGGTCGATCTCGAACTCCCGTCCAACGAGGCCGTGCGATCAGCCATCGAGGCCGGCGGCGTCGTGGGCGTCCTGCCGCTCGCAGTGGCTCAGCCGGGACTGCGGAGCCGGACGCTGATCGAGATCGCCTTTGCGCTTCCCGCTCGCGGCTTCCATGCGGTGGAGATGAAGGAGCGCAGCCTCAGCCGAGCGGCATCGGCGTTCCTGCACGAGCTTCGAAACGACCATCCGGGTCCGGGCGCGTGACAGGCAACCAGAAGACGGGGCTGGATCGTCTCGTCATGCACATGGCCGCATCGGCCGGGATGCCGACCCTCTTCAATCCCTACGCCGACACGGACCCGGCGGTCGATGTTCCGGATGCCGCTTCGATCCGCTGCCGCAACCTTCGGCGATACCTCCATGCGTTTGCCGGACGGGACGGCATCGACCTATGGCTCGGTGAAGCGCCTTCGAGGTTCGGAGCCCGGCGCACGGGCGTGCCCTTCACGGGCGAAGGCCGACTGGTCGACCTCTCCTCGCGCCTTGCCATCGCACCGTTCGAGATCGCCACGACGGCCGACGCCTCCGCCGCACCGCCGTCCGGCACCTCGCGCCAGATCTGGGATGCACTGCCGGAACGGCTGCCCCTGTTCTGGAACGCGGTGATGCACCACCCGCACCGGACGGGGATACCCGTGCGCAACCGAACGCCGTCCCGGTCCGAGATCACTAGGTCTCGGGACACACTGGCGCTTCTCGTCGAAGCCATCCGACCCCGTCGCATCCTCGCCATCGGTCGAGTGGCGGAAGGCGCGAGCGAAGGGTTCGGCGTACCGGTCACCTACGTCCGCCATCCCGCCCAGGGCGGTGCGGCAAAGTTCCAGGCTGGCGCGGCTGCGTTTCGTTCTGAAGGGTCGTGACGACAGTCGGTTCTTGGCTGTGTCGGGAAGGACGCTCGCCAGCCCCGCCCGCATTCCTTCAGGGCGGGTTCCGAGGGCATGATCGGGTCAGCACAAAGGTGGATCAGCCGGCCTTGAGGCAGGGAGCGACGAAGAGGTCGCCGCGCCACGCGCCCCGGACCGTGCGCACCGCCACGATCGACCAAACCACGGCCAGAAGTGCGACCAGCGCCACGCCGAAGCCGTGGATCGCGGGAATGGGCAGGATGGTGCCGAGCTTCAGCGTCGTCACGGCGTAGACGCCGATCGGGAACGTGTAACCCCACCAGCCTAGATTGAACGGCAGGCCTTCCCTGACGTAGCGGACCGTGACCAGCGTCGCGATGGCGAGCCACCACAGGCCGTAGCCCCAGAGAAGCAGGCCGCCGACGAGGCCAACGCCCTCCATCGTCGCCCCGAAGCGGTCCAGCCCGTTGGCGGCGAGGATCGCGGGGGCGGCTCCGCCCAGCGTCATCAGGCCAAGCGCGCCGGTGCCGATGGGGCCGAGCGCCAGCCAACTCGACGAGGCCATGGATGCGTGCGGCAGCTTATGGACGGCGAGCCGCAGAACGAGCACGACGAGGACGCTCATCGCGATCGGTACCGACAGGGCCCAGAGCGCGTAGGACAGCGTGAGGACGAGGAGCTGGCTCTGCGGGTCGGCGAGATGGGGTGCAAGCAGCCCGCCCGACACCGCGGCGACCTCGGCCGCCACCATCGGCAGAAGCCAGACCGCGGTCATCTGGTCGATCGAGTGGCTTTGGCGCGTGAACATCATGTAGGGGATCGCGATCCCGCAGGCCGCCGCCATTGCGACGTCGATCCACCAGAGCGTCTCGGCGATCCCGACCGCGGCGGAGCCGAAGCGCGGTAGTCCGAAGACGAGGAAACCGTTGATGATGGTGGCGAGCCCCATCGGAATGCAGCCGAAGAACATCGACACGACGGAATGGCCGAAGATGCGCTTGGCCCCGTCGAAGAAGAAGATCCAGCGGGCGGCGTAGAGCGCGGTGAACAGGGCGAAGAGCCCGATGTTCAGCATCCACAGCCCTTCCCCGATCGCATGGAGGACCGGGACCGCGGTCCCGAACTGCGCGAGCGCGATGGCCAGGATGCCCGTCCCCATGGTGGCGGCGAACCAGTTCGGGGTGAACTGGCGCACCACCTCGCGGGGGCTGTCGAGGCGCGACAGCGGGTGGAGGCCGAGCGAGACGGCACGCATCTGTTCGAAGGTCATGGGCGGAGGTCCTTTTTCTGCTCAGACCATGCGCGGCGGCGACGGATTCATCCAACGCGTTGTTCCGGTCTTTCCGATCGGTTGCATCGATCGGTTGCTTCCAGCGTCGGACCGGCAGCGGCGGACGCGCTCTCGGCTCCGCGTCGCGGAAAAAAGTCGCGACGTCGGGAATGAAAGCGTTCGCCGAGCGTCTTCCCTTCCAGCCCGTGCTCGAAGGAAACGCCAGCCCCATGTTGAAGACGCTCCTCCTCGCCCTCGCCTTCGCCGGGATGTCATTGACTTCGGCCGAAGCGCAGGACGCTCGTGCCCATCAGCATGCGACGATGGCACCAGCCTCGCCCGACGGCTCGCCCTATGCGCAAGCGACCGCGGCGGCGATGGAGACGATGCACGCAGGCATGATGTCGGCGCCGGTGACCGGCGACCCCGATCATGACTTCCTGTCCCAGATGATCCCGCATCATCAGGGTGCGATCGACATGGCGAAGGCTGTCCTCGGATCGACCGAGGACCCGGCGATCCGCAACCTCGCCCAGTCCATCATCACCGAACAGACCTACGAGATCACGCTGATGCGCTCGATGCTTGCCGCATCAGCCGACACCGCGAAACCCGTTCCGGAGACGACCCCATGACCCGCACCGCCATCCTCGCCGCCGCGCTCGTCGTCTCGACATCGGCCTTCGCGCTGCCTGCCGCCTCCGATCGCGTCTATACCGCCGACCAGAACTCCAACACGGTGTCTGTCATCGACCCCGTCGGGAACACGTTGCTCGGCCAGATCCGCCTCGGCAATCCACGCCCGGACGTTCTGAGCCCGCTCTACAAGGGCGAGGTCAACGTCCACGGCCTCGGGTTCTCGCCGGACCACAAGACGCTCGTCGTCGTCTCGACCGTCACGAACTCCGTCACCTTCATCGATACGGCGACCAACGCGGTGAAGGGCACGACCTATGTCGGGCGCAACCCGCACGAGGCCTTCTTCACGCCGGACGGCGCGCAAGTCTGGGCGACGGTGCGCGGGGAGGACTACCTCTCGGTGATCGATGCCGCGACCTTCAAGGAAACAGGTCGCATCCCGACGACGAGCGGTCCGGGCATGACGAAGTTCTCCCGCGACGGCAAGTTCGCCTTCGTCGCGAACTCGTTCAATCCGGTGCTGGAGGTCTTCGACGTCGCGAGCCACGCGCTCGTCAAGCGCATTCCTGTCGTCTCGCCCTTCGTGCCCTTCGTGCAGGTCAGCCCCGACGGCAGCGACGTCTGGCTGACGCACAAGGACGTCGGCAAGGTCACGCGCGTCGATGCTAGGACGCTCGAGGTGAAGGAGGTCATCGACAGCGGGCCGATCTCCAACCATCTCGGCTTCGGCACGGTAAACGGGGAGACGCTGGTCTATGTCACGATCGGCGGCGAGAACGTCGTGAAGGTCTACAAGCCCGGAGAGAAGACAGAACTCGTCGCAACCATTCCGGTGGGCGCCCTGCCCCACGGCATCTGGGGATCCGACGACGGCAGCCGTATCTTCGTCGGGCTCGAGAATGACGATCGGGTCGATGTGATCGACACGGCCGAGCAGAAGGTCGTCGCCGAGATCCCGATCGGACAGGCCCCGCAGGCGCTCGTCTTCGTGCCGGGCGCGGTCCCGGATGGTGCGGGCACCGAGAACCTTGTGCCGCTGAAGGCGGGTCCGGAGAACCTAACGCTTTCGCTGAAGGCGCCTGAGGGGGCCACTGGCTCCGGGATGGTCGTGTCGCGCAATCTCGGGCTCGTCGACGCGATCGATGTCAGCGTCGCCAAGCTGAAGCCGATGACGGAGTACGGCGTCTTCTTCGAAGGACAGGACGAGCCCGTCGTGGTGCTGAAGACCAACGACAAGGGAGCCGGCATGGCCTCCAGCATCGGCCCGGTGCGCACGCTTGCCGTCCCGGGGGAGCCGACGGCGGGGGAGGAGCCGCGGCTGGTCGTGGTCGAGGGTCTGAAAGCCACCGCCGCCCCGGTCCTCAGCAGCCGCTAGAAGGGTGGACCAGCATTGCATCGCTAGCGAAGCGTCATCCACAGGACGACGCAGACCGCCAGCAACGAACCTGCGATGAGAAGCCATGTCAGACCCGAGCCTACGGTCGATCGGGACGCGCCTCTGGCTGCGGCCTTCCGATCTTCAATTTGGGCTAGCTCCTTCATCTCGAGCCCCTCCGGATCTTCCCAGCCGTCTGGTTTGCTCATGACAGTTCCCCTCATCATACGGTCCGCAGGTCTCCAACCCACCGCATCTCGGTCGGCGCTTTTCTCTGCCCAAGCCAACCGGATGCGTTGAGTTGTAATTGTCAGAGCCCGAGAGCTTAGCCGACGCTGACCGAGACGCGATGCCATGAATTGGCGAGGTAGCCCTTCCAGTTCCAGATCCTCGCGATGTCCTCGGGTTGCGAACCGCCGACCTCGTCGAAGGAACGGACGGCGAGCTGGTGCTGACCGGCCGGCAGGTCGAGGACAACGGACCAGAAGACCCACGCCCATTGAGTATCGGCCCGCTTGTCGATGGCGGCCTCGTGCCAGTTCTCGCCACCGTCGTAGGAGACCTCGACCTTCGCGACGCCATTTTGCGTCCCGATCGCGTAACCCTCGATTGTCGTCGTTCCCGGCCTCAATGTTGCCCCGGCCGCCGGCATGCAGATCGCGGAATTCAGCGGCATGTCGTTGATGACGACGTTCGGGTCCTTGTCGGCCGTCTCCTTCGTCGTCGTCGGGGGAAAGAGCCGATACTCCTTGCGCTGGATCGGGGTATCGGCCTCTTCGTCCTGCACCATGATGGAGGCCAACCATTTGGGGCTGCGCGTTCCCGCATAGCCGGGTACCACGACGCGTAGGGGAAAGCCGTGCTCGGCCATCAACGGCTCGCCGTTCATGGCCCATGCGAGGAGCACGTCCGGCGTCATCGCCTTCTCGAGCGGGATCGAAACGCCGTAGTCGAAGCGGTCATCCTTCATGACCACCTCGTCGTGAGCGGAGAAGGCGACGTGCAACCCGCTACCGTCTTCGACGCCGGCAGCGCTCAGGACGTCGGCAAGTGAAACGCCTGTCCACTCCGCATTGCCGATCGCTCCGGGACCCCAGAGATCACCCTCGACATACCCGACGTCGACCATGTCGGCCCGGCGGTTGCCGGCGCACTGCATGACGGCCATCACCTTGCGCTCGGGAAAGCGTGACTTGAGATCCGAGAGCGACAGCTCGATGGGCGCTCTCACCTTGCCGCCGATCGTCAGCCTGTAGCCCGCCTCCTCGATCGTCGGCACGGTGCCGTGGTCGCGGATATAGAACTCGGCCTGGGGCGTGACGAAGGCGGACCGGAGCTTGGCTATCGGCGTCTCGGCGTTCAGGGGAAGCTTGCTGTGGACGAGCAAGTCGCTGGAAGGCTCGGAGGGTGCCGCCATGGTCGCCGACGCCGAAGCGGCGGAAGCGGGCCATGTCGTACGAGCCACTGCGATGGAACTTGCCCCCTGGAGCACGGCGCGTCTTGTGAGCATGGTGACATCTCCGAGGGCGCAGGAAACTGCGTCAGGAGAGAGCAACATTCCCTTCGCCTACCAGTTCCCCGTTGGCGTATCTCGCGACGCACGAGGCCCGCGTTGACAATGCTCGCGGCGATCACGTAGACGTCATGAACGGCAATGGATTCTGCCGGGCCTCGCGCCGAACCGCTCCCCGATGGGCTGATGACTCCTACTCCACCCGCAACACACGCGGGCGAGTAGTCATGTCCGGCCCGTGTTTCCCGACACTCCGTCTGATCGCTCCGCCCTCATCCGGAGCCAGACCATGCCGCCCAACGCCCTCGCCAACCGAACCCTACAGGCGTTCGCTCTCGCCCGATGGGTGCTCTTCGTCCTGCCGATGGCGGCCGCCGTCGGTTCGGCCTGCGCCTTGTTCCTGTGGGCGCTCGACGTCGCGACGCGCACGCGCTTCGACAACCCGGTGCTCCTCTACTGGCTGCCCGTCGGCGGTCTTGCGGTCGGCCTCGTCTACCACTGGTTCGGCCGCTCGGCCGAGAGCGGCAACAACCTGATCGTCGAGCAGATCCACGAGCCCGGCGCGGGCGTGCCCTTGCGCATGGCGCCGCTGATCCTTGTCTCGACGGTCGCCACGCACCTGTTCGGCGGCTCTGCCGGACGCGAGGGCACGGCGGTCCAGCTCGGCGGGAGCTTGGCCTCCGGCTTCGGCAAAGCTTTGCGCCTCGAGTTGGGCGAGGTTCGCCTCCTGCTCATGGCCGGCATCGCGGCGGGCTTCGGTGCGGTGTTCGGCACCCCCATCGCCGGGGCGGTGTTCGCGCTCGAGGTGCTGACCGTCGGTCGCATCCAGTACGAGGCGCTGGTGCCCTGTCTCGTCGCGGCAGTGGTCGGAGATTGGGTCTGCCTCCAATGGGGGATCGAGCACACCCACTTCCTGATCGGGTTCGGTGCCGACGGGCCAGGGTTCCGGCTCGATATCCTCTTGTTCGCCCAAGTTGCGATCGCGGGCGTCGCGTTCGGGCTCGTCAGCCAGTTCTTCGCCGAAAGCCTTCACGCCGTGCAGGGGCTGGTGAAGCGCGTCGTGCCGTTCGCGCCGCTGCGCCCTGTCCTCGGCGGTCTTGTCCTGATCGCGCTGGTCCATGCGCTCGGCACCCGCGAGTATCTCGGCCTAGGGGTCTGGTCGCCGAACCCGGCCGACGTGACGATCTCCGGCTTCTTCGATCCCGCCCGTTCCGATGCGTGGGCCTGGGCCTGGAAGCTTCTGTTCACGGTCGTCACGCTCGGCTGCGGGTTCAAGGGCGGCGAGGTCACACCCCTGTTCTTCATCGGCGCCGGCCTCGGGGCATCGATCGGCCACACGATCGGTGCGCCGGTCGACCTCTTCGCCGGGATCGGCTTTGTCGCCGTATTCGCAGGCGCCTCCAACACGCCGATCGCCTGTACCATCATGGGCATCGAACTCTTCGGCGCCGACAACGCCGTCTACATCGCGACCGGATGCTTCCTCGCCTACGTCTTCAGCGGCCATTCAGGCATCTACCTGTCCCAGCGCGTCGGGGTGCCGAAGCTCGACCACGGCTTCGTGCCCCCCGACGTGTCGCTGCGCGAGGTGCGCGCCCTGCCGCGTCCCCGCCCGAACGTGTCGCTGCCCCGCCGACGCGCCCGTCCGGGTGTCGTCGTTCCGATCGTCTCTTATGCCACCGAAGGAACCACCATGACCGACACCCACTACCTCATCCCGAGCGACGTCGGGATGCTGCGCATCTACCTGAGGCCACGCGACAAGGCGCCGGGATCGGGGCGCTTCGCCTCCTGGGGCGCCAAGCCGCTCTATCGTGAACTCGTGCTCCTGGCGAAGAAGGCGGGCATCGTGAACGCGGTCGCCCACCACACGCACTACGGCTTCAGCAACCACGGCCCCGTGCAGCCCGAGGGTAGCGAGACGCCGAACCCCGAGCTGACGATGTGCGTCGAGCTGGTCGGCCATCGGCCGGACCTCGAGGCGTTCTGCCGACATCACGGCGCGCTGCTGCGCGACAAGGTGATCGTGTTCAAGCATATCGAGCGCTGGACGGTCGGGGCGGGCGACGGCGCGCTCGAGGAGAAGACGCCGGCCCCCGAGACCGACGACGTGGCCGTCGCCCGCGTCGGATAGCGTGTTCCGCAACGAAGTCCCCGTCTCAAAAGAGGAGTCACATCATGAAACTCGCTCTTGCCTCCTGGCAGTTCTGGGCACTGTGTTCGGCGGGGTTCGCCGCCCTGACCGCGATTCTCGCCAAAGTCGGCGTCGCCAACATCGATTCCGATTTCGCGACGCTGATCCGCACCGTGGTGATCCTGTTCGTTCTTGCCGGCATCCTGGCCGTTACCGGGCGTCTGCAATGGCCGGGGGCGGTGTCGGGACGGACCTACCTGTTCCTGGTCCTTTCCGGGCTGGCCACGGGCGGCTCGTGGCTCTGCTACTTCCGCGCCCTGAAGATGGGCGATGCGGCCCGCGTCGCACCGATCGACAAGCTGAGTGTCGTTCTGGTGGCGATCCTCGGCGCACTGTTCCTCGGCGAACGGCTATCTGGCCCGAACTGGTTGGGCGTCGGGCTCATCGCGGCGGGGGCCGTGCTGGTCGCGTACCACGGGTGATGCTTCCGTTGCTGCAATTGAGTTGATGTCAGGTAGTCGACCGACACTCCCTTAAATTGGGCAGGAAGCTTTTTACTCAGATGCGTCACTGAGAGGTACGTTACGCTGACTAAAATCCGGCGTCCGCGTCATACTGATGGTGTGCGACATTAACCGGACCGCTTGTCAACAATTTGCGGCGTAGAAGGACGTTGCACGGACGACCGGCAGATGCCCCCTGGCGAAGCCGACGCAGGACTCAGAGCACCGGAGCGGCCGGCACGGCTGCGGGAGTTCTCGGCTGCGAGACCGGTTCTCGGGGTAGCCGCAGGAGCGCCGCCGCAGACAGGCGCGGGACCGACTGCCCCCGGCGAGCAGGCAATAGTCCCGTGAGGGGCCTCCCCCGTCCCGCCGGCCCCTAGGCGGGGCGCTGCCCGGCACGAGGGCGGCGGGGACCGCGAGGACGTGCCCGAGGCCGTCTGAAGAGGCCGGAGCGTTCTGGAGGCTTCTGTGCGAGCCGCCAGAACGACGAAGTGAGGTTGGGCGGCACATTCCTACCCCTTGAAACTTCCGTCGCTCTTAAGGGCCTTCCTGCGAGCCGCGAGAGCGGTGAGTCCTTGCCGGGCGGCATCGGACCACCCCGTCGAGTCCTTGCGGCGAGAGGGTGCCGGGCGGCCGTTTCAGACGCCCGCCAAGGACCGCTTGCCCGTACCCCGCGCGGCGAACCGCCCGGCGAGGTTTCCGCCCGTCGCGACGGGATCGCCGGACACCGCGGCGAGGAGGCGTCGGCCGCGGGCGCGCCAGTCCGACAGGCAGCGCGCAGGGGCGCGGTCGACGTCGAGGAACAGGCGCCGCCATGCGCCGGGGTCGTCCTCGCCGATCGTGGCGAAAACGGCCTGGAGCGAGTCGTCGGTCGCGATGGTGAGGTCGCGGCCGAGCGTGCTGCACCATGGCTCGCCGGGCTGCCGAACGCGCCGCCAGTCCCGACCGCCGCCAGTGGCTTGGGCTTCACTGGTCGAGAGCCAGGCACCGAGCCGATCGTCGTAGATGACCCATTCGGGGGCGGCCCTGCCGGCCGCTTGCTCGCGGACGTACCGCCGGAGCGCGACTGCCTCGCGGCGGGATTCGAGAACGTCGGCGGCGGTGGTCATCCGTAGTACCGTCCCGGCTTGTCGCCGTCCTCGTAGTCGCGGATGCGATCGTAGTCGTCCAACTCGTCGTAGTCGTTGTCGTGGAGAGGCTCGCGGCTGGCAAAATACGCATCGGCAGCCAGCTCTCCAAGCTCCTCATTGAATACGTCCAAATCGGTCAGGCGCTCGCGCCACGCATCTGCACGGCCGCGTTGGCTGGAGACCTGCCGGGCGAGCCAGTCCTCTCCATAGCCGCCCTCGGACTCTGGCGCCCGGAGGCGGTCGAGCGCCGCCTTGTCACCGTCCAGCGCCGCCACGAAATCGGTCGCGATGGCATGGTCGCGTGCGATGAGGTCGCGCCCCTGCTCGCGCCAAGCGGGCAGCCGGGCGGCGAGGTCGTGGGGATCGGCATCGGCGATTCGATGCCAGTCGCCCGCTCTAAGGTCGGCCGCGAAACGGCGGAGCGCCAGGTCGTCCGACAGAGCGGGAAAATCCTTGAGTGGGTGGCGTCCAGAGATCGCGAGGCCGGGCTGCACCGCAAGGGCCTGAAGGTCCCGCACGATCGCACGGGAACGGTATGTCGGGACGGTGGAAAGGTCGTCGGTGGTGCGCATGGCGGTCTCCTCAGTCGATCGGATTCGAGCGTCGCCCGAACGCAGGGGCGGCATCCCGCGCCGGCGCATCGGCGGGCTTCGCCGGAGCATCGAAAATGGACGGGCGCCCGGCGAGGCGTTCAGCCTTCTGGCGCTCGAACTCGGCCGCGCCCAACTTCCGGAACTCCGCGAGGGCCTGAACGATGTCCTCGCGGTCGGCGCGCGCGAGGTCGCGGCGCTGTTCGTCGTCGCAGTGGCCCGACACGAAGGCCCGGAGGGAGGGTTCGAGGCGCTTGAGGGACGCAACGTCGCCCGCCGCTGCGCCTAGGAGGAGGTCCGCCTCGGCCGTCTCCGACCGTACGGCTCGCAATTTCGTTGACGTGTCGGCGACGGAACCGCTTTCGGCCGCCCATGCGGCGGCGACGGCGGGCGGCGGGGTGTAGCCGGCCAGGGTCACGCCCTGCCGCTGGCACTCCGTCCAGAGGCGAGCCTGCGCCTCCGGAGGCCACGGGCCGTCGAGTTCGAGCGTCCCGCCCCAGTCCTCGGCGGCTTTCGACGCGAGGGCGCGTAGGGCTTGGTCGGAGACAGGGCCGATCAGGTCGATGTGGTCGCCGGAGTCCAAGAGGCGGCTGCGCCCGCCGAGCCCGACGCGGACCCCGGCCGGGGACTCTGTCACGTCCGAGAAACCTCGCCGCCGCCAGCGGTCCGCGAGACTGACGGCCTCCTCCTCGGGGATGGCGCCCTTGCGGCGGCTCTTGCCTGGCTTCCCGGCCGCTGCGGTGCGCTCGATCCTGTCGACGCCGTAGCCGGTGGAAACGCTGATCGCGTCGGCGAGTGCGGCGGCCTGCGCGCTGCGCGGCCCCCACAGGGACACGGTGCCGCTTTCGTCGTCCGCCTCCACCCATGCGCCGTCGCGGGTCAGGACTCGGGTGCGCCTCGGGTCCTTGGCGTCCACGAGGTAGAGGACATCGCGGAAGGGCGTGAAGTCGCCGTCCGGAAAGCGATCGCGAAGGAGCGAAAGCTTGTAGTCCTGCTGGCGCGGGGCCTTCTTGTCTTGGGCAGGCGCGCGGGCGAACCCTCGGGCGGTCAGTGCCATCTCTTTCTCCACTTCGATGATCTGGTTTTCGAGGGTCTTGGTCCGGCGGAGCCCCGCCACGACGATCGTTCGACGGTCGTGGGACCGGCGCCGCATCGTCGCGGACTTCCGCCCCTCGCCGATGTGCGGCTCGGGGGGGCGTGGGTCGCCCCGGGCCTCGTAGCTGCGATGGTCCGCGCGGCGGCGGGACCCGGCGCGGCGGAGGTGGTCGTTGACCACCGCGGCGACGCGCCCGCGCTCGGCTTTCAGGGCGTCGCCGCGTGTCCCGCCGCGCCGCCCGCCGCTCTCGAAGAAGGCGGCGAGGTCGTTGTTCCGGGTCCTCGCGAACCCGGTCTCGCTGACGGGGTCCAGCCGACGGCAGGTCATCAGCATGTGCGCGTGGGCGTTCAGCGCCTTGTCGGCGGCAGGCGGGACGTGGATGCAGGTGTCCACCACGGCCCCGGCCTCGACGTAGGGGCGCGCCACGTCGGCGAGAAAGGCGCGCCACGCGGCCGGTGGGAGGTCGCGCGGGATGCTGACCTCGATCTCGCGTGCGGTCTGGGAGTTCCTGCGGACCTCGGCGAGTTCCACGCGGCTCCACAGCGTCTCGCGGTCCAGCGCCCAGGCAGGCGCGCCGGCCGGGGCCGTCACGTAGGAGTCCAGGATGTGGCGCTTGCGCGTGTAGTCCCAGACGGAACCGGTGCGGGCGTCGGTGAGGCGCGCGCCGGCGCGGTAGGCGGCAGCGGCGACAGCGCTCTTGCCGCGGGAGCGCTGGATGACCTTGGCGTTCAGGTGGAACAACGCCTCGTTGGACGGGAGCGAGGTCAAGGCACCGCCTCCCGCAGCCCGAGAAGGCGCAGCAGACCTTCGCCGGCCTGCGAGGCCGGGTTGAGCCACAGGCCGCGCGTCCCGACGCGAAGCGTGATCCGGTCGCCACGCGCGGACGCGCGGACGCCGAACGGGGACAGTGCCTCGTCCATCGACCGGACCATGTAGCCAAGGCCAAGGCGCCAGTTGTACGTCTGGAGGTAGACGGCGCCGGACTTCGGCTCGTTGCGCATTGACGCAATCCGATTGCCGACGAGCGACGGCAGTCCTGTCGCCATGAGCTCGTGGTAGGTCGGCCCGGTCAGGTACGTCACGCCGGGGCGCAAGGCGAGCATCCCCTCGGCCGTCCATTCCGGCGCCGCGGGTGCGGATGGCGTGGGCGCGTTCATCGCCTCGATCGGCGCAAGCTTGCCCCGGAAGACGTAGTCGGCGGCACTCGCGGCAGGGAAGCCCGCGAGGACCGCAGCGGCGAGGAGGAGCACCGCTCTCATCGACCATCTCCCGGCTCGCCGAACGGATCGTTGATACCGTAGTCGAGCGCCGACAGAACCGTCAGCGGATCGGGACTGCGGTCCTGTTCGCGGCGCGCCTGACAGTCCGCCCGCAGCCAGCGGTCGCGCTGCTCGTCGGCATAGTCGGCGATCGCGTCGAGGTCGGCGCGCGACGTGCCGTCGATCCGCGCCGCGAGGATGAGCGTCGTGGCATGGTCCCAGGCGGCGCGCGCGGCGTCGGCGATCTGGCGATGTGCGGTCGGCATGTAGTCCCTCCTCGTCGGCGACGGGGGCCAGCGCCGTAGGCCGCGCGCAAACTCCCGAAGGGGGTTTGCATAAGTGCGCCCTTCGGGTTCTCCCGGTTTCCCCACGCAGAGCGTCAGGCGCCGATTTGCGCGACGCAAGCCGACGCCGAACCATGGCTGTCGGGCGCTCCGCGTGGGTGCCTGCGGGCCGCACGAAACCTCGCAAAACTGGCGGTTGGCCCGCTCGGAGCGGAAGAGTTTTCCGATCCGCGCTTCGGATTCCGCCGGCGGCGATGAGTCGATCGGCACGAACGGGAGGACACCGCATGGCACTCGACCTCAACCGGCTCGCGCAGAAGAAGGCGCGCCTCGAAGCGGCCCTCGCCAGCGCGGACACCGCGCTCCGGGAAGCTCGCCGCCGCGACGACACGAGGCGCAAGGTCGTCCTCGGCGGCGCCTTGCTCGCGGCGCTGCGCGACGGCACTGCGCCGGACTGGATTCTGTCGGCGCTGGTTGGTCGGATGCAGCCGCGGGACGCGGCCTTGTTCGCCGACATGGCGAGAGGTCCCGTGCCCGAGTTCGAGGGGGCGGGACAGTGAGCCCGGCTGACCTCCTGAAGGAACCGCCCGCGACGGACGTGGGGTGGCGGATCGTCACCACCATCCTGCCGCTGTCGTCGGACACCACGGCGTTCGCGACCGTCGTCCGCTACCTCTCGGCCGGCCTGCTCGTCGTCGCCTGCGGCGTTCTCTCCTACGCCCTGCTGTCCATGGTCCTGCGCGCGGCCGAGCGCGGCGAGGCGCTGTCCGAGCGCCAGTCGGGTGCGGCGGCGATGATCCGCGTCGTCCTGGGCCTCGGGTGCCTCGTGCCGGTCGCGGGCGGCCTGTCCGTCGTCCACTACGTGCTGCGGGACGGGTTCGCGCGGCCGGGCCTCAACATGGCGAACGCGGCCGCCGCCGGCGCGGCGGAGTACGTGCTGCGCGACGGGCATCCGCTCTCGCCCGTGTCGGCGAACGGCCGGGACGTCGTGCTCGCGGTGATCGAGTCCGAGGTCTGCGCGCAGGCCTATGCCGCCGCGCGGGCGAACCAGATGATCGAGGGCGACGGGGCGGCGGTGCTGCCCCCGCCGGCCGGCATGGATGTCGTCTCGCCGGCTCGTGCAAGCTGGTTCCCGTGGGGCGAGGACCAGCCCGCGCGGGTGACGGGCTACGCGTGGTCGTGGGGTCCGGCCTGCGGGTCGCTGTCGCTGTCGACGGCGGACGCGTTCGGCGCCGGAGAGTTCGGTCACGCGCGGCGTGCGGCGGTCGCCGCGGTAATCTCGGAGGCCCGCGCGATGGCGTGGATTCCGCGGCTCGCGGAGGCGGTCAAGACGCTGTCCGAGACCCATGTCGCGGGGCCGGACGCGGAGACGGCCTACGCGCGGCTCGGCTACCTTCGAGAGGGCGTCGATGCCGCGCTGCGCGAGGCCGGCGAGCGCTACGACCGGGGCCTGTCGGCGGTGGCCGCCAAGCTCTCGAACGGCGACGACGGCGACATGCGCACGCTCGTCCTCCGGGACATCAAGGAGCGGGGCTGGTACGCGCTTGGGAGCTACTACCGGACCTTGGCGCACTCGTCGCTCGTGTCCGCCGAGGCCGTCGCCGAACGCGCGGAACGCACCAAGCCGGACCCTGCGGCGTGGGAGACGCTGGACGGGGCGGTCGGAACTGCCCTTGCGACGTTGGACGGCCAGCTACGGCGTGGAACCGCGCTCGCCGCCCTCTCGACGAGCGAGGCGCTGACGGGGGACGCGGCGCAGGGAAGCAACCTCCTGTCGGCGGTCGTGGAGTCGATCACACTGCCCGTCACCGACTACCTGACGGGGTACGACGGCGTGCGCGTCGATCCCATGGGGGACCTGATGTCGCTCGGGTCCCTGCTGCTCGTGTCTGGGCAGGCAGCCTGGGCCACGGCGCTTGTCGCCTATAGCGGCAGCGCGGTGTTCGGCGGGATCGGCGGCGGCCTGCTCGACTTCGTGATGCTGGCTGGCTGGCCGCTGATCGCGGGCGCCGTCGTCGTCGGGGCGATGCTCTGCTACCTCGTGCCGCTCGTCCCGTTCATCTACATGACGTTCGCGCTGGCCGCATGGGCGTGGGAGGTCGTGAAATCGGCGATCGCGGTTCCGATATGGGCTTTCCTACACGTGAGGCTGGACGAGCCGGAGCTCGTCGGACAGGCGCAGCGTCAGGGCTACGTCTCCCTGCTGGTCGGCGTGATGCTCCGACCGATCGTGACCGTCGGCGCCTTCGTCGCCATGCACATGATGAACGCGGTGATCCTCAACGCCTTCCTGGAAGGCTACAACGCCGCCTTCAAGTCCTCGCAGGCGGGCCAGACGATCGGGGCGGTCGGGGTGATCGTGTCCGTCGTCGTGATGCTCTACGTCCAGTGGTCCATCATCCAGTGGTCGTACCGGATGGTCACGCAGATGCCCGCCAAGGTCGCCGAGTTCATCGGCTACAGCGCCTCGTCGTGGGGCGACGACGACGCCGGGAACACGGTCGTCGCCGGGGTCACGGGCGGCGCCCGCCACGTTCCGAAGCCGGGCGGCGGAGGGTCCGGCAGGACGGGCGGCGGGTCAGAGGACGGCGGGCACGGCGCGAAGGCCGGGATGAAGCTCGGGGCGAAGGCTGCGGCGACGGCGGCCGGCGGCCCCGGAGCGGCGGCCTAGGTGCTCGAGGACGCGGCAGACATGCGAAAGGGCGCCCCATGCGGGCGCCCTTCGTCGTTCCCGGCGAACCCTGCCGGCCTTAGCCGTAGAGGGCCTTCCAGACGGCGTAGACCACGACGGGGGCGCTCAGGAGCATGACGGGCGGCAGGGCCATCAGCCCCATGACCGCCAGCGCGCGGACCCAGCGGCTGCGGATGCCTGCGGTGATCTGGATGGCTGCCTGTCCCATGGTCGTTTCCTCGATCTGCTGGCCGCCCCGGCGGCCGTTCCGGCCTCGACCAGCGGCATCCCGGCCGGGGGTAGCTGCCTCGCCGACGTGTCGGCGACGCTCGCGCTTGGGCATCGGCGCCCGCGACCGAGGATGCCGTAGAGGCGTTACGGAACGGCGTCCAGGCGGCTTAGGATTCGATCGGATCGGGCTTGCTGACAGCAGGCAACGCGGCCCTGCGCTCGCGCTGGGATAGGGTCTGGGCCTCCGCGGTGTAGTGCCACGCGGCGATCCCGCCGACCATCCACCAGCCAGACTCCATCGCGTCATTCATGCTGCCCGTCCAGAACAGGAGGCCGCCGTAGGCGAGCGCGACGGTCCCGCCGAGGTAGCCCGCGGCGAGGACGAGGCGCCGCGTCCAGGGGCGGCGGTGGAGGGCGTTGGTCAGGACGATCGGCAGCATGGGGGGCCTCCTTGGGGTCGGGAGACAAGCGTGAGGCCCGGCAGTCCGGGCGTCCAGGTCAGGCCTGTCGGACGTCTTTCGAGGCCCGCTCGACCTTGTCCTCAAACTCCGAAATGCGGATGTAGGTCCAGAGAGGCGGTCCGGTTTCAAGCCACGCTGCGACCTGCGCGGCGTCGACATGCAGCACGTCGGCAACAATGTCGACGCCGTAAAGCTCGATGACCACGGCGAGGAAGCCGCCCGCCACCGGGGCATTCATCGGGTCGCTCATGCGGACATCCTTGGTTTGAGCCCAAGGGCATAGCCGACGGCGATGGTCTCGGCGGCGGCGAGCGCCGCCGGCAGGGTCAGGAAGTGGCGCGGCCGGCCAGGGCCGCCGCGTCCGCGCCGCATGATAACGACGTGACAGCATTCGACCACGCTCGTGACCGACACCGTGGCAACCGTCCGGCCATCGCGGACGACGGCCGTCACCAGCCGAGGGAAAGGGCTTTCCTCCTCCCGCTGCCACGGCAGCAGGAGGACGGAAGCGGCGTGGCCGGGGTCCGCGTCGGGGTCGAGGAGGATCGCCCGGAGGGTGGCTGGAAGCGCGCGCATGGCTAACGGGCCTCCGGCATGTCGGGGAGACCGCAATACTCGACGAAGGCCGCCAGCGGGTCCTCCGGCCGCCCCTCCAGGTGGGCGAGCGCGAGCATCATGTCGGTGCCGAGGACGGCATCCATGCGTGCGGCGGACTCGCGCATCGCCTTAGCAACCACGGTCAGCTCTTCGGGCGACAGGCGCGGGCGCTGCGTCGTACCGGAGGACTCCGGTACGACGACGGGTGCGAAAGCGTCGTCCTTCATCACAACAACCCTTCGAGAAGCCGAGTCCCGACCGGGGTCGTCTCCGGCCGGCCGCTGTGGAGCGACCAGCCCCGGCGGAGGTGCGTGGCGAGGGCCGCCTTCGTGGCCATCGGGGCGCCGGCGGACGCGAGTTCCGCCAGTCGCTCGTACCCGGTCTCGGCCAGCCGGGCGGTCTCGTTGTCGGGCAGCGGCATGGTCCCGGTGTCGGCGCAGGCGCGCTCGTAGCCTGCGCGGTCGATGTACGTGAGTAGTTCGTCGGGTGTCGTCATTGGACGGTCTCCCGCGCCCACGCCTTCGCGAACAGGCGGTCGGCTGCCCGGCCGATGTCGGGGTTGCGCTCGTAGAAGCGATCGACCTCCGCATCGTGGCTCGCCCTCGTCCACCCCGGCCGAGCCGCCTCCTTGGCCTGCCGGGCGACGATGCGCTCGATCGCCTCGGCGGTCGGGATGGCGAGGCCGAGGTGTCGGCCGCCGCGCTGCGTGCCGTACTGGTCTTGGACGATGATCGTCAGGGCGAGCGACAGACCACCCTCGCGCGTCGGGAGATGGCGCTGGTCGGGCGGAAGGAGTCCGATGTGGAACGGGCACTCCAGCACGATGGCGTCCTGTGGCGGAAACCTCGGGGTGTCCATAGCCGCACCGAAGCGGGTCAGGAGGATTCCCGTGCCGCCCACCGTGAGGATTCCGATGTCCAACTTGCCTCGGCGAAGGTCTGCGACCTCGACGGAGGTCGGGTCCGAGAATTGCACGAACATGACCAGCCCGCCCGGGCCGATGGAAAGAGTCGCGCCCTCCATCACAGCACCGGTGCTGCGTCGGCCGTCGTCGCGGCGGACTGGATGACCGGCACGGCCTTGGCGAGCTCGCGGGCCGCCCGGAGCGCCTGCGCGGCGGTGCTGTGGCGCTCGACGGTCATCTGATCGACGCCGTCCGTCGCCAGCACGAGGTAGTAGCGGCGGTCGTAGTGCCTGTTGCCGCCGGAGGTGACGTAGTCCCCGCCGAGTTCGATCACCTGTCCGGGCTGCACGTCGGACAGGTCCACCGTCGCCCCGCGCGCCGGCAGGAACCGCCGCTCCATGCGAGCGGCGTTCGGCCCCGTCAGGATTGCGCCCCAGTTCCGGCCGCGCTTGTGGCTCACGAACGCGGGGTTTTCGAGCGCCCCGCCGTCCAGCGCGATCACCTCGCCGCGCATCGGCGTCTCCAAGGCGGTCTCCGCAGCCTGCTTGTCGTCCACGTCGGACATCGAATGTTCCTTAAAGTTGCATCCTGAACGTTGACGGAATTGCCCGCGACCGGGCGGCTCCGTCGTCAGTGAAAATGCCCAGGAGGCGGCCCGGCGTCCAGGGCTTCGGACGCAAAGAAAAATAATTTAAGGCACTGATTTTTATGGGAAAACATTGACAAGGACTCGCCGGAAAACGCTGTCGACGCGGTAGGACTCGCTGGAAAATCGTACCTATCCGAAGGCTCCAAATCACGAAAACCGGAACGTTTTTCTCACGCTCACCGCCCAAAGGATTGGGAGGTGCGGCTTGACAAGGATTGGGGGTCGCAATCCTTGGTTGCGTACAATCCGGGGCGGCCGGGCGCTAGGACTCGCAAGGCTTCGGGCGGTGAGGAGATGGGCGGGGCCGCGGTTCGGCCTCAGAAACGCCGAAGGGGCGCCCGTTTCCGGAGCGCCCCGTCTTGCAGATGGCCCCGCTTCCGCAGGGCGATTTCCCTCCCGCATGTGGGGAGACCGATGGACCAGCAGACCTCTGCTTTACCCACCTCGGTTTGCCCTCCCACGTGTGGGGAGAACGGGTCCCTGCTCTCGCAGGGCAGAAACACCTTCCCGCGAAGGGAGGAGCCGCCTGTTCGGCGGTGAACGATGTCTCGCGACAACGTATATTTCAGAGCCGCTTGTGCAGCGGTTTCTATAAGTTTCGATCCACTCCCCGTCGCCGAGGAGACAACCTCCCACGAAGGGAGGAACCCTGCTTGCGCAGGGAGGGTAGAGCCAGCGCGCCGGGTGAACCGTCGTACACTGGTTGACCCCTGCGTTTACAGGGGAAGCCCTGCTCGCGCAGGGCGGTCGGCACCGTAAAAGGAATCCCCCGTGGGGTAATCCTACGGCGCGGTGCCAGCGCCTTCCCCCCCATTCAGCCGAGGCAGAATGCGGGACCCGCTACGCGGAACGATCATTAGGTTCGATCCGCCTTATGACGGCTCTCTCCTGACCCCCGAGGGGACCGATCACAAAACCCCTCAAGGGGGATCGAAAACGCGAACCTCTCGGCCGGAGCCTCGAAAATTCTAACCCCCTGCGGGGATCGGATCGGCGTCTCGGCGTTGCCGCCTCGACAGACCCGTTATCCCACGGCCTTCCGCTGGCGTCAACGCTCCCGATGAAAAATTCCTGAGCGTTTACAGAGGCTTGTTAACAATTTGAGCCAGATTGGTGTCAACAATTTGAAGCCCTTGTTCCGGTTCGGAAATCCCGTCAGGGCCGCAGGAGGGTCGGCCGGAGCGTCCCCGATCGGCAGCGGGCGCGGACGGTGCCGGCCACCCCGCCGCGGCCGGGGAAGGCGCTGCGCAGCGCGGACATGACCTGCTCGGCGCCCGGAGCGTCGGTGGCGAGGATCATCAGCGCGGCGTCGGCCAGCGCCGCCCGGATCGCGTCGTCCGTCGCCTGTGGAGACCCGGCCTCGGCCGCCTCGCGCTGGCGCTCGCGCGAACGGCGCTTGGCCTCGCGCATGTACGCGCGGCGCTCGTCGGCGGGCAGGTGACGGACAGGGGTAGGCTGGGCCGCCTGCTGGGCGGCCAGCGCGTCGTAGAGGGTGTGCAGAGGGTCGGCGACGCGGCTGGTCATGGGCGGTCCTGGAGCGGGTCTCAGGACAATGGTGCCGCCGCTCCCCAAGAGTTGCAATGGATGTTTGACACGTCAAACACGACTTTGTTTCCATTGCCGCGCCGACGAGTTCGCGCGACGGGCCGAGCGTCGCTCCGCTCCTTCCCGGCCCAAGCCCCCATCCTTATAAAGGCATTTCGGCGGAGACGAGCGGGAAGGCTATCGAAAGCCTTGTGGCGCAGGGGTTTCGAGCTTTCTCGCTCGGTCACAACGTGGTCGCCAGACAGGGCGGATCGCTTCGAAATTCGAAACGATCAGAATGGGCAGTCCGGATTGAGATAAGGCTCGGCCGACCAGCGTCCCGCCTCCTCCTCGCGCGCAAGACGATCGCAGAGGGCGAGCGCCTGATCGATGTCGATCCAGTCGCCGGCGCGGTCGCGAACCTCGATGATTGCCCGGAACGCGGTGATCCGCGCCCGACCCTCGGCCTCGAAGCACTCGAACAGGGGCGAGCCGCGGGACTGGAAGCATTCGAGCGAGTGCATGACGCTCTCGGCCGATCGGCCCCATTTTCCGTCCTCTTCCAGCAGGGTGATGCGGCGCCCCAGTTCGGCGACCGCGTCGCGGACGCCCGGTTCAAGGCGGATGCCCCAGTGCCCCGCGGCCGCGAAGGAGAAGAAGGTCGGCAGGTCGTTGCTCCAGTACCCGTAGCCGCCGCTGATCCGATGGGCGAAGCGGTGAAGATTCTCCGTGGCGCGCCCGTCGAGAACGACGCGCTGGATCGCGATGAAGTCCCGGAACACGTCGGGATCATAGCCCTTCTTCAGGGCTACTCGCAGCGTCGCCACGAGGCCCCGGACCTCGGTCGAGGTCCAGAACGTGGCACGCGACGGAGGAGCCGGGAGGGAGGCGACGAGACCGGGCTTCGATGCCGCCGCAGCCAGCCGGGCCGCCGCGTCGTCGGGCTTCCACGTCCTGCCACGGCGAAGGGCCAAGAGGTCGCCCTTCGCGACGACGTGGAACGACAACAGTCGAAGGGCCTCGAACGATTTCAGGAGACGGGAGCGGCGCTTGCGGCGGGCCGCGTCGGTCTCGGCCGGCTCGGGCCAGAGGCGCGCCTCCAGGTCGCTCACGCGCAGGACGCAGAAGCCGTCGTCGGGAAGAAGTGCATTCGCGACGTCGAACAGCGCGCGCTCGTGCCCGTCGAGCGCCGCGGCCTGGGCCTCGCGCTTCGGCGCGCCGCGGCGCTCGGCAAGCGCGCGGGAGGCCTTCCGTTCACTGACCTGCGCGATGGCGGCGACCTTCCGGGCCGTGACGCGCTCGCCGTCCTCCTCGATCCAGTCGGGAATGGCGGTCGCCATCAGCAGGCGCTCCGTCGCCCGTCCTTCGGCCGTCGTGCGGGCCGGCGGACGCTTCCGAAACTCCACGAGCTGATCGACGACGAATCTGGCGATGCTGCGCGACATGCTGCCGATCTGGGCATCGGATAGCTCATGCCTACCCTCACCCCCGGCGCGCCACGCCCGGGACGCGTCGGCGCACCAAGCCGCGACCTCCTCGACCCGTCGTTCGGCCTTTGGCGTCCTGCCCCAGCGCTGGTAGGCGCGCTCGCGGACCCACTCGAACGCGTCGGTCTCGACGCTCATCTCGTCTTGACGGTCGCGGTCCCATCGCGCATCGTCGCCTCCGTAAACACGCTTCATGACCCGGCCGGGGCGGCAACCCCACATGGCCGGGTCTTTGCGTTTCAGGGTCCGGGCGGATCGCCCCCGCGTCAAGCGCCGCCGCGCCGACGAGTTCGCGCGGCGGGCCGAGCGTCGCTCCGCTCCTTCCCGGCCCAAGCCCCCATCCTTATAAAGGCATTTCGGCGGAGACGAGCGGGAAGGCTATCGAAAGCCTTGTGGCGCAGGGGTTTCGAGCTTTCTCGCTCGGTCACAACGTGGTCGCCAGACAGGGCGGATCGCTTCGAAATTCGAAGGAATTCGATCGGTTCTGGAAACCGCTCCTTCGCCCCGGCGTGCCAGAGTGGCGGCGCCATCTGACAGGAGCCTCCATGCGCCACGCCGCCTGCCTTCCCCTCGTCGCCCTTCTCTGGCTGTCGTCCGCCGCCGCCGTCGCCGGCCCCGACATGTCCCGGCAGGTCTCGGCCGGGGTGCAGCGCGGCGCGGAGCGGTTCGACGCGATCTACAAGGAAGGCGGGATCGCCGCGGCATCCGATGCCGTCCGGGCCTGCTACAAGTCCCTCAAGCGATCGGCGGCGGGGAAGCTCGCCGAGTGCGCTGCCCTCGACATCGTGTCGGCGAGCGTGGACCAGCAAGCCGTTCATGGCCTCGGGGTGCCGCCCTACGCGTTCTTCTCGGGGACGGGACCCGAGGGACGCATCCTCGCCGGGATCAAAAAGGTCGGCCTGTCGGCGAAGGAGAAGGCAACCTTCGACCGAGCGCTGGAGGCGACGATGGCTTCGGCCGCGGCGGAGTTCATGGCGGAATAGACGTACGGGCGACGGCGGCCGTAACGAACGTCGCCGTTACGGCTCGATCGGCGGCGGGACGCTCTCGGCGGCGCGCTCGGGCGTTCCGTCTGCCCGGACAGGTCAGGGGCGCCGCTCCGTCGTCGAGACGAGGAACCTAACGGCGGCGAAGGCGATGACCGCCCCGCAGCCGAGGAACGCCGTGACCAGCAGGCCGCCGCCGACGCCCATCCAGTCCGTCGCTAGGGCGAAGGCGAACGGCGCCGCCGCGCCGACGATCAGCCGAATGGACGTGACCCGCCCCTGCAACGCGCCGTACCCCTCGGGGCCGAAGAGCGCGAGCGGCAGGGTGCCCCCGACGATGCTGTAGAGGCCGTTCCCGAGGCCGAACAGGGCGGCGAAGACGGCGGCGCCGACGGGCGACGGCGCGGTGGCCACGAGGAGCACCAAGGAGGCGGGCAGAAGGGCGGCGGAGATCACCGCGAGCGTCAGCGGGGACAGGTCGCGCCCGAACACCATGAGTGTGAAGCGACCCGCGACCTGCGCAGGCCCGAACACGGCGCTGACCATGACGCCCGCGAGCCCCAGCCCGAGCGCCGACAGGATCGGCAGCATGTGGACCAGCACGGACGAGACCACGAGGCTCTGGAAGGCGAAGGCGACGCCCATCAGGAGGAAGGCCCGGGACCGAAGGGACGGCGGCACGAGGCCCTTGGCCGGGGCGACAGGTGCGAAGGGTTCAGCCTCAGTCGGCGAGAGCGCCGAGGCCTTCGGTCGGCGGGCGAGCCACAGGTGGATGGGCAGGCAGACCGCGAGGTTCATGGCCGCGAAGACGAGGTAGACCTCGCGCCACGACATCGTCCCGTGCAGCCACGTCGTCAGGGGCCAGAACAGGGTCGAGGCGAACCCGGCGATCAGGGTAAGGTACAGAATGCTCCGTTGCGCCGTGCCCGGGTGACGCTGGACCAACAGGGGGAAGGAGGCCCCGTACTGGACGAAGGTCGACGCGACCTCGATCGCGATGAGCGCGAGGACGAAGGCGGGGGCCGCGGGAGCGAGGGCGGCGCCGACCAGTGCGGCGGCGGCCGCGACGGACCCCGCGGCCATGACGCGACCGGCGCCGAAGCGGTCGAGCCAGCGCCCCGTCCAAGGAGCGACCAGCCCGCCCGCGAGCAGCGCGGCCGACAGGGCGCCGAACACCCACTCGGTCGGCCATCCGACGTCGCGCGCCATCGCGGGGGCGAGGATGCCGAAGCTGTAGTAGAGGGTGCCGTAGCCGACGATTTGGCTGACCCCGAGGGCGGCGATGTCCGCCCGGGCGCTGCGCGCGTCCCTCACGGGGACGGCACGAGCGGGAGCCACACCCAGAGGGCGACGAGCGTCGCCAGCAGCACGGGCGGGGTCAGAACGAGGCCGACCCGCATGTACTGGCCCCAGGTGATCCGCTGCCCCTTGCCCGCGAGGACGTGGAGCCACAGGAGGGTCGCCAGCGAGCCGATCGGCGTGAACTTCGGGCCAAGGTCGTTGCCGATGACGTTGGCATAGACCATGAGCTCGCGGGTGAGCGGCGCCACGTCCGCCCGGTCGATGGCGAGCGCCCCGACGAGCGTGGCGGGCATGTTGTTCATGACGGAGGCGAGAGCCGCCACGACCAACCCCGTCCCGACGGTGGCAATGAGCGTGCCGCGATCGGCGAGCCAGCGCAGGATGCCCGCCGCGATGTCGGTCAGCCCGGCGTTCCCGAGGCCGTAGACGACGAGGTACATGCCGATCGAGAACAGGACGATCTGCCAGGGCGCGCCGCGCAGGACCCTGGCCAAGTCGATCACCGCACCGCGCCCGCCGGAGAACCAACGTCCCGCGACTGCCACGAGGATGAGGGCGGCGGCGCCGGTGAGATAAGCGATCGGCACGCCGAGCGGCCCCGTCACGAAGTAGGCGACGAGCAGGAGTCCGAGGAGCAGGAACGCGGCGCGGAAGACGGCCGGGTCGCGGATCGCGCTGCCGGGGGCTTCGAGCCGGCCGACGTCGTAGGTCGCCGGGATGTCCCTTCGGAAGTACGCCCACAGGACGAGGAGCGTCGCCGCCAGCGAGACGAGGTTCACCGGCACCATGATCGCAGCGTAGCGGCCGAAGGACACGTCGAAGAAGTTCGCGGTGACGATGTTCACGAGGTTCGACACCACGAGCGGCAGGCTGGTAGTGTCGGCCACGAACCCGCAGGCGACGACGAAGGCGAGCGCCCCAGCCGGCGGGAAGTCGAGGCGCAGGAGGATGGCGAGCACGATCGGGGTGAGGAGCAGCGCCGCCCCGTCGTTGGCGAACACGGCGGCGATGGCCGCGCCCAGAAGGACGACGAGCGGGAACAGCCGCCGCCCGTTGCCCCCGCCCCAGCGGGCGACGTGGAGCGCGGCCCAGCCGAAGAACCCGGCCTCGTCGAGGACCAGCGAGATGACGATCAGCGCGACGAAGGTGAACGTCGCGTCCCAGACGATCTCCCAGACCGTCCCGACGTCGCCCCAGCCGACGACACCGGTCGCCAACGCGACCGCGGCGCCGGCGAGCGCCGACCAGCCGATGCCGAGGCCCCGGGGCTGCCAGATGACAAGAATGAGGGTGGCGACGAAGATCGCGAGGGCGAGCATGGACGGTCCGGGGACGAGAGGATCAGAGGGTGCGCTGGTTCACGCGCTCGGACAGCTTCTCGGCGCTCTCGACCCGCTCGGAGTAGCGATCCGTCAGATAGTCCGAGCGACCGCGCACGAGGTGGGTGAACTTCACCAGTTCCTCGCAGACGTCGACGACGCGGCTGAGATAAGCGGACGGCTTCATGCGTCCCGCCTCGTCGAACTCGAGGAACGCCTTCGGGACCGACGACTGGTTCGGGATCGTCACCATGCGCATCCAGCGGCCGAGGATGCGCATCTGGTTCACGGCGTTGAAGGACTGCGAGCCGCCCGACACCTCCATGACGGCGAGGGTCTTGCCCTGCGTCGGACGCTTGGCGCCAAGCGCCAGCGGGATCCAGTCGATCTGCGCCTTCATGATGCCGGTCATGGCGCCGTGGCGCTCCGGGCTGACCCAGACCATGCCCTCGGACCAGTCGGCGAGGTCGCGCAGCTCTGCGACTTTCGGGTGGTCCGGCTCGGCCCCGTCGGGGAGCGGCAGACCGCGAGGGTCGAACGTGCGCACCTCGCAGCCGAACCAGCGAAGCAGGCGACCGGCCTCCTCGGACAGGAGGCGGGAGTAGGACCGCTCGCGGATCGAGCCGTGGAGGACGAGGATGCGCGGCGGGTGCGTCGAGGCGCCAGGGCTGGCGAGCGCGTTCCCGTCGATCGGTCGAAGCTGGTCGATGTCGACGGAGGGCAGGTCGAGGGCAACGGGATCCATCATCGTCCGGTCTCCTTCCGCCACAGGACCGCCGAGGCCGAACACAGGCCCATGGCCTGCCGTGTCGCCAGCACAGCGGCGGGTGCTTCCGTCCGTTCGACGCGGCGGAAGCCGAGCGCCGCGAGGAAGGTCCGTTCCCCTGTCGTGAAGGCGAAGGCGTCGGCCGCGCCTTGCCCGCGGCCGCGCTCCATCAGGTCCGCCGTGATCGCGCCGCCCATGCCGCGCCCGCGATGCTCGGGAACGACGGCGATGGATCGCAGGAGGACGGCGGCGCCGAGGGGTTCGAAGCCGCCGATCCCGACGAACTCGCCGTCCTCGGTGGCGTAGCGCAGGAACACCCGGCCGGGCTCGGCCACGTCCTCGGTCGGCAGCCCTGCCGTGGACAGGAGGCCGACGAGACCGGCCGGATCGTCGACGGGCGTCGCGACGAGCGTCGGGATCATGCCCGGGAGCCTCCGACGGTCTCCCCGTCTTCCTTGGTGAAGGTGGCAACGGGGTTGGCGAGGAGCGGCAGCACCTTCTCCGACGGGCGGCAGAGCGCGGCGCCCTTGTCCGTCACGACGATCGGGCGGTTGATCAGGATCGGGTGCGCCATCATCGCGTCGAGGAGGGCATCGTCGGACAGGGTCTCGTCCCCGAGGCCGAGCTCGGCGTAGGGCGTGCCCTTCTCGCGAAGGAGGTCGCGCGGTCGGATACCCATGGCATCGATCAGTTCGACCAGCCGCTCGCAGCTCGGCGGCTCCTTCAGGTACTCGATAACCTGCGGCTCCTCGCCGGACTGGCGGATCATCTCCAGCGTGTTGCGGGACGTGCCGCAGGCGGGGTTGTGGTAGATCGTGACGGTCACGAGCAGGTCTCCGACGAGCAGGAGGGGGCGAGAAGGTCGGCGCCGAGGTTCCCGCAGATCTCCGGGTTCCCCGAACAGCAGTCCTCCGTCAGGAAGGCGAGAAGCTGGCGCATGTCGTCGTAGCTCGCGGCGTAGAGGATGCGGCGCCCGTCGCGCCACGAGCGCAGGAGCTTGGCGCGTTCGAGCGTCGCGAGGTGGAAGCTCATCCGCGTCGGCGGGATCGACAGCGCCTCGGCGATTTCCCCGGACGGCATGCCGTTCGGGCCGGCGCGGACGAGCATCCGGAAGGCCGCGAGGCGATCGGCGTGAGCAAGGGCGGATAGGGCGGCAACGGCTGAGTCGTCGTTCATCCCTGCGATATTGCAAACATCGTTGTAATGTTCAAGCGTCCATTCGTCCGGCGCGCGCGTCGGCGACGATCCTGCTGACCGTCGGCTGGGACACCCCGTAAAGCCGCGCCATGTCGGCCGCCGTTCGCCGGCCCGAAACGACGCTCTCGACGATCTCGCGACGCTGGGCGGTGGATAGCTTCCGGCGCCGCCCTCCGACGCGCCCCTCGGCTCGGGCCTGACGGAGACCGGCGGCCGTCCTTTCGCGGATCATGGACCGCTCGAACTCGGCGAACGCCCCGAGCATGTGCGCCATCATGCGGCCGGCGGGGCTCGTGGTGTCGACGGCCTCGGTCAGCGAACGGAAGCCTGCGCCGGCTGCCTCGACCCGCTCCATGACCGTCAGGGCGTCCTTGAGGGACCGCGACAGGCGGTCGAGCTTCCAGACGACCAGCGTGTCGCCGGGCCGCAGGTGATCGAGTAGGCGTTGAAGCTCTGGGCGGTCCCAGCGGCCACCGGATGCGACTTCCTCGAACACTCGCTCGCATCCGGCGTCGCGCAGGGCGCGGGCCTGGGCGGTGGTGGACTGGTCGTCGACGGTGGACACGCGAGCGTAGCCGAGGAGCACGGTACGGGGAGCCTTTCGTAAACGGCCGTTTTCAGATTCGATCGGCAGGGTGCGGTCGCGCCGGGCGTTCGGCCTTTCACAATCCTCTTTCGCTGGCGGCGCATCTTGCAAGAGGTTTGCGAAGCCCCTCTTCGATGCGAAGGCAGGCCGTCCTACTCATCATTCGGATGAGCTACTTCTCGGCCACAATCTTCCGGAAGTTCGACACAAGGCGCGACTGGACCTCTTCCCGACTTGCGTTCCAAAGCTGGGCAAGCCCCTCCACGGTTGCCCAGGCATCCCATGGCTTAGTAGGTTGTCCCTGGTACTGCCCGAATGGCCCGTCGGATTCCGTGAGGACCCGATCCCAAGGCATCGCACGCACGGCTGTCCGTCCACGCTCCCCGAGCAGCACGCTTGGGCCGACGGAGAACCAGCAGCCCATTTCAGCGGCACGCTCCACTTGGCGTTTCGTGCCCACGAACCAATGCAGGATCGGGCGGCCGGCGCTTGGCTCGGCCTCCAGGGCGTCAAGCACGCAGTCGATGGCGCCCCTACTGTGCATGGACATCACCCGCCCACCTGCGAGCGAGCACATTCGGAGGATGTCCCGCAACACCCCGAGCTGGGCATCCATCGTGTCGCGGTGCTCCCGCGATCCGTCGAGCCCAATCTCCCCAACGTAGTCCGTTCGGGGCAGCAGGCGCTCGAACAACGGCAACTCCCGGGCTCGCGCGGCGGCGAGTTCCGGATGCAGTCCGAGCGCCGTCTTGATCCTGCTTCCGTCGGGCGCCAGCGCTGCGGTGCCCTCGAACGCGCTGGGAACAGTCGTCACCGACAGGACGTAGAGGCGCCGTGTGATGCACTCCGCGACCATTCCCGACGGATCGGGATACAGGTCGAGATGGCAGTGCAAGTCGATCAAGGCCAGGCGATCGCGTCGAGGAACGCCTTCACCTCCGCGGTGCCCCTGCGCACCACGTCGACATGGCCACGCCGCAAGTCCGGATCCGTCGGGAGCGGGCCTGCCTCGCTTGCCCAACGTGCCACGTCGCGGCGCTCAAGCGTCGCCGCCGCGAACCTCGCCGCCGCCACGTCCTCGTTCGACGCGTGTTCGGAAAGGTCGTTCGCCCAGTAATCCGTACCGTCCCGCATGCCCGCTGCCTCGAAGGAAGCCCGGCGTATAAGGCATGGCACGCAGCGACCGCAATGTTGGTTGAGGCGTTTTCCCTTCCCACACGAATAGGAGCGGTGCGCGAGCTCGTGGATAAGTTCGTCTCGGCATTCGGCAAGCATCTGCCCCTTAGTCTTGAGGGCGTAGGGCGTGCGAATGCGCGCAGGCAGGCCTACTCCGTCGAGGACACGTTGGAGGGACGAGATGAAGTGCGGGTGCGTCGTCCGCGTGCTGAGGCTCGCCATGCGCCGATGCGTCAGCGGCGCGTTGATCGAGATCAGTCCGTTCTCGGGAACGAAGAGGTCGACCGGCGCCCCATCCCGGGCGAGCGACGCCGCCGCCACGGCCCCGTAGCCGAGGAACAGCATGGATCGTGCCCGTGACGACGGTTCGTACGGCTGCCGCCAGCGCTCCGAGGCACGCGCCGAGAAACGTTCAGCGTCCATGCCGATCAGCCCTGCCAAGGTGCGCTGGACCGACCCCTCCTTCGGCGACGCCTGGCTGACGAGGAGGGGCCTCCGGCCTTCCGCGCGTAGGTCGAGCGCGCCAATCAGGCTGTCGAGGCCGCCGGAGAACAGGCATGCGCAATCCCGGTCTGTCGGCCGGTCTGCGACGGCCGGAGGGCGTGCGCCCCCGCCGCGGAACCTGACGCTCCATATATCGCTCGAAAGGAAGCGAAGAGTGTCCTCGATCGCCCCGGCCTGGGCCGCCCACGGCTCGGGATCGGCAAGCTCGACCTCCAGCGCGATCATGCGCGTCCAGGAGTCGGCTGCTTCCTTGCGGATGACGAAACGGTCGGCGGCATGGACCGCCAGGGCGATGGAGAGGAAGTCCCACGCCAGGACCGACGGGGTTCTCGGGAGTGCGGCCGCCGCTTGGTTAAGCGTGCCGCCGAGGCCGGCGAGTTCAGGGCGACCGATGTGATGCAAGGCAACGCCGACGTCGCCGTGGGCGACCGCGGCCGTCGCGCGCATGGCATTCGGCGTGGCGAGCACGCGGGTAGGGATGCGGGTCACCATGTCGAGATCTCCTCGAGCGCGACCTGCACGGTCCGCGCGACCAACGCGGACATCCGCTGTCCGCTAAGGACAGCTCCCGCGGCGACCAGGATCGGAGCGCCGACCAAGTCGACAACCTCTTTCACGAGAGAGCGGATGTCTGCCTCCCGTTGTGCCGCCGCCACGGGGCCGATCGCGGCCAGGGCCTTGCCGGCGTCGCCTGCGACCTGCGTGAACACGAGCTCTGCCACGAAGGCCAGGGTGGCGGTCTGCACCGCCTCGGCGTCGAGCGCGGCGGGATCGAAGGCCCCCGCGTTGCCTAGCGCTTCCGCGACGGCTACCTCCATCGAAAGGCGGGCTGTTACCTCGTCGATGATGCCGGCCGGCATGAACGCGTCGACGATCGCCGCGACTGCCACGTCCAAAGGCTGTCCCGCGAGTTCGCGGATGTCGATCTGGCCGGCCTCGGGCGGTTCTCCCGCGCCGGCGCGCGCGAGGCCCGCCAGCGCGGATCCACCGGTGCGCGCTGCCCGTGCGACGCGCCGGGCTCCGGCTGGACCGCCCCCAACGGACTTGTTTGCCCATCGGCCCAGGGCCGCCCTGGCATCCGCACGATCGTTCGACGCCCCGAACCTACTCAGCGCCATCCGGAAGGGGCGGAACCGAGCAGGCTCGGCAACCTCCTCCACCTCTTCTCCGTCGACGACGTCGTCGGCCAGCGGGCCGGGGTCGTCGTCCTCCGGCTCGGGGACGGGATCTTCCGGAAGAGGATCCGGTAGCGGCGGAGGTGGTGCTGGGTCTTGGTCGGCCCATGGCGGAACGAGGGGAGCCGCCGGAGGAGCGTCAGGCTTAGAGCGCGAGGTTCCCATCACTTGGTCTCCAGCATGCCGGTCTTGCGAAGGAGGAACTGAATCCCCTTGGTCATCTCGCCGGTGTTGAGGCTGCCAATGAAGGCCTTGAGTTCCGTCTTGGTCTCCGGAAGTGCCTCCGCGATCATCAAGGCGCCGTAGAGGCCCGGGACCGCCGAGGTCCAGTCGGCTTCCCGCATGGTCGCCACCAGCCCGGACATGACGGCGCGCTTGTCGTCAGGCGTCAGGCCGGCGACGATCCTCTTTCCGACCGGGGACGCGATGCCGTCGATCTTGAGCAAGGCATCGATGGCGGTTCGGGCCGCTTCGCTGATGTCCGAGCGTGCCCGCGCCGGTGCCATGACGTCGCGGCTGAGGAAGACGGCCGGCCTCAGTCTCTCGGCGTTCTCGAACGGCGGGTCGAGCTTTCGCCACTCCTCGACGAAATCGGCATGCGGCTCCCACTCTTTGGGCAACGGGGACGGCTTGGCCTTATCCTTGCCGCCCGGCAGGAGGACCTTCTCGACGTCCTTTCCATCCATGATGAGCTGGAACAGCGCGAGCGTTGCCGGACCGTCGGTGCAGCGCTCGAAGATGGCGAGCTTCGCCAAGGTCGCGAAGTCGACGTTCATCTGCCGTTTCGCGGCCAGGGTACGCCGGAGCGACACGGCGTTGAGAAGCCGCTTCACGATGCGGGGGTTGCCCTGGATCTTCGGCGCCGACGCCATCATCGGCGCCAGCCTGTCGGCGATGGCGAGGTTGTCCAAGAGGTCGGGAGGGTTTCCCGCGAGTCCTGCGATCTCGGCCTTCTCGAATGTCTCGTTGCGCCATCCTTCTTGCAGTGCGGAAAGGAGCCGCTCTTGCACGGCGGGCAGGCGGTCGGGCGCGGCTAGGCCGACGAAGAGCGAGTACATGTAGGCTCGCAGGTCCTCCGCCCCGACCCTCGGTACGCGCATCGGCACCTGGATGACCTTATCGAGATAGTCGCGCACGTGGGACGCGTTGGGATCGTCGAAGTGCTTCGCGACCGAATGGCGGATCATATCCTCGTCGGCGGCGATGACGAACGCCGTCTGAGGCATGAACAGGAACAGCCGGATCGCCTCAAGCGTGCCGATCGCGACGTCGGGAAGGCATCGGTCAAGGTTGTCGACGAAGACGACCAACGTCGTCTCTAGCCCCTCTAGCAAGGAGCCGAACTCCTCGCGGAAGGCCACGATCTCCTTTGGCGGCGTCCGCTTCTCGGCGGGCTTGATCAGTTCGCCGAGCCCCTTCCGAGCCTCGGCCGCGTCCTCCTTAGCCGTACCGTATTGCTCCTCGGTCAGACCGCCCGCAAGAGCCGAGGACACTGCGGCGCCCGCCCTCGTCAGGAGGCCCGGGGGGATGCCGAGGGCCATTCCGACGCCGAAGTCGGCGATCATCCCCAAACCACGGAAGTAATTGACCCGTCCCGCGAACTCCTTCGCCTTCTCGACAAGGGTCTTCTTCTCCTCCGCCAACGCGAGAAGCTCGGTGGCGACCACCTCCATCAGGGCGGCACGCGCGTCGTCGAATCCTTGGTACATCCAGGCGTCGAACCTGACGACGACGGCAGCCGCGTCCCCGTCTCTCGGGGCGGGCAGGCGTGCCTCGACGAGCTTCAGCACGGTCGACTTTCCCGTGCCCCACGTTCCGAACACGCCGATCGAGATGGGCAACAGGGATGGAGTGGTCGCGAGGGTGGCGATCTGGTCCGCCACCTCGGTAAAGTTCAGGAAGTCCTGCTCGCTCTCGCTGTCGCGCCACATGATTCGGATTGCCGCTCGGGAATCTAGGTTCGATGATTATACACAACCCACACTCGTAAGCAGCGTGTCGTTTGATCCGTTCGATGCCGTTGCGACAATCAGTTCTTTGTGTTGCAGGGAATCGTTGGGTCGTCCGTTGCGACTCAGGGGTGTGGCACCACAAGGAAGTTGCTCCATCCCTCTGACTAGCTGACCCTCAGTTGCGGAAGGCTACGGCCGTCCCCGTTTTCCAGCCCGAACGGGCCGAAGCCGAAGGCGGAGCAGGCGGAGGGGCGCAGCGCCCCTCAACTGGCGCCGAAGGTGCCCCGGAGCCTGTGCGTCAACGGGGGCGACCGGGTCGTCGGTCACCGACCGTTCACCTGATTCCTTGACCCGAAACGAACGGACCACGCGGTAGGCAACTGTCACGAGCAACAACGTGACGGCGAACCAATGCGGGCAATCGATCTCTTCTGCGGTGCCGGGGGCATGTCCCTCGGTCTGACACGGGCTGGCTTCCAGATCGTCCAGGGGTACGACGCGAACGAGAAGGCCCTGAGGGTCCACGGCGCGAACCTCCGCCGGCCGCTCGATCGGCTTTTCAAGCGCGACCGCCACCGGAAGGCGGACCTTGCGGACCTCCTGACGATGGCGCCCACCATCGCCGCCCTGGAGCCCGACATCATCGTCGGCGGCCCGCCGTGCCAGGACTTCTCCTCGGCCGGCAAGCGTCAGGAGGGACGCAACGCGTCCCTGACGCTCGGCTTCGCCGTGGCGATCATCACCGCAAGGCCCGCGTGGTTCGTCATGGAGAACGTTCCCCGCGCCCGGAAAACGAAGACGTACGCGAAGGCGCGCGCCCTGTTCGTCAAGGCCGGCTACGGACTGACGGAAGTCGTACTCGACGGCAGCCGCTACGGCACGCCGCAGATGCGCAAAAGATTCTTCGCCGTGGGAAGGCTCGGGGAGGCCGACGGCTTCCTCACGTCGGCCATCGCCGAGGCCGCCTCTCCCCGTCGCATGTCGATCCGCGATGCCCTCGGCGACGACGTGGGCGTTCACCCGGGCGGGGACCATCCGCCAGAGGCCCGCGCATTCTTCATGCGGCCCTACACAGGGCATTCGGGCGTCCGGTCGATCGACCTCCCGTGCCCAACGCTCCTGCGCAGTGCGCATGAGGGACCGCAGAACTGGTACACGGACCACGAGCGCGACATGGCGCCGTCGGCACTCGTCGACCCGCTGCCGATGGATGTCCTTTCCCGCATCCAGGGCTTCCCCGCGGACTGGGACTGGCTCGACATCCCGGCGACCAGGCAGAGGATGTTGATGATCGCCAACGCGGTCCCCCCTCCGTTGGCGGAGGCAGTCGGGCGGGTAATCCTCGCACGCGAACGGGGCGAGTCGATCCCGACGACGGAGAAGGCATTCGACGCCTGGCTCCAGAAGGGTCGCAGGGGTCTTACCGGGCAGTCCCTTCGGAACCGGCGGCTGCACCTGAAGCAGGCACGGAAGCTGTTGGGCGGTCGAATCCTTGCGGACCTCGACGCCGAGCTGGCGCTCCTGGAGCGCGCCGAAGGTTTCTCGACGCTGTCGACGAACGCGAAGTCGGACCTGCGGCGCGCATTGCGCTCGCATGCCAAGTGGCGCGCGGAGGTTGCCGCGAAGCGCAAGGCTCGGGCCGAGGCAAGGCTTGAGAAGCTGCGCACGCCTGTCCCGCGCCGCCCGCTCGGCGCGCCTGTCCGCGTTCCGGCGTCGGCGGCATTCCTCGAAGCGGCCGAGTAGGGCCCGGGTCGCCGAACCCCCACCCGGTCCTTCGGACCAGCTCCACCCCTCCCCGCGGGGAGGGGTTCACGCCCCTCGCAGGGGCGTTGCCGGGTGCGGGCGGGTCGCGCCGGCTACGCCGACGCTCTCCGCCCGCGCATCTTCGCAAGGGTACGGAGGTTGCGGGTCTCCTCGTCGGGGTCGGGTGTGTCATCCATGCCGACGAACCCGGACGGGTCCGTGTCGTCGTTGAGCCACATCTGCCAAGCCAGCATGTGGCGGGCGCCGACGATCGCGGGCACGTCCTCGGCGGGGACGCCCGGCCGCGGGGTGAGGTACGCGAGCACCCCCAAGTCGGGATCGAATCGAACCTCGGCCACAAGTTGGCGAAGCTGTTCGGCGAGACGCGTCCTGATCGCGTGCCGGTCGTCGCCCTCCGCTTCCTCCATCGCCCGTGACAGGTCCACGGCCTCACCGAGACGGGCGCGTAGGCCGGGGTCGGCGGCGGCCGTCGCGGCGGCCTTCTCGGCCTCGCGGAGCTCGCGCTGGATGGTCTTGGCCTCCTCGCCGAGCGCCCGGTAGCGGTCGGCCGCCCCGTCGTCCCCGTCCTCGACCAGTCCGAGGAGGCGCTTGCGGCGGCCCTCGACCTCGGCGAGGCGAGCGCCGAGGATGGTCACGCGATCGGCCTCGGCGGTGGGCTGCGCGCCGCGGAGGACCGCCCCTGCGTCGAGGTAGGCCAGCCCCCGGAGGAGGCGGCGTTCGATGCGGTCGGCACGCCACCTCGTGCCGTTCTCGCACCCCGCGCCGCGCCGTTGCGTGGCGCACTCGAAGTACGTCCCGCCCTTCGGTGGCGGTCCCTTGTCGATCACGTACATGGACCCGCCGCAGCGGGCGCACTTGCCAAGCCCGAGGAGAAGGTGAGCGACGCCGCGTCCCCGTCGACCGGCTGCGATGCGGCGGCCCTTCGATGCCTGCCGGGCCCGCCAGTAGGTCTCCTCGTCCACGACGGCGGGGTAGTAGCCCCTGATTGGGTTGCCCTCGGGCTGGCGGTTGCCGCCGCGGTGGGTGCCCGAATGCGGCTGGTACTCGCCGAGCGCGAGGCGTCCGCTGAGAATCTTGGCGACGGTGGACGTCTGCCAGCCGATGCCGCCTCGCCATGTCGGGGTTCCGGCCGCGTTGAGCCGAGATACGATCTGCCGTTGCCCGTAGCCCTCGATCGCCATGTGGTAGATGCTGCGCACGATCTCGGCGCGGTCCTCGCGGAGGACGAACTTGCCGTCCTCGATCGCGATCCACTCGGGACAGCGCAGCGTGAGGGGCCGGCCCTCATCGCGTGCCGCGGCCTTCTTCCTTGCCCAGGCGGCCCCAACTCGCTCTCCCTTCGTCCGGGACTCCTCGTGGGCGCGAGCCATCACTGCGATCGACACGATCAGCGGCGTCCAGTCCGTGCGCAGGCGCTCCTCGGAGTAGACCTGACCGTCGGAGAGAGTCACAACAATGACTCCCGCGCGGATCAGGTCGAACAGCCGCGCCGCGGCATCCAGAACAGCCTCTCGGGACAGACGGTCCAAGGACTCGACCACTAAGTACGAGCCGTGCGGGACCTCCCCCGCCTCAACCAAAGCAAGGAATCGCTTGAGGGCGCCGATGTCCCGGTGAGCGCCCTTGTACGCAGATATGCCCAGGTCCCGGAGGCTGTCGTCCAACTCCAGCCCGCGAGCCTGGCACCAGTCCCTCGCCCTAGATAGCTGACGACGGAGTGAGTCGCCGCGTGCCTGCTCCGGCGACGAGAAGCGTATGTAGCTGAAAGCCTTGGGCATCGGTAACCGTCCGTCGGGTTCGATGCTGTTAATGTAGCATACCTTGCTGATGGTCGGGCCGCCGGGCTCCGGTAAGTCCATGCTGGCGCAGCGGCTGGCCTCCATCCTGCCGCCGCTCGGAGCCCGCGAACTTCTCGACGTGTCGATGATCGCCTCCATCGCCGGCGAGCTTGCCGGCGGGCGGCTGACGGATCGCCGCCCTTTCCGCGCGCCCCATCATTCGGCCTCCATGGCGGCGATGGTCGGCGGCGGGTTGAAGGCAAAACCCGGCGAGGTGTCGCTCGCCCATCGCGGCGTCCTTTTCCTGGACGAGTTTCCCGAGTTCACGCCCGTTGTTCTGGATTCCCTGCGCCAGCCGCTGGAAAGCGGGGAAAGCGTCATCGCGCGGGCGAACCACCACGTCACCTATCCGGCCGACTTCCAGCTCGTCTCGGCGATGAATCCGTGCCGGTGCGGCATGGCGGGAGAGCCCGGCCACCATTGCGCACGCGGGCCGCGCTGCGTGTCCGACTATCAGGCCCGCATTTCCGGGCCGCTGATGGACCGCATCGACATTCGCGTCGATGTGCCGGCCGTGACGGCCATGGACCTGATGCGCGGCGGCACGGCGGAATCATCGGCCACCGTCGCCGCGCGCGTCGCAACCGCCAGAGCGCGTCAAACGGTGCGCTACGAGGCGAAAGGCCTTCCCGGCTCTACGGTCAACGCCCGCTGTTCGGCTGCCCTCATCGAAACGGTCGCAGCACCCGACGCGGCCGGCCTGAAGCTCCTCCACGATGCGGCGGAGAAGCTGAAATTCTCCGCGCGCGGCTATCACCGCATCCTGAAAGTCGCCCGCACCCTCGCCGATCTCGAAGGCGAGACCACGGTGCGCTCGACGCATCTCGCCGAGGCGATCTCGTTCCGGATGGCGGGCGAGCGATTGCAGGCGGCGGCGTGATGCTACGGAAAGACCTGGATTCCCAATTGTTCAAGGATCGTAATTTTACGTATTCAGGGTTGGATAGGTCGCGTTCACTGCTGCCGAGTAGCGATTCCGCAAACATCAATACGATTGTTGCGAAGCTTCATTCGGACGGTGCTTGGAGCAAACGTTCGTTCCTCGGCAGGCTGATTTTTGTGTTGCTTGCGCCTTTGGGCTTGGGTGCAATTATCTCCATATTTCCGGGGTTTGGGACGGCGACACTTCTATTGCTCGCTGGTGCCATTGTGCTGATCATGACATCGGTTGGAGCATTTATCATTCTCGCCGATCTGTTCCGACTGAGATGGGTGAAGGCGCTGCAAAGGGTTTTCGTCATTGCTTTGACGTTGGCCATCTTCGTGCCTGCTGTTAGGGCAGGGGATTACATCCATCTTGTGCTCTTCTATCCGTACTACAAAGCTGAAATCCGCAGGTCTGGAAATCCTAATCAGCAAGTTCGGTTCGACTGGGGGGATGATGCTGCTTTGGTCAGCGACGGCGCGGTTATAAGGACGTTGGTCTACGATCCCACCGGTTCAATGGCAAAGTATGTCGGGGAGCGGCGCTCAAGCGATATTGGCGGCTTGTATACGGATCATCTATTCGGCGATTTCTATCTGGAAACCGATATGAGTTCGGGTTGAGGGAGTTGGCTTCGCGAAGGTTGGGCCTATTGGAAAGCAGGATAGGATCAAATCGTCTTATCCCTTCGCACGACCAACCCGCATGATATCCCCCTCGTCCGTCGCGACATAGATCGCCCCGTCCGGGCCTTGCCTCACATCGCGGATACGTTTGCCGAAATCCTTCAAAAGCCGCTCCTCGCCGACGACCTTCGTGCCGTCGAAGGTCACGCGCACGAGGTCCTTCGTGGCGAGGCCGCCGAAGAAGGCGCTCCCTTTCCATCCGGGCACCGCATCGCCGGTGTAGAAGGCCATGCCGCTGGCCCCGATCACCGGCGTCCAGTGGAGGACCGGCTGCGTGAAGCCTTCGCCCGATTGCTTGCCCGTGCCGACCGGCTGGCCGGAATATTCGACGCCATAAGAGACCATCGGCCAGCCGTAGTTCTTGGCCCGCTCGGCGACGTTCACTTCGTCGCCGCCCTTCGGGCCATGCTCGGAGAACCAGACAGCGCCGGTCTCAGGGTTCAGCGCGCCGCCCTGGATGTTTCGGTGGCCGTAAGACCAGATTTCGGGCCTCGCGCCTTCTTGTCCCACGAACGGATTGTCCGCTGGCACCGAGCCGTCGGCATTGATGCGGATGACCTTGCCGATATGGTTGTCGAGCTTCTGCGCGTTCTCGCGGATGCCTTTATCCGACCGCTCGCCGAGCCCGGCGAAGAGATGGCCTTCGCGGTCGAAGACGATGCGCGAGCCGAAGTGCTTGTTTCCGTCGTAGCGCGGTTCCTGCGTGAAGATCTTCGAGACTTCCTCGAGGCGCGTGCCGTCCGGCGACAGCCGCCCCTTGCCGATGGCGGTGGAGTTGCCGCCTTCCCCGGCGGCCGAATAGGTGAAGTAGACGAGACGGTTCTCGGTGAATTTCGGATCGAGCGCGACGTCGAGAAGCCCGCCCTGGCCGCCGCTTTCCACCTTCGGCACGCCCGAGATCGGCTCGCCGACCTTTCCGTCTCCGGAAACCACCCGCATCGTCCCGCCCTTCTCGGTAACCAGCATCGAACCATCGGGCAGGAACTCGAAGCCCCAGGGGCGCGAAAGATCGCTGGTGACGGTGGTCACCTTCAAGTCGCCGGCCTCGGTTCGAACCGTGTCGTCCACGGCAAAGGCGGCGGTGGAAACAAGCGTCGCCCCGGCGACGAGGCTGAAGAATTCGAAACGATGCGGCATGGCCAACTCCCGGAATCCTGAAAGAAGATTTCGGGTCGAGGCGGGGATAAGGAAAGGACTTGGCGTCAACGTGATCGAGCCGTCATTGTCGCCAGCGGGAATCTGAACAGCGAGGACGATCATGACCGCCATCGACATCCGGCCTTTGGCGCAAGCGGATCGCGCTTTCTGGGCACCGCTCTGGCAGGCCTATCTCGCCTTCTACAAGGCCGATATCGCAGACGAGGTCACGGACATCACCTGGCGCCGGCTCCTCGATCCGGGCGAGCCCATGGCGGGTGCGCTCGCTTGGCGCGGAAACGATGCCGTCGGTCTCGTCCACCGCATCCGCCACCGCTCTTCATGGACGATCGGCGATTACTGCTATCTCCAGGATCTCTTCGTCGCCCCGGAGGCGCGGGCCGCAGGGGTCGGCCGCCGCCTCATCGAGCATGTCTACGAGGCGGCCGCGGCGGAAGGCTGTTCGCGCGTTCATTGGCTGACGCACGAGACCAACGCGGACGCGATGAAGCTCTACGACCGGATCGCCGACCGGTCGGGCTTCGTGCAATACCGCAAGCTCTTGGGCTCCTGATCAGGCGATCCCGGCGAGAATGTCTTTCGCCGCCGGCAGCCGCGCCAGTTGCTGCTGCGGACGCGGCCCGATCTGCTCGATGATATGGGCGGCGGCCACCGTGCCGAGCTTGGCCGAGTCCTCGTGTGAAAGCCCCGCCGTATAGCCGCGCAGGAACCCGCCGGCGAAGAGATCTCCCGCGCCCGTCGTGTCGAGAAGCTGGCGGACGGGGGTCGCGGGAACCGCGAATGTCTGATCCTTCTCCACCACCACACAGCCCTTTTCCGAGCGCGTGACAAGCGCGAGCTTGCCTGCATCCTGACCGAGGCGGGCGAGGGCGAGATCGAGATCGTCGGTTTCGTAGAGCGCCAGCGCTTCGGCCTCGTTGGCGAAAACAATATCCACCGTTCCCGAGCGCATCAGTTCCAGAAACTCGTCACGATAACGGTGGACGCAAAAGGCATCCGACAGGGTGAAGGCCATGGTCCGGTCGTGCTTGTGGGCGAAGCGGGCCGCGAGGCGGATCGCTTCCTTGGCGCTCGGCTGGTCCCAGAGATAGCCTTCGAAATAGGTGACGGTGGCGGAGGCGACCAAAGCTTCGTCGATATCGGCGGGCGTCAGTTCCATGCAGGCGCCGAGATAGGTCGACATGGAACGCTCGCCGTCGGGCGTCACCAGGATCATGGAGCGCGCGGTCGGCGCGGAGCCCTCCAAGGCCGCCGTCTCGTAGCGCACTTTCTGGGCGCGGATGTCGGATGTGTAGACGGTGCCGAGCGCGTCCTTCGCGACCTTGCCGATATAGGCGCCCCGGCCCCCGAGGCTCACGACGCCCGCCGCCGTGTTGGCCGCCGAGCCGCCCGACGTTTCCACCGCCGGCCCCATGGACTCGTAGAGCATTTCCGCCCGCGCCGCGTCGATCAGGGTCATCGAGCCCTTGCGCACCTCGTGCCGGACGAGAAAGTCCTCGTCCACCTGCGCGATGATGTCGACGATCGCATTGCCGATCGTCAGGACGTCGAGTTCCGCCATTCGGGTCTTCCAAGCTTGTTGCCGTTGGGGCTTAGAACATCGAGCGCGCAAGAAAAAGGGCGGCGCGAGAAACCCGCACCGCCCTTGTCCGGTTCGCCGCTGTTCAGCGCTGCTTGGCCCAGCCGGCGAGCACCTTGTCGAGCGTCATCGGGTAATCGCGCACCCGAACGCCGGTCGCGTTGTAGATGGCGTTCGTCACCGCCGCGCCGACGCCCGACAGCGCCAACTCGCCGATGCCCTTGCTCGCCAGCGGGCTCGCGGCATGGTCGCGCTCGGGCAGAAGCACGACGTCGAGCTGCGGCACGTCGGCATTCACCGGCACGTGGTATTCGGCCAGATCGTGGTTCACCATCAGCCCGGTGCGTGGGTCGATGATGAGCTCTTCCGTCAGCGCCCCACCGATGCCGAAGATCTGACCGCCGTAACATTGCGAAGTCGCGGTCTTCTCGTTGAGGATGCGGCCGGCGGCGACCACCGAAAGGAGGCGCCGGACGCGCGTTTCGCCGGTGACGGAATTGACGGCCACCTCGCAGAAATGCGCGCCGTAGCTCGCCTGGTGCGTGGTTTGGTACTGCTTGCCCGGCTTGAAGTTGCCGGTGACGACGATCGGCGCCCTGCCGACGACCTCGGAGACGAGACGCTGGCGGTTGCCGGCGATCACGGTGCCGTCCTTCAAGGTCATGTCGTCCGGCTCGACATCAAGCCGCTTGGCGATCTCCGCGACGATGCCCTCGCAGGCCGCGAAAACGGATGAGCCGGAAGAGTTCGCGCCCCAGGAGCCGCCCGAACCCGCCCCTTGTGGCAGGGCCGAATCGCCGAGCTTCACCTCCACCTTTTCGCGGGGCAGCCCAAGCATCTCGGCCGCGATCTGCTGGAGGATCGTGTAGGTGCCGGTGCCGATATCCGTCATATCGGTTTCCACCAGCGCCGTGCCGTCGGGGCTGAGCGTCACACGAGCGGAAGAAGGCTGGAGCATGTTCTTGCGCGAGGCCGCCGCCATGCCGACGCCGATATACCATTCGCCTTCGCGCCGGCTCATCGGGGTCTTGGGACGGCTGGCCCAATCGAAACGCTTGGCGCCTTCGTCAAAGCATTCCAACAGCTTGCGGGAAGAGAAGGGCAGGCCGTCCTGCGGGTCCTCGGTCGGCTCGTTGAGCTTGCGGAACTCGATCGGATCGAGCCCCAGCTTTTCCGCCATCTCGTCCACGGCGTTTTCGAGCGCCAGCATGCCGACCGCCTCGCCCGGCGCGCGCATGGACGCCGCGAGGAGGACGTTGACGTCGGCTTTCCGGTGCGTGACCTCGCGGTTCTCGCCGGCATAAAGGAACACGGTGGAAATGCCGGCCGGCTCGAACACCGGGTTCTCCGCGAGATTGCCGCAGATCGTGTTGTGGGCGATCGCAGTGATCCGGCCTTCCTTCGTGCAACCGATGCGGATGCGCTGGATGGTGTCGGTGCGGCGCACCGTCGTCTGGTAGACCTGTTGGCGGGTGAGGGCGACCTTCACCGGCCGATCCACCGCTTTCGCGCCGAGCGCGGCGAAGACCGATTCCGGCGCGATGCCGAGCTTCGAGCCGAAACCGCCACCGACATAAGGCGAAACGATCCGCACTTTGCTCTGCGAAATGCCGAGCGCCGCGGCGAGCTGCCCGACATTGGTGGAAACGAGCTGATAGGAGCCGTAAAGCGTCAGCTCGTCGCCGTTCCAGGACGCGATGGAGGCATGGGGCTCCATGGCCGAGGAGTTCTGGCTCGGCGTCGTATAGGTCGCCTCGAACTGCACCTCGGCCGCCTCGAACGCCTTGTCGACATCGCCCTTCTTGACCGTGGAGGGCATCTGCTGCTCGCCCGGATCGTAGGCCTCGTCGGCCACCGCGAAGAGGTCGTAGCGGCCTTCCGTTTCCTCGTATTCGATATCCACGAGGCGCGCGGCGTCGCGGGCGATTTCGAAGCTTTCCGCCACCACCATGCAGACCGGCTGGCCATGGTAGTTCACTTCGCCCTTGATCGCGGCGGGCTTTGAATCGCTCGGGTCGGCGGAAGCGCGCGCCGCCTTGTCGTCCACCACCACATGAAGGACGCCCTTGGTGGAAAGGGCGCGCAGCGGATCGATACGCTTGATCTTGCCCGAGCCGATCGGCGCGGTGACGAGATGACCATAGGCGACGTTTCGCCCGACGATCTGCTCGTAGGCGTATTTCGCGGTTCCCGAGACCTTCAGCGGTCCCTCGAAGCGCGGCAGGGCGCGGCCGATGATGTTCTGGCCGTTGCGGTCGAGGCGCGTTTCGCCGACCGGCTTGTCCATCTTGTAGTCGTAGGAAAGGCTCATGCCGCTTGCCCCTCAGTCCGGGTTCCGGTCGCCTCCAGCAGCACCGCCGGGAGCGTGCGCCGCATGAGTTCGATCTTGAAGTCGTTGTCGCCCTGGCCTTTGGCATCCTTCAAAAGGATGTCGGCGGCCTCCGCGAACAGCTTCTCGCTGGGAGCCTCATCGATCAGAAGCTGTTCCACCGCCTCGTTGCGCCAGGGCACATGGGCGACGCCGCCGAAGGCGAGCCGGGCCTTGGCGATGCGCCCGGCTTCCATCTTCACCACCGCCGCCACCGAGATCAGCGCGAAGGCATAAGACGCGCGGTCGCGAACCTTGCGGTAGATCTGCGTTCCGCCCAGAGGGGCGGGCAGGTGGATGGCGGTGATGAGTTCACCCGCTTCCAGATTGGTCTCGATCTCCGGCGTATCGCCGGGGAGGCGATGCAGTTCGGCGACGTTGAAACGGCGCGTCGAGCCATCCGCCTTCACCGTCTCGATCTCCGCGTCGAGGGCGCGCATAGCGACCGCCATGTCGGACGGATGCGTCGCGATGCACTTGTCGCTGGCGCCGAGGATCGCATGGATGCGGTTGAAGCCGCCGATCGCATCGCAGCCCGAGCTTGGGTTCCGCTTGTTGCAGCGGGCGGAGGTCTCATAGAAATAGCCGCAACGGGTACGCTGCAGGAAGTTGCCGCCGGTGGAGGCCTTGTTGCGGAGTTGGCCGCTGGCGCCCGCCAGAAGCGCGCGCGACAAAAGCGGGTAATCGCGCTTCACATGCTCGTCCACGGCGAGATCGCTGTTGGACACGAGAGCGCCGATCTTCAAACCCTCGTCTTGCCTTTCGATCCCCTTGAGATCGAGGCGCGAGATGTCGACAAGCTTCTGCGGCACCTCGATCTGCAGCTTCATGAGATCGAGCAGGTTGGTGCCGCCGGCGATGAAGCGGGCTTCGGCACCCTTGGCGGCGAGCGCGGCCTCGGCCGGCGACGTGGCCCTGGCGTAATCGAACTGTCTCATGCCGCCACCTTCGCATCGGGCTTGGCCGTCTGGACGGCCGGGGCCGCCTCGCGGATCGCGTTGACAATGTTGGGATAGGCCGAGCAACGGCAGAGATTGCCACTCATGCGCTCGGAAACCTCGGCCTCGCTCAATGTGGGGGTCGCCGAAAGATCGGCGCTGGCATGGCTCGGCCAGCCTTCCGCGACTTCGCCGATCATGCCGACGGCCGACACGATCTGCCCCGGCGTGCAGTAGCCGCACTGGTAGCCGTCATGTTCCAGAAAGGCTTCCTGCATCGGGTGCAGCTTGCCGGGACGGCCGAGGCCCTCGATCGTGGTGATCTCGTCGCCCTCGTGCATCACGGCGAGCGTCAGGCAGGAATTGATGCGCCGGCCGTTGACGAGAACGGTACAGGCACCGCACTGGCCGTGATCGCAGCCCTTCTTGGAGCCGGTGAGGCCGATATGCTCGCGCAGGGCGTCGAGCAGGGAGGTGCGGATGTCGAGCTCGACCTCGCGCACTTCGCCGTTGACGTTCAATCGAACCAAAGCCGCGCTCCTTGTAACCATTCCAAGGAGGCTGAACGCGGCTGGCGCGATATGGTTGAGCCAAAAGCGCGTTTGGTCGCGCCTTATCGCATCGGGCCAGCGAAGGCTTGAGATGCCAAGCAATGGCAGGCTTGCGGCCGGTCGCCTCGCGATGCTGTCGCGTCGTGACGAGGTCGGGGCTCTTCAGTTGGCCGAGCGTCGGATATAGACACTTTCAACGGGTGCCGTTTCGATGCCCGCTATCGGTTCGATTCCAGCGGATGTCTTCATGGCGAGCGAGCATATCCTTCCAGCGCCCCGGTCCGCTCCCTGGCTTCCCTCCGCTGCGGTATGGGTTCCTGCGGCGATCGCCGTATCGCTCCTCGTCCCCGTCGTCTATCTCGTAGCGATCTGCGATATCCTCGGTGACGAAGCCTTCGGGGAAAACGGCCCCGTGGAAACCCTGCAGGTGCTCGCGATCCTGTCGGCGGCCATCTTCTTCATGTTCGCCGGGAAGCGTTCGACGGGATTGGCAGGCTGGCTCTGCGTGGTTCTGGCCTCGGTTCTCCTGATCGCCTTCCAACGGGAAATCCCGAACTGCGCCAGCGCTTATTACGGGGGCGGGATCTGCGCGAGTTCCTCCGTCAAGGCCGCCATCGCGATATCGGCAGTGCTGGCGATCACCGGTTCCCTCATCGTGTTCCGGTTCGCATGGCGCGACCTCCTGCGCCTTCGCAACCTGTTGTGGCTTTGGCCGCTGGGAATGATGCTGTTCATTCTCGGCGCGGGCGCCATCGCAGAGCGCCATGCCCTCGTGGATGTGGAGGAGATGATGGAGCTTGCGGCCTACGCCTATCTGCTCGCCTTCGCCGGCTGGGTTTGGCGCGTCCGCTCCGGAGGCTCGGATCGCCGTCCACGCCTTTCCTGACGGCGCGGATCGCTGCCACGAGAGGGGCGCTCCGCTTTCGGCGCACGAGGGAGGGGCTCCTTAGAACTCGATGCCCTTCTGCGCCTTCACGCCGGAGCGGAAGGGGTGCTTCACGGCTTCCATCTCGGTCACGAGATCGGCAGCCTCGATCAACTCTTCCTTGGCGTTGCGGCCCGTGACGACGACGTGCTTCATCGGTGGGCGGGCGGCCAGCACCTCCAGCACTTCGGCGACGTCGAGATAGTCGTAGCGCAGGACAATGTTGAGTTCATCCAGCAGCACGAGCTGGTGCTCGTCGTCCATGATGAAGGCCTTGGCGCGTTCCCAGGCGGCTTTCGCGGCCTCGATGTCGCGGCGTCGGTCCTGCGTTTCCCAGGTGAAGCCGTCGCCCATCGCGGTGATCGTCACCTCGCCCGGAAAGCGTTCCAGCGCGGCGCGCTCGCCCGTTTCCCACTTGCCCTTCACGAACTGGACGATGCCGACCTTCATGCCGTTGCCGAGCGCGCGGAAGACGAGGCCGAAGGCGGCGGTGGATTTGCCCTTGCCCTTGCCGGTATGGACGATAAGGAGGCCCTTCTCCTCCGTCTTGGTGGCGAGGATCTTGTCGCGCGCGGCCTTCTTCTTGCGCATCTTCTCGGCGTGGCGCGCGTCGAGTTCTTCCTCACTCATCGCGGCAAGCACCGGCGATTTCTCGGCCATCGTCATTCCTCCAGATCGCTTAGAACTGAATTCGAGCGCGGGTGCCAGAGACCACGCCGGACCGCTTCCGCCAAGCGCTCCTTCATCTCGGCAAGGGCCGCAGGGTTGTTGTCCTGCAGGAACCGGGCGACCGCCTCGTCCAGAAGATAGGCGCGGTGGACCGCCTCGAAATGATGGTCGGACACCGCGCCGGTGGTCGCGGCGAAGGCGAAAAGATAGTCCACCGTCGCGGCCATCTCGAAGGCGCCCTTGTAGCCGTGGCGCATGACGCCCGCGATCCATTTCGGGTTGACGACGCGCGCCCGCACCACGCGGCCGATCTCCTGTTCGAGCGTCCGCACCACCGGGCGTTCGGGCCGCGAATGGTCGTTGTGGTAGACGGCGGGGCGATGGCCGGACAGGTGCTCGGCGGCCGCCGTCATGCCGCCCTCGAACTGGTAGTAGTCGTCGGAATCCAGAAGATCGTGCTCGCGGTTGTCCTGGTTCTGGACCACCGCTTCCAGGCTCGACAAGCGATTCTCGAACCCTTCGCGCTCCGGCGCGCCCTCGACCCCCGCGCCATAGGCATAGGCGCCCCAGACGAGATAGCTTTCGGCGAGATCGCTCTTGTCCGTCCAGCCGCGCTCATCGATCAGCGCCTGGAGGCCCGCGCCATAAGCGCCGGGCTTGGAGCCGAAGACGCGATAACCCGCGCGTTTTTCCGCCTCCTCGGGCAAAACGCCCGAAGCGGCGAGCGCCCGCGCATCCGCGCGCATCCGCGCCGCGATCGGGTTGTCGCCTTCGTCCTCGTCCAGGGCGCCGACCGCGCGCACCGCCCGGTCGAACAGAGCGATCTGGTCGGGAAAGGCGTCGCGGAAGAAACCCGACACGCGCAAGGTCACATCGACGCGCGGCCGCCCGAGCGCGGCCGGCGGGATCACCTCGAAGCCGGACACGCGCCCCGACCCGCCATCCCAGACCGGTTTCACGCCGACGAGCGCCAGGGCTTGTGCGATGTCGTCGCCGCCGGTGCGCATATTCGCTGTGCCCCAGGCGGAAAGCCCGACGGAGCGCAGGTAATCGCCATGGTCCTGAAGGTGGCGGGACACGAGAAGCTCGGCGGACTTTCGGCCGAGTTCCCAGGCGGTGCGCGTCGGGACGGCACGGGTATCGACCGAAAAGAAGTTGCGCCCCGTCGGCAACACGTCCGGCCGCCCGCGCGTCGGCGCGCCGGAGGGGCCGGGGGGAACGAAACGCCCGTCGAGGCCTCGGAGAAGCCCGGCAATCTCGGCTTCGCCCGAGATTACCACGGCGGGCTTCAGCCGCGTTTCGATCTCATCGAGAACGGCTCTTGCCGAAAGCCAGTCTTCGGCGGGCGGCATATCGTTCGAAACGAGCCGGGCGGCCAGGAATTCGATCCGCTCCACCGTGTCGCCGCAGGTGCGCCAGATATCGGTGGAAAGGTCTTGGAGAACCTGTGGACGCTCGCCTTCCCAAGGCTTGGCCATATCGCAGGACAGGGGATCGACATCGAGGCGGAGATCGCCCGCGATGGCGCGGGTGAGCGATGCGTCCTTCGGCTCGAAACCGCGCGGCAGGCGAGCGAGCGCGACCACGAGGTCGTGGAGAAGCTGGCCTTCCGGGGCCGTGCCGAAGACATGCAGTCCATCGCGGATCTGCAATTCCTTTAGCTCGCAAAGCCAGGCGTCGAGCTTTTCGAGGCGCGCATCGTCGTCCTCACTTTCCGACAGGCCCATGTCGCGGTCGAGGCCAAGGTCGGCGACGAGGCGGAGAATCTGCCTGCGGAGAAGCGTCGAGCGGCGCGGATCGCCCTGGCTCGCCTCGTAATACTCGTCCACCAGCGCTTCGAGTTCGCGCAAGGGGCCGTAGCTTTCGGCGCGGGTGAGGGGGGGCGTCAGATGGTCCACGATCACCGCGCTGGTCCGGCGCTTGGCTTGGCTACCCTCGCCGGGATCGTTGACGATGAAGGGGTAGAGATGCGGCAGCGCGCCGAGGAGCGGTCGCGGGAAACAGCTTTGCGACAGCGCCAGCGCCTTGCCCGGCAGCCATTCGAGATTGCCGTGCTTGCCCATGTGGATCACGGCATGGACATCGAGGCTGCGGCGCAGAAAGGCGTAAAGCGCCAGATAGTTGTGCGGCGGCACGAGGTCCGGCGAGTGATAGGTCTCCTTCGGGTCGATATTGTAGCCGCGCGCCGGCTGGATGCCGACCACGACGTTGCCGAAGGCAGCGAGCGGCAGGGCGAAGCCGCGTCCAGCTAAGAAGAACGGGTCCGTTTCGGGAGCACCCCAGCGCTCCGTCACGGCCTCGCGGATGGATTTCGGTAAGCCGGCGAAAAAACTCTCATAATCCGTCAGCGGAAGGGTTTCGCGAATCGTCCGGCCCGCGATCCCGGCATTGGTCGGCCCCGCGAGAAGATGCTGCACCAGCGCGTTGCCGTCCGCCGGCACATCCTCGACCGCGTAGCCCGTTTCCCGCATCGCGCCGAGCACCCGCACCGTGCCGGCCGGCGTGTCGAGCCCGACGCCGTTGGCGATGCGCCCGTCCCGGTTCGGGTAGTTCGCGAGAAGCACCGCAACGCGCCGCTCCGCAACGGGCGTCCGTCGAAGGCGCACCCAGTTGGCGGCGAGGGCCGCGACATGGGCGACGGTTTCGGGCACCGGCTCGTGACGCACCACGTCGATCTGGCAGCGCTCGTCGAAGGCACCGGCCGACTTGAAGGCGATCGCGCCGGCCATCACCCGGCCGTCGATTTCCGGCAGGGCGACACTCATCGCGAGATCGCGGGGGCTGAGGCCGCGAGGGGACGCACGCCACGCTTCCTCCGTGCCGCTGCCGAGCACCGCCTGGAGTACCGGCGCGCCGCCTTCGTCGAGCACCGTGCCGGTTTCGCTCCCGACCGCGAAGCCCGTGAGGTTCAGGACGACATCCGGCGGGCGGCGGGCGAAAAGGGCGCGGACGGTTTCCACCGAAACCGGGTCCTTCAGGCTCGTCACATAGACCGGCAAGACGGCAAGCCCGCGCGCTTCCAGCGCCTCGCCCATGGCTTCCACCGGCGCGGTCTGCCCGCCCTGGAGAAGCGCGCGGTAGAAGACGACTGCCGCGAGCGGGCGGTCGGGGACGCTTCGCCTTTCGAGCGCGCCGGCCTTCAGGATCGGCCGTGGCTCGGCCGCCCAGTCGCCGCCATGAAGGATCGCGCGGCAGGCGAGGAGGAAGTTCTCGGCATTCTCCGCTCCGCCCTCGTGGAGGTAGGGCCATAGCCGGTCCGCTTCGGGCAGGGTCGAGAAAAGCTCAAGTTCCGGGTCCGGCTTGTCGTCGCCGGGCAACACGGCGAGGCGGATGCCCCGTTCACGGGCGAGAGCCGCCAGCCGCTCGACGCCGTAGCGCCAATAAGCGGCGCCGCCGAGAAGCCGCAGGACAATCAGCTTGGCATGGCGCGCCGTCCGCTCGACATAGGTGTCGACCGACATCGGATGTTGGAGGCGCAGAACGTTGGCGAGGCGCAGGGACGGCGCCTCGTTCCCCAACCGGTGTGCTGCCGCCGACAGACAGGCAAGCTCGGTATCGGCTGCCGACAGAACGAGGATGTCTGCCGGCGATTGCCCAAGATCGATGGCCTCGCCGCCTTCCGCGATGACACCCCGCCCGGCGGCGAGAAGGTGCATCAGGCGGCGACTTCCAAGCCGGCCGCGAGGCCTTCGATCTCGGTTCGGATGCGCGCCTCGGCCGCCTCGTCGAGGCTGTCGTGGAGACCGATCACCACGAGACGCGTGCCCCGCGCCTCGTCCGGCTTCCACGGCCGGTCGAAATAGGTCTCGATGCGTGTGCCGACCGCCTGCACCACGAGACGCGTCGGCTTGGCGCTCACTTCGGCGAAACCCTTGACGCGCAGGATGTCCTCGCGCGCGATCAGCGCCTTCAAACCTTCCGTGAAACCCGCAACATCGGAGAGGGCCGGGGCGTCCACGACGAAGCTCTCGAAGTCGTCGTGATCGTGAGCGAGGCCCCCTTCATGCTCGATCTCGTGGTGGGAACGGCGCGTCGCGATGAGGTCCTCCGTCCCCGCGCCAAGGCCGAGGAGAACGTCCGCCGCCAGTCGCCCGCCGGAGGCCGGCACGATCTTGATCGCGCGAGAACCGCCCGCCTTCTCCACCGCTTCGCGGGCTTGCGCCATCTCGTCCAGCCCGACGAGATCGGCCTTGTTCAAGATCACGAGATCGGCCGCGCGGATCTGGTCCTCGAAGAGTTCTTCCAGCGGGTTGTCGTGGCTGATCGCCTCGTCACTCTCGCGCGCGGCCGCGATCACCGCCTCGTCGTCGGCGAAGAGGCCGGCGGCGACGGCCGCGGCATCGATCACGGTGACGACGCCATCCACCGTCACGCGCGCCTTCACCTCTGGCCAGTTGAAGGCGGCGACCAGTGGTTGGGGGAGCGCCAGCCCGGAGGTCTCGATCACGATATGGTCGAGCCGGTCGGCGCGCTCGATCAGCTTTTCCATGGTGGGAATGAAGTCGTCGGCCACCGTGCAGCAGATGCAGCCGTTGGTGAGTTCCACGACGTCCTCCTCGCGGCAGGTTTCCACGCCGCAGCCCTTCAGGAGGTCGCCGTCGACGCCGAGGTCCCCGAACTCGTTGATGACGAGCGCGATGCGCCGCCCTTCGGCATTCTGGAGGAGGTTGCGGATCAGCGTCGTTTTGCCGGCGCCGAGAAAGCCGGTGACGACGGTGGCGGGAATCTTCTTCATGGGGTCAGCCTTTCAGAACGAGCGGCAGCCCGGCGGCGACGAACAGGACGCGCTCCGCCTTTTGGGCCAGTCGTTGGTGAAGCCGGCCGGCATGGTCGCGGAAGTCCCGCGCCATCCGGTTGTCCGGCACGATGCCGAGCCCCACCTCGTTGGACACGAGGATCACGGGGCCGGCGGGAGGATGGTCGAAGAGCGCGGCGAGGGCCTCAGCTTCGGCGTCCACGTCGCGCCCGGCGAGCATCAGATTGGTGAGCCAGAGCGTCAGGCAGTCGACGAGGAGAACGCGTTTCGGGGCGGCCTCGGCGCGGATGGTGCTCCCGAGTTCAAGCGGCACCTCCATGTCGCGCCAGATGCCCCCGCGCCGCGCGCGATGGTGGGCGATGCGCGCCGCCATCTCGCCGTCGGAGCCGAAATCTTGAGCCGTCGCGATATAGACCGGCTCGAGGTTCGAGCCTTCCGCCAGTTCCTCTGCATGGCGGCTCTTGCCGGAGCGCGCGCCGCCGAGGATCAGGGTGAGGCCCTCAGCGAGCGTCATGCCGGCAAGGGCGAGCGCGTCGCGGCCCTGTCGAGGAACCGGCCGGCAAACGTGCCGATCATCACCCAGAAAAGCGCGGAGGTGACGAGCGAGGCGACCGCGAATTCGGCGGCGAGCGCGGGCGGAACGGGGCTCGCGAGATCGGTCGGCTGCGGTGCCCCCCAGAGATGGGGAAGAAGAAGCGCGAAGATTCCCGCCGCCTTGAGACCGGCCGAGCGCCGGGTGACGAGAAGGAAGAGCCCGAGCGCGGTGAAGGCAGCGGTTGCCAACCACCAGGCCTGCCGCATCCCAAGCTCGGCGGCGGGCATCGCCGGAAGTTCGGGCGCAAGGCCGAGGGCGGGGGCAAGCGTGACGGTGGCAAAGCCCGCCAAGCCCCAGAACACGCCGTTCCGCCTGTTCAGCGGCAGCCCTAGAACGAGGCTCGCACCGGCGAGAAGCAGCGCGAAGCCGGCCCCGGCGACGAGGTCGGCGAGAAGCGTGCCGAGAAGCCGGCTTTCAACCAACGTGCCGCCGCCTTCGCCTTCCTCATGCGCGCCCCCGGCGCCATGCGCGTAGGCGGGGGAGACGAAGAAGCTTGGGGACGCCGCATGGTGCTCGTGCGCTCCGCCGTTTTCGTATGACTCGGCATGGACGATCAGCGGCACGACGCGCGCATACTGGACCGGCAGGATCAGGATGCCGGCAAGAAGGCCGGCACAAAGCGCGGCCAGAAGGGTTCGGACGATCACGGAGGACCTCTTTCGCAAACAAACGCTCATCGGCCGCGCCGCATCGATGCGGGCGGGCCGTGGCTGGTTCAAACCTTGGATTCGGGTGAGCCTGCCTGCCTTAGTGGCAGGGGAAACCGAAGCCGTGGCGAGCGTCGTGCGCGGTGTCGTGGATCGTGGTCGCGCCGGCAAAGCCCGCGCCCCAGATGAAGAAGGCACCGAGAATCAGAGCGGCGAAGCCGGCGAGGAGCCGGCTGGACAAGGGAAGGGCACCCGTATGGGTGCCGGCGGCGTCGTGGGACGCGATCATCGGTTCAACCTCCGTGAAGCCCGCACACCATTGCGCGGGCCTTCCAAGGGATGGCAGGTCTCCTGGCTCGCGGGTCATCGGTGTCTTTCTGCCTTCCCAGGGTTTCCCCCAGTGGCGTTTCCGGCATGGACGCCGGTGAAAGAACCTCGCCGCTCTACAGTCGCGGGGTCGGCTGCGATGAAGACCCCCGATATGGGTCGGCCCTTCGCATTCCCTCTTAGCTTGGCGTCCCCGAAGAGTCGCCAAGACCATCCGCTCTCAAGCATAAAGGCTCGAAGCCGCCAGTCAACGGCGATGCGGAAAGGTTCCAGATCGATCCATGCGGACTATCTGCCTTCCCGAAAAGAACGGGAGAGCGAAAAAGCACCATGAACCATCCCCTGATCGCGCCCGGCTGCGTCGCCTTCGTCACGGGCGGCGCCGCCGGCATCGGCCTCGCTCTCGCCAGACGCTTCATCGAGGCGGACATGCGCGTCGCCATCGCCGACAAGAACGAGGCCGCATTGGAAGAAGCGGTCGACATTCTCGGCGCGGGCGATCGCGTCAAATCCTTCGCGCTCGATGTCGCTCATCGCGGCGAGCTGGAACTGGCTGCGGACCGTCTTTTCGGCGCTTGGGAGGGGCTCCACGTCCTTGTCAACAATGCCGGAATCCAGCCGGGCTCCACGGTTCTGGACGATGCCAACTGGGACCATGTCCTCGCCGTCAATCTCGGCGGGATCGTCAACGGCACGCAAGTCTTCGTGCCGCGCATGTTGGCTGCGGGTGAAGAAGGCGTCGTGATCAACACGGGCTCGAAGCAGGGCATCACCACGCCGCCTGGCGACCCGGCCTACAATGTCGCGAAAGCCGGCGTGAAGGCCTTCACCGAGGCTCTGGAGCATGATCTGCGCAACCGGGAGGGCGCGCGCATCTCGGCCCATCTCCTGATTCCGGGCTTCGTGTATACCGGCCTGACCAAGGGCGGGCGCACGGAAAAGCCGGCAGCGGCCTGGACGCCGGAGGAAACCGCCGACTTCGCGCTTCAAAGCCTCGGCCGCGGCGACTTCTACATCCTCTGTCCGGACAACGACGTGCCGCGCGCGCTCGATGAGAAGCGCATCGCCTGGGCCGCCGGCGACATCGTGGAGAACCGCCCGCCCTTGTCGCGCTGGCACAAGGACTGGGCGGAGCGCTTCAGTACCTATGTGAACCGGGATTGAGCGGCAGCGGACTCGCGCCTTTGGTCATGCGGTCGAGCGTCGCGTCGCGCCGGACATAGGCGTGGTAGAGCGCGATGCCGGCATGGATCACGATAAAGGCCAGAAGCGTCCAGGCGAGATAGATGTGGAGCGTCGCCAGCGGGGCGAGGGCCTCGCGGGTAGCGGTCGGCTCGCCCGGCGCGACGAGTTGGAGGCCGTAGACGCGAAAGCCCCGGCCAGATGCGATGGCCCGGTAGACCATGAGGGGCGGGATCACCACCATCATGGCGTAGAGAACGACCTGCCCGGTGGTGGCCGCGAAGCGCTCGAAGGGCGGTCCGGCATGGGGCGGGCGGTTGCGGATGTTGGCAAGGCCCCAAAGCCCGCGCAGCAGCACCAGAACGAAAAGCGTGAAACCGACCGAATAATGCGTCTGCCAGAAGAAGGCGTCGAGCACTGTCCCTTCGGCGAAGGCATGCAGAATGGCGCTGGTGAACTGCCAGACGAACAAAAGCGCCATCCCCCAATGGAAGGTGCGGGAAACGAGCCCGAAGCCCTCGTGACTGTCCCGCAAAGGCGCGGCCGTGACCATGGCGTTCTCTCAGCTCCGAATCTGGAAAGGTTCCAGTTCGACCATGATGGGAGGTTCTGCGGCAAAGGAAAGATGCGTCACGCCCGCCCGATGCGGCTTTCGGCGATGCGCAGAAGGGCGTCCACGTCGAGATGGCGGGAAAGCGCCTCGGCGATCTCGTCCAAAGCGGCTTCCACTTCGGCGCGATGGTCGCGTGGGTCGGCATCGAGCCCGAAGCGGCCCAGGAACTCGCGCCGCCATTCGCCGCTGGTGAAAAACCCGTGGAGATAGGTGCCGGACACGAGCCCGTCGGCGCTCGTCGCGCCTTCCGGGCGGCCATCGACAAGAGCGAGCGGCCGCGCGCGGTCCGGCCCTTCCGTGCGGCCGAGATGAATCTCGTAGCCCTCTAACGCCAGGCCGGAGAGGGATACGGCGCGGGTTTCGCGCACCACCTTCTCGCGTTCGAGCACGGTCTCGACATCGAGAAGCCCGAGCCCTTCGGCTTCGCGCACCGGCCCCTCGATGCCGTCGGGGTCGAGGATGCGGCGGCCGAGCATCTGGAAACCGCCGCAAAGGCCGACCACATGGCCGCCGCGCTTCACATGGTCGTGGAGGTCGCGGTCCCAGCCGAGGCGGCGAAATTCGCCAAGATCGGCGATCGTCGCCTTGGAGCCCGGCAGAACCACGAGCCGCGCTTCTTCGGGAAGCCTTTCGCCCGGCCGCACGAAGACGACCCGCAGGCCAGGCTCCGCCCGCAAGGGGTCGAGATCGTCGAAATTGGCGATCCGCCCGAGCACCGGCACGGCGACGAGAAGGCCTCCGCTCGGTGGGCGGGCCAGCCGTTCCAGCGCGACGGAATCCTCAGCCGGCAGCCGTCCGGCGGCGGAAAGATAGGGCAGGACGCCAAGGCTCGGCCAACTGGTGAAGCGCGTGACGGCCTGCACGCCCTCTTCGAAGAGGCTCGGATCGCCCCGGAACTTGTTGACAAGAAAGCCCCGGATCATCTGGCGGTCGGCCTCTTCCAGAACCGCATGGGTGCCGACGAGCGAGGCGATGACGCCACCCCGGTCGATGTCGCCGACAAGCACCACCGGCACGTTCGCCGCGCGCGAAAAACCCATATTGGCGATGTCGTTGGCGCGAAGGTTGATCTCGGCCGGCGAGCCCGCCCCTTCCGCGAGAACGAGGTCGGCGTCCTCCGAGACGATGGCGAAGCTTTCCAGCACCCGTTCGAGGAAGCCCGCCTTCAAGCGCTGGTAGTCGCGCCCCTGCGCCGAACCGTGGACGCGACCCTGGAGAACGATCTGGCTGCCCGTTTCCGATTGCGGCTTCAAAAGAACGGGATTCATGTGAACGCTCGGGGCAACGCGGCAGGCCAGCGCCTGAAACCATTGCCCGCGCCCGATCTCGCCCCATTCGCCCGTGCCGGGAATCGCCGCCACGGCGGCGTTGTTCGACATATTCTGCGGCTTGAAGGGGCGAACGCGAAGGCCTCGGGCAGCGAACAGCCGGCAGAGCCCCGCGACGAGCACCGTCTTGCCGACATCCGATCCGGTGCCTTGCAGCATGATGGAAGCGACGAGCGGCATGGCGGGCGTCAGCCGAACAGGAGCTTGGCGGCAAGCGCGAGGCAGGTGACCACGAGAAGCGGCCGGATGATGCGCGCCCCGAACCGCATGGCGAAGGCCGCTCCCAGCCGCGCGCCTGCGAACTGCGCCGCGCCCATGGCGAGGCCCAGCGTCCAGAGGATCGAGCCCGACAGCGCGAAGACCGTGAAGGCGCCGATATTGGAAGCGAAGTTCAAAAGCTTGGTATGGGCGGTGGCCTTCAGGATGCCGAAGCCGGCGAGCGTCACGAAGGCCATCATGAAGAAGGAGCCGGTGCCGGGGCCGAACAAGCCGTCATAAGCGCCGATCAGCGGCACGAGGCCGAGCGCGAAGACCTTCGGCGAGATGCGCCGGCCGGCATCCTGGTCCGACAGGCCGGGCCGGAAGGCGAAATAGAGCGCGATGGCAATCAGAAGATAAGGCAGAAGCGCTTCCATCGCTTCCGTCGGAATCACGAGCGCGGCGAGCGCTCCAAAGACAGAGCCGAGCGCTGACAGGGCGGCGGTCGGCAGGAGCTTCTTCAGGTCCATATGGCCCTTTGCGGCATAAGCGAGCGTCGCCGAGCCGGACCCGAAAAGCCCCTGGAGCTTGTTGGTGCCGAGCGCCTGGATGGGCGGCACACCCGCCAGAAGCAGGGCCGGAATGGTGATGAGCCCGCCGCCGCCGGCGATCGCATCGATGAAGCCGGCAAGAAACGCTGCCGCGACGAGCAGAAGGAAGATTTCGGGGGGCATGGAGCCTGTCGTTCGGCTGCGGTCTGGAATGCGGGGCGGCTGGGAGGAAGCCGTTCAGCGATCGTCTGTTTCGAACTCGTCGCCGGGCATGGGAGGGTTCCCACGGCCAGCTCGGTCGAGAATCGCTTTCGCCGCGTCCATATCGGCTCGCTCGGCACGGCGGCGCATGTAGTTTTCCGGCCGCATCGACCAGAGCTTTTCCTGGACGGCACGGCTGACGAAACTGCCAAGGTCCACCCCTGCAGCCGCTGCCGCTTGGCGCGCGTCGTCGAGCAATGCCGGGTCGATGGATAAAGCGTCCTTAGGGCTCATTGGCTTTCTTTCATCATCCGGACGGCGTTGCCCGGCGAGACGATCCTTATCCCGAATCGAGCTGCGCCTTCACGAAAATCTCGAATATTGAACGTCACGATAGCGTCGGCTCGGCCGTTGATCGCGGCGTCGAGAACCATGTCGTCGTCCGGGTCTGCCAATTGCGGACGCCATGCATAGTCGAGACTGACCGGCTCGATGACGCTCGCGACGGTGTCGAGAAGCTTCTGCACGTCATCGACCGAAAGACCCGAAGCCGAACGATGGTCCTGTCGCGTCAGGACAGATTCGTACTCGATCAGCAGCGCCACGGACGCCAGCAGCGTGAAGCGCCGGTCGAGAGCGCCCCGCAACAAACGCCGCGACGCGCCGGCATCGCTGCGGATCGCCGCCACCATCGTTGCGGTATCGAGGACAAGTCTCATCGCCTGAAGTCGGACGATTCCACCACCCGGCGCAAGCTGCGATTTGACCTTCGCCCCGTCCTCCTGTTTACGTCGCCCTTCAACTGACGGTGCCCGAGGATGGTCTCGGGCCGGATACGATCGCGGGGCGAGCCGACCCAAGCCGGGGGCGAGCCGCGTGGACTGTCGGATCGGCGCGGCGGTTTTCCACCGAAGCGCTTCCTCCGGCGCACATGAACGGAGGACGAGTTTTGAGCCAAGCAATCATGCTTTGCGGTCATGGCAGCCGGGACGGCGGGGCCATGGTGGAGTTTTCGGGCCTCGCCGAAAAGCTGAAACGCCGCCTGCCCGATTGGCCGCTCGAATACGGCTATCTGGAATTCGCCCGGCCGATCATCCGCGACGGGCTCGACCGGTTGAAAGCGGGCGGCGCGACGCGCGTTCTCGCCCTGCCGGGCATGCTGTTCGCCGCCGGCCACGCCAAGAACGACATTCCGAGCGTTCTCAACACGTATGCCGCCGCCAACGGCCTTCCCATCGACTACGGCCGCGAGCTCGGCATCGACCCGAAGATGATCCGCGCCGCCGGGGAGCGCATCCGCGAAGCCTTGCGCACTGGGGGCTGGCGCGACGGCGAGCCGCTGCACGACACGATGCTGGTGGTTGTCGGGCGCGGCGCGTCCGACCCGGACGCCAATTCCAATGTCGCCAAGGTCATGCGGATGCTCTGGGAAGGGCTCGGCTTCGGCTGGGGCGAGACGGTGTATTCAGGCGTGACCTTTCCGCTGGTGGAGCCCGGGCTCGAGCACGTGTCGCGCCTCGGCTACAAGCGGATCGTGGTGTTTCCGTACTTTCTGTTCACCGGCATCCTGGTGCGCCGCATCTACGAGCACACGGACTTGGTCGCCGCGCGCCATCCCGGCATCGCCTTCCTGAAGGCGCCCTATCTCGGCGCGCACGACCTCGTGGTGGAAACCTTCGTGGATCGCCTTCGCGAGATTCAGGAAGGCACGAACAACATGAATTGCGGCCTGTGCAAGTACCGCGAGCAGGTGCTGGGCTTCGAGGCGGAAGTGGGCCTCGCCCAAGAAAGCCACCACCATCACGTGGAAGGCATCGGCACCTCCCACGACCATGGACACGATCATGGTCATGGTCACCACCATCACGCTCACGGCGACCACGATCATCATCACCACGACGATGGGCACCACCACCATCACGGCGATCAGGGTCATTCCCACGATCATGCGCATGACCACGGGCATGGCCATTCGCATGGCGATGGCGGGCATCACCACCATCCCTATCCCCATGCCGACCATCCGCTGGGGCCGCGCTCCCTGAAGGCGGCGGGGTGAGCGCGGCAGCCGACTACCTGCGCGATCCGGCTGCGATCTATGCGGCGAGCTTCGCCACCATCCGCGCGGAAGCCGACTTGTCGGCGTTGGCGGAGGAAGCGCACCCGTTGGCGATCCGGCTCGTTCATGCCTGCGGCATGACCGACATCCTCGCCGATCTCGTTCTGTCGCGCGATCTCGTGGCGTCGGCGGGAGCCGCGCTGAAGTCTGGCGCGCCGGTGATCTGCGACGCGGAGATGGTGTCGCACGGCATCATCCGCTCGCGCCTCTCCGCCGCGAACGCCGTCGTCTGCACCCTGAATGATCCGCGCGTTCCCGAACTCGCCGAGCGTTTGGCTACCACGCGCTCGGCGGCGCAGGTCGAGCTTTGGCAAGAGCATATCGAAGGGGCGGTGGTCGCGATTGGCAACGCGCCGACCGCGCTTTTCGCGCTTTTGGAAAAGCTCGATGCCGGCTGGCCGAAGCCGGCGGCGATCCTCGGCTTTCCCGTCGGCTTTGTGGGCGCGGCCGAATCCAAGGCCGAGCTTGCCACTGATCCGCGCGGCACTCCCTTCACGGCGCTTCTCGGCCGGCGCGGGGGTTCCGCCATGGCGGCCGCCGCCGTCAACGCCCTGGCCGCGCCATGACGGTGCCCTGGCTCACCGTGATCGGCATCGGTGACGGCGGTCTCGACACGCTGACGCCCGAACAAGCACGTGCCCTCGACATGGCCGAGACGGTGTTCGGCGGCACGCGCCATCTTTCCATGCTGGAGCCCTCGCGCCAGGAACTCGTGCCCTGGCGTTCGCCCTTCGAGGAAGCGATGGTCGATCTTCTGGCGCGGCGGGGGCAGCGCGTCGTGGTGCTCGCCACCGGCGACCCGATGTGGTTCGGCGTCGGCGGAACCCTGTCGCGCCATGTCGATCCGGGCGAGATGCGCGTCCTGCCGGGCGTTGCCGCCTTTTCGCTCGCCGCGTCCCGCCTCGGCTGGCCGCTGGAGGACTGCGTTGCGGTATCCGTTCACGGCCGACCCGTCGCGCGCATGGACCCCCATGTCCTGCCCGGCGCGCGCCTCCTCCTTTATTCGAGCGACAGCACGACCCCGCGCGAGATCGCCCGCCGCCTCACCATGCGCGGCTACGGCCCGAGCCGGCTCGTCGTCCTCGAACATCTCGGGGGGCCGGGCGAGCGCGTGCGCGAGACCACCGCGTCCGGCTTCGAACTGGGTGGCGTCGCCGATCTCAACACGGTCGCGGTGGAATGCGTCGCCGGGCGTGGCGCGATCCCGCGCGCCCCGGTGCCGGGACTGCCCGACGACGCCTTCATCCACGACGGCAAGATGACGAAGCGCGTGACGCGCGCGCTCGCCATCGCCAGCCTCGAACCGATGCCGGGCGAGCTTTTGTGGGATATCGGTTCGGGCTCCGGCTCGATCGCGGTGGAATGGTCGCGCGTGTCGCCGGTCATGCGCGCGATTGCCGTGGAGCCGCGCGCCGAGCGTCGCGAGATGATCCGCCAGAATGCCGAAGCGCTCGGCGCGCCGGGGATCGAGATCGTCGCCGGCACCGCGCCGGACGCGCTCGAAGGCTTGGAGCCCCCGGACGCGATCTTCATCGGCGGCGGGCTGTCGGACGGCGTTCTGGAGCCTGCCTTCGCCGCCTTGCGCGAGGGCGGCCGTCTCGTCGCCCATGCCGTGACCTTGGAATCCGAGCGCATCATTCTCGACGCCCATGCCCGGCTCGGCGGCGACCTCATGCGCTTGTCGGTGGAGGTGGCCGAACCGGTCGGGCCCTTCCATGGCTGGCGGCCGTCCATGCCGGTCCTGCATTGGCACCTGACGAAGGGAGCCAAGCGATGACGGGCCGGTTGTTCGGCCTCGGCCTCGGTCCCGGCGATCCCGAACTTTTGACGCTGAAGGCCGCGCGCATCCTGCGATCCGTGCCGGTGATCGCCTATCCGGCGGCCGAAGGCGGTGGGAGCTTCGCGCGCGCCATCGCCGCGCCGCATCTGCCGGGCGGGCAGGAGGAGATCGCCATCTCCCTTTGCATGTCGACGGCGCGCGAGCCGGCGCAAAGCGCCTACGCGGAAGCCGCCGAGGCCATCGCGGCGCATCTTTCCGCCGGCCGCGACGTCGCCGCGCTATGCGAGGGCGACCCCTTCTTCTACGGCTCGTTCATGTATCTCTTCGAGCGGCTGGCAACGCGCTTTCCCGTCGAGATCGTGCCGGGCGTTTCGTCGCTGACCGCCGCCGCAGCCCGCGCCTTCCAGCCCCTCGTCGCGCGCAACGACGCGCTCTGCGTGATCCCCGCGCCGCTTCCCGACGAGGCGATCCTGCGTCTCGTGGAAAGCGCCGAAGGCTTCGCCATCCTGAAGCTCGGCCGGCATTTTTCGCGGGTGAAAGCGCTTCTCGCCGCCGCCGGCCTTCTCGACGCCTGCACCTATGTCGAGCGTGCGACCCTGCCTGACGAGCGCATCCTGCCGCTCAGCGCAGTCGAGACCGCGCCTTACTTCTCGATGATCGTCGGCTATCGCGGGCTGGAGCCCGCCATGACGACGCGACCCCGCGAGACCGCCTTCGCATGAAGCCCGCCATCGTCGTTCTGTCCGCTTCCGCGCTGCCCTTGGCGCGCCGCATCGCCGATGGCCTTGATGCCGAGCTTCACGGCGCGCGGGCGCGCGTCGGCGAGGCCGATATCTTCTTCGACCATGCGGGCTCGCATATCAGGACGCTGTTCGAGGCCGGCCGCCCGATCGTCGCCCTGATGGCGACGGGCGCGGTGATCCGCATTCTCGCGCCGCTTCTCGCCGACAAGCGCGCCGAGCCGCCGGTGGTGGCGCTCGCCGAGGACGGGTCGAGCGCCGTGCCGCTGCTCGGCGGCCATCACGGCGCCAACGATCTGGCGCGGCGCGTCGCGAGCCTTGCCGGGGGCGCGGCGGCCATCACCACGGCAGGGGACCTGCGCTTCGGCGTGGCGCTGGACGAGCCGCCGCCCGGCTGGCTCCTAGAAAACGAGGGCGACGCCAAGACCGTCATGGCGGACCTCGTGTCCGGCGAATATGCTTGGATCGAAGGCAAGGCACCTTGGTTAGAAGCTTCCAACTTGCCGATCAGCGACGACGGTCGCGTGACCTTGAGCGTGACGGAAGAAAAGCGTGAACCCGTCCCCGGCGAACTCCTGTATCGGCCCCGGACCCTCGTTCTAGGGCTCGGCGCGGAGCGCGGCGCCCCGATCGAAGAGGCGGTGGCGCTCGCCGAAAGCGTGATCGCGGAAGCCGGCGTATCGCCTTCGTCGCTTGGCCTCGTTGCCTCGCTCGACGTAAAGGCCGACGAGCCCGCCGTTCATGCTGTCGCGGCGCATTTCGGCGTTCCGGCGCGGTTCTTCGATGCACCGACGCTCGAAGCCGAAACGCCGCGCCTCGCCAATCCCTCGGCCATCGTCTTCGCCGAGGTCGGCTGCCACGGGGTCGCGGAAGGCGCGGCGCTGGCCGGTGCGGGGCCGGACGGGCGGCTGCTCGTCGAAAAGCGCAAGTCCGCGCGGGTGACGGCAGCGCTCGGGCAGGCCTCCATGCCCGTCGATCCGGCAGCACTCGGCCGTGCGCGGGGGACGCTGTTCGTGGTCGGCATCGGGCCGGGCTCAGATGGGTGGCGCTCGCCCGAAGTCTCCACGATGGTCGCACAAGCCGACGACCTCGTCGGCTATTCGCTCTACCTCGATCTTCTCGGCCCCCTAACTACCGGAAAAACGCGCCACGACTTCGACCTAGGCTTGGAAGAAGCGCGGGTGCGCCACGCGATGGAGCTTGCCGGAGAAGGCCGCACCGTCGCGCTCGTTTGCTCGGGCGATGCCGGCATCTACGCCATGGCGACGCTGGTCTTCGAGCTTCTGGAAAAGGGTGGCTTGCCGGATGGGGCACGGCGCATCGCCATCCACGTTTCGCCCGGCATTTCGGCGCTTCAGGCGGCGGCCGCGCGGGCTGGCGCGCCGCTCGGGCACGATTTCTGCACGATCTCGCTGTCCGATCTCCTGACGCCCTGGGCCGCCATCCAGCGGCGCGTGCGCGCAGCGGGGGAGGGCGACTTCGTGATCGCCTTCTACAACCCGGTTTCCGCCAAGCGCCGCACGCAGCTCGTCTGGGCGCGCGACGAGCTTCTCAACCACCGCCCCGCCGACACGCCGGTCATCCTCGCCACCAATCTCGGGCGGAACGGCGAATCCGTTCGCATCGTGCCGCTCGCCGAACTCGATGTTGCGGATGTCGACATGCTGACCGTGGTGATCGTCGGCTCGTCGCACACGCGAACCGTCACGACCGGCGACGGCCGCAAATGGGCCTATACGCCGCGCGGCTATGCCGACAAGGCGGGAACGGGGATCGGAAACGCCGCATGACGGTTCACTTCATCGGGGCTGGGCCGGGCGCGCCGGACCTCATCACCGTGCGGGGGCTGAGGCTCATCGAACGCTGTCCGGTCTGCCTTTACGCCGGCTCGCTGGTGCCGGCCAAGATCGTGGCGGCCGCGCCGAAAGGCGCGCGCGTTCTCGACACGGCCTCCATGACCTTGGGCGAGATCGTCGCGGAAATGGCCGCCGCGCATGAAACGGGCCTCGATGTCGCGCGCGTTCATTCGGGCGATCCGTCGATCTACGGCGCGACGGCCGAGCAGATGCGGCGGCTCGATGCCCTCGCCATCCCCTATGACGTGACGCCCGGCGTGCCGGCCTTCGCGGCCGCGGCGGCGGCGCTGAAGACCGAGCTGACGATCCCGGAAATTTGCCAGACCGTGATCGTCACCCGCACCGCGATGAAGTCCTCGGCCATGCCGGACGGCGAGGAGTTGCGGACGCTGGGCGCGAGCGGCGCGACGCTCGCCATCCACCTATCGGTGCGCAACATCCCGCATATCCAGCGCGAACTCACGCCCCTGGAGAAATACGGCGCGGATTGTCCGGTGATCGTCGCTTATCGCGTCGGCTGGCCGGACGAGAGCTTCATCCGGGGATCGCTTGCCGACATCCACGAGAAGGTGCGCGCCGCCAAGCTGACGCGCACCGCCCTGATCCTCGTCGGGCGCGCGCTCGGCGCGACGGGCTTCATCGATTCCAAGCTCTACGACGCCGCCCATGTCCATGTGCTGAGGCCTAGGCGTTCAGCCAAGCCATGACTTCGCCCAAGGTGGCGGCGAGGGGCGGGGGCGGCGCGGCGGCGCGCTCGATCATCACCACGGCAAGCCCCAAGCGCCGCGCGGCTTCGATCTTGGCATATGAAGCCGCGCCGCCGGAATTGCGCGACACGAGATGCGTGACAGCCAAGGCGCGGAAAAGCTCTTCCTCGGCCTCCGCCGGACCGGGTTTCCCGAGAACCAATTCGGCCGGGAAGGGCAGGGGCTCGGTTGGCGGATCGACCATCCTGACGGTGAAGGAAACATCGTTCCGCCGCGCGAAGGGCGAAAGATGCTGGCGGCCGAGCGCCAGAAAGGTGCGGGCGCCGGGGGGAAGGCTTTCCGCCGCCGCCGCCAAGCAGTCCACCTTGATCCAGCGCTCTCCCGGTTGCTCTTCCCAAGCGGGGCGCAGGAGCGCGATGCGCCTCACACCGGTCGTCGCCGCCGCCTCGGCCGCGTTGCGCGAGATGCCGGCGGCGAAAGGGTGGGTCGCGTCCACGAGATGGGTCACGCCTTCGAGGCGGATGAAGGCGGCGAGCCCTTCCCGCCCGCCGAAGCCGCCGATGCGGACTTCCCCGCCACCCGGCAGGACGGGCGCAAGCGTCCGGCCGGCGAGCGACAGGATGACCCGCCAGCGCGGGAACGCGGCGGCGATACGCTGGACGAGGATCGACGCCTCCGCCGTGCCGCCGAGAACGAGAACGGTTTCAGCGGGCATGGCCGACCACCGCGCCGGCGCGATCCACGACGATCACTTCCGCCGCCACCGGCGCGTCGCGCAGGACCTCGCGCACCGCGGCGAGCGCGGCTCGGCCGACGAGGGAGGCGAGATCGATGCCGTGGCTTCGCGTGAGATCCAGCACCTGCTTCGCCGTGTTGGCTTGCAGGATCGCGCCTTCCAGCCTTTCGCCCATCGCGGGGTCGAGATCGCGCACGAGCCGGGCGAGATGGGCGAAATCCACCTGGCTGCGGCCCGAATGAAGGTCCATCGCCCCTTGGCCGAGCTTCACCAGCTTGGCGAAGCCGCCGGCCACCGTCAGGCGCGGCAGGGGATGGGCGCGCAGATATTTCAGCAAGCCACCGGCGAAATCGCCCATGTCGAGATAGGCGATGGCGGGAAGATCGGGATAAAGACGGCGAACCGCGTCCTCGCTGGTGGAGCCCGTCGCGCCCACCACATGGGACAGCCCGGCGGCGCGCGCCACATCGACGCCGCGATGGATGGAATGAATCCAGGCCGAACAGGAGAAGGGATGCACGATCCCCGTCGTCCCGAGAATGGACAGCCCGCCCAGGATGCCGAGGCGCGGGTTCCAGGTCTTCTCCGCCAGCCGCTCGCCATCCGCGACACTGAGCGTGATCGCGACATCGGGTGTCCGGCCATGGGCGGCGCAGAGCTCCTCGACCACGGCGCGCATCATGCGGCGCGGCACGGGATTGATCGCGGGCTCGCCCGGAGGGATCGGCAGGCCGGGCAGCGTCACCGTGCCGACGCCGGAGCCCGCATGGAAGGAGATGCCGCTGCCGGGCTGACCCAAGCGAAGCGTCGCGCTGACTTCGGCCAGATGCGTCACGTCCGGATCGTCGCCGGCATCCTTTACGATCGCGGCGGTGGCCTCGTTCGCGTCGAGGCGTTGCCGGGACAGAACGAAGCTCGGTGTCTCGCCCTTCGGCAGTACGATTTCCACGGGGTCGGGGAACTCGCCGGTGAAAAGCGCGGTGAGCGCCGCCTTCGTCGCGGCGGTGGCGCAGGCGCCGGTGGTCCAGCCGCGACGCAGCACGCGTCCGTCCTGAGGGGCGCCTGCGCCGGGATGGAAGTCCATGCCCGCCATATAGACCGCACGGGAAGGCGTGCAAAGCGATGACGGGGCTTCTCGTCGCCGCGCCATCGTCCGGTTCGGGCAAGACCACGGTGACGCTCGGGCTCCTGCGCGCCTTGAAACGCGCCGGCCACCGCGTGGCGAGCGCCAAGGCCGGCCCGGATTATATCGATCCGGCATTTCACGCCGCTGCGAGCGAGAGAGAAAGCGTCAATCTCGACCCTTGGGCGATGCGGCCGGCGCTGCTTCATGCGCTCGTCGACGAGGCGTGCAACGAAGCCGACCTTCTCGTCGCGGAAGGCATGATGGGGCTTTTCGACGGCGCGGCGGACGGGCAGGGGTCGGCGGCCGATCTCGCCCTCGCCCTTGGGCTGCGCACCGTTCTCGTGGTGGACTGCGCGCGCCAGTCCCATTCGGTCGCCGCCCTCGTGCGCGGTTTTCGCGACCATCGGCCCGAACTCGGAATTGCCGGCCTCGTTCTCAACCGTGTCGGCAGTGCCGGCCACGAGATGCTGCTGCGAAGCGCGCTGGAGCCGTTGGGCCTGCCGGTTCTCGGTGCGCTTCCCGCCAGAACCGACCTCGCCTTGCCCTCACGCCATCTCGGCCTTGTGCAGGCCGGTGAGCACCGCGATCTCGACGCCTTCATCGAGCGCGCCGCCGACTGGATCGTGGGTGGCCTCGATATGGAGGCCGTCGCTGCACTCGCCGCCATCCGGCCGAAGGTGGCTGAGCCCGTTTCGCGCCTGCCGCTGCTCGGCCAGAGGACCGCGGTTGCCCGCGACGAGGCTTTCGCCTTTTGCTATCCGCATCTCCTCGACGGCTGGCGGGAACAGGGGGCTGAACTCTCCTTCTTTTCCCCGCTCGACGACGAGGCGCCGGAGCCCTCGGCCGATGCCCTGTTCCTGCCCGGCGGATATCCCGAGCTTCACGCCGGCCGGCTGGCGGGGGCCGAAACCTTCAAGGCTGCGATGCGCGCGAAGGCCGAAGCGGGCGCCGCGATCTACGGCGAGTGCGGCGGCTACATGGTTCTCGGCGAGGCGCTGGAGGACGCCGACGGCGCGTCCCATCCCATGCTCGGCCTTTTGCCGCTCCAAACGAGCTTCGCCAAACGCCAGCGGCATCTCGGTTATCGCCGCCTTCGCCCCCTCGGGTCCTTTCCCTGGGCCATGCCCCTGACGGCCCACGAGTTCCATTACGCCACCGTCACCCATGAGGGCGAGGCGGAGCGCCTGTTCGAGGCCGAGGACGCACTCCGCGAACCCCTGGGCGCGATGGGTCTGCGGCGCGGGCGGGTCGCCGGCTCGTTCTGTCACGTCATCGACGCTATGGATGGGGCATGATCGTCCATCTGTTCACGCTGCTTCTGGGAACGCTGGTCGACCGGCTGGTCGGCGATCCGCCTTGGGCTTGGCGGCGCGTGCCCCATCCGGTTGTCCTGATCGGACGGGCGATCGACTGGATGGACAAGCGCTGGAACGATCCGCGCCTGCGTTCCTCCGCGCGCCGCTGGCGGGGCGTCGGCGCGATCCTCCTCCTTCTCTTCCTCGCCGTTCTCGTCGGCTACGATCTCCATTGGCTCCTGATGGCGATCGGTCCGGTCGGCGTTCTTGTGGAAGCGCTGATCGTTGCGGTGCTTCTGGCGCAGAAGAGCTTGTCGGTTCACGTGAGCGATGTGGGCAAAGCCCTTCGCGAGGGAGGCCTCAGGCAAGGGCGCGTCGCCGTTTCGCGCATCGTCGGGCGCGATCCGGAGGGGCTGTCGGAGTCCGGTGTCTGCCGCGCGGCGGTGGAAAGCTTGGCCGAAAACGCCTCGGACGGCGTGGTGGCCCCTTGGCTCTTCTATCTCGCTTTCGGGCTGCCGGGCATCTTCGCCTACAAGGTTCTCAACACCGCCGATTCGATGATCGGCCATATGAGCGAGCGCCACCGCGCCTTCGGCTGGGCCTCCGCGCGGCTGGACGATCTCGCCAACATCGTGCCGGCGCGGCTGACGGCGCTCGCCTTCGCGCTTCTGGCGCCCTTCGCCGGCGGCAGGTTCCGCGACGCGATCCGCGTGGCATGGCGCGACGCGCGGCTCCACCGCTCGCCCAATGCCGGCTGGCCGGAAGCCGCGATGGCCGGCGCGCTCGGTCTCGCCCTCGGCGGTCCGCGCCGCTACGGCGAAGTGGTGGTGGACGCGCCCGAACTCCACCCCGAAGGACGCGGGGATGCGGTGCCGGAGGATATCGACGCCGCCCTCGTGCTGCTTCGCCGCCTGTCGGACCTCCTGATCGCCGCACTCGTTCTTTTCACGCTCGGCAGCCTCATCTGATCGCCAGCACGAAGCCGAGAAGCGCCGCGATCTCGGCGATCTGCTGCCCCGCGCCGAGACAGTCGCCCGTTTGCCCGCCGAGCCGGCGAAGAAGGAAGCCGCGAAAGGCGAGGATCGCGAGGGCGGCGAGAGCAACCGGCAGGAGCGCCGCGCCGAGGCCGAAGAGAACAAGGACCGGCAGAACCAGAATTCCGGTGCCGATGGCCGCCGACAAACGCCCGGCGGCTCCGTCCGGTGCCCCCACCCTCGCCGCAAGCCCGTTCGGATCGGCGCTCGGCAGGCTCGACCAGAGCCAGACCATCAGCCCGCGCGAAAAACCGGCGACGAGAAGAAGCGCGACGGCGCCCGCCTCCGCACTCGTCGCCAGGAGATCGGCGAGGAGCGACACCCGCAACAGCACGGAAAACACGAGCGCCAGCGCGCCGTAGGCCCCGATGCGGCTGTCCTTCATGATCAGAAGAGCGCGTTCCTTCGGCTTGTGACCGAAAAGCCCATCCGCGACATCGGCGAGCCCGTCTTCGTGGAGGGCGCCGGTGAGCATCACGAGAAGCGTCATCGCGCCGACCGCGGTGGTTGTCGGCGAAAGCCCCAAAGCGGCTCCGAGAAGCACGAGAATCGCGGAGGGCAGCGCGGCGGCGAGGCCGGCCAAGGGAAAGGCATGGGCGTCCGCGCCGAGCGGCCGCCCTTCGGCGAAGACGGAAGGCGGAATGGGGAGGCGGGTCAGAAAGCCGAGGGCGCGGAGCGTCGCGGGCAAGAGTTGGCGCATCATGGGAATCGCTTGGCCTCGGCAAGGTCTTTCCTTACAGGCTCCTTCAAGCATTCCGAGAAGGAAACACGTCATGTCCACCACCGGCCTGCCTTTCGACGACATCCGCGCGCTTCTGGCCCGGATGCCCGGACCGGACAATGCGGCGCGGCACGAGGCGCGCCACCGCCAGGAAAGCCTGACCAAGCCCTCCGGCTCGCTCGGGCGCCTGGAGGAGATCGCCGAATGGCTGGCCGCATGGCAGGGCCGTGCGCCCGCCGTGACACGCCCGCTCGTCGCGATCTTCGCGGGCAATCACGGCGTCGCGCAAAAGGGCGTTTCCGCCTTTCCGCCGGAAGTGACGGCGCAGATGGTGACGAACTTCGCCGCCGGCGGCGCGGCCATCAACCAGATCTGCCTCGCCTATGATCTCGGGCTCAAGGTCTTCGACCTCGCGCTGGAGGTGCCGACCGGCGACATTTCCGAGGAAGCGGCGATGGACGAGCGCGGCTGCGCGGCCACCATGGCCTTCGGCATGGAAGCGCTGATGGGCGAGCCGGATCTTCTTTGCATCGGCGAGATGGGCATCGCGAACACCACGATCGCGGCGGCGGTTTGCGCCGGCATTTTCGGCGGCACGGGCGCGGACTGGGTGGGGCCGGGCACCGGCAAGGACGCCGCCGGCATGGCGCTGAAGGCGGCCGTAGTGGATCAGGCGCTGGAACTCCATGGGGCACACCTGCGCGATCCCCTGGAAGTGCTGCGACGCCTCGGGGGGCGCGAGCTTGCCGCGATGGCGGGCGTCGTTCTAGCCGCGCGTCTTCAGCGCGTGCCCGTCATCGTCGACGGTTTCGTCGCGACCGCCGCCGTGTCCGTTCTTTGGAAGCTGAACCCAAGCGCGCTCGACCACTGCCTTTTCGGCCATGTCTCGGCCGAGCCCGGCCATATGCGGGCGTTGCAGGCGATGGGCAAGGTGCCGCTTCTGGCGCTCGGCATGCGGCTCGGCGAGGGAACGGGCGCGGCGCTCGCGGCCGGCATCGTCAAGGCCGCCGTCGCCTGCCATTCCGGCATGGCGACCTTCGATGCGGCCGGCGTCACCGATCGGGGCTGAGGCTCAGCCCTTGGCGTCTTCCTTCGGCACGCCGTCCTTCGGGAAGGTGATGAAGAAGGTCCAGACCGAGTAAACGAGGATACCGCCGGTGATCCAGGCCCAGAGCTGGTCTCCGTAGAAGAGCTCGACGCCGGTCCAGACGGCGAGCACCACCAGTAGAAGGACGCGCCGCCAAAGGGGGCGGAAAAAGGCTATATTGCGTTCGCTGGGGGTCATCGTCACCGCTTCATGATCGAGGCGACGATGCCCGCATTCTTGCCTGACGGCAAGGCCGGGGCGGCGGGGCGTTTGTCCTCCCGGCGCGGTGCGGCGAGTGCCGGACGGGCGGTTGCCGGGTTCGCCTTGGAAGCCGCGCTCGCCTTCAACTGCCGTTCCGCCTCGCGCCACCAGTCGAGGAAATGGGCGAGCGCGAATTGCAGGCCAAGGCCGCCCGCGATCAGAACAGTGTCGCGCATGATTTCCGGCGGCTCCTCGAACTTCACCACCTGCGCCATCAGGGCGAGGGCCGTGCCGGTGGCGAAAACGGGCAGCGAATGGCGGCCGAGGCGCGTGAAGGGATTGTCGCCCGACACGCGCGACAGCACCGACGAGCGCGGCGCATGAGCGAAGACATAAACGAGTGCCAGAAGGTGCAGAAGGCGCGGCACGGACACATAGGTCTTGTCGAAGCCCGCCAGCATCACCGGCAGGCCAAGCGCGCGGTCCATGCCCCAAAGCTCGAATTCCACGAACAGGAAGGCGAACAGGAGAAAGGCCAGTGCCGCGCCGTAGAGCGTGGACGAGAAGGGAAGCCCTTCCCCGCCTTCCGAGCGCGCCAGGCCGCAGTAAAGGCCGGCCGCGAAGATGAGTTGCCAGGAGAAGGGGTTGAAGAACCAGCCGCCATCGGCCGGGTGGTTCGGCATGTTCAGCCAGAACAGCGCCGAGGCCACCCAGAGCGCGAAGGATGCCAGCATCATCCCGCCGCGTCCGAACCGGTCGCAAAGCGCCAGAAGCGCCGGCAGGGCGAGAAGCAGCACCATGTACATGGGCAGGATGTTGACGAACTTGAGCTGATGGCCGAGCGTCGCCAGACCCATCAGCGTGTCCACCGGCGCGGCTTCCAGCGCGGCCAGATTGTTCTCGCGCAGGAGCCCCCCGTCGCCGAAGGCGAGCGCGCCCCAGGCGAAAAGGCCGATGGCGAAGAGCGTCAGGGTCGCGTGGACGAGGTAGAGAATGCCCGCCCGCCGCCACGCCTTCAGCGTCGCCAGAAGGCGATGGCCTGCAAGAAACGGCTTGGCATAGGCGAAGGCCGAGGCGAAGCCGGCCAGGAACACGAAGAGTTCGGCGGAATCGGAAAAGCCGAAATTCCTCGTCGTGAAGTTCTCCCAGAGATTGCCCGGGACATGGTTCACGAAGATCATGGCGAGGGCGATGCCGCGGAAGAAATCCACGCGGTGATCGCGCCCGAGGGAATGAGTGGATGCTTGCTTCACGGTTGAGGCTTAGGGAGCCCGGCGTGAACCTTGGATGAACATCCCCTTCAAGCGGGGCTCGGCGCCATGCCCGTCTTGTCAGGCGCGACCGCGTTTTGGACTGCCCCTGCCGCATGGCGCCCGGAAATCGCTTCCAGGCGGCGGCGCCAGGATTCGGAGGCGCGGATCACCGGCTCCGGATCGATCTCGAACGGCGTCGACAGGAGCCCTGCGCGGCGCATGGCGTCGCCGAGATCGGGGTCGCCGGTCAGGCTGATGAGAACGGGCGACACGAGAAGCGGCCCGGCGATCGGCAGCATCCAAAGGAAGAGTTCCGGCGAATAGGCGAGCGTCGTCACGGCGAGGATCAGGCCGGCGATCACCATCCACCACGACGCCTTGAAAGCGGCCGATAGCGGCAGCTTGCCGTCGTCGCGGTCGGTGGACGGCCAGCCGCTGTCGAGCCGCAGCAGGATCTCGGCGACAGCCTTCGACTGGAACATCATCATGACCGGCGCGAGGATGCTCGTCATCACGAGTTCCACGAAGGCCCCGGCCAGCACCTGTCCCGGCGAGCCGAAGGCGCGGCGACGCGCGGTCAGGGCCGAGGCCATGGCGATCAGGAACTTCGGCAGAAGGAGAAGAAGGAAGATGCCGAAGAGAAGCAGCAGCGCCTTGCCGGTTTCGGGCGTCGGGAAGACGGGAAACAGCGAGTCGGCGGGGAAATAGTTCGGATCGGCGGCGATGATCGGATCGAGCAGGCTGACGATGATGAACATCAGCCAGATCGGCGAAGCGGCATAGGCCATGATGCCGGTGATCATCGAGATCCGGCTCCAGAGATTGAAGCGCGGGGCGAGCACGAGCTTGCCGTGCTGAAGGTTGCCCTGGCACCAGCGCCGGTCGCGCTTGGCATATTCGATGAGGTTGGAGGGCGCTTCCTCGTAGGAGCCTTCGAGATCGGGATCGACGCGCACGCGCCAGCCGCCGCGCGACAGGAGCGCGGCTTCCACGAAATCGTGGCTGAGGATGTGGCCGCCGAAGGGCGCCTTGCCCGGCAGGCTCGGCATGCCGCAGCAATCGGCGAAGGCCTTGACGCGGATAATGGCGTTGTGGCCCCAGAACGGCCCTTCGCGCCCTTGCAGCGAAGCGATGCCGCGCGAGAAGATCGGCGAATACAGCGCCGCCGAGAACTGCAGCGCGCGGCCGAACGGGGTGCGGCGGCCGATGATGAGCGGCTGGGTCTGGAGAAGGCCGAGATCGCGCTCGGCATCCATGCGCGTCACCATCTCCAGAATGGTCTGGGGCCGCATCAGGCTGTCGGCGTCCAGCACCAGCATATACTCGTATGCGCCGCCGTTCTTGGTCACGAAATCGGCGATGTTGCCGGCCTTGCGGCCCGTGTTCTTCTCACGGTTGCGGTAATAAAGATGCCCCGCGACGTGAAGCTCGGACAAAAGCGTGAAGGTCGAGCGCTTTTCGTGCTCGACATGCTCGGCCTTGGTGGAGTCGGACAGAACGTAGAAGTCGAAATTGTCGAGGCGCCCGACCGAGCGGAGGCCCTCCATCATGGCGGCGACGCGGGCGAAGACCGAGTCGGCATCCTCGTTGTAGATCGGCACCAGAACCGCCGTGCGGCTCATGGTCATGCGGCTCGGCACCGGAACCGAGCGGCGACGCTCCCGGCTCGCCGAGATGATGCCGGACAAAGCGGTGTTGAAGCCCCAGGCAAGCCAGACGCAGCAGATTGTCAGAAGCGAAACCTGCAGAACCTGAAGGCGGCTCGTGCCGCTGGCGGTGACGACGACCGCGAACAGTCCCCCGGCGACCAAAGCCAGGATGACCGCCGTTGCGGCGAAAAGGAAGCGGCGAAAGGCGATCAACGAACGATCATCCGAAGAGAAGGCAGGCAAAACTCGGCACGAGCGGCAACAACCGCGCTGCGGCAGGCTGACGGATCAATGCGGCGAAAGCGCGGGACGCCCGCTTTCACCAACTGAACGAAAGAAAGCGTCGGCGGCCCGCCGGCTTTTCCGGCTTGTCGTCGAGAAGCGCTTGAACCGGCATTTCCAAGGGCGCGGAAGGCATCGGCAAGGCGAGGCTGCGCACGAAATTCACGGCGATCTGCTTGCCCGCAAGGGCGGCGTTCAACACGGTGCGAGCTTGTTTGGGGTCGCGGCGCTCGAACACCATGCGCTCGGCGATCGCCTTCAACAGCACGTCGTCGGAAAGGTCCCGGCGTCCTACGATCTCGCCGGCCGACTGATAAATTCTCGCTGAAGGCATTTCCGGTGCCGACGCTCGCTTTGGATCGGGTTTCAAGGACAGAACAACGGCGCGATGCTTCGCAGCATCGAAGCGCTTGGGCAAGATGGAGGCGTGCGAGGTCATGCGCCCGTCCACTGATAGAGCCACGTCTCGCTCACAATGCGTTGCATCGTGGAAAGTTTCGCGCGCAGTTCCACGGCTGCGTCATTACGCCTCCGCAATTCGATAGACAGCCTCCAACCGCCGTCCGGAAGCCGGTCGAGCGCGGTGTGAACGAGTTCGGCGCCCTCCGGCACGTCGACGATCGGATCGAGGCTCGCGCCGGGCGGCAGGTTGCCGATCGTGCCGCCGGTGAAGTTGATCACGAAGCGGCGCGTGTCGGGCGGTGTCTCGTCGGCCGCATTGCCGCCGACGCCGCCATAGGTGCCGGTCACCTGCGCGAGGCGATAGGGGGTCTCGACATCGAGGCCCCAGCGCATGCGGTAGCGGAACTCGTATTGCGAACCCGCTTCCGGGCGCTTCTCGGGCACCCAGAAAGCCACGATATTGTCGTTGATCTCGGCCTTGGTCGGAATCTCCACGAGCTCGATCATGCCCTGGCCCCAGTCGCCGATCGGCTCGATCAGAAGGGAGGGGCGGATCTCGTAGCGGGACTCCGTGTCCTCGTAATGCGAGAACACGCGGTCGCGCTGAAGGAGGCCGAAGGCCACGGGCGAGGCTTCGCGGAAATAGGACAGCGCCAGCGTTTCGGGGTTGCGCAAGGGGCGCCACAGGCGCTCGCCGTTGCGGCGATGGATGACGAGCCCGTCATTGTCGTGGACTTCGGGCCGGAAATCGTCGCGCTGGCGCCGGTCGTTCTCGCCGAAGGTGAACATGGAGGTGAGGGGCGCGACGCCGAGGCGATCCACCGCGTTGCGGAAAAAGAGCCGGGCCGTGACCTCCATCACCGTCTGGGGACCGGGCGTGATCACGAAGGAATAAGCGCCCGTCAGGCTGGCGCTGTCGAGTTCGGCGAAAAGCCGGATCTCGTTCACGCCGGGCTCCGGCTTGACGATATAGAAGGCCGAGAAGCGCGGAAACTCTTCCGGCGTCTGCGTCGCCGTGTTGATGGCCAGACCCCGCGCCGACAGGCCGTAGCGCGTGCCCATGCCCAGCGCCCGGAAATAGGACGCGCCGAGAAAGGTCACGAGTTCGTCGAAATAATCCGGCCGCTCGAGCGGATAATGAAGGCGGAAGCCGGCGATGCCGGGTAGCACTAGGGACTGGAAGCGCGACGGGTCGAGGGGCGCGCGATATTCGAAATCCGCGCCCGTGAAGGGCTGGAGCTGGAAGCGCTTGCCGTCGCCGATGAAGACGCGCGTCAGGTCGCGCGCCTGGGCGCCGGGATAAAAGGCCTGAAGCTGGAAATTGATCGGATCGGTGCGCCAAAGGGCGTGATCGGGAATGAAGCGAATCGCCCGATGCTCGTCGTAGCTGAGGCCGGTCAGCGTTTCGGGAAGCTGGATCGGCGTTTCCACGAAGGGCTGCTCGGCGCGCCGGCGCATCATGGCCGAAAAAGCTTCGAAGTCGAAATTCTCGACCACCGTGCCGTCGGCACCGGCGGCGGCTCCGGGAACCGCGCCCGGCGGCGGAGGCGGCGATGCCTCCTGGGCAAAACCCGCCCGGCTTCCGGCCATCAAAGCGGCGAGTGCAAGGCCGGACTTCAAGGCTGAGCGTCGGGAAATGGAATTCTGCTTTGTCACGAAACGGTCGGTCCTTCGCAGGTTTGCATCTGCTCACAGGACTTAGCACATGCGAAAGCATGCGCCACCGCCCCTCGGCAGGCTATGCACGCAATAAACTGACTGTCCGATGAACGAGGCGGATTTCCTCGTTCACCATGCCGGAGGCCGGGCAGGAAAGCTCAGCCTTTGACGAAGCGGTACACGCTTTCATGTCGGTAGCGTTCTCCCGGCTGCAGGATCGCGGACGGGAAATGCTCGTGGTTGGGCGCGTCCGGCCAGTTCTGCGGTTCGATGGCGATCGCGCCATGGCGTGCGACGGGCTTGCCGTCCAGCCCGAGGATCGTGCCGTCGAGATAAGCGCCGTCATAGACCTGAAGACCGCTTTCGGTGGTGGCGATCTCCACCGACACGCCGCTCGATTCGCAGAACAATCGCGCCGCGTGGCGCGGCGTCCAGGAGCGTTCGGACGACAGGCAGAAATTATGGTCGAGAAGCGAAGGACCGCGCCCGATCACCCGCCCGTCGCGGAAGTCGAAGGGCGTGCCCTCGACCGGCTCGGCGACGCCGGTGGGGATGAGGTCGGAGCCTACGGGCAGATAGCGGTCGGCTTCCACTTCCAGGCAATGGTCGCGCGTTTCCGCGTGGCCGGAAAGGTTGAAATAAAGGTGCGACGTCATGTTCACGGGGCAGGGGGCCGTGACCTCGCCCTCGTAGACGATCGTCAGCATCTCGTCCTCGGCCGCGAACATGGCCGTCAAGCGCGCGATGCCGGGATAGCCGTCCTCGCCCGCCGGCAGTTCGAGAGCCAGGACGGCATCGGTGGAGGAAACGCTTTCCACCGTCCATGGACGCGACCACGCGCCGGTGGTGCCGCCGTGCAAATGATGCGGCGGCTCGTTGATCGACAGTTGATGCACCTCGCCGCCGATAGGCAGGCGGCCGCGATCGAGGCGGTTGGCGTTGCGCCCGATGGTGGCGCCGAAGAAGGTTCGGTTGGCCGGGCCGTAGAACGCCTTGTCCTGCGCGCCGATCACGAGAGGGAAGGGCACGCCTTCCAGATAAACCGAGCGGATCGATGCGCCGGCCGGCAGGATCTCGACGTTCAGCGCGGAACTCTGAAGGCGAATGCTCGCGCCCATGTCTTGGTGATTCCATTGAAGTGACGAAGCGCAAAGGAAGCGCTCGCACGGCCGAAGTCAATGCAGCCAAGCGCCGCCGGCGCGGTTCGCGGGCGTTTCAGGCAGCCGCTGACACGGCTTCGGGCGCGCGAGCCTCGCCGGCCAAACGGCGTTCGGCGGCATCCGGCGACAAGGGACGGTCGAAGAGATAGCCTTGTCCGAGCCGCCCGCCGGCCGCTTTCGCCAGTTGGCGGTGATGTTCCGTTTCGATGCCTTCCGCGACGACGTCGAGAGCGAGCTTCTCGGCAAGGGCGCACACCATGGTGACGATCGCCTCGTTGCTCTGCCGGTCCGCTCCGCCCCCCAGGAAGGAGCGGTCGATCTTGATCTTGTGGAAGGGGAAGCGGGTCAGATAGCTCAAGGAAGCGTAGCCCGTGCCGAAATCATCCAGCGAGATGCGGCAGCCCAGGGCGTGAAGACGCAGAAGCACCTCGGCGGCGGTGGCGTCGTTCTCGATCAGCGTGCTTTCGGTGATCTCGATCTCCAGCCGTCCATGGGCGATGTCGTGGGTGGCAAGGCACCGGGCGACATGATCCACGAGGGACGGCTCGCAGAGCTGGCGGGCCGAAACGTTTACCGCGACGAAGATATCCTTCGGCCAGGAGGCCGCTTGGCGGCAAGCCTCGTCGATCACCCAAAGCCCGATCGATTCGATCAGCGCGCTGTCTTCGGCCAGGGGAATGAACTCCGCCGGGGGGATCAGTCCGAACTCGCGATGGCGCCAGCGCAGAAGCGCCTCGAAGCCCTGCGTGCGAGTGTTCGCGAGGTCTACGATGGGTTGATAGGCAAGGAAAAGCTCGCCGCGCGCCGCCGCGCCCCGCAGGTCTTCCAAGAGCCTTTGGCGGTGGAGAAGGGCCTGCTTCATGGCCGGCTCGAAGGCGAGCGCCCGCGCCCGTCCGGCGAGCTTGGCGCAGGAAAGGGCGATGTCGGCGTCATCGAGAAGCGAGGCCGACGCCGCCGCGTTCTCGGCCACCTGAAGCCCGAGGCTGACGGTGGCTGCGACCGTGCGGCCCGGGATGGAGAAGGGGCGCGCGGCGACCGCCGACAGAATGGCCCTCGCGGCGACCGAACTTCGCTGCGCGCAATCGCGGCCAAAATGCAGAATGGCGAATTCGTCGCCGCCGGTGCGGGCGATGAGCGTCGCGTCCGGCACCGCCGCTTCCAGCCGCCGGGACAGATCCACCAAAACGCGGTCGCCCGCTTCATGGCCGAGCGTATCGTTCACGGCCTTGAAATGATCCAGGCCTACCAGAACCACCGCCTTGGCTTCCCCTTCCGCCTCGCCCAAAGCCGCGTTGAAGGCGAAGCGGTTGGCAAGACCCGTCATCGCGTCGGTGCGCACCACCCGGTCGAGCCGGCGGTTCTGGCGCGACACGACGAGCAGAAGAATGGCGCCGAACAGGACGAGCGCGAGGGTCGTGGCGCAGATCTGCCCGAGAATGATCTCCAGCTTGCGCTGATTCTCCTGCACCTCGTCGCCGGCTTGCGAATGGGAGCTTGAAGAAAGACGCAGGATGCGCGGCACGAAGGGCCGCAACCGATCGATGGTCGCCGTGATGGCGGCGCTGCTGGCAGGGTTGCCGAGACGATGCGGGTCGATCCGCGCGAGTTCGGCGCCGATCTCCCGGAAAAGGGCGACCCGGTCCGGGTCTCCGGCAATGGCCTGGTCGTGAAAGACGCCGGTCCGATTCTTGAAGATGCCGAAGCGCAGTTCGACCTCGGCCGTATTGTCGCGACGAAGCGCCAGCCCGAGCGCCGCTTCGAACCGCAGGAGTTCGCTCGCGGCCTGGGAAAGATCGAAGGTGACGTTGTAGCGGGAGGCTTCCGTCATGCTTCTTTGATAGCGAACCGCGAGCAACGACGAGACCACCGCCAGAACGGCCAGAATCACCGTGATGCCCAGCAATGCGGGACGAAGGCGGTTCCTGCCGCCGAAAAACACGCCGTTCGCCCCGCCCGTCATGCGACGATGTCGATTTCGGTGAGCTGCCACACGGCGCGGCTGTAATAGGACTGGTGCTTCAGTTCCTGCCGGTCGTCGAAGGGAAAGAGCAGGAAGACCGGGCCCTTGTCGCTGATCGGCATGGCCTGCCCGTTGCGGCGCGTCGCCAGAAGGGCATCGGCCTCGATGAGTTCGGCGACGTCCGTTTCTACCGAATAGTCGTTCAGCGCAACGAGGCGGATGGTCTTGGGCGCGGCGCCGAACGCGCCGAGATAGTTCTTCACCGACACGCCGGAAAATTCGTTCACCCCGTCGTGCCACGGCGTCGCGGTGGAGAACGAGGTTCGGCCCAGGGCGTCGAGATCCGAAAGGCTGCTGGACACGCTGCCGTCCGGGCCGGCCTTCGGGAAGCGCCCGCGAAGCGTGAGGATGGTCTCGTCGGCCAATACCGGACGGGATGACAGGGCGCCGGCCATCGCCGACACCCCCAACCCTATGAGTATCTGTCTTCTGTTGATCATCGGATTTCCCGCCACCGTTCGAGATCGGTTCTATGACCTGATTCTTGCAGCATTCCTTGTCGGCGAAGGGATTCCGACCGACTTTCCCGACTATCGCTAATGCTCTGTGAACCCGTGACTTCCGTCCGGGTCACGACGTCGGCCCGACCGCCCTCAGCCATGAGGTGGATGGATTTGGAATCATTAACGACGACCTGACTTGGTCGGGTTTCATTCGAACCAGCCGGGAAATTTAAGGGAAAACTTTCCCTCTCCTGCGCGAAGACTTGCGTTGAATTTCGCGGAAAGGGGCGAGGCTTGATGGGCGGCGGTGGAAGGAGCGCGGGACGGGCATCGGTTGCATCGCGGTTCCTGCGGGGGCGCTCGGGTGCCTCGGCCATCGAGTTCGCGCTCGTTGCCACGCCGTTTCTGATGCTTCTGATGATGCTGTTCCAGATCTCGCTGTTCTACTTCGCCAAGGAATCGCTCGACGATGCCGTGCGCAGCGCCTCGCGCCAGATCATGGTGGGAAAAGTTCCCGCGAGCACCCAGAGCGCCGAAGCGTTCCGCAACACTCTTCTTTGCCCGAGGCTTCTGTTCGGCCTCGAATGCTCCGCCATCAAGGTGGACGCTTACCGGATCGGGTTGACCTCCGATGCCAAGACCGGGACAGGCATCTACCAGTTCGTCGACAAGACCAAGAAGGCTCTGCGTTCGCCCTCATCGGCGGGGGGCTTCTGCATCGGCGCGGCCAACGACTACGTCTTTCTCGACGTTTCCTATACCTTCACCAACGCCCTGTCGGCCTTGTTCGATCGGTTGACGGGCGGCGGACTGAAGACGATCCGCTCCACCAGCCTTTTCCGCAACGAGCCCTTCGCCACCGGAGGCGCGTCATGCTGACCGAAAGACGGGCAAGCCGGTCGATCGGGGAGGCCAAACGCTTCCTTGCCGACCGCCGGGGAATCGCCGCCCTGGAATTCGTGCTCATCGCGCCGATCATGATCCTGCTTCTAGGCAGTCTGCCGGATGTCGTCGGCGTCGTTTCGGCCGCGAAACAGGCCACCAAGCTCGCGGAAACGATGGGTCAGCTCGTTTCGCAAGCCAAGGTGACGCTGACGGAAAACGACATCAATCAGATCCTCAACGCGGCGCCGCTCGTCGATCCCGACATCCTCTCCTATGCCCGCGCCGCCGATGTCGCGGTCGAGAACGCGGCGAGCATCACCATCACCAGCGTCGCCTTCACGCCGATCGGCAATTCCTGCGCCACGACATGCCAATACGAAGCCGGCGTGGTCTTCAGCCGCACGCTTTCGGGGACAGTGCGGGAATGCGGCAAACTCAGCGCCGGCTCCACCAACAGCCCCACCACCCTTCCGGCCGAGGTGTTCAGCGCCAATTCGATCGTCGTGGTCGATGTCGAAACGCATTTCAAGCCTTTCGCGACCAGCTTCCTCACCGGCGAAGTGTCGTTCAAGCGCTCCTCCTATTTCCGCCCGCGCTACCTCGAAAACGTCACCTCTACAAAGAACTGTCCCGGATATGCGTCCTGATATCCTCGCTCGAATGCTCGCTTTCTTTCGAAATGGCGCGCCGAGGCCGGCACCACGCTGCGGTTTCTTCAAATCCCGCGAGGCCAACGTCGCGGTGATCTTCGCCCTTTCCTTGATGCCCCTCATGGGCGTCACGGGCTTGGCGGTGGATTTCGCGCGGGCGACGCTTCTGCGCAACCGCCTTCAGGTCGCGGCCGATGCGGCGGCGTTGGCGTCCATCGCGGTGAAGTCGCCCGCTGCCTTGGAAGCTCAGAAGATGGCTGGAGACGGCGTGGTGGCGGCCGGGGAGGCCGACGGGCGGCAAATCTTCTATTCCAACCTGAACGCCGCCGACCGGGCCGCGGTGACCAGCGTGACCGTGAAAGTGGAGAAGGTCGGCAATCGACTGCGCTCCGAGGTTAATTTCGGCGTGGATTCGCAAACCTCGCTGTTGGCGATTTTCGGACAGAATTCGAGTTCCATGAAGGGGCGGTCCGCCGGCGAGTACATGCTCGCGCAGTTCGTGGACTTCCATATCCTCATCGACAACACGCCTTCCATGGGCGTCGGTGCGACGGCCGCCGACATAGCGATCCTCGAAGCCAAGACGGGTTGCGCCTTTGCGTGCCACGATCTCAGCAATGCGAACAACGCCTACAAGAAGGCCAAGTCATTCGGTGCGAACATGCGCATCGACGTGGTGCGGATGGCGGTGAAGAAGCTGACCGAAACGGCAGGCGACAACATGGAGGTCGACAACCAGTTCCGGATGGGCGTCTATACTTTCGGCGACACGGCGCTGACGATGGGCCTGAAAACCATCATTTCGCCGACCTCGGACATGAAGAAGGTGCGCGACGAAGCCAATGCCGTCGATCTGATGAGCATTCCCTTCAACGGCTTCAACAACGACCAGACCACGGACTTCTACTCCACGCTCGATAAGATGGAGGGGAAGCTGACCGCCGCCGGTGATGGCAACAGCAGCGAAACGCCGCAGAAAATCCTGTTTCTCGTGTCGGACGGGGTGAACGACGGGTTCGTGCCCTTGACCGGCTGCACCAAGAAGCTGACCGGAACACGATGCCAAGCGCCGATCGATGTCGCGCAATCGATCTGCAAGAAGATCAAGGCCAAGGGCATCAAGATCGCGGCCCTTTATACGACCTATCTGCCGCTCCCTTCCAACGGATGGTACAATGACTGGATCAAGCCGTTCCAGGCCGAACTCGGCGCGAAGATGCAGGAATGCGCTTCGCCGGGCCTTTACTACGAAGTGAGCCCCACCGAGGGCATCGACGACGCCATGAACGCGCTTTTCAAGAAGTCGCTGCGCACGGTGCAGCTTTCCTCCTGAGGGTGGGAGGCTATCCGAAAAGTCCGCAAGCTCGATGCGGCGGCGTTTGTTCCGCCGCCGCATCGTCACCGGTCGGATCGTCGGCACGCCGAGGGATTGCGGCGCTGAGCTCGGCGCGAGAAGGAAGCGATGCCGCCCTATCGCGACCGAAGAGCAACGCCGGCCGGGACTTGAAAGCGCCTCGCCTCGACGCGGCCCCGGATTTCGGAAAGTCGATTAAACTCGATTTAATGGCCGTGGATTAACCTCGTGAAAACAACGGGTTCTCCTCAGGCGCGATTTTCATGATGAAGCCCAAGAGCTTGATGAGCGGCATTCTGATCGCCGCTTCCGTCGCCGTGATCTTCTCGTTCGCGGCCTTCTCGAGCTACATGCTCAGCTTGCAACGCCATTCGATGGCGCAATCCATCGAGGGCAATATCGCGAAGGCCGGGCAACAGGCGGCGCAGAGCATCGCGAGTTGGATCGAAGGGCGCGTGCTGCTCGTGACGATGGGGAGCCATCTTCTGACGGATGCGCAGGACGATGCAGCCGTATGGCGCACTCTCGACAACAAGGTTCTGAAATCGAACTTCGAGGACAGCTACTACGGGCTCGATCAGGACGGGAAGATGTTCGACGGTAACCGCGGCGAACTGCCCAGCGGCTACGATCCGCGCAAGCGCCCTTGGTATGCCGCCGCCACACAAGCGGGCAAGCTCGCTCTGACCGAACCCTATGCCGATGCCGTCACGCAGAAGACGATCGTTTCGGCCGTTATCCCGGTCAGGAACGGCGACAAGCTGCTGGGCGTCTTCGGCAGCGACTTCACGCTCGACACCCTGCAGTCGATGATCGGCGGGATCGACGTCGGTGCGAAGGGACAGGTCTTCCTGATCAGCAAGGACGGCAAGATCCTGGTTCACAAGAATCCCGCGCTTGTCATGAAGACGCTCGCCGACGCCTTTCCCATCGAGACCCCGACGATCCAATCTGGCCTGATGACCACGCAGGTGGATGGCGTCTCCAAGCTGGTGAGCTTCGTTCCGGTTGCCGGCTTGCCGTCCGTGGACTGGTCTCTCGGCTTCGTGGTGGATGTCGATACCGCTTATGCCTCCATCGGCCAGATGCAGATGATCGCCATCCTCGCCACCGTGCTGGCGGTCGTGGCGATGATCGGACTTCTCGCCATGTGCCTGAGCCGCCTGGTGATCCGCCCTGTCACCGCCATGACAGCGGCGATGGGCAGGCTCGCCGCCGGGGATTTCGACGTGACCGTTCCGGGCGAAAACCGCCGTGACCAGATCGGCGCCATGGCCAAAGCCGTGCTCGTGTTCCGAAACGCCGCACGCGAGAAGCGGCGGCTGGAGGCCGAAGCGGAGGAAAGCCGGCAGGCGCAGGCTTCCACTCGCGAGCGGCAAACGGCGATCGACAATGCCAAGGCCGAGGAACTTCGCGTTTTCGTGCATGCGGTGGAGGAAAGCTTCGAGCGTCTCGCCGTCGGCGATCTCACGGTGCGCATGGACGGTGCGGTGGCGGCGGCCTTCGAGCCGATCCGGCAGCGCTTCAACGCTTCCGTCGAGGCGCTGGAGGACGCGATCGGCTCCGTGACCGGCTCGATCGGCTCCATTCGCAGCGGCCTCGGCGAGATCGCCACCGCTTCGGGCGACCTCGCGCAACGCACCGAGCAGCAAGCTGCGAATCTCGAAGAAACGGTGGCGGCTTTGTCGGAAGTCGCGCGCGGCGTGAACCAGACGGCGGACGGCGCGGGAGCCGCGCAGGGCGCTGCCAGCACGGCGCAGGCGAACGCCGAAAAGGGTGGCCGGATCGTCGCTCAAGCCATCTCCGCCATGAGCGAGATCGAGCGCTCCTCGGCCGAGATCGGCAAGATCATCGGCGTGATCGACGAAATCGCCTTTCAAACGAATCTTCTCGCCTTGAACGCGGGCGTCGAAGCCGCGCGGGCGGGTGAGGCGGGCCGGGGCTTCGCGGTGGTGGCGCAGGAAGTGCGGGGCCTCGCCCAGCGCTCGGCGGAAGCGGCCAAAGAGATCAAGGCGCTGATCCAGATGTCGGCCGCGCAGGTCGGTCAAGGCGTTTCCCTGGTATCGGCGTCCGGCCAGAGCCTTCAGGAAATCGTCGTTCAGGTCGCGGACATGGCGCGTATTGTGGAGGAGATCGCACGGGCGGCGAAGAACCAGGCGGGCTCGCTGCGAGAAGTGTCCGGCGCCGCCGACCAGATGGACAAGGTCACGCAGCAGAATGCGGCCATGGTGGAGGAAACGACCGCCGCCGCTCAGTCGCTTGCCGCCGAAACGCAGGAACTGGCGTCGCTTGCCGGCCGGTTCCAGGTTCGCGGGGCAAATTCGGCCGACAGGTCTGCATCCGCAACCCGTCGCCCCATCCCGCCCCTCACCGGGACGAGCGCCGCGCCCCGCGCCGCAGTGCCGCAACTGAAGCACATGGGGAGGGGAGGGGCCGCCCCGCAGTCTCGCACGGACGATTGGGAAGAATTTTGAAGCGTTTGCCGAGCAGTTCATGTCGTAACCGGCGGCTTTAAGGAAGTCGCGCCATTCATCCGGAAGGAAGAGCGGGATCGGCGTTCCAACGGTTTGCCGGAGCGCGTCGATCGTTGGTTCGGCTCTACCCTCCAATCGACGCTACCCGACGCGAAAACGCTCTTAATGAAGATGCTTCGGCCGGCTGTCGATGATGTCGAGCGCCACGGTGCAGGCGTCGAGAAAGGCCTGCCGGTCGAGTTCGGGATGTACGGCCTTGAACCGTGAAACGAGCTCTTCCGCATCGTTTCCCTCGATCTCGTCGACGAGGCGCAGCACGGTGATGATCGGGTCTTCGCGGTCCAACGCTCGGTCTCTCCTTCGCGTGTGACTTGGCGTCCTTGGCGCGCAAAGAAATGGCCGTCGTGCGATCACCGCTTCGAAGGTGTATCTCTCACCGCCGACAAGGCCGGAATCGACGCCCGTCAAGGCTGGCTATTTTCGTCAACCCACGAAAAACGGTTGCAAAATCCTCGGCGACCCCACCTTCCCTCGGGCATCACATTCGACGGTTCGCGAAGGACAAGGGCGGTTCGCCCCCGTTCCACGCCGCGCCGGTTCGTTCTTGAAGAGGAAGCACCCCGTGAAGAAAATCCTGGCCGTCGCCCTGGCCCTCGCCTCCCTGACCGGAACGGCGTCGGCAGGAAGCCTGAAGGACGTCGAAAGCGCCAAGAAGCTGCGCATCGGCACGGAGGGCACCTATGCGCCCTTCACCTTCCACGACGCTTCCGGCGAACTCGTCGGCTTCGACGTGGAGATCGGCCGCGCGGTCGCCAAGCGCCTTGGCGTCGAGCCGGTCTTCGTTGAAGGCAAGTGGGACGGGCTGATCGCGGGCCTTGGCGCGGACCGCTACGACGCCGTGATCAACCAGGTCGGCATCACCGAGGAGCGCAAGGCCCGCTTTGATTTCTCCGACCCCTACATCGTCTCGAAGGCCGTCCTGATCGTCAAGCAAGGCAATACCGACATCAAGTCCTTCGCCGACCTCAAGGGCAAGAAGTCGGCGCAGTCGCTGACCTCCAATTTCGGCAAGATCGCCGAAAAGGCGGGCGCTGAACTCGTGGGCACGGACGGTTTCGACCAGTCGATCCAGCTCGTCCTGACGGGCCGGGCGGATGCGACGGTCAACGACAGCCTGTCCTTCCTCGACTTCAAGAAGCAGAAGCCGAATGCGCCCGTCGCGATCGCGGCGAGCGAAGACGAGGCTTCCGCCTCCGCCATCATCGTTCAAAAGGACAATCCGGAACTGGTGGCCGCGATCAACAAGGCTCTGGCCGAGATCAAGGCCGACGGTACCTATCAAACGATCTCGCAGAAATATTTCGGCGCCGACGTTTCGAAGTAAGCAGCAACGGGCGGCCCGGCTGCCCGACCATTGAAGAAGCGGGGGACAGGGGCATGTTTCCTTGTCCCCGCGACCGGAACGGACCGACGTGCACCCCAGTCTGCAACTGATGCTCGATTCGCTCTGGCCGCTCGTACGGGCCGGGCTCGTCTTCACCATCCCGCTCGCCCTTCTGTCCTTCGCCTTCGGCCTCGCGCTCGGATTCGCGACCGCCGTGGCGCGGCTCTTCGCGCCCGCCCCGATCGCGGCGGTGGCGCGTTTCTATGTCTGGTTCATCCGCGGCACGCCGCTTCTCGTGCAGCTTTTCGTGATCTTCTACGGGCTGCCGAGCGTCGGCATCCTGATCGACGCCTTTCCGGCAGCCCTGATCGGCTTTTCGCTGAGCGTCGGCGCTTATACGTCCGAAATCATCCGCGCGGCCCTGTCCTCGATCCCGAAGGGTCAGTGGGAAGCGGCCTTTTCCATCGGCATGACGAGGCGGCAGGCCATGGCGCGCACGATCGTGCCGCAGGCCGTGCGCGTCGCCCTGCCGCCCCTCGGCAACTCCTTCATCTCGCTCGTGAAGGACACCTCGCTCGCCGCCGCGATCACCGTGCCGGAACTCTTCCAGCAGGCCCAGCGCGTGGTGGCCGTGACCTACGAGCCGCTGGTGCTTTATATCGAGGCCGCGCTACTCTACCTCGTCTTTTCGTCCGTGCTTTCCGCGTTGCAGGCCCGGCTGGAGCGCCGCTTCGCCACCTATGGCGGTTATCTGGAGGGCCGCCCGTGATCCGTCTGTCCGGAATCGAGAAGAGCTTCGGGGCGAACCGCATTTTCGCCGGCGTCGATCTCATTGTGGCGCCGGGGCGCGTCACGGCGCTGATCGGGCCCTCCGGCAGCGGCAAGAGCACGCTGCTTCGATGCGTGAACCTTCTGGAGATTCCGGAGGCCGGCCGGCTCGAGATCGACCAGCTTTCGGTCCAGTTTGACGGAAAACGCCGCCTTCCGCCCGCCGACATCCTCGCCGTTCGCCGCTCCACCGGAATGGTGTTCCAGAACTTTCAGCTTTTTCCTCACCGCCGCGCGATCGAGAACGTCACGGAAGGGCTCACCACGGTCCTGAAATGGCCGGCGGACCGGGCGCGGGCGCGCGGAATGGAGCTTCTGGAAAGCGTCGGCATGGTGGGGAAGGCGGATGCCTATCCCGCCACCTTGTCGGGCGGTCAGCAACAGCGTGTCGCCATCGCCCGGGCGCTCGCCGCCTCGCCCAAGGTGCTCTTGTGCGACGAGCCGACCTCGGCGCTCGACCCCGAACTCGCGGCGGAAGTGGTGGAGGTTCTGGGACGCCTCGCTTCCGGCGGCACCACGATGCTGATGGCGACGCACGACCTGCGCCTGGCCGGGCGGATTGCGCACCACGTCGCCTTTCTGCAAGGCGGCGAGGTGGTCGAGGCCGGCCCCCCGCAGGAGGTGCTGCGCGCCCCCAAGGACGAGCGCACGGCGCGCTTCGTGCGCACCCTGACCGTGACGGCGGCAGGATTTTAAGAAGAGCTTTCTCGTGCGGCCAAGGTTTTCCGGGGGAACGCAAGCTCTGCCAGATGCGCTTCCTTGTCTTTGGAGAGCCTTTGATGACCGCAACCGAGAACCCGAACCACAAGATGCCGCCAGGCAAACCGCTCGACCCCGAAACCGCCGTGCCGGAAGGCGGCGGCTGGGACGCACCGTCCGAAGGCAAACGAGAGGGGGAGGGAAAGAAGGACGCCGAAGACCCGAATTTTTCCAAAGACGGCCGGACGGGACGGTAGCCTTCCCGAAAAACGAGCGACCCAAAAGGTGGATGGAAGCCTTTGTGCCTCCGCCTTTGGTAGCGTCTTTGGCAGGCGCCCCATAATGTCTTGCGGCAAGGCGCATGTTCATCGGCCGCGCAAGGGCCGACGAAACAACATTCAATCCCCACTCGGGGCATGACAACACTAGCGATGCTTAGCTGGAAAGTGGTGCCCAGGGACGGCACCACATATTCCATTCATGGTGTTGTTGTTCATTAATATTTTGAGACGCAACAAAGGAGGATACCAGCAATCCTACCAAAAAGTATGTTGGATGTTGTGGTTCGACGCCGAACGTTTTCGCACAAACTCAGCTTTCGTTAAGCGTTGCACCACACTACGGGACGGTAGTCGCTGGCAGGAATATCGTCGTGCTGTCTGCCACCCCTGGTCGTATCCGTTCTCTATAGGCTCCCCAAGGAGCCAGTCCGAGCAACAATTTTGCCAGGCGATGCGAAGGCGGCACATCGGTGCCTTCAGCACGGGTCAGTGCATCCGCGATATCAACGCCGACGTAGCGCACGGTGCTCTCAATCTTTAGTGTGGCAAGTAGCATCTGGACGGCTCTCAGGTTGCCGGTCGCCTTTTAGATAATCGACGCCATTGTCCGCCGGAGCGAATGAGTGCCGTAGTCCTCTTTCCGAAGGCCGATCGCTGTCACCCACTCATCAACGAGGCGGGCATACTGCCGCATGCTGATGTGCATCGCGTGATCGATGCGGCTCGGAAAGGCGTAGTCATCAACCGTGCCACCGCGACGCTTCAGCCAAGCAAGAAGGCTCGCCCGCGCTGCCTCCATAAGCTCGAAATGCACCGGCCTTTTCGTTTTGTGCTGCACCACTATCGCTCGGGCACGGATGCGCCCGCCCGATACCAGGTCGCCAATCTTGACCTTCACCACGTCGCAGCCTCTCAGCTTGCTGTTAATGAGCAGATCGAAGAGGGCTTGGTCTCGCAGACGACCCTTATAGTCGAGTCAGAACCGAATGGCCCAGACCTGCTGGGGCTTGAGCGCCCGCTTGGCGCCGACGGTGCGGCCGGCATTCCATGCCCTGCGTGTTCCCGTCGCCGGGTCGAAATGTGAGTGTCCCATTGTCGTTCGCCCACGGCCAGGACGGCTGAGGGCGAGAGCGCCGCCTAAAGAACAAGGCCGGAGGAACGATCGGTTTTGGTAGGAGGGCCGGCCGAAAGCGGAACGTCGACTTCTTGGCATCTCATGCGAAAAAGCTGCCATTCAACTATCCACCTCGGGCTCGCACACTTATGCAGGGGATGGTGCGAGAAGCCGTTGGAACCAGCGCCTGCAGCGAAGTGGAACGAGACATCATGACAACGGGATTTGACCAAGCGGGTGAGAACCCGAACTCGCACGCCTTCCCGTATCGAGCTGGACGTTGAACGCGCTGGGACAGCATGTCGAGCATGAGACCCTCAACGCTCTAGGCTGGAGCACATTCTTCGCTGAGCAGATCACGCCGGACGATGCGGGTCTCGAGCCAGCTCGAATCGCTCGGGTTCACCGCTCGCGCCTGACCGCACTGTCCGAGCGCGGGATTGTCGAGCCAGTGCTTGGGCCAAACGTCGAGACCAGCCATTTCGCGGTGGGCGACTTCGTTCTCATCGATCCCGTGACGGCGCATCTCCATCGGCGTCTCGAACGACGGTCCGTGATCGAGCGTCGCGTTTCTGGCGGCAGCGTCCCGCAGTTCGGCGGAGCCAACATCGACACGCTCTTCATCGTGACGTCGTGCAACCTGGACTTCAATCCGGCCCGGTTGGAGCGGTATCTGGCATGGGCCAATCAAGCCGGGATCGAGCCGGTGATCGTGTTGACCAAAGCCGATTTGGCGGAAGATCTTTCGTTCTACGAGGACGGGGCACGGGCACTGCAACGCGAGCTCGATGTTGTTGCGGTCCATCCCAAGGCGGCACAGACCGTCGCCACATTCACGCGGTGGTGCGGAAGCGGGCAGACGATCGCGCTGGTGGGCTCTTCGGGCGTCGGCAAATCGACTCTAGTAAACACGCTAGTCGGCGCAACTGAGGAGCCGCCACAGGAAACAGGTTCCATCCGAGAACAGGATGCCAAGGGGCGTCACACCACGACGGCCCGCTCGCTTCACCCCATCCGGGGTGGAGGCTGGGTGATTGACACGCCGGGCATCCGCAGCTTGCAGGTCAGCGACCTCGCGGACGGGTTGGACGTTCTGTTCGCCGAGATCACAGAACTCGCGGCGCGCTGCCGCTTTCGCGACTGTACCCACGCGCATGAGCCCGGTTGCGCGGTGCTGGCGGCTGTGACAGAGGGCACCATCAATCCTCAGCGGCTGGAGCGCTGGCGTCTTCTCCAGAACGAGAATGCAGAGAGCGACCGGACGAAGCCTCGAGGCGCAGGCGGTCAGGCCGGCAGAGGCCGCGGCAAGCAACGCTGACAACCCTTCCAAGACAGTCGGTCCCGCAGGCTACCAAATGGAGAAGGCGTACGCGAATGTGCTCCTGGCGCCGGCCCAAGGGACCGTAACGTTTCAGAAGGCGACGAGTTTACGCCGGGCGGGGTCCCACAATGCTAGTCCAATGCACTGAAGGCTCTCGCGGATCGTCAAACGCGACAGGGCTCCCAACGCTGGTTCGTCGTCGAGGCACGACTGCAGGCGGTAGTTTGGGATCCGAGGGTTCAGATGGTGGATGTGATGAAGCCCGATATTACCGGTGAACCACTGCAGGACCTTCGGCATCACGTAGTAGGAGCTACCGCTGAGCGCCGCGCGCTGCAGGGTCCAATCCTCCGATGTTTCCCAATGCGTGTCCTCGAACTGGTGCTGCACGAAGAAGAGCCAGCCGCCGACCCAAGATGCGACGAAGGCCGTCGGTAGCACCCCAAGAGCTACTACGGCACCGCCCAGAGCAGCGGCCAAACCACTGTAGATGAGCAAGAGGGCGAGGTTCAGCCCCATGATGCTGCGCCAAGCATCTTGAACTGGAAGCGCCTGCCCGAAGGGCGAGCGCTGCAACAGGATGAAGTAGAGCGGCGGCCCGAGCACATGGAGAAACAGCGGGTGGCGATAGATGCGGTAACGCAGCTTCGCACCGCCCGGCAGCGCCGCGTATTCGTCGACCGTCAAAGTGTCGACGTCGCCAATCCCGCGCCGTCCAAGATCACCCGCCGTTGTATGATGCACGGCATGTGAGCGGCTCCAATAGCCGAAGGGCGTCAGAGTGAAGACGCTGAGGAGGCGCCCGACGAGACGGTTAATTTGTTTGGATGAGAAAAATGAGTTGTGGCCGCAGTCATGCTGAATGCCGAATAAACGCACCAGAAGTCCACCGGCCGGAAGAAACAGCATGAGAAGCGCATAGACCCCCGACGTCGCTCCATACAGCATCAGTCCCGCCGCGAGAAGGAACAGGCCGAGCGTGGTACTGAGCTGAAACCAAGCTGTACGGTCGTCAGCATCACGGTACCGAAGGCAGTGACGCGATAGGCGTCGAATTTCGGCCTCGCCGAGGCTCAAAGGCGAGCGCTGGAAGCTGCGTCCATGCGCGACATGTGGAAATGACAATCGATAAACCCAAGGTGAGACCCTGAAGGCGACCGGGTCCGGCCCCTCGTCGCATGGCTATGGGAGGCAAGCAATTAACGAGATTGCGAGCCATGTCGCGATGTTGAGCTCAAACAGGATAGGCCGACCGTAACCGAAGGGGCGAGGTTCTTTGAAGTTGCACCCTGGAAAGGCGGTCTGTAGAGCGGCACGCATGCACACTGTCACATATGCGATCGGGGACATTCACGGCCGCCTCGATCTCATGGAAAATCTCCTCGGCAAGGTCGAGAGTGACGCCGAGATCCGTGGCGCACGTGCCAAGATCATCTTCACCGGCGATTACGTCGACCGCGGCGCAGACTCTCGCGGGGTTACCGAACGCCTGATGGCAGGTCCGAAACGTTCACAGGACGAATTCGTCTGCTTGCGGGGAAATCACGACGATCTGTTCGTCCGAGCTGTCACGTCGGGCGAAGGGCTGCCGGAATGGGCATGGCTTCTTTACTGGCACACCATCATCAGCTATGGGCTCGATCGTGAGACAGCTCGCAGTTTGGATCCGACGCTCAATCGCCATGCGGAATTCCTCGCAGCCCTACCCTTAACGCACGATGACGGTACGCATCTTTTTGTGCATGCAGGTATCAGGCCGGGAGTAGCGCTTGAACTGCAAGCCGAACAGGATTTGCTCTGGATCCGGCATGAGTTCCTCGACCACGACGGACTATTGCCGCGTCGGGTGGTGCACGGTCACACGATCATCGGCGATTTGCCGGTTTTCACCGCGAACCGCATCTCCATCGACACCGGCGCCTTCCAATCAGGTATTCTGACGGCTGCGGTCATTGATGGCCCTGATGTCAGCTTCCTGCAAGCAGTCGGCACGCCGGACCGCAGCGCAGTCGTGAGGGAGTTCGAGCTGCGAGCAATCGTGCACGGTCGCGAGGTGTCATCAACTGCACGGAAGGCACAGTCCGATTACCTGGAGGGTCGGATTGACCTTTTGGAACTACAGCAACTCAGCGGCGAGTGAATCGAGAACGGCTATAGGCGAACGGAGAACTCAGGCCGGAGCGTGGCCTTGGCTCCTAGCGCCATTCGATGGCGAGTTCAGAGTTCACCGAACTCGAGCCATTCAACGAGCTGGTATGTTTCTACATCAGCGTTCGGCCGGGAGCTGTCCGGCAGCTATGAGGCAGTCGAGCCTAGAGGCGGCCATCCCGCGAACAACGGAGGCTATGTGGAAACGCTAGGCTACCTTTTTAACACTGGAGGGCTGGGATGGACCGTTTCGTCAAAGGGTGCGAGCGACACCAGCCCCTTCTTTCGGCGGATTGCGTCGAGGATTACGTCGGCGCGGAGAACCCGGTCCGGCTGATGGACGTGTTCGTCGATGAACTGGACCTCAGAGCCAGACCGATTCATTGTCAATCCGATCCACCAGATGCTGGGACTGAACACCTAAGCAGATTACCCCATCCACCAGCCGCCGTCGACGTTCAGCATCTGGCCGGTGACGAAGCCAGATTCGGCCGCGATCAGGAACAGCAAGGCGTTCGCCATGTCGTCGGGCATTCCCCGGCGCTTCACCGCCTGGCGCTCCAGGACGTAGCGCTGGTAGCTTTCGGGATCGGGGTGAATCGCCTCGGCGTCGGTCGGAAAGGCGCCAGGGGCGATAGCGTTTACGGTGACGCCATAGGGGCCGAACTCGCGCGCCCAGGCGCGCGTCAGGCCGAGAAGGGCGCCCTTGGATTGGACATAAGGCGACAGCAGCGCCCAGCCGCCGGAGAGCGTTACGCTCGCGACATTGACAATGCGCCCGAACTCGCGCGCCCGCATATGCGAAAGCGCCGCCTGGACGCAGACGATTCCCGCATCGACGTTGACGCGCTGGACGTGCTGAATCTCCTCTATCGTGTAGTCCTCGAAGGGTTTCGAGGGATAGATCGCGGCGTTGTTGATCACCGTATCGAAGCCGCCGGTCTCGGCCGAGGAGTTGTCAAGGCCCGTGCGAAGCGTCGCGAGGTCGGAAAGGTCTAGGGCGGTGGGGACGAGCCGCGCGCCGAGCCCGGCCATATCCGCGGCCGCGCGGAGGGCGTCGAGCTTGGCGGGATCGTTGTCGACGGCGACCACCCGCGCGCCCTCGCGCAAGAAGGCCAGCACCGTCGGCCGGCCGAGCCCGCCGGCGGCGCCCGTGAAGAGGATACAGCGCCCCGCGAGGCGATCCAAGGCCGCGCTCATGCCGACCCCCTTAGCAGACGGTGGTGACTGGTCGGCTCGGGATAATCCTCGTCCGGCTGCGGTCCCGCTGTGCGGATGCGCGACTCGCAGGCGGCGATCTCCTCTTCCCCGTCGAGGATGCGGAAAATAGTGTCGTAGGCCCGCGCCTCGCCGTGGCCGAGGCGGATCGCCTCGTCGCGCTCGAGCGCCGCGTTGTTGCCAAGGACGTGGTGCGTCGAGGGCTCGATGCCGAGCGCATACTGGCCGGCTTGGAAATTCTGCCACTCGTATTGGCAGGGGAATTGGTCTTTGCGTGTTTCCACTTCGAAGCCGAGGCCGAGCGTGTCGTTGACCAGGGCGGCGGAGACGACGCCGTCCGCTCCAGCGGCCATCTCGTGCTGCCAGACCTGCTCGTGGAACCGCTCCTGCGGTGCCGGCATCGTCCGGTAGCCGGCGCCCTGGCGCCGGTAAGCCTCGCCTGCATGTGCTGCCCAGACGGTCTCGACGACGGGCGCAAGGTAGCGCGCGCCCTCGGCAAGCACTGGATAGCCTAGATTGATGTGGTAGCAGTACATGTGCGGCGTCTCGTAGAAGCCGTGATTTACGACCCGGTCGTGGAGGTGGATCTCGTCCGTACCGACGACCGCCTCGATGCGGCGCACGAGATGCAGGTCCTCGCCGAAGACGGCGGCCTGTTGCACGATCCCCTCCGCCCAAAGGATGCAGGTGTCGCCCTCCCAGCGCTCGCCATAGCCCGTCAGCCGAGCGGGAATGGTGCCGACGCGCCCGTGCAGGGAATGGCTCGCCGTCCGGCGCGGACCGTAGTTGTAGGCCTGCGCCGGTACTTCGTTCATGAACAGGATGTGGTCGAGCCCGCAGGTGACGAGGAGGCCGGAAAAGGAGCGCAGCCATGCAAGGCCCCCTTCGCCCTCGTAGTCGTGAAGGCCGGGATGGCGGAAGCCGGCCGGCGAATGCCAGCCGATTGCCCGGCCCTTGTGCTCGCAATCGGCGATGTCCATCGCCCGGTCGACGAGGACGGTAAAGCGCAAACCCGTGCCGGTGCGGAACTCCAGCATGCGGATGCCCCGTTCCAGCCCGTCTCCGAGCGTCATCATGCGCACGCCGGCGAACTGCGAAAGCGCGCCGGCATGGGCCGCCACGTCGCGGCGCGACATCTGGCGGCCGAAGAGCTTCACCATTCCAGCCCGCTCCCGTTTCAAACGCCGAGGGCGCGCAGCTTGCCGTCGAGGAAGCGCTTGGCGCGCGGCACGTCGTCCTCCGACAGGTGCTCGATGATGATGGGGATGTTCGGGTGCTTCTCCGAGAGGCGCTTCAGGTAGAGGTCGTAGTTCAACGAGCCGAGGCCGGGGGCGGGGAGCTCGATCTCGCCGACGCCGCGAAAGGTGTGGCTTTCCAGCGCGTCCGCGTCGCCGATATCGGCGTGCTTCTCGGACTTGTCGTCACCCGAGCGCTTGACGTCCTTGGCATGGGCGATGCGGATCTTGTCCGACAGCGTGTCGAAGACCTGGTTGAGGATCTTGTCCATCGCATCTATGTTGTGGGTCTCGAAGTAGTTTGTCGGATCCATCAGGAGGCCAAGGCCGGGATGGTCGACGGCCGCGAACATGCGCACCGTTTCCTCCACCGAGCCGACGACGTTGTTGACATAGGTCTCGAGCAGAAACACCGCGCCGTGGTCGTAGGCGGTCTGGGCGAGGTCGCGGATGACCGCCGCGCAGGTCTCGAAGCCTTCCTCCGTCTTGTTCTTCGGGTCGTGCACCCAGTCGGACTCGGTGTTGTAGGTGCCGGTCTCGGAGATGACGTAGGGACTGCCGAAGTGGCGCGCGTTGCGGATGATCTCCTTCAGATAGCCGACGCGCTTCTCGCGCTCGCTTGCGTCCGGATGGATGATGTTGGTGTAGCCGGAAATGCAGGACACCGGCAGGTCGTGGTCGCGGAAGGTCTCGCGCACCTGGCGAGCCTTTTCCATCGTGATCTGCCCGGCGGAAAGGTCGACGTCCTTGAAGTGGAGGTCGAGTTGCACCGTGTTGAAGCCGAGGGCGCGGATCTTTTGCGCCGTTTCCTGAAGGCCATAGGGGAAGTAGCCGCTGAAGATACCGGTCTGCATCATGGTGGTTGTTCCTCCCAAGAACTGTTTCAGACGATGATTTCGGACAGTGCGACGGCGCGGCGCTCACGGATCGAGCGGTAGCCCGCCTCGACGAGGGCCATCGTGCGCACGTTGTCGGCGACGGAAAGGGCGGGTGGCTCGCCGGAAGCAAGCGCGTATTGCAGCTGTTCCATCACCCCGATGAAGGCGTGCGGGAACCAGTGCGTGTCCCAGGCCGGCGTCACCCAGCGCCCGTCGGTCGTGCGCTTGGAAGCGTAGGTGAGCGTCGAGGGCTTGCCGTCCGGCCAGCCGATCGTGCCTTGCGCGACGCCGTCCGTCCCTTCGACGCGCCACTTGATGTAGATGTCGGATTCGAAGCCCTCCTCGCGCGGGCCCGACCAGACGTCCTCCATCGACACCGCAAGGACGCCGGAGAGGAAGCGCAGTGTCGAGACGACGATGCCGTCCTCGTGCGGGAAGCGCGTCCGCGGGTCCTGCCGCGCGGCGGTGAAGATGCTGTCCGGCTCGCCGAACAGGAAGCGCAGCGCGTCGAGATGGTGGACGCTCATATTGGCGAGCGTCAGCCGGTCGTAGTCTTCCAAGAACCCCTGCCAGTGCGGGATCGCGCGCATCTCGATCGTGGCGATCACGGTGTCGCCGAGTTCGCCGCGATCGAGGATCTCCTTCAGAACGCGCACCGACTGGTCGTAGCGCATGTTCTGGTTGACGGAGAGGATCTTCCCGGCCGCCTGCGCCTCGTCGCGCAGCGCCTTCGCCTCCTCCAGCGACAGGGCGAGCGGCTTCTGGGCAAGGATGCCCCGGATGTGCGGCTGCCTGAGCGCATGGCGAATCAGCGCCGGCTGGCGGTCGGGCGGGAATGCGAGGTCGACGATCTCGATCGAGGCATCCTCGATCAGAGCCTCCGGCGTGTCGTGGACGACCGGGATCTTCCAGCGCGCGGCGACCGCCTCGGCCTTGCCGCGCGTTCGCGAGGCGATGGCGCCGACGCGGAAGCCCGCGAGATCGTAGGCGGCGAGATGGCATTCCGCCATGATCATGCCGGCCCCGACGCAGCCGATGGTGAAGCCGCGCTCGCGCACCGTGACGTCGGGCGAGAAGCCCAGTGCGTCGGTCATGCATCCCCTCCCAAGGATATCGCGCGGCCTCCACCGCACGGACCAGATTGATGCGAAATGATGTCATCAAGTCAATATAAAAACGTCATTGCGATGCATAATACCATCATCGATGGTCCCCATGCTTCAAAACCTTGCGTGGACGCGAGATCTCGCGCTTGCAATAACGGGATGTTCGAGACGGCAGAAGATGATGGATATTGATGTGTTCTGAGGGGTAGACGCGGCGGGGCCGGCTGCGGCATCCTCCTTTGGCGGCGCGTTTCGTCCGCGCCGCCAACAGGCTCGTCCCGATGTTCATGATCTCCCGCCGCCCTGCCGCCACACTCGCCGACGTCGCGCGGGATGCCGGCGTGTCGGCGGCGACGGTGGACCGGGTCATCAATGGGCGAGCAGGCGTCAAGGCACGCACGCGCGAGCACGTGCTCGGCGTTGCGCGACATCTCGGCTACGTGTCCGACGAGGGGCCGACCGCCGGCCGCGAAGGCGCCGCACGTCTGCCGCTCGACTTCGTGCTGCCGAGCGGCAGCAACAGCTTCATCGCCAATCTGGCCGACGCGCTCGCCGCTACCCGGCGGCCGGAGGCGGAGGTGCGTGTCCATCAGATGGAAGGCTTCGACCCGCAGGCGCTCAGCGCGCATCTGGAAGGCCTGGCGGAAACGAGCCGCGGCGTCGGCCTCGTCGGGCTCGACCATCCGGCCGTGCGCGAGGCGGTGCGCATGCTGGAGGCGGCGGGCGTGCCCGTGGTGACGCTCGTTTCCGACATCAGCCATGCCCCGCGCGCCGGCTATGTCGGCATCGACAACCGCGCGGCCGGGCGTCTCGCCGGCTACCTCCTCGGCCGCCTTCACGGGCAGCGTCCGGCAAGGATCGCGCTCTTTGCCGGATCCTTCGCCTATCGCGGGCACGAGGAGCGCGAGATGGGCTTTCGCCACATCCTCGCCGAAGAATTTCCGGATTTCGAGATCGTCGCGCGCGCCGAGAGCCGCGACGACTGGGAGCGGTCCTATGCGGAGGCGACGCGCATCCTCAAGGAAACGCCCGATCTTGCCGGCATCTACAATATCGGCGCCGGCAACCGCGGCATCGCGCGGGCGCTGGAGGAGGCGGGCCGCGCGCGCTCCGTCCTTTTCGTCGGGCACGAAGTGACGGCGTTCTCGCGCCGCTTCCTCCTGTCGGGCACCATGGACGTCGCCATCGACCAGAATCCGCGCGTTGAGGCGCGCGAAGCGGTGGAACGGCTCATCCTGGCGGCCGGTGGGCAGCGGCAGTTCGCGAGCTTCCTCGTGCGTATGCAGGCGGTGTTTAAGGAGAACATCCCCGAAGGCTGAGGGCGCAAAGGGATGCGACGGCGCTTCGCGGAGAGCGACGCTCCACGGAGCGCGAAGGGGTGCAGGGCCGCAAGGCGGGGAGGATGGTATTGGATCTTTATCTGGCGGTCGGTTCGGTGAACCGGGAAGCACCCTATTTCCAGAGCGCGCGGGGCGAGGGGCTGACGATTTTCGCGCTCGACGAGGAGAGCTTGACGGTGACGCGCGTCGCCGGCACCTCGACGATCGACAACCCGACCTTCCTCAGCGTCGACGCGCAAGGCACGATCTACGCCAATTCCGAGGTGTTCGGCTGGCACGAGGGGACAGTCAGCGCCTATCGCTTCGACGGGCAGGCATTGTTCTATCTCAACAAGCAGCCGACGCTGGGCAGCATCGCCGCCCACAACACCATCAGCCGGGACGGGCGCTTCCTTCTCGTGGCGAACTACGCGATGGGCGAAGGCGGCCCGGACAAGTCGCTCGCCGTTCTTCCCGTTCTCGATGAAGGCGGTCTCGGCGCGCCGGTCGCGAGCGTCGCCCATCCCGGTGCCGCGGGCCGCGTACCCGACCGGCAGGAGCGCTCGCACGCCCATTGCGTGATCGAGACGCCGGAAGGCGGGGCGGTGCTCGTCGCCGATCTCGGCCTCGACACCGTGCTCCTTTACCGCCTTGGCGCCGAGGGCGCGCTGTCGCTGGCCGGGTCCGTGGAACTGCCGCCCGGCGCCGGGCCGCGCCATATCGCCCAGTCGCGCGACGGACGTTTCGCCTATGTCACCAACGAACTCGACTCCACCGTCTCCGTGATCGAGCGGCAGGGCGAGGCGCTCACCCTCGTCCAGACAGTGCCGGCCGTGCCGTTGGGGATCGAGAGCCACGGCGCGGATATCCATCTCGCGCCGGACGGGCGCTTCCTCTACACGTCCAATCGCGGGCACGACAGCCTCGCCGTCTTCGTGGTGGATGCCGAGACCGGGCGCTTGGAGCCGCGTGGGCAGGTGCCCTCCGGCGGCCGGACGCCGCGCAACTTCGCCCTCTCGCCGGACGGACGCCTCGTTCTTATGGCCAACCAGAACAGCGACGAGATCGCGATCTTCCGCCGCGACGAGGTGGCGGGGACCTTGCGCGACAGCGGCCGGCGCATCGCGATCGGCAGTCCGGTCTGCGTGCGCCCCTTCCGCCTGTGAGCGAGGCAGCGTCGCCTTCCGTTCGCAAGGCGCGGCGCAAGGGCTCGGCCGTCACCATGGCCGAGGTCGCCGCCGCCGCCGGCGTTTCCATGCAGACGGTCTCGCGGGCGCTGCGGGCGCCGGGGACGGTGACGGCGGAAACGCGCCAAGCGATCGAGGCGGCGATCGAGAAGACGCACTATGTCCAGAATCTGGCGGCGAGCCATCTCGCTTCCGCGCGCAGCAACACGGTCGCCGCGATCATCCCGACGCTTTCCGCGTCGGTCTTCGCCGAAACGATCCAGCACTTCTCGCAGGTGCTGAACGCCGCGAACTACCAGATCTTCCTCGGCAACACCGACTACCGGCCGGACCGGGAGGAGGCGGTGGTGCGCAGCCTCCTCGGGCGCCGGCCGGACGGGGTTTTCGTGATCGGCACGCAGCACACGCGCGCCTGCACCGGACTGCTCCGCCGCGCCGGCATCCCTGTTGTCGAGGGCTGGGACCAGACGCGCCGGCCAATCGACGGGCTCGTCGGCTTCTCCAACGAGGCGGCGATCGCGGCGATGGCCAAGCATCTGGCGGATACGGGCCGGCGGCGCATCGTCTTTGCGGGAGTCCTGCGCCGGGGCGACGCGCGCGCGGCCGAGCGGCGGGATGGGTTCCTGGCCGCGATGGCAACGCTGTTTCCCGGCGAGGCTCCGCGTCTTTGCATCGCCGCCGACCTGCCGCTGGCGATGGAATCCGGCGCGTGCCTTCTGGAGCGTGTCCGGGCCGAGCACGTGGACGCCGACGCCGTGATGTTCTCGAGCGACGTCATCGCTGCCGGCGCGCTCCTCGCCGCCGGGCGGCAGGGGATCGCGGTGCCGGGCGAGATCGCGATCACCGGCTTCGGCGACTTTGAGCTCGCCCGCCACCTCAACCCGGCGCTGACGACGGTCGCCGTCCCCGCCGCGACCATCGGGCGCGAGGCCGGGCGCCTCCTCCTCGAAGGCATGAGCGGGCGCCCGCTAGCCGACAAGCGCATCGATGTCGGCTTCCGCCTCATGATTCGGGACAGCGCTTAAACGTCCGGCTGGTGCGGGAAGTCCGTCATCACCGCGCAGCCCGTCGCAGTGACATGCAGCATGTGCTCCAGCCGCACGCCGCCAATTGCGGGATCGAAGGCCTGTGGCTCGACCATCAGCACCATGCCTTCGCGCAAGGCAGCGCGCTCGTGCCCGACGAGGCGCGGCCATTCGTGGACGCCGCTGCCGATCGAATGGCCGGAATGGTGGGCGTAGCCGTAGCCGTGCCGCGCGACATGGGCCTGCAGGAGGGCGTCGAGATCGCCGGCGACGAGGCCTGGGCGAAGGGTCGCGATGGCGAGGTCCAGCGCCGTCTTCGCCGCATCGAAGAGCCTGCGGAAGGCCGGCGACGCGCCGCCGAGCATTGCGGACGCGCAACTGTCGCCCCAGGTGCCTGCGACGCGCGGGGCAAGATCGCAGATGATCGGATCTCCCATTGCCAGCCGCCGGTTGCCCGGCCAGCCCATGAAGGCCGAAGTGCGCTCGGTCCCCGAGACGAGGTCGCCGGTGACGGGCAGGCGCGCGCCGGCCCGCGTTTCCATTGCGAGGCGGATGTCGGCGAAGATTTCCAGCTCGCTCCGGCCCGCGCGCGCGGCGGCGAGGAAGGCGCGCTGGCCGGCGGAGGCGGTGAGCGCTGCTTCGCGAAGCGCCATGATCTCCGCCGCCGTCTTCACGGCGCGCGCCTCGCGCAGATGCGGGTCGATCGGGATCGGCTCCTGCAATCCGAGGAGGTCGCGAAGGGCGAAGGGGAAGCTTTCCTCCACCGCGATCCGGCCGCCGAAGCCCATGTCCCGCGCGAGTGTCGAGGTTGCCGCGCGGTAGTTGGCCGGGATATCGGCGGGCGCCATGTGGGAGAATCCGACATAAGAGACGACGCGCGCGGCCCAGCTTGGCGTTCCGGCTTCGAGGTTGGTGACGAGGAGGCCGCAGGCCCCGTCGGCACCGACCATCGCGACGGCCGGGCCGCCGGAAAAGGGCGAGGGGCCGGCTTCAATCGGAACGACGTGGCCGGTGGCGTAGGCGACCGCGTCCGGGCTCGTCAGGACCGCCCAGTCTGCCCCGGCGGCCCGGACCGCGGCGGCGGTTCGCTGGAGGCGCTCGTCCATGGGTCGGCTTCCTTCAGATCAGGTTGCGGATGTGCTGGTCGCGGCCGTAGACGGCGACGAGCCCGAGGATCAGGAGGCCGAGCGCGGCCTGGACGTTCGCTTCCGACAGGCCGAGGCCGATGAGGATGGTGCGCAATTCCACCAGCACCACGGCGCCCGCGACCGTGCCGACATAGCCACCGCGTCCGCCGACAAGCGCCGTGCCGCCGATCACGACGGCCGAGACTGTCTGGAACAAGTAGGGCGCACCGACGCCAGCGCTGGAGGAACCGGTGAAGCCGAGAAGGAGGATCCCGGCCAACGCCGCGAAGACCGCGCTGAGGGCGAAGGTCGTTGCCCAGGTTGCAACCGGGCGCACCAGCGCAAGCTCTGCAGCCTTGGGGTTCGAGCCGAGGGCGAAGAGCTTGCGCCCGTAGATCGTGCGCCGGAGCGTGAAGAGCGTGGCGAGCGCGAGAAGTGCTGTGAAGGGCACGAGCGGTGGAAAGGGCAGCGGGCCGACCGAGCCGCCGAGCGAGACGAACCCGTTCACGAAGGGCGGGGCCGAGCCGGTCGGCAGGCCGCGCGTCCAGATCTGCACCAGCGCCTGCACCATCGTGCCGATCCCGAGCGTCACGATCAGCGGATGGATCGAGAGCGCAGCGGACAGCGTGCCGGAGACCGCGCCGATCAGGCCGGCGCAGCCGATCACGATCGCGAAGGCGAGCGGGGCCGGTATGCCTTCGCCGTAGAGGCTCGCGAAGACGACGTTGGCGAAGCCGATCACGAAGGGGATCGAGAGGTCGATGCCGCCGAGAATCATCACCAGCGTCTGGCCGAGCGCGGCGATGGCCAGCAATGCTGCGAGGATCAGGGTGGCGCGCACGGAAAAGAGGCTGGCGAAGCCCGGAATCATCACCGCTCCAGCCGCGAAGACGAGAACGGCGCCCGCGACCGCGACCAGCGCGCGGTTGCCGGTGAGCGAGGAGGCGGTCATGCCGCAGCCCTCCGCCGGGCGAGGCGCCGTTTCAGCTTTTCCGAGTTCAGGCAGACGGCAAGGACGAGCACGGCGCCGTAGGTCATCTGCAGCACGAAGGTCGAGACGTTGAAGCTCGTCAGAACGCTCTGGAGCAGGAAGATGTCGGCCGCGCCGAGAAAGGCGGCGACCAGTCCGCCGACGCCGCCGGCAAGGCCGACGCCGCCGAGCGCCGCCGCCGCGATCGCGATCAGCGTGTAGCCCGGCCCGATATTGGGATCGCCCGAGCCGATGAGGGCCGTCAGCGACAGGGCGGCGAGGCCGGCAAAGAGGCCGGCGAGGAGATAGGCCGTAAAGCGTACGCGCGGCACGTCGATCCCGGCCGTGTAGGCCGCGCGGTCGTCGCTGCCTGTCGCCATCAGGAGGTCGTGGAAGGGAAGGCGGCGAAGGACGAGCCAGAGAAGCACCGCCGCCCCGACCGGAAGGACCGACAAGGGCCCGGCGAGCGCGCGCAGCCAGTCCGGCACGCTGCCGGCGGGCGAGGGGAGGACCGTGAGGGCGAGGCCGGAATAAACGAGATAGGTGCCGAGCGTCGCGACGATCGGCTGGATGCGCAGGATCGCGGCGAGGAAGCCGTTCAGTGCGCCGGAAAGGAGGCCGAGAAGGAGCGCGGCCGGCACGATCGCGAGCGGCGACTGAAGGCCGGCCCCGAGGATCAGCCCCTTGACGATCAGGACGTTGACGAGCCCGATCAGCGGACCGACCGAGACGTCGATCGAGCCTCGGCCCGCAAGGAAGGGCAGCGTCACGGCGAGTGAGGTGAGGAGAAGCGGCGCGGCGAGACCAAGGACGGAGCCCCAGTTCGACGGCGCGAAGCGCGCGGGGTTCAGCACGGCGTTCGCGACGAGGAGGAGGACGAAGAGGAGGGCGGCGAGGCGCGTGTCCTCGCGACCGCGAAACAGGCGCGACAGGCTCACGGCGTGGGGCTCCCTTGCGCAAACATCGCGGCGATGACGCCGTTCATGGTCATGTCCTTCTTCTCGATCACGGCGGTCTCGGAAAAATCGTGGAAGATCCGGACGCGGTCGCAGACCTGCAGAATCTCTTCGATCTCGGTGGAAAGCACCACGAGGGCGATGTTCTTCTCGCGTGCCAGATCGCGGAAGGCGGCATAGAATTTCAGCCGCGTCGCGAGGTCGACGCCGCGCGTCGGGTCGTTGAGGAGCATCACGCGCGGCTCGAGCGCCAGGAGCCGGGCGAGCAGCACCTTCTGCTGGTTGCCGCCCGAAAGCGCCGAAATCGGCGCGCCGGGGCCGGGATGGCGAATGGAGAGGAATTCGGTGTAGCGCGCGAGCGCTTCGCGCTGGCGCTTGCGGTCGAGGATCCCGGCGATCGAGAAGCGCCGCATGGAGGGCAGGCCGAAGTTGTCCAGCACCGGGAGGACGGGGAAGATGCCCGTCGCCCGCCGGTCGCGCGGAAGATAAACGACGCCGTGGCGGGCGGCGGCATGATGGTCGGCATAGGCGGCCAAGCCCCGGTCGGCGTTCTGGACCGCGATGCGCCCGCCGCCCGTCTTGCGAAGCCCGGCGAGCGTCAGGAGGAACTCCTCCTGCCCATGCCCTTCGAGCCCGGCGAAGCCGACGATCTCGCCGGCCAGAAGGGCGCCGGAGAGCGGGGCGCGACCGGGCGCGAGGACGACGTTCTCGTAGACAAGCACTTCGCGCGCGTCAGGCGACATGAAGACGGGCCTCCGGGGCCATGAGGTCGAGGAGGCGCCGGCTCGTCACCTCGCCCCGCGCCAGTGTCTCGACCAGCCGGCCGCTGCGCAGGACGGTGACGCGGTCCGACAGGCGCTTCACCTCCTCCATCCGGTGCGAGATGAAGATCACGAGAGCGCCATGCCTCGCATAGTCCTCCACCACTTCGAAGACGCGATCGCGGTCGGCGTAGTCGAGCGCGGCCGTCGCCTCGTCGAGAAGAAGGATCGAGGGCAGGCGGGCGAGGGCGCGGGCGATCACGACGATCTGCTGGGAGGCGAGCGGCAGCGTGCCGGCCAGAGCATCGGGATCGATGGGGAAGCGGGCGAGAAGGCCGAGAAGGGCTCGCGCCGCCTCCCACGCCTCGGCTCGGGCGAGCGTGCGGCGCAAGAAGCCGTCGGTGCCGAGGAAGACGTTGTCGGCGACGGACCGGTGCGGGGCGATCAGCACCTCCTGGAACACGGTCGAGAGGCCACGGTCGCGCATTTCGCGCGGCGAGCCGGCGGTGAATTCCCGCCCGCCCAGGAGAAGGCGACCCTCGCTGGGGTCGACGACGCCGGACAGGATCTTCAGCATGGTGCTCTTGCCCGAGCCGTTCTCGCCGAGGATCGTGTGGATGCCGGGCGTGAAGGTCAGCGAGGCACCGGCAAGGGCAACGGTCTCGCCGTAGCGCTTAGCGATGCCGTCGAGCGCGAGCGTTTCGACGGGCGGGGCCGGGCGGACCCGGCCGCGCGCGGCCGCCGCCATCGTCTGGTGGACGCGCGAGGTCGCCCGGTCGGTCTGCGTCGGCTCGGGCATTTCAGGCTTTCCGGGACGAGAGCGAGGGCACGCCCCCGGTGGTCCTCACTGTGGGCAGGACGCAGGGACCTTGGCGAAGTCGTAGGCCGGAGTCGCCTTGCCGCCCTCGAAATAACCGTTCATCAGCTCTTCCGGAAACGGATCGGAGGGCGGGATCGGGAAGATCGCGGCCGAGTCCGGCTTCATGCAGTCCTTGTACCAAGTGGGTAGATCGGCCTCGGTCACCTTCGGCATCGGCGCGATCAGCGTGTTGACGAGGGGCTTCTGCCCGTCGAGGAGCCGCAGGGCGACGCGGAAAGCGTTCTGCGCGGCGACATGCGGCGAGACCTCGCCGCCGGTGAACTTGAACGTGTCCTTGTTCTCGTTCCAGTAGCCGAGAGCGTCGCCGGAGATGGAGGCCGCGATCAGCGGCAGCGGGCGGCCGGCCTGGCCGAAGGCTTCCGCGATGAAGCGCGCCTCGCTGCCCGTCGACCAGACGGCGTCGATCGGCTGCGGCGTCGTCGCGAGCGCCTGAAGAACGGCGGACTTGGTGGTGGAGCCGGTCCACTCGCCGCTGACCTTGCGCGCGATCGTAAGGTTGCCGGCCTCCGCCACAGCCTTGTCCAGCCCGGCATTTTCCTGCTGCACCAGCGGATGACCCGAAATGCCCTCGACCTGAAGGATCGCGCCCCCGTTCGGCAGGGCGGCGGCGATTCCCTTGCCCATGTCGTAGCCCCAGAGGTTCTGGTTGTGCATGACGTTGACGGCGGCCGGCGTCATCACCGCGCCGGCGCTGGTGACGACGGGGATACCGGCCTTGTAGGCGTCCTCGATCACTGCGTTCAGCGCCGTCGGGGAACCCGCGATCGTCGTGATCACGGAGCAGCCCTGCTCGACAAAGGCGCGGATCTGCGAGATCTGCTGCGTGGCGTCTCCGTTGGAATCGGAGACCACGAACTCCGATACGTCGCCCGACGCCTTGGCAGCGTCGACGAGGCGGGAAAGCTCGGCGTTGAAGGTCACGCGCCACGGATTGCCCATGTAGGATTCCGAATGGCACCAGCGCCAGGGTTTCGGCGGCGCCTTGAAGTCCGCGTATTGCGACGGCCCGACCTCGACGGCGTCGGTGTAGAGCGCCTGAAGCTCCGCCGGCAGCTTGCCGAGTGCGCCGGAGCGGTCCTGCGCGAGGACCTGCGCCGTCGACAGGACCAGCATGGAGACGGTCAGGCCCATGGCCGCGTGCAGCGTCCGCATCGTGTCTTCCTCCCCCGAGGAGAACGGCCTCCCGCCGTTCTTCATTCATGAAATGATTATTCACATACTGCAACGGCGTCAACGACGAAGTGAGCGCTCACCTTTCTTCCGCGCCGCCGGAAATGTTAGCGCTCACTCTAGACAAGACGCAAATCTCGTCTACCCTCGATGCCGCTTCACGCTTCCGCACCAGGAAAAGGACACGTATGGGAATTCTTTCGGGCTACCGCGTCCTCGACTGCTCGATCGCCATGGCCGGCCCCTTCGCGGCGCAGCGCCTCGGCGATCTGGGCGCCGACGTCGTCAAGGTCGAGCCGCTTGCCGGCGAGTGGCAGCGCCATGTCGCGGCGGGCGGGGCGGAGGGCAACAAGGTCAACGTTTCCTTTCTGTCGCTGAACCGCAACAAGCGCTCCCTCGCCGTCGACCTCAAGTCGCTGGGCGGGCGCGAGGTGCTGCTCGATCTCGTGCGGAGCGCCGACGTCTTCCTGCAGAACTACCGGCCGGGCGTCGCGAAACGCCTCGGCGTCGACTACGAAACGCTTTCCGCGATCAATCCGCGCCTCGTTTACGTTTCGATCTCCGGCTATGGCGAGGACGGTCCCTACGTGAACCGCCCGGGCCAGGACCTCGTGCTCCAGGGCATGTCCGGCGCGATGCTGTCGGCGGGCCGCGAGGGCGAGCCGCCGACAGCCGCCGGGCAGTATCTCGTCGACGCCGTCACCGCCTACAGCGCCTTCGAGGGCGCTCTCGCCGCGCTGCTCCACCGCGAAAGGACAGGCGAGGGCCAACTCGTGCAGGTCAACATGCTGGACGCGATCACGACGATCCAGATGCAGGAGCTTTCCGTCTTCACCGTCGGCGGCAAGCCGCAGCAGCGCTCGGCCGAGCCGCACGCCCACGTCTTCATCCGCGCGCCCTACGGCGCGTTCGCCACCAGCGACGGCTTCATCATCGTCGCCTTTCCGAAGCTGAAGACCCTCGGCGAGGTGATAGGCGAAGACAGCTTCCTCACCATGGCCGACGATGTTGATACCTGGACGCGCCGCGACGAGATCTTCGCCAGGACGCGCGAGAAGCTGAAGACCAAGACGTCGGAGGAATGGCTGGCGCTCATGCGCGCCGCCGACATCTGGTGCGGGCCGGTCTACGGCTATGGCGATCTCGTCGCCGACGAGCAGATCCGCCACAACGGCACCTTCGTGGAATACGACCATCCGACGGAAGGGCGCGTGAAGACGCCGGGCTTCCCGATCCGGTTCTCCAAGACCCCTTCCATCGTCGCTCGCGGCGCGCCTCTCACCGGCGAGCACACGCGGCAAGTGCTGGAGGAGGCGGGCTACGACGTGGCGCGCATCGCTGGACTCGCCGATGCCGGCGCCGTCTCGCTCGGGGAGGCTTGAGGATGGAGGACGACATCCTCTTTGCCATCGAAGGCGCGGTCGCCGTCATTACGCTCAACCGGCCGCAAAAGCTCAACGCCGTGACGCCGGCGATGGCGGACGCGATCGTTGACGCCGTGGAGCGGTGCAACGCCAGCGACGCGATCCGCTGCGTGATCGTCACCGGGGCGGGCGAACGGGCCTTCTGCGCCGGCTCCGACATCGCCACGCTCGACGCCTACGAGACCCCCTGGGCCTTCCGCAACCGCTCGGATTATTGCGACGCGATCCGCCGTCTCCTCAAGCCCTCGATCGCGGCCGTCAACGGCTACGCCTTCGGCGGGGGGCTGGAAACGGCGATGAGCTGCGACATCCGCCTCGCCTCCGCCAAGGCCGTGTTCGCCGCCCCCGAGGTCAAGCTCGGCTGGATCGGGGGCGGGGGCATGGCGGCCGGCCTCGCCCATTCCGTCGGTGCCTCCAACGCCGCGCTGATGCTGATGACCGGCGATCCGATCGACGCCGGGAAGGCCGAGCGCTGGGGCCTCGTCAGCGAGGTTCTCGCCCCGGACGCGCTCATGCCCCGCGCCCGCGCGCTCGCCGAGGTCATCGCCGCGCGTGCGCCCATCGCCGCCGAAACGGCGAAGGCGAACATCAAGGCCGCCTATGCCATGTCGCGCGAGCAGGCGACGGAATACGAGCGCGACCTCCAGACGATCTGCTTCGGCACCGCCGACGCGGCCGAAGGGCGCGCCGCATTCAAAGAGAAGCGTGCGCCCGTCTTCCGCCGGCGGTAGGGCGGGCACGCGTCAGACAAGGAGAACGCCGGAGCCCGACACCTTGCGGCGTTCGATCTCGGGCCAGTCCCAGGCGATCCCGAGACCCGGCGCTTCGCTCGGGATCGCGCAGCCTGCCTCGATGCGAAGGCCCTCCGTCGTGATCTCGTCGAGCTGGGGGATGTATTCGACGAAGCGCGCGTTCGGCACGGCGGCGCAGAGCGCGACGTGCAGCTCCATCAGGAAATGCGGGCACACAGCGACGTTGAAGCACTCGGCGAGATGGGCGACCTTCAGCCAGGGCGTGATGCCGCCGATGCGCCCGACATCGACCTGTACCACCGAGCAGGCGCCGCGCTGCAGGTATTCACGAAAGTGCGAGGGGCTGTAGAGGCTCTCGCCGACCGCGACGGGAAGCGTCGTCGCTTGCGACAGGCGGACATGGCCGTCGATGTCGTCGGCCGGCAGCGGCTCCTCCAGCCAGCCGATGTCGAGCGCCTCGTAGTGCCGCGCCCTGCGGATCGCCTCGTCAACGCGGAACGCCTGGTTGGCGTCGGTGAAGATCTCGAAGCCCGGCCCCACCGCCTCGCGCACCGCTGCGATGCGGGCGACATCCTCGTGGACGGGGCGCCCGACCTTCAACTTGGCGCCGGTGAAGCCCTCCGCCTTCGCCCGCAGCGCATCCTCGACCAGCGCCTCGACGGGCAGGTGCAGCCAGCCGCCCTCGGTCGTGTAGAGCGGCACGGATCCTTGAGCCCCGCCTGCGAGGCGGTGGAGGGGCAGGTTCGCGCGGCGGCAGCGAAGGTCCCAGAGCGCGGTGTCGATCGCCGCCATGGCGATGGCGGTGAGGGGGCCGACGGTGGTGGCGTGGGTCAGGAACAGGAGGTCGCGCCAGATCGCCTCGATCTCCCCCGCCTCGCGGCCGAGAATCGCGGGGGCGAGCGTCCTCTCGATCAGCGAGAGGACGGCCGGGCCGCCCGTGCCGATCGTGTAGCTGTAGCCGGTGCCGCTAACCCCGTCCGCGTCGGTGATGCGCACGATCGGCGTTTCCTGGCTGACGAAGCTCTGGATGGCATCGACCCGCTTCACTTTCGGCTGCAGGTCCACCATCAGGAACTCGACGCGCGCGATCCTCGCCATGGCGTCAGGCCTCCAGCCGGCGGCCGCTCGCCGCATCGAAGACGTGGAGATGGGCGAGGTCGAGGCGGAAAGCGAGCGTCTCGCCCGGTTGGACCACACGCGGATTCAGCATGCGCGACAGGACCTCGCGTCCGCCGAGCGGCAGGAAGAGGATCGTCTCGGTGCCGAGCGGTTCGGCGAGCGAGACGATGCGCTCCAGCCGCAGCGCCTCGCCGTCGCCGTAGAGAGCGTGGCCTTCCGGCGCCAGTGCATCCGGGCGGAAGCCGACGACGACCGGCTGGCCATCGTCGAGCGGCAGGGGGGCGAGCGGGATCCTCGTGCCGTCGGTCAGCACGGCGAAGGCGCGGCCCTCCCTTACCTCGGCGCGCGCTTCGAGCTGGTTCATCGGCGGCGAGCCGATGAAGCCCGCCACGAAGAGGTTCACCGGGCGCTCGAAAACCTCCGTCGGCGTTCCGACCTGTTCGATATGGCCGTCGCGCATGATCACGATCCGGTCGGCGAGCGTCATCGCCTCGACCTGGTCGTGCGTGACGTAGACGACGGTGGTCCTGACGCGCTGATGCAGCTTCTTGATTTCGACGCGCATCTGGCCGCGGAGCTTGGCGTCGAGATTCGACAAGGGCTCGTCGAACAGGAAGACGTCGGGCTCGCGCACGATCGCGCGCCCCATGGCGACGCGCTGGCGCTGGCCGCCGGAAAGGTTCGCCGGCAGGCGGTCCATGTAGGGGTCGAGGCCGAGGATGGCGGCCGCGTCCTTCACCCTTCGGTCGATCTCTGCTTGCGGCGTTCCGGCGATCTTGAGGCCGAAGGCGAGGTTCTCGGCGACGCTCATGTGCGGGTAGAGTGCGTAGCTCTGGAACACCATGGAGATGTTGCGCTCGCGCGGCGGCAGGGCGTTGACGACGCGCGCGCCGATTTCGATCTCGCCGCCGGAAATCTCCTCTAGCCCCGCGATCATGCGCAGCGTCGTCGACTTGCCGCAGCCGGACGGACCGACCAGCACGACGAACTCGTCGTGCGCGATCGCAAGGTCGATGCCGTGCACGGTCTCGACCGCTCCGTAGCGCTTGACGACCTTTCGGAGGGTGACGTTGGCCATGGGCGAATACTCTACTTCACGCCGCCGAAGGTGAGGCCGGCGATGAGGTGCTTCTGCACGACGAAGGTGAGGACGAGGGCCGGTACGATGATCAGGACGGCCATGGCGCTCATGCCGGCCCAGTCGACGGTGAACTGGGCGGTGAAGTCCATGAGCCCGACCGGCATGGTCTTGGACGCCGTGGTGCGGGTGAGCTGGCTTGCCAGCGCGTACTCGTTCCACGAGGTGAGAAAAGCGAAGATCGCGGCCGACGCCAGCCCCGAACGCGCCAGCGGAAATTCGATCCGCCAGAAGGCCTGCCAGCGCGTGCAGCCGTCGATCTGCGCGGCCTCCGAAAGGTCCACCGGGATCTGGCGGAAGAAACCATCGGTCAGCCAGATCGTGAAGGGGATGTTGATCGCGAGATAAACGAGGATCAGCCCGAAGGACGTGTCGAGGATGCCGAGCCGGCTCCACACGATGAAGAGCGGCAGCGACAGGGCGATGCCCGGCACCGTGCGCGACAGCATGAAGGAAACGAACAAGGCGGATTTCGCCTTGAAGCGGTAGCGCGCGAATGCGTAGCCGCCCATCATTCCGACAAGGATGGCGACCGCCGTCGAGGTCAGCGAGATCACGAGAGAGTTCAGGAAGTAGCGCGCGACCGGCAAGCCCTGCTGCTGCTCCGGCAGGAGGCCGAAGATGCCTTGAAAATTCGACAGCGTCGGGTTCTGCGGGATCCAGATCGGCGGGCGCGCAAGGATCTCGATATTCGGGCGGAAGGCCGTCAGCACCACCCAGAGGCCGGGGATGCAGAGAATTGACATCGCCACGAAGACGCCGAGGCGGATCAACCAGCGCTGCCAGGGCTTTTCGATGGTGAGGGGCCGCGCGCTCATTCCGCCCCTCCCATGTAGCGGCGGGCGTTGGCGAGCTTGCGGTAGAAGTAGACGGTGAAGAGGATGGAGGTGAGGATCGACACGTAGCCCATGGCGTTGGCGAGCCCCATCTGCGAGTTCTGGTAGCCCGTGCGCGCCATCAGGGTCCACAGGAGTTCGGTCCGCCCCGCCGGCCCCCCGTTCGTCATGATCCGCACCATGTCGTAGGCGCGCGCCACGTCCAGCGAGCGGATCGTCATGGCGATGAAGACGAAGGGCATGAGGAAGGGCAGGGTGATGTGGCGGAAGACCTGGATCGACCCGCAGCCGTCGACCTTCGCCGCCTCAATCGGCTCTTTCGGCAGCGCGAGGAGGCCGGAAAGGAGGAGGATCGCGAAGACCGAGGTCGACATCCAGACTTCCGCGGCCATGATCGAGAGGTTGGCGAGCGTTCCCTCCACCAGCCAGGGGATCGGCGTCTCGATCAGGCCGAGGTCGAACAGGGCGTTGTTGAGGAGGCCGACGGCGTCGTTGAAGATATACTTGAACTGGAAGCCGACGAGGATCGGCGAGAACATCATCGGGAACATCATCACCGTGCGCAGCGCTCGCTGGCCGACAGTGATCTGGTTGACGAGTAGCGCGAGGCCAAGGCCGAGCACGAGTTCCAGATTCAGCGTCACCGTGATGAAAAGGATGGTGCGCCCGAAGGCCCACCAGAAGTCGGCATTCTCCATCAGCCTGGCGTAGTTGCGCCAGCCGACAAAGGTGTAGAGCGTCGCCGGGCGCGTCAGGTTGTAGGGCGTGAAGCTCGACCACAGCGAGACGCAGAGCGGCACCGCGACGACGCCGAGGATCACGACGATCGCGGGCAGAAGCAGGAGATAGGGGATCGCGCGCGGCGAGCGGAGAAAGCGCATGGGTGTCCTGGGATGACAGGAAGGCGACCTCATGCCGCCGCGAGATGGTAGAACGGGGCGGCCGGAAGAGCCGCCTCGCCGCCCGCCGCTATTTGATCATGCCGGCGTCTTCGAGGATGGTCCGGGCCTCGTTCGCGGCCTGGTCGAGAGCGTCCTTGGCCGATTTCTCGCCGACGATCGCGGCCTGGAGTTGCGGCCAGATCACGTTGGAGACTTCGATCCACTGCGGCACCAGCGGGGGCGTGCGCGCCTCGCCGAGCGAGGACTCCCAGGTCTGGAACATGTCGGCCATGTAGGTGTCGCCGTCGGCCTTGAACTTCGCGACGACGTCCTCGAACACCTTGGTGCGGGTCGGGAGGTTGCCGGCGCTCGCCTCCAGCATCTCCGAATCGTAGTTCGTCATGAAGACGACGAAGGAAACGGCGGCGTCCTGCGTCGGGCAGTCCTTGGTGACGGAGAAGGAGTGCGAGCCGGACCAGCCGCCGCGCTTGCCGGACGCCCCGACGGGTGCGACCGCGAAGCCGACGTCGCCCGCGACCTTGGACGTTTCCTTGTTGTTGTAGAAGGCGGCGAAACCCGGCCAGTCGAGGTCGATCGCCATGGTGCCGGCGGCAAAGGCTTGGCCGATGTCGTCCCAGGTGTAGTTCACCGTGCCGGCGGGCACGGCCTTGGCCTTGTAGAGGTCGACGAACCATTGCACGGCTGCGACGCCCTCCGGCCCGTTGAAGGTCGGGTTCCAGTTCTCGTCGAACATGTCGCCGCCGTTGGCGCGCACCAGCTCCATGAAGCGCCCGGTCATGCCCTCGTCCTTGCCGGGAAACGCCGTGCCGTAGAGATTCGGCGGGCTGGAAAGGAAGATCGCTTGGCTCTTGTATTCCTCGTAGGTCTTCGGCGGGGCGAGGTCGGTGCCGAACTTCTCCTTGTACTTCGTTTGGATCGCTGGATCGCCGTAGACGCGCTTGTTGTAGTAGAGGTTGGAGACGTCGGTGACGCGCGGGAGCTGCACCAGCCGCCCGTCTATCTCGGCCGACTTAAGTGTGCCCGGCACGTAGAGGGCGAGTTCCTCGGCCGGTATCTTCTCCTTCAGATCAATGTAGATGTCGCCGTACTGGGGCGCGAAGCTCGTGTGATTGGAGGCGACGCACCAGTTGATCGTGCCCCCCGCGATATCCTGCTTGATCTCGCGGTCGAGGTCGAAGTGGTTCTTGGACGAGACGATCTCGACCTTGGCGCCCGTCAGCTTCTCCCACTCGGGAGTGCGCGTGTAGAGCTTCTCGTACTGCGTACCGCCGATGAGCTTCACCTTCAGCGTCGTGCCGTCGAACTTGCCGTAGTCGAAAGCGGCGAGCGCGGGGCTGGCTCCGGCCAGCGTGGTGCAGGCGACAAGCGCGCCCAGCATGTTTCGCAAAGACATTGGTTCCTCCCAGAACGCAGCTTGCCGGATTTTCCATATTTGAAAGATCAATTCGCAGGTAAGCACGGTGGCGCGGGTCCGGTCAACCGGTCACAATCAGCGCAAGACTCGCCATGAGCCGCGCGGGAGGAGAAGGAGCCCCGATGTCCAAGACGGACGAGACCAACGAACGCTACCGGGCGCCGGCCCTGGACAAGGGGCTCGACATCATCGAGCTTCTGTCGGGCGTCGAAGAAAGCATGTCGCAGTCCGAGATCGCCAAAGCGCTCGACCGCAGCTCGAACGAGATCTACCGCATGCTCGACCGCCTCGTGCGCCGGGGTTATGTCGCGCGCACCAGCGCGGACCGCTACGAGATGACGCTGAAGCTCTTCGGCCTTGCGCACCGTCACCCGCCGATGCGCCGGCTCGTCAGCCAGTCGCTGCCCGTCATGCGCTGCTTTGCCCGCGAGGCCGAGCAGTCCTGTCACATGACGGTCTACGACCGCGGCAGCCTTGTCGTGATCGCGCAGGTCGACGCGCCGGGATATTGGGGCATCGCGATCAGGGTCGGGTCGCATATCAGCCTCCTCAACACCGGCTCCGGCCACCTCCTTCTTGCGTTCGCCCCCCCCGCCGAGCGCGCATTGATGCTGGAAGAGCGTGAGGTGATGCCGCATGAGATCCGCGTCGCCGACTTCGACGAGAGGTTGAACCGGGTCCGCGCGCAGGGCTACGAGATGATGCCGAGCCAGCAGACGGCCGGCATCACCAACATTTCCATGCCTTTGATGGGGCCAAGTGGGCGGGTGCTCGCGGCCCTGACCTGCGCCCATCTCCCCCGCCTCGATGTCGACAACCCGCGCTCGACGGACGAGGTGCGCGAGCGGCTGGAAGCGGCTGCGCGCGAGATAACCGCCGCCGCCGGAGGCGATTGGCCTGATGGTCCCGAGGGAGGACGCGAATGACGATCATCGACACCCATCTCCACCTCGTCTACCCCGAGCGTTTCTCCTATCCCTGGCTGGAGGACGCGCCCAAGCTGAACCGCCCCTACCGGCTGGAGGACTACCTCGCCGAAGCGAGCCCGCTCGGGATTGAGGCGATGCTCCACATGGAGGTCGACGTCGCGCCGCGGGATCGCGAGCGCGAAACGGACTTCGCCCTGTCGCACGGCGCGCCGGTGATCGGCGCGCTCGCCGCCTGCCGGCCGGAGGAAGAGGGCTTTGCCATCGAGGCGGAGCGGCTGGCGGCAAAGCCCGGCGTGAAGGGCCTTCGCCGCATCCTCCACCAATCGCCGGACGCGCTTTCGCAGACCCCGCGCTTCGCCGAGAACCTGCGCCGCCTCGTCCCGCTCGGGCTTTCCTTCGACCTTTGTCTCCTCGCCCGCCAGCTTCACCTGGGCGTGGATCTGGCGGACGCCTGCCCGAACGTCTCGTTCGTGCTCGACCATTGCGGCGTGCCAGACATCGCGGGGGAGGCGCTCGATCCTTGGCGGGAAGGAATTTCGGCGCTCGCCGAGCGCGCCAATGTCTGCGTGAAACTTTCCGGCATCGTCGCCTATGCGAAACCCGACTGGACGGTCGAGGACCTCCGACCCTTCGCGGACCACGTCATCGCCGAGTTCGGTTTCGACCGGATCGTCTGGGGCAGCGACGCGCCCGTCTGTACCCTGACCGCCAGCCTCACCCGCTGGGTCGAGGCGACGCACGCGCTGCTCGACGACTGCTCAATGGACGAGAAGGCCGCAGTCTTGTCGGGCAACGCCCGGCGTATCTACCGACTCTAGCGGAGGGTTTTTATGCAACGCTACGGCGGCGTCATCGCGCTTCGACCCGAGCACAAGGCGGAATACCGCCGGCTCCATGCCGAGGTCTGGCCAAAGGTTCTTGCGACCATCTCGGCCTGCCACATCCGTAACTACACGATCTTCTTGCGCGAGCCGGAGGACCTGCTCTTTTCCGTCTACGAGTACCACGGCACCGACTACACGGCCGACATGGCGAAGATGGCTGCCGACCCGGTGACGCAGGACTGGTGGGCGCTCTGTATGCCGATGCAGGCGCCGCTGGACACGCGTGGGCACGGGGAATGGTGGGCCCCGATGCAGGAGGTCTTCCACCACGACTAACGCAGCCACTTGCACCATCGATCCGTATATGAAATCCTTATTCACATAAGAAGGATCATACGGAGGGGATCATGGGGGAGGCGCTGGCACAGGTCTGGTCGCGGCCGTCGGCACCGCGGCCGATCGTCGTGATCGGCGCCGGCACCATCGTCTCCGACGCCCACCTCCCGGCCTATCTCCTCGCCGAGCTTCCGGTCGCCGGCGTCTTCGATCTCGACGCGGACAAGGCCCGCGGCGTCGCCGGACGCTTCGGCGTCCCGGCCTTTGCGACGCTGGACGAAGCTTTGGCCGTGCGGGACGCCGTCTTCGACCTCGCGCTGCCGCCTTCCGCTCACCTCTCCGTGTTGAACCGACTGCCGGAGGGCAGCGCCGCGCTGCTCCAGAAGCCGATGGGCACGGACCTGTCCGAGGCGACCGCGATCCTGAAGGCTGTGCGCGAGCGCCGGCTCGTCGCTGCGGTGAACTTCCAGCTCCGCTTTGCGCCGATGATGCTGGCGCTGACCGACGCCGTCGCGAAGGGGCGGCTCGGCCGGCTGGTCGAGGTGGAGATGCACTCCAACGTCATGACGCCCTGGAGCCTTTGGCCGTTCCTCAAGGGCATGAAGCGCGTCGAGATCGCGGTGCATTCGATCCACTATCTCGACCTCATGCGCCATTTCCTCGGCGACCCGGCAGGGGTGCACGCCAAGACCCTCGGCCACCCGTCGAGCGACGTCGCGCAGACCCGCACCTCGGCGATCCTCGACTACGGCGACACCGTGCGGGCTGTGATGTCGATCAACCACAACCACGATTTCGGCCGCCGCTTCCAGGACTGCTCCTTCCGTCTCGAAGGCACGAATGGCGCGGCGGTCGCCAAGCTTGGCGTTAACCTCGACTATCCTCGCGGCGAGTCGGACGAGCTCTTGATCTGCGCACGCGGCGGGGGGTGGGAGAGCGTGCCGCTGGAAGGAGCGTGGTTCCCCCACGCCTTCATCGGCACCATGTCGAACCTCCAGCGCTTCGCGGCCGGTGAGGATATGCGCCTCGTGACGAGCGTCGAGGACGCCTTCGGCACCATGGCTCTCGTCGAGGCGTGCTTCGCCTCCAGCGCCGCGCCTGCGACGCCGCTCGCCCCGCTGCCCGAGGCCTGATGCCGTTCCTTGTCCAGTCCGTACCATCGGAGACCGCCTCCTATGCCCGCTGAAGACGCCCTGCCGCTCGATGGGCTTGTCGTCGTCGACATGAGCCAGTTCCTCAGTGGGCCTTACTGCTCGCTCCGCCTCCTCGACATGGGCGCGCGCGTCATTAAGGTCGAGCGCCCGGACGGCGGCGACCTGTCGCGCCGCCTCTACCTTTCCGACACCGAGATCGGGGGCGACTCCACGATTTTCCACGCGATCAATCGTGCCAAGGAGAGCTTTGCCGTCGACCTAAAGAACGAGGCGGATCTGAAGGCCCTGCGCACGCTGATCGCCAGGGCCGACGTGGTCATCCAGAATTTCCGCCCCGGCGTCATCGAGCGCCTTGGCCTCGACTACGAGGCGGTCAAGGCGATCAACCCCCGGGTTGTCTACGGTTCGATCACCGGCTACGGCAACGACGGTCCCTGGGTGAAGCGGCCGGGGCAGGACCTTCTCGCGCAGTCGCGCTCCGGCGTCATGTGGCTGAACGGTGACGAGACGCAGGGGCCCGTGCCCTTCGGCCTCGCGGTCGGCGATATGCTGGCGGGCGCGGCGCTTGCCCATGGCATCCTCGCCGCCCTCGTCGGGCGTGGCGTTACGGGCCGGGGGCGGCACGTCGAGACGAGCCTCCTCGAAGCGTTGGTCGACTTGCAGTTCGAGGTGCTGACGACGCATCTCAACGACGGTGGGCGCCTGCCGCGCCGCTCGTCCTTCCGCTCGGCGCACGCTTATCTCTCGGCGCCCTACGGTGTTTACCCGACGAGGGACGGTTTCCTCGCCCTCGCGATGACGCCGATCGCCAAGCTGGCGGACCTGTTGGCAATCGAAGATCTCGCCCCCTATCGCGACGACCCGGCGACCTGGTTCACCGCGCGCGACGAGATCAAGGCGATCCTCGCTCAGGTGCTGACTCGCGAAACCTCCGACCATTGGCTCGGTATTCTCGAGCCCGCCGACATCTGGTGCGCCAAGGTGCTGAACTGGGCCGAGCTGATGGAGCACGAGGGGTTCCGCACCCTCGACATGCTGCAGACGGTGACGCGGGGAGACGACGTCTCGATCCGCACCACGCGCGTGCCGCTTCGCTTCGACGGGCACCGGGCGGAGGTCACGGCGGCGGCGCCGCGCATCGGCGAGCATTCGGAACGCATTCGACGGGAGTTCGGCCTGTGACGATCCTTAAAGGCATGACCTGGAGTCACCCGCGCGGCATCGACCCGATGCTTGCCTGCTCACCACTCTTCGAGGCCAAGACCGGCGTCAAGGTCGAGTGGGACAAGCGCTCGCTACAGGATTTCGAGAGCTTTCCCGTTGAGGAGTTGGCGAAGGCCTACGACCTCCTCGTGATCGATCATCCTCATGTCGGCCAGATCACCGGTGAGAAATGCCTTCTTCCGCTCGACGTGGCCGGCCGCGAGGCCGAGCGGGAGGCGATGGAGGCTGGCAGCGTCGGTCCCTCTTACCGGTCCTATTTCTGGCACGGGCGGCAATGGGGCTTTCCCGTTGATGCAGCGACGCAGATACTCGCTTATCGTCCCGACCGCCTCGCTCGTGCGCCCGAGACAATTGAAGAGATCCGCGCCTTATCCCGCGAGAAGCGCCTCGCCTTGCCGCTTCGCTCGCCGCACGCGCTGATGACTTTCTTCACCCTCGCCGCCCATTTTGGCACTCCCTGCGCGGTGGAGCCGGGTCCCCTGATCGACCGGACCGCAGGCAAGGCTGTCTGGTCGCTTCTCGGTGAACTCGCTGAGAACCTCGATCCCGGCGACTTCGAGCGCGACCCGATCGCGGTCTACGAGCGCCTTGCCGAACCGGACTCGCCGGCCGACTGCACGCCCTACCTCTACGGCTACATTTCCTATGCGCGTGAGGGCTTCCGCGCCCGCCGCCTCGCCTTCGCAGACATCGTGCGGGCGAAAGGCCGAGAACCAGTTGGCGCCACGCTCGGCGGCACGGGCATCGCCGTCTCGGCCTTCTCGCGCCATCCGGTCGCGGCGCTCGACTTCGCCTATTTCATCGCCAGCGCGGAAACGCAGCGAGGGCCCTATGCGGCCGGCGGCGGCCAGCCGGGACACGCGGCGGCCTGGGAGGATGAGGCCGTCAACGTCCCCGTCCACAGTTTCTATCGGGACACGCGTGCGACGCTGGAGGGATCGTACCTCCGCCCCCGCCACAACGGCTACATGGCCTTTCAGGAAGCCGCCTCCCACCGCATTTCGGCGGGACTTCGGGCCAAGGAGCCGGCCAGCTCCGTGCTCGCCGACCTCGACAGGCTTTTCGCCGCGAGCTTTCAGGGTTAGGAGAGCGGCATGGAACGGCCTCGCCACTTCGAGGACTACACGCTCGGTGAAGAACGGCGCACGCATGGGCGCACAATTACCGAGACCGACTTCGTGGTTCATGCTGGGCACACCGGCGACTTTTTTCCGCATCACATGGACGCCGAGCACATGAAGGCCACGTCCTTCGGTCAGCGCATCGCGCACGGCACCATGACTTTTGCGATTGGCATAGGACTGACAGCGAGCGAGATCAATCCGCACGCTTTCACCTACGGCTACGAGCGCCTGCGCTTCCCGAAGCCTGTATTTATTGGCGACACGATTCACACGGTACTGACCGTCTCCGCCCTCGAACCCGACCCAAAGCGGCCGGATAAAGGGCGGGTGGTCGAAACCTGCCGGGTAGTTAACCATCGTGGCGAGACAGTGCTTGCGTGCGATCACGTTTTGCTAGCCCATAGGCGTAGTTCTTAGGGCGCATTAGAGCCCGTCCGGAAAGGGTTGAGTGACCGGGGCACGGCTGATTCCAGGAAGGTATCTGACGCCTGACCTGGAAGCGCCATCTCGACCCCGCCCACCCGACGGCAGCATAGCCGCATCACCTGCGATACGAAACCGATCTGACCGATGCCGAATGGGTGATCATCGAGCCCAAGCTGCCGGCGCCGCTGGAGGGAGGCCGTCCGGCGAAATGGTCTTTGCGCGAGATCGTCAACGCGATCTTCTATGTCCTGCGGGGCGGCATTCCCTGGCGCCTGATCCCGAAGGACCTGCCACCCAAAAGCACGGTGTTCGACCACTTCCGCCGCTTGCGTGACGAAGGCGTCTTCGCCCGGATCAACCATCGCCTTATCTGATGGACCGCGAGCGGGTTGGGCGCAAGGCCTCGTTCAGCGCTGCCGTGATCGACAGCCAAAGCGTCAAGACCACGGAGGCTGGTGGCCCGCGCGGCTACGATGCCGGGAAGAAGGTGAAGGGCAGAAAGCGCCAAGCCATGGTCGACACGGACGGGCGAGCCCTCGTTCTCGATCCTCAGTTTGCTAGCGTCCAGGACCGCGACGGCGCCGTTCCAGTTCTGCGCCTGTCGAAGCGGTCCTTCCCTTTCGTGACGAAAGCCTTCGCCGATGCCGGCTTTGCCGGCGAGCGGCCGCGCACTGCTACGCTGATCGACGTCGAGATCGTCAGAAAGCCGCTTGATCAGGTCGGTTCTGCCGTTCATCCCAGGCGCTGGGTCGTCGAGCGCTTCTTCGCCTGGATCAGCCGAAACCGGCGCCTTTGGAAGGATACCGAAGCCACCCCCGCTTCCGCCAGCGCCTTCCTCTACGCAGCCTCCGTCATGATCCTCCTACGCCGGATCGCGCGGACGGCGTGACTTTCCGGACGGACTCTAAGATGGCGGAAAGGTCGAGGACCGCTCGCACCGTATCGCGCACGAAACGCGCCATGTGCCCAAGCGCTACGAACTCATGCAGCGACGGTGGCAAAAGCCAGCCCTGCTCAACATCTCACGTTCGAAACACCTTCGTCATAAGACAAGTGAATCAGCATCAAGAACCAACGTCGAGCAGAATACTCGGACAGGCTCCTAGTTTGTACTCATCACGGGTTTAGTTGCCATCGCGCCCGTCGGCTTCGGGTTAAGCCATCGCGACTGGACGAGCAGAGACCTACGTACGCTGCCCGTCCATGCGCTCGACTGTTTCGAGCAGTTGGAGCGCGCGATGATCGGCACCAACCTGCCGGTGGACTCGCTTTTCGCGCCGCCTTCCCGCATCCTCGCGGCCATCCACGATATGGTCGCCGATCTCATGCCCGAAGAGCAGATCGCGATCCTGCGAGGCAACGCCGAGCTTATCTATAGCGCGGTCCGAGGTCCATGGCGCGTCCGTCATTGACTCGTAGCGGGAATAGCGCTGCACCTTTCCGGTGACGCGGCACGTTCCGCATCACGCATGAGGTGGCAAAGCCTCGCTGCCGCGACGCCGCGCTGCGAAATTGTCGAGAGCGCGGTGGTAGCGCAGCGAAAGCTGCGGGGCGAACAGCATGTAGAGAGGTGCTTCCCGCAAAGGCTCGACGCGCAGTGACAGTTCCCTTTCCGGCACGCCTAGCGCCCATTCGGAGAGTATTGAGCCCAGCATCGAACCGGTTGGGACGCCCCGGCCGGAGAGGCCGGTCAGCGCGACGACGCCGGGCGCGAGGCCGTAGAGTCGCGGCACGGTCTTCTTCTGCATGTCGAGTTCGCCGAACCAAAGATAGTCCCAGCGGATCTCCTCACGGATCTGCGGATGGAGCCATTTCAAGCGGTCGGTCATCACCTGTTTCGTATAGGCTATGTCCTGCCCACGCCGGCCCATCGGGAACATCGAAGCGACGATTCGCCCTTCTGCGTTGTATTTATAGACATAGATGTCGCCGCGCCCGTCATGGATCGTCGTGTTCCTCGGTAGGACGGTGCGGCGCGTTTCCTCCGACAAAGGGTGCGTCGCCGCCACGAAGACGCGCAGGATGCGGAAGGTCCGGTCGAGCTTCGGCCAGCCGCCGACCGTATAGGCGCCGCTCGTGAAGATCACTTTCTCCGCAAGCACCGAGCCATTGGGCGTCCGAACGCGCCAGCGCCCGCCTTCCTGCTCGACCCCGGAGACCGGCGAACGCGTGAACAGCCGGACGCCTTCCTGCATCGCGGCTCTCGCGAGACCCCGCGCATAGCTGAGCGGGTTGAGATGCCCGGCCTCCTCATGAAACCAGCCGGCGGTAAAACGCGGCGAGCCGGTGATCTCCTCGACTTCCGCCTTATCGATCAGCCGCGTCCGCGCGCCGACGGCGTTGTAGCTCGCTTCTTTCTCCCGCAGCACTTTGATGCCGCCTGGATGCAGCGCGCCCATCACATAGCCGTTCTGCACCCATTCGCACTGAATCTGGTAATCGCGGACCATCGCGCCGACCCGTTCGTTCGCCCGCGTCTGCCGCGCGATCAGCCGCTCGGCCCAAGGCTCACCCAGCATGCGGCGAAGGTTCGCCAGCGAGTAATGGGTGAAGGTCGGCGTGCAATGGCCGGCATTGCGCCCCGAGCCGCCGAAGCCCGTCTCCTGCGCCTCAAGGAGCACGACATCCGTTCCTGCCTTGGCGAGTTCGAGGGCCGTCGTCATGCCGGTATAGCCGGCACCGACGACGCAGACATCGGCTCTCGTCTCGCCTTCGAGCACCCCTGTCGCCGGTGCGGGTTCGGCGGTGGCATGCCAGAGGCTCGCATCGAAGGGCGAGAATCGGGGTGCCATGATTGTCCTCCTCAATGCATGTCGCTGCGCGCATCGAGCGCGTCGCGCAAACCGTCGCCGACGAAGTTGAATCCAGTGACCGCCAGCGTGATCGCGATGCCCGGCACAATGGCGAGCCAGGGCGCGCTTTGAAGATATTGCTGCGCCCCGTTCAGCATGTTGCCCCAGGAAGGGAGCGGCGGCTGGATGCCGTAGCCGAGGAAGCTGACATAGGCTTCGAGCAGGATCGCCCGTGCAACGGTGAGTGAGGCGGCGACGATGATCGGGCCGACGACGTTCGGCAGGATTTCGCGGAACATGATCCAGCCGCTGGAAAGACCGAGCATCCGCGCTGCCATGATGAAGTCACGCTCTCGCAAAGAGCGTACTTCGGAGGCGACGATGCGCGCGATTTCCATCCAACTCGTCACCGCAATGATGAGGGTGATCGTGTAGGGGCCGGGCTTGATGAAGGCGGCAAGCGCCAAGAGAAGGAAGATCGACGGGAAGGCCAGGAAGGCGTCGACGACGCGCATCAGCGCATTGCCGAGCCAGCCGCCGCGATAGCCAGCGACGATGCCTATCCCCATGCCGATGAGCGTCGAGATCAGCATGGCGAAGAAGCCGACGAGGAGCGAGATTCGCCCGGCCATGAAGAGTCTGGCAGCGACGTCACGCCCGAGCGGATCGGTGCCGAAGATATGCGCGCCTGAAAAGGGCGGGGCGAAGCGCGCGCGGATGTCGATTTGTAACTGGTTGTAGGGCAGGAGGTAGGGGCCGATAACACACGCAAGCGTCAGCACCGCGATGATCGTCAGCCCCACCATGGCGAGGCGATGACGAAGGAAGCGCTTCAGCGTGCGGTTGCGTTGAAGGAGCCCCGGCTTCGGGGCGGCGATGACGGCGAGGGGCGCGGCGTCGCTCATAGGTCGTTCCTCAAGCCAGACGAATGCGCGGATCGGCGATCGCGCTCAGAAGGTCGGCGAGAAGACTGCCGACGAGCACGAGCACCGCGGAGAACATCAGGAGCCCCATCACGACCGGATAGTCGTTGTAGCCGAGGCTATCGAGGAAGAGCCGCCCCATGCCGGGCCAGGTGAAGACCGTTTCGGTGACGAGCGCGCCGCCGAGGATCGTCGGAAGCTGCAGGCCGGCCAGCGTGATCATCGGCAAAAGGGCGTTGCCGACGACATGCTTGAAAAGCACGCGGCGACGCGTCAGGCCCTTGGCCCTGGCCGTCCGAACGAAATCCTGGTGGATCACGTCGAGCGTCGCGGTGCGCATGTAGCGGCTCCAGACCGCAACATCGACGAGCGCCAGGACGGTCGCCGGCAGCACGAGATGGTGCAGGTAGTCGGCGAGCGAGCCGTTGCCGATCGTGTACATGTTGCCGGCAGGAAACCAGCCAAGCTTCAGCGAGAAGAGGTAGATGGCGACGAGGCCGAACCAGAAGGTCGGCACCGAGAGCGCTACCATGGCCCCGACCGTCGAAGCGTAGTCGAAGGCGGAATGGCGGCGGATTGCGCCAAGAATGCCGATCGTCGTACCCAGGCCGACCGCGATGGCGGTCGAGGTGCCCATCAGGAGCAGTGTCGCCGGCAAATGGCCGAGGATGATCCCAAGCACCGGCTCGCCGCCGCGGAAGGAGCGGCCCCAATCGCCCTGGACGAGATGCCAGAGCCAGTCGGCATATTGGACGATCACCGGCCGATCGAGGCCCATCTGGGCGGCGATCCGGTCGAGGTCTTCCTTGGTGATGCCGGGCGTCAGCGCGAATTGCGACATCGGCCCGCCGGGCGCGAGAAGGAGAACGCTGTAGCCGATCAGCGAGACCAGGAAGAGAAGGACGATGCTCTGCCAGAGACGGCTGAGGAGGAAGCGGGACATGGCGGCATTCCCTCGGCTGGATGCGAAAGAAGGGCGGGCGGACCGGCGGGAGCGAGCGGAGGGCTCGCCCGCTCCCGTTCTTCAAATCATGAGGCGCGATACCATGTGCCGACGTTCCAGGTGTCGATGCGCGTGTTGACGTTCGGCTGGAAGCCAGTGACGCCCGCCTTGCGGCCGCGAACGGTGGTGTATTGGAACATAGGCAAGAGCGGCAGGTCGTGGCGCACCATTTCCTGGATCTTGAGGTAGGAGGTCTTGCGCTCTTCCGGCACGAAGGATTTGCCGCCCTCGGTGAGAAGCTTGTCCACCTCCGGGTTGGAATATTGCCAGTTGTTCTGTCCGGAGCCGCCCTTGGCATTGGTCGAAGCCGAGCCAAGATAGTCTGAAACATCCGGGTCCGGCCCCGTCAGGAAGTCGATGCCGACGACGACGGAATCGAATTGCGACTGCATCCAGTAGTCGCCCCACATCACGGCGGGCGGCAGGTTGGAGATCGTCATCTCGACGCCGATCTCCTGGAAGGACTGCTGCAGGAACTGCTGCACCTGCTCGCGGATATGGTTGCCGGCGGTAGTGGAATTGGTGAAGGCGAGGCGCACGCCGTCCTTCTCGCGGATGCCCCCCGCGCCCGGATTCCAGCCCGCCCCGTCGAGGATCGCCTTGGCCTTGTCGATCGAATATTCGTGTTTCGGTAGATCGGAATTGTAATAGAAGCTCTGCTGCGGCGTGTAGCTCTCGGTCGGCGTCGGCAGGCCGTAATAGAGCGCGTCGATGATCGATTGCTTGTCGATCGCGTGATAGAGAGCCTGCCGCACGGCGAGGTCCTGGAACTGCGGCTTGCCCATGTTCAAGGAGAAGGACTCGACCGTCGAGCCCGGCACCAGCGAGACTTCCGTCCCCGGCAGGGTTTTCGCCTCCTCGTAATGATCGGGCGTGATCCATTGCAGGCCGGTGACGTCGATGTCGCCGGATTTGAACTGGGTGTAGAGGACGTTGAGGTCCGGAATGTACTTGTAGATCAGCCGCTCGATATAGGGGCCGTCGCCGAAATAATCGGCATTGGCGGCAAGCTGGATATTGTCGCCTGCGGTGCGGCTGACCCATTTGAACGGCCCGGTGCCGATCGGCGCGTTGTTGAAGGGCGCGGTGTTCTTGTCGGCGACGCCCTCGAAGGCGTGCTTCGGCACGATGAAGGTCGCGGCGAGAAGGGAAGGGTAGGGCGCGTAGGTCTTTTCCATCCGCCAGGTGATCTCGGTCGGCGAGACGACCTTCAGGTCACGGATCAAGTCATGGCCGGTGCGGCGCGCGGCGCGGAAGTTCGGATCGACCAGAAGCTCCAGCGTGAACTTCACGTCCTCGGCGGTGAAGGGCTTGCCGTCGTGCCATTTCACGCCGTCGCGCAACTTGACCTTCCATTGCAGGCCATCGGCGGAGATGCCCCCATTCTCAACGGTCGGCACCTCGGCCGCGAGGCCGGGGAAGAACTTGCCTTCCGGATCGACCGCGAAGAGCGGATCGAAGACGCTGAAATGGATGCCTTCGTCCACCTCGATATGCAGCATGTGCGGGTTGAAGACCGTCGGCTCCTGGCTGAAGGCGACGACAAGCTGACCGGTCGGTGCGGACGGCGGCGTCGCGGCGAGCGCCTTATCACGGCCGAAAAGGCCCGGCATCACGATGCCAGCGGAGCCGAGGGCCATGAGCCCGAGCGTCTGCCGGCGGTTCGGGCGGAAGGAGGGTCGATCAGCGTCAGTCATGCCATTCCCCTTTGTGTGCCAGATAGGTGCCGTCATGCCCGGCCCTCAGAGCCAGGAATTGTCGTCAGAATCCGCTGATCAGTTCGATCTTGGAGCCGTCCGAGAAGCGGGAGAAGCGGAAGTCGGCCGGATCGACCATGGGCGTGCGTCCGGTGACGAGGTCGGCCATCAGTTTGCCGGCGGCCGGCCCGATGCCGAAGCCATGGCCGGAAAAGCCTGTCGCGATGTGGAAGCCGGGAATGGCGTCGACGGGCGAGATGACGGGCACGGCGTCCGGCGTCACGTCGATATAGCCGGCCCAGCTTTGCGCGATCTCGGCCTGCTCGAAAAAGGGATAGTGCCGCTTCAAGGCGGAAACGAACTTGTCGGTCATCACCTTGGAGGGTTTGGGGTCGAGGACGCGCGCATATTCGAAGGGCGAGGCCTCGTCCAAGGCCCAGTTGCGGGGGATGCGAACCTCGTCGAGGAAGCGCCCGGCGAGGCGGAAGTTGAGCGAGCGCCACTCTTCCTTCAGCGCCGGCAGGAAGGCTTTCGCATAGCGGAAGGAGGCCGGCACCAGATCGACGATGTTCTCGTGGCCGGAGGCGACGGTGTAGCCGCCGTCGCGGCGCTTGCGGAAGGCGAAGTCCTTGTGCCACAGCGCCTGCGTCGGACCGCCTTCGAGCGGCTTGGTTCTCACCACCGTGTTCATGACCTTCAGCTGCGGCAGGTCGATGCCGAAGCGGCCGGAAAAGAGGTTCGACCACGCTCCACCGGCCAGCACTACCGAGGAGCAGGCGATGGAGCCGCGTTCGGTAACGACGCCGCAAACGCGCCCGCCGGCCGTCTCGATGCCGCGCACCGCGCATTCGGTGAGGACATGCGCGCCCTTGTCGCGCGCCGCTTCCGCGATGGCGGGCGCGGCCTTCTGCGGCTCGGCCCGACCGTCCGCCGGCGTGTAGAGTGCGCCCTTCACGTCGAATGCGGAGCCCGGCATCATTTCTTCCAGTTCGCGGGCTGAAAGCATGTGGTGCTCGAGCTGGTAGGGTTCGAGATTGCGGCCCCAGCGCTCGTGTTCGGCCATGCTCTTGTCGTCGGCGCAGGTGAAGACGATGCCGGCGCGCGTATATCCGGTCGGCCGGCCGATGCGGGCGTCCATTCCCTGCCAGAGCCGCAGCGCCTCTGCCATCAGCGGCACCTCGCGCGGGTCGCGCCGTGAGATGCGCACCCAGCCCCAGTTGCGGCTCGACTGCTCGTGGCCGATGCCGCCCTTTTCGCAAAGCGCCACCGAGACGCCGCGCTCGGCGAGTTCCAGCGCCGTGGACGTGCCGATGATGCCGCCGCCGATGACGACGACATCGACCTTCTCGGGAAGTTCCGCATCGCCGTGGAACGGATCGACAAAAGGACCGGGCATCAGAAGAATTCCTCGAGCTGGCAGTTCACGGCGAATTCCGCGACGCTCGCCGTGTTGGAGAGGCTGATCAGCATGGCGACGACATCGGCCAGTTCCCCCGGATCGGTCATCGCCGCGTCCGGCCGGCCGGAGATCGGCCGCGCCATGTCGGTGGCGACGAAACCGGGGCAGACGGCCGTCGCCCGGATGCCGCGATCGAAGCCGGCCTGCCGGATGCCGTGGGCCAGCGCGACGGCGGCGAATTTCGTCATGGCGTAGAGGCCGGACTTCGCCGACTTCACGCGCTTGCCGGAAAGGGAGGCGATGACGATCACGCGGCCCCGGCCCGTCGCAGCCAAGGGCTCGAAGGCGGCCTTCGCCAGCCGGCGCGGCGCCTTGACGTTGACGGCGAGCATGGCGTCGAACTCCTCGTCTTCCGCCTCGATCACCGTCTTGCCGATCATCAGCCCGGCATTGGCGACAATTGCGTCGATCCGGCCGAAGCGTCGGAGCGCCGCGGCAACCCATTCGTCTTCGCCGCCCTCCGCCGCGTCGTAGCGTTGGAGATGTGTGCGGCTTTCGTCGGCGAAGTCCGGCAGCGCCGGCTCGCGCATGCCGAGCGATAGGCTCCAACCGTCCGCCGCGAGCCGCCGCGCGATGGCGAGACCGATGCCGCGTGACGCGCCGGAGATAAGGGCGACCTTCGTCATACCGTCTTCCTCTTGCGCACGATCCGCCAGTAGATGCGGCGCAGCACCGCCATCGCGGCGTCGTAGTCGGCGTCGTCGATATCGGCGAAGAAGTCGCGGGAGCCGGCGACGATCGTGCGGACCTCGTCCGCTAGTGCCTCGCCCTTTTCGGTCAGGAAAAGCGCCTGGGCTCTCGCGTCCTCGGCCGTCTCGCGCCTTAGGAGGCCATGCGCCTCCATGTCGTCGAGGACGCGGCCCATCGCGGACCGGTCCTTCAAGATCACGTCGGCGATCACGGAGGGGCGGATGCCTGGATGGCGCTGTACCAGGAAGAGCGTCGTGATCTTGCCGGTGCCGCGCGCGACGTCGAGCCCTTCCAGGCGCTGGTCGAGATCGCGGGTAACGGCGATGTTGATCGAGCGGATGAAGTAGCTAAGCGTCCCGTCCAAAACGCCGAGATCGACATCCTCGGCTCGCAAGGGAGCTGGGTCGATCCGAACCGGCGATTTCGCATCATCCGCCATGAATACCTCGGACATACCTCTCCCGTTCGGCTTCCCGTTAGGGAAGACGGCGTTTCCGGCGGGCCGGAACTGCAGGAAAAGCGGCTTCGATGCCTCGACTATTCACCTGTTAGTGGACGAGCACAACTAATTTTTCGTCGGTGTAGAGCTTTTATTTGGCATTGCCAAAGTTTGCATAGATCGTAGGCATTAGTCGCGCCCGCATGCCTACGAACCGACCCGCTTGGCAGGCAACTCATTCAGACTGATAAGGCGGTAGGCACTGGCCCGTCAGGCGACGGCAGCATCCCACTCGGTGCCTGGAATGGCAGCGATCAGGCATCGCGTGTAATCGTGCTCCGGCGCATGGAAGATTTGCGCGGGCGGGCCGAATTCCACCATGCGCCCGCGATGCATAACGCCCACCTCGTCGCAAAGCCGACTCGCCACGCGCAGGTCGTGGGTAATAAAGATCATCGCCACCCCCGTCTCGCGCTGGATCGCCTCCAGAAGGTCAAGGATCTGCGCCTGGATCGAGACGTCGAGCGCCGAGACGGCCTCGTCGGCGACGATGAGGATTGGATCGAACATCAGCGCCCGCGCGATGCCGACACGCTGGCGTTGGCCGCCGGAAAATTCATGAGGGAAGCGGTCGTAGGCCCCGGCGTCGAGGCCGACACGGCCAAGAAGATCGAGGGCCTTTCGCCGCGCCTCGGCCGTCGGCACGCCATGCGCCGCCGGCCCGGCGGTGAGGATGCCCCCAATCGTCATGCGCGGGTTCAGTGACGCAAAGGGGTCTTGGAAGATCATCTGGATATAGGGCCGCAGCCGGCGGAAATCCTCTTGCCTCATGCCGGCAACCTCCCGGCCGTCGAAATGTATCTTGCCGCCATCCGCCTCCAGCAGCTTCATCACGAGCCGGCCGAGCGTCGACTTGCCGGAGCCGGACTCGCCGACGATGCCGACCGTCTGGCCCTTGCGCACCGTGAAGGAGACATCGTCCACAGCCTTCACCTCGCGCCCCTTCCCGAAGAGCGAGCCGGAAAGCTGGTAGGTCTTCCTGAGGTTGCGGACGTCGAGCACGACCGGGCCGTCCTCGTTGGCGGCGCGGGTCTCGCCGCGCATCTTCGGCACCGCTGCGATGAGACGGCGCGTATAGGGATGGGTCGGATGACCGAGGACGGTTTCCGCCGGCCCTTCCTCGACCATCGCGCCTTTCTCCATGACGATCACCCGGTCGGCGATGTCGGCGACGACGCCGAAATCATGGGTGATGAACATGACGCCCATCCTCTTGCGGCTTTGCAGGCGGGCGATGAGATCGAGGATCTGCGCCTGCGTCGTGACGTCCAGCGCCGTCGTCGGCTCGTCGGCGATGAGGATTTCGGGGTCGAGCGCCAGCGCCATCGCGATCATCACGCGCTGGCGCTGTCCGCCGGAGAGACGGAACGGATATTGGTGGCGGAGCGTCCCCGGCTCCGGCAGCCCGACCTCTCCTAGAAGTTCGAGAACGCGCGCCGTCCGGTCCTTCGGGGCATGACCGGGATGGGCTGTCAGCACTTCCTCGATCTGCGCGCCGATCGTCATCAGAGGGTTCAGTGCCGAAAGTGGGTCCTGGAACACGATGGAGACGATGCGGCCGCGCAAAGAACGCAGGTCCCGCGCCGGGGCGGCGAGAATGTCCGTCTCCTTCAAACGGATGCGGCCGGCTTCGATCGTCAGCGTCGGCGGCAGGAGGCCCATCACGGCATTGGCCGTCACCGACTTGCCGGAACCGGACTCGCCGATAATGCAAAGGATTTCGCCCTCGTTGAGAGTGAAAGAAATGTCCCTCACCGCGTAACGGCGATCCATTCCGCCAGGCAGCGCAACCGTCAGGCCCTCCACTTCGAGAATTGGGGTCTGAGAGGAAGATATGTTCGACATAGTCGGACCTCTGCATGGGGTGCTGCGCGACCAGACTGATCGTCGAAGCTCCAACATGCAAGGAGCATGCCGCCTTAGCAGATGCTTCTAGAAGTCGCCGGGCACCACAAACGTCGCTGACAAGCCCATCACGCAGCAGATTTGAACCGGGCCGCGTAGATGTTTGGTCCCAGCATGTAGGTGCGACATCTGCTTTTGTCGTGAACTGAACGGCAGCTTTCCCGCATCGGCTAGCCAGAAGCGGGCATCCCGCTTTCGGCCCTCCACGGAATTCGGCTTGAACAGCCGGGGAGGGTGGATGAACGAACCCGCTTCCGCGGGAAGGGCGGCGGCTTCGTCGTTTGCGGAATGATGCGAGCGCGTTGCGCTGATTGAGCGTCGCCCGGTGCGGGCGGACGATCCCGGCTCCTTTACCCGGACGGAGCCTTCCCATGACGACCT
>NZ_WEZG01000011.1 GCF_009176975.1 Aureimonas psammosilenae
CCGACTACTTCACCGGTACGGCCGGCCGTGAGAATGGCAAACTCCAGCGCTCGCGCACCTACCCCTTCGGCCTGCCGTAACTCGGCAACAAATGCACCGAGATCGGCATAGGGCAGTGCCGCGTGGTGCTTCACCTTCGCGACCTTATTACGAGCCGGAAGAAGGTGATCCAGATGACCTTTCCAACGCGCCGGGTTCTGACCGTGGCGGTGTCTCCGCACCGTCGCCCAATCCAAGACGCTTTCGATACGGCCCCTCACACGGCTTGCTGTTTCCGGCTTGGCCGTCCAGATGGGCTCAAGCACCTTCAGCACCAATCCGACATCTACCGCTGCAACGTCGAGGTCGCCGCAGATCGGGAAGACGTAGGTATCGAGCGTGGCGGTCCACTGCGCCGAATGCTTCGCGTTCTTCCACCCCGCCTTGTTGGCGGCGATGTACTTCTCCGCAGCGGTTTTGAACGTCATGCCCTTCAGTTCGGCTAGGCGGCGCTCCTGATCTGCAGCTTGTCGAGTATCTATGGGGTCTGATCCCGCCATCAGCGTCCGGCGGCATTCCAGGGCTTTGTCGCGAGCCATCGCGAGCGTGACGGTATGGACCGGCCCTAAACCCATCTTGCGAGCCTTGCCGTCACGCATGAACCTGAATAGCCACGACTTTGAACCGCCGGCCGCCACTTGCAGATAGAGGCCGTTACCGTCCGCATAGACGCCTGGCTTGGTCATTTTCGAAACAGCGAGAGCCGACAGCTTGCTGGAAGAACGCATGATGAACCCTCGCGCACAAATCTGCGCACAATTCATCGTCGGATTTAGGCGGAACCGTGCGGACGTGTCCAGACGCCAAGCCTCTGCTCCATCACGTATTCCCGCGAAATCCCGGATAGGCCCGGAACAGTGCGGATTAGGCGGAGGCGGACACCCCATCCGCCATCGTCGCTATATCATATCCAAGCCGTGAGATGGCCCTCGAAGCTGCTGTGGCCTCGGCCTTCACTCTTCGTGTCTGCTACCGAAAGCGATCTTGGTGATCGATCGGTCTCCGATGGGGCACTTCGGCGGATTTGCCCTATGTTTCCTCCTTGAATTGACGGGAGCACATCCGATGTCCGCCACAGACAGCCTCTTCTTTCCGCCGACGGGCGAGGAAAGCTCGTATTATCTTCTGGTCACGATCAGCGGTGCGAAGGGGGCCTTGCGGGGCCGCCCGACGATCCAGGCGCCGATCACGATTCCCGAAGGTGCCGATGCTGCGCCGGACTATCCCGAACGCGAAGGTGAACTCGCGGCGATCCTGAAGGAGGCGGGCGAGTTCGCGGCGGTGAACGGCTACCCCTTGCGCGTCAGCAAACCGGCGGAAGTCGACTTTCCGTCGGAACTCGGCACCTATGCCGAGCGGAAGCTGGACGACTGATCGGATCGTCGACCGTTTCGAACACCTTCATCGGGGCTCGGCTTTTCCCTTGGTTGAGCGCGCGTTCATCTGATCCGTGCGACTGACCGGATCGCGTAAGGAATCTCGCATGGCATCGGGACTGATCGCCCTTCTGGACGATGTTGCCGGGATCGCCAAGCTTGCCGCCGCTTCGCTCGACGATGTCGGCGCGGCGGCGGGACGGGCGAGCACGAAGGCGGCCGGCGTCGTGGTGGACGATGCGGCCGTGACGCCGCGCTATGTCGTGGGGCTCGCGCCGCAGCGGGAACTCCCGATCATCGCGAAGATCGCCCTCGGCTCCCTGCGCAACAAATTCCTGATCATTCTTCCCATCGCGCTGCTCCTCAGCGCCGTCGCGCCGTGGGCAATCACTCCCCTTCTCATGGTCGGCGGTCTGTATCTCTGCTTCGAGGGCGCCGAGAAGGTGCTGCAATGGTTGGGCGGCCACGAGGAGCATGGGCTGGAAGAAGTGGAATCCGGCGATCCGAAGAAGCTCGAAGACGCGAAGGTTTCGGGCGCCGTCAGGACGGATCTGATCCTTTCGGCTGAGATCATGGCCATCGCTCTTGCCGACGTGGCTTCGTCGCCGCTTCTGACGCAGGCGATCGTGCTTGCCGTGGTGGGTGTCGTGATGACGGTCGGCGTCTACGGCGTCGTCGCCTTGATCGTGAAGGCTGACGATATCGGTCTCCACCTCGCCAAGAATGGACCCAAGGCGCTGAAAGGAGTCGGACGAGGGCTCGTGAAAGGCATGCCGGTGGCGATGCACTTCCTGTCGATCGTCGGCACGGCCGCGATGCTGTGGGTCGGTGGTGGCATTCTTCTCCACGGTGCTCAAACCTTGGGCTGGTCGTGGCCTGCTCACACGGCCGAATATGCGGCCGAACTCGCCGGACATCACGCTCCCTTCGCCGGAGCGGCCGTCGCCTGGACGCTGTTCGCACTCGTGGCAGGCGTTGTCGGGCTTGCGGTGGGTAGTACGGTTGCCATCGCCAAGGAGAAACTGATCGGGTAGAACGTCGGACGCGCGTTGCGCCGCGTGAACGCGTTCAGAAAAAAGGCGGAATCGCCGTTGCTGATCGCGAGTATGACGATGCGGTCCGCCGGCCTCCCTCTTTCGATGCTTTGCGTGTTCGCAACTGTCACGCCTGCCTCGGCGCAGGACGGAGTGCCCCGCCCTGCGACGACCTTCGCCAAGGCGACGTGCCGAACCATCGCGGAGGAATCTGCCCGGCGGCTTCTGCCTTCGTCCTTCTTCGCGCGGCTGATCTGGCGTGAAAGCCTGTTCAATCCGGCTGCCGTCAGCCATCGCGGCGCGCAGGGCATCGCGCAGTTCATGCCGGCAACCGCGAAGGAGCGCGGCTTGGCGGACCCGTTCGACGCCCCCTCGTCGCTGATCGCGTCGGCCGGCTATCTCAGGAGCCTTCACGATCGGTTCGGAAGCCTCGGTCTGGCGGCGGCCGCCTATAATGCCGGGCCGAACCGGGTGGATGCATGGATGAGCGGACGGGCCACGCTGCCGCTCGAAACGCGCGAATATGTGTTGTGGATCACGGGCCATCCGCCCGAAACATGGCGCGACACAACGAAGGAACTGGCGCTCCTGCCCATCGCCGATGGCATGCCGTTTTCGACTGCCTGCGAAAAGCTCGCGGCGCGCGGCCTCACCGCCAAGCTGCCGGACAAGACGCTTCGGCCGGCGGTCTGGCAGAAAATGTTTGCGGCCGGTCTTGGCATCGTGCAGGTGAAGGCCTCGAAGCCTGGCCGCATCCGGGTCGTGATCGAAACGGGGCAGTCCGGCTCGAGTAAACCATCCGCGCGCGCCAGATGAACGGCTTCGTTTTCGGAGCAGGCGATGCGCAAATGGGTTTGGGCGACGGCGGTCGCCGTGATGCTTGGCGTAGGCTATGTGGCGTGGCCCTTCGTGGGCATGGCGCAATTGGCCGGTGCGGTGCATTCACGTGACGCTGCCGACATCCTGGCGCGTGTCGACATCGCATCGGTTCGCCGGTCACTGCTCAACCAGATGCTCGACGAGGCGACCCGCGACACGGATGTCGCCAAGCGGCTCGGCCATCTCGGACGGCGCGCGGCGGTCGGTTTCGCACAGACGGTTCTCGATGCGCAATTCGCCCGTTTCATCAACGACGATGCCGTCCGGGTCATCCTGTCCGATGGCCGCCTGCCCCCCGATGTCGAGAATGCCGCGCAAGGCCGAGATGGCGGTTCGGGTTCGAGCGATCTGCATTTCGCGCGCCTGCCGGAAAGCCCGTTGCGCTACCTGCAGGATTGGCGGTTCCGCTCGCCGATCACCTTCGAGGCCACGATCGGGGAAGAAGCGGAGCCGGGGAGATGGGTCGAGTTGCGCCTGCGTCGGACGGGAACGACATGGATTCTGACGGGCATACGGCTGCCCGCCGGCATCATCGATCAACTGAAGCCCGTCATTCGCGACAAGCTTCGCGAAGCCGGCTTGTGACAGCCCTGCGCTCGCCCCTCCCCGTTACCCTTCCGCGATCAGGCTTTTGATCCTGTTGGCCAGTTGCTCCATCGCGAATGGCTTGGTCACGACGTGCATTCCGGCATCGAGATTACCGTTTCCGACAACGGCATTCTCGGCATAGCCTGTCACGAAAAGTACCTTCAGGTCCGGTCGTGACACGCGGGCGGCGTCGGCCATCTGACGGCCGTTCATGCCGCCCGGCAGTCCGACATCGCTGACCAGAAGATCGATCCGCACGTCCGACTGCAGGATCGCGAGGCCAGTGCGACCGTCTTCCGCTTCCAGCGCTTTGTAGCCGAGGTCCTCCAGCACATCGAGGATCAGCATTCGAACGAGCGGTTCATCGTCCACGACGAGAACCGTTTCGCCGGCTTCGGCTCTCGGCGCATCCGCAAGGTCGGGAACCGCTTCCAGTTCGTCCGCCGCCCCGACATGGCGGGGCAGCAGCAGGCTGATCGTGGAGCCGACATCCACGGTGGAGTGAATGCGCGCTTGTCCGCCCGACTGGCGCGCGAAGCCGTAGATCATGGACAGACCGAGCCCGGTGCCGACGCCGAGCGGCTTGGTGGTGAAGAAGGGCTCGAACGCCTTTTCCACCACCTCCGGCGTCATGCCGGTGCCGTTGTCGGAAACGCTCAGCGAGACGTACTGCCCGGGCGGCAGATCACGTTCCAACGCGGCGTGCTCGTCCAGCCGTCGGTTCGTGGTCTCGATGGTGATGCGCCCGCCGTCCGGCAGCGCGTCGCGGGCGTTGATGCAAAGGTTGAGAAGCGCGTTCTCGAGCTGGTTGGGATCGACCAGCGTCATCCACAAATCGTCGGAAGCGGCGACCTCGACGCTGATGCTCGGCCCCACGGTGCGACGAACGAGATCCTCCATGCCGAACACGAGGCGGTTGACGTCCGTGGGCTTCGGGTCGAGCGTTTGCCGGCGGGAAAAGGCCAGGAGCCGGTGCGTCAGCGCCGCTGCCCGTTTCGCCGCTCCCGTCGCGCCGTTGATGTATCGCGCGATGTCTTCGGTTCGCCCCTGCGATATGCGGGTCGACAGGAGTTCCAGGCTGCCGGAAATTCCGGCCAGCAGATTGTTGAAGTCGTGCGCGATGCCACCTGTCAGTTGCCCGACCGCTTCCATCTTCTGCGACTGCCGCAGGGCCTCCTCGGCCCTGACCAGAGCGTTCGCCTGCGACCTCATCTCCGTGATGTCCCGGATGGAGGAATAGATCACGCCGTTACGCGGAACCGAGTTCCACGAGAACCAGCGGTAAGATCCGTCCTTCGAGCGATAGCGGTTCTCGAAGGCAAGTTGCGCGTGACCACGCGCCAGATCGGCGAAGGCGGCCAGCGTCCGTTCGGCATCTTCCGGATGCACGAGGTCGAGGCATGTGGTGGCCTTCAGCTCTGCCTCGTCCCATCCAAGGGTGGCGGTCCAGGCCGGATTGATGCTGAGAAGGCGTCCGGAAAGATCGGCGACGCAGAGCAGGTCCGTCGATGCCTGCCAGATCTGGTCGCGTTCGGCCGTCCGTGCGGCGACCTGATCTTCCAGCGTTTCGTTCATCGCGGCAAGCGCCCGCGCCGCCGCGAGTTGCTCCGTGACATCGGTATTCGTGCCGAACCAGCGCACGACCTCACCATCGGCGTTCCTGATCGGCACGACCCGCGTTAGGAACGGCCGATATCCGCCGTCGGACGCCTTCATCTGAAAGGTCATGTCGAACGGCTCGCCGGTGGCCAGAGAATGGCGCCAGCGCTCGGTGACGGTCGGCAGGATCGCCGGCTCGGGCACGCTCAGCCAGCCGTCGCCCTCCATCGTCTCTGGCGTGCCCCCGGTGTAATCGTACCACCGTCGATTGAACCAGTAGATCCGGCCGTCGGCATCCGCCATCCAGCAGAGGATTGGAATGTTGTCGGCGAGAGCCTGGAACTCGGCAGCCTGCTCGCGCAGCATCGCCGCCGTGCGGTCGCGCTCTTCCGCGATGGCACGCCGTTCGTCGACATCGATCAGAACGCCGGGAAAGCGAAGCGGCGTCCCATCCGGCGCACGGTCGACGCGGCCGTTCGCCTCGATCCAGTAATACCGGCCGTCCTCGCGCCGCACCCGGTACTGATGGGCGTAGGCCCCTCCCCGTTCGATGGACAGACGAATCGCTTCGGCGAGGCCAGCGCTGTCGTCCGGGTGAACCGTTTCCACCACCTGGGCAAGGCTCAGTCCAACGCGGCCGAGGGCCGGATCGAGACCGAAATTGCGTGCGAAAGCTTCGTCCACCGTGAAGCGGTCGGTGGGCAGGTCCCAGACCCATGTGCCGATGATCGCCCCGGCCGAAAGCGCGAGCTGAACGCGCTCGACATTCTCGCGCGCCAGGGCCTCGCTTTCGCGAAGACGGCGGTCGACCTCCATCCGTTCGGTGATGTCGAGTTCCACCACGACGCCGCCGATGATGTTGTTCTCGCCGTCGCGAATGGGCGCGCCGTTGTTGAGGAACATCCGGCGGCCGGCCCCGTCGAAGCGCTCGATCTCCACGAGTTCGTCGCGCACCGTTTCGCCGTGAAGGATGGCGCGCGACATCGCCCAGTCCTCGGCCTTCAGGCGCTGTCCGGTATCTGGATAATAGCCGACCCAGTTCGCGTAGCCGCTCCAGTCGTCGGTCTCCGGCGGAACGCCCCAGATCTCGCGATTGGCGACGTTGTCGCGCAGGATGCGCCCTTTCGCGTCGGCGATGATGGCTCCGACCGGAAGGGCGTCCAGGGTCGCGGAAAAGAAGGCCTCGCTGCGACGAAGCTGTTCCTCGTCTTTCAGCCGGCGCCGTTCGGCGAGAACGCGCTCGGTGGTTTCGTTGGTGAAGATGAAAAGCCCGGCGATCTCGCCGTGCTCGCCGAGCACGCGGGAATAGGAAAAAGACCACCAGGTGTCCTCGGCCCCCCGATCCGTATCGAGCTTCCAGGGAAGGTTCACGAAACGGCGGCTGCGTCCGGCGAATGCTTCGTCGATGATCGGCTTGGCCTGCTCCCACCCATCCGCCCAGACGACGTCGAACCGCTCCCCCATCGCCCACGGCAGACGGGGTCCGAGAAGCGGAAAGTAGGTGTCGTTGAAAAAGAAGCTGAGGTCCGGTCCCCAGGCCAGGATCATGGATTCGGGCGAGTTCAGGATCAGGCTGAGTGCCGACTTGAACGCCGGCGACCAGTCTTCCGGCTTGCCAAGCGGATGGTTCGACCAGTCGCGGTTGCGGATCATCTGCGCCGCTTCGCCGCCGCCGTCGAGAAACGACAAAGGGTCCGTCATGAAGGAGTTCGGCATCCGATCCGTTTCACCGCGATGACCCGCGTCGAAGACATCGGGGACGGGTCTCCATGCGGCGGCGCGATAGGTCCGTCAAGCGGATCGCGGAGCCATTCCTGCGTCCATCGCGATGTTCGCCAAGCGAATGCCCGCAGGGCGCGCTATTCCCCCGAAGACCTTGAACCATTGCTCGTCGGTGAAGATATCTCAGCCATGCTGCCGTTCGTTTGTGCCGGCGGCGCAAGGAGGAAAGGCGGCGATCCATGTCCAACATCGAGCCGAACATCATCGACCCTGGCAAGGGCCCGATCCCGCCGACGATCGACCCGAACGGCGATGGGCTTGTCGAACCGGACGATGTTCGGGAGCCCGACAGCGACAATCCGCCCATCGAGCCGGACCCCGAGGAAGGCGGTCACGGAACGCCGCCTTTGCGCAACTGAGGTCTGCTTCAGCGTTCAGTCGATCGTGAAGATGGTCGCGCCGGTCGTGGCGCGGCTTTCCAAATGGCGGTGGGCTTCCGCCGCCTTTTCCAGCGGGTATCGCTGATCGATCCGGACTTTCACGTCGCCTGACCGGATCACCTCGAACAATGCCTCCGAGGACTCCTCCAGTTCGGCCCGATCCAGCGTATAGCCGAACAGGCTGGGACGCGTGGCGAAGAGGGAGCCCTTCTGGTTGAGGATCGCCAGATCGATCTCCGGCAGCTTGCCGGACGACTGGCCGAAGCTGGCCCAAAGGCCCCGAGGCCGCAGGCAGTCGAGACTGCCGGGAAACGTGTCCTTGCCGACCGAATCGTAGACCACATCGCATTTGCGTCCGTCCGTGATTTCACGGACGCGCTCCACGAAGTTTTCCTCGCGATAATTGATGACATGATCGTAGCCATGCGCGAGGGCGAGTTCGCATTTCTCCTTCGAGCCGGCCGTGCCGATCACCGTCGCGCCGAGACGCTTCGCCCATTGCCCTGCGATCAACCCGACGCCGCCGGCGGCGGCGTGGAACAGCACCACGGTTCCTTTCTGGACCTGGAAGGTGCGGCGCAGAAGATATTCGGCCGTCATGCCTTTCAGCATCGATGCCGCCGCGGTCTGCGCATCGACCCCGTCCGGCAGCTTCACCGCTTTCTCGGCATCCACCGTCACGTGTTCCGCATAGGTGCCGTTGCCGGCCGTGTACCCGACCTGATCGCCTTTCGCGAAACGCGTCACGCCTTCGCCGACCTCGATCACCGTGCCCGCCCCCTCCTTGCCGAGCACGAAGGGCATCGTGTCAGACTTGTAGAGGCCGGTGCGGAAGTAGACGTCGATGAAATTCAGTCCGGCGGCATCCTGCCGCACCAGAACCTGCCCCGGGCCGGGACGCGGAGTTTCGCGATCTTCCAGTTGAAGGACTTCCGGTCCCCCGATCTCGCGAACGACGACAGCCTTGCTCACGATGCTTTTCTCCGGCCTTGCTTCACCTTATCGGCGAGCTGGATCGCGGCGCCGATGCCGAGGAGATAGAGACTGGTGGCGAGGATTCCCCCTTTTATCCAACCCGGCACGTCGAAATGGTTGAAGGTCGCCACCGTCGACAGGACCGCCCAAAGCGCCGTCACGAGCAGCGTCACGGTTCTCAAGCGTTTGACGCGCGTCGGATGCACGAACTTGATCGGCAGGAAGGTCGCGACCGCACAGAAGGCGATGATGAGAAAGGCGGCTAGGCTCGTCGGCTGAATCGCGAAGAACGTGAACACGACCATGTTCCAGGCCACCGGGAAGCCACGGAAGAAGTAGTCCGTCGTCTTCATCCGCGTGTCGGCGTAGTAGATGGCGCTCGTGATCACGATCAGGGCGGCCGCGACGAAGGAGAGCGCTCCACCGATGATGCCGGACTGATAAAGCGCGAAAGCGGGGATGATGACATAGGTCGCATAGTCGATGATCTGGTCCAGGACATCGCCCGACCAGTTCGGCAGGATGCGGCTGACATCCACCTTGCGGGCGATCGGGCCATCGATGGCGTCCACGAAAAGCGCGACGCCGAGCCAGCCGAACATATCGGCCCAGCGGCGCTCCGCCGCGGCGATGATCGACAGAAAGGCCCAGAACGCCCCGCTGGCGGTCAGGAGATGGATCGAGAAGGCGCGCCATTCATCGAGCTTCGAAACTGGTTCGGGCATGGAACTGGCGGACTCCCGTTCCGCAGATGAGGCTGTACCGCTCATCGCCATTGTCATCAGCCTCAACTTCCGTATCTCAGGGTACCAATCGAGAACGTATCGCTTCGTCCGCAGGTTGAAAGCGGCGATCGATGACCGGAGTTCATACGTGACGAAGCTTAAACGGGAAATAGCGGTTGTCGGCGGAGGCCTCGCGGGCCTGTCGGCCGCCATCGCTTTTGCGCGCGAAGGGTTCGACACCGTTCTCGTCGCGCCGAAGCCCTCGAACGGCGACGGCAGGTCCACCGCGCTTGTCGGTCCATCCGTCACGTTCCTGTCGGACCTCGGCATCTTCGATGGCCTTCGCAGGCAGGCGCAACCGCTCGCCGTGATGCGAATCATCGACGATACCGGACGGCTGCTGCGTGCCCCGACCGTGGAATTTCGTGCCGGCGAGATTGGTTTGCCCGCCTTCGGGTACAACGTTCTGAACAGCGATCTCGCGGCCGCCCTGTCCGCGAAGCTCGCCGAACTCGGTGATCGGTTGGTGGTCGTCGAAAGCGGGGCGAGGACGCTTTCATATGAAGGCGACGGCGTCGAGATCGGTTTGGACAACGGCGACACGATCATCGCCTCGCTCGCGGTTGCTGCAGATGGCCGACGCTCCGTTCTGCGGCAGGCGGCCGGTATCGGCACGCGGAACTGGTCCTATCCGCAGACGGCCCTTGTGCTGAACTTCGCGCACGACCTGCCGCATAACGACGTCTCGACCGAGTTCCATCGGCGCACGGGCCCGTTCACGCAAGTCCCTCTTCCCGGCCGACGTTCGTCACTTGTTTGGGTGGAGCGACCCGAAACGGCAGCGCTTCTGGTTGATCTGAAACCGGAGAGCCTCGCTGAAAAGGTGGAGCGGCAACTCCATTCGATTCTCGGAAAAGTGACGATCGATGGCCCGGTTCAGGCTTTCCCTCTCAGCGGGTCGATCGCCGACCGCCTGACGGCACGTCGTGTCGCCTTGATCGGCGAAGCCGCACACGTTTTTCCGCCCATCGGGGCGCAGGGCCTCAATCTCGGCCTTCGCGATGCCGCCTCGATCGTGAAGGCCGCGACGATGGCACGCGACGATCCGGGAAGCTCGACGGTCACCGCGCGTTATGAGAGCGAACGGCGCGGCGACGTTCTGACCCGCACGATCGGCGTCGACGCACTGAACCGCTCGCTTCTGGGCGGCTACCTTCCCGTGCAGGCGCTCCGATCGTTGGGACTGGCGACGCTTTCGTCGTCTTCGATGCTCCGCCGGTTCGCCATGCGCGAAGGTACCTCGCCCGGTTCCGGCCTGTTCGGACTGCCCGAAACGCTCCGCAACGCATTTGCTCAGGCCAACACGCCACCGCGTTAGATTCGTTGCGGCGTTTTGCTGTCGCAAGCCTTGTTTAGAAGGTGGCGAAGTATCAAGCTCGGCGACGACGGCTCGTCTTGCGTGAATGCGGGACGCTGCCCATCTCTAGGCTTAAGATGCAGACAGCGCGGTTTTTCATAGGTCAGATCGTTCGCCACCGGATTTTTCCGTTCCGTGGCGTGATTTTCGACGTCGATCCTGAATTCGACAATACCGAGGAATGGTATCTCTCCATTCCCGAAGAGGTGCGTCCGCGAAAGGATCAGCCTTTCTACCATCTCCTCGCCGAGAACGCCGAAACGGAATACGTCGCCTATGTTTCGGAGCAGAACCTCGTCGAGGACGAGACGGGACAGCCGGTCCGTCATCCGCATGTCGAAGAGATTTTCGACGGTCCGGTCGAGGGTGCCTACCGCCTGAAGGGCCAGCACCGGAACTAGAACACCCGTCACGAAAAAGGCTCCGGCGCTGCGCGCGGAGCCTTTCTCTATTCTTTATCGGCCGAAACCTTACTGCGCGGCGGGCGCTTCCGTGCCGCCGGCCTTCGCCTGCGCCTGCGCGTCTTCGAACTTCTTGCGGCGGGCATCGGCCTGCTTCTGCAGCGCTTCGTTCAGTTCCTGCTGACGCTTGGCGAGGTCCGACTGCTGCGTCGGTGCACCGTCATAGGCCTTGCCAAGACCGGACAGGGTGATCTTGATCGGGTTCGGCTGACGCTGGAAGTTGACCGACGTGATCGTCAGGTTGTTGCCCTTCTTCAGCGCGGCGACCATCTGATCGGTAAGCTGCGCTTCGGCGATGCAACGATCCGGGAAGCAGACGGAGTAGTTCATCGTCTGCGCCTTGGCGGCATCGATCTGCATCTGGACGCCGGCCGGGATCACGCGGCCGGTCGGCACCACGGCCTGCACGACTTTTTGATTCGACTTGCCCTTCACGTCGATGAGGTTCACCGCCGTGATGAGCTGACGCGTGTCGGCGATCAGCGTGTACTGCGTGTTGCAGATTTCGTTGTCGCCCTGCTTGGAGCAGACCTTGAACCACTGCGTGCCGGGAACGGGGGCGGGCTGAGCGGCGCCCGCGGCAGCCGGCGCGGGTTTGGGGGCGCTCTGCGCGGCCGCTTGCCCCGAAAGGGCGCCGACCGTGGCCAAGCCGACAAGACCGGCAGCCAGCGTGTGGACGGTAACGGAAAGCGAACGGTTTCTCACGGAGTTGCGGTCCTCTTGGGCGATGATGTCTGCGGCGGAACGGCCGTTCTCTAGACGCTGCGGTACTCTTTCGCAAATGAGGCCGTTTGAAGGTCCGAACGGCTTTCGCGCATGGAGCTTGGCGTCCGTAGGCAATCGTCAGCGAAGTGGGTAGAAAGCGCCGTGGACCCCTGCCGCGAGCCTTTGTCGATGCCAGTTTTCCTAAGCACGAAGCCCTGCGCCAGCCTTGTCGCGGCGCTCAGCATCCTGCTCGCCACATCCGCCCCGCTTTTCGCCGAGCCGCGCCACGCTATCGCCATGCAAGGGGAACCGAAGCTCGGCGCCGGCTTCGATCACCTGCCTTTCGTCAACCCGGACGCGCCGCGCGGCGGGACCATGCGCTACGGCGTCTACGGCACGTTCGACAATTTGAACCCCATCATCGTACGCGGTGCGACGACCACCGCGCGCGGCATCTGGGCCGACCCGGAATTTGGCAATCTCGCCTTCGAGCCCTTGATGTGGCGCTCGCCCGACGAGCCCTTCACGCTCTACGGCCTTCTGGCGGAAAGCGTCGAGACCGACGATGCGCGCAGTTTTGTCGAGTTCACGCTGAATCCGAAAGCACGGTTCTCGGACGGCAGCCCCGTTCGGGTGGAGGACGTGATCTTCACCACGGACATGATGAAGCAGGTCGGCGTGGTGCGTCCGCAATATACCGACTGGCTTTCGCGGGTGGCGAAGATCGAGAAGGTCGGCGAGCGCAGCATCCGCTTCACGTTCAACGAGAAGGCCGACCGCGAACTGCCGCTTCTCCTGGCGGGTCTCCCCGTCCTGCCGGAACATGCCTTCGACCGTGCGACGTTCTCGCAGACCACGCTGAAGCCGGTGATCGGCTCCGGCCCCTACGTGATCGACAAAATCGAGCCGGGCCGGCGGATCACCTATCGCAAGAATGCCGACTATTGGGGACGCGACTTGCCCTTGAAGCGCGGCATCGACAATTACGACGAGATCGTCGTGGATTATTACCGCAATCCCGACGCACAGTTCGAGGCGTTTCAGAAGGGTTTGTTCTACACCTATAGTGACGGCAGCCCGCAGCATTGGCGCACGGCCTACGACTTTCCCGCCGTCAAGGATGGTCGCGTCGTCAAGGAGGAATTCCAAACCGGCAAGCCCGCCGGCACCTACGGCTTCTTTCTGAACAGCCGCCAACCGATCTTCTTCGACCGGCGCGTTCGCGTGGCTCTTGGTCTCCTCTACGATTTCGACTGGGCCAACAAGAATCTCTATTTCGGCGCTTACCAGCGCATCTCCGGCTTCTTCGCCAATTCCGAACTGTCGAGCGTCGGTCGTCCGGCGGACGAGCGCGAAAAGACGCTTCTTGCCCCCTTCCCCGACGCCGTGTTGCCCAATGTTCTGGACGGTTCCTGGAAGCCGCCCGTCAGCGATGCCTCCGGCGCGGATCGCAAGCTTTTAAAGCAGGCGGTCGATCTTCTGACCTCGGCCGGCTTCGCCTTCCGCGATGGCCGGCTGATCGATCCGCAAGGCCAGCCCTTCGGCTTCGAGATTCTGGTGCAGAATGCCGATCAACAGCGGATCGCGCTCGGCTATCAGCGCACGCTCGGCCGGGTCGGCGTCGATGTCAGCGTGCGGCTGGTGGACGACGCTCAGTATCAGCTTCGCAAGCAGCGCTTCGACTACGACGTCCTGATCTCGTCCTTCAATGCCACGCTTTCGCCCGGCGCCGAGCAGCGCGGCCGATGGGGCAGCGCTGCGGCGAAAATCAACGGCTCGTTCAACTATGCGGGCGTGGCGAACCCGGCCGTGGATGCCATGATCGACGCGATGACGGCGGCGCGCAGCCGCGAAAATTTTGTTTCCGCGGTGCGCGCCTATGATCGAGTGCTGATCTCCGAGGCCTATGTCGTGCCGCTCTTCTATGTCGGCGAGCAGTGGCTGGCGCGATGGAACTTCATCCGCCACCCGGAAACAACGCCGCTGAACGGCTACTACCTGCCGTCCTTCTGGCGCGAAAAGGAGAAGTAAGGCAGCCGGTTCAGGCCGCCTTTTTCAGCACCTCGTCGGCGAAGCGGGCGAGTTGCGTGGCGATGGTGGCCGAACCGTTCAGGCGCTTTTCCGGCGTCGGGTAGTCGCGGATCAGCACGATCGACTGGTCGGGCCGAATCTTCGCCTGGCTGCCCTGCTCCGAGATGTAGCGAACCAGGGCCGCCGGATTGGCGAAGTTCTTCTCGCGGAAGTGAATCACCACGCCCTTCGGCCCGGCATCGAGCTTCTCGATATTGGCTTTGCGGCAGAGCGACTTAATGAAGACGACCTTCAAAAGGTGCTGCACTTCTTCCGGCATCGGCCCGAAGCGGTCGATCAGTTCTGCGCCGAAGGCGTCGATCTCGCGCGCGTCGTTCAGCTCGGCCAAGCGCCGATAAAGCCCCATGCGAAGCTGGAGATCCGGAATATAGGCGTCCGGGATCATCACGGCGGTGCCGAGCGTGATCTGCGGCGACCATTGGCCGTCGCTCGCTTCCGGCTCGCCCTTCATCTCGGCGACCGCCTCCTCCAGCATCTGTTGATAAAGCTCGAACCCGACTTCCTTCACATGGCCGGTCTGTTCCTCGCCCAGAAGGTTGCCCGCGCCGCGCTGGTCGAGATCGTGGCTGGCGAGTTGGAAGCCGGCCCCGAGCGTATCGAGCGATTGCAGCACCTTCAGGCGACGGTCGGCACCCGCCGTCGGCGTCTTGTTGGCCGGAATGGTGAGAAGCGCATAGGCGCGCTGCTTGGAGCGGCCGACGCGGCCACGAAGCTGGTAGAGCTGGGCCAGACCGAACATATCGGCGCGGTGCACGATCATCGTGTTGGCGGTCGGGATGTCGAGGCCACTTTCCACGATGGTGGTGGACAGAAGCACGTCGTACTGGCCTTCGTAGAAGGCGTTCATAATGTCTTCCAGCTCGCCCGCTGCCATCTGACCGTGCGCGACGGCGACCTTCAGCTCCGGCACCTGCTCGTCGAGGAAATCCTTGATGCCGGCAAGATCGGCGAGACGAGGCGCGACATAGAAGCTCTGCCCGCCGCGATAGCGCTCGCGCAGCAGCGTTTCGCGCACCACCAATGCATCGAAGGGCGCGATGAAGGTGCGCACCGCCAGACGGTCCACCGGCGGCGTCGTGATGAGCGAGAGTTCGCGCACGCCCGTCATCGCAAGCTGCAAGGTGCGCGGGATCGGGGTCGCGGAAAGCGTCAGGACGTGGATGTCCGACTTCAGTTCCTTCAACCGTTCCTTGTGCTTCACTCCGAAATGCTGCTCTTCGTCGATGATGAGAAGGCCGAGGCGCTTGAAGTCCACCGCCTTGCCGAGAAGCGCGTGGGTGCCGACGACGATGTCCACCGTGCCGTCCGCGACGCCCTTCTTGGTGGCGCTGAGTTCCTTGGCGGTTACGAGGCGTGACGCTTGCGCGATCTTCAAGGGCAGGCCGTGGAAACGCTCGCAGAAGGTCTTGAAATGCTGGCGTGCGAGAAGTGTCGTCGGCACGACAACCGCGACCTGCAACCCGTTCATCGCCGCCACGAACGCGCCGCGAATGGCGACTTCCGTCTTGCCGAAGCCGACATCGCCGCAAACGAGCCGGTCCATCGGCCGCCCCGCGCCGAGATCGTCCACCACCTGATCGATCGCCGCCTGCTGCTCTTCCGTTTCCTCGTAGGGGAAGCGGGCGGCGAACTCGCCCCACAGGCCTTCCGGCGGCAGGAGTTTCGGCGCGCCGCGCATCTGGCGCTCGGCCGCGATGCGGATGAGGCCGCCCGCCATGTCGAGAAGGCGCTTCTTCAGCTTGGCCTTGCGGGCCTGCCAGGCGCCGCCGCCGAGCTTGTCGAGCATGGCTTCTGAGCCCTCGCCGCCATAGCGCGACAGAAGCTCGATATTTTCCACCGGCAGAAACAGCCGGTCGTCGCCCGCATAGTGCAGTTCCACGCAATCGTGCGGCGCGCCCGCCGCCTCGATCGTGCGGAGACCCACGAAGCGCGCGATGCCGTGATCGACATGGACGACGATGTCGCCCTGCGCGAGCCCCGTCACCTCCGAGATGAAGTCCGAGCCGCGCTTCTTGCGGCGCGAGCGCCGCACTAAGCGATCGCCGAGGATGTCCTGCTCGCCGATCACCACGAAGCGGTCGGTCTCGAAGCCGGACTCGATGCCGAGAACGGCGGTCGCCACCATGTTGCGCCCGGCTTCCAAAGCCTGCTTGAGGCTGCCGACCGGCTTGATGTTGCCGAGCCCGTGCTCCTCCACCACCTGCGTCAAACGCTCGCGCGAGCCCTCGCTCCAGGCGGCGAGGATCACCTGCCGTCCGCCTTCGCGAAGGCGCGCGATATGGTCCACGGCGCGCTCGAAGACGTTGACATCCTCGGCCGCGCGTTCGGCGGCGAAGTTGCGCCCCCGCTGGATATCGAGATTGACGACGCGCTGGCCGGTGGCATCCGTCAGCGCGTAGGCCGACAGGCGGATCGGATCGACGATAGCGAGCGCGCCGGCGATCTCCTCTTCCGAAACGTAAAGCTCGCCCGGATCAACCGGGTTGTAGGGCACGGCATCCGCAGTTCCCTCGCCCGCGCCGCGCTTTCGCGCCTCGTAATGATCTTCGATCGTCTTGCGCCGTTCGCCGACCGCCTCGACGCTGAGGTGGTCCAGCACCATCGACCACCCGGCCGTATAATCGAAGAGGGTGTCGAGCTTCTCGTAGAAGAAGGGCAGCCAGTGCTCCAGACCGGCGAAGCGCCGCCCTTCGCTAATGGAGGCATAAAGGCCGTCGTTGCGCAGGGGCGCGCCGAAGCGCTTGATGTAGTTGGAACGGAACCGGCTGATCGTTTCCTCCGTCAACGTCACTTCGCTGACCGGCGCGAGTTCGAACTCCTTGCGCTGCGCCGTGGTGCGTTGGCTCGCGGGATCGAAGGCGCGGATCGTTTCCAGCGTGTCGCCGAAGAAGTCGAGGCGCACCGGCTCCTCGTCGCCCGGCGCGAAAAGGTCGAGAATGCCGCCACGCACCGCGAATTCGCCGCGCTCGCGCACCGTCGCCACGCGCTCGAACCCGCCTCGGCCGAGCACCTTCACGATCGTATCCATCGAGATGCGGCCGCCCGCCTTGGCCGAGATCGTCTCCGCCGCAAGCGTCGCGGCCGGCGGCATCTTCTGGATCAAAGCGTTGGCTGTGGTGAGGATCACCGCGCGATGCGGGTTCTCGCGAAGGCTCCCGATCGCCGTCATCGCGGAAAGACGCAGGGCGGCGGCTTCGCTCGACGGCCCGACCCGGTCGTAAGGCAGGCAGTCCCATGCCGGCAGCGTGACCACGGGGAGTTCCGGCGCGACAAAGCGCAGGGCGTCCTCGAACTCGGCGATGCGGTTGCCGTTGCGCATGACATAGACGAGCGGGGCCTTGGCCGCGCGCGCGCGGGCGATCTCGGCGATCAGGAACGGCTCGTAGCCATCCACCACATTGCCGATGGACAAGCCGTCGCGCGAGGAAAGCGCCTTTTTCAGATCGTCCGCCTTCGTCACGACAGCGTCACCCCGCCGGCCGCGTAGAAATTCTTGATCCTCGTGAAAACCGGCGTGTCGTAGTTGTCCGGCGTTTCCGCCTCGCCCGTCAGCCATTTGAAGAGGTCGCGGTCGGGCGCTTCCATCAGCAGCTCGTAGTCGTCCATCTCCGCACCGGACAGCCGATCGATCTCGGCATCCGCGAAGCGTCCGAGCACGAGATCCATCTCGCGCGTGCCCCGATGCCACGAACGGAAAAGCGCCTTGCGGCGACGGGGATCGAGATCGATGGAGGAACGGCTGGTGCCGGTCATAAGCGAGCCTCTAAGGGAACGTGCCGCATATATAGGGGCCGTTCCGGTCTGTCAGCCATCCCGCCCTTGTGCGCGTGGATGCAGCCGCTAAACAGGGCCCGTCATGCGGCCATCCGTTCTCGATCCCCTTTTCGCCGGCCTGACGACGCTGGACGGCGTCGGCCCCAAGCTCGCGGCCTTGTTCCGCACGCTCCTGCTTCCAGCCGGTTCGGATGCCGCCTTGCGCATTCGCGACCTTCTTTTCCACCTGCCGACCGGCCTCGTGGACCGGCGGCGGCGCGAAGAGATCGTAGATGCGCCGGACGGCGCGCTCGTCACGCTGTCCTTGAGAATCGACCGCCATATCGAGCCCGAGCGCGGCGCGGGCGCCAAGCCCTATCGCGTCTACGGCCATGACGAGACGGGCGAAATCGCGCTCGTTTATTTCCGCGCGCAGCCGCAATGGATGGAAAGGCTCCTGCCCATCGGCGAAACCATGCTCGTTTCGGGTCGGGTGGAACGCTTCAACGGCCGCCCGCAGATGGTGCATCCGGATCTCGTGGTCGCCCTCGCCGATGCCGACAAGGTGCCGCTGGTCGAGCCGATCTACCCGATGACGGCGGGGCTTTCGCCCAAGATTCTGCGCAAGTCCATCGCCGCCAGCCTGTCGCATTTGCCCTCGCTCGGCGAATGGATCGAGCCGAGCGTCCTGTCCCGCCAGTCCTTCGCGCCTTTCGAGAATGCGCTTCGCAAGGCGCACGAGCCGGAAGACGGCGTCGATGTCGATCCGCGCGCGGCCCATCGCCGGCGTCTTGCCTATGACGAACTGCTGGCCGGTCAGCTCGCTCTGGCCGTTTCGCGCCGACGCATCAAGAAGGCGAAGGGCCATCCGCTGAAAGGCGATGGACGGATCACGGCGCGGGTACTTGCGGCCCTGCCCTTCCAACTGACTGAAGCCCAAAACGGAGCGATCGCCGAAATCCTTGCCGACATGGCGGAGGACGACCGGATGCTCCGCCTCCTCCAAGGCGATGTCGGCGCCGGCAAGACGGTCGTGGCGCTGATGGCCATGGCGACGGCGGCGGAAGCCAGCGCGCAGTCCGCGCTTCTGGCGCCGACCGAAATCCTCGCTCGTCAGCATTATCAAGGCCTCGCGCCCTTGTGCGAGAAAGCGGGTCTCCGAATCGTGCTCCTGACCGGCCGCGACAACGGCAAGGCGCGTGCGGCCAAGCTCTCCGCCATGGCCGAAGGCGAGGTGGATATCGTCGTCGGCACGCATGCGCTGTTTCAGGAAGGCGTCGAATATCGCGACCTCGGCCTTGTCGTCGTGGACGAGCAGCACCGTTTCGGCGTCCATCAACGTCTCAGCCTCACCCGGAAAGGCCGCTCCCCGGACCTTCTCGTGATGACGGCGACGCCCATTCCGCGAACGCTCGTTCTCGCCGCCTTCGGCGACATGGATGTCTCGCGCCTCCATGGCAAGCCGGCCGGGCGAAAGCCCATCGCCACCGTCGCCGTGCCCATCGAGCGCTATGGCGAGATCGTGGAGCGCGTCGGCAAGGCGATCGCGGATGGCGGCAAGGTCTACTGGGTCTGCCCGCTGGTGGAAGAGTCCGAGAAGAGCGACCTGATGGCCGCCGAAGAACGGCATCGCCAGCTTTCAGAAATCTTCGGCGACATCGTCGGCGTCGTCCACGGCCAGATGCCGGGCGATGAGAAGGATGCCGCCATGGCTGCCTTCAAGGAAGGGCGCACCCGCCTCATCGTCGCGACCATCGTGATCGAGGTCGGCGTCGACGTGCCGGACGCGACGATCATCGTGATCGAACATGCGGAGCGCTTCGGGCTGGCGCAGCTTCACCAGCTTCGCGGACGCGTCGGCCGGGGTTCGAAGCCGTCCTCCTGCGTCCTCCTTTACCGCTCGCCGCTCGGCGAAGTGGCCAAGGCGCGGCTCGCCGTGATGCGCGAAACCGAAGACGGCTTCCGCATCGCCGAGGAAGACCTGAAGCTGCGCGGCGAAGGCGATCTTCTGGGCACCAAACAGTCCGGTCTGCCGAGTTTCCGGCTGGCCAATCTCGACATCCATGGCGATCTGATGGAGATCGCGCGGGACGACGCCCGCCTCGTCATGGCGACCGACCCGGAACTGGAAGGCCCGCGCGGCGAGGCCTTGCGCACGCTCCTCTACCTCTTCGGCCGGGACGATGCCCTCCGCCTCCTGCGCGCAGGCTGACCCCTACTCGGCTGCCGCGCGCGTTTCCACGAGCTTGGACGCCTCGGCCTGGGTCAGCGTTCGCTCGCCTTCAGGCCCGACGATGCCGGCAGACACGATGAGCTTCATCGCGTCCTCGACGCGCATATCGAGAATCCGCACGTCTTCCTTCGGCACGTAGATCAGGAAGCCGGACGTCGGATTGGGCGTCGGCGGAAGGAACACGGCGATCATCTCGCGCCCGTGGAAGGCATCCGCGATCTCGCCCTTGGCCGTCGTCGCCACGAGCGCGATCGACCAAAGCCCCTTGCGCGGATATTCGATCAGCGCCGCCGTCTTGAACGACGAGGAATGGTCGGCGAAAACCGTCTCGAAAATTTGCTTCAGCGCCGTGTAGAGCGTGCGAACGAGCGGCATGCGCCCGACCAGCCGCTCGCCCCAGCCGACGACGGTGCGCCCCACGAGATTGGCGGTCAGGAAGCCGACCAGCGTGATGAGAAACAGCGCCACCAGGAGACCGAAGCCCGGCACGCTGACGGCCAGATAGTTGTCGGGATTGTAGCGATCCGGGATATAAGGGGTGACCCAACTATCCACCCAGTTCATGAAGGCGAGCGTCAGCCAGATCGTGATCGCCAACGGCGCGCAGATCACGAAGCCCGTCAGGAAATAGGTTCGAAGCTTCACCATCATGGCGGCGCGGTCTCCTTCGCCGCGCCACGCTATCAGGCTCCATGCGGCGGCGCGACAAAAGCTTTCGCGACGCCGTATGAACTATTCCACAGTCACGGATTTCGCGAGATTACGCGGCTGGTCCACATCCGTGCCCATGTGAACGGCTGTGTGATAGGCCAGCAACTGAAGCGGCACCGCATAGGCGATGGGCGTCAGAATTTCCGGCATATCCGGCATGACGAGCGTCGCGACGGTGTCCACCGGGGCGGCCCTCGCCCCGGTCTCGTCCGTGAGGAGAATGATCCGCCCGCCGCGCGCCGCGACTTCCTGCATGTTCGAGACCGTCTTCTCGAAAACGGCGTCGTGCGGTGCGATCACGATCACCGGCATGGTCTCGTCGATCAGCGCGATCGGCCCGTGCTTCAGCTCGCCGGCGGCGTAGCCCTCGGCATGGATGTAGCTGATCTCCTTCAGCTTCAGCGCGCCTTCGAGCGCCAGGGGATAGGACGAGCCGCGCCCGAGAAAGAGCGCGTGCCGATGGCCGGCCATTTCTTTGGCGAGCTTCTCGATCTCGCCTTCAAGCTTGAAGGCCTCGGCCACCATGCGCGGCGCTTCCGACAAGGCGCGCGTCAGTTCAAGCTCGCCCTCGGGCGAAATCACGCCGCGCTGCACGCCGGCCGCGACGGAAAGCGCGGCGAGCGCGGTCAATTGGCAGGTGAAGGCCTTGGTGGAGGCGACGCCGATTTCCGGCCCGGCCAGGGTCGGCAGCACAACATCCGCCTCGCGCGCCATTGTGGATTCGGGAACGTTGACGATCGCGGCGGTTCGGATGCCTTCCGATTTGGCGTAGCGCAGCGAAGCCAAAGTGTCCGCCGTTTCGCCCGACTGCGAAACGAAGAGCGCGAGATCGACGTCGCCAAGCGGGCTTTCTCGATAACGAAACTCCGAAGCGACATCGAGATCGCAGGCGATGCGCGCATGGCGCTCGAAGAAGTAGCGGCCGGTCAGGCCCGCATAGAAGCCGGTGCCGCAGGCCGAGATCGCCATGCGGCCGACATTCGTGAAATCGAGGCCCTTATCGGCCGTCATGCGCGCCCGCCCGGTGGTCATGTCAACGAAGGAACCGAGCGTGTGGCCGATCACCTCGGTCTGCTCGAAGATCTCCTTCTGCATGAAGTGGCGATAATTGCCCTTGTCGACATAGAAGGCCTTGCCGACCGTGCGGCGCAGGGGGCGCTCCACCGGTTCGCCGGCCGCATCGAAAATCTCCGCGTCGTCGTGGTTCATCACCACCCAGTCGCCGTCCTCGAGATAGCGGATCTCGTCCGTGAAAGGCGACATGGCGATGGCGTCGGAGCCGAGAAACATCTCGCCGCGCCCCTGCCCGACCGCCAGCGGCACACCCTTGCGCGCGCCGATCAGAAGGCTTTCCTCGCCTTTGAACAGGAAGCCCAGCGCGAAGGCGCCTTCGAGCCGCTTGAGGCAGTTGTGAACCGCCTGCCTTGGTGCGACGCCACGGTCGAGTTCGCGTGTCACGAACACGGCGACGGCTTCCGTGTCGGTCTCGCTATGGAAGGTGTAGCCGTCGGCGACGAGTTCGGCCTTCAGCTCGCGAAAATTCTCGATGATGCCGTTATGCACGACGGCAAGGCGGGGCGTCGCGTGCGGGTGAGCGTTCGGCACGGTAGGGGCGCCATGCGTCGCCCAGCGCGTGTGGCCGATGCCGATCGTGCCGCCGAGCGGTTCTTCCCGGACGAGCCGTTCGAGATTGACGAGCTTGCCGACGGCCCGGCGGCGGTCGAGCCCGACATACGACAGTGTCGCGATCCCGGCGGAATCGTAGCCACGATATTCGAGGCGCTTCAGCGACTCCACCAAACGCTCCGCAACGGGCGTTCCGCTGACGATACCGATGATGCCGCACATGATCGTCTGACCCTTGTTTCCAACGACCTTCAGGGCCGTCGCGCGAAGACCCGTCCAGCCAAGTTCGCTTGCCGGCTGATACCCGATATCAAGCGGGTTTGGAGGACTTTTGCGCCTTCATCGCGGCGGTACGGGCGCGGATTTCGACCGCGCGCCCTTCCTTCACCACCTGTCGGCTCCGTGCGATGGCGAGCGCATCGGCTGGAACGTCTTCGGTGATCACGCTGCCCGATCCGATGAAGGCACCATCCGCTACCGAGACCGGCGCGACGAGAGCGGTATCCGATCCGACGAAGACATTGGCGCCGATATCGGTGAACCACTTGTTCAAACCGTCGTAATTGCAGGTGATCGTGCCCGCGCCGACATTGGTGTTCGAGCCGATCCGCGCATCGCCGATATAGGAAAGGTGATTGACCTTCGCCCCCGCCTCGATGCGGGCGTTCTTGGTTTCGCAGAAATTGCCGACCTTGGCGCCTTCACCGAGATCCGTTCCCGGCCGAAGCCGGGCATAGGGGCCGACGGAAGTGCCTCTCGCGAGTTTCGCCCCCTCCAGATGGCTGAAGGCATGGATCGCCACGCCGTCGGCGACCACAACGCCCAGCCCGAAGACGACGTTCGGCTCCACCACGACGTCAAGGCCGAGCGCGGTGTCGAAGCTGAAGAACACCGTTTCGGGCGCGATCAGCGTGGCGCCAGCCAGCATCGCCTCGCGGCGTTTACGATCCTGCCAGATGGCCTCGACCGCGGCGAGTTCGACGCGGTTGTTGACGCCGAGCACTTCCTCGGCTCCCGCCTCGATCGCCTTCACCACCCCGCCCCGTTCGCGTGCGATGGCGACGATGTCGGTGAGGTAATATTCGCCCTTGGCGTTGTTGTTGCCGACGGCATCCAGCAGCGACAAGACCGTTTCACCGCGAACGGCCATGATGCCTGCATTGCAGAAGCCGATCTTCTTTTCGTCCGCCGACGCGTCTTTTTCCTCGCGAATGGCGATCACGTCGCCCTCGCGTTCGATCAAACGGCCGTAGCCGGTCGGATCGGCCGTCCGGAAGCCGACGACGCAGATATCGGCGCCTTCCGCCAGAACCGCGCGAGCGGCTTCCAGCGTTTGCGACCGCACGAGCGGCGTGTCGCCGAAGAGTATCAGGAGATCGTCGAAGCCCGGCTCGATGCTGGCCCGTGCGGCGAGAACGGCGTGGGCCGTTCCCAGGCGCTCGGCCTGCACATGAACGGTGGACTGAGGCGCGACGGCGCGCGCAGCCTTCTCGACCGCTTCGGCATCACGACCGGTCACGAGCGCAACGGCGTCGGTGCCGGCCGCCTTCGCCGCCAGCACCGCATGGGCGACCATCGGCAAGCCCGCCACTTCGTGCAGCACCTTGGCGCGGCTGGACTTCATGCGCGTTCCCTCGCCGGCCGCGAGAATCACCGAAAGGCAGGTTCTTGGCATTCGTCGTCCCAAGTGGCATTCGCGGCGATCCGGCCCTGCGCGAAGGAAAAGCCGGCCGGCATCTCTTCGATGTTTAAGCGAGTATGGTTAACCGATCTTCTGCAGCGCCGGAAAGGTTTCCAGAAGCCAGAAGGACATGCGCTGCATTCCACCTGTCAGAAACAGGATTCCGGTGACGACCAGAAGCCCGCCCATCGCCTTCTCGACCTTGCCGAGATGCCGACGCAGCTTGCTGGCCGAAGACAGAAACGCCCCCGAAAAGAGGGCCGCCAGAACGAAGGGGATGCCGAGCCCGAGCGAATAAAAAGCCAGCATCGTCGCGCCCTCGCCGACCGTATCCCGCGCCCCGGCCAGACCGAGGATGGCGCCGAGCACCGGGCCGATACAGGGCGTCCATCCGAAAGCGAAGGCGAGCCCCATCAGATAAGCGCCCAGAAAGCTGCCGGGTTTGTCAGGCGAACGAAAGCGCCGCTCGGTGGAAAGAGCGCCGATGCGGAAAACGCCGAGGAAGTTGAGGCCCATGACGATGATCGCCAAGCCGGCGACGATTCCGAGCCACGAGAGGTTCTCGCGGAGCAGCCGCCCGACCGAACTCGCGCCGGCTCCGAGCGCGACGAAAACCGTCGAGAAGCCGAGAACGAAGAGGAGAGCGCTCGCCACGACCCGCCCCTGCCGTCTCGCTCCGGCAACGCTCCCCCCGCCACGCAGGTCTTCCACCGACACCCCGGCCATGTAGCAGAGATACGGGGGCACGAGGGGCAGAACGCAGGGCGAAAGAAACGACAAGCCGCCGGCGACGACGGCCGCGAGATAGCTGACGTCGTTCACGGAAGGCGAGCCCCACATGGACCCCGAGAAATATGGATTAAGCGACGTTGGTTCATGGCCAGTGCTATAGCCGGTCGCAATGGTTGCGGCAAAAGCGCAAACCGGCCCTCGGAAGCAGTTGACCGAGGAAGGGCCTCTTTCTATGGTCCGCCCCGACGCGAATCCCCATCGGGCCCGCAGTCGAGCGCGTAGCTCAGTTGGTAGAGCAACGGACTTTTAATCTGTAGGTCCTGGGTTCGAGTCCCAGCGCGCTCACCAATCCGTCAGCCAATCATTGCGTCCTAGTTGCCCGGCGAGAAGCTGTTTTCGCACGGACGTTTTTGATTCTTCCTACTGCGATCCAACGTCCTCCTGCCCGGTCGCTTGGATGCGTCCGGGCAGCAGGAAGTGTTCTCTACGGCCGCTCCTCAAGACTCAGCGTGACGCCCGACGCGCGACAGCGTCCGGAGATCGAAGCCGTCACCAGCGATGGTGGACGTGCGGTGCGATTTGGCTTTGGTAGATCTCGCGGACGCGATCCATCACTTCCGGACGCAACGGCGCGAGACCGCTCGCGGCGGCGTTGGCTTTCGCTTGAGCTTCCGATTTCGCGCCGGGAATCACAACCGAAACCGCCTCCTCCATCAAAATCCAGCGCAAGGCCATCTGCGCCATGGTCGCGCCTTCGGGCACCAGCGGGCGAAGCTCTTCCACCGCTGCCAGCGCGACGTCGTAGGGCACGCCGGCGAAAGTCTCGCCGACATCGAAGGCCTCGCCGTGGCGGTTGAAGGCGCGGTGATCGTCCGCCGCGAAGGGGGTGTCGGCCTTCAGCTTGCCGGTCAACATGCCGCTGGCGAGCGGCACCCGCACGATGACGGCGACGCCGCGCCGCTTGGCTTCGAGGAAAAACAATTCGGCCGGACGCTGCCGAAAGGCGTTGTAGATGATCTGGACGGAGGCGACGTTCGGATACTCGATCGCCTTCAGCCCTTCTTCCGCCTTCTCGACGGAAACGCCGTAATGGCGAAGCTTGCCGGACGCCACGAGTTCGTCCAAGGCCCCGAACACTTCCGGACGATAGAAGACTTCCGTCGGCGGACAGTGCAGTTGCACGAGATCGAGTGTCTCCACACCGAGATTGGTAAGGCTGCGATCGATGAACGCGCCGAGATTGGCCGCCGTGTAACCGTCGGCGACATGCGGGGAAAGCCGGCGGCCGGCCTTCGTCGCGACCTTGACGTCGCGGTCGCCCCGCTCGCGCAGAACGTCACGCACGATGCGCTCGGAGCGCCCGTCGCCATAGACGTCGGCGGTGTCGATGAAGGTCATGCCTTCGTCCAGGGCGGCGTGCAGAGCCCCCTTCGCTTCGCTTTCGTCGACATTTCCCCACGAGCCGCCGATGGCCCAGGCGCCGAAGCCGATCTCCGAAACCGACCAGCCCGTGCGTCCGAAGGGACGGTTCGATATGCTCATGATGCTTCTCCCTGCCGATGATGCGAACCGTGATTTCGAAGGCCGATCCGGGGTTGGTCGGGAAATCACGGAGTCGGCCCGAGAGGACTGTCTATCCGATTCTCAAGGGCCGAACCGCCTGCCGTTCGTGGCGAGCATGAGCGCAATTCGGCAGCACCGCTCCGCGTTCCGGCGAATTGTCGGTGACCCTAGCCTCCATGTTCGGCGATCACCGCCAGAAACGCTGGGCCGTACCGGTCGAGCTTGGCTTCGCCGACGCCTGGAACCCTCGCCATCGCCGCCCGCGAGGTCGGTCGGGCCGCCGCCAGTTCGATCAGCGTCTTGTCGTGGAAGATGACATAGGGCGGCAGGTTCTGCGTTCGGGCGATTTCCATGCGCTTCTGGCGCAAGGCCTGGAACAGGTCGTTGTCCCCGTCGGCCACGCTCGATTGCGTTGTGCCGCGCACCTGCCGCTCGCGGCGCGAACGCGCCGGTTGCGGCGCGCGCAGCATCAATGTCGGCTTGTCGCGCAGAAAGTCGCGGCCGGCGGGTGCGATCGACAATCCGCCATGGCCGGCCAGATCGACTTCCACGAAGCGCAGCGCGATCAACTGGCGCAGGATCGCCCGCCATGCGCGGTTGTCGTGCTCCGTGCCGATGCCGTAGGTCGAAACGCGGTCGTGGCCGAACTGCGTGATGCGCTCGCTCTCGGCGCCCAGAAGCACGTCGACGATATAAGCCTGCCCGAAGCGCTCGCCGGTGCGGTAGATGCAGGACAGCGCCTTTTGCGCCGAAACCGTGCCGTCGAACAGCGTGGGCGGCTCGGCGCAGGTATCGCAGTTGCCGCAAGGGTCGCAGCGGTCGCCGAAATAGGACAAGAGCACCTGCCGGCGACAGCCCGCCGTTTCGGCAAGGCCCAGAAGCGCGTCGAGTTTCTGGCGCTCCATCCGCTTGCGGGCGTCCGGCGCGTCCGATCCCTCGATGAAGCGGCTGCGCAGCGCGATATCCTCCGAACCGTAGAGCATCAGCGTGTCGGAGGCCAAGCCGTCGCGCCCGGCGCGTCCGGTTTCCTGATAGTAGGCCTCGATACTGCCCGGCAGATCGATATGGGCGACGAAGCGCACGTCCGGCTTGTCGATGCCCATGCCGAAGGCGATGGTCGCGACCATCACCACCGCTTCGCCGTGCTGAAAACGCATCTGGTTGGCTTCGCGCGCGGCCTTCTCCATCCCCGCGTGATAACTCAGGGCATCGTAACCCTGATCACGCAACCAAGCGGCGGTTTCCTCGGTCTTGCGCTTCGAAAGGCAGTAGACGATGCCGCTCTCGTCCTTGTGGCGCTTCAGAAAGTCCCGCAACTGGGCGCGAGGATTGTCCTTCTCTTCGATGGCATAGCGGATGTTGGGGCGGTCGAAGCCTGCGACGAAGGCATCCGCCTCGGCGATGTCGAGGTGGGACAGGATCTCGGCGCGCGTCGGCTCGTCCGCCGTCGCCGTCAGCGCCATCCGCGGCGTGTCCGGAAACGCCTGAACCAGCGCGTCGAGCTGGCGATAGGAGGGGCGAAAATCATGCCCCCATTGCGACAAACAGTGCGCCTCGTCGATGGCGATCAGCGACAATCGCGTTCGGGCGAGCCGCTGCAGCACCTCGGGGCGCATCAGCGTTTCCGGCGCGACGTAGAGGATGTCGAGAGCACCTGTCTCGACGGCGTCCCACAAGGCGCGTCGCTCTTCCGGTACAAGATCGGAGTTCAGAGCGGCCGCCTTCACGCCCGCTTGCCGCAGGGCCGCGACCTGATCGGACATCAATGCCAGCAGCGGAGATACGACGAGCCCCATGCCGGGTCGGGCGATGGCGGGAATCTGATAGCAGAGAGATTTACCGCCGCCGGTCGGCATCAGGACGAAGGCGTTGTTGCCTTCGATGACATGCTCAACGATGCTCGCCTGGGGTCCCCTGAACGCATCGTAGCCATAGACGGTCTTGAGGATTTCGAGGGCTTTGTCGTTCATCTGCGATGGCATGTAGGATGTCGGAAGCGGCACTCATAGCAGTTTCGATCCGACAGCCAACATCACGACCGACGCCGATGCGTCAGGGTGTAGAGGAGGTCACTGTAGCGGCATCGTTGGACGCCATCCGATGCGTTTCTTCGCTTGTATCGAACACGCCCAACGTCAAAGCGAAGATGAAGGCGATGGCTGCTCCGACACAGCCATAGGCCATGATCGGGGCTCGTCGGTTGCTGGAACGAAGTCCTGATACTGCCATCGCCGTCGCCTTCTGCCGGTGTTGGCGGGAAATGTCGGGCGGAGACAAAAGTTGCGGAAGTCTTAACAGCAACGGCTGCGGCCAAATGGCTTCCGGGTCAGCCCCGCCGATCAATAGCCATCGTCATAGTCGCGGTAGCGATCGTAGAGCGGATACGGCCGAACGGGCGGGGGTGGACGTCGGATATATGGATCACGATATTCGCTATAACGGTCGTAACGATCGTACCGGTCCGGATAGCGTATGGGCGGCGGGACACGGTCGTCGTCGCGGTAATCCGGGCGGAGCGCGTAGTCGGCGGGACCTTCGCTGTAGGTTACGGTCTCGCATCCTGCCAGCGAAACAGGGCCGATCATCAACAAGGCGACCACGATGGTACGGCGCATGGCGGGTTCCTCCGATCCTGACATTTATGTGTAGGAATCAAGCGGACGATCCATCCTCGTTGCCGGCTAAACGATCGAAGATGCATCTGATCACGACGAGTTGATGGCGAACGACCCTGCCGCGCCGCCGGCGGCGCGCGATGTCTTTACGACACACGGCGAGGTGACTGCTATGTCGAGAAGGCTTTTAGCATCGGCTTTGATCGCAGGCGCCCTTCTCGCGCCGCCCGCCGCCAGAGCAGATGACAGCGGCGATGTCCGTTCCGTCATCTCCAGCCAGTTGCGGGCTTTCAAAGCCGGCGATGGCGTCGCCGCCTATTCCTTCGCCGCGCCGAGCATCAAGGCGATGTTCCCGTCGCCGGACGTCTTCATGTCCATGGTTCGAAACGGTTACTCCGTCGTCGTGGAGGCGAACAACGTCACGTTCGGACCGATGCGCGCCGAAGGCGAAGGCTTTCGGCAGGACGTGAACATGACGGATGCCGAAGGGCACAGCTACATCGCGAGCTACACGCTGGCTCGGCAACCGGATGGATCGCTGAAGATCACCAGTTGTTCGATCCGCAAAGGCGACGATTTCTCGGCCTGAGATCAAAGCGGCGGGATATCGCCCTTCGCCCAGGTTTCTTTAATGGCAGCCGCCCGTTCCTCGAAGCAGCCGCGTTCGATGGCGTCGCGCAGGTCGGCCATGAGCGACTGGTAATAAGCCAAGTTGTTCCAAGTCAGCAGCATCGCGCCGAGCGCCTCGTCGGACCGCACGAGATGGTGGATATAAGCGCGGCTGTAGTCGCGCGCGGCCGGACAATTGGATTCCTCGTCCAGCGGACGGTGGTCGTCGGCGTGTCGAGCATTCTTGAAGTTCACCTTGCCGCGCCGGGTGAAGGCCAATCCGTGGCGCCCTGCCCGCGTCGGCATCACGCAGTCGAACATATCGACGCCGCGCCGAACGGATTCCACGATGTCGTCCGGCGTGCCGACGCCCATCAGATAGCGCGGCTTTTCGATCGGCAGAGCCGGAAGGGTTTCCTCCAGAACCGACAGCATCACCGCTTGCGGCTCCCCGACCGCGAGACCTCCGACCGCGTAGCCTTTCAGATCCAACGCCGCGAGAGCTTCCGCCGAGCGCAGACGAAGGTCCACGATGTCTCCGCCCTGCACGATGCCGAACATCGCCTTGCCCAGCTGGTCGCCGAAGGCGATCTTGCAGCGCTCGGCCCAGCGCAGCGACATCTCCATGGCGCGTTCGATCTCGGCTGGCTCGGCCGGCAGCCGGACGCATTCGTCGAGCTGCATCTGGATGTCGCTGTCGAGAAGCCCCTGAATCTCGATCGAACGCTCGGGGCTCAGCGAGTGCATGGAGCCGTCGATATGCGACTTGAAGACGACACCCGTCTCGTCGAGCTTCCGCAGGGCTGCGAGCGACATGACCTGGAACCCGCCGGAATCGGTGAGGATCGGATAGGGCCAGCGCGCCATCTCGTGAAGGCCGCCGAGCCGCGCCACGCGTTCCGCGCCCGGCCGCAGCATCAGGTGGTAGACATTGCCGAGGATGATGTCCGAGCCGAGTTCGCGGACCTGATCCAGATACATCGCCTTCACCGTGCCGGCGGTGCCGACGGGCATGAAGGCCGGCGTGCGGATCGCGCCGCGCGGCATCGTGATCTCGCCACGACGCGCCTTTCCATCCTTGGCAATGAGGCGAAAGGTGAAGCGTTCGGTCATGGAAGGGCCGGGTCGAGAAGGCAGGCATCGCCGTAGGAATAAAAGCGATATTCCTCCGTGATGGCATGGGCATAAGCGCGCCGCATCGTCTCGAAACCGCTGAAGGCGGAGACGAGCATGAACAACGTCGAGCGCGGCAGGTGGAAGTTCGTCAAAAGGCGGTCCACCGCGCGAAAACGGTAGCCCGGCGTGATGAAGATGTCGGTCGATCCGGCGAAGGGACGCACGATACCGTCTTCGCCCGTCGCGCTTTCCAGAAGGCGCAGCGATGTCGTGCCGACGGCCACGATCCGCCCGCCGCGCCGCCGCGCTTCGTTGAGGCGCTCGGCGGTGGCCGGTTCGATTCGGCCGTTCTCGGAATGCATCCGATGCGCTTCGGTCGTATCGGCCTTGACCGGCAGGAACGTGCCGGCGCCGACATGAAGCGTCAGATACTCGCGCGCGACACCTCGTTGGTCGAGAGCGGAAACGAGTTCGTCCGTGAAATGAAGCCCGGCGGTGGGTGCTGCGACAGCACCTTCTTCCCGCGCATGGATCGTCTGGTAATCGCACCGATCACGCTCGTCCACGTCGCGTTTCGAGGCGATGTAAGGCGGCAGTGGAATGGCGCCGACATTGGCGATCGCTTCGTCCAGCGCCGGGCCGGACAGATCGAAGGCGAAGGTGATCTCTCCCTCGATGCCGACCTCGCGCACCTCGGCGTCGAGCGACCCGGCGAGGCAGACATTGCCGTGTTCGCCGAAGGACACGCGGTCGCCGGCTTTCAGCTTTCGCGAACCGCGGACGAAAGCCTTCCAGACGTCAGGCTCGATACGCTGGTGCAGCGTCGCGCCGATCGACGGCTCGGTATCGCCGCGACCGATCCGGCGACCTTCCAGTTGCGCTGGAATGACCCGCGTATCGTTGAAGACGAGAACATCACCCGGTTGAAGCAGCGACGGCAGATCGGCGATATGGCGATCGCCGAAGCTCCCTGCCCCATCCACGGCGAGAAGGCGCGCGCTTTCGCGCGGCTCGGCCGGCCGAAGCGCGATTAAGCGCTCCGGCAGATCGAAATCGAAGGCGTCGACGCGCATCAGGCGTCGGCGGCGACCTTCACGGACACGATCTTATCGGGGTCGCGAACCGGCTCGCCGCGCTTGATCTTGTCGACATTCTCCATGCCTTCGATGACCTTGCCCCAGACCGTGTACTGGCGGTTCAGGAAAGGCGCGTCGTCGAAGCAGATGAAAAACTGCGAATTGGCCGAATCCGGGCTGGCGGCGCGCGCCATCGAGGTGGTGCCACGCACATGCGGCTCGGCGTTGAACTCGGCCTTGAGGTTCGGCTTGTCCGAACCGCCCATGCCGGCGCGCGAAGCGTCGAAGCTGGGTCCGGTGGACTTGCCGAACTTCACGTCGCCGGTCTGCGCCATGAAACCGTCGATGACGCGATGGAACACGACGCCGTCGTAAGCCCCTTCACGCGCCAGTGCCTTGATATGAGCGACGTGGTTCGGCGCGAGGTCGGGCCGCATCTCGATGACCACCGTTCCCTTGGTGGTCTCAATGACCAGCGTGTCTTCCGGCTTGTCGTAGGCCATGGCGGCCTCCTTTTCTTCAGGACTGGCAACAACAAGGGCGGGAACCATCGCTGGTCCCGCCGCTTTGATGCCGCAGATGGAGGAACGGTGCCGGACTGACAAGCCCGGCAGCCGAAAATCACTTAGGATCGATCTTCACCGAGACCATCTTATCGGGCTCGCTGACGGAGCCGTTGTCCGCCTTGCTGCCCTTCTTGATCTTGTCGACGACCTCCATGCCTTTCACCACCTGACCGACCACGGTGTACTGGCCGTTCAGGAAGCTGCCTTCGTCGAACATGATGAAGAACTGCGAATTGGCCGAGTTCGGGTCGGCCGCGCGCGCCATGCCGACCGTGCCGCGCTTGAAGGGCTCCTTGGAGAACTCGGCCTTGATGTCGGGCAGATCGGAACCGCCGGTGCCGACGTCGTTCTGCGAATAGCCGGCGCCTTCCTTGCCATATTGCACGTCGCCGGTCTGGGCCATGAAGCCGTCGATGACGCGGTGGAAGGCCACGCCGTCATAAGCGCCCTTCTTGGCGAGAGCCTCGATCTGCTTGACGTGGTTGGGGGCCAGATCGGGGCGAAGCTGGACGTCGATCTCGCCGTCCTTCGTGGAGATCACCATCATATCCTTGGCGCTCGCCACCGAGGCAGCACCCGCCACCACCGAAAGCGCGACAACCGCCGAAAGCCCGATTCTGGACAAGAATGTCATTCGCGTCGTTTCCTTCATGATTGCCGTGTTCGGAGCGCCTCGGCGACGCACGGCGGGACGAAAGGCGTGATGTCTCCGCCCATCGCGGCGATCTGGCGAACCAATGTGGCCGTTATGGGCCGCACGGCCGGGCTCGACGGCAGGAAGATGGTTCGAACGCTCGGCGCAAGTTCCGCGTTCATGCCGGCCATCTGCATCTCGTAGTCGAGATCCGTTCCGTCGCGGATGCCCCGTATCAGGGTCGCCGCGCCGAGGGCTTCGGCCGCCATCACGACAAGGCCGGAAAAGCTTTCCACCCGAACCTGACCGGCGAAGCCTTGGCCCTCGGCGACCTCTTCGATCAGTTTCTCGCGCGTATCGAAATCAAGCATCGGCGCCTTGCCATGGTGAACACCGATGCCGACGATCACCCGATCGAACAGAGCGCAGCTTCGGCGCAGAATATCGAGATGACCGAGCGTGAAGGGATCGAACGAGCCCGGATAAAGACCGGTGCGCATGGTCATGGTGTGATGCCCGTTAGCGACATTCGGAAAATCTTCATCATGCTCGACAACCCGGGATCAACGCTTCGCGTCGTATTGATGCGTTCGGCGGCGCTGTTGCAAGGGACAGCGTCCCGCCCCTGCGACGATCGGGACATCTTGTGATTCGGATCGTTGGAACAAACGTTTAGCAGCAGCATTCCCCTTGCGCATTCCGGAGATGAGCAATGCTGATTTTCGTTCTTTCGCTCGCCATGGTCGCAGGCCTGTGCAGCGCTACTGCCGTTGCTCTTCATAACGAGGCGGAAGCTTCGCGCGTCAAAGCCGTGGCGCGCAAACGCCGGCCGCTGAACTAACAGCCGACGCCTTCTTCCAACGCATGAGTTATGGGGAGGCGATCACTCGCCCCCCGAAGCATCCTCGGCGCTTTCGTCGCCATCGATCGGCGCGATGATCTCGGCCTCCTCGGCACCCTGGTCCGGGATGCGCTCGACGGACACCACACGCTCCCCTTCCGCGGTTCTGAAGATCGTCACGCCCTTGGTGGCGCGACCCTTCAAGCCGATCCCCTCCACCGGCACGCGGATCGTCTGGCCACGATCCGAGATCATCAGCAACTGATCCCCGGCCTCGACCGGGAAACCGGCGACGAGCCGCCCGATATTGGCCATCTGCGACGGGTCGGTTGCGCGTATCCCCTTACCGCCCCGCCCGCTGGTGCGGAACTCGTAGGACGAGGAACGCTTGCCGTAGCCGAACTCGCTGAGCGTCAGGATGAACTCCTCGGCCGCGCTGAGATAGGCATAGCGCTCCTGATCGATCGCGACATCCTCCACGACCTCCTCCTCCACGGCGACGACGTCCGTTTCGGTCTCGCCCTCCACCGCGCGACGCATCTTCAGATAGGAAGCGCGTTCGGCCGCGGTCGCGTCCACATGGCGAAGGATCGCCATGGAGATGACCTGCTCGCCCTCAGGGAGCGATATGCCGCGCACGCCGACGGAGTTGCGGCCCGCGAACAAGCGCACATCGGTCGCCTGGAAGCGGATGCACTGCCCGGAAGAGGCCGTCAGGAAGACGTCGCTGTCTTCAGAGCAAACGGCGACGGCAAGGATTTCATCCCCCGCCTCGTCCAGCTTCATCGCGATCTTGCCGTTGCGGTTCACCTGAAGGAAGTCCGCCAGCTTGTTGCGCCGGACGGTGCCGCGCGTCGTCGCGAACATCACGTTCAGCTCTTCGACCGAGCGCTCGTCGTTCGGCAACGGCAGGATGGAAGTGATGCGCTCGCCCTTTTCGAGCGGCAGCATGTTCACCAGCGCCTTGCCGCGCGACTGCGGATTGCCGAGCGGCAGGCGCCAGACCTTCTCCTTGTAGACGATGCCGCGCGACGAGAAGAATAGGATGGGCGTGTGAGTATTGGCGACGAACACGCGCGTCACCGAATCCTCATCGCCCTTCAGCGTCATGCCGGAGCGGCCCTTGCCGCCGCGCCGCTGCGCCCGGTAGGTCGCCAGCGGAACGCGCTTGATGTAGCCGCCATGGCTGACGGTGACGACCATCTCCTCGCGCGGAATCAGGTCCTCGTCATCGAGATCGGCCGCGCCTTCCAGAAGCTCGGTCCGGCGGGGCGTCGCAAATTCCAGCTTCACCGCCAGAAGCTCGGCCTTGACGATCTCGCGCACCTTGATCCGGGACGACAGGATCGAAAGATACTCGCGGATTTCCTCGCCGATCTTGTTCAATTCGTCGCCGATCTCGTCGCGTCCGAGCGCCGTCAGGCGTTGGAGACGCAGGTCGAGGATGGCGCGCGCTTGCGTTTCCGATAGGCGATAGGTGCCGTTCTCGGAGATGCGGTGGCGCGGATCGTCGATCAGGCGAATCAGCGGCTCGACATCCTTGGCATCCCATTCGCGCGCCATCATGCGGTCGCGCGCGGTCTGCGGGTCGGGCGCTTCGCGGATCAGCTTGATGATCTCGTCGATATTGGCGACGGCGATGGCGAGACCGACCAAGACATGCGCCCGCTCGCGCGCCTTGCGCAGGAGGAAGCGCGTGCGGCGGTTCACCACTTCCTCGCGGAAGGCGATAAAGGCGCCAAGCATGTCGAGGAGCGTCATCTGCTCCGGCTTGCCGCCGTTCAGCGCCACGATATTGGCGCCGAACGAGGTTTGGAGCGGCGTGAAGCGGTAGAGTTGGTTGAGGACGACGTCGCTCGACGCGTCGCGCTTCAGTTCCACCACGACGCGATAGCCGTCGCGATCGCTTTCGTCGCGAATGTCGGAAACGCCCTCGATACGCTTGTCGCGCACCAGATCGGCCATCTTCTCGATCATCGAGGCCTTGTTCACCTGGTAGGGAACCTCGGTGACGATGATCGACTCGCGGTCACCGCGCAGGGGCTCGATATGCACCTTGCCGCGCATCAGGATGGAGCCGCGCCCGGTGGCATAGGCATCGCGAATGCCGGCCCGGCCGAGCACCAGCGCGCCGGTCGGAAAGTCGGGACCGGGAACGATCTGCATCATCTCTTCCAACGAGATTTCCGGATTGTCGATCATGGCGATGCAGCCATCCACGACTTCGCCGAGATTGTGCGGCGGGACGTTGGTGGCCATGCCGACGGCGATGCCGCCGGAGCCGTTGACGAGAAGGTTCGGGAAGCGCGCGGGCAGAACCACAGGCTCCATCTCGCGCCCGTCGTAGTTCTCCTGGAAGTTCACCGTTTCCTTGTCGATGTCTTCCAGAAGCGCGTCGGACACCTTCTGCAGGCGCGATTCGGTGTAGCGCATGGCCGCCGGCGGATCGCCGTCGATCGAGCCGAAATTGCCCTGCCCGTTGATAAGCGGCGCGCGCAGCGACCAGTCCTGCGCCATGCGCACGAGGGCATCATAGATCGAGGCGTCGCCGTGCGGATGGTACTTACCCATCACCTCACCGACGACACCGGCGGACTTTCGGAAAGGCCGCGTCGAGGTAAGGCCCATCTCGTGCATAGCGAAGAGAACGCGGCGATGCACCGGCTTCAGCCCGTCGCGAACGTCCGGCAGCGCGCGGCTGACGATGACGCTCATCGCATAATCGAGGTAGGATCGGCGCATCTCGTCGACAATCGAGATGCTTTCGACGCCGCGAGGCCGCTCGGGCGTTGTGTCGTGGGTATCGTCGGCCAAAAAAGTCCGCTTCCGAAGCTGAGAGTTCGGGACGGTTATAGCAAGCCAGCTAGGAGGAAGGCAAATCGTCCCACCCGTTCCAGATGGGGATTTACAGTCGACTTTTCAATGACTTGGCCAAGGGTCGACGGGCACGCGCAGATATTGGATCACCATCGGAGCGCCGCCCCCCCGGCCAGCGCCCCGATCCGTCGATCACGATTCGTTCAGAACGGAATCTCGTCGTCCATATCGCGCGATCCGCCGCCGCCCCCGCCGCCGCCGCGATCGTAGTTGCCGGCACCGCCGCCCCCGCCGCCGCGACGCGCACCGCCGCGATCCTCGTCACGGCCACCACCCCCGCCGCCGCCGAAGCTGGAACCGCGATCGTAGTCGCCGCCGCCACTACCGCCTTCACTGCGACCGCCGATCATCTGCAGTTCGCCACGGAACTTCTGGAGAACGACCTCGGTCGTGTATTTCTTCTGGCCCCCCTGGTCCTCCCAAGATCGGGTCTGAAGCTGGCCTTCGATATAAACCGTCGAGCCCTTGCGCAGATACTGCTCGGCGACCTTCACGAGGTTCTCGTTGAAGATCACGACGTTATGCCATTCGGTGCGCTCCTTGCGCTCGCCCGACTGGCGGTCGCGCCAGGTTTCGGAGGTCGCGATGCGCAGGTTCACGACCGCGTCCCCGGAATTCAAGCGACGGATTTCCGGGTCCGCCCCGAGATTTCCGACCAGGATGACTTTGTTCACGCTGCCGGCCATGGCTCGACACTCCCTCGATCGCCGGTCGAGCCGGCCTTTCATGCATCATAGGATATCGCGCGATGATATGCGCGACGCCCGGCGGATTTCCACAAGCGCCGCGCGACATGCGCGTATCGACAAGACGTTCATAATATGTTCTCTTGTGCGACGCAAAGGCAACTTGTTTTCGACGCGTCTCGACGCGAAGCCGATGACACATATCTAGCGCGACGGCTGAACGCCGCCCATCTCCCGGCGGCGCACGTCCCGATCCATGAAGCGAATGCGGCAGCCGATGGCCGATCAGAAGTTCATTTCCGTTCGCGGTGCCCGCGAGCATAATCTCAAGAACGTCGATCTCGACCTGCCACGCGACAAGCTCATCGTGATGACGGGCCTGTCGGGGTCCGGCAAGTCGTCGCTGGCCTTCGACACGATCTATGCGGAAGGGCAGAGACGATACGTCGAAAGCCTTTCAGCCTATGCGCGCCAGTTTCTCGAGATGATGCAGAAGCCGGATGTCGACCAGATCGACGGGTTGTCGCCGGCCATCTCCATCGAGCAGAAGACGACCTCGAAGAATCCCCGCTCCACCGTCGGCACGGTGACGGAGATCTACGATTATCTCCGCCTTCTCTTCGCGCGCACCGGCATTCCTTACTCTCCCGCGACTGGGTTGCCGATCGAAAGCCAGACGGTCAGCCAGATGGTGGATCGCGTCCTCGAACAGCCGGAAGGCACCCGCCTTTTCCTGCTCGCGCCGATCGTTCGCGGGCGAAAGGGCGAGTTCAAGAAGGAGTTGCAGGAGCTTCAGAAGAAGGGCTTCCAGCGCGTTCGCGTCAACGGTGAGTTCCACGACATCGCCGACGTGCCGTCGCTCGACAAGAAGTTCAAGCACGATATCGAGGTCGTGGTGGATCGCGTGGTCGTGCGCGCCGACCTGAAGACGCGCCTCGCCGATTCGATGGAAACGGCGCTTCGGCTGGCCGATGGCATCGCGGTAGCCGAGTTTGCCGATGGCGTCGACGAGAACGGCAAACCGCGACAGCTCATCTTTTCCGAAAAGTTCGCCTGCCCCGTTTCCGGTTTCACGATCTCCGAGATCGAGCCGCGCTTGTTCTCGTTCAACAACCCCTTCGGCGCGTGCCCGAAATGTGACGGGCTCGGCGCCCAGCAGTCGATCGATCCGAACCTGATCGTACCCGAAACCGCGCGCACGTTGAAGAACGGCGCCATCGCGCCTTGGGCGAAGTCGACCTCGCCTTACTACGGCCAGACGCTCGATGCGCTCGGCCGAGAATACGGTTTCAAGCAGACCGAAAAATGGTCCGACCTACCGGAGGAAGCGCGCAACGCGATCCTTTACGGCACGGGCAAGCGCAAGGTCGAGTTCCAGTACAACGACGGCCTGCGCTCCTATAAGACGGCCAAGACCTTCGAAGGCATCATTCCCAATCTCGAGCGGCGCTGGATAGAAACCGATTCGGCGTGGTCGCGCGAGGAAATCGAGCGCTATATGTCGGCGACCCCCTGCCCGGCCTGCAGCGGCTATCGGCTGAAGCCGGAGGCGCTCGCCGTGAAGGTGGCGGGCAGGCATGTCGGCGAGGTCACGGCGCTCTCCATCCGCGCGGCCAAGCACTGGTTCGAAGAGCTTCCCGCCAGCCTCAACGCCAAGCAGAACGAGATCGCCGTCCGTATCCTAAAGGAGATCCGGGAACGGCTTCGCTTCCTAGACGATGTCGGCCTCGATTACCTGACGCTGTCGCGCTCGTCCGGCACGCTTTCGGGCGGCGAATCGCAGCGCATCCGCCTCGCCTCGCAGATCGGATCTGGCCTGACGGGCGTTCTCTACGTTCTGGACGAGCCGTCGATCGGTCTTCACCAGCGCGACAACGCGCGGCTTTTGACAACGCTGAAGCACCTGCGCGACATCGGCAATACGGTGATTGTGGTGGAGCACGACGAGGACGCCGTTCTGACGGCGGATTACGTCGTCGATATCGGGCCGGCCGCCGGCATCCATGGCGGTGAAGTCATTGCGGCGGGCACGCCCGACGAGATCAAGGCCAATCCGAAGTCGCTGACGGGACGCTATCTTTCCGGTTCGCTCGGCGTCGCGGTTCCGCCGGAAAGGCGGAAGGCGCAGAAGAACAAGCGGTTGAAGGTCGTCGGCGCGCGCGGCAACAATTTGAAGAACGTCTCGGCGGAAATTCCGCTCGGCCTGTTCACGGCCGTTACCGGCGTGTCCGGCGGCGGCAAGTCGACCTTCCTGATCGAAACGTTGTTCAAGGCGGCCGCGCGTCACATCAACGGCGCGCGCGAGAATCCGGCCCCGCACGAGCGCGTCGAGGGGCTGGAGCTTCTCGACAAGGTCATCGACATCGACCAGTCGCCGATCGGGCGTACGCCGCGCTCGAACCCGGCGACCTATACCGGCGCCTTCACGCCGATCCGCGACTGGTTCGCCGGGCTGCCGGAGGCCAAGGCGCGCGGGTATCAGGCCGGCCGCTTCTCGTTCAACGTCAAGGGCGGGCGCTGCGAGGCCTGCCAGGGCGACGGCGTCATCAAGATTGAGATGCACTTCCTGCCGGATGTCTACGTCACTTGCGACGTCTGCCACGGCAAGCGCTACAATCGCGAAACGCTGGAAGTCACTTACAAGGTGAAGTCGATCGCCGACGTTCTCGACATGACCGTCGAGGAAGGCGTCGAGTTCTTCGCCGCCGTGCCGGCGGTGCGCGACAAGTTGGTGACCCTGAACGAGGTCGGCCTCGGCTACATCAAGGTCGGCCAGCAGGCGACGACGCTTTCGGGCGGTGAAGCGCAGCGCGTGAAACTCGCCAAGGAACTGTCGCGCCGCGCGACCGGCAAGACGCTCTACATTCTCGACGAACCGACCACCGGCCTCCACTTCCACGACGTTGCCAAGCTTCTGGAAGTCCTCCACTCGCTGGTGGACCAAGGCAATACGGTCGTGGTGATCGAACACAATCTCGAGGTCATCAAGACGGCGGACTGGGTTGTCGATATCGGCCCGGAAGGTGGCGATGGCGGCGGAGAGATCGTTGCCACAGGCACGCCGGAAGCCGTGGTGAAGGTCGAGCACTCTTGGACCGGACGCTTCCTGAAGGAGCTTCTGGACCGTCGCCCGGTGGAAAGTGCAAGGGAAGCCGCGGAGTAAGCGCGGCTTCCCGTTCTAGTCGCGAAGTGCGCGCAGTGCGGCCGGAATCAGGCTCGGCAGGTCCTCGGCGATAAGTCCGGGACCATGGGCCAGCCCCGCCATACCGTGCAGCCAGACAGCGGCGGAAGCAGCTTCGAAGGCGGGAAGCTTCTGCGCCAGAAGCCCAGCGATGAGGCCCGCCAAAACGTCGCCCGTCCCGGCCGTGGCGAGATAAGGCGAGCCGGTGTTGTTGATCGCGGCCCGGCCGTCCGGGGCGGCGATCACCGTGTCGGAGCCCTTCAGGACCACCACGGCACCGGATCGCGCGGAAGCGCCGCGCGCCATCGCAAGCTTCGAGCGCTCTTCCGCGAGTTCGGGAAAGAGCCGCTTGAACTCTCCCGCATGCGGCGTCAGCACCGCGCTGCCCGAACTGCCCCCGATTGCCTGGAAGAGGTCTTGCCGATTGTCCCTGAAGGAGGTGATGGCGTCGGCATCGATCACGGTATGCCGTCCTGACGCCAGAACCGCTCGCACGAAACTTACGGCCTTTTCGCCGATCCCGAAGCCAGGGCCGATCACGAAAGCATTCAGCCGTTCGTCGGCAAGATGGGCATCGAGTTCGGCCTCGTTCTCGCAGCGCTTCAACATGATCGCGGTGAGATGGCTGGCGTTCACGAGAAGCGCGGAGGACGGCGAAAAGACCGTGACGAGCCCCGCGCCGACACGCAAGGCAGAAAGCGCCGACATGCGCGCCGCGCCTGTCTTGGTCGCGCCGCCGGAAAACACGACGGCATGGCCTCGGTCGTATTTGTGACCGATCTGCGAAGGCGGTGCGAAGACCTCCCGCCATAAGGCCGGTTCGTTGGCGAAGGTGCGCGGGCCGATGGAGCCGAGGATATCGGGGTCGATACCGATATCGACGACGGCCAGTTCGCCGCACCGCGAACGGCCGGGCTCCAGCAGATGTCCTGGCTTGCGGCGGAAGAAGGTCACGGTCAGCGCCGCCTGGATCGCCAGTCCCATTTCCGCGCCCGAATCGCCGGAGATGCCGCTCGGCAGGTCGATCGCGACGATGGGTCGGCCGGATGCATTCGCCTTCTCGATGACCGTTCTTGCGATGCCGTCCACATCTCGCGCGAGACCCGCGCCGAAAAGGCCGTCGATGATGAGGTCCGCATCGGCCGGGTCGAACGCGTCGAGCGGAAGGACTTCGCCGCCGTAGTCGGCCATCGCCTCGGCGGCGTCGCCCTTCAGCGATTTGGGGTCGCCCAGGAGGTGGATCCGAACATCCGCGCCCTCGTTTCGCAGAAGGCGCGCCACGACGAAGGCATCGCCGCCGTTATTGCCCGGACCGGCGAGGATCGCGACGCGCGATACGCCGGGAAACCGTTCGCGCAACACCTCGAACACCGCCTGCCCGGCTCTGCGCATCAGCGCCCATCCGGAAATTCCGCTCGCGATCGTCAGTCGATCGGCCTCGGCCATCTCGACGGGCGTCAACAGATGGATATCTTGCACATCTATGCTCATGCGAATGGCAACCTGCTTTCCCGATGCACAAGTTGATAGGCCTTCGACAAGGCCGATCAAGCGATACGGGCCCTCCAGCGGAAGGTGGCCGAGTGTCGAGCAGTTTCGGAACGGCGATAGTTGCGTTCTCGGCGAAGCCCGCCTACTCCCACCGGGCAACGCCGCGAGGCTTGCCAACGGTCCCGGCCTACCGGATCGAGTGGCACGCGTCCTGCATTCATCGCTTCGGCGGACGATGATCCGCGAGGGGGAAACATCGTGAGGATATGTCGATGAAGAAGGTCGAAGCCATCATCAAACCCTTCAAGCTCGACGAGGTGAAGGAGGCTCTGCAGGAAGTCGGTCTTCAGGGCATCACCGTGACCGAGGCCAAGGGCTTCGGGCGGCAGAAGGGCCATACCGAACTTTATCGCGGCGCCGAATATGTCGTCGATTTCCTGCCGAAAGTGAAGGTCGAGGTCGTTCTGACCGACGAGGCCGTACCGGCAGCGGTGGAGGCGATCCGCAAGGCGGCGCAGACCGGACGCATCGGCGACGGCAAGATCTTCGTCTCGACGATCGAGGAAGCCATCCGCATCCGCACAGGCGAAACAGGCAACGACGCCGTCTGACGCCCGACGTCAAGGCTTGCCGCAAGCAGCAAACGACATCTTGGAGAGGAAAGACATGACCACTGCCAACGACATTCTGAAGCAGATCAAGGACAACGACGTCAAGTTCGTCGACCTGCGTTTCACCGACCCCAAAGGAAAGCTTCAGCATGTCACGATGGATGTTTCCATCGTGGACGAGGACATGTTCTCCGAAGGCACGATGTTCGACGGTTCGTCGATCGGCGGCTGGAAGGCGATCAACGAGTCCGACATGGTTCTCATGCCGGACCCCGAGACCTCGCATATGGACCCCTTCTTCGCGCAGTCGACCATGGTCGTGCTTTGCGACATTCTCGATCCGGTGTCCGGCGAAGCCTATAACCGCGATCCGCGCGGCACGGCCAAGAAGGCCGAAGCCTATCTGAAGCAGTCCGGCACGGGCGACGTCGCTTACTTCGGCCCCGAAGCCGAGTTCTTCATCTTCGACGACGTGCGCTACAAGGCCGACCCCTACAATACGGGCTTCAAGCTCGACTCGACCGAACTGCCATCCAACGACGATACCGAATACGAGACCGGCAATCTCGGCCACCGCCCGCGTGTGAAGGGCGGCTACTTCCCCGTCCCGCCGATCGATTCCTGCCAGGACATTCGGTCCGAGATGCTGTCCGTCATGGCGGAAATGGGCGTCGCGGTCGAAAAGCATCACCATGAAGTCGCCGCCGCGCAGCACGAACTCGGCATCAAGTTCGACACGCTGGTCCGCAACGCGGACAACATGCAGATCTTCAAGTACGTGACCCATCAGGTCGCCAATGCCTACGGCAAGACCGCGACCTTCATGCCCAAGCCGATCTTCGGCGACAACGGCTCGGGCATGCACGTCCACCAGTCGATCTGGAAGGGCGGCAAGCCGACCTTCGCGGGCAACGAATATGCAGGGCTCTCGGAAAGCGCGCTGTTCTATATCGGCGGCATCATCAAGCATGCGAAGGCGTTGAACGCCTTCACGAACCCCTCCACCAACTCTTTCAAGCGCCTGGTGCCGGGCTACGAGGCGCCCGTGCTCCTCGCCTACTCGGCGCGCAACCGCTCGGCTTCCTGCCGCATCCCCTTCGGCCAGTCGCCGAAGGCCAAGCGCGTCGAAGTCCGCTTCCCCGACCCGATGGCCAACCCCTATCTCGCCTTCTCGGCGATGCTGATGGCCGGCCTCGACGGCATCCGCAACAAGATCCATCCGGGTTCGGCGATGGACAAGGACCTCTACGACCTGCCGCCGGAAGAGCTGAAGGAAATCCCCACGGTCTGCCGTTCGCTCCGCGAGGCGATGGAGCATCTCGATGCCGACCGCGACTTCCTGAAGGCCGGCGGCGTCTTCGACGACGACCAGATCAACGCCTTCATCGACCTGAAGATGGCCGAAGTCCTGCGCTTCGAAATGACGCCGCATCCGGTCGAGTTCGATATGTACTACAGCCTCTGACACGAAGCGGCCGAGCGATCGGCCGTTCCATCGCACTTCACAAGGGGCGGCTCGTCGGGCTGCCCCTTTTCACATGGTTCCGGAGACCCGAGATGAGCGAGACAGCGAGCCGCATCGAAAGCGCGGTCACCGAGATCGCGGAGGAGATGCAGGCACGCGCGGACAGGGGAAAGGTCGCGGACTACATCCCCGAACTCGCGCTTGTGGACCCTGCGGGTTTTGGTATCGCGGTGATCGACAACCAAGGTGGTGTTTTCGCAGCCGGCGACTGCGACACGCCCTTCTCCGTGCAAAGCATCACCAAGGTCTTCACCCTGACGCTCGCCCTCGGCATGGTCGGCGATCGGCTTTGGCGGCGTGTCGGGCGGGAGCCTTCGGGAAGCGCGTTCAACTCGATCGTGCAACTCGAGCACGAGCACGGAATTCCGCGCAATCCCTTCATCAATGCCGGCGCGATCGCCGTCACCGATCTGATCCTTTCCGGTCACGAGCCGCGCGAAGCGCTGGGCGAAATCCTGCGTTTCGTGCAGTTTCTCGCGGACGACCAAACCATCAAGATCGACAAGGCCGTTGCCGCTTCCGAACAGCGAACCGGGTTCCGCAACCGCGCGCTCGCCAATTACATGAAGAGCTTCGGGGTGATCGAGAACCCGGTCGACTACACGCTCGGTGTTTATTTCCACCACTGCGCCATCGCCATGTCATGCCGCCAACTCGCGATGGCAGGGCGTTTCCTGGCGCATTCCGGTCGCCATCCGACCACCGGGCGCTCGGTGATCCACATGGAGAGGGCGCGCCGTATCAACGCCTTGATGCTGACCTGCGGGCATTACGATGGTTCGGGAGATTTCGCGTACCGCGTCGGGCTGCCCGGCAAGAGCGGGGTCGGCGGCGGCATTCTGGCGATCGCGCCTGGGAAAGCGACGATCGCGGTCTGGTCGCCGGGACTGGATGCGGCCGGCAATTCCCATCTCGGCCGCATCGCTCTCGAACTTCTGACCAAACGTCTCGGATGGTCGATCTTCGGCGGTTAGTTCCGCTTGTTCGGGTTGCGGGACGCCGCCTCCGCTTCCTCGCGAATGGCGTCCTCATGATACCATCCGCCTTCGGCGATGTGAGGGGCAACGGGTGCGACTGCTGCCACCGGTGTCAGGCTCATGCTGCGGGTTCGGCTGAGGCGACCTCCCCGCGGAAACTGGTGGATCGTCGCGCTCCGATTGGAATGCGTCAGGTTCATGGACGTCCTCCCGATCGCGTTTGTCACGCTTGTTCCATCAACGTAACCTCTGCTGCTTGAAGAACAAGCACGTTGCACAAAAAATTATCAGCAAATGGCGAAACTATAGGCGCGCGGACTTCTGCATAATACGTTATCACATGCTGCTGCCGACATCGGTCGAGCGCTCTCATCGATAAGCCTGCCCGGCTCTGATGGTTGCCCGTTCGAAAACCGAAACGCGAGCGTGGTGAAACAATTTGCGAGGCGCGACCGCTTTCGACGACCCGGCATATCCATGTCCTTCAGGCACCGTTCCTCTGCGGAACCCGCCCTTCAGTCCGTCGAAGATCGCATCTCGCCCGTGAGGGAACCGCAATGACGAAGTACAAGCTCGAATACATCTGGCTCGACGGCTACAGCCCGACCCCGAATCTTCGCGGCAAGACCCAGATCAAGGACTTTGCGGAATTTCCGACCCTCGATCAGCTTCCGCTCTGGGGCTTCGACGGCTCGTCCACCATGCAGGCCGAAGGCCGCAGCTCCGACTGCGTGCTGAAGCCCGTCGCCATCTACCCCGATCCGGCCCGCACCAACGGCGCCTTGGTGATGTGCGAAGTCATGATGCCGGACGGCGTCACCCCGCACGCTTCCAACAGCCGCGCCACGATCCTCGACGATGAGGACGCCTGGTTCGGTTTCGAGCAGGAATACTTCTTCTACGAGAACGGCCGCCCGCTCGGCTTCCCGGAAAGCGGCTTCCCCGCTCCGCAGGGCCCCTATTACACCGGCGTGGGCTACAAGAATGTCGGCTCGGTCGCCCGTGAGATCGTCGAGGAACATCTCGACCTTTGCCTCGCCGCCGGCATCAACCACGAGGGCATCAATGCCGAAGTGGCCAAGGGCCAGTGGGAATTCCAGATCTTCGGCAAGGGCTCCAAGAAGGCGGCCGACCAGATCTGGATGGCGCGCTACCTCCTTCTGCGCCTTTGCGAGAAGTACGGCATCGACATCGAGTTCCATTGTAAGCCGCTCGGCGATACCGACTGGAACGGCTCGGGCATGCACTGCAACTTCTCCACCAAGTTCATGCGCGAAGTCGGCGGCAAGGCCTATTTCGAGGCCCTGATGGCGCAGTTCGACAAGAACCTTCAGGACCATATCGATGTCTACGGCCCGGACAACCACCTGCGCCTGACCGGCAAGCACGAGACCGCGCCCTGGAACAAGTTCAGTTACGGCGTCGCCGACCGTGGCGCGTCGATCCGCGTCCCGCACTCCTTCGTCAACAACGGCTACAAGGGCTACCTTGAGGACCGCCGTCCGAACTCGCAAGGGTGCCCCTACCAGATCGCTTCTCAGGTCCTGAAGACGATCTCCGAGGTCCCGACGCAGGCCGAGGTTTCGGTCGCGGCCTGATCGATCTCGTTCGGCTGGCTTAAACCTGCCGTTTCTCCTTCACCCGTCGCGCTTCCCGGTGCGGCGGGTTTTCGTTTGATGCTCAGTCGGCTGTCGCCAGGAGCCAGTTCAACGTTTCGCGCCAGTCGATCATCCTGATCGGCGTGCCGTGATTGCCATCGCGCATGGAAACGAAACGCACCGGATAGGCGCCGGCTCGTAGACGGTCGTAGAGATCGTGGGCGCTTCGCCAGGCGAAGACCTTGTCGCGCGTGCCATGCGTGAGGAGCATCGGAATCTTGCGAGCGCCGGCAGCGTGCCTCATCGCTTCGACCTTCGCGGGCGGATTGTTGGCGCTCAGCATCACGATGCCGGCGACCGAAGCCGCGACGTCTCGCTCGGCCAGAAGGTCCCAGCAGAACTCGCCGCCCATCGAGGCGCAGGCCAGAAGAACAGGCGGACGACCGGGTTTGGCCGCCAGATCCTTGACGAGCGCCGCGACCCGCATCTTGTCCGAAGAGCCGAAGCCGCCGGCATCCGTTGTGACGTAAAGCCCTCCGGCACGGTCCAGCAGGTTCTTCAAGCGATTGAAGTTGCCGCCGAAGGTGCGGTCGTACATGCCGAGCCGCCGGTCTCCGTTTCGTCCGTGAATGAACAGAACGATCGCGGTCGGTTTGGCGCGCTCGCCCGCCTGGATCGTCCGCAAAGGTCCGGCCGGAGTATCGACAACGAGTTCCGCCTGCCGTCGCAGCGGCGCGGGATCGACATAGGTCGCCTTGACCCGCCGCTCGGGGATTTCGTCGCGCCCGTTGATGTCGCGCAGCTCGGAGTAATCGACATCGACCTGATTGCCGCCGTCGCTGCGAACGCTTGCCGGAGAATAGGCGAAGAGATCGTCTTTGAAGGGCGAAAGCTGCAAAGGGTTCGCCAGAACGGGAAGCGACCAAAGTGCGAAGATCGCCGACAAGACCGGACGGAGGACGCGAGGATGGTTCATGACCGTGGCTTGTGCGGGGCGGATCGGCCCTCGGCAACTCATTTCTAAGGGTTAGTTGTTGAAATGCGCGCTCGTGCCGGTTGGCGATCCCGTCGGCGGGTTGAAGAACATTTCGTGAATATGTAGATTGAGCCCATGGTTTCCTTCGAAAATTCGCCCCTCCCGCGGGGCATGGCGATCTTCAAGGCATGAGCGAGGACCTCTTCACGGGCAACGCTGCCCGCGCGCGTGAACCGCGCCCCCTCGCCCGCCGCAAGCTGCCCGACCCGGTGCTGGCTGCCGCGCGCGCCGCCGCGCCCAAATTTGAGCCGCAAGCCGAATACACGGCTGCCGACATCGAGGTTCTGGAAGGGCTGGAGCCCGTTCGCAGACGTCCCGGCATGTATATCGGCGGCACGGACGAAAAGGCGCTGCACCATCTCTTCGCCGAGGTGATAGACAATTCCATGGACGAGGCTGTCGCGGGGCACGCCAACTTCATCGAAGTGTCGCTGGAAGCCGATGGGAGCCTTGCCGTCACCGACAACGGACGCGGCATCCCCGTAGACCCGCATCCGAAATACAAGAACAGGTCGGCGCTCGAAGTCATCATGACGACGCTCCATGCCGGCGGCAAGTTCGACTCCAAGGTCTACGAGACGTCCGGCGGCTTGCACGGCGTCGGCGTGTCCGTGGTGAACGCTTTGTCCGCGCGGCTGGAGGTCGAGGTCGCGCGCAACCGTCGCCTTTATCGCCAGACCTACGAGCGCGGCCACGCGACGGGCAAGCTCGAAGAGGTGGGCGAGGTCCATAACCGGCGCGGCACCCGCGTCCGGTTCTGGCCGGACCCGCAGATTTTCGGCGGAAACGCCGCCTTCGACCCCGCGCGCCTTTTCGCGATGGCGCGTTCGAAAGCCTATCTGTTCGGCGGTGTCGAGATCCGGTGGTCCTGCGATCCTTCCTTGGTGGCGGACGGCGACAAGACGCCGACGCGCGCGAACTTCCACTTCCCCGGCGGTCTGAAGGACTACCTGGAAAGTTCGCTCGGCACCGAACACCGCATCACCACACAGACCTTCGCGGGACGCACGGAAAAGGTCTCCGGCCACGGCGCTGTGGAATGGGCGGTGAACTGGACATCGGCGGATGGCTTCGTCCGCTCCTACTGCAACACCATCCCGACGCCCGAAGGCGGCACGCACGAGACGGGCCTGCGCAACGTGCTCCTGCGCGGCTTGAAGTCCTTCGGCGAGGTGTCCGGCAACAAGAAGGCCGCCGTGGTGACGGCCGAGGACGTGATGCTGACCGCTTCGTCCATGCTGTCGGTGTTCATCCGCGAGCCCGAATTCGTCGGTCAAACGAAGGACAAGCTTGCGACGGCGGAAGCGCAGCGCATCGTCGAAAGCTCGATCCGCGATGCCTTCGACATCTGGCTGGCATCCTCGCCGCAGGATGCGGCGCGCCTTCTCGACTGGGTGGTGGAGCGCGCCGAAGAGCGCGTCAGGCGTCGGCAGGAAAAGGAAGTCAGCCGAAAGAGCGCGACGCGCAAGCTGCGTTTGCCGGGCAAGCTCGCCGATTGCAGCCAAACGGGCGCGGCGGGTGCCGAACTCTTCATCGTGGAAGGCGATTCGGCCGGCGGTTCGGCCAAGCAAGCGCGCGATCGTATGCGTCAGGCCATTCTGCCACTGCGCGGCAAGATCCTGAACGTCGCCTCGGCCGGGCGCGAGAAGCTCGGCGCGAACCAGCAGATCGGCGATCTCGTGCAGGCGCTCGGTTGCGGCACGCGCAGCAAGTATCGCGAGCCGGACCTTCGCTACGAGCGGGTCATCATCATGACCGACGCCGATGTGGACGGGGCGCATATCGCATCGCTTCTGATCACCTTCTTCTATCAGGAGATGCCCGAACTGATCCGTCAGGGTCACCTGTTCCTGGCGGTGCCTCCGCTTTATCGCCTCGCGCAGGGTGGCAAGGTCGTCTATGCCCGCGACGATGCCGACCGGGAAAGGCTGATCGCGCGGGAATTCAAAGGCAAGGGGAAGATCGAGGTCAGCCGGTTCAAGGGTCTCGGCGAGATGCTGCCGGCGCAGTTGAAGGAAACCACGATGGACGTGCGTCGCCGCACGCTTCTGAAGGTCGAGATCGACGAGGCGCCGGAAGCCGGTACGTCCAGCGCGGTGGATGCGCTGATGGGCAACAAGCCGGAGGCACGTTTCCGTTTCATTCAGAACCGCGCCGCTTTCGCCGTCGACCTCGACGTTTGATCGGGCTAAGAGACCGGTCGAAAGCGCCTTGGAGAATGCCGCGGAGAAGCCTAGCTGACCCCCGCGATACTGGACCCGGCCGATGCTTTCAGGCTTGGTCATACACGTGGAATGAACGCCTCGCCTGAAGCCGAGTTTCGGCGCGTTTAAAACCTTCTGACCGACCCGCCGATTGCCGGTCGCGTTGGAGACACGAAGACGAACCGCAACGGAATGACGCTCATGATCCTTCGTTCAACGCTCGCGGCCGCGGCGGTGCTCCTCGCGGTCCCGGCGATCGCGCAGAACGATCCGGCGGCTTCGCCTCCGGCAGCGGTCGGTGCGCCCAAGCCCTATGTCGCGCCCACGCCGGGCACGGATCAGCCGGAAGCTGCCCCTGCGGCCCCCGTCGCGCCTGCGGTCACCAACATTCCCCCGGCCGACCCGGCTTCGTTGCAGGCGGTCCAGTCGCTGCCGACCCAGGTCGAGGACGTGCAGATCGTCGGGCCCTGGACCGAAGCCGAGACGAGCGGCGTCTGGAGAACGGTGATGCTGCAGGTCGGCGGAACCGACAAGGATGTTTATCGCTTCTTTTTGCAGAAGCTCGACCGCGTCGGTCCGAACGCCAAGATCGTATCGACGACGGAAGTAAAGGAAGTCGCGGGCGTCAACGGGACGGTCGTCGGCTATCGCGCGGAAGAGCCGGAAGAAGGCGCTGCGGGCAACGACTTGACGCTGTTCTTCGACGTGGTGCCGCTGGATGGCGAAGTTCCGGAAAGCTACGAGCTGCACTTCATGCAGGACAACACCTACACCTTCGGGCCCGCGACGAACTGAACAGCGCAAATGCTCAGAAAACATGCCGCCGATACGAAATCCGGCGGCTATTCGTTGAGGATGTTTGCTTGTTTCGAGCGCGATCCGGCCCTATCTTCAGTCGTAGCGTTGACTTGACATAGTCTTACGCTTACTGCCGCCATGAGAATGCGGTCAGCCGAAGGCGTTTTCGTCTTCTCTTTCGTCAATCGCGAGATACGCCAAGCGCAATGCTCTTCAGCGAACTCGGCCTGAGCGCCAAGGTTCTTTCGGCCGTCGAGGCCGCAGGTTACTCCACCCCGACACCGATCCAGGCCGAGGCTATTCCGCACGCCCTGGAAAAACGTGACGTGCTCGGCATCGCCCAGACAGGCACCGGCAAGACCGCGTCCTTCGTGCTGCCGATGCTGACGCTTCTGGAAAAGGGCCGGGCGCGGGCGCGGATGCCGCGATCCCTCATTCTGGAGCCGACGCGCGAGTTGGCGGCGCAGGTGGCGGAAAGCTTCACCAAATACGGCTTGGACCAGAAGCTGAATGTCGCCCTTCTGATCGGCGGCATGTCCTTCGACGAGCAGGACCGCAAGATCGACCGCGGGGCCGATGTGCTGATCGCGACGCCCGGCCGCCTGCTCGATCATTTCGAGCGTGGCCGGCTGCTGATGACCGGCGTTGAGATCCTTGTAATCGACGAGGCCGACCGCATGCTCGACATGGGCTTCATTCCGGACATCGAGCGGATCTGTAAGATGCTTCCGTTCACCCGCCAGACGCTGTTCTTCTCCGCGACCATGCCGCCGGAAATCACGCGCTTGACCGAACAGTTCCTCCAGAACCCGGTGCGCGTCGAAGTCGCCAAGGCCTCGTCGGCCGCGTTGACGGTCGAGCAGCGGCTCGTGGCGACCCAGCGCGAGGATTGGGAAAAACGCGAAACGCTGCGTAAGCTGATCCGCGCCGAAGACGAAATCACCAACGCGATCATCTTCTGCAACCGCAAGATCGACGTGGCGTCCCTGTTCCGGTCGCTCACACGCCACGGCTTCTCCGTCGGGGCGCTGCATGGCGACATGGACCAGCGCGCGCGCATGGCGATGCTGCACAATTTCCGCGAGAACAAGATTCAGCTTCTGGTCGCTTCCGATGTGGCGGCGCGCGGTCTCGATATCCCGGCGGTCAGCCACGTCTTCAACTTCGACGTTCCGATCCATGCCGAGGACTATGTCCACCGCATCGGCCGGACCGGACGCGCCGGACGTTCCGGCAAGGCGTTCACGCTCGTTTCGCGCTCCGACACGAAGTATCTCGACGCCATTCAAAAGATGCTCGGCAACGATCTCGGTTGGCTGGACGACAAGGACCTCAGCCAACTTCCGGCACCGGAAGCCTTCGACAAGGACCAGGGCGAGCGCGGTGGTCGACGCGGTTCCTCTTCCCGCCGCGGCGGGAGTGGACGCGGGCGCGAACGTGATTCGCGGCGGTCAAACGGACGTGGAGACGGCGGACAGGCGCCGGTTCGTGCCGAAAGCCGCGCGGATGTCGAGGAAACGGAAGCGACGACCACCAGCCTCGTGTCCGGTCAGTCCAGCCATTCCCGCCGCGCCAGCGCCAACCATCAGCCGCGCGCCGGGCGTGGTCAGCGCCAATCGGACGATCAGCCGTCTCCGCTCGGCTTCGGCGAGGATGTGCCAGCCTTCATGATGATCGGGACCGGCCTCTAACGCTTCTGCCGGGAACGCGGTTGTTTCCGGCCTGCTCGCCCTGCAGCTTCGTTTGCGCGGCGAGCCCATAGGGTCATCGCATCGGGATCGTCGTAAGCTTCCGATGGAAGAGCGTGGTAGGGCATCATGACCGGCGGTTTGCCGGCCCGCCCATAGCTCCAGCGTCGCGCGCCCGCATCCTCAAAGAAGGCTGCGGTGACTTCGTCGCTTTTCAGGAAGATTTCGTCCCGAAAAATCACTGCGACGATCCGGTCGTCCAGCCATACGCCATGGCCTCCGAACATGCGGCGGATGCGAACGGGGCCTTGCCCCTCAAAAAGGTCTCGGACGAAATCTTCGTCCATTGGAAGATCAGGCCGATTGGGCGAGAGCCAGGGCGCTGAGATCGGCCTTCTGCAGTTCGACGGATTCGCCGCAACCGCAGGCCGATGTCTGGTTGGGATTGCGGAACGTGAAGCCCGTCCGCAGCCGGGTCACTTCGAAATCCATCTCAGTCCCCAGCAAGAATAGAACCGCCTCCGGAGCGATCACGACCTTCGCGCCGTTCCGCTCCACCAGATCCTCGCCGGGCTTGGCCTCGGTCGCCAAGTCGACCGTGTACTCCATCCCGGCGCATCCGCCTTTCTTGATCCCGACGCGAAGGCCGAACGCACCCTCGCCGCGCGCGGCGACGATTTCGTTGACGCGCTCGGCGGCGGCGTCGGTCAGGCTCATTACGGCAAAGCGGGGCATGGTCCGTCCTCGATCGGCAGACAGATAATATGGCGTCGCGCATGGCACGACGCAATGCGGAGCATCAGAACCAGCCGACCGCGACCTGAGCCTCTTCGCTCATGCGCTCCGGCGTCCATGGCGGGTCGAACACGAGATCGACGCTCGCATGGCTGACGCCCTGAACGGAGAGAAGCGCGTTCTCGACCCATCCCGGCATCTCGCCCGCCACCGGACAGCCGGGCGCGGTCAGCGTCATTTCGACGTGAACGCTTCGGTCGTCCTCGATGTCGATCTTGTAGATCAGGCCGAGCTCGTAGATATCGGCCGGGATCTCGGGATCGTAGACCGTCTTCAACGCGGCGACGATATCGTCGGACAGCCGCGTCAACTCTTCCTGCGGTATGCTGGACGCCGCCCGGTCTCCGCGTGCCAGCGCGGCATTCGCTTCCGCGCTGTCGTCGGCAGCCGGCGCGGTTGTGCCAGTCAGGACGTCTTCGGTCATCAGCTTTCCTCAGGCGAAGAAGCGCCGGGCCTTTTCCAAGGCGAGCGCCAGCGCGTCGATCTCCGGTTTGGTATTATACATTCCGAAGGATGCGCGACAGGTGGATGTCGCGCCGAAGCGCTTCAAGAGCGGTTGGGCGCAATGAGTGCCGGCACGGATGGCGACGCCCTCCCGGTCGATCACCATCGCGACGTCATGAGCATGCACGCCTTCGAGGTCGAAGGAAACGATCGCGCCCTTCCCAGGCGCCTCACCGTAGAAGCGCAGCGAATTGACCGACTTCAGCCGCTCGTGAGCGTAGTCGCGCAACTCTTCCTCATGACGCAGGATCGCCGCCCGGCCGACATTCTGCATGTAGGTCAGCGCAGCGCCAAGGCCGATGGCTTGAACGATCTGCGGCGTGCCCGCTTCGAAGCGATGCGGCGGCGGGCTGTAGGTGACGGTCTCTTCCGACACCTCGATGATCATTTCGCCACCGCCGTTGAACGGCCGCATCCGCTCCAGCATCTCGCGCCGGCCATACAGGACGCCGATCCCGGTCGGTCCGTAGAGCTTGTGTCCGGTCACGACATAGAAATCGACGCCGAGATCCTGCACGTCTACAGGCAAGTGCACCGCGCCCTGGCTGCCGTCCACCAGGATCGGGATACCGCGCGAACGGGCGAGCGCCGCCAGTTCCTTCACCGGAGTCACCGTACCGAGAACGTTCGACATATGCGTGACGGCGATCATCTTCGTGCGCGGCGTGATGGCGCGCTCGAAGGCTTCGATGGAGATCGAGCCGTCGACTTCCACCGGGACGAAGACGAGCTTGGCGCCCTTCCTTTCCCGGATGAAGTGCCAGGGGACGATGTTGGAATGGTGCTCCATCTGGGTGAGCACGATCTCGTCGCCCTCCCCCAGTTCCGCCAAGCCATAGGAATAAGCGACGAGATTGATCGATTCCGTCGCCGACGAGGTGAAGATCACTTCCTCGACGCTCGGGGCGTTCAGGAAAGCGCGGACGATTTCGCGCGCGTTCTCGTATTCCTCGGTGGCCTTGTTCGACAGGTAGTGCAGGCCGCGATGGACGTTGGCATAGTCCTGCGAATAGGCCTTCTGGATCGCGTCCAGCACCGCCTTCGGCTTTTGCGCGGAAGCGCCGTTGTCGAGATAGACCAACGGCTTGCCGTAGACATGCATCGACAGGATGGGAAAGTCCCGCCGCACCGCCTCCACATCGAAGGCGGCGCCGGCTTCCCGGATGGGGGCTTCAGCGTTCATGTGCGTCTCCTTCGGCGCGCGGCGTTCCGGCGCCTCAGCGTTCCCGCTCGAGCCAGGAATCGATGCGCGCTTCCAGCGCCTCGACGACCGCTTCGTCTTCCAGTTCCTCCACCACTTCGTCGATGAAGGCGCGAACGAGAAGCGCGCGCGCCGGCGCAGCCGGGATGCCGCGCGCCATCAGGTAGAAAAGGTGGTTCCGGTCGATTTCGGCCACCGTCGCGCCGTGGCCGCATTGCACGTCGTCGGCAAAGATTTCCAGCTCGGGCTTGGCCGAGAAGTCCCCGTCGTCGGACAGAATAAGCGTGTTGCAGGCCATCCGGGCATCGGTCTTCTGCGCGCCCTTGGAAACGCGGATCATGCCCTGGAAAACGCCATGGCCGCCGAGGATCACGTTGCGGAAGACTTCCGTTGCCGTGGTGTTTTCGACCTTGTGGTTCAGGGTCGTCGTCACATCGATATGCTGACCGTCTTCCAGAAGGTTGACGCCGCGCATGATGATTTCGGCACCCTCGCCGACCGCCAGGGTATGAACTTCCTGACGCACCAGCGCACCGCCGGCGTTCAAGACGAACAAGCGGAACTTGGCGTTCTTGCCGACGGAAACGTTGAGCTGGCCGAGATGAGTTTCGCTGGCCCCACGCTCCTGATCGATGATCCAAAGAACTTCGGCATCTTCGCCGATCGTCAGGTTCGTCACCACGGTGGAAAGGGCGCGATCCTGCCCGGCGGCCAACCGCTCCACGAACGTCGCTGAAGAGCCGGCGCCAAGCGTGCATTCGGTGAACGCACGCTCGCCGGACGCAATGGTTTCCGCGCGCAGTTCCACGGCGTGCTCGAGATGGATTCCTTCCGCCACCGCAATATCCGTCCGCACGGCCCCGAAGGCGGTCGCCAGCAAACGAACGGTATCGAACTCGCGGTCGAGATGGTTGACGACGTGCCGCCATTCGGGCGTGCCGCCATTGGGCGCAACGGACAGGCCGGGAACGCTCAGTGATACCGGGCTCCCAAGTTCCACGACCACGCTTCCCGGCACCAGCGGCGACAGAATGTCATCGCGCGGCGCAGGACGGGCGGCATCAGCCTGACGTCCGACGAGACTGCGCAGATCGGTATAATGCCAAGCCTCGATCCGGCGATGCGGCAGACCTTCGCGGCGAAGCACCGCGATAGCGTTGCGCCGGGCCTCCTCGCCGTCCGAAAGGCCAGCCTCGGCCTTCTCGATCACGGCTTCTTCGGCCGGCGTCATGCGACGCAGGGAAACGACGCTCATCAGGCGGCCTCGCCGATGATCTGGCTGTAGCCCTGGTCTTCGAGCTGAAGCGCAAGTTCCTTGCCGCCCGAGCGGATGATCCGCCCCTTGTAGAGGACATGCACCGAGTCGGGGATGATATGTTCCAGAAGGCGCTGATAGTGCGTGATGACGAGGAAGGAACGGTCGGCCTTGCGCAGCGCGTTCACGCCCTCCGAAACGATGCGCAGCGCATCGATATCGAGGCCCGAATCCGTTTCGTCCATGACGCAGAGCTTCGGCTCCAGAAGCGCCATCTGGAGGATTTCGGCGCGCTTCTTCTCGCCGCCCGAGAAGCCGACATTCAGCGGCCGCTTGAGCATGGCGGCGTCGATCTTGAGGCCCGCCGCACCTTCCTTCACGCGGCGCATGAATTCCGGTGTCGTCAATTCGTCCTCGCCGCGCGCTTTGCGTTGCGCGTTGAGAGCGGTCTTCAGGAAGGTCATCGTCGCAACACCGGGAATTTCCAGCGGATACTGGAAGGCCAGGAAGATGCCGGAGGCTGCGCGTTCGGCGGCGTCCATCTCCAGAATGGACTCGCCGTTATAAAGGATATCGCCCTCCGTCACCTCGTAGTCCTCGCGTCCTGCGAGGATGTAGGACAGGGTCGATTTGCCCGAGCCGTTAGGTCCCATGATCGCGGCAACCTCGCCGGCTTTCACGGTCAGATCCAGACCGCGCAGGATCTCGGTGTCGGTGTCCGCAACGCGGGCATGAAGGTTCTTGATTTCGAGCACTTTAGCGCTTCCAAAGCTTCTTAAACAGCGAACGGACGGTCGATCCGAAAACGAAGAGCGGCCATAGGATAAGTTCCAGCGGGTCGCTCGGCAAAGCCGCGACCCACCAGAACTTGTTCATGCGATCCCCGAGATAGACGTGTTTTTCGCCGCTCTTCGGGACGTCTTTCCGAGGATAGGGTTGGCCGTCAGCCAACGCTGCCCTCCAAGGAGATGCCGATCAGTTTCTGCGCTTCCACCGCGAACTCCATCGGGAGCTGCTGGATGACGTCGCGCACGAAGCCGTTGACGATCAGCGCGACGGCCTCCTCCTCGGGAATGCCGCGCTGCATGCAGTAGAAGAGCTGATCCTCGGAAATCTTCGAGGTGGTCGCTTCGTGCTCGAACTGCGCCGTCGAGTTCTTCGCCTCGATGTAAGGCACGGTATGCGCGCCGCATTCCTCGCCGATCAGAAGCGAGTCGCACTGCGTGAAGTTGCGGGCATTCGTGGCGCGGCGGTTGGCCGTCACCTGACCGCGATAGGTATTGTTCGAGTTGCCGGCCGAGATGCCCTTCGAGATGATGCGGCTCGACGTGTTCTTGCCGAGGTGAATCATCTTCGTGCCGGAATCGATCTGCTGGCGACCGTTCGACACGGCGATCGAATAAAACTCGCCGCGCGAGTTGTCGCCGCGAAGGATGCAGGAGGGGTATTTCCAGGTGATCGCCGAACCGGTCTCGACCTGCGTCCAGGAAATCTTGGCGTTCTTCTCGCGGCAATCGCCGCGCTTCGTCACGAAATTGTAGATGCCGCCCTTCCCTTCCTTATCGCCGGGATACCAGTTCTGGACGGTCGAGTACTTGATCTCCGCATCTTCCAGCGCGACCAGTTCCACCACCGCCGCGTGAAGCTGGTTCTCGTCGCGCTGGGGCGCTGTGCAGCCTTCGAGATAGGAAACGTAGGAGCCCTTGTCCGCGATGATCAGCGTGCGTTCGAACTGGCCGGTATTACGCTCGTTGATGCGGAAATAGGTCGAAAGCTCCATCGGGCAGCGAACGCCCGGCGGCACGTAGACGAAGGACCCATCCGTGAACACGGCGGAGTTCAGCGTGGCGAAGAAGTTGTCGGAGACCGGCACGACCGAGCCGAGATACTTGCGGACGAGGTCGGGATGCTCGCGGATCGCCTCGGAGATCGGCATGAAGATTACGCCGGCCTTCTGCAATTCCTTCTTGAAGGTCGTCGCCACCGAAACGGAATCGAAGACCGCATCCACCGCGACGCGGCGACCGTAGCTGCCTTCCGAAGGCGGCACACCCGAATCGTCGTCGGAGGAAAACTCGGAAGGCTCGTCAGGCTTGCGCACGCCCGCCAGGATTTCCTGCTCCTTCAGCGGAATGCCGAGCTTCTCGTAGGTCCGCAGAATCTCGGGATCCACCTCGGCCAGCGACGAAGGGCCGGACATGGATTTCGGCGCGGAATAGTAATGCAGGTCCTGATAATCCACGGGCGGATAATCGAGGCGCGCCCAATCCGGGCTTTCCATCGTCTTCCAACGCGCGAAGGCGTCCAGCCGCCACTGCAGCATCCATTCCGGCTCGTCTTTCTTGGCCGAAATGAAGGCGATGATGTCCTCGTTCAGGCCTTTGGGGGCCTTGTCGGACTCGATGATGGTTTCGAAGCCGTATTTGTATTGATCGACGTCGATGCGACGAACCTGATCGATCGTTTCCTGAACTGCTGGCATGTCATCGCTCCATACGCGCCGAATTCAAGGTTCGGCCGTCGGGTTTCGTCTGTCGCTGTCGGCTGCGCCTCCAGCATCATATGGTGTGGAAGAGTCAAGTTTTTAAGCTCGCCTCTTTCCGTCTTCATGCTTCTTTATGCGGCCCGCTTGCCCGTCTTCGCGGCTTGGCCCCTGAGGAGAACATCGGCGAGCGTCCGCGTGAAAGCGCGTATTTCCTCATGCGACGTGTCCCAGCCGAGGCTGACGCGGATTAAGCCGAGCCCCGCATCGACATCCAAGCCGCCGTGAACCATCGCCGTAAGCGCATGACTCGCGCCGACTTTTCCCGACGAACAGGCAGAACCGGCGGAAACGGCGAAGCCTGCAAGGTCGAGGGCGATCTGCAGCGACTCGGCCTTTCGACCGGCAACCGCGAACGACAAAGTGTTCGGCAAACGAAGCGAGCGCTCGCCGATCACCATCAATTCGCAGCCCGCGCTCCGCAGGTCCACCACGATCGAATCGCGCAAGGCACCCAAGCGTTCCATCTGCATCCCGGCCCGCTCGTTTGCCACAAGCGCCGCCGCGCCGAAACTCGCGATCAGCGAAACCGCTTCCGTGCCGGACCGAACGCCCTTTTCCTGGCCTCCCCCCGGAATCAGCCGAACGGGGCGCAGTCGGTCACTCGCGAGGACGAAGGCGCCGACACCCTTGGCGGCACCGAGCTTGTGCCCGGAGACCAAGAGCGCATCGGCGCCGAGCGTCTCGATATCCACCGCCAGTCGCCCGACTGCCTGGACGGCGTCCACGACCAGCACGATGTCGCGGCCCGCGAGACGCTCACGAATGGCCTCCATCGGCTGAACGATGCCCGTTTCGCCATTGGCAAGGCATACCGCCAGCATCGCCGGTTGTTCACCGACCGAGACGAGCCAACGGTCGAGAGCGCCGAAATCCACGATGCCCTCTGCGTCGACGCCGAGACGTGTGACTGCGCTGTCTTCGAAACGCCCGCCTTCGCGGGTCGCAGGATGGTCGGCATCCACCACCGCCAGGCAGGCCAAGCGGAACTCGTCCCCGTCTCGAAGCCAATCCGGCGTCAGGCAGGTTGCTGCGGCTTCCGTGGCGCTGGCGGTGAAAACGACATCTTCCGCCGAACCGCCAACCAGCCGGGCGACGTTTCGCCGCGCATCTTCCACCAGTGCCCGAACCCGCCGCCCTTCACTATGGACCGAGGACGGATTCCCGACGAGATCCAGAGACCCGATCAGCGCTTCGCGCGCCTGCGGCAGGAGCGGTGCCGAAGCGTTGTGATCGAGGTAGATACGTCGTCCAACGGTTTCCATCCGCCACTCGCTGACTTCTTCCGACGGCACGAAGCGCAAATTTCTTGAATTGCCGCTGCTCGCTGAACTACATAGCGCCTTCAGCGGGCGTTGCAGTTTAAAACGGTTCTAAACAGAACCTAGAAGGCCGCCCCGATTTCGTCAAGGCGCGGCCCTAAGCGCCCCAGTGCCATAGGATCGCACATGCCCGAGGTCATTTTCAACGGTCCCGCCGGAAGGCTGGAAGGCCGTTACCAGCCCAGCAAGGAGAAGAACGCTCCGATTGCCATCGTGCTCCACCCGCACCCGCGCTTCGGGGGCACGATGAACAACCAGATCGTCTACCAGCTCTTCTATATGTTCGTGGAACGCGGTTTCACGACGCTTCGGTTTAATTTTCGCGGCATCGGCCGCAGCCAGGGCGAGTTCGATCACGGCGCCGGAGAGCTTTCGGACGCCGCCGCCGCGCTCGACTGGGTGCAGAGCCTTCACCCCGATTCAAAGCATTGCTGGGTCGCCGGCTATTCCTTCGGCGCGTGGATCGGCATGCAGCTTCTGATGCGCCGCCCGGAGATCGAAGGCTTCATGTCGATCTCGCCGCAGCCGAACTCCTACGACTTCTCGTTTCTGGCGCCCTGCCCGTCTTCCGGCCTCATCATCCACGGCGACAAGGATCGCGTGGCGCCGCCGAAGGACGTGCAGACGTTGGTCGACAAGCTCAAGACGCAGAAGGGCATCCTCATCACCCAGAACACGGTGGAAGGAGCGAATCACTTCTACAGCGAGCATTCGGAACTGCTGCTTTCCGAATGCGCAAATTATCTCGATCGCCGCCTTCAGGGCGAACTGACGGATGTCAGGCCGAAGCGCCTGAAGTAGGAAGCGCGAGAACGCCGCCCGGCGTCGGGCGGCGGCATCCCGTCGTCGTCGGCCAGGAAAGCGGCAGGCCGCGACGGGAGCGGACGGCAAGATAGGCCCAGGCTTCGGCTTCCGTGGCATCGCCGTCGAGCGCGACATCCTCGGCGGAAACAACGCGGCCGCCGGTGCGTTTCGCGCCCTCAAGGAGGTCCGCCATGATCGCGGGATGCCTCCGCCCTCCGCCGGCGACGATCCAAAGCTTGGGCGGCTCGGGCAACAGCGGAACGGCCTTCAGGATCGCTTCCGCCGCGACGAAACAAAGCGTGCGCGCAACGTCCTCGACCGTCCCGGTATCCGCTGCCGGCACGGTGAAGTCGAAACGGTCGAGCGATTTCGGCGTGGGCTTGGCGAAGAAGTCGGAGCCGAGATAGTGTTCGGCGAGTGACTTCAGGACGCGGCCCTCCTTCGCCAGTTCCCCGTTCTCGTCGAAAGGAATGCTCGCCTCCCGCGACACCCATTGATCGATGAGCGCATTCCCCGGCCCGGTATCGAAGGCGACCGGATCGGACGCGCGGTCGACATAGGTGATGTTCGATATGCCGCCGATATTGACGACGGCCACCGGCAGCGTGCGGAACTCCTCATCGAGCGCCGCGACAAGGGCCGCATGATAGGCCGGCACCAGCGGCGCACCCTGCCCGCCCGCCGCCATATCGGCGGCCCGCATGTCGTGGACCACCGCGAGGTCAAGCGCATTCGCCAGCCTTTGCCCGTCGCCGATCTGGACGGTCAGAGCATCGGCCGGCCTGTGCAGCACGGTCTGGCCGTGAAAACCGACCACATCGACGCGGGCGAGATCGATACCCTGCGACACCGCGAAGGCTCGAACGGCTTCGGCGTGGCGATCGGTCAGATCGCGCTCCAGAAGGGCTAGACTTCCCGGCCGCTCTTCGCGCCAGGCGATAGCCTTTGCTTCTTCCAGCCCTTCGGCCAGACGCCGACGGAAGGCGTCGTCATAGGCGAAACTTTCAGCGCCGACCCGCCTGACGGAACGCTCGCCGTCCGTTTCGATCAACGCCACGTCGATGCCGTCCATCGAGGTTCCGCTCATCAGCCCGATGGCGAGCACGGCCTCGGTCGTCGTCATGGAACCCACCCTTTCATTTCGCCGCCACGCTGGTAAACCCTCCGACGTTCCAAGCCGAATGGGACGGCCAGCACCTGGATCAACGAGCAATGACCGCGTTCAAGTCCGACTTCCTGCGCATCCTCTCGGAGCGCGGCTTCATCCAGCAGACCTCGAACGACGAGGCTCTCGACGACCTGTTCCGGACCCAGACCGTCACCGCTTATATCGGCTACGATCCGACCGCCTCCAGCCTGCATGTCGGCCACCTGACGCAGACCATGATGCTGCACTGGATGCAGCAGACCGGTCATCGTCCGATCGCCCTGATGGGCGGCGGCACCGGCATGATCGGCGATCCGTCCTTCAAGGACGAGGCGCGCAAGCTGATGACCACCGAAACCATCGGCGAGAATCTCGTCGGCCTTCGCCGCACCTTCTCGCAGTTCCTTCGATTCGGCGACGGCGAGAGCGACGCCGTGATGGCGAACAATGCCGATTGGCTGCTCGACATCAACTATGTCGAGTTCCTGCGCGATGTCGGCCGGCATTTCTCCGTCAACCGGATGTTGTCCTTCGATTCGGTGAAACTGCGGCTGGATCGCGAGCAATCGCTGTCCTTCCTCGAATTCAATTACATGATCCTGCAGGCTTACGATTTCGTGGAGCTTTACAAGCGCTACGGATGCCGTCTGCAGATGGGCGGCTCCGACCAATGGGGCAACATCGTCAGCGGGATCGATCTCGGCCGCCGCATGGAAGGCGCAGAGCTGTTCGCACTCGTATCGCCGCTGCTGACGACCTCGTCCGGCGCCAAGATGGGCAAATCCGCGTCCGGCGCGGTTTGGCTGAACCCGGACATGCTGGCGCCCTACGAGTTCTGGCAGTTCTGGCGCAACACCGAGGATGCCGATGTCGGGCGCTTCCTGAAGCTCTACACGACGCTGCCAATGGACGAGATCGCTCGGCTTGCCACGCTCGGCGGTGCGGAGATCAACGATGCCAAGAAGGTTCTCGCGAACGAGGTGACGAAACTCATCCACGGCGCGGCGGCGGCCGAGCTCGCGGCGGAAACGGCGCGCAAGACCTTCGAGGAAGGCGCGCTCGCCGACAGCCTGCCGACGCACGAGGTTCCCGCTTCCGAGCTCGAAGCCGGGATCGGCATTCTGTCGCTCTTCGTGTCCGCTGGTCTGGCCGCATCCAACGGCGAGGTGCGCCGTCACATGAAGGGCGGCGCGGTTCGGCTGAACGACGAGACGGTCGAGGACGAGAAGCGCGTCGTTGGGTCCGGCGATCTTCTGTCCGGCGGCGTCGTCAAGCTGTCGGTCGGCCGCAAGAAGCACGTCCTCGTTCGCCCGGTCTGAAGCGGCGAACGTCCTCGCCTACTGATAGGCGAAGATGTTGCGGAAGATGCCGGGCGCGATGGCCGAGATCGGGTTGATTTCGAGCTTGGGCGAGGCGAAAGCCCCGCTCAACTTGTAGGTGATCCCGATCAAGCCGCCTTCCCGGCCGTTGCCGAGGATCTGGCCGACGATCGGGATCGCGCCGAAGACGCGGTTCAGCCCATAGGCGGGCATGAACGAGCCGGTAATGTCGATGCGGTTCTGCGTGTCGTAGAGCTTGCCTGCAAAGCTCGACCCGAAGACCGGCCCGCGCACGATGCCGTCCGACAGGTTCATGCCGTCCTTGCCGAAGCGGAGGCCGGCGGAGGCGTGGTCGAACACGGCGCGCTCTGCCCGCAGATCCCGCCCGACAGCCTGCGACAGGCTTTTGGAGTCCGGTGTCGGCGGGGCCGCGACGAGGCTGGACAAACGTGGCTCGTCCACGAGGGCGAAATCCTTCACGGTCACCTTGCCCACGTAATCGTCGTCATACGAGCCGACCACGGACAAGGAGAGCTTGCCGCCCTGCATCCGGTCGTAGGCGCCGGTGAAGCCGATGAGGGCACCGACATCCTCGGCGCGCAGGTCGATCGCCCTGTCTTTGCCGCGCGGTGAGACATCGATGGCGAAAGGCGTCGATCCCTTGGTTCGACCGGAAATCGACAAGGCCGCGATCTGCGACCCGCTACCGGCATAGTTCAACGCGAAGCCGCTCACCGTTTCCTTACCGAAGCCGATCACGCGGCCGACGGCTGCGGAAACGTCGATCTGCTCCGAGCCCCTTTTGGGCGGGGTCGAGGTCTTGGCGCCAATATCGTCGCGGATATCGGCGAGAAGCGGTCGCGCGTCGAACTGGTCACCCTTGATAGCCATCGTGTAGCCGTTCTCCACGCGCTTCACGCTTGCCTGGACCTCGTCGCCCGGATTGAAGGCGACCTTGCCGAAATCGGCGAGGATCAACCCTTTGCCATCCACCTCGGCGCGGCCATTCACCGAGAAGCCTTCGCCCTTCAGCACGATATCGTCGATATCCGTGTCGCGGTCGTCGTCACGACCGGGGATGGAGAAGGCGAGCCCTGCGCCGACGCCTATGCCCTTGCGCCATCCGATCCACGGAAGCGTCAGGGAGGCACCCGTCAGGTCGAGATCGGCGCGGTAGATCGTATCGCCGCTTTCCACGAGCTTGGCGCTGACCGGTCCGGTCAGAACGTCGTCCAGCACCGGCGCGAGCTTGGCGGCCTCGCCGCCGTCGATGCGAAGGTTTGCTTCCATGCGGCGGCCATCCGGCGCGGCTTCTGTCAGCGCCCGCTTGAAGGAAACTTCGCCCTTCGCGCCGCCGTAGCTCGCCGTGAAATTGCCTTCCGCCGTCTTCCCGTTGACCGCGAGCGAACCGTTGATGCCGTTGAGCTTGCGCCCGCCGATGGGGTCGCCGAGAGCGCCGTCGGCGATGTTCAGGGAAACTTTCCAGTCCTGTAGAAGGTCGGCATCGGGAACGTCGTCGCCGATCAGAAGGTCGATATCGGCGACGACCTTGCCTGTTCCGCCGGCATCGCCGACGCGGAACGGCAGGCGGTCGGCGACGGAAAGCGGGGGAAACGCCGCGAGCGCGGCAAGGCCGGAAAGCTTGCCACCGAAATTGGCGACGATCTTCACGTCGCTCTGCTGCGAGTTCGGATTTTGCGCCCTGGTAAAGCTGATAAGGCCGCCTTCGACGGCGACGTCGGACCGCCCCTCGACCTTAGCCGACTCGACGCTGACGAGCGTATCGCCACCGCGCACCTCGACCACGCCCTTGGCGTCCAAAAGGTCGGGCAATTGGCCGAAGCTCTTTGCCGTCAATCCGTCGAGCACGAAACGCACGTCGAGTTCGCCCGGCTGCAACGAAGCGCCGAGCTTCCTCGATTCCTTCATCCGGCTCTGGAGAACATGCATCCCGACTTCACCGGAGGTCACCGACCCTTCGTCGCCGACATTGTTGAGAACCCATCGCCGCGCCCCGACCGCCACGTTGAACGGCCAGAACGCTTTGACGGTCGGCGCATCGAGCGCCGCTGCGCCGAGGTCGAGATCGATCCGCGCGTCCGGCGACCCGTAGCCGATCTGCGCCGACCCGCCGATCCGCCCGCCGCCCGACGAGAACTCGAACTGGTTCAGGCGAATGGATCGGTTGGCGAGATCGGTTCTCCCGTCGAGTTTCAAAACGCCCTCACGCACTTGCCCATCGCGCGCGCCGATGGACGAGCGGAACCGCGTGCTGGCGAGATCGAGCTCGAACCCGTTGAAGGCACCGCCTTCGGGCGCGTCGTAGACCGGCGTCAGACCACCCGCGAATGCGAACTCGAACCCGTCACCGGTGAAACGGTTGGGGCCGATCGTCAGCCGGTCTTCCCCTTCGATATAGTCGAGCGCCAGAGCCAACGATTTGAACTGTGCATGGCCGCGCCCTTCCTGAATTTGCCCTTCGTCCAGCGCCACCGCGACGCGCATATGGCGTCGCTCGTCGCCGGGCCGCTCGGACACTTCCACGGCGAGTTCCACGGGGGCATCGGTCGCGAAGCCCTTTTCCGTTTTCATATCGTCGATGGGGGATGGCGGAAGGAGTTCGCCGAGTTCGATCTTGCCGATGTCGATCCGCGCGAACCGCAGGCGCTGCGCTTGGGCATCGAAGCCGATCGAGGCTTCGACCGGCACATGGGCACGATCCAGCGCAAGAACCCCCGACAACGACATGGCTCGGGCATTCTCGACATCGAGACCGAGATGCTCGATCCGGCTGACGAAAGGCCCGCCGCCCGGCGCGACCGGCGCAACCAGACGGACATCCGAAATATCCACCTGCCGGATGCCGAGACGCCCGAGGCTGCCCAGTTGGCGCTCGGCCTGTCCGAGAAGGCGCGAGGTCATGGCGGGAAGAAGGTTCTGCGTCACCGGGCTGGCGGAAACCGGCTTCACTTCGGCCGAGCCGTCGGTCGGCGCCAGCCCCCGCGCGGTAGCCGCGACTTCCGCGGAGGCCGGATCGGACGTCACGTCGATATCGGCGCCGGCGATCTCCAGTGTTCTGGCCTGGATGCGACCGCGAAGCAGAGACAACCCATCGAAGCCGACCGCGATCGTGCGGATGGCGACCTGTGGCTGCTCGACGCCCGATCGATAGACCTGAACGCCGTCCCAACGTAACCGCAACTCGCCGCCCGGCCCGATGTCCACGGCCTGCCGCCCGAGTTCGGCGCGGTAGTCGGGGCCGAGCACGCCGTCGATCACGCCTTCCGTCTGCTCGCGAACGAACTGCCGGCCCGAATCGCTGTCGAAAAGAAGGAACAGAAGGAAGCCTAGGCAAAGGCACCCGGTCAGGCAGAGGCTGGCAAGCCCGGCCGCACTTCTTCGCAGCGCCACCATTCAGTGCACGGCGCCGATGGAACGGAACGCGGCCTTCGACCACCCTCGCCCGGCGGGGACGAGACGGCCGTTGATGGCGGCTGTCGACGGTTGCGTCCGTCGAACAAACGGAGGATGGACGATCATTGCACGGCTTTCGGTCGCTGCAGGGATGCTTTCGAAGGAAAGGAAGGCGCAATCATGTTTTCGGTCGGCGACGCATGCCCCAATTTCTCTCTCGCGGACGACAGTGGCGCGACGGTCACTCCCGCCGACCTGCGCGGAAGCCCGTTCGTGCTGTTTCTTTATCCGAAGGACGACACGTCCGGCTGCACCCAGGAAGCGATCGCCTTTTCCGCACTTCTGCCGGAATTTCAGAAGGCCGGCATCCGAGTTTTCGGCTGCTCGCCCGATCCGGTGAAGAAGCATGCCAAGTTCCGCGACAAGCATGAACTGACCATTCCCCTCCTGTCGGACGAGGAGAAGGTGCTGCTTCAAACCCTCGGCGTCTGGGTCGAGAAGAGCATGTACGGACGCAAATACATGGGCGTCGAGCGCACCACCGTTCTTTTCGACGCGAACGGCGTCGCCAAGGCGGTGTGGGAGAAGGTCAAAGTTCCGGGTCATGCCGAAGAGGTGCTCGAAAGGTCACGCTCGCTTGTGGCAGGCGAGGCCTGAGGGAAGCTTTTCCCTTCCATCGCAAGGATTGGTTAACCTTAAGAATGTGTAATCGCCGCGGGCACGGGACATCGTCCAGGTTCGACCTTTGGCGGTTCACGAATGGCGGCAACTGACAATCAAAGCGTATTCGGCCGGCCGAAGATGCCGCGCACCGTCATCCTGGCGAAGGGCGACGAGATGCGGCATTTCGTTTTGAAGCCCTGGGCGATCGCCACATCCTCGCTCGCGCTTGGCTGCGCGATGGCCGGTCTCTTCGCCTTCGGCTTCTGGAGCGCTGACAGCGGCCGGGAACTGCCGTCGATCATGTCAGGCGACCGCCAGCTTGCCGCCGTCTATGAAACGCGCATCGCGTCTCTTCGCTCGGAAGTCGAGCGGCTGACGACACGAAGCTTCGTTGATCAAGCGAAGGTCGCCAGCAAGGTCGATCTGTTGCTTCTACAGCAGGCGGAACTGTCGGACCGCTATACCAAGCTCCAGCCGCTTCTCCAGCGGGCGGAAACGCACGGCTTGGTCGCGAAGCCTATCGCGTCGCCCGAACCGTGTTCCGCCCCTTCCATACCCGATGGCGTGGCGGCCTATGCCGAAGAAGCCAAACCTGCGGCCCTCGATCGGTTCAAGCTGGTGGATGCTTCCGCCGGCAAGGCGAAGACCGCACCCGAACCCATCTCGCCCGATCTGGTTCGCCGGATCGGCCAGGCCATCGACGAAGCCGAGCTGGAGCAGATCGAGAGCGTCGGCAAACTCGCCAAGGACGCGCGGAAGAAATCGGAAGCCATCGGCTCCGTGTTGCGGACGGAAGGGCTCGCGCCAGCCAGCACCGAGAGGGCCTCACCCGGCAAGGGCGGCCCCTTCGTCCCGGTGCCGCAGGACCGGCTCTTCGACGCGAGCCTCGAAGAACTCGCCGGGGCGTTGGACGTTCTCCAAGCGGTCCGGTCGGCGTCGTCTTCCCTGCCCTTGGCCAAGCCGAACGCCTCGAACGCGGTCAGCTCCAATTTCGGCGTGCGCGTCGATCCGTTCCTCGGACAGGCGGCGATGCATACCGGCGTGGATTTCGCCGCCGAGCCGGGAAGCCCGGTCGCCGCGACCGCGCCGGGAGAAGTCGTCTTTGCCGGGGAAAACGGCGGATACGGAAACATGGTGGAGGTTCGTCACGCGGACGGCGTTTCGACACGCTACGCGCACCTGTCGAGCATCCTCGTCACTGTTGGCGCGAAAGTGTCGGTCGGCTCGGTGGTCGGGCGCGTCGGCAGCACCGGCCGCAGCACCGGCCCCCATCTCCATTACGAAATCCGCCGGGCCGGCGAGGCGGTCGATCCGACGCGCTATCTTCGTGCCGGACGCCGGATCGAAGCCCTCGGCTGAACGCCGAGAGCTTACGTCTTCATCAGTCGATGTCGCCGCCGGCGGTTTCGCCGCCATGGACGCGATGCGCGAGCGCCGCTTCCATGAACTCGTCGATCTTGCCGTCGAGAACGTCCTGGGGCGCCGTGCTCTGCACGCCGGTCCTGAGATCCTTCACCATCTGATACGGTTGCAGGACATAGGACCGAATCTGGTGTCCCCAGCCGATATCGGTCTTCGACGCGGCCTCGGCATTCGCCGCTTCCTCGCGCTTCTGCAGTTCCGCCTCGTAGAGACGAGCCCGCAGCATGTCCCAGGCGATGGCCCGGTTCTGGTGCTGCGAACGCCCCTGCTGGCAGGCCACCGCGATGCCGGTCGGGATATGCGTGATGCGCACCGCCGAATCGGTCGTGTTGACGTGCTGGCCACCGGCGCCAGACGAGCGATAGGTGTCGATGCGGCAGTCGGACTCGTTGATCACGATGTTGATCGTATCATCGACCACCGGATACACCCAGACCGAGGCGAAGGACGTGTGGCGCTTGGCCTGGCTGTCGAAGGGAGAGATCCGCACCAGCCGGTGAACGCCGGATTCCGTCTTCATCCAGCCATAGGCGTTGCGACCCTTGAACAGGAGCGTCGCGGACTTGATCCCGGCTTCTTCGCCGGAATGCTGCTCCAGAAGCTCGACCTTCATGCCGGCCCGCTCCGCCCAGCGCATATACATGCGCAGCAGCATCGATGCCCAGTCCTGGCTTTCCGTGCCGCCGGCGCCGGAATGCACTTCCACATAGGTGTCGAACGCGTCGGCTTCGCCGGAGAGCAACATCTCGATGGACCGCTTGTCGACATCGGCCTTGATCGCGCGAATGGCGGTTTCGGCCTCCTCGACGATGGAGGGGTCACCCTCCTCCTCGCCCATCGCGATCAGCTCGACATTGTCGGCGATGCCCTGTTCGAGCGCGCGCACGCCGTCGATGGAGCTTTCCAGGAACTGACGCTCACGCATCAGCTTCTGCGCTTCCTCGGCATTGTTCCAGAAGGCGGGATTCTCGACCTGCGCGTTCAGAACGCTCAGGCGTTTGTTTGCGGCATCCCAGTCAAAGATGCCTCCTCAGCAGGCTTATGGCCTGCTTGATTTCGTCGACCATGTTCTCGATTTCGGCGCGCATGCCGATACGTCTCCGACTTCATTGCGGGGAAGCCGGAGACATAACGGCGACGCTCCTTCAGAACAAGCCGCCTGCGCCGCCCTGCTGGATCGCTTCCTGCGTTTCCTGGCTGATCACGGCCGGGGCACTGGCAGTTTCGCCATCCGCGCCGATCACCTGATAGCTGTCGGCCGGGCCCGTGCCGGGCTTGAAGGCCTCGACGATCGTGCCCTCGCCGTCGGCCGCCATGCCGTTCTTGCGGTTGATCGACACAAGCGTCATGCCGTCCGGCACCTTGAAGTCCACGGGCGGCTTGCCTGCGAGCGCGACCTTCATGAAATCCACGAAGATCGGCGCGGCCAGACCGCCGCCGGTCTGTCCCTTGCCGAGCGGCGCCGGGTTATCGAAACCGATATAAAGGCCGGTCACGAGATCGGGCGTGTATCCGACGAACCACGCGTCCTTCTCGTCGTTCGTGGTGCCCGTCTTGCCGGCGATCGGCACGCCGAGCTGCTTCACGACGGTCGCCGTGCCGCGCTGGACGACGCCTTCCATCATGGAGGTGATCTGGTAGGCCGTCATCGGATCGAGAACCTGCTCGCGGTCGTCCACGAGCTCCGGTTCCGCTTGATCGTTCCACGTCGGCGAGTTGCAGCCCTCGCACTTGCGGTTGTCGTGCTTGTAGATGGTGCGGCCGTAGCGGTCCTGCACGCGGTCGATCAGCGAGGGCTGGATCGAGCGCCCGCCATTGGCCATCACGGAATAGGCCGACACCATGCGCATCACGGTGGTCTCGCCCGCGCCGAGCGCCAGCGGCAGATATTCCGCCAGATGGTCGTAGATGCCGAATCGATTGGCATATTCGGCCACGAGCTTCATGCTCATGTCGCGCGCCAAACGCACCGTCATCAGGTTGCGGCTCTGCTCGATGCCGCGGCGGAGCGTCGAGGGTCCGCCGGCGCCCTCGTCGCCGTAGTTCTTCGGCTCCCAGTAGCCACCTGTCCCGTTCGGGATCGAGATCGGCGCGTCCATGATCACGGAAGCCGGCGTATAGCCGCTGTCGAGAGCCGCCGCGTAGACGATCGGCTTGAAGGACGAGCCCGGCTGACGCATCGCCTGCGTCGCGCGGTTGAACTCCGACTGCGAATAGGAGAAGCCGCCGACGAGGGCCAGGACGCGGCCGGTATGCGGGTCCATGGACACCATGGCTCCCTGCACCTTCGGCGGTTGGCGCAGGCGATAGCCTGCACCGTCGGTCTTCTTTTCCACATAGACCACGTCGCCGCGCTGCAGGATCTGGCTGGCGCTTCGCGCCGAACGGGGGCGGCCTTCCACATCCATCCGCTGCGCCCACTTCATGTCGGCGAGGGCCAAGGTCCCGATTTCACGATCGGGACCGAGCGCCCCCGACACGAGCCGCGCGGGTTGAAGGCCGACGCGGGCGCTGTCGCCGTCCGAATCCAGCACCACCGCCAGATGCCATTCCGGCACGTCGGCGAGCATCGGCACTTCGCCGACCGAGCGCCCCCAATCGTCGCCGATCTCGATCTGCTTCACCGGACCGCGATAGCCGCGCGCCTGGTCGTAGTCCACGAGGCCGTCGTGAAGGGCCCTGCGCGCTTCGGTCTGGAGCTTGGGATCGAGCGTCGTGCGCACGGTCAGGCCGCCCTCGTAGAGCTGCTTCACGCCATAGCGCTGGATCACGTCGCGGCGCACTTCCTCGGTGAAGTATTCGGCGTCGGCGATATAGGTGCCGGAACGGTTGGGCTTGATGCCGAGCGGCTTGGCGCGCGCCTCGTTAGCCTGCGCGACCGAGATGAAGCCGTTGGTCTGCATCTGATCGATCACCCAGTTGCGGCGCTCCAGCGCGCGCTCCGGGCTGCGGAAGGGGTTGTAGTTCTCAGGAGCCTTCGGCAGCGCGGCGAGATAGGCCGCTTCCTGCACTTCCAGATCGTTCACCGACTTGTCGAAATAGGCCAGCGAGGCGGCGGCGACGCCATAGGAGCCGAAGCCGAGATAGATCTCGTTGAGGTAGAGTTCGAGGATCTTGTCCTTGGAATAGGTCTGCTCCATCCGCACCGACAGGATCGCTTCCTTGACCTTGCGCTCCAGCGAGCGCTCGTTGGTCAGAAGGAAGTTCTTGGCGACCTGCTGCGTGATGGTCGAGCCGCCCTGCATCGGGCCGCCCTTCAACTGCACCATGACGGCGCGGCCGAGGCCTTGGATGTCGACGCCCGGATGGCTGTAGAAATTCTTGTCCTCGGCGGCGAGATAGGCGTTCTTGACGAGCGACGGGATCGCCTGGATCGGCAGGAACAAGCGCCGCTCCTTGGCGTATTCGGCCATGAGCGAGCCGTCGCCCGCATGGATGCGCGTCGTTACTTCCGGCTGATAGTCCGCCAGAACCTGATAGTCCGGCAGATCGCTCGCCATCTCCTGCACATAGGCGACAACGCCGCCCGCCACGAGAAGGAAGCCGACGCAGGCGATGCCGAAGAGGTAGCCGATAAGCCTGATCATCCGAACCCCCAAACGACGCCGTCTGCATGCGACCGGAACGGGACGCCCTCAAGCCCCGGCCAGATGCGAGGACTGCGATGTGTCGTGTGTCGCTCGCATCTGAAAGACAAATACGGCAAGCACGTGTCTTGTGCGCCCCGGGACCGAGGCTTCACATTGGCCTTGTTGCATCCCCGCCACAAAAGGCTGGGTCAACCGCCGCTCGCGGCTTGGCCTTGTTCTTTGGTGCCGACGAAACGTTCGATGGCGGAAGCGATGGCGGAAGCCGAGTCGCGACGCCAGCTTTCATCGAGAAGAAGCTGCTCGTCATCGACATTGGACAGATAGCCGATTTCGAGCAGTACGGACGGCACGTCAGGCGCGGTCAGCACCTTGAAGCCGGCCGAGCGCTTCGGATTGCGAATCAATCGGATGTCGTGACGTCCGAGTTCCTTCACGAGACCGGCGGCGAAATGCTCCGACAGGTTGTCGGTTTCGCGGCGCGTCAGTTCTATCAGGATGTCGAACACCTCCGGCTTGTCCTCCCGCCATTTCGGATCGACGAAGCGATCCGCCGAGTTCTCGCTTTCCGCGACTTCACCCGACAAGGAGTCGGAGGCCTTTTCCGACAGGGTGTAGACGGTCGCGCCCCGAATATCCGCATAGCGGATCGAGTCGGAATGCATGGACACGAAGAGGTTGGCGCGCTCGCGGCGGGCGAACTCCGAACGCTCGCCCAAGGACACGAACGTATCGTCGCTGCGCGTCATCAGAACACGGATGCGGGGCTGCTTGGCCAGTTCGTCGCGCAGAGCCAGCCCGAACTTCAGGTTCACGTCCTTTTCCAGGGTTCCGTGCTTGCCGATGGCCCCCGTATCGACACCGCCATGCCCCGGATCGATCACGACGGTGTACTTCGGCTCCTCCGCCCCGGCCGCCTTCGCTTCGACCGGCGCCGCCTCGTTTCGGTTCGCGGCAGCGGATGCGACGGCAGCTTCGAAAGACCGCGCATCGGCCTCCTTCAAGCGAAGCCGCAGCACGTGTCCCTCGCCCTCGCCGCTTTCCGCCACCAGTTCCGGAACGGCCGGACGCTTCAGTTCGAGGATCATGCGGAAGCGATCCTTGGCGATCAGCCCTTGCCTCAGGTTGGAGATCACCGGGTTGGCGTCGAGATTCACCGACTTCACGGCGGTGACGGTGTCGTAAAGGTCCAGAACCACGCGATCGGGACCGCGCAGCACCATCAGCTTCGTTCGCGGATAGGCGGTCAGCCGGAGCTCGATCTCGACGCCGCCATCGACGGCACGCTGTTCCAGCCTCGTCAGAACCGCGTCGCGAGGTTCTTCGGCGACGGCGCGCCCGCCCGACACGCATCCAAGGACGATCATCGCGACGAGAAGCACGCGACGGCAAAGAAGAAACAGGGCTTTTTCCGGCATCGATCGCTTTTTCGCTCGGGATCGGCAGCAGATGGAGGTGGCGACGTGACGGCGAGTCTTCGCAACGAGGCCTGTCGCAAGGCTTTCCCCTTGTTTCGCGGCGTCGCCCATCTTAAAAGCGAAAGTGAGGCCGGAAGACTCACAAGTCGATCGGAGTTGATTCGCCCAGAACGGGCCGGTGCCGTGCGTTGTGGCGCAGAGACCGGCCGGGCCAATGTCGAGCGCGACGAGCGCCGACAAGGGTCGTTCGAAGGCGGTCGCTGCGGTTTTCGCCGGCCTCCCAAAGCCATTCTCGCCCGACGCATCAGCGCGGGCGGTTTCCTCGCGCAGATCGGCCGCTCGTCTTGCGGCTTTCGTCGTGCGGTTTCGTCGGTCGCCATCCGGTGGCCAAACAGTGTTGCAGGTCCCAGAACTTTGTCGCCAGCCTTTCCCGAACGATCGACGAACACAGCGAGGCCGCTTCGGCCGACCGCGTCGTCGTGGGCCGGGCTCTTCAGCGGACAAAGGTTCCCGACCGTTGCGGACACGCCTCCCCCAGCGAAATCTCCGCCCTTGACCGGCGGACGCGCAGCCGAGGCGTTGGTCCGGGAGATCAAATGCCATGGCAAACAAGATGCTGATCGATGCGTCTCATCCAGAAGAGACGCGGGTCGTAGTCCTCAAGGGTAACCGGATCGAAGAGTTCGATTTCGAATCCGAACACAAGAAGCAGATCAAGGGCAATATCTATCTGGCGAAGGTGACGCGCGTCGAACCTTCGCTCCAGGCCGCCTTCGTGGAATATGGCGGCAACCGCCACGGCTTCCTCGCCTTCAGCGAAATCCACCCCGATTACTACCAGATCCCCGCCGCCGACCGTCAGGCGCTGGTGGAAGAGGATCTGATCCGGGCCAAGGAAGAAGAAGAACAGGAAGAGCGCAAGTTCAGCCAGGAGCGTTCGCGCCCTGCCGCTCCCGCTCGCAAATCCAACGCCACCCCCGCTGAAGACAGCGTTTCCGAAGCCGTCGAGACCGACGAGCCGCGCGAAAACGGCGATGGTTCGGAAAGCGAAGAGACATCCGAAGAAGGCACCGAGGGCGCAATCGACGCTCAAGGGGACATCACCGAAACAACGATCGACGTCGAGGCGCTCACGCAGGACGTTTCCGACGAATCCACATCCGTGGACGAGACCGGCGAAGCCATGGACGGCGAAACCTCGTCCGACGAAGACGGTGCCGAAGGCAACGAGGAAGAGACTGCCTCCGAAAGCGAAGAGCCCGCACCGCGTCGCAGCCGCCGCGGCCGCTCGCGTCGTCGCGGCAACGGTGCCGAAGACGATCTGCCGGGCGAAGAGGAAGAAGAGGTTGTCGAGGAGCTTGGCTCGCAGGACGCCATGGAAGAGGTGCCGACCCGCGCCCCCCGCCCGCCGCGCAAGCAGTACAAGATTCAGGAAGTCATCAAGCGCCGCCAGATCCTGCTCGTGCAGGTCGTGAAGGAAGAGCGCGGCAACAAGGGCGCCGCCCTCACCACCTATCTGTCGCTGGCGGGCCGTTATTCCGTCCTTATGCCGAACACGGCACGCGGGGGCGGCATCTCGCGCAAGATCACCAACGTCGCCGACCGCAAGCGGCTGAAGGAGGTCGTGCGCGATCTCGAAGTGCCGCGCGGCATGGGCATCATTCTGCGCACGGCGGGCGCGATGCGCACCAAGCCGGAAGTGAAGCGCGACTACGAATATCTGATGCGCCTTTGGGAAACCGTGCGCACCGTGACGCTGTCCTCCATGGCGCCGGCGCTGGTCTACGAGGAAGGCAGCCTCATCAAGCGCTCGATCCGCGACCTCTACAACAAGGATATCGACCAGATCCTCGTGTCGGGCGAGGACGGCTACCGCGAAGCCAAAGACTTCATGCGGATGCTGTTGCCGAGCCAGGCGAAGGTCGTGCAGCCCTATCGCGAAGCCGGTGCCATCTTCTCGCGCGGCGGCATCGAAGCCCAGCTCGACCGGATGCTCCAGCCCCATGTGACGCTTAAATCCGGCGGCTACATCATTCTCAACCAGACCGAAGCGCTGGTTTCCATCGACGTCAATTCGGGCCGTTCGACCCGCGAGCATTCGGTCGAGGACACGGCGCTCCAGACAAATCTGGAAGCTGCCGAGGAAATCGCCCGCCAGCTTCGCCTGCGCGATCTCGCCGGCCTTATCGTCATCGACTTCATCGACATGGAGGAGAAGCGGAACAACCGCGCCGTCGAGAAGAAGATCAAGGACTGCCTGAAGGACGACCGCGCCCGTATCCAGGTCGGCCGCATCTCGCATTTCGGCCTCTTGGAGATGAGCCGTCAGCGCATCCGCGCGAGCGTTCTGGAATCCACCACGAAGGTCTGCCCGACCTGCGCCGGCATGGGCTTCATCCGCTCCGACTCCTCGCTCGCGCTGCACGTCGTGCGCGCCATCGAGGAATATCTGCAGAAGCAGTCGACGCACGACATCGTGGTGAAGGTGCCGACCGGCACGGCGCTTTACGTGCTGAACGAGAAGCGCCGGACCATCGACGAGATCGAGCGCATGTACGGTCTGCGCATCCTCCTCCAGGCCGATGACACGCACGGTCATCAGCATGTGGCGATCGAGCAGGGCGCGGAAGCCGCGCCTCGCCCGGTCAAGGCGGAGGTCGTCAGCCCCCTCACCGTGATCCCGGACGAGCTCGAACCCGAAGTCATCGCCGACGAGCCTCTGGACGAGGAAGTCGCGCCGGAAGCCGAGGACGAGCGTTCGGAGGAAGGCGGACGCCGTCGCCGCCGTCGCCGGCGCGGTCGTAAGGGTTCCGAGACCGAGAACGGGTCCGACGAGAACGAGACTGCCGAGGAGAACGGCGAGACCGAAACCGCGTCGGAATCCACCGACGAGGAGGAGACTGCCGAGAACGCCAACGCTTCCGACGAGGATGAAGGCAACGGCCGCAAGCGCCGTCGTCGCGGTCGCCGTGGCGGCAACCGCCGGACGCGCGAAGAAGAAGCTGCCTCGCCCGAGCATGGTCTCGACGCAGCCTTCCCGAACGCCGTCACGGAAACGCAGCCGGACGCCGAGGAGCAGGTTTCGGATGAAGCCGGGCTAAGCGAGGCCGAGCCGGTGAGAGAAATCGCGGCAGCCGAGACGACGAGCGAGGCTGTCAGCGAGTTTCCAAGCGAGCCGGCGCCGGAAGCTACGGAAGTGTCGGAGGAAGCGCCTCTGGCCTCCGAAGCGATCGCGCCCGTCGTCGCCGAGCCGGCGGTCGAGGCCGAGCACGAGGCACCCGCTACTGAGCCCGTCGAGGAACAGTCGGAAGCGCAGATCGCTGCCGAACCGGTTGAGGCCGAACCCGTCGCGGAAGAAGCGCCGAAGCGCGAAGAGCTTCTGGAGCCGCTGGTGACGTCCAGCGACGCCCAGGAAGACGGCGGTGAGCCGAAGCCGAAGCGCACCGGCTGGTGGTCCCGCCGCAGCTAAGAACCGACGATCCGGGGCGGCCTTCGAGCCGCCCCTTTTCGTTTCAAAGCTTGGCTTCGATGCGCCTCACCGCCTCGACCAACGAGGCGTTGTCGCAGGCATAGGACAGCCGAACGGTGCGGTGGCCGCGCCTCGGGTCGAAGTCGAGACCGGGCGTCAGCGCGACATGGCAGGTTTCTAGGATGTGCCGTGTGTAGGCCGTCGAATCGTCCTGCCCTTCCGGCAAGGTCGCATAGGCATAGAAGGCGCCGTCGATGGGCGCGATGTCGCGAAAGCCGAGGTGCGGAAGCGCTTGCGTCAGGAAGTCCCGGTTGGCGACATAGCCCTCGCGCACCTGCACGAGTTCGTCACCGGCGTCCAGCACGGCCATGGCGGCGACCTGGCTGAGTTCCGGCGCAGAGATGTAGAGGCTTTGCGCGATCCTCTCGATCGGTCGCACGAGATGCGGCGGCAGCACCATCCAGCCGATCCGCCAGCCCGTCATGCAGTAGAATTTCGAAAAGGAATTGATAACGATGGGCGACGCCGAATAGCTGAGCGCCGTCGCCTCGGTCTTGCCGTAGGTCAGGCTGTGATAGATCTCATCAGAGATGAAATGAATGCCGGCCGCATTCGCGAAGGAGACGAGCCGTTCGAGTTCTTCGGGCGGCGTCACCGTTCCGGTCGGGTTGGCGGGACTGGCGACAAGAACCCCGTGCAACGGCTGCTTCTCGTGCTCGGCGCGAACGCGCGCCGCATCCAGTACGTAGCCGTCGCCGGCATCGACCTCGATTTCCACCGGAACGAGGCCCAGCGCCTTCAGGATATTGCGATAGGCGGGATAGCCGGGCGACGCGATGGCGACGCGGTCGCCGGGATCGAAGGCCGCGAGAAACGCGAGGTTGAAACCGGCCGAGGAGCCGGTGGTGATCATGATGCGCTCCGGCGACACCTCGCAGCCATAGTAATCGGCATAGTGCCGCGACAGGCGCTCGCGCAGGTCCATGCGTCCGAGCGCGTCGGTATAGGCGATGCGGCCGGTATCGAGGATGGTGCGCGCCGCGTCGATCGCCCGTTTCGGTGCCGGCGCGAAGGGCTGCCCGACGGCGAGCGAAATGACGTCCACGCCGCCCGCCCGCATCCGGTTCGCTTCCGCCAGAACATCCATCGCGCGGAACGGATCGACGCGCGAGCGTTGCGAAGCGGCCGCAATTGGCGCAAAGGTTTCAGTCATGGCTCCGTAGCGTCCAAACTTCGCCGAAAAGACCTGTGTGCTTAACGGCTGATACCGATCGTTTCGGCGCTGCCCGGCGGGAGCGCGAAGGGGGTCTTCTAGAACCGATGACGATGCGCTTCCAGACCCGGCTGGTCTCCTTGATCGCCGCCATGGCCACGGCCTTCACGTCCGTCGCGGCGGAAGCGGCCCCGCGCCGATCCAACCTGCCGATCGTTCGCGATGCCGAGATCGAGGCTCTGGTCGCCGACTATACACGGCCGATCTTCAAGGTGGCCGGATTGAAGCAGCCGGTGGACATCATTCTCGTCAACAATCCCGAGTTCAATGCCTTCGTTTCTGGGCGCCGCATCTTCGTGAACACGGGAACGATCGTCGGATCGGGAACGCCGAACGAACTCATCGGCGTTCTGGCGCACGAGACCGGGCATCTGGCAGGCGGTCACCAGAACAGGCTGCGCCAGCAGGTCGATCAGGCGCAAAGGATCGCGACCATCGCCGGGGTTCTCGGCATTGGTCTGGCGGCGGCAGGCGCAGCGGCCGGTTCCGGTAACCTGGCGCGCGCGGGAACGGGCATCTTCGCGGGGGGCGGCACGGCCGCGATGCGCGGGCTTCTCGGCTACCAGCGCTCGGAGGAAACAACCGCCGACCGCTCGGCGCTCGTTTATCTCGAAAAGGCCGGACAGTCCCCGAAGGGTCTCATCACGAGCTTCGAGCGGCTGGAGCGCAACAACATCCTGTCCGGCGTCCAGTCGAGCCGCTACATCTCCTCCCATCCCGCGCCGCGCGACCGCATTTCCCTCATGGAAACCACGGCGCGCCAAAGCCCCTATTTCGACAAGACGGACAGCCCGGACCTCCAGCTTCGCCACGATCTCGCCCGCGCCAAGATCGTCGCCTACAACGAAGGCGGAGGAGCGGTGCAGCGCTTGTTTCGCAAGGACCCGCGCGGCCTTCCTGCGCTTTATGGCGACGCCATCTCGACCCACCTTGCCGGCTCTCCCGCCCTCGCCCTTCAGAAGATCGACGCGGTGGTCGCCAAGGCGCCGAAGAATCCTTACTTCCACGAGATGCGGGGCGAAATCCTGCTGGAAGCGGGGCGCGCGAAGGACGCAGCGACCGCCTTCCAGACGGCAGCCAAGCTCGATCCCCGCAAATCCGGTCTGATCGAAGCTTCCATCGGGCAAGCCCTGGTGACGAGTGGCGACGCCAGTCAGATGAAGGAGGCGGTGTCCCGCATCAAGCAGGGCATCGACGCCGATCCGAGCAATGCCAACGCCTATCGCTTCCTCGCCATGGCCTACAACAAGCTCGGAGACGACGCTTCGGCGGAGCTTGCCACGGCCGAAGGCTACTGGCACGGAGGAGCCATGAAGGATGCCAAGCTCTTCGCGGCGCGAGCGCAGTTGAAGATGAAGCCCGGCACGCCGCAATGGCTGCGGGCGCAGGACATTCTCCAGGCGAAATAGCTTCGAGCGAAGAAAGGCGAGTTTTCTTGCAAACGCGATCGATCCGCGCGGCCGCCCTGGTCGCCCTGTTCTGTACCCAATGGGCGGCGCCCGCCGCCTTCGCCATGGACGACGCCGAGAAGACCGAGATCAAGAAGGTCGTTCGCGAATACCTTCTGGAAAACCCGGAAGTCCTGCTCGAAGCCATGGACGCCCTGGAAACGAAGCGCGCCGCCGAGGAATCCAAATCGCAGAGCCAGGCCATCGCGGGCGTTGCCGATCAGTTGAACGAAACGCCTCCCGGCACCGCGCTCGGCAACCCGGAAGGCGACGTCACGCTCGTCGAGTTCTTCGACTACAATTGCGGCTACTGCAAACGCGCCCTCCCCGACACGAAGGCCCTGATCGCCGGCGATCCGAAGCTTCGCGTCGTGTTGAAGGAGATCCCGGTTCTGGGCGAGCAATCGGTGGCGGCAAGCCGCGTCAGCCTCGCCTTCCGTCATATTCAGCCCGCACGCTACGGCGAGTTCCACGAGAAGCTTCTCGGCTCGCGCGGCGTTGCCGACGAGGACAGCGCCATCGCGGTTGCCGAGGGCTTCGGCGTCGGGGAAGCCGATATCCGCAAGGCCATGGCGCTGCCGGACATCCAGGCTGCGATCGATGCCGACACGCGCCTTTCGGCGGCGTTGCGAATCAACGGCACGCCGTCCTACGTCATCGGCGACGAAGTGGTTTCGGGCGCGGTCGGACGCGCCGCGCTCGGCGCCAAGATCGACAACGTCCGACGCTGCGCCAAGGCGACCTGCTGATCGCCGCACTGATCGCGCAAATCCGCGCTTTGCGAGAATGACGCGACGGTCTATAGGGCTGCATCGAATTGAACGGCGACATGATCGCTCGTCGCGCCGCCGCGCCGCAAACGGTCCGGGGCCGAACGCCGCAGCAAGCGGCGACACAGGGCAAGCGATCGATGTTCGGAAGGAACGGAATGTCCAGCAAGGAAAATAGCATCGACCACGGTCTGGTGCGTCAGCTCGCCGATATCCTCAACGACACCGACTTGACGGAAATCGAGATCGAGCAGGGACCGCTTCGCATTCGCGTTTCCCGCAAGAAGGAGATGCCGGCCATGATGCCGCCGAGCTATCAGGTGATGCCGCAGCAGCAGGCGGCGCCGATGGCCGCGCCGGTTGCCGCTCCCACGGCCTCCGCAGCGCCGGCATCGACCGGGCCCGAAGCCGGTTCGGTTCCCTCCCCGATGGTCGGCACGGTTTATCTGTCGCCGAGCCCGGATGCCAAGCCCTTCATCGAAGTCGGTCAGACCGTCACCGAAGGCGAAACGCTTCTCATCATCGAGGCGATGAAGACCATGAACCAGATCCCCGCGCCGCGCTCCGGCAAGATCGTGCGGATCTGCGTCGACAACTCCCAGCCGGTGGAATACGGCGAAGCTCTCGTCGTGATCGCCTGAGCGAGCGCGCGATGTTCAAGAAGGTCCTCATCGCGAACCGGGGCGAGATCGCCCTTCGTGTCCTGCGCGCCTGCAAGGAGCTCGGCATCCCGACCGTCGCGATCCATTCCACGGCGGATAACTCGGCCATGCACGTCCGGCTCGCGGACGAAAGCGTCTGCGTCGGACCGCCGCCGTCGCGCGACAGCTATCTGAACATTCCGCAGATCCTGGCGGCCTGCGAGATCACCGGCGCGGATGCCGTGCATCCGGGCTACGGCTTCCTGTCCGAGAATGCGCGCTTCGCCGACATTCTCGACGCCCACAAGATCACCTTCATCGGCCCGACCGCCGACCATATTCGCGTGATGGGCGACAAGATCGAAGCCAAGCGCACCGCTAAGCGCCTCGGTATTCCGGTGGTTCCCGGCTCGGCCGGCGCTGTCACCGACGACGTCGAGGCGGTGCGGATCGCCGGCGAGATCGGTTATCCCGTCATCATCAAAGCCTCCGCCGGCGGTGGTGGCCGCGGCATGAAGGTCGCCAAGACTGCTGCCGATCTTTCCGTGGCGCTCGCGACCGCGCGCTCGGAAGCCGGCGCGGCCTTCGGGGACGACGCCGTTTACATCGAGAAATATCTGGAAAAGCCGCGCCATATCGAGGTGCAGGTGTTCGGCGACGGCGCCGGAAACGCCATCCATCTCGGTGAGCGCGATTGCTCGCTCCAGCGCCGCCACCAGAAGGTCTGGGAAGAAGCCCGCTCGCCCGCCCTCGATGAAGAACAGCGCGGCCGGATTGGCGAGATCTGCGCCAATGCGATGCGCGAGCTGCGCTATCGCGGCGCGGGCACGATCGAGTTTCTGTACGAGAACGGCGAGTTCTATTTCATCGAGATGAACACCCGCCTTCAGGTCGAGCATCCGGTGACGGAAGCGATCACCGGCATCGATCTCGTCAACGAACAGCTTCGCGTGGCGGCCGGGCACGGGCTGTCAGTGACGCAAAGCGATATCCGCTTTGCCGGCCATGCCATCGAATGCCGCATCAATGCCGAGGACCCGCGCACCTTCGCGCCCTCGCCCGGCAAGATCACCTACTACCATCCGCCGGGCGGCCTCGGCGTGCGCGTGGATAGCGGCATCTATCAGGGCTACTCCATTCCCCCCTTCTACGACAGCCTGATCGGCAAGCTCATCGTGCATGGCCGCACGCGCGAGGAATGCTTGGCCCGTCTGCGCCGCGCGCTCGACGAGATCGTGGTGGACGGCATCAAGACGACGATCCCGCTGTTCCAGGCGCTGGCCGAGAACGAGGACGTCGTGCGGGGCGAGTACGATATTCACTGGCTGGAGAAGTATCTCGGCATGACCAAGTCCGCCTGACGCGGGCCATGGCGCGCCGCCGCACTCCCCGGATGGAGGTGACACCCACCATCCTCCTGAAGGCCTATGCCAGCGGCATCTTTCCGATGGCCGAAAGCGCCGACGACCCGAGTATCTTCTGGGTCGACCCGACCGAGCGCGGCATCCTTCCGCTCGACGGCTTCCATCTGTCGAGGAGCCTGGCGAAGGCCATCCGGCGCAAGCAGTTCGAGTTGCGCTACGACAGCGCCTTCACGGCGGTCGTGGATGGCTGCGCGGAGCCGGCCCCCGGACGACAGCAGACCTGGATCAACGCCGATATCCGCGAACTCTACCTGTCTCTCCATCGCCTCGGCCATGCCCATTCGGTCGAGACGTGGAAGAATGGTCATCTCGTCGGCGGCCTTTATGGCGTCAGCCTCGGCGGCGCGTTTTTCGGGGAAAGCATGTTCTCGCGGGAAACCGACGCTTCGAAAGTGGCGCTGGCTTTTCTGATCGAGCGCCTGCGCCGAGGTGGCTACATCCTCCTCGACACCCAGTTCATCACGTCGCATCTGGAGCGCTTCGGCGCGGTCGAAGTGCCGAGAGCGCGATACCACGAGCTTTTGAACGAAGCTCTGGCGACGGAAGCGAGCTTTCAGCCGCTCGGCGGCGACGCCTCTCCGGAAGCGCTTTTGCAGGCCTTCAGCCAAACGTCGTAGACGGGGTGCTCCACGGCGTTGAGGCCGGGCGAGTCCTGAAACATCCAGCCGTTGAAGATGCGCTTGATCTGCCGGTCGAGCGTGATCTCGTCGACTTCCACGAAGGCATCGGTTCGGGCCGGTTCGTCCGGCGCGCTCGTATAGCAAACGCGCGGCGTCACTTGGAGAGCGCCGAACTGCACCGTCTCGTCGATGCCGGCAGTGAAGGTCGTGATCCGGCCGGTGATCTTGTCGAGACCGGAAAACTCGGCGACCTGGTTGCGGATGCGTTCGGCGAAGCTCGGTCCGGCCGACAGCGTGGCTGCGGCCAGAGCGAGAATTGTCACGGCTTTTCTCATCGGCAAATCGAGCGAAGGCGCCGCGAACCGATCAGGGCTGCCACGCGTCGTAGTCGCCGGTCACGCGCGGACGCTTGGTCTGCTTGAGAAGGGAGCCCTTCGGACGATAGGCCTTTGGCGTGCCGGTCAGGTTCTCGATATGCGGCTTCTCCCAAGCCTTGGCCTTGTAGTCCTGCTGGGAGGGCGCGACATCGGTGCGATGATGCATCCAGCCGTGCCAGCCGGCCGGGATCGCCGAGGCTTCGGCCGGTCCGTTATAGATCACCCACCGGCGCTTGCCGTCCGCGGTCTGATAATAAACGTTGCCGCGCTCGTCCTCGCCGACCTTCTTGCCGAAGCGGCGCGTATAGAAGTTGGTGCCGACGGTCGAGCCGTTCCACCAAGTGAAGATCGTCAGAAGCAATTTGTTCATCGGGCAGGTCCGCCTCTCGCTGCCGGCCTTATGGCGCTACGTCGTCGGAAAGTCCATCGCCGGCGCGCGCTGGCTCGATCGCGCGCTCCATGCGAATGATCCTCGGCGGGCTCGTTTCGGCTTCCAGCCCCTCGGTGACGAAGCCGTGGCGTTCATAGAAGCCGATGGCGGCGCGATTCGCCGCTTCGACGTCGATCCTGATCCGATCGGCGTCAGTGAAGCCACTCTCGACCGCATGCAGCAGAGCGGAACCGATACCCTCGCCTTGCCGCTCCGGCAGGACATAAAGCTGATGCAGAAACACGATGCGCGGTTCTTCAACTGCGGCGAAGGCCATGCCGGCGATCTCGCCCGCGACTTCGCCCACGAGAAAGCGGCTGTGCAGCCGGCTCAGGCGCTGTTCCATGGCCTCGATCGAGTGCCAGTCGCTCGTCAGCCGTTCCACGTCCTCAGGGCCGTAGATGTCGTCGTAGGTCGCATGCCACGTTTCGCGAAGGAGAACGCGGAGCGCTTCCAGATCGTCGTCGGTCGCAGGTCTGATCGCGAGGCTCATTCGAGGCCGAGCTTCTGCTTGACGAGGTCGTTCACCGCTTGCGGATTGGCCTTGCCGCCGGAGGCGCGCATGACCTGACCGACGAACCAGCCGGCCAGCGTCGGCTTCGCCTTGGCCTGTTCGACCTTGTCGGGATTGGCCGCGATGATCTCGTCCACCGCCTTCTCGATGGCGCCGGTATCCGTGACCTGTTTCATACCACGGCTTTCCACGATCTCCGCCGGGTCGCCGCCCTCGTTCCAGACGATCTCGAAAAGGTCCTTCGCGATCTTGCCGGAAATCGTGCCGCCGCGGATCAGATCGAGGATGCCGCCGAGCTGATCGGCCGAGATCGGCGTTTCCTCGATGCCCTTGCCGGACTTGTTGAGCGCGCCGAGCAGGTCGTTGATGACCCAGTTGGCCGCCTGCTTGGCTTCGCGGCCTTTGGCGACGGCCTCGAAATAATCGGCAATGGCCTTGTCGGACACCAGGATCGAAGCATCGTATACGGAAAGGCCCGCTTCCGCGACGAGACGGGCGCGCTTGTCGTCAGGCAGTTCGGGCAGTTCCTTCGCAAGCGCCTCGACATAGGCATCGTCGAATTCGAGCGGCAGGAGATCGGGATCGGGGAAGTAGCGGTAATCGTGCGCGTCTTCCTTGGAGCGCATGGCGCGCGTTTCGCCCTTGCTCGGATCGAAAAGCCGCGTTTCCTGGTCGATCGCCCCGCCGTCTTCCAGAATCTCGATCTGCCGGCGGGCTTCCGCCTCGATGGCCTGACCCACGAAGCGAATCGAGTTGACGTTCTTGATTTCGCAGCGCGTGCCGAAATCGCCGCCGGGGCGACGCACGGAAACGTTCACGTCGGCGCGCATCGACCCTTCGTCCATGTTGCCGTCGCAGGTGCCGAGATAGCGCAGGATGGTGCGTAGCTTCGTCAGATAGGCCTTCGCCTCGTCGGCCGAACGCATGTCCGGTTTGGAGACGATCTCCATCAGCGCGACGCCCGAGCGGTTGAGATCCACCAAGGACATGGTCGGGTTCTGGTCGTGCAGCGACTTGCCCGCGTCCTGTTCCAGATGCAGGCGCTCGATGCCGATCTCGACTTCCTCGAACTCGCCCTTGTTGTTCGGGCCGACGGACACGAGAACCTGCCCCTCTCCGACGATCGGGTCCTTGAACTGCGAGATCTGGTAGCCCTGCGGCAGATCCGGGTAGAAATAGTTCTTGCGGTCGAAGACGGAGCGGTTGTTGATCTGCGCCTTCAGCCCGAGCCCGGTGCGAACCGCCTGGCGCACGCATTCCTCGTTGATGACGGGCAACATGCCGGGCATCGCGGCATCCACCATGCTGACATTGTCGTTCGGCTCGGAACCGAAGGCCGTGGACGCGCCGGAAAACAGCTTGGCCTCGGACAGCACCTGCGCATGGACTTCCATGCCCACCACGATCTCCCAGTCGCCGGTGGCACCGGTAATGAACTTCTTCGGATCGGGTATGCGCGTGTCGAGGAGGGTCATGGCTCGTCCGGCGATGCGGGTCGTATCGTATCCTGCGAGCGCTAGAGGAATCGGGCCGAGCGTTCAAGGGACGAGGCTGTCGCGCCTCGTCATGACGACCATCCTTCGCTATCCTGTCTCCGAATTGGAGATGGAGAGGAGCCATGAACGTCCAGACCCTTTCCAGGCCATCGAAGACGATGACGGTCGAGGAGTTCTTCGGCTGGATCGAAACGAGGCAGGAAAAATACGAACTGGTGGAAGGGACGCCGAGATTGCAGCCGTGGGTGAAGCGCAATCACGCGAAGATCGTATCCAACATCTCCTATCTCGTCATGTCGCAGATCGATCGTGGGGAATACGACCTTTATCAAGGGGATTTCGCGATCGCGACGGGCCCGAGAAACGTCCGATATGCCGACGTCATGGTGGAGAAGGTCGGCGGTTCGGGGCAGGCCCGCACGACGGAAAGCGCCGTGCTGATCGTCGAGGTTCTTTCCCCATCCACGGCGGCGGAGGATTTCGGTCGCAAGCAGCAGGAATATCTGAACCTGCCGACGCTAGACACCTATCTCATCGTGGCGCAGGACGCGCGGTGCCTTTGGCAATGGACGCGAGACGAGAATGGAAACTGGCCGGAGGAGCCGCTCGTGATCGAGGAGGGGTCCGTCGAGATCTCGGCCCTCGGCGCGAGCCTCGCCTTGGAGGACGTTTATCGCAACGTCTCGTAAGCAGGCACTCCGTCCTCAGCGATCCGAGGACAACGCCTGGACGATGGCGCGGCGTTCGTCCTGAAGGTCGCTCACGGCCACCGGACGCCCCGCCCGCCGATACCAATAGCCGGCATTGGCGAGATCGCCTTCCACGCGGTGAAGATGCGCGTGTATCCAGGCGGCGTCGGCCGAGGGATCGTCTTGAACCAGCGCATGAGCGCCGTCCCAATCGCCCGCATCGAGCTTGCGGATCGCCTCGTGCAGCGTGCCGCCCACCATCAGTGTTTCTCCGCCCCGAGATGCTTTTCTTCCTCGGCGATGGCGGCATCCACGATGGAGCGCCAGATTTCGCCGTAGAGCGCCGGATCGAGGCTGCGCTCGGCTGCCCGCCGCTTGGCGTTCTCGATCACTTCGGTCACACGCGACGGCACGTTGGCGGGGAGCCCTTCGCCCTCCTTGAGCACTGCCGCGCGATGGATGCAGGCCATGCGCTCGGCGAAGAGATCGAAGAGCTCGTCGTCCAGCCGATCGATCAAGCGCCGGAGCGAGGCCATGTCGGTGCAGTCGGAGGGCTTCGGACGATCGCTCACGCGCTTACCACCAACGGTCGGGGCTGAATCGACCGGCCGCTTCTTCGATGACGCTTGCCGTCGCGAACAGCGTTTCTTCGTCGAAGGGACGCCCGATAAGCTGGAGGCCCAGCGGCGTTCCCTCGCCCGACAGCCCGGCCGGCACCGCGATGCCGGGCAGGCCGGCCATGTTCACCGTCACCGTGAAGATGTCGTTCAGATACATCTTCACCGGATCAGAGGCGAGATCCTCGTCGGCGATGCCGAAGGCGGCCGAAGGTGTCGCAGGCGTCAGAAGCGCATCGACGCCATCGGCGAAGACCGCCTCGAAGTCGCGCTTGATGAGCGTTCGAACCTTCTGCGCCCGGATGTAGTAGGCGTCGTAGTAGCCGGCCGACAGAACATAGGTGCCGATCATGATGCGGCGCTTCACTTCGCGGCCGAAACCCGCCGCGCGGGTCTTCTCGTACATCTCCGCGATATCGCGACCCGGCACCCGGAGGCCGTAACGCACGCCGTCGTAGCGGGCGAGGTTGGACGAGGCTTCCGCCGGAGCCACGATGTAATAAGCCGGCAGCGCGTATTTCGTGTGCGGCAGCGATACGTCCACGATCTCGGCGCCGGCCTCGCGCAGCCACGCAATACCCTTCGCCCAAACCTCCTCGATCTCGGCCGGCATGCCGTCGACGCGGTATTCGCGCGGAATGCCGATCCTCAGACCCTTCACCGAACGGCCGACCGCCGCTTCGTAGTCCGGCACTTCGCGGTCCACCGAGGTCGTGTCCTTCGGGTCGACCGACGCCATCGATTTCAGCAAGATCGCCGCGTCGCGCACGTCCCGGGCGATCGGGCCGGCCTGATCGAGCGAGGACGCGAAGGCGACGGTGCCCCAGCGCGAGCAGCGGCCATAGGTGGGCTTGATTCCGACCGTGCCCGTGAAGGCCGCCGGCTGACGGATGGAGCCGCCGGTATCGGTGGCGGTGGCGCCGGCGCAAAGCCGTGCCGCGGTCGCCGCCGCCGACCCGCCGGACGAGCCGCCGGGCACGAGGTCGAGATTGGAGCCCTTGCGCCGCCAAGGATTGACGACCGCGCCGTAGTAGCTCGTCTCGTTGGAGGAGCCCATCGCGAACTCGTCCATGTTCAGCTTGCCGAGCATCACCGCGCCGTCGGCCCACAGATTGGCGGTGACGGTGGATTCGTAGCGCGGCTCGAACTTATCGAGGATGTGGCTGCAGGCCTGGGTATGGACGCCCTCGGTGGCGAAGAGGTCCTTGATGCCGAGGGGGATGCCTTCCAGCACACCGCCCTGCCCGGCCGACAAGCGCCCGTCCGAGGCCTTCGCCATCTCGCGCGCCTTATCGTGGGTGACAGTCACGTAGGCGTTGAGCACCGGGTTGGCCGCGTCGATGGCGTCGAGATAGGCGTCCGTCAGTTCGACAGCGGAGAAATCCTTCTTCGACAGCGCCGCGCGCGCTTCGGCGATGGTGAGCGCCGTGAGATCGGTCATCAGATCAGGTTCTTTTCGTAAAAGCGGCTGTAGCCGGAATCCGGATAATCGAGAAAAGCGCCGCATCGGCTGAAACCGGCGCGCTCATAAAGCGCCCAGGCCGGTTCGAAGCCGGTCGTAGCACCCGTCTCCAGCGCCAACCGCCGAAGACCCAAGGCGCGCGCCTTGGCTTCCACCGCCTGGAGAATGCGCCAGCCGATGCCTGAACCGCGCAAAGCCGGGTCGCAGAACATGCGCTTCACTTCGCCGAACTCGCCGTCATGCGCCTTCAAAGCTCCAAGGCCAACCGCCTCGCCGCCCGCATCGCGAACCACGAAAACGGTGACGCCCGGTTCGGCCATCTGCTCGGCCGTCAGTTGGAACTGGAATTCCGGCGGCGAAAGCGGACGCAGGTAATCGTTGAGATCGCCCACGAGACGCCGCACGCAAGTCGAGATCGGAGTTTCCTCGGCGATGGCGAGCGCGCTCACTCCACCACCTTGGGCACGGTGAAGAAGTGCTCGTCGTGGACGGGCGCGTTGGCAACGATGTCGGCAGCCTTGTTGCCGTCCGTCACCACGTCCTGGCGCTTCTTCATGGCCATGGGCGTGACGGAGGTCATGGGCTCGACGCCCTCGACGTTCACTTCGCCGAGCTGCTCGACGAAGCCGAGAATCGCGTTCAATTCGCCCTGCATCGCGGAAACGTCCTCATCGGACACGGCGAGGCGGGAAAGCCGGGCGACGCGGCGGACAGTGGCGGTATCGACGGACATTTCAGCAATCGTCTCGGTTCGGGACGATGCGGCTCTCGCTGCCGGGCGGGGCCGCACCGCTTCGCGCCCGCTATACGAAACGGGCGCGGGCGAGGCAACGGCCCCCGTGTCAGACCTCGAAGGCTTCGCCGATGCGCGGAACGAGAATCTTGTCCGCTTCGCCTTCCATGGCCTCGCGGAACTTGTCTGCGTTCTGGTCGAGCGGCGGGAAGGTGCCATAATGCACCGGAATCACCTTCTGGAAATTGAAATAGCGCCGGCAGGCGAGCGCCGCGACGGCCCCGCCCATCGTGAAGCGGTCGCCGATCGGCACGATGCCGATGGCGGGATGATGCAGTTCCTCGATCAGCGCCATGTCGAAAAAGATGTCCGTGTCGCCCATGTGGAAGATCGTCGGGCCGTCTTGGAAATGCAGCATCAGGCCGTTCGGCATGCCGAGATAGGTGATCGCCCCCTCGTCATCGATCCAGGAGGACGAATGGAAGGCCTGCGTCAGGGTCACGGAGAAATCCTCGAACTTCACCGTGCCGCCGGTATTCATCGGCTCGATGGCCTCCACGCCCTGCTTGCCGACGAAGTTGGCGAGTTCGAATGTCGCCGCGACCTTAGCCTTCGTGCGGCTCGCGATGTCGACGGTGTCGCCGAGATGGTCGGCATGGCCGTGGCTGAGGAGGATGTGGGTCGTGCCCTCGGTGGCCGCTGCGACATCGCCGTTGAAATGCGGATTGCCGGACAGAAACGGGTCGATGAGGATGACGGAGGAGCCGGTATCGATCCGGAAGGCCGAATGGCCGAAATAGGTGAGCTTCATGGTGATCTCTCGAATCCGGGCACGGACGGCCTACCGTCCGTATCGCAGCGGGTTTAAGTGACCCATCTCCACCGTGGGTCAAGCGCCCCGTTCCGCGCCATCAGGGATGCTTCCATGCCGATCGTCGACCTTTCCGCCTTCGCGACCGAAGGCGAAGCCAAGGCGATTCTCGCCGGTCTCGATCTCGGCACGAAGACGATCGGCGTCGCGATGTCGGATCTGTCATGGGCCTTCGCGCAACCGCGCGGCACGATTCGCCGCACCAAATTCACCGCCGACGCCCTGGCGTTGAAGGCGATGCTGGACGGGGCGAAGGTTGATGGCGTCGTGATCGGACTGCCGCTCAACATGGACGGAACCGAGGGGCCGCGTGTCCAGTCGACACGCGCTTTCGTGCGTAATTATCTGAAGCTGGACGACCGGCGGATCGCCTTCTGGGACGAGCGGCTATCCACGGTCGCCGCCACACGGGCGATGCTGTCGATGGATGTTTCCCGCGCCAAGCGCGCCGAGCGGATCGATGCCGCCGCCGCCGCCTTCATCCTGCAAGGAGCGCTCGACCGCTTGTCCATGCTCGGGCCAGACGGGGACGCATGAAGCCGAGAATCGCGCGACGCCGGCGGAATGCGAAGATCGCCAAGAGGATCAGGCCGTCCGTGACGAGCGCCTTGGCGAGAAGCGCGGTGATGGCGTCGGGCTCCATGCCGAGCGTGTCCGCGTAGAGGCGGAACACTTCAGTGTGGAACTCCTGCGAGAAATAGATGCCTCGGCTCGCCAGAAGATGCCACGTCCAGAAGCCGAGCACCGGGCTCAGCCAAAGAGCCAACAACGCCCTCATCGGCCGCGCTCGCTGCCCGACGGCCGCTCTTGGGGAACGGGGCGCATCGCGACGTCGCGTCCGAGACTGCGGGCGATATGAAGCGTGCGCTCGTAGAGTTCGTCGTCTTCTTCTTCGTCTTCCACCTCGATCGCCCGATCGAACAGAATGCCGAGGACGCTGAGGGCGAGAACGGAAACGAGGCCGACGAACGAGACGCTCTCAGCGATGGCCGGGCCGCCGAACCGACAAAGCACCGCCACGATGGCGCTGCCGAAAACGAGGGTCACGATGGCAAGACGCTCGCCGGAGGAGCGGTCGACGATCTCCCTGCCCTGCAGCAGCCACATGGACAGGAGAAGAAGAAGCACAGCCGCCGCGAGAAGAAAGGCGCCGAGCGCGCAAAGGGCGATCCAGGGCCCGCCGCCCGCGAGGAGCATCGCGGCGATCGCGGTTGCGCTGTCCTGAATGCCGGGCATCTTCGGCATTCCCGGAAAGCCCGCCAGGACGATCGCCAAGGCGAGGGTCGCGGAAACGGTGCCGAAGAAACCGGCCCATCCGCCGAGAAACACCATGCTGGTTGCGCGTCTCACGGCCGTTCCTTCCCGAAAAGCGTGTCCGATCAATGTCGCCTTTCTGACGCTCCTGACAATTGGTAACCCTTTATTAACCTTAATTGTACGCGCGAATGCGGTGGACCATTCGGGCGTTCGATCGCATGTGCCTTGCTGCGGCAGGTGCTTTTCCCTATAGGCCGGCTTTGAGATGAGCGCTTCCCAATCCGCACCGACCTTTCGGCATCGCCACCTTCTCGGGATGGCAGGGCTGCAGCCGTTCGAGATCGAGGAACTTCTCGATCGGGCCGAAGGCGAGATCGCCACCAGCCGGCAGACGGACAAGAAGAAAGCGGTCCTGAAGGGCCGCACGCAGATCAACCTCTTCTTCGAATCCTCGACCCGCACGCAAGCCTCCTTCGAACTCGCGGGAAAGCGCCTCGGCGCCGACGTGATGAATATGTCGGTCAGCAATTCCTCGGTGAAAAAGGGCGAAACGCTCATCGACACCGCGATGACGCTGAACGCCATGCGGCCAGACATTCTGGTCGTGCGCCACCATGCGGCCGGGGCGGTGGCGCTTCTGGCGCAGAAGATCGGATGCTCGGTGGTGAATGCCGGGGACGGCGCGCACGAGCATCCGACGCAGGCTCTCCTGGACGCCCTTACGATCCGGCGGCACAAGGGGCGCATCGGCGGCCTGACCGTGGCGATCTGCGGCGATGTCCTTCACAGCCGCGTTGCCCGTTCCAACATTCTGGCTTTGAACGCGCTCGGGGCGCGGGTGCGCGTCGTCGCCCCCTCCACGCTTCTGCCGACCGGCATCGAGCAGATGAGCGTCGAAGTGTTCCGGCGCATGGAGGACGGCCTCGAAGGCGCGGACGTTGTGATGATGCTGCGCCTTCAGCGCGAGCGCATGGCCGGCGCTTTTGTGCCCTCGGTGCGCGAATATTTCCGCTTCTTCGGCCTCGACGCCGCCAAGCTTGCCAAGGCGAAGCCGAACGCACTGGTCATGCATCCGGGGCCGATGAACCGCGGTGTCGAGATCGCGTCCGAGATCGCGGACGGGCCGCAAAGCGTGATCGAGGAACAGGTGGAAATGGGCGTCGCCGTGCGCATGGCCGTGATGCAGGCGCTTCTCCCGGCGGAAGGAAGCAACGCGTGAGCGAGATCGAGCGCCCTATCGTCGTCGAGAACGCCCGCATCCTCGATCCGTCCCGCAATCTCGACGCGTTGGGAACGTTGATCGCCTCCGATGGCAAGATCCTCGCGGCGGGTCCCGATGCTCTGAAACAAGGCTATCCGGATGGCGCGGCCGTCGTAAACGGCTCCCGCCTCGCGGTGGTGCCGGGTCTCGTGGATGCGCGCGTGTTTATCGGCGAGCCGGGCGGCGAGCACCGCGAAACCATCCGCTCGGCCGGCCGCGCGGCGGCGGCGGGCGGCGTCACCTCCATCCTCACCATGCCGGACACCGATCCCGTGGTGGACGACGTCGCCCTGGCGCAGTTCGTGATGCGCACGGCGCGCGAGACCGCGATCGTCAACGTGTTCCCGGCCGCCGCCCTCACCAAGGGTCTGGCGGGCCGCGAGATGAGCGAGATCGGCCTTCTGTCCTATGCCGGCGTCCGCGCCTTCACGGACGGGCGGCGCACCATCGCCAATGCCGGTCTCCTGCGCCGGATGATGACCTATGCCCGCGATTTCGACGCGCTCGTGATGCATGCCACGCAGGATGCGGACCTTGCGGGTTCCGGCGTGATGAACGAGGGCCTCCTCGCCTCGTGGCTGGGCCTTTCCGGCATCCCGCGCGAAGCCGAGATCATCCCTCTCGAACGGGACCTCCGGCTCGCCTCCTTGACGCGCTGCCGCTACCACGCGGCCGAAATTTCCGTTTCGGATTCCGCCGATGCGATCCGCGCCGCCAAGAAGCGCGGCGCCAACGTCACGGCCGGCATTTCGGTCAATCATCTGGCTCTCAACGAGAACGATGTCGGCCAGTACCGCACCTTCTTCCGCCTTTCGCCGCCGCTGCGCTCGGAAGACGACCGGCAGGCGATGATCGCGGCGCTGGCCGATGGCACCATCGACATCATCGTGTCCTCGCACGACCCGCACGATGCGGACGGCAAGCGCCATCCCTTCGCGGAAGCCGATGTCGGGGCGATCGGGCTGGAAACTCTTCTGCCGGCCGCGCTTCGCCTCCACCATTCGGATGGCGTGCCGATCCTGCGCGTCCTCGAAGCGCTGACGGTCGCGCCGGCCAAGCTCCTGAAGCTCGACCGGGGAACGCTGCAACCGGGCGCGGTGGCCGATTTCGCCCTCGTGGATCTCGACGCGCCCTTCGTTTATTCGCGCGAGCGCATCCGCTCCAAGTCCAAAAACACCGCCTTCGAGAATGCGCGCCTGCAAGGCGAGGTGCTGCGCACCGTGGTCGGCGGCAGAACCGTCTTCGAGGCGGGAAGTAAAGCCGCGACGGAGACGCTCCCGTGAACGAAACCGCCGTGCTTCCGCTCTTTCTCGTTTTCGTCTTCGGCTATCTTGCCGGCACCATTCCCTTCGGGCTCGTTCTGTCGAAGGTCTTCGGCTACGGCGACATTCGCAAGATCGGCTCAGGCAATATCGGCGCGACCAACGCGCTGCGCACCGGCAACAAGACGCTGGCCGCCCTCACCCTTCTCGGCGATCTTCTGAAAGGCACCGTCCCGGTTCTCGTCGGGCGATACTTCGCCGGCGAGTTGGGCGCCATGGTAGGCGGCGCTGGCGCCTTTCTCGGCCATCTCTTTCCGGTCTGGCTCGGCTTCAAGGGCGGCAAGGGCGTTGCGACCTATATCGGCGTGCTTCTCGGCCTCGCGCCGGTCGGCGTTCTCGTCTTCGCGCTCGCTTGGCTCGGCACGGCCTTCGCCTTCCGTTATTCCTCGCTGGCGGCCTTGGTCGCGACCGTCGCCGTGCCGGTCGTTTATCTCTCTCTCGGAATGCAGGCTGAGGCCGCTTTTGTCGCGATCCTGTCGGTGATCGTCTGGATCAAGCACCGTCCGAACATCGAGCGACTGATCGCCAGAACCGAGGGCCGGATCGGAGCCAAGGGGTGACACCGCCCGAGTGGCAAACGCTTACGCAACCACGCCTGGATGACGCGCAGCGCCTCGCTTGGCTGCGCCTGATCCGCAGCGACAATGTCGGGCCGGTCAGCTTTCGCGCTCTCATCAACCGCTTCGGCGGTGCGGAAGCGGCTCTGGAGGCGCTTCCCGAACTCGCCTCGCGCGGCGGCTCGAAGCGCCGTATCCGTATTTGCGACAAGGAAAGCGCCGAAGCCGAACTGCTGCGGGCGGAACGGCTCGGGGCACGCTTTCTTTTCCAGGGCGAGCCGGACTATCCGCCGATCCTTCGCGCGACGGAAGCCGCCCCGCCCGTTCTGGCGATCATGGGCGATCCGGCGATCCTGAGGCGACCCTCGCTCGCGGTGGTGGGCGCGCGCAACGCGTCGCTTGCCGGCGTAAAGCTCGCTCGCCAGTTTTCGGCGGAAGTCGGTGCGGCTGGCTACGCGATCGTCTCGGGCCTTGCCCGCGGCATCGATGCGGCGGCCCACGAGGCCTCGATCGAAACCGGCACGGTCGGGGTTTTCGCCGGCGGTCTCGACAAGCCCTATCCGAAGGAGCACGGCCCGTTGATGCGCCGTATCGCCGATGGCGGCGGCTGCCTCGTATCGGAGATGCCGTTCGGCTGGGAGCCTCGCGCCGTCGATTTTCCCCGCCGCAACCGCATCGTCGCAGCTCTTGGCCTAGGCCTTCTCGTGGTGGAAGCGGCGCTTCGTTCGGGCTCGCTGATCAGCGCCCGGCTTGCCAACGAGATGGGACGCTTGGTTTTCGCCGTGCCGGGCTCGCCCCTCGATCCGCGCGCCGGGGGCACCAACAAGTTGTTGAAGGACGGTGCGACGCTCGTCACCGAAAGCGCCGACATTCTGGATGCCCTGCGCCCGCTCGATGACAGGGCGAGCCGAGAGACGTTCGTTTCCGCGCCGTTCGCCATGCCGTTCGACACTGACGCGCAGCCGACGGAGGACGAGCGTGGACGGATCTTGAGCGCGCTCGGCCCGACGCCGGTGGGCCTCGACGACCTTCTCGCCCATACCGGCGCAACCGCCGGCGCTCTGCAACTCGTGCTGCTCGAACTCGACATCGCCGGTCGGCTGGAGCGCCATCGCGGCGGTTACGTGTCGGTCTTGCCCTGACGCTGGCGCATCATGGTCTCGCTCGCTTCGAGGCGCGCGACATCGATCAGGTAAGGCAGAAGCGGGCCGGCCTGCGACGGAGCGATGACCCTGAGCTGCTCGAGCATGTCGCAGATATATTGGAGCTTCTGTCGCAGCTCCGCGTTCGGTGGCGCCATTCTGGTGTGTCTTTCGGCGGACGATGCGAGGCGGGAAACTGATAGCATACCGCCCATGATTGTAAATGCGCTGAAAACCCCCATAGGTTGTAGGCCGGTTGAGGCGCTGAAGCTGAGGGCTTGACCGCCGAACGCAAGCTGTCCATCTGTGACACGCGGCTGAAGCGGCTCCTCGAGCGGACCGAAGCTCAAGCCCTTGCCGGAAAATCAGGACTGACGAATGGATCTGGTTATCGTCGAATCGCCTGCGAAAGCGAAGACGATCAACAAATATCTCGGCTCGAACTTCACGGTTCTGGCTTCCTACGGCCACGTGCGCGACCTGCCCGCCAAGGACGGTTCCGTTCTGCCGGACGAGGACTTCGCCATGAGCTGGGAGGTTGGCAAGCCGTCCCAGAAGCGTTTGTCCGAAATTGCCGATGCGGCTAAGAAAGCCGACAAGATCGTCCTCGCCACCGACCCGGATCGCGAAGGCGAGGCGATTTCCTGGCATGTGCTCGAGGTGCTGCGCCAGAAGCGCGCGCTCGGAAAAAAGCCCGTTGAGCGCGTGGTATTCAACGCCATCACCAAGTCGGCGGTGCTGGACGCGATGGCCAAGCCTCGCGAACTCGACGTTCCGTTGGTCGATGCCTATCTGGCGCGCCGGGCGCTCGACTACCTTGTCGGATTCACCCTTTCCCCCGTTCTCTGGCGCAAGCTCCCCGGCGCGCGTTCGGCGGGCCGTGTTCAGTCGGTGGCTTTGCGGCTCGTTTGCGAGCGCGAAGGCGAGATCGAACGCTTCAAACCGCAGGAATACTGGAACCTTTCCGTGCGACTCGCGACGCCGCGCGGCGATGAGTTCACGGCGCGCCTGTCGGAATACGACGGCAAGAAGCTGAACCGCCTGTCCGTCGCCAACGGCGATCAGGCCGGCGACATCCGCGCCATGCTGGATGGTGCACGCTATCGCGTGGCTTCCGTTGAGGCCAAGCCTACCCGCCGTAATCCTGGCCCGCCCTTCACCACCTCCTCGCTTCAGCAGGCGGCCTCCGCCAAACTCGGCTTTTCCGCGTCCCGCACCATGCAGGTCGCCCAGAAGCTCTACGAAGGCATGGATATCGGCGGCGAAACGGTCGGCCTCATCACCTATATGCGAACCGACGGCGTGCAGATGGCGCCGGAAGCGGTGACGGAAGCGCGCAAGGCGATCGGTGCCGCCTTCGGTGATCGCTACGTGCCGGAAAAGCCTCGCTTCTATTCCACCAAGGCCAAGAACGCGCAGGAAGCGCACGAGGCCATCCGCCCGACGTCGTTCTCGCGTCACCCGAAGGACGTCGAACGCTTCCTCGACCGCGACCAGGCGCGGCTCTACGAACTCGTCTGGAAGCGCGCGACCGCCAGCCAGATGGCGTCGGCCGAGATCGAGCGCACCGTCGCCGAGATCGAGGCCGAGAATGAGGGCCGCTCGGCGGGCCTGCGCGCAACCGGCCAGGTCATACGCTTCGACGGCTTCCTCGCGGCCTATGTCGACCATCGCGACGACAGCGCCCCGAAAGACGGCGGCGCGTCGGACGACGAGGACGACGACAACCGCCTGCCGCGCATCGAAGCGCGCGAAACGGTGGACAAGCGCGCCGTCGAATCCAGCCAGCACTTCACAGAGCCGCCGCCGCGCTATTCCGAAGCTTCGCTCATCAAGAAGCTGGAAGAGCTCGGCATCGGGCGCCCGTCCACCTATGCCGCGACCCTCCAGACGCTGCAGGACCGCGAATATATCGTCAACGACAAGCGCAAGCTTCTGCCCGAGGCCAAGGGTCGGCTGGTCACGGCCTTTCTGCAGAACTTCTTCGAGCGTTATGTCCAATACGACTTCACGGCCGATCTCGAAGGCCAGCTCGACCGCATCTCGTCCGGCGAACTGCTTTGGAAAGACGTCCTGCGCGACTTCTGGCGCGAGTTCTCTTCCCATGTGGAAAGCACGAAGGAACTGCGCGTTACCAACGTTCTGGATGCGTTGAATGACGATCTGGCTCCCCTCCTCTTCCCGGCCCGCGAAGACGGCTCGGACCCGCGTTCCTGCCCGCGTTGCGACGGCGGCCGGTTGTCCTTGAAGCTCGGCAAGTTCGGCGCCTTCGTCGGATGCTCGAACTATCCGGAATGCAATTTTACGCGCCAGCTCGGCACGAGCTTCTCGGCCGAGGCGACGGATGGCGCTTCGGCCGACGAACCGCGCGAGCTTGGCACCGATCCGGCGAGCGGCGACGTCATCAGTCTGCGATCAGGGCGCTTCGGTCCCTATGTCCAACGCGGCGAAGGCAAGGAAGCCAAGCGCTCGTCCCTGCCCAAGGGATGGGTCGCCTCCGAAATCGATCTGGAAAAGGGGCTGCAGCTTCTTTCCCTGCCGCGCGAGGTCGGGATGCATCCTGAAAGCGGCAAGCCGATCCTGGCGGGGCTTGGGCGCTACGGGCCGTTCCTTCAGCACGACGGAGCCTATGCCAACCTCGAAACCATCGAGGACGTGCTGACGATCGGCCTCAATCGCGCCGTGACGGTGATCGCGGAAAAGAAGGAAAAGGGCGCGCGTTCGCGCTCGACGCCGGCGGCCATCGCGACGCTCGGCGAGCATCCCGATCTCGGCGGTTCGATCACCGTGCGCGACGGTCGCTTCGGCCCTTACGTCAATGTCGGCAAGGTCAACGCGACCCTGCCGCGCGGCAAGGACCCCGCCAGCGTGACGTTGGAAGAGGCCATCGCCCTTTTGACCGAGCGGGCGGAGAAAACCGGCGCTGGCAAGTCGACGGCGCGGGCCAAGCCGAAGGCGAAGGCCGAGACCGCCACCAAGAAGGCGGCTCCGAAAGCCAAGGCCGCGCCCAAGAAGCGCGCGCCGAAATCGGCGGCGGCGGAATAGCGGAGAACCGATGGCATCGCGCGGTCGCACTCGCAACGAGGCTCCCGAACTGACCCGCGAGGCCGTTCTGCGGTTCATCGCCGAGAACCCGGAAGAGGCGAGCAAACGCCAGATCGCTAAGGCTTTCGGCGTGAAGGGCGATAGCCGAACCGATCTGAAGAACATCATCGCCGACCTCCAGGCAGAAGGTGTTCTGGCCGGCAGCCGCAAGCGCTATTCGCAGCCCGGCGGGCGTCCCGAGATCGCGCTTCTTGATATTCGGCGGCGCGACGACGATGGCGATCTCGTCGCCGAGCCTGCCGATTGGGATGCAGATGCCCATGGCGAGCGTCCCATCTTCGCCGTTCGCCAGAACGAGCGCACCGCGACGGCCGGCGTCGGCGAACGCATTCTCGCCAAGCTGGACTACGAAGCCGCCGGCGTGCCGGAAGCGCATGTCATCCGCGTGGTGGAGCGCAAGCAGGCGCTGGCGCTCGGCGTGTTTCGGTCCAACCCTCACGGCGGCGGTCGCGTCGAGCCTGTTGAACGGCGCGGGCTTGAATTTACGATCGGCCCGAAGGACGGGAACGGGGCGAAGAGCGGCGATCTTGTCGAAGTGGAACCGCTCGATCGCGGCCGTTCCGGGCTGCCCCGTGGGCGCATCTCCGCGGTAATCGGCTCGCTCGGCAGCGAGCGCGCGATTTCCACAATCGCGCTCCACGCCCACTCGATCCCGCATGTATTTCCGCGAACGGTGCTGGCGGAAGCCGATGCGGCCGTGGATCGCGCCATCGGCCCCGAACACGAGGACTGGCGCGACCTGCCCCTCGTCACCATCGACCCGGCCGATGCCAAGGACCACGACGACGCGGTCCACGCCCGCGACGACGACAACCCTGCCAATCCGGGCGGGATGATCCTGACCGTGGCGATCGCCGATGTGTCCTGGTACGTGCGGCCGGGCTCGAAGCTCGACGCCGAAGCACGCCTGCGCGGTAATTCCGTTTATTTCCCGGACCGCGTCGTGCCGATGCTGCCGGAGCGCATCTCCAACGATCTTTGCTCGCTTCGGCCCGATGTGGATCGTCCCGCCCTCGCCGTCCGCATGGTCATTTCCGGCGAAGGCGTGAAGATCCGGCACAGTTTCCACCGCGTTCTGATGCGCAGCCACGCGCGCCTCGCTTATCAGCACGCGCAGGCCGCCATCGACGGACGCGAATCGCCGGTCTCTCCTGAGATCCTCGAAAAGGTGCTGCGCCCGTTGTGGGACGCCTATGCGCTTCTGCGGATGGCGCGAACCGAGCGCCAGCCGCTCGACCTCGACTTGCCGGAAAAGAAGATCGTTCTCGATGCCGAGGGCCGCGTCGATCGGGTGGTCGTGCCCGACCGGCTCGACGCCCACCGGCTGATCGAGGAGTTCATGATCCTCGCCAATGTCGCGGCCGCCGAGGCGCTGGAGGAAAAGCGGCAGGCGCTGATCTACCGCGTTCACGACGCGCCGTCGCTTTCCAAGCTGGAAGCGCTTCGCGACTTCCTGCGCACGCTCGATCTGTCGCTCGCGAAAAGCGGGAGCCTGCGGCCGTCGCATTTCAACGGCATTCTGGCGCAGGTGCGGGCCGGCGAGCACGAAAACCTCGTGAACGAGATCGTGCTTCGCACGCAGAGTCAGGCCGTTTATTCGCTGGACAATCTCGGGCATTTCGGCCTGAACCTCATGCGCTACGCGCATTTCACCTCTCCCATCCGCCGCTATGCCGATCTTGTCGTGCATCGCGCGCTCGTCGCGGCCCTCGGTCTTGGCCAGGGCGGTCTGACGAAGGAAGAGGAAACGCAGCTCACCGAAACGGCCGAGGAAATTTCCAAGGCCGAGCGTCGCGCTATGGCCGCCGAACGAGAAACCGTCGACCGCCTGATCGCACACCACCTCGCCGACCGGATCGGCGACCATTTCGAGGGCCGAGTCACCGGCGTCACCAAATCCGGGTTGTTCGTGTCCCTGCCCGGCTTCGGCGCGGATGGCTTCATTCCCATTTCGACGCTCGGGAACGAGTTCTTCAACTTCGACGAAGCGGCGCATTCTCTCGTCGGCAGCAAAAGTGGCGGCGGGTACAGGCTCGGCGATACGGTGGACGTCAAGCTCGTCGAGGCCGTGCCGCTCGCCGGCTCGATCCGCTTCGAAATGCTGACCGAACCCCGCCCCCTCGGGCGTTCGACGGCCTCGTTCCACAAATCGAAGCTTCGGCCTTCGGGGCGTCCTAGGCGCGGCGGCGCGCCGAAGAACGTGGCTGCCAGATTCGGAAAGAAGCGATGACCGTCGAAGCTCTGGAACATACCCGCGCTGCGAATCGCGAAGACGACGACGCCGAGCGCCCGCTCGTCCGGTCCATGTTGCGCGGCTTTCTTTGCCGCTGCCCGCGCTGCGGCGAAGGCAAGATCTTCGCGGGCTACCTCACGTCGGTGCGCAGTTGCGAAGCTTGCGGTCAGGTCTTGGAAGGCCACCGGGCCGACGATCTGCCGCCCTATCTCACCGTCTTCGTGGTCGGCCATCTCGTGGTCGCGCTGTTTATGGCTTTGGAGGAGGTCGTGGAACTCGGCATGTGGACGCATCTCGCGATCTTCGTGCCGATGACCGCCATTCTGACCTTGGCGCTTCTGCGTCCGATGAAGGGTCTTACCATCGGCCTGCAATGGGCAATGCGAATGCACGGTTTTGGGAAGGCTGGAGAAGGCGCCGATCATTGAAACGTCATGGGGCGGCGGCTAACGCTGGCCCCATGTGGTTCGGTCCGGTTCGGCAGCATTTCTCATGAGCAATTCGGCAGTGCAGACTCGGCCTGAGATGCGCGAAAGCGTGGATTGGCGGGGCGCTGGCGCGGCTATCGCCTCGATCAGCGCGGTCGGCACGGCGCTCGGGCTCGGGCTTCCGCTGCTCAGCGTCGTGATGGAATCGCGCGGCGTGTCGCCCACCATGATCGGCACGAACACGGCCGTTGCCGGCATCGCATCCCTTGCGGCCGCGCCGCTCGTGCCCTCGCTCGCGCGACGTTTCGGCGTGCGCAACTGCATGGTGCTGTCCATTCTGGCGGCAGCCGCTTCCGGCTACGCCTTCTATCTCTTCTCCTCCCTCGCCGTCTGGTTCCTCCTGCGCTTCGTCTTCCACTTCGCGGTGACGGCGCTGTTCATTCTGTCCGAGTTCTGGATCAGCGCTGCCGCGCCGCCGCGCAAGCGGGGCATGATTCTCGGCATCTATGCCACCTGCCTGTCGCTCGGTTTCGCTTTCGGTCCTTTCGTCTTCTCGCAGGTCGGCGCCCATGGGCCGCTGCCTTTCGCCATCGGCGCGGGCGTCCTTCTCGTCTCGGCCATCCCCCTCGCTTTCGCCTGGAACCGGGAGCCGTCCGTCCATGGCGATTCGACACCCGGCGGCTTCTGGCGCTACCTGACCGTCGTGCCGACGGCCACAGCCGCCGTTTTCGTGTTCGGCGCGGTCGAGTCCGGCGGGTTCGCGCTGTTCCCGATCTATGGGCAGAGGGTCGGCTTTTCCGAAGGCGGAGCGGCCCAGCTTCTGACCGCCATCGGGCTCGGCAATGTCTGCATGCAGATCCCGCTCGGGCTTCTCAGCGACAAGGTCCGCGACCGCCGGCACCTCCTGCTTCTTTGCGCCGTGATCGGGCTCGCCGGCTCGGTCGCCATGCCCCTGGTCGTCGGAAGCTGGTGGCTCACTGCCGCCGTTCTCTTCGTTTGGGGCGGTGTCGTCGCGGGCCTTTATACGGTCGGCCTTGCCCATCTCGGCTCGAAACTTGCGGGGTCCGAGCTTGCCGCCGCCAACGCGGCTTTCATTTTCTGCTATGCGCTTGGAATGCTCGTCGGCCCGCAAAGCATCGGCTCCGCGCTCGATGCGTTCGGGCCGAACGGCTTCGCTTATTGCGTCGCCATCTTCTTCGCCTTCTACATCATTCTGATTGCCGCCCGGTTCGCCGCCCGGACGCGATAATCTTGACTTTCACGCAGGCTCGGATAAACGTCCGGTCGATTGTCGCGCCGGGAAACGAGCCCGGCGTGATGCGTTTGCGACGGGGCCGAAGCTTTTCGCACAGGCCCGCCGCGCCGATTTTTACGAACCCCGCCATGTGTCGACGGACCCGCGCCGCGATGTTCCATGGCAAGACATCGCAGGACGAACGACCATGGCGAAGGCCACGACCATCAAGATCAAGCTGCTGTCGACGGCCGACACGGGCTTCTTCTACGTGACGAGCAAGAACAGCCGCACCATGACCGACAAGATGGTGAAGACCAAGTACGATCCGGTCGCGCGCAAGCACGTCGAATTCCGCGAAACGAAGATCAAGTAATCCGTTTCGCCTGAATGATTTCGAGACGCCGTCCTTCGGGGCGGCGTTTTCGTTTGGGATGTTTCGAAAGGACCGGAGAATAAAGTGGCCGGTCGGCTTTCGACGGCGGAACGAGGACTCCGCCCTTGCCAATTGCCGACCGGCCGCCTCACGGGACCCAGGAGATGCGGCGGACCTGAGCACCCCATGAGGATCTGCTTCGCCCCGGAAGGAACACACCGGAGCGTGCCTTACCTTGTGAGGATCGCTTTGCCCGCCTTCAATAGCAACTGACCGGGCGCTCGGCGACTGACCATTTCGTAACGAATGGTTAAGCTTGAGCCACGTCCGATCCCGTCACGCGGCGAGCCGGACCACCCTGTTTCGGCCGTCCTGCTTGGCGGCGTAGAGCGCGCGGTCGGCACGCTTCAACAACGTCTGGGGATTGTCCGAGGCGGCATCGAAGATCGCCAGTCCGATGCTCACCGTCACCCGGATGCGCGTGGCACCGATCGCGAAGCCTTCCTCGCAAATCGTTTCGCGCAAGCGCTCCGCGATCCGCGCCGCGTCGGCGGCTTCAGTATCCGGCATCACCATCACGAACTCTTCGCCGCCCATCCGGCAGGCAAGGTCGCTGGCGCGAAGATCGGCGCGGACGCGTTTGGCGAACTCCCGCAGAACCGCATCCCCAGCATCGTGGCCGTGGGTGTCGTTGATGCGCTTGAAATGGTCGATGTCGGCGATCAGCAGCGACAATGGCCGCGACTCGCTGCGTGCCCGATCGATGGCGACCGGCAGATGGGCATCGAGAAAGCGCCGGTTCTGAAGGCCGGTCAGTGCGTCCGAGGTGGCGAGTTCGATCGTTGTCTGCAGCGAGCGGCGCAGGCCTTCGTCAAAACGTCGGCGCTTGATCTGGGTTCGGGCTCGGGCGAGCAGCTCGTTGCGATCGATGGGCTTCAGAAGATAGTCGTTCGCCCCAAGCTCCAGCGCCTTGGCGATCCGGCTTTCGTCGGATGCCTCGCCGATCAGAAGAATCGGCACCTGACGCGTTTGTTCGTTGGACCGCAGTTGCGAGCAAAGGCGCAGCGGATCGTGCCGAGGCGAAGAAAGCGCAATGACGATAAGATCCGCTGCCGCCGCGTCCGTGACGCTCGGCGCATCCGGCAGCGCCGAGCATTCGTGCTCGCTCGCCAGAAGGCGCGCGACACGAGCGCCGCCATCGGCCGAATCGTCCACCACGATGACCCGGCCATGGCGCCCGCCATTGCCGATGTCGCCGAGAACGTCGTCCGTGCCGATGAGCGCTGCCGTCGTCTGCGCGCGGATGCGCAACTCGTCCGTCAGGAACTTCAGGCGAAGGAGACTTTTGACGCGGGCGAAAAGCTGCAGGTCGCGAAACGGCTTCGTCAGGAAGTCGTCTGCCCCCGCTTCAAGCCCCTTCACCCTGTCGCTCGGCAAATCCAGCGCGGTGAGAAGGATGATGGGAATATGAGCGGATCGGGGATCGCTTTTCAGCCGCCGGCAGACCTCGTACCCATCCATGCCCGGCATCATGACGTCGAGAATCACGAGATCGACGCCGCCACCCGCGCAGATGCGCAGAGCTTCGGGACCGTCCCTGGCGGGAACGGCCTCGAAATACTCGGCGTGAAGCCGCGCTTCGAGCAGCTTCAGATTGATCTCCACGTCGTCGACGATCAGAATCCGACCGGTCATTTCGGCTCTCAGGCGTCGAGGAAGGACTTGATCGTTTCGATGAACTTCGTGACCGAAATGGGTTTGGAGATGTAGGCTTCGCACCCGCCCTGCCGAATCCGTTCCTCGTCACCCTTCATCGCGAAGGCGGTGACCGCGATCACGGGGATGGAGCGAAGATCCGGATCGGCCTTCAGGTTTCGTGTCACGTCGAGACCGGAAATCTCCGGAAGCTGGATATCCATGAGAATCAGGTCGGGTCGATGCTCGCGCGCGAGATCGACGGCCGTCAGGCCGTTGCGTGTTTGGATCGTCGCATAGCCGTGCGCCTCGATGAGGTCACGGAAGAGCTTCATGTTCAGCTCGTTGTCTTCGACGATCATCACTGTTTTGGGCATCCGTTGGCTCCAGATGCGCTGCGCAAGCCTGGCCGGCAAGAAGACCGGTTCGGCAGCTAGAGCACTACCGTCATTTGATTTAAGAATTAGGGAACGTGACCACGAGTGTCGAAACGACTGAAATCATGCTGAAGAATTCGCAAACGACGCCGTCCCGCCTGACGGAAGAGGAAGCTGTGGGCCTCGGCATCGAAGCGCTGCAATATCTGGCGGGAGATCCCGAACTTCTCGAACGCTTCCTCGCCATATCGGGCCTGGAAGCGCACCGGTTGCGCGAGGAAGCTTCGCGCCCCGCTTTCTTTGCTGGCCTCCTTGATTTCTTCCTCGATCACGAGCCGACGCTGGACGCCTTTGCGGCGCAATCGGGTCATTCGCCCGAAACGGTGGTCGCGGCACGCGCCGTTCTGGAGCGCGCCTTCGGCGCCGTGCCGAGATGACGAAGGGGCTCGTCACGGCGGGACCGGCGATCGAGACGATCCCCGTCACCAAGCCCGATCTCCTGCTTCTCGACATCGACGAGGTCGTGCTGCATTTCATCGACCCATTCAGCACCCTTCTGGAAGAGTTCGGCGCGAGGTTGACGCCCAGCAGCTTTCGCCTGACGGGGAACGTCCACTCCATCGCCACGGGAGCGGCGGTCAGCGGCAACGAACTCGACCGCGTCACGCAGCGCCTCTACGAGGAGCAGGAAGAGCGGCAGATGCCCGTGGAAGGCGTCGGGCCGGCCTTGACCGCCTTGTCCGAACTCGCCGACATCGTCTTTCTGACCGCCATGACGCCTTCCCATTACGAGAGCCGCCGTCGTCTTCTCGACAAGGCCGGGCTCCGCTTTCCCATGATCGCCACCCAGCGCTCCAAGGGTGGTGTCGCGGCGGAACTGATGGAGAAGAGAACCGGGCGTCTCGTCTTCGTGGACGACCTGCCCCCCAATCTCGTGGCGGTTTCGCGCAGCGTGCCGGAGGCACGTCTGGTTCACCTGATGGCGACCACGCTTTTTCGCGACTGCCTGCCCCCGTTGCCGCCCGGCGCCCGGCAGGCGAAGAACTGGCCGGAAGCGACCGACGTGATCCGATCGCTTCTGGCAGCCTGAGGCCTCTCAGGCGAGTTCGACATCCACGACGCCCATCGTCGCGCGGATGGCGCCCGCCATCTGCGGCGAAACGCGATACTTGCCGGGCAGCGCGATCTCGATCTCCCGCTCGCCGCCTTCGCGCATCAGAACCAGCGAGACCTCCGAGTCGCCGCCGACCTGCAGATGCCTGCGCATGGATTCGAACGGCCGGGCATCCTTCAGGAAGACACGCAGCGACTTCTGTGTTCGAACCGCTTCGTCTTCCAGCGACTGGACGCTCTGCGCCCGCATGGAAACGCCTTCCGGGCGCTCCTCGGCCGCCACGATCAGGATCAGCGACGAACCGGGCTCCAGCATGTCTCGATAATGCGACAGCGTTTCGGAGAAGAGCACCACCTCGTATTGCCCACTCGGATCGGACATATTGACGATGCCGATCTTGCCGCCGGTGCGCGTCCGCCGCTCCTGACGCGACACCACAGTGCCGGCAAGGCGACCGGCGCTCGCGCCCCGCCGCACTGCCGCGCAGACATCGGCATAGGTCTGGACGTGCAGGCGCTTCAGCGTCGCGGCATATTCGTCGAGGGGGTGTGCCGAGAGGTAGAAGCCGATCGCCTGGAACTCGCGCATCAGCTTTTCGGCCGACGTCCATTTCTCGCATTCGGCGAGATGCAGTTTCTCCAACTCGCCGCTGCCGCCGCCGCCGCCGAACATATCGTCCTGCCCCGACGCGCGCCCTTCGCTGCGCCATGCCGCATAGCCCGACAGGCGATCGATATTGGCGCAAAGGCTCGCGCGGTCGAAACCGAAACAGTCCAGCGCGCCGGCGGCGATCAGATGCTCCAGCGTCCGCTTGTTGACGATCTTCGGATCGATCCTGGCGCAGAAATCCTCCAGCGAACGGAAGCCGCTCGCCCCCCGCAGCTCGACGATATGCTCCACGGCCTGCTCGCCGACGCCCTTGATCGCTGCCAGCGAATAGAAGATGCGCTTGGCCGACACTTCGAAGGCCTTGTGCGAAGTCTGGATGGACGGCGCGACGATCTCGATGCCGAGCCGCACGGCGTCGCGCCGAAATTCGTTCAGCTTGTCCGTGTTGCCGACGTCCAGCGTCATGGAGGCGGCGAGGAACTCGGTCGGGTAGTTCGCCTTGAGATAAGCGGTCTGGTAGGTGACGAGCGCATAGGCCGCCGCATGGCTCTTGTTGAAGCCGTAGTCGGCGAACTTCGCCAGAAGGTCGAAGATCGTGTTGGCCTGTTCCTTCTTCAGCCCGTTCTTCGTCGCGCCGTCCACGAAGCGGACGCGCTGCGTGTCCATCTCCGCGCGAATCTTCTTGCCCATGGCGCGACGCAGAAGATCGGCCTCGCCGAGCGAATAGCCCGACAGAACCTGCGCGATCTGCATCACCTGTTCCTGGTAGATGATGACGCCCTGCGTTTCCTTCAGGATGTGCTCGATCTTCGGATGAAGGAAGTCCGGTTCCTCCTCGCCATGCTTGCGGGCGTTGTAGGTCGGAATGTTCTCCATCGGGCCGGGGCGATACAGCGCGACGAGCGCGATGATGTCCTCGAGCTGGTCGGGCCGCATGCCGATCAGCGCCTTCCGCATGCCGGCCGATTCCACCTGAAACACGCCGACGGTCTCGCCGCGCGTCAGCATCTCGAAGGTCGGCTTGTCTTCCAGCGGCAGCTTGCCGAGATCGATTTCGATGTCGCGCCGGGCGATCAGCGCCACCGCCGTCTGAAGCACGGTGAGCGTCTTCAGGCCGAGGAAGTCGAACTTCACGAGGCCGGCCTGCTCCACCCATTTCATATTGAACTGCGTCACCGGCATGTCGGATCGGGGATCGCGATACATCGGGACGAGCTTCGACAAAGGCCGGTCGCCGATCACGATGCCGGCCGCGTGGGTCGAGGCGTGGCGGTAGAGCCCCTCGAGCTTCAGGGCGATCGACAGGAGGCGGTCGACGATCTCCTCCTTCTCTCGCGCTTCCTGAAGACGCGGCTCGCCCTCGATGGCTTGCGCCAGCGTCACCGGATTGGCTGGGTTCGCCGGCACCATCTTGCAGAGCTTGTCGACATGACCGTAGCTCATCTCCAGCACGCGCCCGACGTCGCGCAGGCACGCCCGCGCCTGCAGCGTTCCGAAGGTGATGATCTGGCCGACTTGGCTGCGCCCGTACTTTTCCTGCACGTAGCGGATCACCTCGCCGCGCCGCTCCTGGCAGAAGTCGATGTCGAAGTCCGGCATCGACACGCGGTCGGGATTGAGGAACCGCTCGAACAGGAGCGAGAAGCGCAAGGGATCGAGGTCGGTGATCGTCAGCACCCAGGCGACGAGCGAGCCCGCGCCCGAACCGCGCCCCGGGCCGACCGGAATGCCTTGCGCCTTCGCCCATTTGATGAAGTCAGCGACGATCAGGAAGTAGCCCGGAAACTTCATCCGCTCGATGATGCCGAGCTCGTATTCCAGACGCTCGCGATAAACCTGTTCGCTCTGGCCGGGCGCGGTTCCATGCGCGGCGAGACGGGCGACAAGCCCCTCCTCCGCCTGGCGACGAAGCTCGGACGCTTCCGCCGCTTCCGCTTCCAGCGGATCGGCATCGGCCCCGGCGAAGCGCGGCAGGATCGGCTTGCGGGTGCGCACGCGATAGGACGAGCGGCGCGCGATCTCGATCGTGTTCTCCAACGCCTCCGGCAAATCGGCGAACAGTTCCGCCATCGCGTCTTGCGTCTTCAGGCAATGATCCGTCGTCAAACGACGCCGCTCTTCCTGGCTGACGAGCTTGTTGCTCGCCACCGCGATCAGCGCGTCGTGGGCATCGAAATCGTCCGGGCAAGTAAAGAAGGGCTCGTTGGTGGCGACGAGAGGCAGGCCAAGTTCGTAGGCGAGTTCGACGGTCTCGGCCTCGACGCGGCGGTTGTAGTTCCGCTGCCGCTGCAGCTCGACGTAAAGCCGGTCGCCGAACAAAGCCTGAAGGCGTTCGAGCCGCGCGCGCGCCACCGGCCCTCGGCCCGCCTGGATCGCCGTGCCGACCGGACCGAGCGGTCCGCCGGACAGGAGGATGATGCCTTCGCTGCGGCCCTTCAGCCAGTCGAACAGGACATAGGGGCGGCTGTTGCCGTCATGTTCGAGATAAGCAAGCGAGACGATCTCGACGAGATTCTCGTAGCCCTTCTCCGTCGCGGCGATGAGAACAAGCGGGGCGAGCGGCGCCTGCATGCGGTCGCGGCCGAGCCCGCCATCGCTTTCCGCGTCGCCGAAATCCACTTCGAGCTGGCAACCGAAGATCGGTTGAATGCCGGACTTCGCCGCTTTCTCCGAAAATTCGAGAGCGCCGAAGAGATTGTTGGTGTCGGCGATGCCGATGGCCGGCGCGCCGTCGCCCTTGGCGTGCTTGACGATCTGGTCGATCCGCAGCGCGCCCTCGAGCAACGAGAACGCGCTGTGACAGCGCAGATGGATGAAGCGCAGATCGCGAACGGGCTTGCCCGCCTCAGCCGAACCTTCCGCCATCTCGTCCTCGCCTGCCTGCCATTCCGCAAGCCGCATTGTCTCCTCTCGGTCGACGGGAGTCGAGTCCGGCACATCGACGCGACGCCGTTATCCCGCCGAAACTAGACGCCTCGTTGCCCGATCAGATCGCCGAAAGGAGGAGGCCGAAGCTCATCAGGAACAGGCCGACCGCGATCAAGGACGCCACGTCTTTCAGGATTATCGCCATCGTCGTTCCCTCTTTGTTCTGTTCTCTTTTTGTACCCATCCCGAGCCGGAGTCAAGCGCTGTCGCGCGAGCGAACACGAGTGGATGGGCGGAACAAGGGAAATGCGGACGATGATCTCTCACCGAGCGGATATCCACCGCCGAAAACGTTCGACGGCGGATAAAGGCATGAGTTCCGGCGGTCAGCCGATCGTGTGCGGCACGATGCGGCCGGCATCCAGCGTGACGACGCGGTCCATGCGCTTCGCCAGCTCGTGGTTGTGGGTCGCGATCAAAGCCGCGACGCCGGATTGCCGCACCAGCGCCGTCAGCGCGTCGAAGACGTAGTGCGAAGTCTTCGGGTCGAGATTGCCGGTCGGCTCGTCCGCGAGGAGCACATAGGGGTTGTTGGCCACCGCCCGCGCGATGGCGACGCGCTGCTGTTCGCCGCCCGAGAGCTCGGCCGGGCGATGCGTCGCACGCTTGCCGATCCGCATATATTCCAGAAGCTGCTGCGCCCGGTCGGAGGCTTCCTTCAGGCCCAATCCCCCGATCATCTGGGGCAGCATGATATTCTCCAACGCGGAGAATTCCGGCAGCAGGTGGTGGAACTGGTAGACGAAGCCGATGGACCGGCGGCGCATCTCGGTGCGCCGCGCGTCGTCGAGCCCGCCGCAGGCGACGCCGTTGACATAGACCTCCCCGGCATCCGGGCGCTCCAGCAGACCGGCCAGATGAAGAAGCGTCGACTTGCCCGTGCCGGACGGAGCGACGAGAGCCACCATTTCGCCGGCGGCGATGGAGAAATCGACGCCCGTCAGAACGTCGAGCCTCGTTTCGCCTTCGCCGAAATGCCGTTCGATCCGTTGGAGACGCAGGGAATGGGAAACGTCGGTCATTCGTAGCGAAGCGCCTCGACGGGATCGAGTTTCGACGCCTTCCAGGACGGAAGGATCGTGGCGAGAAGCGACAGGCCGAGCGCCATGGCGATGACGCTGACGACCTCGCCGGCATCGATCTCGGCCGGCAGCTTCGACAGGAAGTAGAATTGCGGGTTGAAGAGAACCGTGCCGGACAGCCACGAGAAGAACTGCCTGATCTCCTCGATATTCAGGCAGAAGACGACGCCGAGGATGAGACCGGCGATGGTGCCCGCGACTCCGATGGAAGCGCCGGTGATCAGAAAGACCCGCATCACCGAACCCCGCGTCGCACCCATCGTGCGAAGGATCGCGATGTCGCGGCCCTTGTCCTTCACCAGCATGAACAGGCCGGAGATGATGTTCAGCGCCGCCACGAGGATGATCAGCGTCAGGATGATGAACATGACGTTCCGCTCCACCTGCAAGGCGGAGAAGAAGGCCTGGTTGTCGGTCTGCCAGGTGGAGGTGTAGTTCGGCCGCCCGGCGGCGGTCTCGATCGCGCCTTGCAGCGTCGACACGTCGTCGGGATCGTCGGTGAAGATCTCGATCGAAGCGGCCTTGCCCTCCTGGTTGAAGAAAAGCTGCGCTTCGGACAAAGGCATGTAGACATAGGCTGCGTCGAAATCCGACAAGCCGATCTCGAAGATCGCGGTGACCGGATAGGCCTTCACGCGCGGCACGGTGCCGAGCGGCGTGGAGTCGCCCTCCGGCGCGATCAGCGTGATCTGGTCGCCGAGTTGCAGGCCGAGCGCCTGGGCGAGCCGCGTGCCGATCGCCACGCCGCCACTTTCCTCGAAGCCGTCCAGCGAGCCGACCTTGATGTTGGACGAGATCGGCGTCAGCATCTTCAAGTCGGCTTCCCGCACGCCCTTGACGAGCGCGAAGGATTTGACGCTGCTGGCGCCGGTAACGAGCACCTGTCCATCCACCACGGGCATGGCGAAGGTCACGCCGGGCACCTTCGACACGCGGTCGGCGACTTCGGCATAGTCGGTCAAGGGCGTGTCGATGTCGCGCAGCACCACATGGCCGTTCACGCCGAGGATGCGCGATTGCAGTTCGGCGCGAAAGCCGTTCATCACCGACATGACGATGATCAGCGCCGCAACGCCGAGCATGATGCCGACGAAGGAAAAGCCGGCGATCACGGACACACCGGCGTCGCGCCGCCGGGCGCGCAGATAGCGCCCGGCGATCATCCATTCGAAACGCGAGAACGGCTTGACCTTCGCCGCTCCCCTGGCGACGGACGCGTCGAGCGTGGCGGCGCTCACGCGGTCAGCCGCCGCAGAACATCGGCGAGCGGCAGCGTTTCGCGCTCGCCGGTGGCCCGGAACTTCAGCTCGGCCTCGCCGGCCTTGGCGCCGCGCGGGCCGACGATGACCTGAACCGGCAGACCGATGAGGTCCATCGTGGCGAATTTCGCGCCGGCGCGGCTGTCCTCGTCGTCCATGAGAACGTCCAGACCGGCGGCCTGCAGCGTCTGGTAGAGCTCCTCGCAGGCTTTGTCGCAATCGGCGTCGCCCGGCTTCATGTTGACCAGCCCGACATCGAAGGGCGCGACATCCTTCGGCCAGATGATGCCGGCCTCGTCGTGGCTCGCCTCGATGATCGCGGCGATCAGCCGGCTCGGGCCGATGCCGTAGGAGCCCATATGCACCGGCACTTCCTTGCCGTCCGGCCCGGTGACGGTGGCGCCCATCGGCTCGGAATACTTCGTGCCGAAATAGAAGATGTGACCGACCTCGATGCCGCGCGCGGCGACCTTCTCGGCCTCGGGAAGCGCTTCCCACGCCGCCTCGTCGTGCATCTCTTCCGTGGCCGCGTAAGGGGTCGTCCAGTTCTTCACGATCTCGGCGAGCGCCGCCGAATCGCGGAAATCGACATCCGTTTCCGGAACCTTCAGTTCCAGATAATCGCGATGGCAGAAAACGGCGCTTTCGCCGGTCGAGGCCAGGATGATGAATTCGTGGCTGAGATCACCGCCGATCGGCCCGGTATCCGCGCGCATCGGAATCGCCTGAAGACCGCAACGCGTGAAGGTGCGCAAGTAAGCGACAAACATGCGGTTATAGGCGTTGCGCGCCGCTTGCCCGTCGAGATCGAAGGAATAAGCGTCCTTCATCAGGAACTCGCGCGAGCGCATCACGCCGAAGCGCGGACGCACCTCGTCCCGGAACTTCCACTGGATATGGTAGAGGTTGAGCGGCAGATCCTTGTAGGAGCGGACATAGGAACGGAAGATATCCGTCACCATTTCCTCGTTGGTCGGGCCGTAGAGCAGTTCGCGCTCGTGGCGATCCTCGATCCGCAGCATCTCCTTGCCGTAGTCGTCGTAGCGGCCGCTTTCGCGCCAAAGATCGGCCGACTGGATCGTCGGCATCATGATCTCCAGCGCGCCCGAGCGGTTCTGTTCTTCGCGCACGATCCGGCAGATCTTGTCGAGAACGCGCTTGCCGAGCGGGAGCCACGAATAGATGCCCGCCGACTGCTGGCGGATCATGCCCGCCCGCAGCATAAGGCGGTGCGAGACGATCTCGGCCTCCTTCGGCGTTTCCTTGAGGATGGGAAGGAAGAACTGCGAAAGACGCATGTCGGACTCGGCCTCGGGCTATCGGCAACCGCTCTCGGCACGGCTTACGGCGGCAAGATGGCGCGGAAATGGAATAAGCGCCCGATCGTGAACGAGCGGGACGTTTCTAGCCTTAGCCTCCATGAGACCGGATGGAAAGACGACCCGTTCGGCCCAATTTGCGGGCGACAGGTGCCGGTTTCTTCACCCTGCTGCTCAGAAACATCACAAAATCGAAATACCTGATGACAACGAAGCGCCCCGGCGTTACCGTCGCGCTACAAAAATCGCGCGCCAGTGCGCGTCAGCATCATACGGTCTAGTCTCGGGAGGACGTGGTTTTCGGCGCAGCGCCCGCTGCAGCCCCGAAGTTGGTTTCGGAGCAGAACCCAGACCGGAATATTCAAATGCAAGGCTTCGGCCTTGCATTTTTTTTCGTCACCAGTTTTTCGAACCGTCCGGAACGAGGTTCGGGATACTGTCCAACCCGAAGCCGAAAATCTGCGTCGTCGTGTAGTAGGCAATAAAAGCCAGGGTGGCAGCGACCGTCGTCCAGAAGGCTTTGCGCGCGAAGCTGAACGTGGCCGGCGCGCCGGGCTCGGTGCCGAGAACGACGTCGTTCTCGTCGCGCTGCGATCGGATGCCGATCGGCAGAATCGCGAAAAGCACGGTCCACCAGATGATGAAGTAGATCGCGAGCGCGTTGATCCACCCCAAAGGTCAGCCTCCATTGCTCGTGGGTAAGCGCACCGGCCTTCGACCGGTGCGCTCGTTATTCGATCAGCCGCGCGTGACGAAGACCGTCACCATGGGCTTCTTGCCCCAGGCATTGTTGGCGGCGGCACGAACGGCACGACGGGCTGCTTCCCGAACGAGTTCGTTGTCCTTGCGCCGCTGGCGAGGAATGCTTTCCACCGCTTCGGCGACGGCGTCGATCAGAAGCTCTTCCATGTCGTCACCCTCGCCATCGCGCTTGGGCAAACCAACGCACACGACATCGGGATCGTCGCGCAGATCGGAATTGCCGGCAAGTTCGACCAGAACGCTGACATGACCGGCATAGGAGAAACGCCGCCGTTCGGCGATGCCCATCTCCTCCTCGTTGCCGACCAGGAAACCGTCGCGATACAGGCGGCCGAAGGGCACCTGCTCCACGATCTCCGCCGCGCCCGGCGCAAGGCGCAGCATGCGACCATCGCGGACACGAACGACCTCCTTCACGCCGAGCGACTTCGCCAGTTCCTCATGAGCGGTCAGGTGCGCCGATTCGCCATGGACGGGAACCGCGATCCTCGGCTTGATCCAGTCGTACATCTGCCGAAGCTCGGCCCGACGCGGATGGCCCGACACGTGAACCAGAGCGTCGCCATCTTCGAGGATGTCGATGCCGCGCTCGATGAGCAGGTTCTGGATATCCACGATCCCCCGCTCATTGCCGGGAATCGTGCGCGACGAGTAGATGACGAGATCGCCTTTCGACAAGGCGATCTGCGGGTGATCGTCTCGCGCGATGCGGGCCAGCGCCGCGCGCGGCTCGCCCTGGCTGCCGGTCATCAGGATCACGGCCTTGTCGCGCGGCAGATAGCCGAACTCGCTTTCGTCCACGAACGGCGGGACGCCGTCGAGATATCCGAGTTCGTTGGCCACATCGACCACGCGGCGCATGGAACGGCCCATCAGCAATGTCTGCCGGCCAGCAGCGGCCGCCGCCAAAGCCACGGCCTTGATGCGCCCGACATTGGACGAGAATGTCGTGACGGCCACCCGGCCGGGTGATTTCTCGATGATGTCGGTAAGCGATTCTCCGACTTCCGATTCGCTCGGCGAGATGCCTTCGCGCAGCGCGTTGGTCGAGTCGCAGACGATGGCGAGAACGCCCTCCTCGCCGATCTCGCGCAAACGCTTCTCGTCCGTCGGGTCGCCGAGGGCGGGATGATGGTCGATCTTCCAATCGCCCGTATGGAGAACGGTGCCGAGCGGCGTCCTGATGGCGAGCGATACCGGTTCGGGGATCGAATGCGTGACGTTGATGGCTTCCAAGTCAAAGGGTCCGACCTTGAAGCGCTCCCCGGCCCGGAAGACGGTGACGGGGATCTTCGGCGCGCCGGGCTCACCCTCGCGCTTGGCTTGCAGCATCCCGGCGGTGAAAGGCGTGGCGAAGACCGGCACCTTCAAACGGGGCCACAGGCTTAGGAGAGCGCCGTAATGGTCCTCATGGGCGTGCGTGATGACGATGCCATGCAGCGAGTCGCGATGCGCCTCGATGAAGGAGATGTCCGGCAGCACCAGTTCGACGCCCGGATGCTCAGGGCCGGCGAAGGACACGCCGCAGTCGATGATGATCCACTCGCGATCTTCGGCGGGACCGTAACCGTAGAGAGCGAGATTCATGCCGATCTCGCCGACGCCGCCTAGCGGCAGAAAAACTAGTTCGTTCAACGTGTCAGTCTTTTCCGAACGGGGTCGACCGCGTGATGACCGGCCTCCCAAAGTCGATTGCGTGGATATAGGGCGGTCAACCCGCCGGCTGGATAGAAGGTGTGGAGGATTTGGAGCCGAGAGGAAAGACGTCTCCGGCCGAAACGAGACGAATTGCCCCGTCGTCTTCCTTCAGAAGAAGCCGCCCTTCCCGGTCGAGACCGACAAAAGTGCCGACCATCGTGCGATCCTGCAGGTTGACGCGGCATGGCGCGCCGATGCCGGCGCAGTTCGCGATCCATCGCTCGCGAATGGCCGCGAAGTTGCCTCCGCGATCCCAGAACGCCAAGGCGCCTTCGATGCTTGCCGCCACCGCCGCGAAGACCTCGTCGACTTCGGCGCCGCAGCCTTCCTGCCGGAGCCCCGTCACCGGATAGGGCGTGTCGCTCGGGACATTGGCCACATTCACGCCGCAGCCGGCGACCACCGCCGTCCGTCCGTCAGGCAGACGCTCGCTTTCGATGAGGATGCCGGCGCATTTCCGCCCGCCGATCAGAACGTCATTCGGCCACTTGATGGAAACTTCGGCCGACGCCAAGCTCGGCAAGGTGGAGAGCGCTTCGCAAAGGCCGAGCGACACCACGAGAGGGAGATTGTGCAGCGCTTCCTGCGGCGAAGGGTTGATGAGAAGCAGGCTGGAATAAAGGTTGCCGCGCTCCGACACCCAGGTGCGAGCGCGCCGCCCGCGCCCTGCCGCCTGACGGGCTGCCGTCACCCAAAGCGGTCCGGGGTCCCCGGACCGCGCAGCTTCCATGGCGACCGTGTTGGTCGAGCCGACCTCATCGAGCGCGAGATGTCGGCGAACCTTGGAAGCCTTTGCCGTCAACGTCTTAGAGCAGGCTGCGCGCTGCGGCCTGCGCCGCGGCCAGAAGTGGCCCGGCGAAGACGATGTAGACCGGGAAGATGAACAGGGTCGAGAGCGCGAGCACGCCGCGAAGTTCCATGCTCGCCGGTGCCAGCGGCGCATTCGGCTCGTCGAACCACATCACCTTCACGATGCGCAGGTAGTAGAACAAGCTCACGACCGACGTCACGACGCCGATGATCGCCAGAGGCCACAGTCCCGCACCGACCGCCGCCATGAACACGTAGTACTTGGCGATGAAGCCGCCGAGCGGCGGAAGGCCGGCGAGCGACAACATGAGAATCGTCAGCGCGAGCGCCATGCCGGGATTGGTCTGCGACAGGCCGTTCAATTCGTAGACGTCTTGCGTCACGCCATCGCGGCGACGCATCGCCATGATCACGGCGAAGACGCCGAGCGACATGACCATGTAGATCGCCATATAAACGGCAACGCCGCGCACGCCCGCCTCGTCACCGGCGGCAAGACCCACCAGTGCGTAGCCCATATGCCCGATCGACGAATAAGCCATCAGCCGCTTGATGTTGCGCTGGCCGATCGCGGCGAACGCGCCGAAGGCCATCGACAAGATCGACACGAACACGAGTACCTGCCGCCAGTCGGCGACGTAAGGACCAAAGCCCTCCATCGTGAAGCGCGTGAGAAGCCCCATCGCGGCGACCTTGGGCGCGGACGCAAAGAAGGCTGTCACCGGTGTCGGCGAGCCCTCGTAGACGTCCGGCGTCCACATATGGAACGGCACGACGGAGAGTTTGAAGGCGAGACCCGCGATCACGAAGACGAGGCCGACCAGCAGGCCGAACGAGCGGTTCTCCACCGTCAAGGCACGGGCGATGGCCTGGAACTCGATCTGGCCGGTGAAGCCGTAAACCATCGACGCGCCGTAGAGGAGGATGCCCGACGACAGCGCGCCGAGCACGAAATACTTCAGGCCCGCCTCGGTGCTCTTCACGCTGTCGCGGTTGAAGGCGGCGACGACGTAGGAGGACAGCGAAAGGAGTTCGAGGCCCATGTAAAGGGCGATGAGATCACCCGCCGACACCATCACCATCATGCCGACCGTTGCCAGACAGATGATGACCGGGAACTCGAAGCGGTTGAAGTGATCGGACTCCGAATAGCCGACCGTCATCACGAGAGCGGCGGCCGAGCCGATCAGCACGACGATCTTCATGAAGCGGGCGAAGGCGTCGAGTTCGAACGAACCGGAGAAGGCACGGCCATCCGGCGTGAAGAAGATCAGCCGGGCGGCCGTCACGATCAGCAGCGCGACCGCGAGCGAGGTCATGAAACGCGTGCTACGCTCGCCGGAAAAGACGCCGATCATCAGAAGCACCATCGCGCCGACGCCGAGGATCACCTCGGGCATCGCAATGGACAGGCTGGCGGAAAAGTCAGGTGTCATGGAATTGTCCGCTCAGTTGGCCGCCTGGGCGACCGAATTGGCCGACCCCAGTGCCGCGGTATAGTTCTGAACAAGCGCCTGCACCGAGGCTTCCGTCGCGTGGAATACCGGCATCGGGTAGATGCCGAAGAACACGGTCAGAACGGCGAGCGGGTAGAGCAGCGCCTTTTCGCGCGGGCTGAGGTCGAGGATGTCCTTCAGGTTCTCCTTCGTCAGAGCCCCGAAGATGACCCGCCGATACAGCCAGAGCGCATAGGCCGCCGACCAGATCACGCCCGTCGCCGCGAAGATCGCGACCCAGGTGTTCACCCGGAAGACGCCGAGCATCGTCAGGAACTCGCCGACGAAACCGCTCGTGCCCGGCAGACCGACATTGGCCATGGTGAAGATCAGGAACATCGCCGCATAACCCGGCATCCGGTTGACGAGACCGCCATAGGCGTCGATCTCGCGGGTGTGGATGCGGTCGTAGACGACGCCGACGCACAGGAAGAGCGCGCCCGACACGAGGCCGTGGCTGAGCATCTGAAACAACGCGCCCTGGATGCCCTGCTCGTTCGCCGCGAAGATACCCATCGTGACGAAGCCCATATGGGCGACAGACGAATAGGCGATCAGCTTCTTGATGTCCTCCTGCATCAGCGCGGTCAGCGACGTGTAGACGATCGCGACAACGGACAGCGTGAAGACGAAGGTCGAGAAGTAGTCGGAGGCCAGCGGGAACATCGGGAGGGAGAAGCGAAGGAAGCCGTAGCCGCCGAGCTTCAAGAGGATGCCCGCGAGGATCACCGAGCCTGCCGTCGGTGCTTCGACGTGGGCATCCGGCAGCCAGGTGTGAACCGGCCACATCGGCATCTTCACCGCGAAGGAAGCGAAGAAGGCGAGCCACAACCAGGTCTGCATGGAGGCCGGGAAGTTGTAGGCGAGAAGCTCCGGAATCGAACTCGTGCCGGCGGTCCAGTACATCGCCATGATGGCGACGAGCATCAGGACGGAACCGAGGAAGGTGTAGAGAAAGAACTTGTAGCTCGCGTAGACGCGCCGCTTGCCGCCCCAAACGCCGATGATGATGAACATCGGAATGAGGCTGCCTTCGAAGAAAATATAGAAGAGCACGATATCGAGCGCGCAGAAGACTCCGACCACCAGCACCTCCAGAAGGAGGAAGGCGATCATGTATTCCTTGACGCGCTTTTCCACCGACTCCCAGCTCGCCAGGATGCAGACCGGCAGCAGGAAGGTCGTGAGGATCACGAACAGCATGGAAATGCCGTCGACGCCCATGTGGTAGCTGATGCCGCCGGCGCCCATCCAGCTTGCCTGCTCCACCATCTGGAAGCCGGCCTGCGTGTTGTCGAAGCCGATCCAGATGAAGAGCGAGACGACGAAGGTGAAGACCGTCGTGATCAGCGCGATGCGGCGGATATTATTACGTCCTTCCGCGCTCGCATCGCTGGTGAAGGCGATGAGAGCGATGCCGACGAGCGGCAGGAAGGTGGTGAGGGAGAGGATTGGAAAGTCCATCGACCTCAGCGGCCTCCGACCATCATGAGGGTGACGAGGGCCGCGATGCCGATCAGCATCGCGAACGCGTAGTGGTAGAGGTAGCCGGACTGAAGCCGGACCACGCGGTCGGTGACATCGAGAACGCGGGCCGAAATGCCATCCGGACCGAAACCGTCGATGACCTTTTGATCCCCCGTCTTCCAGAAGAAGCGACCGAGAGCCTTGGCCGAGCGCACGAACAGGAAGTCGTAGAGCTCGTCGAAGTACCACTTGTTCAGGAGGAACTGGTACAGGCCGCGGTTGCGGGCCGCGATCTGGGCCGGCTTGTGCGGCGCGCGGATATAGAACGCGTAGGCCAGAACGAAGCCGAGAACCATCGCGATGGCGGGCGAGAGCTTCACCAGGAACGGCACCTCGTGCATTTCATGAAGCACGTGGTTCTCCGGACCGGTGAACAGGGCGCCGTGCCAGAACTCGCCATAGCCTTCGCCCACGAAGGGGTTGAAGAAGATGAGACCCGCGAAGAGCGCGCCGATGCCGAGGATGTAGAGCGGCACCAGCATCACCGGCGGCGACTCGTGGATGTGGTGCATCACCTCGTGGCTGGCGCGCGGCTTGCCGTGGAAGGTGAGGAAGATCAGGCGCCACGAATAGAAGCTGGTCATTAGCGCCGCGATCACGGTCATGCCGAAGGCGTAGAGCGCGAAGGGGTTGTGGCCGACGAAGGTCGCTTCGATGATCGCGTCCTTGGAATAATAGCCGGCGGTGAACGGGAAGCCGGTCAGGGCAAGCGTGCCGATGACCATCATCCAGTAGGTTTTCGGGATGTGCTTGCGCAGACCGCCCATGTTCCGCATGTCCTGCTCGTCGGACACGGCGTGGATCACCGAGCCGGCGCCGAGGAACAGAAGCGCCTTGAAGAAGGCGTGCGTGAAGAGGTGGAACACCGCCGGGCCATAGGCACCGACGCCGATGGCTGCGAACATGTAGCCAAGCTGCGAACAGGTCGAATAAGCGATCACGCGCTTGATGTCGTTCTGCACGAGGCCGATCGTGGCGGCGAAGAAGGCGGTCGTCGCGCCGATGAAGGTGACGACCGTCAAGGCCGTGTGCGACAGTTCGAACAGCGGCGACATGCGCGCCAGCATGAACACGCCCGCCGTCACCATCGTTGCGGCGTGGATCAGGGCGGAAACCGGCGTCGGGCCTTCCATGGCGTCCGGCAGCCAGGTGTGGAGGCCGATCTGCGCCGACTTGCCCATCGCGCCGACGAACAGCAGCAGGCAGATGGTGGTCATCGCGCCGGCGACCGTCATCGTATAACCGGCGAACTGGAAGAACGGCGCGGAACCCGCCTCCCCGCCTTCCGCCATGCGCGTGCCGAGGTCGGCGGCGCCGGCGAAGATCGTGTCGAGGTTCAAGGACCCGAACACGACGAAGACACCGAAGATGCCGAGCGCGAAACCGAAGTCGCCGACGCGGTTGACGATGAACGCCTTCATGGCAGCCGCGCTCGCGGACGGGCGTTTATACCAGAAGCCGATCAGAAGGTAGGACGCGAGGCCGACGCCTTCCCAGCCGAAGAACATCTGAACGAGGTTGTTCGACGTCACCAGCATCAGCATGGCGAAGGTGAAGAGCGACAGGTAGCAGAAGAACCGCGGCCGATGCGGATCGTGATGCATGTAGCCGATGGAGTAGGTGTGCACGAGCGCCGAGACCGTGTTCACCACCACCAGCATGACCAGCGTCAACCGGTCGATGCGCAGCGACCAGGACACGTCGAGTGTCCCGATACGCATCCATTCCAGTAGCGTGACATGCATGGTCTCGCCTTCGCCGCCGAAGAACGAGATGAAGCCGATCCAGGACAGGATCGCCGCGACGATCATCAAACCGGTCGTGAGGTATTCCGACGCCTTCGCGCCGAGGGCGTTTCCGAAGAAGCCGACGGTGACGAAGCCGATAAGAGGCAGAAGGACGATCAAGGCATACATCGGCCGGTCAGCCTTTCATCGTGGACACGTCCTCGACCGCGATCGAGCCGCGATTGCGGAAGAAGACGACGAGGATTGCGAGACCGATGGCCGCTTCGGCGGCGGCGACGGTCAGAATGAACAGCGCGAAGATCTGGCCGGCGAGATCGTTCAGAAAGGCCGAGAACGCGACGAGATTCAGGTTCACCGAAAGCAGGATCATCTCGACCGACATCAGGATCGTGATGATGTTCTTCCGGTTGAGGAAGATGCCGAAGACGCCCGTAACGAACAGGATCGCGCCGACGGTGAGGTAATGGCCAAGGCCGATTTCCATTGTTTCAGACCTTCCTCAGATGCCCTGTCCGCTTTTGACCTTGTGGATCTCGATCGCCGTCGCCGGGTTACGGGCGACCTGCGCCGGGATCGACTGGCGACGCAGACGCGCCGTGTGGCGAAGCGTCAGCACGATCGCGCCGATCATGGCCACGAACAGGATCAGGGCCGCGAGCTGGAAGAACAGGATGTAGCGGGTGTAGAGCACATGCCCGATCGCCTCGATATTCGTGGTTTCGGCAAGGCTCGGCATGGGGAGGGCGGTCGCGATCGCGGGCGTCGGCGCGTAGTAGCTGCCGGACACGGCGATCACGAGTTCGGCGAAGAGAACAAGTCCGATGATCGCGCCGATCGGGGCATAGCTCAGCGCGCCGCGCTTCAACGCCTTGAAGTCGACATCCAGCATCATGACGACGAACAGGAACAGGACGGCCACCGCGCCGACATAAACGACGATCAGGATCAGGGCCAGGAACTCGGCTCCGGTCAGCAGGAACAGCCCCGCCGCCGCAACGAAGGTCAGGATCAGGAAAAGGACCGAGTGAACGGGATTGCGCGACAGGACCACGCAAAGCGCGGAACCGACCGTCACGAAAGCGAAGATATAGAAGAAAAGCGCCTGCAGGCCGAGCATCGCCGGTATCCTAGGAAGCGTTGAACCGGACCTGAGGTCCGGTGCGCCATTTCGATGACGAAGAAGGCAGCGCGCTTGTTATGCGAGCCGCTTTCCAGCGGATTAGCGGTATGGCGCGTCGAGCGCAATGTTCAGCGCGAGTTCGCGCTCCCAACGGTCGCCGTTGGCGAGGAGCTTTTCCTTGTCGTAGTAGAGCTCTTCGCGCGTTTCCGTGGAGAATTCGAAGTTCGGGCCTTCCACGATGGCGTCCACCGGGCAGGCTTCCTGGCAGAAGCCGCAATAGATGCACTTCACCATGTCGATGTCGTAGCGCACGGTACGGCGGGTGCCGTCGTTGCGGCGCGGACCGGCCTCGATCGTGATGGCCTGCGCCGGGCAGATCGCCTCGCAAAGCTTGCAGGCGATGCAACGCTCTTCCCCGTTCGGGTAGCGGCGCAGCGCATGCTCACCGCGAAAGCGCGGACTGACCGGGTTCTTTTCGAACGGGTAGTTCACCGTCGCCTTAGGCTTAAAGAAGTAGCGCATGGTCAGCCGGATCGCGCCGACGAACTCGGCGAGAAACAGCGAACGAACGGTCTGTGCGATGGCATTCATGGCGGGCCTGAACGGTTCGAGGCGATGGGCGGAAGCGTCCGGCGGATCAGCCGGTCGCTCCCGTAAGCTTCACGACGAAGGCGGTGATGACGACCATGGCGATGGAGATCGGAAGGAACACCTTCCAGCCAAGGCGCATAAGCTGGTCGTAGCGATAGCGGGGCACGAAAGCCTTCACCAGCGCGAACATGAAGAAGACGAGGCCGACCTTCAGAAGGAACCAGATGAAGCCCGGTATCCAAGTGAACGGCGCGAAGTTGAAGGGCGGCAGCCATCCCCCGAGGAAGAGGATCGAGGTCAGGCAGCACATCAGGGTGATGGCTGCGTACTCGCCCAGCATGAACATCATGTATGGGGTCGAACCGTACTCAACCATGAAGCCGGCGACGAGTTCGGACTCGGCTTCGGGCAAGTCGAAGGGCGGCCGGTTCGTCTCGGCCAGCGCCGAGATGAAGAACACGATGAACATCGGGAACAAGGACAGCCAATGCCAGTCCAGGAACGTGTTCGGCAGGCCGACCATGGTTCCAAGGCCCGTCTGCTGCGCCAGCACGATCTGCGTGAGATTCAACGAGCCGACGCAGAGCAGTACGGTCACGATGACGAAGCCGATCGAGACTTCGTAGGACACCATCTGCGCAGCCGAGCGAAGCGCGCCGAGGAAGGCGTATTTCGAGTTCGACGCCCAGCCGCCCATGATGACGCCGTACACCTCCAGCGAGGAGATCGCAAAAATGTAGAGGATGCCGATATTTATGTCGGCGATCACCCAACCCTGCGCCACCGGCACCACCGCGAAGGTGGCAAGCGCCAGCGTCACCGCGACGAGCGGCGCCAGAAGGAAGACCGGCTTGTCGGCCGTCGCCGGGATCACCGGCTCCTTCAGCACGAACTTCAAGAGGTCGGCGAAGGACTGGAACAACCCGAAAGGACCGACGACGTTCGGACCGCGACGCAACTGCACCGCCGCCCAGATCTTGCGGTCGGCCAAAAGGATGTAGGCGACGAGCACCAGAAGAACGACGAGGAACAGGACGCTCTGGGCGAGGATGACGATCCCCGGCCAGACGTAGAGCGAGAAGAAGTCGATCATGGTCCCGCTCCTATTCCGCCGCTTCCAGATGCTGTTCGTGCGCCAAACGCGAGCATTCGGCCATGACCTTGGAAGCGCGAGCGATGGGGTTCGTCAGATAGAAATCGCCGACCGACGAGGCGAAGGTCGTGCCGCGAGCCGGCGCCGATGCGCGATCGGCGACAGCGCGAAGCACGGAAGCATCGGCCGAGACGACCGCGTCGGAGCGGTAGTTCGGATGCGCCGCATAGATTTCGCGACGCAGCGCGCCGAGCGAATCGAACGGCAACGGCTGCCCGAGCACGGCCGACAGGGCGCGGAAGATCGCCCAGTCCTCGCGCGCGTCGCCCGGCGGAAAGGCTGCACGAGACCCAGTCTGCGCCCTGCCCTCGATGTTCACCCAGGTGCCGGACTTTTCGGTATAGGCGGCCGCCGGCAGAATGACGTCGGCGCGATGAGCGCCCTTGTCGCCATGCGTGCCGATATAGACCACGAAGGAACCGGCTGCGATCTCGATCTCGTCAGCCCCGAGGTTGAACAGAACGTCGACCGCGCCGCCGGCCATCTCGGCGGCGTTCGGACCGCCGTTTTGAGGCACGAAGGCGATGTCAAGCCCGCCGACGCGGGAAGCGGCCGTCGACAGGACGTTGAAGCCGTTCCAGTCATCGGCGACGACGCCGTATTCATGCGCGAGCTTCAGCGCAAGCCCGAGAACATTCGCGCCCTCGGCACCGACAAGGGCGGTCCCGCCGACGATGATCATCGGCTTCTTGGCGGCAGTGAATGCTTCATGGAAATCGCGGTTTGCACCGGCGAGATTGGAAAGCGTATCGACGCCCGCGCCGAGATAGGTCGTCTGATAGCGCAGATCCGCGTGTTCGCCGATCGTCGCCACCGGGAAATTGTCCTGCCGCCAGCGGCGACGAATGCGCGCATTGAGGACGGAAGCCTCGAAACGCGGATTGGCACCGATGATCAGAAGCGCGTCAGCGTCCTGAATGCCGGTGATAGAGGTGTTGAACAGATAGGAGGCGCGTCCGTTCGCCGGATCGAGCCGCGCGCCGTCCTGCCGGCAATCGACATTCGCCGAGCCGAGCTGCTCCATGAGCCGCTTCAGAGCCCACATATCTTCGACCGCTGCAAGGTCGCCGGCAATGGCGCCGATGCGCTCGGGCGATGTGCCGCCGACCTTCGCCTTGATCGCGGCAAAGGCTTCCGACCAGGAGGCGGGAACAAGACGCCCGTTCTGGCGGATATAGGGCTTGTCGAGGCGCTGCGTGCGAAGACCGTCCCAAACGAAGCGGGTCTTGTCGGAGATCCATTCCTCGTTGATCTGCTCATTGGTACGCGGCAGAATCCGCATCACTTCGCGACCGCGCGTGTCGACGCGGATGGACGAACCGACGGCGTCCATGACGTCGATCGTTTCGGTCTTCGTCAGTTCCCAAGGACGCGCCTGGAAGGCGTAGGGGCGCGAGGTCAGGGCGCCGACCGGGCAGAGGTCGATCACGTTGCCCTGAAGCTCAGAGGTCATGGCCTGTTCGAGATAGGTTGTGATCTCGGCATCCTCGCCGCGACCGACGAGACCGAGCTCGGAAATGCCGGCGACTTCGGTGGTGAAGCGGACGCAACGCGTGCAGTGGATGCAACGCGTCATGATCGTCTTCACGAGCGGGCCGATATACTTGTCCTCGACGGCGCGCTTGTTCTCGCGATAGCGCGAGGACGAAACGCCGTAGGCCATGGCCTGGTCCTGAAGATCGCACTCGCCGCCCTGATCGCAGATCGGGCAGTCCAGCGGATGGTTGATCAGCAGGAACTCCATCACGCCCTCGCGGGCCTTCTTCACCATCGGCGTGTTGGTGAACATTTCCGGCGCTTCGCCGTTCGGGCCGGGGCGCAGATCGCGCACGCCCATGGCGCAGGACGCGGTCGGCTTCGGCGGACCGCCCTTCACCTCGACAAGACACATGCGGCAGTTGCCGGCGATCGACAGCCGTTCATGGAAACAGAAACGCGGGATTTCCGCACCCGCATGCTCTGCCGCCTGAAGCAGAGTGTAGTGGTCCGGAACCTCGATTTCCTTGCCGTCGACCTTGATCTTCGCCATTCCCGTCGGGCTTTCTCTTTCAGCCGGTCACGGCGCATTCCTGCGCCTCGCGAACCGTTCGGTCGCCGTGTCAAACGGCAGACCCGATGAATTCCATTCCGATCTATTCGGCCGCCTGAAGCATCGCCGGCTTGTTCACGCCGGGCGTCGCGTTGCGGGTATATTCGTCGATCCGCTTCTCGACCTCGGCACGGAAATGCCGGAACAGGCCCTGGATCGGCCACGCGGCCGCGTCGCCGAGCGCGCAGATCGTATGACCTTCGACTTGCTTGGTGACGTCCAGCAGCATGTCGATTTCGCGCTTTTCGGCGTTGCCGACGACCATGCGCTCCATCACGCGCCACATCCAGCCCGTGCCCTCGCGGCACGGCGTGCACTGGCCGCAGCTTTCGTGCTTGTAGAAGTAAGCCAGCCGCGCGATCGCCCGCACGATGTCGGTGGAGCGGTCCATAACGATCACCGCCGCCGTGCCGAACGACGACTTCACGTCGCGCATTCCGTCGAAATCCATCGGCGCATCGAGAATATGCTCGCCCGGAACCAGCGGACAGGACGATCCGCCCGGGATCACCGCGAGAAGGTTCTCGTAGCCGCCGCGAACGCCGCCGCAATGCTTGTCGATCAGCTCTCGGAACGGGATGCCCATGGTCTCCTCGACCGTGCAGGGCCGATTGACGTGACCGGAGATCGAGAAGAGCTTGGTGCCGGTATTGTTCGGACGACCGAAACCCGCGAACCAAGCCCCGCCGCGACGCAGGATGGTCGGGGCGACAGCGATCGACTCGACGTTGTTGACCGTCGTCGGGCAGCCGTAGAGGCCCATATTGGCCGGGAACGGCGGCTTCAAACGCGGCTGACCCTTCTTGCCCTCAAGGCTTTCCAGAAGCGCAGTTTCCTCACCGCAGATGTATGCGCCAGCGCCGTGATGCACGATCACGTCGTAGTCCCAGCCGCATTTGTTGTCGCGGCCGAGCAGGCCGAACTCGTAGCACTCGTCGATGGCGCGTTGCAGCGCTTCGCGCTCGCGCACATATTCGCCGCGCACGTAGATATAGGCGGCATGCGCACCCATCGCGAAACCGGCGATGATGCAGCCTTCGATCAGCGTGAACGGATCGTTCCGCATGATGTCCCGGTCCTTGCACGTGCCAGGCTCGGACTCGTCGGCATTGACCACGAGGTAGTGCGGACGCTCGCCCACTTCCTTCGGCATGAAGGACCATTTGAGACCGGTCGGGAAGCCGGCGCCGCCGCGACCGCGCAGGCCCGACGCCTTCATCTCGTTGATGATCCAATCCTTGCCTTTGCCGATGATCTCCTTGGTGCCATCGAAATGGCCGCGCGACATCGCGCCCTTCAGGCTCTTGTCCTTCAGGCCGTAGATGTTCGTGAAAATGCGGTCCTTGTCCTCAAGCATCGTCCCGCGCTCCTTTCACGTCCCCGTTCCCCTTCGGCTTTCCGTCATCGGAAGAAGCCGGACCGGGAAGAACGTCGTCCGTTACACGCTTGTTCTCGACCGGCGCGGATGCCCCGGCATCGGTGCGCTGACCGCCGGACGCCGGAGCCCGATCGGCCCCACTGTTATCCGGCGCATCGACGCGCTTATGTTCCTGCACGACAGCGCTTTCGTCTTCCGCACCCTTCCGGCCGAGGGGGCCGTCGGTGCGGGCCGAGTCGTGATCCTTGGCGACCGAGCCGCGCTCGGTAGCGTCGGCATCCTTTTCCGCCGCGCCCGTCGGGCCCTGCTGCGTTCCGCCGGTGCGGCCCGCGCCGGGCTGGTCGGCGCCCTCGGCGACATCCACCTTGTTCGCCGCTTCGGCGGCCTGGTTGGCATTGCCGTTCTGGGCCTTGCCGGGAGCGGAAATCGACGGATCGGTTTCAGCGGCATGCGTATCCGGGCGACCGGCCTGCGTGGGCGGCACGGGACCCGACGCTGCGCCGGCGCCCGTGCCCTGATCGGGAGCACCCTGCGCTGCCGGGCCCGAACCAGCCCCGCCACGCGCGCCTTCATCGGCATCATCGGAAAGAAGCGTCGTCGGACCGCCGATCGGAGCGGAAAGCTGACGGTCGATCTGCGGCCCGGTCGGGACACTCGCCCCTTCCCCGCGCTCGAACGCGTCGATGATCTCTTCGAGCCGCTGCGGGGTCAGATCCTCGTAGGTATCCTTGAAGATCATCACCATCGGCGCGTTCACGCAGGAACCGAGGCACTCGACCTCTTCCCACGACAGCGTTCCGGACTCGTTCAAATGGAACTGGTCGTGATGGATGCGCTTGCGGCAAACCTCTTTCAGCTCGTCCGAGCCGCGCAGCATGCAAGGGGTCGTGCCGCAGACCTGAACATGGGCGCGCGTGCCGACCGGCTTCAACTGGAACTGCGTGTAGAAGGTGGCAACCTCGAGAACGCGGATCAGGGGCATCGCCAACCGGTCCGCCACATACTCGATGGCGGCCTTGGAAACCCAGCCTTCCTGCTCCTGCGCGCGCATGAGCAGCGGGATCACCGCCGACTGCTGGCGCCCCTCCGGATACCTGCCGATCGCCCATTCAGCCCAGGCCGAGTTCTCGCCGTTGAAGGCGAAATTGGCTGGCTGCACGGAGTCTTCGGCGAGTCGTCTGACGGACATCGAACTTGGTTCGCTTCTAAACTGCGATGTTGCGGCGCGTTCTAACACAGGCCTGCCAAAAGGCCAGTGCCGGAAGGACGCAGAGTTCGCGACTGCAATACTCCCGGAAGCGGTCAGCTTTCCAGAAGGTTTTCAACCGTCATCGACAGGCCGGGCGGCGACAGATCGATCACGGACTCGCGCCCGAGAATCGACGTCGTGATCTGCCCATCCGCTGTCGCTCGGCGATGATGGATCACACGTCCCTCGTCGCCATAGACGATGAGGTAGTGCAGGATGGACGGAACGGCGAAATAGTCGATCAGCTTGCGATCCACATCGGTTCGCTGGCTCGATGGAGATACGACTTCGACAACGATCACCGGATGGGGTGCGAACAGGCCATCTCGGTCGTAGGGTCCGCAATGGATCAGCGCATCGGGCTCCCGAACCGTGTGATCGTCGATCCGAACACTGACGCCATCCGGAAACGCGCGACAATCGGTCAGTCCAGCAGACCTCAACCCTTGTCGTAAGGCCGTCACAGCAGACAGCTTCCGTTCCGCATGGCTGACGCGCTCCGCTTGCAACCGCACCGGCTGGCCGCCGACGAGTTCGTACCGCTCCCCATCCGGTCGCGATTGCGACCAAAGGAGGAACTCCTCGGCATTGATCTCAGTCTTCAGGGCGGCATCTGCGTTCATGAAAGCTTCATCCTCCGCACCGCCCTTCCCGACAACCGCCCCTTAGCGGTCCACTTCGCCGAACACGATGTCAAGGGAGCCGAGGATGGCGGACACGTCGGCAAGAAGGTGGTTCTTGCAGAGATGGTCCATCGCCTGAAGATGCGAGAAGCCGGGCGCCTTGATCTTGCAGCGATACGGCTTGTTGGTTCCGTCCGACACGAGGTAGACGCCGAACTCGCCCTTCGGCGCTTCCACGGCTGCGTAGACTTCGCCTTCTGGCACGCGGAAGCCTTCCGTGTAGAGCTTGAAGTGATGGATCAGCGATTCCATCGAGCGCTTCATCTCGCCGCGCTTCGGCGGCACCATCTTGCCTTGCGTCGAGGAGATCGGCCCGACCCTTTCGGAGCCCGACAGGCGCTCGACGCACTGCTTCATGATCTTCACCGACTCGCGCATTTCGACCATGCGGATGAGGTAGCGATCGTAGCAGTCGCCGTTCTTGCCGATGGGGATGTCGAAATCCATCTCCGAATAGCAGTCGTAGGGCTGCGACTTGCGCAGGTCCCAGGCCGCGCCGGAGCCGCGCACCATGACGCCGGAGAAACCGTGCGCCCAGCACTCTTCCAGGGACACGACGCCGATATCGACGTTGCGCTGCTTGAAAATGCGGTTGTCGGTCAGAAGACCTTCGATATCGTCGCAGACTTTCAGGAACGGGTCGCACCACGCGCCGATATCGTCCACGAGCTGCGGCGGCAGGTCCTGATGGACGCCGCCGGGACGGAAATAAGCCGCGTGAAGACGGGCGCCCGAAGCGCGCTCGTAGAACCCCATCAGGATCTCGCGCTCTTCGAAGCCCCAGAGCGGGGGCGTCAGCGCGCCGACGTCCATCGCCTGCGTCGTCACGTTGAGAAGGTGCGAAAGGATACGCCCGATCTCGCAGTAAAGAACGCGGATGAGCTGGCCGCGCTTGGGAACCTCGATACCGGCCAGCCGCTCCGTGGCGATGCAGAAGGCATGTTCCTGGTTCATCGGCGCGACATAGTCGAGCCGATCGAAATAAGGCATGGCCTGCAGATAGGTCTTGGCCTCGATCAGCTTCTCCGTCCCCCGGTGCAGGAGACCGATATGCGGGTCGACGCGCTCGACCATTTCGCCGTCGAGTTCCAGCACGAGGCGAAGCACGCCGTGCGCCGCCGGGTGCTGCGGGCCGAAATTGATGTTGAAGTTGCGGACGTCGATCTCGGCCATGTCAGCCTTCCTGCATCCCGTTGAACTGTGCGATCGTTTCGTCGGCTGTCAGCCGCTTGCGCTCGCCCGCGAATTCGTAGTTCGACGGCTTGTGGTCGATGAAGATTTCCTCGGCGAAGAGGAAGCGATCTGGACTCTCGAAGAGTTGCGTGGAAACCGCGATATCGCCGCTACCGTCCTGCATGCGCCAGAACAGACTGGAGCCGCAGGTGAAGCAGAAGCCGCGCTCGCCCCATTCGGACGAAGCGTAGAGACCGAGGGTGGATTCGTCGGCGATTTCGATGCGCTCGCACGGAACGGCAAGAAAGACACCGCCGGACCAGCGCCGACATGTGCCGCAATGACAAGCGTCCATCTCGACCTTGCGCGGCCATGCGGTCAACCGCACACCGCCGCAAAGGCACTGGCCGTTTATCGGACCCACGCTCATGGCCGCTTCAGTTCGGACGAGCCTTCTCGTCGCCTGGAAGCACGTAGTCGGTGCCTTCCCAAGGCGACAGGAAGTCGAAGTTGCGGAATTCCTGGCGAAGCTGCACCGGCTCGTAGACGACCTGCTTCACAGCCTCGTCGTAGCGGACTTCGACGAAGCCCGTCAGCGGGAAGTCCTTGCGAAGCGGATAGCCCTCGAAACCGTAGTCGGTGAGGATGCGCCGAAGGTCGGGGTGGCCGGTGAAGACGATGCCGTAGAGATCGAACGCCTCGCGCTCGTACCAGTCGGCCGCCGGAAACACGCCGACGATGGAAGGAACGAGATCCTCTTCTCCGACCTGCACCTTCACGCGGATGCGCTGGTTCCGATACGGCGCGAGGAGGTGATACACCACCTCGAAACGCTCGGCGCGCTCGGGGTAGTCGACACCGCAGAGATCCACGAAGGACAGGAAGCGGAGCGAAGGATCGTCCCGCAGCCGGGTCAGCACCTCGACGATTTCCCCGGCCGGCACCGTCAGGGTCAGTTCACCGAAACTGACGGCATGATGGGCCGCATCTTCGCCGAGAACCCTGCGAACCTCGTTCGACAATTCTTCCATGGACATGGTCGCTTCCTGATATCCTGGATGACCGAGGCTCAGCGCTCGATCGTTCCCGTGCGCCGGATCTTCTTCTGGAGAAGAAGGACGCCATAGAGAAGAGCTTCCGCGGTCGGGGGGCAGCCAGGCACGTAGATGTCCACCGGCACCACGCGGTCGCAGCCCCGGACCACCGAATAGGAATAATGGTAGTAGCCGCCGCCGTTGGCGCAGGAGCCCATCGAGATCACGTAGCGCGGCTCGGGCATCTGGTCGTAGACCTTGCGCAGAGCCGGCGCCATCTTGTTCGTCAACGTGCCGGCCACGATCATCACGTCGGACTGACGCGGGCTGGCGCGCGGCGCGAAGCCGAACCGCTCGGCGTCGTAACGCGGCATGGACATCTGCATCATCTCGACGGCGCAGCAGGCGAGCCCGAAGGTCATCCACATCAGCGAGCCGGTTCGCGCCCACTGGATCAGATCCTCGGTGGACGTGACGATAAAGCCCTTATCCGCGATCTCGTTGTTGATCTCGGTCAAAAACGGATCGGCCGCAGGCTTGGTCAAAGCCGGCGCCGAACCCAGATCGGTCGCCGGCGCGCGCACGAGCGACCTGTCGAAACCGTCCTTCAATCCCATTCCAGGGCACCCTTCTTCCATTCGTAGACGAAGCCGACCGTCAGGATCGCCAGGAACACCATCATCGACCAGAAGCCAAACCAGCTCACGGTGCCGAACGTCGCGGCCCAGGGAAACAGGAACGCCACTTCGAGATCGAAGATGATGAACAGGATCGAGACGAGGTAGAACCTCACGTCGAACTTCATGCGGGAATCGTCGAACGCATCGAAGCCGCACTCATAAGCGGAGAGCTTCTCGTCGTCCGGAGCCTTGAACGCCAGGAGAAAAGGCGAAGCGAGGAGAGCGCAGCCGATCAAAAGCGCGACGCCAACGAAGATGACGATCGGAAGATATGATCCGAGTAGCTCGGGCATCGCATGGAACTCCGAAGGCATTCACGCATCGCCGAGCGGACGCTGCGCGTTCGCACAACGCCATACCTCTCTTTAGAGCCGTTCGACAACTGGTGCTGAAATATATCGGCGCCCGGACCGTGCAATGCGTCGCATCGCCGCCATGTGAGGCGCGACGGTAGGGTTCGACGGAACTACGCTCGGCTATGCTCGTCGGACGCCTTGTCGCTCACGTTGGAGTTCATCGTGACAATCGCGCTGGCGTCGAGGTCGCCGAAGAAGTATTCAGGCCCAACGGAAAGTTGCATAGCCAGGAAGTAAAGCCGGCTGGCGCTGATACGATTGGAGCCGGTCTCATACTTCTGGATTTGTTGATAGCTCACTCCGACGAGCGAACCCAACTCTTCTTGGGTCATCCCCTTCTGCAAACGAAGAAGACGAAGGCGGTTGCCGACATGAACGTCGACGGGATTGCTGCGCGAGGACAAGACGTTGATCCGTTGCCGATAAGAACCCTACTCAATACTGTATTTTCATGCACCGTATACACATCGTGGGTTGTAACGTCCGCCTTGTCCGCAATGCCGGCAGGACGCTAGTCGGGCGATGAGCGACCGACCGAGCCGCGAGTCCGCCGAAACGCTGGAACGGCTTCTCAATCGCGTGGCGCGGCTGCGCGGCGCCGAAGATCTGTCGTTGCTTCACGCGGTGGCGGAAGAGTTCGATCTGCGGCAGGTTTCCTATCTCGGCGTCCGCCTTCCCAAACTGACCCGCCGAGAGCCCTTCCTGTTTTCGACCTTTCCGACGTCCTGGCTCCTCCGATATCGCCAGCAGTCCTATCTCAACGTCGATCCGGTGATCACGCAGGCGGCGAACTTCGTGCTGCCGACCGACTGGGGCAAGCTTCAGGCCGGCCGTTCGAAGCCCGTGAAGCAGCTCTTTGGCGAAGCACGGGAGTTCGGTCTGGGCACGCAGGGCATCTCGCTGCCCCTGCGCGGACGCCACGGCGAACTGGCGCTGTTCTCCCTGACATCCGACCTTTCCAAGCGGGACTGGGATGCCTGGAAGCGGCTGCACGCCGGCAATCTTCAGCTTCTCGGCTACCACATCCATGATCGGGTCATGGCGGCGGAAGCGCCCGCCGAGCGCGCGGAGCGCCGTCTCGCGCCGCGCGAGATCGACGTGCTGCGCTGGGCGGCGCGCGGGCGAACCGTGCGCGACACTGCCGAAATCCTCGATCTCTCCGAGCGCACGATCCGTTTCTATCTCGAACTTGCCCGCACCCGCCTCAACGCCCTCAACACCACCCATGCCGTGGCGATCGCTCTCGAAGAACGGCTGATCGACCTCATAGACTAGAGAGTCAGTCCACTGTCGGTTGCCGCCGACTACGGCGCTTCGGCCGTATTTCCTCAAACGCCTCTTGGCGGTCTGCTGAGCGGACCGAACAGAGGAGACGGGGATGATCGTTGTGGTGGAGGGCGCCGCGAAGCATGAGCGGCCGGACCTGATCGCCGACATGCATCGGCTGCGGAAGCGGGTCTTTCACGGACGGCTCGGCTGGGACGTGACGATCGAGGACGATTACGAAATCGACGTCTTCGACGACGCCAATCCGCTCTACCTCATCTCCGTGGCGGATGAGGGCGCGCCCGTTCGGGGTTGTCTGCGACTCCTGCCGACGATGGGGCCGAACATGCTGCGCGACGTGTTCCCCGAACTTCTGCCGGGACAAACGGTGGAAAGCCCGTTGATCTGGGAAAGCACGCGCTTCGCGGTGGATCTGCCGAGCCGGAATGCCGACGGATCACGCGCCGCCGCCCGTCTTGTTGGCCGCATCACGGGTGAACTCGTCGCGGGCGCGATCGAGGTCGGTCTCGCCGTCGGCCTCACCCATATCGTGTCGGTCTTCGACGCACGCATTCTACGCGTGCTGCGCGCGGCCGGCTGCTCGATCGAACTCATCGGCGAAGCACGCACCATCGGGTCGGTTCTGACGCATGCAGGGCTCTTCGAGGTTTCCGAGGAAGTCGTGGCCGCCATTCGCGAAGTGAACGGCCTCGAAGGTTCGCTCTTCGACCCGACGACTGCCGCGCGCCTTTTCGCCGCCTGAGCCGAACACGAAGGACATGACATCTATGATTTGCGACGATCGATGCGGCGCGACCTCGATCGAGCCGATCGGCCGGGATGCCGATATGGAAGCGTTGGCGCTCCTCCTACGCTATGCGGTGGAGGAGGCCGAACGCTTGGGCCTGCATGTTTCCTCGCATCATGCGGAGGTGGCGTTGCATTCCATGTATCGGCCGGGCGGCGCACTTCAGTCCTGAAGCGCTCCTTCGAACGGCGATCGGCGTCAAAGCGAATCCAGAAGCTTCGACTTGCGCGCGTCGAATTCCGCCTGCGTCAGATGCCCGTCGTCGCGAAGCTCGGCGAGCTGGCGGATCTTGGCGGGGATATCGTTCGCCCGACCGTGCGCGTCGGATGAATCACCCGCGCCTCGATCCCCTGCGCCCTCCTTCGCTTGATCCGGTTCGGCACCGACCTTCTTCAAATCGTCGAGGTCGATCGAGCCGTTCTGCGTGGAAAAGGTAAGGCTGGACGTCGAACCCTGCTGCTGCGAAGCGCCGCCGATTCGATAATCGCGCGTGTCGAAGACCGTCACCTTCCCGTCCCGCTGGACCGCCAAACGCGCGCGATCCGGAAAGACGGCATAGAGCTGGCCGTTCTGCCCGCCGCTCGACGACGGACGGCCAAGCTCTTCCGGCCACCAGGACGTAGGAGTCGAGATCGAGGAACCGCCGCGTGCCGGCGCATCGCCGTGGCCCGATGTTGCATCGCCGACGTTCCGCGAAAGTTCGGACGCCAATGCCGCGACACGGTCCTTCAGCGTGGCGTTGAACATATCTCCGATCATCGTCATTCCGCCGCTCGACCACTGGCCCATGCCGCCGAACTCGGGATGGTCGAACTGAGCCTGGCTCCCCCGCCCGGCCGCGACCGCCGACGCCATCACGCGGGTCGCTTCTTCGCTGAAGCCATGCTTGGCGCCGATGGCTCGAATCTCTCCGGTCTCTTCCGTCGTGCTCGCGTTCATCCGTCGCGCTCCCAAGAAACATTCGCGCTCGCCATATAGGGCGGACATCGGGATGCGCGGAGCCCGAAGGGTGCCGAGACTTTCGAAGCCGATGGGAACGAGACGAGCCGGCGAGGATACGCATGGGCAGACAGGAACGCCGTCGATGGGCGAGCGAAGAGCTTCGACTTGCTGACGCCGAACAATCCGCTCCGACCAACTGCTGGCTTTGCGGCCGCCTCCTCGGCAGCCGAATCGAGTGGCATCACCCGAAGCCGAAAAGTCGCGGCGGACGAATCACGGTGCCCGTGCATCCGATTTGCCACCGGACGATTCACGCCTGCTTCTCGAACACCGATCTGGAAAGAATGGAAGCCGCCGAGGTCAGCCTGGGCGACGAGCCGGAAATACGGAGCTTCCTCCGTTGGATCGCCGGGAAGCACCCGGATTTCCACGCTCCGACCCGGGGCCGGAAATGACAGGAACCACATAAAGGGTCGGTCAAACCATTTGAGGCTTGCGACCGGTTCATCTGCAACGATTTTGTTGGAAGATGGCGCGAGTGACGGGGCTCGAACCCGCGACCTCCGGCGTGACAGGCCGGCACTCTAACCGACTGAGCTACACCCGCGCTTTCCGCCGGAGCACTGTGTCTGCCGGCGTGAGTGGGTGTTTACGGGACGCCCTTTTCCCTGTCAAGCGAGCCTGTGGAAGCCAAGCGAGAAAAGTTGAGCCGCCACGTTTCGATGGCGAGACGCCACCACCGGCCATCGCGCCCCGCCTTGATATCCGGCCGGCGAACGCGTATCGGAGGGTTCGGAAAAGGGCGATTAGCTCAGTTGGTAGAGCGCCTCGTTTACACCGAGGATGCCGGCGGTTCGAGCCCGTCATCGCCCACCACCCTCTCTTCCCTATGCCACAAGGCTTCCGTCCATCTCGGTCGGAAGCGATTTGAACCACCGCCGGACGGAAAATCGGCTCTCCCTCCCGACTCCCTCCCGAACCACCGTTTTCGCTCCTCTCTTTCTTGGGTCTGCGCATCCTGGGACGTCTCTCAACGGAGACGAAATCCTTGCGTACGATCAATCTCTCCCCGCCCCCGGCGAAACTCCTTTCCGACATCTCCTACGATCCCGCGACCGGCCTGTTCACCTGGCTCTCCGCCAGGCGCGGCCGCCACCCAGACCGCCCCGCCGGCAGCCTCGACAAGTCCGGCTACGTCGTCATCGTCTTCGAGGGCCGGACGTACCGTGCCCACAGGCTCGCGTGGTGGATCTCGACGGGCGAATGGTCCGACGCCCTGGTCGACCACCGGAACGGCAGGACGGACGACAACCGGCTGTCGAACCTCAGGTCGGCGACGGGGTCGCAGAATTCCTCGAACAGGAAGCTGCCGGTCACGAACACGAACGGCTACCGGGGCGTCCGTTTCCACCCGCGCTCGCAGCGCTGGAACGCCCAGATCGGCGACGGCGACAAGAAGGTCTGGCTGGGAAGCTTCGCGACGGCCATCGAAGCGGCGCGGGCCTACGATGCGGCCGCGCTGGAGATGAAGGGCGAATTCGCCCGCCTGAACTTTCCGATCGCGTCGGCGAGGCGGGCGTCGGTCGGCGCTGCCGTCGAAGGTCGTCTCGTCCGCGGCCCGTACCGCAAGCGTAGAAAGGCCGGACAGGCTTCCCTGTCCGGCCCGGTGGATCCCATGGTCTCGAAGGCGGAGGCCGCCTAGGCCGCCTAGGCCGGCTCCGTCTCGCGCTTCGTGTCGCCCCGGCCGTAGCGGTTCCCCCTCGGGTTCCGCTGCCGCCGGCCGGCCGTTCCCATCGAAAACGACTCCGCGATCTTGCGGTGCCGGTCCGGGTGCGGGTGGCCGTAGACCTTGCGCAGCATCTGGACGGTCATCGACATGTACGCGGCGATCTCCTCCTCGGTGTGCTTGCCCTCTTCGATCAGCCAGGTCGCGCAGGTGTGGCGGAACGAGTGCCGGACGAAGCCGTGCCCTTCGCCGAAGACCTGGTCCATGGCGAACGTCAGGCCCTTCTTCGGGTCGGCGGGCCTGCCCTGCCATTCGACGAGATAGTGGGTCGGCTTGCGGACGCGCTTCCCGGTCTCCTTGTCCGCGACGATGCACCCCTGCTTCTGCCACCAGCGCATGTGACGGAGGAGCCTTTCCGGAATCGGGATCGGGTCGGCGCGCTTGTTGTCGTAGCGCTTCTCCGCATCTCCGACGCGGTAGAAGATGCCGTGGTCGAGGTCGATCCACGGCCGTCCGGGTTCCTTTTCGTAGGACGCGTTCCAGACGCGGGCGGAACGCGAACCGGTGTAGACCGCGGTCAGGATGAAGGGCACCAGGTGGCGGAGCGACCGGTGCTTCGTCTTCCGGCCCCGCTGCGTCGTCCGGTACGTCAGACAGAAGTAGAGGAGCGCGGCGATCTGCTCGCGGCTGAAGTGCTTCTCCCGCGCCTCCGACTTCTTCGGCAGCGTGACGACGATGTGCTCGCGGCACCGGCCGTTCCCGACGAAGAGGCCGATCGCCGCGGACAGGTCCTCGAGTTCGCGGCGTGCGGACGACCGCGAGCCGCGCTGGCGCACGTATTCCTCGCAATGGTGGCCGTCGACATCAGAGAGCATGCGGCTGCCCCAGTATGCGAGCAGCGTCGTCGTGCGGCGCAGGAGCTCCTTCGGGCGGGCGACGTCCTGCGACCGTTCGAGATAGTAGCCGATCACGTCGGCGACCGGCACCTCGGCGGCCGGCCGCGCCTTGCCGATCGACGTCTTCTTGTGGCGGTCGACGAGGTACTCGCCGAAGACCTTCTCGGCACCGAGACGGTCGTCCGGTCCGCAGCCCGTCGAGATGCGCTTCGTGCCGTCGCGGATGATGTAGACGGCGTTCTGCTTCAGCCAGCCCCGCTTGTCGCGGCGTTCCGCGAGCAGGTCGAGGCGAATCGGTTTGGTGGCGGTCACGGGGATCCTTCCGCATGTGCCGACCACGGATGGGTCGGACGGGTGGTGGACCGGCATTCCTCGCCGTTCCTGTCCCGACCATCCGACGAGAGGCCCTACCCCGTCCAGCCGCGATTTCAGCTTCGGTTAACGCCGATCGCCGACACTGACTCCCGATCTCTCCCGGCGAGGAATGCCGCACATGACCGAAGCCCCGCGCCCGCGCCGCGAGAACATCATCCCGCTCGACGAAATCGTCGGCCTCGTCCACGACGTCCTGGGCTCGCTCGCGCCGGACAGGCTCGTCACCTGGCTCGGCGTCTCGAAGCGTAATGCCGAGCGGTGGTTGTCCGGCGACAGCACCTTCCCGCCCCGCGTCGTCTCCGAGCTGCAACGCCTGCAGCCCCTCATGCTCGAGCTGGACGCGGAGATGCGGGCCGTCGTCGAGGAGTTCCGCGACGCGGACGAGCCGCTGCGCATCCCGGAGAATCTCATCCGGCTTCGCATGAGGGAGTTCACGAAGACCCTGTCCGACGAGCCGCCGCCGAAGCCCGAGCCCGCCCGCGAGTAAGGTTTTCCGGCTTTCGGACAGAATTAGACCCCGCGTTAACCTATTTCTCCAAGGATTGAGGTAGAACCCTCGCATCGGGATCCAACCGGCATTCGTCGACTATTCCGAGAGCTACCCGCCGCGGCAGAGGCCGCCTCCGGGAGCGCAGATGGCCGGAGCCATCATGCCAGACACATTCTCATTCCACGAAGCCGAATGGCGCGACTGCGAAGCGAACGTCGCCGACGTTGCCAAGTCCTACGCCCGCGAGCTCAAGGCGTTCGACAAGTTGGAGGACCAGATCCGAACGGGAGCGCACTGCCCGTCGGTTTCGCAGCTCCTCGACGGGCACTCGCCGTTGAAGGACAGCTTGGCTTTCGACATAGAGGTGTGGGTCGCCCGCAGCCGTTTCGTCGCCGCGGTGCCTGAGAGCCTCCGCGAGGACCTGAAGGCCTTCGGCGTCTGGCCGTCGCTGTCCGGTGCGATCCGCATCCATGACGCGGCCGCCACACTCGACTTGGCGACCGATGCCGTCGAGATCGCGTACGTCCGCGAGCGTGCCGCATGGTACGCGGCCGTCTTCGGCGACCGCCGTCTGCGCGACATGCTCTTCAACATGCACGGCAGCATCGACCATCGCCGCCTCTGCTACCGCTTCGGGCTGGAATTCCAGCTCGACTTCCCGACGCAGGCCGACGAGTGGAAGAGCGGCTGGCAGACGGCGGTCGCCGCGGACGGACACCTCATCCTCCGCCGCTTCGCCGCGTTGACTGAAGCGCACGATTGGCTGCGCGAGCACCATGCGTCTGTGATGCGCTTCACGAACGGCAAGCTCCAGCGCTCGGAGCTGTTCGCGCTCGCCAATCCCGTCGCGGCAGCCGGTCGCGAGACGCTCGAGAATGACGCCGCCGCCCGTCAGGCCCGCGCCGAGCAGCTGGCGGCCGAGGGCGAGACCGGCGTCGACGAGTCCGGCAATGTCACGGACCTCGACGTCCACCTCGCCGCGGAGGCGCTCGGGACGAAGACGATCAGCGACCTGCTCGGGCAGCCGAAGCTCGCGGTCATCCCGAAGATCGAAGTCACCGGCACGTCGGAACAGAAGACGTTCCTCGGCCAGTTCGCGAAGCTCTCGCTGCTGCGCGTCCCGCTCGTCGTCGCGCCCGACGTCGCGGCGATCGCCCGCGATCTCGTCCGCGTCTGGCCCCACGCCGGCAACGTCGTCCGCCGCATTCTCGCGGACGTCGTCCCGGGTCAGCCCGTGCGCCTCCGCCCGACGCTGCTCGTCGGCGACCCGGGCTCCGGCAAGACGCGCCTCCTCGCGGCTCTGACCCGTCGCCTCGGCCTGCCGGCAGTCGTCTTCCCGTGCGCCTCGGTCGCGGACGGCAGCTTCGGCGGCACGCCCGCGCAGTGGAGCACCCGACGTGCCTCGGTCCCCCTCGAGCTGATCCGCTCGAACAAGATCGCGAATCCGGCGGTCATCCTCGACGAGCTCGAGAAGACGGGGACGTCGTCGCACAACGGCAGCTTACTGCACGCCTTGTTGCCGATGCTCGAGCGCCATTCCGCGGAGGCCTACTTCGAGACTGCGCTCGAGACGAACGTCAATCTGAGCGGGGTGTCGTTCCTTGCGACGGCGAACGATGTGAAGAGCATCCCGGACCCGCTCCGCGATCGCTTCCGCGTCGTCGTAATGCCGAACCCCGGCCTCGAGCACCTCGATGCACTGATCGACGGAATCGCCATCGACGTCCACGAAGAGCGCGGCATCCCGCTGCGCTTCTTCGAAGGGCTGGCGCCGGACGAGGTCGAGATCGTCGGCAAGGCATGGGGCGGCGGGTCGCTGCGCAAGCTGCGTGCCGCCGTCGAGGCGACGCTCGATCACCGCGATCGCTCGCGGACGATGCAGTGAAGGGGGCGCACGCAGTGGTCATCGCATTCCCTCAAGACGTCGCCGCCCGCCTCCGCTCGATCGAGGAAATGGAGGGCGTCCCCGGCGTCGAGGTCGTTCACCAGGCCGTAGCGGTCTGGAGCATGCTCGACGCGGATGAGCGCCATCGCCTCGGCCAGTGCGCCCTCGGGATGCTCGTCGAGCGCCACCGCCGGAGCCGGTCGTGATCGGCGGCGACGTGAAGGCGACGTTCGACCTGCCCCTCGTCGTCGCCGGCTACGTCCTCCTGCTCGCCGGCGAGGACGGCCGGACCGACGAAGAGGTGGTCGAAGCGGCGATCCGGCTGTTCCGGCAGGTGCCGAAGGAAGTCCGCGAGGCCGCCTACAGAGAAGGAGAGAAGCCGTGACCGTCTTCTTCACCGCCGATCAGCATTTCGGCCACGCCCGCATCATCGAGCTCTGCCGCCGCCCCTTCGGCAGCGTCGACGAGATGGACGAGGCGATGGTCGCCGCATGGAACGCCGTCGTTCAGCCCGGCGACGTCGTCTGGCACCTCGGCGACTTCGCCTACCGGAGCGCCCGTCACCCCGGCGAGATCCTCGACCGGCTGCACGGGACGAAGCACCTCGTTGTCGGCAACCACGACTCGGCGCGCACGCGGGAGATGGACGGGTGGGCGTCGGTGCAGGAGTCGGCGGAGGTTTCGGACGGCGGGACGCGCCTGTTCCTCTCCCATTATCCGCACCTCGAGTGGCCGGCCTATTTCCGCCAGGCCGTCCACCTCTTCGGGCACGTCCACGGCAACCGTGCCGGCGTCGGCAGGTCATGCGACGTCGGCGTGGACTGCTGGGGCTACCGTCCCGTTCGGCTGCCGGAGATCCTGGATCGCATCGGAGACGCGCAGAATGTCTGAACCCGTGCGCGATTGGGGTCCGGCCGCGGCGGCGCTCCTCGCCGCGCTCGACGAGCGGATCCGTCGTCGCCGGGAAGCCGAACAGGCGGCGACGATCGGAAAACAGCTAGAATTGAACTTGTCTCCTCAACCTCCCGCTGACCACTCCCATGCTATGAAGATACACGTACCCGCAGCGGCACCGGCCGCACCGCGGGACGCAGCTAGGAAGCTCCATCCATGGCCCGCCTGTGGCTCCTCTCAGACCTCCACGACGACCAGAACGCCCCGACTCTCGGCCGTCCGTTCCGTCTGCCGCAGGGCATCGAGGCCGACGCCCTGATCCTGGCCGGCGACATCTGCGGGCGCCTGAGCCGCTCCGGCCTCCGCTTCATCGAGGCGTTGAAGACGGACCTGCCGATCGTCATCATCGCGGGCAACCACGATTTCTGGACCGGCAGCCTCGACGCCGAGATCGGCCGCTTCCGCGGCCGCTGCCGCCGGCCGAACACGCACATCCTCGACGGCGAGGCCATCGAGATCGCGGGCACGCGCATCGCCGGGGCGACGCTTTGGACCGACTACGCGATCCGCCATCCGGACGGCCAGTGGACGGCCATGAACATCGCCAGCCGCCAGCACGGCGGCATGACCGACTTCCACTACATCCGCGACCGCGCCTACTCCCGCCGCCTGACGCCGGATCGTCTCCTCGAGGAGCACGAACGGCAGCTCGCCGCCCTCGACGCCATCCTCTCGACGACCTTCGACGGGCCGACGGCGATCATCACGCACCACGCGCCGTCGGCGCGGTCGCTGCAGCACGGCCGTGCGACGGAGGACCTCGACGGGAGCTACGCGTCGAATCTGGACGACTTCATCCTGCGCCACCGCCCGGAGCTGTGGATCCACGGCCATGTCCATCGCCGGAAGGATTACTGGATCGGCGACACGCACATCGTCGCGAACCCCCGCGGCTACGCGACGCGCCCGACCGGGCGTCCGCGCCTAGAATTCGAGGCGACGGACTGGGACCCGCGTCTAATCATTGGCACTGGCGTCGACCGCCTTCTACACGGGCTGTCGGGCGCAACGATCGAGCATGCCATCGACCGCCCCGGCGCGTTCGCGGGACCGATGCCGCTCGCAACGACGGAAGGGCTTGACGCCGATCTCGCCTTCGAGGTCGAGGCGCGCCGCTCGGGAGGGAACGGCTGATGCCCCGTCTCTGGGTCATGTCCGACATCCATCTCGAGGAGCACCCCGGCCTTCTCTGGCACCCGCCGGCCGGGGTCGAGCACGACGTCGTCGTCCTGGCCGGCGACGTCCATCGCGATCCGATCAGCGCGGCCGCATGGGCGCATTGGGCTTTCGAGAAGCCGGTCGTCTACGTCGCCGGGAACCACGAGTTCTATGGCAGCTCGATCGATGCGGAGCTCGAGAACGCCGCGGCCGTCAACGAGGCGCGCCTGGGACGTCCATCCCCCGTCCGCTTCCTCGAGAACGCGTCCGCCATCATCGCCGGCGTGCGCTTCCTCGGCTGCACGCTGTGGACCGACTTCGAGCTCCACGGCATCACGGAGCGCGAGCTCGCATATGCGATGCGCGACGCCGTCCGCGGCGTCCCGGACTATCATTCGATCCGAGGCTTCACGCCTGCCGACGCCCGCGCCCGGCACCTCGCTTCGCGGGCATGGCTCGAAGCTGAGCTCTCGAAAACCTTCGACGGGCCGACAGTCGTCGTGACGCACCATGCGCCGTCGGAGCGGAGCATCGGGCATTCATGGCGCGGCGCGACGACGTCGCCCGCGTACGCGTCCGACCTCGAACTGCTCGTCGAGGAGGCGCAGCCCGACCTGTGGATCCATGGGCACGTGCACGACCCGTCGGACTACCGGATCGGGAAGACGCGGGTGCTGTGCAATCCGATGGGGTTCACGACGGAGAGCCCGCGCTTCGATCCACGGATGGTGGTGATGGTATGAAGAACCGTCGGAAGCAGAAGGAGCGGAAGCGGCGTCCGACCGTAGAGGAGGTCGCGGACGCCAACCAGTACCCGAGGCGCCACGTCGAGGACTGGATCGCCGGACACATCAGCATGTCCGAGCTCTGCGAGCGCTTCGGCTTTGAAGGCCAGACCGCGCAGTTCTTCCGCGACGAGGTCCGGAAGGAAATCACGATGCAGGTCATCCGGATGCGCGAATCGATGGAGCGCTTTCTCGCGTCGGAGGCCCGGAAGCGCGATGACTGAACTCGCCCGCCTCGTCCTCGCCGACTGGTCCGCCGGCCGCCTGCGCTGGACCGACGCCGTCGCCGCGCTCGGCCTCGCCGGCCTTCCCGCTCTCTACGCCGCCGCGTACCGGCACGGCATCGAGGTCCGGCGGCGGTTCGCGGACGAGGTGCGGCTGCCGGACCTCGCCCATCAGCATCGCCTGACGCCAGCGGTCTGGAAGGCGAACCGCGCCTGGCATGAGGTCTGGTTTCGGACCTTCGAGCGCGACCGTGGACTCTACGGCATGAGCGGCCCGGGGCATGCGCAGCGACGAGCCGAGGGTTTCGATCGGGACACCTGGTGGCTCATCCGCCAGCAGCTCGCCGCGGACTGGAACGTGAAAGACATGGACCGCATGCAGCGCGACGCCGACGCCGACCGCGCCCACCTGCGCCGGATCCGGCACCGTGTCGTGTGGCTCGAGCTCTCGTTCGACCCGCTGCCGGACGACCCCTGCCGCGCCGTCGTCGCAATGTGGGCCGCCGGCGAAACCAGCACGGCGATGGCGGCCGAGATCCTCGACATCGACGCCGCGGAGCTCCGCGACCTCGCCGACGGACTCGGCATCCCGATCACCCGCACCTGAACCATCTCATCATGGAGAACCGCATGCGACTGATCCTCGCGACCCTTCCGCTCGTCCTCGCGACCGCGCCGATCGCCGCGGCCGACGAGCCGGACCGATACAGCGGACGCTACGCCGCGCCGTGCGGCGACCTCCTCGTCTGCGAGCTCGACATACGCCCGGCCCGCGGCGGCTGGACGATCCGCTGGACCGCGATCGACCAGCGCGACCACGACCTGAAGCCGAAGTGCTCGTTCACGGTGAAGGCGGAGATCGGCAGCGCGGCGATGGGGGCGACCGGCGTCGTGACAGGCATCGCGGTCGGGACGGTGCGCGGGAAGCCGTTCGGGCTGTTCGATCTCGGGGACGGACGCGTCAGCTGGTCGAGCACGTGGTATGCCTGCCGCGGCATCGCGCCAAAGGGCATCTACAGCCTGTTCGGCGACGAATACCGGGATAGCTAGAATGCCGGCGGTCCGATGCACCGGCCGGCAACCGTGAGATGAAATGGTCCCGTCCATGAACAATGACACCCACCCCACCTACGGCGACCTCTTCCGGAACCGCGCCGGCCGCTGGTACGTCCGCGGCTCCGATCTCGAGCTGGCAACGGTCAGAAGCTGGATCGCGCTCGGCATCGGCCCGGCGCCGTTCGAAGAACAGCACCACGCCGCCGCCTCGATCGACGACATCGACGCGATCCGCAAGCTCCGCGAAGCCGCGGGCGCCGGCAAGGTGACGCCGCTCCTGCCGCAGCCGGAGACCGAGCGCCGGGAGACGCTGGCGCAGTGGATCCGGCGGAAGCGTTCGCCGAAGGAGTACAAGCCCCTGCCGCGTGTGACGGTGCCGCTGAAGCGCCCGCCGCATCCGCTCTACGGCAAGCTCGCCGTCCAGGTCGACCTGCCGAACCGTGTCGTCGGCGAATGGTGCGTCAGGGGATCGACGACCTTCGTCGTCGCGGTCGAACAGGCGATGGTCGAGGGACGGCCGATTTCGGAGTTCGCGATGCCGCACGTCGAAGAAGCAGCCGCGGAGATCGCCCGCCTGTTCGTCGAGGACCGGAAGCGTCGGGGGAAGCCGACGCCGCACCCAGCGTTCACGACGCTGGGCTACGACGAGGTCTATCGGAACTAGAAGAGCGAGAGCTGCCGGACCGAGGCGGACATCGTCGCTTCGACGGCCGCCGGGTTCAGCCACAGGCTCTCGACCCGACGCGATCCCCCGTTGTCGATCGAGACCCGGTCCAGCCGCGTCCACCCGACGAGCGCCGCCTCGTAGACCGGATGCAAATACCCGACAGGGCGACGTAGCCGCGCAGCGACCGCAGGACATCCAAAAGGTCGTCGTGGCCGCCGGCCGACAGTTCGTGCCTATAGCCGTGCTGCGGAGCGCGCCGAGCGGCGGGCAGATACGGCGGGTCGACGTAGTGTAGCACGCTCAAGGCATCGTAGTGTAGCACGCTCAAGGCATCGTAGCGGCGCATGACGGCGACGGCGTCCTCCTGGCAGATCACGACGTCCCGCAGGCGCCGGTTGAACGCGGGAACGCTGTGCCGGTAGGTCGCGAAGTCCTGCGCCGGCGTCGTGCCCCGCCCCTCCTTGTACTCGGCCTGTCTGATTCCGGCGCGGCTGCCCGTCGAGATGTGCAACGCGCTGTTCCGGGCGAGCGCACCGCGGACGACGAGCCGGTGCGCACGCTCGAGGTCGTCGGCGTCGTCGCTGACGCGGCAGGCGATCTCGAGGTCGCCCATCTCGAACTAGGACAGCCAGCAGCGCAGGGCGAGCTGCCGCGAGGCCCGCTCGTCGGCGAGGGTCCGGTAGAGCCCCACGACGTCGCTATCGAGATCGTTGAGGACCTCGAGCTTCGACTTGGGCTTGCGCATCAGCACGGATGCGCCGCCGCCGAACGGCTCGACGTAGACGTCCCGCGTCGGGAATGACGATGCGATCCAGGGCGCGAGGTGCCATTTCCCGCCGTACCAGCGGACGATGGGTCGCCGGAGGGTGCGGACGGGGGTCACAGGACGAGTCCGATAAGATGATCATCGCCCTCGTCGACGGTGTCCGCCGAGGCTTTCCCGCCTTTCGGCTTCCAGTCCCTCGGCGTCAGCTCGAGGTCTTCGTGCGACATGAGGAATCCCCATCTACGCACCAGGCGCTCAAGAGAGTCGTAGTACGGCGACGCGACGAACCGCACTTGCCTGCGCTGGCGGAGGATGGCCAAGGCCGTATCCGAGGATTCAAGGACCCACGCACGCGCAGTTCGGCGGAGGACGACGCGGGTCTGCGGGTTCACGCCGTCGCCGCACGAGAGCGCAACGACGCGGAAGCCGGCCCGCTGCCGCGCCGGTAGACGGATGTCCATCAGCCGAAACTCGGCACGCAAAGCGAGTTTCCAAATGTCGTCATAGGTGAAGCCGTCCCCGTCGAGAGCGGCCATGACCTCGGCTTCCGGAGTCGGGTCGAGGGCTTGCAGGAAGGATCGAATGACGATCTGTTTCACGCCGCCGCCGCCCTGAACATCTCGATCTGCACCGGCACCGGCTTCGTCTCTATCAGATCGACGCCGCGCTCCCTCGCCACGCCCTCGATCCAACCGCGGACGTACTCCAGCGTTTTGCCCGAGGTCTTCTTGATGTCGGACAGCAAGGAGTGGACGCGCCGGATCGCCGCATCCCACACCTCGTCCTCGGTCGCGAACGTCGCGCCGACGTCGAGAGCAGGGTCGTCGCAGCCGTGGATGCCGAGGTACACGGCGGAGGCCTTCGACCCGCGGCCGGCCTTGTTCGGAGCGCCGCGGATGTTGGAATCGACAGCAAGCTTTGTTTTCTTTGGGGTCACAGCAGACCCTCCTCTTCGGGCTTCATGTTCCTTTCGGTACGGAGAGCGGACTTGATCGTGCCGCGAGTGCACCCGGACGACGACATCGCCCTGAGGTATGCGTTCCCGTCCCTCAGGCGCCTGATCTCGGCTCGGAGCAACGCCACACGCTTCTCGGCTTCTCCGAGTTCGGCCTCGAGGAGATGGATCTCGAGATCCGTGGCGTCCGGTTCAGGTCCCATTTCGTCTTCGAGCCAGCGGACGGCATTCGCGTCGTTGATCCTGGCCATCATCCTCGCTCCATTGCGGCAGCGGCCTGGGCTTCGGTCCAGACGCCGAGAGCGTGGTCGGACTGTGGCGGAAGCTGCTTCCGGTATCGCCTGGCGATGTCGAGCGCCCGGGCGTCGTCGAGCGGGCTGGCTCCGGGCGCGGCGGCGGCGAGCCGGTGCCCGTCCTTGGCATCCGGATAGCCGAAACCCCGGCCGTTCCGTTTCGTCGCGAGATCCTCGTCGCGGCTCGCGAGCAGCCGGAGCGCTTCGTACGCGGCCCAGACCATCGAGGCGTCGGCTCCGTCGAGGTGCGCCAGGATGCCGACTTCCCTGCTCCGCTCCTTCGCGGCGTTGGCGGCGGCGTTCGCTAGGCGCTTCATGTCCTTCGCGAGGATCTCGTCCTCGGACGTCGTGGCGCGCAGGACGACGTGCCGGAGATCGTCCGGCAACGCGGCGCGGGCTGCCTCGACGATCGCGACGGCTTCCGCGGTCGCCCGAATGTCACCGTGGCGGTCGAGGAGGACGACGCGGAGGACGGACACCGGGTCTTTCGTGCGCCAGAAGCGCTCGTCCGGCGTCGGGTGCCAGCCGTGACGGGCGAGCGCCCAACTGCTCGGCGAGGAGTAGTTCGAGGTCTTGGTGTAGAATTCACCGTCGTGACGGATGAAGATGTCGCGCATCGTCAGCTCCTCACGAATGGCTTCTGGGCGGAGAACGGCACGTGCCTGGCGGACGAGTCGCCGTCGTCCGAGAGACGGACGAGCGCGATCGCGCCGGCGAGGACGCTGGCGGCGCGGAGGAGCTGGTCCATCGCCGCGATCCGTTCTCGAGCTGCCTGTCCAGGACCTCGCGGTTGACGGCGACGATCTCGAATTCATAGTTGAACTGCGACTCCGCGACCGGCCGGACGGCATCCGCGACGTCCACCGTCAGACGATACCGCCTCTGGGGATCCGCGAGCGGCGCGAGCAGCCCGTGGATGCGTGCCGTCTCCCGTGCGATGCCCGCCACCGACGGCGCCACGGCGATGGCGGGGCTGCTGCGGACGGGCAACGCGAACGAACGGTTCGCCACGCCGCCGATCGGAAACTCGGACGTCACGCGGAACGAAATCTCCGAAACCATCCAGTCGGGTCCCAGCGTCATGCGCATCGCGGGTCCGACGTAGTCGACCTGCCAGAGGCCGTCCGGGCACCTGGTGGCGTGGACGTGGTAGGGGATCTTGAGGGCGTCGGAGACGACGACGAAGAACGTGGCGGACGCGGACGCCCCGCCTGCGGGCGTCAGGAAGGCCAGGCCGGCGGCGATCGCCGGACGCGGGGTGTGCTGGGTGATGCGCATGGATTTCCTCAAAGCTTCGCCGGTCGACCGGCTCGGGTCGTGAAAAATCGGACGGAGGGATCAGTCGCCGGCGGCGATCAGTCGTCGGGCGGCAAAATCAGGTCGCGGGCCTCGATCATCGCGGCCTGGCGCTCGCGGGCGCCGGCCGGATAGTCGTCCGGCAACGGCACGTCGAGGTTCGAGAGGCGCTGCCAGAGGTCGAGGACCCGGCGCATCTCGTCCGGGGTCGGCTTGCGCAGGCCCGTCGCCTTCATCGCGACGGTCCGCTTCGCGATGCCGAGATGGTCCGCGGCCTCCTGCTGGGTCAGGCCGCACATCGAGATGAACGCGGAGAAGCGCTGGCTGATGGGGTCGGTCAACGGAATGCTCCGCGGATGCTGACGTCCCGCGCCGCGATCTCGACGAGGATCCGGATGCGAGACGCGGGGATGGGGCGCTTCGAGATCTCGAAGGCGCGGTTGCGGTAGACCCGGTCGTGGACGTAGTGCACGTCGACGGCGTGGGCGTCGCCGAACCGCCGCACGTTCACGGTGAAGACAGCGTCGGCCTGGGCGACTTCGCGCCCGGTCGCGTCGGTGAAGATCGAGCGGCGGTCCGGCATCAGGCGGCCGCCTGCATCGCGGAGGAACGGCGGTAGAGCCGGCTCGGCGCGATGTTCATCTGCACGTCGAGGTCGCCCCACACGTCCAGAATCCGGGCCACAATCTCGTCGATCGTGTCGAGATCGTATCCGCGACAGGTCCGTTCGACCTGGCCCGCGAAGAGCCGGCCGGCTGGAATGTGGTGGGATCCGACGCGGAGCCCACCCCAGGTCTGGTCGCAGGTGCGCGTAAGGGCTTCGGGATGAAGGATCAGCTGGGCTTCCTCGACGATCTCGCCGTGCTCGTCGGCGACCGCATCGCGGACTTCGACGTAGGCATCCCGATCGTGCTGCAGCTTCGAGAAGCCGAACCGGACGTAGATCCGTCCGTGGGCGTTGACGAGGACGTTGAAGGGGTGGTGCCTCGTCGCATCAATGGTCTTGTAGGCGATCGGCCCGGGAGGAAGGCGCTCCCGGACCGCGTCCTGATAGCGTCCAACCATCCGCAGCACCGACGCGTCGAAGGAACGGCCGGACGTGGCCTGGCGCGGATCGGCGGCGCCGTCCGCCACGACGACGGTCAGTTCCGGATACCGATCGAGACCGCAGGGAACCTGCGAGACGTCGGTGCGGGTCCCGTCGTGCGCGACGGACGAGGAAGACCGAAGTCCGAACGGGACGCCGAAGGCATCGCGGACGAAGCCGCCGATCCGGTTCGGATCGCTTTCGGGCCCGACGACAAGCTCTTCGACGAGGTCCATGCCGAGGGAGCGGGAAGTGATGCGGATGCTGACCAGGCTCTTGATCATGTCGATCTCCTATCGGAGCGCTGCGATGGCAGCCATTGTCGGAATGTAGATCAGTAATCTACGTAGAACAAAAGTCTACAAGGTTGCGCGGCGGAAAAAATGCGATGGCTCGAACGTGCGCTCGACGTCCGGCACCGTCTCGTCATCACCGCTTCTCGGAACCGTCGCAGGTCACGACGAGGCGTCCGCTCCGCCTCCAAGCGATATCCTTCAGTATGTCGATGATCTTCCTCGCCGCTTCCGGGAGTTCGCCGGTCAGGTCGACGTGGAAGCCCTCCACCTCGGGGATCGACGTCACGATCCCGCTCCATCCGCCCGGGGAGGTGATCGCCAAGGCGATGCGTTCGCCGGACAGGAATGGTTCGGAGTCGACCGTCAAGGAGTGCAGCTTCACCCCTGCCGCGGCGGCCTCGCTTGCCGCATCCCACGTAAGCCTGGAGAATTCGACACGAACGTGCTCGACGCAGTTCTCTAGGATCTCCCTCGCCAACCGCTCGGGATTGTCGAGATAAGGCCCGATACATGTGCTCGGACTTCGGGATCGAAATACTGACCCGATCACCGCTGCCCGCCGCCGAGAAATCGAAGACAATTTCGTCAAGACAGTTCCTGGATGTCGAAAGCATGAACGGCCGCCCGCGACGGCGATGGGCGTCCCTATCGCAACCTGCGCCGGCGGTAGGTCGCGGACGCGCTGCTCGCCTTCCCTTTCGATCGCGTTGCCTGCGTCCATCAACTTTCCATCCTCCGGAGCCGTAGCGCTTCCACGGACCAGTATGTAGATCATCAATATACGTAGAACAATGGTCTACAAGGTCGGGGCAGCGAAAAAATTCGGCGTCTCGAACGTGCGCTCGACGAGGAGCGTGAAGCGGGGGTTCAGGATCCGCTCCTCGCGCTCGAGCCGGCCGATCAGGACCTCCGTGGATCGCCCGTCGCGATAGCCGAGGCGGACCCCGAACTCGCGTTGGGTGTGCCCGGCGTGGAGCCGGACCTCCCGGAGCTCGGAACCGGTCAACGGCTGTCGCCTTCGTAGAGGCGCCGGCGATCGTACTTCGCGACGAACACTTCGTTCAGGTACGCGAGCACGGAGGACTTCCTCCTCCGTGCCCTCTCCAGATCGTCCTCGTCGAAGATCTCCGGGTGGCGCTCGATCGTGACGAGAGCGTTCGAAGCCGCCATCGTCGCGGTCTCCTCGCAATCGGGGAAACCGTTCTCGACCGCGAAAACGGCCTGACGAAGGGCGTGCTTGTCGAAACTCCCGACATCGCACAGCGCGTAGCGGGATGCCTGAAGGATATCCTCGAGGTCCTCCATCGCCGAGACCGCAGCGCGTTCACCGGGCGAAAGATCGTCTTCGTTCATGTCGTCCATCTCAGCAGTCCTCCTCTTCGTCCCGACGCGTCGGGAAGTGCTTGGCCATCATCAGCGTCTTCCGATACCAGCCGACGATCGAAACCATCTCGCGAGCCTTGGCGACGTCGTCCTCGTCGAAGATCGCCGGATTGCGTTTGATCACGGCCAACGCGTTCTTCGCGGCCATGAGGGCGGCCTCGTCGCATTCATGGAAGCCGTTCTCCACCGAAGCGACGGCGTTCCGGAGGACGTCGCTGACGTGCTCCCCGGAATGGTTGCCGACACGGCTGAAGGCTCCGAGCATGTTCCTCAACTCTTCCATGGCGAGGACCGCATCCTCGTCCTCTGCAGGAAATTCGGTCATTTCGCCCATCTCGCTACTCCCAAGCCTTCGACCATTCGACGTTCCTGAAAAGCTCCGGCAGACCGGCGATCTGCTTGAAGCGGAGCACCTCGTCGGCATCCATGCCGACCTCCTTCGCGACTTCCTCATCGGCCCACCCCTCGCGCAGAAGGGTGACGACGATGTCCCGCATCGGCTCGACGCCGTGGACGCCGCGGGCGCGGTTGTGGCGGATCGTGGAGGCGATCCGGTCCTTCGCGTTGTTGCGCTCCGTCCGGATCGCGGTGACCGGCAAGTACCCCTTCACCCGCTTGCGGACGGTCGAGCTTTCCTTGCCGACGCGGTGCCGGTGAAAGCCGTCCACGACGACCACGCCGTCGCCCTCCGCGCAGGCGACGATCGGCTGCGTGTAGCCGTCGGCCTCGATCGAACGGCGCAGGAGCCGCATCTCCGGCGGCGCGACCGTGTTGGGGTTGTAGCTGTTGCCACGGATGGTGTCGGACCGGACCCAGGTCACCAGGTCCACCGGCTCCTCGCGGAAGGGCGACGAGCTGTGCAGGATCGCCCGTACGGCGTTCAGCGTCTCGACGGCCTGGTCGAGCGGCATCGCGCCGATCGCCGCGGCGATGTTCTTCGCCTTCTCGATGATCTGATCCATCTTACAGCCCCTTTCCCGGCAGATCGCCGTTCCTGACCGCCTCGGCGACGCCGCGGGCCTTCTCCAGGAGCGCGGGCTCTTCCTCCATCGGCACCCAATGACCCGCGATGACGAAAGCGTGGGACGCCATCTCGAAGGCGTAGGGAACGCCGCCGCGGATCGCCGCGACCGTGTCGTCGACGTTGCTGCGGGCTTGGACGGCCTCGGGGACCTTCATCCAGGGCTCGCCGGTGTCGATCCGCTCCTTGGCGTCGAGGAGAGCCTCGATCGCCTTTTCCTTCGTCCACGTCATAGGGCTGCCGCCTTCTCCTTCAGCGCCCGGACGCGGTCGACGTCCTCCTGCGCGAATCCGAAACTGAGGGATTTGCCGAGGTCCTGCTTCAGCAGGCTGATGGCGACGCGCCGCCAGCTGGGGACCATCTTGCGGTTCTCGAGCGCGGGCTCGCCGGCGTCGGGCCACGCTTCGAGCGCGCAGCCGTTCTTCGCCCACCAGCCCTGGAACACGGCGATGCGGCGGTGGTAGACCGAGCGCAGACCCTCCGGCAGCGTCTGGACGAGGAAGTCGCAATACTGCCGCCACGACGAGAACGCCGGCGGCAGGCCCGTCCCGCCCTGGTAGCCCAAGAACTTTTGGCCAGCGTAGTAGGCGGCGAAGTTCGCACCCTCGACCCGCTCGACGATCTTCGCCCAGGTCTCCGGCTCGATCTTGTGGAAGAGGTCCAGTCCCTTCCGCTGATCGTCGCCGTAGGGTTGGCAGATCCGCATCTCGGAGAACGGCATGCCGGTGAGGTACATGAGGTCGTAGAGGCGGTTGTAGCTGAGGCGCCGGGTGCCGACGTACTTCCAGAGGTCCTCGAACCGCCAGTCGTAGATCGAGAAGAAGGACACGGCCCGGGATCGGGCGTGGCTGCGGGCGGACCACTGGACACCGTTCCACGCGCACTTCTTGACCTTGTCCTGCTTCTTGACGGCCTTCCACCGGTTGAGGCTCTCGTCCGACCGGATGCCGACGAGGCAGGCCACCGACCCGCCGCCGGCGACGTGCTCGTTGAAGAGCGGGACGAACTGCTCGAACTCCATTCCGGCGCGGAACCACGGGAACTCGGCCGGGTCGGACACGACGCCGGGCGCATCGGGCAGCGGTCGGATCCAGCGGTCGCGGGCGTCCGGATCCCAGCACGTCCAGTACGGGTGCGTCGCGCTCGAGGCGTTGCGCAGGTTCAGCGGCAGGCAGATCCAGTGCGGCCGCACCTCCGGCATCGCCATGACTTCGTGGACGTGCTCGATCGTCGCCGCGTATTGTCCTTCGAGGTCGATGAACAGGACGTCGACCGGTACGCGGCCCAGCTCGCGGGCGACTTCGAGCGTCAGGTGCGTCAGGACGGTGGAGTCCTTCCCGCCCGAGAACGACACGCAGACCTTGTCGAAGTTCTCGAACGCGAGCCGGATGCGCGCCTTCGCCTCCTGGTACACGTCCGTTCCGAAATACCGCTTCTCGCTGCCCATCGAACCCTCTCGCCGGACCTCCGGCGTTGTCGATCTAAGATATACACAATCGTCGATCATAGATCTACAGCTTTCTTCCGCCGACGAACGACATCAGACGGTCCTTCGCGTTCGTCCGTCCTTCCCTGTCGAGACCCTGCCGGAACGCCGCGAGCGCCCCGCCCTTCGTCGAGTGGTTCTCGAGGATCCGCTCGTCGATCGAATCGTTGCAAACGATGGATACGAGAGTCGGCCGGCGGGTCTGCCCGATCCGATGGAAGCGATCCTCGGCCTGAAGCCGGTTCGAGTACTTGAAGCCATCGGCGTAGAAGAACGTCCACGCGCACTCGACGAGCGTCAGCCCGTGCCCGCCGGAGTCCTGGGTCGCGAGAAGGAACCGGTGCCGGCGATCGCGCCAAGCCGCGAGGTTCCGTTGACGGACCGCGTCAAGGTAGCGTCCGTCGTAGATCGTCGCGCAGTCCGGATCGCCGGTGCGCTCGACGAGGGCGGCCGCGATCTGGTCGGCGGCCTTCTTGTACTTCGTCCAGATCACGACGGGTTCGCCGTCCGGAACCTGGTCGACGGCGGCCAGGAGCGTCGCGACCCGATCGTGTCCGACGGGCCCGCCGCCGATCGTCGCGATGCCGGCGGTGATCCGCTGGAGCGCTCCGAACAGACGGAACATCGCGATCGACGCGGACGAGCCGAAGAAGTCGTCGACAGGCCGGTCGAGGATCATCTCGCGCTTCGTCAGTTCGTAGAGATCCGACTGCTCCGGCGTCATGTCGAAGCGACGCTCGACGAAGACCTTGTCCGGCAGGTCGAGGCAGTCCTCCTTGCGGACCTGGAAGACGTACGGCGCGACGTTCCCGACGAGGGCCTCGACGTTCCGGTAACCGACGACGTGGTTCGTACGGACCTCGACCCGCCTGCCGGAGTGAGGCAGGACCTTCCTCTCGCACCGGTACCGGACGTGCGCCTGCTCGAAGCTCCAGAAGCTGCGGTATCCGAGGATCTTCTCGGAGAGGAAGCGCATCTGGGCGAAGAGATCGACGAGCCCCTGCGTCAGGGGCGTGCCGGTCATGACGAGCCGGTAGCGGCAGACGGACGCGATCTTCGTCAGCCGGTCCGTCCTCTTGGCCCTCGGGCCCTTGATGTACGTCGACTCGTCCACGATCATCATCGACCGCTCGTCGACGTGCCGGGCGAGCTTCAGCGTCACCGCGTCGGACTGCCCGACGCTCTCGATGCCGAAGACGATCCAGGACGCCCGGAGGATGTCCTCCTCCCTCGACGCCGAGGTGAGGACATGGACGTCCTCGGCCGTCGCGGTCGTGTGCTTCAGGATCTGCTCGACGATCGTCTGCCGGAGCGCGCAAGGGCAGCCCCACCACACCTTGTCGATGGCGGCCTGGCGCATCTCCGCGAGCATGATCGCGGTTAGGGACTTGCCGGTCCCCATGTCCATGAAGAGACCGCCGACGCGGGACGGCGCGATCTTCTCGACCGCCGCACGCTGGTGCAGCATCGGTTCAGTGGTCGCGCAGATCCGCATGGATACCTCCCGACAGAGGCGTGGCGGACAGGGCGGTCGGCTGGCCGAGGACGACCGTCTCGCCCCCGACCTCGATCGTGACGAGGCTCTCCGCGAGCTTGGTCGCCGGACTGGAGATCCAGAAGCCGAACTGCTCCGCGAGATCAAGGACCTCGTTCGCCGACGTCGCCGGCACCCGCATGTACGGGCTGTCCCAACGGGCGCCCGGCAGCGACTTCACCGTGTCGAAGATGTCGTCGGACCGCCGCCAGCGGAACAGGAACGCTCTCCCCCTCGCCGCCGCGAGGAGCTTGCGCGGAGGATCGCGCTCGAAGCCGCCGGACTGGACGAGTTCGGCGACGGTCGGCTGGGGGAGGATCGCCGAATAGCCGAGCGCGAGGACCTCGAGCGCGATGCCGGCGGCGACGGCGTCGTGGGAGACGGGCGAGCACCCGCAGTCGAACATCCAGTGCATCCCGCCCCAGCGGAAGCCGATGTCCTTGATCGCGTCGATGAACGTCTCGCACTCCTTGCGCGACGTCGAGAGCCGGACCTCGCCGGGGACGTGGAGGATCTCGACGGACGAGATCGGCTCCATCCCCGCGGGCCTGACGACCGTGGGTCCGTCGACGACGGGTTCGATGCGCGCCTTCCGGCCGACTTCCATCATGTGGCGCCGGACCGCGGCGACGTCCGGATCGCGGTCGCGGATCGTGTCGATCCAGAAACGGGACTCCGACTTCGCGAACACCTTGGACACGCCCGCCTCGAAGTCGCCCTCCTCGTCGTTCCGCTCGAGGTGGTCACCCTCGCGGACCTTCTCGACCGCCGTGGCATAGCCGGCGCGGATCCGCTCGGCCCAGACGATCTGCTTTTCCGTTCCCTCGAGCGCCGGCAGCTCCCAATCCGCGGCCTGCTCCCTCGCCGCGGCGAGTTCGGCCTCGCGCTTCTTCTCCAGCTCGGCGCGATAGCAGTCCTCGCAGTCGCGCCGATCGGCGATCCACTCTGCCTTGCGCTCGCGATCCCGGCGGGAGCCGTAGACCTGCACGTGGCCCTCGCAACCACATCTGAAAACAACGGACACGTACGACATTACGACCTCACCACGAGGCAGCCACATGGCTGCGTGCGGCAAACATCGGAGGACAATATGAAGAAGTCAAAACGGCTTACGTAACTTGCAAGTTACGTTTAGAATCCAATTCCAAGAAATCTGTAGATGTCGGCGATCGCCGACATGCCACGCCTTTCCCGATCGGGAAAGAAATGGCGAAATATGATCGACAAGGAGCTGAAACTTCCCGATCGGGAAGGACGACGCCGGAGCAGCGGCCTAAAAAAAGCAAAATCCATCCTGGGCATAATCGCCGCCCAGCCGCTGTACTCCGACCTTCAGAGCCGCGTCGCGAAGTCGGAACCTCACTGGCTTGCAACACCGATAAGAAATCACAGGTATGTTTGCAGCTTCCGGAGGTCCTATTGAGTCGCCGTCTATACGCGGTCGCAGATATCGTGCGCGTCGTCGGCGGTGATGCTTTCCAGCACCACCATGTGCAAGTCGATGGAGGTCATCCGGCCCGCGTGGCGTCTGCGCAGCGCTTGAATCTCGAGAGCGCCTTCCGCATTGGCGGAGGTGACCGAGCAGATGGTGTCCAGTTCCTCCGCTAGCGCTGCCTCGTCGAGGAGGCCGCTCGCGGTGTCGCGGATGACCTCCCAGCCGCTCCGAAGAACACGGAGTGCCACGAGGGCGGCGATGGCCGCATCCATCTGGAGGACGCCCGTCAGGACCGCGCCGACGAGGTCCACGAGAACACCCGCGGACGTTACGGTTTCGGCCATCAGGTGCTTACTGTCGGAGCCAAGCGCCGCAGACCACAGCACGCGGCCCTGCCTGATGAGGATCAGGCTCCAGAACGTGTTGAGGGCCGTGGCGAACGAACCCGGCGGTGGCCTTAGGCGCGATGGTCAGTCCGTCGCAGGTCGGTGCTCGCGTGCTCGAGATGGCCGGGCGCGGGCGGCACCACCCGCTCTGGACGATGCGTGCCGCCGTCGCGCTGACCGCCGCGGGCGTCTGCTCGCTCGCCTTCGACCTGCTCCCGGTCGCCGCGGCCATGGTGTTCTACGGAGCGGGCAACGGCATCCTCTCGATCGCCTGCGGCACCGTCCCGCTGGCCCTGTTCGGACCCGAGGCCCATGCCTCGGTCATGGGGCGGCTCGCGCGTCCGGCCCAGGTCGCCCAGGCCTTGGCGCCGACCGCAGGCGCAGCGATCATCGCGTACGCCGGGGTCGCAGCGACGCTGTACGTCCTGACCGCACTCGCCGCAGCTTCGGTCTGCCTGGT
>NZ_WEZG01000012.1 GCF_009176975.1 Aureimonas psammosilenae
CCAAAACCGCCAAACCCGAAAAAACAAACCGGAACGCCATACCAGAAACTAGCCAAAACCAGTTCCCAGAGACGAGCATACAACCCGCCGGCGACGCCCCGTCCGTCGATGACCGGCTTATACGGGCAACGAATCAGCGATGTCAACGACCCTTATTGAAAAACTTGGCGGATGCGCCCGGCTGCCGCAGCCTCGCCCCCTCCCCTTCCCTCAAACCGCTCTGCGGCAATTGACATAGGCGCTCCCCCGGACCCTTATCGTTCGTGACAGCACGGGGACGAACCGTTTCGGTCCCTATTCCGCCACCTTGTTCGCCGAAGGGCGCAGCCAGGATGAAGCACATCGCTTGGGTCAGCATTTGCGGCACCGCGTGAACTTCGGCAACGAACCGGCGCTTGTCGCCGACCGGCGACGCCGGCCGGACCGGCGTCAGGTATCGGCTCGCTGGCTGTCCGGCACGCTTTTGACCGGTCTGACCTCGGGGGCGTTGATGGGGATCGCGCTTGCGGCGGCGCTTGACGGTCATCGCGACCTGTCCAGCCCGCGACGTGTGCTGATCACAGCGCCCGCGAAGGACCTGCCGGAGGACAAGGGTGAGCGGCTGGTTGAAACGACGCTGCCGAGCGTGCGCAACCGGGAAACGATCGAGCTTTCCACCATGAGCCGCGAAGGTGACCGCGAGGTGATCCGCACCTTGCCCTTCGGTTATGTCAGCATGACGCTTGCCGCTCTCAGCCGCAGTTCGGTGTCCTATCCCCCCTTCGATGCGATGAAGGTGCTTGGCAGCGGCGATGACCGGGACGAGGCGAGCGCGCCGGAAGATGCGCAGATTTACGGCGCCAAGGTCGAAAGCGAGATGAGCCTCAAAGTGGAGGACTTTTCCTTCGCCAACATGAAGTTCGGTGGCCAGACCTCGGCCGAGGAAGCGGAAGCCGTCGTGCGCGCCGCCTCGCCCACCTTGTCCTATGCACCGGTTCAGGTCGCGTCCGTCGAACCCTTCGACTCCTCGCGTTTTTCCGACGACGCCGATATCGCAGTGTACGAACCGGGCTCCGCCTTCCGCGTCGTTGCGGAGAACGTGTCGATCGCTCCGCGCGATACGGCGCCCGCTCCCTCGCGTTACGCCGAGGAGATCATTCCGTTTCGCGAAGCCGCTCCCATTGCCGGGACGCTCGGTGAAAGCGGCTACGGGAAGGACGATATCGAAGCGGCCACTCGTGCGATCGAGAGCGTGCTTGGCTCCGAACGCCTCGACACCGGCAGCGTGCTGCGCGTCGGAACGCAGATGTCGCAGGACGGGAAGCGGATCGTCCGGTTGTCGGTTTACCGCGGCAGGGACCATGTCGCGACCGTCGCCAAACGGGATGACGACGGCGAGTTCGAACCCGCCACCGCTCCGGACGACAACGAGGCGGTGGCCGAGGCCTTCGACGAGACCGCGACGGAAGCGCCGCTGCGCACCGAGATGCCGACCATCTACGACGGCATTTATCAGGCCGCGCTCGGCTATGGCCTGAATGAGCGCATGTGCCAGCAACTGGTCAGGATGCTGTCGACGGATGTCGACTTCCAGGCCCGTGTTTCGCCGGACGACCGCCTTGTCGTGTTCTTCTCGATGGACGAGGGGAAGGAAGAAGCGACCGACAATTCGCAGGTTCTCTACGTCGAAGCGACATTCGGCGGAAAGACCAAGCGCTATTATCGCTTTCGCAGCGGTGGGGATGAGCGCTACGATTACTACGATCAGGACGGAAGAAGCGCGAAGCAGTTCCTTCTGCGCACGCCCGTTCCAAACGGCCGCTTCACCTCGCCCTTCGGATCACGCGTCCATCCTATCCTTGGATATGCCCGCCCCCATTGGGGCGTCGACTGGGCGGCTCCGACGGGCACGCCGATCCTGGCTTCGGGCGACGGCGTGGTGGAATCGGCAGGCAATACCAGCGGTTACGGTCGCCAGACCATCATCAAGCATGCCAACGGCTACGAGACGTCCTATTCGCATCAAAGTTCGATCGCGCGCGGCGTTCAGCCCGGCTCGACGGTGCGGCAGGGGCAGGTCATCGGCGCGGTCGGCTCGAGCGGCCTGTCGACCGGCAGCCATCTCCATTACGAGGTCATCGTGAACGGCCAGAAGGTCGATCCGATGCGCATCAAGTTCCCGTCCGGTCATGTTCTTCAAGGAGAAGAACTAGAAACCTTCCGCAAGGAACGCGACCGGATCGACAATCTCCTGAAAGACCGCGCCGAAGCGCAGCGCGTCGCGGGTCGCTGACGCCTCGGACCGGGTTTGGCCGAGGCGTCTGCGAAGTCTTTCTCAGCTCGGCTTGATCTTGGACTGGCTGCGCCAGAGATCGATGCCGCCTTCGGTGGCGAAGCCGTCGATCTCGGAAAGCTCCTCCGACGTGAAGCTTGGCGTCTTCAAGCTGTCCAGGGAATCGTCCAACTGCGCCACCGTGCGCGCGCCGATCAGGGCGGAGGTGACGCGGGGATCGCGCAGCACCCAGGCGATCGCCATCTGGGCCAGCGACTGACCGCGACGCTCCGCGATCGCGTTCAGCCCGCGCAGCCGCTCGACATTCTCCGGTGTCACCAGGGATGCGGAAAAGGACCCGCCCTTGGAAGCGCGGGAATCGTCGGGCACGCCGGAAAGGTAGCGCTTCGTCAAAAGGCCCTGCGCCAGTGGCGAGAAGGCGATGCAGCCAAGGCCGGTTTCGTCCAGGGTTTGGAGAAGACCTTCCTCCACCCAGCGATTCAGCATGGAATAGGACGGCTGGTGGATCACGAAGGGGGTGCGCAACTCCTTGAGGATGCGATGGGCCTCGCGCGTCAGTTCCGCCGAATAGGACGAGACGCCGACATAAAGCGCCTTGCCGGAACGCACGATCTGGTCGAGCGCCAGCATGGTTTCTTCCAGCGGCGTGTCGGGGTCGGGCCGGTGATGGTAGAAGATGTCCACATAGTCGAGACCCATGCGCTTCAGGCTCTGGTCGAGACTGGCGACGAGATACTTGCGCGATCCGAGGTTCCCATAGGGGCCGGGCCACATATCCCAACCAGCCTTGGACGAGATGATCAGTTCGTCGCGATAGGCACGGAAGTCGAGGTCCATCCAGCGGCCGAAATTATCTTCGGCCGAGCCGTAGGGCGGCCCGTAATTATTCGCGAGATCGAAATGGGTCACGCCCCGGTCGAAGGCGCGTCGCAGGATCGCCCGGCCCGTTTCGAACACGTCCGTGCCGCCGAAATTCTGCCAAAGGCCGAGCGAGATGGCCGGAAGCTGCAGGCCCGAGCGACCGCTCCGGCGATAGGGCATCGGGCCGTAGCGATCGGCAGCGGCGATATAGGTTTCGGCAAGCGGCATGGCTCTCCCCTCGATTTGGCTCGGCGCGGCCGATCGGACCGGCACACGCGACGACCCTCAACTAGCGGAGGATCGCCGCTTTCCATCCGACGATTCGAGAGCCGGAGGTGTTTTCCACCGTTTGGGTGCGGATCACTTGCAGTAGGTCGAGCCGTTTTTTCGCGCGGCGATGTCGAGGTGGAAGTGCGTCGCGTGGTCGGCGTCCGTTCCCGGGCCGAGCACAGTCTTGAACGGGCCGCAGGCGCCTTGCCGGACGGCGGCGAGAAATCGCTCTTCCGGCGTATCGGGCGCCTGCGCCGCGATGCCGATCTCGGAACCCTTGTCGAAGACGAAGGAGCCGATATCGACGGCGCTGCCGCGCGAATGCTCGGAAATGCCGGTTTCGCTCGCGCGTGGCCGGCATACATAGGTCGAAGCCTGCCGAAACTCGGTGAGCTTTCGGTCCGGAAACTCCTTTTTCGCGGCCGGGGCGACGGCGTCCGACATCCAGACGTCGAGCGCGAGCGCCGCCCGGCAAAGAAGCTTCGTGTCGGGGCCGACCTTCACGCCTGACGACAGGCGGGACACGGCAACGGGCCGCAACACGCCGCATTCGCCCTCGCTGATGCTCTCGCCGACGGTGAACTCTACGCCGCGTTTCTTCAGCTCCGCCTCGCATTCCTCCGCGTCTTCGATCGCGGCAGCCGCAACGACGCTCGTCGCCGGGTCGATCACCGGCTCACGCGACTTCAGCTTCTCCGTCGAGTTGGGAGCATCTTCCGGCTTGGCGGGCTCGACGCCGCCCTGCCCTTCGACGGGCTTGGCCTCCGGCGGCACAGGCTTTCCCTCGTCGGGACGCTTTTCCGGCACCGGAATTTCGTCGACCGGTTTCGTTTCGGCAGCGGGGGGAGCGGGCGGGCTCGGCGCCGGTGTGGGTGCCGCTTCCGGCGGAGCCTCTTTTGCTTCCGGGCGCGGATCGGGCTCGGGCACCGGAACCGTCGATGGCTCCGGAATAGGGCTTGCCGCCTTCACCGGAGTCGGTTCGGGCGAAGGTTTCGGCACGGGCGCTTCGGGAGCCGGCGTACCGGTGGTCTCGGCCTGCACCGCCTGCTTGGCGGGATCGGCCTTGCGCTCAGGCTTCGGCTTGGCCTTCTGCTGGCTTGAGCCTTCCAATGGATTGGCGTCGCTCCACGGCAGGTCCGAAGCCGCCCAGGAAGGGATCGGGGCCAGAACCGTGCAGGCGAGAGCCCCGCTCGCGACAACCGCGCGCAGAACCTTCACTGCTTGAACTCCACGACCGTCTTGGCCGGCTGAACCAGCTTGGCGAGCGCCCGCGCGTCCCAGTTCGTCAGGCGCACGCAGCCATGGCTGGCCGTCTTGTCGATCTCGGACGGCTCCGGCGTGCCGTGGATGCCGTAGGTCGGCTTGGAGAGGTCGATCCACATATTGCCGACGGGGCCGTTCGGCCCGGCGGGCAGGGTCAGCTTCTTCTTGTTCTTGCCTTGCACGAAGTTCTTCGGATCATAGGCATATTCCGGATCGGCCTTGCTGCCGTTGACCTTCATGGTGCCGGATGGCGACGGCGTGTCGGAAGACCCGATCGTCGCGGGATAGGCGAGGATCAGCTTCTTGTTCTCGTCATAGGCGAAAAGCTCGCCCCGGCTCTTGTCGATGACGATGCGCTCCACCTTCACCGCCGGATCGGGATCGGGACCCGGATCGGCAACCAAGAGGCGCGTGCCGGCCTTGCCGAAATCAGCATCCGGATTGAGCCGCTTCAGCAGGTCTTCATCCATGTGAAAACGCTCAGCCAGCATCTCAGGCACATCGCGATAAGCGATGCTGTCGAGTTCGGCGAGCTTGGCATAGTCGGTCGGCAGATCGGGGATGTAGCGGGCATCCACATCTTCCTGCGTGATCTCGTAGGATTTCACGGCCGCACCACCGTCCTTCGAAAGCGCGTCCCAGATCGCCTGATCCGGCTTGTCCGTGGCGTCGAGGCCATGGAGATCGGTAAAGGAGCGGATCGCCTTGTCGGTATTGCCTCCGGCCAAACCGTCGATCACGCCCGGCGAAGCATGGGCGCGATCCAGAAGCACCTGCATCCTGATCAGGAAAGGATCGGGGTCGGCTTTCGGCTTCTCGGTCTCGCCCGAGTTTGCGGCGGGATCGGCGGGCGGATTCTCGGCCGACGCCTTCGCCGCCTCATCCTTCGCCTTCAGCCGCTCCTGATAGGAAGCCAAATCCGCCCCGTTGATCGCGGCTTCCGACAGATCGGGAGCCGGAACCGTCGCAGCCGCAGCCGCAGCCGCAGCGGGAGCCGCCGTAGCTTGCTCGGCAGCCGGCGCGACGGGTGGCGCTGCGAAGGCAGCGGAAGCGAAAAGCAGTCCGGCGAGAGCCGCAAGGGTCGAGCGAGTTTTCATGAAGGCGCCGTCCGAACGAAGATCGCTGCGGGAAACGCCGCTCCGGCGTTTCCGCTCCCCGGAAGGTGCCTCAAGTTTTAAGGGATTGCTATTCCACGAATTCCACGGTCGTGCCCGGCTTCACCATTCGAGCCAGTTCCGCCGCATCCCAGTTGGCCAGACGCACGCAGCCGTGGCTGTTGGTTTTGCCGATCTTGGAAGGCTCGGGCGTTCCATGAATGCCGTAGGTCGGCTTGGAAAGCGCGATCCAGATCGAGCCGACCGGCCCGTTCGGCCCCGGCGGAATGTTCAGGATCGACTTGTTCTGCCCTTGGGTGAAGTTGATCTTCGGGTTGTAGGTGTAGCCCGGATCGAAGGCGATGCGCGCCACCTGCACCGTGCCGCTCGGGGACGGGGTGTCGCGCGAACCGATGGTGGAGGGATAGGCGACGATCAGCGCGCCGCTGGCATCGTAGACGCGAACCTGCTCGCGCCCCTTGTCGGCGATGATCTTCGCCACTTCGCCCGTGGCCGGCTCGCCCGTCGAAGCGACTTTCAGGATCGTCCCCTGCCGGTTGAAATCCGCGCCGGGATTGATCTCCATGAGATAGTTTTCGTCCATGTGGAAGCGCTCGGCCAGCATTTCCGACACGCGCGTATAGGACATGGCCGGCAGCTTGGCCTTCTCGCTGTAATCGTCCGGGATCGCCGCAAGATAGGGGCCGGCCACGTCCTTGTCGGTGATCGTATAGGACACGATCGCCGGACCGCCCGTCGCGTCGAGCTGCTCCACCATGGCCTGCACGTTGGTCGGGTCGATGTGGTCGCCGTACTTTTCCTCGTAGGCCGCGACGGCCTTGTCGACATTGGTGCCCATGCGCCCGTCGATCACGCCGGGGGAAATGCCTGCGCGGTCCATCAGGATCTGGAAAGCCGCGACCTGCGCCTTCGCGTTCGGTCCCTTCGGTCCTTCGACCTTGGGTGCAGGACGCGATTCAGGCGCGGTGGTCTCGTTCGGCGAAACGATCGGCGCATCGGCGTTCGGCAGATCGCCGAACCCGTCCGAGCGACCGGAAGGGCGCGAAGGATCGGGATACGCGTCGAGACCGGAAAAACCGTCGTCCAAAGGCACCGCTTCCGCCGACTGGTCGTCCAGATAACGGCGCGACGCGTCGCGCCGCCGCTCGGCACGGGGCTGCTCCACGCCGATGACCCGGCCATAGGCGTCCACCGTCACACGCCGGCCGAACTCGTCCACGAAGGTTTCGGTCTGGCCGCGGCCCGACGGCGCGTCGTCATAGAAGGGGTCGTCGTAGAACTGCGCGGACGCCCGATCGGGCACACCCATGAGAAGCGCGATGCCGGAAACGGCCAGAAGGGCGCGTTTCACTCGATCGCGCGACATCCTCGTCATCACCAACTCCGTACCTTCCAACCGCCTCGAGAATCGGCGTCGCCGGCTCTTCGGTGCGGGAAGAACCCGGCATCACGATGGCCGAGCGATGACGGGCCATTTTCTCCCATACGCATGGTCCGAAACTTGCCGACCGACCCGAGGTCAGATCACCGCGAGCGGCTGCTTCTCCTGCGGCGGAGGAAAAGCCGCGTCCAGCGCGTGACGATCCTCGCGCGTCAGGGTGATCTTCGCGGAGGCCGCGTTCTGGCGAACATGCTCGATCGAACCGGCCTTCGGGATCGCGATCACGTCGTCGCAATCCACGAGGAATGCCAGCGCGATCTGGGCGGGCGTCGCCTTGTGGTGCCGCGCGATCTTCACCAGCGTCGGGTGGTCGAGAAGATCGCCGCCCTGCCCCGCCGGCGAATAAGCCATCGGCGTCACCATCCGCTCCGAAAGCCAGGGGAGGAGATCGAATTCGGGGCCGCGCTCCTCCAAGTTGTAGAGGATCTGATTGGCGGCGCAGTCCGATCCGCCGGGCAGCGCGAAGACCGCCTCCATTTCCTCCACGTCGAAATTGGAAACGCCCCAATAGCGGATGAGCCCGTCGCGCTTCAGTTGCGTCAGCGCATCCACCGTCTCACTCAAGGGGATGCTGCCGGGCCAGTGGAGAAGATAGAGGTCCAGCCGATCGGTGCGAAGGCGCTTCAGCGACGCCTCGCAGGCCCGCCGCGTTCCCTCGCGCGAGGCGTGGTGAGGCGCGACCTTGGACACGAGGAACACCTCGTCCCGCCGGCCGTCGATCGCCTCGCCGACAAGTTCCTCCGACTTGCCATGCGCGTAGATTTCTGCCGTGTCGATCAGCGTCATGCCGGCATCCATGCCGGCGCGCAGAGCCGCGATCTCGTCCTCGCGGGCGTGGCGGCCCTCGGCCATCATCCACGTTCCCTGCCCCAGGGCCGGCACCGGAGTTCCATCCGGTAGAGTCGCGGTCTTCATTCCTGTCCTCCCCATCCTGACGCCTTCGACCGGAACGCGCGCATGCCGGTGGCGTTGCCCTCCGAGATTGGAGAAATTGGAGGTAACAGCCATGTCATCCACGATCGGCACGCAGGAAATGACCCCCGCCCATGCGTCCGGCGACAATATCGAGGCGAGCCGGGTGGCCGGCACTTCGGTTTATTCCACGGACGGCGACAAGCTCGGCACGGTGGACGACATCGTGCTCGGCAAGCGGGACGGGCAGGTGAAATACGCCATCCTCGCCTCGGGCGGCTTTCTCGGCATCGGGGAAGACTACTACCCGCTGCCCTGGCAGGTCCTGAAATACGACGAGCGGCAGGGCGGCTACGTGATCGGCATCACGATCGACCAGTTGCAGAACGGTCCGAAATTTGCCGGCGAGGCGCGGCCGTCCTGGAACGATCCGGCTTACGGCCGCGGGATCGACGACTATTACGGGCCTTTCCCGGCCTATTGATCCGGCGGACCCGGCAACGAAAAAGGGCGGCCCTGTCGGCCGCCCTTGTCCTATGCACCGGCTTTCCTCAGGCGGCGACGCGGTCTCCCGCAGCGCCGAGCTTCGAGCCGACCACGTGGAAGATCAAGTGATCGCCGCCGCCGGTGACGTTCACGCGGCTTTCGTCGCGCACCTCGCCGAGAAGGATCTTCTCCGCCAACGGGTCCTGCACCTCGCGCTGGATCACGCGCTTCAAGGGCCGCGCACCATAGGCCGGATCGTAGCCCTTGGCGCTCAGCCAGTCGCGGGCCGAGGCGTCGAGCTGCACCACGATCTTGCGATCCGCCAGAAGCGCGCCGAGCCGCTTCATCTGGATATCCACGATCGCGCCCATCTCCGAGCGCCGCAGGCGATGGAACAGGATCGTCTCGTCTACGCGGTTCAGGAATTCCGGCCTGAACGATGCGCGCAACGCATCCAGAACCTGCGGGCGCACCACGTCCACATCCTGCTCGTCCGTCAGCGTCGTCAGATATTCGGCGCCAATATTGGACGTCATGATGATGACCGTGTTGCGGAAATCCACCGTCCGGCCCTGCCCGTCCGTCAGCCGCCCGTCGTCCAGAACCTGGAGAAGGACGTTGAAGACGTCGGGATGCGCCTTTTCGATCTCATCGAACAGAACGACCTGATAGGGCCGGCGGCGCACCGCTTCGGTCAGCGAGCCGCCTTCCTCGTAGCCGACATAGCCGGGAGGTGCGCCGATCAGGCGAGCCACGGAGTGCTTCTCCATGAACTCCGACATATCGAGCCGCACCATCGCGGTCTCATCGTCGAACAGGAAGCGCGCCAGCGCCTTCGTCAGCTCCGTCTTGCCGACGCCCGTCGGCCCGAGGAAGATGAACGAGCCGATCGGCCGGTTCGGGTCCTGCAGCCCGGCGCGGGCGCGGCGAATGGCGCGCGACACGGCCTGAACCGCCTCGCCCTGCCCGACGACGCGCTCGCCCAGCGCATCTTCCATGCGCAGGAGCTTATCGCGCTCGCCTTCCATCATCCGGTCGACGGGAATACCGGTCCAACGCGAAACGATCTGCGCGATGTGGTCCGGCGTCACCGTTTCCTCGACCATCGACCCGCCCTGCCCGTCATTGGCTTCGGCGGCGGCCAGATCCTGTTCGAGCTTCGGGATCGCGCCATAGGCAAGCTCGCCCGCGCGCTGGTACTCGCCCTTGCGCTGCGCGATGGCGAGTTCGTTGCGCGCCTCTTCCAGCCGCTTCTTCAGGTCGGCGGCGAGCCCGAGCTTGTCCTTTTCGGCCGCCCAGGCCTGCGTGATCCGGTCGGACTCCTCTTCGAGGTCGCCGAGTTCGGCTTCCAGCCGCCCGAGCCGGTCGCGCGCGCCGTCGTCGTTCTCGCGCTTCAAGGCCTCGCGCTCGATCTTGAGCTGCATGATGCGGCGATCGACTTCGTCGAGTTCCTCCGGCTTGGAATCGACCTGCATGCGAAGGCGCGCCGCGCTTTCGTCCACGAGGTCGATCGCCTTGTCGGGGAGGAAACGGTCGGTGATGTAGCGGTTCGACAGGGTCGTCGCGGCGACAAGGGCCGAGTCCGAAATCCGCACCTGATGGTGCTGCTCGTACTTCTCCTTGATGCCGCGAAGGATGGAGATCGTGTCCTCCACCGTCGGCTCGTTGACGAAAACGGGCTGGAAGCGACGGGCGAGCGCCGGGTCCTTCTCGACATGCTTGCGATACTCGTCGAGCGTGGTGGCGCCGACGCAATGCAACTCGCCGCGCGCCAGCGCGGGCTTCAGAAGGTTGGAAGCATCCATCGCCCCGTCCGCCTTGCCGGCCCCGACAAGCGTGTGCATCTCGTCGATGAAGAGCACGATCTGGCCGGCGGCCGAGGTCACCTCCGACAGAACCGCCTTCAAGCGCTCCTCGAACTCACCGCGATATTTCGCGCCCGCGATCAAAGCGCCCATGTCGAGCGCCAGAAGGCGCTTGTCGCGCAAGGATTCCGGCACGTCGCCGTTGACGATCCGGAGCGCCAGACCTTCGGCGATGGCGGTCTTGCCGACGCCCGGCTCGCCGATCAGAACGGGGTTGTTCTTGGTGCGGCGCGACAGGACTTGGATCGTGCGACGGATCTCGTCGTCGCGGCCGATCACCGGATCGAGCTTGCCTTCGCGCGCATCCTTCGTCAGGTCGCGGGCATATTTCTTCAGGGCGTCATAGCCCTGCTCGGCGGAAGCCGTGTCGGCCGTGCGGCCTTTGCGCAAATCCTCGATCGCCGCGTTCAGCCCCTGCGGCGTCACGCCGGCGTCGGCCAGAATCTTGGCGGTCTTCGCGCTCTTCTCCATCGCGAATGCGAGAAGGAGCCGCTCCACGGTGACGTAGGAGTCGCCGGCCTTCTTGGCGATCTCCTCGGCGGTCGCCAGAACCTTCTGGAGCGGCTGCGCCATGTAAAGGCCCTGACCGCCGGAAACCTTCGGCATCGCCTCGAGAGTCGCATCGAGCCCCAGGCGCACATCGGCCGAGCGCCCGCCGGCCTTGTCGATCAACCCCGAGGCTAAGCCTTCGCGGTCGTCGATCAGAACCTTCAGAAGATGTTCGGGGGAAAGCTGCTGGTGATCGCGCGAAACGGCGGCCGTCTGGGCGGCCTGCAGAAACCCGCGCACGCGCTCGGTATAGCGTTCCATATCCATATATTGCCTCCTTGCCGCGCCCACCCGAAAGGCATGCGACGCGATGATGGGAAACCGGCACCCTTTTCGACAGGCGAGCCGCACGAGAAGCAATATGGGATGGCATCACCATCGGCGAAAGACGCCGATCGGAGCATTTTTGCCGAAGCAAGCGCGGTCTTCGAAAGCCGAAGGACGCCCATGAAAAAAGGGCGCCGGATCGCTCCGACGCCCTCCTGTTTTCGATGAGTTCGGTGGTCAGCCGTTGGAAGCCAGAAGGAAGTCCGGCAGATGGCTTTCCTCGCCTTCCGCGGTTCCGTCCTCGACCTTCTTCTTGCGCGGACGGCCGGGGCGACGCTTCACGGGCGCATCGCCGGCAGCTTCCACAGGGTCAGCCGCGACCGGCTCGACAGAAGGAGCTTCCACCGGAGCGGTGACCGGCGCGGCTGCGCTCGTGTCCATCGCGGGAGCCTCGTCGGAACCGATCTCGCTTTCGCCGAAAAGCGGGCGGCGCGGGCGACCACGGCGGCGCGGTTCGCGCACTTCCGCTGCGGTTTCTTCCGTGTAGATCGAGCCTTCCGGCGCGGACACCGCATCCTGCGTCGCGGGCGCCTGCCCGAAACCGCTTTCCTGTTCCGTCACGGGCGCGGTGCTGGCCGCGTCCTCGTAGCGGCGTTCGGTTGAACGGTTTTCCGCAACAGCCTCGTTCTCGCCATAGGCGGCCACCGGGCGGGCGTCTTCGTGAGACGATTCGCCAACATTCGGCTGAGGTCCGAGACCGTTCGGAACCTGGCGGTCCTGCCAGTTCTGCCGCTCGCGGCCCTCGTAGGAGCGACGCTCCTCGCCGTTCTGACGGTTGAAATCGCGATTACGGTCCCGGTTCTGACCGTCCCGGTTCTGCCCTTCGCGATTTTGGCCGTCCCGATTTTGGCCGTCGCGGTTCTGGTTGTCCCGGTTGAAGTCGCGATCCCGGTTGCGGTTTCGATCGAAACGCTGCTCGCGGCCTTCGCGGTTGTTCTGACCGTCCCGGTTGTTCTGGCCATCGCGATTGTTGTCGCGGTTGTTCTGGCCGTCGCGGTTGCCGTCGCGGTTCTGGTAATCGCGGTTATCGCGGCCCTGCATGGGCTGCTGCCGATCACCGCCCTGCACGCGCTCTGGCACCGGATAGGGATGGCCGTTGGTGGTGGCGACGCCTTCGACGAAGCCCTCGTCGTCGCCGTCCTCGTATTCGCCGTCCATGACGTCCGGCTCTTCGCGCTGCAACTGGAAGATGCCCTGCGCGGCCGCGACGATACGGCCGTAATGTTCGGCGTGCTGGAGATAGTTCTCGGCCATCACGCGGTCGCCGGAAGCGTTCGCATCACGCGCCAGCGCGATATACTTTTCCGCGACGTGTTGAGCCGTTCCCCTGATCTTGACGTCCGGACCGTTCGACTCGTAGCTCCGCGACATCGGGTTCGGACCCTTGCGGCCCCGTCCCCGCATGCGCTGCTTGTTCTGCTGTCCTGGCCTCATGCTCATCCTGTCTTCGGGTCGGCCGGCCAGCGGCCGGTGAGGTTCGGAGGCGTTGCAACGGAACGTCGCCTTGCCGAAAGCGGCTCAGCGAAGCAATCGCGACCGTTCACGAACCTGTCCAATCTATTGAGCCTGAGCGATTCCCCAATCGCCCTCGTCCCGGACGGCCCAGCCGCTTCGATCACTTCGCCGCGTCGCTTCTGCGACCAGCTTTGAAGTGTGCCCCATCGAATTCCGTGACATCTCAAGATTTAGTGTGTCGAGCCGGCTCTCACAAGCCCTTTTTCTTAGGTATCCCGGGATTTCGGCGCGTTTGCGGCGGCAGACCCAAGCACAGGTCGAAACAGAAGCGCCCGTTCCACCCCGCCAAGGTCGCTGGCGCGGCGGATCAGTTCGAAACCTTGCGCGGCGAAGATGTTTTCGACATCCGCGCCCTGGCCGGCCCCGATTTCCAGCGCGATCTCGCCATCTGTCGCCAGAACTCGGCCCGAATCCTTTGCGATTCTGCGATAGGACTGCAGGCCATCCGCGCCGCCGTCGAGCGCCAGGATGGGATCGTGGTCGCGCACCTCGCGCGAAAGTGCGGCGATCTCGGCGGTCGGGATATAAGGTGGGTTGGACACAATGAGCCCGACCGGTTCTTCGACCCCGGCCAGATGATCGCAAAGAACGGGCCGGAACCTTTCGCCGACGCCGGCTTCCCGGGCGTTCATTGCCGCCGTTTCCAGCGCTTCAGCCGATATGTCCGTGGCGATCGCGTGGGCTTCGGGGAACAAGGCGAGAAGCGAGACCGCGATCGCGCCTGTGCCCGTTCCGACATCCACCAAAACGCACCGCCCTTCCCGCTCGATTCGCTCGGCGATCGGCGCGCGGCAGAGTTCCACGAGCGCTTCGGTATCGGGCCGCGGCTCCAGCGTCGCGGGCGACAGGCGAAACTCGTGATCGAAAAAGGAGCGCCGCCCGAGAATGCGATAAACCGGCTCGCCCGCAAGGCGCCGCTCGATCCGGGCGTCCACCAACGCGCGGGTCGCGGCATCCACGGGCTCGCGTTCGCGCAGAAACAAGGCGGCACGGTCGAGGCCGAGCGCGTCGGCAACCAGGATGCGGGCGTCGAGATCGGGCGTTTCCAGCCCGGCCTCGGCGAAACGCCGGCGCGCGTCGCTCAGGACCGCCGAAAGGCGGATGTCCTCGCTCACGCCGGCTCGCCGGCCGCCGCTAGAAGCTGGGCGCGATGGTCGGCACCGAGCGCGTCGAGGAGTTCGCCGAGATCGCCTTCCACCACCTTGTCCAGCTTGTAGAGCGTCAGATTGATGCGGTGGTCTGTCACCCGCCCTTGCGGAAAGTTGTAGGTGCGGATGCGCTCCGAACGATCGCCGGAGCCGACCTGGGAGCGGCGCGACTCGGAGCGCTCGTCGGAAGCGCGCTGGCGTTCCATGTCGTAAAGGCGGGCTTTGAGCACCTGCATCGCCCGCGCCCGGTTCTGGTGCTGCGACTTTTCCGATGAGGTGACGACGATCCCGGTCGGCAAATGGGTGATGCGCACGGCCGAGTCGGTGGTGTTCACATGCTGCCCGCCCGCGCCGGAGGAGCGCATCGTGTCGATGCGGATATCCTCCGCCCGCACCTCGATATCGATGTCCTCGGCTTCCGGCAGCACTGCGACGGTCGCCGCCGAGGTGTGGATGCGCCCGCCCGACTCGGTGGCGGGAACGCGCTGCACGCGGTGAACACCGGACTCGAACTTCAGTCGCGAAAAGACGCCCTTGCCGTTCACGGAAGCGACGACTTCCTTGTAGCCGCCGACTTCGCCTTCGCTGGCCGACAGAATCTCGACCTTCCAGCCATTGGTTTCGGCATAGCGCTGGTACATGCGGAACAGGTCACCCGCGAAAAGTCCCGCTTCCGAGCCGCCGGTGCCGGCGCGGATTTCGAGGATTGCGCTCTTGTCGTCGTCGGCGTCCTTGGGAAGAAGGAGAATGCGGATCTCCTCCGTCAACGCTTCCTCGCGCTCGTTGAGGTCGGCGAGTTCGGCCTGCGCGAGTTCCCGCATCTCCTTGTCCGTGCCGGCCTCGGCCGCCATGGCTTCCGCATCCGCGATCTCGCGCCTCAGAACGGCGTGCCGTTCGATGGCGCGCGCGATGTCTTCCAGCGAGGAATATTCGCTGGAAAGCGCGGCGAAATCGTCGCGCCCGCCGCCCTTCGCCATCTCCGCCTCCAGATAGGCGAAGCGGCGGGCGATTTCGTTCATGCGATCCTGCGGCAGGCCTGCCATGTGCGTCTTGACGATTCTTCTGAAGAGTTGAGTCCCGGCACAACCGGGTGAAGCAGCGAGGGTTCGGCGAAAACCGTCGCTAAAGCGGGATGCCGTTGCTTTCGGCGAAGGCTTCGAGCCGCTCACGCACGGACGAGCCGGGACGGCTCCCCGCCTTGATGATCTCGGCCATGGCTTCCTCCAACCGAACGAGGTCCACGGCGACGATCATCGCCTTCACCGGGCCGATGGCCGAGGGCGTCATGGAGATGGACCGGAAGCCGAGGCCGATCAAGGCCATGGCGGACAGCGGCTTGCCGGCGAGTTCCCCGCAAAGCGTGACGGAAACGCCGTGGCGCGCACCTGCGTCGAGGATTTGCTTCAGCGCCAGGAAGAACGGCACGGACAAGGGATCGAAGCGCGAGGCGATCCGCGCATTGCCGCGATCGGTCGCCGTGAAGAACTGGAACAGGTCGTTCGAGCCGATGGACACGAAATCCACGAGCCCCATCAACTCGTCCAGTTGGAACAGGAGCGAAGGCACCTCGATCATCGCGCCGATCTTCAAGCGGCGCGGCATCACGTGGCCGAACTTCGTCAGATACTGGAACTCGCGGTTGATGAGGTCGCGCGCCTGCCGCAACTCGTCGAGTTCGGTGATCATAGGGAACATGACGCGCAGTTCCCGGCCCGCCGCCGCCTTCAAAAGCGCGCGAAGCTGCGTGCGCATCAGGCCAGGCCGGTCGAGCGCCAGGCGGATCGCGCGATAGCCGAGCGCCGGGTTCTCTTCCGGCGTTTGGCTGAGATAGGGCAGAACCTTGTCGCCGCCGATATCGAGCGTGCGGAAGGTCACGGGCTTGTCGCCGGCCGCATCCAGAACCGCCGAATAAAGGCTCTGCTGCTCGCTCGCCCTCGGCATGGAGGAAGCGATCATGAACTGAAGTTCGGTGCGGAACAGGCCGATGCCCGCCGCGCCCGAATCGCGAAGCTGCGGCAGGTCCACCATCAGGCCGGCATTGATGTTCAGCCAGATCGGCGTGCCGTCGCTCGTTTCGGCCGGCCGCTCGCGCAGCGCGCGATATTGCTCCTGCCGCCGCGCGCGGAACTGGACCTTTTCCACATAGGTCCGCTCGACATCGGCCGGTGGGCGCAGGTGCGCCGAACCGTCGTCGCCGTCCACGATGATCGCGTCGTTGTTTTCCGACATCGACACGGCGCCCATCGCCTGCCCGATGACGGGAATGCCGAGCGCGCGGGCCACGATCACGACGTGGCTCGTTTGCGTGCCTTCCTCCAGGATCAGGCCGCGGATCTGCTCGCGGCGATAATCCAGAAGCTCGGCCGCGCCCATGGAGCGCGCGACGATGATCGCGTCCTTCGGCCCGTCGCCGTCGAGAAGCTCGCCCTTTGAGCCGATAAGCTGGCGCAGAAGACGATTGGCGAGGTCGTCGAAATCGTGCATCCGCTCGCGGATATAGGGGTCGGGCGTGTGCATCATGCGCGCGCGCATGTCGCTCTGCACCTTCTCCACCGCAGCTTCGGCCGTCAGGCCGTTGCGGATCGCTTCTTCCAGCCGCCGCGCCCAGCCCCGGTCGTGGGCGAACATGCGATAGGCCTCCAGGACCGCCCGATGCTCGCCTTCCGCCGCCATCTCGCGCCGCGCCAGCATGTCCTCGATGGAGATGCGCAAGGAACCCAGCGCGTCCTCCAGCCGGCCGATCTCGGTCTCGGCATCCTCGTTGAAGAGGTTGGTGACCACGACGCGCGGCTCGTGGAGAACCACGTGGCCGAGCCCGATGCCGTCGGCGAGCGGAATGCCCTTGAAGCTCACCGGCCGCGACAGATCGAGAACGACGCCCGGCCGCGACAAGCCTTCGAGGCTGCCGGCCGCGATCAGTTCGGCGACCACCATCGCGACGGTTTCGAGCGCCTCGACTTCCTCCTCGCGATAGGTGCGGGTGGCGCGGTTCTGCACGTCGAGAACGCCGAGCGTTCGCCCTGCGCGCAGGACCGGCACGCCGAGAAAGGCGTTGAAACCTTCCTCGTCGGTGCCGGGAATGAAGGTGAAGGCGGGATGCTTCTGCGCTTCGGCGAGATTGAGCGGGCGCGCGGTCGCGGCGATCGTGCCGACGAGCCCGTCGCCGAGCTTCAACTGCGCATGGTGGACGGAGCCGGGATTGAGGCCCTCGGTGGCGTAGAGTTCGAGCACCCCGTCGGCGCGCAGGACGTAAAGGGAGCAAACCTCCGCCACCATGTTGGCGGCGATCTGGCGCACGATGGCGTCGAGACGCGCTTGCGCGTCGAGAGGCTCGGCCATGAGCTCCCGTATGCGGCGCAGAAGGACCCGAGGTCCGGACGAATCGCTTCTCGGCAAAGGCGCAAAGTCCAAGCAACGGTCGGAACGGGCCGTCGACCCGGCCGGATCGCGCGGGGCGCCCTCAGGCGCCGCGCGGTCCGATCAGCCTATAGACGCTCAACCCTCGGCTTTGTCGAGACCGTAGGCCGAATGAAGCGTGCGGACCGCGAGCTCGGTGAATTCGCCGTCGATCAGGATCGAGATCTTGATCTCCGACGTGGTGATCGCGCGGATATTGATGCCGCGGCTGGCGAGCGCGCGGAAGGCCGTGGCCGCAACGCCCGTATGCGAGCGCATGCCGATGCCGATTACCGACACCTTGGTAAGACCCGTTTCCGACTGAAGCGTGTCGAAGCGCATCTCGGGCTTGGCCTTTTCCAGAAGAAGGTTCGCCTTCTGAAGATCGCCGGACGGGACCGTGAAGGTCATGTCCGTGCGCGTGCCGTCCTCGGAAATGTTCTGGACGATCATGTCCACGTTGACGCCGGCATCGGCCAGCGGCGCGAAGATGGCGGCGGCGACGCCTGGACGATCCTCGACGCGCCGCAGCGAGATCTGCGCCTCGTCCTTGGCGTAGGCGATGCCGGTGACGACCTGGGCTTCCACGATTTCATCCTCGTCGCAAATAAGCGTTCCGGGCGGGTTCAAGAGATCGCCCATGCCGGGGGCGTCCGGGTCCTCGAAGGAGGAACGCACGAAAAGGCGGACCTTGTGGACCATGGCGAGTTCCACCGAGCGCACCTGCAGCACCTTGGCGCCGAGAGACGCCATTTCCAGCATCTCCTCGAAGGCGACCTTGCCCATGCGGCGCGCTTTCGGCTCGATGCGCGGATCGGTCGTGTAGACGCCGTCGACGTCGGTATAGATGTCGCAGCGGTCGGCCTTCAATGCGGCGGCGATCGCCACCGCCGAGGTGTCGGAACCGCCGCGCCCGAGCGTCGCGACGCGATTGTCGGGGGCGAGCCCTTGAAAGCCGGCGACCACCGCCACCTGGCCCTCGCCGAAGCGGCGGACGATTTCCGAGCCATCGATCGATTCGATGCGCGCCGCGCCGTGCGAGCCGTCCGTGCGGATCGGGATCTGCCATCCGGCCCAGGAACGCGCGTTGATGCCCATGGCCTGCAGCGCGATCGCCAGAAGGCCGGCGGTCACGAGCTCGCCGGACGCAACCACCGCATCGTATTCGCGCGCGTCGTGCATCGGCGAAGCCTGCCGGCACCACTCCACCAGTTCGTTGGTCTTGCCCGACATGGCGGATACCACCACGGCCACGTCATGGCCCGCATCGACTTCGCGCTTCACATGCCGCGCGACGTTTCTGATGCGATCGATGTCGGCGACCGAGGTTCCGCCGAATTTGAGTACGAGACGCGCCATCTGGTCGAAATCGGTCCGAGAGCCTGCCCGCGAATCAAAGAGCCGGGGCTTGAGGAATATGCCGAGCGCCCGACGCCGTTCCGGGCGGGCGCCGGATAGCCCATATGCCGCCTTGTCGCAAGAACGACATGAGACAAGGCCGTCCGGCGGTCCTCATCACGGGCCGAACGAGCCTCGCCCCGCGAAGAAGTTTTGCCTTCGGCGGTTGGCATGCTCGCCCGCGCATACCATAGAGAAGAAGCCCGCCGCGCGACATGCGCCGACACTTCCGCCGCCGATCCCGGAGATGCCCGAATGCCGCACGCGACCCCTTTGATCTCGACGATCGTGGCGGGCCTTGGACTGGCATTCATTCTGGGCACGCTGGCCAATCGCTTCCGCCTGCCGCCGCTCGTCGGCTACCTGATCGCCGGCGTTCTCGTCGGCCCGCACACGCCGAGCTTCGTGGCCGACCAGAAGCTCGCCTCCGAACTTGCCGAAATCGGCGTCATCCTTCTGATGTTCGGTGTCGGCCTGCATTTCTCGTTGAAGGACCTCCTGTCGGTGCGCGGCATCGCCGTGCCGGGGGCACTCGCGCAGATCGCCTTCGCCACGCTTCTCGGCTGGGGCCTCGGCTGGCTGCTCGGCTGGCCGACGGGCGGCAGCTTGGTTTTCGGCCTCGCGCTTTCCGTCGCCTCCACGGTGGTTCTTCTCAAAGCCCTGCAGGATCGGCGTTTGGTGGAAAGCGAGCGCGGCAAGATCGCGGTCGGCTGGCTCATCGTCGAGGACCTCGCGATGGTGCTGGCGCTCGTCCTCATCCCGGCGGCGGCCAGCATCTCCGGCGGCGATACCGGTGTGCGCGATCCGCTTGTCACCCTCGTCAGCCGCTCGATCGGCCTCGAACTCGGTCTTGTCGGCACCATCCTGATCACGCTTGCCAAGGTCGCCGTATTCGTCGGCCTCATGCTCGTGGTGGGCCGGCGCTTCATCCCTTGGGTGCTGCACCACATCGCCCATTCGGGGTCGCGCGAACTGTTCCGCCTCGGCGTCCTCGCCATCGCGCTCGGCGTCGCCTTCGGGGCGGCGAAGCTCTTCGGCGTCAGCCTCGCGCTCGGGGCCTTCTTCGCCGGCATGGTGCTGGCCGAAAGCGAACTCAGCCACCGCGCCGCGCAGGAAAGCCTGCCGCTGCGCGACGCCTTCGCGGTTCTGTTCTTCGTGTCGGTCGGCATGCTGTTCGACCCGTGGATCATCCTGCGCGAGCCGCTGCCGGTGCTCGGCACCGTGTTCATCATCGTTCTCGGCAAGTCGATCGCCGCCTTCGTGATCGTGCTTGCCTTCCGCAAGACGATCGGCACTGCCCTCACCATCTCGGCGAGCCTCGCGCAGATCGGCGAATTCTCCTTCATTCTCGCCGAACTCGGCGTCGGGCTGAACCTTCTGCCGGAAGCCGGCCGCGACCTGATCCTGGCCGGCGCGATCATCTCCATCATCCTCAACCCGATGGTGTTCTTTGTTTGCGAACGCCTAAAGCCGCGTATCGAAGCGCGCATGCTCAGGGCGCGCCCGCAGGCTGCGACGGCCGAGGCCGAGCGTCCGGCCGATGCCGAGCATCCCGAACTTTCCATTGATCGCACCCTGCCCCCGTCCGAAACGCCCGTCGCCGAGGCCCCGGCGCCGGAGGTGCATCCCGTTGCCGAACCCGAGGACCAGCCAGTGGTGCCGACGACGCTCACGGATCACATCGCGGTGGTCGGCTTCGGCCGCGTCGGCAGCATCGTCGGCTTCGGCCTTCGCGACGCCGGCAGTTCCTTCCTGGTGATCGAGGACTCGGAAGATCGCATCGGCCTCCTGCGCAACGAGGGCATCGAGACGATCGCGGGCAATGCGGCGTCGCCGCACGTCCTGCAACTCGCCAATCTCGCCCACGCCCGCGCCATCGTGGTCGCCGTTCCCAATGGCTTCGAGGCCGGTCAGATCGTGGAACAAGCGCGCAACGCCAATCCGAACATCCTGATCCTCGCCAGAGCCCATTCCGACGCCGAGGTCGAGCATCTGGCGCGCCTTGGCGCCGACCGCGTGGTGATGGGCGAGCGGGAACTCGCCAACAGTATGATCCGCGAGGTCGGCACGGCGACCCGCGCGCCGTCCGTTGCGCCCGCGCCAGGGCCCGAACCGACACCCGGCCTCGCCTGACCCTCGCCCATGTCCACCACCGTCTTCGGGATCGTTCTTCTGGCGGCGGCGCTCCATGCGGCATGGAACGCGGTGGTGAAGGCGTCCGGCGACAAGCTTCTGTCGGCAACCGGGGTGGTCGGCGCGGCGGGCCTCCTTTCCGCCCTCGCCCTCCCCTTCGCGCCCGTTCCGGCAATGGCAAGCTGGCCTTTTCTGGCAGCGTCGACGGCGCTGCAATGCGTCTACCTCGCGCTTCTCGCCAAGGCCTACCATCTCGCCGATATGAGCCGGACCTACCCACTGATGCGGGGTGTGGCGCCGCTCCTGGTCGCCGGGTTCGGCGCGCTTTTCCTCGGCGAGCATCCCTCCCTCGGCATGGGCGCAGGAATCGCCCTGATCGGCCTCGGCGTCCTGTCCTTGAGTTTGGAGGCGCGGGGCAAGGCCTCCACGGCCGGACGCGGCGTCGCCTTGTCGAACGCGTTCGTGATCGCGGGCTATACGCTGGTGGACGGCGCGGGCGTGCGCGTGTCGCAAGCGCCGGTCGGCTACATCCTGTGGCTCTTCACCTTGAACGCGCTCGTCTTCGTCGGGGGCATGGCGCTGTTGCGGGGGCGCGATCTCGCCCGGCATCTCAGCCGCGAATGGCGCTCCGCGCTGTTCGGCGGCTTTGGAACGCTGGCCTCCTACGGCCTTGCCCTTTGGGCGATGACGCAGGCGCCCGTCGCCTCCGTCGCGGCCCTGCGGGAAACCGCGATCCTCTTCGGCATCGCCATCGCGACGCTCGTTCTGAAGGAGCCCGTCGGCGCGCGGCGCTTCTTCGCCGCCGCGCTCGTGACGCTCGGGGCCGGTCTCATTCGCCTCGGGTGACGCTTTGCCGCTTGACTTGGGGCGGCGCGAGCGAACCTTAGCGCCCATCAAGGGAACGAGGCGGAAAGATCGGAATGAACGAGTCTGCGGGAAGCACGATCGACCAGAGCGAAATCGACCGCTTCTCGCGCCTTGCGGCCGAATGGTGGAACCCGAAGGGCAAGTTCAAGCCGCTTCACAAGTTCAATCCGGTGCGGCTCGGCTATATCCGCGAACAGGTCTGCCTCCATTTCGGCCGCGATCCACAGTCGCTGACGCCGTTCGACGGCCTGTCGCTTCTCGATATCGGCTGCGGCGGAGGCCTGATCTCCGAACCCATGGCCCGGCTCGGCGCGAAAGTGGTCGCGGCCGATGCTTCCGCGACCAATATCGAGGTCGCCCGGCTCCATGCGGCTGAAAGCGGCGTCCCGGTGGACTACCGCGCCACGACGGCGGAAGCCATCGAAGCGGGCGGCGAGCGGTTCGACGTTGTGCTGGCGCTAGAGATCGTGGAACACGTCGCCGATGTCGATCTCTTCCTGTCGTCCTGCACCTCCATGGTGAAGCCCGGCGGCCTCCTGCTTCTGGCCACCATCAACCGCACGATGAAGGCCTATGGCCTCGCGATCTTCGCGGCGGAGAACATCCTCGGCTGGTTGCCGAAGGGCACCCACACCTATGAGAAGCTCGTGCGGCCGGAGGAGATCCGCCGTCCGGTGGAAGCGGCCGGCCTCCAGGTGCTGGAGGAAGTCGGCGTGGTGTACCATCCGCTCGCCGACGAATGGCGCCGCTCGCGCGACACGAGCGTCAACTACATGACCCTTTCCCGCCGCCCGGCCTGAATCGCGAAGGGCGTTTCCTTTCGACGCCGACCTTGGTAGAAGCTGCCAAACTCACTCAAGTTTACGGACCGTCGACTGGCGGTCCGGTTCGGAAAGCCGCATGAGCGCATCCCCAGCAGCCATCTATCCCGGCGAGCCTCGCCGGGTGCTTGCCTTCCCTCGCTGTCCGACGTCGGCGCGTCTGGCCGAGCGGGTGGACCCGAGCGAAGCGGAGCGGATCGATCTCGAACGGCTTCGCTGGATGGCGCTTCGCAGTCGGCTCGCGCCCAAACCCGATCTGGAGCGCGCCTGCTTCCTTCTGGCAGGCGAAACCGGCGTTTCCTTCGAACGTTTCGCCATCGCCTTCTTTCGCGGGCTGGACAGCCGGGCAAGCGGCGCCATGGTGACCTATCGCCCCGGTGCGCGCGATCTCAGCGACGACGAGGTTTGGCTGCTTCGCCTCGTTTCCGCGTGGCGTCGCGGCGAGGAAAAGGCCGCCGCCGCGCTGATCTCCTGGCGCATCGAACCGATGTCGCGTCGCTGGCTGCGCTTCCTGTCGGCAGGCATGGTTCGCGCCATGGGAGAAGCCTGAAACCACGACGGCCTTTCGTTGGTTCTCCCTCACCGGGACGCGCCGAGACCTAGTTTAGAATAATTCCAAAGGGTCTTGCGAAGCGCGTTCGACGCGATTAGTTTGGAATCATTCCAAACGATCGAACGAAGCTTGAGGAGTTCACGATGGGACTGGTTGCCGCGAAGATCGAGCCGACGGCGAAGGAAGAGATCGTCAACGGCTTGACGCAGGCCGTGGCCGAAACATCGGTCGAGACGATGAAGGCGCAGAACTTCCATTGGAACGTGACGGGCATGAGCTTCGGCTCGCTGCACGAGCTTTTCCAGGAAATCTACGAGGATCATTTCGAGGCGCAGGACCTTCTGGCCGAGCGCATCAAGGCCTTCGACGCCCATGCGGAAGGCCGTTATTCCGTGTTTCTCCAGCGCAGCGCCATCGAGGAGCATGACGGCAAGACCGATGCTCGCGGCATGGTCGAAGCGCTGATGAAGGATCAGGAAACCCTGTCCTCGACCTTGTCCTCCCTCGCGCAGGTCGCCGAACAGCATGGCGACTGGGCGACCAACGATCTGGCGACCGGCCGCATCGAAAAGCACGACAAGTTCGCCTGGATGCTTCGCGCCCACCTGAAGTCCACCGCCGCCTGATCGGACGGACGGTTTACAGATATGACGCCCGCCGGTCCTCCCCGGCGGGCGTTGTCGTTTTGAAGGATGGCGCCGAGCCCCCTTCAAGCCTCCCCGTCGACCGCTTCGCTGAGATCGAGCGGACAAGGCACGCCTTCGAGTTCGCACTTGCGGCGATAGCTCATGATCCAAAAGGCCGGATTCTTGTGCTCGGCTTCGAGCCGGGCGAGCAAGGTCTCGAAGAAGCGCTTCTTGGCCTCGCCGCTTCCCGAGCGGGGGAAGGAATCCTTCTCCATCTTGGTCATCGAACAGCCGACGCAGCGGCCTTGCCGCTTGTACTTGCAGATGTCGATGCAGGGGGATGGCGCATCGGCGAAACGATCGCCCATGGTGCTTCTCTCAGACAGATTGGAATGATTCCGATCTAGGCTGCTTGATTCTGTTCTTCCACCCCTTCGAGCTTGTCGAGCGGACATTCGGCGCCTTTTTTCGCGCAGCGCCGCCGATACATCCGCGACCAATAAGCGTAGCGGTCCTTGGCGACGAGCCGGTCGCGCAGCATCTCGAAGAACGGGCGACGCTCCGCCTTGCCTTTCAGGCGCTTGAACCGCTTCTTTTCCGGCTTGGTCATCAGGCAGCCGATGCAGTGCCCTTCATCCCGGAACTTGCACACGTCGATGCAGGGAGACGGGGCCTTCGCCCAGATCTTGGCCATGATGTCAGTTCTTGTCTTCGGGCAGCGGGGGCAACGGAATGGCGGAAATGCCTTCCTGTGCGAGGCTCTTCACTTCCGGTCCGCTCGCCTCGCCATAAATGCCGCGCACCTCGCTCTCGCCGTAATGGATGCGGCGCGCTTCTTCGGCGAAGCGGTTGCCGACATATTCGGACTTCGAGCGCAATTCCCGCGACATCGCCTGGAGCTTGGCGAACGTCGCGGCCGCATCCGGCGTTTCGCGCGTCCCGGAAACGGCCGGCGCCATCAGCCCCTTTTCGATTTTCGCCGAACCGCAGACGGGGCAGAGGACGAGGCCGAGACCCCGCTGGCGCTCGAAATCGTCGCTGGAGCGAAACCAGCCGTCGAAGCCGTGCTCACTGGGCGTGCAGCGCAGGGCATAGGTGATCACGCAGCCGCCTCCGGCGGTCGCTCGAAGGGCCGCGCATTCTTCAGGTTCGGAATGCGCTGACGCGCGGCGGCCACTTCGGACGTGTCGATGCGCGCCAGCGCGATCCCCGGCTCGCTTCCCACGACCTCCGCGACGATCCGGCCCCAGGGATTGATCACGATCGAATGCCCGTACGTCTCGCGCCCGTCCTCGTGGACGCCGCCTTGCGCTGCGGCGACGACAAAGGCGCCGTTCTCGATCGCACGGGCGCGCAGGAGCACGTGCCAATGCGCTTCGCCGGTCTGGCGCGTAAAGGCGGCCGGCGCGGTCAGGATCTCCGCCCCCGCCAGAGCCTCTGCCTGGAAGAGCTGTGGAAAGCGCATGTCGTAGCAAACGCCGAAGCCGAGACGCGCCGCGCCATCGCCAAGATCGAGGTCGGTGACCACCGCCGCCTCGCCCGGTCGATAGGTGCGCGATTCGCGCCAGCTTTCGCCGTTCGCCAGATCGACGTCGAACATATGGATCTTGTCGTAGGACGCGAGCGCCGCGCCGTCCCGGCCGAACAGGACGGAGCGGTTCGCCACGCGGCCGTCGGGCAGAAGCACGGCGACCGAGCCGACATGGATATGGACGCTGTGCGTGGCGGCAAGCTCGGACGCGGCGAGGAGGACGGGGTCCTCCCCTTCCGCGCGGATCTCGGCCATCAGCCCGTCCCGGTCCCGCTGCACCATGCCCGTCATTTCCGGCGTTTGGAGATAGGTCGCGCCCTGCCCAGCCGCCTCGGCTACCAGCTCGCGCATGGCCGAAACGTTGCGCCGGGGGTCGGTGCCCGAACGCATCTGAAGAACGGCTGCGGTGAGAACGGTCATGGTGCGAGCGCTCCGAAAGGATCAAGCTGCGAGAAGCGGATCGAGCTTGCCGGCACGGTCCAGGGCGTAGAGATCGTCGCAGCCGCCGACATGCGTGGCGCCCACGAATATCTGCGGGAAGGTGCTGCCGCCCTTGGAGCGCTGGATCATCTCTTCGCGCAGTTCCGGCGAATAGGTCGCGTCCTTCTGGTCGAACTCGACGCCCTTCTTCTTCAGAAGCTGGATGGCACGGGCGCAGTAGCCGCAGAACTCGCGCGTATAGATGGTGACTTCGGCCATGGTGTTCACTTCGGTGATCGATCGAGCGGGATATGGACGGTTCATGAAGGGCCTGCAACCCTGGCGAAGACGAGGACGTCCACCGCCTTGGCCCCGCCGCGAAGAAGCGCCAGCGTCGCCGCATCGATCGTTGCGCCGGTGGTGAACACGTCGTCCACCAGAAGCACGCGCTTGTCGCGGATCGCGGCGCGGTGCTTCTCGGGGACGAGGAAAGCTCCGCGCACATTGTCGCGCCGCTGCGTGGAGCCGAGCCCGACCTGCCGGCGCGTGTGCCGGGTGCGCACGAGAGCGAGCGGTCGATAAGGGCGACCGTCCGCCTTCGCGATGCGCCGGGCAAGCTCGGCCGACTGGTTGAAGCGTCGGCGGAGAAGGCGGAAGCGGTGAAGCGGCACGGGCAGGACGCAATCGGCGTCGATGAGAAGCTCGGCCCCGGCACGCCCCATCCAACCGGCCATCAAGGGAGCGAGTTCGCCCCGATCGCCGTATTTGAGGGCCGATGCCATCCGCCCCGCCGCTTCGTCGTAAAGAAGAGCGGCGCGCATCCGCTCGAAGCGCGGCGGATCGGCGATGGCTTCCGGCGACACCGCGCCCTCCCCCGGATCGCGGGCGAAAGGCGTGCCGAGACGCTCGCAGAAGGGGCGTTCGATGAAGCGCATCCGGCCCCAGCAGGGCCCACAAAGCGCATGGGTCCGAGAAACCGCCTAGCGGCAAAGAGCGCAGGCCGGGGGAAAGATCGCGTCCGCCAGCCCCGCCATGATAGGACCCAAGCGCCAATCTCCGCCCATTCGCCCGCTTCACGCTCCCCATATCGGACTTGACGATACAAGCTTTCCCTGCAGCTACAATCCCATGCCGACGACCTCATCCGACCAAAGCCGCACGAGCGGCGCCGCCCATGTCTTCGACCGCGCGCTTCTCGACCGCCGACGTCTCAGGGCGCTGAAGAACAATGACGAAGGCGCGCGCTATCTTCTTCGCGCGGTCGCCTCGGAGTTGGCCGAACGCTTGTCGCTGGTGGAGCGCCGTTTCGCCAAGGCTGCGGAGATCGGCGGTCATACGGGCGAAACGGCGGCGTTGATCCGCAACAGCGGGCAAACCGACGAGCTTCTGCGCATCGAGCGCGACCCGGCACTCCTGAGCGGCTGGCCGAACGCGCTCGTCGCCGACGACGAATTCCTGCCGCTCGAAGGCGACAGCCTCGATCTCGTCGTCTCGCCCCTGGCCCTCCATTTCACCAACGACACGCCCGGCGCCCTGATCCAGATCCGGCGGGCCTTGAAGCCGGACGGCCTATTCCTCGGCGCGACGCTCGGCGGCGAAACGCTCGGCGAATTGCGCGCCTCGCTTCTGGCCGCGGAAACCGAACTCACCGGCGGCGCGTCCCCGCGCGTCGCACCCTTTATCGATGTCCGGGACGCAGGAGCCCTTCTGCAGCGGGCCGGCTTCGCGTTGCCCGTCGCCGACCAGGACCGCTTGACGGTGCGCTACGATTCCATGTTCGCGCTGATGCGCGACCTTCGCGCGATCGGCTCCACCAACATGCTGGTGGAGCGAAGCCGCCGTCCCCCGTCCCGCGCGCTTTTCCTGCGCGCGGCCGCCATCTATGCGGAGCGCTTTTCGGACCGCGACGGGCGGGTGCGCGCCACCTTCGACGTTGTCTACCTGTCCGGCTGGAAGCCGCACGAAAGCCAGCAGAAGCCCTTGAAGCCCGGATCGGCGAAGGCGAGCCTCGCCGATGCCCTGCGCGACCGATCCGAGGACCTCGGCTGAACCTTCCGCTCAGCCGTGGAAAACGGCCGCGAGCGCGGCGAGAAGGCGGGTGAGTTCGGTGTTCACCGCGCCGAAGCCCGCCAGAACGGCGAAGGAGATCGATCCAACGATCAGCCCGTATTCCATGGCGACCGCCGCCGTTTCGGACCCCGCGAAGCGGCGCAGTTTTTCCTTGGTGGCGATTCTCATTGGCAGGCTCCGCGCTGCGTCCCGTCAGGGAACATGAGACAAGGGCCGGCATCGCTCCGTGCATCGGCCCATTCCTGGGGATCGTGGTCCTTTGCGGTATCGACGGAACCCGTCATCGTGCGGTCCAGCACCGGCTCTGCGTCGCCCTCGTCGCGCCCATGGCGGGCGCTGTCAGGCACGACGATGAGGATCAAGGCCGCGCCGATGGAGCCGAAAAGAAGAAGCGCGCGCGTCAACCCGCGCCGCGCTTCGGCGAGCGTGCCACGACGCCCCCTTCTTGGTCTGGCCGGTCGTTTCATGTCTTGAACCCTCGTCCACCGCCTTGTCCGCCTCAAGGCTTCGCTTGGGTACGGACAATTGCGCCGGAGCGGTGAAGAAGGCTTTAAGCATGGGCGCGGGCGTTTACGGCCTTTTTGCCGCATTCGCGGGCGGGCGCGTTTACCCCAGGAGATCAGTCAGGAACGGGATCAGCGGCGCGTCGGCCGGCGGCATCGGCAGATCGCGCAACGCGCCCGCGCGGACCCAGCGCAGGCGCTGCCCTTCCCGCGCCTGCGGTATGCCTTCGAAGCGTCGGCAGACGTAGAGCGGCATAAGTAGATGAAACGTCTCGTATTCGTGGCTCGCGAAGGTCAGCGGCGCGAGACAGGCGACCTGCGTCACGATGCCGAGTTCCTCGTTGAGTTCGCGAATCAGCGAAGCCTCCGGCACTTCGCCGGGCTCCACCTTGCCTCCCGGAAACTCCCACAGGCCCGCCAGCGATTTGCCGGCCGGCCGCTCGGCGACGAGCACGCGGTTGTCCGCGTCGATCAGCGCGCAGGCGACGACGAGCACGAGTTTCTTGCGTGTCATGGTCAACCGTTTCTCAACGCGCATCGCCCGGCGGAGCCCGGTAGACATAGCGATAGGCCTCGCGGAAGCCGAGCCCGCGATAAAGCGCGATGCCCGCCTCGTTCGCCGCTTCCACCTGAAGCCAGCCGATCCGCGCGCCCTTGAGCGCCGTATAGCGCAGGGCGTTGGCGACGAGATCGCGGGCAATGCCCTGGCGTCGCCAGTCGGGCGAGACCGCGACGTCGAGAACGCCGGCCAAGTCGTTGTCGTGGATCGCCATGGCGACGGCGATCGGCTCGCCGCGCGGGCATTCCTGCACGAAGAAGGCCGCCGGCGGCTTGATGGCCGTCAGCACCTCCGACAAGCCCTCGCTCTGGTCGAGAGGCTTGTCGTGAACGGAAAGGCTCGCCGCGACATAGCGGGGAAGATCGCGCATCGGAATGCGCTCCACCCGTACGTCGAGGGCCGCTTCGGCCAGTTCCGCCATGAAGACCACCGAATGGTCGAAGGCCGACCAGCCTTCCGCATCGAGATGGTCCACCAGTGCCTGCGGCGCGAGCGGCGACAAGCGGAACAGGAGCGGCCGGCCGGCCGCGTCGAAGCGCGCCCGCGCCCGCTCGATGCGGGCCGCGACGTCGAGATGGTCCGACGGGTCGAGCGGGTTGACGGAATTCAGCCGCTTGGCCCCGTAGCTGCCCGTCAGCCGCACCGCCCAGGTGCCGTCGTAAACCGTGCTCGTCGCGGGAAAGGCGCGAAAGCTCGCGGCTTCCAGGCGGCGGATGATGGCGAGCCGGTGCAGCGCCTCAGCTTCGGTAATCGCCATTGATCTCGACATAGGCCTTGGTGAGATCGCAGCTATAAACGGTCCAGGCGCCCCCGCCCAATCCGAGATCGACGCCGATGCGAATTTCTTCTTGCCTCATGGCGGCGGAGGCGGCAGCCTCGTCGTAGCTGGGATCGCGCTCGCCGTGATGGGCGACGCGGATATCCCCGAAGGAGATCGTCAGGAGATCGCGGTCGGCCGGCTCGCCGGACTTGCCGACTGCCATGACGACGCGGCCCCAATTGGCGTCCTCGCCCGCCACCGCCGTCTTCACCAGCGGCGAATTGGCAATGGAGAGCGCGATGCGCTTGGCGGAGGCATCGCTTTCCGCGCCGCGCACGCTCACTTGGATTTCCTTGCGCGCACCCTCGCCGTCGCGAGCGACCTGCCGCGCGAGATCGAGGAGGAGTTCAGACAGCGCCGTCTTGAACTCCGCGAGCGACGGATCGTCGGCGGAGGATACGAGGTCGTTGCCGGCCGCGCCCGTGGCGAAGAAAAGCAGCGTGTCGGAGGTGGAAGTGTCGGAATCCACCGTGACCGAGTTGAAGCTCGGCTCCACGCCCAAGCGCAGCATGTCCTGCAGAGCGGCTGGGGCGATCGCGGCGTCCGTCGCCAGAAACGAGAGCATGGTCGCCATGTCGGGCGCGATCATGCCAGCGCCCTTGGCGATGCCGTTGATCGTGACCGGCCGACCGCCCAACGAAACGCGGCGGGTCGCCACCTTCGGATAGGTGTCGGTGGTCATGATGGCCTCTGCGGCGTCGCGCCACCGGTTGGACACGGCCTCTGCCCCGAGGCCTTCGAGGAGCCCCGAGAACTTCGCGGCGTCGAGCGGCTCGCCGATGACGCCGGTGGATGCCAGAAACACCTCGCTCGGATCGCAGCCGACGGCCTTGGCGGCGGCCTCGGCCGTCACCGCCGTCGCCTCGCGGCCGCGCTTGCCGGTGAAGGCGTTGGCGTTGCCGGAATTCACCACCAGCGCCCGCGCCCGTCCGCCGGACAGGTTGCCGCGGCAGAAGTCCACCGGCGCCGAAGGGCAGCGCGAACGCGTGAAGACGCCCGCGACGCTCGTTCCCTCGTCCAGCACCATCAGCATCAGGTCGGTGCGGCCCCGATACTTGATGCCCGCTTCCGCCGTCGCGATGCGAAGCCCTCGGATCTCCGGCATTTCCGGATAGGTCTTGGGGGCAAGCGGCGAGATCGGGGCGTTTGCGGCCATGGGCGGCGTCGTCCTTGGAAGGTGTGCGGTTTCTTACTGCGCGGGCGTCGGAACGGCAGACGGAGCCTCGCCGCCGGGAGCGGGAGCGCCGTCCTTGGCGGCCTTTTCCATCGCTTCGACCTGCGCCTTCAGCTTCGGGTCGACGTAATCGACCTTCACGTCGTCGCGGGCCTTCTTCACCAGTTCCACGTACTTCTCGCGCATGACGAGCTGACGAAGCTGATCCTTCACGTCGTCGAACTTCGGCAGTTCCTGCGGACGCTTCTCGACCACCTGGATGACGTGCCAGCCGAACTGGGTCTGCACCGGCTCCTTGGTGTACTGGCCGGGCTGAAGCGCGAAGGCGGCCTTCTCGAAGGGCGGCACCATCTGGCCGGGGCCGAAGAAGCCGAGATCGCCGCCTTCGGGACCGGACGGGCCGGAAGACTTCTCCTTGGCGACCTCGTCGAAGCTCTTGCCGGCGTCGAGTTCCTTGATGGCGGCGTCAGCTTCTTCCTTGGTCTTGACCAGAATGTGCTTGGCGTGGATCTCGTCCACGGGCTTCACCTTCGCCACCTCGGCGTCGTAGCGCGCCTTCAACTCGTTGTCGGTGATGCCGTCGACGCCCTGCTTCTGGAAATAGGCGTTGTGAAGCGCGCGCTCGCGCAGGAACGCGATGCGCTCCTTCACCTCGGCGTCGTCCTGAAGCTTGGCCTTCTCGGCTTCCTGCGCCAGCGCCTTGATGTCGATCAGCGCGGACAGAACGGCGAGCCGCTTCTGCTCGGGCGGCATCTGCGCGAACTGCTCGCCGAGATCGCTTTCCGCGAGGCTGAGATCCTTCTCGGTGATGGCGGACGGGCCCACCTTGGCGACCACGTCGCCATCGGCGGCGAAGGCGGTTCCACCAAAACCGACGAGGGCGAGCGCCGAGGCTGCGAGAAGGTGGGCAAGCGAACGGGTCATGAAGAAGTGGTTCCTTTGGGGAAACGATCGGGAGGTCACGGCCGGGTGCCGAACCTCAAGAAAGGCTGGAAGTGCCGCCATTACGGTCTTTTCGAGGCCACGACCATGCCTTCGCGCGAGATTGACATCGCTTTGACCCCCTCTTATCTCTCCGGCGCCGCCGAAGTCCAGCCGCCCTTGCGCCGCGCGGTGCCCGTCGAAGGAGAGGCATCGACAGGCCGTCGGTCCCGTTTATCGGGAGACCGTCGTTGCCCTTGTCGCCGCGACGGCCCAGGCGACGCGAGGCGCGGTCTTTCGGCATCCGGCATGCCTGGGCTCCATCCGAGCTCTCTTTGGAAAGGCCAATTCATGGTCAGTTTCGGCTCCATCGCGCGCGCGATCTTCGGCTCGTCCAACGACCGGGTGGTGCGTCGCCACGAAGCCGCGATCAAGGCGATCGCCGCGCTCGAGCCCGAGCTCGAAAAGCTGACCGACGACCAGCTTCGCGCCCGCACGGCCGAGTTCAAGGCGAAGGTCGCGGCGGGAACGTCCCTCGACGACCTTCTGATTCCCGCCTTCGCCACCGTGCGCGAAGGCGCAAGACGCGCGCTCGGCATGCGTCACTTCGACGTTCAGATGATCGGCGGCATCGTTCTGAATTCGCGCGCCATCGCGGAAATGCGCACCGGCGAAGGCAAGACCCTCGTCGCCACCCTGCCGGTCTATCTGAACGCTCTGGCCGACAAGGGCGTCCACGTCGTCACCGTCAACGACTATCTCGCCCAGCGCGACGCCGAATGGATGGCGAAGGTTTATCGCTTCCTCGGCCTGTCCGTCGGCGTGATCGTCCATGGCCTCACCGATGAGGAGCGTCGCGCGGCCTATGCCTGCGACATCACCTACGCCACCAACAACGAACTCGGCTTCGACTACCTGCGCGACAACATGAAGTACGAGCGCGGCCAGATGGTGCAGCGCGGACACTTCTTCGCCATCGTCGACGAAGTGGACTCGATCCTCATCGACGAAGCGCGCACGCCGCTCATCATTTCCGGCCCGCTGGACGACCGCTCCGACCTTTATCGCCTCATCGACGGCTTCATTCCGCAGCTCGGCGCGGAGGATTTCGAACTCGACGAGAAGCAGCGGCAGGTGTCCTTCACCGAGGACGGCACCGAGAAGCTTGAGCGGATGCTGGAAGCCGCCGGCCATCTCCACGGCTCGTCGCTCTACGACATCGAGAACGTCGCCGTCGTCCACCACGTCAACAACGCGTTGAAGGCCCACAAGCTCTTCCAGCGCGACAAGGACTACATCGTGCGGGGCGACGAGATCGTCATCATCGACGAGTTCACCGGCCGCATGATGCCGGGCCGCCGCTTCTCCGAAGGCCTCCATCAGGCGCTGGAAGCCAAGGAAGGCGTCACGGTCCAGCCCGAGAACCAGACTCTCGCCTCCATCACGTTCCAGAACTACTTCCGCATGTACGACAAGCTCGCCGGCATGACGGGCACGGCGTCCACCGAAGCGTCCGAGTTCGGCGACATCTACGGCCTCGACGTGATCGAGGTGCCGACCAACCTGCCCGTCAAGCGCATCGACGACCACGACGAGGTGTATCGCACCGCCGAAGAGAAGTACCGTGCGATCGTCAAGGAGATCAAAACGGCCGCCGAGCGCCGCCAGCCGATCCTCGTCGGCACGACCTCCATCGAGAAGTCCGAATATCTCGCCGAGCGCCTGAAGAAGGACGGCATGACCGGCTTCCAGGTTCTGAACGCGCGCTACCACGAGCAGGAAGCCTATATCGTCGCGCAGGCCGGCGTTCCCGGCGCGGTGACGATCGCCACCAACATGGCCGGGCGCGGCACCGACATCAAGCTCGGCGGCAATCTGGAGATGCGGATCGAGCACGAATTGTCCGAGGTGCCGGAAGGGCCGGAACGCGAGGCCAGGATCAAGGAGATCGAGGCCGACATCCAGCGCTTGAAGGAAGAAGCGCTGGCGGCCGGCGGCCTCTATGTTCTGGCCACCGAGCGCCACGAATCGCGGCGCATCGACAACCAGCTTCGCGGCCGCTCCGGCCGTCAGGGCGATCCCGGCCAGTCGAAGTTCTACCTGTCGCTCCAAGACGATCTCATGCGCATCTTCGGATCGCAGCGCATGGACACGATGCTCCAGCGCCTCGGCCTGCAGGAAGACGAGGCCATCATCCACCCTTGGATCAACAAGGCTCTGGAAAAGGCGCAGAAGAAGGTCGAGGCGCGCAACTTCGACATCCGCAAGAACCTTCTGAAATACGACGACGTGATGAACGACCAGCGCAAGGTCATCTTCGAGCAGCGGCTCGAACTGATGGATGCGGAAGGGTTGACCGAATCCATCACCGACATGCGCCACGCGACGATCGAGGGTCTCGTCGCGCGCCATATTCCCGAGCGCGCCTACCCCGAACAGTGGTCGACAACCGAACTCCAGGCGGAAACGCAGGAGCTTTTGAACCTCGACCTGCCGATCAAGGCCTGGGCGGAGGAAGAAGGCATCGACGAAAGCGATATCCGCCAGCGCCTCACGGAAGCCGCCGATAAGGCGTCGGCCGAGAAGGGAGAGCGGTTCGGCGCGGAAGTCATGGCCTATGTGGAGCGCTCCGTCGTTCTCCAGACCATCGATGCCCTTTGGCGCGAGCATCTCGTCAATCTCGACCACCTGCGCTCGGTGATCGGCTTCCGCGGCTACGCGCAGCGCGATCCCTTGAACGAGTACAAGTCGGAAAGCTTCGAGCTCTTCCAGTCGATGCTCGGCACGATGCGCGAGCGCGTGACGCAGCAACTCGCCCGCGTCGAACTGATGCGCCAGGACGAAGAGGCGCAAGCGCCCCTGCCCCCGATGGAAGCGCATCATATCGACGTCACGACCGGCCAGGACGAGTTCGGCGAGGGCGGCCGCATCCTGTCGGCGGACTTCAATCCGCCGGAAGCCGAGCGGCTGGTGGTCGATCCGGACAAGCCGGAGACATGGGGTCATATCGGGCGCAACGAGCCCTGCCCCTGCGGTTCCGGCAAGAAGTTCAAGCACTGCCACGGCGCCTACGCGGTTCAGGCGTGAGGCACGCTGCCCGGCTCGGCACGGCCACGGCGGCGATTCTTGCCGCCACCCTCCTCGCCCCGGCTGGTGCCGGGGCTGAAGGCAACCCGCTCGCTGCGATGGGAACGGCCTTCCAGCCCGTCGTTAGAGGCGCGATCCGCGTCGAGGACGGTTCGGCGAAACCCGTTGCCGCCGGCACCTCGGCCGGACAGGCCTATCTGACGATCACCAATCGCGGCCCCGAGCCCGATCGCATCACGGCTCTGTCCTCCCCGTCGAGCCGCGAAACGCGGCTTTACCGGAAGGGCCCGGACGGGACGCTCGCGCCCGCCGGCGACCTGACGCTGGCGCCCGGTCAGACCCTTCGGATGAGCCCGGACGATGTCTTCGTGGATTTCAGAAACGTGCTTCAGCCCTTCCGGGCCGGCGGCGAAGTCTCGCTGACCGTGACCTTCGAGAAGGCCGGCGCTATCGGCCTTCGCCTTCCCGTTCGATAAGAGGCTGTCTGAGAAGTCCCCGGCGGAGGGGCGACGAGGGATTTTTCGTCGTCCGCAAGGAGCCGAACGCAGTCGATGCCGGCGGCATCGGCGAGGATCGGTGACGATGCGGCGGCGGAAAAGACCCGTCGAACCGACCCGAGGATTTTTCAGATAGCCTATAAGAACCGGGGACAGAACCCAACGGGTCGGTCTGACGGGCCTTTCCGCCCCCTGCGGGGCGAGCCGCTTGTCTCGCCCGTCCTTCGGACCGTTGCCGATGCTCGCCCATGCGCTGCATGGACTGCGCTCGGCGCCTCGCCAGGAACGAAAAGTCCTCATCAGCCCTCCTCCGCTAGGTTCTGTCCCCGGTTCTAAGAGGAAGACGACGCTTCTTAGGGCGTCGTCATCGGGGCGAAGACGCTGCGGCGCTTTTCCTCGACCGGCTTGCCAAGGCGGTCGAAACCCGGCCGGCGATGCTGCTCGGCGGCATAGGCTTCCGCCGTGATCGGCATGCCCGGCTTATAGGCGAAGGTGGAGACGGTCGCGAAGTCGGTGGGCTTCATGGTGGCGAAGAGCTTTTCCTCCTCGGCTTCGTCCGCGATGCGCTTGGCGGCGACGTTCACCGGCTCTTCTTCGGTTGGGCAAGGCCCGGTCGGCAGCAGCACCTGCCCTTCGCCGAGCTTGGGATCGAAGGCGTAGCGCTTTTCGCAAACGCCCACCGTCACCGGCTTCTTCGTCAACTCGAAGCGGTCGGAGCCTTCCTTCAGCACCTTCCAGAAAGCGTAGTGCTCGGACTGGCGATGGCGCGCCATGTTCTTAGGGGTCATGCGGAACGGATAGGCCTGGATCTGGAACGAGCGCTGGCCGCCGGCGAAGGCTTCGCGGGCGAGCGCGTAGAGCTCTTCCATCTGCCAGTCGTCCATGGCGTAGCAGCCGGACGAGTTGCACGAGCCATGCACCATCAGATGCTCGCCGGTGCCGCCATTCACCTTATCGAACTGGTTCGGATAACCGATGTTGAAGGCGAGATGGTGCTGCGAATCCGGGTTCATCTGGCCCGGCGCGACGGTGTAGAAACCTTCCGGCGCCTGGCGGTCGCCCGCCGTCTTCTTGGGGCCGAGCTTTCCGGACCAGGCGCAGATCGAATAGGTCTTCAGAACAGCATATTCGCCGTTGCTCTTCTGCTTCCAGATTTCGAGCTGCGATTCTTCCTTGTAGAGCCGCACCAGGATGGGCGACTTGCCGCCCATGTCCTTGGCCTTGATCTCGGCCATGAGCTTGGGCGGGATGGGCGCGGCCGCGCCGAGAAGGTCGCCGAGATCGGCGCCCCCCTTCTGGCAGGAAGCGACGGCCATCAGCGTCATTCCGAGCATAGCCATTCTCGCAAGGCGTCCGACCCGCATGCCCTTCCCCTCTCGGACCTGCCGGATGGATGGCAGGGTTCTTCGGCCTTTTTGCACCCGTCGCGTAAACGGAACGTTAACCCCGCAAATCCCCTCGCGGTCGGTTCCGTGAAACCGGATCGCTCCGGCTCCGTCGCGTCCTATTGTGAACGACGACGGCGAATTTGAGGAGTCGGACGGCGTTACCGAAAAGCCACGCCCGGTCGAAAACTTAAAGTTCGCGCCCGATCGACAGGAACTTCTCGCGGCGCTGGCGCCGCAGCGCGTCGCCGTCGAGACCGCCGAGGTCCACGAGCGCGGCCTGCAGCCTTTCGCCCGTCTGCTCGATCACGGCGTCCGGCTCGCGATGCGCGCCGCCGATCGGCTCGGACACGATCTCATCGATCACGCCGAAGCCTTTGAGGTCCTGCGCCGTGATCTTCATCGCCTGCGCCACGTCGCGCGAGCGCGTGGCGTCGCGCCAAAGAATGGAGGCACCCGCTTCCGGCGAGATCACGCTGTAGATCGCGTGTTCCAGCATCAGGACGCGATTGGCGGTGGCGAGCGCGATGGCCCCGCCCGAACCGCCCTCGCCGATCACCACGGATACGAGCGGAACCTTCAGATTGAGGCAAGCCTCGGTGGAGCGCGCGATGGCTTCCGCCTGTCCGCGCTCTTCCGCGCCGATGCCGGGATAAGCGCCGGCCGTATCGACGAGGGTGAGGACCGGGATCTTGAAGCGATCCGCCAGTTCCATGATGCGCACGGCCTTGCGGTAGCCTTCCGGCCGCGCCATGCCGAAATTGTGCTTGATGCGGGTTTGGGTGTCCGAGCCCTTTTCCTGCCCGATCACAGCGACCGATTCGCCTTCGAAACGGCCGAAGCCCGCGATCACCGCATGATCCTCGGCGAAGTAGCGGTCGCCGGCCAGCGGCGTGAAATCGGTGATGAGCCGGGCGATGTAGTCGACGCAATGCGGCCGGTCGGGATGGCGCGCGACCTGCGTCTTCTGCCAGGGCGTCAGCTTCTTGTAGAGATCGGTCAGCGCCTCGCGCGAGCGCGTTTCGAGACGCTTGATCTCTTCGCTGACATCGACGCTGTCACCGCCGCCGCCAAGGCCCTTCAGCGCGAGGATCTGGCTTTCGAGGTCGGCGACCGGCTTTTCGAAATCGAGATAGTTGTGCATCGGACCTGCTTGGTTGCCCGGCACATGAAGGACCCTGACCCCGCTGTCAAGAAACGGCTCAGTCCCGCGCCGCTTCCGACAGCGGATGATGGTCGGAAACGAGGCGGATCAAGCGCTCCTCAAGGACGTGGGTATAGATCTGCGTCGTGGAGATATCGGAATGGCCGAGAAGTTCCTGCACGGCGCGAAGATCGGCGCCGTTCTGCAGGAGATGGCTGGCGAAGGCGTGGCGCAGGACATGCGGAGACACCCGCGCCGGGGAAATGCCGGCCTTGACCGCCAGATCCTTCAGGTCACGCGCGAAGGCCTGCCGCGTCATGTGTCCGCTTTCGGACAAAGCCGGAAACAGCCAGACCTCGCCGGTCGCCGGCTTGCCGAGCGCGCGTGTCGCCTCACCGAAGGCGGCCAACGCATCGCGCGCCCGTTCGCCGATCGGCACCATGCGTTCCTTGTTGCCCTTGCCGTTCACGACGATCATCCGGCTCTTCGAGCGCAGCACCGAGCGCGGAAGGCTGACGAGTTCCGAAACGCGCAGGCCCGTCGCGTAGAGGATTTCCACGAGCGCGTTCATCCGGCGGGCACGGGCGACGGCGGTGGGCGCAAGATCGTCGCGCGCAGCCTCCGCAGCGGCGCAGCCCAGCAGCCGGTCCACCTCCTCCTCCGACAGGATCTTGGGCAGAGGCCGCGCTTTCCTCGCCGATTCGATCGTCCCCATCGGATCGTCGGTCCGCATTCCCTCGGCATAAAGGAACTTGAAGAACTGGCGGAGCGAGGACAGCCGCCGCGCTTGGCTGGATGCAGCGAAGCCCTGGGCGGACAGATGCGAGACATAGGCCCGCACGTCCTCCGCATCGGCGAGCGATAAGGACCGTTTTTTGGCGGCGAGAAAGACCGCGACGTCCTCCAGATCCCGGCGATAAGCGGACAGCGTGTTGAGCGCCGCGCCCCGCTCGGCCGCCATCATCTCGAGAAAGGACTCGATATCGAGGCCGGCGCGACCCGAAGCGGCACTCACTGGGTGATGTTCTCGCCGACCGCTTCCGCGCTGTCGCCCGGAAGCGTCAGGGGCACGTCGATGACGACGCGATGAGGCACAGGCTCCACCAAATAAACGAGCGCGGTCATCACGGCCAGAACAATGCCGGCGAGAAGGGCGATCGTGCTGAGGAGGCGGACGAGGGTTGGCATTGGCGGGCCGGGATATCCCTCAGCGGTGTTTCAATGGCTTCCCGCAACCTCTTCGCCGACCGTGGAAAAACGCGCAAGGCATGGCCGCCCCTGCGAGGTCAGGAGAGACCAGACCTGTGTCGCGGCGGCACCAGAACTTGACGCTCGGCACGAATTGCTGTTCCCCGGTAAGAGGAGGAGTTCTTCGTTCCATGAAACAAGGCAGCCTGCCAAAGGCGGAGGATATCGTGACGCGGCTCGGCTCGCGTTCCGTCGTGCTGGTCGGGCTCATGGGCGCCGGCAAGTCGACGGTCGGCCGCCGCTTGGCGCAAAGGCTGTCCCTGCCTTTCTTCGACAGCGACAACGAGATCGAGGCCGCGTCCCGCATGACGGTGGCCGAACTCTTCGCCGCCTATGGCGAAGCGGAGTTCCGTGCGCTGGAAGCCAGGGTCGTGACGCGGCTCGCCGCCGAAGGCCCGCAGATCGTGGCGACCGGCGGCGGGGCCTTCATGGCGGAGGCGACGCGCGCAGCCCTTCTCGGCTCCGCCGTCACCGTCTGGCTGAAAGCCGATCTCGACACCTTGATGGAGCGCGTCATGCGGCGCGGCAACCGCCCGCTTCTGAAAACGGCCGACCCGCGCGCCACCATGCGCGACCTCATGGAGAAGCGCTATCCCGTCTACGGGCTGGCCGACGTCAACGTCCATTCGCGCAACGTCAAGCGCGAGGTCGTGGCCGAGGAGATCGTCGCGGCGCTCGACCGGCACCTGCCGGGAACCGGGCACCTCGAAGAGATGGCGAGAGCGTGAAGGACGGTTCGGTGGAAACGGTACGCGTCGAGCTCGGGGAGCGCAGCTACGACATCCTGATCGGTCAGGGCCTGATCGAGCGGGCGGGCGCGGAGATCGCGTCGCGCTTTCCCGGACTTCGCGCCGCCGTCGTCACCGACGCGACGGTGGCGGGCCTGCATCTCGCCCGTTTCATGCGATCGCTTTCGGAGGCCGGAATCCAGGCGACCGAGATCGTCCTGCCGGCCGGCGAAACCACCAAGAGCTACACCCATCTTCAGGAAGTCGTGGAAAAGGTGATCCATGCGCGCCTGGAGCGGGGTGACGCCGTGATCGCCTTCGGCGGCGGGGTGATCGGCGATCTTTCCGGCTTCGTCGCCGGCATCGTCCGGCGCGGCATGCAGTTCATCCAGGTGCCGACCACGCTTCTGGCGCAGGTCGATTCCTCCGTCGGCGGCAAGACCGGCATCAACTCGCCGCAGGGCAAGAACCTCGTCGGCGTGTTCCACCAGCCGGGCTTCGTTCTCGCCGATACGGAGGTGCTCGACACCTTGTTGCCCCGCGAGTTTGCAGCCGGCTATGCGGAGGTTGCCAAATACGGCCTGATCGACCGGCCGGACTTCTTCGAATGGCTGGAGCGCAAGCGCGCCGAGATCTTCGAAGGGGGACAGGCGCGGGCCGAGGCGATTGCCGAAAGCTGCCGGGCGAAGGCGGCGGTGGTCGCCGAGGACGAGCGCGAGGAAGGCCGCCGCGCCCTTCTCAATCTCGGCCACACCTTCGGCCACGCCTTGGAAAAGGCCGTTCGCTACGATCCGGAGCGGCTCGTCCATGGCGAGGGCGTATCCATCGGCATGGCGATGGCGCATCGCTTCTCGGTCCGGCTCGGGCTTTGCCGGGGCCAGGATGCGGAGCGGGCATCGGCGCACCTTCGCGCGGCGGGCCTCCCGACGCGGGTCGATCAGATTCCGGGCGAGGCGTTGTCCGTGCCGGATTTGATGGCCGCGATCCGCCAGGACAAGAAGGTCAGCCGCGAGCGCCTGACCTTCATCCTGACGCATGGCATCGGTCAGGCCTTCGTCGCGAAGGATGTCGATCCGGTCGCTTTGGAAAGCTTCCTCATCGAAGAACTCTCCGCCTGATGTGAAAAGGGGCGGCCCGTCGCGGACCGCCCCGTCTCACTCAGTGAACCGAATGCGCCAAGCCTTCGATCTTGGCCGGATCGGCCTTGCCGACGGGCACGCTCGTGCGGCGCGAGGCAGCTTGGACGGTGTTCGCCACCATCTCCGCCGTGATGCCGCAGAGCGTCCAGCCGAGATGGCCGTGGCCCGTATTGTAGAAGACACCCGGCCGCTTGCCCGCGCCGACGCGCGGCATCATGTTCGGCATCATCGGGCGAAGGCCCGCCCAAGGCAGAACCGCCGCCGTTCCCATGTCGGGGAAGCGATGACGGCACCAATCCACCAGCGGCTTGATGCGCGCCATGCGGATATCGCGGTTCTCGCCGGCGAACTCGGCCGTGCCGGCGATGCGCATGCGGTCCGGCCCGAGACGGCTCGTGACGATCTTGGCCTTGTCGTCGAGGATCGAGACCCAGGGCGCGGCGGCGCGGCTTTCGTCGTCGTCCATGACCACGGTGACGGAATAGCCCTTCACCGGATAGATGTTCACCCGGTCGCCGAGCATCGCGGCGAAGCGGCGGCTCTGCGTGCCGGCGCAGACGACCACATTGTCGAAGCGCGCATGTTCCGGCAGCCCCTTCACCGACAGGTCGATGTGGATGCCCTCGCCCGTCGCCGCCAGCTTGTCGATCTGCACATTGTAACGGAAGGTCACGCCGAGCCGGCGGCAGGCTTCCGCCAGCCCGCGCGAATATTTGTGGATATCGCCGGTGAAATCGCTTTCGGTGAAGAAGCCGCCGTGGAAGCGCCCCTTGATGGCCGGCTCGATCGCGTGGATCTCGTCCGGCGTCAGGGCGCGGCGGTCGAGGCCACCCTCGCGCAGCATCTCGTTGACCTTGAGGCCATGCTCGAACTCGGGTTTGCTTTCGTAGACATGGAGAATGCCGCGCTTCACGAGATCGAAGTCGACGCCCTCTTCGTTCGCCATCTCGATCAGATGCTCACGGGCGGCGATGGCCATGCGGACGGTCGCGATCGTGTTCTCGCGATAATTGCGGGCCGCGGCGACGAATTCCGCCATCCAGGACAGCTTGTGCCAGGTGGGCGCGGGATGGACGAGCAGCGGCGCGTCCTTGCGCAGCATCCACTTCATGCCCTTCAGGAAGGTCGAGGGATGGTTCCAGACTTCTGCATTGGAGGCGGATAGCTGTCCGCCATTGGCGAAGGAGGTTTCCATCGCCGCATAGGACTGGCGGTCGAAGACCGTCACGTCGAAGCCGAGGCGGCGCAGCTTGTAGGCGGTGGTGATACCGGTGATGCCGGCACCGACAACGGCAACGGAGGTCATGGGCGATCCTTGTTCCGGAAACCCACGCAAGGTTTCCTGTCGAATCGCCCCTCCGTCACGAGCCTGAGAGCTTCACGCGCGGAAAACCTCTTTCCGCTGCGCTTTCTCCTTCGGCGGGCGCCCATGGATGGGTCACCACTCTCCGGATGTTCTATGCTGCGTGCGGTCCTTTTGCCTGAGAGTTTCCGGGGCGGTTGCTCCTTCGGCGCCGGCCTTTCGGCCAGTCTCTCCCGCACGTCGCTGGGATGCTTGGAGATACGCCCTTCGGTGATCTCGGGCAAGGCTCGATCGGCGTTTTATTGCTCCATCCACGATCAGCGTGGGCAAATGCCTATCGAAACGTCAATGCTTCATCGAATGGGTTTCGCCCGTCCGCATTACAAAGGAAGCAACGGCGATGAAGATAGCCGCCGTGACGATGCCGCCGATAAAACCACCATTGGCGATCAGCGCGACGAGCATGAACACAAGGATGCCGACCACCCCGATCGTGCCGTATTTCACCAGCCACAGGAAGCGCGCATAGGTGCGCTCGTGCTCGGGATAATCCATTTCGCCGACGGCGTTCCGATCGAAGCCGGGATGTTCTGCCATGTCTTCCTCCCCGGCACCGGTTGTTCTCGCCGCATGTGCCGCCCGGTCGCCACGCTACACGAAATCGCAGCCTTCGGGCAACGCGCCTATGGAGACGAAAAAGCCGACGCTCCATGCGCCGGCCTCTTTCCGGAACAGTTTCTCGCTCAAGCCGCCTTGCGGCGATCCTCATGGCGGCCTTCCTCGATCTCCTCGATGATCTTGCCGATAAAGGCCGGCAGATCGTCCGGCTTGCGGGAAGTGACAAGCCCCTGATCGACCACCACCTCGCGATCTACCCAGTTGCCGCCGGCATTGCGGACATCCGTCTTGATCGATTCGAATGAGGTCAGTTCCCGCCCTTTCGCGATGCCCGCCTCGATCAGGAGCCACGGGCCATGGCAGATGGCGGCAACCGTCTTGCCCGTATCGAAGAAGTCTCGAACGAAGGCGACCGCGGCCTTTTCGGTGCGCAGCTTGTCCGGGTTGATCTGGCCGCCCGGCAGAACGAGCGCGTCGTAGTCGGAAACCTTCGCTTCCGTCACCAGACGGTCGACCTTCACCGCCTCGCCCCAATCGGTCTCGTCCCAGCCTTTGATCGAGCCTTCCTTGACGGATAGGACGTGAACCGTGGCGCCGGCCTCCTGCAGCTTCTTCTGCGGCTCGGTGAGTTCGACCTGTTCGAAGCCGTCCGTGGCGAGAATGGCGATCTTGGCCTCGTTGATCTTCGGCATTGCGCTTTCCTTCCGTGTCGCCCGAGACGAAGCCTTCGCCCGAAGGCGTTCGGTTCGTTCATCGGTGTCATCATGGCCCGCTAACGGAGGGAAAGCGCGGATCGTTCCGCGATTCTCGTCAGTCCTCCTCCGGTTCGCCGTCGATCGCGGCCCGCGCATCGGCCAGGGCGAAGCCGGCGCGCATCATGGCTGCGATGTCGCGCTCGCGCCTTTCCTTGCGGTCCCGCATCCGGTGCGGCCCGAAGCGGCGGCGCTTGGCGTAGCGATGCGCGGCTTCGCGGTCGCTGGTCTCGTCGTCCCGCAGCGCATCCTCGACCGTCGTGCGGTCGACGCCCTTCTGGCTGAGTTTCGCCGCCGCCTGCCGGCTGGAAGCGCCGACGCGCCGAAGGCTGCGCAGCTTGGCTTCGGCGAAGGCCTTGTCGTCGACCAACCGCAGTTCGGCGAAACGCTCCAGCGTTTCCTCGATCAGTTGCGCATGGGCCGCCCGCGCGTCATCGTCCGGCGGATCGTCATGCGTTTCGAGACGCCGGTCGATCTTGCGGCGCAGGACGCGGCGGAGATTATCGGCCGAGCTCGCATAGCGCTCGAGGTAATGGGCGGCGGCGCGAAACAGCCAGTCGCCGTTGATGGGCTTGGGGCGCGGAGGCTTCGCCACTCTATCGGAATCCCTTGCGCCTCGCATTCATCCAGCCCTCGTCGCAGCGGGATGAAGCTAGCTCATTATCCGCCGAGGGGCAGTCGGACGCGAACGAAAACCAGCCGCATCGCCCGCATTTACTTGCCCTCGGAAGTGCGAGGCTTGGACAGCGAAACGTCGGACGCCGGATTGGTTAGCAGGACAACCAACTGATATATAGACATTTTTTCATAATTATCCGGCCTTCTGGAGCGGTGAAGCGGAACGTCAATAGAGAAGAACCCGGTAAAACGATGACGACAAGGATCGGAAATATCCCCCTCCCCGCCAAGATCGTCGCACTGGCGCTGACCGGGCTATCGACCTTCGCCTTGCTCGTCGTCGTCATCGCCGGGATGGTGATGACGCAGGAAGCGGGCAAGGACGCCGCCAGCGAACAAGAAACGAACATGCGGATCGCGTGGCATGTCCTGAGCGGCTACGGGCAAGGCTTCCGGCGCGACGGCGAGACGCTTTATGCCGGTGAGCGCGCGTTGAACGGCTTCACCGAACCGGTCGATAAGATCAAGGAACTGGTGGGCGGCACGGCGACCGTGTTCATGGGCGACACGCGAATCACCACCAACGTCCAAAAGCCGGACGGCTCGCGCGCCGTCGGCACGAAGCTCGCCAAGGGCCCGGTGCAGGACGCGGTGCTCGGCGCCGGCCGAACCTATCGCGGCGAGGCCGAAATCCTCGGCACGCCCTTCTTCGTCGCCTACGATCCGATCAAGAACGCGGCGGGCGAAACGATCGGCGTGCTTTATGTCGGCATCCCCAAGGCCGAGTTCCTTCTGTCCGTGAACCGCTTGCGCATGGCGCTTTCGGTGATCTCTGTTGTGCTCGTCACCCTTGTCGGCGCTGCGCTGCTTTGGGCCACGGCCCGGATGCTCGCCCCGTTGAAACGCATGACGGCGATCGTCGGCGAGGTGGCCGATGGCCGAACCGATCTCGAAGTTCCCCAGAAGCATCGGGGCGACGAGATCGGCCGCATGGCCCGCGCCATCGAAAGTCTGCGCCATTCCATGATCGAGCAACAGAGCCTCCGGGCCGATAAGGCACGCCAGGCCAGCGATCAGGAAGCGCAGCGCGACCGGCAGACGGCGATCGAACACGCCAAGGCGGAAGACCTGCGCGCCTTCGTCCATGGCGTCGAGGCCGGCTTCGAAAGGCTTGCCGCCGGCGACCTCACGGTCCGCATGGATAGCGCTGTCGCGGCGGAGTTCGAGCCGATCCGCCAGATCTTCAACACGTCCGTCGGCCAATTGGAGACCGCGATCGGCTCCGTCGTCGGTTCGATCTCATCGATCAGGGTCGGCCTCGAAGAGATCACGATCGCCGCAAGTGACCTGTCGCAGCGCACCGAGCAGCAGGCCGCGAGCCTTGAGGAAACCGTCGCCGCCCTGTCCGAAGTGACGCGCGGCGTGAACCACACGGCGCAGGCCGCCGACGACGTGCGCGCCGCCGCGACGCTCGCCCAGACCGAGGCCGAACGCGGCGGCACCGTGGTCGGCAAGGCTGTCGCGGCGATGAGCGAGATCGAGCGATCTTCGGCCGAGATCGGCAAGATCATCGGCGTCATCGACGAGATCGCGTTCCAAACGAACCTCCTCGCCCTGAATGCGGGCGTGGAAGCCGCCCGTGCCGGCGAGGCGGGTCGCGGCTTCGCGGTGGTGGCGCAGGAAGTGCGGGGCCTCGCGCAACGCTCGGCGGAAGCCGCCAAGGAGATCAAGACCCTGATCTCGGCGTCCTCGGTACAGGTCGGGACGGGCGTCGAACTCGTTTCCGCTTCCGGCCGTGCCTTGACCGGCATCGTGGAACAGGTGGGCGGTGTCGCGGCAGCCATCGCGGAGATCGCGGCCGGCGCCCGCGAACATGCCGTGAGCTTGCGCGAAGTCTCCACGGCCGCCGACCAGATGGACAAGGTCACGCAGCAGAACGCGGCGATGGTGGAGGAAACGACCGCCGCCGCGCAGTCGCTGTCCGGCGAAACCGAGCAGCTCGCGCGAACCACGGAAGTCTTCCGCATCTCCGCCGCGCCCGGCGTTCAAGCCCCGGCGTCACCGGCCCGGCGCACGGCACGCACAGCGCCCGCTCCCGTCAGGCAGATGCGCCAAACGGCGCAGGCGAAACCTGAAACGGCGGACTGGGCCGAGTTCTGAGCGTGTTGGAGGCTCGGCGGCGCCTCAGCGCCCGCCAAGCGCGCCTTCGCGCTGCTTGATCATCATGAAGGTGTCGAACGTGTATTCGGGCACCTGCTGATAAAGGTAGGTCTCGGCCCGGAAGGCCATCATGGAATCGTAGATTTTCTTGAAGGCGGCATTCTTGCCGTTGATCTCGCCATAGACCTGATTGGCGGCATCGAAGGAGGCGTTGAGGACATCCTGCGGAAAGGGACGCAACTGCGCGCCCGCCGCGACGAGCCGCTTCAACGCCGCCGGATTCTTGAGATCGTATTTCGCCAGCATTTCCAGCGTCACCGCGCGCGAAGCGGTGGCGAGAATGCTGCGGTAAGCGGCCGGCAGTTTCTCGTGCTCGGCCTTGTTGACGAAGAAGCAGAGCGACAGACTGCCCTCCCACCAGCCCGGATAGTAGTAGAAGGGCGCGACCTTCACGAAGCCGAGCTTCTCGTCGTCATAGGGGCCGATCCACTCGGCCGCGTCGACGGTGGCGTGCTCCAGCGCCTGATAGATTTCCCCGCCCGCGATCTGCTGGGGCGCGGCGCCGAGCTTGGCGAGAACCTGTCCGGCAAGGCCGGCGACGCGGATCTTCAGCCCTTTCAGGTCCTGCACGGCGTTGATTTCGCGCCGGAACCAGCCGCCCATCTGCGTGCCGGTATTGCCGCCCGGCAGATAATGCAGCCCCTGCGTCGCGAAGAATTCGTTGAGGAGGTCGAGCCCCCCGCCCGCATGAAGCCAAGCATTCAGGGCGCGCGCGTTGAGGCCGAAGGGCACGGCCGCGCCGAGCGCCCAGGTCGGGTCCTTGGCGACCGAATAGTAGGACGCCGTATGGCACATCTCGACGGTGCCGCCCGAAACGGCGTCGGCGGTTTGAAGGCCGGGCACGATCTCGCCGGCCGGGAAGGTCTGGATCTCGAACGCCCCGTCACTCGCCTCGCGGACATAGCGCGCGACATCCTCCGCCGCGCCATAGATCGCGTCGAGGGACTTTGGGAAGGACGAGGCACAGCGCCATCGGACCTTCGGCGCGCTTTGCGCCAAGGCCGGCGCGGCGAGCGCGGAAACGCCCGCCACCCCCAACGCGCCGGACGCTCCACCCCGAATGAAACGACGACGGTTCATCAACCCTCGATTTCCTTATCCGCGAGATCTGACGACGAGCGGCAAATCCGCCGACCCGCGCTGGACGCGCCGAATCGGCACCTTAGCCCTGCATCGAAGGATAACCGTGCTTTTTGAAGGCGGAGGCAGGCATAGCCGCCGACAAGAGGCGGGTAAAGCCCGGCGAAAGGCGCGCGCCATCGAGGCGGCCCCACCCTGCCGCGACCGTTGACGGCGACCATCAGGCGTGGTGCTTCTCGCGCCGTTCAAAGGAGAAGGCCATGCCGCTCGACGCTCCGCTCGTCGCCGTTCCCGCCGATGTCCGCGACTTCGGCAATTACAGCTGGCATGCGAGCCCCGACACCTATCTGAAGGCGGCGCTTCGCGTCGGCGGGGTCGTGCCCCTGATCGTGCCGGCTCTCGCCGAAGAGTTCGACGTGGCGTCCATCCTCGCCCGCGTCGACGGCGTTCTCGTCACGGGTTCCGCCTCCAACGTTCACCCGTCGCGCTACGGCGTCGAGCCGTCCCCCGCCCACGAGCCCTTCGACACCGATCGCGACCGGCTGACGGACGCCCTGATGCGCGGCGCGATCGAGATGGGTGTGCCGCTTCTGGCGATCTGCCGGGGGCTGCAGGAACTCAACGTCGTGCATGGCGGCTCGCTCGCCACCGAGATCCAGGAGCAGGATGGTCGGATGGACCACCGCGCCCCGGAACATCCCGAACAGGACGGACGCTTCGCGATCCGGCAGGACGTTTCGGTTTCCGGGCAAACGCTCTCTGGCATTGTCGGCGAAACGGCGATCCGCGTGAACTCCCTTCACCGCCAGGCCATCGACCGTCTGGGGGCAGGCCTCAGCGTCGAAGCCACTGCGCCGGACGGAACCGTGGAGGCCATCTCGGTGGATGGCGCGAAGGGCTTCGCCCTCGGCGTGCAATGGCACCCGGAATATTTCGCGACGAGCGACGCGCCCTCTGCCGCGATCTTCCGCGCCTTCGGCGACGAATGCCGAAAATATGCGAAGAACCGGCAGGCTTAAGCCAGAGCGCCGCCCAGAAGAAGCAGGCCGAGAAGAAGCACGAACGACGCGCCGGTGATCTCCAGCGCGTCGATCACGAGCCGCGAGCGCCCGCCGGCACGCCCGAGGCGCAAGGCGACGCCCTTGGCGAGCACCGTCAGCGCCGCGATGGCGGATACGGTCAGCGCGGTGCCGAAGGCGACGGCGAAGACGGATGCGACGCCCGCCCAGGCAAGGCCGTTCACCAGCGCGAAGGCCATCACGCTGACCGCGCCCCAGCAGGGCCGGATGCCGATGGCCAGAACCGCCGATACGGCGCCGGAAAAGGACAGGCGCTCGCCGGACAAGCGCGAAGGATCGGCGATGTGGGGCCGGCCGCAGCCGCAATCGTCCTCGTCGCTGGATTCGCAGACGTCCGCCGCGAAGGCCCCGGAAGCGGGCCGCATGATCGGCATGGCCGGCGCGCTTCCCGGCGCGGCGAAAGCCAGCGCGCTGCCGGCGAAACCGTCATTGCGCCCGAACAAGGCCTTCATCCGCACCCGTCGCGGCCGCCGCGCGATCTGAACGACTTTACGCGAGAGAAGCCAGCCGCCGAAGGCCGCGACGAGCGCGAAGGAGCCGACCTCCAGCCATTGCGACACGTCGGTCATCGACACGCCCGAACCGCGCAGGACGAACCACCCGGCACAGGCGACGCCGAGCGCCACGAAGGCCTGAAGCAGAGACGAGGCGAAGGACAGGAGGATGCCGCGCCGAAGCTGCACCTTGTCGGCCAGAAGATAGGAGGAAATCACCGCCTTGCCGTGGCCGGGGCCGGCCGCGTGGAAGACGCCATAGGCGAAGGACATGCCGACGAGCAGCGTCGCGCCGCCGGTGCCCGACTTCAAGCCCACCAGCGACTTGTTCAGCGCCATCAGGAATTCACGCTGCCAGGCGTTGATCTGAAGAAACATGCCGGCGAACGGACCGGTCGGCATCCCGCCCGACTCGGCCGTGCCGATGCCGAGCGAGGAGCGCGCGAGAGCGGGCTCGGCGACCGTCAGAACGGAGACGAGCGCCGCGAAGGCGAGGAGGTGGAAAGGCTTCAGCCGCATTTGATCGACGCCTTCGTGGCCAGCACCTGCGCAAATTTCGCGCCGTCTTCCGGCACTTCGCCATCGGCGGGAATGGAGGCGATGGACGCCATCCATTGCTGCGCCGCCTCGTCCTCGTCCGGCACGGTGACCTCCTTCGTGCAAGCGGCAGGCAGGCCGATGAGCTGGAAGCCGTCGTCGGCGAACTCGAAGGCGGTGAAGAATGTCTCGTCGAAATTGGCGACGCTGATTGGCGTGGATTTCAGGTCTACCGGCTCGGCGGGTTTCATCTCGAAGAAGATCAGAAGCTGGCCGTCCTGGTAGAGCGCGCGAATCTCCTCCGGCGGCTGCATCTTCACCTGCCCGCCGTCCGCCTTCTGCACGAAGGTGTAGAAGGAATATTCGGCGATCGATTCCTTCACCGTGTCGGCGACCGCCTGCAACTCGTCGTCATCGAGATTGGAGTTCTTGTTCTTGTCGTAGTCGAGAACCACGGAGGTCGAGAACATCTCGTCCATCCGCCAGATGTTGCGCACCGCCTGAAGCGTGCCGTCGCTATTGCCGACGATCTCCATGCGCGCGTCCGCGAAGACATGCGGATGGGCATTCGCGATGCTTGTTGCGAGCGCGATGACGCCAAGCGCGATGACGGGACGCGCCAGATGCTTCAACAATGCCATTTCCCCGATCGCCGGCCCCTCGACGCGCGGAGCTGTCGCGCACAAGCATGGCCGAAATCGGGAAGGGTGGCTACTCTTCGACCACCACCTGCGCGCCGACATTGACGCGCTCGAAGAGATCGAGAACGTCGGCGTTGCGCATGCGGAAGCAGCCGGCCGAAGCGGCGCTGCCGATGGAATTGGGCGAATTGGTGCCGTGGATGCGATACATGCCCCAGCCGAGATTCATCGCTCTGACGCCGAGCGGGTTCTTCGGGCCAGGCCCCACCGATTGCGGCAGTTCCGGCTTCTTGGCGCGCATGTCGGGCGTCGGAATCCAGATCGGGTCGAGGCGTTTCTTCGACACCCAGCTTTTGCCGAACCATTGCTCTTCCGGCCGCCCGACGGCAATGTCGTAGCGCAAGGCCGTCGCCGGCCCGGTGACGAGGTATAGCCGGCGCTCGCTCGTGCGGATCACGATGGTTCCGGGCTCGAAGCGCTCGTCGATCGTGGTTTCCTTAGAACGCGCGCGAGACGGCGTGGCGGCCTCCGCGCCGCCCGGCAGGAGAAGCCCCAGAAGGCCGACGCCCAGAACCGCCCAGTGCCGCATGGTCCACTCCTCGCATTCCCGTGTTCCGAACCGAAAAGTCCCGACGGCCGGAGCCGCGAATTGTCCGCGATACTGGTTAGCGATTCGTGAGTTCTGCTTCACTCTCCACCGCATCGCAGGAATTGCGACGGAACCAGGCGGCCAGATAGTCCACCAGCAGCCGGACGCGCGTCGGCAGATGGCGGCGATGCGGGAAAACGGCATAGATGCCGGCATCCTGCGGCAGGAACTCGTCGAGAACGCTGGCGAGCCGGCCGGAGCGCAGATCCTCGCGCACCACGAATTCGGGGATCAAACCGAAGCCGAGCCCGGCGCGAACGGCGGCCCGAACCGTCACCGGGCTGTTGGCCGTGAACTGTCCTGATACAGCGACGGCGAGCGGCGCACCGCTTCGCGGATCGCGAAACGCCCAGTTCGAGAACATGCGCGAATTGGAATCGATTACGGCGGGAAGCGCCGCCAGATCCTGCGGATGAGCCGGGCTCCCGAGCCGCGCCAGCGCGTCGGGACTGACGCAAAGGCGAAGGGTCAGGTCCGCCAGCCGGCGGGCGATCATCGCCGAATCGGCAAGCCGCGTCATGCGGATGGCGACATCGAAGCCTTCGTTCAGAAGGTCCACGAAGTTGTCGTCGAGATGGATGTCGAGCGAGATGTTCGGGTGGTCGACGGCGAAATCCACGAGGCAGCGGCCAAGCTCGGCATCGCCGAAGGTGCGCGCCGCGCTGACCCGGATGCGCCCCTTCGCCTCGCCGGTCGCTTCGCGGGCTTCCTCGTTCAGGTTGTCGAGTTCGGCGAGCACGGCGGACGCGCGCGAGAAATAAACCTCCCCCGCCGCCGTCAGCGCGATCTGGCGCGTCGTGCGGTTGACGAGGAGAACGCCGAGTTCGTCCTCCAGTTCGCGCACATATTTGGAAAGAAGCGCCTTGGAGCGGCCGGTCTTGCGCGCCGCCGCCGAGAAGCCCTCGTTCTCGACCACGGCGATGAAAGCGCGCATTCGGGTGAGCGTGTCCACGACGTCTCCGAGGTTGGCGAAGGGAGCGAAACTGTGCCGAAGCTTGCCGATTGTTGCGCGGACGGAACAGTGCCTTTTCTCCATCCGACGCTGGGCGGCAAAAATCAACGGAAAGGCTTTTTACCTGTTGTTTGTGACGGTCGCCCCGCATATATCGCCGCTTGCCCAAAGTCGCACGAGCCTGTGGGCGTCCCCCGATCCTCAAATGCGAGGGCAATCGGGCCGGTCCTGGAGATCGCCTCCAGTCGACCTCGCAGCCAATGCGAAGTCGAGGACGCCTTAAAGCAACGACGGTGCGGGCTTTTTTGGTCTCTCCCGGTCTCCAAAGCCGGGAATTCTGAAGAGGCACACCTTCCTTGCCCAAGTGCGGCGGGTTCAAGCCCTCCACGCCAAGGCAGACAACCTGAACGGCGACGCGCATTCCCTTGCGTGAAGCCACCAAGTCGTCGCGGTATGACGCATGAATTCGCGCGCGCCCTTTCGGCGCCAAGCGAAGGCACGCGGCTGTCCGCACCCTTTTGAACGCCGATTCCAAGGATCGACGCCATGGCCACGCAGCGCATCATCGACTTCCTCGCCACCCGCCGTCCCGCAGGCCCCTGCCTCGTGGTGGACCTCGACGTGGTCGAGGCGAACTTCAACGCCTTCCGGCGCGCCCTGCCGGATTCCTTGATCTACTACGCCGTGAAGGCCAACCCGGCCCCCGAGATCCTGCGCCTCCTCGCCTCGCTCGGCTCGTCCTTCGACTGCGCGTCGGTGGCCGAGATCGAGATGGCGATGGATGCCGGCGCGACCGCGTCCCGCATTTCCTACGGCAACACGATCAAGAAGGAGCGCGACGTCGCCCGCGCCTTCGAGCTCGGCGTGTCGCTCTTCGCCGTGGACTGCGTGGAAGAAGTCGAGAAGGTCGCCCGCGCCGCTCCCGGCGCCCGCGTGTTCTGCCGCGTCCTGACCGACGGCAAGGGCGCCGAATGGCCCTTGTCGCGCAAGTTCGGCTGCGTGCCGGCCATGGCGATCGACGTTCTGGCCCATGCCGAAACGCTCGGCCTGAAGGCGACCGGCGTGTCCTTCCATGTCGGCTCGCAGCAGTGCAACGTCGATGCGTGGGATAGCGCCGTCGCCGACGCCGCCTTCGTGTTCGACGCCTTGGCCGATCGCGGCATCCAGCTCACCCTCGTCAACATGGGCGGCGGTTTTCCGACCCGTTACCTGAAGGACGTGCCCTCGGCTGCCGAATACGGCCGCTCGATCTTCGAAGCGCTGCGACGCCATTTCGGCAACCGCATCCCCGAGACGATCATCGAGCCGGGCCGCGGCATGGTCGGCGACGCGGGCGTCATCAAGGCCGAGGTCGTGCTCGTGTCGAAGAAGTCGGCGGCGGACGAAAACCGCTGGGTGTTCCTCGACATCGGCAAGTTCGGCGGTCTCGCCGAAACCATGGACGAGGCCATCCGCTACCCGATCGTGACGGAGCGCGACGCGGACGCCAAGAGCCTCTGCGTTCTCGCCGGCCCGACCTGCGATTCGGCCGACGTCCTTTACGAGAAGAAGCCCTACCCGCTTCCCGTGTCGCTGACGGTGGGCGACGAGATCCTGATCGAGGGCACCGGAGCCTACACGACGACCTATTCGGCCGTCGCCTTCAACGGCTTCGAACCGCTCAGAGCCTACGTGATCTGACCCGACGCTCCGGCGCCGGGCCTTTCGCCTGCGCCGGAGCTCGACTGCCGGCGCATCCTTCTTCGGCTCCCATTTCGGGGTTGAATTTCCATGCTCGCGGAAGCTCTTCTTCTTTCCGGCCCCGTGCCGGTTTCTTCGCTCGTCTCCATCATGGAGGAAACGCCCTCGGACATGCCCGCACGCGAGGCTCTTCTCGATGCGGCGATGGGTCCGATGCGCCGTCGCAAGTCGTCGGAAGCGATCCGCCGCGATCGCCTGCCGGCGCAGGGCCTCGCCTTCGTCGCCAAGGACGAGAACGGGACGCTGGTCGGAACGGTGCGGCTGTGGAGCGTCGCGGCCGGTGACGACGATCGGCCGGCTCTGCTGCTCGGACCGCTCGCCGTCGCCAAGGGCTCGGAAGGGCTCGGCCTCGGCACCCGCCTCATGCGCCGCGCGATCGCGGAAGCCGCTTGGCGCGGCCACCGGGCGGTGCTGCTCGTCGGCGACCCCGATTATTACGAGCGCTTCGGCTTCTCGGCGGCGAAGGCTTCCGGCCTCGCGATGCCGGGTCCCTTCGAACGCCACCGGATGCTCGGCCTGGAACTTGCCGACAATACGTTGAAAGGTGCGAGCGGGATGATCCGCCCCACCGGCCGGCTCATCGATGCGGTCGAGGAAAACGCGGCTCTCGTCGCCTGAGGCGGCAGACCCACCTATCAAGCCACGATGTCAGGCGAGGCCCTCGATTCTAGAGGGCCTCGTTGTTCTAACCAGCCAGATCCACGAGACCGGCTTCGCCTTCTTCCGTGCCGAAGGCGAGGCGTCGGCCCGCCCGGTCCCAGGCCATGGTGGTCACCGCGCTCGTCCCTTCCCGTCTCAGCACCGCTTCGCGGGAGTCGGAGAAGCGCACGGCGAGGATCATGCCGTCGACATAGCCGATCGCGACCATGTCTTCATCGGGATGGCAGGCCACGGCCGTGACCATGGAATTGCCGCGCGTGCCGAGTTCCAACGGCGCCTTGTTCATCGGGCCGTCCTTGCCGGAAAAGGGCCAGAGGATCGCGGCCGGGGCGCCGGAAGTCGCGAGGAAACGCCCTTTGGCCGACCAGGACCAGCTCTTCACCTTGCCCGGATAGCCGGTCATGCGCATGTGCTTGCCGTCGTCGAGACGCCAGCCGTGCAGCGCGTTTTCCTGCATCCGGGTGACGAGGAAGCGCCCGTCCGGCGAGAAGGCGATGCCGATATGCGCGCCCTTCCATTCGAGCTGTGTCGGCGGGCTTTCCGTGCCGGCGAAGAACAAGGACGCGCCGTCGTAGCGCGCCACGGCGAGGCGCAGGCCCTTCGGCGCGAAGGCGAGATCCTCGGCCGTGCGCGGCAGATCGATCTCCCGCGTCTTGCTGTCGGTCGTGCGCACGTAAGCCTTGCGGCCCGTGGAAAAGCCGACCGCGCCGTTCGGGCCGGCGCAAACGGTGTCGATCCATTTGCGGCCGGCACTGCCGACTTCCTGGCTCAGATCGGGCGAAGAGGTCGCAACCACCCGCCCGTCCTCGCCGCCCGTCAGCAGTCGGTCGCCACCCGCGTCGAAGAACGTGGCTGTGATGCCGCCGCCATGCGCTTCCACCACGCGCTCGCCGCCGGCGGGAAAGCGCAAGGTGCCGTCGGCCAGCGCGAAGACCGGCTCATCCTTCAGAAAGGCGGCTTCCTGAACGAAGCCGCCGAAAGCATACGGCGCGACCGAGGGCATCAGGCCGTGGCCGGCTGCTTTGCGAGACAAGCGAGGAAACCGGCTTCCAGAGCCTTCGCGTCCAGTTCGCGGCCGATGAAGACGAGACGGCTTTCGCGCTTCTCGTCGGCACGCCAGGGCCGCTGATGATCGCCTTCGATGATCATGTGGACGCCCTGCACCACGTAGCGGTCCGGGTCGTCGGCGAAGGCGATGATCCCTTTCAGGCGCAGGATGTTCGGCCCCTGCTCCTGCGTGATCTTCTGAATCCACGGGAACAGCTTGCGCTGGTCCATCTCGCCGGCGCGCAGCGACACCGAATTCACCGTCACGTCGTGGATGGGCGCGAAATGCTCGTGCGCGGGATCGTGGTCGTGCCCGCCATGATCGTGATGAGCGTGGTCGTGACCATGGTGGTGATCGTGATGATCGTGGCCGTGGCCGTGGCCGTGATGGTCGTGGTCGCAGTCCGGCCCGCAGACATGGTCGTCATGCGCGGCTTCGGCTTCCTGGATGAAGTTCGGGTCCTCGTCCAGAACGCGCTTCAGGTCGAACGCGCCCTGCCCCAGAACGCGGTCGAGGGCGATGGCGGCGCGCTCGGTGCGGTGAATCACGGCATGGGGGTTGATCGCGCGGATCGTCGCCTCGACGCGCCCGAGTTCTTCCGGCGTCACGAGGTCGGTCTTGTTGAGGAGAACCACGTCGGCAAAGGCGATCTGGTCCTCTGCCTCCTTGGAATCCTTCAAGCGAAGCGGCAGGTGCTTGGCGTCCACCAGCGCGACCACGGCGTCGAGCCGGGTCTTGGCGCGCACGTCCTCGTCCATGAAGAAGGTCTGCGCCACGGGGACCGGATCGGCGAGGCCGGTGGTTTCCACCACGATGGCGTCGAACCGGCCGCGCCGTTTCGTCAGCCCTTCCACGACGCGCACGAGATCGCCGCGCACCGTGCAGCAAACGCAGCCATTGTTCATCTCGTAGATTTCCTCGTCGGATTCCACGATCAGATCGTTGTCGATGCCGATCTCGCCGAACTCGTTGACGATCACGGCGTAGCGGCGACCATGGTCCTCCGAAAGGATGCGGTTCAATAGCGTCGTCTTGCCCGAGCCGAGATAGCCGGTGAGGACGGTGACGGGGATCTGTTCTTTCGCCTGCGCGAGCGTATCGGACATCGGATCTCTCCTTGACGTGCCGGGCATATAGGCCGGTCTTGGCCGGATTGCACGGGGCTTGTCGACCTCGCCGGCGCGGTAGACAAGCCGGCTACGCTTCTTCATTCTGCCGCGACCGGAACTGGAGCCGCGAACCGACATGACGGGCCGAAAGAAAAAGACCTCGGTCCTCGCGCAACTCTTTCTGGCGGCGCGGGCGGGAAGAACGGCCCTTTCCGCAAGGCTCGCCGAACAGGATCTTTATCCCGGACAGGACGCGGTGCTTCTGGCTCTCGACGACGATGCCGGGATTTCGCTCCGCGACCTCGCCACCCGCCTCGCGGTGCGCCCGCCCACCATCACCAAGACCATGGCGCGGCTCTCGGCGCAGGGGCTGATCGAGAAGCGCCCTTCCCCCGACGATGCGCGCCAGAGCCATGCCTTCCTGACCGGAAAGGGCGAGGCGCTGGTGGGCGAGGTCAAGGCGGCACAGAAGGCGGTGGAACAAGCGGCCTTCGCCGGCTTTTCGGGCCGCGAACGCAAGAGGCTGCGCAAGCTCCTGAAACGGATCGACGCCAATTTCGGAGCCCCACCGGCCGAGATCGAGGAGGAAAAGGACGTGCCCCACGAAGTTCCTTGAGCCGAGGCACCAGTTTTCGCCTGTCTTGTGCTTTCCGTTGCGACCGGCATTTGCGATACACGATCCATGAATCAGGCATCCCAACAGCGGCCGGACTGACGGTTTGGCGCAGAAGGTCAAGCTTTCCACCATCGCCGAGGCTCTTGGCCTGTCCACGGCCACGGTGTCGCTGGCATTGCGCGACAGTCCGCTCGTCGCGGAGGTGACGCGCGAGCGCATCAAGGCGGAAGCCATCGCCTCGGGCTATATCTACAACCGCCGCGCGGCGAGCCTCAGGACCTCGAAATCCGGTATCGTCGGGGTTTGCGTCCACGACATCATGAATCCCTTCTTCGGGGAAATCCTGATCGCCATCGAGCGAGAGCTCGACCGCAACCGGCAGACCTTCATTCTCTGCAACCATTACGACGACCTGTCGAAGCAGCGCTCCTTCATCGACACGATGCTCCAGCTCGGTGCCGACGGACTGATTCTCTCGCCCGCCATCGGTACGCCGGCTTCCGATCTGGAACTTGCCGAATCCAACGAGCTTCCCGTGGTGTTGATCGCGCGCACCGTGGAAGGCTGGGATGCCGGCAGCTTCCGGGGCGACGATTCGGTGGGCATGGCCATGGCCGTCCGCCATCTGATCGGCGAGGGTCACAAGCGCATCGCCTTTATCGGCGGCACCGAACTGACCTCCACCGGGCGCCTGCGCGAAGCCGGGTATCTGCGCGCGCTGGAAGAGGCCGGCATCGAGTTCCGCCCCGAATGGCGCATCGCCGGCCCGCGCTCCCGCCATTCCGGCTTCGACGCCGCGCCCAAATTCCTCGCCATCGATGAGCGGCCGACGGCCGTCTGCTGCTTTTCCGATCTGGTGGCGCTCGGCCTGATGTACGGCCTGTCGCGCGCAGGGCTGCGCCCCGGCATCGACATCGCCGTGACGGGCTACGACGACATCGACGAGGCGGCGATCGCCACCCCGCCCCTCACCACCGTCGCCAACGGCCAGAAGGAAGTCGGACGACGCGCGGCGAGCGCCCTTCTCGCCCGGCTCGGCGGCAGCGCCTTCGCCACGAGCGAAGAACTCATCTCACCCGAATTGAAGGTGCGACTTTCCTCCGCCTTCGACTGGTCCGCCTGAAGGATGCAGCCATGATCGACCTGAAATCCGTCGCCGTTCTGGTCACGCGCGACTTCAACCCGGATACGCTGGCCGAACTTCAGGAAACTTTCGATGTCCTATCCAGCATCGGGCAGCCGATCGATGCGCTGAGCCGAGAAGAGCGTGCGCGGGTACGCGGCGCCGCCGTCGCAGGCCGTTTCACCGCCGCGAACATGGATGCCCTGCCCAATCTCGAGATCATCGCCCATTTCGGCGTCGGCTACGACGGCGTGGATGCGGGCGCGGCGGCGGAACGCGGCATCATGGTGACCAACACCCCCGACGTCCTCACAGAAGAAGTCGCCGACACCGCGCTCGGCCTTCTCATCAACACCGTGCGCGAACTCTCCGCCTCCGAAGTCCATCTGCGCCAAGGCCGTTGGCCGGAGCGCCCTTACCGCCTGACGCCCTTGACGTTGCGCGGGCGGCGGGTCGGCATCCTCGGGCTCGGCCGCATCGGGCTCGCCATCGCCAAGCGCGTGGAAGCCTTCGGCTTGACGATCGCCTATCACAACCGCTCGCAGCGCAGCGACGTTTCCTATGAATATCACCCGGACCTGAAGAGCCTCGCGAGCGCGGTGGATACGCTGATCGTGGCCGCACCCGGCGGCGAGAGCACGATCGGTGCCGTGAATGCCGAGGTGCTGAAGGCGCTCGGGCCCGACGGCGTTCTCATCAATATCGGTCGCGGAACGGTGGTGGACGAGACGGCGCTGATCGCCGCCCTCAAGGACGGCACGATCGCGGCGGCAGGCCTCGATGTCTTCGAGCGCGAGCCGCATGTGCCGCAGGAACTGATCGACCTGCCGAACGCGGTGCTGCTGCCCCATGTCGCGTCCGCCTCGCGCGGAACGCGGCGCGCCATGGGACGGGTGGTGATCGACAACCTCACCGCCTGGTTCGACGGCAAGCCGCCGGTGACGCCGGTCACCGAAACCGCCGGGGTCGCCAACCCGAACGCCTGAAGATCCCGTTTCCTGCCGGGAAGGTTTCGGTAAGTTCTGGTTAACCTTTCGTTCGTAATGTTCCGACTTGGTCAGGCGATCGAAGGATTTTGGTCATGAAGTTTGCCGCGATCACGATCGGCGTGGGAATTGTCGGCGTGTTGCTGGCGTCGAGCCTGCAAGGGCGCGCCACCATCGCCGGAACGGGCGTGAACAGCGAGATGGTGGTGATCGACCCGGAGATCACGGGCAGCGTCGCGCCGCTGCAGGCCGCGGGGGACAAGAACCCGAACGGCGCGGTGCGTCTCATCGACCTGAAGACCGGGGCGTCCTGCAAGACCGTGATGCCGCCCGAAGACGGCGCCATGTCGTCGGCGCCGCTCGGGCCGGACTGCGCCAAGTCGCCGAGCCTCGCCCGGATCGCTTATTGGGGCTCCACGCCGAGCGGCACCCTGGTGATGGCGGATGCCGGCGGCCATAAGGTTCTGGAATTCGCGCCGGGCGACGGCGTGATGTTCGAAAGCGTCTACCCGCCGAACGAGCTGATCACCATCGTTCCCGCCAAGAGCTGACGGGAACGCCCCTTCGTCAGCGGAAGGATTCGAGAGACCGGATCTGCCTGCCGTCGCCGTCGAAGTTCTCCGGCGACAGCCACGCCTCGAAGGCCGCCTTCAACGCCGGCCAGTCCCCGTCGGTCACCGAGAACCAAGCCGTGTCGCGGTTCTCGCCCTTCGTCACCATGTGTTGGCGAAACAAGCCCTCGTAGCTGAAACCGAGCCGCGCAGCCGTGCGCTTCGACGGCTCGTTGCGGGAATTGCACTTCCACTCGTAGCGCCGATAGCCGAGTTCGTCGAACGTGCGGCGCATCATGAGATATTGCATCTCCGTGGTCGCCGGGGTCCGCTGAAGCGAGGGCGACAGGGCGATGTGCCCGATCTCCATTACGCCGTCCGCCGGCACGATGCGCATCAGCGCAGCGACGCCCGCCGCACGTCCGGTTTCCTTCGGCACGACCGCGTGGAACTTAGGGTCATCAGTGAAATAGAACCCTTCCGCGAAGCGTCGGAAGTCTTGCGCGTCGCCGAACGGCCCGTAGGCGAGCCAGCGCCACATATCGCCGTTGTCGGCTGCGAAGGCTTCGAAGAGCTCGTCGAAGCGCCGGTCGTCCACGATCGGTTCGACGGTGACGAAGCGCCCTTCCATCGGGGTGTCGTCGGGGCGCGGACGCGCCGTCCATTGCGAAAGATCGGTGTTCAAGAACGTACCCTCACGAACTGGATGACCCTGTCGCGCACCGACCGCTCGCCGACCGGCAGCGCCGTGGCCAGACCGCTCAGCACCGAGATATGGTCCGCGCCGGGTAGGATGTCGGTTTCGACCGGGCTGCCGGCTTCCCGCAAGCGCTTGGCGAGCGACAGCGTGTTCTTCGGATCGACCGTCCGGTCGGCGCTTCCCGCCAGAAGCAGAGCCGGCGGCTCGACGCCGTTCACGAAGTTGACCGGCTGGCTGTCCTTCCGCGTTTGCGGCGGGAAGATGCGCTTGTAGCGCTCTTCCTTCAACGGCAGGAAATCGTAAGGGCCGGCGAGGCCGATCAGGCCCGACAACCTCTTCGGCGACATGCCGGCCGCTTTGAGATAGCGCTCGTCCAAAGCCAGAAGCGCGGCGATCTCGCCACCGGCCGAATGCCCCATCAGGAAAAGCGGATGCCGGCCTGCGGGAAACCCTTGCGTGCCCTTCTTCGCGGCCTCGTCCACGAAGGCCACGGCCTCGGCCGCGTCCTTCACGAAATCGGGGAAGCACACTTCCGGGTAAACGCGATAGTCCGGCACCGCCACGGCGATGCCGGCGCTCGCCAGGGATTGGCCGACGAAGCGGTAGATGCTTTTCGAGCCCGAGTCCCAGGCGCCGCCATAGATAAAGACGACCACGGGCGTTCGCGGTCCCATCTCGGCCGGCAGATAAAGATCGAGCGTTCCGCGTTTTCCGGGCGCGTAGCGGATGTCGCGCTGAAGCTCGTAGCCGCTGCGGCTCGTCACCGCATTCAGGAAATCGGCGCCGGCATTGCAACCGGCGACAAGCGGGGCGGCGAGCGCCAGAAGGGAAAGAAGAGCCGCCCGCGCCAGCCGCATCAGGCGGTCAGGGCAGCGGCCTCGGCGGCCAGACGCGTCACCTCGTCGAAACGACCGGCCGAGACGGTGTCCTTCGGCGCGACCCAGGAGCCGCCGACGCAGACGACGTTCGGCAAAGCGAGATAATCGCGGACATTGGCCATGGAGATGCCACCCGTCGGACAGAAGGTGATGTTCTGGAAGACCGGCGCCAGGGACTTGAGATAGGGCACGCCGCCGAGCTGCTCGGCGGGAAAGAACTTCAGGACCTCGTAGCCTTCCTCGATCATCGCCATCAACTCGCTCGGGGTCGCGGCGCCCGGCAGAAGCGGCGCGGGCGAGCCCTTCGCAGCGTCCAGCACTTCCATTGTCGCGCCGGGGGAAACGACGAACTTTGCGCCCGCTTCCTCGGCATCGTCGAACTGCTTCGGCGTCAGGATCGTCCCGGCCCCGACCACGATCTCTGGCACCTCGGCGGCGACCGCACGGATGGCTTCGAGCGCCGCCGAGGTGCGCAGCGTGATCTCGATGGCTTTGAGGCCCCCCGCGACGAGCGCACGCGAAAGGTTCACGGCTTCGGAAGCGGAGGCGACCGCCACGACCGGCATCACCGGCTGCGCCTGCAGCACCTTCAAAAGCGTCGTCTTGTCCTGCGGCATGGTCATCCGTGTGTCCCCTTCGACCCGACTTCGCGCAACGCTCTAGGCCTGCATCGAGCCGCCGTCAAACGCCCTTCCCGCTTGGTGCCGAACCGCTCTTTTCCAAGGCTTCGATGAAGTTGCGACACCACACTGCGGCCGTGTTGGCGAAGACCTTGTCGCGCATCGCGCGCCACCGTTCCTGCCGCTCTTCCAGGGGCATGGCGAGCGCTCGCTCGAGCGCGGCGGCGACGTCGTCGGTGGCGAACGGATTGACGATCAGCGCCTCGGCGAGTTCGGCCCGCGCGCCGGCAAAACGCGACAGGATCAGGACACCGGGATCGGCTTCGTCCTGCGCGGCGATGAACTCCTTGGCGACGAGGTTCATGCCGTCGCGAAGCGGCGTCACCATGCACACGCGCGCGGCGCGATAGATGCCGGCAAGCGCGCGGCGGCTGAGGCCCGTCGTCATGATATGGACCGGCGTCCATTCCAGCGAAGCGAAGCGTCCGTTGATGCGCCCGACGAGCCCTTCGAACTCGCCGCGCAGATCGACATATTCCTCGACCTCCGAACGGGACAAAGGTGCGACCTGCATGAACTGCACCTTGCCGATGCGGTCGGGATAATCTTCCAGAAGGCGCTCGAAGCCGGTGAAACGCTCGATGATGCCCTTGGAATAATCGAGACGGTCGACGCCGACGATGGGCAGCGACCCGCCGATGCTGTTGCGCAGCATCGCGGCATTCTCCTCCGCCTCGTCGGAGGCGGCGAACTCGGCGAAGCTTTCGGCGTCGATGCCGATCGGAAAGACCTTGGCCTGGATGTGGCGATCGCCCACCCGCACGTAGTCGTCGGGCTCCTTGTGCCCGTGAAGCTCGTGCTTGCAGAAGTTGGCAAAGTTGCGCCGGTCGTTCTGCGTCTGGAAGCCGACGAGATCATAGGCCAGCATCGCATGGACCATGTCGTTGGCGGCGGGCAGCGCCGCGAACATTTCCGGCGGCGAAAAGGGGATGTGGAGAAAGAAGCCGAGCCGGCCCCGGAAGCCGAGCTTGCGCAACTCGTCGCCGAGAAAGAAGAAATGGTAGTCGTGGACCCAGACCAGATCCTCGTCGGAGATATGCTCCATCAAACGGCGGGCGAACTCGCGATTGACGTCGCGATACATCCGCTCGCTTTCGCGGTCGAAGCGCACGAGATCAAGCCTGTAATGCAGGAGCGGCCACAAGGAACGGTTGGCGTAGCCGAGATAGAAGCCGGCGACCTGGGGCTCCGTCATGTCGATGGTCACGAGACTGACATCGCCTTCGACCTCGGTCTTCGCCTCGCTCGTCGTGCCGGCCTCCGAAGTTTCGCCGCTCCAGCCGAACCACAACCCGCCACGACGGCGAAGCGCGTCCGCGAGACCGACGGCAAGCCCCCCCGCCTTTCCCTCGTCACTGAGCGGTCCGACGCGGTTCGAGACGACAACGAGGCGGGATTCCCTCTCCATCGGTGTGTTCCCTTCCTTTTCCTGCATCAGGCCGTGCCCAGCCAGCCGTGGACGGCGGCGACATCCCTCAAGCGAAACTCCGCCGCGCTCGGTGCCTGACCGACCTTGATAGAGAGACCTCCGGCCTCGCGCACCCATGTCAACGCAAATTCGTCGGTGGTGTCGTCCCCGAGGTAAACGGGCATCCTTTCGGCGAAAGGAGCTTGCGCCATCAGGTCGGCGACCGCCCGCCCCTTATCCATGCCGGCCGGATGCACTTCCACGATCGCCTGCCCCTTCATCACCAGGAGATCGCCGCGCCCCGCGACAGCCTTCGCCATCGCCGCCGAGGCGACTTCTTCGAGGTCCGGCGCGGTGCGGTAATGGAGAACGAGCGCCGTCCCCTTGTCTTCCAAGATCAGACGAGGATGGAGGGCGACCGCCGCCACGAGTTCCTGGCGGACATCCGTCAATGTTTCCGGGCCGGCGAGGAGCCGCGTGGGCGCTTCCGGCGCAGCACGGCGCTCCAACCCGTGGACACCGGCCGCCGCGAAGCGAAGAGGCGACAGGAAGCGGTCGAGATCGACCACACGCCGACCGCTGACGATGGCAAGCGCGCCGCCAAGTTCCGCGGAAAGCTCCACGAGCCGGGCCAAAGCCGGCTTCTCGATCGCGACGGCCGCAGGATCGTCCGCGAACGCGACGAGCGTGCCGTCGAAGTCGAGAAACAGGGCATGGCGGTCTGTGTCGAGGGCAGGAGGTGCTGTCATGGTCGCAAAGCAGATAGGCGAGGCACGACACGGGCCCACCCCCTTCCCCCGCTTATCCCCGCTTCCATGCGCCTCACTATGCTCACCCATCGACAAGGAGGGCGCGCATGGGCACGGTGATCGCAATTCAGAAACGGCTCGCCGAACTCGGGCTCGATCCGGGGCCGGTGGACGGCGTTCGCGGGCGTTTGACGATCCGCGCGATCAGGGAGTTCCAGCAGAGACACGGTCTCTCAGCGGATGGCCTGATCGGGCCGGCGACGCTTGGGCTGCTGTTTGGAGGCAAGGGCTCAGCGCCGTCAAAGACCGATCTGCCCTGGTACGAGGAAGCCCGTCGGCTGATGGGCACAAAGGAGATCGAAGGGCGGAACAGCAATCCGAGGATTCTGGACTGGGCCGCCCCTTTGAACCTCGATTACCGCAGCGACGACATTCCGTGGTGCGGCCTCTTCGTTGCGCATTGCATCGCGGCCACCCTGCCGGACGAGCCCCTGCCGAACGGCCCTTTGAGCGCGCGCAACTGGCGCCGGTTCGGCCGCGCCTGCGAGCCGACGATGGGCGCGGTTCTGGTGTTCTGGCGCACCAACAGGCTGCGAAGCCCGAACGGCCATGTCGGCTTCTATGCGGGCGAGGACGAGGCCAGCTTCTACGTGCTCGGCGGCAATCAGTCCGACAGCGTCAGCATCGCGAGGCTGAAAAAGGATCGGATACTGGACGTGCGCTTCCCCGCGACCGTCCCCTTCGGCGAGAAGCGGACCGTCAGGTTCACGCCCTCGACCGATCCGTTCTCCACCAACGAGGCCTGACGGATCGGAACCGGGAGGCGACTCCACGCCTCCCGTTGTTCAGCGTTCGAACTCTTCCGGTGCGAAGCTGTAATGCGTCGAGCAGAACTCGCAGGTCACATCGATCTGGCCATTCTCGACGGAGTCCTGGATTTCCTCGGCCGTGAAGTTCGACAGGACCTCCTTGATCCGCTCGCGCGAGCAGGTGCAGTCGTCCAGCATCCGCGTCGCCTCGAAAACACGAACGCCGCGCTCGTGGAACAAGCGGAACAGCAGCCGCTCGACGCCGACCTCCGGGTCGGTCAGTTCGGACGGATGCACGGTTCCGACGAGCGACTTCACCTCCGTCCAGGCGTCGTCCTCGCCAAGATCGAGAGCAGCATCCTCGGAGCCTTCCGGCGCATCACCGCCCGGCAGGTCCGGCTGGCGCATGCGGTCGGGGGCTTCGGGCAGGAACTGCGCGATGACGCCGCCGGCGCGCCAGCCCTGGCTGAAGCCGCCGCCTTCCGCCCGCCTACGGATCGTCGCCACCGCCAGGCGCACCGTGGTCGGGATCTGCTCGGACTGGCGGAAATAGCCTTCCGCGACCGCTTCCAGGCTCGTGCCGTTCAGTTCCACGATGCCCTGATAGCGCTGGGTATGCTCGCCCTGGTCGACGGTCAGCGCCAGGATGCCGTTGCCCAGAAGCTCGGCGGAGGACGTCTTCCCCTCCCCCCGCGCCGTGGCCAGACGCTCGGCATCGAAGCGCGCATAGGCGCGCACGCTGGACGGCACCGTCAGGTCCACCACCAGAAGATCGACGGGGCCGTTCGTCTGCGTTTGCGCGATGAACTTGCCGTTGAACTTCAGCGACGAGCCGAGCAGCGTCGTCAGAACGATCATCTCGGCCAGAAGCGATGCGACCTCGGGCGGATAGTCGTGCCGCGCCAGGATGGTGTCGAGCATCGGGCCGAGCTGCACGGCGCGGCCGCGCGAGTCGAGCCCTTCCACGGTGAAGGGCACCACCGCGTCGTCGCCCGCAAAACCGAACTCGCCGAGATGATGGGGAGAGCCTGCGCCCTCGAATGCTTCGGATTCTGTCATGCCGCTTATGTAGTTGCGCCGAAGCACCATGCCAGGATGGACTTCTGGGCGTGGAGGCGGTTCTCGGCCTCGTCGAACACCACCGATTGCGGCCCGTCGATGACCTCGTCCGTCACTTCCTCCCCGCGATGGGCGGGAAGGCAGTGCATGAAAAGGGCGTCGGGCTTGGCATGGGCCATCAGGCGCTCGTTCACCTGATATGGCGCGAAGACGTTGTGGCCGCGCGCCACGTGTTCCTTGCCCATCGAAATCCAGGTGTCGGTGACGACGCAATCGGCGCCCGCGACGGCCTCGACCGGGTCGAGCGTGGTGAGGATCGAGCCCCCTTCCCCGCGCGCCCTGGCGATGCGCCCGGCATCGGCTTCCGAGCCTTCCGGCGTCGCGATGCGCAAGGAGAAGCCGAAGCGGCTCGTCGCCTCGATAAAGGAGTTGAGGACGTTGTTGCCGTCGCCGACCCAGGCGAAGGTGCGGCCCTTCACGGGCCCGCGCTTTTCCTCGAAGGTCATGATGTCCGCCATGATCTGGCAGGGGTGGGTGTCGTCGGTGAGGCCGTTGATGACGGGCACGGTGGCGAACTCCGCCATTTCCGTCAGGCGGTCGTGCGCCGTGGTGCGGATCATGATGGCGTCTACGAAGCGCGACAGGACGCGGGCCGTGTCGGCGATGGTCTCCGCACGGCCGAGCTGCATTTCGGAGCCCGACAGAAACAGGGTCTCGCCACCGAGCTGACGCATGGCGACATCGAAGGACACGCGGGTGCGGGTCGAGGGCTTGTCGAAGATCATCGCCAACATGCGGCCGGCGAGCGGCTTGTCGCCGGCGCGGCCGAGGCCCTTGCGGCGCGCGGCATCGCTGAGAATGCCGGTGAGGTCGGCTGCAGGCAGCGCGGAGATGTCGAGGAAATGCCTCGGAAGATCGTTTTGAACCATCGGACTCAGCCCGCCTTGGCGGTGTTGGATGCGGACATGGCGGCAACGGCGGCTTCCAGCCGCTCCATTCCCTCGCGCACTTCGTCGGCCGTGATCACGAGAGGCGGCAGTAGGCGCACGACGTTGTCGCCCGCCGGAACGCCGAGAATGCCGTGACGGCGCATTTCCGCGATCAGCGCACCGTTCGGCACGACGGCCTTCACGCCGAGAAGCAGACCTTCGCCACGAATCTCGGACACGACATCCGGATAGCGGTCGAGAACGCTCGCCAGCGCCTGCTTGATTTGAAGCGAGCGGTCGCGCACGTTCTCCAGGAAGCCTTCTTCCAGAACGACATCGAGAACCGCGTTGCCGACCGCCATGGCCAGCGGATTGCCGCCATAGGTCGTGCCGTGCGAGCCGACCGTCATGCCGGACGCGGCTTCCGCCGTCGCAAGGCAGACGCCGAGCGGAAAGCCGCCGCCGATGCCCTTGGCGACCGCCATGATGTCCGGCCGGATTTCCGACCATTCATGCGCGAAAAGACGGCCCGACCGGCCCGTGCCGGACTGCACCTCGTCGAGCACGAGAAGGATGCCCTCGCGGTCGCAGATCTCGCGCAGGCGGCGCATCATTTCGCGCGGCACGACACGGATGCCGCCCTCGCCCTGGATCGGCTCGATCAGAAGCGCGGCCGTTTCCGGCTTGATGGCGGCGTTCAGCGCCTCCCAATCACCGAACGGCACTTGATCGAAACCTTCGACCTTGGGGCCGAAGCCTTCCAGATATTTCGGCTGCCCGCCCGCTGCGATGGTCGCCAGCGTGCGCCCGTGAAAGGCACCGTCGAAGGTGACGATGCGGAACCGCTCGGGGTTGCCCTTGGCGTAATGATAGCGGCGCGCGGTCTTGATCGCGCATTCCAGCGCTTCGGCGCCGGAATTGGTGAAGAAGGCCTTGTCGGCGAAAGTCGCCGCCGTCAGCCGCTCGCCGAGCCTCTGCTGTCCCGGAATCTCGTAGAGGTTGGAAACGTGCCAGAGCTTCTCGGCCTGGCTTTTAAGGGCTTCCACCAGATGCGGGTGGCCGTGGCCGAGCGAGGACACCGCGACGCCGCCGGCGAAATCCATGTATCGGCGCCCGTCCTCCGCCACCAACCAGACACCCTCGCCTCGCTCGAAACGCACATCTGCCCGAGCGTAGGTTCCGTAGAGAGGCGACGAGGTTTCGGAGGCCGCGGACATTGCAAGACTCACATCGAGGATAAGCGGACATGAAGGCGCCGACGGCGAATGCCGAACGCCTTCGGGTGGAGCGCCGGCACCGGAAACACCAAAAGCCTGCCATCGGGCAGGCTGGAGTCACGGCCGGATATCGCATTCGCACGGGCAGTGTGCGCCGCACGCGCGCTCGTCTATACAACGCGCGAGCTTCGTATTGTCAACGCGAAGCCGCGCGAACACTTCGCGCCACGTTGCAAAACCAGCGTCGTTCGAACCCGCAAGGCGAGCGACAAGCTGGGGAAAAGCCGATTTGGTGCCTTTCGCGAACCTTGTCTGCTCTTGTCACAGAGTCCAGCGATGGGCTAGATTTCTTTATATACTAGATTTCGTGCGGCGGACCCTGGTACAGCAATAGATTTAGTAGCCCTCCGGAACTCCTGCCGAGTGAGGGCGAAAGTTGCTGCGCATGTTCCGCCTCGATAGGAGCTTTATATGAGCTGGACCGACGAGCGCGTCGAACTTCTGGCCAAGTTGTGGGGCGAAGGCCTCAGCGCCAGCCAGATCGCGAGCCAACTCGGCGGTGTGACGCGCAATGCCGTGATCGGCAAAGTCCATCGCCTCAAGCTGGAAACCCGGCTGAAGATCGCCGGCGTCGCCGAACCCGTGCGGCTTCCCGTGGTGGAAGTCGTCGAAGTGGAGGAAAGCGTCGAGATCGCGACGGCGCAGATCGTACAGATCCAGACCAGCATGCGCAGCGTCATGCGCGGCGGTGGAGTTCAGGGAGCGACGGCGTTCAAGATGGAAGAACCGGAAGAGGTCGATCTCAGCCCCGTCGTCGAGATGCCGCGCGGCCCCGGCGAGGTGGTGCCCATTTCCCGGAACCTGACGCTGGTCCAGCTCACGGAGCGGACCTGCAAATGGCCGCTCGGCGACCCGCTCTCACCCGACTTCCGCTTCTGCGGCAATCATTCGGACGAGTCCTCGCCTTATTGCCAGTATCACGCCCGGATCGCCTTTCAGCCGGCTTCCGAGCGCCGCCGCGTGCGCTGAAGCGGCATCGACGCCGGATTGGCGAAAACGACAAAGGCGGCCCGCGAGGCCGCCTTTTTCATGCGATTGATAAGGTTCCGGCTGCCCCGCCGAGCAGAGGCCGGCCGCTCCCCTCAGGCGGGAACGGACGCGCTCTTGGGCGAGCGGTTCGTCTGGAACGTCTCGTCGAAAGAATAGCCCGCGCCTCGCACCGTGCGGATCGGATCGCGCTCCCGGCCCCGGTTGATCGCCTTGCGCAGGCGCCCGACATGAACGTCCACCGTGCGCTCGTCCACATAAACGTCGCGTCCCCAGACGCCGTCCAGAAGCTGTTCGCGCGAGAAGACCCGGCCCGGCGACTGCATCAGGAATTCGAGCAGCCGGAACTCCGTCGGCCCGAGCCGGATCTCGCGGCCGGCGCGATGCACGCGATGCGACTGCCGGTCGAGCGCGATGTCGCCCGCCGCCAACCGGCCGGAGATGCGCTCCGGCTTGGCGCGTCGCAGCATCGCCCGCACCCGCGCCATCAGTTCGGGCGCGGAGAAGGGCTTCACCACGTAATCGTCGGCGCCGACCGACAGGCCCCGCACGCGCTCCGATTCCTCGCCGCGCGCCGTCAGCATGATGATCGGCAGGTCCTGCGTTTCCGGCCTCATGCGGATGCGCCGGCAAAGCTCGACGCCCGAAAGGCCCGGCAGCATCCAGTCGAGGATCAGGAGATCGGGAATCTCCTCCTTCAATCGGATATCCGCCTCGTCGCCGCGCATCACCGTGTCGACGACATAGCCTTCGCTTTCCAGGTTGTAGCGCAGGAGGATGGACAGAGCTTCCTCGTCCTCCACCACCGCGATCCTTGCGGCCATGCGATCAGGCTCCGATGTCCGAGGCCGGCTTGCCGCCGTTCTCGACAGGCAGCGTCATGGTCGAGGTGCGGTCGTCCTTCGGACGGTCGATCCCCATCTGCTGGCCCGTCTTGATGTAGTAGATCGTCTCGGCGATGTTGGTGGCGTGGTCGCCGATGCGCTCGATGTTCTTGGCGCTGAACAGGAGATGGGTGCAGGCGCTGATATTGCGCGGGTCTTCCATCATGTAGGTCAGGAGTTCGCGGAAGATCGACGTATACATCGCGTCGATTTCCTCGTCGCGTGCGCGGATCGACTCGGCGCGGCGATGGTCTCGCGTGGCGTAGGAGTCGAGCACGTCCTTAAGCTGTTCCAGCGCGAGGTCCGACAGGTGCTCGATACCGCGCACGAGCTGCAACGGCTGCTGATGCTCCGTCACCGCGACGACGCGCTTGGCGATGTTCTTGCCGAGATCGCCGATGCGTTCGAGATCGCTTGAGATGCGGATTGCCCCGATGATCTCGCGCAGGTCCTGCGCCATGGGCTGGCGCTTGGCGATGGTCAGGATGGCGCGCTCGTCCAGTTCGCGCTGGGCGGCGTCGAGAACGGCGTCGTCGGCGATCACCGCGTGAGCGAGGCTCGCATCGCTTCGGGTCAGGGCGTTCACCGCCCGCTCCACCATGCTCTCCGCCTGCCCGCCCATCTCGGAGATGCGGCGGACGATGGTCTTCAATTCCTGATCGTAGGACGTTACGATATGCTCGTCCATGGTGTCCTCCTCAAGCGGCGCCGCGATCAGCCGAAGCGGCCGGTGATGTAGTCCTGAGTCCGCTTGTCGTCGGGATTCTGGAACATCTTTTCGGTCGGCCCGACCTCCACCACGTTGCCGAGATGGAACATGGCCGTGACCTGGCTGACGCGGGCGGCCTGCTGCATCGAATGGGTCACGATCACGATCGTATAAGCGCGCTTCAACTCGTCGATGAGTTCCTCGACGCGGGCGGTCGCGATCGGGTCGAGCGCCGAACAGGGCTCGTCCATCAGGATGACTTCCGGCGACACGGCGATGGCGCGGGCGATGCAAAGGCGCTGCTGCTGGCCGCCCGACAATCCCGTTCCGGGCTCGTTCAAGCGATCCTTGATCTCTTCGAACAGGCCGGCGCGCTTCAGGCTGGTGACGACGATCTCTTCCAGATCCGACTTCGAGCGGGCGAGGCCGTGGATGCGAGGCCCGTAGGCCACGTTGTCGAAGATCGATTTGGGAAACGGATTGGGCTTCTGGAACACCATGCCGACGCGAGCGCGAAGTTCCACGACGTCGATGGCCGGATCGTAGATGTCCTCGTTGTCGAGGGTGATCTTGCCGCCGACCTTGGTGCCGTCGATCGTGTCGTTCATGCGGTTGAGGCAGCGCAGGAAGGTGGACTTGCCGCAGCCAGACGGCCCGATCAGCGCGGTGACCTGCTTTTCCTGGACATCGAGGGAAACGCCGTGCAGCGCCCTCTTGGGCCCGTAATGGACGGTGACGTCCTGCCCACGCATCTTGAGAGGCTGGGCAGGCTTCGGAGCCGTGCCGGCGGTCGTCGGAACGATGGAGGAAGCGTTTTGCAGCATGGGGATGACTTTATCCATTACCAGCGGCGCTCGAACCGGCGGCGCAGAAACACGGCCGACAGGTTCATCAACGCGAGAAACACGAGAAGGATGATGATGGCGCCCGACGTGCGCTCCACGAAGGCGCGCTCCGCCTCGTTCGCCCACATATAGATCTGGACGGGCAGCGCGGTGGAGGGATCGAGCGGCGTCGCGGGATAGTTCGCCACGAAGGCGACCATGCCGATGAGAAGCAGGGGCGCAGTTTCGCCGAGGGCGTGGGCGAGGCCGATGATCGTGCCCGTCAGGATGCCCGGCACCGCCAGCGGTAAGACATGATGGAACACCATCTGCATCTTGGAGGCGCCGAGCCCCAAAGCCGCCGCGCGGATGGAGGGCGGCACCGCCTTCAGCGCCGCGCGGGTGGCGATGATGATCGTCGGCAGGGTCATCAGGGTCAGGACGAGACCACCAACCAGCGCCGCCGAGCGCGGCAGCCCGAACCAGTTCACGAAGACCGCGAGGCCGAGAAGACCGTAGACGATCGACGGCACGGCCGCGAGGTTGTTGATGTTGACCTCGATGAGATCCGTCAGCCGGTTCTTGGGCGCGAACTCTTCCAGATAGATGGAGGCCGCGACGCCGATCGGCAGCGCCAGAACCAGAACGATCAGCATCATGGTCAGGGAGCCGATCATCGCGACGCCGACGCCGGCGCTTTCGGCGCGGCTCGATGCGCCGTTGGTGACGATGCCCCAGTTGAAGCGCTGCTGAAGAACGCCCTTGTCCCGAAGCTGCTCGATCCAGCCGATCTGGCGATCGTTCAACGGCCGGCGGCTTTCCTCGACCGTCAGGTCGAACTGCCCCTTCACGGCGCTGTCGACCTCGCTGGAAGCGGGAAGCCAGATCTCGCGCGTCTGGCCGATCACGGTGAGGTCCGAGGTGACGACATTGCGCAACTCGGCGCGCACGCCCTGGCTGACGAGTTCCACCGCGTCGCGAACGGCCGCGCGGTCGGTCGGCGCGATGCCGAGCGTGGCGACGATCGCGTCCTGGGCGAGCTTGGGATAGTTCGCCGTGGTCAGGGCGCGCTCGTCCTTGCCGCCGGTATTCTTCGGGTCGATCACCGACTGCGCGAAACTCACCGGCAGGCGGATCTCGGTCTGCCAGAAGGCGGTGTAGCCCTTGGACACGACGCTCCAAAGGAGCGCGACGAGGAACAGAAGACCGATGGCGATGGCCAGGATGCCGTAGATCCGGAAGCGGCGTTCGGCGGCGTAGCGCTTGCGAAGGCCGATGTCCCGGCGGCTGGCGGGAGAAGCGCTGACCGCGCCGGCTTGGATGCTTGCATCGGTCATTCGTACTGCTCCCGATACTTGCGCACGATATACAGGGCCACGATGTTCAGAAGGAGTGTGATGGCGAAAAGAGTGATGCCGAGGGCGAAGGCCACCAGCGTCTGCGGCGAATTGAATTCAAGGTCGCCGGTGAGCTGATTGACGATCTTCACCGTGACGGTGGTCATGGCTTCCAGCGGATTGATCGTCAACCGCGCCGCGACGCCGGCCGCGAGAACCACGATCATGGTTTCGCCGATGGCGCGCGAGGCGGTCAGAAGAATGGCGCTGACGATGCCCGGAAGCGCCGCCGGCAGCACCACCTTCTTGATGGTTTCCGACTGCGTCGCGCCGAGCCCGAGCGAACCGTCGCGAAGCGAGCGGGGAACCGCGGTGATCACGTCGTCCGACAAGGAAGACACGAAGGGGATCAGCATCACGCCCATCACGAGACCGGCGGTCAGGATGCTCTGCGCCTGGATGAAAGGCACGTAGTTGCCGGTCGCGAGCCCCGAAATCTCAGCCGAGATATCGCGGAGGAACGGGCCCACCGTGATAAGGGCGAAGAATCCGTAGACGATGGTCGGGATGCCGGCCAGGACTTCCAGCAGGGGCTTCACCACCGAGCGCACCCGGCGATCGGCGTATTCGGCCATGTAGATGGCCGACAGAAGGCCGGTCGGCACCGCGAAGAGCATGGCGACGGCGGCGATATAGATCGTGCCGGCGAGAAGCGGGATCAGGCCGAACTGGCCCTGCGCCCCGCCCGATCCGGCCGCCGCGAAGCGCGGGTCCCAGACCGTGCCGAAGAAGAACGAACTCGGCGAAACGCGGCCGAAGAAGTCGATCGTCTCGAACAACATCGACAGGATGATGCCGATCGTCGTGAGGATCGCGATCATCGAGCAAAGGATCAGCGCGCCGCGAACGATGCCTTCCACGCGGTTTCTCGCCCGGAAGCGCACCGCGATCCGGCTGAGGCCGAAGAAGGCGCCGGCAACGGCGATGGCGAGCGAGATCGCGGCGATGCCGAGCCAAAGGCTGTTCTGCAGATCGTCGGCGCGAAGGGCGATCGGCAGCATGTAGGGCTGGATGCCCTGCGCGATCGGAATGCCCCGGCGCTGGAAGATCGGCTGAAGATCGCCGAGCGACATGGAATGGGCCGCCGCCTGTTCCTCGGCGGAAAGAAGCCGGAGGTTGCGGCCGAGCTGCGACACGAGCTCGTAGGACAAGGGCGACACGGCGCCGTTGGCGTCCAGCGCTTCCGTCGGGAAGCTCGACCTGACGCTCGATGCGACATAGGCCGGGGCCACGGCCAGACCGACGAAGAGCACGATCAGCGCCGGCACGACGGCCAGGGAGAACACGAAGGCCCCGTGATAAACGGAGCGCGAATGAAGCTTGGGGGCCGCACCCTCTTCCTTTCGGACGAGCTGCGACGCGCGATGGGCGCCGGCCAGCCAGCCGACGAAACCGATCAGAAGGATGAGCGCGATGATCGCGAATGCCGACACGAAAGCGGGCCTCGAATGGACGGGTTGATGATTTCCACCGGAACCTGACGACGCCGGAGCGCGGACAGGCGAAACGAATGGAAGACGCCATTGCGAAGGATCATCGCCCACTCCCTTTGGCGGAACGGCCGATATCCAGTTTCATCCTCGCCCGGACGCCTCGTGAGGATGCGACCCGGCGAAGGAAACGGCCGGCGCGAGGGTGCGCCGGCCGAATGAATTACATGGTCTTGCCGGCGTCGAAGTCGGCGCGGTAGCTTTCGCGCTCGGCATCGGGGGCGGGAACGAGACCGTACTGGGCGAGCGGGCCCTCGGGGCCGATCATCTGCTCGGACAGGAAGAAGTCGGCGTAGTCCTTGAGACCGGGGACGACGTCGAGATGGGCCTTCTTCACGTAGAAGTAGAGCGGACGCGACACCGGATACTTGCCGGTGGAGATCGTCTCGACGGAGGGCACGACGTCGTTGACGGTGGCGACCTTCAGCTTGTCCTGGTTCTGCTCGTAGAAGGCGAGACCGAACACGCCGACGCCCTGCTTGTTGGAATTGATGCGGGCCAGCGTTTCGGAATAATCGCCGTCGATGTCGACAGCCGAGCCGTCCTTGCGCACCGCATGGCACTGCGAGGTGGCGGCCTTCTTGTCCATGCCGGACGCTGTGAAGCCGTCCATCGCGCCGGTGCCCTTGCAGCCGGCTTCCAGGAGCTTGGTCTCGAAGACTTCGCGGGTGCCGTGCTTTTCGCCCGGGATATAGGCGTTGATCGGCCAGGCGGGGAGCGAAGCGTCGACGTCCTTCCAGGTCTTGGCCGGGTTGTCGATGACCTTGCCGTCCGCGACGACCTTGGCGGCGAGCGCCTTGAACACGAGATCAGGGGTCAGCTTCCAGTCCGGGCCGCCGGCGTCGGTGGCGAAGACGATGCCGTCATAGCCGAACTTGACTTCCTGAACGTCGGTAACGCCGTTATCCGTGCAGGTCTTCTTCTCGTCGGCGCTGATCGGGCGCGACGCGTTGGCGACCGACAGCGTGTCCGGGCCGACGCCCGAGCAGAACTGCTTGAGGCCGGCGCCCGTGCCGCCGGACTCGACGATCGGGGTCGGGAAGGACGGATAGGCCTCGCCGAAATTCTCGGCGACGATCTGGGCGTAGGGAAGAACGGTCGAGGAACCGGCGACATGGACCGGCCGCGCGCTCTGCGCATACGCCGAACCGACGAGGGCGACCGCCGTGCCGACGGCGAGGCCGGCGATGGTGCGGATGGTCATGAATGCGTCTCCTTGGCGCGTTGCGCTTCGAGCCCCGATGCTTTCACTCTCGGTGATCGGGCTTTCGACCGGGAAGTACCGGCTTTGGATCAAACATCTATGACAAAGTGACTACGCATTTATGACAGCCTAACCTGCTGTTCCCTATCGGTCTTTTTCCTCTTGCGAAGAATCGCCGAAAAGGCCGATCCCTGCCCCGGCTCCGACCAGATGGCGAGTCGCGCCCCGTGGCGTGCCAGGATGTTGCGCACGATGGCAAGTCCAAGCCCCGTTCCCCGCTGCGTGCGCGAGGATTCGACGTCCACCCGGTAGAACCGTTCCGTCAGTCGCGGCACATGCTCGGCGGCGATGCCGCGCCCGAAATCGCGCACCGTCGCGCGAACCGAGTTCGGGTCCTCCGCATCGGTTGCGAGGGACAGAACCACGCGCCCGCCGCTCGCCCCGTATTTCAGGGCGTTCTCCAGAAGGTTGGAGAAGACCTGCAGCAACTCGTCCCGGTCGCCGTCGACCACATGGTCGCCCGCCGCGAAATCCGTTTCGATGGCGAGCCCGCTGTCCTCGATCATCGGCGCGAGGGAGCCCTGAACGTCTTCCAGAAGCTCGGCGAGATCCACCGTGCGGCCGGGCGGGGGCGGTCGCTTCATCTCGAGCTGCGACAAGGACAGGAGATCGTCGATCAGCCGCGACATGCGAGCGGCCTGTTCGCGCATGATCGCCAGAAACCGCTCGCGGGCGACCTTGTCCTCGCGGGCCGGACCTTGCAGGGTTTCGATGAAACCGATGAGCGAAGCGAGCGGTGTCCTCAACTCGTGGCTGGCATTGGCCACGAAATCCGTGCGCATCCGGTCGATGCGGCGCTCCGCCGAGCGATCGTGCAGGATCAAAAGAAACAAGGGCACGGTCTGGCCCTGTGCCACCGCAAGAGGCGCGACATCCACGGCCCAAACGCGGCCCGACGAGCGCCCTTCCACCAAGGTCGCCTTGCCGCCCCCGTCCGTGCCGACCGCGATCTCCAGCGCCGACAGGAATTCCGGCGAACGGAAGCGAAGCGCAATCGCTTCGCCGACCGAAAATTCGCCGAAGTTGCGGGTCGCGACCGGATTGGCGTGGCGCACGTGAAGATGCCGGTCGATCGCGACGACGGGTTCCGGGAAGGCGTCGAGAACCGCTCCGGCCACCGGAGGCAGGCTGGCCTCCCCTCCCCGCGCGCTCGCCTCCTCCTTTTTCGCCTTGCCGGCATGGGGGGCGGGAACGAGACAAAGGGCAGCGCATAGAAGCGCGACGGCAAGAGCCACCCACGGCGAAGCGGGCTGGAGGAACGCCAGAAGCGCGGGACCGAGAACGGCCGCGGCGATCGCCCGCCCGATCGGCAGTTGTCGAAAGCCGCGCTTCGCCTCGTCAGCGCCCGCGCCGGGCTCGGACTGTGACATGAAAAGGCTCGCTGCCGCGGATCAGGAAGGCTGGCTTTGCAGCCGCACGCCGAAGAGATCGAGATCCTCCCGCCCATCCGGGGGAACGGGGGCGATCTCGAAGCGGCCGGCCGAAGCTGCTTCCGGAATCGTCATATCAAAAGCGAAGCTTTCGTTGCGCCGGGCGGTGGTGAAGACCTGTTCGCCGCAACGATCGGTCCCGTCCACGAGGCAGCGCACGGAAAAGGAGCGCGCGGCGCCGTCGGGCGACCCGGCGACGATCTCGATGCGCACGGGACGCCCGCCGACATCGGACACGACGCCCGGCCCCATGGCGACCGCCATCACCGAACCCGCGCCCGCCGGCGTGAAGCGCACGGCGGCCTGCTGCCCGTCGGCGACTTCGAGCGCTTCCATCCGTCCGCCGTTCGGCGTCGACAGCGCATCGAGGCGCCGGCCGTCGAAGAGCTCGATGGCCGAGGTCTCGCCCGTCGCCGCGCCGCTCCCCTCGCGGCCGGAAACGAACCAAGCGAGGCCGGCGATGACGAGGAGCGCCAGGAGACCGATCAGAACGATGCGTCGAATGTAACGGCCGCTCTGCCGCGTCTCGTCGCGCATGGCTTCGTCGGCGCGGGCGCGGGCGGAAGGCCGCACCGGCTCCTCCACCGCGCTCGCGCCCGGCGAGGACGCGGCCATGGCGATCGCGGGATGCTCTTGTTCGCCGCCATCGAAGACCGGGGTCAGCGAAAACTCTTCTTCCTCCTCGTCCTCGTCGGCCGCCGGCCGCATGGGGCGGGGATTGGAAGGGTGGTCGGCGCCGTGCGCGGCATAGCCGTGGGCGTCGGCATAGGCCGGATCGAGCGAAATTTCGGGGTCGTACTGCGCCGGACCATCGGCCGCGAGGCCGGCGGCCGTTTGGCGCTCGTAGAACTCGTCCTCGATGCGGTTGATGGTTTCGGCAAGGCGCGCGCGCTGCGCGTTGGCGGCGGCTTCCTCCATCGCCTTGCCGTCGAGCATCCGCTCGAGCGCGCGCTCGGAAGCCGAGTAGATCGATTCGCGAAAGCTCGGATCGACCGCGTCGCCGGCCTCGAGCGCCCGCCGAAGGCTCCGCTCCATCGCGCTCATGGCGGGTTGTGACATGATCGGCCTCCCATTCTCAGCCCTGTTTGACCAAGCCCTGCCGGGACCGGCTCCGCAAGAGGCCGCGTCTTTACTTTATCGCATCGCGGGCAATCTTGCGTCGCATGGCCGGCACGGAGACGCCAGCCTTCCCCTTGGCAGTTGCGACACGTTTCATGACCGATTCGAAAGCCGGTTTCGCTCCGGAGCAGCACCCGATAGCAAATCACGGCGTCATCGGCGACATGCGCACGCTGGCCCTCGTGGCACAGAACGGGACGATCGACTTCTTTTGCCACCCCGAGGTGGACTCCCCGACCCTCTTCGCATCGCTGCTTGACGCCGAGAAGGGCGGCTACTTCCATTTCGGCGTGGAGGACGGGGCCGACATGAAGCACCGGCAGATCTATCTGCCGGACACGAACATTCTGATCACCCGCTTTCTCGGCGACAACGGGATCGGCGAGATCGCCGACTTCATGCCGCTCGACGGATCGGGCCGCATCCTGCGCACCGCGCGCGTCATTCGCGGCAACGTCACCTTCTCCGTCGCGGTGCTTCCACGCCCGCGCTACGGGCTCGCCAAGGTGCATCTGAACCCCGTCAAGGGTGGCGTGTCGATCCATTGGGAAGAGGATGGCAAGGCGCATACCGCCTATATCCATTCCGACATTCCCCTTCGCATCGAAGGCGACACCATCCTTGGGCAGGTGACGCTCGGCGAGGACGATCCGCGCCATGTGGCCTTCTGCTCGGGCCGGGCGACATCGAGCGTCGACGCGGACTACGTCAAGCAGAGCTTTGTGGAAACGCGCGGCTTCTGGCATCGCTGGGTCGCGTCCGGCCAATATCCCACCTATTGGCGCGAGCTGGTGGTGCGCTCGGCGCTGACCCTGAAACTCCTGACCTCGGCCAAGCACGGCTCGATCGCGGCGGCGGCCACCTTCGGCCTGCCGGAAGAGGTCGGCGGCGAGCGGAACTGGGATTACCGTTTCTGCTGGGTGCGCGATGCGGCCTTCACCCTCTATTCCCTGTCGCGGCTCGGCTATCACGACGAGACCACCGCCTTCGTCCAGTTCCTGATGCGGCACGCGATCGAGAACGACGCTGACCGGATGCAGATCATGTACGGCATGGACGGCCGGAAGGAACTCACCGAAACCACGCTCGACCACTTGAGTGGCTTCAAGGGCTCGCAGCCCGTGCGCATCGGCAACGCCGCCTATACGCAGACGCAGATGGACATCTACGGCGAGCTGATGGACGCGCTCTACATCTCGTCCAAGGCTCGCGGCAAACCGCCCTACCACGTGTGGGAAAAGATCGAGGGCCTGATGGACTGGCTGGCCGAGAACTGGCGCCAGCCCGACATGGGCATCTGGGAAAGCCGGGGCGAGCCGCGCGAGTACCTGTCCTCGCGCCTCATGTGCTGGGTCGCCCTCGACCGGGGGCAGCGCATGGCTGCGATGGAATCGCTCTCCGGCGACATCGTGCGCTGGCGCACCGAGCGCGACAAAATCCAGAAGTCGCTTCTCAACGAGTTCTGGAACGAGGAGGTCGGCGCCTTCACGCAATACAAGGGCGCGCGCGGCCTCGACGCCGTGGTTCTCCTGATGCCGCTCGTGCGCTTCATCAATCCGCGCGACCCCAAATGGATCTCGACCCTGAAGGTCGTGCGGCGCGAGCTCGTCCACGATTGCCTCGTCCAGCGCTACAAGAATCTCGACGAGAATTCGGACGGTCTCAGCGGCCAGGAGGGCGCCTTCACCACCTGCTCCTTCTGGTATGTCGAGGCGCTGGCGCGCAGCGGCTTCGTGTCGGAAGCCCGCTTCATGTTCGAGAAGCTGCACGCCTATGCCAACCATCTCGGCCTTTATTCGGAAGAACTGTCCACGACGGGCGACCATCTCGGCAACTTCCCGCAGGCCTTGACCCACCTGTCGCTGATCTCGGCGGCCGTCTGGCTCGATCGCTCCCTGACAGGCCACCACACCGATCCCGACAACGTTCAGTACCAAAACATCGAGGACATCGATGACTATCTCTCACGGCATTGATTTGACCGGCCAATGCGCCATCGTCACCGGCGCATCGACGGGCATCGGCGAGGCTGCCGCCATCGAACTGGCGCGGGCCGGCGCGGATATCGTCGTCAACCATCGCGACTCGCATGACGACGCGGCGGACACGGTCGCCAAGGTGGAAGCCCTTGGACGCCGCGCCGTCGCCATCCAGGCCGACATCTCGAAGGAAGAGGACGTCCTTCGCCTTTTCGCCGAATCGGAGGCCAAGCTCGGGCCGATCGACATCGTGTTTTCCAATGCCGGCCGCCAGAAGGACGCCAAGATCGGCGATATGACGCTGGACGACTGGAACGCGGTGATCGGCGTCAACCTGACGGGCGCCTTCCTGATCGGGCGGGAGGCCATCAAGCATTTCCGCAAGAAGGGCTTGCGGGAGGATGTCAGCCGCGCGCGGGGCAAGCTGATCTTCAATTCCTCCGTGCACCAGATCATCGCCTGGGCCTTCCACGTCAACTACGCGGCGTCGAAAGGCGGCATCCACATGCTGATGCAGTCTTTGGCGCAGGAGGTTTCGGTGGAGAAGATCCGCGTCAACTCCGTTGCGCCGGGCGCGATCGCCACCGCGATCAACGCCGAGGAGCGGGCGCACAACCTGGAGGGCATGATGCGCCTCATCCCCTATGGCCGCGTCGGCGACCCGGAGGATGTCGGCCGCGCCGTCGCGTGGCTCGCTTCCGACGCATCCGACTACGTGGTCGGCCAGACGATCTTCGTGGACGGGGCGATGACGCTTTATCCGGAATTCAGGGGCAACGGCTGAGCCGCCGCCCCTTGAAGCGTTAGATCAGTAGCGCTCTTCTTCCTCGTCGTCGGGGGTCGTGCGCTTCATGGAGGACAGCTTGGCGAAGACCGCCGCCGCGTCCAGTTCCTCGTCCTCGCCACGCTCGCGCGGGCGATAGTTCTGGGTCTGGGCGGCGGACAGGAGACGCTCCTCCTCCGCCACTTCCTCGGCCGAGCGCACGATGCCGCGCGACGCCTTCTCGATCTCGATGTCGAGGTCGATCTGCGAACAAAGGCCGAGCGTCACCGGGTCCATCGGCTGGAGATTGGCCGAATTCCAGTGAGTGCGGTCGCGGATCTGCTGGATGGTGTTCTTGGTCGTGCCGACGAGGCGCGACACCTGCACGTCCTTCAGCTCGGGATGGTTGCGCACCAGCCAGAGAATGGCGTTCGGCCGGTCCTGGCGCTTGGAAACCGGCGTGTAGCGCGGGCCCTTCTGCTTGGCTTCCGGCACGCGCACCTTCGGCGGCGAAAGCTTCAGCTTGTGCTTCTCGTCGTTCTCGGCGCGCTTGATCTCGTCGCGCGAAAGCTGGCCGGTCAGCGTCGGGTCGAGACCCTTGATGCCCTGCGCCGACTCGCCGTCCGCGATGGCCTTCACTTCAAGGGGATGCATGGTGCAGAAATCGGCGATCTGTTCGAAGGACAGGGACGTATTGTCCACAAGCCAGACGGCCGTCGCCTTCGGCATGAGAAGCTGCTCGGCCATGAATACGATCCTTTGTCGAGCCCCCTCCTTGCGGAAGCGGGCGGTGGCAGTTCACCACAAATGCGGGGATACGAGTTTTATACGAATAGATGGCTCTTTCCGCAAGGAATACGGTGGCCGCACCTTTTAAAGCCGGGGACGAACCCTCCTGGGGTCGGCTGGCCGGGTCTTTCCACCGATGACGTCGTCACGAATGCTCGCCGATGCCGCCAGCATCGACTGCGCTTCGCTCCTCGTCCTCGGACGAAAATCCCTCGCCCATCCTCCGCCCGGAGGTTTCGTCCCCGGCTCTTATTCCATGGGGAAGAACTTCGTTTTGAGGACGATCTTGCCCACATGGTCCTCGTCGAGATGGCGATGGGCCTCGGCTGCTTCAGTCAACGGATAGCTCGCCTCGATGATGGGCCGCGCCTGCCCCGACACGGCGAAGGGCAAGACCTTCTCCTCGATCTCGCGGGCGATGGCCGCCTTGTAGGCGAGGCTTTGAGCGCGAAGGGTCGAGCCGGTCAGCGTCAAGCGTTTCTGCATGATCAGCGAAAGGTCGATCTCGGCTGTCTTGCCGCGCAGAAAGGCGATCTGCACAATGCGTCCGCTTTCGGCCGCGACGGCGAGGTTGCGCGAAACGTAGTCGCCGCCGACCATGTCGAGGATGACGTCCGCGCCGTGCCCGCTCGTCGCTTCGCGCAGTCCCTCGACGAAATCCTCGGTGCGGTAGTTGTAGATATGGTCGACGCCGAGGCGACGCGCCGCCTCCACCTTGTCGGCGCTGCCGACGGTGACCGCCACGCGCGCGCCGAAGGCCTTGGCGAGCTGGATCGCCGTGGTGCCGATGCCGGACGTGCCGCCATGAACGAGCAAGGTCTCGCTCTCCTTCAACGCGCCGCGCTGGAAGACATTGTGCCAAACGGTGAAGAAGGTTTCGGGAAAGGCGGCGGCCGAAGCGAGATCGAGCCCTTCGGGCACCGGCATGACGCTGCCCTCTGCGACCGTCGCATAGTCCGCGTAGCCGCCCCCCGGCAGAAGCGCCATCACGAGATCGCCGACAGCGAAGCGCTCCGCTCCCTCCCCCCTCGCCACGACCCGGCCGGAAACCTCGAGACCCGGCCAGTCCGGCGCGCCTTGCGGCGGCGGGTAGGCGCCGAGGCGCTGGAGAACGTCCGGCCGGTTGACGCCCGCCGCTGCGACTTCGATCAGGATCTCGCCGGATTTCGGCACCGGCACCGGCATCTGGCGCGGGGTCAGCACCTCCGGGCCGCCGAAACCGTTCAGCACGATTGCCGTCATTTCCCGCGCAAGTTCCACTGTAGCCCGCCTCATCAGTTCGATCCCCTCGGGAGGTAGCCCAATTCTGCCGCGTTCAAGGCCCGTTAAGGGATCGTCAACCTCGTTCTCCTAAAGCTGAGGACAGCCGGTTCGCTGGCTAGGCATTGTGGTTTCCACCGTGTCTCCCTGTTGCGCCTCATGAGCCGTATCCTCGGGGTACGGCTTCTTTTTGCGTAGGCTCTTCGGGGTTAACCAGCTTCGCGCAAGCCTCCTTGCCAAAGCCGTCGCGGAACGCCAACCTAGTCGCGCCTATATTGCCTTGCTTCGGAACGATGCGGGCAGACACGGCGTTGAATGTCGCGTTCCCGAAAGCCGCAAGAAATCATGACGAGTCAAAAAGTGGAATCGGACGAGCGAGACCAGCCCATCAGGCTAGCCGAGCATCTGGCGTTCTCACGCTCGTTTCAGCCCTTGTTCAACGACGGAATGACGTTGGTGGACGAGACCGCCGTTTATCTCGACGGTGCGGGTCGCTTGGAATCCAAGGTGCTGTCACGTCAGGCGGCGACACTCTACGCCGCCGAATCGATGCGGTTGACGACACGGCTCATGCAGATCGCCTCCTGGCTCCTTCTCCAGCGCGCCGCCAACCAGGGCGATATGTCCCGCGCGCAGGTCGAAGCTGAAAAAAGCAAGGTGAAGCTCGAAGGCATCGGCAGCAGTCAGGAATCGGTGCATTTTCCCGAGCTCCCCGAAGCCTTCCGCGATCTCGTGGACCGCGTGATGAAGCTGGAGCGGCGGATCGCGATGCTGGACCGCGAAATCTACGGCGGCGCGACGGACGAGGATCGCGAGACCTCGGCAAACCCAGTGGCCGAGCAGCTCAACCTCTTGAAGACCGCCTTCCGCGCCTGAGACCCGAAGAAGCCCGGCATCCTCGCCGGGTTTTTTGTTTCCCCTCGGCGGTCGTCAAGCAGCAACAAAAAAGCCCGGCATTGCCGGGCTTTCGTGTTTCCAACCGCTTGGAACGGTCTTAGATGCCGAGGCCTTCGTAGCGCTTCTTGAAGCGCGACACGCGGCCGCCGCGATCCATGAGCTGCTGGCTGCCGCCGGTCCAGGCCGGGTGCGTGGAGGGGTCGATGTCGAGGTTCAGGCGATCGCCTTCCTTGCCCCAGGTCGAACGGGTCTGGTACTCGCTGCCGTCCGTCATCACGACCGTGATCGTGTGGTAGTCGGGATGGATGTTCGCCTTCATCGATAGGTCCGTTCGTTCGGTGCGAGGATGCTGGAAGCTCCGCCGGAACGAAGGGCTCCGGGGGCAAAACCGCGCGGTCGCTTTCAAAGTGTCGGGCGAGCCTTTACATGATCGGCCTCGAACGCACAAGGCGGGCAGGTCCGGCGGCGCCCGCCGTGGCCGACGATCCCGGAGACGATATGGCAAAACGGAAAGCTGAAACGGGCGACAGCGCCTCACGGCGCACCCTCGGCCCTTTGAAGCAGCTCGCCCCCTACTTCGCCGCGCAGAAGCCACGCATCACCGGCGCGCTGATCAGCCTGACGCTGGCGGCGCTGACGACGCTGTCCCTGCCCATCGCCGTGCGCCGCGTGATCGACCATGGCTTCCAGAGCGGCGATACCGGGCTGCTCGACGCTTATTTCGGCATGCTTCTGGTGCTGGCCGTGATTCTTGCCTTCGCGAGCGCCGCGCGCTATTATTTCGTCATCACCTTCGGCGAGCGGTTGGTGTCCGATCTCCGGCGCGACGTCTTCGCCCATGTGATGCGCCTGTCGCCGTCCTTCTACGACCGCACGCTATCGGGCGAGATCGCGTCGCGCCTCACAGCCGACACGGCGCAGATCAAGTCCGCCGTCGGGCCGACCGCCTCCATCGCGCTGCGCAACGTGATTCTCTGCCTGGGGGCGCTGGCGATGATGGCCTGGACCAGCCCCGGCCTGTCGGCCATCGTGATCCTGGCGCTGCCTTTGATCGTCCTGCCGCTCGTCGCCTTCGGCCGCTCCGTGCGCCGGCGCTCGCGCTTCGCGCAGGACATGCTCGCCCATGCCAACGCCTATGCGAGCGAGGCCATCGGCGCGGTGCGCACCGTCCAGTCCTTCACCAGCGAAGGCTTCGCCGCCGGGCGGTTCGGGCAAGCGGTCGATACCGCCTTCGAAGCGTCCCGCCGTTCCACCGTACAGCGCGCCCTTTTGACGGCGGTCGCGATCCTTCTCGTCTTCTCCTCCGTGGTCGCCGTTCTTTGGGTCGGCGCGCATCGGGTGGCGGAAGGCACGATGAGCGCCGGCACGCTCGGCCAGTTCCTGCTCTACGCCGTGTTCGCCGCCGGCTCGCTCGGCGCGCTGTCGGAAGTCTGGGGCGAGCTGACGCAGGCCGCCGGCGCGACGGAGCGCCTGACCGAACTCCTCGCCGAAACCCCGGCGATCGCCTCATCGGCGCGCCCGACGCCCCTCCCCGTTCCGGCTCTCGGGTCGGTGACCTTCCGCGACGTGGTCTTCACCTATCCGACGCATGGCAACCAGCCGATCCTCGACCGGGTGTCCTTCACGGTGAAACCCGGCGAGACGGTCGCCATCGTCGGCCCCTCGGGCGCGGGTAAATCGACGGTCTTCGGGCTTCTGGAGCGCTTCTACGATCCTTTGTCGGGCGAGATCATTGTGGACGGCGTCGATCTTCGCCACGCCGATCTGGAAACACTTCGCCATCGGATCGCGATCGTGCCGCAGGACGTGACGGTCTTTGCCGCGAGCGTTGCCGACAACATCGCTTTCGGCGCGCCGAATGCCGAGCGCGCGAGCGTGGAAGCGGCGGCGAAGGCCGCTCTCGCCGACGAGTTCGTGCGCCGCCTGCCGCAGGGCTACGACACGATGATCGGCGAGCGCGGAATGCTTTTGTCGGGCGGCCAGCGCCAGCGCATCGCCATCGCCCGCGCGATCCTCAGAAACGCGCCGATTCTCCTTCTGGACGAGGCGACCTCGGCGCTCGACGCCGAAAGCGAGCTTCTGGTTCAGGAAGCGCTCGACCGCCTCATGCGCCAGCGCACCACGATCGTCATCGCGCATCGACTGGCGACGATCCTGAAGGCCGATCGCATTCTCGTCATGGACGGGGGGAGGATCGTGGAATCGGGCACCCATGCCGAGCTTCTGTCCGGCGGCGCGCTCTATACGCGCCTTGCCCGGCTGCAGTTCGACATGGCGGCGGTGGCGACCGCCGCCGAATAGGGCTTTCAGCGCTCCGTCAGCTTCAACTCAATGCGGCGGTTGCGCGAGTGCGCTTCCGGCGTGTCGGCATTGTCGAGCGGCTGATATTCGCCGAAGCCGGCGGCCGCCAGATGTTCGGCCGGCACGCCCTGTTCCACGAGGAAACGCACCACGGACGCCGCGCGCGCCGAGGAAAGCTGCCAGTTGTCGGCGAAACGCCCGCCAGAAATCGGCACGTTGTCCGTGTGGCCGTCGACGCGAATGATCCAGTTGAGGTCGGTCGGGATCTCGCGCGCGAGCTGCTTGGCGGCGTCGGCGAGCTTCGTCATCTCCTCCCGGCCGCCCGGCTGGAGCTGATCGCCGCCGGACGGGAACAGAACCTCCGACTGGAACACGAAGCGGTCGCCGACGATGCGGATGTTCTCGCGATCCGCCAGGATCTCCCGCAAGCGGCCGAAGAAGTCGGACCGGTAGCGCGCCAGTTCCTGCACGCGCTGCGCCAAGGCGACGTTCAAGCGGCTGCCGAGATCGGCAATCTTCGTTTGGCTTTCGCGGTCGCGGCTTTCAGATGCCTGGAGCGCGTCTTCGAGGGCGGCGATCTGCTGGCGCAGCGCCGTCAACTGCTGGTTCAGAAGCTCGATCTGCGCCTGCGCGCGCTGCGAGATCTGCGTCTGTGTGGCAAGCTCGCCTTGAAGTCCGCCGACCTTGGCCTCGGCGCTCGCCGCCGCGCCCGAGCCCGAATTCAAGGCGTCCTGAAGGCGCGAGCGCTCGCTCTCGCTCGATTGGAGCGAGGCCTGAAGCCCGGAAATCTGATCCTGGAAATCCTGGCCGGTGGAACGCTCCAGAGCCAGCAATTGCGTCAGTTCCGCGATCTGGGAATTCAAGCGATCCAGAACCTCGTCCTTGCCGGAGACTTCGCGGCTGAGAAGGAACTGCGCGATCACGAAGACCGACAAAAGGAACATGATGGCGAGAAGCAGCGTCGATAGAGCGTCGACAAACCCCGGCCAGTAATCAATCGTGCGTTCGGAACGACGGTTGCGGGACAGCGCCATGGTTATTCTCCCGGCGTGTTCGCATCCGCGACGCGGGCGAGCCGGTCGAGCACGCCGCGCAACTCACGCTGCTCCACCGCCTGCGCTTCCACGAAATCGCGCAAGAGCTGTTGTTCGGAGCGCATGTGCTGGACGAGGCCCTGGATGCTTTCGGCAAGGCTCGCCATGGCAGCGGAGGTGCGCGGGCTCGCCGACTGGTCCTGCACGAGCTTCGTCAGGCGCTCGGAGATGATCCGCATCTCCTGGCTGCTGTCGGAGGCCACCGGCACCACCGGCTGCACGCCCGCCGGCGGCAGGAGCATGTCCGATCCGACATCGGTGATGGAGGACAGCCAGTTTTCCAGCTCGGTATAGAAGCGGTTCTGCGCCCGCCCGACCTGAAGGTCGAGGAAGCCGAGGACGAGCGAGCCGGACAGGCCGAAGAGCGAGGAGGAGAAAGCCGTGCCCATGCCGGCGAGCGGGGCGGAAAGACCAGCCTTGAGGGCGTTCAGAACGCTCGTCGCGTCGCCGCCGGCCGGGTCGAGGCCCTGGATGGTCGAGCCGATGGAGCCGATCGTGCCGAGAAGCCCCCAGAAGGTGCCGAGAAGCCCCAGAAACACGAGAAGGCCGATGAGATAGCGGGCGATGTCGCGCGTCTCGTCGAGGCGCGTCGCCACCGAATCGAGAACGGCGCGCATGGAGGTCGTGGAAAGAGCGATCTGCCTGCGGCGGCCGATCAGCGCGCGCATCGGCGCCAGCAGCACCGGATCGCGCATCCGGTCGAAATTGGCCGCGTCCTCGCGGAAGGCGTTCAGCCAGCGCACTTCGCGCGCGAGGCGGATGATCTGGCCGAGCGCCAGAAGGATGCCGACCGCCAGAACCCCGACGATCAGTCCGTTGAGGCCCGGATTGGTGATAAAGGCGCTGCGGACCTGGCGCGACAGGATCAGCGCCACGAAGCCCACAAGGCCGAGAAACACCAGCATCGACCAGAAGAAGACCATCGGGCTTCCCAGTCGCCCGGCGGCGTAACCGTCCGGCCTGATCCGGTCGTTCGGCGAATTGAAGACCTGCATGACGCCTCGATGTTTCGGCACTTCGCGTGAAGCATCGAAACATTATCCGACAATGCGCCTTGAGGAAACGCCCGGCCTCCGGGCGTTGGGGACGTCGTTAAGCGGCGCTCGTCTTGGTCATGCGGATGGCGTCGTCCGCCTTCTTCAACTGTTCGATGAGTTGCTTGTGGATCAACTCGTTGCCGCAAACGATATCGCCGGAAATGAAGTCGAAGCGCTCGCCCTCGATGCCCGTGACGATGCCGCCGGCTTCGCGCACGATGATCGAACCCGCCGCACAGTCCCAGGGCGCGAGGGTCCGCTCCCAGAAGCCGTCGAAGCGCCCGGCGGCCACGGCCACGAGATCGAGCGAGGCGGCGCCGAAGCGACGGATGCCGGCGCTGCCGCCCATGATGTTGCGCATCTCGTAAAGGAAGCGCGCATGGTCGCCCCGGCCGAGGAAGGGCGCGCCGCAGCCGATCAGCGCTTCGGTCATCTTGGAGCGGCCCGCGACGCGCAACCGGCGATCGTTGGAAAAGGCCCCGCCGCCGCGCTCGGCGGTGAAGAGCTCGTCCGTCGCCGGGTTGAACACGACGCCAGCGACGATCTCGCCCGCGCGCTCCAGCGCGATCGACACGGCGAATTGCGGAATGCCATGAAGGAAGTTCGTGGTGCCGTCGAGCGGATCGACGATCCAGCGGTGCTCGGGGTCCCGACCTTCCACAGCGCCGCGCTCTTCCATCAGGAAGCCCCAGTCGGGGCGGGCCCGCGACAGCTCCTGGAACACGACCTCTTCCGCCTTGCGGTCGGCGGCCGACACGAAATCGGCCGGGCCCTTCATCGAGACCTGGAGGTTCTGCACTTCGCCGAAGTCGCGCGTCAGGGAACGGCCTGCCTTGGTGGCGGCCTGCGTCATGACGTTGAGAAGCGCCGAGCGGGCCATGATGAAGATCCTTTGCGAGATAACGGCGATCCGTCGGTCGGGTTCGACGGATCGTTGAACGAAGGGAGGGCGGCGTCGGCTCCTCCCGAGCCTTGCGGACAAGGCAGGGTCAGGGCGCGCGGTTTGATGCGTTGCGGCGGTCAAAACCACAATTGCGCCGTGGCATCAAGGCCCGGCGCGCCTCCCCTCAACTCGGACGGAAGCGGTTGGCGGCTTCCAGCGCCGCCTTCTTGGTGTCGTCGTCGAGCTTGCGGAAGAACTCGTCCAGCGTCGCGTCGCCGTTGTCGGCGCGTCTGGCCAGCACCGACCACTTGCCCGCCTCGACCTTGCTGGCGGGAACGCCGATGCCGTCCTTGTAGAGATGGGCGAGCCGGTTCATGGCGATCGGGTTGCCGCGCGCGGCGGCGCGGCGCAGCCATCCCGCGCCGAGATCGACATTCTTCGCCCCGCCCCGGCCGTTGATCATCCAGATGCCGAGCTCGATCTGCGCCAGCATGTGGCCGTTGCGCGCGGCCGCCGCGAGGTAGGCACGCGCTTCTTCCGGATCGGCCTGCAAGCCGCCGCGCCCATAGGCGAACATCTGCGACATGGCATATTGCGCGTCCGAAACGCTCGCCGACGCCGCCTTGCTGAAATAAGGCAAGGCCTCGCCGAAGCCGCTATTGGGCGAGGCTTCGATCAGCATCTGGCCGTAATTATACTGCGCGAGCGCGATGCCGGCATCGGCAGCGGATTTCATCAAGCCCCTCGCCGCCACCGAATCCGTGCGCCCCGCCGAGCCGTCGAGCAGCATCAGGGCATAGCGGAACTGCCCGTCCGCATTGCCGGCCTTGGAGGCCGCCTCGTACCAATGCGCGGCCTCCGGGTCGCTGCGCGGCACGCCGAGGCCGCGCGAATAGATTTCGCCGAGAAGGGTCTGAGCGATCGGGTCGCCGAGCTTGGCGAGCGGCAGCGCGATATCACGGGCGGTCAGATAATATCCGCGCTGGAGCGCGCCATAAGCGCGGTCGTCCGGCGAGATGACCTTGGCGGGCGCTGGCTTGGCCGCATGCCGCTCCGGAGCCGCCTGCGGCGCGGGCGTCTTCTTGGTTTCGGCGAGGGCCGGCCCCACCAGAAGAACGGCCAGAAGAAGCGGCAGGATTGGCTTCATGACGCGATGGCCTTCGACACGTCGTCGATGATCTCGTTCGCCCGCAAGACCTTCGCCGCCACGCTTGCCGGATCGGCATCGGCGAAGACGGCCGAGGCCAGCGCGACGAATTCCGCGCCGGTGCGCACCGCCTCGGGCAGGGTTTCGAGATCCGCGCCGCCGAGGAGAATGCAGGGCACTTCCACGATCTCCGCCCACCATTCGGCGAGCGCCATGTCTTCTTCGCGCGCGCCGGGCGCGGTGTCGGCACCGAGTTGCCCGAAGAACAGGTAGTCCGGCAGAGCCTCGCCCGCTTCCAGCGCCTCGTGCCGCGTTTCGAACCCGGACGCCCCGACGATGGAGCGGGGCGCGAGGCGCTTCACGGTGTCGCGAAGCTCCTCGATATCGCCCGACGACAGATGCATCCCGTCGGCCTTCGCGCGGCCGGCGACACGCGTTTCATCGGCGACCACCACCGCCACCTCGTGATCGCGGCAGGCGGCGACCATCTCTTCGGCGAAGGGCTGGAACTCGGCTTCGCTTCGGCCCGCCGGATCGAGAATGACGCTGGCGACATCGCCTGCACCGAGCGCCGCGCGCAGAGCCGCCACCCCGGCTTCAGTGGCCGCGAGCGGTGTCGTGACGAGAACGAGTCTCGGGCGGGTGAAATCCTGGCGCATGAAGGGCGTCAACAAGGTCCTTGAATGAGAAAGGGCGAATATCACGTGCGCCCCCGCCTCGAAAGACGGCGTGTCGTCCCGCATTCCGGCTAAAGATTGTCACGGGTGCGCGGCAGGCGTATCGCGACGGGCGAACTCGCCGGGCCACCGTCATGATCACCGATCCCCTGTTCTACGCCGTCGCCATTCCGGCGGTCTTTCTCGTCGGCCTGTCGAAGGGCGGCTTCGGGGGCTCGATCTCGATGGTCGGCGTGCCGGCCATGGCGCTCGCCATTTCGCCGGTGACGGCGGCGGGAATCATGCTGCCGATCCTGATCGTGATGGATATTGTGGCGCTCGTCGCCTGGCGCGGGGTCTACGACAAGGCGGTTCTGAAGGTGATCCTGCCGGCCTCGATGATCGGCATCGCGCTCGGCTACGCGACGTCGGCCTCGATTCCCGACGCGGGCGTCCGCCTCACCATCGGCATTCTTTGCCTCGTCTTCTCGGTGCAGTGGTTCTTTTCGGGCCGCCACAAGACCGCGCCGGGGGAAGCCAGCCGGCCGAAGGGCGTGTTCTGGGGCGCGGTCGCGGGTTTCACGAGCTTCGTCAGCCATTCGGGCGGACCGCCCTTCCAGGTCTATGTGATGCCCTTGAAGCTGCAGCCGGCGGTGTTCGCGGGGACGACGGTGGTGTTCTTCGCCGCGACGAACTTCGTGAAGCTCGTCCCTTATTTCCTGCTCGGGCAGTTCTCGGCCCAGAGTCTCGCGACATCCGCCGCGCTTCTGCCCCTCGCCCCGATCGCGACGGTGATCGGCGTGTGGCTGGTGAAGAAGACGGAAGCCGAGAAGTTCTATCTCATCACCTACGCGCTTCTGATCCCCGTCGGGCTGAAGCTGGTGCAGGAAGGCTTGTCGGCTTGGCTTTGAGCGGCCCTTCAGACGAAGTGGGCCGGGTGCCCGTCCCGACACCCGGCCCTTCGTTTTTTCCGTAGAAGTCGATTCTACCCGATCAGTGCGTGCTGCCGCTGCGCAGACGCTCGATCTCGTCCTTCAAGGCGAGCTTTCGCCGCTTCAGGTCGCGGATCTCCACATCTTCCGTTGCCGGGCTTAAGTGCGCCGCCTCGAGCTGGGCCTCGATCGCCGCGTGCTTCTGCTGCAACGTTGCCAGATGCATATCCAAGGACATGATCGCTCCTTTCGATCGATAGGTTTTCCGAGGCCCGTTCCTGCCTCAACTCCACATCCCGGACCTCAGATGACGAACCTGTCACAAAAGCTGGGCCCCGTCGACATCTTGCAAAAGCTATCGGTTCCCCTAGCGCGGCCGGACTGCTAATCGATCACGTGGAGTTCAGGATTCGGGCGGCGCAAAGCCGTTCGCGACGGGGCCGAAAGGGTTCGAATGGCCGATCAGGAACAAGCGGCGCTTCGCATGATGGCCGCACGGCTGCGGCAGGAGCATGCCGATTACGACGCGGCGATCAACGCCATGGAAAAGGTGGGCTGCGACCGATTGCAGGTGCAGCGAATGAAAAAGAAGAAGCTGTCCGTGAAGGACCGGCTTCAGGATGTCGAGGACCAGATCGTGCCGGACATCATCGCGTGAGCGAGCGCCGCGACGTCGCCATCGTCATGGGCAGCCAGTCGGACTGGGCGACCATGAAGAACGCCGCCGACACGCTGGAAAAGCTCGGCATCTCCTTCCGCGCGCTGATCGTTTCGGCACATCGAACCCCCGAGCGCATGTTCGACTTCGCAAGGAGCGCGAAAGCGACCGGTTATCGCGTCGTGATCGCCGGCGCCGGCGGCGCGGCGCATCTGCCGGGCATGGTGGCTTCCCTGACCCCCCTTCCCGTCTTCGGCGTGCCTGTCGAATCGAAGGCCTTGTCCGGCCAGGACAGCCTACTTTCCATCGTGCAGATGCCGGCGGGCATTCCGGTCGGCACGCTCGCCATCGGCCGCGCCGGCGCGGTGAACGCCGCGCTTCTGGCGGCATCCGTGCTGTCGCTCCACGACGAGCCGCTCGCCGAACGCCTCGACGCCTATCGCGCCGCGCAGAGCGAGGCCGTCGCCATCGAGCCGACGGACGCCGCATGACCGGACTCCCCCTCCCCCTCGGCGCTGCCATCGGCATCATCGGCGGCGGCCAGCTCGGGCGGATGCTCGCGCTTTCGGCGGCTCGCCTCGGCTTTCGCATCGCCGTTCTCGACCCGAACCCGGACTGTGCCGCCGCGCAGGTCGCGAACGAGGTCGTGGTCGGCGCTTATGACGACATCGAAGCGCTCACCCGGCTCGCCGAGCGCGTGTCCGTCGTGACCTACGAGTTCGAGAACGTCGCGGTGGAGCCGATTCGCCAGATCGCCGCCACCGTTCCCGTTTTTCCTCCGCCGCAGGCTCTCGAAGTCGCCCAGGATCGCGTGGTGGAGAAGGCGTTCCTGAACGGCATCGGCATTCTCACGGCCGAATGGCGGGCGGTGGACGACGCGCAGGAGCTCGACCATGCCTTTCAGGAACTTGGCGGCGACTGCATCCTGAAGACGCGGCGCTTCGGCTACGACGGCAAGGGCCAGGCCACGATGCGCCAGCGCAGCCCGCATGGCGAGGCTTTCGCCGGCCTCGGCTCCGTGCCCTGCATCTTGGAAAAGAAGGTGTCCTTCGAGTTCGAATTGTCCGTGGTCGCCGCGCGCGGGATCGACGGCACGGTCGCGGCCTTCGACCCGGCCGAGAACGTCCATTCGCTCGGCATCCTGCGCACCTCCACCGTTCCCGGCCGCACCACGCCAGCGCTTGCCCAGGAGGCGAGCGCCATCGCCGCGCGCATTCTGGAACATCTGGACTATGTCGGCGTCATCGGCGTCGAGTTCTTCGCAACCGCGAACGGCCTTCTGGTCAACGAGATCGCGCCCCGCGTCCACAATTCCGGCCATTGGACGGAAGCGGCCTGCGCCGTTTCGCAGTTCGAGCAGCACATCCGGGCCGTCGCGGGTCTGCCGCTCGGGGCCACGGAGCGCCATTCGAACTGCGTGATGGAGAACCTGATCGGGTCCGAGATCGACGACGCCCTCGCGCTTCTCGGGGCACGGGAAGCGGTGCTGCATGTCTACGGCAAGGGCGAAGGCAAGCCCGGCCGCAAAATGGGTCACGTGACACGGTTGTCGCCGCCCGAACGTTGACAAATCGGGGTCCGGCCTTTACCAAGCCGGGCTTAACAGGCGCGCCCGAAACGGCGCGCTTTTCGTTGGACGGCGAGCCCTCCGGGCCGAGCCGGAGAAAGGACGCTAGGTCGATGAAGATCAAGAACTCGCTGAAGACGCTCAAGGGCCGTCACCGCGCCAACCGCATGGTTCGCCGCAAGGGCCGCATCTACATCATCAACAAGGAAGCCCCGCGCTTCAAGGCCCGCCAGGGCTGATCGGCCGGCCGCTGCTGAAGCGGCCGCTCACGATAATTTAGATTTGCCGGGCGCGCGGCGGGGATTAAGTTCCTCGCATGCGCGCTTTTTCTTTTGTGCTTTCCACTTCTTTCGTTCTTGGCCTCGGCCTCGCAGCCTTGGCGCAGGAACCCGCGCAGCCGCCCGCTGCCCCGGAGAAATCGCAGTCTCGGGCGCAATCCGGCGAAACGCCGTTGAAGTCCGTCGAGGATGCCGGCGCGCGAGCGCAGCGCCTGAACGACCTGTTCTCCAAGTTGAAGCACGAGGCCTCCGCCACCAAGGCCGAATCCATCGCCGGCGAGATCAATTCCATATGGACGGAAAGCGGCAGCGCCACGGTCGATCTTCTCGTGCAGCGCGCCACGCTCGCCATCACCAAGGAAGATCGCAGCGCCGCCTTCGATTTTCTCGATCAGGCGATCGGTCTCGATCCGAACAATGCCGAAAGCTGGAACCGGCGCGCGACGCTGAACTACGCGACCGACGACTACGGCAAGTCGCTGGACGACATCCGCGTCACCCTGCGGCTGGAACCGCGCCACTACGGCGCGATGATGGGCCTAGCGGCGATCCTCGAAGAAACCGACCGGAAAGACGAGGCCCTCCAGACCTATATGAAGGTGCTGGAAATCTACCCTGCCCTGAAACCCGCGCAGGACGCTGTGAACCGCTTGTCGGACGAGTTGGCGGGGCAAGCGCTGTAGAGAGCTCCCCATACGCAAAAGGCCGCCCCTGAGGCGGCCTTTCCGTTTCTTGACGCTATCGGCGCGATCAAACGGCCGACAGGCCGTCCGAGCCGATATGGGCGATGCGCAGCATGTTGGTGGAGCCCGGAATCTTCAACGGCACGCCGGCCGTGATGATGACGCGGTCGCCGGCCTTGGCGAAGCCTTCTTCCACCGCGACCCGGCAAGCCGTGTCGATCATCGCGTCGATATTGTCCTGGTCCTGGCTGACGACGCAGTGAAGGCCCCAGCACACCGACAGGCGGCGCGCGGTGCCGACCACCGGCGACAGCGCCAGGATCGGAAGCTGCGGACGCTCGCGGGCGGTGCGAAGGCCCGTCGTGCCAGTCGCGGTATAGGTGACGATGGTCGCGACGCGCAGCGTTTCCGACATCTGCCGCGCGGCGAGCGACACGGCGTCGGCCCCGGTCGGCTCCGGGTTCGGGCGCTGGGCGAAGATGATGCCCGGATAAAGCGGATCGCGCTCGGCTTCCTCGGCGATGCGGCTCATCATCGAGACGGCTTCGGTCGGATACTGGCCGGCCGCCGATTCGGCCGACAGCATGATCGCGTCGGCGCCCTCGTAGACGGCGATCGACACGTCCGACACTTCGGCGCGCGTCGGCACCGGGGCGGTGATCATGGACTCCAGCATCTGCGTGGCGACCACCACCGGCTTGCCGGCCTTGCGGGCGGCGCGGGTGATGCGCTTCTGGATGCCCGGCACCTTCTCCAGCGGCATTTCCACGCCGAGATCGCCGCGCGCCACCATCAGCGCGTCGGAAAGCTCGATGATCTCGTCCAGCCGCTCGACTGCCTGCGGCTTCTCGATCTTGGACATGAGGCCGACGCGGCCGCGCGCGACTTTGCGCGCTTCGGCGAGGTCCTCGGGGCGCTGGATGAAGGACAAAGCCACCCAATCGACATCGGCTTCCAACACCGCGTCGAGGTCGCGCCGATCCTTTTCGGTCAGCGCGCCGCTGCCGATGGTGGTGTCCGGCAGGCTGACGCCCTTGCGGTTCGAAATCTTGTTGCCGGCGACGACGCGGCACTTCACGCTGGTACCGGTCGCCTCGGTCGCGACGAGCTGAAGGCGCCCGTCGTCGATCAGGAGGCGATGACCGGCCTCCACCGCTTCGAGAATCTCGGGATGCGGGAGATAGACACGCGTCGTGTCGCCCGGCTCGGGATTGTTGTCGAGCGTGAACTCCTGCCCGACATCCAGCGTCACGGCCGTATTGTGGAAAGTGCCGACGCGCAGCTTCGGGCCCTGGAGATCGGCCAGAATGCCGATCGGGCGGCCGACCTCGGCTTCCACCGAACGGATGCGGCGAACGAGTTCGCGCATCAGGTCGTGGTCGGTATGGCTCATATTGATCCGGAAGACATCCGCGCCCGCTTCGTGCAGGCTGCGGATCATCTTCTCCTCCGAAGAGGCAGGCCCCAGCGTCGCGAGGATCTTGACCCGACGATTGCGTCTCATGGCGTGGTCGCTTCTCCGCGTGGCGCTTCAGTAAGCTGGACCATCCAACTGCCTTGCTCGCCGGTATCGTATTCGCGGAAACCTAATTTCTGAAAGCCGCGCGCGAAGCAATCCTTAACATCGACGATCTTGAATTCTCGGTCGGCCACGCAGAAGTTCACGTTGCCCGCCCACAACCCACGGCCGTCCTGATCCTCCGCGTAAAGGTAGTAATAGCGCGAGGAGAGCGGCCCTTTGATGACGGATTTGCAGGTCGTCGCCGGAATCTGCCACCAACCTTCCGTGGTCCAACCGGTTTCGGCGCGATAGCCGACCGCGACGCCGACGAGCGACTGCGTGCCGTTGCACACCCGGAAATCCGCCTTCGCCTCGGTCGACAGAAGGGGGGCCGCGAAAAGAAAGCCGAGGCAGGCGAGCGCCAGCGGCGCGCTCCTGCCGCCCCGGCCGGCGAGCATTCGTGGAAACATCGATCGGTCCCGACTTGGCATGCGAACCCCGAAGCGGGGTTCGCAACGATTTTCGGCCCGCTTGCGCGGCCTGTCAACGAAGCTTGGCCGTTCAGTCGATCCAGCCGCGAAGCTCCCGGCGCACCATGGCTTCGATCACATCCATGCCTTCCTCGCTGTCGTTGAGGCAAGGAATATGCGCGAAACGCTCGCCGCCATTGTGGAGAAAGATCTCCGCGGCCTCGCCCGCGATCTCCTCCAGCGTTTCCAGGCAATCGGACACGAAGCCGGGATTCAGCGCCGCGATGCGCTTCACACCCTGCTTCGCCAGCTCCTCGATCGTCTTGTCCGTATAGGGCTGCAGCCATTCCTCAGGCCCGAAACGGGACTGGAAGGTGGTCATCAGCCGCCCCTTCGGCCAGCCGAGACGCTCTTCCAAAAGCCGCGAGGTCTTCTGGCAATGGCAATGATAGGGATCGCCCTTGCGGAAATAGCTCTGCGGAATGCCGTGATAGGAAGCGATCACTCTTTCCGGCTCGAAGTCGAGCGTGGCCAGATGCTTCTCGATCGAGCGGGCGAGCGCGTCGATATAGACCGGCTCGTCATGGTAGGCCGGCACCGTGCGCAAGGCCGGCATCCAGCGCTTGGTCATCAGGTGCTCGAAGGTCTTGTCGTTCACCGTCGCCGTGGTGGAGGCGGAATATTGGGGATAAAGCGGGTAAACGAGGATGCGCTCGCAGCCCGCCTCCTGAAGGGCATCGATCCGCTCGGCGATTGAAGGATTGCCGTAGCGCATTCCCCAATCCACAACGACATTCGGCTCGCCCGCCATCCGCTGGCCAAGCTTTTCACCCTGCGCGCGGGTGAAGGTGCGCAGCGGCGACTCGTTTCGCTCGCGGTTCCAGATGATGTCGTAGGCCTTGCCGGACTTCTTCGGGCGGGTGTTCAGAACGATGCCGTAGAGGATTGGAAACCACGCCGCGCGGGGCCACTCGATCACCCGCTTGTCGGACAGGAATTCCTTTAAGTAACGCCGCATCGGCGCATAGGACGTGCCGTCCGGCGTGCCGAGATTGACCAGAAGAACGCCGATCTTGCGCGCCTTGACGGGGGGATGACCGGAAGGCAGCGGCCCGATGGCGGGCATATCCTTCGGCGGGGAATGCATGTTCATGAAGACGCCCTGCGCGCGACGATTCTACGGTTCGCCGCTCATATAATGAGCCGCAGGGCGACTGGAATGGTTCCGAACGACTGGAAGCCTTCCGAATGCGCCGTCAGCCGAGGCGCGTGAACTCGAAGCGGCTGCCGTTGGACGAGGCGCAGGCGAGCCGGTCGGGCGAAACCTGGTTGCAGTTGGCCGCGATCCGCGTGTTGCGGACACGCGAGGTGTATTGGATCGTGACCTGACCCGGTCCGAGGCTTTGATAGGTGCCTTCCGCCAGGATCGCGCCCGTGCCGGCTTCGGTGGAGGTGAAGCGGCCCGACGAGAAATTGGCGTTGTAGGCGACCGCTCCGCCGACGGAAGACCAGCTTCCCTCGACGCCGCGCGGCGCAACCGGGGCAGCGGCGACCTGGGGCTCCGTCGATACGCAGCCGGCACTTGCGGCGGTCAGGGCAAGGAGACAGGCGATGGCGGCGCGGCGCATGGAAGGAACCCTCGATCGATCAAACTTGAATAAAATCTAGAGGATGCGTCCGCCGCTGTCATCCGCGCAACAGCCGCCGACCGCTCGCCCGAACGGTCATCCACGACATTTCGGGACGAATCAGGCCTCGGCGGCCTCGCGTTCGCGTGCCGGTAGAACGGAATGGATGGAACTGATGCTTTCCACGTAGCGGATGCGCGAATCGGACGTGAAGAAGAACCACCACATGGTGGTGCCGCTGACGAGCGTTCCGTCCTTCTCGTTTCGCCGCATCCAGTTGCAGAGCGACGCGGCCGAGTCCTGCTCAATCACGAGACCCCGCTCCTCGTAGGAAATGTACTTCGCCTTCTGCATCAGTTCGTTGAGGAAGGAGCGCGTTTCGGCTTCACCCGCCAGCCGGAAATCTCCTTCCAGCCGACCGAACCAGGGTCCGTCGATCACGCCGGCATTGCTGCGGTTGGAAAACATGACCCCCGGCGCGAAGTGACGCGACACGACGCCGAGCTTGCCCGACATCAGCGCTTCCAGAACTTCTCTCAGGACCGCCCGCTTCCGCTCGGCGTCGTCCTCGGTCAGGCTCATGCGACGGCTTCCTTGCCCAGACGGACCACCGTTGAGTTAGAATAGGAGTAAGCTCCTATTCAGCAAGAACAGAATCCGGTTTTCGCCATCCGCTCCAAGCGGAAAAAACGAAGTCGGATCGTGCATATGCAGTTTCCGCATCCGCTCTTCGAAACTTTTTCGATAGTTCCGAACGCGTCGCTGGAAGAATATCCTAGTCAGCGAAGCAGACTAACGAATACCGCTAAAATCGAAAGGCCGATGCGTCAGATGGCCGCATCGGCCGGCTTTCCACCATCCAATGAGAAAAGGTGCGGCGCGATCAGCGCTCGTGAACGAGGACGTTGCGAAACTGCCAGGGATCGCTGGCGTCGATGTCTTCCTTGAAGAGGCCCGGCCGATCGGTCAGCGGATTCCAGTCCGTGAAGGTGCCTTTGACCGTGCCGAGATAGGGCTTCTGGATTTCGAGGCAGCGGCGGAAATCCATCTCCTCCGCTTCCACGATCCCTGATTCCGGGTTTTCCAGCGCCCAGACCATGCCGGCGAGAACGGCCGATGAGACCTGAAGGCCCGTCGCGTTCTGATAGGGCGCGAGCTTGCGCGCTTCGGCAAGCGTCAGTTGCGAGCCGTACCAGTAGGCGTTCTTGTCGTGGCCGTAGAGAAGGACGCCGAGTTCGTCCGAGCCGTCCACCAGCTCGCTCTCCGTCAGAACGTGATGGGTCGGCTGGATGCGTCCGGCCGCGCCGAACAGCTCGTCGATCGAAACAAGCGCGTCGTTGTTGGGATGATAGGCGTAATGGCAGGTCGGCCGATACGTCACTTCGTCCTGCTTGTCGCGGACGGTGAAATAGTCCGAGATCGAGATCGCCTCGTTATGGGTGACGAGGAAGCCGTGCTGGGGTCCGGGAGTCGGGCACCAGGTGCGAACGCGCGTCGCGGCGCCCGGCTGCTCCAGAAAGATCGCCGGCGCGCCGTCCTGCTTGTGGAGCTTGGCGTTCTTGGGCAGCCAGGTTTCGTGCGTGCCCCAGCCGAGTTCGGCCGGCTGCATGCCTTCCGAGATGAAGCCTTCCACCGACCACGTGTTCCAGAAAGTGTTGAGGGGCTTCGGCTCCTTGGCGCGCTGCGTGTCGCGCTCGGCGATGTGGATGCCCTTCACGCCGGCCTTCTTCATCAGCTTGGCCCAGCGGCGGCGCTCATCCGCCGCCGGCTCCTTGAAGTCGACGCCGACTTCGCTCGCCACGTCCAGAAGCGCCTGCTTGACGAACCAGGACACCATGCCCGGATTGGCGCCGCAGCACGACACCGCCGTGCGCCCGCGCGGGTTCTCGGCGGCTTCCTTGCGGACGGCCCGCCGCAGGGCATAGTTCGTGCGCTCGGCGTTCGAGACCTTGTCGTCGAAGTAGAAGCCGAGCCAGGGCTCGATCACCGTATCGATATAAAAGGCGCCGAGCTTGCGCGTCAGCTTCATGAGATCGAGCGAGCCGGTATCCACCGACAGGTTCACGAGGAAGCCCTCCCCGCCCCCTTCGGTCAGAAGCGGGGTGAGGATCTCTTCGTAGTTCTTGCGCGTCACGGCCTGTTGCACGAAGCGGATACCGCGTTCGTCCAGAAGCCCGCGATCGGCGTCCTTCGGGTCGATCACGACCATGCGCGACTTGTCGAAGGTGAAATGGCGTTCGATCAGCGGCAGCGTGCCCCGTCCGATCGAGCCGAAGCCGAGCAGGACGATCGGCCCGGTGATGGCGGCGTAGATCGGGTAAGGCGAGGATTTTGCCATCGCAGCAGGTCCTTTTCCTTGGAGATGCTCTCGAGGTTTCCGCTTCGCGCTAATCGAGTCGGCCCACGATTAAAAGTGGGCGCGCGAAAATATATCGCCGCCCGGTCAAATTTTCGCGTTGTCTTCCAAGCCTGATCGCTAGTGGAAAAGCTCTTTATGACATTGGCAAGACAAGCCGAAGCTCAAGGCTCGAAGCTTTCCAGTTCGTCGATAAACCCGGAAATGACCGACAATCCCTTGGACCAGAAGGTTGGATCGGACGCATCGAGGCCGAAAGGCGCGAGAAGTTCCGAATGATGCTTCGAGCCGCCGGCCCGGAGCATGGAGAAATACTTCTCCTGAAATCCTGCTTCCGAGTTCTGGTAGACGGCGTAGAGCGAGTTCACGAGACAATCGCCGAAGGCATATGCGTAGACGTAGAACGGCGAATGGATGAAGTGCGGGATATAGGTCCAGAAGGTCTCGTAGCCGGGGCCGAGCCGAATGGCGGGGCCAAGGCTCGCGCCCTGCACCTTCAGCCAGATTTCCCCGATCCGCTCCGCCGTCAACTCGCCCGCCCGGCGTTCCTCATGAAGGTCGCGCTCGAACTGGTAGAAGGCGATCTGACGGACAACCGTATTGATCATGTCCTCCACCTTGGCCGCAAGCAGCCCGCGCCGTTCGCGGTCGTCGCTCGCAGCGTCGAGCAGGGAGCGGAAGGTCAGCATCTCGCCGAAGACCGAGGCGGTTTCGGCAAGGGTCAGCGGCGTCGGCGCCATCAGCGCGCCCTGCGGCCCGGCCAGAACCTGATGAACGCCGTGGCCGAGTTCGTGGGCGAGCGTCATCACGTCCCGCGGTTTGCCGAGATAGTTCAGAAGAACATAAGGATGCGCGGAAGGAACGGTCGGATGCGCGAAGGCCCCAGGCGCCTTGCCGGGCCGCACCGCCGCATCGATCCAGCGATGATCGAAGAATCGCGCCGCGATCTCCGCCATGTCGGGCGAAAAGCCGGAATAGGCCGACAGCACCGTTTGCCGCGCCTCGTCCCACGAGATGTCGCGCTTGGGCGCGTGAGGAAGCGGCGCGTTGCGGTCCCAGAACTCCAGCCGGTCGAGCCCGAGCCAGCGCGCCTTCAAGGCATAATAGCGGTGCGAGATGGAGGTGTAGCCGTCCATCACCGCACTTGCCAACGCATCCACCACGGGGCGCTCGACGCGGTTCGCCAGATGGCGCGAATCGGCGACGTCCGTGAAGCCCCGCCAGCGATCGGCGATCTCCATGTCCTTGGCGAGCGTGTTGGTGATCAGCGTGAAGATACGCAGGTTCTCGGAAAAGACCTTGGCGAGCGCTTCGCCGGCGGCGCGACGCCGGTCGCGGTTCTCGTCCTGCAAAAGGTTCAACGCTTCTTCCAGCGCCAGATCCTCGCCGTCGATCTCGAAGCGCAGCGCCGTCATCGTCTCGTCGAACAGGCGGTTCCAGGCGTTGCGCCCGGTGATCGCCTTCTCGTGGAAGAGTTCCTCGACGCGGTCCTCCAGTTGAAAAGGCTTGTCGCGGCGCAGATCCACGATCCAGGGTCGGAAATGCGCCAGCGCCGCATCGTCCGCCATCGCCCGATCCAGAACCTCGTCGGCCACGCGGTTGAGTTCCAGGGGGAAGAACAGGAGGCGCGAGGAAATCTCGGTGATGCGGGCCTGGATGTCGCCATAGAACTTCGCCTTGGCGCCGTCCGACGTGTCGCCGGAATAAACGAGGCCCGCATAGGACACGAGCCGCCCGAGGATTTCCTCCAGCGCCTCGTATTCCCGCAGCGCTTCGACAAGGTCGCCGCCGCCCGGCATCGCCGCCGTGTCGGCAAGGCGACCGCGCCAGCGCGCCTGGAAGGCGGTCGCCATCGCGTCGCCCTTCGCGATGTCGGCGGCGATCTCCGGCGCGTCCATGGAAGGGTAGAGGTCGGCGAGGTTCCATTCGGGCAACGCACCCGCCCCGTCGCGGGACGCGGTCGGCGCGCTGGCCGATGCTGCGGTCGTCGGGAAGGGCATGGGGCAGTTTCCGTTCGGCTGAAGAGTATGCTCGTTAACTTCGCGGCAACCCTTGTCGTCAAGCCGATCGAAGGGTCCTCGTGCCAAGGTAGGGACCCCGAACGCCGCCGGCGAGACCCGTCGATCCCATGCCGACCACCGTCCTCATCGTCGACGACGATCCCGTTCAGCGCCGCCTCCTGGAAGCACATGTGGGGCGCATGGGCTATCGGTCCTTGTCATGCGCGGACGGTGAAACGGCGTTGCTGGCACTGCGCACGAGCGCGCCGAATCGCTTGCCGGCCGCCATGGTCCTGGATCTCTCCATGCCGGGAATCGGCGGCGTGGAGGTGCTGAAGGAAATGCGGCGCGCGAGCTTCGACGTGCCGGCCGTGGTCCAGACCGGCAAGGGCAGCATCGATACGGCGGTGGAAGCGATGCGGGCCGGCGCCTTCGACTTCGTGGTGAAGCCCGCCTCGCCCGAACGGCTGCGCGCTGCCATCGAGGACGCGCTGCGCTTGTCGGCCGCGCGGGAGCGTCGCCCCCGCTCGCTCGCGGGCGATCCCGCCACGCGGCTTGAAGGAGCGAGCCCGGCGATGGCGCGAGCGCTGCGCGAAGCGCGGGCGGCGGCAACCTCCACCATTCCGATCCTTCTGGAAGGCGAAACCGGCGTCGGCAAGGAATGGCTGGCCGCGGCCATCGTCGCCGCCGGGCCCCGAGCGGCCAAGCCTTTCGTGCCGGTGAACTGCGGCGCCCTGCCCGCCTCGCTCACCGAGAGCATCCTCTTCGGCCATGCGAAAGGCGCTTTCACGGACGCTTCCGAGCGCCGCATCGGCAAGTTTCTGGAAGCCGACGGCGGAACGATCTTTCTGGACGAGGTCGGCGAACTGCCGCTCGACATCCAGGCCAAGCTTCTGCGCGTGTTGCAGGACGGGCGCGTCGATCCGGTGGGGGGCCAGGGCTCGGTTCCGGCCAATGTTCGGCTTCTTTCGGCCACGAATCGCGATCTGGCGGCCGAGGTCGCCGCCGGCCGGTTCCGCGAGGACCTTTATTTCCGCCTGAACGTCCTGGCGATTCGCGTTCCATCCTTGCGCGAACGGCGCGAGGAGATCGGGACGCTCGCCGAGCGCTTTCTGCGCGCTTTCGCGGCCAGCGACCGGGCCGGCGCGTCGATGCGCCTTCTGCCCGATGCCCTAGAACTTCTTCGGAATTTCGACTGGCCCGGCAATATCCGGCAACTGGAAAACGCCGTGCACCGCGCGGTGGTGCTGGCCGAAAGCGACGAGCTTTCGGCGCGCGACTTCCCCCAGATCGCGACCCAGATGCGTGGGCCTTCGTGCGAAGCGTCGGAAGCCCCGGTTGCGCCTCCTCTTCTTCCGCCATCGGACGTCCAAGCCCTTTCCGCCTTCGACGCAGACGGCGAAATCAGGAAACTGGAGGATATCGAAGCCGATCTCATCCGGTTGGCGATCCAGCGCTACGACGGACGCTTGTCGGAAGTCGCGCGGCGTCTCGGCATCGGGCGCTCGACGCTTTACCGAAAACTCGACGCCTATCGCATTCCCGGCAATTGACCTTTTTTATGGTTGCCGCATTCTTGCCCGAACGAGAAAAGCTTTACCCTACCTTAACCCTTTTCTTTTGATATATCGGTTAAATGAGGCTAGCGTCATCTTCGTGCCGCACTCTCGGCTGAAAGAACGATAGTTTCGCGCTTGCAATTTGAGTTCTCGACTGCTGGGGAAGCCGTCTTCGAGAACCGGGACGAGGGGACAAGGTCCGAATGACCGGATTGACCGACGCTGTCGGCCGCGCCACGTCGCGCGCAGCCTCCTACGCCGCGATTTGCATTCTCAGCGTCTGCACCGGAACACTTGCAGCCAATGCCGAGACCAGAAGTCTCAAGTTCTACCATCTCCATACGCACGAGAAGGAAGAGATCACCTACAAGCGGAACGGTCGCTACCTTCCCGACGGCTTGAAGAAGATCAACTGGATCTTGCGCGACTGGCGTCAGAAGAAGCCGGTCAACATGGACCCGCGCCTTCTCGACCTCGTATGGGAAGCCTACCGCCAGTCCGGCTCCAGTTCCTATATCCAGGTCATCTGCGGTTATCGCTCTTCCGACACGAACGGCATGCTGCGCTCGCGCACCGCCGGCGTCGCCAAGGAAAGCCAGCACGTTCTCGGCAAGGCGCTCGACTTCACCCTCCCCGACGTGCCGCTCGCCAAGCTGCGCGCCATCGGCCTGAAGATGCAGGTCGGCGGTGTCGGCTTTTATCCGAAGTCCGGTTCGCCCTTCGTGCATTTCGATGTCGGCAACGTCCGCCATTGGCCGAAGATGAGCCGCAAGGAGCTCATGGCGGTTTTCCCGAACGGCAACACCCTGCATGTTCCGTCCGACGGCAAGCCCTTGCCGGGCTACGAGCAGGCGCTCGCTTCCTACAAGTCCCGCAAGTCCGGCGACTCCATCCAGATCGCCAATGTGAGCGAGGGTTCGGGCGGATCGTCTTCCGGCAAGTCGCTGCTCGCCAGGCTTTTCGGCGGCGGTGGCGCGGACGAGGAAGAGGACAATGCCGAAGCGACGGTCGCGCCGACCCGCGCGTCGCCCGCCCAGCAAATCATGAAGCCGGCGGCAAGCCCGCGCAAGGCGGTCGAGGAGCCGGTGGTCGTGGCCGCCGCAGCGCCGACGCCGAAGCGTGACGTTCTGCCGAACGGGGTGCCGCTGCCGATCCGCGACACGTTCGACACGACGGCGCCGAAGTCTCCGGTGCCGCCCGCCGCCCTGACGGGCGAGGCCAAGCCCGAGCCGGTTCAGGTGGCGGCTCTCGACATTTCTCGCGTGCCCTTGCCGAGCGCCGCTCCCGTGCGCGAATCCAGCGTGATCGCGCAGGCGATGAAGGTTCCCGTTCCGACCGCCCCCGTCGCGCCCGACAGCGAAACGGTTCTCGCCGCCCTCGCCTCGGCCCCCGCCGAGGACGTGGCCGCCAAGGACGGTCAGCTCGCTTATTCCGTTCCGACCCCGCGCAGCCGGCCGCCTTTCGCGAGCGTTCTGCGGGACATTCCGGTTCCCGCCGCGCCGAGCGTCGCCGAACTCGCCGCACCGGCGGTGGAAACCGCCGCGCCGATCGCGACGAGCCTTGCTTCGGCGGCAATCGCAACAGCCCAGACGCATGCCGTCGCCACCTTGGCTCGCGAAGCGGCCCCGCCGCATTCCGCCAGCGCGCGGCGCGCTGCGGACGACAAGGTGCTTCTCGCCTCACTCGCCCCGGCCAAGCGCAACCCGGCACCCGTCGCCGTGAAGCTTCCCGTGCCCGAAGGCAAGACAGGCCGCTTCAAGCGGGACATCAACGCCGCCACCGGCACAAGCGCCGCCCGTGTGGTCCAGCAGGCGATCAGCGACAAGGTTCGCATGGCCGATCTGGTGACGGACCCGAATGCCCGTCACGAAGTGCGCGCCATGATCCATCCGAACGCGTCGTCGCTGGTTCGGAACACGCCGACCTCGGTCCTGGCCACCGGCTTCACCTCCGATCCGATCACGTCCTATTCGACGGATCGCTTCGCCGGTTCCGCGGTGAACTTCATGCCGATGATCAAGGTCGACTGATCGACTTCACGCAAAGTTTCAGTGGGAAACGGCGAGCGGGCGCGAAAGCGCCCGTTTTTATTTGATTAGGCTTCTTTTCCATCTGAAACTATCGCGTTATCTTGCGATGAACCTCAATGTCCGGCGAATATGAAGCCGGGCTTTATCCGCGACCTTTTGTTCCTTGGTGTCGCTCAACTCAAGGTTCGCAATTTCTCCGCGTAAACCCCACGTTATCGTTAGCTGTCCGAGACAACGTCGATTGTTCCGTCTATGTATAAGGGTCTAGAGCGGGTGCTTTTGAGCTTGGGAAATAGTCCATTAGCTTGATATCCACCTTGACATCAAATATTGAATTATAAATACAGAAGGCATCGGCAGCCCATGTGAACCTTGTCGGGCGCGCCGCATCAGTAATCACGTTTTCTCGCGGCAAGACGTTCCGATAGGACGGGTCGGCTGCTGCTTGCTGGAACAATCACCGGAAATGAGCGAGACGATGGACCAGGGCGAACGCCTCGATAACAACGAGATGCTGATGGAACTGACGGCGGAAGTAGTCGCCGCCTATGTCAGCAACAACTCTCTGGCCGTTTCGGAGATCCCCGGTCTCATCTCGGACGTTTATGGCGCCCTCGGCCGCACCCATGTCGCCCCGCAGGCTCCCGTGGTCGAGAAGCCGAAGCCCGCGGTCGCGGTGAAGAAGTCCGTGACGGACGACTACATCGTTTGTCTGGAAGACGGGAAGAAGTTCAAGTCGCTGAAGCGTCATCTCATGACGCACTACAATCTTTCGCCCGAGGAATATCGCGAGAAGTGGGACCTGCCGGCGGACTATCCGATGGTCGCGCCGAACTACGCCGCCGCCCGCTCGCGCCTCGCCAAGCAGATGGGCCTCGGCCACAAGCGCCGTCGCGGCGCGCGCGCCTGAACTTTCCGGGCGCATGCGCCCGGCTTGCCTGCCCCAAATAAAACGAAGCCCGGCTCTGCTCCCGCAGGCTGGGCTTTCCGTTTGAGCGATCTCTGAGATCGGACCGCTTATTCGGCCATGCCGAGAGCCTGAAGGTAAAGGTCCAGAACCGCATCCATTTCGGCCCGCTCGTTCTGGTCCTGCTTGCGGATCGCGATCACCTTGCGCAGCACCTTGGTATCGAAGCCGTTGCCCTTGGCTTCGGCATAAACGTCCTTGATGTCGTCGGAGATCGTCTTCTTCTCCTCTTCCAGGCGCTCGATACGCTCCACGAAAGATTTGAGCTGGTCCTGGGCGACGCCCTCGACATCCGACATCGGCTTTTCCGTTCCGTTCCGTTGCGCCCATGGTTCCGCTCGCGCGTCGAGCGCGGCGTCGCCGATTCATTGGCGGGAATGGGCGCGCTCTAGCAGAAACCGACGCGCTTCGAAAAGGCGCGCGTTGAAGGACCTACCCCGAAATGCCTTGCCTCAGCCGTGCCGGCGGGTTTCGAAGGCCTCCTGCGCGGCAGGAGAGGCCTCCCGCTGATGGGCTTTGCGCCATTCCTCATAGGGCATGCCGTAGAACGCTTCGCGCGCTTCGTCCTTGTTCATGGCAAGGCCGTTTTCCTCGGCGGCGTCACGATACCAGTTGGCGAGGCAGTTTCGGCAGAAGCCGGCAAGGTTCATCAGATCGATGTTCTGAACGTCGGTCCGCTGGCGCAGATGGTCCCGCAGACGGCGAAAGGCAGCCGCTTCGAGTTCGGTTCGGGTCTTGTCGTCGATGGGAGTCATGACTGGGCTTCGCGTCCTTCGCGGCTGGCGGCTCGCTTGCGCATATCGCGCCGGTCCGCGCAGGCTTCAAGCGTGAGGACAAGCTTGCCGTAATGCTGGCCCCCTAGTCTTCGCGGCGAACAGCCTTCGTATCGGACCCCATCTTGATTCCTTCGCGCGGCCGGACAACGGCCCATGCCCGTCATGGCGGCCTTCGTCGCATCGTCCTTGGCTGCGTCGCCGGGGCGACGATGGCGCTCGGCCTTGCGGGGAATGGCCATGCGCAGGAAGCCGCGCCGATGGACGATCTGGAGGACGGATCGCTGCGCCGCAACGACCTCGACATCCTCCGCCAGTTCAAACGCGACGGCGACGGAGGGACAAACGCGCCTTCCTTCTCGATCGACCAGCCGACGACGCTTCCTCAAGGAACGGCCGCGCTGAAGGAGGAACCGGCCGAACCGTCACCCGAGGATGACGAAAACCGGAACGAGCGCTCGCCGACGCCGCCCGCGCGGCCGCGCTTCGACCTGTTCGAAGGCCCCTCGCCTGCCGCCCGCGCAACGCCCTCCAACGCGGCCGCCATGCCGGCAGAGCCGATCGGCAGCCCGCCGCCGGAAACGCCGCCTTCCGCCGCGTACGAGCCCGTTCCGGAAGCCGGACCGCTCGCAGTGCCGGCCGATCCGATGGCAGAAGCGTTCGATTCAAACGAAAAAACAGCGCGGGTACTGCGGAACGGCTCCCTACCCGCTGCGCCGATCCGCCCGTCGCGCCTGGAGCAGATCGGCAGTCGCCTGAACCAGCGCACCTTGCCGCTGCGCCAGACAGGGCCGGCAGCATCGGACGATCCCTTCGCGCCGCTCGGGCTGCGGCTCGGCGCCTTCACGCTTTATACGGCGGTGGAGCAGAGCCTTGGGCTCTCCAGCAATGTCGACTCGAAGCGCGGCGGCGAAGGCGGCGCGTTCAGCGATACCGCTCTGTCGGCACGTCTCCAGTCGGACTGGTCGCGCCATGCGGCGGAAGTCGAGGCCCTGGCGAACTATCGCCGCAACTTCGCCGGCGAGGAGACCGAGCAGCCGGACGTCACCGTGGACGGCGCGCTTCGCCTCGACGTCGATCGGCTGACGACCGCGGTGCTGCGGGGCGGCGTGGAATATCGCAAGGAGGACGCCGCCGATCTCGACTCGCTGGCCGGCGTCGAAGATCGGGCGGATCGGTTGGACTACCGGGCGTCGGGCGAAGTCGAGCACGAATTCGGCCGAGCGTATATCCGCGGAACGCTCGCGGCTTTGCGCGAAACCGCATCCGCCGACAAACCCGGCGCATCGAACCCCGATTTCAGCACATATTCCGGCCTGACGCGTGTCGGCTACCGCTTCTCACCGGCTTTCGCGCCGTTCGTGGAAGGCGGGCTGGGGCGTCGCGTGTTCGACGAGAGTTCCTCAAGCTTCAAGCGCGACTCCACCATCGAAATCCTGCGCGGCGGCATCGGCTTCGATCTCGGCGAAAAAGTGCGCGGCGAGTTCGCTGCCGGCTATGCGCGCAACCGACCGGACGAAGACGCCATCGATGCGGTGGGCGCACCGACCTTCGACGCCAAACTCTTCTGGTCGCCCCGACGCGGCACCGATGTCGCCTTCACGGCCACCACGACCTTCGACCCCGATCCGCTCGGCACCTCCACGGCCACGCTCTACGAGGGCGGCGTCGCTCTCAGCCACCGCGCGACAGCGCGACTGGCGCTCGATGCCGGCCTCACCGGCGGCTATCGCGACAGCGAACTCGCGGCCGATACCGAGCGCAGTTGGGGCGTCAGCGCCGGCTTCACCTATTGGCTGAACCGCTCCCTCGCCCTCACCGGGCTCGCCACGCACCGCGACGTCGACCGGCAAGGGAAAGAAGGAGACTACGGTGTCGAATCGGTGAAGCTCGGCATCCGCTTCCAGCATTGACGGAACGGAGCGGCGCTTCCCCAGCGGCTCAAGGGGTCTGAAGCGCGCGGATCAAGCGCTTGGACTGGGGATTGGGGCCATCGTCCCACTTGAGATCGCGGTGATCGATGCGCCCTTCCGCGAGCGCTTTGGTGAGCCTCGTGCAAAGAAGCGGCGCGGCCTCCTCGTTCGTCTTCACCCGCATGATCTGGCGAGCGCTCTGCATGGCGCTCGGCGAAATGGTCTTGGTGCGCTCGACGCAGGCCGCGAGTGCCTCGGCGGGCGTCTGGGTGGATGCCGGCGAGGCCCGGTCGGCCCCGCCTGCGCCCTCATTCGTCACGCATCCGGCCAACAGGACCGGAACGAGAACCAAAAAGCCGGAAACGATCTTGCGCATGCACGAACTCGAACAGGAAGCACTCGCTGCGAGTGTTCATGAAACTCGTTCGCTGGCAAGTCTTCGCCCGGCTAACTGATCCTTTTCAGCCGACCAGTTCGGCCAGATCGTCCCGGACCTTCGACCAGATGGCATCATCCGCCTTGGCATAGGCCACATTGGCCTTGATGAAGCCTTCCTTGCTGCCGCAATCGTAGGTCTTGCCGGTGAAGACGTAACCGAAGAAGTCCTGCGCATCGGCGAGCTTGAGCATGCCGTCGGTGAGCTGGATTTCGTTGCCGGCGCCGCGCTCCTGCGTTTCCAGGATGTCGAAGATTTCGGGCTGGAGAATGTAGCGGCCGGAAATCGCCAGGTTGGACGGCGCTTCCTCCACCTTCGGCTTTTCCACCATGCCGTCGATCTTGAAGCCGTTGCCGACATCGCCGGCCCGACCGACGATGCCGTATTTGTTGGCTTCGCGCGGGTTGACCTCTTCCACGGACAGGATGTTGCCGCCGGAGGTCCCATAGAGATCGATCATGGAAGCGAGGCACCCGCGCTCGGCCTGCATGATGACATCGGGCAGAAGCACGGCGAAGGGCTCGTTGCCGACGAGTTCGCGGGCGCACCAGACGGCATGGCCGAGACCGAGCGGCAATTGCTGGCGGGTGAAGCTCGCATGGCCGGCCGTCGGCTGCATGGAGTCGAGAAGCTGCAGCTCCTTCGTCTTCCCGCGCTGCGTCAGCGTGTCGTTCAGCTCGTATTGAACGTCGAAATAGTCCTCGATGACGCCCTTGTTGCGGCCGGTCACGAAGATAAGCTGCTCGATTCCCGCTTCGCGCGCCTCGTCCACCACATATTGCAGGATCGGACGGTCGACGACGGTCAGCATCTCCTTTGGAACGGCTTTCGTGGCCGGAAGGAAACGTGTCCCGAGTCCAGCGACCGGAAACACGGCCTTGCGCACCTTTTTCATGCGGTTCTCCTGCTTGAAGCGTTGCGACCCTTTGTCGGAGGCTGTGTAACCCGTCCGGATCGCCACGACCAGCGAAGCCGCCAAATCGGCACTTTTCAAGGTAAATTGAACATATCTGCCTCGAAACGGAACTCGTGGTAAAGTTTGCCTTAAGGGGTAAACGATAGCTTGCCGGAACAAGGAGCGGCTTTGCCGCGTCCACTGTGCCGGCCCCGTTTTCCTGTCGGAAAGGCCGGAGCAGAGAGTTTCAACGACCGAGGTTGCCCGATGCGCAAGTTTGACACCTCCCGAGTTGCCGTTCTCGCCTGCGCGCTGTCGGCGGCGCTTCTCGCGTCCGCGCCCGATCGCGCCTTCGCCGATGCCGGCTTCCAGGACTGGATCGCCAAGTTCGAGACCACGGCCGCGAAAAGCGGCATTTCGCGCTCGACCTATCGCGCGGCCTTCGCCGGCGTCACCGAGCCCGATCCGCAAGTCCTCGAGAAGGCGCGGTTCCAGCCCGAGTTCAAGGACACGATCTGGGACTACATGGACAATCGCGTCAACGAGATCTCGGCGGGCGAGGGTCAGGCGCGGCGCCAGCAGTTGAAGCCCTGGCTCGACAAGATCGAGGCGCGTTTCGGCGTCGACCGCGACGTGCTTCTCGCCATCTGGTCGATGGAGTCGGATTACGGCCGCGTTCTGGAACGCCAGGACGTGGTGCGCTCCGTGCCCCGCTCGCTCGCCACCCTCGCCTATCAGGACCCCAAACGCGGCAAGTACGCCCGCTCGCAGCTCATCGCCGCCCTGAAGATGCTTCAGGACCGCGACGTCTCGGTGAAGGGTCTGACCGGCTCCTGGGCGGGTGCCATGGGCCACACGCAGTTCATCCCGACGAGCTACCTGCTTTATCAGGCCGACATGGACGGCAACGGCCATGCCGACATCTGGACCTCCGTGCCCGATGCGCTGGCCACCTCCGCCAATCTTCTGAAGAAGAACGGCTGGCAGACGGGCAAGACCTGGGGCTATGAAGTAATGCTGCCTTCCGCCGGCGCCGCCTCGCTCGCGGGCAAGAGCATGAGCCTTTCAGCTTGGGCGCAGAAGGGCTTCGTTCGCGCCAGCGGCGGCCGTTTCGCGTCGCCGGGCGACCGCGCGACCTTGATGCTGCCGGCCGGCACCAATGGCCCGGCCTTCCTGATGACCAAGAATTTCTATGTCATCAAAGCCTATAACAATGCCGACAAATATGCCCTCGCCGTCGGGCATCTCGCCGACCTCATCGCAGGCGGCGCGCCCTTCGTCCAGGATTGGCCGCGCGGCTACAAGCCCTTGTCCATGGCCGAGCGCTACGAGGTGCAGAAGCATCTCACCACGCACGGCCTTTATGACGGCAAGATCGACGGCAAGATCGGCTCGACTTCCAAAAACGCCATAATGGCTTATCAACGTGGCGCAGGCATGGAAGCGGACGGCAACGCCTCGAAGGCTCTGCTGGAGATGATGCGCAAGAGGTAAGGAATGCGGGACAGCGACCGGCGGCAGGCCGCGACGAAGGCAAGACCGCGCAGGGCGGGGTGGCTTCGCGCCGCCGCGATCCCGCTGGCCTTGATCGCGCCCGGCACCATCCTGAACCCGGTGCCGGCCGCCGCGCAGGACAATCCCTTCGGCTTCGTCGGGCGCATCTTCGGCGGGGGTCAGCAGCAGCGGCGCTATATCGACCCGCCGCCGAATGCCGGGCCGCGCCCCAAATACTATATCGATCCGCCGGTGAGCCCGAGCCGGCGAGCCCAACCCGACAAGCCGCGCTCCGCGCCGAAAAGGCAGGCGCCCGGCTCGGACGCGGCGGCGACCGGCGCGGGAGCTGCGGCGACACGCACCGCCGAGGCCGCCAAGCCGGTGGAAAAGGCCGCCGACGCGAAGGTGGTCCTCGTGGTCGGCGACTTCATGGCCCTGTCGCTCGCCAAGGGCCTGGAAGCCAGCGTCGCCGACAAGCCCGGCATCCGCATCGCCGATCGCACCGACGGCTCGTCCGGCCTCGTGCGCGACGACCATTTCGACTGGCCCGACCGGATCGGCGCGATCATCGACGAGGAGAAGCCGGCAGCCGTCGCGGTGATGCTCGGCACCAACGACCGTCAGACGATGCGCGACGGCGGGGAGGCCATGGACCTGCGCGGCGAGGAATGGGCGGCGGAATACAAGCTTCGCATCGACGCCCTCGCCAAGGCCGTGCGCGACCGCAAGCTGCCGCTCGTCTGGGTCGGCCTGCCGGGGGTGAAGTCCACCAAGGCCAGCGACGATCTGGCTTACTTCAACGAGCTTTATCGCGAAGCCGCCACGGAAGTGGGCGGCGAGTTCGTGGATGTCTGGGACGGCTTCGTGGATGCCGACGGGGCCTTCGTTTCAAGTGGCCCGGACATCGCCGGCCAGCCTGCGCGGCTGCGCAATTCCGACGGCATCACCATGACCCCGCAGGGGGCGAGGAAGCTCGCCTTCTTCGCCGAGAAGCCGCTGGAGAAGCTGTTCGGCGCCGGCTTCGAAGGCGCGGTGGCAGCGGCTCAGCCCGACGCCGCGAAGGCCGTGCCGCAGAATCCCGCCAACGCCACGGCCATGCCGGTGGTGGCGATGAACAGCCCGTCGCTCGATGGCGGCGAAACGCTGCTCGGCGGCGCGGTTCTGCCCGGCACCTATCCGTCCCAGCCCTCCCCTCGTGAGCGGCTGGTCCTGTCCGGCGCGCCCCTGCCGGCCGCAAGCGGGCGGGCGGACGATTTCGCCTGGAGCGAGAAGGCTGGGCCGGTCGCGCCCGATCGCGGCGCCGCGCCGATCGTCTCGCGCGGCTCGGTCAGCCTCCAGGACATGCGTTCGGCAAAACCGTTGCAACCCGCGACGCCGACTCCGCCGCTCCAGGATGCCATCATCGAGGACTGGAGCAACCAGTCCAAGGCCGGCGGGGACGCCGCGCCGGACACGGCACCCGCCGCACCGCCCCGCTGAACCGGTCGCGAGCGCCGAACCGGTCGGCGCCCGTTTTCGTCAAAGCGGAAGCGTCGTCATGCCCATCAGGTCGCGGTCGATCGCGTGCGCGGCCTGACGCCCTTCGCGGATCGCCCAGACCACGAGCGACTGCCCGCGCCGCACGTCGCCGGCGGCATAAAGCTTATCGATCGACGTGCGGTAATCCTTGTCGGTCGCCGCCACCGAAACGTTGCCCCGATTGTCGGCCTTCTTGGCCAGCTTGTCGCCCGCCTCGGCCATGAAGCCGCGCTCCAGCGGACCGGCAAAGCCGATCGCGATAAAGGCGAGGTCGGCGCGGATGACGAATTCCGTGCCGGGAACGGGCTTGCGCCGGTCGTCAACCTCGCAGCACTTCACGCCGGTCAGATGGCCGTCCTCGCCGATGAATTCGAGCGTGGCGACCTGGAATTCGCGGTTCGCGCCTTCCGCCTGGGACGAGGACACGCGCATCTTCGTCGCCCAATAGGGCCAGACTTCCAGCTTGTTCTCGGTTTTGGGCGGCTGGGGCCGGATGTCGAGCTGCGTCACCTTCACCGCGCCCTGGCGGAAGGCGGTGCCGACGCAGTCGGAGGCCGTGTCGCCGCCGCCCACTACCACGACATGCTTGGCGCCGGCCCAGATCTCGGACGAGGCCCAAGCGACCGACTGGACGTTCTCGCCGCCGACGCGCCGGTTCTGCTGCACGAGATAGGGCATCGCGTCATAGATGCCGGACAGGCCGTTGGTGGGAATGCCCGCCTCGCGCGGGCGCTCCGCGCCGCCGCAATAAAGCACCGCGTCATATTCGGCGGTGAGTTCCTCGAGCTTCTTGTCGACGCCGATCTCGACGCCGCAGAAGAAGGTCACGCCCTCGCCTTTCATCTGCTCGACGCGCCGGTCGATCAGGTGCTTTTCCATCTTGAAGTCGGGGATGCCGTAGCGAAGGAGGCCTCCGGGCCGCGTTTCGCGCTCGAAGACGTGAACTTCGTGGCCGGCGCGGCCGAGCTGCTGCGCGGCAGCCATCCCGGTCGGCCCCGAACCGATCACCGCGACGCGGCGGCCGGTCGCGGTCTTGGCCGGCTGCGAATGCACGAGGCCGAGCTTGAACGCCTTGTCGGCGATCGCCTGCTCGATCGTCTTGATCGAAACCGGCATGTCCTCGAGATTCAGCGTGCAGGCTTCCTCGCAGGGAGCGGGACAGATGCGGCCGGTGAATTCGGGGAAGTTGTTGGTGGAATGAAGGTTGCGGATCGCGCCTTCCCAGTCGTCGGCATAAACGAGATCGTTCCAGTCGGGGATCTGGTTGTGCACGGGGCAGCCGGTCGGGCCATGGCAGAAGGGAACGCCGCAATCCATGCAGCGCGCGGCCTGTCGCCCGATCTCCTGATCGGGCATCGGGAGCACGAACTCGCGGAAATGGCGAATGCGATCCGACGCAGGCTGATATTTCTGCGTTTGGCGGTCGATTTCGAGAAAGCCTGTGACCTTGCCCATGATGCTACCCGTTCAGAAATCGTTGGGACCGGCGCGAAGCCAGTTTTCCACCCGTAGCTCCGCGATCCGCGGAAAGATTCGATCGTCCGACACCAGCATCGCTCCCAATGCCGAAGCATGGGCCGCGATCAGCATGTCGTTCTGCCCGACCGTCACACCCTGGCGCTCCGCTTCCGTTCGCAAGCGGGCGTAGGCCATGTCCGCCGGTCTGTCCCATGCCACCACCGTCATCGTCGCCAGAGTTGCCTCGACGATATGCTCCCATCGCCGCGACGCGATCTTCACATATCCGTATCGAAGCTCCGCCGCAGCGATGATGCTCGTGCCGACATCGGCACGTCGCGTTTCCGCGAAGATCCTGCCGGCCCTTCCTTCGGGGTCTCGGATGATCGCGGAAATGATATTCGTATCGAGAAGGTACTTCACGAACCACCGTCGAAATCCACCGGCTTCGGCGGAAGATCGTCGATGTCCGGGAAGTTCATCTCTTCCGGCGACAAGGGCGGCAGGCTCCTCAGCCAGGCGACGAGCTCGGCCGGAGTCATCTCCTTCCTGTCCGGCAGGATGCGCAGCGTTCCGTCAGCTTCCCGCCGGATCGTCACCTCGTCGCCCTCGAAATCGAACTCCTTCGGGATGCGCACCGCGCGGCTGCGACCGTTGCGGAAGACGCGCGCCCGCTGCTCCTGTTTCACGCTGCTCATCGGCGCTTCTCCGTCATATGCCAAAAGGATATGACGGAAGCGCCGATGAGGCAATCGTCGTTCATTCGGCCGCGACGTTCATCCGCATCCGCTCCATCTCCAGAAGCGCGCGGCGGTATTCCACCGGCATGACCTTCACGAAACGCGGGCGGTAGGCTTCCCAGTCGTCCAGCATCGCCTTGGCGCGGGACGAGCCCGTGTAATGGTGATGGTTGAGGATGAGCTGGTACAAGCGCTCGTCGTCATGGCCCGTCATGTCTGAAGACACGTCGACCCGGCCCTTGTGCTGAAGGTCGCCGCCGTGATGGTGCAGCTTCTCCAGAAGGTCGTCCTCTTCCGGCACGGGTTCGAGATCCACCATCGCCATGTTGCAGCGCTCAGCGAAGTCGCCCGTCTCGTCGTAGACATAGGCGACGCCGCCGGACATGCCGGCCGCGAAGTTGCGTCCCGTTTGGCCGAGAATGACGACGACGCCGCCGGTCATGTACTCGCAGCCATGGTCGCCGACGCCTTCCACCACCGCGATGGCGCCGGAATTGCGCACCGCGAAGCGTTCGCCCGCCACGCCCCGGAAATAGCATTCGCCGGAGATCGCGCCGTAGAGCACCGTGTTGCCGATGATGATCGACTCTTCCGGCACGATGCGGGTGTTTTCGCGAGGGCGCACCACGATGCGGCCGCCCGACAGGCCCTTGCCGACATAGTCGTTGCCGTCGCCCGTCAGCTCGAAGGTGACGCCGCGCGCCAGGAACGCGCCGAAGCTCTGGCCGGCGGTGCCGGTCAGCTTCACCGAGATCGTGTCGTCGGCAAGACCCTTCAGGCCGAAGCGCTTGGCGACCTCGCCCGACAGCATGGCGCCGGCGGAGCGATCGACGCTGCCGATGGCCGTTTCGATCTCGACGCGCTGGCGCGTGGTGAGTGCGACTTCAGCCTCCGCGATCAGCTTGCGGTCGAGGACGTCGGCGATCGGGTGCTCCTGGCGCTCCGTCCAGCGAAGCTGCTCGGGCGAGCCTTCCGGCTTGAAGAAGACGCGGCCGAAATCAAGGCCTTGCGCCTTCCAATGGTCGATCATCGCCTGTTTGTCCAAGCGGTCGGACTGGCCGATCAGTTCGGACAGGTGGCGAACGCCCATCGCGGCCATGATCTCGCGCACCTCTTCCGCGACATAGAAGAAGAAGTTGATCACGTGCTCCGGCGTGCCCTTGAAGCGCTGGCGCAGAACGGGGTCCTGCGTGGCGACGCCGACGGGGCAGGTGTTGAGGTGGCACTTGCGCATCATGATGCAGCCGGCCGCGATGAGCGGCGCGGTGGAGAAGCCGAACTCGTCGGCCCCGAGCAGCGCGCCGACGATAACGTCGCGGCCGGTGCGAAGCCCGCCATCCACCTGCAGGGCGATGCGCGAGCGCAACCCGTTGAGAACCAGCGTCTGCTGGGTCTCGGCCAGGCCCATCTCCCAGGGGGAGCCGGCATGCTTGATCGAGGTCAGCGGCGAAGCGCCGGTGCCGCCGTCATAGCCCGACACGATGATGTGGTCGGCGCGCGCCTTGGCGACGCCCGCCGCGACCGTGCCGACGCCGACTTCCGACACGAGCTTTACCGAGATGTCGGAAGCCGGGTTGACGTTCTTCAGGTCGAAGATGAGCTGCGCCAGATCCTCGATCGAGTAGATGTCGTGGTGCGGCGGCGGCGAGATCAGGCCGACGCCCGGCGTCGAATGGCGCGTCTTGGCGATGGTCGCGTCGACCTTGTGGCCGGGCAACTGCCCGCCCTCACCGGGTTTTGCGCCTTGCGCGACCTTGATCTGCAGCATGTCGGCGTTGACGAGATATTCCGTCGTCACGCCGAACCGGCCGGACGCGATCTGCTTGATGGCCGAGCGCTCGGGGTTGGCCGAGCCGTCCGGCAGCGGCAGGTAGCGATCCGATTCCTCGCCGCCCTCGCCGGTGTTCGACTTGCCGCCGATCCGGTTCATGGCCACCGCCAGCGTCGAATGCGCTTCGCGCGAGATCGAGCCGAAGCTCATCGCGCCGGTGCAGAAGCGCCGCACGATGTCCTTCGCCGGCTCCACCTCGTCCAAGGGCACCGGCTGAAGCCCGACATCCTCGGCAAGCTTGATCTCGAACAGGCCGCGAATGGTGGAGGCGCTGACCGCCGACTTGTCGACGATCGCGGAATATTCCTTGAAGCGCTCCCAGGAATTGCCACGAACGGCGTGCTGGAGCGTCGCGACGGCATCCGGCGACCAGAGATGCGCTTCGCCGCGCATGCGGTAGGCATATTCGCCGCCGACTTCCAGCGAGCGCAAGAGAACCGGATCGTCGGAAAAGGCCAAGCGATGCCGCTCGGCCGTTTCGCGCGCCACCTCGTCCAGCCCGACGCCCTCGATCGTGGTCGCCGTGCCGGTGAAGTACTGCGCCACGAAGTCGGACTTCAGACCGATCGCGTCGAAGATCTGCGCACCGCAATAGGACTGGTAGGTCGAGATGCCCATCTTGGACATGACCTTGAGAAGGCCCTTGCCGACCGACTTGATGTAGCGCGTGACGATCTCGCTCGGGTCCACCTCCGGCGGGAACTCCTTGCGGCGGTGCATGTCGAGAAGCGTGTCGAAGGCGAGATAGGGGTTGATCGCCTCCGCGCCGTAGCCGGCGAGACAGGCAAAGTGATGCACTTCGCGCGGCTCGCCCGATTCCACGACGAGACCGGCGGACGTGCGCAGACCCTTGCGGATCAGGTGATGGTGCACGGCCGCGCAGGCGAGAAGCGCCGGGATCGGGATGCGATCGGCGCCCATCTGCCGGTCGGACAGGATGATGATGTTGTAGCCGCCCGCAACTGCGGCTTCCGAGCGCTCGCAAAGCCGGTCCAGCGCGCCCTTCATACCGGCCGCGCCCTGTTCGAACGGATAGGTCGTGTCGAGCGTCTTGGTGTCGAAGCGGTCCTCGGTGTGGCCGATGGTGCGGATCTTTTCGAGATCGCCGTTGGTCAGGATCGGCTGACGGACCTCGAGGCGCTTGCGGCGCGAGGTGCCTTCCAGATCGAAGATGTTCGGGCGCGGGCCGATGAACGACACGAGGCTCATCACCAGTTCCTCACGGATCGGGTCGATGGGCGGGTTCGTGACCTGCGCGAAGTTCTGCTTGAAATAGGTGTAGAGCAGCTTCGACTTGGCGGACATGGCCGAAATCGGCGTGTCGGTGCCCATGGAGCCGATCGCCTCCTGCCCCGTGGTCGCCATCGGCGACATGAGCTGGCGCGTGTCCTCGATCGTGTAGCCATAGGCCTGCTGGCGGTCGAGCAGCGACACGTCGGAGCGCGACGCGCGCGGGGCGACGGGCTTCAGGTCTTCCAGAACGAGCTGCGTCGAGCGCAGCCAGTCCTGATAGGGATGCTCGGTGGCGAGTTCCTGCTTGATCTCCTCGTCGGAAACGATGCGGCCTTTTTCCAGATCGATCAGCAGCATGCGGCCCGGCTGGAGCCGCCACTTCCTGATGATCCGCTCCTCGGGCACATCGAGCGTGCCAGCTTCGGAGGCGAGGATCACGAGATCGTCGTCGGTCACGACGTACCGCGCGGGTCGCAGTCCGTTGCGGTCGAGCGTCGCGCCGATCTGGCGACCATCGGTGAAGGCGACGGCCGCAGGCCCGTCCCACGGCTCCATCAGGGCGGCATGGTACTCGTAGAAGGCCTTTCTCGCCTTCGACATCTGCTTGTTGCCGGCCCAGGCTTCGGGGATCAGCATCATCATGGCGTGGGACAGCGGGTAGCCGCCCTGCGTCAGGAATTCGAGCGCGTTGTCGAAGCAGGCCGTGTCCGACTGCCCCTCGTAGGAGATCGGCCAGAGCTTGGCGATGTCGTTGCCGAAGAGTTCGGAGTCCACCGAGGCCTGCCGCGCCGCCATCCAGTTGACGTTGCCGCGCAGCGTGTTGATCTCGCCGTTATGGGCGACCATCCGGTAAGGGTGGGCCAGACGCCAGGACGGGAAGGTGTTGGTGGAAAAGCGCTGGTGCACGAGGGCGAGCGCCGACTCGAAGCGCGGGTCGCCCAAGTCCTTGTAGTAGTCGCCAAGCTGATAAGCGAGAAACATGCCCTTGTAGACGAGCGTGCGCGCCGACAGGGACACGACATAGAAGCCGAGATCCTCGCCCTCGCCTTCGGCGTAGACGCGGTTCGACACGACCTTGCGCATGATGAAGAGCTTGCGCTCGAACTCTTCCTCGGAGCCGATGGCGGCCGAGCGCCCGATGAAGATCTGCCGGTGAACCGGCTCGGTCGCGACGATCTCGGGGGCCTGCGAAAGCGAACCATTGAAGACCGGCACGTCGCGCCAGCCCAGAACCGCCTGGCCTTCCTCGGCGACCACCGCCTCGAACAGCTTCTCGAAATGCGCGCGCCGCTCGGGGTCGCGCGGCATGAAGATGTGGCCGACGCCGTAATGGCCCGGCTCGGGCAGAGTCACGCCTTGGTTCGCCATTTCGGCGGAAAAGAAGCCGTGGGGGATCTGCACGAGCATGCCCGCGCCATCGCCCATCAGGGGGTCGGCGCCGACGGCGCCGCGATGGGTGAGGTTCAGAAGGATCTGAAGACCCTTCTCCACGATCGAATGGGACTTCTCGTTCTTCATATGCGCGATGAAGCCCACGCCGCAGGCGTCGTGCTCGTTGCGCGGATCGTAAAGGCCCAGGCGGCGCGCATCGGCAATGCGCTTCGAGGCGGCGGCTCCCAATGCCGTCATGGATGGCGTGTCGATCGTCATCGCGTCCTCTCTTTCGTGTTTCCTCGTCGGCTCGATCTTACGAGCCTTTCCCCCCGCCATCCACCGCCATCGCGAAGCCTCCCTTCGGAAGCACCGAAGCGGTGGAAATACGACAGCAATGCTGACCTATCTTGCGGCTTATGACAGACTACGGCTCATTCCGCAAGGCGACCCGTCCGCCATCCGTCAACCGTAGGCCCGCAGGAAGAAATGCACGGTCATCGCGACGGCGAGGAGAACGGTGCCGTAACGCACGAGGCCTGGCGGCAGGCTGCGTCCGATCCGCGCGCCGCCATAACCGCCAAGAAGCGCGCCCATTCCGGCGACGAGCACCGCGTACCAGTAAACCGCGCCGGCAAGCGCGAAGCAGAGAACGGCAACCGTGTTGGCGGCGGTCACCAGAAGCACGCGCGGCGGGTTCAGCGCGTGGATGTCGGCCTCGTCCAGAAGGCTCCAGGCAGCCAGCATCATCAGCCCGACGGCACCGCCGAAATAGCCGCCGTAAACGCCGAGCGCGAACTGGATCGTCAGAACGGTCGGAACCCCCGCACGAAATCGCGCCCGCAATATCGGCCCGAGCCGCCGGCCGAAGGCGAGCGCGAAGGTGGCGACGAGAAGCAGCCAGGGCAGAACATGGTCGAACACCCTGCTCGGCGTCCAAAGAAGGAGAAGCGCTCCGACCAGACCGCCGAGAAGCGTCGCGACAAGCGTCGGGCGCAGCGGCACGCCGCAGACATTCGTCAGACCGCCGCGATAAACATAGACGCTGGCAAGACCGCCCGGATAAAGCGCGACCGTGCTCGTGGCATTGGCCGAAACGGACGGCATGCCGACGGCGATGAAGGCCGGCAGGGTGACGAAGCTTCCGCCGCCGGCCATGGCGTTCATGGCGCCGGCCAGCGCCCCGGCCCCGAAAAGCAGCGCGATATCTTCCATGGCCTACCGTTAGGAGGCAAAGCATGCCCGCGCAATCCCTCCCGGCCCCGGCGCCCGGATGGTCTTGCCCCGCCCTCAGTGGACTTGTAGGCAAAGCCCATGATCTTCGCATCCGACAACTGGTCCGGACCGCATCCGGCCATCAATGCAAGTCTTGCCGAGCACGGCGCGGGCATGGCGGCCGCCTACGGTACCAGCACCCTCGACAAGGCGGTGGAACAACGCTTCAACGAGATCTTCGAGCGCGAGGTCGCCGTGTTCTTCGTCGGCACCGGGACGGCGGCGAACTCCTTGTCCTTCGCGGCCCTGAACCGGCCGGGCGGCGTGGTTCTCTGTCACCGCGAGGCGCATGTGGTCGAAGACGAATGCGGCGCGCCGGAATTCTTCACCCACGGCGCCCGCATGGCGCCCGTGGACGGCCCGCTCGGCATGATCGACGCCTTCAACCTGAAGCGCGAGCTGAAGCGCTTCAATCCGGGCTTCGTTCATGCCGGCCAGCCGATGGCGGTCACGATCAGCCAGCCGAGCGAAGCGGGCACGATCTATCCGCTGGAGCGCCTGGAAGCGATTGCCGGCATCGCACACGAGCATGAGCTTTCGCTTCACATGGACGGCGCGCGCTTCGCCAACGCCCTCGTCGCGTCCAACCTTTCGCCGGCCGAGATGACCTGGAAGCGCGGCGTCGACATCCTGTCCTTCGGCGCCACCAAGAACGGCTGCTGGTGCGCGGAAGCCGTGATCTTCTTCGACCCGGAAAAGGCGCGGCAGTTTCCGTATATCCGCAAGCGCGGCGCGCAGCTCTTTTCCAAGACGCGCTTCATCGCCGCGCAATTCATGGCCTATTTCGAGAACGGCCTTTGGCTGGAACTCGCGCGCCATTCCAACGCCATGGCGGACAAGCTTCGCGACGCGCTGGACCGGGGCAGCCACGCGCGGCAGGCTTGGCCGACGCGCACCAACGAGGTCTTCGCGATCATCGAGAAGGACACGGCGGAACGCCTGCGCGCGGCGGGTGCAGTGTTCTACGACTGGAACCCGCCCCATTCCTCGCACGACCTCCTGAAGGAAGGCGACGTCCTCGCCCGCCTCGTCACGAGTTGGTCCACGAGCGAGAAGGATGTCGAGGACTTCGCCGCGCTGATCGCCTGATCGCCTGATCGCACGACAGCCAAGCCGGAACCGGGCTTCGGGCGAAGGGTTAATCTTTTTGAGGCTCCGGAAGGCGTGCGGTCTTCCGGGCGATCCCGATGAGGAGGCCCTTCGACATGACCACTGGCACCAGCCCCTTCGAACAAGGCAAGCTTGCCTTCAAGCACAACCACCCGATGTCGTCCTGCGACTTTCCCGTGGGCTCGGGCGTCCGCGAGGAATGGATGCGCGGCTGGACGGAAGCCCGCAACGCCTCGCCGGTCGGCGACGGGCAGGAAACTCAAGCCGGCAACAGCCATCCCGGCATGATGGGCGACGGAACCGAGGAACAGAACCTCAACCAGAAGGGAGATCCGTCCGCGCGCATCTCCGAGAAGGACGTGAACGCCGCCTTCGGCAAGCATTGAAACGACCACGCATCCATAGAACGAAAAACGGCGCCCCGAAGGGCGCCGTTCTCTTATGCGACAAGGGCCGACCGATTCAGGCGGCGGCGTTCGCTTCGATCTGACGGGCGTTCTCGTTGCCCGCGTTCACGATGTCGATCTTGCGGGGCTTCATCGCCTCCGGGATGACACGGACGAGATCGATATGCAGAAGGCCGTTCTTCAAGGTCGCGCCCTTCACCTCCACATGGTCGGCGAGCTGGAAGCGACGCTCGAAAGCGCGCGACGCGATCCCGCGATGCAGGACCTCGACGCCCTCGGCCTTGTCCTCGGCCTTCTCGCCCTTCACCGTCAACGCGTTCTCGCGCGTTTCGATGGCAAGGTCGGCCTCGCCGAAACCGGCGACCGCCATGGTCACGCGATAGGCGTTCTCGCCTGTGCGTTCGATGTTGTAGGGCGGATAGGACGGCGCGCCCTCACCCTGGTTCAGGGAATCGAGACGCGAGAAAAGGCGGTCGAAGCCGACGGTGGAGCGATAAAGCGGAGCGAAATCGATGGCACGCATGGTTTGTTCTCCTAGAGAAGCAACAGGTTGATGCGGATGGGATAGCGGCCCTCAAGGTTCCCGTTCTGGCGAACCGACCACCGTCCCACGGCCCCTTTCGGCGACCGCAGGGCTCATTTGGCGATGGGTTTTCACGCCTTCAAGAGCGGTCGTGGCGAGAAAAATCCGATGAACGGCAAATGAACGCGGGCTTCCGATTTCGTTCAGATGAGTGAGCTTAGAACCGGCCCCATCGATCCGGCGGACACGGATCTACGCTTCGGAGCCAAGGCTCATGAAAATCGCTCTCGCCGGCCTGACCGGCCTTCTCGCGGTTCTTTCCGTAACGGTGCCCGCCGCGGCCTATGACAACGGCTTCTTCGGTGCGCCGCCGGCCGTGGTCGTGCCGGCGCAGTATCGCGACTGGCGCGACCGCGATTCCGACTGGGACCGCCCGCGCGGCTACGACGAGGATCGCGACGACCGCCTCAGCGAGCGGCAGATCGCGAGAACCGTGATGCGCCAGGGCTATGTGCGCATCGACGACATCGACCTTCGCCGCGACCGCTACATCGTGCGGGCGGTGCGCCCGAACGGCGCGCTCGTTCGCCTCGCGCTCGACGCCTATGATGGCGAGGTGCTGGCCCGCGAGCAGATCGGCTGGGTGAACGACGGAAGACGCCCCGGCCGCGACGATCGCCGCCGCCCCACGAACGGCATCGAGTTCGATCTCGGCAACGGCGGCTCCTTCGGCATCTATTCCCGCTGACCCCTTCTTCCCAAACGTCCGCGACGTCCCGTCCCTTCCGTCGCGGCCGCCGGGCCGGGAGCTTCCTCGCGAAGCTTCCGGCCTTTTCATTCCGGTCCCAGCCCGGTTGACTCAGGCCCATGCTCTGGAGCTTAAACAGGCCCGACCAAAGGCGACCGGCGCGACGCACCATGACCGTTTCCAAGGCCCGCGAAGACCTCGTCGAGATACCGGGAAATCCGAAGCCGAAGGATATCACGAGCGGTTCGGTGGAAACGGTCGACCGGGTGGCGATCCGCTTCGCGCTCGCCCCGTCCCGGCTCGTGCGCACGCGCGGCACCGTGATCATCCTCCAAGGCCGCAACGAAACGATCGAGAAGTATTTCGAGACGATCGAGGACCTGACGGAGCGCGGGTACGGCGTCGCGACCTTCGACTGGCGCGGCCAGGGCGGTTCGCAGCGCGTCACCCGCAATCCAAAGAAGGGTCATGTCGCGAGCTTCAAAGCCTATGCGCGCGACCTCGAAGCCGTGTTTCGCGATGTCGTCCTGCCCGATTGCCGGGGGCCCTATGCGATCCTCGCCCATTCCATGGGGGCGACGGTGGCCCTTGTTGGGTCGCCGATGCTGATCAACCGGGTGGAGCGGATCGTCGCCAGCGCGCCGCTCGTGTCGCTGCCGGGCGTCCGTCCCCGCACGACGCCGCTTTTTCTTGCCGCCAGCGCGCTGCGCTGGACGGGCATGGGCGGCGTGCCGGTGCGCAACCAGACCCGCGCTTCCGCCGCCTACACCCTGTCGCGCAATCCGCTGACCAGCGATGCGGAGCGGTTCGAGCGCAACCGCGCCCTCGCCGCCGCCGCGCCGGAACTGTTCGTCGGCGGTCCGACCGCCGGCTGGCTCGCGGCCGCCACGGGTGCGATGCGCCGTTTGGAGGATTCCGACACGATCTCGCGCTTCCATATCCCGACGCTGATCGTCACCGCCGGCAACGACGAGGTCGTGTCGAGCGCGGCGGCCGAGCGTCTCGCTTGGCGGATGCGCTCCGGCCACAGCTTGACGCTGCCCGGCGCGCGGCACGAATTGCTGCAAGAGGCCGATCGTTTCCGCGCCCCGTTCATCGCTGCCTTCGACGCCTTTGCCGGCGGAGCGATGCCGTTGAACTGACCGGCGGTCAGCGGTTCATGATTTCCAGCGCCGCGCGGTGAAGCTCGGGCGTCGCGGCGGCGATCACGTCGCCCCCGTCTTCCGCGCGCCCGCCGGCGAAGGTGGTGATGACGCCGCCCGCCTGTTCCACGATCGGGATCAGGGCCACGATGTCGTAGGGCTTGAGACCCGCTTCCACCACGAGATCCACCTGGCCGGCGGCCAGCATCGCGAAGGCGTAGCAGTCGGTGCCGAACCGCGTGAGGCGGGCCTTCGCCTCCAAGGCCTCGAAATTGTCCCGCTGCCGCCCCTGGAACAAGCGCGGCGTCGTGGTGAACACCGTCGCTTCTTCGAGCGCGGTCGTTTCCCGCACGCGGTTGCGATCGCGCCCCGTCCGGTCCTCGCGATAGGAAGCCGAGCCGTCGGCGAAGAAGCGCTCGCCCGTGAAAGGCTGGCTCATGATGCCGATGCGGGCTCGGCCTTCCACCGTCAGACCGATCAGCGTGCCCCAAACGGGAATGCCGGAGATAAAGGCGCGCGTGCCGTCGATCGGATCGATCACCCAGCGCAAGGCTCCCTCGCCCGCCGCGCCGTGCTCCTCGCCCAAAATCGCGTGGGTTGGATAGGTCTCGCCGATCACGGCGCGGATCGCGCGCTCGGCCTCGCGGTCGGCCTCCGTCACCGGATCAAAGGCGGCTTCCAGCTTGTTGTCCACCGCGCCCTGGCGGCGAAAGCGCGGCAGGGTCTCGGCATCGGCGGCATCCGCCAGCCGGAACAGGAAGTCCACATCCGGCAGTTCGCGCGCGTCCGTCGCCATCGCAGTCTCTCCTGAAGATATTATTCGGCGGCGGCCAGTTGATTGAACTCGCCGTCCACGGCCGCGGCGAAGGCCACCGCGAAACGCAGAAGGTCTTCGCGCAGCGTCATGAAGTTGCGCGAGGGCTCGAACTTGCGCTCGTCGGCATAAAGGTAGCGGTTGACCTCGATCTGGATCACATGGACGCCCGCATCCGGCCGGCCGTAGCGCTCGGTGATGTAGCCCCCCGCATAGGGTTTGTTGCGCATCACGTCGTAGCCGAGCGCCGACAGGGCCCCGATGGCGTGCGACACGATGACGCCGGCCGCGCTCGTGCCGAAGCGGTCGCCCACCACGAAGTCCGGTCGCCGCCCGCCCGGCATGGCCCGCACGGTGGACGGCATGGAATGGCAATCCACCACGACCGCGATGCCGAAGCGCTCGCGCGTTTGCCGGATCAGCGTTTCGAGGCTGTGATGGAAGGGCTTGTAGATGCGCTCGATGCGATCCATCCCTTCCGCGACGGAGAGCTTGTTCCGGTAGATGTCCTCGCGCTCGGCGACGATGCGCGGGATGGTGCCGAGCCCGCCCGCGACGCGCACGGAACCCGTGTTGACGAAGGGCGGCAGGGCCTCGGCGAACATGCGAGGGTCGAGTTCGTAGGGCTCGCGGTTCACATCCAGAAAGGCTCGCGGGAAATGCGCCACCTGAAACGGCGCACCGATGGCCGGCGCGAAGTCGAACAGGATATCGACGAAAAGGTCTTCCGAGCGCCGGATATCGGCGGCACTGAGTCGAGAACTCTCGAGAAACGACACCGGATACCCACGCCCGGAATGGGGCGAGCAGAAGACGAACGGGATTTTGGGGAAGGCGGGCTTCCTGATCTCGAAAGCCGGGATGGAGCCGGTCAGGGTTTCGAGAAGGGCAGGCTCCAACAAATCGCGCGGTCCGGCATGAGTCATATTCTTCAACATGCCGCAAACTAGGCCTGTGGTCCACGTATTCCACATGGGCAAGGCCCACGCGATCTGTTAATGCAGGAATGCAATGGAGATTGCTTCAGCCAGAGGATCGCCTCGGCGGAACCAGGTTTAAGAGATGTCAAAGATCCTTCTCGCCGAAGACGACAACGATATGCGCCGCTTCCTGGCCAAGGCCTTGGAAAAGGCTGGCTACGAAGTGGTTTCCTTCGACAATGGCGGCAGCGCCTACGAGCGGTTGCGGGAGGAGCCCTTCTCGCTTCTTCTCACCGACATCGTGATGCCGGAAATGGACGGGATCGAGCTGGCGCGCCGCGCCACCGAACTCGACCCCGATCTCAAGGTGATGTTCATCACGGGATTTGCCGCCGTCGCGTTGAACCCCGACTCGAAGGCGCCGAAGGATGCCAAGATCCTTTCCAAGCCCTTCCACCTGCGCGAACTCGTCGACGAAGTCGGCAAGATGCTGCAGGACGCGGCGTAAGGCGCCGCGGACCGGGCCGGCCAAGCGATTTCCTTCCGAAAGGACCAGCGAATCGCTTGACGGCCCCAAGGCGGATGTGGTGTATGCCGCTTCGTCGGATGGGCGTGTAGCTCAGCGGGAGAGCACTACGTTGACATCGTAGGGGTCACAGGTTCAATCCCTGTCACGCCCACCATCCGAACCACCAACCCTTCTGTGTGATGAACGGGTTGGATGCCGAACAGGCACCGTTGGTTTCCCATTTTCAAATCTATGGCTGCCGGGTTCCGAACCCGCTGCGCTCCGGTTTTCGACCGAGCAGGACGCTGCTTCACGACGAAGGATGGCTCCAAGCGACTGCGCATCAGATCCAGCGATTCGCTAATCATGAAAAAGCGCGCTGAACTACGAATCCCCCTCGCCGCCATTCCCGCCGCTTCCCTTGGCTCGCGGACAGGCCGTCCCATCTGGGTGATCCAAGCGGATCATCGATCCTTCTCGGTCCAGCAAATTAGTATATATTTCGTCAGAGACAGCACCGAAGCCGCGTAATCTTCCCGGACGCCGGACGTGCCATGAAATCCGATAAAGGTCCCGAAATGTCTCTTGCCGCTCCGAAGATCGACGCTCCCATCATTCACCGCCCCCGCTTCGAGGCCGTTCCCCCACCCGCGCCGCACGGCTTGAAGGAAGCGATGCGCCATCTCGTCGGCGGCGTGTCGGTGGTGACGGCCGGGCTCGGCGACGAGCGCACCGGCGCGACGGTGACCACGGCCCATTCGCTCAGCGTGGACCCCGAGACCATGCTCGTGTCGATCAACCTGTCGTCGTCCACCTGGCCGGTCATCCGCCGTTTCGGCCATTATTGCGTGAACCTCCTCACCCACAGCCAGGTCGCGGTAGCCGATCGCTTCGCGGGCCGTGGCGGCGTGAAGGGCAAGGACCGTTATCTCGGCGCCGAATGGACGGTGCTCGAAACGGGCGCGGGCGCGCTGGTCGGGGCGTTGGCCTCGGTGGATTGCGAGGTCGAGCATATCGTGGAGCGGCACAGCCACGCGTTGATCTTCGGCGCGGTTCGCGCGGTTCGCATCTCCGGCGGCGAGCCCCTCGTCTACAGCCATGGCCGCTACGGGCGTTATTCGCCCGCCGAGTAAAAGGCGACGCGGTTCCCCAAGACCATGAACGACCTGCCTGAAAGCCATAGCCCCATGCCGATCGACGCGCCCGGCAAGATCAACGTTCTCTGGTTCCTGCCGACGCATGGCGACAGCCGCTATCTCGGCACCAGCGAGGGCGGGCGCTCGGTCGACCTGCCTTACCTGCGCCAGATCGCGCAAGGCGCGGACCAGCTCGGCTATTTCGGCGTGCTTCTGCCGACGGGACGGTCCTGCGAGGATTCCTGGGTGGTCGCGTCGGCGCTTGCGCCGCTGACGGAGCGCCTGCGCTTTCTCGTCGCCGTTCGCCCCGGTCTCCAGTCGCCGACGCTCGCCGCGCGCATGACGGCGACGCTGGACCGCATCTCCAACGGCCGCCTTCTGATCAACGTCGTCACCGGCGGCGATCCGGCCGAGAACAAGGGCGACGGCATCTTCCTTTCCCATGCCGAGCGCTACGAGGTGACGCGCGAGTTCCTCCAGATCTACAAGCGCGTCCTGTCCGGCGAGACCGTTGCCCACAAGGGCAAGCATTTCGAGATTGAGGACGGACGCCTGCTTTTCCCGCCGGTCCAGACGCCCTATCCGCCGCTTTATTTCGGCGGCTCCTCCGAAGCGGCGAACGAGGTCGCGGCGGGCGAGATCGACAAATATCTGACCTGGGGCGAGCCGCCGGCCGCGGTCGCACAGAAGCTGAGCGTCGTGCGGGAACTTGCGGAAAAGAAGGGGCGCAAGGTTTCCTTCGGCATCCGTCTCCACGTGATCGTGCGCGAAACCAACGCCAAGGCCTGGGAAGCGGCGGAGGAACTCATCAGCCGCCTCGACGACAATACGATCACGGAAGCCCAGAAGGTCTTCGCCCGGATGGACTCGGTCGGCCAATCGCGCATGAGCCAGCTTCACGGCGGCCGCCGCGACAAGCTGGAAGTCAGCTCGAACCTTTGGGCCGGCGTTGGTCTCGTGCGCGGCGGTGCGGGAACGGCGCTCGTCGGCGATCCCGAAACGGTGGCCGAGCGGATCGACGAATATCGGCGCCTCGGCATCGACAGCTTCATCCTGTCCGGCTACCCGCATCTGGAAGAAGCCTACCGCTTCGGCGAACTGGTGCTGCCGCGCCTGCCGGTCTCCCACCCCCTCCCTTCACGCGACCGGCAAGCCAATATGGGGCCCTTCGGCGAATCCATCGCCGGCGACCGCCGCCCGGAAAAGCGACTCGCCAGCCAGTCGTGACGGCATCGCGGATGAACTCGGGACCGGTCGTCGCCATTATCGGCGGCGGCTTCACGGGCGCGGCCGTCGCCTATCATCTGGCCCGCCTTCGTGCCGCAAGCGCTCCCGCCATTCTTGTGATCGAGCCGCGCGAGCGTTTGGGCAGCGGGCTCGCCTATTCGACGCGGGAGCCGGCGCATCGCATCAACGTGCCCGCAACGCGCATGAGCCTCGACACGAGCGAACCGGACCAGTTCTCGCGCTGGCTGGACGCGACCGGTGCATCACGCGACGATCCCGCCTCCCTGGATGCAGGCGGCGGCGCGTTTCCCCAGCGCGGCGTCTTCGGCCGCTATGTGGCGGCGATGCTGGACCCGCTTCTGGCCGAGGGCAGGGTCCTCCACCGGCGCGATAAGGCCATCGGCGCGCGGCGGCTGGAAGACGGAAGGTTCGAGATCGCTCTGGCAAGTAGTGGGGAGGTTCGAGCCGACATTCTCGTCATCGCCACGACGCATCCCCTGCCCGCCGTACCCCACGCGTTGCATCCGATCAAGGATGCTCCCGGCTTCATCGCCGACCCCTACGACCCGAAGGCGCTGGCCGGCATCGAGCCAAAAGCGCGCGTGCTCGTCGTCGGCAACGGCCTGACGGCTGCCGATACGGTCGCGACGCTCGGCCGCTTAGGCCATCGCGGCCCCATCACCACCGTGTCGCGCAACGGCTTGCGCTCGCGCGGCCACGCGTCCGTTCCGACCGAGCCCTATGGCGACTTCACCGCGCCGCCGGCGCGAACGGCGCTGGAACTTCTGCGACGCATCCGGCAGGCCATCTCGGCGGCTGCGGGCGAAGGGCTGTCCTGGCATGGCGTTCTCGATGCCGTGCGCATCGCCGGCCAGGACATCTGGCGCGACCTTTCCGAAAGCGAGCGGGCTCGCATCGTGCGCCATCTGCGAAGTTTCTGGGACGTTCACCGCTTCCGCATCGCGCCGCAGGTCGAAGCGGTGCTGGACCGGCTGACGGCGCAGGGGCGACTCGTGTCGCTCGCCGCTTCGCTGCGCTCCTCCACCCCGTCGCCGCACAGATTGGATGTCGAATTCCGTCGTCGGCGAACCGCCGCTTCCGAGCGGCAGAGCTTCGACGCCGTGGTCAACACCACCGGCCCCGCCCATCGCAGCATCGTCGCGCAGGAGCCCGTCCACAGCCTCCATCAAGCAGGCCTCGCCATGCTCGACCGCGTCGGCCTCGGGCTCGCCACGGCACGAAGCGGGCAAGCGCTCGACCGCGACGGGCAGGCCGTGCCCCGCCTTTTCATCGCGGGCCCCTTGGCGCGCGGAACCTTCGGCGAATTGATGGGCCTGCCGCAGGTCACTGACTATGCCGAGTTCATCGCCCGGCAGGTGGCGGGGGAACTGACTGACTTCACCACCAAAGAAAACGGCCGCACGGGAAAGCCCCGAGCGGCCGATAAGGAACTTACAACCCCCGGCTTGATCGCCGGCTCGATTCTCGGCGATCAGGCATTGCCGACGCGGTAGGACGCCATGGCTTGCGAATAGCGCGAGCGGAGGCCGTCGATGTCGATCTTCAACGGCGACAGATCGTGAGCCAGCTTGTCGAAGCCGCCGCGCCCGCCCGGCACTGACACGCCCGCCTCCATCACGGAAGCCGCATAGATCTTGATCGCATCGCCGGAGAGACCGAGCTGAGCGCCCGCCCAAAGACCCACGACGACATCGGCATGGCTGCGGCTGAAGAACGAGCGCTCCTCGTCCATCACGAACTTGCGCTGAGAAATCTCGGTGCGGTTGCTTTCGAGCTGCATTGGTCTGTCCCCTCTTGTCGCCGTGGTTGCGACAAGGGAGATCATGACAGAGCCGTTCGAAGACCGAGTTAGAATGCACTGAGCAGTTAGAGCGATCGGATTCACTCGCTCTTACGACATGCGAACGAGTGGTAAACGCGATCGGCGAAGGGCCGGAAACGAGGACGCGGGGCCCCTCGCCCGCAGGCGCTCAGTCCTGGCCGAAGAGGTCGCGCGTATAGACCTTGTTGCTGACATCCGCGAGTTCCGCCGACATGCGGTTGGACACGATGACATCGGCCACGCGCTTGAACTCCGATAGATCGCGCATCACCGGCGAGCGGAAATACTCGTTCTCCTTCAGCGCCGGCTCGAACACCACCACCGGCACGCCCTTGGCCTTGATGCGCTTCATGATGCCCTGGATCGAGGACTGACGGAAATTGTCCGAGCCATGCTTCATGGTCAGGCGGTGGACGCCGACGATCCGCGGGTCGCGGCGCAGGATGTCGTTGGCGATGAAGTCCTTGCGCGTGGAGTTGGCGTCAACGATCGCGCGCATCAGATCCTGCGGCACGTCGCGATAGTTCGCCAGAAGCTGCTTTGTGTCTTTCGGCAGGCAATAACCGCCATAGCCGAAGGACGGGTTGTTGTAATGCGAGCCGATGCGCGGATCGAGGCAAACACCGCCGATGATCTCGCGCGTGCTGAGGCCGTGCGTCGCCGCATAGGTATCCAGCTCGTTGAAGAAGGCGACGCGCATGGCGAGAAAGGTGTTGGAGAAGAGCTTGATCGCCTCCGCCTCGCTGGCGCCGGTGAAAAGCACCTCGACATCCTGCCGGATCGCCCCTTCGAGCAGAAGCTGCGCGAAGCGCTGGGCGCGTTCGGAATGTTCGCCGACGATGATGCGCGAAGGATGCAGGTTGTCGTAGAGCGCCTTGCCTTCGCGCAGGAATTCCGGCGAGAAGATGATGTTGTCGTTGCCGAGTTCGGCGCGGACCCGGCGCGTGTAGCCGACCGGGATGGTGGACTTGATCACCACCGTCGCCTGCGGGTTCACCGCTGCCACGTCCCGGATCGCCGATTCCACGAGGCGCGTGTCGAAGGTGTTGGTGTCGGGATCGTAGTTGGTCGGCGTCGCCACGATCACGAAATCGGCGTTCGCATAGGCCTCGTCGCGATCCGTCGTCGCCCGAAGGTTCAACTCGCGGGTCTTCAGATAGTCCTCGACCTCGGCATCGACGATCGGCGAGCGCTTGGCATTGACGAGATCGACCTTGGCGGCGACCACGTCGAGCGCGACGACCTCGTTATGCTGTGCGAGCAGGATGGCGTTGGACAGTCCGACATATCCAAGGCCTGCTACCGCAATCTTCATCGCAAGGTTCCCACGGTTGATCCGGTTGCGCCGCCTCGAGGCGACCGGGGGACCTTATTTTTTTGCGGTGCGGCATACAAGGTGCCGGCGGTTGCGTTGCCGCATACCGCCTGGAACCACGCGAACGCCCGCCGCGAGGGCGGGCGATCGCCAAGACGCGTCAGAAGTCGCGGACGGAAGTTCTGGTCGACACGAAGTCGCCGGTCGCGCCCGAAGCCGAACTCGTGACGGAGTTGACGATGTTCAGGAACTTCAGGACCTCGGTGGAGTCGGAGTTCGACACGTAGAGGATGTCCTTGTCCTGCATCGGCAGCTTCTGCACCGCGAAGAAGGAGGCCGGGTCGCGCATGTTGGCGCGGATGATGACGGGCACTTCCGAACCGGAGAAGCGCGACACGTCCACCCGCATGCGGGTCAGGAGCGAGCGGTCCATCGTGCGGTAGAGAAGAAGCTGCGCGGGGTCCGCACGGCCGTCCAGAAGACCGCCGGCCTTGCCCAGGGCTTCGCCGAGGGTGAGGTTGGATTCCTCGAAGTCGATGCGCCCGTTGAGCCCCGACGCGCCGAAGGCGAGGAACGTGCGGCGCTCGCGATTGACATAGACCGTGTCGCCAGTGGCCACAAAGATGTTCTCGGTCGGGTTCTCGATGAGATCGGAGAACAGGACCGTGCCTTCCTTGCCGCGCCGCTGCAGCGTGACATAGGTTTCGACGCCGGGCGTCGACAGGCCGCCGGCTCTGGCGATGACATCGAGAACGCGTTCGCCCGATGGGTTCAGTTCGAGCTTGGCCGGTTCCTTCACGTCGCCGAGAACGGACACCTGGCTGGAGCGGTTCTCCACGATCGTGACCAGCACCTGCGGCTCGATGGCCCGGTTGGCCAGAAGGTTCTCGATCTCGGCCTGAACGGCGGTGGTGGTGCGACCGGAAGCGCGGATGCGGCCGGCATAGGGAACGGAGATCGTGCCCGCGCGGTCCACGGTCTGCTGGGGCAGGGTCACGTAGTTGCCGGGGCGGCTGCCCGCGTCTTCCGGAATGAACAGACCGCCGGTCGCGGCTTCGAAGATCGACACCTGCACGATGTCGCCCGGCCCGAGCACCGTTTCCGGCGCCCCGCCCCTGCCGCCGCCGAAACCGTTCTTCAGCGAGGTCTTCTCGGCATGCTGGAAGTAGCTCAAGGCCTCTTTGTTCAGGTCGAGCAGAACATAGTCGATGCCGACCTTGCGGTCGGGATAACCGACGCGCACGGCCGCCTGGCTCTTGATGTCGCGCTTGTCCGGCCCCGAGCTTGGCAGTCCGGAACATCCCGCCAGCCCGAGAAGAAGGGCGAGTCCCGAGACGGCAAGCTTGCGAGGAGCAAAGACCATGAACATGACCCAACGAGGAAACGGAGGGTTTTATCGATCACGCGGCCGAGAAAATCCATCGCCGAGTCGGTGCTTTCGCACACGAACGACGTCACCGAGGCCGCTTATGTTGCCGGAAGGACACGAATTTGCAGAGAGTTAACCACCTCCAACAATTTTGGTCTTGATATGCCGAGCTTGATCCAGGCCCAGCCTCACGCAAGTCATTCGCTGCACCATGCTTGGCCCCGGATTGTGGTGCCCGCCCGTGAAGAACCCGAGGAACGGTTCGGCAGCCGTCGGCAATCTCGGACGACCCGCATCGGTCGGCCTTCCTGTTTCCCTTCCTCTGCGTCGCCTTCTCGATTGCTATTCGACCGAAGGTTGGACGCCAAGATATCGGACCTCGATGGAACTGTTCCAATTCTTGCCCAGCCATCCAATTTCCTTCACCTCTGACATAAGGGACGGCGCAAGAGTCTCATCGATTTTCGATTGTTTTTCAGGAACTTGTTTTCGATTGTCTCGGACAAGGACTTCGCGATCCGAGCCGCCGCATTGACGGATACTTAAACTCGAAGGGAGCAGAGTTCCGTTGAATGCCCCTGCCGGCCATCACCGGGATTGCGAGGAAGAATCATGTTGGACATCCTTTCCAATGACGCCGGCCATGTGCTCGCCGCCTTGGATCTGTCCATGGCGGTGATCGAGTTCGACCTGAGCGGCAAGATCCTGAAGGCGAACGCGAATTTCTGCGAGTTGATGGACTACAAGCCGGCGGAGATCGTGGGGCAGCACCATCGCATCTTCGTGGAGGCCGAATACGCGCGATCGGGCGACTACGAAGCCTTCTGGGCCAAGCTGCGAGGCGGCGAGTTCGTGTGCAGCGAATTCAAGCGCTTCGGCAAGAACGGCAAGGAGGTGTTCATTCGCGGAAACTACAACCCCATCCGCAACGCGCGCGGCCGCGTCTACAAGATCGTGAAGTTCGCCAACGACATCACGGAAACCAAGCTCGGCCAGCTCGAGAACCAGGCGCGGATGGAGGCGGTGGAGCGGTCGCAGGCGACGATCGAATTCACCACCGACGGCACCGTGCTGCGGGCCAACTCCCTCTTTTTGAATGCGCTCGGCTATACGATGGACGAGATCCAAGGCCGCAAGCACAGCATGTTCGTCGACCCCAACGAGACACGGTCGGCCGAATACGAAAGCTTCTGGGAACGCCTGCGCGGCGGCGAGATCTTCACGAACGAGTTCCGCCGGATCGGCAAGAACGGCAAGGAGGTCTTCATCCAGGCGTCCTACAACCCGATCTTCGATCTGAACGGCAAGGTCGTCAAAGTGGCGAAGTTCGCCACCGACGTGACGGACCGCGTTCTGGCCGTGCGCCGCCTCGGCAACGCCCTTCACAAGCTCGCGGAAGGCGATCTGACCTGCGCGGTGGACGAGCCTCTGACGCAGGCTCTCGACCCCATCCGACAGGATCTCAATTCCTCCGTCCGCACCCTTCGCGAGGCCATGCGCACGGTCAGCGGCAATGCCAACCTGATCCATGCCGGCGCCGAGCAGATCCGGGTCGCCGCCGACGATCTGGCGCGGCGCACCGAGCAGCAGGCCGCGGCGGTCGAGGAAACGTCCTCCGCGCTCGCGGAGATGACGGACGGCGTGCGCCGCTCCTCCCACCGGGCCGAGGAAGCCGGCTCGATCGTCGCCAAGACGCGCGTCGAGGCGCAGCAGTCGGGCGGCATCGTCACGCGCGCCGTGGACGCCATGGGCAAGATCGAGGAATCCTCGGGCAAGATCGGCAGCATCATCGGCGTGATCGACGAGATCGCCTTCCAGACCAACCTTCTGGCGCTCAATGCCGGCGTCGAGGCGGCGCGCGCCGGGGAAGCCGGCCGGGGCTTCGCGGTTGTCGCGCAGGAGGTTCGAGGGCTCGCCCAAAGATCGGCGGAAGCGGCCAAGGAGATCAAGGGTCTCATCTCCACCTCCCGCTTCCAAGTGGAGGAAGGCGTGGAACTCGTCGGCCAAGCCGGCACGGCGCTTCAGGGCATCGTGGAAAAAGTCGCTGAGATCGACGGCCATGTCGCGGCCATCGTGGACGCGGCGCGGATGCAGGCCATCGGATTGTCCGAGATCAACACGGCCGTCGCGACCCTCGACAAGGGCATCCAGCAGAATGCGGCGATGGTCGAGGAATCCACCGCCGCCTGCAACGAATTGTCGATGGAAGTCGGCTCGCTGAACGCTCTTCTTACCAAGTTCAAGGTGGAAGAAGGCCGAGGACCTCGCATGGCGGGCGCAAACACCGCCGGCCAGGGATACGCGTCTCCCGCGCGCGCTCTGCAGCAGCGGGTGTCCAGGGCGTTCTGAACGCCAGTCAGCTAAAGAACGCTGCGGATCGCGAAGCTCGAATTGATGCGCGAAACGCCGGGGAGGCGCGACAGAACCTCCTTGTGGATGCGCTCGTAGTCCCCTGCCCCGCCAAGCTCCAGGCGAAGGAGGTAGTCTTCTTCGCCCGTCATCAGATAGCATTCCCGGATTTCAGGATGCTTCAGGACATCGGCCTCGAAGCGGTTCAACGCATCCTCCGTCTGCCGCTCCAGGCTGATGCGCACGATCACCACATGGGTGTCGGCTGACCCCGACCCCGCGACGATCGCCGTATATCCCCGGATCGTGCCCTGCTCCTCCAGGATCTGCACGCGGCGCAGGCATGCAGAGGCCGAAAGCCCGACCTCGGCGGCGAGCTGCACGTTGCTGACCCGCGCATTGCGCCGCAACGCCTTGATGATGGCCCGGTCCAACCGGTCGAGCTCGGCCATGAATATTGCGCTTTTTCGAATGAATTGATGCCTTCGGCTCGATTTATCGCAGATCCTTCGACGGATCGCGCGGACATTCGGCGATAATTCGCCGAACATGCTCGTCGTTCAGCGAAGGTGGCGCACATGCTCGCGCATTCGAACGGCATCGAGGACGAACCGGCGGACGAGAGCGACGGGTTCGCCGCGTCGGGCGGCATCCTGACGGTCGATCTGACGGCGCTGCGGGCCAACTATGCCCGGCTCCGCCAGGAGGCGACGGGCGCCGAGGTGGCGGGCGTCGTGAAGGCGAATGCCTACGGGCTCGGGATCGAACCTGTCGCGAAAGCTCTATGGGCGGAAGGCTGCCGCACCTTCTTCGTCGCGCAGCTTTGCGAAGCGCTGGAACTTCGACCGCTGCTGCCGGATGCCGACATCTTCGTTCTGAACGGCTTGGCGAGCGGGACCGAGGAGGCCGCGGCCCGCCGGAACATCCGCCCCGTTCTCAATTCCCTGCCCCAGATCCGTGCGTGGTCCGCGCTGGCCGCCCGTGAAGGCGGAAGGCTGCCGGCCGCGATCCAGGTGGATTCCGGCATGTCCCGGCTCGGCCTTTCCGGGCAAGAGGTCGAGGCGGTCGCGGCCGACTCGGCGCTTCTGGCGGGCATCGAAACGCGGCTGGTGATGAGCCATCTCGCCTGCGCCGACGAGCCGGCGCATCCGGCGAACAAGGCGCAGCTCGAAAGCTTCCGCCGGCTCGCCGCCCTTTTGCCGAAGGCCCCGCTGTCGCTCGCCAATTCGGCCGGCGTGTTCCTCGGCCCCGATTTCCGCTTCGACCTCGTGCGGCCCGGCATCGCGCTTTACGGCGGCCGGCCGCTCGCCGGCGAGCGCGCCAATCCGATGCGTCCGGTGGTGCGGCTTGAAGCGCGGATCGTCCAGCTTCGCCATGTGCCGGCCGGCGCAGGCATCGGCTACGGTCTTAGCGCGGTGGCAGAGCAGGCGATGCGTCTCGCGACGATCGGCATCGGCTATGCCGACGGCTGGCCGCGCCGGCTCGGCAACCATATCGCGGCCTTTGCCGGCGCGCGCGCCCTGCCGATGGTCGGGCGCGTTTCCATGGACTCCATCATCCTCGACATCGGCGATGCGCCGCTCGGCGACGGCGATCTCGTCGATCTCATCGGTCAGAACCAAGATGTCGATGCGGTGGCGGGGGCCGCCGACACCATCTCCTACGAGATCCTCACCTCGCTCGGCCGACGCTTCGCGCGCCGCTATATCGGAGAAAGCGCATGAAGGTCGCGGTCTTGGGCGCCGGCATTCTCGGCACGACCTCCGCCTGGTATCTCGCCAAGGCGGGCCACGAGGTGACGGTGATCGACCGCCAGCCGGGGCCGGCGCTGGAAACGAGCTTCGCCAATGCCGGCGAAGTATCCTTCGGTTATTGCTCGCCCTGGGCGGCGCCGGGCATTCCGAAGAAGGCGCTGAAATGGCTGATGATGGAGCACGCCCCGCTCATCCTGCGGCCCAAGCCCGATTTCGCCATGCTGTCCTGGATGGCGCAGATGCTGGCCAACTGCACGGCCGAGCGCTACGCGGTCAACAAGAGCCGGATGCTGCGCTTGTCCGACTACAGCCGCCTGTGCCTCGGCGAACTGAAAGCCGAGACGGGCATCGAATACGATCAGCGCATGAAGGGCACGCTTCAGCTCTTTCGCACGCAGGCGCAGTTGGATGCCTCGGCGAAAGATGTGGAGGCGCTGAGGCAGGACGGCATTCCCTTCGAAGTCCTCGATCCTTCCGGCTGCGTGAAGGCCGAGCCGGCGCTGGCCCACGCCCATAACCGCATCGTCGGCGGCCTCCTGACGCCGAACGACGAAACCGGCGACTGCTTCATGTTCGCCAACGCTCTGGCCAAGCTCGCCCAGACGCGCGGCGTTTCCTTCGATTACGGGCGCACCATCCACCGCGTGCGCGCCGAGAACGGCCGCGTCGCGGGCGTCGAAACCGACCGGGGCGTCACGCCGGCCGATGCGGTGGTGGTCGCGCTCGGCTCTTATTCGCCCGCCATGGTGAAGCCCCACGGCATCCGCCTGCCGGTTTATCCGGTGAAGGGCTATTCGCTGACCATTCCGATCGTCGATGCGTCGCGCGCGCCCGAATCCACCGTGATGGACGAAAGCTACAAGATCGCCATCACCCGCCTCGGCAAACGTATCCGGGTCGGCGGAATGGCCGAAATCTCCGGGTTCACCAAGGATCTGGCGCCGGACCGCCGCCGCACGCTCGAACATTCCGTGTCCGACCTTTTCCCCGGCGGCGACATGGCCCGCGCGAGCTTCTGGTCGGGCTTGCGCCCCATGACGCCCGATGGAACGCCGGTGATCGGGCCGACGAAGGTGAAGGGTCTGTTCCTCAATACCGGCCACGGCACGCTCGGCTGGACCATGAGCTGCGGCTCGGGAAAGCTCATCGCCGACCTCGTTTCCGGCCGCCCGCCGGAAATCGACGCGCGCGACCTCGCCGTGTCGCGCTATTCGGAACGACAGCGCATATCGTCCTGACCCCCTCTGGATTCGTCGTCGCCGCGACACCATCTTTGCGGCGATAGGGGACCGTTCGGATCATCGCGCTTCGCGGCGTGAGCGTCCCCATCCCGTCATTTCGAACTGGATGGAGAGATGCGATGCAGTTCTTCCCTTCCGTTGCTCATGGATCGGCATCGGTGGATAGCGGCCTGTGGCCGCTGCGCCGAACGGCCGTTCTCGACTGGCTCGTGCAGGAAACCAGCGGCGAGCGTTTCATCGACAACATCTTCGTGGAACTGAACCAGCGCTTGAACGAGGGCGGCATTCCGGTGGCGCGCGCGACGCTCGCCCTTCGCATCCAGCATCCGCAATGGTTCGGCGCGAGCTTCATGTGGCGCCGGGGCATGGCCGAAGCGGAGATCGAGACCTACGAGCACGGCCGGCAGGAAACCGCCCTGTACCTCAACAGCCCGATCAAGGCGATCCTGGGCGGCCTGGGCGAGATTCGCGGCCGTTTGGGGGAGCGCGGCAACGGCAACGCCGCCCATTACTCGATCTACGACGAGCTTCGCGCGCAGGGCTATACCGATTATGTGGCCTGGCCGATCGACCATACGCTCGGGCGCCGGCACGTGGTGTCCTTCGCGACGGACCGTCCGGGAGGCTTTCGGGACGACGAGGTCGAACTCCTGCGCGATCTTCTGCCGGCCTTCGCCCTCGTCAGCGAAATCCGGCTGAAGAACCGCCTCGCCCGCACGCTCCTCGACACCTATGTCGGCCCCCACGCAAGCGCCGAAATCCTGGCGGGCGCCATCACGCGCGGCAGCGGCACCACGGTTGGCGCGGCGATCCTGATCTGCGACCTTCGCGACTTCACCAATCTTTCCGAGCTTTGGCCGCGCGACGACGTGATCGACATGCTGAACGGCTATTTCGATGCGATGTCGGAGCCGATCGAGAAGCATGGCGGCGAAATCCTGAAATTCGTCGGCGACGGTCTTCTGGCCATCTTCCCGCTCGACAAGCCGACCGCCGCGGTGGACCTCCTGCGCGCCGTCGCCGAAGCGCAGAGCGCGATGGTCGCCTTGAACCTCAAGCACGAACAGCTCGGCCGTCCGACGCTCGGCTACGGCATCGGCATCCATGTCGGCGACGTGATGTACGGCAATATCGGCTCCAAGCGGCGTCTCGACTTCACCGTGATCGGACCGGCGGTGAACATCGCCGCGCGGCTGGAAGCCCTGACCAAAAAGGTGAAGCGCCCCGTTCTCCTGTCCAAGACCTTCGCCGAGATGGCGGGGTGCCAGAAGACCCTGGAAAGCCTCGGCGCTTATCCGCTGAAGGGCCTCGGCGAACCGATCGAGGTCTTCGCCTTCGCGGGCGACCGATGCAGCGCGGCAGCCGCCGAAGCGGAGGAGACCGTCGAAAGCTTTCCACCGCTTCTCGCCTGAGGTCATCCCCGCCGAACGGCACCCGCCTTCCGCGCGTGTCGTCCATGCCGCAGTGAACTGATCACCCCGGCAGCGGGTCGGGCTTTGTCACAAGCCTGCAAACGGAATCGTGCATGTCTCCCGCATCGAACAGCGGAGACCGCATGCCATGCCCGTTGCTCCCACAGAAACCCGACAGTTCCGCACGCTTTTTATCTCCGACGTTCATCTCGGCTCGAAGGCAGCCCAAGCCGATCTCCTGATCGACTTTCTGCGCTTCCATGAGGCCGAGACGATCTATCTCGTCGGCGATATCTTCGACGGGTGGCGGCTGAAACGCTCCTGGCACTGGCCGCAATCGCATAACGACGTGGTGCAGAAGCTCCTGCGCAAGGCGCGCAAGGGCACGCGCATCGTTTATATCCCCGGCAACCACGACGAAGTGCTGCGCGATTTTCCCGGCCAGCATTTCGGCGGCATCGAAGTGCGGCAGAACGACATCCACCAAACCGCCGACGGACGGCGCTTCCTCGTGATGCACGGCGACGAGTTCGACGTGGTGGTGCGCAATGCCCGCCTTCTCGCCTATCTCGGCGACTGGGCCTATGACGCGGCGATCGCGATCAACGTGGTGTTCAACCGCGTCCGGCGGGCGCTCGGCTTTCCCTACTGGTCCTTCTCGTCCTGGGCGAAGCTGAAGGTGAAGAACGCCGTGTCCTTCATCGGCGCCTTCGAAACGGCGCTGGCGGAAGAAGCGCGGCGGCAGAACTGCGACGGCGTGATTTGCGGCCATATCCACCATGCCGAGATCGCGACGCGCGAGGGCATTCAATACGTCAATACCGGCGACTGGGTGGAAAGCTGCACGGCGGTCGCCGAGGGGCCGGACGGCTCGCTCGAACTCATCCGCTGGACGAATGTCGTCAAGGTGGAGGGTCGTCGTCGCGGCAAGGTGCCGGTTCCGACGCTGGCGCATCTTCTGGACGAGGCCGCCTGATGCGCCTTCTTTTGGCGACCGACGCCTGGGAGCCCCAGGTCAACGGCGTGGTCCGCACGCTCTCAAACCTCGCCCGCGAACTGTCGGCGCGCGGCGTGGAGGTCAAGATCGTCGCGCCGCGCGACTTTCGCACCGTTCCCTGCCCGACCTATCCCGAAATCCGGTTGGCGCTCGCGACCAGCTTCCGCCTCGGGCGCGAGATCGATGCGTTCCGGCCCGACACGATCCATATCGCGACGGAAGGCCCGGTCGGCATCGCGGCGCGCCGGGCGGCCCTTCAGCGCGGCCTGCCCTTCACCACGAGCTTCCACACCCGCTTTCCCGAATATATCGCCAAGCGCGCGCCGGTGCCGGACAGTTTCTCCTACGCCCTTCTTCGCCGCTTCCATGCCCCCGCCGCCTCCTGTCTCGTGCCGACGGAAAGCATCCGGCGCGATCTCGAAGGGCGGGGTTTCCGCAACCTCGTTGTCTGGACGCGCGGGGTCGATCGTGCCGAGTTCTGCCAGACCGAGCCGCTGCCGCTCGGCCTGCCCGGCCCGATCTTCCTTTGCGTGTCGCGCATCGCGCCGGAAAAGAACCTTTCCGCCTTTCTCGATCTCGATCTGCCGGGCTCCAAAGTCGTGGTCGGGGCCGGCCCGTCGCTCGCCCAGATGATCGCGCGCTATCCGAAGGTCCATTTCGCCGGGCTCCAGACCGGCGAGGCCCTGGCGCGATACTATGCCAGCGCCGATGTCTTCGTGTTTCCCTCGCTCACCGACACCTTCGGCATCGTGATGATCGAGGCCCTGGCCTGCGGCGTGCCGGTGGCCGCCTTTCCCGTTCCAGGGCCGCTCGACGTGATCGGCAATTCGGGCGCGGGCGTCCTGTCGCCGGACCTCCGCCAGGCCTGCCTCGACGCGCTCGCCTTGCCCCGCGAGGCGGCCTATCGCCGCTCGCTCGACTTCTCCTGGGAAGCCTGCGCCGACATCTTCGTCGACGCGACGGAACGCGCGCTCCAAGCGGGCACGGCGAACCGGCTGCGCTTGGCCGGCTGAGTCAAATCGTACCGATGGCGATGGATTTGGCGGCGGCCCGCGCCAAGTCCGTCGAAACCGGGGGGCGCTTTCAAGGCCCCGAGACAGTTTCGAGGAGCCTTCATGTCCGAACAGCCCACCGTCACCTTCAACGACGGTCGCTCGATCCCGCAGGTCGGTCTCGGCGTTTGGCGCACGCCGAACGACCAGGCCGCGACCGTCGTTTCCACCGCGCTTCGCGCCGGCTATCGCCATGTCGACACGGCCGCCGCCTATGACAACGAGAAGGGCGTCGGCGAAGGCTTGCGCGCGGCCAGCGTCGATCGTTCGCAGGTCTTCGTCACCACCAAGCTCTGGAACGCCGAGCAAGGCTTCGACTCGACGCTTCGCGCCCTCGAAGCGAGCCTCGAACGGCTCGGCCTCGACCATGTCGACCTTTACCTGATCCATTGGCCGATGCCGAAGAAGGACCTCTACGTCGATACCTGGCGCGCCTTGATCCGCGCGAAGGAAGACGGCAAGGCGCGCTCGATCGGCGTGTCCAACTTCACCGCCGAGCATCTCGACCGCATCATCGGCGAAACCGATGTAACGCCGGTTCTCAACCAGATCGAACTCCATCCGCGCTTCCAGCAGCGCCAGATGCGGGCGGTGCACGAGAAGCTCGGCATCAAGACGCAATCCTGGAGCCCGCTCGGCCAAGGCCAACTTCTCGAAGACCCGGCGATCGCCCGGATCGCGGAAAAGCACGGCAAGACGCCCGCGCAGGTCATCATTCGCTGGCACATCGACAACGGTCTCATCGTGATCCCGAAATCCGTGACGCCGAGCCGCATCGAGCAGAACTTCCAGGTCTTCGACTTCAAGCTCGACGCCGAGGATTTGAAAGCCGTGGAAGGACTGGACGATTCCAACGGCCGGATCGGTCCCGATCCGATGACGGCCGACTTCTGATTTCTCTCAAGCTTTCGGCAGCGCGGCGGGAACGGCGCGCCGCCGCCAAACGTCTTGAGAATGATCCCATCGCGCAAGGAGCCAAGTCCGATGACCGATACGAGCGTCAAGAAGGTCATGAGCGCCACCTCGCCGCGCGGCGACCAGGGGCAAATCTACCTTGCCTCCGGCAAGCGCGTTTCCATGCGCCTTTGGAAGGACGAGGAGCCGAACGCCGACAAGGAACCGAGCCGGCATTCCTACGAGGTCGTCGGCTACGCCATTTCAGGGAAGGCCGAACTGAAGATCGAAGGGCAGACGATCCTGATCGAGCCCGGCGATTCATGGCTCGTGCCGGCCGATGCCGAGCACACCTATCGCATCATCGAGACCTTCACGGCCGTCGAAGCGACGAGCCCGCCGGCCGAGGTGCATGGCCGCGAACATGGCGGCTGAACGTCTGAACCCGCGACGACGAGCCATCATGCCGCAATGCGGGAACGGTCGCTTCGCGCAGACATTAGAACCGTTACAAACTACAGGAGTGATACGAGCATGGCGAAAAACGCCGAAGGCGCCGCCCAGCCGCAATACAAGGTCGAATATCGCGAGATCCAGCCTTTCGGCACGCTGAAGCAGCTTCCGCTGGCGCTGGAAGACAACGCGCGCAAGCAGAGCATCGATATTCTCAATCAGGTGCTCGCCGATACGATCATGATCCGCGACCTCTACAAGAAGCACCATTGGCAGATGTCCGGCGCGACCTTCTACCAGCTTCACCTGCTTCTGGACGAGCACTACAAGATCCAGTCGGCGCTGGTCGATACGATCGCGGAACGCATCATGGCGCTCGGCGGCATCAGCATCGCCGCCCCGCAGGACGTGGTGGAGCTGACCAAGATTCCGCGCCCGCCGAAGGGCCGCGAGGATGTGCCGACCCAGCTCGCCCGCCTGCTGGAAGCGCACGAAATCATCCTTCGCGAATGCCACGAAGGGGCCGACGCAGCCGATGAGTCGGGTGACGACGGTACGAACGACCTTCTGGTCAGCGATGTGATCCGCGCGAACGAGCCCCAGGTGTGGTTCATCGCCGAGCATCTGGCGGAAACCGAACTGGTTCGTCCCAACAAGTAAAACGCCGACCCGCACGGAAGCGCCGCGTCCCTGAACAAGGATTCGGCGCTTTCGCGCATGGAGGGAACGGCTCCCCGCATCGTCGGTTGGGCCGAAGTCGAATCGCATCACGGCATCGTGGAAAGAAGACCATGGCGAACGAGAAGAAGCTGAAGACATTTGAAATCCGCACCGACGGCTCGGGCGAAGGCGCGACGCTACACATCGCCGACGAGTCGGGGGGCGAACTCGTCCTGACCGCGACGCGCGAGCAGCTCGACCTCATCGCCGACGAGATCGACGATCTTCTGAACACCACCGACGAGGCCGACGAGGTCTGATCGGCGAAGAGGAGCGGATAAAGACACGATGTTCGGCATCCGCGACCGTTTGCAAGGCGAAGTCCACAAGCTCGTGGGCTTCGGCTCGGGTGTGGTCGATCTCGACAATCCTCGCGGCGATCCCGGCCTCTTCGGGCCGGGCTCCGTCACCTGGAAAGTGCATGGCGACTTCACTTCCATGATGATCGGCGGCATCTCGGCTCTCCTTCTCCAGATGCTGCATCCCGGAGCGCTTGCCGGGGTCTGGGATCATTCCGATTTTCGCCGCGATATGGTCGGGCGGCTCAAGGGAACGGCGCAGTTCATTTCCGGAACGACCTACGCTTCGGTCGGCGAGGCGACGCGGCTCATCGAGCGGGTGCAGCGCATTCATGATCGCGTGCACGGTACCCTGCCGGATGGAACGCCTTATTCCGCCAACGATCCCGCGCTTCTCACCTGGGTGCACGTTGCGGAAGTGAAGGCCTTTCTCGACGCCTATCTGCGCTATCGCGATCCTGCTCTGCCGGTCGCCGAACAGGACCGCTACTTCCGTGAATATGCGCTTGTCGCACAACGTCTTGGGGCGCTGGACGTGCCGCAATCGCGAGCGGAAGTGGAAGCCTATCTCCAGTCCATGCGCCCTGCCCTCCGCTACGACGAGCGCACGCGCCAAGTCGCCCATGCGCTTCTGTCGCAACCGGCCCCGAACGCCCTTCTCGGCCCTTTCCGGGAAGTCGCGATGGATGCCGGGATCGACCTCCTGCCCGTCTGGGCGGCGCGGATGCACGGCTTCGAGATGTCGGAAATCCGTCGTCAGGCCATCAGGGCCGGCGTCAGCGGGGTCGGCACCGTCACCCGCTGGGCGATGCGCGACGGCTCGGCCGCCCGCGCCCGCCGCCGGGTCGCTTGACGGATCGACGGAACGGGACGGCGGCTAGTCAAGTTCTGCGAGCCCGGTCGTCGCTCGCTCCATCCTGAACCCCATATAGAACCCACGCATGAAACGAACGGAGAGCGATATGCTCCAGAAGCGCAAGCTCGGCAGCCAGGGTCTCGAAGTGTCCGCCCTCGGCCTCGGCTGCATGGGGATGAGCCAGTCCTATGGCAGTTTCGACGACGCGGAATCCATCGCCACCCTGCATCGCGCGATCGAACTCGGCGTCACCTTCTTCGACACGGCCGAAGTCTACGGCCCCTTCACCAACGAGGAACTTCTCGGCCGCGCCTTCGCTGACCGCCGCGATAAGGTGACGATCGCCACCAAGTTCGGCTTCGTGATCGGCAAGGACCGCTTGTCGCAGGCCGACAGCCGGCCGAAGCATATCCGCGAGGTCGTGGACGCTTCGCTGAAGCGGCTGCGAACCGACCATATCGACCTTCTCTACCAGCACCGCGTCGACCCGAATGTGCCGATCGAGGACGTGGCGGGAGCGGTCGGGGAACTGGTGCAGGCCGGCAAGGTACGCTTCTTCGGCCTGTCGGAAGCCGGCGCGGGCACGGTCCGTCGCGCCCACGGCGTTCATCCCGTTTCCGCGCTGCAAAGCGAATACTCGCTTTGGGAGCGCAATCTCGAAGACGAGATCATTCCGGCTTTGCGCGAACTCGGCATCGGCCTCGTGCCCTTCAGTCCGCTCGGACGCGGCTTTCTGACCGGCACGGCGCAGCGGGCGGAGGACTATCCGGAAGGCGATTTCCGCCGCGGCGATCCGCGCTTCCAGGGCGAGAACTTCGACGCCAACATGCGCGCCGCCGACGAGGTGAAGGCGCTGGCGGACGAGAAGGGCGTCAAGCCCGGCCAGATCGCGCTCGCCTGGCTTCTCCACCGGGGCGACGACGTGGTGCCGATCCCCGGCACCAAGCGCCGCACTTATCTGGAAGAGAACGTGGCGTCAGCCGCCATCCAGCTTTCCGCCGACGACCTGTCGCGTCTCGAGGCGGCGCTGAAGACCACTGCCGGCCCGCGCTATCCGGAAAGAATGATGGCGCTGATCGACCGCTGACATAATCGCCGGCGCGGGGCTTCACCGCGCCGGCGCACCTTCCTGTCGGAACGGGTCGGCATCGGCGAATTCCGGCATGGCGTTGCAGGCGGCAACGATACGGTCCACCGTCGGCACGCCTTCCGCCTTGATACCGAAGACCTGCATGACCGCCGGAATGCTGCACAGGCAGATATCGGCGATGGTCACGCGGTCGCCATGGCAGAAAGTGCCGGTGTCGGGCTCGGCCGCCAGTCTCTGCTCCATGGCCTGAAGGCCGGTGGTGAACCAGCGGGTCTGCCAAGCCTTCCAGGCCTCGGCATCGAAGCCGTGCTCGCCGGTCAGAACTTTCCGCACGCGCGGCACGACGAGCGGATGGGTGTCGGCGGCCATCATCAGGGCAAGCGATCGGACGCGCGCCCGACCTAAGGGATCGGCGGGCAGAAGCGCAGGCTCCGGCGCAGTTTCTTCCAGATATTCGAGGATCGCGAGCGACTGCGTCAGCGGCGCGGCGTCATTCGAGACGCGAAGCGCCGGAATGGCGCCCATCGGGTTCAGCTTCAGGAATTCCGGATCGCGCTGCTCGCCCTTTTCGAGATCGACGATCCGCTCCTTCGCCGTCAGTCCCTTCAGGGCCAGGGCGACGCGCACCCGGTAGGTCGCGGAGGTGCGCCAGAAGGCATAAAGCTCGAACGAGTTGTCGGACATCGTGAAACCGCCTTTGAATGCGAAGGAAGCAAGGCACCGGCATCTGGTGCCTTGCTTCCCCACGTCCAGAAGGACGTTACTTCGGCTGCGCGTTGCCCTGGTTGATCCGCCAAAGCTCCGTCGGCAGGCTCGCGGGGGCGTCCGGCTTGAAGAAGGCCGAGTCCTGAATGTGCGACGAGGTGATGTAGACCACGCCGTCCGGGCCTTCCGAGAAGGTGTCGGGCCAGCGCAGGCGCGCGTCCTTGACGAGGATCTTCGGCTCAGCATTCGGGCCGGCATCGAGATCGCGGATCTTCACCGCGTCCTCCTGCGGGGCCGAGACATACATGTCGCCGCTTTCCCGCCCGATCAAAAGGCCGTCCGCCACGCCGTTATTGCCGAAGGGCTCCACGAGATCGGCCACGTCCCGGCCTGCCATGGCGCGTTCAGTGAGGTCCTTGGTCGGCACGCGGTAGAGCTTGGAGCCCTTGATCGCCTGCCAGTAGAGATGCGCGCCGTCCTTGGACAGCGCGATGCCGTCGGCGGAAAACTCGACGCCGCGCCCGTCCGGCCGGCGCAGCGGCTTGCCGTCCGCCTGGACCACGAGGCCCTTCTCGACCTGCGTGGACGGATGCCCGTCGAGAACCCTCACCGTCTTGCCGCTTTCGAGATCCACGACGAGAAGCGCGCCCTTGGCACCGGAATCGGTGATGAAGGCATGGCGGCCGTCCACGGAAAAGCGCACGTCGTTGAGATAGGAGCCCTGCGGTGCGGCGATCTCGTCGAAGGCGATCGTCTTCACCGCCTTATTGGTCTTCAGGTCGATCTTGACGAGCTTCGCGCCGCCCGGCACCAGAATGGCTTGCGCCGGCGCGGCGGCGTCCAGGACCCAAAGCCCGCCTCGTTTGTCGGCGACGACGCTCTGGACGCAGACGAAATGCTGCTGCGGGGCGAGCTCGTCCTTCCGGGCATTGCGCCAAGCGTTCCACTCGTCATCCGGATAGGCCTTGATCGAACCGTCCTTGGCGACCTCCGCGACGGACACGGGCGAGTCTTCCGTCCAGCGGGGGAAGTTGACGAAGATGCGGTTGTCCTCGGAAACGGTGACGCCCGTCACCTGATGCGGAAAGTCGGCCACCTTCTCGAGGCTCGCCTTCGCCGCTTCCTGCGCCGTCGCGGCGGGAACGGGCGCCAGAAGAACGAGCGCGAGAAGAGCGCCGAACCGTGTGGAGGACAAGGACCGCATTCCGTTTCCTTTCAAGCGAGACACGCGTGGTCTGCCCGAAAGGCGGGCGCCCGCCGTTTGGTTGCACGTCACGACAGCTCGCCTCATGCGCCGCCCCATTGCATGGTGAGGCCGCCATCCATCACCCAGGTCTGCCCCGTCACGTAGTCGCCGTCGTCGCTGGCAAGAAACAAGGCGAGGCGCGCGATCTCCTCCGGCTGACCGGCGCGGTGCCACGGGATCTTCTCGAAGGATTCCGCGCGGGCCTTCGGGTCGTCCAGGCGATCCTGCGTCATCGGCGTCTGGATGAGGCCGGGCGCGATGTTGTTGACGTTGATCTTGTCCTCGGCGAGTTCCCGCGACAAGCTGCGGGCGAAGGAACCGAGCCCGGCCTTCGCCATGCCGTAGGGCGCGCTTTCGGGCGTCGGCAGATGCTGGGCGACGGAGGAGATGTTGACGATCCGTCCGCCCCCGCCGTTCTGACGACGCAGGCGAATGAAGGGCCGGGCGCAGAACAGCGGCCCCATCAGGTTGGTACGAAGGACGCTTTCCAGCGCTTCGTCGGTGAGGTCCGCGACCTCGGCATCGTCCGGCGCGATGCCGGCATTATTAACGAGAATGTCGAGGGGCCCGAGATCGCGCGCGACAGCCTCGTAGATCTTCGCGACGGAAGCCGGATCGCCGACATCGCCCTGAAGAACGAGCGCCTTGCGGCCCGCAGCCTCGACGCGCCGCCGGGTCTCGGCCGCACCTTCCGCATCCGTGTGATACACCACGGCGACATCCGCGCCTTGTTCCGCGAAGATCGCCGCGATGGCCTGCCCGATGCCGGAATCGCCGCCCGTCACGAGGGCGCGCTTGTTCTGTAGTTTCATGAAAGTCGTTCCCGTTGCGCCTTGGCCGAAGCGTCGCTCGGCCGGTCATCGGGCAAACGCTCCGGCGAGCCCTCCCGGCGCGGCATAATCGAGAGCCAGCCAACCCTTTCCCACAACCCAGGCGGAACCGTCGCGGAATCCCTCCGGTTTGCCGATCAAAGGGAGCTTTTCATGAGCAATACAACCAGCCGGCCCCTGGCCGTCGTCACCGGCGGTTCGAACGGCATCGGCTTCGAGCTCGCCGTGCAGTTCGTGGAAAACGGCTACGATATCCTGATCGCGGCCGAGAACGCCGCTCACCTGGAAGAAGCGGCGACGCGATTGCGCCGAAACGGAGCCGAGATCGCCGTTCATGCCGGCGACCTTTCCACTGAACAGGGCGTCGACGGTTTGTACGAGGCGATTCGCTCGGGTGGACGTCCGGTGGACGCGCTTTGCGTCAATGCCGGCGTCGGCCTCGGCGGCGCGTTCGCCGAGACCGATCTTCAGAAAGAGCTGAAGATGATCGACCTCAACGTGCGCGGCGCGGTTCAACTCACCAAGCTGGTCCTGAAGGACATGGCGGCGCGAGACGCGGGCAAAATCCTTCTCACCTCCTCCATCGCTTCCACCATGCCCGACCCCTTCGAGGCGGTGTACGGGGCGACCAAGGTGTTCCTGCGCTGGTTCGGGGAGGCGCTGCACAACGAGCTGAAGGACACGGGCGTGTCCGTCACCGTGCTGCTGCCGGGCGTGACCGAAACGAACTTCTTCAACCGCGCCGAGATGATGGACACGAAAGCCGGAGCCTCGAACTCCAAGGACGATCCGGCCGTGGTCGCCAAGGCGGCTTTCGAGGCGCTGGAAGCCGGCAAGGACAAGATCACCCCGACGCTGAAGAACAAAGTCATGGGCGTCGTGGCCGACATGCTGCCCGACCGCGCGGCTGCCCAGATTCACCGCGGCATGTCCGAGCCCGGCTCCGCGAACTGAACTCCTCCCCCAACCCGTCAAGGATCGACATCCATGAAAGCACTCACCTGGCACGGCAAGGGCGACATGCGCTGCGAAAGCGTGCCCGACCCCAAGATCGAGGACGCGCGCGACGCGATCATCAAGGTCACGTCCTGCGCGATCTGCGGCTCCGATCTCCACATCTATGACGGCGTCATTCCGTCCATGCAGCACGGCGACGTGATCGGCCACGAGACCATGGGCGAAGTGGTGGATGTCGGCTCCGGCGCGTCCTCCAAGCTGAAGGTCGGCGATCGGGTCGTCATCCCCTTCGTGATCGCCTGCGGCGAATGCTTCTTCTGCCAGCGCGGTTATTTCTCCGGCTGCGAGCGCTCCAATCCGGACCGCGAGAAGGCTGCGAAGCTCTGGGGCAACGCGCCCGCCGGCCTGTTCGGCTATTCGCATCTCCTCGGCGGCTATGCCGGCGGCCAAGCCGAATATATCCGCGTGCCCTATGCCGATGTGGGCCCGATCAAGATCCCGGACGGCATGACCGACGAGCAGGCCCTGTTCCTGTCGGACATCTTCCCGACCGGCTACATGGGCGCCGAGATGTGCAACATCAAAGGCGGCGAGACCATCGCGGTCTGGGGCTGCGGGCCGGTCGGCCAGTTCTCCATCCGCTCCGCCTTCATGCTCGGCGCCGAGCGGGTGATCGCCATCGACACGGTGCCGGAGCGCCTCGCCATGGCGCGGGCGGCCGGCGCGATCACCATCGACTTCAAGGAAGAGGACGTCTACGACCGCATCATGGCGCTCACCAACGGGCGCGGCGCGGATGGCTGCATCGATGCGGTGGGCTCGGAAGCCGATGCGACGGCCAGCGTCGATTCAGTGATCGACCGCATCAAGGTCGCGACCTTCATGGGTACCGACCGCCCGCATGTCCTCAGGCAGGCGATCCATTGCTGCCGCAACTTCGGCGTCGTCGCGGTGATCGGCGTTTACGGCGGCTTCCTCGACAAAATCCCCTTCGGTTCCGCCATCAATCGCGGCATCACCATGAAAATGGCGCAGACGCCGGTGCAGTTCTATCTGGAGAAGCTCCTCGGGCGGATCGAGAACGGGGAGATCGATCCCTCATTCGTGATCACGCACACCGCCCCGCTCGCGGACGGGCCGGAACTCTACAAGACCTTCCGGGACAAGAAGGACGGATGCATCAAGGTCGTCCTGAAGCCTTGATTCGAAACGGCTTTCGAGCGGCGTCCTTCGGGGCGCCGCTTTTGCGCATGACATCGAAATGTGAACGGCGGCCCCAAAACTTCGCATTCAAGTGAACAGTGCGTCTTGTCCGGGGCTATTTCGCCTGCCTGGAGCGATCGTTAGGTTCGCCCTCATTCCATTTCGGAAGAAGGAAACCCGATGTCGCTCCTGAAGTCCCTCGCCGTTGCCGGCGCGCTTCTCGCCGGCTTGTCCGCCGCCTCGGCGCAGACGATCAGCGTGCCCTCCGGAACCTACAAGGCCGATCCCGCCCATACCAACGTTCTCTGGACCGTCAGCCATTTCGGCCTGTCCAACTATATCGGCCGCTTCCGCACCATCGCCGCAACGCTCGACCTCGACGCCAGCGACCCGACGAAGTCCAAGCTGACCGCGACGATCGACCCGGCCTCCGTCGATACGAACTATCCGGGCAAGGACAAGGACTTCAACGCCGAGATCGCGAGCCCGATGTTCCTCGACGCCGCCAAGTTCGGCAAGATCGAGTTCGTGTCCAACAAGATCGAAACCACGGGCGACAACACCGGTAAGGTGACGGGCGACCTGACGCTCCACGGCGTGACGAAGCCGGTGGTACTCGACGTCAAGCTGAACGCGCAGTTGAACCCGCATCCGATGTCCAAGAAGCCGGCGATCGGCTTCTCCGCCACCGGCACGATCAAGCGCTCCGAGTTCGGCATCGCGACCCTGGTCGGTCCGGTTGCCGACGACGTCAAGCTGACGATCGAGAGCGAGTTCGTTCCGCAGTAAGCGGACAAGACACGAAAGGGCGGGTGCGGACGCATCCGCCCTTTTTCGTATTCCAAAGCGGGACGATTCCATGACGGCGATGGGCAAGGTGCGCGGCTACAATGCCGGCGCGATGCTTCTCCATTGGGCGATAGCGCTCGCGATCATTCTGCAGATCGCCGGTGGCTTCGCCATGATGCACACGCAAATCATTCCGGACGCGCTGCGCTTCACCACCTTCCAATGGCACAAGACGATCGGCCTCCTCGTCCTGGCCTTGACGCTCGCCCGCATCGCCTGGCGCCTCCTCAACCCGCCGCCGGCCCATGCGCCGATGTCGCGGGTCGAAAGCGGCCTCGCGCATCTCGTGCATTTCCTTTTTTACCTGCTGATGCTCGCCGTGCCGCTGGCCGGCTGGCTGGTCGTGTCGGTTTCGCCGACCGCGATCCCGACGCTTCTCGCCATGTCGCCCGATCTTCCCTGGCCGCACCTGCCTCTGCCGGCCGCGTGGAAGGGCGAAGGCGTGTCCGATCTCGCCGGCACGATGCATGCGGTTCTGGCTTATTCGACGCTCGGCCTGCTCGTTCTTCATGTCGCCGGCGCGATCAAGCATTCGGCGATCGACCGCGAGCCATCCTTTTCCCGCATGATGCCGCTCGGCCGGTTGCCGCGTCAGTCGACGGCATTTTTGGCCGTGCCGCTGGCGGCCGGGCTCGCGGTCGCCTTCTTCGGCGGCGGCTTGGCCGCAGGGCGTCTCGGGCCGGAATCTACATCCCTTGCGGTCAATGCCGCGCCCGGTGAAAGTGCGCCGGCCGCGACGGGCGCTTCGGCCTGGACAATCGACAAGACCGCGTCCAGCATCCGCTACGAGGTCGCCTTTTCCGGCAACCCGATCGGCGGCACGTTGGGCCGCTGGGATGCCGCGATCGCCTTCGACCCGGCAAAGCCGACCGAGGGCTCGGCCAAGGTGACGGTGGACGCCGCATCGATCGACGTGGAAGACGCCTTCGTCAAATCCAACGTTCCCGGCCCCGACGGTTTCGATGTCGCCGCCCATCCGACGGTCACACTCTCGGTCGATCGTTTCGAGGCGGCGGCGAACGGCTTCGTCGGCCACGGCACGATGAACGTGAAGGACAAGATCGTGCCGCTCTACCTGCCCTTCATTTTCACGGAAAGCGATGGACGCGCGCATGTCACGGCCTCGGTCGTGCTGGATCGCCTCGTGCTCGGCCTTGGCCTCCAGAACGATTCCACCGCGCAGTGGCTGGGCAAGGACGTGACGGTGAAGCTCGATCTCTTCGCCACCCGAGCGGGCGCGGCCTCGCCGCAAAGCTGAAGCCTCGCCGCGCTGGCGTCGAAGGCGTTTTCCCTTTATCGACCGGCACATGGATCGAGCCGGAAATGAAGGCGTGACGACACATTCGGTCGCGGTGATCGGCGGCGGGCCGGCGGGGCTCATGGCCGCCGAACGGTTGGCGTCGAGCGGTCATCGCGTCAGCGTCTTCGAGCGGATGCCGACCTTCGGGCGCAAATTCCTGCTCGCCGGCAAGTCCGGCCTCAACCTCACCCATTCGGAAGACTACGCCCGCTTCCGCACACGCTTCGGCGCAGGCCTGCCTCATCTGGCCGCCGCCCTCGACGGCTTCACGCCGAGCGACATGCGCGAATGGGCGGCGGGCCTCGGCATCGAGACGTTCGTCGGCTCTTCCGGCCGCGTTTTTCCCACCACGATGAAAGCCTCGCCGCTTCTGCGCGCCTGGCTGAGGCGGCTGGAGGGGTCTGGCGTCACCCTTCTGGCACGCCATCGTTGGAAGAGGTTCAGTGAAAACGGCGCGCTTCTTTTCGAGACCCCGAAGGGCGAGAAGACGATCCGGGCCGACGCCACGCTTCTGGCGCTCGGGGGCGCGAGCTGGCCGCGCCTCGGCTCGGACGGCGCGTGGCAGCCGTGGCTTCAAGATCGAGGCGTCGCGGTCGAACCCTTCCGCCCGGCCAATTGCGGGTTCGATGTGGAATGGGGCGCCGACTTCGCGAACCGCTTCGCGGGCGAGCCGGTGAAGGCGGTTTCGGCACGATCCGACGGGGCGCAGGTTCAGGGCGAGTTCGTGGTGACGCGGACCGGCATCGAAGGAAGCCTCGTCTATGCTCATGCGAGCGCCCTGCGCGACGGCCTGGAGCGAAACGGCACGGCCGCCCTTTTCCTCGACCTGACCCCCGGCCGCACCGCCGCCGCGCTGGAAACGGCGATCGCAAAACAAGGCGGGAAAACGAGCCTTTCCAACCTGCTTCGAAAAGCCGCCGGACTATCCGGCGTCAAAGCGGCGCTTCTTCGCGAAGTCGGGGGATCGACGCTGCCTCGCGATCCAGCGGCTCTGGCGCGGGCGATCAAGTCCCTGCCCTTGCGCGTCGTGCGACCGCGCCCGATCGAGGAGGCGATCTCATCGGCCGGCGGCGTGGCGCTTTCGGAAGTCGGCACCGGCTTCGGCCTTCGCGCGATGCCGGGCGTATTCGTTTCCGGCGAAATGCTGGATTGGGAAGCCCCGACCGGCGGCTATCTTCTCACCGCCTGCTTCGCCACCGGCTTAGCGGCGGCGAAGGGCGTGGAGGATTGGCTCGCCGCGCGGAACTAAAGGCCCGACAGCGCGACGTATTTGAGTTCGAGATAGCCCTCGATGCCGTGGTGGGAGCCTTCGCGGCCGAGGCCGGACTGCTTGACGCCGCCGAACGGCGCCATCTCGTTGGCCAGCGCGCCGGTGTTGACCCCGACCATGCCCGACTGCAGCGCCTCGGCCACCGTGAAGATGCGCTTCATGTCGCGGGCGTAGAAATAGCTCGCCAGCCCGAACTCCGTTGAGTTCGCCATCGCGATCACGTCCGCCTCGTTTCGGAACGTGATGATCGGGGCCAGCGGCGC
>NZ_WEZG01000013.1 GCF_009176975.1 Aureimonas psammosilenae
GTTCTGTGCAAGCCGGGTTCGGTGAAGCCGCACACGCGCTTCATGGCCGAGGCCTACATCCTGACCAAGGAAGAAGGCGGCCGCCACACGCCGTTCTTCACCAACTACCGTCCGCAGTTCTACTTCCGCACGACCGACGTGACGGGCGTCGTCACGCTGCCCGAGGGCACCGAGATGGTGATGCCGGGCGACAACGTGACGATGGACGTCAAGCTGATCGTGCCGATCGCCATGGAAGAAAAGCTGCGCTTCGCCATCCGCGAAGGCGGCCGCACCGTCGGCGCCGGCATCGTCTCCTCCATCGTCGAGTAAGACTGCATTCCAATGCCACGGCCGCGCGGGGTTCTTCGCGCGGCTTCGCCTTCGCCGGTGGCGTAGGCAGAGGGTGCGCCTTCGGGCGCGCTTGTTGAAAAGACGGAAGAATGCCGAAGCGCTCGGGACCACGCCGCCAAGCTGGCGACCCCGACGAGAGGACGAAACTGATGAACGGCCAAAATATCCGAATTCGCCTCAAGGCGTTTGATCACCGCGTCCTCGACGCTTCGACGCGCGAGATCGTGTCCACGGCAAAGCGCACTGGCGCGAATGTTCGCGGCCCGATCCCGCTGCCGACGCGCATCGAGAAATTCACGGTGAACCGTTCGCCCCACATCGACAAGAAGTCGCGCGAACAGTTCGAGATGCGCACGCACAAGCGCCTTCTCGACATCGTCGACCCGACCCCGCAGACCGTGGACGCGCTGATGAAGCTCGACCTCGCAGCCGGCGTCGACGTCGAAATCAAGCTCTAAGGAGCGTCATGAACCGATGGGGTTTCATCGCCCCGGAGGTTCCTCTGGAGAAAGTATGAAAATGCGGTCAGGTGTCATCGCACAAAAGGTCGGCATGACCCGCGTCTACAACGACGCTGGGGAGCATGTTCCGGTCACCGTCCTGAAGATCGAAAATCTGCAGGTCGTCGCACAGCGTACGGACGACAAGCACGGCTACACTGCCGTCCAGCTCGGCGCCGGTTTCGCCAAGGTCAAGAACGTCACGAAGCCGATGCGCGGCGTGTTCGCTCAGGCTTCCGTCGAGCCGAAGTCGAAGCTCGTCGAGTTTCGTGTGTCCAACGAGAACATGATCGACGTCGGTGCCGAGATCACCGCCGAGCACTTCGTCCCCGGCCAGAAGGTCGACGTGACGGGTACATCGGTCGGTAAAGGCTTCCAGGGCGTCATGAAGCGCCACAACTTCGGTGGTGGCCGCGCGACGCACGGTAACTCGGTGTCGCACCGCTCGCACGGTTCGACCGGTCAGCGCCAGGACCCCGGCAAGGTGTTCAAGGGCAAGAAGATGGCCGGCCACATGGGCCAGGTTCGCGTCACGACGCAGAACCTCGAGGTCGTGCGCACGGACGCCGACAAGGGGCTTATCCTGATCCGCGGCGCCATTCCGGGCTCCAAAGGCGGCTGGATCGAGATCCGCGATGCAGTGAAGAGCAAGCTGCCGGACGCCGCGCCCAAGCCGGCCGCGCTCCGCGCCGCTGCGCAAACCGGTGGCGCTGCCGCCGAGGCTTCGGAGGGAGCAGAATAATGGACGTTACCGTCAAGACCCTCGAAGGCAAGGATGCCGGCACGCTGACGCTGGCCGACGAGATCTTCGGCCTCGAGCCCCGCGAAGACATTCTGCAGCGCATGGTCCGTTGGCAGCTCGCGAAGCGCCAGCAGGGGACGCACCAGTCGCTCGGCCGCGCGGAGATCGCGCGCACCGGTGCCAAGCTCTACAAGCAGAAGGGGACCGGTCGTGCTCGTCACGGTTCGGCCCGCGCTCCGCAGTTCCGCGGTGGTGGTAAGGCGCATGGCCCGCAGTCCCGCAGCCATGCTCACGATCTGCCGAAGAAGGTTCGGGCCCTTGCCCTTCGTCACGCGCTCTCGGCCAAGGCGAAGGCCGGCGGTCTGATCGTGATCGACGATCTCGTGGCGGCTGAAGCCAAGACGAAGGCGGTCGCCAAGACCTTCGCCGATCTCGGCCTGTCCAACGCGCTGCTGATCGGCGGCGCCCAGGTCGACGCGGGCTTCTCCCGCTCGGCTCGCAATCTCGCTAATATCGACGTTCTGCCGGTTCAGGGCATCAACGTCTACGACATCCTGCGCCGCCAGACCCTGGTTCTCTCGAAGGCTGCGGTTGAAGCCCTTGAGGAGCGGTTCAAATGAGCGACCTCCGCCATTACGACGTGATCACCTCGCCGGTGATCACGGAAAAGTCGACCATGGTGTCCGAGTATAACCAAGTCGTCTTCAACGTCGCTCTCAAGGCGACCAAGCCTCAGATCAAGGCGGCCATCGAGTCCTTGTTCGGCGTCAAGGTGACCGCCGTCAACACGCTCATCCGCAAGGGCAAGGTCAAGCGCTTCCGCGGCCGCGTCGGTCGGCAGAGCGATCAGAAGAGGGCCATTGTCACGCTCGCCGACGGCGACTCGATCGACGTGTCGACGGGTCTGTAAGGGCAGGGCGCGAGGAAACAAGTCATGGCACTGAAGAACTTCAACCCCACGACGCCCGGCCAACGCCAGTTGGTCATCGTCGATCGTTCCGGTCTTTGGAAGGGCAAGCCGGTCAAGCAGTTGACCGAAGGGCTCACCTCCAAGGGCGGACGCAACAACCTCGGCCGCATCACCGTTCGCTTCCAGGGCGGTGGTCACAAGCGGTCCTACCGGATCATCGACTTCAAGCGTCGCAAGTTCGATATCGCCGGCACCGTCGAGCGTCTCGAATACGATCCGAACCGTACGGCGTTCATCGCCCTCATCAAATATGAGGACGGCGAACTGGCCTACATTCTGGCGCCGCAGCGCCTCGCGGCTGGCGACAAGGTCATCGCCGGCACCTCGGGCGTCGACGTGAAGCCCGGCAACGCGATGCCGCTTTCGGCGATGCCGGTTGGCACCATCATCCACAATGTTGAGATGAAGCCGGGCAAAGGCGGGCAGATCGCTCGTTCCGCCGGCACCTACGCCCAGTTGGTCGGCCGCGACGCGGGCATGGCGATCCTTCGCCTGAACTCGGGCGAGCAGCGTCTCGTGTCCGGTTCGTGCTTTGCGACTGTCGGTGCGGTGTCGAACGCCGATCACGGCAACATCAATCTCGGCAAGGCCGGTCGCGCCCGTTGGCTCGGCAAGCGTCCGCACGTTCGCGGCGTCGCGATGAACCCGGTCGACCACCCGCACGGTGGTGGTGAAGGTCGTACATCGGGTGGTCGTCACCCGGTTTCGCCGTGGGGTCAGCCGACCAAGGGCAAGCGGACGCGCTCGAACAAGTCCACGGACAAGTTCATCGCCCGCTCGCGCCATCAGCGTAAGTCGTAAGGAAGGGATCTTTTCATGACCCGTTCAGTCTGGAAGGGCCCGTTCGTCGATGGCTACCTTCTCAAGAAGACCGAGAAGGTTCGCGAAGGCGGCCGCAACGAGGTGATCAAGATCTGGAGCCGCCGCTCCACGATCCTGCCGCAGTTCGTCGGTTTGACCTTCGGCGTTTATAACGGCAACAAGCACGTTCCCGTCTCCGTCAACGAGGAGATGATCGGCCACAAGTTCGGCGAGTTCGCCCCGACCCGTACCTACTACGGTCACGGCGCCGACAAGAAGGCGAAGAGGAAGTAACGATGGGCAAGCCGAAGCTGGAGCGCCAGCTCAAGGACAACGAGGCACGCGCGGTCGCTCGCACGATCCGCGTCAGCCCGCAGAAGCTGAACCTCGTCGCGGCGTTGATCCGTGGCAAGAAGGTCGAAACGGCGATCGCCGATCTGACCTTCTCCCGTAAGCGTATCTCGGAAACGGTCTTGAAGACGCTTCAGAGCGCCGTCGCCAATGCCGAGAACAATCATGACCTCGATGTCGACTCTCTCGTCGTCGCGGAGGCCTTCGTCGGCAAGTCGATCGTGATGAAGCGTTTCCACGCTCGCGGTCGTGGCCGGGCCAGCCGCATTGAGAAGCCGTTCTCGCACCTGACGATCGTCGTGCGCGAGGTCCAGGCCCAAGAGGAGGCCGCCTGATGGGTCAGAAAATCAATCCGACCGGTTTCCGGCTCGGCATTAATCGCACCTGGGACTCCCGCTGGTTTGCCAGCACGGGTGAATACGGCCAGTTGCTCCACGAGGATCTGGCGATCCGCAAGTTCCTCCTCGAGGAACTCAAGCAGGCAGCCGTATCCAAGATCGTCATCGAGCGTCCGCACAAGAAGTGCCGCATCACGATCCACTCGGCGCGTCCGGGCATCGTGATCGGCAAGAAAGGCGCCGACATCGAGAAGCTGCGCAAGCGCCTCGGGTCGATGACCAAGGCGGAAACGCACATCAACATCGTCGAGGTCCGCAAGCCGGAAACCGACTCGACGTTGGTGGCGCAGTCGATCGCGCAGCAGCTTGAGCGTCGTATCGCCTTCCGTCGCGCCATGAAGCGTGCGGTGCAGTCCGCGATGCGTCTTGGAGCCGAAGGCATCCGCATCAATTGTGCGGGTCGTCTCGGCGGCGCTGAAATCGCCCGCATGGAATGGTACCGCGAAGGTCGCGTTCCGCTTCATACGCTTCGCGCGGACATTGACTACGGCACGGCCGAAGCCCACACCGCCTACGGCGTTTGTGGCGTCAAGGTCTGGATCTTCAAGGGCGAGATCCTCGAGCATGACCCGATGGCGTCCGAGCGCCGCGCGGTCGAGGGCGAAGCGCCGGCAGCCGGCCGCCGCCGCGAGCGCGAGCACGCCTGAGCGGTTGGAGTGATTTGAAATGTTGCAGCCAAAACGCACCAAGTTCCGTAAGGCGTTCAAGGGACGCATTCACGGCGCAGCGAAGGGTGGGACGAACCTCGACTACGGTTCGTTCGGCCTGAAGGCGATGGAGCCGGAGCGGGTCACCGCACGGCAGATCGAGGCGGCCCGCCGCGCGATCACCCGCCAGATGAAGCGCCAGGGCCGGGTCTGGATTCGGATTTTCCCGGATCTGCCGGTGACCGCGAAGCCGACCGAAGTCCGCATGGGCAAGGGTAAGGGCGCGATCGAATATTGGGCGGCCCGCGTTCATCCGGGTCGTATCATGTTCGAGCTCGACGGCGTGCCGGAAGATGTCGCCCGCGAGGCGCTTCGTCTCGGCGCCGCCAAGCTTCCGATCAAGACGCGCTTCATCGCGCGTATCCCTGAGTAAGGAGGCCGACGTGAACGCCGCCGACCTGAAGAACCTGACCGAAGATCAGCTCAACGACGAGCTGTCGAAGCTCAAGAAGGAGCAGTTCAACCTGCGCTTTCAGGGCGCGACCGGTCAGATCGAGAACACCGCTCGCGTCCGGCAGGTTCGCCGCCACATCGCGCGCATCAAGACGATCGCCGGCCAGAAGTCGGCTGCGAAGTAAGGATAGGCGAGATGCCCAAGCGCATTCTGCAGGGGACCGTCGTTTCCGATAAGAACGACAAGACCATCGTGGTTCTGGTCGAGCGTCGCTTCACCCACCCGCTCTTCAAGAAGACGGTTCGGCGTTCGAAGAAGTACAAGGCGCACGACGAGACCAACTCGAAGAAGGTCGGCGATCAGGTCTTCATCCAGGAATCGAAGCCGATTTCGAAGGACAAGACCTGGATCGTCGTCGAAAGCGAGACGGCAACGGCCTAAACACGTTCGGCGGGGTGGATAACCCGCCGGAATCGATATATAGGCGTGGCGCATCGGGCGCCGGCCAACAAAGTTTGGAACGGCAGGGCGTCCGCATATCGCGGGGTCCTGCCTCGCAGTTCGAAGGCGGCCTGACATGATTCAGATGCAAACAAACCTCGACGTGGCGGATAATTCCGGCGCACGTCGGGTCATGTGCATTAAAGTGCTTGGCGGCTCGAAGCGGAAATATGCCTCCGTCGGCGACGTGATCGTCGTGTCGATCAAGGAAGCGATTCCGCGCGGCCGTGTCAAGAAGGGCGATGTGATGAAGGCGGTCGTCGTACGCACCGCCAAGGATATCCGGCGGCCAGACGGCTCCGTGATCCGCTTCGATACGAATGCGGCCGTCCTTATCGATAACAAGAAAGAGCCGATCGGCACGCGTATCTTCGGACCGGTTCCGCGCGAACTCCGCGCCCGGAACCACATGAAGATCATCTCGCTGGCGCCGGAAGTGCTCTGAGGAACCGCGACCATGCAGAAGATCAAGAAGGGCGACAAAGTCGTCGTCACCACCGGTAAGGACAAAGGCCAGACCGGTGAAGTGTTGCAGGTGATGCCGAAGGAGGACCGTGCGGTCGTCCGCGGCGTGAACTTGGTGAAGCGCCATCAGCGCCAGACCGCGAACCAGGAAGCCGGAATCGTGACGAAGGAAGCTTCGATTCACCTTTCCAACCTGTCGGTTGCCGATCCGAAGGACGGCAAGCCGACTCGCGTAGGCTTCAAGGTGGTGGGTGAGGGCGATAAGGCGCGCAAGGTGCGCTTCGCGAAGCGTTCCGGAGAGCAGATCGATGCCTGAGGTTCAATACACCCCGCGTTTGAAGCAGGTCTACAAGGACAGCATCCGCGCCGATCTTCTGCAGCAGTTCAGCTACGCCAATGAGATGATGGTGCCCAAGCTGGACAAGATCGTCATCAACATGGGCGTTGGTGAAGCGACGGGCGACTCCAAGAAGCCTTCCGTCGCCGCCGAGGATCTCGCGCGCATCGCCGGTCAGAAGCCGGTCATCACGCGGGCTCGCACCTCGATCGCGGGCTTCAAGGTCCGCGAAGGAATGCCGATCGGCACGAAGGTCACCCTTCGCAAGGATCGGATGTATGAGTTCCTGGACCGGTTGATCCAGGTCGCGCTGCCGCGCGTCCGGGACTTCCGCGGCCTGAACCCGAAGAGCTTCGATGGTCGTGGCAACTACGCCATGGGCTTGAAGGAGCATATCGTGTTCCCGGAGATCAACTACGACAAGGTCGATCAGATCTGGGGCATGGACATCATCGTGTGTACGACGGCGAAGACCGATGAGGAAGCCCGCGCCCTGCTCAAGGCGCTGAACTTCCCTTTCCGCCAGTAACGGCCGCGAGAAGAGGAGCCTGAGATGGCGAAGAAGAGCTCGATCGAAAAGAACAAGCGCCGCGAAAAGCTGGCGAAGCAATACGACGCCAAGCGCACGGCGCTGAAGGCGACGATCATGAACCAGGAGGCACCCATCGAGGAGCGCTTCCGCGCGCAGTTGCAGCTTTCCGGGCTGCCGCGCAATTCGGCCAAGACCCGCATCCGCAACCGTTGCGAAGTCACGGGACGTCCGCGTGCCTATTACCGCAAGCTGAAGATGTCGCGTATCGCGCTCCGGGAACTGGGCAACAGTGGCCAGATCCCCGGCGTCGTGAAGTCGAGCTGGTAAGAGGTAGGTCCCATGTCCCTTTCTGATCCTCTGGGCGATATGCTGACGCGCATCCGCAATGCGGTCGAGCGTAAGAAGTCGTCGGTTCTGACCCCCGCCTCCAAGCTGCGTGGCCGCGTGCTCGACGTGCTGAAGGACGAAGGCTACATCCGTGGCTACACGGAAACGGCTTTCGAGAACGGCAAGTCCGAGTTCGAGATCGAGCTCAAATACTACGAGGGCTCCTCGGTGATCCGCGAAATCGCTCGCGTTTCCAAGCCTGGTCGCCGCGTCTACGTTTCTGCGAAGACGATCCCGCACGTCGCCAATGGCCTCGGCATCTCTGTTCTTTCGACACCGAAGGGCGTGATGGCCGACCACAGCGCGCGTGAGCAGAATGTCGGGGGCGAGGTCCTCTGCCGCGTCGTTTGACGCTGGCGGACCCGTTCACGACGAAGGATAGGTTGTTTCAATGTCCCGTATCGGCAAGAAACCCGTAGCGATCCCGGACGGCGTCACCGTATCTCTGGATGGCCAGACGGTGAGGGCGAAGGGCGCCAAGGGCGAATTGAGCTTCGTCGTCAACGACGAGGTTCTGGTCAAGATGGAAGACGGCTCCGTGGCCGTTTCCCCGCGCGACGAATCCAAGGGCTCCCGGGCCAAGTGGGGCATGTCCCGCACCATGATCTCGAACATCTTCACCGGCGTGAAGACGGGTTTCGAGCGGCGTCTCGAGATTTCGGGCGTTGGTTATCGTGCGGCGATGCAGGGCAAGAACCTGCAGCTTTCGCTCGGCTATAGCCATGAAGTCGTCTACCAGGTGCCGGAAGGCATCACGGTGGCCGTTCCGCGTCCCGTCGAGATCGTCGTGACCGGCATCGATAAGCAGAAGGTCGGTCAGGTCGCTGCGGAAATTCGCGAGTATCGCGGTCCCGAGCCCTATAAGGGCAAGGGCGTGAAGTACGCGGGTGAGCGCATCGTCCGCAAGGAAGGCAAGAAGAAGTAAGGTCCCACGATGGCTACGCAAAAGGAAAATATCCGCCGGCGCGCCGCTCGTGTGCGCCGCTCCCTGAAGGCGGTGGCGAACGGTCGCCCCCGTCTTTCGGTTCACCGTTCTTCCAAGAACATCTATGCCCAGATCATCGATGATGTGCAGGGCGTGACGCTCGCGGCGGCCTCGACGCTCGACGCAGGGTTGAAGGCGGGTCTCAAGACCGGCGCCGACACCGAGGCTGCATCTGCCGTCGGTAAGCTCGTCGCCGAACGCGCCAAGCAGGCTGGCGTGACCGATGTGGTGTTCGACCGCGGCTCTTTCATCTACCATGGCCGCGTCAAGGCCGTGGCCGAGGGCGCTCGCGAAGGCGGTTTGAACTTCTGATCCGCTGACGAAGTCGAGAAGGCTTCTTCTCTTTCAACGTCACCTGAGATATGGCCGAAGCCGGAGATCGAACAGATCTTCGGCTTCGGCCTTGAGCCGGACCGCGAAATCCAAAGCGGTCCATCCCGTAGCGCCTTCCGGAAAAGAATAAGGATAGGATCATGGCGCCTAGAAACGATCGTCAGGATCGTAACGATCGCGAGCGCGACGACGGCTTCGTCGATAAGCTCGTTCACATCAATCGCGTCGCCAAGGTGGTGAAGGGCGGCCGTCGCTTCGGTTTCGCCGCTCTCGTCGTCGTCGGCGATCTTAAGGGTCGCGTCGGTTTCGGCCATGGCAAGGCGCGCGAAGTGCCGGAAGCCATCCGCAAGGCGACGGAAGCCGCCAAGCGCGACTTGATCTTCGTGCCGCTGCGCGAAGCTCGGACGCTTCATCACGACGTTGCCGGCCGTCACGGCGCGGGCAAGGTGTTTCTGCGCTCGGCCGAAGCGGGTACGGGCATCATCGCCGGTGGTCCGATGCGCGCCGTTTTCGAGGCGGTCGGAATGCACGATGTCGTCGCCAAGTCGATGGGTTCCTCGAACCCGTACAACATGGTTCGCGCGACTTTCGACGCTTTGAAGAACTCGATGCATCCCAAGGATGTCGCTGCCCGCCGCGGCGTGAAGTATTCGACGCTCCAGGCCCGCCGTAGCGGCCTTGGCGGCGTTGAAGAATAATTCGGTTCGCGAAAGGAGTCGAAGCGATGGCAGACACCAATGCCGCGGGCAAGACGATCGTCGTTGAACAGATCGGCAGCCCCATCCGCCGTCCGGGCACCCAGCGCGCAACGCTGATCGGTCTCGGGCTGAACAAGCTGCATCGCCGCCGCGAACTGGAAGACACGCCTTCCATTCGTGGTGCGATCGCCAAGGTCAGCCACCTCGTCCGTATCGTGGACGAGGCTTGAGGCTGGAGGAATTTCGATGAAACTGAACGAGATCTCCGATCTTCCGGGCGCCACGCAGAAGCGTAAGCGTCTGGGTCGCGGTATCGGGTCGGGCTCCGGCAAGACCGCCGGTCGCGGCGTGAAGGGCCAGAAGTCGCGCTCCGGCGTGGCGATCAACGGCTTCGAGGGCGGTCAGATGCCGCTTTACCGCCGTTTGCCCAAGCGCGGCTTCGTGAACATCTTCGCGAAGGACTTCAACATCGTTTCCGTCGGCCGCCTTCAGCAGGCGATCGATGCCGGCAAGCTCGACGCCTCGGCGACGATCGACGTCGCTGCCCTGAAGGCTGCCGGCGTTCTTCGTCGCGCCAAGGATGGCGTGCGCCTTTTGGGCGACGGCGAGCTGACGTCGAAGGTGACGATCGTTGCCGACGGCGCGTCCAAGTCGGCGGTGGAAAAGGTCGAGAAGGTTGGCGGTTCGCTGACGCTTCCGGCTGCGCCTGCGCCGGCCGAGGCCTAACAAGAACATTCGCGGAGGCCGTTCAGGCCTCCGCTTGCCCGGGTTCCCCGGACCGCATATCTCTCGGGCTTCGCCGAGCGGGTAATGGCGCGGAACGCGAACCCCTTGGTGGCTACCCGGAGAATCGCGAGATGGCATCGGCCGCGGAACAACTCGCCGCAAATCTGAATTTCGGCGCCTTCTCGAAGGCGACCGACCTCAAGAAGCGCATCTGGTTTACCCTGGGTGCGCTCTTGGTTTATCGGCTCGGCACTTACATCCCGATGCCCGGTATCAACCCCGAAGCCCTGGCGCGCGCTTTCCAGCAGCAGTCGACCGGCATTCTCGGGCTTTTCAATATGTTTGCCGGTGGTGCCGTCGGTCGCATGGCGATCTTCGCGCTCGGCATCATGCCGTACATCTCGGCCTCCATCATCATCCAGTTGATGACGTCGGTGCTGCCTTCGCTCGAGTCCTTGAAGAAGGAGGGCGAGCAGGGCCGGAAGGTCATCAACCAGTACACTCGTTACGGTACGGTTCTCCTGGCGATCGTCCAGGCGTACTTCATCGCGGTCGGGCTCGAGACTTCGCAGAATATCGTCACCGATCCGGGCCTCTTCTTTCGTTTGTCGACGGTCGTGACGTTGACCGGCGGGACCATGTTCCTGATGTGGCTCGGCGAGCAGATCACGGCGCGCGGCATCGGTAACGGTATCTCGCTGATCATTTTCGCTGGCATTGTCGCGAACTTGCCGACGGCAGTGGCGCATCTTCTCGATCTCGGCCGCACTGGGGCCCTTTCGACGGCCGTCATTCTGGTCGTGATCGTGACGGCGATCGCCTGCATCGCGTTCATCGTGTTCTTCGAGCGCGCGCAGCGCCGTCTTCTGATCCAGTATCCGAAGCGGCAGGTCGGCAATCGCATGTTCCAGGGGGACACGTCGCACTTGCCGTTGAAGCTGAACACGGCAGGTGTCATCCCGCCGATCTTCGCCTCGTCGCTGCTTCTCCTCCCGGTAACGATCGCCAACTTCGGGAACACCGCGAATCTGCCGGGCTGGGCGACGGGCATCATCGCCTCGCTCGGGCATGGTCAGCCGCTCTACATGATCCTCTACGCGGCGATGATCGGCTTCTTCGCGTTCTTCTACACGGCGGTCGTCTTCAATCCGAAAGACACGGCCGATAACCTCAAGAAGCACGGCGGCTTCATTCCGGGCATTCGTCCGGGCGAGCGCACCGCCGAGCATATCGACTACGTGCTGACGCGCATCACCGTGATCGGTGCGATCTATCTGATCATTATCTGTCTCTTGCCTGAATTCCTCATTTCGGCGCTGGGTGTTCCGTTCTATCTTGGCGGAACGTCGCTGCTGATCGTCGTGAGCGTGACCATGGACACGGTCGCCCAGGTGCAGGGGCATCTGCTCGCGCATCAGTATGAAGGGCTTGTCCGCAAGGCCAAGCTCAGAGGGGGAAGACGGGGAGCGAAATGAGACTCATTCTGCTGGGCCCTCCGGGCGCGGGTAAGGGGACCCAAGCCAAGAAGCTGATCGAATGCTTCGGAATACCGCAGCTTTCTACAGGTGACATGCTTCGCGCCGCCGTCGCTGCTCAGTCTGAGATCGGACTGCGCGCCAAGGAGATCATGTCATCCGGCAAGCTCGTTTCCGACGATGTGGTCATCCAGATCGTCGCGGAGCGGATCGAACAGCCGGACTGCGCCGAAGGGTTTATTCTCGACGGTTTTCCTCGGACGCTGGCGCAGGCCGATGCGACGGAGACGATGCTGAAGGGTAAGGGTCTCGAACTCGATCATGTGATCGAGATGCGGGTCGAGGACGACGAACTCGTCCGCCGCGTCGCGGGCCGCTTCAGTTGTGCCCATTGCGGGGCGAGCTACAACGATCAGGACCACCGCCCGAAGGTCGAAGGGGTATGTGACAAGTGCGGGCATTCCGACTTTACCCGCCGTCCGGACGACAACGCCGAAACCATGCGGACGCGGTTGAAGGCCTATTACAAGGAAACTGCGCCGCTTGTCGGTTACTACTACTGCAAAGGCATCCTCCAGTTCGTGGATGGAATGAAACCCATCGACGAGGTCTTCGCGGACATCAGTTCCGTAGTTGCGCCTCGGTCTTCATCCGGGAACCCTTGACAATGGCCGGTCGCGGCTACTTCGGTTGACTTTCCGGGCCTAGCCGAACTATATCGCGATCCATAAGCGAATCCGTCACGATCGGATCTGGCTGATAGAACGCGCCTCTGCCGTTCCGTGCTGGTTCAGCGTAGACATTCATCAACATCCGGGCGTATCGCCCAGCTCTCAAGGAGTACGGTCTTTGGCCCGTATCGCAGGCGTCAATATTCCGAGCAACAAGCGCGTCGTCATCGCGCTTCAGTACATTCACGGCATCGGCAAGTACTACGCGCAGGACATCTGCGAGAAGGTCAAGCTGGCGCCGGAACGTCGCGTCAACGATCTGACGGACGCCGAAGTTCTGCAGATCCGTGAGATCATCGACCGCGACTATCAGGTCGAGGGCGATCTTCGCCGCGAGACGTCGATGAACATCAAGCGTCTGATGGATCTCGGCTGCTATCGCGGGCTTCGTCACCGTCGTGGCTTGCCGGTTCGCGGTCAGCGTACGCACACCAACGCTCGCACCCGCAAGGGTCCGGCGAAGGCGATCGCGGGCAAGAAGAAGTAATATCGGACGGCATCCGATCGGATGCCTCCGGGTGGAGCCGCTGGGATTACGGCGGTGTCGATATCGAAAAGGAAATAGGGAATGGCCAAGGAGCAGCGCGTTCGCCGCCGCGAGCGCAAGAACATCTCGACCGGCGTGGCTCACGTGCAGTCGACCTTCAACAACACGCTGATCACGATCACCGATGCCCAGGGCAACGCGATCTCGTGGTCGTCGGCTGGCCAGCAGGGCTTCAAGGGCTCGCGCAAGTCGACACCGTTCGCCGCGCAGATCGCGGCCGAGGATTGCGCCCGCAAGGCGCAGGAACACGGTATGCGGACGTTGGAAGTCGAAGTGTCGGGCCCCGGTTCGGGTCGCGAATCCGCGCTTCGCGCGCTTCAGGCGGCGGGCTTCACGATCACCTCGATCCGTGACGTGACCCCGATCCCGCATAACGGCGTGCGTCCGCGCAAGCGTCGCCGCGTTTAAGCACGACAGACATTCTACACCCGTCTGGGGACTTCCGTCCCCGGGCGGGTTAGTGCGTTGGTACCGGAGGCCTTCCATGCCTTCCGTCTCAGACCTATCGCCACGATTGGATGGTGGCGAGGAACTGAAAGGCAGATCGTGATGATCTCAAGCAATTGGCAGAACCTGACCAAGCCGGATCAGGTCGTTTTCAAGACCGGCAGCAATCGCACCAAGGCGTCGCTTGTCGCGGAGCCTTTGGAGCGCGGCTTCGGCCTGACGCTCGGCAACGCGCTTCGCCGTGTTCTTCTTTCGTCGCTGCAGGGGGCGGCCGTGACAGCGATCCAGATCGACGGCGTTCTGCACGAATTCTCGTCTATCCCTGGCGTGCGCGAGGACGTGACGGACATCGTCCTGAACGTCAAGGAAATCGCCATCAAGATGCAGTCCGAGGGACCGAAGCGCATGGTCGTGCGCAAGTCGGGACCGGGCGTCGTGACGGCGGGTGACATTCAGACGGTCGGCGATATCGAGATCCTGAACCCGGATCATGAGATCTGCACCCTCGACGAGGGCGCGGAAATCCGCATGGAACTGACGGTCAACACGGGCAAGGGTTACCGCCCGGCGGACCAGAACCGCGCCGAAGACGCGCCGATCGGGCTCATTCCCGTCGACTCACTGTTTTCGCCGGTGAAGAAGGTTTCGTATCGCGTCGAGAATACGCGCGAGGGTCAGGACCTCAACAAAGACAAGCTGACCATGGAGATCGTCACCGACGGCTCCATCAGTGGTGAGGACGCGGTGGCTTACGCGGCCCGCATCCTGCAGGATCAGCTTTCCGTGTTCGTCAACTTCGAGGAGCCGCAGCGCGAAAGCCGTGGCGTCGGGGCGGCGGATGAGCAGATCGCCGAACTGGCGTTCAACCCGGCTCTTCTGAAGAAGGTGGACGAACTGGAGCTTTCGGTTCGCTCGGCCAACTGCCTGAAGAACGACAACATCGTTTATATCGGCGACCTGATCCAGAAGACGGAGGCGGAAATGCTGCGCACTCCGAACTTCGGACGCAAGTCTCTCAATGAGATCAAGGAAGTGCTCGCCTCGATGGGCCTTCACCTTGGCATGGAAGTGCCGTCCTGGCCGCCGGAGAATATCGACGACCTGGCCAAGCGCTTCGAGGATCAGTACTGATCCAATACCACGACCGCCCATCGCCGATCATCGGCGGCGGGCCTTTTCTCCGTCAATCATCCAAAGGCACATGCACCCGTCCCAGACGGGTTAGCGAGGATGCCGACCGCCGGAAAACCGGCTCGCTTTGAGGAAATCATCATGCGTCACGCCAATCGCGGCCGGAAGCTGAACCGTACCGCCAGCCACCGCAAGGCCATGTTCGCCAACATGGTTGCTTCGCTCATCGAGCACGAGCAGATCGTCACCACGCTCCCGAAGGCGAAGGACCTTCGCCCGATCATCGAAAAGATGATCACGCTCGGCAAGCGCGGTGACCTGCATGCCCGCCGTCAGGCCATCAGCCAGGTTCGCGACCCGAGCGTCGTCACCAAGCTCTTCGATGTGCTTGGTCCGCGCTATGCGGAGCGCAACGGCGGTTATACGCGCGTGCTTAAGGCCGGTTTCCGTCGCGGCGACAACGCCCCGATGGCGGTCATCGAGTTCGTCGAGCGTGACGTCGACGCGCGGGGCAAGGGTGATCGCGAGCGCTTCGAAGCCGAAGGCGCCGAGAACGCCGAAGCCTGAAACGGCTAAGATCGATAGTTGGGAGAGGGGCCATTCGGCCCCTTTTTCTTTTGTATGACCTCGCGAGCCCACGGCTCGAACCGCGTATGAGTTTGGAGTGAACGGCTTGGCGAACGGTGATCTCGTTCTCGTCACGGGAATGTCCGGCTTTATCGCGAAGCATATCGTCATGGCGCTTCTCGATGCCGGTTTCCGGGTTCGCGGAACGGTTCGGTTCGCCAGCAAGCGCGAACACATGCTGAAGGCCTTCCGGCAGGCGGGAGCCGATGTCAGCCGGATCGATACGGTGAAGGCCGATCTTCTTCAGGATGAAGGTTGGGAACAGGCGGCGGCGGGCTGCCGCTATGTTCTGCACGTGGCGTCCCCGTTTCCTCGGCGGGCCCCGGTCGATAAGTTCGGCCTCGTCGACGTTGCTCGAAGCGGGACCCTGAGGGTGCTTTTCGCTGCCGCGCGAACCGGAGCGGAGCGCGTGGTCGTCACCTCGTCCGTCGCCGCCGTTTACTACGGCCACGAAGCGCGGCGGGATACGCTTTTCGGCGAAGCGGACTTTTCGGATGTCGGTAGCGCTTCGATCGGGTCCTATGCCGTGTCGAAGACACTTGCGGAGCGTGCGGCGTGGGAGTTTGCCGCCTCGAACGGGCTGCAACTGGCGACGGTCAACCCATCCGTCGTTCTCGGGCCGCTTCTCGACAACGAACATGGGACATCGGTCGATATCCTTCGAATGATGATGCGGGGCCACCTGCCTTTCGTACCGCGGATCGGCATCGGCGTTGTGGACGTTCGCGATGTCGCCGAGGCGCATATTCGTGCGATGACGCATCCGGAAGCTGCCGGCCGCCGCTTCATCGTTGACGGAGGGAACGTCACGCTTGTCGAAGCCGCGCGCGTGGCCGGTGAAGCTGTTCCGACCGTCCGAGGCAAGTTGCCGAAAGGGTGCCTGCCGGACTTTGCGGTTCGCGTCGCCGGGCGTTTTTCGACCCGCGCCCGGCAGATCGTTCCTGAACTTGGACGAATTAAACACCTGGACGTGGAACCCGCCCGCTCGCTTCTCGGCCTTTCGTTTCGGTGTTCTAAAGAGGCTATCCGCGCCACCGCGGAAAGCTTGTTTCAGCGCGGTCTCGTTTAACGATCGGCAGATGCCGAAGCATAAATCCGATGCTCGGAAGGGTGTTGCCCTGCTGCGATAGGCGGCAAGGTTCACGCATGGCATAGGGGCTTGGCTGAACGGGCCAACGGCTTTTTTTGCGCTGCGAAGAAACCGAAGTTCGTTCAGGGCATTATGATGGCGAATGCGAGACGCCGTCGCGTCGAAGGATCGCAGTTTACGCGGATTAAATGACTTCCATGCACGATATGGAAACCCAACTCCAGCCGAGTGCTCCTACGATGCGTCGTACCCTCTTGACTCTTCTTGCAGCCGTCTGCGCTTTCGGCGTGTTGACGGCCAGCTACGCGACGGCCGAGCTGCCGCGCGATCAGATCGAGGCGAGCACGACCGTCAACTAAGACGGTCGATTTCCATATCGTTGATGCAAGGGGCTGCTTCGCGGCCCCTTTTTCGTTGCAAATGGATGGCTTGACGGTTCATGAGCCGAACCGGTCTTCGGATCGTCGGCCATGCGAAAGGATCGTCGCTTGAGGAAGCATTCTCGTCTCGCCGCAACCGTCTGTGCCATCGTTCTGCAAGCTTCGCAGAGTGCTTTGGCGCAAGCACCCGTGCCCGTCGTCCCAGGAACCGCCGAAGCGCAGGGCGGGGCTCAGGTGCCAGTCAGCGCCACGCAGATGAAGATGTCCTTCGCGCCGCTGGTGAAGACGAGCGCGCCGGCGGTGGTAAATGTCTATGCGGCTAAGACGCTACCGCAGCAGCGATCCCCGTTCATGGGCGACCCGTTCTTCGAACAGTTTTTCGGCCGCCAGATGCAACGCCAGTCGCCGCGGGTCCAGTCCTCTCTCGGTTCCGGTGTGATCGTGGACCCCAGCGGATTGATCGTCACCAACAACCACGTTGTCGCCGATGCCGACGAGGTTCGGGTGGCTCTTGCCGATGGGCGTGAGTTCGACGCAAAAATCCTTTCCAAGGACGAGCGTATCGATCTGGCTGTGCTCAAGATCGAGGACGAGAAGGCGTTTCCCGTTCTCGGCATCGCGGACTCCGATCGGCTCGAGATCGGCGATCTGGTTCTGGCTATCGGCAATCCGTTCGGCATCGGCCAGACGGTGACGAACGGCATCGTCTCGGCACTGGCGCGAACCCATATCGGGACCAACGATTTCGGCTTCTTTATCCAGACGGACGCGGCGATCAATCCCGGCAATTCCGGCGGCGCCTTGATCGATACCCATGGGCAACTCATCGGCGTGAACACGGCGATCTTTTCGCGCTCCGGCGGTTCGAACGGCATCGGCTTCGCCATTCCCTCCAACATGGTTCGGGCGTTCGTGGACTCTGCCCGAAAGGGCGGACGGTTCGAGCGGCCTTTCATCGGGGCGACCTTCGTGCCGGTGACGCGCGATGTCGCCGAAGCGCTCGGGCTCGACCGGCCGCGCGGCGCGCTGGTCCAGGATGTGCGGGAAGGTGCGCCGGCTGCTTCGGCGGGGTTGAAACCCGGCGACGTCGTTCTCGCCATGGACAATTTCGAGATCGGCGATCCCGACACATTGGGCTACCGCCTCGCGACCGCCGGGATCGGCAAGGACGCGACCCTTTCCGTTCTGTCGGGAAACAAGCGCGAAACGCTGCGGATGTCGCTGGCCGGCGCGCCGGAAATGCCGGCGGCTGATCGCCGGACCCTGAAGGGCGAGACGCCCTTTGCCGGTGCCAGCATCGCCAACCTGTCGCCGAAACTCGCCGATGAACTGGACATCCCCGAGGAAATGTCCGGCGTCGTGGTGACGGACGTTCGTCCCGGCTCCTTCGCGGCCCGTTTCGGTCTTCAGCCGAAGGACATCGTCCTCACCCTCAACGGCGACGACGTGGAATCCTCTGCCGCGTTGGAGAAGATGGCGGCAAACGCGAAACGCGGCTGGCGGTTCGAGATCGAACGCGACGGGCGGCGTTTGTCGCAGGTCGTTCGCTGATCGAACCCCGATGTCCGACCTTTTCGGCCCCGCTCCCGAACCGCCCGCCTCCGAAGGCAAGAAGCTTTCGGCGACCCGTCCCCTGGCCGACCGGCTCCGGCCGACGGGTCTGCCGGACGTGGTCGGGCAGGAGCATCTGACCGGACCTTCGGGCGCGCTAACGCGGATGCTCGAATCGCGCTCGCTCGGCTCGATGATCTTCTGGGGGCCGCCCGGCACGGGCAAGACCACGGTCGCGCGCCTTCTCGCGAGCCAAGTCGATCTCGCCTTCGAACAGATTTCCGCGATTTTTTCCGGCGTGGCGGACTTGAAGAAGGTCTTCGAGACGGCGCGTCTGCGAATGCAGAAGGGGCGACAGACGCTTCTGTTCGTGGACGAGATCCATCGCTTCAATCGCGCGCAGCAGGACTCGTTTCTGCCTGTCATGGAAGACGGCACGGTGGTTCTCGTCGGCGCCACGACCGAAAACCCGTCCTTCGAACTGAATGCCGCGCTCCTGTCCCGCGCACGCGTGCTGACTTTTCATGCGCATGGCGAGGCGAGCCTCGGTCGCCTGTTGGAGCGGGCGGAGGCCGCCGAAAACCGTGCTCTGCCGCTCGACGGCGAAGCGCGCGATCTTCTGATCCGAATGGCGGATGGCGACGGCCGCGCGATCCTGACGCTCGCCGAAGAAGTCTGGCGCGCCGCCCGGCCTGGGGAAACCTTCGATGCGGAAGGGCTGCGGAGCGTCGTGCAGAGGCGGGCGCCGGTCTACGACAAGTCGCAGGACGGGCACTACAACTTGATCTCGGCGCTGCACAAATCCGTGCGCGGCTCCGATCCGGACGCAGCGCTCTACTACCTCTGCCGCATGTTGGATGCCGGCGAGGACCCGCTTTATCTCGGCCGCCGGCTCGTTCGAATGGCATCGGAGGATATCGGGCTCGCTGATCCGCAGGCTCTGGTGATCGCCAGCGCCGCCAAGGACGCCTTTGATTACCTCGGCTCGCCGGAAGGCGAACTGGCCCTGGCGCAGGCCACCGTTTATCTGGCGACCGCGCCGAAATCGAACGCCCTCTACACCGCCTACAAGGCTGCCATGCGGGCCGCGAAGGAAAACGGCTCTCTGCTGCCGCCCAAGCACATCCTCAACGCGCCGACGAAGCTGATGAAGGGCGAAGGCTACGGCACGGGCTATCGCTACGATCACGACGAACCCGACGCCTTCTCGGGGCAGAACTACTTCCCTTCCGAGATGGGACGGCAGCAATTCTACGATCCGACGCCGCGCGGTCTGGAAGCGACGCTCGCCAAGCGTCTCGATCACTGGTCGCGCCTGCGCCGCGAGCGCGGTGAGCCCTGAGCGGAGCGACCGAGCGCACGAAGGGCGGGGAGACATCGCGCGAGGCTTCGCTTATATCGCCTCAACGCTCCTTGTTCGAACCGCAGAGCCCCTCAGTCGGGTTCGCGTTCGCGTGTCATCCGGCACGATGCCTTCGGACGGGAACACGAACGGGATTTCATCCGATGGCGGTCGTCGCACAGGTCAAGGTCGAACCGGACGAGGCGGGTCTCAGACTCGATCGCTGGTTCAAGCTGCATTATCCGGGTCTCGGCTTCGGCCATCTGCAGAAGTTGCTGCGCTCCGGCCAGATTCGCGTGGATGGCGGCCGGGCGAAGGCCGACATGCGCGTCGCGCCCGGCCAGATGATCCGCGTTCCGCCGATGGAAGCGGATGCCGCGCGCGAGCGATCCGGCCCGCTGACCATGAACACGATCCGCGACCGGCACGACGGCGATGTGCTGTCACAGATGCTGCTCTACGAGGACGAGAAAGTGCTCGTCTTCAACAAGCCGGCCGGGCTCGCCGTCCAAGGCGGATCGGGCGTGTCGCGCCACGTGGATTCGATGCTTGAGGCTTGGCGAAACAAGAAGGGCGAGAAGCCCCGCCTCGTTCACCGCATCGATCGCGATACGTCCGGCATTCTCGTCGTCGCGCGCACGCGCGGCGCGGCGGTATCCTTGACCAAGGCGTTTCGCGAACGCGACACCCAGAAGGTCTATTGGGCCATCGTGAAAGGCGTGCCGCGCGAGCGGGAAGGGCGGATCTCCACCTATCTCGTCAAGGAAGCGACGCCGGACGGCGACCGGATGCGGATCGCGCGGCACGGCGATGCCGGTGCCGACCACGCATTGACGCATTATCGCGTCGTCGAGGCCTTGGCACAGAACTTCGCATGGCTCGAAATGGAGCCCTATACGGGGCGCACGCACCAGCTTCGCGTCCATGCCGCCCATCTCGGCCACGCCATCATTGGCGACCCGAAATATTTCGAGGAAGACCCGAACTGGGAGTTTCCCGGCGGCGTGCAGAAGCGGCTGCATCTCCATGCGCGGCGCATTCGCATTCCGCACCCCGATGGTCGCGGCATCATCGATCAGGCCGCGCCTTTGCCGCCCCATATGGTGCAGACCTTCAACCTGTTCGGTTTCGACGAGAGCTTGAGCGAGTCCTGACGCCCATGTCCGATAGCGCCCGTTCGAATGCGGTGGAACTGCCGAAGCGCTTCTACGAGACGGTCTCCGTCGAGGCCGAGGATGGCGTCTATGCCATTCGACTGGACGGACGCAGCGTTCGCACGCCGTCGCGACGTGTGCTGGTGGCTCCCTCGCGGCGCATCGCGGAGATCATCGCGGCCGAATGGCGGGGACAGGGCGAGCGGATCGACCCGGCCACCATGCCCGCGACGCGCCTCATAAATACGGTGATCGACGGCATCGCCGATGATCCCTTGCCGGTGCGTGACGACGCGGCGCGGTTTGCGGAAACCGATCTCCTGTTCTACCGAGCCGACGCACCGGAGCGCCTGGTGGAGCGTCAGCGGCTTTCCTGGGACCCGATCGTCGCCTGGGCGGAACGGCTGGCCGGCGGCCGGTTCGTTCTTGGCCAAGGGGTGATGCATGTCGCCCAGCCGCCGGCGACGCTGGAAGGGGTACGGCGCGTTCTCTCCAGCGAAACCAATCCGTTCCGTATCGCCGCGCTTCATCAGATGACGACGCTGACCGGCTCCGTTCTCATCGCGCTCGCCGTGATGCACGGCCATCTCGATGTCGACCAGGCATGGGTGGCCGCGCATGTGGACGAGGACTGGAACATCGAGCAGTGGGGCGCGGACGAGGAGGCCGAGGCGCGCCGGGCACGGCGTTTCGCCGATATGCGCGCCGCAGCGGAGATGGCCTCTCCAAACCCCGATTGATCGAAGCCCCCGCCGTCAGATGCCGGCGAACCAATCGTAGCCGTAGTCTTCCCAATAGCCGCCGCGTCCGCCGCCGATCCCGGCCAGCGTGTCCGTGAGCCGGATGGCGCGGATATACTTCGCCATCTTGTAGCCGAGCTGCCGTTCGACGCGCACGCGCAGCGGAGCGCCGTTGGCGACGGGAAGCGTTTCGCCGTTCAAACCATAGGCGAGGATCGTCTGCGGGTGATGGGCGTCAACAAGGTCGATCGACTCGTAGTAGCGCACCGGCCCGGTAAAGCCCGCCTCCATCGTGTCGAAGCAGTCGAAGACGACGTAGCGGGCATTGGGGCGGATGCCGGCCTGATCGAGCACCGGGCCGAGCGGTGTGCCGGTCCATTTCGCGATGCAGCTCCAGCCCTCCACGCAGTCGTGCCGCGTGACTTGCGTGCGCGACGGCATGTTGCGCAACTCGTCCAGCGAAAGCTGCATGGGGCGCTCGACGAGGCCGCTGATCTCCAGGCGGTAATCGCTGAAGGAGGCCTCCGCCAGCGACAGATAATCCGCGTCGGTCGGCGTCACCGTGCCGTTCGGCCGCTGTGGTTGGCGGATTTCGCTTTCCGCGTATTCGACGGCGAGATGATCGCTGCGAAGCAGAAGGCGCTGAACGCGATAGGTGAGAGAGTTCGCGAGCTCCAGCGTGTTCCGCACGCTGCCGCCGATCTCTCCGGCGGAATCGAAGCACCCCGACAATGGCAGGCTCGCCGCGCCGACGGCCGACGCCGTGAGAAAGCGGCGCCGGGAAAGCTCAAACTTCGGCATCGGAACTCTCCGGGCGCGCGTTGTACCAGCCGGTGATCATGGAACGCATTTCGTTGAAGGGGCCGGCGAGGACGACCATCGCGACATGCACCACGAAGAACAGGACGAGCAGCAACATCACGACGAAGTGGATGGTGCGCGCCGTTTGGCGACCGCCGAAGACGTCGAGAAGCCAGGGCGCGAGCGCGTTGGTGCCCGGCGACATGCAAAGGCCGGTGGCGATCATCAGCGGGAACGCGAGGAAGACGACCGCGAAATAGGAGAGCTTCTGCAGCGGATTGTATTCGCGCCGGTGCTCGAACCGGAACCGCAGATGGTTCGCGATGTCGCGGGGCAGGGCGCGGATATCCCGGCCGCGGGGCAGGAGGTCCTTGCGCAGATGTCCGTTGAAAAGGCTGAAAATCAACCAGACGAGGAGCGTCGCTCCCAGGAGCCAGGCGAAGAAGAAATGCACCACGCGGCCGGTGCCGAGGTCGCGATAGGATGGGATCGTCGCCCAGGTCGGGAATGTCCGCGCGGTCGGACCCTGCGCCGTTTGGACGAGGCCGAGCCATCCGGTCGTGTCGAAACTATGCCCGAGAATGCGCGTCATGCCGCTGTTCGTGCCATCCGCGTTGGTGATGGCGCTGATCGAGAACACCGTATTGTCGAACTGGAAGCCCGATTGGAGGCCGAGATAAAGGTCCGGCCGCGCCATGAAGATCTGCAGGCCGGAAAGCAGGAGAAAGAACAGACACACCGCCCAAAGCCAGTGGGTCAGGCGGGTCGGCAGCTTCTGACGATAAACCAGTGCGCTCGGCTTCGATGCCATTCATCCGCTCCCGTGCCCATGCGGCCTTTGCCGGGTTTCGAGCGGGGCGACGCTTGAGCGCTTGAGGCCCGCCCGTCAATCGGACAAACCGCGCATGCGGATCGATTCCTCGTGAAACGCCGCCGCCCGTCGCAGTTTTCAACGGCGCAGCAGGAGGTCGAGCGCCTGACGGAACCGGGAGCGGTCGGCCGGGGTGAAGTTGCGGTTATAGCCTTTGCTCTCGCCCGTTTCGCGCAGGTGCTGCTTGAAGGCCCGCATGGACAGCGCCGTCCCGATGCTTTCGGCCGTCAGTGAGCGTCCATCGGGGTTGAGGACGCGCGCCCCGCGTTCGAGCGCGCGGGCCGCGAGCGGAATATCGGCAGTGATCACCACGTCTCCCTCCGTGGCATTCTCTGCGATCCAGTCATCGGCCGCATCGGCGCCGGCCGCGACGGTGACGATTCGCGCGCCGGGATAGCGGGACGGGCGCAAGCCCCCATTCGAAACGAGGATGGTCGCCGCGTCGTGGCGAATGGCGATTTCCAACGCATCGTCCTTGACCGGACAAGCGTCGCCGTCCACGAGAACCGTCGTCATCAAAACCTCGTCTTACCACTGCCGATGATGCTGGCGCCGCGAATCGGCGAAGGATGGGTCATGGTCTCGCTTCCGCTTCGCAACAACACGACTCACGAGACGCGGCGCGGCGTGACGCTGATGATCGTCGGCTCGCTGATCATCCCCGGTCTCGACGCTTCCGCCAAGCTACTGACGGAAGGATATGGTCTTTCCACCGGCGAAGTCGCGCTCGCAAGGTTCATCCTCCAAACCGTATGCGCCTTGCCGTTGGTCTTGGCTTTCGGCGGAACGGCGGCGTTGCGGATCAGGCGACCGTTTCTCAACCTCGTTCGCGGAATGCTGCTGGCTGCCGCGACGCTGACGTTTTTCACGGCGCTGAAATTCATGCCGCTGGCGGATGCGACCGCGATCTTCTTCGTGGAGCCGATACTCGTGACCGTCCTTTCGGCCTTCGTGCTGCACGAGCGGATCGGCTTTGCCCGGATCGCGACCGTGCTTTGCGGCTTCGCCGGAACGCTGATCGTGATCCGCCCGAATTTCGTCGCGCTGGGCGCCGTGGCCGTTCTGCCGATGCTGACAGCGCTTCTGGTGGCGCTTTATGCGATCCTGAACCGTCGGCTGGCCGATACGGGGAAGCCGCTCACGATGCACCTTTTCAGCGGTCTCGGCGGATGCATCGTTCTGTCCCCGGCATTGGCGATAGGCCATGTGCTTGATGTGCCGGGCTTTACGGTCAGCATGCCGAGCGACCCGGACGTTCTGGGTCTTTTCGCCATCATCGCCGTGGTCGCGACAATCGCGCACCTGATGTTCATTCAAGCCTATCACGACGCGCCGGCGTCGCTGCTGGCCCCGCTTGGCTATATCGAGATCCCTTCGGCCGTGCTGCTCGGTCTTCTGGTCTTCGGCGACTTTCCAGATCCGATCACGATTGTCGGAATCGTCGTGATCGTCCTGTCCGGGCTGGCGCTGGTCATCCTGGAAAGGCGGCCCGTGCCGGTGCCTCCGCCGCCGCAGCCCTGACGGTCAGGCCGCGGAGACGGTTTTTCCGAAAACCTCCTCGAACCTAGCGCGCAGCACCATGTCCACTTCCGGCATGAAGATCGGGATGCCGAGATCCACGAGACTGGTAACGCCGTGCTCGCGGATGCCGCAGGGCACGATGCCGGAGAAATGGGAAAGGTTCGGGTCGATGTTCAGGCTGACGCCGTGGAAGGTCACCCAGCGCCGGACGCGAATGCCGATGGCGGCGATCTTGTCTTCGGCCACCGTGCCGTCGAGACCGACCGAGCGCTCCGGCCGGCGAACCCAGACCCCGACCCGCTCTTCCCGCCTTTCGCCGCGAATCTGGAACTCGGCGAGCGTCGAGATCAGCCATTCCTCTAATCCCGCCACGAAGGCGCGGATATCCTGGCGCCGGCGCTTGAGGTCGAGAAGCACGTAGGCCACCCTCTGGCCCGGCCCGTGATAGGTATATTCGCCGCCCCGGCCGCTGGCGTGAACGGGAAAGCGCGTGGCATCTACGAGATCGGCTGCGTTCGCGCTGGTGCCCGCCGTATAAAGCGGCGGATGCTCCACAAGAAGCACCGTCTCGGCTGCCGTTCCATCCGCGATTCGCGCGACCCGCTCTTCCATCATGGCGACGGCCGCCTCGTATTCGGTAAGGCCAGGCAGGATTCGCCATTCCACCGGCGGCGAGCCAGGAGTGGCGAGAAAGCGAGCGGTCGCCACCGAAAGGCGGTTCACAGTGGCCGGTTGGTCGGTTTTCCCAAGCATGGACTTGGTTTAGCTCCGCCCAGCGTTGGGCGGAAGAGCGGTTTTGGCGATGTCTCGCACAAAGACTTCACGAAACCGCTTGTGCAGGGCGGGGCGGTTTGTTACATGCCCGTCACCGCCGAACACCGGCGGCGAATACACGGCGTGCGGTCGTGGCGGAATTGGTAGACGCGCAGCGTTGAGGTCGCTGTGGGGCAACCCGTGGAAGTTCGAGTCTTCTCGACCGCACCATCCTTCCTTGAGATCATCGGGCAGGATCGATTATCGGAAGCCAAGCCAGGCGGACCAAGGAACCCTCATCAAATCATAACTTAGTCGCTTTTCGTCTTGGTCGGACTGTCGTAACCAGCCACACTTCTTCTCGTCGTGCTGGCAAGCGTTGTTGCACTGCTGCAGGCCGGCAACCCGCAGTTTTCATTCGGCGCGACCTATTCCATTCCCCCCGCGATAGACTAGACCCTCCCTCACCATCATCCCGCACTGGAGGGCGCACATGGCTGACACACAGCTCGATTCTCGTGCGTCCGAGAATATCGCCGACGACGAGGTCGAGCGGCCCGTCGTCTATGACGAAGAAGGCGAACTCGACCAGAACTTCCTCGACCGCTCGCGCGAGCTGATTCGGAACGAGGACGTCGAAGGGCTCCGCGCGGCGATCGTGCCGCTGCACGACTCAGAACTCGGCGACATTCTCCAGCATCTCGATTTCAACGACCGCCAGTCGCTCGTTCGGCTTTTGGGCGAGGACTTCGACTACACCGCGCTGACGCAGGTCGACGAGGCGGTGCGCCTCGAGATCGTCGACGCGATGCCGAATGCGCGCATCGCCGAGGCGGTCCGCGAACTCAATTCGGACGATGCCGTCTACATCCTCGAGGATCTCGACGAGGAGGACCGCAAGGAAATTCTGGAAAATCTGCCGTTCCGCGAGCGCGTGCGGCTTCGCCGAGCCCTGGATTACCCGGACGAATCGGCCGGCCGCCGCATGCAGACGGAGTTCGTCGCGGTGCCGCCCTTCTGGAATGTCGGCCAGACCATCGACTATCTGCGCGAGGAAGAGGATTTACCGGAGAACTTCTCGCAGATTTTCGTCATCGATCCGTCCTTCAAGCTCGTCGGCGCGATCGATCTCGACCGCATCCTGCGCACGCGCCGGCCGGCCAAGATCGAAGACATCATGCGCGAAACGCGCCACGCGATTCCCGTCACGATGGACCAGGAGGAAGCGGCGCAGATCCTCCAGCAATACGATCTTCTCTCGGCCGCCGTTGTGGACGAGAACGAACGGCTCGTCGGTGTCCTGACCATCGACGACGTGGTGGACGTGCTCCAGGCGGAAGCGGAAGAGGATATCCGCCATCTCGGCGGTGTCGGCGACGAAGAGCTTTCGGACCCGGTTCTCACCACCGTCCGCTCGCGCTTCCTGTGGCTGCTGATCAATCTCGGGACGGCGGTGCTGGCATCGCTGGTGATCGGCCTCTTCGACGCCACGATCCAGCAGATGGTTGCCTTGGCGGTGTTGATGCCGATCGTAGCGTCGATGGGCGGCAACGCGGCGACGCAGACCATGACGGTCGCCGTTCGCGCGCTCGCCACGCGCGATCTCGATATCTACAATGCCGGCCGCATCGTGCGGAAGGAACTGCTCGTCGGGCTTTTGAACGGACTGGCCTTCGCGGTCATCATCGGCGTCGTCGCCGGCTTCTGGTTTGACAGCGCGGGGCTCGGCCAAGTGATGGCGCTGGCTCTCGTCATCAACATGATCGCGGCGGCGCTCGGCGGCATCCTCATTCCGATCGTGCTCGATCGATTCGGGGCCGATCCGGCGATCGCGTCGGGAACGTTCGTCACCACCGTCACCGATGTGGTCGGCTTCTTCGCCTTTCTCGGGCTGGCCGCCTGGTGGTTCGGCCTGTCGTCCAGCCTTTGACCGTCCCGCTCGATTGACTTGGCCTGCGATCCGCCGTCAATCAAGGCGAGCACAGGACCGACGATGCGCGAGTATTACACGATCACCGAACTCACGCGTGAATTCGAAGTGTCCACGCGCACGCTGCGTTTCTACGAGGACGAGGGGCTGATCGCGCCCGTCCGACGCGGGCGCACGCGATTGTTTCGCCAATCGGACCGCACGCTGTTGAAGATGATCCTGCGCGGCAAGCGGCTCGGCTTCTCCATCGCCGAAATCCGCGAGATCATCCAGATGTACAAGGAGCCGCCGGGCGAGTCCGGGCAGCTCCGCGCCATCATCCGGCGCGTCGGGGAGCGCCGGCGCGAGCTGGAACAGAAGCGGCGCGACATCGATGACCTTCTGGTGGAACTCGACAATGCCGAGGAAGCCTGCCTGACGAGGATGGCGGAACTCGGGGTGTCGCCCTCGTCCTGATCCCAACCTCAAGGCTCGTTCGATGAGCCTGGGAAGGAGCATTGCAGCACGGTTTCGCGCACGGACGCGTTCTCCGCCTCGTTCGTGCGGCCGGTGATTAGCCGTTCCAAAAGCTCGTCGCGTTCGAGCCTCGTCTGGACACAGGCGCAGAAGGCCTCGCAGGTCGGCGCATCGCGGCTGACTCGGCATTCGTGACGGCAGCTCGCGGCGAAAAGCGCCACCTGATCGGGCGGGAAGACGGCGGCATAGCCCGCGACCAGACCGAACAGGATCGGCTGGTGCAGGAGATAGAAGAGGAGCGAATGCCGCCCGAGAAGCGTCAGCGGTCGCAACCCCTTCACGCGGTCGTTCAGCGCCGACAAATGCTTCCAGCCGTCGATCCCGTCCATGAACCGGCCGGCGGCGATGCCGATCAGAACCACGCCCGTCCAGGGCAGGATCGGCACATAGTCGTTGGTCACCGGATTGCTGGCCGAAAGACCGATCCAGGCGAGCCACCGGCTGTTGGTCAGCGGTGTTTCCACGAAAAAGGGGAGCGCGACCGCGATGGCCCCGGCAAGAAGCGTGACGGGGGCCGGGAGCCGGAGGAACGCCAACCCGATCAGGCTTGCCAAGGCAATTTGATGAAGGATGCCGAAGAAAACGAAGCTGCCCGGCGTGATGAAAAGCGTGACCAGCGTGATCGCCAGTGCGCCGGCCGCCACCTGCGCTTCCCTGATGGCGAAGGATCGCCACCGGATGCTGCGTCCATGCGCCAGGACGAGGCTGATGCCGACCAGGAAGAGGAAGCTCGTCGCGATACAGCGCGCGAAAAGGCGCCAGCCGCCTTCCGTCGCGGTTCCCCGCGCGATCAGCCCGTGAAAGTCCAGATCCCAGGTGAAGTGGTAGGTCGCCATGGCGATCAGCGCGAGGGCGCGCATGATGTCCACCAGATCGATGCGGCCGCGCCGGGTTTCGGGATGGGGAACGAGGTCGGTCAATTGCGTCTCGGCGCCTGTCTTCGGCTTTACGGAGGAAAGAGCCGCCTATTTGCAACGGGACGGCAAGACGACATTGCCTGCCACATCGCACAGAAGGACGCTTTCATGAAGATCATCGAAGCCGGCGCGGCGCGCATTCCGGCCATCGGGCTCGGAACGTGGCGGCTTTCGGGGTCTCAGGCGACCGACATCGTCTCCCGCGCCATCGAGGTCGGCTATCGCCATATCGACACCGCGCGCATGTACGGCAACGAAGGGGAAGTCGGCGAAGGTATCCGCCGGTCGGGCGTCGCCCGGAGCGAGATCTTCGTGACCACCAAGATCTGGTGGGAGAATATCGGTAAGGGCGATCTGCAACGCTCGGCGGAACAAGGGGTGGAGGCTTTGCAGATCGGTCCGGTCGATCTTCTCCTGATCCACTGGCCGAACCGGAATGTTCCTCTGGAGGATTCCATCGAAGCTCTGAACGAGACGCTGGCGCTCGGCCTGACGCGGCATATCGGCGTCGCCAACTTCACCAGCGCCATGCTGGATGAAGCCGCTGCGATCTCCTCCCATCCGCTCGTTTGCAATCAGGTAGAGTACCATCCATTCCTGGCGCAGGATGCGGTTCTCGATGCCTGCCGACGCCACGATATGGCGCTCGTCGCTTATTCGCCGATCGGTCAGGGCAAGACGCTTCTGGAAGACCCGACGGTTGCCGACATCGCTCGCCGTCACGGCAGAAGTCCGGCGCAGATCGCGCTGCGCTGGGAGGTGCAGCAGGACGGCGTGGCGGCCATCCCGCGAACCAGCAACCCGGACCGGCTGGCTGAGAACCTCGAAGTCTTCGACTTCGAACTCGGCGAAGACGAGATGGCGGCGCTGCACGAATTGTCGAAACGTGGTCAACGGCTGGTCGACCCGGATTTCGCGCCGAGCTGGGATCGGGTCTGATCGCCCGATGTTCTTCATCCTCTCGAAGCTCGTCTGGTTCCTGATCCAGCCGCTCGTCGCCGTCGCGCTCGTGGTTCTCCTCGGCATCGTGCTTCTGCTCATCGGCTACCGAAACACGGCGATGGCGGCCTTCGTGTTTTCCGGCTTGACCTACGCGGTGATCATGTTCAGCCCGCTCGGCCTTCTCCTTGTCGGGGCGTTGGAGGACCGTTTTCCGAAGCCGACGATGCCGGCGCGCATCGACGGCATCGTCGTCCTTGGCGGGTCGTTCGATACGCGCGTCGCGAAAACGCGCGGCGATCCGGAAATGGGCGATGCCGGCGATCGCATCACAGCGACCGTCGCGCTGGCCCGGCAGTTCCCGGACGCCAAGATCGCGTTCACGGGCGGGGTGGCGGCGGTCTTCGAAGACGACATCGCCGAAGTCGACGTGGCGCGTCAGATCTTCGCCGCGCTCGGCATCGCGCCGGATCGGCTGATTCTGGAAGGCAAGGCCCGCAACACGACGGAGAACGCGATCTTCACCAAGGAACTCGTGCAGCCGAAGCCCGGCGAAACCTGGTTGCTCGTGACCTCGGCCTTCCACATGCCGCGCAGCGTCGGCTGCTTCCGCAAGGCGGATTTCGAGGTCGTGCCGTTTCCGGTGGACTATCGAACTCCGAACTTTCCGCAGCGCTGGAAGCCGGCCGTCGCCGATGTGTCCCGCAATGCCGACAAGGTGCAACTCGCGATCCGGGAGTTCATCGGGCTTGCCGCCTATTACGCTTCCGGCAAGACGGACGCGCTGATCCCTTCGCCATCGGCAGAGAAACCGAGCCGGTAGATGCCTTTGAAATCGTGCGGATCGACGATCCGGCCCTTGCGCCGGATCGACAACCGTCCTTCCTCGGCAAGGCGAACGGCTTCCGCCCGGATCGGCTTCATCAGGAGGCGCCAGCGTTTCTCGTCGCTCCCGCCGAGACGACGGGCCACTTCGGACGGGCAGACCGTCTTGTCCGCACCGCGATCCTCGACCATCGCGAGGATCGTTTCCCGAATGGTCTTCGCGCTCCGGTCGAGTTCGGTCATTTCTCGTCGTCCATCAGAACGGCATATTTCGCCGAGGAAAAGAACTGGCGATGCGCCAGGATGGCCATGACGAAGACCGTGGAGGCGAAGAGCGCGAGCGGCCCGAGAAACCAGCCGAGATAGGCAAGGCCGAAGAAGATGCCGCGCAGGCCGGCATTGAAGTGGCGGGCCGCGAGCTGGTTCATTTGCGCCGCCCGTTTCACCGCGTCTTCCATGTCCGCCGGGTCGGCTTCGCGATCGCCCCGCATGGGGATCGCTCCGATCAGGATGGTGCAGTAGTTGAACAGGCGATACGACCAGCCGAACTTGAAGAAGGCGTAGGCGAAGATCGTGATGAGGCCGAGAAGCTTGGCTTCCACGAGCCCGACATCGAGCGGCCCGTGGAACGGCAGGTCGGCCGCGATCTCCGCGATGCGGCGGCTGGACCCCAGAAGCGCGAAGCACCCGCCGATCGCGAAGATGCAGGACGACGCGAAGAAGGCCGTGCCCTGCTGCAGGCCCGTCATGATGGCCGTGTCGATCATCCGCAACTCGCGGCGCGCCAGCACGTCCATCCAGCGGCGGCGCTGTCGGTTCATGGCCGCGCTGAGGCCGTGACGCGCCAGCGGGCTTTTATCGGTGATCCAGTTATAGGCCAGCCAGCCGGCCAGGAAGGCGAAGAGAACGAGGCCGTCCGCAGTTCTGAAATCCGCCATCGATCAAACCTGTGCCAGCACTGCGCCGAAGGGGCTTCTTGACGCCGCCGAAATCTTGGCCGCAGAAGAACCCCATGCCGCTTCATATGGTCAAGCTTTGCGTGGGCGCCGACAGCGTCGAGGATCTGCAGTCATGGGTCCGCGAACGGCTGGACGCCGCCCGGCACGAAGGGCGGCCCGTCGAACAGATTCACCAGACGCGGATGCAACCCAAACGAGAATCGGAGATCCTCGGCGGCGGCTCGCTCTACTGGGTGATCAAGGGAAACGTTCAGGTGCGCCAGCCCATCCTGGCGCTTCGGCCTATCACGGACGGGGAGGGCATCCGCCGCTGCCACATCGTTCTGGAGCCGGTGTTCATCGCGACCGAATGGCAGCCGCGAAAGGCGTTCCAGGGTTGGCGCTATCTCGATGCCGGCGATGCGCCACGCGACATCACTGAGGACTCCGACATCTCGTCCTTCCCGCCGGACCTACGCCGGGAACTGGCGCAACTCGGTCTGCTTTAGGAGATCCGCATCCGCACGGCGGCGGTGCCGTTCGAGTTGCGAACGCGCAGGCGCGTCACCGTCTGAGGCTGAGAGGAGCGCCATGCCCGCGCGCCATGGGACAAGAGAAGCCCGACCAGATCGCGCGCCTTGAAGCTGGAGCGTCCTTCGCGAAATTCGGCGAGCTTCACGGCAGCCTGTTGGAGCGGGTGTTTGCCGCCGGCGCGGATCGTGGAGACATGGGTGGCGTCGTGAGACAGCCCGTGGAATTCAGGTTCGACCGTCATCTTCAATATCCAGATAGGCGGGTGAGTTCGTGTTCGAGAACGTTCGGCGTCAGTTGGCGACGGCGAAGCAGTTGTAGGAACGCTTCTTCAGCGCGGCGCAGGCGCCATTGGCTGCTTCCTTGGAAGCAAAGCCCGCAAAGCGCGCCCGGTAGAGGGATTGTCCGCCGACGCGCTCGGCCACCGGGGTCGCCCTTGCAAGAGCGCCACCGACCTTGCCCTGGGCGTCCGACAGCATCTTCAACGCCTGGTCACGGTTGTCCGTCGCCGCGATCTGCACCACCCAGCCGGAAGCGACCGCAGCGGTTTCCACGGCGCCCGTGGTTTCGGTATCCACGATCGCCTGCGGAATGGAAGCGCGGGGGACGGGACGGGAGTCGCCGTAGGCGGTCGCCGTCGGCGCGGCAGCGGGGCGCAGATACTGCTCTTCCTGCGGCGTGGCGAGCGCGGCCCGGATCGCATCGCGACCCACCACCGGCTTCAAGGGCTTGGCGACGCGCGAGATCGCATCGCCGGCATTAGTGCCATAGGCTTCCGCGATCCGCTCGTTGATCGAGACCTTGCGGTTCGAGAACTGCGGCATCGGAACGGTGGCGACGTGCGGCGCCTCGTAGGCGACGATCTTCGGCGTTTCCACCGGCAGGCGGCCGCTGCGGGCGCGCTCGGCGACCAAGGGACCGACGGAGCGGGTGGACGCGGCCGGCAGGTACTTGTTCAGGAGCTTGGCCATCTCGTTGTCGCGCTGCGCGGCCGTGTTGCCGCCGAAAACGACGCCGACGATCTTGCGATCCCCGTCATAGAGCGAGGATACGAGATTGAAGCCCGACGCGTTCACATAGCCGGTCTTGATGCCGTCCACGCCCTTGATGCGGCCGACGAGACGATTGTGGCTGTTGATGGTGCGACCGCGAAAATTGAAGGACTTCGTGGAGAAGTATTTGTACTGCTTCGGGAAATGCTCCCGAAGCGCGATGCCGAGCGTCGCCATGTCGCGCGCTGTGGAATGCTGGTTCTCGTTCGGCAGGCCGTTGGCGTTGCGGAAGGTCGTGCGGCTCATACCGAGCGAATGAGCCTTGGCAGTCATCATCTGCGCAAAGCGCGCTTCGGTGCCGCCGAGATGCTCGGCGATCACGACGGAGGCGTCATTGGCGGACAGCGTCACGAGACCGAGGATCGCTTCTTCCACGGCAAGGTTGGAGCCGACCTTCAGGCGGAGCTTCGTCGGCGGGCGCGCGGCGGCATAGGACGAAACCTTCATCTGCGTTCCCAGCGAAACGCGGCCCGCCTCCATCGCCTCGAAGAGCATGTAGAGGGTCATCATCTTGGTGAGCGAGGCCGGGTAGCGCAGTTCGTCCGCGTCGTCCGAATAAAGGACCTTGCCGGTATTGGCGTCGATCACGAATGCCGAATGCCGTTCCGCGGCTTCGGCACCCTGAACGAGAAGGGCAAAGGCCATTCCCAACGCGCCGGCCGACTTCACCATTCCACCGAAAAGGCGACGAAAGCTCGTTGGCGCTGTTCCCACGGTTCGACTCTCTATCTTTTCTGACGGCGCGAACCGTCGCATGCGGGATGAGGACGCGCTCTTCGGCGAAGCGCTTCGTATCTGCTGGGGGAAAGTTAAGGGGAGGCCGTTACCAATCCGTTTATGGTTGCCGAACTCTTCCCCTCGTCGTCAGCATTCGCGGCAATGGGACTTCGGTCGGGCGAAAATGCGACGGTCGTCGAACTTGGTTTCTGTGCCCGGCAAAGTTCATCCAGCGCTGAAACCGGGCGGGATTGACTTTATTGTGCAGTGCAATATAACCGCGTGCGTCGCATCAAACGGACGTCCGCGCACTGGCGCGCGACGCCTCGAACAGGAAGGCAGCATCCGAATGAGCAATTTCGACGAAGCCAGCAATGTCGGCAAGGAAGCGGTGGACGGAGCCGTTCGCTCGTTGTCCGTGGTGACCCGTGGCTTCCAGCAGATCGCCAGCGAGACCACCGAATACACCAAGCGCTCCTACGAGCAGTCCGCTCGCATGTTCGAGCAGCTCTCCCAACTCCGCAGCTTCGACAAGGTGGTCGAAGTTCAGAACGAATTCGCCAAGAACGCCTATCAGGACTGGATTTCGCAGGCGACCAAGGTCGGCGAAATCTACGGCTCGATGGCGCGTGAGGTCTACAAGCCGTTCGAGCAGTCCTTCACGAATGCCATCAACGCCGGTCAGTCGGCCGTCAAGCAGGCGCTCTGATTGACCGGGCTGCAAGGCCCTTCACACCACCATTCGGAAGGCTCGGCGAGAAATCGCCGGGCCTTTTGTTTTTGCGCGGATGCCTCGTTCCGGGCCTCCGGTTTCACCAAGAGCGTGGACGCCCGCCGCCAAACCGTCCTAGGATCGACATCCGACGAAGCGCGAGAGAAATGGTGTCTCCTTGTCGCGGTGTGATTCCCTTAACATCGGCAAACGGCATCATACATATCGGGCGACGACAGAGGTGGCGGCGGTGAGCATTCAACGACCCAGCACCGTGGCGGGGGCGCCAAGGGTGCGATCGCAGGCGGGCAAGAACAAAGAGTCGGGGACGGACCGGGGCACCTCGGTCATCACCCGGACGAAACCGCAAACGAAGAAGCCGAGCCTTTATCGTGTGCTGCTTCTCAACGACGACTACACGCCGATGGAGTTCGTCATCCACGTTCTGGAGCGGTTCTTCCAGAAGGACCACGACAGTGCGACGCGCGTGATGCTGCACGTGCACAACCATGGCGTGGGCGAGTGCGGGGTCTACACCTACGAGGTGGCCGAAACCAAGGTCACGCAGGTGATGGATTTCGCACGCCAGCATCAACATCCGCTTCAGTGCGTCATGGAAAAGAATTGAGGTGAACCTTGCCGACCTTTTCCCAAAGCCTCGAGAAGTGCCTGCATCAGGCGCTGACTCTCGCCAACGAACGCCAGCAGGAATTCGCGACGCTGGAACACCTTCTCCTCGCGCTGATCGAGGACAAGGATGCGGCCGCCGTGATGAAGGGCTGTTCGGTCGATCTCGATGTGCTGCGAGGCAGCCTGGTCGAGTACATCGATACGGAACTCGCCAATCTCGTCACCGGTCATGACGAGGAGTCCAAGCCGACCGCAGGCTTCCATCGCGTCATCCAGCGCGCGGTGATTCACGTCCAGTCGTCGGGCCGGGAGGAAGTGACGGGTGCCAACGTGCTCGTTGCGCTCTTCGCCGAGCGCGAAAGCCATGCCGCCTATTTCCTGCAGGAACAGGAGATGACGCGCTACGATGCCGTGAACTTCATCGCGCATGGCATTGCCAAGCGTCCCGGCGCGTCGGAAAGTCGAGCCGTCAGGGGCGCGGAAGAGGACCAGACGACCACGGGCACGGAAGAAGAAGGCCGCCGCAAGAACGCGCAGGACGCTTTGACGGCCTATTGCGTCAACCTGAACGAGAAGGCCAAGAACGGCCGGATCGATCCGTTGATCGGCCGGACCGAAGAGATCAACCGCACCATCCAAGTGCTGTGCCGCCGCTCGAAGAACAATCCTCTCTATGTCGGCGATCCTGGGGTCGGCAAGACCGCCATCGCGGAAGGGCTTGCCAAGCGCATCGTGGAAAGCGACGTGCCGGAGGTTCTTTCCGACGCCACCATCTTCTCGCTCGACATGGGTACGCTTCTCGCCGGCACGCGCTATCGCGGTGATTTCGAGGAACGCCTGAAGCAGGTCGTCAAGGAGCTCGAGGAATATCCGGGCGCGATCCTGTTCATCGACGAGATCCACACGGTGATCGGCGCCGGCGCGACGTCCGGCGGCGCGATGGACGCTTCGAACCTTCTGAAGCCGGCGCTGTCGTCCGGCGCAATCCGTTGCATCGGTTCGACCACCTACAAGGAATACCGCCAGTTCTTCGAGAAGGACCGGGCTCTTGTGCGGCGTTTCCAGAAGATCGACGTCAAGGAGCCGACGATCGACGACGCGATCGCGATCATGAAGGGCCTGAAGCCCTACTTCGAGGAGTTCCATAAAGTGCGCTTCTCGACGAGCGCGATCCGTTCGGCGGTGGAGCTTTCGGCCCGCTACATCAACGACCGCAAGCTGCCCGACAAGGCGATCGACGTGATCGACGAGACCGGTGCCTCGCAGATGCTTCTGCCGGAAGACCAGCGCAAGAAGCGCATAGGCGTGAAGGAGATCGAAGCGACGATCGCGACCATGGCGCGCATCCCGCCGAAGACCGTCTCCAAGGACGACGAGGAGGTTCTGGCCAATCTCGATGAGCAGTTGAAGCGCGTCGTCTACGGTCAGGACGCGGCGATCGGGGCGCTTGCTTCGGCGATCAAGCTTGCCCGTGCGGGTCTGCGCGAGCCCGAGAAGCCGATCGGTTCCTACCTCTTCTCCGGCCCGACCGGCGTCGGCAAGACGGAGGTGGCGAAGCAACTCGCATCCTCGCTTGGCGTCGAGCTTCTGCGGTTCGATATGTCGGAATACATGGAACGCCACACCGTTTCCCGGTTGATCGGCGCGCCTCCCGGCTATGTCGGCTTCGACCAGGGCGGTCTCCTGACCGACGGCGTCGACCAGCATCCGCATTGCGTCCTGCTGCTGGACGAGATCGAGAAGGCGCATCCCGACCTCTTCAATATCCTTTTGCAGGTCATGGATCACGGCAAGCTGACCGATCACAACGGCAAGAAGATCGACTTCAGGAACGTCATCCTGATCATGACGACCAATGCCGGCGCTTCGGAAGCGGCCAAGGCGGCGATCGGCTTCGGTTCGACGAGGCGGACAGGTGACGACGTCGAGGCGATCAACCGCCTGTTCACGCCGGAATTCCGCAACCGTCTCGATGCGATCATCCCGTTCGGCCCGCTGCCGACGCCGGTGATCCATCAGGTCGTGCAGAAGTTCGTCATGCAGCTCGAAGCGCAGCTTTCCGAGCGCAACGTCACCTTCGACCTGTCGGAGGAAGCGATCGAATGGCTGGCGAGCAAGGGCTACGACGAGCAAATGGGCGCGCGTCCGCTCGGTCGCGTGATTCAGGAGCACATCAAGAAACCGCTGGCGGACGAGTTGTTGTTCGGCAAGCTGAAGCGTGGCGGGACGGTGAAGGTGACGGTCGCCGAGGACGAGAAGGGCGGGAAGACGCTCGCCCTCGAATCCATCGCGGACGAGGCTGCGTTGAAGGCGCGCCGGGGCGACATGCCCGAAGAGGCCGAGTTCGATGACGACGACGATTTGGACGATGCGGAAGGCGACGGCGACGTCGCGGTGAAGACCGCCAAGAAGCCCTCCGCCGCCCAGAAGGGCAACCGTCGCAGCAACTGACGAAGCGGATAGCCGGTTGTCCGACCGGCTATCCCTCATGAAAACGGCGGCCTTCGCGAAGAGCGGGCCGCCGTTTTTGCGAGTGGCACCCGGTCATAAGGTGCTTCCGCGATATCGAATGCTGCTCGGCCTCGTTATTCGAAGCGAGCGAAAACGCGCTTCAAAGTGCTCGACGAATGAGGTCCGCCTGTTCTTTCAGAAGAGCCGGGTCGGCCATCTTGTCGTGGTGACGTACGAGTTCGACGCCCTCGTAGCGCGGAATGACGTGGACATGCAGGTGGAACACGGTCTGCCCGGCCGGCGCTTCGTTGAACTGGCAGACGAAGATACCATCGGCATCGAAGGCCTGCTTCGCCGCGCGCGATAGTCTGGCGACGAGTGGCATAAGCTTCGCCAGGGTTTCGTCCTCGGCGTCGAGGAGGTTGCGCGATGGCGTCTTGGGGATCACGAGGCAGTGACCCTTCGATTGCGGCATCACGTCCATGATGGCGATGGCGTCCTCGGTCTCGAACAGCTTCTCGCTCGGGATTTCGCCGCGCAGAATCTTTCCGAAGATGTTGGCCGGATCGTAGGTCGCGCTCATCATTCACCTCGCCGTGGAATGGGCTCAGGGCTAATCCTCGGTGGCCGGCTCGTCCAGCCTTTCGCCGCGCCGGAATGGGGTGTGGGCATCCAGCGCCTCCTTCATCTCGGCGACGCGATGGCGCTCGTAATCGAGATGATCCTCGATCGCCTGCCGAAGTCCGGGGTGGGCGATCCAGTGCGCCGAATGCGTGGTGGTCGGCTCGTAGCCCCGCGCAAGCTTGTGCTCGCCTTGGGCTCCCGCTTCCACGACGGCGAGCTTGTGCTCGATCGCGTAATCGATCGCCTGGTGGTAGCATATTTCGAAATGCAGGAAGGGGTGGTCCTCGACGCAGCCCCAATAGCGCCCGTAGATCGTGTCTCCGCCAACGAAGTTCAGCGCGCCGGCGATGAAGCGGCCCGCGCGCCGCGCCATCACGAGAACGATCTTGTCGCCCATGCGCTCGCCGACGAGCGAAAAGAAGCGGCGGTTGAGATAAGGGCGACCCCATTTTCGGGACCCGGTATCCATGTAGAAGCCGAAGAAGGCATCCCACACCTCGTCGGTCAGTTCCTTGCCTGACAAACGGACGACCTCGATGCCGTTCGACACGGCTTCCCGTCTCTCCTTCCGCAACGCCTTGCGTTTGCGGGACGCCAGCGTTTCCAGAAAGTCCTCGTAGCTTCCGTATTCGCGGTTGCGGAAGTGGAACTGCTGATCCGTGCGATGAAGAAAGCCCGCTTCCTCCATCGCGGTCAGATCGTCAGGCATGAGGAACGTCGCATGGGCGGAAGATACGCCCGTTTGCGCGACATAACCCTTGATACCGGCGATCAAGGCGTCCCGCAGAACCGGTGCGGCCGAGCCGTTGCCAACGAGGAGGCGAGGGCCGCTCGCCGGCGTGAACGGTACCGAAAGCTGGAGCTTGGGATAATAGCGCCCGCCGGCTCGCTCGAACGCATCCGCCCAACCATGGTCGAAGACATATTCGCCCTGGCTGTGGCTCTTCAGATAGGCAGGGGCTGCCGCCAGAATGCGCCCTTCGGAGTCTTCGACAAGGAGATGCTGCGGAAGCCAGCCGCTGCGCGAACCGACGGCCTTGCTGTCTTCCAGCGCACTCAGAAAAGCGTGGCTCAGGAACGGATTGCCGGTGGACGATCCGGCGTTCGCCAGTTCGTCCCAGACAGAAGGCGGAACCGATTCGATCGATTCCGCGACCCGGATGTGGATTGCGCCATCCACGGCATGATCGTCCGCCGGGCCGCCCGGCACGAATTTCGATGTCATGCCGTAAAGCTAGACCGGCGGCGCGGCGACGCAAGCGTCAGTTCTGCGGCAGAAAGCCCTCGAAGGTCATCTGGTCTGCATGGGTCTTCGTGATTGTCACCTGCGCCGGGTTGCGAACCGTCCAAGTGATGAGCGGCGCGGCCCGATCGCGGACATAGTCCGTGAACTCGTTCGGCAGATGGTCGACGCAGTAGGAAACGAACCCGCAGCCTTGGTCGAAGATTTCGCGATGACGGGCGAGCGCTTCGGCTTCCGTTCCCTCCGCTGTCAGGCCGACAGGTCGCTTGCCGTAGGCGAGGGCCTGATCGATCAGCCAGTGATCGAAGGACATCAACGCGAGATCGCCATCATAGCCGTCGAGGAGGGGTCCGAGACGCTGAAGGAAGTCGGCATCCGCATCCGGCGAGGTTCCCTTCAACTCCATGACGACCGGCACCCTGCCATCGATCGCGCGAAGAAAGTCGGCGACCGTCGGGATGCGCTCGCCCGTTCCTGCGAGCGCGAGCTTCACGAGCTCGGACGACGGCCTATCACCAAGCGGGCCGGACATTTCAGTCAGGCGATCCAGGGTGTCGTCGTGAAAGACCATGGGCACGCGGTCGCTCGATAGATGAACGTCGCATTCCACCGCGAAACCATGGTCCGCCGCTGCCCTGGCCGCGGCGATCGAGTTCTCGGGGAGGCGGTCGTCGTGAAGCCCCCGATGCGCGATCGGACGGGACGTCAGCCAGGAAAGCGTCGGCTGCATGGGCTCAGGCGACCTCGAACAAGGCTTCGATCTCGACCGCCGCGCCGAGCGGAAGGGAAGGCACGCCGACCGCAGAACGCGAATGACGGCCTGCATCGCCCAGGATCTCGACCAGGAAGTCGGACGCCCCGTTCGCGACCTTGTGCTGTTCGATGAAGCCCTCCGCGCTCGCAACGAAGACGGTGAGCTTCAGAAGGCGCTTGATACGGGTGAAATCGCCGCCGAGCGCGGATTTTGCCTGAGCAAGGATGTTGATGGCGCAGAAGCGGGCCGCGCGCTGCCCGTCATCCAGCGAAACACCAGCGCCGAGTTGGCCCGAAACCGCGAGCTTGCCACCATCGAGCGGCAGTTGGCCGGACGTCTGCAGGAGATTCGCGTAGAGAATATAGGGCACGTAGTTCGCGGCCGGCGCTGCAGCCTCCGGCAGCGTGACGCCTGCGGCCGCAAGCTTCTCATCGATCGAGGTGCTCATGGTTGGTCCTTATTGTTCGGGATTTCGTCTTATCCGGGCTGGCCGAACGCTCCGCATGGTCTAATCTCGGCGACGGGGAATGGAAAGGACATGCGATGACGTTCCGACTGCTGGCTGCGCTTGCCGCCGCGTGGATTCCGGGTGTCGCGACGGCCGCGACGCCGCTTGTCGCCCATCAGGCGGTTTACGATCTGAAACTCGCTTCCCAGGATTCCGGCATCGTCGGCGCGGAAGGTCGAATCGCGATGAAGCTCGATTCGAAGGCCTGCGGCGTCTGGAACCTCGACTACCGCTTCATGGCGCGTTTCCAGCAGGAGCAGGAGATGACGCTGACCGACCAGCAGACGCAGTCCACCGAGAACGCTCCCGACCAGAACTTCACCTTCACCACCAAGACGTTCGTCGATGGCTCCCCGGAAAAGGAGATCAAGGGCACCGCCCGCCACGACGCTGGCGGCACCCGCGTTTCGATGGAATCGCCGCAGAAAAAGGACTTCGTCCTGCCGCTTTCGCGCTTCCCGATGCAACACACGCAGGAGCTGATCCAGCGCGCCGTCGCGGGCGAGCGGATCGTGGAAACCAAGCTCTTCGACGGCGACGACGACGGCGAAAAGCTGCTGACCTCCACAGCCGTCATCGCGCCCGTCGCCGGTGACGGGACGAAAACACCGTCATCCGACATCGGATCGAAGCTCGAGGGCATGCGCTCTTGGCGGATTTCGGAGAGCTACTACAACAAGGACAGCGACCCGGACGGGATGCCGGTCTTCCAGACGAAATACGTCCTCTATGAGAACGGCGTGTCGGACGATCTGATGCTCGACTTCGGTTCCTATGCCTTCAGCGGTTCGCTGAAGAAGCTCGATCTTCTGGATATGCCGACCTGCCGGTAACTACTGGGGATCTTCGGGACGGGGCCGCGCGGGTTGCCGAGGGGCTGCAGATCATGTAAGGCCCCGCTTATTCCACACACGGAGGTTCGGTCTCGGGTGTTCGGCTTGTCCGAAGCGAGAGACCACCGGTGGCGGTGAAAACCGTCCATTCTCCGTGGAGGCTCAACCGGAAAGGCAACAACACGATGGCACTGCCAGATTATTCCATGCGCCAGCTTCTCGAAGCCGGCGTTCACTTCGGTCACCAGACCCACCGCTGGAACCCCAAGATGAGCCCGTTCATCTTCGGCACCCGCAACAACATCCACATTCTCGATCTCGCCCAGACCGTGCCGATGCTGCATCAGGCGCTGACGGCGGTGTCGAACACCGTTTCGCGTGGCGGCCGTCTTCTCTTCGTCGGCACGAAGCGTCAGGCGTCCGACATCGTCGCCGACGCCGCGCAGCGCTCGGCCCAGTATTACGTCAACTCCCGCTGGCTCGGCGGCATGCTGACCAACTGGAAGACCATCTCGAACTCGATCCAGCGCCTGCGCAAGCTCGACGAAATGCTGGCCGGCGAAGCCCAGGGCTTTACCAAGAAGGAGCGCCTGACGCTTCAGCGCGAGCGCGACAAGCTCGACCGCGCCCTCGGCGGCATCCGCGACATGGGCGGCACGCCCGACATGATCTTCGTGATCGACACCAACAAGGAAGCGATCGCGATCGAGGAAGCCAAGCGCCTCAAGATCCCGGTGGTCGCCGTTGTCGATTCGAACTGCAACCCGGACCTCATCGACTTCCCGATCCCGGGCAACGATGACGCGGCGCGCGCGATCTCGCTCTACTGCGATCTGATCGCCAAGGCCGCCGTCGACGGCATCGGCCGTCAGGCCGGCGCGATGGGCGTCGATGTCGGCGCGTCGGTGGATGCACCGGCCGAAGACCTCGACATGCCCGAGCAGTCGTCGGCTTCCGGCGCGATCGGCGACGATGTCGCGGAAGAGGTTCAGCCCGCCGCTTGATGGGCTTTCCGGCGGCAGGTGCCGCCGGTTCCCGACCGTTTTTGGACGGCGGACATTCCGCCGTCATGTTTACCGCGCACCCTCCGTTTCGACGTCGAGGGTGCGTTTCTCACATTTGACATGAGGCCGACCGAATGACCGTTACCGCCGCGATGGTGAAGGAACTGCGCGAGAAGTCCGGCGCAGGCATGATGGACTGCAAGACGGCGCTCGCCGAAACCAACGGCGACATGGAAGCCGCGATCGACTGGCTGCGCGCCAAGGGCATCGCCAAGGCCGACAAGAAGTCGGGCCGCACCGCTGCCGAAGGGCTCGTCGGCGTCGCATCCGCCGGCAACAAGGCCGTTCTCGTGGAAGTCAATTCCGAGACCGACTTCGTTGCGCGCAACGATGCGTTTCAGGCGATGGTTCGCCAGATCGCCGAGACGACTCTTTCCACGGACGGCTCCGTCGAGACCGTGGGGGCCGCGACCTATGCGGCTTCTGGCAAGACCGTGACCGAGACGATCGCCGAGGCTGTCGGCACGATCGGCGAGAACATGGCCCTGCGTCGCTCCGCTCTCCTCGGCGTCGGCCAGGGCGTCGTCGCCACCTACATCCACAACCAGGTCGCCGAAGGCCTCGGCAAGATGGGCGTGCTCGTCGCGATCGAATCCGCCGGCGATGCCGCGGCTTTGGCCGCCTTCGGTCGTCAGGTCGCCATGCATGTCGCCGCGACGAACCCCCTGGCGCTGGTTGCCTCCGAAGTGGACGCGACGATCGCCGAGCGCGAGAAGTCGATCTTCATCGAGCAGTCCCGCGCTTCCGGTAAGCCGGATGCGATCATTGAGAAGATGGTCGAGGGCCGCATGCGCAAGTTCTACGAGGAGTCGGTTCTCCTGAGCCAGGCCTTCGTGATCAATCCCGACCTCACCGTCGAGAAGGCGCTGAAGGAAGCCGAGAAGGACTTCGGCGCTCCGGCACAGATCACCGGCTTCGTGCGCTTCGCTCTCGGCGAGGGCATCGAGCGCGAGAAGAGCGACTTCGCCGCCGAGGTCGCGGCCGCGGCCGGCAAGAAGTAATCTCAGTACTTCCACGAACATGAGGGGCGTCCGCTTCCCAAGCGGGCGCCCCTGTTGTATCGCAGGCCGTCATTCAGCGGGGACCTCATGGCGAACGACATACGCTTCAAGCGCGTGCTTCTGAAGGTTTCCGGCGAGGCCCTGATGGGCAGCCAGGGTTTCGGGATCGACGTCACTGTAGCGGACCGCATCGCGGGCGATATCGCCGAAGCTCGCAAGCTCGGCGTCGAGATTTCCATCGTCATCGGCGGCGGCAATATCTTTCGCGGCGTCGCCGTGGCCTCGAAGGGCGGCGACCGCGTCACCGGCGACCACATGGGAATGCTGGCGACGGTCATCAACGCACTGGCGCTGCGGACCTCCCTGACGAAGCTTGGCGTCGAGACCGTGGTTCTGTCGGCGATCCCCATGCCCGAAATCTGTGAAAGCTTTTCGCAGCGCGCGGCTCTGGCTCATGCCGATGCCGGACGCGTCGTCATCTTCGCCGGCGGCACCGGCAACCCCTTCTTCACAACCGATTCGGCCGCCGCGCTGAGGGCGGCGGAAATGGGCGCCGAGGCCTTGTTCAAGGGCACGCAGGTCGACGGCATCTATACCGACGATCCGAAGAAGAACCCGAATGCCGAACGCTACGAGCGATTGACGCATGAAGAGCTTCTTCTGCGAGGCCTTGCGGTGATGGATGTCGCGGCGGTCGCGTTGACTCGCGAAAACAGGATACCGATCGTCGTCTTCTCGATCCACGAAGCCGGCGGTTTCGCCGAAATCCTTCGGGGGCGGGGACTGGCGACATTCGTTTCGGACTGAGTTCGGCTGGCGCTTCGGTGCCGGCTATGATGACAGCTTGATGGACGTTAAGGGTTAGGACGATGGCGACTTTCGATTTCACCGAACTGAAGCGGCGCATGGACGGCGCCGTCGCTTCGCTGAAGCACGATCTCGCCGGACTGCGGACCGGGCGTGCCTCGGCGAACCTGCTCGATCCCATCAATGTCGATGCCTATGGCGCGCAAACGCCGCTCAATCAGGTGGCGAACGTGTCGGTTCCCGAGCCCCGGATGCTTTCCGTCTCGGTCTGGGACCGTGCTCTGGTCGGCAAGGTGGAGCGCGCGATCCGCGACAGCAATCTCGGCCTCAATCCCATCACCGACGGCACGACCCTTCGCATCCCGCTGCCCGAACTCAACGAGCAGCGCCGCAAGGAACTCGTGAAGGTCGCGCACACCTATGCCGAGAACGCCAAGGTCGCGGCGCGGCACGTGCGGCGCGACGGCATGGAAACGCTGAAGAAGATGGAGAAGGACAGCGATATCGGGCAGGACGAAAGCCGCCAGATGTCCGAGCGCGTCCAGAAGATGACGGATGAAACGATCACCGACATCGATCGCACCTTGTCCGACAAGGAAGCGGAAATATTGCAGGTGTAGGATTTATGGCACGGTCTGTCGGCAGACAGGCGGCCTGCATTCGTCATAGATTCGACCGGTCGATCCCAGGGCCGAGAGCCGGAGAATAGATCAGGGTGCGCTATCCGCAACACGTTGCCATCATCATGGACGGCAATGGCCGCTGGGCGCAGGCGCGAGGCCTGCCCCGGACCATGGGACACCGGCGCGGCGTCGATGCCGTGCACGGAGCGGTTCGCGCGGCCGGTGATCTTGGCATCCGCTATCTGACGCTTTTCGCCTTTTCGTCCGAGAACTGGCGTCGTCCGGCGCAGGAAGTGACGGAGTTGATGGGGCTCCTGAAGCTCTTCATCCGTCGCGATCTTGCCGAACTCCACCGCGAAGGGGTGCGGGTGAAGGTGATCGGAGCTCGGGACAACCTCGCATCCGATATTCGCGGGCTTCTGGAAGAAGCCGAGCACCTGACCCGCGACAACAAGGAAACGACGCTCGTCATCGCCTTCAACTACGGGGCGCGCGAGGAACTGGCCCGCGCGACGCGCCGGATCGCGGACAAGATCGCGCTGGGCGAAGCCTCGCCCGAAGACGTGACGCCGGAATTCATGGACAGCCACATGGATACGGCGGGCATTCCCGATCCCGATCTGATCATCCGCACCAGCGGCGAGATGCGCTTGTCGAACTTCCTGCTCTGGCAGTCGGCCTACTCCGAATTCGTCTTCATGCCTTGCCTGTGGCCTGACTTCGACCGCAAGGCCTTCGAAGACGCCCTCAACGAATATTCCTCTCGCGACCGGCGCTACGGCGGCCTTTCTCGCGAGATCGCTTCCTAGCGGCATGGGACTCGGCATCGGGCGCATCGTGAATGCGCCGACCTGGGAAGACCTGAAATCCAGGCTGATCTCCGCCGTGATTCTCGGGCTCGTGTCGCTCGGGCTTCTGGCGCTCGGCGGCTGGCCGTTCCGGCTGTTCTGCTGCCTGTCCGGGGTGATCGTCCTGCGGGAATGGTGCCGCATGACGAAAGCCGACTCGCTCGGCCTTCTCCATACGTTCACCCGCTACGCGCTCTACGCGAGCCTCGTGGCGTTTCTATTCCGTTTCAATCTCGCCGCGATCGTCATCCTGGTGGCGGGCATATCCGCCATCGTGTTGATCGATGCGCGTCAACGGCGCTCGAACTGGCTTGTCGGCGGCTTGGTTTATGCGGCGCTCGCGTCGCTGGCGCCCGGCATGTTGCGCAGCGACGATCTGGCTGGGCTGCTCGCGATGACGCTGGTCGTCTGCGTCGTTTGGCCAACGGATATCTTCGCTTACTTCACCGGCCGGGTTTTCGGCGGGCCGAAGATTCTTCCCCGCATTTCACCGAAGAAAACCGTTTCCGGCTCGATCGGCGGACTTCTCGCGGGCGTCGTTCTGGGAACCGGCTTCTACGGGTGGGCGACCGGATCGTTCAGTTTGATCATCGTTCTCTTCTGCGCCGTTCTTTCGGTGCTGGGGCAGGGTGGCGACTTCTTCGAATCGTGGATCAAGCGGCGTTTCGGCGTGAAGGATTCGGGCACGCTCATTCCCGGTCATGGCGGCCTGATGGACCGCATCGATGGCCTTGTCGTCGCCATCGGATTCGCGTGGCTCGTCGGCATGGTGCTCGCCGGGTTCCAGCATCCCGCCCAGGCGATCTTCACCCCTTGAAGGTGCGCGGCGCGCAGACCCACTTGCCACGGCGTGCGGGGAAGGATTGTCTCGTCCCCCGGTCGCCTGTCTTCGCGCCGGCCGGCACGGCTTTATGAGGAAGCAAAATCCATGGATTTCCTGACCGGCTTCGATGTCTTGTGGAGCACGGTTCTGATCAAGATCGTGCCGTTCCTCTTCGTGCTGACGGTGATCGTGTTCTTTCACGAACTCGGCCATTACGCGATCGGGCGCTTGTGCGGCATTCGCGTTCTGACGTTCTCGATCGGCTTCGGGCCCGAGCTCTTCGGCTTCACGGATCGCGCCGGAACGCGCTGGCGCTTGGCCGCAATCCCGCTCGGCGGCTACGTCAAGTTTTTCGGCGACGAGAACGCCGCGAGCGTTCCTGATCAGGACCGCGTTCGCGCAATGAGCGCTTCGGAACGCGCCGAGGCGTTTCCGTCGGCCACCGTCGGTCGGCGGGCCGCGACGGTTCTGGCCGGCCCGGTCGCTAATTTCATTCTCGCCATCGTCATCTTCGCAGCCGTCGCCTTCTTCGCGGGCCGCACGATCGGCGATCCGGTCGTGTCCCAGGTCCGCGCCGGCTCACCGGCCGAAGCGGCCGGCATCCTGCCCGGCGACCGGGTTGTCGCCCTAGACGGGGGCAAGGTGGAGTATTTCAGCGACATTCTGGAATATGTCGCGACCCACCCTGCGTCCGCCATCCAAGTGTCGGTCAATCGCGGCGGCCAAGTCTTGGACTTCAGCGTCACGCCGCGAATGGAATCGCAGACCGATCCGTTCGGCAACAAGATCGAAGGTCCGCTTCTCGGGCTGGTCGCGGATCGACAAAGCGCCGATTTCCGCCTGGAAAAACTCGGTCCCATCGATTCGCTCCGATACGGCGTGGAACAGACGTGGTTCTTCACGAAGGCGACGGTCGGCTTCATCGGAGGCATCTTCTCGCGCGGGCAGGGCGCCGAACAGATCGGCGGTCCGGTCCGAATCGCGCAGGTCTCGAGTCAGGTCGCGACCATCGGCTTCGCCGCGATCATGCTTCTGGCCGCGCAGCTCTCCATATCGATCGGCCTGTTGAATCTCTTACCGATTCCCATGCTCGATGGCGGCCATCTGATGTTCTACGTCGCCGAGGCTCTGCGGGGCCGACCGCTCAGCGAGCGGGTGCAGGAATTCGGGTTCAAGGTCGGTCTTGTGCTTGTCATGTCCTTGATGGTGTTCGCCTTTTGGAACGACCTTTCTTGATGGAAAATCGATCTGTCAGGTGTTTAACCGAATGTTAACCATGTTTTCTCTACGAGTGGCGGGGTTGCAACGCTTTTCCGATTCCTCAACAGATCGCGTCCAGTTTGCTTGAACGCATACCCAAAGCCGGTAAAAGGCGAAGGGTGCGGGCTGCCGACGCGGCATCCCGTCGAGGCATTGTATAAAGGTGGTTAAGCCTATGACGGCTGGATCTAAGTTGCTTCGGGCCGCATCGGCGCTGGCGCTCTCGTCGACGGTCCTCGCGACCTCTCTCGGCGCAAGCATCGTCCTCGCCGAAAACGCCGCGGCCGCGCAGGTCAGCCGGGTCGAGGTGAGAGGCAACCAGCGCGTGGATGCCGACACCGTGCGCGGCCTTCTCGCCATCAAGCCGGGACAGAACATCGGGGACGCCGATATCGACGAGGGCGTTCGCAAGCTCTACTCGACCGGATTGTTCTCCGACGTGCGGATCAGCCAGCAGGGCGGCACGGTTGTCGTCAATGTCAGCGAGAACCAGATCGTCAATCAGGTTCTGTTCCAGGGCAATTCCAAGCTGAAGGACGAGCAGCTCCGCGCCGCGGTGCAGACGTCTTCCCGCGGGGCCTATTCGCAGGCCACGGCCGACAACGATGTCGGTGCCATTCGCGAGGCCTATACGCGCATCGGCCGCAGCGACGCTGCTGTCTCGGTGCGCACCATACCGATCGAGAACAACCGCGTGAACGTCGTCTTCGACATCAACGAAGGCGATCGCACCAAGATCGGCCAAATCAACTTCGTCGGGAACAATGCCTTCAGCGACGGTCGTCTGAAGGAAGTCATCGCGCTTCGCGAGTCCGGCATTCTGAGCTTCCTGCAGCGCAACGACGTCTACGACGAGGATCGTCTGCGCGCGGACGAGGAAACCCTTCGCCGCTTCTATTTCAATCGCGGCTATGCCGATTTCCGGATCGTTTCAGCGACCGCGGATCTCGATGCGTCGCAGAACAAGTACTTCATCACCTTCACGGTGGAAGAGGGCGAGCGCTACGCCTTCGGCAACGTGAACGTGGACAGCACCATTCCGGGCGTCGGCGGCCAGTCGCTTCAGGGTGAGTTGAAGACCCGCACCGGCGACGTCTACAGCGCGCAGAAGATCGAAGAGTCGCTGGTGTCGCTCACGAACCGCGTGGCGGCCAATGGCTTCGCCTTCGCGCAGGTGACGCCGCGCGGCGATCGCGACTTCAATAGCCGCACGATCTCCGTGAATTACGTCATTGATCAGGGGCCGCGCGCTTATATCGAGCGGCTGGAAGTTCGCGGTAACACGAAGACCCGAGATTATGTCGTTCGGCGCGAGTTCGACGTGTCCGAGGGCGATGCCTTCAATCAGGTGCTGGTGCAGCGCGCCAAGCAGCGGCTGGAGCGTCTCGGCTTCTTCGAGAAGGTCAACATCTCCACCGCTCCGGGCTCCGAGCCCGATCGCGTCGTGGTCATCGTCGAGGTTCAGGAGAAGTCGACCGGTGAGTTCTCCATCGGTGGCGGCTACACGACGGGCGGCGAGTCGGATGGTCCCGTTGCCGAAATCGGCATCACGGAGCGCAACTTCCTCGGACGCGGCCAGTTCGTGAAGATTTCGGCGGGCTTCGGCGAAGACACCCGCAGCTATCAGCTTTCCTTCACCGAGCCGTATTTCCTGGGCCGCCGGCTCGCTGCCGGTTTCGACATCTACACGACGAAGAACACGTCGGAATCCTACGATGTCGAGCGGACGGGCGGCGACGTGCGTATCGCGGCCCCGATCACGACGGAACTGACGGGGCAGGTCGCCTACAACTTCAAGTCCGAAGAGTTCGGCGACGACGACGGTGTGTCGATCGGACGGTTCCGTACCGACGCGAACGGCAACTTCGTCCAGCCGTTGACGACCGACACGAACGACGACGGCTATAGCGGCCCGTCCGAACTCCTGCGCTCGACCTGCGACGATCCCAATCCGCTCGGCTACGTTTCGTCGAGCCGCTCCGGCGAGGCGACCGATTTCTCGAACGCGCCGAAATATACGCGGTCGCGCATCATCAACGCGGCGATCTGCGAAAGCCCCTACACGACCTCGTCGATCTCCTATGCTCTGACCTACAACTCGCTGGATTCCTCGACCGATCCACGCAACGGCGTTCTGGCAACATTCGGCCAGGAATTCGCGGGCATCGGCGGTGACGCGAACTTCGTGAAGACGACGGCGAAGGCCTCGTATTTCCAGCAGTTGATCGAGGAATACGACGTCATCGGCCAGCTCAGCGCTGGTGGCGGCAATGTCTCCGCTCTCGGCGGGGACCTGCGGGTCTTCGACAATTTCTTCAAGGGCCAGGACATCGTCCGCGGCTTCGATACGAAGGGTATGGGTCCGCGCCAGTTCGAGATCGACTCCGATGGCGATACGGTGGGGCGCGGCGTTTCGATTGGCGGCGAGAATTACCTGAACGCTTCGGCGGAGGCGACCTTCCCGCTGCCGGGCATTTCCCGCGACTTCGGCTTCCGCGGGGCGGTCTTCGCCGATGCCGGCACGCTCTGGGGTTCGGAATACAAGGGCGAGTACGGCGTGGTCGGGACGGACCTCAACCTTCGCGCTTCGGCGGGCGTCGGTCTCATCTGGGCGTCGCCCTTCGGTCCGCTGCGCGTGAACTACGCACATCCGTTCCTGAAGGAAGATTACGACCGGACCCAGGAGCTTTCATTCGGCTTCTCGACCCGCTTCTGACCGCGACATTCCGGAAACGGATCACGAAGCCGGACGATGCCGATGCGCGAAATCGAGTTCTTCGCCCAAGGGATCGGCTTGACATTGACCGATCTCGTCGCCCTCACAGGCGGCGAGATCGTTGGGCCTACCGGGGTCGAGGCGCGACTGACCGGGCTTTCGACGTTGGATCTGGCAGGCCCGTCGGACGTCGCCTTCTTCGATAACCAACGATATCTTTCCGCGCTCGCCGAGACCAAGGCGGGATGCGTGATCCTGGCTAGACGCAACACCCGTCATTTGCCGGTGGGTCTGCCGGCTTTAGCGGTGCGGGATGCGGGGCTGGCGTTCGCACTTGTCGGGCAGGCCCTTTATCCATCGGCACTGCACCCGCCCGTATTGAGCGGCGCGGATGGCGTATCGCCCGCCGCGCATATTCATCCAGACGCGAGGATCGAGAACGGCGTGACGGTGGAAGCCGGTGCCGTCATCGGTGCCGGCGCTGCGATCGGTTCGGGTTCGGTGATCGGCGCGGGCAGCGTCATCGGTCCGATGTGCCACATCGGGCGTAACAGCCATATCGGCCCGCATGTGACGGTGCAGTTCGCGCTTCTTGGAAACCGGGTGGTCCTGCATCCGGGCGTCAAGATCGGTCAGGATGGCTTCGGCTATTCGGCCGGGCCGCAGGGCATCGTCAAGAACGTGCAGATCGGTCGCGTCATCGTTCAGGACGATGTCGAGATCGGGTCCAACACCACGGTGGATCGCGGCGGTATCCGCGATACGGTTATCGGTGAAGGAACGAAGATCGACAACCAGGTGCAGGTCGGGCACAACGTGGTGATCGGTCGCCATTGCATCATCGTTGCGCAGGTGGCCTTGGCCGGCAGCGTGACGCTGGGCGATGGCGTGGTGATCGGCGGACAAAGCGTCGTTAATAACCATGCCGTCATCGGTGCCGGCGCGAAAATCGCCGCGATCAGCAGCGTGGCCGGTGACATTCCGGCCGGTGCCAAAGTCGGAGGCAGCCCCGCCAAACCGGTCCGGGACTGGTTTCGCGAGATCACATGGGTTAGCGAGATGGCCAAGGCTGGCCGTCGGGGAAACGTGAATGAGCCAAGAGACGACGACGCTTGAAAGCATCGACATTCTGAAGATCCTGGAACTCCTTCCGCACCGCTATCCCTTTCTGATGGTGGACCGGATCGTGGGGATCGACGGGGACAGGCGCGCGGTCGGCATCAAGAACGTCACCGCGAACGAGCCTCATTTCCTCGGACACTTCCCCGGAATGCCGGTGATGCCGGGTGTCCTGATCGTCGAAGGCATGGCCCAGACGGCGGGAGCCATCTGCTGCAATTCGCTCGATATGGGCGTGGCGCCGCTTGTCTACTTCATGACGATCGACAACGCGAAGTTCCGCAAGCCCGTGGTTCCGGGCGACCGCCTTGAATATCATGTCGAACAGACCAAGAAGCGCGGCAATATCTGGAAATTCGACTGCATCGCCAAGGTCGACGACGTAAAGGTCGCCGAAGCCTCGATCAGCGCCATGCTGTCCCCTCGCGAAGCGAACTGACGGCTCTTCCACATTGTCCACGAGCATTCATCCGACTGCGATCATCGAAGACGGCGCCGAGATCGGCGAGGACGTTCTTATCGGACCGTTCTGCGTGGTCGGCCCCCAGGTCCGACTTGGTGCGGGTTCGCGCCTGCGCTCTCACGTGGTCGTCGCCGGAAATACCAGCATCGGATCAGGCGCGGACATCTTCCCCTTCGCGTCCATCGGCCACGCTCCGCAGCATCTGAAATATCGCGGTGAAGACGTGCGATTGGTAATCGGGTCGAACTGCCTGATCCGAGAGCATGTGACGCTGAATCCTGGCACCAGCCAAGGTCGGATGGAAACGACCGTCGGCGACAACTGCTCGTTCTTCACCGCGGCGCATGTCGCCCACGATTGCGTCGTCGGCAACAATGTGACGCTGATCAACAACGTCATGCTGGCCGGCCACTGCGTGGTCGGTGATTTCGCGACGATCGCCGGCGGGTCCGGCATCCATCAGTTCACCAGGGTCGGGCATCACGCCTACATCGGGGGTCTTGCCGCCGTCGAAGGCGATGTGATTCCCTTCGGCATGGTGCTCGGCAACCGCGCCTACCTGTCGGGCCTGAACGTGATCGGTATGAAGCGTGCCGGCTTCAATCGCGAAGCCGTCCGGAATGTGCGACGCGCGTATCGCATGCTTTTCTCGGATGATCTGACGTTCCGCGAGAACATGGAAGAGGTGCAGGCCGAGTATCCGGACGATCCGCTGGTCCAGGACCTCCTGTCGTTTATCCGCGCCGGCGGGGACCGCGCCCTTTGTTTCCCGCGTCATAGCCGCCCGAACTGACATGGCAGCGGAAGGATCGCTGCTTCCGAGCGTTCCGGGCGAGCCGCTGGGGATTGCCGGGGGAGGCGGAAGCCTTCCGCGCATCATTGCCGACGCAGCGGCGGCGAATGGCTGGCGGCCGCATATCCTGGGTGTTGCGGATGGCATCAAGTCCGACTGGTCGCCCTATCCGTCGCGACCGATGGCCTGGGGCAAACTCGGGGACGGCCTGAATTGGCTTCGGGTCTCGGGCGCGCGCAAGCTCGTTCTGTGCGGCACCGTATCGGTCCGACCGGACTTCAAATCTATTCTCCCCTCCTGGCGCACGCTCATGATGATGCGCGAGATTTTCGGCGTCATGCGCGGCGGCGATGACAACCTCCTGCGTGCCGCGACGCGAACGTTCGAGGCGCGAGGTTTCGAGGTCGTCGGCGTGCAGGCGATCGTCCCGAGCCTCCTCGCGCCCGACGGTCTGATCGCCGGACATGCCCCCGATCCTCATGAGGAGGCCGCCATCTCTCGCGGCGTCGCCGCGGCCACGACGCTTGGCGCTTTAGATATCGGTCAGGCAATCGTCGCTTCGCGCGACAGGGTCGTGGCTCTGGAGGGGATCGAGGGCACTCGCGAAATGCTGCACCGGGTCGCCGATCTGAAACGACGCGGCCGCATCGGGCGGAACGAGCGCTGCGTGCTCGTCAAATGCCGCAAACCCGATCAGGACGATCGATTCGATCTGCCGAGCATCGGCTCGGCAACGGTGGATGAAGCAGCGGAAGCGGGTCTCGCCGGCATCGCGGTCACGGCCGGTGGATCGCTGGTCCTCGGATTGGACGATGTGAGACAAGCCGCACACGATAAGGGGATTTTCGTTGTCGGGCGGCGGACCATTCCGAACGGCGGAGAAATATGACGAAAATCGCGTTCGTCGTCGGTGAGAATTCCAGCGACCGCCTGGGCGCCGAGCTGATCAAGGGCCTGCGCCGACATCTCGGGGCTGAACTCGAAGCGATCGGCCTTGGCGGTGACGAAATGGCGAACGAGGGCGTCGAATCGCTTTTCGATATCGACGAGCTTTCGATCATCGGCGTCGGCGCGGTGGTTGCTCGGCTGCCGCAACTCGTCCGGCGGCTTTCGCAGACCACGCGCTTCATCGTCGCGCAGCGCCCGGATGCGCTGGTCATCATCGACAGCTACTCATTTTCGCACCGCGTTGCGCGCCGGGTGCGCAAGGAACTGCCCGATCTGCCGATCATCAATTACGTGCCGCCAGCCGTTTGGGCCTATCACGGCGAGCGGGCGTCCGCGATGCGGGGCTATGTCGATCGCCTGATCTCCGTTTTCCCGTTCGAGCCGGCGATCTACGAGACCCTGAACGGCCCGAAGGCTGATTATGTCGGCCATCCCCTGATGCGGAATACCGGGCTGGAACGGCTGTTGTGCAGCCCTTTACGTTTCGAACCAAGCCGACCGCCGACGCTTCTGCTCCTACCGGGATCACGTCGCGGCGAAGTTCAAAGGTTGATCGGCGATTTCGGCCAAACGCTTGCGATCCTCTCGGAGAGGGTGCCGAACCTGCGTGCCGTTCTGCCGGCCGTGCCACGGCTGGAAAGCACCATCCGCGAGCATGTGCAGGCGTTTGCCGTGAAACCCGAGATCGTGGTGGGGGAAGAGGCGAAATGGGAAGCGTTCGCGACGGCCGATGCGGCTGTCGCGGCGTCCGGTACGGTCGCGCTGGAACTGGCGCTGAGCGGCATCCCGATGGCGCTTTGCTACCGGCTCGACGCGATCAGCTATCGTTTTCGCCACTGGCTGACTGGATGGACGGCGGCCTTGCCGAACTACATCGCCGGGCACCCGCTGGTGCCGGAGCACTTCCACGAAACCGTGCGGCCTGAGCATCTGGCGCGGCGGTTGGAGCGCCTTCTCACCGATACGGGTGAGAGAAGGGCCCAGCTCGAAGGTTTCGCCACCATTCGCGAGCAGATGTCGGTGGAAGGCAATCCCGGCGACATGGCCGCCGGGATCGTGGTCGAGGAACTCGCCCAGCGGCGAGGCTGACGGCTCAGCCGCGCTGGTCGATCGGCTGATAGTCGCGCTGCGGAGCGCCGGTATAAAGCTGGCGCGGGCGGCCGATGCGCTGATGCGGGTCTTCGATCATCTCCTTCCACTGCGCGATCCAGCCGACGGTGCGCGCCACGGCGAAGAGCACGGTGAACATGGTGGTGGGGAAACCGAGGGCCTTCAGCGTGATGCCGGAATAGAAATCGACGTTCGGATAGAGCTTCTTCTCGATGAAATATTCGTCGTGAAGCGCGATATGCTCCAGTTCCATCGCGACCTCGAGCAGCGGATCGTCCTTGATGCCGAGTTCGTCCAGCACTTCATGGCATGTCTGCTGCATGATCTTGGCGCGCGGATCGTAGTTCTTGTAGACGCGGTGACCGAAGCCCATCAGGCGGAACGGGTCGTTCTTGTCCTTGGCGCGCTTGATGAATTCCGGAATGCGGTCCTTCGTGCCGATCTCCGACAGCATGTTGAGCGCGGCTTCGTTCGCGCCGCCATGGGCCGGGCCCCAAAGGCAGGCGATGCCGGCCGCGATGCAGGCGAAGGGGTTGGCGCCGGACGAGCCGGCAAGGCGCACCGTCGAGGTGGACGCGTTCTGCTCGTGGTCGGCGTGGAGGATGAAGATCCGATCCATCGCCTTCGCGAGCACCGGATTGATCTTGTAGGGCTCGCAGGGCACCGCGAAGCACATGTTCAGGAAGTTTTCCGCATAGGAGAGGTGGTTCTGCGGATAAACGAAGGGCTGGCCGATATGATATTTGTACGCCATCGCCGCGAGCGTCGGCGTCTTGGCAATCATCCGGATCGACGCGACCATGCGCTGGTGCGGGTCCGCGATATCGGTGGAGTCGTGATAGAAGGCCGACAGGGCTCCGACGGAGCCGACCATGACGGCCATCGGATGCGCGTCGCGGCGGAAGCCGGAATAGAAGCGCGACATCTGCTCGTGCACCATCGTGTGGTGCGTCACGCGGTGGTTGAAATCTTCCTTCTCGCGGGTGGTCGGCAACTCGCCGTAAAGGAGGAGGTAGCAGGTCTCGAGAAAATCGCCCCGCTCGGCGAGCTGCTCGATCGGGTAGCCGCGATGCAGGAGGACGCCCTCGTCGCCGTCGATATAGGTGATCTTCGACTCGCACGAGGCGGTCGAAGAAAAGCCGGGATCGTAGGTGAAGACGCCGGTGTTCTTGTAGAGCGAGGTGATGTCGACGACGTCCGGGCCGAGCGTCCCCGATCGTGCCTGCAACTCCGCATTCTTGCCATCCACTGCGATTGTAGCCGCTGTACCGGTCATGCGAGGTCCCTTTCCGTTTGACGGTCGGCGCATCGCTTGTTGCGGTGCGAAAACCGTCGCTGCGCTTTGCCTATCCCGTCCCCATAGCAGCGACAAGCTTCAACATCGTAAGTTTGATGATTGCCGCACGCCCGATTTTACGCCGACGCCTGATCGGACAGGCGGGCGAGGGACTCCTCCCGGCCCAAAACCTCTAGAACGTCGAAGACGCCCGGGGAGGTCGAACGCCCGGTCAGGGCGGCCCGGAGGGGTTGCGCGAGTTTTCCGAGCTTAAGTCCATCGGCTTCCGCGGTGGCGCGAACGATCTCTTCCAGCGCCTTGCCATTCCATTCGGGCGCGGCCGAAAGCGCGGGCAGAACCTTGGCGACGATCTCGCGTCCGCCGGATGCCAGAATGCCTTCCGCCTTTTCGTCCATGGCAAGCGGCCGCGCGGCGAAATAGAAGCCGGCCATATCGGTGAGTTCCACGAGGGACTTCGCCCGCTCCTTCAAGCCGGGCATCGCCTGAAGCAGAATCTGCCGCACTCTTTCATCGGACGCTGCTTTCAGGTTGGCCCCGTTCGGCAGATGGTCGCGCTCATCCATCAGCATCTCGACGAGCTTCTCGTCGGCGGTCGAACGGATGTGAACGCCGGTCAGCGCGTTCAGCTTGGCGAAATCGAAGCGCGCCGCGCCCTTGTTGACGTCGACGATATCGAACCACTCGATCATCTGATCGATCGACATCACTTCGTCGTCGCCATGGCTCCATCCGAGACGCGCCAGATAATTCAGAAGCGCTTCCGGCGGATATCCCATCGCGCGGTAGGCTTCGACGCCGAGCGCGCCGTGCCGCTTGGAAAGCTTGGCGCCGTCTTCGCCGTGGATGAGGGGGATGTGCGCCATCACGGGCACATCCCAGCCCATGGCCTGATAGATCAGCGTTTGGCGACCGGCATTCGTGAGATGGTCGTCGCCCCGGATGATGTGGGTGACACCCATGTCGTGGTCGTCCACCACGACCGCGTGCATGTAGGTCGGCGTGCCGTCGGAGCGCAGCAGCACGAAATCGTCGAGATCGCGGTTCGGAAACCGCACGTCCCCCTGCACCTGGTCGCGAACGAGGGTTTCGCCCTCCTGCGGCGCCTTGATACGGATCACCGGTTTGACGCCTTCGGGCGCTTCGGACGGATCGCGATCGCGCCAGCGGCCATCATAACGCGGCGGGCGTTTTTCGGTCTTCGCCTTTTCGCGCATCTCTTCGAGTTCGGCCTGCGTCGCAAAGCAGAGATAGGCCTTGTCCGCCGCCAGCATTTCTTCCGCCACTTCCCGATGGCGGGCGGCGCGCTCGAACTGCGAGACCGGCGGTTCGTCCGCCTTCAGGCCGAGCCAGTCGAGGCCATCGATGATCGCATCCACCGCAGCGTCTGTGGAGCGCTCGCGATCGGTATCCTCGATTCGCAGAAGCATCCGGCCGCCGGTATGGCGAGCGTAGAGCCAGTTGAAGAGTGCGGTCCGCGCCCCACCGATATGGAGGAATCCGGTGGGCGAGGGGGCGAAGCGTGTCACCACCTTTGCGGTCATGTGAAATGTCCCGTGCGAAACCAGCGCCGCCCCGATTTTTCCGGTCGGCTCGATGTCGCGGCTGTGTAGCATAGGACGGAAGCGACACAAGCGCGCGGTAACGAGAGCGAATGACCGCCACCGGAAACACGGCGAACCTGACGGAGCGACCGGTGTCTCGGCGCCGGGCGATCCTGCGACTGTTGCGCCGCATTCTCGGGAACCCGCGGCACGGCGCGTGGTGGCGGGGCGAGATCGAACGGGAGCGCGAAGCGCGGAGCGGATTCCATCTCCTTCCATTGGGGATGATGCTCGGCATCGCCCTTGTCTTGGAAACGGGGTGGCGGCCGGGTCTCCTGCCGCTCGGGTTCGGCGCGGCGGCTTTCCTCGCGATCGGATGGCTCTTGCACGGACGCCTCGTCGCGCTCGCCTTTCTGCTGCCCGGCTGTTTATTCCTCGGGGCTGCAGCCTCGGTTCATGAGTTGGCGCGCACGCAAACGGTGATCTTCTCGGGCGAGGCGACCGTGAGGATCGAGGGGCGCGTGGCGTGGCGGGGGCAGGACGCGCGCCAGCGTTGGCATTATCTCGTCGATATCGCAGCGACAGCGCGACCGACCTTGTCGCGGCCGCCGCAACGGGCGAAGATTCTCGTATCGTCCAAGCATTCGCCCTTGGCCGTCGGCGGCCTTTATCGAGGGCTGGTGCGCCTCAGACCGCCTTCCGGCCCAGCCTTTCCCGGAAGCTACGATTTCGCGCGGGGAGCGTTCTTCGATGGTCTCGGCGCTTACGGTTTCGCGCTGGGAAAGCCGGAGGATGTTTCTCTCGGCACATCCGCTCCCATCCTTTCCTGGCGCGAACGGCTGACCGTCCTTCGCATCTCGATTTCCGAGCATATCGCGGCGACGGTCGGCGGGCCGGAAGGCGCGGTAGCGAGCGCGCTTATCGCCGGCGAGCGAACCGCGATCCCGGACGACGTGGACGAATGGCTGCGCTCGACCGGACTTTCGCATGTCCTATCGATTTCCGGGCTTCACATGGCGCTGGTCGGAGGCTTCGCGATGGCCATGGTGCGCTTCGGCCTCGCCGTTTTTCCGCTGCTGGCCCTCAATATCGCGACAAAGAAACTTGCGGCCTGTGCCGCACTTCTCGTGTCCGCCTTCTACTGGGCGCTGTCGGGCATGGATGTCGCGACCACCCGCTCGTTCCTGATGATCTCGATCATGCTGGCTGCGGTCTTATGCGACCGTATGGCGATGACGCTTCGCAACGTGTCGATCGCAGCGATCCTGATTCTTCTCGTCACCCCGCACGCCCTTCTAACGCCGGGCTTCCAGATGTCCTTCGCTGCGACAGCCGCCATCGTCGCCGCCTACGGCTTCTACGCCCGGCGTAGGTCTTCTACCGAAGGTGAAACGGAGAAGAAGCGGCCGATCGTGCGAACCGTTCTCCTGCCGCTCGGTGGCATCGCGGCGTCTTCCCTCGTCGCGGGCTTGGCGACGGCTCCCTATGCGGCGTTTCACTTCCAGCGGATCGCACCCTTCGGCCTCGTCGCCAATATGCTGATCCTGCCGATCTTCTCGCTGTGGATCATGCCGCTCGCGCTGTTAGCGATGATCTCGATGCCGTTCGGAATAGACGGGCCGTTCCTGTTCCTTCTCGGGAAAGGCCTGACGCTCGTCTTCTTTCTGGCACGCGAGTTGAGCGCCTTCATGCCGGACGACCCGACAGGACTGATCACACCGCACGGGCTGATTCTCTCGACGGCAGCAATCGTCGCCGGATGTTTCCTGGCAAGCAGGATGCGCTTGATTGTCATTCCGCTGGCGCTTGCCGGCCTCGTGCTGGCGCCATCCCGAAGCGAACGCCCGGAACTGCTGATCTTCGAGAATGGACGGGAAGCCGCGCTCTTCGATGCCGACGGAACTATTCGGCCGCTCCAGCGCCGTTCCAACCAGTTCGTCTTCGATCAATGGCAGCGTTCTCTCCCATCCGCTTCGGCTTCTCAACCTCGTTCGGAGGAAAGCTTTAGCTGCGAGGCCATTCCGGAAACTTCGACCGACGGAACGCAGCAGAGGAAGACCAAAAAACCGCAACTGCGGTTCTGCGTCGCTCGAACGCGAAGCGACGTGAAGGTCGTCTGGACGGATGACTACAGGCAGACCGCGCGAGCCTGCGACGAGGGCGATATCGCGATCGTCGCGCGCGCCATCGCGCTCACCGCTTGCCATTCCGGGGCGATGCTGGTGACGCTCCGAACGCTTCGTCGCACTGGATCTCTTGCCATCAAGCGCAATGGCGCGACCGGGCTTGTGGAGGCCGACGACTCGATCATCAACCCCGGCGAAGAATGGAACCTGCAACGGTTGGCGCCCTGGCCGGAAGCATGGCGCCGGTCGGATTAGCCTTCGGATGAACGGGCCGAAGCCCGCTGATCGAACGTCGACCCTTGAATCATCGACGTCAGTACTTGCGAAGAAGCGCCACAAGCTTGCCCTGAACCTTGACGCGATCGGACCCGAAGATGCGCGTCTCATAGGCTGGATTCGCGGCTTCCAGCGCGATGGCATCGCCCCGCCGGCGGAACCGCTTCAACGTCGCTTCCTCGTCATCCACCAGTGCCACGACGATCTCGCCCTGCGAGGCCGTCTCAGAACGGCGGATGATCACGGTATCGCCGTCGAGGATGCCGGCATCCACCATCGAGTCGCCCTTCACCTCCAGCGCATAGTGCTCGCCGCCGGTGAGCATGTCGGGCGGCATGTGGATATGGTGGGTGTTGTTCTGAATGGCAGAGATCGGAACGCCGGCGGCGATGCGGCCCATGACCGGAATGCCGATCGTGCGATCGGCCGAGGGGGCCGGCCGCCTTTTCTCGATGGGTTCGACATTCGCGGCGGGCCGCAGGCTTTTCGCACCCTCGATGACGCTCGGCGTGAAACCACGGGCTTTCGGCGCCTTCTGGGCCATGGACTCCGGCAAGCGCAGAACTTCCAGTGCCCGCGCCCGGTTCGGAAGGCGGCGGATGAAGCCACGTTCTTCCAGGGCGGTGATCAGGCGATGGATGCCCGATTTCGATTTCAGATCGAGAGCGTCCTTCATTTCGTCGAAGGACGGCGGCACACCGGCGTCCTGAAGGCGCTCGTGAATGAAGAGCAGGAGATCATGCTGCTTTCGCGTCAGCATCGCGGCGAATCCATCAAAACAAAACCTGAACAAGTCCTATATGTTCTAGTTGTGTTCCGCAAGCGTTCAAGCTTTGGTGCCGTTAGTCGAGCGAAATGAAGCGGCAGGGTTCTCCGGCTTTCGCGGCGGGGGCGAAAGGCTCCCGGACCAGAAGCGCGTCGGCTTTGGCGAAAACGCTGAGGAGAGAGGAATCCTGACGCCCCGCCGTGGAAAGGATCGGCATGACAGCGGAGGCCTCGCCGACGGTGGCCCGAAGGAAATCGGCGCGTTGGTCATTGGCCGGCAAGTCCTCGCCGAGAATGCCGTTGCGATACGCGATCGCCGGATCGAGACCGAGAAGCGCTTTCACAAGCGGCTGAAGGAAGAGCGTCGCGGTCACGAGGCTCGATGCGGGATTGCCCGGTAGACCTAACAACCGCATGGGTCCAAGGCGGCCCGCCATCAGCGGCTTGCCCGGACGCATCGCGATCTTCCAGAAATCGATGAGAACACCTCGTGACGCAAAGACATCGCCGACGAGGTCATGATCGCCAACCGAAGCGCCACCGCTCGTGACCAGTATGTCTACGGCTTCATCGCGCGCGCGGTCCACCATGGTCCCGATCGCGCCGAGATCGTCCCGAACGAGCCCGTAATCCAAGACTTCGCCACCGGCGCCTTCCACCATTGCGGCGATGCCGAAGCTGTTCGACGAAACGATCTGCGCCGGCCCGACGGCCTCGCCGGGCAGAACCAGTTCGTCACCGGTGGCAAGAATCGCGACGCGCGGGCGGCGCACCACCGTCAGTTCGGGATGCCCGGCGCTGGCCCCGACCGCGATCTTGCCGGCGTTGAGGAGGGTGCGCGCGGTGAGAAGGACTTCGCCTTTTTTGAAATCCGCTCCGGCCCGGCGGATATGACGACCCGCTGGTGAAGAGGCGAGTGGCAGAATCGTTTTCGCGTCGACGCGTTCGGCATTCTCCTGGATCAGGACCGCATCGGCGCCGGCCGGCATCGGCGCGCCGGTGAAGATGCGCGCGCATGTGCCGCTTTCGATGGTGCCCGCGAAGCCATTCCCGGCGGCAGATTCGCCGATCAGCGCGAGAGGGGTAAAGGGCTCTGCCAAGTCCTCGGCGCGCACGGCGTAACCGTCCATGGCCGATGCATCGAAGCCTGGCTGCGTGCGAAGCGCCACGATGTCGGCGGCGAGTACGCGACCGGAACACCGCCGAAGGGGCAGGGACTCGGTATCGCCGATCGGCACGACATCGCCGACGATGCGCGCAAAGGCGTCTTCGAGAGAAAGCAGGCTCACCGCTGCGATTCGTCCACGGACCAGTCCCCCGAACGTCCACCGGATTTCGCGAGGAGGCGAATGCCCTCGATGGTCATACCGCGATCCACGGCCTTCGCCATGTCGTAGATGGTGAGGCAGGCGACGGAAACGGCGGTCAGGGCTTCCATCTCGACGCCCGTCTTGGCGGTGACGATGGCGATCGCGACGATTCGCAGGCCGGGCAGGGCGGTATCGGGCTCGATCTCCACGCCGATCTTGTCCATCGTCAGGGGATGGCAAAGCGGAATCAGGTCGGATGTTCGCTTGGCCGCCATGATCCCGGCGACACGGGCGATGGAGATCACGTCGCCCTTCTTCATGTTGCCGCTTTGGATAAGCGTCAGCGTTTCAGGCGCCATCGTCACGAAGCCTTCCGCCGTGGCGACGCGGCGCGTCACGTCCTTCTCGCCGACATCCACCATCGACGCTGCGCCGCGCTCGTCGAGATGCGTCAGGCGCGTGCCGCTCACGCCGCCGCCTCGGCGCTCGGCCGGGATAAAAGCGTGCGCGTCGCCGCTTCGACATCGCTCTGGCGCATCAGGCTTTCTCCGACGAGGAACGTCTGGAAACCGCTGCGCGCCAAGGTTTCGCAATCCTCCGGCGTGAAGATCCCGCTTTCGCCGACGAGGATACGGTCGGGCGGGACCAGACCGGCAAGGCGCGACGACACGTCGAGGCTCGTTTCGAAAGTGCGCAGGTTGCGATTGTTGACGCCGAGCAAGGGCGATCGCAGCCGAAGCGCACGCTCGGTTTCGGCCTCGTCATGCACTTCGAGGAGAACATCCATGCCATGGTCGAATGCGGCGGCTTCGAGATCGGCGGCCAAGGCGTCGTCAACCGCCGCCAGGATGATCAGGATCGCGTCGGCACCCCAGGCGCGCGCCTCCGTCACCTGATAGGTGTCGAACAGGAAGTCTTTGCGCAGAGCGGGTAGGGAAGTGGCATCGCGCCCGGCCGACAGGAATGAGGGATCGCCCTGGAACGAGGGCTTGTCCGTCAGGATACTGAGGCAGGCTGCCCCGCCGCGTTCATAGGCGAGTGCCAGTGACGGCGGATCGAAATCTGCGCGGATCAGTCCTTTCGAGGGGCTCGCCTTCTTGATCTCGGCGATCAACGCGAAGCTGTTCTCGCGATGCTTGCGCCGGATCGCCTCCGTGAAGCCGCGCGGGGCGGGAAGGGTGCGGGCAGCCGCCTCCACGTCAGCCAGGGGGCGCAAGCGCTTCGCTTCCGCGATCTCCTCGCGCTTGTAGGCTTCGATCCGGCGAAGAATATCCGTCATGCGACGCTTCCCGTGCTTCGATTCGAGGAGGCGATCAGCTTTTCCAGCACGGCGAGGGCCGAACCGTCATCGATTGCCTGAGCCGCACGTGCGATGCCGGTTGGAATATCCGCAGCCTCGCCCGCCATTACGAGCGCGCCCGCGACGTTCAGGAGAACGATGTCGCGATAAGCGTTCCGCTCGCCGCCCAGCACGGCGCGCAAGGACGCCGCATTCGCTTCGCCGTCGCCCCCGATGATCTCGGACAAAGGCGCCCGGCGCAGGCCGAACTCCTCCGGCGTCAGATCGAAGCGCTCTATTTGTCCGTCCCGAAGAGCGACGACCGACGTCGTGCCGCAGGTCGTCATCTCGTCCAAGCCGTCTCCATGCACGACCCAGGCCGAATCGGCACCGAGCGCGCGCAGCGCCTCGGCGACCGGCATCAGCCATTCGGCGGCGAAGACGCCGACCAGCATTCGGCGAACACGGGCGGGATTGGCGAGCGGACCGAGGAGGTTGAAGATCGTTCGCGTCCCTAGCTCCACGCGGCTCGGGCCGACGAAGCGCATCGCCGGATGATGCAGCGGCGCGAACATGAAGCCGATGCCGGCTTCCGCGATGGTGCGCGAAATCTCGATCGGCGGCAGGTCCGTCTTCACGCCGAGCGCGGTCAGGACGTCCGCCGCACCGGAGCGCGAAGACAGCGCGCGATTGCCGTGCTTGGCGACCACGAGACCGCAGCCGGCCGCGACGAAGGCCGAGCAGGTGGACACGTTCACCGTGCCGGCATGGTCGCCGCCCGTTCCCACGATGTCAACGGCACCGGCGGGCGCCGTGACGGGCAGCATGTTGGCGCGCATCACCGAAACGGCGCCGGTCATCTCGTCCACGGTTTCGCCGCGAACGCGAAGCGCCATCAGGAAGCCGCCGATCTGCGTCGGCGTCGCCTCCCCGGACATCAGGATGCGGAAGGCTTCCTCCGCTTCCGAGCGGTCGAGCGACGCCCCCGTCGCCACCTTCGACAGAAGAGGCTTCAGCGTCTGGCTCATCGGATGGAGGCCTGGGCCCGTTCGATCGCCTGCGGGTAGGAGACGACTTGATAGGCCTCGCGAAGCCCGTCGACATAGGTCTGCAGAAGATCGTCCTGCATGAGCTGGTCGAGCTGACGAGCCTGACCGGCACCGAGCGAAGCCACGGGATCGATCGGCGGAGCGATGGAGGTGACCTGCAGGAGAATGCGGGACGTGCCGTCCGGGCCCGTCGCCAGCGACGAGCCGCCTTCCTTGGCATTGAAGAGAGCATCCACGCCCTCGCCGAGTTGCGCGCCGCCCGTTTGACGGCTGACGGCTGCGGCGACCGACTTGGTCAGGCCTTCCGCGGCCGCGATCTGGTCCATCGTTTCGCCGCCGTCGAGCCGAGCCTTCAACGCCGTCGCCCGTTCGCCGAGAAGGCGTTGCGCCTCGTCCGACTTCCAGTCGGCGATGACGCGCGGGCGAACCTCGTCCAGGCTGCGCTCGCGCGGCGCGTCGATCTTCGTCACGTCATAGAAAAGCGAGCCCGCCGGGCGGATATTGATCGGCGGGTTGTCGCCGCCGGGCTGAGCCGTGAAGACCGCTTCAAGAAAGCCTTCCGTGGTCGGCAGGTCGGCAAGCGGCTGGTCGTCCGCGCCATTGCCGGACCGGGAAACAGCCGGAATCTGCGTCACCTTCAACCCCGCGCGCTCTGCCGCTTCCGCGAAAGGGGCACCGCCGGCGCGGGCGTCGTCGAAGGCGTTCTGCGCTTGCTGCAATTGTTCGCCGCCCGTTTGTTCGGCGAGTTCCCGGCGAATCTGGTCACGCACCTCGTCCAACGGCTTGACGGCCTCGGGCTCGACCGAAACGACGCGCAGCACGACCGGGCCGAACGTGCCCTGAACCACTTCCGAAACCTGCCCCGCCGCGAGGGCAAAAGCGGCGTCCGCCACCGCGCGGTCGGCGATCTGCGCTTTGGCGCGAAGGCCGAGATCGACGTCGGCGATCGAGCGCCCCGTGCCCGCGACAACGTCTTCGAAGCTGTTGCCACCGGCAAGCTCGGCCTTGGCGGCGTCGGCCGCCGCCTTGTCCTTGAAGAGGACCTGCTGCACCTGCCGGCGCTCGGGGTTGGTGAAGCGCTGGCGGTTCGCCTCATAATCCTGGCGGATATGATCGTCCGTGATCGCGCCGGCATTGGCCAGCGTTTCGGGAGTTGCGAGGGCGTAGGAAACGCTTCGCAGTTCGGGCGCGGCATAGCGCTGCTTGTAGCGATCGTAGTAGGCGGTAACGGCGTCCGCGGCGGGCTCGGCGACCGGCTCGACCTTCGAAACCGGCAACGTCACGTAGTCCGCCGTGCGACGCTCGCCGACATAGATGCCGAACGCCGTCTTCATCGCGTTCGGCAGATTGGCGCCTCGCGCCACCGCATCGACGATCTGGCTGCGAACCGCCGCCTGCTGACGGTTCTGGATGAACTGATTCTCCGTCATGCCGATGCTGGACAGGAGTTGGCGGAAGTTGGCGCGCGAGAAATTGCCTGCGCCGTCGTGGAAGGACGGATCGTCGGCGATGAGCTGTGCGAGCCGGCCTTCCGACAGGCCGAGGTCGAGCCTGCGGGCCTGCTCGCCAAGTCCGGCTTCGGTCACGAGCTGCGACATGACCTGCGATTCGATGCCGCTTCGGCGGGCTTCCTCGCGCGTCGGCCTGCGCTGCAGGCGGTTCGCCAGATTCGCTTCGGCCTGCTGCCAGGCGAGAAGATAGTCGTCGGCGCCGAGCTGGGTTCGGCCGGCCGCGACCACCTTGTCGGAGGTCGAACCTTGGAAGAAGCCGGCAAAGCCGGTGACGACGAAAGCCACGACCACGAGGCCGAGGATCAGCTTGGCGACGAAGCCGGACGTCTTGCTGCGCAGCGTCTTCAGCATGGAAAAGGATGTCTCTCTCGGGCTTGACCGGTTCTATTAGGAAAAGGACAGGCTTCGACGCAAGAAGAGCACGTTCGAATTATCTCGTATCGGAGACAGGCGGGCTCGAATCGCGAAAGAATTTGGCTTCGCCCGCATGGTCCTATAAGAAGCCGCGAAATTCGAACCGGTTTGGGGCGGCCACGCTGCCCGGCGAAAAGCAGTTATGGGCTCCATCCTCGATACAATTCTCATCATCGTCCACCTGATGATCGTGCTGGCGCTGATCGTGGTCGTTCTTCTTCAACGATCCGAAGGCGGCGCGCTCGGCATCGGCGGTGGGGGCGGCGGTCTCATGACGGCGCGCGGCGCCGCCAACGCCTTGACGCGCACGACGGCGATTCTTGCGGCGGGCTTCTTCATCACGTCATTGGCGCTCGGCCTGTCCGCACGCTACGGCAACCAGCCGACCGATATTCTGGACCGCATTCCGGCGAACCAGTCGGCTCCGTCCGGCACCGGCAACAACAACGGCACGCTGCTGGATCAGCTCGGCGGAATGCCCGCGACGGGCAGCGCTCCCACGGGCACGACGCAAACGCCTGCGGGCAAGCCCGTGACCGCCGATCCGGCCATCGCGCCATCCAACGCGACGACCACCGGGCCGTTGAACGCGCCCGCTGGCGATGCGGCTCCGGCTGCGCCCGTCACGCCCGCGCCCGCCGGTCAAACGCCGGCACCTTGAGCTCTCGGCGGTCTCGTTCGGCCGCCTAGATTCGACGGAAGGGCGCCGCACCGGCGCCCTTTTGCATTCCGCCACCAAATTCGGGGCTGGCGGAATCGGAAGCATAGCGATATCGGGAAAGTCCATGGCGCGTTACATCTTCATCACCGGCGGCGTGGTCTCCTCTCTTGGCAAAGGCATAGCAGCAGCCGCGCTTGGCGCGCTGTTGCAGGCACGCGGTTATCGCGTGCGGCTGCGTAAGCTCGATCCCTATCTGAACGTCGATCCGGGCACGATGAGCCCGACCCAGCACGGCGAAGTCTTCGTGACCGAGGACGGTGCGGAGACCGATCTCGATCTCGGCCATTACGAGCGTTTCACAGGCCGCTCCGCCAACCGGATGGACAACATCACCACCGGCCGCATCTATATGGAACTGATCGCCAAGGAGCGGCGCGGCGACTTCCTGGGCGCGACCGTGCAGGTCATCCCCCACGTCACCGATGCCATCAAGGCCTTCGTTCTCGACGGCAACGAGGACTACGATTTCGTGATCTGCGAGATCGGCGGAACGGCCGGCGACATCGAGGCGATGCCCTTCATGGAGGCGATCCGCCAGCTCGGCAACGATCTGCCCCGTCATGGCGCGATCTACATTCACCTGACGCTCATGCCCTTCATCGCATCGGCGGGCGAGTTGAAGACCAAGCCGACGCAGCATTCGGTGAAGGAGCTTCGCTCCATCGGCATCCAGCCCGATATCCTGCTTGTGCGCGCGGACCGGCCGATTCCGGTGGAAGAGCGGCGCAAGATGAGTCTGTTCTGCAACGTCCGCGAAACGGCCGTGATCCAGGCGCTCGACGTGGCGACGATCTACGACGTGCCCGTCGCCTATCACGCCGAAGGCCTCGACACGGAAGTTCTCGCCGCCTTCGGCATCGACCCCGCGCCCAAGCCCAAGCTCGAACGTTGGCAGCAGATCGTGCAGGGCATCCGCAACCCGGAAGGCGAAGTGACGATCGCCGTGGTCGGAAAATATACCGGTCTGAAGGACGCCTATAAGTCGCTGATCGAGGCGCTGCAGCATGGCGGGTTGGCCAACCGGGTCAGCGTCAAGCTCGACTGGATCTCCTCGGAGGTCTTCGAGCAGGAAGACCCGACGCCTTATCTGGAGCGCGTCAACGGTATCCTCGTGCCGGGCGGCTTCGGAGAGCGCGGGTCGGAAGGCAAGATCCTGGCCGCCAAGTTCGCGCGTGAGCATCAGGTGCCGTATTTCGGCATCTGCTTCGGCATGCAGATGGCTGTGATCGAGGCGGCTCGCTCGCTGGCGGGCATCGAAAAGGCGTCGTCGACGGAATTCGGTCCGGCGGAAGAGCCGCTGGTCGGCATGATGACGGAATGGATGCGCGGCAACGAACTGGAGCGGCGCAAGGGCGAGGGCGATCTCGGCGGTACGATGCGCCTCGGTTCCTACCGCGCTTCGCTGCAGCCCGGCTCCCGCATCGCCACGATCTACGGCGATACCGAGATCACCGAGCGTCATCGCCACCGCTACGAAGTGAACCGCGCCTACAAGGAAAGGCTGGAGGAAGCCGGGCTTTCCTTCGCCGGCATGTCGCCGGACGGGCTTTTGCCGGAAACGATCGAACTGCCGGACCATCCCTGGTTCATCGGCGTGCAGTACCATCCGGAACTGAAGTCGCGCCCGTTCGAGCCGCATCCGCTGTTCAAGTCGTTCATCGCGGCTTCCGTCGAGCGCTCGCGACTGGTTTGACGTGGAGCGCGCGCGCGACCTCGATCACGTCGTTCTCGCCGTCGAGGACCTCGCTCGCTCGCGCCGCGTCTTCGAAGGCCTGGGGTTTCGCGTTGCGGCCGACGCGGCCCATCCATTCGGGACGGGCAACGCCTGCATCTTCTTCGCGGACGGTTCCTATATCGAACCCCTTGCCGTGCTCGACCGCGATCTGGCCGAAACGCGGGCGGGTGAAGGCAATGCGTTCGTTCGCCGCGATCTCTCCTACCGCCTCCGGCACTCGCTCCCGGCCTTCACCGCAGCGGCATTGAAAAGCGACAACGCTGCCGCAGACCGGGAGGCCTTCCGCACCGCCGGTTTCGATGGCGGCGAGACGCTGGAATTCGGCCGCCCGTTTCAGACGCCCGGCGGAAAAAGCGTCGATCTGTCGTTTCGGCTGGCCTTCGCCGCAGATCCTCAGGCTCCGGCGACCTTCCTGTTCTCCTGCGAGCGTCTTTCCGATTTCTCGCCCGATCGGGAAGCGCTGACCCGGCACCCGAACGGGGCGTACGGCATCTCGCGCCTGATCTATGTCGCGGCCGAACCGGAGCGGCATCGCGCATTCTTCGAGGCGATTTTGGCTGGACAGGACATCATAGCCAACGGACTCGGCTCCTCCATGAGTATCGGTGGCCGGGTGGTCGAAGTCGTGACGCCGGAGGGACTCGGCGCGCGCTACGGCGTTTCGGCCTATGACGGAGCCGGGCTGCACCTCGTCGGCGTCGTTCTCCAAGGTATTCGGACGGAAGAGGTTCCAGCCTTCGCGCGATCCGCCGGCTTGCCGTGCGAGGATGTGATGGGCCGGCACGTCGTCTCGTTAAGCGAAAGCGGGGGCTGTTTTCTCGCCTTCGAACCTGCCGGGAGGTAAGGGCACAAATCGCGGCCGGGTCTGGTCAAACCGTCACACGCCTGTTCTAAGAGCGCCCGAATTGGCGCTTGCCGAGAGGAGACGAATATGGCCGCGATCATCGATATCATCGGACGCGAAATCCTGGATAGCCGAGGCAATCCGACTGTCGAGGTCGACGTCGTGCTGGAAGATGGCGCGCGCGGCCGCGCGGCGGTTCCGTCCGGGGCCTCCACCGGCGCCTATGAAGCCGTGGAGCTTCGCGACGGCGACGCGCGCTATGCCGGCAAGGGCGTTCTGAAGGCCGTCGAAGCCGTCAATGCGGAGATCATGGAAGCCTTGATCGGTCTCGATGCCGAGAACCAGATTTCCATCGACCGCACCCTGCGCGATCTCGACGGCACCGAGAACAAGAGCCGGCTCGGCGCGAACGCGATTCTCGGCGTTTCGCTCGCCGTCGCAAAGGCATCCGCCGAGTCCTGCGGCCTTCCGCTCTACCGATATGTCGGCGGTGCGAGCGCCCATGTTCTGCCGGTGCCGATGATGAACATCATCAATGGCGGCGCCCATGCCGACAATCCAATCGACTTCCAGGAATTCATGGTCATGCCCGTCGGCGCCGAGACCTTCTCGGAAGGGCTGCGCGCCGGTGCGGAGATTTTCCACGCTCTCAAGAAAAGCCTGAAGAGCGCCGGCCACAACACGAATGTCGGCGACGAGGGCGGTTTCGCCCCCAATATCGGCTCGGCACGCGATGCTCTCGATTTCGTTCTCAAAGCCATCGAAGCGGCCGGTTACCGTCCGGGCGAAGACGTCTTCCTGGCGCTCGACTGCGCCTCGACCGAGTTCCAAAAGAACGGCGTCTACGATCTCGAAGGCGAGAATCGCAAACTCTCGTCCGAAGAGATGGCGGGCTACCTCGCCGAACTCAGCGCGAGCTACCCCATCATCTCGATCGAGGACGGCATGGGCGAGGATGACTGGAACGGCTGGCGTATCCTCACCGAGAAGGTCGGTGACAAGGTTCAGCTCGTCGGCGACGACCTGTTCGTGACGAATTCGAAGCGTCTGCGCCAAGGTATCGAGAAGGGTGTCGCCAACTCGATCCTCGTGAAGGTAAACCAGATCGGCTCGCTGACCGAAACGCTCGATGCCGTGAACGTGGCCCATCGCGCCGGCTACACGGCGGTGATGTCCCACCGCTCCGGCGAAACCGAGGATTCCACCATCGCCGACCTCGCCGTCGCCACCAACTGCGGTCAGATCAAAACCGGTTCGCTGTCGCGGTCCGATCGCTTGGCAAAGTACAACCAACTTCTGCGCATCGAGCAGGAACTCGGCGACCAGGCCGTTTATGCCGGCAGCTCGATCCTGCGCCGTCGCTGAACAAACGGGAAGGGAGCGCCAACGCGCGCTCCCTTTTTCGATTCTGAGACCTTACCCGAACGAGGTCGATCGGTTCGATCATCAGCCTTAACCAGCCGTTAAAACGGCGGTGCGATGATCGCTCCATGTCGAAGCCGACCCTCACAAAACAGTATCGCAAATCGAAGCTCGCACGCCTCGTCGTGCCCTTGGTGACATGCGGCTTCCTGGCGTATTTCGCCATGCATGCGCAGAGCGGGCGGTATGGTCTGGAGGCCAAGCAGGATCTGATGTCCAGCTTGGCGGCCTCGCAAAAACGATATGACGATCTCCGTAAGAAGCGGGAGCATTTGGAGCATCAGGTCGAACTGCTGCGCGACGGCACGTTGGATCGTGATCTCATCGATGAACGGTCTCGACAGGCGCTGAACTATGCAACGCCTAACGAGATCGTCGTCATGAAATAGATGAACCAATATTCAGTTCAAAATAATGCGACGCAGCATTTGAACTCAATTTTGGTTTAAGATTGATGGCCGTCTTGCGGCGGTTCCGTGTCTCGGTATATTCGCGCTTCAGTCGCATCCGCCATGTGGATGCCCGCGATACGGAGACGCATCATGGCCCCGGTGAAACCGAAGAAGCCGACCGACGCGGAGCAGACCCAGGACTCTGCCGAACTCGTCAACTCCCTGGCCCAGCTCAGCGCCCCGGAGCCGCAGGAATTCTCGAGGGACGAGGAACTGCGCGCTTATCGTGATATGCTCCTGATCCGTCGTTTCGAAGAAAAGGCCGGCCAGCTTTACGGCATGGGCTTCATCGGCGGCTTCTGCCACCTTTATATCGGCCAGGAGGCCGTCGTCGTCGGCATGCAGATGGCGATGAAGGAAGGTGATCAGGTCATCACCGGCTACCGCGACCACGGCCACATGCTGGCGACGGGTATGGAAGCGCGCGGCGTGATGGCGGAGCTGACCGGGCGCCGCGGGGGCTACTCCAAGGGCAAGGGTGGCTCCATGCATATGTTTTCCAAGGAGAAGCATTTCTACGGTGGCCACGGCATCGTCGGCGCACAGGTTCCGCTCGGCACGGGTCTCGCCTTCGCCAACCGTTACAACGGCAATGACAGCGCCTCGATCACCTATTTCGGTGACGGTGCGGCAAACCAGGGGCAGGTCTACGAGAGCTTCAACATGGCCTCGCTCTGGAAGCTGCCGGCCGTCTACGTGATCGAGAACAACCGCTATGCCATGGGCACGTCGGTCAGTCGCGCTTCGGCGGAAACCAACTTCGCCCATCGCGGCCTGTCGTTCAAGATTCCGGGCATTCAGGTCGATGGCATGGACGTACGCGCCGTGAAGTCCGCCGGCGAGCTGGCGCTGGACCATTGCCGCAGCGGCAAGGGTCCGATGATCCTCGAAATGCTCACCTATCGCTATCGCGGCCACTCGATGTCGGACCCGGCGAAGTACCGGACGCGCGACGAGGTGCAGCGCATGCGCTCCGAAAATGATCCGATCGAGAAGGTGCGCCAGCGTCTGGTGGATGCTTATGGGATGTCCGAGGACGACCTGAAGGCGATCGACAAGGACGTTCGCGAAACCGTCGCCGATTCCGCCGATTTCGCACAGAACGACCGCGAGCTCGATGCTTCCGAGCTTTGGACGGACATCTACGCCGACGCCGTGCCGCAGGCGGCTGAGTAAGGACTGGAGGGCACGATGCCGACCGAGATTCTGATGCCTGCCCTTTCCCCGACGATGGAAGAGGGCACCCTTTCGAAATGGGTGAAGAACGAGGGCGACAGCGTATCGCCCGGCGATGTCATCGCCGAGATCGAGACCGACAAGGCCACGATGGAAGTCGAGGCCGTGGACGAAGGTGTGATCGGCAAGATCATCGTCCAGGCCGGCACGGAAGGGGTGAAAGTGAACGCCCCGATCGCCATTCTGCTGGCGGAAGGCGAAGACAAGTCGGCCTTGAACGGCGCAGGAGAGAGTGCGGCCAAACCAGCCGCCGAGAAGCCTGCGGAAGCCAAGACAGAGGATTTCGCCGGCGAGAAGGCGACATCCGAAAAGACCGCCGGGCCGAAATCCGTTCCGGCCGAAGGCATGAAGCATCCCGAACCCGACGACGTTGACGGCGATCTGGCGGAAGAGGTCCCGGCCGGGGTCGAGATGGTCTCCACCACCGTCCGCGAAGCTTTGCGCGATGCGATGGCCGAAGAGATGCGTCGCGACAACAATGTGTTCCTGATGGGCGAAGAGGTTGCCGAGTATCAGGGCGCCTACAAGATCAGCCAGGGGCTCCTCGAGGAGTTCGGCGCGCGGCGCGTTGTGGATACGCCGATCACCGAGCATGGCTTCGCAGGTCTCGGCGTCGGCGCGGCCTTCGCCGGCTTGAAGCCCATCGTCGAATTCATGACCTTCAACTTCGCCATGCAGGCGATCGATCAGATCATCAATTCGGCCGCTAAGACACTCTACATGGCGGGCGGCCAGATGGGATGTCCGATCGTGTTTCGCGGTCCGAACGGCGCTGCCGCGCGGGTTGCCGCGCAGCACAGCCAGGACTACGCGGCGTGGTACGGCCATATTCCGGGCCTGAAGGTGGTGATGCCCTACACGGCGGCGGACGCGAAGGGGCTTCTGAAGTCGGCGATCCGCGATCCGAACCCGGTCATCTTCCTTGAAAACGAAATCCTCTACGGTCATTCCTTCGAGGTCCCGAAAACCGACGACTGGACCGTTCCGATCGGTAAGGCCCGTATCCATCGCAAGGGAAAGGACGTGACGATCGTTTCCTTCGGTATCGGCATGACCTACGCGGTCAAGGCGGCCGAGGAACTCGCCAAAGACGGCATCGACGCGGAGATCGTGGATCTGCGCACGATCCGCCCGCTCGATATCGATACGGTCGTCCGCTCGGTGAAGAAGACGAATCGCTGCGTCACCGTCGAGGAAGGCTGGCCGCAAGGCTCGGTCGGCTCGCATATCGCTTCCGAGCTGATGGAGCGTGCCTTCGATCACCTCGACGCTCCGGTGTTGAAGGTTACCGGGAAGGACGTTCCGATGCCCTACGCCGCCAATCTCGAGAAGCTCGCCTTGCCATCCGTCAAGGAAGTGATCGAGGCGGTGAAGGCGGTCTGCTACCGGGGCTGACACGATGGCGGGCAGGGTGGTTCCGAATGCAGGTCGGGGGAGGCGTTGATGTCGGCGCTCCCGCGATCTCGTCGTGCCACCTATGCCGACCTCGAAGCGGTGCCGCCCCATCTCGTGGCGGAGATCGTCGAGGGCTCGCTGATCACCCATCCGCGTCCCGCGCCGAAGCATGCCGTCGCCAGTTCGGCGCTCGGGATCACGATAGGCAGTCCGTTCGACCGAGGGCGCGACGGCCCTGGCGGATGGATTATTTTGGACGAGCCGGAACTCCATCTCGGCGACGACGTCGTGGTGCCCGATCTGGCTGGATGGCGGCGCGAGCGCATGCCCGTCTTGCCGGACACCGCTTATTTCGAGACGGCGCCGGATTGGATCTGCGAAGTCGTCTCGCCGTCGACCGAAGCCTATGATCGCGGTGTGAAGCGCGCGGTCTATGCCAAAGCCGGCGTCGTTCATTTCTGGATTCTCGACCCTCGCGCCGAGATTCTCGAAACCTTCTCCCTTCGCGACGGAGGCTGGTTCCTGACAGGAACCTTCAGCGGGACCGACCATGTGTCGGTCGCGCCGTTCGACGCGATCTCCTTTCCGCTCGCCGAACTTTGGCCTTTCAGCCAGCCGACGGGCCCAGTCGAAGCGAGCGCTTCGGCCGACACAACAACTGACACCTGATTCGCGGAGACGCTTCATGCCGATCAACGTGACGATGCCGGCGCTTTCTCCGACCATGGAAGAGGGCAACCTCGCCAAATGGCTGGTGAAGGAAGGCGACAAGGTTTCGGCCGGCGATGTCATCGCCGAGATCGAAACCGACAAGGCGACGATGGAAGTCGAAGCCGTGGACGAAGGAACCGTTGCCAAGATCGTGGTTCCTGCCGGAACCGAAGGCGTGAAGGTCAACGCGGTTATCGCCGTCTTGGCCGGTGAAGGCGAAGATGCCAGTTCGACGGGCGGCGAAGCGCAGGCCTCCGGCTCGGACACCAAGCCGGTCGGTGATGTCGCCGCCGACAACGCGGTGGTCGGCAGCGTGAAAGACGCCAAGGACCCCGAACGGCAGGGCTATGCCAAGTCGGACGATACCGCCGTCGTCGGATCGCCGGCCGGTCGCCCCGCGTCTCAGCCATCGTCGTCTTCGTCATCCGGCGGCGGTCGCGTCTTCGCATCCCCGCTGGCGCGCAGGCTTGCGAAGGAACAGGGAATCGACCTGTCCGGCGTCTCCGGGTCCGGGCCGCACGGCCGGATCGTGAAGGCGGATCTGGAAGGCGCTGCGAAGGGCGTGGCGGCTCCTAAGGCCGAAACGGCGACCGAAGCCGGCAAGCCCGCGGCCAAGCCGACGGCCGATGCGGCCGTGCCGGTTCAGCCCAAAGCGCAGAGCGACGATCAGGTCCTCAAGCTCTTCGCCGAAGGCTCCTATGAGAAGGTGCCGCATGACGGGATGCGCAAGACGATCGCTCGCCGTCTGGTGGAAGCCAAGACCACCGTTCCGCATTTCTATCTGACGCTGGACTGCGAACTCGATGCGCTGCTCGCGCTTCGTTCCCAGCTCAATTCCGCCGCCCCGAACGTCAAGTCCTCGGCGGGCGAGAAGCCGGCCTACAAGCTGTCGGTCAACGACATGGTGATCAAGGCCATGGCGCTGGCCCTCAAAAGGGTGCCGGACGCCAACGTCTCCTGGACGGAAGGCGCCATGCTGAAGCACAAGGCGGTGGATGTCGGCGTTGCAGTTTCCATCGAGGGCGGTTTGATCACGCCGATCATTCGTCGCGCGGACGAAAAGACCTTGTCCACGATCTCGAACGAGATGAAGGACCTGGCCAGCCGGGCGCGCTCGCGCAAGCTGAAGCCCGAGGAATACCAGGGCGGCACGACGGCGGTGTCTAACCTTGGAATGTTCGGTGTTCGCGACTTCGCGGCGATCATCAATCCGCCCCACGCGACGATCCTCGCGGTGGGCGCCGGTGAGCAGCGCGCAGTGGTGAAGAACGGCGCGGTGGTGGTCGCCACGGTGATGTCCGTCACGTTGTCGACGGATCACCGAGCCGTGGACGGGGCGCTCGGCGCGGAACTTCTCCAGGCATTCAAGGACTTCATCGAGAACCCGATGGGGATGCTCGTCTAAGGAATTCGGCCATGAAAACGGTTCTCTGCTACGGCGACTCCCTGACCTGGGGCTACGATGCCGAAACGGGCGGTCGCCATGCCTATGAGAACCGTTGGCCCTCCGTTCTCGCCGATGGGCTTGGAAGTGAAGCGAGAGTGATCGTCGAAGGCCTCAACGGTCGAACGACGATCTACGATGATCCGAGCGCCTATCCGGACCGGAACGGCGCTCGCGTCCTGCCGACGATCTTGGCGACGCACCAGCCGGTGGATCTCGTGGTCTTCCTGCTCGGCACAAACGACCTCAAGCGCCATACCGGCGGGGGGCGCGCATTCGAAGCCGGGATGGGCATGGAACGGCTGGTCGAAATCGTCCAGACCTTCCCCTTCATGCGTATTTTTCCGCAATCCAGGGCCTTGATCGTGTCGCCGCCTTGTTTCCGGCCGACCGACGATACCGTGGGGTCCGTCCTTCTTGGCCACGCCATCGAAGAGTCGCAGCGGTTTTCGAACTGTTATTCGCTTGTGGCCGATGAATATGGCTGCGACTTCTTCGATGCCGGTGAAGTCTGCGAGACGACCGAAATCGACGGCTTCCATCTTGATGCGGTCAATACGAGACGCTTGGGTGAAGCCCTTGTTGAACCGGTCAAGGCCATCCTCGCCCGCAACTGAATCATTCTTCCAGCCAGCTTCTTCGGAAAGGCACGTTTCGCCATGGCGGACACCTACGACATCCTGATCATCGGCGGCGGACCGGGCGGCTACGTCGCGGCGATCCGCGCCGCGCAACTCGGCTTCAAGACGGCCGTCGTGGAACGCGAGCATCTGGGCGGCATCTGCCTCAACTGGGGCTGCATTCCGACGAAGGCTCTTCTGCGTTCGGCCGAGATCTATCATTATGCCGAGCATGGCCAGAACTACGGCTTGAAGATCGCCAAGCCGGAATTCGACATCGCGGATGTCGTGAAGCGCTCGCGCGGGGTCTCGGCGCAACTGAACGGCGGCGTCGGCATGCTTCTGAAGAAGAACAAGGTCGACGTCATCTGGGGCGAGGCGCGTATCGAAAAGGCGCCGAAGGGCGGGCCTGTCGAGGTGTCGGTCGGCAAGATGAAGAAGCCGCCGGTGGAACCACAGAACCCGGTTCCGAAGACCGTGCTGGGCGAAGGTCGATACACGGCCAAGCATGTGATCGTGGCAACCGGCGCGCGTCCGCGCGTCCTCCCCGGCATCGAACCGGACGGCGATCGTATCTGGACCTATTTCGAGGCGATGAAGCCGAAATCCATGCCGAAATCCCTCGTCGTGATGGGTTCCGGCGCTATCGGCATCGAGTTCGCGTCTTTCTACCGGACGATGGGCGCCGAGGTGACGGTCGTGGAGCTTTTGCCGCAGATCCTGCCGGTGGAGGATGCGGAAGTCGCCGGCGTCGCGCGCAAGCAGCTCGAGAAGCTCGGCATCCGCTTCATGACGGAAGCCAAGGTCGCCAAGGTGACCAAGAACAGCGACGGCGTTTCGGTGGATGTCGAGGCGAAGGGCAAGACGGAAACGCTGAAGGCGGAGCGGCTGATCTCGGCTGTCGGCGTTCAGGGCAATTCGGAAGGCCTGAACCTCGAAGGCGTCGGCGTCGCGGTCGAGCGCGGCATCGTGAAGACGGACGGGCTCGGCCGCACCAACATTCCGGGCATCTATGCCATCGGCGACGTGGCCGGCCCCCCCATGCTGGCGCACAAGGCCGAGCATGAAGGCGTCATCTGCGTGGAAGGTATCAAGGGCCTCCACGTCCATCCGATGAAGAAGGAGCAAATCCCCGGCTGCACCTATTGCCAGCCGCAGGTCGCGTCCGTCGGCTTGACGGAGGCGAAGGCGAAGGAAGGGGGGCGGGAGATCAAGGTCGGCCGGTTCCGGTTCGTCGGAAACGGCAAGGCCATCGCGCTCGGAGAGCCGGAGGGTCTGGTGAAGACGATCTTTGATGCCAAGACCGGCGAGCTGTTGGGCGCCCACATGGTGGGAGCGGAGGTCACGGAACTCATCCAAGGCTTCGTGGTCGCGATGGGCTTGGAAACCACCGAAGAGGACCTGATGCACACTGTCTTCCCGCATCCGACCCTGTCCGAAACCATGCACGAAAGCGTTCTCGATGCATATGGCCGCGTCATCCATATGTAAGGACTGAGGCGGCACGGGCCAAAAGCTCGTGCCGTTCGAACTTTTGCCGCATTTTCCAGCGGCGTCATCTTGCCGCGCACCACCCGCGCCCAATCTCTTCTGCAACACACCTGCTGCATGGAGTTGCGCGATGGATACTAACGGCGTTGGTTGGCTCGGTGCCATCATCATCGGCGGATTGGCCGGCTGGCTGGCCGAACAGTTCATGAAAAGCGATATGGGCATCCTCATGAACATCATCCTCGGCATCGTCGGTGCCGTGGTTCTGAACGCGATCCTCGCGGCGTTCAACGTCGGCTTCACGGGCGTCATCGCCTACCTGATCATCGGCTTCATCGGCGCCTGCCTGTTGATCGCCGTCGCCCGGATGTTCCGCGGCCGCCGCGTTTAACACCAGTCTTCTCGAGTTCGACTTGCGCCGTTCCCACCAAGATGGGGACGGCGTTTGTTTTCGTTGCACGAAGGAACTGTCCGGCTTAAATCTACCGGCATGGTCACCATCCTCGATAGTCGCGCTCCTTCGGCCAGCGATGCTCGCGTCCGGCATCCGGAAAAAGCGCATCGTCCCGACAATGTGAGTCTGCCGAAGCCGGACTGGATCAGGGTCAAGGCGCCCGTCTCGAAAGGCTATGACGAGACCCGCGAGATCGTCCGCTCCAACCGGTTGGTGACCGTCTGCGAGGAAGCGGGATGCCCAAACATCGGCGGATGTTGGGAAAAGAAGCACGCCACCTTCATGATCATGGGCGGCATCTGCACGCGCGCCTGCGCCTTCTGCAACGTCGCCACCGGCAAGCCGCATGCGCTGGACAAGGACGAGCCATTGAGCGTCGCGCGGGCGGTGGCCGCCATGGGGCTCAGCCACGTCGTTGTAACTTCTGTCGACCGTGACGATCTCGCTGATGGGGGCGCGGAACATTTCGCGGAAACGATCCGCGCGATTCGCGCAGCCGCGCCGGGAACGACGATCGAGATCCTGACGCCCGACTTCCTGAAGAAGCCCGGCGCGCTGGAAGTGGTGGTGGCCGCCAAGCCCGACGTCTTCAACCACAATATGGAAACCGTTCCGTCCAACTACCTGACGGTCCGGCCGGGCGCGCGTTACTTCCATTCCGTGCGTTTGTTGCAGCGGGTCAAGGAGCTCGATCCCACGATGTTCACGAAGTCCGGCATCATGGTTGGGCTTGGTGAGAAGCGGAACGAGGTTCTGCAACTCATGGACGATCTTCGAAGCGCGGATGTCGATTTCATGACGATCGGCCAGTATCTCCAGCCGACCAAGAAGCATCACGCCGTGATGAGCTACGTGACCCCTGACGAATTCAAGTCCTATGAGACCGTGGCTTACACCAAGGGCTTCCTTCTCGTGGCCTCCAGCCCGCTGACCCGGTCATCGCACCATGCGGGTGAGGACTTCGCCAAGCTGCGGGCCGCACGGATCGCGCGACAAGCGGCCGCTTGAACAGCCTTCTTGCGGTTGACCTCGCGCGGCCTTAGCTTCGCGTGAGATTCTCATGCGGTTTTCGTCATGCCCAAGTTCGAGACGGTGCGCACCGTCAAGCACAGTCCCGATCAAATGTTCGACCTTGTCGCGGATGTCGAGAAATATCCGGAATTCCTGCCGCTTTGCGAGCGGTTGGAAGTGCGTTCGCGGCAGGAAAGGGACGACAAGTCGCTGCTGATCGCCGACATGACCGTCGCCTATAAGATGATCCGCGAGACCTTCGCCTCGCAGGTTCTGCTGCGCCCGACGGATAACGAGATCGACGTGAAGTATCTCGAAGGCCCGTTCCGCTATCTCGATAATCGCTGGACCTTCGAGCCGAACGGCGCGAACGGCGCGAACGTCCGATTCTTCATCGACTACGAGTTCAAAAGCCGGATGCTCGGAATGCTGATGGGCTCGATGTTCGATTTCGCCTTTCGGCGTTTCGCGCAGGCTTTCGAGGAGCGGGCCGACAGGATCTACGGCGTCCCGGCACCGGTGGCTTGAGCCGCGCTGTCGATCAACGACAAGGCGAAATGGACCGAGCGAAGCCTGATCTCCTCACGCGATAGCGGGCCGAAGCTCTGCACTGCGTGGCGAGTTCCGGTTCGGCTCGCGATCCCGAAATGAACGAGGCCGACGGGCTTTTCTGTGCTGCCGCCGCCCGGGCCGGCAACGCCGGTCACTGCCACCGCGAGGTCGGCCTTGGAACACGCCAACGCCCCCTCGGCCATCGCGACGGCAACTTCCGCTGAGACCGCGCCGTGGCGCAGGATGAGATCGGCGGGAACGCCGATCATCTCCGTTTTCGCTGCGTTGGAATAGGTGACGAAGCCGCGGTCGAGAATGGCGGACGAGCCGGGGATATCGGTCAGCGCGGCGGCGATCATTCCGCCGGTACAGGACTCGGCGGTCGCGATCACGAGCTTTCGTTCGATCAGAAGGGCGACGAGACGGGATGCGAGAACCGATGTTTCCTTTGTCATGAAACCGCTTCGCCATAGCTGACGCTCGCCGTCGCGATGGCGGCGATGCCTTCCCGTCGACCGATGAAGCCGATCGTCTCGTTGGTGGTCGCCTTCACCGATACTCTCGTCGCGTCCAGCCCGGTCATGTCGGCGAGGGCGGCCATCATCGCGTCGCGATGCGGCATGATTTTCGGTGCTTCGGCAATGAGGGTCACATCCACATTGCAGATGCGCCCGCCGTTCCGGCGAACGATCTCCACCGCATGCCGCACGAAGATGTGCGAGGCGGCACCGCGCCAGCGCTCGTCGGACGGCGGAAAGTGCACGCCGATGTCGCCGGCGCCGCAGGTCGCGAGCAAAGCGTCGGTCAGGGCGTGAAGCCCGACATCGGCATCGGAATGACCGGCCAGCGACTGGTCGTGGGGGATGCGGACTCCGCACAGGGTGACATGGTCGCCGGCCACCAGTTGATGGACGTCGTAGCCATTGCCCGTCCGAACATCGATCATGCGCAACTTCGCCTCCGCCTGCCGGAAATCCGCCGGGTATGTGAGTTTGACGTTCTCCGTCGACCCCTCCACGATCCTGACCCGACAACCGGCCCATTCGGCGACGGCGGTATCGTCGGTGAAATCGTGTCGATTCTCGGCCGCCGCCCGCCGATGGGCATCGAGGATCAGCGCGAAGGGAAAGCCCTGCGGGGTTTGAGCTGCAAAGAGAGAGCGTCGATCGACCGTCGCTTCCACCAGCATGTCATTCCCGGTGCGCTTCAACGTATCGGCCACCGCCAAGGCCGGCAGCGCCGCCGTCCCGTCGCTGACCGCATCCACGACCCGCGCGATGAGCGCGGCATCGACGAAGGGGCGCGCGGCGTCGTGAACCAGCACGATGTCGGGCTTTTCTTCGGCGATCACCTCCAGGCCTGCGCGAACCGACTGCTGGCGGGTAGCGCCGCCCAGCGCAAAACGGACGGATGGAAGATGCGCCAGCTCGCTTTTGGCTCGATCGAGATCATCGGGATGCACCACCACGATGATCGCATCGAAGATGTCGCTCATGGAAAGTCGCGTGGCAGCGTGCTGAAGAACCGTTCGCCCGGCCAGGAGCCGGAATTGTTTCGGTTCTTCGAAAGGGGGCCCCGCACGCATTCCTCGACCCGCCGCGACGATGATCGCGACGATGGAAAGCGCTTCGCGGTGAGGGAAATCAGGCATGGTACTCATCTTTCGCCGGTGGACCATAGCCGATGTTGCAGCGCAAGCTAAACTGCTTGTCTTTTGGGCATCACTCGGTAGATTGGCTCCGATGGCGCGAGAATCAACATATCTCGATATTGATGACCTTTTGGGCGTAGAAGCTGAAAATCAGCCATTTCGCCAAGGGTTGGATTTGCCGATCGATATCGGAGGCATAAGGCTCCGCAACCGCGCTTTTCTTGCTCCGCTGTCCGGCATTTCCGACGTTCCCTTTCGCCGGATCGTGCGCGGCTTTGGTGCAGGCGTCGTCGTCTCGGAGATGGTGGCGAGCGCTGAACTCGTTCGCGGCCATCCCGAAAGCGCCCTTCGCGCAAAGGCGGACGGCGACGGGCCGCATGTCGTCCAGCTTGCTGGCCGGGACCCGGTCTGGATGCGGGCGGCGGCCGAAAGGCTGGCTGCGGACGGCGTCGATATCATCGACATCAACATGGGCTGCCCGGCCAAGAAGGTCGTCGGGGGCTTGTCCGGATCGGCGCTGATGCGCGAGCCTGAGCTTGCATTGCGCATCGTCGAAGCCACCGTCGAAGGGGCTGGCTCCGTGCCGGTCACCTTGAAGATGCGTCTCGGCTGGGACGAAGCCACCATCAACGCTCCCGAGATCGCGGCGAAGGCCGAAGCCGCAGGTGTTCGAATGATCACCGTGCACGGCCGCACCCGCATGCAGTTCTATTCCGGTCGGGCGGATTGGCGGGCGATCCGCGCCGTGAAGAATGCCGTGGGCGTGCCGGTGGTGGCGAACGGCGATCTGGTTGCGTCGGATCGGGTGAACACGATGCTGAGCGCCAGCCAAGCCGATGCCGTGATGATCGGGCGCGGGGCGCAGGGCAGGCCCTGGTTCCCCGCCTTGGTCGCAGGCGCGATACAGGCGCATGACCTTCGAACCGTTCGCCTCGCTTCGCTGATCGCCGCCCATTACGAGGCGATCTTGGATCACTACGGCGTTCAGGTCGGCTCGCGCGCGGCGCGCAAGCATCTCGGCTGGTATCTCGATGGGATGGTCGACGTCACAAGCCATTCCTTGGTGCCGGATCGTGCGCGAATGCTCGCATCTGACTCGCCCAAAGCGGTTCTCGCCATGATCGCCGATATCTTCGGCGATCTGTCGGCCGCGGATGTGGAATTCGCGCCGCGTCGCGAGACGGCGGAGGCGGCCTGACTTGGAACTCGTCAAGCAACCGCCGGAACTTGCCGTTCAAACGCTCAACGCGCTGCCCCATCCCGTAGTTGTGCTGGATGGGGAAGGGCGCATGGTGTTCGCGAACGCCGATGCCGAGCAGTTCTTTTCAGCGGGCGCTTCCTATCTCGCCAAGCGCCGGTTGTCGGACTTCATTCCAGGCGACAGCCCGCTTTTCTCCTTGATCGAACAGGTGAGGGGCGATCGCGCCCGGATCAGCGAATACCGGGTCGACGTGTCGTCACCGCGCCTCGGTCAGGATCGCTTGGTCGACCTCTACGTGTCGGGCCTCGCCGACGACCCGGAGCATGTGGTCGTCATGATCCAGCTTCGGTCGATCGCCGACAAGATGGATCGACAGCTGACGCACCGTTCCGCCGCCCGCTCGGTGACGGGATTGGCGGCGATGCTGGCGCACGAGATCCGCAACCCGTTGTCCGGCATCAAGGGTGCGGCGCAGCTTCTGGAAACCTCCGCCTCGGACGAGGATCGTGCCTTGACGCGGCTGATCGGCGAGGAAAGCGACCGCATCGTCAAGCTGGTCGATCGGATGGAGGTCTTTTCCGACCAGCGCCCGATCGAGCGTTCCGCCGTGAACATTCACTCGGTTCTGGAGCATGTGAAGACGCTCGCGCGCAGCGGTTTCGCGCGCGATCTGAAGTTCATCGAAACCTACGATCCTTCATTGCCCTACGTGCTCGGCAACCGGGATCAGCTCGTTCAGGTCTTCCTGAACCTCGTGAAGAATGCAGCCGAAGCGTTGAACGGCCAGAACAACGGCGAAATCCGGCTGGCGACCGCGTTCCGGCCGGGAGTTCGCTTGTCTGTCCCGGGCACCAAATCGCGCATGACGCTGCCATTGGAATTCGTGGTCGAGGATAACGGACCCGGCGTGCCGGAAGATATCCGAGAGAACATCTTCGACCCCTTCATCACCACGAAGCCGAGCGGCTCGGGGCTCGGACTGGCGCTTGTCGCCAAGATCGTCGGAGATCATGGCGGCGTCATCGAATGCGAGTCGCAGCCGGGCCATACGGTTTTCCGGGTGCTGATGTCGGCTTGGCACGACGACGTGGGCGGGCGGCCCGTCGAAGCGCGCCGACAGTCCTGAAGGAACGAACGAGCATGGCTTCCGCCGCACAGATCCTGGTTGCCGACGACGACGCCGCGATCCGTACCGTTATTTCCCAAGCCATGATGCGGGCGGGCTTCGAGGTTCGTGTGACCTCGAACATCGCGACGCTCTGGCGCTGGATTTCGGCGGGCGAGGGCGATCTCGTGATCACCGACGTTCTCATGCCGGACGGCAACGCCTTCGATGTCCTGCCGCGCATCAAGAATCTGCGGCCCGAGCTGCCGGTCGTGGTAATGAGCGCGCAGAACACGTTCATGACGGCCATCAAGGCGTCCGAGCGCGGGGCCTACGATTATGTGCCCAAACCCTTCGACCTGACCGAGCTGGTTTCCATCGTCCGCCGCGCCTTGGCCGAGCCGAAGACGGCGGTGCCGAACGGTGAGGATGCCGGCGAGAACATGCCGCTGATCGGCCGCTCGCCGGCCATGCAGGACATCTATCGCGCTTTGGCGCGCATGATGCAGACGGACCTGACGGTCACGATCTCCGGGGAATCGGGCACCGGCAAGGAACTCGTCGCGCGCGCGCTTCACGACTACGGACGCCGCCGCAAGGGGCCTTTCGTCGCCATCAACATGGCGGCCATTCCGCGCGACCTGATCGAATCGGAACTTTTCGGGCATGAGAAGGGCGCCTTCACCGGCGCGCAGGCCCGTTCCAGCGGCCGGTTCGAACAGGCGGAAGGCGGAACGCTGTTTCTGGACGAGATCGGCGACATGCCGATGGAAGCCCAGACCCGCCTGCTCCGTGTTCTGCAGCAGGGCGAATACACGGTGGTCGGCGGGCGCACCCCGATCGCGACCGACGTTCGAATCGTCGCGGCGACGAACAAGGACCTGCGCCAGCTCATCGGACGGGGGCTGTTCCGCGAGGACCTGTTCTACCGCCTGAACGTTGTGCCGTTGCGCCTGCCGCCGCTGCGCGAACGCATCGAGGATCTGCCGGACCTCGCGCGACACTTCTTCCAGCAGGTCCAGAAGGAAGGGCTTCCACACAAAATCCTGACGCCCGCCGCTCTCGACGTTCTGCGCCGCTATCACTGGCCGGGCAACGTGCGCGAGTTGGAAAACCTCATCCGGCGCCTCGCCGCCCTCTACCCTCAGGACGAGATATCGGCGGAGATCATCGAGCATGAACTCGCGGCCGACCATGCCCGCACGCTCGACGCGCCGGTGGACGGCTCGAAGCCCGTCGATCTCAGCGCCTCGGTCGAACGCTATCTGACCGAATATTTCGCGTCGTTCGGCGAAGACCTACCGCCCGTCGGGCTGCACGGCCGTATTCTGCGCGACGTGGAATATCCGTTGATCGCCGCCGCCCTTGCGGCGACGAGGGGCAATCAGGTAAAGGCTGCGGACCTTCTCGGGGTGAACCGAAACACCCTTCGCAAGAAGATTCGCGACCTCGACATCTCGGTGGTCCGTTCCCTTCGATAAATAAAATCAGACGCGTTCGTTGCATTTTGGACACAAATCGTTGCAAAGTAGCAACGAAGAGATGTGATCCAAGCGGCTTCGCCTGATGTCTGCCCAATCTGCATTGCCTGTCGAGCCGGCGCCGTTCTTTCGGGAGCGTCGCCGATTCATGCTCGTGCCGGGCATTATCGCCGTGGCCGGCGCGATGATCAGCGGGGCGATCTCCTTCGTCGTTCTGATGGGGTTGACCCCAATCGAGCCGGACAGCCGGGTCGTGACGATCGCCTCGGTCGTGAACGGGGCCTTCGTGCTTCTGCTCTGCGGGCTGATCGCCCGCGAGGTTGCGCGCATGCTGCGGGCGCGGCGGCAAGGCAAGGCGGCATCCCGTCTTCACGTGCGCATCGTGATCCTCTTTGCCATCGTCGCGGCGATCCCGGCTATTCTCGTCGCCATCGTCGCCAGCATCACGCTCGATCTCGGGCTCGACCGCTGGTTCGAAATACGCACTCGCACCATCGTCGATTCCGCCGTGAGCGTCGCCCACGCTTATGTGAACGAGAACGCGCGCAATCTGCAGGGCTCGACCCTGTCCATGCGCTATGACCTCGACTCGCAACGCCGGCTCTACGATCTCGACCGAACCGGCTTCCATGACCTTTTTACGGAACAGGCGAGGGGGCGTTCGCTTCTTGGCGCGCAGATCCTCTCCCCCGACGGCACTCCCGTCCTTTCCGCCGACATCGCGGTGGATAAGCCGCTGCCGCCCCCGCCGGAGGAGACCCTGGAACGCGCCAAGTCCGGGACGCTCGTCTTCATTCCGCCGGGCGCAACGAATCTCGTCGGTGCGGTGCTGAAGCTTCAATCCCTCGGCGACGTTTATCTCTACACGATTCGCCCGCTCGATCCTCAGGTCGTCGCAGCGCTGCGTTTGATGGAAGAGCGCTCGCGCGAGTATCGCAATCTACAGGGCAATCGGATCGGCACGCAGATCGCCTTCGCGCTGCTTTATCTCGGCATCGCGTTGATCGTGCTTCTGTCTGCCATCTGGACCGGCATCGGCGTCGCCGACCGGATCGTGCGCCCGATCCGCCTCCTGATTTCAGCGGCGGACGAGGTGAGCGAGGGTAATCTCGCCGTGTCCGTCCCGGTGCGAAATTCGGACGGCGATGTCGGCTCCTTGTCGAACACCTTCAACAACATGACGCTGCAACTGCGCAGTCAGCGCGACGAACTCGTTGCGACCAACAGCGTTCTCGACGAGCGGCGTCGCTTCACGGAAGCCGTGCTTTCCGGCGTGACCGCCGGCGTGATGGGCGTCGACAACGACGGCACGATCGCGATGCTGAACCCGTCGGCGGAGCGCATCCTGTCGATCAAAGGGGAGGACGCCGTCGGCCGGAATCTGTCCGACCTGTTCCCGGCCATCGCGCGGACCCACCGCGCGGCTGGGTCATCCAGGAAGGCGGAGCATCAGGAAGAACTGAAGCTGCGTATCCGGGATCGCGACCGGGTGCTGACGGTGCGCGTCACGTCCGAAGAAAACGTCGTCGGCCGCCATTCCAGCGTCGTCACCATCGACGACATCACGGATCTCGTGGAAGCGCAGCGCTCTTCCGCCTGGGCTGATGTCGCGCGCCGTATCGCCCACGAGATCAAGAATCCGCTGACGCCCATCCAGCTTTCCGCCGAGCGCATCCGCCGGCGCTACGGCAAATATGTCGAGAGTGATCGCGAAATCTTCGATCGCTGCATCGACACGATCAATCGCCAGGTCTCCGACATCGGCCGGATGGTGGACGAGTTCTCGACCTTCGCGCGTATGCCGAAGCCGCGGATGGAAGCCAAGGATCTGCGCGAGGCCTTGAAGGAAGCCGTCTTCATGCGCGAGATGGGCGATCACGGCATCCGTTTCACCACGCAATACGACGACGAGCCGATGCTCGGCTCTTTCGACATCCGCCTTCTCAGCCAGGCCTTCGGCAATCTCGTGAAGAACGCGACCGAGGCTTTCGAGGGCGCGCAAATTGCAGAACCGAAGATCCACATATCGGCCAAGCGCGACGGCGCGATGTTCCGCATCGAAATCATCGACAACGGCAAAGGTTTTCCTCGGGAGGATCGCGACCGTCTGTTGGAGCCCTATATGACGACGCGCGAGAAGGGGACGGGGCTGGGACTCGCGATCGTGCGCAAGATCATCGAGGAGCATGGCGGGTCGATCGAACTGGATGACGCTCCGGATGCGCCGCAGGGCGCCATGGTGCGCATCCGGCTTCCGGCGGCGGATCTGGCGGCCGGCGAGGGTGCCGAGGTTCGGCAGGACAAAAAAGAAGGGAATGCGAACTGATGGCATCGGACATCCTCATCGTCGACGACGAAGCCGACATTCGCGAGCTGGTGGCCGGCATTCTGGAGGACGAAGGCCACGAGACACGGATCGCCGGAAATTCCGATGCGGCCTTGCAGTCGATCGCCGACCGCGTGCCTCGGCTGGTCTTCCTGGACATCTGGCTGCAGGGAAGCCGGCTCGACGGTCTGGATCTTCTGGAAGCCATCAAGACGCAGCATCCTGAAGTGCCGGTGGTGATGATCTCGGGCCACGGCAATATCGAGACCGCCGTTTCCGCTATCCGGCGCGGGGCTTATGATTATATCGAGAAGCCGTTCAAGGCCGACCGTCTGGTGCTGGTCGCCGAGCGTGCCTTGGAAACGTCCAAGCTGAAGCGCGAGGTCTCAGACTTGCGCCGTCGTTCATCCGACTTTTCGGAACTGATCGGCCGCTCGCATCTGATGAACCAACTGCGCTCCAACATCGAGCGCGTCGCGCCGACCAACAGCCGCGTCATGATTCTGGGGCCCTCGGGATCGGGCAAGGAGATGGTGGCGCGCGCCCTTCATGCCGGTTCGTCCCGCGCGAAGGGTCCTTTCGTGGCGCTGAACGCCGCTGCCATCACGCCAGAGCGCATGGAAGTGGAGCTGTTCGGCACCGAAACGCCGCCGGGCGTCGAGCGCAAGGTCGGCGCCTTCGAGGAAGCGCATGGCGGCGTTCTGTTTCTGGACGAGATCGGCGACATGCCGAGGGAAACGCAGAACAAGATCCTGCGCGTTCTGACCGACCAGACCTTCGAGCGCGTCGGCGGCGCCAAGAAGGTGAAGGTGGATGTGCGCATCATCTCCTCCACCTCGCACAATCTCGAGTCCATGATCGCCGAAGGGAACTTTCGGGAGGATCTTTATCACCGCCTGTCCGTGGTGCCGATCATCGTGCCGCCCTTGGCCGAGCGGCGCGCCGACATTCCGCTGCTGATCGAGGCGTTCATGAAGCAGATCGGCGACCAGACCGGTATCCGGCCGAAGGACATCAGCTCCGAAGCGATGGCCGTTCTGCAGGCGAGCGACTGGCCCGGCAACATCCGGCAACTTCGCAACAATGTCGAACGCCTGATGATCCTGTCGCGCGACGACGACGGCGCGGCGATCTCGGTGGATATGTTGCCGAGCGAAGTTGGCGAAATGCTGCCGCGCACCCCATCTCAGGCGGACGGGCGCATTCTCGCCCTGCCGCTTCGCGACGCGCGCGAAGTGTTCGAAAAGGAATATCTGGTCGCGCAGATCAACCGCTTCGGCGGCAACATATCCCGCACCGCCGAGTTCGTCGGCATGGAGCGTTCCGCTCTCCACCGGAAGCTCAAGTCGCTCGGCATCTGAGGGTGGTTGCGCCGCATTGCGGCTCGGTGCTACGCAGCAAAACCAAAACATGCGAGAGCCCCGCGCCGAGTGGGGATTCGCCAACAATAATGACGGACGCCAGATGGCCGAACGCCCGCAGAGCCTCCAGGACCAGTTCCTCAATACCGTCCGCAAGCAGAAGATTTCGCTCACGATATTTCTCGTCAACGGCGTCAAGCTCACCGGCGTCGTGACGTCCTTCGACAATTTCTGCGTGCTTCTGCGCCGCGACGGGCATTCGCAGCTCGTCTACAAGCACGCGATTTCCACCATCATGCCGTCGCAGCCCGTGCATATGTACGAGCCCGAGGAATAAGGTCACAGCATTTGGCAGAACACGAGGACCGGCGTCCGAGGCAGCCGATCGAGCACAAGTCCGTGGCGACGAGGGCAGGGGTCGTGGTCCCGGTCCTGCGCCAGTGGCCGGCACCCGACGAAGCCGCCGACACCGTGCCGCGTGCCGATGAAAGCCGTCTTGAAGAAGCCGTCGGCCTCGCCGCCGCCATCGATCTCGACATCGTTTCCGCGACGATCGTTTCGGTTTCGAAACCGCGGCCGGCGACGCTAATCGGCGCTGGCAAGGTCGAGGAACTGAAGGGCATCGTCGCGGCCGAGGAGATCGGTCTGGTGATCTTCGATCATCCGCTGACGCCTGTGCAACAGCGCAATCTGGAAAAGGAACTGGGCGCCAAGGTCCTCGACCGGACAGGCCTCATCCTTGAAATCTTCGGTCGCCGCGCCCGCACCAAGGAAGGCCGCCTCCAGGTCGAGCTTGCCCATCTGAACTATCAGAAGGGTCGGTTGGTGCGAAGCTGGACCCACCTCGAGCGCCAGCGCGGTGGCGCGGGGTTCCTGGGCGGTCCCGGCGAAACGCAGATCGAATCCGACCGGCGCCAGCTTCAGGAGAAGATCGGACGGCTGGAGCGCGAGCTTGAAGCTGTTCGTCGCACGCGCAGCCTGCATCGCTCCAAGCGCAAGAAAGCGCCGCATCCGGTGGTCGCGCTCGTCGGCTACACCAATGCGGGCAAGTCGACGCTCTTCAACGCCATCACCGGTGCCGAAGTGCTGGCGAAGGATCTCCTTTTCGCGACGCTCGACCCGACGCTTCGCCGGATCACGCTGCCGCACGGAACAGAAGTCATCCTGTCCGATACGGTGGGCTTCATCTCGGACCTGCCGACGCATCTCGTCGCGGCGTTCCGCGCGACGCTCGAAGAGGTCATCGAAGCGGAACTCGTGCTCCATGTGCGCGACATGGCGAACCACGACGCGTCTGCGCAGGCGTCCGACGTGAACAAGATTCTCGCCGATCTCGAGATCGATACGGCGGACGCCGACCATGTTGTCGAGGTCTGGAACAAGGTGGATTTGCTGGACGAGGCCGCGCGCGCGCAGATCGCCACGGCGGCGGAAAGCGGCAGCCATGGCCTGAAGGTTCATCTCGTGTCCGCCGTTACCGGCGAAGGGATCGAGGCGCTTCTCGCCGACATCGAAACGCGCGTTGCCGGCTCGGTCAGCGATGTCGCGCTCGACATTCCGCCCGACAGTCTGCCGATCCTGCCGTGGATCTACGAGAACGCTTCGGTGCATGAGCGCACCGACCGCGAGGATGGCAGCGTTCTCGTGAATGCAGGCATGACCACGCAGGCCCGCGCCGAGCTTCGCCGGTTAAGCAGCCGTTATCCGGATGTGCGGGTGGTCTCGACCGCCGGCTGAGCTGTTTTGGATCGATGGCTCTTCGCGTCGATCCATAGTGCTTCCATCTCGGCAAGCGAGGCCTCGTCGAGGCTTCGCCCACGCCGAGCCAGCGTTTCCTCGATATAGCCGAAGCGGTCGCGAAATTTAACGACGCAGCCGCGCAGCGCTTTCTCCGGGTCGAGCTTGTAGAACCGACCGAGATTGACGAGGCTGAAGAGGATGTCACCGAACTCCTTTTCCATCTCGTCGCGGTCGCCCTCGGCGAAAGCCGCGTCGAACTCCTCGAATTCCTCTTCGATCTTCTCGCGAATGGGTTCGGCGGCATCCCAGTCGAAACCGACCTTCGCCGCTTTTTCCTGAACCTTCAGCGCCAGCATGAGCGCCGGGAAGTTCGGCGGGATCGCGTCCAGAAGCTGTCTCGGCCGCTCCGCAGCGTTGCCCGACCATGGATCGTCGCATTCCGTTGAGGGATCGACGCGCGCGGCGAGATCGCTGCGCCGTGCAGCTTTTTCCGCGCGCTCTTCGGCCTTGATGCGCTCCCATTGGCCCTTGGCCGAACCAGCGCTGCGGGCAACCGCATCGCCGAACACATGCGGATGCCGGCGAACCATCTTGCGGGTGATGCCTTCGACCACATCCTCGAAGGTGAAGAGCCCGCGCTCGGCGGCGAGCTGCGAGTGATAAACGACCTGGAGAAGCAGGTCGCCGAGTTCCTCGCGCAGATCCTCCGCGTCATGTCGCTCGATCGCGTCGGCGACTTCGTAGGCTTCTTCCAGCGTGTAGGGCACGATCGTCTCGAAGCTTTGCTCGACGTCCCAAGAGCATCCGGTCTTGGGATCGCGTAGCGCCGCCATGATGTCGACCAAGCGTCGGATATCGCGAGACGGCTGCATGGGAAACTCCGGGATTCATTTGAAGGCGCAAAGCGCGGTCGCAAGGTCTCAATGGGCAGGGGGGACCAAAGCCTCGATAGCCTCAGCCGTCAACGGCGTCGATAGGCTATATCAAAAGTTGCATAAGATAGATTATGGAACATTTGATACTGGGCTGAATGGAATGGGATGCGGTTGGTCGTGCCGGGTCAGCATCGCCCTGTCCCGTCGATCCCGACGGCCCAGAGCCACTTTCGTTCGATCAAGCGTCGACCTCTACGGCACCGACCAACATGATCGCCGATCCTGCGACGGTGAGAATAAAGAAGTTCTATCCGCCGAGCCGAAGCCGGCGTTCAGTCCACTGGAAATTCGAGAACCATGCCGTCATAGGCCGGTCGAATATGGTCCGGCAGTTCGGTGGCGAGCGTCTCGTAGTCGAGCGGCGTATGCATGTGCGTGAACGTCGCGCTGCGCGCGCCGAGGCGCGAAATCCAGCCAAGCGCCTGATCCACCGACAAATGGCTTGGATGCGGCGTGTATTGAAGCGCATCGATGACCACGTGGCCGACGCCTTCAAGCGCCGCGACGGAAGCCGGCGGAAAATCGCTGACGTCGCTGCAATAGGCCAAGGGCCCGAACCGGAAGCCGAGCGAATGAATGCGCCCATGTTCCTGGCGAACCGGCAGGATATCGAGCACGCCCCCGCCGCCCGCGATCTGGAACGGCGTGCCGGCTTCGATCGCCACGCGCCGCACGATAGGATCGTAGGCGCTGCCGGGTGCGCGTTCGAAACAATAGCGGAAACCTTCGAACAACCGCTCATAGGTCGCATCGTCGGCATGGACCGGGATCACCCGTCGCAGATCCAGCGCGAAGCCGCGAAGGTCGTCGATCCCATGGGTGTGGTCGGCGTGCGGGTGCGTCACCAGAACGGCGTCGAGATGCTGGATGCCGCTGCCGATGATCTGCTCGCGAAGGTCCGGCCCGCAATCGATCAGGACGTTGGTTTCGCCCGTTGGCGTGATGCGCTGAACCAGCGCCGAGGCGCGAAGTCGGCGGTTACGCGGATTGCTCGGATCGCAAGCGCCCCAGTCGCCCGTGATGCGCGGCGTTCCCGGCGACGAACCGCATCCGAGGATCGTGAGGCGTAAGAGCCCGCTCAAGACGAAACCGATGTCGCCCGAGGGTCCGGCACCTTGGAAAAGAGCCGGAAGAAATTGTCCGACGTCTGCTGCGCCAGTGCGTCCAGCGTGATGCCCTTCACCTCGGCAAGCGCGGTCGCGGTGTCGCGAACGAAGGCCGGCTCGTTGCGTCGGCCGCGGTTCGGTGGCGGCGCGAGATACGGCGCATCCGTTTCCACCAAAAGCCTGTCGTTCGGGATGTCGGCGGCGATGGCGCGAAGCTCTTCCGAGCGCTTGAAGGCCAGAATGCCCGAGAACGAGACATAGCCGCCAAGAGCCAAACCATGCTCGGCGAGCCGGCGGCCAGCCGAAAAGCAGTGCAGGACGAAGCCGAACGCGCCTTGTGCGGTCTCGTCCTCCAGAATGCGCCTCATGTCGTCGTCGCAGTCGCGCGAATGGATCACGAGCGGCAATCCGGTCTCGCGCGCGGCAGCGATCTGGCGGCGGAACACGCGCTCCTGCACGGCGGGCGGTGCGCCCTCGTGGAAGTAGTCGAGACCCGCCTCGCCGATCGCCACGACGTTCGGCTCGCGGCTCCAACGAACATAGTCCCTGGTGCCGAGATCCGGCTCCTCGCCAGCGCTCAGCGGATGGGTTCCGACCGATGCATAGACGCTCGGGTAGCGGTTCGTCAGTTCCAGAAGGCGCGCCATTTTCGAAACCCGCGTCGAGATCGTCACCATCAGGCGGATATCGGCCTGATGGGCGCGCTCGATCAGCGCGTCCCGGTCTTCGTCGAAATCGGCGAAGTCCAGGTGGCAATGGCTGTCGACAAGGAAGGTGCCGGCCATCAGGCGGCGTCCGGTTCCACGTAGCGCGGGAAGATCGCCGTCGGTGCCGGCATCGCGGTGCCCGGCGTCAGGCGAACGTCCGGCGTCAGCTCGGTGAAGCTGCGCGCGTCCGCCGCGACGCCCAGAATGTCGAGAAGCTTCGCGGTGCTTTCCGGCATCACCGGCTGCAGAAGGATCGCGACGCGCCGCAGCACTTCGGCCGTGACGAACAGAACCGTCGCCATGCGCGCGGGATCGTTCTTGCGCAGAGCCCAAGGCTCCTGGGCCGCGAAATAACGGTTGGCTTCCGCGACCACCGCGAAGATCGGCGCGAGCATCGCATGCAATTCCTGCCGGTCCACCGCCTCGCGTGCCGACAGGAGAAGACCCCCGCTCGCCGACAGGATCGCCTCGTCCGCCGGCGAGAACTCGCCGGGCGTCGGAACCTTGCCGTCGCAATGCTTGGCGATCATCGACAAGGAGCGTTGCGCCAGGTTGCCGAGATCGTTGGCGAGTTCCGAATTCGTCCGATTGACGATGGCCTCGTGCGAGTAGTTGCCGTCCTGGCCGAAGGGCACTTCGCGAAGCGCGAAGAAACGGAATTGATCGAGGCCGTAAGTGGCGACCAGCGAGAACGGATCGACCACGTTTCCGACCGACTTCGACATCTTCTCCCCCTTGTTGAAGAAGAAGCCGTGCGCGAAGACGCGGCGCGGCAGCGGCAGCCCCGCCGACATCAGGAAGGCCGGCCAGTAGACTGCGTGGAAACGCACGATGTCCTTGCCGATGACATGGAGATCCGCCGGCCAGAAGTCTCGGCGCTCGCCGCCTTCGAGATAGCCGGTCGCGGTCAGATAGTTCGTGAGGGCATCCACCCAGACATACATCACATGCTTCTCGTCGCCGGGCACCGGAATGCCCCAGTCGAAGGTCGTGCGCGAAACGGAAAGGTCGCGCAGGCCCTGGCGCACGAAGGACATCACCTCGTTGCGACGCTCGTTCGGCCCGACGAAATCCGGATCGGCCTCGTAATGCGCGAGAAGCCGCTCGCCGAAGGCCGACAAGCGGAAGAAGTGGCTTTCCTCCTCCACCCAGGTCACGGGCGTTCCCTGCGGGCCGTAGCGCACGCCGTCGGCGCGCTCGTGCGTCTCGTCTTCCGCGTAGAAGGCTTCGTCGCGCACGGAATACCAACCGGAATAGGCATCTTTGTAGATGTCGCCGGCATCGGCCATGCGCTGCCAGATCTCCTGGCAGGCGCGCTTGTGGCGCTCTTCCGTGGTGCGGATGAAGTCGTCGTTCGAAGCGCCCATCGCCTCGGTCATGCGCTTGAACTCGGCGGCGTTGCGATCCGCCAGAGCCTTGACCTCGATCCCTTCGTTCCGCGCGGTTTGCAGCATCTTCATGCCGTGTTCGTCGGTGCCCGTCAGGAACATCACGTCGTAGCCGTCGAGCCGCTTGAAGCGGGCGATCGCATCCGTCGCGATGAGTTCATAGGCGTGGCCGATATGCGGCCGCCCGTTCGGATAGGAAATTGCGGTGGTCAGATAAAAGCGTTCGGCCATCGGGCTCGTCGATCGGAGATCATATGTCGTTCTGCCCTATAGGCGATCGGTCCGCCGGTCTCAATTGGCAGCGGTGGGCTTCAACGCGGTAAAGCGACGTTGGAGATGGGTGATCAGCATCTGCTTTCGGTCGAGATTGAAGGCGAGTCCTTCGCGAAAGCGCAGCGTTTCCTCCTCGTAGAGCTTGGCGCATTGTCGGGCGAGGTCCCCTCGCCCTCGGTTCGCGGCCTCTTCGGCGGTCTTGGCCAGCTTGGCGAACAAGGTCGCGACCGTCAGGTCGAAGGCGGTCTCGCGCCCGCGTTGCGTCACTTCCTCCGCGAGCGCCTGGATGCCGTGCCATTCGGGCTGCGGGGCCGAAAGCAGCGCGTCGATGCGCGTTTCGATTTCCAGCCCACCGCTCGTCAGAAGCATGATCGCGCCGCGCACGCTGCCATCGGCGCGTTCGGCGGCAGAGCCGATGTCGGCTGCGGTCCCAGGCAGGCCGAGGCCCGCCAGAACGGCGCGCAGCGTGTCGAGCCCGAGCGGCTCGATACGCAGGACGCGGCAGCGGGAGCGGATGGTAGGGAGCAAGCGGCCCGGCAGGTGATTGACGATCAGAAACAGCGAACGCTCCGGCGGCTCTTCCAGCGTCTTCAGAAGAGCGTTCGCCGCATTGCGGTTCAGATCGTCGATCGGATCAACGATCAGGACGCGCCATTGTTCGTTGCCGGCCGTGGTTTGAAAGAACCGATTGAGCCGCCGGACCTCGTCGACGGTGATCTGCGTCTTGAACCCGCCCCGGTCGGCGGGCGGGCGGGTGATGTGCAGGAGATTGGGGTGAGACCCGCTGGCGACCTGCCGGGCCACCGTTGTTGCATCCGGTCCTTTCAGGAGGTGGCGCGCGAAGGCGAAGGCGAGGGTCGCCTTGCCGATGCCGCGCGGGCCCTGCAGCAGCCATGCATGATGCATCCGCCCGCTGCTTTCGGCCTGCCGCAATTCCTCCAGGGCCGCTTCGTGGCCGGACACCGAGTCCGTTTCGGCGGGCGATGGAATGCCTTCCAGGGCGTCGTGCTCGGGCGCGGTGGTATCGATATCCGACATCAGCGGCCCTCGCCGCCATCCGCACCGAGGCCGGTTTCGAGACGCCGGCTGTCGATCCGATCGAGAACCAGGAAGGCGATCTCGGACGCGACATCGCCGACCGTCCTCGACCCATCCACGACGACGCAGCGGCGGGGCTCTTTTGCGGCGATGTCGAGGAAACGGGAACGCCGACGTTCGTGAACGTCAAGTGCCTCGCTTTCGAAGCGATCCGCGCCGGCATCGCCGCGCCTGCGCGCCGCGCGCTTCAGGCCTTCCGACGCTTGAACGTCGAGAACGACCGTCAAGTCCGGCATCGTCTCGCCGACCGACACCCTTTCCAGTTCCTCCACCAGCCGAAGCTCGGCCGGGCCGACACCCTGGTAAACGCGGGTCGAGTCGATGAACCGATCGCAGATCACGACCGAGCCGCGCCGCAAGGCCGGCCTGATCACGCATTCGAGGTGATCGATCCGTGCTGCCGCGAAGAGAAGCGGTTCCAGATCGGGCGACAACGCCCTCGCCTCGCCGGATAGAATGACGTGCCGCAGCGCCTCGGCTCCCACGGAGCCGCCCGGCTCGCGTGTTGTCACCACCGGGTGTCCGTCACGCCGAAGACGTTCGGCGAGAAGCTGGATCTGGGTCGACTTGCCGCTTCCCTCCCCGCCCTCGAATGTCATGAGGAAACCGTTCACGCTCGGCCCGGCATCAAAGCGTCCTTATCCAACCGAAGGCGAGTTCCTGCGCGGCGTCGAGCGCACGGCCTGCGAACGTGCCCTGCTCCACTTTCGCCCCTGCGAGAACGTCGTAGGAAACGCTGACCCGGTTGTCGATCAGGACTTCGAGACGGCCGAGTTTTTGTCCCGCTTCCACAGGGGCCGTCAACGGCCCCTCGTAGACGATCCGCGCGCTGGCGCTTTCCGCCTTGTTTTTCGGCACGAAGGCGACCACCGGCTCGTTCGTCACCAACGGAACGGAGGGCGCGAGGCCGCCGTAAACGGCGGCCTGACCGACCGTCTGGCCTTTCGCGAACAAATTTTCGCGGCGGAAGGCGTCGTTGGCCCAGGCGATCATCTTTCTCGCCTCTGCTTGCCGGTCGGCAATGGACGTCAAGCCGGCGAGAACGAGAAAGGTCTTGCGGCCGTTCTGCGCGGTGACCCCCACGATGGAGTAGCCGGACGCTTCCGTATAGCCCGTCCCCATGCCGGTTGCGCCAACCCCTTCCTGCAACAGGGGATTACGGTTGCGCTGGGTGATCTTGTTCCATTCGAACTGCGGTTCCGCATAGATCTCGTAGAGCTCGGGGTGAGCTTCCTCGATATGCCGGGCGAGCGCGACGAGATCGCGCGCGGTGACGCTTTGGCCATCGGCCGGCAAGCCGGTCGGATTGACGAAGGTCGATCCCTTCAGGCCGAGGGCCCGGGCCCGGTCGTTCATCAAGCCCGCGAAGGCCTGCTCCGATCCGGCCATTCCTTCCGCGATCACGATCGCCGCGTCGTTGGCGGCCTGGACGATCGTTCCCCGGATCAGCGCGTCGAGCGGCACCTCGGACTTCAGCTTGGCGAACATGGTCGAGGTGCCGGACGGCGCGCCGCCAGTGCGCCAGGCATGGTCGCTCACGGGGAAGGTCCGGTCGAGCGGCAGTTTCTTGCCGTCCACGGCCTCGAAAACGACTTCCATCGTCATCAGCTTTGCAAGCGACGCCGGCCCGAACGCCCGATCGGCGTCCTTTTCGAACAGCACGGCGCCTGTCTCTCCGTCGACAACCAGCGCTTCCCGCGCCTTGGTTTGCTGCGGCGCCCAGGCATCGGCCGCTCGTGCCGGCGTGCCCGCGCCATACGTGGAAAGTGCGAGGCCTGCGAGGAGAGCACTGAGGATTGCGCGGCGATGCGAACGCTTCGCAGGGCGCGCACGACGAGGAGATAATCGGGGAATGGACGTCATCGAAGCGTGCAGCCAGATCGGCATTTCTCAGAGCACGAAGATAGCGCACTTGCCACCGGCAGCGACAGAAGAAACGTCGATCAGTCCCGCAGAACGAAGGCGTCCGTCGCGCCCGCCTTCCAGAGATCCCTAAGCACGAGATCGGCATCGGCAGAGGCGGGAATTTCGAGCGAATAACTCACCGACCCTTCGGAAGAATCGGCGATCAGCCGCCCGCCCCGGCTTTCGGCTGCGCGGCGGACTTCCGGCAGAACGAGTGCGGCGGAAACAAAGCCCAGTTCGATACGCTGCGGCTTGGCGCCGGTTGGGCGGGCCAGCGCCGCAAGCGCGGCCACCGAACCGGATTTCGCGGCCGGCGATACGCTCGGCGCGTAGGAAGCCACCGACATCGGAAGATTCGGGCGCGGCGTCGGCTTGGAGACCGCCCGTCCGGCCGGTGTCGCCGCGGCGCCGCGAATGATGTCGTCGATGCTCGTCGCCGCGCCCGCAACGTCGCCCTGCGCCCGAACGCCCGGCAGACCCTGCGGCTTCGGGGCCGCGAATGTCGATGAATAGCCGGGGCTACGAGTTTCGTTCATGGCCAGCATCACGCCCGACGGCAGGCCATCATTGACGGAAGGCTTCGCGTTGCCCGGACGATAGCTCGCCATCAGCATCGGCGTGTCGTCGCCTTCCAAGGGCGCCTTGCCGATATATTCCACCTTCAAATGACCGAGGCCGTCGTCCTTGTAGCCGAGCATGTGCGCGGCCTCCGAGGAAAGGTCCATCATGCGATCATCGACATAGGGGCCGCGATCGTTGACGCGCACCACGACATTCGCGCCGGTCTCGATATTGGTGACGCGCGCATAGGACGGGAGCGGAAAGGTCGGGTGGGCCGCCGACAGCCCGAACATGTCGTAGACTTCGCCATTTGCCGTCAGGCGGCCATGGAAACTGGACCCGTACCAGGACGCGTTGCCGACCTTCACGTAGCCGGGCTGTTCCTTGGGATAGTACCACTTGCCCCGAACCTTGTAGGGACGCCCGACCTGCTCACGCCCGCCGCCTTTCGGGACCTTCTTAAGATCGGTGACGCGCGGGCTGGCCTTCACGCCGTACTGGGACTCGGTGAAGCGCTCCTTCGGGTCACTCTTGATCCGCTCGACCGTCTCGCGCTTGCCTTCCGACTGGCATCCGGTGAGCAGAAGCGTGGTGGCCGCGAAGGCAGATACCGCGATGCTCTTGCGAAGGCGCCTATCGGTAAAAAGCATTCGAACGATCCCCGACCCAAACTGCGGGAACTGCCGCCGTCGGCTGCGCGACGCTTCCCCCGGCACATTCCCTCGGCTGTAATTCTTAACAAGTCGTGAAAACACGAATCAACCGGTCTCGCGGAGCTTATCCAAAGCTCCCTGCAAACTTCCTTTATTGACCGCGTCTTTGCCGCAACATGAAAGCCGAACGGTGGCAACCATTCCCGGTGATCCATCGAGCCGTCTAGATCGAACGAACGATTTTTCCTATAAGTCTCTGTAGATGCGTGTCTTTGTCGTTTGAAGCGGCATTCGCAATTTGCGCAGACAATCGACGGGGTAGCTTCTAGACGCACACCACATGCCCAGTTTAGGACAACTTCTCGCCATAGTTGGCGGTGTTTGAACCGACGATCACATATTGTTACAATCCCCTCTGCGGACCGGCTCGAATGTCGGACACGGTCTTAATGGAGTTTGATGGGCCACCTGCTCCAGCTACGAACCGAGGTCGGTTGACGGCAGACCTCGGCGAACTGTAAAGGCGAATGGCATACCGTTCGGATGGGGATCGGGGTTGCCAAGCGCTCCGCGCGCGGCGATCTTCCAACCTCAAAGCGACATAGACGGCACGGATGGGTGGCCGAGCGGTTGAAGGCACCGGTCTTGAAATTCGGTTGCAGCCGTTCCCCCTCGTCCCGCCTTGTGTCGTGAAAACCCGCTGTGTCAGGGTATTGGCCCCTTCCCTATCCGGCTTTGTCCTGTCAAATATTGGCGTGTGCTACCGAGTTGGGTAGCAGAATGGTAGCAGCCTGTTCGCTGAAGGTTCTCGGGCACAAATTCGATCAGAGCGTAAGATTGAATTGGGTGTGGGCGCCAGCACCGGATTGCCGGAAAGTGTCCCAAGGTTGGGACACTTCGGATCGGCACCGGCCTGAGGTCGCGCAAACTGGTGGGAGCGCCGCTACCAGTTCGGGCAACTTGGTAGGGGCGGCCCTACTAGGTCGCGCCATACTGTTCACCGTGAACAGTGTCGGGGGGTTATGCTCAGGTTGGAGTGGGCCCCTCGGGATGGGGTGGCGTTTCACCACCCCACGGCCGGGTAAAACAGCGGACAGGCTGTCCGTCGTTTCGAGCCCGCCCGCCCAGGCGAGCACGAAGGCATTGCTATCATGGCAACACCCTACGGCAGGATCACTCAGCTCATCAGCACACCAAACGGCTCGCAGCTGCTGGTGTCCCGGTCGGCAGCTAATCGCCGAAGATCACACAGTCGATTTGGCCGTCTTCGGCCGATGGGAGGCTAGGACCATAGTTCGGCTTTCCGGGAGGATTGCGGGTCCTCGCTCAAAGGGCGAGGATACGCATGGAGGAAGGTGATGCGAGCGAGTCGCGTCGCTGGCGGAGACCATCGCTTGATCGAGATCAGAACGGTGTCCTCGCCGAAGGACCTCGACGCCTTCATCGCGCTGCCGAACCGGATCCAGAAGAGCGATTTAGCCTATATCGCGCCACTCGCGATGGAACGGCGCGAAGCGCTATCGCCGAAGCACAATCCGTTCTTCAGACATTCCGACGTCCGGTTCCTGACCGCGTGGAGGGACGGGAGAATGGTCGGCCGCATCAGCGCGCAGGTTGACCGCCGCGTCCAAGGCACCGGTCATTTCGGCCTGCTTTCGGCCGAGAACGATCCGGCGATCTTCACCGCTCTGTTTCGTGCGGCTGAGGACTGGCTGCGGGCGATGGGTCGGACCCACGTTCTCGGCCCCTTCGACCTTTCCATCAACGAGGAGATCGGAACACTCGTCGACGGCTTCGATACTCCGCCCATGCTCTTGATGCCGCACAATCCGCGTTGGCAGCCGTCAAGGATTGAGGAACAGGGCTACGCCAAGGCCAAAGACGTCTACGCCTACCTCTTCAACGCACCGACCGACACGCCGGCCTGGGCCGAACGGCTCGTAGGCCGACAGGCGAGGCGCGGTGTCGTTCTGCGCCAGCTCGAATGGAAGCGATACGATGAAGAACTGGCCGCGATCGTCTCAATCTTCAACGACGCCTGGTCGGAGAACTGGAACTTCCTTCCGCTCGACAACCTCGACCTGGAGGCGCTTGCGAAGTCGCTCAAGCCGTTGATCCGCAGCGAACTCGTCCAGATCGTCGAGGTCGACGGGAAGGCAGCAGGTTTCGGCGTCTGCCTTCCGAACCTGAACGAGGCGATCCGCGACCTCGACGGCTCGCTCTTGCCGCTGGGTTGGGCGAAGCTGCTATGGCGTCTGAAGGTGACGGGCACGAAGACTTCGCGAGTTCCGCTGATGGGCGTGCGCAAGCGGTATGCTCGAACGCCTCTCGGTGGTGTGCTCCCGCTCATGATTATGAACGCTCTGGGCCGCGAGTCCGTGAAGCTCGGCATGGACCGGATCGAGATGTCGTGGGTTCTGGAGGACAATCGCGCCATGCGCCACTTGTGCGAGACGATGGCAGGGCCGCCCTACAAGTCCTATCGCGTCTACGAGAAGTCGCTGTAGGCTGGATCGAACAACGCCGGCAGGACATTCGATGACCGCTCAGCTCTCCGATCTCACGCCCGCGCAGATCCTGCTGCTCGAGCGTCTTGATGACGAATAGGACCATGCGGACAGTGTCGGCGTTCGGATGACCAGCCTGTCCGACAGAATGCTCGTGACCGCGTTCGGGCTGATCGACCTTGGCTTAGCGACGGTCTCGTTCGGATGGCAGGGCGCCGGCTGGGTACGGCTATGCGCGGCCGGGCGGCCCGTGATCGAGGAAGGGCTGGCGGAGTGAGCCTTCGATGGCATGATCTCACTTGGCCGCAGATTCATCTGCACAACCGGCTGGACAAGCATGCTCGCTTCGCGGGGAGCCGCATCGTGGACGAAGCGGAAGGCTGCTAGTGACTTGCGCCACCGAGGTTTTCGAACGCTGAACGAGCAAGGATGCACTCAGCGTCGCCTGGGACGCACGTTCGGCAGACCGCAGGACGATGTCGATAAATCGAACATCCGGTGTTCTGACCAACAACTCCGGTGAGCGCGCAGCATCGGGCCTCGTTGCAGCGCATACCGCTGAGATTCTTCGAGATCATCGATGCTGGGATGTTGTCGATCTCGGCTTCAGTCTCGGTCGAAAAACGCGGCCAGTCGGCTGAGAAAGAGCAGCAAGCCCCGCAAGCCTGGCAATCGAAAACGTCGATGTGGGTTAGCATGCGGCTGGATTAGCACGAGCACGGAACGTGTGAACAAGCGAATGAGGCCCGCGAGGGAAAATAGGAGGGAAATCGACATCCTTTCGTGAGCGAGAGTTCGTGCCGGTCCCTTCGGCAAATCCGAAGTCGAGACCTACCCCCAGCTCTGACGGGCGAGTAAAGCTTGCTGCCTCTCAGGCTGCCGGTCCCAGGCGCTCCTCCAGCGCGATCCAGAGCAAGACGCGCAAGGAACCTCGCACGGGCCACGGCCGCAAGCTGACGGCCTTCTCTCGCGCCTTTTCGAGATGGATTGTATTCAGAGCTTCGGACAGTTCGGGCTCGCGGTCCTTCCATGCCGGGATCGACACAAGCACGTCCGACACGGCGGCGAAGATTTCCGACCATAGCCCCTCGCGGTTCGGACCCGTCTCGCGCACCAGGCGCATCACCTGCCGAAGGTGGTCGGCGCCATGATCACGCAGGATTTCCTCCAGGGCGCCGGCGGCGTGCGTCTCACCCGGCCGGCGCCGACGGGACGTTGAGACGATGGTGATGCCGAACTCGGCAGCGATACTGGACAGCGCCTCTGCATGCCTCCCCACGCCTGCCGGTGGTCTGCCTCGGGCTGTGGAGGGCGAACGGACGGGCTGGGTCGCCGCTGGGACGCGTCGTGCGCTACGCTTGCCTTGCTCCAGACGAAGCGAGCGGAACAGTGATGCTGGCGTTACCTGTTCAGCCAAGGTCGGGCGCAAATTCCTTTCCATCACTCACCTCGCTTACGAAACTACGATCTTGTCGGACTACAGAAGCGATGGGAACGGAGCGGCAGAGCATCCAGCTGAACGGTCGCGCTGTGGAAGCGTCCCTGTCTTATCCATCAATCATCTCCATATGTCGGCGACCGAAGCACCTGAGCGATGCAGATGAAAAAGCCGAACTTCGATTTCGAACGTCGCGAGCGGGATAAGGCGAAAGCGGTGAAGAAGGCCGATAAGCAGGCTGAGAAAGCCGCAGCGAAGGCGGCGAAGGATCAGCCCGACACCGAGGGCAATGCACCGGAAAAGGAACCATCATGACAAGCAGCAAATCCGCCAGCAAGGACTCGAAGAAAGCCGTTGCCGAGGAAACCTATGAGCCGGAAGCGTTTGCGAAAAAGTTCGGAATGCCCATCGGCGAGGCGAAGACCATCATCAAGCGCTACGGACCTTCCCGTCGGAAAATCGACGCTCATATGACTGCTCGCAACGCCTAGAAATACGACAGCGCCGCTGGTGACCAAACGAAGGCGCGGCGTAGGTTATCCAACGACGAGAGGATTTCGGAATGAGCTTGAGGGCGCAGGATTTCCTGGACAACCTGATCGAAGAGTTCGCGGCCACCGGCCAGAGCCCGTCCGCAGATTTGGCATCCATCGCAATCGAGGAAGCTGCCGACGAAGGCATGAGCGAGGACGAACTGTTTGAGACCGTGGGGGGCGATCTGAATGCTTACCTTGCAGGTAAGCTGCTGGGGTTACGGACAGAGGAGGAAGAGGACGCCGTAGATCCTGGCGCTGAATCCGAAGCGGAGTCGCCTTCCTCGGGCCTCAGTGGTCTTCAGCAAGTGATGCGCACGACGTAACGCTTGGTCGTTCGCTGAATCGAGATCACTGATGGATGGTGCAGTCTGGGTAGCGCCAACCTGATCCAGCACACCTATGACAGCAGTGCGCCATACCTTATGCTCGTTGGGCTGATGCCGCGAACTGCTCACCATGCGAGCGGAATGTCCGTTGCGTCGCGACCGCGGACCCAAGATCCTCCAGATTGAGCAACAGTTTTGGAAATCCCGGCGTCTCACACAGTCCTCGGGCCGGTCGCTGTATTCGCTCACCAAATCATCGAAATAAACTCCCGCTCATCTCCTGACCGAACAAACATCAGTAGGGAGACCGCCAAGTTTCGTTTGCTATTCAGCTTCATAGTCCCATCTCTGTGGTGAGGTCGTTGAAGAAATATGGGTTTTCGATCTGGTCGTGACCCGTGCCTCTGGTGCTTCCGCCCTCCGGAGCTCAGTCTCATGTTCGGAAATAGAGGTGGCGAGAGCGACGAAACCGTCGCGCGCAAACGTGGTTACATGTTGGAAGCTCAGCAGCGCTGGCCGTTCCTGACCCGCTACGATCTGACGACCATTCACAATGAACAGCAGCTCACGACGATGGTGAGAGATCGAGCAGGCCTTCTCAGGTCACAGGCCGACGTCGTCGTGCGCGAGTGGATGAACGGCAAGACGTTCTGACCAGCTCGTCTAATTCTGAAGCTCTATCCAGTTCTTCCATCAATGAGGTGCCCTATGTTCGATCCTCGCCTTGTCCCCACCCGCGCCCCGCATTTGCATCTCGTCTCCGAGCCATTCCCCTGCCTTCAAAGTCCCGAAATGCGGAGCATCGTGGTTACAATGAATGAGAGGCGGCTTCGGCGGAGCCGTATGGACCTTGAAGACCAAGCGAATGCGGTTCGGTTGTCGACCATGTTGGATCGGGTCGCACCATGAAGGCGTTGCTCGCGCAGTTCTATCTGGATCGTGCGCTGGAGTGTCGGGAAGCAGCGGTACGCTCCCCCCTCGCGAACGTCCGAAAGAAGCACACCAAGGCGGAAGCTAGCTGGCGGACAATGGCTGATCTGGAATTCGTTCGTCAGAAAAGCGCAGAGCCAAAATGATCCCACCGTTCTCGTCTGCTTCCAACCTGATGCTCCTCGCCGTCGAATCTCAGCAAGCCGCTCAGTTGCGGCTGTATCATCTGGGATTGGGAGGAAGCGCTGCAATCGACGAGTCTGTTCTGATGGTACGCGAGAAGCTCGACGCGTTCGGAGCAGCGGCTGGCGTCATGATGTCGGGCGGCTCGTTCGACGACATGATTGATGGCTATCGCGCGATCGTTCAAGCAAATGTCCGGCGCCTGAGCCGCGAAAGCTGACCGCAGCGGCACTCATCCTATCGGCGTTCGCTGGGGTCCATTGTCTGATGCCTGGATGAGTCGACGCAGAATTTCCTGAAGCTCAAGGAAGCAATCCAATGTCGATCAATGAAGATCGCGTCGAGCGAGCCGAACGTCGTCTGCGCGAAGCGGAGTCAAATGTCACTCGGCAGGAAGAGAAGTTGGCGACGGACGAAACGCGGGGTAACCCGACCGCTGTACGAAATGGCCGCCACGTTCTGCAGTCCTTCAAGGACGCGGTAGTGGCACTGCGGTTGCGCGTACGAGAAACGCGTCGGCGTCGAGCCTAATTGAGTGAGTCTAAGGCGGCGTGACGTTCTTGTAGGTAGATGATGTATGACAATGCTGCAAACCGTCTACCGATCACCGAACGGCGACGATTGGACTTTGGAAAACGAAGGAAGTGGCGAGACTGTTGTCGTTCACCGCGCCAATATACCGTCGGGTGGAGCCGTCACGCATATAGCAATCTTTGATTTGCTTGAACGCAATTCTGGCAGTCCGGAAGCCGAGGCTGTACGGCGTGCTCTCGCGCAAGCCGGCACAAACTGATCAAGCCTGCATGATCTATGTCAGGGAATCGTGATCGTACATCACCCAGTCTTTGCTTTTCGGGTATAGAGCTTGCGAAGCTTTGGCTCCGGTCGCGGTGGGCCGCGCAAGGCCGCCACCTTCTCCGGGTTCACGACGGTGCCGATGTGCGGGGTGAGGTTCGGGCGCAGAAGCCAGCCCATGCCGTACCAAACCTCGTCGATTTGCTGAGCAGTGAGCTTCGAGAACGAGCGCAGGGGGACGCCCGCATGCCATGCGATCTCTGCCCGTGTCCGGCGCTCACTATCCCCTCGATAGATGCGCTGGTACTGCTCCATCGGGATCGGGCGGACGACGATCCAGCCGAGGTCGAGGCCGATGGGTTCGCCTTCGCCATACTCGCCGGTCATTGGCTGCCGTGTTCGTCGGCGTGTTCCACGGCCATCAGCGCGCCAATCGGCACCATCTTCCCGTCAGCCAGGTCGCGGACGACGTCAGTGATCTCCTTGCGCAGGATCTCCTCGGCCTTGGCGGCGGTGGCGATCGCGACATAGGGCGCGGCTTTTACGTGAAGGGCGAGCGTCTTCGTCCTGACGGCTGAGAAGCGCTTAGTCATGCTGGCCGAGATTTCAGCGATATCCAGCACGACGCCCTTTTTGCGGTCCTGCTGCACGTGGATCTTGAGCGTCTGATAGGTCGCCTTCATCGCGGCCAGCGCCGTGGCGTCCATATCGTCGAAGGACTGGCGCGAGCGCTTCGGGGCGGACTTGGGTGGAGCCTTCGGTGGAGTCTTCGACAGGTCGGACAGCGCTTGATACGCCGCTTCCTGGATGATGGCGCTGGCTTCAGCGACGGGCTTGCCGGCGACCCTCGCCGCGATCTCGCTGGGAATGCGGAACAGGCGCCGGGCGGTGATGACGCAGCTTTCCGTCATGATGCGCTTGGCATCGTTCGGCAGCACGACGCCGCCGCGCATCGTCTCCACCTCGTCATGGAGAAGGGCGCACTGCGCTGCGAGCTTGCGCCGGCGGGCCTCGGTGAGATCGGAAGGGACTCGCTCGCCACTCGTTGCCGATTTCGCCAGCAGCGCGTCCGCCTTATCAGCGTCGATCGAGCCGTCCAGGAAGATCGCGCCATTCAGCCGGCCCTCGTCTCTCGCCTTCCTGACCGCCCTCTCGGTGCAGTCCTGCCGCTTGGCATAGGCGCGGTTCGAGAGGCCCTGCATGCGTACCTGCGTACCCAAATTCAGACTCCGTAGCTGGTGAGGTCATGCGGTGCCGAATTACCCATACCTATTCGAACCCCCAGGGGCCCCGTCACCCGGCAATGGGTTGAGGGTCGGGCACGCCCGCTGACGGTTGGGCGAGGATGTAGGCTCTAGCCGCCTCGGGCACCTTCATCGCTTCGAAGGCTGCTGTGATGGCCGGATAGGTCGGATCGACGCCACCTTCCAGCGTCAACACCTTCAGCATTTCGGCGGGGTTCTGCGCGAGGTACGCGGCGAAGTCGTCCCACATGCCGAGCTTCTCGATCCGTTGCCGCAGCATGGCGACCGGAACGAATGCAGGTTCGTCAGATGGTGCATATGGGATCGGTTCGAAGGTGTTCACCCAAGCGGGGCGTCCATCCCGATCCTCGAGTGTGGTGGAGGCGATGAGCATGCCTTCCGGAGGGGGTGCGCCGGGCGCGATCTCGAAGACGCCAAAGACTTCGCGTTCCTTACCGCTCCAAAGCATCACTGTGCTGTAGGAGGCGACAACGTCGTTGTGACTGACTGCATCGTCCTCATTCAGGGCAGTCCACGAGCCCTTCTTCATACGAGCGTATGCCATGGAATCAGCTCTCATTTTGAGGCAGAAGAAACGTTGGAAGCGGGAAAGGCTCGGCCCTTGCCCCACAAAATACGGACCGCGCCGCCAGCGGACGTGATGCCTTTGTCGTTGCCGTAGAATTCGCCCGGAGCGGCGGAGCCGCCGTAGAGCCCCCCGCTTTTCGCGTTGGTGCCGTAACTGTCTCCGCCGCCACTTCCACCCTTGGCGGCATCCAGAAAGGCAGAACTCGCGGTAGAACGCGAGCCGCTGCCGCTAACCCCTATGCCGAAGATACCAACACCGCCGCCGCCGGTGATGTATCCTGATCCAGAACCTGAACCGCCGCCGCCGCCACCACTGCCACTTTGTGCGTCGCCGCCAAAGCTGTTGCCACCATTGCCGCCAGGTCCGTTGTAGCCACCGGCCCCACCGCCGCCGCTGGATGTACTCGCACTTCCTCCACCATCACCGCCGCTATCGCCGACGAAGCCGCCGCCTTGACGATTACCGCGTGCAATCGCAGCCAGGAGACTGCGCGAAGAGAAGAAGCTGTCGGCATCGGCGAGCGAATGAACGCTATCGCCGGCGAGAAGGCCAAAACCAACCTGCAAATCGTACTCGACACCTGGAACAACCGGGATGTCGTTCTTCCAGCCGAGACCGCCGCCTCCGCCGAAGCAAGCCCCACCAACTACAACGCCACAGATGGAATATACGCCGGACGGGCACCGCCACTTGTGGGTGCCGGGTACCGTGAAGACGGCATGGCCCGGATCGGCGATCTTGCTGCCAATGAGACCTGCAAATGGGATCATCAGCGGATGTCCCTTTCGATCATCGACCATTCCACGACGAGCACCCCGCCGCGGTTACGACAGATGCCGGCCATTCGATCGACGGCGAACGCCGTAGTCGAGAGCGTCGGTACGGTCCCGCCAGGGAACTTGTGATAGGTCGAAGCGAACGAGAGGGTGCGCGAGCCGGTGCCGTCCTGAGTGAAGTAGAAGACGATCGGCAGACCGTCCTTCATGTTCGCGGGCTGGCCGAGCGTGGCGTTCAGACCCATCGTGTAGATGCGGTTGAAGCCCGCCGAGAGATCGGGGGCGATAGTTGAGGTAGCAGCAGCCGTCACGAACGCCATGGCGTCGGCCATTGTCTTCGGCGTTGTGAACTTCGCGTCGCTTGTGAGCGCCTGAAGTTCGGCACCGGAGGCCTTCGTCGCGTCGATCGCGGACTTCACAAAGGCCGTGGTGGCGATCGAAGTGTCATTGTCGGCCGTCGCTGGCGTCGGCGCTTTCGGATCGCCGGTGAAGACGGGCGAGGCCTTCGTCGCATAGTTCGCCGGATCGAACACCGCGGCACGATCGGCTGCGGATTTGGCAGAGGTTGCGCTGTCGCTGGCCGACTGTGCGCTATCGCTAGCATCACTCGCTGCCTCGGCGAGTTCGTCACCCACCTCACCGACATAGGTGCCGATATCGACGACGGCTTGCAGGTCCGGCACGAAATTCTCACGGTGTCCGCCGTTGGAAAGTCCGCCGGGATTGGACGTCGCGTTGAAGCCTCTATTGTTGGCTGCGGCGATCCGGTCGTACGCGGCTTGCGGCTTGGTTGCCATCTACAGCGTCTCCTCGTTGGGCGTCGTGAAGGCGGAGCGCTGGCGCCGGATGCGATGACGGTTCTCGGGTTTGATACTCACGCTGCCTCGTCTCCATGAGGTCCTGAGCGGCGCTTGGATGCGAAAGCGAGGACAGGGGCGGCAGCTTGTGCCGTCTCCATCTCGGTGAAGAGGTTGGCTTGCACCTCGTCCATCGTCAGCCGGGCCGCCGCGTACTTGGCGACCAGACCCTCGGCGAGCTTGGGGCATGTCTTCCGGGCGGTGGCGACCGCAGCCTGGATCTCAGCCTCGCTGGCGATCGTCGTCATGCTGCGCTCCTTTCAGAAGCGACAGAGATCACACCGAGATAGCGATAGGTGATCGAAGACGGCGAACGGGGTGACTGCACTACGCGAGCCCCGGTCTGTCTGGCATCGTCGAGCGAGGTGACCTTGGCGTGAGCCTTCTCGGACTCATCGGCCAGCATTCCCTCAGCTTCTGGACTATCGGCCCGTACCGCGGCGCCGAGCTCGATGATCATCTCGGCTGTGGCGCTGGGAAGCGTTTGCACCTCCAACCGGTGCGCCACGCTCTTGTGGCCGCCTTCGACGAGGTGGAACGAGAAGTCCTCGACTGCCAGGATCTCGATCGTCGTCGGCTGAGCCAGGCGAACCGGAACAAGAGCAACGCGGTCGTTCAGGTCGGGGTCGGTCTTGCCGGCGATCACCGCATCGGCGCGATTGCGCAGGCGATCGGATACGAGCTGCCGAGCCATGGTCTTAGCATCGAGCACCTTGCCGGCATCAGCGGAGTTCGAGAAGTGATAGCCGGGTTCCCGATTGTCGGGACGAGACAGGCGCCGCAGTTCCGAGTAGGCGAACGGGTAATCCGATCTGGCGGCGAACAAGCCTGGACAGGCGGCAGCGAGACCCTCAGCGAGGATGGCGCGGGCAAGCATGACGCTGTCCGTTTCCCGCCCTTCGATGCTGACGACCCGAAGTGTTTGCGGGATCTCGGCCACGAGGGCGTCAAAGGCGGCCGCGGTTGCCGCAAGGGCGATCTCCAACTTGTCCGTGGCGACATCGACCGAGCCGGCGATCGCGATCAACGTCTGGGACGCGGCGCCCCGCACGTTTCGGTCCTTAGCGTTGGCAAGGCGCTGACGAGCGTCGTCGGTCTGTTCGGCAAGGTCGTGCAGGGTGCCGTCGAGCACTTCGATTTCGTCCTCGAGGTCACGCACCCCGGCGGTCAGCTTCGACAGGTCCGCGGTCGGGTCGTTGGACAGCGCCGCCTTCCGCGCCTCGCGGGCCGCGTCGTACTGGTCAGCCGCCTTCGTGCGGCGCTCGTTCAGGGTCACGCGCCGGGTTTCGAGGTTGGCAAGCTCCGCCTCGATGGCGGCGATCGGATCGGGTGCGGTCTTCGTCGCCATGCTTCAGCGCCTTTCGAAGGAATGGGTGGGGACCATGGCAAAGGAGCCGACCATGGTCCCCGGACCCGCTTTGCGGTGACGGACGCGCAGCGGATGGGAATGGGGGTGGGAGCCGTAGCAAGACGGGGCGGACGCCACGGCTCCCTGAACCATCGGGTATGTCCAACCGATGGTGTTCGTGTTCATTGCAGGTTCGCTCCGACCGGCAGCGCGGCGATCAGCACTCCGGCATAAGCGCGGTATCGACCACCGGCGGCCACGGCTTCTGCTCGTTGTTGGTGTTGAACCATGATCGCAGCGGCGCCGCTTGCTTCGAGATCGGCGTCGGTGGCGGGCCGGATGTTGCGACCAAGGCCGGTCATGCATCGCCGGAAGCTGTCGGTATTGGAGACGCCAGCATAGACAGCCGCTGAACCGTCGGCATGGGTCACGACGAAGTGCGAGCCGGTGATCATCAGGCGGCTTCCTTCAGGTCGGACTGATCACCGACGCGGAACACGCCGGGGAAGCTCGCACCGGACCGGGCAAGCTTCTCGGCTGCGGCCTGGATGACGAACTCGTTCGGAGTGACGCCGGCGCGGTTCGCGGCGTCGAAGAGCGAGGCGCGGAAGGCAGACGTGACGCGGGCGCCCTTCAGGAAGAGCTGCGTCGGCTGGGATGATCGGCGATCGGCCATCGAAGGGTCTTCCTCATCGGTCGACGATCATTCGATCAGATCACAGCGCCTCAGAGGACTGGACACGTCCGGACATGTGCGGTTCGACCGGTGCGATTGCTGCGCCAGCCAAGCAACCTCCATACCGCTATAAATCTGTTGGTCACCGGCCAAGCGCATGTTCGCGGACGTCGTAGGAGAGCTTCCGTGATTCCCCCTCAGACTTCCGATCGAATGTACCGTCTCTTGGTGCAGGGAGTGACGGACTATGCGATCTACCTGCTTGATGCAGACGGAAACGTCATGAATTGGAATGCCGGTGCAAAGCAGGCGAAGGGCTACGAGGCTCAAGAGATAGTCGGTCGCAACTTCGATCTATTTTACACGGAAATAGAACGGACGCGCGGCATACCGAAACAGAACCTGCGCATGGCGCGCGACAGCGGCCACTTCACTGACGAGGGTTGGCGGCTGCGTAAGGACGGCACGCAGTTCTGGGCCAATATCGTGATCGATGCGATCTACGACGAGGATGGCGTCTTCGTCGGCTTCGCCAAGATTACCCGAGACATGACGGCGCAGCGGGAACTGGAGCATCGCCTAGCTCACGACGCTGGCCACGACGGTTTAACCGGCCTCTCCAACCGAACGACCTTCTTCGAGAAGCTAGACGACGAGTTGCCGCAGATCGTCTATGGGGCCCGGATGGCTATACACTACGTTGACCTTGATCGGTTCAAACCGGTGAACGATTCGTTCGGACATCAAATCGGTGATGAAGTGCTTCGGGTTGTAGCAAAGAGGTTGAGGTCAGTTGCCGGCCCAAAGAGCATGGTCGCTCGGCTCGGCGGTGACGAGTTCGCGGTCCTTCAGTTCGGATCGCCGAGCGTGGAAAACGCTTCTGCGTTAGCGAAGAGCATCGTCGCGACGTTGTCTGAACCGATCCCCGTACGCAACGCCGTAATCAATATTGGCGCGAGCGTTGGGGTTGCGCATGTGCCGACGCATGGCGACGACGCTGCGACGCTGGTTCGGAACGCCGATCTTGCACTCTATCGGGCGAAAGAGGACGGGCGCGGCTGCTTTCATATCTACGACGAGTCGATGAACGCACAAGCGCTATCGCGTGGAGTCATGGAGTTGAAGCTGCGCCAAGCGCTTTCGGCTTGCGACTTCGAGCTGCATTACCAGCCGATTGTCGATGCCCGTTCGCTGCAAACAGTTGGCTACGAGACGCTCCTACGCTGGCGGGACCAAACCGGACAACAGATCTCCCCTGCTGAGTTCGTTCCACTCGCAGAAGAGCTCGGCTTGATGCCACTCCTGGGAAAATGGGTGCTGCGTACGGCCTGCCGCGAGGCAGCGCTATGGGATAATCGCCTGATGGTTGCTGTGAACGTATCAGCAACGCAGTTGCGAGACCGCGCTTTCCTTGATGTCGTAATCCAGGCGCTCGCTGATAGTCGGCTCCCGCCGGAACGGCTCGAACTTGAGATCACAGAAACGGCCGTACTCGCCGATCCAGATCTCGCCGGCAGCATTCTGCAGCGCCTGCGCGACATTGGTGTTTCAATCGCACTGGACGACTTCGGCACCGGCTTCTCGTCGCTTGCCATGGTGAAGCAGTTGCCGCTCACCCGCGTCAAGATTGACCGCAGCTTCGTCAGCGAGATCGATGCGTCCTGTCAGTCGCGGAGTGTCATTCGGGCTGTTGTAGCTCTATGCGAAGGATACGGTTTGACAACCACAGCCGAGGGTGTCGAAACCGAAGAACAGTTGGCGGTGCTACAGGATCATGGCTGTCGCGATCTGCAAGGCTTTCTGTTCGGCAAGGCGGAGCCTGCATCACACTGGCGGTCGCTTGGATCGAGAGAGTTGGTCGCCTGAGGACATCTAGCAGAGGATTCCAAGCTGTTCGGCATATCGAGCAACTCGAGGTGAGGTGAACTCTCCCCGGCGAAGATCCTCGATCGCTGCGTCGTCGCCGTACCTCTTCGCCTCCAGCGCAACGGCACTGATCTCCCACGGCGCCGAGGCTTCAGCCCGCCGGCCAATACCATCCTGCCGACACCAGCGCCGGATCGTTTTTTCCGATCGGCCCGTGCGGAAACAGGCCTCCTTGAGCGAAATGACCTCGGCGTCGCGCATCAGGACGGGAAGGACAGCCGGCTGCTTCATGCCGCAATCCTCGCTCTCGCTTTCACCCCCGTGTCGCTACATAGAGTCGACGTCGGCTTCTCGGCGTGTGACCGGAAGGCGATCTCGCCATGATGACCGACGATGCGAAGACGCAGATCTCTGACGCGATCGAAGAGCTGTTCGCGAACCTCAGCATCGAAGACGTTGCGGAGATTTTGACGATTCAGCTTGCCGCACTGATCGCTCAGGGGAGTTCGAGCAAAGAGGACGCGCAGGACTTTCTTGACGACATCCGACAGGACGTTGCGAGCTACCTCGACGATATGGACTACGAGGCCATGGCTGCCGGCGACGAGGAGGAGGATGCTCCGCCTGTAACGCCGTCGCACCACTGACGTTGGTTCGCCCTGCTTCGACCTAGGAGAGACGACAGTCATGCCGCCTCCCTCGGCTGACGAGGATCGATTACGCCGCTGTCGTCCAGGATCCGTCGCCACCAGTCCGCCTGCCGAAAGGTCATGCGGAAGCTATCGCCCCCGTATCGGGCCTGCCGCATGATCGACTCGATGAAGGACTCCTCATTCGCGGTCAGGCCACCAGCCTCAAGGACCGACAGGCCGTCGCGGGTGATATCGCGCGACGTGATGGTGTAATCATTGTTCGGATCGCGCTCCGGCTCTGATGGCGGGGGCGTCGCCTTCGGTGCCTTCGCCTTCCGAGGCTTGCGCTTCTTCGGCTCCGCCTTGGGAACGTCTCGGTAGACCACGCGATCGCGGTAGACGATTCGCTCGGTCGGCTGTGCCTCAAGCTTGGCAGCGATGTCGTGAACCGTTGCTCCCTCCTTCGCGAGCACGCGCACCACCGCACGCGCGGTCGCGATCACTTCACCGTCCTTGTCGCTTGTCAGCATCGGTAGCAGCTTCGCCACCTTCGCGATCGTGATGGCATTGAGCGTCGTCATCGCCGACCTCCCTCGCGCGCGGACGCTGCTGCTTCCTTCGGATCGTAGGGGCTCCCGCCCCCACACCCCTGGCCGGGGCTATGGCCCCGAACCCCGGTACGTTCCGCTTCGCGGCCCGCAGGGCGTCCCATCTCCTCGTCGGACCCGAAGAGGAAGTCGCACAGGGCTTCGCCAGTCAGGCTTTGGAGAGCAGGATTGATCTTCGGATCGCGAGGCGTCCCCGACTTGGAACGGGAGGTATGGGCAATGTCGAGAAGCCTGACCCGGCACTCAGCCTCTGCAAGGTCGCGAGCCTCGTGGCGTCCCAGGTCGAGCCTGATTCCCTCATAAAGAAGCGAAGCTCTCCACATGCCGCTGGCCTTCTCCAGCCAGACTTTCGCTCTCGCTTCCTTGCACGCTTCAACCTCCGCAGCGTTGAGGTTTTCCGCGCCCGCGCGTTCTATATATAGGCCGTCCACTTCGCTGAACTTTGGTGCGATTTCCCCTTCCGGCAGTAGGTTCCGAGAACCGTCTTCGGTGCTATAGGCACCATCGTTCCGGTTAATACGGTTGGTGCTACCGGAACGGCGAGCGGCGACGACCTCCTCTCTGGAGATTGTAAAATCACGCTCCAGCGTCAGGACGATCTCGTCCGCGATACGGCCACCCTTCTTGCCGCCGCGAGACTGTCGGCTGACCATTTGAAAGTGCTCCAAGACCTTAAGACCGGATCGCACGGCGCGCTCGGTGAGGAAGGTCAGGCTTGCGATCTCCGCCTGAGTGATGGAAGCTGAGTTGGCTTTGGAAGCTGTCGCCAATGCGCGGAGGATCGCTGACAGCGTAGGGTCGGCGACCTCCTGCCGACCGAACCACTTCAGGGCCGCGGCGCTCAATGCGCCCTCGCCAAGATCAGACTGCATTGCGCCAGGGCCTCGCAGGCCTCCTTCGCCGTCAGGCCGAACTTCTCCTTAAGGTGCGGGATGATCGGCCGGGGATGGCGAAGGCGGGGAAGGCTCGCGAGATAGCGGGCCGCCTCCAGGACGTTCGGGTTATCGCCGTGGTCACAGCCCGTCGTGCCTCCGATAGGCACCTCCGCCGTGGCAGAGCCGGGTTCAGCGCTCACGTCGATGGCGACGATCTTCATATCCAGTCCTCCCGCAGTTCGGGGCTGATGGTCTCGGCGATCCACCGACCGAGCTTCATGATGGCGACCGAAACCGCGAGGCGGGGAATGACGGTGGCTTTGGCGAGGCGTTTCATCGACCCCTCTCCAGCTCGCGATCGTCATCCTCTTCGCGATCGTCGGTCGTGCCGTGCGCCATGGACTTCGACCAGCCGAGCCAGGGTTCTGCCGATCCGTCGTCTTCGAGGTCGCAGTCACCGTCGATCACGTCGAGAAGCCCGATGAGCCGTTCGATCTCGGTGGCGATCACTTCGCGGGCGGGGCTCACTGGCTGGCCTCCTCCCCTTCAATCCGCTTAATCGCGGCGTCGATATGCTGGAGGTCAGATAGCGAGCACAGTTCGAGGTAGGCCCGCAGTGCCGCCATCTGTTCTTCGTTCTTGCCCTCGCGATTAGCTGCCTGAGCCAAGCGCAACTGCTTCAGCTTTTCAGCGCGCCGGGTCATAGTTCGAGATCCAGCGGACGGCGGTCATCGTTGAAGCGGCGGCAGAACCCCACGCAGAAGGTGTCGAAGGCTCGGCCCGACAGCAGAAAATCGGGCTCCTCATCCGGTCCCTCAGCAAGACCAATGAAGCCGCCGTCCAGCCGTTCGGCATGGAAGACGATCGTCGGCCATTCGATCGAGAGGGCAAAGGCGTAATAGCCAGCCTTCCGGAACTTGTCGGCCCGCTGGCGGTCGCCAGTCAGTCGGTATGATCTAACCCTTGCGACCTCAGCCGCAGCGGTGGTATCCGTTCCTTCGTTCATATCTTTCGTGCCCCGATGGGTTGAACCATGGCTCGGAGAGGTTGCCGCCTCTGCCGGGCCTTTTGCTTTCTGGAATTCTCCAGCAGTTGCTGGGACTTTGCGGGTGCCCATCAGGCCGCCTCGCCCACCCGAGCCTTAAGCCCGAGCTTCTCCGCCAGCGCCACGACCGGCACGACCATGCGCCGTCCGAGCTTGATGGTGGGGATGTCGCCGCGCTTGGCGGCCTCGTAAGCGCCCTGTCTCTTCAGCCCAAAGAACAGTGCTCCAGCATCGGGCACCGAAATCGTCGGTCGCGATAGCGCTTCATCAACCGTCATGTTAGCGTCCGTTTTGTGAGTTACGTGCTTACCTTATCAGGTCTTCACCGTTTGGCAACGGTTTTGTCAGCACGTTTGTCACGAAACGAAGGGGGCAAGAATGGCGCGACCAAAGCTTGGGGATACTGAAACCCAACGATTGCAGCTCAAAATCACCGAGGAAGAGATCTCTGCAATTGATGATTGGCGGTTTTCTAACCGTGTGCCTTCGCGCTCTGAAGCGGTCCGCCGATTAGTTCAGATTGGCGCCCGAGCACACAAGCAGTTGGAGGGCATCGAGACGGCGACGAAGAAGGCACAGCGCCAAGCCTCCTCTTTTGCAGTCCGATGGCATGAACTAAGCGCAGCCAGCAGCGATACTACTGACCGCTTGAAATTTGCCAATGAAGTATTGCTACTTGCGGCAAACGAGTTTTTGAAAGCGAGTAGCGAGATAAGTGAGGCGTATATTGCAGTTCTTGACCTTCAACTAGAACTATCTCAATTTACAAATCGCGACGATGTCACATCAGCGATTTCCAGTGCTGAAGCAATCCGCAATGATGCAATCGAGTATTCTAAGAAAGCGGCGGAGCAAGCTCAGAGCATTATTTCCGAGCGGAATGTGAAGAAAGAAAGCGAGCAATGAAGGGCCATATCCGCGAGCGCTCCCCGGGCAAATGGGCGATCATTCTCGACGTGCCGGACCCGGAGACGGGCAAGCGCCGCCGCAAATGGCATTCCTTCGCCGGCACGAAGCGGCAGGCCCAGGAGGAATGCGCGCGGCTCGTCACGGCTCTGAAGAGCGGTGGTTACATCGAACCGACCAAAACGACGCTGGCGCAGTTCCTGGAGACTTGGCTGGAGCACGAGAAGTCCAGCGTGTCGCCGAAGACGCTCGAACGCTATGGCGAGTTGGCCCGGAAGAACATCGGCCCCCTCCTCGGCAGCGTGGCCCTGTCGAAGCTGAAGACGCAGGCGATCGATGCGGCATGGACGAAAGCGCTGAAGTCCGGCCGGCGGGACGGCAAGGGCGGGCTGGCACCGCGCACGGTCCATCACATGCGCCGCGTTCTCATCAAGGCGTTAAACCAGGCCGTCACCTGGGAAATCTTGCCGAAGAACCCTGCCGCAGCCTCGAAGCCGCCGAAGGTGGAGCGCAAGGCGATGTCGGCCTACGAGGCGGACACGACAGCCGATCTCTTGGACCACGTGCGCGAGTCCCGCATCTTCGTGCCGGTCCTCCTCGCGGTCCTTTGCGGCCTTCGCCGCGGGGAGATCGTTGCGCTGCGCTGGAAGAACGTCGACCTGAAGAACAAGCGTCTGGCGGTCGTGGAGACGGCGGAGCAGATCAAAGGCGAGGTCCGAGCCAAGGAGACGAAAAGCGGCCTGTCGCGCGTCGTAGACCTCTCCACGACGGTTGTGGACGAGCTGCGCCGGCATCGCGCCGCGCAAGCCGAGGAGCAGCTTCGACTCGGCATCCGACCGGACGAGAAGTCGTTCGTCGTCGCGCAGATTGACGGCCGGCCGATCCAGCCCCGATCCCTCACTCACGAATGGATCAGGATCATCGGTAAGACGCCGCTGGAGCGCATTCGCTTCCACGATCTGCGCCACAGCCATGCGACGCAGATGCTCGCGGCCGGAGTTCATCCGAAGGTCGCGCAGGAGCGGCTTGGCCATTCGACGATCGCCATCACGCTCGACACCTACAGCCATGTGATGCCAGGCATGGGCGCGAATGCAGCGGAACAGGTTGACGCGGCGATCCGTCGAGCGGTAAAGCCGAAGGTGTAAGACCGTTCGGTAGCAGAATGGTAGCAACCGCCCTCTTCCGGGCTGAAGCGAACCGAAATTCTCTAGCGATTACAAGGCACGGATGGGTGGCCGAGCGGTTGAAGGCACCGGTCTTGAAAACCGGCGGGCGGGAGACCGTCTCGTGGGTTCGAATCCCACCCCATCCGCCACCTATGGCTGTTACATCGCTGTAGATGCTGTCTTTTTCTGCAAGCGGCGACGTTCTGCGTACAAATCAGAGTACAAACAATCGGACGGTTGGATTGGATGTGTCCGGCACTCATCGCCGGAACCCCGCCAGCACTTCCGACACCCTGCCCCCGCTGACGCCAACGTATGCGCCTATGCGCTCCATGGACCACGATGGATGCGCGAGCGCCGTATCGCGGATGCGGTCCTCTATCGCGGGCGTCATGGGCATAGACCGGGCGGGAGCACGACGAACAGCCGGCCGGCGCTTGGTTTCGTCTGCGAGGCTGCGCAGCTTGCCGGCTTCGGCCGTCATGCCCTTCGCCTCGATGTCGGATGCTAAGACGTGCAAAGCGCTGCGAATCTCGGGGAGCCTCATAGCTGCGGCTCCTGTTCGTTGTCCTCGTCCTCGTCCCATGCGCCGCCCGCCATGCGGCTCGGCAAGGTTTGGTCGTGGGTTTCAGTCCAGCCAAGGATAGGCTCGCGATCCTCGTCTAGTTCGCGCCCGTCGCCCGCATCGTCCTCGCGGTCGTCAGCGGTGCCGTGCGCTTGCGTCGAAGACCAACCAAGCTCCGGCTCAAGGTCGGGATCATCGTCCAGCGCGTCGATGAGGTTCAAGAGCCGGTCTATCTCGTCAGCGAGCGCGTGACGGATCGATGCGCGGATGCGTGGATCGGTGAAAGATGCAGTGGCAAAGTTTGCCGTTGCATTGCACTCTTCGCCAAGTTGGTGACGAGTAGGTTTCAAACGGCAAAGTTTGCCACTTGCTCCGAAGCGGATATGCACGCTCATGGCTCGCGCCTCCGCTTCTCCAGCGGCTTCGCTCCGACTTCCGGCACAAGCCAGTGAGCGAAGGTGTCGAGCCAGCGCGCAAAGGCATCCAGCGTGTCGGCGATCATGCCAACCAGTATCGCCACGAGCAGCGCGGTCACGCCAAGGATGCCGCGCAGGATGAGGGGAACGGCGGGGATCATGCGCGCCCTCCCTGGTACGCGCCGCCGGCCGCATGAAGGGCAAGGCGACGGTCAAAGACCATAGCGGCCACCTTCTCAAGGTAAGCCTGTTCCTCCTCCGGCAGGCCGTGCCAGTCGTCCAGCAGATCAGGCAGACCATCGGCAAAGGTCGCGTCGAAAACGGGACGGATGGACGGCGGCAGGACCGCGCCGAAGATCAGCACCGCGAGGTCGGCAAGGTCCCGGCCATAGTCGGCAGAGGCCTTAACGGAGGCGAGGACGCGGGCGCGGTCGGCAGGCGTCACCATGTCGGCAATCGGGGTCGGGATCATTATGCGCCCTCCCCCTCTAGGAAGGCGAGCGCCGCTTTCACTAGCTCCTCGTCCGTCGTGTCTCCGATGCAATCGCTGGCGATCACTTGGCGCAATGCTTCAGCCGCGCCCCGAGCGGAATGGATGGCAACTGCCCCGGAGGCGAGTTCATCGCGCAACGCAACTCCCGGTTCCGGTTCTTCGCTATCGATTTCATCCGGGCTGTCAGGGCGCTTGTTGAACGCTTCCACGTCTGCGCGGTAGCGCACTATCCGTTCAAGGAAGGGGTCAGTAGGACGCGGCAGGGATGCAGCCGGCTGGGGTGCCCCTTCGAGGAAGGCGAGCGCAACGTCTCGAAGCTTGTCGCTCACGGCGTGGGTCGTGTCTTCCTCAAGCGCACAGCGTAGCGCAGCGGCGGCTCCTGCCAGCGTGGTCGGGCTCGGGAGGTTGATCGTGCCATCCGCCACACCCTCCTCAAACGCGCCCCATGTCGCATCGCGCATGGCGTTCGCTTCTTCGTCCGTCTTGCCGGTCGGGGTGTTGAAGATGGCGAGTTGCGAGCGATAGCACTGGACAATCGCCAACAGCGGATCGGGCTGGAAGCCGACACCTTGCCGCCCCCGGAAGAACGGCAGGACCGTGCGCTCTAGGAAGCCGTCGCGCAGCCAGTCGTTACCCTTGGCGTCTTCATCGGCCATAAGCTGCAAGGCGGCTTCGACACCGGCCATTGTCGTGGCGGCCGGCGGATCGTCTCTTAGCCTCTCGAAGCTGGGATGCGGCTTCCTGCACGCGATGTTGAACTCATCGTCGGTCATCCGATCTATCGTCGCTTCATAGGCGCGAAGTTCGGCGATCAGATCAAAGAGCGGATCTGCCGGGGTGACGAACGATTTGAGGAACGAGCGCGCTAGATCGGTTTTGGCGAAGTAGTCCTCCACTTGGCCCACCTCGTCCAGAAGGTAGGAAGCCTTGTGCATGGCATCTGTCGTGGTGGTGACCGGCGCGGCCAAGAGCGAGACCAACGCGGCGCGCTCGCTTGCGCCAGCACGGTCGGTGGCCGAGGTATCGGCGGGCTTTGCATTGATGATCGCGGTATAGGCGACGTAGCTGGCGCGGTGAGCCTGAATGGCGGAAAGAACGGCGCTCACGACAGCGCCTCCTCAGCGACGCGCTGGGACCAATGGTCGGCGATGTAGAGGATGGAGAAGAACTCGTCGCCGTTCCGCTCGGCAATCTCGTAGATTTTCTCGCCTTTGTCGTTCGTGGCGCGGCGCATGTTGTCGAGCATGAACCAATGCAGGTTCGCGACGACCTTCGACAGGTTGGCGAACGCGCCATCCATGTCGGGCTTGTCCTTCATAGCGGCAGGCGTCGCGGTATCGATAGCCGCGCTGCCGGCCTCGGGTGCCGCGTCAGAAGCCGCATCGTGCAGCGCCCTATGGAAGGAAGCGAGGCGCGAGCCGATGCCGAGCAATTCGCCCGACAGGTGGGCGAGCGAGTTGCGCAGGTCCGCCTTCATGTCGCCGGTGCCCGTCAGGCCGTTGTTCAGGATGAGCGCGAGGTCTTTGACCTTCAGAAGGTCCTCCTCGGCATCAAAGATGAGATCGCGAGCGGTCTGAGCAGTAGGCAAGCCTTCGGCGGCGGCCTGAAGTTTCGGCTTCGGCATGGGATGTCTCCGGGTTGTCAGGAATGGGTTGGGCTATCGAGATCGCGCAGAACTTCGCGCGATGTTGCTAGTCGTCTTAGCGGCCGGCGGTGAGCGTCACGGCACTGTCGAGGCGGGCGGTGCGGACGGCATCAGAGCCGAGCGCGGACACGCCGTAGAAGCTTGCGAGGAAGAGGCCGATGGAGGCCAAGGCGGCAAGGTCGCGGATCATGGACGTATCTCCTTCGGGTTCGATGTCAGGCAGCGTAGGCCGCGCGGATCTGCGCCTCGGCTCGGGCGGCGCTCATGTGCGCCGGCAGGTACTTCACCGCGTCCAAGGCGATCTGCATGGGCGTCAGCGGGCGAAGCTCGACAGGCTTGCGGGGACGAGCGGCGCGGCGCTTGCTATCGGCGTCCACCTGCGCAGCACGGGCATTGATCCACGCTATGCGCAGGACACGAGCGAACAGGCGACGGTCGAAGCGGGCATAACCGCATTCGGCGGCAACGACACGGTAGCGAGCCCAAGCGGCAACCATGATGCCGGCACGGTTGGCGACGAGCCGAGCGGCGAACCAACGGTCCCGCAGGATCGCGGCGAAGGTCTTGCGGCAGAACGCGCCGTTATGGGTGCGGCGGTATTCGGCCCAGGCGGATTTTATGATGGTGGATCGGTTAAGCATGGTGCCATCCATTGCTATTCGCTCTGTTATTAGCTATTTAGCTCATTATAGAGCGCTAATCAATAGCGTTTAGCTAAAATGTGAGCGAAAAAGCTAACGTGACCACAGCGCAGCAAATTCGGGCGGGCCGTGCATTGGTGAACATGGGTCAGAAAGACCTTGCCGATGCAGCGGACATAGCCGTGGCTACTCTTCGCAGAATGGAAAGCGATGATGTCGGGCCGGAGCGTTCATCCTTCGCGGCGGTAGAGAAAGTTCGCGAAGTTCTCGTGCGGGCCGGCGTCATCTTCCTAGACGACGGTTCCAATGTTGAAGGCGGGGCTGGCGTCAGGCTGCGGAAGGGCGAATGAAGGTGGCGAAGTCCGATACCCCTTCAGAGGGTGCTGCCGCCTCTATGGGCGACGCCAACCAGAAGCCTTTCGAAGGCGTAGAGCTTACCTGGCAGCTTCTGTTGATATCGAAATACACCCGAGCGCTCATGTTGGCGAAGCTGGAGAAGATCGGCATTGAGGCCGGCCAAGATCAGCTCATTCACGCTTTGCCTCTTGATGGTTCCTTGGGGGTTAGCGGCGTTGCTGATGCGTTGAATGTCCGCGCTTCCACTGTCTCGAAGATGGCTGATCGCTTGGTTAGAGATGGACTGATACAGAAGGTTCCACACCCTTCAGACCGCCGAAAAACCAATCTCGCTTTGACACCGGACGGCATCGCTAAGAGAGCCGAGATAGAGGAGTTGATGGTTGGTGTAGAACGAGAATTGAGCGCTGGACTTGGCGACAGCGCGGCAGAAATCATCAGCACGTTGGACCGCCTTGATGCGACGGTTCTGAAGAAGTTGCGGCGGTTACGTTAGTCGGAGGTTCCACCCCTTCTCGATAGTCAACCCCAATTCTAGCCGCTGTGCCAATAGTGCAATCAAGACAGTCCAATCAAGGATCCGTCGGCCTCGTTTTGCACAACCCAAAAGCTCACGTGGCCATCATCTACGTCGTCGCCAACGAACCAGTCGTCATAGCGAGGGCGGAAGCTGAGACGAAGGCCTGCGCCGCGAACATATGGCAGCAATTGCAATGGCCGGCTTTGGATGTTTGCGTTCATCGTCCCTTCAAACGCCTATCCCCGCAGCATTGAAAGCCAAGAGTAATTTCCTGTCCGATCATCAGACGGCATACGGTTTCCGAATTTCAGGAATTTGCCTACCTGACGAACTGACAAAACTGACAAAACCCCGGCGACACTACGCGCTATCGTAGGAAGCGGCGGCGGCTGATACGGGCATATCTTTCCCCGTGAAGGATTTGAACGGAGCCCGGCGCAATGAAGGTCCGTGTCTTCGATTGCTCGTCACAGCATCGCATCCAGGGCGCGATTGTCGAGTTGCACGACCTTGTCGGATACGTCAGGCAACAGGTTGGGGCCGATACGGCGGCAAAGCTACGTCAGGATCTGGAGACGACGGGCCGAGCCAGGATTGATGGCGAGTTCGATTGGTTCGAATACGAGCGGGTAGACTGAACCCACCGCGAATTTTCTGGATTTGCTCGGATTGCAAACCCTCAAAACCTTCGAAACCCCCTCGGCCGGAGCAGGAAATCAGTTCCACCCCTGCGAAAGTTGCGAAGGTTCGGCGCGCTGGAAATCAGTTCGGGGCTTGCGACAGTTGCGGCAGTCGCGACACTTCGGGCCTCCAATTGACGGAACAACCGTTCGACATCGATCCATACGAAGCGGCGGCATAGGCCATGGTAGATCTGCTGGGGTGCTACACAAGTTTACGATCTGATGATCGCCAACTGATTTGCCTCTTGTCGAAAGCGCTTTTCCAACGTCTAATAGATGCAGTCATTCGGACCCGGTGCAATTCCGGGTGGCTCTTCCAGCCGCCGATCCGCTGGATAACTGAACTCCTCCAGCCCTCTCTAACAGACCTTTGGCGTCTGCTTCTCCCCAAATTGCAAGCGATAGATCGCTGCAATGGATGGCTGGGAGTTTTGTTGTAAGCAACTACTGACATTCATGTGTAGGATCAATACGAACCCGTGTGTTCGTTTTCTCGTTGCATTCTTTTGTACAATATTCGCGACAACGGTCGCGTTTAGCGCATTGATGCTGACGTTAGCGGCGGCGAAATCACTCCCCGCTCCACCCTTAACGGGTACGAGCTGCATCGATGAGAAGTTCAAGTTTCTCGCCAACAACAAACTTGACGATGTCGATTTCATTGCCGTTGGGTCCTCCCTGACGTGGAGGAATGTCGATGTTAGGGCGTTTGAGCAACACGGTCTGGCAAAGAAAGCAGTCAACGCAGCCCCTTGCTTCCTGCAAATAAGTCAAACCGCGTTCCTGACTGATTTCCTTCTCAGTAAAATGCCGAGCGTCTCGACCGTCCTTGCCGTCGTGGCGCCGAGAGATTTCGAGAATTGCAATGCTCCTCAGGACAGCTTCTTTTCGGTCGATCAAGCCGCACCCTACATCTTTGATAAAAGCTCACCTGCAACGATCTACGCGCGCAATTTCCGGCTCATCGGCTTTTTGACGGATGCAGCGTCAGTTCGCGAAGCACGTACACGCCCGGACAGCCTGAATAATCTGGTTATCGACGCGAAAGGCGGAGGACCGATCGAAGTTAAATCGTCCTGGTTGCCCGCGCCGAAACTCGACGACGCCTGTTTCGATAGTCTGCGAGAACTAGAGCGCGTTGTTAACGGGGGCGGCGCCAAGCTTCTGGTCGTCTCGTTTCCCCAGAGCCCGAGTTGGGGGCAGACGCATGATCCAGCCGGAGTGATACGAGCCGATTTCGACGCAAGGATACGTCGTGCTCTGTCCGATCGCGCCATGTTCATTTCGCAGGATGTCTTCCATGCCAGTGAGGATGCTTACGCCGACGCCGTTCATTTGACATGGCAGATTGCGCAGCAGTTCTCGCAGGCCATCGCCCTAGCCGCTTCGCCGCCAGTGGTTGGCAATACGCTGCCCGCTCAACCCGTGCCGCGAGGCTAAGTCGTGCTTTTCAACTCCTACCTCTTCATCCTGCTTTTCCTTCCCTTGACGCTTTTGGGTTTCTCCTTCGCAGGCCACTTCGGTCGTCGGTGGTCGGAAGCCTTTCTTGTCGTCGCTTCCTTCGTTTTCTACGCGTCGTGGAGCTTCGGCTACGGCATTCTCATCGTCGCTCAACTCGTCTTCAATTTCCTTGTCGGCCGAGCGATCGGTCGCATAAAGCAGGCGGATCGCCGGAAAGCTAAAATGCTCACGGCGCTTGCCGTGTTCGCCAACATCTGCCTGCTGGCATACTTCAAATACACGAATTTCGTCCTCGGCAATCTGTACGAACTGGTCGGGCAGAGCTTCACTGCTCTTCACATCATCTTACCGCTGGCAATCTCGTTTCATACTTTCCAGCAGGTTTCCTACCTTGTCGACGAGTACAAGGAGGACGTGCCGACCTACAGTTTCGTCGAATATTGCCTGTTCGTCCTTTTCTTTCCTCAATTGATCGCTGGCCCGATCGTCCGGCACAGAGAGTTGATCGGAGAACTGCGCCGAATGCCCTTGCGGCTGCGCGCCGAGAACGTCGCGGAAGGCATATGCTTTTTCGTGGTGGGATTGGCGAAGAAGGTACTTCTGGCAGACCAACTCAGTCTGATCGCCGACCCGGTCTTTTCGAACCTCGGATCGCATCCGCCCGACTTGCTACTTGGCCTAGTCGCTACGCTTTCTTTCGGTCTCGGCTTGTATTTCGATTTCTCTGGATATTCGGATATGGCGATTGGGATCTCACGGATGTTCGGGGTCCGTCTGCCCTACAACTTCAACTCGCCCTATCGCAGCCTTTCGATTATCGACTTCTGGCGCCGGTGGCACATCACTCTATCGCTCTGGCTGCGCGACTATCTGTACATTCCTTTGGGAGGCAGCCGCACCGGAGCGTTGGCACGTCAACGCAACCTGATGACAACCATGGTCCTCGGCGGACTGTGGCATGGAGCTTCCTGGAATTTCGTGATTTGGGGCGCATTACATGGCGCCTTTCTCGCAATCAATCACGGGTGGCGCGCGGCTGCGGTGAATGCCGGCTGGACCTTACCTCGCCCACTCGCGTGGCTCGCGACGTTCGCCGCCGTGATGATCGCATGGATTTTCTTCAAAGCCATCAATTTTCATGACGCGTTGACGATGCTCCGCGCCCTTACGGGCTATTATGGTGTTCTGCTCGAAGAGACGCGAACATTCCTGACACTGCCGAGCGATGCGTTTGTCTTCGGCACTTACGGTTGGTTCCGCGAGTGGGCACGCCTGATCTATTATGAAGGCAGCCATTTCCCGGTTCTGGGAGCCGCGCTTCTCATTGCTCTGCTGCCATTGAACACTCAGCATCTCATCGACGGAGCAGAGGGCAAATCGGTGATCGGAGGTTTTTCCGCTGGTATGCTGCAGCGAGTTGGCCGGCTCCAAAGCTATGTTGCCAAACCGACACCGGCTCTTGGCGCGGCTCTGGCGCTCCTGGTCCTTCTGGCTATGACCCGCCTGTCGGAGGTGAAGCAGTTTGTCTACTTCCAGTTTTGAGTTCGCCTTATCTGCTGAGCGATTGGAGAGAACTGTGCCGAGCGGGAACGTCCCGTCCTACGTCAACATCAAGACGCTCGCCTCCGAACTGCAGATCAGCGAAACGCAGGTTTACGCACTCGTGCGAAGCGGCGTTTTGCCGAAGCCGCTGAAGCTAAGCGCTGGGTGCGTCCGCTGGTCGTGGGCCGCTATCGAGACGGCTCTTGCCTCTTTGCAGCCTGGAGGCCAACCTGAAGCGGACAACAACCCCGACCCGTTGATGAGAATGATCCGAGATGCCCAAGCGCGCGAGCGTGGAGAGGAGCCGGACCCAATCATGCAGCGTATCCGCGAGGCGCAGACAGAAAAGGCGCTCGCAAAGGGACCTGATAAGCAGAAGGCCAAGCCGTGAGCCGAGGCCCGCACACCTTCAAGCAATCGGACTTGTTACGGGCCGTGAAAGCAGCTCGTTCGGCGGGTTTGGAGATCCACCAGACCGAAATTCACCCGGATGGGCGGATCATCCTCCGCCATACGCTTGGGGCGATTTCCTATGGTCCTGACACTGAGACAGGAGGGCTACAGGCGGCGGACCATTCAACCGAAATCGAGACGACGCGTGCTGCGGTGGAGCACGTCGCGCCGCGTGAAGGCCAAGTCTTCCTCAAGCCAGAAGAGGTGGCGAAGCGATGGGAGTGCTCGTCTCGGCTTATCCGCCGGATGATCGCGACCGGCGAACTCCGCGCATTGCAGTTAGGCAATAGAATGTTCCGCGTCCCAATCGAAGCAGTCGAGGAACATGAAGACAGTCAGGCTCAGCTTGTACTGTCCAATACGCAGCCGGAAACATTGCTCCCGCCGCAAAAGCGGCCACGTGCCAAACGGCTGGATGTGGGAAAGCTGGCACCGCTCAGAGGGCCGCAGAACCGCCTCGAGCCGGATATGACCCCGACGCCACGTCTTGATAAATCTTGATTTTATATCAAGCCACCCATCCCGGTATCGGTGCTGTCCGCTTCCGCTTCCATACCGGCTCATAGACCGGTTCGGCGAAGGTGAGCGCCACCGCATCCCATTCGTCGGGTGAGCGAACGCCTCTCTTGCGCATGGCCTCCTTGCTTTCGAGGAGAAGCCGCTGGTTGATGTCGTAGCTGTAGGCCGGCGTGCAAGCATCGGCTTGGAGGCTGTCACGGTCGGGAATGTCCGCGCCACCGATCTCGTTGAGCCAGTCGCGCGAGCGCATCCACATCTCGGCACGGCGATTGCGAGGACCGGGGGCCGTCTCGCCTCCGTCTAGAACGATGTCGCTTTCCTGCGGTGCACCACCGAAGTTGATCGGCGTCACCAAGCTCTCGTAGTCGCCGCCCCAGCTATGGAGGATGTCCACGGTGCCAGCGCCCAAGCCTCCCACGTCGATGAAGATGCGCGCCGGCTTGTCACGGTCGATGATGGTCTTGAGCCAGTTGGCCCCTTCCACGACGGAGAGCTTGGAGCGGCTTTCGACCTTCTCCACCTTGCGACCGCGCCGCCATGCCACTGAAAAGCGGTCACCGCCAAAGCGCGCTGGATCAGCGCCGATAACGAGCGGGCCGACGCCTTCTACTGTGAGCTTGCGGGCGGCCACCACAGAGGCCGGCGCGATAAATCCATCATGCCCGGTCATCTGGAAAGCCTCCGCTGCGGTTGCTGGATACTCTTGGCAGAACAAAAGCGGGTCTTTCAGTTCGGCAATCTTGGCCCGTCGCCACGCCATTTGCTCCTGGGTCAACCCATAGGCTTCCGCGTACTCTGTTTCCTCCTCATCCAGCATCATGCCGGGCGGCACAGGTCGCGTGTATTCCGCCTGCCAGAACCATGGGACGAAGATGGCTTGATAGTCCCCGATCCCAGCCTCGGCTTGCTGCCAACGCTCGTGGAACTCACCCCCGACACCGTTGGCCGTGCTTTCCAGTACGATCTCCGTACCAGGGAGATCAGGGATAGCCTGGACGACGCCCGCGAAGTGTGTGCCGGCATTCGGCCAGAAAGCGGCTTCGGAGCCGTGGAAAAGCTGCACCGTCTGCGAGCGTCCAACCGCCTTTGTGCCCGCCGTTCCGACCGCATACCCGCTATCAAGGCGACTGAACGACAACTCCTTGGCGTTTGACGCGCCTGTTTCTGGCTTCACGAGGGCGGGGCAATGCTCGTGGTAGCGTTCCACCATGCCGAAGAGGTTGTTGGTCGCCTCCTGCTCGTGCGTGAGGATGAAGCAGCGCAGGCCCCGGCTATGCGTGACCCGATGGTAGAAGCGAGCGCCTAGATAGGTGGAGATACCCTGTTGCCGTCCCTTCAGGACGAGCGCGCGCACCCTGCCCGTTTCCACTCGCTGCGCTTCAAGCCGCTGGTGGAGGTAGAGTTGCGCCTGGTTGAGGATCAACGGCTCCACCGCGCCACTCTTGGTGCGGATTTTCATGCACCGGGCGGCATAGTGCGGGAAGTCGTCCCGCAGCCGAAGACGGATCTGGCGTTCGCGTTCGTCCATCACTCCAGCGCCGCTAGTGCGTCCTCGTGCGAGATCGTCAGCTTGCCGCTCACTTCCACCGAGGCGAGCTTGGCATGAACATACGGGGCCGCAGCTTTGGCCGCCTCGATGCGGGTGTCATCGTCGTTCTCCGCGTTGCGCATGACGGATAGGAGGTAGTCGAGCGGGGAGATGCCCGTCGCCTCTACCGCCTCCGCTTGCGCCTGAGTTCGCTTGTTGATCGCACCGGCAGGCCGGCCGGCTCCGGTTCGTGCGCCGCCATGCTCGCTCATTGAAGCGTCCCCGCCTCACGCCATGCGAACTCCCGAGCATCCGCCCCGGAGGCGTCCTGGAGGACATCGACCGCACGCCTGAGAAGCATGTCGATGACGCCGCCGTAGAAGACGGCCGGGTTGCCCTCAGCGATTTCAGGGTTGATGTTCATCGCCTCCGCCACGGTGAAGGCGTGGAAGTGGTGAACGAGGGACACGACCGCGAGAACGTCCCGAAGGTCCATATCCTTCTTCAGCGCGTCGTTCGTGATGACGGCTCGGATAGCGCTGCCGAGTTCGGCATCGTCCTCCTTCGAACGACCCATGAGGCGCGCCAGGGTGGCCGCCATGATGGCGTGATCGCTGAACGTCAGGTTCTCGGTGTTCATTGCCTCACCTCGTGATTGCCGCGCGTTGCGGAGTGCGGCAGGATGCAGGACATGAGCCCCACCTCCGTCTTTATCTGGCGAGCCGTCGCGGTCGTCGTGTTCATCGCCGCGATGACTGCGGTCGGTTTCGCGCTAAGATGGTTTGTCCACGCGATCCCGATGCATTTGGTTGATGTTCTGTTGGCGCTCATGACTGGGACCTTCGCCGGCATCTTCATCGGCGCAGCATCGGAGAGGAAGCGAGCAACGGCGTCGTTGCCAGCAACCCACCCCCCACAAGGGCATCAGTCGTATCGCGGCTGAGAAGCGGATTTGTAGTTGCGCTTTCGCGAGCCCCGAGCATATCGAGAAGACCGCGCACGGTTCGTTCCCGGTTGTCTCCCGTGGCCGTGAGCAACGGTCCCAACTCGCGGGCCATCTTATCCCGCTGCGCCGCCGTAAGCTTGTCCACACCCTTCTGTGCGAGCGTGAGGCCTGCATGAACCGCACCAGACGGAACGCGGTTGACGGTGGGGGCTTCGGCTCGGAATGGATTATCAAGGCGGCGGGCTGTTGCGGGACCACCAAGCACCTGATTAGCGGTTTCAGCCATCGCGCCCTCACCCTGAAGCGCTCCGATTAGCTGCCGGCCGTCATCCTCTCCGAGAACCTGAAGGATTTTGCGCTCGTTCCAATCGGCATCGAGAAGCTGACGCCCCTTCAAGCTGCCGTTGCGCACCGAACCCATCGCCTGATCTACGGCGGCGCGGGTGCCAAGCCGCAAGGCCTGCCGCTCCGCATCGCTCATGTCCGCCACTTCGGCCGCGAGGAAGTCGGGATGCACCTTACGCCCGAAGAGGGTTTGCCCCGTCTCAAACGCTTCCTTCACCGCCGCGTCATCGGCAAAAGTCTGGCGGGCCTGCGCGTAGATCGGGCTGGAAGCCTTCATCTGGCCTCGCAGCACCTTGCCCACCTCGTTGAGCGCGTGCCCCACATCGGAGCGTCCGCCCTCGAAGGCCGATTTCGTTTGCGCCCTGACACGGCGCTCAAGCCGGTCAAGGTGATCGATGCCGGTTCGCTGCGATTGCCCGTCCGTCAGATGCGAACGAACCCACGATAGCGCCTTGTCCACGTCATCGGCAGGAAGCCCCGAGGGGCCGGCGATACGGTCGGCCGGCGTCATCAGTTGCCCGTCGATGGCCTGGATAACCGGGTTCACGTCTACCGGCAGGTTCTCGGCACGGGCCTGCGCATAGAGAGGATCGGCGCGGCCCTTCGCTTCCCTCGCCATATCGGCAAGCGTCTGCTGGACGTTCGGGCGCGGGCCTAGCACGTCATCGTAAGCAGAGGTGATCCGGCCGCCTGCGGCGTTGCCGCGCTCCCTTACGGCGTTGATGACGTTCGACCGTGATGGCGCGTTCGAATGGGCAAGTTGCTCCGTCATGTATCGGAGCCCTTCGCTGGTATCCGCCAGCATGGCGCTAGGCCCCATCTCACGCGCGCGCTGCGCCACATCGTCTAGGGTCAGGCCCTCGTTCGCGACCGTGCGCCGGAGAAGGTCTTGCGCTCCACGGCCCACCGGGCCGCCCCGAGCCGCCAGGACATCCGAAATTGCGTTGACGCCCTTCCCGACCGCTGCACCGAGCGGGAGCGCGGCTAGTCCTACTCCTCCACCGATGAGGGCTCCGGCCTTCGCCTCGCTCAGCCGAGCCTCCAAGCCTCCCTCACCCGCACCGAAACCTTGTACGGCTCCCGTACCCGCGCCTGTCGCTCCAGAAAGAGCGAGCTTTTCGAACGCTGATCGCCCCGCGCCTCCAAAGATGCCAGCGCCCGCAACGGGAGCCGTCGATGCGATGCCCCCCGCAAGCTGGCCCGCCATGTACGAGCCGGGGGCCTCTTCCTGCGCCTGACGGTTCTGCACGCGGATCTGGTCGCGAAGCTCACCGTAAGAACGCCCTTCCGGCTGGCCCGGAATGAAGCTGGCGAGGTATTCCGAAGCAGCACCAAGGCCAGCCCCGAGTTCGTCGCCAAAGCTGAGGGAAGCACCATCGAGCGCACCAAGGTAGGCACCGCGCGCCATCTTGTAGCCATCGGAACCGCCGTCGCCATGCGGCTGCGCTTCCTGCACGATGGGCGAAGACTTCCACCAGTCATCGGCTGCATCCGTTTGCGCCTGAACATCTGGCTCAACGACCGGGGAGCTATCCCACCAATTCGCCATCAGGGTTTCCTCCGGGTCGTGCCGTCAGGGGCCACGAACATCGTGCCGCGCGGGAGGGCGTTCAGTTCAGCGGCAGAGCGAGGCCGCGCCACCTGACCGCCCTGCGGCCAGTTGCCTCCCGTGTTTGCCGGGGCCGGCGCACCCGTTGGAGGCGGCGGAGCATCGCCGACCGGCGGCGGATCGTTCGGCTTGCTGCGGAAGGCCTTGAACCGCTCGTAGGGGTTTGGAAGCTGGCGGATTTGCTTCTCGGCTTCCTGCCATGTGATGCCGCCATTCTCCTTCGGCAGCGTCGCGCGCGATGCGATCTCGGCAGCGTCCATCTTGTTGTTCTGGATCGCCTGGAAGGTGTCGGTGATGATCTCGTTGCCGCCCTGCGTGTTGCCGAGGCCCGGCAGCGACGTGAGGAACTGGCGTGCGTCGAAGTCGGAGGAGGCCCCGGAGCCGGCAGGCCTCATGTTCGGGGCCATGCGGGCGATGATGCTATTATAGGCCTGGGTCTCATCAAGGCCGTCGAGCTTGAAGCCGAGCGCATCGGCGTAGGGGCCAAGGGCAGAGAGGACTTGAGCGCCCTTCCCCGTTCCAATGGTCCTGCCGAGGTCGGCAAGCTGCTGAACATCGCCCAGCATCTGAGAGGCACCGTTGCCGGCTTCCACGATGTCACCAAGACGCTTGGCCGCCGCCTCGTCCGTCTTCTCCTGAAACTTGGACGAGTTGTCGCCTGTGTTGATCGTCACGCCCGATTTGCCGATGGCATCGACCTTGTTGTCTGGTCCGACTTGGTAAGCCGCTCCGGGCGGAAGGCCCATCCGCGCGGCCTCATCCGCACTGAGCGTCCGATATCCCTCGCCCTTCCGACCCGCGATTTCCGCCTGAAGATCGGCTTGCCTTTTACGCAGCGCGTAATCGCGATCCTCGTTCGCCTGTTGCGCACCGAAGGTCGCTTCCTGCCACCTCCTGCGCTCTTGACGTTCGTCGCGCGCATCGCGTCGCTCCTGACGCTGGTTCAGAGCCTGAGAGAAGACCCGGCCATCACCAGCGATGAGGGCCGCCCCGAGGGAGCCGAGAACGTCGCCGAACTGTTCTGACTTGAGAAACGAACTGACGCTTTCGAACGGGTCGGGCTCCGGCCCGGGATCATATCCGCCAATGCCGCCAAGGCCTCCGATACGGCGCGACTGCTTCGGTCCCGCCGGATCGTAGGCAAGCCCTGTCCCCTCCGTGTCGCCACCGCTGCCAAGGTTGAAGTTCTCGTTGATCGCGGCGGCAGCACCGGTCGGCTTCGGATCGCCCGCGTAGGCCTGCGGAGATCCGGGGATACCCTGCCGGTTGCCGACGCCAGCCGCCTTTGCGCCATACCATGCGCCCCACCCGTTTTGCGCGGCATGGGACAGCGCGAAATCAATCTGAGCATCTACCGTGGACGGATCGGAAGGGTCCAAGCCCGTCTTCGCCATGAAGTCGTTGCCCATCCCTTTCGGGAAGTTCTGCCCGTCACCGACGAGAAGCTGGAATGGACCGAAGCTCGGCTCGCGCATTCCGTTCTTCATGACGTTGGACTGATAGATGCCGCCGCCCAAGCCTTCGGAGCGCGCAACCTTCACTGCGATCTCAGGGTCAATCCCGTACTTCTTGGCATCGGCGCGGATCTTTGCCGTCGCGGCTGCGAGATCGTAAGCCATCAAGCGGCCTCCACGTTGGAAAGGGGCAACTCCCGCACCAAGACCGCTTCGGTGCGATACGCGCAGAGCAAGTCGCGAGCGTCGGACGGGGCAGCGAGTGAAACGGCGTGACAGTCCAGCGCCAAGGCAGCGGCTTCAACGTCCAGCATCAAGCTCTGGATCTGCGCCGCGTCGCCAACAGCGAGGGCATGGTAGACCCGCCGGCCGGTCGGGTACTCATCGATATTGGCGAGGATCGCGGCGTCATCGGCCGAGAACAGCCGCACGACACCCGCCCTGATATCGTCGTCGACATGGTGCTGGCGGAACTTGTGCCCGATCCGCTGCGCCAGGAGCGGCCAGTGAGGCCCGAGGTTCTGCACTTCCTGCGCGCCGGCCATCAAGCGGCCCTCGGCTGTGCATGGAGGCGAGCAAGCAGAGCTTCGCGCACGATCTGCGCCGGCTTCTTGCCCTCACGCTTGGCGGCCTCTTCCAACGCCTTTGCGGTGCCGCTCGGGGCGCGGACATTGAGGTATTCAGGATACTGCGACACGGCCTTGCTCCGTTGCGGTATAATGATACCACATATAGCATCGGAGTAAGACGGTGTCGAAGTCGTTTTGATCTGGGTTAGTAGTCGATCACTGACTTCGCTGATCGCTTATGAGCTACTAGGTGGCAAGTGATGCCCCAACCAATCTAAAGCCTCATCAACCGTGCCGTAGATCGATTGGTCCTTGCAAATACCACCGAACAACACCTCAAAATGCCATCGACCTTGGTCTTGACGATGCAGCCTATCATCAAGTCGAACGAGCACCCCTAAAAGTATATCATCATTGAAAACGAGCAGAGCGTTTCTGTCGTCACTACGCGTATCTATTTTGACGGCTTGAGTAGAAAGCATTAGTGACACCGATTGAAAGTAATGCCTAACTTGGCTTTGTGATGATTAATGGCTCTGTGAGCACGGGTACCCCGTCCGAAGTTTTGAGCCGGCGGCTATCACGTCGATGGGATTTGCCTCCGTCAGCACTTTCCCTGCTGCGGGACATCGATTTCGATGTGCAAACGTTGCCAAGTCGAACCAGCATCATCGAGGAAGGCCAACGGGCCACTGCCTGCTGTCTTATCCTCGACGGCGTCACGTCACGCTTTCAATTAACGCAAGGTGGCGAGCGTCAGATCCATGAAGTGCATGTCGCAGGTGACATGCCTGACCTACTCAGCCTGCATCTCAGAAAGATGGACCATAGCCTTCGAACACTCTCGGAATGCCGAGTAGCTTTTGTAACGCATGAGCAGATTTGGGGGTTATGTCGGCAATCCGAGGAGATAAACGCAGCCCTATGGCGCGAGACACTAATCGATGCAGCTATATTCCGAACGTCCATCATACGCGTAGGGCGTCTGCCGGCGGTATCGCGCGTCGCTCATCTTTTCGTTGAGCTGACTTTACGTCTTCAGTTAATCGGAAGAGCCGAAGACAATCATTTTAATATCGAACTATCTCAACAGGAGATGGGCGATGTCCTAGCGTTATCGTTTGTGAGCGTAAACCGAGCGCTCAAAGAGTTGCGATCCTATTCAATCGTCAGACTTATCAATAGATACCTCACCATTCTGGACTGGGATAAGCTCGTCAGCATAGCCCAGTTCGAGGACACGTACCTTCACTTGAAGGAGTGATACAGACTGCGGATCCATGCTCGGCCCGCGTGAAGATCCGTTCGCTGCTCCTGTCCACGCACCACCCCTTTCTCCTCGCGAACGTGAGCCGGTAGGCAGCGGGGAGCCGGGTGGCAGTATGGCATTGAGGCTATATGGATACTGCGACGCTGCGCTTCTTCAATACGGTATACGAGCACCGCATATGGCACGCTACTCAAATGTTCGCATTTTTCTATGCCATTGGCTCAGGGTCTGTCGAACCGCATTCGCCAAATAAAAACGGCCGGCGATATGCGCCGACCGCTCGTACCCGAAATTCAGTGCAGCCGGTTCAGTTCTGTTGACGCCGGGACCGCGCTGTTCACGTCCGCAGGTTACTCCTGCGTCATCTGAACGTTCGTTGCATCCATGCTCCGCGACCGGTGCGCGCGTTCGCTTACTTGGCGCTGGGCCCATCCGTCCATCCACTCGCGGTGCATAGTGGACCCGTCCGGGAACTGGCAGGAAGCGGTGGGTGCTTCATTGAGAAAGGCCTGCCCGCCTTGCGTGAATGGAGTGGTGTTCATGATCGAATTCCTTTTGCATTTTGATTGGCCGATGACTGTTCAGCCAGTTTCAAATCGAGTTCGGAAGCGAGCCGGGCAATCTCGGCATTGTCTCGCAGGGATGTCGCATATCGCGCGGCAACGCCCATCCCTCGTGACGTGACGATTGGTGACGGCTTCCGAATGTTTTGGATGCGATCCCGTGAGGGATATTTGTTCCAGTACGGCATGTCAGCCTCCGACCATCATGAGCGGTTTCGCCCGTAGCTGAGGTCTTGCTTCCGACCCCGTTTCATCTGTTTGGGTGGACAAGTCGCAAGCGTTACTGACTTCGACGCCCTGCGGAAATGAGTGTGGCAGGATAACGGTAGAATTCGGCGCATGAAGTCTACGGAGGCGTTTCCGCCCCGGCCCGGACATCAGCATTGGGTAAACTTTCGGTCAGCCGGATGATTGATCGCATCACGCAGAAGCGTGGAAAATCCGACACCATTCTATTGGAACAAGTGCCAGTCGCTCGGAAACGTTCCAAGCACGATCGTCCGAATACAGACGATTATTGTTGTCTCAGGGGACATCAGTCCTCAGCACGGGCCTTCGCGAATGTCTAACGTTCGAGCATCGGCACAATCATGCTCAGAACCGCCCCCTAGTGAAGATCCGTCGCCCCTCGCATTCCACGACCCAGCCCTTGCGTTTGGCGAAGACGAGACGCTGAGCCTCGGCCGATCCAGCGGGTAAGGCGGCGATGAGACGGTCCAGGTGTCGGTCGTATTCGGCGGCTGGCACTTCCACGGCCGGCCGTAGGATCGTCACGCCAGGGCCGGGCTCGGGCATCCAGTTGGCGGGGCGGTCTTCGAAGCGCCCTGCGCTGACATTAGGAGAGTGGACAAGTTTGCCACTCTCTTTGGCGCTACGGATGGACGCGGCGATGGTCGGTTTAAGGTCCGAGCCTTCGACCTTTTCGGGCCGCCCATGATGGGAACCCTCGCCGCGCTCCTGCACCGCATCGTCGTCCGCGTCGCCATAGACAGCTAGACGCTCTTCGCGGTCGAAAGAGCAAGCCTCCTCCGCCTCCTCTGATTTTTCAAATTTCGGTTCCACCCGTGCGAAAGTTGCGAATTTTGCGAAAGTCTCCGAGGGGTCGCTCTGATTATTCGCAACTTTCGCAACATTCGCAGACCCCCTTTCGATTTTCGCGAGATCGAAACGGCGGTAAGCCATCATCATCCCTCCCTCACAATGCGCAACTTACGAGGGCGCTTTTCGGTCTCTTCGACCCATCCGTGAGCAACGAGGGTCGCGACCGCTTCATCAGCGGAGGACTTCAAACGGATCGCGTTCGGAGCCAGCCGCAGAATATCGCTGAAGGTGACAATCTCCTTGCCGGTGCCGTGCATCCAGTCGAGTAGGAGCTTGGCTTTGATAAGCTTCGGGTCCATCCGCGCCGCCTGCTGAAGTCGCAGCGCCTCCTCCAGATACCAATCAGCGAGGGTGACCGCGTTCTCCATCTCGCTCGCGCCGATTTCCGTAACCCTCACGTCCTCGACAATGGCGAGGATGCCGGCGATCCGGGCGGCATGCTCGGCAATCTTGGCGGCCAAGTCGCCAATGGGGGCAAGCTCGCGCCCTTTGCCTAGCTGCCCCTCTACATGGTCGAAGAAGGTCTTCCAGATGACTTCGGCTTCCGGTGAGAACTTCAGGCTCCGGGGCTGAAGTTCGTTCCTCTTGCCGTCAGCCAGCGGCAAAGGCGCTTCGAGGATCGACAACGTACGAGCGCCATAAGCTCGGATTGCTGCATCGTCGTGCGGACACACGTCCTTGTAAGCTCGGGTTCCGGCAATGCTTGTCGGCGACACCACGAGGACGCGGGAAAGGAGCCCCTGGTCTCGGAGAAGAGGATCGGCAAGGAAGCCGGCCGCCGCTTCCGGTTGGACCATCAGGTGGAGCGCAAGGCGACGGCCCTCAAGGATACTGACACCATCGCCGGCCCGAACCCGCTTGATCGTTTTTCCATCCCAAATCTCGGAGAAGCCCGCCGCAGACTTGAGGCGGTTGTCTTGGTTCATGCCATGGCCGCCGGTGAACTGCCCGCCTTCGGCCGTGAAGATGCCGAGCGCGGCCGGCGCGTTCACCCAAGCCTTGATAAGGCCTTCAATTGTCGGATCGGGCGCGGTGATGAACGGGAAGAGCGGGCGCGGCGGTTCGTCGCCAAGGGCGCGTAGCTCGTCCATCTGACCAGAATAGTTCAGCTTCTTGTCGGCTTCGATCTTTTTGCGCTGCGCCTGCCACGCGGCGGCCTCTATCGACCAATCCTTGATAGCGAGGTCGTATTCCTCCTTGAGGGCCTTTTCCCTTTTACGGATCGGCCACAAGGCCTCGGCATCGGCGCTAGACTTGCGATCTCCCGACCCCGCCAGCGTGACGAGGAACAGGCTCAGAGGGCGCTCCTGTCCGAAGGGCATCAGAACATCAGCATGGGCCTGCGCACCGAGCGATGCGACAGCCAGAACGGATTGCGCCGCGATAGCGGGCGGCACTTGGATCTTGTTGGCGATGGCCTGCGCTGCCTTTGAAAGGGTCGGGCCAAGGGCATCAACCGGATACTCTTCTGACGGAAGAAGTTCCGGGTAGAGCGGAAGCGGATCGTCGGCGCGATGAGTGCTGGCCGGCCGGCGGTCGCGGATGTTTATGGGCTTAAAGTCTTGGGCTTGCATCACGCCGCCTTTCGGATTGCGGAGGAAATGGGAGCGACAAAGCGAACGGAGCCGGCCAAAGCCTCCACCATTTCGGCGAGTTCTTCGGAGTGCTTAAGGTCTTCACCGCTGATCTTGCCGGCCGCGTCGAGGAAGCGGCGGGCGGCAATGGCAGGGTCTAGGACGACGACACCCCGGCAACCTGCCTGGAGCCAGCCCAAAGGCGTTCTGAATGCCATCAAGGGGCTATCGAAGACGTAGGAAGCCGCAGAGGTGATGTTCCACGCCCCGAGGCAGTCAGCCCGGCCGAACATGCGTCGGACGCGGGTAGGGTCGGCAACCTGCCACGCCACAAGATCCAAGACGGTCTCGCAGTCGGAGGCGTATGCTTCGATGACGGCGGCCACCACAGCCTTGTCATCGCTGGTCGGGGCGAACTCGAAACCGCCGTCACGTAACGGCCGGATCGTCGTGACCGCCATGCAGCCGCAGAAGTCGCGGATGGGGTCGGCATCGGCAAGGGAGCGAACCCCCAGGCCATTGTCGCGGATGTAGTCGAGATATGCGCCATGGGGCTTTGCAGCGGCATAGAGCTTGGCGCGGGCCGCCATGATGTCGAAGGCGATCATCACGAGACGCCTCCCGCCACAATGGTCTCCGCACCGAAGCGAGCGATAAGCGCCGCCTCGGCCCGTCCATGGTCTTTCTTGCGCCCGAAGTGTTCGGAGGCAGGCCAGAGCCGCAGAGCCAAGGCGCGAGCCTCTTCCTTGTCGGCAGAGAGACGGAAGTGCTTCTTCCAGCGCCCCGGCGTCACGAGGTGCGTAGGAATGTCGAGCGCCAGCACCACGCCCCGCACAATCCCGTAGGAGCATCCGAAGTTAAAGGTGGAAGAGACGCCCTGTTTCGGCATCGGCCCCACCTTCTCGATAACCGCCATGGTCGGAGCCATCTGGCGGATACGCTTCGCCAGGGTGACGGCATCGATTTCGCCGGCTGCGAGCGGCACGTCTTCAGCGGCAATCAGGCCAGGATGCGAGGGGAAGTAGAAGCTGATGGCCCCGGAAGCTCCGGGGTCCGCGCCAAGGATGCAGGTTTCGGGGGCGGTCATCGTGACACCCCCTTTGCGAATGCGTGTTCCGCCAAGACGCGGGAGACGCTGGCGCTGACCGAAAATCGCGATGCGATATAAGCGGCCTGATTGAAAAGGACGGGGTTCTGAGCTACTTCAGGATTGTTCCCTGCCAGGACAATTCCCGAAGCCCGCTTGCTCTGCCCGGAGCGGCGGGTTTCAACGTTGTGGGCCATGATTACGCTGCCTCCTCCATGTGCGAGGGCAAGCGACGGCCATCACGCTCCGCGATGCGGGCGCGCTGCCAGTCAGCGATTTCGGTTTCCAACCAGCCGACAGACTGCCGGCTAAGGCGAATGGGCTTCGGGAACTTGCCTTCGCCAATCAGGTCGTAGATGGCGCTCCGCCGGAGGCCGGTGGCCTTCTCAACATCGGGACGCCGGAGGATGGTCTGAACCATCGAACTTCCTTTCCACGTTCGAACCGAGGCGGTTGCACTCGGCATGGCGTGGAAGGTGCTCGGTCTTAGGAGGCCTGTCCTTCAATAACTCGGAAAACTCAGCCTTCCGAGTTTTCCGAAATAGCAGCAAAGAAACGATCACTGTATTTTCGGACCGATCTGGGATCGGGGCCACCATTCTGATACTTTCTCGCCATCCAATCCTGCAGCCATTCGAACACAATGTCTGCCGTCTTTGGATTGAGAGAACCAGTATAGCAGGCTCGCCCTAGCTCAATCAGTCCGCCTTCGTAGTCGTACTTCGCTGGACGGCCGCCAACACCTTTGCGAGAACTGGAGTTGGGAAAGTCATCCTTGCTCGAAAGACTGCCAACTGGCTTCCACTCATTGAGTAGGCTCGGACCTCTGCGAGCATGATCAAGCTCATCTAGCCAGCGAGATAGTGATTGGGTTTCGATTTGGATGGGCTCTATCCAAGTCTCATAGAAAACACCGTCACCTCCCTTCCAAAGGTCTGGACGCTCGGAAAACATCGCTTCTTCATCTGGGCTGCCGTGCACAGCGCGCCCCGTTTTTCGTATTGTTCCCATTCCCGTTACGTTGCCCGCTTCAACGGCACCGCAGATGAGCTTTAGCGGACTGCTCGAGTACAGCGGCAATCGAGCTGAGAAGCGCGCAACGGCTTCCATGAGGGGTATCCAATTGTTGGATTTTGCCATCGCTACGCCTCGCGATCCGCCAGGGACCGCAGGGAAACCGATGGCGTATCGGCTTGTCGGCTGGCCGGCCTATCCCTGCGGGTTCAATGCGGCTCTAGCCGCGTAACTTCACGACTTCGCCGGCCGGTTTGATCGTGCTGCAGAAGGTTGCCCAATCCGCCATCATGCGATGACGCTTCTCGAATAGATCCCCGCGCCGATAGGCAGCTTCGACCTTGTTCCCGATGGTGTGCGCCAGAGCCATCTCCACCATGTCGCTGGGATAGGCCGTCGTCTCCGCCGCCCAATCGCGGAAGGTAGATCGGAAGCCATGGGCGGTGATGTCGGCATGATCCATGCGCCTCAGCGTCATCAGAAGCGCCATATTCGAGAGCGGCTTCCCCTTCTTGTCGCCGATGAAGACATGCGGGTTGCCGTCCTCGCGCGGCAGAGCGTCTAGGATGGCGAGCGCCCGATCTGACAACGGGACGCGGTGCGGCCGGCCGGCCTTCATGCGCTCCGCTGGGATCGTCCATAGCTTTGCGTCCTTATCGACCTCGCTCCAGCGTGCGCCGACTACTTCACCGGTACGGCCGGCCGTGAGAATGGCAAACTCCAGCGCTCGCGCACCTACCCCTTCGGCCTGCCG
>NZ_WEZG01000014.1 GCF_009176975.1 Aureimonas psammosilenae
GTTCGCGGCTTCCGCTGTCATCGCTTCGACTGCCAGTTCGGCGACCGGCCGGTCGAAGATCGAGGCAAGCCAGCGCAGCGTCGAGCCGGCGGAACGGATATTGCCTTCGGCGGCGAAGGCCGGGCGTTTCGCCTCGATCTGCCAGCCGATGGTGAGGCAGGTGCCGGCGTCCATGCCGTCGGCCGCGTCCCCGACGAGGCCCATGACCGACGAGCCGGTGCCGAAGGTCGCCTTCACCGAGCCCGGCCGGAACGCGCCGTGGCCGAAGAGCGCCGCATGGCTGTCGCCCAGAACCGCCGTGACGGGCGTGCCGTCGCGCAAGGGCGCGAGGCCGCGCACGGCCGGAAAGGGCCCGACCGAGGGCAGGATGCGGGGCAGCGCCTCCACCGGCACACGGAAGAGGCCGCAGAGTTCAGGCGACCACTCGGCGCGCGTCGTATCGAGAAGCTGCGTGCGCGAAGCGTTACCGACCTCGGTGACGTGTTCGCCGCCGAACTTCCAGAGGAGCCACGAATCCACCGTGCCGAGCGCGATTTCGCCGCGTTTCGCGCGGGCGCGGTCGGGATCGTGCGTGTCGAGGAGCCAGGACGCCTTGAGCGCGGAGAACATCGGGTCGAGCGGCAGGCCGCTGAGCCTTCGCACCGTTCGGCGCATCTCGTCCGTGCCGATGGCGTGGGCGAGTTCGACCGTGCGCTGATCCTGCCAGGACAAAAGCGGCGACAGCGCCTTGCCGGTCCGCTTGTCCCAGAGAAGAACGGATTCGCGCTGCGTCGACAAGCCGACGGCCGCGACGCGCGAGGCATCCACCCGATGGAAGGCGGCAGCCACCGCCAACTGGACGCTTTGCCAGATGTCTTCCGGGTCCTGCTCGACCCAGCCCGGACGCGGACAGTTCTCGCTAAGCGGCGCCATGCCTTCCGCGACGACAGCGCCCGTCCGGTCGAGGACGAGGCACTTCGTGGAGGACGTGCCCTGATCGATCGCAAGAAGGAGATCGGCGGAGGCCATGACCGTCAGGCTGCCACGATTTCGCGGGCGGCGGCTTCGATGCCGGCCGCGTTCAGCCCGAAATGGTCGAGCAGGAAGGCGGCGTCGCCGGTCGGCGCGAAGGTGTCGACGCCGAGGATGCGCAGCCGCGCCGGATGGCGCTGCGACACGATCTCGGCCACCGCGCCGCCGAGGCCGCCATGGGTGCCGCCTTCTTCGGCCGTCACGATGCCCTTGGTCTCGCGCGCCGCCTTGACGAGCGCTTCGGCGTCGATCGGAGCCAGCGACGAGACGTTCAGGACGCGGGCGCGGATGCCCGCCTTCGCCAGATTGTCCGCCGCTTCAACCGCGCGGGACACGAGCACGCCCGTCGCCACGATCGCGACGTCGTCGCCCGAACGCAACTCGTCCGCGCGGCCGACCGCGAAGCCGTCCTCTTCCCGCGAGACATCCGGCACGCCGAAGCGGCCGACGCGCATGAACACCGGACCGTTCGCCTCCGCCGCCCAGCGCACCGCCTGGCGTGTCTGAAACGGATCGGCGGGAACGAGGATGGTCAGGTCGTGGATCGCCCGCATCCAGGCGAAGTCCTCGATCGAATGATGGGTGGGCCCGAGTTCGCCATAGGCCATGCCCGGGCTCATGCCGCAGAGCACCATGTGATAGCGGTTATAGGCGGCGTCGACCTTCACCTGTTCCGTCGCGCGGCCCGTAAGAAACGGCGAAGCGCAGCACACAAAGGGGATCAGCCCGGCATTGGCGAGGCCGGCGGCGACGCCCACCATGTTCTGCTCCGCGATGCCGACATTCACGAGCCGGTCGCCGAATTCCTTCTGGAACTCCTTGAGGTTCGAGGAACCGACCGAGTCGTTGCAAACGGCGACGATGCGCGCGTCCCCGCGAGCCAGGGCGATCAGTTCTTCCGCGAAGGCCTTGCGGCAATCGTGAAGGCCGGCGACGGCGGGCTTCTCGCTCATCGGGAAAGCTCCTCGAGACCTGCTTCGATCTGATCGGCGCTCGGCACCTTGTGGTGCCATTCGACGCCGTGCTCCATGAAGGAAACGCCCTTGCCCTTCACCGTGCGGGCGAGCACGAAGACGGGCTTCGTCGTTCCCGGCCGCCCGAGCGCGTCGAGCAGCGCGGCATGGTCGTGGCCGTCGATGTCACGCACTTCCCAACCGAAGGCGGCGAGCTTCTCGCCGAGCGGCGACAGGTCGTTGGTGTCGTCGACGCGCGCGCCCTGCTGCAGCCCGTTGCGGTCCGTGATGAGGGTGAGGTTGGAAAGCTGCTGATGGCCGGCGAACATCATCGCCTCCCAGTTCGAGCCTTCCTGCAACTCGCCGTCGCCCGTCACGCAGAAGGTCCGCCAGCTCTCGCCCTTGAGGCGCGCACCCATCGCCGCGCCCGCGGCGATGGGCAGGCCGTGGCCGAGCGGGCCCGTATTGGCCTCGACCCCCGGCACCTTGCGGCGGTTCGGATGGCCGTTGAGGCGCGACAGCGGCTTCATGAAGGTCGAAAGCTCCGCCTCGTCGAAGAAACCGCGACGGGCGAGCACGGTGTAGAGGGCGGCCGCGCAATGTCCCTTGGACAGGATGAACCGATCGCGGGTCGCCTTCGTCGGATCGGCGGGATCGACGTCGAGCACGCCGAAGAACAGCGTGGTGAGGATGTCGGTGACGGACAGGTCCCCGCCGACATGGCCGAGCCCGGCCTCGCCGATCATCGCGAGGATACGCTTGCGGACCTCGCGCGCTTCATCCCGGATACCGGCTGCATCGAGACCGCTCATCTGCCTCCCGTGCGTCCAACCAGGGATCGCCTGTGCCTGAGCCATTGCGCCACCATGAATAATTATTCAATAATGTATTGATATTCAGGCTAGGAGGTGCTCTCTGATGTGTCAAGCGCATTTCGATTGTGCAGCGCAGAGCGGGAGGCTCGGACGATGCGGATCACGACGCTGCTTCCCCTTCGGAAGCGACCCCGGCATTCCGGCAGTGTCTGCGCCATGCGTCTGATGCTATGGGAACGCGACCGCCGGTTCCGCGCGGCTGCCGTCGGGATGCTCCGCCGGCGGAAAGGTGTTTCTGGAGGACGACCGAGCCTTGGCCCGCATTCACGATCTCAGACTGATGGGTCGGATCGCGCAGCTTTATTTCGTCGAGAAGGAAACGCAGTCGGCGATCTCGCGGCGCTTGAACATCAGTCAGGCGACCATCTCGCGGCTCCTGAAGCGGGCGCAGGAAGAGGACATCGTCCGCATCACGATCAACGCTCCCCGCGGCACCTTCCCGGATCTGGAGGAGGAGTTGCGGAGGCGGTTCGGCCTGGAAGAGGCGATCGTGGCGGAAGCCGGCGAGGAGTCGGAGGATTCAATCCTGACGGCGATCGGCGCGGCGACGGCCCATTTCATCGAGAATTCGCTGCGCGAGAAGGAGGTCATCGGCCTTTCCTCCTGGAGCGCGACGCTTCTTCGCGTCGTGGACGCGGTGCATTCGCCCCGCGTGCCGGCTGCGCGGGTGATCCAGCTTCTCGGCGGGACAGGCAATCCGGGCGTCGAGAAACATGCGACCCATCTGACGCTGCGCATGGCGCAGGTCACCGAGGCCGTGCCGCAGCTTCTGGCGGCGCCCGGTCTCACCCAAACGCCGGAAGCGCGGGCGGTTCTCGTGGAGGACCCCTTCGTGCGCGACACGCTGGATCAGTTCAAGGATATCACCCTGGCGCTGGTCGGCATCGGCGCGCTGGAGCCGTCGCAGATGCTGGCCGACAGCGGCAACCGGCTGACGCCGGCCGAACTCCGGGAGCTCGGCGAAGCGGGGGCCGTCGGCGACATGGGTCTGCGCTTCTTCGACCGGACGGGGCGGCAGGTCCGCTCATCCTGCGACGAGCGGATCATCGGCATCGATCTGCCGGAGCTGGCGAAGGTGCCGCGCGTCGTCGCGGTGGCGGGCGGACCGCGCAAGGTCGACGCGATCCGCGCCGCGATGCTCGGCGGCTTCCTGTCCATTCTGGTGACCGACAACCACACCGCTGCGCGGCTCGTCGCCTCGCCCGCCTGATCACCCTTTCCCTGTCAACCCATCCTGTTCTTTGGCACGCCGCCGAAGGGCTTGCGCTCGTCCATGGAGGAACGATCCGATGAGAAGATTCGAAAACCGCACCGTCGTGATTACCGGCGGCAGCCGCGGCATCGGCGCGGCGATCGCCAAGCGCTTCGCGCGCGAAGGGGCGAACGTCATGGTGAGCGCCAATGAAGACGCTTCAGTCACGGTGGAAGCGATCCGCGCTGAGGGCGGCAGGGCGGCGAGCCTCATTGCCGACGTCACCGACCAGGCGGCGGTCGCGGCGCTCTACGACGCGGCCGAAGCCGAGTTCGGATCGGTCGACATCTCGATCCAGAATGCCGGCGTCATCACCATCGGCAAGGTCGAGGACCTGACGGCCGATGAATGGCGCAAGGTGCTGGAGGTCAACACCACCGGCGTCTTCTTCTGCTGCCAGGAAGCCATTCGCCGGATGCGCCGGCACGGGCGCGGCGGGCGCCTGATCAACACGGCCTCGGGCCAGGCGCGGCAGGGCTTCATCTTCACGCCGCACTACGCCGCCTCGAAATTCGGCGTCGTCGGCATCACGCAGAGCCTCGCCAAGGAAGTGGCCAAGGAGAAGATCACGGTCAACGCCTTCTGCCCCGGCATCATCGAGACCGACATGTGGGCCTATAATGACACCGCCTGGGGCAAGCTTCTGGGCGACTACAAGCCGGGCGAACTGATGGCGGAATGGGTGCGCAACATCCCGATGGCGCGCGCCGGCAGCGGCGAGGACGTCGCCGGTCTCGTGACATTCCTCGCGTCCGACGATGCCGCTTACATCACCGGCCAGACGGTCAATGTCGACGGCGGCCTGATCATGTCCTGATGCCCGCCGGCGACGCAGCGTTCCCCTGCACTTGCATCGTCAGCAAGGAGAATAGCGTCGTCGAACGTCTTGCGCGCGGGTTTCGGCCTTCGCCTCGACGCGGATGTCTGTCATGTTCGTCGCCCTGAAAAGCGCCAGGGACCGTCGGACAACCAGTCGAGAGCGGCGGCGAGATGCAGGCCACCCAGAAAGCTGGCTTCGGCTCGATCGTTGCGGGTGGCGATGGCGCGCCACTCCTTCGGCCGATCCCGCTCGTCATCGCTCGAAACCATCAGGCGACAACAACGTACAAACCGAACTTGCATTGAGTAACGCTTTCTGGTCGCCGTGACATTCCCCGGCTGCGCCACCTTGGTTCGCCGCTTTTCCCAATCAAACGTGTCCGCAAAGCTAATCATGCGATCGAGGAATCTCGTGTCGTATGATGGTGCAGGCAAAGCAGAAGAAGGGACGGCCGCCGAGAGTACAATCATTGCGATATATCTGTTTTCAGCTTGGCGCTTGACGTTAAGAAAAAATGCGAGAACGCAGTTCGTATATAGAATTATATAGACCGTTTGCTCGATCAATTATCGAACTATGCCGGCATCAGCCATTGATTGACGTTATTTACTTCCTGAGCGGGGAGGATTAACGTCCGGAATAATTCGCGTGGAGGGTGCCGTAGTGCAACTCACGAACATCACGCGTAGATTTCCGGTCTTTCCACTCGTGCCGATCTGCTGCTTGGCGATTGCCCTCGTGCCGGCGTCCGCAAGGGCGGTCAAGGCGCAACCGTCGCACGCTTCGATGCCCGTGCCAGCGGCTTGCAGACGCATCGTCAGGGCCTGGGCTGCCCCCTGCGAGGAGCACGCTTCTCTTCGAGGTCGGTGGTAGACCGCCTCATGATGGGGTCCGACAGTTCGGATGCTGCGATCTTAAACGCGCACTCGACCGCTTGAGGGCGGACGGTGCAGGACATTATCCGCAGTCATCGAAACTGCGTCCCGCAGGGGACATCGTTCCAACGCGACGGCGGAATGGTTGCGCGGATCCGGTCCGCTCGTGGCTTCGCGGGTCCAGCGGAAGTCGATGCCATCGCTCCACAGGCGATGCAGAAGAACGGCGAGTTTGCGGCGCTACCGCGACGGTGGCGCGCTTCAAACCGCGGCGCTGAGCGAGCGCCATGCCCCAGGCTTTCAGCAACGACCAGCGCTGCGTGCGGGTCAGGAGCGACAGCGCCGCCTGGAACAGGGCCTGGCGCGCTGCGCCGTCGCCGCACTTGCTGATCGCGCCGTTCCGGTCGATCTCGCCGGAGGCGTACTTGCGCGGCGTCAGCCCGAAATGGGTGCCGATGTCGCGCGAGCGGACGAACCACTCAGATGCGGCGACCGCGGTCGCGTAGGTCAGCGCCACCACGGCGCCGACGCCCGGCACGGTCATCAGGCTTCAGCAGGCCGGATGTTCCCGAGTGAGGCGGAGCATCATCCGGTGCAGCGCGGCGAACTGCCGGCGCTTTCACCGGGAACGGTCCGTACTTCAGATAAGCCCACGACACCTCTGCCGCCTGACCTACCTTCCACAGATCATCGACGTGTCGTGTGGAAAGCGGTTCGAGCGTGACGGCTGCGCCGGTATGACACTCGAACCCCGGCAGAGGACAGATGCCTTCGGGAATGATCGGGCCGAGCGGAACAGCGGTCACGCCACATCATGGCCGGGCAGCATGGTCGTAGCGACCTGCTTCCAGACAAGGGAAGGGGCTCGGAATGCTTGATTCCGCCACTATGACCTTCCCGCAAACGAGGGTGTTTCGAGAATGGCCGGGTCGAAAGCGGAAGGACCGCTTCCGGGCGTCGGTTTCATCTCCCGCCTGAGACCGGACGAGGTGGAAACCCGTCAGTCCGCTTAGGAGCGAGGAGGGCTCGTAGCCGCCATTCCTTTCCACCGTTCGGAGCGGGACACGACGAGCACGCCTGCGGCGAGGATCAGTCCCATGCCCGTGAGTGCGAGGGCATCAAGCCGCTCCCCAAAGAAAGTTAGGCCCCACACAGCGGCGAAGACGAGATAGGCATAATCGAATGTGCCCACGATGGCTGGAGGCGCACTCTGGTATGCCCTTCCGACGCCGAGCGCGACCAGAACCATGACGCAGCCCAAGCCGATCATCAGCAACCAGTCTGTTCCCTCCATCGCCTCCCATCGTCCAAAGAGGAAAGGATCGGATGTATCGAGCGGTTCAAGAACCGCGACGAGACCGCCAAGCACACCTGCGGCCAGCAGGCAGCAATGAAGCGAGAGGGCGAGAACAACGGGATTTTCCTCGGCGCAACGCGCTCGCGTCAGCACCGCCGCACCTGCATAGAAGAGGGCGCCCAAGACAGGTAGCAAAGTCCAGAACGAGAAGTCGCTGCCCGTCGGCCGCAGGATGACGAGGACGCCCGCGAATCCGAAGCCGATCCCGAGAAGCGTTCGACGGGAGACGGGTTCGCTTCCCCAGACCGCCGACAACGCCGCGATAAACAGCGGGGTGGTGTAGAGCGCCGTCGCCGCGATCGACAGGTCCATGTGGGGGAGCGCGGTATAGTAGGCGATCCACATGCTCGTCAGAAGGACCGAGCGCAGGGCGATCCACGGCTGGATGATCCGGGCAGCTTGCGCAATCCCGGAACGGGCCGAGAGACCGATCAGGATCGGAACGGCGAACACGGATCGGGCGACATAGATTTGCCAAAGAGGAAAGTCGGCTGAAACAGCCTTCACGCTGGCGTCGGTACCGGAAAGCAGAAACATAGAGATGAGGATCAAAGCGATCGCTGTTCCGATCCGCCCACGATGCGTTGCCGCCATCCAATCCCCTCATGTCGTGCCGCTGGCGCAAGGTATCATCCTTGCCTGCTTTCGGTTGGCAGGACCAGAAGGCGGACATCCCAGGAAGCCCACCACCCATTCGCGTGTCCATCCGGTTGCCCATGACGATTTCCATTCGCGATGCCATTGATGACGACATTCCTGCGATCTTCGAGGTCCGCACGAGCGTCCGGGAGAACCATCTGTCGGTCGAGCAGTTGGCCGAGATGGGCGTCACGTTCGATACGATCCGAAAGGCGCTTCGTGAGCAGCCCTGCATTTGGGTCGCCGAACATGAAGGGCTGATCGTCGGCTTCTCGATGGTGGACGTTGAGGATGCCTGCATGTTCGCCGCTTTCGTTCGCCCGGAACGGGAAGGGCTAGGCATCGGCCGCCAACTCGTGGAACGAGCGGAAGCGTTCCTGTTCGAACGCCACCCCTCAATCTGGCTTGAAACCAACGGTTCGTCGCGAGCCGCTGGCTTCTACGAACGGTTGGGGTGGGAGCGCAGTGAGGAGCTGGAAAACGGCGACGCACGGTTTGAGAAGCATCGGCGCCGCAGCAGCGGCTGAATTGAACGGCGGCTTCGGGGACCGGGTATCACCTCGCTCAACTACCGCAAAAGGTCGAAACCCATCCGACCGCTTTTGGGCGTCAGCTTCCACGACTACTTGAGACCGGACGGGGTGGTCCCCGGACGGTCCGGTTATTGTGCTGGGTTTGTAAAAAGCGGCCAGTATGGCATGGCACCGAGGGAACTGTGTGTGCGGCTAGCCCCTACGGACGACACCGGTGACGAACCACAAAACCTGTGCCATGCAACGCCTCGCGAATTGGGGACCGAACTGGCGATCGCGGCTTGGGAAATGACGTCTGGATATGTTGGCTGTCTCGCCGGTGGGGGCGAGTGCGGAGAACTGCTCCGCAAGATCGACTGGGCGAGGAACCCGCTGGGATCGCCCGAGACCTGGCCGATCGCGCTCCAGTCTGCCGTTCGGATGTTGCTGCACTCGCGCTTCGGCATGATGGTGCATTGGGGGCCGGACCTCGTCACTTTCTACAACGATGCCTACGCGCCGAGCCTTGGCACCAAGCACCCCGGTCAACTCGGACGTCGGGCCAAAGAATGGTGGTCGGAAATGTGGGACGATCTCGCCCCGATCTTCGAGACCGTCCGGCGCGGTGAAGCATTCTATGTCGAGAACGCTGCGTACCACCCCGACCGGGCGCACGGCCGCCAGACGGCTTACTTCACGCACTGCCATAGTCCGTTGTGGGGTGACACCGGCGAGATCGAAGGCGTGTTCCTCGTCGTCACCGAGACCACGCGTCAGGTGGTGGCGGAAGCCGAGCTGAAAGCGCTCAACGTCGATTTGAAGCTCCAGGCCGACACGAACGCGCAGGACCGCGACCGGATCTGGAACCTCAGCGTCGATCTCCTCGGTGTTGCAGATTTCGACGGCGTCTGGCTGAACGTCAGCCCGGCCTGGACGACGGTGCTGGGCTGGAACGCTGCCGAGGTTGTCGGGCGCACATCGCAATGGCTGGAGCATCCCGACGACCAGGCGAAGACCCAAGCCGAGATCAAGCGACTAGCCAAGGGGGCGACCACCTGGGAGTTCACGAACCGCTTCCGCACGCAGGACGGTACGTATCGGACGCTGTCCTGGCGGGCCGTCCCCACGGATGGCCTTCTCTACTGCGTCGCCCGCGACGTCACCGCCGAGCTGGCGCAGACCTCGCGCAACGATGCTCTGAACGAGGCGCTCGGGCTTGCCAACCAGGAGCTCCTTGACCAGCGCGAGGCGGACCGGGTGCGTCAGGTTCTGCAACGCGAACTTTCTCACCGCCTCAAGAACTCGTTCGCCATGGTGCAGGCGATCGTCTCGCAGAGCGTCCGTAACAGCCCGTCCGCTGCGGACGCGGGCAAGGCAATCACAGCCCGCGTCCAGGCGCTCTCGAACGCGCAGGATATCTTGGTGCGGGCTCTCAATGAGGGTGCGGACGTCGCGGAGGTTATCACGACGTCGCTGCGACCCCATGTCGGTGCTGATCACGCTCAGGTTTCGATGGAAGGTCCACCCGCCTTCCTGTCGGCGCAGCAGGGAATGGGGCTGGCGCTCGCGGTTCACGAACTTGCCACCAATGCGGCGAAGTACGGCGGCCTGTCCGTTCCGAACGGGCGTATCGTCGTGCAGTGGTATCTAACGGACGACAACTTCTGCCTTCTTTGGATTGAGAAGGGCGGACCTCCTGTGACGCTACCTGAACGGCAGGGCTTTGGCTCGCGTCTCCTGACGCGCATCGTCCCGAGCTACTTCACGGGCAACGCGAGCCTCGCCTACGCACCGGATGGCGTTCGATACGAACTGAACGGCACCATTGCCGACGATCGGCGCTAGGCGGATCGCAAAGCCGCGAGAACGGCGTCGGCATTATAAGGTTTACCGATGAAGCCGATCGGCGCCCAGTCGAGAGCGAGCGCCATCACCTTTTCGGTGATGTTGGCGCTGACGAACAGCGACGCAACGTCGTGATCGGCCCGGAGCCGCCGTGCGGTTTCCAGACCGCTGTCGCCGCCTGCGAGACGGATGTCGATGATAGCGACATCGACCCGTGCGCCGGCTGCCATTCTGAGAGCTCGTGTCATGGTCGCCGCGATGCCCACGACCTCATACCCTTCGTCTTCGACGATCGCCTCGAGTTCATGAGCGATCAGTGGCTCGTTTTCGACGATCAGGATGCGGTGTGGCATATGCGGCTCCCGTTGCGGAGGAGCGAACGCCGTTCGACCGTCCAGTCGAGTTAGCGCGTTCACACTGCGAGGGAATGATCTCGGCTGAACGGCTGCTTTCGGAAAGCCGTCTTACGGGTCGGTACGACGGGGATGGGTCGAAACCCGTCCGACCGCTTTCGGGCGTCAGCTTCCACGACTGCCCGAGACCGGACGGGGTGGTTTTCTGCTTGTCGGCTTTCGGGACGAGTTGGGCGAAAGCTGCCGTCGGCGGAGAGCCCTGGCTTCCCCCGCAAGCGTTTGCCACGAGAACCGGAGATCGTCCGGAGGGTCAGGGAATGGCACCGACATTGTCTTGCGACCGATTTTCTTTCCGGCGAAGGGTTACGAGAGTGAGTTCCGACGGCACGCCCAACCGCAAGGCGAACCCGGGCCAGAGCGCCGTGCCGTTGTTGGCGTAGAGGGTCATGCCATCGACCTCGTAGCGCCCCGAGACGTAGCCGCCGTTCGCCCGGGCGATGATGCGGTCGAGGCCGCGGATCATTCCGCCGTGCGTGTGGCCGGAGAGTTGCAACGCCACGCCCCGTCCTGCTGCCTCGCGCGCATTCTTCGGTTGATGGTCGAGAAGAACGACGGGGACGCCCGGCGGCGTGCCGGCAAGCGCTGTGTTCAGGTCCGCAGGCGCGTCGCCGGTCTCGGATGCGGAAAGGTCCGTCACGCCCGCCAGGACGAGACGCTCGCCATCTCGGATCAGGAGGGTATGGGCGTTGACCAGCGGACGCAGGCCTAAGCTGGCGAGATGGCGCATCCTCGCGTCATAGCCGAAGAAGTATTCGTGGTTGCCCGGGACGAACCATACGCCATCGGGCGCCGCAAGGTCACGCAGAGGCGCAACGTCACGCTGTCGGGCGGCAACCGTTCCGTCGATGAAGTCGCCGGTGACGACGATCAGGTCGGCACCCAACGCGTTGGTGGTGCGCACGACGTCGCGCGCCCAGCCTTCCGGAAACAGGCGGCTGATGTGCAGGTCGGTAAGCTGGACGAGGCGATAGCCCTCGAAGGCGGCAGGCAGTCCGGGTATCTCGACGGTGAGGTCCTGCACGGGCGGCACCCGCACCGCCTGCGCGACGCCGATTGCGGCCAGGATCGCGGCAAGCCCACCCGCCGCATAGCGCAACGACGCCGGGATCGTCGTGACGCACTGGCGTACCATCGACACCGAAAGCGATCCCAGATCGATCGCAAGCTGGAGCACGGCGAGCAAGAGGATCGTGCCAAAGGCCCAGTTGAACAGGAGAACGATCGGACGGGGGAACTCCGGCGCGAACACGGAGCCGGACGAAAGGCGGCTCCACAGGTGGTACTGCGAGGCCACCAGCATCGCCGCTCCCAGCACCAGCTTGAACAGGAGGGGCCAGGGCAGCGGAGCCACGAAGCGGGTCACTACATAGAGGCAGGGTACAGAGAAGATCAGGTGAAGCATACGGACGGGACCTACGATCTCGCCATCGGGACGGCGAACGTCGCGACGTGATCGACCAGTGCCGACAGGTCGTTGAAGTCGCCCCGGAACGACAGATGCCCATCGGGACGCACCAAGAGAATGGCAGGCGCCCCGATAAGGCCGAGCGCCTGGTGGACGACCTGATCGAGGTCCCATGCCGCCCGCATCTGCGGTTCGTCGCCGGTAGAGATCAGGTCGGCGACGACCAGCAGGGGGCGCACCCAATCGTATGACGAGAAGGCATCCGCTGCCGCGGCCAGATGCGGATGGGTCTCGCGATCGCCGCCGTCGAGCAGGAGGAGGCGCCAACCCCAACTCCGCCCGTCGGGATTGCGGATCTGATCGAACAGCGTGGTGGCTTCCCCGCCGTTCAGCACGAGCGGCGCGTCCGGCACCCGGTCGCCCGCACGGGTCGAGCCGACATGGCGCGGATCGAGACGCGCGAAGCGGTCTTCGCTCAGCCGGCTGTCTCGGTAGGTGAGGTCGAGCTGCGCCAGATCGCTGCCGCCGAACACGTAGTCGGCGACCTGCGGCACGGCGCCCGCAATCGCGCCCAGCACCGCGTCGGCCGCGCGGCCGCGCCCCATGAGCTGCCGGAAGCCGCGCACCTGCTGCGCGTCGAGCCGGCGGTTGGCCGCATGTCTCTCCTCGGCGTAGTTGTCGAGCAGCGTAGGCGTCGCCGCGCCCGCCAACACCATGGCGAGCCGCCAGCCGAGCGAGACGGCATCGATGAAGCCGGAGTTCATGCCCTGCCCGCCGATCGGCAGGTTGGCATGCGCGGCGTCGCCCACCAGGAACACCCGCCCCGCCCCATAGCTCGGCGCGACGCCGTGACGGAACGTGCCGTGGGACACCCAGGTCGGGTCGGCGATGTCGAAGGTCGCGTCGCCCGTCACCTCGCGGCCTCGCGCCACCATCTCTTCGCGCGTCGGGTCGCGCGCCGGCATCGCCTCCTCGCTTTCCAAGAGGAACAGGCGGTACTGATCCTTCCACACCGGCAGCACGCCGGCAAAGCCGTGCGGAAACAGGAAGAAGAAGGCGGTGTCGCGCTCGATCGGGCGACGCCACGTCAGCGTCCCGTCGATCTGACGGATCGCCCAACCGGGCAGGTCCTGCGCCTCGAAGTCGAGCCCGACCGCCTTGCGCACCGCACCCTTCACCCCGTCGGCCCCGACGAGGTAGCGGCAGCGCAACGTCATCGCCTCGCCGGACGCGTCGCCATCCTCGTCGACCGGGACAACCGTCACGGCCACGCCGTCAGCGTCCTGATCGATGCCGCGGACCTCGTGCGAATGCTCAATATGGTGGCCGCCCGCCTTGAGGTGATCGGAGAGTTCCGCCTCGATCGTGCCCTGGTTGGAGAACAGGACGTCCGGATAGGGGGACGGCAGGTCGCGCGTGCTCTGTCGGTGGATCGGTCGCCCGTCGAGCATGTACTGCGTGTAGGGCGCGACGTAGCTGGTCTTCGCCAGAGTGTCGCGCACGCCGATCGAGGCGAGCAGCTCCTGCGCTCGGGCGATGACGTTGTGTCCTTTCGATGCGCCCGAAATGCCGGGCGCACGCTCGAAGATGCGGAACGCAACGCCGTGGCGGGCGAGCGCGCAGGCGGTAGCGAGGCCGACGGGCCCCGCGCCGACGATGACGACGTCGGTGTCGAAGGACGCGGTGATGGTCATTCGCCCCCCGGCAAGGCGCCGGTCGCCAGGAGCGACGCCCGTGCCGCGCTACCCTGCGCCAGCATCCAGCCGGGATATTCCGGGTTCGGCCCCGCGATCCCACCGAGCGTCTCAATCTCCTCACCGGACAGTTCGACCGAGGTCGCCCTCAAGTTGGCGTCGAGTTGCTCGACGCTCTTCACCCCGGTGATGATGCTGGCGACCGCGGGCTGCCGGCGCAGCCAGGCGAGCGCGACCGCCTCCAGCGAGGTCTCGTGCGCCGTCGCGATCGGCTCCATCGCGTCGAGCAGCTTGGCCCCCCGCATCTCGTCCACCGGCGGGAAGGGAATGGTCTTGCGCCGGCCGCCTTCGAGGCCGTTCCGGTACTTGCCGGTCAGGTAGCCGCCCGCGAGCGGGCTGAACGCGATCAGGCTCAGGCCGTGGTGCTCCAGCGCCGGCAAGACGTCGCGCTCGATCTCGCGGCCGACGAGCGAGTAGTAGCCCTGGTAGCTCGCGAACCGGGCAGCGCCGGTCCGCTCGGTGAGCCCAAGCGCGGTGGCGACCTGCCAAGCCGCCCAGTTGGACACACCGAGGTAGCGCACGAGGCCGCGGCGAACGAGATCATCGAGGGCGGCGACCGTTTCCTCGACCGGCGTCGCCGGATCCCAGCCGTGCATCTGATAGAGATCCACATGGTCGGTGCCGAGCCGCTTCAAGCTCGCCTCCACCGCATCGACGATATGCTTGCGCGAGCCGCCCGCGTCGTTCGGACCCGGCCCCGTCGGGTGCTCGAACTTCGTCGCCAGCACGATGTCCTTACGCCTGATCCCGAGGTTGCGGATCGCCCGTCCGACGATCTCCTCCGACTGCCCTTCCGCATAGACGTCGGCGGTGTCGATGAAGTTGACGCCGGCATCTACGGCGCGGCTGAGGATGGCCTCCACCGCGTCCTGGCCGACACCGCTGGCGGCTGCGTATCGTCCCTTGGACTGGCCGAAGGTCATCGTGCCGAGGCACAGTTCGGAAACAAACAGGCCGGTGCGGCCGAGACGATTGTAGCGCATGACGATCCTCCTGCGTGATGGGACCAGAACATGAAACGGACTTGTTGGTTCCGGAACTAAATGGTATCGATTGGGAATGTCAATGATCGAACAGGACCAAAACCCATCACGTGGAGGCCGTAAGCGGGACGCTTCGCGCGACTCCGCGATCCTCCATGCCGCGATCGACACGCTGGGCGAGGTGGGCTTCGAGCGGATGACGATGGACATGGTCGCGGCGCGGGCCGGTGCCGGCAAGGCGACCGTCTACCGCCGCTGGCCGTCCAAGGAGGCGCTGGTGCTCGATGCGGTCGCGCAAACGAAGCGCGATCAGGTCGACCTCGATCAACTGCCCGATACCGGTTCGTTCCGCGGCGATATGCTGGCGCTGTTCCGGCCGAAGTCGGTGGCCGAAACCGAGCGCAAGCTGCGCGCCATGGCGGGGGTCGCGACGCTGCTCTCGTTCGAGCCGGGCTTAAGCGATGCCGCCTCGGACGCCCTGGTCGGGCCTTGGGTCGCCGCCAACCGGATCCTGATGGAACGGGCCGTGACGCGCGGCGAGGCGAGCGCGTCGGCGCCGATCGACACGCTGGCGACCATCATTCCCTCGCTGGGGGCCTTCCGCTCGCTCGTGCAGCGCCAGGCATTCGACCGCGCCTTTCTCGAAGCCATGCTCGACGACGTCGTCCTGCCCGCCCTCGGCATACGAACGGAGGCGCCGTCGAAACCCGTTTCCCCAGACCTTCCGAAGGAGTGAGCTCCGTGTCCCTCTTGTCTCAGCCGATCAATTGGATCGGCATCCTCGCCGCCGCGGTTGCGGTGATGGTGCTCGGGTGGGTCTGGTTCGCGGCGTTGTTCGCCCGCGCCTATGCGAGCGTCCTCGACCGGCCCTTCGAGCCGGGCGCGAAGATGCCGCCGCTCTTCATCGCCGGGCCCTCGCTCTGCATGCTCGTCACGACCGTCGCGAGCGCCTTCCTGATGCCGGCGGTGGGCGTCGCGACGCTGCCGGGGGCGATCGGGTTCGGGACGTTGGTCGGGGTCGGCTATCTCGGCTCGACGGCGGTCAACATGGCGATCAATCCGCTGGTGTCCCGGCCGCTCGCCTACGGGCTCCTCAGCGCGAGCTACTTCGTGGTCGCCAGCATCCTCATCAGCATCGTCCTGTTCCTGGTCGGATGAGCGATGTGGTCGCGCCCCATATCAAGGCCGGACTGCCGGTGCTCCTGTTCCCGGACGCAGCCGCCTTCGCGCGGTGGCTGGAGGATACGGATCAGGCGGCGCGTGGCGCATGGCTCCTGTTCGCCAAGAAGGGCACGGACGCCAGCAGCCTGTCCCGGCAGGACGCGATTGACGCCGCGCTGTGCGAGGGCTGGATCGACGGGCAGAGCGCGACGTGGGACGAGCGCTTCTTTCTTCTCCGCTTCACGCCGCGTCGCCCGCGGGGGCGGTGGTCGCAGGTCAACCGGCAGCGAGCCTTGCAGCTGATCGAGGCCGGACGGATGCGGGACGCGGGTCTGGCCGAGGTCCTTGCGGCGCAGCGGGACGGCCGCTGGGACGCCGCCTACCCGCCCTCCAGCACCGCCGTGCCGCCGCCCGATCTTCAGGCTGCGCTCGACGGCGACCCGGCGGCCGCCGCGCGGTTCGCCGCGATGCCCAAACCTGAGCGCTATGCGCTGATCCTCAAGCTCACGAACGCCAGGCTGGCGACGACGCGCGAGCGCTGCATCGCCGGGTTCCTGGCTGGATGAAGGGCTGGCATTCGAATGGATGCGGAGGCCGACGAGGATCAGCGCGTCGCGGCGGCAAGGCCGAGGCCGGCCGATGCGAGCGCCAAGGCGATCCGGATCCAGTGCATGGCGAGCCAGGCGTCGATGCGTTCGGGAACGTCGCGGAGTGCGATGGTACCCTCGTTGAACGTCGCGTTGATCGGTAGGAAGTAGGCCATCGTCAGAGCTAGAAGCGCGACGATGCAGGCGAGGGCCGCCAACCAGAGCGCGCGCGCGGTGGTGTCGGCCCAGCACAGAACGAGCGACCCGACGAGACCGAGCAGCGTCGGCGCGACCACGAGGGGGATCGTTCGCGCGATGACGCCGCTGTTGGCGGCAAACCACGCGAGGAACTCGGCAGGCGGGAGGCTGCGCCAGTAGGTGCCGAGGATCAGCGCGATGGCGAGCATCACGCCCGCGAAGAGCGCCGATCCGGCAACGGCGAGGAACTGGAACGGAAGCAGCATGGAGCGATCCTCCGGAAGAGCCATATTTGACATCATGATGCCAACATGCTGGAATTGACATCTTGATGTCAACTGCCAGCGATGCTGCCATGCCTTCTGATTCCCGCGCCGCTCAAACCTTGATGGATCTAGTTCTCACCCTTTTCCGGGTGAACAATGCCATGCTGGTATGGGGCGACCGGTTGGTGCAGCCCTTCGGGCTGACGAGTGCACGGTGGCAGGTCATGGGAGCGATCGCCTATGCCGACCAGCCCCGCCCCGTGGCATGGCTGGCCCGCGACCTCGGCGCCAACCGGCAGAACGTCCAGCGGATCGTGAACGAGCTGGAGAAGGAAGGGCTGGTCGTCTTCCAGAGCAATCCTCGCCACAAGCGGGCGCAGCTCGTGGTCCTGACGGCTTCCGGAAGAGCAGCCTACGAGCAAGCGGTTGAAGTCTGGTACCGCGCCGCCGACGAACTGGCGATGGGGCTCTCGCAGGAGGAACTGGCCATGAGCGTCCAAGTTCTGCGAACGATCCGCAGCAGGTTGACCGCGGACGATGCGGCGGAGGGAGGCGAGGCGAGGTGACGTCTGCCTTGAGGTCGGTCCGGTCAGCGATGACGTCCGGAGGCGCCGACCATGTCGCGCAGCATGGAAAGCGTGGCGAGCACGACCGTCAGGTTCAAAGCCATGCCCACCGTAACGGAAACCGCTCCCATCCCGGCGGAGCGGATGTTCAGCGCGTTGTGAAGGTTGGCGTCATGGATGCTTTGATTGTGCAGCCACATATGAAACTGCGTGCCGGGGCTTTCGATCACCGTATGGGCATAGATCGTGAACGCCGTCGCGATCGCGAGCAGCCCCCAGCGAAGCCAGAAGGCGCGGACCGGTCCCATCAGCGCGAAGAGGAGGATCGGATAGGCGGCCAGGCTGTAGGTGTAGGGCGTCACACGCTCCCGGAACGGCCATCCGCTGTGATCGACCCGCAGGGCGTGGTCGATGTGATGGAGAACCGCCAGCCCGAGCGCCGTCAAAAGAAGAACCGTCGTCCGCCTGCTCAAGTCGCCCGAACGGCTCGGCGCGTAGACCATGTCACGCCCGTTCCGCAGGAGAACGACGGCGAAGCAGCTTGGCGATGCGTCTCTGCTTCCAGAGCCACAAGCCCGTCACGGCCGCCAGCGGAATGACGCCGAGCCGGCCGAGGCGGTCGAACCAGCAGCGGGCCAGCGCAGCCCTGTCGTGACGCTCGCTACCGAGCGCGTGCCGGCCCACGAAGCGGTGGTGGATGTTGGGGGCGCAGTCCCCTAGCAGCGCGCCGAATTCCTTGTTGTTGACGCGCAGCAAGTTCTTGCGCGCAATTCGCTTCACCATTGCGTGGTACACGATCGTCTCCTCTGTTGACGACGTCAATATGTGCTGCCATATTGACGTCGTCAATATAGGTCGGTAGGTGAATTCATGGCCTATCATCATGGGGACGCCCGCAGGGCGTTGCTCGCCGCGGCTGCGGCTCTGCTGGAACGCGAGGGTGCCGCAGGACTGTCGTTGCGCGGCGTCGCGGAGGCTGCCGGGCTTTCGCGCCAAGCCCCCTACAACCACTTCGCCAACAAGGAGGCGATGCTGGCCGAGTTGGTGGGCGACGGCTTTGCCGAGCTGTCGCGCCGCATGGACGCAACGGCTGAGGCTGCACCGTTCGATCGTCTGGTCGCGGCGGCCGACGCCTATATCGCGTTCGGCACCGGGCAGCCGGCGACGTTCCGGCTAATGTTCGCGCGCGAGCTGGTGGACCTGCGTCGGTATCCGGACGTGCAGGCGAAGGCGGCGGCGGCCCTGGCATCCCTGTCGGCCATCGTCGGTCGGGTCGTGGGGGCCGATGTCGTTGCGGACGCGACGCTCGTTGCCTGGAGTCTCGTGCACGGCTACACGCAACTGTGCATCGAGGCCGGCATCGATAATCCTGCTGCGCGTCCCGGCAGGGCGCGCCTGTTCGCCCGTGCGGTCGCCGGCTTGGGGACGTAAGGTGCCGGGGCGTTCCAGAGCGACGCCGTGAAGCGGAGGCGTTCGGGATGGCCCGCGACGTAGTTCGGAGCCGTAGTTCGCCATCTCGAAACTTGCTTCAGAATGCTGGCCGTCGGGGTGGCCGTGCAGCGATCATGAAAGAGGGTCGTAACGTCGAGCGCCCAAACGACCGCTTTGAGGAAGCCGCTAGAGGATTTGAAACGGCAATCATAGGTCGTCAGGAGCCCTGACCGCATCAAGGAGCAGGTCCGCGAACGCATCCGCGATGGCTGTCCTCGACGGCGACCGGTGAAGCACCAGCGCGAGCGATCCGAGATCGGGAAGGAGGGCATCGCCGGAGTGGAGTTCGCGCAGATCGGACGGGATCGCGTCCACGGTCCGCGCCGTGACCCCGAGCCCGGCCCGGACGGCAGCCCACACCCCGAGAAGGCTCGAGGTCGAGAACGCATGGCGCCAGCGGCGACCCGCCGCGTCGAGCGCCTCCGTGGCACGGCTCTGGAAGGCGCAGGGCGCGTCGAAGGCGACGAGCGGGAGCGGCTCGCCGTCCACGATGCGGTGGTCTGCGGCCGCGATCCAGGCGAGCCGCCGTTCACTCACGACCTGGCCGTCCGGCTTGCCCATCGACCCCCAGGTCAGGGCGAGATCCAGCACCCCGGCGCCGACCGCGTCCGCCATCGCGGCGCCCCGGTCGACCCGAGCCTCGACGCGGACCTTCGGGTGAGCACGCTGGAAGCGGGCCAGCAGCGAAGGCAGCCACGTCTCGGCGAAGTCCTGCGGAACGCCGACGCGCACCCAACCCTCCAGCCCCGCCAGAGCGCCGAGAGCCAGCCTCGCCTCGTCGTTGAGGTCGAGGATACGCCGGGCGTAGCCCATCAGCGTCTCGCCCGCTTCCGTCAGGACGAGGCCGCGACCCTGCTTGCGCACGAGCGGCTGTCCGATCTGGTCCTCCAGCTTGCGAAGGTGGAGACTGACGGCGGACGGGGAGCGCCCGAGCCGGTCGGCAGCCTTGGCGAAGCTGCCGAGATCGGTGCCGATCACAAAGGTGCGCAGCACGTCCATGTCGAGGTTGATGAGTCCGGCCACCATTCAGTTCTGCTCGATTGTGGGTTTGGAACTACGCGATAGTCGCAACGATCGTGGAGCGGCATGATCGTCCCGTCAACCAGATCGGGAGCGACCGTCATGCCCTTCGTTCATATCCGCATCTCCGGCTTTGAACTCGAGCCGACCCAGATCGAGACCGTCCAGAAGGGGGCGACGCAGCTCATGGCGAGCGTCATGCGCAAGAAGGCCGAACTGACGGCCGTCCTCGTCGAGACGCACGACACGGCGCGCTGGAGCATCGGCGGTCAGCAGGTCCCGCGTGCTGCCCATCTCGATGTGGAGGTCACCGCGGGCACCAACAGCGCGGACGAGAAGGCTGAGTTCGTCAGACAGGCACATGATCTGCTCAGAAGCGCGCTCGGCGCCAGTCTTCCGCTCGCAACCTATGTCGTGGTTGACGAGGTGTCGGCCGATGCTTGGGGCTACGGAGGACTGACGCAGGAGGCTCGACGGGTAGCGGCAGCCTGATCGCTGGCCCGACCTTGGCGACCCGATCGCGAATGTTCGGTCCGGGAGCGATCGGAACCGCTCGAGAGTGGCTTAGAAGGGTCGTAACCCGTCCGACCGCTCTCGGGCGTCAGCTTCCACGACGGCCTGAGACCGGACGGGGTGGTTTGCTGTCGGTCCGGTATCGGCCGGGAAGGCGCGACAGCGGACGTTGGTTCGGTGGTCCGCTCAGTTCGTTCATCTGCGGCTCAAGAAGATGACGTTGTCGGTCACGGTGGCGGATTGCCCATCCGGCCCCTCGGCCAGCCGCGCGATCGGGCACAGGCAACGGATGCGCCAAGCGTCAGCGGAAGGCGCATCGCCTCGACGGTCTCTTCGGCTGTGGGGAACCGGGTGTCTTCCGCGGACCAGGACCATGGCGCACGCGATCCGTGCTCGACGACGAGGAGATGTCCGCCCCGCGCCACCGCGCCGGCGGCACGGATGAGGGCCTCTGCGCGAGGCCAGTCCTGCGGCGAGTGGAGGAAGCTCGCGACGACGAGGTCGAAAGTCCCGGCCGGGAAGGACGTAGCAAGGTCATGCGCCTCGAAGCGGACACGCTCCGCAACACCCGCCGCCTCGGCGTTCCCTGCCGCCAGCGAGAGGGCGACGGTCGAGACATCGACCGCCGTCACTGCCCATCCCTGCCGAGCCAGCCACACGGCGCCGTCCCCCTTGCCGCAGCCGAGCTCCAGTGCCGTGCGAGACGCAAGCGGCCCGGCGAACTGGGCCACTATCAACCCCGGCCGTCCCGAAGTCGTCGGCGAGCCCTGGCGGTAGATGTCGTTCCAGAATGTCTCGGTGTTCATCGTACGCTCCCTTCAGGCCGCCAGCGCGAGGTCAGGATCGAATACCAGCGAACGGTGCGCGGCTGCGCCAGCCATCACGCCTGCCGCCGCGGCGAGGGTCGCGTTCGGCATGGGGCTCGCGAGGTCGCCGGCCGCGAAGACGCCCGGGACCGTCGTCGCCTGCATGGCATCGACCTCGAGGTAGGGTCCCGTGGGTCCATCCCTCGTCGCGCAGCCGAGCCGGTTGGCGAGATCGCTGGACGGAAGCGTCAGGGGAGCGACGAACAGGCCCGCGAGCGGGATCGTCCGACCGTCGGCAAGCTGCACAGCCTCGAGCACAGGAGAAGGACCGAGAAGGGCTGTGACAGGCGTCGTCTCGACCCTCGCGCCTCGGGCGTCGAGTGCCTGTCGCTGATCTCCGGTCGGCAGGAACTTCCCTTGCGTGAACAGCGTCGTCGGTCCCCAGTCGGGCAGCAGCATCGCCTGGTGGAATGCCATCTCGTTGCGCGCCAGCACTCCGACGGGCTGCCGGTCGAGTTCGTAGCCGTGGCAGTAGGGACAGTGCAGGACGCTCACACCCCAGCGCTCGGCGAGGCCGGGCAAGTCCGGCAGGGTGTCGCGGACGCCGTAGGCAAAGACGAGCCGGCGCGCGGTAATCTCGCTCCCGGCGGCCAGCGAGACCGTGAACCCGCCGCCGTCCCGACGGGCCGCGACGGCGCCCCCGCTGGCGAAGGTAACCGTCGGGTAGACGGCGAGATCCGCCCGAAGGGCCGCGCCGATCTCGGCCGGGCCCCGTCCGTCCTGCCCTGGGAAGCCGTGCGAGGTCGCGGCAAAGCGGTTGCGGGGGACGTTCGTGTCGAGGACGAGCACGGTGCGTCGGGCCCGCGCCAGTTGCATGGCGGCAGACAGCCCCGCGAAGCTGCCTCCGATGACGATGACATCGTGGTCCATGGTTCAACCCTTCTATCCATTACGACACTCGACGAGTTACATGACGGACAGTCTCGATGCAAGACATGACACTTTGCATGTTGCGTGATGTCAGCTAGAACGTCCGCGCAGACAGGAAGGGTTCCCCGCATGCCACGCGACCTGCGCATGTCCCGCATTCTCCACGTGCTCATCCACCTCGATCGCCACGTGCCGCTTGCGACTTCGGACGAGATCTCCCGGATGATCTCCACCAATCCTGTCGTGGTCCGCCGTATGATGGGGGGCTTGCGCGATCGCGGTATCGTCTCGTCCGAGAAGGGGCACGGCGGCGGTTGGCAACTCGCGCGTTCGCTCGCCGACGTGACGCTACGCGACGTCTACGATGCCGTTGGTGCGCCGCCCCTGTTCAACATCGGGCCCGGCGCGGAGCCGGCCGTGTGCCTCGTCGAGAGGGCCGTCGACGCCCGCCTCGACGCGTCCCTCCGCGAGGCGGAGGCCCGCCTGCTCGAACAGTTCTCTCAGGTCTCTGTCGAGGACGTTGCCAAAGACTTCGAGCGTGGCCTCGGCTCGGCATGCGTCGGGAGCGTCTCCGACCACGGGGAACCTGTCAGGAGCCATCGTTGTGCCTGACAGCGGCCTATTGGCTGCATGCCGCGCGTAGAGCCTAATCAAGCAACGCGTCGATCATGTTGCGCCAACGCGTCCGCTTTCAGTGAGACCCCAAGTCGCAAACGATGACGATTAAGGGTCGAAACCCGTCCGACCGCTTTCGCGCGTCAGCCTCCACGACTGCCTGAGACCGGACGGGGTGGAAAGCGGTCAGGCAGCTTTACGATCGCGAAGTCCGGCAGCGGACGGCGCTCCTTACGCTTCGGGCGTCGCAAGAAAGTCCCGCACCTCCTCACGAAGCCAGTCCCGTAGCGTGACGATCGTCGGCTCGTTCTCCTCGCCCGAGCGATGGACAAGATCGTAGCCCCGTCCTGCCGGCAAGCGGATGTCCGGAAAGGGCTCGACCAGACGGCCTGCGGTTAGGTCCTCGGCCACGAGCGCGCTTCGCCCCAGCGCCACGCCTTCGCCACGGATCGCCGCCTCGATCACAAGGCTCCCGTGGCTGAAGGTCGGCCCCCGCATTCGAGGTGCCGACATCCCGGCGGCCTCCAGCCAGAGGCTCCACTTCGGAAGCGTGCTGTCGTCGTGGAGAAGCCGCTCCTCGTTGAGCAGCGTGCACCCGAGAAGGTTGCTTGGCGCGTCGATCCGTTTCTCGTCCCGGTAGCGCGGACTGCAAACCGGACACATGGTCTCGTCGAGAATGCGTTCCGAGACGGTCTGCGGGTAGCTGCCGACGCCGTAGCGGATCGTAGCATCCACCCGTCCGTCCGATAGATCGATGTTCACGTCGCTGACCTCCAAATGGATGTCGACATCGGGAAGCCGTGCTGCAAGCCGGTGAAGACGCGGGGCAAACCATTTGGCCGCAAAGGACACGCTCGTGCTAATCGTCAGGCGATCGTTGCCAGTCCGAACCCGGAGGAGGTCGGCATCCCTCGCGATGTCCGCGAGTGCCCGGCTGACCGTCGCGTGGAACGAGGCTCCAGCTTCCGTCAGGACGATCTGGCGGATGAGGCGGTGGAACAGGGGAACGCCAAGATCGTCCTCCAACGCCCGGACCTGCCGGCTGATCGCGCCAGCCGTGACATGAAGCTCGACGGCGGCTTCGGTCATGCTGAGGAGCCGTCCTGTCGCCTCGAAGGCGCGTAGCGTCTGAAGAGGCGGGGGGCGGTTCGACATGGGTCCCTGACGCTTGCGTGTGGCTCAAACATAGCGGGCCGACAAATCGTTTGTCAGCGTCGCCTGCGCATGTGACGAGCCGTCGGCTTCCTCAACCGCGCGGCACTTGTTCATGACCACCGACACATCCGTCCAGTCCGCCGGTGCGATCTTCCCGTTACGCTCCCCTTGGAGCGTCCCAGCCATGCTGGCTCTGGCGCTAGTCTGGGGCCTGTCGATCCCCATCACGAAGCTCTCGGCCTAGCCACGATGCCACCGCTGACCCTGACGGCGCTGCGCTTCGCCATCGCCGTGCCGGTCTTTGTTCTGTTCGGGCTTGGACGCCTGCGGCTCCCATGGAAGGCCGTGCCCAACGTCGCCGCGCTCGGCGTCCTTGGGATCGGGGTCGGGCAGGTCGCTCAGACCTTCGGGATCGCGGGCACGTCGGCATCCGTCAGCACGATCATCTCGGCCACCATCCCGCTGTTCGTCGTGGTGTTCGCGAGCCTGCGCCTTCGCCAGTCCGTCGGGCGCCTGCAGCAGGTCGGCTTGCTTGCTGCTTTCGGCGGGATCGCGCTGGTCGCCTTCGGACAGGGGGACGGAGGCGCAGGCCTCGCCGGGACGACGCTCTCCGGGGTCGCGCTCGTCTTCCTGTCTGCCGTGACGATCGCGTTCTACTACGTCTGGAGCATCGAGCTGACCGAGGCGTACGGGACGGTCACCGTGTCGATCTGGAGCACGTTGGCCGGGTTCCTGGTGCTTGTGCCGTTCAGCGCGTGGGAGATGTCGCAAGTCCCGTTCACGGTCGAACCCGAAGCACTCGCGGCGGCAGCTTATCTCGGCATCCTGGTGACGGTCGCTGGTCTGTTCCTATGGCTGTGGCTTCTACGCACGGTTCCCGCACGTGTCGCGGCGAGCGTTCAGTTCCTCCAGCCCGTGTTCGGCATCGCCGCTTCGGCCGCCCTGTTCGGGGACCGCATGGGGACGCTGTTCATGGCGGGTGTGGTGCTGATCCTCGTCGGTGTCGGGTTGGCGATCGGCAGGCAACGCACGGCGAGGCAGGTGGTCGAGGCGGAGCCGGCACCCGTCCGGTGAAAGTCCGCTTCCGGGCGTCGCGTCCAAGTCGCTCGGATGACGTGGAAGGGTCGTTTGCGGTCCCGCCGCGTTCTCGGCCGCAATCGGCATGGCCGGTTGGAGCGCCGTCAGTCCTCTCGCCCCGAGTTCGCGACCAGGGCTGCCACCAGCGCTTGCGTTTGGGCGAGAAGCCCATCGATGCCGCCGTCCTCGTAGGGCGCGTAGAGGCTGAGCGTGATGGGCAGATCGAGCACCTGACCGAAGGCGCCGATCGACATCTGCCGCAGCGGTCCCGTTTGCGTCTGCGCTGTCGAGACCATTGCGGTGTAGACGGCCCGCTCGTCCACCGCCGCAACGACCTGGGCTCCGCTCGCCACCGCGACGTCCCACGTCTCGCGCAGGCGGGTCTCCACCGCTCGTTGATGGCGATCAAGTGCCGAGCCCGGCGCGCCCTGTTGCCGGAAGAAGTGTTCGTAGAAGGCCACGGCCTCCGCCGGCGAGCGCTCGGGGAAGCGCTGCAACCCACCGCCCGATGCCAGCGGCGAGGACAGTGTCATCGTGCGCTGGGGCAGCGTGAAGTCCGTTTCGCCCGCTTCGAGCTGGCGTACCGTCCCGCAGTCCAGAAAGAAGCCGTGAACATAATTGCCGGCGAGCGCGCCGCTCATCAGCTCCAGATACCGCGATTGCAGCCCGCCGCCCGCCGGGTCGACGTAGCACAGCCCTTCCGGCTCGGGCACGCGCAGCGTGATGTCGTCGCCGGCCCGGATCGCGACGCTCCTGGCAGCGTCCGGCGCCGACCTCCCGTCGGTGACCGCGGAGAAGCCCGCAAGCGAGAAGGTCGCCTGGATCTCGACGGCCTCCCGGCCGATGAGTTCGCCGACGCGGGGATAGGGCGCACAAGACCGCACGGCGCGCAGCGCACTGGCCGCAAGGGTGCTTCTCCCCGCGCTGCCCTCGTTCAGCACCGAGGCGGCCGAAAGCGTGCCGTCCGGTGCGATGCGAAGTCGTACGACCGCTGCGCCGGATGCGTCGCCGGGCGGCAGCCAGCACGCCTGCACGGCTCGGCTGAGCGCCTCGGTGATCGCTTGGTCGGAAGCGTTGGCGGCGTTGGCTGCGGTCAGGCCGAGAGCGGCGACGGCAGAAAGAAGGCTGCGTCTGAACATCGGCATCTCCTGTATCGGACCGACCGCTCACGCCCGCGACGTCGCCGAATGACGACTTACCAGGCGACGCCGCGAATGTCCGCATTCGAGAGGGCGGAGGAGGGCCGAACAAGACTGGTACGGGGTCGTTTCCGGCCTGTTCGCCTAGCTTCCTTGATGAGGACCGGCGGCCGTTCACCGATCCTCGAACACGGCGAGACCAACCATCATCAAGACGATGGCGGGCCCGGTCTTCACGAGAGCCCCGAGAGGTTCGATCCACATGGCGGGCGTGATGATGGCAGCGGAGATCATGTAAAGGAGGGACAGGGCGATCCCGCACGATAAGCCGAGGCGACAGGTGCGCCGGTTGGCGATCAGAATGCCGATCGAGATGTCCATGAGACTCGTCGCCACCGTGACCGCCTTCGCGAGGGGCTCGCCAAAACCGTGATCGGTGAGGATGCCGACGGCCGGACCGAATGCCACGGAGATCGCGATGCCGCCGGAGACGATCCAGAACGGCACGAGGATTCCGAGAACGAGTGCCTTCAACGCGTAAAGGCGCGCGAACCAACGCTCCTGCACGGTGGCCGCGATCGTGGCGAGGGTGTCGGGACCAGACGAGGGCATGAGGCCGGTTGCCTCGCGCCATCCTGACGTGTCGCCCGTCACCCCGCGACGCATCTCCGCCAGCGCGGTGGAGCGCACGGGAGGGCGCCAGCCGAACCGCGAAACGACGTCGCCGGCGGCGCTTGCGGCGGCGAGCCCCCAACCCGGCAATCTTATTCGACGCCTCGGGCCGGCAAGCCGGGTGGCGAGGCCGGACAGGACTTCGCCGACGCTCGAAGCCTTTTCCTCCATGACGTCCCAGCTCGCCCGCCAATCGCGGCGCCCGGCCTGCCATTCGTCCAGCAGGAAGGCGATGGTGCGTCCGATATCGGCGGCATCGGTCACCGCGAAGGGGCGATCGGCGAGGGTTCGTGGGAGATCGAAGGGGAGAACGGCCAGGGCCCGCATCAAGGCGCTGCCGCCATAGGCCGCGCCCGCGAGAACGAAGCCTGGGCGCAGGATAATGTGGGAAAGCGCCGAAGCCGCGATCGCCGCCTCGGCGGCACGCTTGCCACGGCTGAAATCGGTCCGGTCGTCCTCGGGCTGGCCTGGGATCGAGATGTGGACGAAGACCGGAGAGCGCGGCTCCTGCGTCTGCAGGGCGCTGAGCAGCCTTGCCACGAAATCATGGTTGGCACCACCGGCGGACGAGCCCGGCGCGTCCTGCAGGACGCCGACGCAGTTCACGACGACATCCGCCCCGGTTGCGGCGAGAGCCGCTCGCAGCCTCGCTTCATCGGCGTCGACCAGGGGGAAAGAAAGCGTTCGGCCGCGCCAAGCGGCTTCCTGCGCCGGCGTGAAGCGCCGTGCCACGGGGACGACCCGATAGCCCTTCCGCAGGAGGAAGGAGCACAACGCTTCCCCGATGAGCCCCGAGGCGCCGAGCACGGCGACGACGGGTGCGGGCGCAGCACCGGTCATAGCGACGGCCGCGCGATCATGAGCCACAAGATCGCCATCACCGAGCCGAAGCCCGGAAAGCCGAAGATGAACCAGATGCGGTAAAGGCGGTGATAGGAGGGTGGGAGCGCTGTTCCGTTGCGAGCCGCCTCGCGGGCAAGGTCACGCATCCGCGCCTGAATCCAGACCACCGGCAGCCAGAAGACGCCGGCCACGCCATAAAGAACGAGCGCAAGCCCGAGCCACCCTTCCCACAAGGGAACGCCCATCATGTCGGCCAGAAGGTATCCGGTGATGGGCTGGGCGATCGCGGCGCTCGCGGTGAACAGCATGTCCGCGACGACGACGACCGCCGCCGTGCGGGCCACGAAGGCCGCATCCTTCGTTCGGTGCGCCATCAGCATGAAGAAAGCGATACCGGTTCCCGTCCCGAGAAGAACGACCGCCCCGATGACATGCAGGTATTTCAGGAGAAGATAGTCCAAGCCCAACCTCGCCGCATGGTCGCTGGACCACCGCCCCGAACGGAACGATACCCTCGCATGAGTTGGAAAGCCGTAAAGGCGAAAAGTACGGTCCGCGATGGGCTCCGTTGCAGCAACGAGTTCAAAGGCGAGATTTTGGCTTTGATGGCTTTCAATCAGGTCATGATGTCGAAGAGGTTGGCGATGAAGCGCACCTCTCCTGCGACGCCCGGCGGACGTAGAATGCAGTGGCCGCGATGGATCATGCGGATCGCTTCCAAGCCTTTGATCGTCGCTGTCGCCGTTCGCATCGACCCACCCCCCTGCTGGTCGGATTAGGCGCTTCAACGTGCCATGATCGGCCTCGATGATGGTGTTGAGATACTGCGAAGTTCGATGGCGAACGCGCTTGGGCAGACGACCCTCGCGTTGCAGCCGCGCGATCGCCTTCGGGTAGGAGGCGAGCTTGTTGGTCGTGATCGAAGAAGGCAGGCGGCCCTTCATCACCGTCAGAGACTTGGCCAGAAACCGGTGGAGCTCCTTTCGTGTCGGGGCGCTCCGACAGCATGAAGTCGATCAGGCAGCCGTTCCGATCCGCGGCTTCAAACAGGGTTTCCACTCCCCGCCAACGCGAACGTAAGTCTCGTCCCCGCGCCACGAGAGATGCCGGTATCCCCGGTACCAGCGCACGCGCTTCTCAAGTTCCGGCGCAGATCGCTGCACCCAACGGAAGTGGGTCGTGTGATCGACCTCGATGGCCCCGCTCGGCCATCATCTCGGCGAGGTCGCGGCAGGATATCGCGTATTCGAGACACCAGCGCAGGCAGAGGAGGATGACCTTCGACCGGGAAGCGGCGGCGTGCAAACAGTCCGGCCTTGTGAGCCCCCAACCTCAAGGCCGCCAGATTACCGCATAAGCCTTCCTGCAACAGTGCCCCGTCTGTTCGGAGTAGCGCGTAAAGGCAGTCGTCGAGGGTCAGCGGCGTATGGTGGCGGAAAGCGACGATCACCGCCTCGTCCTCGACGGACAGCACTGTGGAATGCGGTTCGGTTGGACCCGTCCGGCGGTCGTCCGTCGCGGCATTAGGCAGCAGTCGCCACCATGCGGAACTCACCATCGATTGGATAGCACACCGAGTTCCGAACGGGACGCGGCGCGATGGGAGAGCGCCTTTCGATCGGTTGCCAACCCGTGGTAAGGGGAGAGATTGGTCTGGGTCTTCAAAATGAGAAAATTCGAAGAAGCCGACGTTCCGCAAGCTTGGCGCTCACTGATCGTGAACGCTTGGACCCCCTATGGCCGTCGCTCTTCCACACTGGGGACGGTGTATGCCGTGATTGTCGGCGAACGCGGCAGCGATCACGATCGTTTCGTCGTCCGCAAGCTTCTCGAGGGGGCCGATTCCACCCTTCTCTTTTCGGCGATCCGGCGATCGTCTCTGGGCTATCGGTCCCTTGCCGAGATCGCGGACAGTGTAGGGGCGCGAAGCGGCGACAACGTCGCCACGATCCAGGACAGGGCCAGCCGACATGGGAACCGAAACATCAGAGAGATGGCCGGCGCTCCTTCGTGATGCCGAGGCCATCCTCGACCACTACCGGACGAAAGAGAACTCAACGCTGCGTCTTGGCGGCGGAACGTCGCTGACGTTCTTCATCGATCATCGCCTGTCCTTCGATCTCGACCTCTTCGTCGGTGATCCCGCTCCGCGCGCTGGCCATCTGCACAGGTTGATGGCGAGCGGCCTGCCGCGCAGCCTAACCAGCGACGTTCGGTATCCAGGCAACTTCGTGAAGCTGGTTTGGAACGGCATCGGCGAGATCGACCTCCTCGCTGCCGCGCCGTTGACGTCGCATCCCGGCATTCCGGTGCGCGTCCGGGAGATCGACCTGTGCCTCGAGCATCCGGAAGAAGTCGTGACAAAGAAGCTGGTCTACCGAGCGACCAGCGCCGGCTCCGTGAAGGGACGGGACATCTACGATATCCATGCATGTCTCGGTGCGGGCGTCATCCGGCCGTCCAACCTGGCCGGGGTCGTCGGTGCCGAGCGGTTCGATGCCGTTCTCGAGGCTTTGGAGTACGATACCGACCGCATCATGGAGGAGATCCGGGAACTGTCGCATCGCGCGCTCCATCCCGGCTTAGACGACTTGCGTCGCAGCATGCTCGAACTGGCCTCGGCAGCCCCTGCCACGGATTTCGTCGAGCATGATGCGACCCTGAACTTCGGGCATCTCGAGGCTCGGCTTGGACTGTCGATCGAAGCTGGCGCCGATACCCGGCACTGCCCTTGAGTGTCTCAGGCCACCAGCCGTCGCCTGGATCAACCCTGAAATAGCCATTGGTGGCAGTTGCTACCGAATGGCGTTCCACTCCCGCAAAAAACCTGCACCATCAAAGCCTGGGATCAAACACCTAGGAGGCTGTCCGAGAAGTCCCTGGCTGAGGATGGCCGAGGAATTTTCGTCGGTCCGCGAGGCGCCAAACTTAAGTGATGCCGGCGGCATCGGCGGTCCGCAGGACGGGCGAGACAAGTGGCTCGCCCCGAGGCAACAAAGCGGGCAGCGAAAAGAACCGGACAGCCGACCCGTGGGACTTTTCAGACAGTCGCTGACAACAACGCGATCGCCTTCAATCGCGACCTCGACGATCGTCCAGTACCGATCGATCGCTGCCGTCTTGCCTTTCCGCTGGCCTGGACCTGGCTCGGCCCGTAATGCTGGGTGATCGCCCAGGTGGAGAAGCCGTAGAAGCCCGCGATCAGAAGCGCCGCGGCATAGGTCGCCCGCGGCACGGTCCGCGCCGGATCGCGCGCCTCCTCGGCATAAAGCGCCGTCGCCTCGAAGCCGATATAGGAGCCGACCACGAAAACCAGCGCCACGCCGAAACCGGGAGCGAAGACGGTGGTCGGCGCGAAGGAGGTCAGGCTCATCCCTTCCGGGCCGCCGCCCTCGAGCACGATCTTGACGCCGAGCACGAACAGGATCAGCACCTCGCAGACCATGCAGACGCTGAGGACGTGTCCGGAAAAGACGATGTTGCGCGAGCCCGCCAGCGTGACGACGGCCGCGATGGCCAGCACCGGCACCCACCAGGGAACCACGATCCCGATCTTGGCGAGCATGGCGGCGGCGAAGATTCCGAACAGCGCGTAGACCGCGATCTGGATCAGCTTGTAGGAACTGATCGCGAGAGCCGCGCCGGCGATGCCGCTCGGCACGCCTAGCGCCTGGGAGATATAGGTGTAGAACGCTCCCACGCTGCAGCGCCGGCTTGCGGACCGCAACACGTCGCTTCGCGAGCTCCTCGGCAGCTTTCGCCTTGAAACATCCCGCGCCCTTCTGAGCGAGAGCGATCGGCCGGTCGGCGACATCGCACGCAATCTTGGATATTCGGACAGCACCGCCTTCTGGCGAGCGTTCAAGACGCGAACCGGAATGACGCCTCATGGATATCGCAAGCGGGTTTGAACCTCCTCGCGCCGTCCGTGCGTCGAACGCCCGACGGGTTCGGGGTCGGCATCGAGCCTGTCCGGCGAACCGGCGGCTCCGAGACGAACGAAGCACCTCACTCCCCTATGCCGCCATCGGCGAGGAACCAGGCGACGAGCTCGGTCGCATTGCGCACGCCAACGGCACGGGACAGGCGGAGCCGATGCGCTTCGACGGTGCGTTGCGACAAACCGATGGCGAGGCCGATCTCGGCGTTGGTGAGCCCCTGCGCCACGAGCGCGAGGATCTGTCGCTGCCGGCCGGTCAACCGCTGCGTCGCCCCGTTCACCGGGCGGTTCAGCGGCTCGAAGCAGTAGATCGCCTCGGCGAACGGATCGGCCGCCCGGCGCGAGCGCCCGTTCACCTTCGCCCAGAACTGCCGCCCCATGGACCCGCGCATGATGCGCTCGTCTTGGAAGACCTGACCTCCGGGCAGATGGCTGCGCCACATCTCGCCGGTGCGCACGAAGTCATCGAGCTGGGGGTAGAGGCGTGAGAAGCTGGTGTCGATCAGCTCCGCCCGTTCGAAACCGAAGAGTGCGGCGAACTCGGCGTTGCAGTCGCGGATGATGCGATAGGTGGCAAAGACCAGCGGCACGGGCAGCTCGGCCAGCGAAAAGCGCGAAACGGCGGAGTGCTCGACCGAACGAGGCGGGTGTGCAGGCATGTGGTAGAAATACCACTCGCCTCCGCTGCTGGGCAAGCCCTAACCTTATCTCGACGGGGCCGAGCAATCGGCCGGCGACGGGAGGCGCGACGTGAAGAAAACCTACTCAACGGCGACGGAGGTCCTGGCGGGCGCCCTACGCGACGATATGGTCGTCATGTCCGGCGGCTTCGGCCTGTGCGGCATTCCCGAGGCCCTGATCGACGCGGTGCAGGCCTCGGGAGTGAAGGGCCTGACCGTGATCTCCAACAATGCGGGCGTCGACGGCATCGGCCTCGGCCGGCTTCTGGCCACGCGCCAGATCCGGAAGATGATCTCGTCCTATGTCGGCGAGAACAAGCTCTTCGCCCAGCAATACCTGTCGGGCGAACTGGAACTGGAATTCAATCCGCAGGGCACGCTCGCCGAGCGCATCCGCGCGGGAGGGGCAGGCATCCCCGCCTTTTTCACCAAGACCGGCGTCGGCACCCTCATCGCCGAAGGCAAGGAAGTGCGCGAGTTCGACGGCGAGACCTATGTGATGGAGCGGGGACTGTTCGCTGATCTGGCGCTCGTCCACGCCCATACAGGCGACGCGCAAGGTAATCTCACCTACAGGAAAACGGCGCGCAACTTCAATCCGATGATGGCGACGGCGGCACGCATGACCGTGGCCGAGGTCGAGCACATGGTGCCGGTCGGCTCGATCGACGCCGATCATATCCACACGCCCGGCATCTTCGTGCAGCGGATCGTCCACGTGCCGAGCCCTGAGAAGCATATCGAGCAGCGCACGGTCAGGAAGCGGGATGCGGCACCGGCCGGCGCCGCCGCAGGGGAGGAAATCTGATGGCCTGGACGCGCGACCAGATGGCGGCACGCGCCGCCCGCGAACTCGAGGATGGGTTCTACGTCAACTTGGGGATCGGCATCCCGACCCTGGTGGCCAACCACATCCCCGAGGGCATCGAGGTGGTGCTGCAGTCCGAGAACGGCATGCTCGGCATGGGCCCCTTCCCGTATGAGGGCGAGGAGGACGCCGACCTCATCAACGCCGGCAAGCAGACCATCACCGAACTGCCGATGACGAGCTTCTTCTCCTCGGCCGACAGTTTCGCGATGATCCGGGGCGGCCACATCGACCTGTCGATCCTCGGCGCCATGCAGGTGGCGGCCAACGGGGATCTGGCCAACTGGATGATCCCCGGCAAGATGGTGAAGGGCATGGGCGGAGCGATGGACCTCGTCGCCGGCGTCAAGCGCGTGGTCGTGCTCATGGAGCACGAGGCGAAAGGCGAATCGAAGCTCCTGCCCGAATGCACGCTGCCGCTGACCGGCGCGCGCGTCGCCGATCTCGTGATCACCGACCTCGGCGTCTTCACCGTGGAGCGCAAGGGGCCGGAGCACCTGACGCTGATCGAACTCGCCGACGGCGTGACGCTCGACGAGATTCAGGCGAAGACGAAGGCGTCCTTCGCGGTCGATCTCCGAGAAGCAAACTGAAGCCGACGTCCATCCGTCTTTTGCGGATCGGGAGCGGGCGCTCCTGAACCGCTCTCGGTTTCATCCGGCACGGGCGAGAATCAGCCAAGGCAAGAAGGAGAGTCCCGAGGCGTTCCCGAATGCCGGCGGTACTCTCTTCCATTTCGGTCAGTAGAGGGAAGAGCAGGGACTACGGCCCACACCGGGCATCGGCTACTACGCTCGTCTCCGACGGCTCCGTTGCAAACCGTCGAGCGGGATGCGAGCGTTTTACCTCTGCACCGATAGGTAGGGGGCAAGGCATGAGCGCAGCGCTCAAAGCCCGGCACTTCGCACCCGACATCATCCGGCTTTTCATGCGCTGGTATTGCCGCTACGCGCTGAGCTACCGCGACCTAGAGAAAATGATGGCCGAGCGCGGCCTGTCCGTGGATCACGCCACCCTCCATCGCTGGGTCCAGCACTACGCCCCCGAGCTCGACCGGCGGGTCCAATGGTGCCGGGACCGCAACAGCGGCAGCTGGTATGTCGACGAGACTTAACGGAAAGTCCGCGGGCAGTGGATGTACCTCTACCGCGCCATCGGTGACCGCGGCGAGACTCTCGACTTCCACCTGTCGCAGAAGCGGACCAGCAAAGCCGCCAAGCGCTTCCTGGGCAAGGCGCCGAGCCGTTCATCGCACCATCGTCCTTCGGTGATCTCGACCGACTAGAACCCGGCCTACAACGAAGTGATCGCGGCGCTCCGACACGAGGGGCGGCTCGCGCCCCATTGCCGGCACCGGCAGGTTAAGTACCTGAACAACCGTCTCGGGTCCGATCATGGCAAGCTGAAGCAGCGCATTCGTCCGGTGCGGGGCTTCCAGTCGCAGAAGACGACGCACAACGCCATTCGAGGGTTCGAGACGATGCACATGTTCTGGAAGGGCCACTTCCGCACAATGGTGGACGGCCTCGCTGGCGGATCGGCGGCGCGCTTCATCGGACGGCTGTTCAGGTTCTTCTTCGCCTGAGAAAAGAACGGAACGGGATCGCTACCACCCGATTGGCGGCTTTTAACGGAGCCGTCGGGCGAGGCCTGCTCGATCCGGTTGGGCGATCGAGATCTCTGGCCTACCTTCCGAAAACGCGACGAGCCATCCCGCGCCTGGCCAGATGATCCTCTATCCGGGCAACGTATCGGAAGCCGAAATCCTTCTGGCTTCCGGCCCCGTGGCTTTCGCCTCTCAGGCCGGGCCGCTTGCGGGCAACCATTTCCTGACGGTCACGGACGGGCTCGACCGCCTCGCCGACCTCGATCGCGGGATACTGTGGACCAGCGCCAAGGCGATCCGCCTTCGTCGGGATAGCGCCTGAGCGGAACGCCCATTGCCTTTCCATGCCGCCCGCTTCAACCCTCTTCCCGAACGGAAGGCGCGGGCCGGGATTCGAAGCGAGTCCGGGCGGCGGCCCGCGACCGTGCAGGGAGGAGACATGGGCGCAGATGGTGCAGATCGGCCGGGTATGTCGCCCGCGGCGCCGGCCACCCGCATCCAGGCCGTCACGCGGGCGCTGATCCTCGACGCCGCGCTGGAAATCTTCTCGCGGCACGGTTTGCGCGGATCGACCGTCGACGAGATCGCGGCCCGTGCGGGCCTCTCCAAGGCGAACCTTCTCTACTACTACCGCCGCAAGCAGGACCTATACGAGGCCGTGCTGGAGCGCACGCTCAAAGAATGGCTGCGTCCCCTCGAAGCGATGGATGTCGACGGCGAGCCGGTGGAGGAACTGCGGCGCTACATCGAGGCCAAGCTCGTCCTTTCGGCCGAGCGGCCGGAGGCCTCGCGCCTGTTCATCAACGAAATACTGGCCGGCGCCCCGGTGATTCTGCCGACTCTTCAAACGACACTGCGCTCGCTCGTGGCCGAGAAGGCGGCGATTATCCGGACATGGGTGTCGGAAGGCCGGCTGGCCCCGGTCGACCCGTTCCACCTGATCTTCGCGATCTGGGCGACGACCCAGCACTACGCCGACTTCGACGTCCAGATCCGCGCCGTCCTCGGGACGGAGGTCGATCGGTCCAGCTTCCAAGAGCATGCCTGTCAGGCCGTTCTGTCCATCATCCTCCGAGGGGTGACGCCGCGCTGAGCGTTCACCCGTGCGATCGCTCTTCAGACCGCGTGATACGTCCGGTCGAAATAGATCAGGGCGTTGCCGTCGCGACGGGAGCGGATCGAGACGACGCGGCAGAACAGAACGTCGTGCGTGCCGACCTCCGTCACCGTCTGGATCTCGCAGCCGACCGAGACCAGGGCGCCTTCGAGCTCTGGCGTCCCAGATGCGTTCGGGCGCCAAGTCGCCGCCCCGAAGCGCTCGGCGACGGGCGTTCTCCCGCCGAACACGCGGGCAAGCTCCGCCTGCTCGCCCGCGAGGATGTTGACGCAGACCTTGCCGTTCCGCTGGACGGGCGCATGGGCCGACGAGCCGCGGTTCAGGCATATCAGAAGCGTCGGCGGGTCGTCCGTGACGCTGCAAACGGCGCTGGCGGCGAAACCCGCCCGGCCGGCCGGCCCGTCGGTGGTGACGATGGTGACCGCGGCGCCGAGGCGCGCCATCGCGTCGCGGAAAGCCAGGCGGTCGATCCCGTCCCTCTCGACAGGCGCTTCGGCGAGGTCGGGTGCGGCAATCATGGGGCAGAACCCTTCCCAAGAGCGGTAAGGAACGAGCCGACCGCCGCGTTGAACCAGGCGGGCTCGGTGATGTTCACGGCATGGGCGCCGAAGTCCGACAGCGCGAGCGCCGCTTGCGGGATCGCATCGGCGAGGGCCAGCGAGCGCGTGTAGGGGACAAGGAGGTCGTCCCGTGCGGCCACCACCAGCGTCGGGACCGCGATCTCCCCGAGCCGCGCCTCCACGTCGAAGGCGCGCAGGGCCGCGATGCGGGTCAGGACATTGTCCCGTCCCTGGAAGTGCGCGATCCCGTGGGCGATCTCGGCCTCCAGGCGCTCCGCGTTCTCCGTCATCCAGACGGCGGGATAAAGGAACAGCGGCTGCGCCCGCACAAAGGCCTCGACGCCCGCCTTTTCCAAGAGCGTGATGCGCGTATCGAAGCAGCGGCCCGAATGGGGATCGGCCCAGCCCCAAGCGTTGACGAGGACGAGGCTTTCGACCGGCGAGGCGGGCCGCAGCGCGAGGTCGAGCCCGATCAGGCCGCCGAGCGCATGGCCCATGAAGTGGAAGCGATCGATCCCGGCCTTGGCAGCGATCTCCAGAACGTCGTTGGCCATGGCCGCGATTTCACCCGTGGCCCGGCCTCCGCTTCGGTTCGTGCCACGATGGTCGTAAGTGACGACGCGGAAAAGCAAGTGCAGCAGTTCGATCTGCGGCGCCCAATAGGCGTCGGACCCGCCGAGGCCGGACGATAGGACGATCGTCGGGGCGTCCTTACCATCGAGCCCCCGTATCTCGTGATGAAGCGTCATCGGCGGCCGATATGCGCGACGCTCGCGATCTCGATCAGCGCATCGGGCTTTACCAGGCCGCAAAGGACGCAGTAGCGCGCCGGCTTGTCGCCCGGAAAATATTCGGCATAGACCGTATTGACGGCCGTGTAGTTGGCCCAGTCGGTGATGAAGATGTGGTTCATGGTGACGTCCTCCATCGTGCCGCCGACGGTCTCGATCACCGACTTGATGGTTTCGAGGACGTGACGCGTCTGCGCACCCGCGTCGCCGACATGGACGACATCGTTGTTGGCGTCGAAGGGCAGGGTTCCCGAGACGTAGACCACGCCGTCGGCGAGTGTGCCCGGCGAGAAGGGAGCGATCGGCTTCGAGGTGCCTTCGGGAACGACGATGGTTTTGGGCATGGGGGCTCCGGGATCAGATCGAAGGGGAGGGGTGGACGGGGGCGGCCTGCGAGATCGCACCGCAGAAGTCGCCGACCGTCGAGACCCAGCCGAAGAAAGTCTCGATGTTGTAGGCGGTCGCTTCCTGGATGGAGGCGGGGCCCAACTGGTGGGTCGCGTCCTCCAGCATCACCGCGAAATATTCGAGGTGGAACGCGTCGCGCAGAGTGCTCTCGACGCAGACATTCGTGGCGATGCCGACGAAGACGAGGTTGCGGATGCCCCGCGCGCGTAGCGTGCTGTCGAGCGTGGAATTGAAGAAGCCGCTGTAGCGGGTCTTGGGCACCAGGAGGTCGCCCGGCTGCGGCTGCAGGGCATCGACGATCGCGTAGTCCCACGTGCCCTTCGCCAACAGCGTTCCCTGCAGTTCGGGGCGGCGGCGCATCGTCTTCAGCGCGTTCGACTTGTGCCAGTTGGGTGAGCCGGGGCCGCCCGCTTCCTGGTAGTCCTTATCCCAGCCGTTCTGGAGATAGACGACGAGGAGGCCGGCGGCGCGCGCCGCCTCCAGCGCCTTGGCGATGGCGCCGATCGTGGCCTGCGCCCCGGAAATGTCGAAGCCGGCGAGGTCGACATAGCCCCCTGGTGTGGCATAGGCGTTCTGCATGTCGACCACCACGACGGCGGTTTCGTGCGGCTTCAGGGATAGAGGTTCGGGCCGCGCGGGCAGGGTCACGCTCGCGAGCGCTTCCGGCCGCGTGACATGGCCGGCGATCGGAGAAGCGCTCATTCGGCCGCTTCCTGCTGCGGCGCGACGTGGCGACGGGAGGCCATCAACGGCTGGATGCGGGTGCCGAAGGCTTCCACCCCTGCCACGAAGTCGTCGAAGGTGAGGAGCACGCCGCCGGTGCCCGGCACGGACGCCGCCTCGTCAAGCATTCGCGCCACCGTCTCGTAGGACCCGACAAGCGTTCCCATGTTGATGTTCACGGCGGAGACTGGATCGGCCATCTGCCGGACGTTGGTGTCGGTGCCGGACTTGGTGTCGGCGGCGCCCTGAACTCCGAGCCAGGCGATCGCCTCCGCGTCGGCGCCGGCCTTGTAGTGCTCCCACTTGGCGCGAGCCGCCTCGTCGGTCTCGTCGGCGATGATCATGAACAGGACGAAGGTGGAGACGTCCCGCCCCGTCTCATCCGTCGCCGCCTTCAGGCGTTCGGTATTGCCGGAAAAGGCCTTGGGTGTGTTGACGCCGACGCCGAAGCAGAAGTTGTAGTCGGCATGGCGGGCGGAGAAGGCCATGCCGGCATTGGACGAGCCGGCGCAGATGATCTTCACCGGCGCCTGGGGCTGCGGCGACAGGCGGCAGTCGTCCATCTGGAAGAACTCGCCCTTCAGGTCGGACTGTCCGGTGTCCCAGAGCTCGCGCAGGACCGTGGCGTATTCGGCGAGATAATCGTAGCGCCGGGCGAAATACTCGTCGCCGGGCCAGAGCCCCATCTGCGAGTATTCCGGCCGCTGCCAGCCGGTGACGAGGTTGAGCCCGAAGCGTCCGTCCGAAATGCTGTCGATCGTCGCCGCCATCCGGGCGACGATCGCCGGCGGCATCACCAGCGTCGCGGCTGTGGCGAAGAGCTTGATGCGCGTCGTGACGGCAGCCAGGCCCGCCATCAGCGTGAAGCTTTCGAGATTGTGGTCCCAGAACTCGGTCTTGCCGCCGAAGCCGCGCAGCTTGATCATCGACAGCGCGAAGTCGAAGCCGTGCCGTTCTGCATTCTGTACGATCGCCTTGTTCAGCGCGAAGCTCGGTTTGTACTGCGGCGCGTTTTCCGAGATCAGCCAGCCATTGTTCCCGATCGGGATGAAGACACCGATTTCCATCCGTCCTCCTGCTCCAGCACCGCGGCTGGATCGCCGCTCCAGAACAGGAGCAATTCGCGTGCCAGAATAATTTCCGTATTCCGAACAGAGGCTTGCGAAGCGGATGTGCTGGAAGTCCCGTTGGTTCGCCAAAAAAACTGACCAAATGGATAAAAATCGCGGTCGGCTGCCGAATTCCGCGTCATTGGGTGTTCAAGCCGTCAGCACCAAAGGACACGGCATGCCCCGCAAACGCGGCCGCGATCGATCGGCGGGACGCGACGGACGCCCGCCCGTCGGTATCTCAACAAATTGTTTTCATTGAACGAAGTAGCCGCAACCGGGCGATGGGACGGCGGCGATGAGCCACTAGGCCGTTGCATGGCGCCGGCTGCGAACTTGCGCGCCGGAACGGCCGGCTTAGCCGTCCCTCGCTTCCAGCGCCTTCACGGCGCAGACCACCCCGTCCAGGACGGGCAGGCCGAAGCGTGCCGCGAACTGGTCGGCGAGGTCGGCCATGCCGGCGCAGCCGAGCACGATGGCGCCCGACCGATCCTCAGCAAGCGCCGCCGCGATCTCGGCGGCTACCGTCTCGCGCGCCGTGCTGCCCGGTTCTTCCAAGGCCAGGACCGGCACTTCGGAGGCGCGTACCCGGCGGCAGGCGGCGGTCAGCCCATAGACCCGCACGTTGTCCTCGATCACAGGCACGGAGACAGAAAGCGTCGTGACCACGCTGAAAGGGCGCCCTCCAGCGCCCGCCGCCCGCATCGCCGCCTCGCCGATGCCGATCACGGGCTTCAGCGTCAGCGCGCGAGCCCGCTCCAATCCCGTGTCGTCGAAGCAGGCGATCACGATGGCGTCGGCGTCCCCCTCCCGCTCGCAAATCAACGCCAAGAGGCCGGGCTCGGCCGCCGCGCCGTCCGCCGGCCCCTGGATGGAGGGTGGGCCGGCCCGATTGGTGGCCGACAGGATGGAGGTACCCGGCCCTGCGGCCGCGCGGGCTGCCGCCGCGATCTTCTCGGTCATCGAGGCGGTGGCGTTGGGGTTGATGAAGAGGATGCGCATCGGACCCCTCACAGCGTTCCTTTGCCGGCGTCCGACGCTCCGCGCAGCCGCCGGGCCCGCAGGACGAGGCCGGCGCCGAGCGTCGAAGCGATGACCAGGAAGGAGACCGCGGTGGTCAGCGTCCCGAGAGCGTAGATCGCGGGATTGGTGACGGTGGTGGTCAGGCCCTGGAGTTCGAGCGGCAGCGTGTTCGGTCCGCCGATCGCCTGGGAGGTGCGGGCGATCTCGTCCCACGAGAGCGTGAAGCCGAAGAGCGCGACGCCCACGAGATAGGGCGCGATGATCGGCAGCACGACGTGGCGGAACGTCTGCCAGGGCGTCGCGCCGAGATCGCGCGCGGCCTCCTCATAGGCCGGGTCGAAGCGGTTGAAGACGGCGAACATCACCAGCATGCCGAAGGGCAGGGTCCAGGTGAGGTGCGCGCCGAGCGCCGAGGTGAAGAGGCCCATGGCCGACTGGTAGCTTGTCCCCCCGAGACCATAGGCTTTCACGAAGTCGTCGAAGATGCGGAACTCCAGCGCGATGCCGAGCGAGACCGCGATCGATGGCAGGATGAGACTGGCGATCGCCGTATAGAACAGAAGCGTCGAGCCGCGGAACCGCCGCCGGAAGGCGAGGCCCGCCAGCACCGAGATCACGACGGTGAGCACCGTCACCACGAGGCCGAGGCGGAACGAGCGTCCGAACGCGGCCCAGACATCGACGACGCCGAGCCCTTCCCAGAGCACCCCGAACCAGTGCGTCGAGGCGCCGTTCATCGGAAAGGTCAGCCCGCCTTGCGGCCCCTGGAACGACAGGACGAGGACGGTGAGCGTCGGCCCGTAGAGAAACAGGACGAAGAGGGCGAAGAAGACCGCAAGGGGTAGGAAGGCGCGGGAGCGTTTTTCCGGCACTCTACAGTTCCTTGCGGATGTCGACGACGCGAAGGAGCGCGAAGACGATGAGGAGGACGGTGGCGAGCAGCACCACGGCGTTTGCGGCGGCGATTGGGAACTGGAGGTAGCTGATCTCGGTCTGGATCGTCTTGCCGACCGAGGCGATCTGCTGGCCGCCCATCAGGCCGACGGTCACGAAGTCGCCCATCACGATGGTGAGGACGAAGATCGAGCCGATCGCGATGCCGGTCTTGGACAGCGGCATGATCACGTTCCACAGGATCTGCCAGCCGCTCGCGCCCGCGTCACGCGCCGCCTCGATCAGCGAGCGGTCGATGCGCAGCATCGAATTGTAGATCGGCACCACCATGAAGAAGGTGAAGAGGTGCACGAAGGTAAGCGTGACCGAGAAGCTCGAATAAAGAAGCCAGTCGATCGGATGGTCGATGGCGCCGATGCCCATCAAGGTCCGGTTCACCAGTCCCTCGCGGCCGAGCAGCGGAATCCACGAGATCATGCGGATGACGTTGGAGGTCCAGAATGGGATGGTGCAGACGAGGAACAGCACAGACTGCACCGCCTTCGAGCGCACCTCGAACGCGAGGAAATAGGCGATCGTGAAGCCGATCCCGAGCGTCAGCACCCAGACCCGCAGGGCGAAGCCGAGCGTCGAAACATAGGTGCGGAAGGTCGTACAGAGCGTCGGCAGCCGCGTGATGCAGCGGTCGAAGACATCCGCGTAGTTCTGTAGCGTGAAGGCCGGCTGGATCTGGTAGTTGTCGTAGGTCCAGAAGCTCACCATCACGATGAAAGCGAGCGGCACCACCAGGAACAACAGGAAGACCAGCGCCAGCGGCGCCGCCTGAAGATAGGGCGCGAGCCCCGTGCGATCGGACGCGGCCATGCGGCCTCCGTGGGTAGGAACATCGTGGCGCCAGGAGCGCATGGGTCGTGGCGAAGCTGTCGCCCCGGGCCTGGGGTGCAGGGGACCAGCCGTCCCCTGCCAAATCCGCCGCGCTTCAGGCCGCGACGAACTCGTTCCACTTGCGGACCATGTAGGCGTCCTCGTCCATGACGGCGTTCCAGCAGGCGACGGCGCCCATGCGCTCAGTGAACGAGCCGCCGTCGCGGCTGTCGCCGGTCTTGGCGATGACCTGGCCCTGGGGGGAAAGGATGTCCTTCTCTGCGGGCTTGCCCTCCATCCAGTAGGCCCATTCGTAGGGCTCCATGGAGGCCTTGGCGGTGGGCAGGACGGCGGAATAGTAGCCCTGGCGGTTGAGGAAAGCCCCGGCCCAGCCCGACAGGAACCAGTTGACGAACTCGTAGGCCGCATCGAGCTTCGGGCCTTCCAGGGTCGCAGGCAGAGCGAAGCCGGACGCCCAGGCGCGATAGCCTTCCTTCAGGGGCTGGAAGCGGCAGTCGATACCCTTGGCGCGTACGGCGGTGACGGCGGGCGACCACATGGACTGGATCACGGTCTCGCCCGAGGCCATGAGGTTGACGCTCTCGTTGAAATCAGACCAAAGGGCGCGGAACTGACCACCCTGCTTGGCCTCGATCAGCGCGTCGATCGTGAGGTCGATCTCGTCGCGGGTCATGTTTCCCTTGTCGGGATACTTGTACTTGCCGCTCGCCTCGATTGCCATGGCGGCGTCCATGATGCCGATCGAGGGAATGTTGAGGATCGACGCCTTGCCCTTGAATTCGGGGTTGAGGAGTTCGGCCCAGCTCTCGATCGGGCGCTTGATGAGGTCGGGACGGATGCCGAGCGTGTCGGCGTTGTAGGTTGTCGGGATCAACGAGATCCACTCGGTCGGCGTCGCCGAGAACGCCTTGGACTTGTTGGCCTCGAGATAGAGCACCTTCCAAGGCGCGGTGCCCTGGCCGCCGATCGCCTTGCCGTCGATCTCGCCCTTGGTGAAGACAGTGGTGATGTTGTCGAATTCCTTGATGCGCTTGGCATCCATGCCCATCAGGTTGCCGGTCGGCACGAACTTCTTCAGCGAGAAGTATTCGGTGTCGACGATGTCGAACGTATTCGGCTGGGTGATGATGCGCTTGGTCACCTCGTCGGTGGTGACCGGCACATATTCGATGGTGATGCCGAGATCCTCCTTCACCTTGGCGGCGATCTCGGTGGACTGGTTCACCGCCGTGCCGAGATAGCGCAGGGTCTTCGCCTCCTGCGCCCGCGCTCCAGAGACGAAGGGAAAGCCGGTGACCTTGGTGGTCACCACGGTGCCTGCCGCCAGCACCGCGCCGGACTTCAAGAAGGCGCGGCGATCGAGGCCGGAGGTTTTGGGGGTGTCGCTCATGAGGCTTTCTCCTGGGGTGAAGGTCTGGAAGGCGAGGCGTCAGGCGGCCTGGAGGGCGAACTCGTCGCCGCGCGACCAGTGGACGACGCGCGTTTCGCCTAGTTCGGCTGGGGTTGCGTTGAAGAGGTCCTCGGGAATCACGGCGGTGATCTCGCCGGCTTCGCCCGCATGGACGACCACGGTGACGGTGGCTCCCCCGTACTCGACGCCGCGCACCTCGCCGCTGAGCGAACGGGTGTCCGCATCGCCCTGGCCGATCCGCACACGGTCGGCCCGCACCGAGACGGGGCGCCCGTCGAGGTGAAGCACGTTGTGACCGCCCATGAAGCGCGCAACGAATCCGGTGGCAGGGCGATGGAAGACGTCCTGCGGGGAGCCCGCCTGCTCGATCCGCCCGTCGCGCATGATGACCACGAGATCGGCGAGCGCCATCGCCTCGTCCTGGCCGTGGGTGACATGGAGGAAGGAGATGCCAAGCTCACGCTGCAGGCGCTTCAGCTCGGTGCGAACGCGGAGGCGCAGGAACGGGTCGAGCGCGGAAAGCGGCTCGTCGAGGAGAAGGATGCCGGGATCGGTCACAAGGGCGCGGGCGAGCGCCACGCGTTGCTGCTGGCCGCCCGACAGCTGCGCGGGCATGCGCGTCTCGAAGCGGGCGAGGTCGACGAGTTCCATAACGGCGCGCGCCTTGCGGGTGCGCTCGTCACGGGAGGTGCCCTTCATCTTGAGGGAGAAGGCGACGTTCTCCAGCACGGTCAGGTGCGGAAACAGCGCGTAGGACTGGAACATCATGGCGGTGCCGCGCCGGGCGGGGGGCAGGTCGGTCACGTTGCTGGCGCCGAGAATGACGTCGCCGCCCGAAGCGCTCTCGTGGCCGGCGATCACGCGCATGGTCGAGGACTTGCCGCAGCCCGATGGCCCGAGGACGCAGCAATAAGTGCCGGCCGGCACGCGCAAGTCGATCGCGTCCACGGCCGTTGTGGCGCCATAGCGCTTGGTCAGTTTTACAAGTTCGAGGTCTCCAGAGGCCATACGGATGTCTCCACTTCACTTGAAGGGGAGAGAGCAGGAAGCGTGCCAGATTGCTCAGAGCCGGAGGAAAACCGGTGGAGCGGCTTTCCTGCCTCCGGTCGAAAGGGTTGATCTGCCGACTCTGCACAGGAAGGCAGCGCCGGATCGAACAAACTGCCTGTATCGTATACAGGCGTTGTATCCGATTTGCGCGGCGTCAGGGCTTCGCGGGTGGCATGGTTCGTGCAAGAAGCAGCAGGCGGTCGCCGACCGCCTGCTGCGGAGACGACGAGTGCCAGCCGATCTCACCATTGAACGGGGGACCGCTGCCTCCTGGCAGCCCATCTACGACGCCATATTGAACGCGATCGCCAGGCACCGCCTTGGGCCGTGGACCAAGCTCGCGGAGGAGGAGATCGCCGAGATCTACGGCGTCAGCCGCACGGTTGTCCGAGCCGCCCTGCAGGCCCTGGCGCGCGACGGCGTGGTGATCCTCCAACGCAACAAGGGGGCCCGGATCGCCCATCCGACCCCGGAGGAGGCGCGCCAGATCTTTGAGGCGCGGGCCGTGGTCGAGCCGCCGCTTGCCGCTTTGGCGGCTGGCCGCCTGGGGGCCGGCGATGCGGAGATGTTGCGCGCGTCGATCGACGCCGAGCATGGTGCGTTACATGCCGACAACCCACGCGAGGCCGTCTATCATTCCGCCGATTTCCACAGAAGGATCGCGCGCCTATCGGGACAGACTGTGCTGGCCGCGATCGTCGACGGCCTCTTGTCCCGCTCTTCCCTCGTCATCGCGCTTTACTGGCGACAGCCGAGGACGCTTTGCGACAACGCCGCGCATTCGGAGCTGCTGGACGCCTTGACCCGTGGCGACGGCCCAAATGCATCCGAACTCATGCGATGCCATCTCGACGCGCTTCTGGCAGACCTCGATCTTACTTACGCTCTGCCGCCGTCGTCTGACCTCGCCAGCGCCCTGCGAACAATCAGCCGATGACGGTGGAATTTTGGGTAGAGGTGCTTTTTATCCGCCTCTACCGCCTGAACATGCCAGTTTCAGTCTTTCGGTGATGGAGAGCTTCTTCCACACGCTCGAGGTTGAACTCGTTTATCAGTGCCGGTGGGCGACGCAGGCCGAAGCCCGCCAGGCGCTGTTCGGATACATCGAGGGCTACTCCAATCGACACCGCATGCACTCAGCCCTCGGGTATCTCACGCCCGAACAAGCCGAGCAGCCCATGATCGGCTAACCCAGCCTGTCCGCCGAACCGGGGAAAGATCATCGCTCTCAAGCCATGCGATCGCCTTCGGATGGGTGGCAAGCTTATCGGTCATGATCGAGGAAGGCAGGCGGCCCTTCATCACCGTCAGAGACTTGGCCAGAAACCGGTGGAGCGCCTTTCGTGTTGGGGCGCTCCGACAGCAGGAAGTCGATCAGGCAGCCATTCCGATCCACGGCGCGGAACAGGGTTTCCACTCCCCGCCAACGCGAACGTAAGTCTCGTCCCCGCGCCACGAGAGATGCCGGTATCCCTGGTACCAGCCATCGGCGCACCTTGCGGTTCCTGAACCTGCACTACCGCGCCGTCCACCGGATCCTGCGCCGCTGCGAAGCCGTGCTCGTGGACTTCCACAATCAAAGACTCCATTCCGTCGTCACGAAGCCATATGGCTCCAAGGCCATGCGGCTTCGCCGGGCCGTGGCGATCGCCCAGTTGGTGATCGACGTCCTGTCCCGCACTGGGGAGGACTCGGATCATCCGGCGGCACGGGTTCGCGTCGGCATCGACAGCGGTCTGGCGCTGGCCGTGAGCAACGGGCGGCGGGGCCATCGCGAGCCATTGTTCCTGGGCGAGCCGGCCAACCACGCGGCGAAACGCTCCGGTGGCGGGAAAGGCACCGGCATCTACCTCACGCACAACGCGCGCGGGGCGCTCGCGTACCCCAAAGTCGCCGATCCCGACAGCGCGCCGCTGACCGCGGACGAGATCGAGCGTTGCCGGGAGGCTGCGGGCCTTGGGGTGTCCGCGGACGATATCGTGAGGGAGTGGCGGGCCGACCTCGAGGCGAACCCCATCGGAGGATTCGAGTTCAGCGGACATACCCCGCCGTTCGGAAACCTCGACTTCGAAACCCTTTCCGCCAGGAACTCGCGGCGGCAGGATGCGGCGAGCGTCTACGCGGATATTGACGGGTTCACGGATTACGTCAGCCGGAGCGTCGTTTCCGACACCGCCGCCAAGCACGTCGTGCGAGCCCTCCACGTCCTGCGAAGCGAGCTCGATGCCGTCCTCCATGCCGACTTCGGTGGCCGTAAGGTCCGCTTCGTCGGGGACTGTGTCCATGGTCTCCTCGCGGAGGGAACCGCGAGGTCCACCGATGCCGAGGAGACAGTGACCAACATGACGCTCTGCGCCGCGGCCATGCGCAGCAGCTTCGAGCTCGCGCTGGGGAAGCTTGCGGCGGTCGGGACCGACGCGACGTCGCTGGGTCTGGCGATCGGTTTCGAGTACGGACCGATCACGGCGACAAGGCTCGGCATGAAGGGCGACTTGGTCCGATGCTCCGTGAGCCGCGGCGTTCTCGGCTCCGAAGCGGAACAGCGTCGGTGCGGTGGTGACGAGACCGCGATCGGGCAGCGGGCGTACAAGGCGGCCGCGAATCCCGTCAGGGAGCTGTTCGGGACGTCCAGGAAGCTCTCCGGCCTCCGTTACGACCCCGCCGCGCCCGCCCTCGCCGGGAAGGGGGACAGGGTCGCGAAAGCGTCCGTCGCGCTGGCCTCCGGCCTTCTGAAGCCTGCCGCTGCCGCAGCCGATCCCTTCACGTTCCGGAACAGGCCGGCCGGCCCGGCCAAGAGGGACGGCTTCGCTTGATCTGGTACCTCGAGAGTCCCGAGAGGTTCCGGCACGAGCGACAGCAGCTCGAACTCCTGGCGGCCAGGGCTCCGTGGCTCCTGATCACTAAGTGGCACGTCGACGCCGACCTCCGACTAACCGTCGACGCGGAGATCGAGCACGGCGGGAGGACGTGGCCGATCTCCCTGCGCTTCCCGAACCATTTCCCCTTCTCGCCTCCCGTCGTGATGCCCCGAGACGACACGGAACGGTGGTCGCTCCACCAGTACGGTCCCGGCGGGGAACTCTGCCTTGAGTACGGGGCCGACAACTGGGACAGGACCATCTCGGGCCGGATGATGCTCGAGAGCGCACATCGCCTGCTGGCGGGCGAGAGCCCGACGCCCGACGGTCCGGCCGGGAGGTTGCCCTCGAGGCACTCGACCACCCTCGGTCAAGTCCTGCGGGGCTCGCGGTGGAGGCTCGTCCTAACCGCGTTCTCGCAAGGGTTCCTAAACGCGATCCCCGTCGGGACGGTGCTTCACGGACAGGGAACCGTATCCTTCCGCGAGGAGATGGTGCTCTACACGATCAGGTCCTGGGGATCGGATCCCGAATGCGCCGATCCCACCCATCCCGTATCCCTGCGGCAAGAGAACCACGATCGCCCGGTCATGTTCGTTCGGCTGCCCGACGGGGAGGCGTGGCCGCGAACCGACGTTTCCGAAAACTTCCGGGCGGATCTCGCGGCGAACGGTGCCGAGGTGCCTCCGGCCGGGTGCGTCGTCCTGGTTGCTCGCGGCAAGCTCCGTCGCGGCTATTCGGCGTGGGATCAAACGGTCCAGTCGATCGACGTCGTGTCGGCCGATCCTTCGGGGCGCCGGCTCGACGCCGACCACGGGAGCCTGTCCTCCCGGCGTGTCGCCGTCGTGGGATGCGGCTCGCTCGGCAGTAAGGTCGCCGTCAGTCTCGCCCGTTCCGGCGTCGGCAACTTCCTGCTGGTCGACGACGACATCCTGCTGCCGGAGAACCTCGTCCGGCACGAGCTCGACTGGCGCGAGGTCGGCACGCACAAGACGCAGTCCGTCGCGCGCCGCATCGATCTCGTGAACCCGTCGGCCACGGTGGTCACGCGTCAGCATCGCCTGGGGGGCCAAGAAGCGAGCGGCTCGGTGGAGACCTTGATGACCGCGCTGGCCGAATGCGACCTCATCGTGGACGCGTCGGCAACGCCCGAAGTGTTCAACTACCTGTCGGCCGCAACCGAGGTCGGCAAGACCTCGATGATCTGGGCCGAGGTCTACGGCGGCGGGATTGGTGGCTTGGTGGCCAGGCACAGGCCCGGCAAGGAGCCCGAGCCGGCCCTGATGCGGCGCGCGATCGAAAACTGGTGCGCGGAACATGCGCTGCCGATCGAACGGCATCCTTCTCACTACGAGTCCGGCGCCGGGACGTCGACGATGGTCGCGGACGACGCCGACGTCGCGGTCATCGCGGCGCACGCGGCGCGCTTCGCGATCGACGCCCTCATTCCCCGGGAGCCTTCGATCTTCCCCCATTCTGCTTACTTCGTGGGCCTCGGGCCGGGTTGGATATTCTCCCAGCCCTTCGAGACGCATCCCGTCAATGTCGGTGCGCCGTCCGAAAGCGACCGCCCTCCGAACCTGGATGCGGAAGAGGCTGCGGACGAGCGGGCACGGGTAGTCCGGATCTTCCTGGGAACCGCCAATGGAATTGCTGCTTCCTGAAACGCTTGCGAACCGCATGCGTCGCGCCCTGCGCAAGGCGGGCCGCCGGGAGATCGGGGGCCTCCTGATGGCGGAACACCTATCCGCCCGAAGGTTCCGCCTAGTCGATCTCACGATCCAGACGGCGGGGGGCACCCGCGCCAGCTTCGAACGGGACCCGCGCCGCCACCAAGCTGACCTCGACGCCTTCTTCGAACGCACCGGAAAAGATTTCCGACGGTTCAACTACATCGGGGAGTGGCATTCCCACCCATGCTTCGAGGTCTCGCCGAGCGCCAAGGACCTAGCAACGATGGCGGCGATCGTGCGCGACCCCGACGTGGGCGTGAACTTTGCCGTCCTGATCATCGTTCGGTTGGATGGTCGAGGTTCGCTGGCGATGTCGGCGACTGCGGTGCTGGGAGACAGCACGGCCCGCCCGGTATCGGTCTTCGTCGAGCTGGGAGCTCACGGCGGGCGTTCGTCGCCTTGGCGGCGGCTCCTCGGCTTCCTGACATCGTAAAGTGAGGAGCGCACGCGTTTCACCTGGGACGGATGTTCGCATCTGGTGCCGTTCTTCGCCGGTCACGGCCTGCTGGTTGCCTGGGACACACCGTGGGTGCGTTACGAGACCCGTCCCCGTCCGGAAGCGCTTTGCATCGACGGCCACTGGCAGCCCGCCGTCTCAAGCTTCGTCGCTGCCACCGCGTCGGATTTCCGGCGAGTCTATTGCAGCTACTACGATACATCTGTGGCGCCTGCGCCTTCTTCCGGCCGGTTTGGCCGCTGCACCTGATCTTCGGGCTGGCGGTCTGCTGCGGCTTCTCGATGTCGTCCCAGTTCACCGCCTACAACACGATCGCCTACGACCGAATCTCGCCGGCGCAGATGAGTTCGGCGACGAGCTTCTACACGACCTTCCAATAGCTGATGCTGTCGCTCGGCATCTGCGTGGCGGCGCTGGCCCTCTACGGCTCGATGAGCGTCCGGGGCCACGGCGTGCCGGAATTCTCCGACTTCTCGGTGGCCTTCGCGTGGTGGTTGCGATCTCGCTGGTGGCGACGGTCTGGAACCTTCGTTTTGCGGTGGTTGCCGGCCGCGAGATCAGCGGCCACGGCCGCGTGGCCGAGAATACGAGGCGTTCCGCGGCCGACGCGAGCGAGGCACTTGAGCACGCCAGTTAACGGCAATGGTCTGCCCCCTGAAAAGTGGTCCTCCCTGAAGTAGGCTTTTGAGCGGATGGAGGATGCCCAGATGGGACAGAAGAAGCACAGGCCTGAAGAGATCGTCGCCAAGCTTCGGTAAGTGGACGTGCTGTTGTCGCAAGGCCGCCCGGTGGCGGAAGCGGTGCGCACGATCAGCGTGACGCCGTTCACGTACTACCTCTATGGACGGCTCTCCCGTTGCAAGCTGGTTTTGAACTGATCCGCGTTGGTCTGTTGCAAACATCTATCCGGCGTCACCCGGTTCCGGGGCGCCCAAATGGCAAATCCGCTCGCGCACGCCTCTACAGCTGGTAGGCCTCGAAGGCCTCGATAGTAATCAGGCTCTTTGCGCGCCGGTCCTTACCTCGTGCGTTTCATTTCTCCGTCAGCTCGCAATCACGAGGGCAGGCTCTTCAGGCAGCGGCGCGGTAAGGCTCGCCTGTTCGAAGCACGGCCCAGATGATCCGTGCGTTCTTATTGGCGACAGCAACCGTTGCCCGGTTGAAGCCACGTCGCTCCCGAAGCTGGTTGACCCATTGGTTCAGCGGGTCGGTCTTGTTGGTGCAGGTTCTCACCACGGCTCTGGCGCCGTGAACGAGAAGGCTGCGTAGATGTTGGCTGCCGCGCTTCGAGATGCCCATCAGCACGGTGCGATCGCCGCTTGAGAACTGGCGCGGCACCAGCCCGACCCACGCGGCAAGATGGCGGCCGTTCTTGAACTCGGCGCCGTTGCCGACAGCCGCAACGATCGCCGTGGCGGTCTTCGGGCCGACACCTTTGATCTTGGCGATGCGCTGGCAAGGTTCACTCTCGCGGAACACCCGCTCGATCTTCTTGTCGAAGGAGCCGATCCGGCGATCGAGATCCCGGAAGAGATCGTAAAGCTCGTGCATGGTCTCGCGTGCCATCGGCGTCAGTTCGTTGTTGAAGTCAGCCAGGATGTCGGGGATCAGTCTGCGAGCGCAGGTGATGCTCTTGGGCATGGCCAGGCCGCGATCAAGCAGAAGCCCCCGGATCTGACTGACGACGGCCGTGCGATGGTTCACCATGCGCTGGCGAGCTCGATGAAGGGCTTGGATGTCTTGCTGCTCGATCGTCTTCTTCGGCACCAGCGGGATATGGGGCTGCCGGGCGGCGGTGCAGATCGCCTCGGCATCGTTGCCGTCGTTCTTCTGCCGCCGCACGAAGGGCTTCACATACTGCGGACTGATGATCTTCACGTGATGGCCGAGCGCCTCGAACTTACGAGCCCAAGTGAAGGCGCCCGTGCAGGCTTCGACAACAATCGTGCATGGCTGGGTTTGCGCCACTACTTCTAGAAGCTGATCGCGCATGACACGCCGCTTCAGCACAACACGACCTGCGGCATTGACGCCGTGGAGTTGGAAAACGTTCTTGGCGAGGTCGATGCCGAGGATGTCGAGGGTCATCTTCGTGTCTCCTTTCCTGTTGGCAGATCTGAAGTCTGCGCCCCGAGAGGGAGAGCCGTCCATGCCATTAGCTGGCGCAAGGAGTTCGGCGGCCTGAAGGTCGAGCAAGTGAAGCGTCTGAAGGAGCTTGGACGAGAGAACGAGCGCCTTCGCAAAGCCGTTTCGGACTTGACGCTGGAGAAGCTGATCCTGGAGGAAGCCGCATCGGGAAACTGGTGAGCCCCGCCCGACGCCGCCGCTGCATCGAGCACGTCATGGAGAAGTTCAGCGTTTCGGAGCGGTTGGCGTGCCGGGTTCTGGGGTAGCATCGATCAACACAACGCAAGTTCCCGAAGGAGCGTGCGGACGATGCAGCGCTGACGGCCGATATCATCGGGTTGGCGACGCAGTATGGACGCCACGGATACCGCCGGATCGCCGCTCTGCCGGCGAGTGCCCGGTGGGTCGTGAACGTGAAGCGGGTTGAGCGGATCTGGCGGCCCGCAAGCTGAAGGCGATCGACGTCCTGTCCGACCTGTTTATCCTGCGCGGCGTGCCTGGTTATGTTCGTTCCTACAACGGTCCGCAGTTCGTCGCCAGGGCGGCGCGCATATGGATCACGGCGGTTGGCGCTAGAACCGCCGCGATCGAGCCGGGTTCGCCCTGAGGGAACGGGTATTGCGAAAGCTTCAACTCGAAACTCCGGGACGAGCTTCTGAACGTCGAGGCCTTCCACAGCCTGCGCGAGGCCGAGATCGTCATGGAAGGTTGACGTCAGTTCGACAACACGAGGCGACCGTATTCCTTGCTCGGCTTCAAACCACTCGCACCCGCCGCCGCGCCATGGCCGGCTGCGGCACCCCAACCCGCTTCGCCGGCCACCTCAGCCGTGGCCGGCAAGCCAGCCATGCATGAGAGTTCAACCGGGCCACCTGATGGGGGCAGGCCTAACCCTCAGCGCCGACAACGAAATCGCTGTTACGTCCTGTGCCTTCCTGTTCGGTCACGGCCACGGAAAGGGTTGACTTTCGAAAATCATCTTTGCCGCAAACCAAATCTTAACTTCCAATTCATTTTCCCGGCTCATCGTCCCTTTCAGCCCCAAAATAACCTTGGGGAAGATACACTCGGGACCGTGTCGATGCTCCAGCACTTCAAGATATCGACCAAGATCATTTCGGCCGTCGTGCTTGTCAGCCTGATCGGTCTTACTCTTTCGTTCTACTCTGCCGTGCAGATGAAGCGCATGGACACGTCCTATCATTACCTGATCGATCAGCGCGATGCGGGCGTCATGCAAGTCCTGCGTGCGAGCCGCGTCACGAACCAGATCGCCTACGCCGCCTATATGACCATGGCCTACGACGCGCAGTCGGCCCAGGCGAAGAAAGCCGGCGCCGATGTCGAAAAGGGGATCGACGGTGTTGGCAAGCTCTTCGGCGATGCCCTGGCGAAACTTCCCGACGCCCGGTCGGACATCGATGCCCTGTCGGCGACCTTCGCGCGGGTTTCGGAACAGGCCCGGCAGGGCGCCGCGCTCGCGATCAAGGACGACGACAACGCGGCGCGCACCGTTCTGACGGGCATGGACGGCGCGATCGAAGACTACATGAAGCAGTCGGTGTCTCTCGGCGACAAGCTCATCGCCGACAACAAGAGCCGCTCCACCGCGCTGGAGGGCGACGCCGGCAGCACGATCTTCATGACCCTTGCGGGGACGCTCGCCGGTATGCTGCTCGGCATCGGCGGCGCCATGTTCGTGTCGGCCAAGGGCATCACGGGGCCGCTCCGGCTTCTGGGCGACCGGATGGCGAGGCTCGCCGGCGGCGATCTTTCCGTTTCCATCGATGGCCAGGATCGCCGCGACGAGGTCGGCGCGATGGCGAAGGCCGTGCAGGTGTTCAAGGACGCCGCCGTGGAGAACAAGCGGCTGGAAGGCGAGGCCAGCGCCGCGCGCCAGGCGCAGGCCAGCCAGCGCGACCGCCAGTCGGCGATCGACAACGCCAAGGCCGAGGACCTGAAGCTCTTCGTGCATGCCGTGGAAGCAGGCTTCCGCGACCTGTCGGCGGGCGATCTGAGGGTGCGGATGACGCAAGCAGTGGCGCCGGAATTCGAGCCGATCCGGGCGCAGTTCAACGAATCCGTCGCGCAACTGGAAGACACGATCGGCTCGGTGGTGGGCGCGGTCGGATCGATGCGCGTCGGCCTGAACCAGATCACGGTGGCGGCGGGAGACCTGTCGCAACGCACCGAGCAGCAGGCGGCGAGCTTGGAGGAAACCGTCGCGGCCTTGTCGGAAGTGGTGCGCGGCGTGGATACGACGGCCCAAAGCGCCGACGACGCGCGCTCGGCCGCCTCGCTCGCCCAGATGGAAGCCGAAAAGGGCGGCGCGGTGGTGGCCGAGGCGGTGGCCGCGATGAGCGAGATCGAGCAGTCTTCCGAAAAGATCGGGCGCATCATCTCGGTGATCGACGAAATCGCCTTCCAGACCAATCTCCTCGCCTTGAACGCGGGCGTGGAAGCCGCGCGCGCCGGCGAAGCGGGACGGGGCTTTGCGGTGGTGGCGCAGGAAGTGCGGGGGCTCGCCCAGCGCTCGGCGGAAGCGGCCAAGGAGATCAAAAGCCTGATCCACACCTCCTCGCAGCAGGTGGCCCACGGCGTGGAACTCGTGTCGGCGTCGGGCCGCTCACTGGAGGAGATCGTGACCCAAGTGGGCGGCGTCGCCAAGGTCATCACCCAGATGGCGCATTCGGCCCGCGAACAGGCGGTGAGCTTGAAGGAAGTCTCCACCGCCGCCGACCAGATGGACAAGGTCACGCAGCAGAACGCCGCGATGGTGGAGGAAACCACGGCGGCCGCGCAGTCGCTGTCCGGCGAAACCGAGCAGCTCGCGACGCTGGTCGAGAACTTCCGCACCAAGGCGGCCACGGGCGGGCAAGCGCCGCTGTCGCCCGCTCACAAGGTGGCCAAGGCTCTCACCGCGCCCAGCAACGCCGTGCCGCAGATGCGGACCGTTGGACGGGGAGGGGCCGCTCTCAAGGCAACCGTCGCCCCGGACGACTGGAAAGAGTTCTGAGCGGTCGAGGAGGAGGCGACAATGAACGCCACGGCAAGCGAACATAACGGCATGCGCGAACTCATCGCCTTTCGCATCGGCGAGCAGGAATATTGCATCGACATCATGCAGGTGCGGGAGATCCGGGGCTTCGCCACGGCCACGCCTTTGCCGCACTCGCCGGGCTTCGTGGTGGGCGTCATCAACCTGCGCGGCACGATCCTGCCGATCATCGACCTGTCCGACCGGCTCGGCTTCGACCCGATCCGCACGACGCCGCGCTCCGTGATCATCGTGGTGGAACGCGGCCAGCAACTGGTGGGCCTTCTGGTGGACGGCGTGTCGGACATCATCTCGGCCGACGACGACCTCCTGCAGCCGACCCCCGAAATCGCCTCGACCCGCACCCATTCCTTTGTGCGCGGCGTGATGACCTTCGAAGGGCGGATGATCTCCATGATCGCCGTGGACGCGCTCGTGCCGGACGAGCGCCTCGCGGCCTGAGCCTTCCGGCGGGCCCGGCTTCGCCCGTTTGAAGCCGGGATCAGGCGTTCCGCGACAGCGCCGCCATCAGTTCCGGCGTTCCGCCCCGAACGCCGTGATCGCCCGCGCCGCGATCTTGCGTTTCCACGAGGAGCCCGGCTTCGCGGCACAGAACGACGCCCCCCGCCATGTCCCACATGGTGGTGGTCGGCTGGAGATGGCCGTCGAGCCGACCGAGCGCGGCGAACATCATCGACACGGAGGTGCAGTGGTAGGAATGGGCGTACCATCCCGCCCGGCGCACCCGCGAATAAAGGTCGATCATCTCGGTCAAATCGTCGTCGGCGCTGTCGCCGAGCGACACCAGCCCGAGGCTCGGCGGCCGGGAGCGGGCGTCGTGCGCCTGTCCGTTGAAGATAAGGCCGCAGCCGCTCGCCCCGGCCAGCGCTTCGCGCAGGACCGGCGCTTCCACCGCGCCGACCACCGGCTCGCCGTCCACCACATAGCCCAACGACACGCCCCAAAGCGGCGATCCGGCGAGGAAATTCGAGGTGCCGTCGATCGGATCGACGATCCAGTAGCGGCTCGCCGCCTCGCCGCCTTCCTCCTCGCCCACCACCGCCTCGCCCGGGAAACGCTCGTGGAGGAGGGCGCGCACCTGCCGTTCGATCGTCCGGTCGGCCTCCGTCACGAAGTCGCGCGGGCGCTTCACGTCGATGCCGAGCTCGTTGCGGCGCTCGAAAAAGGCGAGCGCGGCGCGCGCGGCCTCGGCCACGACCGCGGCTGCGGCTTCGCGACGGGCGATCAGGTCTTCGGCGTTCATCGCGCGGCGCTCCGGTGGCGGGTACCGAGCCAGGCGATCAGGGCTTCGGCGCGGTCGGTCTGGATCGCCCCGCAACCCGTGTCAAGCAGCGCGCCCCAGACCGCCTCCGGGTCCTCGGCGGCACGGCTGTCGCTGAAATCGAGGCTATGGGAACAATCGAGGCTGTTGGCCCAGTGCCGGATGCCGGCGGCCTCGCGGGCCCCGCGCGCCTCGTGGAGCGCGGCGAGGCTGTCGAAATGGCATTCGATCATGGCGGGGGCGATCCGCGCGACGGCCTCCACCTGCGCTTTCGCGCGGCCGGATTGCAGCTTGAACACCGGCATGAAGGGAATCTGCCCGAAAAAGGGAAAGTCCTCCGCGGGCCAGCGCGGGGCCGAGGGATCGACCTCCGCCTTCACGATCACTTCCCCCTCCATCCCCATGTCGAGAACGAGACGGCCCACGGCGGGCAGGTCGCGCGGATGCTTGGTGTCGATGTTGAGAAGAATGCGCCCGCGCGCGGCTTCCAGCATTTCGGCCAGGGTCGGCAGCGGATGGTCCGTGGCCGGCGCGTCCCCGCCGCCTTCGCCGGCGCGCAGGCGCAAACGGCCCCGGTCGGCATCGCTTGAGGCAGCGACGGGCCCCCCTCCCGTGGTGGTGCGCTCCAGCGTGTCGTCGTGGACAACCAGAAGCGTGCCGTCGCGATTGGCCTGCGTGTCGAGTTCCATCATGTCGACGCCGAGCGCCACGGCCCGCTCCAGCGCGGCAACCGAATTCTCGGGGGCCCGGTCGAAGACGCCGCGATGGGCGATCACCAGAACGCATGGATTTTGCGGCGACAAGGCGGTCTCGACGGGCGAGGGGGGCGAGGCGGCGCGAAGGAGGGAGGACATCGGCGGCTTTTCCAAAACGACGGCGGTTGGCGTCCTCATGCCCTCGGCTGCGTGTAGCCTTGATGACGGCGCGGCATTCGGCGGCCCCGGATGGGCGATGTCGAACTGTCATAGGGTAGGACCAGGGTCGCGCCTCGCCCCACCGGCAAGGAAGTTGGCCTGTCATCCGGCGAGGCCGACAAGCCTGGTGCCTACAAGGGCTCGCTCGATGCCGGCACGCGCTTCATCCCGACCTGGGTGAAGGTAGCGGTCGCCTTCGCGCTTGGTCTGGGCACCACGATCGGCTGGAAGCGCATCGTCGTGACCGTCGGCGAGAAGATCGGCAAGCAGCATTTGATCTACGGCCAGGGCGCTTCCGCCGAGATCACGGCCATGGCGACGATCGGGCTGGCGGACGGCTACGGCCTGCCGGTGTCCACGACGCATGTCTGTCCACCGGCGTCGCCGGCACCATGCTGGCGAACGGCTCGGGCCCCCAGATGTCCACCCTCCGCAGCCTTGCCCATCTCCATGCTGCTGGCCGGCGGTCTTTATTTTCTGTTCGTCCAGATTTTCTGAAGCGCGCGGAACGCAGCCTCAAAGGCCGTGCTCGGCGAAGTACGCCTTCATCTCGTCACCGGCCGCCAACTCGCTCCTTGCGGCCGACCCCTTCAAGCGGCTTGCGGGCAGTGTGCCGGAAACGCGTGATGAACACCTCGTCGGCCGCAACACGGTAGAACAGGACGTAAGGATGGGGGGCCAGCACGACGCGCCGTGTGTTCGCCCGGCTGGTCGCCTGCGCGGCGTAGGGGTGATCTTGCACCAAGGCTGCGGCAGCAAGAATGCGCTTGCGTAAAGACGCTGCGCCTTGCGGAGAACGCTCGCCGACAAAGGACAGGGCGGCATCGATCTGGCGAAGCGCGGCGGCGCTGTATCGCAGTCTCAAAGGCGGTATTTCGAAAACACCGCTTCGACCTCGGCGTCCGTCGCGATCTCGCCGCGCTCAAGCTCGGCCTCCGCCTCGATCAAGTCGGCTTCCTCCTCAGGCGTCAGTTGATAAACCGCTCCGTCACGGGCGGCATAGGCCAGCACCATGCGGGCGATCTCGTCCTGCATTCCAGGCGAAAGAGCGCGGGCGGTTTGAACCGCCTGTTCAAGAAGTTCGGTCATGCCGTCATTATGCACGTCATTGATGCACGAAAGAAGCCAGGAGTAATCAGCGGTTTGGTTTTATGCGCAACCCTTGAGTTCCAGACCAGCATCTCACCGTTGCGATATGCTACCGTGCGCCCATGACTATGATGGCTCTTCTCATCTTCGCCGGTGCTTTGATCGCCGACTCTATAAGTCCAGGGCCAACCGTTGCCGCACTTATCGCTCGCGTCCTTTCGCGAGGGGTGCGAGGTGTCTTACCGTTCTTGGTCGCGATTTGGCTTGGTGAGGCTCTTTGGTTGAGTGCTGCTATTGCTGGCCTTGCAGCTCTAGCAGCAACATTCAGTCTGATTTTCGAAACCATTAAGTGGGTTGGCGTTCTATATCTGTTTTACCTCGCTTGGGATTTATTCACTAGCAAGCCGGAAATTGAATCAGGTAGTATTTCACTGAAAAGAAATGCTGTTACCACCTTCCTTTCGGGGCTTTCCGTTGCCATCGGCAACCCAAAGAACATGATTTTTTATCTGACCCTTTTACCGTCGATCATCGACATGCAGGGCGTGACGACGATGGGATGGCTTCAACTCGTCGCCACACTTCTTGTCACGTTGATCGCGATTGATCTTTCATGGGTGCTGCTCGCTTCCAAAGCGCGGCATGTCTTGAAAAATAGTCGTGCAGTTAAACGTATCAACCAAATCAGTGGGGGTGCGATGGCCTTAGCAGCAGCGGCCATCGCAGCACGATAATAGTTCCATAATGAAACTTATGCCACTTTTATAACCCGCTGTTCCAACACACCTTTTGTCCCCTTCATAACCCCGGCAACACCTTCCCCGGATTGAGCACGCCGTTCGGGTCGAGGACGGCCTTGATGGCGCGCATCACGTCGACGGCTTCCGTGCCGTGTTCGGCGACGAGGTATTTCGACTTGCCGTAGCCGACGCCGTGCTCGCCCGTGCAGGTGCCCCCGAACGCCAGGGTGCGCTCGATCAGGCGGGCGTTGAGGGCTTGCGCCTCGGCGAGTTCGGCCGGGTCGTCGGCGCGGATCAGGTAGCTCATGTGGAAGTTGCCGTCGCCGACATGGCCGACCGCGGCGTGGGGAAAGGACGCGCCGGCGGCGTCCGCGAGCGAGGCCTCGATGCATTCGGCCATGCGCGACACGGGCACGCAGGCATCCGTCGCCCAGACCGTCGCGCCGGGGCGCCGGGCCTGGATGGCGTAGTGAAATTCGTGTCGGGCGTGCCAAAGGCGCGAGCGGTCCTCGGGGCTCGTGGCGAAGCTCCAGCCCTCGCCGCCATTGCCAAGCGCCAGATCGCGCGCGGCCTCGCTCTGCTCTGTCATGGCGCTCGGACTGCCGGAAAACTCGAAGAACAAGGTCGGGCGCACCGCGAGATCGAGCCCGGAATGGGCGTTCACGGCCGCGATGGCGTTCGGGTCGAGAAACTCCATCCGCCCGACCGGAATGCCGCTTTGCACCACCTCGATGGCGGTCTGGATGGCGTCCGAGATCGCCGGAAAGGTGCAGATCGCCGCCGACACGGCTTCCGGCTGGCCATGAAGGCGCACGGTGACTTCGGTGATGATGCCGAGCGTGCCTTCCGAGCCGACGAACAACCGCGTCAGGTCGTAGCCGGCGGAGGATTTTCGCGCCCGCGAGGCGGTCTTCACCACGCGCCCGTCGGCCAGAACCACGGTGAGCGCCACGACATTCTCGCGCATCGTGCCGTAGCGCACGGCGGCCGTGCCCGAAGCGCGCGTCGCGGCCATGCCGCCGAGCGTGGCGTCGGCGCCCGGATCGATGGCAAAGAACAGGCCGGTGTCGCGAAGATGCGCGTTGAGTGCTTTGCGCGTCACGCCCGCCTGGACGGTGGCGTCGAGATCCTCGGCGTGAACGGCGAGAATGGTGTCCATGCGCCTCAAGTCCAGCGACACACCGCCGGACAGCGCCGACACATGCCCTTCCAGCGAGGTGCCCGCCCCGAAGGCGATGAGAGCCACGCGATGCTCGTTGCAAAGCGCCGCGATCGCGCTGACTTCGGCCGTCGACAACGGGTAGACGACCGCATCGGGCAGCGCGACCGGATGGTAGGACTCGCCCCGCCCGTGATGCTCGCGCTCGGATACGGAAGTCGAGCATCGGTCCCCGAGAAGATCGCGCAACCGCGCCACGAGTTCGGCGGTGCGTGGCGGGTTTGCGATAGGCTGAAGCATGACGGGCCTTGCATTCCGGTTCGATCCGGGCGCGTGAGTTCCCCGGATCGCTTGTTTCCAACAACTTAACCCATCGCGGCCCCGATGCCCATGCGACCGCCGCAGAGCCTATTTGGCAACTCGCCGGCTGAGGCCCGGCGAGGGATTCTTCGTTCCCGTGAGGCGCCAAACTTAAGTGATGCCGGCGGCATCGGCGGTCCGCAGGACGGGGACGGAAAAGACCCGGCGGGCTGACCCGGTCGGGTTGTCAAATAGGCTCTTAGAACCGGGGACAGAACCCAACGGGTCGGTCTGACGGGCCTTTCCGCCCCCGGACTCCGTTGCCGATGCTCGCCCATGCGCTGCATGGACTGCGCTCGGCGCCTTGCCAGGAACGAAAAGTCCTCATCAGCCCTCCTCCGCTAGGTTCTGTCCCCGGTTCTTAGCGCAACGAGACGGTTCCCGCCGCGATGTCGGGCTTGGCCGGAATGATGCGGTTGGCGGCATACCACCCGGCGATCCTGTCGATCTCAGCGATGTCGCCCTCGCCGACGGGCGTCGTCGGCACGGCGTTGTGCGCGCCGACCGCGGGCCCGAGCGCGGCGGGAAGGCCCATTTCCTTGGCCCAGATCGCGCCCGCTTCCTCCCTGTTGGCCACTCCCCACGCGTTGTCGGACTTCAAGACGTCGAACACGGCTTGCAGCGTGTCGCGATGCTTGTCGGCGAAGTCTCGGCTTGCGACCAGCACCACCGCGTTGTCGGAGCCGATCGCCGCGCCGTCCGCGATCACGCGGCCGCCATAGGTGACTTGCGCGATCTCGAGGAACGGGTCCCAGGTCGCCCAGGCATCCACGTGGTTCTGCACGAAGCTCGGCCCGCTGTCGCTGGGGCTCAGGTAAACGCGCTCGACGCTGCCCACATCCACACCCGCCGTTTCCAACCCCCGCACCAGGAGATATTCGCCCGTGCCGCCGCGATTCACCACGACCTTGCGGCCCTTCAGATCCCGCAACGAGGCGATGCCGGATTCGGGTTTTGCCACGATGCCTTCGGAGGCGGGCGCCATCTTCTGGTAGCCGAAGATGGCGAGGGGCACGCGGGCGGCGAGCGCCGCGACGGCCGAGGTCGAGCTTCCCGCGGTGATGTCGATCGCGCCCGCGTTCAGCGCCTCGAAGGCGGGCGCGGCGGCGGGAAACGGCCCGGACCATTCCACCGTGACGCCTTTTTCTGCGAGCGCCTTTTCGAGCGAGCCCCGCGCCTTGGCGAGCGTGATGTCGTTCGGCCCGCGCAGCCAGCCGATCCGCACGGTTTCCGCCGCGCTTGCCTGCGGCAGAGCCGTGCCGAGCCCGATAAAAGCGGCTGTGAGGCCCGCCAGGATGTGCCGTCGCGAAGTCATGTCGGTGTTTCCCCCTCGAAGATGTTTGTTTCGCCGACGCCGAGTTCGGCGAGGAGCTCGGCTTCGAGGCTGGCCAGCCTCGGATCGGTTCGGCGTCTTGGATGATCGACCCCGACAGACACGTCGCGGCGAAAGCGCCCACCCTCCAGCACGAGGATGCGGGTCGCCAGCGCCAACGCTTCCCCGACATCGTGGGTGACGAGGAGAACCGCCGGGCGGTGCCGCCGGCAGAGTTCCCGCACCAGCGCCTGCATGCGAAGCCGCGTCAGCGCGTCGAGCGAGGCGAAAGGCTCGTCCAGAAGCAGAAGCTGCGGTTCGCGCACGAGCGCTCTCGCCAGCGCCGCCCGCTGCGCTTCGCCGCCCGACAAGCGCAGCGGCCAGGCTCCCGCGCGGTGCGACAGGCCGACATCGGCGAGCGCCGCCGCCGCCGCGCCGTTTTCGCGCGCACCGGGTACACCCAGTGCGACATTATCGATCACGCTTTTCCACGGCATCAGCCGGGGTTCCTGAAACACCACGGCGCGCCGTTCGGGCAGCGTCATCCCCTCGCCGGTGATCGGATCGAGCCCCGCCAAGGCCCGAAGCAGCGTCGATTTGCCGGACCCCGAGCGCCCGAGCAGCGCCACGAACTCGCCGGGCTGGATGGAAAGGTCGATCCGGTCGAGAACCGGCGCGTCCCCATTGAAGCGCCGCGTCAATCCCCGGATCGCGACAACCGCGCTCATCGCGACACCTCAGGACGCCAGCGCAGGGCATAAGCCTCGATGCCGCGCACCAGGGCGTCGGTCGCAAGGCCCATCGCCGCGTAAACGAGAAGGCAGACCACGATCACGTCGGTCTGGAGGAAATCGCGGGCATAGGTGATGATCGCGCCGATGCCGCTCGACGCGTTGATCTGCTCGGCGACCACGAGGCTCAGCCACGCGACGCTGAGGCCATAGCGCACGCCCACCAAGAGCGAGGGCAGCGCGCCGGGCAGCACCACGTGTCGCACGAGCGACAGCGTCCCGAGCGAGAGCGTCCGCCCCGCTTCCACCAGCCGCGCATCGACGCCGCGAATGCCGCCATGCAGCGTCAGATAGATCGGAAACACCGAGCCGAAGGCCACCATGCCGATCTTGGGCGCTTCGCCGATGCCGAACCACAGAATGAAAAGCGGCAGGAGGCCGAGGAACGGCATGGCCTTCAACATCTGGATCGGCGGGTCCACCACGCTCTCGCCAAGGCGCGACAGGCCCGCCACCAGCGCCAGCGCGACCCCGACCACCAGCGCCACCGAAAAGCCCGCCGCCACGCGCCCGAAAGACACGAGAAGCCCCGGCAGAAGCGTGCCCCCCGCGACCAGATCCACCGCCGTTCCCGCGATCGTCGCCGGCGAGGCCAGGATAAAGGGCGACAGAAGGCCGGACGCGCTCGCCCCCTGCCAAAGGGCGAGGATGGCGAGCGGCGACACGAGGCGCGAGAGCGAGCCAAAGCGGCGCGCGCGTTTGGCACCGGCTGACGGTGCGGTCTCCCTTCCCGCTCCGGCGGGCGGGTTCTTCGCGACGCCGATCCGGCTCATGCGCTCCCCTGCCCGGCATTCGGGTCGCGGTCGAACAAAGTCGACCAGGTGAACTGCTTGGCGACGGGCGCGGCGCGCTCCACGTCGAGGCGCGGCAGAACCAGTTCGCCGAAGCGCCAGGCTTCTTCCAGAAGCGGCATCCCGGACAGGATGAAGGTTTCCACCCCGACCGCCCGATAGGCTTCCAGCGTGCGGATCACCGTGTCGGGCGAGCCGACGATGGCCGTGCCGGGGCCAGGCCGCACGAGGCCGATGCCGGCCCAAAGGTTCGGCGCGATTTCCAGATCGCGAAGGTTTGCCGGCTTCACCCCGCCATGCATGGCGCTCATGCGCTGTTGCCCGACGGAATCGGTGCCCGACGTGAAGCGCCCGTTGGCCGCGATCGCCGCCGCATCCATTTCGGCGTAGAGATCGGCCGCCGCCGCCCAGGCTTCCGCGTCGGTGCGCCGGACGATCACGTACAAGCGGATGCCGTAGGAAAGCTCGCGCCCATGGGCGGCCGCCGCGCGTTTCACGGTTTCGACCTTCTCGCCCATCTGCGCCGGCGTTTCGCCCCAGGAGAGATACGTGTCGACCTGCCGCGCGGCAACTTCGATCGCGGCATCCGACGACCCGCCGAACCAGAGCGGCGGCGGCGCGATGCTGGAGCCCGCCGGCAGGGCGAGCTTCGCGTCCACGGTCTGGAAATAGCGGCCGTCATACGTCACGGTTTCGCCGGCCATCAAGCGGTGCCAGATCCGCAGATATTCTTCGGCCATGGCATAGCGCTCGTCGTGCGGCAACGCCATGCCGTAAGCGCCGAGCATCTTGGCATCGCCCGACACGACGTTGAGAAGAAGGCGGCCGCCGGAAAATTCCTGAAACGTCGCCGCCATCTTGGCCAGAAGCGTCGGGGCGACGAGGCCGGGATGAAAGGCCAGCAGGAACTTCATGCGATTCGCATAGGGCAGAAGCGCCCCGGCCAGCGCCCAGACATCGTGCGCGCCGGTGGCGAACAGCGCGCCCGTATAGCCGAGGTGATCGTAGGCCTGGGCGAGCTGGCGGTAATAGCCGTAGTCCACCGCGCGCGAGCCCTCGCGCTTCCACGGATAAGCGCCGTCGGGCGCACACATATACCAAAGAACGTTCAACCTGCCCCCTCGCCCGTCCGCGCGATCCGCACCGGGGCGGACAAAACGCCGTGCCGTAACAGCGTGTCCGCTTCCTCGTTCTGCTCGGCATGGATCGCGGCGCTCGGCCGTTCGATCCGCCAGTCGCGCCCCGCGACGACGCGCGTCCAGGCGCGCCGTTCCGCCTCTCCCTTGCCTTCGCTCAAGTAGGCCGCCGCGCGCCTGGGATCGGCGGCGATCGCCTCGCCGAGGCGCTGCAAGCCGTGGAGAAAGGCGGCACGCTCCTCGCCGTCCAGTTCCCGCCCTTTCAGCGTCCAGAACAGCGAACGGTTGGCGATGCCGGAGCCGCGCGGGCCAAGCATGCGATGTTGCCCGTCGCCGAGCGCTTCTTCCAGATGCGGAGCCATCGCCACCCAGGCAGCGACCTCCCCGGACGCCAAAGCCTGCCGCGAAGCGTCGGGAGACAGGTCGCGCCGGATCACGTCTCCCAACCCCAAGCCCGCCCCTTCCAGGCTGCGGGCGAGAAGAAAGGTCAGGAACGAGCCGTCCACCAGCGCCACCGCCCGCCCTTTCAGATCGGCGACATCGCGGACCGGCCCATTCGCGCGGGTGAGGATCGCGCCATTGGCGGGCCGGGGCGCGGATGCCGCGAGATAGGCGACAGCGTGCCCCGCCTCGGCCGCCAGGATCGGCGGCGTCGAGCCGGTGCCCCCCGCATCGATCTCGCCTCGTGCCAGAAGCGCCGCCGTGTCCCGCCCTTCGGGATAGAACACGAAGCGCGCGCCGAGATCCGCGAAGGCTCCGGGCCAGCGGGCCGCCAGCGTCAGATGCAGGTTGTTCGGGTGAGTGCCTATCCGCAAACCGCCTCGCCTCGCCCGATTATCCACTCGTCGTATGGACAGATATATCCACCGCGCCCGGTCGGTGAAAGAACGCACACCGCGTCGATCCGCCCTCTCCTGGAATAAATTTGCACCGCCCTCACCCGCCATCCAGCGCCCGCAGCATCGGCTCCACGGTGAAGCGCCCCGCTTTCGCGCGCTCCGTCAGGTCGCGCAGGTAACCGCCCGGCGAGCGGATGCGGGACGCGCGTTGGAGAATGCAGGCAACGACGATGGAAGCCTGCACCCCGCCCATCGCGTCCTCGGCGGCCTTCCAGGCGGGCTGCGAGATGCCGAGAAAGCCGCGCACGAGTTGCGCCACCCGTTGCAGGGCTCCCCAATCGTGAATGCCGTCCTTGGCATAGTCGGCAATGTCCGGGCAGAGCCTCAGCACGGTGCCGAGATCGGCCCCCGGTTGGCGCCGCCCCTGCCCTTCGATGTCGGGCTCAGCCGGTTCCGCCTTTTTTCCAAGTCTGTGGCCGATTGATTCAAGATTGGGTTCTTCGTTTGAATTCTCATGGTGACGCTCGGTTTCGCGCTCATTGGCGCTCATTTCCTGTTCCGATAGTGCGGAAAGATATGCGTTTTCCACTTCAGCGCAGAGGCGCGTCAGGTCCGCTTCGATCGCGGTCAGATCGGCCAGCTCCGCGCGGCGGGATGGGACCATCGTGGCGAGGCGCGCGGCGAAGTTTTCGAACGGGCCGGCGCGGCTCTCGGTCAGCGCCGCCTCGATCACCTTGGCGATGTCGCGGCGAAGAAGCGAGATTGCCGAGCGCAGACGCGCGGCGGCGCGGAAGCGGCGGCGTTCCTCCTCCGCCGCCTCGAAGACCTCGCCCGCCTTGACCGCCACTGGCGAGAGATCGAAGCCGAAGACCTCCTCCGCTTCGCCATCCATGCCGGGACGGCGAAAGCGCTTGCCGTTCGGGCTGTCGCGGCGAAGCACGAGGCCGGCGTCCACCAGCGCCGCCAGATGCCGGCGCAGCGTCGCAGCCGCCATGCCGCGCGAGCGCAGCGACAATTCGCGATTGGAGGGAAACACCACGACGGCCCGAGCGCCGTCGACGCTTTTGCCGGGATGGAAGGACAGAAGCGCTTCCAGAACGCCGATGGTGCGGTCCGACAGGCCGAAGCGCGCCCGCGCTTCCGTGAGCGCCCGCAGGAACTGCCATTTGTCGGCGAGCGCCATGTCGTTGCCGCCGCCGCCCTCCCCGTTCATCTGGTCGCGCGCCGCCGCATCCTGGCGCGCGCGCAAGGTCATTTCCGCCAGCATCGGGGCAGCCGAAAGCGGCCGCGCGCCGAAAGGCGAACTCCATTGTCGTCCGGTCATGGGTCACACGCCGAATCGAGGCAAAGCGGAGGCGTTTCCGGAACGGACCGGACTCTTGACTTCGAGTCCCGGAAATGATTCTCTTGGATTGCTACATCTTGAGAGGCTTCCGGGCGGTGACGTTCTGGGGGCCTTTTTCTTTTCCTCGATATCGCTCCTTTGCGGGCTGGTTGCGGGTCGGTTCATCCGGCGGGCTTATGTTGCCCGTCTCGGAATGAGTGATGTCGTGTCAGCCGTCCTTGTTTCGCGCCAGAAAGGCGGCGTAGAGGGCGGGCAACTCGGCGGCGACGTAATCGGCGAAATCCTTCGCCGCGATCTCGATGGTGACGGCCTTGGTCGAGCGACGCAGCGCAGCGATGCGCGCGCCCCCCTCCCCCGTCAGGGTTTCGCTTCCCCCCCGCGTTTTTTGCGAAGTGCGCGTCAGCCGGGCGAGCAGCATGGCGAAGCGCTCGTCGCTCGCCGCTTGCCCAAAACTCGGACGCGTGATCTCGTCCTGCGCCTTTTCATGCCCCGCTTCCGTCGCGATGAGTTCGGCAAGCGCCATCCAGCGCAGGCGGCCCGCTTTCGGCGCGGGGCCGATGGCGGCGGCGAAGTGGCTGGGGATCGCCTCGGCGACCTGAAGAAGCCGCGTCAGTTCGGCCTTGTGCAGCGCCAGCGAGGCCTGCACCGTGCGCCGCTCGAAGCCGCGCGCGATCAGCGCCTTGGCGAACATCGCCCGCTCGATGAAGGACAGGTCGCGCCGCTCGGAATTTTCCTTGCCTTGCGCGATCACCAGTTCCTCGTCGCTCAAGGGGCGCACCACGGCGCGCACCTTGCGACCCAGCGCGGCGAGCGCGGCGATGCGGCGATGGCCATAAGCCGTCTGGTAGCGGCCGCTCGCGGCCTTGGCGGCATCGGGGTGCGGGCGGAGGAGCACCGGCACTTCCTGTCCGCCTTCCGCGATGGAGGCCTTCAGCGCCTCGAAGCTCTCGTCGCCGTCCCCTGCCCGCGACAGCCGGTCCGACAGAAAGGCCGGTTCGATCAGCGCCGGGTCGATTTCCACGACATGGGCGCCCTTGGCGAGGCTTTCGCGCAAGGCACGCGCTTCCTCCGCGCCGCCGCGCAAATTGCCGAGCGCGAGGCCCATCGCCTTCACCGCGCCGGAAGTGGCGCGTTCCGGTCGTGGCTCGGGCGCCGGCTGCAACCCCTCGATGCTCTTGATTTCCGGGGCGCGTTCGTCCTCCGCCTTCGGGCCGGTGCTTGACAGAAGGGCGCGAAGCTCGTCCTTGCGTTTGCTCACGAATCAACCCTCCTTCTTGGTTCCGTCCGCCGCATTGAAAGCGACGGGGCCCAGGCGGGGATAGATTTTCCGCAAGCCCCGCTCATGCGCTCCGCCCCCAGGCTTCGATGACGAGCGCTTCGATCTCGCCGTTGACAGCGGTCAACGCTTCCATGGCGCGGTCGTAGGTGAGGCGAGAGAAGTTCTCGCGAGCGACCTCGTAGAGCGTCTGCTTGGTGAGGCCGGCATCCGAGATCGCGGTGGACTTCACCATCGGATGGGTGAGGACGCGGTCGCCGAACTGGGCGCGCAGAAATCCGGCGATCTGCGCCTGCGGCCCGTCATGGGGCTCGTAGCGCGTCACGAGATAGCGCAGGAAGTCGAAATTCAGCGTGCCGCCGGCCTCCCGCACCACGGACAAAAGGTCCGAGGTCATGAACAGGAACTGGCTCATGGAGGCGACATCCAGCATCTGCGGATGCACCGTCACCACCACGGAGGTCGCCGCGCAAAGCGCGCCGAGCGTCAGGAAGCCAAGCTGCGGCGGGCAGTCGAGCACCACGACGTCGTAGTTCTCGGCAACGGAGGCGATCGCCTCCTGCACGCGCGCGAAAAAGGGCGTGCCGTCCCCGGCCCCTTCGGCGAGCTGGCGCGGCGTCGTGTGCTCGAACTCCTGAAGCTCCAGATTGCCGGGCACGAGATCGAGCCCGTGAAAATAGGTCGGCCGGATCACCGCCGACATCGGCACGCGGTTCTCGTCGTAGCGGATCGCGCCGTAAAGCGTGTCGTTGCCGGTGAGATCCAGTTCCGGTTGATAGCCGAGCAGCGCGGAAAAGGAGGCCTGCGGATCGAGATCCAGCGCCAGCGTGCGATAGCCCTTCAAGGCGAGGTGCTGCGCCAGATGCGCCGCCGTCGTGGTCTTGCCGGAGCCGCCTTTGAAGTTGGTAACGGCGATGACCTGCAAGTGCTCGCCCGCCGCCTCGTCGCGCCATTTCAAGTATGTCCGCGCCTTGGCGCTGCCCGGCTCGTGCTGGCCGGCGAGGTGCTGGCGCAAAGCCGCGATATCGGCCAGCGTATAGGAGCGGCGGCCCCCTGCCCCGATTTCCGGTTGCGGCCCCTCGCCCGAGATGGAAAGCTGGCGCAGATACCCGTCCGACACGCCGATGAGCTTCGCCGCTTCGCCAGAGGTGAAAGAGCGCAGGCTCTTCGAGGCGGTCGGCGGAAACAGCCGCGTGCGCATGGCCGAGAGCTGGCTCGACAAGAGCTTCGCATCCTCGGCGATCTGTTCGTCGGCGGTTCGCGGCCGCCTGTCTCGTTTCGCTTCAGCCTTCACGCTGCCCGTCCTCGTCATTCGTCCGCGCTTGCCGCGCGCCACGATCCGCGTCTACGATTCGTGACTTGCGCCGGTCTCACGCGGGTTACGCGAGAAGGCAAAACTGCGGCCCTTAAGCGTAACTTTAACGAGTTAGCGACTCTTATCCGATTCGAGTCAAGGGGCAGCCAGTGATTCATCCAATGCCGGTCGTTGACAGGTGTCAACGCAGGCTGCGAGAGCGTGGGGAGCGCTGCGAAAAGCGCTTGATCGCGCCCGAACATGAGGTCGCCCGCCGTTATGAAACGAGCCGTTCTCCTCCTTGCTTTGCTCATGTCGGCCGCACCGGCACAAGCCGACCCCGCCCACGAAACCGGCTTCGCGGCGGCTCTGCGCGGCTGCGAAGCCTGGGCGCTCCAACCGGCGAGCTGGAACGACGGACCGGGCCCGTTCCTTGCCGCCATCGGCCTCGGCAACCGGGTGACGAGCTTGGCGAAGGTTCCGCCCTCCGCTCTGCCGCCGCCCGAGTTGCGGCGCGGTCTCAAGCATTGGAAGGTGCCGGTCTCACCGAAGGCCGGCTTCGTGTTGACCGTGTCCGACGCCCTTCCGATCTGCCACGTCGTCGGCCAGGGCGAGGGCGACTTCGCGTCGTCGATCGAGGCGGTCATCGCTTCCCCGGAATTTGCGGCGCGCTGGGAAAAGCTGGAGGACCTTCCCTCACCCTCCGGCGTGTCCTCGACCTCCTTTCGCTCGCGCGAGGAGCCGAAGTTCACGCTCACCCTGTCGCGCCGGCTCGACGTGCCGCCGGAAACGCGCGCCGTGAAGGTGATCGCGACGGCAATCTACGATCCGGGTTCCTGAGACGCTCGATGTCGCCGCCTTCCGCTAGGTTAGCCAAGTAGCGATTCATCGGATGACACGGCGTTTCGTTCCGGCCCATGATCGAAGCAGCGCGCGGAACGTCGCCTTCGGCGGAACGCCAATCCACAGCATTCCATGGCCTCGCCGGACCGAGGCCTCATTTCGATGGTTCGATACGGCCAAGCGAGGGGAGATGATGGATGCACGATCCCGATTTTCAAACAGAAGCGTGGATGACGCTGGTCGAACTCAGGCTCGCGGCGCGCGAAGCAGCCGGGGCCGCAAAATCGCAAACGCGCCTGACCTCCGATCTCGCGGCACGGGCGGCGGAAATCCTGGAAGACTTTCTCAACCGCGACAAGCTGGAGCAGGTCGAACCGGTGCCCGAGCCGGACATGAGCAATGTCCACGTCCTGCGGCGGCGATCCTTCTGAACAAACGAAAAAGGCGCGCCTCGCTCCCGAGACGCGCCCTCCGAAATCTAGGAAATGCCGATCAGTCGTGATCGGGGAACTCCGCCTTCAGATCGGTGTTCGGCGCATTGGTCAACGAATCTTTGGTCATGCCGTCGATCGACACGCGCATCTCGTTGCCTTCCATCCGCATCTGAAGGGCGTCGAAGTTCACCAGAACGTTCTTCTCGCCCACACCGAGAAAGCCGCCGACCTCGATCACGGCGGCCGCGACGCGACCGTCGCTGTTGACCACAAGATCCTCGATCTCGCCGATCTTTTCGTTGTTCGCGCCGTAGACGTCGAAACCCTCGATGTCGCTCGCCAGATGGCTCATCGCCATCTGTCCGGCGGCGGGCGCCTGCACGGTGTAGAAGGGACCGCCGGCGGCGGCTGTCGCGGGCGCGGCGGTCGTGGTGCCGGGCGCGGTGGTCTGCGTCGGCGCGGCGCCGGGCGTCACCGTCGTCTGCTGCGCGAAAGCGGCGGGCGCCGCGAAAACGGTGGCGAGGCAGGCGGCGAGAATGCGGGTCTTCATGAGAACTCCTGGAACAAGGGTCGGTGACGCCAGCGGCGCCGTTGTCGGCTGAGTAAGGGCGGGACCGGGGGGAGGGTTCCAAATGTCGCACCCGCTTTTTCGCGACGGCCTCCTTTGACGAGGACTCCAAAGGGAAAGATCGGGCGGGATCGGCGTTGAAGCGGCATGACCACCGAGCCGGGCGGCAACGCCGCGTCCCTTCTGATTGCCGAATGGCCCTTTCCGAGCGCCGCCGCGCTCGGCTCGGCTGTGCGCGCCAAGGGCATCGAACAGGAAATCCGCGCGCGTTTGTCCTGGCCTTCCCGCCCGTTCCTCACTGTGGCGCAGGGCACGATCCGCTTCGCCGTCCCGGACGGCGACGAAGAGCGGTTCGTGGCGGGCCGCGACGCGGTGGAAGGCGCGCTTCAAGGGATCGAGGCCCTTCCCATGTTGCCGCGGGAAGTCGACGACATCCTGGCGATCGCGCCGCGTGAGCGGCTGAAATGGACCAAGGACGGCCGCCTGCAAAGCGCCGGCACCAGAACCGTGAAACTGCGCGGCCGCAAAAAGGCCGTCACCTTCCACGTCTTCGATCCGCGCCATATCGAGGATCTCGCCGACCGCGACCAGCCCGCCATCTGGCGCGAGGAGGACCGGGAGGCTGCGGTTGAGAACCGCCGCCGCGCCAGCGCCCGCGCCGCTGAAACCAGAGCCGGCAGGGGCGCGAAAAAAACCGCTCGCCCGGCACGGGAGAAGAACGAGCCCGCATCGAAGCCGAGGCTCGACGGCTGGGATGCCTTCGCGCTGGACGGCCTCCTGCGGTGAGCGGAGGCATCTGTGGTTCGCGCGTGACGCCGATCCGTCATCCGTGGCACGATCGGCCGCGATGAGGTTTTCGCTTCGCCAGTTTTTCCGCCGCCCGAAGCCCCTGGAGCCTGCCATGCCCTCGGCGGAAGAACGCGCTGCCTTCGCCAACCTGATCGCGCCCTTGCCGCCTGAACCCCGCGCCTTCTTCGCGGAGGCATTCTCCGGCGACGAGCCGTTGCCGCGAACGCCCGCCGACCTGTTCGCCCGGCTTGTCCATCTGGCGTCGAGCGCCGGCATCGCCGAAGGGCGCGGCGGTTATCCGGGCGGGCGCGGCAAGCCGGGCTGGACCGAATACGACAACCTCCAGCGCCGGCATGTCGCGATGTTCCACGCCTTGGTGCAGGTCTTCGGCCCGCCCTCGGCCGCGCTTGTCGAAATCTTCTGCGCTTATGAGCGAAGCCACCCGCCCCCGGTTCGCCGCATGGGCGATGGCTACGAGCCGCATGTGGACGAGGTGGCGGGGCGGCTGATCTATTCCCTGCCGGTGGATTCCGGCTTCTTCAGCACGTCCTTTTCATTTCCGATCACGGCGCGCGATCTGGACCGCCTTCTCGCCGGCCCTTACCGCCGCGCGGTTCTGGAAGTCGCCGCCCATGTCGTGCTGCAACGCTCCATGGTCCGGGGCAGCGCGGAAGTGACGGGAGAGGATTTCGCCCGCATGGTGGAAGCGACCCTCCATTCCGAGCCCGCCGAGCTTCGGCGCTTCCTTGCCGCCGTCGATCCGAGCGGTCGACAAAGCATCGAGCATTTCGCGCGCGAAGCGATGGAGCGGCGGGCGGCAAAAGCGAATTAACCTTAACGAAACGCCACGCACCCGCCGCCGCGCGCAGGCAGAACCAGAAGCGCGCCCGAGCGATAGAGATCGGCGACATAGCCGGGCTCAGTGCCGACGAAGCGCCCCGAGCGGCCATCCCAGTCCAGAATGGCGACGCCGGGCGGCAGCGGAAAGGAGCCGACCGGTCCGGCGAAGAGAACGAGAACCGCGTCGGCCTTTTCGGTGGCAGCCAAGATCGCGGCATTGGCCAGCATCCAACCGCCGGCGATGAGGCTCGCGATGCCAAGCACCCGCGCCGCGCCTTTGATGCGGCGCTCAATAATCGAAGACATGCTCCACCGTCACGCCGCTCCCCGCCGCCGCGCGCAAAATATCCGACAAGGCGGCGACCTTGAGGAGCACCAGCACCCGCCGCGTCCCGCCTTCCCGCGCATCAAAAGAGTATACCGCCCGGACGCCATCGGAGAGGGGAGGCGGGGAGGGCGGCTGCAGGGTGGACAGCATGATGTCGTCATTGCCGGCGATCTCCACCACGGTCGCGCCCGCATCGGCGAGGGTCTTCAGGATCGCGGTGAAGGCGGCGTAGCGGTCGGTTTCGATCACCGTGCCTTTCTCGCTTTCCGCCACCACCGCGACGCCCGGAATGGCGGCCAGCGCGTCAGTGGACAGGCCACGCACGACGCTGCGAATGCGCAACTGGTCCTGGCCGGTCGCCGCGACGGCGCTTTCGATCGCCCCGGCATAGAACTGCTTGGCGCTCCATTCGCCGCCGAGCGCCAGCCGGCGCTCCCACGAGCGGAGCCCGCCCGTCACCGGCGCTGTCCAAAGCCGGTCCGACCATTCCGCGAAGGGAAACTTGTACCACGGCGTCTGGTGGAGAAAGGCGCCATATTGCCGGGCCATTTCGGCCGCGACTTGATCCTGCGGCACCTTTTCCGGTCCCCGCACCAAGGTCGCGAGCCGCCCGAGCGTGTTTTCGTAGAGCGCCTTCAGCCCCAACTCGAGGTCGAAGCTCGTGCCGATCGTGTAGATCATCTGCCGCGTCGCCCCGTCGGCCCCGCCATGCGCGTCGGCCTCGCGGTTGAGGGCGCAGTAGGAGGACCAGAAGGACGCCATCGCGCGGAGGTAGCCGAAATCGTGCTCGTCGCCGCGCTCCAGCACCTTTGCCAAATCCTCGTAGGCATAGACCATGTGCCATTCGGGATAGGTGAGAAAGGTGCGTGCTTCCGGCCTTTGCCACGCGGCGTCCGTGATGATCGGTTGGTAAGCCTCCCCCGCCGACTCGCCCCGGCAGGCGGTCTCGACAATGGCGATCGGCGCGCCGACGAGGCCGAGCACTGCCAGAAGAAGAAGGCCGAGGCCGGTGGCGAATTTCCAGCGGCGCTTCACGCCGCGAACCCGCGCCGCTTGTCGAGAAGGGCTGCGGCGAGCGCGACGCCGCCGAGCGTGATGTGCGGCAGGTTGGCGAGGATCTTGAAGCCGAAGGGCAGGTCCTGGAAGCCGTAGTTCAGGATGCCGAGATCGAGATACCCCGAGCCCGTCGCGAGGCCGAGCAGACCATCGGCGAGGTAGAGGGTGCCGAAGAGGAGGAGGAACGAGCGCGCCGCGCGATGCGACAGGAGCCCGGCCGTCAGCGCCCAAAGGGCGGAGGCGAGGTGAAGAAGATCGTCATAGATGTCGAGCGCGAAGATGCCGAAGGCGCGGCCTTCCGCATCCGTCAGGCCGGGCACGTAGTTGAGGCTCGCCGCCCCGAGGAGCGCGGCGGCATAGGCGAAACACAGAAGGCGAAGCTTCGTCACGTGGCGGCGTCCTCGGCAAGGTAACGGTCCCAGAACGGGGAGCGGAAGGTGAGGGCGGGATCGACGCTGCGCTTGAAGGCAGCGAAACGGGCGTGGTCGGGATAAGCGCGGCGGAACTGGTCCGGCGTCGCGTGGGGGCGGTAGGGCAGGTAATAGGTGCCCCCCAGCGCCAGCACCCGCTCGATCAACTCGCGCGTCATGCGGTCCATGTCCTGTTCGGCTCGAAGGCTCATTTCCTGCGAAAACAGCATCACCGCCGCGATGCGCGGCCCGGTCGCGTAGCGCAGCAGGCTGTCGGGATCGTCGGCGACGAAGCGCAGCGTGATGTTGAGAAGGTCCTGATAAGAGGAGGGGATCACCTCGCGGCAGGCGGCCACGAAATCGGCGAAGCGCTCCGGGGGCACGAAATATTCGTGGAGGATGTCGGTGCGCGACGGATCGCCGTCGTCGAGCGTCGCCACCGGCTCGTTGAGAAGGCTGTTGCGCGTCGCCCCGCCGTAGAGCTTGGGCGCGACGCGTGTCTCGATCCCCCAGCGCAGCGATTTCACGGCGTCCGAGCCGACCTGCTCACGAAACACGTAACGCGAGGCGCGGCTGAGAAAGCCCGAGCCGACCGCTTCCGGTAGGGTGCCTTCCTCCGAGGCCGGGCGATAGGACACGAGAAGCGCTTCTTCGAAGAAGGAGGACAGCGTCACGTCGAGCCGGCCATAGGCCATGCGGACGACGGGGTCCTTCGCCGCCTCGATGAAGCGGGTGCCGAACTCCGCCGCCGGCATCGTCTCGAAGCGCGGCTGGAGCAGCATGTTGCGCGTCATCGCGACATCGAGGTCGAGGATCACGCCGGTCAGGCCATAGCCGCCCATCGTGGCGCGGAAGAGATCGGCTTCGCGCTCGCGCGAGCATTCCACCACCTCGCCGGAGGCGGTCAAAAGACGCAGCGAGCGAACGGTGGAGCCGAAGGGGCCGTGGGCGACCGGCCAGCCATGGGCGTTGACGCAAAAGGTGCTGGCCACGCCGAAATCGTTGTTGGACTGCATCACGGTCGGCGACCAGCCGGCGGCGTCGAGGCGGCGGATCACCTCGATCCAGCGCGCCCCCGCCGGCACGCGGTAGAGTTCGTTCGCGGTGTCGATCTCGGCCGCGTTCTGGTGGAGCGTGACTGCAGTGCCCTCATGAGCCAAGCTCTGCGCGCCCATGGAATGGCGCGCGGCGCTGGCGATGAAGGGCCGTCCGGCGCTCTTGGCGTCGCCGAGTTCCCGGCGAAGCGCGGCGAGCGCCGCGTCGCCCGAATCCGATACGGTGACGTGCCGCGCGACCTTCACGGGGCTGAGACCGCTGGCGTCGTTCAGGATGTCGGGGCCGGGGGGAGGGGCGTCGGGCGGGCGGCCGAAGACCGCCGGTTCCGCCCCGAGCCCGACGACGAGGCCGGCGCCCAGAACCGCGCCGCCGCCGACGAGAAGGGTGCGGCGGGTGAGCGCTCTGGTGCCCTTGCTCATGGGCGGCACCGCATGGGCTTCGACGCCCTCGCGTGTTTTCCGGGCAAGCCTTCGATCATCCGCTCCCCCTTCCCGACGCGCGCTCACCGAGCCGGCGCCAGCGCTGCGCCGCCGATCGGAAAGCCGGTCCTTGCCCACCTGAAGACCTGCCAAGGGGTTCCATGGAACTCGGCCCCGAGTCAACCGGCGCGGGCCGCCGAAGCCACGCCCGAAAGGGGCGTTCGCGCAAGGCGTTTGGGGAAGGGGAGGGGCGTCCGGCCGTCACTTCGCCGGCTTATCGTCGCCCAATATCTTGCGCCGCGCCGCCGCCTTGCGGAAGGCGCGATCCGTGCGGGCGTGCTTGTCGCGCTCGGCCTGCAACCGCGCCGCCTTCAGCCGGGCGGTCTTCTCCTCCACCGTCTCGGCCTTCCCGCCGTCGGCCCTCTCGTCGCCGCTCACGCTTTCCAGTCTCCATTTTCAAAGAGTCGGCATAAGGCCGACCGTTTCGCGCGCGGAACACCCGCAACGCCGGCGATCAGCGCACGAGTTCGACCGTCACCTTGCTGGCGGCGGCGATGTCCTTCCAGGCGCGGTCAGTGGTCAGCACGGGTGCGGCGAGATGGCGGGCAAGACCCAGGCAGAAGCGGTCGCCAAGAGACAAGCCCGCCGTTCTGGTGAGGGATCGAAGACGTGCCGCTTCCTCGGCGATCCGCTGATCCACGGCCACCACCACCATGTCGAGTTCGGCGAGATCGGCGATCGCCTCCTCGGCATCCAGCCCCCGGTCCACGAGCTTGGCGAGGACTTCCGAATAGTTGACCACCGAGATGCTCGCTTCACCAAGATGGGCTGCGACCTTATCCGCGCCCGGTTCGGAAAAAAGCAGGCACAGGACGGCGGACGCATCCAGGACGACCGGCATTCGCGTCAGTTTTCTTCCGCTTCGCGGCGGCGGTCGGCGATCAGCTCGTCCGACACGTGGCCGCTTTCCGGTGCATAAGCGCGCAGCTTTTCCTGAAGGCGCTTCATGGCGGAGCGCGCGGGGCGAATGCGAACCTCCTCGCCATGGAGTTCCATCAGAACCGTATCGCCCTTGGCGATGCCCATGGACTTGCGGAAGGCGGCGGGAAGGATCACCCGTCCCCCTTCGACGATCTTGCCCTTGGTCGCAACCATGGTGCACTTCTCCGACCGGACGATGCCTTCACGCGGGAACCATTCCCGTGCCGGAGGGGCAGAATGGCATTTCCGATGCAGATTGGGAAGACAAGCCACCTACCGGGCGGCCAGTTCAAGGCGCGATGTCGGTATCCGATCCGTCCGCCAGCACCGCCTGGAGAAGGCCGGGGAAGCGGGCTTCGATGTCGCCGCGTCGAAGCTCGTTCATGTGGGCGGGGCCGTCGGTGCGGGTTCGGACGAGCCCGGCGTCGCGCAGCACGCGGAAATGGTGAGACATCGAGGATTTCGGGCGCCCGCCATCGAGCGCCGAGCAGGTCGCTTCGCCGTCGCGCGCCAGTTGCCGCACGACACAGAGGCGAACGGGGTCGCTGAGGGCGTAGAGCACCGCGGTCAGCGCGATGTCTTCGATCGGGGGGTGACGTATCGTGCGCACAGGCCAAACTAGCACGGGCTTGTCGCCGGCTCAATGTTCGACTATTTTCGAACTATCGAATAAAGCCGGCCATCCCCGCCGGCCCAATCCGGGAATTCTTTCATGTCCTCTTTGTTCACGCCGTTCCGCCTGAAAGATGCGGAATTGCGAAACCGCATCGTGGTGTCGCCGATGTGTCAGTATTCGGCCGAGAACGGCCTCATCAACGACTGGCACCGCGTGCATCTCGCCGGTCTTGCCCGCGGCGGCGCGGCGCTCGTCATCGCGGAAGCCACCGCCGTTTCGCCGGAAGGTCGCATCACCCCCGGCTGCGCCGGCATTTGGAACGACGAGCAGGGAGAAGCGTGGCGCGGCGCGGTCGCGGCCATCAAGGCGGCAGGCGCGGTGCCCGGCATCCAGATCGCCCATGCCGGCCGCAAGGCCAGCGCCAACCGCCCTTGGGAAGGCGACGACCACATCGCCGCCGATGACCCGCGCGGCTGGGACACGATCGCGCCCTCCGCCATCGCGTTCGGCGGCGGCTTGTCCAAGGTGCCGAAGGCGATGGATACGGCGGAGATCGACCGGGTGAAGGCCGACTTCGTGGCCGCCGCCCGGCGCGCTCGCGACGCCGGTTTCGAATGGCTGGAACTCCATTTCGCCCACGGCTATCTGGCGCAGAGCTTCTTTTCCACCTGGTCGAACAAGCGCGAGGACGCTTATGGCGGCTCGTTCGATGGCCGGGCGCGCTTCCTCCTCGAAACGCTGGCGGCGGTGCGCGAGGTCTGGCCGGAAAACCTGCCGCTGACGGCGCGCTTCGGCGTCACCGAGTTCGACGGATCGGACGATCTCGAGGAAGGCATCGAGATGGTGCGGCGGTTCAAAGCCGGCGGGCTCGACTTCATCGATGTCAGCATCGGCTTCTCGACGCAAAGCGCCAACATCCCTTGGGGACCGAACTTCATGGCGCCGATCGCCGCGCGCGTTCGCCGCGAAACCGGCCTGCCGGTGACCACGAGCTGGTTCATCAGCGACCCGGCCGGCGCGAACGCGCTGGTGGCGGAAGAGAAGGTCGACCTCGTGTCGCTCGGCCGCCCGCTTCTCGCCGACCCGCACTGGCCCTACAAGGCGGCGATCGAGCTTGGCGTCGACAAGGCTGCCTGGACGCTTCCCGCCCCTTATGCCCACTGGCTGGAGCGTTACCGCGCCGCTTGAGGTCGATTCCGTTCGGCTGCCGCGAAAATGCGGCGGCCGATGCCGTCAGATGCGCTGGCCATCTTCGCGGAAAAGGTGGCTTTGCGACGGGTCAAAGCTGAGCGGAATGGTTTCGCCGGAGCGGATCGGCTGCTGGCCGTCGAGAAGCACCGTGGTGGTCTCGCCGGTGTCGGTCTTCGTATAAACCACCGTCGAGCCGCCGAGATGTTCCACGAGCTGCACATGGGCCTGGCCGAGACCTTTGTGGCCTTCGCCGGGGCGAAGGTGCTCGGGGCGCACGCCGAAGACGAGGTCCTCGTCGTTCCGCGCTTCCACCGGATGGTCGAGCGTCAGCTTCAGGCCCGACACGTCGATGGTTCGCCGCGACGGATCGCCTTCCGCCACGCGTGCCCTCAGAAAATTCATCTTCGGGGAGCCGATGAAGCCGGCGACGAAGCGGTTGGCGGGGCGGTTGTAGAGATCGAGCGGACGCCCGACCTGCATGATGCGGCCTTCCTTCAACACCACGATCTTATCGGCCATGGTCATGGCTTCCACCTGATCGTGGGTGACGTAGATCATCGTGTTGCCGAGCGTCTGGTGGAGGTCGGCGATCTCGACGCGCATCTGGACGCGAAGCTCGGCGTCGAGATTGGACAACGGCTCGTCGAACAGGAAGATTTTCGGCTCGCGCACGATGGCGCGGCCGATGGCGACGCGCTGGCGCTGGCCGCCGGACAAGGCCTTCGGCTTGCGCTGGAGAAGCGGTCCGATCTGGAGGACGTCGGCGGCCTTTTGAACGCGCGCGGCGATTTCGGGCTTCTTGTAGCCCGCCGTTTCCAGCCCGAAGGCGAGGTTCTTGTAGACGCTCATATGCGGATAAAGCGCGTAGGACTGGAACACCATGGCGATGCCGCGTTTCGAGGCCGGCACCTCGTTCATGCGCTCGCCGTCGATGCGAAGCTCGCCGTCGGTGATGTCCTCCAGCCCCGCGATCATGCGCAGAAGCGTGGACTTGCCGCAGCCCGACGGGCCGACGAAGACCGTGAACTCGCCCGGATCGATCTGGAGATCGAGGCCGTGGATGACGTCGAAGCCGCCGAAGCTCTTCTTCACGCGGTCGAGGGTGATGCTGGTCGCCATTGTCGATCCTCCCTTGCCGCCGCTCAGCCTTGCGGCTGCCAGCTCTCGTATTTCGGATGGGTTTGCCCGATCGGCAGCGCGACATCGGCGCCGGTTTCGGCCGAATGGTAGATCGCCGACACGAGCTCCAGCGAGCGCCGGGCGTCCCGGCTCGTCACGGGCGGCGGGTCGCCGGCGAGAAGGGCGTCGTGAAAGGCCTTCATCTGCCCCTCGAAGCGCCGCCCGACCGGCTCCCAGTTCTCGAGCACCTCCCCGATCCGCTCCGCGATCCCGTCGTTTGCCGGCAGGATGCGCCAGGGCCCGTCGCCGGGCGAATAGGCTTCCGTGCCGCTTTCGAAGGTGACGTTCTCGAAATGAAGGCGGAGGCGGCTGATCTCGTCCTGACTGCCGAGCGTCGCGGTGGCGGATACGAGCGCGCCGCTTTCCATCGCGAAGGAAGCGGACACGCAGTCCTCCACCTCAATGGCGTTGACGCGCGTCGCGGTGCGCGCGAAGACCCGCGCGATCGGCCCCATCAGGAAGGTCGCGAGGTCGTGGTTGTGGATGGCGTGGGTCATCAGGACGCCGCCGAGTTCGGTGCGCCAGCGTCCGCGCCAGGGATTGTCGTAATAATCGGCGGTTCGCTTCCAGAAGGTTTCCACCGAACCCGCATAGGGCTTGCCGGCCAGCCCCGCGTCCACGATGCGTTTAGCCTGCATCGCGCCGTCGCCGTAGCGATACTGATAGATTGGCATGAGGCGGCCGCGCGCGTTGCCTTCCGCCTCGATGATCTCGTCCACTTGCTTGAGCGAGCCGACGAGCGGTTTCTCGCAGACGACGTGCTTGCCCGCCGCGAGGCTTTTCAGGATCATCTCGCGATGCAGGGCGGGCGGGGTGCAGATGTCGATGATGTCGATGTCGGGGCGGGCGAGAAGCGCGTCGAAGTCCTTGGAGCGCCCGGTGATGCCGAACTCGTTCCCGACGGCGTTCATGCGGGCCTCGTCGAGGTCGCAAAGCTCCACCACCTCGAAGCGGGCGGGATGGGGAAGATAGCCTTCCACGATATGCGAGCGGCCGATGCCGCAGCCGATCACGGCGACATTGAAACGCTTCGTCATCGGGCGGCACCTCCTTCGGCGATGCTTTGGGCGCGCAGGGCGAGTTCCATCGCCTTGAAGCAATGGGCCTGCGGCATCGCCGTTTGCGTCCGGTCGCGGATGTCGGCGATGAGCTGTCGGCCATAGGGCAGGGGCTCGTTCGAACAGTCGATATGCGACACGCCCCGGCGATCGGTCAGGAACAGGTGGTCGCCGCCAGGCCGCCCCGCGACATCGACATATTTGCGCAGCTCGATCGCGCCTTCGGTGCCGGTGATGAACAGGCGGCCGTCGCCCCAGACCGGCAGACCGTCCGGCGTGAACCAGTCGACGCGGATGAAGCCCGTGACATCGCCCGCCACGAGATGCGCGTCGCCCGTGTCCTGAAGGCCGGGGCGGTCTGGATGGGCGCGGTTGGCGACGCGCGCCGACAGGATTTCGGCGTCGCCGGCATCGGCGAAGAACAGGAACTGCTCGAACTGGTGCGAGGCGATGTCGACCAGAATGCCGCCATAACGGTCGCGCTCGAAGAACCAGGCGGGGCGCTCCGCCTTGCGGATGCGGTGGGGGCCGAAGCCCGCCGTGGAAACGACGCGCCCGATCGCGCCGGCCTTCACGAGTTCGCCGGCCTTCACGGTGGCGCGGTTCTCGAAATGCTCGGAATAAAGGATCGAGAGGATGCGGCCCGTTTCGGCCTGCACTCGCCGCAGGTGCTCCAACTGGTCCATCGTGGTCATGCCGGGCTTGTCCAGCATCACGTCCTTGCCGGCCCGCATCGCGGCCTCCGCAATCCCGGCGCGCTCGGCGGGAATGGCGGCGCTCACCACGAGGTCGATCGCGGGATCGTCCAGGATGCGGCGCGGGTCGTCCACGCGTTTCGCCTGCGGGTAGCGCGTCGCGAAATCGGCCGCGAGGTCGTCTTCGGTGGCGAAGAAGGCGACGAACTCGGCGTTTTCAGTGAGGAGGCAGTTCACCTGGCCGTTGATGTGGTCGTGGTTGATGCCGATGGCGGCGAAACGAATGGTCATGGAATGGTGCATCCCTTCAGCGCTTCATGCCTGTCGTGGCGATGCCCTCGATCAGAAGACGCTGGAAGAAAAGGAAGAACAGGAAGACGGGCACGAGCGACAGGTTGGACATGGCGAAAAGGGAGCTCCAGTCGGACGAGCCGGTGGAATCCACGAAGGAGCGCAGGCCGAGCTGCACCGTGTAGGTGTTGATGTCGTTGAGGTAGATCAGCGGGCCGAAGAAGTCGTCCCAGGTCCAGATGAAGGAGAAGATCGCGGCCGTCGCCAGAACCGGCAGCGACAAGGGCAGCATGATGCGCCAGTAGATCCGCCAGGGCGAGCAGCCGTCCATGATCGCCGCCTCGTCCAGCTCGCGCGGGATGCCGCGGAAGAACTGCACCATCAGGAAGATGAAGAAGGCATCGGTGGCGAGATATTTCGGCACGATCAGCGGCAGCGAGGTGTTCACCCAGCCCATTTCCAGAAACAGGATGTATTGGGGGATCAGCACGACATGATAGGGCAGCATCAGGGTGCCCAGCATCAGCGCGAACCAGAAGTTGCGCCCGCCGAAGCGCAGCCGCGCGAAGGCGAAGGCGGCGAGCGAGCAGCCCACCACGTTGCCGATCGTGGCGAAGACCGAGATGAAGAGCGAGTTCCAGAAGAACTGCCCGAAGCTCACCTGCAGCCCCGTCCAGCCCCTGACATAGGAGCCGAAATCCACGGAGGAGGGGATCAGGGACGAGGTGCCGAAGAGTTCGTCCTGCGGGCGCACCGACCCGGAGATCATCCAGAGGATGGGGTAGAGCATCGCGAAGGACGCGGCCAGAAGCGCGGCGTGGATCAGGGCGGAGCGCCAGGGGGAACGGCGAGTGGCGGGCTTGGGCGGCGGCAGGGCGCTCGCGGCGTCAATCGTCATAATGCACCCAGTAGCGAGCCGACAGGAAGGAAAAGGCCGTGAACAGGGCGACGATCGCGACCAGAATCCAGGCGAGCGCCGAGGCGTAGCCCATCCGAAGGAAGCCGAAGGCCTCCTGGTAGAGGTAGAGCGTGTAGAAGAGCGTCGAGTTAATCGGCCCGCCCGTGCCTTCCGAGATGATGAAGGCCGGGGTGAAGGCCTTGAAGGCGTCGATGGTCTGGATCACGGCGTTGAAGAAGATCACCGGCGTGAGGAGCGGCAGGGTGATGCGGAAGAACTGCCGCGTCTTGGATGCGCCGTCGATCTCGGCCGCCTCGTACATATCCGTCGGGATCTGGCGAAGGCCGGCGAGGAAGATGATCATCGGCGAGCCGAACTGCCAGACGGCCAGCACCACCAGGGTATAAAGCGAATAATCGGGGTTGGAGATCCAGCTCGGCCCTTCGATGCCGAAAGCTTGCCATAGAACGAGGTTCACCAAGCCGTCGGAGGCGAAAAGCTGGCGCCAAAGGACGGCGATGGCGACGGAGGAGCCCAGAAGCGAGGGCAGATAGAAGATCGCCCGGTAGACCGGCAGGCCCTTCAAGCCCCGGTTGAAGGCCAGCGCCACGAGAAGCGCGAAGATGAGCTTCAACGGCACGGACAAAAGGACGTAGATGAACGTCACCTGCATCGAGGCCGCGAATTTCGGGTCGTCGGTGGCGATCCGCACGTAGTTGGCCGCGCCCACCCAATCGGGCGAGCGGATCAGGTCGTAATTGGTGAAGGACAGGTAGAGCGAGGCGAGTGCGGGGCCGAGCGTCAGGCCGAAGAAGCCGATCAGCCAGGGCAGAAGAAACAGATAAGCGGGCACGTTGCGGCGCAAGGACCGCCGAACCGCGCCGGACGACGCTGCGGCCGGCGGCGCGGAAGCGCGTGGCAGGCTCCCTGCCTCGATGGGGAGGGACATGGCGTCAGCCCCGTTTCAAAATGGCATTCGCTTCCCGGACCATGTCCTCGCCGGCTTGGGCCGGCGTCTTGCGCCCGAAGCCGACTTCCTCGTTCAGGCGTTTCAGAACAAAGGCGAGTTCGCCCGCGCCGGGGGGCGGGGAAGGGGGAAGCGCGCCGACATCGGGCGTGATCAACGCGATATATTCCACCATGGCGCGGTCGACCTCGTTCAATTGCGGGGTCAACCCTTCGCGCATTCCTTGCGAGGCCGGCACGCCGCGCTCGACGCCGAGCGCCTTGACGCCTTCGGGCGAGGATACGAGGAAATCGGCGAAGCGCAGCGCCGCTTCCGCCGGCGCGTTGGCCGACAAGCTGATCAGCATCGAAGGCTTCAGGTAATGGCCCGACGGAGCCTCGCCCGAGAGCTTCGGGTAGGGACCCAGCGTCAGCTTGGCCTTGTTGAGGGCTTGGAAGCCGACGAACTGGTTGGAGTGCATGAAGGCGGTGGCCGCCTTACCGGACGTCAGCGGATTGGTCTCGATGCTCAACTGGTCGAGCGCCTGGATATCGGCGGGAACGCAGGCTTTGCGCTCGCGAAGCCCCGCCCAGAGCGCGAACCAGCCTTCCGCGTCCTTCGGCTCGTAGGCGAGGCCGCCATCCGTGTAGAGCGCCTTGCCGTTCTGGCGCAGCCAAAGCTCGAAGCTCGGCTCGACACCCCCGGCATCGGCCAGCGCGAAGACGCCGGGGCGCTTGCGGTTCTTGGCGAAGGTGGCGGCGCTTTCGCCGATCTGTTCCCAGGTCTGTCCGGGTTTGGGGGCCTCGGCCCCGTTGTCTTCCCACATCTTGGCGTTGAAGCAGATGGAGGAGGAATTGACGCCGAGATTGACGCCGTAGAGCTTGCCGTCGACACGGCCTGAGTCGATGTTGGCCTGCCCGAAATCCTCGATCTTCAGCGCCTTGCCGACGGCTTCGTCGAGCGGCATCAGCGCGCCGCGACGGGCATATTCGAAGATGTAGCGGTAATCCATCTGGATGAGGTCGGGCGCGTTGCGGCCGGCGACCTGCGTGGCGAGGCGGGGCCAGTAGTCCGACCAGCCCGCGAACTCGCCGACGATCTCGGTGTCGGGCGAAACGCCCTTGAAGGCGGCGATGGCGTTGCGGGTGCGGTCGGCGCGCTCCTGGCTGCCCCACCAGAGAAAGCGCAGCCGCTGCGCCTGCGCCAAAGCCGGCCGGCCACCGAACGCCGCCAGCGTCAAAGCCGCCGCGCCGCCTTGCAGGACGCTTCTCCGGGTGACGGACACGGTCATGGCATTCCTCCCGATGGCGGCCCGCGATGGGGCCGACCGATGCCGGCCTTGTTGCCGACTTATAACTGATTGGTTACAAGGGTGACCATCGATCCCCCAACTTGTCAAGCAAGAGTCGAAAATGAGCGAGGCAGAAGACACGCCCGAACCGGCCGCCGGCCGCCGGCGGGGGGAGGGGCGGGACGAACGGGCGACGCGCAACCCGGAGCGGACGCGCGCCGCGATCCTGGAAGCGGCGCGGCGCGAGATTTCCGAAAAAGGGCTGGCGGGGGCGCGGGTGGACGTGGTGGCGCGGCGGGCCGGCACCAACAAGCGCATGATCTACCATTATTTCGGCGACAAGGACGGCCTCTACCTCGCCGTTCTGGAGGAAGCCTACCGGCATATCCGCCATGCCGAGCGCCGGCTCGACCTCGCCCATCGGGAACCCGCGGACGGCTTGGCGGAGCTCGCCCTCTTCACCTGGCATTATTATCTCGATCACCCCGAATTTCTCAGCATCCTGTCCACCGAGAACCTCAACCACGCGCGCTATCTGCGCCAGTCGCCGGGCATCGCGGAGATGCATTCGAACTTCATCGACGAGTTGCGGGACGTGCTCGCAAGGGGGACGGAAGCGGGGGTGTTCAAGCCGGGGCTCGACCCCGTGAACGTCTACATGACCATCGCCTCGCTGGCCTGGTTCCACCAGTCGAACCGCTACACCCTGTCCACCATCTTCCGCCGCGATCTCCAGTCGCGCGCCGAGAACGACCGGTGGGGTGACCATATCGTCGCGACGGTGCTGGCTTCCGTGAGAGCCTGAGAGCGCCCAAGAGAACCCGGCTTCCGAAAAACCGGAAGGCTCCAAGCGAAAGGCGGTTGACAAGGCGCCGCGCTTTTCCCCACAAATAACCAAACGGTTACAAATCCCGCGAAGGGGTGCCGCATCGGGGTTCGCGAACCGCGCCCCAGGGGAGGACCATCGATGAAACGCATCGGCGTGATCATGCACGGCATCACCGGCCGCATGGGCTACAACCAGCATCTGGTGCGCTCCGTGGTGGCGATCCGGGCGCATGGGGGCGTGCTTCTGTCCAACGGCGAGCGTGTGATGCTCGACCCGATCCTTGTCGGGCGCAACGGGGCCAAGATCGAGGAGATCGCCCGGCGTCACGGCATCGAGCGCTGGACCACCGATCTCGACGCCGCGCTCGCCAACAGGCAAGACACGCTGTTCTTCGATGCCGGCACGACGCAGATGCGCGGCGCGCTCCTGACGAAAGCCATTCAAGCCGGCAAGGACGTTTATTGCGAGAAGCCGATCTCCGACAACATGGAGGAAGCGCTTCGCGTCGCCGAACTCGCCGAGCGCTCCGGCGTCCGGCACGGCGTGGTGCAGGACAAGCTCTTCCTGCCCGGCCTTCGCAAGCTCGCGATGCTGCGCGACTCGGGCTTCTTCGGCAAGATCCTCTCGGTGCGCGGCGAGTTCGGCTATTGGGTCTTCGAGGGCGACTGGCAGCCGGCGCAGCGCCCGTCCTGGAACTACCGCACTGCGGACGGCGGCGGCATCATCCTCGATATGCTGTGCCATTGGCGCTACGTCATGGACAACCTCTTCGGCGAGGTGAAGGCCGTGTCGTGCCTCGGCGCGACGCATATCCCGACGCGCGTCGATGAGCGCGGGCAAAGCTACCGGGCGGATGCCGACGACGCGGCCTATGCGACCTTCGAACTGGAAGGCGGCGCGATCGCGCAGATCAACTCCTCCTGGGCGGTGCGGGTGCGCCGCGACGATCTCGTGACCTTCCAGGTGGACGGCACGCACGGCTCGGCGGTGGCCGGGCTCACCAAATGCTGGACGCAGCACCGCGTGAACACGCCCAAACCCGTGTGGAACCCGGACCAGCCGCAGACCATCGACTTCTACCGCACCTGGGACGAGGTGCCCGACAACGTCACCTACGACAACGGCTTCAAGGCGCAGTGGGAGATGTTCGTGCGCCATCTCGCCGAGGACGGCCCCTGGCCCTACGGGCTGATGGAAGGCGTGAAGGGCGTGCAGCTCGCCGAACTCGGCCTGCGCTCCTGGCGCGAGCGCCGCTGGCTCGACGTGCCCTCGCTCGCCAAGCGCTCGCTCGCGGCCTGAAGGAGGACACGGCCTTGACCGAGCTTCGGCTTCCCATCGACAACGGCGAGATCGAGTTCTACCGTCTTGCCGGTAGTCCCATCCCGCTCCACCGCCGGCGCGCGGCGGATTTCGACCGCATCGCCTATGCCGCCGCCCATGTGGTGGCCGACCCCTTGAAGCACTCCGACCCGTGGCTGGAGCCGGCGATCGACTGGGACGCCACCTTACGCTTTCGGCACCGGCTTTGGGATCTCGGCCTCGGCGTCGCGGAGGCCATGGACACGGCGCAGCGCGGCATGGGCCTGTCCTGGACCGACTCGCAGGAATTGGTCCGCCGGTCACTCAAGGAAGCCCAGTCGCGCGACGACGCCTTGATCGCCTGCGGCGCGGGCACCGACCACCTCGCGCCGAACCCGGATCTGGCGCTTTCCGACATCGTGTCGGCTTACGAGGAACAGGTCGGCTTCGTGGAAGGGGAGGGCGGGCGCGTCATCCTGATGGCGAGCCGCGCGCTGGCGGCAAGCGCCAAGGGACCGGACGATTATCTCGACGTCTATGGCCGCGTGCTCGCGAATGTGCGGAGACCCGTGATCATCCACTGGCTCGGCGAGATGTTCGACCCAGCGCTCCAAGGCTACTGGGGCTCGCCCGACCACGATACGGCCATGGACACCTGCCTCGCGATGATCGAGGCCAATGCCGCCCGGATCGACGGCATCAAGATCTCGCTTCTGTCGAAGGAAAAGGAAATCGCCATGCGCCGCCGCCTGCCGGCGGGCGTCAGGATGTATACGGGCGACGACTTCAATTATGCCGAACTGATCGCCGGCGACGAGCACAGTCATTCCGACGCGCTTCTCGGCATCTTCGACGCGATCGCGCCGGCGGCCTCCGCCGCGCTCGCCAGCTTGAAGCGTGGCTCGTTGAACGAGTTCCACGACACGCTGGAGCCGACCGTCGCCTTGTCGCGCCACATCTTCCGCGCGCCGACGCGCTTCTACAAGACGGGCGTCGTGTTTCTGGCCTGGCTGAACGGCCTGCAGAACCATTTCACCATGGTGGGCGGGCAGGAAAGCGCGCGCTCGACCCTTCATTTCGCGGAACTCTTCCGCCTCGCCGACCGCGCCAACACGCTCGCTGACCCGGACGAAGCGGCGCGGCGGATGAAGCAGTTCCTAGCGGTGCGGGGGATGGCATGAGCGTCGAGGGTCTTTCCATCAATTTCGCGACGGTGCGGCAGGGCGGCACGTTCGGCGGCATCGTGGACGCCTGCCTTCGCCACGGCGTCACCGCCATCTCGCCCTGGCGCGAGCATGTGGGGCAAGTCGGCATCGCGGAAGCCGCGCGCATCGTGCGTGCCAACGGCATGCGCGTCACCGGCCATTGTCGCGGCGGCTTCTTTCCCGCCCCCGACGAGGCCGGGCGGCGCGCGGCGATCGACGACAACCGCCGCGCGGTGGACGAAGCCGCAATGCTCGGCGCGGCCTGCCTCGTGATGGTGGTGGGCGGTCTGCCGGCGGGCTCGCGCGATCTCCCCGGCGCGCGCGCGATGGTGGCGGACGGCATGGCCGAGCTTCTGCCCCATGCCCGCGCCGCCGGCGTGCCGCTCGCGATCGAGCCGCTGCACCCGGCCTATGCGGCCGACCGCGCCTGCATCAACACGCTGAAACAGTCGCTCGACCTTTGCGACAAGCTGGGAGACGGCGTCGGCGTCGCCGTGGACGTCTACCATGTGTGGTGGGACCCGGAACTCGAAGCGCAGATCGCGCGGGCGGGCCGGGATGGGCGTATCCTCGCCCATCACATCTGCGACTGGCTGGTGCCGACCACCGACCCGCTCCACGACCGGGGCATGATGGGCGACGGCGTGATCGACCTCAAAGCCTTTCGCGCGAGCATCGAGGCGGCCGGGTTCGGTGGGCCCCAGGAAGTCGAGATCTTTTCGCACAAATGGGGCGCGCGTCCGGTGGACGAGGTGATCCGAACCTGCGTCGAGCGCTACCGGACGGTGTGCTGAGGCGGGACCGAACAGGACTGCCGGGAGAACGAGAATGAAGACCGAGAAAGGCCGCACGCGCTACGCGCTGGTCGGCACGGGCAATCGCGGCACCACCATGTGGGGGCGTGAGCTTCTGGCGGGATGGAGCGAGTTCGTGGAACTCGTCGGCATCTGCGACGTGAACCTGATGCGGGCCGAACGGGCCCGCGCGATGATCGGCTCGGCCGCCCCGCTCTACGACGACTTCGACCGGATGCTGGCCGAGCTGAAGCCCTCGCTGGTGATCGTCTGCACGCCCGACGACACGCATGACGACATCGTGGTGCGCGCGCTGGAAGGCGGGGCGGACGTCATCTCCGAAAAGCCGATGACCACGACGCGTGAGAAGATCGCCCGCATCCGCGACGCCGAGAAGCGCACGGGCCGGCGGGTGGACGTCTCGTTCAACTACCGCTTTTCGCCCACCGCCGCGCGCATCAAGGAACTGATCGAGGAAGGGGCCATCGGCACCGTCACCTCCGTCGACTTCCACTGGTACTTGGACAACCAGCACGGGGCGGATTACTTCCGCCGCTGGCACGCGTTCACGCGCCATTCGGGCTCGCTCTTCGTCCACAAGGCGACGCACCATTTCGACCTTCTGAACTGGTATCTCGATTCCGACCCTGAGGAAGTGAAGGGCTTCGGCCAGCTTCTTCATTACGGCCGCAACGGACCGTTCCGGGGCGAGCGCTGCCGCACCTGCGTCCACGCGGCCGAATGCGACTACCACATGGATCTGGCCGCCGATCCGTTTCTGGACGCGCTCTACGAGGAGCCCTCGCAGGTCGATGGCTACGTGCGGGACGCCTGCGTTTATCGCGAGGACATCGACATCCCCGACACGATGACGGCCTCCATCCGTTATCGCTCGGGCGTTCAGGTGTCCTATTCGCTAAACACCTACATGCCGATCGAAGGGCACCATATCGCCTTCAACGGCCATCGCGGGCGCATCGAGCTTCGGCAATACGAGAAGCAGCCCTGGAGCGTGCCGCCGGCGGACGAGATCGTGGTGATGAAGAGCTTCGGCGGCGGCGTCGATCGCATCTGGGTGCCGCACGAGCCGGGCGGGCATTATGGCGGCGACAACCGGATGCGCGACATGATCTTCAAGCCGGGCTCCAACGACCGGCTGCGCCAGCGCGCCGGCTCGCGCGCGGGCGCGATGTCGGTGCTGTGCGGGCTCGCGGCGCTGGAAAGCTCGCTCGGTGGCGGCGCGGTGCAGATCGAGCCGTTGTCGGCGGAGATCATGCGCTGAGAAGCGCGCGCAACACGGCCGCGTCGCGCCGGAAGGCGGCCGGATCGTCGACCTCGACCCAAGGGGAAGCGGCGGCGCGGTTCATCTCTTTCTTCGTGAACGATCCGGCCGCAGGCTCGATTCTCGGCGTCGAGCGCGGCGTGCCCTTGCTTCCGGGCGTGGCCAGGCGGTGGAGGCCGGGCTGAACCCCACCGAGCGCAAGACGGTGACCTATGTCGCCTCCTTACGCGACAAGGTCATCGCCCATCCGCCGCCGGCGCCCATCCGGGCCAACGAGTTCGATCGCGCCGTCATGCGCGTGGCGGCCGAATCCATCGCCGTCGGGCAGGTGTCGGTGGCCGACGGGGCGCGCCATCTCCTGTATATGGGAAAACAGGCTTTGCGCGGCCGGACGTGACGGGACGCCGCCGCCTCGAACGGCCGGCACACCTTTGATCGGGACCGCGCCGGCCGGAAAAGCGATTTCCTTTGGCGCATCCACAGGTTACAGTCGCGCGACCAGACCAGCCATTTTCGAGAACGTCATGTCCAAACGACAGGGTCCGTGGACAAATTCATCAATTGCTAAAGTTGCTTAACCTTCCCCTTCGCGAGGTTCACTCAAGTTTTCGGAAATTGGTCTGGTCCAAAGAGTTAAGCATCTTCCCTAGGGCTATTTTTGCAACAATCTTAGTCCAAATTGTCGTTTTCCACTTTCCGCTTGCTTCGATACAGCCCCCTCATCGATAATGACGACATTTCGAGGGTTGAGTGTAATGACGAAGCTGATTGGTTTGACGATTGCGGGATTGACCTTGATCACCTCGTCCGGCTTCGCGGGCGAACTGATCTACAGCCCGGTCAATCCGTCCTTCGGCGGCAGCCCGTTGAATTCGGCGCATCTTCTGGGTCTGGCGAGCGCCCAGCGCGAATCCACCGCCAGCGATTTCAAGAAGCCCACGACCGCGACGGGCACCAATCCCGGCGGCACCTCGACATCCGATGCCGACCTCTTCGTGCGCCAGTTGCAGGGGCGGCTGCTTTCCGCGCTGGCAGCGCAAGTCACGGACGCGATCTTCGGCGAGAATCCGCAGGAAAACGGCACGGTCCAGTTCGGCGACACCACGGTGACCTTCGATCGCACGGGCGGCTCCATTCGCCTGACGATCGTCAACGCGGCGGACGGAACGGTGACCGAAATCGTCGTCCCGCAACTGGTGACCAACGGCAATGCCGCGCTGACCGCCGGCTCGTCGGCGAACTCGCTGGCCAGAACCGCCGGCACCTCGTCCTCGGCCGCCGCCATCACGGGGACGCTGTCGGGCAGCAACGCCAGCGGCATCTATTGAAAAGCCAGCCGTAACCGGACGAGCGAGCGACCGAGCGTTGGGGAACGCGCCGGTCATCAGGGGAGACTACATATCATGGCGTCCAGGCTTCGCTGCCGCACGCTGGCCGCGCGGGGGTTCATCGCGGGCCTGTCGCTTCTCACGCTCGGCGGTTGCGTCACCGAGGAGTCGCGGATCGACACGCGGCCGGTGGTCGCCAAGGTCAGCCGTCCGAACGACGACCTGCGCCGCGTGCCGCCGCCCGAAAAACGCACCGTGCTCGCGGTCTACGACATCGAGGACCTGACGGGCCAGTTCAAGGAACGCGAGAACGTCCAGTCTCTGTCGCGCGCGGTGACGCAGGGCGGCGCGGCGATCCTGATCAAGGCGCTGCAGGATGCGGGCGAGCGCCGCTGGTTCACGGTGCTGGAGCGCAAGGAACTCGACAACCTCCTGCGCGAGCGCCAGATCCTCACCGAGATGCGCCGCATCTACAACCAGGAAACGCAGATCGACGCGAGCGCCCTGCCGCCGCTTCTCCATGCGGGGATCATCATCGAGGGCGGCATCATCGGCTACGATTCCAACATCGTGACCGGCGGGCTCGGCGCCCGCTTCCTCGGCATCGGCGGCGACACGAAATATTCCCGCGACGTCGTGACGGTCACGCTGCGCGCCATTTCCACCAAGACCGGCGAAGTGCTGACCAGCGTCACGACGCGCAAGGCCGTGGCTTCCTATTCGCTGCAGGGCGGCGCGTTCCGCTATGTGAAGCTCACCGATATCCTGGAAGCGGAAGCCGGCACCACCTATAACGAGCCGAAACAGATCGCCGTGCAGTCCGCGATGGAAATGGCCGTGCTGAGCCTCATCGTCGAGGGAGCCGAGCTCGGCCTTTGGAACTTCGCCGACCATGCGGCGGGCGCGGCCTATATCGACGCCTACAAGGCACAGACCTACGGCGACAAGATCACGCCCGGCGCCGACGACCTGCCGCGCCCCCTGACCCGCGATCCGGCCAGCATCACCGAAACCATCGCCACCGGCCCGCGCCCGGTGACGGTGCGGCGGATCATGCCGGGCGAGGTCGGGTCGGGCAGCGGCAACGGCCTGCCGCGCGCCGTGACGCGGCCCGCCGGCCAGTCGGGCGTGCGACAGGTGCCCGGCGTCGGCTTCGTGCCGAACGGCACCGACACCGCCCCCGTTCCGCGCGCGCCGCAATCCAACGCGCCGCCCGCGCTGCCGCCCGCGCCGCGCCAGGACGAACCGGCGCTCGGCAAGCTGGACGAGAAAAGCATCGACCGGCAGATGGCCGCGCTCACCGGCTTCCCGAGCTAAACCGAGGGCTCGTACGGGCTTACGGAGAATCGGCGAACGGCGTCGTCTTCCTGATCGGAACGACGCCGTTTCGCATTTCGGCCCTTTCCGATCACCAGCCGAAATTTTCAGGCGAAAAAAGTCATTTGCTCGTTTCGCGATGTGCAGTCGACCGGACGGATGCCCGAAGCGCTTGCGGGAACACCGAGAGCGGCGGCGATGTGCTGCCCTTGCGACAGAAATCGGACGAGTTTGCGTCGGAAATTTCGCAATCGAGCCCGTAACCTAGCTCAAGCAGCAAGAGCCGCTGCGAATTTGCGAACAATTTGAATAGATTCGGTCGGACGCAGTCGATAGGGCGGGAAGTGCTCTTTCAAGGACTTTGCTTACGCGTGTCCGCAAGAACACAACTTAACTCTAACACCGCTATCACGGCGGGGTCGCGCATGGATTGTGTTGACGTTTGGTCAGGGAAAAGAGTAAAGCATTTGTTAAGGAGATTGAGGAAAAGCCTTCACGAGGCGTTCCCAACTCCGAAGGGGGGAAGGCGGGACCAAGTCCAAGACTTCCAGAAAATAAGGGTGAGACGATCGCAGGGCCCAAGCGCAGCGCTTGGTTCCAACGGGATCGGTTTGTCTGACGATAGGCGGATTTAGAGAACCGCGACACACAACGGAGCGATGTACTTCATCGCTGCGAACGCTGGTGGTTTGCTTGATCCGCAGATCGCGGGGCCCGATCGTTTTGACCGGTCCGCGAAGTGCATGATTTCAACCTGCCCGATGCTTTGGACGGCCGGGCCCTGTAACTGGAGAGTACAATGACGAATCTTAAGAAAGTATTGCTGACCTCTGCCGCCCTCGCCATGTTCAGCGGCGCCGCTTTCGCAGGCGGAAACGGCAACGAGTCCTTCACCAAGCAGGACGGGAAGCGGAACGAACTCACGATCTATCAGGACCAGGCCAGTTCCTCGGAGGTCGGTTCGGTTGGACGGGCCGCCCTTCAGGAAGGCAGCGACAACACCCTGACGATCGACCAGGATGGCAACGATCAGAAGGTCGGCGCAGCGGACGGCCGCTTCAAGCAGGACGGATACAAGAACAGCGCGGACATCAAGCAGACCGGCAACGGCAACAATGTCCGCACCGTTCTCCAGGAAAGCGGCTCGTTCTTCGGCTACGCCGGCAACAACAAGCTGTCGGTGAACCAGTCCGGCAACGGCAACATCGTCGAGGACGTGCACCAGAAGAACAACTCGTTCATGGGCACCAACACGGCCTCGATCACCCAGTCCATGTCGAACAACGTCGTGGCCAAGGTTGAGCAGTACGGGAACAGCAACGGACTGACGATCACGCAGGGCGGCAGCGACGGCAACAGGATCAACTCGACCTATCAGGCCAACTACGGGGGCGCCGGCAACGAGCTCACGATCGCGCAGACCGGAAACAGCAACGTCGTCGATAGCGTCTATCAGGGCAACACCTTCGGCTCCAAGAACACCGCCAAGATGACCTTCAGCGGCGACCGCAACGGTTCGAACGGCGAGTTCAACATCGCTGGGTTCAAGTCCGCTTTCGGGGACGGCAACGACGTTTCCCAGTTCGGCTACGGAAACAAGCTGGATGTCACCGTCACCGGCAACGAAAACATGTTCGGCTTCGATCAGTCCGGCTCCGACAATGAGATCGTCGCGTCGATCAGCGGCAGCCTGAACGAGACGGCCATCACCCAGTACGACCGGAGTCAGAAGGCGAACGTGACCGTCAATGGCGACAACAACGATGTCGGCGTGTTCCAGACCGGCTTCAAGAACACCGCGAATGTCGGCGTCGGTACCATCAGCGGCGCCTCCTACAACAACACGGCCGTCGTCACGCAGGTCGGCTCCTTCAACGTCAGCAACGTCAACCAGTAAGACTTAGCTGATCGAGCGATCAAGAACGGGCCTGCCTCCTTCATGGGGGCGGGCCTTTCATTGGCTTGAAAAGGCACGAACTCGTTCCGCCCGGTGGCGGATAGGGAAAATATCTTACGATCTCCGCCGTATGCAACCGGTTGGTCGACTTGGAAACGGGTCCCGACGTTCTTCCGGTTTCGGCATTCTTTCAATATATTGTTGGTTCGCCCTTAGGGTAATTTTTGCAAGGAGCAGGCTGATGAGAAGCGTCGATCTTGCGGTCTCCTTGTTGGCATTCGGTTCCGTCTGGATCGGAACCGGCGTAGCCACGGCGCAGAACAATCTGCTGGTCATCCAGCAAACGGGCTCCAACAACACGTTGAGCGTCGATCAATCCAACGCCAGCAATTCCGCCATCGGCGGGCTCGAACTCGTGGTGCCAGACACGACGTCCGGAATCCTCGCGATCGACGCGGACGACATCGCGCGGCAAGCGGGCGACGGCAACGTGGCGAGCGTGATCGTCAACGGAGGCGGCGCCAATGTCGGCCTTCAACAGAACAACGCGAACGGTGGCGCCGGCAACGTCGCGAACATCCGGGCCAACGGCCTTTCGCAATCGGCCATCGGCCAGTTCGGCGCGGGCAATCGCGGGACGGTGACCGTCACCGGCGATCTCGGCGGTCGCGGCACGCTTCTCCAGAACGGCGACGGCAATACCGGCAGCGTCGATGTCGCGGGCGAAGGCAGCGGCACCTTGATCCAGAACGGCAGCAACAACACGCGCAGCCTCAACGTCGAAGGCAGCGCCAATGTCAGCGTCGTGCAGAACGGCAGCGGCCTGTCGGACGCAAGTTCCAACGCGGCGATCGCGAGCGCGGTGGCGTCCGGGGCGACGGGACTGCCGACCGGCGTCCAGGTGATTTCCAACGCCACTTCCGTGCAGATCACGCAGACCGCGCTGCCCGGCATCGGTTCAGGCCGGTAATGGTGACGCGATGAAGGTCTTCGCCGGTGCTTTAACCCTTGCCGTCGCGCTCATGAGCGCTTCCTCGCCCACGCATGCGGCGGGACCGGCGGCGGCAGTCGCGGTGATCGACGTGGAAGCTGCCCCGAACGGCGTTCGCATCTCGGGCCGGGCGCTCGCCCTTTCCGCCGGGCGCTTCGAGGCGACCATGCGGGTGGAGAAAAGCGGGCCGGCGGGACGCTCGAGCACCACGCAAGGCGGCTCCGCGACACTCGACGCGGGCAAATCCTCCAGCGTTGCGACGGTGGGCCTTTCGATGGCGCCGGGCGACAGGCTCGAGGTGGAACTCGTGCTGACGGGCGAGAACGGCGCGGAAGTGGCGCGCAACACGCTGGTCGTCGGCGACAACCGCATCTAGGCGCCGCCGCCGGGGGGCTGGCGGGCGCTATTCTCAAGGGGAAACGAACCATGCGGATGATGCTTCGCAGCGCGCTCGCTGCTTTCGTCGTCGGATGCCTGGCGATGCCGGCGCTGGCACAGAGTGAAAGCGATTTCGTGCGCGCCTTCTCCGGCGACTGGCAGACGCTCGACCCCGCCTTTGCCGATGGCGGCGCGTGCCGCGTGACGCTCGGCCGCGACGCCAAGGGGCAGGGTTATTCCCTGTCCTCCGCCCATTGCGGCGGCGCGATGAACGATCTGGAATCCTGGCGCATCGTGGAAAACCAGCTCGGGCTGGTGTCACGCACGGGCGACGTGGTGGCACGCCTCGGCGGCAACCAGAACCGCATCAGCGGCGACACCGCCGACAAGCTGCCCGTGGTGTTCGAGCGCCTCGCGGCCGCCGCACCCGCCGCCGCCCCGGCGGACGCCGCGCCCGTTCGCACGGCGCAGTCCTGCATCTATATCGGCTACACCGCGACCTGCGCGACCCCGGCCGATCTCGCCTCCCCGAAGGAAACAACGGAAGGCGCGAATGCGAGCGCGGGCGTTCTGGTGCGGTTGAACGCGCGCGCCGAGGCTCGGCCCGACGCCGCCATCGTGGCGACCATTCCCGCCGGAACCTGCGTGCAGGTGGATCGCTGCACCACCGCCTCGGACGGCCTTTGGTGCCGCGCCAAGGTTTCCACCTTCGAAGGCTGGATCAGGCAGCGCGCGGTGCGCGACGGACGCTGGCCGGTTCTAACCTTCGCCGCCGGCTGCCGCTCATAAGGCACGGCTCGCCGCGACGGGTTCGCGGCCCATCATGGCATCGAGGCCGGCGCGGATGTCGCCGGCCTTTGCGGCATGGCCCGTCCGTTCGTTCGAAACGCGCGCGCCAGATGCGAGCCGTCGCAAAAGCCCGTGGCGGCGGCGATGGCCGCCACCGTCTGGCGGCTCGTGCGGAACAGGAGATCGGCCTGATCGAGCCGCAGCGCGACATAGTAGGCGCTCGGCGAGCGGCCGACCGCCTTCTCGAAATGGCGCTCCAGGCTGCGCCGCGACAGACCGAGCCGGCGGGCAAGTTCCTCCACCGAAAGCGGCGTTTCCACGTTCTGCCGCATGTGGAGAATGGCCTTGCGCACCGCGTCGTCGCTGGACGAGACATCGATCGGGGTGGCGGGTTGCGGCTTCTCGCCCCTGAGCGCCTCGTCGATGATCATGATCTGAAGGCTCTTGCGCGCCGGCCCGATCCCGACATGCTTTTCCACGAGCCAGGCCGCCAGATGCGCCGAGCTTGCGCCGCCCGAACAGGTGAGGCGGTCGCGGTCCACCATGAAGATCTGGTCGGCAACCGGGCGTAAGCCATCGAACTGCTCCAGGAAATCGGCATGGTGGAACCAGCTTACGCAGCAGCGATAACCGTCCATCAGCCCGGCGCGGTGCAGGATGAAGGCCCCGGTGCAAACGCCCGCCAAAGGCACGTGCTCGCGCGCCGCCCGCTGCAGATAAGCGAGCGTCGCCGGGGCGAGGTTCGGGATTTCCTGCATCAAGCCGCCGACCACCACGATGTAGTCGAAGCTCTTCGGGTCGCCGAGCCGCGCCGTCGGCTGCACCACCACGCCGCAGCTCGACGCGATCGGCTCCATCGTGTCCGACAGGATCGACCATTCGCACAGGATGGGGCGCGAGCGGTCGCCTTCGTCGGCGGCGAGCCGCAGAACGTCCACGAAATTGGCGAAGGCGCAGAGCGTGAAGCGCCGCGCCAGGATGAAGCCGACGCGAAGCCGCGCCTGCGAGGGCGCGCGGGGCCTGGGCATGGCGGGAGAGGGCATCGGACACTTCTTCCGGGTGGCGCAAATATCCCGTTAGTCTGACGCATCCGTTCTGCGACGCAAGACGGGCAGGCGATAATTTGCCGGTCATTGCCGATGGAAGCGCGCCATGACCCACTTCTCGCTGCCCGTCCTGATCGCCAAGGCGCTGAAGGGAAACAAGACCTGGGAGCCGCAATGGCCCGATGCCGAGCCGAAGGCCGAATATGACGTGATCATCGTCGGGGCCGGCGGGCACGGCCTCGGCGCGGCCTATTATCTGGCCAAGGAGCACGGCATCACCAATGTCGCCGTGATCGACAAGGGCTGGCTCGGCGGCGGCAATACCGGCCGCAACACCACGATCATCCGCTCGAACTATCTCTACGACGAGTCGGCGCATCTCTACGAGCACGCCATGAAGCTCTGGGAAGGCCTGTCCCAGGAGCTGAACTACAACGTGATGTTCTCGCAGCGCGGCGTGATGATGCTGGCGCATACGGTGCATGACGAGCAGGTCTTCAAGCGCCACATCCATTCCAACCGCCTGAACGGCATCGACAACGAATGGCTGACGGCGGCGGAAGCCAAGGAATATTGCCCGCCGCTGAACATCGCGGCCAATGCCCGTTATCCGGTGGTGGGCGCGGCCCTGCAGCGCCGGGGCGGCGTCGCCCGGCACGACGCGGTGGCCTGGGGCTATGCCAGGGGCGCGGCGGCGCGCGGCGTCGACATCATCCAGAACTGCCCGGTTCTCGGCATCCGGCGAGACGCGACCGGCCGCGTGACGGGCGTCGAAACGGCCAAGGGCTTCATCAAGGCCAAGAAGGTCGCGGTCTCGGCCGCCGGCAACACCTCCGTGGTGATGGGCTCGGCCGATGTGCGCCTGCCCTTGGAAAGCTATCCGCTCCAGGCGCTGGTGTCGGAGCCGGTGAAGCCGATCTTCCCCTGCGTCGTGATGTCGAACACGGTTCACGCCTATCTTTCGCAGTCCGACAAGGGCGAGCTGGTGATCGGTTCTGGCACCGACCAGTACGTGTCCTATTCGCAGCGCGGCGGGCTGCCGCTGATCGAGCACACGCTGGCCTCCATCTGCGAAGTGTTCCCGATGTTCACCCGCATGCGGATGCTGCGCAAATGGGGCGGCATCGTCGATGTCACGCCGGACCGCTCGCCGATCATCGGCAAGACGCCGGTGCCGGGGCTCTACGTCAATTGCGGCTGGGGCACCGGCGGCTTCAAGGCGACGCCGGGTTCGGGCCACGTCTTCGCGCATACCATCGCGCGCGACGAGCCGCACCCGATCAACGCGCCTTTCACCCTCGATCGTTTCAGGACCGGCCGTCTCATCGACGAAGCCGCCGCCGCCGCCGTCGCGCACTGAAGGAGCGGACCCGATGCTGCTGATCACCTGCCCTTATTGCCAGGCCGCGCGCCCCGAGGTCGAATTCGCCTATGCCGGCGAAGCGCATATCGCGCGGCCCCTCGACCCCTCATCCTTGAGCGACGACGACTGGCGCGACCATCTTTACGTGCGCTCCAATCCGCGCGGGCGTCATCATGAGCGCTGGCGCCACATCCATGGGTGCGGGCGCTTCTTCAACGCGATCCGCGACACCGTGACGGACAAGTTCGAGACCACCTACAAGGCCGGCGAACCGCGCCCGGTCGTGGCCGCCAGCGAAGGAGCGGGCGCATGAGCCAATATCGCGTGACCGACGCCCCGGCCGGGGCGGTTTCCACGGCGCATCCCGCCAGCGCCTCGGTGGGCCGCACCGGCGCGATGCGCGTGTCCGGCAAAGGCCGCGCGTCCGGCGCGAAGCCCGTGCGCTTTTCCTTCGACGGCCAGAGCCTGGAAGGGCGCGAAGGCGACACGCTCGCCGCCGCGCTTCTGGCGAACGGCGTCCATCTCGTCGGCCGGTCCTTCAAGTATCACCGCCCACGCGGCATCCTGTCGGCGGGCTGCGAAGAACCGAACGCGCTGATCGGCACGGACCGGGGCGCGGGGCGCTTCGAGCCGAACACGCGCGCCACCGTCGCCGAGATCTTCGAAGGCTTCAAGGGCAATAGCCAGAACCGCTGGCCGTCCCTGCGAACCGATGTCGGCGCGGTGAACGACAGCCTCTACATGCTGTTCTCGGCGGGCTTCTACTACAAGACCTTCATGTGGCCGAAGAGCTTCTGGAACAAGGTCTACGAGCCGGTGATCCGGGGCGCGGCGGGCCTCGGCGTTTCGCCGTCCGAGACCGATCCCGACAACTATGCTTCGCGCTTCGCCCATTGCGACGTGCTTGTCGTCGGCGCGGGCGCGGCCGGTTTGTCGGCGGCTCTCGCGGCGGCCAGAAGCGGAGCGAAGGTCATGCTCGTCGACGAGCAGGCCGAAGCCGGCGGCTGGCTCCTGTCGGAGCCCGATGTCGCCATCGACGGCCGCCCGGCCTGGACGTGGCTGACCGAGACGCTGCAAGCGCTCGCGGACATGCCGAACGTCACGGTGCTCACCCGCACCACGGCGATCGGCTTCTATCACCAGAACTTCCTCGGCCTTTGCCAGCGCCTCACCGACCACCGCGCCGACGTGCCGGCGGGAGCCACGCGCGAGCGCATGTGGAAGGTGCGCGCGGCCCGCGTGATCCTCGCGCAGGGCGCCATCGAGAAGCCGCTGGTTTTTGCCGGCAACGACCGTCCGGGCGTGATGCTGGCGGGCGCGGCGCGCTCCTATCTCAACCGCTACGGCGTGAAGGTGGGCACGCGCGCCGCCGTCGTCACCTCGCATGACAGCGCCTGGGCCGCCGCCTTCGATCTGGCGCGGTCGGGCACGATCGTTCCGATCCTCGTGGACACGCGCCGCAAGGTCGCCGAGCACCTCCTGATGGAAGCGCGGTCCTTGGGCATCGAGACGCTCATTGGCGGCACGGTGACGGACACCAAGGGGCGGCTTCGCGTTTCCAAGGTGCGGGTCAATCCGGTGGACGGCTCAGGGCGCGTCGGCGCGGGGCGCTGGGTCGATTGCGACGCGCTGTTGATGTCGGGCGGCTGGACGCCGAGCCTTCATCTCTTCTCCCATACGGGCGGCAAGCTCGACTGGAACGCCGAGATGCAGACCTTCCTGCCGGGTCGCTCGACGAAGGACTGCGCTTGCGTCGGCGCGGGGGCCGGTCATTTCGGCCTCGCCGCAGCCTTCGCCGATGGCGCGGAGGCCGGCGCGGCTGCGGCCGAGACTGTCGGGCGCTCCGCTTCCGTTCCCGCCTTCTCCGTCGAGAAGGAAGGGCCGATGGAGGGCGAAACCTGCCTGGACCTGCCGACCGACCGCAACTCCTCCTTCGCCAAGGCCTTCGTCGACTTCCAGAACGACGTTCTGGCGAAAGACATCCGTCTCGCGGTGCGCGAGGGTTTCCGTTCGGTGGAGCACATCAAGCGCTACACCACCAACGGCATGGCGACCGACCAGGGCAAGACCTCCAACATCAACGGCTTGCAGATCGCCTCGAACGCGCTTGGGCGTCCGGCCCCGCAGGTCGGCCTCACCACCTTCCGCCCGCCCTATACGCCGACGACCTTCGGGGCGTTTGCGGGCTATAATCGCGGCGAACTCTTCGAGGTGACGCGCAAGACGCCGATCGACACGCTGGCCGAGACCGCCGGCGCGGTGTTCGAGCCGGTCTCGCTTTGGCGCCGGGCGCGCTACTTCCCGAAGGCGGGCGAGGATATGCACGCCGCCGTCAACCGCGAATGCAAGGCGACGCGGGCAAGCGTCGGCATGTTCGACGCCTCGACGCTCGGCAAGATCGAGATCGTCGGCCCGGACGCGGCGACCTTCATGAACCGCATGTATACCAATGCCTGGACGAAGCTGGAGCCCGGCCGCTGCCGCTACGGCGTGCTGCTCGGCGAGGACGGCTTCATCCGCGACGACGGCGTGATCGGGCGTTTGGCGAGCGATCGCTTCCACGTCACCACGACGACGGGCGGCGCGGCGCGGGTTCTCAACATGATGGAGGACTATCTCCAGACCGAATGGCCGGATCTCGACGTGTGGCTGACCTCCACCACCGAGCAATGGTCGGTGGTCGCCCTGAACGGCCCGAACGCGCGGAAAGTCCTGGAGCCCCTGGTCGAGGGCATCGACATCTCGGCCGAAGCCTTCCCGCACATGGCGGTCGGGGAAGGGCGCATCTGCGGCGTGCCGATGCGGCTTTTCCGCGTGAGCTTCACCGGCGAACTCGGCTTCGAGGTCAACGTGCCGGCGCGCTACGGCCGGGCCTTGTGGGAAGCGATCCGGGAAGCCGGGGCACAATACGGCATAGTGCCCTACGGCACGGAAACCATGCACGTCCTTCGCGCCGAGAAGGGCTATATCATCGTCGGCCAGGACACGGACGGCACCTTGACGCCGGACGACGCGGGCCTCGGCTGGGCGGTCGGCAAGCTGAAGCCGGACTTCGTCGGCAAGCGCTCGTTGCAGCGTGTCGATATGTTGAAGCCCAACCGCAAGCATCTTGTGGGTCTCCTGACGGCCGACCCGAAGGTGGTGCTGGAAGAAGGCGCGCAGATCACGGCGGAAGCGGACGGTCCGCTGCCGCGCCGCATGATCGGCCACGTCACATCCTCCTACTGGTCGGAAACGCTCGGCCGCTCCATCGCCATGGCGGTGATCGAAGGGGGCAAGACGAAGCAGGGCGAGACGATCTACGTGCCCATGACGGACGCCACCCACGCGGCGGTGATCGGCGGCTGCATCTTCTACGACCCGGAAAACAAGCGGCTGGCCGCGTAAGACGAAAGGGAGGCGACACCCATGTTGCAGGAATGGAAGACGCTTTCCGGCACGCGGCTGCCGAGCGTCGCGGATCGGTTCGCGGTCTCGCTCGCGCCCGATCAGGCCCGCTTCTCCTTGCGCGTCCGGGCGGCAAGCCGGGCGGCGGCGGGCGAGGTCTTCGGGGTCGCGCTGCCCGAAACCATCGGCGGCGTCCACTCCGCGGACGGGCGCACCGCGATCTGCCTCGGCCCGGACGAATGGTATCTTCTCGCCCCCGCCAATGAGGTGGACGCGATCTGCAAACGCTTCGCCGTCGGCCTCAGCGGTCCGCACAGCCTGGTGGATGTCAGCCATCGCGAGATCGGTATCGACGTGAGGGGCTCGGACGCGACGCTGGCGCTGTCCTCCTTCTGCGTGCTCGATCTCGACGCCATGCCGGAGGGATCGGCGACGCGCACGATCCTCGACAAGGCGCAAGCGGTTCTCGTCAAGCACTCGGCCCACCACTACCGGATCGAGGTCTGGCAGTCTTTCGCATCGCATGTCTGGGGCCTTCTGGCGGCGGTCGGCCGCGAGATCGCTACCGAACACTGATCCATCATTTCGCGCTCCGGGGGACCCCATGGATAGCTTGAACTTCGCCTTTGAGGCTCCTCTCGGCGACACGGCCATCGCCGACGCCATCGCCCGCGAGCTCGACCGGCAGGCGAACCAGATCGAACTGATCGCTTCCGAGAACATCGTGTCGGCCGATGTCCTGAAGGCGCAAGGCTCGGTTCTCACCAACAAATATGCCGAGGGCTATCCGGGGCGCCGTTATTATGGCGGCTGCGAATATGTCGACGAGGTCGAGACGCTCGCCATCGAGCGGGCGAAGGAGCTGTTCGGAGCGGGCTTCGTCAACGTCCAGCCGCATTCGGGCGCGCAGGCCAACCAGGCCGTGTTCCTGGCCCTGCTCCAGCCCGGAGACCGCATCATGGGCATGTCGCTCGCCCATGGCGGCCACCTCACCCACGGCTCGCCCGTCACCATGTCGGGCAAGTGGTTCGAGGTCGTGTCCTACGAGGTGCGCGAGAGCGACCAGCTCATCGACTACGACGCGCTGCGCGCCAAGGCGCTGGAAACTCGGCCGAAGCTGATCGTCGCCGGCGCTTCCGCTTATCCCCGCCACATCGATTTCGCCGCCTTCCGGGCTATTGCCGACGAGATCGGCGCTTATCTGATGGTGGACATGGCCCATTATGCCGGGCTGGTGGCCGCCGGCATTTATCCCGACCCGCTGCCGCACGCCCATGTGGTGACCACCACCACCCACAAGACGCTGCGGGGGCCGCGCGGCGGCATGATCCTCACCAACGACGAGGCTTTGGCTAAGAAGTTCAACTCGGCCGTTTTCCCCGGCAACCAGGGCGGCCCGCTGATGCACGTGATCGCGGCGAAAGCCGTGGCCTTCGGCGAAGCGCTGCGCCCCGACTTCAAGACCTATGCTCAATCGGTGGTTTCCAACGCGCGGGCGCTGTCGGATGCGCTCGTCGCCGGCGGTCTCGACATCGTGTCGGGCGGCACCGACTGCCACATGGTGCTGGTGGATCTGAGGCCGAAGAACGTCACCGGCAAGGACGCCGAAAAGGCGCTGGAGCGCGCCGGCCTCACCTGCAACAAGAACGCCATCCCCTTCGACCCGCAGAAGCCGGCGGTGACGTCCGGCGTGCGGCTCGGCACCTCGGCGGGCACGACGCGCGGTTTCGGCGAGGCCGAGTTCCGCAAGGTCGGCGCCCTGATCCTCCAGGTTCTCGACGCCCTCGCAGTGGCCGGCCCGGAAGGAGACAGCGCCGTGGAAGCGGCGGTTCTCGCTGAAGTTCGTGAACTCTGCGGGCGCTTCCCCATCTATCGCTGAACGATCCAACGCAGCGGCCGGAGGCATCGACCCTTCATGTTTCTTTCCGTCTTCGATCTCTACAAGATCGGCATCGGTCCCTCGTCGTCGCACACGATGGGGCCGATGACGGCCGCCGCGCGCTTTCTCAACGAACTGAAAAGCGGAAGCTGGCCACGCCCGCACGATGCGGTGGTGACGCGGCTGCGCGTCACGCTCCACGGCTCGCTCGCCTTCACCGGCGTCGGCCACGCCACGGACCGCGCCGTGGTGCTCGGGCTGTGCGGCTATGTGCCCGCCAATGTCGATCCCGACCGGGTGGACGAGATCGTCGGCGAGGTGGCGCGCACCGGCACCGTCCAGCCCGAAGGACACCCGGTCTACCAGTTCGAGCCGGCGCGCGATCTCGTGTTCGACCGCAAGAAGCCGCTGCCGGGCCACGCCAACGGCATGGCGGTGGAAGGGCTCGACCGCGACGGGCAGATGCTGCTCCGGCGCGTTTATTATTCGATCGGCGGCGGCTTCGTGGTGGACGAGGAGGAACTGCAGCGCCGCGACGTGGCGGCCCCGGCCGAGCCCGGCCAAACGGTGCCCTATCCCTTCGCTTCCGCAGCCGAGATGCTCTCGATGGCCGAGCGCTCCGGCAAGAGCGTCGCGGAAATGCAGCGCGCCAACGAACTCGTGTTCCTGTCCCCGAGCGAACTCGACGCGCGGCTCGACGCGGTGGCCGACGCCATGCGCGACTGCGTGCGGCGCGGCATCCGGCAGGAAGGCGTGATGCCCGGCGGGCTGAACGTGCGCCGCCGCGCCAAGGCCATCCACGACCGGCTCCAGGCGGACGCCGCCCGCAACGTCTTCCAGCCCTTGATCGCCAACGACTGGCTGTCGGTCTACGCCATGGCGGTGAACGAGGAGAACGCCTGCGGCGGGCGCGTCGTGACGGCCCCCACCAACGGCGCGTCGGGCGTGGTGCCGGCGGTGATGGAATATTTCCGCCATTTCCACGCCGAGGCCGGCAAGGCGCATATGCGCGAGTTTCTCCTGACCTCGGCGGCGATCGGCGGCCTGATCAAGCGCAACGCCTCGATTTCGGGCGCGGAAGTCGGGTGCCAGGGCGAGGTCGGCTCGGCCTCCGCCATGGCGGCGGCAGGCCTCGCGGCGCTGATGGGCGGGACGCCCGCCCATGTGGAGAACGCCGCCGAGATCGCGCTCGAGCATCACCTCGGCATGACCTGCGATCCCGTGAAAGGTCTCGTGCAGGTGCCTTGCATCGAGCGCAACGCGTTCGGCGCGGTGAAGGCGGTGACGGCCGCCTCGCTCGCGATGAAGGCGGAAGGCCTCCATTTCGTGCCGCTCGACGCCTGCATCGAGACCATGCGCCAGACCGGGCGCGACATGGACCACCGCTACAAGGAAACCAGTCTCGGCGGGCTCGCGGTGAACCTGCCGGAATGCTGACCTCGAGCCTTTTGCCTCAAGCTTCCCGCGCGCTTTCTCCCCCGAAGGGTTCGTCCATGTCCGAATATGTCCTGACGGCCTCTTGCCCGTCCAAGCGCGGCATCGTGGCCGCCATCGCCGCTTATCTGGCGGATCGGGACTGCAACATCGTGGACTCGGCGCAGTTCATCGACCGCGAGGCCGACCGCTTCTTCATGCGGATCGGCTTTCGCTCCGAAGGCGGCGTCAGCCTGGAAGAGATCGAGGCAAACTTCCCGGACATCGCCCGGCCCTTGTCGGTGGACTTCGCCTTCCACGATCCGCTGAAGCGCACCAAGGTGCTGCTTATGGTGTCGCGCTTCGGGCACTGCCTCAACGACATCCTTTATCGCTGGCGCATCGGGGCGCTGCCGATCGACATCGTCGGCGTCGTGTCGAACCATCACGACTACCAGAAGGTCGTGGTGAACCACGACATTCCCTTCCACCACGTGCCCGTGACCAAGGAAAACAAACCCCAGGCGGAGACACGCATTCTCGACATCGCGGAAAGTTCGGGCACCGAGCTGATCGTGCTGGCGCGCTACATGCAGGTCCTGTCGGACGAGATGTGCCGCCGCATGTCGGGCCGCATCATCAACATCCACCATTCCTTCCTGCCGAGCTTCAAGGGGGCGAACCCCTACAAGCAGGCCCATACGCGCGGCGTGAAGCTGATCGGCGCGACGGCCCATTACGTTACGGCGGATCTGGATGAAGGGCCGATCATCGAGCAGGACGTCGCCCGCATCACCCACGCGCAGAGCGCCTCCGATCTCGTGTCGATCGGCCGGGATGTGGAAGCGCAGGTTCTGTCGCGCGCGATCCACGCGCATATCCACCGCCGGGTCTTCCTGAACGGCGACCGGACGGTGGTGTTTCCGGCGTCCCCGGACGAATACGCTTCCGAGCGGATGGGGTGAAACGGAGGCGGCTTCTTCAGGCCGCCGCCTTGTCCATCCAAAGGCACCAGATCGCCAGGAGCGGGGCTTCGTCGGAGGCCATGGCGTGGCGGATATGCGGCTCGTTATAAAGCGTGCCGCCTGTCCCCGGTTCGAACCAGCCCGATTCCCCATGCTGGAAACGGCCCGGCGACAGAAGGAGATAAACCTCCTCCGGGCCGTGATGGTGGTCGGGGTAACGCACGTTCGGCGCCAGAAGCGACACGCCGATCGACAGATCCTTGCGGTTCTCCACCCCGGCCGGGCCGAGGATGGTGGCGTTGGCGTGACCGTCCGGCCAGTTCTCGCTGGAATGCGGGCCGCCGGACGAACGGCGCATCCAGTTCATCGACGGCTCCACCGCCGCGAAGGCATCCGCCAGCGTCTTCATGGAAGGCGAGGCTTCGCGGGCGATGCTCAAGGCTTCGCCGAGATGGGTGCAGACGGGCAGGCGCTGGGGTGCGCGGTCGCCCGCCGGGGCGGGTGTTTCGAGGGCCGCGAAGATCCGCGCCAGCGCCGCCTTCGATTGCGGGTCGACCTCCGCCGCCGCAAAGGCCTCGGCGAGGCTTTCGATGAACTCGGCCATTTCCGGGCTGCGCTCTGTCATCGCCGTTCTCCTCCCTCCCCGCGTTTCAACCGGCCGCCATCGCCGCGCCTTTGGCGAGGCCTGCGTCGAGCCCAGCGCCGACCGCCTGGTTGAAGCCCTGGTCCAGCATGGTCTGGAGCGCGGCTGCCGTCATGCCGCGATAATCGATCATCTCCTTGACGATCCGGGCCGTGTCGCCGTCCGGGCCGGCGAACAACTGGCTGGCATCGGTGAGAAGGCTGCGGGCCGCCTTTTCGGCGAAGGGCCGGGGCAGGCCTTGCGACACGGCATGGGCGACGAGCGCTTCGGCGAGCAGCGCCGGAAAGGCCGCGCCCGTGCCGGTCATTCCGGCGCAATAGTCGATATGGCTTTCGTCGGAGACTTCCGCCGCCGTGCCGCAGGACTCGAAGAGCTGCTGCACCAGCGCGCGGTTCTCCGGCGTCACGGTTTCCAGCGCGAACCAGGGCGTGAAGGAACGCTTGATCGCGGCGGCGGCGTTCGGGATGGAGCGCACGACCTGCGCCGCCCCCGTGCGCTCGGCAATGGCGCGAGCGGGAACGCCGGCCATCACGGAGATCACGAGCTTACCCGCCGCATCGATGTCGATGTCGCCGAACTGGTCGGGACGCACGGACAGGACGATCACGTCGGAGCGCGCCGCCAGCTCTGCGTTGTCGATCGTGCGATGGGCGTTGCCGATAGGGAGCGCGCCGCGCTTTCCCCGCCCCGACACGGTCAGGCGGCTGGGGTCCACCGTGCCGCTTTCCACGGCGGCCGAAGCGATGGCGTTGCCGAGCCAGCCTTCGCCACCGACGATGCCGATCGTCTCATTCAGGGTGCGTGTCATGCCATGCCTTTCGATTTCTAGCGGACCCGGCGTGGCTGCCGGTCGAGCGCGGCGCTGGACAAGCGGTCCAGAAGAAGCGCCACGGCGACGATCGACAGGCCGGCGCGAAGACCGACGCCGATCTCCATGCGGGTGAGCCCGCGCGTCACTTCCGCCCCCAAACCGCCGGCGCCGACGAGACCGGCCAGCACCACCATGGCGAGCGACAGAAGAATGCACTGGTTGAGACCGACGAGCAGCGTCGGCTTGGCGGCCGGAATCTCGATCTTCCACAGGATGGTGGAGCGCGTCGCGCCGAGCGCGTCGCCGAGTTCCAGAAAGGGCTTGGGCACCTGCTTCAGCGCCAGCGTGGTGAGGCGGAGCATCGGCGGCACGCCGTAGATCACGGTGGCGATCAGCGCCGGCACGCGGCCGAGGCTGAAGAAGATCACCGCCGGAATGAGATAGATCCATGGCGGAACGGTCTGCATCACGTCGAGAACCGGGCGCAGGGCGTTCTCCACCCGGTTGTTGCGCGAGGCCAGGATGCCGAGCGGAAAGGCGATCAAGACCGAGATCGCCACCGCCACGATCACGAGGGCGATCGTCTGCATGGAGGCCGTCCACAGCCCCATGGCCCAGCAGAAGCCAAGCGCTCCGACCGCCAGAAGCGCGACGCGCCAGTTGGCGACGACGAGCGCCAGCACCGCGACGGCGAGGATGACGCCCCAGGGCGGCAGCACGGTCAAAGTGTTTTGCACGGCGTCGAGCAGGGCTTCCACGACGATGCTGATCGCCCGGAACAGGCCGTGGAGGTTGGTGTTCAGCCAGTCGATGCTCGGCGCGATCAGCGCGCCCGGCGAAAAGCTCAATCCCCAATCGTTCATCGCGCCGGCTCCTTGCGTTCCTTCACTGCGCCTTCGGTGATCCGGTCCAGCACCATGGTGAGGATCACGATGGCGAGGCCAGCATCGATGGACTTGCCGATATCGAGGGTGCGCACCGCGTCGTAGATGGTGGAGCCGAGCCCGCCGGAGCCGACGATGCCGGCGATCACCACCATGCCGAAGGCCATCATCAGGCACTGGTTGACGCCGGCCATGATGGAAGGAAGGGCGAAGGGCAGCCGGATCTTCCAGAACATTTGCATGGAGGAACTGCCGCTCGCCCGGCCGAGCTCGATGAAGTTCACCGGCGTCAGGCGGATGCCGTGGGCGGTGAGCCTCAAGGCCGGCGGGATGGCGACCACGACGGTCGCGGCCAAGGCCGTGGCCGGCCCGAAGCCCAGAAGCGCGATGGCGGGCAGGAGGTAGATGTAGGGCGGCAGCGTCTGGATCATGTCCAGAACCGGCAGCATCGCCTTGTTCAGCCTCGGATTGAAGCCGGCGAGGATGCCGAGCGGAATGGCGATGGCGAGGGCCAGAACGGTCGCCGCCGTCACGAGGGCGAGCGTTTCCATGGTTTCCGGCCAAAGCCCCATGACGTCGCAGAAAAGAAGCGCGAGCGCGGCGACAATGCCGAAGCGCCGCCCCACCACGCGCCAGCCGAGAAGCCCGACCAGCGCCACGATGGCATAGAAGGGCACGGCCGACAAAACCGCCTCGATCCCCTCGTAGAGACCGTCCAGCGCGGAGCGGATCGAGTCGAAGAAGTCGACCCCATAGGTGTCGAGCCATTCGAGCCCGCTATCCACCGCCTCGTCGAAGGCTGTGGTCAAGTCCTGCGCATCCATGCTGCGCGCCTCCAGAACTGCCGGTTTCTACCGATCAAAATGCCGTGGCTTCGCCCGGCTCCTTGCCTTTGACGCCCTGAAGCAGGCTTCGGGTCGTGACGACGCCGACGATCCGCCCGGCGTCATGCACCGCGATCGCTTCCGCGTGGTCGCGCAGCGTGATGCGGATCAATTCGTCCACCTCGGCTTCCGTGGTGGTGCGGGGGAGGGCGGAGAGGTCGACGTCCGGACGCGCCGCGCCGAAGGCGTCCGCCGGGTGCATCACGGAATGCGCCTTGACGAGATGCAGCCGCGAGATGCCCGCCACGAAGGAGGCGACGTAATCGTCGGCCGGGTTGAGGATGATCTCCTCGGCGGTGCCGACCTGGACGATCGCGCCGTCCTTCATGATGGCGATGCGGTCGCCGATGCGGATCGCCTCGTCGAGATCGTGGGTGATGAACACAGCCGACTTGCCGAGATCCTTGGAAAGCTGGCGGAACTCGTCCTGCAACTGGCGGCGGATCAGGGGATCGAGCGCCGAGAAGGGCTCGTCCATGAGAATGATTTCGGGATCGGCGGCCAGCGCGCGCGCCAAGCCGACGCGCTGCTGCATGCCGCCGGAAAGCTCGGTCGGAAAGCGCTCGCTCCAGTCGGCGAGCCCCACCTTGCGCAGCGCGCCGGCGGCCGCTTCCAGGCGCTTCCCCTTTTCGACCTTCAGGACTTCGAGCCCGAAGGCGGCGTTTTCCAGAACGGTGCGGTGCGGCAGAAGGGCGACGTTCTGGAACACCATGCCGACATGGCGGGCGCGCACTTCGCGCAACTGCGCGCCGTTCATCGCGCCGATGTCGCGGCCGCGGATCATGATCTGGCCAAGGCTCGGCTCGATCAGGCGGTTGAACAAGCGGATCAGGGTGGACTTGCCGGAACCCGACAGGCCCATGATGCAGAAGATTTCGCCCTTTTTCAGGGTCAGGCTGACATCGGCGACGCCGACCACGCAGCCGAATTCCTTCAAAACCTCGGTCTTGCCGATGCCGCGCTCGGAAATGGCCTTCAGGGCCTTGTCGGCGCGTTCTCCGAAGACCTTCCAGACCGACCGGCAATCGATCAGCGGACCATCGATGGCGGCAGAGCTTTGGTCGAGCATGGCGGCTCCGGCTGAAATGGGCCGCGAGAAAGCGGCGGCGTGGCTGGAAATGGAGTGTCGAGGACCGGCACCGCCCTTTGCGGGGGGCGGTGCCGAAGTTCCGGGGGCGTCAGCCCTTCTTGATGTTCGACCAGCGCTTGATCAGGTCGGCATGGTTGCCGATCCAGTCGGCGACGGCCTGATCCATGGTCTTGCCGTCCTTCACTTCGCCGTTGATGGCGGTGATGTCGGCGAGCGGCACGTAGACGCTGGCCATGATCTCGCGGGCATGCTCGTTCTCGGCGGAAAAGCCCTTCTGGCCGATCCAGTAGTAGCTCTGCGGGGGCGGGAAGACGTTCTTGGGGTCCTTCAGCCACTTCACGTCGAACTTTTGGGTCATCCAAGACGGCTCCCAAACGGTGACGGCGATCCATTCCTTGCGGTCGGTCGCCGACTTCAGGGCGGCGGTCATGGCGGCGGTGGAGCCTTCCACGAGCTGCAGCTTGAGGTCGTATGCCTTCACCGCGTCGGCGGCGTCGCGCATCAGGCCCGAGCCCGGCTCGATGCCCACGATCTTGCCGCCGAACTTGTCGGCGTTCTCGTTGAGCTGGTCCATCGAGTCGATCGTGACGTATTTCGGCACGGCGATCGCCTGATACAGGCCGTGGGAAACGGGCGAGATCTTCTCGAGGCGGTTCTTGTTGCGGTTCCAGTAGTCCTGCGCCACGTAGTCGGTCTGCGAGACCATGACCTGCGTGTCGCCCTTGGTCAGCGCGGCATAGGCGATGCCCCATTCGGAGAAGCTGGTGACGTCCACCTTGTAGCCGGCTTCCTCCAGGACCTTCTTGGTGATGCCGGTGATGGGCGTCAGGTCCTCCCAGGACATGGTGCCGATCTTGATCGTCTTTTCCTCGGCCTGACCCTGAAGGGTCGCCATGCCGAGAAGGGCGAGCGCGCCGAGCGTTGCACGAATGAGACTTTTCATTTCCCTTGACCTCTCCTTTTAAGGACTGCCTGCGTTTCGCGCCGCTAGCCCTCCCGGCCAGCGCGCAATTCCTGCCATCGGATCACCGAGTTGATGCCGACGAATGCCAATGGGGCCGGCGGAAGGGGCTTGGGTGGCGCCTGCCGCCCGAACTCCTCCAGGATCACCGAGCGCTGCCCCGTTGCCAGATCCGCCGCCAGAACGCCGGCGAGCGTGCTTTTCACCGTTCCAAGGCCGTTCTCGCAGCAGGCCGAGAAGAGGTTCTCCTCCACCTCGCCGAAGGCCGGCACGTGGTTGAGGCTGAGGCAAAGACGCCCCGCCCAACTGTATTCGAAGGGAAGATCGGCGAGATCGGGAAAGCGCGCCACAAACGAACCGCGCTGTTCCCCGGCGATCTTTCCGACCTTGGCTTCGGAAACCTGCATCCCCGGCTCGAAGGTGAAGCGGGTGCGAACCACCACGCGCTCAGCCCCGTCATGGGTGATCTTGCGGATCGTCGCGCCCATCGGGTCGGCCGGAAGAATGCCCCAGGCCGCCTGCCCCGTGCGCCCGAAGCCCTTATCGCCCCGCCGCAGCGCCTCCGTCATCGAAGCATAGGTGAAGACATGCATCAAGCGGCCGCCGAAATGGCCGAAGTCCTGGATATGGCCGTTCACCGCGAGGATCACCTTCGGCGCGCGGATCGTGGCTTTGGGCGTTCGCGCGATCCACATCCTCGCTTCGCGGCGAAGACCGACCACCGGCGAATTCTCATGGATGTCGACCTTGGCCGACAGGGCGCCCGCCAAGGCGTGGATATACATGGCGGGCTGGATCATCACCGCGCCCGGCGTATGGAGCCCGCCCCGGTAATAGGAACTGCCCGTCAGCTCCTGCATGGCTTTGGCGTGGAGGAGCTCGAAGGGCTCGTCCATGCGGGCGAGCGAGCGGGCGAAGTCGGCATTCAGCTTCTCGCCGCGCGGTGTCGATGCCGCGTTGGTCTTGCCGCAGGGGTCGAAGGCTTGCTTCGGCATGCCGCATTCGGCCGCCGCCGCCTTGGCGAACTCGATGGCGAAGCGGTTATGCGCGATCTCCTGACGCGACTGCGCCGCGTCGCTGGGCGAATATTCGCCGGACGTCAGATTGTGCGGCAGGTCGATCATGAAGCCGGAATTGCGGCCCGCCGGGCCTTGTGCGATTTCGCGGGCGTCGAGAACCGCGATGCTTTCCCCGCCCCGGAGCTGCGCCAGACGCCGCGCCGCCGAGAGACCCGCAAAGCCCGCGCCGATCACGAGCCAGTCCACCGTCCGGTCCGCTTCCAGCGGACGAAGCGGCAGGGACCGCTCGGTCAGGGCCAGCCAGCCGGACTGGCCGGTATCGACCGGCAAACGCTGGACGGCGCGCTCGGTCACCGGACCGACTCGTCCACGGCGCGATCCGACAGGTCGATCCAGATCGTCTTCAGTTCGGTATATTGGTCATGGGCGAAGATCGACTTGTCGCGCCCGCCGAAGCCCGATTCCTTGAAGCCGCCGAAGGGCGTCGTGACATCGCCTTCGCCGAAGCAGTTCACCGTGACGGTGCCGGCGCGGATCTCGCGCGCCGCCCGGAGCGCCCGCTTCAGGTTGCCCGTGTAGACGGAGGCGGCCAGCCCGTAGGACGAGTCGTTGGCGAGCGCGATGGCTTCCGAAGCGTCGGTGAAGCTCGTGACCGACAGGACCGGGCCGAAGATCTCCTCGCGGAAGAGGGTGCTGTCGCGCGTCACGCCATCCACCAGCGTCGGCTCGATGAAGGCGCCGCCTTCCGTGTTGCCGCCGGCGACGAGTCCGAGCTTCTCCTTGCCGATGCGGTCGACGAAGCCCTTGACCTTCTCGTAGTGCTCGCGGCTGACGAGCGCGCCGACGCGGTTGGTCGGGTCCAGCGGATCGCCCATGCGCCATTCGCGCATATAGGCCTCGATGCGCGCCAGGAGATCGTCCTTGATGCTCGCGTGAACGATGAGGCGCGAGGTGGCCGAGCAGTTCTCGCCCATATTCCAGAAGGCCCCGAGCACCACCTGTTCGGCGACCTGATCGAGATCCTCGGCGTCCGCGAACACCACGGCCGGGTTCTTGCCGCCGCATTCCAGAACGACGCGCTTCATGTTGGAGTCGGCGGAATAGCGCAGGAACCGCTTGCCGGTCTCGGTGGAGCCGGTGAACGACACCATGTCGATGTCGGGATGCAGCCCGATCGGCTGGCCGACCTCCGCGCCCGAACCCGTCACGACGTTGAGGATGCCGGCGGGAACGCCCGCCTCATGGGCGAGCTCGGCGAGGCGGATCGCCGTCAGCGAGGTTTCCTCGGCGGGCTTGACGATCACCGAGCAGCCGGCGGCCAGCGCCGGGCCGATCTTCCAGGCCATCATGAGAAGCGGGAAGTTCCAGGGCAGGACGCAGCCCACGACCCCGATCGGCTCGCGCACCACCAGCGCCATCGCGCCGTGGCCGACGGGGGCCGTGTTGTCGTAGATCTTGTCGATCGTTTCGGCGTGCCAGCGGATCGTGTTGGCCGTCTCGTGCACGTCGATCGACTGGCACTCGGCGACGGGCTTGCCGCTGTCGAGGCTTTCCAGGACCGCCAGATCGTGGCGGTTGCGGTCGATCAGCTTGGCGAAGGCGAGAAGAACGCGCTTGCGCTCGGACGGGTGGAGGTTGCGCCAGCGCCCGTCCTCGAAAGCCTCGCGCGCTTTCTTAACAGTGAAGTCCACATCGGCCGCGCCGCAGGCCGCGACCTGTGCCAATTCATCCCCGGTCGCCGGGTTGGTCGTCGCGAAGGTCTTGCCAGAAGCGGCGGGGCGCGCCACGCCGTCGATGAAGGCGTTGCCGCCGAGGTTCAAAGAATGCGCGATGGCCTTGTATTCGCCGACCGTCAGCAGATCGCTCATGGATCAAGCTCCCGAGGTGATTTGCGCGATCGTGCGCTGGAGATTGGTGACGACGGTCCGAAGGGCGCGCTTTTCCTCGCCGTTCATCGGCCGCAGGGGCGGGCGCACGTCGCCGACCTTCAGCCCCTTCAGCTCGGCGCCGAACTTGATGCACTGCACGAACTTGCCGCCGTTCTCGAGCACCGCCATCAAGGGCAGAAGCGCCTTCATGATCGCGCGGCCCTTGTCGAAGTTCTTCTCGATGACGCAGGCCTCGTAGAGCGCGATATGCTCCTTCGGCAGGAAGTTCGAGCCGCCGCAGACCCAGCTCTTCGACCCCCAGGCGAAGAATTCCAGCGCCTGGTCGTCCATGCCGCAGGACATCTCGATATGCGGGAAGTCGCGCGCCAGGAGGTGGATGCGGTTGACGTCGCCCGAGCTTTCCTTGATCGCCTGGAAGTTCTTGGAACGCCCGACCCGCGACAGGAAGGTTTCGCCCATCATCACGCCGGTGCGGGCGGGATAGTTGTAGAGCATGATCGGCATGTTCGCCGCGCGGTCGATGGTCAGCGCGTGAACGGCGTTCTCGCGCTCGGTCGGCAGCGCATAGGGGGGCGAGGCGACGAGAAGGGCGTCGGCCCCGATCTCGCGGGCATGAAGGGCGTAGGCGACCGAGTCCTCGGTGCGCGTCGCGCCGGTGCCGATGATCAGCGCGGTGCGGTTCTTGATCACCTGCACCGCGAGTTTCGCCAGTTCCCGGCGTTCCTCGGTGGATTGCGCGTAGTATTCGCCGGTGGAGCCGCCGACGATGATGCCGTGGACGCCCGCATCCACGAGGCTTTCCAGAACGTTCGCGAATTCGGAACGATCGATCTCGCCGTCCGGTCCGAAAGGCGTGACGGCCGGTGTATAGATTCCTTCGAACTTCACGTGCCCGCGTCCTATCCGCTTAACCGAAGCCGTTCGGCCTTGCCGCCCGTGGAGGCCGGCTCGGCTTTCGCGCCGCTTCTGCCCGTCGATCGCCCCAAGCGCCCGGTTGGTTGTTGCCAAGCCGGTGCGTTCGCGCCGAGAAGCCGCCAACCCGAAGGAACCCGCCCACATCCATGCCCGGTTGCTTGATAGATCACGCAACGTCGCAAGGCGCCGAGCCGTGGATGCTTCGGACATCCTCGGTTTCTCTTGAGGTCTTGGTTGTTTTTTCGTCTCCCGTTGCTAGGGAAAATGTCACGCGCTCCACGTGCCGTCAACAACAATGTATTCCAGCATTACACAATTGGTGCGATGCAGCGTATGCAAAACGCAGGTTTATCGCCCGATCGAGGGGGCGTGGAACCGGCAAGCCGTTGATCTTATTCGTGTCGCGTGAAGGGCGCGGGGACATGGACCAGGGGCACGCTGCGGTTGACGATTGGCATATTTCGCTCGGTCCTTGGTCGCCAATGTTCCCTTTCCATTGACGATGCCTGCCGCAAATGTACACATATCGCACAATATATGTACGCCGCGGGTGCTTCGGATGCGCATCGTCGGCCGGGCGTCGCGATGGGGCGGGAAACAAGATGAAGGGCGGTAAGACGGCGCTCTACGAAGCGTTGAAGCGCCAGATCCTGACGCTGGAACTGCCGCCGGATCACGATCTCGACGAGATCCGCCTCAGCGAGGAATACGGCATCTCGCGCACGCCGGTGCGCGACATCTTCCGGCAGCTCGCGGGCGAGGGCTATATCGAGATCCGCGAAAACCGCGGGGCGCGCGTGATCCCGATGAATCACGGCACGCTGCGCGACTTCTTTCTCGTGGCCCCGATGATCTACGAGGCGGTTGGGCGGCTGGCGGTGCAGAATTTCCGCCGCTCGCAGATGGAGCGGCTGCGGGAGTGCCAGGAGCGCTTCCGCAGCGCCATCGCGCGCCGCGACCCCGACGCCATGGCGGTGGAGAACACGCTGTTCCATGCCATCATCGGCGACATGTCGGGCAGCGTCTTCCTGAAGCCGACATTCAGCAAGCTCCTGATCGACCACGCCCGGATCGGCTACACCTTCTTTCGCCCGAGGGACAGGGCGATGGAAAGCAATCTCGAAAAGTCCTGCGAGCACCACGACGAGATCATCGAGGCGATCGAGGACCGGAACGAGGCCGCGATGGTGCGCCTCATCTTCGAGCATTGGGAATTGTCGCGCGGCGACATGGAGATGTTCATCGCCCCCCCGAGCCTGCCCTCGGAAGTCCTGAAAAGGCTCGGCGCCGAAACGCGCGCTCCCAAAGTGCGGCCGCGCCGGACGGCGAAGGCCTGACGGCAGCGGTCATCCGCCCGACAAGCGCGTCTCGCGCACCGCCCGCTTCTCTTCGCGCGTCAGCCGGGCGGCGCGGTCCAAGACCTCGCCCAGCGCTTTCGCTCGCATCAGCCCGGCATGGGTGCGCTCTATCAACAGATCGCGTTCGAAACTTCTCGCAGCGTCATCACGCCCATGGTCATGCGGCCGATGGCATTCGCGAGGATGACGAAACGACTGATCGAACAATCGGGACGGGACGCCGAGCGGACTGGTTCAACCAGATCGTTCCGTGCTTGCCCCGAGCCGTCTAGAGGCAGGCGGACAGTCCGAGGATCGGCGCGTAGTTCACGAGCGTCACGGCGACCGATACGAGGCTCGCCCAAAGGGCGGTCCTTGCGAAGAAGCCACCGAGTTCGTCCTTGGACGCGGCCTGCCGCCGCCGCATCCAGATGACGAGCGCGAGAACGAGGGCGAGGTGGAGGAGCCAGAGTCCGACGAGAACGCCGCGTTGCAGCGACACGGGGCCGAAGGGCACGCCTTCCCAGCCGAAGGCGCAGCCGATCGACAGGGCGGCGTAAAGGGAAACGAAGGCCGAACTCCAGATCACCAGACCGGCGCAAAGAAGCAGGAGATTGGCGGCCGAGCGCGAGCCGATCATGGATTGGCCAGTTCCCGCAGCGGCACGAGGCGGTCGAGGGCGAACAGAAAGGCGATGGCGAGAAGCGTCGTGACGGCCGTGTAGTCGTGCCAAAGGCTCATCGTGCGAAGATCGGCCGAACGGCGCACCGATACGAAGCCGGCAAGGCAGCGCCAGATCGCCAAACCCGCCAGAAGCGCGCCGACGCCCGAATGCAGCGCCGCATAGGCGAGAAAGGCGACCGTCACCGCGAAGGACGCGTGGGCGGTGGGCGTCGGCACATGCGCCAGCATGACGAAGACGGCGAGAGCGGATGCCAGGAGGTGGCTCCCAAGCGCGCTTCCCAGCATCGGCACCGCCATCGTGGCCGAGCGCTTCACTGCAACTTGCGCGGCGCGACCGAAAACGGCTGCCGCGACCGCCGCCAGAACCAGAAGGCCGGATTCGAGAACGGGTGGGTTCACCGTTTGGGGTGCCGGCCAGCCCGGCGCGACGAGCCATAGGAACAGGGCGCCGAAGACGAGCGAGGCGAAGGCCGTCCCGTTTGCGACGAGAAGAAACAGCATGCCCCACCAAGTCGCCGGCCGCTCGGCTTCGGCGTGAACGGGAAGCCGCAGACCCATGCCGGCATCGAGGAGGCCGTGATCGCGTCTTTGTCCAGCCTCGCGGTTCCAGCAGAGAAACAAAGCCGCCACCAGCGCCAGCGCCAGAGGCGTCAGCCAATATTGCTTGAACAGGAGCGACAGGACGACGGAGCCGATGGCGAGCGCCGTCCAGAAGGGCAGGGCGGTCGGGCGCGGCAGGATGGCGACATGCTCCGGCTCGCCCGTCGCCATCTCCACCACCATGGTTTCCTGCCAGCCGTTACGGGGGATACCAAGATATCCCTGCCCGCGCTCCAGCCGCTCGCGAAGCGAAGGGTCGTCGCTGAGCGGCGCGCGCGAGGAAACGTGAGGCAGCGACGCGAAGGCATAAGGGCGCGGCGGGATGGCGGTGCACCATTCCAGCGTTTCGGCGCGCCACGGGTCGGGCCGCGAGCGCTTGCCGAAGCGCGTCTGGAACAGGACGTCGACGGCGAAAAGCGCGAAGCCCGCCGTCATCACGAAGCCCCCGATCGAGGAGATGAGGTTCGGCCAATCCCAGCCGAGGCCCTCGGGAAAGTTCGGCCACCGGCGCGGCATGCCGAGGAGCCCCGTCCAGTGCATCACGAGGAAGGTCATGTTGAAGCCGGTGAAGATCAGCCAGAAGACGAGCTTGCCGACGCCGTAGAGGGGCTCGCGCCCGGTGAAATGCGGCAGGTAGTAGTAGGCCGCCGCCAGCATGGGAAACACGAAGCCGCCGACCAGCACGTAATGCATGTGCGCAACGACGAAATGCGTGTCGTGGACCTGCCAGTCGAAGGGCACGATGGCCAGCATCACGCCCGTCAGCCCGCCGCAGACGAACACGAAGAAGAAGCCGAGAAGAAACAGCATGGGCACGGTGGGGCGCGGATGCCCGGCCATCATCGTGCCGATCCACAGGAAGATCTGGACACCGGTGGGCACCGCCACGAGGACGCTGGCGGCCGAAAAGAAGCCGAGCGCCAGATGCGGGATGCCCACCGTGAACATGTGGTGGACCCAAAGGCCGAAGCTGAGGAACGCCATGGCCGCGACGGCGGTGACGATCCACGAATAGCCGAGGATCGGGCGACGGACGAGAACCGGCAGGATCGTGGAGATCATCCCCGCCGCCGGCAGGAAGATGATGTAGACCTCCGGGTGGCCGAAGAGCCAGAAGAGATGCTGCCAAAGCAGCGCGTCGCCGCCGCGCGTCGGGTCGAAGAAGGGCAGGTCGAAGGCGCGCTCGGCTTCGAGCAGCACCGAGCCGAGGATCAAGGGCGGAAAGCCGACCAGCATCATGCCGGCGGTGACGAGGATGTACCAGCCGAAGAGCGGCATCCGCGCCAGCGTCATACCGGGGGCGCGGAACTTCAGGATGGAAACGGTCAGCTCCACCGCCGCCGCGACCGCCGAGATCTCGACGAAGGTGACGCCGAGGAGCCAGACATCGGCGTTGATGCCGGGCGAATGGGTGCCGGACGAGAGCGGCGTATACATGAACCAGCCCGAATCCGGGGCATAGCCCGCCAGCAGGGCCAGAACCAGGATCGAGCCGCCGAAGAGATAGCACCAGAAGCCGAGCGCGGTGAGGCGCGGAAAGGCGGAGTCCCGCGCCCCCAGCATCTTCGGCAGGAGATAGATCGCCAGCCCCTCGAACATCGGGATGGCGAACAGGAACATCATCACCGTGCCATGCATGGTGAAGATCTGGTTGTAGATCGCCGGGCCGACGAAGGCGCTCGACGGGGACGCGAGCTGGGCGCGGATCAGCATGGCGAGCGCGCCGCCGATGGCGAAGAACACGAAGGCGGCGATGATGAAGCGGCGGCCGAGAACCGTGTGGTTGACGGCGGAAAGCGTGCCGCGCCAACCCGGCGGCGTCGCCCAGATGCGCTCCAGATCGCGCTGGAGAGGCGAAAGCGCCGGGGGGCCGATCAGCCCGCCGGAGCGCTCGGCCTCGTTCGGAACGGCGGGAAGCACGGCGTCGCTCATCGGGCACCGTCCGAGGCGGGAGTTTCGTTCGCGGCGGTGGCGGCATCGAGCGCCGCGTCGAATTCCGCCGGCATGTGGGCAAGAACGGTGAAGCCCATGTTGGAATGGCCGATGCCGCAGAATTCGGAGCAAACGCCGCCATAGCTGCCGGGCCTGTCGGCCTGGAGGCGCAAGGTGTTCACGTGGCCGGGAATGGCGTCCACCTTTCCCCCGAGGCGGGGCACCCAGAAGGAATGAATGACGTCGGTCCCCACCACGCGCACATCGATCGGGCGACCTGCGGGAAGGTGGAGGATGTTCATCGTTTCGGCGCCGCCGGGATAGCGGAAGGTCCAGGCCCATTGCACTGGCACCGCTTCCACCGTGTAGGTGTCCGGATGGCGATGGGGCAAAAGATGCTCGCCGAGCCCGAGCGCGAAAACGAGAAGCGCGGAAAGCACGACGCCCGGAAACACGAGCCCGCCCCAGACCAGCCAGCGCTTGGGGTCCACCGAACGGCCGATGCCGGGCTTGGCGAAGGCGAGGGCGACGAGCGCCAGCACGAGCGCCATGATCGCGGCCGCGCCCGCCAGCATCACCCACCACAGGATCGCGGTGGAATGGGCCGCGGGGCCGGCGGGATCGAGAACGGAAAGGTTGCCGGCGCAGCCCGAGGCGCCAGATGTGAGAAGGAGAAGGCTGCCCATGCGCCGCCCCCGCTTCATTCCGGAACCTTGATGGCCAAGTCGACGAACGATCCGAGCCCCGTGATCCAGGCGGTGGCGAAAAAGGACATCTCTTCCGCGGTCGCCATCGCCGGGCATCCGATCCATGCCATGGCCGTGCATTTCCCCATCGCGCTCGCCATCGCGACGCTGGGCGCCGACGTCTTCTACTGGTGGAGCGCCGATCCGTTCTGGCTGCGCGCCGGGCTTTGGGCGGCGGGCTTTTCCTTCGCGACGGGCGTCGCGGCCAGCCTCGTCGGCACGGCCGAGCTTTTGCTGGTTCCCGGCATCCGCTCGCGCGCGGCGAGCTGGACCCATGCCATCGCCGCCATGATGTTCGTGTCGATCTGCGGTATGAACTGGGTGGTGCGCCTCGTGACGCCGGATGCGGTTCTGCCGCTCGGCCTCGCCTTGTCGGGGCTCGGCGCAGTGTTCACCGGCCTTGCCGGCTGGCATGGAGGCAAGCTGATCCTGCATCACGGCGTCGGCATCATGGTGTCGGACGACGGCTGAACCGCGCCCCAAAGCTCCGACAGACCGCCCGGTCGAAACAGGTTCTCCGGCAGGAAGCCGAGCGGGATCGCAGGCTTGGCCAGCACCAGCCAGAAGATGGCGAGCATCAGGGCCGACAGGGTGACGAGGCTGGCGAGAACCCGCCAGCGGGCGAAATGTCCGCCTTGGTCGAAGATGGTGAGAACCAGCAGCCCGACCCAGACGTGGAGAGACACGAGCATGCCGACGAGGAGGAGTTTCAGCGCGAACCACTCGAAATGGATTTCGCGCGCCAGGATCAGCGCCGTGCCGGACGCGATGGCGAGAAAGGCTGCCGGCGACACCACCACGACATAGGCGAAGCGCGTGAAGAGATGCAGCCGGTGAAGGGGCGGCCCTTCGCCGGCAGCTTGGCGCTGGCCGAGGAGAACGGGCAAAAGGAGGATGCCGCCCGCCCAGATCGACAGGCTCGCGACATGGATGAACTTCAGCCAGACCACCGTCATGCGCGGTTCGTCGCCGGGGCGTCATTGCCGACGAGCCGGCGGACGCAGACAAGCGCGGCGACGAGGTTCGGCAGCATCCCCGGAACCCACATCAGGAGGCCGGCAAGCTGCTGGTCTTCCAGGGCGGACAGGCCGAAAGGCTCGGTGGTCAGGAAATGGGCCGCATAAAGGGGAACCGGCGCAAAGGTAATGAGCGCGCCGAGGAGCCCCATCAGGGCGATCACCACGAGATGCGCGAGCGCCGTCTTCAAGGGCGGCGTGCCGGGCGACAGGAGGTGCCGCCACAAAAGCACCGCCGAGCCGAGAAGCGACGCTTCCATGGTCCAGTAGATCAGGTCGTCGCTCAAAGCCGCCGCATAGGGTGCGGGCGCATGCCAGAACCAGAGCGCCACCACTTGGAAAAGCACGAGAAGCGGCAGGACGGCTCCCGATGCCCCGGTTTTCCGCGCCGGAAACGCCACCGCCAGAAGCGGGGCGGCAAGGGACACCAGAAGAAGATGGTGCAGGATGCGTGCCGAAAAGAGCGCCGAGGACAGGGCGCAGAGCGGCGACACGAAGGCGAGCACCAGCGCTGTCAGACCCAAGACGTAAGCTTGGTTCTGCCGCCTCGTCCAGGTCTTGCGCCTTGCCACACCGAAGGCCGCGCAAGCGGCGAGCCCTGCCAGAAGCCACGGATCGAGATTGAACGCGCCCGGAAGCTGGTCCGGCATGGGCGCTGCGCCGCAATAAGGCTGATCCTGCCCGATCCCTGTCGTCATGCCCCTTCGCATCACTGAGCTTGTCAGTTTTCCGAACTAAGGCGCCGCCGGCGATCAGCAACGACCGCCCGCAAACGATTTCGTCATTTCGCCGGGTATGGGCCCGGACATTCCACCTTCAGTTCCCGATCTTCGGTCTGTTCCGCGCCTGCGTTTCCCGCAGCGTCGAGTCGGCATAGGTGCCGCGAAGCGCTTCCGCTCCGCCTTCCTCCAAGAGGTCCAGAACCAGAGCGCTGTGGATGAAGGCGAGGTGGCTGAAGGCCTGCGGGAAGTTGCCGAGGAAATGGCCTTCCTCCGCGACCTCCTCGGCATAAAGGCCGACATCGTTGCCGAGCGAGCGCAGCGCCGCGAAACGCGACTGCGCTTCTTCCGCCCGGCCGAGCCACGCAAGAGCGTCCACCAGCCAGAAGGCGCAGATCAGGAAGGTGCCTTCGTGTCCGGGCAGCCCGTCGTCGTTGAGATAGCGATACACGAGATGACCGCGCGACAGGCGCTCGATGATGACATCGACGGTTCGCCCGAAAACCGCCTCGTCCACTGGAAAGCCCACCATCGGCGCGATCAGAAGCGCGGCGTCGACATCTTCGCTGCCGAGGAATTGCGGATAATAGCCGTCCGGGTGGACGGCTTCTCCGTTGACGAAGGCGACGATCCGGTCGCGCTCCCGGCACCAGTCCTCCCGCTCGCCGAAGAGCCTGACGGCGCGGTCGAGAGCGACCCAGTTCATGATCGCGGCATGGAGATAGCGCTCTTCCGGCTTGCGCGGCTCCCAAAGGCCGGCATCCTCGTCGTGCCAATGGGCGGCCGAAATATCGGCGAGGCGGATCGCGTGGCCGTGCAACTCCTCGTCGATCGTGCCGCCGAGCCGATCGTAGAGGTAAAGGAGATCCAGCACCTGCCCATAGGCGTCGCTTTGATGCTGTTCGGCCGCCTCGTTGCCGTGGCGCACCGGGCGGCTGCCGCGCCAGCCCTCGAAATGGGAGATTTCGTGCTCCACGAGATCGGCCTCTCCCTCGATCGCGTAGAGCGGTTTCAACTGGCTTTCCTCGCGGGCGGTGAGCGCCGAAACGAAGCCGAAGAAGGCTTCCGCTTCCTGCACCATCCCGAACTTCTTCAGGACATAGAAGGAAAGGCGGGCGTCGCGAATCCAGCAGAAGCGGTAGTCCCAGTTGCGGATGCCGCCGATCTCCTCGGGCAGCGATGTGGTCGCAGCCGCCACGATCGCTCCCGACGGCGCGTAGACCAGCGCCTTGAGGGTGAGGGCGCTGCGAAGAAGCTCTTCCTGAAGCGGTCCGTCATAGGAGGCGGCATCCGACCATTGCGTCCAGCCGATGCGCGTTTCCTCCATCAGATCGCGCGCCGAGGGAAGGAATGCGGCTTCCCTGCCTTCCCGGTAAAGCGCGAAGGACCGCTCCTGCCCGGCTTCCAAGGGGAAACGGGCGACGGCGACGCCGTTCTCGATCCCGAACCGCACGCCTTCGCACCCCATGCAGGCGAGGCCGTCGCCCTCGACACGGGCTCCGTTCGTCCGAAGCTCACCGAAGCTTTCGGCAAATCCCGCCAGCGGCCGGAAGGAAACGCGCACCTCCACGCGGCCCGAAAGGCAGGCCACGATTCGCACCAGGGACGGCCGCGTCCCCTCCGCTTCGGGCGCGGGCATGAAGTCGTGGACCGACAAGGCGCCTTCCTTGGTCGAGAAGGTCGTTTCCAGGATCTTGGTGCGCGGCAGATAAAGGCGGCTCGTTTCGAAGCGGCCTTCGGGATGGATGGCGAACCAGCCGCCCCGCTCGCGGTCCAGAAGTCGCGAAAAAACGGGGTCGCCGTCGAAACGCTCGAGACAAGCCCAGTCGATCGACCCGTCGCGCGCCACGAGCGCGCAGCCATGGCAATTGCTGAGAAGGGCATAGTCTTCGATCGGCCGATAAGGGCGCATCTCGTCGGTGGACATCTCGATCCTTCTTTCGCGTTCCGGTTTGCCATCCCAACATGCATAGGCGGCAATGGTTTCCGCGCTTCCGACCGGTTCGGGGAAACGGGGCCTCGCGCGCGGTCCAGGTCGAGCCTTTCCCTCCAAGCTCAACGCCCGATAAAGGCGGATGCAAACGCCCCCAAGCGCCTTCGCGATGGAGGTCGAACCTTCGCCGGCGGCATGGGGGCGGATGTGTTTCTTCCGGCGCATTGGCGACCGGGGGCGAGAGGATCGACCTCAATCAGTCGCCGAAGCGGACACTGAGCCTTCGGTGATCTTATCGGAAGGATGTCAACAGCGCCGTCATCCGCACGACGCTGGAACAGGCGCTGCGTGCCAGTGGCATCGACACGCTGCTCGTCCTGGGGCTCACAATGAATCATTGCGTTTGCCTGACGGTGCGCATGGCTGGCAATCGCACGCTGACGACTATCTCATCGAGAACGTGATGGCTGCCTCGGTGCGGAAGAGGTCGCTGACGTTCTCGGGATGTTACCGATTGAGGGACGCCCCGGTTGCAGGCAGGACAGCCGGGGCGATCTGGCCTTGGCTCGGCACGGGGGTCGTGGAGCCGGATGGGGACGAGGCTGGTTCCTGCCCGGTCAAGCGCTCGTCGATCGAGGCAGGGCCGGGAGCGTCGCCCTTTGCGTCACGGCTCGGATTGGGGATGTTCGGCGCTCTCGTGCCCGCTTTATCACCCGAAGGGAGTGGGTCACGCGATGCAGGCGCGGCATCAGCAGTCCTCACCGGGTCCGAGCCGACCGGCTGAGGGGTAACGCGACCATCCGCAGATGCGATGCGCCAGACCGTATTGCCTGCATCGTCGGCGACGAGCAATGCGCCGGTACCGTCGATGCCGACACCGACGGGCCGTCCATGGGCTTGGTCGCCATCGATGAAGCCGGTGACGAAGTCCTGCGCCTTGCCGGATGGTTTCCCATCTCGGAAAGGCACGAAGACGACCTTGTAGCCGTTGAAGGCGTCCCGGTTCCAACTGCCGTGCTCACCGACGAAGGCACCGTCCGCGTAAGGCGTCGGCAACGCGGAACCTTGGCTGAAGGTGAGACCGAGCGCCGCGACATGGCTGGACAGGGCATAGTCCGGCGCGATGGCACGTTCCACCATGTCCGGCTTCGAAGGATGGACGCGCACATCGACATGGTTGCCGTAATAGCTCCAGGGCCAGCCGTAGAAGCCGCCGTCCTTCACGGAGGTCATGTAGTCCGGCACGAGGTTGGGGCCGAGCTCGTCGCGCTCGTTGACGACAGCCCAGAGCGTGTCCGTGCCAGGCTGGAACGTCAGACCGTTGGGATTGCGCAATCCCGAGGCGAAGACGCGGGCCGCGCCCGTTTGCCGGTCGATCTGCCAGATCGCCGCCCGACCTTTCTCAGCTTCCAGGCCGTTTTCAACGATGTTGGAGTTCGAGCCGACCGACGCGTAGATAAAACGGCCATCGGGACTGAGCGCCAGATCCTTGGTCCAGTGATGGTCGATCGGGCCACCGGGAAGCGGCGTCACGACCCGGGGCGGAGCCGTGATCGCAGTTTCCCCTAGCCGGTAAGGGTAGGCCAGAACCCCGTCGGTCGTTGCGACATAGAGTGTGTCGTCCACCCAAGCGAGACCGAAGGGTGATGAAAGTCTGGTGAGAATATCGTGGCGTTCGTCAACCTGCCCGTCGCGATTGGTGTCGCGCAGGAGCGTGATGAGATTGCTTTCCTTTTGCGGTTCGCCACCGCCCCCGTGGGCGATCGACATGATCCATCCGCGAATGAAGTCTTTCGGCCGGGAAACCGGCTCCCCGGCAGGTCCGCGCGACTGCACGACGAGAACGTCGCCGTTGGGCAGGGTGTAGACCGTTCGCGGATTGGCGAGATCCTTCGCATAGGCCGCGACCGTCAGTCCATCCGGCACGGTCGGCTTGGCATCGCCATTCCAGCCCACGACCTCCGCGACCTTCAGATCAGGCAAAAGCGATTGTTCGGGCTCGGGCAGCACCGGATCGGGACCGATCTGCTGGGCGGCGTCGAAAGGTTCGGATCCGCTGCAACCGCCGAGCATCGCCACCAACGCGCAGGAGCCAGCGAAGATCAGTCTGGAAGAGATCTGAGATTCAGACATCGCGGCGAACATTCCCGGAAGAGATCGTCGCATAACCGGTCCACGCGACGACGATGAGAAGGACCACCGTCACGGCGGAAAGAACGAGACCGTAGGGAACGACGGCCGTCCATCCATCGCCGGCATGAACGAGGCTGTTCAGAAGAGCGAGGCCGAGGATGAGGAGCGAACCGATCCCGTGCAACCAGGCAGCGCTCGGATCGACGACGCGATGACGTCGCCGGCGGAAGTGGTCGAAGACACCGGAAACGAGCGCAAGCGCCCCGAACATGAGGCCGGCGAACAGAAGCCATGCCGAAAAGTTCTGCCACATCAGGTTCGCGGTCTGCCAAAAGGCGAGGTCCGTCAACAGCGCCAAGGTGAAGCAGACGCCGGGGAAGGACGCGAGCGTGGCGTGAACGGGATGTGTTTCGACTGGAACGATGGCCGCCGGATGTTTCGAAGTCATCGGAAAGAATGGTCCGTCAGCATAACGATGGGTGACATCTCCCATACGGATGCACGGTCCCAGTCGTTCCGCGTCGCTTCGCTGACCAACTGATCATACTCTTTGGCATCTACCCGGAAACGCGTATCCGGTCCCGCCCGGCTAGGCTGTCCATTTCCTCCGCATACGGAAGCGGATCAGCCGCCAGTTCGCCGGGTGGCCTGTGCAGACGCTGCAAAGCTTGCCGATCTGCACGCAGGTCATGACGACGCACGCGAAAGCGCAATCAACGAGTTTCATCTGTGGCCGGAGGAGCCGCAGCATGCTCGCGTTGATAGCGCGTCGATGTTGCCGCGCAGCAGCTCCGGTGATTGCCGGGGCAGCGCTTGGGCGCCGCACTACGTTGAGATGTCGCTTTGTCGGACCCCTTGCAACCGGAACTGTTCTCAGTCCTTGGCGGACGGACGCGGCAGGAGGATCGTCAGGAGGCCGATCAGCGGCAGGTAGGAGCAAAGGCGGTAGACACCTTCGATCCCGATCGTGTCACCGAGACGGCCGAGAAGCGCGGCCGCGATGCCGCCGATCGCGAAGTTCAGGCCGTAGAACAGGCCGCCGATCAGTCCAACGCGTTCGGGCACGAGGTCCATGGCGTAGATCATGATCGAGGCGAAGGCGCTGGCCATGATCAGGTTGATGACGACCGTCAGGACCCCCGTCCAGAAGAAGTCGGCGTAAGGCAGGAGGAGCGTGAAGGGCAGCGGCCCCAGGATGGAGATCCAGATGATGCGGGTGCGGCCGATCCTGTCGCCGACCAGCCCTCCGATCAGCACGCCGATCGCGGAGGAGATGAAGATCACGAAGAGCATGAGCTGCGACGTCGAAACCGATACGCCGAAGCGTTCGATCAAGTAAAACGTGTAGAAAGATCGAAAGCTTTCGAGATAGGCCAGCTTCGAGGCCATCAGAACGGTCAGGACGAGGAGACCGAAAAGGACGGTGCGACGGGAGTGGACCGAGGTTTTGCCATCCTTGTTGGCGCTTGCCGCGATGGCGTTGAAGTGTTCGCGGATCGCCGTCTGCTGCCGGGCCGTCCATGTCAGGAGGACCATCGCCAGGATCACCAGCGCGGTGAAGATCGTCAGGCTCGCGCGCCCCTGCGGCACGATGATGAAGGCGGCGCAAAGAGGCCCGAGCGCGCCGCCGATCTGACCGCCCACCTGGAAGATGCCCTGCGCGAGGCCTTGGCGACCGCCGGAGGCGTAACGGGCAGCCCGTGTGGCTTCCGGATGGAAGATCGATGATCCGATGCCGACAAGTGTCACCGCGACGAGCACGAAAGCGTAACTCGAAGCATAGGCAAGACTGACCAGCCCTCCAAAGGTGAATACCATTCCCACGGCGGCCGAGTAGGGCAGAGGCCGTCGGTCGGTGAAGAAACCGATCGCAGGCTGAAACAGCGCACCGGCGATCTGGAACGTCAGCGTGATCATTCCGATCTTCGCCAGATCAAGCGAAAAGTCTTCTGCCAGTACCGGATACACCGCCGGGATCAGTGACTGGATGGCGTCGTTCAGAAGATGCGACAAACCCAGCGCGAACAGAACCGCCAGATAGACATTGGCAGTCGGACGCTCGTTCAGATCGGTTTGTGCGGGGATCGTGCTCATCGCTCGGGACGCGGAGCCTTTTGCATGAACGACCAGGAGAGGCGACCTTAGGGGAACGTCTCGTGGGCATCTAGTGCCTGCCGACGGACACCGAGACCAAGCGGCGGCATAAGCCGTGCCGCACTCTTCATCTGAGTCCGTCCTTCCGAAGGAATGTTCGATCCTCCTCATCCACCATTGCGGGAGGCTTGGGCTTCAGTCAGATGGCGGGGCGCCAAGCCGCCGGACGCCGATATGGTATCCAATCGAAACGGCGGAGAGCACGGCTGCTTCGGCGATGGACGTTGGAAGCGCCGAGGAAACCGATGGGGGGATGAATGATCTGGCGGCTCGGGTGGCTCGCGCTCATGACGATCTTCGCCGCACAGACGGCGCGAGCCGAGCCGTGCGCGCGCGACAGCTACGAGGGCGCGGAATACATCATCTGCTCCGTCGACCCGGCCGCGTCCGATCTGCGCCTGTTCTGGCAGGACAGCCAGGGCACACCCTTCCGCAGCTTCGACAATCTGGTCCGATCGGTCGAGGAAGGGTCCAGAAGGCTGACCTTCGCAATCAACGCCGGCATGTATCGCACCGACTTCTCGCCCGTCGGCCTTTACGTCGAGAACGGTCGGGAACTGCGGCCACCCGATAAAACGACAATCGACCGCCCTCCGCGCGAAGTGCCGAATTTCTACAAGAAGCCCAACGGCGTCTTCTTTCTTCTTGAAAAGAGGGCTGGCATCCTGACCACCGACGAGTTCCTGAAAGGACGACCGGACGCGCGCTTCGCGACCCAGTCCGGCCCGATGCTCGTCATCCGCGGTGCGTTGCATTCGGCCTTTATACCGTACTCCACCGACCGAACCCGGCGGAGCGGCGTGGGCGTCTGCGAAGGTGGCCAAGTTCGCTTCGCGATCAGCGAGGGCGGTGTCAATTTCCACGAATTTGCGCGGCTCTTCCGAGACCGTCTCGCATGCCCGAACGCCCTGTTCCTCGACGGCGGCCACGGGGTTGGGCTCTACTCGCCTTCGTTGCAGCGAAACGATGCGTCATGGCATGGAGGATATGGCCCGATCCTGGGCGTCATCGAGTAGCACTTCGATAGGCTTCAAGGCGTCAACACGGGGCCGAAGGCGGACGGGCCGTTTCGGAAGCGGAGAGGCTGAAACCGACCCTCTTCTTTCGACACCGTCCGTATGCAAGACCCGGAGCCTGACGGACCAAAGATCCGTTCCCGGCTCCGGGCGATCGATGTCGAAGTCAGACAATCACTCGCGGTCCGCGCAATCTTCCAGAGCCGCCACGATCGGCTTGAAATCCTCGGCCTTCAACGAGGCTCCGCCGACCAGCGCGCCGTCCACATCCGGAATGGCGAAGATGGAACGGGCATTCCCCGGCTTCACGGAACCGCCGTAGAGCAGCCGGAAGGCGTGGCCGTCCTCGCCGAACCTCGCGACCAGCGTTTCGCGCAGGAAGCGATGCATCGCCGCGATCTGCTCCGCCGTCGGCGTGCGGCCGGTGCCGATCGCCCAGACCGGCTCATAGGCGATCACCACATCCGCCCCCGTCGCGCCATCCGGCACAGACCCGGCGAGTTGCCGGCCGACCACGTCCAGTTCGGACCCGGCATCGCGCTCGGCCTCCGTTTCGCCGACGCAGACGATGGCGACGAGCCCCGCTGCCAGCGCGGCATCCGCCTTGCGCCGGACGTCCTCGTCGCGCTCGGCGTGGTCGGCGCGGCGCTCCGAATGGCCGAGGATCACGAAGCCCGCGCCGGCCTCGGCCAGCATCGCGGCCGAGATGTCGCCGGTATGGGCGCCTGCCGCATCGGCATGGCAGTCCTGGCCGCCGACGAGAAGGGGGCTGCCCTCCGCGATCTCGGCCATGGCGGCGATCAGGGTCGCGGGGGGACAAAGAAGGATCTGGCAGCGCGGGGCCGGGTGGGCCGCGATCAGCGCCTTCGCTTCGGCAAAAGCGGCGCGCGTGCCGTTCATCTTCCAGTTGCCGGCGGCAAGCTTGCGACGCATGGCGATCACCAGCAGCAGAAGCCGCCATCGACCAGAAGGTCGACGCCGGTGACGAAGGAGGAGGCTTCGGACAGAAGAAAGATCGCCGGGCCGACCATCTCGTCGACGCTGGCCATTCGACCCATCGGCGTTTGTTCTTCGAAGAGCTTGGTTTGATGCACCATCTCGGGCCTCGTGTTCATCGGCGTCGCGGTATAGCCGGGGCTGATCGTATTGACCCGGATGCCGCGTGTCACCCACTCCATCGCCATGGACTTGGACATATGGATGACGCCGGCCTTGGAAGCGTTGTAGTGGCACTGCGACAGGCCGCGATTGACGATCACGCCGGACATCGAAGCGATGTTGACGATCGACCCGCGTCCGTGGCGCAGCATCGCGCGCGCCTCGGCCTGGGCGGACAGGAAGACGCCCTTCAGGTTGATGTCCATCATCGTCCCGAACTGGTCTTCCTCCATCTCCTCGGCCGGGTTGGCATTGGCGATGCCGGCGGCGTTGACGGCGAGGCGAAGGTCCCCAAGCTCGCTTTCGGTTCGCGCCACCGCGTCAGCCAGTTCCTCCGCTTTGGTCACGTCCGCGGCGAGCGAAATGCTCCGGCGGCCGAGGGCGGCGATGGCCTGCGCCGTCCGGGCGAGCCCGTCGTCGGAGCGGCGGTCGAGAAGGGCGACATCGGCGCCCGCCTCGGCGAGCCCGACGGCGATGCGCTGGCCGATACCGCTGCCCGCTCCGGTGACGAGGGCGACGTTGCCGGAAAGGTCGAAGAGTTTCATGGTCGTTCCGTTCAAATGAAAGGGCGGGCTGCCGGGGTCAGGTCGTGGCGCGTTCCATGATGGCGACATGGGTCGCCTCGCCGTGGTCCAGAATGCCGCGATTGCGTCCGCGCGACAGCACCATCACGCGATGGGAAAGGCCGATGACCTCTTCGAGATCCGAGGACACGACGATCACCGCCATGCCGGAGCGTGCCAGCGCGACGATCGCCTCGTAGATCTGCGCCCGCGCCCCGACATCGACGCCGCGGGTCGGCTCGTCCATGATGAAGAGCTTCGGGTTGCGCGCCAGCCACTTGGCGATCACGACCTTTTGCTGGTTGCCGCCGGACAAGCGTCCCGCGAGCTGTTCCGGCCGGCCCTTCACGCCCATGGAGGCGATGGCCTTTTCGGCGAAGGCGCGCTTGTCGTTTGGGCGCACCCAGCCGCTGCCGCCGATGAGGTCGAAATTCCCGACGGCGACGTTGTTCTCGATCGTCTGTTTCAGAAGCAATCCTTGGGCCTTACGGTCCTCGGGCACGAGCACGATGCCCGCATCCATGGCGTCGCGCGGCTGGGTCAGCCGTAGCGTCCGGCCTTCCAGCCGGACCTCGCCGCCGACAACGGCATCGACGCCCGCGATGGCGCGTACCAGTTCGGTGCGTCCGGCCCCGACGATGCCGGCGATGCCGAGGATCTCGCCGGCCTTCACCTCGAAGGAGATGTCGTGGAAGGCGCCGGCCGCCGAGGTCAGGTTCGAGACGCCGAGCACCTCGCGGGCCTGCGGCTGCGGCAGTTCGGGGAAAAGGCGGTCGACGCTGCGGCCGACCATCTCCTCGACGAGCTGGCGCACCGGGACAGTGGAGGTTTCATGGACGGCGATCAGCCGCCCGTCGCGCAGGACGGCCACGCGGTCGGCGATGCGCGCGATCTCCTCCAGGCGGTGCGAAATGTAGATGGAGGCGACGCCCTCGCTCTTCAGGCGGTGGATCTGCTCGAAAAGGCGGTCGGTCTCGTCGCCGCCGAGCGCCGCCGTCGGTTCGTCGAAGATCAGGAGGCGCGCTTCGAGGGTGAGCGCCTTGGCGATCTCCACCTGCTGCTGGGCGGCGACCTTCAGCGTCCCGACCTTGGTGGTCGCGGGCACGTCGAGCCCGAGGCGTCGAAGCTGGATTTCGGCGCGTCGGTTCATTTCGGCGCGGTCGAGGCGGCCGTTCCGCATCAGGAGGCGGCCGACAAAGACGTTCTCGGCGATCGACAACTCCGGCAGGAGGCGCATTTCCTGATGGATCAGGCCGATGCCGTGCGACAGCGCCTCGGCGGGCGAGCGGGGCGCGTAGGGCGCGCCATCCCATGTCAGCTCGCCGGCGCTCGGGTGCACCACGCCCGCGATGATCGAGGAAAGGGTGGACTTGCCGGCGCCGTTCTCGCCGAGAACGGCGACGCATTCGCCCGAACGGATGTCGAGGTCGATGCTTTCCAGAACGCGGACGGGGCCATAGGACTTGGCGATCCCCCGGATCGTCAGGCCGCCCGGTGCGACGGTCGCAGCCGGCGACGTGATTCTGGCGAGTGCGGACATCGGCTCAGCCCTCCCGGCTGCGTTGTGGTTGGTGAAGCCGCGGGAACGGCCCGAAGGCGGGGAGGGCGCCGTTTCTGGCGCCCTCCGGTCGTCGATCAGGGATGCTGCGCGATGAACGGGGCGACATTGTCCTTGGTGGTCAGCGTCGCCGGCTGAAGCTGGACCGCCGGCACCGTTTCCTTGGCGGCGAGCTTCAGGGCGGAATCCAGCGCGAGGCGGCCCATGAGCTGGGTCTGCTGCGTCATAGTGGCGGTCAGCGTGCCGGACTGCACGGCCTCAAGACCCGCGACGTCGCCGTCGAAGCCGACCACGATCACGTCGGAGAGGTTGCCGACCTTGGCAGCCTGCGCCGCGCCGAGCGCGAGCGCGTCGGCCTGGCCCCAGAATATGTTGATCTCGGGATCGCGCTGGATCATCGCCTGGGCGATGTTGAAGCCCTCGTCCTGCGCCCACTGGTTGCTCGCCTGCTTGGCGGCTTCCTGGATGCCGGGGCAGTTCTTCATGGCCTTCGCGAAGCCCGCGTCGCGGTCGATCTGCGGGGTCGTGCCGATCTGGCCCTGGATCTCGGCGAGCTTGCCGTTGCCGCCCGATTGCTTGCAGACGAAGTTGCCGAGTTCCTCGGCGGCCGCGACGCTGTCGGTGGCGATAAACGTGTCGGCGGGCGCATCCGGCGGATTGCGGTCGACGGCGACCACCGGGATACCGGACTTCTTGGCGGCCTGAACGGGCACGCTGGCGGCCGTCGCGCCGGCCGGGATGTAGATGATCGCGTCGACGTTCCGGGTGATGAGATCCTGGATCTGGCTGACCTGCGTGGCGGAATCGCCGCCGGCGTCGACCGTCACCACCGTGATGCCCTTGGCCGCGCCTTCCTTCTCCACCGACTGCTTGATCTGATTGAAGAAGTCCGCCTGGAGATTGGCGACGGCGAGGCCGACGGTCTTCTTTCCGTCCTGCGCGAGAGCCGGCGAGGCGACGAGGGCGGCCGACAGGGCGAGGCCCGCCGTCAGGGTCTTCAGGGTGTTCAAGAGCATATGGTCCTCCCGTTGCTCAGGTTGAAATCCGGTGGGCGAGGGGCGTGCGGCCTACTTGCCGCGCTCGCGCCCCAGGGTGTCGAAGGCGACGGCGAGCGCGATCACGAGGCCGATCACCACCATCTGGAAGAAGGGCGACACGCCGAGGAGATTGAGGCCGTTGCGCAGGACGCCGATGATGAGGACGCCGATCAGCGTGCCCGCGATCGAGCCGACGCCGCCGACGAGGCTCGCGCCGCCGATCACCACCGCCGCGATCGTGTCGAGTTCAATGCCGAGACCGGCGCTCGGCTGCGAGGAGTTGAGGCGGGCCGCCAGCACCACGGCGGCGACGCCGGCCAAAGCCCCCGCCACCGCGTAGGTGACGATCGTGTAGCGCCGGACGTCGATGCCGGCGAGGCGGGCGACTTCCGGGTTGCCGCCGATGGCGAAGAGATTGCGGCCCGTCGCGCGGTAGCGCAGGAAGATGCCCGCCGCGATCATCAGAAGAATGAAGGTCGTCACCGTCACCGAGAAGAAGCCGAGATGGCGGATCGTGGCGAGATCGGTGAACCAGTCGGGATAGCCGACGATCTGCCGGCCGTCGGTGAGGATGTTGGACAAGCCGCGCGCCACCGACATCATGGCGAGCGTCGCGATAAAGGCGGGCAGGCGGGCATAGGTGATGAGTATACCGGAAACCGTGCCGCAGGCGGCGCCCGTGACGATGCCGAGCACCATGGCAAGCGGCAGCGGCAGGCCGGCATTCTTGGCGAGCCAGCCCATCATCATCATGGAAAGGGCGAGCACCGAGCCGACGGACAGGTCGATGCCGCCGATGATGATCACCATCGTCATGCCGATGGCGAGGATGCCGAGCACCGTCACCTGATCGAGGATGTTCAGCCCGTTGCGGACCGACAGGAAGTAGTCGGACGTCAGCGCGAAGCCGACGCAAAGAAGAACGAGGCCGATCAGCGGACCGGCGATGCCGCCGAGCTCGATCCTGGGGAGGTGTCGGGAGGGACCCGGTTTCCCCGATGCCGTTTGAGTGCTCATGTCTCGTCCTCCCCGAATTTTCCGTCAACCGTTCGCGCCGAGACTTCGCGTCTCCGCACTTTCCGGGGTGGCGGACCGCGACCGAGCGACCGCCGCGCGCCAGCCTTCCCGGACGGAAGCGCGCTTCTGCGACCCGAGGCCGGGTTCGAACCTGTCGTGCCGGCGCGGCAGGGCTTCCAGGTCCGCAAGGCTCCAGAGCCCGGCGGACAGGCCGGCCAGATGCGCCGCGCCGATCGCGGACAGGCCGGCGACGGGCGCCCGCAAAACGGTGAGGTCGGCGAAGTCCGCCTGCATCCGCATGAGGTCGTCGTTGCCCGACGGACCGCCGTCGGCGAACAGCGTCTCGATGCGCCGGCCGGTGGTGCGTTCCACGGATGCGACGACATCGGCGACCTGATGGGCGATGGATTCGAGCCCGGCCCTGACGATCGCGCCGCGCGACGTGCCGAGTTTGAAGCCGGACAGGATCGCCGTCGCGCCGTCATCCCAATAAGGCGCGCCGAGCCCGTTGAAGGCGGGCACGAGATGGATGTTCGCGGCTTCCGCTGTCATCGCTTCGACTGCCAGTTCGGCGACCGGCCGGTCGAAGATCGAGGCAAGCCAGCGCAGCGTCGAGCCGGCGGAACGGATATTGCCTTCGGCGGCGAAGGCCGGGCGTTTCGCCTCGATCTGCCAGCCGA
>NZ_WEZG01000015.1 GCF_009176975.1 Aureimonas psammosilenae
GTTCTGTGCAAGCCGGGTTCGGTGAAGCCGCACACGCGCTTCATGGCCGAGGCCTACATCCTGACCAAGGAAGAAGGCGGCCGCCACACGCCGTTCTTCACCAACTACCGTCCGCAGTTCTACTTCCGCACGACCGACGTGACGGGCGTGGTCACGCTGCCCGAGGGCACCGAGATGGTGATGCCGGGCGACAACGTGACGATGGACGTCAAGCTGATCGTGCCGATCGCCATGGAAGAAAAGCTGCGCTTCGCCATCCGCGAAGGCGGCCGCACCGTCGGCGCCGGTATCGTCTCATCCATCGTCGAGTAAGACGCTTCTCTTCTGAAAACGAAAAAGGCGGGTCGGAAACGGCCCGCCTTTTCTTCTGCGCTCAGAGTCTGTTTGGGAACTTCCCGGCGGAGGGCCGACGAGGGGTTTTGTGACGCTCGCGAGGCACCAAACGCAGTCGATGCCGGTGGCATCGGCGAGGATTGGTAACGATGCGACGACGGAAAAGCACCGCCGGACCGACCCGGCGGAGTTTCCAAACAGGCTCTTACGTCTTGAGCCGAAGTCCGGTCAGTTCGGCGAGTTCCGGCTCGGTGGTCGCCACGCGCGGATCGCCGGCGAAATGCGACAGAACCAGCCGATCCTCCTCCACCTGCAAACGGTGGCGTCCGAGCTGGTCGTAGGAATGGCCGGTCTGGGTGAGGGAGATTCCGGCGAGCACCACTTCCGGCACCCCGAACAAAAGGCCGTAGCACGCCGCCGCGACGCCGTTGCTGACCTTGCCGAGATCGCCGATCTCCTTCAGCGACATGCCGCTGACGAGCCTGACGATCTCGTCCCGGTCGAAGCGGGTAAGGGCCGATACGTGACCGATATGGCGATAGGGCTTGTCGAGAAGGTAAAGGCGGATGAAGCGGGTCGGGCGGTCGCGCAGCCAGATCAGCCCTTCCGTATCGATCTTGTCGTGTTCCAGCCAGGACTTCTTGGATGCGCGGAAGGTGAGGGCCGCGCGGCCGAGCCCGAGTTCCGCAGCGGTCTTCCCCGCATTGTTGATATCGATGCGCGCGTGAGTGCGAAAAAGGTCCGGCGGCAGCGTCGGCGTCGGGGCCGCGCCGAGAATCAGCCACGGCCGATCGAGAAGCTTCAGCTTCCTGAGCCACGCTTCACGGCGACGTTTGAAGCGGTCGAGCGGATATCGGCGGTCGAAGCGGTATTCCTTCACGGCGCCGCCTGCGGCTTCGTCGCGTGCGACGGGTCGAGTTCGTCGGGAAACTGCTCTTCGATCGCGCGCATCGCCTGTGCGTAGACGTCGGATTTTTTGCGCTGCCAGCCCTTGGCGGTCCAGATCACTGCGTCCTCGTTGAAATCGAAATCCGCGAGCGCCTTCGGCATCTGCGAGACCTGCAGGCCGTGGCGGCGCTCCATCCGGTCGGTGAGGTAATGAATAACGGTCTGGTCCACGTGATAAAGCGGCTTCAGTTGCAAGGCCGCCGCGATGGACCGGGCGAGGGCGCGCGCGAAATGCCCGCCTTTCTCCGTCGGCTCGATCCCCAGTGCGCTGGCGAGGATGCGCCGCCCGACGTCCTTCGGACTATCGCGCTTGATCAGAACGACGTCGGCCTTGCCGCGCTCGGCATCGAAGGCCGGCCAGATCGGACGAACGGCGATGCCGTCGATATCGAGGCAGAGGACGGGGCCGCCCGAGGCTTCCATCACGAGATCGGCAATCAGGAAACGCACGGAAGCATAGTAGATCGTCGGATAGACCAGCGTTTGCGCCAGCTTTCCGCTGTCGGCCGTCCACGAAAGTCGAACATGTTTCAGGGACGCCGCGAGCTTTCGGACATGCTCTTGCGTTTGCGGCGAAGGTTCGCAGAGATGAAGGTGGAAGAACTCCGTTCGCCCATGCCGCTCGATCGAGTGCAGCATGGTGATGGCGAAGTTCCAGTAATAGTAGTCGTTGCAGGCGGCGACGAGACAGCCCTGGCGAGCGTCCTTCGGGAACTCGCCCCGGACGTCATCGCGAAAAGCCCGATAGGCCGGAGCGTAACGTTCCAGCTTCGCGGCGGCTCGTTCGGTTCGCCAACGCAAGCGGAACCTCGTCCAGGCCGGATGCCATTTCTTCTTGATGACGACGGGTTCTTCGATCTGCAAGCCGGTTCCCTGAAGCTTCGTGGCCGGAATGTCTCCACGCTGCATAATGGCACTTGGCCGTGAAGACGAGGCCTTGCCCTGTTGAAGCTTGCCGAACGATCCAGCATCAATGCCGCCATGACCAAACTATCGCCGCGAATGCATCGACGACATGAGAATTGGCTGCGGGAGCTTGGCATCCTCGGGAAACCTTGGCTCATCCTCGGCGGCGCGCCGAACCCCGTTCTGCCGCCCGAACTTCTCGAGCATCACGCGCGAATCGATATCAACAATTCCGGCCTGACCGCCGCCAATCTTGGGTTGAGTGCGGCCGACATCACGTTTCGGCGGGCGAAGGCGAACTGGGCGGCGTGGCCGGAATTCAACACGCGCGGGCTGATCTGGTTCACGAGAACGCCGACGCCGCTTCTCCGCTTCCGCCTTCTGACCAAGCACCGGAAGGCGAGGGTGGAGAAGCTGATGCGAATGCCGAAAGCCGATCGAACAGAGCTCGTGGAAAGCTTCGTCGGGCGGGAGATTCGCGCCGTCGGCGACCAAGGCAAACCCTCCAACGGCATCGTCGCGATCTGCTACGGCCTCGCCTTCGGCGCGCCGGAAGTGGTGATCGCCGGCGTCTCGCTATCGCGCTCCGGCCATTCCTACGACAAGCTCGGCCGTCCGCGAAAGCAGGTGGCCGAGGATACCTATGCGCTTGAACGGCTGGCATCGGACCCGCGCCTTTCCACCACCGAGCCGGAACTGGCCGATGCCATGGGTCTCAGGCTCTGGCGACCGCCCATTGCTGCCGATCCGGCAAAAGGGCCAGTTGTGGCCGAGCCCTCGCGCAGTTAAGACGCGGGTCTCGCAACGCCGGAACGCAAGGGAGCGTACCGCTCATGTCCGCAGAGATCGCTCGGGTCTTCATTGGCTTCGATTCCAAGGAAACGATCGCCTATCACGTCCTTTCCCAGAGCATTCTGGAGAAATCCACGATCCCGGTTTTGTTCTCGCCGATCGTTCTCGACAATCTGAACGGCATCTTCACGCGCGAGCGCAATCCGCTTCAGACGACCGAATTCTCCTTCTCGCGCTTCCTCGTGCCGGCGCTCTCGAACTTCGAGGGCTGGAGCCTGTTCATGGATTGCGACATGCTGATGCGTGCCGACATTGCCGAATTGTGGAAGCTGCGCGACGACAAGTATGCCGCGATGTGCGTGAAGCACGATTATCAGCCGAAGGTGGAAACCAAGTTTCTCGGCCAAACGCAGACCAAGTACGAGAAGAAGAACTGGTCGAGCGTGATCCTCTTCAACAACGCCAAGTGTCGCGCGCTGACGACCGACTATGTCAACACCGCGACCGGCCTTCAGCTTCATCAGTTCAAGTGGCTGGAGAATGACGACCTGATCGGCGAACTGCCGCCGGCCTGGAACTGGCTCGTCAATGAATACGACCACAACCCGGACGCCAAGAACGTTCACTTCACCGATGGCGGCCCGTATTTCAACGAATATGCCAAGGACGACTACGCGGACGAATGGTTCGCGGCGCGCGAGCGCACGATGCACGTCACGCAGCGTTCCTGATCGGCCCCATTGCCGGCGACCCGGGCGGCGGTTTTTCGCCGTTCGGCATCGAGGATGCCAGATGGCCGACTTCCCGATCTCCAGCCTTTCATCGGACCCGCACGCTTTCTTCGCCGGGTTCGATTCGATCGTGCTCGTCGCCAACAGTCGCGATGCCGCGAGCGTCTTGACGGCGCCCGGCTTCGGGGCTCGGCCGCTCTTCGTCTTCTTCAACCGCGTTTATCGAATTCTCGACCAGCCGGCGGTGCGCGACTGCATCCTGATCTCGCGATCCTCGCCGGTGGGCGCCAGCCTCGTTTACCGCCGGGAACTCGACGACGTCATGTCGCTGGTGCAGGGGCCGCGGTTCCACGGCATCCTGAACGTGCGCGCCCGCGACAAGGAAATGCTGTCGCCGGTGGAGGACTTCAAAGGCCACCCCATCGGCTTTCTCGATCTCGTGGACCTCGCCCGCCGTTTCTACCCGGCAGGCCGGCGGATGCCCAGCACCGGCTTTGCCTTCGCGCTCTGGCTGGCGCAGCAGAAGCTGCCGATCCCCATCCATCTCGCCGGCTTCAGCGGCGTGCGCGAAGCGCAATGGCGCGTCTTCGACGCCCATGACTGGACGTGGGAGCAGATCGTCCTGAACATCATGTTCAAGAAAAAGCTTCTGCATCCTTTCCTGACCGGCGAGTATTTCGACCGCTGGCCGGTGGAAGCGCTGACGGCGGAATTCCCCGACATCACGCCGGCCGAGTTCTCCATCACCTCGAACGAGGTTCTGTCGCACCGCCTCAGCGGCACCAACCGGGTGATCGACCACATCTATTCGGCCCTGCGGTTCCAGCTCGCGATCCGCGACCTGATGCGCCGGTTGCGGCCTCGCTCGCGCAAGCAGCGCACCCGCGACAAGCTTCTTGCCGAACAAAGCAAGGCAGGCGGCAACGCGGCATGAGTGGCGAGAGTCTTCCGACCGACCTCGCCGAATGGGCGACCGTCTTCTCGCGATTTGCCGACGTGGTGCTCGTCGCCAACAGCGACGACGTGGATCTCGATGCTCTGCGAGCCGCTTTCGGTCCGCGAACGCTCTTCGTCTTCTTCAACAAGACCTACAAGGTGCTGGACGGCCCGTTCGAGCGTCCGTCGCTTCTCGTCGCGCGCTCCAGCGAGGCCGGTGCCAATATCGTGTATCGCCGGGAAGTCGAGAAGGTGCTGAAGCCCTTCGACAGCGAGGCGTTTCTCGGCATCGCCAATCTGCGCGTGTCCGAACGCGAGAACTTCAGCCGCCCTGAGGAGTTCGGGTCGCGCGCCGTCGGTTTCCTCGATCTGTCGGGCGTCTTCGCGACGATCTATCCGGGTACGCATCTGCCGACGAGCGGCTTTGCGCTGGCACTCTGGCTCGCAGAGCAGCGCCTCGGCATCGGTATCCATCTCGCCGGCTTCACCGCGCGGCGCAGTGCGCGCTGGAAGCTTTTTGCCGACCACGACTGGACCTTCGAGCAGACGGCGCTTCGGTTGTTGGCGAATGCCGGTCTAATCCGCCTCACCGGAGAACGCGCGGGCGACCTGCCATTCACCCGTTTCGCCGAGCGTTTCCCGGAGATCGACCGGGCCGACATCGCCATCGTGGCGGCCACCGTCGTCGCGGATCGCCTGGCGAATACCGACCGGGCGGTGGATCGACTTTTCTCGCTGACGCGCCTGCAAGGTCGGCTGGATACTTGGTTGCGCTCAATGAAGCCGCAGACCCGCAAGGAGCGTTTGAGGAAAACGCAGGCGGAAGAGGGCGGTTCGCAGCCGCGCGACACGAACGGGCTTGCAAAAACGTCGCGATCCGACTAATCGGAGCAGGCGATAGGGGTATAGCTCAGTTGGTAGAGCGGCGGTCTCCAAAACCGCAGGCCGTGGGTTCGAGCCCCTCTGCCCCTGCCATCTCACGAAAATCCAGCTTGCTTTCCATCAGGGCTTGTGAATCACCTAAAGCCCCGTTATGAAGCGGCATCTTAAGAATTTGGGCGCGCGGGGTGGTCTTCGCTTCGACGCGCCTTCCGCCGTGAGCGCTGTATGGCTGCAAAAAGCAATCCTTTCACCTTCCTGACGCAGGTCCGCACCGAGACCTCGAAGGTTGTGTGGCCTTCCCGTCGTGAGACGATGATCTCGACGGTCATGGTCATGGCGATGGTGGTGTTCGCGTCCGCGTTCTTCTTTGTCGCGGACATGGTGTTCGCCTACGTGATGGGCCTGCTTCAGGGCGCGAGCTTCTGACAAGCCGGGAACAATCGAGACACATGACCGCTCGCTGGTACATCGTTCAAGCTTATTCGAACTTCGAGAAGAAGGTCGCCGACTCGATCGAGGAGCAGGCTCGCCAGAAGGGTCTGTCCGACCTCATCGAGCAGATCGTCGTTCCGACCGAGAAGGTGGTCGAGGTTCGTCGCGGCAAGCGTGTCGACGCCGAACGCAAGTTCTTCCCGGGCTACGTTCTTCTGAAGGCCGAGCTCACCGATCAGGTGATCAGCCTCGTGAAGAACACGGCCCGCGTCACCGGCTTTCTCGGTGAGGACCGTCACTCGCACAAGCCGGTGGCGATCTCGAACAAGGAGGCCGAGGCCATCCTGCATCAGGTGCAGGAAGGCGTCGAGCGTCCGAAGCCGACCGTTCTGTTCGACATCGGCGAGCAGGTCCGCGTGTCGGATGGGCCCTTCGCGTCCTTCAATGGCGTGGTCCAGGAAGTCGATGCCGAGCGCTCGCGGCTCAAGGTGGAAGTTTCGATCTTCGGGCGCGCGACGCCCGTGGATCTCGAATTCGGTCAGGTCGAAAAGGTCTGATCGAAAGCGGGGCGGGGCCTTCGAGGCGCCGCTTCGTTCATGCGCGGAAGGTGAAGCCGGCAGAGCCGTCCGGCTTGAGACCGCACCGCGCGACTGCAACCCGCCGTTCCTCCTCGGAAGAAGGGCGGACGATTCAACGAGGCAGAGGCTATGGCTAAGAAAATTGCAGGCCAGCTCAAGCTGCAGGTGAAGGCTGGTTCGGCGACCCCGTCGCCCCCGATCGGTCCGGCCCTCGGCCAGCGCGGCATCAACATCATGGAATTCTGCAAGGCGTTCAACGCGCAGAGCCAGGAAATGGAGAAGGGTTCGCCCGTCCCGGTCGTGATCACCTACTACCAGGACAAGTCCTTCACCTTCGTCATGAAGACGGCTCCCGTGAGCTACTTCCTGAAGAAGGCTGCGAACATCCAGTCGGCTTCCAAGCTTCCGGGCAAGGATGTCGCCGGCAAGGTCACGCGCCAGCAGGTTCGTGAGATCGCCGAAGCGAAGATGAAAGACCTGAACGCGAACGACGTCGACGCAGCCATGCTGATGGTCGAAGGTTCCGCCCGTTCGATGGGTCTCGAGGTGGTGGGCTGACGATGGCTAAGATCGCAAAGCGCGTCGCGAAGTCTCGCGAAGGCATCGACCGCATCAAGCTCTACTCGCTTGACGAAGCCGTTCAGCTCCTGAAGGAGCGTGCAACCGCGAAGTTCGACGAGACCATCGAGATCGCGATGAATCTCGGCGTTGATCCGCGCCACGCCGACCAGATGGTCCGCGGCGTCGTCAACCTGCCGAACGGCACGGGCCGCACGGTTCGCGTCGCGGTGTTCGCTCGCGGCGCCAAGGCCGACGAAGCGCGCGCCGCCGGTGCCGACATCGTCGGTGCGGAAGAGCTGGTGGAGCAGGTCCAGGGCGGCCAGATCGATTTCGATCGCGCCATCGCGACCCCGGACATGATGGGCCTCGTTGGTCGTCTCGGTAAGGTGCTCGGCCCCCGCGGCCTGATGCCGAACCCGCGCGTCGGCACCGTGACGCCGGACGTCACCGCCGCCGTCAAGGCGTCGAAGGGCGGCGCCGTGGAGTTCCGCGTCGAGAAAGCCGGCATCATCCACGCCGGCGTCGGCAAGGTGTCGTTCGACGCCAACGCCATCGCCGAGAACATCCGCGCCTTCGCGGATGCCGTGCAGAAGGCCAAGCCGTCCGGCGCCAAGGGTATCTACGTCCAGCGCGTGTCGATCACCTCGACCATGGGCCCGGGCGTGAAGGTCGACCTGTCGTCGCTGTCCGCGACGGCCTGATCGGATCGCCTGCTCGCCGAGCGGGCTTACAATGGACGAGCGACGCACCCATATGCGTCGCTCACCCTCAACGAATTCCGGGACGCTCGCGCCCCGGATCAGGGGAAACGGAAACGTTTCCTCGACCTGTCCGAGATTGCAGGCGACGCACGGCCTTTTGGTTGTTCGTCTTAAAAGGCGAAAGCCTGCATGAGATGGGGTGTTCGATTTTGAAATGTCCGGGTTCGCCCGGATTTTGGTTCGGACTCTCAGAATGCCTTGCGCCGCTCGCGGGTTCCCACGGGAATCCGGGCGCTAAGGGGACAGGACCCTCGAGCGCCGCCTCCGATTTTGGGGCGGCATAAGGCAACCGGCGAAAGCTTGTGATTCAAAGCTTTCGTCACACTGGAGAGTGGCAGTGGACAGAGCGGAAAAGCGCGAGTTCGTCGCCGAGATGCACGAGACCTTCAAGGGCTCGGGCTCCGTCGTCGTGGCTCGCTACGCCGGCCTCACTGTCGCGCAGATGAACGATCTTCGTTCCAAGATGCGCGCACAGGGAGCGACCGTCAAAGTCGCGAAGAACCGCCTCGCCAAGATCGCTCTTCAAGGCACGGACGCCGAAGGGATCACCAATCTGTTCGTGGGGCAGACGCTCGTCTGCTACGCGACCGATCCCATCACGGCTCCGAAGGTCGCCAACGACTACGCCAAGGGTAACGACAAGCTCGTGATTCTCGGCGGGGCGATGGGTACGACCACCCTCGACGCGGAAGGGGTGAAGGCTCTCGCCTCGCTTCCGTCGCTCGATGAACTGCGTGCGAAGCTTGTCGGCATGATCCAGACGCCGGCTCAGCGCATCGCTTCCGTGGTTGCGGCACCGGCGGCTCAGCTCGCTCGCGTGTTCGGGGCTTATGCCAAGAAGGACGAAGCGGCGTGAGGCTTGTTCCTCGCTCCAACCTGATTGTTCGAACCTAAGGAAACATGACCATGACCGATCTCGCCAAGATCGTTGAAGACCTGTCGAAGCTGACCGTCCTCGAGGCGGCCGAGCTTTCCAAGCTCCTCGAAGAGAAGTGGGGCGTTTCCGCCGCCGCTCCGGTCGCCGTCGCGGCCGCCGGTGGTGCTGGCGCCGCCGCGCCGGTCGAGGAAGAGAAGACCGAGTTCGACGTCATCCTCACCGATGCCGGCGCCCAGAAGATCAACGTCATCAAGGAAGTCCGCGCGATCACCTCGCTCGGCCTGAAGGAAGCGAAGGATCTCGTCGACGGCGCGCCGAAGCCGGTCAAGGAAGGCGTTTCCAAGGACGAAGCGGCCAAGATCAAGGACCAGCTCGAGAAGGCTGGCGCCAAGGTCGAAGTCAAGTAAGTTCGAGGGCTTCGGTCCTTGCGCTTATCCGCGCAATAACGGTCAGCGGGACGGCTTTTGCCGTTCCGCTTTCCGTGTCCCTGAGGGGACGAACGATCGGGTGTCGACAGATGCCTGTGATGTGCGGGTCTTCCGACCGCCGTGAGCGGTGGTTCGGAGACTCGGGCGCCGCCCCGGCGGCAACCGATGAATGCGATGCCCGCAGGCGGTGCGCTACCCGTCGCCAGCGGATCTCCCTTCCGGAAGGGAGATATATGTCAGTGCCCCGCTGGTCCGGCGCAGCGGTATGAAGGAGCGACGATGTCTCAGACGACGACGTTCAGCGGTCGCAGGCGAGTGCGCAAGTTCTTCGGGTCCATCCCCGAAGTTGCGGAAATGCCCAACCTCATCGAGGTCCAGAAGGCCTCCTACGATCAGTTCCTGATGGTCAAGGAACCCGCTGGCGGCCGCCCCGACGAAGGCCTCCAGTCCGTTTTCAAGTCCGTGTTCCCGATCTCCGACTTCTCGGGTCAGGCGATGCTCGAATTCGTCAAGTACGAGTTCGAGGCGCCGAAGTTCGACGTCGACGAGTGCCGCCAGCGCGACCTGACCTTCGCTGCGCCCTTGAAGGTGACGCTGCGCCTGATCGTGTTCGATATCGACCCGGACACCAACTCCAAGTCCATCAAGGACATCAAGGAGCAGGACGTTTACATGGGCGACATGCCGCTCATGACGTCCAACGGCACGTTCATCGTGAACGGAACCGAGCGCGTGATCGTCTCGCAGATGCACCGTTCGCCGGGCGTGTTCTTCGACCACGACAAGGGCAAGTCGCATTCCAGCGGCAAGCTGCTCTTCGCCGCGCGCGTCATCCCGTATCGCGGTTCCTGGCTCGACATCGAGTTCGATGCCAAGGACGTCGTCTATGCGCGCATCGATCGCCGCCGCAAGATCCCCGTGTCCAGCCTTCTCATGGCGCTCGGCATGGACGGCGAGGAAATCCTCTCGACCTTCTACGACATCGTGCAGTTCGAGAAGGACAAGAACGGCTGGCGTGTTCCGTTCTCCGTGGAACGCGTGCGCGGCCAGAACGCGGTCGTTGATCTCGTCGACGCCGACACCGGCGAAGTGCTGGTGGAAGCCGGCAAGAAGGTCACCGCCCGTCAGGCCCGGCAGCTCAAGGAGCGCGGCGTCAAGGCGCTGCGCGCGACCGAAGAGGACCTCTACGGCAACTACCTCGCCGAAGACGTCGTCAACTTCCAGACGGGCGAGGTCTATCTCGAAGCCGGCGACGAAATCGACGAGAAGACCCTCAAGGTCCTGATCGACGCGGGCTATGACGAGATTTCGGTGCTCGACATCGATCACGTCACCGTCGGCGCGTATATCCGCAACTCGCTCGCCGTCGACAAGAACGAGAGTCGCCAGGACGCGCTCTACGACATCTACCGCGTCATGCGTCCGGGCGAGCCGCCGACGATGGAAACGGCGGAAGCCATGTTCCATTCGCTGTTCTTCGATCCGGAGCGTTACGACCTTTCGGCGGTCGGCCGCGTCAAGATGAACATGCGTCTCGACGTCGACGCCGAGGACACCGTGCGCGTTCTGCGCAAGGAAGACATCATCGCGGCGGTGAAGACGCTCGTTGGCCTGCGCGATGGCCGTGGCGAGATCGACGACATCGACAATCTCGGCAACCGCCGCGTCCGCTCGGTCGGCGAGTTGATGGAGAACCAGTACCGCGTCGGCCTCCTTCGCATGGAGCGCGCGATCAAGGAGCGCATGTCCTCCGTCGAGATCGACACGGTCATGCCGCAGGATCTCATCAACGCGAAGCCTGCGGCAGCCGCCGTGCGCGAGTTCTTCGGTTCCTCGCAGCTTTCGCAGTTCATGGACCAGACCAACCCGCTTTCCGAGATCACGCACAAGCGTCGTCTCTCGGCGCTCGGTCCGGGCGGTTTGACGCGCGAGCGCGCCGGCTTCGAGGTGCGCGACGTGCACCCGACGCATTACGGCCGCATCTGCCCGATCGAAACGCCGGAAGGCCCGAATATCGGTCTCATCAACTCGCTCGCGACCTTCGCCCGCGTCAACAAATACGGTTTCATCGAAAGCCCGTATCGGCGTGTGGTGGACGGCAAGGTGACCGGTGAGGTCGTGTACCTGTCCGCCATGGAGGAAGCCAAGCATCACGTCGCGCAGGCGAACGCGATCCTGAGCGACGACATGACCTTCGCGGAAGAACTTATCGTCTGCCGCCATGCCGGCGACGTGATGATGACGCCGCGCGAGAACGTCGACCTCATGGACGTGTCGCCGAAGCAGCTCGTGTCGGTGGCGGCCGCGCTCATCCCGTTCCTCGAGAACGATGACGCGAACCGCGCCCTCATGGGCTCGAACATGCAGCGTCAGGCCGTGCCGCTGGTGCGCGCCGAAGCGCCGTTCGTCGGAACCGGCATGGAGCCGATCGTGGCGCGCGATTCCGGCGCCGCCATCGGCGCTCGTCGCTCGGGCATCGTGGATCAGGTGGACGCGACCCGTATCGTCATCCGCGCTACCGAAGAGGTCGAGGCCGGCAAGTCGGGCGTCGATATCTATCGCCTGATGAAGTTCCAGCGCTCCAACCAGTCGACCTGCATCAACCAGCGTCCGCTGGTGGCGATGGGCGATCGGGTTCGCAAGGGCGACATCATCGCGGATGGTCCCTCGACCGATCTCGGCGATCTGGCGCTCGGCCGGAACGTGCTCGTCGCGTTCATGCCGTGGAACGGCTACAACTACGAGGACTCGATCCTTCTTTCCGAGCGCATCGTCGCCGACGACGTCTTCACCTCGATCCATATCGAGGAGTTCGAGGTCATGGCGCGCGACACCAAGCTCGGCCCGGAGGAAATCACGCGCGACATTCCGAACGTTTCGGAAGAAGCGCTGAAGAACCTCGATGAAGCCGGCATCGTTTATATCGGCGCCGAAGTGCAGCCGGGCGACATCCTCGTCGGCAAGATCACGCCGAAGGGTGAAAGCCCGATGACGCCGGAAGAAAAGCTTCTGCGCGCCATCTTCGGCGAGAAGGCGTCCGACGTTCGCGACACCTCCAGCCGTATGCCGCCCGGCACCTACGGCACGGTGGTCGAGGTCCGCGTGTTCAACCGTCACGGCGTCGAGAAGGACGAGCGCGCCATGGCGATCGAGCGCGAGGAGATCGAGCGTCTCGCCAAGGATCGCGACGACGAGCAGGCCATTCTTGACCGCAACACCTACGGTCGCCTGACCGAGATGCTGAACGGCAAGGTGGCTGTGGCCGGACCGAAGAGCTTCAAGAAGGGCTCCACGGTCACGCCCGAGCTGATGCAGGAGTTCTCCCGCTCGCAATGGTGGATGTTCGCCGTCGAGGACGAGCGTCTGCAAGGCGATGTCGAGTCTCTGCGCAACCAGTACGACGATGCCAAGAAGACGCTGGAAGCGCGCTTCATGGACAAGGTCGAGAAGGTGCAGCGCGGCGACGAACTGCCCCCCGGCGTCATGAAGCAGGTGAAGGTCTTCGTCGCCGTCAAGCGCAAGATCCAGCCCGGCGACAAGATGGCCGGCCGTCACGGCAACAAGGGTGTCGTGTCGCGGATCGTGCCGGTGGAAGACATGCCGTTCCTCGAGGATGGCACCCATGTCGACATCGTGCTCAATCCGCTCGGCGTGCCTTCGCGCATGAATGTTGGGCAGATCCTCGAAACGCACCTTGGCTGGGCCTGCGCCGGCATGGGCAAGCGGATCGGCGAACTCTACGAGACCTATCTCGAAAGCAAGGACGCCCAGCCACTCCGGCAGGAGATCGCGGGGGTTCTCGGCACGTCCGAGCGCAACGAGAAGGTCGCCGGTTTCGACGACGACGGCGTGATCACGCTCGCCAAGCAGATGCGCAAGGGCGTGTCGATCGCGACCCCCGTCTTCGACGGTGCGGTCGAGCTCGACATCGTGGAGATGCTGGAGAAGGCCGGTCTCAACGGTTCGGGCCAGGTCACGCTCTATGACGGGCGTACCGGCGAGGCTTTCGATCGGCAGGTGACGGTCGGCTACATCTACATGCTGAAGCTGCACCATCTGGTGGACGACAAGATCCACGCCCGCTCGATCGGCCCGTACTCGCTCGTCACCCAGCAACCGCTCGGCGGCAAGGCGCAGTTCGGCGGACAGCGTTTCGGCGAAATGGAGGTCTGGGCGCTGGAAGCCTACGGCGCCGCCTACACTTTGCAGGAAATGCTGACGGTGAAGTCGGACGACGTGGCAGGCCGCACCAAGGTCTACGAGTCGATCGTGCGCGGCGACGACGCCTTCGAGTCGGGCATTCCGGAGAGCTTCAACGTTCTCGTTAAGGAAATGCGCTCGCTCGGCCTGGACGTCGATCTTTCGAACACGACCGAACCGCCGACGCCCCTGGAACAGCTTCCCGACGCCGCGGAATAATCGGCATAATCCCGACCGCGCTCAATTATCGCGGTCTTGAGAGCGCCCTTCCGGGCGCTCCCGCCATCAGATTTCCGCACGCGTCGCTTAAGCGATGCATAGGGGGCCAGCCGCCCCAACAGGAGACAGACCGTGAACCAAGAGGTCATGAATCTCTTCAATCCTCAGGTGCAGGCGCAGACGTTCGATTCCATCCGGATCTCGCTCGCGAGCCCTGAGAAGATTCTTTCGTGGTCCTTCGGCGAGATCAAGAAGCCGGAAACCATCAACTACCGCACGTTCAAGCCCGAGCGCGACGGCCTGTTCTGCGCGCGCATCTTCGGCCCGATCAAGGACTACGAGTGCTTGTGCGGCAAGTACAAGCGCATGAAGTACAAGGGCATCATCTGCGAGAAGTGCGGCGTGGAAGTCACGCTGTCGCGCGTTCGCCGCGAGCGCATGGGCCATATCGAGCTCGCCGCGCCCGTTGCCCATATCTGGTTCCTGAAGTCGCTTCCGAGCCGCATCGGCACGCTGCTCGACATGACGCTGAAGGACATCGAGCGCGTCCTTTACTTCGAGAACTACATCGTCACGGAGCCGGGCCTCACCGCGCTGAAGGAGCACCAGCTCCTGTCGGAAGAGGAATACATGCTCGCCGTCGACGAGTATGGCGAGGACTCCTTCACCGCGCTCATCGGCGCCGAAGCCATCCAGGCCCTGCTTGCGGGTATGGATCTTGAAAGCATCGCCGCGCAGCTTCGCACGGACATCGCCGAGACATCTTCGGATCTGAAGATGAAGAAGCTGATGAAGCGTCTGAAGATCGTCGAGAACTTCCTCGATTCCGGCAACAAGCCGGAATGGATGATCATGCGCGTCGTCCCGGTGATCCCGCCGGACCTGCGTCCGCTCGTTCCCTTGGACGGCGGCCGCTTTGCGACCTCCGATCTCAACGATCTTTATCGCCGCGTCATCAACCGCAACAACCGCTTGAAGCGCCTGATCGAGCTTCGCGCGCCCGGCATCATCGTGCGCAACGAAAAGCGCATGTTGCAGGAAGCCGTCGACGCCCTGTTCGACAACGGCCGTCGTGGCCGCGTCATCACCGGCGCCAACAAGCGTCCGCTGAAGTCGCTGTCCGACATGCTGAAGGGCAAGCAGGGCCGCTTCCGTCAAAACCTCCTCGGCAAGCGCGTCGATTATTCCGGCCGTTCCGTGATCGTGACGGGCCCGGAACTGAAGCTGCACCAGTGCGGCCTGCCGAAGAAAATGGCGCTGGAGCTGTTCAAGCCCTTCATCTACGCACGCCTCGACGCGAAGGGTTATTCCTCGACCGTCAAGCAGGCCAAGAAGCTGGTCGAGAAGGAGCGTCCGGAAGTCTGGGATATCCTGGACGAGGTGATCCGCGAGCATCCGGTTCTCCTGAACCGCGCTCCGACTTTGCACCGTCTCGGCATCCAGGCCTTCGAGCCCATCTTGATCGAAGGCAAGGCGATCCAGCTTCATCCGCTGGTCTGCACGGCCTTCAACGCCGACTTCGACGGCGACCAGATGGCCGTGCACGTGCCCTTGTCGATCGAGGCGCAGCTCGAAGCCCGCGTCCTCATGATGTCGACCAACAACATCCTGCATCCCGCGAACGGCCAGCCGGTCATCGTGCCGTCGCAGGACATGGTTCTCGGCCTCTACTACCTGTCGATCATGAACGAGAACGAGCCGGGGCAGGGCATGGCCTTCTCCGACTACGGCGAGCTGGAGCACGCGCTCTATTCGAAGTCCGTGACGCTCCACACCAAGATCAAGGGCCGCATCCGTTCGGTGGACGCCGAAGGGAACGAGACCTCCAAGATCTACGAGACCACGCCCGGCCGCATGCTCATCGGCCAGCTTCTGCCCAAGAGCCATCGCGTTCCCTTCGACATCTGCAACGAGCTGATGACGAAGAAGAACATCTCCCGCATGATCGACCAGGTGTATCGCCACTGCGGTCAGAAGGAGACGGTGATCTTCTGCGACCGCATCATGCAGCTCGGCTTCCGCCATGCCTGCACGGCCGGCATTTCCTTCGGCAAGGATGACATGCTCATCCCCGAAACGAAGGAGAAGATGATCACGGAAACGCAGACGCTCGCGAAGGAATACGAGCAGCAGTACAATGACGGCCTGATCACGCAGGGCGAGAAGTACAACAAGGTGGTCGATGCCTGGGCCAAGTGCACGGACAAGATCGCCGAAGAGATGATGGCCCGCATCAAGGCGGTGGAGTTCAACAAGGAAACCGGCCGTCAAAAGCCGATGAACTCGATCTACATGATGTCGCATTCGGGTGCGCGTGGGTCCCCGACCCAGATGCGCCAGCTCGCGGCCATGCGCGGGCTGATGACCAAGCCGTCCGGCGAGATCATCGAAACGCCGATCATCTCGAACTTCAAGGAAGGCCTGACCGTGCTCGAGTACTTCAACTCGACCCACGGCGCCCGCAAGGGGTTGGCCGACACCGCCTTGAAGACCGCGAACTCGGGCTACCTGACGCGTCGTCTCGTCGACGTGGCGCAGGACTGCATCATCACGCAGACCGATTGCGGCACCGAGAACGGTTTGACGATGCAGCCCATCGTCGATGCCGGTCAGGTGGTCGCGACCATCGGCCAGCGCGTGCTGGGCCGTACCGCGCTCGGCGACATCGTGCATCCGCTGTCCGGCGACGTGATCGTCGAAAGCGGCCGTACGGTCGAAGAGGCCGATGTCGAGAAGATCGAGAAGGCTGGCATCCAGTCCATCAAGATCCGCTCGGCGCTGACCTGCGAGGTCCGCACCGGCATCTGCGCCATCTGCTACGGTCGCGATCTGGCGCGCGGCACGCCCGTCAACATGGGCGAAGCCGTCGGCGTCATCGCGGCACAGTCGATCGGTGAGCCGGGCACGCAGCTCACCATGCGCACGTTCCACATGGGCGGCACGGCGCAGGTGGTGGACTCCTCGTTCCTTGAGGCGTCCTACGAGGGCACGGTTCAGATCCGCAACCGCAACGTGGTGCGCGATTCCGACGGGCGTCTCGTGGCGATGGGCCGCAACATGGCCGTCCTGATCATGGATCAGGCGGGCAAGGAGCGTGCGTCGCACCGCGTGACCTACGGCAGCCGCATCTTCGTGGACGACGGCGACACCGTTCGTCGTGGCCAGCGTATCGCGGAATGGGACCCCTATACCCGCCCGGTCATGACCGAGCTCGACGGCATCGTGGAGTTCGAGGATCTGGTGGAAGGCGTTTCCGTTTCCGAGCAGGCAGACGAAGCGACGGGCATCACCAAGCGCGCCGTTATCGACTGGCGCGCCAGCCCGCGCGGCACGGGCCTCAAGCCCGCGATGGTCATCCGCAAGGAGGACGGAACGGTCGCCAAGCTCGCGCGCGGCACCGATGCCCGCTACTTCCTGTCGGTGGATGCCATCTTGTCCGTCGAGCCCGGCAGCCATGTGAAGGCCGGTGACGTTCTTTCGCGAATTCCGATGGAATCGGCGAAGACCAAGGACATCACCGGTGGTCTGCCGCGCGTCGCCGAACTCTTCGAAGCGCGTCGTCCGAAGGACAATGCGATCATCGCCGAGATCGACGGCACGGTGCGCTTCGGGCGCGACTACAAGAACAAGCGTCGCGTCATCATCGAAGCGCATGAGGACGGCGTCGAGGCGGTCGAGTACCTGATCCCGAAGGGCAAGCCTTTCCATCTTCAGGAAGGCGACGTCATCGAGAAGGGCGACTACATCCTCGACGGCAACCCGGCTCCGCACGACATCCTGGCCATCCGGGGCGTCGAGGCGCTGGCTTCCTATCTCGTCAACGAGATCCAGGAAGTCTACCGCCTGCAGGGCGTGCTTATCAACGACAAGCACATCGAGGTCATCGTCCGGCAGATGCTGCAGAAGGTCGAGATCACCGAGGCGGGTGATTCAGGCCTGATCCCGGGCGATCACATCGATCGGATCGAACTGGCGGAACTGAACGAGCGACTGGCGGACGACGGCAAGAAGCCGGCGGTCGGCAACCCGGTGCTCCTCGGCATCACCAAGGCCTCGCTGCAGACGCCGAGCTTCATCTCGGCGGCGTCCTTCCAGGAAACCACCCGCGTCCTCACGGAAGCGGCGGTCGCCGGCAAGATGGACACGCTTCAGGGCCTCAAGGAAAACGTCATCGTCGGCCGTCTCATCCCGGCCGGTACGGGCGGAATCATGACCCAGATCCGGCGCATCGCCGGGTCGCGCGACGACCTCATCGTCGAGGATCGCCGTTCGAAGGCTGCGAACACCGAGCAGTCGGATCGCCTGCTGACACAGATGACCGACGCGGCTGAGTAAGCCTCGTTCGACATAGCTGTCGCCCGAGAGGGCGGCAGAGCAACTCAAAAACCCCGTCGATTTTCGGCGGGGTTTTTCTTTGGCGCAAGCTCATGGCAACCGTCGCCCGGCGCGCCTTGCGCATTGCGAAGATGGTGACACGACAGGTTCTCGCGGGACGCGCGATCATTCGGGGTGCGGCCGCCGTGACGAGCGCAGGTTCGAAGCAGCAACTTGTCTGTGAAGTCATGACGCGATAGCCTCATGACCATAGGCTCGGCCCGCGCCTCCTCCCTCCAATCGGGGAAGTACCGTCGTACGGGGCTAAAGACCATCGAACCATCTGTTCGGGCATACGCATGAGGAGGGGTTGCGGTTTCCGCCCGGAATGGAGGTTCCGCCATGCGCTTTTCCGCGCCGGTCCCTCGATTGAAACGTCGAGCCAGACGCATAGTCCGTGACGAAGGCGTCGCTCTCCATGCAGCGTTGGATCGCGTTCTGCAAAGCGAAGGATTCGCTCGGTGGAGTTTGTTGTCCGCACGGGTGGGGAAGGAAATGTCCCCGACGACTTTGCTGTCAAAACTCGTTGAAGGAGATTTCCTGCTGATCGGGGCTCGCCCCGGACACGGCAAGACCCGGCTCGGTCTGCAACTCCTGATCGACGCTGTTCGTGAGAGGCGCCGCGCCGTCTTCTTCACATTGGAATATAGCGAACGGGAAACGCGCGATCTCCTCCGGGCATTGGCGCGAAACGAGGATGCCGTTGACGGTGTGGAGATCGTTGCATCCGACGACATCTGCGCCGGCGCCGTCCTTCGGCTGCTTTCTGGTTCACCTCGCGGCACCGTCGCGATGATCGATTATCTGCAGATCCTCGACCAGCAGCGAAGCAAGCCTCCTTTGTCGGAACAGATCTACGTCCTCCAGCAATTTGTCCGATCGAACGGGCTCATCATGGGTTTCATCAGTCAGATCGACCGGACCTTCGATCCGTTGCTTAACCCGTTGCCCGATATGCGGGATATCCGGCTCCCCAATCCAATCGATACGTCTTTCTTCTCCAAGGCATGCTTCCTGCATGGAGGCATGATGCAGTTTCGGAACATGACATGAGCGATGCTGCCGGGACGCCGAAGGGTGACCCGACATTACCTCTGGGAGCTGTCGGTCGAAGGCTGCGTAGCGAAGAGCGGTTGGAGAGTTCTTCCGCGAAACGAAAAGTCTTCCATCCAGATGGTGCCTGAAAACGCGGGCGCCTGAAACGAAAAGGGCGGTCTAGTGACCGCCCTTTTCACCAACTCGATGCGTCGTCGACCTTCCAAAGATCAGGCGTCGAAGCGGCCCGAAGCGTGTGCCAGCATCGTGTAGACCTTGCCCGTATCCGAGGCGAGATAGCCGCGCGTCCGGGTGTTGTCGCGGTCGGCGCGGGCGATGTCGGACAGGAGCGATTCGAAGTCCGTGATGTAGCGATCCACCGCCATGCGGAACTCGCCGTCGCGCTGGTACTTGCGACGGATCTCGTCGAAGGTCTGCTGACCCTTCAGCGTGTAGAGGCGGCGCGTGAAGACGTTGCGCTCGCCGCGACGGTAGCGATCCCAGAGTTCCACCGAAACCTCGTGATCGATGGCCCGCGCGATGTCGACCGAAAGCGAGTTCAGCGACTCGACCACATGCTCGGGCGAGCGGGACGTCGGCTGTGCCTGCGGCTGGGCCGAGGTCGCGACCGGCGCTTCCGCCTCATCTTCTTCCGTCGATGCACGACGCAGGAGGTCGGACACCCAACCATTGCCGCGCGCCGGTTGGCTGACGACCTGGCTCGGGCGCGGCTGCTCCACCGGAACGGGCGGGGCAACGGGAGTGGCGGGAGCCGGAGCCACCGTCACCGGCGCGGCCTGCTGAGCACGAGGCGTGGGTGCGGGCGTCGGGGTACGCTCGATTTCCAGTTCGCTGCGAAGGTCACGGGCGAGGTTGCCGTCGGTCGAGTACCGCGCCGTGGCACGGGCGTCGACGACGGGAGCACGGACCGGTTCCGGGGCAGGAACACGGGGGCTCGGCGCCGTCGGGGCAGGACGCGCTTCCTCGCGCTGAGCCGCGGGAGCGGACGGACGACGGCCACCGACATCGAGAGCGCGGCCCGACTGGGACACGATCTCGCTGAGATCCCGCAGGGCGCGGATCTGATCGGCGACCGCACGGCGCATGGCTTCCGTGCTTTCGCGGGTTTCCTCGGGCAGTTCGAACACGCCGCGCTTGATCTCGCCGCGGGTCGTCTGCAACTCCTCGCGGATCGTGTCGGCGGTGCGGCGGATTTCGTCCGTGGCATTGGAGAACCGCTGCGTCGCGTCCTCCACCACGTCCCGCACGGCGTCGCGGATCAGCGTCGTTACGGCTTCCGACCGGCTTTCCACTTCCTCGAACTGCTTGCCGGCTTCGTCCACCGACGACTGCATCTCGGAGGTGACGCGGGTCGAGAGGAGGCGCGAACGCTGTTCGGTGCGCTCGAAGAGGCCGTCGAGGACGCCTTCGAAGGAGCGCATCAGTTCGCCGATCTCTTCCGAACGCTTGACGAGCCCGGTCGACAGATCTTCCAGCCCGCCCTTGCGCTCGACCAGCGTGGTTTCGAGCTGACCCTGCGCCGCTTCGAGAAGCCGCGTGGCTTCGCCGAGCGAATTGCCGTGTTCACCGAAGCGCACTGCGATGGCGCGAACCTGCTCCAGTGTGTGCATGGAAAGGCGGTCGAGGCGGGCCATGTTGCCGTCGAGGACCTGCGTCGAGGACTCGATCGAACCGGCCGTGCGTTCGGCGCTTTCGGCAAAACGCTCGCCCGTTTCCCTAAGGGCGCTGTCGATGGCGCCGAGGTTGGAGGACGCGTTCTCCACAAGGCCGCGCAGGTCGCCGTTGGTTTGCGACAAGCGGTCGATCAGCGAGCCGACGTCGCGGGCCAGAGCTTCGCGAGCTTCCGTCGCGCCCTGAAGCACGGCATTGCCGGCATTCGAGAGCTGAGCCGCGATCTCGCCGCTCTTCTCGGCGATCGCATCGCGGGCTGCATCCGCATCGCGGACAAGGATCGCGGAGGCGCCAGTAACGTCTTCGCGCAGCCGCCCTGCGATCTCGGTGACGTCGGAGCGCATGGTCTCCGCCGCATTGCGCAACTCGTTCCGGATGCTAGCTGTGGCGGCATCCACGTCGCCGCGCAGCGTGTCCGACGATCCGCCAAGCGCCTTGGAAAGGCTGTCGGACAGAACTGCCATCTCGGTTGCGAAGCGCTCGACACGATCGTCGAGGGTGCGGGCGATGGCATGTCCGCTGTCGGACAAGCGATCGGCGATGCCGGAATATTCGCTGACGAAGGCTTCCGCGCTGCCGCCGATCTCCGCACGGGCGGAGTCCGTCCGCTCGCGGATCGCATTGGCCGCGCTGCCGATCTCGCCGGCGATGGCGAGAGCGTCTTCGCGCAGATCGCCCCGCGAGCGTTCGCCGGCCTCCCGCAGCCTGTCGGCGGCGGCGTTGACGGCATCGGCGATGGTGGTCGCCTGGACGTCGATCTCGCCACGCGCACTGGCGGCATCGTCGCGCAGCCGGTCGGATGCCTCGGCGATGGCGTTGGAAAGGGCGAGGGCTTCGTCGCGGAACTCGCCGCGTGAATGCTCGCCCACACCGCGCAGCCGCTCGGCGGCCGCGTTGATGGCGTCGGCGATGGTCGCCGCCTGCGTGTCGATCTCGCCACGGGCGTTGAGAGCGTCGTCGCGCAGCCGGTTGGAGGCTTCGGCAACGGCTCCGGCCAAAGCCAGCGCATCGTCCCGGAACTGGCCGCGAGACTGTTCGCCGGCGTCGCGCAGCCGTTCGGCAGCAGTCCCGACCGCTTCCGCGATCGTGGTGGCCTGGCTGTCGATCTCGCCGCGAGCCTGTGCCGCATCATTGCGCAGCCGGCTGGACGCTTCGGTGACGGCGACGGCGATGGCGAGAGCCTCGTCGCGGAACTGGCCGCGCGATTGTTCGCCTGCATCGCGGATGCGGTCGGCGGCCAGCGCCACGGAGTCGGCGACGGCTGCAGCCTGAAGCTCGATCTCGCTGCGGGCCTGCGTCGCGTCGTCCTTCAATCGTGCCGAGGCATCGACCATGGCGAGCGCCACGGCGCCGGCCTGCTCGCCGAAGAGCTGGCGCGCGGCTTCGGCATCCGCACGCAGCCTTTCGGCCGCGCGGTCGATGCCGCCGACGAACTCGGAAGCGAGGGCCGAGAGGTGGTCGCGGGCCGCATCCGCCTCGCTGCGCATCGCCAGCGAAGCGCCGCCGAGCTGCGTGGCGAAGACGGTGGAGTCCTGGCCGATCTGCTCGCGGGCTTCCTGCGCTTCGCGGCGCAGCTCGCTCGACAGGGTGGCGAGGTTGGCGACGATGGCTTCGGCATTGGCCGAAAGATCGCCCGCCGAGCCTTCGGTGGTGCGGCTGAACTCGGCCGCGACCTCGGAAAGGCGAGCCGCGAAGTTCTCAGCTTCGCCGGCAAGGCTCTGGCGAGCCTCCGCTCCGGCACTGCGGAAGGCGTTCTCGATGTCGGACACATGGCCGGCGATCGCCTGGCTTTCGCCTTCGAGACCCTTGCGGGCCTTCTCGGCTTCCTCGGTCATCGCCGCCGTGGCGGCGGTGATGGAGGTGCGAAGCGTTTCGGCGATCAGCGCCGTGCGGTTGGTGAGGGTGCGATCCACGTTGCCGAGACCGCGCTCCAGAACGGAAGCGATGGTTTCGGTGCGCTGATCGAAGGCGGTCGCGACGGAAGCCGTGCCCTGCTCGATGACGGATAGGAAGTCCTCGCGGCGTGCTTCCAGCGAACGGGACACGTCGCCGACGCTCTGCTCGATCACACGGCGAATGTCGTCCGCGCGGTCGTTCAGCGTGGCGCTGGCCGATTGCGCGGCATCCTCCAGAACGCGGGCGATGCCGTCGCGCTTGTCTTCCAGGGCGAGGTTCAAGCGCTCGTCGATGCCGGTGATGACGCCCGTCATCTGGTCGGCGGAACGATCGATACGCTCCAGAAGCATGGACGCGCTGCGGTCCGCATCGGCGGTGAAGCGGCCGGTGCGCTCGTCCAACCCGTCGATCAGGATGCGGCGTGCGTCGTCCACCACCGATTGCAGAAGGGCGGCCTGACCGGCGATGCCTTCGCGAAGGTCGGCGGCGCGACCGTCGAAGCCGTCCACCAGCAGGCCGCGCGCTTCATCGAGGATGAGCCGCAGATTGGCGGCGCGATCGTCGAGGCTGGCGCGGATCTCGGCGTTGCGCTCGTCCAAGGTGGAAGCAAGGCCGTGACGCTGCTCGGCAAGACCATCGCCGAGGCCCGAGCGGAAGTCCTCCACCGTCTGGCGAAGCGCGTGGATCTGGCCTTCGAGCTCGTCCGCCACACGGCGCACCGTGTCGCCGAAGACGCCGCCGACGCCCGCCATGCGCTCGTCGATGATCGACAGGAGGCGACCCTCGTTCTCTTCCGCAACCTCGCGAATGGTGCGGGTGCGCTCGTCCAGCGCGGTGCGAAGTGCCAGGCTGCGCTCGTCGAGCGAGGCGAGACTGCGCTCCTCGGCGTCGCGCACCAGACCTTCGATGGTGTCGACCTGACGCGATACCGCCGTGCTGAAGCCGCCGGTGCGGTCGTCCAACGCGGCGATGAGTTGCGAGGAGGACCGATCGAGATTGCCGACGAGGATGTCGGCGCGCTCGGAAAACAGCCGCTCCAGAAGCTGGCGACGCTCTTCCAGCGCCGCTTCCAGAGCGCGGCTGCGCTCGTCGGTGCCGGTGGTCAGCGTCGTTTCGGCGCTCGCGAGGGCGCCGGTTAGGCGCTCGACGCTGGCTTCGATCGTCGTGGCGATGGTGCCGGAGCGCTGATCGAGGCTGCTGATCAGGCTACGCTCGGCGCCGGTGAAGGTTGCCTCCAGATCTTCGCGGCGCTGGCCGAGGGTCGAGGCGATCTCGTCGAAGCGGGCGCCGACGGTCGCCTCGATTTCGCGAGCCTGATTGTCGAGCGATGACGACACGCCGCTCAGACGGTTTTCGAGAAGCGCCTGGATGGCCGCCGCCCGCTCTGCGAACAGCGCCTCGGCGCGGGCAAGAGCCTCGCCGGTGCCGTTCGCCATGTCCGCCTGTCCGTTCTGGAAGGCGGCGACGATTTCGCGGCTGCGATCGGTCAGGGCGCGGGCGAACTCGCTCGAGCGGTTCTGGAGGGAAGACGAGATGCGCTCGCCAGCGTCGACGATCGTCGCGGCCCGCGCTTCCAGCGATTGCACAAGCGCCGGCCCGCGCTCTCCAAGCGCGCCGTCCAGACGGTCGAGACGCTGGTCGATATCCTCGATCAAGATCGCGCCGCGCTCCGACATGATCGTGCCGGCCCGATCGCCGCTTTCGTCCAGCGAGCGGGCGAGATGCGCCGCGAAGCGGTCGCTCTGCTCGTTCAGAAGCCGCATCCGCTCGTCGAGGGTGCTTTCCACGGAAGCGATGAGGTTCTGGGTCTTCGCCGAGAACCCATCGGTCCGCGTGCCGAAGTCGGAAGCAAAGGCGCCGGCGAGGCGCTCATGCTCCTCGCGCAGCTTGGCTGAGCCCTCGTCGAAGGTCGCGGTCAGCCGCTCCACGAAGGCAGCGGTATCCTGCGAAACGCGGCCTTCGCGGTGGTCGAGCCCTTCCGTGACATTGGCAAGGAAGCGCTGGTTCTCGGCATCGAGACGCTCCGAGCGCTCGTCCAGCGTGGTGGTGAGAGCGGTCAGGAAGCCGACATGCTCGATATGGAGGCCATCGCCGCGGCTTTCGAGAAGGCCGGCGACTTCCTCGCGGATGCCTTCCATGCGGCGGCCGAGTTCGGCGCTGGCGCCGGACAAGCGGGTGATGAAGCTTTCCGAGCGCGCTTCCAGATCGCTGGCACGCACTTCCAGGGCGCTCACGATATCGTCGCCGGTGCGGCGCAGACGCTCGGCAGCGGCCTCGGTGGTTTCGCCGATCCGCGTCAGCAGCCCATCGGCATTACCGGACAGGTTTTCGGCGGCGAAGCGGTTCTGCTCGTCGAAAAGGGCGGCGAGATTTTCGCGACGCTCCTCGTAGGACCGGGCGATCTCGTCACTGCGCTCGCGCAGCATGGCGTCAAGCTGCTGCGAGGCATCCTCGATCCGGCGAAGGATCTCGGAAGACGCACCGTCCACCTGGGACACGAGCTTCTCGTGCGAGCCGACCACGGAGGAGCGCAGCTTCTCGGCATGCGACAACATCGCCTCACGCTCGTTCGACAGATCCTGAACTAGCGAGCGGATGCGGACCTCGTTGTCCGTATAAGTACGCTCCAGAGCCGAAACCTCGGAATGAACCATGGTCTGGAGTTCGGCGGTTCGGGCGAGGGCACGCTCGACGCCTTCGCCGAGACCCGCGATCTCGCGCCGCACGGCTTGGCCGACGGTCGCGATGCGATCGGTTGCGCCGGCTTCCGGGTCCGACAAACGCAGCGCGACTTCGGCGAGCGATCGGCTCATCAGCCGCATCTCGGTGGAACGGCGGATCATCGACGCGAAGGCGAAGATCGGCGGAATGGGGATCAGCGCCGTGGCCAGCGCGATCGGCAGCGCCGGCGCGGTGAAGATGGCGTCGCCATAGGTGCTGTAGCCGAGGAGCCCGACGAGACCGACCCAGGCCGTGGACACCGCGCCCGCGAGATAAAGCGGCGTCTTGGAAGCTGTTCGGTTGAAGAGGGCCTGCGCCATCACGCTGGTGCGGCGGGCTTCGTCGTTCGCCGGCTGGAACGCAGGAACCGACGGCTCGTCGCGCGGCAGTTGCGGTTCGGCTTCCTTGAAGGCTTCGGCGCGAAGATTAGGCGGGGTGGGGCGGGGGAAGGCATCGGGTTGTGCCGAGCCGCTGCGGCGCAGACCGGCGGCTCCCACGGCGGATACCATGCCGACGCCTGCGGCCATCACCATGGGTTCGACCGCCACATTGCGGTTCTCGCCGAAAGCGGCGGCAGGCTGGATGGCTTCGACCTCGGATTCTTCGATGGCCGCGGCCGTTGCTTCCTGCAACTGGCGATCGAACTCCTCGAAAGCGAAATCGATGTCCACGCTGTCGGGCGCCAGCGTTTCGGTTTCGACATGCCCGGTCACCTCGGCGCCCTTGCCGTCGTCATCCAGACTGAAATCCGACTCCAACGCCGCTTCCAGCTCGCTCAGGGCTTCGTCCGAAAGAAGTTCGGAAGTTTTGATCTTGGCCATGTGCCGTCGCGCCTCGCTACTCTCCGCGCTGGAGCCGTCCGCCTCGGCTCTAGCTGACGCTCGCATGATCCTTGCGGATCGAAGCAAACGTTCGAACTCATTTGCTTATCCCTGCGGCTCGAAAGCCGGTCGAGCGGGATAATTCTTCACCAGATATCGTAGAGAGGACGGCTTTCGATGCAAACCGTGAATCACGCCAATCTCTACAAGTTTAAACATACGGTTAACGCCATACGGAGGCGATAAGGAAAATCCGAAGGCGCAGCATATACGGATCGGGGGAGTAAGAAGACCGGATTCATCGCTTATCCACCATTGTCGGCGAGGGTCGGAAGGATTGGCGCTGCCGCTTTCGGCACCTGCCGCCATGCCGAGCGACCCATCGAAGGTATTTGAAATGCTCCGACGTCTCGTGCGCAGATCGACGTCTCGTTCGGATGTGCCAGTCGAGGATCGGCCATCCAAGGGCAGGCCGATCGATCTCGTGCATCTGGCGCGCCAGACGCTGGGCGACCGGGAGCTGGAGCGCGAGATCCTCCAACTGATGGCCTGCCAGGTGGAAAGCTGCGATGCCCGCATCGATCTCGCCACGGCCGCGGAACGCCGTTCGCTCGCCCATGCCATCAAGGGCGCGGCGCGCAATGTCGGCGCTTTCGCTCTCGGCGACGCGGCCGAAGCGGTGGAGGAGGAGCCGGCGGACGACGGGCGGTTGCCGGCGATGAAAGCCGAGCTGCGGCGCGCCGGTTCGTTCATCCGCACGCTTCTCGGCTGAGCCGGCCATCCGCCGACGGTTGACTTCGGCGGGCCGAGGCTCCACCCGAGGAAGCGGAACAACGCCGATCCCAGATCCGAGCGAACAGCACCATGACCCGATTGATCTTCGTTTCCAGCGGCGGCGAGCGCTACGAACTCGATGCCGCGAACGGAACCACGGCGATGGAAAACGCCGTTCGCAACTTCGTGCCGGGCATCGAGGCCGATTGCGGCGGTGCCTGCGCCTGCGCGACCTGCCACGTCTACGTGGACGAGGAATGGACGGAGGTGGTCGGCGAACCGGAATCCATGGAAGAGGACATGCTGGACTTCGCCTGGGAAACCAAGCCCAACTCCCGGCTTTCCTGCCAGATCAGGATGCGTGACGATCTCGACGGCCTCGTCCTCCACGTGCCCGCCCGCCAGGCCTGACGACCTCGAGCGCCCGACAATACCTCGCGGGGTCGGTTGACCAGATCTTTTCGTCGCCCGCGTCGTTTCCAAGCCTCGCCGATGCCGCCGGCATCGACTGCGTTTGGCAACTCGCGGAGCAACAAAAATCTCTCGGCCATCCTCCGCCCGGAGGCATTGTCAGGCACTCTCAATCAATCGCGGCCTTCGCGGCATCGATGTTGCGCTTCAGAAGCTTCTTCAACCGGTAGTTCACGTCGCGGCCTTCGCGGAAATCGAAGTCCTTCTGCGCGCGCTCGTGCTGGCGCAAATATCGGCTGGTGGTGGCGTTCACCGCCGCTTCCATCGCGTCGCAATCGCGGCGAGGGCCGAGGTTGCGCACGGCCGCTTCCATGCGGCGCAGATATTCCCGCGCGATCTTGGCATGATCCTCCTCATGGCGCGCGATGTCCTCGGCCAGCGTGCGCCAGACGATGACGGTGGAAGCGGAGGCCGATTTCGGCGGTGTCCAGCGCGGCAGGATCTTCACGAGCTTCAGATTGAAATCGACGCGCGAGATGCGGCACACGCCGCCATTGGGCAGATAGGTCACGGTGCCGCCGAACTTCACCTGCGTCGCGCCGGGATGCCGGTCGTTGCCGCCGCCCGCCGTTGGGCCCTTGCGGTTCAGTTCGCGGTCCAACTGCTCCAGGGTCGTGCCGCGCAGCGTGAAATAGGTGGTCCGCTCGTTGATCGCCGCCGCTTGCGCCCCTGCCGTTCCCACGAAGATGCCGAGCGCGAAAAAGAGACCTCCACCGATCCGTTTCATGGCTGAATCCTTGGAGCTTGCAGTTGACGGGAAGGGTAAAGGATCGCCGCGCGCGGACAAGGCTCTTGCTCTCGATCCGCACCGGCATCTATCGGCAAGGTGAACCATCGGAAACCATGCGGGGCCGAGTGAAACCGATCATGAACTGGCGCGTCGGTCACGGTGAGGTGATCGAGCTCGGCGCTTCCGCCCACCTGATGGGCATCCTCAACGTCACGCCCGACAGCTTTTCCGATGGCGGGCGGTATCTCGATCCAGCAGCAGCGGTGGAGCAGGCCCACCGGCTGGTGGAGGCTGGCGCCACGATCGTCGACATCGGCGGCGAGTCCACGCGGCCGGGCGCCGAGCCGGTCGAGGCGGAGGAAGAACAGCGACGCGTCCTTCCGGTCATCCGCGCGCTGGCCGGTTCGGGCATCGTCCTGTCGATCGATACCTACCGCGCCTCGACAGCGCGCGCGGCGGTGGAAGCGGGGGCGCACATCGTGAACGATGTTTGGGGAGCGCAGCGCGAGCCGGAGATCGCGATGGTGGCGGCCGAGACCGGCGCAGGGCTTTGCCTGATGCATTCGAGCCGCGATCGCGACACGCTGCCCGACCCGATCTCCGATCAGGTGGCTTTCCTCACCCGCTCGCTGGAGATCGCGGCCGAGGCCGGCGTTCGCGATGAAGCGATCGTGCTCGATCCCGGCTTCGGCTTCGGCAAGGGACCAGCCGAGAACTTCGCGCTGATGCGGCGCTTCGGCGAATTGACCGCCGTGTTTCGCCATCCCTGGCTCATTGGAACTTCGCGCAAGCGTTTCATCCGGCAGGCAGTCGGCGAGGGAGGCGACACCGATATCGGCACGGCGGCGACGAGCGTCATCCTGCGCTTATCGGGGGCGTCGATCTTCCGGGTCCACGATGTCGGCGCCAATCGACACGCGCTGGCCGTCGCCGACGCCGTGCTGGCCGCGCCGGAGCGGAGCATATGAGCACGGCCTATCTCGGGCTTGGCGGCAATATCGGCGATCCCGTCGCGAACATGCGCGCGGCCTTGCAGGATCTGGGGCAGCGCCGAGGCATCGAACTGAGAGCGGTGTCGCGCCTTTATAGAACCCCGCCCTGGGGAAAGACCGACCAACCCTTCTTCTTCAACGCGGTCGCAAGGATCGAGACGGTTCTGGAGGCCCGGGAGCTGCTGGCCACCTGCCTCGACATCGAGCGAGGGCTCAAGCGCGAGCGCATCGAACGGTGGGGGCCGCGCACGATCGATATCGATATCCTGGCGGTGGAGGGCGTCGAGATGAGCGCCGAGGATCTGACGATCCCGCATCCGCGCATGACGGAGCGGGCTTTCGTTCTGGTGCCGCTTTCCGACGTGGCCGCGGACTTGGCGATCGATGGACGCCCCATCGCCGCCTATCTCGCCGGGCTCGATCTCGGCGGCATCGAGCCGGTCGGCGATGCGAAGGCATGGTGGCGCTGAACGGGCGCCTCAGTTCTCCAGCGCGGTCTGCTTCACCAAGGGTTCGCCGCGCTTGAGGTTCATGCCGATCACCGGCACCAGTTCGCCGCCGACGCGCACCGAAACCGTGATGGCGAGGACGTCCTTTTCCATCAGCTTGGCGACCATCGCACCCTTCAACTGCTTGCGGTTGAGGCCGAACACCACCGTGTTGCCGTCGACATTGCCGGAGATGATGTCGAGACCCTTGCCTTCGGCGCCGTCGAGGAACGAGCCCTGATAGCCGGCGGTGTTGCGGGCGACTTCGGCGCGCATCTTCTGCGAAAAGAGGCCCATGCGGCACGAGCCGTCGAGCGCCATGCCGGGCGACTTGGCGTTATCGATGCCATCGAAGGTGCAGACGAACTTCGTGCCTTTGTATTTGCCGGCGACGATCTCGCCGGGGCCGGCCCATTGGCCGACGACCTTCCTGAAGAACACGTCGTCTCCGGCTGCCGAAGCGGGCGCAGCGGAGGCGGTGGCGAGAGCGGCGGCGAGAACGAGACCGGCGGCGAATCCGTGCGACATGACCGAACCTTCCGGACGTGGCGAAAAAACGAGGCTGACCCCACGCTTATCGCCCGGAATGGTTAAGCGATGCTTTCAAACGCCGCCGATGGGCGACGAACCGGGCCGCTGCGGCTTGCGCGCATCACCCTGCAGGGCGGTCAGATCGCCCATGAAATCGGCAATGCGCGGCCGCTGCGACCTGATGAAGGGAAGGGGGCGGCAAAGGTCCATCGCGGCGATGCCGACCCGCGCCGTGAGAAGGCCGTTCACCACCCCTTCGCCGAGCCGGGCGGAAAGCCGCGCCGCCAAGCCGTGACCGACGACCTGCCCGACGATGCTGTCGCCGATGGAGATCGAGCCGGTGACGGCGAGATGGCCGAGAACGTCGCGCGTCAGCTTCACGAGGCCGATCGCTCCGGGCCGCGCCCCGTAGAGTTCCGACATCTGGCGGATCAGCCGGATGTTCTCGAAAAGGACATAGGAGATATCGACGATCGCCTTCGGGCTTACGGCGGTCACGACCGAGACCCGCTTGGCGGAGGTCATGACCAGGGCCCGCGCCCGCCGGTCGATGGGAAGCAGGAGTTCGCGCTCGGCAAGCGTCAGGAGGTCGCGCCCGTCGATCACCTCGTCCTTCAACGCGGCGAGGCGCGTTCGCCCTTCCGCCGTTTCGGGATAAGCGGCCAGGAGCGTCGTGAGGCGCGACACGACCGCCGTCGCCTCCGAAGCGGAGTCGAGTTCGAAGGCGCGCGCGGCCGCCTTGCGTTCCTCTTCCACCGCCTTCAACCGCATCAGGCCGGCGATCTCGCGGGCGACGACGCCGAAAGCTCCGAGCGCCAGAAGCACTGCCAGCGCGACGGCCAGCCAGCCGAGCCAATCCGCGCGAGTGAAGAGGTTGCGGACGAGATCGTCCACCGCAAGGCCGACCGCGACCGAGACGAGCGCGCCGAGCGCGGCGAAGAAAAGCTTGGCGAAGGGAAAGCCGCGAGGTTTGGGCGGCAGGATCGCTTCCGCTTGCCACTCCTCGCGTTCAAAGATGTCGGCCGCATCGAGCTCTACGGCGGATAGATCATCGAGCGCGCGGGGAGCGCGGTGCAACTCAGTTTCCGCCAGCTTTTCGGCGAGCGGCCGGTCGTCTTGCGAGGCATCGAGACGAAAGGCGGCGGGGGCGCGGCGGGTCGGCTCGTCGCTCATGCGAGTTTGTCTCCCACCAGGAACTGAAGGGCGCGGTCGAGCCGGATATGCGGCAGCGACAGGGCGATCCCGTCCGCGCTGCGTTCGATGCGCGGCGGCCGGAAGCGCACGAAACTGATCTGCGGCGATTGAACACCGGCCGAAAAAAGCCGCCCCGGATCGGCCGGCAGATCGCCCGGAAAGATCGCCGTCTCGCGCGACCCGTCGAAGAGTTCGCCAGCGATGCTTTCGCCCGCCATCGGCGTGCCGACGATCACCGGCAGGCGTTCGCCGCGATCCTCGACGCTGGCCTCGCGCGTTGCGCGAACCGCCGCAAGCGCCAGCATGTCCATCGTCGCGCCGGAGAGCTTGGCCTGCGCGGCGGCTTCTTCCACAAGCCGGCGGACAACCGCTTCCAGCCGGGCGTGGCTGTCGCGATGCAGGTGATCGGCTTTGGTTGCGGCGACGAGGATGCGATCGATGCGGCGGGTGAGGAACGAACCGAGCCAGGAGGCGCGTCCCGGCCGGAAGCAAAGGAAGATTTCCGTCAAGGCGGTGCGAAGATCTTCCAGGGCGGCAGGCCCGGCATTGATCGCCTGCAACGCGTCGACGAGCAGGATCTGGCGGTCGAGCCGCGCGAAATGCTCGCGAAAGAACGGCTTCACCACGATCGACTTGTAGCCCTCGTAGCGGTTGGCGAAGAGAGCCGCGAAGGAGCCTTTTGGATAGGTGCGATCGGGTTCGACCGGCAGCGGCGCGAAGGTAAGCGCGGGCGAGCCCTCCAGATCGCCCGGCATCAGGAACCGGCCGGGGGGAAGCGTGGAAAGTGCGGTCCGGTCGGCACGGCAGGCCGTCAGATAATCGGCGAAAGCGCGGAACAGCGCCTGCGCGCGTTCCTCGTCGGCCGGGGCGGCAGGATCGGTTTCACCGAGAAGGCCGAGGAAGCGCCCCGCCATGGCCTCGCGCTGCGGCAGGCGGGCACGCTCCAGCGCTTCGCGGGAAAAGGTTGCGTAATCCTTGTCGATCAGCGGCAGATCGAGCAGCCATTCGCCGGGATAGTCAACGATGTCGAGCGACAGCCTGCCCGGCGACAGGAAGCGCGAAAAGGCGGAGGCGGACTCGTAGTCGATCGTCAAGCGAAGTTCGGAGATCGCGCGGGTCGACTGCGGCCAGATGCGCTCCTCGATCAGCTTGCGGACATGCTCCTCGTACTGGAACCGCGGCACGCCGATATCGGGCTGTTCCTCCAGCCGCGCGCCGGAAATTCGCCCGGTGGCCTGCGCCTCGAAAAGCGGCATCCGCCCGCCGTGGAGGAGATTATGAACGAGGGCCGTGATGAAGACCGTCTTGCCGGCCCGCGACAAGCCGGCGACGCCGAGCCGCAGGGTCGGCTGGAAAAGCGATGTGGCCCGGTCGGAAAGATTGTCGAAGGCAATACGCGCCTCGTCGGCGATCGTTGGCATGTCTCGACAAGCTTCCTCAAACGCTGCTCACCGCCCGGCATATAGGCGCGACGCCCGATGACCGGTAGGGCGGGAGCCGTCAGGTTGAAAGCTCGTTGGGATCGAGGAGCGCGCGGAGATATCCCGTCCCCGGCCGGATGTCGGCGAGCGCTCCGTCGAACTCGATCGCGGCAAGGCTCGCAGGCCGGAAATTGCCGGCAAGGCTCCGCATCGCTCGCGGCTCACCTTCCCGCGCGAGGAGCGCAACGAGTTCGGACGCCATCGGATTGTGTCCGACGATCATGACGGACCGCGCGTCGCCCTGGCGTTTCACGATATCGAGATAGGTCGAGACATCGCCCGAGTAGATCTCGTCGCTATATTCAATCTCAGTGTTCGATTCTGATCGATGAACAAGATCGAGCGTTTGGCGTGTTCTGGCCGAGCCCGAGCAGAGGATGCGCGCGGCATCGAAGCCCCGCCGCCCGATCTCGGCATGGATGATCTTCCCCTCACGCCGGCCGCGCTCGTCGAGTTCGCGAGAATAATCGTCCTGACCGGAAACTGCCTTTGCCGCATGGGCATGGCGCAAGACGAGAAGAAGGGTCTGGGAAGCGGTAGTCATGAAGTTGCACCTATGGCGGCCATGCCGTGCCGGCAACCGGCGTCAGGCTCACATCAGGGGAGATGGATGATAATGGCGTGAAAACTGCCGCCATGACAGGCGGCTATGTACCTTGAATGAAGTTTGGAAATGCAAGCCGGATACAAGCTTAACTTCTTGCTTTCATAGCAAAGGTTAGCGACGAAATGTTGCTGGAATGCTTCTTGTTCCCGCAACCTCCCGTCGCTATAAGCCCGCCGACTGCCCTGATTGGGAATGCGATATGAGCGAAGTCCTGCATATCGAGGCCGGCATCCTGGATGACGGCGCGTTCATGAACGAGCGGCAGCGGGATTATTTCCGCAAGAAGCTCCTGGCATGGAAGGCGGAGATCCTGCGCGAGTCGCGCGAAACTCTCGACGCTCTCGCCAACGACAACTCCAACCTCGCCGATCTAGCCGATCGTGCTTCCTCGGAAACCGACCGGGCGATCGAACTTCGGGCCCGCGACCGCCAGCGCAAGCTGATCTCTAAGATCGACGCGGCGCTGGAACGCATCGAAGATGGTTCCTACGGTTACTGCGAGGAAACCGGCGAGCCGATCAGTCTGAAGCGCCTGGACGCACGGCCGATCGCGACCATGTCGCTGGAAGCCCAGGAGCGCCACGAGCGGCGCGAGAAGGTTTATCGCGACGAGTGACCATCGGTCGCCAAACGACATGAAAAAAGGCGCCTTTCGGGGCGCCTTTTTCGTTTCTGGTCGTACAGCCGATTCAACGTGTCTGCCGAAGCGTTCACAGTCTTTGAACGAGCCCTTCGGCAGCTTTCTTGGAGACCGGCGTCAGGGACGCCGCTCGCCGAGATCGAAATCGTTGAGAAGGCGCTCCATCTCTTCTTCGAGAGTCAGGGGACGTTCGGGCGCCTTCGCCTGCACGACCTGTTGAACCGGCTGCAAGGGCGCCGCTGCCGGCATGGTTTGCGGCGGCGTCGAAACGGGTTCGCTCTGGCGGACCGGGGGCGCGGTAGGCACTTCCTCTTCCGGCCAATCCAGCGAATCGAAATTGCTGTTCAGCTTCTGCGAAAGTTCCTCTTCCAGCGAGAGTTCCTGAGGCCGCAGCGCTTGTGGTCGTTCCGGGCTGGGCGGAAGCGGCACGGCGGGCACTGCCGCAGGCATCACAGGCGGGACGGGCGGCTGAACAGCGGGCGGAACCGGTGCTTGCGGAATGCTCGGCGAAGGCCGTTCCGGGGCGGAGGGCACACCTCGGCTCGGCTCGAAATTCGTGCGGCGCGACTGGATCGCGGTGGCGAAGCTGCGCACGGCGAGCGGCCGCTTGTCCGTCTCTTCGGAAACGGGCGGCACGATCGCCTGCAACGCGCGGGGTTGCGGCTCGGCCTTATCTTCCATGTCATCGACGGGCGGCGCGACCGGCAACGGCTTCGAAGCGTCGGGAATATCGGAAGCCGGCCCGACCCGCGGCACTTCGAAGGGCTCGGGAAGCGGCGGCGCAGCGGGCTCTTCGCGCGGCTCGGGCAAAGGCGGCACCACCGGGGCGAAGGCGAACGGGGCGGGCGGCGCCATGCGCGGCGGCGGCGCGGCAACAGGGAGTTCCTGCGGTTCCGGTTCGGCCGGCGCGGCCGGGCGCGGCGGGTCCGAACGGCGAAGGAACGCCGGGATCTTCGGCTCGGAGGTCTCGGCTTCCCGCGTTCTCGCCGGCCGGGCCGGTTCGGGCGCGGCGATCTCCGGCTCCGGCGAGCGCTGCGGAGCCAGTGTCACCGGCGCGACGAGAGGCAGGACAGGCGGTTCGGGACGGCGGGGCGGCGTGACCGGCTCCACCGGCAAAACGGGAGCCGCCGGAATGAAGGGTGCCTCGTCGCGAACCGGTTCGTCACCTTCCGGCGCTGCGGGCTCGTCGTGGTCGTCGCGCACGGGAACCATGCGCCTCGCCCCCTCGTCATGGCGCGGTTCGGGGCGCGGCACCTGGCGACGCAGCGGACTGGTGCCGGCCGCGTGACGCGGCTGCGGGACGGCGACGGGCGGGCGCAGGGGAGCAACGGGGCTCGGCGCGATGGCCGGAATCGCTTCGCTTCGGCCTTCGATGGGGTCGATCGATGGCTGGCGAAGCGAGGGCGGGGTTCGCAGAATGCCCTTCTCGACCACGAGATCGTTCTGGCCGCCGATCAGGACGAGATGCTCAACTTCGTCGCGGCGCACCAGCACCAGCTTGCGGCGCTGGTCGATCGCGGTGACGTCGAGAACCGCCAATCGCGGACCGCGCTTGGCATTGGTTCCGACGGGGCCGGCTCCCATGACGCGTTTGGCGAGCAGAAGAACGCCCACCACCAGGACAAGGACCACCACGGCCGCGAGCGCATAGCTCGTCAGCGGCCCCATACCCGCGCCGACGGAATCGGAAAGGCCAGACCCCATGTTTCGCTCCTCGCAAATCGCGCGAATGTAGACCGGAAACTCCCGGCCGCGACAAGGCCTTTCGGGGCGATCTTCATATTTGCCGATATCGGGCGATCCAGCGCCGCGATAGCTTACCGGTTCTAGAATGATGCGCCGCCCCGACCGAGCGCGCCTTTCGATAAGGCGCGGCCTCGGCTAGAACGCCTGTCCGAGCTTAAAGCATGAGACCTAAATTCGCGATGGACGGAGCCTCCGGCGACATGAGCGACAAGCCCTTTGTCGACAGGAGCGGGGAAGCCACGGGCGTGCGCCGCCTGCTGGTTCTCGGCGGATTTCTGCTTTTCCTCGCCGCGATCATCGCATTGTTCGATCACGTTTATGGCGGTTTCGCGCTGATCGCGATCTTTTCGGTTCTCGCCATGGTGGGCATCGCCGCGATCTTCGGTTTCGCGCTCGGCCTCCTGTCGTTCAGCGGCAAGAGCGGCGAATCGGGTATCGCCGCGCGCTTCCTCGACACGCTGGAAACCGGCACCCTGGTGGTGGATCGCAAGGGGCGCATCCTTTACGCCAATCGCGCCTATGGCGAAGCGACCGGGTCTCCTGCGCCCGACGAGGTGAAGACGCTGGAGCGCATCCTGGCGCGCGAGCGCGAAGGCTCCGAGGTCGTTTATCGCCTCGCGAACCGCGCCGGGAAAGGCGAAGCGGCGCATGAGGAATTTCGTTTGGAGCGCGATCTGGCCGGCCGGCCGGGGCGCGAGCCGCGCTGGTATCGCCTGTCCGTGCGCCCGGTCGATGTGGAAGGCGCTCCGGCGCATGCCTGGCAGATCGCCGACATCACGGCCGAGCGCACCGAGCAGGAACTCTTCTTCCAGAATCTGCAGAACGCCATCGATTATCTCGACCACGCGCCGGCCGGCTTCTTCGCCGCCGATGCCAAGGGCCGGATCACCTATGTCAACGCGACGCTGGCCGCCTGGCTCGGCTTCGATCTGGCGTCCATCAAGCCTTACGAGCGCTCCGTCGAAAGCCTCCTCGGCAAGGACATCGCCGGTTATCTCGCCGGCGACGACGGGCTGAAGCCCAAGCGCATCGATGCGACGCTGCTCGGCTTCGACGGCCGGCCGATGTCCGTGCGTCTTCATCTCGAACACGGTTCCGCTGCCGAAGGCGCCGCCGGTGCGGTTCGCGCCATCGTGGTGGGCCGCGATTCGGAAGCGCCGGACGAGAACGCCGTGCAGGCGGCTGAGTTGCGCTTCGCGCGGGTCTTCAACGCTTCGCCGATCGCCATCGCCTCGCTTGACGAGGAAGGGCGGGTCCTGCGCGCCAACGAAGCCTTCGAGCGCCTCTTTGCGCGCTCGTCGAGCGGCCCGAGCGGCATCGCCGACCTCGTGCGCGAGGAAGGGCGCGACCAGCTTCGACAGGCCATGTCCGGCGCGCGCCGCCACCGCAGCGTGGCCGCCCCGCCGATCGATGTTCAGATCGCCGGCGAACCGGTCCGCTCGCTCCGCCTTTACTTCAGCGGCACCTCGGTGCCGGCCGATGGCTCGCGCGAAAGCGTCATCGTCTACGGCGTCGACATCACCGAACAGCGCACGCTGGAGGAGCAGTTCGCCAAGGCGCAGCGGATGCAGGCGATCGGCAACCTTGCCGGCGGCATCGCGCACGACTTCAACAACGTCCTGACGATCATCACCGCGTCGGTGGACTTCCTTCTTCTCAACCAGCGGGCGGGCGATCCTTCGTTCCAGGATCTTCTTCTCATCAAGCAGAGCGCGAACCGCGCGGCCTCGTTGGTGCGTCAGCTTCTCGCTTACTCGCGTCGCCAGACCATGCGCCCGAAGATGCTGAGCCTCACCGATGTCGTCGCCGACATGCACCTTCTCCTGAGGCGCATCTCCGGCGACATCGTCAAGCTGGAGCGCCACCACGCGCGCGATCTCTGGCCCGTGATGGCCGATATCGGCCAGTTCGAGCAGGTCCTGACCAACCTCGTCCAGAATGCGCGCGACGCCATGCCGGAAGGCGGAACGATCACGATCTCCACCCGCAACGTGCACGAGTCCGAGGTCAAGCATTTCAACTATGCCGAAATGCAGGACGGGGACTTCGTGCTGGTGGAAGTCGCCGACACGGGCACCGGCATGCCGCCCGAAGTCGCCGAGCGGATCTTCGAGCCCTTCTTCACCACCAAGGAGATCGGCAAGGGCACGGGCCTCGGCCTGTCCATGGTCTATGGCATCATCAAGCAGTCCGGCGGCTTCATTTTCGTGGACTCGGTCGCCGGCCAGGGCACGAACTTCCGCATCTTCCTGCCGCGTCACGTGCCGAACGAGGTTGCCGCGGCCAAATCCGACGCGCCGTCCGGTATCCCGACGATCGCGCCGGAAAACGCCGATCTTTCGGGCACTGCGTCCATCCTTCTCGTGGAGGACGAGGATCATGTGCGCGCCGGCAATGTCCGCGCCCTGAAGATGCGCGGCTACGAGGTCTACGAGGCTTCCTCGGGCGTCGAGGCGTTGGAGGTTCTGGCGGAACTCGGCGGAAACGTCGATCTCGTCGTGTCCGACGTGGTGATGCCGGAAATGGACGGGCCGACGCTGCTTCGCGAAATGCGCAGCCGCCAGCCGGACCTGAAGTTCATCTTTGTCTCAGGCTATGCCGAAGATGCCTTCGCGAAAAACCTGCCGGAAGGGGAAAAGTTCGGCTTCCTCGCCAAGCCTTTCTCCCTCCGTGAACTGGCTGTCGCCGTGAAGCAGATGCTGGACGAATAACCTTCAGCGGGCCGAAAGCGCCTGCGCGAGGTCCGCGTTGGCCAAAGATACGGCGATTCGCGAAGCCACGCGCACGTTGTTTCTGACGAGGGCGATGTTGGTGGCGAGCGATCGCCCTTCGCTGAGCTCGAACAAGCGCTGAAGCAGGAACGGCGTCACCGCCTTGCCGATGATCCGCTTCTCGCCCGCTTCCCGCAACGCCGTATCGATCCAGACGGCGACGGTTTCTTGGCGGAGTTCGTCCTCGCTCGGCACCGGGTTGCCGATCAGCATTCCGCCGCCGATGCCGAGTTCCTCGCGGGTGCGCTGGAAGGCGGCGATGGCTTCCGGAGAATCGAGTCGCAGCGGGGCGGGGATGCCCGAACGGCGCGACCAGAAGGCCGGAAGCTCGTCCGTTCCGAGGCCGACCACCGGCACGCCTTTGGTTTCCAGAACTTCCATCGTCTTCGGCAGGTCGAGGATGGCCTTGGCGCCGGCGGAAACGACGATCACCGGCGTGCGGGCGAGTTCGTCCAGATCGGCGGAAATGTCGAAGCTGGACTCGGCACCCCGATGGACGCCGCCGATGCCGCCCGTGGCGAAAACCCGGATGCCGGCGAGATGGGCCGCGATCATGGTCGCTGCAACGGTTGTGGAGCCCGTGCGCTTGGCTGCGACGGCATAGGCGAGATCGGCGCGCGACAGCTTCATTACGTCCTTTGCCTGCGCCAGCCGTTCGAGATCGTCCTCGTTCAGACCGACGCGCAACTGGCCGTCCAGAACCGCGATGGTCGCGGGCTCCGCCCCTTCCTCCCGCACGATGGCCTCCACCGCCCGGGCGGTCTCCACATTCTGCGGGAAGGGCATGCCATGCGTGATGATGGTCGATTCGAGCGCGACTACCGGCCGCTCTGAGGACAAAGCGTCGGCGACGGGGGCGGAGGGCGTGAAGCCGGGATGGGTCATGAGTTCTCGTCCGTTGTTTCGGGAATGCTCAAGGCCGGCGCGGGCATGGTCGCGGCCAGTCGCTCGATCTCTTCCAGGCTCGCGCCGTTCTCGCCCAATCGGGTCGAGATGTGGAGGCTTGCCGCCGCCATGCCATGGCGCACCGCTTCCGCAAAGGACGCGCCACGCGCCAAGGCAAGGCTTGCGACCGCCGCCAGCGTATCGCCCGCGCCGGTGACATCGTGAACCGAGCGGACAGGCGGCGGCGCTTGCAAGGTGAGGGCCGACCCGTCGAAGATCGCCGCCGCGCCGGCCCCATCCGTGATGGCGGCCCGGCGGCAGCCGAGTTCGCGCAACGAGCCGACAAGCGCTTCCACCGGTGCCGCGCCGTCCATCCCGCAAAGGCTGGCGGCTTCGGCGCGCGACATAAACACGGCGGCGAGCCGGGGCAGGGCGTTGCGCAGGCGCCCGACTTTGGCCGGTGAGACCGCAATCGCCGTGACGGGCCGCTCGCCGGCCGCTTTTGCCAGGGTTTCGATGGCGGTGGCGGGAAGGTTCGCGTCCAGCATCAGGGCATCGCTCTCGGCCAAAGCCTCCCGCAGATGGCGTCGGCGAAAGACGCGGGGCTGCATCAGATCGTAGAGCTTCATATCCGCCAAGCCGCCGACGAGATCGCCCCGGTCGTCGAGAAGCGCAGTATAGGTCGGCGTCTGGCGATCCAGCCACGTCATGGCCAGATCCTCGACTCCGAGTTCCGCCAGCATGTCCGTGACCGCGATCCCATCGCGATCACCGCCGCGCGCGGAAACGAACCGCACCGGCGCGTCCAGTCGGCGCAGGGCGCGCACCGCGTTCAGCATCGCGCCGCCCGGCGTCTCGATGAAGCGGCCGGGATTGGAAGCGCCAAGCGCGAAGGCGCCGTCCGAGCGTCCTCGGCGGTCCATGTGAGCGGCACCGGCCACGAAGAAGCGCGGTGACCTTTCGAGAGATCGCGCGTTCACCATGTCACAAGCATCCCCGGGTGCAGGAGCGCAGCCGAATCACTTGAGAGATTCGCGTGCAAGCGCGTCTCGCACCTTGCGATATGAGAACAAAAAGAGTACATAAACTGCATCGACGGTGCGATTGCACCGGACTCCAACTGATGGAATAAGGTGGCTCATATGGCGCAGAAGACGCTTCGCCTCGTCGAGGAAAATTCCGTGGACAAGACCAAGGCACTCGATGCCGCGCTTTCGCAGATCGAGAGGGCGTTCGGCAAGGGCTCCATCATGCGGCTCGGTGCAACCGAGAAGCTGGACATCGAAACGGTGTCGACCGGATCGCTCGGTCTCGACATCGCACTCGGCATCGGCGGCCTGCCCAAGGGCCGTATCGTGGAGATCTACGGGCCGGAATCGTCGGGCAAGACGACCCTCGCCCTCCACACGGTGGCCGAAGCCCAGAAGAAGGGCGGCGTTTGCGCCTTCGTGGATGCCGAGCACGCGCTCGATCCGGTCTATGCCCGCAAGCTCGGCGTCGATCTGGACGACCTTCTGATCTCGCAGCCCGACACGGGCGAGCAGGCTCTGGAAATCGTGGACACGCTCGTGCGCTCCGGCGCAATCGACGTTCTGGTGATCGATTCGGTCGCCGCGCTCACCCCGCGCGCCGAAATCGAAGGCGAGATGGGCGAATCGCTGCCGGGCATGCAGGCTCGTTTGATGAGCCAGGCGCTGCGCAAGCTCACCGGCTCGATCAGCAAGTCGAAGTGCATGGTGATCTTCATCAACCAGATCCGCATGAAGATCGGCGTGATGTACGGCTCGCCTGAAACCACGACGGGCGGCAACGCGCTGAAGTTCTACGCCTCCGTTCGCCTCGACATCCGCCGCACCGGCGCGATCAAGGAGCGCGACGAGGTCACGGGCAACCAGACCCGCGTGAAAGTGGTGAAGAACAAGCTCGCGCCGCCCTTCAAGCAGGTCGAGTTCGACATCATGTACGGCGAAGGCGTGTCGAAGCTCGGCGAATTGATCGATCTCGGCGTGAAGGCCGGCATCGTGGAGAAGTCGGGTGCCTGGTTCTCCTACAATTCGCAGCGTCTCGGTCAGGGCCGCGAGAATTCCAAGCAGTTCCTTCGCGACAACCCCGAGGCATCGGCGGAGATCGAGGCGGCGATCCGCCAGAATGCCGGGCTTCTGGCCGAGCAGCTTCTGACCGATACCGGCGGGGCTGAGGACGACGGCGAATAAGCATCGCGCTACTGCGCTCCAGCATCGAACGCCGCCCGCGTCCTCGCGAGGCGGCGTTTTCGTTTTGCCGCACGTGATGGACAGGTTTTGCCGGCATCGTTAAAACCCGGCGCTTGAAAGGCGTGCGGCTTCCGTCACGGAGGTCCGCGCGCGCAACATGCGGAGGGCGTCGTATCGGTCGCCGCCGTCGAACCACATCTCGAAAGGCTTGCGATGAGCGGCGTCAACGACATCCGGTCGACGTTTCTGAACTACTTCGCCGCGAACGGCCACGAGCCCGTCGCTTCGTCGCCGCTCGTGCCGCGCAACGACCCGACGCTGATGTTCACCAACGCCGGCATGGTGCAGTTCAAGAACGTCTTCACCGGTCTGGAAAAGCGCCCCTATAGCCGCGCCACCACGGCCCAGAAGGTGGTTCGGGCCGGCGGCAAGCACAACGATCTCGACAATGTCGGCTATACCGCCCGGCATCACACCTTCTTCGAGATGCTCGGCAACTTCTCCTTCGGCGATTATTTCAAGGAAGAGGCGATCAACCACGCCTGGAACCTCGTCACCGGCGAGTTCGGGCTCGACAAGTCGCGCCTTCTCGTCACCGTTTATTCCGAGGACGAGGAAGCCGCGACGCTTTGGAAGAAGATCGCCGGCTTTTCCGACGATCGCATCATCCGCATTCCGACCTCGGACAATTTCTGGCAGATGGGGGATACCGGCCCCTGCGGTCCTTGCTCGGAAATCTTCTACGACCAGGGCGAATCGGTCTGGGGCGGCCCACCCGGCAGCGCGGAGGAAGACGGCGACCGGTTTCTGGAATTCTGGAACCTCGTTTTCATGCAGTTCGAGCAGCAGGCGCCCGGCCAGCGCGTTCCGCTGCCGCGTCCGTCGATCGACACCGGCATGGGCCTGGAGCGCATGGCAGCGATCCTGCAGGGCGTTCATTCGAACTACGACACCGATCTCTTCCGCACGCTCATCGCCGCCATCGAGGACGTGATCGGCTCGAAGGCGGAAGGGGATGCGCGAGCGAGCCATCGCGTCATCGCCGACCATCTGCGCGCCACCGCCTTCCTGATCGCCGATGGCGTGTTGCCGTCCAACGAGGGGCGCGGCTACGTGCTTCGCCGCATCATGCGCCGCGCCATGCGCCATGCGAAGTTGCTGGGTGCGCGGGACCCGGTGATCTACAAGCTCCTGCCGACCCTGATCGCCGAGATGGGCCGCGCGTATCCCGAACTCGCGCGCGCCGAGGCGCTGACGACCGAGACGATCAAGCTGGAGGAAAAGCGCTTCCTGACCACGCTGGATCGAGGTCTCGCTCTGCTTGGAACCGCGACCGAGACGATGTCGGCCGGCGACATGCTGGACGGCGAAACGGCGTTCAAGCTCTACGACACCTACGGCTTCCCGCTGGACCTCACGCAGGATGCCCTGCGCCAGCGCGATATCAGCGTCGATCTGTCCGGCTTCACCGATGCCATGAACCGTCAAAAGGCGGAAGCGCGGGCGAGCTGGGCCGGTTCGGGTGAGAAGGCCGCCGATACCGTTTGGTTCGAGATCCGCGAGCGCGAGGGCGCGACGGAGTTCCTCGGTTACGAGACCGAGCGGGCGGAAGGCGAGGTCCGCACCATCGTGAAGGACGGCGGCGAGCTGAAGGAAGCGAAAGCCGGCGATGAAGTGTCGGTGGTCGTGAATCAGACGCCGTTCTATGGCGAGTCCGGCGGCCAGGTCGGCGATACGGGCACGATGTCGGGCGAGGGCGTGCGCTTCGAGGTGAGCGATACGCAGAAGGTGGCGAACGGGCTCTTCATCCACCGCGGCCGGGTTTCGGAAGGCGTGCTGAAGGTCGGCGCGGCGCTGGAACTCGTCGTGGATGGCGATCGGCGATCGAAGATTCGCGCCAACCATTCCGCCACCCATCTCCTGCACGAAGGTCTGCGCGAGGTGCTGGGAACCCACGTCGCGCAGAAGGGCTCGATGGTGTCGCCCGATCGGCTGCGCTTCGACTTCTCGCATCCCAAGCCCATGGACGCGGCCGAACTTTCCCGCGTGGAAGCGATGGCCAACGACCTCATTCTGGAGAATGCCGGCATCACGACGCGGCTGATGGCGGTGGACGATGCCATCGCGCTCGGCGCGATGGCCTTGTTCGGTGAGAAGTACGGCGACGAGGTGCGCGTCGTTTCCATGGGCGGAGCGAAGGAATCGGGTGGGAAGGCCGCCTATTCCATCGAGCTTTGCGGCGGCACCCATGCGCGGGCCACCGGCGATATCGGCTTGGTTCACATCCTGTCGGAAAGCGCGGTCGGCGCGGGCGTGCGTCGTATCGAGGCGCTGACGGGCGAGGGCGCCCGCAGCTACCTTCAGGAGCAGGATGCGCGCGTTCGCCGCGTCGCCGCCGCGCTGAAGACAACGCCTGCCGAAATCGGCGACCGCGTGGAAGGCTTGGTGGACGAGCGCCGCAAGCTCGAACGCGAAGTCACGGAGCTTCGCAAGAAGCTGGCGCTCGCCGGCGACGGCGCCGGACAGTCCGGCGGATCGACCGCGCGAGAGGTCGGCGGCGTGTCGTTCCTCGGGCGTGTATTGGAAGGTGTTTCGGCCAAGGACCTGAAGGGTCTCGTGGACGAAGCCAAGGGCTCGCTCGGCACGGGCGTCGTCGTTTTCGCGGGCGTCGCGGACGGGAAGGCCAGCATCGTCGTCGGCGTCACGCCCGACCTGACAGACCGGTTCAACGCGGTCGATCTCGTTCGTGCCGCGTCGGAAGCCATCGGCGGCAAGGGCGGGGGCGGGCGTCCGGACATGGCGCAGGCCGGCGGCCCGGATGCCGCCAATGCGGGCGCAGCGATCGACGCCGTGGAGAAGGCGCTCGGCAGCCAATCCGTGGCTGCCTGACTTCGGTCATTCCGAAAATGTTCCGGGGGCTTCTGCCCCCGGTTTCGTTTGGGGCGGTCAGTCGTCCCAGCGCGGCAGCGTGGCGACTTCGGCCGCGCTCGATGTGAGAAGCGCGCCGCCTTGCGCCATCTGGAAGCGATCCAGCGGAATGGCGACATCGTCGCGGTCGCCGAAGCCCGCGCCGTCCTCGAAATCCACGACGAGGGCGGTTGGCGTCGTGGGATCGGTGCCGATCACTTCCTCCACCTCGCCGATCTTCTGCCCGTTCGCGCCGACGACAATGAGGTCCTTCACGCCGTCGACGGTCATGTTCCAAGGCGCCATGAGCGTTCCGTCGGGCACCTCCACGAGGCGAACCGCCGTTTGCGCATTGGCAGCACCCGTCAGGGCGCCGAAGGCGATGGCGAGGCAACCGAGGCGTCGCGAAACGTAACCGGACATTCTCTTCTCCTTGAGCGTTCTCCGGCCTTAACTCGGGAACCGCCTTCCCGTTTCCGGCAAACGTAACGGTTCAAGGAGAATCGTTGCCGACAAGGCGACCAAAGAAAAAGCCCGGCGCGATGGCCGGGCTTGTTCCATTCAGCGAAGCTGGTCGGCCCTCAGGCCGCCATCTCCTTCTTCAGGTTCTCGTCGATCTTGTCGAGGAAGCCCGTGGTGGACTGCCAGCGCTGATCCGGTCCGATCAGGAGGGCGAGATCCTTGGTCATGTCGCCGGCCTCGACGGTCTGGATGCAGACGCGCTCAAGCGCCGCCGAGAAGTTCTTCAGATCGTCGTTGTTGTCGAGCTTGGCGCGGTGCGCGAGGCCGCGCGTCCAGGCGAAGATGGAGGCGATGGAGTTGGTGGAGGTCTCCTGGCCCTTCTGGTGCTGGCGGTAGTGGCGCGTCACGGTGCCGTGCGCGGCTTCCGCTTCCACGGTCTGGCCGTCCGGGGTCATGAGAACGGAGGTCATCAGGCCGAGCGAGCCGAATCCCTGCGCCACGATGTCGGACTGCACGTCGCCGTCGTAGTTCTTGCAGGCCCAGACATAGCCGCCGGACCACTTCAACGCGGAAGCCACCATGTCGTCGATCAGGCGGTGCTCGTAGGTGAGCTTCCGGCTGTCGAACTCGGCCTTGAACTCGGCGTCGAAGACTTCCTGGAAGATGTCCTTGAAGCGGCCGTCATAGGCCTTCAGGATCGTGTTCTTGGTGGACAGGTAGACCGGGTAGTTGCGCAGGAGGCCGTAGGCGAAGGACGCGCGGGCGAACTCGCGGATCGATTCGTCGAGATTGTACATGGCGAGCGCGACACCGGCGCCCGGTGCCTTGTAGACCTCGTGCTCGATCGTCTGGCCGTCCTCGCCGACGAACTTGATCGACAGGGTGCCCTTGCCGGGGAACTTGAAGTCGGTCGCGCGGTACTGGTCGCCGAAGGCATGGCGGCCGACGACGATCGGCTGCGTCCAGCCGGGAACGAGGCGCGGCACGTTCTTCATGACGATCGGCTCACGGAAGATGACGCCGCCGAGGATGTTGCGGATCGTGCCGTTCGGCGACTTCCACATCTTCTTCAGGCCGAATTCCTGCACGCGGGCTTCGTCCGGCGTGATGGTGGCGCATTTCACGCCGACGCCGTGGCGGGCGATGGCGTTGGCGGCGTCGATCGTCACCTGATCGTCGGTGGCGTCGCGATGCTCCATGCCGAGGTCGTAATATTCCAGATCGACGTCGAGATAGGGATGGATCAGCTTGTCCTTGATCGCCTGCCAGATGATCCGGGTCATCTCGTCGCCGTCGAGCTCCACGACCGGGTTTTGGACCTTGATCTTCGCCATAATTGCTTCCTCGTGGGCGTTCAGGATGGGGCGGCTATAGCATCGCCTCCCTCAAGCGCAAAGGCGCATGCCGGACTTGGCCGCAGCTTCCGTAGACGCTATCGGAACAGGTGAAGGAGAACCGCCTTGGCAGGAACCGACCGCACAGTAGAAACCCTCGCCGGTGGACCGGCCATCGTGCTGGTGGAGCCGCAACTCGGCGAGAATATCGGCATGGTGGCGCGGGCCATGGCCAATTTCGGCCTGTCGGACCTGCGCCTCGTCGCCCCGCGCGACGGCTGGCCGAACGAGAAGGCGCGGGCGGCAGCGTCCCGCGCCGATCATGTGATCGATGCCGCCAGGGTCTACGACACGGTGCGCGACGCGGTGGCCGACCTGACATGGCTTCTGGCGACGACCGCCCGACCGCGCGACAGCGTGAAGCCGGTGCGGGGCCCGAAGGCCGCGAGCGCCGCGCTTCGAACCCGCATCTCCGCCGGCCAGCCCGCCGGCATCCTGTTCGGGCGCGAGCGCTTCGGCCTGTCGAACGAGGAAGTGGGCTTGGCCGACGAGATCGTGACCTTTCCGGTGAACCCGGCCTTCGCCTCGCTCAACATCGCGCAGGCGGTGCTTTTGATGAGCTACGAATGGATGCAGTCCGGCGGCGAGGAAGGAGCGGAGGAAGCGCCGCGCTTCGCGCCGGCCGAGGCCGAGCCGGCGGAGAAGGGCGATCTCCATCGGCTTCTCGACCATGCCGAGGGGCTGCTCGACCGTCTCGGCTACTTCCGTCCGCCGGAGCGCAAGGTGGCCTTGTCGGAAAAGCTGCGCACCACGCTGACCAAGGCGAACTTCAACCGCATGGAAGTCCACGCGCTCCACGGCGTCCTGAAGCATGTGGAACTGAAGCTGAACAAGGACGAGTCGTGAGCGCAGCCGATCAGCCTGTCCTAATGTTTGATAGCGGTATCGGCGGTTTGACGGTGCTACGAGAGGCTCGTGTCCTTATGCCCGATCGTCGCTTCGTGTATGTCGCGGACGACGCTGCTTTTCCCTACGGCGATTGGGAAGAGGAAGGACTTCGCGCTCGGATAGTCGACCTCTTCGGCCGACTGATCAGCGATCATCAGCCGGTTCTATGCGTCATTCCCTGCAATACCGCCTCGACGCTTGTCCTCGCCGATCTTCGTAAGGCTTATCCGGCGATGCCGTTCGTCGGTACTGTTCCAGCCATCAAGCCTGCTGCCGAGCGGACGCGCTCCGGCCTCGTGTCAGTGCTTGCGACACCCGGAACCGTAAAGCGGCAGTACACCCGTGACCTTATCCAACAATGGGCTTCCAAGGTCGAGGTTCGGCTTGTCGGCAGCGTCCGGCTCGCTGCCCTTGCCGAAGCCTATATGCGTAGTGGGTTCATAGACGAAGAAATCGTCCGATCCGAAATCGAGCCCTGCTTCGTGGAGGAGGACGGACGGCGCACCGACATCGTCGTTCTGGCCTGCACGCACTACCCGTTTCTGGCGAATCGGATGCGCAAGGTCGCCCCCTGGCCGGTAGACTGGCTCGATCCTGCCGAGGCGATCGCGCGGCGGGCGATGTCGCTGCTCGATCCGGCAACGGTGGAGGACGCACCGCGCCTTCCCGATAAAGCCGTTTTCACGTCCGGCAGGATCGAGCCGGTGTCCCGGCGGTTGATGCAGGGCTTCGGTCTGGTGGTCTGACCGTCAGCCCTGGTTGAAGGTGACGTTCGACGTTTCCTTGTCCGCGCCGTCCACCTTGTCCGTCACGACCATGGAGAAGCGGCCATTGCCGGCATTGCGGATCGTCATCGTGGCGTTGCGGTCGCCATAGATCGGCACGGCATAGGTGATCGTCAAAACGAGGGCGTCGCCGCGCTGGGTGCCTGCCACCTGCGCCGGGCCCTTGGTCGAGCCCGTATAGGTGCCGGTAAAGCGCCGCGTCGCGGGATCGTAGCGGATATCGGCGCCGATCTTGCGGGTGACGATCACGGCTGCCCGGCAGGTGCCGTCGATGGAGACGCGGTTGGCGGAGGGGCGGCTGCCCTCGACCCGGCACGTGACCTTGCGCGGCGACGCATCGACGTCGCGCTGGATCTGGCCGGCGCCTCGCCACGAGCCGTCGAAGCGCTGGAGAAAGCTTGCATCCGCGCGAGCGCTCGGTGTGGAAAGGACCAGCCCGCAAAGGCCGGCGACGAGGAAGGGGATCTGACGCATCGCAATCCGTTCGGGCGTTGGGTTCCGATCGGAACGCCGTGGACGGGGATGCGTTCGCCTTGGAGCGCAACAAGTCGGTTTCACGACCAACGGAGCTTCGATGGATCTCATCCGCATCGTCATCGCGATCTTTCTTCCGCCGGTCGCGGTTTTCACCCAGGTCGGGCTCGGCAAGCACTTCTGGATCAACCTGCTTCTCACTCTTTGCGGCTGGCTCCCGGGCGTCATCCACGCGGTCTGGGTAATCGGAAAGTATTGATCCGCAAGGCTCCGGGCCGGTTGACAGCTTCCGCTCGATTGCCGTAGAGACCTGCCAACGGTCGTGCCGCAAGGCGCGGCCGTTTCAACGTGTCCCGTGGATGACGGTCTCTCGTGTCCGTCGTTCTGTCAGTCCGCCACAGCGCGGGCAGAGGAGGGCGCGTTTCCCGGCCCGGTCGGATCGGCTCCGTCCGGGTGTTTCGTTTTGAGGAAATGCGATGACAAAGCGCGCAGAGTCCAAGTACAAAATCGATCGCCGCATGGGCGAGAACATCTGGGGTCGTCCGAAGTCCCCGGTGAACCGCCGCCAGTACGGCCCCGGCCAGCACGGCCAGCGCCGCAAGGGCAAGGTTTCCGACTTCGGCCTGCAGCTTCGTGCCAAGCAGAAGCTGAAGGGCTATTACGGCGACGTCTCCGAGAAGCAGTTCCGCAAGGTCTACGAGGAAGCGTCCCGCCGCAAGGGCGACACCTCTGAGAACCTGATCGGCCTCCTGGAAAGCCGTCTGGACGCGATCATCTATCGCGCGAAGTTCGTGCCGACCATCTTCGCGGCCCGTCAGTTCGTGAACCACGGCCATGTGAACGTGAACGGCGTTCGCACCAATATCGGTTCGTTCCGCTGCAAGGCCGGCGACGTCATCGAGGTGCGCCAGAAGTCGAAGCAGCTCGTGGCCGTGATCGAGGCGACGCAGCTCGCCGAGCGCGACGTGCCCGACTACATCGAGGCGGATCACAACAAGATGGTCGCCACCTTCCAGCGCATTCCGGGCCTGTCGGACGTGCCGTACCCGGTGCAGATGGAACCGAACCTCGTCGTCGAGTTCTATTCGCGCTGATTCTTCGGCGCCGAATATCGACCTGATCGAAGGCCGCTCGAAAGGGCGGCCTTTTGCTTTTGCGGCGCGGGCTTTGTATGCCCTCAGCCGAAGGAGGGACCATGCTGGACAGGGTCGCTGAGAACGAACCGGAAGCCATCGAGGCGGAAGACGACGGGGCTGCGCACCCGCTGTTTCGCGATGCGCCCAAATCGGTCGCGTTCCGCAAGCTGCGCAAGCGTCTCGTTCGGCAGGTGCGGGAAACGGTCGAAGCCTGCGCCATGGCGCGGCCCGGCGCGCGCTGGCTGGTGGGCATTTCCGGCGGCAAGGATTCCTACGCCCTTCTCGCCATTCTTCTCGATCTCAAATGGCGCGGCTCCCTGCCGGTCGACATCCTGGCCTGCAATCTCGACCAAGGGCAGCCGAACTTTCCGAAGCACGTCCTGCCCGATTTCCTCACCCGCCATTCCATTGCGCACCGGATCGAGTATCGCGACACCTATTCGGTGGTGAAGGAAAAGGTGCCGACGGGCGCCACCTATTGCTCGCTTTGTTCGCGGCTTCGACGCGGCAACCTCTACCGCATCGCGCGCGAGGAAGGCTGCGAGGCGCTGGTGCTCGGCCATCACCGCGAGGATTGCCTCGAAACCTTCTTCATGAACATGCTTCAGGGCGGCCGGCTTTCCGCCATGCCGCCGAAGCTTCTGAACGACGAGGGCGACATCCTCGTGCTGCGCCCGCTGATCCGCTCGGCGGAAGACGACATCGCGCGGTTCTCCGCCGCGATGGCCTTCCCGATCATCCCTTGCGATCTTTGCGGCAGTCAGGACGGGCTCCAGCGCAACGTCGTGAAGACCATGCTGGGCGAAATGGAAGCCCGCTTTCCTGGCCGCAAGGAGACGATGATCCGCGCCCTGTCCAACGTGCGGCCCGGACACCTCCTCGACCCATCGCTTTTCGATTTCGCCGCCCTTCAGCCGAGACAGGACCCAGCATCGTGACAGCATCCGTCGATATCGAAACGCTTGCCGGCATTCTGCGCGACGCTGCTGCGCGTGAGATCATGCCCCGCTATCGCAGCCTCGGCGCCGACGACATCCGCGAGAAGACCTCCGCCATCGATCTCGTGACGGAAGCCGACGAAGCGGCGGAGCGCTTCATCAAGGCGCGCTGCGCCGAGCATTTTCCGGATGCGTTGTTCATCGGCGAGGAGTCGGTCGCGGCCGATAAGGCGCTTCTGGCAAAACTCGCCGATGCGGATCTCGCGATCGTCGTAGACCCGATCGACGGCACCGCGAACTTTGCAGCCGGCTTACCCGCTTTCGGCGTCATGGCCTCCGTCGTATCGAAGGGACGCACCGTCGGCGGCATTCTGTTCGACCCCTTCGGCGGCGACTTTCTCCTCGCCGAACACGGGGCGGGGGCCTTCATGGACCGCAAGGGCGAGCGCTCGCGTATCGCTCTCGCGCCTGCCGTTCCCTTAGACGAGATGATCGGTGCGGGCGGCGTCAGCTACTTCGCCAAGGAGCGTCGACGCGCCATCTTCTCCAATCTCGCCAAGGTCCGGCTCGTGGCCAACTACCGCTGCGCGATCTTCGAATATTGGGCGATGGCGACGGGAAGCGTCCATTTCCTGTTCTTCGGCAACCTCATGCCCTGGGACCACCTCGCCGGCGCGCTGATCGTCTCGGAAGGAGGCGGGGCGGTTCGTCGGCTCGATGGTTCGGCCTATCTGCCGAGCCATGTCGATGGCGGCCTTTTGGTCGCCACCGACGAGTCGAGCTGGAAGGCTCTCGATCAGGCGCTCTTCGCCGACGCCTGATCGTCCCTCATTCGGCCGGGGCCTGCGCCTCGGCCTCTGCCATATGATCGTGGCTTTCGCCCGGCCGCGCGAAAAGCCGCCCGCCTTCCGCCCAGACCACGCAAAGCAGCGCGCCGAGCGACAGAACCAGGAAGCCGCCGAAGAGCGGCGTCACCGAGCCGTCGTAGAAGTGCCCGATCAGCGCGCCGAGCAGGCCGCCCCCGAGCGTCTGCACGCAGCCGAGCACGGAGGATGCCGTTCCCGCGACATGGCCGAGCGGGTCCAGCGCCAGCGCGTTGAAGTTCGTGAAGATGAAGCCGAACATGCCGAACGACAGGATGGTGAGAACGAGGAAGACGCCGAATGGCGGCGTTCCGAACACCAGGGTCACAAGGAACTGAAGGGCGGAAAGCACTACGAAGATACACAGCGCGCCGTGCGAAAGGCGACGCATGCCGAGACGCTCCACGAGCCGCGAATTCGTCAGCGACGCGGCCGCCATGAAAAGCGCCGAGGCCGAGAAGTAGAGCGTGAAGAGCGGCCCGATGCCGAAGACCTGCGTATAGATCTGCTCGGCCTGATTGATGAAGCCGAACAGCCCGCCGAGAATGAAGGCGGTGGCGACCGAATAGCCGAGCGTGCGGCGGTTGGTGAGAACGATGCGGAAGGCCTCGATCGTGCGCCGCGGCGTCAGGTCCCGTCGATCCTCCGGATGCAGCGTTTCAGGCAGGCGCAGATAGGCCCAGAGCGTCACCAGGGCGGCGAACAGCCCGTTCAGGATGAAGATTTCCTGCCAGCTTCCGAAGGTCATGATCGCGACCCCGATATTGGGCGCGATCACCGGGATCGTCATGAACACCATCATGATCAGCGACATGACGCTGGCCATGCGCGCGCCGCCGAAGCAGTCGCGCACGATGGAAACGGCCAGCACGCGCGTCGCGGCTGCGCCGATGCCCTGCACGGCTCGGAAGAAGAGAAGCGTGCCGAAGGTCGGCGAAAAGGCCGCGCCGATCGAAGCGGCCGTATAGATCGCGAGACCCACGAACAGGATCGGCCGCCGGCCGAAGCGATCCGACAGCGGACCGTAGACGATCTGCGCCGCGCCGAAACCGAGGACATAGGAGCTGATCGCCAGTTGCCGCTCGTTCTCCGTCGCCACGCCAAGCGTCGCGCCGATCTGCTGAAGGGCTGGTATCAGGATGTCGATCGCCGCGGCGTTGAGGGCCATGAGCGAGGCGACGATGGTGACGAATTCCCAATAGGGCAGGCGCTGCGCTGCGCTGGGGCGAGACGCGACGGACATAGGCAATCCTTTCGGCTTGCGCGCAGAGATACCTGTCGATCCGCCATTTGCAAGGATGGCCGCGGCTTTAGCCGTCGCCGGTCGATCACTTCATGGCGTCGCGAAGCAACGAAGCGCGACCGGATTGCTCAGAAACGAAAAAGCCCGCGAGCGGGTCGCGGGCCTTTTCGTTATCGCAGACTGACGTCGATTCAGGCCGCAGCCGGCGCCAACGCGACGCCCTTCTCGGCGAGGAAGTCCTTCAGTTCTTCGGCCTGGAACATCTCCTTCACGATGTCGCAGCCGCCGACGAACTCGCCCTTCACGTAGAGCTGGGGAATGGTCGGCCAATCCGAATAACCCTTGATGCCCTGGCGCAGCTCATCCGACGACAGGACGTTGATGCCCTTGTAGTCGACGCCGACGTAGTCGAGGATCTGGACGACCTGACCCGAGAAGCCGCATTGCGGAAAAGCCGGCGTGCCTTTCATGAAGAGAACGACGTCGTTCGTTTTCACCTCGTTGTCGATCCACTCGTTGATGCCGCTCATCGGTTCTGTCCTGTGTTCCGCCCTGGCGTTGGGGCTGGGGTCCGTCCCTAGATACGACTTCGAGGGACGGGATTGAAGGGGCTCAGGGTTTGGGCGCGCTGGTCTGGAGCGCGAGGGCGTGGAGTGCGCCGCCCATGTTGCCCTGAAGCGCCTGATAGACCATCTGATGCTGCTGCACCCGGCTCTTGCCTCGAAAGCTCTCCGAGACGACCTCGGCAGCGTAGTGATCGCCGTCGCCGGCCAGATCTCGGATCGAGACCACGGCATCGGGAATGCCCTGCTTGATCATGGTCTCGATGTCGTGGGCGTTCATGGGCATGACGGTCCTCCGCATATGCAAGTCCGGTATGCCCGGCTCGTTTGAAGGATAGTAGGGAGCGCGCAGCCGGTGATCAACGCGCGATCGGCTTCGCATTCGTTTCGATCCACACCGAGAGCGCGTCTTCACCGATCTCGCCTGCAGCGAGACTTTGTCGGTTCGAAAGAGCTGATCGTCGTTCGAGACGATGTCGTAACCGTTCTGTCGGACGACAAGGTAGGTTGCCGCAAGCGACGTGCGCTTATTGCCATCAAAGAAGGGATGATTCTTCGCGAGTCCAAACCCGAGTGATGCAGCGGTTTGCCAAAGCGTGACATCGCTTCCCCCATAGGCCAACACGTTCTCCGGACGTGCCGGGGCTGAGGTGAGCAATCCCTCGTCGCGGATGCCGGGCAACCTGCCGAATCGCTCGATCTGTCGGCGATGCGCGGCGAGGACGACTTCCTTGCTTGGAAGAATGAACGTCATCGCTACTGCGCCAGTTTGCGAAAAACCTCTGAGCGTTCGTTCATGATCGTTTCAAGGAGGTTCATGGAGTCTTCCATCGACGCATGCCGATGATCGATCGAGTTCACCTCCGGTGTCGAATCGTTCGGAGTCTCGTCGCTGGACTGCCGATGATCGCCGTTGTCGGTATGTCTCGAATATTGATCGCGTTCCATGGTCATGTCCGAGGCTCCTGCGAGCTTCGGACTGATATATGCCTCTGGCATCGAACGTCCAAACCTCAGCCGGCTGCAGTGCCGGTTGCGACTTCTCCGGACATATAGGTTGGGAACCAGCTTTCGTGCGCGACGGTGAGGTCTTGGACGGAAACCGAGAGCCGGCCGGCCACGACGAGCGACGTTCCCGCGACGGTTCCGAGTTGTCGCGCCGGAACGCCGAGGCTCTCCGCGCGCGACAGGACGCCCGCGGCGTTATCGGCCCCAATCGCGACCACGTAGCGCGCCTGATCCTCGCCGAAGAGGAGGGCATGGCCGGCACCTTCGCCCACGTCCACTTCTGCGCCGAGGCCGGAGGCGATGCACATCTCGGCGAGGCAGACAGCCAAGCCGCCATCCGACAGGTCGTGGCAGGCGACGACCTCGCCGGAGCGGATGAGGGAGCGGACGAAATCGCCATGGCGCTTTTCCGCGTCGAGATCGACGCGCGGCGCATCGCCATCCTCGCGGCCTTCGATCTCGCGCAGATAGATGGTGCTACCCAGATGCGATCCATCGGTGCCCACGAGAACGAGCGTGTCGCCCTCTTTCATGCCGCCGATCCGCGCCGTCCGGGTGCGGTCCTCGATCAGCCCGACGCCGCCGATGGTGGGCGTCGGGAGGATCGCGGTGCCCTGCGTCTCGTTGTAGAGCGACACGTTGCCGGACACGATCGGGAAGTCGAGCGCGCGGCAGGCTTCGCCGATGCCTTCCACGGCCTTGACGAACATGCCCATCACGTTCGGCTTTTCAGGGTTGCCGAAGTTCAGGTTGTCGGTGGCGGCGATCGGCTCGGCCCCGACGGCGGTGAGGTTGCGCCAGGCTTCCGCCACGGCCTGCAAACCGCCCTGATAGGGATTGGCCTCGCAATAGCGCGGCGTCACGTCGCTGGTGAAGGCGAGCGCCTTGGTGGCGTGACCATCGACGCGCACCACGCCGGCATCACCGCCCGGGCGCTGCAGCGAGTTACCCTGGATCAGCGTGTCGTATTGCTCGAACACCCAGCGCCGGGAGGCGATGTCGGGCGAGCCCATGATCTTCAGAAGCGTCGCACCATAGTCCGTGGGCTCGGCGAGATCGGCGGCGTGAACGGCCTTCGCCGGTTTCGGCTCGATCCACGGGCGGTCGTATTCCGGCGCTTCGTCGCCGAGCTCCTTGATGGGAAGGTTCGCTACCTCCACCCCCTCGAAGAGGATGCGGAAGCGCAGGTCGTCGGTGGTGCGGCCACAGACGGCGAAGTCGAGGCCCCATTTCACGAAGATCGCCTCGGCCTCGGCATGCTTCTCCGGGCGCAGCACCATGAGCATGCGCTCCTGGCTTTCCGACAGCATCATCTCGTAGGGGCTCATGTGCGCCTCGCGCGCCGGCACCTTGTCGAGATCGAGTTCGATGCCGAGATCGCCTTTCGCGCCCATCTCGACCGCCGAGCAGGTGAGGCCGGCCGCGCCCATGTCCTGGATCGCGACGACCGCGCCCGTCTGCATGAGTTCGAGGCAGGCTTCGAGCAGGCACTTCTCGGTGAAGGGGTCGCCGACCTGCACGGTCGGGCGCTTTTCCTCGATCTTCTCGTCGAACTCCGCCGAGGCCATGGTCGCGCCGCCGACGCCGTCGCGTCCCGTCTTCGCGCCGAGATAAACCACCGGCAGGCCGACGCCTTCGGCTTTCGAGTAGAACACCGAGTCGGTGCGGGCGAGGCCGGCTGCGAAGGCGTTGACGAGGCAGTTGCCGTTGTAGCGCGGGTGGAAGTTCACCTCGCCGCCGACGGTCGGCACGCCGAAGGAGTTGCCGTAGCCGCCGACACCGGCAACGACCCCCGCGACCAGATGGCGGGTTTTCGGATGATCCGGCGCGCCGAAGCGCAGCGCGTTCATCGCCGCGATGGGGCGCGCGCCCATGGTGAAGACGTCGCGCAGGATGCCGCCGACGCCCGTCGCCGCGCCTTGGTAGGGCTCGATATAGGAGGGGTGGTTATGGCTCTCCATCTTGAAGATGACGCAGAGGCCGTCGCCGATATCCACGACGCCGGCATTCTCGCCGGGCCCCTGGATCACCCGGCTGCCCTTCGTCGGCAGCGTGCGCAGCCAGCGCTTGGACGACTTGTAGGAACAGTGCTCGTTCCACATCGCCGAGAAGATGCCGAGTTCCACGATCGTCGGCTCGCGTCCGATGAGGCCGAGGATGCGCTCGTATTCGTCCGGCTTCAGACCGTGGGCGGCGACGAGCTCCGGCGTGATGGCGATGGCGGACATGAGCGAACTCTTCAGATGATTTTCAGGTCGCGACCCAGCGTCGGCCGCGCTCGCGGCAGACGGCCGTCGCAGTGGCGGATCGCAGGATCGTGTTGTCGTCGGCGGCTTGGCTGATCGCTTCCTCGAAGACGCGCCGCGCGAAGACGAGAAGCGCGTAGTCCTTGCCCGAGCGAAGGCACAAGGCGTGGCCTTCCGCATCCGAACGGACGAAGCCGACCGTGCGTTCGGCGCCTCGGCGACGAAACACGCTGACCGCCGTATCCCGGGCGTAGCGGATTTCCGTCGGACTCAAGGCCGGCTCGGCGGGCGCGGTCGAGACCGGCTCGGCACGCCATTCGAAAGTCTCAACGGTTCCGCTCGCCCAAACGCAGCCTGAGGACAGCGGAAGCAGCGCCGCGATGGCCAGCGCCAGCGGCCTCAGGCGGAACATCCCGCCGCCCCGCCATTCCATCGACGGATATCGGCGCCGACGCGGGAGCCGAGGCCCGAATCCATCACCGGACCATAGGTCAGAATTTCCGCCGAGCCGTCGCGCCCTTCCACGACGAGAAGCGGCTTGGCTTCCGGCCGGCCCTTCGGCACGAGCAGAAAGCGCGGACGGCCCGAGAACGAGGACAATTCCGGCGCGAGGCTGTAGCGGGCGAAGGCCGGATCGCCCGACTTGAACCAGCAGCGGTTGGCAGCAAGCGTCACGCGCTCCATGCGGTCCAGTGCGGACTGCTTGCGAACGGGGTTCACCACCGGCGCCTGCCGCGCCGTGGAGCAGGCTGAGGCGAGAAGGGCGAGCGAACCCAGCGCCAGGACCGCGGACGCCCTCACGCCGCCAGACCCTTCACCATTCCGAGCGCGCTTTCGAAGATGCCGCGCCCGTCAGTCCCGCCATGTTCCGGCTCGATCAGGTTCTCGGGGTGCGGCATCATTCCAAGCACGTTGCCGTTCTCGTTGATGATGCCTGCGATGTCGCGCACCGCGCCGTTCGGGTTCGTGCCCTCGGCATAGCGGAACACGACGCGGTTCTCGCCATGAAGCCGCTCGATGGTGGCGTCTTCCGCGAAATAGTTGCCTTCGTGATGGGCGACGGGGCAGCGGATGACCTGCCCTTGTGCGTAGGCGGAGGTGAAGCGCGTCGAGGCGTTGACCACTTCGAGCTTCACTTCGCGGCACACGAAACGCAGGCTCGTGTTCATCATCAGAGCGCCTGGCAGGAGGCCGGCCTCGCAAAGAATCTGGAAACCGTTGCAGACGCCGAGCACAGAGACACCGCGTGCCGCCTGTTCGGCCACGGCGCGCATCACCGGCGAGCGGGCGGCGATGGCGCCGCAGCGCAGATAGTCGCCATAAGAAAAGCCGCCCGGCACGACGATCAGATCGACATCCGGCACGGCGGTATCCGTCTGCCAGACGGTGACGGGCTCCTGGCCGGAGATGGTGCGCAAGGCCGCGATCATGTCGCGGTCGCGGTTGAGGCCCGGAAGAAGAACGACGGCGGTTTTCATTGGAAACGTCCCGTCAGACGATCTCGACAGAATAATTCTCGATCACCGTATTGGCGAGGAGCTTGTCGCACATGAAGGACAGGTCGGCCTTGGCTTTTTCACGGTCGTCGCCGTCCACTTCGACGTCGAACACCTTGCCCTGCCGGACTGAGCCGACGCCGGCGAAGCCGAGGGTGCCGAGAGCACCCTCGATTGCCTTGCCCTGAGGGTCGAGAACGCCGTTCTTCAGCGTGACGACGATGCGCGCCTTGATCACTTGATATGCCTGTCCCGCGAGTAGACGAGTTTGAGAGCCGATGCCGGCCGCGAACCTTTGCGCCGCCGCCTTACTTGACCAGCACCGGCCCCGTGGGGCGGGGCGGCTCGTTCTCGTTCATGATGCCGAGACGGCGCGCGACTTCCTGATAGGCCTCGACCAGCCCGCCCATGTCGCGGCGGAAACGGTCCTTGTCGAGCTTCTCCTGGGTCTGCACGTCCCAAAGGCGGCAGGAATCGGGGGAAATCTCGTCGGCCACGATGATGCGCATCATGTCGCCTTCGAACAACCGACCGGTTTCCATCTTGAAGTCGACAAGCTGGATGCCGACGCCGAGGAAAAGGCCGGACAGGAAGTCGTTGACGCGGATGGCGAGCGCCATGATGTCGTCGATTTCCTGCGGGGACGCCCAGCCGAAAGCCGTGATGTGTTCTTCGGAGACCATCGGGTCGTCGAGAGCGTCCGCCTTGTAGTAGAACTCGATGATCGAGCGCGGCAGCACCGTGCCTTCCTCGATGCCGAGGCGCTTGGCGAGCGAACCCGCCGCGATGTTGCGCACCACGACTTCGAGCGGAATGATCTCGACTTCCTTGATGAGCTGCTCGCGCATGTTCAACCGACGGATGAAGTGCGTCGGGATGCCCATCTTGTTCAGATGAGAGAAGATGTATTCCGAGATGCGGTTGTTGATGACGCCCTTGCCATCGACCACCTCGTGCTTCTTCTTGTTGAAGGCGGTGGCGTCGTCCTTGAAGAACTGAACGAGAGTGCCCGGCTCCGGTCCTTCGTAAAGGATCTTGCCCTTGCCCTCGTAGATACGGCGGCGACGTGTCATCAATATTGCTCTATCCGGAAAATGACGCCTGGCCAGGGGCGTCCGAGGTTCCATCTCTGTCGCGTGAATAGACCATACGGCCCCGCGAAACAATGCTTGAGCCGGGTACGGGCTGGTCCGGCTTCCATGTTGGTTTCCAAAGGGCGTGTTGCAACAGGCCGGGAGGGCCCGGAGCGAGGCCAAGCACGATGAAATCGGGCTTCGCGGTGCGGCAGGGAGGAGAACGGGATGATGTTCGAGGAGCGGGAGCGCGACTTCGAGAATCGCTACTTCCACGATCAGGAGATGCGGTTTCGCATCAAGGCGCGCCGCAACAAGCTCGTCGGCCTTTGGGCGGCGGACCGTCTCGAATTGCGGGGCGAGGAAGCGGAGGCCTACGCGCAGGACGTGATTCGCGCGACCTTCCAGAAGACCGGCGACGAGGATGTCGTCGCCAAGATCAAAGGCGATTTCGAACGCGGGCAGGTGGGACTGTCCGAGGCCGAAATTCGCAAGGCGCTCGCCGAGCAACTCCCGCTCGCCGAAAAACAGATTCTGTCGGAGTAGGGTATCCGTGTCGCTTCCCGTTTTCCGCGAGCGCCTGAACGAGGGTTTCGTTCTTTCGGGCTGGTCCAGCGCCACCGATCCGTCCGTCCACGCCGCGCTGCTGCAAGCGCCGATCGACGCCATGCTCTTCGACATGCAGCACGGCCTGCACGACACGGCGAGCATCGCCTCGGGTATCGCCGTCGCCGCCCGCTTCGGCAAGCCGGCCGTCGTGCGCGTGCCCATCGAGGACCGGGGGATGGCGTCGCGTGCCTTGGATATGGGCGCTTCCGGCGTGGTGATGCCGATGATCGAAACGGTGGAGCAGGCGGCCGCCTTCGTATCAGCAGTGAAGTATCCGCCGAGAGGCCTTCGATCCTTCGGACCGGCGCGGGCCGTATCGCTGCATACCGATAACGATTACGACGCCTATACCGCCGTCGCCGACCGCGAAACACTGGCCTTCGCCATGATCGAAACCCGGTCGGCGATCGACAATCTGGAAGAGATCGCGCGCCTCGACGGGCTAGACGGCTTGTTCGTCGGCCCGTCCGACCTTTCCATCGCCTTGTCGGGGAATGGGCGCCGCGCTCCGCAAGGGCCGGAATGCCGGGAAGCGATCGCGACGATCCTCTCCGTGGCACGGTCGGCGGGCAAACATCCCGGCATCTACGCGGCCACGGTGGAGGAGGGGATCGTCTACCGCGACATGGGCTATGCCTTCGTGGCGGTGGCGTCCGATCTCGGACTTCTGGCGGGCGCGGCGGATGCGATGGCCCGCGCTATGAAGGCTTGATGGTCCAGTCGGGCACCGGATCGGTCGACAAGCGCGACACGAACTTGCCGAAGACCAGAAGGCCTTCCGGCCAGGGGCCATGCCCGCTTTCGTTGTTGAGATGGCCCGAATTGCCGGCATCGATCAGGAGCGAGCCCCAGGCGGCGGCGATATCCTCGGCGACCTCGTAGTCGCAATAGCTGTCGTCGCGGCTCGCCACCACGGCGGAGGGGAAAGGCAAGGGTTCGCGCGGATAAGGGCCGAAGGTCATCAGATGCTTCGGCCGGATCTGGGGATTGGCGACATCGGGTGGCGCGACGAAAAAGGCCCCCGCCACGTGATGCCGGAATTGGTGCACGGCCTGAACGCAGGCCGCGACGCCAAGCGAATGCGCCACAAGCACCACGGGCCGGGTGGAGGCGTTCACGGCCTCGGCCACCGCTTTCGTCCAATCCTCGCGCACCGGCTTCGACCATTCGGCCTGTTCCACGCGCCGCGCGGTCGACATGCGCCGCTCCCAGCGCGTTTGCCAATGTTCGGGTCCGGAGCCCTGATAGCCGGGGACCATCACGATGTCTGCCTGAGATACGCGCATGGACTTGGAGTCGCAGAGGGGCGCCTTGAAATCAAGCGCCGGCATTGTCACAAAAGCGGGCTGACGAGCCGCATGGCATTTTCGGCGAGTTGGGTGAAGAAGCCGCGCTTCTCCCATTCCTCGATCGTCAGACGCCGGCTCTTGGCGCGGTAGTCGTCCTCGATGCGCCGAAGCTGGCGCACCACGCCGGCATCGTAGACCACGAGCGTCACTTCCGAATTCAGTTCGAAGGATCGCCGGTCCATGTTGGCCGAGCCGATCAGTGCGATGTCGTCGTCGATCGACAGATGTTTGGCGTGGAGGAAACGCTCCCGGTAGAGCATCACCTCGACGCCCGAATAAAGCAGCTCGTCGTAGTAGGAGCGCTGCGCGTGGTCGATGAAGAAGCTGTTGGTGGTGGCGGTCATGAAGAGCGTCACCTTCACGCCCTTCGCCACGGCGGTTCGCAGCGCGAGCGACAAGGGCTCGTTCGGAATGAAGTAAGGCGTCGTCAGGACGACGCGGTCGCCCGCCGCATGGATGAGGTCGGTGAAAAGCGTGTCGATGCCGCTGTCGGGATGGTCGGGTCCGCTCGGCAGAACCTGCGCCCGCACCTTGCCTTCGGTGGCTTCCGGCCAGGGCATGATGTCCTGGTTCGAGATGTCCTCGTCGGTTTCCAGATACCAGTCGCCGACGAAGACCGACTGGAGTTCCAGCACGACGGGACCCGTCACCCGCGCCATGACCTCACGATAGAAGGTGTTCGGCTCGTATTCCATCCGGTGCATGTTCTGCGAGCCGACCCAACCGACGAGACCGTCCACCACGACGATCTTGCGGTGGTTGCGAAGATCGGCCCGCGTCGCCCGCCGCCAGATGCGCCAGGGCAGGATGAGATGCACCTCGACGCCGGTGCCCGCGAGCCGGCGCATGATCGCGCCGCGGTGGTTGGCCGAACCCACCGCATCGATCAGAAGACGGCATTTGACGCCGCGACGCGCGGCGCGCTCCATGGCGCTGAGGAGACGGTTTCCCGCCTCGTCGTCCTGCAGGATGTAGAACATCACATGGACATGGCTTCGCGCGGCTTCGATGTCGCCGGCGATGCGGTCCACGACGCGGTTGTAGTCGGCGTCGAGCGAGATCGTGTTGCCGGCGACGCAGGGGAGCTGGCCGATGGAGCGCACGAGACGCGCCGCCGTCCGGCTTTTTGGGGGCAGGGAGGCGGCTGCGTCCGACACGTCGCCTGGAATGTCCTGCGACGCGCGCTTCACGAGGCCGGGCACATGCTTGATGCGCTCGCGCCGCCATTTCGGATGCCGGGCGTCGCCGATCAGGAAGTAAAGGGCGAGGGCGGCGAAGGGCTGGAAGAAAAACAGGAGAAGCCAACCCTGCGCGGCGGCCGGCGAGCGGCGAAACGGGATGACCACCAGCGCACCGATGACGATGCTCCATGTCACGACCGCCAGCCCGATCGACCACATGCTCCACTCGAACTGGCCCGTCACGTCCCCTCTCGGCTTTGAGTTGTTGCGTTCCCGGAAGGCATCCCGCCCGGACGCCTTGCCCATGTCGCCCCCGCGTCGCATATGGAGCGCGATCGCGAGAGGAAGAGGCCGATGGTCCGCATCGTCTACGCCAATCTTGGATACCTGCGCGAGATCGACGGCTCGCTCGCCCACCATATCCGCCGGGCGCATCACCACTTCTTCACGCCGCGCGCGGCGCAGATGCGAAGCCTCGCCCTCGTCAAAGGGGCCCTCAAGAAGTTGCAGCCCGATCTTTCCTGCTTCGTGGAGATCGACCAGGGCTCGCTGACCAACGGTTTCTTCGACCAGTTCCCGATCCTGCGCGAGGATCATCACCTCACCGGCACCATCGACAACAAATACAGCGCCACCCGCAAATACCGGCGTCTGTCGATCTCGCGCGGCAAGTCCAACGCCTTTCTCGCCAATCGGACGGTGGATTTCACCCGCCGTTACCTCGACTACGGCAAGAAGCGGCTGGTCTACGATATCGACATCGAAGGCATCCGCGTTCTGGTCGTGCATTGCGCGCTGACGAAGCGAACCCGCGCCGCGCAATACGAGCAGATTTCCGGCTGGATCGCCGAGCGCGACATGCCGACGGTCGTGGTGGGCGACTTCAACGCCATGTGGGGCGAGAGCGAGCTTGCCCCCCTCCTGCAATGCGGCCGGCTCGTCCACGCCAACCGCCTGCTCGGCCCGACCTTCCGCTTCGGGCCGTGGCGCGCGGCGCTCGACACCTGCCTGATCTCGGCCGATCTCGAACGCCATTGCCGGATCGAGATCATCGATCAGCCCTTCTCGGACCATAAGATGTTCAAGATCGACGTGGCACGCGAAGGCGAGATCGCTCTCGCCTCCTGACGCTTGAGCCCGATCAGTTCGCGCCGAAGACCCGCGCGAAGATCGTGTCGACGTGCTTGGTGTGGTAGCCGAGGTCGAACTTTTCGCGCAGCTCCGCTTCCGGCAGGGCCTTCGTCACGTCCGGGTCGGCGAGCAGCTCGGTGAGGAAGTCCTTGTTCTCTTCCCAGACCTTCATCGCGTTGCGTTGGACGAGGCGATAAGCGTCCTCGCGGCTGCAGCCGGCCTGCGTCAATGCGAGAAGCACGCGCTGCGAATGGACGAGTCCCCGGAACTGGTTGAGGTTGCGGTCCATCCGCTCCGGGTAGACGAGGAGCTTGTCCACGACGCCGGTGAGGCGGGCGAGGGCGAAGTCGAGCGTGATCGTCGCGTCGGGGCCAATATAGCGCTCCACGGAGGAATGCGAGATGTCGCGCTCGTGCCAAAGGGCGACGTTCTCCATGGCCGGCATCGCGTAGGCGCGCACCATGCGGGCAAGGCCCGTCAGGTTCTCGGTCAGAACCGGATTGCGCTTGTGCGGCATGGCGGAGGAGCCCTTCTGGCCGGGCGAGAAATATTCCTCCGCTTCCAGCACCTCGGTGCGCTGAAGGTGACGGATTTCCGTCGCGAGGCGTTCGATGGAGGAGGCGACGACGCCAAGGATCGAGAAATACATGGCGTGACGGTCGCGCGGGATGACCTGCGTCGAGACCGGCTCGGGCTTCAGGCCAAGGGCCGCCGCGACATGCTCTTCCACGCGCGGATCGATATTGGCGAAGGTGCCGACGGCGCCGGAAATGGCGCAGGTCGCGATCTCCTCGCGCGCGGCGACGAGACGCTGGCGGCAGCGCTCGAACTCGGCATAGGCGAGCGCGAGCTTGACGCCGAAGGTCGTCGGCTCGGCATGGATGCCGTGGCTGCGGCCGATGGTGACCGTGTCCTTGTGCTCCAGCGCGCGGCGTTTCAAAGCCGCCAGAAGCGCGTCCATGTCCTTCAGAAGGATGTCCGTCGCGCGCACGAGCTGGACGTTGAAACAGGTGTCGAGCACGTCCGACGAGGTCATGCCCTGATGAACGAAGCGGGCGTCGGGCCCGACGATCTCGGCCAGATGCGTCAGGAAGGCGATGACGTCGTGCTTGGTTTCGCGCTCGATCTCGTCGATGCGCTCGATTTCGAACGTCGCCTTGCCGCCTTTTTCCCAGATCGTCTCGGCGGCGCTTTTCGGAATGACGCCGAGTTCGGCCAGCGCGTCGCAGGCATGCGCCTCGATCTCGAACCAGATGCGGAACTTCGTTTCCTGCGACCAGACGGCCGACATCTCGGGGCGGGAATAACGGGGGATCATGGGCGGCTCGCTCGGGTTCGCGGGAAACGGGACTGACGTCCTGGCATTGCCCGCGCTCTAACAGAGCGCTCGCCGCGCCTCAACGCACCTCGCGCCATGCCGGCCGGCGATCCCCCGGCAAAGGCGTGGCGGCGAAGACGCCCCGAGCGATCGCCCGCGCCATCGTCGCGGCGGCCGCGATGCCGAGCAGGAGGCCATCGCGAGGGCTGATTTCCATCGTGCTTCGGCCGGTCGCCAAGGCGAAAACGAGGTCGCCGTCGAAATCGAGATGCGAGGGCCAAAGGGCGCGGCTGAAGCCGTCATGAGCGGAGATCGCAAGCCGCTTGGCCGACGCCTTGTCGAGCCGCGCATCGGTGGCGATCACCGCGATCGTCGTGTTCGCGCGCTCGACCGCGTCGAACTTCGTGACGGGGGCCGTGGCATCGGCTGGCCAGGGATGGGGCAGGCCGAGACCGCCGAACTCGTTCCCGATCTCGAACGGCGCGGCGTGAAAGAAATGGGTGTCGCCGATGGTGGCCGAGCCGAGAGCGTTGACCGCGACGAGCGCCGCGACCGTGACGCCGTTCGGCAGAAGCGTCGATGCCGAACCGAGGCCGCCTTTGAACGTCGCCGTGGTGGCGCCGGCGCCCGCGCCCCGGCTGCCTAGATCGAAGTCGAGGGCAGCGGTCCGCGCTGCCTCGTATCCGAGTTCACGATAGGGCGGGTAGCGATCCCAGGCGGTGTCCGGCTTCAGATCGAAGAGGATCGCGCCCGGCACGATCGGCACACGCTGGCTGCCCACCTGAAAACCGCGACCCTGTTCGCGCAGCCAGGCCTGCACGCCGGACGCCGCATCGAGCCCGAAGGCCGAGCCGCCGGAAAGAACGAGCGCGTCCACCGCCCGCACCGTCATCTCGGGCGACAGCAGATCGGTTTCGCGCGTGCCCGGCGCGCCACCGAGCACCTGCACCGCGCAGGTCGCGGGCTCCTCGCAGATGACGGCGGTGGAGCCACTCCCCAGCCGCGCGTCCTCGGCATGGCCGACGAGGAGACCTGCGACATCCGTCAGAAGGTTGCGCGGACCTGCGCGCCACTCGAAGCCGCTCACCCGTTCGGCTCCTCTTCGCCGAAGTCCTGCCCGTCGAAGCGGAAGGTGCGGAAGAGATCGAGATTCGAATCGCCATGTTCGTCGAATCGAACATCCCCGAGCGGCGTGGAGAAGGGGTGTTCATCGAGGATGACGGAGAGCGGGCGTTTCGATGCGTCAGCCTCTGCGACGGTGACCTGCGCGATCGTCGCCGCGACGAAAGCGGGGCCGAAATATCCCTGACGTTCGGTTGCATCCGCCCGTCCCGGTCCCGCTATGGACGGGAAGCGCGTTTGGGGCGCGACGGCGTGGGTGCCGACGGGCAGTTGGGCCGTTTCGCTCGGCTCGTCCAGAAAGGATTCGCCGCCGAGCATTTCGAGGTTCACGCCGCTGGCTGCCGCGTCGCGTGCGATGATCGCGGCGTCGGTGCGCTCCCCCGCGACCACGAAGCGCGTCACGCCGCTGCGCAGGAGACGCCGGGCGATGCCGAACTGCTTTTCTTCCGCCGGCCTGAACGTGTCGATCACCGCCGGACGCAGTTCCGCCGCCTCGATCTTCGAGCGCACCGCGTCTGCGAGACCGCGACCGTAGATGGAGCCGTCATCCAGAATGCCGAATGGCCCGTCGCGCCAGCGGGCTAGTACGAAGGCGGCAAGGGCGGTGGCTTCGGCATCGCTTCTGGGCGCAAGGCGCCAGATAAGGTCGCCGGTGCGTCGGCGTTGGGCGGTGAAGCGGTCCGCGCGCACGCCGATATCGATCGCGGCGATTCCGGCCGCGCGCAAGATCGGCAGGGCCGTTTCCAGCGACTCGGTGCAGATGAAACCGACGACGACGGACACCTTCTCCGCCGCGAAGCGTTCGGCGGCCGCGCGACCGCCCTCGGCGGTGCATTGGGTGTCGGCCTCCACCGTTGTGGCCCGGCCTCGCATGGCCGCTTCCGTGCCTTCCGTCACTTGCCGGCCGAGAACGGCGTTCGGGCCCGACGAAGGCGCGGCGACGCCGATGCGCGGCAGTTCCTGGGCGTGACTCGGCAAGGCGAGGGCGAGAAGAACGGGAAGGGCGCGTGTCAGCGTCATGGCGGACGAGAGTAGAGGGGCCGGAGCCGTTTGCACAGGCTTGCTTCGCCTTGGCGCATCTGCGAGGCCTCGTTTGGTGATGCGGGCTTGCCGAGTGCAGTTCTGCGCCGACCTTTTCGGGAGCGTAGCTGAAGACGATGACGATCGAGCCAAAGGCGTTTCGGGACGCGATGAGCCGCTTCGCCAGCGCCGTTCACATCGTGACCACCGACGGAAAGGCCGGTCGGCGCGGCGTGACGGCGACGGCGGTCGTCGGCGTGTCGGACGATCCGGCAACGCTTCTCGTTTGCTTGAACGCCGCGAGTCCGCAGAACCACTTCTTCGGCGAGAACGGCAATCTCGGCATCAACGTGCTCGCCGCCGAAACGGGACAGAAGGTGGCTCAGGTCTTCGCGGGGAGTTCCGGCGACAAGGCATCGGATCGATTCGCGAATGGCGAATGGGGCGTCGGCGAAACGGGAGCGCCGCTTCTCGCCGATGCGCTCGTCGCCTTCGATTGCCGCATCGTGGAAGCGCGGCGCGTGGCGACCCATCACGTGCTGCTCGCCGAAGTGGTAGGCCTGCGCCTTGGCCCGGATGCGCCGCCGCTTCTCTACCATGCGCGGGGCTACCGCCTGCTTTGAGGCCCCTTGCGGGTTGGTTGCGTGCAGCCATATTGCCGGAAACAGCCGAACGCGAGGAGGGAAGGAGCGTCCATGCCGCGAGTCATTCCCGACCTCGACGTTCTGAAAACGGCCGAGACATGGGCGGCCGAGGGGCGGTCCCTGGCGCTTGCCACAGTCATCGAAACCTGGGGCTCGGCGCCGAGGCCGACCGGCAGTCATCTGGTGGTGGACGCCGAGGGTCGATTCGAGGGATCGGTTTCGGGAGGCTGCGTCGAAGGCGAAGTCGTGACGGAAGCGCTCGACGTAGTGGAGACCGGCAAGCCGCGCCTTCTTGAATTCGGCGTCGCCGACGAGACCGCATGGCGCGCGGGCCTTTCGTGCGGCGGCCGCATTCGCATCTATGTCGAGAAGATCGGCTGATGCGGACGGAGATTCTGCGGAAGCTCAACGCAGAGCGTGCGGCACGCCGTGGAAGCGTGCTCGTGACGCATCTGGCCGGTGGCGAGCAGAGGTTGGTGCCGGAAGCCGAGATCGCGGGCGATGCTCTGGCCGGCGAGCTGGCGCAGGCCCTCGCCACGGGCAAGTCCGGCATCGTCCAGACGCCGGGCGGCGAAGTCTTCCTCAACGTTCATGTTCCGTCGCCGCGCGTTGTCGTGATCGGCGCGGTGCATATCGCGCAGGCATTTGCCCCGATGGCGCGCATCGCCGGTTTCGACGTGACGATCGTCGATCCGCGCACCGCCTTCGCGACGCCCGATCGTTTCGAGGGCGAAGAGGTGGTCGCGGAATGGCCGGAGCCGGTTCTGTCTCGCCGGCCGCTCGACGCCTATACCGCGCTTGTCGCCGTCACCCACGATCCGAAGATCGACGATCTTCCGCTGCAGGAAGCGCTGCGGGCGGGTTGCTTCTATGTCGGCGCGCTCGGCAGCCGAAAGACGCATGGCCGGCGCGTGGAACGGTTGCTGGCGGCGGGTTGCAGCGAGGCCGAGATCGCGCGGATCGAAGCGCCGATCGGGCTCGATATCGCTGCCGCGACGCCCGCCGAAATCGCGGTCGCCGTGCTTGGCTCCGTTGTGAGGGCTTTGCGCCGACGAGGCGCGCCGGCGTGAAATTCGGGTCCGTGCCGGTCACTGAAGCCGAAGGCGTCATCCTTGCCCATGCCGCTGGTCTGCCGGACGGCCGCATCGCCAAGGGAACGCGGCTGGGACGCGACGAACTGGCGCGTCTTGCCTCCGGCGGCGTCGCGACCGTGATCGGCGCGATGCTCGCGGAAGGGGATGTGCCCGAGAACGATGCCGCGGCGGTGCTCGCTCAAGCCCTCGCCGGCGGCGCGGTTCGGGTGGCGCCCGCAGCGACCGGCCGCGCCAACCTTTTCGCGGAAGAAAACGGCCTTTTCCTCGCCGACCGGCAGGCCGTGGATCGTCTCAACGAGATCGATCCCGGCATCACGCTCGCGACCCTGCCCGAATATGCCCCGGTGACGGCAGGGCAGATGATTGCGACGGTGAAGATCATTCCGCTGGCATTGTCCGGCATCGCTGTCGCCCGAGGGCTGGAAGCGATCGGCGCGAGCCCCCCGCTGAGGGTCGCCGCCTATCGACCCGCTCGCGTGGCGCTCGTTCAAACGATGCTTCCAGGCATCAAGGACAGCGTTCTCCAGAAGACGAAACGCTCTCTCGATGCGCGGCTGGCACCGTCGTCCTCGAGCCTCGTCGAAGAGCAGCGCTGCGCGCACGATCCCGATGCGCTCCGAGAAACCCTCCTGAGACTGCGTCCGGCGGAACTGGTGGTGATCTTCGGCGCTTCGGCGGTGATCGATCGCCGCGACGTCATTCCCGCCGCGATCGAGGATGCCGGGGGTGCCGTACACCAGTTCGGCATGCCGGTTGATCCCGGCAATCTTCTCCTGTTCGGCACCTTTCGCGACAACCCAATTCTCGGTGCCCCGGGCTGCGCGCGCAGTCCGAAAGAGAACGGTTTCGACTGGGTCTTGAACCGCTTGCTGGCCGGAGTTGAAGTGTCGCCTCAGGATATCCGCCGGATGGGCGTCGGCGGCCTCCTCGGCGAAATCCCGACGCGGCCTTCCCCGCGCGCATTGGTTGGGGAATGAGAACTCGCATCGAAGTTCTGCTGCTTGCGGCCGGCCGCTCCAGCCGCACGGGCGATGCCCATAAGCTGTTGGCCTCCTTCGATGGCGAACCGCTCCTTCGCCGGATGGCGCGTATCTCCTGCGAAGCTGGTGCCAGCGGCGTCAGTGTGGTGGTCGGTCATCGCGCCGAGGAGATGCGGAGCGCGCTTGCCGGATTGCCGGTAAAAGTCGTTTATAATGGTCGGTTTGGAGAAGGGCTTTCAACCAGCTTGGTAGCAGGTTTCGCCGCTGCCGCTGAAAATTCGGAGGGCGTTCTGGTGATGCTCGCCGACCAGCCCATGCTCACCAGCTTCCATCTCGGATCGCTGATGGACGCGTTCAGCCCAACCGGGCATGGCTCGATCGTCGCGGCGACAGACAATGGAAAGCGCTTCAACCCCGTTATCATCTCTTCGATATATCGCGCTCAAATCGTTCGACTGACCGGCGACCTCGGGGCGCGTTCCGTGGTCGCGGCGCATCCCGAGGCGGTTCGGGAGATAGAGATCGGGCGAGCGGCAAGCTTGGATGTCGATACGCCGGAGGCCATCGCGGCCGCCGGGGGTCAGCTTCGACCCTGACGCGGCGTTTCCTCGGTTTCCTCCGATCGGCGGGTGGACTTAGCATCTTTCCGGCACCGTTCGGAGCAGTAAAGCACCTCGTCCCAGTTCGCCCGCCAGCTTTTACGCCAGACCATCGGCCGTCCGCAGTGCCGACACGGCTTCACCGGCAGGTCGCCTTTCGCTTTCATTCTTGCCATTGAAGAACCTCCTCTCGGGAAGGCGACGAACCCTCACGATCTTCGACTGCCTACCAACTGATCGTGATTAAGCTTCGATCAATAATGCGGGCGCAGCATCTCTCTGCCGAACGGGCATCGCTCGTCGGCACGAGAGATGGAGCGTCACAGATGCAGACCCGTCCTGCCGCCGATCCCGATTTCCAGAAGATGCTGAGGGGCTTCAGCCTGACCACGGCGAAGATCCTCTACCGGATGCCCGATCATCCGAGCCTGCTCCAGACCTTCATGTGGCAGTTCGCCGATATCGCGCCGGACTATCCTCGGCTGATGCGTTTCCTCGATCACTGGCGGCGGGAGGTCGATGCCTCGATCCATTCGGTGGAAGTCATGCACAAGGGCCTCATCGCCCCGCACGAGATTCGCATGGCGCGCGAGGTCGGCCACCTGCACTGATCGGTCAGAAGAGCTTCAAACCCTTCAGACTCGTATGACCCGAGCGGCCAACGATGACGTGGTCGTGCACCGTGATGCCGAGCGGCCGCGCCGTTTCGGCGATGGTGCGGGTCATCTCGATATCGGCGCGTGACGGGGTGGGGTCGCCGGATGGATGATTGTGCACGAGGATGATCGCGCTGGCCGAAAGTTCGAGGGCACGCCGCACGACTTCGCGCGGATAAACGGGCGTATGGTCGACCGTTCCCACATGCTGCACCTCGTCGGCGATCAGCGCGTTCTTCTTGTCGAGGAAGAGGATGCGGAACTGCTCGCGCGTCTGGTGCGCCATCGCGGCGGTGCAGTAGTCGATCACCGCCGACCACGAGGACAGGACTTCGCGCGAACGGACCGCCGAGCGCATCGCGCGCTCGTTGACGGCGGCGACGATGCCGAAATCGAGCGCCGTCGCTTCGCCCATGCCGAAAACTTCCCTCAGCCGCGCCGGGGGCGCGTTCAGGACCTCGCCGAGGCTGCCGAAACGCGCCAGCAGCGCCTTGGCGAGCGGCTTCGTATCGCGGCGGGGTATGGTGCGGAACAGAAGGAGTTCGAGCAGCTCGTAATCGGCAAGCGCGCTCGCGCCGCTGACTGAAAAACGTTCGCGCAGGCGGTCGCGATGGCCATGCTGATGGTTGGCGGGGGCGGCATCGCGATGTTTCGGTGCCGGGGCGGGCGCTTCCAGAAGATCGAGCGCCGGCGACCCGTCGTCCATGGGCATGCCGTCGCGCCGCGTCATGGTGTCAACGGGCCGTGCCGTGCTGTCCGCCGATGGCGAGGCCCGGCGTATCGAGGCCGCCCGGCGAGAAGGTGAAGACCTCGCAGCCGGTTTCGGTGACGCCCACCGTGTGCTCGTATTGCGCCGACAAGCTGCGGTCGCGGGTAACGGCCGTCCAGCCGTCGCCCAGCACCTTCACATGCGGCCTGCCGAGATTGATCATCGGCTCGATGGTGAAGATCATGCCGGGGCGCATCTCGGCGCCTTCGCCGCGCCGCCCGTAATGCAGGACGTTCGGCGCGTCGTGGAAGATGCGGCCGACGCCGTGGCCGCAGAAGTCGCGCACGACCGAGCAGCGCTCGCCTTCCGCGAAGGTCTGGATGGCTGCGCCGATATCGCCCATATGCGCGCCCGGCTTCACCTCAGCGATGGCCAGCATCAGCGAGTGGTAGGTCACTTCGCAGAGACGCTCGGCCGCGCGCTTCACCTTACCCACCGGATACATGCGCGACGCGTCGCCGTAATAGCCGTCGAGAAGGAAGGTCACGTCGATATTGACGATGTCGCCGTCGCGCAGCGGCTTGTCGTTCGGGATGCCGTGGCAGACGACGTGATTGATCGAGGTACAGACGCTCTTCATGTAGCCGCGATAGTTCAAGGTCGCGGGAAGGGCGCCGTTGTCGAGGCCGAAGCGCAGAACGAAGCGGTCGATCTCTTCCGTCGCGACGCCCGGCTGGACGATGTTCGCGAGTTCGTCCAGGCAGCGCGCCGTCAACTGGCAGGCGCGGCGCATGCCCTCGAAGGCCTCCGCGTCGTAAAGGCGGATGGCTCCCGTGTTGCGGGCGGGGAGGACCTCGGCTTCGAGATAGCTCGTCATGGTGAAAATGCTTTTCCTGGGCTGGTGCCAGCGAGTTGAGGTGATGTCGCACCAATGACGCGATGCTTCAAGCCCGCCGGGACCATCCTCCTCAAGACTTGACGCGCACGAAGGAGCCGGGCGCGTCCTCGATGGGTTTGAGCTTCCGGCCGCCAGGTTTGCGCGCCTTCACCTGCTCGCCCGATTGCGCGGAGATCCAGCCTTGCCAATGCGGCCACCACGAGCCCTTGGTTTCCGCCGTGTGTCGCAACCAGTCCTCGAAGGGCACGTCGGCGCTGGGAGCCGGCCCGGTCCAGTATTGATACTTCATCCGATCCGGCGGGTTGACGACGCCCGCGATGTGGCCGGAGCCGCTGAGAACGAAGGTGACGTTCGGCCCGAGGAAGCGGCTGCCGGTATAAACGCTGAGCGCCGGCGCGATATGGTCTTCCTTGGTGGCGAGGTTGTAGATCGGGATATCGACGCCGGTGAGGTCCACCCGCTGGCCGCCGATCTCCATGCGGCCGGTGGCCAGCCGGTTCTCCAGATAGCAGTTGCGCAGGTAGAACAGGTGGTTGGCGCGGGGCATCCGGGTGGAATCGGCGTTCCAATAGAGAAGGTCGAAGGGCATCGGCTCCTTGCCCTTCAGGTAGTTGTTGACGAAATAGGGCCAGATCAGGTCGCCGGCCCGCAGCATGTTGAAGGCGGTCGCCATCCGGCTGCCGTCGAGATAGCCTTTCGTCTGCATCGTGTTGTCGAGAGAGGCGAGTTGGTCCTCGTCCACGAAGACCTTCAGGTCGCCGGCATGGGTGAAGTCGATCTGCGTGGTCAGAAGCGTCGCCGACTTGATGCGATCGTCGCCGACCGTCTTCAGGTAAGCAAGGGATGCGCCGAGAAGGGTCCCGCCGACGCAATAGCCGATCGTGTTCGCCTCCGCCTGCCCCGTGGCCTTTTCCACCGTGTCGAGCCCGAACACGATCCCGTCGTGGATGTAATCGCGCCAATCCTTCGCGGCGTGGCTTTCGTCCGGGTTCACCCAGGAGATCACGAACACCGTGTGGCCCTGTTCCACCGCCCACCGGATGAAAGACTTCTGGGGGCTGAGGTCGAGAATATAGAACTTGTTGATCCAGGGCGGCACGATGAGGAGAGGGCGCTCGAACACGGTCGGGGTCGAGGGCTCGTACTGGATGATCTGGCAGACCTCGCTTTGGGCGATGACCTTGCCCGGCGTCATCGCCATGTCGCGCCCGACTTCGAAGGTCGAATAATCCGCCTGCCGCAGCCGCAGGCTGCCGCGCCCCGCGGCCATGTCCTCGGCGAACATGCGCATGCCGCGCACGAGGTTCTCGCCGTTGGAGCGCACCGTCTCGCGCATCAGTTCGGGATTGGTCATGATGAAGTTCGAGGGCGACAGCGCGTGGCTGATCTGGCGGACATAGAACGCCGCCTTGTTGCGCGTGTGCTCGTCGATGCCGTCGGCGTCCTGAACGAGGTCCTCGGCCCAGGAGGAGGTGAAAAGATAGAAGCGCTTCAGCGAATCGTAGAACGGATTCTTCGACCATTCCTCGTCGGCGAAGCGCTTGTCGGCCCGGATGGCGTCGGGCGTCGCCGGTTCCTCGCCGCTCAGCCGCTTCATCGTGTCGCCCCAAACGCCGAGATACCCTGCCACGAGGTTCGACTGCGCTTCAGCCATGCGGCGCGGGTCTGAGACCCAGAAGTCCGCGACCTTCGACATGGTGGCGAAGAGTTCGGGAATGCTGATCGGCCCGGAATCGACGTTTTCGCCGCGCTCTCGCGGTTCCACCCAGGCCGAGGCGGCCTTGCCGAGAAACTCGATCACATGGGCCATGTTGCGGGTGAATGCTTCCGGATCGCGGAGAATATATCCCTCGTCCGTCCGGCCCTCCGCGTGCCCAGCGTCCGGTCTTGAGCCTTCTCCCGTCGTCGCCATGACTGCGTTCCTCCGCTCGACGTCACGCGTTTCCAGTTCGGACGTCCGCCGCCCGCCATTCGTTCCCATCCTGCAGTCGGACATCCATCCGCAGCAAGAAGGCATCGCCGTTTCGCGACGGGTTTCCGGTGCGTCGCGATTCGGTTATGAGGTTAGTCAGGTTTCGCGTTTCGAGGTAGCGAAGATGACGGCATGGACGAGGTGTTTGTTGCTGATCGGCGTGGCGGCTCTCGGGCCGCTGGCCGGCTGCAACATTCTGCCGCCGCCGGAAGGCCCTTCGCTGCTGGCTCAGCGCCCGGATCGCAGCTTCGGCCCTTCCTCGCAGCGTCTAGATGAAAACGGCTATCCGCTGCTCGGCGCCTTTCCGGGCCAGGCCGCCCCGCAGCTCGACAGCGCGGCGGTGGCGAGCGATCGCGACGGTCTTCTTTCCGCCGCGCGGCAGCAGAACAATCAGGTTCGCTCCGCTTCCGCCGAGTATCAAAGCTCGGTCGCGGCGGCGCGCAAGATCCGCGCCCAGCACGAGAAGGACGTGAACGCGATCACGTCCATCGAAGTGCAGCGCAATGCCGCCCGCAAGAGCAACGAGGACGTTCTGCGCCAGATCGAAGGGCGCTGAAGCGAGAAAGGCGCCCGCAAGAGGCGCCGGGATGAGAGCGATGAGCGAAGAGTTCCACAAGATCCGCCGGCTGCCGCCATACGTCTTCGAGGAGGTGAACCGCCTCAAGGCGGCCGCACGAGCGCGTGGTGCCGACATCGTGGATCTCGGCATGGGCAATCCCGACCTGCCGACGCCGCAATTCGTCGTGGACAAGCTTTGCGAGGCGGTTCAGGACCCCCGCACCCATCGCTATTCTTCCTCCAAGGGCATTCCCGGCCTTCGCCGGGCGCAGGCCAACTATTACGAGCGCCGTTTCGGCGTGAAGCTCGATCCGAACCGGCAGGTCGTGGCGACGCTCGGCTCCAAGGAAGGCTTCGCCAACATGGCGCAGGCCATCACCGCGCCCGGCGACGTGGTGCTTTGCCCGAACCCCACCTATCCGATCCACGCTTTCGGCTTCCTGATGGCCGGCGGCACGATCCGCTCGATCCCGGCCAAGCCGGACGACGAGTTCCTGGCGGCGGTGGATCGCGCCGTGCGCCATTCGATCCCCAAGCCCTTGGCGATCATCCTCAACTATCCATCGAACCCGACGGCCTATGTCGCCGATCTCGACTTCTATGCGGAAGTCGTGGCGCTGGCCCGCAAGCACGAGATCATCGTCCTTTCCGATCTCGCCTATGCCGAAATTTTCTTCGAGGAAACGCCGCCGCCTTCGATCCTCCAGATTCCGGGCGCGATCGACGTGGCGGTGGAGTTCACCTCCATGTCGAAAACCTTCTCCATGCCCGGCTGGCGCATGGGATTTGCCGTCGGCAACGAGCGCCTCATCGCCTCGCTTGCGCGCGTGAAATCCTATCTCGACTACGGCGCGTTCACGCCGATTCAGGTGGCGGCGACCGCCGCCTTGAACGGAGGCGACAACGCGATCGCCGAGGTGAGGTCGGTCTACAAGCGCCGCCGCGACGTTCTGGTGGAAAGTTTCGGCCGTGCCGGTTTCCCGGTTCCGCCGCCGTCCTCGACCATGTTCGCCTGGGCGCCGATCCCCGAGCCCTACCGCCGCCTCGGCAGCCTGGAATTCTCCAAGCTGTTGGTGGAAAAGGCGGATGTGGCGGTCGCGCCCGGCATCGGCTTTGGCGAACACGGCGACGACTTCGTGCGCATCGCGCTGGTCGAGAACGAGCATCGGATCAGGCAGGCGGCGCGCAACATCAAGCGCTTCCTTGCGCCGCAGCAGGAAGCGCGGCAGAACGTCGTTCCGCTCAGCCAGACGGCCTGAGCGTTCCGAGCCTTCTGCCTTCAAGGAACCCGATGTCCAGCCCGTTGAAACTTGGCGTTGCCGGTCTCGGCACCGTTGGCGCCTCGCTCGCCCGCCTGATCGTTGAAAAGGGCGGGCTCTTCGCCGAACGCGTCGGGCGGCCGATCACCGTCTCGGCGGTCACCGCGCGCGACCGCTCCAAGGATCGCGGGATCGACATCTCAGGGCTGCAGTGGTTCGACGATCCCGTCGCGCTCGCGGCCAAGGGCGATATCGACGTTTATGTCGAACTCGTCGGCGGGTCCGAAGGCGCGGCGCTGGAATCGGTGAAGGCCGCGCTCAATCGCGGCCTGCCGGTGGTGACGGCGAACAAGGCGCTTCTCGCCCATCACGGCGTGTCGCTGGCCAAGCTCGCCGCGCGCAAGAACACGACCATCGCCTTCGAGGCCGCCGTCGCCGGCGGCATTCCGGTGATCAAGGCCCTTCGCGAGGCGTTGCGCGGCAACACGGTCAGCCGCATCTACGGCATTCTGAACGGCACCTGCAATTACATGCTGACGCGCATGGAGCGGGAAAGTTTAAGCTTCGAGGCCTGCCTCGCCGAGGCGCAGCGGCTGGGTTACGCCGAAGCCGACCCGACCTTCGACATCGGCGGGTTCGATGCCGCGCACAAGCTGACGATCCTGACCTCGCTCGCCTTCGGTTCCGAGATCGACCTCGAATCTGTCTTCATCGAGGGCATCGAGCAGATCGCCAGCGAGGATATCGAGGCGGCGGCCGAACTCGGCTTTCGCATCAAGCTTCTGGCCGTCGCGCAGCGCACCGAAACCGGCATCGAGCAGCGCGTTCACCCGGCGATGATCCCGTCGAGTTCGGCGCTGGCTCAAGTCGACGGCGTAACGAACGCGGTCGCCGTGGATACCGACCTTCTCGGCTCCATCCTGCTGGCAGGCCCCGGAGCCGGCGGCAACGCCACGGCTTCCGCCGTTCTATCGGACATTCTCGACATCGCGAGCGGGACGCGCATCGCGACCTTCGGCGTTCCGCCGACGAACCTCCAGCCTTATCGCAAGGCGCGGATGCGCTCGCACGAGGGCGGCTATTATATCCGCCTGACGGTCCACGACCGCGTCGGCGTCTTCGCTTCCATCGCGCGGCGCATGGCGGAAAGCGCGATCTCGCTGGAATCCATCGTCCAGCGCAAACGCGCCGGGCATGAAAGCGACGAGGTCGCGCCGGTGATCCTCATCACCCACGAGACCACCGAGGCGGCGGTGCGCAAGGCCATTGACGCCATCTCGCGCGATGGACATCTCTCGGGCGAGCCGCGCATGATCCGCATCGAGCCGCTCGACTGATACGGCCTCCATTCGCCGGCGTCTTGAAGGCGTCGCGCGGACCGGCGAACGAGAACCCGAACGGGGAACATCGACCTTGAGCGCAGCATCGGCGGAACGAATCGACCGGGGTCTCACCATCGAGATCGCGCGCGTCACCGAGCGTGCGGCCGTGGCCGCAGCCACGTGGCGCGGGCGCGGCGACGAGAAGGCGGCCGATCAAGCGGCGGTCGATGCCATGCGCTCTGAACTCAACCTCCTGCCGATCGACGGCCGCATCGTCATCGGCGAAGGCGAGCGCGACGAAGCGCCGATGCTCTTTATCGGCGAAACGGTGGGAACGGGGCAGGGTGTTTCCGTCGACATCGCGCTCGACCCGTTGGAGAGCACGACGGTCTGCGCCAAGAACCTGCCGAACTCGCTCGCGGTGATCGCCCTTGCGGCGCGCGGCAGCCTTCTGAACGCGCCCGACGTCTACATGGAGAAGATCGCGATCGGCCCCGGCTATCCCGAGGGGCTGATCGATCTGTCGCGCCCAGCCCCGGACAACATCGTCGCGCTCGCCAAGGCCAAGGGCGTGCCGATCTCGGAGATAACCGCCTGCATTCTCGACCGGCCGCGCCACGCGCAACTGATCGAGGACGTGCGCTCCACCGGGGCAGCGATCCGTTTGATCGGCGACGGCGACGTGGCGGGCGTGATCCATACGTCCGATTCGGAAAGCACGGGCATCGACATCTATCTCGGCATCGGCGGCGCGCCGGAGGGCGTTCTGGCGGCGGCGGCGCTTCTGTGCGTCGGCGGGCAGATGCAGGGTCGCCTGCGCCTCGACACGCTGGAAAAGCGCGCCCGCGCCGAGGAGATGGGCATCAACGATCCGAACCGCATCTACTCGCTGACCGACATGGCCAATGGCGACGTGGTGTTCGCAGCGACCGGCGTCACCGACGGCAACCTTCTCAACGGCGTGCGCTTCTACCGCGACCGTATCGAGACTCATACGATCGTCATGCGCTCGACCTCCAAGACCAACCGCGAAATCCGCGCCCGCCATTTCGACCGGACGAAGTTCGGTCTTTGATGCGGGCGCTCGCGGCCGGTTATCGCGAGGTTCCCGCGCGGGACCCGAAGGCGCCGCGCCTGTTTCTGGGCGTCGAGCGCTCCATCCTCGGACAGCGCTGGCTGCATTCCCTGGATGAGCGCGGCGAGGCTGCGACGCTGCGCATGAGTCAGGAAACCGGCATCCCCGAACTGGTGTGCCGGGTGCTCGGCGCGCGCGGCATCGCGACGGAGGCGGCAGCGGCGTTTCTGACGCCGACGATTCGCGACCTGATGCCCGATCCGTCCACGATGACGGACATGGATGTTGCAGCAAGCCGCATCGCCGACGCGGTGGAGCGCTCGGAGCGGATCGCGATCTTCGGCGATTACGATGTCGATGGCGCCGCGAGTTCAGCGCTGTTGTGGCGCTATCTTTCCCATTTCGGCCTTGCGCCCCGCATTCGCATCCCCGACCGCATCATCGACGGTTACGGCCCCAATCCCCGCGCCATCGGCGAACTGGCGGACGAGGGCGCGAGCCTGATCATCACCGTGGATTGCGGCACGACGAGCCACGAGGCGCTGGCGGAAGCAAAGCGTCGCAGCGTTGATGTCGTCGTGCTCGATCATCACCAGACAGGCGAGGAGCTTCCTCCCGTTCGCGCCATCGTCAATCCGAACCGGCAGGACGACCTGTCCGGTCTCGGCCCGCTGTGCGCGGCCGGCGTCGTGTTCATGACGCTGACCGCCGTGTCGCGCGAGCTTCGGCGGCGCGGCCGGTCGAGTTCCGATCTGCCCGATCTCCTGTCGCTTCTCGATCTCGTCGCGCTCGCCACCGTTTGCGATGTCGTGCCGCTCGTCGGGCTGAACCGAGCCTTCGTGGTGAAAGGTCTCGAAGTCATGCGGCGGCAGGAAAAAGCGGGCCTTCGGGCCCTTGCGCGCGTCGCGCGTTTGTCGGGGCCGATCGACCCCTATCATCTAGGCTTCATTCTCGGCCCCCGCATCAATGCCGGCGGGCGCATCGGGCAAGCGCATCTCGGCGCGCGGCTTCTGACCGTGGAGAACGAGGCGGAAGCGACCGAGCTTGCGGACGAGTTGCATCTCCTCAACGAAGAGCGGCAGGGCATGGAACGCCGCATGCTAGCCGAGGCCGACGAGGAGGTTGTAGCCGAGATCGGGACGGGCGAGGGGCCGGGCGTTCTCGTCGGCGCCAGGGAAAGCTGGCATCCCGGGATCGTCGGCCTGATCGCCGCGCGGTTGAAGGAGCGCTATCGCCGCCCCGCCTTCGCCGTCGCGTTCGATCGCTCGGGCCGGGGCACGGGCTCCGGCCGTTCCGTTCCAGGTTTCGATCTCGGGGCCATGGTTCGGCGCGCGGTGGATGCCGGCATCCTGGTGAAGGGCGGCGGTCATGCGATGGCTGCGGGCCTGACGATGGAGCGCTCGCGGCTCGGCGACTTCCGGGCCTTCGCCGAGGAAGAAGCGCAAAGGCTGGCCGATGCGCTTCCATCCCAGAACGACCTGAAGCTCGACGGCGCGTTGAGCGCGACGGGGGCGACCGTCGACTTCGTCAACCGCCTCGAATCGGCCGGTCCCTTCGGCTCCGGTCACCCGCAGCCGGTGTTCGCCCTTCCGCGCCACTCGATCGCCTCCGCGTCGGTCTTTTCCGGCAGTCATGTGCGCGCCGCCTTGAAGGGTGCCGATGGCAATATCGTCTCGGCGATCGCCTTTCGCGCGGCGGACACGGATCTCGGCAAGCGCCTTCTGGCCGGCGGAGAGATGCTTCACGTCGCCGGGACAGTGTCCATCGACCGTTATCGGGGGCGCGAAAGCGTCAGCCTGCGGATCGTAGATGCCGCGGAGATTCCCCGCTAGCGCAGCAACGTGCCGGCATCGGATGTCGCTTCGCCGGCGAGGAAGCGGCCGTCCACCCATCCTTCGGTGTTCGAGCCTTCGCTGCGCACATAGCGCCAGCCGCCGGCCGAGCGCATCACGAGAACCGACGACCCCGAATCGACGGCTCCGAGTTTTGCGGAATCGCCGTTCGGGGCTGCGTGGACGACGAGTTCGCGCGTCGCGTGGCGCTGGCCGCCGGAAGGCAGCGATGCCACTCGCATGCCGCTCGTGCCCATCGCGAGGGGCGGCACGGGGACGATGCGGCTCGGCGTCGGCTCCGGTCGTGATTTGGCGACCGGAGCCGCCGGAACTGCGAACGGCTGGCCGATGTCCGCCTTCGGCTGAGGCGCGAACATGGTCGCGGCGGGACTGGGTTTCGGGATCGCCGCGTATTGAAGCGGCGCGGGACGGGGTGCCGGCGCGATCGAGCCGGTACGATCGGCTGAGACCGAGGCCGAAGATGAGGCCACGCGATGCGATGACTCGGACTTCGGAACAGGGCGGCTGAAAACGTTTTCCTTGATGAGGCCGGCGACTTCGTCCCGTGGATCGAGCGCCGGCAGCTTGGCGTGAAGCGAATCCATCGTGGATCGAGCGTATCGAGCGGGTCGCCCGTCCGAAATCGCCCAGGCCGCGACCACCCCCACTGCCGCGAGCCAGCCGACCGACGGCAGGCCGAAACCCTTCGCCCTGGCTTTCGGCGCGGCGGCCTTTCGCGGCGCGGCCTTCTTTTTCGTCCGACTGGCCAATCCCGAACCCCCGATCTTTCGAGGCGAAGAATGGAGCCTCGCAGTTAACAGGACCTTTTTCGAACCGGCCGCCATTGTCTCGGGAAGGCTCGGCGTGACATTTGCCGATGCATCACGGGCGCGCTTTCGAGGAGGGTCTTCCATGAGCCAGAACCGGCCGAAGCTTTCGGTGAACGTCAACGCCATCGCCATGCTGCGCAATCGCCGGGACCTGCCATGGCCGGACCTCGCGCGCCTTTCGCGGATCGCTCTGGAGGCGGGTTCTCACGGCATCACCATCCACCCGCGCCCCGACCAACGGCATATCCGTTTCTCCGACGTGCCCGTTCTCGGCCGCGTCGTCGCCGAACACGGTCGGGGGGCCGAGTTCAACATCGAGGGATATCCGTCCGAAGATTTTCTGAAGCTCGTGCTCGACGCGCGCCCGGATCAGGTGACCCTCGTGCCCGACGATCCGACGCAGGCGACGTCCGACCACGGTTGGGATTTCGCGGCGAATCGTCAGTCTCTCGCCGAAGTCGTGGCCCGGCTGAAGGACGGCGGAATGCGAGTCTCGCTTTTCGCCGATCCCGCCCCGAACGGTCTGGAGATCGCCGCGCAGATCGGTGCTGATCGGGTGGAATTCTATACCGGCCCATACGGCGCCACCCATTCCGATCCGGCCGCGCGGCAGCTCCGCCTGGAGGAATTGGCGCGGGCAGGGAAGGCGGCGACCGAGGCCGGGCTCGCCATCAACATCGGCCACGACCTCACGCTCGAAAACCTGCCGCCCCTCATCGCCCACCTGCCGAACGTGGCCGAAGCCTCGATCGGTCACGCACTCACCGCCGACGCGCTTGAACTCGGCATGGCCGGAGCCGTCCGCGCCTATAGTCGCGCACTGCAAGGCGGATAAGGGCTGGCCCTTACCGCATTCGAGGAAGAGGATGGAGATGCGACCCGAGAGCAAATCGGCGCCGCATCCGGCAATAGAACCACACGAAGCGCGTTACAGCAGCCGCGTCGGTCGATTTTGCGTGACAGTTCAGAATGGGGCGGTGGGCGATGACAGGCTCGAACTGCCGACATCCTCGGTGTAAACGAGCAGGCGCGGACGTTTATCCTCGAATCTTAATGGATTGCCGGAGGATCGTAATTCCGGCGAAGGATCGGTCCATCCTCGTCGCTACCGGCAATCCTTTGTCCCTCCGGGAGGGAGTCGGGAGGGAGTCGGCCGGCAAGGATTACCGCAGAACGGCCGCGATCACCACGGCCGCCGCCAAGCCCCAGACCGCGATCGCCAAGCCTCGGATCCGCCGGCCGATGTCGCCTCCGTCCGGCGCGACCGTCGCGACCGGGGCAGGGGCCTCGACCCACTCCGACTCCTCCTCGCGAACCGCCTCAGCCCGCCTCGACGAGATGCCCACGGTCAGATTGGACACGTAGACCCGAGCCGACCCTCCCTCGAGCATCGCATACGTCTGATCGTGCTCCGGCCTCGCGAGGGCCTCTTCAACCTCGTCTTGATAGAGCAGAGCCATGAGATGCAGTCGCAGCGCCGGCGGCGTCGTCCGACCCGCGAGTTCGGCCGCGAGACCCTCCAGAAGGCTGCTCCGCACCACGACGTCGAGAACGAGATGGTCGTCGGCCGATTCGAACGGTCCGTCGCCGCGTGGCATGTCGCGGTCCCAATGCATCAAGACGCCGACATAGTCTTCCTGGCCGATCGACCTCAGACCGACGCGGACGCGGTCGAACGTGCGGTCGTAGTCCGTCTGCGGCTTGCCGTCCCTAGCAGCGGAAAAGACGCGGACGCTTCGGTCGCCGACGATTCGGCCCCACCCGACGAGGCGGCGGGCATCGGGGACGTTCGATTTCGCGACTTCCCGGACCTGGATCTGCTCGAAGGAGGCCTTTTCTTCCGGCGTCATCGACGCGTAGCCGGTCGAGGCCTTCGCCCGCAGCTCGGCGTCGCCGGGCGCGTCCGCGACGTCCCGGGCTTCGCTCAGGCTCGAGAACACGCGGAGAAGGTCGTAGGCTTCCACGTCGATCTCGAGAAAACGCCAGTCGCGGTGATAGAACAACGGCCGGCCGTCGCCGCCTTCGCGGCGGATGCCCATGGGATTTATGAACGTCCGCTCTTCGCGGGGGAGGGGCGGCGAGGGTCTGCGGGCCACGGCTGACTCGGGAAAGAGGAGTTCGCGCCAGGATGGCACGGTCCGCAACTTCCGTCGCCCCGCATTTCGACCCATCTCTCGGATCGAAACATGGGTCAACTTCGCCGAAACGTGGGCTGAAACGGAAAGGGCGCCGCCGGCTTCCCTCGCCGGCGGCGCCCCCACATCCCCTCGACCCCGAACCGCGGAGCCGGATATCCAACAGGCTGCATTCCTCGCAGCTGACGAACGCGGCGCCCTTCCTCGGCGACGCTCCCCCTCGACATAGGCCCCGCCGCCGCCCCCTTCAAGTCCGACTTCGGAACGTCCCTGCACGTCGGTTAACGGCATATCCACAGGTGAGAACGTATGGAGAACAAAACCTCGACTCCGCCGGCACGCGGAGTCAGACCTCCCCGACCGAATTGGAGGCGCCCCTAATGTCCAGACTCGCCGAGAAGCTCATCGACTTGCCTCTCACGGACGACCTCGAAGCCGCCGTCGACGCCGCCATCGCGACGGCCGGCGGGGACCAGCGCACGGCGATTCGGTCCCTGATCCTCGGCCAGCGGTCCTTGATGGAGGCCTACGGGGCGAGGATCAGCGCGGGCTACATCCGCCGGGGAGCTCGCCGGTGATCCGCGAGCGCGAACCCGTCATCGACGCCCCCGAAATCGGCGTCCAAGCCCTGACCTTCATCGCGTCCCATCAAGACCTGATCGACAAGTTCGTCGAGGTGACGGGCTTCGCGATCGGCGACCTCCGCCGGCTTGCGACGCAGCCGTCCTTCTTCGTCGCCGTCCTCGACTTCTTCCTCGCGCACGAGCCCGATCTCCTCGACCTCGCGTCGCAGCTGCACGTGCGGCCGGAGACGATCGGGTGGGCGCGGAACGCCCTGGCGAAGCAGGCCGGCATCGCCCCGGAGGACTTCGCCGGCGCCGCTACATGAAGACGTTGGCCAGCGCCGCGTCGTCCTCGTCGTCCTCCCGCGTTCGGGCGTCGAGCTCGGCCTGCCGGACCTCCTCGGCGATCCGGCGCGCCTCCGACGCCTTCCATTCCGCGTAACGCTCCGGCGCCGGAAGCCCTCCTTTCCTCACCCGGACGAGCACACCGTCGTCAGCCTTCCAGACGAGCTCGAAGAACGGACGGACCCGCTCGACAAACCGCGTCGTCCACCGGCCGTGCAGCATCTCGCCGACCTCGATCTGGCACCGGCTGTGCCCGCTGATCCAGAAGCAGTCGCGCTTCGGATCTGCCTTCCTCGATCGGCCGAGATCGTGCCTGCGGACAGCATTGGCCGCGGTGACGATGTGGTCCGAGCCCGACACACCATGGAAGCGCACCCGTTGCCAGTCCTCCGGCGCGTCGGCCTTCCAGTACCGCTGCAGGCATGTCCTCATGCCGTCCCGTGTCGGAGCGAAGACGAACATCCCGTCCGAAGCCCGGGAGACCCATGCCTCCCTCAGCTTCGGCAACTGATTTCCCTTCATCCCGCCGTCGATCCCGACGACCTTCCAAATCGGCACTAAATCGAGGTTGCCGACGATCTCCGCATCGACGACGATCAGATTCATCACGACGTCGGTGCCGATCGCCGCGACGGCGGCCGCGACCCGATCCGAATCGACGACGATCCTGTGGGTGCGGGCATGCCGCTTCCCGCGGTTCGGCTTCACGATCGTCTCCACCGAGGTCGAGATGCGGGGAGAGACGCCCGGAAGGAATACAAATTCCGGCGCGTCGACACGGCGGGCGAGATGATCGTTCGGCGCCGGCACCAGGTAGATGTCGTGCAGCTCGGCGAGGCGGCGGCGGAGGGGCTCGTTCTCGATCACGGCACCATCGCTCCCGGCTCGTCCTCGACCGCGTACCCGGCATCGATCATGATCTGCCGTCCGATCGCCGGTGCGACTTCCTCGGCCAGCGTCCATTCCTCCGGCGTCCCCGGACGGCCGTTCGGCCCGCGTACGTCGTCCAGCTCGCCGAAATCCACGCGGGCGACGCATTGCGTCCGGCCGGCCGACGTCCGGAGCGCGAGGTAGCCGCCCGTCTCGTGCGGGTCGAAGACGAGGAAGGTGCCGAGTTCGGAGATCTCCATTCGCATCTCTTCCGCGAGGTCGATGCGGGCGCCAGCGAGACGGACGTGCTGCCATCGCCGCCCGTCAGAGAGGGCAATGTCTTCGATAATGGGCTCGGGCTGCATGCTCATGCCGCGCACCTGTCGCGGCTGAGCCCCATCGCCTGCCTCTTGATCGCCCGCGGCCGCCGGCACCGATCGGCCAACGCTTCGCGCAGCTCCGGCGTCAACTCGTAAGGCAAGGCCCGCTTGTACCATCCCCGGGATGCGATCTTTTTCGGGATCCCCAGCCGGGCCGCGATTCGATGCACCGTCGACGCCGAGACGCCGGCGAGATGGCCGAGGCGACCCGCCGACGCCGTTTCGCCGACACGTGGCAGCTCCGGCTCCCAAGGCATCTTCGAAAAGACGGAGATGGCGTGCGTCAGGCGCTCGTGCCTCCGGTTCCACTGCTCCTGGGCGATGATGTCGGCGTGGACGAGACCAGTCGATTCGCGCCGACGACGCTTCTCGACCCTCTGGAGCCCATATTCGGCTTCCTGGGCTTCGCGCTCCAGCCATTGCCCGTGAAGTTCGGCGACGGCCGCCCCGACGAGGAGCATGTCCATCGACCACGCCGATCCGTCGCCGCCGTTCCAGACGTAGGCTCGGAGCGGTCTGCCGGCATCCAGCTCCGGCGCGACGATGCGGGCGAGATGGCGCGGCACGTGGCCGAGCCGATGCTCGTTCTTCCACCAGACCTCGACGGCGTTTGGATCGTGCGCATTTTCCGGCACCCGCACCAGATGGAGGCGGCCGCCGACGGCGGGACGGACCCGGCCTTCGAGCCCGTCGTCCTGGTCGTAATCGTAGAACTGCAGCCCGGCGACGTGCGTCGCCATCCAGGGTTCGCCGGCATCGATGCGGGGCGCCTCGATCCCGACCGGGGTCTCTAGGAGGCCGGAGAGGTCGATCATTGCGTCCGCTCCCTGACGAACCTGCGGATCGCTGCTCGGATGTTCCGCGTCGTGTGACCGACGTCGTGGTGATGACCGTGACCGAGCGTACCGACGAGACGACCGGCGATCCGGATCGCGGTGTTGCGCTTTCGCTCCTCGATCGTCCACGGAAGCGGGCAGGCTTCGAGTTCCCGGCGGATTAGCGGGCTCAGGCGCATCACATCGCCCTCCCGTTCGAGAGCGTCCGCTCGACGAGCTCCGGATCGCCCGCCCGCGGCTTCTCGCCCTTCATCGGCGGGATCGCGGCGAGCGACCGTGCGACATCGCGGATACGGTCCGGCTGCCACGGGTCACAGCCCTCGGCCGACAGCCAGCCGTGGCCGACGCGCCAGCCCAGGTCTCCGCCGGCACTCGCACGGCTGATCGGGGTGCCGGGCGGAATGGCGGCGACGATGGTGGCCTCGATGCCGGCGTACGGCTCGAACTCGCGGTCGAGGGAGAACGGCTTCTTCGGCTCTGACGCGAGACCCTGCAGCGCACTCTTGATCGCCGCCATGACATCGACCTTACCTGGCGCGATCTCGTCGATCCGCTTCTGAAGGTCGGCTGCTCCTCCGCGAATGACACCGATGGCCTTGGCGAACAGGTCCACCGTCTCTTCAGCCGTCAGGAGCGGCACGCCGTTGACGGTCGGGCGTTCGACCTTCACGACGTTCGGATCCGCCAGGACCTCGTCCACGGTCTTGCCCTGCGCCGCCGCGTACCGAGACATGCGCTCGGGCACGGGCAGCTCGTCGGCCGACAGGCAGGGTTCGCCGTCCACGGTCGGCCTCTTGTTCCAGGGCTTGAAGGCGTCGATCGCGTCGAGGTCGGGCCACGTGCCGTCGAACTGCCAGCCGCGGTCGTCGATGGTGATGTGCGCCGGCGGTCGCTTCGCCGACAGATCGATCTGCCGGTGGATACGGTCGCCTTCCTCGGCACCGAACTCGCCTGCCAACCGGTCGAAGAGCCATTGCGCGACGGCATTCGTCCCGCCCGATTGCGACAGCCGGCTCGATACGACGACGACCTCGAACCGCTCGTCCTCGACGAAGTCGCGGAGGAACTGCATCGACCCCGGCGTCGGCGGGTCCGAGATCGTCGCCGCGTCGGTCCAGGGCGACGAATACGAATGGATCACGCCGTCGAAATCGAGCGCGACGAGCTTGCGGTGGGGCTTCCGGGTAATCTTCTGTTCGGTCACTCTGCATTCCTCGCGTTTCGCCCGGACCGGCCTCTGTGCGCCGGCGGGGCCTTGGGATCGATGTCAGGTCTAGGTCTGCCGGCTCCGGACGGCCTCGATGCGCCGCCTGAGTCGGTCGGTGGGTGTCTCCGAGGCCGCCGCTGCGCGCTCCTCGAGCCTCGCGACCAGACGCTCAACGAGGGCCTGGTCTTCGGCCGAGAGGCGGGAAATACGTGCGGGCAGACCGCACCCATTCCGGGTCGCGTGGGCGGTCACGACAGGAGCCGGAGGCCGCGATCGTGCGCTGCGGCGAGGATCTCGCCGACCTCGTCGTCTCCGCCGCGCTCCGCCGCGTCGAGGGCGTCGAGGATATCCTTGTCCGATGCCTCTACTACGCTGTTGCGGACGAGCTCGACGCGGAGGGAGTCGAGGATCGCAGAGCGGACGTTCCGCAGGATGGTCGCGTCCGTCTCGCGGGAGGGCTCGCCGAAATGGTACTCGGAGACTTCCGTGGTCCCGAGCCGGGCTCGGAGCTGGAAGGCGCCTTCGCCGAACTGGTCGCACCTGGTGATGCAGGTCTCGTCGACCCCGACGAGGAGCCGCGACGCGGACTGGCGCTTGCGCTCCAGGTAGGGGTCGAGACGGGCCAGAGCGTCGTTCGCGATTGCGGTGGCGTCGGCGCAGGTGCTGGTCGAGGAAATCGTGACCAGGGCGTCGCGGACGAGCGAGAGCGTGTTCATGCGGACTCCTGTGCGGTTGCGCCTCGGACCCTGCCGACGGCGGACGAAAGAGAGGACGGGAGAAACACGCCGAGCCGCGACATGCGGACCTGGATCGCGTCCGGCGTGCGCCCCATCGCGGTCGCGATGTCCTCGACGGAGCGGCCGGCGGCGCGGAGCGGCCGGAGGGCGGCGTCGTCCCTTCTCGTCCAGCGTCGGCGACGGCTCGACGCGCCGAGCAGCCGGGCGCGCCACTGGACGGCGGAAGGAGAACGGTTGAGTTCGGCGCCGATCTTGTCGTGCCGCATGCCGGAGCACGCGAGCGCGTAGAGCCTCTCGTCCTCGGCTTCGGTCCAGCGACGGCTCACGACGCCGCCCGCCCGGTATAGAAGTCGACTGCTTCGACGGGGACCTGAAGGCGCCGGGCGATGCGGCTCGACGCCCAACCCTCGGCGGCGGGGTCCCGCATGCGCTCGCGGGTCGGGGCGAGGATGCTGTCCCAGGACGTCACGCCGAGCCGGGAGGCCATCGTCTGCACGCCCGTCACGGGCCTGCCGAGGACCTCGGCGACGTCGCGCACCGAGCGGCCGACGCGCAGCATGTCGCGCAGCTTCGTCTTCTCTTCTTCCGTCCATGCCGGGCTGAACCGCTTGTCCATCTGCCGTTCCGAAGCAACCATTTCGGGGAAAGATAGGCATGGGAAGTATGAGGGGCAACTTGAAAGATGACGTCGGATCGTTCGCCTTTGGATCTGGAAACGCAATCCTTTCAATGAGAAGGATATAGATCGTTCGACATTCGAAGGATTTTGGACGTGCAGAAATAGGACTTCAGGAAAACTTTCTTCACGCTGTTCTATGGTCCGGTCACAAACCAAGGAAAGGAAGTCCGATGCGTGCTCTGCTCTCGAAGATTCTGGCCGGCGTCGCCCGCCTGGTGCTCGTTCCTGTGGAAATCGTGGTCGGGGGGATCCGGACGGTCATGAACGTCCTCAGGCCGGCTCGGAACACCGCGAGCCTGGACGTCGCCGAGGACGTCGTCGGCGAGGATTCTCCGGACGATCAGCTCGCGGCGCTCGCGGCCGCCCGGGAAGCCCGGAAGGCGGCGGCGCAGGTGCGACGGTCGGAGCCGGAGAGAGTGCGGCTGGCGGCGAAGGAGCTCTCGGAAGGTCGGGCCGTGTCGCGGGCCCTGTTCGACCCCGCGGTCGCGGAAGAGCGGGAGGTCCTCGAGTGGCTACAGGGCCTGGGGGCGTTCCACCTCGGCCTGCTGATCAACGCGAGGGACAGCGAGATCGAGGATCACCTGCGCGGCGACGGCTACCGCGGGATCCCGCTGCTGCCGGCCGACGAGCGTCGGGCCGAAGAGGAGCGCGAGGCGAAGCGGCTGCCGACGGAGGTCGAGTGGTGCCAGATCCTGATCGACAGAAGAGTGCGCAACGGCGACAGCCCGGACGGGGATCAGATGGACGACATCCTGCGCGAAGCCCGCGACCTCGTCCGGACCCGTGCCCGCGTCGGCGATCACCTTCCTCGGCGCGTCAACGCGGAGCGGAACTACGACGAGGCCGCGTAGAAGCCTGCGCGGCTTCGAGCTCCCCGATGCGGGCGAGGGCCAGTTCGAGCTCGAGTGCCAGGGCGCGGCTGATGCCGCGCTCGCGGCGCAGGTGTCGGGCCATCAGATCGATGGCGTCCGGCGCGCTGCGGTCGATCTGGCGCTCGGCCTGCGCCGCGTTGAAAGCGGCCATCGCGAGGCTCTGGATGCCGCCTTCGAGGCCGCGGCAGAATCCGTGAGGGTTGTACGACATCGGTCGATCTCCGGCGGGACGCGGGCGGCACCGGCCGGAGGCATCTCACGAAGCAGAGGAGAGCACGAAATGCAGAAGGAAGGGTTAATGCCTGACCGCGTCCCAACGAAATTCCGCACTCGGGAAGAGAGGCGCCGGCAGGCCGAGTACTCCGCCCGCCATCGCGCCGCCCACGCCGACGAACCGGACATGAGGATCGTCGATAGGGCACTGGTCGAGGCGATCGGTCTCTATATCCAAGCGCTGCCGCCGGCCGAGGCGAAGGTCCTCGCGCCGGCCCTTGCGGCGAGCGCGATCGCGGGGCTGGAGTACGCAGGCTACTCGAAGAAGGCGGCTCGGAAGGCGGTCGGCCGGCGCGTGCTCTACTTCACCTCGGAAGCGTGCCAAGGCATTGTCAAGGCTGCGAAATATCGGGCGGAGGCGACGTCCGGAGATCTCAGGGCGTGAGATGGCAACTGCGACGGCACCCCCGTTACTCCCTCATTCTCCGTGAGAGAACGAGGGGCCGCATAACGCTTTTCACACAGCCCGGCAGAACCGTCTGCGATCCGTAAAATGCCTGCTGTTAACCGGCAGGATTTTTCTTGCTTTCGTCTTTCTTGCTCCGCCCCGATGTTCGCATCCGAGCCCGCTCTACCGCGAGCGGCAGGAGAACGCCGATGCCGCACCGGAGCACACCCGAAACCGCCGCCGCCGAGTCCGCCGCCCGCCGCCGTGCCGCTCGTCTCGTCCACATGCACGTCGTCGGCAACGTGCCCGCGAGTTACGGCAACTTGCCAACTTCCCTTAGGGAACGCTTGTCCGGCTATCAGGCTGCATGGTTCGACGACGTGCTCGAAGCGGCGGCGGAAACGGCGGCGTGCGAGCTCAATCCCTCCGCCTGGGACGACGGCGGCCTGCCGCCGCCGACGGATACGGAGCTCGCGGCACTGGTCGACGCTGCGGTGATGGAGGCCTTCGAAGACGAGGAGGCGCCGGCGCCCGCGTTCGGCTCCGGGATGCGGATGTGATGGAGAGGGCTATGGACGACGAGATCGAGGTCGACGAGGTGACCGAGCTCGAGGACCCGCTGGCGGGTCTGCGGACGGACGAGCAGCGCGACCGTGCCAGGCGCATGCGTCCCGGCTTCTCGCACGCGATCGCCGCGTGCGGCCTGTCGACGGAAGAAGCAATGGCCTACCTGGGTCAGAGCCGATCGGCGATCGAGAAGAAGCGCGCCGGCGTCCTCGCCATGACGCCGGACGACGCGAAGGCGCTTTCGGCGTTGTGGCATCGGATCCGGACCGGCAGGGTCGAAGGCTTGGATCCGGGGCCGTTCGGCATGGCGGTCACGATGCTTGTGCTGTCGGGGAAGCACATTCCGAAACGCGTTCCCCGCGGCCGGCCGAGGTACGTGCCGTTGGAGGCTCCGGCGGATGCGCCGTCATGATCGTGAAGGGTCCGCCTGAAGGGGCCCGGGCGGTCCGCGATGCGGAACAGGCGGTTGCGCAGGGACGGAAGCGCCGCCGAGATCGAGATAAGTGATTCCGGGGTCGAGATAAGTGTCACGGCCTTGGACATAACGCTCCCGGCGGCGACGGCGGAGGCGAATAACCTAACAGTGATGGGTATTTAGCGGGAAAATGGGCCCTTGCCGGAGGTCGCCGGATCTGCCTATTTTCGCCTCAGAAACGAAAAGGGCCCGCCTGGCAGCGAGCCCTTTTCAGACAGAAACCTGGCCGGTGAGGGACAGGGCATTGGATGGGCTGCTTATAGCGCCTCGGCGCGAAAGCGGCAACCCCGATCCCTCGCTCGGCCTACACGGATCGGGTAGGGAATTGGACTACGGACACGAACACGTCGAAGACCTCGAGGCCGAGAAGCTGCGCCAGCCGCCGCTCTGCCTTCGGTGGGAGATTCGGGGCATCTGCAAGGAGCTTCGCCGGATCCTGGGATGCTCCGAGGAAGAGGCGGCGATCATCGCCGACATCGTCCAGAACGCGCTGAAGGGCAAGCCGGAGACCTCCTACAGCCGCGACCGCAGCTTCTACCTCGCCGCCGACGCGCCGAGCGTGATGCACACGTACCGCCGCATCGTCCCGACCGTCGATCTGATGGACGAGAAGGGCTGGATCGACCATGACAAGAGAGCGCCGTCGATCCGCGGCTGCGGCTGCGGCTGGCGCAGCGCCATGGCGCCGAAGCGGATCCTGATCGACGCGTACCAGGAGGCGGTCCGCGTCCGCGGCAAGCCCGTCCCCTTGAAGCCGATCCGGTCCGTGATCCTGCGGAACGCCGCCGGCGAATCCATGCCGCTGCCGAGGACGCGGAAGGTCGAGCGGATGGAGGCGGAAGTCGATGCGGTCAACGCCTTCCTCGGCGAGGACGACATCAGCGAGTTCGGGTACATGCGCCGCATCTTCAACGTCGACCTCGACCGCGGCGGCCGCTGGTACCCGGTCGGTGGCGCGTGGCAGGTCATGTCCGACACGGAACGGTTGGAGATCCTCATCCGGGACGAGCCCGTGGCCGAGATCGACATCGGGACGATGCATCCGGCCATGCTCTATGCCGAGGTCGGCGCGAAGCTCGAGGGAGACGCGTACGACCTCGTCGGTTGGCCGCGGAAGCTCGCCAAGATGGCGATGCTCGTCATGATCAACGCCGACAACATGCGCGAGGCGGCGTACTCGCTCGCCCGCAAGGCCGCGATGGCCGAGGTCGCGGAACGTGGATCCAAGGATGCCGAGCAGAAGGCGCGACTCCTGATCGCGGACGTCCGGAAGCGTCACAAGGCGATCGAGCGGGCGTTCTGCTCGGACGCCGGCGCCCGGCTGATGCGCAGGGACTCGGACATCGCGACGAACGTCCTCAAGGCCATGATGAAGGCGGGCGAGCCGTGCCTGCCGGTTCACGACAGCTTCATCGTCCGCGAGAGCGCCGCCGACGTCCTCGAGGAGGTCATGCGCGATGCCGCGAGGGCCGCCGGGCTGCCCGACATCGAACTGAAGAGGACGGTTTCCGCGAACGCGAAGGTTGGCGGGGAAAAGGCAACGGAATCAATGCGGTTGGGTCATAACGTTCTGACATACCCTTCTTCTTCTCTTCCTTCTTCTTCTCTCTTTCCGGTCGAATCCCAGGAGTCGAACGCTGCGGTGCGAGCGAGCGCAGCGAGCGAGCCCCATCCCGAGGCCGAAGACCGATCGTCCCTTCGTATTTCCTTCGCTGCCGTCCTCAACGCCCCCGCAGAAGCCCGCACGTTGGATTCCGACGTCGACCCGTCCGAAGACGCATCCAACGTCGAATCCCCGACAGGATCGCCTGACGTCGAACGTCACGACCCTTCCTCCGTCCGTTCCCTGCGCTCGTTTCCGTGGGATCGCTCCTCGGTCCTGGCATCTCTCGAACTTCGCCGGCACGACCGCGCCGTCGCCGCTGCCATGGCCGTCTCTGGTCCCGCTGCCGATCCCTGCATCGACTGGTCGTCGCAGATCGGCTTCGGCCTTGCGCAGTCCACCCACAACGGCGCGACGTGGACGTGGTCGCTGCCGGGACGTCGCGAGTGTGTCGTCTACCTGTGGAACGGGGCCGAGAGGGACGCCGTCATCCCCGTCGCCGATCAAGCCGCCGCCGGTCGCGTCGTCGAGACCTATCTCCGAACGCTCGCAGGCGTCGGCCGTCGTCTCCGCGTCGAGGTCAGCTATGCCGGCCGCTACGACCTCGGCATGTCGTTCGAGGAGAACGCCGCCGTCCACAGCCCCGTCACCGATACCCTTCATCGGCCCTCGATGGTCGTCGGAGCCCCCGACGTCGCGAATGACGACGAGCCGCCGTTCCAGACCGACCTGCCGTGGTACGACGACGAAGAGGAGATGCAGCTGGCCGCGTGACCCAGCCGGCAACGTCGCCTCGAAACCAGCCCTGCGGTGCGCGCAGGAAGGATCTTCCGACACGGAGGTCGTGCATGCCGGCGCCAAGGACGACGGCTACAGTAGGCGGCTTGGACGGCATGGCCGCGGCCTTCGACGCGCTCGGCGACGCCCTCGGGCGCGAGGCTCAGAAGGGCCTGAACGAGGTCGCCACGAACGCCATCAAGAGACTGTCCGACGTGGTCGACCGCGAGGTCGACGGAGGCGCCGTCCCCTTCACGAGGGTCGCTTGACGGGCCGGTCGTCGATGTCGATGCGCCGCGGCCGCTACGCCGACGGCGACGATGAGGCCGAGTCCGACGTGCACGTGAACCCGCTTCAGAGCCGGTATCTGAAGTACCTGTTGGGCGAGGAGCAGGTCCGTAGAGCGGGTGATACGGGCGTCGCTAGGGTCAGGACTCATAGCTCACAGCCAGAACAGGACGGTGGCTGCGAGGACTATGGCGGAGAAGAAGACGGTTGGGCATCGGTCGTAGCGGGTCGCGACGCGCCGCCAGTCCTTCAGTCGCCCGAACATGATCTCGATGCGGTTGCGTCGCCTGTAGCGGCGTTTGTCGTGGCGCACAGGAGCATTGCGAGACTTCCGCCCGGGAATACAGGGTTTGATGCCCTTCGCCTGTAAGGCGTCCCGGAACCAGTCGGCGTCGTAGCCCCGATCCCCCAGCAGCCACTGAGCCTTCGGCAGATCGTCCAGAAGCGCCGCTGCCCCGGTGTAGTCGCTGACCGGCCCGGCGGTCAGGAAGAAGCTCAGCGGGCGTCCGTTCGCATCGGCCACGGCATGAAGCTTGGTGTTCATGCCGCCTTTGGTGCGGCCAATCAGGCGTCCAAGCCCCCCTTTTTGACCGCCAGGCTCGATGCCGTGCGGTGCGCCTTCAGGTAGGTCGCGTCGATCATGATTGTCTTGCGCTCGGCACCGGCTGCGGCCAGCCCCTCCATCATGCGGACGAAGACACCCATCTCGCCCCAGCGCTTCCAGCGATTGTAGAGCGTCTTCGCGGGACCACAATCCTTCGGTGCATCCCGCCATCGTAGGCCGTTGCGGTTGACGAAAATGATCCCACTCAGCACGCGGCGGTCATCGACCCTCGGTCTGCCATGGCTCTTGGGAAAGAACGGCCGCAACCGCGCCATCTGCTCGTCCGTCAGCCAGTACAGGTCGCTCATATCCAGTCCCCCCGCGGAGCCTGAATCAGACGGTACGCCTCAAATCAATGGGTCCTGACCCTAGGCCAGTGCGTGTCGAGGTCAGCCCGAGTGGGTGCCGGCGCCGGTGCGATCGAGGTCTGCGGTGCGGAAGGGCGGGATCGGACCCAAGGCCTCGAGAACCGCTTCGGCGTCCAGGTGACCGGCGTCGAAGAGGCGCTCCGCGCATCGACGGATGGCGGCCTCGTTCTGCGTCACGAGCCGGTCCGCCTCCGCCTCGCAACGAAGGAGAAGGTCGCGGGCGGACGCGGCAAACCCGGGAACGCACGCCAGCATCGTGAAGTCCTGCTCGGGATCACCCAGCCACATGGGGCCCAGGGTGTCCAAGCCCCAGGACGCCTCGATCCCGAAGGCCGCCCGCGTCGCCAGCGCGAGGTCGGACGTCGCCGAACCGCCGGCGCCCGCGGAGATCGAGCCGAGAAACGCCTTTTCCGCCGCCCGGCCGGCGAGGAGGTAGACGACGATCCCCATCACCTCGGAGCGCGTCGTCGTCCTCGCCGTCGGAATCAGTTGCGTAACACCGCCGGTGTCGTGGATCGTCAGGGCGTGGACCGTACCGATGGAGCAGGCCACCGCGGCGCAGGCATGCGCGGCTTCGTGGATCGCGATGCGGCGACGCTCGTCGGCAGGAACCTGCACGCGCCCTTCGCGGACGGCGGCGAGGAGGTCGGCGACCTCGATTCCGCGTCCGGCACGGCGGGCGGTGCCGCGAGCCTGCCGCACCCAGGAAGCGACCGACGCGCCGCTGCCGCCACGTCCCGCGAGCGCGATCGGCAGCAGATCGGCGCTCGGCAGGTCGTCGCCGAGCTGCGTGCGCAGGATGCCGACCAAGGCGGGGACGTCGGGCATCTCGATCCGCGCCACCCTGTCCAAGCGGCCGGGCCGCAGGATGGCCTTGTCGATGCGGGACACGTGGTTGGTGGCGGCGAGCACGACGACGCCGGTCCGGTCGCTTGCACCGTCCAATTCTTCGAGGAGCCCGTTCACGACCTGGGCGCCGTAGTCCCTGGCGCGAGGATGAAAAGCCTCGCGATCCCCGATGCCGTACAACTCGTCGATGAAGAGGATGGAAGGTGCGGCGGCACGGGCGTCCGAGAAGCATTTCTTCATCGCGGAAAGGCAGTCGCCGAGATGGCCGTCGCCGGTCGACTGCCACTGCGCCAGGGAGCCGATCACGAGCGGCAAACCGGCCGATCTCGCGAAGCTCCTCGCGAAGAGGGTTTTGCCGGTACCCGGCGGTCCGGCGAGCACGAGACCGCGGGGCATCGCCTCCTAGCCGATCGTACCTTCGCGATAGGCGCGGAGGTCGGCGAGCATTTCCAAACCAATGGTCTTGGCTTCGCCATAGCCGTGCAGATCGGCAAGATCCGGTAACTCCTGCCCCCTGGAAAGACGGCGAAGGACGCTCGAACGAAGTCGCTCCAACGACCCCGCCGCGCCGCGCTGGGCGGAGACGGACATGCGGAGGTCGTCGAGCGTCACGGCGCCGACCCAAGCCTCCGCCGGAACCTCCGTCGGATCGCCCGTGACCGCCTGGACCAGGACGGAAAGGAGCGGCGGACTCCAACCTCCGAAACTGACCACCCGGTCCGCCACGGCACGCAGCGGCTCGGGCACGGCACGCGCGGCGGCCACCGAGAGCGCACAGACCGGAATCGCGATCGACAGGGCGACCAGGGCGCGCCGCTCCAGGATGGCACGGCCACGGGTGTCGACGTCGCAGAAGAGGATGGCGGCGCGGCGGCGGTCGACGCCGGAGCGTCCGGACGCGCCGACGGCGTCCAGCGCGCCCATCGACATGACCTGCGTCGAGCGACCGAGGGCGCATACGCGAAGCACGCGGTCGACGATCTCCATCATGCCGGCGTAGGGCACCTCCACGACGAGGACGGGCGATTCACGGCGCAGGGCGCGCAGCGTGCCCGGCGCCTCCTCGAAACGAGCCGCGAGGAGGATCGCGGTCGCCGCCTCGTCGACGGACAGGGTGACGACCGGGGCCGGCGCCTCCCCCGTGTCGACCTCCTCGTCGAGACCGAACTCGGCCAGGTCGCCGGTGTCGAGGAAGGTCGACGGCGAGCCGGCGGTCGAGGCTTTCCCGGCATCGACGAGGAGCATCTCGACGAAGGTCCGGGCGAGGGCGCCGGTGCCCGTCGTCGGAGGCGGGGGCGGCGGCGGGGAAACGGACCCGGTCGGGGCGGGGTCGAAGTCGTCGATCACGGCGTCGAGCATGGGGTGGGCTCCTCGAATCAGGAACGGAAGGTGAAGCGGGACGTCACGAGCGGCGTGAACTCGGAGGACGCGGCGCCCCCAGGCGCCACAGGCGGCTGTAGGTGCGGATCCAACGGCGCTCGTGGTCCATGGCGAAGACGCGGGACGTCACCGCCGCACGATCGGGCAGGATCGGATGCGACGAGACCATGCCCCCGATAGGGATCGAAGTCCGGTCGGGAACGGTGATCCATGCGTCGACGAGCGGCGCCGCTTCGAGGTCGTCGGACGAGGGGCCTTGGCCGGCGGCGTAGGTGCGCAGATCCGCCAGGAGACGCTCCAGGCACTCGAGGTCCCGGGTCTCGAAGCACGGCGGAATGCCGGGCACGTCGTAGGGAAAGGTCGACAAGGATGCCTCCTGTGACGGTGGGACGGGAAAGGGACGGCAGGCGGAGCCGCGGGTGGGGCGGCCGTCGTTTCAGGGGTCCGGCGGGTGGCGCAGCAGCCAGGCGGCGACGAGGCGGTTGGCGGCGGTGTCGGGCTCGCCCAGACCGGCGAGACGCGCGGCGAGGGCGTGTCGGTCGGTCGGTGGGAGCCGGTGCCTCATGTGTATCGCGAAGGCGACGAGCGTCGTCCCGTCGACGGAGGGCGTCCGGCCGTCCGGGGCGAGGGACCCTGTCGGCGAGTTGGCGGGCCGCGGACGCTTCCCCTCCATGGAGGTCACGGCCCCCGTCACAGGCGGCGCACGAGAAGTTCACGGTAGGGGAACGGACGGGGCGTCGCCACGAACTCGACGACGAACAGCCTCGCCCTGACGGCCTGCGCCACGACGTCGTAGGGGCGTGGGCAGATGCCGCTCAACATCTCGAGGACCGCGTCGAGCGTCATGACCGCGTCCGTCCCCGGCATCGCGAGGATCATGCGGTCGATGCCCGTGGAACGCTCCTCCTCGGAAGACCGTAGGGCCTGCGCGAGACGGAACCTCGGCTCGCCATGGCAGACGGGTCGGCGTGCGGTATCGAGCATCGTGGATCCTCCAGCGGCTGGGGATGCGGCGTCGTCTGGGAAGGCGCTCTCACGCCCTATATTTTGATAATAGTGAAAATATTCGGGCGTGCGGAAGCGTGCGCCCGGGACCTGGGAGGGGGGCCGCCCGACGATGTCATTCCATGGATCTCGTCGGACGGGATCGGCCTGTCCGGCGTCGCTCGCGCAGCGCCCGTGCCACGGCCGACAGGTCGGCCGGGCGAAAGCTTGCGGATGGAGTTACGAGAACCCTCTCGCGGAAGTCTGGAGAGGACAACGGGAACCGAGGGGCTCTGGAGAGGGCTCCTACGGACGTCCCTGGATGCGGGGCGTCCCCGCCGTCGGACCATCCCGACTCGACTTGCGGCCGTTCCGGCGGCGGCAAGCGAAGGATCGGGTCGGTCCTTGTAATTTCAACATAATCAAAATACCGACGCCGCCAAGAGGCAAATCTCTAGTCATTAGAGGAACGCCCGAACATCGTTAACGGCCCCTGAAGCTTCGCCAAACGGCGGCAGCGGCTCGAACGCGGCAAACAGGAAGGAGGTCGTAGGTCGATCGACGGGGCGGAGAGTGCTGCCGCAGACGACGGGTGAACCGTCCGTCGTCGAAGGGTCAGCGGCGGGATGACCCGGGGGCGGTCGCTTCGGTGGAAAGATACGACCCCAGCGCCATCACGGGATGCGGGACGGCGCGGCAGATCAAGGTGGTGCCGCGGCGCTCCTGGGTCAGGAGACCGACAGCCGCCATCTTCGCCAGATGATGAGACAACGTCGGTCCCGGGATCGCGACCGCCGCCTGGAGATCGCCGACCGCCATGCCCTCCTCACCGGCCTTCGAGAGCATGTGGAAGAGCCTCAGCCTCATCGGGCTGCCGAGGCACGTCATGATGGAGGCGGCTGTTTCGAATTCCATGAAACAAACATACGGGTCCACGTCCGCACGACAACCCGTGCTCCCGAGGCACCCGGCGGGAAGGTTGACGTCGCTGGCGCACGCCGTGCGTCTTTCATGCGGCGGTTTAGGTTCACGGATCGTTGTCCGGGAGCCGAGACGTGAAGGGCACCTTGACCATGAGTTCTTCGGACGAAGCTTTCTCTAAAAGTCGATCGATCGATTTGCGACGACCGAAAGCGGCGACGGCGAGGGTGGCTTATTCCTACGGAGGGCTCTCATGCCGAGCGTCATACGCTTCATCCTAGTCTCGTTCGTCCTCCTCGCAGGCGGCGGCGAAGCGGTCGCCGGGATGGATCTACGGGGCGCGACGACGCAGCCGGTCGGCCACTACGAGTTCTGCGGCCGGCATCCGGATCGTTGCCTTCCGGGAGACGGCGGGGCCCGGTCCATCTCCTTGACGAAGTCGGCGTGGAACGACCTCGATCGGGTCAACCGGGCGGTGAATCGGGCGATCGCCCCGCTCACGGACGAGGAGAACTACGACACGCCGGAACTCTGGACCTATCCCGTCACGGCCGGAGACTGCGAGGACTACGCCCTCCTGAAGCAGTACATGCTGGAGAGGGCCGGCTATCCGCGCTCGTCGCTCCTCCTGACGGTGCTCCGCCAGGCAAACGGCGACGGCCATGCCGTCCTGACCGTCGTCACCGACAGGGGCGACCTCGTTCTCGACAACCTGGACGAGGAGGTGAGGGATTGGAGCGCGACGCCATACGTCTACCTCAAACGGCAGTCGCCCAAGGATCCTGCGAAGTGGATCGCCATCCAGGACGGGCGCGATTTGCCGGTGGCGAGCGTGCGCTGAAACGGGCGGGCGGCCTCGAACCGACGCGAGACGTAGAGCCGGATACGCCTCAATTTCTCGATCCGGCCGGAGGCCTATCCCTGCCACACCTCGGCGCCTCGGGGAGGTCGAGCCGGGTCAGACGCCCGTGTACGATTCCCTCCGGCAGGACGATCGAGATGTCGTCGGCGACGCCGTTCTCATAGAGCACGAAGCTGCTCGTCGAGATCGGCCGTCCGTCGCCGTCCGCGTGCTCTTCGAAGAGGTCCTGGTAGACGACCCAGCGCCGAAGGCCCTTCAGCCCCGGACGCGGCATCGGTACCGCCGGATCGTCTTCGGCATGGCGTCGCGACCCGTCCCAGGGGAGGATGAGCGCGGCGGCCGCCAGCCGTTCCTCCGCCTGGATCCGCGCATCGTAGACCTCGGTCTCCACGAACCGCTCGCCCGCGATTGCGCGATCGACGAGAAGGGAGCGAAGGCCCACCGGAGAGATCGTCGAGGCAAGCTCGATCTCCTCCGTCTCGGGAGCATCCAGCCTGACCCTGATCCCGTCCGGCGAGCGCGAGGCGCTGCCCTCCGCGACGTCCCCCTCCTGTCCGAAATCCTGGGACGACGTCCGGAAGGACCAGGTGCCGGAGGCTTCTTGTTCGGACGAAACGAGGCGCTCGCTGCGGAACTCGACCTGGAGCTGATAGTCCAGCCGGAGGGTCGTGCGGGTCTCGAGATCGTAACGCCCGCATTCGGGAGGGGACAGGTTCCACGTCGAGGTGCCTTCGCCGCCGACCAGCCCCGCCGTGGGCGAGGAGACGATCATGGAATAGGCGGCTCTCGCGGGCACGATACCTGCCGCGTCGACCGGGGACCCAAGGAGGACGACCAGGAGGGCTGCGACGGACCGATCGATCGCCGCAGGCCTCGACCGAACCGCGGATCGTGAAGCTCGTGCCGACCGCCGATCCCGCCGCCTGGCGGCTCTGGGCGACGCGGAAGATCGCGGGCGGCGGGCCTTCAATGGTGGTCCGCCACGCAGCGCCCGTGGTCGCCGAGCACCTCGATGACCCGGCAGGTGTCGACGGAGGAGTTCGTGCAGTCGGCCATGCGTGCGATCTCCACGCGCAGCGCTGTCAGGCGTGCGATCTTGTGGTCGATGTCGGCGAGGTGGGCCCGTGCGATCTCGTCCGCGCCTTCGCAGGAACTCCCGGGATGACCGGACAGCGTCAGGAGCTGCCGGATGGGCTCGATCTCGAAGCCGAGTTCGCGGGCGTGTCGGATGAAGCGCAGGCGCCTGAGGTCGCCCTCGTCGAAGAGGCGCCGTCCGCCGTCCGACCTGGCGGTCGCCAGGAGCCCGATCTGCTCGTAGTAGCGGATCGTCGGAACCTTGATGCCGGAAGCCTTCGAGGCCTCGCCGATGGTGAGGTCGCGCATCGCATCTCCTCCTGATGTCCACCGGGGTAGCGCCGTGGAGCGGAAGGGGCAAGCGACCGCCGGACGGACAACCCGTCGCAGCCCGCATTTTTCCTCTTGCTCCTCTAGCCGCTAGAGGAAGTAGCCGTCGATCCAACAGAACGAACGGGATCGCCCAGATGTCCGAGACCCTCCAGTCACGCTTCCGCATAACCGGCATGGACTGCGCCGCCTGCGCCGCGAAGATCGACACCGCAGTGCGCGGGCTCGAGGGGGTCGTCGACGTCAGCGTCTCGGCCTCCGCCGGCAGGATGACGGTCGGCCACGTGCCGGAGGCCCGCATGGAAGCGGTCGCGGACCGCGTGCGCAGCCTCGGCTACGGGGCCACGCCCGAGGCGGCATCCGAACCGGTACCGCGCATGCTCCCGCAAGCCTCCGCGTCCTCCGCGCACGACCACGATCATGCGCACGCGGACGACCACGATCACGGGCACGACCACGCGGATCATGCCTCCCCGGATCGTGCCGAGGATGCCCGTCCGGCGCCTGCGCCGGAGGACGCCGGTCTGCGCGTCCGCGTGACCGGCATGGACTGCGCCGCCTGCGCGGCGAAGATCGACACCGCCGTGCGCCGGCTGGACGGGGTGAGGGACGTCGCCGTCTCGGTCTCCGGCGGATCGGTCCGGATCGCGCACGACGGACGCCTCGAGGCCGACGCCGTCGTCAGGCAGATCCGCAACCTCGGCTACGGCGCCGAAGCGGAGGCGTCGGCACCGGCGGGCGCCCTCGTCTCCGCTTCCGGACCGACGCCGCACGCCCACGACCATTCCGGCGGAGACGAGGCGGCCGGGCCCTGGTGGTGGACGCGCAAGGCGAGGCTGACGATCGCCTGCGGCGCCGCCCTCCTCGTCGCCACCGTAGTCGGGCACCTGTTCCCGCAGCTCGAGCGGCCGGCCTTCCTCGTCGCGCTGCTCGTCGGCCTCGTCCCCGTCGCGAGGCGCGCGTTCGTCGCCGCCCGCTTCGGCACGCCCTTCTCCATCGAGACGCTGATGACGATCGCTGCGGTCGGGGCCGTCTTCATCGGCGCGCAGGAGGAGGCCGCGACCGTGGTGCTCCTCTTCCTCGTCGGCGAGATGCTGGAGGGCGTCGCGGCGACCCGCGCCCGCCGCAGCATCCAGGGCCTGACGGCGCTTGTCCCAAAGACGGCGCTCCTCGAGGAGAACGGTCAGACCCGCGAGGTGCCGGCGGAGAGCCTCGTGGTCGGCGCGGTCATCCTGGTGCGTCCGGGCGACCGCATCCCGGCCGACGGGGCGGTGGTCGAGGGAACGGGCGAGGTCGACGAGGCCCCCGTCACCGGCGAGAGCGTCCCGAAGCGCAAGGCCGTGGGCGATCCCGTCTTCGCCGGGACGATCAGCGCCGGATCGGTTCTCCGGGTGCGGGTGACGGCCGCCGCGGCCGACAACACGATCGCCCGCGTCGTCAAGCTCGTGGAGGAGGCGCAGGAGTCGAAGTCCGAGACCGAGCGCTTCATCGACCGCTTCTCCAGGTACTACACCCCCGCCGTCCTCGTCGTCGGCGCCCTCGTCGCGCTCGTCCCGCCTCTGCTCTTCGGAGCGTCCTGGAACGAGTGGATCTACAAGGGTCTCGCGATCCTCCTGATCGGCTGCCCCTGCGCGCTCGTGATCTCAACACCGGCGGCGATCGCGGCCGGTCTCTCCGCCGGAGCACGGCGCGGCCTCCTGATGAAGGGCGGCGTGGTGCTGGAGACGCTCGGCAAGATCACGGCGATCGCCTTCGACAAGACGGGAACGCTGACGGCCGGCAGACCGGTCGTCACCGACGTCGTCGCGGTCGGGCGGCCGGCGCGGGACGTCCTGTCGCTCGCGGCCGCGCTGGAGAAGGGATCGAGCCATCCGCTCGCGCTCGCCATCCTCGACAAGGCGAACGCGGACAAGGCGCCGGTGCCCCCGGCCTTCGACGCGAACGCGATTCCGGGCGAGGGGGTGGAGGGCAAGGTCGGCGGCGAGACGGTCTTCCTCGGCTCGCCCAAGGCGGCGGCGAGGCGGCTCGACATCGGCGCGGATCGGCTCGCGGAGATCGGTGCGCTCAACGCGGAGGGCAAGACCGTGTCGGTCCTCCTCGCGAACGGCACACTTGCCGGCTTACTCGCCATGCGCGACGAGCCCCGTCCCGACGCGGTGGATGCCCTTGCGGGCCTCAAGGCGTCGGGCATCCGCCCGGTCATGCTGACCGGCGACAACAGGACCACGGCCGAGGCGGTGGCGAAGGGCCTCGGCATCGAAGCGCGGGCCGAACTCCTTCCGCAGGACAAGCAGAGGATCGTCCGCGAGCTGCAGGCCGAGGGCCTCAAGGTCGCCAAGGTCGGCGACGGCATCAACGACGCGCCCGCGCTCGCGGCCGCCGACGTCGGCATCGCGATGGGCGGGGGCACGGACGTGGCGCTGGAGACGGCGGACGCCGCGGCGCTCCACGGCCGGGTGCGCGACGTTCCCGACATGATCGCCCTCTCGAAGGCCGTCATGGGGAACATCCGCCAGAACATCGGCATCGCGCTCGGCCTGAAGGCCCTGTTCCTGGTGACGACCGTCGCCGGCATCACGGGACTGTGGCCGGCGATTCTCGCCGACACGGGCGCCACCGTCCTCGTCACCGCGAACGCCATGCGGGTCCTCGGCTGGAAGCCCCGATGAGCGCCGCCGTCGAAGACCTCCTCCGCTTCGGGCCGGCGATCCTCCTCGCCGTCACCGTCGCATGGCTCGCCCTCGCCACCCGCCGGACCTCCCGGGAGATCGGCGGGCGGGCCTTCGGCTTCGGCAGCGGGCTCCGCCAGCGGTCGGCGCGCCTGCTGTTCGTCGCCTCGATCGGCGGGGCGGCCGCCGCGCTCGTATCGCATGCCGTCGGTGACGCCCCGGCAATCTTCGCGCCGCTCGCGGGCGAAGCGTCCCTGGTCCGTCTCGCCGGGTTGGCCCTTGCCGTCGGTGGACAGGTCCTGACGATGGTGGCGCAGGGGAACATGGGGCGGCGCTGGCGGGTCGGCGTACCGCGGACGGCGCCCGACGCCCTGGTCACGACGGGTTTATTTGGCCTGTCCCGCAACCCGGTGTTCCTGGGGATGCTCGCGATGGCGGTAGGCCTCGCGGTGGCGGTGCCGTCCCCTGCAATGCTCGCGTGCGCGCTCGCCTTCTGGATCGCCTGCGAGGTCCAGGTCCGGGACGAGGAGCGCTTCCTCGAACGCTCCTTCGGATCCTCGTACGCCGCCTACCGGAGCGCCGTCCGGCGCTGGATCTGATTAAGAAAAGGACGAACCCATGGGACACGCACGGACGACGGTCCTCGCCGCCGCGCTCGCTCTGCTCTCCGGATCCGCGCTCGCGGCCCAGAGCGTCGACGTCTACTCGACGCCGGGATGCGGCTGCTGCAGCGGCTGGATCGAGCACCTCCGGAAGGCGGGTTTCGAGGTGCCGAACCACGATCTCGGCGCCGCCGACCTGGAGGCGAAGAAGGAGCAGGCGGGCCTGAAGCCCGGCCAGACCTCGTGCCACACGGGCTTCGTCGGCGGCTACGTCGTCGAGGGGCACGTACCGGCGGCGGAGGTGAAGCGCCTCCTCGCCGAGCGGCCCGATGCGATCGGCCTCACCGTTCCCGACATGCCTGCGGGAAGCCCCGGCATGGGGACGAGCGACGAGCCCTACGAGGTGCTCCTCGTCGCACGCGACGGCACGTCCACGGTCTATGCGAGGTATCCGAAGTGAGAGTTCCGGTACTTGCTGCCGCCGTCGCCGCCTGCCTCTCCGGTCCCGCTGCGGCGCACGAATTCAAGGTCGGCGACCTGACGATCGACCATCCGTCGTCACGGCCGACGCCACCGGGCGCGAAGGTCGGGGTCGGGTACCTCACCATCCGCAACGACGGCGCCGAGGCGGATCGGCTCCTCGGCGGCTCGGCGACCGTCGCCGGACGCTTTGAGATCCACGCCTCCACCGCGCAGGACGGCGTGGCGCGCATGCGTCGCGCCGAGAATGGGATCGTGGTGGAACCGGGGGCAACGGTGAAGCTCGCCTCGGGCGGCACGCACGTCATGCTGCTCGACCTCAAGGAGCCGATCGTGAAGGGGAAGTCCTTCGACGGTACTCTCGTGTTCGAGCGCGCCGGGACCGTCCCCGTCCGCTTCTCGGTGGAGGGGTTCGGTGCCGCGGCAGCGGCCCCCTCCCACGAAGGGCATAAGCCGTGAGGCTCCGCACCTTGCGCTTGTGGCTCTGGGGCGCGGTCGCCGCGACCGCTGGCGTCCTCGTCGGTGCGGCCTGGACCCTACCGGGCGGCACTCCGGCACCCGCCGCTCAGACGCCGGTCGCCGTTCCGATCGGCGGCGAGTTCGCGTTGGTCGACGAGGACGGGAAGCCGAGGACGTGGTCCGGGTTCCGCGGCAAGCCCGTCGCCGTGTTCTTCGGCTTCACGCACTGTCCCGACATCTGCCCGACGACGCTCGGCGAGCTGTCGGTGCTGCTCGCGGACCTCGGCCCCCGTTCGGACGACCTCCAGGTCGTGCTCGTCAGCGGGGATCCGGAACGGGATACGCCGGAGGTCCTGAACGCCTACCTCCAGTCCTTCGACCCGCGGATCGTCGGGCTGACGGGCCCGGAAGCTGAGATCGAGCGGGCCTTCTCCACCTTCAAGGCCTACCGCAAGAAGGTGCCGACGGAGGACGGCGACTACACGATCGATCACTCCGCCGGGGTCTACCTCTACGACCGGAACGGCGGCTTCGTCGGGACGCTCGACATGCACGAGGACACGAAGGTCCGGCGGGAGAAGGTGGAACGCCTTCTTGCGGCCGATGCCTGAGCGTAGCGACGTCACCGTGATCCGGACCGGAAGGAGCGATATGACGAGAGCAGCGCCGATCGATCCCCCGCACGTCGAAGGGGAAGCGCGGACGGATGTGCTCCTCGCCGGGGCGTGGATCCTGGCCCTCACCTCCAGCCTCGGCGCCCTGTTCGTCGGGGAGGTCATGGGGCAGGCGCCCTGCGTCCTCTGCTGGTACCAGCGGATCTTCATGTTCCCGCTCGCGATCGTGCTCGGGATCGCCTGCTTCAGGGGCGACGCCGCGGCTCGCGTATACGCGTTGCCGCTCTCCGCCACGGGTCTCGCCTTCGCGGCATTCCACACGCTCCTCTGGTTCGGGATCGTGCCGGAGTCGATCGAGCCGTGCGGCCGGGGGCCGTCCTGCACCGAGGCGGACATGACGATCCTGGGCGGGATCCCGCTTCCCGTCCTCTCCCTCGCCGCCTTCGCTGGCATCGCGCTTCTTCTGGTTTTCGCACATAGGAGGATCCGTCCATGAACCGCAGGACGTTCGTCGTCTCGACGGTGGCCGTCGCCGCTGCCGTGTTCGCCGGAGGCGCCGCCGTGTTCCGGCGCGGCGCGACGGCACCGGAGCCCGCCACGGCGGGGGCCGACCACCTCGTCCGGGCGCATTCGCCGGTGGTCGGCAAGGCCGACGCGAAGGTGACGGTCGCGGAGTTCTTCGATCCGTCATGCGAAGCGTGCCGCGCCTTCCATCCGATCCTCGAACAGATCCTCGGTGCCCATCCGGAGGACGTGCGCCTCGTCCTTCGCTACGCGCCGCTCCACGACGGCTCCGACGAGGCGGTGAAGATCCTCGAGGCGTCCCGCCGTCAGGACAAGTTCGACGCGGTGCTCGACGCGCTGTTCGAGCGCCAGCCAGAATGGGCGGTGCACGGGGCGCCGAACCTGGCCAAGGCGTGGGAGATCGCCGGGACGACGGGGCTCGACCTCGAGCGCGCCCGGAAGGACGCGGCGACGCCCGAGGTCGAAGCGGTGCTCCGGCAGGACGTCGCCGACATGGACGCGGCGAAGGTGGACAAGACGCCGACCTTCTTCGTCAACGGCCGGGCGCCGGCGCAGTTCGGTCCGCAGCCGCTCTACGACATGATCGTCGCCGAGATCGCGAAGGGAAGCGGGACGACCTGACGTACGTGCGCCGGCAGTCCGGAGCGGGCCGGACGTTGGCCTCGGCTTGTCACTGTGCGCACTCTTTCCGGCGACGACCCGACGAGCGGGCGGCGCCGGTAGGCGGAGGGGACACCATCAGGAAAGCGATCGTCCTGGCGGCGACGATGTTCGCCGTGCATCCGGCGTGGGCAAAGTGCTTCAACGGTCGCGGGCGCACGGACGACTGCTCCGGGCATGAAGCCGAAGATGAGTGGGCGCAGGACGACGTCGACGTTTCGACGGAAACCTCCTCCAGCCTGAAACGAATTCCGAACGAACGTCAGCTGCTTCGCATCGTCATGGGAGGACGACGAGGGCTTCAATGCCGACGACGCTGGCACCGATGTGCCACCATGCAAAAATGGCGAACCGCAAGCGGTAGGAACGTTTTTCGCGAGAAATCACACATCATGACAGGCGGCCCGAAAATAGTGGAAGCGTGATCAGCAATCTTATCGGAATTATCAGATCAAATAACGCGTTCTAGGATTTGCGGCGCTCAGTCCCCTCGTCCATGAACCGCATTGCGAAGATCGCGACCGCACCACAGCTGATCAACACGTCGGCCAAGTTGAAAACGAACGGGTGCCAATCTCCGAAATGGAGATCGAGATAATCCGTCACCGCGCCGTTCACTGCACGGTCGAGGAAATTTGCGAGCGCGCCCGCGATGATGACCGAAAGCGCCAGACGCTCGCGACCACGCGGCATCCCGTAGGCCCATATGGCGAAGCCGAGCGTCAAAAGGCCGGTGAAGGCCAGCAGGGCAAGCCTTCCGCGGTCATGATCGAACGAAAGCAGGCTGAACGAGACCCCTTCGTTGAAGGTCAGGCGCAGCGATATGAAAGGCAGGAAATCGACCGCAGAACCATAAGGTTCGAGACTGGTGCGCGCCCACGCCTTGGCGGCTAGATCGAGTGCGGCACCGGCCGAAACGACGACGATGCACAAGCCCCCCTTCAAGAACGCCCCGCTTGCACGAGGTCTTGCCTCGCATCGCGGATGATCGACCGCGCCGATTGCAGGAACAGGCCTGCGACCGCGAACGCGACGATCAAATCCGGCCACGGGCTGTTCAGCCACCAGACGACGACCGCCGCCGCGAGAACGGCCAGATTGCCGATGGCGTCATTGCGCGAGAACAGCCACACGGCGCGCACGTTGGCATCGCCCTTGCGGTGAGGGATCAGCACCACGGCCGCGAGGATGTTGACGATGCAGGCGACGAAGGCAAAGCCGCCCATCAGCAGCGTTTGCGGCTCGTGCTCGACAAAGGAGCGATAGACCGTCGAGCCGATGACACCGAAGCCGAGCAGGGCCAGGAACACGCCTTGCAAAAGTGCAGCCTTGGCGCGGGCAGCAAGGCCCCAGCCCACGGCGATCAGCCCGAGGAAGGAAATCGCGCCGTCCCCGATGAAATCGAGCGCATCCGCTTGCAGGGCCTGCGATCCGGCAAGGAAGCTGCCGACAATTTCGATGACGCCATAGCCCGCATTGAGAAGGACGACGATCCAGAGAGCGCGCTTATAGGCGGGCGTCACATGCGACAGGTCGGGGATTTTGTCGTCGTCGTCCGCATCCTCGTTCGTCGCGCCGATCCGGTCGAGCTGATAGCCCAAGCCCGTCACCGCCTGTTCGACCACAGGCAGGCGCTTTCCCGGATCATCGACATCGAGCGTCATGATCTGCGAGGCGATGGACACTTTCACATCCGCCACGCCCTCGACCTTCCGGGCCGCGCCTTCGACCCTGGCCGCGCAGGACGAGCAGTCCATGCCGGTGACATGATAGCGGATGCCGGTGGCGGCGCTCATGCTGCAAGTCCTCGTGGTTCCATGGCTTTCATGCTAGAACCTGTAGTGACTACAGGAGCAAGGCGGAAATTGCAGATCGGCGACTTATCCCGCGCCACGGGCGTGAACATCGAGACGATCCGCTACTACGAGCGGGCCGGTGTTCTGCCGCCCCCTGCGCGCCGACCCAACGGGCGGCGAAGCTATGGCGCAGCCGATGCGCGCCGCCTCGGCTTCATACGTCATGCCCGTGAACTCGGCTTCGATCTGTCGAGCGTCCGCGTCTTGCTGGCCTTGCAAGAGCAGCCCGAGGCATCATGCGAGGATGCGAGCCGCATCGCGCAAAGCCAGCTTGAGGCGGTCGAGAGCCGCCTTGCGCGCTTACTGTCGCTGCGCGACGAGCTATCGCGCATGATCTCGGAATGCGGGCGCGGCAGGGTGTCGGAATGCCGCGTGATCGAGGCGCTTGCCACGAGCCAGACGCACTCCCGCGACGGCCGGCTCTGAGAGAGTTTTCGGCCGACCTCCCGATCGCATTCACGCTCCTGGGAAGCGCATGGTCTCGACAGGCTTGCCCCGATGCCCGGTCGACCGAGCCACGATCTTTCCCGGGCGCCTCGCAACTCCCACGATCGACAACGTGGCGTCGACGGCGAAGTCCCGTCGGATGGCGGATCAACCGTGGCTCCCGGCCGACACCTTCCGGACCATCGATACTGTTCCGTCGGCCAGCGCCACGTACTCGACCTGGTCCGGTTCGCACTCGGAAGGAGTTGATGTACCCTGGTCTCCAAGCGGTCCTGCCACTGCCTGCGCAGCCGACGTTCGCGTTGGAGATCGACCGGGTCCCGTCGATGACGGTGCCCTTATCCAATCCGGCCGAGAATTGGAAAGTTCGTAAGAAGCCAGAATGCGGCCCAATTCAACGTTCCCGTCATCATCGCTAAGCCCATCGCGACCATGACGAAGCCGGAGCCGATCTTGAGGATCCGACCAGCCGTCCGCATCTCCCTCATTGTCCCGAGCAGGCTCTGCGTGAACATGGCGGAAAGGAAGAACGGTATGCCGAGTCCGAGCGAGTAGAGCGCCAGGAGAATGACCCCGTCGGAGGCAGTCGCGGACACAGCGCCGACTGTCAGTATGGCGCCGAGGATCGGGCCGATGCACGGCGTCCATCCAAATGCAAAGGCCAGCCCGAGGAGGTAAGCTCCAAACGGTCCGTTGACTGCCAGGTTGCCATGAAAGCGGACATCGCGCTCCATCCAAGGCATCTGGACAAGGCCGGTCGTGGCAATCCCGAAGAAGAGCACCAACGAGCCACCGATGATGTTCGCCTCGAAAGACCAAGTCCGCAGGAACCGGCTGAGGACCGTCGCACCGGCACCGAGCGCCACGAATATCGTCGCAAACCCGAGAATGAAGCACAAGCTGAGGATCGCGGTGCGTAGTTTGCTGGCTGCGGCTGCACCCGTTCCCGAACTCCCGGCGACGAACGACACATAGCCAGGTATCAAAGGCAGAACGCACGGCGACAGGAATGATATCGCGCCGGCGGCCACGGCGCCTACGATGGATATGTTGGCGACGGTGAAGTCCATGCTCGTTCAGCCTTGCTCTTCGGACGACTTGTCCTGTCAACCTTCGCAGCGAGCGCTTTGTAAAGCGGCTCCGCCCCGGATTCAAATGGCTCGGCACCGACGAGAACCGTAAGGCACCGGAAGCGCCCGCATGCTGAAGATCTACGATATTCACGCGGGTCTCAGCTACGACTTGCGGCGGCACGGCGTGATCGCGAGCGCCAAGAAGCTCAGGCCGCTGTTTCTGCGGTTTTCGCCGGCATACCGAATGAACTGCAGCACGTCTGTTCATCAACCTTGCGTCGACGTCATGTGGTTCGTCTGAACACGAGCACCTCGGTGCCGATCTCCGGCGGAAGGACGAGTGCCTCCAGATCCGGACGTGGGGTCGCGACGAAGCCCGTCGGAGCGGCGTAGGCGTCGCGGGCGCCGGTGGCGAAGCCGTGCCGGCTGCCGATCACCAGGTAAGTCCGGACGGTCGGCGTCGCGAAGACGAACCGCTCGAAGTCGTTTCCGGGCGGCGGCCAACTGCAGAGGACGACCTCCGGCGCGACCTTCTCCAGCGCGGTCGCGGCATCCATCGCCAGCACCTCGGGCGGGTAGTCGATGGAGCCCTTCCAACTCCGGTCGTCGGTCGCGACGATGGCGACGTCCTTCAGCTTCAGGAACCGCGACAGGGTGCCGTCGCCGGCGGCGATCTCGAGGCACGACCTGCCGCGGCAGATCGAGGCGAGCGCATCGATCAGCTCCGCCGAGAGGAAGCAGTAGGTCCCGCCGGTCTGCATGCGCGTCAGGAACGCGCCCTTGCCACCGACGAGCGGCCACGTCCAGCGGAAGACGCGCAGAGGGACGGGCTTCTTGTTCCCGCGGGCATCGAAGAACAGGCCCTTCGCCAGCGCGTTCGAGATCCGGCGCGGCAGCCAGCTTCCGGATTCCGACTCGGCGGCCGAGACGGCATGCCGTTCCAGGGCGAGAACGGCCATCCGCCTTCTGACGAGACGCATCGCCTGCTCCCGCGACGACCTTCCTTTCCGGTCGGACCCTCGCACGCCGAGGCGTTCCAGACCCACGATCCGATCCAAGGCGGAGACCGAACGCTTCGACAAGGCGTCGGCGAGTTCACCCTCCAGCGCCCGCCACTCGTCGGGGAACCGACGCCGCATTGCGACGAGGTCCGGCTTGGACGTCAACCAGTCGACGATCTCGAGCGGCGAGGGGGCGTCGGCCGACTTCCTGGAACGGCCGGTCATGCCGCTTTCCCAGGCTGGCGCCCGCCGGTGCGGCGGGGCGGGACGGGAAGGGAGGGACGGACGAACGGCGGACGCACCGGTGCCGCGGCGCCGAGCGCGCACGGTCCGGCCGTTGGGCGGAACGGCATGATGATCTCCGGAAGCAAGGTCGACGTCGCGCCGCCGATGCGGCGGCTTCAGGCGGCGACGGAGACTTTCGGAGGTTCAGGAGACGGATGGAGGTCGACACCTCGACTCCAGCGAGTCGTTGGCGATGCATGACCCGCACCGCCGGCCGGCGGGGCAAGCAGGTATTCCGGCGGCGTGCCGAGCTTCTCGTGGACATGGCCGCCGTGATCGTGGCGGGCACCGGAGGCGGGACCGCGTCCCGCGTCGTCGTCGCCCACGTGACCGTAGTCGTCGAAGACGGCGGTACCGGAAGTCGCGGCGGCCGGCTCGGCCCATGCGATGGAGGCGACCGGAACGAGAGCGAGCAGGAGCACGAGCGCCAGCACGAAGCGGGCGAGGAACGGCCTTCCGGCTCTCCTCATCGACTGCGCGCCTTCAACGTGGGGTGCCCTTCGAGTGGTCTATCGTCCGTCGTCATCGTCGGCGGCCGACCCGTCGAGGTCAAGACGTCCCGGCCGAGCACGCGGTCATGTCGCAGCCTCGTGCGACGCGTCGGGATCCGGTTCAGCGTCCGGCGGAAAAGGGATCGGCGAGGGCCGCGTCCGGACGGCTCACCGGCACCGAGGTTCGGGAGGTCAGGCGCGACATCTCCTGCGGTCCGAGGCGCGAGAGCAGGTCCCTGAAGCGCGGGTTCATGCCGCCGTCCGAATAGGCGAAGGCAGTCGACGGGACCGACGTCCTCGCCGTCTCGCGCTCGGCGACGAGGTCGGCCTTCCGGCGCTCCGAGACTTCGGGCGCCACCTCGGCGACGAGCGTCGGACAGGCGGCCCGCGGGTCCATCGACGCCACGCCGTCCTTGCGTCGCGAGTCGAAGACGTAGCGGCCGGCGCAGGCGGAGACTTCGGGCTCCTTCCGGGTCACCTCGAAGATGTCGTAGCCGGACTTCAGGTTCCGCCAGAAGGAGATGTTCGGGTCGGAGGCATGCTTGGCCATCTGCTGCGGCGTCATACGGAACGGGAAGGCCTGCACCTGGAAGTCGCTCTGGCCGAGGGCGAACGCCTTCTCGGCCGCCGCGTAGATCTCGGAGACGCCGTCGTCGGTCATCGCGTAGCAGCCCGACGAGGAACAGGCGCCGTGCACCATCAGGGCGTCGCCGGACCATCCGAGCGACTTCTCGAGCGGGTTCGGGAAGCCGAGGTTGAAGGAGCGGTGGTACTTCGAGTTCGGGTTCATTAGACCCGCCGTCACCTGGTAGAAGCCCTCGGGCGCCTGCCGGTCGCCCGTCGCCTTCTTCGGTCCAAGCTTGCCGGACCAACGGCACATCGGGAAGCTCTTCACGAGCGCGTATCGCCCATCGCTTCCCGACCTCCAGAGTTCCAGCTCGCTCTCCTCCTTGAAGATGCGCACGAGGATGGACCCTTCGGGACGGACCTTGTCGGCCTTGACGGTATAGGCCGCCTTCGCCGTCTCGAAGACGTCCTCCGTCGCGGAAACGCATCCGCCGAGACAGGCGAGAAGCACGAGCGCGACGGACATCCAGCGGATTGAAGGACGAGCTGTCCGCACGATCATCCAGGGAACCATTCGACTACGACGTTGCACTGCCGGTGTGCCACGCCCGCCTTGCCCCGGCCAGACCGCAGCGCGACCCCGCCGGCCGAGGAGCGTGAACATCCGATCGCGTAGCGGATCCACCGGGCAGATTTTATGACGCAACTGAAGACCACGCGGCACACGTGCTCCACTCCTGGATCCTGCGAGCGGACGTTTCGCGGGATCGACAGCCGCCCGTGCGGGTCGTTCGACCCAACCGCTCGGAGGACCGGGGTGTCTCGGCTTCAGGTGCTCGGGCCGACGGCGAGCCAGACGGCCAAGTAGTGGACGAAAGCCGCCGCCAGGACGAAACCGTGCCAGATCGCGTTCTGGAAGCGGAGGCGCTCCCAGACGTGGAAGATCACGCCCAGGGAGTAGATCACGCCGCCGGCGCCGACGAGCAGGAGCACCTGCCTGGACAGGACGTCTACGAGCCTGTCGAGGATCGCGACGCCGCTCCAGCCGAGGGCCAGGTAGAGGGCGATCGACAGACGGTCCAGCCGACCTGGCAGGACGACCTTCAGCACGAGGCCGAGAAGCGCGGTGCACCAGACCAGCACCGGCAGCCACCAGGTGCCCGCCTTGACGACGAATGGCGTGTAGGTCCCGGCGATCAGAAGGTAGATCGCCGAATGGTCGATCCGACGCAGGATCCACTTCGTCGGGCCGACGGGCCACATATTGTAGATAGCGGACGCGCCGAGGGCGAACACGAGCGTCGCCAGGTAGATGCCGGAGGCGACGAGATCATGGGGTTCGGCATCGCAGCGCGTCATGGCGAACATCGCGGTCCCCGCCAAGGCGAGGAGGATCCCGAGGGCGTGCACCACCCCGTCCGCCCGCCGCTCGCCCGCGGTATAGCGCCAAGGGATCTCCCCGGAACCGGTCGCCAGATGCGCCCTTGATGTGGTTCTCTCCAAGCCGTCGCCTTCTCGGTTCCGCCTGCCGACGCCACGGGGACCTCCGGCCTTCTTTCGGCGCTGCGGCCCGTCGAGCGGCGGCTTTCGCCGACGGCTCGTTCGTGCATCGGTCCACGCCCTCGAGCACGTGGTACACCACAGGATCAGTCCGCTCCGAAGATCTGGCCACGGTGGGAGATCGGGGCAACCCTGCGACGCTGTACCCGCGAAGTCATCGGTCCGATCGTCACATGGGATCGGACGCCCGTGCGGCATGCGCGATGCCCCCGGCCGCGACGACACGACGTCTTGCCTCCAGGGTGGACCTGGATGGCATGGAGGCGGTCCGCAGCCTGTCCGATGCGGTCGCGATCTCTGGAGTCCGCCTGTCGGTCGCACGCGGATGTCGGTACGTGTCCTTGCACCGACGCCGCGAGGAAGCCGCGCATTGGTGGCTTCGCAGCAAGAAGGAAGTCGAACATGCGCTCCGTCTACCGCGCTTTCTTCGGCGCGATCTACGCCGTCCTCGGCGCGATGCTCGGCGTCACCATCGCCTTTCTGGCCGTCAAGTTCGTCCACTTGACCGGCTTCGAGCCCGGCGCGGCCGTCGAGGTGCCGGCGGTCGCGGGCGTCGCCACGGCGACCGCCCTCACGGGCTTCTTCGGCTTCTTGAGGTACCGCTGAGAGGTCGAGCCGCGTCCGTCGGCGTCTGACCGGCCGTCACCATCGCCGAACAGGCAGATGCAATTGGCGTGCATCCGCCTCGACCGAGTCATCAATCCGTCGACTTCGCCGACCATCCGGGCCTTCCGAGTCGTTGCCGGCTCGCGAAACCCGACGGAAGGAGCTGCGGATGCGCCACTCGATATCACCCCTCGTGATCGGCCTCGCGGTCGTCGTGCTCTGGGCGGCACCGCCGGCACTCGCCTCGAGCGACGACGCGTGGGCCGAGTTCGACTCTCGCGTGACGAAGGCCTGCATCCAGGCGAGCGGCATCCGCAACCCGCGCCCTTCGACGATCGTCGGCTTCGACGACCGTGTCGGGATGGTGGCGATGCTCGTATCCGACCGTAAGCGCGGTTCGACCCTGTCGAAGCTGTGCCTCTACGACAAGAAGACGAGGAAAGCCTTCGTCGACGATGCCGAGACTTGGTCGGCTCCTCCACAGGTTCGCTGAAACCGGTCGCGGGAAGCTTCTGGAGATCTTGCGTAAGCTTCGTCTGCCTGGGTCCGGATGTAGGCCCAGGTGGGGAAGCTCGTGGGAGGCTTGCGTCGATCGCCGCGAGATTGATCTTTTAATCAATACCGTCCATGATGGGGCGTGGGATTGATGGATTGATCAATGTCTGGGTTGCAAGCTGTACTTGATGAAGTCAGGTCGGAGGCTCGTCGACAAGGCTGGTCGGACGCCGAATTGGCTCGTCGCGCCGGTATCACGCCCGAGGCGCTGTCGCGGATGCGCAGTACCGGCGGCGCCCGGTTCGACACCGTCGAGCGCCTTGCCGCCGTAGTGGGGCAAAAGCTGAAGCTCGCACCGCTCGACGACTATCTAGATGCCCTGCTGGAGGGCGGGCTGCTGGGCGAGATCGACCGATGAGCGACAGGAGTGCCGTCGTCTGGACCAGAGCATCGGGAACGCCTCGTCGTCTCGGTCTGCTCGTGAAGGCCGGTGAGCGGGTGCGCTTCACCTACGACCCCGAGGCCGGCGATCTTCCAGGCATCACCGTGGTGCACGACACGACGAAGACGCGGAACCGCACGATCGAGTACATGTCGACCGAGGCCAACCCGCTACCGCCGATGTTCCAGTCGCTGGTACCGCCACGGCACGAGCAGAACCTTCAGCGCCGCATCCTCATGCACCTCATCGGACGTTCGGGGGGGCGGGTCGACGCGGGCGCCGACCTGGACTGGCAGATGCTGGTCATGGCCGGCCGGAACGGCATCGGTCATCTCGACGTCTTCGCCAGCGACGAGGCCGCACTCGCCTACTACGACCGACCGACGCAGAGCTTCACGCTCGACGAGATCGCCGACGGTCCGCTCTGGCACCTGGTTTCGGACGCGACGTCGCCGACGGCCGACGCCGTTTCCATCGAGGAGGTCGTCGAGACGATCCGGTCGCATCCCACGGTCGGCGGCATGATGCCGAAGCTGCTGGTGAACCTACGCCGGTCGGACGGTACGACGGTCGACGCGCTGGTGAAGATCGGAACGCCCGACTTTCCTCACGTGCTCGCTCTGGAGAACCTCGCCTACGAGATCCACGACAGGATCGGCGTGCACCGTCCATTCAAGCGGTACCAACGGACGGAGGACGGAGTGGAGGTCCTGGCGACCGAACGCTTCGACAGGTCCGAGGGGCGTCCGTTGCCGCTGGAGAGCGTCTTCACGGCCCTCTACGCCGCATCCGCCGGCAAGATCCAGAGCCGCTGGTCCGAGGAGGGTCTCAGGCCGTCGCTGGAGACCGTCGCGACGGCGTTGACGACGCCGATGACGGGCATGTCGTCCTTCCCGGGCCGCGACTGTCGCGAGTTGTTCCGGCGGACGGTGATGGGTCTCCTGACCGGCAACGGGGACAACCACCTGGAGAACCACTCCATCCTCGGCGAGCGGAGGAAGGCGGGGCTTTCGCCGCTCTACGATCCGGCACCGATGCGCGGATACCATCGGCATCAGATGGTGTCGTCCGTCTCCTTCGGCGGGGTCGCCTTCCGCCAAGGGGCCGTTCCCGCCGACCTGGGCGAGGCGGTCCTGCGCTTCGGTGAGGCCTGCGGCCTGCAGGGGCGCGTCGTGCGGCAGGAGATGGCACGCTGCCTGGAGGCGACGGCCGACTTCGCCGATCTCGCCAAGGATGTCGCTCCGGGTCCGGTCGGCGCCGCCCTGGCCGGCAGGCTCGAAGGGGTGCGTTACCGGGTCGAGCGGGCGTCGTTGGCCAACGTCCCGCGTCCAGCCGTCTCTGGAGCCATTCCCGACGGCCTTCGAGAAGAGCCGGTCGATGAAATGGAAGTCGAGGGAGTCACGGTGGAGACCGCGGATGACCGGCGCGTCACGCCCAGTTGGGGGTGAACTCGTCGCCCTCCCACATGTCCTGCGGGATGCGGAAGGGCGCCCGAAAACCGATCGAGCGCCGGCTGCGATCGGCGGCTGGTTGATCGCCGGACGCGCGATAGACGCCGTTGCGAAATGCCGCATGAGGTCGTTCATGTCCGTTCTCGGCTTCGCCCGTGCGCAGCAAGGGCTCCGGACGTCCTGCGACCCCATGGCGGCTCCGGTCGATACGGGCGACGTTCCCATCCAATGGAGAGCCGAGGGACGTGCCTCCGCCCCGCGTATGGCAAGCCTGCCTTGACTGGCTGGATTGCCTCCACGTGAGTGCGGTTCGGCACTGCGGACCGGTGGGTGGGGAGATCCAAGCGCGACGTGCAGGCCCCGCACGCGGCATCAACGCCGCTTCTTCGGATCTTCCGCCGCCCGCTTCCTCTCGCCGACGTCGCACGCCGGCCGGAAACTGACATAGAGGTTGTCGTCGATCGGGGCGGTCAGGAAGTCGCGCTCGCGTCCGGCCGTCGTCTCCCGGTCGTCATGAAGGGTCCGCGGGGCGCGCACGACCAGAGAGGTGCGCGTCGCGTAGCAGGTCGGGTCGTTCTTGATCCTGCCCATCAGTAGGAACCCAGCACTTTCTGCACCTCCTTCTCGGAGATGTTCGCACGGCATTCGTCTCGAACACGTGTCCGTCGCCCCCCGTTCACCGTCTTGGTTAACTCGCAACTGCGGTCCGGGTTGAGGACGAAGGAATATTCCGTTCCGTTTTCGTTCTTCGTCCAGGTGGTATTATCAGGAGTCCGCGTCATGCGCCAGTCGAACGTCAGGTCGTCGATACCCGACAAGGCGTTCGCGACCGCCAACGCCGAAGGGTAGCGCTGGGCCGGGTCGACCTGGAGGCACTTCCGGACGATGTTCCGGAGCTTCGAGGGAATGTGGGCCGGAAAGGTGCTCCTGTCGGGAAAGCGTCCATTCCGCACGTCGAAGCGGAATCCGTCGCGGTCCGTGATCCCCCGCCCGTATTTCGCGAGCTGCTCGTAGAAGGCGCCGTTGCCGACGCACATCCGATAGAGCGTCAGTCCGATCTGGTAGACGTCGAAGGTGACGTCGAACTCCGCGTTCCTCATGGCCTCCGGCGGGATCATCGGCGTGTAGTGCCGGTCCTGCTCCGCGACCCCGACGAAGTTCATCCTCTTCGCCTGGCCGAAGTCGGAGAGGAGAGCCTCGCCTCGGAGGGAAAGGAGGATGTTGTCGGGTTTGACGTCGAAGTGGACCAGACGCTTGGAATGGATGTTGTGCAGGCCGCTGAGCGTCTGGCATCCGACGGCCACGATCTCCCGCACGGTCATGAACCGTCCGTTCGAGATGAGATCCTTCACCGAACCCCGCTCGTAGTACGGCATCGCCACGTAGACGTGGCCGGCATCCTGGCAGGCGTAGTGGATCTGGACCACGTTCGGATGCGCGCTGGCGTAGAGAGCCTTCGATTCCGCGAAGAACTCGTCGGGATCGCCCAGCTTCGCCTTCGCGATCTGCTTCGTCACGATCTCGGCGTCGAGCTGGTGGTCGCGCGAGAGCCAGGTGCGGGAGTTGCGCCCGTGCTGGCCGATCTCCCGGATGAAGTCGAAGGCGACCTCGGCCTTGTTGTAGGGCTTAAGCATTCGCGGCACCGATCGCGCAAAGAACCGCTTCCCGGCCCTCCTTCTTCATGTCTTCCCAGCCGTCGACGTCGTAGCCCTCCCGTCCTTCCACCAGGGGTTTGAACCTCTTTCGGTCGATGCCGACCTTGGACGAGATGGAGGAGATCTGCCCTACGTAGTAGGCCGTCAGCCTGCTGCTCGCGAAGGCCTCCTGGATGACGCCCTCGATCTGGATCCTCGGGATGTTCAGGGACTGCGCCGAGGGTTCCGTCACCCTGACCCCGGCCTTCTCGACGCCGTACTCCCGCAGCACGTCGAGGAGGTTGCTGCGGAGGTACTTCAGGGCGTCGGGGGTCTGGAAGGCCGCAGGGATCTTGATCTCCTCTACGTTGATCACCGTTTCCGTGTCGGTGTCGTAGACGGCGAACGTCACCTCTCGAGGTGCGGCACGAATTCCGATGGTGATCATGCGACGGTGGAGGCTCGTTCAGGATTCTGGCTGCAACCAGAGTGCACGACGCCGTCCGATGTTGCGAGATGAATCGCGCGGACGGTGCTCGAACTTGCGTCGGTGGGAACGGCGAGGTCCGCCTGGCGATCTCCACTCACGGAGGTTCGTCGTCCGATGGACTGCCGTCACGCGTTCCCCAGTTCGACGGCAGTGTCGGCACTCTGAGCGCTTCCGTGATTCCACCGTGTTCTCGTCCTCCTCGGGCAACGCGTCCCGCGATCTCGATCTCTCGTCGGCAGGCACGGAACGAAGGTGGCTCCCGGCGCTTCGGGGCGGACGTCCGACCGGAAAACTCTGCGCGAGGCGAGCATGGTCGGCGCGAAGGAAAGGCTTTCGCCGAAGATGATGACGGTGCTTACCTTGGTCGTCGTCCCAAGGGTGCTCGGTCTCGTGAGAAGGGGGAGCCCGTCGCAAGCGCGCCAGCGGCTGCGGGACCCAGCGAGGGCGCCACCAGGTGGGGTCGAAGCCGCGTGACCGCGCCACACGACTGTCGGTTCCGGAATGCGGAAGCCGCCGCTCCGCCCGGGAAGCCGGGACGGATCTGCTCAGGCCGCCCGAGGCGCAAGGAGAATGATCCCGGCACCGAGTAGGCAGACCACCGCGCCAAGCACGTCCCAACGGTCGGGACGGACACCCTCCGCGAGCCAGAGCCAAAGGATCGACGAGACGATGTAGACGCCGCCGTAGGCCGCGTAGGCCCGCCCGGCCGCCTCCGTCTCGACGAGCGTGAGGAGCCAGGCGAAAGCCGCGAGGGAAAGCATGCCCGGCATCAGCCAGAGCGGCGAGCGATCGAGACGAAGCCAAGCCCAGAAGGCGAAGCATCCGGCGATTTCGGCGAGGGCGGCGACAGCGTAGACGACGGGCGTCATGTGGATCCGTTCCTGATGTCGGGCTCGGCGGAACGCGACGGATGCCCTCGGCGGAGGAGGGAGACCAGGCAGACCGAAGCTGCGGCGAGTGCGGTCAGGACGTACAGCGTCGCTGCGACCCCGGCGTACGCGATGATCGCTGCGCCTGCGGTCGGCGCCAAGGCCTGGGCGACCTGGGCCGGACGCGCGAGCCGCCC
>NZ_WEZG01000016.1 GCF_009176975.1 Aureimonas psammosilenae
GTGATCCGGTCGGAGAAACTGTCGGGCAAGTCGGTGGAGGACCGGCCCGAGCTTGCCACCCTCATGCAGTTCATGCGCGACGGCGACGAACTCGTGGTGGTGCGGCTCGACCGTCTCGGCCGCTCGACGCGCGATGTTCTGAACCTCGTCCACGAACTCGATCAGAAGGGCGCGAGTTTGCGCGTTCTCGATCCCGAACTCACCACTGGCGGCGATGTCGGGCGGATCGTGGTGACGGTGCTCGGCATGGTGGCCGAGATGGAGCGCAAGTTCATTCTGGAGCGTCAGCGCGCCGGCATCGAGGCGGCCAAGGCGCGGGGCATCTATGCCGGCGTCGGGCGTCTGAAGAGCGTGCCGGACGAGGAGATCCGCCGCCGTCACGCGGCGGGGGAGGGTCCCACCGCCATCGCCAAGGCTCTCGGCATCGGGCGCACCAGCGTTTACCGGGCGCTCGGCGCAACGAAGAATGCTAACGGGGGCAACGAAACCGGCGACCCGTGATCGCCACTCATGTGACTATCGGAATGCATCACGCCCGATTGGGAGTTCTGACCCTTCTGCGTCGTTCGACACTACCGGTGCGATGCCCGAGAACAGGCATCTGAACAGGAATGGAAGCGCGCTGGAAGGGCTGACAGGCGCGTAACGAACGATGCGACTTCCACCCTATGGGGCCGGCGCCAGCACGGGTTTCACGCAAAGCAAAATTCTCGCCTTCAGGCCAGATGTTACAACAAAGCCCTTCTGGAGCGTCAGCGTGCTTCGCGACGATCTCTTCAGGCTTGTGCTTCTTCTGCGGCATTCCTGGCATCCTCCAAAGGCTCAAAAGCCTACTTCAGGGAGGACCACCTTTCAGGGGGCAGACCAGTTTCCGAACTCTGACGCTGCTGCTGCCCCGGTCACCCGAACTCAACCCGGCCGAAAATATCTGGCAGTTCATGCGCGACAACTGGCTGTCGAACCGCGTCTTCCGATCCTACGACGACATCCTCGATCACGCCTGTCACGCATGGCGGAAGATCGAAGCCCAGCCCTGGGGCATCATGTGCATCTGACTACGCCAATGAGCTCATCGGTTCTGATCACCGAGAGTTGGTATTAATTGGATCGTAAACAGGGAGACTTATACCGCTCATTGCCTCAGTTTGTTTGTAAGTAACTTAGATGAGTTCCCAAGTTCGTTCGTTTGGCGTTCTCGTAGTTGAGGACGAAGACCTGATCCGGTTGGTCACGATCGAAGCCGTCGAGGACGCAGGCCTACAAGCTTACGACGCAGCGGACGCCAGCGAAGCCATCGCTCATCTCGAACGTGTTTCTGACATTAAGGTCGCTCTTATCGATGTCGATCTCATCGGTCAGATGAACGGCGTCGAACTCGCCCATCTCATTCGCGATCGGTGGCCCGATATTGGCATCATCATTTGCTCGGGCCTTGTTCGGATTGGGGAGAAGGATCTTCCGACCGGAACGTCCTTCCTGGCAAAACCCTACAAGCTCTCAGATGCAATCCAACTCATTCAGGCATCCAACGGCACCGCATAACGCGTAAAGCCTTTGTTGGCAGCAGGCCACCCTACCGAGTTTCTTGCTGCCGAGCGTGGGCGTTTACAAGCGTCTCGAAACACACACTACTGACGCAGCATATACCCTAAGCCCCGAACTGACTTGATGCGATCGTTCTCGCCAGTCGGCTCCAGCTTCTTTCTCAACCGTGTGATGAGCACATCGAGGCTGCGATCCTCATACTGCCAAGCACGATGGAAGACAGCTTGCATCAGGTAGTCCCGATCAAGTACGACGCCCGCCTTTTGCGCCAGCTCTTTCAGAAGTAGGTATTCTGCGCTGGTCAGGTGCAGGAGATGCCCAGCCTCATCGCGAAGGGCACGATGCGTTTCATCCAAGACCCAACGTCCCAACTGGATCATGACTGCTTGTGGTGAAGCTTGTTCAGAAGCGGAAGCGCCGTTCATACGCCGCAACAGGGAGCGGGCTCTTGCCAGCAATTCACGCAACGGATGCGGCTTCGTTAAGAAATCGTCCGCACCGAGTTCCAGTCCCACGATGCGATCTGTTGGATCGTCGTTGGCTGACAGGATAATAATGCCGCATTGAGAGAAAGAGCGGAGAAACCGCACGAGGTTGAGACCGTCTTCGTCGGGCAGGCTGAGGTCGACGATCGCGAGATCGAATGCCTTCTCCGAACAAACCCGTCGGAACTCGGCCCCCGTTGCTGCTTGAGATACGTCGAACCCATTCCGGGTAAGATATTCAGCGACGGCTTCCCGCTGAACGTCGACGTCCTCAACAACGATGATATGAGCTCGCTTCATGAGTTCCGTGCCGTCAGTCTCTTAGTTCCTCAACTGATAGTGCTGTTTCCCTAACCCGAGGTTGTCCAGCGAGAAACGATAGGCATCGGTTACAGTGACGGCTATTGATCGCTTTCGTCAGGCTCTATGAGACCGAAATTCAAGGCGAGCGCCACCGCATGATGAGGGTTCTGAGTGCCAAGCTTATTGAAAGCCGCTTGCATATGCTTTGCCGCAGCTTCCCAATCTAACCCAAGCGATTGGGCAACCTCGGACTTGGTACGGCCTTCGCCAAGAAGACGCAGGCAATGACGTTCGAGCGTCGTCAGCTTCGGCGTTGTGCTTCCCCCATCGAGCCGCATGCATCACCTGTTTCTGCCTGCTCATCTCTCCCCGGACGAGCTTCCAGGTAATCTAGAATGGCTTGAAAGGCTTCAACGGCAGCGCGGTCCCCGATTACTTCCGCATGTCGCCTGCCAATCTTGGCTTCCAGAATTGCATCTTCGCCGAACTGCTGCTTCATGTAGTCCGCTGCAGCCTTTGTAAGGCGAACCTGTTCTTTGTCGGTCATAACGTCCGGCAGCCCGTGATCGTAGAAGGCGGTCGCGTCGTTATGGCCGCACATGATGGCCTCAATGTAGGACAGTCGGTCCTAGCTGCCATTAAATGTTCAGTCGCTACGGATGGCCTTAGCCACTCGCGGCGAGACCTGTTCGCAAATGAAGAAACGCGGACATAGTCGCGCTTGATCGTGCGGACGAAAGCCTCGGCCATGCCCTTGGACTGCGGGCTTTGCACGGGCGTGGTCCTCGGCTCCAGCCCGATGTCGCGTGCCAAGCGTTCTGTTTCTCCGGCGATATAGGCCGAGTTGTTGTCGGTGAGCCATTCGATCGTCTGGGGCAAGCGGTTCACGAGACCAAAGCGGGCCTCGACGGCCAGCAGCATGAGATCCTGGACATCTTCCCCTTTGATGCCCTCGGTAGTGGCGACAAAGCCGATCTGCTCGCGGTCGCAGCAGTCGAGTGTAAAGGCGACGCGCACCTTCTCGCCGTTGTCGCAGCCATCCGAGCAGTGAACCAGCGAAGGCGCCATCGGTTCGAGCCCGCTGATGAACGCAGGTTCGAGTGATCAACGGCGATGCGTCCGTCGTGGCGCCTTATGTCGGGATCACCAGCAAGACGCTGAAGAAGCAAGCCGTGCGCCTTCATCACGCGGTAGACGCTTGTGGTTGGGCAGCGGCGTACCGGCGGCCTGAGCTCTGTCGATGCCGGGAATGTTGGACATGGGTTCCTCCGAGGATTTGCACCCGATACGGTCGTGCGGGAGGAATGTTACGCCGGCGGTATCGATGCGCGCTGGGCCTTTTCGATTGGGTCCAGCCATAGCGGACGGGGACATCCTTCTCGTCGGTATTAATGCCGGTTTTGCTGGAGTTCTTCTCTCTCGAGGCAGGTCACGATAATCTCGAAGGCATCTATGGCTTCCGCATCTTTCGTCGCCTGCGCATAACGCAAGGCGATGGCGACCTCCTGCTTTGCATCCTCGCCATGGATCTTCTCCAGATACCGCATGGCTGCGAGCGCGGCGGAGCATTTGTCGAGCCAGATCTCCAGGTTCGAACGGTAGACCCGAACTACCTCGCCAAGGGTGTCGCGCGGCAGAGCCTCGTATTTTGAGCTCATCATGCGGCGTTCTGAAGATAGGCCCCGGTGACGAAGGCACGCTCGTTGTCGTTGGCGCGGCCGACGAGATCGTTGGACACCGACGCTTTGTCGGAAGCGGACGTTTCTTCGGAAACCGCCGACTTGTCCTCGTTCACGCCTTCCGGATCGGCATAGATATCGACGGCGACCTTCTGGCCGACCTTAGCGAACATCATCTGGTTCCCGATGTCCTTCTGGACGGCCCGGGCCATGCGGCGCAACTCGTCCTCGACCGGAGCGGTCTCTACCGGCTTGGCGAAGGTCACCTTGCTGGACCGGTTGCCGAGCGCATCCAGGATGGCCTGCTTGGTGGCCTCCGCCTGATTTTGAGACGCCTGATCGACGGCTTTTTCTGCCGCGGCGACCGCAGTCTTCACCTCAGCGATGACCGCCTTCACCGGTTCGGGCAAAGGAGCGACGACCGGTGCTGTGGCTTGCTCGGCAGCCTGGGTGGCAGCGGCGACGGGGGCCACAACGGGTGCGGAAGGCGCCGGCGCCGCTGAGGAAGGCGCGGGGACGGGCGCGGGGACGGGAGTTGGTGCAGATGCCGGCGTCGGCGCCGTGGCGGAAGGTGCAGGCGGCGCAGCGGACGCGGTTGGGGTGGTCGTGGGAGCGGGAGCCGCCGCAGCCGGCGCGCTCTGCGAAGGTGCGGGCGCAGGGGAAGCTTCCGGCGTTGCGGCAGGACTGGAAGCAGGAGCGGGCGCTGCCGGAGCCGAAGGGCTTGGCGTCTCGGCGGCGGGAGCCGGAGCAGCGGAGGGTGTCGCCGGAGCCGTTTGTTGTGCTGGGCTCGGGGCGGGCGCCGTGGTGGACGGCGCCGGAGCGGGGGCCGAAGGGGCCGGGGTCGTCGCGGCTGGCGTCGGGGCTGCGGGAGTTGCGGTCGAGGAAGGGGTCGGCGTCGAAGAAGGCGCTGGGGTAGCGGGCGACGGCGTCGACGAAGCGGCGGGCGTCGAAGGAGCCGTCGGGGTCGAGCTGGTCGCCGGAGTTGTCGGAGAAGAAGGCGAAGTAGAAGGGCTGGAAGAACTGGCTGGGGTTGAAGAAGAGCTCGGCGTCGTGGAGGAGGACCCCGACAAGGAAGAGCCAAGTGCCGTTATAGCTGCTTGGGTAGAAGCGCCAACATTTCCGGTGTTGGAATACGTCGAAGAGAAAGCAGTGGTGGTCGACTGAACTGTATTCGTGAGGCCTTGTAACGGGCTTGTGGAAGAAGGAGTGGTCGTTCGCGAAGGAGAAGCCGGTGAAGTGGGGGCGGCGGAGAGAGAAGAAAGGGAAAAGGCCATGATGACTTGCTTTCTTTCGGGTCTTTGCTGTGGACTATTGTGCAAAACCCGTTTGAACGTCGCCTCACCAATAAAATTAAAGGTTTATTGATTTGGCAGTAGAATAGTATGTAATTGTTATGCAGGAGCTTTGTTCCATTGAGAGTAGGCGTAATATTGATACATAAAGACAGTAATGTTGCATGATGCAACAAAACTGATCGAGAAGTTGCATTGGAGGCAGCTTCGTATCAAAGCCGAAGGGTAGGTCACGACAACGATCATTCGCCTATACGGCAAAGCTTGAATTCGTCGGGATTCCCTTCGTGTTCTTACTCGGTACCGGCAACGTCATGAAGAAATGACGTTTTGGCTGTTTCCAAAGCCTCACCGCGCAATATGAATTAGTAGATTAACGTCATTCTTTATCGCAGGAAAGCTCTAATATTTTAAGATTTTTGATATATTCTAGCTTGAACCAAAAAAGAAGCCTTGCGATAGCGACCATGGACAAGAAGCACATCGTCATTGTTGAATATGTCGATGTTCAACGTGAAGTCCTTGCGGAATATCTTGCACGCGCTGGTTTCCAGGTGTCACAGGCCGCCAACGGCGCAGCGCTCAGAACTCTCTGTCTGGACCGGCGGATAGACTTCGCCGTCGTCGATCTCCATCTTCCCGACGAGGATGGCTTCAGCTTGATCAAGTTCCTGCACGAAACGCAGAAATGCGGGATCATCATGCTCACGGCGAACGACGATCCAACGGATCGGATCGTCGGCTTGGAAGTTGGCTTTAGCGATTATCTAATCAAGCCACCTCCTTCCCGCGACCTTCTGGCGCGCATCCGCAGCCTGCTGCGGCGGCTTTCCAAAAACAACGGTGGTCGCGGAGCCTAAGGTAGCCAGGAAGGCGGCGGATCAGCTCGGACACTGGCGCCTGGACGAACAGAACCGCGCGCTGCGGGGCCCCTCGAACGAGATGCTAAGCCTGACCGCCGCCGAGTACCTGCTTCTCAGGGAATTAGCGCAGAAGGCAGGGGTGATCCTGGATAGGGAGCGCTCGTGCAGGCGGTGTTTCATCGCGCTTGGCAATACGAGGACAGAAGTCTGGATGTCCTGGTCACCAGCCTGCGGCGCAAGCTTGAGCCGACAGGCGAAAGCAACCGCATCAAATCCGTGCGCGGGACGGGATATGTCCTGAACGCGACGGATGATCCTCACGCAAGATGGACGTGAGGCGAGCCTCGCCCGTCGACTGCTCTAGCATGCGAATGCGAAGATCGCCCATCTCCACGAGAGAGCGTGAGATGGCGACGGACACGTCCTGCATTTCCCGACCGATGTCGCTCGTCCCCGCCTTCACCTGCCTTTCGAGCCGGGCGCAGGATCTGGCGAGTTCGTCGAAGCCGAGCGTTCCGGCCATGGAGATGATCTTGTGGGCGGCCTGCCCGAGGGCCTCGATGGGTTCGGGCACTCTTTGCAGAACCCGCAAGGCTTCCATCAGCTCACCGATCGAAACGGCAACGCGATCCGGGCCCAGGAGATCAACGATCTCGTCGAACGTTTCCCGATCCATCGAAGCCGCGCGATCGACCGAAACGATGGGCGGTCTCCGGCTCAGCCAGTGATCGACCTTGGAATGCAGAAGAGCCTTATCGATTGGCTTGGCGAGGAAGTCGGACATGCCGGCTTCCTCGAAGCTGGCGATCTCTTCCGGCAGGACGTTGGCCGTCAAAGCCACGATCGGCAGATCTTTCGGTGTGGTCGGGTCCTGACGGATCAGGGACGTGGTCTGGCGTCCGTCGAGACCGGGCATCTGGATATCCATGAGCACGAGATCGAAGGCCCCGTTCTTCAACGCGTCCAGGGCGGCATAGCCGTCCTCGACGCATGACACGCGATGCCCGGCCCGCTCCAGCATGACCGATGCGACCTCGCGATTGATCGCCAGATCCTCGACAAGGAGGATATGCCCGGTTCTGCGATCCCCATCCTTGATGCAGGCCGCGTCCTCTAGGTTGATATCCACCTCGGGCAGATCGATCGTGAAGCGGAAGACGGACCCCTTCCCTTCGGCGCTTTCGACCGAAACGACGCCGCCCATCAACCCCACGAGCTCCTGCGAGATCGATAGGCCGAGGCCGGTTCCCCCGTAGCGGGTGCTGATGCTGCTGTCGGCTTGGGCGAACCGACCGAACAGCCTTTGAAGCTGCTCCTGCGTCATGCCGATCCCCGTATCCCTCACTTCCAGCGTCACCCGCGAGGGCTCGCCGGGGTGCGCCAAGGCGACAAGAGAAACGCATCCGCTGCGGGAGAACTTGATGGCATTGCCAAGGAGGTTGATGAGCACCTGACGAAGCCGCGCCTCGTCGCCCGAAACCGTCTGCCCGATGGCGGGGTCCATGCGAGTGGAAACATCGACATCGGCTTCGGCCGCCTGGCTTTCCAGAAGCCCGACGCAGCCTTCCAGAAGGAGATCGAGACGGAAAGGGCGCAGAACCAGCTCGATCTTCCCGGCCTCGATCTTCGAGACATCAAGAACGTCGTCGATCACAGTCTTCAGCCCGAGCCCGGCGGACTTGATCAGAAGGAGGCGACGCTCAGAGGCCGGGGTCAGTTGCCCCTCATCCAGAATGATATCGGCGAAGCCCAGAATACCGTTCAGGGGGCTGCGGATCTCGTGGCTCATCGTGGCCAGAAACTCTCCCTTCGCCCGCGCGGCGGCTTCCGCTTTGGCTTTGGCCTGTTCGGCCTGTTCGGTGCGCTGGACGATGCGCTCCTCCAGGCTGGAATTGGTGGCGCGCAACTCGTCGGCTGTTTGGCGCTGACGCTGGAACGCCGCGAAAAGTGCTTCCGATAGCGTTTCGACTTCCGGATAGCCCTTCGATCTCGGCAGCGCGCTGATGTCCTGGTTGTTCTGAACCTGGATCGCCTTCTGCACCACCTCACGAAGGGGCGTGGTGATCCGGATCGCGATCATCCATCCGGCCATTGCTGAAGCGACTAGAAGAAGAATGCCCGTCAGGGCAATTGCCATGTTCAAGCGAGCAATGGGGGCGAAAGCATCCTCGATGGGCTGGCGAGCGACGACAGACCAGCCCAACCCCTGAAACGCCCGATAGCCCTTTGTATGGGAGATCACCTGGACGAAATCGGACGATAAGTCATCGAAGTGTTGGCCGATCATGTTGGGAGGGCCAAGAAGCACGTCTCCGCTCGTCGACAGAACAAGGAGTTCAGAATTCTTTAGATCGGATATAGTGGTCAGGATATCGCGCCGAACCTCGTCGGTCCAACTCCAGCTCAGATGACCGCCGATCACGCCGCGAAGGCTTCCCTCCGCATTCCGAACGGGCGCTACCACGTCAACGAAGCGTAACGGAGCACTGCCGGGCGGAGCGAGATACTTCTGAAGAAGTTTGGCTTCGTGGACGTCGAGACCGGAAGGCGTCGTCAGACCGACCTTGAACCAGGGACGCGCCGAAACGTCCTCATCCTCCAGAAGCCGACCCGTCGCAGCAATCACCTTCCCATCGGTTCCGGCAAAGCCGATCCAGGCATAGGACGGATTGGCAGATTGAAGGGCTTCAAGATATTCTCGCTGCGTGTTCTTGCGGTCGTTTACGAACAGATCTGGCAAGGCCGCCGCGCGCGTCACCTCGTTCTGGCGCTCGAACATGTGGGTGTCGAGCCGACCGCTCATCTGTTGAGCGGCCTGGGAGAGCTGGCTCATCACGGCCGATCGCAGTGCGTCGGAAGCCAAGTCTTGGACGAACAAGCCGAGAGCCACCACCAGAACCGTGGCGAAGCCAGCGAAGATTAAGGACAGCCTGTAATGAAGCGGCATGGACGAAGCTCCCTTCCGGAAGCTTGGCTTAACCCTTCCGCATTGCGCCTAGCTTTTGCGTTTCTTTCGAGAAAACAATAGTATAGCTGCCAAAGCATCTCACTTCACGGCTTTGAAGTCCTGTTCCTCGACCGCGAATATCAGTTTCGGGCGGAGGCCGAAGACACCCGGCGAAGAACGGACCGGGGATGTCTGGTCTGCTTCCTGCAACAGTGCCGTCCTCCAGGAAGTAGGCTTTTGAGCCTTTGGAGGATGTCAGGAATGCCAAGGAAGAAGTACCAGCCTGAATAGATTGTCGCCAAGCTGAGGCAGGTGGACGTTCTGCTGTCGCAGCGTCGTCCGGTGGAGGAAGCGATCCGGACGATCAGCGTGACGCCGTTCACATGACTCCGATGGCGCAAGGAGTATGGCGGGCTGAAGCCCGACCAGGTGAAGCGACTGTTCGACGATCGGCCGTTCCGCATTCTGACGGTTCTGGATTGCCATACGAGAGAAGTTCTTGCGACCTGTGCGAGGACGAACTTCCGGGCGTATCAGGTCACCGAGGAACTCGACCGACTGGTTGCCCTTCGCGGCAAACCGGCGAGCATTCGGGTGGACAACGGTCCGCAGTTTGCCGGTCGGATGCTCGATCAATGGGCCTATGTGAACAAGGTCGAGCTGGACTTCTCAAGGCCGGGAAAGCCTACGGATTATGCCTTCATCGAAGCCTTCAACACGCGCCTGCGAAGCGAATGCCTGAACGCCTCCTGGTTCCTATCCATGGCCGATGCTAGGGTCCGCATCGAAGCCTGGCGGGAGGATTACAACCACCACCGTCCGCATACGAGCTTAGAAAACTTGACCCTGGCAGAGTTCGCGGATCAACTCAGGAACGCCCGGAAACTCTCATCAACCCTGGGCCAAAGTCCGGGTCAGGACCAAAGCCCACCATGCATTAGATTTGATCCGGGCCATCTAATGGGGCAGGTCAAAAGGTAGGTTTCGTTCGCCCATCACCTTGAAGGTAGTGCTTGGCGACGAGGACCGATCCAGCGAAAACTCTAGGGCCCTTACGTCGCCAGAGCGATCCCCGTTCACCGGTTTCCGTACGGAAAACGCACGGCGTGCGTTCACGACCCCCCGAACACCCCTGTTACTTGGACACACGGCGTGCGCTCCCAAACGCGTTCTCCAAACGGCGAAGATCCGTTACCTGTCTTCGTGATGGGATCGCTCGGATGAGGCGGCCACGTGTGCCGAACTCAACTCGCTGACGAGTTTTTGGCGAGCCGTTTCAAACTCGTTCGAGGGTTGCCGACAACTCGTGAGCAACTCACTACGAAAACCGCAAGTCGCTGAATGGACTTGTTTCAAGAAAATGGAGAGCGGCTTCGCTGTTATGCGGCCAGCCTGTGGAATTGAAACGGGGTGAGGAAGTGCGGCACTGAATGTCACCGGATGGTCGCAGCCATCATTTTCTGAAACAGGTCTTCACGAACCGCGTCATTGGCCATCTGCACAGCCAAGGAGAAAAGGTTCTTCTGAGCGAATGGCTGCCGCACCTAGCGCTCCTCGGGCTTTCGGTCTGCTTCTAGACGGCTTGCCGGAAGCGCAGAATGGTTTCGTCGAGCCAAGGTGCTTGCGTAACATTCACGGCATGCACGCTGTGATCCGCGAGGGCGAGTTTGGCTTCCCTCAAGCGCTCGGTTAAGGCGAGCGAGCGCGTATTGGGGACGAGAAGATCGTCCTTGGCTGCCACCACCAGCGCAGGCACCTCGAGCCCGCAGGCGGAAGGAAACCGTCAGCGCGCAAGTTCAGCCGCAAGATACGTGCTACGGAGGAAAGAGTCGTACCCCGTTCGTGCGATGCCGAGCGGAGCGGAATGAAGCTTATCGAACCGGTCGGTAAAAGCGCCTGGATGTGGAAGGAGATGCTGCTTTCCTGAAGGCGGATGTCCAGATCGGCGTCAGCCTCTTCCGTAAGAAGGATGGTCTCCTACGAACCGTCCAAAAATTGTTGCGCTTTTGCCGCAATTCTACCTCGTTCCAATCGAGCGGTCGCCTTTTTATTTATTGACTCATGAACTCATGTTTTTCAAAGCTTCGGCATGGCTCCCCTTTGCGAGCCGCAACCGCCAAGAAGCCTGTCCGATGTCTCCTTCTTCCACCATTCTTGCCCTGTTCCATCTCGGTCTCGTCGGTGTGTCGTGTTTTTCCTTCGTTACGGTTGTGCGCGCTCAGCAGGTGATCGAACTCGACACGGTGACGATCGACGCCGAAAGCGGTGCGACTGACGAGACGAATGCCGGTGGGGATACCGGAGCCGGCGCGCCGAACGAGCAGAAGGGCTTCGTCGCCAAGCGCTCAGCGGGGGCCACCAAGACCAACACGCCGCTGATCGAAACGCCGCAATCGATCACCGTGGTGACGCAGGACCAGATCGAACGCCAAGAAGTGCGCTCCATCCGCGCGGCGGCCCGCTATACTGCCGGCGTCACGCCAGAAATCACCGGCGGCTCCGACACGCGCTTCGGCGGCTTCAACATCCGCGGCTTCGACGCCACCGCCAATTCCGCCTTCCTGGACGGGCTGCGCCTGCCCTCTTCCTCCGTCATCAACTTCCTCGGCCTCGATCCCTATGGCGCGAGCCGCATCGAGATCCTCAAGGGCCCCTCCTCGGTTCTCTACGGCCAGAACGGCCCCGGCGGTCTCGTCAACTACGTCTCGAAGAAACCGACAGACGCGCCGCTGCGCGAGTTGGAATTCGTCACCAACAATTTCGGGCAGGCGGAAGCGCGCTTCGACGTTTCGGGGCCGTTCAAGGAAAACAGCCCCTTCGCCTTCCGCGTGGTGGGCGTCGGGCGCTCGTCCGAGAACCAGGTCGATTTCGTCAAGGACGACCGCGTTTTCATCGCCCCCTCGCTGAAGTGGGAGCCCGATGCCGATACGTCGCTGACGATCCTCGCCAACTACCAGCAGGACTGGGCCGGCTGGGGCCTGCAGTTCTATCCCCGGTCCGGCACCGTCACGCGCAACGACGGACGCCGCATTCCCAAGAGCCGCTTCCTCGGCGAGCCGGATTTCGACCATTACGACACCGAACTCGGCTCGATCGGCTACCAGTTCGAGCATCGCTTCGACAAGACTTGGGTCGTGCGCCAAAACGCGCGCTATTCCTTCCTCAACCACGACGAAGCCTCGATCTATGGCGGCGGCTATCTCGACGAGGACGCCGGCATCCTGAACCGGAATGGCGGCCGGGGTAAGGTCGATCTCGACACCTTCTCGATCGACAACCAGGCCCAGGCGGAATTTGCGACCGGCATTCTCGGGCACACGGTTCTCGGCGGTCTCGATTACCGCACGACGGGTATTTCCGATTTCGTGGGGCTCAACGGCGCCAACCCGATCAACGTCTTCGATCCGGTCTATGGCAGTCCGATCTTCGATTTCGGCACCTATTACGACAACGACGTCAATCAGGATCAGATCGGCCTTTATCTCCAGGACCAGATCAAGATCGACCGGTTGTCCGTGGTTCTCAGCGGTCGCTACGACTGGGCCAAGACCGAGCTGGACCGCCCGGCGAGCGCTTACCTGACCGCCGTCGATGCCGAGAAGAACGACGGCGCCTTCACGGGCCGCGTCGGCGTCATCTACAATTTCGACAACGGCATCGCGCCCTATGTCACCTATTCGGAAAGCTTCCTGCCGCCGCTCGACGTCAGCGCCACCGGAGGCCTGTTCGAGCCCGAGGAAGGCCGGCAATGGGAAGGCGGCGTGAAGTACCAGCCGCCGGGCTGGGACGCGACGCTGACCGCCTCGGTCTTCGACATCGTGCGCGACAATGCCATCCGCTTCGACAATGTCGGCGCGACCTTCGCGGCCCGCCAGACCGGGCAGATCACCTCGCGCGGCTTCGAGCTGGAAGGCATCGCGAGCGTCACCGACAGCTTGGACCTGCGCCTCGCCTACACCTATCTCGACGTCGAGATCACCGAGGACCCGGATGGCGGCTTCGAGGGCACGAGGCCGTCCACGATCCCGCAGAACACGGTTTCGGCCTGGGCGGACTACACGATCCGCAACGGCTCGGCCTTCGACGGTCTCGGGGCGGGCTTGGGCGTGCGCTATGTCGGCTCGACCTTCGGCGACGACGCCAATTCCTTCAAGGTGCCGGACGCGACCGTCTTCGACGCCTCGCTTAGTTACAAGAAGGACAAGTACGAGTTGGCGGTGAACGCCTCGAACCTCTTCGATAAGGACTATGTCGCTTCCTGCGGCAACGAGACCTTCCTGTGCTTCCGCGGCGAAGGCCGCCGCGTCACCGGTAAGGCTTCTATTCGCTGGTAGCTTTGAGGTTTCCTCGATCCTGATAGCATTCAAGGCGAAGCCGGCGCGTTCCTGACAGGGTCCGCCGGCTTCGTGCCGTTTAGGAGCCTGGAAACCCGAAATCCGCAGCTCGTTCCCAGTTCTGAACCCCTGCTCCTATGCATATTTCTTATAGACATAAAGGTCACTTGTTTAGGCGTCGCCGTTCGCTGCCCACTTGCAAAACTCCTACCTAAAACGTGTTCATTACGCCGCACTGCACAACAAGAGGACATGCGACAGGAAGGGGTATGTGTTGCGGCTGCGCGAGCGGTCGTCCGTCAGTGAGAAAACAGGGCATGACGCGTTCTGGACGGATTGATCCCCATCGCTGGCGACCGCAGCGTCGCGATGAAGGTGCAACTCGAAATTGCATGACACCATCCCTCACCCTGAGCTTGTCGAAGGGGGATGGCTCGGCACGACGGTTCGTGCCGTCCTCTCGTCCTTCGACAGGCTTAGGATGAGGGGATTTAGACCGGAGTAAGGGCTTCCACGCTTTCGAACGGATCAGATCGAAGCAGTGATGCCGCCATCGACGTAGAGAGTGTGGCCGTTCACGAAGGAGGAGGCGTCGGAGCACAGGAAGATCGCCGCGCCGACGAGTTCTTCAACCTCGCCCCAGCGACCGGAAGGCGTCCTTTTGGCGAGCCAAGCGGAAAACTCCGCATTGTCCACCAGCGCCTGGTTCAGCTCGGTGCGAAAATAGCCGGGCGCGATGGCGTTGACCTGGATTCCGTGCTTGGCCCAGTCGGTCGCCATGCCGCGCGTCAGGTTGCGGATTGCGCCCTTCGTGGCAGTGTAGGGCGCAATTCCGGGGCGGGCGAGTTCGCTCTGTACGGAGCCGATATTGACAATCTTGCCGCGCCCGCGCGCGATCATGCCCCGCGCAGCGGCTTGCCCCGCGAGAAAGGCCGAGTCGACGTTGACGCGGAAGAGCTCGCACCAGCGCTCATAGGGGAAGTCCTCCAAAGGCGTGCGGTGCTGCATGCCGGCATTGTTGACGAGAATGTCCAGCGCGCCGTGCTCGGCCTCCAAGGTTTCGAACGCCACCGCCACGCTCGCCGGGTCGGCGGCGTCGAAGGCGAGCGCGGACGCGTCCGCGCCTTCCTCGCGCAGAGCAGAAACTGCCTCGGCAAGCCGCGCCTCGTTGCGTCCGTTGAGGATGATGCGCGCCCCATTTCCCGCCAACCCCTTCGCGATCGCGAAGCCGATGCCCTTGCTGGAACCGGTGACGAGGGCGAGCCGACCGGAAAGGTCGAAGAGGTTCTTCATCATGCTTTCGCGTCCGCTGGCTGGACCAATCCCTTGATGGCCTTCATGCCGGTCCGAGGGAAGAGATCGGAATGAACATAGAGATACTGCCCGCCCTTGGCGGTCCAGTCGACATTGGCCATGAGCGCGAGAAACAGGATCTGCTTGGCCCGCCGCCGACGCAGATTTCGTCAGAGGCGTAGTCGAGCCCGAGCCGCCGCTTGAAGTCGTCACGGATCGCTTCACGCAGGCGCGGCGTGCCGTTGACGGGGGTGTAGTGCGCTTCGTTCCGGTCGATCGCCGCCTTTCCATCAGCCCGCACGTTTTCCGGCGTGTCGAAATCCGGCTCACCCGCCGTCATATCGACGATGTCGCGACCGGCGGCCTTCAGGTCGCGGGCGCGCTGCGTGGCGGCGGTACTCGGCGAAACGCAGATATTGCTGACGCAGGCGGGAATGAAGCGGTTCATAAAAGATTCGCTGTTCGTGGGAATCCCGTTCAACCCGACGGGAACCGCCCAAAACACTATCAAGCCGGAAGGCGAGCGAACCAACAGCACTTCGTTCTACCGCGATAAGGTTTGGCGATAGGTCGGATTTTTGCCTTCTCGCCTCCCTTCACGGCCGCCCGTATCACGAGTGAAAACAGCCAGCTACGAAGAGCAAGGATGAAGGCAGAGGGAATTAAGTATTATTTTATACTGAATAGGCAGTTCGCCTGAAGGAACTAACCCCGGGTTATCTGGGGATACATTGAACCGAGCAGTGCCATGTCAGGTGTTTCCTTCTCGCAAAACGTGATTGGACGCCACCATATCGAGGCGCTGAACGCCGTCGATTTCATGCCGATCCGGTTTCTTCCCGTTAATCCGCGCCAGTTCGATGTGGGCTTGAAGGGACATCTCGGCGCCTCGTTTCATGTCTGGTCGACCCGCTCGCAAAGCGGCTTCAAGACCTTGCCCGTGAAGCCGCGCGAGGTACTGACCCTTCGCCTGCCCTTACAAGGCAGAATGCGCTGGAAGGACAACCAGCGCGACTACGCCGTGGGCTTCGGCCAAGGCTTTCTTCTGCCCTTCGAGAGCTTTGCCGAATTCGAGGCCGGATCGGACTTCGAGGTCCTGTCCTGCACGGTGGAATACGAGCGAATGGCAGGCTGCTATCGGTCGCTTGGCTTCGAAGAGGACTTCGACATTTATCAGTTCGAGCCGGTGGTGAACTTCGACACCGCTCCACTCCGCGCGCTTCTGGCCTCCCTGCAGCGGCTGTTCTCGATGATCCAGCCGGGTTCGGGGCACAGCGATCTCACGTCCCCCCTTATGGAGGAGGTCTTCCTCTACCAACTCATCTCGGCCTGGCCGCGGGTGAGCTTTTCCGACAAGCGCCCGAAGGAAACGTCGTCGACGCGAACAGCGCGAACGGCGCGCGATTATATCAAGGCCCATCTCGGGCGCCGTCTCATGCTGGACGATATCGCGCTGGCGTCGCGCGTTTCGGTTCGCACCCTGCAGGACAACTTTCGGCAGGAATTCGGCCAAACGCCCACCGACTACATCCTGAACACGCGGCTCGACCGGGTGAAGGCGGATCTTCTCACGGAGCCCCACCTGTCGATCACCGCGATCGCGCAGCGCTGGGGCTTCACCCATCTCAGCGACTTCTCCCGCCGCTACCGCCACCGCTTCGGTTGTTCCCCGCGCCAGAGCCGATCGGGCTGAGACGTTTCCTTCCGTTTCTGCCGGAAAGGAATCGAAACCTTTCGTAGAGGATTGACCGGCGACGCCCTTATTCTACTCAGACGTGCTCTTCGATCATACGGCTTCTTGGATGTCATGATTGCAGGAACTTGCTTGGAACGAGGAAAGGCTTGAGTTCCCTGACGCTCGTTTCTCGTTCTATCGCGGTGATTTACACGAAATTTTCTGATGTTTTCAGTCCGCGATCAATAATCCTGTAACCATTTAACTATTCTACAACAATATCTTTGCTTAACCGTGCTCCAAGCCTTGAATTGCTTTGCAGGAGCAAGATGGCTTATTGCTCCGCTATAAATTTCCCGAAGATAATACGCGGAGACCCTTATGCGCGTTTCAGCAAGGGCGTTGTTCTGGCTGCTGTCGGCTGTTCTGACCCTTTTTCTTATCGTTCAACCGATCAGCGTTGAAGCGCAACTCGCCATCGCGCTTGCCGCGATCGGCCTAGTCTCCGCGATCTATCTTCTGAAGCTCGACGGCGTTTGGCGGCACGTGTTCCTGGCGCTCGCGACGGCCGTGGTGCTTCGCTACGCTTACTGGCGCACCACCGCCACGCTCCCCTCCTCCGACGATCTCGTGAGCTTCATTCCCGCGATGATCCTCTACGCGGCGGAGATGTACTGCATTCTCTTCCTGTTCATGAGCGTCTTCGTCGCCATCGACCCCTTGCAGCGCAACCGCGCCAGGGCCCTGGAAGACGCCGAACTTCCCCATGTCGACGTCTTCGTACCGTCCTACAACGAAAGCGCCGACATCCTGTCGCTGACGCTGTCGGCCGCCAAGGCCATGGACTATCCCGCTGACCGCCTGCGGGTGTTCCTGCTCGACGACGGCGGCACCGACCAGAAACGCAACGGGCGCGACCCCCGCTCCGCGGCCGAAGCCCAGCGCCGTCACGTCGATCTGCAGGCTTTGTGCGGCACGCTCGGCGTCACCTACCTGACCCGTGCCCGCAACGAGCATGCCAAGGCCGGCAACCTCAACAACGGCTTGGCCAATTCCAACGGCGAGCTCGTCGTAGTGTTCGACGCCGACCACGCCCCGGCCAAGGAATTCCTGCGCGAAACGGTCGGTCACTTCCGCGACGACGACAAGCTCTTCCTCGTCCAGACCCCGCACTTCTTTGCCAACCCCGATCCCCTGGAGCGCAACCTCTCGACCTTCGACAAGATGCCGTCGGAAAACGAGATGTTCTACAGCTCCATCCAGAAGGGTCTCGACAAGTGGAACGCGACCTTCTTCTGCGGCTCGGCGGCGGTTCTGCGCCGCAGAGCCCTGGAACAGGTCGGCGGCTTTGCTGGCGTCACCATCACTGAGGACTGCGAAACCGCGCTAGAACTCCATTCGCGTGGCTGGACCAGCCGCTATGTGGACCGCCCGATGGTGACGGGCCTTCAGCCCGAGACCCTGTCTAGCTTCATCGGCCAGCGCTCACGCTGGTGCCAGGGAATGATCCAGATCTTCCTTCTGAAGAACCCGCTGTTCCGCAAGAACCTCGGGATGGCTCAGAAGATCTGCTACCTGTCCAGCTCGATGTGCTGGTTCTTCCCCGTGCCACGCATGATCTTCTTGCTCTCGCCGCTGCTTTTCATATTCTTCGATCTGAAGATTTTCGACGTCTCGACGCAGGAATTCGTCGCCTACACGATCACCTATCTCGCCATCAACACGCTGATCCGTAACTACCTATACGGAGAGGTACGCTGGCCCTTTGTGTCTGAACTCTATGAATACGTGCAGTCGGTCTATCTGCTGCGCGCCGTCTTCTCCGTGATCCTTAACCCGCGCCGCCCGACCTTCAACGTCACGGCCAAGGGCGAGACCATGAAGGAAGACCGGTTGTCGCCGCTCGCCGTGCCCTACTTCGTCATCTTCTCGGTTCTCGTCGGCGCCACCGTCTACTCCGTTTATCGCTACGAGACCGAGCCCCAGGTCGGCGGCATCCTTCTGGTGGTCGCGGCCTGGAACTTCCTCAACGTCTTGATCGCCGGCGCGGCGCTCGGCGTCGTCACCGAGCGGCGCGAGCGTCGCCAGGCGCCCCGCACCGTGTCCGACCGCACCGCCATGCTGGCGGTGGGCGATGCGATCGTGCCGATCGAGGTCAACGACACCTCGCTCAGCGGCGCCAAGGTGTCCCCGCTCGGGCTCCTGCCCGACTTCGGGGGCGCGCGTCTCGGCCAGATCGTCCTCACTCGGGGACAGGGCGAGGAGATTGGCCGCATCCCGGTATCCATCCGCTCAGTGTCCGAATGGAACGGCACGGTGTCGATCGGCCTGCGCTACGAGGCGGATGCCAGCGACTATCCGATGATCGCCGAATTGACGATGGGTGACATGGGTGCCGTGCGCACCCAACGCGAAGCCCGCCGCCGTCCGCGCGGCATGCTCCGGGGCGGCCTCACCATCCTCGCGTGGGGTCTCGGCTATCCCTTCCGCGCTTTCCGCCACCTCGTCTTCGACCGGGCAAGCCCCAAGGTCGAGGAAGCTCCCGCCAGCGCCCCGGTGCTTTCCCCCGCCATCGCTCCGGCCTCCGTCGCCGACGCCCGCTGATCCCGTGAAAGGCACGACCGACATGAGCTTCAGTCTGCGCCATGCCCTTGCCGGGGCGACGATCCTCGGCACCACGTTCGCCGCGAGCGCTGTTCTTGCAGCGAACGCTCCCGCCGCCTTCGATCCGAGCGCCGGACAGCCGAGCGCCGCTCTCGCTTCGGCGACGAATGCCCCTTCCCCCGGCCTTCGCCGCTTTGCCTTGGAAAACGACCAGCTTTCCTTTTCCGGTGAGAACCGGCGGCTCGACTTCCCGGTTTTCGTGACGGCCAGGGAGTCGGCCGCCCCGGCGCGCGTCGTTCTCAACATCGACAGCGCCATCTCGGTGATGCCCGAGAATTCCCGCATGAAGGTGCTCGTCAACGACCTTCAGGTGAGCGACGTCACGCTCGGACGGTCGGGACGCCAAGCGATCACGGCCGAGCTTCCGGCGGGGCTTCTTCAGCCGGGCCTCAACGCCGTGCGCATCCTCGTGGAACAGCATCACCGCGTCGATTGCTCGCTTCCCGGTACCTATGAATTGTGGACCCATATCGATCCCGCCACGAGTGGCATCGTCTACGAGGGCGTGTCTCCGGCACCCGGTGGATTGGCCGAGCTCGGCGCCGTCAGGCCGGGCGCCGACGGGCGCGTGGCCGTGCGCGGCATCCTGGCGAAATCCGCGATGGCCCCGGCCATCGACGGCACGATGAACGCCATCCAGTCCGCGACGCTGATGGGATATTTCGACGCGCCGGTGGTGGAGTTCGCCAACACGCAAGGGCAAGGGCCGGGCCTCGACGTCGTGGTCGGCACGGTGGCCGAAGTGGCGTCCCTTGTCGGCGAAGCCAAGGGCAATACCGACATTCCCTTCGTGTCGCTCCTGTCCTCGGAAGGCGGCGAGCGCCAGACCCTCGTCGTGTCCGGCGTTTCGACGGACGACGTTCGCCGCAACCTCGCCGATCTTGCGACCTACGCCCGCCTTTCTAAGCCAGCGGGCCCGTTGGCGGGCCAGGAAAGCTTGGTCATGTATCGCGGCCGCGCGATCGGCAGCGGCGAAACGGTGCGGCTCGGTGAACTCGGCGTCGATACGCGTCCTTTCGCCGGACGCTCCTACAAGAACGAGTTCCGCGTCGTCCTGCCCGCCGACTTCTATGCGGCGGACTACGATTACGCGTCCATCGCGCTCGACGCCTCCTTCTCGGCGGGTTTGAAGGAAGACGCCCAGCTCGTCATCCGCGCCAACGACAAGGTCGTGACGACCCTTCAACTGTCGTCCTCCAAATCCGGCCAGTTGCGCCAGCAGAAGATGCGCGTGCCGCTGAACGCCCTGAAGCCGGGCATCAACGTCTTCCGCATGGAGGCGATGGTGCCGAACGCGTCCGACGCCCTGTGCGAGGTGGCGGCGCAGGCCAGCCCGCCGGTGCGCTTCACCCTGTCCGACAGTTCCTCCTTCACCATGCCGCGCTTCGCCCAGGTCGGGCACGCGCCGGACATCTCCTCCATGACGGCTGGCATCGCGGAAGCCAACCGCGCGATGGAAAAGGGCGTCACCGTCTTCGTGCCGAACTACGACCGCCAGCTTCTGGGCGCGGCGGCGACCTTCGTGGCCAAGATCGCCAGTTCCACGCGGCGGCTCCAGCCGGTGACGACGACATCCGTCATGCCGACGGATCTCGACGACGACCTGATCGCCTTCGGGGGCCAGAGCGGTCTGCCGCCCGAGCTCTTCGACACGATCCGCATCGCCAGAGCCGGCGATGCGGCCAACGAGGTCGCTTCCTCGGCGAGCCTCATCTCGGCGGCCAATGCCGGGCCCGTTACCTCCATCGGCGCCGCCCTTTCGGAAGCCGACACCATGAAGGCGGCCATGCAGGCTGCCGAGGACCCCTCCGCAGCCGTGAATGCCGGCGGCGCCGCGATCTCCAACAGCGCCCACCGCGCCCTGGACGACCTTTCGATCTCCTTCGGCTGGGCGGCGAGCCAGATCACGAACTTCGCGTCCGCGCAGACCAGCCCGAAGCTCTTCACGCCCTCTCCCGACGCCGCGCTGACGGTGGCGCAGATGCCTTCGCCGACCCATGCCTCCTCGTCCTGGACCATGGTGACGGCGCCCGGCACCGATCGGGTCGTGTCGGGTGTCCTCAAGGCCACCACCCGCGATCGCTGGGCCTCGCTCGGCGGCGCGGTGACCGAGATCTCGGCCGACAAGGGCTTGGTATCGAGCCACGAGGCGACGAGCGAGCGGCTCTACGAGACGCAGCCGCGCTCCCTCGGCAATGCCCGTCTGGTGCTCGCCGGCTGGTTCTCGCGCCATACGGAACAGTATCTCGTGGCGATCATCGGCACGCTCCTGCTTCTCGGCTTCTCGACGGCCTTGTTCCTGCGCACGGTAGGCGAGCGCAATTCATGATCCGCATGGGAATGCTTCTGGCCGGTGCCATGACGATCCTGGGGCCCTTGGCGGCGACGCCGCCCGCAAAGGCCGTCACGGCCGTGGCCGCGTCCATCGCCGCCCCAAGCGGGCAGGATCTTATCCTCGGGACATGGGCGCTTTATGCGAGCCGCTTCGTGTCGCCCGAGGGCCGGGTGATCGACGACGTCAACGGCGGCATCAGCCATAGCGAGGGCCAAGGCTACGGCCTGCTGATCGCGGTGGCGGCGGACGACCGCGCCGGCTTCGAGCGGATGCTGGGCTGGACAAGGGCCGAACTCTTCGTGCGCGGCGACGATCTGGCGGCGTGGCGCTGGGACCCGAACGCCACGCCCCACATCACCGACCGCAACAATGCCACCGACGGCGACATCCTGATCGCCTGGGCGCTTTATCGCGCCGCCAAGCGCTGGGACCGCCCGAAATGGCGAAACGAGGCGAGGGCGATCGTCGAGGCGGTGATGGCCAAGACCACGGCCCCGAGCGCCTTCGGCACGGTGATGCTGCCGGGCGCTCAGGGCTTCAAAGCCGAGGATCAGCCCGACGGGCCGGTGGTGAACCTGTCCTATTGGGTATTTCCGGCGCTGGAGGAACTGGGCGAGATTTCGCCGAAGCTGAAGCGCTCCGGGATTGCCGAGAACGGGCTGCGTTTGGCGAAGGTCGCGCGCTTCGGCCAAGCCGGGCTCCCGGCGGACTGGACGTCGCTGAAAGGCGAGCAGCCCGCCCCGGCGAAGGGCTTTCCCGCCGAGTTCGGCTATAACGCCCTGCGCATTCCCTTGTATCTCGCCTGGTCGACGCATGCCGACGAACCGCTTCTCGCCGGGTTCACCGACGCCTTGTCGGCGCAAGCCGGCGGCTTCCGGACGGTGGATCTCGCCACCGGCGTTACCAAGGATGTTCTGACCGATCCCGGTTACCGGGCGGTGGCGGATGTCGCGCAATGCGCGCTCGGACGCGCGGCAAAGGCCGCAAGCGCCGAGAATTTCGAGCCCACCAGCTATTACCCAAGCACTCTTCACATTCTCGCCTTGATGGCGCTCGCGGAAAGGTATCCTCAATGCCTGCGATAAAGAGCCTGACGCTTTCGGCTTCTCTTCTGGTTCTAGCCTTTGCCGGCACGGCCCTGGCTTCGAGCCCGGCGGCCCCGGATTTCGGCGGCGCGAGCGTTTCCGCGCCTTCCGCGTCGCCCGCGGCTCCGGTCTTCGCTGCCCCAGCCCCGGTACCCGCTTCCGCGCCTTCCGTGACCCGCGTGCCGGCGGCCCTTGCGATCGCCCCGCCTCCGGTTTCCGTTGCTCCCGTGACGCCGGGCGTCAATCCGTTCTCGGCGCCCGTCGCTGCGGCTCCCGCTCCCACCGCCGCCAGCCCCGCGCCGGGCAATTTCCAGCCGGTGGTCGATCCCGCAAGCGCCACCGACGAGAAGGCCGCTGAGGGCGCGGTGGATGAAGCGGCCCTTCGTTATTACGCCTCGACCCGCGATCTCGTGCGCGTCGGCGCCGAGATCCGCCGGTTGAAGACGCTGCATCCCGAATGGCAGCCCCCGGCCGATCTGTTCGCCAAGAACGAGAAGGCCGACGAGAGCGACCTTTGGGCCTTGTTCTCGCGCAAGGACTTCGCCGGGCTCGACGCGGCCATCGCGGCCAAGGCGAAGGCGATGCCGGGCTGGCAGCCTTCCGCCGATCTCAAATCCAAGATGGAAGTGGAGCGCGCGCGCTTCGAGATGGGCGGCGCTACGGCACGCGGCGACTGGGCCTCCGTGGTCGCGGCGGCCGAGCGCTCTCCGGGCGCTCTGACCTGTCCCAATATCGATCTTCTCTGGTCGCTCGGCGAGGCCTACGCGCGGCTCGGCAATAATGCCCGCGCCTTCGACGCCTACGCCTATCTCCTGAAATCCTGCGAGGACCCAGGCCAGCGTCTGGCCACCTATCAGAAGGCCGCCCAGCTTCTGCCGAAGGAAGGCGCGGAAGCGCTGGCGGGCTTCGGCCGCCCACTCCCGAACGGCTCCACCGAGTTCGCCTCCTTGCGCTTCGACGAGCTTCGCGGGCAGATCGGCAAGGTCGCCGCAGGCGAGTCCCTCGTAGCGCCCGACCTGGCGCGCCTTCAGGCCTTCGCTGCCGATATCGCGCAAAGCCGCAGCCAGGGCGACGCCCTTCTCATGGGCTGGTATCTCTACGCCCAGAACGACTATGCGGGCGCCGCCGACTGGTTCAGGGCGGCGAGCCGCCTCGGTGACGACCCGAAAGCCACCGAAGGCACCATCCTGGCCCTGCGCGGCGACGGCAAGACGCCCGAAGCCGAAACGCTCGCCCGCGAGAACCGGACGCGCTCGCCCGAATTCGCCAAGATCTATGTCGAGCTTCTGTCGAGCCGTTTGACGGAAAACGACGCCTCAGCGACGCTCGGTGAGAACGAGATGCGCGACTTTTCCGAAGCCGTGGAGCGCTCGAAGTCGGCGCTCGGCGCGCAGTCGCTCGGCTGGAACTATCTCGCCAAAGACAAGCTCGAGGACGCCCGCGCCTGGTTCGCCAAATCGGTGGGCTGGCAGGCGACGAAGGAAGGCGTGACGGGTCTCGCGGTGATCGCCGCGCGCTCCAAGAACAAGGGCGAGCTGAAGGAGATCACCGATCGCTTCGGCGACAGCTTCCCGGAACTCGCCAGCCTCCAGGTCGCCGAGCCCCGCAAGGTGGCGGCGAAGGCGCAGGTGCAGGCGCCCCACAAGGGCAAGTCCGGCGGCGGAAGCGCCGACGCCAGCCTGATGACCCAGGCCAACGCCGCCTTCAAGGAGCGTCGCTATGCCGAGGCAATCTCGCTTCTCGACAAGCGCCAAAACCTCTACGGCCGCAACGGCGGCGCCGAAGTCCTGCGCGGCTGGGCCAACCTGAAGCTCGGCCGCTACGAGGAAGCCCGCCGCGTCTTCAAGGCGGAAAACAGCCGCCGCTCCACCAAGGACACCCGCTTCGGCATCGGTGCCGTGTCGAACGAGCAGTACGATATGTGGAACTGAGCCATCGCGCATGGAGGTGGGTATGGTGATCGCCAAAGCTTCTTGTCATGAAGCATCTTCCCGCTGGCATCGGTGAACAGCTGCACGGTCACGCTAAGCGCCTAGCCGAACTGTTCGACGCCTTCGTCATGGCCATCGCGACCGGCATACTCCTGATGTTCGCAACGCTGGGACTCGCCGACGGTTCTGAGCCTCGTCTACGCACCGGTAATTAACACGCTGTTGGACGACGGGGAGCGTTGGCTAGAACAGATACTGGGACGTCTTTTGCCGAAGCGGAAGGCCATACCTTTTGACGGGCTCGGCAAGAGCGTCAGGAACTGACATACCTTGGCGACGGCGCGTCGAGACGTGTTATGGAATACGTCCTCGTTGCCCGTAATTGTTCTGAATCGTCCCCTAGAGGGTGGGTTTGCCAAGGACGGAATTGGGGAACACGCGATCGCGAGCAATAGGGTGATCGAGATGTTCTCACAGCCGGAACTTGAAGAGGTAAAATCCCCAACTCTACGCTATTCCTATCCTCGAACGGATAGCGCTCTCCTCTTGTTCATCTAATCAAGATCGCGCAGAAGACCCAACTACGATATGATGTGGTAGGAACTTCGATGCTTGAGATCCGCTCCCTGGAGATCCCCGAGATCCGGGAACTGAAGCCTCGCAAGTTCGGGGACGGGCGTGGGTTCTTTGCTGAAACGTTCAACCGTTCGCGCCTTGGCGAGGTCGGCATCGACATCGACTGGATGCAGGACAACCAGTCCTATTCGGCCGAACCCTTCACGCTGCGCGGCCTTCATTACCAAGAGCCGCCCTTCGCGCAGGATAAGCTCGTGCGTGTTCTTCGGGGCCGCATCCTCGACGTGGTCGTCGATATCCGCCGAGGCTCGCCGACCTACAAGCGCTGGGTAGCGCTCGAACTCTCGGCCGATGCATTCAACCAGCTTCTCGTGCCCGTCGGCTTCGCCCACGGCTTCCTGACGCTCGAGCCGGACACGGAGGTCTTCTACAAGGTTTCCGCCCCTTATTCGGGCGCGCATGACCGCTCCATCCGCTTCGACGACCCGGCGATCGGCGTCCAGTGGCCGCTCGAAGGGCACGCGCCCGTTCTATCGGACAAGGACGCGAAGGCCCCGACGCTCGCTGAAGCCAATCCCCACTTCGATTATACCGGGAGCTGATCCATGAAGATCCTTGTCACCGGCGGCGCCGGCTTCATCGGCTCGGCCGTTTGCCGTCATCTGATCGGCGAAACGGATCATTCGGTGGTCAATCTCGATAAGCTGACCTATGCGGCGAGCCTGACCTCGCTCGCCTCCATCGAGAACGATCCGCGCTATCGCTTCGCCGAGGGTGATATCTGCGATCGCGCCTTCGTGGCCGGTCTCCTTCGCGCGGAGCAGCCCGACGCGATCATGCATCTGGCGGCCGAAAGCCATGTCGACCGCTCCATCGATGGTCCGGGCGATTTCATCCGCACCAACATCGTCGGCACCTACGAGCTCCTGGAAGCGGCGCGCGCCTACTGGTCCGCACTGCCGGCGGAGAAACGCGAGACCTTCCGCTTCCATCACATCTCGACGGACGAAGTCTATGGCGACTTGCCTCTGGAGGGGGGCCTCTTCACCGAGGACACGCCCTATGCGCCCTCCTCGCCTTACTCGGCGTCGAAGGCAAGTTCCGACCATCTCGCCATGGCGTGGTACCACACCTACCACATGCCGGTGGTGCTCTCGAACTGCTCCAACAATTACGGGCCGTTCCATTTTCCCGAAAAGCTCATCCCGCTGATGATCCTGAACGGGCTGGAAGGGCAGAAGCTTCCGGTCTACGGCCACGGCGAGAACGTGCGCGACTGGCTTTACGTCGACGATCACGCGAAAGCCTTGGCGCTCGTCGCCACGAAGGGCGAGCCCGGCCGCTCCTACAATATTGGCGGGCGCAACGAGCGCTCGAACCTTGGCGTAGTGAAAACGATCTGCGACACGCTGGACCGCCTGTCGCCGCTCGCCGACGGCACGTCGCGGCGCGAGCTGATCTCCTTCGTCACCGACCGTCCCGGCCACGACCTGCGCTACGCGATCGACGCCACGCGCATCGAGACTGAGCTTGGCTGGCGCGCCGAGGAGACCTTTGAAACAGGCTTGGAAAAGACCATCCGCTGGTTCCTCGACAACGAAGCCTGGTGGCGCCCGATCCGCGACAAGCGCTATGGCGGTGGGAGGCTGGGCGTTTCGGCGGTTGGTTAAGCGCTGGAAGATGCAAACTCGTTCCTGCGACATTGCAATGCCGCAGGTCTCCGCTTCCGCCCAGAACCAAGGATCAGTTCATGAGCGGGCGGCAATTTCTACTCAGCGAAGAGCAGTCTTTCTTCCTCGATATATCGAAGCGGGCCTATGCGGATGCTCCGCCAGAGGCCGCCGGACCAACGGTTCTCGTTTGTCCGCATTGCGGTCACGACGAGCGGGGCGGAAATGGTCCTCATGAGATATTCGATCTCGTTCAGGACAACCGATCCCGCATTTCCGTTCTTGTATCCGATCGACATTTTCGTTGTCGCGAATGCGGTGAGGGTTCTCCTGTTTGGAGCTTGCGCCGCGACGGTGTCGCGATCAGCCATCTCCGCGCGGTAGAAAGCGGGGAATCCTGCATGCCTGCCGGCTTTCATACCTTCATGCAGCGTTGGTATCCGAAGTGAGGACTCTTGCTCGAATAGCGCTTGCGATACTCGCCTTCTCGGCCTCAGCCTTCCTGCTGCCCGAAGCTCTAGCGCAGGATGCCCGGCCGCGTTTCTCGGTTCCAGCGATCTGCGATCCTTCGACCCAATGCCTAGTCCAACAATATCCGGACATGGCGAGCGGCCCGGACGCTCTCGATCCCTTTTGCGGGCATGCCACATACGACACGCATGACGGCGTCGACATCCGGGTTCCGTCGATGAATGACGCCGAAAAGGGGGTGGCTGTCGTCGCGATGGCCGATGGGCGTGTCCTGCGACTTCGAGACGGCGAACCCGAGCGTCTTCTAAAAAGCGACGAGCGCAAGCTCGTCGCCGGCAAGGAATGCGGCAACGGACTTGTCATTGATCACGGCGCGGGATGGAGCGTTCAATATTGCCATCTCAAGCAAGGCTCCGTTGCGGTCCAACCCGGGCAAAGCGTTCGACGCGGCGACAAGATCGGTCTTATCGGCGCTTCCGGACTCGTTCAGTTTCCCCATGTGCATGTGACCGTTCGTCAGAATGAAGTCGCGGTCGATCCCATGTCCGGTCGCAAGGTCGGATCAGGCTGTTCGCCCCAAATGACCGATCGTGACGGACTCTGGTCCGACGACGCCCTTGTCTGGCTTTCGAAGGCGCGGCGACACATCATTGATGCAGGTTTGACGGGAGCCGGCTTCGATTATGACGGTCTGGTGCAGAACGGCGCGCCGGAAGGGCTGAATGCCGGGCAAGGACAGATTCTGAGTTGGGGCTGGTTTGCCGATCTAGAAGCTGGAGACCAGATCCGCATTCGGCTGGAAGCGCCCGATGGGCAGACGTTGATCGATCATACGAGCGATGGCCTTATCGCCCCGCGAGCCGTCCACTCACAGATAGCGGGACGTCATCGAACGGTCGAACCCGGCACCTACCGCTGGCAGGTGAGTCTCCTTCGAAAGGGAGCGGTCATCGAGTCCCGTTCGCAATCTCAAGTGGTCGAGTAGCCGGCCTTTCGGAAGGAAACGGCTTTTATCCGAGACGGCCGTGATGTCGTAGATGTTCCACCACGGCATCCGCCAGCTCTTCGGGCGGCAAGAGCTCGGTGCGCAGGTGGAGTTCGGGATTTGATGGAATTTCATAGGGGCTATCGATCCCTGTGAAATCCTTGAGCAATCCGGCACGGGCCTTCTTGTAGAGGCCTTTCGGATCGCGAGCTTCCGCTACTGCCAAGGGGGCGTCCACGAAGATCTCGACAAACTCGCCTTCTTCCAGAAGGTCTCGCGCCAACTCTCGTTCGGATCGAAAGGGCGCGATGAAAGCGCAAAGGACGATGAGACCCGCATCCGCGAAGAGCTTGGCCACTTCGGCGATCCGGCGGATATTTTCGGTACGATCCTCGGACGTGAAGCCGAGGTCGCGGTTCAATCCGTGCCGGACATTGTCCCCATCCAGGAGATAGGTGTGCTTTCCGAGCGCGAAGAGCTTCTTTTCCACCAGATTGGCGATGGTGGACTTGCCGGCGCCGGAGAGGCCCGTGAACCAGAGAACGCCAGGGCGCTGGCCAAGGGTTTCCGCCCGCACGGCCTTGGTCAGGTCGTGCGCCTGCCAGCGCACCTCGGATGCACGGCGATAGGAAAGGTCGAAACCACCCGATGTCGTTTTATCCATAAGACGATGGTCCGGATGGTGGATGGTTCGGCGAGGGACGATCTCGGGGAACCGGCATCAACGGCATTGTGCCTTAACGGTTTGATCGAAGATCGGACGAGGAACGGATATGCGCCACGGGTTATCCGGAGCGTTTGGATAAATCGGCAATGCGACCATGCGTGGTGCGGGAGCCGGCAGGAGCGTGCCGCGTCCGGCCGCCGTGTCGCAGATCGTATCACGGAAAGTCCCAAAGTCGCGCTGCTCCATATCGGTTATGCTACGCTGGAACACGGGAACGGTGCCAAGCCAGCACAGGATCAATGCTCCAAATCCGATTGCTGCAAAACGGCGATAAAGCATGGAGGGATTGCTGAGTCCGAACACCATCCATGCCGTAAGGAACATGATGTTGACTCCCGTGAAGTAGCGATCGGGGAACGACGTGACGTAGTTGTCAAGGATGCTTGTCAGGCCCTTTCGCATTACAAGAGTTGCTGCCCACATCACTCCAAAGTTCAGAAACAAAAAAATCCTGTAATCGAGTAATTTGATCGTGCCGGGACCGAAGCGGCGCGAATAGATACCGACGCTTACCAAGAGCGCGGCGAAGACGGCGAGCGTCGTGGCGTCCGTAAGATGATGATAGACTGGCGCGAGGAGGGGGAAGATCGTGCTGCGCGCAACCGCGAACTCCAGGAAGCTTGCCGGCTTGAAGGGTAGCGGAATCCCCCCCGATGCGGTGAGCGCAATCGGATCAAGACTCAATATGCCAAGAGCCAGCATCGCGAGATGAGCAAGGACGGGTAGCACAAAAGGCTCGCCGTTTCTTCGGCGCGACAACGAGTCGAAAATGATGAAGACCACATATTGTCCGATGACGACCGGAAAGCTCCACATCAAAGCCAAAACGGCGATATGAAGCAACAGCATGGCCCATCGTGATGGCTGGCGGTAGAGCAGAGCAAAAAGCGCGAACTGTGCGATCACCGGCATGTAGAAGCCGAGATTGAGGATACGTCCGAAGATTTCATAGCCATCACGCCCGACCGGCAAAAGCACGATCGCCAGCCCGATCAGCCAGCAGAACCCCGAATGCAGTCGGTCCCTCAGGGTAAGAAGCGGCAGCGTCGCAACGAATCCGAAAATAAGCGAAGCAATAACTGCGATCATCTGCGGCAAAGCGGAGATGTCCGACAGGAACAAAGCTCGTGTTGCGAAAAGTGCTAGCCCTTCCAATCCGATGAGACCTGCAACCATGTAGTCCGATCGGGCATGGACGAGGATATGCCAAAAACCTTCGACCATGATCCGGCCTATCCAATAGCCATCCTCGCCATAAAGGATGGGATAGGAAAAGGCGTAGGCGTTGCGCAGGAACGACAGGCTCGTAAAAACGAGAAGCGCGAGAAGAACCTGCCACGCTCCTGAGGGAGGCAAGGTTTCCAGAGCTGCTTGGCGTCGCCGGATAGGAAGGGTCGGAAGGATCATCAAACGGCCAGATCGCGTGCGGCGGCGGGGGGATGGGAAATGAAGTCGCGAACTTGTGCAGGCGTGCCCAGCATGCCGACGTCGGCAAGGACGACCTCGGCGATGCGCACCTTCAAATCGCCTGCGATGAGATCGTTGTACATGGGAGCGACGTAGCGCTCGCCTTTTTCCTCGTTGCCGTTCGCGAAATACCGGTCGTAGGTTTCCAGAAACAGGCGGGCGCTCGCGAACCCGTAGAGCCCCAGCGTCGCATGGGACGAAATTCGCGACTTCTCACGCAACTCGACGACGCGGCCTTCGTCATCCAGGCGGGCGAACGACCACCCTTCCCCCGGCCCCGGAAAACAGGGAATCCAGCCTGCGACATCCGCTTCGTCAGGCGTTGGCCGCATGGCGCCGGGGCGCACGAATGTATCGATGTTGTAGATCGCGAAAGGCTCGTCAGGCGGCGATACGGCGGCGAGAAGCCGGGCGGTGGTCGCCTGACCGTTGGTCGGGGCGTCGAGGGCGAGAAGTTCGCCGACGGACAGGCCAAGCGCGGCGCAGCGGGCGCGGATGAAGTCTTCCTGCCCGTCGTCCCGGCGAACAGCGAACGAAAAGCGCCAGTTCGCCTCGCGAAAGGCATCGAGCGACAGCATCGACCAGTCGAAGAGAGGTCGCCCCAGCGCTTCGATCCGATATTTCGGCAAGTCGTAGCCTGCGTCCCGGAAGCGATTTCCGAAACCGGCCATGGTGATGGCGACCGTGCCCGCGCTCATCGGGAGGAAGCCACCTGCTTGGCGACGCGGTCGCGCTCGCAAAGAGCGAGGAGCTCCTCCTGGGTGTGTTCCAGGAACTCGCGCGGGCGCACTGCGCGGTCATCGATATAGAAGCCGTTATGACCCGGCCATGGCTTTCCCATGTAGATCTCGTGATAAGGCACCTCATGGCGCCCCAGCCATTCGAGGAGAACCGGAAGGGTCTTGGCGTTGATCACGCCCGTATTGCCGTTGTAGCTGCGCATGTTGCGCGAGGAATGAAGGATGATGTGCCATCCGGCGGATGCAAGTTCCTGCAAGCGCTTCACCAGCAAGGGCTCGGGAGCCAGATCGGCATAGCTCGTATCGCCCCGCTCGGCTGGACAGAGCGTACCGTCGATATCCACCACAAGGACGTTGTCGTTCTTGATCATGCTTCGAGTTCCCGAATGATGCGCGCTGCCAGCATCGCGAAACCAGCGAGCTTGCGGGGGTGGTCGATGTGGAGGGGCATCATCGACATGAAGAGCGAGAGTTCGTAGGCGCGCACGATCCCGAGATCGAGGCCGGTCTCGGCGAGGTGACGCTCCAGAATGGCACGGAAGGAGGCCGGTGGTCCGTCGTCGTGCAGGCGAAGAACGAACTTCAATTCGGCATCCAGCGAACATTCGAAGAGATCATTGTTGACGAAGTCGTAGCCGCCCAGCACCGAATGGCTGAATTTGGCGAGGTCATAAAGGGGATGCATCCATGCTTCCGCATCGTTACGCGCGCCCCGCGGATCGATCAACCGGAACAGCCGGGTGCGCCGGTCGAAGAGGATGTTGGACAAGCAGGGATCGCCGTGGCCGAAAGCGAGAGCGTCGGACGGATCGCGGGCGATAGCGGCTTCGATCAACGCTGCGGCCCTCTCACGCATGGAAGCGATGCCTCCGTAAGGTCCAGCCTCGACCAGAAGAGCATCCAGCCGTCGGCCGGGAGCCGTCGTGAGGAGAAGATCGAGCCGTTGGTGCATCTTGCCGAGGATCGCGTCGCGCGCCACGGCCCGAACTCCCTCGCGCTCCATCGGTTTGACGGGACGCGCGGCAAGAAAAGCGAAGAAGGTCTCCACCAGCGCCCCGAAGGAACCCTCGTCGAAAGCACGATGGATGAGTTGCAGCGCCGCGTCCGGAACGGCAAGGCGTTCGGTGGAATAGCCGGCGCGTGCGCCGTCGTCGAAGAAGTCGAAGCTCGTGATCAGGAACGGCTTCATCCTTTCCGGTGCCAAACCAAAGAAGGCATATTCGCGGGCCATCTTGTCGCGATCCGTCGAGGTCTTGCTGAAGACGTGCCTGTCGATCCGGATGGCGTTAAAATGGCGGCTTTCGGTGGCGCCGTTGATGAAATCGATAAAGGCGTCCGGTTGCCGCAGATCAACGAAGCCGCAATGGTCGAGCATGGCGGGAGCTTGCTGGGATAGGTGAAGGAGGATTTCGCGCGCGGTCGCCGGGTTCGGTGCCCGAAGCAAGGCGACGAGATCGTTGCGCAGGAGAAGGACCGGACCTTCACCGTTGGTTGTCTTCATCGCGAAGGTGCTGCGCAGGGCGAATGCCGCCTTGGCGACCAGGTTGGCGAGGCCTTCGGGATTCGTCGGCATGAAGGAGGAGGGCAGAAGCAGGAAGATGTGCGTGTCGCTGCCACTCTCGGCGAGCTCAGCCAGATGTTTAGCGTCGCGCGGATCAAGAAGGTGGAAGAAGTCGCTGGCTCCGCCGCGTCGCACCTCTCGCCGGATCGTCTCCCCAAGCGATATGCGGCGATGTAGGATCTCGGAGAAGCGCGCGGATCCGATGATGCTCTCGATCTCGACCGGCGGCGCCTCGCGATCGTCGTAGACGATGGTCAGGCTACGGCTCAAAGGGATTTCCTCGCGACGTGGAGCCGAAGGCTGCGGGGTTCTGCGAATGCGGCGAGACGTACCGGCGGGGTGTCGAGCACGACTGGGCGCAAGGGGCGCCAGTCGGGCTGCGTCACCTGCTGCAGATAGGCCAGCGTTGCGAAGGGCCAGACGAAGAGCAGGCTTGCCGTGGCGATGACGCCGTATGTCAGCACCAGATCAGACGAAGCACCGGGCAACCCACTCCCAGGCGTCAGGGAAAGCGACAAGGAAGAAACCGCAAGAAGCGTGGTTCCTCCCGTCATCGCCGGCACGATCAGCGACAGCGTCAAGGCTTCCAGCATCCAGATCATCACCGAAAGACACAGGACCGATCCCAGATTGCCTTTGATGCAGGCTTTGGCGATCTCCGTGGAATGGCGCATGAAATCGAGGAAGCGAAGCACCTTCAGCGATCGCGAAGAGAAATGCACTTCCACGATATATTGCTGGATCGAACCAAGCGCCGGACGCAGAACCGTCAACGTGGCAACGCCGGCAGCCAGAAGCAGAAGCAGCATGAAGCTCAACGGATAAAGCGCCGAAGGCAGTGTCCCGGTGCCCACGAGAATGGCAAGCGCCACAAGGAGCACGAAGGCATCGAAGGCCTTTTCCAGAAGCAGGATCAACAGCGGACGCACGATATTGCCCGCCAGCATCACCAGTTGCTGCAGGCGGTAGAGTTCGCCGAGCTTGAAGGGAACCAGCAGCGAAACGGGCGCGGCGTTGAAGTAGAGCATCCCCATCGTGCGCATGCGCAAGGGTACGATACGCGCCGCGATCAGAGAAAAGCGTGCGGCCCGTAGGACATGCGCGAAAAGATAAACGAGCGCGGCCGCAGCGAGATAGGGTGGTCCTGCCGTTCTTTCCACGCCTTCCGGCACCATGTCGAGGCGCGTCGGCAGCACCAGCGCGATCAGGAGAAGAGGAATGGCGATAGCCGTCCAATAGCGGCCTAGCCTAGCCATGGACGTTTCCCCGCTTCTTCGGCATCCTTCGACGCCACGATCCGGAAATCATAGGCTTCGCGTGGCTTGGCGCGGTGCTCGTCGGCCAGGAACGCCTCTGGAGCCGTGAACATGCGTCGCAGCATGACGAGCATGCGACGGCCCTGGCGGAACAGCTTGGCGTTCGACACCTGATCTTCTTCCCGCCATGTCAGCGGAAAGAAACGATGCGACAGACCACGCCGAGCGGTGGCCAGGATCATATAATAGTTGAACGTCAGATCGTCGGCGAAACGATGATGGAAACCGTCTTGGAAAATCGAAAGCCGGTACATGTTCAAGCCGGAGCCAAGATCGAAGAGGCGCTGCTTGGCCGCAAGCGAGAAGATGCGATTGAAGACCTCGTTGGCTGCGGTGCGAAGCCACGAGTAGCCGACGAGGCGTGATCCCTTCATAAAGCGCGCGCCAAGAAGGCAATCGACTTGGCGATGGACGCCTTGCGCGATCAACGGCAGGATGTCGGTCACGGACCCCTGGTCGTCGCCATGGAGAACCACGAGATGGCTGTAGCCGTTCTCCAGGCCGTAGCGGATCGCAACCTTGTGGGAGCCGCCAAGCCCGTAATTCTCGACATTCTCCAGAAGTGCCCAGTTCGGAACCGCAATCTTCGGCAGAGCTGTCCGGGCCGCGTGCTGCGTGTCGTCGGTGGAGCGGTTGTCGACGCAGATCAGTCCTGCGAACGGCGTGGCGTTCGATGCATTTTCGAAGGACTGCAGCACCCGCGCGATCTGCGGAGCGCAATTATACATCGGCACGAAGACGAGGATCCTGTCAGCCATCATACGCTTCTTACGGTTACGGGGACTTCGACACTACGCCTCTTCACCGGAGAGACGCTTTCCCCTCAAGGAGCCATCCCATGAACAGGAAGTTGGCGTAAAGCGTCAGCGGCGTGACCGCCACCTTGGCGAGAATGGAGGCCAAGGCGAGTCGCCAATTCGGATCGACAACCAACGAGACGACCGATGCGAGGGTCGCAAGTATCGGCTCGAAGACCGTGTGCGCCAAAGCGGCAATAGCCAGAGATGCCAGCAAGATCGCGATGGCGTTGTACAATGCATAGGCTGCGAACTTGCCTATGATCCAAGATCCGTCATGCACGAAGGTTCGGCGCTGAGCGATCAGGAAGACGAAGCTGACGGCGATGCCGGCGCTGACGCAATTGGCCAGAAAAACGGGCATTCCAGCGGCGGTAAGGCTCGTCATGATGGCGAGATCCAACAGCCATCCCATTCCCGAGATCAGAACGAAGCCATGAATTCGGATAGGGCGTGCGGGATGCCCATCGACTGGAGAAGTCTGCCTCATCACAGATCGAAGCCTTGTCCATCTTCAGACACAGTATGCTTTCCAGTCCGGATGCCGGCTCTAGTCATCCAACCTGCTTTAACAAAATCGTCGGAAGGATTAAGCAACGAACATCTTCAGCAAAAGGCGCAACGATCCGGCCAACGCCTGCGCAGGTCGAGCCTTTGTCGTCAGAACCACAATCCTATTTTTGTGTCCAGCGTCACGGCATCTTGGAAAGAAGGGTGGGATTGATCCGCAACAGGTCTTTGGGCACGCCCCGATGCGATAGCGAGGAAGAAGGGCACCCCCTCGCACCATTCGCTATTCGAGATGGGAACGATCGCTCTTAGATTAGAAAATCCTGTGTCGAGAGTTCTGGCCGAGCATTGTGTATGGCAACGAAGCTTTGGTCGGCGAAATTCACAAAGAGAGTGCCGTCGCTTGCCCAGGCGAGCGTCGTAGCCTGTCCGTTGGTATCGATGCGGTCTCCACGATAGAAGTCGAAATCTTCGACGACATCCCGCGCACCCGATACATGGACGAAGGTATCGGCGCCTGCTCCTCCGGTGAGGAAGTTGAGCCCGGGTCCGCCGACAATGACGTCGAGTCCGTCGCCGCCTAGGATCGTATCGCTCCCGGCGCCGCCATATATCGTCGCCGACACGCTTCCTTGGATGCGAACCAAATCGTCTCCGCCATTGGCGTAAACGACATTGTGTCCGTCGCCTACGATGGTGATGATATCGGCTGCATCCTGGCCATCGTTGACGCTGTTGCCTCCGTAAATCGTATTGTTGCCACTGCCTTCGACGGTGATCCGGTCGATGCCTGACCCGCCAAAGATCACATTCGATCCACCGCCTTGGATACGAACCACGTCGTCACCGAGACCCGCATAGACCGTGTTATGGCCGGATCCGCCAATGAAGATATCATCATTACCGGAATTAGAATAAACGAGGTTCTGCCCGTTGCCGCGGATAATGATCCTGTCGGCACCGTCCGATGGATCGCTGATCCCGGCGCCGCCGAAAACGGTGTTGTTGGCGAGACTGTCGATCGTGATGGCGTCATTGCCTGGACCTGCGACAACCAAGTTGTTCGCTTTATTCAAGATGGTAATCTCGTCGTTGCCGAGACCTCCAAAAATGGTGCCGTTGCCCAGGGCGCGATACAGGATGACGTCGTCTCCAGCGTTGCTGAAAATCTGGCCCGATCCCTCTCCGGTAAACGTAATCTGATCGGCTCCATCCTCGACATCGCCGGAGGATCGGCCGCCGTAGATCTGGACGCTCTCGCCTGCCAAAGGCATCGCCGTGATGGTGTCGGCTCCCAAGCCGCCATAGATTGTGTCGTTGCCCGATCCTGCAGTCAGAAGATCGTTGTTCGACGTTCCAACAATCTCTTCCGTTGCGGCTGTTCCCGAAAAGGAAATGCCGACGATCTGATCCAGCGAACGCGCCATGCCAAACATAGAGACCTCAAAGCGATACAAGATTTATATTTTGCACCCTACTACTGACATTCCCTTAAGATAGAGCGCATCCAGTATCGTTCTTTCTATCATGGGTAACGGATATTACGTGATTACGTGTTGACGCTGAAAACCGCGACGACGATACGAGAAACTCGCTTCCAGCTTTTCCGAACATGTAGAAACGGATGACCTACTGACCTTCCAATGGCCTCTAGGCAGTGGGGCAGTCAGTGCGTATGGATGCGGCCAAGATCAGAACGCAACGAACGACGCGAGAAGACGGTGAAAAAAGGGATCATTCTTGCAGGAGGCAGTGGCACTCGCCTGCATCCAATGACGCTGGCTTCCTCGAAGCAGCTTTTACCCGTCTACGACAAGCCGATGATCTACTATCCACTCGCGACCTTGATGCTAGCAGGGGTGCGAGATCTTCTTATCATTTCGACGCCGCACGATCTGCCCCGCTTCCGAGACCTTCTCGGCGATGGTGCGCGCTGGGGCATGCATATTTCCTACGCAGAACAACCCAGTCCCGCCGGATTGGCCCAAGCCTATACGATTGGCGAAGAGTTCGTAGCTGGAGAGCCATCCGTTCTCGTACTCGGCGACAACCTATTCTACGGACATGGCCTACCGGAACTTCTGTCCCGGGCTGCAGCCCGAGCAACGGGAGCCACTGTTTTCGCTTATCATGTCAACGATCCGGAGCGGTACGGTGTCGTTTCCTTCGATGCCGCAGGTCGTGCGATCGAAATCGTCGAGAAACCAAAGAACCCGCCTTCCAACTGGGCGGTCACAGGTCTCTACTTCTACGATGGCCGAGCGTCCGAGATTGCGCGAAGCCTAAAGCCTTCGGCGCGTGGAGAGCTTGAAATCACCGACCTCAACCGGGTCTACCTCGAGGAAGGTTCTCTCAGTGTCGAAACCATGGGGCGTGGCTTCGCATGGTTGGATACGGGCACCCCGGACTCTCTTCTGGAAGCAGGAGAGTTCGTGCGTACGCTCGAACACCGGCAGGGTTTCAAGATTTCCTGCCCCGAAGAGATCGCCTTCAATCTCGGTTTCATCAACGCCGACCAACTCATGTCGCTCGGAAAGGAACTCGGAAAAAGCCAGTATGGCCTTTATCTTCAGCGCCTTGCGCGCGGAGATCTATGACCGATCGAATGGCCACAAAGGTTCGCGGATCCGACACGTCTCGCCCCTAATAGCTTATGAGCATTTCCGGTCCCCTTCCGCCCAACATCGACGCTCAGCATCCCACTCCGGTGGCTGTCTTCGTGCATGTCCATTATCCGGACGTCTGGCAGGATATCGCGCGCCAGTTGGCCGAGCGGTTCGATGCTCCTTTCCGACTGATCGTCACCTCCGCCGTGGCCGGCTTCTCGCCGGGTATTCCCCCGACGCCGTTTCACTTGGAAACGATCTTCGTCCCAACGGAAAATCGTGGGCGAGACATACGTCCCTTCCTTCTAGCCTTGCGACGGATGGGAAAGTTCGAGATCGGACTGAAGCTTCATACCAAGAAGTCGACGCACCGCTTGGACGGTGGAACGTGGCGCGACGATATATTAGCTTCGCTCGTTTCGAAGACCCCTCCTCCCAGTGCGTTCGTCCGCGCCTTCGCGACACAGCCTGCGCTCGGCATTCTGGCCCCTTCCGGCTTTCTGCTTCCTGTTCGAGAATGGCTCCTGACGAACCTTCCCAGAATGCGGAAGGTGTCAGAAACTCTCGCGAGTCCACTGAGCCGAAAGGATCTCGCACAAGGCTCGTTCGCAGCCGGTTCTATGTTTTGGTTTCGCCAAGATGCCCTATCCGATTTCGTAAATCCGGCGTTGCTCGAATTATTCGAAAGCGAAAAGGGGCAAACGGATGGAACCGTCGCGCATGCGATCGAACGATTGTTCGGCACCCTGGCGGCGAGAAGGGGCTATGCCATTCTTCCTGCGAACATGGTTTCGATTTTGATATCGATGCCGCCGCATGGACGGGCGGAGGACCTCGATCAGTTGAAACCAACGGAAGACGTAAGCCCGCTCTTTCGAAGATCCATGCCGGCCCGTCTTGCCGCCACACATGCACCCTTGGTTCTTCGACTTTACGGCATGCTGCCGATCAGCTTGCGCCGGATGTTGCGCACTGCTCTATCAGGAAAGTAGGTTCGAACGCCCGAGCCGGGCGACGGTAGTCAACCTACGAGACGTCGCAATCTGAGATACGCGAACGAAGCAACCGGTTTCAACTTCACGAAGGGTCCGATGAACTTCTTCTTAAGAAGGAAGATTGTTACCCTCAGACGAAGCTTGAGAACGCTGCGAACATAAGGGTTGGCCTGAACCGCAGCTTCAAATTCTTCCGCGAAGAGAACGTATTCGTCCCTGAATTCTCGAAATTTTCCCGATCCATTCGAAACAGCGGCAATCGCTTCATCGATGATCGGCTTGCGAAAGCGAGGCACGAGATAATCTCGCATGTAGAACCTGCCTTTTTCAGGTTCGTCCGGAAAGGTGGCTGCAAGCTTCTTGAAATAGCGCAACCGCGATCGTGCCATGCGAACTCCGTAGGAAGTGCTCTCGGTGTGAATGCACCACACCGTGACGGCCCGATCGATAAAGTAGTTCGTAAATCCTTTCCTAAAGATACGAAGGAACAGGTCGTCGTCTTCGTATCCCATGAACTGACTATCGAAACCTTCGACCGCCTCGAAGGCCTCGCGCGCGATCATGGCCGCCGAAGGCAAGACATGCATGTCCCTGCGGATCATCTCGAAGATGCTCGTCTTGGGATGCGTGGAATGGATGGAGGCGATGCGCGTGCTCACGATATTACCATCGCGATCTGCTTCGAAAAGATCTCCGTAAACCCACCCGAAATGAGGATCGTCGTTGGGAAGGGCTTCAATGAGAACTTCGATATGGTTCCGAAGATAGAAGTCGTCCTGGTCCAGAAAGCAGATGAAGTCGGAGGCTGAAGCACGGACACCGGCATTGCGGGCCGAGCCTTGACCGCCATTCTTCTGGCGCACCACGCGAAACTCTAGAAGCGCGGCGATCTCGTCCAGCTTGTCCGCTTCTTCCGGGCGAGATCCATCATCGACGACGATGAACTCGGAAGGTCTTACCGTTTGCTCCAAGACGCTACGCACCGCGCGCTCGATGAAATCCGAGCCGTTATAGAAGGGGATGACGACGACGACGGAAACTGCCTTCCGACCACGGCTCCCTATCGCCTCGTCATCTTTCGCCAGTTCCATCATGTCTTCTCGAAGACCTTCTCACCAGCGCCAAACGGCAGGCAGATACCTTATCCGATCGAAAGGGCCGTGCGGATCGCATCGATCTGATTGCGCCAGCCAAAATGGTGCCCGGCATCCATAACCCCGCGTTCGGCCATCGCCTCATGATCTTCAGGACGATGCTCGATTTCCTCGATCGTCTCGCAGATCATCTTCTCCCACTCATGGGCGGCAGCGATGCGCCCGTTGTCACCATGCCGGATCGCTTTGGCGAAGGTGAAAGTGGGGGACGCGATCGTCGCCGTACCAGTGATCGCAGCTTCGAAATACTTCAATTCCGACTTGCAGTTGGTGAAGGTATTGTCCTGCAGGGGAGCGATGTTGATTTCGGTCGAGCCGATCAGCCGTTGCAGGTTGACGTAGTCGTGGAAGGGCTCGCGATCGATGCGATCCTGATGGCTCAGAAGGGGCCCTGCAGGCTCGAGATAACCGACCATACGGACTTTGACGAACGGGTAGCGTTTCAGGACGTTCACCAGAGCGCTTTCGGTCAACGCGAAATCCTTCGCGTGGGTTGGTGAGCCCGAGAAGTAGCCGACATGAAGGTAGCCATCTCGTTTAAAGCGGGCGCGCTGCTTGGCGTCCCAAATCTGCCTCGAATAATCGAGCTGCCATTCGTTCATGTAGTTCGGCACCACCGCCGTCTCGATCCCGGCAAATGCGGTGATGCGTTCGGCCAGAAAGGCGTTGGTGGTGATCGCCCGGTCGCAGAGTCTCAAGGTCTCGCCGATCCGTCCGATATAGCCGAACCAGGACACCCACTCGGCTTCCTGATCGAGGGGACGCCCGAGCGTATTCATGATCAGATGGGCATAACGGGTATCGAAGACGATATCGTCGACGTCGAAGATGATCGGAACATGCTTGCGCCGCCGGATGCGATTAGCGAAGCGGCTGACATTGGCGTTGTACTCGGTCCGACAGATAACCACGACATCCGCCATATCCGCCACCTTATCGAGAAGGTGACTATCGGCATGGGTGAAGTAGGATGCTGACGCTTCCGGCCAAAGCGCCTCGATCGTCTCGATCATGTTGTGGACGCGGTAGCGGAATGTGCTGTTGTCGACCCGCGCGTAGAAATAGGCGATCCGGAGGGAGCCCTTCAGAAGGCGGGCGAGGCGGGTTTCGCCGGACAGCACCCACGGGTCCTCGTGGGGAACCGGTGCGGGCAGATCAACGAACAAGGTCGGTGTCTTCGACAAGACGCGCCAGGACCGGCCCGAAGGAGACGTTCCAGTCGCGCAGGATGCGGTTGTCGGCGGAATCGCGTTGACGCGCTTGGCTGTTGGTCGCGCGGCGCACGCCGGCTTCGAGGCCTGCCACGAGCGATGCGACCTCGCTGTCGGCGCAGATGATCGACTGGCTGTAGCGGGAAAGGTCGGTCTTCACGCCGAAGCGATTGGTGACGGCGACGCCGCCGCAGGCCGCCACATCGAGCGGAGGATAGCTCGGATGGGGCGTGTACATGAGCGTCAGCGCCAGATCGACGGATCGCACATAGGCGGCATAGTCCTCCCAAGCCAGGTTCTGGAGAAGGATCGGCTCCACCCCACCGGTGAGCATCATCGGCTTGAGGTCCTTGCCGACGAAGTGGATGTCCCAGACGGCTGGATCCAGGATACCGCGCTCGATCGCGGCTTCGATGACGGCAACGCCCCGGCCATAAAGGTTTCGCTCGTTGTTCGGACGCGCGTAGAAGAAGAAGTTCCGCTTCTCTCCTTCGGGCCGGGGAGCCGGATGGTAGATGCGCTCGGGGAATGAGGGTTCGAAGAACGGGGTCTCGTCGCCGACGATGCCGTCCTGTGCCAGATGCCGATGCAGAAGCTCGGAATTGACGACCTTGCGGATCGCGCGATCGGCCATGACTTCCGCACAGGCGAGATTGTCGTTGCCCATCGCATAGAACATCCGCTCGTCCTCCTGAAGGAGGTAGACGATGTTCCCGGCCGGGACGGAGGCGCGCGTCGCCTGCGTCGACCACCAGGAGGTCGTGACGAACAATTCGTCCGGGCTCGTATCGATCTCGCTCGACGGGTCGTGCGTGTTGGCGAAGGCGAATTCGATGTTGCTGTCCCAGTCGATGCCGTGCGCGCGGAACACCGTCGCGACATTGCCGGCATCGGGGCTTTGGGTACGGGTGATGATCCGAAGCCGCCGTCCCGTCTTCCTAGCCAGAAGCGTGGAGAAGATGAGGGCCGTCGCGACGCCGCCGAACAGGCTGCCGGCATTGATGCTGTCGGTGACCATGGACAGGCGGGGGGCGCTATCCTTCACCGCGAAGAGCTGCAGGGGCCGTTGCGTATCGGATGCGGACCGTGCCGGCGCGCTCGCGGTCCCAACGGTCGGGGCGAAGATCGCCTGGGGGGACGATACAGCGAGAGCCGCCGCTTCACGATCGCGCAGGAACTGCATGCGTTGAGGCATGCGCCAGGGCGTTGCCGCCCACCAGCCGGCTTTGGCGCTGCGCCGCAGCCAAGCCTTCGCCGATGGCGGAAAGGCACCTGCGATATGCCGAGCCGGGCCAGTTAGGCGCCAGAAGGTCGAGGCACGCATGGCGGCCAGCGCGACCTGCTCTTGATGAAGAAGAGAATGGAGACGCCCTGTCTCGCCTTCCAGCCAACCAACCTTGTCCGCCGTTCGGCGCAGATCGGCGATTTCGCCGCGCAGACGGGTCGCTTCCTCGGCCGCTTGCCGTCTAAGGGCGGCGGTCTCATGCGCTAGAGCGCGCTGATGCGAGACTTCCAGGCGTTCGCGTTCGGCCTCCCCTTCGGCGCGTGCCTCTGCGATGCCCTCGAAATATTCGAGGTTCTGCGCCCGCAGGACCTTTTCCAGTTCCTCCAGGTAGTTCACGCGCTCCAGCGCTTGCCCGAGCGCGCCGAACTCCCAGGCGACATAAGGGGCAAGAACGGAACTCGCGGCTTCCAGTTCGGCCCAAACGGCGTCCAGCGCATCTTGCGCTTGCGCGTCGGTCTCGTTCCCAACGAGGAGGCCGAGTGCTTCCCAACTTCGCTCCACCAGCGCGTCGAGGCGCGTGCCCTCGCCGATGGGCCCATGCGTTTCGTGATGCCTCAAATCCCGCGACAGGAATTCGTCGATCTCGTTCTCGACGCGGGCGCGCTCCTTCGGCCATTGAAGATCAAGCTCAGCCCCGAACCGTTCCGTGCAGCCGCGCCAGTCGGAAAGAAGCGCGTCATAGGAAACGAAGCTGCGTTTGACCCCACGCGTTTCGCGTTCCACGGCAAGCGCATGGATGAGCCAAAGCAGAAAGCTCTTGGCACGGGGAAACTTGTCGCGCGCGCCAAGCGAGCCCGCCACCTCAATGGGATGGCGCAGGGGCACGATGGCGCGGGGCTCGGCACCCAGCCGGTCAAGAGCCGCTTTCCAAAGCGGGATGAACCGGCACATGCGCGGGTCCTTCACCGCGAAGATGTCGGTCTTCGCCAGAAGTTCCGTCTCGATGATGCCGGCGAGTTCCACGACGAAGCCCTGCCCCGTCGGCGTTTCGACGAAAGCGTTGGAGACCGGCATGGGGTCATCCCAGCGCGATCCGAGATGAGCGAGCAGGCGGTTATGGAAAAGGTTGACTGCCTTGTTCTCGTAGATGCCCTTCGCGTTGTAGCTTTCCGCCGGAAGCAGCTCGCCGGCGGCCGGGATGCCGAGCCGGTCCAGAACGCCCGTCACGGCCGAGGTGCCGCTGCGATGCATGCCGAGGACGAGGATGGCGATCGCTCTCGCTGCGCTGTCGTCGTGATGCTGCAAGGTCAGGCCGTTTCGATTGCCGATGGTTCCAACGGCGATGTCGCAGAATTTTCAAACGGCTGCAAATCGCGCGATCTTTTGTCCGCGCGGATGCTTCCAGTCGTCCACCGACAAAATCTTCCAGCCAAGGCCTTCAACTGCGAAATCGATGTCGCGCTGCCAGTAATGATAGGGATCTTGCCAGCCGTAGGTCTCGATTTCACCGATAGGCGGCTGATGGAAAGGCCGATCATAGGGCAGGTCGGCTGGGGCGATGAAGAAAGTGGCGTAGAACATCCCACCCTCTTTCATGCGCAGCCGCAACTTGTAGAGGCAAAGGCGCAGGTGGTTGATCGGCAGGTGACTGAACAAGGATTGCGCTAGGGCAACATCGAAGAGGACATCGGGGAAGGGAATGGTGAAGTCCGCCGTCGCCATAAGATTGGTCGCTCGATCGAGCCGATCGGCAAGTCCGAGAGGACAGATTTCCCGTTCGTAGCCGAGTTGTAGAAGCTCAGGAACGAGGTCGATGCCGAAATAATGGTTGGCGTCGAGAAATGGCACCAGATGAACGCCGGCACGAAGACTCCCGCACCCGATATCGAGAAGCTTGTCCGTTGGCCGCAAACCTTGCGAGCATAGATAATCGAACTGGTGCCGCCCCATTTCCTCCCAAAGTCCACCGATCAAGTCTCGATGTGCATCAGGAGTATTAAGGCGATTCGCGAAGCTGGCCTCGTATTCATTGATGGGCATTGTCACCAAACTGTTAAGTTTCGCGCAAGCTTCGATAAAGCTCGAAGCGAATTTGTGTAGCATTTTAGCATCAGATGAAAGAAGCCGCTGCAACCCCGGCGTTTGGGCTTCTTGCCTTACCTAGAGGCCCCATGCATAGCTCCTCTGCCTTCTCTTTGACCATCGTTTTGATCGGGGAGGAGGGAGGGGGGGTGCGCAGTGTGCACGCTCGCATCTTGTCCTGAGAAGAACTCCTAGGAGATACCATGGCCACATTCACATTTGATGGCTCCGGTTCGCAGACGATCGACGCTTTCGATCCGACTGTTGATACCCTGACCATCTCCGTTGCGCCGTCGCAGATCGCAGACGTCCGCGAAGATAACGGTAACACGACGATCACGACCGCTTCGGGCGCCGTGCTCACGCTCACCAGCATTGCTTACTCCCAGCTCGTGGCCAACCCGACTTCGGTTGAGACGGCGAACGGCTCGGATTTCACCTTCGCCAACGGCACCGCTAACGGCACCGCTCTCGGCGACGTCCTGGTCGGTTCGACCAGCGCTGACACGCTGAATGCAGCTGGCGGTGACAACCTCGTGTTCGGTGGCGGTTCGCTCTCCGCTTCGGTTGATGGCGGCGACACCATCACGACCGGCAACGGCAACGACACGATCTACGGCAACGGCGGCAACGACACGATCAACGCCGGTTCCGGCAACGATCTGGTTTACGGCGGCATTGGCACCGACAACATCACCGTCTCTGCCCAGGCTGGCCAGACGGTCACCGTCTACGGTGGCGGCTCGGCGAACGACACCGTTGATGGCGCGGACACGATCGTCGTCTCCACCAGCGCTGGCTCGGCACTCGTTTACGGCAACGCTGATAACGACTCGATCACCGTTGGCTCGAACGGTAACAACTCCATCTACGGCGGCCTCGGCAACGACACCGTCAACGTGACCAGCAATGGCGCGAACATGATCGTCGGCGGCGTTAACGATGCCGACTCGATTACAGTAACCGGCAACGGCACCAACACCGTCTACGGCGGCTCGGGCGTCAACGCTCAGGACGACGGCAACGACACCATTGCCATCAGCGGCAGCGGTAGCAACCTCGTTTACGGCAACGGCGGCAACGACGGTGTTACGATCACCGGTGACGGCGCCAACACCGTTTACGGCGGTTTCGGCGACGACAACGTTTCGATCACTGGTGACGGTGCCAATCTCGTTGTTGGCGGTCTCGGCGATGCCGACACCATCACGATCGCTGGCGACGGCAACAACACCGTTTACGGTGGTTCCGCTGTCGACACTACCAACGACGGCAATGACCTGATCTCGGTCAATGGTGCTGGATCCAACCTGATCTATGCCAACGGCGGTGACGATCGCGTGACCGTCCTCGGCGGCGGCGATAATTCCGTATACGGTGGTCTGGGTAATGACTCGATCTTCGTAGGCGCTACCGGTCTCGGCAATGCCGCAACTGGCGACAACCTTCTCGTCGGCGGTACCGGCACAAACAACTTCACCATCTTCAGCGAAGGCAACACGACCGTTTACGGTGGCGAAGGCGAAACTGACGCGGCTGACCTGGTCACGACGATCACTGCCACGCTTTCTGGCGGCGAGTCGTCTTTCTTCACGAACGCCGGCAACGACGTGGTGACGGCTGGCTTGTCGAACGATGCCTCCCTGACCCTCAATGCTGGTACGGGCGATGATACCGCTACGATCACCGGCACGGCCGACACGAGCGCTATCCTGACCGGCAACGCTGGTGCGGACACGTTCACGTACACGGGTTCGGGCGATGTCACCGTCTATGGCGGCAATGGCGTCGAAGACGCTGCCAACGACGTCGATGCCATTAACGTCACGCTGAACGCTGCTGGCGGTTCTGCCGCGATCTATGGCAACGGCGGTGCCGACAACCTCGACCTTTCGCTGGTTGCTTCTACCTCGGCTTCCGTGTTCGGTGGTCTCGGCAACGACGACATTGATGTGACGGGCGCTGCTGGTTCAGTGACCGTGTTCGGCGGTACGGGCGAAGACGACATCAACCTGTCGACTTTCGGTGGTTCCTCGACGATCTACGGCGGCAACGGCTTCGAAGATGCCACGGACACCGCCGACAACATCGTTGGTGGTACAGGCGCTGACCTGATCTACGGCAATGCTGGTGACGACGTTATCAACGGCGGCGCTGGTGCCGATACGATCTACGGTGGCGTTGGCAACGACGCGATCACTGCTGGAACCGGTGCGGACGTAGTTTATACCGGTACCGGTATGGACACCGTCAATTTCGGCGGCGGCGCTGATGCCGACACGCTGATCATTGATGGCGTTGGTGATAAGATCATCAATGGCTACGTCGAAGCTAACGACACGACGTTCGTGATTGGCGCTTCCTCCGCTCAAGACTACGACGTGACGGTTTCTGGCACCAACGTTTCGTTCGGTCGTGAAAACCCTGATCGGGTCATCACGTTCAACGGCAGCGAGAACGATCGTATCGATCTGAACTTCGGTACTTCCACTGGCAACACCAGCAGCATTCTGACCTATGGTTCGAATAATGCGGATAACATTGTTGGTGGTGCGGGTAACGATCACCTCTATGGCAATGCTGGCAGCGACATCATTGATGGCGGCGCTGGCAATGACATCATTCAGGGCGGTGCCAACGGAACCTTCTCTGCGGGTTCTCCGGCCACACCCGAAGTCCAGTCGACGACGTTCGGTATTGCTGACGCAGCAGCCAACGGTAATCTCGTTCTCAATGTTCTTGGGACAAACGTTACTGTGGCGTTTCTCAGTGGTGCTACAGCGGATAGCATCGGTACGTCGGCTGCCTCTTCAATTAACAGCGCTTTGAACACCGACCCGGCTAACCCGGTGCTCAATGCTACGTACAACACCACCACGAACCAGCTCGAGATCACCTATAATGTGAATCAGGGTAACGTTGCCCAGTTCACAGCTACGGAGTCTGATCTCGGGTTTGACGCAGGAACCCCGTCGACATCGACCCCCTTTGCTGCGGCTGTTCCCGCAACGAGCGGCGGCGATCTGATGACGGGCGGTGCCGGCAACGACACCTTCGTGTTCAACGTTGGTGATAGCGGTACAACGGTTACGACCGCTGATCGCATCACTGACCTGAACCTGAACGCTGCTGACAAGGTCGACTTCGACGGCTTCACGGCGTCGCCGACGATCGTAACGGCGTCCACTGGCGTTGTTGCAGCTGATGCTGCAGCGGCAAACACAGCGATCGCGAACGCTTTGACCGCCAACGCAGACGGTACTGCTCAGCTCATCACCTTCTCCGGTGGTGCGTTCACTGGGACGTATCTTGTGCTCGACGGAACCGCTGGCAACGACGTTGTGATCAACGTCACCGGTGTGACCGGCACGCTCGACGCGGCTGACTTCACCGTCTAATTGCTGTAAGCTATAGACTGCATGCGAGAGGGCGGCCTTCGGGCTGCCCTTTCTTTTTGTAAAAGTCTTTTTGGTTTGCAAAAGAGACAGGCCGATGGACCAAACGATCAACGAAAACCGGACTGTTCTTCACGTTGGATGTGGAGCGCAGAATCCTGAGAAACTCCCTGAATTCTTTCGTCTGCCGGGTTGGCGAGAGGTGCGCTTCGATATCGATCCGGACGTGAAGCCTGACATCATCGGCACCATGGTTGATATGGCGGCTGTCGAAACCGCTTCGGTCGACGCGCTTTATTCATCCCACAATGTCGAGCATCTTTACGCGCACGAAGTGCCGGTGGCCTTCGCCGAGTTCTTTCGCGTGCTGAAGCCCGGCGGTTTCGCCGTGATCACCTGCCCCGATTTGCAGTCACTGGGTCAGCTTCTCGCCGAGGGTAACCTGGAGGAAGCGGCCTATACGGCACCCGCCGGTCCCATCACGCCGCTCGACATCCTCTACGGTTTTCGCCCGTCCATCGCACGGGGCAACCACTTCATGGCGCACAAGACCGGCTACACCAACCAGACCCTGGGGCAGAAGCTCGTTCAGGCGGGTTTCGCCAAAGTCACGGTGTCGAAGGGCCAATGCTTCGATCTCTGGGCGCGCGCCGAAAAGGCGGGGGGCGCCGCCCTCGCCGCGGAGCCCGTCAAACCAGCGCGGAAGACGGGTCGAGCGAGCCGGAAAAGCCTGTCAGCTTGACGCCCCATTCGCCGGCGCGATTGTGGTCGTAGTCGGCGAAAAGATAGGTGTCTGCGCCCGCGCGCACCGCCACGTAGAGTGCACCCGCCGCGAAGGCGCCGCCAGCGGCAGCAAGAGCCTGTGCTCCGTCCGAAACCACTGCTTGGATCTCGGTGAAGCGCGCGCCTGCGCCCGTGACCGAGAGATCCAGCCGGTCCACGCTTTCGAAGCCGACGATCTCGTCCATACTGGCCGCAAGAGAGTCGCCGTTTCCGATGACGAAGGTATCGGCGCCTTCGCCGCCGACCATGAGATCGCCGCCCGCGCCCCCGATGATCACGTCGTTACCGACGCCGCCGTAGATCGTGTCCTCGTTCGACCCGCCGATGATCACGTCGTCGCCGCCATTGCCGTAAATCAAGAGACGCCCGGTCGAGGAAAAGGCGTCGATCCGGTCCCCGCCATCCGTCGGGTCGCTGGCGGTGTTGCCGCCGAAAATCGTGGCCGAGCCGCTCGCGGTCACCACGATGCTGTCGTTGCCGGGGCCGCCGACGATCAGGGTGCTGGCGCCGGCATCGCCGGAGACGAGGCGGATCGCGTCGTTGCCGAAGCCGCCGTAGATTTCCACCCGCGCAGTGCCAGAAATCGAGGTGGTCAAGGTGTCGTTGCCGCCATTGCCGAAGATCTGCGCTAGGGCGTTCGGGCCGTTGCCCGTGAGGGTGATCGTATCGGCGAGATCGTTCGGATCGGCTGCCATGCCGCCGCCATAGAGCTGGACGTTGGCGCCCGGCACGATCTCGGCCGAAATCGTATCGGTGCCATAGCCCCCGTAAACGAGCGCCGAGCCCTGGCCGGCATAAAGTTGGTCGTCGCCGCCATTGCCGTAGATCGTGTCGTAGCCGTCTTCGCCGAAGATGACGTCGCCGATATCCGTTGGGTCGTTGACGCCCGAGCCGCCGTAAAAGAGGTCATCCCCCGCCCCGCCATGGAGCACGTCGCCATTGGCGCCGCCATAGATCGTGTCGTTACCGAGCCCGCCCGTCAGGTCGTTCGAGGCGGCATTGCCGCGGATGAGGTCGTGTCCTGCGCCCGCGATGGCGTTTTCGATCAGGGAGCGCGTGTCGTTGTTGTAAAGAAGGGCGTTCGCCACGTTGCCAGGCGGGCGCTGCCCGTTGCCAAGATCGGCGAGGTCCCTTCCGAAGGACGTCCACCCTCCGGGCGTTAAATCGACTGACAGATTGGTGGAGAAGGCAGAAAGGTCGTAGGTGTCGATGCCGCCCCCGTCCCAGATGGTGTCTAAAACCGGGGTACCAGGCGTCCAGCGATAGGTGTCGGCGCCGGCATGGGACGCATAGTTCGCGCCGTAAAGCGTCTGGATCGCCGCGATGTCGGAGATCATCGGCGAGGTCGGGAAACTACCCTCGGCAACCGTATAGCCGAAGGACGCACCCGCATAGGAGCGATAGGACATCACCGAATAGGCAAGCTGATCCGAAATACCGGGATTGGCGCCTTCGTGCGGATGGCCGAGGCCCAGAGCGTGGCCGAGTTCGTGCACATAGGCCATGTAGGCGTAGGAGCCCGTCACAGGCGACTGGGCGGCGATGCCCGTGCCGATCCAGACGTCACCGCCTTCCTGCAAGGTCGTCGGGAAATAAGCGAAGGCGGTATCGGCCGCGTTCGTCACGCCGACCCGGATGGTGGCGGTCGCAGCCAAGGTTTCCACGAAGTTCAGGTTGGCGACCGCCGACCACTCGGACAAGGCGGCGCGGAACACCACCTGCTGTGAGGCACCCAAAGTCTGCACGCTGGAAGGATAGTTACCGTCATAGCCTGCGGAATAGTCGGACGACCGTGATGCGAAGCCGAAAGTGACAGTCGGATCGGACCAGCGCGAACCGACGAGCAGGGCATCGATCTCCGAGCGGCCGGTCATGGTCGCGGCTGTGATGGCGGGCATCGTCGTTCGTCTTCCTTAGCTTCCTGTGGCCGGATTGCCTTGCCGGAAGCGTATCATTTTTACTATACTGTAGCCGGTTGATGAACGGGGCGTTCCGACAAGTCGGAAAACTTCGAGAAAAACGAGGGCGGCCTTCAACCTGCCGCGATTGACTGGCGTGAGGGGTTCGCCCACCGCCTCCTTGCCCAGGACATCTATGAGCCAAGACAAAAGTCTCGCGCCAGAAATGAAGGCCGCGCTGAAGGCAGCTTCGCGTCCTTTAGCGTTCTCCGCCTTGTTCTCCTTCGGCTCGAACATCCTGTTCTTGGCGATGCCGCTTTACATGACGCAGGTCTATTCGCGCGTCATTACCTCGGAGTCGGGAGCTACCCTGCTTTACCTAACGATCGCGGTGACCGGTGCGTTCATCGTGATGTCCCTTCTTGAAGAGCTGCGTGGGCGCATCCTCATCAAGATCGGCACCATGTTCGATCGCAAGCTCGCGCCGCGCTTGCTGGACGCCGTTGTCGCAGCAGGTCTCAGGGCAGGAAGGCCTGCGCGCTCGTCCGTGCTTCGCGACCTCGACACCTTCCGGCAAGGCATGGCCGGCTCAGTCACCAATGCCGTTTTCGACGCCCCCTGGGCACCCGTCTTTCTGCTTGTCATCTGGATGGTGGACTGGCGCCTCGGCATGATCTCCACGATCGGCGCCGTTCTTCTTCTCGGCTTGGCCGTCATCAACGAATACGTGACGCGGCCCTCCATGCGCGAGGCCAATATCGCGGGCCAGCGTTCCTACAGTGCCACGGATTCAGGTCTTCGCAACGCGGAAGTCATCCACGCGATGGGCATGCTGCCCGGCCTTTCCAAGCGCTGGAACAAAGACCGGCTTCTGATGCTGGAAGCGCAAGAAAACGCTTCCGAGCGTGGCGGCACGGTTTCCGCCGCCATCCGGTTCCTTCGCATGTTCCTACAGGTCGCCATTCTAGCTGCCGGAGCTCTTCTCGTGATCGACGGTCTGACAGGGCCCGGCGTGATGTTCGGCACGATGATGCTGATGGGCAAGGCTCTCGCCCCGGTGGAGCGAGCCGTAGGTTCGTGGCAGGCCATTATTCAGACCCGTCAGTCCTTCGATCGGCTGAACGGTCTTCTGAAGGAGTTCCCGCCGATGGAGGCCGGCATGGAGCTCCCAAGACCATCGGGGCGCTTGTCCGTTGAGCAGCTCGTTTATGCGTTCCCGGGCACCGCCAAGCCGATGTTGAAGAGCATCAACTTTGCCTTAGAGCCCGGTGACTGCCTTGGCCTGATTGGCCCGTCCGGCGCCGGCAAGTCTTCCTTGGCGCGACTTCTGATTGGCGTTGCACAACCAACCGCCGGTTCCGTTCGCCTCGACGGCGCCGAACTGCATTCCTGGGCACGCAGCCATATCGGACATCATATCGGCTACCTGCCTCAGGATGTGGAACTGTTTTCGGGAAGCGTGCGCGATAATATCGCGCGCTTCTCAGCCGCGCCGGACGACGCAAAGGTGCTGGAAGCCGCCAAGATGGCTGGCATCCATGAGCTGATCCTGCGTCTGCCGAACGGCTACGACACTGAGCTCGGCGAGGGCGGGGCCCTGCTTTCCGTCGGCCAGCGTCAGCGCGTCGCTTTGGCCCGTGCCGTTTACGATCGTCCTTCGTTCGTCGTTCTGGACGAGCCCAATGCTAGTCTCGACTCTGATGGTGAAAATGCGCTTCTCGCGGCGATCGTCGAGTTGCGCAAGATGGGGTCCACGGTGGTAGTGATCTCGCACCGCATGTCGGCACTGAAGTTCGCCAACAAGATCCTGCTTCTACGGGACGGCGTCGTCGAGAATTTCGGGCCTCGCGATGCGGTACTGGCCAAGCTGATGCCGGCACCTGTCGCCCAGCCCGGGCCTGTCCAAGCCGTTCGAAACGATGCATCCAACCAGGGGACTCCGGGGCAGATCGCGGGTCCAAGCGCCAATCAAACCGCATCGCAGGCAAATTAATTCGTTGGCGAATGTGGATATGTCCAGGCGATATCGACTCCGATTATTCCGGAACGACAGCGTGAGAAAGAACATCTGATGTCCGTTGTCGCTTTTAAAAAACCCTCCGAACTGGCGGAAGTCAAAAACGACGCCTTATCGACGGTGGTCCCTCCTATTCCGGTCGCCCGCGTCGAGTCGCCTGACGACTTCAACGCGAGCATCCGTCGGCCGATCGTGCTCGGCACCGCGATCGTCGCAATCTTCGTTGTTGGACTAGGTGCGCTTATGGCGATTGCACCGTTGGCTTCGGCGGTCGTCGCGTCCGCTGTCGTCAAAGTCGAAGATAACCGCAAGGTCGTAAAGCACAGGGATGGTGGCATCATCTCCAAAGTGCTCGTGCGCGACGGACAGACCGTCAATGCCGGCGATACTCTGGTGAAGATGGATGACGTCCAAGCGCGTTCCGCCTTCGATGTCTACGACAACCAGTATATGAACCTCATCGCGCAGCGAGCGCGCTTCATGGCAGAGGGCGCTGGTATCGAGCAGATCGCTTTCCCGCCGGCATTGGAAACTCGGATCGGAGAGCAAAGCGTAGCGGCGCTCATAACGGATCAGACCGCGCTTTTTCAAAAGCGCCGCCAAGCGCTCGACAACCAAGCGGACATTCTCAATCAGCGCATCGCTCAGCTTGATACGCGCATTTCCGGCTATCAAGCTCAGATCGACTCGATCTCCCAGCAAAAGGATCTGTTCGACAAAGAGTTAAAGGGGACGAAGTCGCTGGCGTCGCAAGGCTACGCTTCACAGACCCGGGTCCATGAACTGGAACGGGCAAGCACCGAACTCCTCGGCAAGCGGGGTGCTCTCCAGGCACAGATTGCGGAGTCCGAACAGGCTAAGGGTGAAGCTCGTCTACAAATCAATCGCCTTTACGAAGACCGCCTCGCGGAAAGCAGCGAGGGAATGAGTAAGATCCAAGGCGACCTTGCCAACATCCTTCCGCGGCTCCAGGCGGCCAAGGCGACCCTCGATCTCACGACGGTGCGTGCACCGGCTTCCGGTCGCGTTTTTGGTCTCACCCAATATACCGACGGTGGGGTCGTCGCGCCCGGCGAGCGCATTCTCGAGATTGTGCCGGAAGGTAGTCCGATGATCGTCGAAGCTAGTGTCAATCCGAAGGATATCGCTGAGCTGAAGGCGGGTATGAGGGCCGAGGTGAAATTGACCGCCTACAACCAGCGCACGACTCCTTCGGTTATTGGCGAGGTGACCAAGATTTCGGCTGATCGCATCACGACGGAGAACGGTGCGGCTTATTATGTTGCCGACGTGCGCATCGACCCGGCGTCGCTTTCTCACGCAGCTCAGGAACTGCGGCTCTATCCCGGTATGCCTGCGGAAGTGATCATCCCGACGAGCGAGCGCACGGCTCTCGACTACCTCATTTCCCCCGTCATTCATTCGATGGATCGCGCTTTCCGCGAGGAATGATCCGAGGTTCCAGCAAGAAGGTCGTCCACCGATTTTGGGGCCCCTTCTCATCTCCCGGCGTGTGTGCGTGCGGGCTTCTTATCCGTTTCCCGTTCGGTCATGATCAAAAATAAGACGATCATCTTCATCCATCAGAATTTCCCTGGCCAGTTTCTTCATCTGTGCCGGGAGCTTGCTACCCACAATAAAGTCTTCTTCATCAGCAAGCAGACGATCAATCGCCTCCCCAATCTGACGCTGATCGCCTATCAGCCGAACCGCAGCGTCAATGCCAGCACCCATCCCTACCTGACGACGATCGAAGACGGCATTCTGCATGGTCAGGCGGTCGCTCGCATCCTGTTGCAATTGCAAAATCAGAATGTACGGCCCGACCTTATCGTTGGGCACAGCGGCTGGGGGGAAACGCAATTCGTCAAGGACATCTTCCCGGATGTTCCGCTGCTTTCTTATTTCGAGTTCTTCTACAGCGCCCAAGGCGCCGATGTCGGCTTCGATCCCGAGTTCCCAAGCAATCCAGAACTGCGCTTCCATCTGCGCAGCCGGAACCAACTTCTCCTAAGCTGCCTGGAGTCGACCGATCAGGGAATTTCTCCCACATGGTGGCAATCCAGCAGATTTCCGAAAGCTTATGCTCCGAAAGTCCACACGATCCATGATGGGGTCGATACGACGACGCTCGTGCCGGCCAAGAAGCCATCCGTCACGTTCCCCAATGGTCTGACCTTCAATGGATCAGTTCCGCTGGTCACTTTCGTCGCTCGCAACCTCGAACCATATCGGGGCTTTCACGTCTTCATGCGGGCGGCCGAGAAGATCCTCGCTCGGCACCCTTCCCTCCACATCGTTGTGGTTGGTGGCGATGGCGTCAGCTATGGCGCCAAGCTGCCCGAGGGGGAAACCTACAGAGCACGCGCTTTAAAGGAAGTGACGATCGACGAGAAGCGTCTGCATTTCGTTGGCCGCATCGAGTACGATGTCTTCCGCAAGATGCTCCAGACATCGGACGCCCACATCTATCTGACCTACCCGTTCGTTCTGTCCTGGTCGATGATCGAAGCCATGTCGAGCGAGTGCCTTCTGATCGGATCTCAAACGGCACCGGTGGAAGAGGTCATCCGTCACGAGCAGAACGGCATCCTGGTGAACTTCTTCGACCCGGATGCCATCGCTTCCGCCGTGGTCGAGGCCGTACGCCATCCGAAGCGGTTCCAAGACATGCGACGTGCCGCCAGGCGAACCGCGATCGATCGTTACGATCTCCATGGAGTATCCCTGCCGCGCCAGAAGGCACTGATGCAGGACATGATGGGCTGATACCGAACTGTCGGACCAGTCTCAGGAATGAGAAGAAGGTCCGACATAGCGGTTCATGACCTCTTCGAACGGTCCATCGTCTATGATGGCCCCATGCTCCAACCGAATGGCTCGCTCGCACAGATTGGCCAGAAGGCTGCGGCTATGAGAGGCTAGAACGAGGATGCCTGCTTCGTCCACGAAGGTACGGATACGCGCTTGCGCCTTTTCCAGGAAGGCCGCGTCGCCGGCACCGATCCCTTCGTCCAGAAGGAGGATTTCCGGCTTGATGCTGGTGGAAACCGCAAAGGAAAGCCTGGTCTGCATACCCATCGAATAGGTGCGGATCGGCATTTCCAAGAACTGGCCGAGTTCGGTGAATTCGGCGATTTGATCGAGACGGTCTTCGACTTCTTTGCGCGATAAACCGAGGAACAGCCCCCGCAAACGGATGTTGTCGTAACCCGTAGCATCGGGGTCCATGCCGAAGCCGATATCGAAAAGCGGCGCGATCTTGCCTTCGATGCGCAAACGCCCGGTTTGAGGCGGATAGATGCCGGCGAGCACCCGCAAAAGCGTTGTCTTGCCGGCTCCATTATGTCCGATAAGCGCGATGCGCTCCCCATGCCGGACCGACAGCGTGATGTTGCGCAGGGCCTCCACGCGCGTGCGATGCCGAGCATCCGAGCCGATCTTGCCGCCTGTCGCCCCGCTGAAAATTCGGTTGCGTAGGGATCTCGACGATGCGCCGTAGATGGGAAAGTCGACGCTGACGTCGCTGAGTTCGATCGAATTCACGAGTGTTCAGAGCCAGTAAGGAATACGCCAGCGGAAGCGAGCGTAAAAAAGCAAGGCCGCCGCGCAGTTGAGAGCGGTGAAGACGAGAGCGAAGATCCAGGAATTCATGCTGGGCGCATTATGCAGGAGAGGCCCCCTGACGACTTCGATCAAATGATAGAAGGGGTTCCATTCGGCGATGATCTGACGCTGCTTCAGGTTGTCCACATGCCAGATCACCGGCGTGACGAAGAAAAGCGTCTGGATCAGATTGGCCATCAAAGGTGGAATATCGCGGAAGCGGGCGCTCAGCGTGCCAAACAGCAACGAGAAGGCGAGGCCATTCACGATGAGGAGGGCGAAGCCAAGTACCGCGAGCACTCCTTCAGCGCCGGGATTGATGCCGAAGAAGATCAGAACCAGCGCGATAATGACCGCGTTATGCAAGAAGATGATGATGGATCGCCAAACCAGACGATAGACATGAATGCTGAGAGGGGCCGGCATTTGTTTGATCGCCGCTTCCGCACCCGTAAAGGCTGTGCATCCTTCCAAGATAAATCCTGAAAGGAGTGTCCACACCACGATGCCGATGCACAGATATGGCAGGTAATCGGCCATGGCGATGCCGAACAACGTGCCATAGGTAATGCCAAGGCCAACCACGAAAGCGGCAAGAGTCAACGTTACCCAGAACGGCCCCATGATCGAGCGGCGGTATCTTTGACGAACATCCAGCCAGCCGAGAGTGCCCCAAAGATCAACGAGACGCAGTCCGTGGATGAGCTCGCCGAGCGTGGAGCGAATAGGCGCGCGCCGATAGCTTCGAAAATCGTGCTCGATGATGGCGGGATTGGACAGGGGGATCGTCTCCGACGGAATTCCGCCCGGCTAGTATCAGATGATCTAGTTGACGTGAAAGGGTGTAGGGCGATCCCCGATCGTCATCGGGTCAACTTCAAACCAAGCCCCCATGGTCCAATCAATGAGACTTGGACCGTCTAACATCGTTGGATCTCGGGAATTATCTCAGATCCTTCGCAGAAATGTCCGATACGAAACCGCTTCATGATCCAAAGCAGAACTTCTCGGATAAATGAATCGAAGGAATCGGACCTCATTCAACCGTAACGGTGTAGGTGCGCTCCGCTCCATCACCTGCCTTCAAGGCGAAGCTGTCGACACCTTTGAAGTCGGGCGACGACGTGTAGAAGACAACGATGGCAGGAACGGAAAGTGACGGACATTGAGCGATCTTCTCGGTGGTTACCGTTCCTCGAACGAGACGGATCTGCCCGTGCTGCGCCAGCTTGGCGGGCGTCACTGCCTGCGGTTCCACTGGCTTGCAGTCCGACCCCACCGACCCGATCCAGCCCAGCCGTACTTCTTTTCCAGACTGCGTATGCCCTTGTTCCTGTGCAACCGCCGGGATCGCAGACAAAACCGACACCAAGGTTGCGAGATGCAGAAGGCGCATGACGTAGCTCCTCTTGTTCAATGTCGGCGTGCCTACACGCCAATCGTGGCGCGGACACGATTGGCTCAGTCTTTCTGCCCCTGAATGCAGATCGCCCGAGGAGACGGAATGTGGATGATGAGCAAGAATATTCTGAACAAGCTTATGGCTAGCATGACGTATGAGACAAGCTCGTTTGCGATGGGCAGAAGCTGTCATATCAGTTAGAGATACTCATCCTGAGAGCTTGAGGGCGGACCTATGAAGATGAAGCTGGCCCTGATGGCGGTGGCAGCGATGACGATGACGGGCTGCGTCGGCACCGACATCATGTCCTCCGTTTCGCCCTCAGTGGGCACGAGTCCGCAATTCGGCTATCCCGGCGTCGAGCGCTCATCCCTGCCGGCGCTCGCTGCCTCGCCGGTCGTGGCCGCTGGCGTTGCCGAACAACGTCCAGCCGCTGGAATGCCTGTTTCAGTCGTTGCCCTTCAAACACCGACGGCACCTGTTGCACCGCATCGCGTTTACGACGAAGCGCACGATCCGGCATTCAAGCCGCTTCTGGCCGAAAGCCGTCCGACGAACGATGCGCAGGACCTTCCGCTCCAAGCCAACGGGGTTTTGCGTCTGCCGCCTCCGGCCAAGCTCGATATCATCGACATCGCCGATACGCGCGCCTCGCTCCAGTCCGAGGACTGATCCGCTGCTCGCTGGACCGGGCGAAGTGGCGGTTGCCATCAGCGTTTATCGCCCGGACATGGTGCTTCTGGAGCGTCTGCTCGCTCGCGTTTCCGGTGCCGGCGCGCCCATCCACCTTCATATCGACGGTCCCGTTGGCGAAGCAATTGGGGCAGAGGATCTGGCCCGCCTGCAGGGCGATACGGCCCTCCACGTCACCCAGAGCCCACGCAACGAAGGCATCGCCGCCGTTTTGAACCGGCTGGCAGACGCAGCGAAAGGCCAGAATTGCGCTTTCGTGCTTTATTTCGACCAGGACTCCGAGCCGGACAGCGACCTCGCCAGCCGACTTCTCGCCGCTTTCCGGGCGATCGAGGCGAAAGGCGCGCGTCCCGCCGCGATCGGCCCCCTGCCCGTGGCGCACGATCCGCTTCATTCCAAGGCGCCGCGCTATCGTTGCCGGGAGATGCCGGGCGCCGAGGGCGGCGTGCCGGTGGATTATCTCATCACGTCGGGAAGTCTCATTTCCCTGGTTGCGCTCGCCGCCATCGGCCCCTTCGAGGAGCGCTACCGCATCGACGCGGTGGATGTGGAATGGTGCTTTCGCGCCTGGTCGCGCGGCTTTTCGGTCTGGCTTCTGGAGGAGGCCGAAATGCCGCATCGCGTGGGTTCCGGCGTGGTACGCGTCGGGCCGATCGCCTTTCCGAGCCAGAACCCGTCGCGCATGGGGACCTATATGCGCAACCAGTTCCACATGCTGCGCCTGTCGCATGTGCCGGCGCGCTGGAAGCTGCGCACCCTCGCCTATGTGCCGCTGCAAGGGCTGGTCTATGCCGCCAAGCGGCCGGGCGAACGCTGGCGGACCGCTTGGACGCTGGGGCGCGCCGCCTGGGAAGGCCTCCGGCTTCGCTAGTTCTGGAAAGCGCGGACCGCCGTATTTACGCCGCGCCGTAATTGCGCTTTCTCATGGCCCGACCGATCCTTCGAAGACTTCGAGCGCACCATGAACGTCTACCAGTTCAAACCCAAGCAGGCGCCCAAGCCCAAGCGTCGGCCTCCGGCCTTCGGGTCCAGCGCGTGGCTTCCCTTCGCGCTGGTGTTTCTGGGCGCGCTCGGCCTTTTCCTGTCCGGCCTTGGGTCCGATCTCGGGATCGCCCTCACCGCCATCCTGGTCGTGGTCGTGGGCGCGGCTCTTTCCGGCGATCTGCCGCACCGTCGCTGAAAAGCGTATCGCCGTAGATACGCTTTTACGGCTCTGACGAGGCCTCAGAGCTCATCGATCCAGCCGATCCCGCCCTGCGTATCGCCGCTCGGCTTGTATTCGAGCCCGATGAGCCCGCGATAATGGATCTCGTCCAGGATGCGCAGGATGTGGCGCACATCCACCTCGCCGCGATCGGGCTCGGTCCGGTCAGGCACGGAGGCGAGCTGGACATGCCCGATCAGGGACGCGTGGCGGCGAAGGCGCGTTGTCAGATCGCCCTCCATGATCTGGAGGTGATAGATGTCGAACAGAATCTTGATGTTGGGCGCGCCGATCTCGGCAATGATGGCTGCGACATCGTCGGAACGGCTGACGAGATAGTTCGGCCTCTCGCGAAGGTTCAAAGGCTCCAGAAGGAGCGTCACGCCCACCTTCGCCGCTTGCCCCGCACCCCATGCCAGATTTTCCCGGAAGGTGCGAAGAGCGTCCTCACGATCCGCCGGCTTCACGATGCCCGCCATGACATGCACCATCGGTGTTTCGAGCGCTTCGGCATAGCGGAGCGCTTCGCGAAAATCACGGCGGAAAGCCTCTTCCCGGCCCGGCACCCCGGCCAACCCCCATTCGCCGGCGGCAAGATCGCCCGGCGCCGTGTTGAGCGCCGTCATCGCGACATGCCGTGCTTCGAGCCGCGCTTTCAGGACGGCGAGGTCGACATCATAGGGAAAATGGCATTCGACCTTGTCGAAGCCGGCATCGGCTGCCGCGTCGATCCGGTCGAGAAACGGCAGATCGGGGAAAAGCAGCGCGATATTGGCCGTCAGCCGGCGTCGGTCGAAAGAAGAGGCTTGCCGCATCCTCGTGTCGTTCCCTCCAACCATCGCGCCTTCCCGGTATGAGAGCGAAGGTCCCAACTGACCCTTCCGGTTCTGCAGATGCACGGATGGATCGGGTTTTGGAAGGCCCCAAGCGTAAAGCCGCAAATACGCTTCCACGCTTCATCGTATCAACGGGAGAAGCGTTTGGCGCCGGCGACGCAGAAGACGACGGAGCCTGCGGCGGCGACCATGGTCCAGGCCACGGGCTCGCCGAGGAGGAGACCCGCGAGAGCCAGGCCCAGAAAGGGCTGGAGAAGCTGCAACTGGCCGACGCCCGCGATGCCGCCGAGGGCGAGTCCCCGGTACCAGAACACGAAGCCGACCAGCATGGAGAACACCGACACATAGGCGAGGCCCGCCCAGGCGGAGGTCGCGATGGCGTGGAGGCCAGTGGCGGGAAGCGTCAGGAGGCCGAGCGGAACGGTGGCGGGCAGCGCCAGAACGAGGGCCCATGAGATGACCTGCCAGCCTCCGAGCCGCCGCGACAGGGCGGCGCCTTCGGCATAGCCGAGCCCGCAGACGAGAATCGCCACCAACATCAGAAGATCGCCGGACAACGATGCGGGGCCGCTTTCGTGAAGCGCGAAACCCGCCACGATCAAGGCGCCGAGAACGGAGAAGAACCAGAACGGCGCGCGTGGCCGTTCGCCGCCGCGCAGGACCCCGAACAAGGCGGTCGCGAGCGGCAGAAGGCCGATAAAGACGATGGAATGGGCCGAGGTGACGTGCTGGAGCGCCAGGGCGGTCAGAAGCGGGAAACCCACCACCACGCCGAGCTCCACCACGAGAAGCGAAACCATGTCGCCGCGCCGGGGTCGCTTCTGGCGCAGGGCGAACAGGAGGACGATGGCGAGAAGAGCGGCGATCACTGCGCGCGCCGCCGTGAGAAACAAGGGTGAGAACCCCTCCACCGCAACGCGCGTCGCCGGCAGGGAGCCGCTGAAAATCACCACGCCAAGGAGCCCGCTGCCCCAGCCCCGCATTCCCGTCGCCATGTTTCGACCCCTCGTCTTCAAAGCGGATCGTTACGCGTGGGGATCTGGTGCGGCCAGAAACACTCCCATACAATTGAGCCGAACCGTATGGGCAATGGATTCCATACGGCCAAGAGATCGGCGATGCGGCGAAACGGGGCGGGACCGAAAACAGGGCAAGCGATGGAGGCCATCCGCGCCAGGATCGCGAGCCGCGCGCTGCGAGCCGGCGACCGGCTTCCTTCCGTGCGGCGGCTCGCCGAGGCGATGGCGATCTCGCCGTCCACCGTGGTGGAAGCCTATGAACGGCTTGCCGCCGAAGGAATGGTGCGGGCGCGGCCCGGCTCCGGCTTCTTTGTGGCCAGTGCCGCCGCGATGCCGGTGCCGCTGACCGAGCTGGGCTTGAAGCTCGACCGGGCGGTGGACCCGTTCTGGGTGTCGCGCCAATCGCTGGATGCGGGGAAAGAGGTTTTGAAGCCCGGTTGCGGCTGGATGCCGGCGGACTGGATGCCGGACGCCGCGATCCGCCGGGCCGTGCGCCAGCTCGGCAAGGCGGACAACGGGACGCTTACCGATTACGGCACGACGCTCGGGCTTCCTGCCCTCCGCCAGCTTCTCACGCGCCGTTTCGCCGCCGAAGGGTTGGATGCGGCACCGGACAGCATCATCCTCACGGGATCGGGCAGCCAGAGCCTCGATCTCGTCTGCCGGCTTCTCCTGCGCCCGGGCGACGCGGTTCTCGTGGACGACCCCTGTTATTTCAACTTTCAGGCGCTTCTGCGCGCCCATGGCGCGAACGTGGTCGGCGTGCCCTACCGCACCGACGGGCCGGACGTGGAGTGCTTCGCCGAGCGCGTAGGCCAGCACCGGCCCCGGCTTTATCTCACCAATTCGGCACTTCACAATCCGACGGGCGCGAGCCTGAAGGCGCAGACCGCGCACCGCCTCCTCAACATCGCCAGCGTCCACGACATGGTGGTGGTCGAGGACGACATTTTCGCCGATCTGGAGCCAGAGCCTTCCCCGCGCCTCGCCATTCTCGACGGACTTCGCCAAGTGATCCGCGTCGGCAGCTTTTCCAAGACCCTGTCGGCGTCCATCCGCTGCGGCTATGTCGCGGCGCGGCCCGACTGGATCGAGGCGCTGGTCGACCTTCAGGTGGCGACGAGTTTCGGAAGCTGTAGCCCGGCGGCGGCAGCCGTGGTTCACGCGGCGCTGAGCGAGGGAGGCTATCGCCGGCACTTGGCGGATCTGCGCCGCCGCTTGTCGCGCGCCCGGCACGAGGTGGCGGAGAAGCTCGAAGGGATCAGCATCCGCCCCTGGCTCAGCCCGCGCGGCGGCTTTTATCTCTGGTGCGCCCTGCCAGAGGAGCGCGATGCGGCCGAGCTTGCGCGAGCGGCTTTGCGGGAAAACGTGGTTCTGGCGCCCGGCAACGTCTTCAGCATCTCGCAATCGGCGCAAAGCTTCATGCGTTTCAACGTGGCGCAGATGCAGGACCCGCGCGTCTTCGACGTTCTGAGCGACGCACTGGCGGCGCCGATCAGGGAAAGGTAGAGCGTAACAGCGTAAAGCCGCAAAACCGTGGATACGGCTTTACGGCTTTACGGATCTCGACCGAAAGAGGCTCAGAGGCTCAGAGGCTCAGAGGCTCAGAGGCTCAGAGGCTCAGAGGCTCAGAGGCTCAGAGGCTCAGAGGCTCAGGAAGCGGTAGCCGGACGGGCGCCCCTCGGGGGAGCTTTCTTCGGCATGGGCAGAAGGCCTTCGCGCTGCGCCTGCTTGCGCATCGCCTTGCGGGCGCGCCGCACGGCTTCCTGCTGTTCGCGCACGCGCTTCTCGGAAGGCTTCTCGTAGGCTCGGCGCGCGCGCATCTCGCGAAACACGCCTTCCCGCTGCAGCTTGCGCTTCAGCGCCCGCAGCGCCTGTTCCACATTGTTGTCGCGAACGTCTACCTTCACTTAAGCTCTCCTTCGCGCCCGCGATCTGCAACTCGCAAGGCTGGGGCGTTCCTATTTGGCGGACGCCTTCTTGACGCTTTTGCGCGCCGGTTTGACGGGTTCGGGCGGGGTGGCGGCCTCGGCTTCCTCGCGGAGCTTGCGCAACCTCGCCGTCTTGTCGGCAGTGGCCTTCGCTTCGCCCGCGATCAAAGACATGGCCGACCCCTTTTCGTGGCCGTTGTTCGGCGCGCGAAAAGCGGCATTGGCCTTGGAGGCGGTGTCGTCATCGACCATGTGCGTTGCCTTCGACGATTTCCGGCTCGCGAGGCACCGGCGCGGTCCATCCGAAGAACTCGATGGAACCGGCTTTGCCGCCCTGAAACCGGAACAACCACCGGAACGAGGTTCCGATGGCTGCAAATGGGAAAATGGATGCCACGTCGTCTGCGACGCGGCACCCGGACACCGAACTTGGCTGCCGCCAGTACATCCGTGGTCGGCAGAAAGTCGCTGCTTTCACAACGGCCCGGCACCCTCACGAGGCGCCCGGCCGCGGATCGAAATCAGGAGATCAGCCAGCCTGCAGATTGTCGGCGGACTGCTTGCCCGTGCGACGATCGGCGACGAGCTCGTAGGTCACCTTCTGACCTTCGGTCAGGCCGGACAAACCCGCGCGCTCGACGGCGCTGATATGGACGAAAGCGTCCGGACCGCCGTTATCGGGGGCGATGAACCCGAATCCCTTTTGGGAATTGAACCACTTCACGGTTCCCGTAGCCATGGGAGACCCTTCCAAGCATAGATAGTGCGTCAAGGCGCACGAATTGCGCCCTGTTGAAACCGACTGTCGAGTGGAAATCAGATGAACAAGCACTCAATGAGCGCGAGGCCAAACAATCCGGCCGAGTATCGATAGCGACAAAGTACGCCGATATTTTCCCTTTACAACCCCGGAGCCGGATTTTCATCAGACGGACGGGAAGTCTAGATTGATTGAAAAGGGTTTTGATCTGAATTCGCTGTGGCCGATAGCGTTCGAAACGGTCGGCGAAAGCATCCGCCGACCATCCGCGCGATGAAACGGGATCAGTAGCCGACGGTGAAGCGCTGGCGGGAATGGCGCGGCGTTTCGATCTCGTCGGCGAGCGCGATCGCGTAATCCTCGAAGGAGATGCTGCTGCCTTGGTCGTTGGTCAAAAGCTGGTCGCAGCCGATGCGGAACGTGCCCGTGCGCTCGCCGAGACGTGCTTGGAAGGGAGATCGCCCAAGCTGCAGGCCGACTACGGGAAGCTGCCCGCCTTCCCCATCCCCGCACATGTGTCCGACAGCGCCGAGCATCTCCCGCTCCTGGGCAGTTGCGCCCTCCTTGACCGCTTCGACGACGGCAGCACCGGCCTTTGGTGGCCGACCAGCAAGCGTCGCGGCGAGGCTCTGATGCCGCTTGTCGAGGGTCGCGTCGTGTGGAACCGCATGGGCAAGCACTGGCTCGCCGTCGTCTCGATCGCGGCTTGAGCGTATCTCCCTTTGAGCGCTATCGTACGAAGAGGGCGGCATGGCACATCCCGATCACCACAACGGTCTTCTGGATTGGCCGATCTATGGCGCTCGAGATCCAGAGATCGCGGAGCTCGCGCATCAGCTCGCCTATGCCGGGGGACTTCGCCTGTCCGAGATCGAGGACCTGATCAAGCATGCGCTCCGGCAGCGGTTGGCCGTCGTGGAAGTCTCCAGAACCTCCACGGTCGAACCGACGCGCACCTAGAAGCCGAGGTACTGCGGCGGCACGCTCTCGGTCAGCCAGACGCCGTTGTCGGCCCGCAGGAACGTCAGCCCGTCGTCTCGCATGCGCTTGGTGTCAATGCACAGGATCACCGGCTTGCCGTGTCGCTCACCGACCCGGCGAGCGGTGTCCTCGTCCATCGACAGATGCACATGCTGCCGGCGCCCCGCCTTCAGCCCTTCCGCAAAGATGGCGTCGAGGTTGGTGCGTGCCGTACCATGAAACAGCCTTAGAGGAGGCTCCGAAGGGTCGAGCCCAAGGTCGACCGGGACAGAGTGCCCCTGCGCCGCGCGGATCCGCTGGCGGTCCTCCGACAACGTGAAGCGCTGCTTGTCGTTGGTGGAGACCGTCTCTTCCAGAAGCGCCCGATCGATCTTGAATTCGGCTTTGCGCGCCTTCGCGATCAGCTCGTCCACTGACGTCCAGCCGTTCGCATCGAGCATGATCCCCAACCGCTCTGGCGCATGACGCAGCACGTGGCTCAGCAGCCGTCCGATCTCCTTCGACATAACCCTGTCTCCGACGCGTTCGAGGTTTTGGAATGCGGCGTTCGCCAACGACCGCCGCAGCGGTTCGGACGCTGCGGATAGGCGAGAGCTGCAATCTCCTACAATTCCATTGCAGGAAATTACAGGGAAATTCGATCTTCGTTTGAAATCAGATAGATACAGATGGCTTCGGTCATCGCTTTTGCGGGATCCCAAGCCCCTCGTCGGCGCTTCGGCAGGCCGCTTGCGGCAGCTCGATGCCTGATACCGGGTCCGCCAACACTCGAATTAACCAGATATCTGATAACCCATTGTGAGGGTTATCGTTTTCGGCATGCAATAAGATTCAATCTTATTGCAGAAGAATAATGTAACAGGGGGAAATCGCTTTTGTGGGGAGCCGGAAGAACGTGGGCCTTCCGTTTGGCGCCTTATGAGCCCTTGGGAGATGAATGGTCCTCCCTTTCCCCGGGAGCCGGTTTGGACCTGCCGGATGGCAGGTCTTGCACATCCTCGGAAGAGGCGTGCGGGGGTGCAGGGGGCGTGCCCAATGCCCTAATCACTTCGCGGGACCCCGGAGGGGTCGTAGAGCGAAGTATATTAGGCTACAACTCTGGCGAGATAACGCTCCTGGGGAAGTGAGATGGCCTCCACCGTCTGCCATGCCGACAAGGTCAAAACGCCGGTCCACCTCATCAACCTCATCCGGCACAACAGCCGATCCGCGCCGCCTGCCAACGCCGATGCCAAGCGTTCGCCATCCAACCGATCTTGGGAGGATGCCGGCGCCCATCCATGGGACACCATCGCGTCCCGGATCGAGACTGCCGGCATTGATCTCAAGCGGGTGCGCAAGGATGCCGTTCGAGGCGTCCATCTGAACCTGTCGGCCAGCCCGGATTATTTTCGGCCCGGACGGCCCGAGGCTGCGGGAGACTACGACGAAGATCGGCTGGAAAGCTGGGTCGAGGCGTCCCGTCGCTGGCTTGAACAAACCTATGGGGACCGCCTCGTGGATTGCCGTCTCCACCTCGACGAAGCGACCCCCCACATTCAGGCGGTCTACGTGCCGCTGACACCCGATGGGCGATTGTCGGCCAAGGAGATGCTGGATCGAGCGGCCCTCACGCGCATGCAGGATACCTACGCCGAGGCCGTCGCCCATCTCGGCATCGAGCGAGGCGTCCGCGGCTCGAAGGCCAAGCACGAGTCGATCGGCGCCTACTACGCCCGGGTCGAACGAGCCTTCTCGGCTCCGATCGAGCTGGCGGCCGAGATCGAGCCTCCTCGTCTGACCGACATCGCAAATGCAAAGGGCTACCAGAAGCGCCAACAGGCTCGGATCGAGACGGCAGCGGCACCTATGGCAGCGGCGGCTTCGCAGGCCGTTCAGGAACGCAGAAAGAGGCAGGGGCTCCAACGGCGGGTGAAGGAGGCCGATCGGCGTCTTCTGGAAGCCCAGAAGGAGAAGCAGGCGGCTTTACGGGAGCGCGATCAGGCTCGCAAGGCCGAGCAGATCTTCCGTCTGGAAGCTCGCCAGTACGCAACTCAGGCCAACCAGCTTCAGGCCGATCTGGAAGAAGCTCGCACGAAACGCGAAGCGCAAGACCGGGACGAGCTCGACCGTCTGCGCACCCTCAACCTCGAACAGCTCGCCCCCCATCTTGGGCTGAGCCAGGACCCCGATGACGCCACCCAATGGCTGTCGGAAACCGCACGGGTGACGATCAAGGGAGCCAAGTTCTTTGATCATGTTCGCCACAAAGGCGGGGGCGGCGCGATCGACTTCGTGGCCTTCGGATTAGGTGTCCCGCCGGGGCGAGCAATCAGCTGGTTGCGCGAGTTCGATCCTTCCCTGACCCGGGTCGCTCTTCGGCAGATGGAGACCCAGGCGAAGGCCTCACCGCCCCGTCCGGTCTTCGTGCGGCGGGACCATCACGAAGGGATGTGGCCGCGCGTTCGACGCTGGCTGACCTCCGTTCGCAAACTGTCGGGCGAACTGGTGGACCGGCTTCGTGCCAGCGATCGGATCGCCGCCGACGAGCGAGGCAACTTCCTTGCCCGGATGTTCGACGCGGAGGGACGGGAAGTCGGCGCCGAGGTGAAAGGGACCGATCCCCACCATCGGTTCACTGGACTGCAGCGGGGAACCTCGCGGCTTGGCGCGTTCACGATCGAGACCCAGCCTGGCCGAACCTATGCGAAGGGGTTGCGCTACAAACAGATCGCAATCGTCGAGAGTGCGGCCGATGCCATCGCTTATCTCGAAACCCATCCCGAGCTCATGGAGGAGCCCTGCCTCGTAATCTCGACGGCCGGAACGCGAGCGTCGTTGGACGACCACTTCGTGGATGCGATGGCCCGCCAGCGGACAGTGTTGATGCAAACACCCTCGCTGTTCCGGATCGCGTTCGATGCAGATCCGGCGGGCGACACGGCGGCCGAGAAGTTGAAGCAATGGCTGTTGGCTCAGCCGCGTGATGTCTGGGGGTCGGTGGTTCGGGACCGGCCCAAGGACGCGAAGGACTGGAACGACACCCTGATCACTGGGCAGAAGCCAACCCTGCTCGAACGGGAGAAAGACGCGAACCTCGATGAGCCAGATGACGACCCTTCACCCTCGCCCGGCTTTTGAGACGAGAACCATCACCACGGCAGCCGATAGTTTCGGGGAGACGCCGATGTCGGTCCGGGCCATGCTCGCAGTCGCGGTGTACATCGAGGTCGTCAACCTCGCAGCCTACGTCGCGATGCTGATCGATAAGGCCAATGCCCGCATCGGTCCACGACGCATCTCCGAAGCGACCCTCCTGAACCTCGCCCTGATCGCGCAGCAGACCGTGCGTCATAAGACGCGCAAGGATTCCTTCCGCTCCAATCTCATCGGTATCATCGTGCTTTAGGTGATCAGGATCAGCGCTCTCATCATCGTGATCACCACCACTGGTTCGCTAGATGCTTTCCTGCGCTGGTTCATATCGTTGACGGGCTGAACCTGGTGGGTTCAAGCGTTACGATCGTCTCCAACGAATAAAGCAGTCCATGGACGTTCCGGCACCCAAGCTTTGGATCCTGTCGGATCTTCATTTGGAGACGGTGCCCTATCCAGACGCCTTCGCGCCAGAGCCCGCCGCCGTTCGACGTTCTCATTTGCGCTGGCGATGGCTGGCAAGGCGATCCGACACGTGCCTTTCGTGTTTCGCGGCGGCCTGCCGACGAAAAGCCCGTGGTCAACATTCTTGGCAACCACGAGCACTGGAACAGCGTGCTCAGCGAACAGCTGCCCGCCGCGCGCAAAGCCGCTAAGACGTGGGGGGCACCCTCCTGCAGGGAAACATGGTGACACTGACGGGATGTCGCTTCATTGGTACGACGCTATGGACCGACTTTGCGCTCGCGGGCGACACTGTGGAGCTCGGCGACGACACCGGTGAAGTCATTTGAGTCGAAATCGGCACGGGCACAGGCACGCTGACGATCAGCGCCACGATCGTGCAGCACGGGGTCGAACTCGCGCGTCTCATGCAGTTCATCGACGCCCACACTGGACCGGAACCGCTCGTCGTCGTGACGCACCACGCACCTCACCCCAACTGCGTGCGCACGGAAGACGACGGGACGTTCTTCGCCGGCAACGGCGCATCTGACCTGTCCGCGCTCCTCGACACCGGGCGGATTAATCTGTGGGTGCACGGGCACGTTCACCACTGCGTCCACATGCCCGTGCCCAGCGGAACGGTCATCCGATGCAACCCCGCCGGGACGCGGTTCAGCAACTTAGACTTCGATGACAACCTGGTCATAACGCCGCGTTGGGTCCCTCACCCACGCCGTCTCCGTGAACGTCTGGCGCCGGTTCTCGCCATGGCAGCGGTTGCGGAACCCTACACCCCGACCACCTGGGAAGAGGACAAGCGCTTCATGGACGAGATGTGGGTCGAAGAGGACTGACCCTAAAGCGTAGCGGCCCTCTGGAACCAGACCATCTGGATCGGGACTATCGGTGCCCTTACCGTTGATGCCATAGCCGCACTCCTTCGCTTGGGCTGATCGATCCGCGCGCGCCAATGGGTTGATCCCTGCCAGTCTATTTCCCCTATGCGCTGCTTCAGTTCACCAAACGATGCGCAACAGGTCACGTTTGGCCGCGTCGTCGCTGACGATGATGGCAGGACGGGTCTTGCGGACTTTGTTTCTGACCGACGTATCGAACTCGACCCACGAGACATCACCGCGTTTCATCGCTTGTGTCTCCGGCAAGCCCGCTGCACCATTCTTGCGCTTCCGCCTCTCGAGCTTCGTCCTCCGCCATGGCGCGATAACCGTCGTCACGAGAAGCGCCAAGCACGTGCGAGCGCACCAGGTCCTCGATGAACTGGCTCATGCGCCGCTTTCCAACGGTTCGGTACAGCCCTTCATAAACTGCGTCATCGAGCGTGATGGTCATCTTCCGATGCATTGCCCGCCCCTTATAAATACGTACACGTCTTTCATACAGCTACCGACGCATGCAGACGGGGGCATCACACTTTCATTCCGTATCTTCGGCAATCCAGCACGCCTCCCGATCTTCCTAAGCCGGGTTGTGGATCGAAGCGAACCTGCTTTTCCGGCCTTTGAAATAAGTTCTGTTCCGTGGGGGCGGAATTTCTGGACCCTGTGGGGGCGGCGGTCGAAGCTCGATGTTTGGGACCGCGCTTCAGCCAGGTTCGCCATTCGGGCGAAACGATCTTCACAAGGTTGGGAAGGTTGCGGGCGCCCATCCGCCGGCGCTCCTCGATCGTGACGAGGCCGAGCTGGGCCGCGCGGCGGATCGTGGCCTGGGCGAGGCTGCGGCAGACACCCGCGCGTGCGGCGATCTCGGCAAGGCTTCGGTCGCAGACGCCCTTCTCTCGCGCTTCGTCACTCAAGATGCGCAGCACCGCAAGTTCTCCCGTGGTCCATTGGCTCGCGAGCCGGGGCGGCAGGGGAGCGGAGGCCGCCAGACCCCGTCGACGGCTGATGCGGGCGGGATAAAGCCGCACGCAGCTTTTCGGCCGGGGCGGGAAAAGGCTCGCATAGGGACGGGCAAGAAGAGCACCGGGTGCGCGGCGCGCGCGGCGTTCGTGGATCGCCTCGGCAAGACTTTGCGCTTCGCCGGGCGAAAGGTGCCCGGCGGCATGTCCGCGCCAAAGCGTCCGGGCTAGTTGGTCGAGCTGCGACGGGCGCGCGGCCTCGATCGCTGCCGCAAGCTGAATTGCGAGCATACGTTCCCCCGGGGTCGTGCCCGACCGGGAAGGCGCTCACGCGCCGGCAAAGCTCCGCCATCCACAAAAACTCGCGTTTTTGCGTTGACTCGGGCTCAAGCTTCGGGGAAGAGTCGATCCGCTGAGAACGATTTCTCTTCCCCGGCTTTGCCGGAATGTGAGGCCCGCCTTTTCCCGAGGCGGGCTTTTGCATTTCCGGCACTCGATTCACGGGTGCCACGCGCCACCATGCGCGAGACAATGGTCAGCTGGCAAGGCTTCTCGCATCGAACACGTGTAGGTTCGACATTCACCAGAGGAGCTCCGCCGTATCGCCGCAACGCCGTGAATACGGCGAAACGTATCCACAGCGCGATCATGGCTTGAGGCGTCAGCGTGGTTTCAATGGAAAGAGCTGATCGGGCATTTCGGACAGCCGTTACCGGCAACGGTCTCGCACATGGGTCAAGCCCGAGACGGTCCGACATCGAAGGCTTGAAGCTGATCCAGTCGCGACCTCTCCAAACGCAAAACGCCCACCGGGGGAGGACCGGTGGGCGTTGGTTCGATGCCCTCGCATGTGAGAATGAGGGCATGAGGGCCGGAAAAAGGAGGAGTTCTTCGGCTAGATCCGCGTTGGTCCTTTGGAGGAGGATGGACCGAGACGAAAGCTTGAATGTCTTAGCGAGCCGACTGACGGGCGATAGCCGAGATGTCGGCGCGGGAAATGTCGAGATCGGCGAGGCGGCGGTTCTGGCGGGGATCGGCCTTTCCGTCCTGTCCGACTTCGTGGTGGCGGGCGGTCTTAAGGCTGGTCGCTTGACCCCGGTTCTGCCCGACTGGCAGCTTCCGGTGGGTGGCATTCACGCCGTGTTCCCCTCCGCGCGCTTCAGGCCGACGCGCGTTTCCGCCTTTGTCGACCTGCTGGCCACAGCCATCAAAAGCGGCGCGGCAGGTACGAGCCGCTCTATCCCGACCGGTGGCCAAGATCCTTCTGCATTATAATAGCCGTGCCCCGAACCCGAAGAAGCGGCACATCGCGGCATCGACCATCGGCATGGTGCGCAGATCGAGATGACCGAAGACGGCTCCCGTCTTGCCGCGCGGCACCGTCACGGCGCGATCCACCATGATCTGCGATAGTTTGCGAAGTTTGTTGTTGGCATCCGGCTCTATCGTGATGCGGATCGCGTATTCCTCGTGAACGTCGCTGGTCAACTGCAGCACCGTCACCGACGGCAGGTCGGCGAAGGCGTCGTCCTGCACCACAAGTGCCGGACGCGGCTTACCGTAGTCACCGCTGACGGCGATCGTCACCAGATCGCCGCGCTTCATGCCTTCCATTCGTCCCGAAAGTCGTCGGCTTCGAGAAGAGCGTCCAGTTCCCGCAGGGATCGAGCCTCATCGCTGCCGGGATCGCGCGCCCTCTCAGCGATGAGCCGCGATTGTCGCCGGGCTTCCGCTTCGAACGTCCGCCGCTCGACATACGCTCGCATGAACTCGCGCAGCACCTGCGCGGCAGGTTTGTCCTCAGCCTCCGTCGCCTGGGTGAAGGCGGTTTTTAGGGCGGGGTCGATCCGGAAATTGAACGTTTCGACTTTGGGATGCTGCGTGACGCGCGGCATGGCAATCTCAAAGGAATGACAATGTAATTACATTTTTGGTTGCCGACAAGCTGTCCGGCGACCCAATCCATCCTCAGCGGATCAAGCCACACATCGCTGCCGAGGGTTTCCAGCGGTCAGGATGGCGCTGGCGCATCGCACGATGGGGCGGCGTCCGGCGCAACAGGGTGAGAAGCTTCATCCGACACGCCTCCCGACCTTCCTGAGCCAGGTCGTGGATCGAAGCGAACCTGCTTTTCAGGCCTTTGAAATAAGTTCTGTTCCGTGGGGGCGAAATTTCTGGACCCTGTGGGGGCGTCCGTCGAAGCTCGATGTTTGGGACCGCGCTTTAGCCAGGTTCGCCATTCGGGCGAAACGATCTTCACGAGGTTGGGAAGGTTGCGGGCGCCCATCCGCCGGCGCTCCTCGATCGTGACGAGACCGAGCCGGGCCGCGCGGCGGATCGTGCCTTGAGCGAGGCTGCGGCAGACACCCGCGCGTGCGGCGATCTCGGCAAGGCTTCGGTCGCAGACGCCCTTCTCCCGCGCTTCGTCACTTAAGATGCGCAGCACCGCGAGTTCCCCCGTGGTCCATTGGCTCGCGAGCCGGGGCGGCAGGGGAGCTGAGGCCGCCAAGCCCCGGCGTCGGGCGATGCGAGCGGGATAAAGGCGCGCGCAGCTTTTCGGCCGAGGCGGGAAGAGGCTCGCATAGGGACGGGCAGGAAAAGCGCAGGGTGCGCGGCGCGCGCGGCGTTCGTGGATCGCTTCGGCGAGGCTTTGGGCTTCACCGGGCGAAAGCTGCCCGGCGGCATGTCCGCGCCAGAGCGTCTTGGCCAGTTGTTCGAGCTGCGACGGGCGTGCGGCCTCAATCGCTGCCGCAAGCTGAATTGCGAGCATACGTTCCCCCAGGGTCGTGCCCGACCGGGAAGGCGCTCACACAGGGGCAAAGCTCCGCCATCCACAAAAACTCGCGTTTTTGCGTTGACTCGGGCTCAAGCTTCGGGGAAGAGTCGATCCGCTTAGAACGATTTCTCTTCCCCGGCTTTGCCGGAATGTGAGGCCCGCCTTTTCCCGAGGCGGGCTTTTGCATTTCCGGCACCCGATTCACGGGTGCCAAGCGCTACCATGCGCGAGACGGTGGTCGACTGGCAAGGTTTCTCCCCATCGAACATGCACGGGCTCGGCATTCGCCAGCCAAGTTCCGCCGTATCACCGCAATGCCGTGAATACGGCGAAGCGTATCCACGGCGTTGCGGCGACGGAGCGAGACTTCAGCGTGGTTTCGTTGGAAAAGGCCGATCGGGCCTGTTGAGCGGCCGTTGCCGCCGACGGCCCCGCCCGTTGGTCGAGCTGGAAACGGTCCGATGTCGAAGGCTTGAGGCCGATCCGGCCGCGACCTCCCCAAACGCAAAACGCCCACCGGGGGAGGACCGGTGGGCGTTGGTTCGATGCCCTCGCATGGGAGGATGAGGGCATGAAGGCCGGAAAAGGGAGGAGTTCCCCGGCCAGATCCGCGTCGGTCCTTTGGGAGGAGGATGGACCGAGGCGAAAGCTTGAATGTGTTAGCGGGCCGACTGACGGGCGATGGCCGGGATGTCGGCGCGGGAAATGCCGAGATCGGCGAGTTCGCGCTGCGACAGGCGGCTCAGCTCGTTCACCGTCGAGCGGTAAGAGCGAAAATTGCGAAGGGTGCGGGCGATACCCATGGGTCTTGATCCTTGATCTGTCCGGCTCCTCGTCGGTGGGAACCGTCTACTGCGTTTTCTTCGACAACCGGAATGTAGGCGTGCACCCTCCTTTCCAGTAGCGCGAAGATTGCATGGGTGGTCTGCCGAACTGCGATACGTCGCGCGGTTCCTTCTTCACCTCCCCGAAAGGAAAGCTGCCGGGGGCTTGGTCCCTCGCCCGCACGCCGTAAAGCCGTGGATACGCTTTTGCGTATTTACGCTTGGGCTCCTTCCGGGGTAGCGACGGAAAGGACACGGGTTAACGTTTCATCAACCATGCCCGCGCGAGAGTGCGAGCGTATCGCCGTAAAGGCGCTTCGCCGCATTCACGGCGATACGGTTCAACCCCGAAGGACAGGCTCTGCCCATGATCATCGGCGTGCTCAACCAGAAGGGCGGGGTGGGAAAAACCACGCTGAGCCTCAATCTCGCGGCGGCCTATGCCGACGACGGCGCTAAGGTGATGCTGGTGGATGCCGACCCCCAAGGTTCGAGCCTTCGCTGGTCGAGCGCGCGGGCCGAGAATGTCGCCCCGCTTTTTCCCGTGGTCGGCATGGCCAAGCCCTCCATCGCCCGCGAGCTGCCGGTGATCGCGCGCGACTACGATGTGGTGGTGGTGGACGGGGCGCCGCGCGTCAGCGAGCTCGGCCGCGCCGCCATCATGGCGAGCGACATGATCCTGATGCCCGTGCAGCCCTCGCCCTTCGATATCTGGGCGACGGAGGACACGGTGCAGCTCATCCGCGAGGCGCAGATCTTCAAGCCTTCGCTCACCGCCGCATTTGCGGTGAACCGTAAAATCGCAAATACGGCGATCGGCCGTGATGTCCTCGAAGCCTTCGCGGAGGCCGACTTTCCGGTTCTGAAGGCGCAGGTCTGCCAGCGCGTTCTTTATGCGGAAAGCGCCATGGTCGGGCTCAGCGTCGTGGAAGCGGCCCCTTACGGCGACGCCGCGCGCGAAATCCGCCGGCTCGCCACCGAAATCCGCGGCTTCGGCCAAGGGGAAAGGAAAGCGGCATGAGCAAGAAGCTCGCCTTCAACAATGTGCGCCTGAAGGTCGATCCGGCCGAGGCCTGGATCGCCCAAGGGGCCGAGCGCGAAGGCCGAGCGCCCGTTTCCGCCGCCGTGTCCACGCCGCGCGAAGACGAAACGCGGCGCACGGTGCGCTTCACCATCGATGTGGATGCCGAGCTTCACACCCGCATCAAGGTCGCCGCCGCCCGGCGCGGCACGCGCATGGCCGACATGCTGCGCGCCATCTTCGAGCGCGAGTTCCCGGCGTCGTAAAAGCGCATCGCCGTATCGCCGTGAAAGCGTGGATACGGCGATCCATCACGGGGGCAGGGCAGCCGAAGCTTTCTTGCCATCGCGTGAACGCCGATAAGTCCGACTTATCGAAGTTCGGCAGGGCTCCCATGCATTCTTTGCGCTCCTGCTGGAAGGGAGCCGCGCCTATATTCCGGGTGTCGAACAAGAATGAACCCGAACGGCTCTCACCGACGAAGAGCCCGAGACCCGAAAGACAACCGACGTGAACATCGTCCGCACCCTCCGCAACATCCGCTCCTACCGTTCGACGGTGAACGAGCTGAACCGCCTGTCGCAGCGCGAACTCGCCGATCTCGGCATTTCCCGCGCCGACATCCCGGCCGTCGCTCGCCGCGCCGCCTTCTGAACCAGTTTCACGGTTTCGCTCCGGCCTATCCTCCTCCCAAAAGGCCGGCGCGGATAACAGTCGAAGTCTCCTCCCGTCTTCGACTGGCATGCCCTCTTCCTCCTCCCATGCGAGGGCATCGAACCAACGCCCACCGGTCCTCCCCCGGTGGGCGTTTTGCGTTTGGGAGGACGGTCGAACGGGTGCCGATACGGCTTTACGGCGCGCCGTATTTACGGGGGCGATCCGCTGGTCTAGGACCCTTCGACTTTCGCGCTCTTCTGGCGATGCGCGTTTCGAGGCAGGATCGGGGCCATGAGTCGACACAAGCTCGATCTTCTGACGCGCGAGGCCTTTGCCGCCTTGTCGCTGCACGAAAAGAACGCCTATCTCCAAAGCGTGGTGAAGGAGATCCAGGCAGCGCGGGCGGAAGAGCCCCTGCCGCTCGAGAAGGATGCCTTGAGCCGCCTTCGGCGCTTTTATTCCCGCCGCTCCTTCGCCGACCTGAAGCTCGAAAGCATCAAGATCGAGGCGATGAAGAGCGCGCTCAGCGGGCTGGCCGAGGCCATCCATCTCGGCGAGGTGAAGAAGGCGATCACCCACGAGGTGCCGAGCCAGCCGCGCCCGATCACCCGCGCCGCGCCCATCGACGACGACCAGCTCATGTTCTTCGTGCCCGCCGTCCACGACGCGCCGGTGAAGGACGATCTCAACCTCATGGACATCGCGCCCTTCTCGCTTTCCAAGACGGTGCGGGGCGGGGTTCTACGCTACGAGCTGAAGGACAGCATCGTCACCATCGAGGGCGGCGCCGAGGTCGGGCTCGCCACCGCTTATGACTACGACATCTTCATCAACATGGTGTCGCATCTGGCGGCCGAGATGCGCGACTTCCACATTTCCCAGAAGAAGGGTCTGCGTCCCGCCATCCCGGCGCGCGTCTACCGCCCCGCCGCCGCCGACCTTTTGAAGTTCTGCCGGCGCGATCTCGGCGGCAAACAGTATCTGGAACTCGAAAAAGCCCTCGACCGCCTCCAGGCGACGCGCATCAAGATCACCAATCTCAGCGACGGCAAGCGGCGCGAAACCGAAGCCTTTCCCTTGATCGGGCGCTTCAAGGTCGTGTCGCGCACGCTGCAGGACAAGGTCGACCAGGTCGAGATCGAAATTCCGCAATGGGTTTATGACGGCGTCGTCACGCCGAACGGCAAGCCCTCGATCCTGACGCTGAACCCGGACTATTTCCTGATCGCGCGCCCGCTCGCCAAGTTCATCTATCGCCTGGCGCGCAAGGCCGCGGGAGACGGCGAGGCTTATTACCGGGTGGAGGACCTACATTATCGCAGCGGCTCCCGGCTGCCGCCGCACAAGTTCACCCTCGCGCTCGAGCAACTCGTCACGGCCTCCCGCCAGGACCCCCTGCCCGACTACGACATCGAACTGCGCAAGGGCGACCGGGGCGTCGTTCTCCACATGCGCCACCGGAAAGGTCCGGCCTTGCCTTCTTCACTCGCGGCTGCGGCGAACGGCTGACAAAACGCCGTACATCATTCCGCGATCCTATGACAAAATTGGCATGGGAGCGTTTTAAGTCGTTCGCACCGAGCATGCGGGCGTCATGGGATGGAGCAGCCGGAGCTTCGATCGCTCGGAAGACTCGCACCACCGTTCACGCGACCGGATGACGAGTCGTGCGGAACGGGATCGATTCGATTTTCGGACGAGGAACGAGCGACCTTGTCAAAACGCCGTACTTCATTCCGCATGGTTTTGACAAAAACGCTCGGGAAACCACGGCCCGCAGTCTTGCCAAAACGCCGTACTTCATTCCGTCGATCTTTGACAAAACGGGGAAGCATCACCCGCTGAACGCGGCCGGAAATTTTTGTCAGAGCGACCGTACATCACTGCCAAAAAAACCGTACATCATTCCGTCAAAACCGTACATCATTCCGTCAAAACCGTACATCATTCCGTCAAAACCGTACATCATTCCAAAAACGGGCTATAAGCCCATGATCTAGCTGATGTTTTTTTTCTAAAACTATAGGTAAAACTAGCGTTAAAACTAGAAAAACACCTAAAAACCCCTTCGGGCAGAATTTTTTGTCAAAAATCGATTAGCGAAAAAACGCAAAAATCGGCGCCTGACGAGGAAGGATCACGATCGAACGAAAACGGCGGCTTTGCCGAAAATCGGCTCGGGAAGACAGGATGGCGGATGCGGAGCGCGATGCGCTTTTTCGGATAAATCCGCGAAAACGCGCTTGACAGAGTTTTTGGCGAGAAGCGCTTCCGGAATGAAATGCCCTCTCTGGATCATCAATCCGACCCTCTGGCGGATGCAGGAGCCCTTCAAACGGACAGGGGAGCGACACGCGCCATTTCGAGTTCCGCGAGAAGCGCGTTGCGCATAGCCTCGGATGTGGCGAGTTCTGCGCGCAGCCGCGTGAGTTCGTCCCCCGGCTGCGGTTCGATCTCCACGAGATCGGAAGCGAAGAACGGCGTGACGGGGATGGCCGCGAGAGCGTCCTCCCAGGTCAAACCGTTGCGTTGGAGGATCTCGCTGGCCTTTGCCGCGGCGAGCGCCCGCTCGGCGTCCTTGTCGGAGGACAGAAGCCCGGCGATCTTGACGAGCCTCGCATGGTCATCGGGGGTCATCGAAGGATCTTCCTTTCATGCCGGACGGAAATCCCTTCCCGCCGATCTTCAGCGGTACGGGCCGGTAAACAGGTCGCCGATCGCCCGTCGCATCAGATAGGTGAGCCGGCGGCGGCGCAAATGCTCGGGCCGATCGTGCGTGATATGGCAGCGCTGGCAAAGCGCCGCGAGATTACGCGCCGCGTTGTCGGCGACGTCGTGGTTGAGATGGGCGCAGGCGATCGCCACTTTCGTCCAGACATGCCCGAAGCCCGGAGCGAGCTCGGCGGGAGAAGGCAGGTTGGTGCGCACCCGCTTGCCCTTGTCGTCACGCCAGCGGGACAAATCCTCGTCCCACCAGCGCCCGTCGGCGAGAACGCAGACGAGACGCCCGTGCGGCCGACCGCAGTGTTCGCAGCGTCCCTTGGCGCGCCGAAACCGGACCGAGGCCGAAAGCTCGCGCCAATCGAGGGGATAGAACCCCTTGAGTTCCGGCTTGATCGGCACGCCTGTCGCCCTGCCCGCTGTTTCACCGATCCGCACCATAGCGCGGGCCGGACTCGCTTGGCGACGGCAAAGAGCGAGCCCGCAGAAGGACATGGGGTGGGCGTCACGGAACTGCGAAACGAATGCCCAAGCCTTTGTGCGAGTTTTCGCAAAAATCCTTTGTGACACCCTGTTGACTTCATTCGGGTGGGTGGCCTATATCACGGTCATCGACGGACGGGGCGTCGCCGGCGGGTTGTATGCTCGTCTCTGGGAACTGGTTTTGGCTAGTTTCTGGTATGGCGTTCCGGTTTGTTTTTTCGGGTTTGGCGGTTTTG
>NZ_WEZG01000017.1 GCF_009176975.1 Aureimonas psammosilenae
TCGGCATGCCGTACCATCTGGCGGTCGATGCACCTTGCCCCTGCACCGCCGTCAGCCGAAAACCCCATAAACCACCAACCGGCATCCCGCGGGTTCGGTCTTCCGCGACTTTCGTACGCCTCACGGCGCCCGAAACTCTTCAGGAAAGCTGACTGTCCGCTTCCGGATTAGAATTTCCAAAAGCTGCCTTCGCGCCGAGCGCTACAATTTGGGCAAGACTCGATGACCGTCCTACCGTTTAGATTCCCAGTCATCGGCCTGGAGAGCTGACGAACTGGTTGCTGAGAATCTTTGGGGGGTTCGGCGAGACATACAAGCACGGCGCCCGAGTCACCCTGTCCGGAGCCGAGCTAATCGTCCCGTTTGTCGAACTCGACCTGTGCTTGCTGAAGTTCAGGCCCACGCTTGAGCGCCCACGCGTACAGCGCCTCAAACGGCTCCTGTAGGGAGTGACCGAGCGGGGTGATGGTGTACTCGACCCCGATGGGCGTCGTGGGCAAGACCGTGCGCTTGACGAGACCGTTGCGCTCCAGTCGCTTGAGCGCATCCGCCAGCGCCTTGTGGGTAATGCCATCGAGGCGGCGCATGATCTCGTTGAAGCGGGACGGTCGCGTGCACAGGACGGTCAGGATCAGGACCGACCACTTGTTCGCGATGTGCTCCAGGATCGGCCGCGTCGTGCGGGCGTCGATCAGGGCTTCGTCGGTCGCATCCGGAGCAGACGCCCTGGAACGGCGTTTCGAAGGACCCGTCTGCGTCAGGATTTCGGACATCGATATACTCCGTCATATCTGCGATAAATATAGTGCGTAATTGACCGTAAGTATAACATCTATATCGATGCGTCCATCATCAACGGATGGATGGGACATGACCCAGCTTAACAACAAGATCGCCGTCGTTATCGGTGGTTCGGGCGGTATCGGAGGCGCGATCGCCCAACGATTTGCGAAAGAGGGGGCGGCCGTCTATGCCACCAGTCGATCCGCCAAGACTGACGGAACCGCCACGGCGGTCGGGGCCGGCTCGATCCGCTCCCTATCGGCCGACGCCTCCAATCCAGCCGATCTCGAAGGCGCAATCGCTCGGATCTACGAGGATGCTGGCCGGATCGACATCCTCGTCGTCAACGCGGGGCTGTCGGAGTTCGCGACCCTGGACGGTCTTACCGAGGATCACTTCGACCGCACCTTCGGGCTCAACGTCCGCTCGCTCGTCTTCGCCGCGAAGGGCGCCGCGACGCACATGGGCGACGGCGGCTCGATCGTTCTGGTTGGCTCCATTGCCGGGGACATCGGCACGAAAGGCTACGGGGCCTACGGAGCGGCGAAGGCTGCGGTCCGTTCGTTCGCGCGGACCTGGGCCAACGAGCTCGCGCCACGCGGCATCCGCGTCAACGTCGTCAGCCCGGGGCCGACTGACACCGCGATGTTCGCCTCCGCCTCTGACGAGATGCGGGCGACACTCACTGCGATGATCCCGCTGGGACGCATGGGGCGCCCGGACGAGGTCGCAGCCGCCGCTCTCTTCCTCGCCAGCGACGAGGCGAGTTTCGTCACGGGAGCCGAGCTGCCCGTCGACGGCGGCATGGCACAGGTTTGAGGTCGATCACGATGTTTATTTCTACATTTGCGTCCCGTCTTCGTTCCCTTTCCGTCGCCGCCGGCCTTACAGTCGGTATCGCTTCGGCAGGGCCGCTGGCCATCCCGGGCGCCTGGGCTGAGGAAAGCCTGAACGTCAAGCTGCGGTCCGTTGCGGAGCACGCGGTTCCATCTGGCTTGGAGGCAGACGCCAAGCTGCTCGTCCACACGATGCCGGACGTCCGGGGCAGTCAGACCCCGGCCACCACGCTCCTGTTCGTCCCAAAGGGCAGGGCACCGACCGAAGGCTGGCCGATCGTGGCCTGGGCGCACGGCACCTCGACGCCGGGACAGAAGACATGCGCCCCAAGCCTCACGCCTGAACTCGACGGCGGGCTGACCCGCGACGGCTTCCCGAGCGACTACGTCTACCAGATCGGCGAGCTTCTGAGGGCGGGCTATGCCGTTGTGGCGCCGGACCTCGAAGGACTGGGTGCGCAAGCCATTGGTCCCTATCCGTACTTCGGGGCCGCCAGCGGCGCACGGTCCCTGATCTCTGCCGTCGAAGCCGCAAGGCTGGCCGAGCCGCACCTTTCCAACAGGTACGCGGCGATGGGGCACTCCGACGGAGGCCACCTCGCTCTCGGCGTCGAGGCACACGCCCATGAAGCGCCGGAGCTCGAGTTCGTCGGCACGGTCGCGTCTGTGCCCTACACCTCCGTCGCCGCGACAGCCGATCATTTCGGCGAAGCGGCACGAACGGCAAACGACGGGGCGGCAGCAAACCAAGCCCGGATGATGCGCGAGTTCCAGGGCGCGCTCATGACGGTGGGCTTAACCGCCGACAAGCCCGCCTTCGACCCGCGGGCGGTGATGGGTAACGACTTGGCCGGGCTGTTGCTGGAGTTCCGCTCCCTATGCTCGGTGAAGGCGATCGGGACGATCGACGCCGCGGTCAAGGCAAAGGGAGAGGCATTCGACGGCCTCAAGAAGGACTGGGCAACCAACCCCGACATGAGGGCCTTCCTCGCTGCCAACGACCCGGCAGCCTCGCCCGACTTCTTGCTTCGGCGGCCAACGCTCGTGGTGCAGGGAACGGCCGACGGCTTCGTCCTCGAGCCCCTGACGACGGCGTTCGTGGAAAGGCTGCGCGGCAAGGGAGCACCGGTCACCTACAAGACCTATCCCGGCGCTGACCACTTTTCGGTCATCCGCAAAGCCGATGACGACGTCCTCGCTTTCCTGCGGGAACGCTTCGCCGACTGAGAGTGACCCAGGCTGCCGACGCCAGGCGTCGGCAGCGCTTCTCACAGCAAGGGAACGCCAGATGGAAACGAGCTCGACGAACAGAAGGGTGCTGCTCGTGAAGCGGCCTCAAGGCACACCACGACCGGACGACTTTGCCATCGTCGACCAAGAGCGGCCGCAGGCCGGGGAAGGGGAGATACTGCTTCGTAACCTGTTCCTGTCGCTAGACCCTTACATGCGTGGCCGGATGAACGATGGCGACGGATCCTACGCCGCACCATATGCCCTCGGCGAGCCGCCAGGGGGCGGAACGGTCGCCGAGGTCGTCTCGTCGGACGTCGACGGCTTCCGTTCGGGCGACCTCGTGGTCGCGAACGGTGGCTGGCAGGAATACGCGGTCACGGACGGGTCGGACCTCTACGCTCTGTCAAGCGGCATGGCCCGGCCCTCGCTCGCCCTCGGCATCCTCGGCATGACGGGATTTGCCGCATGGCACGGTCTGACCGCCATCGGCTCCCCCCAGCCCGGCGAGACGCTGGTCGTCGGGGCGGCGACTGGCGCGGTCGGCGCCGCGGTCGGCCAGATCGGCAAGATACTGGGCTGCCGCGTGGTCGGGATTGCGGGCGGGGAGCGCAAGTGCCGCCATGCGGTCGAGGTGCTCGGGTTCGACGCGTGCCTCGATCACCAGACCCGGCAGCTTTACGAACGTCTGGCAGAGGCCGCCCCATCCGGCGTCGACGTCTATTTCGAGAATGTCGGCGGGGCGGTTCGGGCCGCCGTATGGCCGCTGCTCAACGTCGGGGCGCGGGTGCCCGTCTGCGGGCTCGTGTCTGGGTACAACGGCGACGTCGCCACTGACGGGAGCCCGCACGACCTGATGATGTCGCTGATCGTCAAACGCATCCGCATGGAGGGCTTCATGATCGGCGACCACTACGGCAGCAGGTTCGAAACCTTCAGCAAGCAGATGTCGGGCTGGGTGGAGGCCGGGAGGATCCACGCCGACGAGGACATCGCGGACGGGCTCGAGAAGGCTCCCGAGGCGTTCGTCAGGATGCTCGCGGGCCGTAACCTCGGAAAGACGCTGGTGCGTATCGGGCGTCGTTGAGGCGCGGGTGGTAGATCGTCACGACCGGACGTGAACTCCGGTGCGGCTTCTAGCGCATGAGAAGTGAGCGCCGTACTGGAGCTGGGTAACCAAGGCCGCTCAACGCTCCAGCGATCAGGACGGACCCGAGTTATGGGGTGCTCCCTCGGTCAGGGGAAGCACCTTACGCTGCCGCACCCGGAGGGCCGTTTGCCGTCGAACGCCACATTTCTACCTGATCACGTGAATCAAACGCCAGTCGACGATCCACGATTATCTACCCGCGTCGTCCTCACCCGGTCGCCACCGGGCTCGGCCCACGTTCGAGATAGGTCGATAGGGCGATGTAGCTTCTCGTGCCCTTGAAGCCCTCGATGGAGTGGATCCGCTCGAGAAGGTCCTCAAGCGCCTGCGTGTCGCGGGTCCTCACCTTGAGGAGCATCGCGCTCTCACCCGTCACGGTGTGAATTTCCTCCACTTCTGGCAGCTCCTTCAACGCCAGCAGGTGGCGCGTCACCGCCCAGCTCGTCGTATCGACGTGGACGAAGGTCAGGAGAGGGCGCCCGAGCTTCGCCCCGTCGAGGACCGCGACGTTCGCCTTAATGACCCCGTCCTGCCGCAGCCGTTTCACGCGCTCGTGGACGGCGGGCGCCGAGAGGTTGAGGAGCTGACCGAGCTCGGCGTAGCTGCGGGTCGTATCCTCGGCGAGCAGCCCTAACAGCGTTCGGTCCCTGTCATCCAAACGGGCCGGGGACCCACGGCTCGGCCGAACGCGGTTCGTATCTTCGCTCAACGCTCCGATCCTCCTTGGCGGCGAATGCTGTTCGGTTTTATCACCTCTTGGTCTTACCACATCCGGCCAAGTCGCCGCATCAGTATCAGAAGGTCAAGCATGTTCGACACGAAGGTCGCCATCCTGGTCCTGGACGATCTTGCGACCTGGCAGAAGCTGAACGTCACTGCGTTCCTTGCGACCGGCATCGCCGCTGCGGCGCCGGAAGCCATCGGCGAGCCGTACGAGGACGCCGCCGGACGACGCTTTGCCAGCCTTCTCGGCCAGCCCATGCTGGTCTTCGCCGCCGGACCCGACGAGCTCCGCCGCGCCCACCGGATCTCGGCCGAGAAGGACCTGACCACGGCCGTCTACGTCCGCGCGATGTTCTCGACCGGGCACGACGCTGCGAACCGCGACGTGTTCAAGGCCGAGCCGACCGACGCGCCCGACCTCGTCGGTATCGCCATCCGCGGCCCGAAGAGGGACGTCGACAAGGCCAGCAAGGGAGCAAAGCTGCATCCATGACCGCCCACTCGATGACCGTCGTCCAGCAGCTCCTGCCCTTCGTGACCTTCGCCTTCGTCGCTTCGATCACCCCCGGCCCGTCCAACCTCCTCGTTCTCGGCAACAGTACACGCTACGGCTTCGTGGCGGCGCTCCCGATCGTCTGGGGATCCTGCGTGGGAGCCGCAAGCCTCGTCCTGGTCGTCGGCTTCGGCATGGGCCGATGGCTGTCGGAGCACCCGGGGATCCAGGCCGCCATGGGCTGGGCGGGAGCGATCTGGATGAGCATTCTGGCTTGGCAGATCGTGTCGCAACCCGTCGGAACCGTCCACTCGGCTGCCGACAAGCCGACGGACGGCATGACCGCGGCCGCGCTCCAGGTGGTGAACCCGAAGACCTGGGGCATGGCGATCGCCGTTGTCGGCGTCTTCGCCGAAGAGAGCGCGGACATCGGGCGCTACGCCCTCCTGTCGGGCGTCTTCCTGCTGGTGTCGTTGCCGTGCCTCGAGATTTGGGCCGCCCTCGGTTCGCGGGCTGCAACCCACGTGCGTTCGCCGAAGGTCACGAGAGCCCTCAACCTCGCGCTGGGCGTCGCCCTCCTCGGCTCGGCGTGGATCGGCGTCCTGGAGCATGGCTAGGAAGCGTCGGGAACGGCAATCAGGCCTCGAGGTAGTTTGCCAGTTCCTCGGGCGTCCCTTGCGGGAAGGCTTCCTTCAGATGGTCGAGGAACGCAGACACGCGGGCGCTGAGGAGCCGGCGGCTCGGGTAGAGCGTCCACAGGGCGATCTCGGGTCCCTCGACGTCGCCCCAAGAGACCAGCCGTCCTGCAGCGAGATCATGGCCGACGAGGGAGATCGGCAGTCGCGCGATGCCGACGCCCATCCGCACCGCGTCCCGCACCATGATCATCGACGACAGGCTCAACGCGGGGCGGACCTCGATGTCGGATCGCCCTGTTGCCGTGATCACGGTCCAGGTTTCGCCCGCGCCTGCCGTCCCGCGCACCACAGCCGGAACGGACGATCCGTCCGAAGGTGCCTTAAGTCCCGGGTGCCCGACGACCACCAGCCGGTCGCGTAGGAACGCGCGCCCGACGAGGCTCTCGTCCGGCTCCGGGTTCACACGGATTACGAGATCGTAGGCTTCCTCAATCATGTCGACAGCACGGTCCTCCGTGGTGACCTCGAGCCGGACGTCCGAATGCTTGAGCGCGAACCCGGCTGCGAGCTTGCCCATGGCGGTCTGCGAGAAGAGCAGCGGCGCGCTGATGCGCAACCGACCCCGCGGCCGATGCCCGCCCGAAGCGATGGCGGCCGCGGTCTCCTGAAGGTCGGCGAGAAGCACGCCCGTGCGCTCGTACAGGGCCCAGCCCTCCTCGGTGAGCTTCAGCGCCCGCCCGCCGCGCTCGAACAGGCGGAGGTCGAGGCTGGCCTCCAACTCGGACACACGCCGCGACAGCGTCGCCTTCGGTCGCCCTGTCGCGCGGGCAGCTCGGCCGAACCCTTCATGCCGGGCGACGAGGTTGAAGTCGGCAAGGGCGAGAAGATCCATCCGTTCCACCTGTGAGACGGCACGTCCAAATTCGGCGTCTATTGGAATGAACGGGGATCACCGATCTTGCAACCGTAGCCAACACGAACCGGAGTGATCTCCATGACCATCCTCGTTACCGGCGCCACGGGCACCGTCGGCCGCAACGTCGTCGAGCAGCTCGCCTCCCGGGGCGCTGACGTGCGCGCCCTCGTCCGCGATCCGTCCAATGCCAACCTCCCGTCCGGCGTCGTCGCCATGCAGGGCGACCTCCTCGATGTCGACGCGCTGCGCAACGCCCTTTCGGGTGTGTCGACGCTGTTCCTCCTCAACGCCGTCGTTCCCGACGAATTCACCCAAGCGCTGATCACGCTCAACCTCGCCCGCGAGGCGGGCATCGAGCGCCTCGTCTATCTCTCGGTGATCCACAGCGACGTCTACGTCAACGTGCCCCACTTCGCGGGCAAGTTCGGCGTCGAACGGATGATCGAAGCGATGGGCTTCGGCGCCACCATCCTGCGCCCCGCCTACTTCATCAACAACGACGTCACGATCAAGGACGTGGTCACCGGATACGGCGTGTACCCGATGCCGGTCGGCTCCAAGGGTCTGGCCATGGTCGACGCCCGCGACATCGGTGAGATCGCGGCCATCGAGCTCATCCGCCGCGAGAGCTCGACGACGGCGCTTCCGCATGAGCGCATCAACGTCGTCGGACCCGACACGCTCACCGGAGCGGACATCGCCGCCATCTGGACCGAGGCGCTGGGACGTCCGATCGCTTACGGCGGCGACGACACCGCCGGGTTCGAACAGAACTCGCGTCAGTTCATGCCGCCTTGGATGGCCTACGACATGCGTCTGATGGCCGAGCGCTTCCTGACCGACGGCATGGTGCCGGAAGCCGGCGACGTCGAACGCCTGACCGCGCTCCTCGGCCGCCCGCTGCGCTCCTACCGCGACTTCGCCGCCGAGCTCACGGCCGCGGCCTGACCGCCACACGATCCGCCACCAAAAAGCGGGCGGTCGATGCCGTCCCCGAAACACGGAGCATTCCCATGATCTATTCGACCGCCATCGTCCCGGTGAACCCGGAAGGCGAGATGAAGCTGACCCAAGAGCAGGTGTGGAAGGGCCTTGAGCTCAAGGCACGCGACGCGCGCGAGTTCCTGCCGCCCGGCCTCTGCACCCGCTGCGAGGTCGTCGAGGAGAGCGCGACCCACTTCGTCCGCGAGGCCACCATCGCCGGGGCCGACCTGCGCGAGATCATCGTCCTCGAGCCACAGGCGAAGGTCACCTTCTTCCAGGCCACCGGACCGCGCGAGGGCGCCATCGTCAACGAGCTGTTCGACGACGGGGCCGGCGCGCTCCAGCTCCGCTTCTACTGCTACCTCGGCCTGCGCGGGAAGGAGCCGAACGGCCCCCAGGAGCAGGCGGAGCTGGCCCAGTTCGACAGCGACACGGGCTACAGGAGCGCCCTTCTGTCGACGCTGAAGCGGACGCGCGAGCTCGTGGCCGAAGGCCGGCTCTGAGCCTCAACCCGACATCCCCCAACCATCGAAGACGGGAACGCTCCAGGCGGGCGTTCCGCACAGGGAGACCCATGTCATGGATCGGATCACAACGCCCGCCCCCGCGGTGGCGAAGCCCAAGCTGCTTGTCCTCGGGGCGACCGGGGGAACCGGACGGCACATCGTCAGACAAGCGGTCGAGCAGGGTTACGACGTCACCGTACTCGCCCGCTCTGCGGAGAAGGCGAGCAAGCTGAACGGTGCCACGATCGTCGTCGGGGACGCCCTTGACCCGGCTGCCGTGCGCCGGTCGCTGGAGGGGCGGGACGCCGTCATCAGCGCCCTCGGGACGCCGGCAAGCCCCTTCAGGGAGGTCACGCTTCTCTCCTCCGCCACTCTGGTCCTCGTCGACGCGTTGAAGGCGGAGAACGTCAAGCGCCTGGTCGCCGTCACCGGGATCGGCGCGGGCGACAGCGCCGGGCATGGCGGCTTCCTGTTCGACAGGCTTATCTTCCCGCTGCTCCTGCGCCACGTCTACGCCGACAAGAACCGGCAGGAGGCGATCGTCAGGAACAGCGGGCTCGACTGGACACTCGTCCGCCCGTCCGTCCTCAACGACAAAACGATGGGCAAGCCGATCCGGGCGCTCGAGGACCTCTCGCGGTTCCATGGCGGTACGATCTCGCGAGCCGACGTCGCCAGTTTCGTCCTTGATCAGGTGACGGGCGATGAATGGCTGCATCGCTCGCCGTTGGTCACCTGGTAGAAGCAGCGCTGCGGCTCCGGCATCCCGACGGAGCTCAGCCGGCCGCGCTAACCAGCGCCACCGCGTCCGCGCCCGCCGGCAGCCGCATGGAGCAGTTCGGATCCGTCGCGGCCCTCCACACCGCTTCGACGACATCCGACGACTGGGTACTTGGCCCGGCTACCTCCCGCATGCGCGCGATGGTTGCCTCGGTAAACTCCGCATAGGCGTCCGGGAACCCGCCGGCGCCCTGGATGCGGGCGAAAGCGCTCTTCCCGAAGCTCGTGTCGGGCGCCTGGCCGGGCAGCACGATGCGGACGGTCACGCCGTAGGGTTCGAGCTCGAGCGCGACGGACTCGGTGAAGGCGTTCACGGCTGCCTTGCTGGCCGTGTAGACGGACAGGAGCGGCAGGGGCTTCAGCGTGACGGCGGAAGTCACGTTGACGATCGTGCCCGCCCTGCGCTCGCGGAACTGCGGCAGCACCGCCTGCACGACCCGCATGGTGCCGATCGTGTTGGTCTCGAAGATGTCGCGTGCGACGTCCATCGGCGTGCCTTCCAGAGCGTTCAGCCAGCCGATGCCCGCGTTGTTGACGAGGACGTCGATGGGGCCGCCCGCCTCGATGGCCTGCCGGACGCTCTCGTCGCTCCGGACGTCGAGGGGAAGAATGCGAAGGTTCTCCGAGGCCGGCAGGATGCTGTCATCGGGCGTGCGCATCGTGGCGACGACCTTCCAGCCTTGGTCGAGAAAGTGCTTGGCGATATCGAGCCCGAAGCCGGACGAGCAGCCCGTGATGAGGACGGTGTTCATGGTGTCTCCTGTGGTGCGACGGCACGCGAGACATGTGGACGCCGCAGGGCGGACTGCCTATCGTTCAAAGTCCGTCAAGCGTTAGAGATCGTCCTGAAATGATTGATCCGTTCGCCGAGGTGGTGGCGCTGATCCAGCCGCGGCTGCCCTTCTCCAAGCAGGCCAGCGGCTCGGGCTCGTGGCGGGTCGACGCTGCGGTGATTGACGACCCGCTGTTCTGCCTGATCCTTGAGGGAGCTTCGCTCCTTTCCGTGGCCGGGCAGGTGCCGATTGAACTCGGCGAGAACGACTTCGTCCTTGTTCCGCCCTCACGCGCCTTCGCCATGTCGAGCCTCGACGGCGGCCCGCCAGGGGGGCAGTCCGTCGTTTCCAAGCTGGACGACGAGACGAGACACGGCGATCCCGACGGGCCGGCGAACGTGCGCATGCTGGTCGGCCGCCTTGCGTTCGGCTCGCCGGATGCCGGGCTGCTCCTGTCGCTCCTTCCGGACCTCGTCCATGTGCGCGGGCTGGAGCGCATCGCCACCTTGGTGAAACTCGTCCGAAGCGAGGCGCAGGACGAGAGGCCCGCCCGGGACATGGTGCTGGAGCGTCTGCTGGAGGTGCTCCTCATCGAGGCGTTGCGGGCGACGTCCGACAGTGCCGCCCCGCCGGGGCTCCTTCGCGGCCTAGCCGATGCCCGGCTGTCGGGCGCGATACGCTCCATGCATAAGGACCCACGACGCGACTGGACCGTGGAACAGTTGGCACGGGAGGCGTCGCTTTCCCGCTCGGTGTTCTTCGACAGGTTCCGCCGGGAGGTGGGGACCGCGCCCATCGAGTACCTTCTGTCCTGGAGGATGGCGCTTGCTAGGAACATGCTGCGGCGGGGGGAGGGCAGCGTGAAGGAGGTCGCGGAACGCGTCGGCTACGGGTCCGCCAGCTCCTTCAGCGTCGCGTTCACCCGGTTCGTCGGCATCCCACCGATGCGCTTCGCCCGCGCGGGTGGATCGGGGGGTGGCTAACGCCGACACCGCCCTATCCGTTGGTGCGCTGTCAAAGATGAGAATTGGATGCCGCCTGCGGACCGATCGAGGGCGGGGCACCTGAGGACGACCGCCTCAGATTGACGCCCCCTCATCTGGGTGGATGGAAACCCGACTGTCCGCTTCCTGGCGCGTAAAAACTCCAGCGGACAGTCATGAGATGGTGGAACAGGTGCCCGATTTCGAAGATCCCGCCGACCTATTGGCTTCTGGCGAGTCGGCACGCTTCAAGGCGTACGGGAAGCCTTAAGCCGCTTCGAGGCGACCGATTTCCTCCAACGCCTTTGCGACCGATGCTTGGCGCTGGTCGGGTCCGATTGCGATGCCTTCAGCTATGATGACGTTCGGGTTCGTGATGCCGATAAAGGCCAAGGCCGCGCGCATGTAGGTTTCGGCATGCTCGAAGGACTGGTGCGGCGTACCGACCCCGTAGAAGCCGCCGCGCGACACGGTTAGTACGACGCGCTTACCGCCTGCCAATCCTTCCGCCCCGTTCGGTCCGTAGCGGAACGTCTTGCCTGCGACGAGGATCCGGTCGATCCAAGCTTTCAACTGGCTCGCCACGGCAAAGTTGTAGAGCGCGACGCCGATCACTACCGTGTCGGCGGCAAGGAATTCCTCCAAGACGCGCCCCCCCAGCGCAAGGTCCTCTTGCAATGCTTGGTCGTGCTGAACTTCCGGGCTCTGGCCGGCGAGGTAGCGTCCCGTCAGATGCCCGATCGGCTCAGCGACAAGATCGCGGTAGGTGACGTCGATGCCGGGCGCGCCCGATCGAAGATGCTCGACGACGGCGGCGGAGAGGGCGCGACTCACTGAGTTGTCGCCGAGTATGCTCGAATCGAGATGGAGAAGCTTCATGCCGGATGCCTTTGCGCTTGCGGTATCGGTTTGATACTGACGCCCATTAGATGACCGTCTCGCGCCGTCGCAAGGAGGCACATTTTTGGAACCCGGGCACACCGCTGTAACCAATACTCAACTACACGAACCCAGCCGTTGTCAGATCGTCAGCGGTGTTCTGGCGCGGATCGGCGACAAGTGGTCGGTGCTCGTGGTCATGCAACTCGGCGCCGGGTCACGCCGCTTCAGCGAACTCAAACGCGCGATCGGCAGCATCTCGCAGCGCATGCTGACGCTGACGCTGCGCGGCTTGGAGCGCGATGGTCTTGTGACACGGACGGTAACTCCATCCATCCCACCACGGGTTGATTACGAACTCACGGAGCTCGGTCGATCCTTGCTTGATCCTGTCCAAGCGATCGGTTCCTGGGCGATCGGCAACCACGAGAAGATCACCGTAGCACAGCAGGCATTTGACGCACGCGGTGACTGACTCGTGCCATATGCGTCTGTGTCAAGCCACCGCTTTGTGCCGCGCGTCACTCGGCGACGATCATCGCGTTGGTCCGCTTTAGAGAAAATCACCGACGAGCGTGAGCGTCGTAGAAGGGTCGATAGCGGAATGGCAGCGTATTGGCCTCCTGTCGCCCGAAGCGGACGGTCAGCTCTCGGCCCCTGGCGGTTCTCAGAGGATAGAAGAGGCTACACAGTCGTCTTGATGGCTCGCTGAAGCGGGAGCCATTCAACGTCGGTCTGGCACCGATCCTGCACCTCCCGTAAGCTCGCTTACTGGTTTCTCCGCTCCCGCGATGCTATGTCACCGTGCACAGCCCGACAGGCTCGCCCGCTCAGATGGCGAGCGAGCCTCGATGTGAGGGAGCTATTCCGAGCCCATCACCAGGCCTTCGATGTCGTGCTTCTGCGTGATGGGCACGAGCTCTTCCACCACGCGGCAGACGAGGTGGTCACGCACCGACTGGGGAAGGTTCTCGTGAAAGGCGCGCGTCACCATCATGTCGTGCAGTTCGGCATGGCCGGCGCCCGGGGCGTCGACGCCGAGAACGAGCACGGGTCGCGAGATCGGAGAAGGGTGAGCCGTGCCCCGGTGCATCATCAGCGCTGAGCGGCAGGAAATGTCGCCCATCGAGGGATACTTGCGTGTGGCGCGTTCCTCGTAGCGGCCCCAGAGCGAGCGGTCCGGGAACATCTCGTGTTTCCATTCGCGCCCGTCATCCCACTGCGTGCCGGGAGCGCATTCGAAGGGTCCCATGTCCTGGGTCACGTCGACGCCGGTCAGATTGAAGGCCAGCGAGGTAATTTTTTTATCCTGCCAGGAATCCTGGGGGGAAGGGAAGTCGCGGTGCCAGGGTTGGTTCTTGGCACCCTGGAAGGGCGTGTCGAAGCCGATTTCGACAATCTGGTAGTCCGGCCCGCAGACTGCCTCGCACATGCCGGCAACCCATGGATGGGTGACGAGATCGGTGAAGCCGGAGATGGCCTCCGGGTGAAGCTCCACATACCAGCGCCGGGGACCGCGCGTCACGGCGCCGCCCGGGCGCTGGATCGCCTCCCAGAAGGCGGTCATCATGTCCTCGCGCATCTGTTCGGTCCATTCCCGCGAGAAGGCGCCCTTCAGGCCGGTGATGCCGTCGCGATAGAGCGTGTCGACGCTCGCCTGGATGTCGAAGCTCGGCAGTTCGTGAGGTTTCTGAAGTGCGGACATGACCGTTCCCTTTGCTTAGAAGTCGTCGGAGGTCTTGGCGATCTTCGCCTGAAGGAGAACGAAGAGGAGGAGAAACAGCCCACGGATCACCGACTGCCAGTAGGCCGACAGGGAGATCCAGCCCTTGCCGTTCTCGAAGTTCAGGAGGTTGAAGAGGAGCGCGAGGAGCATGGCGCCCGCGAAGGTCGCCCCGACGGAGCCGGAGCCACCGGTGAGAAGGGTGCCGCCCACCACGACCGCAGCGATGGCGAAAAGCTCCCAGCCCACACCCTCCGTCGGCTGACCCGCGCCGAACTGTGCGGCGAGGATGACGCCGGCAAGACCGGCCAGCGCGCCGGAGGCGAGATAGACGCCGAGCTTCAGCCGGTCGACGTTGAGGCCCATCAGACGGGAGGCGTCCTCAGCCCCGCCGATGGCGAGCACACGGCGGCCGGTGCGGGTCCGCTCGAGGACGAGCCAGCCGACCAGATAGGCGGCGACCATGACGAGGGCCGGTACGGGCAGGCCGAACAGATCGCCCTGGCCGAACTCGGTGAAGGCGGTGTCGTAGGAGGCCGAGACGGACTGGTTGTCGGCCAGAAGCAGGGCAGAGCCGTAAGCGGCCAGCATGGTGGCGAGCGTCGCGATGAAGGGCGCGATGCCCAGGCGCGTGACTATGACGCCGTTCAGGAGCCCGGCGACGAGACCCGTCGCGGTGCCGGCCGCAACGCCTGCAAGGAGGCCGTAGGGCGAGGCGAGGGCCGCCACGACGCTGGCGAGCGCCGCCACGGCGCCGACGGACAGATCGATGCCGCCGGTGATGATCACGAAGGTCATGCCGAGCGCGATCAGCGCGAACATCGCGTTGTACCGCAGGAAGCTCAGGATGTTGTATTCCGACAGGAAGTTGTCGTAGCGCGCCCATCCGAAGAGGACGAGAAGCACGAGGGCGACGACGACGCCGACCTTGGCGATGTCCTGGGGCGAGGCGAAGAGCGTGCGGGGCGAGGCGGACGGGTTGAGTGACATCAGCCGGTCTTTCCGAGCGAGCGCTGCTGGATCCAGACGGCGGCCACGATCAGCGCCGCCTTGACCACGAGGGCCGCGGCATCCGGCACGCCGTTGGCCAGAAGCGTGTAGCGCACGAGCTGGATCACAAGAGCGCCGAGCAGCGTGCCGACCATCGATGCCCGACCGCCCGACAGGAGCGTGCCGCCGACCGCGACCGCCGCGATGGCGTCGAGTTCCATGCCAAGGCCAACGAGATTAGCGTCGCTCGCCCCGTTGCGGGCGATCACGACAAGGCCCGCGAGACCGGCAAGCGCGCCGCTCGCCACATAGGCCAAGGTTCGCACACGTCGCACCGAGATGCCGGAGAGATGCGCCGCGCGAGCGTTGCCGCCGACGGCGATGAGCTGGCGTCCATAAAGGGTCTTCGTCAGCACGAAGGCGCCGATGGCGACGATCAGTACCATGAGCACCACCTGGATCGGCACACCCGCGATACGGCCGAGTCCGATCGCCTGGAAGCCCGGCTCTCGAAAGACTTGCAGATTGCCGTTTGTCACGACCTGCGCGAGGCCGCGCCCGGCGATGAAAAGAACAAGGGTCGCGACAATCGGTTGGATGGAGAAGCGCGTCACCAGCCAGCCATTGAAGAGGCCGAGGAGGGCTGCGACGAGGATCGGCAGCACGAAGGCAAGCGCGATGCCGACCCAATGCGCGGGCAGCGGAAATAAGGTGCCGGTGAAGACCAGGGGGGCCAGCGCCCCCGAGATCGCCATCAGCGAGCCGACCGAAAGATCGATGCCCCCGGACGCAACCACCAGCGTCATGCCGACCGCGACGATGACGATCGCGCAAGCCTGCGTGAGGTTCACGTTCAAGGTCTGCCAGGACAGGAAGTTCGGTGTGAAGACGGCGTTGAAGGCGAGAAGCAGAAGCAGCGCCACGACGACGCCGTAGCGGCGCACCAGCTCGGCCGTTTTGGGGCGGGCGCGAGGGCTGCGAGCCGGGGCGGTTGCTGTGAGGGTCGGGTGGCTCATCGCGCGGAAACCTCCGGTGCGGCGCGCGGGGCATCGGCCGCCATAGCCGAAAGGATCGCGGGTTCGGAAATGCCGTCGCCGGACAGTTCGGCGACCGTCTGTCCGTCGGCAAGGACGGTGACGCGGTCGGCAAGGCTCAGCACCTCCTCGATCTCCGAAGAGATCATCAGGACGCCGAGCCCATCCTTTGACAGTTCGCGCAGAAGGGTTAGAATTTCGGCCTTGGCCCCGATGTCGATGCCGCGGGTCGGCTCGTCGACGATCAGGAGGCGCGGGTTCATGGCGAGCCAGCGTGCGAGCAGCACCTTCTGCTGGTTGCCACCCGACAGTTCGCGGATCTTCTGGTCAGGCGAGGCGAGCTTGATGCCGAGCCGCGTCACGAAGCGATTGACCACGGCCCGCTGCGCCGCCTCGTCCACCAGCCCCGCCTTGGCAAGACGGGGCATCAAGGCGAGCGTGAGGTTCTCGGCGACGCTCATGTCGGGCACGATCCCCTCGATCTTGCGGTCCTCGCTGCAGAAGCCGAACCCGGCGGCGATCGCCTCGGCGGGGCCGGAGAAGACGCGCGGGGTCCCGTCGAGATGGAGCGTGCCGGCATCGGGACGGTCGGCGCCGAAGACGATGCGGGCGGTCTCCGTACGCCCCGAGCCGAGGAGCCCGGCCAGCGCCACCACTTCGCCGCGCCCGACCGAGACGCTGGCCCCGTTCAGCCGGCGTCCGGCGACGAGGTCGCGCGCGTCGAGGAGCGCCTGGGGCGCTGCATCCGTCTGCAGAGCACCGAGCCGCTTCTCCGCCTCGGCCAGCGTGCGGCCGAGCATAGCTGTGACGAGGTCGATCTTGGCGATCTCGCCCATGCGGTGAACCCCGACCGTCTGGCCGTCGCGCATGATCGTGACGCGGTCGCAGACGGCGTAGAGTTCGTCCATGCGGTGGCTGACGAAGAGGACGGCGACGCCTTCCCCGGTCAGTTTCCGGATCGTTGCAAACAGCGTCTCGACTTCGCGCTCGTCCAGCGAGGAGGTGGATTCGTCCATGATGACGAGGCGGGCGCGCATCGACAGGGCGCGGGCGATTGCCACCATCTGGCGCGTGGCGGCATTGAAGCGCCCGAGTGGCTGGGACACGTTGACGGCCAAGCCGAAGCCGGCGAGCAGCCGTTCGGCCTCGCGCGCCATGGCACGGCGGTCGGTGAGGCCGAAGCGGGTCAGTTCGCGGCCGAGAAAAATGTTCTCCGTCACCGAGCGCTGGGCAACGAGATTGATCTCCTGGTAGATCGTGGCGATGCCCGACTCTTGCGCCGCGCCGGGGCTGGCAAAGTCCACCGGACTGCCGTCAAGGGTGATCGCCCCGCCGTCGCGCCGATAGGCACCGGTCAGGATCTTGATGAGAGTGGACTTGCCCGCGCCGTTCTGGCCGATCAGGGCCATGACCTCGCCCGGCTCGATCTCTAGCGAAGCGCCGGACAGAGCCGGCACGCCGGAAAAGGACTTCTCGATCTCGCGCATTGACACGAGCGCCATGGCCTTGCACTCCGCTGTTCGGTCTGCGCCCGGCCGAAGCCGGGCAGCAAGGTCGGTGCGAACCTTCGAGGCTCAGTAGGCGTTGGTGACTTCGGTCGAAGCGTTTGACTTGTCGTAGAAGGCGTCGATGTTCTTGACCCAGGGCTCGATCGTCTCGCCGGCCGCGTAGCGGTTCAGGGTCTCGAAGGCTTTGGGGCCGAAGCGCGGGTTGCACTCGACGACGGCGGCGATCTTGCCGTCCACGACCGCCTGTACAGCTTCCTTGCCGCCGTCGATCGACAGCACCATGATGTCCTTGCCCGGCACCTTGCCGGCCGCCTCGATCGCAGCGATGGCGCCCATCGCCATCTCGTCGTTGTGGGCATAGACAACGTCGGCGTCCGGGTGCGCCTGAAGCAGTGCCTCGGCCACCTGTCGGCCCTTGTCGCGTGCGAAGTCGCCGGACTGGGAGGCGACGACCGTGAAGTTGGCCTTGCCGGCCAGGCCGTCCTCGAAGCCCTTCTTGCGGTCGTTGGCCGGCGAGGAGCCGGTGGTGCCTTCAAGCTGGATGATCTTGGCGCCGTCCGGCTTTTCCTTGGCGAGGAACTCGGCGACGCGCCGTCCTTCGTCCACGAAATCCGAGCCGATGAAAGTCACGTAGTCGCGACCTGCCTTGGCAAGCGCGGGATCGACGTTGCGGTCGAGCAGAATCACCGGAATGCCGGCGCGGGCGGCGGCGCGCACGGCTGGGATCAGCGGCTTCTCCTCGCGCGGGGCGAGGAAGATGAGATCGACGCCCTGCGCGATCATGGAATTGACGTCGGCGACCTGCTTGGCGGCCGAGCCGGCGGCATCGGTGTAGACGAGCTGGTGGCCGAGCTTCTTAGCCTCGTCCTGCATGCTCTGCGTCTGGGCGATGCGCCAGGGATTGTTGCTCTCGGTCTGGGCGAAGCCGACCTTGTAGCTGTCCTTCTTTTCGAGCTTCGGCAGCTCTTGCGCGCCGGCCGGCAGCGAGGCGGCCAGCGACATGGCGGCAAACAGCGTGGATGCCAGAAGCACGGCACGGCGTGTCGGTGCGAACATATGATTCCTCCCCAGGAAGGACGACCGCTTGGGATCTCCCGCCGTCCGAGGACAAAGAACGTGATAATAATATTATCAGTCAATAACTAATTTTATCAACTAACCAACGATATGGTTTTTGACGCAAGGTCTGACACAAGGGGATGGTGTGCCGAGCCGCTTTGGCCGGACGAAGGAGACGGACGTGCAGAGAGGACCGGATGAAGGGCGCATCCGGCGGGCCGAGGGCGTCAAGGCTCCCGAGCGGCGCCCGACGATGATCGAGGTTGCTCGGCTCGCTGGCGTCTCGCAATCCAGCGTCTCCATGGTGCTCAACCGCATGGAGGGTGCGCGGATCACGGATGCCACGCGCCAACGTGTCGAGGAGGCGGCCCGAACGCTCGGCTACGAACTGCCCGGGCGCAGTCGACTGCGCCATCGCGACTTGGAGCGGCGAACGATTGCCTATCTCGTCGATGAGATCTCGACGAGCCCGCACCCGGTGATCAATCTCGACGGCGCACGCGATGCCGGCTGGGAACAGGGCTATCTCGTCAGCGCCCACGTGACACGATCTGATCCGGCCTTGGAAGCTACGACGCTGGCGGCGATCCTCGCAGACCCGTCTGTTCTAGGCATCGTCTATTCCACGATCTTCACGCGCAAGATCACCCCGCCGGACGCCCTGCGCACCCTGCCGAGCGTGCTTCTCAATTGCTACGAGGAGGAGCGTTCGCTCACTGCCGTCCTGCCGGCCGAAGTCGTCGGCGGCTTCAACGCGACGACGCATCTGACACAACTCGGCCATCGCCGGATCGGCTTCATCAATGGCGAGCCCTGGATGGATGCGGCCGTCGACCGGCTCGCCGGCTATCGCCAAGGTCTCGCAACCTCGGATCTCCCCTTCGACGAGAGCTTGGTGCTGCACGGCGACTGGTATCCAACGACCGGGTACCGGCACGCCAAAGATCTATTGACGCGCGCCGACCGGCCCACCGCCCTTTTCTGCGCTAGCGACCAGATGGCGGTAGGCGCGCTGGAAGCGGCGGCGGAACTCGGCCTCAGGGTGCCCGACGACGTGTCGATCCTCGGCTACGACAACCAGGAGCTCGCGCGCTACACCAACCCGCCGTTGTCCACCGTGGTTCTCCCGAACTATGAGATGGGCCGGCGCGCCGTGGAAACCCTGATCCGCCTTGCCAATGCCACCAAACCGGCTCGCCCACACCTGATCAAAATCGACGGCCCTTTGGTCGCACGTAATACAACGGGTCATCGCGCAGCGGCGGCTTTGAAGAGATGAGCGATCTCAGGAAGACCGTCCGCTTTCGGCCCCCTTGATACCCTTTCGAGATATGATCGCCAGCGCCCCTTCCATATCGAATTTCATGGGCCGCTGACTTCCAAGTTTCGTCAGAACTCTGCCCAATCTTCTGTTGTCTCGACGGGCACATAGGATTCGCCAACTGCGACCAGACGCGCAGAAACTGACGAAGGCTTCTTGTAAGGCTTGTGATGCCTCTCGGAGCCGATCTTCTGTCCGGGGTTATGTCCGGCCCGAAGTGTAAACTGCCCTGCCATTCGTGCGAGTTCATCGGTCTCGTTGAGAAGGGACTGCGCGGCGGCCGTGGTCTCTTCTACCATGGCAGCGTTCTGCTGGGTTGTCTTGTCCATCTGGTCGGCAGCGACCGCGACTTCACGAAGGCTGATCGACTCCTCCCTGGCTGAACGTGCCATCTCGGTGATGATCGCCGACACTTCTCCGATCTGCGAAATGATCTGTTTCAGACTCTCTCCCGACGCCGAAACATGCGTCACACCGTTCGATACCTGGAAGGTGGATGCAGAGATGAGGTCCTTGATCTCCTTGGCCGCTTCGGCAGATCGCTGGGCTAGTCCGCGCACTTCGAGTGCAACAACGGCAAAACCGCGACCTGCCTCTCCGGCACGAGCTGCCTCAATGCCGGCGTTCAAGGCCAGCAGGTTCGTTTGAAAGGCAATTTCGTCGATGACGCCGATGATGCGATTGATTTGATCCGATGACCGCTCGATTTGTGTCATCGCCTCAATCGCTTGGCTAACAACAGCACCGCCTTTCTCGGCTTCCCTTCGCGCGACCACCGCTGCGTTTACGGCATTATCTGCCCGTTGCGCCGTCGCATCGACGGCTTCGGTGACGTGGGAAAGGGCGGCAACTGTTTCTTCGAGGGAAGCTGCCTGTTGCTCGGTCCGATGCGAGAGATCGCCGGCGGCCGTCGTGATCTCGCCAAGCCCCGCACGCATGGTGCCAACCGCACCGATGATCGCTCCCATCGTGTCTTCCAAGCGCTCAACAGAAGTGTTGAAGCTTTCGCGCAGTGGCTCCAGGGCAGCAATGAACGGCTCGTCAAGGCGCTGCTTGAGATCGCCATCGGCAAGCTGGCTCAGAGACTTACCGAGCCTATCGACGGCGGCAACGCGAAGGGAAACGTCCGTTGCGAACTTGATGACCTTCACGACCCGTCCATCAGCATCGAAGATGGGATTGTAGGAGGCCTGAATGTGAACTTGGCGTCCGTTCTTGCCGATCCGGCGAAACTCGTCGGAAAAGAACTCGCCCGCCCGTAGGCGGCTCCAGAACTCAGCATAGCTTGCCGTTTGCGCCTCGCTCGGCTCCACGAATATGCGATGATGACGGCCTTGGATCTCGTCGAGCTGGTAGCCGAGAGCGGAAAGAAAGTTCTCGTTGGCGATCTGGATCGTGCCATCGGGTTCGAACTCGATTATGGCCTGCGCTCGCGACATGGCGTCGATCTTTCCGATCGCTTCCACCGCAAGGCGCTTGGCCACGGAGATGTCGGCGGCGATCTTGACGATCTTCTGAACTCTCCCGCCAGAAACGACAGGGCTGTAGGACGCCTGCAGCCAGACCTCATGCCCGGCTTTCGCTAAACGCTTGAACTCTCCCGTCACGAACTCGCCGCGCTGCAACTGCTGCCAAAACAAGGCATAGGCCGGTGATGTCGCATCGGCCAATGTTGCGAACATACGGTGGTGCTGACCGACGATGTCGCTCGGCTCGTAGCCCATGATGCGGCAGAAGTTCTCGTTGGCTGAGAGGATTTTGCCGGTTGGATCGAACTCGATGATGGCAAGAGACTTCGAGAAGGCCGCCAACACGGCCGAAGCGCCGCCATTCATGAAACCGAGCATGCCATCTTTCCTGCTTGAAACGAGATACAACATGAGATGCAGGCGCGGGAATGTAAGCGCTCAGTGGTCGTTATGAAGATCTACCCTTCATAGGAGATTAACATGTGGGGGGCATTCGTTGGTGTACTTGCATGCGTGAAGAGTTTCAGCGCACAATTCTCGCCATGAGCGTAATCAAAATTACTGAAAGCGTTTCATCTAGCGATATTAATCGAGATTATCATACGTACGCTCGAGTTGTATTCGAAGTGTGAGAGCGAGCTTCGTGATCAATACGGGAAAAGAAGCGAGAACTGCCTCACTCTAAAAAATGTATCGAATGACCTTGACGGACCGAAAACGTGACTAAGGGTTCAGTCGCTTGGAGATTGGCGGTCGATTCTTAAACTGGGCCCTTGTGCAAAGTTGCCGTCACGGCCACACCTCGGACCCTGCCTGTTAGCGCTCATTGAGACTCGGCAGGATCGAAGATTACTCAGCTCGGATCGACCAACTATCGATCCAATATACACCCACTAGTGGTATCTTTTGCGGGATATGACTTTATTCCCTGAATGACACGAGCGGTCCCTGTGGAGTAGATCCGCTTCTTCACTAATGGCAGAAAACCAACTTTCTGCTTCCAGTTCCATGCGGCTGTCCGGACGTAGAGTTCGGTAAACAGACAAGGGTGAGTTGTCGATGATCGTTCGGCGCTTCCTTGACTAATCCTTGAGCTTTTTTGTTCGTATTGATGAACATAGGCTTTTTCGACGGAAAGCGGATCCCAACGTGCGACTGCCCCGACTTCTCCTAGTGTTCGAGATTACTGTTTGTCGAGAACATCAGTCCTGCCGTTGATTTCATTCTTTCCATCCCAGCACGATGCTTCCTTAACATCGTTGCGCTACGCCTCAGTCGGGAGGTGGTGATGCGTATAGTCACAAAAACCAATCTTGCCCTCGTTGGCGTCGTCGCCGTATCGGCCTTCCTGAACTTCGCGGTTCTCGAATGGACAATCATGCCGCGCTTTTTCGACATCGAGAAACAGGCGGCGGCGCGTAATCAGAGCCGCGCTCTGGAAGCCATCGAGATGCAGGAAGATCAGGTCGCCGCGTCCTCCCGCGACTACGCCTTCTGGGACGACAGCTACTCGTTCATGCGCGACGAAGTGCCGGACTACGAGGACAAAAATGTCAGCGCCGAATCCCTGAAGGCGTTGAATGTCAATTTCTTCCTCGCGATCGACGCGGCCGGCCGCGTCAAGCTCGACAAGGGTTTCGACTATTCCGGTGAAGAGCCCGCCGAAGTTCGCCTTCTGGACGAGGACGAGCTTCCGAGCGAGCATCCGTTCCGCAGCCTCGAACCCGTCCCGCAGTCGCGGCAAGGTCTCATGCGAACGCCTCAAGGCATCGTCGCGGTCGGCTATGGGCCGGTCCTGACGACGCAGCGAACGGGTCCGACCATGGGAACGCTGGCCTTCGGCAAGGTGCTCGACATGGACGCCTTGCGGCAGGCGACGAAGGTCGACTTCGACCTCTTGTCCGTCGACGTCAAAGCTTCGGCCGCGAGCGGGGTGATCGAAAGCGCTGACACCATTGAAATCCGTACCGTTCTGGAAGGTGTGGACGGCAAGCCGCTCGTGGTACTTTCCTCGAAGACCGATCGGCTGATCTCGTCGGCCGGCCATCGTGCGATCTGGGTCGCCATGTCTCTGTTGGCGATCGGCGGTGCGCTGTTGATTGTCACTCTCGGTTTTCTTTTGCGTCGCATCGTTATTGCGCGTGTGGAGGCCATGCGGAGCCATCTGGTGACAGTGGCATCGACTGGCAGCCTCGCCCTGATCCCACCCGACGATCACGGCGACGAGTTAAGCGACACGGTTGCGTCCTTCAACCGCATGGCGGCGCAGCTCGCCGACCTGCGCGAGGCCCTGCGTCGCCAGGACTACCACCACGGCGCCGCTGACCAGGCTGCCGGCATCCTGCACAACGTGCGCAATGCAGTCAGCCCGATCAGCACGATCGCCTGGGATCTGATGCGCGACGAAGACGCGCCCTGGAAGCAGAACCTCGCGAAGGCCGTGGAGCAACTGGGTGATCCCGCCCTTGCGCCGGAGCGCGCGAGCAAACTGAACCAGTTCGTTGCCTTGTCGGTTGCGAAACTTCTCGACGAGGGCACCAAGCGAAAAGGGAACCTCGAGTCGCTCGGCGCGATGGTGCGCCATGTCGACCGGATCCTGAAGGACGAGGACGCGGTCTCCCAGGGCGAGCGCGCTCTGGAGACGATCGATCTCGTTTCCTGCACGGCCGCTGCGATCGCCATCCTGCAGAACAAACCCGGCATCACGTTCACGACCGACCTCGTCGCTGGAACGAGCGTCATCGGCCACAAGGTCGCGCTGGAACAAGTGCTGGCAAATCTCTTCGTGAACGCCGCCGAGGCGGTGAGCGCGAACGGTTCGGCTGGCGCGATCTCCTTGTCGATGCACGAAACGCAGCACAACGGCGCGCCGGCACTCGACATCCGCCTCCGCGACACCGGGGACGGCATTCCATCGGATCATCTCGAACGGATCTTCGAGAAGGGCTTCTCTACCAGACGTAAGCGATCAAGCGGTCTCGGCCTTCACTGGTGCGCGAACGCGGTGAACGCGATGAAAGGTCGGCTCTACGCGGAAAGCGCCGGGACCGGGCGCGGTGCAACGCTGCATTTAGTGCTGCCCGTCGCCGTCGCGCAGTTGAAGGAGGCGGCATGACGACGGGCGAAAGACCGCGGCGCGTTCTGGTCGCCGATGACGATACGCTGGTCCTTGAGGCCTATCGCCGGGTCCTTGATGGCCTGACCGCATCGGCGGCATCGGATGCATCGGACTTCGATGCCCTGTCGGCCGAATTGTTCGGGGAGGAAACGGCCTCAGACCCCGGCGATGCACTACTCGCCGGCATCACCTATTGCCGGCAGGGCCTCGACGCGATCGGCAAGGTTGAGGAAGCCTTCGCGGAGGGCCAGCCCTTCGCGATCGTGTTCCTTGACATGCGGATGCCGCCGGGCATTGACGGCCTGGAAACCGCCCGGCGCATTCGCCGGATCGATCCGGACGTGAACATCGTCATTGTCACCGGTTATTCGGATCACAAGCCCGCCGAAATCACAGCGGCCGTGGGGAAGCCGGAGCGTTTGTTCTATCTTCTGAAGCCGTTCGATGGGGATGAACTCCAGCAGTTGGCGACCGCGCTAGCGAAACGCTGGTCCGCGGATATCGGCATGGCGGCGGAACTGGCGAAGCGCGTCGCCGAACTCGAAGCGTTGAACGCAAGATTAAAGACGAGTGAGGCAGAAGCCCAAGCTGCAGCGCGCACCGACGCGCTGACAGGCCTATTGAACCGCACTGGACTTGGGGAGCAGTTCCGGATCGAGGCTGATCGTGCGCACGAGAACGGCAGGCGGCTCGCCGTGTTGTATCTCGATCTCGACCGCTTCAAGGACGTCAACGATTCTCTCGGTCATGACGTCGGCGACGAACTGATCCGCGAGTTCGCTCGCCGGATCCGGACGGCAACTGGCGAGGACGGATTTGCAGCGCGCCTTGGAGGTGATGAATTCGCCGTAATCTCGACGGTGCCCTCGGCCGCAGCAGAGCTGGGACGGCGCCTGCTTGAGGCTTGCTTGGTCCCCTACGTCATTGGAAATCAGGTTGTTCAGACGGGCGTCTCCATCGGTATCGCCCGTGCCGATGCCGAACAGCAGAACTTGATCGAAACCATGCGACGCGCCGATATCGCCCTCTACGCCGCCAAGGCGGCCGGGCGTGGCGTCATGTTTGAGTTCGACTCGTCGATGGAGCGCGATATTCTCGGCACGCAGCGTTTGGCTAGCGACCTTGCAAAGGCGATCACCAACGATGAACTCATGCTTCACTATCAGCCGCTCGTCTGTTCTGAAGGCTTGCCGATCACTGGCGTTGAGGCTTTGCTGCGCTGGACGCATCCGACGCGCGGGCTAATTCCGCCGCTCGCTTTTATCGATGTTGCCGAAAAGACTGACCTCATCCACAAGCTTGGGGACTGGGTCTTGCGACGAGCCTTCGCCGATTCCAAACGCTGGCCGGATATTATCACGGCGGTGAACTTGTCCCCCGTCCAATTCAAGAAACCTGGGTTCGTTGATCGTTTGGTGGCGCTCGCGACCGCGAGCGGTGTTGACCCTCGCATGATCGAACTGGAGATTACGGAAACGGTCCTTATCGCTGACATGGCAGACGCCGCAGGTAAGATTCGCCAGTTGAGGGAAGCTGGTTTCCGGATCGCGCTCGACGACTTCGGCAACGGCTATGCCGGTCTCGGCTATCTGAACCAGATCCAGTTCGACAAACTCAAGATCGATCGTTCCTTTATTGAGAACCTTCGAGCCAAAAGCGGTGCCGACGAGGTTATTCGCTCCATCGTTGGGCTCGCAAAGTCCTTCAGCCTGTCGATCACGGCCGAAGGTGTCGAGCATCTGGAGCAACAGCTGTTTCTGCAACAAGCTGGCTGCTCACATATGCAGGGTTTCTTGTTCGGCCGTCCCATGCAGGCCGACGATCTCGTGCGCTTTCGCTACACCACACTCACTGCACAGGCGAGCGGATGAAATTCAACGGAAGACGCTGAGAATCAATGCCTGATGTCAGTTTCTATGGATCCAAGCGGTAGAGTTGGGTTATTCGCGGAATGGCTGCTTTCCTTGCTTCCTTTTCCCGAAACGGACCGTCCGCTTTCGGCCCGAAGCGTAGGGTATAGATCCGCCCCTGAGCTAATTATTAGTGCGTCGTGGCTTTGATAAAACCAACGGTGCCGGACGATCGCTCGCCCCTCACTAAAAGCCCATCACCGAGTGCGGGACATAGGGTGCTTCAAGCGCTGCGATCTCCTCGTCTGTCAGGCGAACGGAAAAGGCCGCGACCGCGTCGTCGAGGTGATGGGGCTTTGTAGCACCGATGATGGGCGCAGTGACGGGGCTCTTCTGCAACACCCAGGCCAGCGCGATCTGGGCGCGGGGCAGGCCACGGGTCTCGGCCAACGCGGCCACCGCTTCCACCACCTTGCGGTCGGCCTCAACGGTGGCGGCGTAGAGCGTCTGGCCGAACGTGTCGGTCTGCGAGCGGTTGGTGGTCTCGTCCCAGTCGCGTGTCAGACGTCCACGGGCAAGCGGGCTCCATGGAATGACGCCGATCCCCTCTTCCCGGCAAAGCGGCAGCATCTCGCGCTCCTCCTCGCGATAAAGGAGGTTGACGTAGTTCTGCATCGTCGAAAAGCGCGCCCACCCGCGACGCTCTGAGATCGCCAGCGCCTTGGCGAACTGATAGGCGTACATGGACGAGGCGCCGATGTAGCGGGCCTTGCCAGCGTGAACCACGTCGTTCAATGCCTCCAGCGTTTCCTCGAGCGGCGTTTCGGCGTCGAAGCGGTGGATCTGGTAGAGATCGACATAGTCCATGCCGAGCCGCTGCAGGCTGGCATCGATTTCAGCGAAGATCGCCTTTCGCGACAGGCCCGCACCGTTCGGACCCGGCCGCATCCGCCCGTGCACCTTGGTCGCCACCACCACGTCGTCGCGGCGCGCGAACTCCTTCAGAGCACGACCGACAATCTCCTCACTGGAGCCGTCGGAATAAACGTTGGCGGTGTCGAAGAAATTGATGCCGAGATCCAGCGCCTTGCGGATGAACGGCCGGCTTTCCGCTTCGGGTAGGGTCCAGGCGTGGTTGCCGCGTTCCGGCTCGCCATAGCTCATGCAGCCGAGGCAGAGGCGGGATACGTCGAGACCGGTGCGACCAAGCTTCACGAAATCCATGGTTTCGTTCCTCCAAAAGTCCGTGGTGACGAGGCGCTCGAGAACCGAGATGGAACGGTTCAGTCCGATGTCACGGCACGGCGACATCTCCTTCGGACGCTAATTGCGCGGGTATGCAAGAGTTCCAATCCACAGGCCGACAGGACTGGCTAAGGGTGAGGGGCGGAGCCTTCCTTCCCGAACATTCTCAAAAGATCGATCTGGGCGGTTTCAAGCATTTCGAAGGAAGCGGCACGCGCGGCCGCTCCATCTCGCATGCGCAAGGCCTCCACGAGGCGGCCGTGAACCTTAACCGTATGAAGATGCGACTCCACCGAGCGATTGGTGCGGTCGAGGGCGCGGGTCAGCGCGGCGTCGATGATGCCGGAAAGCTGCACGAAGACGCGGTTGCCGCTGGCGCGCAGAAGGATACGGTGGAACTCGGCGTCCGCTGCGGTGAAGGCGTCGTCCTCGCCGGGCTCTGCGTCGCGCATCGCTTCCCAAGCCGCATGAAGCGCGGTGATCTCGGCGAGGCTCGCCCGGCTCGCGGCCAGTTCCGCCGCGAAAGGCTCGATCGCGCGCCGCGCTTCGAGAACGGCCGCGAGTAGGTCGGCGTCGACGACCGCATCGCCCATCCAGTCGAGGAGGTCGGCGTCGAGAAGGTTCCACTCGACGCGCGCCCGCACCAGCGTGCCGGCGCGGGCGCGCGAGCGCACCACGCCCTTCGACTCCAAGGTTTTCAGCGCCTCGCGCACCACCGTACGGCTGATCGAAAACTCGCTGCAGAGGTCCTGCTCGCGCGGTAGGGTCGTGCCTTCTGGAAAGCGCCCTTCGACGATGCTGCGGGCGAGCGCCACGACGAAGTCGCGCCCGACCCTTGGGCGGGGTCGCGAAGCAAGGGCGCGGGCTTGTGGCTCAGCGGGCAGCATGCGCAGCGTCTCCAATCGATACCGACCGTTGTCTACCATTTCTCCTGATCGGACAACGCACGAGATAAGTCATACATTGCGGTTGACTCATCCGACTAGGCGGTCATACCAATAGGCTGCGCCATGGGAGAACGGGCGTCACCTTTCGGGAGGCACACATGAAATTCTGGAAGCAGGCGATCCTCGCCGGCGCGACCCTTCTGGTCGCTCTCGGCTCGGCGGGCGCAGAAGACGTGAAGATCGGCTTCGTCGTGAAGCAGCCCGAGGAGCCTTGGTTCCAGGACGAATGGAAGTTCGCGCAGGAGGCCGCGAAGCAGAAGGGTTTCACCCTTGTCGAGATCGGCGCCGAGGATGGCGAGAAGGTCCAGGCCGCGATCGACAATCTGGGAGCCCAGGGAGCCCAGGGCTTCATCGTCTGCACGCCGGACGTCAAGCTCGGTCCTGGCATCGTGGCCAAGGCCGCTGCCAACAACCTGAAGCTCATGACGGTGGATGATCGTCTCGTCGACGCTTCCGGCAAGGCGATCGAGGACGTGCCGCATATGGGCATTTCCGCCACCAAGATCGGTGAGGCCGTCGGCCAGGCCATCTCCGACGAAATCAAGAAACGCGGCTGGGACATGGCCAAGGTCGGAGCGGTCAAAGTCTCCTACGACCAGTTGCCGACTGCCGTCGATCGCGTCACCGGCGCAACGTCGGTGCTGGAAAAGAACGGCTTCCCTGCCGCCAACATCTTCAACGCGCCGCAGGCCAAGACAGACACCGAAGCCGCTCTCAACGCCGCGACGACAGTTATCAACGCCCATCCCGAGATCCAACACTGGGTCGCGGTCGGCCTCAACGACGAGGCGGTGCTGGGTGCGGTGCGTGCGACGGAAAGCGTGGGCGTGCCCGCCGCGAACGTCATCGGCGTCGGCATCGGCGGCGCGGAATCGGCGATCAACGAGTTCAAGAAGCCGAGCCAGACCGGCTTCTACGGCACGGTCATCATCTCGCCGAAACGCCACGGCTACGAGACCGCGCTGAACATGTACGAATGGATCGCGAACGGCAAGGAGCCGGAAAAGCTGATCCTGACGAGTGGGCAGCTTGCGACGCGCGCAGACTACGAGGCCGTCCGCAAGGACCTCGGCATCCAGTAAGCGCGTCCTAAGGTCCGGCGGAGCGCAACGCCCGCCGGACGCACCGCGTCGAGGACCATCCATGGCCTTTCTTGAATTCTCCGGACTCTCGAAGTCCTATCCGGGCGTGCGCGCCATGACGGATGTCAGTTTCGCGGTTCCCGCCGGCCAGGTGCACGGCTTGATGGGCGAGAACGGCGCCGGCAAGTCGACGCTGATCCGCATTCTGTCGGGTGACACGAAGGCTGACGAGGGGACGATCCATGTCGGTGGCGCCCAGCAGCAGTTCTCCTCGGCGCGCGACGCCATCGACGCGGGCGTCGTTGTCGTCCACCAGGAACTTCAGCTCGTCCCGAACCTGTCGGTCGCCGAGAACCTTCGGCTCGGCCGCTTTCCCGCCCGCGCGGGCGTCGTGGATTTTCGCGCGCTGTACGAGACGGTCGGCGCGACGCTTCGCGAGATCGGCGTCGAGATCGATCCGCGCGCCAAGGTCGCGAACCTTTCGATCGGCGAACGGCAGATGGTGGAGATCGCCAAGGCCGTGATGACCGACGCGCGCGTCATCGCGCTCGACGAGCCGACCTCCTCGCTGTCCTCGCGCGAAAGCGAGATCCTGTTCCGCCTGATCGGCCGCCTGCGCAATGCCGGCAAGGTGATCCTCTACGTTTCGCACCGGCTCGATGAGATCTTCCGGCTTTGCGACGGTTGCACCGTGCTGCGCGACGGCAAGCTCGCCGCCCATCACCCGACGATGGAGGGCGTGACTCGAGAAAGGCTCGTTTCCGAGATGGTGGGACGCGAGATCTCCGACATCTGGGGCTGGCGACCGCGTGATGCCGGAAGCGCGCGCCTGTCCGTCGAGGGCCTTTCCGGCGCCCGCGTGCCCGAACCGCAGAGTTTCCAGGCGCGGGCGGGTGAAATCCTCGGCTTCTTCGGCCTCGTCGGCGCGGGGCGCTCGGAACTGATGCGCCTCGTCTACGGCGCCGATGCCGCGAAGGCAGGCCATGTACGCGTCGACGGGGAGGCGCTGTCGCCGGTGACGCCTCGCCGTGCGATCCGCGCCGGCCTCGTTCTTTGCCCGGAGGACCGCAAGGCCGACGGCATCGTGCAGGGGCGCTCGGTGGCCGAGAACATCGCCATCTCGTCCCGCCGCCACCATTCGCCCTTCGGCATGGTGCGCCCCGGACGCGAGGCCGAGACGGCGGACCGCTTCATCGCATCCTTGCGCATCCGAACGCCTTCGCGCCGCCAGGACATCGTGAACCTGTCGGGCGGCAACCAGCAGAAAGTGATTCTCGCCCGCTGGCTTTCCGAACCTCATGTGAAGGTGCTGATCGTCGACGAGCCGACGCGCGGCATCGATGTCGGCGCCAAATCCGAAATCTACGAGATCCTCTATGCGCTCGCCGAGAAGGGCATTGCCGTCGTCGTCGTGTCCAGCGAGCTGCCGGAAGTGATCGGCATCTGCGACCGCGTCCTCGTGATGTGCGAACGGCGGATCGCGGCGGAATTCAACCGCGCCGAACTCTCCGAAGCCGTCCTTCTCGCCGCCGCCCTGCCTGACCGGGCGACGCCCCGCTTCGCCAAAAAGGCCTGACGCTCCATGACCGCCAAGATCAAGCGCATCCTTCTCGGCGAACAAGGCCTCCTCGTCCTCTTCGTTCTCGCCTTCGCCGTTGTTTCCCTCACCGTCCCGAACTTCCTGACCGAGCGCAATATTCTCGGTCTTCTCCAGTCGGTGGTGACGATCGGCATCGTCGCCTGCACCATGATGTTCTGCCTTGCCTCGCGCGACTTCGATCTTTCCGTCGGCTCGATCGTCGCCTTTGCCGGCATGGTCGCGGTGATGGTGTCGAACGAAACGGGTTCGATCCCGCTCGGCCTCCTCGCGGCGCTCGTGGCCGGCACCTTCGTCGGCTTCGTCAACGGCGTCGTGATCGCCAAGCTCCACATCAACGCGCTGATCACGACGCTCGCCACCATGCAGATCGTGCGCGGCCTCGCCCTTATCGCCTCCGACGGACGCGCGGTCGGCATCAACGATCCTGCCTTCTACTCGCTGGCGCTCAGCCGCTTTTTCGGCATCCCGACGCCGGTCTGGATCATGGCGATCCTTTTCGCCATCTTCGCCTTCGTGCTCAACCGCACGGTCTTCGGGCGCAATACGCTCGCGATCGGTGGCAACCCCGAAGCCTCGCGCCTTGCCGGCGTCGACGTCGACTGGGGCCGCATCGGCATCTTCGCGTTGCAGGGGCTCGTCTGCGGGGTGGCGGGCATCCTCCTGGCCTCGCGCATCACCAGCGGTCAGCCGAACGCGGCGACGGGGCTGGAACTTTCCGTGATCTCGGCCTGCGTCCTCGGCGGCGTGTCGCTCGCGGGTGGTCGCGCAACGATGAGCGGCGTCATCGTCGGCGTCCTGATCCTTGGCATCGCCGAGAACGCGATGAACCTCCTCAACATCCAGGCCTTCTATCAATATGTCGTGCGCGGCCTGATCCTGCTTTTCGCCGTTCTCCTCGACAACCTGCGCTCGCGCGCGCTCGGCCGGCGCTGACGCCCATGACCGTCCTCCCCCTTTCGGCGGACGGGATCGAGGCCCGCGTTTCGACGCGCGGCGGGCGCGTCCTCGCCCTCCGCTGGCACGGAAACGGGGGCGATCCTCTGCCTCTCCTTTGCGAAGCCGTGGAAGGTGCCTCGCCGGGCGATCGCTCCGCGTTTCCGCTCGTACCCCTTGCCAACCGCCTTGCGGGCAACGCCTTCCGCTTCGGCGACGTCCTTCACAGGTTCGCGCCCAACACCGGGGACCCGTCCTATCTCCACGGCGATGGCTGGCTCGGCGACTGGCATGTCGAGGAGGCGGGAAAGGCCGCCCTTTCCCTTGTATTGCGTCACGAGGCCGGCCCCTATCGATACGAGGCGCGCCAAGAGTTCGCCATTGACGATGCGACGTTCCGTCTCACGCTGGTGGTCGAGAACCATGGGCAGACGCCGATGCCCTTCGGTCTGGGCTGGCACCCCTTCCTCCCGCGCACGCCGCAAACGCGGCTGCGTTGCCGTGCCGGAGGCTTCCGGACGGAAGAACCGGGCCGCCTTCCTGGCCAAGCGGCTCCGCTGCCGAATGACCTCGACTTCGCGGCGCCAATGCCCCTGCCGGCGCGCTGGGTCAATAACGGCCTGGAAGACTGGGACGGGATGGTCAGCATTCTTTGGCCCGAACATGGCGCCGGGCTCGTGATCTCCGCCGATCCCGTCTTCGCCCACGCCTTCCTGTTCCTGCCGGACCGCGGCTCCGCTCCGGCTCTCGATTGGTTCTGCTTCGAGCCGATGACGCACCGTGCCGGCGCACATGGTCACATGGACGGCGGCGGCCTCGTCGTCCTCCAGCCGCGAGCGAGCCTGTCGGGCACTCTGCGCCTCACCCCCATCGCTCATTTTGCGGGGATCGCCAGCCCATGAAGATCACCAATCTCTCTACTTTCCTCGTGCCACCGCGCTGGTTGTTTCTGAAGATCGAGACCGACGAGGGTGTCACCGGCTGGGGCGAGCCGGTGGTGGAAGGACGGGCGCAAACAGTCGAAACGCTGGTGCACGAACTCGCCGACTATCTTATCGGCAAGGACCCCTTCCTGATCGAAGACCATTGGACTGTTCTTTACCGCGGCGGCTTCTATCGCGGCGGCGCGATCCATATGAGCGCGCTCGCCGGCATCGATCAGGCGCTTTGGGACATCAAGGGCAAGGCGATGGGACAGCCCGTCCATCAGCTTCTCGGTGGACGCTGCCGCGACCGCATCAAGGTCTACTCCTGGGTCGGGGGCGACCGGCCGGCGGATGTGGCGATGAGCGCCCGGCAGGCCGTGGCGAGCGGGTTCGAGGCCCTGAAGCTCAATGGCTGCGAGGAACTGCAGATCGTTGACACCCATGCGGCGATCGACCGGGCGGTGGAGGTGATCGCGACGGTTCGCGAAGCGGTCGGCCCTCACATCGGCATCGGTGCCGACTTCCACGGGCGCGTCCACAAGCCGATGGCCAAGGTTCTCGCCAAGGAGTTGGAACCGTACCGATTGATGTTCATCGAGGAGCCGGTGCTGTCGGAGCATCACGAGGCGCTGCGCGAGATCGCCAACCACTGCTCGGTGCCGATCGCGCTCGGCGAGCGCCTTTATTCGCGCTGGGATTACAAGGGTGTTCTTCAGGACGGCGTCGTCGACATCATCCAGCCCGACGTTTCCCATGCCGGCGGCATCACCGAATGCCGCAAGATCGCGTCGATGGCGGAAGCCTTCGACGTCGCACTCGCCCCTCATTGCCCGCTCGGCCCCATCGCGCTCGCCGCCTGCCTTCAACTCGACGCGGTGAGTCAGAACGCCTTCATTCAGGAACAGAGCCTCGGCATCCACTACAACGAGGGCAGCGATCTCCTCGACTACGTCACGAACCGGGAGGCTTTCGCTTACAAGGACGGTTTCGTCGCGATTCCCGACGGGCCGGGCCTCGGCATCGAGGTGAACGAGGAGCATGTCGTCGAGATGGCGAAAATCGGCCACCGCTGGCGCAACCCCGTCTGGCGGCACGCCGACGGCTCCTTCGCGGAGTGGTGAGACCCATGGGCGGCAGGCTTTCTGGCAAGCGCATCATGATCACCGGCGCGGCGCAAGGCATCGGCCTCGCCATCGCCAAGGCCTGTCATGCGGAGGGAGCCGCGCTTCTTCTCCTCGACCGCGACGCCGCGCTGCTTGCGGTGGAAGCGGACCGCCTGAGGCAGAACGGGGCGCGGCTCGTCCACGCTGCGGTCGACATCACCGACGCGGATGGCATCACTCGGACCGTTGCGGACGCTGCCGAAAAGATCGGCCCGATCAACGCCCTCGTGAACAATGCGGGTATCAACGTCTTCACCGAACCGCTAGCGATGGAGGACGCGGACTGGGAGCGCTGCTTCGACGTGAACCTGAAGGGCGCCTGGAACTGTTGCCGCGCCGTCCTGCCTGAACTGATCGAGATGGGCGGCGGGGCGATCCTCAACATCGCCTCCACTCACGCCTTCACCATCATCCCCCACACCTTCCCTTATCCCCTCGCCAAGCACGCGCTTCTCGGCATGACCAAGGCGCTTGGGCTCGAATATGCTGCAAAGGGCATCCGGGTGAACGCGCTGGCGCCGGGCTATGTGGCCACGCAGAAGGTGCACGACTACTGGAACTCGTTCCCCGACCCCGAGGCGGCGAAGGCTGCCACCTTGGCGCTGCATCCCGGCAAACGAATCGCGAGCCCCGAGGAGATCGCGCTTGCCGCAGTCTTCATGATCTCGGACGAGTGCCCCTTCATGAACGCCACCTGCCTCACCATCGACGGCGGCCTCAGCGTGCAGCAGCATCCGAGTTAGTCATGATCGACAGTTCTCAGGGCTCCGATGACGACCACTCTGCATAACAGCGCGATGTCTGCTTTTCGCCTGCCCTTCCTCCGATGCGGACCGGCCGTTTCCGGCCCGATCCAGCGTTCACCAAGGATGTATCGTCGAGAAACCTCAGTATCGCACCTGAACACGTATTGGACCGCGCCAGAAACTCAATTTGCCATTTGATCAGTAAGGCGCGTCCTTTGTCGCTCCGCTTGAATGACGCAACACGAGACTGCAGGGCATACGGGTGATACCGAACGGTACAGGTTCGCTGCGGCAAAGGGCAAGGATCGCTTCTCCGACACGTCGGCCAAGCGCCTTCAGTTCCATGTCGATCGTGGAAAGCGGCGGGCGGGTCTGACGCGAAACGACTTCCCAATTGTCGAATCCCATCACCGCCACATCGCTCGGAACCCGGACGCCCCGGTCGCGTAGAGCGTCGATCACGCCCCGCGCGATCTCGTCGCTCCCACAGAAAACGGCATCGGGCTTGGCGCCCGGTCCGGCGAACAGTTTCTCCACGGCCTCCCGGCCCCATTCCTCCGTCCATTCCCCTGACAGGACGTCGGCGTTCGCCCCGATCAGGCCGCGATAAACGCTCGCTCGGCGACGAACCGCAAGATAGTCCATCGGACCCGTGACATGAACGACGCGTTTGCGCCCGAGCGCCATGAGATGGTCCACCGCGAGCCGGGCTCCCTGCTCATCGTCGGGCACAAACGAAACCCGATCGGCGGGACCTTCCGAGAACGCGTGAACCACTGGAATCGGCAGGTCGGCCAACGCCGGCGGTGGCGGCAGATCGATGCGCGTCGCCGTGAAAATCAGCCCATCCACCTGCTTGTCGAGCAACGCCTCCAAATGAAGCCGGGCGAGGCGCGGATCGTTGTTGGTTGGGCAGAGGAACACTGAAACGCCCTCGTCGAGAAGCGCTTCCGACACGCCGGCGGTCATCGGCAGCGTCAGGCGGCCATAGGTGTCGTTCGTCAGGATGCCGACCGTGTGACTGCGCCGGCTGACGAGACTGCGGGCAAGGGCGTTGGGCCGGAAGCCGATCTCCTTGGCGATGCGCCGCACGCGCTCACGTGTTTCGGGGCTCGTGCGCCCGATGTCGTTCAGGGCGTTCGAAGCTGTCGAAACGCTGACCCCGGCTGCCGAAGCGACATCGCGGATCGTTTGTCTGCGCGGCCCATCGTCGAAAGAATTCATGTCGTCCGCCGCTTGCGTGCTAAAACCTTTTAGCATAGCTTTTCGAATTGCTGGAACGTTTTAGCAAACAGGACTGAAGGTGATAAGGCCTGTTTGTCCGAGTGCTGCTCCGCGCCTGCGCGCTTGCCATCGCCGCCTGACCAGAAGCCAGCAACCGAGGGGGAATTTTCGATGCCGAAGACCACAGGTGCATTTGTCTCGTTGATGATGCTTCTTTCCTCGACCGCCCTTGCCGGCGCGGAGGAGGCGACGCTCTGGGTTCGCACGTCCTCGGCGCCCGTGCTCGAGGGTCTCGCCCAACGCTACAACGCCGCACATTCCGACAAGATCACGGTCACCGCCATCACGGCCGAGCAGATGGTGCCCAAACTCGGCGCGGCGCTGGCCGGCGGAACACCCCCGGACGGTGCGGTGCTCGACCTCATCTACATGCCGACCTTCGCTGCAAACGAGAGCCTCGAGGACATCACCGATTTCGTGAAGAGCCGGCCCTATGCCAACGCCATGAGCCCTTCGCATATCCGCCTCGCGACATACGAAGACAAGATCTACGGCGTGCCCGCCCTGCCGGATGCCTCCATCATCGCCTACAACACCGATCTCTTCCAGAAAGCCGGGCTCGATCCCGCCAAAGCTCCCGCATCGCTGGAGGAACTTGCGGCGGATGCCAAGAAGATCGCGGCGCTCGGCAACGAGACCTACGGCTTCTATTTCGTCGCCAACTCGGGAAGCTGGCTGATCTACGACTTCCTGCCCCATCTCTGGGCGGCGGGCGCCGACATCCTCAGCCCCGACGGGCGCGAGGCGACCGTCGACACACCCGCACTGCGCGAGACGATCGCGGCCTATCGCGAGATGTGGAAGAACAAGGCTATCCATCCGACCTCGCGCTCGGGCAACGGCAACAACGCGGTGGAAGCCTTCGCTTCCGGCAAGGTCGGCATTCTGATGACCGGCTCCTATATCGTGAACCTTCTGACCTCCAAATATCCGGATGTGAAGTTCGCCGTCGCGCCGATCCCCGGACCGAAGGGCGGCGAATCGAGTTTCGCGGGCGGCGACACGCTCGCGCTGATGGCGGGCGTCGGCGAGGAGAAGAAGCGCGTCGTTCTGGATTTCGTGGACTTCTACATGGCGCCCGAGAACCAAGTCTACATCACGAAGGAGTCCGGCATGCCGTCCCGCACGGATCTGGCGGCCGATGCCTATGCAAGCTTCGACAAGCGCAACCTCGTCGCCTACGACATCCTCACCAAGGCCCGCACCCCCTACACCTTTTCGTCCGACGAACTCTTCGTGAGCCGTACGGGCCCGTTCGTGAACCTCATCCAGGAAGCGGTCTTCGGCGAGGACGTGGACGGCGCCATCAAGCGAGCGCAAGACGACTTCAGCAAGGTCCTGAAACGCACCAACCCCTGACGCCAGGGTCGCGAACGAGGGGCGGAGGGAACCGAGCGTGTCGATCATCGCCGCAGCCACGGAAAAGCGGGCGCGACGCGGGAGCGTTAAGGAGGATTCCGAGCCGCATGGCTGGCTCGGTCTTGCCTTCGTCCTGCCGAGCCTCGCCTTCATCCTCCTTCTCTTCCTCATACCGCTCGCGATGGCGGTCTGGATGAGCTTCCACAATTGGCCGCTTCTCGGGAGGGTGCGCTTCGTCGGTTTGGCGAACTACGCCGAACTGATGGGCGACATGCAGTTCTGGCATTCGCTCGGCTTCACGGCGCTCTACACGGTGCTCGTCACGGTCGCGATCATGGCCGTGGCGTTGCCGCTCGCGCTTTTGGTCGACCGCCCGCTGCGGATGGCCGGTTTCTTCCGCACGATCTACTTCATGCCGGTCGTGGTCGGCTTCGGCGCGGCCTCGACGCTCTGGATGTGGCTTCTGAACCCCGACAACGGCGTCTTCGCCGAGCTTCTGCGCGGCCTCGGCCTCATCGATTCCGCGCCCCGCCCGCTCGAAAGCTTCTGGCCGGCGCTCGGCGTCATCATCCTGATGGTGGTCTGGAAGACGGCGGGCTTCACCATGGTGATCCTTCTGACCGGTCTCCAGAGCATTCCGAACGACGTGATCGAGGCGGCCAAGATCGACGGGGCGCGGCCGCTCGCGCGGCTGCGGCGCATCACGCTGCCCTTGATGCGCAACTCCATCCTCCTCGCCCTTGTTCTGAACGTCACCTCGTCCATGCTCGCCTTCGACCAGTTCTTCATCGTGACGCAGGGCGGCCCAAACAATTCCACCATCTCGGCGGTGTTCTCGATCTACCTCGCCTCCTTCTCATCCTACCGCCTCGGCTACGGCGCGGCGATGTCCTTCGTCCTGCTCGTCGTCCTCGTCGCCCTTTCGTCGGTGCAGCTTGCCTTCATGCGTCAGCGCCCGGAGGACAGCCGATGAGTTCCACCGACGCCGCGCCCGGCGAACGGGCACGCTTTTTCGGCTTCGTTATCGCCGCCGGGCTCGTCGCGCTGTTCTTCCTGATGCCCCTCGTCTGGTCCTTGGCCAATTCCTTCAAGCCGGCGGCCGATGCGCTGGCGAATCCCGCGGCCTTGTTTTCCAGAGCCTTCTCGCTCGAAAACTATCGCCGCCTCGAAGGCGTCGGGGCGGGTTGGACGAGTTATGCGACGAACTCCGTTCTTCTCGCGCTCGGCACGGTGGTGATCACCGTCCTCGTTTCGGTGCCCGCCGGCTACGGTTTCTCGAAGTTCCGCTTCCCCGGCCAGACCGCGCTCTTCGTCGCGATCATGGCGACGATGATGATCCCGTTCCAGTCGATCCTGACGCCGCTCTTCCTGATCATGAAGCTGCTGCGCCTTCAGAACAGCCTCTTCGGCCTCGTCCTGATCTACGTGACCTTCCAACTCCCCTTCTCGATCTTCATGATGCGAAACGCCTTCGACGCGGTGCCGCGCGCCCTGATCGAGGCGGCGCGGATCGACGGGGCGAGCCAATGGACGATCCTGCGGCGGATCATGCTGCCGATCGCTCTGCCGGGCGTCGCCACCGTCGCGATGTTCGCCTTTCTCAATTCCTGGAACGAGTTCCTGGCGGCGCTGATCTTCCTGTCCGACCAGAACAAGTTCACACTGCCGATCATGCTGGTGAACGTCTCGTCCGGCATCTACGGCATCATCGACTGGGGTGCGCTCCAGGCCGGCATCACGGTGTCGATGGCGCCCTGCATCGCCCTCTTCCTTCTTCTGCAACGCTACTACGTGCGCGGGCTGACCGCCGGCGCGGTGAAGTAGCCTCCGCAAGGAAACGCCATGTCCTCCCTGCCGAAATCCGTGGCGCCCGCCGCATCTGGCGCGCACCAGCGCTTCGTGCCTGTCGATCACACCAAGGTCGCCTTCCCGGGCGGCTTCTGGGAAAGCTGGACCCGCACCGCCCGCGAGGTCACGGTTCCCTCGCAATACCGGCGGCTCGAGGAAGAAGGCTTCCTGGAAGTGCTCGACTTCGGCAAGCCGCCCGCGCCCCTCGTTCGCCCGATCCAGCCGAGCGGGCTGTCGATGCAGCACTTCTTCGATTCCGACTTCGGCAAGTGGATCGAGGCGGCGAGCTATACGCTGAAGACTCATCCCGATCCCGACCTCGAGGCCAAGATCGACGGCATCGTGGAAAAGCTCGAACAGGGTCAGATGGCGGACGGTTATCTCAACTCCTGGTTCATCCGCCGCGAGCCGGAAAAGCGCTGGACGAACCTGCGCGATCTCCATGAGATGTATTCCATGGGCCACCTCCTAGAGGGGGCGGTCGCCTATTTCGAGGCGACCGGCAAGCGGCGCTTCCTCGACGTGATGATCCGTGCCGTCGACCACATCATCGACACCTTCGGGCCGGAGCCGGACAAGCTTGCCGGCTATGATGCGCACGAGGAGATCGAGCTGGCGCTGGTGAAGCTCTGGCGCGTCACCGGCGATCCGCGCCACCTGAAGCTTGCCACTTGGTTCGTCGACGAGCGCGGGCAGATGCCTTCCTATTACGATGGGGAAGCGCGCCGGCGCGGCGAGGACCCCGCAACCTACATCTACCAGACCTATGCCTACAGCCAGGCTCACGAGCCGGTGCGCGAGCAGCGGGAGGTCGTCGGCCACGCCGTGCGGGCGATGTATCTTTTCTCCGCCATGGCGGACCTGTCGCACGAGAACGACGATCCGGCGTTGAAGGCGGCCTGCGACCGGCTGTTCGACAACCTGACCGGACGCCAGCTCTATGTCACGGGCGGTCTCGGGCCGTCGGCGTCCAACGAGGGCTTCACCCGCGCCTTCGACCTGCCGAACGAGACGGCCTATGCCGAAACCTGCGCGGCGGTCGCGCTTGGCTTCTGGACGCACCGCATGGCGCAGACCGATCTCGACCGGCGGTTCACAGACCGGCTGGAAACGGTCCTCTACAACGGCGCCCTGTCCGGCATCGCGCGCGACGGCGAGCATTACTTCTACGAGAACGTCCTTGAAAGCCACGGCCAGCACCGGCGATGGAAATGGCACTACTGCCCCTGCTGCCCGACCAACATCGCGCGGATGCTGACCTCGCTCGGCCAGTATTTCTATTCCGCCAAGAAGGACGAGCTCGCCGTCCACCTTTACGGGGAAAACACGGCCGAACTCGATATCGGAGGCCGCTTCGTGCGGCTGCGCCAGGAAACGCGCTATCCGTGGGACGGCGACGTGGCGCTTGCCCTGACCCTGGAGAATCCGGCGACCTTCACGTTCACCTTGCGCATTCCCGGCTGGTGCCGGGAAGCAAGCGTGAGCGTCAACGGCGAAACCGTTGATCTCGGCGCGGCATGCGTGAAGGGCTACGCATCGATCACGCGCGAATGGCGGAACGGGGACGAGATCCGCCTGTCCTTTGCGATGCCGGCCGAGCGCCTCTACGCCCATCCGGCGGCGGGCGAGGACGCGGGCCGCGTCGCGCTCCGGCGCGGGCCGGTGGTTTATTGCGTCGAGGAGGCCGATATCGGCATCGAGCCGCAGCGCCTGCGCCTCAGTTCCGAAGCCGCACTGGAGCCGAGATTCGACGCGACGCTTCTGGGCGGCGCGGTGGTGCTGGAAGCCGAGGGGCTGGAAGCCGATGCTCAAGGATGGACGGGCGATCTTTATCGCACGACGGCTCCGGAACTTCGGCCTCGGCCGTTCCGGGCGATCCCCTATCATCTCTGGGCCAATCGCGAGACCGGCGCCATGCAGGTCTGGCTTCTGGAAGCTTGATGGAGGCGGGCGATGGCACGATTGGAACTGAAGCGGGTCGTGAAGTCCTACGGCATCTATGAAGCCGTCCGGGGCGTCGACCTCGTGATCGCGGACAACGAGTTCGTCGTCTTCGTCGGCCCGTCGGGCTGCGGCAAGTCCACGACGCTTCGCATGATCGCAGGGCTTGAACATGTCTCGAGCGGCGAGATCGTCATCGGCGACAGGATCGTGAACCGACTTCAGCCGGGCGAGCGCGACATCGCGATGGTGTTCCAGAACTACGCGCTGTACCCGCATATGACGGTCGCCGAGAACATCGCCTTCTGTCTCGAGCAACAGCGCGTCCCGAAGGGCGAGATCGGTCAGCGGATCCGCCGCGCGGCCGAGACGCTGCACATCGAAGCGCTGCTCGACCGGAAACCCGGCCAGCTTTCCGGCGGCCAGCGCCAGCGCGTCGCGATGGGGCGCGCGATCGTGCGCAATCCCAAGGTCTTTCTGTTCGACGAGCCCTTGTCCAATCTCGACGCCAAGCTTCGCGTCCAGATGCGGACCGAGATCAAGCGCCTGCATCAGTTATTTCCGACAACCACGGTCTACGTGACGCACGACCAGATCGAAGCCATGACCATGGCCGACCGCGTCGTGGTCATGAATGCGGGACTGATCGAACAATGCGGACCGCCGCAGGAGCTCTACCACCGCCCCGCGACACGCTTCGTCGCCAGTTTCATCGGTTCGCCCTCAATGAACATCCTTCCCGCTCGGCTGGAGGCCGCGGGCGACGCGCTGGTTCTCGTTCTGGCCGACGGGTCGCGCGTGTCCGTTCCGGCTGAGCGACGCGCCCGCTATGCTCCCCATGCGGGACGGGAGGTCGATTTCGGCATCCGGCCGGAGGCGATTGTTGTCCGGAGCGAACGCGCCGCCGGGGCCACGATCGAAGCGCGGGTGGATCTCATCGAGCCGCTCGGCGCCTCCACGATGATCTACTTCGACATCGCCGGACAAACGCTTTGCGCCTCCATCGACCCCGAAACCGCTCCGAGCGCCGGCACACTCATGCCGCTCGCCTTCGATATGCAGCGCATGCATCTCTTCAGTCGCGACACGGGACGCTCACTCGATGTCGAATGAAGGCCAAGAATAAGCGGGCGATCGCGCCGCGGAGACCCGTTCGATGATCCTGTCCGAATACGTCATTCCCGGCATGCGCATTCGCGATCACCGCGTCGCGGTGCCGCTGGACTGGCAGCGACCGGAGAACGGGCGCCAGATTCACGTCTTCGCGCGCGAGGTGGTGAACCCCATGCGCGACAGCGAGGCGGCGCTGCCCAAGCTCCTTTTTCTCCAAGGCGGGCCGGGCGGCAAGTCGCCCCGGCCGGCGGGTGGGCCGCCTTGGCTGAAGGAAGCGCTGAAATCCCATCGCGTCATTCTTCTCGACCAGCGCGGCACGGGACGCTCATGCCCGATCGCAGGGGTCGACATGGCGGGCTTCGAGAATGGGGAGGAGGCAGCCGATCACCTCAGCCTGTTCCGCGCCGACAGCATCGTGCGCGACGCCGAGCATCTGCGAAAGACGGTGTTCGGGAACACGAAGTGGGAAACGCTTGGGCAGAGCTACGGCGGCTTCGTCACTATTACCTACCTGTCCTTCGCCCCGGAAGGTCTTGCGGCCTGCTACGTCACGGGTGGGCTGCCGGGTCTTTCGGCCAGCGCTGAGGACGTTTATCGCCGCACTTTCCCGCGCGCCCGCGAGAAGACAAGGGCTTTCTACGAGCGCTACCCGGACGACCGTGCCCGGATCGGCCGCGTCGCCGACTTCATCGCCGCGAACGACGTCCGTCTCCCCAACGGCGACCGTCTCACCGTTCCGCGCCTCCAGATCGTCGGTATCGACCTCGGCATGGGACCGGGCTTCGAGAACGTCCACTGGCTGTTCGACGAGGCCTTCGCGGACGCCGGCGAAACGCGGCTGTCCGATCATTTCCTGGCGGAAGTGGCGCGCCTCACCTCCTACGACGGCAATCCGCTCTACACGGTGATGCAGGAGAGCATTTATGGGCAGGGCGAAGGAGCTACGGCTTGGGCGGCGTGCCGCGTCCTTGCCGAACATCCCGACTTTGCGCCGGATCATCGGCCCCTGCTCTTGCCCGGCGAAATGATCTATCCCTGGATGTTCCGGGACATCCGATCGCTGCGCGCGTTCGAGGCAGCGGCGGAAGCCCTGGCGGCGAAGCCGCGGCACGATCCGCTTTACAATGCGGATCGCCTCGCCGCGAACGAGGTCCCGCTCGCCGCCGCGGTCTATTTCGACGATCTCTATGTCGATGCGGGCTTGTCCCTGGAAACGGCGGCCGGCATCGGTAACGCGCAGGTCTGGGTGACGAACGAGTACGAGCACGACGGCGTGCGAGCTTCACCTCATGTCTTTGCCCGACTTCGTGATATGGTTCGCGAACGCGGTGGCCCGCTTCCTCCCCATATTCCGGATTACTCCTTCGGTCGTCAGCCATCCAGTGACGCGGTTTGAAACTATTCCTCAGTTAGCCTCGAAGTGCTGAAGATTGAGTCTGTCATCTCGTCCAATGACTTGTCTTAACGAGGCAGCGCTCGGTCCCCTTCGCAGCACCGAAAGCGATGGCTTGAATAAAGAGTAAGATCGAATGGCAGCTTTCTAGCAAGTTTCCCACAAAGCGGACGGACCGCTTTCGGCCCGTTTTTCAGTTTCATCCCACAAGCCGTTCGCGCAGCCTCACATTCCCGTCAGCCATGCTGGCCGTGGAAGAACGACAATGGGACATTCGACATTTGATCCGGCAACGAACGTAAGGAGAGCATGGAACGCAGGCCGAGTGGTTGGCGCCAAGCGAGCATTGAAGCTGCCACAGGTCTGGGCAATCCGCTTCTGGCTCGACCATGAAGGGCGTCTTCGCGACAGGGCGCTGTTTGATCTTGCAGTCGACAGCAAGCTACGTGGCTGTGACGTCGTGAAGGTGAAGATCGGCGACTTCGTGTCGGGTGGACGCATTCGTGCCCGCGCCATCGTTGTGCAGCGTAAGACGAAGCGGCCAGTGCAGTTCGAACTCATGGAAGCAGCACGCACGAGCCTGCTGGCATGGCTGGAGCGACGCGGCGGAACGGTCGATGACTACGCTTTTCCGAGCCGCATCGATCACTCCACTCACCTCAGCACACGGCAGTATGCTCGCCTCGTCGATGAGTGGGTGACAGCGATCGGTCTGCGAAGGGAGGACTACGGCACGCATTCGCTGCGGCGGACGAAGGCGTCGATCATATATCGGGCGACCGGCAATCTTCGTGCTGTTCAGATCCTGTTTGGTCATACCAAGATCGAAAGCACGGTGCGCTATCTCGGTGTCGACGTTGAGGATGCACTAACCCTTGCCGAGGGAATCGAGGTTTAGGATCTCCTTAGATCGCAGCATCCCGACGGGGACGGCCGCTTACGAGTCTTGTTTGCGACCGTTCCGATAGCGGCGTGGGGTAAATTAGTGCCGGTTCCCGTTTGGAGAGAGTGGCTGGTAAAGCTGGCATGCCTGACAAGGGCGTCTGTTCCCCGCGCATCCCTGAGAGCAATCCGATCGGTGCCCCGACCTCAGGCGTAATCGATCCAGACACCTCCGGCGTCCGCAGAACGCACGCAGGCCTCCACCCAGCGCACACCTTCGACGCCGGCCCGAATGTCGGGATAGCGCAGGCTGGAGAGACGGTCTCCATCACTCTGGTCCGTTGCCTCCATCGCAATGGCGAAGCGACCATAGAGATTCCCCCAAGCCTCGAAGAGTCCCTCGGGATGACCCGCGCCGATCCGGTCGTCCGCCAGCGCTGCGGCGTGGAGATAGGGCATGCCGCGTTCGATGATGCGCGCCGGCTCGCCTTGCACCTCGAAGGAGAGCTGGTTCGGCCGCTCGTCCCACCATTCGATGCTCGCCTTCGACCCGACGATGCGCACTCTCTGCCCGTGCATGGAGCCGGCATTCACCGCGCTCGACCAAACTGTGCCGATGGCGCCGTTATCGTATTCCATGAGTGTCACGGCATTGTCTTCCAGCGGCGCGCGGCTTTTCACGAAGCTCTGACGGGTGCAAAGAAGCCGCTTCACCTTCAGATGCGGCAGGATCACCTCGGAGATGTGGAAGGGATGCGTGCCGACATCGCCAAGGACATAGCTCGGCCCGGCGAAGGCCGGCGTCACCCGCCAACGCGTCGCTGGGTTTGTCTCCTCAACCGCCTGCGAATGGAAGCCGTGGGCGAACTGGAGATTGACGATGCGGATCTCGCCGAGTTCGTCCGCCTCAACCATGGCGCGCGCCTGCTCGATGAGCTGATGACCGGCATAGCCATAGGTGACGCCCACGATCTTGGCGCGCGCCTCCGACAGCGCCGCCAACTCCTTCGCTTCGGCCACGGTGAAGCAGAGCGGCTTCTCGCAGACCACGTGGATGCCGTGTTCCAAGGCGGCCTTGGCGATGGCGAAGTGGGTGTTGTTGGGCGTCGCGATCGATACCGCCTGGATGCCATGCGGCCGCGCGGCCTCGCCCGCGAACAAGGCGGCGTAATCTGGGTAACAGCGCGCAGGGTCGAGGCCGAGTTCGACGCCAAAGGCGCGACCGCGCTCTGGATCAAGGTCGAAAGCGCCTGCCACCAGTTCGAAACCCCGGTCGCGCAGCGCTGCCGATCGGTGGATGTAGCCGATCTGGCTACCGCGCCCACCACCCACCATCGCCCAGCGGATCGGAGCCGCGGTCTTCAGTTCGCCATTGATCATCGCTTCTCTCCCCTTTCTCAGAACCCAGCGGTCGTTAGGTAGTCGCGGCTCGCCTTCACGTCGGCGAGGCTGCCGCCAGCGTTGCGCGGATCGCGCTCCTGCTCGACCGTGATGAAGCCGGCATAGCCGAGGCGCGAGAGAAGCCCCCGGATCGCCGGATAGTCGATGACGCCGCGCCCGATCGGGCACATGACGCCTTGCGCGCAGGCTTCGAAGAAGCGGATGCGGGTTGCCATCACACGATCGAAGACGGTCTGGTCAATGTCCTTGAAGTGGACGTAGTCGAGGCGGTCCGCATAGCGCTCCAGCGTCTCGGCCGGATCCATGCCGGCATAGTAGGTGTGGCCCGTGTCCAGGCAGAAGCCGGCGACCTCCTTGGGCACGTCCGCGGAGATGCGCTCGATCTCGTCGGCGAACTCGATATAGCCGCCTGCATGCGGGTGGATCACGGCGCGCACGCCATATCGCGTCCGGGCGAGATCGGCGACGGCGCGGATGTTCTCGACCATGCCGGCCCATGCCTCATCGGACAGGCGCGGGGCGCGGTCCGAATGGCCGGCGGCAAAGTCGCGCTCGTCGTGGCCCCAGTCCATGACGGTGAGGTAAGGAGCGGGAAAGCGCTGGCCCTCGGTCCTGGGCGGGGGCGGCAGGCGCGTTATTAGCCCGCAGATCTCGTCGACCTGCTTGAGTAGGCTGTCACGGTTGGCGGCCGAAACGAGGTCGTCGAAGATCGTGCCGGCGACGATGAAGAGGCCTCGCGCTCGCAGTGCCTCCGATACCCGCGCCTCGTCCAGCGGTACGTAGCCGTAGGGGCCGAGCTCCAGCCCGCCGTAGTCCGCCTTCGCGGCCTCATCGAAAACGCGCTCCCAAGGCGGCAGGTTCGGGTTCGAAACGTCGTCGACGCCCCAGCAGCATGGGGCCGTCGTAATGGTGATGCTCATGGCGCTCTTGTCCTCCCGGCGCCCATTGATAGACCGGGCGAGGCCCCTTCCATGAGAGCCGATTTGATGGGATGCCATCAAGCTGCGGAGGATCGGCTCATGGGTCGCAAGGCGACGATGGCAGACGTGGCTCGGGAAGCGGGCGTGTCGCCGGCGACCGTCGACCGCGTGCTCAACGGACGCGGCGGCGTCGACACGGACAAGGAGGCACGCGTCCTCGCCGCTGCGCGCCGACTTCGGCTCGATCGGGCGCTCGCCATCCGCCCTCATCGCATGTTGCGGGTCGCGGTCCTGATCCAGGCACCGAGAAACCCTTTCCATGCCGCCTTGCGAACCGGGTTGGACACGGCGGCGCGCGTTTATGCCGATCTCAACATCCAGTTCTTTGTCCACCACATCGATCCCAACGATCCAAAGAGCACGGCGGGGATCGTCGCCCGCCAAACCATGGAAACCGATGGGCTCATCGTCACGCTGCCGGACGAGCCTCGCATAACGGAGGCCGTAGGCGCCGCCGCGGCTGCACGACCCGTGGTCACCTTCGCGACCGACCTGCCGACGAGCGGGCGCGCGGCCTATGTCGGGCCCAACGACCGCCGCGCCGGCCGCGTTGCAGGCGACTTGATGGGGCTGTTCCTGGGACCGCAGGGCGGGCGTGTGCTGTTGATCGCTGGACGCCGGGACATCTTGGGCCAGCGCTCGCGCGAGGACGGCTTCCGGCAGATCCTGGCCGAGCGCCACCCCGGCATCGACGTGGCGCCGACCGCGGAGAACGGCGAGGATGGCGAGCGGGCCGGCCGGATCGTCCTGGAAGCGCTATCGGCCGACCACGCGATCCGTGGCATCTATCACATGTCAGCCGGCGCCCAGCCCGTGGTGGCCGCGTTGCGACGGCTCGGACGCACCGACTCGACCGCCTTTATCACCCATGAGCTGACGCCGGACCGGCGCGACCTCCTGCGCGAGCGTGCCATATCGGCCGTCATCGATCAGCAGCCCGACCTCGAGGCCCGCATCGCGGTGGAAACCATGGCTCGCCTCCTCCGACGCCTGGATGGGGCCGCCGAATCCGTCGAGACCGGGTTTGCCATCCATATGCCGGAGAACGCCTGAAACGAACGCAAGGAGATTAACGTCATAAACGGGTGGAAAGCTTCCGGTCCGTTTCGGAGTAGACTTAATAAGAAATCTGCTGTTGGCAGACATCCGTGGCGACGCACCAAAGGATGGTCGATCAGAAAAGCTGAAGCCTTATCTGATTTGTGAGTATGACTGACGCGCCTAACGGAGCCGACCGACCCGATCGAGGCTGGTCAAGTCTGCTTCCCCTACAGAACCACGAAACCTAGGCACTGCAAAAGGCGACCTTTTAAAGACACGCCTAATCAAGGGAGGGGCGTGCTCGTCTCCCCTCTCAAGACGGATCAGGCGTTAAGGCCGCCATCGATCGTGTGCATGGCCCCCGTTACAAAGCCTGCTTCCGGCCCCGCGAGCCAAGCCACCATTCCCGCGATCTCCTCGGGCCGTCCGTGGCGGCGGATCACCATCATGCCGTGAAGCATATCCTTCAGCGGCCCGTCGGCCGGGTTCATGTCGGTATCGACCGGCCCAGGCTGCACCGCGTTCACGGTGATCCCCCGCGACCCGAAGTCCCGCGCCAGCCCTCGCACCATTCCCTGAACCGCCGCCTTGGTCATGTAGTAAGCCGCAAGGCCCGGGAACCCGGTCCGGTCCCTGGCATTCGAGCCGATGATGATGATCCGCCCGCCTTCCGGCATTCGCCGCGCCGCTTCCACGGCGGCATGGTAGGGCGCGTTGACGTTGATGCGGATCATCCTGTCCACCTCGTCGGCGTCGAGTTCCCCGGGGTCCCCCATCATGGCCACGCCCGCGTTCACCACCAACACATCCAGGGGTCCGCTGTCGCGCACCCGCGCGACCATCGCGTCACGGTCCGCGCTGTCCGCCATCACGGCGGTCGCCCCTGTCTCGGCCGCAATCCGCTCCGCCGCCTCGCGCGATCCGGCATAGCTGAAAGTCACCGTCGCACCATCGGCTGCGAAGCGCCTCACGATCGCTGCCCCGATTCCCCGGCTGCCGCCGAGCACCAGAACGGACTTTCCTGCAAAACCGGTCATGACGTCGTCCTTGCGATAAAAGTAAGAAGCGCTACATAAATAATCGCACGGCACCGTCAAGGAATTTTATAGCAATGACTACAGATATTCCGCGCCCTCGGGGGCGTCCCCGTCGCTTCGATCCGGACGAGGCGGTGGCGACCGCGCAAAGCCTCTTCCATGCCCGCGGCTACGACGCGGTGAGCGTTGCCGACCTCACCGCCGCTCTTGGCATCAACCCACCCAGTTTCTACGCGGCCTTCGGCAGTAAAGCCGGCCTCTACGCCCGCGTCGTCGAGCGCTACGGCGCTGCCGGAACGGTCTTCCTGGAAAAGGTTCTCAGCCCCGACCGCCCTGTTGCCGACGCTCTCGCGGCTTTGTTGGAAGCCGCCGCTCGTTTCTACTCCGCCGATCCCGTTGCGCCTGGCTGCCTCGTCATCGAGGGGGTCCGCTGCAACGATGCGCAAGCTCGCGAAACGGCCTGCACGGCCAGCGGGACGTCGCAGGACGCGATCCACGCCTTCGTCGCGTCTCAGTTTCCAGACGATGCAGCGCGCATCACGGACTACGTCGGCACGATCATGGCGGGTCTATCCGCCATGGCGCGCGCCGGTCACGGTCCCGACCGCCTCCTCGCCACCGCTCGTCTCGCCGGTACGGCGTTGGCACTGGCTTTACGGAATACGAGGGCATAGCGTTCGTCATGTTATGGGCGAAGGGCCCGTCCAGGAACGTGCAGGCTGCATGTTGGCCGACTCTGAACTCAACAGAACGGCGGTTCACACCGTTGACGCCAGTCCGCGACGCGTTCCTGAGTCGACAGCTCCTCCAGAGCCTTGCCAGAATGCAGTCCTGAAATGGCTTGGCGACGATGGCTTTACGAGACCTATCGAAACGTTTGAACGATCGCTTCAAGGGAGGGGGTGAAGGGCTCAGAATGGCGATATCGGGTCGAGTGCGCCTGGACCGCTCCCGGGCGTCTGCTTCTTTGTCGTCGATCGGCTCGACCGAGTGGTTTGCGGTCCGCCAGCTTCGGGGCGCAGGCTCTTTGAATGCGAACATTGCTTAAGCAGGTTCACCAGCCTCGATCATGTGCCGAACCATTGCGTCATAGCTTGGCCGATGGCCGCAGTGTCGGGCGCGGTGTTACCTGCCCAGGCGACGATCCCGTCCGGCCGCACCAGCACGGCTTGCAAGCCCAGCCGGTCGCGCACATCCCCCGCGACATAGTCGATCCTTACGGCTCGTCGGTCCGCTAGCGCCCGAAGCGGCGAATCGGGCACGAAGTCCAAGAGCAACCCCCTGCCATCGCGCAAGAGGCTGGAGGCTCTCCGCCCGTCGCTCAGCACGAAATCGGGAACGCTGCACCCCGCCAGCGGATGGCTACCGCCGAGATCGTAGCGGATCGAGACGCCCCACACGCGTTCAGCGAAGTAGGTAGCGCCGTCTGGCGTCTCGATCAGGTCGCGGATGATGGCTTCGAGCGCGCGCGAGCTCCGGCTCGGCCGCATCAACGCGACCTGGGCCCGCGACCAGTCGAGGACGCGAGCACCGACCGGATGCCGTTCGCGCTCATAGCTGTCGAGGAGGCCCGCCGGCGCATCACCGCGGATCGTCGCTGCCAGTTTCCAGCCGAGGTTCATCGCATCGCCGAGCCCGAGGTTGAGACCCTGCCCGCCCAGTGGCGAATGGATGTGAGCGGCGTCGCCGGCTAGCAACACGCGGCCGGTGCGATACGCGCTCGCCTGAAAGGCGCGGTCGGTCCAAGTGGTGGCGAGTTCGAGCTTGGTCACGGTGACATCGACGCCCGAAATCCGGCGCATGACCGCCTCAACGTGTTCGCGCGTGATCGGCGCGGAGCGATGGAAGGCGCCACCGTCGAAGTCGTCGATCGCGATCGTGCCGGGCGGCGTGAACAGGTACATGCCCTCCGCGGTGTAGTGGCGGCCGGGCGGGAGCGCGTCCGCGCCGGCTAAAGCGGCTTGGATGGAGTACCCCGTAAATTCAGGCTCGGTGCCCTCAAAGCCGTTGCCTGCCGCCTTGCGCACCTTGCTGCGGGCGCCGTCGCAGCCAACGAGCCAGCGACCTCGGAACGCCTGACCGCCTGACTGGACGGCAACAAACTCATCCGTCTGAGCGAAGCCTTCGACTCCCTTGCCTCTTTGGATATCTGTGCCCAATGCCCACGCGCGCTCGGCCAGTACGGCTTCGATGCTCGCCATATCAGCAGCTAGGTTGCTGACTGAGCCAGGAAGGCGATACGGCCAGCGCGCGGTGCCGATCTGGTCGTGGAAAAACTGGATACCGGCAAAATGGCCGCCCGGACGGCGCGGCTGCTTCGTCCAATGCGCTGTCCCCGGCGTGGCGCGGCTGGCTGCGCGGGCTTCAATCTCGCTCAGCAGACCGCGCCGGTCGAAGCTCTCGATCGTCGGGATCGAGAGGCCACGCAGTCCGAACGGAGCACGCTTCAAAGGTGAGGACAGATCGGGCGCCTGTTCGAGGACCAGGACAGAGCAGCCTGCTAGCGACAGCTCGCAGGCGAGGAACAGGCCGACGGGACCTGCGCCAGCGATGATCGTATCGTAAAACGTCGTCGATGCGGGCATGGTTGGGCTCCGATGTCGATGTTCGACCGGAGCGTTTCCCAAACCTGAGACCCGCACGGACGAACAAGCGGACGCATCAGTGCGTCCTTCGTTCGTCGTGGGGATCTGCGGCTCGGAGCCAAAGACCAGAGCTTTCGTCATCGAAAGGACTTGGGCTTACCAGACCAAGTCTGCCTTTTCCGACACCGCCAGAATAGCTCGCGCGCGAATAGGCTGCAATGGCCACGCTGCGCAGGCAGGAGAACCGCGTTCTCGACAAGATTCGCTTACGGGTACAGCTCAACGCTAACCCAACCACCTGACTTGGGTCGAAAGACGAAGGGCAGCTTTTTGTTTCAATCGTCCCGAAGCGGACGGGCGGCTATTGGCCCTCCCATTCCCAAAAGCGGGCTGGGCATCGCTGGCTCATGATGTTCGATGAGGCACCACGGGAGTTCAGTGCATATGACTTCAGATGGCAACTGTCATTGACGTCATACTGGCTGCAGACCCACGTCAGTCTTCACCGTTGGAAGCTGGACGGCGATGTCGCTGCTTAATTGATAAGCAAGCTCCATGTTGGGAATATTTCCGGCAGCCCATCTTGAGTGCGCGCCGAGCCCGTGTAACATGTATAGACAATTGCCATCCATGCTTGAATGAGATGGCTTCAAATGCCTATCCGATCGCGCAGCATCGAAGCGGACAGTCGGCAGGGCTCAAGGCGGGGCGGTGACGGAATGATCACGTTCGACAACGTCACCAAGCATTATCCTGGCGCGACCACCGCAGTTGACGGCCTTTCGCTGGAAGCGCCGAATAACAAGCTGACCGTGTTCGTCGGCCCTTCCGGCTGCGGCAAGACGACGTCGCTGCGCATGATCAACCGGTTGATCACGCCGACATCAGGCTCGATCCTTCTGGACGGCGAACCGACGGAGCGCATGGATGTCGCGCTGCTTCGCCGTCGCATCGGCTACGTCATCCAGCATGCCGGCCTTTTTCCGCACCGGACCGTGGTGCAGAACATCGCATCCACCCCACGGCTGAACGGCGTCGCGAAGGCCAAGGCGCTCACCATCGCCCACGAGACGCTGGAGCGCGTCGGGCTGAACCAGAGCTTCGCGCACCGCTACCCCTGGCAGCTCTCCGGCGGTCAGCAGCAGCGCGTGGGCGTTGCGCGGGCGCTCGCCTCCGATCCCAAATTCATGCTGATGGACGAGCCCTTCAGCGCTGTGGACCCGGTGGTGCGCGCCCAGTTGCAGGACGAATTCCTGCGCCTTCAGCGCGAGATCGGCAAGACCATCATCATGGTCACGCACGATATCGACGAGGCGTTGAAGCTCGGCGATCGCGTGGCGGTGCTGCGCACCGGCGGCAAGCTGGCGCAGATCGCGACGCCACGGGAGCTTCTCGCCCGGCCGGCCGATGCATTCGTCGCCGATTTCGTCGGGCGCGACCGCGGCTTCCGCTTCCTGTCCTTCGCCGGCTTCGACGCTTCCCTGCCGCTTCGCAAGGAGCCGACCGTGGCGCTCGGCACGATGCCCGAAGCCGCGCGGCAGGTCGCGCTGGACCGCTGGGTCCTGGTTTCGGACGGTGCCGGCCGGCCTTTCGGCTGGGCCGATCTCGATGCGCAGTCCGGCCCCTTGCGCGAGGAGGACGTCAACCTTTCCGGCACGATGGCGCCGCGCGGCGGCAATCTGAGGCATGTCCTCGACGCGGCGCTGAGCGCGCCGTCCGGCCGGGGCGTCGTGGTGGATGCCGAGGGCGGTCTTCTGGGAACGATCACCCTGTCCGAGGCCGCCGCCGCCGTGGAATCGGCGCGCGGCATGGGGGGCGAAGCACGGTCATGAGGTTCGACTGGCTTTGGCGTGAATCCGGCCGCATCGGCGAATTGTTTCTCTGGCACCTCGGCCTGTCCGTGCTTCCCGTCCTGATCGGGCTCGTCCTCGCCCTGCCGCTCGGCTGGATCGCGCACCGGGCTGGCCTCTTCCGCGCGGCATTTCTCGGGGTTTCCGGGCTTCTTTATACGATCCCCTCGCTGGCGCTGTTCGTGCTCCTACCGCTTCTCCTCGGCACCAAGATCCTCGATCCCCTCAACGTCGTCGTCGCCTTGACGGTCTACGCGCTCGCCCTTCTCGTCCGCACCGTCAGCGACGGGCTTGAATCAGTGTCGCCGGAGGTGATCCAGGCCGCGAGCGCGATGGGCTACCGGGCGCTGCCGCGCTTTCTTCTGGTGGAACTGCCCTTGGCGGTGCCGGTGATCGCGGCGGGACTTCGCGTCGCCGTCGTGTCCAATGTCAGCATCGTTTCGGTGGCCGCTCTCGTCGGCACGCCGCAGCTCGGCCTTCTGTTCACGCAAGGGCTGCAACTGCGCTTCCTGACGCCGATCATCGCCGGCATTGTCCTTTGCGTCCTACTCGCCGCGATCCTGGACGGCCTCGTGCTCTTCGTCGCCCGTCGGCTGACGCCGTGGCAGCCCAAGGGAGGCAAGCCATGATCGCTTGGTTCGCCGATCCCGCGCATTGGCAGGGCTCGGAAGGCGTGCCGGCGCTTGTCGGCCAGCATCTTCTCTACAGCCTCGCCGCCCTTCTTCTCGCCGCCCTGATCGCCCTGCCGATCGGCCTTTACGTCGGGCACACGCGTCGGGGCGTCGTGTTCGTCGCCGGCTTCGCCAACGCCCTGCGCGCGCTGCCGAGCCTCGGCCTGATCGTGCTCCTGGTGATCCTGTTCGGGCCGGTCTTCGCGTCCGATCTCGCCTTCGTCGTGCCGAGCCTGATCGTGCTCGTGCTTCTCGCCGTGCCGCCGATCATGACCTCGACCTATGCCGGCATCGCGGCCGTCGACCCGGCGGCGGTGGATGCCGCGCGCGGCATGGGCCATCGCCCGCTCGGCATCCTGTTCGGGGTGGAGCTTCCCTGCGCGCTGCCCTTGATCTTCTCGGGCCTTCGCGCCGCGACGCTCCAGATCGTCTCCACCGCGACGATCGCCGCCTATGTCTCGCTTGGGGGGCTCGGGCGGCTCATCATCGATGGCCGGGCGCAGAACGACTATTACCAGATGGCGGCCGGCGCGGTTCTCGTCGGCCTTCTCGCGCTGGCCGTCGACCTCCTCATCGCGCTCGCCTCGCGCCTTTTCGTATCGCCGGGGCTCACCCGGCGGGTGCGTATGCGGGCGCCGGCCTGACCTCCGTTTCCCATCAACCCCACGAAGGAGCAAGCATGGCAACCAACATGATCAAGGCGGCGAGCGCCCTTGCGCTTCTGGCGCTTTCCAGCTTCCCGGCATTCGCCAACGACCCGCTTTCCGCCGAGGCGCCGGCGCGCGCCGATACGGCAACGATCGTCGTCGGCTCGGCCGACTTCCCGGAAAGCCAGCTTCTCGCCACGATCTATGCCAAGGCGCTCGCCGCCAAGGGCATGGCGACCGACACCAAGCTGAACATCGGCAGCCGCGAAGTCTACATGCCGGCGCTGCTCGACGGCTCCATCGACCTTCTGCCGGAATATGCCGGCGCGACGCTCAGCTATCTCGACAAGAACGCCACCGCCCATTCTCCCGCGGACGTGGCCGCGGCTTTGAAGGCCGCGCTGCCGAAGGGCGTTTCCATGCTGACGCCATCCCCGGCGCAGGATGGCGACATTCTCGCCGTCACCAAAGCGACGGCCGAGAAGTACAAGCTGAAGACCATCGAGGACCTGAAGCCCCATGCCGGCGAACTGGTGCTCGGCGGCCCGCCGGAATGGAAGACCCGCAAGGAAGGCGTCGTCGGTCTGAAGGACCTCTACGGGCTCGAATTCCGGTCCTTCAAGGCGCTCGACGTCGGCGGTCCGCTGACGGTGACGGCGCTCGCCAACGGCCAGGTCCAGGCTGCCGACCTCTTCTCCACCGACCCGGCGATCGCCGCCAACGACTTCGTGGCGCTTGAAGACAACAAGAACCTCTTTCCGGCGCAGAACATCGTGCCGGTGATCGCCACCCCGAAGGTCAGCGACACAGTGACGAAGACGCTGGACGCCGTGTCGGCGGCGCTCACCACCGAGGCTCTGATCAAGATGAACGGCCGCCTCGCCGACCACGAAAGCTTCGATGTGGTGGCCGACGAATGGCTGGCCGAGCACAAGCTGAAGTGAACCGGAGACGCTGACATCTTCGAAGGTGAAGGGCGGCCGACGAGCCGCCCTTTTTCGTCGTGTTGCTTACCTGGGGAGTCGCGGAATGCGCCGCCTCAACTCTCGACCGTCGCCTCCGGCGAGAAACGCGCAAGAAAGGGGCGCAGATGCTCGATATCGCCCTGCATCGGCCTGTCGTCGGCATAGAACGGCACTTCCTGGCGGATAATGGCGCGAAGCGCGGCGGTGCGGGGCGCAAGCTCGGCGCCGGGCTGGAAATCGTAAGCCTGTACCGCCGCCAGGAGTTCGATCGCGATCACGTCGCGGAGGTTGTCGAGGATCGCCAGGAGCTTGGTGGCGGCCGGCGTCGCATGGGTCAGGATATCCTCCTGCAAGGCCGACGTGATGCCGCCGTCGAGGCTGGCCGGAAGCGACAAGCGGCGGTTCTCGGCGATAAGCGCCGCCGCCGTGTATTGGGCGATCATGTAGCCGGAATAAACGCCGCCGTCGGGGGCGAGAAAGGCGGGCAGGCCGCTGACGAGCGGGTTCACCAGCCGGTCGATCCGACGTTCGGAGACGGCGGCGAGCGCGGCCGCGGCGGGCGCGAGCGCATCCAGCGCAAGAGCCAGCGCCGCTCCGACCGCATGGGCCTGCGAGCGAACTTCCGGCGCGTCCGGAGAGCCGCCGACGGCCGGGTTGTCGGTGACGCTCGCGAGTTCCTCAGCCACGACGGCTTCGGCACGCTCGAGCGCGTCGCGGGTGGCCCCATGGATCTGCGGTACGGCCCGGAGACTCAAGGGGTCCTGCGTGCGCTGGCCGGCGCGGCTGGCGAGAAGCGGGCTCGCCTCCAACCAGCGGCGCAACCGGCGGCCGACCGCCTGCAGGCCGTTTGAGCGGCGCAGCGCCAGCGTTCGGGCATCGAACGTCCCGGCCTGCGCGCCTAGATTCTCGTAGGACATCGCGGCGGCGGCATCCGCCCAATCGGCAAGGACACCCAGTCGATGCACGGCGAGGCAGGCAAGGCCCGTCGCGCAAGGGGTGCCGTTGACGAGGCTGAGACCCTCCTTGGCTTCCAGCACCAACGGCGCGCGGCCGATGCGCGCCATCGCCTCGGCCCCGGTGATCGTTTCCTCGCCGCGCCGTGCCGTGCCCGCACCGATCGGAACGAGCGCGATGGCGGCGGCATGCGTCAGATAGCCGACCGATCCGCGCGAAGGCACGACCGGCAGGATATCGGCGTTCAGAAGATCGAGAAGCGCTTCCACGAGTTCCATCCGGACGCCCGATGCGCCATGGGCAAAGCCCGCGATCCCGGCCGCCATGATCGCGCGCGTTTCTTCCCGGCCGAGCGGCGCGCCAAGGCCGCTGGCATGGCTCATCACAATGTTGCGCGACAGCGCCTGCTGACGGGGGCGGTCGATCACGACATTGCAGAGGGCGCCGACGCCAGTGTTGATGCCGTAGCCGCGGATGTCGCGTTCCGAAAGGGCCTCGACGATGCGGCGGCCTTGCGCGATCCGCTCGCGCGCCCTTGATCCGAGTTCCAGCCGGGCGCCCCGTGCCACGGCTGCGATGGCGGCCGGGTCAAGTGGCTCGTAGAGAAGTATCGCGTCGATGCCGGTCATCGGGACAGGTCCCGAGGCGGTTGCGCGAGGACGGCCCGGCATCGGCGCCCGGATGCCGCATCGCGCGGTTCTTCATCCAATCCAGGGGGTTGACACAGGCCTGTGGCCAGACAGCTCATGCGATCAACTCGATCAAGGTTGCCTATACAACATCGACGAGGCAGCCCGGTCTTGCAAGCGATCAAGCGTGCCTCGCACGGGTTCCCTGCTATGTAACTTCCCGATTCGCATTCGAGAACCCGATGTCATCCATCAAAGGCCAAAAGGACGAGGAAGCGCCAGCGACCGACAAGGATGTGCCCTTGCCGCTTTACGCCCGCCTGAAGCGCCACATCCTCGACCGCGTCGAGACCGGCGAATGGCTTCCGAACCATCGCGTGCCTTCGGAAAACGAACTGGTGGAAAGCCTTGGCGTCAGCCGAATGACGGCGAACCGCGCGCTGCGCGAGCTTGCGGCCGAAGGCGTGGTCACCCGCATTCGAGGCAAGGGCTCCTTCGTGGCCCAGAAGAAACGCTCGTCGCAGTTTCGATCCGTCCCCAACATCGCCGACGAGATCGGCGCGCGCGGCGGCCAGCATGCCGCGAGCGTGATCCTGATGCAAAGCGAGGTCTGCGGCCCGGAACTGGCGGATGCGCTGGACTTGGCGGTCGGCGCCCCAGCCGTGCATTCGATCATCGTCCACAAGGAAAACGACCTACCGATCCAGATTGAGGACCGCTTCGTCAATCCGGCCGTCGCTCCCGGATACATGAGTCAGGATTTCGGCGCTGCGACCCCCAACGGTTATCTTTCCGGCGTCGCGCCGATCGAAAAGGCCGAACAGTTCATCGAAGCGGTCGGCGCGCAGCCCTGGGAATGCCGGCTTCTGGCCATCGCGCGGACCGAGCCCTGCCTCCTCGTCCGTCGCCGTACTTGGTCGCGGGATGGAGTCGTTTCCGCCGTCCGGCTGCTTTATCCCGGCAGCCGTTACCGGCTCGAAGGATCCTCCTGATGAAAGCGCCGTCCATCGCATCCAGCGCGGTGATCGTGTTTGCCGAATGGATCTCCGCTTTCAGTCAACTTGCCGTCGGCGAACGTTTGGTATGCTCGTTCCAACTTTTCGACGGCAGCTATACGTCCTGCCGCTCCTCAAAGCGGAACGGCAGCTTTCGGCCCGTTGCGCTCGACGGCATGCGCCCAAGACGCAGCCTCGTTCAGACACTCGCCTTGGGCACGCTTTCTAGCGTTTTGTAGTTGAAAAAATCGTGGCTGCCGAGAATGACCAGTACGTTGCAACCTAAGGCAACAAGCGATCGGACCGGCTGGCTATTCTCCGTCGAGCACGTGCATTGAGCCAAACGCGCGGACCGGGGAGGGCATAGAAGGCTTCGATCTGAAGCTAACGACGTCACTGGACGCGAGCGGAACAAGCCCGCCTCAAACTGTGCATATACAATTCTTAGTTGAAAATTCATGTGGCGCGTGGTAACTGTCATGATGCGACATGTTGCGCTTCGTTATGCGGTGCGTCGTTGCACGATGTGGCGGTTTCCGCATCAGAAGGGTCACTACAAGCTAAGTGAGCGATCTGACCGCGCTGGCTTGCGGACGTAAAGGCTCATAGCTGGTGCCGCTGGCGGACAGCATAGTCATAGCCAACCGTGCCTTTGCTTACTCCGCTTCCTGAAACTTCCTGTCGCCATCGTTTGGTCTGCCCCCTGAAAAGTGGTCCTGCCTGAAGTAGGCTTTTGAGCCGATGGAGGATGCCCAGATGGGACAGAAGAAGCACAGGCCTGAAGAGATCGTCGCCAAGCTTCGGCAGGTGGACGTGCTGTTGTCGCAAGGCCGCCCGGTGGCGGAAGCGGTGCGCACGATCAGCGTGACGCCGTTCACGTACTACCGGTGGCGCAAGGAGTTCGGCGGTCTCAAGTTGGATCAGGTGAAGCGCTTGAAGGACCTCGAGAAGGAGAACGAGCGTCTGCGCAAGGCCGTATCGGACCTGACGCTCGAGAAGCTGATCCTCAAAGAGGCTGCCTCGGGAAACTGGTGAGCCCCTCCCGCCGTCGCCAATGCATCGAGCACGTCATGAAGAAGCATGGCGTGAAGGAGCGTTTGGCGTGCCGGGTCCTGGGGCAGCACCGATCAACACAGCGCAAGGTTCCGTTGGGTCGAGCCGACGATACGGCGCTGACGGCCGACATCATCGAGCTGGCGACCCAGTATGGGCGCTATGGGTATCGCCGGATCGCAGTCCTGCTGCGGGATGCTGGCTGGCTCGTCAACGTGAAGCGCGTCGAGCGGATCTGGCGGCAGGAGGGGCTGAAGGTGCCAGCCAAGCAGCCCAAGAAGGGTCGGCTTTGGCTGAACGACGGGTCCTGCGTTCGGCTTCGGCCCGAGTATCCCAACCATGTATGGTCCTACGACTTCGTGGAAGCGAGAACCCATGACGGCCGCAAGTTCCGGATGCTGAACGTGATCGACGAGTTCACCCGTGAGTGCCTCACCATCCGGATCGACCGGAAGCTGCGGTCCGCGGACGTCATCGACGTTTTGTCCGACCTCTTCATCCTGCGCGGCGTGCCGGGCCACATCCGTTCCGACAACGGTCCGGA
>NZ_WEZG01000018.1 GCF_009176975.1 Aureimonas psammosilenae
AGGTCGTCATGGGAAGGCTCCGTCCGGGTAAAGGAGCCGGGATCGTCCGCCCGCACCGGGCGACGCTCAATCAGCGCAACGCGCTCGCATCATTCCGCAAACGACGAAGCCGCCGCCCTTCCCGCGGAAGCGGGTTCGTTCATCCACCCAACTCGAATGCGACACGAGAGCGTGACTGCACCGATATGTAGCCTTTCCGCTCCCGGGAAGCTCTTGCGGAGGTTCCACATTCCCACGTTCGATACCGCCCCAACTTCCTACAGGAACAGGAGGCACCCGTCTTCGGTGCGATATCGGAATAAGTCTCAAGAAGCATCACGCCCCACCGCTGTGGTTCAGGATCCGGCCGAGACATTCTTCGGGTGATGCGGCAGGCGGAAGTCCGGCTAATACAATCCTCAAAAATGATGGAGGGCGCCGTCCCTCCAGCTCTACGCCAGCTTGACTTCCGACAACTGTGTTCGAGCAGTTCTCTAGGAAAGGTGAAGTCATGTCCTTGAGCGTTCTCGAAGCCACTCGGACTGATGACGATGAGAAGGAAGCCTTGGCGGCCTCGATGATCGAGGTCTCGAAGCTGACTCGTGATTTGCTCGCCATGCATCTGGCAACCATCGCCCTATCACCGGGTGAAGACGATTACTTGCTTGCGCTGAGCACCCGCGAACCCACCGACCTCATTGAGGTGGCGGAGGAACTCGATGTCCGTCGGCTCGTCGCCGCAAAAGCCTATGAAAGGCTGTCTGTCCGGAACTTGGTCGAAATCGATGGCTGCAAGATCACCCTGACAGACTCTGGCAACGCAACCCGCTCGATGATCTCGACCGTGTACCGTATGGTTGGCGAGGACATTGCGGGCAAGTTGAGCACCAACACGATCGAAGTTGTGAAAGGCACTCTCGCAGAAGTTAAACGGAACATGAAGCGCGCGCTTAGACAGAAGAGTCAGGGTATCAAGTCGGTCGGGAAGAAGGCGAGCCAGAAGGTATCTCCAATGCGCGACTAAGGGCCGTCAGCCGACCGTCCGCTATTGGGAAGGGAAGGCTGGGAAGCGGACCTCCTGAAAGCGACCCTCCACAGACCTTCCGTGAATGTCGGGCATTTTTCTTGAAACAGACGTGAGTTGGCCTTCCGCCTATGTGAGGTGCAACTTTCAGTCGGCCTTTGCCTGATCGTAGCAGGCCCCTGCTCGCTCGATTTCTGGACCATGCGCAAGCGCCCAAGCACAAAGGGCCTCGAACGGCTGGCGCAGCGAGTGACCGAGCGGCGTGATAGCGTACTCCACGCCGATCGGGGCGGTCGGCAGGACGGTCCGCGTCACGAAACCGTTGCGTTCCAACCGCTTCAAGGCGTCCGCGAGGGCCTTGTGCGTGATGCCGTCCAGCCGTCGCTTGATCTCGTTGAATCGTGCCGGTTGGGGGCACAGCACCGTCAGGATCAGGATCGTCCACTTGTCCGCGATCCGATCCAGGACCGGCCGGATGCGGACGATATCGCCACATGCCTGCTCCGACAAAAGCGCCAGTTCGGTATCGTTCGCCATATCTAGGCTCATCAAAGTGCGTTCTTGCGACTAGATACCCATCGTATATCTGGATGCCGTCGCTGAACAAGGAGCACATGCGATGGCAAGAGTTGAGAACAAAACCGCTCTCGTGGTCGGGGGCGCCAAAGGCATCGGGCTGGCGATCGCCGAACGCCTGTCCAAGGAAGGGGCGACTGTCTTTCTGACTGGGCGGCGGGCCGACGAGGTCGAGGCGGCCGCTTGGAAACTCGGCGGACAGGCTCGCGGTCTTGTGGCCGATGCCAGCCTGCCCGAAGATCTGCTGCGGGTTGTGGCGGCCGTGAGGGAAGCGCAGGGGCGCCTTGACCTTCTTGTTCTGAACGCCGGTCTATCCGAGCCGGCCCCGATTGCGGATCAGACCCTCGAGCACTTCGATCGCCACTTCGGGGTGAATGTGCGTGGCATGGTGTTCGGCCTCCAGGCGGCCCTACCCGCCATGGGCGACGGTGCCTCGGTCGTTTTGATGGGATCGATCGCGGACGCCATAGGCATCCCACCCTACGGCACCTACGCGGCTACCAAAGCGGCTGTCCGCTCCTATGCGCGTACCTGGGCGGCCGAACTCGCGCCTCGCGGCATCCGCGTCAACGTCGTAGCGCCGGGCCCGACGGATACGAACATGATGGCGGCCGTGCCGGAAGAAGGACGTGCGGCGCTGATCGCGCCAATCCCAATGGGCCGCATGGCGCGTCCCGACGAGGTGGCGTCTGCAACATTGTTTCTTCTCAGTGATGAGGCAAGCTTCATCACCGGCGCCGAGCTTTGCGTCGATGGCGGTATGCGGCAGGTCTGAATACGCCACGCACCACCGATCATGTCCGCTTCCAACTGACAGAGCCCGGAAGCGGACGGTCAGCTTTCGACCCTTTAACGACATTTGGTGTGCGAAAGACCGTTCCGGTAAGCTGCCGTTGGCAGTAGCAACGCATTTATCCACTTACGCAGCTGCCCTTCACCGGGTGGAACGCTCGACATCGCGGCCACGCATATTCAAGACGGGCATCAACCGTTGCCCGCGAGCTCTCCCGATGCCTCGAACGAACCTTGCCCGAACCCGCGCTCGCCTACGCCGTGCCCCTATGCTGCGGCGCTCGCGCACGGTGTGGCTGTCGGGTCGCCTCTGGCGCCCACGCCTCGTATTCTGGTTGGGCGCACTTGCGGTCGGGCTCATCAGCGTGGCGTTTGCGGAACTGGCAGATGCGGCGCAGCGGGCCTTCGCTGGTCTGCGCGCTTCTTCCTTGTCCGACCCGGCAGCGATGCTCGTGCCCCCACTCGGCTTCGCCCTTTCGAGCTACCTCGCCCTGCGCTTCTTCCCTAACTCGGGCGGCAGCGGCATTCCGCAGGCGATCGCCGCCCGCCATCTAGAGAGCGAGGAGGACCGAAGCCTCCTCCTGTCGCTGCGCATTGCCATCGGCAAGATCCTGCTGACCCTTCTCGGCCTCTTGTCGGGGGCATCAATCGGGCGCGAGGGTCCGACCGTCCAAGTCGGCGCCGCGATCATGCTAGCTGCGGGTCGCTTAGGGGGAATGGCGCAAGCGCGCGGCCTGATCCTTGCCGGCTCGGCCGCCGGCATCGCAGCAGCCTTCAACACGCCGCTGGCGGGCATCGTGTTCGCGATCGAGGAGATGGGCCGCGCCTATGAGGCGCGCACCAACGGCCTCGTGATATCAGCGGTGGTCCTGGCGGGCCTCGCCTCGCTCAGCCTGACCGGCAACTATACCTATTTCGGACGGAGCGATGCGGCGGTTACTTCGGCAGCCGGTTGGAGCCTTGTGATCGCATGCGGTGTCGCGGGCGGAGCGCTGGGTGCCCTGTTCAGCGCAAGCGCACTCGCCCTCCTGCGCCGCATCCGGCGCTGGACGAGGGGATCTGCCCAGCGGCTCGTTCTGGTTGCGGCCGCTTGTGGCCTCATCGTCGCCCTTCTCGGCTTCCTGTCGGGCGGCTCCACCTACGGAACGGGCTACGAGGAGGCGCGCTCGGCGATCGAGGGCACGCCGCTGCCAAACTTCTTCTTCGCAGAGAAGTTCGCAACTGGCCTTGCTTCCATGGTGTCGGGTATCCCCGGCGGCATCTTCGCGCCCTCGCTGGCGGTGGGGGCGGGCCTTGGCTCCTCGCTCGGTCTTCTGTTCGCCGCAGGCCCGGCGCTGGGCGCCACACTCGGCATGGCGGGCTACTTCGCGGGCGTGGTTCAGGCGCCGATGACCGCTTTCGTGATCATCTTGGAGATGACCGGCAATCAGGCCAACGTTGTGCCCGTCATGCTGACGGCGCTGATCGGCTTCGGCACCGCCCGCCTCGTGTCGGGCGCGCCCTTGTACCACAGCCTGTCGCGCAACTTCGTCGCCGACGTCCTGCGCCACCGACGTACGCAAAATGAGGGGGCGACACGATGACCGGACGCGTCCACTGGGTCCTGCGCCAGCTTACCCGGCGCATCTGGTTCCGCGCCGGCCTTTTCTCGCTTCTGGCGATCGCGACCGCGCTTCTAGGCGCCTGGGCAAGCCCGTTCATTCCACTCGACCTGTCGGCCAAGATCGGGTCGGACGCGGTGGACAACATTCTCGCCATCCTCGCCTCGTCCATGCTGACGGTGACGACCTTCTCGCTTTCCACCATGGTTTCGGCCTACTCAGCCGCCACCTCGAACGTGACGCCGCGCGCCAACGTCCTGATCATGGAGGACGCGACCACCCAGAACGTCCTGTCGACCTTCATCGGCTCTTTTCTGTTCAGCCTGGTCGGTATCATCGCGCTTTCCACCGGCACCTATGGAGACCAGGGCCGCGTCGTCCTGTTCGGCATCACCATCCTCGTGATCGGCTTCATCGTCGTGACGCTGCTTCGTTGGATCGACCATCTGTCGCGCCTTGGGCGCGTAACGGAGACGACGCAACGCGTCGAGGAGACGGCGACCCGTGCCGTTCGCGAACGGCGTTGCAACCCCTATCTCGGCGGCCAACCCCTGGCCGACCGACACGGCGGCATTCCAGCCCACGCACGGCCCGTCGAACCGTTGGCCATCGGCTACGTGCAGCACGTCGATATCGAGGCTCTGTCGAGCTTGGCGAAGGACGCCGGCGCGCAGGTTTATGTCCGCCGTTTGCCGGGCGAATTGGCGGACCCGACCGAAGCGATCGCCAGCGTGACTGGGGGCGAGGTGGATGCCGATGCCCTTCGAGCGTGCTTCACGATCGGCGACCGACGCTCTTTCGATCAGGACCCGCGCTTCGGCATCTGCGTCTTGACGGAGGTGGCCAGCCGCGCACTTTCGCCGGCTACCAACGATCTTGGGACGGCGGTGGATGTGATCGGGCGCCTGCTTCGCGTCCTGGCGGCTTGGGCTGCGCCGTTGGACAAGGACGTCGATGGCGAAGAAGGCGATATCCGCAACGTCTTCGTGCCGCCGCTCGCCGTTGACGACCTGTTCGACGACGCGTTTCTTGCGATCGGACGCGACGGGGCGGGCGTCGTCGAAGTCGGTGCCCGTCTTCAAAAGGCCTTGCGCACGCTCGCCCGCCTCGACCATCCAGGCTTCGCGAAGGCGGCCCGGCACCATTCGAGAATGGCGCTGGAGCGGGCCGAAGGCACCCTCGGGTTGGAGCATGACAAACAGATGCTGCGGGATCTTGTCAAAAGCGTCTGAGCGCTCCAGCCTCCTGGCGACCCTTCACTGCCCTTCCGACGCCTTGAGCGCCTTCCCGAAAGCGGTCATGTGAACGTGCAGAAAATGTCCCGTTTCTCCATCTCCGTTTTGCAATTTCGAACGAAGGCATTCGGGACCAGATTTTGAGGAATCTTACGTCGGCATCCCGAACACGCTGCGGTCTGGTGTCCGTCCTCTCACTGTGGATTGTTCTGCGGTAAGACGGATCGTTTTAATCTCGGCGTTCGTCACATACGCCCGGCACGCCATTCACGCACATGATCCACAAGGGCGCGCAGCTTCAGCGGCATGTGACGGCGACTGGGATAGAACAAGAAGAAGCCCGGAAGCGGCGGGCAGAATGGTACCAGAACCTCGCTAAGGTCCCCGCTTTTCAGCCACGGCGCGAAGGTCTCGGCCATGCCGATGGTCAGTCCGCTGCCGGCCCGCGCCATCTTGACCATCAACGCCATGTCGTTGGTGGTCACTTCTGGTTCGACTGCAACGGCGAACTCACGCCCACCTTCGCTGAACTCCCAACGGTAAGGTGCTGCCTCGACGGACGATCGCCAGCCAATGCAACGGTGCTGCGTCAGTTCGCGCGGGTGCGCGGGCGTTCCAGCGGCATCCAAATAGGACGGCGCGGCAACGACGATCTGGCGTTGCTCCCGGCTCGCCGGCACCGCGATCATGTCGCGTTCGATCACCTCGCCAAGCCTTACGCCGGCATCGAACCCGCTCGCCACGATATCGAACTCCGCATCGGTGACGAAGATATCGAGCCGCACGTCTGGATGGGTGGCTCGAAAGGACGCCAGCAGATCACCCGACAGAAAGGTCTCCGCAATGGAGGAGACCGCAAGGCGCAGAAGGCCGGTGGGCTTCCCTTCATGGGTAGCTGCGGACTTGGCGGCTGCTTCGATTTCGGCGAGCGCCGGCACAATACGATCCAGTAAGGCCTCACCCGCTTCCGTCAACGAGACGCTGCGCGTCGTCCGACGCAGCATCGCCGTTCCCAGCGTGTCTTCCACCTTGCGGACAGCTTGGCTGACCGCCGAGCGGGTGACGCCGAGCTGATCGGCCGCCGCCCGGAAGCTGCGGGCGCGCGCGACCGCTGCGAGGGTGGCGAGAGCGTTGAGGTCGATCTTCATTGTCCAGTTCAGCTAACCAGGTCATGCGGGATTGCGACGATAGTCCCGCCCGTTGTGCCCGACTAGGTTCCCCGCGACCACGGAAATGGAACCAGCATGAACAAGATCGTCCTCATCACCGGCGCGAGCAGCGGTATCGGCGAAGCCACCGCCCGCGTCTTGGCGCAGGCAGGCATGACCGTCGTTCTCGGTGCCCGGCGCACAGACCGGCTGGAATACCTCGCGGCCGAGATCACGGCGGCAGGCGGCATCGCGCGGATGCGCCGCCTCGACGTCACGAAGCGCGACGACGTGGCCGCTTTCGCGAGCGCCGCGCTCGCCGAGTTCGGGCGCATCGACGTGATCGTCAACAACGCCGGCGTAATGCCGCTTTCCCCCATGGCCTCGCTTAGGATCGACGAATGGGAGCGGATGGTGGACGTGAACATCAAGGGCGTCCTTTGGGGCATCGCAGCGGTGCTGCCGACGATGAATGCGCAAAGGTCCGGTCACATCATCAACATCGCCTCGATCGGCGGCCTCCAGGTCTCACCGACGGCGGCGGTCTATTGCGCCACCAAATTCGCCGTGCGCGCCATCTCGGACGGGCTGCGCCAGGAGAACGACCGCATCCGCGTGACCAGCGTCTGCCCCGGCGTGGTCGAATCGGAACTGGCCGACTGCATCTCCGACGAGGCCGCAAGGACGGCGATGGCGGCCTTCCGGGCGGTCGCGCTCCAGCCGGACGCGATCGGCCGCGCCATCCTGCACGCGATCACGCAGCCGGCGGACGTGGACACCACCGAGATCGTGGTGCGTCCGGTCGGGAACCCCGCATGAGCGCGGTATCGCATCCCTATCTGGGCCTATGGGTGACCGTGGACGGCCGCATCCGCCACGAACTCCTGGCGAACGGCCGGTACGACGAGGCGCGAGACGGGCGGACTCACACCTATCAGGGCAGTTACCGGGTCACAGGAACCCACATCGACTATATCGACGATACGGGCTTCACAGCTGATGGGGAGTTCGCGACCCATGATGTGTTGCACCATGCAGGCATGGTTCTGCGACGGGTAAGCGTGTCTGACTGATTCCATGACGGTGTTGGGAGCGGCAGTGGACTGCTGCGGCCCCGGCGCATCGCTCTCGCCGTGTTCCCCGAAACACGATCGTTTTCGTGAAACTCACTGCGATCGCGAATGGCAGTTTATCGCTAAACTGCTCCAGAAGCGGACCGGAAGCTTTCCACCCATCATTCGCGTTGGTGGACGGTCAGCTTCCGCCATTGCGGCGATCCCCCAGCGTAATCCGGGTCCGTCCCATGTGCCGACTTCGACATGAGCCCCCGCCCATTCGATGGCGATGCGAAAATCCTTGGCGCGAATGCGACCGGCCATGACCTGCAGGGTGGAAAGACGCACGAGAGCATCGTCCTCGACGGTCGGGACGTGGAAATGCGGCGGATGATGATCGTCGGCATAGACCGTGGTCTCATTGTTGCCGATGACGGCGATCGTGGGCACGCGCTTCCTCGCTGGCCGGAGCGAAAGCAGTGCATCGGGTGCGCGATCGCAGCCGCCACGCTTTTTCCGCCCCATTCCCACCGCAAATCGCGCATCGCGATGTGAATAGCCTTTCAAGGATATTGCCACTTCCTTGAACAGGGTTACAAACTGTGCGCCGGTGCGGAGCCGGGGCCTTCGGGGAAGGGTGTCCGGCGCTCGCGCCACCTTGTCACGCGAACCCGTCGGAGACGCCGATGCCCGCCGAACGCCAGGCCGCCGCGCCCGCGCCCTATACGGACGATCAGAAGCACACCGACATGCAGGCCCTGCATTCCATGGGCTATGCGCAGGAGCTGGAACGGCGCATGAGCCGCTTTTCCAACTTCGCCATTTCCTTCTCGATCATCTGCATCCTGTCGGGCGGCATCAATTCGCTGGCGCAGGCGACATCCGGGGCGGGGGGCGCGGCGATCGGCATCGGCTGGCCGCTCGGCTGCCTCGTGTCGGGCGTGTTCGCGGTCGCCATGGCGCAGATCGCCTCCGCTTATCCCACCGCCGGCGGGCTGTATCATTGGGGCTCGATCCTCGGGAACCGCTTCATCGGCTGGCTCACCGCCTGGTTCAACCTTCTCGGCCTCGTCACCGTTCTCGGCGCCATCAATGTCGGCACCTATTACTTCTTCTTCGGCGCCTTCGGCCCCGCCATCGGCATGAGCGACACGATCGGAACGCGCATCGGGTTCCTCGCCGCCATCACCGTTCTCCAGGCGGTGATCAACCATGTCGGCATCGGCCTCACCGCGAAGCTCACCGACTTTTCCGGCTCCCTGATCCTCGTGACGTCCGTGGCGCTGGCGCTCGCCTGCCTCGCCTTCGCTCCCTCCTGGGACGTCGCGCGGCTCTTCACCTTCCACAATTATTCGGGCGCGGCGGGCGGCAATGTCTGGCCGGAAGTCTCGACGACCTGGGCGTTCCTCCTCGGTCTCCTCCTGCCGATCTACACGATCACCGGCTACGACGCCTCCGCCCACACCTCGGAGGAAACGCGCGACGCCGCCAATGCCGTGCCGCGCGGCATGGTGTCCTCGGTTCTTTGGTCGGGCATCGCCGGTTATATCGTCCTGTGCTCCTTCGTGCTGATGATCCCGGATATGGACGCGGCTGCCGCGCAAGGCTGGAACGTGTTCTTCTGGGCAATGGACGCGCAGATCCCGCCGGTGATCCGCAACGTGCTTTTTGCGGCGATCCTCGTCGCGCAGTTCCTGTGCGGCCTTGCCACCGTCACTTCCGTGTCGCGCATGATCTTCGCCTTTTCTCGCGACGGGGGCCTGCCCGCATCCCGCGCCCTGTCCAAGGTCAGCCCGCGCTTTCGCACCCCCGTTGCGGCCATCTGGACGGGCTCGATCCTGTCGGTCCTGTTCGTGTGGGGCACCTCGCTCGTCACCTTCGGCGAGTCCTCGGCCTATTCGATCGTGGTGTCCTGCACCGTGATCTTCCTGTTCTTCTCCTTCGCGATCCCGATCGCGGCGGGGCTTCTGACCTATGGCGGCGCGAAATGGCCGAAGATGGGGCCGTGGAACATCGGGCGCACGGCCTTTGCCGCGACAGCCATCCTTTCGGTTCTCGCCATGGTGCTGATCTTCGTTCTCGGCGTCCAGCCGCCGAACGGCTACGCGCTTTACATCACGCTCGGCTTCCTCATCGTCGCCGGCCTCGTCTGGGTCCTGTTCGAGCGCCGGCGCTTTGCCGGGCCGCCGATCGGCGACGAGATCGCGCGCCGCCAAGCCACCATCCAGGCGGCAGAGTCGGCCGTCGGCGAGCGGATTTGAGGAGGGTGGCGCCATGAAACGTCTCGAAGGACGCAGCACCCTCGTTTCCGGTGGGGCGGACGGATGCGGCGCGGCGGCGGTGCGCGCCTTCGCCCGCGAAGGGGCGCGGGTCACGATCGTCGACCGACAGGCCGACAAGGGCGAAGCATTGGCGCGAGAGATCCGCGATGGCGGCGGCGAGGCGATCTTTGCGCAGGCCGACGTGTCGAAGCGCGCAGCGGTGGAAGCGGCGGTGGCCAAAGCCACGGAGGCCTTCGGGGCCCCGACCGCCCTCTTCAACCATGCCGGCTCCATCGTGGTGAAGCCGTTTCTGGAGACCACGGACGAGGAATACGACTGGCTGATGGACGTGAACGTGCGCTCCATGTTCATGATGACGCGCGCCGTTCTGCCCGGCATGATCGCGGCGGGCGGCGGGGCGATCGTCTGCACCTCCTCCATCTCGGCGGTGGCCGCGACCCCCGCCGAAGTGCTCTACGACCTGACCAAGGGCGCGGTGCATATGTTCGCGCGCGCCATTGGCGTCGAGTTCCGCAACCGCAACATCCGCTGCAACGCCGTTTGCCCCGGCTTCATCGCCACCGCCCATGGCAACCGCGAAGTGGAGCTTCTGGCCCGCCACGGGGTCGACGCGTCGGAAGCCGCGATCGCGGTGGCCCAAGGCCGCATGTGCCGCCCGGAAGAAGTCGCGAGCGCCGCCTTGTTTCTTCTCAGCGACGAGGCGAGCTTCGTGAACGGCGCGCATCTCTTCGTCGATAACGGCTTTACCGCGATCTAGCTCCAAGGTTCTGTTGCGCGATGATGCCCGGATCGGGAGAGTCCTTCCAGTATAGGACTCTCATATAGAGTCATCGTCAGTCTATCAGACACGGATAACCGGAGGATATTGTCAAAAGAGCATAAGACTTGCTCGAATTTTGCCGCAGGACAAACCATTTGCGCAGAGCGCACTTGGAAATGTTCCAAAAGATGGGCGCTTGTGCTTGGGGCAGGCATGATCTACGTCGCCGCTGGCAAGTCCGCGGCGCGGCTTCTTCTGCAAGCTGCCGCGTTTCCAGGGAAACGACCTTCATGAGCCCCCTCGCCATCGCCATTCTCGCGCTCGGCATGTCGATCGACGCCTTTATCGCTTCCACCGGGCGCGGCGCGGCCCTCCGTCGCCCGAGCGTCGGCGAGGCCATGCGCACCGGCCTCGTGTTCGGCGTGATCGAGGCGATAACGCCCTTGATCGGCTGGGCCGCCGGCGTTCTGGCGTCGAGCTATATCGCCGAGGTCGATCACTGGATCGCCTTCGGGCTTCTCGGGGCCGTCGGCGGGCGCATGGTGTTCCACGCCCTTCAGCGTGGTCCGGAGGGGGAAGGGGCCGCCTTGAACCGCTCGGTCTGGGTGCTTCTGGCGACCGCCGTCGGCACCAGCCTCGACGCGATGGCGGTGGGCGTGTCGCTGGCTTTTCTGGATGTGAACATCGTGGTGATCGCCGTCGCCATCGGCTGCGCCACCATGCTGATGTCGACGGGCGGCATGCTGGCCGGGCGGCTTCTGGGGAGCCGCTTCGGCCGCACAGCCGAGATCGCGGGCGGTTTGGCGCTGATCGGCATCGGCGCGTCGATCCTCGTGGACCACCTGACCGGTTGAGAAACGCACCGCCCGCCATGCCCCGCGCCGCCGCCGTTCTTCTCGACACGCCCGACCGCTACGGGATCGTGTCCCGCGTTTTTCACTGGGCGGCGGCCTATCTTCTCGTGTGGCAGTTCGTGACGCTGGTGGGCTGGCGCTTCATCGGCGACGGGGCCTTGATGCGCGGCGTTTCCCTGTTCGGCCCTTATCACGGCACGGTCGGGGTTCTGGTGGTGGCGCTCGTTCTGCCGCGCGCCCTTTGGGCGCTTCGCAACAACCGCCGGCGACCGGCGCGGGGTGCCGGGATCGCGGGCCGGCTGGCGCAGAGCGTCCACGCCGCCTTTTATGCGCTGATGCTTGCGGTGCCGGCGCTGGCGCTCCTCCGCGCCTACGGCAACGGCAAGGGCTACGAATTGTGGGGTTTCCCGCTCGTGCCGCAGACCGGCCGCGAGATCGCATGGCTGATCCTCCCGGCGGATCTTCTTCATGCGCCGCTGGCCTGGGGGCTCGGCGTTCTGATCGCCGGGCACGTCGCGATGGCGCTCGCGCATCGTTTTGCGCGCCGCGACGATGTTCTGGCGCGCATGGCGGGGCCGTTGCGTGTTTCCGCGCGCGCCGCCCGGTAGACGCGGCGCGCGCGGAAGGAAATCGCTTCAATCCGGCACGTAGCGCCGCCAGTTGTGCTCTTCCTTGAAGCCCAGCACGTCGCGGATCTTGCGGTTCGACAGCGGGGCTTCGAACTCGTCGAGCTCGCGCGTGATCGGCGTGCCGGGGCACTGGCGGGCGAGGAACTCGGCAGTCGGCTCGCGCGCGGTGATCGTGTCGTTGGTGGCGTTGAAGACCTGGAAGCCGAGCCCGTCCTTTCGCAAGCAGAGATCCACGATCTGGCCGAGATCGCGCGCGTCGATATAGCTCCAGGCATTGCGCTTGCGGCTCGGCGGATCGGCCATAAAGGCGGGAAAGCGGTCGTATTCGTGCGGCTCGATTACGTTGCCGATGCGAAGCGCGTAGATATCGGCCCCGGAGCGCTCGGCGAAGGCGCGCGCGGTGCGCTCGTTCACCACCTTCGACAGGCCGTAGCTGTCCATCGGGTCGACATCGTAGTCCTCTTCCAGCGGAAAAGCGTGGAAGTCGCGGTCGCCTTCGGCAAAGCACACGCCATAGGTGGTTTCGCTGGAGGCGATCACGATTTTGCGGATGCCGAGCTTCACCGCCGCCTCGATCACGTTGTAGGTGCCCATCGTGTTGACCCGGAAGGTCTCGTTGTCGGGGCGGATCAGAACGCGCGGCACGGCGGCGAAATGCACCACGGCGTCGACTTTCGCCGGCCCCGCGCCGGTGTCGTATCCTTCGAAGCCGAAATGGCTCGACAGGGCGTTGAACACCTGCCCGCTCTCAGCGATGTCGGCCTGCAACGTGTTGACGCCAGGCAGGTCCAGGGGCGTCAGATCGACGTTCAGGACCTCGTGTCCTTGACCGAGAAGATAAGGCACCACGTGCCGCCCGGCCTTGCCGGTGCCTCCCGTGAAGACGATCCGCATGGTTTGGTTCTCCCGATCGATCGAGCGCGAACCGACGACCCGGCCGCGCTTTCGCCATATGGCCGAAATTCGCGCCGCCGCCATGGACAGCGGTTGTCAGACTGGGGTTTCAGGCGGCGGCCAGCGCGCATTCGAGAAGCGTCGCCGCGCCGGCGGCGGCATGGCGCGGCTCGACGTCCTCGGCTTCGTTGTGGCTGATCCCGTCGCGGCAGGGCACGAAGATCATGGCGGCGGGTGCGACGCGGGCGACGAAAAGCGCGTCGTGGAAGGCCCCGGACACCATCCGCCGCACGGAAAAGCCTTGGCGCGTCGCCGCGTCCTCGACAAGGGCGACCATGGCGTCGGGAAAGGTGAGCGGCGGCATGTCGAAGAGAATGCTGGCCTCCGACCGGCAGCCGGCAGCCGCGGCGGCATGGGCGCAGGTCCGGCGCACATGGGCCTCGATCGCGTCGAGGCGCGCGGGGTCGGGGTGGCGGATGTCCACGGAAAAAATCACGCGCTCGGGAACGGCGTTGATCGAGCCGGGCTCGGCGCGAAGGCGACCGACGGTCAGCCGGGCGTTTTCGTCACGCGGCATGACGTTTCCGTAGAGATCGTGGAGCGAGGCCGCAGCGGCCACCATCGGGTCGCGGCGAAAGCTTGAAGGCGTCGTGCCGGCATGGGCCGCCGCGCCCGCGATCGCGATCTCCAGCCAGCGCGTTCCCTGGATGCCGGTGACCGCGCCGACCGCGATCTCCTCGCGCTCCAGAACGGGGCCCTGTTCGATATGAAGCTCGAGATAGCCGGCGATGGTTCCGCCGAGGGGACGCATCGCGGCCTCCGTCAGGGCGGCGAGCGTCGCCGCCAGCTCGTCGCCGAGGCGCTCGCCGTCAAGGCTCAGCGCGTTTTCCCAGGCCGGGTCGATCCGGCCTGCGGCAAAGGCCCGCGAGCCGAAGCAGCCGGGCGAAAAGCGGCTGCCTTCCTCGTTGGTCCAGGCCACGACCTCCACCGCGCGCGGCGTTTCCACACCCGCATCCGCCAGGGCTTCCAGGACTTCCAGAGCGGCCAGAACCCCGAGCGCCCCGTCGAAGCGCCCGCCCGTCGGCTGCGTGTCGAGATGGGAACCGAGAAGAAGCGGCGGCAGGGAAGGGTCGCGGCCTTCGCGCCGAAGGAAAAGGTTCGCCGCCGCGTCCTGCGACACGGCAAAGCCCCGCGCGCTCCCGAGTTCGGCGAGAAGCCGGCGCGCTTGCCGGTCGCCCGCCGTCAGGGCCTGCCGGTTGACCCCGTTCTTCGCGGTCGCGCCGATCGCGGCAAAGGCGGCGAGGCGGTCCTGCAGGCGGCCCGCGCGGATCGCCGGGGGCGAACTCATCGCTTCAGCCCGGCGATGAAGCGCTTGACGCGCGCCGGGTCCACCGCGTTCCACCAGACGCCGTCATGCTTCAAGGAACTCGCGACGATGACGCCGTCGACGATATCGAGGATGTCGCCGGCATTGTCCGGGGTGACGCCCGAGCCGACCAGCGTCGGCAGGCCGCCGGCTTCCTTGATCATGCGGATATAGGACAGGTCCGCCGCGTGGCCGGTGCGCTGGCCGGTGGCGATCACGACGTCCGCGTCGAAGAACACGAGGTCCTTCACCTGCTCTTCCACCGGGCGGTCTGCGACGATGGCGTGCGCCCCGTGCTTCACATGGGCGTCGGCAAAGATGCGGATGTTCTTGGCGCGGAGCTGCGCGCGATAACGTGATGCGCGCGCCGCTTCGCCTTCCACGAAGCCTTCGTTGGCGACATAGGCGTTGGCCCATTGGTTGACGCGGATGAAGGATGCGCCGCTCGCGCTGGCGATGGCGAGCGCGGGGATCGCGGCATTGGCGAGGACGTTGACCCCGATCGGGCGGCCGAGCTCGCGCCGGATGCGGTCGGAGATCACCGCCATATGCGCCGAGGTCTCGTGGCCGATGTCGTCGGGCTTGGAAAACGGCACGTCGCCGTGGTTTTCCACGATCACCCCGTCGCAGCCGTTTTCGAGATAGGAACGGGCGTCGGCGAGCCCTTGCGCGTAGATCGCCTCCACCGCTTCGCCGTCGAAGCGCGGGGCGCCCGGCAAAGGCGGCAGGTGCACGACGCCGATCACGGCCTTCGCCACGCCGAAGATGGCGGAAATCGTGTCGGCGCTCCCACGCCCGATGGTGGTCGAAGTCATCTTGTTTCCTTCACGATGTCGTCCATCTCGGCGCGCGTCGGGCCGCAGCCGAAGGCCCCCGGCCGCATCACGGCCCGCCCGGCGGCGAGAACAGCGAGGCGAAACGCCGTTTCTTCCAGGAACTCGCGGTCGAGAAGCCCGGCCAACGTGCCGCACAGAACATCGCCCGCGCCGCTCGTATCCACCACCGCCACGGGCGGGCTCGAAAGAGCGAGGCGATGATCGCCGTTCGCCATGACCGCGCCTTGCGCCCCGAGGGTGAGCACCGCGCAGTCCGGCCCCTGCGCCAGAAGCGCGGCGAGGATCGCGGGCACGTGCGCCTCGCCCGTCAGTTGTTCCCCTTCGCCCCGGTTGACCACCACGAGATCCACGTCGCGAAGAATGGGGGGCGGGGCCGTGTCACCCAGCGGGCTGGCGTTCAACACGGTGAAAAGGCCCTTTTCGCGCGCCCTGGCGAGGCAGGCCGCCGTGGTGGCGGGGCCGAGATTGTTCTGCATCACGAGAATGTCGCCGGCCCGCGCTTCCCCCACCCAACCGGCGTGCTCGGCGTGAAAGCCCCGCGCCGCCGCAACGGCGCTGACGATGAGGTTCTCGCCCGCCGCGTCCAGAAGCACCGAGGAGCGGTCGCTCGGGCCTTCCACCGACACGAGATCTCCCGAGCGAAGGCCGGTCTCGGCGAGAAGCCGGCGGATGGTTTCCGCCTCGCCGTCGCAACCGACCGGGGCCCAGAAACGCGTTTCCGTGCCCGTCCGCCAGGCGGCGAGCGCCTGGTTGGCGCCCTTGCCGCCGAGCCCGACGTCGCAAGCGTCGGCGTTCAGCGTTTCCCCGGCCGCCGGAAAGCGGGCAAGGCGGAAGCTGGTGTCGAGGCAGATATTGCCGACGACATGCACGGTCATCGGATCAGCTTTTCGCGGTCGCCCAGGCCAGCATCGCCCCGAAGAGCTTGGCGTAACCGTCCCAGCGGATGAACTCGCCCGGCAGCCAGTGCGGCCCGACATCGGAGGTCCAGACCACGGTGCGTCCCTTGCCATAGGTGCCGGTGACGAGAAGCGGCTGCGAACCGTATTCGGTGGACACCGTGGCGAGCACCTCCGCGCCGGGCTTCAGTTCCACCTCGTTGTAGCCGAGAAGCACCGGCCAATCGGTGCCGAGCCCTTGGAGGATGGGGTGGGACGTGTCGCCGGTGACGACGGGCGCAAAACCTTCCGGCACCTCGACGCGGTCGTCCACGGGAAGGCACGACACGGGCAGCACCTCCTCCACGGCCGTCTTGCGGTAGCGCGCGCCGCCATTGATGCCCTGGAACGAGTAATAACCGCCGAACATCAGAAGCGCCCCGCCGCGCTCCACATATTCTCTCAAAAGCTTCAGGCGGTTCGGCGTCGTCTTGGAGTGAATCCAGGTGTCGGGATGGAGAAGCAGCGTGTTCGCGCCGATATCCGACAGGATCACCGCGTCATAGGCTTCCAGCGCTTCGATGGTCTGCGGAAAGTCGCGCTGCGCCTGATGGGCGGGCATGAAGGTGATCGCGAAGGGGCTGCCCTTCAGGGCTGCGAGAAGCTCGTCCGCGCCCTGGTGGTAGGTGACGGTCGGGAACTGGTCGAAGCCCTTGATATGGGTGGCGGTGGAGACCCAGGACTCGCCGGCGAGAAGGACCTTTTTCTCGGTCATGTTCGTCGTCTTTCTTTCAACCAAAAAGGATCAGGCGGCCGAGAACACGGCGCGCGGATTGTCGACCATGATCGCGTCGATGACGGTGTCGGCGACGCCGTGGCGTTTGAGGCGCGGCACGAAATGCTTGAGGACATGGGCGTAGCCGAAGCCGCCGAAGCGGGTCAGCATCATCTTCAGGAACACGTCCTGGCTGAGGAGCACGCGGTCGGCGAAGCCGGCATCGACAAGGCTCCGGATCGCCCGCGCGTTTTCCTCGTCGGAAGGGGACTGGGCGTCCTGGTCGGCATAATAATAGTCCATGCCGATCATGTCGTATTCCAGAAACGCCCCGCGCCGGGCGAGACTCGTCTGGTAGGGCAGATCCGCGTGGCTCGGGTTCATGTGGCAGAGAACCGTGTGGCGGAGGTCCGCGCCTTCCGCTTCCACGACATCGAGAACCTCGTGGGCGAGGCGCTCCCAGCCGGGAAGGTGGATCGAGAGGGGCACGCCGGTTCGCGCCGAGGCTCTGGCACTCGCGCGCAAGGATTTCCGCTCCTCGGGCGTAAAATCCTTGGAAACGCCGACCTCGCCGATGATGCCGGCCATGATCGCCGGCTTCTCCGCCGCGCCGCCGACATCCTTGACGATGAGGTCGGCGACCTCGTCCACGTCCATCCGCTTCAACCATTCGGGATGGCTGAATTCGAGGTAAAAGCCTGAGCCCATGACGATCTTCAGGTTTCCCATGCGGGAAATGCGGGCGAGCTTCTCGGGATCGCGGCCGATGCCGAAATTCGTCGGATCCACCACCGTGTGGCCGCCGAGCGCCTGGAACAGCTTCAGCTCCGACAAGGCGAGGTCGCTATCGGTCAGCGAAACGTTGTCCCGGTTCATATAGGGGTTCATCCGCAATTCGCCGATGATCTCTATTCGCACCGGCCCCTCGTTCAGAACCGGGTCCGGCGGATGGCAGGGGCAGCGCCACGCCTTCGAGCCATCGATAAGGATGTGCTCGTGCATCAGGGTCACGCCCATCTCGGCGACGGGAAGCGGGCCGGTGACGGTCATCACATGGCCGGACCGGACGCCGATGCCGGGGGCGGCATGATGTTGGCCGGGCCTGAGAAATTCGAGGGCCATGGCTCAGGTCTTGCCCTTCGCGCCGCGGAAGATGCGGAAGTTCAGCCAGATCGCGACGAGGATGATGGAGCCCGTGATGATCGGGGTGAGGAACGGCGACATATGCGAGAGGATCAGGCCGTTGGCGATCACCGAGACCGTCAGCGCGCCGAGCACCGTGCCGACCATGGTTCCGCGCCCGCCGAAGAGCGAGGTGCCGCCGAGAACCACGGCGGCGATCACGTCGAGCTCGAAGCCCTGGCCGGAATTGGAGGAGCCGGAGCCGAGGCGACCGGCGAGAACGATGCCGGCGAGCGCGGCGGCCGTGGACGAGATCATGTAGACGAAAAGCAGCATCCGGCGCGTGTCGATGCCGGCGCGGCGCACCGCTTCCTTGTTGGCCCCGATGCCGGTGACATAGCGCCCGAAGCGCGTGCCGTTGAAGACGAGGGCCGCGAGCCCGAGGCTCGCCAGCGCGATCCAGGCGGGGATGGGAACGCCCAGAAACCAGCCGCGCCCCATGGTGACGAAGGGGCTGTCGGGGGCGATCGGGATCGAATACCCGCCGGTGACGAGCAGCGCCACGCCCCGGATCACCGACAAGCCCGCCAGCGTCACGATAAAGGCGGGGATGCCCTCATAGGCGATAAAGAAGCCCTGGAACGCGCCGACCAGCGCGCCGAGGAGGAGCATCGCGAGGATCACCAGCGGCCAGGGCACGCCCATCTGGAGAAGCGCCGCCGACAGGGCGCAGACAAGGGCGAGAACCGAGCCGACGGACAGATCGATGCCGCCGGTGGTGATCACGAGGGTCATCGCCCCCGCCACGATCAGCAACGGGGCGGACTGGCGAACGACGTTCAAAAGGTTCGGGGCGGTGAGAAAGGCGTCGGTCGCGAAGGTGAAAAGGAGGCAGACCGCCACGAAGAAGATGGCGATGGAGCCGACCGAGCCGTTGGCCATGAAGCGGTCGTGGAGCGTCGCCTTGCGCACGCGCGGCGCGGCGCCCGGCGCGTGGAGGGTCGCGCTCTGCGAAGGGGTGGGCGGGCTCACAGGCTGGCTCCCTCTGCCGGCGATCCGCCGTGGCGGGCCGAGCGGGCGGCGAATTTGCGCCCGACGATGAGATTGACGACTTCCTCGATGTCGGTCTCGGCCACCCGCCGCTCGGCGACGTTGCGGCCCTCGTACATCACCTGGATGCGGTCGCAGACGAGGAAGAGGTCCTGGAGGCGGTGGGTGATCAGGATCACCGACACGCCGCGCGCCGACACGGTGCGGATGAGATCCAGCACCGCTTCCACCTCGGCCACAGCCAGCGCCGCCGTTGGCTCGTCCATGATGAGGACCTTCGGATCGAAGGACGCGGCCCGGCCGATGGCGATCGACTGGCGCTGGCCGCCCGACAGGTTCTCCACCTTCAACCGCGTATCGGCGATGACGATGCCGAGCCGCTCCAGCATGGCTCTCGCCTCGTCATGCATCCGCTTCTTGTCGAGGAGCTTGACGCCGCCAAGGCTCTTCACCGGCTCGCGGCCGAGGAAGATGTTACCCGCGACATCCACCGTGTCGCAAAGCGAAAGGTCCTGGTAGACCATCTCGACATGGGCGGCGCGCGCGTCGGCGGGGGTGGCGAAGGCGACCGGCTGCCCGTCGATCTCGATCGTGCCGCTATCCGGCACCACCGCGCCGGACAGGACCTTGGACAAGGTCGACTTGCCCGCGCCGTTGTCGCCGACGAGCCCGAGCACCTCGCCGGGGGCGAGATGCAGCGACACGTCGTGAAGCGTCTGGATCGGCCCGTAACGCTTGGTGATGCCGGTCATCCGGACCCGGTCGGGCGGGTTCATGCTCATGGGCGTGCGCTCGGGTCCCGTTGCGGGTGGGCGAGGGAAGAAAGGTGGCGGAGGGGCCGCATGGTTTGCATGGGCTTGGGCCCCTCCGCTCGCGATCGCCTTTCGGGCAGGAAAGGCGAAAGGGGAACGGGGCGGCGTTACTTGAACATGCCCCGGAACTGGTCGACATTCTCCTTGGTGACGACGGTCACCGGCACGTTGATGATCGGCTCGACCTTGCCGCCCTTCTTGAGGGTGGCGAGCGCTTCCACGGCGGCCTTGCCTTCGCCGGCGGGGTCCTGCTGGACGACGGCGGCGACCCAGCCCTCGTCGATGCCCTTCACGGCCTGCGCCGTCAGGTCCCAGCCGAAGACCTTCACGTCGCTTTGCCGACCCTGGCTTTCCACCGCCGAGACCGCGCCGATCAGGGCCGGCTCGCCCGTGGCGTAGAGGGTCGTCATGGTGGGATTGGCGGTCATCAGGTTCTCGGCCGCGCCGAGCGCCACGTCCTGGACGTTCTGGCCGTCCACCGTGTCGAGGAACTGCACTTTGGCGCCGCTTTCGGTCACGGCCTTCTTGAAGCCGTCCAGCCGCTGGTTCTGGATGAAGGAATTGAGCGCGCCGACGACGCCGACGGTGGCCTCGCCCTTCATCTCCTTGGCGACGTAATCGGCATAGTGCTTGCCGATCAGTTCGCCGGCTTTGGCGTTATCGACGCCGACAAAGGAGATGTTGTCGCCGTCCGGGATCTGCGCATCGATGGCGATCACCGGGATGCCGGCCTTCTTGGCTTCCGTGATCGCCGGCTTCACGCCGTTGACGTCGATGGCGATCAGGATGATGCCGTCGACCTTCTGGGTCACGTAGTTCTCGATGGCGGTGTTCTGGGCGGCGGGCACGTTGTTGGCGTCGAAGATCACGAGATCGGCGCCGGCGGCGGTGGCGGCGGCCTTCGCGCCGTCGTTGATCTGGTTGAAGAACAAAGCCTGCTGGTTGATCGTCACCAGGGCGTAGGTGTCGGCCGAAGCGGCGGACATGGCCGAGGACCCGAAGAGTGCCAGAACAACGGCGCCGAGGCCGAGCTTGCGGGAGAGGCGCATTCGGAATTCCCCTTCGTGGATCTGCCCGGCACCGGGCCCGCACCGGTTCGGTGCGAGGGGAGAATTCAAGAGACTTGAATGCATGTCAAGCCATTTGCCGAATTTTCGGATGGGGGCCGCGCTTGCCGATTTTTTGTGCAGCGCACCCACGCCGCCTAAGCCGAAAATCTCCCGGCGGGATCAGAAGGTCGGCGGCGTGTTCACCCAGAAGATGCTCGCCGGCTCGGAGCCGCCATTGCGGTAATGGTGCGGGCGCTCCGAGCGGAAGGCGAAGGAATCGCCGGCTTTCAACAGAAAGCTGCGCTCGTCGACGATCAGTTCCACCACGCCCGCGATCACGTAGCCGACTTCCTCGCCGGCATGGCTGATCGGCCCCGCGCTGGTGCCGTTCGCGCCGATATGGTGGATGTTGCATTGCAGGAGATGGCCGGCGGAATAAGGGATCACGCGCTCCAGCGCGACGCCGTCGCCCTGGCGCAAGGGGTCGAGCGCGATCAGCGGCCTTTGCCCGGCGCGGAAGATGATGCCCTCCTCGCCGTCGACCTCCTCGAACATACGGCCGATATTGGTGCTTAAGACCTCCACCAGTTTGTGCAGCATCGGCAGGGACGGCGAAGCCTTGCCGTTCTCGACCTTCGACAGGAGGCTTTCGGAACAGCCGGCGGCGAGCGCCACCTCCTTCAGCGTCATGCCCTTGGTCTGGCGGGCGAGCTTCAGGCGCAGCCCGAGCTTGGCGCTGGCGCTGGTGGAGGAAACGGGAAGGGATGCGGACAATACGGGCCCCTGGTGAGCAACCATTCCCAGCATGACATGCCGCTTCAGGTTGAACAACATGAAAGGGGCTTGAACGGTGCGTCACCCCTCTCGACGCGCCGCGCGGGTTTTTGGCGGCGTGTCGGGGCGCGCCGTCGGGTGGGCGATCGCCCGGCGGTGGCGATGCCTGAATGCGGGAACGCCTGCCCTAGGGTCCGGGCGCGAAGAACCCGCGCCCGGGAAAACGCGATGATTACCGGGGCAAAGCCCGCTCCACGTCGGTCAGCGTCTGGTTCATCCGGTCGACATCCTTCGGCTCGATGGTGCCGTTGCGGGTCTGGAGATTGCCGGCCTGCGTTTGCACGCGCCCGACGGTGAGGTGGAGGCTCTTGGCCTTCTTCTTGGACAGCTTGTGCTCGTTCGCGGCGATGTCGATGCGATCGTTCAAGGTCGCCGCGCGGTTCTGCAGATAATCGGCGTCGTTCGTCGCGGCATCCTGCGCATGGGCGGGCGCCCCCAACCAAAGCAAGGGCAGAACGGCGGAAACAAGAAGAGCTCGACGCATGACGGGTGATCCATTGCCATTGAACACGGGAAAACATCCGCCGACGCGAAGGCGAACACCGCGCCGACGGCGAGCCAGTTCCACGCTTCAGATGGCGGATGCATGGCGCTACCCGCCATGCGGGCAAATAACCCGCGATGAGGGAGAGCAAGTTGTGGATGAGGGGTTGCGACAGGGCTCCCCCGATCCGGTCGGGATGAGAGAACAGACCCACTTCCGCGCGGCGGACGCGGACCTGATTTGCAGGGCGATGCGTCGCCGGCTTCGGTCCGACGCGTTCAGGGAAGAAGGCCGCTGCCTCGGTAGGCCGCGATGACGTCGTCGTAGGCGGCGACCTCGTTGCGTCCGTGCGCGATCATCTGGGCACCCGAGACCGCCGCGAAGACGGCCCTGGCGCGATGCCTTGCATCACCCGCATCCGCATCGTCTTCTGACGCCAGCACGCCGGCGAGCCAGCGCTCGTTCATCTCTCCCCATCGCACCACCTCGGCCCGGACATCTTCGGGAAGTTCGTTGCGCTCGGCCGACAGCATCCCGGCCAGACACATGCGGTTGCCGTTCAGGAGCGTGCGGCGGAACATATCGGTGTACTGGTCCATCAGGACGCCGCGCCCGGAGCCCTCCGCCTGAAGGTTGTCGAGAAACGCCTCGTGCCGCTCGATGTAGCTGCGCATGATCGCCGCCACCAATTCCCCTTTCGTCGGGAAATAATAGTGGATGCTGGCGCTCTTGATGCCGACCTCCTTGGCCAGCTCGCGGAAGCTGAGGCCGTGATAGCCGAGGTCCTGCACGGTGAGCCGTGCCGCCTCCATGATCCGCTCCCTGGTATTGGTGGTCATCTCCGCCCCCGTCTGCCTGACGATAGATAGGCTTTGACAAGCCGGGTGGGAAGCGCACATAGATCCCCGCATCCTACCTGCCGATAGGTAGACGCAACGACAGGACGCTCCGATGACCGCCAAGCCTTGCCTCTTCACCTCGCCGTCGGCCTTTCCGAACCCCCAGCGCCTGCGCCTTTTCCTGCATGAGAAGGGCATCGCCGATCAGTTCGAGGAGCATGTCTACGACATGGCGCCCGGCGGCGAGCAGCGGCAGTGGCGTCACCTCAAGATGAACCCGTGGGGCGAAACGCCGACGCTTCGCCTTGCCGATGGCAGCATCCTTTCCGAAACCGCCGCCATCGTCCGGTATCTGGACCAGGCGCATCCCGGCCGCCGCATCATGGGCGAGACGCCGATGGAGCAGGGGCTCGACGCCATGTGGGACAACCGCATCTGGGTCCACGTGCTCTACCGCATCACCACGATGTTCCATGTCCTGCATCAGGGCCTGGGACCCAAGCTCGAACTGACGCACAATCCGGCCTGGGGCGAGCATTGCCGCAAGGAAGCGCTTGCCCATGCGGGTCTCGTGAACGCGCACTTGTCGGACGGACGCGAGTGGATGCTGGGCAAGGACGCGCCGACCTTCTCGGACATCACGCTGGCGACGGCCATCGCCTTTTCCAAGTTCCCGGTGAACGCGACACCGCTGGACGAGCGCTTCGAGCATCTCGATGCGTTCTGGCGGCGTTGGCAGCAGCGACCGGCGTTCCAGGCGGCCTATGCCGATCGAAACAGCGGCGTCGCGGAACTGGACGCTTCGAAATAGGCTGCGGGCAAACCGCCGGCGATGCCGGAGGGTCACCATGGCGGTCGGAGCCGATCACCCGGCCGCCATGGCTCCGCGAAAAGCGAACGAGGACTGCTTCCGCGATGGGATCGGGAAACCTCGAACGTCTCGGAAGGATCGACGGTGGATGAACCGGCCTTGCGCCTTCCGCGTCATCCAGGCGACCGAGCGCTTCTCGCTCGGCACGAATGGCCCCGAAACGGGCGTCTTTATAAGCCGGCTTGATTTGAGTTCGACGCACGGGGCCCGGTTGACCGAGCCGCTCGGCTTTCGTTTCAGCGCCCTTGTTCCTCGCGCCATGTGGCCGGCAGCGCCCACCAGGGCACCCAGGGCTGGGAATGGTGCTCGTGATGGTAGCCGAAATGGAAGCAGGTCAGGAGCGAGGCGAGATAGCCGAACTGGTTGGACCGCGCGTTGTGGCGATCGATAAAGGCTTCCTCCTCGTGCCGGTGCGGGCGGAAGGTGCCGAAATAGAAAAGCTGCAAGGACGACAGGAGCGAGGGCAGCCCGTAGAACAGGACGACATTCTGGACGGGCGCGCCGAGAACGAGGATGTAGAGCGTCACCACGCTGCATACGAAGAGAATGGAGCGCGCCCCGAAATAGCGCGCGAAGAAGGTGCGGAACCAGGGCCAGAAGCGGTCCGGTTCGTCGGCGAAGAAGTCCGGGTCGTCGACGGTTCCGGGCGCGTCGTGATGGGCCATGTGGGCGCCGCGCACCCGCCGCCAGGCAAAGCCGGCATAGATCGTCAGGATAAAGGCGCCGATGGCGGCGTTCACACGCGGCCAGCCGGGGGCGAGCGAGCGGTGCATGGCGTCGTGGGCCACGATGAAGAGCCCGACGGTGAGCCAGCATTGCACCGCGACGATGACGGGCACGAAGAGGAGCGAGCGCCACGAGATCTCGAAAAAGAACACCCCCGCGACGTGGATGGCGATCCAGGAAAGAAGAACGAGAGATGCCAGCGTCAGCCCGATCGCGGCCTGATAAGGCCGTAGCTTCGGGCGCGCGACGGTCTCCGTTTCGGGGAAGGCGAGCGGGGTGGGGCTCGCCGACATGCCAAGATCGTTCATGCGCGGACACCTATCCTGTTGGGCGGTCTTGGGGAGCGGCATGCGTCCATTCGCCTGTCCGCCCTTGCGTGCCGGGCGGACGCTCGTTCCTGTAGACTTGCCTGCATCGCGCGCGTCCGATTAGGTCTCGGCAGTCGGTGCGCCGTCACCATATGACGGGTGACCGGGCGCGGCAGGGTCGTTCTTTTCCCGCCGATCCGCAAACCTTCAGGAGCGCCATGACATTCCAAACGCTTCTTTACATCCTGATCGCCCTTCTCACCGTGGTGGCGATGGAAGGCTTTGCCTGGGGCATGCACAAATACGTCATGCACGGCCGCAGCGGCTGGGGCTGGCACCAGTCGCACCACGAGGAAACCGAAGGCTTCTTCGAGAAGAACGATCTTTATGCGGCGGTGTTCAGCGTGATGGCCACCGCGCTGTTCTTTCTCGGCCATTACCTGTCGCCGGTGATCCTGGCGGTCGCCTGGGGCATCACGCTCTACGGCCTTCTTTACTTCATCGCCCATGACGGGCTGGTGCATCAGCGCTGGCCGTTCCGCTACGTTCCCCATCGCGGCTATGCCAAGCGGCTCGTGCAGGCGCACCGGCTCCACCACGCCGTGGAAGGGCGCGACCACTGCGTGTCCTTCGGCTTCCTGTACGCCCCGCCGATCGACAAGCTGAAGGCGGAACTGCGCCGATCCGGCGTTCTGGACCGGGAGCGCATCGAGCGCTCGGTGATCGCGCAAGGCGCCGCCCACGCCCCCGTGCGCGACTGACCGTCCGGCGGATCAAACCGGCAGTCCGAGAAGCTTCGCGCCGGCCTCCTTCAAGGAGCCGTCGCCGTTGAGATACATATAAAGGGTCGGCGTCGCGATGCCGAAGCGCTTGGCGATGTCCTGGCTCGTCTCGTCGGTGTCGCGCAGCATGGTCTGGACGGCCAGAAGCGTGGTCCTGTCCATCTTGCGCGGTCGCCCGCCCTTGCGCCCCCTCGCCCGCGCCGCCGCGAGCCCGGCGCGCGTGCGCTCCGCGATGAGATCGCGCTCGAACTCGGCGAAGGCCGCGAAGACGCCGAAGAACAAGCGGCCGTTGGCGGTGGACGTGTCGATCTGCGCCCCCGCCCCGCTCAAGACCCGGAAGCCGACATCGCGCCCGCGCAGATCGTCCACGGTGTTGATGAGGTGCTTCAGGTCGCGCCCGAGCCGGTCGAGCTTCCACACAACGAGGACGTTGCCCGGTTGCAGTGCCTTCAGGCAGGCGGACAGGCCGGGCCGCGCGTCGTGGCGGCCGGACGCGAGGTCCTCGTAGAGGTGCTCCGGCGGAATGCCGGCGGCGAGGAGCGCGTCGCGCTGCAGGTCGAGGGTCTGCGAGCCGTCGGACTTCGACACCCGCATATAGCCGATCAGCACCTCCCCTCCCCGCTCGGCCATGTGAACGCTCCCATGAGGCTAAAAACACGAATGCAGACGGGTTTATCTCGTACAGCAATCTAAACGGATTTTCGAGCGGACGACGTGGGCGGAAAGCGGTCGAAAGCGATAGGGACGGAAAACGGTCGTTTTCTAAGGAATCTGAGCGGCACGCATCCAGCCAAACGGACGGGTGAAAGGCCACTTCGAGGCATATCTGAGGGGAGAGCGTTGCCGCTTCTCCCTGAGTCGAATATAAGGAGAGAATCGGATTTTCTCCCCATCACTGCATTCGAACAGGAAGGCGGCACCGATGGACCACCGGCATGTCGTTCCTGTTGCCGCGAACGGGAGAATGAACCTGCCCTCCTCCCTGCGCTCCCGCCTGGAACTCGAGGGCGGAGGCAAGGTGGTGTTCATCGAGAAGGAGAACGGCGAGGTGGAGGTCACGACCCTGCGGCGCTCCTTGAAACGCGCGCAGGACCTCGTCCGGCACTATATCCCCAACGGTGCTGGCACCGTGGACGAGTTCATCGCCGAGCGCCGAGCGGAAGCCGAGCGGGAAGAGGAAACCGGAACTCCCTCGGAGAAACGATGAGCAGCGGCGTGGTGCTCGACACTTCCGCGCTTCTGGCGTTTCTTTTGCAAGAGCCGGGCGGCGAGGATGTCGGGGCGATGCTCCAAGGGCGTGCGCTGGTGTCGGCCGTGAACGTGCAGGAGCTTCTCGCCAAACTCATCACCAAGGGCATGAGCCCGCATCACGCGCGGGAAACCGTGCGCTCGCTCGATCTCGAATGCCACGCGCATACGTTGGAAGCGGCCGAAGCGGCGGCCGAGTTGATCGCGCAGACGCGCGCCAAAGGCCTCAGCCTCGGCGACCGAAGCTGCCTCGCCCTTGCCCGCAAAATGAACATGCCGGCTATCACCGCCGACCGCATCTGGGCCGAGCTGGCGGATGCGGCGGGCGTGGCCGTGACCGTGATCCGATAAGAACCGGGGACAGAACCTGGAGGAGGAGGGCTGGCGAGGACTTTTTGTTTCCGGCGAGGCGCCGAGCGCAGTCCATGCAGCGCATGGGCGAGCATCGGCAACGGTCCGAAGGACGGGGGCGGAAAGGACCGTCAGACCGACCCGCTGGGTTCTGTCCCCGGTTCTAAGCCCGGCCCTCAGGCGGAGCGTGCGAAGGCGAGGGCCGGGCGTTGCGGTCTGGCGGGGGCGCTCGAGGCACCGGTCCGGAACTGGCCCATCAACGCCGACATCTGCGTGGTTTCGCCGGACAGCGCTTGAACGGCAGCGGTGGTGCGGTCCACCATCGCCGCGTTTTCCTGCGTGACCTTGTCCATCGTGTCGGCGGCGACGGAAACCTCGCGCAGCGACATGGCCTGTTCGCCGGCGCTTTGGGCGATGGCGCCGACAAGCCGGCTCATTTCGCCGACCTGCTCGATGATCTCCTCGATGGAGCGGCCGGACAGGGTGACGAGTTCGACGCCCTGTTCCACTTGGTTGCTCGATGTCGAGATGAGGCTTTTGATCTCCTTCGCCGCTTCCGCCGAGCGTTGCGCCAGCCCGCGCACTTCCTGCGCCACCACCGCAAAGCCCCGGCCCGCTTCGCCGGCGCGCGCGGCCTCCACCCCGGCATTCAGCGCCAGGAGGTTGGTCTGGAAGGCGATCTCGTCGATCACCGCGATGATCTTGCCGATCTCGGCCGACGAGCGCTCGATGGCCGCCATCGCGGCGACCGCGCGGGCGAGAACCTCGCCGCTTCTGCCGGCGTCTTCGCGCGCCGCTCCCGCCACCTGCCGCGCCTTCGCGGCGTCCTTGGCGGTGGCGTCGATGCCGCGCGTCACCTGCGCCAGTGCGGCGACCGTTTCCTCCAGGCTCGCGGCCTGCGCTTCGGTGCGCTGCGACAGGTCGCCGGCGGTGGCGGTGATTTGCCCAAGGCCGTCGTTGACCCGCTCCACCGAGCCGATCACCTGCGCGACCGCCCTGTCGAGCCGCGCGACGCTCTCGTTGAAACGCTCGCGCACGGTTTCGTATTCGGGCGCGGCGGTGCCTTCCATGCGTACGGTGAGGTCGGCGCTGGCGAGCCGCGCGAAGCCCGCCTCGATCTGCTGCACGAAGGCGCGAAGCTCGTCGGTCTTGCGCCCGGCTTGCGCGTGCTGCGCGCTTTTGGCGGCCGCTTCGCGTTCGCGCGCGGCCTCGGCGTCCCGCATCGAGCGCGCCGCGTCTTCCTTGGCCGCCAGCGCTTCGGCGGCGGCGGTCTCGTTGTCGGCAAAGCGCGCCACCGTTCGGCAGATCGTCACGAGACAGGCCGTCTCCAAAATCAGGATCGCGGCGTGGAGCGCGACGCGATCGAGACCGGCGGGCCCCGGAAACACCATCGCGGGGTAGAGCTGGGCAAGAACGAGGTGCTGCACGGCGGTGAAGCCGGCAAAGGCGACAAGCGGGCGCCAATCGGTCCAGGCCGCGCAAACCGCCAGCACCGCGAAGAAATACATATGCATGTCGATCTGCAGCGGCGATCCGCTGAAGGAATAAACCAGGAGCGACACGAGCGCGGCGTGGCAGAAGCCGGACACCCAGCGCGTGCCCGCCCCGATCGGATCGCGCCGCCAGGCGAGCGTCGCCAGCCCCGCGACGAGGGTCCCGCCGAGGCCGAAAACGAGGGCGCTCGCTTCCGGCCCGAACAAGGCGCGAGCCCCCAGAAGCGCGACGTTGATCCAAAGAAGCGCCAGCGTGCCGATCGCGGCGCGGCTGCGGATCTGGTCGATCGAACTCATGGAGCGGGTTCCTCGCTGGCACACAGAAAAGCCGCCGCGCCGTCGAGCACGAGAACGGCGCCGTTGGCGAAAAGACGGGCAGTGAAATTGGGCTCGGGATTTTCCGCAAAAGCGATCCAGGAGCGGGCGCTGGCGGCCAGAAGCGAGCCGCCGGACGAAGTGATGATCGACAGCATCCGGTCCGGCGGCGTTCCGGGCGGCGCGATCACCACGACGCGCGATCCCTTGGGCACGGCGACCGCCGCCACCACCACCAGAAGGCACAGGGCGAAGCAAAGCCCCGGCATCAGCCTATCGGCGCGGGCGGGCGTGCCGTGTGTTCTGCGGGCGAACGCGCGCACCGGAGATCCGTTGTGAATTCATCTTGAGACTAGGTTGCACGACTTCGGTTAACGTTGCGTAGTTTCGCCGCAGGGTTGCGGGAATGCTTCGGGGCTCGATGAGGCGGGCGACCTGGGCGCGGGAACCTTGGCAGGTGCCAAGGTTCCGGTCGCTGATGGGAACGTGGCGGCTCCGCGGCTCGGCGGAATCTGTAACCTGACAGCGGGAAGCCGGCTCGCATCTCCACCATCGAAAACCTTGGCACCTGCCAAGGTTGTTCGAAAACGCGCCCGTCCGCAGATGCGACGCGCCAGACCGTGTTGCCTGCATCGTCGGCGACGAGCAGCGCCCCGGTGCCGTCGATGCCGACACCGACGGGCCGTCCATGCGCCTGATCGCCATCGATAATGCCAGTGACGAAGTCCTGCGCCTCGCCGGATTGCTTTCCTTCTGCGGCCCACTTCCCCCGCCGTGGGCGATCGACACGATCCATCCGCGAATGAAGTCTTTCGGCCGGGAAACCGGCTCCCCGGCAGGTCCGCGCGACTGCACCACAAGAACGTCGCCGTTGGGCAGGGTGTAGACCGTTCGCGGATTGGCGAGGTCTTTCGCATAGGCCGCGACCGTCAATCCATCCGGCACGGTCGGCTTGGCATCGCCACTTCAGCCCACGACCTCCGCGATCTTCAGATCAGGCAAAAGCGATTGTTCGGGCTCGGGCAGCACCGGATCGGGACCGATCTGCTGGGTGGCGTCGAAAGGTTCCGATCCACTGCAACCGCCGAGTATAGCGATCAACGCGCAGGAGCCAGCAACGATCAGTCCGGAAGAGATGCGAAGTTCAGACATTGCGGCGGACATCCCGGGAAGAGATCGTCGCATACCCCCGTCCTACATGCTTCATTTCGTTCAAACGACGCTGTTCATCTGCGTGCTCCGCTATGTTTCCGCGCTTCTGGATCGCCGCTGCGACTGCTCCACCTGCTTCAGACCGCGTTGTGAAGCAGACATGACGCGTCGCGGCAGACTGGCATGATTGGGCACGGCAACTGACGCAGATATTATGAGGTTTCTTTTGCTGCCGTGAGCCGCTGTCTAACGTGGGTGGAGCAGCAATATCCACTTCGATGTATCACCGCTACTAGGCGGACCAGCCGCTCACCCCCAACCTGTTGGTCACGACCGGTCCGTTATGGGTGCACACGTAGCGAACCGATAGGAACGGCAGGGTCAGGTAGCTTGCGGAGCGGGGCGTTGCCCCCAAAGGCCGATCACCCACTGAGAGCTGTCGGCGGGTGGCGGCGGGAGTATCTCGATTTCCAGCAATGTCATCTCGGTCCGCGACAGGTAGATTGTGTCCCGATCGTAGCGATTGCCGATCTCCTCTGAAGCAAGCCGGGCCGCATCTACCGGATCGAAGGTGCGCTCGCGCGCCCCGTGGCGATACGCTTCCAACGTACCGCGCTGTGCTTCGCATGCGATAGCAGCCAGCCAAGCTTGATCGTCTCCTCCATGCTGCGCCGTCAGGTTGCGAAGGAGATCGAAAACAGCGTCCTCCTCCCAAGCAGCCACAAGAATATCGCGTCCGGCGTGCGGCTAAGCCGGCATGGCACAAGCCTCTTCAAGATCCTCCAACTATAAAGGATCTCACCTTGACGATCTGTCGCCAAGTAGGGGGCGTCGGCTTCTGGGTTCCCCTCGGTTCAATCAAAGGTCGGCGTTGGGTTGTAGGCGGGCCCGGTTACGATGTCAGCTTCAATGCGCTTGCCGCTCCGAAGCGGACCAGCGGAAATCCACCCGGTCGAGCCGACCTGTGCGGAAGCGGACGTCTGAAAGCGATCTAACCGCTATCGACCCTTCTCTGTCTTGCGAACTGTCTGACGGTGCGCCTGGAAGCGGTCGTTACGGTCCGGCCAGACAGATCAGGCGAACAGCGTCAGGCGACCGGCCTCGTGGTCGAGCAGCCATTGCTTGCGTGGAAGGCCGCTGCCGTAGCCCGTTAGGGACGCGTTGGCGCCGACTACCCGGTGGCAAGGAATCACGACGTTGACTGAGTTCACGCGGTTGGCCGACCCGACCGCCCGGATGGCCGCCGGACGCCCGATCCGCCGGGCAAGTTCGCCGTAGGTGATAGTCGTTCCGACCGTTATCCGCCGCAGCTCTGCCCAGACGGTGCGTTGGAAGGGCGTGCCGCTCATGTGGACCGACAGCGTGTCCAGCGCATCTAGTTCGCCGGAGAAGTAGGCGGCAAGCGCATCGGCTGCGGCGGATCTTCCAGGGCGCATCCTGATGGTAGCACGTTCGGCACCCTGCTGAGCCGCGAGAAGCCTGAACATGCGCTCTTGGTAGTCCACCCATTCGACGGCGTGCAGGCGACCGTCTTCGTCCGTCACGAGGAGCAACGGTCCGACGGGGGTCTCCAGATACTCCATCCCCAGCATGCCGCCTTCTTTGACGACGCCCATCCGTCCTTCGGCAGCGTTCATGTCTTCGTGCTGGGCAGTAAGGCAGCCAGGATGCCGATGATCGGCAGGAACGAGCACACCTGGAACACGAAGCCGATGCTAGTCTGGTCAGCGAGAAGCCCCAGCACGGCGGCCCCAATTCCGCCAATCCCGAAGATGAAGCCGAAGAACAGACCGGACACCATGCCGACCCGGCCGGGCATCAACTCCTGCCCGTAGACCACGATGGCCGGGAAGGCGGACGACATGACGAACCCGATGACGACGGACAGGACAGCGGTCGGCGTCAATTCTGCATAGGGCAGCGCGAGAGTGAACGGCAGGACGCCAAGGATGGAGACCCAGATGACCACCTTGCGTCCGAGCCTGTCCCCGATGGGGCCGCCCGCTACCGTTCCAGCCGCAACCGCGGCGAAGAACACGAACTGGTAGACCTGCGCCGTCTGGGTCGACAGGCCGAACCGCTCCATCATGAAGAAGATGTAGTAGCTTGTGAACGACGCGAGGTAGACGTACTTCGAGAACAGGAGTGCGATCAGGATCGTCATCGCCTTCGAGACTTGCCCGCGGGACAGGTTCGGGTGACGGACGGGAGTCGTGCTCGACGGCTTCTTCGCGTGCCCGTTCTGCTCGTACCACCGCCCGAGGGCGGTCAGGATCATGATGCCAGCGAAGGCGGCGAGGCCGAACCAGGCGAGGCCCGTCTGTCCGCGTGGCAGGACGATGAAGGCGGCGGCCAGCGGCCCGAGGGCCGAGCCGAAGTTGCCGCCGACCTGGAAGACGGACTGTGCGAGGCCATGCCGACCGCCCGAGGCCAGACGGGCGATGCGCGAGGACTCGGGATGGAAGATTGCCGAGCCGAGGCCGAGCAGGATGCCGCCGACGAGTAGAACAGCGAAGTTCGGCGCGTAGGCAAGCGTCAGGAGGCCGACCAGTGACGAGGTCATGCCGACGGGAAGCGAGTACGGCAGCGGGTGTCTGTCGGTGTAGAGCCCGATGAACGGCTGAAACAGTGACGCCGTGATCTGGTAGACGAACGTCAGCAGGCCGACCTGCGCGAAGGACAGGCCAAAGTCCTCCTGGAAGATCGGGTACGTCGCTGGCAGAAGCGCCTGCATCAGGTCGTTCAGCAGGTGGCACAGGCTTGCCGCCCCGAGCACCGAAACAATGGTGGTGGACGGTGCGGAGTTGGTGGTCGCCGACTGGCTCATCGCGACGAGCCTCCTGTTCGCTGGTCCGGAATGTCCGCAGTCTTGCGCGGTTCTGTCTGAGGGGAATAAATCCTTGGACGTTGGCCCGCCACCGAAGCCGGGCCTTTCGCCTTCGCGTTCGGGCCACCATGCGAGAGATCCACATTAACACCATCGACGGGACCGCCCGTCCGGTCGTCGCGATCGCTAAGCAGTACCCGACGGGGCATTACATCGAGCCGCACGACCATCGCCGCGGACAGTTCATGACGACGAGCCGGGGTGTCATCCTGCTGACGACGATGGACGGGGCGTGGCTCATGCCGCCGGAGCGAGGAATGTGGATACCGCCCGCTACCGTCCACAACGTCCGCATGATCGGGGCGGTGGAGATGCGCAGTCTCTACATCGAGGCGGACGCCACGCCCAAGATGTCGCCGACCTGTCAGGTCGTTGGGCTGTCACCGTTCATGCGGACCCTGATGACAGAAGCGATCGACTGCCCCCTGGAGTACGATACCGACGGCCGCGACGGGGCGCTGATGCGGCTCGTCCTGCATGAGCTTTCCGGCATGAAGGAACTGCCGCTGTCGCTGCCCTATCCTTCCCACGGAGCCTTGGCGGCCCGATGCCAAGCTTTCATTGCCGCGCCTTCCATCGGCGAGACGATCAACGACTGGTGCGAGAGCCTCGGCATGAGCCGTCGAACGTTCACACGCCTGTTCCGGTCCCAGACGGGTCTCAGCTTCGTCGCCTGGCGTCAGCAGGCCTGCCTCATGTCTGCGATGACGAAGCTCGTCGCTGGAGCCTCGGTGACATCGGTCTCAGGTGAACTCGGCTACGACAACCCCGCCGCCTTTACGACGATGTTTAGGCGCTCGTTTGGAGCGCCACCGCTCCGCTATCTGGGACTTCGCTCAGAGACTTAGCCGACCTCGAGTTTGCGATGGGACGAGGAAAGTCTCCTTTGGCTCCGGTGACGTCCGAAGGAGACTGGCAGCTTTCCACCCAAAATCGTCATGATGCCTCTCGTATCATGCCGAGTTGCCGTACGGCCGAGGAAGGCGGACAAGGCACCTCCCAAAGCCATACGGCATAATCCTGACTGCGGATGGTGTCCGGCGCGTTCCACGACGCGCTTTACGTCGCGCCCGCGGCCATGATCTTCGTGCCCTGCCGCCACGGGATCAGCCACAACGAAACCGAGGACATTGAGCCGCGCCATGCGGCCGCCGGCGCGGAGACGCTTCTCCAATGCGCGCTGGCGGCCGCCTGAAACGCCGGCCTTTGGCGGGCGAGACGCGCTCAGCCGCGTTCGGTGAGGTCCGCCGGCAGGTCGCGGTTGTGAAACGACTTGAACAGGGCGTTCAGCTTGCCGTTCGCCGCATTCTCGCGAATCCAGGTGTTCAGCCATTCGCGTAAAGTCTCCTCGCCCTTGGGCAGGGCGATGCCGAGGTTCAGCTCGCGCTGGACGAACTTCACTTCGAGCGGGTCGCCGCCCTTGCGCTCGTTCATGGCGGAAAGAACGGCGGACTGGGTGGACACGAGGTTGACCTGGCCGGAGGTTACGGCGGTGATCAGCGTCGCGTCGTCCTCGAAGCGCACGACCTGCGCATTCGGCGCGTTCTGGGTGACGAGCTGGTCGTTCACGGTGGCGCGGGTCACGCCGATGCGCTTGCCCGCGAGCGCCGCGTAATCACCGATCGCCTCGGAGCCCGTGCCGGCCACGATGATGTTGAGGGTCGCATAGGGCACGGTGAAGTCCACCGCCTTCTTGCGCTCGTCGGTGATGCCGAGATTGGCGACGAGGATGTCGGCCTTGCCGGTCTGGATGGTGGGCACGCGCGCGGCGTTGGTGATCTCCACGAGTTGCAGCTTCACACCGAGATCTTCGGCGATCTTCTTCGCCGTTTCGACGTCCGAGCCGGTGGGCTGCATGGTCTTGTCCGCGAAGGCGAAGAGCGGCACGCCCATGGCGACGGCAACGCGCAGCGTGCCGGATTGCTTGATCTCTTCCAAGCTCCGCGCCTGCGAAAGGCCGGGCGCGAGCGCGATGATGGCGGCGGCAAGGCCGAGGGCTATTCCGCGGATCGATGTCATGGACTGGTTCCTCCCGTTGAAATCGTGGGTAACTGGAGCCGCTCGCCTCCCGCGAACGGCCCATATCGGGGCTAAAGGCCGTTCGCGACGAAGGCCTGGAGTTCGGGGGTTTGCGGCGCGGCGAGCATGTCGCCCGAGCCGGTTTCGTGGACGAGGCCCTCGTGCATGAAGATCACGCGGTTGGCGACGCGCCGGGCGAAGGCCATCTCGTGCGTCACCACCACCATGGTCATGCCGCCCTTCGCCAGCGCCTCCATCACCCGCAGCACTTCGCCCGTCAGGTGCGGATCGAGCGCCGAGGTCACCTCGTCGAACAGCATCACCTGCGGGCGCATGGCGAGCGAGCGGGCGATCGCCACGCGCTGCTGCTGGCCGCCCGAAAGCTGCTCGGGATAGCTGTCGATCTTCTCGGTCAGGCCGACCTGCGCCAGCACCTCGGCGGCAAGCGCGCGCGCCTCGACCTTGCCCATGCGCTTCACGCGGCGGGGCGCGAGCGCGATGTTCTCGGCCACCGTCAGGTGCGGAAAGAGGTTGTAGCTCTGGAACACGATGCCGACATCCTGGCGAAGCTTTCGCGGGTCGAGCGCCGGATCGTCGACGCGGTGGCCGCAGACCTCGATGGCGCCGCCCTGGATGGTTTCCAGTCGGTTGATGCAGCGCAGCGCCGTGGATTTGCCCGAGCCCGAGCGCCCGATAATGGCGACGACCTCGCCGCGCGCGACCTCGAAGGAAACGCCTTTCAGGACCTCCAGCGCGCCGAAGCGCTTGCGGACATCACGCAGACTGACGACGGCCGACATTCAGCCTCCTTTCCAGCGCGCGGCTCCAGCGCGAAAGCGGGTAGCAGAGCGCGAAGTAGAACAGGCCCGCCACGCCGAAGACGAAGAAGGGCGAGAAAAGCGAGTTGTTGATCACCTGCGCCGCGCGCGTCAGCTCCACGAAGCCGACCACGGACGCGAGCGAGGTGCTTTTGAGAACCTGCACCATGAAGCCGACGGTGGGCGCGGTCGCGACCCTCAGCGCCTGGGGCAGGATGACGTCCCGGAGGGCCTGCCAGCGCGACAGCGCCAGGCACTCGGCGGCCTCGCCTTGCGTCTTCGGGATCGCTTCCACGCAGCCGCGCCAGATCTCGCCGAGGAATGCCGCCGAATAAACCGTCAGCGCCAGCCCCGCCGCGAACAAGGGCGACACGTCGACGCCGAAGATGCCGAGCCCGAAATAAACGAGGAAGATCAGGATCAGGAGCGGCGTGCCCTGCACGGCTTGGACGAGAACCAGTGACACGCGCCGGAGCCAGCGCCGGCGCGACGTGCGCGCGAGCATCACGCCGAAGCCCGCCGCCCCGCCGAACACGAAGGCCAGCGCCGTCAGGATCACCGTCCAAAGAAGGCCGTCCAGAAGGTAGCGGAGGTGGAAGAGGTTGAAATCGCCCATCTGTCCCGCCCCCGTCAGATCGCCGTGCCCAGGCGTCGCCGCCGGGGAAACAGGAACTGGCCGAACAGAAACAGCGCGAATTTCAGGAGGGTGGCGAGCGCGAGATACAGAAGCGCCACCACGATATAGGTCTCGAAGGCGCGGAAGGTGAAGGACTGGATGTTGTTGGCCACTGCCGTCAGTTCCTCGGCCGAGATCTGCGAGGTGACCGACGAGGACAGCATCATCAGGACGAACTGGCTGGTGAGCGCGGGATAAACGCGCTCCAGCGCCGGGCGCAGGATCACGTCCCAGTAGATCTGCGGCCGCGACAGGCCGAGCGCCTCGGCCGCCTCGATCTCGCCGGCGGGCACCGTGTCCATGCCGGCGCGCACGATCTCGGCCGTGTAGGCCCCGACATTGATCACGAGGGTCAGAACGGCGGCCGCGAAGATCGGCAGCGTCAACCCGGCGCTCGACAGGCCGAAGAACAGAAAGAAGATCTGGATGAGGTAAGGCGTGTTGCGGACGAGCTCGATATAGGCGCCCGCCAGAAGCCGCAGCGGGGCGTTCGATCCGCGCCGCGCGATCGCGCAAAGAACGCCGATGGCAAGGCCGCCCGCCACCGCGATCACCGTCATCTGCAGCGTGGTCAGCGCGCCTTGCAAAAGCGCCGGCCAGAAATCGACAAGGGCCGAGAAGTCGAACTCGTAGCGCATCCCGCCTCCTCCGCTACCGGGCCAGCCAGCCGCCGTCGACCGGCAGCACGACGCCGTGGACGTAAGTCGCCGCACGGGAGGCGAGGAACACGGCGGCGCCGCCGAGTTCCTCCGGCGCGCCCCAATGGCCGGCTGGAATGCGCGCCAGGATCGCCTCGTTGCGGGCGGCGTCCTCGCGCAGTGCCTCCGTGTTGTTGGTGACGAAATAGCCCGGCGCGATGGCGTTGACGTTGATGCCCCGGCTTGCCCATTCGCAGGCCAGAAGCCGCGTGAGACCGGCCAGCCCGCTTTTCGAGGCGGTGTAGGACGGTATCCGGATCCCGCCCTGGAATGACAGGAGCGAGGCGATGTTGATGACCTTGCCGCCCTTGCCGTCCTCCAGCATGCGACGGGCGAAGCCCTGCGTCAGGAAGAACGTGGTCTTGAGGTTCACGTCCATCACCGCGTCCCAGTCGGCTTCGGTGAAGTCGATGGCGTCGGCGCGGCGGATGATGCCGGCATTGTTCACGAGGATATCGACGCGCCCGTCCTCCGACGCTTGCGAAACGATGCGCTCCACCGGTTCGAGCGTCGAAAGATCGGCCGATAAGGCGCGGAAGCGCCCGCCCGCAGCCTCGATCTTGTCGCGGGTCTCGTCCATGGCCGAGCGCCCGACGCCGATCACTTCCGCCCCCGCCGCCGCCAGCGCCACGGCGATGCCCTGGCCGAGCCCCGTATTAGCGCCGGTGACGAGCGCGCGTTTGCCCGAAAGGTCGAAGGGGGAGGTCAACGAAGGTCCCCCATCGCGACCGCGTCCATGTCCGTATAGTCCTGGTTGTCGCCGCCCATGGCCCAGACAAAGGAATAGCTCTTCGTCCCGACGCCCGAATGGATCGACCAGCCGGGCGACAGGACGGCTTCCTCGTTGCTCATCACGATGTGGCGCGTTTCCGCCGGCTCGCCCATGAGGTGGACGACGCGCGCATCCTCCGGCAGGTCGAAATAGAGATAAACCTCCGAGCGCCGGTCATGCGTGTGGGTCGGCATCGTGTTCCAGATCGAGCCGCTTTTCAGCTCGGTGAAGCCCAGCACGAGCTGGCAGGACTCGCAGATGCCCGGAATGATGTACTGGCGGATGGTGCGCACATTCGCCGTTTCGGGCGAGCCGAGCTCCAGCCGGTTGGCATCGGCTTGGCCGATCTTGCGCGTCGGGCAGGCGCGATGGGCGGGCGTCGAGACGAGATAGAACTTTGCCGGCGCATCGGGCGAAGCGCTTTCGAACGACACCTCGCCGGAGCCCATGCCGACATAAAGACATTCGCGGCGATCGAGGTCGTAGCGGGTTCCTCCGACGTTCACCGTTCCGGCCCCGCCGACATTCAGGATGCCGAGTTCGCGGCGCTTCAGAAAAGCGTCGGTGCCGACAGCTTTCGGCGTCGGCAGAACCAGCGGCTCTGAGCCGGGACACGCCCCGCCCACCACGAGCCGGTCGATATGGCTGTAGGTCAGGCGCACCTCGTTCGCGACGAACAAGCGCTCGATCAGGAAATGACGGCGCAGCTCCGCCGTGTCGAAGCGCCGGACGGCATCGGGATGAGGAACCTGGCGGATGTCGATCAAGAACGGGGCACTCCGGGCATGTTGGGGGTGATCGGCGCTCGGCGCTCGCCGGATACGAGAAAGAAGTCGGGCTGGCGGGTGATCACCGCGTCGAGATCGGCCAGAAGCTTGCCGAGATGGGCGGCCATGGCGCCCGCCGCGCCCGCGCCGTCCTGCCGGCGGATGGCGTCGAGGATCGCGGCGTGTTCGTCGACGATGCGCGGCATCCGGCCTTCCTCCGGCAGCGTCAGCCGCCGGTAGCGGTCGAGCTGCACCTTGACCTGCTGGGCGACGCGCCAAAGGCCGGGAAAGCCGGAGGCTGCGGAAATCTCGGCGTGGAAGCTTTCGTCGGCGACGTGGAAGCGCTCGCGCTCGGCGCTCGTCACCGCGTCGGCGGTGGCGGCGAGCGCGGCCTCGATGCGAAGAAGAGCGCTCCGGTCCGCGCGCTCGGCGGCGAGCTTGGCGCTCGCTTCCTCCAGGGCGTTGCGGATCACGATGGCTTCTTCCAAATCGCCCGCCGGGATGCGGGCGACGAAGGTTCCAGCATTGGGATAGACTTCCACCAGCCCTTCCTCGGCAAGCTGGCGCACCACCTCGCGGACCGGCGTGCGGCTGACGCCGTATTCCTCGGCCAGCGAGCGCTCCAGGATCGCTTCGCCCGGACGGCGGGCGAGGGTGACGATCTCGTTCTTCAGAAGACGATAAACGGCGGCCGAGGTGGAATGGGCCCGCATGTCGCCCCGTACCGCGTCCGGCGCGGGAACGGTTCGTCTGACCGAACGTCGGCTCGTGGCGGATGCCGCTTCAACCAATCAAGCCTCCCAACCCGATGATTGGCGTACTGGTATTCCAGTTTGGGCGAGATGGCAAGCTGCGTTGAATCAGGCGGGATGCCAGGGCCGTTTCGGATGCGTGATCGGGAGGTTGTGATCCGTCGCGGCCGTTGCATCCTGCGCAAGCCGGGCGTTGCAGGAGAGGTGCGCTTTGTCGCCAACCTCTTCGACATCATGACCTGAGCGAGAGCCGTCAAAGTGTAAAACTCGCCTTCAACCGACTTGCTGCAACAAAGCCGATGGAGCGAAGGCGGCATGGAATGACGCGTAGAAGGGCGGCGTGGTGGACGGGTCTGCTGAACTGGACGCATCTTCTGGCTATCAGTTAAGCTGACTCCGTCGGAAGCGCGTCGATCGGAGCGAGTTGGATGGTCATGGGGTCTCGAGCATCGCTTCTGGGGATTGGCACGGCGGTGGCGCTCCTCGCAACGCAAGCGTTTGCTCAGGAAAGTACCTCCCGGCTCGACCAGGTTCTCGAACGCAAGGTGCTGAACATTTGCACGACAGGCGACTACCGACCGTTCTCTTATCGTCCCGACGGTGCAAACGACTTCGTGGGCATCGACATCGATCTCGGGCGCTCGCTTGCCAAGTCGCTCGATAGCGAGGCCGTCTTCATTCAAACCAAATGGTCCGACCTTCTTGCCGACTTCAAGGCAAAGTGTGACGTCGCCATGAGCGGTATCTCCGTAACCCTGCCACGGCAGCGCGAGGCCTTCTTCAGCGAGGGATACCTTGTGAACGGCAAGGCTCCCATCGTCCGGTGCGACGATGTCGCGAAATACCAGTCGACCGAGGCCATCAACCAACCTGCGACGCGCGTCGTCGTGAACCCTGGCGGCACCAACGAGAAGTTTGCCCGCACCAACCTGGCCAACGCTCAGATCCAGCTCTTCCCGGACAACCGCGTCATCTGGCAGGAGATCGCAGAGAACCGCGCGGACGTCATGGTCGCCGAGTCCGTCGAGGTGAAGCTTCAGGAGAAACTGCACCCGGGCCTGTGCGCGGTGAACCCCGACCAGCCGCTCCAGTACGGCGAAATGGGCTTTCTGCTGCCGCGTGGCGACGTCGCCTTCAAGGCCTATGTCGATCAGTGGCTCCATCTGGCCAAGTCGACGGGCGAGTTCGATCGGATCTTCGATGCCAACATGAAGTAAGTGCGATATTCCGCGCGAAGCCTGTCGAGGACGTAGTTCCTCCGCTATCGACCCTTCAACGCCGTTCTTCGTCCTCGGGAGCCTACCTACAACCGGACACTATCATCCGCTAAGGTTGGGGCTATCGGACGACGAGGCGACATATGGAGGCTACGGACGGATCGGTCGACGCGCTCGCCTTCGCGAAATCGTACCTGCCAAACGCGACGCTGATCTGGATCGGCGGCGAGCGGAACGGCCAGCACAGGCTCGATGCGTTTCATCACGTGGAGGCTGAGGACCGGACGCTGTTCGTTCTGTCCACCGCGATCGAGGGTGTCCTCGTTCCCGACGTCGTATCGTTCTATCCGCACATCCCCTACGACACGACTTTCGCCAACGCCCGGCCGCCCCGCAGTGATCTTTTCGGCGTGTTCGCGTGGGTGGAGCGCGTGCATTCGCCGATGACGACCGAGGTTCGCTTCACGAAGGGTGGAAGCACGCAGCAGGCCGTCGTTCGCGAGGCCCATGCTCTCATCGTCGAGTGGGACACGCCCTGGCCGAGCCAAGCATCTCGCCCGGGCCCCGAAGCGTTACTGATCGAAGGGACGTGGCAGCCGACCGTCTCCAGCTTTCTGGCCGCCACCGGCGACGATCTGCGTCGCGGCTACTGGGACTACTACGATGGCGGCGACAAGAGCGACGACTGGGCCGTCGGCAGTTTCCGCGAGGCCGTAAGCTTCACCGAGAAAGTCGCGATGGTCGAGGCCGTCCTGGCAGGGCGGGACCTTTCAGACTTCGCTTACGGATGTCTGGCGGCGGGTCCCGTCGAAGACCTGATCAGCGACGAGCTTCTGGACTATGTCACAGCCCACCCGGATCGCTTGGCTCGATGGGTCCCACTGCTGCAGCGGACGTACTGGCACGCCGAGCCCGCCCCCATACGCCAGAGGCTGAAGCAACTGCTTGGTTAGAGTCCCCACACCGCCAAGCGTAGGGTCCACTTCCGTGATGTCGCCACCAAAACCGGACAATCCGGTTTCCACCCTTAGTTGCCATGCCAATTTCGTCGCAACAACGACCCTTTTTGCAACAGGCGAATTAGAGCATCGTCCGGGATATCGGACGACGCTCTAGTGAAAAGAATTCCCGAACAAGCCGAACGGCTGCACAAGTACCGTGTCTTACGCGGCCCGCGATTTGAGAAATTGGAGAGGTGGACGGGCAGAACAGGACACTGGCGCTCTGCAACAGAAGCGACTGCGAGAAGCGCGCGTAGGATAGAACTGCAAAGATTGGCGAGGATAGGCGGCCTCGACCATAGCCATGCCCTATCCGCCCGTCACGCATCGGCGTGATCGGGCAGGGTCGCGACGAGGGCGGGCAGAGCGGCGTAGTCCAGCTTGCCGGTTCCGAGCAGCGGCAGGGAGGCGACGGTCGCGATCTCGGCGGGCACCATGAGTTCGTTCGCGCCCCGCGCGCGCGCGAAGCGCAGAAAGGTGGCGCGGGAGGCGTTCCGTTCCTCCGTCAGAAGCACGAGCCGTTCGCCCTTGCGCTTGTCGGGCGACACCACCACCGCCGACGCGGCGTTCGGCCATAAAGCCGCCGCCAGTGCTTCCACGGCGGCGAGCGAGATCATCTCGCCGCCGATCTTGGCGAAGCGCTTGGCGCGGCCTTCGATCGTCACGAAGCCTTCCGCGTCCACCGATACGATGTCGCCCGTATCGTGCCAGCCGCCCTCTGGGGGCTGGACGACGCCCGGCCGGTCGCCTTTCAGATAGCCGAGCATCACGTTGCCGCCGCGCACATGGAGGCGCCCGCCCTTTTCCACGCCCTCGACCTTTTCAAGGCGGTGCGCGATGCCCGGCAGAAGCCGCCCGACCGTGCCGGGCCGGTTGAACATGGCCGTGTTCAGCGCCAAGACCGGCGCGGTTTCGGTGACGCCGTAGCCCTCGAACAAGCGCAGGCCGAAGCGCTCCTGCCATACTTTCCGCGTCGTCGCCTTCACCGGCTCGGCCCCCGCGAAGACGTAGCGCAGCGAGCGGAAGTCGTAGCCGTGCGCCGTACGGGCATAGCCGGCGAGAAAGGTGTCGGTGCCGAACAGGATCGTGGCGTTCGAGCTGTAAACGAGCTCCGGCACCACGCGGTAGTGCAGCGGCGAAGGGTAGAGATACACCGGCACGCCCGACACGAGCGGCAGAAGCGTCGCCGCGCTGAGACCGAAGGAATGAAACATCGGCAGGACGTTGAAGACCTTGTCGCGGCCGTTGAAATCCACGCGCGCCGCGATCTGCGCGATGTTGACGAGAATGTTGCGGTGGCTCAGCACCACGCCTTTCGGCGTGCCTTCCGAGCCCGACGTGAACAGGATCGCCGCCGGATCGTCGGCCCGGCGCGCCACGAGCGGGCGGGTGCGCGAAAGGAAGCCCTTCACCTTATCCAGCGTGCCGACGCTTTCGCGGATATCCTCCAGCCACACGAAGGCGAGATCGCGCGACAGTTCGTCCACCAGCGGCTGGAGCTTGGCCTTGGCCACGAAGGCGCGCGACGACAGGACGGTGCGCGCGTCGGCTGCCAGGCACGCGGCGCGGATATTGGCCGCGCCGGCGGTGAAGTTGATCATCGCGGGCACCTTGCCGGCGGAGACGAGGCCGAGAAAGGTCGCGACCGTCGCGTTCGCGTTTGGCAGCATCAGGCCTAGATGCGCCTCGCCCGAGAATCGCGCCGCGAACTTGCCCGCCAGAACCCGCGCGCCGGCCAGAAGCTTGTTGAAGCTCATCGCGCTGGTGACCGGGTCCTCGGCCGCGAGCCGCCCGAGGCCGTCGAGTTTGGCATTAGCGACGATCGCCTCGAACAGCGTCGTATCGGTGCGCTCCGTTCGGAACACGAGGTCCGACATCACGCCGTAGAGCGCGGCGCCGGCTTGCCCCCGCCGCTCCCGCGCCGTGCCGCCCTCCGCCGCATGGATGGCGACCGGTTCCAGCACGGTCACGCGCACTTTCGGAAACAGGCTGCGGCGGACCTGCCGGTCGCCGAGGCGCGAAAACGGCGAGCGCTCCAGCCCGTCGATGCGGATCGGCACCACGAGCGCGCCGGTGCGCGCGGCGACCATGCCCGCGCCGTCATAGACCTTCATCAGGCTGCCCGTGACGGTGATGCGGCCTTCCGGAAAGATCGCCACCGGGTTTCCCGCTTCGCTCGCCTTGATGAGGCTGCGGGTCGAGATCGGGCGCGAGGGATCGAGCGGCAGAACGCGCACGAAACGCAGGAACGGCTTCACCCAGGGGCGCGTCGCGATCGTATGGTCGATGGCGAAGACCGGATCGCGGTCGCTGATCGCCAGCGCCAGCGCCGCGTCGAGAAAGCTGACATGGTTGAGGGCGAGGATCGGGTTCGGCCCGGCCTTGTCGAGGTTCTCCAGCCCTTCGACGTCCATGCGGTGAAAGACGCGGAAGACGATCGACACGAGATCGCGCAGGGGATTGGTCGGGAGCTTGGCGAACATCAGGAGCGCCGCCGCGACATTCAGCGCCGCGAGCGCGAGGAGGATCGCGGTGAGCGAGATCCCCGCCGCCTGAACGATCGCCAGCGCGATGCCGCCCGCCGCCATGAAGCCGGCGCTGAGCGCGTTGACCCCGGCGATGGTGCGGGCGCGCGTTTGCGCGGGCGCCCAGGACTGAACTGCAGCGAAGGTCGGCACCACGAGAAAGGCGCTGGAAAGCGCGAGGCCGCCGAGATCGAACAAGGCGCGCGCCGTGTTCGGCGTGCCCGACAGGGCGAAGGCGAGGTCGAAGGCGAAGATCGCCATGGCGAGCGTGCCGACGGGCGCTGGCAGAAGCACGATCCGCCCTCGGCAAAGCCAGGCCGCAACGGCGGAGCCGACGGCGACCGCGACGGCGAAAAGGGCAAGGACGCCCGACACCATGGTGCGCCCTCCCCCGAGCGTGCCCGTGACGATCACCGGCAGGAGCGACAGGATCACCGCGCCCATCAGCCAGAACCAGGACACCATCAGGCCCGCGCGGAAGATACGCTTCTCGCCGCGCAGCGCCGACACGAGGCGGATGGTGGAAGCGAACACGTTCGGATCGACGCGAAGCTCGCGCGCGGCGGGGCCGGCGGCCGGAATGCGCCGCGCCGCGAGCCAGCCGGCGAGCGCCAGCGCCAGCATCGCGAGGCCCGGCACGATCGGTGGCGCACCGGCCAGAAGCCCCGCGAGAAGCGTGCCGCCGAGGATCGCTGCGAACGTCGCCCCTTCCACCCAGGCATTGGCAGCGGGCAGGTCTGCGACCGGCAGATGGTCGGGCAGAATGCCGTATTTGATCGGCCCGAACAGCGCCGAGCCGGTGCCGAAGCCGGCCAGCGCCACCATCATCACCGGGATCGAGCCGAACAGGAGGCCGAGGCCCCCGAGCGCGGCCACCGCGATCTCGGCGAGTTTCAAGCGGCGCGCGACGAGCGCCTTATCGTAGCGGTCCGCCAACTCGCCGCCGAGCCCCGACAGGAGAAGAAAGGGCAGAATGAACACCGCTCCGGACAAAGCGACCAGCGAAGCCGCGCCGTCCACTGAGACGCGCATGAGGATCAGGAAGACCAGCGCGTTCTTTAGAAGGTTGTCGTTGAAGGCGGTGAGGAACTGCGTCAAGAACAGCGGCGCGAAGCGCGGCGACAGCATCAGACGGGAGCTCATGGCGAAAATCTTTCCGGTTCGAACGGGGACGGGAAGCCGCCGGGCTTCAGGGCTCGCGAGCCGGCCCGGCGGCGGGATGAGAGATCAGTCGGCGCGGCGGTCGGCGCCCATCAGGAGCTTTTCGGTGCGCGCTTCTTCCAGGCGGTTGTGGAAGCGCGAGGCTTCCTGCGCGTCGCGCAAGGTCTTCGTCAGGGTGACGGAGGTGTGGACGAGCATCACGGCGGCCATCGCATAGAAGCCCTTGGCCGCGAAGCTCGCTTCCAGGGACCAGATGCCGATCGCCATCATTCCGGCCGCGACGAGGAAACTGGCGATGGTGAAGCCCTTCCAGGCATCGGTATGCTTCGGGGCGGGTGCGTAGGATTCGTTCATGGTCATTCTTCCAATGGCTCTTGAGGGAATGTGAAGAGGAATGTCGGATCAGGTTCGGGAGGACTGGCGGCGCGCCTGGAGCCTTTGGAGAACGGCCTCGGCACCATGGGGAACCGGAGCGCCGCAGCCGGCTTCGGCGAGGCGGCCGATCAGCGCGTCCGGATCGGCGGCGCGGTCCATCTCGTCCAGCGCCCGCGCCATGGCATCCGCTTCGCCTTGCCGCTCGCGAAGGCGCTTCAGCGTCGCTTCCGCGTCTCGAAGACTGGACTCGCCCGGTTCGGCACCGCGCAGACGCTGAACCCGGTCGGCGGTTTCGGCGAGGCGCTGGCCGCGCGTCAGATCGCGAAGCCGCGTTTCGGCATCCGCTACCAAGGCGCGCAGCCGCTCGATCTCGGCCGCGAAGCTTTCGGCCGCCCGGCGCGAGCTGCCGAGATCGGCTTCCAACCGCGCGATCGTCTCGGCGGCTTCCCGCGCGAGCCCGTTTCTGTCGGTGTCGAGCGCGGCGACGGTCCGCTCTTCCAGGTCGGCGATGCGAAGCGCCAGAGCCTCGCCCCGCCGTGTTTCCTCCCGTTCGCGCGCCATGCCGAGGGCGAGGCCGAGCCGGGCCCTTTCCAACGTCGCCGCGCCGTCGCGGATCTGCTGACGCAGGACGATGAGCGCGTTGGCGTCGATCACGGCCTCCGCCGCTTCATGGTTTCGCCCGCGTGCCAGGGCCACAAACTGTTTCCACATGCGACGATCCTCGGTATGAACATTGTTCATAGGCAATGGACCACAGTCTTGAACATCGTTCAAGCTCTAATTTGAACAATGTTCATTTCTTGAGGAGCGACCATGACTGACAAGCAGGCGGAACGGCGCGAAACGCTGCGCGGGCGCATTCTGGAAGCGGCCGAAGCCCGTATCGTGGCGGGGGGCATCGCCAACCTTCGCGCGCGCGAGATCATGGCGGATGCGGGGGCGGCGCTGGGCGGCCTTTACAACGTCTTCGCCGATCTCGACGACGTCGTTCTCCACGTCAATTCGCGCACGCTCGCCCGCCTCGGCGAAACGCTGGCGGCGGCGTCTGGAGGCGCGGCCGACCCCGGCGCGGCGCTACGTGCGCTAGCGCTCGCCTATCTCGGCTTCGCCGAAGGCAACCGCGCGCTCTGGTCTGCGCTTTTCGATTATCGCTATGGTGCGAACCGCGGAATCCCCGACTGGCATCTGGCCGAGCAGGCCGTTCTTCTCGTCCACATCGTCGAGCCGCTGCGCCGCCTTCGCCCCGACTGGAGTGAGGACTTTCTGCAACTTCGCGCCCGCACTCTCTTCGGCGCCATCCACGGCATCGTCGCGATTTCCTTGGAAGAGCGCTTCGTCGGCCTGTCAGGCAAGGATCTCGCGACGGAAACGGCAGACTTCGTCGATGTCATCGTCGCCGGAACGCGCGGCGACGCAGAAGGGCAAAGGGGATGTCTCGCATAATTCGGGACCAGCGCATGAATGCCACGCTCACGAGTGAGGTCCAGGGGGACAATAAGCGTCAACGCGAAGAACCCGCCGAAGGCCGTTCGCTACACGGCGCAAGCATTGGTCGAGCGAAACAATTTCGCTGCCCCATGCTACCAAACGACCGACATTAGGATTACCAGATAATTATGATTACCAGATAATCATATTTCTATCGCTCAAAGTTCCAGCCGGAGTTGGCCTTCAGCGCGTTCAGTCACGACCTTGGCTTCGATCACGGCGGGCTGGCATTCCTGCCGGGCTTTCTGCAGCGCGACTTCCCCTTCCGACATCTGGGAGCGGACATAGTGGTAGCGGCGGGATTTGTGGCGTCCGACGCCGCGCAGCTCGACATCGTAGCTGATGATCCCTTCCGCCTGGATCATGTCCTCGAAGGCCTGCTTGCAATCCTTCCGGAATTGGCCACGCGTCACTTTCGTCGCCGTCTCGTCCCATAGTTTACGACCGGCGAGCGCCGCCAGCACCTCCTCATCGACCCAGTTATGGTTGTTCATCGAGTCGATATACGGCCAAAAAGTTTTGGCGTGGTCAGACTTGAGGCGGAACTGGACATCGGCGTTCAGGCTGACAAGCTTCGCCGCCTCGATCATCAGTGCCGACCAGTCGCCATAGCGAATGACGAGCTCGCTATCGAGCAAGAGGCCATCCCATTCGACCGACTCGATCAGCGAGCCCATGCCCCCTCGCCCATTGGCGCCCAGAGCCCCCAGATTGCCGCTCTCCAAGGCTTTGAGCACTTCGGAATGATCGCCCTCGAAGATCGTGAAGACGACCTTCTGGATGTCCTTGAACGTCTCGATCAGGGTGCCGAGATTGTTGACGTGCTGCGTGCGCTGCATCGCCTGAAGCAGGCCGCGCCACGTGGTGCGGGTCGTATAAACTTTCTCGAACGGCAAGCCGCCCCTCGCCCCTGCCGGACGCGGCCGCCGCTCGACGGTATGCGGCAATCGGAAAACGGCATAGATCGCGTCGCGGTGCTGGGTGCCGAGCTCGCGGCCGGATACCCGGATGATCGAATGACCGGGCACCACGTAGAGCCGCTCGAACTTGCTGTCGGTGTTCAGGCTGGTGCGTTTCGGTGCGAAAGCCGAGGTGCGGGCAAGCCGGGCCGGAATTTTCGCAGGCTGACGGCGTCCGCGCTGGTTCTCGAAGCGCTTCTTGAAGCGCTCGAGCCGCTTGCGCTCGACTTCCGTCAAAGGACGCTGATCTTTCGTTCCGCTCAAAGCCAACCCATTGTTATAGCTGGAGGACGGTTGGAAAGCCGGCCTACCTTACGCATGCTTCAGCACCTGATATGAGGGGGCTAGCCTCCTGAGAATCCGCACCAAACCCGCAGGAAACCGCCTTTCCGGAATGGTAGCCTACCTTCGGGAATCGCAGCCTACCCAACACCCGAACTTCGCGCCACAAAAATCGGAATGGTAGCCTACCTTCGCTGAAAAGCGGGGGAAACGGGCGGGGAAACGGCGCTCGCGCATAGCTGGAAAGCCGGCCTACCTTAGTGGAGAAGCGGCCTACCTTTTGGGAAAACCGGCCTACCTTTTGGGAATCGCAGCCTACCGAAGCGTGATTTTCTTTTGGTCCGTCAGACGGTTACGACCCTCTAGAGACTTAAGAGACTCTTTAGAGACTCTTTAGAGACCCTGGCTGGGGAAAAGAGGAGGGTCAGCCGACATTCCCGATATGGGGTAGGAACGGCAGAAGCGTCAGAGATCAACTCTCCCTTATCGTTTCGGCCGAACTCATACATGGCCACCTCCGACCGCGCTGATGCGCTGCAATATGGCTTCGGAATGAATAGGTTTGAGATGTTTATGCCCTCTTGGACCAACGAAACCGACAAGTAGGCCGCCATTCCCATCGAAACGCGCGAGCAACGCTGGATTTTCCGGTAATCTCATTCACCGGGTTAATCAGGCTAGCGACAAAGGACCGATTTATCCGGTGCGATAAATTATCTGGTATGATCGGTTACAGGGTAAGAGCGAGAACCTGTCAGATAATCGAGATTACCGGATTATCGAAGATATCAGGTTATTAATATTACCTGATAATGTGTTTATCCGGGAAACATGGCACTCAGTAGGGACTGGTGCAGAGGAGATAATTCCGTTAACCGGGTATTTAGTATTATCCGGTAATTGAAAATCATGCCTGTGATCGTGATCGCGTCCTCCAAGGGAGGCGCCGGAAAATCCACCACCGCCGTTCTGCTCGGCACCGAACTCGCTCATGCCGGCGCGACGGTGACGATGCTCGACTGCGACCCCAACCATTCGCTCAGCCTTTGGGCATCCAAGAACAAGCTCCCAAAAAACATCGAGACCGTTTCCGACGTGACCGAGTCGAGCGTGGTGAAGATCATCAAGCAGCATGACGATGATGGCCGGATCGTCATTGTCGATCTTGAGGGTGTTGCATCCCGCATGGTCTCGCGGGCCATCTCGCAAGCCGATTTGGTGCTGATCCCGATGCGCGCCACAATCCTCGATGCCACGATCGGGGCGCGATCCCTCGCGTTGATCGCTGAGGAAGAAGAGTCGCTTGGCCGTGAGATCGCGCACGCGGTCGTTTTCACGATGACTCGCGCGATCCGATCCAAGCAGCAGAACGGTATTGAGACGTCGCTGCGCGAGCAGGGTATCCGGATAGTGGAGCCACCCTTGATGGAGCGCGCTGCCTTCTCGGCGCTCTTCGAGTTCGGCGGTGATCTCCGCTCGATCCCGTCGCAAGGCAACATGGAGGGGGCTGTCGAGAATGCGTCCAGCTTTGCCCGAGCAGTCTACCAACAGTTGGCGGAGACGATGAAATGAGCGATTTTTCGGTCGATCTTTCAACCCTAAAACGCCGCGAAAAGCCTTCGAGCGAGGCAGTCATCGCCAAGGCAGACGCCGCCGGCGAGAAGCGAGGCTTCGTTGACAGGAGCGTGAAGGCGAGGCGAGGGCGGCCCAAAAGCGAGCGCACCGGGCAGGTCCACGCCAAGGTGCTGCCGCATGTCGTCGACGAGATCGCTGCCGAAGCGACACGGCGTGGCGTGACGCAGGGCGTCATCGTCGAGGAAGGCTGGGCATTGTACCGGGCGCAGCAACTCAAGTAGGATGGGACACCTTTTCGGAGCCTGGAAACCGTCTTTCGGACGATCCGCAATTGTGCAGCGCGAGCTGGACCGATCTTATTCGATGCCTACAGGATATCCGACTGCCCAACCCGCTTGAGACGACTTCTTCTTCCACAGTCTGCTTCCTCACCGACAGTATAATACAGTTTCAGGACATTATGGAGATCGATGCTGCAACAGGCGAGCTGCCTTGCGGCATAGGACGCGGTTATGGAACGGCGGCGGCCGATAGCTCGTCGGGGCCTATCGGGACGCGCTCGCGCGGCTCAGGATGTAAGAAGCTGCCAAAGCGCTTTGGGCGATCCGGCAACGACCGTCGCCACCGCGAGGGCGGTCAGCGCCACAACCTGAAGCACGATGATGGCCGCAAGCCGCGAGCGGAACGGCTCCTTGCGTGTCTTGTGGCGCACCGTTCGCCCGGCGAGCACCGTGCCGACGCTGCCGCCTAGAAGGGCGAGCTGGAGAAGCGTCGCCTCCGGGATCCGGCGCAGGCAGTGCTCGGCCTTGCGCTTGTCGATCACCATTGCCGCAAAGGCGAGGACGTTGATCGCAACGACGTAGGCAAGAACCCCGATCACCACCTCGCTCGACATCCGGTTCCCTCCTGCGATCGGCGCTAAGATGGAGCAGGACCGTAAAGACGCGGCGAAGACTGCGAGGCGGGGAAGGGCGGATCGGTCGGCATCCAGAAGAAGTCTCGGAAGCTCTATGCCTTTGCCCACCTAGGGTCGCACACCGAAGTTTCCGGTAGCGTTGAGTTGATAAATTCCTCGACTGTAAGGGACTGTATTGGCACGTCCGCTGATCGCAGCATGACGAGAATGGCCCGATCGGCATAGGCGATTGTCACGGCATCGACATTTGCCGGTTCGAGTGACTCCATATATTCGCGCACGGCTCGACGGGATGGAAGTGGGGTGTGATACCGCTCGTGGCGAGCTTGAAGCTCCGGCGGCATTTGTCCGCGCCGATATAAGTCGAGTATCTTTTCTTCAATCGTCCAAGTGATGGTTCCGCCTGCTTGGTGGAACCAAGCCAGCGCCATGCTGCTGTCGGTCCCGATGGCCAACACGTCCGTCAGGATCAGTCCCCTGCCTCGCAGACGATCCAAGGACAGGGCTTCCGCCATAGCCGAAAGCGCCGCCGCGTCCGCAATGAGGATCGGGTTTCGTTCGACGTCATGGGGCATCGTCACGCTCCATAGGGCTGATTCACGGTTCGCTGTACGGTGTCGTTATCTACCAGCGCGTCGCTTCATGTATGTTTGGCGGAAAGCATCGGGGGTGTATCGCATGGCACACGTAAAAAGGGCCATCTGAAGCCATTGCCGGAATGGTGGAAGCACTTGCGCCGCATCGTCAAACGCCAGTTTTGGAAGGCGCACCGCAAGGCCGAGCGCCGCAAATCGACCGGCATCGGGGGGCACCAGAATGCGCGGGGAAGCATTCCGGTGGCACAAGATCGACCGCCATATGTGGCGGCGTCTGAAAGAAGACCGCAATCAGCACTACGACGATCTCGACTGTCCGTGCTGGACGGACGGCAAGGCAATGGCGCGCTTCAAAGAGCAGCCCCAGGTTTGCAGCGTTCCTAATTGCTGCGGCAACCCGCGCCGACGCGGAGGTCTCAGCCAGGGCGAGCGCACCATTCAGGAGCGACGGGCAAGTTGGGAGTAGAGGCGATGCCTATGCAGCAGAAATGATAGCGGCATGATCGAGATACGAATGAACGCACAACGGCGTTCATTCGAACAGCACTTCTGCGGTTCAGGGCATCGTTTCGAACGTGTGAACCGGAATGCCTAGTGGCTGGAAATGTCGCACGTTCTCGGTGAGAACCGCCATCCCGCGAGCTCGCGCGATGCCGGCGATCGCCACGTCGGCAAATCCGGGATGCCGTCCAATTCCCATGGCGGCGTCTCCGATCTCCCCGGCGCGATCGGCCGCATCCTGATCAAAGTCCAGGACCTGCGCGGCGAACCGGAACCGAAACCCTAAGAACCACTTGCCAAGCTCTGCCGCCTTCGTCGTCGCGCCTGCCCTTTGCGCCTTACAGATGCCGGCGCGGACTTCCGCAATGGCGATCGTGGGGACGAACAAGGCCGCGTGTTGTCTGCGCAGCTTCTCGGCCACTTCGGACGGAATGGGCGGCTTGCCGGGTGCGAAGCGCGACAAGGCTGACGTGTCAAGGACGTAGCCGTTCACAGGTCAATGGACCGCATAGGCGTTTCGTCCCGATCGAACTCGACACCGCCTGGAAACGACATAAGGAAGTCGGCGAAATTCTCCGACTGGTCTTCGGCTGGATAGAACTGGCGCGCGACCTCGATCGGCACCAGGACGGCAGCGGCCTTGCCGTGCCGGGTGATCGTCGTCGCCTCGCCCCGCTCGGCCGCCTCGATCAAGGCCGACAGTCCCGCCTTGGCTTCTCGGACTTGAACCGTTTTCATACGCTTTCCCGCTCGTAACTACATGTAGTTACAGTGACACGAACGAGGCTATGGCGCAACGAGGAGCGGGGATAAATCCGTCGGATCAGGCCTCTTGAGCACCTCCTCAGCGCCAGAGGACAAGCGTTCCCTCTCGCGAGATCGATGCTTCAACCGCTTTCGATCTCTTTCTTCTTGAACCGAGCGACAGTCATCGCGATCGCCTCTTCGCTGGTGATTTCACCTTCAACGTAGCGCTCCACCAAGGCCTCATGAATGGGATCGTGGACGTAACCCGCTCGTCTATTTGCGGCGCGAGCCATGCCGGAGGCCTTTCGCCGTTTCGTGACAGCTTCGGGAGAACGATCGGCACGATTGTCTGTCATAGAAGGTGGTCCTGCTTTCCGTCAGAAGCTTGGCGAGTTGTCTGGACCATTATCCGGGTCGTCCAGTTCGTCAGTTTCGTTTGATCTGTCCGGGGACGGCCGCGGTCCCGCGATCAGAATGTCATTCCAGTCCTTCGCGTCCCCGGGCCAGTCCCGAACCACCGACCCCCAGACCTCGCGCGGCGGGGCCAGAAGCCATTGCTTCAGCTTCTCGGCCGCCGTGTCACCCGCCGGATCGGCATCGAACGCGATCCGGAACAGCGAAGGTTTCTGCGTGAGGCTTGTCCGCTGGCGGGCCAACGCATCCACGAGATGATCGTCCAGCGATGCTCGTGTCCCGGCGGTCGAGACGATCAAGCACGGTTGCTCCAGAACCTCGGGATGGGTTTCAAGATAAGCGATGGCATCGGCCGCGCTCTCGACGATTGCGATCTGTTTGTAGCGCAGCCCCTTCGCATAGGTTCGGCCAGGCTGGGTTTCGATCGTGAAGGCACCGAGCCGTGACGTCCCAAGCTGCAGTCCAGTGAACCGATGGTGGGGATCGGTTCCTTTCACCTCGGCACCGACTTCCCGTCCCTCCGTGTCGAACATCCGGGCGAGGAAGTTGCCTCGCTCGTCAGCGGCGATCCGATCGCTGGCACGAAGCCGGTCCACCAGTTCGCCCGACAGTTTGCGAACGGAGGTCAGCCAGCGTCGAACCCGCGGCCACATCGCTTCGTGATGGTCCCGCCGCACGAAGACCGGACGGAGCGGTGAGACCTTGGCCTGGGTCTCCATCTGCCGAAGAGCGACCCGGGTCAGGGAAGGATCGAACTCGCGCAGCCAGCTGATTGCTCGCCCCGGCGGGATACCCAATCCAAAAGCCACGAAGTCGATCGCGCCGCCCCCGCCCTTGTGGCGAACATGATCAAAGAACTTGGCTCCCTTGATCGTCACCCGTGCGGTTTCCGACAGCCATTGGGTGGAGTCGTCGGGATCCCGGCTCAGCCCAAGATGAGGGGCGAGCTGTTCGAGGTTCAGAGTGCGCAGACGGTCGAGCTCGTCTCGGTCCTGCGCTTCCCGTTTCGCGTGAGCCTCTTCCAGATCGGCCTTGAGTTGGTTGGCCCGAGTTGCGTACTGGCGAGCTTCCAGACGGAAGATCTGCTCGGCCTTGCGAGCCTGATCGCGCTCCCGTAAAGCCGCCTGCTTCTCCTTCTGGGCTTCCAGAAGACGCCGATCGGCCTCCTTCACCCGCCGTTGGAGCTCCTGCCTCTTTCGGCGTTCCTGAACGGCCTGCGAAGCCGCTGCTGCCATAGGTGCCGCTGCCGTCTCGATCCGATCCTGTTGGCGCTTCTGGTAACGCTTGGTGTTTGCGATGTCGGTCAAACGAGGAGGCTCGATCTCGGCTGCCAGCTCGATCGGAGCCGAGAAGGCTCGTTCGACCCGGGCGTAGTAGGCGCCGATCGACTCGTGCTTGGCCTTCGAGCCGCGGACGCCTCGCTCGATGCCGAGATGGGCGACGGCCTCGGCATAGGTATCCTGCATGCGCGTGAGGGCCGCTCGATCCAGCATCTCTTTGGCCGACAATCGCCCATCGGGCGTCAGGGGCACATAGACCGCCTGAATGTGGGGGGTCGCTTCGTCGAGGTGGAGACGGCAATCCACCAGACGATCGCCATAGGTCTGTTCAAGCCAGCGACGGGACGCCTCGACCCAGCTTTCCAGCCGATCCTCGTCGTAGTCTCCCGCAACCTCGGGCCGTCCGGGCCGGAAGTAGTCCGGGCTGGCTGACAGGTTCAGATGGACGCCTCGAACGGCATCCTTGCGCACCCGCTTGAGATCAATGCCGGCAGTCTCGATCCGGGTCGCGATGGTGTCCCAAGGATGGGCGCCGGCATCTTCCCAGGATCGGTTGGATGGCGAACGCTTGGCATCGGCGTTGGCCGGTGGTGCAGCTCGACTGTTGTGCCGGATGAGGTTGATGAGGTGGACCGGCGTTTTGACCTTGTCGGCATGGCAAACGGTGGAGGCCATCTCACTTCCCCAGGAGCGATATCTCGCCAGAGGTGTAGCCTAATATACTTCGCTCTACGACCCCTCCGGGGTCCCGCGAAGTGATTAGGGCATGGGGCACGCCCCCCTGCACCCCCGCACGCCTTTCCAAGGACGTGCAAGACCTGCCATCCGGCAGGTCCAAACCGGCTCCCGGGGAAAGGGAGGACCATCCATCTTCCAAGGGCTCACAAGGCAACAAACGGAACGCCCACGCTCTTCCGGCTCGCCACGAAAACGATTTCTCCCCTGTTATATTGGTGTCCTGCAATAAGATGGAATCTTATTGCATGCCGAAAACGCCAAACCTCACAGTAGGTTATCAGATATCTGGTTAATTTGAGTGTTGGCGGATCGGGTATCAGGCATCGGGCCGACGAACGGCTGGGGATCCTGTCTTTGACGATCGCCGCATGGACTTCCTGCCCGCCCTTTTCGGTCCAGCCGTATGCTCGCTGGCGAGCGCACGATCTTCAACATCATGGGCTAGCTCAGCGCCGAGTACCAAGGCGGTGTTTGGGACTTTATCGAGTTCAAAGGCAAGCCGCTCTACATGCACCTCGACGGTGAAGGCCAGATCGGCATCCGCTGGCAAGGCAACAGCTTCAAGGGCATCGTCTCGACCGACGCCGCAGGCATCATCGCCTGCCTCCTCGCCTTCCCCAGCCTCTCGTGGGACGACCCCACTGGTCGCATGACGAACGCATTCCACCGTCTGCGCGAGTTCGCCCTCGATCATCCCGATCGATGCCCGGACTATCCTCCTCGCCATCGACTAAGCGGGAGACAACGGAAGGAGGCGATGTGGCGATTACCAACCACAGTTGACAACATGCGACTAGCAACTAGAGTTTACACATGATCGAGGTTTTCAAGTCCGACTCCTACGACGCTTGGTTTCGCCAGCTTCGCGATCGTCAGGCGAAGGCGAAAATCGAGGTTCGAATTCGCCGGTTGAGCCTCGGCAATCCGGGCGACGTCAAACCCGTTGGTGACGGCGTGTCTGAAATGCGCATCGATCATGGCCCGGCTACCGGGTCTACTTCATCAAGCATGGGTCGGTCGTAGTGGTCCTGGCCTGCCCCCATTAGGTGGCCCGGTTCAAATCTAATGCATGGTGGGCTTGCTGGCGACGTTTGAGGTGGCCGGCGAAGCGGGTTGGGGTGGCGCAGCCGGCCACGGCACGGCGGCAGGTGCCGGCGGACGGTAACCCAAGCTCGAGT
>NZ_WEZG01000019.1 GCF_009176975.1 Aureimonas psammosilenae
AGCTCGTGGCGGGCGTTCAAAGCGCCGACCTCGTGGAAGGCACGGCGGGGTCCATCGGCGTGGACCGGGCGACGATCGCGTTGACGGCATCGGACGCGGACACGGGCGACGCGTTGTCGTTCGAGGCGGCAGGCTGGACGGCGGACGGCACGGGGCATCTGGTGAAGGCGGGTCTCTACGGCACGGCGAAGCTGGACGTGGCGAGCGGCGTCGTGAGCTACGCGCTCGACAACGCCCTGGCGGCGACCGACGCCTTGGCGGGCGGTCAGCGTGCGGTGGACGGGTTCGAGGTCGGCGTGCGCGACGGATCGGGCGCGCTGGCGACGACGCGCTTCGGCTTCGCCGTTGTTGGAGCGGATGACGGGAAAACCATCACCGGGACGAGCGGCAACGACTACATTTCCCCGACGGGGACGGTGGCCGGACAGGCCAAGGCGACGCCCTTCTCCGATGTGATCTTCGGCCTTGCCGGCAACGACGTGCTGGATGGCGGCGCGGGCGCCGATCGTCTGGTGGGAGGAACCGGCGACGATATCTATTACGTCGACAATGCCGGCGACCTCGTGGTGGAAAATCCCGACGAAGGAAACGACATCGTCATGTCGTCGCTCAGTTGGACCCTTCAGGACCAGATCGAGAAGCTGACGCTGCTCGGCATGGCAGCGATCAACGGCACCGGCAACGCTTTGGCCAACAGGCTGGTCGGCAATGCCGGCGCCAACATTCTGGTCGGCCTTGCCGGCAGCGACACGCTGGACGGCATGGGCGGCGCGGACCGCATGGTGGGCGGCACCGGGGACGATACCTATTATGTCGACGACGCCGGCGATGTCGCGATCGAGGGCGTGAACGAAGGCTACGATACGGTCAATTCGACGATTTCGCTGACCCTTGCCGACAATCTGGAGCGTTTGACGCTGACGGGCACGGCGGCGATCGACGGCACCGGCAACGTCCTGGCCAACAAGCTGGTCGGCAATGCCGGCGCCAACATCCTGATCGGCCTTGCCGGCAACGATACGCTGGACGGCATGGGCGGCGCCGACCGGATGGTGGGCGGTGTCGGGGACGACATCTACTATGTCGACAATGCGGGCGATGCGGTCGTGGAGGCCGCGAACGAGGGAACGGATACGGTCAACGCGTCGATCGCATTCGTTCTCGGCGACGGGGTCGAGAACCTGACGCTGACCGGCACGGCCGCGATCAACGGCAGCGGCAACGGCTCTTCCAACTGGCTGGTGGGCAACAGCGCCGACAACATCCTGAAGGGGTTTGGCGGAAACGATTTCCTGAACGGCGGCGACGGCACCGACCAGCTCATGGGCGGGCAGGGCGACGATACCTACTACGTGGACAATGCCGTCGACACCGTGGTGGAAGCCGTGAACGAGGGCTACGACACCGTGAACGCGTCGGTGACCCTGACGCTTTCCGACAATGTCGAGCGCTTGACGCTGACGGGCACCGCGGCGATCGACGGCACCGGCAATGCCCTCGCCAACAGGCTGGTCGGCAACGGCGCAAGCAACGTGCTGATCGGCCTTGGCGGCAGCGACTTCCTGGATGGCGGGGCCGGCGCGGACCGGCTGGTGGGCGGCATCGGGGACGATACCTACACCGTCGACAACCTCGGCGACACCGTGGTGGAGCTTGCCGGCGAAGGCACCGATACGGTCAACACCTCCGTCACCTGGACGCTTGGCAGCAATGTCGAGAACCTGAGTCTCACCGGGACGGGGGCGATCGACGGCACCGGAAACGCCCTCGCGAACCGCATTTTCGGCAATGCCGCCAACAATATCCTGAACGGCGGAGCCGGCAACGATACGCTGGGCGGGGGAGGCGGCGCGGATGTGTTCGTGTTCAACACCGCGATTTCCGGCGGCCAGAATGTCGATACGCTGACGGACTTCTCCCCGAAGGACGATGTCTTCTGGCTCGACTCGTCGGTGTTCAAGGGTCTCGCTGCCGGCGCGTTGCAAAGCACGGCCTTCGCGATCGGGCCTTCGGCATCCAACGCCGCGCAGACCATCATCTACGATCAAACGAACGGGAAGCTGTTCTACGACGCCGACGGGATCGGCGGCGCCGCGCAGATCCAGTTCGCCAAGATCGATGCGAACCTCGACCTGAACGCGGGAAACTTCTTCATCCTCTGACGCACGCCGGCGTCCGCCGGATTCTTATCGGCCTCAAGACCCTTTCGGGCCGGTGAGAAAGTGTTTCATATCAGGGCGTTCCGATGGGCGGGTCGTTTCGCGTCGAACGATTGGCGCTTGCATCGGGCAGGCGTCGCACCATCTTTGATGCACTGCACCCATGACCTCGCGATGCATCGGCCGCCTTCGTGCCGATGCGCTTTTCCCGAGGGTCGAGGACCCCCGCTTTGCCCGATCATCTCAGCCGCTTCATCGCAGGGCTCACCGCCGGCAGCGACGCCCCGTTCGGCAGTCCCGCGGGACGTTTGCAGCCTCTCGAGGCTTTCGGCACGAATCCCGGAGCGCTCGCCGGCCATTTCTACGTTCCACGGAGCGCTCCCGCGACCATGCCGCTCGTCGTGGTGCTGCATGGCTGCACGCAGTCGGCCGCCGCCTTCGATCGCGGATCGGGCTGGTCGAGGCTCGCCGATCTCGCCGGCTTCGCGGTTCTTTTCCCCGAACAAAGCCGGGAGAATAATCCGAACCTCTGCTTCAACTGGTTCGTGCCCCAGGACATCGCCCGCGACGGCGGCGAAGCGCAGTCCATCCGGCAGATGGTCGAGACGATGCTGCGGCGCATGCCGCTCGATCCGGCGCGCGTCTTCGTGACCGGACTTTCGGCGGGCGGCGCGATGGCCGCAGCGATGCTCGCGACCGCCCCGGATCTCTTTGCCGGCGGCGCGGTGATCGCCGGCCTTCCCTATGCCTGCGCCGCCAATGTTCCCCAGGCGTTTCGCGCCATGAACGGCGAACGCTTGCCCGGCGCATTCGAACTGGTGGAACGGGCGAGAGCCGCCGCCGACCGGCCGGCAAGCGGGCGTTATCCACGGCTGTCGCTTTGGCAAGGGACGATGGACCGGACGGTGGTGCCGGCGAATGCCGAGGCGCTCGCCGCGCAATGGCGAGGGCTCGCCGGCCTTGCCGACGCACCCGACCATGCGACGATCGACGGGCGCCTCGCGCGCAGCGTCTGGCTCGATGGCGAGGGCCGGCAAGCGCTGGAGCTTTGTTTGGTCGAGGGCATGGACCACGGAACGCCCTTGAAGACCATGGGCCCTGACGCTTGCGGGGTCGCCGCGCCGTTCATGCTGGATGTCGGCATATCCTCGACCTGCCACATCTCGCGATTCTTCGGCATTCTCGATCCCTCCGTCGCCGTGGATCTCGGAAGTCGCCCCGGTGCGGCCGAAGAGGAAACCGCTTTCATCCCACCCGGGGCCGGCGCGATGTCGCAACCCGGCGCGGTGATCGAGAACGCGCTTCGCAAGGCAGGCCTTCTGCGCTGACAAGGCCTGGGCTGCCTGTTTGGCCGAGGCGCAGTCTCTTTGCGACGGTGTTCCTCCCTAGCCTTCGCCGGGCGCTGTTGATATCGAAGCAATGCTTCAGGGCGGGAAGTCTGTCGGCTTTTCCGTCTCGCGACGGTGGATTGCGGACGGGGAGTTTACGGTGCGCGTGATCATTCATCGGGATGCGGAGGCCGCGACCCGCGCCGTGTCCGCCTTCTTCGCCGAGCAGCTCGCGGCAAAGCCCGCCTCCGTTCTGGGGCTTGCCACCGGCGGCACGATGGAAGGCGTTTATGCCGAACTGATCGAGCTCTACCGGGCGGGCAAGATGTCCTTCGCCAAAGCGCGCAGCTTCAATCTCGACGAATATCTCGGCCTTCCCGCCGATCATCCGCAGACCTATCGCCATTACATGGACGAGCGCCTGTTCCGGCATGTGGACTTCCCGCCGAACGCGACGCATCTGCCGGACGGCACGAGCGCCGACCCGGAAAAGGCCGCCGAGGACTACGAGGCGCTGATCGCGCGGTACGGACCGATCGACCTCCAGCTTCTCGGGCTCGGCGCCAATGGCCATATCGGCTTCAACGAGCCGTCGAGCTCGCTCGGCTCGCGCACCCGCATCAAGACCCTGACCCATGCCACGATCGAGGCCAACGGGCGCTTCTTCGAGGACGGGGAATGGCAGCCGCATCAGGCGCTGACCATGGGCATCGCCACGATCCTCGACGCGCGAAGCGTTCTCGTTCTGGCCTTCGGGGCCGGGAAGGCCGAAGCGGTGGCGCAAGTTGTGGAAGGGCCGATCTCGGCACGCTGGCCCGGCACGGCCCTCCAGATGCACCGCCACGCGACGCTGGTTCTGGACGAGGCTGCCGCAAGCGATCTCACCATGCGCGATTATTACCAATGGGTGCAGGCGAACGACGGCTGATCGCGCGCCATCGCGCCCGTCCCCCCATCTACGTCGTTTCGCCGAGCGGAACGCAAGGAGCCCCAGACCCTCATGGCCGATCTTCCCGACTGCGCCACTTCCCGCGAAATCGCCTCCCAGCCTCGGATCTGGCGGGAATGGGCCGAGCCGTTGTCTTCCGAGGCGGCGTCGATCCGGCGCTGGATCGCCGAGAACGACATTCGCCGCGTCTGGTTCTCCGGCGCCGGCACATCCGCCTTTATCGGCGAAACGGTGGCGGCGGGCGCACGGGACGGGCTCGACCTTCGCGCGGTGCCGACGACCGATATCGTCGCCGCGCCCGCCGATCATCTGGGTGCCACCGACCTTCTCGTGGTCCAGTTCGGGCGCAGCGGCGACAGTTCGGAAAGCATCGGCACGCTGGATCTCTTGGATCGCTGCTTTGCCGACGCTTTCCAACTCGCCGTCACCTGCAATCCGGGCGGCACGCTTGCCCGCCGCCAGCCGGCGGGACCGGGCGAAGGGCGCGTTCTGCTTCTGCCGGAAGACACGCATGATCGCGGCTTCGCCATGACGTCGAGCTACACGACCATGCTTCTCTCGGCACTGGCCTGCTTCGATGGGAGCGTGGACGCCGCCGAGCGATTGCCGCGCTTGGCGGACGCGGCCGAGACCGTGCTGGCGCGCCTCGTGGCGACGGCCCCCAAGCGTCCCGAGCGCGCGATCTTCCTCGGCTCCGGCGCTCTAAAAGGCGTCGCGCGGGAATCCGCCCTGAAGGTGCTGGAACTGACGGCGGGCCGCACGATGACGCAATGGGACTCGACCCTCGGCTTCCGGCACGGGCCGAAGGCGGCGGTGGCGGAGGGCACCCGCGTTTGCGTGATGATCCACCCGGACGAACATACCGCCCGGTACGACCGCGATGTCGCGGCCGAGATCGCGCGGCAGTTTCCGACCGCGCATGTCGAGACGATCGGCGGGCGGGGATGTGATCTGGAACTGCCGCTGACGGGCGATGCGCGCTGGGACGCCGTGCTTTATGTCCTCGCAGCGCAGGTTCGCGCCGTGCAATGGTCGGCCGAGCTCGGCCTTCCCGTGGACGATCCCTTCGCGGGCCAGGGCAACCTGTCGCGCGTCGTGTCCGGCGTCACGCTTTACCCCTTCGCTGGCTGACGGCGCGTTCAGCGTAGGATGGAGGACGCATGGTCATGACAGCCGATTTCACTGACGGCGTGTCGCGCAACCGCGAAAGGGGACTGCAGCCTTACCTGAAGGTCTCGGCATGACCCGCCTTGTCGCCCCCGAACATCTTTGGCTGGATGGGCGGCTTCAAAGCGGCCTTGCCGTCGAGACCGAGGGCGGGGCGGTGACGCGTCTGCGGCCGCTGGGCGAGAACGAGCGCGCCGATCTGACGCCCTTTCTTTTGATGCCCGCCGCGACCGACCTGCAGGTGAACGGCAGCGGCGGGGTGATGCTGAACGACGCGCCGAGCCCGGAGGCCATCGCCCATATCGTGGAAACGCAGCGCCGACGCGGCACGGGCTGGGTGCTGCCGACGCTGATCACCACCACCGACGCGCAAATGCGCCAGGCGGCGGATGCGGCGATCGAGGCTTGGGGGATGCCGGGTTTTCTCGGCCTTCATCTGGAAGGCCCCCACATGAACCCGTTGCGAAAGGGCACGCACGACGCGCGCCTGTTCCGCCCCGTCGGCGAGGGCACGATGGAGGTGCTTCGCCGCCTCCGGGCGCGCGGCATCCCGGTGATGATGACGCTCGCGCCCGAAATGGTGCAGCGCGAGGCTCTGCGCGAGATCGTGGAGCTCGGCGTGGTCGTCTCGATCGGCCACACGGCGGCGACGGAGGGGCAGGCCCGCGCGGCGCTGGAAGCCGGGGCGCGATGCTTCACCCATCTTTTCAACGCCATGCCGCCGATGCTGTCGCGAGAGCCGGGCGTCGTCGCGGCGGCGATCAACAGCCACGCCCATGTCGGCATCATCGCCGACGGCATTCACGTGTCCTTCGAGATGGTTGCGCTCGCCTGCCGCGCCCGGCCAGCTCGCAACCGCATGTTTCTCGTGTCCGACGCCATGTCCACCATCGGCGGGCCGGACCATTTCACGCTCTACAGCGAGCGGATCGAGGTGCGGGACGGCGCGCTCGTCAATGCCGCCGGCTCGCTCGCGGGCGCTCATATCGACATGGTGGAAAGCCTCCGGAACCTCGTCCACGGTGCCGGCCTGCCCTTGAGCGAGGCCGTCGCCATGGCGACCGACAATCCGCGCGACGCGATGGATCTGCCGAGAGCCGCGATCGCGCCGGGCCTTTCAGGGCGGGAGTTCCTAGGCCTCGACGCCGATCTGAGGATGCTCGCGCTCGATCCGTGACGCCGCGCCGAGAAGGCCGGCATCGGGCCCGCAGGAAGCCGGCACGACGAGCGGTTCGCTCGTTCGGCGCAGGATGCGCGCCCGCACGGCCGTGTCGAGCGCCGCGATCAGCGGATGGCTGTTGGCGAGCCCGCCGCCGACCGGCACGATCGACGCGCCGGTGACGTTGACGATGACGGCGAGCGGGCCGGATACGACGTCGAGCCAGAGCGCCACCGCGCGCGCCGCTTCCGCCTCGCCCTTTTCCCACGCTTCCACGATCGCCCGGCTGTCGCGCCGCTCCCGGTGGAGGTGCTCATGGAGGCGCTCCAGCCCGCGCGCGCTGCCGACCGTATCGAGACAGCCGGTCTGTCCGCAGCCGCAGGCAATGGCCGGAACGTCGCCATGGCCCCGGATCAGCGGCCCGTGCCCCCATTCGCCGCAAACCCCGCCGGCCCCTTCCACGATGCGGCCGCCGACCACGAGGCCGCCGCCGACGCCAGAGCCGAGAATGACGCCGAAGACGTTCCGCTGGCCCGCGCCCACCCCGTGAACGGCTTCGGCGAGCGCGAAGCAGTCGGCATCGTTGGCGACGAGCACCGGCCGCTTAAGTGCGTTCTCGAGATCGGCGGCGAGGTGCCGCCCGTCGATGCACGGGATGTTGGCGACCGTGGCGACGCCGCTTGCGGGATCGAATACGCCGGCGATGGAGATCGACAAGGGCGCGCCGGGCGGCAGTTCTTCGCATAAACTCCCAAGCGCGTCGCGAAAGGCCGGCCAGTCACGGGTGGGCGTCGGAACGCGCGTCTGAACCCCAAGCGTTCCATCCGCCGAGAGCCGCGCGGCGCGGATGAAGGACCCGCCGATATCGGCGGCGAGGCCGATGGCAGCGTCTTCGGCGGCGTGGGGAAGGGTGGATCGGTCGCGGGAATTCATGAGGAAGCGCTTTCAAACGGGCGACAGGCGTTCTAACGAGCCGGAACCGGCATCGGCAATGGGCAGCGTTCGACGGATGAACCTTCAAACCTCCCGCATCGCCCTGGAAATCTGCGTCGACACGCCGGACGGCCTCGCCGCCGCGATCGCGGCCGGGGCGGACCGGGTGGAGCTTTGCTCAGGCCTCGACCTCGGCGGATTGTCGCCATCGCCGGGCCTGATCCGGCTCGCTTCGGCCTCCCCCGTCCCCGTCTACGCCATGATCCGCCCGCGCGCCGGGGACTTCGTGTTCGGCGCGGGCGACAAGGCGGCGATGCTGGCCGAGATTGCGGCTGTCCGCGAAGCAGGGCTCGCCGGGGTGGTTCTCGGCGCTTCGCGGCCCGACCTCTCGCTGGACGAGCCGATGCTGGCCGAACTCCGCGCTGCCGCCCATGGCCTCGGCTCGACGCTCCATCGCGCCTTCGACCTCGTGCCCGACATGCGCGCGGCGCTGGAAGCGGCGGTTCGCCTCGGCTTCGAGCGTATCCTCACCTCCGGCGGGGCTCTCGACGCCCCGAGCGGTGCGGAACGGCTCCAAGAGTTGCAGGGCCAAGCGGCGGGGCGCATCTCGATCATGCCGGGCAGCGGCGTGCGGCCGGACAACGTCGCGGACCTCGTTCGCCGAACGGGCGTGCGCGAGGTCCATGCTTCGGCGCGCCGGAAGGTATCCAGCGATTTGCGGCTTGTCCGGTTCGGCTTCGCGAGCGCGCAAGCGGCGATGACCGATATCGAGACGATCCGCGCCCTGCACGATGCTTTGGCCGCTTGCCACGTGGACAAGCAATCCAATGGCTAACAATTCATCAGCCGTGAAAATGAATTTCTCTTCCTTCGGTTTCCTCGCGAAATAATGTTGACGGGCTTCGTTTCCTGTCCCAACCTTGCGAAAATAAATTACGCGTCGAAGCGGGTTTCGCAGGCATGAAGGTCGGCATCATCGGGTTGGGATACCGGCTCGGCTATCTCGGGCACGTTTTCCGCGCCGTCGACCCGGAAGTGGAGATCGTGGCCTATGTCGATCCGGCCCCGGCTGGACTGCCGAGCCTCGATGAAAAAGGCGTTCCCGCCGGCAAGCGTTATGAAGCGCCGGAAGAGATGATCGCCAACGAGGCGCTCGATCTCCTGATGATCGGCTCGCCCAACCATTTCCATCTCGACCATATCCGCATCGGCCTCGAAGCCGGCCTCAAGGTCTTCTGCGAAAAGCCGGTGGTGATCAGCATTGAGGAAAGCGTGGAACTCGCAAAGCTGATGGCGCGCTTCGGCCACGAGCGGCTGATGATCGGCTTGGTCTTGCGCTATTCGCCGATGTATCGCGACCTTCGCGAGGCGCAAGCGCAAGGCCTTCTCGGCGACATCGTCTCGATCGAGGCGGCGGAGCATATTGCGCCCTACCATGGCGCCTTCTTCATGCGCGATTGGCGGCGCTACGAGCGCTTTGCCGGCTCGTTCATGCTGGAGAAGTGCTGCCACGACCTCGACCTCTACAACGGCGTCGTCGGCGCGCGGCCCGAGCGCGTGGCCAGCTTCGGCGGGCGGAAAAGCTTCGTTCCCGCCAACGACCCGGCGCGCGATGGGGTCAACGATCTCACCCTCTTCCACGAGAAGCCGAGCGGCTGGATGGGCTCCGACAAGGTCTTCGATTCCGACGGCGACATCATCGATTATCAGGTCGCCATCGTGGAATATGCCAACGGCGTCGGCCTGAACTTCCACACCAATCTGAACGTCCCTGACGAATTTCGCCGCTTCTGCGTGATGGGCTCGCGCGGCATGGCGGAAGGCGACTTCATCCGCGGCTATCTCGACGTTCATGTCGGCTTGACCGGCGAGAAGGCGCTCGCCAAGCGCTATACGCGCACCACCGAACTCTCGCAGCATTACGGCGCGGACGAGCAGATGGCCGCCGACGTGATCGCGCATGTGAAGCGGGGCACGCCGCTTCCCGTCTCGACGCTCGACGCGCTGGAAGCCGGCATTCTCGCCTTGTCCATGGACGAGGCGCGGCGTCGGCGCAGCGTCGTCGATCTTCGCCCCGTCTGGGACCGCTTCGACGAAGCGCTCCAGGCCACAGCGGCCTGAAGGAGGCGAGGCGGCGATGTTCGACAAGCGCGGCGCGACGATCTTCGCCTGGGCCCTTCTGCTTCCGGCCCTTCTCTACATCCTGGCGGTGGTCGCCTATCCGCTGGTGCAGACCGGCATCCTGTCCTTCACCGATGCCTCGCTGAAGCGCACCACGGCCTGGGTCGGCACCGCCAACTACGACCGCATCTTCAACGAGACCTTTGCCGGCGTCATCCTGCGCACCTTCATCTGGACCTTCTTCTCGGTTCTCCTGAAAATGGTGATCGGCACCTTCGGCGCGGTGCTTCTCAACGCCGCCGTTCCCGGCCGCGCCCTGTTCCGCCTCCTCACCATGCCGCCCTGGATCGTGCCCATGGCCATCGGCATCTTCATGTGGGGCTGGATGTATAACGGGCAGTTCGGGATGATCTCGGGCGTCCTCCAGAATCTTGGGTTGGCCGACGGCCCGGTCGCCTTCCTCGCCTATGGCAACAGCGCCTTCTGGGCGACGATCGTCACCGATGTCTGGATCGGCGTTCCCCTCGTCACGCTTTATCTTCTGGCCGCCATGCAATCGATCCCGCAGGATCTCTACGAGGCCGCCTGGACGGACGGGGCGAGCCGTTTCTACCGCTTCCGCCGCATCACCCTGCCGCTGATCGTGCCGGCGATGATCACCATGTCGATGATCTCCCTGATCTCGACCTTCAATTCCTTCGACATCATCTGGATCCTGACCAAGGGCGGGCCGTCCGGCTCCACCACCACGATGATCATCGACACCTACCGCACCGCCATCGGCTCCTACAAATACGGCGAAGGGGCCGCACGGGCGGTGCTCATCTGCATCTTCCTGTCGATCTTCTCCTTCCTGTATTTCCGCCTGACGAGCCGCCTGTCGCCGGAGGCCGCGCGATGAAGACGACGCCCTCGATCAACCGCTATCGCTGGTATGAGGTCGCCGCAATCTATGCGGGCCTCGCGGTCTTCCTCGCCTTCCTTCTCGCGCCCTTCGTGGAAGGCTTCCTGGTTTCCTTGAAGCCCTTGTCGCTTCTTTTCTCCTCGCCCTACCGCTTCTGGCCCGACAACGGCTCCTTCGACGCATATCGCTCGATGTGGACCAACGTGCCGATGCTCGGGCGTTACATCTTCAATTCCTTCTTCATCTCCTCCGTGATCACGCTCGCCGCGCTGCTTCTCGTGGTGCCGTCCGCCTATGCGCTGGCGCGCTTCCAGTTCCGGGGCCGGGGAATGCTGCTCGGCGCGTTTTTGTCGGTCTCGATGTTCTCGGGCGCGGTGCTCCTCATTCCGCTCTACCGGCTGATGCGCTCGGCGGGGCTTCTCAACACCTATTTCGCGATGATCGTGCCGGGCGTCGCCTTCGTGATCCCGACCGCGATCTGGCTGCTTCGCGCCTATATGGTCCGCATCCCGCGCGAGCTGGAGGAAGCCGCCTATGCCGACGGGGCGAGCCGCTTCTACACCTTCCGGCGGGTGATCCTGCCGATCGCGCGGCCCGGCATCATCGTGGTGGCGATCAACTGCTTCCTGACGGCCTATGCCCAGCAGTTCATCTACGCCCTGACCTTCAACGCCAAACAAGAGAACATGCCGCTGACGGTCGGCCTCTTCGCCTTCTTCGGCAAGCAGGAAGTGGTGTGGAACGAGCTGATGGCGGCGAGCTTCGTCGGCATCACGCCCGCCGTGATCCTCATCTTCTTCCTTCAGCGATATCTCGTCGCCGGCCTCACCGCCGGTGCCGTGAAGCAGTAACCGAACCCATCCCGTTCCCGATCAAAGGAGACCCGAGACATGAGAACCAGCCTTTCGCTTCTCGCCGGCACCGCCGCGCTTCTGGCCTCCGTGGCCGTGCCCTCGCTGGCGAGCGCCGCCGATATCAGCTTCATCTATTGCGGCGACGCGGTCGACAAGAACCAGAAGTCCTTCATCGACGAGTGGAACAACAAGAACCCCGACAACAAGGTCGCGGTGGAACTCGTCGGCTGGGAGCAGTGCCAGGACAAGGCGACGACGCTCGCCGCCGCCGGCAACCCGGTGGGCCTCGCCTATGTCGGCTCGCGCACGCTGAAGCAGTTTGCCGAGAACGACCTCATCGTGCCCGTGCCGATGACGGATGCCGAGAAGGCCAGCTACCAGCCGCATATCGTCGACACCGTGACCTATGATGACCAGCAATGGGGCGTGCCGGTCGCGTTCTCCACCAAGGCGCTCTACTGGAACAAGGAACTCTTCAAACAGGCTGGGCTCGATCCCGAAACGCCGCCGAAGACCTGGGCCGAGGAGATCGCCTTCGCCAAGCAGATCAAGGAGAAGACCGGGATCGCGGGCTTCGGTCTCGTCGCCAAGACCTTCGACAACACGCTCCACCAGTTCCTCCACTGGGTCTACACCAACGACGGCAAGATCACGGACGCCGACGGCAACATCGCCCTCGACAGCCCGCAGAACCTGGCCGCGCTGACAGCCCTGAAGGACATCACGCCCTTCTCCGAGGAAGGCCCGACCGCCTACGAGCAGAACGAGGTCCGCGCCATCTTCCTCGACGGCAAGCTCGGCATGATCCACAATTCCACGGGTGCCATTCCGCGCCTGGAAGGCACCAAGCTCCAGTGGGGCGTCGCCAACCTGCCGCTCGGCCCCGACGCCAAGGGCCCCGGCACGCTTCTTATCACCGACAGCCTCGCGATCTTCAAGGGCACCGGCGTCGAGGACAAGGCGGTGGAATTCGCCAAGTTCCTGACCGCGCCCGAGCGCCAGGAGAAGTACGAACTGGAAGGCACCGACGGTCTCGTGCCGCTGCGCCCGTCCGCCGGCGTCGACAAGTATGTCGCCGATCACCCGGCCTGGAAGCCCTTCATCGAGGGCATCAAGTTCGGCGGTCCGGAGCCCCTTTTCACCGACTACAAGGGCTTCCAGAACGTCATGATCGAGATGGTCCAGTCGGTGGTCACCGGCAAGGCACAGCCGGAAGAGGCCTTGAAGAAGGCCGCCGCCGACATCGACCAGTACAAGTAATCTTGTCATCCAAGCGTCGCGGGCCATGCTGGCCCGCGGCGTCTTCCTTCATTCGCCAAGCGGGAGAACAAGCGTCTTGGGTCAGCTCAGCCTTGCCAAGGTCCGCAAATCCTACGATGCGCTGGAGATCATCAAGGGCGTCGATCTCGACATCCGCGACGGCGAGTTCGTGGTCTTCGTCGGCCCGTCCGGCTGCGGCAAGTCCACGCTTCTTCGCATGATCGCGGGGCTGGAGGACATCTCGGCCGGCGACATCGCGATCGACGGCAAAAGGGTCAACGACCTGCCGCCCGTGCGGCGCGGCATCGCGATGGTGTTCCAGTCCTACGCGCTCTACCCGCATATGACCGTCTTCGAGAACATCGCCTTTCCGCTGCGCGTCGAGGGGATGAAACAGGACGAGCTGAACCGGCGCGTCGAGAACGCCGCGCGCATTCTTCACCTCGATCAGCGTCTCCAGCAGAAGCCGGGAATGCTGTCGGGCGGCCAACGCCAGCGCGTTGCCATCGGCCGCGCCATCGTGCGCGAGCCGAAAATCTTCCTGTTCGACGAGCCATTGTCCAATCTCGACGCCGCGCTGCGCGCCGACATGCGGATCGAGCTTGCCAAGCTGCACCGCCAGTTGAAGGCCACCATGATCTACGTCACCCACGATCAGGTGGAGGCGATGACCATGGCCGACCGCATCGTGGTTCTGAACGCCGGCACGATCTCCCAGGTCGGAGCGCCGCTGGAACTCTACCACAAGCCCGCCAACACCTTCGTCGCCGGCTTCATCGGTAATCCGCGCATGAACATGCTGCCCGTCACCGGCGTCGCGGCGAGCGAGGCGGGCGTCGAGGTGGACTACAAGGGCATCAAGGCGGTGATCCCCGTCGCGCCGCGCGGCGACGTAGTCGGCAAACGGCTGACGCTCGGCATCCGGCCCGAACATATCCACATGGAGGAAGGCGAGATCCGCCTTCCCATCGTGCCGACCGTGATCGAGCGGCTTGGCGCGCAGACGGTCGCCTATGCCGCGCTCAGTGGCGAGGACGAGAACTTCTGCGCCCTTCTGCCCGGCACGGCGGCGGTGCGGCCCGATGAGACCATCACGGCCGGCATCCGCACGGTGGACTGCCATCTCTTCGGCGAGGACGGCGCCGCCTTCGAGCGGCGCGTCGACTTGAGCGATGTCGATCTCGCGATCCTGAAGGCCGCGTCGGCGGCCTGAAGCCTTACCCCATCGGGTTCGGCAGGTAGCCGGTGAAGCCCGTGATCTTCCAGCGCCCTTCGTGGAGGCGGCAGTGGTAGAGGGTCTGCCAAAGCATGCGATCCACCGAGCCGTCGGTCTTCCGCAAGGACCCGTCGAACTTCTTGCGCACGAGCGCCGCCGTGCCGGCGATCTCGATGTCCTCCAGCGTGGTGGCGCTGAAGATCGCCGCGCGCGGGTCCTCCGCATAGGAGCCTTCGGCGAAATCGCGCGCCTGCCGCAGCCACTCGTCGCGATAGGCGTCGAGGGTCGGGAAGGCGAGGCGCCATCCGTCGGGATCGGAACTGCGCCGCCCGTCGATCCCGAGAAATCCCTCAGCCACGAAGTCGTCCTCCACCAGGCTCCAGTCGGCGAGGAGGAACGCCGCGATATCGCGCTCCACCAGCATGGTCCAGATGGCGCGGCGCGCCTCGTCGGCCGCATCGAACGGGTTGCGGAACGGGTTTCGGTTCGGCTCAACCATCGAAATTCTTTTCACCATCCATGCCTGAGAGCCGGAAGTTCCGCCTCGCACCGGCTTCTGTCAACGATCGGCGAAAATAATTTGCAAGGCCGGGGCCTCCGTGAAATCCTGACACCCGGTGAACGAAAACCGTGGGAGGGGCGCGGCATGAATCGGCAGGGCATCCGCTCTCTCGGTGTGACGGTGCCCTGATGGACATCTTCTCCACCCTTCAGGACGAGCGGCCCCGTTTGTCGCCCTCCGAAGGGCGGATCGCCGACATCCTTCTGGCGGACCTCGAATTTGCCGTGAACGCCTCGATCATCGAGCTGGCCAGCCGCGCCGCCGTTTCCCCGCCGACCGTCACCCGATTCTGCCATCGGCTCGGCTGCGACGGCTTTTCCGACTTCAAGGTGAAACTCGCCCGCGCCTCCCATGTCGGCATGCGCTACCTGAAGCCGGAGCCCGAAAGCACCGCCGGGGCGGATGTGGCCAAAGACGTCGTGGGGAAGGCGCAGAACGCGCTGTTTCTTCTCCACCGCGCGCTTGATCCCGACATGCTGGAGCGCGCAACGGACGCGATCGCGGCGGCGGAAATGGTGCATGCCTTCGGCTCGGGCGGCAATTCATCGCTGATCGCGGCGGAAGCGCAGAACCGCCTGTTTCGCCTCGGCTTGCGCGTTTCGCCTTGCAGCGACCACGCGATGCAACTGATGCTCGCGTCGGCGGCGCGAAGCGGCGATCTCGTGCTGGCTTCCTCCTTTTCCGGGCGCAACGCGGAACTCGCGCGCGTTCTCCAAGTGGCGCGCGGGAACAAGGTCGCTACCTTGGCGCTCGCGCCGCCCGGCAGCCCGGTGGCCGAGGCCGCCGAGATGGCGGTCGGCGTCGATCTGCCGGAGGACCCCAACATCTTCCGACCGACATCGACGCGCTTCGCCTATCTCGCCCTTCTCGACATCCTCGCCAGCCTCGTCGCCTATCGGCTGCGTCCGCAGGCGTCCCAGACGCTGAGACGCATCAAGCAGCAACTCGTGACCCATCGCGATGGGGACGATCGCCAAATGCTGGGCGACTGAATCTTCCCGAGAAAAACAGCCAGGAATCGCCACCATCATGCAACGCGCCGAGTTTCGCCTCCAAAGCGCCTTCGAACCGCAGACAGGCGGCAGCGGAAGGTTTCTCTTCTCCCTCCATAATCTCGGCCGGGAGGTGATCCGCGACTTCACCCTGGTCTACACGGCGCTGACGCGCGTCGTGGACAAGACGAAGTCCGAGAACGCGACCCTCGTGCGGCGCGACGCGAACTATCATGAATTCGCGCCCCCCGCCGGCTTTCAGCTCGCGCCCGGCGAAGTCTGGCGCTTCGCGGTCGGCGGCCTTCACCGTCCCGCGCGCCATTGCACCGATGGGCCGCGCTCGGCCTATCTGACCTTCGGCAAGAACAATCATGCCAAAGTCGCGATCTCGGAAATGGCGCTCGTCGGGGCGGTCAGCGAGCCGCCGCCGGTGCTGCTGCCGGAAGGCGATCCCGGCGATCAGCCCTTCGCGCTCCAGCCCTGGCCGGCGGTGATCGAGGCGAAGCCCGGCGAGGCGCTGCCCGTCACGCTCCATCCCGCCGACGGCTCAGACCTCGACGACATCCGCGCCGTGGACGAGGTGCTGGTGTTGTTTCAGCGGCTGTTCTTTCCCGCCCACGCGCCCTTCTCGCTGACGCCCGATCCACAAGGCCGGCCCGTCCGCTTCGAGAAACGCGAAACCCTCGGAAAGGAGGCCTACCACCTGTCCTTCTCGGGCAGTGAGATCGCCTTGGCCTATGGCGACGAGGCGGGGCGGCGATACGGCCTCATCTCTCTTGCGCAGATGCTGCACGGCGCGAAGGAGCGGCCGGACCTTTTCCGCTTCCCGGGCTCGGGCCGGGTGGAGGACCGCCCGCGCTATGGCTGGCGCGGCTGCCATCTCGACGTGTCGCGCCAGTTCTACCCGGTCGCGGACGTCACCCGCCTTCTCGACATCATGGCTTGGCTGAAGCTCAACATCTTCCACTGGCACCTCACCGACGACGAGGCGTGGCGGCTGGAGATCAAGGCCTATCCGGCGCTGACCGCAACGGGCGCGCTTCGCGGACCGGACGAGCCGCTGCGCCCGCAGCTCGGCAACGAGGTGGAGCCCGTCGGCGGCTTCTATTCACAGGACGACGCCCGCCATGTGGTGGCCCATGCGGCCGCGCTCGGCATCGAGATCGTGCCGGAGATCGAGATCCCCGGCCACAACGCCGCGACGCTCGTCGCCTTGCCCGAACTCACCGACGGGCAGGAAGCCCCCGAAAGCTACCATTCGGTGCAGGGCTTTGCGAACAACGCGCTGAACCCGGCGATTCCGCTGACCTACGAGTTCCTGGAAACCGTCCTGGACGAGGTCGTCGCGATCTTTCCCGGCTCTTACGTCCATGTCGGCGGCGACGAGGTGGCGCACGATGCCTGGATGCGCTCGCCTCTCGCCCGAAAGCTGATGGAAGAGGAGGGACTGCCCGGCACGTTCGAACTGCAATCCTTCCTTCTGTCCAAGGTCAAGGACACGCTGAGCGCGCGAGGCCGCAAGCTTACCGGCTGGAACGAGGTCGCCCATGGCGGCGGCGTTGCGCCGGAAGGCACGATGCTGATGGCCTGGGAAAAGCCGGAAGTCGGCATCGAGCTGGCGCGCGCCGGCTACGAGGTCGTCATGACGCCGGGCCAAGCCTATTATCTCGACATGGTGCAGGGCGAGGAATGGCAGGAGCCCGGCGCGAGCTGGGCCGGCACGGTGCCGCCCGCCCATACCTATGCGTATGAAGCGGCGGGCGAATTTCCCGAGGAGCTGAAGCACCTCCTGAAGGGCGTCCAGGCCTGTATCTGGTCGGAGTACTTCCTGTCGCGATCCTACTTCAACCGCCTGGTCTTTCCGCGCCTGCCGGCCGTCGCGGAAGCCGCCTGGACGCTCCCTGAGAACAAGAACTGGGAGCGCTTCGCGGCGATCGTCCCCTTGGCGCCGAAGCTGTGAGAAAGACGATGCGGATCGCGGTCGGCGGCATCCATACCGAATGCAGCACCTATTCGCCGGTGCTGATGGAGGAGCAGGATTTTCGCGTGCTGAGGGGCGAGGAACTTTTGAGCTCGCCCTATTTCGCCTTTCTGCCGGCCGAGGGGGTGGAATGTCTGCCGCTTCTCCACGCGCGGGCGATCCCCGGCGGCCCGGTGTCGCGGGACGCGTACGAGGGTTTCAAGGCGGAGTTCCTTCAGCTTCTCCAGGCCGCCCTGCCGCTCGACGGGCTTTATCTCGCCATGCACGGCGCGATGAAGGTGGACGGCATGGACGACGCCGAAGGGGACTGGATCGAGGCGGCGCGGCGCGTCGTCGGGCCGCACTGCCCGGTGGCGGCGAGCTACGATCTCCACGGCAATGTCAGCGACAGGGTGGTCGATCATCTCGACATCTTCGCCGCCTATCGCACCGCCCCGCATATCGATGTCCGCGCCACGATGGAGCGCGCCTGGGCGATGCTCCTTCGCACCTTGCGCGAAGGGCTGAAGCCCGGCATCGCCTTCGCGCCGGTGCCGGTGCTTCTGCCGGGCGAATGCACCTCCACCGAAGATGAGCCCGCCAAAGGGCTTTATGCGGCATTGCCGCCGGTCGACGCGCGGGACGGCATTCTCGATGCCAACCTGATGATCGGCTATGTCTGGGCCGACGAGCCGCGCGCCACCGCCGCCGCCGTGGTGACGGGGCTCGACGCGCAGGCCGCCAGCCAAGCCGCCGAGGAGATCGCCGCCGCTTATTGGAACGCGCGCGAGGACTTCGCCTTCGGCCCGGTCACCGGACCGCTGAAGGAGATGCTCGGGGTGGCGGCCGAGACGCAAACGCGGCCGATCATCCTCGCCGATTCCGGCGACAACCCGACCGGCGGGGGCGTCGGCGACCGGGCCGGTGTTCTCCGGGCGCTTCTGGCGATGGAATGGCGTGACGCGCTTCTCGCCGGCATCGCCGACCGGCCGGCCGTCGAAACCGCCTTCGCGGCGGGCGAGGGGGCGACCGTTCTTCTTCGGATCGGCGGCAGCCTCGACCCGGCCTCGGTGCCGTTCGAGGGTGAGGCCGAAATCCTGCGCCTCGTGGATCCCGGCGCGCCGGCCGAGCGCCAAGTCGTGGTGCGGGTCGGCGGGGTCACCGTGGTTCTCGCCGCGCGCCGCCGCCCTTATCACGACCTCGCCGATTTCCACCGGCTCGGCCTCGATCCGAAGACCGTGCGCCTTCTCGTGGTGAAATCCGGCTACCTGTCGCCGGAACTCGCTCCCATCGCCCATCCCAACCTGATGGCGCTGACGGACGGTGTGGTGAACCAGGACATTCCGCGCCTCGCCAACCTTCGGCGCGAGGGCGCGAAATTTCCCTTCCGCCGCGACTTCTCCTTCATGCCCAAAGCTCGCCTTTCGGCGCGCTGGGCGGCAAAAGCGGACTGACCGCCGGGGCCGGCAGTCCAGCCGGCCTCGCTCATGCTTGAAAGCCTTTCCATGTCCGCGCTCGGCGCTCCCCTTCGCGACCCGGTGATCCGGGCCAGCATGCTGACGATCTTCTTTTTCGGCTTTTCGGGCGCGGCGACCGTGCCCTATCAGTCCGTGATCGGGGTGCGCGAACTGGGACTCGGCGACAGCTACTACGCCGCCCTGATCCTTCTCGCCGCGACGGTGAATGTCTGCGTCAGCGTCGCGGTCGGCGCGCTTGCCGACCGGATCGGGCGCTACCGGTCCTTGATGCTCGTCGTGACCCTGTTCGGCGTCACCGGCTATGGCGCGGTGTTCTGGCTGCCGTCCAAGGCGAGCTTCGTTCTGGCGGTGCTTCTGCTTCTTCCCGTCTACAATTCGGTGAACGCGCTTCTTTTCGCCAATGTCCGGAGCGTCGCCAACCGCATGGAAGGAAGCGACGCGGGGGCGGTGAACTCGGCCGCGCGCGCCATGATCTCGCTTTCCTGGGTGCTGGTTCCCGGCATCGTCGCCTTTGCACTCGCCGGCCGCGACACGATGCTACCGGCTTATCTTTTCGCCAGCGCGGCGGCTTTCGCTTGCGTGCTGCTCGTTCTCTTCCTGCTGCCGCCCGAGCGGCCGGGCGGGCCTTCGGCCGCCATTCCCTTGGCCGACCGTCTGCCCTTTCAGGTCGCGATGTCGCCCAAGCGCCTCGTGCGGATTCTAGCGGTCGCCATGCTGTCTTCCATGGTTCATGCCAGCGACCAGACCCTGCCCTTGATCCTGACAGGCCAGGCGGGCGGCGCGATGACCGATATCGGCATGGTGGTCGGCGGCATCGCGGCCCTGGAGGTCGTTCTGATCTTCTTCTGGGCGCGCGTTCAATCACGCATCGGCAGCGTCCCCGCGCTCGCCGCCGGGGCGGTGATCTATGTCGCCTATCTGGCCACGCTGGGTTTCGCCTCGCAGCCTTGGCACGTTTATCTCCTCGCCGTGCCGGCGGCGGTGGGCGCGGCGGCCCTAATCAGCCTGCCGATCACCTATCTCCAGGATCTCATCCGCGAGCGGCCGGGCCTCGGCAGTTCGCTGATCTCGGTGAACTTCTTTCTGAGCGCCGGCATCTGCGCCTGCATCTTCGCGCTCGGCACCTCCATTGCCGGTTATGCCGGCGCCGCGCGCCTTGGCGCGGCCATGGGCGTGTCCGGTCTCGCGCTGCTTCTGTTTCTCGAAAGACGGAGCCTTTCCCGGTGACCCGTCGAAGCGATCCCATGCGAATCTTCACCGCCTCGCTCGCCACCGAAACCAACACCTTCTCGCCGGTGCCGACCGACATGCACGCCTTCGAGGCGGCCTTCTTCGCCCGGCCCGGCGAACATCCGGACAGGCCGACGCTCTGCTCCTCGCCGGTGCCGATCCTGCGCCGTCGCGGGCGGGCGGAAGGCTTCACCGTGATCGAGGGCACGTCCTGCTGGGCCGAGCCCGCCGGCCTCATCCAGCGCCAAACCTACGAGACCCTGCGCGACACGATCCTCGCCGAGCTCCAGGCCGCGCTGCCGGTGGATGGCGTCGTGCTCGGCCTCCACGGCGCGATGGTGGCGCAGGGCTATGACGACCCAGAAGGCGATCTACTCCAACGCATCCGCGCGATCGTCGGGCCGGATGTGCTTGTCGCCGCGGAGTTCGACCCGCATTCGCACCTGACGCCCCTGCGTGTCGCGCAGCTCGACCTGATGGCGGCATTCCTCGAATTTCCGCATACGGATTTCGAGGAGCGCGGCGAGCATGTGGTGGATCTTTCGCTGCGCGCGATCCGGGGCGAGATCGATCCCGCGATCTCCACCTTCGATTGCCGGATGATCACGATCTATCCAACGAGCCGCGAACCGATGCGCTCCTTCGTGGACCGCTTGAAGGCCTTGGAAGGCATGAACGGCGTCCTGTCGATTTCCGTGATCCACGGCTTCATGGCCGGCGACGTGCCGGAGATGGGCACGCGGATCGTCGTCGTGACGGACAGCGACAAGACGATGGGCGACGCGCTGGCGCGGACGCTCGGCCATGAGCTTTACGGGATGCGCCGCGAAACGGCGATGCCGATGCTGGATACGGAGACCGGCCTCGATGAGGCGCGCCGCCTTCGCGCGGCCCGGCCGGACAAGCCGGTGGTTCTGGCCGATGTCTGGGACAATCCGGGCGGCGGTGTCGCGGGCGACGGGACGCACATCCTGCGCCATATCCTCCTTCGCGGCGACATGGGCTCGGTGGCGCTCGCCACGATCTGGGACCCGGTGGCCGTCTCCTTCTGCCACGCGGCGGGGGAGGGGGCGGAGATCGACCTTCGCTTCGGCGGTAAGTCCGGCCCGCATGGCGGCGAGCCGATCGACGCGCGGGTGAAGGTGCTCCACGTCGCAGATGCGGGCTGGCAGAGCTTCCGGGCAAGCCGCGTGACGCTCGGGCGCGCCGCCACCATCCGCCTCGTCGGCACGGAGGTGGACGTCGTCCTCATCACCAGCCGCACCCAGACCTACGAGCCGGACATCTTCTCCAACATGGGCGTCGACTTCATGCGGAAAGACCTTCTCTTGGTGAAGTCCACCAATCACTTCCACGCCGGCTTCGCGCCGGTGGCGAGCGAGATCCTTTATGTCGCCGCGCCGACCAGCTACCCGACCGACCCCGCGACCACGCCCTATGCCAAGGCGAGCCTCGCGCTATGGCCGCGCGTGCCCGACCCGCTCGGCCTCGACGCTTGATCCGTCACGGCCTTACTGGAGGAACGGGCCGCCGTCCGGGAAGCTGTCGCGCGCGACGGCCATCTCGGTGATGGCGATCAGGGTCTCGGCCCGCGTTTTCAGGTCGCTCGCTTCCAGAAGCGCCTGCTTCTCGGCCGGCCCATAGGGCGACATCATGCAGAGCGCGTTGACGAGCGTGCCGTTGGACGCCTTGCCGACGCTTTCCCAGTCCGCTTCCATCTGGTTGACTTCGAGATAAAGTTTGAAGGCCTTCAAAAGCCCTTCGCGGTCGACTTCCTCCGCTTCGGCTTCCTGATCGAGATCGGTGATGAAGGCGCCGATGCGGCATGTGCGGTAGGGCTCGGTGGACGCCACCTCTTCCAGGACGCGAAAGCGCGCGATCCCCTGAAGGTTGATGAGATAGCGCCCGTCGCCGCTTTCCGCGAAGGAGGTGATTCTTCCCAGGCAACCGATCTTGCATATCGCCGGTTCGCCATCGCCGAGGAGTTCCCCGTCGAAGCTCGGCTGGATGATGCCGATGACGCGATCGCCCGCGATCGCATCGTCGATCATGGCGAGGTAGCGCGGCTCGAAGATGTTCAGCGGCATTTGCCCGCCCGGAAGGAGCAGGGCGCCTTCCAGGGGAAAGATCGGAACGAGCGAAGGAATATCCGCTTCCGAACGATAATTCGCATTGCCGACGCCAACCAAGATCCGCACCTCCTCGTGGTGGTTGCATCTGGGGCCGGGTAAAGCGAACTCAAGACTTCGCCGCCGCGGCATTTGCCCGATGTTCGAGGAAGTGATGGGCTTGAGAGCCTGTTCGATAACTCGCCGGCGGAGAGCCGGCTCGTCGAACAGGCTCTAGGAGAACAGAAGCGTCGACAGGCGGCGGCGTGCATCCTTCGTGGCCGGTTCGGTCGGGCCCCAGACATCGAAGAATTCCAGAAGCTTGCGCCGCGCGCCGTCCTCGTTCCAGGTGCGGTCGCGCTTTACGATCTCCAGAAGCTGCCCGGCGGCCTCGTCGCGCTTGCCGGTCGCCTGCGCGATCAAGGCGAGATCGAAGCGCGCCTGGTGGTCGGCCGGGTCGGCCTCCAGCCGGCGCTGGAGCGCGGCGGGGTCGCCGATGCCGGCGATCTCCGTGTGGAGCTTCAGCTTGGTGCGGATGGCGGCGAGCGCCGGATCGGACTGCTTTTCGGCGGGAACGCGCTCCAGAATGGCCTCGGCGCGCTCTCCATCGCCGAGCGCCAGATAGCATTCCGCCATGCCGGCCAAGGCACCCACATGGGCGGGGTCTTCCTGAAGAACGGCGGCTAAGAGCTGAGCCGCTTCCTGCAGGTTGCCCTCGGTGAGAAGGGCCTGGGCGTCCTCCATGGCCGCCGCGATCGGGTCGCCGCCGGCCGCGCCGCCCGTCAACCGCTCGATGAATGCCGTGACCTCGCTTTCGGGAAGCGCGCCCATGAAGCCGTCCACCGGCTGGCCGTTCACGAAGGCGAAGACGGCGGGAATGGAGCGCACGCCGAGCTGGCCGGCGATGGAGGGGTGCTCGTCGATATTCATCTTGGCGAGCTTCACGCGCCCGCCCGCCGCCGCGACCGCGCGCTCCAGAATCGGCGTCAACTGCTTGCACGGCCCGCACCAGGGGGCCCAGAAATCCACCAGAACCGGCTGGGTGCGCGACGCGACGACGACATCCTGCGAGAATGAAGCGGTGGTGACGTCCTTGATGACATCCCCCAGTGCGCCCGAGTCGGCCGGGGCGGAACCTTGCGACCGGGGCGCGGGCGCGGCTGAAGCGCCGAATGCCGAACCGAACAAACCGTTGCTCAACTCATCCCTCCTTCTGGTCCGCCGAAAGGCCCGGCGCACTTTCCTTCACCATAGCTTCGAGCGGCACGATCAGCGGTTGATGCCCCGTGGCCTCGAAGAACCGCAGAAGATCGTCCCGCCCGATCGTGGTCGTGGCGGTGTTCACCAGCGGATGGCAGTTCACCATATCGTGCAGGAGGAGTTGCTCATCAAGCACGAGCGTCACCGCGTGGGCCTCGTCGTTGAGAACCGCGAAAGCGGTCACCGAGCCGGGCTCGACGCCGATGAGTTCCAGCATCCGCGCGGCATCCACGAAGGACAAGCGGCCCGACGCGCCGATCGTCTGGTGCAGGGTCTTCAGATCCACCGCCCGGCTTTCCTCGGCGACGACAAGGAAGATGCGGCCCTTCTTGTCCTTCAAGAGAAGGTTCTTGGTGTGCCCGCCTCCGATACGGCCGCGGAGCGCCTGCGATTCCTCCACCGTGAAAAGGGGAGGATGGTCGCTCGTTTCCGTTCGAATGCTGAGTTTTTCCAGAAAGGCGAAGAGATCGTCGCGTGTTCGGACTGTCATGCCACTCCTTTCGCGCCAACCGGGCGGGCCGCGAGCCTTCGAGAACTTGAGGGCCCCGCTGTAGGCTCGCCCTCCGCCAACGGCAAGCCGGAGGTCCATGAAGCGGGGCGCAGCGGGCGCGAAGCAGGAAAGTGGAACGAGCCCTCAGAAACCCGCTTGCATTCCCGATCTGCCTCGTTCATATAGCCGCCATCCGCAGCGCAGACAGCGTCTTGCGGGGAGCGGGCGGGCGTAGCTCAGGGGTAGAGCACAACCTTGCCAAGGTTGGGGTCGTGGGTTCGAATCCCATCGCCCGCTCCAATTCGCACTAATTCGCTGATCTGCGACAGGCTGCGGCCGAGGATATCCCTTCTACGTTTCGGTAAGTGGGTGCCAGGGTCGGGGTCGGAGGTTTGATCCGTGCGGGCCGTGCATTCGGCTATGACTCGGAAGCTTTACACGCACACGCAAGTAGGCGACCGTGAACGGCGCTTGCGTTTCCCGCTCAGTTGCTCGCCGCGGGCGGATGGGTTTCCCTGGACGCCTTGCGACATCAAACCGTGCGCCGGTCCGGCGGCACTTGGATATGCTCGAAACTCAGGCCGAAGCGCGCGAGATACTTGCGCAGGCGATCCGCGTCGTTGCGGCTTACCTTTTCGAGGCGCGAGCGGGCGAAGAGAGCGCGGCCGGCAGCGCTGATCGAGCCGTGCTCGCGGCAGAGCGCGACGACGCCGGCGAGTTGGATCGCGTCGAAGCGGTCGAGCGCGGCCATGCCGTCGGGCCCGAGAAGCGCGGCGAGATCGACCCCTTCGCCCGTCTTGCCGGCGGGCCGCCAAGCCGCCTGGAGACGCGCGATTTCCTCGTCCACGACCTCGACGGTGATGCGCCCCTGGGGCGCCAGCGTCGCCATGCGCGTGACGGACGCGGCGAGGTCGCGGAAGTTGGCGCTCCAGACGGCCTCCGCTCCGGTCGCAAAGTGGAGATAGTGCTCGCGCGCCTGCCGGTTGAAGGACACGGCCTCGCCCTCGCGCTCCAAGAAGCGGCGCAGCTCGAAGTCGAGGTTCGGCTCGATGTCCTCCCGCCGGTCCCGGAGGGCCGGCAGGCGGAAGGTCCAGAGGTTCAGTCGCGCCAGAAAATCCTCGCGAAAGCGCCCCTGGCGCACGGCCTCGCCGAGGTCGCGATTGGTGCCGGCCAGGAGCTGAAACCGCGCCGTGACCTCGGTGTCGGAGCCGACGGGGAGGAAGCGCCCCTCCTCGATCGCGCGCAGGCACATGGCCTGCTCGTCGAGGCCGAGCTCGCCGATCTCGTCCAGGAACAGGACGCCCCGGTCGGCGGCGCGCAGCAACCCGCCGCGCTCGCCGGCGGCGCCCGTGAAGGCGCCCCGCACATGGCCGAACAGGGCGGACATGGCTTGGTCGCCGCGCAGCGTCGCGCAGTTCACCTCCACGAAGGCGCCCGCCACCTTCCGCTCCGCCTGCTTCAGCTCGAAGATGCGCCGGGCGAGCTGCGACTTGCCCGCGCCTGTCGGCCCGGTGAGGAGCACCGGCGCATCCGAGCGAATCACCACGCGCTCGATCTCGTCGATGGTCCGGTTGAAGGCGGCGTTGCGGGTCTGGATGCCGGACTTCAGAAACGAAGCGGCCTCGGCGCGCTCGGAGGTGAAACGCTGAGCGATGGCGTCGTAGCGCGACAGGTCGAGGTCGATGATGCGATGGGTGCCGGCCACCCCCTCGCCCTCGTCTCGGGCGCGCGGTGGCGAGAGCTGGAGCAGCCGTCCGGGAACGAGCCGCGCCTCGGTCAGGAGGAACCAGCAGATCTGCGCGACATGCGTGCCGGTGGTGATGTTGACGAGATAGTCCTCCGCCTCCGGGTCGAAGGGGTAGCTTTGGGCGAAGTCGCGCAGGGCCGTGTAGACCTCCGAGAAGTCCCAGGGGTCGCGGAAGTTCACGACGTGGCGGCGCAGCTCGGTTGCCGGCGACACGGTCTCGATGTCGCCGGCGATCGTCTCGGCCAATGCGGCGGCGTGGTTGTCATGGATCAGTTCCAACCGGTCCACGAAGAGGCCGGGTTGCTGCGCGAGGCCGACATTGGGTCGCCAGCGCCGCCAGCGGTCCTCGCGCCGTCCGAGATCGAGCTGCGTTCCGAGGATGCTGACCACGACACGGCGCTTCATCGATGCTCCAGAATTATCGTCTCTTATATTTAAAGATAAGTGAGACGGTCATGGTGTGTCGAGACGTTAGAAACGGACCACCACCGGTTCGATTTATATTCGCGGGAAATCACAATGGTTTAGAGAGAATCTTCGCCCGTTCGGCATCTATCGCGGACGTTCTGGCACGGGGCTTGAAAGGGAGTTGGCACGAACCGAAGAGGTGCCATCATGGCGAACAAGGCGATCTTCCCCTCCATGACCGGCCCGCTCTTGGCGGGAACCGATGGCGTCAACCACGAAGGCGCTCCGGCCTATGCGCTGGAGCCCCGCGCGGCGCTGGCCCAGTATGCGGTGACCGGCACGTTCAACCGGACCTTCCATGCGAGCGGCGCGGCGCAGCTCGAAGCGGTGCTTGGCTTGGCGCGCGAGGTCGAGCCGCTCTTCCTGGCGAAGGCCGCCGTTTATGCGGCCGAGCGTGCCGGCATGAAGGACATGCCGGTGGCGCTGCTTGCCATCCTGTCCGCACTCGATCCCGTGCTCTTCTCGCGCGCTTTCCCGCGCGTGGTGCGCTCGGGCAAGATGATGCGCGGCTTCGTGCAGGTCATGCGCTCGGGCGCCACCGGTCGTCGTTCCCTCGGCACCCGGCCGAAGCGCATGGTGCAGGCGTGGATCGAGAGGGCGACCACCGCGCAGGTCCTTCATGCGAGCGTCGGCAACGATCCCTCGCTCGCGGACGTGATCCGCATTGTGCATCCCGCGCCGCGGACGGCGGAGCGCCGGGCGCTCTACGCCTGGGCGATCGGTCGGCCCTACGATGTCGCCGCGCTGCCGCCCGAGGTCGCGGCCTTCGAAGCCTTCAAGCGCGACGCGTCGCAGCCGCTGCCGGACGTGCCGTTCCAGATGCTGACGGCGCTGCCGCTGACGAGCGAGCACTGGGCGGAGGTCGCCCGGCGGGGAAGCTGGCAGATGGTGCGCCAGAACCTCAACAGCTTCGCCCGCAAGGGGGCCTTCGAGGTGCCGGGCACGGCGGAAGCCGTGGCGGACAAGCTCTGCGACCCGGCGCAGGTTCGCCGGGCACGGGTGCTGCCCTACCAGCTTCTGACGGCCTGGCACATGGCAAGCCTCAAAGTGCCGGCGCTCGTCACCGACGCGCTTCAGGTGGCGATGGAGATCGCGATCGAGAGCGTGCCGGCGGTGCAGGGCGAGGTCGTGGTCTGCCCGGACGTGTCGGGCTCGATGAGTTCGCCCGTCACCGGCTGGCGTCCCGGCGCCACCTCCGTGGTGCGCTGCATCGACGTCGCGGCGCTGGTCGCGGCCGCCATGCTCCGGCGCAACGGACAGGCCCGCGTCCTACCTTTCGCGGAAGGCGTGGTTCGGGTGCGCCTGTCGGCACGCGACAGCGTGATGGCCAATGCCCGCATTCTCGGTGGGATCGGCGGCGGCGGCACGAACTGCTCGGCGCCCTTGAAGCAGCTCGCCGACGAGCGGGCGAAAGTCTCGCTGGTCCTGTTCGTGTCGGACAACCAGTCCTGGATGGATGCCGGCGGCCAGGGGCAGGCCACAGTGATGATGCGGGAATGGGCTCGGATCAAGCGGCTGAACCCGGCCGCTCGGCTCGTCTGCCTCGACATCCAGCCCTACGCCCACACGCCGGCTGCGGGGGATGACGTCCTCAACGTCGGCGGCTTCTCGGACGCGGTGTTCGCGCTGGTCCGCGACTTCGCCGCCGGGCGCGCGGGGCCGGACGCCGCGCTCGCCGCCATCGAGGCTGTGGAACTCTAGATCAAGACCCCGCGCCGTTCGGTGGACGGCGCGGGTCCGGCGGGACGAATGCCGGAGGAACTCCATCGCATCGCCAGGTCGCAGGGTTCGAGTCCCCGCCGGGTCCGGTTGGACCCGTAGTTCAACGGCAGAACGGGCGATTGTTCCTCCATACCTCGTCGTCCCGCCGGCCCCGAACGACGCGCGGCGAATGCCGGCGGAACTACAGCCTGTCACGCTGGGGTGCCAAATGGCGCCTCATGTTCCGCCAAACCTCGTCGCCGCGCGAAAGCGCCGGGCCCTGACGAATGCAGGGGACAGTCCATGGGTAAGCCTTCGGGCGAGCGGGTTCGATCCTCGCGCTGCCGGCACCGCCTTTCGGCGGACCGGCGGAAACTGTCCTCGATCTCGTCGTCAGGGCCCGGTGCCCGATCTTCAAAGAAACCAGAGACATAAGGAGGCTCGCATGAGCCGGACCATCATCAGCGGACAGGATCTCATCGACGCGGGAATGCCGCAGGGCAAGTGGTTCCGCGACGCGCTCGACGCCGCCAACCGGCATCTGGGGGAGGGCGGCACGCTTATCGATGCGGTCGAGGCGGCGCGCCGCTTCCAGCCCGGCCCCGCGATGGCGCTCCGGGCGGAAGCGGATGTGCCGATCTTCCGCAACATCGAGGCCGAGACCGAGTTCGAGCGCTCGAACGTCGCCAAGGTCACCGACACGATGCGCGTTCTCGCCCGCACCCCCGTGGTGAAGGCCGCCGCCGTGATGCCGGACGCCTGCCCCGCCGGGCCGCTCGGCACGATCCCGGTGGGCGGCGTGGTGGCCTCGCGCGCCATCCATCCCGGCATGCACTCGGCCGACATCTGCTGCTCGGTGGCGATCTCGGTCCTGCCGGGCGCGAACCCGCGCGCGCTGCTCGACGCCATCCACGCCGTGACGCATTTCGGGCCGGGCGGTCGGCCGAGCGAGGGCGGCGCTGCGCCGTCCCCCGAGACGCTCGCGCTGTTCGAGGCGAACCCGTTCCTGCGGGAGGGTGCGCTTGGCCTTGCGCAGGATCACTTCGCGACGCAGGGCGACGGCAACCATTTCAGCTTCGTCGGCCGGCTTCGCTCGACCGGCGAAACGGCGCTCGTCACCCATCACGGCTCGCGCGGTCCCGGCGCGCGGCTCTACGAGCGGGGCATGCGGGTGGCCGAGCGCTTCCGCCGCGAGCTCTCCCCCGAGACGCTGCCGCAGAACGCGTGGATTCCCGCCGACACGCCGGAGGGCGAGGACTACTGGGCCGCGCTCCAGGCCATGCGCCGCTGGACGCGCGAGAACCATCTGACGCTGCACGACCGGGCGGCGGAGCGGCTCGGCCTGCGCATCTCGGACCGCTTCTGGAACGAGCACAACTTCGTTTTCCGCCGCTCCGACGGGTTGTTCTACCACGCCAAGGGCGCGACGCCGGCCTTTGCGGGCTTTGCGGAGGACGCGGGCGACCTGACGCTGATCCCGCTCAACATGGGCGAGCCGATCCTCGTCGTGCGCGGACGCGACACCGCGCACGGTCTTGGCTTCTCGCCGCACGGGGCGGGGCGCAACCATTCGCGCACCGCCCATATGCGCCGTCTCGCCGAGGAATACGGCGCCGATGCGCGCGGCCTCAGCCCCAACAACATCGCGGCGATCATGGCGCGCGAGACGGCGGGGCTCGACGCGCGCTTCTTCTCCGGCGTGCCGGACGTGTCGGAACTGCCGAGCGCCTACAAGGATGCGGCCGGCGTGCGCGCGCAGATCGAGCGTTTCGGCCTCGCCGAGGTGGTGGACGAGGTGATCCCCTACGGAAGCATCATGGCCGGCGACTGTCAGCGCGATGCCCCGTGGCGCCGCAAGCGCGCGCGGCGCTGAACAGGAAAGGGCGCGTCGAGGCTTCGGCGCGCCCTCTGCTCAGAACCGCTCGTTCGTGTCGAGCCCGTAGCGGGCGCGGTACTCGGCCTCGAAGTTCTCGCGAATGCGGTTGAGGCGCTCGACCTCCTGCGTGCCCTTGCTCGCGGCGGCCGCGAACTGGCGCACCCAGTTGCCGGCTTCCTGCGAATATTCGTAGACGGTCAGGTCGTGCTCGCGCAGAACGTCCTGCGGATCGAGACCCGCCGCCGTCGCCACGTTCAGATGGGCCTGGACGCGGGCATAGTCCTCAAAGGTCGCGAGCTTGGCCTGGATTTCCGGCCCGTCGTCGCGGCCCTTGAAGCGCCCGACCGCGGGGTTGGCGAAGACCTCGCCATAGCGCGCGAAGACGGGGCCGGCCGGATCCCCCGTCGAGAGCGCCTTCATGAAGGCCGCGTTGGTCTCGTTCCACCGCGCCTCGTCGAGACCGAGCACGGCCAGAATGTCGGGCAGCGCCTCGTTGTTCGAGAGCCGCGCGTTCGCCGCCGCCCATTCCTCGAAACTTACGCCGTTGACCGGCGCGGGCATGTCGTCGGCTGCGGCGAGCGAGGCGAAGAGCGCGAGCGCTGCGACTGAGAGAAAGCGGAGAAGATGGCGAGGCATCAGGTCGGGGTTCCCTTGGTGGCTTGCAGGCGCGCGCGGACCGCGTCCGTCGGCAGGCCGAGAAGAAGGTCGAAGACGGGCGGCTTGGCGAACATCTCCGCCGGATCGTGGCCGACGGCGGGCACGGCGATCGCCTCGTCCGGCTCGAGCCGCCGGTTTTTCATGTCGAGAAGATGGTTCGCCAGTCGGGCGACGGGTCCCGCGCCTTGCGCTGCGGCCTCGCAGCCGTCGCCGGGGAGGGGAGGGGTGTCGAGCGTTCCCACCAGCGCCACCACGTCGCGCCGCGCATAGCGCTCGGCGAAGAAGCGGATCGGCTTGTCCTGTTCCCGCAGGGTCTGCGGCGCCTCGCGCGGGCCGAAGGGCCAGTCGTTGTAGCGCTCGCACCGAGTGGCGGGCGGCACGGCGGAGCCGCCATCTGCGGTCGGGCGCTCGGCGCCGAAGCGCAGGAAGGACGACGCCCCGCCCACCGCGAAGCGCACGCGGATGCCGCGCGCCTCCAGCCTGTCGGCGGCCTCGCTCACGAGGGCGAGGCGCTGCACGAAGTCGGCGCCTTCCGCAAAGCCAGCCACCGTCACCTGGCGCAGGTCTGGGAAGTGCCGGGGATCGGCGAGGCGCTCCAGCACGCTGTCGGCGACGTGGTAGGACAGGATATGCGTCGGGCCGGTCGCGGTCGCCCCATCGATCCAGCTCCCGCCGGTCCAGCGGGCGACGAGGATGTCGTCGATGCTGTCCGGGTCGATGTCGCTCTCGTCCAGGAACTGAGGAGCGGCGACGAAGACCTGATCGGCCAGCCCGCGCTCGGCGGCAAGGTCCGTCAAGGTTCGCAGCCAGTCCGGCGCGTCGTCCACCCCGTCGTGGATCGCGACGATCGCGGTCGCGACGCCTGGATGCGGTTCCTCGAAGGGGCGGCTCAGGCTGATCGGCGAGGACGCGCTACGCTTGTCGCTCTGCACCTCGAACAGGGTCGGCGCCCGCTCCCGGTCGGCGGCGGAAGCCGGCCATGAGACGGCGAGAAGCGCGGCGAGACAGCTGATGGTGCGCGCGGGCCGGGTCATGCGGAGGCTCCGATCTCGTCGAGGGCGCGGCACCAGAGCGCCGCTTCGCAAAAGGCCGCACGGGCGGCGGCCTCGTCGCCCGCCCCCGCATTCAGCCAGGCCGACAGGCGTGCGGCGAGCTCGCGATAGCCCTCGGTCCCGAGCCGCGCGGCGAGAGGCGACCCGAGCGCGGCGGCCTGCGCCTCGCGCGCCCGCGCGCCGGCATGGAGCGCACCCGCCAGAAGAGCCGCCGCTTCGTCCACGACACCGCCGGCGGACGCAGGGCCTCCAGGCGACGGCGACGCCTCGCCGCCCTGCGGCGGGTCGTCGATGTCGGGCACGACGAAGCGGTCCGCGACCAGCGACCAGGGATCGCAGACAAGGGCGCCCGCCTCGACGCGGACCGGACCCGTCACGCTGCGAAGCGGTCCCCAGTGCCCGTCCAGCGCGGCCGCCAGAACCGTCGCGGCGTTCGGCGCGCCGCTGTCGAAGGGGCGCTCCAGGTGCAGAATGCCGCCCCCGTCCGGCAGCCGGACCGCCGCGTACCAGCTCTGCGATCCGGCGGACCAGCTCTGACCCAGAACCTCGCCTACGGGAAAGACGTGAGTGTCGGCGACCCGGCGGCGCGCGCGCAGGAACAGGAAGGGCCGCGCTGCGAGCGCCTCCACCACTGCGTCGACGCGGGTCACGGCCAGCGCGGGCGGCAGGGTCGCTTCGGGCCCACGCGGAACGAGCTGCGTTTGGCCGCCCGAGCCCCGGCCGAGCCGCAGGAGGCCGTCGGCGCGGCGGTGCGCAACGCTGGTGAGGATCTGCCCTCGCGCCGTGCCGACGAGCGGAAGAGCCGGCGCCAGGAGCCGCCCCGCGAGATTGGCGGCGAGGAGGCCCCGGTCGCCGGGACGGGGCGACAAAAGGCGTTCCAGAAGCACGGTCGCGCCCGTGTCGCTGTCGGCCAGGAGCACGCCCGCCCGGATCGCCGCGCCCTCGCCGCGCAGCCGGGCGCCGAGCGAGACGAGGCGGGAGCGCGTCATCGCGGTCTCGAAGGGCTCGCCGCATCCGAGCGCCTCGGGCATATCGATGGCGTGGGTGCGGGCATGAAGATCCACGATCAGCATCAGCACCTCGCGCTCGTCATGCCGGGCGCTTCGCCGCTCGTAGCTCGCCACCTGCTCTGCCAGCGCTTCCAGCGCGAGCAGGATCTGCGAGGCGCCGAGCCGCCTTGCCTCGGCCTCCGCCAGCGCCAGCGCACCCGCATGGGCGGCCGATCCGGCGACGACGCCGGCCCGCAGCAGCCCCTGCACCACCGCGTCGCAGGCGCCGCGCAGCGCGTCCACCGATGGCGCCGCCGCAGTGGCTGGCGCCCCGCCGACCGCCGCCTCCCCCGCGCCGCCGCTCGCACGGAAGGCGCGGATCGCCAGGGCGACATGCGCGCAGCCCTCCTCCTGCGCGCAGTCGCAGCGGGCGTAAGCGATCTCGTCGGGCACGAGAAAGCGCACGCTCGCCATGGGCAGATGAGCGGCGGGGGGCCGCCCGCGGTCGAGCCGCACGGTCTGGCGCGCGGCGAGGAGGCGGTGCAGATCGGCCCGGGCGGCGGGCCCGAGCGCCGCCTCGAAGCTTTCGAGGTCGAGGTCGGCCGGATCCCACGTTTCCGCGGCGTTCGCCGCCCGGCTTGCCGCATTCGCCGCGCGATAGGTGACGGCCAGCATGATGCGGTGGCGGCAGACGCCCGAGGACGGGCATGTGCAGGTCGCCCCATCGAGCAAGGCGCCGGGGGGCAGTCGCGTCAGCGTCCCGTCCGCGAACCGCGCCTCGATCGTGCCGTCCGCCGTCTCGGCAAGGGTCGGGACGGTGCCGGCCTCCAGCTCGCGCAAGGACCGCTTGAGAAGACCCGCATTGCCGATCTGCGCCAGCCCGTCGTCGGTCAGTTCCAGAAGGTCGCGACGCGCCATCAGCGGCGGAGGACGCCCGCGAGCCATCCGGCAAGCTCGCCCGGCGTCATCGCGCCGATCTCGGCGCCGGCCGCCACCAGCTGGCGCGCCATATCGCGGTCGAAGTCGGGCTCGGCGTCCCGGTCCAGCGCCGCGAGCCCCAGAACCCTGGTGCGCTGGGCGGTGAGTTCGGCGACGCGGTTCACGAGCAGCGCCGGGCTGCCACCCTCGTAGAAGTCGGAGATCAGCACCACCACGGCGTTCTCTGGGCTCTCCACCAGATCGGCGGCATAGCCGACGGCGCGCGCGATGTCGGTGCCCCCGCCGAGCTGCACCTTCATCAGGAGTTCGCACGGGTCGTCCACCTCGTCGGTCAAGTCGACGATCTGCGTGTCGAAGGCGACGAGATGCGTCTTCACGTTGGGAAGCGCCCAAAGGCAGGCGGCGGTGACGGCGGAATGGATCACCGAGTCCAGCATCGAGCCGCTCTGGTCGACCAGCAGGATGACCTGCCAGCGCGTCCGGTGGCGCTGGGCACGGGCGAAGAAGTGGAGGCGCTCCACCGTGAGGCGCCGGGTGTCCGGATCGTAGTGCCGCAGGTTGCTCGCGATCACGCGGCGCATGTCGAGTGCGCTTCCCGACGCGTTGCGGCTCGCGCGGCGCCGGTCGAGGACGCCCGAGAAGGCGAGCTGCATGTCGCGCGCGAGCGCGTCCATCAGGCGGCGCACCACCTCCTGCACCAGCCGGCGCGCGAGCACGAGGATGTCGGGCGACATAAGGTGCTTGGTGCGCAGGACGGCCTTCAGCAGCGTCTCGTTCGGCTCGGCGCGGGCGAGCACGTCGGCGTTGGTCACCATGTCGTCGATCGCGTAGCGCTCGATGGCGTCGCGCTCCAGCCGCTCGATCGTTTCCTTCGGAAAGAGCTGGTGGATGGCGCCGATCCATTCCGGCGTGGTCAGGGTGGACGCGCCGCGCCCGCCCTGCCGACCGATGTTGCGCTCGCCATCCTCGTCGTCGCGCCCGTAGAGCCAGTCGAGCGCCGTGTCCATCGTGCCGGCCACGCCGGACATGTCGCAACCGACTGCGCGGCAGCTGTCGTCGGCCGCGGCTCCGAGGATCAGCCGCCAGCGCGTCGCCTCGTCGAGATGCGGCGCCCTCAAAGCCCGCCGCCCTCTGCCAGATGCGTCAGCCCGCGCAGGAGCTCGCTGGCCGCCACGGGGTCGAGCTGCCCGAAGGGCGTCCCGCTTCCCGCCTGGGCATAGACGTTGCCGAGCGACAGGACGCCAAGCGTCTGCTGCTTGTCCTCGAACTCGGCCGCGCCCGCGAAAAGGCCCTGCTCGAAGGTGAAGGAGGCGATGCGCGAGCCGCCAGCCGCCAGCCGCACCGACCGCTCGATCCACCAGATGCAGCCGCCATCCTGTGGCGCGCCGAGCCGCCAGCCCCGCGCCGGCATCCCGCGCACGCGGCCCGTGTCGACCTTGATGCCCGCGAAGCGGCGAAGCTCGGTGGCGTCCCGCTCGGCTTGCGTCAGCGCGAAGGTCTCGCGTCCGAGCTGCGCGAAGGGCTGTGCGATCTCGTAGTCGCCGAACAGCGTGCCGAACCCGTCGAGGCCTGCGGGCGGAAGGTGGAGCGGATGGACGAGGCCGATTCGCCCGGCGGCCTCCTCGCTCGTGTCCAACTCCACCGGATCGTCGGCGGCGTCCGTGAGGGTCAGATCGTCGGCGACGCGAAACAGGAGGCTCGGCGCGCAGAGCGGCGCGTCGTCGGGATAAAGGCCCCAGACGAGGCGTTGCGCAAGGTGCCGGATCAAAGGATGGCCGGCGAAGAAGCGCCCGAACACGGCCGGCGACACGCGCCGCGAGGAGGCCAGCATCTCCTCCAGCCGCGCGATCTGGAGGCTGGCGATGGCGCGCGCGTCCTTCTTCAGCGCGCTCCAGCGCTTGGTCGCCGCGCCGGCCAGCTCGGCGTCGTCGCCCCGGTTGGGCTTCGGCAGCTCCTTCAGGCGCTGGCCGGTCGCGTCCTTCACCCAAGGCTTCAGGAACTCGTCGAAGCCGACGCGGAATCGACGCGGTCCGAAGTCGATGTCGAGGCCGCCGCGCTCGTCGAGGTCGAGGTCGGGCGCGAGGCGGTCGGCAAGCTCTTCCGGTGTCAGGTCGCGCGCCTCGGCGAGGCTTGCGATCTTCTCGCGCGCCTTGTCCTGCAGACCCTTGAAGGGCAGCTTCTCGGCGATGCCGTTGAGGTTCATCAGTGCGACATCGGAGCCGATCTCGGCCAGCACGTCGAGCCCGGCGACGGCGCGGGCATGGGCGGCCTCGCCGGGCCAGCGGCGGATCAGGCGCGTGAGTTGGCGCGCCGTCTCGTCGTCGCCGATCTGACCGAGCGCCCGAAGCGCCCAGTTATCCTTGCCCGGCGCCCCTTCCGCCAGCCAGGCCGAGAAGAGGTCCCAGCCGAAGGCCGCCAGGCTCTCGCGCGTCGTGGCGTCGCGCACGAGGGCGATGCCGGGATAAGCAGGGTCCGGCGCGGAGAAGGAAAGCATCTCGGCCAGCGCGCGGATCGCCTCGTCGGACAGGGCCCCGCCGCCCCCGCGCAGCTGCGGGCGCGCGAGGCGGGCGGGATCGAACCAGGCCGGCAGCTTCGGGACGCGGGCGGGAAACTGGTCGAGCCCGTCGCGCTCCAGCATCTCGGCGAGCGCCGCCGGCACGCCGGGCTCAGCCCCCGCATAGGCTGCCGCGATCCGCTCGATCGTCTCGCGCCCGTCCCCGCGATCTGCCGCGAACCAGCGAAGCGCCGTCTCGGCGGCCTCGCGCGCGGGGCCGGGCGCGCCCAGCGCGTCGGGGATCAAACGGGCGATCGCCGTTTCCCGATGGCGACGGAGCCACGCCATGGCTGGCACGCGGGCCTTCTTCAGCTTGGCCAGCGCGCGGGCGGCGCCTGGCGCGATGCCCGCTGCATCGACGTCGCCGACGCCTTCCAGAACGGTGATCGGGCTGGCGTCCAGTTGCCGGACGAGGCCCGGCAGGGCGCGCTCGCCGAAACGCTCCATCATATGGTCGAAGATCGGGGTCCAGTAGTAGGTGGAGCCCATCGGCCCGCCGAGGCTCCAAAGCGTGAGGGCAAGCGGTTCGGGCTGCCGCTCGATCCCGTTGAGAAGCTTCATCCAGCCCAGCCGGTTCAGCGCATAGGCGCGCGCGCGGTGGATCTCGGTCAGACGATGGGCGAGGTAGCCGCAGACCGCCTCCCAGTCGTCGCCGGCCTGCGGCAGGGGAAGCGAGCGTTCCGGAATCTTGTACCAACTGTCCAGAGGCTCGGCCTCGATGGTGGCGATCAGAGCCACGAGTTCGTCGGGCGTCGCCATGATCCGGGCATCGTGGAGGCGCCAGCCCTGATCGTCCGGCTTCGCACCGCTGCGCTCCCAGCGAAAGGGCGTCTCGATCGGTTGGAGCGTCAACGGCTCGGCGGCGGTTCGCTTCACGGCCTTGCGGCGCCAGGGCGGATCGCGCAGGACGGCGGGCAGAGCCTCGGACGGCGCGATCGCGACGTCGCGGGATGCCAGGAAGCGGTCGAGCCAAGCGAGAGAACGACTGTCTCCCTCCGCCCAGGCGCGCAGCGACGCGGTCGAATGGCGGCGCAGCATCTCCCCGACGCGTGCTTTGAGAACAGGGTCGGTGCGCCCGCTCGCGAGGCTCGCCAGATACTGCCGCGCCGTGCGGCCGGGGGCGGCCTCCTCCGCCGCGTCGAGAGCGGCGCGGATTTCCTTCTGATGGACGATGGGGAGAAGGAGCCCGACCGCTTCCGGCTCGCCGGTCGCCAGCATCAGCCCTGCGACCCGCGCGGGATCGGGGCCGTAGCCGAGCGGTTGAAGCCAGCCGAGGGATTGAAGCGGCGACTGCCCGGCCTGTTTCGCGGCGGCGATCGCGGATGCCACGATCTGGGGGAAGTCGATGCTCATGTGGTAGAAGGAGATCGGCTGGGCGCTCTTGCGTCGCCAGGGCGCAGCGCCTTCCGGCGGCGCTTCCACGATGAGTGGCATCGCCCAAACCGCGTCCATCGGACTTTCTCCGTCCGCCGCCATGCCTTGGAGAACGGCGAGCGGCTGGAGGTCGTGCGCCGCATGGCTCTCGTCCGCCAGCATGAAGCTCAAGGACGCGCGCCCTCGCCAGTCCAGCCTGGGGCTTGCCGCGACCAGACGTTCACGCGCCGTCTCGTAGTCCTCGCCGGGCACCGTCGATAGGATGTGACGCATGGCGAGATCCACGGGATCGTTCCAGGACGTGTCGCCGTACCGGCGATCCGCGCCACCGGTCGCGGCGAAGCGGACTACGGTCTCGGCGAGGAACCCCATCCCCTGGCGCTCGAGGACCCATTGCAGGAACTCGAACGTGGCAAGGTCGCGTGCCTTCCAGTGCGCCTGCGTTCCGTCGGCCCGATCGATGGTCAGCTCGTAGTTCTCCAGGTAGACGGCCCAGTCGCGCAGCCAGCTCTCGGCCTGGTCGAGGGTGGGCGTTCCCACCGGCTCCGTCATATCCCCCTGCAAGGACGAAGCCGCGATCCGATCCATCTCCTTCTGCCGGGCGATCTCGTCGGCCTGCCTGTATTGCCGATAGGTTTCGCGGCTTTCGCTGTCGGCCTGCCAATCCGTCGCGACAACCGCGACGGCCTTGGCCAACTCGGTCCAGTGATTCTCGTTCGTCACGAAGCGGGTCGGGCGCGAGCGGCTCGGCAAGGCTAAAGGGACCATGGCGTCGAGTTCGGGCGAGCCTTCAGGTTCGGCGGGGATCGGCGCGGCGGATGCCTGAAGCTCGGTGGGCGCAGCGGGTATCCCCGCCGTCAAGAGTGACGCTTCGGGCTCCAGCGCCCGCGCCGGCTTCGGCGCGGGCGCTTCGATGGTTCCGGCCGCCGCATAGCCCTTGCCCGTCTTCTCCTTGATGAGCTTGGCTCGCTCCTTCTCGGCCGCTTCCGCGCTCGGGAAAGTCTTGTCCTTGGACTGGCCCTCGGTCCCGATGCGGCCGTAGCGGACTGTGAGCGTTTCGCCCTCCACCGCGACGGCCCAGAACTTGGCGGAGCTGCCTTCCACGAGTTCGTAGCGTTCCACGGCTGTTTCTCCTCTACGGTCGTTCGGTTCGCATGAGCCCGGCGTGGGCGAGCCGCCGCGCGGCTTCCGCTTCCAGCGCGTGCGCCTGCGCCTGCGCGGCGGGGGCGATGCGCTGGCGCATCCAGCCCGTCGCCTCGATCGCGGCCGCAGCCGCGCTCAGGCCCTGCGCCTCCAAGACGGCGCGGGCCAGGCGCTCGCGCTCGCGCGGGGGAAACCACGCGAAGGCCTGCCGCATGGCCGGCAGCGCCACGAGATAGTCCTCGTCGCTCCACTCGGCGACATGGGCGGCCACCGCTTGGAGCAGCGACCGGTGATGCGCCAGTTCCTCGCGTGCCAGTGCGAACAGGCCGGCGAGATAGTCGCCAAGAGCGCCGGCGCGCGCGAAGCCGCCGAGCCGCCGCACGGCGTCCTCCATCCCGCCCGCGCCGCAGGCGACAAGCGTGCCGAGAGCGGCGCCCGCCAGCGCCGGCGGGCCATCGCGGCCCGCCGCCAAGCGCGCCACGATGGCAAGGTAGCCGGCGCGTTCGAGCGCGAGATCGGGGGCATCGCGCAGCATGTCGCGGGCAGCGATCAGCGCGGGGATCGCCCGCATCCCCTCCTCGCCGTTGCGGATCGTGTCGGCGAGCCAAGCGGTGCGGGCGAACACCGCCTCGCAGATCCGCCCGAGCCCGTCGCGTGCACCCGCGCCGAACACCGTGCCGAAGCGGTAGAGCGCGAGCGCCTGCGTCCCGGCCGCGCCGACCGCGGCGACGTCGTGCGAGGCGGCGACACCGCGCGCGATGCGCTCCGCCAGCGTGCCGCCGGGCTCCAGAAGGCCGGCAAACAACGCGTCCGTCAGGCAGGTCGAAAGCCGGGTGAGATCGTCGCCCGCCACCTCCACCCGTTCGGCCAGACACCCCTCGGCCGCCATCGGCAGCGTTCCGCCCCAGCGCGAGGCTTCGATCAGGGCGCCTTGCGCGTCTGGATGGGGCGAGAAGCGGAAGGTCTCGCGCGGGGGGCGCGGCTCGGCCGCCGCCGGTCCCTCCAGGCGCTCCACGCCCGGCAGCGCGAGAAGGCGCAAGGCATGGAGGAGCCGGGCGCGCTCGCGGTCGGTAGGCTCGCTCCAGTCGAGCGCGATGCGCGGCAGGCGGCGCGCGGGGTCGAGCCCGGCCTCCGCAAGACGGGTCTCGACATCGGCCACGAGCGGGGGCTGGCGCGTGCCCGGCGCAAGCGCCCCGCGCCGCTCGCCGGCGAGCGCCCGGAGCATGGCGGCGATGGCGGGATGGGTTCCCGCTGCAAGCGCGCCGGTCTGCGTCCAGGCGGGCGCGTGGTCGAGCCCGTCCTTCACCAGCGTCGCGAGCGCGGCGTCGAGAAGATCGGCGCGCAGGATCTCGGCGTGCGAGCGCGCGTCGGCGAGCGCCCGCGCATGGGCGGCCCACGCGATGCGGTCGGCGGTGGAGACCACCTGTCCCGCCTCGCGCAACGCATGCGTGATCGCCCCCATCGCCCAGTCGGCGGCTACCCCGAGACCGTGCGCGCCGACCGCCTCGTAATAGCTCGGCGAAGGCATGCCGGCGCTGTAGCCGGTGAAGCGGTCGAGCCGCACGTAATCGTAGGGCACGAGGTAGCTGCCGGTTCGCACGCCCGCATCGGGCGGGGCGAGCACCGGCTCCTCGCCCGTGGCCTCCTCGACGTAGCGCCGGATCGCCTCGGCGTGCCAGCCGCCGCAAACCAGCACGACCGGCCGCCCTTCGGCCTCGCTGAGGGCGAAGGCGGCATGGGCGGCCATGAAGCGCTCGCGCGCTTCTTCCGCCCCGTCGTCGGCGCCCTCGGGGCGCAAAAGGTCGAAGTAGCGCGTGAGGCGAGCGGCCAGCTCGCTCGGCGGCGCGGCCTCGGCGAGCGCGTCCCAGAGCGCGTCGAGGCCGTCCTCGCCGAGCCGCTCGCCCAGAAGCGCTTCCGCCCGCGCCGCGCGCGCCGTGTGCGGATCGGCGAAGCGGTTCACCCGGTCGCCGAACCCCGGATGCGAGGACGGCAGGTCGCAGAAGCGCGCGCTCGCGCCGACTTCGCGCGCTGCCAGGAGCGCCACCCATTCCGGAGAGGTCGCGCAGAAAGGGGAATAGGAGGCGCGCGACCCGCGGCTCGTGGCATGGAACGAGAAGATCGCGACCGGCGGCGCGTGGTCGAGCGCCAAGTCGCCCATATGCGGATTGAAGTCCGCCGGCCCTTCGATCAGCACGGTGGCGGGCTTGAGCCCGAGGATCGCGTCCCGCACCATCGCCGCGCAGGCCGGCGAGTGGTGGCGCACGCCCAGGACCGTGAGCGCCGCCGGGGCCGGCGCGCCCGCCTCAGACGAGGAGATGGCGGGCCGCATGCAGCGCCTTCCACGCTTCGCCCGAGCGCTTGGCGACGCGGTTCTCCAGGTAGCGACGCAGCTTGGCGAGATCCTCGGCATTGTCTTTGGCGGCGGTGCCGACGAGGCATTCCACGATGTCCTCGGGCGTTCCCGCGTCGCCGCGCAGGAAGTGGCCGCGCACGCCCACCGCATGGGCGACGCTGACGGCCTCGGCCGTGCTCATCACCGCCGACAGGCGCTCAAGGCCGTCGTCCGACGCGCCGCCGGCGCCCCGAAGGTCGCGAAAGCAGGTGACCAGCACCTCGATCACGTCGTCGGCGGGCGCGCGCGGCACGCCGGAGCGGGCGAGAAGGCGCGCCGCCTCGCGCTTCACCAGCGCCATCTCGGCGTCGGCGTCGCGGATCGGAAACACGGTCTCGAAGTTGAAGCGGCGCTTGAGAGCGGCCGACATCTCGTTGACGCCCCGGTCGCGCGTGTTGGCGGTGGCGATGACGTTGAAGCCGTCGCGCGCGAATATCATGCCATCGGGACCAGCCAGTTCGGGCACCGCCATCACCCGGTCGGACAGGACCGACAGGAGACAGTCCTGCACCTCCAGGGGACAGCGCGTGATCTCCTCGAAGCGCACGATGCGCCCTTCCCGCATGCCGACATGAAGGGGCGCGGGAACGAGCGCGCGCGGCGAGGGTCCCTCGGCCACGAGCAGCGCGTAGTTCCAGCCGTACTTGATCTGATCCTCGGTGAGCGAGGCGCCGCCCTGGATGGTGAGCGTGGACGATCCGCCGACCGCGGCCGCGAGCAGCTCCGACAGCAGGCTCTTGGCCGTGCCCGGCTCGCCGATCAGGAGGAGCGCGCGCGAGGTGACGAGCGTTACCAAGGCACGCTCCACCAACGAGGGCGAGCAGACGAGCTTGGGCGCGCGTCCCGGTTCGCCCAGGATGAACCGCTTGGCGGCAGGCAGCGACAGGGCCCAGCCGGGCGGACGGGGACTCCGGTCGTTGGCCCGCAGCGCGGCCAGCTCGGCGGCGTGGGCGATCTCGGCGGGCGGGCGCTGCAGCGCGGGATCCGCGGTCTCGGCGGTCATGCGGCTGATCGACTCCTTTGTGGGGTGGGCGATCCGGACGACGTGCCGCAACGGGATACAGGCAGCAAACGAGACGGGTCAACCTCTGCGCGGAGGGGAGAAGTCCTGGTCGCCCTCATCCGGTGACGAGGTTGAAGGTTCGCGTGGCCGGAGCGATGCGCACCGCGCGGCCCCAGTCGAAGGCGAGGAAGTCTCCCTCGATGCCGTCGGCGAAGATCACGCCGCCCTCGTTCATGCGCGAGGTCACGAGAAGCGGCGCGGCCTCCAGCTTGCCGGCGCGCAGGGTCGTGGCGGTGGTGCGGCTCGCAAAGGGCTCGCGCACCCAGAAGGCGACGGCCCGCTCCTCGGCCCCGAGCGGGATCGCCAGATGCGTCGCCTCCGAGATCGAACGCGCCCAGCCGGTGGCGCCCGTGCCGCTGGCCACGATCAGCCCGCTCGACGACTGGTTCTCGGCCGCTCCGCCGGTCTCGATGCGGTAGCGCGCCGACTGGTGGCTGCCATGACCGACGAAGATCTCGTTGAGCGCGGTGAGCCGCCGCCCGTCGTCGAGAACGGCCTCCACCATGGTGCGGCGCTCCATCGGCGCCGCGCCGTTCGCGATCGCCGGCAGGAGGGGCCCGAGCCGCTCCACGGCCGCGCGCGCGAGGACGCCGTCGTAGAGGTCGGGTGCGGGGTTCACCCCGACCACCGGCTGGTTCTCGAGGTACTTCGCGACGTTGGCGACCAGCCCGTCCTGCCCCACCGCCACCACGACGTCGTCGCCGTCGAAGCGGAAGCGGTCGAGGTCGGCGCGCCGGATCGAGACCTGGCGCCAGTCGGCGGGCACGGCGGCCCGGGCCTGGGCGAGCACGAGGTGGAAGCGCGCGTGCCGCGCCTCCACCGCCTCGATCCGCTCGTCGCGCCCGTCCAGAAAGAAGCGGGCCTGGCCGCGCGTCGCGTGGCGCGCGATCAGGAGCTCGTAGTCGGTTTCGCGGGTGACGAAGACCGCGCGGGGTGTGAGCGTCCCGGCGCTCACCGCTCCAGGCTCCCGATCCGGGGCGGCGGCGCCTTTCGGAACTCGGCCATCACGGCGGCCAGGAGGTCGGGCGTGACATTCAGATGCTCGATCGTGTCGAGCTTGCCCGCCAGCTCGCGCGCGGCAAGGCCCAGAAGCACGGCGGGGGGCAAGTCGCGATAGGCCGAGATGCGCTGCCGCTCGGCCTCGGCCCTTGCGCCCTCCACGACGCGGATGCGCCCGGCCTCGGCTTCCGCCTCCACCTGATGGGCTTCGGCGAGGCCCGCCGCGCGGCTGCGGGCGTTCTCGCCCTCTTCCGTGATCAGGAGCTTCTCGCGCCGCGCCAGCTCGGTCTTGGTCGCCAGCTCGTTCTGCGCGATCGCCCGCTCCTTCTCGACCGCCAGCGCGCGGCGCTCGAAGGTCGCCTCGTCGGCCTTCCCCTGGAGCGCCTCGAAGGTCGGCGTCTGGAGCGCGCGCTCCAGCTCGGCCGAGGGCGCGAGGTTGGTGAGGCGCACGGACACGACGGCAACCCCGATGGCAGCCAGCGCCGGGTCGCCGGCAAGCGCGCTCTCCAGCGCGCCGCGCAGGGCATCGGGCCCCGCGTCGAGCAGGGCGCGTACGGGCGCCCGCGCCAGTTCCTGCAGCACGGCCTGGTTGGCGATGCCGCTGATGCGCGCCTCGATCTGCTCCACCGGTTCGCCCTGCGGCTTGCCGGAGGCGAGGTCGATCGAGAAGTCGATGCGGCCGGCGAGCAGCGCGGGGTCCACCACATGCCAGCCCACCGTGCCCTGCACGCTCAGGGTCTGGAAGTCCTGCGAGCGGCCGCGCACGAACAGCGTCATCTCGCGGTCGTCCATGGGCAGCTCGGCGATGCTGGCGGTCTCGGGGTCGAACCAGAAGACGAGCCCGCGCCCGCTTCGGCGCACGCGCCCTTTGCGGAAGTGGATCACATGGCGGCTCGCTTCGCTGCGAAGCTGCCGAAGGACGCCGAAGCGGCGGATCGTGGCCATGGGTCTAGTCTCCTTTGCTGGCCGGGTCGAAGCGGAAGAGTTCGGCGGGGCGGAACGAGGTGCCCGCTTCGCGGGTGCCGGTCGGCCTGATCCAGCCCTTGTCCAGCATGCGCCGGCGAAAGGCCGGCTTGTTGAGGGCACGGCCGCTGATCGCCTCGTGCACGTCCTGCAACTGGCGCAGCGTGAACTCGGCGGGCAGGAAGGCGAAGCCGACCGGCGAATAGTCGAGCTTGCCGCGCAGGCGCAGCACCGCGCCGGCGAGGATCGCGGCATGGTCGAAGGCGAGCGGCAGCGCCTCTCCCCGGGCGACGGCGGAGACGGGTCCGCCCTGCTCGCCCGCCCAGGGCACCTCGAGCGTGGCCGGCAGGAGCGCGGGATTGCCCAGAAGCGCCTCGCCGAAGGCGCGCTCGTTCAGGAGCGCGAGATAGGCAACGCTGACGATGCGCATGCGCGGGTCGCGCTCCGGCGCACCGAACGTATAGAGCTGCTCCAGATGGGCGCTCTCGATCCGCGCCTTATCCCGCAGGACGCGCCCCGCAGCCTCGTCCAGCCCCTCCCGCTCGGCGACGAAGCCGCCCGGCAGCGCCCATCGGTCCTGGAAGGGATGCGCGTCGCGGCGCAGGAGGAGCACCGTCGGCCGCCCTTCGCGCAGACCCATCAGAACGATGTCCACAGTGAGCGCGAGGGGGGCGAACTCGCTTGGGTCGTAACGGGATAGGAAGTCGTCCTCGGTCACGCGATCAACTCTTATATCCAATCTGCGTCTTAGTTATGCGCGATATGGATATATGTCAACCGGGTGCTAGTCGGGATAGGGTAGATGTTTGCCGTCGCCGCGCTGTGACCCATTTCCCATCAATCGAAAGAGACTCGCGCGGAGGTCGCATGCGCGCACAGGCAGGAAGCGATCCGGGAGCCGCGCGACGCGCCGATCCCGCGCCGCAAGGGGACGCGCCGGACGGGCTGGTGGTGTTCGACGGCCTGTGTGGCTTCTGCTCGGCGGGCGTGCGCGCGGTGCTGCGCGCGGACCGAGGCGGCGCGATCCGCTTCACGCCGCTTCAATCGCCCTATGGGCGCGCGCTCGCCCGCCGCTACGGGATCGACGCGGAAGACCCCTCCACCTTCCTCTTCTTCGACCGGGGACGGCCGCTCGAGCAGAGCGAGGCGGCGATCGCGCTCGCCCGACGGCTGCCCCGGCCCTGGCGCTGGCTCAGCGTCGCCGCCGTCCTGCCCCGCCGCCCGCGCGACGCGGTCTACGGCTTCGTCGCCCGCAACCGATACCGGATCGCCGGTCGCAGCGAGGCCTGCATGGTGCCCTCACTGGGCGAGCGCGCGCGGTTCGTAGAAGAGGTGCCATCCTCGCCGGGCTCGTCCAGCGTGAAGCGGCCGGAATAGCGGAACAGCTCGCCGAGGATCGGGTGGCGAAGGTTCATGCTCATGGTGAAGTGGTCCGCGCCGTCCGGTCGCTCCTCGACATAGGCCTCGCCATCCACATCGACGCCGCAGCGTTCGATCGCGCCGGACTTCAGCGCGAGCGCCGCGCGGAACCGTGCCGGGGCGAAATGAAGTCTAGACCACATGAAGTCTGGCGCGAAACCCGCCCGGCGGATCGAAAGGCGCGGGGCGGGCATCGCGTCGAACCCATCGGCGTCGTCCCCGCTGCGGCCCGGCGCGTTACGCGTCACGGCAGCGCGATTGCGGAAGCTCGAACGCTGCGGCCGGCTGCGCTCGAGCGTCTCCAACCCGCGCATGGAGGCGAAGGACGGCAGCCCTCTCCAAAGGACGGATCCATCCTCCGTTGCCTGCGCTCCGCCCGGTGCCTCCGCCATGTACGCTCTCCATCCTCGCGCCGCGCCTTGCCTCCCATCAAAGGCGGTGCCCCGCGTCTCGCAATCGCCGGCATTCGCGTCCCGTTCCCGCAGCCTTGAGACGAGGTTCGCGTGCGGATGCCGTGCGAGCGCTCAACATTCCCGTCGTCGGCATCGCTTGTCCCGGTCGCCGAGCGCGTCGCGGTCGCGTTACGCGGCCGGACGGCTCCAGCCGGACGGCCACCGGTCGAAGTCGCGGGCCAGCCAGATCGTTTCGCCTTCCAGCACGAACAGGACGTAGCGCTCGGGGTCGGGCCAGCCGTGCCAGTCGCGTTCCATGACGATCCAGCGGCGGCTTTCCCAATCGGCGAGTGCCACGACGGCGTCGGCGAAACGCCCCATCGTCGGATGCGCGCGGATCCGGCGGTCATCCTCGGCGCTCGGCGCGCGCCAGGGAAGGGCGAGGCGCCGCGCCTCGCGGAAGCGCCGCGCCCATCGAAGATCGTCGGCAAGGCTCTGCCCGAGCCCATCCTCGCCGAGCCGTTCCTCTTCCTTCCGCAGGCCGCTTCGGCGCAGGAAAAGGCTGGCTCCCGCGAGGAAGACGGTCAGTCCGAACTCGCCGAGCGAGGAAGCGAGGAACCCGGCCGGCCGCAGGAAAAGGCCTGCACCGGCGGCCGCGCAGGCGAGAGCCAAGACAAAGGCCCGGACCTTCGCCTCGCGCGCGATGAAGCCCGTCCAGCCGCCGATCCAGCAGGCCACCGGCAGAACCAGGAGCCACAGGGCTAGCGCGCTTCGGTTTCCCTCACGCGGCCAGCCGTCGGCAAGCGTGAAGGCGAGGCTGATCGTGCCCATGAGCGCCGTCACCGCGGCAAGGATCGCGGCCCAGCCGGAATAACGGCGCCGGCGCGCCCAGCCTTCGGTCCGGTCGACATCCACAGGTCAGGATGCCTTCGTCGCGGCGCGAGCGCCCGCCGGTCGCCCGCTGCGCCCCACGTGAGCCGCCCGATCCGGAGGCGGCCGGATCGAAAGGCCCGCGCGCCCGTCCAAACCGGTCCGAGGACGAGCGCTGGCGTTCGTGTCCGCCTTCGCATCGCAGAGCAGGCGATCGACCCCCGTCATTTCGCTTCCGCGATGCCTTCCGCCGTACCGAGGTCGATCGGAACGCTGTTGGTTCGCGCTCGTCCGAACCACATTCTCGCGGCATGGAGCGAAAAGCACAGCCCGCCGGGCGTCGTGCTGGCTGGGGGTGAAGCGCGACCGATGATCCACCGTTTGCGCCAGACCGTCGTCGAACAGGACGCGATAACGCCAGCGTCCGCCCGAGATCCTGCCGAGACTTGAGACCCAGCCCCGATCGATAAGATATGCGGCGGACTGGTCGATCACTGGTCTGCCCCCTGAAAAGTGGTCCTCGCTGAAGTAGGCTTTTGAGCCGATGGAGGATGCCCAGATGGGACAGAAGAAGCACAGGCCTGAAGAGATCGTCGCCAAGCTTCGGCAGGTGGACGTGCTGTTGTCGCAAGGCCGCCCGGTGG
>NZ_WEZG01000002.1 GCF_009176975.1 Aureimonas psammosilenae
CTCGAGCTTGGGTTACCGTCCGCCGGCACCTGCCGCCGTGCCGTGGCCGGCTGCGCCACCCCAACCCGCTTCGCCGGCCACCTCAAACGTCGCCAGCAAGCCCACCATGCATTAGATTTGAACCGGGCCACCTAATGGGGGCAGGCCAAGCCTCGGAATGTTGTCGCCGTTCATTCCAACTTCGACCACGTTGATGTGCTGAAGTGCTTCTGGGATCTCGACGCCGATTGACGTTTTTTCTGTCACAATAGGCGCGATAACGATGGAGTCCTCTTCCAATCGGTCGAGCGGTACTGGCACTGTTTTGTTTCGATTGCCAAAATAGATGCCGAACGTCGGCTTCTTCCGGTCATAGCCACCAGCAAAGGAACTCTCGTCCAGATAGACGATTTCGTTTGGATCAATGCCCAAGTCCGTTGCGCGCGCTTTAACTGCCGTCTTGAGTGCTACCAGCCTGGCGTCTTTGCCTCCCATGAGAATAATTTGGTACAAACTGGCCGGCATGTGAGGCTCCCCGCATCTGACTGGCGCGAGCCCATCCTTTCATAAACCATCACGCTATCAAGTGTTTCGGTCGTCGCAAGCCCAGACTCGCTTATCAGGTTCGCTGCTCGATTAATCGGTAGCTAGGTACATGGAAAGTAGAAGGTTCCAAGCTACGCACTAGGCGGTGTCTGCATTTATGGGATTCCGTATGCGGGTGAGTTCTGATTGAAGGCTGGTGAAGGAGCCAGTCGATGAGCAGACGCACGCTGACGGACGAGCAATGGGAGCGGATTGCGGGGTATCTTCCGGGTCGAGAGGGAACGCGCGGGCGTAGCGGCGTAGACAACCGGCTGTTCGTGGACGCGATCTTGTGGATGGCTGGCAATGCGGCGCGGTGGCGTGACCTGCCGGAGGTGTTCGGCAAGTGGACCGGTGTCCATGCGCGGTTTCGGCGCTGGTCGCATGCCGGTGTGTGGGAACAACTTTTCCAGAGCCTGGCCGACACGCCGGACTTCGAATACGTCCTGATCCATAGCACCATCTCGAAGGCGCACGCTGATGCAAGCGGCGCAAAAGGGGGGTTGAAGCTGCCGCGATCGGCCGGTCCCGAGGTGGCCTGACGACCAAACTGCACGCGGCGGTCGACGCCATCGGCATGCCGATCCGCATCCACCCGACGCCCGGGCAATGGGGTGATCGTCCTCAAGCCGAGGCGCTGCTGGCAGGATTGAAGGGCGTCGGCCATGTCATCGCCGATGCCGCCTATGACGCCGATCCACTACGCGCCTTCATTGCCGATGACCTCGGTGCGACCGCCCATATCAAGGCCAATCCCAGCCGAACGGCAAAGCCTGCCATCGACTGGCGGCTCTACAAGGAGCGCCATCAGGTCGAATGCTTCTTCAACAAACTCAAACGCTTCCGCCGCATCGCCCTGCGCTGCGAGAAGACAATCTCCGCCTTCATGGGCTTCGTCCATCTCGCATGCGCCATGATCTGGCTGCGTTAATGCAGACACCGCCTAACCACAAGAGGCAGTTTTGAAGATATTAGGTTAGGGGCACGAACGGCAGAAAATGGGGTCGAAAGCGGAATAGCAGCTATCTGCCAGATCGCTCCGAAGGCGGACAGACCACTTTCAGTCCGCTTGATCGGAAATCGTTTCCGAAACCGAGCTCCCGACTTCTTGCCCGCCCAGGGCGGCAGTTCCCTGTTCTCCACCCATGGCAGATAGCGTACCGGACGCGTCTCGAGGTGCCCGGTGATGATCGGGTACTTTTCGAGCTGCTTCGTGATCAATGGAAGTCCGGCGACGTTCGTGTAGCGCAGCGCTGTTTCAGACTCGCCGAGACGCCCAGCGATATCGCTGATGATGCTAGTGTCGACGCCCGCTTGCTTCATCGTATCCGAGAATCCGTGCCGAAGGGCATGGATCGAGCGTTTCCACAGCCCGGACGAGAAGTGAGGTGTGGCTTTCACGATCGGAATGAAGTCCTTGTAGAAGCGGTCGCCTGGATCGTTCGTCGTTAGCAGCGTCGAGAACAGCTCAGGGAAGAGCTGCCGATAGCCCATCTTCCGGATCGTCTCGACGTAATCGAGGAAGCCGAGGCGCAGCAGCTCTGGCGGCACTGGCAGGAGACGATCAGACTGAGCGTTCTTGATGCTGCGATGAACGTTGGCGCGGATGTGAATGGCGGGACCGTGCAGCGTATCGAGTACGTCGTTCGTTTCCAGACCGGCAAACTCATTCCGACGGGCGCCGAGATAGGCGAACAACATCGGTAGGTAGTAGACGCCGCCGTGGAATACCGCATCTCCCGGAACATGGCGGTTTGTAGCGTCTCGGCATCCCGTGAAGATAGGAAGGTCGAAGATCGGCCGCACTTGATCGGGCGAAGGCTTTTCCTGGGCCAGCCGGATCGCGCCCGCCTTCGGCTTGCGGAGCCGGAGGCTTTTCAGCGACCAATCTGCCACAACGTAGCCGCTTGCCCTGACATGGTTGAGGAACGTGTCGAGATTGCCCAGGTGCTTGCGGATGGTTGCCGCGGAAAGGCCGACCTTGGGTGGTGCCTCGCCGCGCCGTTCGGCACGCGCGATCTCATCGGCCGCAAAGGCGCGAAGCGCTGTGGGCTTCATGATGCGCAGCCGCGAGCTCTGTCCGTAGCGCGTCGGAATGAGGTTCAGATGCTGGCGGAGAGCCGCCACGTGTTGCTGGCCGATCTCACCGGAATGCGCGACGTCGTTCTCTTCCAAGATGTCACGGAACATCCGCACGAGCATGCGCACGTCACTGGCGGTGGCAGGGGTCCAGTTGTCACGATTGTTGCGGGCGAGCGCCTCATATGACGCTTCGAACGCATCAAGGTGCAGGACCCGGCCAGCAGGAGCAGCTTGTGGCTCCGGACTTCCAGCAGTACGCGTCTCGATCGGAGGCACTGTCGGTGGAACCGCCTCTGCCACTTCGTCGTCTGACGTCGGCTCAACGGGAAGGGCGCTTTTCTCCTCATCCTCCGCGACGCTGAGTTCCGGTTCAGGCTGATCCAGAACGACTGTCCCTGCCGACGTATCGTCAGATCCTGCTTCGTCCGGGCTGTCTGCTGGAAAGACGAGGCTGGCGCGCTCTTCCTCGGGCAGCGTCGTCGCGACGAGGGCATTCTGCTTGCGGTCGATCATCGGCCAGCGTTCGGCGACGTTGAGGAGCGCATCGGCTTTCGCGCGATACAGCTCCATCTTCGCTCGCGGTTGGCCAACGTGTCGACGAGGCCGATGTCAGCCATTTGCTCACGGACCGCACGGCCGAAAACGGGGCTGCGACCTTCCGCCTGTTCGGCGCGGAACGTCTCGGCGATCGTCGCGACATGCGGCTCGGGGATACCGTGGCGCAGAAGCATGGACCTGCCTGGACATTCCCCCTCGAAGCTGAGGGCGCGCGTCGTGCCGAACAGCTGAATCAGGCGGTACGCCCAGCCGACCTCGATATCGACTTCCATCTCGCGGACGTCGTCGGTCAGTCCCGCCCGGCGCGCGGCGAAGGCGACGTCTTCGAGATGCGCCGTCATGCGCTCGATCTCGGCCCGGAAGATCTGGTCGAGCTGGTCCTTCGTGGTCATTGCGGCGGTGGGTCTCACGGTCAGGTCGGCAAGCAGCGTGTTCAGCCGCCGCGCCATGTAGGCCGCCTTCCCATGATCGGACAACCGAAGGGAGAACGAGAGACGCGCTTGCCTGCGCACCTGCCGAAAGCGCACCGGCACCCGGGCCCGCCAGTAGAAGGTGTGCCCGCGCCGTTCCAAGTTCGCCACGTCATGCCGAGTCGCCACCGACCGGATCCCTTGCGCCGCGAGCCCGGCAGGACGGCGATGGCCATCACCTCCGGGCTACAGGTTTGGGCCCAAGGGGCGAGCGAAAGCCGAGATAGATTCTCAGCCACCAAAAACAACAGCGATTACAATGGAATGAGGGGTGCTGGCTGGGGAACCTGGATTCGAACCAAGACTAGCGGAGTCAGAGTCCGCTGTTCTACCCTTAAACTATTCCCCAGCAGAGGGTCGGTGCCGCTCTTGTCGGCCGACGGGCGTCATATAGCCGTATTGATCGCGGAAGGGAACCCCCGATCGGCATCCGAAATCATGCAATTCGCGTGGGCGGGATTGTCGACCGGGCCGCCATCGGCGACATGCTCTTGTGCTTGTTGGGCGTGCTGGTAAATTTCGGGCAAATCAGCACTCCCGAGCACGCTGTGGCGGTCCGGCCAGGACCCCGGCGGAAGAGGTCAATTGAGCATCGATGACGAAGATCCCAGACGTTCCTCCCAAGCGGAGATAGCGCGCCCCGGCCAGGGAAAAGACAGGAAGCAGCCTCGGCAGGGCGCGTTGCCGCGCCAGGACCATTCTGCCGGTGGGGATGAAGCCAGCGGGGCCGCTATGACGAAGCGTCAGCGGCGTCGGCGGCGTTCGGGCTCCGGTTCGGGCGCGGGTCCCGCTCCGGCGAAGGTCGCGGCCGTGCCGCCGTCCGCCTTGCCCAAGCCGGCGCGCAAGGGACACCGCAGGCGTCATGCGCCCAAATTCGCAGCGCCCGCAACCGAGGGCGGCCAGCGTGGCCAGAAGGGGCAGGCGCAGCGTTCGCCGGCTGAGGCCGCTGCCCGAGTTCGCGCGCCGGCCGATGGCGCGGGCGTCCGAAGCGGCGGGGCTCGCGAGAACGAAGAGCGCGCCCGCCCGCCCATCTATGCGGCGCTGGATCTCGGCACCAACAATTGCCGTTTGCTCGTCGCCACGCCGACGCGGCCCGGCCAGTTCCGGGTGGTGGACGCTTTCTCGCGCATCGTGCGGCTCGGGGAAGGGCTCGGCCGCACCGGGCGGCTGGCGACGGGGGCGATGGACCGCGCGGTCGCCGCCTTGTCGATCTGCGCCAACAAGCTCGCCGCCCGCGAGATCGCCGGCGCGCGCCTGATCGCCACGGAAGCCTGCCGCGCCGCCGCAAATGGTGAAGAGTTCATCGAGCGGGTGGAGCGCGAAACCGGGTTGCGGCTGGAGATCGTCAGTCGTGAAACGGAAGCGCGGCTTGCCGTGTCCGGGTGCGGTTCGCTGGTGGATCGCAGCGCCAAGGGGGCCGTTCTGTTCGATATCGGCGGCGGCTCCACCGAGATCGCGCTTCTGGACCTTCGCCACACCAATCCGCGCCGTTTGTCCAACGCCATCGTCGCCTGGACATCGCTGCCGGTCGGCGTCGTGACGCTGGCCGAGCGCCATGGCGGGCGCAACGTGCCGCCCGAACTTTTCGAAGCCATGGTCGAGGAGGTGCTGTACAAGATCCGCACCTTCGGCGGGCGCGACCGGCTCGACCGGCTGGTGGGGACTGAGGCTTTCCATCTTCTGGGAACATCGGGAACGGTGACGACGCTCGCCGGCATTCATCTCGAACTCGAACGCTACGATCGCCGGCAGGTCGACGGGCTCTGGCTGAAGGACGATGAAGTGCAGACCCTGATTTCGCGCATCGCAGGCTGGAGCTTCGAGGAGCGCGTCGCCAATCCCTGCATCGGCAGCGACCGCGCCGATCTGGTGATCGCGGGCTGCGCCATTCTGGAGGCGATCAAGCGCGTGTGGCCGGCCCCCGTCTTGCGCGTCGCCGACCGGGGCCTACGCGAGGGCTTGCTGACGGAAATGATGGCGGCTGACGGCGTTTGGCGGCGAAGCGGCCAGGGCCAGCCGCAGGCGGCCTTCGCATGAGCGGCGGGGGGCGCGGCGACGATCGCGGGCTCACCGTCCGCGTCAAGAAGAAGGGCAAGCTGAAGGCTTCGTCGCGGGCGTGGCTGGAGCGCCAGTTGAACGACCCTTACGTGCGCCGTGCGAGGGCCGACGGCTATCGCTCGCGCGCGGCCTACAAGCTTCTGGAGATGGACGAGCGCTACAAGCTCCTGAAGCAGGGAATGCGCGTGGTGGATCTCGGTGCCGCTCCGGGCGGCTGGACGCAGGTCGCGGTGGAGCGCTGCGGCGGCGCGCTGCCGGGGGGCGGCTTCCACGTGGTCGGCATCGACTATCTGGAAATGGACGCGGTGCCGGGGGCCGAAATCCTCCAGATGGATTTTCTCGACGACGCGGCGCCGGAGCGCCTGATCGCGACGCTCGGCGCGGACCCCGATCTGGTGATGTCCGACATGGCCGCGCCGACCACCGGGCATCGCCGGACGGATCACCTGCGCACCATGCATCTTTGCGAGGTCGCGGCGGATTTCGCAGTGACCGTTCTGAAGCCCGGCGGCCACTTCCTCGCCAAGACCTTCCAGGGTGGCACCGAGAACGAACTCCTCGGAATGCTGAAGCGGCATTTCGCCACGGTCCACCACGTGAAGCCACCGGCGAGCCGCGAGGACTCGGTGGAGCTTTATCTTCTCGCCAAAGGCTTCAAGGGCCGCAAGCGGAGCGACGAGGAAGAGCCCGCCGAGGAATAAGCGGGCAGCCTTATTCCGCCGGCACGCGGCGGCCGGCGACTTCCGCGCCCGCTTCCTTCGGCAGGGACAGGAAGGGCAGGGAGGCGAGGGTCGCGACACCACCCACCACGAAGAACGCCACCGAGAAGATGCCGATCGTCGGCAGTTCCGTGCCGTGCAGCTTGATGCCCGCTTCCAGAATGCCGCCGGCCGCCGCGACGCCGGTGGCGATGGCGATCTGCTGAAAGGCGGCGAGCATCGAGGTGGCGTCGCCGGCATTCGAGCGCGGCACGTCGGCGAAGGCCAGGGTGTTGATCGAGGTGAAGAACAAGGAGCGGAAGAAGCCGCCGAGAAGCAGAAGCGCGATCAGCACCGGCAGCGCGATATCGGTGCGGTAGAAGCCGATCAGCATCACGAACAGGCCGCCGATGACGCCGGTGGCGAGCAGCGTGGTGCGAAAGCCGAAAGCCTTCAGGATGGGGCGCGCCAGGAACTTCATCGTCATCGCCCCGCCGATGGAAGCCGCGCTGATGAGGCCGGATTGGAGCGGCGTGAAGTTGAAGCCGAGCTGCAGCATCAGCGGAAACAGGAAGGGCACCGCACCCGTGCCGATTCGGAACAGGGCGCCACCGACGAGCGCGGCCCGGAGGGTGGGGATCTGGAGAAGGTCGAGGTTCAGCACCGGATTTTCGACCCGCCGCGCATAGCGCACGTAAAGCACCGCGAAAACGAGGCCGAGCGCCGCCATCGCCATGCCGAAAGGCGGCGGCAGGGCGGGCAGCGACACCACCGACAGGCCGAAGACGATGCCGGCGCAGGCCAGACCCGACAGGACGAAGCCCGGCCAATCAAAGGTGATGCCCGGCACCCGCTCCACTTCCGGCAGGTAACGGGCGGCCAGGAAGATACCGGCGACACCGATCGGCATGTTGATGAGGAAGATCCAGCGCCAGTCGGCATAGGTCGCGATCGCGCCGCCGATGGGCGGGCCGACAAGGGGGCCGACCATGGCGGGAATGGTAAACCAAGCCATGGCGGCGACGAGATCACCTTTCGGCACGGCCCGGACGAGGAGAAGGCGGCCGACCGGCGTCATCATCGCCCCGCCCATGCCTTGGATGAAGCGCGCGACGACGAATCCTTCGAGCGAGTTGGCGAAGGCGCAGGCGAGCGAGCCTGCCATGAAGATGCCGATGGCGGCGCGGAAGATTTCCTTGGCGCCGAAGCGGTCTGCCATGCGGCCCGAGATCGGGATGAAGATCGCCAGCGCCACATAGTAGCTCGTCAACGCGAGCTTCAAGGCGATGGGGCTGGTGCCGATATCGCGCGCGATGGTGGCGAGCGACGTGGCGATCACCGTGGAATCCATGTTCTCCATGAACAAGGCGACGGCAAGCACGATCGGAACGATGCGTTTCACGGGCGTTCTTGAATCCTCACGAGGAGCGACGTCGTGAGCCGTTCCACGGAGGAACGGGACATGGCGCTGGCGGGATGGCCTTTACCTAGACCCTTCCCGCGACGGCGCAACGGGCGGAGCGATGAAACTCTGTATCCAGACTCAACTCGGCGTGTTCCATTCTTGCCGGAAGGGCGGCGGCTGCCAGATCATGGCGAAGGGTGGATCACGAATCGATGGGAGCGCGGCCGTGAGGGGATCGCAAGAAGGCAAGTCGTCACTCGATCGGCGCGGAGCAATGAAGCTCGCGGCGGGTCTGGGAGCGGCGGTGGCGGGAATGTCGGCCACCTCTTCCGCAATCGCGCAGGAAAAGGCGAAGGAAGCCATGGAAAGAGAACCGGAGCCGAAATGGCGCCGCTACAGGATCGGCGACGCCGTCGTGACGGTGGTGCTGGACGGTCTGCGCCCCGGCGACGGTCCTTATCCGACCTTCGGCGCCGATCAGGACGAGGCGAGCGTTGCCGCGTTGATGCGCGAGAACTTCCTGCCCGAAAAACGTTTCGTGAACGGCTTTCTTCCCGTGATCGTGGAAACCGGCGGTCAGATCGTTCTCTTCGATACGGGCATGGGCGCCATGGGCCGGCAGAACGGCATGGGCCAACTGCGGGAGCGGATGAGCCAAGCGGGATACGAGACCGACGACGTCGATCTCGTGGTCCTAACGCATTTTCACGGCGACCATATCGGCGGCCTGATGGAGGACGGAAAGCCGGCCTTCGGCAAGGCCCGCTATGCCGCCGGACAGGTGGAATACGACTGGTGGACCTCCGACGAAGCGAAGAACGGCGAGCGCAAGGACGGCGCGGCGCTGGTGGGCAAGAACGTGGTGCCGTTGAAGGACCGGATGACGTTCCTGAAAGAGGGCGACGAGGTCGCGCCCGGCATCACGGCGCAGGAGGCCTTCGGGCACTCGCCGGGGCACATGGTCTTCGAGGTGAAGTCCGGGGACAAGGTGCTGTGGCTGACGGCGGACTCGGCGAATCACTACGTCGCCTCGCTACAGAAGCCCGGTTGGAAGGTGCGGTTCGATCAGGATTCCGCAAAGGCCGAAGCCAGCCGGCGGCGTGTCTTCGACCGCGTGGCGCAAGCGCGCGCGCCGTTCATCGGCTACCATATGCCCTTTCCCGGCATAGGCTTCGTCGAGAAGACAGGGGACGGTTATCGTTTCGTGCCCTTGACCTACCAGCTCGACATCGAAACCTGAGGCGGCTTTCCAACAACGCCATGGCGTGCTAGCAGCCGGTGCCAATCCTTCGCCGCCGATCGCTCCTCAAGGCTTTCCGGCGGCTTTTCTTCAAGGAACGGCCATGGCACGCATCATCGAGACCGCCACCGGCGCAACTGCGCTGACCTTCGACGATGTTCTTCTCCAGCCGGGCCATTCCGACGTGATGCCGGGGCAGGTGGATGTCCGCACCCGCATCACGCGCACCCTGAAGCTAAACATCCCGATCATCTCCGCCGCCATGGACACGGTGACGGAATCACGGCTCGCCATCGCTATGGCGCAGGCCGGCGGCATCGGCGTGATCCACCGCAACCTTTCCCCCGAGGGGCAGGCCGAGGAAGTGCGGCAGGTGAAGAAGTTCGAATCCGGCATGGTGGTGAACCCCGTTACCATCGGCCCGGAAGCGACGCTCGGCGATGCCCGCGCCCTGATGAGCCAGCATCGGATCTCCGGCATTCCGGTGGTCGAGAATGCCGGTCGCGGCGGGCAGACCCGCGGGCGGCTCGTCGGCATCCTCACCAACCGCGACGTGCGCTTCGCCTCCGACGACAGCCAGCGCATTTCCGAGCTGATGACGCACGAGAACCTCGTCACCGTGCGCGACACGGTGGACCAGGGCGAAGCCAAGCGCCTTCTCCATACGAACCGTATCGAGAAACTCCTCGTGGTGGATGCCGCCGGCCATTGCGTCGGTCTCATCACGGTGAAGGACATCGAGAAGTCGCAGCTCAACCCGAACGCCGCCAAGGACGCGCAGGGGCGGCTTCTGGCAGCGGCCGCGACCAGCGTCGGCGAGGACGGCTTCGAGCGCGCCGAGCGGCTGATCGATGCCGGGGTCGACCTCATCGTCGTGGACACCGCGCACGGCCATTCGCAGCGCGTGCTCGATGCCGTGACGCGGGTGAAGCACCTGTCGAACCACGTGCAGGTAATCGCCGGCAACGTCGCGACGCCGGACGGCACGCGCGCGCTTATCGACGCGGGAGCGGACGGCGTGAAGGTCGGCATCGGGCCGGGCTCCATCTGCACGACGCGCATCGTGGCGGGTGTCGGCGTTCCGCAGCTTTCGGCCATTCTCGGCGCGGTCGAAGCGGCGTCGGCCGCCGACGTTCCGGTGATCGCCGATGGCGGCATCAAATATTCGGGCGATCTCGCCAAGGCTCTCGCGGCCGGCGCATCCGCCGCGATGGTCGGCTCGCTTCTGGCGGGCACGGAGGAAAGCCCCGGCGAGGTCTATCTCCACCAGGGCCGCTCCTTCAAATCCTATCGCGGCATGGGTTCGGTCGGCGCCATGGCGCGAGGGTCCGCCGACCGCTACTTCCAGGCCGAGGTGCGCGACACGCTGAAGCTCGTGCCGGAAGGCATCGAGGGGCAGGTGGCCTATAAGGGGCAGGTCTCGGCGGTGCTCCATCAGCTCGCCGGCGGTCTTCGCGCCGCGATGGGCTATGTCGGCGCGGCCGATCTTCAGGCCTTCCGCGAAAAGGCGACCTTCGTGCGGATTTCCAATGCCGGTCTTCGCGAAAGCCATGCCCATGACGTGACGATCACGCGCGAAAGCCCGAACTATCCGGGCGTCGGCATCTGAAGAGGGCTCGGCTGCCGCGAGCCGCCGAGGTTCGCGGCGGCGTCTCCTCAGCGCTTGAAGCGCTGGCGTCCGACGCGGGCGAGGAAGGTCGCGTTGCCGATGACGTAGCGCTTCATGAGGCGCTTGGGCTCGATCGCGAGGCGATACATCCATTCCGCGCGCAGGTTCCGCACCCATTCGGGCGCGCGCGGCACCGTGCCGGAGGCGAAGTCGAACAATGCCCCGACGCCGATCAGAAGCGCGGGCGCCAACCGATCGAGGTTCCTGGCGATCCAGAGTTCCTGAAGCGGATTGCCGAGGGCGACGAGAACGACGTCCGGCCGCGCTTCCTGGATCTGCGCAAGCAGCGCTTCCTCCCCGCCGCTCGCCACATAGCCGTGGTGGAAGCCGCAGATGGTGTTTTTCGGCGACATCGCGCCGAAGGCTCCAGCCGCCTTTTCGATGATTTCCGGGCGACCGCCGAACAGGAAGATGCGCAAGGGGTGGCGCGAATTGGCGACGAAGAAGGGCACGAAATCCGTGCCGTTCATGTTCGTCTTGAACCGGGAGCGGTAAAGCAGGCGCGACGCGATATCGACGCCGATGCCGTCGTTGAAGATTACGAGGCGCTTCAAGCTCTGGCGCAGCGAGTCCGACCGATAGGCGAGATTCAGAAGGTTGGCGTTGGCGAAGGCGATGCCGGCCGCTTGGCGCTTCTCGATGAACCCGTCGAGGAGATGTAGAGCCTCCTCCTGCGTCTTGTCGGTGATCGCGATGCCGAGGATGTCTTTCTCGCCGGAGTTCATCTGCCGCTCGTCCCGAACCTGCCGAAAATGCTCGTCCGCCACCGTTTCGGTCCTATCGTTTGCTCGGAACAACAACCGCCTGCAGGCGGCCGGCGATGTTGGCCGCGTGGCGACGCCAACGGGCAAGCCGCGTGTTCCGGCGACGGGCTTCGGAGAAGTCGATCAGCTCGTCCACCATGTTGTAATGGCCTTTCTGCGCTTCCGGCAGGTCGCCGCGCTCCACGCGGTCCACGAGTTCCGGCAGGCGTTTGAAGAATTCCGGCGAGCGCAGCGGCGGATGGAGGCTCCAGCGGCCCGTGCCCGACCCCAGGAAGTCGACGCGCTTCAACCCGCGCTCGGCCATGCTCTCGCTGAGGATTCGCTCCAACTCGATCATCTTCGGAGAGTTGCCGAGAAGAAGGGCATGCGCGCGCTCCTTCAGGCTCGGCCGGCGTGCCTGCAACGGTCCGCCGAGACGCTGGCGCAGGAGCTTCACGTTCACCACGAAGATGCGCGTGCTGACGGTGTCGAAGTCGTGTGTCGGCGTTTCGCCCTCGACGCGCCGGGCCGTGCCGCCCTTCCAATGGTCGCCATGGCCGTGGATCGTGCCGTCCGGTCGGGGCGGACCGGGCAGGGGACCGGCGAAGGCGTAGGTCTCGTTCCCTTCCAGAAGCGCGACCGCCTCGTCCAGCCACGTCGCGCTGTCGCCGCCGAAGAACATGTCGCCGTCGAAATGGACGACGTAATCGGCTTGCGTTTTCCAGATGCCGTAGAGGTAGGAATAAAGCGGGCTGCCGTTCCAGGCCTTCATCGGAACGTCGTCGAGATCGAAGAAGAACCGCGCGACGGCAGCGCGTGCGGCGGGTGAGGCGTCGACCTCGTCGACGACCACTTTGGGATGGTGGAGCGCGATCTCTCTCAAGAGAGTCCGGGTCTTGGTCAACTTACGGTCGAAATCCGACGAAGCATAATGCCCGCCTTTGCTTTGATGCAGATCGACGGTGACATGAATTCGTTCGACCTGGGGACCCCAGACCTTGATCTGATGAGGCAACAGAACGGGAAGATGGCCGATATCATTGGGATGAATATTGACCTGCATGGCGCGCAGCACGATGGGAATCCTTCTGAGCTTGGCCTCAACTCCCTTTGCTACAGGCGCCGCCAGGGCTTGTCCATCATCGCACTCGCCCCCGTTCGGTCCATGCCACGGAAAAGACAAGACCAATTGCGTCCTTGCATGAGGTGGCCGACCGTGCAAAAGCCCGAGCACGCCGTTCTGTGAGCGAGCGGGCGCCTTTCGCGGTGAGAGAAGTCACGGAATGAATCCATGCTGAACCGCGCCGCCCTCGCTCGGCTCAAGCGGTCCAATCTGGGCGGCAATTTCTTCGTTTACGCCACGGATTACGGTCTGCGGATCGTCGTTCAGCTCGGTTACTTCCTGATCATCTCCCGGTCGCTCGGGCCGGCGGGTTACGGAACCTTCGCGGGCTTCACCGCCATCACCGCCTTCGTGTCGACCTTTGTCGGCATCGGCTGCGATCAGGTGCTGATCCGTCACGTGGCGCGCGACGGTATTCCTTTCGGCCAAGCCTTCGGCAACGCGCTGACATCGGTGCTGATCTCCCTGCCGGTGCTTCTGCCGCTCGTCGTGGTCGCCACCTTGATGCTGCATTTCGAGGGCCTGCCGCTCGATGCGATCCTGATGGTGGCCGTCGCCGAACTCGTGCTCTACCGCCTCGTGTCGCTCTGCAACGCCTGTTTCCAGGCGCATGAGAAGGCGCGGCAGCAATTCGTCATCAACGTGTCGGTGCTGATCATCCGGCTGATCGCGGCCTTCATGGCCTGGCAGTTCTTCGATCCGCTGACCCTCCAGATCTGGTCGGCCTGGTATCTGGCGGGCGCCGTTGTGGCGGTGTGCCTCGCGCTCGGCATGGTGCTCACCCAGCTTGGGCGGCCCGTTCTCGTGCTGAAGCCCTGCGATCTCGGCGACGGCTTCATCTACGCCCTGGAATTCGCTTCCATCGCGGGCTTGAGGGATCTCGACAAGCCGCTCGTGGTGCAGACGCTGGATGCGACGGCGGGCGGCCATTACACCGCCGCGTTCCGCATCGTGGATACGGCCTGCGTGCCGATCCGCGCCCTTCTGTCGGCCACCTATACCCGCTACTTCCACCACAGCCGGAAGGGCACGTCGGAAGCCTTCGCCTTCGCCCGGAAGGTCTTGCCGGTGATGGGCGGCGTGTCGCTGGCGGTCGGGCTCGGGCTTCTCGTCGGCGCGCCTTTCGTGCCGCTTCTGATCGGCGAGCAATATCGCGAGGCGGTGCCGATCATCCAGATCCTTTGCCTTTATCCCTTCACGCTCGGCGTGTCGGCGATGGGTGGCGACGTATTGCGTGCGCTCGGTATGCAGAAGGCGCGCATGATCGTCATGATCTTCTCCACCGTCACCTATCTGCCGATGGTCTGGGTGGGAGCCACCTATCTCGGCATCGCGGGAGCCGCCGTCGCCCGGCTCGTCAGCCAGATCCTCCTTCTCGCCGCGACGAGCTTCATTGTGGTGCGCGCCGGAAAGGCGGAAAGCTAGAAGCACGACGGTCCGGGGGAAAAATCTACCCCCGCTTTTCCGGGCGCCTTCATCATGCGCCTCCGATCACGGAGGTTCCCCATGAGCAGAACGCTGTCCTACCGCTCCACGTCGCCGAGCCACCCCGCCCGCGCCGCCGTTCTCGTCAAGCCGGAAGACAACAACGACCTCGCCGAGGAGGCCAAGGCGCTGCGCATCTGGAATCCGGGTAGCGGGGCGGCCGTGATCCGCGTCCTGCCGCTCGACGCCGATATGGGCGTGCTGGCGCTGACGGTGCCGCCCGGCCTGACCGTCGAGCCCTTGATGGTGCGCCGAGTGCTGCAAACCGGCACCGAGCCCGCCCTCGTCATCCATGCCCTGCAGCGCTGACCCATGCTCGGCATCGGCTTTTCCCCCGCACTCCGACGCCAGCGCCCGACGCTGGTCTCGGTGCCGCCGCTTTATCTCGCCGCCAACCTGACGCGCGCCGCCTATGCGGTGGATGCGATTTCGGCGGAAGGCAATTCCCGGCGCGAGTCGAGGGCGCCGTTCTTTCTCGGCGGCGAACTGACGGAGATCTGGCTCGTTTATGCCAACTGGCATCTGCCGCTCGGCAACTGCGCCGAGGTTCCGACCGGCAATCCGGTGATGCTCGCGGCGGCGCTGGAACTGGAAGGCGTCACCGTGGAAGCGCCGAATGCCAGCCGCGCCGCACCACGCCGGATGGAGGACGGCGAGACCTTTCTAGCCGGGCCGTTTCGCGCCAGCGATTTCGGGCTCGACAGGTTCCGGCCGGTCGCCGATCCGCTCGGCCCGGCGGCGCATTTCGCGCGCACCTCCATGTGGGCGGATGTCGGGCAGAAACTGCCGCGCTCCGGCCAGTATCTGTCGGAAGCGCCGGCCTCTCGCGGGCATTACTCGCTCGCAGCGACGCATGTGCATCTGACCGGTCCGCTTGCCGGCGCCAATAACGGCGTCGCGCCGAGCCATATCGCCGTGATCGGCCGCCCGACGCCCGCCGCCGCGGCGAACTGGCGGGCGACGCTGGTGATCGGCGACTCGGTCTGCGAGGGCCAGGCCGACGCCTCGCCCTATCCGGCCGTTGCGCGCGGCGGGGGCTATGTGGCGCGGGCGCATTGGAACAACGGCGGTCGCCATCTGCCGCTCGCGCAGCTCGGCCGTCACGGTGGCAAGCTCGCCCATTATCGCGCCGGGGGCGCCGCGCGCCGCAGCATGGCGGCTTTCGCCACCCATGCGCTGCTGGCCTTCGGGGCGAACGATCTCTTCGTGCTCGCCGATGCCAATCTGGCAAGCCGGCAAGCGGCATTGAAGGCTGCGTGGCTCGCCGATCTCGATGCGGAGATCGCAGCTTTACGGGGAGCGGGCATCCGCCATATCCGCGTCGCGCATGTGGGGCCGCGCACCACGTCGAGCGACCAATGGGCGACGTCGGTCAACCAGTCGCCGCAGGCCAACTGGCAGGCCGACTTCGTGGCCTCGGTCAACGCCGAGATCGTTTCGCGCGTCCTCAACGGAAAAGCCAACGCGATCGACGCGGCTTTCGATGTCAACGCGCATTGGGGCGAAGGGGGAGGAAACGCCAAGTGGCTGGTCAACGGCGCCGCCAATCACCCGACAGGCGACGGCACCCACCCCAACTCGGCACTGATGGCGTCGGCCGGCGCGGGGCTGGCGGCGGCGGTTGCCGGCTGATGGCCTCGCGGCCTTCAGGCCAGACGGCGGTCGAGATGCCGGCGAAGAGCCGGCATCTGCCGTTCGGTGACAAGCGAGAATGCAAAACTCAACACCACCGTCGCCACGATGCAGGCGACTACGGAGATCCAGACGGACGGCGTCAATGCCGGGTTCTCCTGCCAGCCGATGCCAAACCACTTTTCGGACAAGGTCGCGAAAAGGTTGATGAAAGGAACGTTCAGGCAGTAGAGCGAGAAGGAGAAGGCCGCGAGTTCCTGATGCGTCTTCGGGCGGCCGGGCGGGAAGAAGCGCCCGGACCGGCCATCGCGCAACGAGATCAGGAAGACGCAGAGCGTCAGCGCGATCACGTAGTCCGCCGTTATCCGCAGATAGGGATGATCGGCGTTGAAGGCTTCGCGGAACAGAACGCGGTCGCTGAGAAACGCGCCGGCATAAACGACGAAGGCAAGGCGCTTCGGCACATGGCGCTTGAAGTCCGGCCAGGCGGCCGCGCCCGCGCCCATCGCCCACAGAACAAAGAAGATGATGAGATTGTGCTCGATCTGGATCGCGGTGAGCCCGACCAGAAGACCGACCCCGAGGATCGCGAGCCGGTAGTCGGAGAATTTCACCGCGCAAGCCAGGAGCCCCGCCACGGCATAATACCAGAACTCGTTGAAAAGCGACCACAGCGAGCCGTTGCCGCCATAGGTCGGGCAAAGCGCCGTCTGCATGTAGACGAGGTTGCAGACGAAGTTCGCCGCGCCCGACCCTTCCAGCATGTTCTGGCGGAAGTCGGGGTCCATGAGGCCGTCGCCATGCCGGATCAGGAAGGAATTGATCAGAAAGGTGACGACAAGTGCCGGCACGAAGACCACCGTCAATCGTGTCAGCCGCTTGAAGGCGTAGTCCTCCGGATCGAAGCTCTGGCGACGCAGCGACCGGATGCATCCGCCGCCGACGAGATAGCCGCTGAGAACGAAGAAGGTGAGAACCGCCTGCCGGCCGAAGCCGGACAGAAAGGCGAAGGCGATATGTAGGGTGCTGGCGTCGGGGACTTCCGACACGCGCAGGAGCAATCGGTTCTGAACATGGGTCAGAAGCACGCCGAGCGCGGCCAGCCAGCGAATCGCATCCAGCCATGCGCTGACGGCTTCGGAATGCGCGAGCGCCAGACGGTGGGCCGAAACCTCCGCACCCTCGTTCGATACGATCACAAAGCCTCCGCCCAGGAAACGTCGCCGATCCCTTCCGGCATCGCACGATGCCGGTAATACATGCGCTTTCCAATCGCGAGCGGATTTAGCCGGGAAGTGATGCCTGAGCTATTCGACCTCTCGGAATCGGTCTTCGGTGCCACGACATTTTATTTTGCCGTCAAAGCTTCCGCGACATCGGCACGGTAGTTCGCGACCATGCGCTCCTTGTCGAACCGGGTGAACAGTTCCGAAGCCGAGGCGGTGAGGCGGGCCCTGTAGGCTTCGGTTTCGCGGTCCATGCGAAGGATCGCCGCCGCGACCGCGGCCGCATCGCCTTCGGGCACGCCGATGCTGACATCGAGATTGTCGAGATAGCCGTCGATACCGGTGCCTTTCGTATGCATCACCGGAATACCGGCGAAGAGGGCCTCGACATAGACCATGCCGAAGGTCTCGTTGCTGCTGGGAAGAAGAAGGCCGCGATAGGTGGGAAGCCGCTCGATCAGCGCGGCGTTGTCCAGCCGTCCGAGGAAGCGGACGTTCTCCTCGACACCGGCCTTCTTCACGAGGGCGCTTGCTGCGGCCTTCGATTCCTCCTTGCCGCTTCCCACGATGTCGAGCGCGATGCCGGGCCGCTCGCGCAGCGCCAGCGCCAAGCCGTCGAGCAACGTGTGGAGGCCCTTCTTGCGCCAGATGTCGAGATTCATGATCGTGACGAAACGGTTCCCGGCCGGAACGGTCGCGATCTCCGGCTTGATGTTGCGCACGATGTTGGGAAGGAGCCGCTCGTGCGGCATCGGGGGCACGTGGCGGTGGAACTCGTCACGGAACCACGCCGAAACGTGGTAGACGCGCTTGGCGTCGCGAACGATCCGGCGCAGCAAGGGGCGATAGTCGGGCTTGCGGCGGAAGATCTTGGTTTCCACCTCGCCGCGCAGCGACACGAAGAACGGGATCTTGTACCAGCGCGACAGCACCCAGGCCGAGATGCCCTCGAAGCCGAGCTTGTGGGCGTGGATCAGATCCGGCCGAATGCCCTCCTGATCCAGAAGCTTGCGGATGCGGCGCGCGGCCAGCCACATGGAGGGGAACAGCGCGATGCCGAAGGGCAGGCCGTGATAGCCGAAGGCGAAGACGCGCGAACCGTTCATCACCCCGCAATCGTGCAGATAGGTTTGGCGCGGATCGCTTTGGCGCGTCATGGACACGACGACCGTGTCGAAATCCTTCACGTGTTCCGCCACGAACCATTCGATCGCCGTGGTCGTGGACGCGCGATGCGGGTCGTTGAAGTCGATCGAAAGGTGAAGGATGGTCGGTCGGCCATCGTGCAAAACGGGTGTCTCCGGCGTCAGTAGAGTTGCGGGGGCGAGCGTCCTGCGGCGTGAAGCAGCTTGCCGAGGTTCAGCCATGCCTTCAACGCGGAGGACAGGGCGAGGTCCCGCCGGAACGGGGCAAGGGCGAGGGCGGCGGTGCCGCTGACCGCGAGTTTGGCGGCCGAGGAGGCGTAGAAGGCCGCGCGCCCCCCGGCCGGGCGGCCTTCCAGCATGATGGCCGCGAAGGTGTGGCCGCCGCGGGTATAGCGCCGGCGCAGATGGCCGACGCGAAGACGTTCCGGCGGCACGTTCTCGCTGACCGCGCCTTTCTCGGACGCCACCAGAACCTTGCCGCGCCGGTGCAGACGGCGGAAGAAATCGGTGTCCTCGCCGCCGGTGCGGCCGAACTCCTCGCGAAACAGGAGATCGGGAGCCGCTCCCCTGCGAAACAGGGCGTTCGAGGTCGCGCCCGTTTCGACGCGCTGTCCGTCGGTGCCGGGGGTCTTGCGGAAAACGCCGACCTTGGCGATCCAGGACGGCGCATCGACCGGGTAGATCGCCCGCACGGGACCGAAAACGGCGTCGGCCTCGTGCCGCATGGCCGCATCTAGAAGCCCCGCGATCCAGTCGGGATCGGCGATCTCGTCGTCGTCGATGAAGGCCACGAACTCGCCGCTTGCTTGGGTCAGGGCGGCATTGCGGGCGATGGCGATGTTGCGCGCTCCGACGGGCACCACGGCAACGCGGAGCGCGGCGTCGGCCCGAGCCTCAACGATCGGCGCGACGGCCTTGTCCAGGCTGTCGTCGGCGATCACGACATCGAGTTTCACGCCGTCCGGCAGGTGCTGGGCGGCGATGGACTGAAGCGTCGCGGCCAGCGATGGGCGGCCCGCCGAGGCGATCGCGACGGTGACGGTGGCTTCCCGCATCACCAGTCCTCGAAGGAGAAGCGATAGCGCCCGGCCGCCAGATCCTCCGAGATCGAGCGGATGGGCTTGGCCGGGAAGCCGGAAATCAGGCTTTCGTTCGCGTCGATCTTGGAAAACACGACGGAGCCGAGCGCGACGATATTGCGGTCGCCGATGCGGGCGCCCGGCGAAAAGCGCACGGCCGAGCCGATATAGTTGTTGCGGCCGATGACGATGTCGCGGTCGGTGACGCTCAGACCATGGGTCCAGAACTGGCTGCCATAGCCGGCGATCCACGAGCCGTCGCCGATTTCCACGAGGCCGAAGACATCGAAGAAGTGGTCGTTGAGGACGAGCGCCTTCTCGCCGATCACGAGGCGCGGCGTGTAGTTGCGATCGGCGAAGCGCGCCTGCGTGATATGCCAGGAAGACGAGAACCGGTTGTTGCGCCCGATGCGGGTATCGGCCCCGATCGTGACCGCGATCGGGCCCTTGAAGATGTTCAGCATTCCGATCCGGACATTGCGTCCGATCTTCATGCTGTCCACCGCCAAAAGGGTGAGGGGGCCGATCCGGGCGGAAGGATCGATCTCATGGCCGAGCAACCGGCACGCGGCCCAGCGGCGCAACCCGCTCGTCGGCATGATGGAAGCGAGAGCGGCCTTGATGAGAACCGACTTCATTCGGTACCTTTCGTCGGGTGAACCCGTTGGAGGGGCTTGAGGCCGGGACCCGCGGGCGCAGGCCCCCGGTTGTCCTCAAGACGCCGCATCGATGCCCGTTTCCGTCACGGTGACGGGGGTCTCGAAAACCGCGGCCGGGATGGGCGTGCGCTGGCGGATCACCGCCGGCACGCCGATGGCCACGCAGCCGCTCGGCACGTCCTTCAGAACCACCGCATTAGCCCCGATCGACACGTCGTCGCCGATCACGATGCCGCCCAGGACCTTCGCGCCGGCCCCGACATTCACGCGGTTGCCGATCACCGGCACGTCGTTGGGGCGGTCCAGATGCCGGTTGCCGATCGTCACGCCCTGCCGGACGGTCACGTCGTCGCCGATCGTGACCTTGGAATGGATGATGATGCCGCCGAAATGCTCGATGGTGAAGCGCCGTCCGACTACCGCGTTCGGGCCAATATAGATACCGAACAGGATCTGCGAGACCTTCGACAGAACGACGTGCAGCGCCGCCCAGGGGTAGCGCACGATCCGCCAAGGCACGCGCTTGCGCGCCATGCCGAAGCGATGGATCTGCAACGCCCAGAAACCCTGCGCCAGGAGGCCTTCGCGATAGGTGCGGTAATCCTCGCCGAGATGACTGAACAAAAGCTGCGCGTTCCTTCTGGAATGGACCTCAAGCGAAGAGGAAGTCGCTCGAAGACAGGTCGGCCAGCTTGGTCGACATGATGGAAACCGATCCGTCCTCGCCGAGGTCGATCAGAACGCTCGTTCCGACTTGGCGCATATGGGAGGAGAGTTCGGTGAAGTTGGCGTAGATCCCGCGCAGTTGGATCAGGTCGCCGCCGGCCGCGACGAAGCCCGATACCGTATCGAAGCCGTTGTTGGCCCCGAACACGAAGATGTCGTCGCCGGCATCGCCCTGCAGGACGTCGTTGCCTTCGCCGCCGGCCAGAGTGTCGTTGCCTTCCCCGCCCACGAGCTTGTCCTGGCCCGCGCCGCCGATGAGGATGTCGTTGCCGTCCTGGCCTGACAGGAGATCGTCGCCGCCGGCCCCTTCCATGCGATCGTTGCCGCGCCCGCCGAAAAGTTCGTCCGTCAGCCGGCCGCCGATCGCGACATCGTCGCCCGATCCGCCGACGAAGCGCAACTGCTCGATCGAGGCGATCTGCGTGCCGTCGGCGAGCTTCTGAAGGCGCGTGGCGTCGGTGAGGTCGATGCGCAGGGCCGTAGAGGTCGCCGAACGGTGAAGGAGAAGGAAGTCGTCGCCCGCGCCGCCGTGGATGAAATCCTTGCCGTTGTTGCTCCAGGAGGTGAAGCGGTCGTTGCCATCGCCACCCGAAAGATAATCGTCGCCCGCCCCGCCTTCGAGCGTGTCGTCGCCCGCTTCGCCGAACAGGGTGTCGTTGCCGTCGCCGCCGGACAGGTCGTCGTTGTCGGCGCCCCCGTAAAGGCCGTCATTGCCGCGTCCGCCGATCAGGACGTCGGTGCCGAACTCGCCGTGGAGCTGGTCGTCGCCTTCGCCGCCGTCCAAGTGGTCGTTGTCGTAGTAGCCGTAGAGCGTGTCGTTGCCGCGTCCGCCGAAGATGTGGTCGTCTCCGATATTGCCCTTCAGGAGATCGTTGCCGTCGCCGCCGTCGAGCTTGTCGTCGCCGCCATAGCCGTAAAGCGTGTCGTCGCCGGTGCCGCCGAGAATGACGTCGTTCCCCTGGCTGCCGCGCAGGAAGTCGTTGCCGCCATTGCCTTCGAGATGGTTCGTCGTGCCGATCCGCTTGGCCGCGACGATGTCGTCGCCGCTGCCGCCATAGAACTCGACGCGCTCGAAATTGACGACCGAGGAACCTCCGCCGAGATCCTGGGGCCCGAGAGCCGTCAGATCGAGGAAAAAGGGTGTCTTCGACGTCGTGCGGTGGATCACCAGGAGGTCGATGCCGTCGCCGCCGTCCAGCACGCCGGGAACGGCGTTCTCGTCGATGACGTAGATATCGTCCTGCGGTGTTCCCTGGAACGGCATCTTCGGACCCCTTCAAAAGAAACCGCTCGCTGCGCGCAAGTCATGTGGCGCAGATCGAGCGGTGTGTCGATGTCCCCCCAGACATCGACCGGTAAAGTTTGTTTAAACGAGTCGGTCGTGTTTCCGCAAGCTCGTGCAATGCGCGAGGCTGGATTTGGTCTTCACCCGAACAATGCCAAAGCCTGACCACGAATAAGGGCCGCGTTTGGTGCCCGGCCACCGACGCCTATCGGTTAACGAGGGCTTTTCGGCGGGTGCGAGAGTCGATTCAAACGAACGCGGTTGCTTTATCCTCATTAAAACAAGCGCTTGGTATGTTGGTGTCAGATCAAATCTGGCGGGTGAAGTCGCAATGTCCGGCGCATTCCAGTTCAACGGTTTCAACGAGGCATCTTATTGGAATGGCCAGTATGGTGCCGTTCCGTGGTTGAAGTCGCTGCAGGCCGCCAAGGCCGATGGCGCCAACACGATCGCCATCACCTCCACATCTTTCCTTTCCAACAAGTATTCGTCCTCGATCTACTCGACGCAGCAGACGGAATCCTTGGCCAATGTTGCCAAGGCGGTGGCCGATGCCAAGGCGAACGGTCTGACGGCCATCCTGAAGCCGCATATCGACTTGATCGACGGCAACTGGCGCGGTCGTCTGGACCCGGCCAACGAAGCCGACTTCTTCAAGAACTACAAGGCCTGGATCCTGGATTACGCCAAGGTCGCCCAGGCGCAGGGTGCCGACATGCTGGTGATCGGCACCGAACTCGACCAGTTGGCCGGCTCCGAATATCATGCCCAGTGGGCCGACATCGTTTCCTCGATCCGCTCGGTTTATTCCGGCAAGCTGACCTATGCGGCCAATGCCGACGCCAATACGGGCATCTGGGATCTCGTCGACTATATCGGCGTCAATCCCTACTTGCCTTTGTCCACGGACAAGAACGCCACCAAGGCGGACTTCGTGAAGGCTTGGAATTCGGTTCCCTCGGACCCCTTCTACGCCAAGCTCTTCAACAACATGACGCCGGTCGAGTACTACAAGAAGCTGTCCGAGACCTACAAGAAGCCGATGATCATGACCGAGCTCGGCTACCGGAGCCTCGACGGCACCGCGGGCAAGCCGATGGACTTCTCCTCCGGCGGCACGGTCGACCAGAAGGAGCAGGCCGCTCTTTTCGATGCGCTCTTCGAGGTCTTCTCCGCCCAGTCGTCCTGGATGAAGGGAACCCTGATCTGGGGCTGGTCCACCGACCGCGCCGCGCTGGAAACCAAATCCAACTGGGCGTCGGGCTATTCCATCGAAGGCAAGCTGGCCGAAGACATCGTCAAGAAGTGGTACGGCAGCGGCACGGTCATCCAGAAGGCCGGCACGCAGACGGTCGAACTGACCTTGAAGCTTGCCGCCGACGTCGCGGGCGGTCCGGCCATCGCGGCCGTGATCGTCGACCGCCAGCTCGTAGGCACGATCGAGGTGGGCAACGCCACATCCTACAAGGGCGACAACTTCAAGGACTATAAGCTGTCGGTCCCGATGGTGAAGAACGCCGACGGAACCGCGCATACGGTGGAGGTCTACTTCCTCAACCCGTCGGGCGGCCGAGCGCTGCATGTGGATGCGATCACGCTCGGCGGCGTGCGCTACGAAGCGGAGGCGGCGGGCTCCACCAAGGCCTTCACCACCGCCTATAGCAGCACCACGATCACCAAGTTCTCGGTGTCGGACAGCTTCATGCCGACGATCAAGCCGCCGGTCCTGTCGGTTCCCGAAGTGTCGACCCCGACAGTGCCGGCGCCCGTTCCGGTCGAACCGGTGAAGATCACCGGCACGGACGGACGCGACAACCTGACTGCGACCGAGGCGGGCGCGACGATCCTGGCCCGTGGCGGCGACGACACGATCAGCGTGTCCAAGGCACCGACGCTGATCGACGGCGGGGCGGGCAACGACAGGCTCGTGGTGAACGGCAGCGTGACCTTCGCGGCCGACTCGGTGGTGAATGTCGAACGGGCGTCGATCACCGGCAGCCACGCGGTCGATTTTTCGGCGCTGAAGACCGGCCTCGACATCATTCTCGACAAGAGCGGCGCGACGGTAACGGGAACGCAAGGCTCGGACAGCATCACCACCACCGGGGGCAGCATCGTCAAGGCGGGAGGCGGCGACGACAAGATCATGGTGCGCGGCACGGGCGACACCATATTCGCGGGAGACGGCAACGATCACATCATGCTTTATTCTCCAGCCGCCAAGGTGGATGGCGGCGCGGGCAACGATCTTGTGACCCTTTGGGGACAGCACACGATCACGGAGGCCAACTTCACCAATATCGAGCGGTTCGCCGTGGCCGACGAGGCGCGCGTCGACTTCTCCGGCATGACCAGCGATCTGTCGATCATCGGCTCGGGCATTGCGACGAAGGGCAAGATCATCATCGGCGGCTCGGGCAACGATACGATCCGGCTGATGGGCGGCGACGACAAGCTCTATGGCGGCGCCGGCAACGACACGATCTACGGCGACAGCGGCAACGACTATATCGCCGGCGGCAAGGGGGCCGACCAGATCTGGGGCGGCACCGGGCGCGATACCTTCGTGTTCGGCGTCCATGACGCGGACGGCGCCCGCGACACCGTGAACGATTTCGTGCGGGGCGAGGATAACTTGCGCTTCGAAGGCTTCACGGCGAACCAGCTCCATCACACCAGCACGGCGCAGGGCGTTCTGATCACCGCCGATGCGGGAGCCGCCGGTCATCTGGAAGTGCTCGTGAAGGGCGCGACCTGGGCGCAGGTCGAGGGATCGATCCTCTTCGCCTGATCCCACTCGTCCCAACCACTCGGCCGCGTCGTTCCTTTCCGGGACGGCGCGGCTTCCTTATTTTGAACGCAACGGCGCAGGAGCCCTGTCCCGACGATCCGAATGCGCGAGGCTGGCTTGACCGGGACCAAGATTGGCAACGATGCCGCCCCCACATCGGTGACGCTTTCCGCCACGTCCTTTCCGGCCGCGCTTTCGCCGGGCGAGGAGATCGCGCGGATCGTGCTCGCCGATCCGCGCGCCGCGATCGTCAATTTCTCTCCCAATGACGGGCGGATCGTTCTTTCCGCCGAAGGGCCGACGCTCCGGCGCGGTCATGCGCCGCTGGACGCGGGCGAGATCGATCTCGTGATCGACACATGGCATGCCGAAGCGACGCCGCCCCTTCGCCGTTCGCTGCTGCGACTGGCGGCCGCCGCCGATGGGGCCCTGTCGCTCCAGGGACGCACGGTTTTACCCGAAGCGCCGCCTGGAACCCCCATTGGCCGGTTCGAGAACCTCATCCCAGGAGCCGCCATCGAGACGCGCGGAGAAAGAGCCGATCTCGTGACGCTCGGGGCGGGCGCGTCCCTCGTGAAGGGCAGGGGAACGGTTCGGCCGGGATATTTCAACGTCACGGTGGATGGCGGCGACGGCATGGGGGAGGCGACCTTCACGCTGAAGGCGCCGCGCACATCCGTCATGGTCGAGGATTTCGAGGACCTGTCCAGCGGCTGGAGCCGATGGACGCCGGAGCCCGCCACGCACGAGGCCGACACGGACTGGTTCGTCACCGGGCGCCGTTCGCTCCGGCTTTCGCAGGCGCCCGGCATCACGGCGACGGTGCGGGGCAGGAGGGCTTTGCCGACCGAAGCGCCGATCCGCGAGGACGATATCGTGTCGGTCGCCGTCAACGTGCCGGACCCGCGCGCCACGAAGAGCTTCGCCCTGATTCTGGAGGGGGCCGGCAACAAGGCGACGCAGCTCACCTTCGACAACCTGGCGCGGGGGCCTTCGGTTTATGCCAAGCCGATCGCGGAAGGAACGGCGGGCGCAGGGTTCGCCGGCCCCGTCACGGCGATCACGCTCGCGGTCTATGGCGGGCCGAATGGGGGCGCGCGGATCAGCTTCGATTCCATCCGCTTCAACGCGAAGGGGCGGGCGACCGTGATCCCGATGGCCGACGACGGCTATGCCTCGCAGGTCACGGCGAACGACATGCTGGCCGCCAAGAACAAGGGCTGGCGGCTGACGCTCGCGCTTCAGGCCGACAGCGTCGGGAAACCCAATGCGAGCGCGCCCCGCATCACGATGAAACAGCTCGTCACCTTGAAGGCGGCCGGCGTGCCGATCATCAACCATTCCACCACCCATCCCGATTGGGGCACGGTCACGCGGGACACGGCCGAACGCGAGCTCCAGGGCTGCATCGACTTCATCCGCGACAACGGACTTTCCACGACCGTCACCGGCAACGGCCGCCCTTGCAAGGGGTCGGAGTACCATTGCTGCTATCCCGGCGGAGGCAGCAGCCCGGCGAGCGATGCCGCGATGCGGGCGAAGGGAATGCTGACGGGCTTCGGCGTCCAGTCCACGGCGATCCCCACGAAGGACGGCGTGCTCGGCGCCTTCTCGCTCGGCCGTTTCAGCATGGCGCGGCGCGGCTTCCCGCAGATCAAGGCAGCCATCGACGCCGCCGTGCACCAGGGCGCGACGCTTCCCGTCTTCTGCCACGATCTCGATGGATCGGGCATCGGCACGACGGCCGCCATCTATGCGCAGATGGTGGACTATCTGGACGAGCTGGACGAGGCGGGGCTGGTCGAGGTGCGCACGCTTCTCGACTGGTACGAGGCCTTGCCGCAAGCGCCGCTGCCGTTGCGGGGTGTGACCTTGGCGTTGGATAGGCACTCTGCGACGATTGCGGACATGCGCCGTCATGCCGACATCGGCTTCAACGCCTTTCGCGTTTCCATCGGGGATGGCCGGATCGCCAGTCCTGGCGGGGCGAATGCACTCGGCCGCGTCGTTCTGGCGGCGCGCGAGGTGGGCTGCACCATGATCCTCGCGATGGACGATCCGGCCGGCGACGGGGATGAATCGCCAGTCGGCGAAAATTCGATCCGGCAGCACTGGCGCAAGATCGCGGAGGCATTCGTCGGCAACGACAATGTTCGATATTGCCTGCCGCGCGGAGGCCGGGCCGACCTTGCAAGAGCGGGTGTCCGCGATGCGGACGCCCGCGCCGTGATCCACGACAAGGGGCGGACAGGGGGAACGGCGCGGAACTGGGTGTCGAGTGGTGATGCCGACGCTTACGTTGCCGGCCTTGCCCATCGAACCCGCCCCTTCGTGGTCGAGCTTGCGCAGCCCCTAAACGATACGGCTGGCGAATGGTCGGCTGGGATGGAAACGGCGACCGCCCATGCGCGCCGCAACGGTTATTCCCTGTTCCTCGGCGGGTCCGCCACGAGCGCCGATCCGGCCCGGATAGAAGAGGCCAGAAGGCTGTTGCGCTTCTGCCACGACAATCGCGACATCTGGCAGGGCTTCGCTTGGCGCGGGGCCTTATTCCCCGTCGAAGGGCGCAGTGAGAACGGAGGGGCGAAGAATGACGCGCAACACGCGAACCGTGAGGCTCCCCATCTTCCGCAGTTGAATATGCTGACGGAATTTCTGCCGATCGGCGACTGACGGTCTCCGTTCCGAGATCGCTTGCAGCTTCCGGCAGCATGACTTTTGGCGAAAGCCAGGCTTGCCGGAAGGGAGCGAACCGCGCGGATATCCTAACTTAATGCGTGCACTGAGAATTGAAATAAAGCTTAAAGTTGTGTAGATGCTGAGGCCGGAAAAAGTGCCGTTCAATCAGCCCGTTCGTTTCGGAAAGCGATCGAGCGAGGAGGCGGTGCGACGACCCGTTGAACTTTGAGACCCGTTTCGTCCGATCAACCGCGCCGGTTGAAAAGCGAACCTGCGTCCGGAGGTGAGGAGGGTTTCCACCATCGTCGGGAAGGCGGCCGATGGCGCGTTCCGATCGTCCGCAGATGCGAAGCCGCCGAGGTCATTCAGGTCGCAACGATGCTCGAATACTTAGCCGATCTTTATCTCGGTTTTCCGCCGAGTTACATGCTTTCCCCTATGCTGCATTATGGGATGATCGCAGCGATGTTCTTTTTCTGCGTCATGATATTCGTCCTCATGCTGGGCGCTTACGGTATCCATAAGAATGACGACTACCGGGAGGATCGTTTAGGTTCCCCGTTCCGGTCGCAAACGGACGATGCGGAGCCGACCGAGGCTGGCCGCAATATCGCCTAAGTTCATGCAACTTCAGGAGGAATGAGTTTCGGCCTTCCGTCTTAAGCTTTGGCAGATCGGCGATTCGTTGATAAAGCACCGCCGAACGAAACTTCGCGGATCGCCCTTCGGCGTCGTTCGCGATCGATCGGGATGCTGCCTATGACGAACACATTGCTTTATCTCTGCTACGGCACGGGGATGCATCAGCAGGAAGCGGTGTTCTCCGTTCTTTCGGCAGTGCATAAGGCGGGTTCGGGACTGAAACGGCTGCGCATCGTCGTTTACACGGACGACCGCACGCCCTTTGAAGGCCTGCCGGTCGAGTTCCGGGATCTGTCGAAGGAAGAACTTGCCGCGTGGGACGGGCCGCACGGCTACCGCCACCGCCGCAAGATCATGGCCATGGCCGATTCGCTGGAGCGCTTTCCGGGCAAGGTCGTGTTTCTGGACAGCGACACCTGGTTCCTGCGGTCGCCGGAAGCGCTGTTTCGCACCGTCACGGGCGAAAAGCGGCCGCTGCACCTGCCCGAAGGCAGTATCGCCACGGTTCGGGCGCCGGGTTTCGCGGCTTGGCATCGCTATCTTCTCGGACACAGGTTCGACGCCGCCAATGGGGCGAAGTTCGCCATTCCGAGCGATATCGTGATGTGGAATTCCGGCGTCGTCGGCCTGACATCGGACGACCGCCCCCTGATGGCCGAAGCGCTGCGGATCGTCGATCAGATGACGGCGACCTTCGACGAAGCGCCGACCGCCGAGCAACTGGCCCTCAGCCACGTCATTCAAGCCCAACGCGAAGCGGTGAGCAGCGACGGCATCGTGTTTCATTATTGGGTGGACAGGATGCGCCGCCAATTCCAGGACGGCGTGCCGCAGGCTCTTGCCGCCACCGCCGGTCTGCCGGTTCGCGAGCGCGCCCGGCGCGTTTATGCGTCTCGGCCGCGTCCATCATGGCTGCGCCTTCAGAAGGTGGCGGCCAAACGTCTGGCGCAAAGGGCAGGCTTCATGCGCAACAGGCTGCGCACCAGCTTCGGCGCCGCCGACGCGAATTGAAATCCCGGCCCCGCAAGCCGGAAGGGTGCCGCGGGCATTGCGCGGCATTTGCCGGGGGACAAGGCGGTTTCGTTTAGAATTTAACAAGCTGTTGCTTAAAATATGACGGATCGTGAACCCTCGCAGCGCTTGACGAAAGTGCTCCGTGAACAATGCAACGGGGTGTTAGCCATGCAAATAACGGGTCCGTGTGCAGTGGGGCTACTTCGCCGGAACTGTTTCGACCTTTAACCGGATCGTAAGACTTCGTTCCGGCAGCTTGCATGCTGCGCTGCGAAAACGTATAGGGCTGAAGAGACTTCGAGAGTTCACGAGGATTTCAGTTAAGCGCGCCTCATTCCGGCGAAGCATCGCGCGTACTGGTTTGTCAGGTCTTTCCCGGCGCAAGCGGGGTGCGGACCGGAAATGCGGATGGACCTGTCAGGCGCTTTGAGCCTCCGGGTCCTTTTCATTGACGTGTAAAGAGGTGAGTGAATTGATCGCTATCAACCTTGCTGGCGCCGAATTCGCACCGCGTACCGGGGTCTACGGTAAGGACTACGCTTACCCCTCCGACGCCGACCTCGAATATTACCACAGCAAGGGCTTCGATACGGTCAGGCTGCCGCTTGCCTGGGAGCGAATGCAGCCGACGCTTTTCGGCGAGCTCGACCCGGCGGAGATGGAGCATCTGACGACGTTTCTGGCCCATGCCGAATCCTTCGGCATGAAGGTCATCGTCGATCTGCACAACTATGCGCGCTACGACGGCCAGCGGATCGGAAGCGCGGCCGTTCCGGAAACGGCCCTGCCGGATTTCTGGGTGAAGATGGCGGGCGCCCTGAAGGGCAACGTTGCCGTTTCCGGCTACGACCTCATGAACGAACCCTTCGGGCTCGCCAATGACAGCGTCTGGCCCCGCGTCGCCCAGAAGACCGTCGATGCCATCCGCGCCGTCGACATGGACCAGGCGATCTATATCAGCGGCGATCATTACAGCGGCGCGTCGGGCTGGCTGAACTCCAGCAACAAGGACCTGATTCTCAACGATCCGGCCGACAACCTGATCTATCAGGCCCATATCTATTTCGATGGAACGAGCGGCGGGAAGTACAACAACTCCTACGACCGCGATTACATCTATCCCAATATCGGCGCCGAGCGCGTCCAGCCCTTCCTGGACTGGCTGACCGCGAACAATCTGAAGGGCTTCGTCGGCGAGTTCGGCGTTCCGTCCGACGATCCGCGCTGGCAGACCGTCACCGACATCTTTCTCAGCAAGCTCGGCGAATACGGGGTGTCGTCCGGCTATTGGGCCGGCGGCGACTTCTGGAGCTACTACAAGCTGACGACCGAGCCTTATGCGGACGGTACCGACCGCCCGACGATGGCGACTCTGCAGAAGCATCTGAACGACGGCGTGCCGAATTTCGACGGCACCCTTCTCGATGCGTCGAAGGTGGTGTCGAGCCCGGCGCCCGACGGAACGTCGCAGGTTCCTCCGATCGTGGGAACCGACAAGGCGGATATGTTCCTCGCTTCCGCCAATGCCGACGATCTCAACGGCGGCGACGGCGCCGATATCGTCAGCTACGTCAACAGCACGGCCGGCGTCACCGTGGATCTGGCCAAGGGCGTGGGGTCCGGCGGCTGGGCCGAAGGCGACAAGCTCGCTTCCTTCAAGACCGTCATCGGCTCGGCCTATGACGACAAGTTCGTGGCCGCCGCCGACGGCAGTTCCTTCTATGGCCGGGACGGAAACGATCTCTTCGTGGCTGGAGCCGGCGCGGACTACATGAACGGCGGGCGCGGCAGCGACACCGTTTCCTATGCCGAGGCCGAAGGCGGCGTCACGGTGCAGCTCAACCGCGGCATCGGCTACGGCCGCTACGCGGCCACCGATACGTTCGTGTCGATCGAGAACGTCATCGGCTCGCGCTTCAACGACAATCTCACCGGCGATGGCGGGATCAACCGGCTCGAAGGCGGCGACGGTGACGACACGCTGATCGGCGGCGGTGGCGGCGACACGCTGATCGGCGGGGCGGGCTCCGACACGGTCAGCTATGCCAGTTCGAAGGCCGTCCAGATCGATCTCGCCGCCGGCACGGCGCAGGGCGGCGATGCCACCGGCGACGTCCTGATCGGCATCGAGAACGTCATCGGCACCACCTTCGCCGATACGCTGCGCGGCGACGCCAATGCCAACACCCTGTCGGGTGGCGCGGCGAACGACGTCCTGGAAGGCGGCGCGGGCGCCGACACGCTGGACGGCGGCGCGGACCGCGACACAGCGAGCTATGCCGGTTCCAACGGCGGCGTCCGGGTCGATCTCGTGTCCGGCAGGGGCTTCGGGGCCGATGCCGAAGGCGACAAGCTGATCAATATCGAGGATCTCCTCGGGTCGAATTTCGACGACGTTCTTTACGGCAATTCCGGCCGCAACATCCTGACCGGCGGCGACGGCAACGACACGCTGGAAGGCGGGGGCGCCGCCGATACCCTGAACGGCGGAACGGGTTCCGACACGGCGAGCTACAGCCGCTCGGAAACGGGCGTGCGGGCCGAGCTTTCCACGGGCCTCGGATTCGGCGGCGACGCCGAGGGCGATCGTTTGATCTCGATCGAGAACCTCACCGGTTCGGCCTTCGACGACACCTTGGTGGGCGACGGCAATGCCAACGTTCTCGACGGCGGCGCGGGCGCCGACACCCTGATCGGCGGCGCGGGCGCCGATACCCTGATCGGTGGGGAGGGCGTCGATACGGCGAGCTACACCAACTCGCGCGCCGGCATTCAGATCGATCTCACTGCGGGCACGGGAACCGGGGGCGACGCCGAAGGCGACAAGCTCACCGGCATCGAGAACATCATCGGTTCGAATTTCTCCGATACGCTGCGCGGCGATGCGGGGGCCAACTCGCTGAGCGGCGGCGCGGGTGCCGACACGCTCGAAGGCGGCGCGGGCGCGGACAGGCTCGATGGTGGCGGAGACCGCGACACCGTGAGCTATGCCGGGTCGCAAAGCGGCGTCAAAGTCGATCTCGCGGCGGGCACGGGCACCGGCGGCGACGCCGAAGGCGATACGCTGTTCAGCATCGAGAACCTGACCGGCTCGGCCTTCGACGACGTTCTGACGGGCGATGGATTGTCCAACACCCTCGACGGCGGTGCGGGCAACGACACGTTGGAAGGCGGTGCGGGGAGCGATACGCTGATCGGCGGCGCGGGCCTCGATACGGCGAGCTACAGCCGCTCGCAGGCCGCCGTCATGATCGACCTGTCAACGGGCCTCCTCAGCGGCGGCGACGCCTTCGGGGATGTGCTGGTCGGGATCGAGAATCTCACGGGTTCGGCCTTCGACGACACCTTGACCGGCGACGCGGGCGCGAACGTCCTCGACGGCGGCGCCGGCAACGATCTCCTTTCGGGCGGCGCGGGCGCCGATACGCTGATCGGCGGCGCGGGGGTGGATACGGCGAGCTATGCCGGGTCCCAGGCGGGCGTTTCCGTCAATCTGGCGACCGGTCTCGGTTCCGGGGGCGACGCTGCGGGCGACCGCTTGAGCGGCATCGAGAACCTGACCGGTTCCGCGCTGAACGACACCCTTTCGGGCGACCGCTTCGCCAACACGCTTCTCGGCGGTGCCGGCGACGACACCCTTTCGGGCGGCGCGGGCAACGACACGCTGGAGGGCGGCGCTGGAGCCGACGTCCTCGACGGCGGCGCGGACCGCGACACGGTGAGTTATGCCGGGTCGCTGGCTGGCGTCAGCGTCGATCTCGCAGCCGGAACGGCGTCCGGCGGCGATGCCGAGGGCGACCGCCTGATCGCGATCGAGAACCTCGTCGGCTCGCGCTTCGACGACACGCTCGTCGGCGATGCCGGCCGCAACGTCATCGACGGCGGTGCGGGTAACGACACGCTGGAAGGCGGTGCGGGCGCCGATACGCTGAACGGCGGGACGGGCTACGACACGGCGAGCTACAGCCGCTCGGCGGCGGCGGTGCGGGTCGAGCTTTCGACCGGTCTCGGCTTCGGGGGCGATGCCGAAGGCGACCGCCTGACCGGCATCGAGAACGTGACGGGCTCGGCCTTCGACGACACGCTGATCGGAAGCGCCGGCAACAATACCCTGGACGGCGGCGACGGCAACGACACACTGATCGGCGGCGCGGGCTCCGACATGCTGATCGGCGGCGCGGGTTCCGATACCGCGAGCTACGCCGCGTCGCGCGCCGGAGTGCAGATCGACCTGTCGGCCGGAATGGCGCTCGGCGGCGATGCCGCCGGCGACACGCTGATCGGCATCGAAAATCTCATCGGCACGAGCTTCGCCGACAGCCTGGAAGGCGACGCCAACAACAACGCGCTTTACGGCGGGGCGTCGAACGACACGCTGGAAGGCGGCGTCGGGGCCGATCTTCTGGATGGCGGCGAGGGTCGCGACACGGCGAGCTATGCCGGCTCGCAGTCCGGCGTTCGCGTCGATCTCGTGGCCGGGCAGGGCTTTGGCGGCGACGCGGAAGGCGATCGCCTGATCTCGATCGAGAACCTCGTCGGTTCGCGCTTCGACGATACGCTGATCGGCGATGCCGGCCGCAACGTTCTGGATGGAGCGGGCGGCAACGACCTGTTGGAAGGCGGCGCGGGCGCGGACACGCTGAACGGCGGCGCGGGCTACGACACCGCGAGCTACAGCCGTTCGTCGGCCGGCGTTCACGTCGAACTATCGACGGGCCTCGGTTTTGGCGGCGATGCCGAGGGCGATCGCCTGAGCGGCATCGAGAACCTCATCGGCTCGGCCTATGACGATCTTCTCGTGGGCGGCACCGGCAACAACGTCATCGACGGCGGCGACGGCAACGACATGCTGATCGGCGGCACCGGCTCCGACACGCTGATCGGCGGCGCGGGCATCGATACGGCAAGCTATGCCGCTTCGCGCGGCGGCGTGCAGATCGATCTTTCCACCGGCACGGCGTCGGGCGGCGATGCTGGCGGCGACACGCTGACCGGGATCGAGAACCTCGTCGGGTCGAGCTCCAGCGATACGCTGAAGGGCGACGCCAACGACAACGCGCTGTATGGTGGTGCGTCGAACGACATCCTGGAAGGCGGCGCGGGCGCCGATCTCCTCGACGGCGGCGCCGACCGCGATACGGCCAGCTACGAGGGCTCGCAGGCCGGCGTTCGCGTCGATCTCGTGGCCGGGCAGGGCTTCGGCGGCGACGCGGAAGGCGATCGTCTGATCTCGATCGAGAACATCACCGGTTCGCGCTTCGACGACGCCCTGTCGGGCGACAGCGGCCGCAACATCCTCATCGGCGGAGCCGGCAACGACACGCTGGAAGGCGGCGCCGGTGCCGACACCCTGACCGGGGGCGCCGGCATCGACACGGCGAGCTACAGTCGCTCGGCCACGGGCGTGCATGTCGAACTCTCCAACGGCCTCGGTTTCGGCGGCGATGCCGAGGGCGACCGCCTGAGCGGCATCGAGAACCTGACCGGCTCGGCCTTCGACGACAAGCTCGTCGGTGACGCCAACGACAACATCATCTTCGGCAACGGCGGCAACGACGTGCTGCGGGGCGGTGCAGGGTCCGATATCTTCGTGTTCACCACCAAGCCCGGCGCCGCGACGATCGAGGATTTCGATGTTGCGGCCGACAAGATCGACTTGTCCGCGACGGGATTGAGCTTCGCTGAGATCCAGGCCGGGCTGAAGGAATATGCCGGGGGCGTCACGCTCACCGTTTCGGATACGACCACCATCGACCTGACCGGCATGAAACTCGACGCGGTGCGCGAGGATATGTTCATCATTTAAGCAGGTTCGGCTTTCGGGCCGGAACCGTCGATCCTCCTTCTTTCCCGGCGACGGCTCGGTCCGAACCATAATCGCCAAGGTTCTCCGTTATTCGGCACTCATCGGTCGCGTCCTGAAAGTGCGGCCGGGAGGCTGGTGGAAAGAAGGGGATCGGATGATTCCAAGAACGATGAAACCGCTGATCGGCGTCAACCTCGCCGGTGGCGAATTTGGCGGCAACAAGCTGCCGGGGCGCCTGGGGAAGGACTATCTCTACCCCTCCGTCGAGCAGATCGACTGGTATGCGGCAATGAGAATGCGCATTCTGCGCGTGCCCTTCCTGTCGGCCCGCCTCATCCGGGAGAATGGAGCTTACGGGCCGGATGTCGACGCCGTGATGGCGGCCGTCCGCCGCGCCGCGCGGCACGGAATCGTCGTGGTTCTCGATCTCCACGAATATGCCAAATGGCCCGATGGCACGCCGCTCACGGCGAGCGCGAAGGACCTTTCCTGGTTCGAGAACACCTGGCGGCAGATCGCCGAGATCTATCGCGGCTGCGGCAATGTCTGGCTCGGGCTGATGAACGAGCCCAACAAGCAGAAGCCGGCGGAATGGGTCAAACTCGCGGTCGCGGGTCTGGCAGGCATTCGCGAAGCCGCGCCTACCATTCCCGTCGCCATCATGGGCACCTATTGGGGCACGGCCGGCGGCTTCGTCGACCAGAACGCCGACGCCTTCGAAGAGATCGTCGATCCGAACGTCATCGTGGAAGTCCACGAATATTTCGACGGCAAGGGCGGCAAGCCCTTGGACGGTCATCGCGCGATCGCGGGAAGCGCTGACTCATCCTTCGCCGAGGTCACGGATTGGGCGCGCTCGACCGGGCGGCGGCTTTATCTCGGCGAGTTCGGCTTCACGGCCGACCAAGGGGACATGGCGGAAGGCCGCGCTTGCTTGTCCTATCTTGCCGCGAATGCCGATGTCTGGGTCGGCGCGACATTCTGGGCCGGGGGGTGGTTCTGGGCGGAAGGCCGCCGTCAGCCGCCTTACCCGTTCTCGGTGGAGCCGCGCGATTACGACAATCTGCGCGCCGCCCCGCAACTTGAACTGCTGCGCGAATTCGCCTGACGGGATCAGGCGGTCTTGCGTGCGTATTTCTTCGCTACCCAGAGATCGCCGCCCGGCAATCGTCTGGCCACCGCGTTGACGATCATCGCGCCGCCGAAGCCAAGGCAGGACCCGAGCGCCTTCATGCCGAGATCGACCCAGCGCCCGTGACGGCCCGGCACGAGATGCTGGGCGGCTTCCAGGCACGCCGCGCAGGCGATCACGAACAGGAACGACGGCAGAACTCGCCTGGGAAAGGCGAGGCCGAACAAACCGCCGATCACGCCGAACGCCGCCACATGCTCGATGCCGATCCCGGCGATCACCGGCCGCTGCTCGATCGGCGACAGGGTGACATAGGCCACGAAGCCGAGGCCCGAGGCTGCGCCGATCAAGGCTGCGATGCGGACGGTTCTGACGACGTTCATGGCGATCCTGGTTGGACGTTTATTCCGAAGCGAACGGTCGGTTCGCCGTTCGCTCCAGCGGTCCCATCAAACGGGCTTTTCCATGTCCGGCGCGTCGATGCTGGGCAGGCGGGCAAATCTTTTCGCATGAGCGGCATCGCTTCCCGGCGAAGCTGTGCCGGCCAAGGCTGGCCTAGCGCGAGGACCGCGCGGCGCGATGGCCGGCCGCCCATTGCCGGCCGACAGGCACGGCGACGCTTTTGGACCGGCCGGCGTTGACCTTCGGCATGATCGTCGCCATGACGTATCGCGGCGCGGTGAGGCCGACGGCCGTCAAAAACGACATCCACATGAGCTGGAAACCGCGGAAGAAGCTGCTTTCGAGGCCGTTATGGACGACGGCGGTGAGGATCAGCGTCAGCGCCATCCACATCAAGGTCGGGTCCTTGCACAGCCCGCGCCGGGTCGCCTGCAGGATGGCGGCGATGATGATGAAGACCATCAGCATCAGGCCGACATAGCCCGTTTCCGCGCGGATATCGATGTAGCCGTTATGCGCCTGGAGAAGGGAAACGATGAAGCCCGGCGCGCTTTGCAGGCTCGGCGTGTTCAGGCCGATCGCCCAGAAGCTGTTGAAGCCGTAGCCGAATGTCGGGCGCAGCTGCGCCTGGCTGAGAACGAAGTCCCAGATGAAGGTCCGGCCGGTGAAGGTCGTGTCGTTGAATAGAAGCATCGACAGCATGTCGAGCGAGAAGCCCATGATCTCGCCGATCAACATGCTGAGCGCCGTTCCCACCAGAAGAAGGAAGAAGAACGGCCAGGACGGCGTCATGCGCAGGATGCGGCCCATAACCACCGCGGTGATCGCGATCGTCGGCACCAGAAAGGCGATGCCGAGCGAGGTCTTGGATTGCGAGACCACCAGCAACAGAAGGGCGCAGAGAACACAGACGATGCACAAGAGCCGCCGCCGGAACGAGGTGTTGATGGCTTCGAAGATCAGCACCGGCAGGCAGACAAGCATGGCGGCCCCGAGCAGGTTCTTCTGCGGGAAGATGCCCTCGACACCGATGGGACTTGGCGGTTTCACCCCCAGCCAGAGGATGTTGATGCCCACCACGATCATCATCAGATCGGCCAGCCGCCGGACGATCTTTCGCGGATCGGGCTCGGCGATCCCGGCGAACAGCGCCGTGAAGACGATGAGGCCCTGCTGCACCAGTCGGCGGAAGGAGATCGCCGGCGCCAGGGCCCATGTCACGCTGCACAAGGCGAGGGCGAGATAGAGAACGATGGCGCCGGTCGCCAGCGACCACGAGATCTTGTTCGTGTTGGCGAGGCGCGGCATCGCGGTGAGAACCGCCAGTCCCCCGAAGCCGAGGAAATAAAGGACGTTGATGAGGTTGCTTTCGGACGCCTCGACATTGGCAGCGGCCGTGGAAACGCCGGTCGCAGCCGAAAAGGCGCTCGTCATCATCGGGTAGACGAGCATCGGGTAAGCCAGCATGATTGCCGGGCAAAGGGTGATGTAGAGATTTGCCCATTTGGCCCAAGGTGACCGGGGAACGGCGGGGATCGCCCTGGCGCGCATTTGAATAACCCCTTGGATCAGCAGGCCCGGATAAAGGCCATACGGGAAGCGAATGCAAGCTTGGCGCCGAAACCGGGCGCCGGCAGCCTTGCCCGCACGACGGTCAGGCTGGGGCGATCGCCGCGTCGATCTCGTCGAGCACGGGGGCGTTCGGCTTGAACTTGCGGGCGAAGAACGCGCCCGACGCGAAGGCCCCCGGCAGGTCGGAGGAAACGAGCGGTTTTGGATGCGCGCCAAGGCCCGACCATTCCACGAAGCGCTTGTTGTCGCGGCAGAGTTTCAGGCCGGCCGTGTTGGCGAGGATCGTCTGGTAATAACACTCGTCCGGCCCGAAGCGCAGGCGCAGATGCTGTTGCAGGCGGCGGTGGTCGTCTGTCGGCTCCAGAAGCGCGCGCGCCGCGCGGCGGTTGGCGGCGAACCAATGCTCGCCGTAGAACAGATGAAACCGATCGTGAAACGGCGTCTTGCCCTGGAAGGGGAAGTAAGCGGTGTATCGACCGACGCGCAGCTTCGGCTTGCGGCGCAGGATCGGCAGCCACATCTGGAAGTTCAGGTAGAAGTTACGCTTCTCCTTTCGCGAGAAGTCGTTCTCCAGAAAGTCGAGCTTGGGGTTCCAGTCGCCGACGATTGTCGCGGCCGGCGTGTGACTCCCCAATTGGTGGATGTCGATGAAGGCGTCGCAATCGGTCGCCTCCAGTTCACGCAAGACCTCCGCCGCCGGCTTCACCGGGTAATCGGACGCGCTGAGAAGAAAGAACCAGTCGGGACCGCCATCCTCGTAAAGGAGTTTCAGGGCGGCGAGGAAGGACTCGACGACGCTCCACTTTCCCCAGCCCGTGGCGATGGAGGGCTGCACGAAGCGCACATTGGCGGGGAAAAGATCGGTGCTGAGTGCGCACTGACTGAAATCGTGATGGCAAACGATGGGCGGATCGTCGTACATCCGGTTGATCATGCGTGACAGCCGAAGCGCTTGTTCCGGATTCGCATGGGATACGATGACGAAGCCGACCTTACCGCTCATTATTCACCTTTAAACAGTAACCGTTGCCATCGTTCATACCGGAAGCGGGCCGTTGTGGAACCGCCCCGCCGCGTTAGGCGGGAACATACCCGGTCTTGACCGTTTCGGAAGATGCGCCCACCGCGTCTCCTTTCGATCCGCCCTGCATGCGCCTCGGATCGGGGAAGATGTGTTCGACGTGCGACGACGCCGAAGCGCTGGCTGGGGAGTGGCAAGGCGTAAGGGGCAGGTGGAAAGCGCGTCGGTCTTGACGCGAGCGTATGCGGTGGATGAGCCATGGCAGTGGAGAATCGGGGGGAAGCGGGACCGCGGACAAGCAATCTTGCCGTTTGGAGTCTTCGTGTCGTCGCGCTCATCGCTCTCCTGCCGCTCGGCTCGACGGGGTCCTTCGCCATGCCCTTCGCCACGCTGATCGTGGCGCTATGGTGCGGTTTCGCTTTTCTCCTGCCAGGGCGCTTCGGATGGGTCTCGGCCGCCGGGCTGACGGTGGCCGCGTTTCTGGCGATCTATGTTTTCCTGCAGGTTTTTCCCGAACTCTCGCCTTTTCCGCCGTCGCCGGTATGGGGGGCTGCTTCGGAACTCCTCGGCGTGTCCTTGAATGGGAGCACCTCCATCGCGCCCGGCCTCAGCCTCGCGGCTCTTCCCGTGATCCTGTCGCCGTTTCTGGTGTTTTCCGCCTCGCTGCATGTTCTCGACAGCGACGAGGCGAGCTTGCGCATGCTGCGCTTCTGCGGGCTCGTCGGGGCACTCGTCGCCTTCTTCGGGATCGCGCAGTTCGCGCTCTTCCCCGATACGCTGCTGATCTTCGAGAAGAAGGCTTACCTGGACAGCCTGACGGCGATCTTCGTCAACCGGAACTCCGCCGCGACCTTTCTCGGTTGCACGTTTCTGGTTCTGATCGGGTTCGCGATTTCCCTGCTCAAGGGTCGGCCGGTCTTCAAGACATTGGCAGCGCTTCCCTTAAAGAGCCGGAAAAGCGCGGAAGACTGGTCCCTCGCGATCCTGGTTCTGGCCGCCTCCGTCACGATCTTCGCGCTTTTCCTGACGACATCGAGAGCCGGCATCGGCTCGACGCTCGCGGCCTTCTGCTTCCTGATCCTTCTCATGAACGGCTTGGCGCCCTTGCGGGGACCCGCAACCTGGGGGCAGCGCCTGCGCCGGGCCTCCCTTGCGCTGGCACTCGCGGCCATCGGCTGCCTGTTCGCGCTGCTTCTGCTCGGTGGTCAGACCCTGCGGCGCGCCGAGCTTCGCGGCTTGGACGACGCCCGCTTCTGTTTTCTGCCGGGCATCTGGCGGGCGGCGGTCGAGGCGTGGCCTTTCGGCACCGGTGCCGGAACATTCGAACTCGCCTTTCTGCCGTTCCGCGATCCCGCCTGCGGCATCTACGGCGCTTTCGATAAGGCGCATAACTTCTATCTCGAGGGTCTCGTGACGCTCGGGATCGGCTTCGTGGCGGCGGCCGCCGTGGTCTATGCCATTCTGGTGACGGTCCTGCTTCGCGGCCTGGTCCGGCGGCGAAGGTTCGCCTTCGTGCCGGCGATCGGTTTGTCGCTTCTCCTCCTCCTCACCATGCACGATCTCGTGGATTTCTCGCTGCAGATCCCCGGCATCGCGATCTGGGTGGCGATCCTGATGGCCGCCACCTGCGGAACAGCGATGAGGCGCACGAAAAGCAGATCCGGCAGCGGAAAGCATCTCGATCCGGTGTCCGGTGATGCCCGCCCGAAAGCGTTGAACGTTGCGTAAAGATCCTCGCCGGTCAGCCGATCACATTTGTATAAAACGGCATTTTAAGAGTTAATGATGCATTGGGATGTGAATGGACATCCTTCGTATGCTCACTTAAATCGCTGCGGACTGATCGGCTTCGCGTTTGGACGCGGACGTGGCCGACTATTGTTTTGGAAGGGCCGCGCCGCTGCGAGGTGGACTGCGGGATTTGCGGGTTTCGTTTTCCGAAACGGAAACCGCTTCTGGGAGGGTTCGCCGTTGAAGTCCTATACAGGCTTGCTCGCCGTCGCTTCGTTGTCCGTGTCGTCCATTCTCGGCGCGGGCTGGACCGGCGCGGCCATGGCGCAGGAAGCGACCCCGGCCGCGATCGCCGCTCCGCCTGCCGCCCCGTCCGCCGCTCCGGTCAGCCAAGCGCCGGCCGTTTCCGCGACGCCTGATGCGACTGCCGCGCCGCAGGGGGAGGGCGCTGCCACAACCGCCGCCGCGCCCAACGGCGAGGGGCAGGTGATGGCGTCCTGCTTCCTTCCCCCCGCCGGTGCATCCATGGCGGAGGTCGATGCCTTTCTCGCCAACCCGCAGGATCTCGTGTCCCGCTGGGGCACGGACAATGTGACGCTGTCGAACAAGGTTCGGTCCCTTGCCGGCAGCGATAAGCGCGCCATCGACGCCTTGATCGCCTTGTCCAAGGAAGTCAGCGTGGATCGGGCGGGCGCCATCGGCGCAGGGCTCGGGCGGGCGGCTTTCGGCTGCGTGCGGACCAGCCCCGAATATGCCGCGCTGATCCAGGCCAAGGTTGCCGAGCTTGCCACGGCGCCCTTGATGACGGCCTTTGTCGCCGCTTCCAACGACATGCAGGTGGCCGCGCTCGGCGCCGGCGGAGGTGGCGGCGGAGCGGCCGCGGCGGGCCTGACGGGCTCGGGAAATGCCGGTCCGTTCAGCGCGGGTCTCGGCGGCGACGAGGTCGTGCCGACGACGGTCGAAACCTACTCGCTTTCCGGCGGGCGTTCCATTTCTGTCGACAACGACGGAGATAATGATACTGTGCGCATCATTGTCATCAGAGATGGTGACGACGGCTGCGATGCCAGCATCAGCCCGTTTTGTGTGAACTGACGGGTCGGCTGGGGTCGTAACTCGACCGCAGCGACGGGTGCGATCGGGAGCCGTATCTGATCGGAGTCCACTATGCTTCACGGCCCTCAGTCCCCCAACATGCGCTATTCAGGGGAAGGGGACGGAGCAGGCGAAGGGCAACTGATCGATATCGACCGGATATTGGCGGCGGCACGCCGCCAATGGCGTCTGGTCGCCGCATTGGCCGTTTTGGGCGGACTCCTGGGCGCGGCCTATGTGTCGACGGCTACCCCTCTCTACACCTCCTCCGGCAGCGTGCTGATCGATAAGAGCAGCAATCGTATCGTCAACGAACTCGCCCTGTCCGAAGAACAGACGTCGAGCCTGACCGACGAGATCGCCATCGCCAGCCAGGCCGAGGTGATGCGCTCCGAGCAGCTCGCCGCCAAGGTCGCGAAGGCTCTCGGTTTGCCCGAGAACGAGGCCTTCCTGTCGCCGTCACGCTCGCTTCTGAGCAAGGCGAAGAGCTTTGTCGTTTCCCTCGTGAACGTTTCGAGCTGGTTCTCCAGTGACGAGAAGCCCGAGGTGGCCGAAGACAAGGTGCGTCAGGCCACCAGCATCCTCATCCGGAACCTGACGGTCAGCCGCGTCGGCGGCACCACGGTTCTTTCCATCGGCTATACCTCGCCCGATCCGCAGCTTTCGGCCAAGATCGCGCAGACCTATGCCGAAACCTATATCGTCGATCAGCTCGACTCGAAGTTCGAAGCGACGCGCCGGGCCGGCGGCTGGCTGCAGGGCCGGATCGAGGAACTGCGCCAGCGCTCCATCTCGTCCGATCAGGCGGTGCAGAAGTTCCGGGCGGACAACGGTCTCATCACGACGGACGGGAAGCTGATCAGCGAGCAGCAGCTCACCGCCCTCAACACCCAGTTGACCAGCGCGCAGTCGGATGCCGCTGCCGCGCAGGCCCGCTACGACAGCATCAAGCGCCTCGTCGACAGCGGCGACGTCAATTCCGTCGTGTCGGAGTCCATCAGCAATACCGTGGTCAGCGCGCTGCGCACGAAGTATCTCGATTCCTCCAAGCGCGAAGGCGAGATTTCCAACCGGCTCGGCCCCAACCATCAGCAGGCCGTGCGGCTGCGTGCCGAAATGGCGGAATATGCCCGCCTGATGTTCGGCGAACTCAGCCGTCTGGCCGGCAGCTACGAGAACGATCTTCAGGTCGCCAAGGCGAAGGAAGCGTCGGCGCAGGCGGCGGTTCAGTCCGCGCTCGGCGTCAGCGCCGATGCCAACAACCTTCAGGTGGAACTGCGCGAACTCGAGCGTGAAGCCGAGACCTACCGCAATCTCTACCAGACCTTCCTCCAGCGTTATCAGCAGGCGATCCAGCAGCAATCCTTCCCGATCACGGAAGCGCGGATCATTTCCGCCGCTTACCCGGCGGACAAGCCGAGCAAGCCGAACAAGTCGCTGATCCTGGCGCTTGCCGTGTTCCTGGGCGCTGCGGTGGGTGCCGCGCTCGGTGGTTACCGCGAGTTCCGCGACCGCTTCTTCCGCACCGGCGACGAGGTTCGCGACGAACTCGGCATCGAGCTTCTCGGCATGGTTCCGGCCGTGCGCAACGTGAAGCCGAACCCGATGTCGAGCGAGGAGATCCGTCAGGCAAGCGGCTGGCGCGCCATCACGCCGGTCACCAACCTGCCGCGCTACGCGACGGAAAATCCGCTTTCCTCCTTCGCCGAAACGCTGCGCAGCGCCAAGATCGCCGCCGATCTCACCATCGACCGCAAGGGGGCGAAGGTCATCGGCGTCATCTCCATGCTGCCGGGGGAGGGGAAGACCACGATCTCGGCCAATCTCGGTTCGCTCCTGGCCGTTCAAGGCAACCGTACGCTTTTGATCGACGCCGACCTGCGCAATCCCGGCCTGACGAAGTCTCTCGCCGTGCAGCCGGAAATCGGTCTTCAGGAGATGATCCTGAACCGGCGCCCGTTGGAAGAGGCAGTGCTTTCCGACCGGGAAACCGGGATGGTCTTCCTTCCGGTGTCGGCCAAGCAGCGCATCCTCCATACGTCCGAGCTTCTGGGCTCGGATGCGACGGCGCAGATGCTTTCGGACGCCGCCAAGAGGTTCGACTACGTCATCGTCGATCTCCCGCCGCTCGGACCGATCGTCGATGTGCGCGCGATCGCCCACAACATCGACGCCTTCGTTCTGGTGATCGAATGGGGCGCGACGAGCCGGCGGCTCGTTCGCGACGCGTTGCGGACCCATCCGCTCGTGATGGAGAAGTGCTTCGGCGTGATCCTCAACAATGTCGACAACGACAAGATGAAGCTCTACCGCGAGTTCGGTTCGCACGAGTTCTACAGCAACCGCTACAACAGCTACTACACCGAGAACGCCTGACTTGCGCGTTCTGGGCGCGCTGGTCGGTCTCTTGGTGGCGGTCGCCTCGGCGGCCTTGTCCGCCCGGTCCCTGGCGGAGGTCGTCGCCCTGGAACGCAACGGGAGCGCGGCCGAGCTTCGTTCGGATATCGAAAGCGATACGGGCGGGATCGGCGGCGTTCTGCATGCAGCGAACCGCTGCGGAGCGTTCCGCGAGAGCGTTGCGGTGAAACGCGCCCTCGACGACCTCGGCAAGGCCAATGCGGCCGTCGATTACGACAACTGGCTGGCGAAGCTGCAGGCGGCGAATGCGGGTTTCGAACGGGCGCTCGGCTGCCTGCCGGGGGATGGCGCGCTTTGGGCCGAGCGGGCGCTCCTGATGCGGGAAGTCGCCGTGGCCCCGTCATCCATCACTGGGACCCTGGAACTGTCGCACCGGCTCTCGCCCGGCATGTCGACGGCGATCCTCCCGCGCGTGGCGGCGTGGCTCGCCCTGCCGCCCGCCGTCGCGCTCGATCCGCCGGCAACGGAGGCGAGAAACCGCGATATCGACCTGTTCGTGCTCCAGGCCCGACCCGCCATGCTGGCATCGGTCATCCGCAACGCCCCGCGACCCGTCTCAATGGAACTCACCGCGCTCTACCGCAAAGCCTCCACGAAGCGCGTGGCGGATGTCGACTACGCCCTGCACCAATACGATCTCGCCCGCCCCGCCCCGGTGCGGATCAACCCGTCGTCGGGCACGTCATCCCTTTTCGACCTTCTGAACCGACCCCCTGAGCTGAAGTAGCGGCCTGTCCGCGATGTTCTGAACACGGGATGGCGCCGAGCGGGCAGCTGGGCACAACGCCCGCTGCGAAAAGCAGACGTGATACCGTCAAAACAGCGCAGAAAGGCCGGTTGCATCGCGACAAGCGCCCACCCATGCGAAACTCATCCCAGCGTTCCGTCTTAAAGGCCGCCTGACGCGTATTCTTCGAGATGGGAGCAGAACTTCGCGCCAGGCAAAGTTCGCCTGCGCCGCGCGCTCATGATCGCGTACGACTTCCAGATCCAAAGATATCGGGAGATCGGCGTTGGCGTTATCTGAAGGAGCGTCGCAGAAAGACCCGTCAGCAAGTCGCCGATGGCCAAGAGTTGCACGATCGGACTTTGGTTGCGACGGCAAACGCGCAGCACGTACGTCCGATATGTTGAAGTGGCGCGCTGGTCAGAACGAAACTGAGGACATCTATATCATTGAAATTAGTATAAAAAGGCGTAGTCACTTCATCTGCCGCTTGGTGTTGAAAGTAGTCCGCAGCCGCCGCCTGCGCGGCAGTGACCTTACTGTGAAAGCCAAGCTCGCCGCGACGCTTGGCGTATCGCGAACGCCCACGCGGGACAGCTTCGTCATTTGCTCCGCCACCTCATCGCATTCGCGGTGACGGCCTCCCAGCCGAAGTCGCGGGTCGGCCAGTTCTGTGGCGCGGCTTAATGCATGCTGTCGGGATTGGTAGTCTTGTCCCAATGCGACGGAGCGGAAAACACAAGTGCACGCAGGTCGATGGGTACGGCGCTGCCGTCCAACCGGGTTTCGCCCTTCGCCGCAGCCAACGCGAACCTCGCCATGCGCTCACCGGCAAGCGCCATGTTCTCCGGCGATTGCGTTGCGAGCTGATGGGGGCCGTGGAAGACGAAGATGTCCTTCAGGCCCTTCGTGCGGTTCAGCGCGCCGAGGCTGCCTTCCAGCCCTTCCACATAGTCCCAGGTACCCTTGACGATCTGCAGCGCCGGCCAGCTTGTGACGCCTGCTGCGACGTCGCCATCGGGATAGTAAGTCGTCGAGAACTCCTCGCGCAGCGCCGCCTCGATCATGTCGTGACCTTTGACGCGCGTGCCGAGGCCGCCGGCGTTCGGGCCGTAGAGGATCGCTCCCTTGATGTTGGTGCGGCGGAGCGCCGGGCCACAGGTGCCGCCGGGCATATCGCGGTCGCAAGTCTCGACGAAGTTCTTGTGCATGGCATAGGCGACGGCGTAAGAGCCGCGCGAGTAGCCCATGAGGACGATCGGCATCGCCGCGATATCGGCGCCGTCCATGACGGTCGAGGCGGCCTGCGGGCCCTCCAGGGTCACCCCGTCCGGTCCCATCGCCCGCATCCCTTGGCCGGATGCCAACTGCTCGAACTCGCGCGCCATATCTTTGGCCTGCTCGGCCGTGTTGAAGCCGTTCTGCCCGCCTGAGAGGCCGTTGCCGCGCCGATCGGTGACGAGGATGTCGAAACCCGCCTTATGGAACGCATGGGCGAAGCCGCGCCAATGGCGCATGCCGGGCTCCTCCGACAGGCCGTCCGGCTTCTCGTTCAGAACATACTTGCCGCTCGCCTCGTCGCGCGCGACGGGCACCGAACTTGGGTCGTCCAGCGCGGTGATCTCGTTGCCGCCGCCGTTGTTCATCACGACGAGCGCGCGCTCCCGCTGACCTTCGCCGGGCGCGATGCCGTCGCCTCGGATGTACCAGCCACGCAACTTGATCTCGCCATTGGTCTTGAGGTGGACCCGCTCATAGGCGTCGCGCGGCGCGATGAACTCGACCACGAAGGTCTGGCCATCGGCGCTCGCGATCGGCTCGCCGTAGGGCGCCTTGCCGAAGTCCGCCGGGCGGCGGATGGCGGCGAGATCGACCTCGCCCTCGGGATCGATCTTCCCCCTGGTGCCGACCGTACCCGTTTCGCGTGTCTCGACGCGGGCAAAGCCCTTGGCGCCCTTGCGGGCCGCCGCCGCGCAGGCCTCGTCCGCCTTGCACGCCTGCCAGCGCTCGTGAATCTTCGCGTCGGTGAACTCGGCGGCGTAGAAGTCACCGGCGTAGTCGTCCGGCACGAGTTGGTTCAGCGACATGAAGGGCTGGCAGACGCCGGCTGTGTCGCGATAGCCGGGAAGATCGGTGTTGCGGTCGTAGTTGACGTGAGCCGTACAGTCGGGCGCGGGCGTCCCCGGATTCACGACCGGCGCTCCCTGCGCTCCCTGCGCTCCCGTAATGCCCGCCAGTACGGCCAGGCTCGCTGCTACCGAAGTTCGACGCATCCCGTACCTCCTAGTCTCACGAAGCGACGCCGCCATTCTGCACAGAGGCGAAGAGATCGTCAGGCCCCCTGATTGTTGGGAGCGACGCCGGCAGATGCGAGCTACTGCGCGGACTGAACTGGCGCGGGCTCAGCTGGCGAAACCTCCAGCCGCCGCTCGGCGATCCAGTCCCATAGCCCCTGGTCGTTGAGCGCAGCCGCCTCGACTGCCTCGTGGCTCGTGTTCTCGAAGACGGTCAGACGAGCGTCGCGCTTCAAGGCCTTCAATCGTTCGTAGAGCACGACCGAGTCCGATAGCGGAATGACCTCGTCGTCGGTCCCGTGGAAGATCCAGAAGGCGGCCTTCTCGTTCGCGCGGTTGAGATAGTGGCGATTGCCGCCGCCCGCGATCGGCACCACTGCAGCGAAGGTCTCGGGATACTGCTCGGCCATGGCCCAGGCCGCGAAGGCGCCTCGGCTGTAGCCCATCACGATAATGAGGGATCGATCGACGCGGTGGCCGGCCACGACCTCGTCCAGCGCCGCCTTCACCGTCTCGATCGGATAGAGCAGTTCCTCGCTCGGGTTCTGCGGTGAGAACACGAGGTAGGGCACCTCGCGCCCCGTCTCGATCAGCGCGGGCAGGCCGCTGGCGCGCACCTTCTCCACGTTGCTGCCGCCCTGGTCGCCGCCGTGCAGCCAGACGATCAGCGGATAGGTCTCGTTCGACGTCTCGTAGCCGGCCGGAACGGAGAGCAGGTAGTTCAGGTCCGCCGGGATCGTGGCCGCTGAGTGGGCCGCCGTCTGTTCGCCAAGGGCCGGCACGGCGCAGAGACCGAGGGCGGCTGCCAGGGCGAGCGAGGCGATGGTGATGCGCATGATCGTCGATCCTTCTTGTGGGCACGAACGCTTGCCGTGCGAGTCCCTGCCTCAGGCGGGCAGCACGGTCGCGACGATGCTGCGATCCAGCGCCTCGTAGTCGTAGTAGCGGATGGTCTCGTAGAGTTCGGCGCGGGTCTGCATCCGGTCCAGCAGCGAGACCGGGGTGCCTTCGGCCGCCAAGCGGGCGTAGAGTTCGCCTTGCGCCTTGGCCGCGACGCGCAGCGAGGTGACGGGCCAGATCACCATGGCGTAGCCGAGGTCCTGGAACTCTTGTGCCGTCAGGGCGGGCGTGCGGCCGAACTCCGTCATGTTGGCGAGCAGCTTCACGTCGGGCAGGCGGCTTGCGACCTCGCGGAACATCTCGACCGAGGTCAGCGCCTCCGGGAAGATCGCGTCGGCGCCCGCCTCGAGATAGAGCTTCGCACGCGCGACCGCTCCTTCGATCCCCTCGCTCGCGGCGGCGTCCGTGCGTGCGATGACCACGAGGTCGCGCGATGCGCGTTTGGCGGCGTTGACCTTCGCGGCCATGTCCGTCGGCGCGGCAAGCTGCTTGTCGTTGAGGTGGCCGCATTTCTTCGGCAGCAACTGGTCCTCGATCTGCACGGCGCCGGCGCCCGCGTCCTCGAAGGATCGCACCATGTGCATGACGTTCAGCGCCTCGCCGTAGCCCGTGTCGCCGTCCGCCAGGAGCGGCAGGCCGGAGGCGCGGGCGATCTGACGAATGAAGAAGCTCATGTCCTCCACGGTGAGGATGCCGAGGTCGGGCAGGCCCATGGAGGCGCTCACCGCCGCGCCCGAGAGATAGAGCGCCTCGAAGCCGGCGTCGCGTGCCTGGATCGCCGCGAGCCCGTTGTGCGCGCCGGGGATGCCGAGGATCTCCGGGCGATCGATCAGCGCGCCGAAGCGCGAGCCTGCGGACTGCCGGGGAAGGTCGGCGGCGACGAGATAGGTCATGGGATCGGGTCCTTGGACGTCAGGTCTCGCTGTCGGCCATATGCGCGACACGCTTGCGCAGGCGCGGCGCGATCAGGGGCACGAGCAGCACGGCCAGCGCCACGAGCCAGATGGCGACGGCGACCGGCGACTGAAAAAGGATGGCCGGGTTTCCGTCCGACAGCGACATGGCCTGGCGCAGGTTGTCCTCGAACAGGCGTGCCAGCACGAAGGCGATGAGGAGCGGGATCAGCGGAAAGCCGACCTTGCGCATGACATAGGCGAGAATGCCCAGGAGCACCGTCAGCACGAGTTCGAACGGCGAGTTCGTCGCGGCATAGACACCCGCAAAAGAGAGGCCAAGGATGCCGGGGAAGAGGATCCAGTAGGGAACCAGCAGCAGCCGGGCGAAGAGGCCGACCAGCGGCAGGTTCAGGACGAGAAGCATGATGTTGCCGATGTACATCGACGCGATCAGGCCCCAGGCGATCTCGGGTCGCTGGGTGAAGAGCAGCGGGCCCGGCGTCACGGAGTACATCATCAGCGCGCCGAGCAGCACGGCGGTGGTTCCCGAGCCGGGAATGCCGAGCGCAAGCATCGGCACCATCGAGGCCGTCTGCGCGGCGTTGTCGGCCGTCTCGGGCGAGGCGAGCCCGCGCATGTCGCCTTTGCCGAACGTGCCCCGGTCCGAGATGCGCTTCTCCACGGTATAGGCCAGCGCGGACGAGACGGCGGCGCCCGTGGCGGGCAGGATGCCGAGGAAGAAGCCGAGCCCGGTCGCCCGCAGCATCGCCGGGATGCAGGCGCGGATCTCGGACCACTTCAGGCGCTCTCCGCCGGAATAGTTCGTCACCGTTCCCGAGCGCAGCCCCTCTGCCACGACCAGGATCTCGCTCACCGCGAAGAGGCCGATGGTCAAGGTGGTGAAGTCGACACCGCCCAGAAGCTCCAGCGAGCCGAAGGTGAAGCGCTCGATCCCCGATCCGCCATCGATGCCGACGATCGCGAGAAGCAGGCCGAGGGCGATCGCGGCCCAGGTCTTGGCTGGCCGCGCCTCGCCGATCGTGGCGAGCAGCGTGAAGGACAGAGTCATCAGAGCGACGTATTCGGCCGGGCCGAAGGTCACGGCGATGCGGGCGAGGGGGACGGCCAGGAAGCTGAGGAGCACGACGGTCAGCGTGCCGCCGACGAAACTGCCGATACCGCTGATGGCGAGCGCCGCGGCACCGCGCCCCTTCTGCGCCAGCGGGAACCCGTCCAGCGTCGTCATCACGAGGCCGGGGTCGCCGGGGATGTTGAGAAGGATCGACGAGATTCGCCCGCCGTAGCCCGAGCCGTAGTAGATGCCGGCGAGCAGGATCAGCGCGCTTTCCGGCGGCAGGCCGAGCGCGAAGCAGAGCGGCAGGAGAAGCACGATCGAGTTGATCGGGCCGATGCCCGGCAGCGCGCCGACGGCGGTGCCGAGCGCCGCGCCGAGGAGCGCAAGGAGGAGGTTGAAGGGCGTGAGCGCGACGGAGAAGCCGTAGGCGAGCGAGGCGAGAGCGTCCATGGTTTCACATCCCCAGCGGGCCGCGCGGCAGGCCGAGGCCGAGCCCGAGGTCGATCAGCGCGAAGATTACCAAGGCCAGAGCCACCGCGCCGACGAGGGAAGGGAGCGGCCGTCCCTTGAACGCGAGCGCGCAGAGGAAGCCGAGGATGGCGGTGGCCGGAACGAAGCCGAGGGGAATCAGGATGAAGGGGTAGATCAGGGAGGCGACGGCCACGAGAAGGATCCGGCCGTAGTCCCCGACCTCCCAAGCCATCGCCGTCGGCCTGAGAGCGATCGAGGCCCCGCAGACGAGGAGGATCAGGCCGACGATGACGGGGAAGGCCTTGGGTCCCACCGGATCGGCCGCGAAGGCGACCTTGAGGCTGACGCCGTGCCAGACCGCCCCGATGCCGAGAAGAAGGACGGCAAACCCGCTGATGCGGTCGAAGATCGCGCTCGCGGCCATCGGCTCACTTCCCGCTCGTGGGCAGGCCGACCTCGGTGGCGAGGGTGCGGAAGTCCTGGGTACGCTTCTTGGCGAAGGCGTCGAACTCGGGCCCGACGAGGTCGTATTCGAAGAGGCCCTGCTCGGTGCGTGCCTTCTGCCATTCGGGGTTGGCGTTCAGCTTCGTGAGGGCGTCCGTCCAATAGGCGTATTCCGCATCCTTGATGCCCGGAGGCGCGTAGAAGCCGCGCACGATCGGCCATTCCACGTCGTAGCCGGCCTCCTTGGCGGTGGGCACGTCCGCATAGGCGCCCGGCAGGCGCTCGGCCGAGAAGGTGGCGAGCACACGGATCTCGCCGGCCTCGAGCTGGCCGAGCATTTCCGACGCGTCGCCGGGCAGCGCCTCGATCGTGCCGCCGAGCAGCGCCGCCAGGGCCTCGCCGCCGCCCTCGTAGGACAGGTAGCGCATGCCCTTTGGATCGACGCCGGCGGCCTTGGCGACGAGCGCGGGCTTCATCCAGTCCTGGCGGCCGACCGTGCCGCCGGCCCCGATCGCCACCGAGGAGACGTTCTGCTTCAGGGCCGCGACGAAGTCCTCCATCGTCTTGAAGCGGCTGTCCTTGCGCACGGCGAGGACCCCGTAGTCGGCGCCTACGGCGCCGAGCCAACGGACGTCGTTCTCGGAGAAGCGCCCGAACTTGCCCTGCGCGAGGTTCACCCAGGAGCCCGTGGAAACGGCGACGATCACGTTGGGGTCATTGCGCCGCTGGGCCTGGATCATGTTGTAGGCGACCGCGCCGATGCCGCCCGGCATGTTGGTGGTGCGGATCGTCGGCTCCACGATGCCGAGCTCGTTGAGCTTCTGCGAGGTCAGGCGGCAGGTCAGGTCGAAGCCGCCGCCAGGTGCCGCCGGGGCGACGCATTCCGGGTTGCGGGGCTGGAACTCCTGCGCCACGGCCGCGCCCGAAACCAGAAGGGTAGCTGCCGTCAGCCAGTGAACATGTCTCATTGCGAACCGTCCTCCCAAACGATGCTCTGAAAAAGTGTCGACAAAATTTCCTTGAACGGAAGGAAATGCATCCATAAAATCTAGTTTTTAGGAAATATGTCGACAGATTATTATTCCCCCTGGCCATCCGATCATGAGGGCGCATGCGTTCGAACCAGTCCGCGTCGATCTATGAGAAGCTCAGCCGTGCGATCCTGCAGGGCGACATCCCTCCGGGTGCGAAATTGAGCGAGCCGGCGCTCGCCGAACAACTTCAGGTCAGCCGCGCTCCGGTGCGCGAGGCGATCCGCCGTCTTCAGGAGCGGGGGATCGTCACGCATGTGCCCAACCAGGGTGTGCGCGTCGTATCGCCCAGCCTCGATGAGTTCCTGGCGATCCTCGACGTGCGGGAGGCACTGGAGGCGATGGCGTGCCGACTGGCAGCCACGAACATGAACGATGGTGCGATCACCGAACTGCAGGAGATCGTGGCCATGCACGGACATGCCCTCGAGGCGGATCCGGCCGGTCCGTATCTGCAACAGGATTTCGACACAGACTTCCATGTCCGTGTCGGCCGCGGCTGCGGCAATCCGGTGCTGACCGATCTCCTCTGCGACCAGTTCTACCCTCGGCTCAAGCTCTGCCGCGCCCGGCATAGGTCGGTGAAGGGGCGGGGCCTCGCCGCCTGGAAAGAGCATGGACGGATCATGGAGGCGCTGGCCGAGCGCGATCCAGACTCCGCCGAGTTCACCATGCGCCGTCACGTGAAAGCCGCAAGAGCAGCCTTGATCGCCGCGACATCCCCGCGTCATCAGTACTGACCTGCGGGATGCGTCGCCGATCTAAATCCCCGACAACCACCATCGTGCGCAGACGAGCCTGAGAAACTTGTCCCCGGCCGAGTTCGCGGAAAACCCATGAAAGCCCGAGAACTCCCATGACACCTGGGCCAAAATCCGGGTCAGGACCAAGTCTTCCAAGCATCGGATCCGAACCGGTTTATCCGGCGGGGCAGGACAGAAGCTGCCGCGGAACACGGCAACGTACTTTCCACTGATGCGTGCCCTGATCACGTCCCCGTCGGTCACGCTGCATGCAGCGATATCGCTGGGGCGACCAATGTCCTCGCCCTGCCAGGTGAGCAGGTCGATGTCCATGCCAGCCCGCTTCCCACGAGTGCCGTGAGGGCGGCTGTCGCGCTTCCCGTCGTGGTGTTTGATCCCAGGCTTTGATGGTGCAGGTTTTTCACGGGAGTGGAAGGAGGCACTATGGGCCAGGTTCACGCCCTGCGAGTTCATCTGCAAACAATGGACAATCGAACCCAAAAGATTCATGATCGATCCAATCCATCAAATGCCGGGACTGAACACTCAGAGGCCGTCGAGTTCGCCACGCTTGAATGGATCGACTGGTTCAACAACCGACGATTGCTCGAGCCGATCGGCAACATCCCGCCCGTCGAAGCGGAAGAAGCCTACTACGCCCAGCTCTGAGACCATGCCGATCGCCGCGTAAAACTCAAACCAAACGGCCTCCGGGAAACCCGGCGCGGTTCACCCGGAGCCTCCCCGGAAGCCCAGGCAGCGGCGGCACGGAAATGGTCCAGCGAGGCCTTTGACGTAATGCCGCATCATCTTCGCGAAGAGACGGAGCGAGACCGCGCGAAGGCGAAGGTCGAAGAGTTCGCATTGAAGGCCGCCACGCTGAAGGCGGCCGGTGAGGATCGCAAGGCGGATCGCGCCAAGGAGCGAATGGGCGAGTGGCGGGCAAAGGTTGATGCCGCTGTCTCGGCTATCGCGCCGGGCAAAGTTACCAGGATACCAGCGGGACGCACGACGAAGGGCGGCGCGCTCTTCATTGGCGCGTTGGTGCAAGTATTGAAGGCGTCTCGGGACGCCAGTATGCCGGCCGAATGGCAAGGTGGCATACTTGCCTTCGTCATTGACGAAGCCGTGCCGAATACGCGCGAGTATGCGGGGGCTCGGGAGTTCATCCGGTGAAACTTCTTCCTGAAGGCCGTGCTCTCCCTTCCTCGTGACGCCTTCGAGGACCTTGCTTGCACCACTGCGAAAACTTCCATCCTCGCCCTTGTGCGCAAGCCGCCGAATGTTGCTCAGCGTGAGCCCGTCTTTTTCGCGCAAGCTCTCCGTACAGGTCCAACGGGCAATGACCTTTTACGGCCGAACGACCTTGACCCGGTTTGTGATGCCTATGATGCGTGGCGTTCGACGGTGCTTGCGGCTTGCCGTGCCGATAGTTCGCCCGTCCCGGGAGACTTGAGAATAGCAGAGGCGCGCGTGGAGACTGAGAAGGTGCTGGACGCTCTAGGCGAGGAGGCGACCTTCGCACTCTGGCCCCTGAACCCTGCACGTCCTCAGGAGCGGCTGGACGTGGCGCACTGGCGGATGAAGGAAGCCGTAGCGCAGTTGCCAGCTACCGTGTCTCTGAGTGATCTTGCGGACCTCGTATCGACCGGACGTACGCCCAAACAAAGCAACTTCTATTCCTTCGCGTTCGTGTCACGCGGGACGGCTTTCGTCGGACGCAAAGCTCTCACGGACACGCAGTACGGGACCGAGACGCTGCAAGCGGTGGAGGACGGCGATATTCTCGTGTCCGGCATCGATCTCGTGCATGGATCGGTGGGGGTTGTCGGTGACGACTGTCAGGCTGCCGTTGTCTCGAAGGAGTACTGCATCCTTCCCGCCAAGAAGGGTGTAGACCCTCACTGGCTGGTGGCGATGCTGCGAACGCCGCTGGTAAAGCGCATCATCGAAGGTTTCGTCACGGGCACGTCAAATCGTACGCGCGTCGAAAGCCCGGAGGCTCTAATGTCCCTTCCGGTCCCGCCAGCACCTACCACGGCGGCGCAGAAAACCTCAGGTGATCGGCTTCGACAAGCTCACGCACATCAACGCCAAGTCGTGACAGAAGTCGCAGAGGCTAGCCGTCTCGCCTTGCCGGAGAGCGACACGCCTTCAGCGACGGATGAAGTGGTCGATCTTTGACCGGAGAATGAATGCCCGTTCTCGGGAAGCGCGTATGATTCCGTCATCTCGCTTGTGGGAACGGCTTGCCGTGGCCCGCCCGGAATCGCTCGCGCCGTTCTTTCTTTGGGGCGGTGATCAAGTTTGCGGCATGGGTATCGAACGGTGAAAGGGACGGCTGCCGCATGACTTCGCCATGGTGGACAACGCTTCTCAGCGACTTTGTTGCGCTGACGGTCGCTTGGGCCACTGTCCATTTGGATCGCAGGAAAGCCGTCAATCAAGAACTCATGAAGAAACGGATCGCCATCTACGATGCAATCGTGCCGAAGGTGCACGATCTTCTCTGTTGTTTCACTTGCGTGGAAGCTGGCGCGACATTCCGCTGAGGCGCATAATAGCAATCAAGCGGGAGATCGATAGAACGTTTCACGCCTACGGCGATTTGTTCTCCGAAGATTTTCAGCGCACATATCACGACTTCATCAACGCCGGATTTTTGACATATCAGGGGGTCGGTAAACCTGCGGCTTTACGGGCAAACCGTGAGTACCTGCGGCGTCAATGGGGAGGCGATTGGGAACCGGCATGGGACGGGCTGTTCGTTGGTCCCAATGAAATTTGGCAGTCGAGATCGGAGCGGTCTAACCTCCTCGCTTCCGGCATGTTCGGAAACGCATCAGCGCCACGCGCGGCTGGTTCGTTTCTCAGTGGGGGCAGCATCTTCGCAAGCGAGATGGATAAGGCACCTTTGCCGTGGCGACTCGGTGGCGATTCTCGCGGACAACACCTCGGCTCAGCCTGGCCGCTGCACCGTCAACCATCTGTTTTTACATGGTAAAAGTGGCGCGCCCGAAAGGATTCGAACCTCTGACCCCCAGATTCGTAGTCTGGTGCTCTATCCAGCTGAGCTACGGGCGCCGCTATCGAAGCGCTTCGGCTTCGGATGAGCGCTTGGTACTCATTCCCGATCGGCTTGGCAAGCGGGTTTGCGTGTCTTTGTATGAAAAGATCGCGTCGGTGGATGCGAAGTCTGAATCGACCAATGCTCCGAAGTAGCCTGTCAGGAGGTCGGGAGAGTTCCGCGAAGCGGCAGGCGGATTTCGAAGCAGGCGCCGGCGCGCGGCTCGTCCACGAGGTCGATGCGCCCGCCGTGGGCTTCCACGATCTCGGCGGCGATGGCGAGGCCGAGGCCCGTTCCTCCCGCCCGGCCCGAACCCCGGAACGCCTTGAACAGATTCTCGCGGGCCCGCGGCGGCAGGCCGGGTCCCGTATCGGCCACGCGGATCACGGTTGTCCCGTCCTCGGCCGCAAACGCTTCCACGGTGACGCGCCGAACGAGGACGCCGTCCGCTTCGCCTTCCAGCGCCTGGACGGCATTGCGGCAGAGATTGTTCACCGCGCGGAAGAACTGATCGGCGTCGACCTCGATCTCGAAGTCCTCCGGCACGCCGTTCACGAACTCGATGCCGCTGTCCGGTCCGACCGGCGCGACCTCGAACACGTCGGCGACGAGGCGGTGCAAACGCACATGCCGGCGCGTCGGCGCTTCTTCCACCGCCTTGCCGTAGGACATCACCGTCTGGGTGTAGACGAGCGCGCGGTCGAGGCTGCGTAAGAGAAGGGGGAGGGCGCGCTGGACGCGCGGTTCCTGGATGTCCGCCAGCCGGTCCGAGACCATTTGAGCCGAGGCGAGGATGTTGCGGAGGTCGTGATTGATCTTGGAGACCGCGAGCCCGAGATCGGCGAGGTGGCGCTGTTCGCGCAACGTCGCGGCGAGCGTCGCCTGCATCCCGGCCAGTTCCGCTTCGGCCGCGCCGATCTCGTCCGGCCGCCCGCTCGGCTGGATAAGACGCGAAGCGTCCGTCGGTGATTCGCCGAACCGCAGCATGGATTGGGTCATCGCCCGGATCGGCCGGATCAGGAGGAGGGTGATCGCCGCATAAACCAGACTGGCAGCGAAAAGCGCGATCAGAATGGACACGAGAAAGACGTTCCGCGCATAGGCGAGCATCGCGGCGCGCAACTTGCGCTCGGGAAACACCACTTCGGCCACGGCCCGCCTCGGGCTTTCCTCGTCGCCGACGGGCCCGAGAACCCGGATCGTGCGATTGCCGCCGAAAACCAGCGTGTCGACCGCGCCGGCGATCTGGGTCGGCCAACGGTTGCGGCCGATGTCGATCTGCCGGTCGAGGGTGGGGATCGTTTCCTTGCGGGCCAGAAGCCGGGTCGTGCCTCCGCTGGCGATGGCCACGAGATCGGCTTCAAGGGCGCGCAGAAGCGCGGCCTGTTGGCGCGGCCCGAGCGCGGCTTCGCCCGGCTCCTTCGGCTGCTCGGCCGTCAGCCCGGCGGCAGCGGCCGTTTCCAGCTTCTGGCGCAGCCATTCCAGGCGGAAATGGGCGACGGACGGCACGAAGATCAGAACTTCCGCCAGCATCACCGCAAGAATCGTCAGCCAAAGCAGGCTCGTCGAAAGCGGCCTGCGCACGGCGGTCTTGAACGGCGTGCCGTTTACGCCCATCCGTCCCGTGCCGCCTGTGCCTTTCAATCGCTGCTCCGTGGTCACGCCTGCCGCTGCGCCTTTGTTCGACCCATACGAGCGACGGAACGCTTTCCCGCCCCGATAGGGTGCGAGGCCATGCAGGGAATCATAGGCGTCGCGCTTCGCGTGTCCATTCGCGGCAAGGGCGGGAACGTCAAGAGGAGGGAAGATATGTCTCTTCGATTGACTTTACGGCGTCCTTCTTCCTATAAGCCGCCGCACGAGCGGATGCCCGGTCCGTCGCGCGTTTTTCCGCGCCTGTCCGGCCGCAGAGATCCAGTATAACGAGGCCTGCGAGAAGCTTCGCGGGGGAACGAACGATGAAACGCACCTATCAGCCGAGCAAGCTCGTCCGCAAGCGCCGCCATGGCTTCCGCACCCGCATGGAAACCCCGGGCGGCCGCAAGGTGATCGCGGCTCGCCGCGCCCGCGGCCGCAAGCGCCTGTCGGCCTGATCTGCGCCTTGCCGGCCGCGGTCGGGCGCATTCGAACGCGGCCCGACTTTCTGGCCGCGCGCGGGGGTCGTCGACTGAACGGCCCCTTTTTCTTTATCGAGGCACGCGACCGGCGCGATGGCGGCGAGCCGCGCCTCGGCCTGACGGTGACGCGCAAGGTCGGCAACGCCGTTCTGCGCAATCGCATCAGGCGGCGTCTGCGCGAAGCGGTGCGCACCGTCTGCGCTGCCGACATGGCGCCGGGCTTCGACTACGTGATTGTGGCGCGCAAGGAAGTGGCCGAACTGCCGTTCGACGTGCTGACGGGCGAATTGTCCCGGCGCTTGTCGAGAAGCACCGGCGCCGACGAGGGCAGGTCGCCGCAGAAGCGCGGGCCTTCCTCCCATGCCCAGAACAAGGGGCCGCCCAAGGGCTCCGCCGGGAACTGATCGATGGAAAACAACCGTAACTTCCTGAGCGCGATGGCGCTTTCGATCGCCGTCCTGGTGGGATGGCAGTTTCTGGTGGTCAGCCCGCGCACCGAAGCCCAGCGCCAGGCGCAGGTGGCGGCGCAAGGAACCCAGCAGCCCCAAGGCTCGCTCCAGACCCCGCAGACCCCCGCCGGCACGCCTCAGGAGAATGCCGCCATCCCGGCCGGCCGCGAAAGCGTCATCCCGGCGCCGGGCGTCGGTGGAACCCTGGCCCGCGAAGCCGCGATCGGCCGCGACCCGCGCGTGCCGATCGACACGCCCACCGTTTCCGGCTCGATCAACCTCAAGGGCGGCAGGCTCGACGATCTCCGGTTGAAGAAATACCACGAGACGGTCGACGATTCCTCGCCGACCATCGTCCTGCTTTCGCCCTATGACGCGACGGACGCCGCCAACAACCCGGTCGGCTATTTCGCCGAATTCGGTTATTCCGGCCAGAATGCCGGCACGCTTCCCGATTCCAACACCCTTTGGCAGGTGAGCGGCAACGGCACGCTGACGCCCGAAGCCCCGGTCACCTTGACCTATACGAACGAGCGCGGCGTCACCTTCACGCGCACCATCTCGATCGACAGCGATTACATGTTCGAGGTTCGCGACGAAGTGCGCAACGGCGGCGAGGCGGCGGTGTCCGTCCAGCCCTATGGCCTCGTTACGCGTTTCTCGAAGCCCGCCGTCGCCTCCGCTTGGGTGGTGTTCGAAGGCCTTCTCGGTGTCTTCGGCGACGAGGGCCTGCAGGAGGCCACCTATCATTCGATCGAAGGCGACGGCACCGTGACGCCCGCCAAGACCACGACGGGTTGGCTCGGCATCGCGGATAAGTACTGGGCTGCGGCGCTGGTGCCCGAGAACGGTCGCGGCTTCCAGCCGACCTTCCGTTATTCGGCGGCCGGACGCCCGTTCTACCAGACCAATTTCCAGGCCGACCCGCTGACGGTCGCGCCCGGCGCCGCCGCCAGCGTTTCGCAGCGCGTTTTCGCCGGTCCTAAGGTTGTGGAACTCCTGAACCACTACGAGAAGGATCTGTCGATCCCGCGCTTCACCCAGCTCATCGACTGGGGCTGGTTCTTCTTCATCACGCGCCCGATGTTCACCGCCATCGACTGGCTGTTCAAGTTCACCGGCAATTTCGGCGCCGCCATCCTTCTGGTGACCGTGGCCCTGAAGCTCGTCTTCTTCCCGCTCGCCAACAAGTCCTACAAGTCCATGGCGAAGATGAAGGACGTGCAGCCCAAGATCATGGAAATGCGCGAGCGCTTCGCCGACGACCGGATGAAGCAGCAGCAGGCGATGATGGAGCTCTACAAGCAGGAGAAGATCAATCCTGCGGCGGGCTGCTGGCCGATGCTCGTCCAGATCCCGGTCTTCTTCGCGCTCTATAAGGTGCTCTACGTCACGATCGAGATGCGCCACGCGCCGTTCTTCGGCTGGATCCAGGATCTGGCCGCGCCCGATCCGACGAGCCTTTTCAACCTCTTCGGCCTTCTGCCTTATTCGCTTCCCCATGCGCTGATGGTCGGCGTCTGGCCGATCATCATGGGCATCACGATGTTCATCCAGATGCGGCTGAACCCGACGCCCCCGGACCCGACGCAGAAGATGATCTTCACCTGGATGCCGCTGGTCTTCACCTTCATGCTGGCCGCTTTCCCGGCAGGCCTCGTGATCTACTGGGCCTGGAACAACACCCTGTCGATCATCCAGCAGTCGATCATCATGAAGCGCAACGGCGTGAAGATCGAGATTTTCGACAGCTTCCGCCGGAGCAAGAAGGAAGCCTGAACGGGCTTTCCTCGAGGGCAAGCGACATGACGGGACCGGACCCGACAGCCGTTCATCCGGTCCCCGCGCATCGCCGCATCGTGTTTCTCAAGCCTTTGATCCGCAATCCGCTGATCGAGGTCGGTGACTACACCTATTACGACGACCCGGAGGACGCCGAATCCTTCGAAACCCGGAACGTTCTTCACCACTACGATTTCATCGGCGACCGGCTGGTGATCGGCCGGTTCTGCGCCCTCGCCACCGGTGTCCGCTTCGTGATGAACGGCGCCAACCACGCGATGACGGGCTTCTCGACCTATCCTTTCAACATCTTCGGTGGCGGCTGGGAAAAGGGCTTCGACTTTGCCACGGTTTCCGCCGGATTCAAGGGCGACACGGTGGTCGGCAGCGATGTCTGGATCGGTGGCGGAGCGACGATCATGCCGGGCGTTTCGATCGGCCATGGGGCCATCGTCGCGGCCGAGTCGGTCGTGACGAAGGACGTGCCGCCCTACGCGATCGTCGCGGGCAACCCGGCGACGGTCCGCCGGATGCGCTTTGGCGACGACGCGATCGCGCGCCTTTTGCGCCTCGCGTGGTGGGACTGGCCGTCGCACAAGCTTTGTCGCAATCTCGACGCGGTGCGCGGCGCCGATATCGATCTTCTGGAGGCTGCCGAATGAGCGAGACCGAGCCGGTTGCGAGCGAAGGCACGGCCTTCGAAACGCACAAGTTCTTCGCGCGGCCCTGGGTCTTCATCCGGGGCGTGCCCTCGATGGATATCCTGCCGCCCGAGGGCCCGCCGGAAATCGCCTTCGCGGGCCGCTCGAATGTCGGCAAGTCCTCGCTGATCAACGCGCTTGTCGGGCAGAAAGGGCTGGCCCGAACCTCCAACACGCCCGGCCGCACGCAGGAACTGAACTACTTCGTTCCCGGCGGCTATTCGGGTGAGGGAGCGGACCTGCCGCCGATCGCCATGGTGGACATGCCGGGCTACGGCTATGCCGAAGCGCCGAAGGAGCAGGTGGACGCCTGGACGCGCCTCGTCTTCGATTATCTTCGCGGCCGCTCGACCCTGAAGCGCGTTTTCGTGCTGATCGATTCCCGCCACGGCATCAAGAAGAACGACGCCGAGGTGCTCGACCTCCTCGATAAGGCGGCGGTGTCCTACCAGATCGTCCTGACCAAGACCGACAAGATCAAGCCCGCGGCCGTCCCGAAGCTCCTGGCCGCCACGCACGAGGCCATCCGCAAGCGCGCGGCGGCCTTTCCCGAAATCATCGCCACGTCCTCGGAGAAGCACGTCGGCCTCACCGATCTCCAGGCGACGATCTCAGGCTTCGTCGAGCAGGTCTGAAGCGAGCAGGGCATCGCGCAAACCATTGGGATAGAGCGCGGGCTCGCCGGCGATGAGGCGGTCGAGCGGGAACCAGCGGGCGAGGCAGTGCTCGCCGTTGGATTCGGTGAAGGTGACGGCTTCGTGGAAAGGAAGCTCGCGGTCGAGGAGACGGATCGGGGCGGCGAAGAGATATTCGTGGCCGGGTTGGCCTTCGAACAGGAAGATGTTCTCGAACGCGGTCCAGCCCCCGAGGGTCTCGATCCGGGCGCCGAGTTCTTCGGCAAATTCGCGGTGGAGCGCGGCTTCGCGCGTTTCGCCGAAATGGATCGTTCCGCCGAGCGGGCGCACGCCATCGAGCTGTCCCGTCGCGCTCCGAACCTCATATGCGAAGAGATGGCGCTCCTGAAAAAGAAGCCCGATGACCTTGGGCTGGATCACCGGGGGCGGGCGCCAAGGGTTCATGGCTTCGGGCCGTAGCCCGCCATGAACAGTTTGACGGCCGAATCCACGTTGCGCTCGATCTCGGCGGGGAGGGGGCCATTGGTTTCGTATCCGAACAAGCGGCAGCGAAGGATGCCGGCGCTCGCCAACTCCACGAACTGCTTGGCGGCAAGCTCGGTGTCTTCCATCGCGAGCGTTCCAACCGCGACCGCTGCGTCAAAATAGCTTGAGAGAAGGCCGATCGCGCGTTTGGGACCGCTCTCGTAGAAGGAAGCGCCGAGTTCCGGCATCCGCTCCACCACGCTGATCACGGTGCGTTGCGCGCGCACGACCTCCGTGGAGGACATTTTGGTGGCGAGCTTGATGCCGTAGATCCGCAGCGTTTCGGCCGGCCGGCTGGGATCGGCCAGAATGCCGATGACCTCGTTCATGTAGCGCTCGCGTTCCTCGGCGATCAGTGCGGTGAAGAGCTCTTCCTTGGAGCGGAAATAAACGTAGAGGGTGGATTTCGAAACGCCGGCCGCCCGCACCACGTCGTCCATCGAAGCCGCGTCGAAGCCCATCGAAACGAAGACCTTCTGCGCGCCAGACAGGATTTGCCGGCGCTTGACGGGGTTCTCGCCCGCTGCGGTTCGCTCGCTCCGTTCAAGCGTCTGACTCATGCTGCTCCGCTTTCATGCGCCGGCCCGATCTCGAAAACCATGCCTCAAGGATATGCCGGAAATAGTCTGGAATGTCCGCCCACCCCTTCTTGCAATGCGATAAACACTTCGCTATTTCAAGATCGAACTGAACGGTTCGGTTCGAATATGGACATGGACGCGATGTACGACAAGCCTTCGAGCGAGCTTGGGGGAACGGCCGGCGGAAACGCCGCCGAGGCGAAAGCGCCGGTTCCCGCATCCGAAGCCCCGCAAACCCCATCGCAGCCCGTCACCGCAGCCCCCTCGGCTCCTCCGACCGGCGCGCCGGCCGCGCCGCGCAAGAAGGGCATCAAGCGCTTCGTCGTGCCACTTTTGGCCCTTGCTGCCATTGGTGGCGGGGCGTGGTACGGGCACTATTACTGGGTCGAGGGCCGGTTCCTCGTGTCCACGGACGACGCCTATGTGGGCGCCGACATGGCGATCCTTTCGCCGAAGATTTCGGGCTATGTCCGCGCAGTCCCGGTTGAAGAGAACCAGTTGGTGAAGGCCGGCGATCCCCTCGTGGAGATCGACGACGGCGATTACCGGCTGGCGCTCCAGTCGGCGGAAGCCAAGATCGCGACGAAACAAGCCGCGATCGAGCGGATCGGCTCGCAGCGCAAGGCCTCGGAAGCCTCCGTCGCCGAGGCTGAGGCCTCCAAGGATGCGGCCGCGACGGCGCTCGCCAAGGCGGTGCTGGACCTGACGCGCGCTTCCAACCTGACGCGCACGGGCGCCGGCACCACGGCCCAGCAGGACACGGCGCAAAGCGCCCGCGACAGCGCCAACGCCTCGCTGGCCGGCGCGGTCGCGGCAGTGGATGCCGCGCGCGCCAATGTCCTGATCTTCGATGCGCAACAGAAGGAAGCCGCGCAGGAGCTTCGCGAGCTTCAGGTCGATCGCGATCAGGCGGCGCGGGATCTCTCCTTCACCACCTTGCGCGCGCCCTATGACGGCGTCGTCGGCAACAAGTCGGTGCAGCCGGGCGACTATGTTGCGCCGGGCCGGCGTCTCGCCGCCGTCGTGCCGGTGGACAAGGTCTATGTGGACGCGAACTTCAAGGAAACGCAGCTCGCCGAGATCGTCCCCGGCCAGAAGGTGGATGTCGAGATCGACGCCATTCCGGGCCGCCATTTCGAGGGCACGGTGCAGAGCGTGTCGCCGGCTTCCGGCTCTGTCTTCTCGCTTCTGCCGACCGACAACGCCACGGGCAACTTCACCAAGGTCATCCAGCGCGTTCCGGTGCGGATCGAAATCAATGATGCGGGCGAACTCGCCGGCCGTCTTCGTCCCGGCCTGTCCTCGGTGGTGGCGGTGGATATCCGCACCACGCCGGATGCCGCCCATGCCTTGTCGGTGACCGGCCAGAAGCCCGACGCGGCGGTGATCACTGCCACCCAATCCGGCTCGGGACGCTGACGAGCAGCTCCCGGCTCAACGGAAAGATTCCTCGATGTCCGCCGTCACTGCTGCAGCGGCCGCGCCGATGCCGGCCGCCCCGGACGCCGTGCCCCTTCGCCGGATGCTGGCCTTCATGGCCATGGTCTTCGGCATGTTCATGGCGATCCTCGACATCCAGATCGTCTCGGCCTCCTTGTCGGAAATCCAGGCGGGCCTTGCCGCGTCGGGCGACGAGATTTCCTGGGTGCAGACCTCGTATCTGATCGCCGAGGTCATCATGATTCCCTTGTCCGGGTTTCTGGCCCGGATGCTGTCGACGCGCGTTCTGTTCTCGGTGGCGGCGGCGGGCTTCACCATCTCCTCGGCGCTGTGCGCGACGGCCACCAATATCGACCAGATGATCCTCTACCGCGCCATCCAGGGCTTCATCGGCGGCGGCATGATCCCGAGCGTCTTCGCGGCGGCCTTCACGATCTTCCCGCCATCCAAGCGCGCCATGGTCTCGCCGATGATCGGCCTCGTGGCGACGCTCGCGCCCACCATCGGCCCGACCGTCGGCGGCTATCTCAGCCACGCCTTGTCCTGGCACTGGCTGTTTCTCGTCAACGTGCCGCCCGGCATCCTGGTGACGATCGCGGTCTGGAATCTCGTCGATTTCGACAAGCCGAATCTCAAGCTCTTCGACAGCTTCGACTGGTTCGGTCTCCTCGGTCTCGCCGCCTTTCTCGGCGCTCTCGAATACGTTCTGGAAGAAGGCCCGTTGAACGACTGGTTCGAGGACGAGGCGGTGCTGATCTGCGCCGTGGTCTCGGCGGTCGGCGGGTTCCTGTTCTTCTGGCGGGCTTTCACCGCCAAAGAGCCGATCGTCGACCTGACCGCCTTCGCCAATCGCAACTTCGCCTTCGGCTCCCTTTTCTCCTTCGTGATGGGCATCGGCCTTTACGGGCTGACCTACCTCTACCCCGTTTATCTCGGGCAGATCCGGGGCTACGATTCCCTGATGATCGGCGAGACGATGTTCGTGTCGGGCCTCGCCATGTTCGTCACCGCGCCGATCGCCGGCAAGCTGACGACGAAGCTCGATCCGCGCGTGATGATGTCGATCGGCTTCACGTCCTTCGCGCTCGGCACGTGGCTGATGTCGAGCCTCACCCACGACTGGGATTTTCAGGAACTCCTCGTGCCGCAGATCCTGCGCGGCTTCGGCCTGATGATGGCGATGGTGCCGATCAACAACGTCGCGCTCGGCACGTTGTCGCCGCAGAAGATGAAGGGCGCGTCCGGCCTTTACAACCTGACGCGCAATCTCGGCGGTGCGGTCGGTCTCGCGCTGATCAACACGATCCTCACCGACCGCAAGGCGCTGCACTTCGAGCGTTTGGCCGAGCATGTGCGCTGGGGCAGCCAGATCGCCGAAGAGCGCATGGCCGACATGGCCTCTTCCATGACGGCCAACGGCTTGAACGGCGACATGACGGCGATCTCGCAGATGGCCGGCCTTTTGCGCCGGGAAGCCGCCGTGATGTCCTTCGGCGACGTGTTCCTTGTGCTGACCGTCCTGTTCCTGGCCCTTGTCGGCATGTCCGCCCTGATCGCCAAGCCCAATTCCGGCGTGAAGGCCGACGCGCACTGAGCCTCAGGTGGTGAGGCGCTCGCGTATCCGCGCCTCGATGCGCCGCAGAAGATCGCGATAAGCGTCGATCGTCTGCGCGCGCGAACCCTCAACGGCGGACGGGTCCGGCATCGGCCAATATTCGACCTCGACCGCCTGTGCGCCGGTCAGGTCCAGCGCGATGTGGTGGGCTTCGGGCGCCAGCGTCACGATCAGGTCGAAATAGCTGTCCGCGAGTTCTTCCATGGATTGCGGCTGGTGGGGCAGGGGCTCGAAGCCCTTTTCCTTCAACACCTCCGCCACGATGGGGTCCGCATTGCCTTTATGGACGCCCGCCGACACCGTGTAGATCCGGGGAAACAAGGCACGCGTCACCGCTTCCGCCATGGGCGAGCGGATAGCGTTCATGCCGCAAACGAACAGAACCGAGGAAGGCGGGGGGCCCGATGCGCGACTCGGCATGGTGGGACCGGCCTCCATCCTCAGTTCCGCCTCTGAAGCACGCCGATCAGGGTGAAAAGCCGCCGCGCCGTGTCGAGATCGACCTCGATCTTGCCGGCCAGCCGCTCGCGCAGGGTCTGCGAGCCATCGTTATGGATGCCGCGCCGGCCCATGTCGATCGCCTCGATCTGCGACGGCGTCGCCGAGCGCATCGCCTCGTAATAGCTGTCGCAGATCACGAAATAATCGCGCATCACCCGCCTCAGCGGCGCGAGCGACAGGATATGCGTGACGAGGGGCGTGTTTTCTGTGCTCGCGATCTCGAAGACGAGACGGCCGGCGTCGGTGGACAGCCGCAACCGGTAGGGCCCTTCCGCCACGCCCACCGGCCGGAACAGGTTGTCCTCGATCAGGTCGGCGATGGCGACGGTGCGCTCGTGCTCGATATCGGGCGGGGCCGAGCCGATCGTGTGGTCGAGTTCCACCGCGATCAAGCGAGCCTGGGGATCGGGGAGCGTCGCGCCGGTCATAGGTTCAAACGGATGGCGACGGAGCGGCCATGCGCGTCGAGCCCTTCGACGCGGGCGAGCTCGATCGCGGCGGGGCCAAGGGCGCGAAGCTGCTCGGGGCCGAGTTTCAGGATGGAGGTGCGCTTCACGAAGTCGAGCACCGACAGGCCGGACGAGAAACGGGCCGAGCGGGCGGTCGGCAGAACGTGGTTCGAACCGCCGACATAATCGCCGATGACTTCGGGCGTATGCCGGCCGAGAAACACCGCGCCGGCATTGCGGATCTTGGCGAAAAGCGCGTCCGGGTCGGCGACCGCGATCTCCAGATGCTCGGCGGCGATCCGGTCGGCCAAAGCCGGCGCGGCGGAGAGATCGGGCACGAGGATGATCGCCCCGAAGTCGCGCCAGCTCGCCTCAGCCGTTTCGCGGCGCGACAAGCGAAGGAGCTGCGCGTCCACCGCCTTTTCCACCGCATCGGCGAAGTCCGGGTCGTCGGTGATGAGGATGGATTGCGCGCTGGCATCGTGCTCGGCCTGCGCCAGAAGATCGGCGGCGATCCAGGCGGGGTCGTTGTCGCCGTCCGCGATCACCAGCACTTCCGACGGTCCGGCGATCATGTCGATGCCGACCGCGCCGAAGACCTGCCGCTTGGCTTCGGCGACAAAGGCGTTGCCGGGGCCGACGATCTTGGCGACGGGGGCGATCGTTTCCGTGCCGTAGGCCAGAGCCGCGACGGCCTGCGCCCCGCCGACGCGGTAGATCTCGTCGACGCCGGCGATATGGGCGGCGGCGAGAACGAGGGGGTTCAACTCGCCCGCGCGCGCCGGCACCACCATGGCGATGCGCTCGACACCCGCCACCTTGGCCGGCACGGCGTTCATCAGAACCGAGGACGGGTAGCTCGCCGCGCCGCCGGGCACGTAGAGGCCGACCGATTCCACCGCCGTCCACCGGCTGCCGAGAACGACGCCCAGCGCATCCGCATAGGTGTCGTCTGCCGGGCGCTGGCGCTCGTGGTGGGAGCGGATGCGCGCATGGGCAAGCTCCAGCGCTTCGCGCGTTTCCGGCGCCGTCTCGGCGAAAGCCGTCTCGATGGCGCTCGGCTGGATGCGCAGCGTTTCCGGCGTGAGGACAAGGGCGTCGAAGCGCTCGGTATAGTCGATCAGCGCTGCGTCGCCGCGCGCCCGCACGTCGGACACGATCGCGCGCACGGCCGCTTCCACGTCCGGCGACGATTCGCGCTTGGCCGCGAGCAAGTCGCGAAAGCGCGGTTCGAAATCGGCAGCGGCGGCGTCGAGCCTGACGGGCAAAATGAGTTCTCCTTCGGCGCGGATCAGCGGTCGGGACGGTCGTGGTCCGGCCGGTTCTCGGTCGACCAGGCCGCGTCCTCGTCCGTCAATCGCGCTTCCACGCATTCCACATCGAGCCTTATCGTGGCGTCGCCTGCGAAGACAAGCTCGATCGTGCCGGCGGGAAGATCGCCGGGGATGAAGCGGATGGCAAGAAGCGACAGGACGGCATCCGCCGCAATGCCGCTCTGGCGCGCATGGGAAACGCGGGCGAAGTCGAGGATCGATCGCCGCCGCTCGTATTCCCGCTTGCCGAACAGCCGGCGCTTCAGCGAGCGGTTGGCCTTTTCCCAGACGAATCGGCTGACAGGCACGACGAAATGGCCGGAGCGGCCGAGGAACCGGCATTCCCCGCCATGCGTCACCGCGTCCTGGCAATAAGCGGAAACGATCTGAAGATCGTCGGGGTCGAGGGCGTCGAGCTTGAGGCCTGTCATTCGTCCTCTCGGCAAGGTCTGGGCGGGCTTGTCGCCGGTGAATCTAGGCGGACCTTGGATTTAAGGAACCATCCTCAGCCGTGCGCCGAGCCGCAATCCGACGATGGACATGAAGGCCAGCATCCAGGTCGGATGGGCGCGCGCGAAGAGATAGCTTTCCAGAAAGGAGTTCAGAAGAACGAAGGACAGAACCATCAGGCAGAAATCGGCGAAACACTGGTTTTCCGCGCCCGGTTTGCTTCGCAGATAATCCGCGACCGGCAGAAACAGGAGAAGGAAGGAGGCGAGGCCCAGCGCCGGCCAGCCCATGGCGATGGCGATCTCCAGATAGCCGCTATGCGAGTTGACGATGCCGCGCGGGTCCCAGGACAGTTCGAACGGCCGCTCGATCCCTCGCACGACGCCGGTGCCCCAGAAGGATTCGAAGCCCCAGCCGGTCCATTGCTGCCCCTGCATGGCGTCCAAAGCGAACCGCCAAAGATCCATGCGGCCCGTGAAGGTCGTGCCCGGCAGGATGGTCTGAAGCACGGCGTCGAGAAGCGGCGACATCGCCGCGCCGAGTGTCAGAAGCGCCATGATGCAGGCGGTCGCGACGAGCATCAACGCGGGCAGGGCCCGGCCGCCCACAGTGCGTCCGCCGATCACCAGAATGGCGACGAGAGGCACGAGGCCGGCGGAGGTCTTGGAGCCGGTCTTGGCGATGAACACGGCGCTGAGAACGAGGATCGCCCAGCCGCGCCACTTCTCGCCCGAGCGCAGGAGATAAAGGCCGGCGAAGAACAAGGCGGCCATCACCGGTGCCGCGACGTTCTTGTGGCTGTAGATGCCGCGCCACAGGCCGGCATGTTCGGGCTCGGCCCCGCTGGCGCCGTGAATGGCCGCGGCCGGGAAGACCACGAGGCCGAGATAGGACAGGCCGAGCACGGTGAGCGCGGCAAAGGAGAGGGCGAAGCGGAAGGAGCGCGCGTTCGGCGGCAGGCAGACGGCCCCCGTCGCCGTGATCATCGCCAGGATGGAGAAGACGACGGCGCGCATGGATGCGTCGGGAACAGGCGACTGCGTGGCCGAGAACACCATCCAGCCGCCGAACAACACCCAAGTCGGGCGCAGAAGCGTGAAGGCCGCACCCCGGTCGGCGAAGGTGAGGAGCCCCGCGATGGCCAGCGCCGCGAGACCGCCATAGCCGAGCTGGTTCACGACGTTGCCGCCCTCAGCGGTCGCCGCGCTTTCCACCTCGAAGGGGGTGAAGGACACGAGAAGCAGCGTCAGGATCAGCGTGGCGGCGGCGGTGCGCAGCCAAAGAACGACCCGGTCGGCCTTCCAGTCGGGGGCGAGCCCGTCAGTTCTCTTCGGGGCGGCGATACTGCTCATTCACCATTCCGAATTCCGCCATGAGGCGGCCGAGCGCGACATTCAACGGGTAAAGGCCGATCACGGCCGACCGGGTGCGCCAGCCGAGCAAAGCCGAGCGCAAGGGGGCGGCGGTCAGAAGCGCCATGCTCTTGGCAAGAGTGCCGACGCGCCCTTTGAAGTCCGGGCGCGCCCGGTGCTCGATGATGGAGGACAGGGCACCGTTGCGAAGGCTGCGCGCCTGGAGCCAGGAAAATTCGGTGCGCCGTTCCGGCACGGTTTCGAAGGCCTCTGCTTCCTGGCACCAGGCGAAGCGATAGCCCTTGCGCCTGGCGCGCGAATAAAAGTCGCTGTCGCCGCCGCCGGTGAAGTTGAAGACGGGGTCGAGAAAAGGGCGCTCCATCGCCTGCAGAACCTCGCGGCGGATCAGGACGTTGCCGGACGAATAAAGGATCGGCACCGGGCCGGTCCGGTCGTAATGGGGCGTGAAGACCGGATGGCGGGAACAGGCCTCGCCCTTGCCGGTCCCCTCGAACACGGGAACCTGCGGCCCGCCGACGAAATCCGCGGCGGTGATTTCCGCCGTTTCCATCAGCCGTTCCGCCCAGGTCGGCGAGGCGCATTCGTCGTCGTCGATCGACAGGATGAACCGCGCGCTTGGAAACTCGGCGAGAGCCACCGCCCAGCCGGCATTATAGGCATGGCAGTTGCCGCGCGCATGGGCGACGATGCCGAGGCCCCGGATTTGGCCCTGCTCAAGCGCTTGGGCGGCAACCGCGAGGCCCTCGCGCCCTTCGGCATGGTTTTCCACCACCACGACGGCGAGACGGCGCGCGACGCTTTGCGCGGCGATGGAGGCGAGGGTGCGGGACAGATGCTCCGGCCGGCGAAAGGTCGGAAGCACGACCACGGCGTCCACGCTTTGCGCCGCGTCGCCGTGGCCAGCCGGCGATCTCGCTTCGATCGTGACGCCTTCCCCCACGCGGCTTTCCTTTCAGCATCGCTTTTGAGGGATGAAGCCACGAAAGAATGAACAAAGCCGAAAGTCCGTTAGCGAACAGCAACCATTCCGCTTAGCTGGGGCGAAAGAACTCTCTGTCATAACCGTGCAGCATAAGCCCAGATCAAGAAAGGCTTTTCCATGCACCTTCTTTTCATCAGCTCTATGCTGCCGGAAGACGAACCACGTTCTGGTTTCGACATCGCGACGCGTGTCATCGCCGACGAGTATCGTCGTCAGGGCGTGCGTCTCAGCTTCGCCGGCTTCCGCCGTCCCGAAAGTCGCATCCCGCGGCCGGGCGAAATCTCGCTCGGCGATCTCGTGCCGGAAAACGCGGCGGTCGGCCGCCGCCAGAAAATGGAATGGCTCATGCGGGCCTTCTGGTCCGGCCTGCCCGTGTCGGCCGCCAAGCTCGCCACCATGGACGACGACGCCCTCGATCTTCGTTTGTCGGCTTCCGGGCCGGTGGATGCCTTCATCCTGAACTCCATCCAGATGCCGACGGCCTTTCCGTTTCTGTCGAGCGCCAAGCCCTCGATCTTCGTGGCGCACAATGTCGAACATCGCTCGGCGGCCGAGAACGCCCTTCACGCGCCGACCGCCTTTCGCCGCCGCCTTTACGAGCGCGAGGCGCGGCTTCTGAAACGTGCCGAGGACCGCGTCTGCCGCGAAGCGCGCATGGTCCATACACTGAGCGCCGAGGATCTGCCGGGGCTCGGCCTCGTCGGCAACCCGGCGGCCTTCAGCCTGCCTTTGACGGTGGCGCGGCCGATGTTGCCCGACACCGGCGAGCGTACCCACGATATCGGCCTCATCGGCACCTGGAGCTGGGCGCCGAACCGCATCGGCCTCGACTGGTTCCTGTCGCAGATCGTGCCGCTTCTGCCGAGCGACATCACGATCGCCATCGCCGGCGCCTTCGAGGGACGCCCGCCCAAGGCCCCGCCGAACGTGCGCTTTCTCGGCCGCGTTCCCGATGCGCAGCGCTTCGTTCAATCCTCCCGCGTTCTGGCGCTCGCTTCCAAGGGCGGAACCGGCGTTCAGCTCAAGACCATCGAGGCTCTGGAAGAGGGGATGCCGGCCGTCGCGACGCGTTCCTCCCTTCGCGGCATCGATAGCGTGCCCGGCAATGTCGCGGTCGCCGACGAAGCGCCGGACTTCGCGGGAGCCCTTGCGGATATGGTGGCGGGCGTCCGCATGGGCATGATCGGGCGCGCCAACGGCCTGACCTTCGCGCTGGCGCGCCGACATTCCTTGTCGGCCGCCATCGAAACGACGATCGGCAACCTTGCCGCGATCCTCGATCGTGGCGACCGGCAGGATCGACGCGTGCGCAACCGCACCGACAGCCCCGAGACCTTCGAAGTGCCGGCCGTGGCGGCGATGGCGGGCGGGCGCTGATGCGCCGCCCCAGCCCCCGCGCCACCGGCTGACGCCATGCGCACCGCTATCGTGACGGCGAGCTATCGCGGCGATTTTGAGCGCTGCCGCCTTCTTTGCGAAAGCATCGACCGCCACGTTTCCGGCCACAGCCGCCACCTGATCCTCGTCGAGGAGCGGGACCTCCCGCTTTTCGCCCCGTTGCGGGGGCCAAAGCGCGAGGTGATCGGCGAGCGGGCGCTTCTGCCCTTCTGGCTGCGCGCCTTTCCCGATCCCGTCCGGCCCCTTCGGCGGCGCGTCTGGCTGTCACCGCTGGGACCGCCTCTGCGCGGCTGGCACGTGCAGCAGCTTCGCCGCATCGCGGCGGCTCTTCAGATGCCTGAAGAGGTGATGTTGTCCTGCGATTCCGACACGGTGTTCGTGAAGCCCTTCGACGTCGCCCGGCTTCGAACCGGCGCGGCGGTGCGCTTCCACCGCGTGCCGGGCGAAGCGCACGACGTTATTCCGGCCTTCGCCGAGGATCACCGCCGCTGGTCGCGCCGGGCCGGCGCGCTTCTCGGCATCAAAGCCCCGGTCGAAACCGATATCGGCTATATCGCGACCTGCATCGCCTGGCGCACGGACACGGTGCGCGCCATGGCCGCGCGGATCGAGAAGACCACCGGACGCTCCGTCATGGCGGCGCTCGCCGGCGACCGTGCCTTGTCAGAATGCACGATCTACGGCCGCTTCGTGGACGAAGTGGAGAAGGCCCCGGCGCATCACCGCGCCGTGTCGCGCTCCCTTTGCCGCGTTTACTGGGAAGGCGAGGCGATGACGGAGGAAGCGCTTCGCCGTTTCGTGGAAGCGCTCGACCCGCAAGAGGTCGCGATCGGCGTCCAGTCCTTCACCGACACCGATCCCGCCGTTATTCGACGGGTTGCGGAATTGGCGTGACCGTGGACCGAACGCGTTTGCCTTTGCGTTCGCGCCAATCGAAGGTCGTGTAGGTCGCGGAGGCCGACACCAGCCAGAGCGTGAAGAACAGCCCGTTCAATCCGATGATCCAGTTCGTGCTCGCGGCATCCGCATGGATCAAAAGCACGGACAGGAGACCGGCCTTCACCAGGCCGACCAGAGCGAGGATCAAGGCGCGCATCGCCGTCTTGCCGCGCGCGTAAAGAAGCTCGCTATGGTATTCCACGATGTTGCGGAAAGCCGGCACCAGAAGCGCGATGGCGACGAGCGGCGCGGCATCGGCGACGTTGCGCCCGAGCGCGTTCGGCGCGACGTGGAGAAGAAGCGCGATGGCGGCAAGGCCCGCGATCGACACGAACGCGATGCCGCCTTCCACCAGCCAGCGCCGCCCCCAATGCGCCAGCCAGTCGGGCACCCGCATCAGGCGTTGCACGGCCATCGTGTTGAAGGCGCGCACGGGCAGGGCGGTGAGGTCCACGAGCCGCATCAGGATGGCGTAGAGACCCGCGATATGCGGCCCGCCGATCGACAGGACGAGGAGCTTGTCGAGCTCGGACTGGAGATAGAACACGACCTCCGCCACGGCGACGGACAGGGCGTCGCGCCAGCGCGACAGGCTGAGGCGCGGCACGAGGCGCAGCCGGACGCGCGGGTAGAAGAAGGCATAGGCCGCAACCGCCGCCACGGCATTGGCGCCCATGTAGACGAGCGACCATTCGAGAAGCGAGCCGCTTCCGGCCAGCGCGAAGCCGACCGCGCCCAACGCGCGGATCGCCGTACCGAGAATCACCAGCATCGCCGCGCGGCCGAAGCGGCCGAGCCCGTTATTGACGATGCAGACGACCTCCAGGGGCCGCCAGAACAGAACCTCGGCCGCGATCACCGCCGCAAAGGCGGCGAGCGCCATGTCCGGCCGGAAGACCGCCAGATAGAAGCCGCCGCCAACGAGCGCCACCAGGGGAAGCGAGCAAAGAAAGGCGACGCCGAGCCCCGCCGTATGAACCCCGATGAGGCGCGGCTTGACGGTCGCGGCGCGGTAAAGCGGCGACACGAAGCCGAAGCCCGCGATGCGCGACAGAAGGACGCCCACCGCCGACGCCGTGGCGAACAAGCCGAAATCGGCCACGGTCAGGCTATTGGCGATCGACACGAAATAGGCGAGCGAGATCACCAGACGGCCGGCCGATCCGCCCACCAAGTGGCCGAAGGCGCGCGCTTGGCTTAGCTCGAACTTAAGATTTCCGGCAAAGAGTGCCCGAAGGCGCTGCATGATTTCCAAATCCCTTGGGGCACGCGGCGCTCATAGGAGAACGGCGTTTTGCCGCACGGTGCGACATTCTGGCCATATAGTGCGACCGAGGCTATCGGGGGAAGCTTAACGCGCCGTTCGTTGTTGGCTGGCGGCGCATCGGCGGCCTTCGCGCTTGGCACCCGTCCCCTTGGCGCCACCGAGATCCGTCCACATCGTCGGGTGCCGTTCGGCGCGGCGCTCGCCTCGCAGCATCTCGGCGACAAGCGCTATCTCGACCTTTTCTCGAAGCATTGCGACATCGCCCTGCCGATGAACGAGCTGAAATTCGGCCTCGTCCATCCCGAGGCCGCACGCTACGACTTCGGCCCCGCCGACGCCGTCCTCGATTTCACCGAGGCGGGCCGGATGCGCTCGCGCGGCCATGCGGTGATCTGGTGGAACGAGGTGCCGAACTGGCTGGCTGCCGACGAGGAAGCGGGCTTCGCCGAGCGGGCGCTTCGGGCCCATGTCGAAACCGTCGTCGGGCGGTATCGCGGACGCCTCCAAAGCTGGGACGTCGTGAACGAGGTGATTGCGCACGAGGCCCCGCCCGACGCGCCCTTGCGCGACACCTACTGGCAGCGCGCGATGGGGCCGCGCCATATCCCGGTCGCCTTCGAGGCCGTGGCAAAGGCCGACCCGAAAGCCCGGCTCGTTCTCAACGACTACGATCTGGAGTTTCGGGGCGAGCGCTTCGACCGCCGGCGCGCGGTGGCGATCGAGATCGTGCGCCAGCTTCAGGATGCCGGCATCCGGATCGACGCCGTCGGCATCCAGGGCCATCTCTACGCCGAGCAGCGAATCGACGTGCCGGCGCTGGCGCGGTTCGGCGAGGAGTTGAAGCGCATGGGTGTGTCGCTTCTCGTGACCGAACTCGACGTGATCGACTGGAAGATCGAGGGCGGCCCGGAGCGCCAGGACGAGGCCGCGAGCCGCATCGTCGGCGATCTCATGGACGGCGTGTTCGCGGCCGGTCCGCCGCTCGCCGTGATCGCCTGGGGCCTGTCGGACCGCTATAGCTGGATTCCCGATGTCATGCCCCATAGCGATGGTACGCCGTCTCGCCCCTTACCCTTCGATGCCGATTACCGCGCGAAATCCTGGTTCGGGCCGCTGGAGAAACGCTTGAGGGAAGGCTGAGGCAAGGCCGGACGGGTGTCGTTAAGCTTTCGTTAAGTATGTTGCCTTCTTGTGAACGGCAGGATCGTCCCAACCGGTCAGGCTCCGCTTTTCGCGCATGTTCACGTCCATCGATCAGGATCTCCGGGAAACGGGTGGCAAGGAGCGGGCGCAGCCGAGCGCCGCACCGGCCTATGCCGGTCCGGACCGGCGGCGGAACGTGGCAGCGGGTTTCGATCCGGTCTTCGTCGGCCGCTTCGTGTGGCGCTGCCGCTGGCTCGTCGCCTCCACGACGCTGGCCGGCCTCGCCTTCGCCGCGACGCTGGCGGTCACGACCCCCAAGACGTGGCTGTCGGGCACGCAGATTCTGGTCGACCCGCGTGATCTGAAGGTGGTGCAGAACGAGGTCGCGCCGAACGCGCTGCCATCCGACGCGACGCTTGCCTTGATCGAAAGCCAGACGGCGATCGCGACTTCCGACCGCGTCCTGTCGCAGGTCATCGCGTCGGCGAGGCTCGTCGCCGATCCCGAATTCAACGGCGAAGGAAAGCAGGGGCTCCTGACGCTTCTGCCGGAGGGAATGCGCAAGGCTTTGACCGCCGGGCCGCCCGCCGATCCGCGCGAAACCGATGCCCATGTGAACGAGGCGCTGCGCAAGGCGATCACGGTGGCGCGCGAGCCCAAGAGCTTCATAGTCAACCTGTCGCTGACGACGCAGGACGCCGAGAAATCCGCGCGGATCGCCAATGCGCTGGCCGACGCCTTCATTAATGAGCTCGGCCGCATCCAGTCCGACACCGCCCGCCGCGCGACCGTCGCCTTGTCCTCGCGCCTCAACGAGCTCCGCCGCAGCGTGGTGGATGCCGAGGAAAAGGTCGAGTCCTACAAGAACCAGAACTCCCTGATCGGCGTGAACGGCCGGCTGGTGGACGACGAATACATCACCCGCATCAACGACGAACTGGCGCGCACGAGGGCGAGCATCACCTCGCTGCGCGTGAAGGCGCAGTCGCTCAGCGGCGCCGGCGTCGAGGACGTGGTGAAGGGCGGCTTGCCGGAAGAGATCGGCTCGGAAGCCCTGACGCGCCTTCGCCAGAACTATTCCGAACTGCAGCAGCAGCAGGCCGGCCTCGCGACCCGCCTCGGACCGCGCCATCCGCAGCGCGTCGCGGTGGAAGGCTCGCTGGCCTCCATGCGCGATTCGATCCGGCGCGAACTCTCCCGCATCGTCGCGGCAGGGCAAACGGAACTTTCGCGCGCCGAAACCACGGAAAGCGACCTGACGCGCGAAGTCGCCAACCTCAAGTCCAAGCAGTCCGAAACGAGCGGCGCCTTCGTGCGCCTGCGCGAGCTTCAGCGAGAGGTGGATGCCTCGCGCGCCGTTTACGAGGCCTTTCTCCTGCGTGCCCGCGAAACGAGCGAGCAGGAAAGCCTGAACACGGCCAATATCCGGGTGATCAGCGAGGCCGTGCCCCCGCTGCGCTCCGCCGGGCCGTCCCGCAAGCTGATGGTGGTGGGAGGGGCGATCGGCGGCTTCGCGATCGGCTTCGGCATTGCGATGGCGCTCGCCATGCTGCGCCTCGTGATCGGCTTCCTGCGTCAGGACCGCCGCAGGGCGGGCGGTGGGCCGGTGCGCATCCGCTGGACGGAAGAAGAGCGGGCCGCCCATCGCGCGCAAGCGGACGCGCCCGTCGTTTCCACTGAAGCCCCGCCGTCGGCGGTTGTTGTCGCCGAAGCTCCCGCCGAACCCGTCGAGGAACCGGTTGCGCCTGCGACGCCCGCCGCCGTCCCGCTGCCGGGCTACGACCATCGGCACGGCGCGCTCGGCGAGCGCTCGGCTCTGCGCGAGCGCATCCGCGAATTGTCATCGAGAACGAACGACATCGCGTCGCCGGCTTCGGGCGAAGCGGAAGTCATCCATCGCGAGCTTCAGGCCGTGCGCGGCGCGCTGGATGAGATCCGGCGCGGCCGCCGACAGGCGGGCTGATCTTCGGGTCGGATCAGAAGGCGAAGACGCTGGCGCCCGCGCCCGCATCGCCGACCGCCGCCCGGAACGGGGCGAAAAGCTCGCGACCGAGGCCGAACTCGTTGCCGGAAAGGTCCGCTTCGGCATTGTCGCGGCTGGCGAGAACGGCCGGATCGACGAGGATTTCCAGCCGCCCGGTTTCGCCGTCGACGCGGATCATGTCGCCGTCGCGCACTTTGGCGATGGTGCCGCCGGCCTTGGCTTCCGGCGTCACGTGGATCGCCGCCGGGATCTTGCCCGATGCGCCGGACATGCGCCCGTCGGTGACGAGCGCCACCTTCTGCCCGCGATCCTGCAAAACGCCGAGAAGCGGCGTCAGCTTGTGAAGCTCCGGCATGCCGTTCGATTTCGGCCCCTGGAAGCGCACCACGGCCACGAAGTCGCCCGTGAGCTGCCCCGCCTCGAAGGCGTGCTTCAACCCGTCCTGATCGTGGAATACCTTGGCGGGCGCTTCGATCACGCGGCGCTCGGGCTTCACCGCCGAGACCTTGATCACCGCCTGACCCATGTTGCCGGTCATGATCTTCAAGCCGCCATCGGCCGAGAAGGGCTTCGTAACGCTCGTCAGCACCTTCGGGTCGTGGCTTTCGGCGGGCGCGGGAACGCGCTCCACCGACTGGCCGTCGGCGGTCAGCCGCGCTTCCACCGTGTAGTTCGAAAGGCCATGGCCCCAGGCGGTGCGAACGTCGTCGTGAAGGAGACCGACCGACAGAAGCTCGCGGATCAGGAAGCCCATGCCGCCCGCCGCCTGGAAATGGTTCACGTCGGCGAGGCCATTCGGGTAAACGCGGGCGAGAAGGGGCGTGGCTTCCGACAGGTCGGAAATGTCCTGCCATGTGAGCTTGATGCCGGCGGCCGCCGCCATGGCGACGATGTGCATGGTGTGGTTGGTGGAGCCGCCCGTGGCATGGAGGCCGACGACGCCGTTCACCACGGCGCGCTCGTCCACCACGAGGCCGGCGGGCGTGTATTCGTTGCCGAGCGCGGTGATGGACAGCGCGCGCTTGGCCGCTTCGCGCGTTAGCGCCTCGCGCAGGGGCGTGCCGGGATTGACGAAGGACGAGCCCGGCGTGTGGAGGCCCATGATCTCCATCAGCATCTGGTTGGAATTGGCCGTGCCGTAGAAGGTGCAGGTGCCCGGCCCGTGATAGGACTTGGACTCGGCTTCCAGAAGCGTCGCCCGGTCGACCTTGCCTTCCGCATAGAGCTGGCGCACGCGCGCCTTCTCGTCGTTCGGGATGCCCGACGTCATCGGGCCCGCCGGCACGAAGATCGCCGGCAGATGGCCGAAGGACAGGGCGGCGATCACGAGGCCGGGCACGATCTTGTCGCAGATGCCGAGATAAACGGCCGCGTCGAACATATCGTGGCTGAGGCCGATCGCCGCCGACATCGCGATGGCGTCGCGCGAGAAGAGGCTCAGCTCCATGCCGATCTGCCCTTGCGTGACGCCGTCGCACATGGCGGGCACGCAGCCGGCCACCTGCGCCGTGCCGCCGACTTCACGCGCCACCTGCCGGATCAGCTCGGGATAGGTCTCGTAGGGCTGATGGGCCGACAGCATGTCGTTATAGGCGGAGATGATGCCGAGATTGGGCGTATGTCCCGCCGCGATCTTGGCCTTGTCGTCCGGGCCGCAGGCCGCGAAACCGTGGGCGAGGTTGCCGCAGTTGAGGCGCGAGCGCTTCGGCCCGGCCGCGCCCTTGGCGAGGATGCGCTCCAGATAGGCTTCGCGGGTCGGCTTGGAGCGCTCGCGGATGCGGCTGGTGATGGCTTCGATGCGACGGTCGGCGGTCATGGCGTCAGCTCTCGTCGGAGGGCAGGGGAGCCCAGAAGATCTGAAGGGGTTCGGCGCGCGGCGCGCGTAAGACGGCGCGCACCGGATATTGCGTCTCGGGGCCGGGCGCTTCGGCTTTTTCCAGCGCCTCGATCTTGGCCTTGCCCTCGATATGCAGCGCCAGGAAGCGCGCTTCGAGAAGCCGGGGCAGGGTCAGCGTGATGCGCGGCTCGCCGGCGCCCGGCGCGCGCATCGGGATGACAGTGGAATGGCCTTGCGGGTCCAGCGCTTGCCCCAAACGGTCGCCGCCGGGAAAGAACGAGGCCGTATGGCCGTCATTGCCCATACCGAGGACGGCGACGTCGAGCGGGCGCGGCAGGCCGGAAAAGCGCGCCTCGATCTCCGGCAGAACGTCTTCCGGCTCGTCGGCGGGCTCGTAGAAGGGCTCGAACCGGGCGAGCGCCGCCGGTCCCTGCAGGAGATGGCGGCGAAGAAGAGACGTGTTGGAGCGCTCGCTGTCGGCCGGGACCCAGCGCTCGTCGACGAGCATCACCGTGACGTGCCCCCAGTCGATCTCGGCCATCGAGAGCCGTTCGAAGAAGAGCTTGGGCGTCGAGCCGCCCGACACGGCGAGCGTCGCCGATCCGCGCGTGGCGATGCCGCCGGCCAGAACCGCCGCGACGCCCGTCGCCAAGGCTTCGGCAAGCTCGTCCCTCGTTCTGTAGCGGTGCAGCATCCCGTTTCCCCGTCTTCCGAAGCTCGCTGACGGCCGATGCGTCCCTTTGCAGAGGGACGCACCGGCGATCGGTTATTCCGGCTCGTGCCAGGTGCGGCCGTCGCGCTCGATCAAGGCGATGGAGCCGGACGGCCCCCAGGTGCCCGACGTATAGCCTTGCGGCTTCACGGCGCGCTCTTCCCAGGCCTTCAGGATCGGATCGACCCAACGCCACGCCGCTTCCACCTCGTCGCGCCGCATGAACAGGGTCTGGTTGCCCCGGATCACGTCCATCAGAAGACGCTCGTAAGCGTCCGGGTTGCGGGTGCGGAAGGAGGACGCGAAGGTCATGTCCAGCGGCACATGGCGAAGGCGCATGCCGCCCGGACCCGGGTCCTTGATCATCAGCCATTGGCGGATGCCCTCGTCCGGCTGGAGGCGGATCACAAGCTGGTTCTGCGCGACCGCCCCGGCGGAGGCATCGAAGATCGAATGCGGGATCGAGCGGAAGGTCACGACGATCTCGGACATCCGCTGCGTCAGGCGCTTGCCCGTGCGCAGATAAAAGGGAACGCCGGCCCAGCGCCAGTTGCCGATCTCGGCCTTGATGGCGACGAAGGTCTCGGTGTCGCTCGAACCCTCCAGATCGTCCACATAGCCCTTTACCGCGCCGCCGGAGGACGCGCCGGCGCGATACTGGCCGCGCACGGTGGTCTGTTCGACATTGCCGGCCGTGATCGGCTCCAGCGCGCGCAGAACCTTCAGCTTCTCGTCGCGCAGCGCGTCCGCCGTCATGGAAGACGGGGGCTCCAGCGCCACGAGGCAGAGAAGCTGGAGGATATGGTTCTGCACCATGTCGCGCAGCGCGCCGGCCTTGTCGTAATAGGTGACGCGCCCTTCGAGGCCGACGGATTCGGCGACCGTAATCTGCACGTGGTCGATATGGGTGGAGTTCCAGATCGGCTCGTAGAGGGCGTTGGCAAAACGCAGCGCCATCAGGTTCTGCACCGTTTCCTTGCCGAGATAATGGTCGATGCGGAAGATCTGGTCTTCGCGGAAATGGCGGCCGAGAACGTCGTTCAGGTCGTTGGCGGACGCGAGATCACGGCCGACCGGCTTTTCCACCACGAGCCGCGTCTTGGAGTTGGCGAGGCCCATTTCCGAGATGCGGGTCGCGATGTCGCCGAAGATCGCCGGGCTGACGGCGAGATAAAAGGCGCGGATGCGATCCTGGCCGCCATCGTCCAGAAGGCCGCGAAGCTCGTTCCAGCCGTGGTCGGAGCGCGCATCCACGTCGCGGTAGTGAAGGCGCCCGAGAAAGCGCTCCACCGCTTCGTCTTCCAGCGCCGCGGCGCCGACGTGATCGGTGAGGGCCTGGCGGGCGAAGGCGCGGTAGTCCTCGTCGGTGATCTGGGTGCGCGAAGCGCCGATGATGCGGGACTCGAGGGGAAGCTGCCCATCGCGGTCGCGGTGGTAAAGGGCCGGAAGCAGCTTGCGCTCTGCGAGATCGCCACTGCCGCCGAACACGACGTAGTCGAAGGGTTCGACCGGAATGATCTGGCTGGACATCGAAACCTTTCCTGCGGAGACCGTGCCGCGACGCCTCGCGGACCCTGTAATCTAATCGATTGAAAAAGGCCAGAGGTTAGTTATCGGCCTTCACACGCGCTCTTTTGAACTCGCAGGTGCCTATCGCGCAAGCGCTTCCTGAACCGCGCCGAGAAGCGCCTCGGCGGAAAACGGCTTCTTGATCGCGCGCGCCGTTCCAGCTTCCGGCGGAAGGTCGATCTGCTCGCCGTAGCCGGTGGCGAAAACGAAGGGGATGCGCCGCTCGATCAGATTGCCGAGAAGCGGGAAGCTCGTTTCGGTGCCGAGATTCACGTCGAGAAGCGCGAAGTCGACATGCTCCTCCGCCAGCGTCTTGCGGGCTTCCGCCACGCTGCCGACCAGAAACACGTTGGCGACGCCGCCCGACACCAGCATCTGTTCGGCGTCCAGCGAGATCAGCATGTTGTCCTCGACCACGAGGGCGTTGAGGCCGGAAAGGGACGGAGCTTCCGCGACGGGAAGCGCTTCGGCAACGTCGAACGCCGTGTCCTGGGTCCGCCGTTTGCTCGTGCGGTCCAGATGGAACACCTGCGGCGGCAGGAGGAAGTCCGCTTCGAGACCGCGCAACGCATAGCGCACATTGGCCTCGCCATGGAGGTCGTGCGGGATCGAGCGTTGGATGATGGTGGAACCGAAGCCGCGCCGCGTCGGCGGCTGCACCGGCGGGCCGCCATGCTCGCGCCAGGAGATCGCGCAAGCCTCGTTCTCGTCGATCTCCCAGGTGACGTCGATCGAGCCGGTGGAATCGGACAGGGCGCCGTATTTGGCGGAGTTCGTCACCATCTCGTGGAACACGAGGGCGAGGGTGGAGAAGGCCTTGGCTTCCACGAAGACCTTGGGGCCGGACAAGCGCACGCGGCTGGCTTTCGCCGCGATATAGGCCGAGACCTCGGTTTCGATGATGTCGGCGAGGAGGGTCGCGGACGCGTTGTCGCTGGTGATCTGGTCGTGCGCGCGGGCGAGCGCCTGGATGCGCCCGCCGATGATTCGCGCGAAGCCGTCCACCGTGTTGGCCCCGGGCTTCGACTGCGCGACGATGGCGCGCATCAGGCTCAGGATGTTGCGGACGCGGTGGTTCAGCTCGGCGATCAGGAGTTCCTGGCGCTGCGTGGCAAGGCTTTGCTGGCGCTCGGACTCCTCGTTGAAGCGCAGGAGAATTTCGAGGATCGAAACGCGCAGGGCTTCCGCGGCCTTGAGGTCCGTCTCGGTCCACGGGCGGCTCTTGCCGCGCACCGTTTCCTGCCACGCCTCGAAGCTCTTGCGGGGCGTCAACCGCGCGCCGTTCGGGCCTTGCACGACCTCCTTGGCGGCTTTCGGATCGCCGGCCCAGTTCACCGTCTGCACCAGTTCGCGACGGAAGAAGAGGATATAGTCGCGCGGGGAACGCGAGATCGGGATGGCGAGGACGCCGGCGCCCCGGTCGGCGAAATCCACGGCCTTGTCGTAGACGGCCGAGAGCTCGCTCGACGCGTAGACGCGGCTCGCCGCCGCCCGGTTGAGGAAGCGCGCGATGCCCGGTAGCTCGTCCGCCGTCGGCACGCGGCCCGACACATGCGCTTCGCCCTTCGACCAGACCACGAGGCCGTCGCAGGCGATGATCTGGCGCAGCTCGTCGGCAAAATCGGCGAGCGCTTCCATGCTGTTGGTGGTCGCGACGATCTTGCCGATCAGCCGGTCGTGGAGTTCGCGCACGGATTCCTCCGCCATGCGCCGCTCCTTGTAGATGCGCCCTTCGATGATGAAGGACACCATCTGGCCGAAGAGTTCGGTGGCGGCCCTCAGTTCCATGGACAGGTGGCGCGAGGCGTAGTGGTGGAGCGCGAAGAGGCCCCACAGCTTGCCGTCGATCACGATGGAGATCGAGAAAGACGCCGCGACGCCCATGTTCTTCAGGTATTCGATGTGGATCGGCGACACGCTACGCAGAAGCGAGAGCGACAGATCCAAGGGCTGCCCGTAGGGGTCGAGCTGCGGCAGAACCGGCACGGGAACGGCGTGGACGTCGGCGATGATGCGCGTCTGGTTGCGGATATAAAGGCTGCGGGCCTGCGCCGGAATATCGGTCGCGGGATAGTTCAACCCGAGGAAGGGCTCGCGGCCCGTGCGGACGGATTCGGCGATGACCTCGCCCGCGCCGCCGTCGGCGAAGCGGTAGAGCATGACGCGGTCGAAGCCGGTGATGCCCCGCAACTGGCGCACGCTTTCGCGGAAGATCTGGTCGAGCGTTTCGGTCTTCTGGATGCGGGCGACCATGCTCTTGACGAGCGCGTTCGGATTGATCGCCTTTTCCGCTTCGGCAGGCTCCGCCTCGATGATGATCGAGGAGCCCGATACGTGGACCGCCACGTCGAAGAAGCTGTTCTGGCCCAGAAGATCGCAGCCGAACAAGCGTTCGGAGCCGTCATGCGAGGCGAGCACCTGAAGCCGGCCGCGGATGGAATGAATGGCGGAGGCAGGAAACACCGCCGACAACGGCTCGCCCAGAACGTTGTCGGGATCGACGTCCAGATACTCGCCGATGTTGGACGAGACGTGCTGAACCATCCAGTCCATGGAAACGGCGACAAGGAAGCCGAAGGGCTGGATGCCGCCCAGAAGGTGGATCGGCTCGCGATCGCAGTTCGAGAGATCGACCGGCTCGTCCGGAGAAAGCGTTTCTGCCGCCAATTTACTCGCCGTTGGAAGAGGCGTTTTCCGTGATCCGCACGGCGCCGATGAAATACTGGAACGTCCGATCCGCCGCCGAGACCGCGAGGTCGCGCGCATGGGTCGTCGTCGCGATCGCTTCGGCAGCCTCCATGAAGCTGCGAAAACGATCCGGTTCGCCGGCCGCTTCCAGAAACAATGTGGTGAACTTCCCGCCGCTTTCCAGTTGTTCCCTGTTGCGCAGGCGCTTCAGGATCTGCCGCGCGCCGAGCCGCGAGCCTTCCAGGACATAGGCGATGCCGATCGCTTCGGCGAGGTTGGGGCGGGGCAGGGGAAAGAGCGGCGGGGCTATCGGTCGCAGATCCATCGCCTTCAGATCGGCGCTCGCCGCCGCCTGCCGCGCCGATGTGGAAACTTCGGGAAGGCGCAGGAGAAGGCCGCTTGCCTCCAAAGCCGCGCCGGCACCCGCAAGGCAGGCCTCGTTGACGCGCAGAAACCGGCCATAGTCGCGAAGATCGCCGTTTCGTTCGAGGCCGCCGAAGCTTCCATCCAGCCGCTCGTGCGAGGCGCGCGTTTCCTCGCGCAGGCGTCGGCGCAGGGACGCCGCCGCGCGTGGCTCGGCATCCGTCGCGACCGGCGGGGGGGAAGAAGGGGATGCGATCATTTCGGGACGTTGAGGCTGAAGGACGTGCTTTGATGAAGCCCCTAGCAGCTTTGCGGCGGGCCTTCCAAGCGGAATGCCGGCTCGTGCTGAATCGCCGCAAAAAATACAACCCCTGCCAGTGCTTGGCTCTGCCCGGTCAGAACCTGTCCCGCAGCGCGAACCAGCTCATCGCGAGGAAAAGCAGCGGCGCGCGGAGGGCTCCGCCACCCGGGAAAGGCGTGATCTTCAGGTCTTCGAGAAGTTTCAGCCGGTCGCGATTGCCGGTCACGCGTTCGGCGTAAAGGCGCCCGGTGAAGTTCGCCATCATCACGCCATGGCCGGAATAGCCGCCGATGGCGGTGACGCCGGGCGCGACGGTGCGCACGAAGGGCATCCGCTCCATCGTGATGCCGACCGAGCCGCCCCAGGCATGGGTCAGCGGCACGTTGGCGATCTGCGGAAAGATTTCCGCGATCTGGCGGGAAATGTCTCGGGCGATATCGCCGGGCTCGGACGTGTAGGTTTCGCGCCCGCCGAAAAGCAGCCGGTTGTCGGGGGCTTTACGGAAATAGCGCACCACGAACCGGGAATCGTCCACCGCCTCGCCGCCGGGAACGACGTTCGCTCCTTCCGGCAACGGCTCCGTCGCGCCGATATAGGAGCGGATCGGCATGATGTGCCGCGCCGCTTGCCTTTCGAGGTTGGCCCCGTGGGCGTTGGTGGCGACCAGCGCCCGTTCCGCCCGCACCGTGCCGTTGGCCGTCTTGGCGACCACGAGGCCGCCTTCGTTCGAAAGGGACAGAACCGGCGTTTTCTCGAAAAGAAGCGCGCCGGCACGCGCCGCCGCCTTCGCCGCGCCGACGATGAGCTTCAAGGGGTGGATGTGGCCGGTGCCGGTGTCCCGCGCGCCGCCGTGGTAGCGGCGGGAGCCCAGCCGCTCCGCCGTCTCGTCGGCGTCCATGAAGGAAAGGTGCGGATAGTCGTAGCGCTCGCGCATCGTCTCGACATGGGCGCGATAGTCGGCGACGTAGCGCTTCTTGTGCGCGACGGAGAGCTGGCCGGGCCGGTAGTCGATCTCGATGGCGTTGGCGCTCGCAAATTCCAGAAGATGCGCCTTGGCGTCTTCAGCCAGGTCGAACAGGGCTTTGGCCCGCGCGAAGCCGTATTGCTTTTCCAGCTCTTCCGGCCATTGCCGCTGGCCGGTGCCGAGCTGCCCGCCATTGCGCCCCGAAGCCCCGTCGCCGAAGCGATGGGCTTCCAGAACCGCGACGCTGACGCCCCGCTCCGCCAGATGCACGGCGGCCGACAGGCCCGTGAAGCCCCCGCCGACAATGAGAACGTCGACGGAACGGTCGCCGTTGAGCGCTGGATAGGTCGGGCGGTCCGGCACCGAATCCTCGTACCAGGACCGGCCGGGCGAGATCGGCGACTGATAGGGTGCCATCACACCTGCAGCAGCAGGAACTCCCGCTCCCAGGGGCTGATGACCTGCATGAAGGTCTCGAACTCGCCCCGCTTGATGCCGGCATAGGTGCCCACGAACTCGCGGGTGAAGACGTCGTGGAAGGCGGGCTCGGCCTCGAAGGCGGCGACGGCTTCCAGAAGACCACGCGGCAGGGAAATCTCGCCGCTTTCGTTGACGGTGCGGTCGGTCGGCTGGTCGGGCTCGATCGCGTTGACGATGCCGAGATAACCGCAGGCGAGCGAGGCGGCGAGCGCCAGATAGGGGTTGGCGTCGGAGGAAGGGAGGCGGTTCTCCACGCGCCGCGCGGCGGGATCGGAAGCGGGCACGCGGAAGGCGGTGGTGCGGTTGTCGTAGCCCCAGGCGTTGTTGGTGGGGGCCGACATGCCGTAGGTCAGGCGGCGATAGGAATTGACGTAGGGCGCCATCATCACGAGCGCTGCCGGCACGTAGCGCTGCATGCCGCCGAGGAAGTGGTAGAAGGCCTGCGAGGGCGAGCCGTCGGCTTCCGAAAAGATGTTCTGCCCGCCGTCGATCTCCACCACGGACTGGTGGATGTGCATGGCCGAGCCGGGCTGGCCCTGAATGGGCTTGGCCATGAAGGTCGCATAGATGTTCTGCCCCATCGCCGCTTCGCGGATGGTGCGCTTGAACATGAAGACCTGATCGGCAAGCTCCACCGGATTGCCGTGACGCAGGTTGATCTCGAGCTGCGCCGCGCCGTCCTCGTGGATCAGCGTGTCGATCTCCAGCCCCTGCGCGTCGGAGAAGTGGTAGATGTCGTCGATGAGTTCGTCGAACTCGTTGACGCCGCCGATGGAATAGGCCTGTCCGCCCTGGATCTGGCGGCCCGAACGGCCGATCGGCGGCACCAGGGGATAGTCCGGGTCGACGTTCTTCGACACGAGATAGAACTCGATCTCGGGCGCGACGATCGGCGTCCAGCCCTTGGCTTCGTAGAGGCCGAGGACGCGCTTGAGAACGTTGCGCGGCGTATAGGCGACGGCTTGCCCCGCCGTGTCCACGAGATCGCAGATCACCTGCGCCGTCGGGTCGGTTTCCCAGGGCACCGCCGAGAGCGTGGAGAGATCGGGCATCAGCTTCAGGTCGCCGTCGTTCGGCGAATAGCGGAACTCACCCGTTTCCTCCGGGTATTCGCCCGAGATCGTGTGCATGAAGAGCGCCGAGGGCAAAGCCAGCGAGGTGTTGCCGGTGAACTTCTTCGCCGGCATCATCTTGCCACGCGGCACGCCCGCGAGGTCCGGCGTGATGCACTCGATATCCTCGATACCGCGCACCCGCAGCCAATCGGCCGCCTCGTCCATGGAGCGCACGCCCCGGCGCGATTCCAGAAAGCCGCGCCGCTCGTCGGCGGCCGCCGGCAGCACCGCGTTAACCGGACGGGGAGGCGTCGCGCCGACGGGGGTCGGCTCGTTCGGCCCCACCTGTCCCGAGGGCTTCGGCCGCTCGATCCTTCCAGGCGACTGAGGACGAGACGATTTCGGCCTTGAGGTCTCGGACATGCGATCCTGCGGGGGTTGAACGATGCCTGAGCATATCCGAGGCCTTCAGCCGAGGAAAGCGCCTCGCAGCGCCGGGCCAGGCCGCCTTCGGCTTGACGACGGGGCGCTGGAAGCGCAGGCCGTTTCGCTGAAGTTGAGCACAAGAGGCGAATATGGACGCGAAGGTTCACCAGAAGGCGACGACCCAAGGCATCGAGAACACCATGGCCACGAGCCCGGCGGCGCGCGCCGTGATGAAGCTCGTGGAAGGGGCGGAGCGGCTGAATCTGAAACATTCGGCGATCGGCAACCCGCCGGTCTATCCGACCGATACCTTCCCCTGGGCGCGCGAGATCGAGAACGAGTGGCGCCTGATTCGTGCTGAACTCGACAAGATCCTGGTGCGAAAGGGCGAGCTTCCCGCCTTCCACGAGATTTCCTCGGAAGTGCGCTCCATCTCGTCGGACCAGAACTGGAAGACCTTCTTTCTGTGCGGCTACGGCATCAAGTCGGAAGAAGCGATCCGCCAGTGCCCGGAGACCTGGCGCATCCTCCAGAAGATTCCGGGCCTGAAATCGGCGATGTTCTCCATCTTCGAGCCGGGCAAGCACCTGCCGCCCCATCGCGGCCCTTATAACGGCGTCCTGCGCTTCCATCTCGGCCTCGTCGTGCCGCCGGAGCCCGACAAGATCGGCATCCGCGTCGAAAACGAGCTTTGCCACTGGGAAGAAGGCAAGGCGCTGATCTTCGACGACGCCTACGAGCACGAGGCCTGGAACCATTCGGACAAGGTGCGCGTCGTTCTGTTCGTGGATTTCGAGAAGCCGCTGACCTTCCCCGCCAATCTCACGAACAAGGCGATCCTCAACCTCGCGATGTTCACGCCCTTTATTCGCGAGGGTTACAAGGCGCACAAGTCGTGGGAAAAGATGTTCTACGGGGCAGGCCAGAAGCATCGCTGAGGCGACAGGAGGAGGCGAGGATGGAGGAGCCGGTCTGGCGCGAGATGCGCGAGGGTGATCTGGAAGGGGTGATGGCCTTGGCGGCCGAGGTTCATCCAGGCCTCCCCGAGCGGATCGACGTCTTCGCCGACCGCCTCGCCATCTTTCCGGCCGGTTGCCAGGTTCTGTCGTCGCAGGCCGGCATCGAGGGCTACGCCGTTTCCCATCCGGCCAAACTCTTCGAGCCGCCGCCTCTCGACGAGGTTCTCGGCGCTTTGCCGCCGGGCACCGATGGCTACTATATTCACGATGTCGTGGTGAGCCCACGCCTTCGCGGGGCAGGTCACGCCCGCATCGGCGTCTACCACGCGCTGGATGCCGGGGCGGCGTTCACCGAAACCGGTCTCATCGCCGTCTACGGCACGACGCCCTTCTGGGAGCGATTCGGCTTTGCGGACCGTACGAAGTCCGTCCGTCCGGAGAAGCTCCGGCTCTACGGCCCCGACGCCCGCTACATGGTGCGACGCAAGAGCGCCATCGAGTTCACGCCGCGCGCCGGCTGAGGTCTCCTTGCGCGCGATACCTTCTGAGTAGTGCAAAAGGGCTAGGCAGCGGTTACCGAATGCTTAATAGTCGAGCCGTGCCCTATCGGGTCGGATTGAGCGAAAGCCGGATTCCCTCCATGAAAAAACGCCTCCTGGTCAGCGCCGCTTTCCTGACGCTCGGACTCTCGACGCTTGGCGCTTCAGCGCAGGAAAAGGTGGTCCGCGTCTTCAACTGGTCGGACTATATCGACAACTCGATCCTGGAGGATTTCACCAAGGAAACCGGCATCCAGGTCGTCTACGACACCTACGATTCCAACGAGATCCTGGAAACCAAGCTGCTCGCCGGCGGCACCGGCTACGACGTCGTCGTGCCATCGGCCGAGTTCATGTCGCGGCAGATCCAGGCCGGCGTGTTCCAGAAGCTCGACAAGTCCAAGCTGCCGAACATCTCGAATATGTGGGACTTCGTGCAGAAGGAGGTTTCGGCCTACGACCCCGGCAACGAATATTCCGTGAACTACATGTGGGGCACGACGGGCATCGGCTACAACAAGAAGAAGGTCGCCGAGCTTCTGCCGAACGCGCCGACGGATTCCTGGGCCCTCGTCTTCGATCCGCAATATGCCGAGAAGCTGAAGGGCTGCGGCATCGACATGCTGGATTCGGGCTACGAGATGATCACGGCGGCGCTCCGCTATCTCAAGATCGATCCGAACACCAAGGACCCGGAAGACATCAAGAAGGCCGGCGAGCTTCTCCAGAAGGTGCGCCCCTTCGTGCGCAAGTTCCATTCCTCCGAATATGTGAACGGCCTCGCCAACGGCGATATCTGCGTGGCGGTCGGCTTCTCGGGCGACGTGTTCCAGGCGCGCGACCGCGCGGTGGAAGCGGGGCAAGGCGTCGAGATCGCCTATTCCATCCCGAAGGAAGGTGCGCTCCTGTTCTTCGACCAGCTCGCCATGCCCGCCGACGCGCCCAACGTCGACAACGCGCTTGCCTTCATCAACTACATGATGAAGCCGGAGGTCATCGCCAAGGCGTCGGACGTGGTTCATTACGCAAACGGCAACAAGGCCTCGCAGCCCCTGATCGACAAGGCGGTCTTCGAGGACAAGGCGGTTTATCCGGATGAAGCGGTGTTGAAGAACCTCTTCACCAAGCAGCCCTACGACGCCAAGACGCAGCGCCTCGTCACGCGGGCCTTCACCACGGTGAAGACCGGCCGCTAAAAGCCACTTCCCAAACCGTCGCGCGGCCGTCATGGACGGCCGCTACGGCATTCGCCGGCCTTTTTCGTGAGTACCAGATGGCAGCGACCGCCTCGACGCAAGCCTCAACCAAATCGCTCGGCAATATCCGCCGCGCCTTCGCGCCCTGGGACGATCCGGCCCAGAAGCCGCTGATCGAGATCGCGGGCGTCACCAAGCGCTTCGGCGGCGACTTCGTCGCGGTGGACGATCTCTCTCTCAACATCTATCGCCGCGAGTTCTTCGCGCTTCTCGGGCCATCCGGCTGCGGGAAGTCGACGCTTCTTCGCATGCTCGCGGGCTTCGAGGAGCCGACGAGCGGCGATCTTCGGCTCGAAGGGGAGAGCCTCGTCGGCGTGCCGCCGCACAAGCGGCCGGTGAACATGATGTTCCAGTCCTACGCGCTTTTCCCGCATATGAGCGTGGAAAAGAACATCGCCTTCGGCCTGAAGCAGGACGGCATGGCCAAATCGGAGATCGCGGACCGCGTCGCCGAAATGCTGCGCCTCGTGAAGCTGACGCCCTTCGCCAAACGCAAGCCCCAGCAGCTTTCCGGCGGCCAGCAGCAGCGCGTGGCGCTCGCCCGCTCGCTCGCCAAGCGGCCGAAGGTCCTGCTTCTCGACGAGCCGCTCGGCGCGCTCGACAAGAAGCTGCGCGAGGAAACGCAGTTCGAACTGATGGATCTCCAGGTCGAACTCGGCCTCACCTTCGTGATCGTCACCCACGACCAGGAAGAAGCGATGGTGATGGCCGACCGCATCGCGCTGATGCGCGAAGGGCGCATCGCACAGGTCGCGACCCCCGCCGTGATTTATGAAGCGCCGTCGAGCCGTTATGTCGCCGACTTCATCGGCAACGTGAACATCCTCGAAGGCACGGTGGAAGAGCGGCAGGGAAGCCGTTTGCGCATGGCGGCGGCGGGCGGCACGATCGAGACCGAAACGCCGGTAGCCTTGAAGGCCGGCGACAAGGCCGCCTTCGCCATCCGCCCCGAAAAGATGCGGATCGGGCGCACACGGCCCGAGACCTACGGCATCAACGCCTTTCGCGGCGAAGTCTACGACATCGCCTATCTCGGCGACGTGACGCTTTATCTCGTGAAGCTTCCCGGCGGCGAACTCGTGCGCGCCACCGTGATCAACGCTTCGCGCGGGGTCGAGCAGCCGCTCACCTGGGACGAGGAAGCTTGGCTCTCCTTCTCGCCGGATGCCGGCGTCGTTCTGACGGCCTGACCCGATGGCCGAGCGCAGCAACGTCGGACGGCTTTACAAGTCCACCGTGATCGGGGTGCCCTATCTCTGGCTCCTTGTTTTCTTTCTCGTGCCCTTCCTGATCGTCCTGAAGATTTCCTTCTCGACGACGGCCATCGCGCAGCCGCCTTATCTGCCGGTCTTCGACTTCGCGTGGTCCTCGATCGTGGACGGCGTGAAGGAGTTCGTGCCGGACAATTACGGCTTCCTGCTCGATGATCCGCTTTACATCGACGCCTACCTGTCGAGCCTCAGGATCGCCTTCGTCTCGACGCTTCTGGCGCTTCTCGTCGGCTATCCCTTCGCCTATGGCATGGCCAAGGCACCGGCCGGCCTTCGCCCCATCCTCCTGATGATGACGATCCTGCCCTTCTGGACGAGCTTCCTGATCCGCGTTTATGCCTGGATAGGCATCCTGAAGAACGAGGGCCTTCTCAACCAGTTTCTGCTTTGGACGGGCTTGATTTCCGCGCCGCTGACGATCCTCAACACCGAAACGGCGATCTATATCGGCATCGTTTATTCGTACCTGCCCTTCATGGTGCTGCCGATCTATGCGAGCCTCGAGCGGATGGACGGTCGGCTGATCGAGGCGGCGAACGATCTCGGCTGCCCGCCGGTGAAGGCCTTCTGGAAGATCACCTTTCCTCTGTCCCTGCCGGGCGTTCTCGCCGGCGCCTTCCTCGTCTTCATTCCGGCGGTCGGCGAGTTCGTGATCCCCGATCTCCTCGGCGGGTCCGAAACGCTGATGATCGGCAAGACCTTGTGGGACGAGTTCTTCTCCAACCGCGACTGGCCGGTGGCCTCCGCCGTGGCGGTGATCCTCCTTCTCGTGCTCGTGATCCCGATCGTGTTCTTCCAGCGCGCGCAAGCCAAGGTGGATCGATGAAAACCCGCTGGAGCGCCTTCAACATCGCCTGCGTGTTTCTCGGCTTCGCGTTTCTCTACGTGCCGATCATCATTCTGGTGATCTATTCCTTCAACGCCTCGCGCCTCGTCACGGTTTGGGGCGGGTTCTCGACTGAGTGGTACACGGCGCTCTGGCACAATACGCAGATGCTGGAAGCGGCCTGGGTCACGATCCGCGTCGGCCTTCTGTCGGCGACGATCGCCACCGTTCTCGGCACGCTGGCCGCCTTGGCCCTCGTGCGCTTCGCCCGCTTCCGGGGCCGGCTCCTGTTTTCCGGCTTCGTTTATGCGCCTCTCGTCATGCCGGAAGTCATCACCGGCCTGTCGCTTCTGCTGCTCTTCGTCGCGATCGGCTTCGATCGCGGCTTCTGGACCCTCACCATCGCGCATGTCACCTTCACCATGTGCTTCGTCGCGGTGGTGGTGCAGTCGCGGCTCGTGACTGTCGACCGGAGCCTGGAAGAAGCGGCGCAGGATCTCGGATGCCCGCCGTGGAAGACCTTCTTCCTCATCACCCTGCCGGTGATTTGGACGGCGGTGGCGAGCGGCTGGATGCTGGCGCTGACCCTGTCCATCGACGATCTGGTGATCTCGTCCTTCACCACGGGACCGGGCGCGACGACCTTGCCGATGCGGATCTACAGCCAGGTGCGCCTTGGCGTGACGCCGGAAATCAACGCCATCTGCACGATCCTCATCGCGATCGTCTCGGTCGGCGTGATCATTTCCGGCATTCTGACCAAGCGCCAGCTCGTCCGCCGCGAGCGCGACGAGCGCATGGCGGCGGCGGCTTCGAACTGACGGCTCAGCGGAGGCAGGTGCAGTCCTCGCTTTGCGCCTTCTCGATCTCGTCCATCGCCTTGGCGAGCGCTCCGGCGACGGGATTCTCCACCTCGGCTTTCGCTTCCAGAAGATAGTCGAGCATTTCCAGATCGGCGAAGGCCGCCAGCACTTTCAGGCGCACCGGCTGGTCGCGGATGGTGGGCTTGGCCGAGGTGACGAGGGGTTTCGCCGCCGCGAGCTTGGCCAGAACCGGATGGGCGGACAGGTCCAGCGGGGGCGGCACCGGCGCCCCGTTCGGCGCCGGAGCGGGAGCGGGAGCGGACTCGATCACCAGCTCGGCCGCCGTGACGTCCGACACGAGCCGGTCGACGGTGGCGATGAGATCCTCCGGCCGATCCAGCCGAAGAGCGGTTTCACTCGCGGCTTCCTCAGGTTTCGCCGGTGATGCATCGCTTGCGACCGGGGTGGGGGCGGTATTCGTCACCTCAGCCATAGTGGACGGGGTGGGCTTCACCGATGCGACGGAGGCGGGATGGGTCAGGCGGATCGCCTCGAGAGCCGCTCGGACCGCGCGCTCCGTCGCCGCTTTCTGCGTCGCCAGTCGCGCTTCGCGCTGACCGGCAACCGGGCCGAGCCTGACGGCGTAGCTTCGCAGCGTTCGCAGGTAGTCCTTCACCCCGTTGCAGATGAACGGGGTCGGTTTCTGGCGAAGATAATCGCTCAGGTCCTCGCGAAGGCGCGCGGCGATCCAGGCATTGTCGTCGCTGACCACGGCCGACGTCGCGCCCTTGGAGCGCGCCAGCGCCACGGCCGCCGTCAGCGCGCCGATCTCGGCGGGCGAGCGCGGGCGCGGGCGCGACACGAAAAGGAGCGTTCCGGGCAGCGTCGGATCGCCGGCGGTGGCTGGCGTCCCCGCCGGTTGATCACCCGCGACTGCCGGGCGGCGCGTCAGGGCGGTGAGGTTGGGCAGGTTCTCGTCGCCGATCCGCTTCAGCGATTGCCCGTAGCGAAGCGCGCATTCCCCGAGCGCGCTTTGCGTCTTGACGCCCATCTCCCCGCCGGACGGCTTGGCTTCCCCGGCTGCCCAAGTGGCGGAGGCGAAAGAAGCTGAAAGAACGGCGGCGAGGGCGAGGACGGCTTTGGCCATGATGGATCGAAGCTCATGTGGACGGGAAGCGGCGACGAGCGAACTCTTCCCCATGATGATGGCGACGGGTTGTTCCTGGCTGGAGACGAGTGCTCGCGCATTGATCGCCGTTCGCCGCCGTACCGGCGCTGGAGCTGCAAGTCGCCGATATCTTCCGCACCAAGTCCGGCAAGATCGTGAAGCTTGCGGTGCGCGAGGTGATCCATGGCAGGGTCGTGATGAACGGTAAGGCGTTGGCCAATCCGGACGTCGGGAACCGTGTCGAGCTCGCTTCCTAAAGCCGGGATGGAGGATCGACGGTCCGGCGCAGGAGCGCGACGGGCAGGATGCCGGCCAGAACGATCAGGAGCGCGGCCAGCGCACCGTCCTCGAAGGCGGCGCGCGAGGCCTGCGCATAGACATAGGTCGCCAGCGTCTCGAAGCCGAAGGGGCGCAGGAGGATCGTCGCCGAAAGTTCCTTGGCGGTTTCCACGAAGACGAGAAGAAAGGCCGTGACGAGGGCGGGGCGCAGAAGCGGCAGGAAGATCTCGCGCAGCATCCGCGTCGCCGAACAGCCGAAGCCGCGCGCCGCCATGTCGAGGCTCGGCGGCAGGCTGGCGAAGCCGTTCTCGACGGCCCCCTGGCTCATGGCGGCAAAGCGCGCCGACGCCGCATAAACCACCGCGAAGCCCGAACCCGACAGGAGAAGGCCGGTGGAGGTGCCGAGATTGGCCCGCATCCAGGCATCCAGCGCGTTGTCGAAGGCGGCGAGCGGCACGAGGAGGCCGATGGCGAGCACGGTTCCGGGGATCGCATAGCCGACGCTCGCCATGCGCGACAGAAATCGCAAAGGACCAGACCCCGTCAGCCGCACGGCAAAGATCGTGCAAAGAGCGATGATGACCGCAACGACGCCCGCGGCCCCTGCCACCATGACCGTGTTGCGCAGCGCATCCCAAAGCGCCGGCTCCAGAAGAAGGGAAAGGCGGCGCGAGGAATAATCGGCCAGAACATAGAAGGGGATGCCGAAGCCGCCCAGAACGGGGAGGGTGCAGAGAAGCGCTGCGCCGGCGGCCTTGGCCCCGCGCAATTGAACCGGGCTTGCGCCCTGCCGGTCGCTTCCCGAACTGGCGAAGGCTTGTTTGCGACGAGCGAAGCGCTCCACGAAGACCAGAAGCAGCACGAAGACCAGCATCGCCATGGCGATCCGCGTCGCGCCCTGCAGGTCGTTGCCGTTCAGCCAGGTGGAATAGATCGCGAAAGTCGTCGTGCGAACGCCGAGCGCTTCCACCGCGCCGATATCGTTGACGGTTTCCATGAGAACCAGCGCGACCCCGGTGGCGACCGCCGGGCGGGCGAGGGGCACAAGCACGCGCCAGAAGGACTGGAACTCGCCGGCGCCCAGGATCGCGGCGGCCTCGCGGATCGAGCGGCCCTGAACCGCTAGGAGCGCCCGGACGGTGAGAAAGACGTATGGGTAGAGCACCAGCGACAGGATCGCGATCGCGCCCCCGAGCGAGCGGATGTCGGGAAACCAGTATTCGCGGGACGTGCGGAAGCCGAAGAGGTCACGGATCGCGGTCTGCACCGGCCCGGTGGCATGCAGGAACTCCGTGAAGCAATATGCGGCGATATAGGTCGGCACGGCGAGCGGCAGGACGAGCGCGGAAGACAGGACGCGCCGGCCGGGAAAGTCGAAGCTCGTCGTCAGCCAGGCCGTCACCGTGCCGATGGCGGCGGTCGAGACCGCGACGCCGAGCATGAGGATGAGCGTCGTGCCGCCGGTCCGCCCTGCCGTATCGCCGACGATACCCCAACGCGAATCGCCACCGCCCGAGAAGGCGATGGCGACGAGCGCGACGAGCGGAACGGCGGCCGCCAAGGCCGCCACCACGGAGAAAACGAGAAAACGGCCGACGCCGATATCCTGGCGCCGGCCGAGAAGAGCGGCGATCAGCTTCGCGGACCGGCGTCGAACTCGACTTCGTTGATCAGCTTGGCGGCGGCCGGCCGGTTCTTGGCGATGTCGGACAAGGAGATCGTGTCGGGCTTCAGCGTGCCGAAGGCCTTCACCGTTTCGGAAACCGCGATGCCCGGCTCCACCGGATATTCGTAGTTCGCGTCGGCATAGATCCGCTGGGCTTCGTCGCTCGACAGCCATTCCATCAGCTTCACCGCATTCGCCTTGTTCGGCGAATTCTTGGCGAGACCGACGCCGGAAATGTTCACATGCGTTCCGCCGTTCTCGAAGGTCGGCATCACGACGCGGATGGCTTTGGCCCATTCCTTCTGCGCCGGTTCCTTCTCGTTGGTCTGCATCAGCCCGACATAATAGGTGTTGCCGAGGCCGATATCGCATTCACCCGCCGCGATGGCCTTGGCCTGGTCGCGGTCGCCGCCTTCCGGCTTGGTGGCGAGGTTGTCGCGGAAGCCTTCCAGCCACTTCCTGGTGTCCGCTTCGCCGTGATGGGCGATGAAGGCGGCCACGAGCGCGACGTTGTATTGATGCTGGGCGGAGCGAATGCAGAGCTTGCCCTTCCATTTCGGATCGGCGAGGCCCTCGTAAGTGAGGGCCGTATCCTTCACCCGCTCGGCCGAGACATAGGCGACGCGGCCGCGCGAGGTGAGGCCGAACCATTCGCCGGCCGGATCGCGGAAGGTGGCCGGGATGTTCTTTTCCAGGACGTCGCTCTTCACCGGCTGAAGGATGCCGGCCTGCTTGGCCGCGTCGAGACGGCCGATGTCGATGGTCATCACGAGGTCGGCGGGCGAGTTCGCGCCTTCGGCCTTGATGCGCTCTTCCATGCCCTTCTCGATGAAGACGGCGGTGGCGGTGAGGCCGGTTTCCGTTTTGAAGGCATCCAGCAAGGGCTGCAGCAGGGCGGGCTGGCGCGAGGAATAGATGTTGACGTCCGCGGCATGGGCCGCTGGCAGGCTCGCGATTGTCAGGGTTGCCGCAGCGGCGGCAACGCGGATGGCGAAAGGCAGGGTCTGCATGGGCTCGGGCGCTCCGGTGAACGAAGGGGACGACGTGCTTCCCTTCGCCGCACCGAGCCGGATTGCACAAGGCCGAACTTCCCGATCCGGCCCGCCCCGGCGAATGCTCAATCTGGAGTGGTTTTAAACATTCCTTCCAAGCTCATGTTTTTCCATACCGCTGCGGAAACAGGCAGCTACGAGCCAGCCGCGCGATCACCTAAACGTTATTCCGCGTGATCCAGATCAGTCCGCCAGAACGCGCTGCGAGGGAAAGGCGATCTCCACAAGCGTGCCTTCGCCAGGCTTGGAGCGAATCGCGAAACTGGCGCGATTGGCTTCCGCCATGGCCTTGGTTAGCGGCAGGCCGAGCCCCGTTCCCTGGCCACGCTCTTCGGAGTTGTGATGCACCTGCTGGAAGGGCGTCAGGGCGATCTCGATCTCGCGCTCCGTCATGCCGATGCCGCTGTCGCGCACCCGAAGAAGCACGTCGCCTTCCGCCGTATAGGTGGTGGAGGCGATGATCTGGCCTCCGGCCGGCGTGAAACGCACCGAATTCGACAGAAGGTTCAGTGCGATCTGCCGGATGGTGCGGCGGTCGGCGACCACCGGAGGCACGGAAGGCGGCAGGTTCGAGCGCACGATCACCCGCTCGCGGTTCGCCTGCGGCTGCATCACGGACACGACCTCGGCGAGAACCTCGTTGAGGGACACCGACTCGAAGGTCAGTTCCAGCTTGCCCGCCTCGATCTTGGCGATGTCGAGAAGATCGTTCACGAGATCGAGGACGTGATGGCCCGAGCGCTTGATGTCGCCGAGATACTCGATGTAGCGCTCGTTGCCGATCGGGCCGAAGCATTCCGACGCCATGACGTCGGCAAAGCCGATGATGGCGTTCAGCGGCGTACGAAGCTCGTGCGTGATGTTGGCGAGGAACCGGCTCTTGTGAAGGCTCGCCGCTTCCGCCGCCCGGCGCGCGTTCACGAGTTCCTCCTCGTTGCGCTTCCAATGGGCGATGTCGCGGATCACGACGCACCAGCCGCGATCGTCCGACAAGCGGCCGATGGTGATGAAGAGCGGAATGAAGCCGCCCTGCGCCACGCGGCCGATCACCTCGCGCCCGTCGTTCAGGACGCCGGCGAGCCCCGTGTTCTTCAAGGTCTCCACATATTCGGAAACGGCGCGCTGCGATTCGTGCGCGAAGAGGCTGGACAGGGCGCGGCCCTGGAACTCCTCGGCACTCAAGCCGAACAGGGCCTGCGCCGAACCGTTCACGGCCCGCACCGCGGTGTCCATGTCGGTGAGGACGACGCCGTCCGTCGCGATGTCGAGAACCGTCTTCAACTCGCCGACCTCGCGGCGCAGATCGTCGAGTTCCGGCGATTCGGCCACCGGCATCTCGACCGTCTCGAAGGTCATCAACAGCGACGAGCGACCGGCGAAGGGGATGCGCTGCATTCGCACCTTGGCGGGCACCGTATTCCCGTCCGCCCGGCACAAAACCATCTCGCCCGGGGCCGCGCCATCGGGCGTATCGGCAAACAGCGTATCGAGCCCGCCAGCTTCGTTCAGGGCCTCGATGTCGCGGTGGCCGACAAGCGCGAAGAAGGGCTCGTTGGCGAAGACGACCGTGTCGCGGGCCTGAACGAGAATGGGCAAGGGGAGGGCCGCGAGAGCCTCGCGCGCTTCGTCCTGCGCCGTCTCAGCGGAAAGCGGCGCGTCTTCCACGCCCGTGTCGAGAAGCGCTTGCCTCTCATCCGGGGTCGAGTCCGCCCTATCGTCGGCTGCGGGCACGGCGCTGTCGGTCGGGGCTTGCGGGGCCGAAACGGGCTCCTCGGCGGTCGGTGCGGTTGCCGGTTCCTCGAAGCGCAGCGCGCCCGGCGTTTCTGCTTCGGATCGCTTGCCGAGCTTGGCGCCGATGGCGCGAAACGCGGCTTCCTCGGTTTCCGACAGGCTGCCTTCGCGCGCCCGGCGGCGCTCGCCAAGGCGGATCACTTTCGGCGCTTGCGCATCCTCGCTCGGCTCGGCGGGCGCCGATACGGCTGGCGGCGTCGGGCGACGGCCGAAGGACGCGGCCGGCAGATCGGTCTCGATCCGGCGGAACAACGCATTCGGCGCGGCCGGCTCGGTTGGCGTTGCGGCAGGCGCTTCAACCTCGGACGGCGCGGGCGAGGCCGGCGCGCGGGCGAAGCTCATGCCGATCGCGCGGGGATCTTCCTGCGCTTCCGCGCCGCGCACGATGCCGAAGCCGCGAAAGCCGTCGAAGGTGCGGTCGCGGCCATAGGTCGGCAGGGCCGCGAGGTCGATCGGCACGCGGCGGTCGGTGTTTTCCAGGGGCCAGAACACGGTGCGCCCCGACCACGTGTCGCGACGCTCCAGGAGGCGGCGGATTTCGCCACTCCCGTCGAAGCCGTAGCTGGCCGCGACGTCGGCGAAGGAGCGGCCGATCACGTCGGCGGATCGCGGACCCACCGCATCGGCAAATTCAGGCGAAAGAGAGCGGAACGCTCCGTTGCGGTCGATCTGCCAAACGAAGCGCGCCGGCGGCCGGTCGAAACGCGGCACGAAGGGGGAGGCGGCGATGTCCGCTCCAGCGGACGTCGGCCCTTCCACTGACGCGGGAGCGCTTTCCGGCGGCAATTCATGCGGCGGCGGCGGAAGGTCGCCTTCTTCCGGTTGTTCTTCGTCGGCCTCGAAAGGGAGATCCAGATCGCCGGCTTCTTCTTCCGGCATGTCCGGCAGGGTCACGACGCTCGGCCGGTCGATGGGCTGGTCGTCCGCCGTTGCCGGCGGCTCGTCGGAAGGCACGGCCGGTTGATGTTCGGGCACGGGGGAGGCGGCGAGAACAGGCGCTTGCGGCTCGGAAAAAGTGGGCGCTCCCCAGATGGCGCGCAGCGGCGGTTGCGTCGCGGACGCGTCGTCCTCGCCGCCTTCGCTGCGCCGCACATGCCAGCGCCCGACAATCGCGGCGATGTTCATTCCGGCCGAGACCGGGGCTTCGGGCGCTTTGGCGGCTTGCGACGCGAGAGCCAGAACGAGGTCGTCCTCGACCCGGAGAAGGCGGATCGCGACATTTCCCACGATGATGTCCGACTGGTTCGTATCATCCGCCAGCAAGGACTGGACCGCTCGCGACAGGTTCTGGTCCGCCGAAAGACCGTCCGGGAAGGCCCGGCCCGAGACAACCATGCCATCGGCACCGAAAAGACCCGCGGCGCCCTCGGCCTCGCCGAGATCGGCAAGAAGCGTGGCAGGATCAAGGTTAAGCGCGGCGCGTCTGGCGGCTTCGGTGACGAGCAGAATCACCTTCTCGCCGGCGGCGGGGAGGCCGAGCATCTCGGCCGATACGGGCTGCGCGCTCGGCCCGGAGGCGAGGCGCAGAAGGACGCGCACACTCGTTCCTTCGAGGGCGCGGCGAAGGCCGGAGCGAAGCTGGCGTGTGAGAAGCGGCGGCAGGGCCGCGCCGGCGCTGAGGCCGAAAAGGTCCCGCCCCGCCGGATCGGCGAAGAGGACGTCGCTCAGCGAAGCGTTCAGAACGAGGCTCGCGCATCCGCGCCGCGCCGCACGGACCTGCGCAAGCGCCAGAAGCTCGGGAAGGATCGCGCCGGGCGCAGAACTCATCACACCATACCGCCGAAGGACAGCGACTCGAAACATGCCACCGCAATTAACGAAAGCTTAATAACGGCAGAGAAAGGGCCGTTCCAGAAACTATGATGTCGCGGAAGCAAATGCTTGAGTAAAGGTTAATCGCAGGGTGCAACGAAGTGCGATTCGCGGTCGTTGCTTTCGGTGAGTTCGAGGGCGGGTCACACCCCCGCGATCGCAGGCTATCTGGGAGAGATGAGATGTCGGATACTGGCAATGGCGACGGCAACCCGATGGACGAAATGCGGCGCGCTTCGGAAGAGGCGATGCGCAACGCGCAAAGCGCCATCGGCATGGACCCCGCCAAGATGAACGAGGCCTTCCGCACCATGACGCAGCGCTCCATGGAGCAGTCGCGCGAGGCCTATGGGCGCATGAAGACGGCGGCCGAGGAAGCCACGCGGACGCTGGAAAACACGATGGAAAGCGCCCACAACAATTCCCTGCAACTGTCGAAGCGCGCCATCGACGCGATGCGGCGCAACGCCGATCTCGGCTTCTCGCATCTGGAACGCCTGATGGCGGCGAAGTCCTTCGCCGAGGTGATCGAGCTGCAAACGCGCTACGTGCGCCAGCAGATCGAGACCTCCACCGATCAGGCCAAGGAAATGCAGTCGCTGACGCAGTCGATCGCGCAGGACTTGCTGAAACCCGGCCGCGAAGCGTTCCAGCGGGCGAGCGAAGCGGCCAAGGGAATGTGATCGTCGCCCAAGGCCGGTGCGTTCATTGCCGCATCGGCCTTGCCTCTCAAGGCAAAACCATCTATTTGACGCGCCAAGGCAGATCGCCTCGGCGGCATGCGGTTGTAGCTCAGTTGGTTAGAGCGTCGGATTGTGGCTCCGAAGGTCGGTGGTTCGAACCCACTCAACCGTACCATCTCTTTTCACATTATCGTTTTCGAGATGCAGCTTCCTGCCCCTGTGATGGCTGTGCGGTCGTTCTTGCTTCCGCTTTTCCCTTTGAATTCCAGCGGTTCGTTTCGTTAATTCGACGCTGCGTGAGTTGAGGCGGCTAACGGGGCGACTCTTGCGGGTGTCACGGCTTCTCCCGTTTATTGTCTCCCTGCGAAGGCAAGGGGCAGGCCTGTGCGACACGATCCGGGAAAATGGTCGGAAGAAGCCAAGCGGAGCGCCATCGGTGAGCCGCAGCGAACGGCCTTGCGGGCGGATAACTTTCACGCTGCGAAGGCAGCGCAGCCAAGCTTCGCCGGCCGATCCATTCTCGTGGTCGAGGACGAATACATGCTGGCGCAGGAACTCGGCAACGAGCTGACGCGCGTCGGCGGATTCGCGGTCGGTCCCGTGCCGAGCGTCGAGGAAGCGCTCGGCCTCATCGAAACGAAGGCGCTCGACGGCGCGATCCTGGATGTGAATCTCGGCGACGAGAAAGCCTATCCCATCGCCGACCGACTGCGGCAGCGCAGCGTACCCTTCATCTTCGCCACCGGTTACGAGGCGGGCGCCATTCCGGCGGCCTACGACAACGTGCCTCGGGTGATGAAGCCGGTGGATATGAGCCTCCTTGCCGGGCTCCTGTTCAACCAGCCGACAGCCGCGCTCTAGAGCGTCGTCCGGGATATCGGACGCGGGTATGCCGCCGGGCTTTTGGTCCAAGGTCGAGGGGTTCGACAAGGTCGTAGCGGGGCTACGGCCGCAGGCGAAACCCGATGGATTTGGGCCGAAGGCACAAGGTAGATTTGCGTTCGATATTTCGGACGATGCTCTAGGCACTCCGCGCCGATCTTTGAGCGGCGGAGGTTCTCACCGCCGCATGCCTGCCTTCTTCTCGGCGATGCCTCGGCCGAGAACGGCGAGCGCGTCGGCGCGCTCGTTTCCGGGCGTGCCGGCATGTCCCTTGGTCCAGTGAATCTCCACAATGCGGGATGGGAGAAGCGCGTCGAACTGCCGCCAAAGGTCGGCATTGGCCGTGCCGCCTTCCGGGCCTCGAGTCCAGCTCTGCCGTCGCCAGCCTTCGCGGCGTTCCAGAAACCCGCGATAAACGTAGTGGCTGTCCGTCCAGATTCTTGCCGGCTCCTTCTCACCCAGCCAGGACAGCGCGCCAAGCAATGCCGTCAGTTCCATGCGGTTGTTGGTGGTGGCGGCCTCGCCGCCGAGCGAGGCATGGATTTCCCGGCCCTCCCGATAAACCGTGAAGCTCCAGCCTCCCGGCGAGAAGCCCGGCGTGCAGGAGCCGTCCGTGAAGATCTGCAGCGCATCGTCCGGCAGAACCGATGCACCGGGGCCGGCAGGAGCGAGGAGGGGGCTGGTCGCCGGGAAGCCGGCTTCCCGTTCCAGCGCGTCGAAGCCTTCGGGACGCGGGCAGGCGAAGGGCACGCCCGTTTGCACGAGCCTTTGCCGCCACCCGGCTTTCGGCGGCCATGAAAGGCCCCAGGCGCGCAGGCGCTCGCGCGTGAAGTCGCCATCCAGCGTCTTCGCCGCTTCGATCTCGGCCGCCGAGATCGGCCTGCGCCGCTTCGCCCGCCCGGCTCCCGCATCCGTATCGCTCGCCATGGTCAGAACAGCGTGCCCTGGCCTTCCTTGGGCGGCTTTTCCGGCGCGGCGGTCTTCGTTTTCGTCGCTTTAGGTTCCGTCTTGGAGGCCCTCGTGGCGATGGCCCGGCGACGGCCGTCGGCGAGCTCGACCTCGAAGATCGTGCCGGATTTCAGCTTGGCCGCGCTGGTGATCGGCGTGTCGGCGTTGTTCGGGTCGCGGATGATCGCATAGCCGCGCTGCAGCACCTGGCGGGGATCGAGGCTGGCGGCGACGCGCGACACCGCGCCGAGCGCGTCCGTGCGCCGCTGCTGCGTGTAGCCGAAGGCGCGTTCCAGACGGGCTCCCAGGGCTTCCAGCTTTGTGCGGCCTTCCTGGCTGCGCGTCGCGATGGCATGGGGGCGCAGTTCCGAGACCACGCGCTCGAAACGCTGGCGTCGGCGCGCGAGGAAGTTGTCGAGGCTATGCCGGCCGCGCGTTTCGACGTGGCGGAGGTCCCCGCGCTTTTCCTTCACGAGTCCGTCGAGCCGAGCCGGCGACAGGCGCGCGCCCGATTCGCCGAAAGTGCGGCGCTTTTCGCCGACCGTCACCTGAAGGCTGCGGCCGAGATGGCTCGACGCGTCGTCGAGCCGGCGGCGCGGCATGGCGAGCAGCATGTCGATGGAAGGCAGAGCGCGCGACAGACCGGCGACGGAGCGCCCGCCATCGGCCAAACGGCGCGAAATGCCGGTGGACAGTCGCGCGTTGAGGCCGGCAATGCCGGCATCGAGATCGGCCCGCACCGGAACCGCGATTTCCGCCGCGCCGGTCGGCGTTGGCGCGCGCCGGTCGGCGGCGTGGTCGATCAAGGTCCAGTCGGTTTCGTGGCCGATGGCCGAGATCAGCGGGATCGCGGAGCCCGCCGCCGCCCGCACCACGGCCTCGTCGTTGAAGCCCCAAAGGTCTTCGAGGCTGCCGCCGCCGCGCGCCACGATCAGGAGATCGGGCCGGGGGATCGCGCCGCCCGCCTCAAGGGCGTTGAAGCCCTCGATGGCCGCCGCGACCTCGGCCCCGCAGGTTTCGCCCTGGACGCGCACCGGCCAAACGAGGAGATGCAGGGGGAAGCGGTCGGTGATGCGGTGGCGGATGTCGCGGATCACCGCGCCGGTCGGCGAGGTCACGACGCCGACGACGCGCGGCAGGAAGGGCAGCGGTCGCTTGCGCTCGGGCGCGAACAGGCCCTCGGCCTCCAGCTTGCGCCGCCGCTCGTCCAGAAGCGCCATCAGCGCGCCCGCGCCGGCGGGCTCCAGATGCTCGATGACGATCTGGTACTTCGAGGAGCCGGGATAGGTGGTGAGCTTGCCGGTGGCGATCACCTCCAGCCCTTCCTCGGGCTTGAAGGGAAGCTTCGCCATGGCCGTGCGCCAAACCACGGCTTCCAGGCGCGAGCGGTCGTCCTTCAAGGCGAAATAAGCGTGGCCGGAGGAATGCGGCCCGCGATAGCCGGAAATCTCGCCGCGCACGCGCACGTGGTCGAAGGCGCTTTCCACCGTGCGCTTCAGCGCGCCGGAAAGCTCCGAAACGGTATATTCGGCCGCGTTGGTTTCGGTCGCGGCAAGGTCGGGAAGCGCGCTCAACGGCTCACCATCCGGCAGCCAGAAGGTTGCTGCGCCCTCGGCCCACGCGGGCGAGCCGCGCCTGCTCGGTTTGATAGGCCGCCACCTCGATGGCCGGGGCAGGGCTCATGTTCTGCAAGCTGTCGCGGATATGGGCGATCAAGGCTTCCACCACCGGGCGATCGGAATTACGGCCGCGGATCATGCCGATCTCGGCGTCCTCCAGTTTCGGGAAGCCGTCCGCTTCGGTCAGAACCCGCATTCCCGATCGCAGGGCGCATTCCGGCAGAACGCTGACGGCCAGACCCGCCAGAACGGCGGACGCGACGATCGTCGCCGACCAGGAGGTGAAAAGTACCCGATGGTCTCGGTCGATTGCCTTCAAGGCTTCGATGCCTTGCTTGCGCCATGTGCAGTCGGCGCGCCCGATCGCCAGCGGAAGGACCTTCTCCTCGTGAACGCAATGAGCGGCGGAGGTGACGAAGTGCAGGGGTTCGCGACGGACGACTTCCGCATGGGCGATCCGGCTCGGACAAACGAGAGCGACGTCCAGGAGGCCTTTTTCGATATGATCGGTGAGGTTTTGCGAAGGCTCACAGGCGATCTGCAACTCGACGCGCGGATTGGAGCGCGAGAAGCGCGCCATGATCTCGGGGAGAAGACGTTCGGCATAATCGTCCGGCAGGCCGATGCGCACATGGCCCTCGATCGATTCCTCGTCGAAGGCCGTCAGCGTTTCGATGCTGAGGCTGAGAAGCTTGCGGGCGTAACCGAGCAGCCGGTCGCCGTCTTCCGTGAGCTTCACGCTGCGGCCGTTGCGCTCGAAAAGCACGGTGTCCAGCCGTTCTTCCAGCTTCCGCATCTGCATGGAAACGGCGCTCTGCGTCTTGAACACCTCGTCGGCGGCACGGGTGAAACTGCCCGTATCCACGATGGCGAGAAAAGTGCGGACCTGGTCGAGATCGAGAGGAGCGGCCATGGCAGCGATCCATCATTCAGCCTGATGGACAGTATAAGCAACATTCGTTGGCTTGATCAATCCATCGGTCCTATCTCGTTTGCATCGGAACGAGCCGATGCCTGAACGCCGCCGGAAGCGACCCTTTCCGGCGAAGGGCGAAGCTTTGTCCGGAAACGAGAACTCAAGGAGAGATCACGATGTCCATATTGCCGAGAACCTTGTCCGGCGGCCTGTCCGATGGCCTGCCGAGCGTGCATGTGGCTTTCGCGGCCGTGGCCGCCATGGCCCGTTCGTTCCGCAACCATCGTGCGGCCCGCCATGTCGGCGACCTGCCCGATTATCTCCTGACCGATATCGGGTTGAAGCGCGACGATGTGTCGGAAGCCCTGTCGGCCAATTGGCGGGACGATCCGACGTTCCGGCTCGCCATGCGCGCGGCGGAGCGACGCCGGGCAAAATGATTGTCGATATCAGAACTGGAAACTGAGCGGCCCGCCACCTTCGGCGGGCCGTTTTCGTTCGGGGGATGCGGAGCCTCAGAAAGCCGTGCCGCCGTCCTCGTCCTCCGTCGCCGCCGAAGCGCGCGAGGCCAGGATCTTGTCGATGCGCCGGCCGTCGAGATCCACGACCTCGAACTTCCAGTCCGCCCATTCCACGATCTCGCCGACATCGGGGATATGGCCGAAGCGGTCCAGCATGAAGCCGGCCAGCGTTTCGTAGTCGCGCTCGCGCGGCAGCTTCAAGGGCGCCAGCGTGCGCTCCACCTGATCGATCGGGATGCCGGCGTCGATGAGCCAGGAGCCGTCGGCGCGCTGGGCGAAGGCGTAGTCCTCGTTCTCACCCTCGGGCAGGGAGCCGCCGATGGCAGCCAGGATGTCGGTCGGCGTGACGATGCCTTCGAAGGAGCCGTACTCGTCGAGAACGATGGCCATGTGGATATTGGCTGCCCGGAAGCGTTCCAAAAGCTTCAGGATCGGCATCGTCTCGTTGACGAAGAGCGGCTCGCGAAGGGCGGCGGCGAGATCCACCGTTCCGTTGCGGCGAACCTGCTCCAGAAGGTCCTTGGCCTGCACGACGCCGATGATGTCGTCGGAATCCTCGCCCATCACGGGGAAGCGCGAATGGCCGGCATTGCGGATCTCGTCGAGGATCGTGTCGGCGTCGTCGCCGCCCGCCAGCCAGTCGGCATCGGGGCGGGGCACCATGATGGAGCGCACGTTGCGGTCGGCGATGCGCAGCACCCCTTCCAGCATCTCGCGCTCTTTTTCCTCGAAGACGCCGCTTTGCGTGCCCTCGGCGATCATGGCCTTCACGTCCTCTTCCGTGACCATGTTCGTTTCCTCGGTGGAGGCACCGAAGAGCTTGGACACGGCGACCGTGGACACCGACAGCAGCCAGACGATGGGCGCGCCGATCTTGGCGATGCCGCTCATGAAGGGCGCGACGAAGACGGCGATGGCTTCCGAGCGCTTCAGGGCGAAGCGTTTGGGCACCAACTCGCCGAAGATCAGCGACAGGTAGGTGATGACGATGATGACCAGCGTGAAGGCCACGGCGTCGGCATAGGTGCCGACGCCCGGAACATCCCGCAACTGCTCGGCCAGCGGGCCGGAAAACACGGAGCCACCGTAGGCGCCGGCGATGATGCCGACGAGCGTGATGCCGACCTGGACGGTGGACAGAAAGGCGGTCGGGTCCTCGGTGAGCTTCAGGGCGCTCTTGGCCCTTTTGCTTCCGTCATCCGCCAGTTGCTGGAGCCGCGAGCGCTTGGCGGAAACCAGCGCCAGTTCGGACATCGCAAAGAACCCGTTCAGGAGAACGAGAAGAAAGACGATCAGCGCGTTGAGAAGAAGCATCGATCCACCGGTGGCGGCTGTCTCACGACAACCTTCGTCCGCCGAGATAGCACAGCCGGGGCATATTTCGACAGGGTGCGATCGTCACTCGGCCGATTTGCCTTTCTCGGCGAAGCGATCGAAGACCGCCGTCATCTCGCGCGCGTAGTCCTCGCGCATCTTCTGCCCGGACTGCATGAAGGCGTCGAAGAGCTGCGGTGCGGGCTTTCGCGGCGCGGGGGAAGGCGGCGGGGGAGCCGCACGCTCGGGCACCCGCATCGTGTCGGCGGCCGACTGCATCCCCTTGGCGAAGGCCTCGAACATCACGGCGAAGGGAGCCACGGGGTCGAAAGCGGAAGCAGAATCGTGACGAGCCGGAACCGGGGCGGGGGCGCTTCGCGACCAAAGGCCGAGACCCGCCTGGAACGCCTGCCCGAAGGCGTCGGCGAAGAAGTCGGCGGGCGTGGACGCGGCGGCAAAGCGCGCCGGGCGGCCGGCATCGGAAGGGCGCGTCATGGCTTCCACCGCGTTGGCGCCGCGCCGCATCATCTCGGCGGTGGCCGCGCCGAAATCGCCGGAAGCAAGACCCACGGGCTGCCCGCGACTCCAGGTCGAGAAGGCGTTGCGCATCATCGCTTCCATGCCGATGGCGGCAAGCTGCGGCATCATCCGCGCGAGCGCGTCCTGCGAGATGCCGGTGAGAACCGAGGCCTGCCGGGACACGGCCTCCCGCAAGGGACCGGAGCCGAGAATGGCGTCGAGGAAACTTTCGCCGGCGGGCCCTCGGGCGGGGGCCCCGCCTTGCGGCGTCATCGCGGTGAAGGCTTCGGCGAGCCGCGCCCAGCGCGCCGGGCTTTCCATCGCCTGGCGAAGACCGAGCGCGAAAACGGGCTCCAGCGCCGCTCTCGCCTTTTCCATGTCCGCGTGGCTGAGGCGCATTTCCTGCGCCAGACGGTCGGCGAGGGCGTTCGGATCGGGCGCTCGCCACCGGTCGTCGTGATCCGCCATGCGCTGCTCCCGTTCCGTCACTTGGCCGAGAGAATGACGGTTCGGGAGGTGGGCTTCAATAGGCCAGATGGCGGAAGAGGGGGGCGATCTCGCCGTTCCAGCGCTCGGAATGAAGGCGCAGGAGCTCCTCGGCCGGCGTGCGGCCCCGCGCCAGCGCTTCTTCCAGCGGGCTGAGGAACACGGTTTCGTCGAAACCTTCCTCGTTGAGGCGTGCCCGCTTGGCGAGGCCCTCGCGCGACAGGCGCACCGCCTCGCGGGCGAGATCCAGCACCGTGCCGTCGCGGAAAGGCGTCGCAAAGCCTGTGCGCGGCACGGCGGCGCGAAGGATCGAGACCTCTTCGAAGGTCCAGTCCTTCGTCAGCGAATCGACCGCGGCCAAGGTGTCGGCGTCGTAGAGAAGGCCGACCCAGAAGGCGGGCAGGGCGCAGATTTCCCGCCACGGACCGCCATCGGCCCCGCGCATCTCGATGAAACGCTTTAGACGCACGTCGGGGAAGAGGGTCGACAGATGGTTGGTCCAGTCGCCCATGGACGGGGGCTGGCCGCCGAGCCTGTCGGCATAGGCGCCGTCGAGGAACTGGCGGAAGGTGATGGCGGTGGCGTCGATATAGCGCCCGTCGCGAATCACGAAATACATCGGCACGTCCAGCGCCCATTCCGCGTAGTCGCGATAGCCGAAGCCCTCCTCGAACACGAAAGGCAGAAGGCCGGAGCGCTGGTTGTCGACATCCTCCCACACGCCGCAGCGCCAGGACACCATGCCGTTCGGCTGTCCTTCCGTGAAAGGCGAATTGGCGAAAAGCGCGGAGGCGACCGGCTGGAGGCGCATGCCGACGCGCATCTTGCGGGCCATGTCGGCTTCGGTGGAGAAGTCGAGATTGACCTGGATCGTGGAGGTGCGGAACATCATGTCGAGGCCGCGCGTGCCGACTTTCGGCATATAGCGGCGCATGATGTCGTAGCGCGACTTCGGCATCCGCGGCGTGTCGTCCAGCCGCCAGAGCGGGCTCGACCCGATCCCGAGGAACTCCACGCCGAGCGGCGAGGCGACGGCCTTCACTTCCGCCAGATGCCGGTTCGATTCTGCGCAGGTCTCGAAGATCGTCTCCAACGGCGCGCCCGAAAGCTCGAACTGCCCGCCCGGCTCCAGCGAGATCGCGCCCCCGCCGGCGGTGCCGGCAAGGCCGATCAACCGGCCCTCGTCGAGGATCGGCTCCCAGCCGGAACGCGCCTGCATTCCCTTCAGAACGGCCTCGATGCCGCGCTCGCCCTCGTAGGGCACCGGCGCGAGCGTATCGCGGTAGAAGCCGAACTTCTCGTGTTCCGTGCCGATTCGAAAAGCCGCTTCCGGCTTTTCCCCGGACCGAAGGTGGTCCACCAGATCGTCCATGGAGGAGATCGGTGTCAGATCCGTTGTGTCGCGCGCCATGCCTCTCCCCGACCGGCCTTCCGCCGCCAAGGTTTCATCTCTTGGGAATGCTGTCTGCGGCTTTTCACCTTGCCGCGCAAGGCGGCGCGATGCCGTCCCCGCTTCAATCGGTGTCCGGCGTCCAATCGCCGATCGCGGCCTGCACCACCGCGAGCGCCGCGACGGCTGCCGTGTCGGCCCGCAGGATGCGCGGTCCGAGGGAAATCGCCGTCACGAAATCCAGCCCGCGAAGGCGCTGTCTTTCTTCCGACGAGAAACCGCCTTCCGGCCCGATCAGGAGGTCGACCGGCACGCCGCCGAGTTCCCGCAGGGTTTCGATCGGGCTCGCCGCATCCTCGCGCTCGTCGCAGAAGACGAGGCGTCGGCCGGGTGGCATCGTCTCCAGAGCGTCGGCGAGCTTCATCGGCTCGCGGCATTCGGGGACGTTGAGGATGCCGCATTGCTCGGCCGCTTCCACCGCGTTGGCGTGCATCCGATCGACGTTGAGGCGCGGGGCCTGGACGTGCTGCGTGATGACCGGCTGAAGCACGCCCGCGCCCATCTCCACGGCCTTTTGCACCATGTAATCGAGGCGGGCCGATTTCAGCGGCGCGAAAAGGTAGCGCAAGGACGGAGTCGCCGGCTGCGGCCGGGTGCGCGTTTCCGGCACGAGGAAAAGCCGCTTCTTGCTCTGCCGGTCGAGCCGCGCGCGCCATTCGCCGTCCCGCCCGTTGAAGAGAAGCACGTTGGCTCCCCCTTCGAGACGCATGACGTTGAGAAGATAGTTCACTTGGGCCGGATCGGCCTCCACGGGCGCATCGGGCCCGAGCGCGGCGTCCACGAAAAGGCGAGGGCTCTTGAAGTCGTGGTCGGGCATCGATCGGTCGTCGCGGGAATTGGGAGGAGAAACCTAAGCCAGCCGTGTCCGTTGTCACGCGCAAGCGCCAAGCACCGAGCGCGAGAGTGGGAGCGAACATGGATCTCGGGATCAAAGATCGCGTCGCGATCATCACCGGCGCGAGCCTCGGCATGGGGTTTGCGACGGCCAAGCTCCTGGCCGATGAAGGCGTGAAGCTCGTTCTGTCCGACATCAAAGTCGCCGAACTGGAAGAGGAAGTGGTGAGGCTCGGGGCGCAGGCCTTCGCTTTTCCCGCCGACGTGACCGATCAGAGCGCCGTCGATGCCCTTGCCAAGGTTGCCATCGAGCGCTTCGGCCGGATTGACATCGTCGTTCATACGGCCGGCGTGACCGGGGCCAAGGGCGATCCTCTCGCCATGACCGACCAAGATTATCTCGACGCCTGGCGCACCGACTTTTTGTCGGCAGTCCATGTCGCCCGCGCCACCTTCCCGCATATGAAGAAGAACGGCTGGGGCCGGTTCGTCTGCATCACCTCCGAGAACGCCGTCCAGCCTTATTGGGAGGAGGCGACCTATAATGCCGCCAAGGCCTCGCTCGCCGCTTTCGTGAAGAACCTGTCCTACAAGTCGGCCGAGGACGGCATCCTCTGCAACACCGTCGCGCCGGCATTCATCGAAACCCCGATGACGGACGAAATGATGAAGAAGCGGGCGAAGGAGATGGGTGTTTCCTTCGACGAAGCGATCCGCACCTTCCTCGAGGAAGAGCGTCCGGGTCTGACGCTGAAGCGGCGCGGCAAGGCGGAAGAGGTCGCGGCGGTGATCGCGCTTCTGGTGTCCGAGCGTGGGTCCTTCGTCAACGGCGCGAACTACCGCGTCGATGCCGGCTCGGTGATCTCGATCCAGAATTGAGCCGATTTCGGCTCTCGGACTGGCAATTGGTTGCGCGCGACGCAATTAGCGCGCGTTCCGTCCCGAGGGCTTCATGTCGGATTTCCTGATCTTCTTCTTTGTCGGCGCCCTGGCGCAACTCGTCGATGGCGCTCTCGGCATGGCCTATGGCGTGATCTCCTCGACCGTTCTGATGGCCTTCGGCGTTCCCCCGGCCCATGCCTCGGCCTCCGTCCACGCGGCGGAGGTCTTCACCACCGCCGCGTCCGGCACCGGCCATATCGTCAACCGCAACATCGACTGGAAGCTTTTCGCGCGGCTGGTGCCCTTCGGCGTCCTTGGCGGCATTCTGGGCACATATGTTCTCACCGGCATCGACGGCGACGTGCTGAAGCCCTTCGTGGCCTTCTATCTCGGCCTGATCGGCGCCTTCCTGATGTTCCGCTCGTTTCGGCGGGTTCCGAGGAAAAGGGTTCCCGCAGCCGTGGTGCCTCCGGTGGCGCTGACGGGCGGGTTTCTGGATGCCATCGGCGGGGGCGGTTGGGGACCGATCGTCACCTCCGGCCTTCTGGGGGCGGGCGGGCAGCCGCGCTACGTCATCGGCACCGTCAACACGGCGGAGTTCCTGATCGCGCTCACCGTTTCCCTGTCGTTCATCTTCGCGATTGTCACCGGGCATTGGGAAGACGCGCCCGATCTCATGTCGAATCTCGTCGCGGTGAGCGGCCTGATCATCGGCGGCCTCGTGGTCGCGCCGATCGCCGGCTATCTCGTGCGGATCATCCCCGAAACCACGCTGCTGCGCGTTGTCTCCATCCTGATCCTCGCGCTGTGCGCCACGCAGGTCTTCGGCCTCATGAAATAATCGTAAGGTTCGCCGGGTCCGGAACGAACGGAGCCGGCCAACGTTCACCTGCCATATCCGCTCGAAGACGACGCGGAAGACACGAGTGAGGTTAAGGCGATGGCAGTCGAGAAAGAACAGGCTTCCGGCGGTCTCAAGGAAGTCGGCGGCAAGATCAAGGAAGCTGCGGGCAAGTTGGTCGGCAACGAGCGCCTCGAAGCCGAAGGCAAGCTCGATCAGGCCGAAGGCAAGACCGAGAAGAACTACGGCAAGGTCAAAGGGGCGGTTAAGGATCAGCTTAACTAAGCCCGACTGCCGATCTCCGACAGGGAGACAGAACGGCCGTCCCGAAAAGGGGCGGCCGTTTTCGTTCGCGCCTTGCGAAGGCCTGCGCCTCCATGCCAAAGCGGCTTCAAACGAAACCCGAGCCGGGCAGGAACGATCATGACCGATACGCGGCGCGAAACCGATACTTTCGGCCCCATCGAGGTCGAAAGCGACAAGTATTGGGGCGCGCAGGCGCAACGCTCCCTCGGCAATTTCAAGATCGGCTGGGAAAAGCAGCCGCTGCCGATCGTCCGGGCGCTTGGCGTCGTGAAGCGCGCCGCCGCCGAAACCAACATGGAACTCGGCCGTCTCGACCCGACGGTGGGCGACGCAGTGGTCGCCGCCGCGCAGGAAGTGATCGACGGCAAGCTGAACGAGCATTTCCCGCTCGTGGTCTGGCAGACGGGTTCGGGCACTCAGTCCAACATGAACGCCAACGAGGTGATCTCGAATCGGGCCATCGAGATGCTCGGCGGCGAGATGGGCTCCAAGAAGCCCGTTCACCCGAACGACCACGTCAACATGAGCCAGTCGTCCAACGACACCTATCCGACAGCCATGCACATCGCCTGCGCCGAGGAACTGGTGCACCGGCTGGTCCCGGCGCTGAAGGTTTTGCACAAGGCGCTGGACGAGAAGGCGAAGGCGTTCGACCACATCATCAAGATCGGCCGCACCCATACGCAGGACGCCACACCCCTGACCCTCGGCCAGGAGTTTTCGGGCTACACCACGCAGGTCGCCAACGGCATCGCCCGCATCGAGCAGACCCTGCCCGCCCTGATGCAACTCGCGCAAGGGGGGACGGCGGTCGGCACCGGGCTCAACGCGCCGGTGGGTTTCGCCGAGAAGGTCGCCGAGAAGATCGCCGCGATCACCGGGCTCGCCTTCACCTCCGCGCCGAACAAGTTCGAGGCGCTCGCCGCCCATGACGCCATGGTGTTCAGCCACGGCGCGATCAACACGGTCGCGGCGTCCTTGTTCAAGATCGCCAACGATATCCGCTTCCTCGGCTCCGGTCCGCGCTCGGGGCTTGGCGAGTTGCAACTGCCCGAAAACGAGCCCGGCTCCTCCATCATGCCAGGCAAGGTGAACCCGACGCAGTGCGAAGCGCTGACGCAGGTCTGCGTCCAAGTCTTCGGCAACCACGCGGCGCTCACCTTCGCCGGAAGCCAGGGCCATTTCGAGCTGAACGTCTTCAACCCGGTGATGGCCTACAACTTCCTTCAGTCGGTGCGTCTCATCTCCGACGCCGCCGTTTCCTTCACGGAAAACTGCGTCACCGGCATCGAAGCGCGCGAAGACAACATCAAGGCGGCCCTGAACCGCTCCCTGATGCTCGTCACCGCGCTGGCCCCCACCATCGGCTACGACAACGCCGCCAAGATCGCCAAGACCGCGCACAAGAACGGCACGACGTTGAAGGAAGAAGCCTTGGCGACGGGTCTCGTGTCGGAAGAGGATTATGAGCGGATCGTCGATCCCTCGACCATGACCCAGCCGGGCTGAAACGAGCCGCTAAAACGGCGCAGCACCCTCATCCTGAGCTTGTCGAAGGATCGGGGGTGCTCGGCACTGACGTTGGTGCGTCACCCTTTCCCTCGCCCTTCGACAAGCTCAGGGTGAGGGTGAGGGTGAGGGTGAGGGGAAGGGGAAGGGTGAAGCTGATGAAGGCGTTTCCCGGCCCAAAGCCTCCCCGTAGCCCTCATGCTGAGCTTGTCGAAGCACGAGGGCGCTTGGCACACACGTCGGCGCGTCACCTTTATCCTCGTCCTTCGACAAGCTCAGGATGAGGGAAAAGGTGAAGCCGATGGTCAGGGAGAGGGTGAAGCTGATGAAGTTTCTCCGCCCAAAGCCTCCCAGTAGCCCTCATCCTGAGCTTGTCGAAGGGTGAGCTTGTCGAAGCACAGGGGCGCTTGGCACAGACGTTGGTGCGTCACCCTCGTCCTTCGACAAGCTCAGGATGAGGGTGAAGTCGAAGTCGCGGCCTGCTTATCGGGTTATATCAGGTCGTTAGAGCAAACCGCCGGACGATCTCGTCCGCCACCGACGCATCCTCGCTCGCCCGGTCCTTGCTTGCCATCACGAGGCAGGCCTCGGATTTGAGGATCAGGCCGTCCGACAGGATCTTCAGCCGGTTCGCCTTCAGCGTCGAGCCGGTGGAAGTGATGTCGACGATGATGTCGGCCGAGCCCGCCGCCGGCGCGCCTTCCGTGGCGCCTAGGCTTTCCACGATGCGATAGCTCTGGATGCCGTGTTGTCTCGTGAAGAAGCCTTGGCTGAGCCGCCAGTATTTCGTCGCGATGCGCAGACGGCGGCCGTGGCGCGCGCGATAGCCGGCCGCGACATCGCCGAGATCCTCCATCGTGTCGACGTCGATCCAGGCTTCCGGCACCGCCACCACGACATCGGCCCCGCCAAAGCCGAGGCGCGATACGAAGGCGAGGCGGGTTTCGGGATCGGGCGTCGATTCCCGGATCAGGTCCTCGCCGGTGATGCCGAAGTCCACCGCGCCCTCGCGAAGTTCGCGCGCGATCTCGGACGCCGACAGGAGAAGCACGTCGAGCCCGTCGATGCCCGACACGGCGGTGCGGTAGGACCGCGCATCCGCCGCCGGCTCCACATGGATACCGGCGCGGGCGAGGGCCGCGACGCAGTCCTCCTTCATGCGGCCCTTGGACGGAATGGCGAGGGTCAGCGTCATCGAGCGGCTCCCGTCGTCTCGATGCGATCGAGCCAGAAGGACACGCCGACCGCCGGCACCGGCTCGGTCGCGCCGAGATAGGCGAGCAGCCGGTCGTAGCGCCCGCCGCCGGCCACCGGCTCGTCCGCGCCCTTCTTGCGCGCCTCGAAAACGAGGCCGGTATAATAGTCGATCGCCCGGCCGAAGGCGGCGCGATAACGGATGGCGGACAGATCGACACCGGCCTTCGCCAGCGCTTCGGCCCGCCGCTCGAAGAAAAGGAGCGCGGGCCCAAGATCGATGTCGTCGCCGCAAACCGCCGCGAGCCTTGAGGACGCTTCCGGCAACGGGCAGTCGATCGCCAGAAAGGCGCTGAGGCGCGACAGCGAGGCCTCCGACAAAGCGGTTGCCGCGAAGGCGACCTTCTCCACGAGCCGCGCCGCGATCTCGGAAGCCGCCCGACCGGAATGGGGCGGCAATCCGCCTTCCTCCTTCAAGCGGTCGATCGCTTCTTCCAGCGCCGGCATGTCGCGCCGCATCGCGAGGCGGCGAAGCTCCGGGTCGAGCCCTTTCAGCGAACGCCCGTCATGGCGCGCGAGATCGTCCAGGGCCGTGCGCAGCGCCGTCTCGTCGCCGAAGGTGCGGATCAGCCGGCGCTGCCAGCTTCCCGGCAGGCCGAGGCCTTCGAGGAATGCCTCGAACAGGCCCTGATCGCCCAGAACCGTGTCGAGATCGGCGGAGACGAGACCGCAGGCGGCGAGGCCTTCCAGCGCTTCGGCCAGAATGCGGGCGTCGGCCGCGGCCTTGTCGGCGTCGCCGAGGTCTTCGAGCCCCGCCTGACGGCTTTCCGGCGCGCCATTCTTGGTCTGCCGGAAGATCGGCCCGAGATAGGAATACCGCCGGGGCAGGGGATTGGTCGCCGCGATATGGGCGAGGCAGACGGGGATGGTGAAGTCCGGGCGTAGGCACAGGACCTCGCCGGCCTCGCCGCGCGTCAGGAAGATGCGTCGCCGCAGCGCCTCGCCGGTGGAATCGAGATAGGGCTCGGCCGGCTGAAGCAGCGGCACGTCGATGTCATAGGCGCCGAGCCCGGCGAACATGCCGGACAGGGCGGTCTCGACGGGCGAGGAGGCGGGACGGGCGTTCAAGGGCGTTTCAGCGCGACCGTTCGAGGATGCGGCGCACGGCTTCCACCAGATCGGCCTCGTCCACAAGTTCCTGGCCGGCACGCATCGCCCGCCATTCGGCATTGTCCTCGACGCCTTCCGAGATCTCCTTGCCGAGATGCAGGTCCTTCACCTGCACCTTGCCTGCCGCCTTCTCGTCGCCGCCCTGGATCACGACGCAAGGGCTGTCGCGGCGATCGGCATATTGAAGCTGCTTGCCGAACTGCTTCGGGTTGCCTTGGAACACCTCGACGGGGACGACCGGCTGGCCGGGGGCGTTCAAGGCGTTGCGAAGCGTCGTCGCCATGGCCTGATAATCGGCCATGCGGTCGCGATCCATCACGGTGACGACCACCGGGCCGGTTCGCTTCACGGCTTCGAGGCGGCCGAGATTCTTCAAGGCGGTCTGGAGGCGCGACACGCCGATGGAGAAGCCCGTGGCCGGCACCGGCTGGCTCATGAAGCGCGACACGAGCCCATCGTAGCGCCCGCCGCCGCCGACCGAGCCGAACACGACCTTCTCGCCCTTCTCGTTGACGACCGGGAAGAGAAGTTCGGCCTCGAAGACGGGGCCGGTATAGTACTCGAGCCCGCGCACGACGGAGGGGTCGATCTGAACCCGCCCGACGTAGCCTGCAGAAGCGCAAAAGTTAGCAATTTCAGACAGCTCTTTCAGGCCTTCGCCCAGGCGTCCCTCGCGGATGCCTTCTTCAAAGATGCCCCACAACTCCCCAATCTCTGGAGTCTCGAGAAAGCGAACAAGCGTATTGATCGCATCTTCCTGTAACTCCGCGCCCTTGGTGAAATCTCCGCTTTCATCTCTGCGGCCCCCACCGAGAAGTAGGCGGACGCCCTCCGTGCCAAACTTGTCGAACTTGTCGAGCGCTCTCAGAACGGTCAGCCGGCGCGGCTGATTCCCTTCGAGGCCGATGCCGTCCAAAATGCCGTCCAGCACCTTCCGGTCGTTGACGCGAATGACATACTGCCCGCGCGGGATGCCGAGGGCTTCCATCGTGTCGGCCATCATCATGGCCATTTCGGCATCGGCCGAAACGTTCGGCGCGCCGACGATATCGGCGTCGAACTGCATGAACTGGCGGAAGCGGCCCGGCCCCGGCTTCTCGTTGCGGAAGACATATCCCGCCCGGTAGGAGCGATAGGGCTTCGGCAGGTCCTCGAAGTTCTCCGCGACGTGGCGCGCGAGGGGGGCGGTCAGGTCGTAGCGCAGCGACAGCCATTCCTCGTCGTCGTCCTGCAGCGAGAAGACGCCCTCGTTCGGGCGGTCGCTATCGGGCAGGAACTTGCCGAGCGCGTCGGTATATTCGAACATCGGCGTTTCCACCGGCTCGAAGCCATAGGTCTCGTAGACGCGCCGGATGATGCCGAGCATCCGCTCCTGCGCATAAAGATCGTCGGCGGTCCGATCGACAAAGCCGCGCGGCTGCCGCGCCTTGACGCGTTGAGGCTTCTTGCTGGCCATGGGAATGTCTAGTCCTGCCCCGGCATCTGCCGGATTACGTCAATGTTGATTTACCTGCGCGCGTCGTAACGGATCATCCGTCGAAATCCAACGTCGATCCGCCGCTTCAGCGCGGCCGCTGAAACGCCTTCCTGTCCCGCTCGCATTCCGCCCGGCAGAAGCAGGTGGAAAGGTGGTCGTTCACGATGCCCTTCGATTGCATGAAGGCATAGGCCGTGGTCGGGCCGACGAAGGCGAAGCCGCGTGCCTTCAAGGCTTTCGACAAGGCGAGGGACGCGGGCGTTTGCGGGTTGGCCCGCAGCCATTCTCCATCGACATGCGACGGGCGCTCGGTTCCGGCCGGTTCGAAGCTCCACACAAGGGCGCCGAGCGATTCCCCTTGTTCGTGCATGGCCCGCAGCGCCTTGGCATTGTTGATCGCGGCCATGATCTTGGCGCGGTGGCGGATGATGCCGGGATTGCCGAGAAGGCGTTCGACCTCGCTTTCGCCGAACTCGGCCATGCGCTCAGGCTCGAAACCGGCGAAGGCCTCGCGGAAATTCTCGCGTTTCTTCAGGATCGTCGCCCAGGACAGGCCGGACTGAAAACCTTCGAGGCAGAGCTTCTCGACAAGCCGCGTTTCATCCCCGTCCGGGCGGCCCCATTCATTGTCGTGATAGGCGGTATAGGCGGGGTCGCTTCCGTGCCATCCACAGCGCGGCCGCGTGTCGGCGGTGCCCGCTTCCTTTTCATTCATGAATCGTTTCGCGGCTCCGTAAACTTCCCATCAACCATACCTGAATCTTATCCCGGCGAGGCCCTTCGATCGCCGCGATCGTTCATCCTTCGCTTGGGCCCGCGTGACACCTTTCTCGCCATCCGATGCCCGTTCGGGCGACCGCTCGCGAGATGTCCGTCATGTCGAATCGTTCCGCGCTCCTCCGTTTTTCGCTCAGCGCCGCCCTGTCCGTTTCAGCCCTTCTCACCGCCGCCGCTCCGGGCTCCGCTCAGGATCGGGGCGTCGTTCTGTCCCGTCAGCAGGAACGCCAAGCCCTGGCGCAGCTTGCGCCGGGCAGCGGCGTCAGAACCGCCACCGCGCGCCGTGCTTATCCCGGTTACGCCGAGGCGCAGCCGGGCGTTCGGCCGGGCTATGCCGAGATGCCGGCGCAGAAGCGCACCATGGGCGGGCTGTTCGGCTATCTCGCCAACCGGCAGGGACGCGCCGTCGTGGTGGAGGAGGGTGCTCCCGCCGCCCGACCGCGCGCGCAGGCCGTCCGCACCGCCACTGTCATGCCGCGCGCCGCCAAGATCGCGCCGAGGACGGCGGCCTTCGATCCTGCCTTCCTGCCGCAGGAAGTCTCTTATTCCGGCGGCGAGCGGCCCGGAACGGTCGTGATCGATACCAATGCCAAGTTCCTTTATCTCGTGGGCGAGGGCGGCACGGCGCGGCGCTACGGCGTCGGCGTCGGCAAGCCGGGCTTCGAATGGGCCGGCCGCCACCGCGTGACGCGCAAGAGCGAATGGCCGACCTGGACGCCGCCGTCGCAGATGCGCGAGCGCGAGCGCCAGAAAGGCCGCATCTTGCCCATCCAGATGGCCGGCGGGCCGGAGAACCCGCTCGGCGCGCGCGCCATGTATCTCGGCTCGACGCTTTACCGCATCCACGGCACGAACCAGCCCTGGTCCATCGGCAAGGCGGTTTCCTCCGGCTGCATCCGCATGCGCAACGAGGATGTCACCGATCTCTACGAGCGCGTTGCGGTCGGCACGAACGTGATCGTGCTTTAAGGGCCACAGCGCGCGGTAAATGCATGCATCAGGCGATCACAGCGTCGGGAGCTGCGGCCTCGCGCCCCGATCTCGCCTTGCGGAAATGCTCGCGAGGCTAAAGCTTTGAAACACCAAAAGCCGGGGACGAAACCTGCAGGCTGAGGATGGACGAGGGATTTTCGTCGGAGGACGAGGAGCGAAGCGCAGTCGATGCCGGGGCATCGGCGAGCATTCGCAACGACGTCATTCGGCGGAAAGACCCGGCCAGCCGACCCCAGCAGGTTTCGTCCCCGGCTCGAAGACGAGGCGGCAGCATTCCGGCGGCGCCTTGTTCGACCCTTCTCATGTTCACGATCGAAGGATTCTCGATGAAGACGACCAAGCTGCGGATCGCTCTTGCCCTCCTTGTCGGCCTGACCGGTCCGGCGCTCCTCGCCCCGTCCGCCCATGCCGAGGAGATGCGCTACAACTACGCCGACAACCGCTGGGAGCCGGCCTCGATGGACCCGGCGCGCCGCATGTCGGCGATGATGCGCAAGCCCGCCAAGCAGTTCATGCGGAAGGAAGTTCGCATCGACACGGCCGAAGCGCCGGGCACGATCATCGTGGATTCGGAAAAGCACTACCTCTACTACGTGAAGGGCAACGGCAAGGCGACTCGCTACGGCGTCGGCGTCGGGCGCGAGGGCTTCGGCTGGTCAGGCGACGCCAAGATCGGCCGCAAGGCCGTGTGGCCGGACTGGTATCCGCCGAAGGAGATGATCGTCCGCGAGCGTGTGCAGAACAAGCGCGTGATCCCGACCTTCATGCCCGGCGGACCGGAGAACCCGCTCGGCGCAGCCGCGCTCTACCTTTACCAGGGCGGCCGGGACACCTTGTTCCGCATCCACGGCACCAACCAGCCCTGGACGATCGGGCAGAGCATGTCGTCGGGCTGCATCCGCATGATGAACGAGGACGTGCAGGACCTTTACAGCCGCGTCGACTCGGGCACCAAGGTCGTGGTGATCGACGCCAATGGCGCCGGCCGCAACCAGATCTACGCCGAGGGCGGCGGCCGCAACTTCCTGGACGCGATTTTCGGCGGCTGATCGCAGTCTCCTTCGATCGAAAGGGCGGCGTCTTCGCGGACGCCGCCTTTTTTATGGGCCGGATGCCACCAGCGCCGCCGGGCGCTCGCCGCCATAGGCCCAGTCGAGAAGCTGCACCGTGTGGAGGATCGGCAGGCCGAGCTTCGAGCCGATCTGCGTGATGCAGCCGATATTGCCGGTCGCCACGCATTGCGGCGCGGTTTTCAGGATGTTGGCGATCTTGCGGTCGCGTAAGGTTGCGGCGATCTCCGGCTGAAGGATGTTGTAGGTTCCCGCCGAACCGCAGCAGATATGGCCTTCCGGCACGTCGCGCAGAACGAAGCCGGCGCGCGACAGAAGCGCTTTGGGCTGGCGCGTGACGCGCTGGCCGTGCTGCATCGAACAGGCCGAATGGTAGGCGACGACGAGACCGGCCTTGTGCTCGGGTTCGGGCAGATCGAGTCGCGCCAGATATTCGCTGATGTCGAGGGCAAGGCCCGAGATGCGCGCTGCGCGGCTGGCATAGGCCGGGTCCTCGCGCAGCATGTGACCGTAGTCCTTCACTGTGGTGCCGCAGCCCGATGTCGTCACCAGGATCGCGTCTAGACCGCCGTCCTCGATCAATCGCTCCCAAGCCTCGATATTCTGCCTGGCGAAGTCTCTCGCCTGGGTTTCCCGGCCCATGTGATGAACCAGCGCCCCGCAGCAGGTTTCGCCGGGCGCCGGCACGGTGGCGATGCCGAACCGGGCGAGAAGACGCGTCGCGGCGGCGTTGATTTCCGGATCGAGAACGGATTGCGCACAGCCGGAAAGAATGGCGACGCGGCGGTTCGAAGAAGGGAGAGGGGCTTCCTTCGCGCGCGCCGGCTTCCGGTTCGGCGCGAGGCGCAGCATGGCGGCCAGCGGCTTCAGGGGTTTCGCCCGGTCGAGCACAGGGGCCAGCGGCCGCGCCAGTCTCGCCAGCGTCAAGCTCGCCCGGAAGCGCCTGGGATAGGGCAGCACGAAGGCCAGCAGCGCGCGGATCAACCGGTCGGGCAAGGGGCGGCGATAGGTGCGCTCGATATGGACGCGGGCGTGGTCCACCAGATGCATGTAATCGACGCCCGACGGACAGGTGGTCATGCAGGACAGGCAGGACAGGCAGCGATCGATATGCGTCGCGACGGTCTCGTCCGCCGCCCGCCCGCTCTCCAGCATGTCTTTGATCAGGTAGATGCGCCCGCGTGGGCTATCGAGCTCGTTGCCGAGCGTCAGATAGGTCGGGCAGGTCGCCGTGCAGAAGCCGCAATGCACGCATTTGCGAAGGATCTTTTCCGAATGCGCCACATCCGGATCGGCAAGCTGGGACGGGGCGAAATTCGTCTGCATGGCACGGCCTTCGACGGGATGGATATCGGGCAAGTCGGCGGGGCAGGAATTTAACGCGATCCGCCGCTTTCGACCCTCGATCCTATCGCGAAATTAACGAAACGGGCCCCACATCGGAAGCTCGTTCATCGTCCGGTCATGAAGGCGCTCATGAAAAACGTTTCACCTGCCGCATCGGGCCCGCAGAGCACTTCTCCCGCCGGACTTCTCCTTTACATTCAGTCAGGAAACCGATTCGGGAGAAACGCCATGACGACATCGCTGGACAGGGACGAGGATGTGCGGCGTCTGGCCTATTTTCTTTGGGAAAAGGCCGGCCGGCCCAATGGCGAGGAGCATCGTTTCTGGGCCGCCGCTTCCAACGAGATCGAGGGCGAACTGAAGGCCAAGCGCATGGAAACGCAGGCCCAGCCGCGCTCCGTCGCCCGCTGAGGATCACGGATGGCGGCACGCCTTCGGGCGTGCCGCCATATCAGGGAAGGGAGGCTTTCAGCCCTTCCGCACGGCGTCGAGCCGCTTCATCATCTCCAGGAAACCCGGCATCCATTCGAGCGGCAGCATGTTCGGGCCATCGCTCGGCGCGTTGTCCGGGTCGTCATGGGCTTCCACGAAGAGGGCCGCGACGCCCACCGCCACGGCCGCGCGCGCCAGAACCGGTGCAAATTCGCGCTGCCCGCCCGACGAACCGCCACGCCCGCCCGGCTGCTGCACCGAATGGGTGGCGTCGAACACCACCGGATAGCCGGTTTCCGCCATGATCGGCAGGGCACGGAAATCCGTGACCAGCGTGTTGTAGCCGAAGGACACGCCGCGCTCGCACAGCATGATCCGCTCGTTGCCCGATTGAGCGAGCTTGGCCGCGACATTCGCCATGTCCCAGGGCGCCAGGAACTGGCCCTTCTTCACGTTCACCGCCCGGCCCGTTTCGGCAGCCGCGATCAGAAGGTCGGTTTGGCGCGACAGGAAGGCGGGGATCTGGAGAATGTCCACCACCTCGCCGGCGGCTTTCGCCTGCGGGATGTCGTGGATGTCGGTGAGAACCGGGCAGCCGATGCGCTCGCGCACGCCTTCGAGAACGCGCAGGCCTTCCTCGATGCCGATGCCGCGCTTTCCACCGAGCGAAGTGCGGTTCGCCTTGTCGTAGGAGGCCTTGAACACGAAGGGCACGCCCGAGCCCTGAGCGATCGCGGCCAGCTTGTCGGCGATCATGAAGGCGTGGTCGCGGGTCTCGATCTGGCAGGGACCGGAAATCAGGACAAAGGGCAGGTGGTTGCCGAAGCGGATGTCGCCGACGGTGAATTCCTTCGGATTCGATGCTGCGTCCATGTCGATGCTCCTTCAGGCCGGTCCCGCTTCGGCACCGGGCCTAGCGGCAATGCCGGTCCCGTTCAAGCCGATAGGCGTCACGCCTTCACCACGTTGCCCCCCGTGACGCCGGCCTTGGCGAGGGCGTTGCGGGTATCGACCACGAGGCGCGAATGGCGGGCGAGGGCAGGGTAGTCCACCGTGTCGTGGTCGGTGGCGATCAGGACGGCGTCGAAGCGGCCGAGGCTTTCGGGCGTCAAATCCACCGACGCCCGGCCCGCCAGCGCCGGATGGGCGCGGATGCGGCCGATCACCGGCACGAAGGGGTCGTGGTAGGAAACTTGCGCGCCGCGCTTGTCGAGAATGTCGATCAGCCGCAGCGAGGGGCTTTCGCGCGTGTCCTCGATGTTCTTCTTGTAGGCGAGGCCGATCACGAGGATTTCCGCATCCTTCAGTCCGCGCCCGCTGGTGCGGTCCAAGGCTTCGGCGAGCCGATCCACCACGTAATGCGGCATCATCGTGTTGATCTGGCCGGCGAGTTCCACGAAGCGCGTCGTGACGTCGAACTCGCGCGCCTTCCAGGTCAGATAGAAGGGGTCGATGGGCACGCAGTGTCCGCCGAGACCGGGGCCGGGATAAAAGGGCATGAAGCCGAAGGGCTTGGTTTTCGCCGCCTCGATCACTTCCCAGACATCGATTCCCATCTTGTCGTAGATGAGCTTCAGCTCGTTCACGAGGGCGATGTTGACCGAGCGGAAGATGTTCTCCGTCAGCTTGACGGCTTCCGCCGTGGCGGCCGATGAAACGGGAACCACGGTCGTCACCAGCGCGCCGTAGAGCGCGAGCGCGAGTTGGAGCGCTTGCGGCTCATCGGCGCCGACCACCTTCGGGATCGAGGATGTCGCGAAATCGCGGTTGCCGGGGTCCTCGCGCTCCGGCGAAAAGGCGAGGAAGAAGTCGCGGCCGCTTTTGAGACCCGATCGCTCCAGGCGCGGCAGCAGCACCTCCGCCGTGGTGCCGGGCCAGGTGGTGGATTCCAGCACCACGAGCTGGCCGGGGCGAAGGCGGGCGGCGATCTCGTCGGCGGTCCGCTCCACGAAGGAAAGGTCGGGCTCGCGCTGCTTCGACAAGGGCGTCGGCACCGCGATCAGGATCGCGTCGGCCTCGCCCAGGCGGGTGAAGTCGGTGGTCGCCTCGAAGCGCTCGTTGGCCGCCGCTTCCGCCATGGCGTCGGTTGGGATGTGGCTGATGACGCATTCGCCGGCATTGATCTGCGCGACTCTGGGGGCGTCGATATCGAAGCCGATCACGCGAAAGCCGGCGCGGCAGGCCGTCAGCGCCAGCGGAATGCCGACATAGCCGAGGCCGACGATGCCGACCGCGTAGTCGCGTTTTTCGATGCGGGCCAGAAGGCCGGCGGTCATGGTTTCCGTCATGACCGCCGGTCTAGCATTGTGTTAGGCGGATGGGCGAGCCGTCAGTGGCGCGCGTAGACGTCCTCGATGCGCACGATGTCGTCCTCGCCCGTATAGGAGCCGACCTGGACCTCGATGATCTTCAGGTCGATCTTGCCGGGATTATGCATGCGGTGGGTGCAGCCGATCGGCAGATAGGCCGCCTCGTTCTCGTGAAAGAGCTTCACGTTGCCGTCGATCGTCACCTCGGCGGTGCCGTGAACGACGACCCAATGCTCGGCGCGGTGATGGTGGCGCTGGAGCGACAGCGTCGCGCCCGGCTTCACGGTGATGTGCTTGACCTGAAAGCGCGGGCCGATGTCGATGCGCTGATACCAGCCCCAGGGGCGGTGGATGCGCAGGTGCTCGCTCGCCTGCGGGCGCTTCTGGCTTTTCAACTTGGTGACGAGATCCTTGACGTTGGCGGCGCGCGAGCGATCCGCCACGAGAACCGCGTCATGGGTAGAGACAACCACAACGTCGCGCATACCGACCACGGTGGTGAGAACGCCTTCGGAGCGCACCAGCGAGTTGGTGGTGTCGAGCACCGCCGTTTCGCCTTCCAGAACGTTGCCGCTTGCGTCCTTGTCCTTCACCGCATGGAGCGAGCCCCAGGAGCCGATGTCGGACCAGTCGAAGGACGCGAAAAGAACGCCGCCCGTCTTGGTCTTTTCCATCACGGCATAGTCGATGGAGATCTTCGGCGAGGAGGCGAAGGCGGCCGGGTCGAGGCGGATAAAATCGAGATCGCGCGTGCTGGCGTCGACCGCCTTGCGGGCCGCTTCCAGAACGTCCGGCACGAAGCGCGACAGTTCCCCGATCATGGTCTCGGCGGAAAAGGCGAAGTTGCCGGAGTTCCAGACATAGCCTTCCGAAACGTAGCGCTCGGCCGTGGCGCGGTCCGGCTTCTCCACGAAGCTGTCCAGCACGTGGGCGTCGGCTCCGAGGCTCTCGCCACCGACGCGCACATAGCCATATTCGGTGGACGGCTCGGTCGGGCGGATGCCGAGGGTCATGATGCGGCCGGCGCGCGCCAGATCCGCGACCTTGCGGGCGTCCGAGCGGAAGGCGTCGGCATCGCGGATCAGGTGATCGGCGGCGAGCGCGAGGCACACGGCGTCAGCGGAGCGCGCCTGCGCGATCAACGCGCCGACCGCCACCGCCGGTGCCGAATCCTTGCGCTCGGGTTCGAGAACGATGTCGGCCTCGACGCCGATCTGCGCGAGCTGCTCGGCGCAGATGAAGCGGAAGTCGTTCGAGGTGATCACGACGGGGCGGTCGAAATCCGAACCCGTCACGCGGCGGATGGTGGCCTGGAACGTGGACTCGCCCCCTTCCAGAAGCGTGATGAACTGCTTGGGCATCGTATCGCGCGATACAGGCCAGAGGCGCGTTCCCGCGCCGCCAGCCATCACGATCGGAGTAATCCTGTTCGTCATGGCAATCTACCAAATCTCGTTTCTGGCTCGGTTAAAGTCATTTCCGCCGCCGGATGCCAGCGGCTTTTGAAGAAATCCGTTGGCAACCTTAACCCGCGCGGATGCAAATCATCGCATTATCATCAACTTATCGTCGCACGGTCCGTCACCCGCCGCCAAGCCGCGCCATCCGAGAAGGCGAGAACCGGGCCGCCCGCATCGTCCGACACGAAGACGAGCGCTCCGGCCCCGAGCGCGCCGGCAACGGGCAGGGCGGCTTTGGCATATTGCCCGACGCGAACCGCGCCCGCGACATCGAGCCGGGCCGCCGAGGCCGCCTTGCCGAGCCCGACATGGCCGGTCGAGCCCGCCACCCGCAGCGCTTCCTTCCAGGCCGCGCCGTCGGCGGAAACCTTCAGCGACAGGTCCTCGCTGCCCGAGAGCCCGATCTCCGCGCGGCCGGAATAATCGCGCTGGAACAGAAGGCTGGCGGTGTCGACGGACGCGGCCTTGTTGATCTTCACGCGGCTGTCGGTGCCCGCATGATCGAACAGAACGGCGGGGCTCGATACGGCGAGGCGGTCGGTTTCGCCGGCTTCCGCCCCGATGCCGAGCCTGTCCGTCCGCCGCACCTTCAACGGCCCCCAGGCCGCGCCGTCATGGACGAGGGGCACGCCCTCGGCGGCGAGCCACAAGAGCCATCCGGCGTGGGGAACCAGAAACAGCCAGCCCTCGTCGTCCCGAACGGCGATCCGCCCTTCGCGGCCGGTGAAGGCCCCGCTCGCCGGCGCTGCCACGAGAATGCGTTCGCCCTGCACGGCGTCGGCCGGGGGCGCGGACGCGCGCTTCGTCACGGCAAGCTGCACCAGGGCGTCGAGTGCCATCAGCGCCTCGTTATGCGTGAGATGCTTCTGCGCCTGCGACGGCATCAGGAGCGGCAGGGACAGGCGATCGGTGCGGTCAGACATGCGACTCTCCAGTGAAGGCAAGAGCCGGAGCCTATCTTCGCCCGAATCGGCGGGGATAGATCGGCGAGAAATCGCGCTGGCGACGTCGGCGGTGGCCTGCGTCGCGCCTATCGATTAAGACGCATCGCAATCCCGTCCAACCCATGCGGTTCGACGGCGCGAACAAGGGAGATGGAGCTTCATGCGGATTCTGGTCACGGGGCGCGAAGGGCAGGTGGCGAGGGCCTTGGCGGGTCTGGCGTCGCCGGAAATCGCCGTCGAGGCGCTCGGGCGGCCGGACCTCGATATCCGCGACCCGGCTTCCGTGGCGCGGGCGATCGCCGCCTTTGCTCCTGATGTCGTGGTGAGCGCCGCCGCCTATACCGCCGTCGACAAGGCCGAAACGGAGGAGGCCGAAGCCTTCGCCGTCAACGAAGGGGGAGCGGCCAACGTTTCGCGCGCGGCGGCGCAAGCCGGGTTGCCGGTGATCCATCTGTCCACCGACTACGTTTTTCCCGGTGACGCGAACCGGCCTTATCGCGAGGACGACCCGACCGGGCCGGCCGGCGTTTATGGTCGCTCGAAGCTCGCCGGCGAGATCGCCGTCGCGAAAGTCAATCCGCGTCACGTGATCCTGCGCACCGCCTGGGTCTTCGCGCCGGAAGGCAACAATTTCCCGCGCACCATGCTGCGCCTCGCCGGCGACCGCGACACAGTGCGCGTCGTCGCCGACCAGCAGGGCACGCCGACCTATGCGCCCGACATCGCCGAAGCGATCCTCACTGTCGCGCGGGTCGCGCTGGCATCGCCCGATAGTGAAAACTGGCGCGGCACCTTCCACATGACGGGCACGGGGCAGACGACCTGGGCCGGCTTCGCGGCGGCGGTCTTCGCGGCGTCCGCTGCGCGTGGCGGGCCGTCCGCGACAGTCGAGCCGATCACCACGGCCGATTATCCGACGCCGGCGCGGCGTCCGGCATATTCGGTCCTCGACAATTCCCGCTTCGCGGCGACCTTCGCGCATGCCTTGCCGGATTGGGAAGACGCGACGCGGCGCTTTGCGGAACGCGCCGTTCCCGCCGCCAAGGCATGAAGGCAGATGCGCCCACCATCCTCTTCGTGGTCACGGAGGACTGGTTCTTCGCCTCGCATTTCCTGCCGCTTGCGCGGGAAGCGGTGCGGATGGGCTTACGAGCGGTCGTCGCGACGCGGGTGCGTGGGCATCGGGCGATGATCGAGGCGACGGGCGCCAGCGTCGTGCCTCTCGATATCGCCCGCAGCCGCAATTCCGCTACGGCACTCGGCCGCGAAGTGCGCTCGCTCGCTCGCATCCTGCGCGATCATCGCCCGACGATCGTTCATTGCATCGCCCTTCGCGCCATCGCCATCGGCGGCATCGCCTGCCGGTTGACGGGCATCGGCCGGCCGGTCCATGCCCTGACCGGCACCGGTTTTCTCGGCACCCGCACCGATCCGGCGGGGCGTGCCATCCGCGCCGGCGTGACGCTCGCCCTGCGCGCGGGCCTCGTTTCCAGGCGCACCCGCCTTCTCTTGGAAAACACGGCCGACGCGCGCTTCTTTGGCCTCGCCCCCGATGATCCGCGCATCCTCGTCGTCGGCGGCGCGGGCGTCGATCCGCAGGCTTTTCCCGTCGCGCCGCTACCGCCGTCGCCGCCGTTGAAGCTCGCGCTCGTGGCGCGGATGATCTGGTCGAAGGGCGTCGATACGGCGGTGGAGGCCGTCGCGATCGCCCGTGCCCGAGGGGTCGATGTCGAGCTTTCGCTGTTCGGCCCGGTGGATGCCGACAATCCGCGCGCCGTTTCCAGCCAAACGCTTGCAGCCTGGAACGGGCGAAACGGCGTATCGTGGCACGGGGCGACGCGCGAGGTCGCCAGCGTCTACGCCGCCCATCACGCCGCCATTTTGCCGTCGCGCGGGGGGGAAGGCCTGCCGCGAACGCTTCTGGAAGCCGGCGCCTCTGGCCGGGCGATCCTCACCACCGACGTTCCGGGCTGCCGCGATCTCGTGCGCGACGGGGTCGATGGCTTCGTCGTGCCGCCGGACGACCCCGAACGGCTGGCCGATGCCATTCAACGCCTCGCCGCCGATCCCTCGCGCCTCGCCGCGATGGGCGACGCGGTCCGCGAACGGATCGAGAGTGGCTTCACCGAGGCTCGCGTTGCGGCCGATGTCGGCGCTCTTTGGCGGTCGATGCTTTAAAAGCACCTAACAAAACCTCGCGGGGTCGGCTGGCCGGGTCTTTCCGTCGCCCGCTTCGTTGCCTCGGGGCGAGCCACTTGTCTCGCCCGCCCTTCGGGCCGCCGATGCCGCCGGCATCACTTAAGTTTGGCGCCTCGCGGGACAACGAAAATCCTCCGCCCATCCTCGGCCCGGAGGTATTGTTAGGCGCTCTAACTGGAGATGCGATCGAGATCGGCCGACCCTACGCCGAACGGCGCATCACGAGCGTTGCCGGTAGGCTGTAGTTCGATGGGCGGTCGGACGAACCCGAGATCAGCGCCATCAGAATATCCAAGGTGGACTTGGCGAGCTCTTCCTGATCCTGCGCGACGGTTGTCAACGAGGGGCAGGAAAAGCGGCTGAGCGGATGATCGTCATGCCCGGCGATCCGGATGCCGTTCCCATCCCGTCCAATACTCAAGCCGGCCTCCGTCGCTGCAGCCATCACCCCGAAGGCGATGCGATCGTTCGCGCAGAGAATGGTATCGACATCTAAGCGTTTCGAACGGGAAAACAGGTCGGAAGCCGTCTCGAAGGCGATGCGTTCGAATTCCCAACCCGTTTCCGCTACCGGGATGATCCGGGGCTCCAGCCCGTTCCGCTCCATCGCGCCGACATAGGCGGCCCGTCTGTCCCGCGCGTTGCGGTTGATATCCGGCATGTCGAAGTAGACGGGGTTCCCCCCGGACCTCACGAGATATTCGACCATCAGGCTCATGCTTTGCCCATTGTCCGTGCCGACGAACGGCCCTTCGACATCCACCTGCGTATCCAGGAAAACCACCGGAACCCTGCCTTCCAGCTTCTTGAAGGCAGTTGTCTTGGAGGCATGTCCCAGTGGCGCGAGGATCGCTCCGGCGACATTCAATGACTCGAGAGTCGCAAGCGCGGTCACCTCCCCGGATGCATCGCCATGGGAGTTCTGGATGATCGTCCAGTATCCGGCTTCCGCCGCCATCTTCTCCACCCGCTGTGCCAATCCGGCATAAAACGGATCGGTCAGCGAGGGGACGAGAAGACCCAGCGTTTTCGGCTTCTTCCGGTTGAAGTTCACCGCCATCAAATTCGGCCGGTAACCGAATTCGACCATTGCCGCCTCGATCCGCTGGCGCGACGATGGGCGTACGCTCGTCGGATCGGAGAAGAACCGGGAAATCGTCGGTCGGGAAATGCCGCTCGCCGTGGCGAACTCTTCCATGGTGCGGACCTTCATCGCAGTGCTCACCCCACGTCCCGGCATCATTGAATTTTACGTACGTAAAAATATTCCGTTACGTACATTGACATGATATCGGAGCTCATGCCAACTGTTTCGTGTCGCCGGAAGAAGCGCGAGGAGTTCGGCGACGGGAGAGGTTTCGACACAAGCGACTCATGGCGCGACGATCGTCCGCATGTCTTCGGCGAGCTGGCGCAGATCATGCTCGGTTCGGGGGGATGAGGTGTTTGGGTGAACCGCGCCGGACGGTGTGGATTGGAGCCTCCCAGCCCCGACCGCTGCGACCAATCCCGGCCGGCTTCCTTGGCAGAACGCGTACCGACACATGGCAAGGACGAGGACGATGAAGCTTCAGAACAAGGTCGCGATCGTGACCGGCGGCGCGCAAGGCATCGGCGCGGCGATGGCGAAGGCGTTCGCCGACGAAGGCGCGCATGTCGTGATCGCCGATATCGCCCTCGACCGGGCGGAGGAAACGGCCCGCGCCCTCGGCGGCAGGTCCTTCGGCATCAAGCTCGACGTCTCCGACAAAGCCTCGATCGACGCTACGGTTTCGGCGGTCGTGGAGAAGCTCGGCGGCATCGACATCCTCGTCAACAACGCCGCCGTGTTCGAGGCCGGCCCGTTTCTGGAAATCACCGAGAAGAGCTTCGACAAGCAGTTCGTCGTGAACACGAAGGGAACGCTCTTCACGCTGCAGGCGGTCGCCCGGCGGATGGTGGAGCAGGGCCGCGGCGGCAAGATCATCAACATCTCCAGCCAGGCGGGCCGGCGGGGCGAAGGGCTGGTGGCCGTTTACTGCGCCTCGAAGGCTGCGGTCATCTCGATCACACAGTCGGCGGCGCTTGCCCTCGCGCCGCACGGCATCAACGTCAACGGCATCGCGCCCGGCGTCGTCGACACGCCGATGTGGGACGAGGTCGATGCCATGTTCGCCAAGTTCGAGAATCTCGCCCCCGGCGAAAAGAAGCGGCAAGTCGGCCGCGCCGTGCCGCTCGGCCGGATGGGAACGCCCGAGGACTATCGCGGCATCGCGCTGTTCCTGGCCTCGTCGGACTCCGACTACGTCACGGCCCAGACCTACAATGTCGACGGCGGAAACTGGATGAACTGACGCGATGTCCAAGCTGGTCCTGACGATCGGCGAGATCCTCGCGGAGATCATCGCCGAGAACCAAGGCGATGGCTTCCTCGAGCCGATCCCGCTCACCGGCCCTTATCCGTCGGGGGCGCCCGCGATCTTCATCGATCAGGCGGCCCGCTTCGGGCAGCCGGCCGCCATGATCGGCTGCGTCGGCGACGACGACTTCGGCATCGTCAATCTCGATCGCCTGCGTCGAGACGGGGTCGACGTGTCGGGTATCGCCGTGGACCCCGAACTCCCGACGGGTCATGCTTTCGTGCGCTATCGCCCCGATGGCAGCCGCAAGTTCGTCTACAACATCAAGCACAGCGCTTCCGGCCGCACGAGGTTGACGGAGGCCGGACGTGCCGTTCTGGGTCGCGCCGATCATCTGCACGTCATGGGGACGGCGCTGTTCTCTCCTTCGCTGATCGAAACGGCCCTTTCGGCGGTGGACACGGTCAAGACGCGCGGCGGAACGGTATCCTTCGATCCGAACCTCAGGCCCGAAATGCTGCGCTTGCCGGGCGTCGCCGACGCCGTCGCTGAGTTTCTGAAGAGCGCGGACCTGTTTCTGCCGAGCGGCGAGGAACTGTTTCTGTTTGCTCCCGGCAAGGACGAGCCTGCGGCGATCGCCGAGCTTCTGGACGGCGGCCTCGCCGCGATCGTTCTGAAGCGCGGCTCGCAAGGGGCGTCCTACTTCGACCGCGAACGGCGGATCGACCAACCGGCGTTCCGCGTCGAAGAGATCGACCCGACCGGCGCCGGCGATTGTTTCGGCGCGACCTTCGTATCGTGCTGGCTACAGGGCCTCGCACCGGAACTCGCGCTGTCCTACGCCGCCGCCAGCGGGGCGCTCGCCGTGACACGGGTGGGTCCGATGGAAGGCACGTCCACGCGCGCCGAGCTCGATGCTTTCATTTCCCGCGCCGATACGGAGAAAGCCCGATGAGCGTGACGCTCCCTTCGATTCTTCGTACCCGCCTCGTCGGCGACGCGGTCGGCATCACCTCCGTTTGCACGGCCCATCCCCTGGTGATCGAGGCCGCTCTCCGACACGGTCTCTCGCGGCCCGGCCGCGTTCTGATCGAAGCGACCTGCAATCAGGTGAACCAGGACGGCGGCTATACCGGGATGACACCTGGCGACTTTCGCCTTTTCGTGGAACGCATCGCCGAAAAGGTCGGCTTCGATCCGGCGCGCGTGGTTTTCGGGGGAGACCATCTCGGACCCAATCCGTGGAAGCATCTTCCTGCGGAAGAAGCGATGGCCAAGGCGAAGGTGATGATCGCCGCCTATGCGAAGGCCGGCTTCTCCAAGCTGCATCTTGACTGCTCCATGGGCTGCGCGGGCGAGCCGATCGCATTGCCGGACGAGATCGTGGCCGAGCGGGCGGCGGATCTCGCGGGTGCTGCCGAGGCCCATGCAAGTGGGCAACAAGCGCCGGTCTACGTCATCGGTACGGAAGTCCCGGTGCCGGGCGGCGCCCTGGAGGAAGAGGGCGAACTCGCCGTCACCTCGCCGGACGCCGCCAGGGAAACGGTCGCGGTCCACCAACGCGCCTTCGCGGCACGGGGCCTCGACGAAGCCTTTTCGAGGGCCATTGCCGCCGTCGTGCAGCCGGGCGTGGAATTCGGCAACACCAGTGTCATCCGTTACGAACCCGCCAAGGCGCGCGATCTCAGTTCAGCTTTGGCCGAGATCCCGCAATTCGTTTTCGAAGCCCATTCCACCGATTACCAGTCGCGCGAGGCGCTCCGCTCGCTCGTGGAGGACGGCTTCGCGATCCTGAAGGTCGGCCCCGAACTCACCTTCGCTCTCCGCGAGGCCTATTACGGTCTCGACGCGATCGCGGCGGTTCTCGCTCCTGACGGCAGCGAGGGCCTCCATGCCGCGATGGAGCGGATCATGCTGGCCGATCCCGGCAACTGGTCGAAATACTATCATGGCGATGCGTCGGAGCTTCGGGTGCAGCGTCATTACAGTTATTCCGATCGCATCCGATACTACTGGCCGAAGCGGGAGGCGGAAGTGGCGGTGGAGGCGCTGTTCACGCGTCTCGGCGATCGGGAGATACCGTTGCCGCTGATCGGGCAATTCCTGGGGAAACTGGAGCCGCTCGTCGCCGACGGCCGGGTGCGCCCGAACGCCCGCGACCTCGTCTTGGCGAGCGTGACGCTGGTTCTGGAACGCTATTCCAGCGCCTGCGGCGGGGGCGAAGCTTGAGGATATCCCGGGCCGACCGACAACGGCGCCGGGCTTGCCGAACTCAGGATGGTCCTGAGCAAACCGACCGAACACTCTGGGAGGAGAAGAGAATGAGGCATCACAACGAGATCAAAGGCCTTCTCGTCGCGACGAGCTTGATGGCTCTTGCCGGCGTGGCGAACGCCCAGCAGACTTCGCTGACGATCGGCACGGTCAACAACAACGACATGATCCGCATGCAGGGTCTGACGGGCGAGTTCGAGAAGGCGAACCCGGACATCAAGGTGAACTGGGTCACGCTGGAGGAGAACGTCCTGCGCCAGCGCGTCACCACCGACATCGCGACGAACGGGGGCCAGTTCGACATCATGACCATCGGCACCTACGAGGTTCCGATCTGGTCGAAGCAGGCTTGGCTCGCGCCGTTGGAGAATCTCGGCGCCGATTACGACATCGACGATCTTCTTCCGCCGATCCGCAACGCGCTGTCGACGGACGGCAAGCTCTTCGCCGCGCCGTTCTACGGTGAAAGCGTGATGACGATCTACCGGAAGGATCTTCTCGACAAGGCCGGCCTCACCATGCCGGAAAAGCCGACCTTCAGCTTCCTGAAGGAAGCGGCCGAGAAGATGACCGACAAGTCGGCCGGCGTTTACGGTATCTGCCTGCGCGGCAAGCCGGGCTGGGGCGAGAACATGGCCTTTATCGGCAACCTCGCCCGTTCCTATGGCGGAAACTATTTCGACGCCTCGTGGAAGCCGCAGTTCGAGTCCGAGGCGTGGAAGAAGGCGGTCGGCGATTACGTCGAGGTCATGCAGAAATACGGTCCTCCGGGCGCCGCGTCCAACGGCTTCAACGAGAACCTCTCGCTCTTCAGCCAGGGCAAGTGCGGCATGTGGATCGATGCGACCTCTGCCGGCAACTTCGTGACGAACCCGAAGCAGAGCCAGGTTTCGGACAAGGTCGGATTCGCCCCGGCGCCCTGCGGCGTGGAGAACTGCCCGAACGGCGGCGCGAACTGGCTCTGGGCGTGGTCGCTGGCGATCCCGGCCTCGTCGCAGAAGAAGGAAGCCGCCGAGAAGTTCATCACCTGGGCGACCGACAAGAAGTATCAGGAGCTTGTCGCCAGCAAGGAAGGCTGGTCCAACGTTCCTCCCGGCACGCGCACCTCGCTTTACGAGAACAAGAGCTACACGGACGCAACGCCGTTCGCGGCCGAAACGCTGCGAGCGATGAACGCGGCCGATCCGGCGGCGGGCCCCGACAAGCCCTATGTCGGCCTGCAGTTCGCGGCGATCCCCGAGTTCCAGGGTCTCGGCACGGCGGTCGGCCAGCAGATGGCCGGTGCCCTATCGGGTTCGGTGAAGGTCGAGCAGGCTTTGGCCGCCGCGCAGGCGCAGGCGACCCGCGAACTGACCCGCGCCGGCTACATCAAGTAAGCGCCATCCGCGTTCAGGTCGGCGCCGTCGTGCGCCGGCCGATCTTCTTCCTCGTCTTCAAAGCCCTTCCAACGCGCGAAGCGGCGCGAAAACGTCTTCCACGCGGCGGCGGTCGGTGCCGGTCAGCGGCAGGACCGGGCGGGGTGGCTCCGTCGTGCCGGGATGCAGCACGTCGTGGAGCGCATACATCACCCTGAGGCTCCCATGGGCCTTGAAGCAGTCCCAGAGCGGTTGAAGCAGGCCGTCGATCCGCCGGGTCTCGGCGATATCCTCGGCTTCGGCAGCCCGGAGGAGGGACAGGCAAAGGCGCGGCAGCAATCCGGCCGCCACCGCGTACCAGGCATCGGCGCCGGCCAGCAGCGCGTCGGCAGCGCCCCAGTCCCCGCTATAGCCGATCGCCAGTTCGGCACCCCGGCGAAGTAGCGGCAACTCGCCTGCCACGTCGCCCGTCGCGGGCAGCGGCATCTTCACGGCCTTGATCGAGTCGATCCGGGCAAGGCGCGCAAGAAGATCGCGGCTGAAGGTGAAATGCGTCGTGCCGGGATTGTTGTAGACGCAGAGCGGCAGGTCCGTCACCGAAGCGACAGCCCGAAAATGCTCGTAGACTTCGTCCTCCGTCAGGGGCGTGTAAGAGACGGGCGCGAGCAGAAGGGCATCCGCGCCGGCGGTCGCCGCGTCCCGTGCGAGATCCTGCGCGTGGTCCGTGCGCAGCGCGCCGATCCCGACGATCACCGGAACGCGGTTCGAAACGCATTCCACCGCGGCAGTGACCGCGCGCCGCCGTTCTTCACGGCTGAGATAGGCATAGATGCCGGTGCTGCCGAGAAGGCCGATGGCATCGACCTCGGCCTCGCAAAGGCGATGCAGCGTCGCGCACAGGGTCGAGACGGCAACGCGCCCGTTCTCGTCGGCAGGCGTCAAAGGAAAAGCGGCCAAGCCATGGAAAAGCGGCATCGAAATCGCGCGAAAAAAGTGGAAGGCCAATCGATGACGACTTGCCGGGATTATGAATAGAACCGAAAATCCATGGCCAGGATACGAAAAGAACGCCAAAGCGGCGTTCTTTTTCTGACTTATTCTCGGCGATCGAAGCTTTGACGGGAATATCGGCTGTCGATGTTCGGCGAGCCGCGCCGGGCGAACGGACGAACCGCGCCGGACGAAGCCGAGGTCAGCGCAGGCTTGCATCCGTGGACGCGCCGCTGAAACCGTGGTCGTTCGCCACGATCCGCAAACGGCTCCCGATCGCCTGCATCGGATCGCTCGTTCGGTTGCGCGAGCGCTCGAGCTTGGCACGCGGAGCGGCAAGGCTCCCGGCGCAGTCCCCGGACATCGCTTCCGTCGCGTCCAACAGTCTGGCGCCCGCCATGCAGGCCGAAACGAAAAGCGCCGAGGGCACGGCGATCGCGGAGGCCAGAACACCGTAGAGAACGAAATCCATCACCTGTCCCTCCTCGTAAAGGAGGTTCAGTTTGTCCCTAATATCTTAAGTGAGGATAAATATTATCGCATCCGGCGAAGGAGATAGCCGGTTGACCGTTCAGCCGAGTCGAACGCCGCCCCGATGGACGGGCGCGCACGCAACGCAATTCGCTTCGAAAAGCCCGGAAGACCAGACTTTCAAATGGTTATTCCTCGTCGTTGAGGTGACTTGGCCAAAGCGTCGTTTCCCAAAAACGATGGGCGAGTCCAAGCGCGATCACCGTCGCGGCGGCGAGTGCAAGCGCCGGCGCAACCCAAGTGACGATGGGCATAGTAGTCTCCCCTGCATAAAGTTTTATTATTTATTCATCACTATATCAGAAAATTACCCAGGGGAAAGCGGGATTCCTCATGTTGCGGCGCAACTCGATGTTTCCGAGCTAACATCGTAAACATTGCGGATGGTCGCTGCCTTCGGGTGTCGATTCGTGATCGCCGATCACGGTTCGGATAACGAACCGCCGATTGCCGGAAGGCCACCCCCTCGCTACAGTCGGTGCAAGGCGCAGCTTCGTGGGAACCATGCGGCCGGTATGGAACCACCGGCAGGATGGCGACGCTTCTCCTGCTCGTCGTCGCCGACCGGAGCGTTCAACCGGTATGGCGCATGCGCGGGCGTTTTTGTGGACGAGGCGGCGGCCGCCGACGAGCCGCGGCGGTTGTGAGACCCATGACGATCACCGGCGATTTCACCGACCTCGACGGCAAACGCGTTTTGATCGTGGAGGATGAGTATTTCATCGCCGTCGAGATGGTGGAGGCGGTGCGCAGGGCCGGGGGGATTCCGCTAGGGCCGGCGCCCGATGTCGGCCAGGCGCTGACGATCGCTAGCGGCGAAGGGGTCGATGCGGCAGTTCTCGATATCCGCCTCGGCGACGAGACATCCTTCCCGATCGCGCGGGTCCTGGAGGATCGCGGCGTGCCCGTGGTCTTCGTCACCGGCTACGACGACTGGTTCATTCCGAACGACCTCGACGACGTGCCCGTTTACCGCAAGCCCACCGATCCTGACAACGTGGTGCGCCTGCTCTTCGACGCCGTGAAGAAGCGTCCGGCCTGAAGGGCGGAAGCCCCGCAGTTTCGCGCACTTGGCAAAGGCCGGCGCGCGATCTACTGAGACGTTCCGCTGAAGGGATCGAGCGCATATGGCTTGCGAGGGCGTCGGCAAATCGCCGACCGGCATCGAGGGTTTCGACGAGCTGACCCTGGGCGGGCTTCCGACCGGGCGGCCGACCCTCATCTGCGGCTCGGCCGGCTGCGGCAAGACGCTCTTCGCTTCGACCTTCCTGATCCACGGCGCGCGCGAATATGGCGAGCCCGGCGTTTTCGTGTCCTTCGAGGAACGGCCGGTCGATATCGTCGCCAATGTCGCTTCGCTCGGCTTCGGCATGGACGAGCTGATCGCCGAAGGCCGGATGCATATCGAGCATATCTCGATCGACGCCTCGCAGGTGGCCGAGATCGGCGATTACGATCTGGAAGGCCTGTTCCTGCGCCTCGAACTGGCGGTGGAACAGGTCGGGGCGAAGCGCATCGTTCTCGACACGATCGAAAGCCTGTTCTCCGCTTTCTCCAACCCCGCGATCCTGCGCGCCGAAATCCGCCGCTTGTTCGACTGGCTGAAGGAAAAGGGCCTGACCGCCGTGATCACCGGCGAGCGAGGCGACGGCGCGCTGACGCGCCAGGGGCTGGAGGAATATGTCTCCGACTGCGTGGTGCTTCTCGACCATCGCGTCAGCAACCAGATTTCCACGCGGCGTCTGCGCATCGTCAAGTATCGCGGCACGGCGCATGGCACGAACGAATATCCGTTCCTGATCGACGAGGACGGCTTCAGCGTCCTGCCCGTGACGGCGCTCGGGCTCGACCATCAAATCTTCGAGGAGCGCGTTTCCACCGGCGTCTCCGATCTCGACGCCATGATGGAAGGCGGCGGCTTTTATCGCGGATCGAGCATTCTTCTCAGCGGTGTCGCGGGGTCGGGCAAGAGTTCGCTCGCGGCTTGTTTCGCGGATGCGGCCTGCGCCCGTGGCGAACGCGCGCTTTATCTGTCCTTCGAGGAATCCTCGCTGCAGACGGCGCGCAACATGCGCTCCATCGGGCTCGATCTCCAGCGCTGGATCGATGCCGGGCTGTTGAAGCACGTCGCGGCGCGCCCGACCTTCTACAGCCTGGAAATGCATCTGTCGGTGATCCTGCGCGAGGTCATCCGCTTCAGGCCGCAGCTCGTCGTCCTCGATCCGATCTCCGCCTTCACCGGTTCGGGTGAGGACATGGAGATCAAGGCCATGCTGCTGCGCGTCGTGGACTATCTGAAGGCCCACGGTGTCACCGGCATCTTCACCCATCTGGCGAACCAGCACCGCTCCACCGAAACGGAAGCCGGTCTGTCGTCGCTGATGGATGCCTGGATTCTCCTTCTGAACCGGGAAGCCAACGGCGAGTTCAATCGCGAGCTTTATCTCTTGAAGGCGCGCGGCACCGCCCACTCCAATCAGGTCCGCGAGTTCCTGATGTCGGGCGAGGGCCTGCGTTTGATCGAGCCCTATGTCGGGCAGGGCGCGGTTCTCACCGGCACCGCCCGGCGGGCGGAGGAGGCGCGGACCCGGCGCGTCGAGGCCGAGCGCGATGCCGAAACCGCGCGCCTTGCCGCCGAGGTCGCGCGGCGGCGCCAGCAAACGCTTGCCCAGATCGACAGACTGAAAGCGGACATGGAAGCCGACGAGGCCGAGTTGGCCCGTTTGCAAAATGTCCAAAGCGACTATCTGCTTCGGGCGCGGCAGGATGAAGCCGAAATGTCGGCGGTGCGGCGGTCGTGAGGACCCTGTCGGCCTTCGCGCCGGAAAGACGAACATGACGACATCGCCCACCCCGCCCGTTCGCCTGACGCTTTACATCGCGGGGCAGACACCGAAGTCCCTGGCGGCGATCGAAAACCTCGATCGCATCTGCCGGGAGCATCTGCCCGGCCGTTTCACGATCGACGTCGTGGACCTGCGCAAGAACCCGCAACTGGCGCGCGAGCACAATATCGTCGCGATCCCGACGCTGGTGCGCGAACTGCCCGAGCCGATGCGCAAGATCATCGGCGACCTGTCCGATACGCAGAAGGTTCTGGTGCATCTGTCGGTCGGCGCGGCATGAGCGGCAGAGCCTTGTCGACGGATGCGGCATCCGAGACGCTGGAACTGCGCCAGCGTCTGGAAGAAGCCGAGGAAACGATCCGGGCGATCCAGAACGGCGAGGTCGACGCGCTGGTGATCGGCGGCACCCGTCCGCACGAAGTCTTCACACTGGAAGCCGGCCCGGAGCCCTACCGGGTCTTCATGGAGGCGATGGAGATCGGCGCGGCCGCGCTCGATGATGGCGGCCGCGTCCTCTACGCCAACAGCGCCCTGTGCGCGCTTCTCGGCTGCGCGAGCGAGGAACTGCAGGCCGCCGGGCTGTCGCCCTTCCTGACCGAGGGTTCCCGCGCGCTTCTGGCCGATCTTCTGTCTCCCGGCGAGGGCGGGCGTCGATCGGTGGAGCTGAAGGCCGTGCGAGCGAGCGGCGAGCGGCAGATCCTCGCCACCGCCGGGGCCTTGCGCCTCGGGCCGACGGCCGGCATCGCCCTGACCTTCACCGACATCACCGAGCGCCAGCGCTTGGCGGCCATCGAGGAGTCCGAGCGTTTGGCGCGCGCGATCCTCGCTTCGGCGGCCGAGGCCGTGGTGGTCTGCGACCCGGAAGGCCGCATCACCCATGCCAACGGCGCGGCCCGTGCGATCGCGACGCAGGACCCGCTCGGCCTTCCCTTCGACGAAGCGCTGCCCCTCGTTCTGCCCGACATGACGGGCCTGTTCGCCGGCGAAGATCTGATCGCCATGGCGGTCGGCGGCGCGATGGTGCAGGGCATGGAAGCGGCCGTGCGCGACCCGGCCGGGGACCGCAATCTTCTAGTCAGCGCCGCGCCGCTGACCGTCACCGGCAACGATATTCGCGGCTGCGTCGTGACGATGGTGGACCTGACGCAGAGAAAAGCGGCGGAGCGTCAGCAGCTTCTTCTCATGCGCGAACTCGACCACCGCGTGAAGAACACGCTGGCGCTCGTGGCCTCGATCTGCACGCGTACCACATCCATGGAAGACACCGTCGAGGGCTTTCGCAAGGCGTTTCTCGGGCGCATCCACGCGCTTGCCGCCACCCATACGCTTCTGGCGGAGAAGTCCTGGTCCAACCTTCTGGTGAAGGACATCGTGAGCGCCGAACTCGCGCCCTATGTCGCGGAAGGGGATGCGCGTCTGGAACTGACCGGGCTCGACGTCTGGGTTTCGCCGCGCGCGGCCACCGCCCTCGGACTCATCATCCATGAGCTTGCGACGAATGCCGTCAAATACGGTGCGCTGTCCGTGGTGGAAGGCCGCATCACTGTTGCCGGCGAGTTGGACGAGGGCGGGCAGGCGCTTCGTATTCGCTGGGAAGAGGCCGATGGCCCGCCCCTGCAGGAGCCGACGCGCCGCGGCTTCGGGCGCACCGTGATTGCCCGCAGCCTGTCTTATGCACCGGGCGGCGGTGCCGAACTGAACTTCCTGCCCGAGGGGCTGCGCTGCGTCGTCAACGTGCCCTGGGAAGACGTGCAGATGCAGCCGCAGGCCCTGCCGGCCGCTTGATCGGCGCCGGCCGAGCTTGTGGCGGGAGCTGCCGGCGTTACTGCGACGCCGGTGTTTCGCCGAATGCGACCTCGTGAGAGCCGGCGAGCAGCGCTTCGCGCACATCCGCCGTCTCGATCACCGGGATTTTCGCGGACGAGGGCAGAATGATCGTTCCGTTCGCGCGCCTGGCATAAACCCGGTCGGTCGTCTCCGCCGAGATGTCCGGCAGGAGCACCGCCATGACATGCGGGTCCCGGCTTTCGTCGTAGGGCAACAAGGCGGGACGCGAAACGTCGGGGTCGGAGGAGAGGGGAGCCGAAGCGGCAGCGGCGACTTCCGGCTCTCGCGGCGCGGGAAGGCTGGACTGTCGCGGCAACGCGACGGCTTCTTGCCGTTCGGAAGAAGCGCGTTCTCCCAGGTCCGCTCCCTGATAACCGAACCTTTGTTCCGACTGCGCGAAGGGAAGGGGGCTGACATTCATGCAGCCGGCGAGCGCACAGGTCATGGCCGCAACGGCGAATCGGTAAATCATGGTCATCAACACATTCGTTTAAAACGACACTGATTTTGGGCACCGAACGAGGTTTCGCCAATGCCGACGAGCGAAAGTTTGGCGCCAGCTTCGAAATTTAGCTTCGTACTGTGGACGAAACTCAACAGCCGGTTCCCGGCCGTGAGCCCGTCTGCACCATCTATCTGGTGAGGATTCCTTACGGAAGGGCATGGTATCGGGAAGTCGAGGCACCGAACGGCATATTTTGCCGGGTTATCGACAACGGAATGTCACATACGTGTTTCCATTGTTTGTTTTTTGTGAAAACTTTATAGGTGCTGGTTAGCTTACTGAGCTTGGGAGGGCTCTTCGTTGCGGCATATCCATCAGTTCAAGCGCTTTGAAGTCGGTACGCAGCTCAGCACACCTGCTGCTGGCTTGATGACGGCCGTGATGGCGAGCGCCATTCTCTGGCTCTCCATGCTAGTGGCCTTCCGGATGTGACTCGAAACGTCCGGAACGAGACCCACTGAGCGCCGACAGCTTCTCCATCGGCGCGCTGCACCTTCTTCGATGAAGACATGGGGCATCAAAGCACCTGCCCGATCCATTGGATCAGCTTGATCGCACCCCAAAGCAGCAGCAGGTTCCAGGCGACGAGAACGCCGCCGCATAGTCCCAAAACGATACCGATACTGGCGAGCCTGCGAAGCGAGCGTCCTGTTTTGATACGTGTCGCCGCTGGCTCCGTATCGATATGGCCGACCATTCCTGCCTCCTCGCAAGTCTGCCGGTGATTTGATGATGTTGCAGCAATTCCCGTGCCAGAACGTCGCCCGTTCTTCCAACTCATCGTCCCATAAAAATACCCCGGCGGGTCAAACCAGCCGGGGTGATCGTGAATGCTGTTTAAGAAAGCGTCAGAGCGTGGTCGGCAATTGTTCGGACCGCTTGGGATCGTTCCGGTGTCTGGCTTCGCGCAGGCGAAGCTTCATGGCCTGAACCGCGTCCTTGAAGGACTGCAGCACCTCGCGCGCCGTCCGGAAGCCGTGCCGGTCGCCGCGCGCTTCGATCGCGGCGAGCTTGGCCTTCTGGCGCTCCACATTGGCTTCGGCTTCGCGCACCCGACGTTCGGCACGCTCGATTCTGTTCTCACGAAGGTGCATGGAAGTCATCCGCTCATTGAGTTTGTCGTTGTGAGATGAACAGATTGGGGCCCTTCCGGTTCCGCACGATTTCGTGAATCATGACAAGTCCTTGAAGCATGCAGCGGGCGGTCCGCATGGTCTCCGTCGAGGCTGCGACTATCTGAACCGGATGGTGTCGCCGAAGTTGATCTCGGCGGGTCCGCACGAGCTTCGGATCGAAGCGACGAAGACGGCTTGGGGAGACGGTCGGCGCAGTGATCAGGTCCATTTCCGATACTCCGGCGACACGCTACGGGGCTTGGCCCTTCGTGGTGGCTGGTCTTCTGCTTCTGGCGGCCCTTGCGGCCTATGCCACGGCCACCTACGCTTCCGCAAAAAGAGCGGAAGCGATCGACGCCGAGTCCGAGCTTCTCAGTTCCACCGAAAGACTGCTCGCCGACTTGATCTCCATGGAAACGAGCGGGCGTGGTTATGTTCTGACCGGGGTGGACGCGTTTCTCGATCCGTATCGAGCGTCTTCGCCGGAAGTGGAGCCCTCGTTGGCGAAGCTGCGGCAGGACTGGTTGGCTACCGGCACCGACACGATGCTTCTCGAGCGCATCGAGGCGTCGACCCGTTACGAACTCAATTATATCCGCGAGGTGATCGACGTCCGAAGCCGCGAAGGCTTCGAGCCCGCCGCCGCGATCGTTCGCAGCGGACGCGGCAAGGCCAACATGGACGCCTTCCGCGTCGATATCGACACCGCGCAGAAGAACGCGCGCGACCGCGTGATGGCGGCCGAGGAACTGAACCGGCGCGACGGGCGCATCGCGACCTTCGCCTTCTTTATCGTGCTGATCGTCGGGCTGGCGCTCGCCATCCTCGCCTTTCGCCGGCACCGGGAAGGCCGGCGCACCTCGCAACTTCTGGAGCGCGTCATCAACAACGCGCCGGTGGGCATGGCCTTCGTGGATTCGCGGTTGCGGCTGCAACGCGCCAATCCGCTGTTCTCCCGTCTTCTCGGCGTGGAGGAGGGCGTGCCGGTCGGCGGCGACATCTTCACCGTTTATCCGACCCTCGGCGCCAATCTGCGCCGGCTTCTCGAAAGCATGATCGCCGGGCGCACCGGCGCCAGCGACATCGAGGTTCTCGTTCCGGCCAAGGACGGCGGCGAGCGCGTTCTTTCCGTCGGCTTGTTCCCCTTGTCGCTCACCAAGCGCGGCAACCAGTCGCTCGACCACGGCGTCGGCATCATCGCCAAGGACGAAACGGAGGAGGTGGAAGCGGGCAAGCGCACGCGGGAAAGCGAAGCGCGCTTCCGCATGATCGCCGACAGCATCCCGCAGATGGCCTGGATCGCCGACGAGTCCGGCAGCATCTCCTGGTACAACAAGCGCTGGTACGATTACACCGGCACGACGCTGGAGGAGATGCAGGGCCTCGGCTGGCGCAAGGTGCATCACCCCGACCACGAGGAACGCGTGGTGGCCGCTTTTCAGGAGGCGCTCCGGTCCGGCGACGTCTGGGAGGACACGTTTCCTCTCCGCAGCGCCGACGGCAGCTTCCGCTGGTTCCTGTCGCAGGCCCTGCCGATCAAGGACGATACCGGCCGCGTCTTCCGCTGGTTCGGCACCAATACCGATGTCACCAAGCAGCGCGCCTTCGAGGAGGAACTCGCCTCGGCGCGCGATGCCGCCGAAAGCGCCAACAAGGCCAAGAGCCAGTTCCTCGCCAACATGAGCCACGAGCTGCGCACCCCGCTTTCGGCGGTGATCGGCTATACCGAGATGCTGGAAGAGGAAGCGGAAGACCTCGGGCAGGAGGACTTCCTCGACGACCTCAGGAAGATCAAGGGCAACGCCCGCCATCTCCTGAGCCTCATCAACGATGTTCTCGACCTGTCCAAGATCGAGGCTGATCGGATGGAGGTCTTCGCCGAGAATTTCGATATCTCCGAGGCCCTGGCCGACATCGCCTCCACCGTCGCGCCCTTGATCGAGAAGAAGGGTAACCGGCTGGAGATCGAGGAGAAGGAAGGGCTCGGCTCGATGAGTTCCGATCAGGTGAAGCTGCGCCAGTGCCTGATCAACCTTCTTTCCAACGCCGCCAAGTTCACGGAGAACGGAACGATCCGCCTCGTGGCCGAGCGCGTGCAGCGCGACGGGCGCGACTGGGTGTCCTTCGCCGTCAGCGACACGGGCATCGGCATGTCGCTGGAACAAACGCAGAAGCTCTTCGAGCGCTTCACGCAGGCCGACGCCTCCACGACGCGCCGCTTCGGCGGCACGGGCCTCGGCCTCGCCATCACGCGCTCGTTTTCGCGGATGCTCGGCGGCGACATCAACGTGGCGAGCGAAGAGGGCAAGGGCTCGTGCTTCACCATCCTCGTGCCGGCCGAGATCGAAACCTCAAGGCCCGAGGACGTGGTGGAAAGCCTGGAGCCCGCCGGAACGCCGGAAGGGGCCGCGGGCCTTGTTCTCGTGATCGACGACGATCGTTCGGCGCGCGATCTGATGACCCGCTTCCTCACCAAGGAAGGTTTTGCCGTCCAAACCGCCGCCGATGGCGTCAGCGGGTTGCAGCTCGCCCGCGACCTTCGCCCGAGCATCATCCTTCTCGACGTCACCATGCCCCGCATGGACGGCTGGGAAGTGTTGACGGAGTTGAAGCACGACCCGGACCTCCAGGCCATTCCCGTGGTGATGGTGACGGTGATCGACGAGCACAGTCTCGGCTATTCGCTGGGCGCGGCTGATTACTTGGTGAAGCCGGTGGAATGGGACCGGTTGAAGGGCGTCGTCGACAAGCTCGCGCTGACGGAGCCGATTCGCATCCTCGCCATCGACGACGACGCGGATGCGCTTTCGCGGGCCAGCGTCATGCTCACCCGCGCGGGCTTCGAGGTGGATACGGCGACGAACGGCGCGGATGCCTTGAAGCGGGCCGAGGAGAAACGTCCGAGCCTCGTTCTGCTCGACCTGATGATGCCGGTGATGGACGGTTTCGAATTCCTTCGCGAATTCAGGGACAAGCCGGAATGGGCCGACATTCCCGTCGTGGTGCTGACCGCCAAGGATATCGATCGCGAGGACTGGCGTGTTCTCAAGGGAAAAGCCGACAAGGTTCTTTCCAAGGGGCAGGTCGGCATGAAGGACCTTATCGGGCAGTTGCGCGTTACTCGGGATAAGTCGCAAGGTGCCGCCGGGCGCACTGTTGCTTGGCCCATGGAATCGGAGCACGGCTGATGAGGCGTATCCTGCTTGTCGAGGATCACGAGGAGATTTGGGACTTCCTGTCCCGCCGTCTCAAACGGCGTGGCTTCGATGTGGTTCTGGCCTTCGACGGACAGGACGGGGTGGAGAAGGCCAAGGTCGCCAAGCCCGATCTGATCCTTCTCGATATGAATCTGCCGATTCTGGACGGCTGGACGGCGGCGCGCACGATCCGCGCCGATTCGAGCATTCCGCGCATGCCGATCATCGCGCTGACGGCCCATGCCATGTCGGGCGACCGCGAAAAGACCATCGCGGCCGGTTGCGACGACTATCACGCCAAGCCGCTGGACTTTACCAAGCTCCTGGCGCAGATCGACGCGCTTGTGCCCGAGACTGCCGCGCAGGCAAGCTGACGCCCGGCTCCGCAGCGTCCTTGCGCCTTTTTGAGGCCTCCCCTCGCGGGGAGGCTTTTTCGTTCGGGGGAGGGCGCTTCAGGCCCGAGCGAGCTGGCGATCTACGCGCGGTTCGGCGGCGATGGCCGGCGCCTGCTCCTGCTTCGACAGGTTGAGCGCCGCCGTCAGGGCCTCGTTCAGGGTGGTGACGACACCGCCGACGCGAAGCCGCTGCTTCAGCTTGGCGACGAGTTCGGGATCGCGCTGGCGCCAGATGCCGATGAGGACATTGGTGCCGGGCGCGAGCCGATGCACCTGCCGCGCCATATGACGCAGGTGCAGCATGCTGAGCGGCTCCACGAAGCACAGGCAGACGAGCGCGACGTCCTTCACCTGGTCTGGCGTCGGGGTCGAGGCCATCAGATCCTTCACCGTCGTCACCCGCGCACGAAGCCCGTGCTTGGTCAGAACCTGCGCCAGCATCGCGGCGATCGGCAGATCGAGCGGGTTGTTGCCGGCGACGCAGACGATCGGCGTCTGCCCACGCCATTGCGGGCTGAGCTCGGAACGGCTTCGCACGATGCGGGCCGATGTCGTGTCCGGGCCGACGGCATCAACGGCGGCCGCCGCTTCCGGCCGAAGCGAACCGCCGCGTGGCAACGGGCTTTCGATGCCTTCCAGCCGATGCACGAGATCGAGCGTCGAGCGCCGGAGCGTTTCCAAACGGTCGCCCTGCACCGCGAAGCGCGCGACATCCTCGTGCGCGAGGCGGAGGCCCTCCAAGGCGATCTCGTCGTAATAGGTGGAAAGGGCGCGGCCCTTCAGGACATCGCGGGCCTGCGACGAGGCTTCCCGCGTCGCCCCGCCGAGCATGCGCTGGTAGAAGATCTCCGGCGGCGACAAGGCCGGTCGATCCCCCAGCAGGATGTCGATGACCTGAAGGCGCTTCACGTATCGGCCCATCACGACGAGGCAGATCGTCAGGGGCGTCGCGAGGATCAGCCCGACGGGACCCCAGATCAGGGCCCAGATGGCGGCGGCCAGAATCACCGCGATCGGCGACAGCCCGCTGGAATGGCCATAGAGCATCGGCTCGACCACGTGGCCGAGAACGGGATCGACCACGGCGAAAAGCACGATGGTGTAGATCGCCATCGACCAGCCCGGATCGACCGCGAAGGCCAGCGCCACGGGCAGCGCCGCACCGATGACGCCGCCGATATAGGGCACGTAGCGCAGGATGCCGCCGAGAATGCCCCACAGGAACGGGCTCGGAACGCCGATCGCCAGAAGCCCGAGACTGGTGACGATGGCATAGCCCGTATTCACCGCAAGCTGGGTGAGAAGGAGCTTGCCGAGACGCCGTGCCGCGTCGTCGATGGCGGCGGTCGTCTGCTGCAGATCGTCGGTGCCGGCAAGACGGATGAAGCGGTTCCGAAGGTCCTCGCGCTGGGCGAGAATGAACAGCGCGAAGATGAAGACGATGCCGACCGTCGCCAGCGGATGCAGGAGCGGCGAGACGTAGGTGGACAGCGTCGAGAACGGGCTTTCGTCCGATTGGATGGTGACCGGCATCGGCCGGTTCTCCGCCGCGCCTTCCCGCTCGTTCTTCGCGCCGCCGATATTGGAGAAGTCCTCGCGCATTTCGGAAATCATCGCCGCCAAACCGCCGATCGGCCCTCGCTCGGTATCGGTCGACGTGGCGAGGCCCTCGATCTTGCGCTGCATCGTCGTCTGGTAGTTCGGAAGCTCCGTCGCCAGCGCCGAAAGCTGGCTGACGATCACGAAGCCCACGAGGCCGAGCGCGATCAGCGCCGTGACCACCGCGCCGACGATGGCAAGGCCTTGCGGCACGCGCGCCCAGAGAAGGAGGTTCACGATCGGGGCCAGCGCGAAGGACAGGAGGATCGCCAGCGCGAAAGGCACGAAGATCTCGCGGCCGAGGAACAGGATGCTCCCGATCGCGAGAATCAGGAGGCTGACGGCAAGCGCGTTGAAGAGCGGAAGAGCCGTCTTCAGCTTCTGCGAGGTGACGATGTCCAAGGCTTACGTCCGTTCGGTTGGCATGCCTTCGGGGCACATCCGGAATGGATGATGGAGATAGCGTCAGGCCGCGTTAGCGCCAGTGCGCATTCCGAAAGCTCGGAACCGCATCGGGTCTCGGGCGATTCCTCTTCCATCAAGGACGATCGGAGGAAATTCCATGAGCGCCAAGGCGCCCCCAGTGCCCGCCGACAGCCGCAGCCCCAAGGGGCCGGGCGGCGACGCGCATCCCGACCTCGCCGCATCGAGCGGCGCGGGCGTCGGCAACCCCGACAAGCAGGGACAGCAGGGCAATTCCAAGGTCAATACGACCCATCAGGGCCATCAGCAGGACCGATGATCATGTCGACATCTTCCAAGACCGGTGCCGCGAACCGGCATCATGGCGGTCCCGGCAGCAGCCACCAGCGCTCCGACCTGCCGGACCCGACGGCCGATCGCGGCCCGAAGCCGGGCCAGCCGACTAACGGCCCCGACAGCCGCGTTTCGGGCGGCGGCGGCGAGCAGGATCGGCGTCACAGCCACGAGCCCGCCGACAAGTGAATGCGAGCCAGCAAGTGAATGCGAGAAGGGGCGCCGTTCTCTCGAAAGGCGCCCCTTTATCCTGGACTATTTCTGCGCCGCTTCCGGCTTGATGCGCCGGTCGAGCGCGGCGAGGATCTTGTTGGCGAGTGCCGTATAATCCTCGTCGAAATGGTGGCCGCCCGTGATGCCGACCATTTCCACCCCGCGATCCTTCAACCGCTTGCAGGCATCGTCCTCGTCCTCTGTCCCGAAGACGCACTGGATGAGCTTCGGATCGATGGCTTCGGCTTCCTTTACCCCGTCCGTGTCGCCGGCCGTGCCGACGCCGAGCCAGCCCGAAACCGAGATCTGGAAGTCGCCGGGCGAGGAAAAGGCGAGAAGCGAGATCATCGACACCGCTTGCTTGTCCTTCTGCGGCAGCTTGTTGAAGGTCGCGGGCATGATGTCGGCGCCGAAGGAGTAGCCGATCAGCACGACCTTCGAGACGCCCCAGCGCTTGGTGAACCGCTCGATGATGGCGGACAGATCCGCCGCCGTTTGTTCCGGCGTCTGCTTCTTCCAGAAATAACGCAGCGAATCGACGCCGACGGTCGGCACCCCGTCCTTCTGGAGAATGTCGCCGACCTCCTTGTCGATGTCGCGCCAGCCGCCGTCGCCGGAATAGATCACGGCCATCGTGTCGCGCGTCGGCTTGGCGTCGAGAATGGTGAGCGGCAGACCCATGGCGTCGGGATCGGTTTCGCCTGCCTTCTCGATCAGATCGCCGATGGCGAGGCCAAGCTGCGACACGGCGTCGTCGTCGTCCGTTTCGGTGACCGTGATGCCGTCCGTCTTGTCGGCCAAAGCGGCGACGTGGTGACGGCCGTGTTCGTCGGCATCCGGGGTGAAGATCACGGTCGCCGGATCGGGCAGGTCGCGGTTCTCCAACCCGTAGACGGCCTTGCCGTGGCGATCCTGGCGCTCGGCCTCGGTGCAGAGGTTCTTTTGCAGCGTGATGCCGCCTTCGGGGTCGACCGCCACCGTCGCCTGGATCGTGTTGTCGGGCGTTTGCGCCAGCATCGCGACCGCGAGCGCGCCGCCCGCGCCGATGCCCGCCACGATCGGCAGGCGCAGATTGGTATCCTTGGCGGCGCGCTGCGTTTCCTGGTTCAACTGCTCGATGTCGGAGACCATGTAGACGCACTCGTCCTTGGTCTTTTCCAGTTCGGCCAGATAGCTCGGCAGGTCGATGCCGATCACGATGGCGTTCTGGTCGAGAAGGTCGGAAGCGAGTTCGTCCTCCGTCTCGTTCCAGCCGTCTGCGTCGGAGATCAGCACGACCTCGCCCGAAATCTCGTCGCCGTCCGGCACGAGGATGCGGGGCGAGGGGATCATGCCGGTGGAAACGGTGCGCTTGGTGCCGTCGGGAAGCGTGATCTCGGTCTTGTAGCCGGTGTCCTCGGATTCCGCCGGAGCCGGAGCCGGAGCCGGAGCCGGAGTTGCCGGGGCCTGCGCGCGCGACGGCGCGGCGGACAGAAGAAGGGACGCGGCGAGGGCGGCGCAGGCGAAACGGTGGCGGGTCATTTGGTAAGCACTCCCTTCAAGCCGCCGCCGATGAGGATGGTCGCGTCCATCAGGGCCAGAACCGGGTTGATGCCGCCCGACACCGCCAGATAGCGCGGATGCCAGGCGGGATGGAACTTCGCCTTGAAGGCGCGCAGTCCCCGGAAGTTATAGAAGCGCTCGCCATGCTCGAAGATGGTGCGCCCGATGCGGTTCCAGATCGGCGCGATCTGGCGCTCCGACATGCCCGACAACGGCGCCATGCCGAGGTTGAAGACGGTGAAGCCCTGTTCCTTCAGATGCTCCATCAGTTTCAGGAACAGGAAGTCCATCGAGCCCTTCGGCGCGTCCGGCGAAAAGCGCATGAGGTCGATCGAGCTTTCCTGCCGCGTTTGCGTGAGGAGAACGTTGGCGAAGGCGACGATGCGACCCTCGAGTCTCAGGATCGCGACCGGCTGCGACAGGATGTAGTCCGGATCGAAGCCGCCGAGCGAGAAGCCCTTTTCGCGCGTGTTGTGATGTTCCAGCCACGCGGTGGAGACCTCCGAAAGATCGTGCATGATCGCCGGCACGTCGGCCTTGTCGATGAACTCGAAGGTGAGGCCGTCGCGCGCCCCGCGCGTCACCGCCTGACGAAGCGCGGCGCGCTTTCCGCCGGTGAGGTGAAAGGCGTTGAGGTCGACGCTGGCGAGTTCCCCGAGCTTGTATGCCTGAAGCCCGGCATCGGCATAGAGCGACAGGCCTTCGGGCGAGACTTGGTAGAACACGGCGCGGCAACCCTCGCCGCGTGCCATCTCGATGAACTGCCAGATGAGTTCCTGCCAGCATTCGCGCGGGCCGACCGGGTCGAACAAAGCGACGAAGGAGCGGCCCTGGCGCGAATACATGATGAAGGCGCGCCCGTCGTTGGAAACGAGAACGCTCTTGTCGCCCATCTTCACGAGATTGCCGTCGGCGATGCCTTGCGCGTCGGCGATCGCGAAGGCCTTGGTGAGCTCTTCGGGGGAAGGGGGCGCGTTGTGCGTGACGGCCGGGCGCAGAAGGCTGCGCGCGGCGATGATGATGGCGACGATCGCGATGCCGAGCGCGGCGCGCAGCGAACGGGGCGCTTCCGACGAGAACTCGAACTGCCACCAGAGTTCGTTGGAATAGTCGACGTCGCGGTAGACGAAGAACAGGACGACGATGGCCCCGATCACGATGGTCGCCATGGCGAGAAGCCAGGCGGGCGTCAGCGCCTGACGGAACAAGGAGGCCGAACGGGTGAACTCCCGGCGGCTCGCCAGAAGCGTGAAGGCGAAGAAGACGAGGAAGCCGGCCTCGAAAAGCGCGACGGCTTTCAGCACCGACAGGAGAAGCGCGGCGACGGTGGTGACGAGCGCCGCCCACCACGCGCCGTCGAGCCGCTGCGCGAGGCCGCGCGCGATCACCAGCATCAGGACGCCGAGAATGCTGGCGATGAAGTGCGCGCCTTCCACGATCGGCAGCGACACGACGCCGGACAGGTAGCGGAGCGTGTGGTCCGGCGTCGGGGTGACGCTGGAGAAGATCAGCATCGCGCCGAGCGTCAGGCCGAAGGTCGCCAGAAGCGGCGGGGCGACGCGGGTGCCGGCCGAGCGCACGCTTCGCCCCAGCGGGCTCGTCGCGGCGCGCTGAAGCTCGATCACGCTGACGCATAGGCTGGCGAGAACCAGCGGGATCAGATGGTAGACGATGCGGTAGAGAACCAGCGCGCCGAGCACCTGATCGACATCGATGGAGCGGCCGAGCGCGGCGATGATCACCGTCTCGAAGACGCCGAGGCCGGCGGGAACGTGGCTGAGAACGCCGAGCGCGACGGCCACCGCGTAGACCGCCAGAAAGGCGGGATAGCCGATGTCGGTCTGCGGCAGGAGGACGTAGAGGACGCCGGCCGAAAAGGCGACGTCGGCCGCCGTGATGAAGAACTGGATGGCCGCCGCGCGGGGTTTGGGCAGGCGCAGCGCGATGCGCGACAAGCGGCCGAAGCGCGTTTCGCCGCCGATCCGCCCGGCAAAGGGCAGGCCCACGAGAAGAACGAGAATCGCCGCGCCGATGAGGTGCAGAAGCGTCGCGTCGACGTGAAGAAGCGGCGCGACCTCGCCGGCGATGAAGAGAAGCGCCAGCGCGCCGACGCCCAGAAGCCCGAGGCCGAAGGCGAGCGTGACGAAGGCGATGACCTTGGCGATCTCCTCCGGCGACAGGCCGACGCGCGAATAAGCGCGGTAGCGGATCGCGCCGCCGCTTAAAGGTCCGAAGCCCGCCGTGTTGCCGACGGCATAGGCGCAGAAGGCCGTCACCGCCACGGTCTGCCAGGGCAGGCGATGGCCGACATAGTTGAGCGCCCCGACATCGTAGAAGGTGAGGGCGAGGAAGCTGCCGAGGGTGAGGAGCAGCGCCAGACCCAGCGTCCACCAGCTCGTATCGGCCCAGGCGGTGACGATCTCGTCGTAGCGCACTTCCGCCGTCAGCCGCGAGATCGCGATGCCGACCACCGCCAGCACGAACAGCATGGCGACGAGATTGATGGGCACGCGGTGGCGCTGGAACCAGCTTTCCGTTTCCGCCTCGCGCTCATGCGCCGTGTTGCCGTGCCGTCGTGCGCTGACCGACATCGTTTTATCTTCCGACATATGGAATCGACAGACCGTGCTGCGCCGCGATGGAGCGTTCGGGTTCCTCTTGTTCGGGCGCAAGACAACGGGAATGCGTTCTAATTGCGTTGCTAAGGACGATCAACCCGGACCCGCTACGCAACCGGCACGAAAGGGGTTCGTGTTCTCGCAACCGCGCTTTGTTCGAATTAAAGAAAAACTTGAAGTTTTCCGCCTATCGTCGCTCGGGAAGCATTCCAGTATCGCTCCGCCTCGAGCGGACGAGCCGGGACACGACGGCCATGTCCATACGTTTGAAGATCTTCTCCGGATGCCTTTGCCTCACCGCCCTGACGGGTGCGGTGGGATATCTCGCGATGGCATCGCAGCGCGAGATCGGAGACCTGGCGAGCCGCCTCTACGACAACTCCCTCCTGTCCACCAACTCCCTGCGCTCGGCCCAGACCGGCCTCGTGACGCTCGGCTTCGAACTGGCGGCGCTGGACGTGAGCGATGCCTCGCCGCTCGCGGCCGAACAAGGCGAGCGCGTTCAGACAAGCCTTGCCGCGATCGAGGCCGACCTCTTTCTGGCGAGCGCCGGATCGATCTCCTCGTCGGGCCGCAGCATCGTGGACCAGACGCGGCGCCGGCTGACGAAGCTCGACTTGTCCGCGCAGGCCATGACCGGGCGGCTGGTGAAGCGCGAAATCTCGATCGCGCGCGACGAGATCGGCGCGGCGGTCCGCGTCTTCGCCGCCGACGCCTATGACGTGAAGGGGGAGGTCGGCTCGATCACCGAGCGCTCCATGCTCCAAATGCAGATCCTGGTGGCGGCCGCCGCCATTCTCATGATCGCGGTGGTCTGGTTCCTGTCCTGGACCATCCTGCCGGCCCTGCGCCGCGCCGCCGCACTCGCCCGCTCCATCGCCAACGGCGATCTGTCCACCAAGCTGAACGGGCGTTCGGGCGGCGAGGGCGGCGAGCTTCTGTCGGCCATGGCCAGCATGCAGACGAGCCTTGCCGAGCGCTTTGACCGCTTCGAGACCATGGTGGCGACGCAGGCCAACGTCATCGACAAGGAGCGCACCTCGCGCGACGGCAAGCTGCGCTCGACCATCGAAAGCCTGTCGCAGGGCCTTTGCATCTTCGACGCGCATGGGCGCGTGTCGATGGTGAACCCGCGCTTTCTGGAACTCTTCGACGAGGCCGAGATCAGCATCGGAACGAGCGCCACCGTGCTCGCGGCGCTGCCCAGCCTTCAGGGCGTCGTGACGAAGGCGAACGAGCCCGGCGTTTTCACCCACCGCTCCGCGGACGGTTGCATCTTCTCCGTGTGTCGGCGCAACGCGCCGGACGGCGGACGGATCGTCACCGTCGAGGACGTGACGGAAGGCCATCTGGCCGCCGCCCGCATCGACCACGCCGCTTCGCACGACGGCATGACGGGCTTCTTCAACCGGCAGGCCTTGAGCGACCACATCCAGACCGCGCTTCTTTCGATGGGGCCGGCCGGCTGCCCGGCGCTCCTGATCCTCGACATCGACGGCTTGCGCGGCGTCAACGAGGCGTTCGGCCATTCGATCGGCGACGCGGTTCTGAAACTCGCTTCCGAGCGGCTCGCCGACATCGCGGGCCCCGACGATTTCCTGGCGCGGATCGGCGGCGACGAGTTCGCCATCGCCCGAAGCGGTCCGCTGCCCAAGGACGGCATCGCCGGCCTTGCCGCCGCCGTGCAGCAGGCGCTTTGCGAGCCCTACGAAGTGGAAGGCCGCGTCGTGCAGCTTCAGGTGTCGATCGGTCTCGCCCCGGCGCCCGGCGGCGTGGATGTGCCCACCACGGCCGACGCCCTGATTTTGCAGGCGGAACTGGCATTGGCCGCCGCGAAGGCTTCGAACCGCAAGCGCATCCGCTCGTTCGAGCCGGCAATGGAGCGCGAAAGCCAGCAGCGCCGCCAGACCGAGATCGATCTCGCCGCCGCCCTAGAGCGGGGCGAGCTGGAGCTGTTCTACCAGCCCTATATCGACGTTCCGATGCATGCCATCGCCGGCTTCGAGGCGCTGCTCCGCTGGCGCCATCCGCAGCGCGGCCTCGTGTCGCCGGGTGAGTTCATCCCCATCGCGGAAGATCTCGGCCTCATCGCTCCGATCGGTTTGTGGGCGCTGGAAACGGCCTGCGGCCATGCCGCGAAATGGCCGAAGGACCTCACCGTCTCGGTCAACCTTTCGCCGGTCCAGTTCCGCAACGAAAGCCTTCTGGACGACATCGCGACGATTCTGGAGCGCACCGGCTTCGAGCCCTATCGCCTTCAGCTCGAAGTCACCGAAAGCGTGTTCCTCGGGGATAGCGACGGGGTGATGGCGGTGCTGACGGCGCTTCGCGCGCTCGGCGTGCGCATCGCCATGGACGATTTCGGCACAGGCTATTCCTCGCTCGGCTATCTCAGCCGCTTCCCCTTCGACAAGGTCAAGATCGACCAGTCCTTCGTGCGCGATCTCGGCAAGCGCGAGAATCTGGTGATCGTGCGCGCCATCATCGGCCTGTCGAAGGCCATGGGGCTTTCGGTGATGGCGGAAGGCGTGGAAACCCGCCGCCAGATGGAAACCCTCGTCGCCGAGTCCTGCTTCGAGATGCAGGGCTATCACTTCGCCAAGCCCATGCCCTTGTCCGACCTGCCGCGCTTCATGATGCAGTTCTCGCTGGATCGTCGGCCGGAGGCGGGTGACGGCCTCCTCACCAAGACCGTCGGCTGAGCGGGAAGAGGCGGTTCACGCCGGCGCGGCCCCACCGATCCAGACAAGCGCGTTTCTGACCGCGATATGGCGGTTGAGGTCGTAGGCGCGGCTGCGCGCCCGGCCCAGGCGCATCAGCTTCTCGCGCTCGCGCTTCAACCGGTCGAGAAGGCGCGAGCGCAATTCGGCCGGCACCGTCGCCGCCGTTTTTTCCGCCAGCACCGTTTCGCAATCGCTGAGCGACAGCCCGAGCCGTAGAAGAAGAAAGCGGTGGTCTGCCGCGTCCGTTTCCTCGGATGCCGAAAAACCGGTGATTCGCGGCCGGTCGAGCGCTTGTCTCAACCGATTCGACGCCGCGCCGTTTGCCTGGGCCGCCATATCCGTTCCCCTCGTGATTCTGCGTTTTCGCAAGAATGCGGGGTGAGAACGGATAGGGAACAGATTTTGCGCTGTTTCGAGCGCGATGACATCGCTCGGCAGCGCCAAACCCCTGTGGAACCTACACTCTCGATTGTGGATTGGGACTTGATGAATAGGAAATCTATCCTATTCCCGTCGAGCGTGTGCCATCTTCGATTCTCGCCGAGGAGCGAGGCCAGTCATGTCGATACAAGAAAACAGAACAAAACAGGAACTCGTGCCGGTCGGACGGCCGATGACGTTCATGACGCGGGAACGCGAAGCGCTGCTCTGCGCCATCGCCCGCCACATCGCGAGCGCCGCCTTCGATGTGGCGCTCTGCGAGATCGAGCGGCCCGACCGCGCCGCGCGCGAAACGGCCGCCGCGCGGCAGGCCGCGATGTATGTCGCCCATGTCGTGTTTCAGGTGGCTCCCACCTCCGTCGGACGCGAGTTCGGGCGCGATCGCACCAGCGTCGGACACGCCGTCCGCTTGGTCGAGGATCGCCGCGACGACCGCGCTTTCGACGAGCGGCTGGACCGGCTCGAGTCGACGGCGATCAGTTGCTTGTCGCTGCTGCGGCCGAAGGACGACAGATGAGCGCGACGCCCCGGTTCAACGACGACGAATCGCCCTTGTCGCGTTTGGCGACCCGGAAGGGTGCGGATGGCCAGCCGTTCCTGAACCTAGTGGAAGCCGCGGCCGGCGAGCGGTTGCGGCTGGATTTCACGCGCGCCGGCATGATGCCATCGGTCTCGCAGCGCTGGGACGCCGGCCCGCGCGGCCCTCGGAACAGCGGTGGGGCGGGCGATCTGTCCGATTCGGCGCTGGATGCGCGGGGCCGGGTGGAACGGGCGCTGCAGGTGGTCGGCCCGGAACTCTCCGGCGTTCTTCTCGACGTCTGCTGCTTTCTGAAGGGGCTGGAACAAGTGGAGCGCGAGCGCCGCTGGCCGGCCCGCTCCGCCAAGCTTCTTCTGAAGGCGGGGCTCGGCGTCCTGTCCCGGCACTACGGGCTGGAAGCCGTGTCGGGGGCAAAAGAAGGGCGCATCCGCCGCTGGCGAGCGCCCGAGGGTTGAAGGATCAGGCGACGCTCGGTTCGCGGGCGTCGTTCTTGATCCGCGCGATCACCGACCGCAACCCGTTGGAGCGCTTGGAACTGAGATAGGCCTGGAGCCCGAGTTGGACGAAGATCGATTCCGCATCGAGATCCGCGATCTCGGCGCGGCTGCGCCCTGAAAACAGAATCACTGCGAGCGCCACCAGACCCCGGACGATAAAGGAGTCCGAGGTGCCGTCGAAGACGAGCTTGTCCGGATCGCTCGGATCGGGACGGCTGGCGATCCAGACCCGGCTTTGGCAGCCGTGAACCTCGTTCGCGCTCGTTTGTTCGGAAGCTGGCAGCGTCGCGTGAAGCTTGCCCAGCTCGATGATGTATTCGAGCTTGTCGTTCTCCTCCTGCAGGAACTCGAAGTTCTCGGCGATCTCCGCGAAGTCCGGCATGGCGATATCGTTTGGCTCTCGGGTTTGCGATGATGCCTTACATAGGTTCGCAAGCGTGCCGCGTCAGCCGCGCGGGCGCGGAACGGGGATGGCGACGGGCGCGGCCTCGGCGGAAGGCGGTTCGTCGGCGGCGGTCTCGCTCGCAACGCGCTTCGGCGGTTGATAGGGCTGGGGCAGGGCAGGGCCGGCCAGCATTTCGCGAATGGCAAGAACCGGCCCGTGCCGCGTCTCGCCTCGGGGCGGAACGGTCTCGCCGGTCGCGACCGTCTGCGGCTCCGACGCCAGATACGCGCCGAGATAATCGGCGCCGATGCGAAATCCGGTTTCGATGCGCTCGCCCGCGAAAACCGCCACCTCGTGTGCTGCCGAACACGCGGCGGGCGCCCGCTCGCAGAACGAGCCGAGATCCGACACGGCTTCCTGCATCCCGACGGCGAGGCCGAAGAGGTCGATATCGGCCTTCGGCTCCTGCGACGGCTCGGCGAGCGGCAGGACCATGGCCAGAAGGCCGAGGCCGAGAGCGCATTTGATGGCGAAGCGGATCACGTCGACTTGTATCCCGGACGGCTGTCGCTGGCTCGGCGGCTTCCTTCACGGAGAACCAGCCGAGCAACTTGGAACATCACATAGAACGCCCGAAGGTGGTCTTCAAATGGCTCGTAAAATTTGAGCCATTCAGAGTGAATCGCCGCCGGTCCCCCGGTGCGGCGCATGGGCGGGCAGCGCGTGTTTAAGCCTTCATTGAAGGGTTTGGCCGATAGTCGGTCGTGGTTCGGAGGAAGCCCGGCGCAGAGCCGGGCCGACATGCCGGACTTGTATCGAAGAGTGAGCGATGGGCCGAGCGCGCGACAGAAGGGGAGGGCTGAACATCCCCATCCAGACGCTTGACGCCGCCACGCTCGGGCGGCTCGACCGCATCGTCTGCGGCCGGGTGGTCGCGCGCAGCGAACGCCGCCGTCACGCAGGCCTGTTGGCCGCTCTCAGCCTGTCTGGCCTTTGCATGGCGCTGGCCATGCCGCTCGCGACGCTCGCCGGCATGCCGACCCATCTCGTGGTCGCGCCGGCCGCCTTGTCGAGCCTTTGCTTGATTCTCGCCGCCGTTCTGTCGGCGACCGGGGCCTTCGACGCCGTGGCGGGCGCGGCAGTCGCCGCCCTTTCGCTGGCGCTGGCGCTCGGTGCGACCGGGGCGGGCGGCGTCGCGTCGCCGCTCCTGTTGCTTCTGCCGCTGGCGCCGCTCGAATGCTTCCTCGCGCGCCGAAGGGCGCTGATGCTGGTGTCGGTCGCCACCGCCAGCCTCGCCTTCGGCTTCGTGATCGCCGCCGACCAACTCGGTCTCGTGACTGACGCCGCCCATCCGGCGGTTTTCGTGGGCGTTGCCGTTTGCGGTCTTGTTTATGCCGGCGTCCAGGCCCTTCGCCTTCGCGGCGGGCTCGACCGGCGGCGCGCTGCGAGCGAGGCCGAAAAGTCCGAGCGGCGGCTGGTGGAGCACATGCTGGGCGAGGCGGTCCTGCGCTTTTCGCCGGACGGCAGCCTGATCCATGCCTCCGAAGGGGCGGCGGGCTTCTTCGACCGCATGGGCAGCGATGGCCGCCATCCGTTTCTGATGTCCTGCGTTCATATCGCCGACCGCGTGCGCTACCTCTCCGCCTTCGGCGATCTGCGCGCCGGCGCGGCCTCGACCTCCTGCGAGGTGCGTTTGGCGGATGGGGACGGCCAGGGCTTCGTGGAGGCCGCGCTGGAACTGATGGCGATCCGCGATGCCCGCGGCCATCTCGTGTCCATCATGGTGGTGGTCGCCCGCCCTTCGGTGGCAAGCGCCCCCGACGAGCATCTGCGGCGCGAACTCGACGAGGCGCGCGAGCTGTCGGACGCCAAGAGCAGCTTCCTCGCCATGGTCAGCCACGAGCTTCGCACGCCCTTGAACGCCATCATCGGCTTCTCGGACATCCTCGACCAGGAGTTCTTCGGAGCATTTGAATCGCCGCGCCAGAAGGAATATGTCGGCCTGATCCGCCAGTCGGGCGAGCATCTCCTGTCGGTGGTCAACGGTCTTCTGGACGTGTCCAAGATCGAGGCCGGGCATTACGAACTCGACAAGGAATGCTTTTCGCCGGGCGAGCTTCTGGCGGGCGCGCTCGCGGCGGTTCGCGGCGATGCCGACCGCAAGAACATCGCGCTGGAGATCCGCGACGAGTTCTCGCCCCGCACGCTCGATGCGGACCGCCGGGCGGTGTATCAGATCCTCCTGAATCTCCTGTCCAACGCGGTGAAGTTCACGGATGAGGGCCGGGTGACGCTGACCGCCCGCAGCGACGGGGCCTTTCTGGCGCTGTCCGTCACCGATACGGGCGCGGGGATCGCGGCGAGCGAGTTGCCCAAGCTCGGGCGGCCGTTCGTGCAGGGGTCCTGCGGGCTGGCGCGCCGGCATGTCGGCACCGGGCTCGGACTTTCGCTGGTCAAGGGTCTCGCCGAATTGCATGGTGGGGCAATGACGATCTCCAGCGAGATCGGCCGGGGAACCACGGTTCTGGTCACGCTGCGGCGCGACGCCGCCGCTTCCCCGGCCTTGAACGACGACGACAACAGGGAACGAATTGTAGCGCTGAAGAATGGCCGCACGAATCACAACAACCAGGCAACCCGTGAAACGCGCCGCTCGGCCTAATCCGGGGATCATCGCCCTGAAAGGGGCCGGCTCCGTGGTGGCGAGCGCCGCCGCGCCCGTTTTGGCGCGCCCGGTTCTGTCGGGAAGCCTGTTTCTGTTCGCCTCCATGTTCGGCTGGATCGCCGCCAACGCGCTCTATGCGCAGTCCGGCCGGCACAGCCATCCGCTTCTGACGACACGGCCCGAAAGCGCGGTGTCGCGGCTATCCGGCGCCACGCCCTCTGCGGCCGCGTTGCCCGTGCCGCTGGTGCGCGACGTGCAGGTGGCCTTGATCGAGGCCGGCTATTACTCGTCCGATGCCGACGGCATTCCGGGCAAGGCGACCGCGACCGCGATCCGCGCGTATCAGGCCGATCACGGGCTGCCGGCCGATGGCGAGGCGTCGCCCGGCCTTCTGGCGGTTCTCCAAACGCCCGAGCCGACCTCGAACGAGACCGTGGCGACGGCGGCGAAAACCGAGCGTGTCGCGAGCCTCGGCAACGGGCGAACGGCCGACGACGCGACGAGCCCCGCTTCCACCCGCCCGGCCGCACTCCCTGCGCCCTCGCGCGATCTGGTGCGCCAGGTACAGGCGGGACTGAAAGGCGCGAAGATCGCCGATCTCGATGCCGACGGCATCATGGGCGCGCGAACGGAAGCCGCCATCCGCACCTTCCAGGCCTCTCAGGGTATCGACGTGACGGGCGTGCCGAACGAGGCCCTGTTGAAGCGGCTGAAGGGGCTTGGAGCGCCCAAGGGGCGGTGAGGATCACCTCCGAACTCTTCGTGGCGCAGCTTCTGCGCCGCGTGTTCGCCGATGGCGGCTTCGCGGCCGTATTGCGCAAAGGTGCGGAAGCCGCCGGCGCGATCTTCGTGGTTGCGCGGAGGAGGGACGGCACCGCGACGCTCTTCGGCCCCGCCGTCCAGACGATGGCCGACGACAACGACGAGCGCCGCTTCATGGCGGAAGCCGCCCGCGACGACGAGGCGATCACCGCTCGGCTGGAGCGCGAAGCCCGCTTCGACCCGGACTTCTGGGTCGTGGAAATCGAAACCGCCGACCCTGAGCGTTATCTGCCCGTGGTGGAATAGGGCCGAGGCCCAAGCGTTCATGGGAGAGCGGGGGTAGGAGACAGGCTGCGTTCGGCCCGCCCCGGAAGTGGCGACGAGTGAACCGCTGACCCTTGGTTCTGTATCCCCGCTTGCAGCGAACCCGCTGCCGCCACGTCTTACAGCTTCCGTATTGGCTTCCGCCGTTCGGAAAAGCGGTCAGCCGGCGGAAGTGAGGGATTGCCGCCTTCCCAAACGCCGTTGCCCGTGCCGTGGTCTTTTCGATCATGCGACACGATAAGGCTCGGATCGGCAGGCGACGCAGGATCGGTGAGGCTGACGGGATAATGATGTCGTTTCTCGGGCGCTTCCGCGAGACACTCCGACGACGGTGACCATGCGTATTCCCGGACGGCAGCGATCCGCCTGTTTCTTCCCGGACGCGGACTGGCGGCTTCGTGTTCTCTTCCGCGACTTCCGCCCTTTTGGTTTCATTAAAATACTTCGGTTACCGTAGCGGTCAGTAAGCATCATGTCGGAGGGGGCATGTCTATCCGCACGTCAGTCAACGCGAAGGTCTTGCTTGTCGGCGGGGGGACGATCGGCGCGTTGCTTCTGTCCGGCTCGTTTCTGGTTCTGAGCCAGGTCGGCGGCACCGTTTCCGATCTGTCGACGAAGTACGGAACGCAGATGGCGCAGGCCACCGCCAACTCGATCGCGACGGATCTGGCGCGCGTCGAATCCACCGGACGGTCCATGGCCTCGGCGCTCGGCGCGTTGCACGCAAAAGGTCAGCACGACCGGCAACTCGCGCTCGACATCTTGAAGCCGAATGTCGAGTCATCGCAATACGTGATGGGGAGTTGGTATTTCGAGGCGCCCAACGCATGGGACGGCCAGGATACCACGATGGCTGGCCGGAAGGATCTCGGTTCGAACAGTACCGGCACCTTCATGCCATATTGGGCGCGGCTGGACGGCCAGGTCTCGATGGAACCGGCCGAGGACAACCAGGTCTACCCCGAAGCTTTCTACACCGTGCCGGCTCAAACCGAACAACCGGCGATGATCGATCCCTACTCCTACGCGGTCGGGTCGAAGACGGTCCTGATGACGTCCGTGGCGTTTCCGGTCATGTCGGCGGGCAAGCTCATCGGAACGGCCGGCCTTGACATCGCGCTGGACGATCTGACCAAGCACCTGTCCACCGATCGCCCGTTCGGCGACGGCACCATCATGCTGCTTTCGGGCAACGGCAAATGGGCGGCCCATCCCGATGCCAAATCCCTTATGCAGCCCTATTCCGGTCCGAGTGCCGATCTTGTTCGGGCTGCTTTGACCGAAGGGAAGGCCGTTCAACTTCCTTTGTTCGACGTCGACGGCGTCGCCATGCAGCGCACGGTGACGCCGTTCATGCTGAAGGGAATGAACACGACTTGGGCGGTTGTGACCGACGTTCCGGCAGCCACCGTCGGTGCGCCGGCGCGGAACCTCGCAAACGGCATGATGGTTGGCGGCGCGCTGATCATACTCGCCGTTCTAGCCAGCCTGTTCGGATCGCTTCGGGCCTTCGTCGTGAAGCCGTTGGGAGGACTGACGCGTGCGGTCGATGCCCTGGGCCGCGCCGATTATTCCTTGGCCGTCGAGGGAACGGACAGGAAGGACGAGATCGGTATCGTCGCGAAGGCGCTGGAGAACGTTCGAGGCGAACTGGCGTCCGGCCAGCAGCTCCGGATCGAACAGGACGAATTGCGGCAATCGTCGGAAACGCAGCGCCAGCGCCAGGCCGCGATCGACGGGGCGAAGGCGGAAGACCTCCGGGACTTCGTGCGGGCGGTGGAAGAAGGTTTCGAGCGGCTGGCGCAGGGCGAATTGATGGTCCGCATGACGGGCGCCGTCGCGCCGGAGTTCGAGCCGATCCGCGCCAAGTTCAACGACGCCGTCGCCAGCTTGGAGAATGCGATCGGTTCGGTCGTGGGCTCGATCGGTTCGATCCGCACCGGTCTCGGTGAGATCACGGTGGCAGCCGGCGACCTGTCGCAGCGCACCGAGCAGCAGGCGGCGAGCCTGGAAGAAACGGTCGCGGCCTTGTCGGAAGTGACACGCGGGGTCAACGGAACGGCGCAGAGTGCCAATGATGCGCGGGGCGCTGCATCCACCGCGCAGACCGAGGCGGAAAGGGGCGGCGAGATCGTCGCCAAGGCCATCGCCGCGATGTCCGACATCGAGCGCTCGTCCGACGAGATCGGAAAGATCATCGGCGTCATCGACGAGATCGCCTTCCAGACGAACCTCCTGGCCCTGAATGCCGGGGTCGAGGCGGCGCGCGCCGGCGAAGCCGGCCGAGGCTTCGCGGTGGTGGCGCAGGAGGTTCGCGGCCTTGCCCAGCGTTCGGCGGAAGCGGCGAAGGAGATCAAGGACCTGATCCATACGTCGAGCGCCCAGGTGGAACAGGGCGTCCAGCTCGTCACGGCATCGGGCCGTTCGCTGGAACAGATCGTCTCCCAGGTCGGCGGCGTCGCGCAGGTCATTGCCCGCATCGCCGTATCGGCGAAGGAGCAGGCGTCGAGCCTCAAGGAGGTTTCCACGGCTGCCGATCAGATGGATAAGGTCACCCAGCAGAACGCGGCGATGGTGGAAGAAACCACCGCCGCAGCGCAAAGCCTCGGCAGCGAAACGGAAGAACTGGCAAGGCTCGTGAACGGCTTCCAAACGAATGTCGGACACGGTCACGCGCCTTCGCCGCGCGTTCAAACCATCGCGAGGGTGCAAGGGAAACCGCGTCCGCCGGTCTCGCAGATGAAGCATATGGGTCATGGCGGCGCGGTGCCCCGAAACGCTCCGAGTGAAGAAAGCTGGTCGGAGTTCTGACCGATCGACCATGTATCGGGAGGTCGCCAAAAGATTGCGGTCTCCCGGTCGCCCCCGTTTCTTGCGCGATTGCACGGCAAGGTGCCGTTGAGGCGGGGGCATAGAGGCCGCTGCGGGCCACGCATAAGGACCCTGTCGCGGCGCTTGTTCACGGAAACGCGGTTGGTCTCGTCACCTCAAGAGCATTCGTTCGGTGGGCGTGGGAGCTTTCGCACGAATTGCGAAGGTCGTGTCGATCAGCCAACGGCGGCCCGACCCGCTCACCGCCGGGTGGACGCGCCCGACCGGATCATCGCCAACCCGATCGGGAACTCCGCCTGCACCGGCAGGCCGAGCGGCGACATGCGCCCATGCACGAGGCTGAGCACCGCGAGCGGCACGTCGAGGATTACCGGCACCGAGCCGTCGGAAGCGTTTGCGACAAGGCAAGGGTGGTAACGCCGGTCGCTCGGCGCCCGTTGGGGATTGCCGACCGGATCGGCGGTGGTCGCGGCGTCGAGCGCGTCCTCGACCACCGCCCAGGAGAAGGACGGATCGACAGCCGCGATGGCCGCGGCGTTGAGCCGTGCCAGATCGGACACGAAGCTGAACGCGAGATCCACCCCCGCGCGGTCGCTCGCGAACCACCGGGCGCGCGGCGCGTTGACCTCGGCATCGCCCGAGGCAAGGTCGAGAGGGCGCTTCGGGACCCAGCCGGCAAGCCACGCATCGATCCGTCGAGCCTCGACCAGCGCCGCGTCGTCGCCCTTCAGCACCGCCGCCGCGTCCAGCCCTTCGCGGGCGAGCCGCGAAACGAGGAGGGCGATCCGGTCGGCGTCGCGGGCGAGGAACTGCGCGAGGTTCTCGGCGCGTTGCGCCCGCGTCAGCCTGCCGGGATCGCCGCGATGGCGCGGCGTGTCGGGCGGGTAGTCGCGGAGGCGGGCGGAAAGAAGGGCATAGGGATCGCCGGACGTAGTCCCGGCGGTCGCGTCGGAGCGCGCCGCCACGCCATCGTCGTGCCGTCCGGACTGCCATCGGGTGCCGAGCCAATCGAAAATACCGGCCATGGCCTCGATCTAACAGTTGGCGGGTGACGCGGCCAGCCGTTGGAACTGGCTGCGAACCGTGTCCAAGGCACCGTGCCCGATCAACGTGGCGATCGTCGACGCAGTTGGATTGGCAGAAGCAGGCATCCTGCGAGTCCTCAAGGGGGCATCGGCGGGTGCGGCGGCAACGTTTGCTTCCAACGCACTTCCGCCCCGAAGCGAAACGTCTCACGCCCGCCGTTGCCGCCACTCCCGCAGGAAGCCGGCCACTGAACGGTTGACCCGCGACTCTCGCGGGGCAAGAAGCGTCGTCGCGTCGAGGGTTGAGTACGAGGACCGAAGCATGGGCGAGGAGCCGGAACAGCTTCCGACGGAGCGCAAGCGCGGTTCGGGTGCGAGGATCGTCTACGACCAGTTGCGCGACGAGATCCTCGATCTCGTGCTGCCGCCCGGCAGTCCGATCGACGAGGTGCAGCTCGCCGAGCGCTTCGGCGTGTCGCGCACGCCGATCCGCGAAGCTTTGGTGCGCTTGTCGGGCGAGGGGCTGGTGAACATGCTGCCCAACCGTTCCACCATCGTGTCGAACATCGACTACCTGAACCTCCACGCCTATCTCGACGCGCTGGTTCTCATGTATCGCGTCACCGCAAGGCTCGCCGCCGAACACCATCGGCCGGCCGATCTCGCGGCGATCCGGGCGCAGCAGGCCGCTTTCGCCGATGCGGTCGCGGGGGAGGACGCCCTGGCGATGATCTCCACCAACGCCGCCTTTCATTCGGCCATCGCCGAAGCCGGGCGCAACCCGCATTTCCTCGGCTTCTTCAACCGTCTTCTGGATGAAGGGCGGCGCATCCTCAGGATCTACTACAACGCCTACGAGGACCGCCTGCCGCGCGAATTCGTGGACGAGCACGAAGGCCTCATCGTCGCCATAGAGGCGCGCGACGCGGGTGCCGCCGACAGCCTCGCCAAAGCGCATGGGGAGCAGATCGCGGCAAAGGTGCAGTCGCTGTTCCAGCGCGGCGCGCGTCTCGATATCGATCTTTGACGCTGGCAAGAACCGCAAAGGCACTCTTGCACACTCAGTGTATTTTTGTTTGATCTAGCGGATTGCGGAACGGCAATGTCCGAAGGCTCACCGACCATTATGACGACGGCACTTCAACCACGCGCGGATGTGATCGTTATCGGGGCCGGCGTCGTCGGTTTGTCGGCGGCTCTCGCGCTTCAGGCACGCGGGTTTCGCGTCGCCGTTCTCGACCGGGAAGGCCCGGCCGCAGGCGCTTCGGCAGGCAATGCCGGTGCCTTCGCCTTTACCGACATCCTTCCGCTCGCCTCGCCCGGCATTCTTCGAAAAGCGCCGAAATGGCTGCTCGACCCGCTCGGACCACTCACCGTTCCGCCCGCCTATGCCCTGCGTATCGCGCCCTGGATGTGGCGCTTCTGGCGGGCCTGCTCACAAGCCCGCGTCGCGGCTTCGACGGGCGCGCAGACGGCTTTGATGGATCTCTCCAAAGCGGAACTCGAACCGTTTCTGACTGCTACGGGCACGCTGCCCATGCTTCGCCGGCAGGGCAATCTTCAGGTCTATGAAGGGCAGGCGGAGTTCGACGCGTCGCAGCCCGGCTGGGAAACGAGGGCGCGGCACGGCATCGAGTTCCGGCATCTCGACGCCTCCGGCATGGCCGAAATCCAGCCCGGCCTCGCGTCCCGCTTCACCCATGGCACCTTCACGCCCGGCTGGTATTCGGTGGCCGATCCGAAAGACTACGTGCTGGCTCTCGCCGAGCGTTTCCGGGCCGCCGGTGGCATGATCGAACTCGCGGAAGCGCGGGCGCTCGTACCCGTTGAAGGGGGCGTCAGGGTCGATACCGCCACGGGGTCGATCGAGGCGGGGCACGTCGTGGTGGCGGCCGGCGCTTTCTCGCACCGTCTGGCGCGCACCCTCGGCGAGCGCATTCCGCTGGAAACCGAGCGCGGCTACAACACGACGCTGCCTGAGGATGCCTTCGACCTTCGCACGCAGGTCACCTTCGGCGGGCACGGCTTCGTGGTCACGCGGCTGTCCTCCGGCATTCGTGTCGGCGGCGCGGTGGAACTCGGCGGCCTTGACTTGCCGCCGAACTACAAGCGTTCGGAAGCCATGCTGCGCAAGGCCGAGGCCTTTCTGCCGGGCCTGAAAAGCGAAGGCGGCCGGCAATGGATGGGCTTCCGTCCGTCGCTTCCCGATTCGCTGCCCGCCATCGGCCGGGCTAGCGCCAGCGAGCGCGTGACCTACGCCTTCGGCCACGGCCATCTCGGCCTTACGCAATCGGCCGGCACGGCCCGGCTCGTCGCCGATCTCGTGTCCGGCAGAGCGCCCGCGATCGATCTCAAGCCTTATTCACCGCAACGTTTCCGGTAGAAGCCCGACCATGGCCAACCACACCTTTTCCTGCCTCGACGGCCACACCTGCGGCAACCCGGTTCGCCTGGTTTCGGGCGGCGGGCCGCTCCTGAAGGGCGCGACCATGCTGGAAAAGCGGGCGCATTTCCTTCAAGAGTTCGACTGGATTCGCACGGGCCTGATGTTCGAGCCGCGCGGCCACGACATGATGTCGGGCTCGATCCTTTATCCGCCGACGCGGCCCGATTGCGATGTCGCCGTTCTCTTCATCGAAACCTCCGGCTGCCTGCCGATGTGCGGCCACGGCACCATCGGCACGATCACCATGGCGATCGAGAACGGCCTCGTGACGCCCCGCGAGCCGGGCCGCCTGTCGATCGACACGCCCGCCGGCAAGGTGGACATCACCTACCGGCAGGAAGGCCGCTTCGTGGAAGAGGTGCGCCTCACCAACGTTCCCGGCTTCCTCCATTCGGAAGGGCTCACGGCTGAAGTCGAGGGGCTCGGCGAGGTCGTGGTGGATGTGGCCTATGGCGGCAACTTCTATGCCATCGTCGAGCCGCAGCGGAACTTCCGCGACATCGCCGACCATACGGCCGGCGAACTCGTGGGCTGGTCGCCGAAACTGCGCGCGGCGCTGAACGCCAAGTACGAGTTCGTCCATCCCGAGCATCCGGCGATCCGGGGCTTGAGCCACATCCTGTGGACGGGCGCGCCGCGCGACGCGGCGGCCCATGCGCGCAACGCCGTGTTCTATGGCGAGAAGGCGATCGACCGAAGCCCGTGCGGCACCGGCACTTCGGCGCGCATGGCGCAGCTTGCGGCCAAGGGCCGGCTCGGCGTCGGCGACGAGTTCGTGCACGAATCGATCATCGGCTCCTTGTTCAAGGGCCGCGTCGAGGCGGCGGCGAGCGTCGGCGATCGCCCGGCCATCGTGCCGTCGATCGCCGGCTGGGCGCGCCAGACCGGCATCAACACCATCTTCATCGACGACCGCGACCCCTTCGCCCACGGCTTCGTGGTGAAGTGAACGGCGTCTCTACCTAGCGCCGCTTGGTGAAGGCCGGCGTGTCGAGAAGCGCCGGCTTGCGACGGCCGAAATGGCGGCGCGTGCCTTCGCGCGGCGATGAAGCGGCGTCCGAGGCATATTGCGGAACGTGACGCACCGGGGGGACCACGGCCGGCGGGGCCGCGAGGCCGAAGCGGGCGGCGCAGTCTTCCGCATCCAGCGCGGCGTAGTCGGCTTGCATCGCGTCGAAGGCCGCGACATCGCTTCCGATGCGCGGAACCGTCATCATCAGGACGGTCATCGCATCGGCCAAGCTCGTACCGAGCGCCTTCAAGGCGGCGGCGAGGGGCTCGGCGGTTTGATCCTCGAGGATCGCCGCCGCAGTCGTCGGCTCGACGCGAAGCGCTTGCGTCAAAGCCGCGCGAAGGGCGGGGAGATCGCGTCGAAGCGCAAGATCGACAAGGCTTTGCGGTGCGTCAGTGGTTTGGGACGAAACGGTGTCAGCGGGCACCGGGCGCTTGATGGAGGTCTTGGCGAGACGGCGCAGCAATTCGCGCGTTTCGGCGGCGTCCCGTTCGCGAGACAGGGCCGGAGTCGGGCGAGGGGCGGCGGCAGTTTCGGAACTCGCGATCCGCTCGTGCGCCGTTTCCGGATCGCCGATGGACATCAGCGCCGTTTGCCGCGATGCGCCGCCCGGCGCGGCGGTTGCCGTCTTGGCACGGGACACCTTCGCGGTCGGGGTGGCGGGAGGCGCTTCTCCGGCGGGCGTGCTCGGACGGCGGGCGTCGAGAAGGCGCGCCATCGGCGGATCGGCGCGTTCGCGAAGAACCGCGACATCGGCGGCCGTCAGAAGCGGACTGCCGAGAAGAAAGGGGGCGGCGACCGCGACCGGCTCCTGGATGAGGCGATCCACGAGGGGGCGCGGCAGCTTCGGGGCGGTGGCGAGAGAGGCCGCCAGGATGCGGCGCGTTTCGCGATCCGTCTTTTCGAAGATCGGCATCACGAGGCTGGCGAAGTCGCGGGCCTGACGCTCGCTCGGCCGGCGCAGAGCCGCATAGGCGGCAACGGCGGCGCGCACGATGGTGTCGAAACCGTCGCGTCCTGCCGTTCGTTCAAGGTTCCGAAAGATGCGTGGGCTGGCGTCCGACATCAAGGCATTCCACGGGTTCGACGCGGACCCGAAGGCTTACACACCAAGCCTTAGCAAGCTGTTAACCCTGATCCCGCGTAACCCGGATGCAGACAATTTTAACCAGCAACCACTGCAATCGACCCGCATTTGAACCCACGGGCTAAGCCTCGCATAAGCCATTCAAAGCATAGTCGAAACAGACGCCAACGAAGAAGGAGGCACACGAGAAATGGCGACAGTGCTCCGTTTTCCGGATCGTGTCACGGCCCGCCAGCCGGCGGAGGTTTCCGTGAGGCGAATCCCTGCATCCATCGTGATCCTGCCCTGCATCCGGCGCGAAACGCTGGTCGCCAAGCAGGGGTGACCGCCGTGCCGGGAAGCCAGGGCTTTCCGGGTTCAGTTCGCGCCGTTTTCCGCCTCCGGCTCCGCTTCGGAGGTGCAGGATAGGCCGCGCAGAAAGGCTTCGGCCTGTTCGCGCAAGCTGTCCTCGTCGACCAGAGCGCGGATCGTCAGCGAGCCGTAGGTTTCGGGAAACTCCACCGGAATGGTGGTTTCCGTCGGATCGGTGGAGGTGGCGTCGCCGCCCGAGAGCTGTTCGGACGTGCCGACGAGAAGATCGAACTTGCCCCCCACCGCCGAACGATCGTTGATCGAGTAAAGATTGTCGCCGCGCCGCGAATAGATCGAGGCCGACCAGAAGGCGGTCTGCGCCTCGCTCGCCAGGCGCACCGGACCGTTCTCCAGCGAAAAGCGGCAGCTTGCCGTGACGAAGGCGGGGTCCACGAAGGCGAATTCGCGGCCTCTGGAACCGGCGGCGTCGGTCGCGCCGGTTGTCGCCAGTTGCGGCTCGATCCGCACCACGCCGAACAAGGGGCCCAGCCGGTCGAGACGCCCCCAGGCGTTGTTGCTCGCCACGAAGGGCATGGCGAAGACCACCGCGATATGGACGATCGCCGCCCCGACGAGCCCGGCGAGAAGCGCGGTGACGAACCTAAACACCGCTGCATTCCTTGCGCTGGATATCCATCATGCCGCTGCGGCCGAGCCCGCTCGATGTGCTGACGGGCGTGTCGTAGAGGGTGAGCGCCAGAACCAGGGGACCCGCGCCGGACACGGCCAGCCAGTTGCCGGCCCGCGCCTGCGGCGACACGGCGATGGCGACGGCGTTGTTGTCGGCGCGCATGAGATCGCGCGACACGAGACGGGCGGGGCGGCCTTCCGCCGGCGGAATCAGGCGGCCGTCCGGCGTATAGGCGGCAAGCGTCCAGATTCGTGCCAGCGGCATGTCGCCGGTGAGGACATAGGAACATTCGCGCCGCAGAGGCCGGCCGGCGGAATCCTGGCCCGAGCGGAACTGCACGCCTTCGCCGATGCCGAGCGTCAGGTTGCCGGTGCGGGCGAGGCGGGCTTTCTCGTACGGGTCGGCATCCAGTGAGCCGGCGCGCGGATCGGCGCTCCAGGGGCCGATCGTGACGAGACCGGAACGGGCGTCGCCGTAGAGGGCGCGGCGGGCGCTCCAGGCGCCGCCGACGAGCGCGATGGCGACGGCGCTCAGAACGAGAAGAATGAAGCGCATCAGCCGCGTTCCGGGATGAAGGCCGGCCGGCCGGTCGCGAACCGGCGGAGCGTCGGGAAAGGCCGCTTGCTCAACGCGAACGCGAGTCCGGGTTGCGCGTGGAAGCGTTGGAAGCGAGCTTCTCGTCGGAAAGGGGCGCGGCGTCGCGCATGGCGTCGGAGATGGAGGTCAGGACTTTCTGCGTGTCCCCGTTGAGCGAGGGCGGCCGGGAGGGCAGGGGCGCGGCCCCTTCCGCGGCCGCGACCTTCTCGGAGGGTTTGGGCATCGGCAGATCGATATAAGGAATGCGCTTCAGCTCGATCCCCTGATGCGCGGCTTCCATCACCCGCTGCCAGGCCATCGCCGGCAGGGCGCCGCCGGTGAGCTTGTTGGTGGGGTGGAAGTCGTCGTTGCCGAACCAGACGGCCGCCGTGAAGTTGCCGGTGAAGCCGGCGAACCAGCCGTCGCGGTAGCTTTGCGTCGTGCCCGTCTTGCCAGCCGCGAGCGTCATGGTGAGCGCGGCCTTGCGCGCCGTGCCCCGGATGGGGATCTGCACCAGCATCTCGTTCATGGATTTAGCCGCCTGTTCCGACAGGACGCGGTGGCGGGGTGGCATGTCGCGGCCCGAATCCCACAGCATGTCGCCGTTGGTGTCGGAAAGCTGCATGATGGCATGGCGGTGGGAGTCCATGCCGCCGGCGGCGAAGACGGCATAGCCGGTCGCCTGATCCATGACGGTGACTTCCGAGGTGCCGAGCGCCATGGTCTTGTCGCCGCGCAGCGGGGACTCGACGCCGAAGGCCTTGGCGAGTTCCGTCACTTTCCGCATCCCGACCTTCTGGCTGAGGCGGACGGCCACCGTGTTGAGGGAATGGGCCATGGCGTCGGCGATGGAGATGCGGCCCGAATAAGAGCGGCCGTAGTTCTGCGGCGACCAGTTGCCGACCGTCACGGGCGCGTCGGATACGATGTCGGTGGGCTTCATGCCGGCTTCCATCGCCGCCGCGTAGACATAGGCCTTGAAGGACGAGCCCGGCTGGCGGAGCGCCTTCGTGGCGCGATTGAACTGCGACACGCCGTAATCCGGCCCGCCCACGATGGCGCGCACGCCCCCGTCGTCGTCCAGAACCACCATGGCCCCCTCGTCCACATTGTAGGTCTTGCCGAACTGGCGCAGGTGATACTGGATCGACTCGTCGGCCAGCGCCTGGATGGTGGAATCGAAGGAGGTGCGGGCGATGAAGTTGCGGTGGGGCAGCTTGTCGGCGATGCGCTGCACTTCGGCGAAGGCGAAGTCGAGGAAGTAGTCGGGCGAGGCGACCGTGCCGCGATCCACCGCCGTCGCCGGCTGGCGACGGGCGGCGACGACCTGGCCTTCGGTCATGAAGCCGGCCTGCACCATGTTGGACAGGACTTCGTTGGCGCGCCCGCGCGCCGCCGGGAGATTGATGTGGGGAGCGTATTTGGCGGGCGCCTTGAAGAGGCCGGCCAGCATCGCGCCTTCCGACAGGCTGACGTCGCGGATGTCTTTCGCGAAATAGAACTCGGCCGCGCTTTCCGCGCCGAACGCGCCGCCGCCCATGTAAGCGCGGTTGAGATAGGTCTCGAGAATCTGGCGCTTGGAGAGATGCGATTCCAGCCAAAGCGACAGGAAGGCCTCGTTGATCTTGCGATCGATCGTGCGCTCGTTCGTGAGAAACAGGTTCTTGGCGAGCTGCTGGGTGAGCGTCGAGCCGCCCTGGACGACGCCGCCGGCCCGCGCGTTCTCGCCGAGCGCGCGGAACAGGCCGATGAAGTCGATGCCCCAATGCTCAAAGAAGCGCCGGTCTTCGGTGGCGAGCACGGCCTTGATGAAATGGTCCGGCATTTCGTCCACCGGCACCGAATCGGAGCGCAAAACGCCGCGGCGGCCGATCTCGACCCCGTGCCGGTCGAGGAACTGCACGGAATAATCGGTTTCGCGCGGCAGGCCGTTGGCGGTCATCTGCATGGCGGGCTGGGCAAGGATGTAGAGAACCACGAGACCGCCGAGGCCGAGCGTCAGCCCCTCGCAGGAGAGTTCCACCAAAGCCTTCTTGAAACCGCGTGCGCGGAAACGCCGCGAAAAGATCGTCACGCGCTCCCAGAAGCCCCCGGAGCCATGAAAAAAACGCCAAAGGCTGGAATCGATCCAGGCGTCGATCTCGATGAGACGCGACGGGACCCAGCGTTTCGTCTTCCGGTCGGGAGAGCGGCGCACTATCACCCTGTCACGTCCTGGCGGGTCGGCTCGAGGCCGATTTCCGCGCATGTTCTATTCACTCGGTTCCTTCTACGAGATTAAGTATGGCGGCCATGCGGCGGCAACAGGCAAGTCCCATAAGTTCGACACCCAACCACCCGATGGAGGGGGAAGCGACGGAAATCGGCAACACTCCGTTCTGGAAGGCCAAGCCCATGGAGGCGCTTTCGCCGACCGAGTGGGAAAGCCTTTGCGACGGCTGCGGCCGCTGCTGCCTGAACAAGCTGGAGGACTGGGAAACCGGCGAGATCGCCTGGACCAACGTGGCCTGCAGGCTGCTCGATGACGGGACATGCCGTTGTTCGAACTACGAGAACCGGCAGGCGACCGTGCCGGACTGCATTCCGCTGGACCCCAGGAAAGTTCGCGAGCTTTCCTGGCTGCCGCCGACCTGCGGCTATCGCCTCGTGGCGGAGGGACAGGACCTCTACTGGTGGCATCATCTCGTATCGGGCGACCGCGACACGGTGCACGAGGCGGGCGTTTCGGTGCGCGGCCGGACGGTGACGGAAGAGGGGATGGAAATGGAGGACTTCGAGCGGCATCTGGCGGCTTGGCCGGGCGAAGTGCCGCGCCGGATGCGGCGTCGGGGGAAGTAGAGCAGCCCCGGCGGGTTGCGCCGAAACTGCGAAGCCGCGTCAGGGATTGGTGCGGCCGCGATGGTTAGGGTCGATCGGGCGATCCGGCACGACGTCGTTTTCGGTGTCGCCCTCGAAGGTGGCGTCGCCTGCGATGTCTTCTGGATCGGCCCCGGCCGCCGCTATGCCCTTGGACGAGTTGATGCCGGGATTGCGGACGAGATCGTCCATCGGCTTGATGGCGCCGGGGCTGCCGGCCTTTTGATGCTTGCTCATGGTTTCATTCCCTGTGGTTGGAAGGGGAATGGAGGTGCGGCGGCCTTGGTTGGGCAGGTGGAACGGAATGTCGCGATATAGGAAAATAGTCCTTGACGCCGTCACGGTGCCGGGATAGGTTCCTGATACAGTCGGAAAATTGCGGGCGGCGGGTCGATGAGACCTCGTCGCCTTTTTCGTTTGGGGGCGGTGGATGGCGAAGGATGGGGACGGCGCGGCGCGCGCGAAGCGGACGCTGTCGGAGCGGTTGATGAAGGCGCTGACCGGCGAGGTGCGGGTGCTGGAGCGGATGCTGCTCCGCCGGTCCTCGCCCGAGGAGGCGCCCGATCCGGCGGAAGCGGCGGGGGCGAAGGCGCGGGTGGATGCCATCGGCAATCTGACGAAGACGCTGGAAAAGGTTCTGGAACTGACGCGGCTCGAAGGGCTGAGCGCCAAAGGCCGCGCGGAGGACGAGGGCGAGGCGGAACGGCTGCGCGCCGAGTTGATGAAGCGGCTGCGCGCGCTGGATGCGCGGCGTTCCGGGGGCAGGCGGCTGTTTCCCGACTTTTCCAATGCTGCGGGCGCGGTGTGAGCGAGGCCCTGTCCGAGGAGGAGTTCTGGCGCCTCGCGGCAAACGAGATCGGCCGGCAGCCCCGTGCTGCCTTGTTGAAGGCGATGCCGGGCTGGACGCAGATCGCACGGGCCTCGCAGCTTCCGCCCGCCGGCGACTGGCGGCAATGGCTGATGGTGGGCGGGCGCGGCTCGGGCAAGACGCGGGCCGGGGCCGAATGGGTACTCGGCATGGTGGAGGGTCGCCCGCCATTCGCGACCGCGCCGCATGGGCGGATCGCGCTTCTGGCTGAAACGCTCGGCGACGCGCGCGAGGTGATGATCGAGGGCGAAAGCGGCATCCGGACGGTGGCGGTCGCCGACAAGCCGAGCTTCGAGACGACGCGGCGTCGGCTGGTGTTTCCCAACGGCGCGGTGGCGCAGGTGTTTTCCTCCGAAGACCCGGACGCGCTGCGTGGCTATCAGTTCGATGCTGCCTGGGGTGACGAACTGGCCAAATGGGTTCATGGCCAGGAGTGCTTCGACAACCTGCAACTGGCGTTGCGGCTCGGGGCGCGCCCACGGGCCTTGTTCACGACGACGCCCCGGCCGGTGCCGCTGGTGAAGCGGCTGATGAGCGATGGCGAGACGGCCGTGACGCATATGCGCACAAGCGAGAACGAGGCCAATCTGGCGGAAGGCTTCGTGGACGCGATGCGCCATCTCTACGGTGGCTCGCGGATCGGGCGGCAGGAACTCGACGGCGAGTTGATCGATGCAAGGGACGACGCCTTGTTCGACCGCGCTTCGATCGATGCGGCAAGGGTGCGCAACGCGCCGGAGCTTCGGCGGATCGTGGTGGCGGTGGACCCGCCTGCGACGGGAACGCAGAAGTCCGACGCCTGCGGCATCGTCGCGGCGGGGATCGCCGGGGACGGCACGATCTATGTGCTCGCCGACGAAAGCCGGCGGGGCTTGAAGCCGCCGGAATGGGCGAGGAGCGCCGTGGCGTTGTTCGAGCGGCTGGAAGCCGACCGGATCGTCGCAGAGGTGAACCAGGGCGGCGATATGGTGGAGGCGGTGATCCGGGCGGTGCGAGCCGATGTGCCGGTGTCTTCGGTGCGCGCTTCGCGCGGCAAGTGGCTGCGGGCGGAACCCGTCGCCGCGCTCTACGAACAAGGCCGCGTGCGCCATGCCGGCAGCTTCGCGGCGCTGGAAGACGAGATGGCGGATTTCGGCCCGGACGGATTGTCGGCGGGGCGCTCGCCGGACCGGCTCGATGCGTTGGTCTGGGCGGTGACGGCCTTGAGCGTGCCGGTGGCAGAGCCGCGCGTGCATAGGTTGTAAAACTTGTTGCGGCGATAGGTAGAATCACGCAGGTTGGAACTAAGGATGGAGAGTGATCGTCGCAGGATGTTTCGATGCGCATTGGTCGAGCTCGATACGCTCGACATCTCGGTGACGACGAACGGCTCCAGTCATGTCGCCCAACTGCCGATTGGATACGATGATGAGACCGGCCTGCGGTACTCCTTGTTCGTGGCGACGGACATGGTGGCGGGATACGGGCGCGACACGAAGGAACTTATCTTTTGTGTTCTGCGCGCGGACCCGGAAAGCGGTGAAGTGGACGAGATCTGGGATGGTCTTGTCACCCGGCTCGTGGTGACCGAAAGGCAGCATCGTGCAGCGATCATGGGGGCTGTCGCACAGATGGTGCGGGCGTTGATTGACGATGTGAAACCCCGTGTTGTAGTGATGAACACGCATACCGCGAACCTTCCGCAGAAGGCATTAGTGAAATATCACTACATCGCCTCCATATTCCACGCGGAAGGATATGTGGCGGGTCCGAGCGATGTATGGCACGGCCTTCATACATGGATGATGGAACGACGCGCATGAAATGCTGGTTGATCTACCGATAGGCTTGAACCAATCCATGCGAATACAAGATGCCGAAAGGGTATCGAACATGCAGCCCATCGATCGCGATACGCAGATCGCACTGATGAAAAACACCGAAGAACGCCAGTCGATGCGCGTTAAAGCGCTCCTGCGCGTGCCGCAAATCAAGGCCCAAGCGTTGAAATGTGCCTTCGATAAGGAAGACGCTGCCTTCACCTCCAAACATGTGCGGGTGCAGCGTAAGGTCGGTTGATCCGGCCTTACTCTTCGTATTGGAATTGACGGAAGGCCTCGCGAAAGCGGGGCCTTCCGCATTTCAGGCCTTTCTCGAAGGTGATGTCGCCAAGCATCGCCTCAAACTTTTCGAACAGGAGACACGCATGGGACTGCGATCGGCGATCGCGGCGCGGTTTTCGCGCGCGCCGGAAAAGGGGACGGCGGGAGGGCCTCGGGAGGGGAAGTCGGCGATGGGGGGCGGGACGTTGCTGTTCGCGGGGCTGGATCTTGCGGGCGGCGGGGGCGAGCGGTCCTACGAGGCGCTGGCGCGGGATGGTTTCATGCGCAACCCCGTGGTTCACCGCTCGGTGCGGCTGGTGGCGGAGAACGTCGCGGCGGTGCCGCTGGTGCTCTACGAGGGCGGTCGCGAAGTCGAGGCGCATCCTCTCATCGACCTCCTTCGTGAGCCGGACGGGAACGCCGACGGCATCGGGCTTCTGGAGCGGGTCTGCGGGCATCTGATGCTTGCGGGGAATGCGTATATCGAAGCCGTGACGTTGGAGGGGCGGCCGCGCGCGCTGCATGTCCTGCGGCCCGACCGGATGCGCCTTCTGGAAGGGCGGGACGGCTGGCCGGAGGCTTACGAGTATCGCGTGGGCTCTGCCGTGCGGCGGATCGCGGCGGGGGGCGAGCCTTCCGCGCTTCTGCACCTGAAGATGTTCCATCCCTTGTCGGACGGAACGGGTTTCGCGCCGCTGGCGGCGGCGGCGCAGGCGCTGGACCTTCACAACACGGCGGCGCGCTGGAACCGCTCGCTGATCGAGAACTCGGCGCGGCCGTCCGGGGCGCTGATCTACAAGCCGGGCGAAGGCGGCAACCTTTCGCCGGACCAGTTCGACCGGCTGAAGACGGAACTCGAGGCCGGATATGCGGGTGCGGCGCGGGCCGGGCGGCCGATGCTGCTCGAAGGCGGGCTCGACTGGAAGGCCATGGGCCTGACGCCGCGCGACATGGATTTCATGGAAGCCAGAAACGGCGCGGCGCGCGACATCGCGCTCGCCTTCGGCGTGCCGCCCATGCTGCTCGGCATTCCGGGGGATGCCACCTATGCCAACTACCAGGAAGCCAACCGCGCCTTTCTGCGCCTCACCGTGCTGCCGATGCTCGGCCGGCTGACGGGGGCGATCGGCGGGTGGCTCGCCGGCCATTTCGGAGAGCGGGCATTGAGGCTCGGCTTCGATCTCGACCGGGTGGAAGGGCTGTCCGCCGAGCGCGAGGCTTTGTGGTCGCGCGTCGGGGCGGCGGGCTTTCTCGACGAGAACGAGAAGCGCGAGGCGGTGGGCTACGGCCGGCGCGAAGGGAGGGAGGCATGAGTCTCGAAAACGATACGATGGCGGCCTTGTGGGGCGCGAAATTCGCCGGGGCGGCGGCGGGATCGGCGATTTCGGTCGCCTACCTCCTGCCGCAGGGGCGGCGGGAAGCGGCGATCCGCTTCATGATCGGGCTGGTGACGGGCTTGGTGTTCGGCGCGCCGGCGGGGCTGGCCATCGCCGAGCGGCTGACGATCGCGAGTCGGCTGGAACCGGGCGAACTCGTGGTGATGGGATCGGCGGCGGCGAGCCTTTGCGCCTGGTGGGCGCTCGGCATCCTGTCGCGCCTTGCCGCGACGATGTTCCGGCCGGGCGCGGAGGGCGGTCGATGAGGCCGAAGCTGGCGATAGAGGATGCGCAGCGCGGCGTGATCCGGGGCTATGCCAGCGTCTTCGGCGCGGCGGACCTTTCGGGCGACGAGGTGGCGCCGGGGGCATTCGCCGCCTCGCTCATGCGGCGCGGGGCGGAAGGGATCAAGATGCTCTGGCAGCACGATCCGGGGCGGCCGATCGGTGTCTGGACGCGGGTGCTGGAAGACCGGATCGGGCTTTATGCCGAAGGGCGGCTGGCGCTCGGCACGAGCGGCGGGCGGGACGCGCATGAACTGATCCTCGCGGGCGCTCTCGACGGCCTGTCCATCGGCTTTCGCACGGAGCGCGCCGAGCGGCCGGAGGCGCGGGGGCCGCGCGGCGTGAAGCGGCGGCTGACGCGCATCGACCTTTGGGAAATTTCCGTGGTGACGTTTCCGATGCAGGAACGCGCGCGGATCACCGAGCGGCGCGGCGGCGGCGGGGAAGGCGCGGCGGCGCTGCTCGCCGCCCGCATCATGAATGCGGCCGCAAGCCTCATGCCGGTGCCGGGTCCGCGCCCGGCCTGGAACAAAAGGTAAACAAGGAGAAAGCAATGAGCAATATGTCCATGAGCCCCGAAACCAAGGCCCGCACCGGCGAGGTGGACGACGCCTTCGACCAGTTCATGCGCGCCTTCGAGGAGTTCCGGGGCGAGAACGACCAGCGCTTGAGCGACATCGAAAAGCGCATGAGCGCCGATGTGGTGGCGGAAGAAAAGGTGGACCGCATCGGCAAGGCCCTGGACGAGCACGAGAAGCGGCTCCAGCGCCTCGCCTTGAAGGAGATGCGGCCGCGCCTCGGCGGGGGCGAGGCGGCGGAAACGGGGCCGAGCGAGCATCGCCACGCCTTCGAGGCCTATGTGCGGGGCGGCGACGAGCGGGGACTTCGCGGGCTGGAGGCTAAAGCGATGTCCGGGCTGATCGGGTCCGATGGCGGCTTCGTGGTGCCGCCGGAAACAGAAAAGGAGATCGGCCGGCGTTTGGCGTCCTTGTCGCCGATCCGCTCCATCGCGACGGTGCGCACGGTCTCGACGGCGGTTCTGAAGAAGCCTTTCGCCATCACCGGGGCGCAGGCCGGATGGGTGGGCGAGGCCGATGCGCGGCCGCAGACCAACACGCCCTCGCTCACTGAGCTCAGCTACCCGACCATGGAACTCTACGCCATGCCGGCGGCGACCAACGCGCTTCTCGACGACGCGGCGGTGGATATCGACCAGTGGATCGGCGAGGAGGTGGAACAGTCCTTCGCGGCGCAGGAGGGCGCAGCCTTCGTTTCGGGCGACGGGGTGAACAAGCCGAAGGGCTTCATGACCGCGGCGACGGTGGCGGAAGCCAACTGGAGCTGGGGCAAGGTCGGAACCGTCGCGACGGGGGCATCCGGCAACTTCTCGGCGGCGGCGGGAAGCGATGCGCTGATCGAACTGATCTATGCGCTGAAAAGCGGCTATCGCCAGAATGCCAGCTTCGTGATGAACCGGCGGACGCAGAGCGCCATCCGCAAGATGAAGGATGCGGAAGGCAACTATCTCTGGCATCCGCCGGCCAATGCCGACGGGCGCGCGACGCTTCTCGGCTTCCCGGTGGTGGAAACGGAGAACATGCCGGACATGGCGCCGGACGCCAAGGCAGTCGCCTTCGGCGATTTCGCCCGCTTCTATCTCGTGGTCGACCGGCAGGGCGTGCGCGTGTTGCGCGATCCCTATTCCGCCAAGCCCTACGTTCTTTTCTACACCACCAAGCGCGTCGGCGGCGGCATCCAGAACTTCGACGCGGCCAAATACCTGACTTTCTCCGCCTGATCGGTTTTCGGCAAGCGATGGCATGGGGCCGGGCGGAAGCGTCCGGCCCTTCTTACGTTCGAATGGAGGGGTTGCGATGGAATGGACGGAGATCGGCGAGATCGCGGCCGAGCCGGTTTCGGTTGCCGAAGCGAAGGCCTGGTGCCGGATCGAGCGGAGCGACGAGGACGGGCTGATCGCCGGCCTCATCCGCGCGGCGCGCGAAACGGTGGAGCGCGAAACGGGGCTGGTGCTGGCGCGGCGGGAGTTTCGGCTTGCGCTGACTGCCGTGCCGCGTGACCGGCGCGTGGTGTCGCCCGTTCGGCCGCTCGCTTCCGTGAGTGCGATCAGGGTGCGACGGTTGGGCGGGGATTGGCACAGCGTTCCGCCCGGCGAGGCGGTGGCGGAGCGTTTCGGCGGGGTGGAGGCGCTGCGTTTCTCGGAGATGGTCGCGATCCTCGGGGAGGGCGGGGTGGAGATCGACCTCTCGGCAGGCTTTGCGCCCGGCAAGGCGCCCGAGACCTTGCGGCATGCGGTGATGCGGATCGTGGCGGCGGGGTATGAGAGCCGGGCGCCGGGAGCGGCGATGCCGGCGGCGGCGCGGGACGCGATCGCAGCCTATCGCGAGGTGCGGATCTAGATGGCGCTGTTGTTCATCGATCCGGGGCTTCTCAACAAGCGCGCTTCGCTGCAGGTGGCGGAGCGCCAGCCGGACGGGCTCGGCGGGGGTGTGGTCTCGTGGCGCGAAGTCGCGGAAGTATCCCTCCATGTCGAGCCGCTGGTGACGCGGCCGATCGAGCGCTTCGACCGGCGGGAAGCGACGATCACCCATCGCGTCATCTGCCGCAAACGCGGCGATGTGGACCGGGGCATGGGATTCGCGCTGGGTGCGCGAAGGCTGATCGTTCGCTCGGTTCACGACCCGGACGAAAGCGGACGCTGGCTTGTTTGCCGCTGCGAGGAAGAGGCGTGATGCGGTTGATCGCCAAGCTTTCCGCCAAGCGCGGAGACCGGGAAGCGCTGATGCGGCGGCTGGAGCGATTGGCCCTGGAGCGGCGGGAAGACGGGCGGCTCGGGCGGCTGCCCGCGTCCTCCATGCTGCGTCAGAACGATGGGGGTGGCTCCGCTTCGCTCACGTTGTCGCGAAGTGGGTCGGTCGGCGCGGAAATCGATTAACCGTGCCGTTTTCACGCCGCATTTCAATTCATCTCATGGCGTGAAAGCCAGAAAGGAGAGTCCCATGTTCGCGGCGAGTGCCGAGTTGCAGAAGTCCGTTTTCAAGGCCTTGGCGAGCGATGCCGCGATCACCTCGCTGCTCGGCGGGCCGAAGATCTTCGACGATGCGCCGGAGCGGGTGTCCTTTCCGTATCTGACGCTCGGCCGCTCTACGGTGATGGACTGGTCGACGGGCACGGAGGACGGCGCCGAGCATATCCTGACGCTCCACGTTTGGGGCCGGGGCGGCGGCAAGGCGGAAACCTATGCGATCATGCACGAGGTGACGACGAAGCTGCACGACGCGCATCTGCCGGTGGATGGGCATCGCCTCGTCAACCTCCAGCTTCAGTTCGCCGAAGCGCGGCGCGAGCCGGACTCGCCGAACTTCCACGGCATCCTGCGCTTTCGCGCGGTGACGGAGCCGGTCGCTTAAAACGGCAACCAGTTTTTGCATGAACGAAGGGCGGTCCGGTGGGCCGCCCTTTTCTTTTGAACCCATGGGGAAAGGCGAGCGGATGGGCGCGCAAAAAGGCAAGGACCTGCTTCTGAAACTGGATATGGGGGCGGGGTTTCAGACCGTCGCGGGGCTGCGCACCAAGCGCATCGCCTTCAATGCGGAGACGGTGGAGATCACCGACGCGGAAAGCGCCGGGCGCTGGCGCGAGCTTCTGGGCGGGGCGGGCGTGCAGCGCGCGTCGATCTCCGGGACGGGCATCTTCAAGGATGCCGCCTCGGACGCCGCGATCCGCCAGCTTTTCTTCGAAGGAAGGATCGCCGTCTTCGAGATGACCGTGCCCGATTTCGGAAGGATCGCCGGGCCGTTCCAGGTGACGGCGCTGGAATACAGCGGCGAGCACAATGGCGAGGTGACGTTTGAGGCGGCGCTGGAATCCGCCGGCGCGCTGGCCTTCGCGGCGATCTGAGCGATGGCGGCGAACAGGCGGCGCGGCGAGGTGGAGGCCGTGATCGACGGACGGGCGCGGGTGCTGTGCCTGACGCTCGGGGCGCTGGCGGAACTGGAAAGCGCGTTCGGGGCGGAAGACCTCGGGGACCTGACCCGGCGCTTCGGCTCCGGCGCGCTTTCGGCGCGCGACATCATCAGCGTGGTGGCGGCCGGGCTTCGCGGGGCGGGCGAAAGCGTGGACGAGGCCGAGGTCGCCGCCATGCGCTTCGAGCACGGCATGGCGGGGGCGGCGGCGTTGGTGGCCGATCTCCTGGGCGCGGCCTTCGGCGAGGCTCGGCCCGCAAACCCTTGAAAGCCGCGCCGGAAGCGCATGCCCCTTCCGGCGCGGCGACGGCTTTTCCATGGGACGAGGCGATGTCGACGGCTTTCGGGGTGCTCCGGCTTTCGTCCGCCGACTTCTGGCGCATGACGCCCCGCGAATTTGCCCGCGCGCTCGCGCCCTTTGTCGGCGAGGCGTCGGAAGCCCCGACGCGCGCTGCCTTCGAGGCGCTGGCGACACGCTTTCCCGATTGATCCCTGGAGACGAGAATGACGGCGGACGAGACGGTGACGGTCGCAATACAGGCCGACACGAACGCCTTCGACAAGGCGATGACCGACATGACGGCGAAGGCGAGTTCATTCGGCTCGGCCTTCAATACGGCCTTGCGCGGGGCCGTTTCGGGCGGGCAGTCGCTGGACGGGGTGCTGAGGCAGTTGGCGCTTCGCATCTCATCCATTGCGCTCGGCGCGGCGTTGAAGCCCGTTTCGGATGTGGCGGGATCGCTCGTGGGGCAGGTGGCGGGCGGGCTCGGCGCGGCTTTGGGAGGGGGCGCGAAGGTCGTGCCCTTCGCCAAGGGCGGGGTCGTGGCGAGCCCGAGTTATTTCCCGAACGGTCGGCAGATCGGGCTGATGGGCGAGGCGGGGGCGGAAGCGATCCTGCCGTTGAAGCGCGGCGCGGACGGAACGCTCGGCGTGGCGGCGGGCGGGGGCCGGGCCGCGCCCTCGATCACCTTCAACGTGACGGCGAGCGATGCGGCGAGCTTCCGCCGCTCCGAAGCGCAGATCCAGGCGATGCTCGCGCGGGCCGCGACGCGCGGACAAAGGGGACTTTGATGGCGCCTTTCAGCGAGGAGTGCTTTCCCTTGCGCGTGGCGCTCGGCACGAGCGGCGGGCCTGAACGGCGGATCGAGGTGGTGCGGCTTTCCACCGGCTACGAGACGCGCAACCAGCGGCACGCCCATGCCTTCCGGCGCTACGACGCTGGGTCGGGGGTGAAGCGCCTCGCCGATCTTGCCGCCGTCCTCGCCTTTTTCGAGGCGAGGCGCGGCAGGCTCGTCGGCTTTCGTTTCCGCGACCCGTTCGAAAACCGCTCGTCCGCTTATGGAAAGCCGGTGACCGCGCTGGATCAACCGATCGGCACCGGCGACGGGCAGACCAGGGTCTTCGCGCTGAGGAAGACCTACGGCGCGGGCGCGGATGCCTATGCGCGGCCGATCGCCAAGCCGGTGGCGGGAACCTTGAAAGTCGCCGTGGCGGGTGTGGCGCTGGGCGCTGGTGTCTCGCTCGATCCCGCGACGGGCCTCGTGAGTTTCGCGGCCGCGCCGAAGGCGGGGGCGGCGATCAGCGCCGGCTTCGAGTTCGACGTGCCGGTGCGCTTCGATCTCGACCAGCTCGTCCTCAACGTCGCCGCCTTCGAGGCCGGCGAAATTCCGTCGATCCCGCTCGTGGAGGTGCGCCCGTGAGACCATTGCCGGAAGGTTTGAAGGCTCATCTTGCGGGCCGAACGACGAGCTTGTGCCGGTGCTGGCGTTTGACGCGCCGCGACGGGCGGGTCTTCGGCTTCACCGATCACGACGAGCCGATCCGCTTCGACGGCACTTCCTTCGAGGCGGCGAGCGGGCTGGCGGCGAGCGAGGCCGAGGCGGAAGCGGGGTTGGCGGCCGGAACGCAGGAGATCGACGGCGCGCTGTCGTCTCTGTCGATCGAGGAAAAGGACATCGCGGCCGGACGCTTCGACGGGGCGCGGGTGGAAAGCTTTCTCGTCAACTGGCGGGAGCCGGCCGAGCGGGTCGTTCTGGATGTCGCGGAACTCGGCGAGGTGCGGCGGACGGGGTCGGCCTTCACGGCGGAACTTCGGGGCATGGAAGCGCAGCTCGACCGGCTGCGCGGCCGGCTCTACCGCCGGCGATGCGATGCGCGATTCGGCGACGAGCGTTGCGGGATCAGCGGCGCGGAGGCCCGGTTCCGGGTCGCGGCGACCGTCGTGGAGGTGGAGAAGAGCGGGGCGGTGGTGCTTGGCCTTCCGGGGCCGGTCGATCTTGGGCTGTTCGAGCCGGGGCGGATCGCTTGGACGAGCGGCGAGGGGCAGGGGCTGTTTTCCGATATCGCGGCGCTCAGTGATGCGGGCGGCGGGAGGCTGCGGGCGGTGCCGCTCGGCGGCGTCGGCTTCGCGGTATCCATCGGCGACACGGTGCGGCTCCATGCCGGCTGCGACAAGTCTTTCGCGAGTTGCAAGGCGAGGTTCCGCAATGGCGTGAACTTCCGGGGTTTTCCGCATCTGCCGGGCAACGACGCGGCGCTGGCGGTCGCCAAGGGGGACGGTCGCCACGACGGCGGGCCGGTGGTGCCATGAGCGCGGCGCGGCTTTGCGCGCTCCTGGTGGCGCGCGGCTTTCTCGGCACGCCTTACCGGCACCAGGGCTCGCGGCGCGGCGTCGGCTGCGATTGCCTCGGGCTCGTGCGCGGCGTGTTTCGCGACGTCTACGGCAAGGAGCCGGAAGAGCCGGGGGCTTACTCGCCGGATTGGGCGGAGCGGGGCGGCGGTGAGCGGCTGCTGACGGCGGCCGGACGCCACCTTCTGCCGATCGACATGGACGAGGCGTTGCCCGGCGACGTCGTTCTGTTTCGCTGGCGGCCGGACGGACCGGCCCGCCATTGCGGCATTCTCGACGAGGGGAACCGCGTGATCCACGCCTATGGCGGGATGACGGTCGTGTCCTCGCCTCTCACCCCTCAATGGGCGCGGCGCATTGCCGGCGCCTTTCGGTTTCCGGAGCGCTGACCCATGGCGACGATCCTTCTGCAGGCGGCGGGCGGCGCGCTCGGCACGCTGATCGGCGGTCCGGTGGGCGGCGTTCTCGGCCGGGCGCTCGGCGCGATCGGCGGCTCGGCGATCGACAACGGGCTTTTCGCGCGGGGGCGCAAGGTCGAGGGCGCTCGCCTCGCCGCTTCGCGCATCCAGAATGCCGACGAGGGCGCGAGCGTCGCACGCGTTTACGGCACGGCGCGCGTTTCGGGGCAGGTGATCTGGACGACGCGCTTCGAGGAAGCGGCGAGAACCGAGCGGCAAGGGGGCAAGGGAGGGGGCGGGGGAGCCAGCGTCACGACCTACTCATATTTCGGCAATGTCGCGGTGGGCCTCTGCGAAGGACCGATCGCGGCGGTGCGTCGCGTTTGGGCCGATGGCGAGGAAATCGATCTGACCGGCGTCACCATGCGCCTTCATCGCGGCGACGAGAGCCAGATGCCCGATCCCTTGATCGAGGCGAAGCAGGGGGCGGGCAACGCGCCGGCCTATCGCGGGCTTGCCTATGTCGTCTTCGAGCGGCTGGCGCTGGAGCGCTGGGGCAACCGCATTCCGCAATTCTCTTTCGAGGTGCTGCGGCCGATCGGGGCGTTGGAAGCGGGGCTCCGGGCCGTTGCCGTGATTCCGGGGGCGAGCGAGCACGGGCTCGATCCGCGCACCGTGCGCGAAAGGATAGCGAAGGGAACGGACAAGAGCCTGAATCGCAACGTGCTTCATGGGTCGAGCGATTTCGACGCTTCGCTCGACGAGTTGACGGCGCTCTGCCCGAAGCTGGAACGGGCGGCGCTGGTGGTGTCGTGGTTCGGTGACGATCTCGACGCGGGCCGATGCACGATCCGTCCGGGCGTCGAAGCGCGGGTGCGCGACGAGACGGAAGGCTGGCGGGTCGGGCCGACGGGGCGCGATCATGCGCGGCTGATCTCGTGGAGCGGCGGCGGGCCGGCCTATGGCGGGACGCCGAGCGATGCCGGGGTCGTGCGTGCCCTTCGCGACATGGCGGCGCGCGGGCTGAAGGTGACGTTCTATCCCTTCGTGCTGATGGACGTTCCGGCCGACAACAAGCTCGCCGACCCTTATGGGGCCGAGCGGCAGGCGAGCTATCCTTGGCGCGGACGCATCACGCTTCGCGTCGCGACCGGACGTGCGGGCTCGCCGGATGGGACGGCCGAAGCGGAGGAGGCGGTGCGGCGCTTCGTCGGGACGGCGAGGCCGGAGCATTTCCGCATCGAGAACGGAGAGGTGCGCTACAACGGACCGGCGGAATGGTCGTATCGCCGGATGGTACTGCATCAGGCGCATCTGGCGAAGCTCGCGGGCGGCGTCGACGCCTTCGTGATCGGCTCCGAGCTTCGCGGGCTGACGCGGGTGAGGGAGAGCGGCGGCGTTTTTCCCTTCGTGTCGGCGCTCGGCGAACTCGCCGCCGATGTGGCGCGGGTGCTGCCCGGAGCCAAGCTCACCTACGCGGCCGACTGGAGCGAATATTTCGGTTATCGGCCGGAAGACGGGTCCGGCGACGTGTTCTTCAACCTCGATCCGCTTTGGGCGCATCCCGCGATCCACATGGTCGGCATCGACAACTATCTGAGCCTCGCGGACTGGCGGGATGGGGACGAGGGATCGCCCTATGACCTAGAAGCTCTGCGGGGCGGCATCGCGGGCGGCGAGAACCACGACTGGTTCTATCGGAGCGAAGAGGACCGGCGGAGCCGGCGTCGCACGCCGATCACCGACGGGCTTGGCAAGCCCTGGACGTTTCGCGCCAAGGACATCCGGGGCTGGTGGGAGAACCGGCATTTCGAACGGCGCGGCGGGGGGGAACTCGGCACTCCAACGCCGTGGGAGCCGCGCTCGAAACCGATCTGGTTCACCGAGCTTGGCTGTCCGGCGGTGGACAAGGGGGCGAACCAGCCGAACGTCTTCGTGGACCCGAAATCGTCGGAAAGCTTCGTGCCGCATTTCTCGACGGGCGCGCGCGACGATCTGATGCAACGGCGTTTTCTGGAAGCGCATTTGAGCTTCTGGGACCCGGCCGCGCCGGGCTTTCGGGATGCGGACAACCCCGTTTCGCCGAACTATGGCGGCCGGATGGTGGAGCCTTCCGCGATCCATCTCTGGGCCTGGGACGCGCGGCCCTTTCCCGCCTTTCCCGCGCGCACCGACCTTTGGAGCGACGGCGGCAACTGGCGGCTGGGCCATTGGTTGACAGGGCGGCTGGGGCAGGCGCCGGTCGATGCGCTGATACGGGTGCTCTTGTCCGACCACGGCTTCGCCAACGTGGATGCGACGGGCGTCGATGCCTTGCTGACGGGTTATGTGTCGTCCGGCGGGGCATCCGCGCGTGCCGAACTGGAAGCCGTCATGCGGCTTTGCGGCGTCGTTTCCCGGTCTGAGGGCGGGCGGCTCGTGTTTCGCTCGGTCGGAGCGCTTGGAGCCGATGCGAAGGTCGATGTCCTCGCCGAGCCGGATGACGGGCGCATCGCCCTGGACCGTCGGCGCGGCGAGGAAAGCGAGGTCGTGAAGGAAGTCGTGGTCGGCTTCACCGATGCCGGCCGAGCCTATCAAAGCGGCGCGGCGGAAGCGTCGCGCCCCGACCGTCCGTATCCGAGGCAAGATCGTGTCGAGGCCCCGGCGGTGCTGGAGGAGGAAGCGGCGCGTCGCTTCGCGGCCTCGATCCTGGCGCGGGCGATGGCGGGGCAGGAAAGCCTCAGCTTCGAACTGCCGCCGACGAACGTCGAACTTGAAGCCGGCGATTGCGTCGAGATCGCGGATGCGCCGGGGCGGTGGCTCGTGTCGCGGATCGAAAGCGGAGAAACGCTGCGGGTGGAAGCGCGCCGATTGCCGGCCGCCGGCGCGACGGCGGGGCGGGAAGGGAGTGGGGCGGGGACGCTCCTCTCCTCAGCCCCGGTCTTCGCGTCCCGGCCGCTGACCCTGTTTCTCGATCTGCCGCAAGGCGCGGCGACGAGCGCGGAAGGCCCGGCGCGGTTTGCGGCCTTTGCCGAGCCGTTCCTGCCCTTGGCCGTGGAGGCTTCCGCTTCGGGCGGTCCGTTCGAGAGGCGGTTGATCGCCGAGCAGCCCGCGACGGTGGGCGAACTCGTTCGGGCAATGCCGCTTGGTCGCGAAGGGGTTTTCCAGCCGAATGCTTCGATGGAGGTTCGGCTTTATCGCGGCGCGCTGTTCTCGATCGGGATGGGGGAGCTTCTGGCGGGCGGCAATCTCTGCGCGGTGCAGGCGCCGGGTGGCGAATGGGAGGTGGTGCAGTTCGCCACGGCCGAGGAGGTCGCGCCGATGCGCTTCCGTTTGACCGGCCTCGTGCGGGGGCTCGGCGGCACGGAAGGGTCGATGGCGGCGGGCGCGGGGACGGGAGCAAGCTTCGTGCTTCTGGGGGCGGGCTGCGAGCCGATCGGCCTGAAGCCCGGCGAGATCGGGGCGGAGCTTCAATGGCGCGTCGCGCCGCTCGGCCGGCCTTTCGATGATCCGGCGGTGGTGACGCAGACCGTGACGCTCGGCCGGCGCGCATTGAAGCCGCTGTCGCCCGTTCACTTGGCTTGCGGCTTCCGGGCCGATGGCGGTCTCGCCTTGTCCTGGGTCCGCCGCACGCGGCTTTCCGGCGATGGCTGGGACGGGCTCGACGTGCCGCTCGGCGAGGAGATCGAGCGTTATCGCCTGCGGATCGTGGCGCCCGATGGGCGGGAACTCGTGATCGAAAGCGGATCGCCCGCGCTCGCCGTATCCGCGGCCGAGCAGGTGACGGCCTTCGGCGGTCTTCCACCCCGGATCGAGGTCGGGGTGGCGCAGTTCGGTCTCCTTTACGGGGCCGGAACGGAACGGCGGGCCGCTTTCGAGCGCCCGCCCGCCGTCAACTGAAACAACAGGAGAGAGTCATGGACGACAACAAGCTCTGGTACGAGTCGAAGACGATCTGGGGCGGTCTCGTCGCGCTGGCCGCGGCGGTGGCGGGGCTGGTCGGTTTCAACCTGGACCCCCAAGCCCATGCCGATCTGGCGGCGGCCATTCCGAACGTCGTGGCGGCCGTCGGCGCGGTGATCTCGATCCTCGGCCGTCTCGACGCCCGGTCGCGGATCGGCTGAGGGCTGCTGAGCGGAAGGCTCGACAAAAGGCCCCATTCATGCGCTGTTCACGGCGTATCGGCGAGAACGTGGCCGTTGCCCATGAACGGAAGCCCCATGCCGCTCCGCCCGCTGATCCTGAGCTTATCGGTCGTCGTTTCGACGGCGGCCGGCGCGCTTGCCGTCGAGGACGCCGTGCCGGCCGCCTTCGACGGCGGCTCGCCCAAAGCGGCCGCCATTGGCGCGCGCCGGCTGGCGGCCGCGGCCGACTGCGCGGGCGCTGCGGCGGAAGCGGCGGCGCGCACCGGCGGCCGCGTCCTGTCCGTGTCGAGCCGCAGCGACGGGGGACGGGTGGTCTGCGTCGTCACGCTTCTCGTGCCGGCCGACCAGGGCGGTCGGCCGCGCAAGCAGACCGTCGTGATCCCCCAATAGGCGCATCGGACAGGCCATGAGAATCCTGATCGTCGAGGACGACCCGAACCTGAACCGCCAGCTTTGCGACGCCGTGACGGAAGCGGGCTACGTGGTGGACCGCGCACTGGACGGCGAGGAAGGGCACTTTCTCGGCGATACGGAGCCCTACGACGCCGTGGTGCTGGATGTCGGCCTGCCCAAGATGGACGGCATCACGATCCTGGAGAAATGGCGGCGCGACGGGCGCAACATGCCGGTTCTGATCCTGACGGCCCGAGATCGCTGGAGCGACAAGGTGGCCGGCATCGACGCGGGCGCCGACGACTACGTGACGAAGCCCTTCCATATCGAGGAAGTGATGGCGCGGGTGCGTGCGCTGATCCGTCGGGCGGCCGGCCACGCTTCCTCCGAAATCCGCTGCGGGCCGCTTCGCCTCGACACGCGTGCCTCGAAGGCGAGCGTCGACGGCACCGTCCTGAAGCTCACCTCGCACGAATATCGCCTGCTCGCTTATCTCATGCACCACCGCGACCAGATCGTTTCGCGCGGCGAGTTGATCGAGCATCTCTACGATCAGGACTTCGACCGAGATTCCAACACGATCGAGGTCTTCGTCGGGCGGCTTCGGCGCAAGATCGGGCTCGATCTCATCGAAACCGTGCGCGGCCTCGGCTACCGGATGCGGGACCTTGATGCCGGGGTTTGACCGGCTTGCGGTCCGCGTCATCGCCTTTTCGAGCCTTTGGGTGGTCGCCGCCGTCGTGGTGATCGGCGGCGTGATTTCGGCTCTTTATGCGCAGACGGCCTCGCGCGGCTTCGAGGACCTTCTCGTCGCGCAACTCTACAACATCGTCAGCAGCGTTTCGGTCTCGCCGGAAGGGAACCTCACGGGCTCGCCCGATCTCGGGGATTTGCGCTATTCGCAGCCGCTTTCGGGCTGGTACTGGGAGGTGTTGCCGGCGAGCGAGAACCTGAAGGGGCGGCTCGCCTCGATCTCGCTCGGCCCCGCCGACATCCCGAGCCCGCCGGCCGCGCTCGTGCCTTTCGACACATCCTATCGCCGGACCTACGAGGCGCGGGGCCTGGAGGGCGAAGCACTGACGGCGGTGGAAACCGAAATCCTTCTCGATCAGGACAACCGCGCGGCGCGCTTTCGCGTGATGGGCAATGCGAGCCTTCTGAAGGCCGATATCCGCCGCTTCGACCGGACGCTCGCCGGTTATCTCGCGGTGTTCGGCCTCGGCTCGATCGTGATCAACGCCATGACCATTCTTCTCGGACTTCGCCCGCTGACGAATGTGCGGCGCGCTCTCGGCGAGGTGCGGGCGGGGCGGGCGGAACGGCTCGTCGGCCGTTTTCCGGTGGAGATCAGGCCGTTGACGGTGGAACTGAACGCGCTGATCGACAACAACCGCCGCATCGTGGAGCGGGCGCGAACGCAGGTCGGCAACCTCGCGCATTCGTTGAAGACCCCGCTCGCCGTTCTGATGAACGAGGCCGGCATCATCGGCGGCGAGAAAGGCCGGCTCGTTTCCGAACAAAGCGAGCGGATGCAGTTTCAGGTGCAGAACTACCTGAACCGCGCCCGCGTCGCGGCGCAGGGCGAGGGCGCGGTGTTCCGGACATCGGTGCAGCCGGTGCTCGCCCGGCTGGTGCGGGTGGTCGGCAAGCTCAATCCCGCTTTGACCGTCGAGGGGCCGGACGAAGCGGGCACCCTCGCGCCGATCTTCGCGGGCGAGCAGCAGGACTACGAGGAGATGATCGGCAATCTTCTGGAGAATGCCGGGAAATGGGCCATGAGCCGCGTCGTGGTCTCGCTGGAACTCTCCGAACCGGGCTTCTTCGACACCACGGTGGAGGATGATGGCGAAGGGCTGGACGAGGCGGGAATGGCCGAGGCGGTGAAGCGCGGCCGGCGGCTCGACGAGAAGAAGCCGGGCTCGGGCCTCGGCCTGTCGATCGTTTCCGACCTCGTGTCGGAATATCGCGGCACGCTGGTTCTGGCGCGCTCGCCGCTTGGCGGTCTTCGCGCGAGCGTGCGTCTGCCGCTGGCATCCGACGGGCGACTCTCCTAAATGTGAACGCGTTAAAATCCGCCGGCGGGAATCGAAGCGCGGCGGAAACGGGTTGATGCGATCCATGCTGAAGACGTGCGGCCTTTGCCTTTCCCTCGCGTTTCTGACGGTGTCGTCGGGCTGTGCGTCCATCGGTCTCGGTGGGCCGAAGATCGAGCTTTCCGACGGGGCGTTGGCGCTGGGCGACGGGCTCGTCGGGCAGATCAAGGACGTCCGGTTGCGGGGCGACGCCCAGCGCAAGGCCGTGGATGCCGAGTTCCAGGCCCTTCAGTTCTCGCCCGCCGGCCGCGAGGTGGACTGGAGCGAAGGGCGCTGGCACGGGCAGGTGATGCCGACGCAGCTCTACCGCATCGGTTCGCAGGACTGCCGCGGCTTCACCCATACGGTGCTCGACGGCGGCAAGTCCTGGAAGCAGGTGGGAACGGCCTGCCGGGACGAAGGCGGTGTCTGGCGCATCGTGGTTTGATAGCGACGCGCTGACGCGGCTTTGAGTGGGCTTACGAACCGTGCGATGCTAGAAGGCGCGGCCGGGAGCGGGAGGTCGCTCGGGCTCAATGGGCGTGAAGTTTGTTCTGGTTCGTCGCGATCCTTCTTCTTTGCTTCGTTTCGGTCGCGATTCTCTGGCCTCTCCTTGGTGCCGAGCGGGATGCGAACTCGCGCGCCGAGCATGATGTCGAGGTCTACGGGGCGCAGCTTCGAGAACTCGAAGGCGACGCGTCGCGCGGCACGATTGCCCCGGACGAAGCGGCGAGCGCGCGGGCCGAGATCGGCCGCCGCCTTCTGAAAGCGGCCGGCGAGGCCGAACGGCAGCGCGCCGGGACTTCGGGGAAGGCCAAGCTGACGGCGGCGCGGCCGCTGGCCGTGACGTCGCTAATCGCGGTCGCGGCCTTGTCCTTCGGGCTTTATGCGCGAACGGGCGCGCCCACCGAGCCGGATATGCCCTTGGCGTCGCGCGCGACGAGCGATCCGCGAAGCGCCGACATCGAAGCCTTGATCGCGCAGGCCGAGGCGCGTTTGAAAAGCGAGCCCGACGACGGGCGCGGCTGGGAAACACTTCTGCCGATCTATCTCCAGACGGGGCGGCCGAAGGACGCGGTGACGGCGGCGGAAAACGTCATCCGGCTGCTCGGCTCCACCGGCGACCGCGAATCCATGCGCGGCCAGGCGCTGGTGCAGGCGGCGTCCGGGGAGGTGACGAAAGCGGCGGAGGGCGCGTTCGAAAAGGCGCTGCGTCTCGATCCCGACAACGCGGCGGCGCGCTTCTATCTCGCCCTCGGCTTGTCGCAGGGCGAGAACTATGCCGAGGCCGCGCCCGCCTGGAAAGCGATCCTCGATCGTGGACCGCCGGACGCACCCTGGATGGGCACGGCCCGCAAGGCTTACGATGATGCCTTGACCAAGTCGGCGGGGAAGGTGCCGGCGACGACGCCCGGTCCGACATCCGATCAGGTGGCCGCGGCCGCCGATCTTTCGGAAGGCGACCGCTCGGCGATGATCGAGGGAATGGTGTCGCAACTCGCCGCGCGCCTCGAATCGGCCCCGAACGACCCCGATGGCTGGAAGCGGCTGATGCGCGCTTATTCCGTTCTCGGCGACGGGACCCGTGCGCGCGATGCCTATCGCCGCGCGCAAGGGGTCTTCGCGGGTGATGCAGCGACGCGCGGGACAATCGACGAATACGCCGCAGCCCTCGGGCTCGCCGGGGAGACTAGGACAGGCCCATGACGCGCAAGGGCAAACGGCTTTTGACGGTCGGCGCAATGTTCGCCGTGGTCGCCTTCGCCGGCGGTCTCGTGGCCTATGCGTCGAAGGACAGCTTCAGCCTTTATTCCTCGCCCACCGACATCGGAACGAAGATGCTACCGCCCGGCCAGCGCATCCGTCTCGGCGGGCTGGTGGAGAAGGGGTCGGTGGAGCGCGGCACCGGCGACACGGTGCGCTTTCGCGTGACCGACAGCGTCCAAAGCGTTCCCGTCACCTATCGCGGCATCCTGCCGGACTTGTTTCGCGAGGAACAGGGCGTGATTGCGGAAGGAAGCCTCGGGCCGGATCGCGTTTTTGCGGCCGATACGATCCTCGCCAAGCATGACGAGACCTACATGCCGAAGGAGATCGTGGACGATCTGAAGAAACGCGGCCTTTGGGAGGACGGCAAACCGAAGGCGACGCCCGTCGCCGCCAACGGGGGAGCCGGCTTGTGATCGTCGAGATCGGGCATTTCGCGTTGATCCTGGCGCTCGCCGTGTCTGTTCTCCAGTCCGTCCTGCCGATCGTCGGGGCGCGGCGCGGGGACGCGCGGCTGATGGAAGTCGGCACGACGGCGGCGATCGCCAGCTTCAGCTTGGTGGCGCTCGCCTTCACGAGTCTGACCATCGCCTATGTCTGGTCGGACTTCTCCGTCCTCAACGTCTTCCAGAACTCGCATTCCGAGAAGCCGCTTCTCTACAAGATCACCGGCGTTTGGGGAAACCACGAGGGCTCGATGCTCCTGTGGGTGCTGATCCTCGTCGTGTTCGGGGCGATGCTGGCATTGTTCGGGCGCGACGTGCCGGCGAGCCTTCGCGCCGCCGTTCTGTCGGTGCAGGCCTGGATCACGAGCGCCTTTCTTCTGTTCATCGTCACGACGTCGAACCCGTTTCTCCGTCTCCTGCCGGCCCCCTATGAAGGGCAGGACCTCAATCCGGTGCTGCAGGACATCGGCCTCGCGATCCATCCGCCGCTGTTGTATCTCGGTTATGTCGGCTTCTCGGTCGCCTTCTCCTTCGCCATCGCAGCCCTCATCGACGGGCGCATCGACGCGGCCTGGGCGCGCTGGGTGCGGCCGTGGATTCTCGCCGCCTGGATCTTTCTGACGCTCGGCATCGCGATGGGCTCCTACTGGGCCTATTACGAGCTCGGCTGGGGCGGCTGGTGGTTCTGGGACCCGGTGGAGAACGCCTCCCTGATGCCCTGGCTGTCGGGCACGGCGCTGCTTCATTCCGTGATCGTCATGGAAAAGCGCTCGGCCTTGAAGGTCTGGACGGTGCTTCTGGCGATCCTGACCTTTTCCTTGTCGCTGCTCGGCACGTTTCTCGTGCGCTCCGGCGTTCTCACCTCCGTCCATGCCTTCGCCACCGATCCGACGCGCGGCACCTTCATTCTCGGCATTCTCGTGGCCTTCATTGGCGGTTCGCTGACCCTTTTCGCGTGGCGGGCGGGCCGGCTGGAAGCCGGTGGCCTGTTCCAGCCAATCAGCCGGGAAGGGGCGCTCGTCTTCAACAACCTGTTTTTGACGACGGCCTGCGCCACCGTGCTTGTGGGCACACTTTATCCGCTCGTTCTGGAAGTCGTGACAGGGGAGAAGATTTCCGTCGGCGCGCCCTTCTTCGACCTCACCTTCGGCCCCCTGATGGCGCCGCTCCTTTTCGCGGTGCCTTTCGGCCCGCTTCTCGCCTGGAAGCGAGGCGACGTCCTGGCCGCGGCACAGAGGCTCTACTTCGTCGCGGGCTTGTCGCTCGCCACCGTGATCGCGGTTGCGGCTTTCAGCGGCGGAACGCGGGTGCTCGGCGCCTTCGGCTTCGGCCTCGCCGTCTGGCTGCTGCTCGGCTCGCTCGTGGATCTCTTCGCCCGTTCCGGTCTGCCGAAGGCGGCACCGAGCGTTGCCTTCGCGAGGTTGAAGGGCCTGCCGTCCTCCGCCTTCGGGGCGGCGCTCGCGCATTTCGGCCTCGGGCTGACGCTGCTCGGCGTCGTTTCCGTGTCGAGCTTCAACACGGAGGCGATCCGCACCATGCGCCCCGGCGAAACACAAGCTGTCGGCGGCTATACCTTGCGTTTCGATGGTGTGTTTCCCCGATCCGGCCCGAACTATGCCGAGGAAGTCGGGCGCTTCACGCTTCTCGACGGCGCCGACGAGGTGGACGAGGTGGAAAGCGCCAAGCGCTTCTATCCCGCGCGCCAGTCGCCGACCACGGAAGCCGGCATCCGTACCCATTTCTTCAGCCAGATCTACCTCGCGCTAGGCGACGAGGCGGCGAACGGCGGCGGGCGCGTCGTGCGCATCTGGTACAAGCCGCTCATCACGCTGATCTGGCTCGGCACCGTGGCGATGGCGGCAGGCGGTGTCCTGTCGCTCGCCGACCGGCGGCTTCGCGTCGGCGCGCCAGCCCGGAAGGCCCGGCGCGCGAAACCCGTGCCGGCATGAAGCGCGCGGCCGAAATCCTCGCCGTCGCGCTGTTCCTTCTGGTCTCGCCGGTGCTTCTCGCCCATCCGCTGATCGGCCAGCCTTTTCTGGACCCGTTCGGCGGCACCGCGCTGGCCGTTCAGCCGGACGAGGTGCTGGCCGATCCGGCGCTGGAAAGCCGCGCGCGGGCGATCTCGGCGGGGTTGCGCTGCCTCGTCTGCCAGAACCAGTCCATCGACGATTCGGATGCCGGCCTTGCCCGCGACCTTCGCCTTCTGGTGCGCGAGCGGCTGAAAGCGGGCGACGGCGACGCGGCTGTTCTCGACTACGTGGTGGCGCGCTATGGGGAGTTCGTCCTCCTGAAGCCGCGCCTGGAACTCTCGACGCTCCTCCTTTGGGGAACGCCCGTCGTGCTGGTTCTTTGCGGCGGATTGTTCGTTTTCCTGGCGGGTCGCCGGAAAGCGCGAAGCGGCGGTGGCTCCACACTGTCGGCCGAGGAAGAACAGGCGGTGGAGCGGGCGTTGCGAGAGCGCGGGCTTTAGCGGCCGTTCCCTTGCCTTAACAAAGATTCATCGAAGGGAAGGGCTCCCGTAATCCGGGAAAGACTACCTATCTCCCAACGACGACCGGCGGGCGCGCCGGAGCGATCGAGGAAAAGGACAGTCACCCATGCAGCCCACCCAATCCAAGTCCCGTCGTTCGCGTCTCCTGGCCACCGTGCTCGCGGCCGGCGTCGCGGGCTCCGTCCTCACCGGCGGCATCATGACCAATGTCCTGCCGAGCGCCGCCGAGCCGGTCACCGTCAACACGCCGGTCCAGACCTTCGGTTTCGCCGATGTCGTGCAGAAGGTCGCCCCGGCCGTCGTGTCGGTGCGCGTGAAGGAGAAGTCCAACGTCGTCGCCTCGCGCGATGACGGCGACGACAACGATCAGGCGAACCCGCTCGACAGCCTGCCGCGCGACCATCCGCTGCGCCGCTTCTTCGAGTTCGGCAACCCACGCGGCGGGCAAGACGGCCAGCGCCAGCTTCGCCCGCGCAACGCGCCGCGCGCAATGGCGCAGGGCTCCGGCTTCTTCATCTCCGATGACGGCTTCCTCGTCACCAACAACCACGTGGTGGATGGCGGCGAGACCTTCACGGTCGTCATGGACGACGGCAAGGAATACGACGCCAAGCTGATCGGCACCGACAAGCGCACCGACCTCGCCCTCCTGAAGGTCGACGCCAAGGATCGCAAGTTCACCTATGTCGAGTTCGCCGACGATTCCAAGATGCGGATCGGCGACTGGGTCGTGGCGGTGGGCAACCCGTTCGGCCTCGGCGGCACGGTGACGGCCGGCATTCTTTCGGCGCGTGGCCGCGACATCGGCGCGGGTCCCTATGACGACTTCCTGCAGATCGACGCGGCGGTGAACCGTGGCAATTCCGGCGGCCCGGCTTTCAACCTCAACGGTCAGGTGGTCGGCATCAACACCGCGATCTTCTCGCCGTCGGGCGGCTCGGTCGGCATCGCCTTCGCCATTCCCGCCTCCACCGCCAAGACCGTGGTCCAGTCGCTTCGCGACAAGGGCAGCGTGCAGCGCGGCTGGCTCGGCGTCCAGATCGGCCCGGTCAGCCAGGACATCGCAGATGCGGTGGGCCTCGCCAACACGGACGGCGCCATCGTGACGCTGCCGGAAACCGACACGCCCGCCGCCAAGGCCGGCATCCAGACCGGCGACGTCATCACCGCCTTGAACGGCGAAACGGTCTCGGGTCCGCGTGAACTCGCCCGCAAGGTGGCCGAATTTGCGCCGGACACGAAGGTCGACATCACCGTCTGGCGCAACAACGCGGCCAAGAATCTGTCCGTCACGCTCGGCAATCTCGCCTCGCTCGACGAATCGGCTTCCGCGCAGAACGACTCGAACAAGGTGCCGGCCGACCCGTCCTCGTTGTCGGGCTACGGCCTGACCCTGTCCCCGTCCGACGACGGCAAGGGCGTCACGGTCACCGAAGTCGACCCGGACTCCTCGGCCGCCGACAAGGGCGTACAGAACGGCGACGTCATCGTGTCGGTGAACGGCAAGGAAGTGAAGTCCCGCCGCGACGTGCAGACGGCGCTGGAGGAAGCCAGCCGCAGCGGGCGCAAGGCCGCCTTGTTCCAGCTTCGCAACGGCGACCAGAACCGCTTCGTCGCCCTGCCCATCGCCAAGGGCTGAGCGAAACCGCCCGAAGCGAAAATCACGAAGGGCGGCGCGTCGCACATGCGCCGCCCTTTCTTTTCCGAAGCACCCTTTCCGCCACGCGGAGAAACGTCATGATGTCGCTAGCCGTGTCCACCGCGACGGAGCCCATGCGCATCCTCATCATCGAAGACGACCGTGAAGCCGCCGGCTATCTCGTGAAGGCCTTCCGCGAGGCCGGCCACGTTCCCGACCACGCGCCGGACGGCAATACCGGCTTCTTCATGGCCGACACCCACGATTACGACGTGATGATCGTGGACCGCATGTTGCCCGAGCGCGACGGGCTTTCCGTCGTGTCCGGCCTTCGCCAAAAGGGCGTCGACACCCCCGCCTTGATCCTTTCCGCGCTTGGACAGGTGGACGACCGCGTGACCGGCCTTCGGGCGGGCGGGGACGACTACCTTGCCAAGCCCTACGCTTTTTCCGAACTTCTCGCCCGCGTCGAGGTTCTCGGCCGTCGGCGGGGTACCAAGGAAGTCGAGACCGTTTACCGCGTCGGCGACCTCGAACTCGACCGCCTCAGCCATGAGGTGAAGCGCGGCGGCAAGCCGGTGGTGCTCCAACCGCGCGAGTTCCGCCTTCTGGAATATCTGATGAAGCATGCGGGGCAGGTGGTGACGCGCACCATGCTTCTGGAAAATGTCTGGGATTATCATTTCGACCCCCAGACCAATGTGATCGACGTGCATATCTCGCGCCTCCGCTCCAAGATCGAGCGCGATTTTGGTTCGGCGCTTCTTCATACGGTGCGCGGGGCCGGCTACATCATGCGCGCCGACGGCTGATCGCGAACGCTCTTGGCCCTGTTCCGCCCTTGGCGCCTTCGCGCCCTGATGCGCATGACGGCGGTTCGCCTGTCGGCCCTTTATCTCGGCCTTTTCGCCGTATTCGCGGTGGTGCTCGTGGTCTATGTCACGGCGAGCGCCACCAGCCTTCTGGAAAGCCAGAGCCGCGAAACGATCGGCGAGGAGATCGCCGAGCTCGACCGCATTTATCAGGGCGGCGGCATCGTTTCGCTGGTCGGCGCCATCGAGAAGCGCGCAAACCAGCCGGGCGCTTCGCTTTATCTCGTCACCGATCCGATGGGCCGCATTCTCGTCGGCAATGTCGAGGCGCTGGAACCCGGCACGCTGGATCGCAGCGGCTTCACCGAGCGCGCCTTCGCCTATGCCCGCTTCTCGGACGAGGATGTCAGCCGCTACCACCGGGCGGTCGCGCAGGTCATCAGCCTGCCGAACGGCATGCGCATCCTGGTCGGCCGCGACCAGACCGAGCAGGAGCGTTTCCGGGTTCTGGTGCGCCGTGCGCTGATCCTGGCCCTTGCGCTGATGGGGGCGGCGGCGCTTTTCTCCTGGCTCCTGATCGGCCGTCAGGCGCTGCGACGGCTCGACCGGATGTCGGCCGCTTCCGCCCGCATCCTCGGCGGCGACCTCGGCGAGCGCCTGCCGGTCACCGGCGCGAACGACGAGTTCGACCGCATGTCGTCCAACCTCAACACGCTGCTCGGGCGCATCGCGCTGCTTCAGGAAGGCTTGAAGCAAGTGTCCGACAACATCGCGCACGACCTGAAGACGCCGCTGACACGCCTTCGCAACAGAGCGGAATCGGCGCTTGCCGAAGCGGAAACCGGCGGCGACCCGAAGTCCGCGCTGGAAGCGAACCTCGCGGAAGCGGACGGCATGATCCGCACCTTCGACGCGCTTTTGATGATCAGCCGCGTCGAAGCCGGCTTCCATCCGGTCGCGAAATCCAGGGTCGATCTGTCCGCCGCTCTTGCCGACCTCGCCGAGCTTTACGAGCCGCTCGCCGAGGAGGTCGGGGCGCGCATCGTGACCGAGTTGCCGGGGCCGCTGGAAGCCACCGTCAGCCGCGAACTCGTGGGTCAGGCGGTGTCGAACCTTATCGACAACGCGCTGAAATACGCGGTTCGGGATGGGGCCGAGGGGATCGTGACGGTCGCGCTGACCACTGAGGACACCCTCTGCCGCATCTCCGTTTCCGACAACGGGCCGGGCATTCCCGCCGACAAGCGGGATCGCGTTCTGGAGCGCTTTTATCGCTTGGACGAAAGCCGCACGAAGCCCGGTTCCGGGCTCGGGCTTTCCTTGGTTCAGGCCATCGCGCGCCTTCACGGCGGTGAAGTCGCCCTTGAGGACGCCGAGCCGGGCCTTAAGGTCATTCTCGATCTGCCGATCGGCGGAAGGGAGGATGAAGGTGAGTCAAGCAAGGGACCCGTCGCAGCCTGAGGCGAACCGCGCCGCGTTGAGGATCGGCGGCGCGCTGGAGCCGCGAGCGCTCGATCCGGCGAAGGCTGAAGCGTGGCTCGCCGATCTCGCGAAGGGGGCGGAGGCTGAAGGATACGGCAGGCTCGCCAACTTCTGCCGCGAGGGCGCGGATCGCCATCGGCTTGGCGCGGTGCTCGACCTGTCGCCCTATCTCAACGCCGCGATGCTGCGCCGCCCGGACTGGCTGGAGCGCTTGTTCGACGAGGATGCGCAGACCCGCATCGCAGCGATCGTCGCCCATCTCGATAGCTTGCCGGAGGAGGGCGCGAGCGAGGCCGCCACCATGACGGCTTTGCGCGAAGCCAAGCTCGAAGCCTCGCTTCTGATCGCGCTTCGCGACCTCTTCGGCGCGGCCGATGCGCGGCAAACCACCGCCGATCTGTCGCGGCTGGCGGAAAGCGCGATCCGGGCGGCCTTGCGCTTCCTTCTCCGCGATCTCGTGCGGCGCGGGCAACTGGCTGTTTCTCCTGAGCGGCCAGAGGAGGGGTGCGGCCTTTTCGTGCTCGGCATGGGCAAGCTCGGCGCGGGAGAGCTGAACTATTCCAGCGATATTGATCTCGTCGTGTTCTTCGAGCCGGATGCGCCCGCGATCCTCGACAAGGACGAAAGCGTCGAGACCTTTTCGCGGCTCGTGCGCCGGCTGGTGCGGCTCCTCAACGACCGCACCGGCGACGGCTACGTGTTTCGCACCGACCTTCGCCTTCGCCCCGATCCGAGCGCCATGCCGCTCGCGATCCCCTTGCCGGCGGCGCTCAGCTATTACGAGGCGAGCGGGCGCAACTGGGAGCGCGCCGCGATGATCAAGGCGCGCTGCGTGGCGGGCGACGAAGCGGCGGCGGCGGGCTTCCTGAAGGAGATCGCGCCCTTCGTCTGGCGGCGCTATCTCGATTTCAACGCCGTGTCCGAAATCCAGTCGATGAAACAGCGGATCGACCGCCATCGCGGGCTTGGGCACGTGGCGGTGGCGGGGCACAACGTCAAGCTCGGCTCGGGCGGCATCCGCGAGGTCGAGTTCTTCGCGCAAGGGCAGCAGCTCATCGCCGGCGGACGCGCGCCAGCCCTGCGCGCGCGCCGCACGGAAGATGCGCTTGCCGCACTCGCCGAGGGCGGCTGGGTGACGGCGGAAACGCGCGACGAACTGACGGAAGCCTATTGGTTCCTGCGCCGCGCGGAACACGCGATCCAGATGGTCGCCGACGAACAGAGCCACGAACTGCCGGAGGATGAAGCGGGGCTCTCGCGCATCGCCGGGCTCCTCAGCTTCCGCGACCTTGCCGAATTTTCGCACGAGCTGACGCGCCGCCTTCACCTCGTGGAGGGTCATTTCGACCGCCTGTTTGCGGCCGACGGTGCGGAGCCTGCCGAACGCAAGCTTCTGGCCTTCGCGGAGAACGGCGATGTCGAAGCCTTGGCGCGGGAGCTTGGCGCTTATGGCTTCGCGCGGCCCGATGGCAGCGCCCGCATTCTCGCCGGCTGGAACGAAGGGCGGCTTCGGGCCATGCGCTCGGAAGGCGCGCGGCGGCATCTGGCCGCCATCCTGCCGGACCTCCTGCGCTCGCTCTCCGCCGCGCCGGACCCCGACGCCGCGCTTGTCGCCTTCGACGCTTTCCTGTCCGGTCTGCCGGCCGGGCTCCAGCTTTTCTCGCTTTTGTCCACCAATCGCGGCGTCCTCGATCTTTTGACCCTGATCGTCACTGCCGCGCCGAGCCTTGCCGCCACCATCGCCAACCGCCCGCATGTCTTCGACGCACTGCTCGACCCAGGCTTCTTTCGCGTCCAGCCGACGCGGGCGTTGTTGGAAGAGCGGCTCGGCGCGTTCCTGAAGGAGTCGCGCGGCTTCGAGGACCGGCTGGCGCGGTTGCGCTTGTTCGCCTCCGAACAGCGCTTTCTCGTCGGCACCCGGCTTTTGTCCGGCACTATGGTCGGCACCGACGCCGGCTTCGCCTTTTCCGAAATCGCCGACGTCACAATCGCCGAGGTGCTGGATGCGGTGTCGGCGGAACTCGCCGAGCGCCACGGCCGCGTTCCGGGCGGGCGGATCGCGCTTTTCGGCATGGGGCGTCTTGGCAGCCGCGAACTGACCGCCGGCTCCGATGTCGATCTGATCCTCTTCTACGACCATCCTGAGGAAGTGGATGAATCAAACGGCGAAAAACCAATGCCGGTCGCGGCTTACCATGCCCGGCTGACGCAGCGCCTTATCGCCGCGCTGACCGCGCCGATGGGCGAGGGGGTGCTCTACGAGGTGGATTTCCGCCTGCGGCCTTCCGGCAACAAGGGACCGCTCGCCACCCATCTGGACGCCTTCCGCCGTTATCAGGCCGGCGAAGCGCGCACATGGGAGCGCATGGCGTTGACGCGCTCGCGCCAGATCGCCGGGGATCGCACTTTCGGAAAGGAGGTGGAGGGGGTGATCCGCGAGGTTCTCGCTTGTCATCGCGAGGACGCGGCGACGGCCACGGATGTCGCGGCGATGCGGGCGCTGATCGAACGCGAAAAGCCGGCGCGTGGGCCGCTCGATCTGAAGCTTCGGCCGGGCGGGCTGATCGATCTGGAATTTCTGGCGCAATGGGCGCTGATGACGGGCCGCGCCGAACCCGATCTGATCGGCCGCCCGACGGCCGAGGTGCTGGACGGCGCGGGGCTTGCCGATCTCGGCCATGCCATGCGGCGCTTCACGGATGTGATCCAGGTCCTGCGGCTCGGACCGGACGGCGTCTTCGACTTCCCCGGCCTGCCGAACCGGCTGGCGGCGCTTCTGGCCGAAACCTTGCAGGCGCCGGACGCCGTGGATGCGGAAAGGCGGATCGAGGCGACGGCGGGCGCGGTGCGGAGCGATTTCCGCGACCTCCTGCCCGCGCCTTGAGGAAGCTCAGGCCGCGATGGCCGGCACCATCGAGGGCGGCACGAGCGGCATCCTGATCGACACCACCGTGCCGTGGCCGGCCTGCGAGACGATGCGGATCGAGCCGCCGTGAAGCTCGATCAGGGAGCGCGCGATGGCAAGACCGAGGCCCGTTCCCTTGTTGGTGCGGGTCAACTCGTTCTCGACCTGCTCGAAGGGCTTGCCGAGATTTTTCAGCGCGTTGCGCGAGATGCCGATGCCGCTGTCGGCGATGGAAACGAAGGCGTGGCCGTCGACATTGCGCGCCCTCAGCTTCACGCTGCCGCCCGCATGGGTGAACTTCACCGCATTGGCGAGGAGGTTGAGGAGGATCTGCTTGGTGGCGCGGCGATCCGCCAGAAGGCGCACGTCGCCCTCGGTGTGCGTTTCGAAGCGGATCGACTTCTTGGCGGCCTGCATCTCAACGATCTTGCGCGCTTCGCCGACGATCTCGTTGAGGTCCATCGGCTCGGGCGACAGCATCAGGCGGCCGGCCTCGATCTTCGACATATCGAGAATGTCGTTGATGAGCTTCAGGAGGTAGTGCCCGCTTTCGTTGATGTCGGAGGCGTATTCCACATACTTGTCGCAGCCGATCGGGCCGAAGGTTCCCTCGCGCATGATTTCCGAGAAGCCGATGATGGCGTTCAGCGGCGTGCGCAGCTCGTGGCTCATATTGGCGAGGAAGGTCGTCTTGGCGCGGCTCGCGCCCTCGGCGCGCTCCTTTTCCACGATGTAGCTGGCGTTGAGGATCTCGAGTTCCTTGGCCTTGGCTTCGGCGTCGGAGCGGGCGTTGGACAGGGCGTTGATCGTCGCGATCAGGCGCTGCTCGGAGGTCGACAGGCGCTCCTGATGGAGCTTCAACTGCGTCACATCCGTGCCGATGGAGACATAGCCGCCGTCGGACGTGTTGCGCTCGGAAATCTGGAGCCAGCGTCCGTCGGCGAGCATCGCCTCGACCACGCTTTCGCCGGTGACGGAATCGGTGCTGGTGATGGGGCGCATGCCGATCGGCCGGCGGGCCGTCGCCATCACGTCCTCGTAGCGCGCGCCGGGCGCGACATCGGCGACGCCGAGGCCGAAGACGTTCTGGTATTTCTGGTTGCAAAGCACCAGACGATGGGAGGCGTCCCAGAGAACGAAGCTTTCCGAGATGTTCTCAACGGCGTTCTTCAGCCGTGTATTGGCCTCGTCGGTGCGCTTGGCGAGTGCGTGCTGTTCGGTAACGTCGACGGCGACGCCGATGAGGTGGATCTCGTTCTCGGCGTTGCGCGTCACCTCGGCTCTGGCGCGCAGCCAGATATAAGCGCCGTCCGAGCGGCGCATGCGGAAGGTGCGGTCGAGATGCTTGACCTTGCCAGCCGCCACCACGCGCGCCACGGCGAAAAGGTCGCCGTCTTCCGGGTGCATCAGCGCCGACACGTCGCCAAAGGACAACATGCCGTTCTCGCTCTGCATGCCGAGGATCTCGTGCATGGAGCGCGACCAGAACATGCGGCCCCGCGCCAGATCCCAGTCCCACAGGCCGCAGCGGCCGCGCGACAGGGCCGTCTCGACGCGGCGATGCGTTTCGCTAAGCTCCACATCCACGAGGCGGGCGCGCATCGACTGGCAGAAATAAGCGTAGAGGATGACGAGCATGATGAGGCTCGTCATGACGTAGAGCGTGACGCAGACCGACACGAGACGCCGCCAGCCGGCGAAAAGCTCCGTCTTCGGCTGCACCAGAAGGATCGATCCGAGCTCGTTCTGGAGGCGGGCGGTGGAGACCATCACCTGATCGTCGGCGAAGTCCGTTTCCAGAACGCCGGCGCGCTCTCCGAACATCAGAAGCGGCTGGATGCCGGCGAAGAGGTTCTCGATCTCGCGGCCGATCAGATCGTCATGGCCGGGCGTCGCGGCGATCACGAGGCCGGAAGCGTCGGTGATCAGGGCGAAGCGCCCATGCACCATCAGTTCGTCCGGCAGGGCGCTGGTGACGAGGGCGCTCGCCTGCGCGGCCGGCTCCAGCCCTTGGGCGGCCGGCTCGGAGTTCTGCTCGGCCCTGACGAGGCTCGCGCCGATCTTCAAATCCTGCAGCGCGTCCTCGCGGGTGACGCGGCGCTGCTCGGCGAGGATCAGCGCCGACGCGACGCCTAAGACCGACAGGAAGACGATCAGGAAAACCGGCGTCGCGCGCCGCAGGAAGGGCTCGGAGATGGCGGACGGAAGACCGAACTGGCGTGTGAAGCGCAGTCGAGCAACGACGGCGGCACGTATTCCCGATAGCCCGTGGAAGCGTGGCAAACGCTTCCCACCGGCCGGTACGCATGAAGCGTCCGCACCCATCCGCACCGCTCTAAGTTGTTGATCCTCGTATCGATTCAGAACGCCGCACATCCGAATCGACGCCAATCAATCAGACCCGAATCGCCTTGTCCATAGCTTGACGAGCGGTGAATTTTTGGCCTGTGGCGGAGTCAATCAGCGTAGCGATCTATCCACAATATCCCGGAGGTCGGCCGACAGGTCCCCCTTGGCGGCAAGTTCCTCAAGCGCCTCATGGGCTTGCCCGCGGCGGTTCGTTTCGAAGCAGCGCCAGGACCGGAACGCGGTGGCGATGCGCGCCGAAATCTGCGGATTCAGACGGTCGAGCGAGTGAATCATTTCTGCAACAAAGCGATAGCCCGCCCCATCGGCGCGGTTGAAGGCGATCTGATTGCCGGCCGCGAACGAGCCGAGAAGCGCGCGGGCGCGGTTCGGGTTGGACAAGCGGAACTGGGGATGCGTGCTGAGCGCGCGCACCGTTTCCAGCGCGTCTTCGCTTGGGCTCGTCGCCTGGATCGCGAACCATTTGTCGATCACGAGATCGTTCGCCTGGAAGCGCGTGTGGAAGTCGTCGAGCGCCGCCTCCGCGGCCGGGGAACCGGGGAAGCGATGCGTGAGGATGCCGAGCGCGGCGAGGCGGTCGGTCATGTTCGTGGCGCCGGAATATTGGCTTGCTGCCGGCTCCGGATCGCCGCTCGCCGCCGAGCGGTAGTCGAGAAGGACGTTGGCGAGCGCGCGTCGTCCGGCGCTCGCTGCGTCCGGCGAGAAGGGGCCTTCACCGGCGAGATCGCGAGCCAAAGCTTCGAAGGCGCGCATGCCTCGTCCGCCGACTTGCATGAGGATCGCTTCGCGGGCGCGGTGGATGGCGAGGGGATCGACATCCATGCCGATCAGCCGCGCGACGTCGGATTCGCTCGGCAAGCTCAGCATCTGCGCGCGGAAGGCGGCGTCGAGCGCCTCATTCGTCGCCGATGACACCAGGGCGTCGGCGACGGCCGGATCGAGCGTGGGTTCCTCGCCGCGACGCACCCTGGCCGTGGCGTCCACCAGCGCTTCGCCGAGAATGTCGGACAGCGCGCGCCAGCGGTTGAACTCGTTGGGGTCGAGCCGCGCGAGCGTCAGCCGGTCGGCGGGGGTGAGGTCGTCTTTCAGCGTCACCGGCGCGGAGAAATCGCGCAAGATCGACAGGGTGGGGCGCTCCGACAGGCCGGAGAAGGTGACGCTTTCCGCCGCTTCGCGAAGGTGGATCACGTCGCCGTCGACGCTGGCTCCCCCTTCCACCCTGGCAATCATGTCCTGCCCGTTGGAGCCGACGAGGCCGAAGCGGATCGGCATATGCACCGGCTCCGTCGGCGTTCCGGCCGAGCCTTGCGCGAGCACCTGCGACAAACGCAGCGTCAAGCGACCGGCGCTCGCGTCGAAGTCCTGCGTGACGGTCAGCACCGGCGTTCCGGCTTGGTTGTACCAGCGGGCGAAGCGCGACAGGTCGCGGCCGGACGCTTCCTCGAAGCAGCGCACGAAGTCCTCGATGGTCGCCGCTTCGCCGTCATGGCGCTCGAAATAAAGGTCCATGCCGGCGCGGAAATCGCCCTTGCCGAGAATGGTCTCGATCATCCGCACGAGCTCGGCGCCCTTGTCGTAGACGGTGGAGGTGTAGAAGTTCGAGATCTCGCGATATTCGCGCGGTCGGACGGGATGCTGCAGCGGCCCCTGGTCCTCCGGGAACTGATGGGCCTTCAGGCCGCGCACGGAAGCGATGCGCTTCACCGGCGCGGAGCGCTCGTCGGCGGTGAATTCCTGGTCGCGGAAGACGGTCAGCCCTTCCTTCAAGCAAAGCTGGAACCAATCGCGGCAAGTGATCCTGTTGCCTGTCCAATTGTGGAAATATTCGTGCGCGATCACCGTCTCGACGCCGGCATAATCGCTGTCGGTCGCGGTTTCGGGGTCGAGCAGCACGTATTTGTGGTTGAAGATGTTGAGACCCTTGTTCTCCATCGCCCCCATGTTGAAGTCGGAGATCGCGACGATGTTGAAGACGTCGAGGTCGTATTCGCGCCCGAAGCGGCGTTCGTCCCAGATCATGGAGCGCTTCAAGGCATCCATGGCGTAGGTCGCGCCATTCGCGCGGCCCTTTTCCGTATAGATGCCGAGCGTCACGTCGCGGCCGCTCTGGGTCCGGAACCGGTCCTGGAGGAGATCGAGATCGCCGCCCACAAGGGCGAAAAGGTAGGACGGTTTCGGGAAGGGGTCGTCCCACACGGCGTAATGGCGGCCTTCGCCCAAGTCGCCGGTTTCGGTCAGGTTGCCGTTCGACAGGAGCACCGGCACGGACTGCTTGTCGGCTTCGATGCGCACGCGGTAGGTCGCGAGCACGTCCGGCCGGTCGAGGAAGTAGGTGATACGTCGAAAGCCCTCGGCCTCGCACTGGGTGCACCAGACGCCGTTGGAACTGTAGAGGCCCATCAGCTTGGAGTTCGCGGCCGGGTCGAGCACCGTGTCGATCCGCAGCCGGAAGGTGCCGTTGGCGGGAAGGTCGCGAAGCGTCAGGCCGTTCTCGTCCACCGTCACGGTATGTGAGGCAACCTCCGTTTCGTTCACCGCGATGCGCTTCGGGCTGATCTCGTCGCCCGACAGGCGCAAAGGCTCGGCCGCGTCGATGCCGGCACGGCGCTCGAGTTCCGTGGTGGTTTCCACCTCCGTCCGGTCCGGAAACAGGCGGAAGACCATATCGACGCCACGCACCTCGAACGGGGTCGGCCGATAGTTCTCGATACGGATGGTCTGATTGTTGTCGGTGCGCTGCATGGGAATGATCCGGATTTTCCGGGTCATCGATAGACCCCTCGGCGCGCTTTGCCAAACGGTGCGGGTTTCGCTTGCGCCCCGGAACGTGCCCGCCTATCGACGGCGTGGCGGCCGGCGAGCGTTTGAAGCATGCCGCGCCGTTCCCTCGGCCCCGGTGTTCGTGCGCATCGGCTCAGTCGTGCAGGAAAGGCATTTCCATGGCTGTCTCGTCGGCCGGGTCGGAACGCGTCGCCGATCCCATCCGTGGCATCTCGCTGAAGATCGTTTCGGTGATGGTGTTCGTCTGCATGCAGACGTCGCTGAAGCTCGGCGGCGAGGGTATTCCGGCGGGCGAGCTGGTGTTCTTCCGTTCCTTCTTCGCGCTTGTTCCGGTGCTCGCCTATCTCTGGTGGCTCGGAGACCTTCGCACGGCGCTGAAGACCGACGATCTCGTCGGGCATGTATGGAGGGGCGTGATCGGGGTGACTTCCATGTCGCTCGGCTTCTTCGCGCTGACGCGGCTCGCTTATCCCGAATGGATTTCCATCTCCTACGCCTCGCCGCTTCTCACGGTGGTGTTCGCGGCCCTGTTCCTGAAGGAGCAGGTCAGGCTTTTTCGCTGGATCGCGGTGCTCGTCGGGCTCATCGGCATCGTGATCGTCACCGCCCCGACGCTGACGCTTTTTTCGGAAGGGATGGACCGGGTTCAGGGCATCGGCATCCTCGCCTCGCTGGCCGCCGCCGCGGTGGCGGCGGTGGCGATGATCCAGATCCGGCGGCTGGTGCGGAAGGAAAAGACGGCCACCATCGTCGTCTATTTCACGCTGACCTCGAGTGCGCTTTCTCTCCTGACATTGCCGTTCGGCTGGGTAGTGCCGAGCCCGCAGCAGTGCGCCTTTCTCGTTTTCGCCGGACTGTGCGGGGGCGTCGGTCAGCTTCTCCTGACGGCCTGCTACCGCCATGCCGATGCTTCCACCATCGCGCCCTTCGAATACACGTCCCTGCTTCTGGCCGTCGCCATCGGCGCCTTTCTGTTCGACGAGATCGTGCTGCCGACGACGCTTCTGGGCGGGTTCGTGGTGGTGATGGCCGGCATCTACATCATCTTCCGCGAACACCAGCTCGGCATCCAGCGCCGCAAGGCGCGCAGGGTTTCGCCGCCGGGAGGATAGGAGCCGCCACATGCAGATGGAAGTTTCGGAGGAGGCTTCGCAAGCCGATCTCGACCGCGTTCTGGAAGGGCTCACCGCTTTCAACGCAGGCGAAGTCGGGCCGCCGAACCGGCGCGCGCTTTCCGTTCTCCTGCGGCCCGAAACGGGCGGACCCGTGATCGGCGGGCTCGTCGGCTATACCGCCTGGAACTGGCTCTTCACCGGCAATCTCTGGCTGTCGGAGGAGTTGCGCGGGCAGGGCCTCGCCGGTCGGCTTCTCGGCGCGGCGGAGGAGGAGGCACGCCGGCGGGGCTGCCATTCGGCGTGGATCGACACGTTCAACCCCGTCGCCAAACGGGCCTACGAGGCGGCGGGCTACGCGGTCTTCGGCAGCCTGCCGCGTTTCGTCGGGGACAGGACGCGCTTCTTCCTGTCCAAGAGCCTTTGACGGCTCACCAGAGAACGTTGTCGACCGGCTTCAACGGCTGGGCGACATCTTCCTCGCCGATCGCCTGTTCCAGGTCGATCTCGATCGTGCGGGTGAGGGCCGCCAGCGGCACGTCATGGGCGCGGTTGTCGAAGGGGTTCTGAAGGTCCTCGCCGATCCGGTCCATCGCCAGGAACATGAAGCCCACGACCGAGGACGCGAGCGGCGTCATGTAAAGCAGCGAATCCACGAGACCGAGCGGCAGGATCACGCAGAAGATGCGCGAGAACAGCGTCGGGTAGAAGTCGTATTCGCGCGGCAGGGGCGTGTTCTTGATGCGCTCCATGCCGCCTTGCGCGTTGGAGATGTCCATCATCACCGCTTCCATCTGCGTGCGGCGGATGGAATCGATCCAGCCCTCGCGGGAGGCCGAGGCGATCAGCTTGGCCGTGCCGTTGAGGATGGCGTTCGGCACGTTGGTCATGCTCTTCAGTTCGTCCACCTCGCCTTCCGGCAGGTAGGGGGCGATCTCGTCCCAGCATTCCTGCTTGCGCAAATGACAGCGCAGGGCGTGGACATAGGCGATCTGGCGGCGGACGAGCGCGCGGCGCAGCGGCGTGCTGTCGTGGTTCTCGTCGATGAGATGCAGCGCCATGCGCGAAAAGGAGCGCGAGGCGTTGACCATGCTGCCCCACAGCGTGCGCGCTTCCCACCAGCGGTTATAGGCGTTGTTGTTGCGAAACCCCAGGAACAGCGCCAGCGCCGAACCGAGAAGCGTCATCGGGATGCTGGGGATCAGCCCGTCCTTATGCGGGATCAGAACATAGGCGACGGTGACCGCGATGTCCCACATCAACAGGAAGAACAGCGGCCAGCCGATGTAATGCAGCATCCGTCCGAGCTTGGCGGATTCCGGTAGAACCATGCGGTGGAGCCCTCGTTGCGATGCGCTGCAGCATCCCGCGCCCATGTGGCGAGAGATTGTTGCAACGCACAAAAGCTCGTTACGTTGCCTGGGTAAGGATCGCCGTCGTCATGCGCCCGAGGGTGACAGCGCGTCGAGTTTCGCGCGGATCGCCAGAAGGTCGCGCCATGCCAGTTTCTTCTGCGCCGGTTGGCGCAGGAGATAGGCCGGGTGCAGCATGGGAATGGCCGGAACCGTTTCCTCAGGCTTCTCGCCATAGGAATAGCTTAGCCAGCGCCCGCGAATGCGCAGCATGCCTTCTTCCGTTCGAAGGATCGCCTTCGTGGCGGGCGAGCCGAGGCAGACGATGACCTTCGGGCGCACGAGTTCGATCTGCCGGGCGACGAAGGGCAGGCAGATCTCGGTTTCGGCCGGGGTGGGCGTCCTGTTGCCGGGCGGGCGCCAAGGCACGGTGTTGGTGATCCACACCTTCTCGCGCGCGATGCCGATGGCCGCGAGCATCCGGTTGAGAAGCTGGCCGGAGCGGCCGACGAAGGGGATGCCGGCGATGTCTTCGTCGCGGCCTGGCGCTTCGCCGATCAGCATGAGGTCGGCATGAGGATCACCGTCGCCGAACACCACGGATTTGGCGGTGATGCGCAGGTTGCAGCCCTGGAAGGTGTTGAGGCCTTCGCGCAACGCTTCCATCGTGGCCGCCGACCTCGCGATGTCGCGCGCCGAGGCAACGGCCACGTCATCGGGCACGGCGACCTGCGGACGGGCCGGCGTCGGTGCATCGTTGCGCGTGGGAGCCGGAGAGCCTTGCGCTTCTCGGGCGGCAGGAGCCTCGCCGGCTTCCGCTTTGGCGCGAAGGCGGTCCTTCGTTTCCGCAAAACGGTCGCGCGGTTCCTCGGTGAGGATCGCGTCCACGCCGGCCAGCGAATACCATTCCAGAAGCGCGGCCACCGCTTCCTGTTCGCTGAAGTTTCGTTCCCCGTCGCTCATCACCGTCCTTCATAGGCAAAAGCGGTTCAGGAAGCGATACGGAGCGATTTGCCTCAAGCGAAGCATTTGAAGCCGGCGCCCGTGCCGTTTATGTCTTGCCGGCTTGTTGGAAGCATTCCAACAAGACAGAAACGAGGTTGCCGTCTCGATTCGAGCCGGAATGGAACTGGATGCCCATGAGCGAGACCGAGGCGCTGCCCGAACGCGAGGCGATGGAGTTCGACGTCGTGATCGTCGGCGCCGGCCCGGCCGGTCTGTCGGCGGCGATCCGCCTGAAGCAACTCGACCCGGACCTGTCGGTGGTGGTTCTGGAAAAGGCGGCGGAGGTCGGCATCCACATCCTGTCGGGCTGCGTGCTCGACCCATCCGCCCTCGACGAACTCCTGCCCGAATGGCGCTCCGACGAGACCGCGCCGATCCGCCAGCGCGTGACCAAGGACCGCTTCTATTTCTACGGGCCGCAGGGCCGCATTCGCCTGCCCGTCGCCATGATGCCGAAGATCATGGACAACGAGGGGAATTTCGTCGTTTCGCTCGGCCTTGTCGCCAAGTGGCTGGCCGAGAAGGCGGAGGCGCTCGGCGTCGAGATCTATCCGGGCTTTGCCGCGAGCGAACTTATTTACGACGACTCAAACGCCGTGATCGGTGTCGCCACCGGCGACATGGGGGTCGGGCGGGATGGCGAGCCGGGTCCGGCCTATCAGCGCGGCATGGCGCTCCTGGGCAAATACGTGTTTCTCGGCGAAGGCGTGCGCGGGTCGCTGGCCAAGGAGGCGATCCGCGAATACGGCCTCTCAGTCGACCGCGATCCGCCGAAATTCGGCATCGGCATCAAGGAGCTTTGGGAGATCGATCCGGCAAAGGCGGTGCCGGGGCTCGTGCAGCATTCCTTCGGTTGGCCGCTCGACATGAAGACAGGCGGCGGCTCCTTTCTCTACCATCTCGAAGGCAACCAGGTTTACGTCGGCTTCGTGGTTCACCTGAACTACGAGAACCCGTATCTCTCGCCCTTCGAGGAGTTTCAGCGCTACAAGACGCATCCCGACATCGCCGATCTTCTCGAAGGCGGCAAGCGCCTTGCCTATGGCGCGCGTGCGATCACCGAAGGCGGCTGGCAGTCGGTGCCGAAGCTCGTGTTCCCCGGCGGGGCGCTGATCGGCTGCACGGCGGGCTTCGTCAACGTGCCGCGCATCAAGGGCGTCCACAACGCCATGGCGTCGGGCATGCAGGCGGCTGAGGCAGCGGCGCACGCGATCAAGGCGGGGCGCGCGCACGACCGCCTGCGCGCTTATGACGACGGCTGGCGCTCGTCTTCCATCGGGCGGGACCTGAAGCCGGTCCGGAACGTGAAGCCCTTGTGGTCGAAGTTCGGCACGGCGCTCGGCGTCGTCCTCGGCGGCATCGACATGTGGTGCCAGCAGTTGCTCGGCGGCTTCTCCTTCTTCGGCACGATGCATCACGGCAAGCCGGACTATGCGTCCACGAAGCCTGCGGCCGAATGCAGCCCCATCGACTACCCCAAGCCCGACGGCAAGCTCACCTTCGACCGCCTGTCGTCGGTGTTCCTGTCCAACACCAACCACGAGGAGGACCAGCCGGTTCACCTGAAGGTCAAGGACATGGAACTCCAGAAGCGCTCGGAGCACGACGTCTATGCGGGGCTTTCCCAACGTTATTGCCCGGCCGGCGTCTACGAATGGCGCGAGGAAGGGAGCGATCCGAAGTTCGTCATCAACGCGCAGAACTGCGTCCACTGCAAGACATGCGACATCAAGGACCCCAACCAGAACATCACCTGGGTCCCCCCGCAGGGCGGCGAAGGGCCGGTCTACCAGACGATGTGAGCTGGCCGCCCAGAGGCTGTTATGGACCCTAGACGAGCATCGTGCTGGCTGGGCTGGTTCGCCGGGTAGGAGCCGGATGCAGCCGGTAGCGGGGCTACCGGCAAACGCCGGCGACGGTCCATGCGGACGGGCGAGACAAGTGGCTCGCTCTGTGGGCCGGCGAGCCAGACCAGCCAGCCCAAAGGGTGGGATGAGCGAAGCCATCCGGGGCGTCGACGAGATTTCCCAAGCCGCAAGGCTTGGCTGCACTCGCCTCCTGCCGGACTGGACTTCGCTGATTCCACACGATGCTTGCCTAGGGTCCATAACAGCCTCTAGCGCTCCGCGCTTCTGACATCCGGCTCTTTCGAGGTAGCGAAGCGCAGGGTGAAGGTGAGAAGCACCGGGAGGTGGTCCGAATCGACCGCTTCCGGTCGCTCGACCTTCAGAACGTCGACGCTTTCCGACACCAGCATGTTGTCGATCGGCAGGCCGATCCAGCGGCCAAGTTCGGGCGGCAGGCCGCGCTTGATCCAGGTCGGGCCGATGCCGCCGACAATCCGCGTCCCGCTCGCTTGGGCCAGAGCGCGCACGCTGGCGCTCCAGGGCGCCGAGTTGAAGTCTCCCGCCACGATCAGAGGATCGCGCAAGCGCGGCAGGACGGTTTTCAGCCCCTGCACCATGCTCGGCTGGCGGCCCGGCCAGGGCCAGCGCAGGTGCTGCGCCCCGATCGTCACCGGAATGCCGTTGAAGTCCACCGTCTTGGCGCCAAAGGCGTTCGGACCGTCGCAGACCGTCAACTCTCCGGGACGCACCGCGCTCACCTCGATGAAGGGGCGGCGCGACAGGATCGCCACGTCGCCGTTTCCGCGCAGGAAGGGCGCCTTGCAATAGAAGCGGTAGGGATAACTGCCGGCGAGTTTCTCGAAACCGCGCACCCAACTTGCGCTGAGTTCTTCCGCCGTCACGATATCGGGCCGCAGGCGCGCGATGAGGCTGAGAGCCCTGTCCTGATCGGTCGAGTAGATATCGAGATTCATCTGGAGAAGCGTGTAGCGCGGGGTGCCGACGGAAGCTTCGGTGCCGTGGCCGAGCGGCAGAAAGGGCAACGTCGAGTAGAGCCCCAGACCGCCCACCACCGCGCAAACGAGCGCCAGACTCGATCCGCGCCGCAGGAGAAGGGCGGGGGCGAAGAGAAGCAGGCCGACGCAGAGATGCAGTCGTCCCTGCCCGATCGTGTCGAGGGCGGGATAGAAATCGCCGAAGAAGCCGAGCGTGACGGCGAGCAGCATCGGCACGGCGACAAGCGCCGGCAGGGCGCGCGCCAGCCAGCGAACAGCGTTCGCGAAGGAGACCGGCATCTTACTGGAAGGCCGGCTCGAAGAAGGAGCGCAGCTTGCGCGAATGAAGCTGTTCCGGCGTCATGGCCGAAAGCTTCTCCATCGTGCGGATGCCGATGCGCATGTGCTGGGCGACCTGCCGCTTGTAGAAGTCCGTCGCCATGCCGGGCAGCTTCAACTCGCCGTGGAGCGGCTTGTCGGAAACGCAGAGAAGGGTGCCGTAGGGCACGCGGAAGCGAAAGCCGTTGGCGGCGATCGTCGCCGATTCCATATCGAGCGCGACGGCGCGCGACTTCGACAAGCGCTCCACCGGCTCGGTCTGGTCGCGCAGTTCCCAGTTGCGGTTGTCGATGGTCGCCACCGTGCCGGTACGCATGATCTTCTTCAATTCGTAGCCGGACAGGCCCGTCACCTCCGCCACCGCTTCCTCCAGCGCCACCTGCACCTCGGCGAGCGGCGGGATCGGCACCCAGACCGGCAGGTCGGCGTCCAGAACGTGATCCTCGCGCACATAGGCATGGGCCAGCACGTAGTCGCCGAGCGCCTGGCTGTTGCGAAGCCCGGCGCAATGGCCTAGCATCAGCCATGCATGGGGGCGCAGCACCGCCACGTGGTCGGTGATCGTCTTGGCGTTGGATGGCCCGACGCCGATATTGATCATGGTGATGCCTTCGCCGTTCTCGCGGGCGAGGTGGTAGGCGGGCATCTGCGGCAGGCGCACGAAGGGCAGGCCGCTCGTCGGCTCGAGTGAGCCCGCCGGCGTCACGAGGTTTCCCGGTTCCACGAAGGCGGTGTAGCCCTCGCCCCCCGCCGCCATCTTGGCTTTGGCGAGCGCGCAGAACTCATCGATATAGAACTGGTAGTTGGTGAACAGGACGTAGTTCTGGAAATGCTTCGGGCTCGTCGCCGTGTAATGGGCGAGGCGGTGGAGCGAATAATCGACGCGCTGCGCGGTGAAGGGGGCGAGCGGCATGGCCTCGCCGGGGCGGGGCTCGAAATTGCCGTTGACGATGCGGTCGTCCGTGGAGCCGAGATCGGGCACGTCGAAGATGTCGCGCAAGGGCTTGGCGAGGCGATCGGCGGCCTCGCCATCGACATGGCTTCCTTCGGCGAAGGCGAAATGAAGCGGGATGGGCGTCGTGGAATCGCCGACGATCACCGGGCGGCCGTGATTGCGGATCAGAAGCCCGATCTGCTCGGCCAGATAGTTCTCGAAGAGGTCGGGCCGCGTCACGGTGGTCGCATAGGTGCCGGGGGCCGGCACATGGCCGAAGGACAAGCGCGAATCGACGCGAGCATGGCTGCTCGTGACCAGCGAAAGCTGCGGGTAGAAGGCGCGATAGCGCCGATCCACATCGCCGGTCTTCAGGACGTGGGCGAAGCCATCCAGAAGAAACCGCGTCGAGTGCTCGTAGAGCCGCTGGAGTTCGGCGACCGCCTCCGAGGCCACATTGAAGGCTCGTCCAGGTGCGCTTTCGGGGGTCGCGAAGGAAGGGGTGCTTCGGGCATGGAGGGATTCCGTCATGCCCTTTGTGTAAACGGCTCCGGCGACGCGAGGAAGACGCCTTGAGAAGGCGGGCCGCCCGTCAGTTCTGATTCACCCCGCCCGGCGCGCAAAGAAGGCCGTCCGCGAGGCAGTCCTGCCGCGCCTGCTGGTCGGGCGTCGCGGACGGTGCTGCGCGTTTGCTGTCGAGAAAGGCGCTGAACGACAGGGCGAACACCGCGATCAGCGTCGTGACGGCCATCAGCCGGATGATCATCGTATGGCCGTTCCCTTTGTTTAGCCGCGACATCGAAGCCGGTTTAGCTCACTAGCGCCGATCCGGGGGTGACGGGAAGACCCATCGGCCTCCGACAACGTCGCCCGGTGAGCCTGTCGCCATTGCAGCGCCGGCACCCGCGCTCTAGCTCCCGCCGTCGAGCCGAGACGTTGAAAGGATTGGCCTGACGATGACCGAACAGAATCGTGCGATCGAACTGCACTACTGGCCGACGCCGAACGGCTGGAAGGTGTCCATCATGCTGGAGGAACTCGGCGTTCCGTATGAGATCAAGTTCGTCAATATCGGCGCCGGCGAGCAGTTCGAGCCTTCCTTCCTGAAGATCGCGCCGAACAATCGCATGCCGGCCATCGTTGATCCCGAAGGGCCGGGCGGCGAGCCGATCTCCGTGTTCGAATCGGGCGCGATCCTGCAATATCTCGGCCGCAAGTTCGGGCGGTTCTATCCGGGCGACGAGCGCGCTCGCGTCGCCGTGGAGGAATGGCTGTTCTGGCAGGTCGGCGGCCTCGGGCCCATGGCGGGTCAGGCGCATCATTTCCGCCAATACGCGCCCGAGAAGATCGAATACGGCATCAACCGCTACACCAACGAGGTGAACCGGCTTTACGGCGTGATGAACCGGCGTCTCGGCGAGGTCGAGTATCTCGGCGGCGATTATTCGATCGCCGACATGGCCTCGATCGGCTGGATCGTGCCTCATGCCAACCAGGGTCAGGATCTCGACGACTTCCCGAACCTCAAGCGCTGGTTCGAGGCGGTGAAGGCACGGCCGGCCGTGGAGAAGGGCCTCGCCGTCGGCAACGAGCGGCGCAACAATCTCGCGGACGACAAGGACGCTCAGAAGGTCCTGTTCAACCAGCGCTCCCGCTGAGACGCGAGGCGATCCCGGCGGTCGGCCGCGTCATTTTCCGGCCCGCCGCCAGGTCTGGACAGTCTTGCAGAAGACTTCCATCAGGCAGCCCTTCAGGTGAAGGCGGTCGCCCTCCACCAGCATGGCGCCGACATAGGTCTTGCCGCTTTCCGGATCGCTGATCCGCCCCTTGTATTCGGGGCCGGGCGCCGAAACCCGGCCGATGGAGGCTCCCTTGTGACGGCCGCTTTCGATACGGCCGCAAAAGCCGCCGGGACAGGCGCGAACCGACACCGTTTCCCCGTTCTCCGCCCGCCAAAGGCCGAGAACGGGCTCGGCTGCGAAGACCGGTGAAGCGAAGGCGGCGAGAAACAGGCCGTAGGCGGCGGCTTGGCGAGGCATCCGGCGTTTTCCCCCTTGATAGACGATCGGCGGGCGAGACTGAAAACGACTTGACCCTTCGGTGCGGCAGGAGAAGGGCGAAGCGGGTACCCGCGTTGATTTGTCGTTGACCATCATCGATTTCCCTCGGCTCCCAAGGTTAAACCAAGATAAAGCCGAGCGGTTTTCGAGTTCTGAATAAACGAAATTCATCATTCCAGCCAATGGCTTGCGTGGAACGGGCGGAGACCGAGTCTTTCGCCGTTTAAGTCCAATTAAGCTCGACTTTTAATCGCCTTTTCAAACGCTGCCGGCATTCTCTTCTCCAAGGAACAAGAGTTCCAATAGATCGGCAGAAAGACACTCAGATGGCGCGTTTCGAACTTTCCGAACTTTCCAATGGCGGTATCGGCGCCACGGTCCATTCCTCGGCCGAGATCCTGTTCGAGATGGGCGTTCGCGCCGCATCCGGCCGCGATGGCGCGGTGGATCTCGTGTCGGCCCATATGTACTTCAATCTCGCCGACCGCGAAGGCGACGAGCGCGCCGCCTTCCACCGTCACGAGGTCGCCGAGCAGATGTCGAAGATCGAGATCGGCCGTGCGCTCCGCGCCGCCCGCGATTGGCTGGCGGTGCACTGAAGAATCAGCGCCGAAGTTCGGCCAAGGTGTCGTTCAGGGCATCCGCGAAGAGCGCAAGGTCCTCGTCCCGCCCCACGGTGACGCGGATCAGCCGGTCGAGCGGCGGCACGGCGGGCTTCCGGATAAAGACGCCGCGGCGGATCACCCCGTCGAGCACCGCCTTGGCGAAGGCGCCGTCGCGGCCGCAATCCATCGCAACGAAGTTCGTGGCGGAGGGAAGGGGCGTCAGTCCCGCGCTCCGCGCGATCTCGGCTAGAGAGTCGCGGGCCCGCACGATGCGCTCGACGGCGTCGCGGAGGAAATCCTCGTCCGCCAGGGCTGCGAGCGCGCCTGCCTGCGCCATGCGCGACACGCCGAAATGGTTGCGCACCTTGTCGAATTGCCGCGCCGACTCGGCCGCCCCGAAAACATAGCCGACCCGCATCCCCGCCATGCCATAGGCCTTTGAAAAGGTGCGGAAGCGCAAAAGGTTCGGCCGGATCACGCTGGCGGGCGGCAGGCTGGAGGCGGGGGCGAGGTCGCTATAGGCCTCGTCCAGAACAAGAATCGTTTCCGCCGGCACGTTCTCGATCAGTCGGGCGACGTCCTCCGCTTCGTGCCAGGAGCCGGTCGGGTTGTCCGGATTGGCGAAATAAAGAAGCTTCGGCCGAAGCCGGTTCGCTTCTTCGAGAAGCGCGTCGATGTCCTGCCTGTCGTTTCGATAAGGAACGGTGTGAAGCACCGCGCCGCGCGCCGCCACATGGTAGTTGAAGGTCGGGTACGCACCGCGCGAGGTCAGCACGGCGTCGCCGGCTTCCGTCGTCAGATGCACGAGATTGCCGAACAGCCCGTCGATGCCCTCGCCGATCGTGACGCATTCAACCGGAATGCCGAGCCGCTCGCCGATCGCGCTGCGCAACTCGAACTGTTCCGGGTCGCCATAGGCCCAGCTCGCCTGCCCGGCATCCCGCATGGCTTCCAGCGCGCGCGGCGAAGGGCCGAAGACGCTTTCGTTCGCGCCGAGGCGCGCGCGAAAGGCGACGCCCGTCTGCCGCTCGATCGCTTCCGGCCCGACGAAGGGAATGGTGGCGGGCAAAGCGCGGATCAGCGGGGAAAAGAGAAGCGGCGCGCTCATCGGCGATCGTCCAGATTGGCGAGGCCGGCGGCGAAACGCTTGGCGTTCTCGACATAGTTCAGCGCGGACGCCGCGAGCGTCTCGATCTCGGCCGGCTCCAGCGGGCGCACGAGCTTGGCGGGAGCGCCCATGACGAGGGAGCCGTCGGGGAAGCTCTTGCCTTCGGTGACGAGGGCGTTCGCGCCCACAAGGCAGTTGCGACCGATCCGGGCGCCATTCAGCACCGTCGCGCCCATGCCGATCAGCGAACCGTCGCCGATCGTGCAGCCGTGGACCACCGCAGCATGGCCGATCGTGCAGCCGGCGCCGATCACCAAAGGCGAGCCCATGTCGCTATGGAGAACCGCGTTGTCCTGCACGTTGGTGCGCTCGCCGATCTCGATCCATTCGTTGTCGCCGCGGATAACGGCGCCGAACCAGACGCCGACATCGCGGCCGATCCGGACGCGGCCGATGACATGGGCGCCGGGGGCGACGAAATAATCGCCTTGCCCCGGCAGAACCGGCGTATCCGCGGCCAGTCGATAGATGCTCATCGTGCTTCCTCCACGATTCGAGCCTTCGCCGATGGTCGGCACCCGGTCAACCCGCGCTTTCCGTGAACCACCGAGTTGGAGGACGATGCAGGCGACAGGTTGAATGGCGTCGTGACCGTTGAAGTATGCACTGAGCATCGATGAGAATGCATCGTCATATGGATGTCGAACGACAGTCATGACGGGTCGCTACGCTTAGCCGTATGCACAATATCGCCATCCTGCAGTCGGAAAACCGCCTCTTCGGGCCCATTCTGCGCCTTGCGTTAACCCTCTTTTAACACTGGTTAAGTGCGCCTTACCGAAAACGTGACTTTCTCGACACAGCACTGTGTCCAAAGCGCCCTTGAACGGGCCCCAAGCCCTTTTGGCAATTGCAACGAGTCTAAGCGTGCCGCATGTTCGGGTCAGAAAGAACGCGGCGGGTTCGCTTCGGACTTTCAATGCAGGGGATGGGGCAGGGAAGGCTGTCCTTCAAACAAGGCCCAACCCTACCTTACAACTTGACTGGAGGTCAGGACATGAACATCAAGAGCCTTCTTCTTGGCTCCGCTGCGGCTCTCGTCGCAGTCTCCGGCGCGAAGGCGGCCGACGCCCCCGTCACGATGGTTGAGCCGGAGCCGGTTGAATACGTTCGCGTTTGCGACGTCTACGGCACGGGCTTCTTCTACATCCCGGGCACCGAGACCTGCCTCAAGATCGGCGGCTACGTCCGCTTCCGCGCCAACGTGACCGGCGAACTCAACGGCGACGTCAACGGTCGTTTCAGCGACGTGCAGGACTTCGACGACGCGGACCGCAACTACGACTTCAACACCCAGACCCGCGGCCGCATCGATTTCGATGCTCGCGAAGAGACCGAACTCGGCACCCTGCGCGGCTTCGTTCGTCTTCAGGCCACTAACGTCTCGGGTTCCGCTCTCGGCTACGGCACGTCCAACAACGGCGTCCAGCTCGACCAGGGCTTCATCCAGCTCGGTGGTCTGACCATCGGTCGTCTCGACTCGCTGTGGGCTGAGAACGACGGTCTCTACACCGACAACGACTGGTCGGTCGGCGATCTCTCGAACAACCAGATCCGCTACACCTTCGCCACCAACGGCTTCAAGATTTCGGCCTCGGTCGAAGACGAAGGCGACGGCGATGCGATCCCGGATGTCGTCGCTTCGGTCGGCTACGAGTTCGCCTGGGGTTCGGTCAACGTCGCTGGCGTTTACGACGAAGACAACTACGATCCGAACCTCGTCGGCATTCCGAGCACCTTCACCGGCTTCTTCCTCGACCCGTACCGGGATCAGGAGAAGGACGGCGGCGCGTTCGCGGTCAAGGCCAACGCCGAGATCAAGGACCTCGTCTACCTCGGCGGTTCTCTGAAGCTTGAAGGTCACTGGGCTTCCGACCCGACGGAATACGCTTCGCTGGCTCCCGGCGGCTACCTCGTCGGCATCGAAGCCGAGGGCAACGCTTCCACGAACTTCAGCTTCGCTTCGCTGCCGGAAGAATGGCAGGTCGGCGGTGGTTACCAGCAGTCGTTCGGCAAGTTCACCGGATATCTGTCGGGTATCTACGGCAAGACCTTCTCGATCAACTACGCCAACGGCGTCAGCGAAAGCTCGGAAGTCTGGGGCGTCGCGGGCAACCTCGGCTACCAGGTCACCTCGAACTTCTCGGTTCTGGGCGAAGTCTCCTACCGCAACGTCGACCTCAAGGGCGGCCTGGAAGATCTCGACCAGACCCGCGGCTTCCTCGAGTTCAAGCGTTCCTTCTAATCGGATCATCGATCCGAACGGAAATACAGGGAGGCCCGGCGGAAACGCCGGGTCTTTCTTCGTTTTTCGACAAGCCATCGGGCGCAGGCGCGCGGTGCTTACTCCTGTCGCGAGCCGCCGCCACAAGGGTCTTCCGTGGGGCCGGTTCGGATCGGTTGGGGAGTCGCGCTGGAAGTGGTGTCGGGGATCGCGACGCCGGTCGGCGTCAGCTCTCGATCGAAGCCGCGAAGGCACCGATGCGGGCGGGCAGGTCTCCCGTTTCCAAGAGGGGCGCATGGCCCTGGCCTGGAACCTCGACTGCCTGCATCGTCGGATGGACTTGCCTCATCCGCTCGACCGTTTGGCGCGACAGAAGCCGGCTGTGCTCGCCGCGAAGCAGGAGAAGCGGGATGTCGCGAAAGGCCGCGAAGGCGTCCCAGAGTTCGGACAGGGGATGGGTTGGATCGATTCCGGCAAGTCCGTCCGCCAGTCTCTGGTCGTAGTCGGGAACGACACCTTCCGGCGTTTCCACGAAGTTCGCCCGCGCCATGCGCTCGAAATCCACGTGCGACAGCGCGGGAAAGGTTTCGGCGTTAATGTCCCGGACGCGATTCGTGGCGGCCTGCCAGTTCGGCAATGTCCCGGTTTTCCCGACATAGGCCTTGATGGCGAGAAGGCCCTCCATCTCCAAGCGAGGCCCGGCATCGTTCAGAACGACGCCCGCCAGGAGATCGCGACGGTCGGCCACGAGGAGATGCAGCATCAACGCGCCGCGCGACGTGCCGACGAAAACGGCGCGGGCGATGCCGAGATGGGCGAGACCGGCGATGATGTCGGCCATTTCCACGGGAAGGGTGTAGGTAGCCGGATCGGCGCGGTCGGAGAGCCCGCGCCCGCGATAATCGAAGGCCACCACGGGTCGCGAAAACGATCCGGCGCGGATAGCCTCGGCGAAGCCGTCGAAGTCGCGCGAGTTGCGCGTCAGGCCGGGCAGGCAAACGAAGGGGAAAGGGCCTTCGTCCAAACGCCCATAAAGACGGCCGGCGAGCGCCAGGCCGTCATGGTCGTAGCGGAAGGAAACGGGGTCGGCCGCTGTCATGCGGCCAAAGCTATCATCCCCGGCGGCCGACGACGAGATCGGTCTCGATGTTGGAATCGGCACCGAGCCGCATCTTGTATACCTGATAGTTCTCCATCACGCGCTGCACGTAGTTGCGCGTTTCGGTGAAGGGGATGCGCTCCACCCAATCCACCACCTCGTCCACCGGACGACCGCGCGGGTCGCCGAAGCGCTGAATCCATTCGCGCGCCCGGCGCGGGCCGGCATTGTAGGCCGCGAAGGTCAGAACGTAGGAGCCGGAGAAGTTGTCGATCTGCTGGCCGAGATAGCGGGAGCCGAGAACGGCGTTGTAGGCGACGTCGGTGGTGAGGCGCGCCTGATTGTAGGCCATGCCCGCCTGCGCGGCGAGGGTCTTGGCGGTCGCCGGCATCAGTTGGAGAAGGCCGAGGGCGCCTGCGCCCGAGCGCGCATCCGGGCGGAACTCCGATTCCTGGCGCGCGATGGCATAGGCGAGGGCCTTGCCGGACGCCGAGATGTTGGCGCTCGCCGGAATGACGCCGACCGGGAAGGCGAGGGCGGCCGCCGCGTCGATGCCGCGCGTATTGGCCTGCTTGCCGACCTTCAAGGACAGGTAATGGTTGCCCCGGCTTTCGGCCATGGCCGCCAGAAGCGCCAGTTCCCCTGGGCTTTCCAGATCGTCGCCGAGGTTGCGGTAAAGCGTTTCGGCTCTGGCTTTCAGGCCGATCTCTTCGAGGCGGCGAATGGCGCGCACCGCTTCGCGGCTCTCGAATCGCTGGCGCTCGGCGCTGCTCGGGCGCGGATAGGCGATGTCGTTCGGCCGCCGTCCGAGTTTCGCCGAGGCGAGCTGGCCGTAGAAGGTGGTCGGGTTGAGGGCCGCCTGCGCGTAATAGCGCCCGGCATTGCCCGAGCGGGTCGCTTCCGCCGTGCGGCCGAGCCAATAGTAAGCGCGCGACTGCGACAGCGGGCGGTTCGAGACTTCCGCGATCCGAGCGAAGTGCTTGGCAGCCGTTTGCGGATCGCGCAGGAAGCGCAGCGCGATCCAGCCGGCATGGAACTCGGCATCGGCCGCGTCCGACGGCGTTTCGGCGGCGTGCGCGCTCGCCACGCGATAAGCGTCCTTGGTGCGGCCGAGATCCAGAAGATCGCGCGCGATGATGCGGCGCTCGTTCCACCACGCATCGGCATCCACGAGGCTTTCGCGGTCGCGCGGCGCCTTCAGGAGGATTTCGGCGGCCTCGGCCACCTTGTCCTTCTTCCGGTAGTATTCCGTCATGGCATAGAGATAGCCAGGGTCGGAACGCTGCGCCGCGGGAACGGCGGAAAGAAGAGCCCCGGCGCGCGCATCCTCGCGAATCACGGCGGCGCGCGCGGCGAAGAGCTTTTCCGCGCCCGCCATGGTCTTCACCCGGTCGGCGTCCGAAACCTTCTCCTTGTAGAGCAGCATGTCCATGCGGGTCTTGTGATCGGCGCGGGTGAGGATGGCGCCGAACTGCTGCAGGATCTTGGCTTCCATCGAGCGGTCGAGGGTCTCGCCGCGCCAGACAGTGGCGATGGTGCGCTTGGCGGCGCCAGCCTGTCCGACTTCCAGATAGGCCTTGGCCAGCGCCATCGCGCCTTCCGGCGTTTGCGGCTTGGAATTGCCGAAAGCGTTGATGACCTCGCTGGCGGATGGCTGTTCGCGGTAAAGGGCGCGTTCGGAATTGGCACGAAGACGCTTCATGCCGGGCCATCCGCGAAGCTCGGCGGCGGCGGTGGCGATGTCCTGTGCCGGCACGTCGATGCCGCCGTTCAGCGCAATCGCCCATTGCAGGATATGGCGGTCGAGCGAGCCAGGGCGCATGCCTTCGCGGATGGCGCGTGCCCGACGCAGATCACCGGAGGAGATCGCGTCCATGCCGTCCTTCAACTGTCCCGCCACGGCGCGGATGTCGCTCGGGCGCGACGCGATCTGGCTGATGGAGGCGGTGAAGGCGCTCGTGTCGGTGTCGACACCCTGCGGCGCGGGGGCGGCGCGCGACACAAGCGGATTGGGCGCATGGCGAGCCTGCGGCGCGCCGAAGCGCGCGGGGTCGATGGCAACGCCACCCGAGCCGATATCGGCGGAAGGGCGCAGCGCCGGCACGGGACCGGCCGAGGGCAGGCTCTGCGCGCCGACATCCGAGCACAGGAGAGCGAAAACGCTGGTGGCCAGAATGGCGCGTCGCGCTCTATGCCTGTCGCTCATGACATCCTCCAAAACCGGCCTTGGCCGGACATCCGCATATCAACCGGTCTCGAGAGCCGCGGCCGGAACGCAATTCGAGCGTTCATGCGGCAACTCTATGGTTTCCGAACTTCTCACGATTACGCTGAAGAGTTCGTAAACCGGCGGTCACACATATCTTCACGACTTCGCCAGGACGCCGCGCCGCTTGTCCTGTTCGCCGCCCCCCACTATGTTGCGGCCCTTCCATGATGGCTCCTGCGGCCGGTTTCATGGCCTTATGTCCGTCGGCGTTTCGCGCGCCGGGGGAGCGTCCCATATCGGGGGGAGAAGCGGCATGTTCAGGGGTTCGATGACGGCGCTGGTCACGCCGTTCGATGCGTCGGGCGCGCTCGACGAGAAGGCGTTCCGCGACTTCGTCGAATGGCAGGTGGCCGAGGGCACGACCGGCCTCGTGCCGGTCGGCACCACCGGCGAATCCCCGACGCTGTCCCATGCGGAACACAAGCGCGTGGTGGAGATCTGCATCGAGACCGCGGGCAAGCGCGTGCCGGTGATCGCGGGTGCGGGCTCCAACAACACGGCGGAAGCCGTGGATCTGGCGACATCGGCCGAGAAGGCCGGCGCGGATGCGCTTCTGGTCGTCACGCCCTATTACAACAAGCCGACCCAGAAGGGGCTCTACGCGCATTTCGCGGCGGTCGCGAAATCGGTGTCGTTGCCGATCTTCATCTACAACATCCCGCCGCGCTCGGTGATCGACATGAGCGTCGAGACCATGGCGAAACTCGCCGCCGATTTTTCCAACATCGTCGGCGTGAAGGATGCCACGGCCAAGCTCGACCGCGTGTCCGACCAGCGCGCGGCCTGCGGGCCGGACTTCATCCAGCTCTCGGGCGAGGACGCGACGGCGCTCGGCTTCAACGCCCATGGCGGCCACGGCTGCATCTCGGTGACGGCGAATGTCGCGCCGCGCCTTTGCGCCGAGTTCCAGAAGGCCTCGCTTGCCGGCGACTACGCCAAGGCGCTGGAGCTTCAGGACCGCCTGTTCCCGCTGCACAAGGCGATCTTCCTCGAGCCCGGCCTTTGCGGGGCGAAATATGCGTTGTCGAAGCTCGGCCGCGTCCAGAATGTCGTGCGCTCGCCCTTGATGACGATCGAAGCCTCGACGCAAGGCGCGCTCGATGCGGCGTTGCGCCATGCCGGCCTTTTGAACTGATCGGGAATGGCGAAGAACAAAGACCCCAATTCGAAGATCGCCGCCGAGAACCGCAAGGCGCGGTTCCATTACTCGATCCTCGACACGCTGGAAGCCGGGCTCGTTCTGACGGGCACGGAGGTGAAGGCGCTACGCGAGGGCAAGGCGACGATCGCCGAATCCTATGCGACGGAGGAGGGCGGCGAGCTTTGGCTCATCAACTCCTATGTTCCCGAATATCTGCAGGCCAATCGCTTCAACCACGAGCCGAAGCGGCGCAGGAAGTTGCTCGTTTCCAAGAAGCAACTCGGCCGTCTGGCCGCTGCCGTTCAGCGCGAGGGTATGACGCTCGTGCCGTTGAAGCTTTATTTCAACGAGAAGGGCCGGGCGAAGCTCGAATTGGCATTGGCCAAGGGCAAGAACGCGCCGGACAAGCGCGAGGCGGAGAAAGAACGCGACTGGAACCGCCAGAAGTCGCGGCTGATGAAGGAAATGCGCTGAGCCGTCGGGCTCGGCGCTATTCCCGCACGATCCGCGCCGCTTTGGCGAACACGTCTTCGAACATTTCCGTGGTCAGGACGCCGGTATTGGTATTGTAGCGCGAGCAATGATAGCTCGACACGATCCGATGGCCGGCGACGGCATGTTCGGCAGCGTGCTTGAAAGGCGCGTCTTTCAGCTTCACGCCGAGTGCCCGCAGCGTCGAATCATGGGCGATGCGCCCGAGCGTCACGATCGCCTTCAAATCCGGAAAGGTGTCCATCGGCCCTTTCAGGAACTGCCGACAGGTGTTGATCTCGATCGGAAGCGGCTTGTTTTCCGGCGGCACGCAGCGCACCGAGTTGACGATCGCCGTCTCGAAAAGCTCCAGCCCGTCGTCCACACGGGCGTCGAACCGCCCGTTGGCAAAGCCGAACTTGGTCAGCGTCTCGTAGAGAAGCGTTCCGGCATAGTCGCCGGTGAAAGGGCGGCCGGTGCGGTTCGCCCCGCGGACGCCCGGCGCGAGGCCGACCACGAGGAGCCTCACCGCCGCGCTACCGCCCTTCGGCAGCAAGGGCGGAACGGGCGCGTTGTGCCAGGACGGCTCCTTGGCGCGCCACATCTCGCGAAACTCCACCAGACGCGGGCACAAGGGGCAGTCGCGCGGCGGCTCGACCGCGTTTATCGGTTCGGGCGCCACGCGGTTCGTCAGTATTCCTCGCCCTCGACATCCGGCGAATGCTCGGCGCGACGGGCAAGGCGGGCGTCGCGCTCGGCCTGGCTTCGGCCGATCTCGGTTTTCAGGGCGACGAGATCGATGAAGTGGTCTGCCTGCCGGCGTAGCTCATCCGCGATCATCGGCGGCTGGGTCGCAAGGCTCGATACAACCGAGACCTTCCGGCCGCGACGTTGCAGCGCTTCCACGAGGGGGCGGAAGTCGCCGTCGCCGGAAAAGATCACGAAGTGGTCCACCGTTTCGGCGAGGTCCATGGCATCGACGGTGAGTTCGATATCCATGTTTCCCTTCACCTTGCGCCGCCCCGTCGCGTCGGTAAACTCCTTGGCGTTCTTGGTAACGACGCGGTATCCGTTATAATCGAGCCAGTCGATCAGCGGCCGGATCGAAGAATATTCCTGATCTTCGATGAGGGCGGTATAGTAATACGCGCGAAGAAGGTAGCCGCGCTTCTGGAAGGCTGTCAGCAGCTTCTTGTAGTCGATGTCGAAAGCCAGGCTGCGCGAGGCTGCGTAGAGATTCGCACCATCGATGAACAGGGCGATCTTCTCGCGGGTGTCGAACATTGATTTCCTTTTCAAGACCTCTCGAAGGAGGGCGTTGGGAAAGCGTTGATCGGTCTTTCCACGATCCTCATGATCGCGAAACTGTGAATCCGGCGGACCATAAGCCCGGCTCACTCTGATTCCAACCGCATACCAGTTGCGGTTGGCACCCAGTTTCTCGGTCTTGTGCGATCTGTTTCAACAGTCTATGTCAAGTTCTTGATCCCTCACGAACGAGAATTCCGGAGACAGGATGGCACGCGTCACCGTCGAAGATTGCGTCGACAAGATCGAGAACCGCTTCGAGCTCGTGCTGCTCGCCAGCCATCGGGCCCGGCAGATCGCGCAAGGTCAGCCGATCACCGTCGACCGCGACAACGACAAGAACCCCGTCGTGGCCCTGCGTGAGATCGCCGACGAGCAACTGACCCCGGACGATCTCAAGGAAGACCTGATCCACTCGCTGCAGAAGCATGTCGAGGTGGACGAGCCCGAAGCCCCGCCGCAGCCGCAGCCGGCCATCGCCGAGGGTACGTCCGGCACTGAAGCGAGCGCCGAGGACGACGGCGATTCGGTCACCTTCGACCGCATGAGCGAGGACGACCTTCTCGCCGGCATCGAGGGTCTGGTCGCTCCGGAAAAGAACGAGGATTTCTGATTCGGAGCCCTTTCGGGCTTTCGGATCGGCTTCTTCGGTTCCTATATTAGAGGGGCGTCCGGCGATCCGCCGGGGGCCCCTTTTTCCTGTCTGATCGGCCGCTCCACGGATGATGCGACAATACGAACTCGTCGAACGGGTGGCGAGCTACAAGCCCGATGTCGACGAGGCGCTTCTCAACCGCGCCTATGTCTACGCCATGCAGAAGCATGGCGCGCAGAAGCGCGTGAACGGCGATCCCTACTTCTCGCATCCGCTGGAAGTCGCCGCGATCCTCACCAACATGCGCCTCGACGAGGCGACGATCGCGACCGCGCTTCTGCACGACACGATCGAGGACACGGACGCCACCCGCAAGGAAATCGACCAGCATTTCGGCGACCGCATCGGCCAGCTCGTGGAAGGGCTGACCAAGCTGAAGCGGCTCGACCTCGTGTCCAAGAAGGCCGAGCAGGCCGAGAACCTGCGCAAGCTTCTCCTTGCCATCGCCGACGACATCCGCGTGCTTCTGGTGAAGCTCGCCGACCGCCTCCACAACATGCGCACGCTGCACCACATGCGGCCCGAGAAGCGCCTGTCGATCTCGCAGGAGACGATGGACATCTATGCGCCGCTGGCCGGCCGCATGGGCATGCAGGACATGCGCGACGAGCTGGAGGATCTGGCCTTCCGCTATGTGAACCCGGACGCCTACGAGACAATCACCTCGCGCCTCGCCGAGCTTCGCGAGAAGCATGCCGACACCATCGCCAAGATCGAAACGGATCTGGCCGGTCGTCTGCAAACGAGCGGCATCGCGGCCAGCGTGAAGGGGCGGCAGAAGAAGCCCTATTCGGTGTTCTCTAAGATGCAGCGTAAAGCCCTGTCGCTGGAGCAACTCTCCGACATCTTCGGTTTTCGCGTTCTCGTGGCGGGCGAGGACGAGTGCTATCGCACGCTCGGCATCGTCCACCGCACTTGGCCGATGGTGCCGGGGCGGTTCAAGGATTACATCTCGACCCCGAAGCAGAACGATTACCGCTCGCTCCACACCACCATCGTCGGGCCGTCGCGCCAGCGCGTCGAGCTTCAGATCCGCACCCGCGACATGCATCAGGTCGCCGAACTCGGCGTCGCTGCCCATTCCGTCTACAAGGACGGCGTCCTCGTGCGGCCGAGCATGGACGGCAAGACGATGATCTCCAAGGAGAGCAACGCCTATGCCTGGCTGCGGCGCACGATCGAGCAACTGGCCGAAGGCGACAACCCGGAAGAGTTTCTGGAGCATACCAAGCTCGAACTCTTCCAGGATCAGGTCTTCTGCTTCACGCCCAAGGGCCGCCTGATCGCGCTGCCGCGCGGCGCGACGCCGATCGATTTTGCCTATGCCGTCCATACCGATGTCGGCGACACCTGCGTCGGCGCCAAGATCGACGGGCGAATCATGCCGGTGGCGACCGAGCTTCAGAACGGCGACGAGGTGGAGATCATCCGCTCCAAGGGCGCCGCTCCCCCGGCCGCCTGGGAAACGGTGGCCGTCACCGGCAAGGCGCGCGCCGCGATCCGCAAGGCGACGCGGCTGGCCGTGCGCCGCCAATATGCCGGGCTCGGCCAGCAGATGCTGACGCGTTCCTTCCAGCGCTCGGGCAAGACCTTCGCGCGCGACACGCTGAAGCCTTATCTCGCCAAGATCGGCCATAAGGATATCGACGAGGCGCTGGCGGCCGTCGGGCGCGGCGAGATCGCCACCGCCGACGTGCTGCGCGCCGTCTACCCCGACTTCCAGGACAGCCGCGTCACCAAGGTCGACCCGCGCGGCGAGGAGGAGGGCTGGTTCCACCTTCATTCGGCGGCCGGCATGATCTTCCGCATCCCCACCATCGCGGAAGCCGAGAAGTCCGGGCGCTCCGTGCCGATCCGGGGCGGGGGCATCGACACGCCGGTGCGCTTCGGGCCGGACGGCGCGGTGCCGGGCGACCGGATCGTCGGCATTCTGGAGCCGGAAACCGGCATCACGATCTATCCCATCCAGTCGCCGGCGCTCGGCGCTTTCGACGACCGGCCGGAGCGCTGGGTGGACGTGCGCTGGGATCTCGACGCCGAAAGCAGCACGCGCTATCCGGCCCGCATCTCGGTGTCCGGCACCAACGAACCCGGAACGCTGGCCGAGGTCGCCGAAACCATCGCGGCCAACGACGCCAATATCCACAACATTTCCATGGTGAAGCCCGCGCCCGACATCACCTCGATGATGATCGATGTCGAAGTCTGGGACCTCGCCCACCTGACCCGCACGCTGAACCAGTTGCGTAACAAAACCTGCGTGTCGCAGGCCAAGAGGATGAACGGCTGATGGACGCAACGGGGCAGGCCGGAGAGCCGATGGGACGCGACGAGGTGATCTCGATCTTCCGCGAGGCGGGCGCCTATCTGGAAGGTCACTTCATCCTGACATCTGGCCTGCGCAGCCCGATCTTCCTGCAAAAGGCGCGCGTTTTCATGCACGCGCATCTGACCGAGCGCCTTTGCCGCGCGCTGGGAGCCCGCATCCGCGCGGAAGTGGAGGGGCGAATCGACACGCTCGTCGGCCCGGCCGTCGGTGGCTTGATTCCAGCCTACGAGACCTCGCGGCACTTGAGCGTTCCGTCCGTCTACGTGGAGCGGGAAGCCGGCGAGTTTCGCCTTCGCCGCTTCGAGCTTGAGCCGGCCTCGCGGGTCGTGGTGGTGGAGGATATCGTCACCACCGGCCTGTCGATCCGCGAAACGGTGGCGTGCCTTGAGAAGCTCGACGTCGAGGTTCTGGCCGCAGCCTGCATCATCGACCGCTCGGCCGGCAAGGCGGATGTCGGCGTGCCGCTGATCGCGCTTGCGCAATACGAGGTGCCGGCCTATCCGGCGGATGCGCTTCCGCCCGAACTCGCCGCAATTCCGCCGGTGAAGCCGGGTAGCCGCGGGCTTTGAGTTCGTCTCGGCCGAACAGGTCTCGTATTGGTGGGAACCGGGTGACATGCTGTTCCGACGGCGCGTGAAGCCGACCTGGAAGGAGCGCGTTCGCATTTGGCTTTGGCCGAGGCGGTCCTGGCGGCGCTCGCTTTCCTATCTGAAGAAGCGCGTCCTGCGCTTGAACGCGACGCCGCACGCCATCGCGGCGGGCGTCGCGGCCGGCATCTTCGCCACCTTCACGCCCTTTATCGGCTTCCATTTCCTCCTGGCCTTCGCGATCGCCTACTTGGTGGCCGGCAACATGGCTTCGGCGGCGCTCGGCTGCGGGGCGGGCAACCCGCTCACCTATGGGCCGATCTGGGCGTCCACCTACGAGATCGGGCGCTGGATGCTTGGCGACGACAACGCGGCCGGCAGCGCGCCCGCGAGCCTTGGCCATGTTCTGATGAACATGGATATCTGGGATATCTGGCAGCCGATCATCAAGCCGATGCTGATCGGCGGTATTCCGCTCGGGATCGGCTTCGGCCTTCTGTCCTACGGCTTGGTCTATCTTGCCGCGCGCTCCTTCCAGGGGCACCGGGCGCGGCGTATGGCGGAAATGCGCGAGCGGCACCGGCAAGCGGCGGTCGCGGCGGCCGAGGGCGTGCGATGATCATCGGCATCGGCTCGGATCTTATCGACATCCGCCGCGTGGAAAAGACGCTGGAACGGCATGGGACCCGCTTCACGACCCGCGTCTTTACGGCGATCGAGCAGGCGAAATCCGACCGTCGCCAACAGCGCGCAGCCTCCTATGCCAAGCGCTTCGCGGCCAAGGAGGCCTGCGCCAAGGCGCTCGGCACCGGCCTTGCCCAAGGCGTCTACTGGCGCGACATGGGCGTCGTGAACCTGCCGAGCGGCGCGCCCACTATGCGCCTCACCGGCGGGGCGCTGGAACGGCTGACGGCGCTCGTGCCCGCCGGCCACGCGCCGCGCATCCATCTGACCATCACCGACGACCATCCGCTCGCCCAGGCTTTCGTGGTGATCGAGGCCGTGCCGGCCGCATTGCGGCAGGACGGTTGAACCGTTATCAAGCGAGGCCGCGCGGAGCCCGCGCGAAATTGATCGAAGGACTCTGCATGGTCGACCGGGCCGAGACGAAGACGAGCGGCGGGATCGGCGAAACGATCAAGGTCGTGATCCAGGCCCTTCTGCTGGCCTTGGTGATCCGCACCTTTCTGTTCCAGCCTTTCTCCATCCCCTCCGGCTCCATGATGCCGACCCTCCTTCAGGGCGACTATCTGTTCGTCTCCAAATGGAGCTACGGCTTCTCGAAATACTCGTTTCCCTCGCTGCCCCCTTATGTCGGTTATCTGCCGATCGAAGGGCGCACGCCCGACGGCGTCGTGGCCGATCGGGGCGACGTGATCGTGTTCCGCAAACCGCACGAGGAGGAGACCGACTACATCAAGCGCGTCGTCGGTCTGCCGGGCGACCGCATCCAGGTGCGCAACGGCGTCCTCTTCATCAACGACACGGCCGTTCCGCGCGAGCCGGCGGGCGAGTTCGTCGACGAGAACGGCTCGCGCGTCCAGCAATATCGCGAAACGCTGCCGAACGGCGTCAGCTATCTGACGCTCGACCTGTCCCCGGTCTCGGCCGGCGACAACACGCGCGAATTCCTCGTGCCGCCCGGCCATTACTTCATGATGGGCGACAATCGCGACAACTCGCTCGATAGCCGCTTCGACGTCGGCTACGTGCCGGCCGAAAATCTCGTCGGCAAGGCGCAGATCATCTTCTTCTCGGTCGGCGGCGACAATTCTCCGCTGGAATTCTGGAAGTGGCCGGTGGACCTTCGGGTCGGCCGTTTCTTCACATGGCTAAGCTGAGCGCGGCCGCGCCGCTGGACGAGCTGGAACAGCGGATCGGCTTCCGGGTGAACGACCGGGCGCGCCTGGAGCGCGCCCTGACCCATGCCAGCCACCGCTCGGCGCGGGGCGCGACGAGCTACGAGCGCCTGGAATTCCTCGGCGACCGCGTTCTCGGCCTCGTCATCTCGGAACGGCTCTTCGAGATGTTTCCCAAGGCCAACGAGGGCGAGCTTTCGTTGAAGCTCAACCAGCTCGTCAGCGCGGAGGCCTGCGCCGAGATCGCCGATCTCGTCGGCCTCACCAACTTCATTCGCCATGGCGGCGGCGACTTGAAGCGTATGGCGGCGGAGAACACCCGCAACATCCGCGCCGACGTTGTGGAATCGCTGATCGCCGCCATCTATCTCGGCAACGGCCTCGATGATGCGCGTCGCTTCATCCTGCGTTTCTGGGAAGACAAGCTGAGCGGTGCGGCGACGGCGCGGCGCGACCCCAAGACCGCGCTTCAGGAATGGGTGCATACGCGCTCCACCGTGCCGCCGCGCTACGAGATCGTGGATCGCTCGGGGCCCGATCACGACCCGATCTTCACCGTGCGCACCGTGATCGAAGGCATCGCGCCTGGCGAGGGCCAGGGCCGCTCGCGCCGGCTGGCCGAACAGGACGCCGCGACCGTGGTGCTCGTTCGCGAGAGGATATGGAAGGACGACGAGGCGTGAGCGAGACCGAAAACCCAGGCGGCAGCACCCTGCCGAGCGACACGCATTCGGGCTTCGTGGCGCTTCTGGGCGCACCGAACGCCGGCAAGTCGACGCTCGTCAACCAACTCGTCGGCACCAAGGTTTCCATCGTCACCCACAAGGTGCAGACGACGCGGGCGCTGGTGCGCGGCATCGCCATCGAGAACCGCACGCAGATCGTCTTCGTGGACGCGCCGGGCGTGTTCAAGCCCAAGCGCCGGCTGGACCGCGCCATGGTGCGCACCGCCTGGAGCGGGGCGAAGGACGCCGATATCGTGCTCTTCATCATGGATGCCGAGCGCGGCGTCTCGGAGGACGTGGAATCCATTCTCGGCCGATTGAAGGACGGCGGCGACCGCGTCGTTCTTCTTCTCAATAAGATCGACCGGATCGAGCGCGAGAAGCTCCTGGCTTTGACGCAGGACCTCACCTCGCGCGGGCTGGAGTTCGAGCGCGTCTTCATGATCTCGGCGCTGAACGGCTCGGGCTGCAAGGACTTGCTCAAGTGGCTCGGCGACGCGCTGCCGGAAGGCCCGTGGTACTACCCGGAAGACCAGATCACCGATCTGCCGATCCGCCAGCTCGCCGCCGAGATCACCCGCGAAAAGCTGTTCCTGCGCCTTCATCAGGAACTGCCCTATGCGTCGACGGTGGAAACCGAGCTTTGGAAGCGCCAGCCGGACGGCTCGGTGCGTATCGAGCAGACCATCTATGTCGAGCGCGACAGCCAGAAGAAGATCGTGATCGGCCACAAGGGCGAGACCATCAAGGCGATCGGGCAGGCGGCGCGCATCGAGATCACGGAAGCGGCGGAAGAAAAGGTGCATCTCTTCCTGTTCGTGAAGGTTCGCGAGAACTGGGGCGACGATCCCGATCGTTATCGCGAGATGGGCCTCGATTTCGGCGGATAGGCACCAGCATGGAATGGCGTGAGTCGGCGATCGTGCTCGGGCTTCGCCGCTATGGCGAAACGAGCGTCATCGCCGAACTGATGACGCGCGAGCGCGGACGCCATCTCGGCATCGTGCGGGGCGGGCGCTCGCGCCGGCTCCAACCGGTTCTGCAACCGGGCAACGAGGTGGACGCGGTTTGGCGCGCGCGCATCGACGAACAGCTCGGCACCTATGTCGTGGAGCCGCTGGAGCTTCGAGCCGCGCGGTTGATGGAAAGCGCCGTCGCGCTGCACGGCATCCAACTTCTTGCCGCGCACTTACGCCTTCTGCCCGAGCGCGATCCCCACAAGCGTCTCTATGACGGCGTGAAGCTGATCCTCGACCATTTCGACGATGCGCGAAAGACCGGCGAACTGATCCTGCGCTTCGAGGCGGCGCTTCTGGAGGAACTCGGCTTCGGGCTCGATCTGACGAGTTGCGCGGCGACGGGGGAAACGGACGACCTGATCTATGTGTCGCCGAAATCCGGCCGCGCGGTCGGGCGCGAACCGGGCGAGCCCTGGCGCGACCGTCTTCTGCCGCTGCCGGCCTTCCTGCGCGATGCCGGAACGCGGCCCGAAGGCGACGACATCGCCGATGGCTTCCGCACCATCGGCTATTTCCTGTCACGCCACGTCTGGTCGCCGCGGGCGATCGCCGAGCCGCCGTCGCGCGCCGCGCTGATCGCGGCGATTGCGACGGCCACCTGACGGATCAGGGCTGCGGCGCTTCCTCCGGCAGGGCGTTGTCGTCGGTCGGCGCTTGATCGGTCGGGACATCGCCATCCGGCGCGATGCCCTCATCCGGAACGATATCCTCGTCCGGCCCGTGGCCTTCAGGGTCCTCTCCCGGCGCGACGACCGGGTCCGGCCCCTTCACCTCCACGCCGTTGACCTTCACCGAGCCGTCGGTGGCGACGTTCACCACCCATTGCGTGCGCCCATCCGGCAGCGCCTGGCCGAAGCCCTTGGCGATCGACATGACGCCCACCGCCTGGTTGGCGTCCGGCGACGTGGCCGCCGCCGTCTTCAGCTTCTCGATCGTCGCATCGAAGCCGGTCGCTTCCATCGAGATCGAGGCGGATGGCTTGCCGCTCGTCATCACAAGGCCGCCGCTGAAGGACAGGCCGAGATCGGCACTCTTCAAGCGGCTCGGCGCGATCACCACGGTCGGCGCGGCGGCTTCCAGCGCTTCGCCGGCTTGGCGGCCGAGTTCGTCATAGGGCGTGTCGTCGCGGGTCAGGTCGAAGCCGTCGATCATGATGTCGGCGGGCGTTCGAAGATCGAGCTTTTCGAAGCCGAAATTGAGATCCATCTCCTGCGGGATCAGCGATTTCGCCCAGACTGGCACCATCGGCGACACCACGTCGATGCCCGTGGCGCGCAGCGAAGCCTTGAGGGTGCCGTCCTTCGAGATGCCGGTGGTCGCCAGATCGTAGCTGTAGGGGCCGACGGTGAAGGTGCCGAAGCCGCCTTCGCCCGACATCGTCTCGCCCTTGGCAGAGGACTCCAGCCGCTCCCAGAGCGGCAAGGCCGCTTTCAGCTTCGCCTTCAGGTCAGTCTGGAGAGCGCCGAGCGCGGCGCGGTCCGGTTGTTCGGAAAACAGCACCGGATTGGCGACGAGAAAAGCGTAGAGGTCCGTGATCGCCTTGGAGCGCATCGCTGCGATCCTGGCCACCGTATCGGTTTTGCCGCCATGCACGGTGAAAGGCGTCATGCCCGTCAGCGGGTTGCCTTCGCCGCCGAACTCACGGCGTTCGGAAAAGGCTTCGACCACCTGATTCACGGTCAAATCCACCGCGCCGTCCGCCACCGGCGTGCCGGTGAGGGCGAAGGTGAGCGGTCCGAATTCCGAGGTGCTCTTGCCGAGCGCATCGGTTGTTTCCGAACGGAAGCGCCGTATCGCGCCTTCGCTGGACAGGAAGGCGGCCAAGGCGGTGGACCAGACACCCTTGAAGCGCGAGCCTTCCGCCGCGTAGCTGCCGTTCTGCTTCATCTCCTCCTGATCGATCGCGAAAGTCGCGGACGGATCGGAGTTCGAGAAGACGTTCCAGTTGCCGTCCTCGCGCGGGCTGACCACGGCCTCGAAGGGCCGCAGGTCGAACTTGGTGCCTTCGGGCAGAGTTTTCCGGAGAAGCCCGGCGAAGTCGAGTCGCAGCCGGTAGCCGGCGGGGTCGGGAATGACGGACAGGAGGCCCGTGCCGGCGCCCGCGCTGCCCGCATAGGCGGAAAGCGCCTTCGTCATCTCGTCTGCCTGAGCTTGCGTGCCCGCCGGTGCGGGCTCGGGCGCGTTCGGCTCCGCCCAGGCCGGGGCGAGCGTCGCCGCCGACAGCATCAGCGCCAGAAGAAGACGTCGCGTCGAATGCATCCGCTAACACTCCGATCGGAACTCGTTCGCCGAAGTCCGGCGCCGATGTCATTGGTAGCCAAGCTTGAAGCCGGCGAAAAGGGCGAGGCCCTACGGAGCCGGCTTCACCTCGGGCATACGCGCCTTTTCCGCCTCGTCGAGGGTGAGCGGCAGGACGAAGGGTGTGCCGGCGAAAGCCTCCGCGCCGCGCCCGATGGAGCGGATCGCCTCCACCATGCGCCCGCCGCGCCCGAGCTTCTCGTCGGCGAGCGCGATGAGCCGCGCGTTCGGGGTCGCGGTCGGCGCGCGTCGGCGCAGTTCCTTTGCCAGTTCCCGCTCGTCGAGGTCCGGGTTGATGGCGATGGCGAGGATATAAGCGGAGGCGGTGGAGCGGCTGATGCCGGCGAAGCAGTGGATGGCGAGAGGCGTTTCGCGATCCCACCGGCGGCCGAATTCCAAGAGCCGGTCGAGATGCTCGGCGCCCGGCAGGATCATGCCTTCCGTCGCTTCCACGATGTCGTTGACGCCGATGTAAAGGTGGCGGTCTTCGGCGATGGAGGCCGGGCGCTCCACCGGCGTCCCGACATTGATGATCGTCAGAACGTCGCGCGCACCGTGCTTCTCGACGGTGGCGGCAAGATCGGCGAGCGAGGAAACCACGAGATAGGTCATGCCTTAGACGGTCTTTCGAAGGGAGCCGCGAGCTTCAGCGGCGGTCTGGTCCAGCGCATGGAAGCGCGCGATGAAGGCCGCGCCGATCTCGGATGCGGGTCTTGGCGCGAAATCGAGATGAAGCGTGGAGCCGGCGGGCGGGGCGCCGAAGATCGCTGCTGCTTCCTCGTGCGAGAAGCCGGCAAGGTTCGTCGCCTCGTGAAAGGCGGAAAGCTTGTCGGCCGCCTTGATCGCGCGTTCCAGCGCCTTCGGCAACACCGCGGGAAGGCCGAAGCGCAGGTGCACCGCCGCCTGGAGGCGCTTCTCGACGCTTTTGTAATCGCCGCCCATCACCGCCTTGAAGGGCGAGATCATGTCGCCGATGACATATTCCGGCGCATCGTGAAGAAGCGCGGCGAGACGGGCCAGCGGATCGCTGTCGCGGGCGGCGACGATGGCCTCCACGGCCAGCGAATGCTGCGCCACCGAATAGGCATGGTCGCCGCGCGTCTGGCCGTTCCAGCGTGCGACGCGGGCGAGACCGTGGGCGATGTCCTCGATCTCGATATCCAGCGGTGAAGGGTCGAGAAGGTCGAGCCGGCGGCCGGACAGCATCCGCTGCCAGGCGCGGGGGCGGGAGCCTGCCGTTCGGCTCACGCGTCGTCCTCGGCTCCGGGCGGGGCAAGCGCGGGCAGGGCATAGCCCGCCCATTCGGGAATGGTGAGGTCGAGAAGAGCGCCATCGGCCGAGATCACCGCGCCATCGCTCAGCGCGCCGGCGAGGCGGTCGATCCGCACCATCGCGACGCCTTCGCTGCCGACCGCGGAAAGCACGGTGCCGAGCACTTTGTCGCCGGCCCGGATCTCCGCGCCCGGCGTCAGATGTCCGTCGGCTTCAACCAGCATCAGGCGGCGGCGTGCCGTGCCGCGATGCTGCAGGCGCGACACCACTTCCTGGCCGACATAGCAGCCCTTCTTGAATGAAACGCCGCCGTTCTGGTCGAGAAGCACATCGTGCGGGAAAACGTCGGAAGACGGAAAGTCGCGCTCGGCTTCCACGACGCCCGCGCGGATGCGACGGGTCGCGAAATCCGCTTCCGAGCCTTCCGCGACCCCACTCGGCGCTTCGCCGTAACTGCGAAAAACAGTGTCGCCGGGGAAGCGGCGGTCGATCGCTCCGCCGTTCGGTCGGGCTTCGTCCCAGACCGCGAAGACCTTTTCCTCGGTCGGCCGGATATCGACCTTCGAGCGCAGCTTGTAGAGGGTCAGGCGCTTGGCGAGGTCGCCGCGCGCGCCCGCCGCTACGTCGATCCGATATCCCTCGTCGGTGCGGCCGAGAAGGAAGTCGAAGAGAATCTTGCCCTGCGGCGTCAACAGCGCGGATGGGCGCATCTCGTTCTCGCCCACCGCCTCGACATCGGAGGTCACGAGGTTCTGGAGAAAATCTTGAGCCTCTTCGCCTGAAACGAGAAGCGTCGCGCGGTCGGCGAGAAGTGTCTGTGGCATCTGATCCGTCGCCTCGCTTGCTTTGCCGGCCCGGTCTACGTAATCCCACCGATCATCGGCGACAAGCAAGGAGCGGTCCTGTGGCGCAGAGCTTCGATCTCGTTCTGAAGAACGGCACCGTGGTCAACCATGACGGCGAGGGCCAGCGCGACTTGGGGCTGCGCGACGGTCGCATCGCCTTCATCGGCTCGATCGACGGCTCCCAGGGGGGCGAAGTGGTGGACTGCACCGGCCTTCATATCCTGCCCGGCGTGATCGACAGTCAGGTGCATTTCCGCGAGCCCGGCGCGACGCACAAGGAAGACCTGGAAACGGGCTCGCGCGCCGCCGTGCTCGGCGGGGTGACGAGCGTCTTCGAGATGCCGAACACCAATCCCCTGACGACAAGCGAGGAAGCGCTGGCCGACAAGGTGGCGCGCGGCCGCCACCGCATGCATTGCGACTTCGCCTTCTGGGTCGGCGGCACGCGCGAGAACGCGCCTGATGTCGCCGAACTCGAACGCCTGCCGGGCGCGGCCGGCATCAAGGTGTTCATGGGCTCCTCCACCGGCAGCCTTCTCGTGGAGGACGACGAGGGTGTGGCCTCGATCCTGCGGCGCACGCGCCGCCGCGCCGCCTTCCATTCCGAAGACGAGTTTCGCCTGCGCGAGCGGCTGGGCGAGCGCATTGAAGGCGACCCGTCCTCGCATCCGGTCTGGCGCGACGAGGAAGCGGCCCTGTCCTGCACGCGGCGCCTCGTCGCCATTGCCGAGGAAACCGGGGCGCGCATCCACGTTCTTCACATCTCGACGGCCGAGGAGATCGGCTTCCTGGCCGAGCACAAGCGGCTGGTGACGGCGGAAGCGACGCCCCATCACCTGACGCTGACCGCCGACGACTACGCCCGGCTCGGCACGCTTCTCCAGATGAACCCGCCGGTGCGGGCCAGCCGCCACCGCGACCGCATCTGGGAGGGCATCCAACAGGGCGTCATCGACGTTCTCGGCTCCGACCACGCGCCCCATACGCTGGAAGAAAAGGCCAAGCCGTATCCTGCCTCGCCCTCCGGCATGACCGGCGTTCAGACGCTCGTGCCGGTGATGCTGGACCATGTGGCGAACGGCCGGCTGTCGCTCGCCCGGTTCGTGGACCTGACCTCGGCCGGGCCGCAGCGCATCTTCGGCATCGCCGGCAAGGGGCGCATCGCGGCCGGCTACGACGCCGACTTCACCGTGGTCGACCTGAAGCGCCGTCGCACGATCGAGAATTCCTGGATCGGCTCGCGCTCGCAGTGGACGCCGCACGACGGCCGCGACGTCACGGGTTGGCCGGTCGGCACCGTGGTTCGCGGACGCCGCGTGATGTGGGAAGGGGAGATCACCGCGCCCGCCACCGGCGAGCCGGTGCGCTTTTCCGAAACCGGCGCCTAGAGCCTGTTTGGAAACTCCGAGGTGGAGGGCCGACGAAGAGTTTTTCGGCTTCCGGGCGGAGGCAAACGCAGTCGATGCCGGCGGCATCGGCGAGGATCGCCGACAAATCGGAGCCGGAAAAGAACCGTCGGACCGACCCGGCGGAGTTATCAAATAGGGTCTTAGAAGGCCGGATCAGTCGCCGGCGACGAAGAACTGGAGCTTGCCGTCCGGCGAGATGCCGACGCGGTAGAAGTTGTAGGCGCCGAAGCCCAGCATTTCCTGGTAATCGCCGGCGGTGACGAGCTCGAAAAGCTCCACCTTCTGCTGCTTGGTCAGCTTGTCGATGGCGACGCCCGCGAAATAAGGCCAGACGAAGATCTCGTTATCCGTGCCCGGCTCGTTGCGGGTGTGGCCGGATTGGAGGACTTCGAGGAGGATCGCCATCACCTCCACCCCCTCGCCGTCGCCGGAGATGGATTTGAGGTAGTCGATCGGGTCGCCTTCCACACCGCCGAAGCTGAGCACCGTGCCGTCTTCGCCCGGCTCGATGAACTCGCGCAGCTTGTCGATCTCGCCGGTCTTGGCGATTTCGAGAAGCTTGGCACGCAAGGTTCGAACGGGGGCGGGAAGGTCGGCGTCGCCGTAGAAGACGTCGGCCGGCGGGCCGGCGGGGGCGGTCGGCGTCGCGGCCTGCGAAGCGGCCGGATCGGTGCCTTCCTCACGGTCGCCGGTGGTGTCCGGCGCGGGCTCAGCCGCGTCCGGCGGCGCAGGCGTCTGCGGGGCGGCCGGCGTTTCTGCCGGAGCCGCGGGCGCCGCCGGTGCTGTCGGTGTCGTCGCGGGCGGGGCGGTTTCCTGCGTCGGAGCGGCGGGCGCGGCCTCAGCCGGGCGCGTTTCGTTTTGCGCCTCGCCCGCAGGCGGGATGGGCGGCAGCGACAAGGGCGGCAGGGGCGTCGATATCACCCCGTCCTGGTCCGGCGCCGAGCCGTCCTGCCTGCCGATCTGGGAAAAGGCGTGCGAAGGCAGGCTGGCCGAAAGCAACAGCCCGGCTGCAAGCGAAACTCGAGCGAGCGATCTGATCGCGGTCATGGGGCGAACTCCGTCGCGCCTGCCCGTGAAGGGCAGGGCGGCGTCAATGAAGATTGCGGTCGGGTCGGAACTCGCCGTGCTGAATACGCTCGCGAAGGCCGTCGACCATGGCGATCACGGTGTCCTCGCCATGCAGGCGAACGAGTTCGGTCAAGGCGGTGGAGATGGCGGTCTCGGCCAGAATCTCCGCCTCGATACCGTCCGAAATCCCGTCGGCCCAGGCTTCGCTGTGATATTCGAAGGCGACTTGCTTCTTTTCCGCCTCGATCATCGCATCGAGCTCGACGTTCTGCGGATCGATCATGAGTATTCCTCTCATTCGGCCTTGCGGCTTCATTCAGCGTTAAGCTCCTATCACGAACCGTCGCCCCGCGAGCGGGAGAATGCGACGATCCTTGGTGGAAGCGTTAATTTCCATAGCGGGCTGCGATATCGCGGCTGAGATCCGCCCCTTCCTTCTGGTAGCGGGAGGCCGCGAGCCGCGCGGCAGGGGTGCAGCGGCGATACACGGAGGCGAAGGCCCGGTAGCCGTTGTTGAAGCTGGCGACCAGCGCTTCGCGGTCGGGCGCGGCCGGCGATTGCGCTGTAAGAAGGTCGTTCATCCGCTCGCGCCAAAGGCCCGCCTGCTCGTCGCCGCAAAGGCCGCGCAGGAAATGCACCGAGCCGAGGATGTTCGCCAAACGCGAGAGCGGCTTCATGAAGGGTGCCTCGACCGGCTTCACCGGCGCGGCGGCAACAGCGGGAGCGGCTTCGGTCTTGGCGGAGCCTTGGGCATGCACGTCGCCGCACGCCATCGCGACCGACGCGGCGAGAATGCCCGAGACGAGGATTCGAGACCTGTGCATTGCAGCAAGCTCTCCGCTCCCGTTAAAACAAATGCAAGACCTGTATGGGCCGGGGCCGCGATCTCGGCCTTCCTGCGCCATTCGCGCAACAAGCATCGGCAAAGGCGGTCAGATGCCGAGAAGATGCTCGCGATGAGCGCTTTCCACGATCCGCCGCAAGCCCGACGTCAACCGATCGGCCGCCTCCAACGCCACGAGTTCTTCGACCGCGACGAAGCGAACCGACAGGGCGTCGTCCGCCGCCACCGGCTCTACGCCGGGTCGCAGGGCCTCGCTCGCCCGGTGGACGGCGATCACGACATGCACGTCGTCTTCGATGGCTTCATGCAGGCAGAAAAACGTGAAGCGGTCCACGGCGAGGCCGGTTTCCTCGCGCACTTCCCGCGAAACGGCCGCCGCCAGATGTTCGCCGAACTCGACGCGGCCGCCGGGCAGGCTCAGCTTGCCCTGGAACGGCGCGTTGCGGCGTTCCACGAGAAGGATCTGGCCGGCGCGGAAGATGCAGGCCGACGTGCCGAGGATAGGTGTTCGAGTCATCGCGCCGTGATGTGGCGCGTTTCTCGGCTGGAGCAAGGCGAGGGCGTGCGCGCTGGCCGCCTTGCGCCATGAATGGCGGTCCGTCGTTCGAAGATCAGTCGTAGTGGGCGGCGACGCGGCGCGGCTGCGGCGCGGCCTTCTTCTTGGAGAACGTCTGGTTCGCGCCGGCGATCGCGGCGATGCCGATCTCGCGATACTTCGCAAGTAGATCGACTTCCTTCTCGCGCTGGCTCTTCGATCGGAACTGAATGACGTTCTTCGACATGGTTCTTCTCCCAATTCGCTGCGGCTTCTGCCGCGATGGGTGTAGGAAAGCGGATGATTTAGACAGTTTAGCGGCACGAGGTGAACGCCAGCTAAACATGGATAATTTTATCTTTCACATTCAGGTGTCGTTGCAGCGCCGCCACAAGGAGAAGTTAAACACGGCTAGGTTTCGTTTGTTATTCTTTTGTGAACGATGTTTGCCATCGCCGCGCTTTTTGGTTAGCGGCAGGCGACGGATAAGGCCGCGCCGAAACGGCGCTTCGGAGACCTTGACATGGACGACGGCTTTCGCGGCCTGACCCTGACCAACACGATGACGCGGGCGAAGGAGGCGTTTCACCCGCTCGATTGGCGCGACGCCGGTCTCGCCGAGGCGGATCGGCGCGTGCGGATGTATGTCTGCGGCCCGACGGTCTACGACTTCGCCCATATCGGCAATGCGCGGCCGGTGATCGTCTTCGACGTTCTGTTCCGCCTGCTTCGCCATCTCTACGGTGAGGCGGCGGTGACCTATGTCCGCAACATTACGGACGTGGACGACAAGATCAACGCGCGGGCCGTGCGCGATTTTCCGGGCCTGCCGCTGAACGAGGCGATCGCCCGCGTCACCGGCCCGACCGCCGAGCGCTTCGGCCGGGACGCGGCGGCGCTCGGCTGCCTTTCCCCGACGGTGGAGCCCCGCGCCACCGCCTTCGTGATCCCGCGCGGCGACGGCTCGCCGGACATGGTCTCTATGATCCAAACGCTGATCGCGCGCGGCCACGCCTACGAGGCGGCCGGCGAGGTCCTGTTCGATGTCGGCTCCATGCCGGAATACGGCGCCCTGTCGCGCCGCCGTCTGGAGGATCAGCAGGCCGGCGCGCGCGTCGCGGTGGAAGCCCACAAGCGCAACCCCGCCGATTTCGTGCTGTGGAAGCTGTCCGACGAGAACGAGCCCGGCTGGGACAGCCCCTGGGGGCGCGGCCGACCCGGCTGGCACATCGAATGCTCGGTGATGTCGGAAGCCTATCTCGGCCCCGTCTTCGACATCCACGGCGGCGGGCTCGACCTGATCTTCCCGCACCACGAGAACGAGATCGCCCAGTCGCGCTGCGCCCATGGCACGCATTCCATGGCCGAGATCTGGCTGCACAACGGTTTCGTGCAGGTGGAAGGGCGCAAGATGTCGAAGTCGGAAGGCAACTTCGTCACCATCCACGACCTTCTGGAAACGGATGCCTTCGGCGGCCGGCGCTGGCCGGGCGCGGTGCTGCGCCTCGCCATGCTGATGACGCATTACCGCGAGCCGATCGACTTCTCGGTGAAGCGCTTGGAAGAGGCCGAAGAACTCCTGACCGGATGGCGTCGCGCCACGGAGGGCGCGGGCGACGGGCGGCCCAGCGAGGCCTTCGTCGCTGCGCTCAGCGACGATCTGGCGAGCTCCGCCGCCATCGCCGAGCTTCACGCCCTTCGCCGCAGCGATCCGGCCGCCTTGAAGGCGAGTGCCGCGCTGATCGGGCTCGACCTTTCCCCGGTTCGCGTCGAACTGGCGCTGTCGCCGGGTGAGATCGAAGCGCGGATCGCGGACAGGCTGGAAAAGCTGAAGGCGAAAGACTTCGCCGCAGCGGACGCGATCCGCACTGAACTCACCGAAAAGGGCATCCAGCTCAAGGACGGCAAGGACCCGGCCAGCGGCGAGCGGGTGACGACCTGGGAGGCTAAGGTTTGAGCGGCGGCATTGTGAAGGTGAACCAAGCGGACTAAGTTCGGTGGACTAAGAGTGCCTAACAATACCTCCGGGCGGAGGATGGCTGGAGGATTTTCGTTGTCCCGCGAGGCGCCAAACGCAGTCGATGCCGGCGGCATCGGCGAGGATTGGCAACGAAGCGGGCGACGAAAAGACCCGGCCAGCCGACCCCGCGAGGTTTTGTTAGGCGCTCTAAATCGAGGATACCCATGCGCACGGTGAACATGCACGAAGCCAAGACGCATCTGTCGCGTCTGGTGGATCAAGCCTCCAAGGGCGAACCCTTCGTGATCGCGCGGGCCGGCAAGCCCTTGGTGAAGGTCGTGCCCGTCGAGGAGGCCGCCCCGGCGGAGAAGCCGCCGCGCATCGGCTTCATGGTCGGGCAGTTTTCCGTGCCGGACGACTTCGACACGATGTATGCCGACGAAATCCGCCAGATGTTCGAAGGCGAGCTTTGAAGCTTCTTCTCGACACTCACATCCTGATCTGGGCGGCGGAAGGGAGCCGTCTGCCCAAGACGGTCATCACCGCGATGGAGGATACGGACAACGAACTCTTCTTCAGCGTCGTCAGCATCTGGGAGTTCGTCATCAAGACGTCGCTCGGACGCGAAGGGATCAAAGGGGAAGGCGCGCTCTTGAGAGATGGCCTCCTCGCCAGCGGTTATCGCGAGCTTGAGGTCACCGCCGCCCACGTCCTTGGCGTTCGCGACCTGCCGCCCATTCACGGCGATCCGTTCGACCGCCTGCTTCTGGCGCAGTCGCGCGTCGAGGGGCTGATCTTCCTGACGGCGGACGCCACCATCGCCCGCTATCCGTCGAATGTCATGAAAGTCTGATTTCTTCCTTGCCACCCGTCACGAAGCCTTATCCGCCGATCGAGCCCTACGCGACGGGCCGCCTTTCCGTCGGCGAAGGCCACGAGCTTTACTGGGAGCGCTGCGGCACGCCCGGCGCCCTGCCGGCGGTGTTCCTGCATGGCGGTCCGGGCAGTGGGTCCTCGCCGCATCATCGTCGCTTGTTCGATCCGGCGCGCTACGACGTGCTTCTGTTCGACCAGCGCGCCTCCGGCCGCTCCACGCCGCTCGGAAGCTTGGAGGCCAACACCACGGCCCATCTCGTCGCCGATATCGAGCGCTTGCGCGAGATGGCGGGGGTGGAACGGTGGCTTGTCTTCGGCGGGTCCTGGGGCGCGACGCTGGCGATCGCCTATGCCGAGGCTCATCCCGAACGCGTTGCGGCCATGGTGCTGCGCGGCGTCTTCACCGGCCGGAAACAGGAACTCGACTGGTTCTATGGTGGGGGCGCGGCCACGATGTTTCCCGACCATTGGGAGCGTTTCCTGACGCCCCTTCCAACGGACGAACGGGGCGACATCGTCGCGGCTTTCCATGCCCGGTTGTCGCATGAGGATGCGCGGGTGCGCGAGGAAGCTGCTTCCGCTTGGGCTGGATGGGAGCGCCGCCTCGTGGCCTTGCGCGGCTCGGCGGCGGCGAGCGCGCCCTTGTCCGCCGGCCCCGCGACGGTCGCTTTCTCCCGGATCGAGAACCATTTCGTTTATCACCGCCTTTGGCTGGCGGAAGGCCAGCTTCTGGCGGAGGCGCATCGCTTGGGGGGCATTCCGGGCGTGATCGTCCAGGGCCGTTTCGACATGGTGACGCCGCCCGCCACCGCCCATGCGCTGGCCAAGGCATGGCCGGATGCCGATTTCCGGCTCGTGGAAGGGGCGGGCCACGCTTTTTCCGAAAGCGGCATTCTCGACGAACTCGTGGCCGCCACCGACCGTTTCGCCGCTGAACTCGGAAAGGGGACCGCGCAATGAGCCTCGACAACCGACCCGTCCATACCGGCGGCTGCCAGTGCGGCGCGGTGCGTTTTCGCATTGAAGGCGCGCTCGGGAAGGCATCGATCTGCCATTGCCGCATGTGCCAGAAGGCTTTCGGCAACTTCTTCGCCGCTCTCGTCAGCACCGAAGGCGTGGTCTGGACGCGGAGCGAGCCGAAGCGCTTCCGATCCTCCAACCACGTGCTGCGCGGCTTCTGCCCCGAATGCGGCACGCCGCTGACCTACGAGGCCCCGGACGGGATCGCGCTGGCCATCGGCGCCTTCGACGATCCGTCCGCACTCGCCCCGGAGATCCAGTTCGGGACCGAGGAGGAACTGCCCTTCGTCGGCGCGCTCGACACCGTGCCGCGACGCGACACGATGGGCGATCTGGAGAATGCCTCGTACCTGTCCACGATCGAGTCCTACCAGCATCCCGACCACGACACGGACGGCCAATGGCCGAAGGGACGACCATGAGCGACCTTCGTCCGCTGTATCCACCGATCGACCCCTATGCTTCCGGCCATCTCGATGTCGGCGAGGGTCATCGCATCTATTGGGAGCGCTGCGGCACGCCGGGCGCCAAGCCCGCCGTGTTCCTGCATGGCGGCCCGGGCGGCGGATGCACGCAAACGCATCGCCGCTTCTTCGACCCTAAGCGCTACGACGTGCTCCTCTTCGACCAGCGCGGCTGCGGGCGCTCGACGCCCCACGCGGAACTCAGCGCCAACACGACCTGGCATCTCGTGGCCGATATCGAGCGCCTGCGCGAGATGGCGGGCGTGGAGCGCTGGCAGGTCTTCGGCGGCTCCTGGGGCTCGGCCCTCGCGCTCGCTTATGCCGAAACCCACACCGAGCGCGTCAGCGAACTCGTGCTGCGGGGCATCTTCACCCTGCGTCGGTTCGAACTCGAATGGTATTATCAGGAAGGCGCCTCCAACCTCTTTCCGGAAAAGTGGGAACGCTTCCTCGCGCCCATTCCGGTTGACGAGCGCGGCGACCTGATGGCGGCTTATCGCAAGCGGCTGGTCGGTGAGGACCGTGCCGCCCGGATCGAGGCGGCGAAGGCATGGAGCCGCTGGGAAGGCGAAACCTTGACGCTTCTGCCCGACCCTTCCGTCAGCGACGCCTTCGGCGACGAGGACTTCGCGGTTGCCTTCGCGCGCATCGAGAACCATTACTTCGTTCATGCCGGCTGGCTGCAGGAAGGGCAGCTTCTGCGCGACGCCGGCCGCCTGTCGGCCATCCCGACGGTGATCGTGCAGGGGCGCTACGATCTGGCGACGCCGGCCGTCACCGCATGGGACCTCCACCGCGCCTTGCCGGAAGCGGAGTTCCACATGATCGAGGATGCCGGCCATGCCGCGACCGAGCCCGGTATCCGCGATCGGCTTTTGCGTGCGACGGACGCTTTCGCATCACGAACGTGAATGCGTGACATGACCGAAATTCGGGTGTCGGGCGGCGGGGCCGGGTTGTAGAAGGCAGGCGGACGAGTTCCCAGCGAGCGTGCCATGCCTGCCGAAACCAACGAAACCTCGCAGGGGCTGCTTTATGCCCTATCGGCCTATCTGATCTGGGGCCTGATCCTGCCGCTCTACATGAAGGCGTTGTCCCATGTTCCGCCGATGGAGATCGTCGGGCACCGGATCGTCTGGTCGCTTCCCGTCGCGGTCGCGATTCTCTGGTGTAGCGGCGCGTTGAGGCAAGCACTCGCGAAGCTCCGCTCGCCGCGCCTCGTGGCGATGGGCGCGACCACGGCGGCGCTCATCACCTTGAACTGGAGCACCTATGTCTACGCGATCATCACCGATCGCGCGGTGGATGCGGCGCTCGGCTATTACATCAATCCGCTGGTGAACGTGCTTCTGGGAGCGGTCTTTCTACGTGAGCGTCCGACGCGGCTTCAGGGCGTCGCGATCCTTCTCGCCTTCGCGGCGGTTTTGATCCTCACCTTCCAGGCCGGCGGACTGCCCTGGATCTCCATCGTCCTCGCTTTGTCCTTCGGCACCTACGGTCTCCTGCGCAAGGCCATGCCCTTCGCGCCCGCCGAAGGCTTCTTCATCGAGGTGCTGATCCTGGCGCTGCCCGCTGCCGTGCTGATCGCGATGGCCTTACCGGAGGGGCCGCGCCATTACGTGCCTGAGGGCTTCGACTGGCTTCTCCTTTTCGGCACCGGCGCGATCACGGCCTTGCCGCTGATCCTCTACGCGGCCGGCGCCAAGCGGCTGCAATATGCCACGATCGGCATCCTGCAATATCTCGCGCCGACCATGATCTTCCTCACCGCCGTGTTCGTGTTCGGCGAGCCCTTCTCGCGCGCCCAGCTCGTCGCCTTCGCCCTGATCTGGGCCGGCGTCGGCATCTATGTCTGGTCGTTGGTGAACAGCCGGAAGGCCCGGCGGGCGGAAGAAAGTGCGGCGGCTGCGGGCCGAGCCTGACTAAAGCCGCTCGATCACCTTCGGTTCGCCCTGGCGCTCGTGCGGCGGCGGGGCATGGCGGTTCAGCGCCGGCACGATGTCCTCGGCCCGGTCGATCACCAGCGGGCGTACCTGATGCGCGGTGTGGATGAAACCCTCATCGCGCATATGGTCCAGAAGCTTGGCGAAGGGGTTCCAGAAGCCGGCGATATTGGCGATGGCGATGGGCTTGGAATGGCGGCCGAGCTGGCCCCAGGTCATGATCTCCACCAGCTCCTCCAGCGTGCCGATGCCGCCGGGAAGCGCCACGAAGGCGTCCGACCGCTCGAACATCTTGTGCTTGCGCTCGTGCATGTCCTCGGTGACCACGAGCTCGTCCAGCCGCTTCAGCTCTCTTTCGGTGGCTTCCATGTCGATCAGGAAGCGCGGGATGATGCCCGTCACCTCGCCGCCGGCCGCCAGAACCGCGTCGGACACCGCGCCCATGATCCCCCTGGTGCCGCCGCCATAGATCAGGCGGATGCCGTTCTCGCCCATGGCGGTGCCGAGGATGCGCGCGGCCTGGAGATGCTCGGGGTCGCGGCCCGGCGAAGAACCGCAATAAACGCAGATGGATCGAATCGAAGTCATGAGGTGAAGTTCCAATGTCGGCGCGGCCGGGTCAAGGCGACTCCGGCGGCCGGGGAGGGCGGGCGTCAAACGGCCCGCTTCAGGCTTTCGGTGATATAGATCTCGCGCAGGCGTTTGGTCACGGGGCCGGGCTCTCCGGTGCCGACGGGCGCACCGTCGACGGAGACCACCGGCGTCACGAAGGCGGAAGCCGAGGTGATGAACGCTTCGTCCGCGTCCTTGGCTTCGGCGATCGTGAAGGGGCGCTCCTCGAAGGAGATGCCTTCGGCCGCCGCGAAGCTCATCACGGCGGCGCGGGTAATGCCGTGGAGGAGGGAATGCGACAGCTCGCGCGTTCTGACCTTATCGTCCTTCACGATATAGGCGTTGTTGGACGAGCCTTCGGTGACGAAGCCCTGATCGTCCACCAGCCAGGCATCGTCTGCGCCCTTGGCTTTCGCCTCCGTCTTGGCGAGCGAGGGGTAGAGAAGCTGCACGGTCTTGATGTCGCGCCGGGCCCAGCGAAGATCGGGCATGGAGGCGACCTTCAACCCGCGACGCACGCTTTCGCGATGGAGAACGGGAAGCGCCTGCGTGAACAGGACGAGGCCGGGCGGCGTGCCTTCCGGCGGGAACAGGAAGTCGCGGTCGGCGACCCCGCGCGACACTTGAAGGTAGATCAGGCCCTCGTTCAGCGCGTTGCGCGACACGAGTTCGCGATGGATCGCGAGAAGCTCGGCTTCGTCGGCCGGCACCGCCATCCGCAATTCGCCCAGCGAGCGCTTCAACCGCGCCATGTGGCCGGGAAAGTCGATCAGCTTGCCGCCGATCACGGTCGTCACCTCGTAGACGCCGTCCGCCATCAGGAAAGCGCGGTCGAAGATCGAGACCTTCGCCTCTTCTTCGGGCACGAAGGCGCCGTTGACATAGGTGATGCGGCTCATGGCACCGCTCCTTGCGACATGGATTGCCTCGTTCGGCTAGCCGAATGGCGGCCCCATGGCTACCCGCCCCCAAGCATTTCCCGCCGCACCCCCGTTGTGTTTCGCCGCCAAGATTAGGAAGAAGGCTGGAAAACACAGCTTTCGGGGAGCCTTGGGGGAATCGATGGCGAACTATCTCGGATTTGATCTCGGAACCTCGTCGCTCAAAGTTCTGATCGTCGATGAGAACCAGGCGCCGGTGGCCACCGTCAGCGTGCCGCTTTCCGTGGAGCGCCCGCATTTCGGCTGGTCGGAACAGGACCCGGCGAGCTGGATCGCCGCCTGTCGCGAGGCGATGGCGAAGCTGAAGGCGGAGAACCCGCACGCGGTGGCGGCGGTGCACGGCATCGGGCTGTCCGGCCATATGCATGGCGCGACGATTCTGGGGGCCGGCGACGAGGTGCTGCGCCCCTGCATTCTCTGGAACGATACGCGAAGCGCCGCGGAGGCGCACGAACTCGACGACGAGGAAGGCCGGTGGATCACCGGCAATATCGTCTTTCCGGGCTTCACTGCCCCCAAACTCCTCTGGGTGCAGCGCTTCGAGCCGGAAATCTTCGCCAAGGTGCGGCGCGTCCTCCTGCCCAAGGACTACCTGCGTCTTTGGCTGACCGGCGAAGCGGTGTCCGAGATGTCGGACGCCGCCGGCACGTCCTGGCTCGACACGGCCGCGCGCTCGTGGTCCGACCGGATGCTGGAGCGCACCGGCCTGTCGCGCGAGCATATGCCCTCGCTCGTCGAGGGGACGGAGGTGAGCGGCAAGCTTCGCGGCGAGCTGGCCGCCGAATGGGGCATGGAGCCGGTGGTCGTGGCGGGCGGCGGGGGCGACAACGCGGCCTCGGCCTGCGGCGTCGGCGTCGTGCGGCCGGGCACCGGCTTCCTGTCGCTCGGCACGTCCGGCGTTCTTTTCACGGCGTCGGAAAGCTACCAGCCCCGGCCCGAAACCGCGATCCACACCTTCTGCCACGCCATCCCCAGGACGTGGCACCAGATGGGCGTGACGCTTTCGGCCGCGGCTTGCGTGGAATGGCTGAGCCAGCTTCTGAAGGAAAAGCCCGGCGACCTCACCGGTCCGCTCGGCGACGCCTGCGAAGTCCCCGGCCGCACCATGTTCCTGCCTTATCTTTCCGGCGAGCGCACGCCCCATAACGATGCCGACATTCGCGGCGTCTTCGTCGGGCTGGAAGCGTCCACGGACCGTGCCGCGATGACTCGCGCGGTTCTGGAAGGCGTCGCCTTTTCTATGCGCGACTGCCTGGAAGCGGGCGGCGGCGTCGGCACGGTGAAGCGCCTCGTCGCCGTCGGCGCCGGTTCGCGCTCGGCCTATTGGCTGGATGCGATGGCGAACGCCTTGTCCTGCGAGATCGTGCTGCCGGCATCGGGCGATTTCGGCGCGGCTCTCGGCGCCGCCCGCCTCGGCATGGTGGCGGCTACCGGCGCCGATCCGGCCGAGGTCATGCCCGAGCCGCCGACCGCCCGCGTCTTCTCGCCGAGGCCCGACATGGAAGCGGCGTTCACGGAAGGCTACGGGCATTACCGCGCCCTTTACCCGGCGCTGGCGAACTGGCGGCGCGCGGGCGCTTGAGTTCCACTGCCATGCGCCGCGAGGGTTCGTTCGAGCGGATCGTCCTTGTTTGCGTGACGCTCGGCTTCGCGGCGCTCGTCGTTGCGGTGCTGGCGGCCGCCTGGGGCTTTCAGCGCACACAAGAAACGAGCCGCCTCGTCAACCATACCTTCCGCGTGGAACTGACGCTCGGCGAGATCCGCACCCTGACCGAGCGCGTGGAAACGGCGCGGCGCGGCTTCCTGATCACGCCGGACGAGCGGTTCTTCCGCGTCTTCGAGGAAACCGAAGCGCGCCTGCCGGGCATTCTGGAGGCGATCGAAGCGCTGGTTTCCGACAATCCGGTTCAGGTGTCCCGCGTGGAACTCTTGCGGGCCGGCGTCGAGCGCCAGCGCCTCGCCGTCGCCCGCTCCTTCGAGCGGCGACGCGTGGATGGGGCGGAAGCGGCGCAAAGCGCCTTTGCCGAGGTCGGCCAGGCCGATGTCATCCGCGAGCTTCGCGACATCACCAACCAGATGGTCGCCGACGAGCAGAAGCTTCTGGCCGAGCGCAGTGCCGCGCAATCCACCAGCCTCGGCCATGCCTATGTCATTCTCGGCATCGCCGGCGTGATGCTTCTTCTTCTTGCCGGTGGGACGCTCTGGGCGGTGCGGCGCAACCTTGCCGAGTTGAAGCGTTCCCGAGACAGTCTGGCCGAACTTAACGACAATCTGGAAGCCTCGGTGGAAGCGCGCACCGCCGATCTTCAGCGCGCCAACGACGAAATTCAGCGCTTCGCCTATATCGTCAGCCATGACCTTCGCTCGCCGCTCGTCAACGTGATGGGCTTCACCAGCGAGATGGACGCGGCGCGCGGCTATCTCGTGGAACTGGTGGAGAAGGTGGAGGCGGAGGCCCCGCATCTCGTTTCCGAGGACGCGCGCCTCGCCGCGAGGGAAGATCTGCCCGAGGCCATCGGCTTCATCCGCTCCTCCACGCAGAAGATGGATCGCCTGATCAACGCCATCCTGCGCCTGTCGCGCGAAGGGCGAAGGGTGATCGCGCCCGAGGCCTTGAAGGTCGGCGAGATCGTGGACGGCATCTCGGCGAGCCTTGCCCATCGCGTGTCCGAGATCGGGGCGGAGATCAAGGTGGAGAACCGTCTTCCCGGCGTCGTCAGCGATCGGCTGGCGGTGGAGCAGATCCTTTCCAACCTCATCGAGAACGCCTTGAAGTATCGCGACGCGTCCCGGCCCGTTCGCGTCGCGGTGGAAGGGCGGCGCGAGGGGGAGCGGGTCGTCTTCGCGGTTCGCGACAACGGACGCGGCATCGACCCGCGCGATCACGACCGCGTCTTCGATCTTTTCCGCCGTTCCGGCGCGCAGGATCAGCCGGGCGAGGGGATCGGACTTGCGCATGTCCGCGCGCTCGCCTACCGCCTTGGTGGAAATATCTCTTGCGCATCGGAACTCGGGAAGGGCTCGACATTCACCCTGGTCCTGCCTGCCGTATACCGTCCCCGGAAGGAGGGGTGAGGATTTGAGCAGCACGCATCGCTCGGTCACGATCGTCATGATCGAGGACGACGAAGGCCACGCCCGGCTGATCGAGAAGAACATCCGCCGGGCCGGCGTGAACAACGAGATCCGCCACTTCACCGACGGCACGTCGGCGCTCGCCTATCTTTTCGATTCCGCCGACGGCCCGGCCCGCAACGGCCCTGCCATGGTGCTCCTGGACCTCAACCTGCCGGACATGAGCGGCACGGAAATCCTGACGCGCATGAAGTCGGACGGCCCGTTGAAGCGCACGCCGGTCGTGGTTCTCACCACCACGGACGACAAGGTGGAGATCCAGCGCTGTTACGATCTCGGCGCCAATGTCTACATCACCAAGCCGGTGAACTACGAGAGCTTCGCGCAGGCGATCCGCCAGCTCGGCCTGTTCCTGTCGGTCATCCAGGTGCCGGAGCCGGAAGCCACCTGATGGGCCAGCCGCCGCGCGTCCTTTATATCGACGACGACGAAGGCCTCTGCCATCTGGCGGCGCGCAACCTGAAACGTCGCGGCTTCGATGTCGCCACCGCGCAGTCGGGCCCCGAAGGCGAAAGACGGCTTCTGGGCGAGGCTTTCGATCTCGTGGCGATCGACCATTACATGCCGGGCGTCGACGGTCTCCAGACGCTGAAACGCCTGTCCGAAGTCCTGCCGGTCCTGCCGCCCGTGGTCTATGTCACGGGTTCGGAGGAAAGCCGGATCGCGGTGGCTGCCCTGCAGGCCGGCGCGACGGAATATGTGGTGAAGTCGATCGGCGACGAGTTCTTCGACCTTCTCGCGCAGACCTTCCACCAAGCCCTTGATCGCGCTGCGCTGAAGCGCGAGGCGGCTGCGGCGCAGGCGGCGCTGGCGCAGACCAACCAGCGGCTCGAAACGCTGTTGAAGGAAGTGAACCACCGCATCGCCAACAGTTTGCAGATGGTGTCGGCCTTCGTCATCATGCAGGGCGCGGCGCTCACCGACGAGACCGCCAAGGCCGCCCTGAAGCAGACGCAGCAGCGCATTCTCGCGATCGCGCAGGTCCATCGCAAGCTCTACACCTCGAACGATGTCGAGGTGGTGGACATGGCCGATTATCTCTCGGCGCTGATGGCCGATCTTCAGGACACGTGGTCGATCCCCTCCGCCCCGCGCCGCCTCAGCCTTCAGGCGGAAGACCTGAAGCTGAAGACCGACCGCGCCGTGGCCGTCGGGGTGATCGTGAACGAACTCGTCAGCAATGCCTGCAAATACGCCTATGCGCCGGGCTCGGCCGGCGACGTGCGCGTCCTGTTCGGCGCCAGCGGGGAGGGGTTCCGCCTGACGGTGGAGGACGACGGGCCGGGCTTTGCGCCGGACACGCTGCCGCGCGGCACGGGGCTCGGGCGCAAGCTCGTCGCCGCCATGGCCGCGACGCTGCGCTGCGAGATCGACTATGCGAGCGGCCCGACCGGCTTCCGTGTCGGCCTGCAGGCCTCCTTCTGAGCCGATCCACCAGACAGCCATCGCCGCAAAGAAAAACCGCCCCGGCATGACCGGGGCGGCTCGATGAACGACGCCTGCGAGGCGTCAGGCCATTACTTGCCGAGTTCGGCGTAGGTGATCTTGCCGTCCGCGTTCGGCTTCCAGACATACATCACGTAGTCCAGGTCCTTGCGGTCGCCCTTTTCGTCATAGGCGATCGGGCCGATGACCGTTTCGATCGACTTGCCGGCATGCAGCACTTCCGCGACCTTCTGCGGGTCGGCGGAGCCGGCATTCTTGATGCCGTCCGCGATGACCTGAACGGCCGCGTAGGAGTAGAGCGTGTAGGCCTCGGGGTTGAAGCCGGCGTCGCGGAACGTCTTCACGACGTTGGCGGCGGCGGGGTTCTTGGTGGCGTCCGGACCGAAGGTCATCAGCGTGCCTTCCACGGCCGGGCCGCCGATCGTGGCGAACTCGTCCGAGGTGATGCCGTCGCCCGACATGAAGGCGGGCTTGAAGCTCGTGTCGGCCGACTGGCGGACGATCAGGCCGGCTTCGGTGTGGAGGCCGCCCCAATAGATGAGATCGACCTTCTCGGCCTTCATCTTGGAGATCAGCGCCGAGAAGTCCTTGTCGCCGACATTGACGCCTTCGTACATGACTTCCTTGTCGCCGGCGGCGTTCATCGCCTTCTTGGTCTCGTCGGCGAGGCCCTGGCCGTAGGGCGTCTTGTCGTGGATGATCGCGACCTTCTTGCCCTTGAAGTTCTCGGCGATGTACTTGCCGGCCACCGCGCCCTGCTGGTCGTCGCGGCCGCAGGTGCGGAACACGTTGGTCAGACCGCGGTCGGTGAACTTCGGATTGGTGGAGGCGGGGGTCACTTCGAGGATGTTGTTCTCGGCGAAGACGTCCGAGGCCGGGATCGAAACGCCGGAGTTGAACGCGCCGACCACGAAGGTCACGCCTTCACCCACGAACTTGTTGGCGACCGAAACGCCCTGCTTGGGATCGGACACGTCGTCGCCGAGCTCGAGCGAAAGTTTCTCGCCGTTGATGCCGCCGGCGGCGTTGATGTCCGCGACCGCCTGCTCGGCGCCCTTCTGGAGCTGCGCGCCGAAGGCGGCGTTGGGGCCGGTGAGCGGGCCCATGACGCCGATCTTGATGTCGGCGAAGGCCGTGCCCGACAGAAGCAGGCCAGCGACGAGCGCGGCGCTTGAAAGCAGATGTTTCTTCATGCGTAACCCCTGTTGTTTAGCTGCAGCTTCGGTTCCAAGCATTTGGAACCAATGATCGAATGACGTTTTTCGGATGAGCTTCGTCCAAAGCTCAGCCGCTGTCATCCAGATTTCGTGAGAGGGCCGGTGCTCTCTGCGGGTGTCGTTACCGTCCGCCAGGAAAGGGGGCCGGAGCGCTCGTTCAGCCAGTGGTACTGCGTGACCATCTGGCTGGTCCGCGTGTAGCGATAGGCGAAGAAACCGATCGCGACGATCACGATCGTATCCACCAGATAGTAGTGCAGCGACAGAAGCGTGTCGCCGAGAACGCTGAAGTGGATGAATCGGATCGCGATGCCGAGAAGCAGGAGGTAGAAGAAAAGGACGGCCTGCCCCCGCCAAGTCTGCGCGCAGCTTCGGCCGGTCGCCCAGGCCGCGCCACCGCCCAGAATCACGGTGACGAGGATAAAGGGGAATGCGGATGGCGTTTCGTAGATCAGACCCTGCATGTGACCCTCAGTGCCCGCCTTCCAGATAGGCGGCGCGGACTTCCGGGTTCTCCAGAAGCTCGCGGCCCGTGCCGCTCATGGTGATGACGCCGTTCACCATCACATAGCCGCGATGGGCGAGCTTCAGCGCGTGATAGGCGTTCTGCTCCACCAGGAAGACCGTCAGCCCTTCCGTCTGGTTGAGCGTGCGGATGGCGTCGAAGATCTGCTTGACGATGAGGGGGGCGAGGCCCAGCGAGGGCTCGTCCAGCATCAGGAGCTTCGGCCGGGCCATCAGCGCGCGGGCGATGGCCAGCATCTGCTGCTCGCCGCCCGACAACGTGCCGCCGCGCTGGTTCATGCGCTCCTTCAAACGGGGGAAGAGCGTGAACATGCGCTCCGAATCCTCGCCGAAATATTTCAGCTTGTCGAGCGAAGCGCCCATCTGGAGATTTTCCAGAACGGTCATGCGCGGAAAGATGCGCCGGCCTTCCGGGGACTGCGCGACACGAAGGCGCGCGATCTCGTGGGGCGGCAGGCGGGTGATGTCGGTGCCGTTGTAGACGACCGAACCCTCGCGGGCCTGCGGATTGCCGAAGATGGTCATCATCAGCGTCGACTTGCCGGCGCCGTTGGCGCCGATCAGCGTGACGATTTCGCCGGGGCGCACTTCCACGTCGACGCCCTTCAGGGCGATGATCTTGCCGTAGAAGGTCTTGACGCCGCGAACCGAAAGCAGCGGAGCGGTGGAGGTCGCGTTCATCGCACGGCCTCGCCGGTCATTGCATCGAGCTGATGCTCCACCTTTTCCACTTCCTCGTCGTCGACGCCGAGATAGGCCGCGATCACGCGCGGATCGTTCTTCACTTCGGCCGGCGTGCCGTCGGAAATCTTGGTGCCGTATTCCAGCACCACGACGTGATCGGAAATCTCCATCACGACGCTCATGTCGTGCTCGATCAGGAGAAGCGACGTGCCGTGCTTCTCGCGGATGCCGAGAAGGAGCTTGTTGAGTTCCGCCGATTCGCGCGGGTTGAGGCCCGCCGCCGGCTCGTCGAGGCAGAGAAGCGCGGGTTCGGTGCACATGGCGCGCGCAATCTCGAGCCGCCGCTGGTCGCCATAGGGCAGGTCCGCCGCCGGGTCGTCGGCGCGGTCGATGAGCCGCGTCTGTTCCAGCCAGTAGCGCGCGCGCTCCACGGCCTGCTTCTCGGCGTCGCGGTAGCTCTTCAGCCCCAGGATGCCGAGGAAGGTCATGCCCGACGCGCGCATCAAGGGCGTGTGCTGCGCGACGAGCAGGTTCTCCAGCACCGTCATGCCGCCGAAGAGGCGGATGTTTTGGAAGGTGCGCGCCACTTTCGCGACGCGCGAGATACGGAAATCCGTCATCCGCTCCAGAAGATGCACCTGGCCGTCGGCGTGATGAAGCGCGAACATGCCCGATGTCGGCTTGTAGAAGCCGGTGATGCAGTTGAAGACCGTGGTCTTTCCCGCACCGTTCGGGCCGATGAGAGCCGTGACCTCGCCGCGCCCGGCGACGAAGGACAGGTCCTTCACCGCCGTCAGGCCGCCGAAGCGCATGGTGACGTGCTCGACCCGCAGTACCGGGTCCTTTTCCCAGGACAAGGCCATCAGCCGTGCCCTTCCGTCACGAGATCGGCCGAGATGGCCTTGCGTTCCTTCAGGAAGGCGGTCGGCTGGCGAGCCGAAACGAAACCGCGCGGGCGCCAAAGCATGATGCCCACCATGACGAGGCCGAAAATGAACATGCGATAATGGTCTGGATTGAACTCGTTGCCGAAGACGGCCTTCAGGAAGGAAAGCTCGCGCAGCATCTCGGAGCCGCCGATCATCACCACGGCGGCGATGGCGACGCCCACCATGGAGCCCATGCCGCCAAGAACCACGATCGCGACGATCACGACGGATTCCAGGAAGACGAAGGATTCCGGCGACACGAAGCCCTGGCGCGCGGCGAAGAAGGAGCCGGCGAAGCCTGCAAACATCGCGCCGATGGCGAAGGCCGTCAGCTTGGTGTTCGTGGTGTTAATGCCGAGCGAACGGCAGGCGACCTCGTCTTCGCGCAGCGCTTCCCAGGCACGGCCGATCGGCATCCGGCGCAGCCGCACCGTGATGAAGGCCGTGAACAGGGCGAGAGCCAGGATGAGGTAGTAGAGGAAGATCTTGTAATAAGCGGAAGAGGGCGGCAGCGCGAAGGCGCGCGCGAAGCTGCTGGCGCCCATGTCGAAGGTGTAAAGGCCGAACAGCGTGACCTTCGGGATCGAGGAGATGCCCGCCGCGCCGCCGGTGAATTCGCGCCAGTTGATGAGAACGAGGCGGATGATCTCGCCGAAGGCCAGCGTCACGATGGCGAGATAATCGCCGCGAAGACGCAAGACCGGGAAGCCGAGGAGGATGCCGAAGGTCGCCGCCAAGATGCCGGCAATCGGCAGAAGCACCCAGAACGACAGGTCGTAGTGGATGGCCAGAAGCGCGTAGCTGTAGGCGCCCACCGCGTAGAAGGCGACATAGCCGAGGTCGAGAAGGCCCGCGAGGCCGATCACGATGTTGAGGCCCCAGCCGAGCATCACGTAGATGAGGATCTGGACGCCGAAATTGTCGACCCACTTGATCGAGCCCTGGACGCCGGAAAGCGTCACGACGATCACCGGGTAAAGGAGGAGCAGCACGATGCCGCCGCGGAAGAGCCGCTTGTGGCGCAGGCGCCGCGCTTCGGCATCCGCGATCACGGCCGAAACCGGCTTCCTGTTCTCGCGCCGCGAGGCGAGCGCGGGAAACACGAAGGCCGACAGAAGAAAGCGCCCGACGAAGACGATCGCGACGATGATCAGGGCGTTGCCGAGCTTGTTCTGGACGATCAGCTCGTTCGCCATGTTCTGCGAGGTTTCGAGGCCGACGAGCGGCCCGAAGATGGCGAGCGCCACGATGCCGGCGATCAGGGCATCCTTGAACGCCTTGCCGAAGTCCGGCCCGTGCTGGGCCGGGGAATGAACCGTTGCCTGTGCCGTCATATCGATCAGACCTTCTCGATTTCCGGCCGGCCGAGGAGGCCTTGCGGCATGAAGATCAGGACGATGATGAGGATCGAGAAGGCCGCGACGTTCTGGTAGTCGGCCGACACGTACTGCGCCCAGAAGGTCTCGATGAGGCCGATGAGGATGCCGCCGATCACTGCGCCGGGAAGCGAGCCGATGCCGCCGAGAACGGCCGCCGTGAAGGCCTTGACGCCCGGCGTGAAGCCGTCGGCGAAGTTGATGACGCCGTAATACATCAGGAACATCGTGCCGGCGACGGCGGCCAGCGCCGCGCCCATCACGAAGGTCAGCGAGATGGTGAAATCGACATTGATGCCGAGGAGGCCGGCCATCTTGCGGTCCTGCTCGCAGGCGCGCTGGGCGCGGCCGAGCGAGGTCTTCTGCACCACGTACCAGAAGGCGGCGAGAAGAACGGCGGTGACGGTCCAGATCACGAGCTGCTTCAGCGAGACCGTGACGCCATAGCCCTCGGCGTTGGTCCAAAGGGTGTAGCTGTCGCGCAGCATCGGCGGGGTGGCCTTGTTGCGGGGGCCTTGCGCGATCTGCACGAAGTTCGACAGGACGATGGACATGCCGATCGCCGAAATCAGCGGCGCAAGGCGGAACGAGCCTCGCAAGGGCCTGTAGGCCACGCGCTCGATTGCCCAGCTCAGAACCGAGGTGAGGATCATGGAGGCCACCATCACCAGAAGAAGGGCGAGGGCGACGGAAGTAACGCCGAGCCAGGTGGTCAGCACAAGGAAGAGAATCAGGGCGAAGAAGGCGGACACCATGAAGACGTCGCCATGTGAAAAGTTGACCATGCCGATGATGCCGAAGACCATCGTGTAGCCGATGGCGATGAGTCCATAGATGGAACCCAATGTCAGGCCGTTGATCAACTGCTGGAAGAATCCCTCCATGATGCGTCCTTGGATATTGCCGTTCGACAGGCTGACCGAATTGGAATGACGAAGCAGCGGGTTGGCAGGTCAAATGCCTTTCCCTTCGCCACCGTTCGGTCATGATCAGTTTCATAGCGACGCTTCGGAAGCAAGCTCACATTCGCGACATTGATGTTGAGAATCAGCTTCCGTGATCCATGAGGTGAAAAAGCACTTGGCTGACGCCTCTGTGTCGACCTTAAGTCGCTTTTTGTCGCGTCGCTCGGTGCCGATGCGCTAAGGATCGCGTCCGACATCCGCGCCCTTTCCGCCGACCGTTCCAGACCTGCGAGCCACGATGCCTTCCGAACCCGCGACCTCCGCCACGGACGCTTTCATCCTTAACCTCACCTGCACGGACAAGCCGGGCATCGTTTCGGCGGTCACGACGGAACTTGCCGAACGGGGCGCCAACATCGCCGAATCCAGCCAGTTCTGGGATCGCGGCACCGACAGGTTCTTCATGCGCATCGCCTTCGCCGCGCCGGCCGGGCTCGGCCGGGACGCCATCGCGAAGGCCATCGAGCCGGTGGTGTCGCGTTTCGACATGAAGACGCGGCTGGTGGACGTGTCGCGCGCACCGCGCATCGTCATCATGGTGTCGAAGTTCGACCATGCGCTGCGCCATCTCCTGTACCAGATCCAGGTCGGCTGGCTGCGGGCGGAAGTGGTCGCCATCGTGTCCAATCACGAGGACGCGCGCCGGCTGGCGGAGATCGACGCCATTCCCTTCCACTACATCCCCGTCACGCGCGACACGAAGGCGGAGCAGGAAGAAAAGCTTCTGGCGCTCGTGCGCGAAACCGATGCCGATCTGGTGGTGTTGGCGCGCTACATGCAGGTCCTGTCCGACAACCTGTCGAAGCGCCTGTTCGGCAAGGTGATCAACATCCACCACTCGTTTCTGCCGAGTTTCAAGGGCGCCAAGCCCTATCACCAGGCGCATGGCCGGGGCGTGAAGCTGATCGGCGCGACGGCGCACTATGTCACCGCCGATCTCGACGAAGGTCCGATCATCGAGCAGGAGGTCGAGCGCGTGACCCACGCCATGACCTCGGAAGATTTCGTGGCCGTCGGGCGCGACGTGGAAAGCCGCGTCCTGGCGCGCGCCGTGAAGATGCATCTGGAAAGCCGGGTGATGCTGAACGGCCAGAAGACCGTCGTCTTCGCCTGACGGGGAAGGGCCCGAGCGCGACCGAAGCGCTTTTGCAGCGAAGACGGCTTGCGAAGCAGCGGCGCTTGGGCTAACTCCGGCGGTGGAGAGGTGGCCGAGTGGTCGAAGGCGCGCCCCTGCTAAGGGCGTATACGGGTAACCGTATCGAGGGTTCGAATCCCTTCTTCTCCGCCAGAACCCGTTGTTTTGTTTAGCGCTTTGGGTTCTGAAATCTCTCGACTTCTCAGGCAATCTGACGATCCGAGACGAGAACAAACGCGGATTTCAGCGAGATGCCTGCAAACTTCTTGCAGAGTTTGATCCCGATCCGTTCCTCTGTCGAAAATCCCAGCCGAGTCGCTTCGCCTCCTGGCCAAGGCCTGGATAGGGCATCTTCACGTATCGCTCCCAAGCATCGCTCTTCCATCCACCCTGTTGGCGCAGTCGCACGATGTCGAGCGTCTGAGCGTAGAACCATGTGGCCCAGGAATGCCGAGCGGTGTGCGGCGTATAGATCGCTGGATCCACGCCGATCGTCTCGCAAGCCCTGATCCAGAAGCGAAGCCGGCGGCCATGCGAAAGGTCTTCGTAGGGCGTACCGTCATAGCGCAGGAACAGCGGCCCCTTGTCGCCAAGGTTCGGGATTGCCGAGAGCGCCGCCTTCACCTTCGGGATGAGCGCAACGGACCGCTGATCGCCATTCTTCGTGTCGCGCAGGATCGCATAGCCGTTGTCGAGATCGATGTCGTCGCGACCGTCGATGCCGATCGCCTCCGACACCCGAACGCCTTGGCCGAACAGGAAGGTGGCAAAGGCCGGCGTCCAAGGGTTCGGATATCGGCTCGCGACGATGGCTTCCAGAAGGTCGTTCGCGCGTTTCGGGGTGAAGAAGTAGGTGCGCTGCTGACCGTCAGATGGCCGCTTGACGATCGGATGATGCCCATTCGCCCGAAGGATCGCGAGCGCCGGTGCGTAGAACTGGCGTCGGATCGTTGCTGATGACAAGGCAGGGTCGGGATAAGCGCGGAACGCTGCATCTTCGATCTCGACTTGGCCGATGGCGTCAATGCGCAGCTTGCCGAGTTGCGCCACCACCTTCGTCAGGTATCGGCGCTCCCCTCCATTGCGTTCATATCGCGCGGCCGCCTCCGCGAACGTGATAGCGGGTTCGCGACCCGTGTAATTCCGTTCCGCGACTTCGCCTTCGATCTGTCGCTTGATGGCGTCGGCTTGCCCTTTGTCTCGGGTTTTGGCCGATCGCCGGATCTGAATGCTATGAGGCTCGCCACCTTTCCAGACAGTGACGGTTCCATGGATCTGGTAGATGCCGGACTTTGGGTCTCGCTTGAGTTCGAGGGACATTGCACCATTCTCTCGCCCAACAGGCGAAGTTGATCAGGACGAAGTTTCACAGCGCGACCGACGCGGACGAACGGCACACCGTGCCGGCGTATCAGGTCGCGAACATATCGGGCCGGGCTGGCGCTATCTGCCGGCGTGATGCCGAGAGCATCGGCCGCCTCGTCCAAGCTGATGGGGCGCTCCATTCAGCCCTCCGCCTTTTGCGCGATGGCCCGGATGGCGTCAGGCAGCGGCGGGATCGCGACCGCGAGGTAATGCGTCGGAGCCGCATAGCTGCCGCTGTTCGCCACGGTGTCGTGCCCGGTGGGTGACGACCAGACGCGCTCATCTCCAGGGAAGATGGCGCAGTGCGCCCAGGTCGGGCCTTTCTCGCCAACCCGGTAGGTTCGGTGCCAGCCCTCTGGCGCTTCGTCAGCGTCCCGCCATTCGGCCGCCGCCTCTTCCAGCCCTTGGCGTCTTCCCTCGGCTTTGGCGGTCTCGCGGGTGGCGCGGCGGTCTGCCATGATGGCTCCCGCTATCATCTCCTCGACATCCGCATGGCATTCCGCGACGGGGGCTTCGTCCCACGTCTTCCGTGCCAAGGCTCTCACCTCCGCCGGCACGTCCTCCGCCAGCGCGCGCACGTCCGGCTTATCCATGGCTCGCGTCCTTCTGTTCGCGGAGGGCGGCGCGGCCTGTTTCGGTCAGCATCCAAGAAGCGCCGAAATTATTTGGCATCCGGCCCAGCGACACCAGCCCCTTAGCCTCTAACTTGGGCATGGTTTTCGGCCGCCATTTAAAGGGAAGCCCGTGTGGCCATGTGGCCGTGTCCATGAGGGCTCCCAACTCAAGCCTCGTCAGCCTCTCACCCATTTGCGTCGTCTCCACGTGCGGCGCGGGCGGCGAACGCTTCAGCGTCCATCACGGCGATACGAGCATCTTCCCATGAGCCGGCGTAGACAGGAGAAGCGTGGACGCGCAGTGCCGCGTCTTCATAGCTTTCACCTTCTCGCCTTATGCGGCTCCGCCACCAGTCGTCTTTACCCGCCTCATCCGCGCGGCGGCTCTGTTCGGCAAGAGCGGCTTCGGCGGCCTCTGCGCGCGCTTCCATATCCGCCAATCGTTGCCCGCACTGGTAGGCATCGCGCGCGTAGTCCGCGACCTGCTTCGAGAGGGCTTCGATGGTGGAGGCGGCGCGATCTGGTAGCTGAAGCCGGTCAAGGACACGGCGAGGGCTTCCATCTATGTTGTAGAAAACGCCGGCCTTGAGATCGGCAAGAACTGCCGCAGCCTCCGCCATCCCGCCACTAGAGGCGGTGGCTGGCGCTGGATGGAGGGCGGCGGGCACCGGGCCGTCAGCGTAGCGCGTGAAAGGCAGAACGGCTCTAACGACGCCTTCGACGCGATCTTCGAAATTAGGATCGTCCTCGAAAGCCGATCCATCTTCCGTCTCATCGAGAACTGCGCCCATCTCGCCGCGCAAAAGGTCGATGAAGGCTTCGCGATCCGCCGCGCTCGTGTCGGGCTTGGCGGTCTCTGGCGAGTTTGATGGAAGTTTGATGCCGCCCTCCACAATGGAGGGTTCGTGCAAACTGGCGGTCTCTGGTGTGGCGGAGAGGGCAGCGCGGATGTCTGCAAGTAGCGGCCAGAAACGACGACGTAAGTGCGCCGCGCCGATGGAGATAGAGCCCTTGTAGTCCTCGCAGAATTCATCGAGCTTGACGATAAGCGCCGCCCGGAGTTCGTCCGCTTCCGCTGTTGGGAGGGCGGGGGCGGCTTCGAGCCGATGCGGGAGCCCGACCTTCTCGCTCGTGGCGTTCCATTTGGCGACGACGGCGGCTTGAAGATCAACGCCCGCCGTGACCGCGCACAAGTCCGCGCAGATCACGACATCGGCAAGCTCTTCCGCCAGATGCTCGATGGTATCGCGCGACCCGGCCCAGCCCTGCCGCTCGCGTTCCAGCTTCTTGATGACGTTGCAGGCTTCTCCCGTTTCGCCCGCAAGCTCGTTGCCTCGGAAGGAAAGATCGGGGGCTTGATCGGGGCACCACGCGGCCTGTCGGTCGATATTGGCACGATGAAGGGCGGCAAGCGTCAGTCCCGCCGGCACTGTCTCAGACATGGGTGGTCTCCGAGGAGAGGGAGGCAAGACGAAAACCTGGACCGCGAGCAGCGATGAACTCGCGCGGGAGGGAGGCCCGATAGGCTCGCTCGCCGTGCGTCAGCAATAAATCGACAAGATCGCGCGCTTTCTGCACCCCTAAAGTCTTCAAGTTCAGGGGAACGACGTTCGACTGGCTCATGGCAAACCCCCGAAAGTCACAAGCAGAGCAGCCCATGTGACCTTGCAACCGACATGCATCGCTTGATCTTGGTTGTAGGAAAGGCGGCCATCGCACTTCGCGTAGTCGATGACGGAATGGGCGATGAGTTCGAACGCAGCCAAGAGCCAAGACTGCGTGACCATCCAGACCGCGCTGGCATGGATCCCGGCGTGGCAGGCTAACGCACCCGGCCAGATGGCTTCACCGGGCACGAGCGTCAGCTTGTGGTTCTTGGCCTTGCTGAGCCAGTCGCCTTGCAGCGGATAGTCGCAGAGCGCGTGAAGCGCGAGCATTTGCAGAAGCGCACTCATTCCCCATCCTCCTGCGAGCGGACAAGCGGGGCGGGCGGCTGGAACGAGAACCCGACCTTCCGAAGCCAGCTTTCGTCATTGTTGAAGAAGATGCGCCCGCCCTGCCACCAGATGGCGTCACCAAGCTGCGGCTCCACAGCGGCGGGATCGGCATAGACGCAGACCTCGTCATGAACGCCGCCTGACGTGTCCAGCACCCAATAGCGCACCACGTCTTTGCGCAGGGCAGGATGCTCTCTGTCGGTCAGAGCCATCGGCAGCTTTTCGATAATACGGCCACCGACGCTCATTGATCGCCCTCCGCGTTCGTGCGGACAGGCGGGGCGGATGCGAGGGCGGCTTCGATCCGGTCGGCAAGCAGGAACGCTTTCAGATAGAAGGCATCGCCTTCCATCCGCTGAGTGCCGAAGCCGCTCTCGTCATCGGTATTCCGAATGAAGCGCAGGGCAGCGGTCAGCGCCGCTCTCACCTCTTGAGTGGAGGAGGATGGGTCGGGCTCAATGGCGGGGGCGTCGTAGGCCGCGAAGATACGCTTCAGCTTTTCGCGATCTTCAGCGGAGATTGTCTCGCGAAGGAACAGCCAATCCTCCTCAGACCACCCACGCATTTGGTCGGTGACCAGCAACGCTCTGTCTCGACGGAAGGATGACGAGGAACTGATCTCAATGGCGCTCAGGATGCGGTCCGAGATTTGCGACCACATCGGGCCGTCGTTCTCGTTCTTGACGCCATGCGCATCAGCCAGCGCGATGAGAACTTCGCCCGCATCCAGCGTGCGAGCATCGCCAACCTCGCAGCCGAGACCTTCTCCTGCGAACGCATAGAGAAGCTGAAGCGCCTCGCGGAGCGCCGTGTGTTTGGGTGCTTGGGGCTCGGTCATGTGCGCGGCTCTCCGATCGCGCGCCCAATGCGAGCCAGATGCTCAGCAATGATGCGGCGGGCTTCGTCGGGGTCGCCGGTGACGGCGTAGATATCGAGCGCAAGCTGGCAGGGATCGTTGATGCCGTGCCCCTCGTAGAAAGCGTGCTCGTTCATCGAATGCTGGTGCCGGTGCTCGTCCGGCGTCATGGGCACGGTGAACCAGTCGTCCGGCTTCCGTCCTGTGCCAGCCATGGGCTTGCGATGGCGAGGATCGCCGAAGCGGATGTGGCAGGCTTCGCAACCCATCTGGCCGCTGATGATGCTCGGCAAGGTGCGGATGAAGGCGAGGTGCCGAGGCTCTTCGATGCGACGCTGCTTCTTGCCGAGGGGCTGAAGTGAGAAGGCGGTGTCAGGGAAACGGATCAACGACATCAGCGCGCCCCCGCCGGCTCGACGTCGCCTTCCTTGACGCCGATCTCTGCCGCCAGCAGCTTGACCGCCGCTTGGACGCTGAGCTTGCCCTGCGCAACCGCATCGGCACGATCCAGAACGCGTTTCAGGCGAGGGTGAAAGTCCGGCTGGATCTCGCGCTTCCAGTCGGCAACGGTAGCGCCAAGCTGCGCCCGCCGGTCCTGCGGCTCCATCGTCTCATCCGATGCCAGCGTCAGGAACTTCGACGCTGCCTCGGCCAGCAGGTTGCGCGTGGCGTTGTCGATCGCGCCGCGGGCATCAACCTGTTCCTCCTCACGCTCAGCCCCTTCGCCGCCCTGTGGCGTGCGATCGTCTTCGCCGTCATCATCGGCGGGCGGCGCGTCATCACGCTCGCTGTCGGGCTCCTGCGGCTGTTCCTCTTCGGCTTCTGCGATCCGGGGAGCGGGCTGCTCCGCTGTCGGACGGGCGAAGCCTTCATCCGTCGTGGTTGATCGCTCCTTCGCCGCGATCAGCCGTTGCGATAGCGATGACCGCTCGCCGGTGACATCGCGCGCCCGGTTCGAGCGAGCGGTTTCCGACAGGTCCAGCATTTCGTCCGGCGTATAGACGCCGAGCATGATGGCCGGCTCATAGATGCGAGCCCAATCGCGGGTGCCGCGATAGATCAGCATCCGGTCGAAGTTCTTCGGCGTCCACGGCGTCCCTTTCCCATCGGTCTTCCACTCGGCGACCGAGCCATCGAACATGCGACGGTCGAACAGTCGGATTCCGGGCGTCAGCTTGGCGATGACCCCTTCGTCGAAAGGTCGATCGCTGAGATAGATGCGGCGCGCCTCGCCAGATCCGATCAGGTGATGATGGAGCTTCGTCCCGAGCTTGGCGTCGAGAACGGCCGAGACGAGCTTGCCCTCGTAGCAAAGCTTGCCGTGGACGATGGACACACACTGCGCCACAGCGAACGGGTCCATGCCCCAGCGCACCGCCTGGTTCACGACCAAGAAGCAGTTCGCGATAACCTGCCCAGGCGACAGGTCTACCTCGCTTCCGCCGTTCTTCACTTTCCGCAGAGTGTCCGGAATCATTGACGTGGACGCCATGACGTTGGCGATCCGCTGCATGTGCTCGAACTTCGCGGTGTCCAGCATCGGCACCGCGTCGTCGGTCGGCATGATCTCGCGGGGCGCGCGGGCCGGAGCCAAGGCGCGGTTCTCCGTCGTGACAAGGGCGCTCACGCGGCATTCTCCATCTCAAGGAAGTTGTCGATCCGCTCTTTCGTCCACGGCTTGAGCTGCAGGTGCCGCTCTCCGCCGGCGAAGGGACGCGCGCCCGGCCACTCGCCGCTATCGAGGCACTGGCGGATCGTGCGCAGGGCCCAGCGAATTTCGCCTTCGCCGCGGTCCAGTTCGTGCTCGGAGACCTCGACATGCGCCGTGTCGGGCACCTCGTCTGTCAGCACGTAGAGGAGCACGAAGGTCTCGAAGGGGATGTCGAGCGCGCGGCAGACCATGCGGGTCATCGCGCCCTGCAGGTAATAGGCCGCGTCGAAGGCTTGCTTCTCGAGGAAGTCTTCATCGAACTTCGCCGCCGTCTTCAGGTCGGCGAAAATGCCATCGGCCGCCAGCACGTCGGGCCGGCAGCGAAGCCATAGGCCGGTCTCCGGGTCCTTCCAGGCCATGGTACGCTCAACGGCACCGTTCAGAAGGCCCTGCTGCACGAGCGGATATCGCCCGGCGTCTTCGGCGATGCGGTTGATCTGCAGAAGCTGCTCGGGCGTGACGATCGTCATGCCAGCCTTCTGCATTTCCTCGCGCCATTCCTGCGCGGCCTTCTTCTTGTAGTCGGTGAACTCCTCGGGGCGGATGATGAAGGTCTCGGAGAACACCTCGTCGCCCAGCAGCAGGCAGTGGACCGCCTTGCCGAAATCCAGCGCGTCAGAGCGCTTGCCTTCGATGTGCGCAGGGTTGTGTGCCCACCGGCCCCAAAACGCTTTCGGTGACCCGCCGTGCGACGGCAGGAGCCATTTCAGGGCGCTCTTGGAGATCGACGGCGCATCGAACAGATCAACGTTGCCGTGATACTCCGCCAGCGGGATGCCGACATAGGTTCCGTTCTCGGTGATCGGCGTGCCGTTCCAAACGACGTCCATCAAGCGGCTTCCTTCTTGACGAGCGTGAACTCCGGCAGGAAGCCGAACTCGAAGAAGTGGTCGAGCAACATCTGATAGAAGTGTGCGCGGTCGGGTGCAGCTTCAGGCACTTTCACCAGAGCCTCGTCGATCGCCGCATTGATCGCATCGGAGACATGGTTCGGGACGATGACGGTGGTCATGCTGCATCCTTCCTACCGGCGGCGCGGGCTTCGGAAATTTCGCTAGGGAACATGAGGGCGATGTGCTCGGGCACTTCGTCGCCGCAGCGAGCGGAGAGCAGCGCCTCGGCAAGCTCTTCACCGATTGATGGTTCGCGCGGCGGCATGTGCTCTTGGCGGAACGCTCGGGCTTTTGCTTTGCCGTGCTTCGCCTTGATGTGGCTGTAAACGCCGTTGTCGTCCGCGAGATGAGCGGCGCAATGCGGGCAATCGCTCATCGCTCGTCCTCGTTCTCAAGCAGCTTTTCGATCTGCAGGTTGATCGCCTCCACCTCGCTGTCGTGATGACGGGCTCGGGCGCGATCGGCCTGCTGGCGGAGGGAGTGGACGGCGGCGGCGACGAACCGCGGGTGGCGCATTGCAGAGGCCATGGAGGAGGCGGCGCGCGGCACCGGGTGAGCGAAGGCGAGCATTACTGTGCCTCCGTTGCAGAGGTCGCCTGCAGGCCTTTTGCGACCAGCTGGCGGACGGCCTCCGAAAGCGTGGCGATGCGGTTTGCGAAGCGGTAGTCGTTGATCGCAGCGACCTCGTCTTCGGTGATCTTCATCTGCAGCCGCTGTGTCGGAGAGGCACCAAGGGTCGGTCGTCCCATCACGCCGCCCTCCGCTCGCGACGAGCTTCTTCCGCTAATTCCGCCTGCCGAGTGAAAGCCGGGTCGTATTCCTCAGCCTGCAGTTCGAGGAGCTTGTCCTCCATGATGGACGCATAGTCCTCGTCCACCAGCGTGTGGCCGATCGCCATCATGTTCAGGCCATGGAGCGCTTCGCAGGCCGTCTTGGTGATCGGGTTGGCGAGCGTCTCGACGAGGTGAATGCGATCCGCGCAGCCTTGGTGCGAGAGGTCAAAGCTCTCACGGTTGACGGCGGCCTTCGCGCTATCAACCGCCTTGCTGAGAGCGTCGAGCGTGGCGATGAGTTCGAGCTTGGGGGACAGCATCACTGCTTCTCCTCTGCGAGAGCGAGGCGCAGCGCCTTCGTCAACTCAGTGACGCGCAGGCTCGCGGTTTCTCGCGATGTGAAGTAATTCAGAACGTCACGGGCGGCTTCGACCAGTGCCGCGTTTTGACGCGAAAGAGGTTCGTAGAGATCCACGGCCCGGCAGATGTAGAGAGCGCCGGCTTTGCAGTTTGCTGCGCCAATGAGGAGCGCCAACGGCTCGCCATCCGCATCGACTAAGCAGCGATCTTCCGCGTCGATCTTCTCAACGATGCAGGGCAACTGGAAAGGTGCTTCGCTCGCCATCGCTCAGTTCCCTTCCTGCTTGAGGGAACGGGCGCGGGCGATTGCATCGTCTATGCGGGAGAGGACTTCGGCTTGGGTGCGGCCGGGATGGTCGTTCCAAGCCGCAATTCCGCTAATTCCAAGGGCTTTCGAAATGTCGAATGTATTCGTGCGAGTAGCCATAGCCGCTCCAACAAGGCACCAACAAACAGCCTCGTTCTCCCACGAAGCCGTTTCTTCGCCGTACTTGTCCCTAGCGCAAACTTCTTGCGTCCATCCCTGCGCGATCTTATCCCGCACAGCCTGAAGCTCGGAGACGTTCATTGACCCATCTCCTTGCTCGCCAGAGACACGCGCCCGGCCATGCCCCTCGGGGCCACAGAGCCATATTCTTGCGTGGCGACCTGAACGCGCGTCGCAGCGTCGTTCGCCATGATCGTGAACAGGATGCCGGCCATGAACATGCTGAAGCCGACGCAGGTGGCGACGGCGATAAGCCAGATCATCGGCCCTGCGTAATCCTTCTCGCAGAAACGGTTGATGATCGGGCGACGGGGAGATGCGAGGGTCTGAGACATGCGGGGAGCCTCGTTGCGATGACGTTCGGAAGCCCGCGACAGTGCGCGGGTAGCCGAAGCGTCAGGCGGCGGCTTTGGCAGCGGCGTAGAGGGGATGGCCCGGCATGAGACGGATGCAGTCGGCCTCGAAATAATCTTCGCGACCGTCGCTGTTGTTCTCGACGGTGAATGCAGCGCGGATCTCTGCGGGAAAGCTGCCGTTCTTCGGGCGAACCTTGATCAGATCGGCCGGGACGCCATCGATCCACGGGCCGGCGCTGATGCGGATGCCAACGCGCTTGCCGTTGGCTTTGAGGACCTTGCCGGTGATCTGCGCTTCGCTTGCCATCTTCATTCCTCACGTTCGGTGTGAGGAGGAATATGCCTTTTGCATAATTGCTCGTCAACAGCTAATATGCGTATTGCATAATTTTCTGCCGAGCGACCAAACATGTCCTTTCCGAACAAGCCTGAACTCTCGCCAGCCGGTGAGTGGTATCGCGACCGTGACGAATGGGTGCGGCACGTGCTCGGGCGCGATTACCTATCTGCGGATTGTCAGCGCGTCGGCATCTTCATCGCCATGCACATGAACCGGCACGACAATCACACGAAGCACCAGCAGACGACGATCGCGAAGGATCTGAACATCAGCCCGCGCACCGTGAAGCGAGCGATCATGCAGCTACGCGAGGAGGGTTTCATCGACCTGGAGAAGGTCGCGCGCGGCCGCCGAAACCGGGCGGTGAACCACTACTTCCTGATCTTCCCGTGGGCCGTCTAGGTGACACCAGTGTCACTTCGTGTAGGTGACACCAGTGACCCCCCTAATAACGGTAGCATAATAACGGTACTCCGGATTCCTCTCTATCAAGCACCGAAGGGGAGTCTGATAGTACTGTAGGATAGGGTGGGAGACTTCGATGATTCGACGGGTGCTGATCGCAATCGCAGCGGTGGCGGCGGGAACGCTGCAGGCAGGCGCGCAGGCTGACGTGGTGATGTCGCCGAATAGCCGCCGCCCGGCTCTGCTCGACGAGTACACGGCATTCATCGGGCGCGACGACCTCTACAGTTCGAGCGGTGAGCGACTGACGCGTCCCTGGCAGATCCTCCGGCAGGATCGCGCCAACTTCCACCTCTACGGCGTCCGCCAGCGCGGTGACACGAGCGACGGCTTCTTCGCTTCGAAGGGCAACCGGGCGATGCTGGAGGAGATGCTTTCGGCAGGTCGCATGTCGCGCGAGGCCGCAACCGTGATCGTCAACGGCGGTGCCTACGTGAAGGTGCAGGTATGGGGTCGCGGGAATATCGGCGACTACATCCGAGTCGAGGTGGAATGATCCGGTGACGCTTCGCCGCAGCGCACCTGTGGAAATCTCAGGTTGTACCCGTTGACGCCCCGTTAACTTCGGCCCCATTCTCGCCTCATTCCAGAGGGGGATACCGAAATGAACAAGCTGCTGATCGCCGCCGCTGCGGTGATGGCCATGACTGGCTGCGCGAAGAAGGCTGCGAGCATTGCGCCTGCCTATGTGTCGCCGCTCGCATATCAGGGATCGACCTGCGAGGCGCTGACCGAAGAGGCGAAGGTCGTATCGTCCCGCGCGGCCGCCGCCAGCGGAGCGCAGGACAATCAGGCAGGCAAGGACGCGGCGCTGACCGCTGTTGGCGTCGTGGTGTTCTGGCCCGCGCTGTTCTTCTTGGATGGCAATGGTGAGAAGGCTGCCGAGGTCGCGCGCCTGAAGGGCGAAATGCAGGCGATCGAAGACGCCAGCCGACGCAAGGGTTGCGGGATCACGTTCCAGCCGGTGGCACCAACCAAGCCGCCGATCAAGAAGGCCTAACGCCTCGCGACGGTGTCTGCGCTTGCCGAGGGGCGGGCGCAGACACGAAAAACCCCGCCGGAGCGGGGCTGGTCCTAGTGGCCTACAGGGTCGACCAAATGCCGGCTATGTTCAGGCACTCGGCTTGGATGTCCTTCAACCTCGCTTTGGTCGCCTTCACCCCCTGAAAGATCGTTCCCGATCCGACGTCGTAAACGGCGCAGTATTCGGGGCTCACCAGTTCCTCGTCCTGAGCGATATGCAGACGGCAAAACTCTTGAACGACTGCGGAAACGTAACCTGCAGACTCGGGGCCATGCGCGTATTGGGTGGAGAAATGGAGCTTGATCCCACCAACAAACTTTCGCCCCTTCGCGCCCGTGCCTCGCAAGATCAGTTCCGGTCGCACGGATATCGCGACGTTGCCGAAGGTCATCTTCTCAGCATAATTCGAGCCGAGCGCTGGCTCCGCGCCGCATAGGTCGACATCGTCGAGCATGTTGCTGAAGCGTTCGATCGCATCGATATTTGCGTTCAACCGGCGCGAGGTGCCGATGTTGTCAGCCGGCTTCTGCTTCAAGATCGCTGCTTGCTTGTCGAGAATGGACGAATCGACCGCCCCGTCCGCAAGGTATCGTCCGATTGCTTCGCCGGCCTCGCGATAGAATGTCCCAGCGTTGAAATCTGGATCGGGATACTTGCGTTGATGTAGGATCGTGCGCTGCCGCGCCCCTTTGCTGACGATGTATTCGGCCAGCTTGTTCACTGAAATGGAGGGATTGCTCGGCAAGGTGCACCTATGGAGAGGACGGGTCAATGACGATGCAGGTGGTAGCGTCGCTCTCGAACACCGAGAGCTTGGTCATCGGCGAGATCACCGATGCCGAAGCAGCTTTGGCCCTTGCAGATGATCCGACCATGCTGCGATCTGGCCTGTTCCTGATCCAGGTTGATCGACGAGATCCGCGAGCCCCTGGAAGGGTCGTGGCCCGCTTCACATCCGCCGATGCCGCAGCCAAGCTCGCGCAGTTCTTCCGCATCAGCGGGAGGATCGAAGACAAGGGGTGAGGGCGACAATCGCTCACTCGGTCAGCCCTTCCTCAATGATCCGCAGGCAATAGCCGGTCATCATGAACCAGGTCGTGCCGCGCCAGCCTTCAACGATCTCGACAAGCCCGATCACGATCAGTCCATGCGCTTCGATCAGTTCAGCGTCGGTCAAGTCGCCGATCTCACGGCCGATCGCGTCCTCGGCAAAGCCTCCGCCGCCCAGGCGCGCGAGAAGGCGGCGTTGCGAACGGGTGAGGTCGTCGAGGGTCATGACGGGCAGCGGTAGAGATCGCCGGTCGCGGACGCTCCGCCCATGCCCATCTGCTGGTTCGTCGTGAGGAGATGCGTCGCGCCCTTGGCAGCAGCCGCGTTCTTGAGTCGGCGGTTCGCATCTTCCTGCGCCGCGCCCATCAGCACTACGCCGCCAATCAGGTACTGCTTGCCCGTCTCCTGGCCCAAGAACTTGCAGCCGCGCACGAGCTCGGGATTACCGGTCGTAACGATGTTGGCGCTTTCGGGCGTCGCGGTCTGACAGCCGGTCAGGGCCGCCACGAAACATGTCGCTGCGATGCTATGAAACTTCATTCCATCCCCCTGATAACGCTGACGACACAGCGCCGTGTTTGGTCTGCTAAAGCGAAAGGCTTACGTCTGGTCATTGACTCTTAGGTAGCGGACGTTCTGTATTCGTTCTCATCGCGGAGGTTGAGGTGGGAGATGCGGGAGCGAGAGACGGAAGCTGAAATGGAATTGCTGGCGTTATGGCGTGAACTCTCGGATGCTGACCGTGCCCATGTCATACGTCAGATGGCTGCCTTGCGCGCTGCAAGGCGATGAGGCCTCGCACCGTGCGCTGAATGTTTTCCTTATCGGCGGCTTCGAGCTGCCGAAATTCGGACAGGAAATGCTTTTCCTCGTCCGTTTCGGCTGAGGTCTGAATGTCGCCCTTGCCCGTTAGAAGCCACTCTAAGCCGACCCGGAACTTCGCGGCGTAGATCCGCGCCGTCTCTTTCTTGAAGCCGCGCGTTCCATTCTCGTGCCCGGCGTAGGTCGGATATTTAAAGCCGAAAGCATCGCAGGCTTCCTGCGCTGTCGAGTAGCGAACCTCTCGGGCCTGCTTGAGTCGCGCGGCTAGCTGCAAATCGATCATTCCCAACATTATGCATATCGCACTATGCATTTGGCATTGACGTTTGATTATGCCTTTTGCATAATACAGGCATGGATGCTTCCCTTGACCTCTCGGCCGCTCGAAAGCGCCTGGGCCTCACGCAGTCGGCTCTCGCTGATCGTTGGGGCGTCGATCTTGCGACCATCTGGCGGTGGGAGAACCGGGGCATCCCCACCCGTGGAGCATCGCGGAAGCTCGTTGATGCCCTGATCTCCGAAGCATCTGTTCGTGAGGCCGCAGCGTGATCGAACCCTTCGACCAGAACCCAAACGTGATCCCGGTCGTCCGCGTGAAGGACGGGCAGACGTTCGCGAACAGCCGCGACGTGGCGGCTTTCTTCGGCAAGCAGCACAAAGATGTTCTGAAGAAGTACGACAATCTCGAATGCTCGGTAGAATTTGCACAGCGCAATTTTGCGCCATGCGAGGAGCCTCATCCAAACATCCCGGGGCGCATGGACCGCTCCATTGATATGACCCGCGACGGGTTCGTGTTCATCGCATTCGGTTTCACCGGCAAGCGGGCTGCAAAGTTCAAGGAAGACTACATCGCAGCGTTCAACGCGATGGAGGCTCGTCTGACCCGCCGGATGGAGATCGCAGCGTCTCCGGCGCAAGGCTCCCTCGCGCTGACGATGGAGACGAACGACAGCCTCGCCAACATTGAGCGCCAGCTTCACGGGATCGACGTCGGTCTCGGCTCCAAAATGGACGGGCTCACCGGATCGATCATCGGCGCGGTCATCAAGCATGTCGCCCGCCCGATCCTAGACCTGATTGCCCGGAACCAGTTCTGGACTGAGCAGCGCTTCGAGGCGAGCTACAAGCGCGACAAGCTCCTGATTGAGACGCTCGCTGCCAAGCAGGACGCCAGCGAGTGCATATCCATCGCCCTCGCGCAAAGCTTGATGGGCGTCCCGGCCTTCGAACGATCCGCCCGCCTTTCGCGCAACCTGTCTGCCAACGCGATCCACTGGTTCGTTGCGCGAGGCTTCACTGCCCGTCCTGATCCGTCTCACGCCAATGGCCCTTGGGTCTTCCAGAAGTCCAAAATCCGCGAATGGTGGGAAGCCAGCGGCAAGGGCATCTACGAACGCGAGGTTCATCGAAAGGTTGTTCCGCAGCTTAAGCTCGTCGGTGGAAGCGGTGGAGCAGCGTCGTGATCGTCGTGGCTGCCATACCGCTCCAGGCTGCTCGTGGCGTCTTCCGCGCCTGCCGTTGGTGCAGTGGCGACGTCGGACGCATTGAGACCGCGCCGGCCATCGAACCCGCCAACCATGCCGGTCGCATGATCTGCGCCGGGTGCGGACGGCAGACCGGATGGGTTTCCGCCCGCGCACTCCGCAAAGCCGAAAAATTGGCGAGGGCCGCATGATCGACCTCGCATCCATCTCCGACGACGATCTGGTCTCCGAGATCGCCCGCCGTGAGCTTCACAAGCACCGTGGCGTCTTCGCGCTGATGTCGGAGTCGATGCTCGACTACCACGCGATGTGGGCCGGCATCGTCGCCTATTCGTCCATGGTGGACGGCCGCGACGGGTTCATGTCCGCCCATGCCTACGAGCTTCGCACGACGATCTTTCGGCTGGTGGACGATCATCCGCGCGTCGCGGTCGGGCCGGTGAATACGACGTTTCGCGGTGCTGAAGACCGCATTCATGAAATCGCGAGGGCGGCTTAGATGGCTTGGGATTTCCGCCCAGGGATGCGGGTCGTGTGCGTCGATGATCAGCACACCAATCGCTATGATGTTTCAGAGATCGTCAAAGGTTCGATCTACACGATCTGCTGGGTTGGCGAAGGCCAGATGCAATCTGGCGAATTCGTTGTTGCTGTTCGTCTTGTCGAAGTGCCATCGCGGCTTTCGGTGCGTGGTCAACCCTCGGATAAGCCCTTCCGCGCTTCTCGTTTCCGCCCGGTACGCGAGGCCAACATCGACTGCCTCCGCGCTCACCTCGAGCCTCGCAACGTCGAGGTCGCGGCCTGATGCTCTCAACCCTTCACCCCATTGCCGGCACATCCCCCTCTGCCGGCATCCGAGGCGCATGTATCGCGTCCCTCGGCAGCGCGGCGGGCGTTCCCCTCCCGGTCCGCCGCGCTCAGTTTCCGCAGCACGATGATCGCGAAGCCGATCGCTTCGTCCATGGTCAAGCCGTCCGTCATCTGCCTGCGCCTTCCTTCGGCCGTCGCGTTCGTTGCGCGCCTGGCCTGCCAGTAATCCTCCCCGGCGCGGTTGCAGCCGCTCGGGGCCGGACATGGGTTGCAGCCCGTGTCCCTGAACAGATCGAATTGTGTGTCCCGTCTGCTCTCCATGCCCAGAAGTTCGCATGGAGCCACCAGCAATGTCCGTCACATCACGTTCCGCGCACGGAACGAAGCGTTCCGAGATTTCAATGAGCCTCGAAGCGGTCCAAGACGCTCGGTCGTGGCTGGAAGCCCTGATGCGGGTGCATCATCGCGGCCCAACGGACACGTGGACAGCAGCGCGAGATCGCGTTGCTGCCGAGATCGGGTTGGAGCGCACTTACGCCCGCCGTCTTTGGAACCGCTGGCAGGAAATGAAGGACGTGTCGGGTGGTGCCTACAAGGCTCTTCTCGAAGCCTACGAAGCCGAATGCCTCAAGCATGAGAACGCAGCCCTTCGATATCGGGAGCTGCGCATGGGGAAGAACGATGGTTGCGAAACTCACCAAGAACCTCCTCTGGCGGGCGCTGGAATGGCTGCGATGGAGAGCCAGTCGTCGCAAGCCGGAGCCCGAGCCGGCGTCTGAAGAACCCACGGTGGAAGACCTCGCCCGCCTGCATGTCGAGGGATCAACGGAGAAGGTCGGAGAATGAGTAGCGTCGAAGCTCGCTTGCAGTCCGAGAATGTCCGTCTTCGCGAAGAGCGGGAGGAACTGGAAGAGCGCGTCCGGCAGCTCGAGGAGGCGCTTCGCCCGACGCGCACCTTGCCGACCGATTGGAAGCTGTCAGCGCAGGAGACGCGCTTCGTCTTGGCGCTTCTGGCTCGCGATGTCGTGCCGTTCCACGCCATGAACGAGGCCATTCGCGTCAGCCAGCACGCATTCTGCGAGAACCACTGCCACGTCGTGGCTGGTCGTGTGCGCCGGAAGGTCGAAGGCGTGATGGCCATCGAGACCGTTCGTCAGCGGGGTTTCCGCCTTCGCGATCGTCAACGCGTTGCCGAGATGGTGGCATGATCGGGCTTCTCGCGCACCGGATTGAGCTTTCCCCGCTCGACGACCGAACGCTTGCCGATGGCATAGCGGCCATGATCCAGGAGCAAGCCGCCTGCGGGGCAAGCGTTCGCCTGCCGTTTCTGCCGTGCGTCCTCGACGAATACGACTTGGCTCGCGCCTTCGTCCTGTTCCTTCTCCCTGACGTCGTGATGGACGTTCGCGAGGCTTTGCCGGGCGGGCGGTTCTTCTATGCGTTGGTCGACGCCACTGACGGATCGGCTCCGCCGTTCGCCGCTGTCGCACGCACACGCCAGCGAGCTTTGATCGCGGCAGGTCTTCGCGCTTTCGATCACCAGCACAGCGCGATCGCACAGGCGGAGGCCGCCTGATGGCCCGCTTCCGCTGGACCGAAGAAGCCATCGCCGAACTGCGCCGGCAGATGAACCTCGAAAAGACCTACGCGCAGATCGCCAAGCTCCTCGGCTGCTCCGAGAACGGCGTGCGGATCAAGGTCTCTCGCCTCGGCTGGGGCGGGCGGATTGGATACCTCGCAAGTCGGCGAATGAAGGGCAAGAAACGTCCGCTGTCGGTCCGGTTGAAAATCGCCAAGGCCAGCAAGGCGCGCACCTCAACGCCCGAACATCGCGAGCGCTTCCGGCAGGCAGTTGGCAGCCCGGAGATAGAGGCCAAGCGCCTCGCGGCCCTGACGGCGCACTACGACGCGCGCCGCGGCGGCCCGCTCTCTCCGCATCTGCGCGAAGCCTATGCCCTGGCGCGCTCTCAACACTTCTCCGCCCGCGAGGCCTATGCCGTCGCGATCTCTTCCGACAGACAGAAAGGCAGTGACCATGTCGCGCGCAAAGCGTGAGACCTCCAGTGCTGGCGAGTCCGCTGGCGTCGGGCACAACTCTATCAGCCCCGATCAGCGTCATGCGCTGATGCTGATGCATCGCCGGCGCTTCAAGGCGCTGGACGCGGACAAGAAGCGGATCGCCTCCGAGCTGCAGAAGCTCGGCAAGGTCGTGAAGGCCGATCTCGGTGAGCACGGCCTGGACCAGATCAAGACGCACATCGCGATGGAAACGCCGGAAGGTCGCGAGAAGACCGAGGCTCGGATCGCCGCGCTGCGCGAGGTGGCATCTTGGGCGGTCGGTGAGAACGGCCAGTTCGACATGTTCACCGAGAAGAAGCCGTCCGGCGACAGCCAAGCGTTCATGGACGGCAAGATTGCGGGCATGGACGACGAGCCCTGCCGGTCGCCCTACGCCGAAAACACGGCCGATGGCGAGGACTGGATCAAGGGCTGGCACAAGGGCGCGGCGGTCCTGAAGGAGCTTCTCGCGTCCCGTGCCACGGCCGAACTGATCGAAGGCGCCGGCCACGACGAGGGCGGCGATCTCGACGATGGCGAGGGCGCATGACGCTGATCCTCGGTCTTGATCCAGCGCAGGTCACTGGCATCGCGCTCTACGACACTGCGCGCAGCCTTTCGGCGATCCAGGTCAACACCTTCAAGGCCGCCGGCGATTGCTTCGAAGAGAAGGGCGGCTCCATTGGCCGCCAGCTTTTCGGCCTTATCCGCTCGCTGGAGCGTGACGGCCGCCGCCCGGCGCTGATCGCAATGGAAGCGCCGCTTCGGCAGAAGGTCGGCATCAAGCGCAAGACCACCTTCATGGGCCAAGCGGGGGACGACGAGCCGGCGGCGGACGGCGGTGGGCTGAACGCCGTCATCTCCTCCAACCAGATCACCGGCGCGATCATGTGCGTCGTGGCGGTCAAGGACATCCCCTTTGTCATCCTGTCCTCGTCGACGTGGCGGAAGGCGTTCCTCGGCTTCGGCACGCACAAGGGATGGACTCGCGACGACTGGAAGAAGGCGGTTCGCCAGCAGTGCGCCCGCGAGAAGATCGCGGTGACCAACAACGACCAAGCGGACGCGGTGGGCATCGCGATCGCCGCCAAGAACACCGACACGTTCCGCCATATCGAATACGAGCGCAGCAGGCAGGTGGCGGCATGAACGCGCAATCCGACTTCGACATTGCCGCGATCGACAACCCGGAAGCTGAGCAGGCGCTGCTTGGAGCGATAATGCTGCACAACGATGCGGTGACGGTCGTCCGATCCATGCTGAAGCCCGAACACTTCAGCGAGCCGCTTCACCAGCGCGCCTATGCCGTCATCGTCGAGATGGTGGACAAGGGCGATCACGCCACGCCGATCACCGTGCGGCCGTTCCTAGGGGCCAAGGACGACAAGATCGGGGACATCACCCTCGCGCAGTACCTCGCGCGCCTCGTCAGCGAAGGGACCGGCGCCTATTCGGTGAAGGGGCAGGCGAAGGCGGTTCTGGAGTCCTGGCAGCGCCGCATGATCGTTGCCGAGTGCCGCGATATGATCAAGCGCGCCTGCGAGGCAAGCCCGTCCGACGAGCCGGGAAGCATGGCGGCGTCGCTCGGTGACCGGATCGTGGACATCGTCAATGCCGGCGTCGATGCGAAGAAGTCCCGCCAGTATGGCGACCTGCTGCACGCTGCCATGGAGACGGTGCAGGCGCGCCGCAACGACGACAGCGGCCTGATCCGGTGGTTTCTACCCGAGGTGAACGCTGTGGTCGGCGCCGTGCGGCCGGGCAACCTCGTCGGGCTCATGTCGGACAGTGGCGGCGGCAAGACAAGCTTCTCCGCCTCTCAATGCCGCTTCGCTGCCGAGGCCGGTATCCCCACCGCCTTCTTCTCCATCGAGGTCACCGAAGATGAGGCCGCGCTTCAGATGGCGGCCCAGCGCATCGGCGTCTCCATGGGCGAGATCGACGAATGGGACCTGCGCCGCGGCAAGATGGAAGCGCTCGTTGATGAGCAGGCCTCCGGCGCGCACCTGCCTCTCGTTATCGAAGGCTTTGCCGAAGCGAACATCGCGGAGATCCGCAACCGCATCCTCATCCTGAAGAAGCGCATGGGCCTGCGGTTCGTGATGATCGACCACGCTAAGATGATCGACCTGCCTGGGCGAGGAAACGACCTCTTCGCAGAGCGGGTGAACAAGCTCTACCGCGAGCTGAAGTCCATCGCCAAGGCGACTGGGGTGGCGATCGTCATCCTCATCCAGCGCAACGACGACTGGAAGCGCCGCGCGTCGCCCAAGCCCGTCCCAAGCGATGCCTATGGCGGCGGATCGGTGAAACAGAACCTCGACGTCTTCTTCTCGCTCTACCGGCCCGAGCCGCTTTTTCGCGACATGTACAGCGTCGAGGGAAGTTCGAAGGGCCGTGACGAACTCGCAGACAAGATCGAACGCTGCAAGGGCCTCGCCTGGATCATCAACCACAAGCGCCGGCGCGGCGAACCCATGAAGTCGGAGCGGGTGCGGTTCGAGGCCGAACTGACGCTGTTCAAGTCCGACGCGCCCGATGTCGATCTGCCGGCGGAGCTGTTCTGATGGGCTACATCCCTGGCAAGAGCCACGTCGAAGCGCAGGAATGGGGCAGGGGCTGGATCGCCCTATGGGCCGGCTTCGGTCACACCCGCCTGCGACACGTCTCCGGGCCCGATAAGCGCGCCAAGCAGTTCCCATGCAAGGCGGAGGCGCTGGAGGCCGGCATCGCCGCCCTGCGCGCTCATGAGCCCGACATCAAGACCACGGCGAAGGTCGAAGAGCACGATCCGATCGGCGACAAGCTGGCAGCCGAAATCGGCTCCTTCCGCGAGCGGCGGGAGATCGACAATCGCACGCTGCGCCGGACCGTGTTCCGCGGACTCGGCAAAGGGTCCGTCGCAGTCGAGACCGTGAAGAGGAGGGGGGCGTGAACCTGCAAGATTTGAACAGCGCTCACCGCTGCATGATGCGTCAGCTCCATCGGCACTGCGGAGAAGAGAATTTCGCTGAGGATATTCTGACGCTTCTCGCAGGCATGGCCGCGGAAACGATCAACAACTTGGCAAAGCCAGGGCATGAAGATGCACTCGCAAGCGCATTCTCGCGGCTGATCCAAGAGCAGATGGAGAGCATGGCGAAGGAGCGCATTCCTTGACCCGCGAGCATCTCCCCAACCGCCGCATGTCCGAAAGCCACGACCTTCGCTTCCAGGGCATGGACGTGCAGGTCTCCTTTGGCTTCACCGACGACCTGCGCATCACCGAGGTGTTCGCCAGCACTCGGAAGGTCGGCACCACCTTCGACACCATGGTGCGCGACACGGCCGTGCTTTTGTCGATCAACCTGCAATATGGCGCCACGCCAACCGTGCTGGAACGCTCCCTCACCATGACCGAGGAGGGCAAGCCGGAAGGATTCGCCGGCCTCATCATCCAGACCATCAAGCAGCGCGAGGCGGAGATCCGCGAGAAGGCGGCATGACCAATGACGTCCTTGAACAGATCGCGCACGACCTGTCCGGCGACCTCTTGAACCGCGTGAAGGACGCTGGTGGTCGCCCGGAGGACGCGATACTCGCCACCGAGGCCTTGTGTGCCTACGTGCTGAACGCTCTCGTGGTGCCAGGCAACGACCATGACGTGATCGAAGACGTGACAGGGGGCATTGCCATCGCGCTCGTCCAAGCACGCAAGGCCGCGCCGGCGGAGACGCGCCATTGATCGATGCGAGGGTGCCCCTTCTCTTGGCCGAATACGGCATCACGGCGGTGGATCGGCACCAGCGGCCGGACATTGGAGAGACGCGCGCTGTAGGGGCATTCTCGCGTATTCTCAGGCGCTTTGGAGAGGATCACACCCGCCTCGTCCTATCGACCCTCGCTGAAACCGAGAACAACAAAGCGGTGCTGGACGAGGCGACGATATGGGCGACTTCCGATCTTGTCCGCGCCTGCCGACAGATCATCGAGAAGGATGCGGGCGCTTGGCTGGCGCTGTGGGACGCAATGCCCCTCGGCCAGCTTCATGCTCTGTGCTCCGATCTCTCCGGGATCACCCGCGTGCGGGAGGCCATGGTCGGGGTAATCTACGAGCGCATCGTCCGCCGGTTTGGAAAGAATGCAGCGCAGCCCGATCTCTTCGATGATCGCGGACCATACGGGAAGGCAGCACGATGACCCAGCATGAGATCAGCACCCGCGCCGATATCGAAGAACGGTTTCAGCGCGCCGCGCGCACCGAGCGTCTTCGCAGGGTGGACGGTGTGGGCCCCGCCAGGGAGCGCAGTTCGATGCCAGCCTATACCCACGACTGGGCAGACAAGAACGGCTGGGGCTCGGAGCGCCTGAAAGAGGAGCGCAAGGACTTCTTCCGAACCCTCGAGAACGGCATCACGGCGCAGGACATCACAGCGATGGAGGAGTGCGAGCGCTGGACGGCGGATTTCGTGGACAACCCGAAGCACCGGCGGGCACTATGGGCATGGGCCGCGTCCAAGGTCGGAGGGATGAGGTTCAAGGACTGGGCCACCCGCGAAAGCACCAACGTGAAAACGGCTCGCGAGTGGAAAAACGCTGCCATTGACAGGGTTTATGCCCGCCTCGGTCTCAACAGCTTCCAGCGGCAGGAAGGTGGCGAAAACGGGGGGTTCACTGGATGCCCGGTTTCGACCTATCTTCCAGCTACAGTCGAAAATGATGCGCGGACGGCAACACCACCCACATGGCGGGACGAGTGGAGCCTAGAGCCCATCTTCGACAAGCCGAACCGGCGGTTCTTCCGGCACGGTGACGCCAAGCCCGTTCACATGCCAGAGCTTCACGAGGAGCCGAAGGCAAAGCGAAAAGCGGCGTGAGAGAGTTTCGAGGCCCTGCACAGCGCGGGGCCTTTTCAGTTTGAGGCGGACGGACGAGGCTTAGGCCCGTGAGGTTCGATCCAATGCGGGAGACCAGAGGCGCGCTGCTTGCCATGCGCCGCGTGTCGCCGAACCGCAGAGGGCGTGGGCCAAGCCGGGGTGGGAAGCGAGCGGTCCAGCCTCAAAGCCCTTACAGCGACGCGGTGGTGATCATCGGGATGTTCCCTTCAACCGCTGCTCTTCGCGCATGATCGAGGGCGCGCATACGGTTCTCTTGACTGAGCTTCTGAAGCTGCGGGATTGCGCTACGAGCGACCCGATAGCGGCCGAGCGACGGGGAAATGATCTCGTCATAGTCGCCCATGCGAGGCAGCGCTTGCTGAGCAGGTTCGCCGGTGATCAGGCACTTCGCTTCATTCTGCCAAGACATGCGACGCTCCATCTAACTTAGACGAAGAGTAGAACAGGATAGATGGCAGTCGGCAAGAAGACCGGAGGCCGTACCAAGGGCACCCCAAACAAGGCCACGGCCAAGCGCGAGCGAGAGATCGCAAGGGGCGGCACCACCCCGCTCGAATACATGCTGAAGGTGATGCGCAACCCGCGCGCCGAAGGTGAGAGGCGGGACCGGATGGCCGTCGCCGCCGCGCCGTATGTGCATCCGAAGCTTTCGACCATGCAGCACTCAGGCCCGAACGGTGGGCCGATCCCGACCGTCGACCTGACGAACATGAGCACGGATGACCTTGACCGCCTCGAAGCTCTCTTCGGTCAGCTTGCCGGTTCCGCCGGCGACGATGCTGAGGGCCATTCGGGCGGAGAAGGAGAGGCGGCGCCAGCAGACGGAGCGTGACCGGGTCGCCAGGGATGCGGAGAGGATTCGCACCCGCTGCGAACGCCTCGTCGGCTTCGTCCGCGAGGCGTGGCACGTTCTGGAGCCTTCGCAGCCCTATGTGCACGGCTGGCACGTGGATGCGCTGTGCGACCATCTGGAGGCGGTGAGCGCGGGCGACATCAACCGCCTGCTGATCAACGTGCCGCCTGGCACCATGAAATCGCTGCTGACGAGCGTTCTGTGGCCGGCGTGGGAATGGACGCGCAACCCGGCGCTCCGTTACCTGACGACCTCCTACGCGGAGAAATACGTCAAGCGCGACAGCCGGCGAATGCGCGATCTGGTGACGAGCGAGTGGTACACGTCGCTCTGGCCAGAGGTGAAGTTGATCCGGGCAGGTGAGGCGTCCTTCGCCAATTCCAAGACCGGGTTTCGTGAGGGCATGGCCTTCGGCTCCCTGACCGGCGGCCGCGGCGATCGCGTCATCATTGACGACCCGCATTCGACCGAGACGGCGGAGTCGGATGCCGAGCGCGAGAACACGACGCGCATCTTCCGAGAGGCGGTGCCGACCCGACTGAACAACCCGGCCACGTCCGCCATCGTGGTCATTATGCAGCGCCTGCACGAAAAGGACGTGTCGGGCCAGATCATGTCGCTGGGCCTTGGCTATCAGCACCTGATGCTGCCGATGGAGTTCGAGCCGGAACGCCGGTGCCATACCTCCATCGGCTTCGACGATCCCCGCACCTATGAGGGTGAGCTGCTCTTTCCCGAGCGGTTCCCGAAAGAGGTGGTGGAGCGAGACAAGGTGCCGATGGGCGCCTATGCCGTGGCAGGCCAGTTTCAGCAGCGCCCGACCCCGCGTGAGGGCGGGCTGTTCAAGCGCCACTGGTTCGAGGGTAAGTTCATCCGCCAAGCCCCGCCGGGCGTGCGCTGGGTGCGTCATTGGGACCTTGCAGCGACGAAGAGTAAGACGGCGGCCTGGACTGCTGGGGTGAAGCTCGGGCGCGCTCCTGACGGCTCCTATGTCGTCGGTGGCGTGGTTCGAACGAGAGACGAGGGCCACCGGGTCCGCGCGCTCATCAAGGCCACTGCCGAGATGGACGGACGGGATGTCGAGATCAGCCTGCCGCAAGACCCTGGCCAAGCCGGAAAGGTGCAAGCGCGGGACTTCGTATCGATGCTGGCAGGGTGGCGGGTGAAAGCCGAGCCCGAGACTGGCGACAAGGTAACGCGAGCCGAGCCGTTCTCGTCGCAGTGCGAGGCGGGCAACGTCTTCATCGTCGAGGGCACCTGGAACGCGGACTATCTCGACGAACTCTGCCTGTTTCCGGGCGGCTCGTTCAAGGATCAGGTGGACGCCACTTCGGGGGCGTTCGGTCGTCTATCAGCGCCGGGGTTCAGGTACGGCATGCTTGAGGTTGTGTGATGGTTCTCTGGTTGGATCGCCTGCAGAACCTCATCACAGGTCTCGGATCGTCCAAGGACAAGAACACCGACACCAATTTCGTCCTACACCATCAATCTCAGGTCCAGCTCGAGGCCGCGTACCGATCGGACTGGCTGGCCCGGAAGGTGGTGGACATCGTCCCGTTCGACATGACGCGCGAGTGGCGCACGTGGCGGGCGGATGAGGACCAGATCCAGGCGCTTGAGGCGTTGGAGAAGCAGCTTGGCATCCGCCAGAAGGTGGCGCGCGCCCTCTGCCTCTCGCGCCTCTACGGCGGTGCGGTGCTTGTGCTTGGAGACGGAGCGAACGACCCGCGCCAGGAACTGCGCGTTGACGGCGTGAAGAAGGGCGGCCTTCGATATCTCCATGTGCTGAGCCGGCACGAAATCGCGGCCAACGACGTCGACCGTGATCCGGTATCGCCGTACTTCGGAGAACCCAAGAGCTACCAGATCAACAGCGCGTCGCAGTCGGTCGAACTTCACCCATCGAGGGTGGTGCGCTTCATCGGATCACCGCTGCCGTCCATGGTCGGATATGAGGGCTGGGGGGATAGCATCCTTCAGGCGCTCTACGACGCGATCATACAGGCATCATCGGCGCAGCAGCACGTTTCCGGGCTCATTCCAGAGGCGAAGACCGACATTATTTCCATGCCCGGCCTGTCCGAAGCGTTGTCCACCCAAGCCGGCACAGCGAGCGTCACGAACCGCTTCCAGTATGCGGCGATGGCGAAGGGCATGTTTGGCATGCTGCTGATCGAAGGCGATGGCCAGAAGCAAGGCGAGGTCTGGCAGCAGAAGCAGTTGAACTTCGGAGCCTTCCCTGACCTGATGCGCATCTTCTTGCAGGTCGCCGCCGGCGCTGCGGACATTCCCGTCACCCGCCTTCTAGGGCAGTCGCCGGCAGGGATGAGCGCCACTGGCGAAAGCGACATGCGGAACTATCACGATCATCTCCGAGCTCGGCAGGTGAACGAACTCGGGCCCGCGTTGGCTCGGCTGGATGAGGTGCTGATCCGCTCCGCCCTCGGCTCCCGGCCGGAAGGCGTCTGGTACGATTGGGCCCCGCTCTGGCAGATGAGCGACAAGGAGAAAGCCGAGATCGCCAAATCCACGGCGGAAACGGCGGCCATCTATGCTCGCGAGGCGCTGATCCCGGCCGAAGTGCTGGCGGAAGGCGTGAAGGGGCGGCTGATCGACGACGGCACGTTCCCCGGCATCGAGGCGGCCTATGACGGGCAGACCACGGTCGAACTGGATGAGGAGGATGATGAGGAGGAGTTGACCGGCAACGTCGAGCGGCTGCGCGTTGCGGCCAACGATGCCGAGCCCGCGCCCCTCTACGTCCATCGCAAGGTCAAGAACGGCGCAGCGATCATCGCTTGGGCCAAGGGGCAGGGGTTCACATCCACGCTCAATGCCGACGACCTGCATGTGACCATCGCCTTCAGCCGCGCGCCGGTGGACTGGATGAAGGTCGGAGAGTCCTGGGAGAGCGAACTGAAGATCGCCGCCGGTGGCCCGCGCGTCATGGAGCAATTCGGCGAAGCGTCAGTGCTTCTCATCCCCGGCCGGTCGCTGAAGTGGCGACACGAGGAAATCCGCGAGGCGGGCGCGTCTTGGGATCATCCCGAATATCAGCCGCACATCACCATCAGCTACGGTGGTGCGCCGGCGGATCTGTCGAAGGTGAAGCCCTATCAGGGTGAGATCGTGCTCGGGCCGGAAATCTTCGAGCCGCTGGATGAGGACTGGAAAGCGAAGGTCGCCGAAGGGTGACCGCAAACGTTCGGTTTCGAGCAGGCTGTCTCGGCTGTGCTCAAAAGATAACCCACCGCACCTTTTGAACATGCCCGAAATGATTGAGCCGGTTTAGGACTGCCCCGATGTCGATGGAGCCTATCACCGACTGGAAGCCGGTCCGGTTCTTGCCCTTCATCGAATGGCGGTTCATGGCCGTCTATGGCGATGACCGTGATGTCTATGGCTTCCTGCACAAGCAGTATCGCTTGCGCCCGCGAGGGGTGTAGGCAATGCGCTACGACCTTGCGAAGATGGTTGGAGCCCGGCCCCGGAAGCGTCTGGTGCTTCGTCCGATAGAGCCGCCGCCGGCATTGGCTGCGCCGCTTGAAAGCGAGGCGGCAGGCATCATTGGCGCGATACATACGGCCATCGCCGAAATCCTGCTGCCTGCCTACGAACCGCGCCCGGCCGTTACGAGCGACAGTGTGGACTCGCTAGGAGGCGCTCTGGAGGGTGTTCGGGAGATCGGGCAGCGCTTGGCCGCAACGGTGAGCGGTCGCCTGTCGCGATGGGCCGTACGCGTCGAGGAATGGCACCGAATGCGCTTCATCGGCGCGGTGAAGGCGGGGACCGGCGTCGATATCGTCGCCTTCCTCACCTCGCAGGAGGCTTTGGATCAGACGCAGGCCGCGGTCAGGTGGGCTTCATCGCTGATCACGAACGTCGCGGAAGACCTGCTGCAGACCATCGATAACCGGGTGTGGACGGCATATGCGGGCGGCACCCCGCGCCGCGAACTCGGCAAGCAACTATCCGAAGACCTCGGCATCGCTCGAGGCCGGGCGAACCGCATTGCGATCGACCAGACCACGAAGCTGGCGAGCAATCTGGATCAGATGCGCCAGCAGGAAGCGGGGATCGCCAAGTACGAATGGCGGAAATCGGGCAAGAAGCACGCTCGCAAAGAGCATGTTGCGCGCAACGGCAAAGAATTCAGGTGGGACGACCCGCCGGCAGACGGGCATCCGGGGCAGGCTATCTTCTGCGGGTGCAGGGCGATGCCGGTGCTGGACCTCGACTAGCGGAACAGGCGGGCGATGTCCTCGGGCATCTCCACCTTCTGGTGATCGGCTCCGATCTCGAAATCACCGATGTTGGGATGGCGCTCCCTGGTAAGCCGTCTCGCTTCCCAGATCGATGACGCTCGGAAGATGTCGAGAACGCCCTTCACGCCTGGGCGGTCGGGGTCTTCGATAATCACATAGAACCGGGTTTGCTGTGGGGCTGGCTCGTCCATCGGCGCGGAACATAGCGACAAGCGAGGACTTCGGCCATGCAATTCATCGACGCCGCGTCGGTCGACGGCGCGCGAACGACTGCTGACGGATATCTGGTCGCCGAAGCGCGCGCCGTGCGCACCGGAGTGCAGACCTATCTCGGGGCGGAAGTCGGCAAGCCGGAACTCGCCACCGTGCGCGTCTACCGACCGGAAGCAGAGGTGTTCTCGAACGACAGCCTCGCGTCCTTCTCCCACATCCCGGTCACGGACGATCACCCGGCTGAAGCCGTGACGGCAGACAACTGGAAGCGTCTGGCAGTCGGAGAGACGAGCGGCGAAGTGCTGCGAGACGGCCATCGCCTCCGCATTCCGCTCATCGTCAAGGACGCCGCGACAATCAAGAAGGTGCAGGAAGGCAAGCGCGAGCTTTCCGCCGGCTACACCTGCGACCTCGCCTTCGAAAGCGGCACCACGCCCTCAGGCGAGGCCTATGACGCTGTTCAGCGGAACATCCGCGCCAATCACCTCGCCATTGTCCAGCGCGGACGGGCGGGCACCGAATGCCGCATCGGAGACGGTGCGGACGCCTGGGGCATTGGCCCCATTCTCACCACGGACAAGGAACCACCCATGTCGCTCAAGACGGTTACCGTCGATGGCATCCCGATCGAAGTGACCGATCAGGGCGCCACCGTCATCGCCACGTTGCAGCAACGCCTTTCGGACAGCGCGGCGAACATCGCCAAGCTCACGACCGACAACGCTGCGGCGATCACGGCCAAGGACACCGAGATCGCCAAGAAGGATGCCGAGATCGATGCACTGAAGGCCAAGGTGCTTTCCGACGCCGATCTCGACAAGCGCGTCCAAGCTCGTGCCGATCTCGTCGCAGCTGCCTCGGTCATCGCCAAGGACGTGAAGACCACCGGCCTCGCGGACGCTGCGATCAAGAAGGCCGTCGTGGTCGCCAAGCTCGGAGATGCGGCCGTGGCAGGCAAGTCGGACGCCTATATCGAGGCCCGCTTCGACATCCTCGCTGACGAAGCCGCGAAGTCCGATCCGCTGCGCCAGACGCTTGGCGACGGACTCACCCCCCACAACGACACCGATGGCCCGAGCAAGGCCTATCAGCAGATGGTCGCGGACATGCACTCCGCGCACCTCCCGGCGGCTGCGAAGTAAGGAGGCGCGACCATGGCACCCTATCAGACGACTTACGGCGGCCAGCCCGCCAAGGGCCTCAAGGGCCAGATCGCCAACGAGGAGAGCTGCAACAAGATCAGCCGCACCGTCGAGAACGTTGCTGGCATCAAGTTCGGCCAGCCGGTCGCACGCGGCGTCGGTGACCACGGCGTCATTCCCCTTGCGGCGGGCGGCAAGTTCATGGGCTTCGCGGTGCTGAACCCGGCCGTTCCGCCGGTCGCCCCCGGCTCGACGCTCGTGGACGGCTATCCGCAGTTCTTCACCGGCGCCTTCATGCTGCGTGGTCAGATGTACCACGTCGCCGGCGGCACCGTCGCCGATGGCGATCCCGTGTATTACGACACGGTGAACGACCGTGTGGTCAACGCCGCGGGCACCGGCATCGTCGGGCCCATCCCCGAAACCTTCTTCGACACGTCCGGCGTTGCGGGCTCGGTGGTCGAAATCTCCACCAAGAACCGGAGCGCCTGATATGAACATGCAGAACCGGGCCTTCGCTGATGCGCAGGCCGCGCTTCCCTTCGTGATCGCGCAGGGTCGCAACATCGAGACGAAGGTCTACCAGCGCCGCTATCCGACCTTCAACTATGCCGCTCACGTCCCGGTCGTCACCGAGGGCAACGAATGGGCGATCGGCACCACCTTCTTCACGGTCGATGCCGCCGGCGAAGCGAAGTTCCTGTCTGGCGCCGGCACCGACATGCCGTTCAATCAGGTGCTGCGCGACCAGGCGAGCCAGGACTTCGCGATGATCGGCTCGGGCTACGAGTGGAACATCGAGGAGGTCAATCAGGCCGCGCTCTATGGCGTGAACCTGAACGACACGAAGGCCGTTTCCGCAGCCGATAAGGTGGAGCGCCTGCTGAACTCCATCGCCATGATCGGCGCGACGGAGAAGGGCTGGACCGGCTTCGCCAACGATCCGCGCGTGTCGCGCATCGATGTTCCGGCCAACGGCACGGGGTCCTCCCGCCTCTGGAAGGACAAGACCGTCGACCAGGTGCTGAACGACATCAACAACCTGCTGTCGAGCGTTCGCGAGAACACGGCAGAGACGGAATGGGCGAACAGCATCCGTCTTCCGCCTTCGGCCTTCCGCCTCCTGTCCACTATCCGCGTCGGCACCGGCGACTTCCTCATCTCCGGCATCGAATACCTGCAGAAGGGGAACATCTACACCGCCGAAACCGGGCAGCCGCTCGACATCAAGCCGCTCCGCGAACTCGGTGCGGCGGGCAATGGCGGGACCGGCCGAATGGTCGCCTATCGGAAGGACGTGGAGGTGCTTCGCTTCCATCTCCCGATGCCGCGTCGCGTGCTTCAACCGCGTCAGAAGTCTATCATGGGCTTCGAGACGGGCATCATCGCGCGCACCGGCGGCACGGAAGTGCGTTTGCCCGGCGCCATGGCCTACGCGGACGGCATGTCCACCGCGCCTGCGGTTCAGTAAGGAGGAACGGTCGTGGAAGTCACGAACAACTCCAAGGCGCTCCAAGGCGTCAACACGGTGACCGGGGCCGTCTACCTGCAGCCCGGCGAAACGCGCGATCTCGACATCCCCGTTGGCGAGCTCGCCGGCCTGAAGAGCAACGCGCTCCTCGGGCTGGGAGGCTTGGATCGCGGCTCCGACTATCCGCCCGCGGCCGATGGTCCGGCCCCGGAAACGGGAGCCCCGACGCCTTCGGCCTATGCCGTCGTCGATAAGGGGCGCGGCTGGCACGTCATCACCAAGGATGGTCAGGACGCGACCAAGAGCTTGCGCGAGGACGCCGTTGCTGGCTTCGACGCCAAGTCCGAAGACGAGAAGGCCGCGTTCGTCGAAGCGAACAAGGCGGACTGACGATGGCCTACGTGAAGCCGACGCCGTCCGAGTTCCAATCCGCCTATCCAGCCTTTGCTGCGGTCGCCACGCCTGCCATCCAGGCAGCAATCGACGAGGCGGACGCCGGCACGGACGGGTCTTGGCCGGACGGCGATCGGCTTCGCGGGGTCATGCTGATGGCGGCGCACCTGCTCACCCTTGGCGGGCAGGGCACGTCGTCAGAAGCGCAGTTCGGGGCGTTCAAGCGCCTGAAGATCGGCTCGCTCGAACTGGAGCGGGCGGAGAGCGGGTCCGACGCGGCGGAGCGCGGGTCGCTCTCGTCCACCAGCTTCGGCACGCGGTATCTCGCGCTCGTGCGCCGGCTCTTTCCCCCGATCCTGGCTGTCTGACCATGGGCTTGCTCGACGGCGATCTCCAAGGCGTCTTCGGCGCCATCTTCTCCCCGCTTTTCATCGACGCCACTCTGCACACGGATCGCAAGCAGGCCATCGTCGGGGGTCGCCCAACCGGCCCAGTCACATGGACCGACACACCGGCGCATGGGATGATCGACAGCTTCAGCGAAGGCTATCGAGCTCGAAATGGCATCCCCGACACCGACGTGAAGCTGATCGTCCTCCAGGCTGGCGTGAATGCCGTGCCGACCACCGACAGCGAAATCACGATCCGGGCCAAGCGCTACAAGCTCATCACCATCATGCAGGACCCGGCGATGGCGTCGTGGGAGATGCGGGGGCGACCCATTGGCTAAGGCGGAGTTCACCCCCTTCGCCGCCAAGCTGTCCAACCGCCTCACATCGCTGGTGGATCAAGCCCTCTTCGTCGCTGGCAAGACCATTGAGACCGAAGCTGCCCTGTCAATCACCGAAGGCTCGGTCACCGGCAAGAACCACGTTCCATCTGCGCCGGGACAGCCGCCGAACGCGGACACCCGGCAACTGGACAAGAGCATCGACACGCTGCCGGTCCAGGATCATGAGGTGGAGGTGGTCGCCACCGCTCCCTACGCGAAGCACCTTGAATACGGCACGTCGAAGATGGAGCCGCGCCCTTTCATGCGACCCGCGCTCGCCAAGAACGAGCAGAAGGCCCGCGACCTGATCGCCAAAGCAGTCAACAAAGCCACGGAAGGCAAGTCATGAACATCGCCAACCTTTCCCGCTCCTCCGTCGTTCTGCGCGACAAGTCCGGTGAGCCGTTTTCCATCGAGCCCGGCGGCACGGCGAACAAGGAAGTCGACAAGGACGACGCCAACGTGGTCGCGCATCTGAACGCGGGCAACATCGCGATCGGCGGCACCGAGAAGCAGGCTCGCGAAGCCGCCAAGACCGGCATTGCGCCCGGCGCCGTGGCGGCCTCTCAGCCGGCCTCCTAAGCGTGCGGGCGCTGTCGGACGCCCTCTATGCCCGCATGGCCGAAGACAGCGCTCTGACGGCCCTTTTGGGCGAATGGCAGGGCAACCCGTCCATCATCACCTTTCGCCCGGTGCCAGACGATGCCGAGCGGCCCATCATCCTCGCGTCCACTACGGTTTCGGACGTGGATCGCGACATCACCAACGCGCGCGGGCGACAGGTCGTCCGCGACATCGCCATTTACGGTCGGGCCGATAGCCAATTCGATGCCGTCGAGATCGCCGCCGAACGGGTGAGGGCGCTCTTTCACCGGCGGCCGCTCACCGTCGCAGGCTTCCGGGTCATCGTGGTGACCGCGACGGGACCCATCCTCGCGCCAACGGACCCCGACGAGACCGGGCGCATCATCACCCTCACCATTCGGATGGACGAACAGCCATGAACACGGAAGACGCTAAGCTCGCAGAAGACGTGAAGGAAGCGTTCCGCGCGGTGTCCGTCGCCATCTCGCGAGCAAGCAATGCCGGCCTGATCGTCGATTTCGATGCGATCAAGTCGCAAAACATCGGGGAGGCCGGTTCGGTCCCGATCTTCAGCGTTCGCGTCTGCCGCCCGATCTGAACAACCCTTCGGCCCATTCGGGCTGATCCCCTCGCATCGTAGCGAGACGCCACGGCCGCCCTCCAAGGCGGCTTTTTCTTTGCGCCATCTCGAAAGGAACGGTCATGGCGAAGTTCATCAACGGCGGCACGAGGGCCTGGATTGGCACCACCGCCGCCGCGAAGACGCTCAGCGAATACAAGGCGGACCTGAACCCTGGCGCAGAAATTGGCGAGGTTGAGGACAACGGTCAGTTCGGCGACACGGCGAACGAGGTCACCGGCACTGCCGTTGGCGATCGTCGCGTCCAGAAGTTCCGCGGCTCTCTCAACGCCGGTACGTTGGCCCTCGTCTGCTTCAAGGACGCTCTGGACCCTGGCCAAAAGGCGCTTCGTGCGGCGATGAAGTCCGATCTCGACTTCAACTTCCACGTCGTCCTGAACGACAAGCCGACCGCCGCTGGCAAGCCCACAGAATACTATTTCCGCGGCAAGGTCATGTCGACGAGCGAGAACCTCGGCAGCGTCGACAACCTCATCCGCACGACGTTCAACATCGGCATCAACTCGGAAATCCTCGAGATCGAAGCCACCGCCTCCTGACCGCGATCGCTCGCGAGCGAGGCCGGCGGCGCTTTGGTCAGGGCGCTGCCGGCCACCTGACCCTACTGACCTTCAACCAAGGAAGCTGACCCCATGTCCACTCTTTCGACCGACGTCGAAATCAAGCTCGACGGCGAGACCTTCTATCTGCGCTCGACGCTGAAGGCGGCGCAGAACATCTCCCGGCAGTACGGTGGGTTTGTCGGCACCTTCCAGGCGCTGCAGGTGCTCAGCCTCGAAGTGGCGCAGTACATCGTCAAGCAGGGCATCACCGCCAAGAACATCTCCACCGACGACCTGAATGATAAGGTCTGGCGTGCCGGTGTTGGGAACCTCACCAAGCCGCTGGCTCGCTATGTCAGCATCCTGCAGAACGGCGGCCGCGATCCCGACCTGAACGACGGCGACGACACCCAGGACAGCGACGAGGGAAACGGCTGACCTTCGGCGAATGGCTCGTTCAGACCTATGAGCGAGCCGTCGCCTATCTGCCGGGCTGGTCGGACAGCGACATCATGGAATGCGACCTGCACCGCCTGCACCTCGCTGTTGGCGCCGCGATCAAGCGCATCGATCAAGACCGGCAGCATCAAGAACAGATCCACGGCATCAAGCGGAAAGCGGAATACGCACCGCCGAAGAACGCCGTCGAAGCCGCCCAACGCGCCAAGCAAACCTTCTCCTGCCTCGGTGACATGGTGGGCATCGTGAAGGTGAAGAGGGAAGACTGAGTTGACCGAAGCCGCTCGCGTTTCCATCGCTATTGAGGCCACCGGCCTTGAGAAGACGACTGGCGACATGGCCAAGCTGGAGAAGGCTGGCGAGAAGGCTGCGGCTTCTGTGCGCGCGTCCATGGGCGGCATCGAGAAGAACATGGCCGCCGTTGAGGCCATGTTCACGAAAGCCACCGGGGAAATTGTCGGTGCCGTCACCAAGCTCGACGCCAACCTGTCGAAGAGCTTCGCCGGCCTTGAGACGAGCATGGCCAAGGCCATGAAGGCGATGCAGGCGAACACCGCGCCTGCGACCGCTGCCGTCCAGCAGATGCAGACCAGTGTGTCCTCCGACCTGATGCAGATCGGCGTCGTCGCGGACAAGATGGCTGAAGCGGTGCGCGACTCCATGGGCGGCATTGCGCCGGCGGTCGCGGAAGCATCGGCCGCGATCTCGCGCAGTTCCCAGGCGATGGGTGCGTTCGACACCGCGTCCGCCAGCATGGCCCGTTCGGCTGCGGCTCTTGAGACGGCGGTGCGCGGCGTTGCGGAGATGCAAGCGAAGCTGGCAGACCAACTCGCGCGCAAGCCTGCCAACGACAATCCGTTCCAGCCGCAGGTCAAAGGCGCAGACGAACTCCGCGCCAAGTATGACGCGCTCTTTGCGATCGGCCTGAAATACCGCAAGGACGTGGAGGAAATCCGGGCTTCCCACGCTTCCGGAGCCATCAGTGCTGAAACCATGGGTCGCATGATCGCTGTCGCTGGCGAACGCGCTACCGCGACCCAGACCGCTTATGTACGGATGACGAAGCATCTCACAGACGCCGGCGATGCGGCTCGCTTGTCCGGTGGACAGGTGCAGGGTCTGAGCTACCAGATCAACGACATTGGCACGATGCTCGCCATGGGCGCGAGCCCGTTCCAGATAATCGCCAGCCAAGGCGGGCAGATCGTCCAGGTTCTCGGGGATCACCCGAACGGTGTCCGTGGCTCCATGAAGGCGCTCGGGCAAAGCGTGCTGGACGTCGCCGCAAAGATCGGTCCCTTCGGATGGGGTGCCGCGGCCATCGGCGTCGCCACCGTGGCCGCAATCGGTTTTTCGAAGGCCGTGCAGAAAGCCGTCCCCGATATGGACGAAGCCTTCAAGAAGCACGACGAACTCTTGAAGCAGATCGAAGACCGTTACGGCTCGCTCAGCGATAAGGTGAAGGGCCTCGCCAACTGGCAGGGCAGCATCCTCACTGTCACGGCCGGAAAGGAACTCCGCGACCTCAAGAAGATCCTTGATGACCAGGTGAAGGAGTTCCAGGCGAACGTCACCGGCGACAACGGCATTCTCGGTCGTCGCTCTGGCCTGATGGCAGGCGCTATGGACCCCTCTGGCGGGTTCGCGCTGGACCTGAGCAACATCAAGACCGATGCCGTTCAGAGCAAGCTGAAGCCGGTTGAAGATCGCATAAACGAGCTGCGCGCGCAGTTGAAGAACGGCGGCGCTGACGTCCTGAAGTTCATGCAGGACATGGATCGGATGTATGCGCAGGCCGGCAGCGACGAGAAGCTGCGGAAAGCAATTGAGACCGCGACCGAGTTCGGCACGACGCTCTTCGAGGTGGAAACCCGCACGAAGCAACTCAGGCAGGCGATGTGGGAGGCGCAGAACGGCGTTGCGCGCTTCCAGACCGTGATGAAGCAGTTCAACGACCTCGCAGGCGAGATCGGAAGCTTCGTTCCTTCCAGCCTGACCGACAGCCAGCGGATCGAACAGACTTACCAGCAGATGATGCGCCTCGCGAAGACCGAGGCTGACGAACGGCGTGCGGTCGATCTGCGCCGGAAGTCGCTGGAGGAACTCGGCCGCGTCGAGACGAACCGCCGGTCCGGCTATGACCTCGACGTGCGCGCCATCACCGCCCGCACTGCGGCCGAGAAAGCATCCATCGCGGCAGAACGTGTCCGCCTGGAACTCGCCAACGATCCCGAGCTTCGCAACAACTCGGCCGAAATCGAGCGCCGTGCGCAGGAGGCCAGCAACCTCTCCCTGAAGCAGTCGCAGTTCGATCTTGCCGAGGCCATGCGCCAGCGCGTCGAGGCGGGGCAGAGCCAAGTCGAACAGGCGCAGATGGAAATCGACCTTGTCGGCAAGAGCGTCGGTGAGACAGCGCGCCTGCGGGTCGAATACGACCTGATGACGGCCGCCAAGCAGGCGGCGAAGGAAGCCGGCGAACTCGTTGACCCGAGCGAAATCGACGCGATCAAGGCACAGGCCGCAGCCATAGGCGAGGCCACCGAGGCGCTCGACAAACTGAATTTCCAGCGCGATGTCGCCTTCCGTCTCGCGCAGGCAGGCCGGTCCGAGCAGGACCAACGCATCGCCGCCGAACTGAACTCGTCCGGTATCGACTTCGACTCCGCCGAAGGACAGCGCCGCGCCGGAATGCTTCGCTATGTCGAGGCGGTGGAGAAGGCCGGCGACGCCACGCGTGATCTGCACAAGGCGACCAAGGACGCATTCGCGGACATGATCGACTCCATCGGCCAGGGCGAGGGCGTTCTGGACTCGTTGGTCAGTTCGTTCGCACGGTTGGGACAGAAGCTGGCGTCTGCCGGTTTCGACAAGCTTTTCGGCGATCTGGTCAATCCGGTCCAGCAGCAATCGGCGTCATCCTACGCAACGCAGATCGGCACAGTAACGGCCGCCATGAGCAAACCGACTCAAGCGGCACAAGCTTCTGCATATACCTCTTCTTCTACTGGCCTAGGCTCGAACTCGGATTTGGTCACGTCCCTTCGCTGGGCTGCGAACAAGCTCGGCACTTCCGCAAAGGACCTCGCCACCGTCATCTCTTACGAAACTGGCGGAACATTTAGCCCCGATATCAAGGGCGGCGCTGGCGGGAAGCATCTTGGCCTCATCCAGTTTGGCCCGACCGAACAGAAGCAGTACGGTGCCCACATCGGGCAGGGCGTTTCGGACCAGATGAAGTCCGTCGTGTCCTATCTTCAGGACCGGGGCTTCAAGCAGGGCATGAGCCTGCTGGATCTGTACTCAACGATCAATGCCGGTAGCCCGGGACGTTACAAGGCATCGGACGCCAACAATGGTGGGGCGCCAGGCACGGTCTATGACAAGGTCAGCTATCAGATGGCCGGGCATCAGGCGAATGCCGACCGACTGCTCGGGAAAAGTGATCTAACAAGAGCGGTTTCAGACGGATCCATTGATGCGCAGCGCAAGATCGCCAACGGCGCGGTGCCTATCCCAACGCAACGTCCGACAACGAGCGAGAATGGCATATCGTTGGAGCTTCCTGCCGGCATGACCGCGAAAGATGCCTTCCAAGGCATCGGAGGTTTGGTGGGTATCGCGGCTAATGGATACCAGAGTGGCTCTGCAGTAGGTGGAGGGGTCGGAGGCATTTTCTCCGGCGCGCAACTCGGATCAATGATCCCAGGCATTGGCACTGTAGCAGGCGCCGCCATCGGCGGTGTCGTTGGGTTGGTATCTGGTCTCTTCGGCGGTTCCTCCAAGAAGAAAGAAGAAAAGCGTCAGCGCCAGATGGCGGCGGACGACGCATGGCGGCAAAACCATCCGCAGTTCGTCGAGTTCAACGACGAGATTAATCGCGTCGAGCGCGGCGCCTTAAGCCAGCGCATCATGGATATGAACGCGACGCTTGCGCAGTACGACGAATTAGCCAAGGCAACTAAACGCGGTGAGAACACGGCGCAGATCGACGGCGCACGCATGGCGATCGCCAACTACACAGAGTTCCTTTCACAGATTTTCCGAGCCGATCTTCCAAGAGCCATTTCCGATCTCGGCAAGGGGCAGGGCCTCGACACGTCCTTCACCAAGGCCCGCGACGCGGTGATGGCGCAGGCGGATAGCTATCGCGGCTTCATGAAGGACATTGAGGACGCCTATGCGGTCCCAGTTGAACAGAAGGACAGCATCCTCGCGCAATATGCAGCCGCGTCCAGCGCAGCTAAGGCGCTGACGAACGATGTCGTGAAGCGCGGCTACGACTACAATCTCGGTCAACCAACAATCACGCGGACGAAGTCCTCAGCGACGCAAGCGGATGTCACGGGCGCGCTCGACTCGGCAGCCGCAAAGCGCGACGCTGCGTTGGCTGAATACGAAGCAAAATACGGCGACGCGATCCGCAAGCGCGATGAGGCCTTGGCAGCAGCGACGAAGGCGGCGCAGGAAGGCCTTCTGCGCATCGTGTCGGGCGATACGGTCGAACAGTCGGACATCGAGAAGGCGATTGGCGAGGCACAGGGCGCGGCTTCGGGCCTTCGCACGGCGCTCGTGGACCTCGGCATGTCGGCCGACGAAACGGCGGCAGCAATCGATAAGGCGCTCGGGCAGCGGATGGAGAAGCTGCGCGACAGCTTCACCGAGTCGCTTCAGGACAAGATCAACGACCTCGACGGCAAGGGCTACCTTGCCAGCGTCCGCGATCTCATCAAGCAGCGCGACGACCTTCTGAAGGACGCCAGCCTCGTCAACGTCGACACCTCGCTTGTGGACACGTTCTTTACGAAACAGGCGCAGGCGTTCGTGGACGGCGCCGAACTGACGGGCGGAGCGTTCAACGACCTGATCGCGGCGTTCCCCGAACTGACGGGCAAGGTGAAGGAGTTCGTCGAGGTCATCAGCGACGAGACGGTGAAAAGCGGTCTGTCGAGCTTCCTGTCCGATCGCTTAGCGGACGCCACGTCGAAGCGGGCGGAAGCCGAAAGCGACCTCCTGTCCGCGTACAACGAAAGCAAGGATCACCTCGAAAGCTATCAGAAGCAGATCAAGGACTTCCTGACCGGCATTCGCCTTTCGGACGACTCCCCGCTGTCGCAGAAGGACCAGTTCCTCGAGGCGCAGACGAAGTTCCGCGACGTCCAGGCGCGCGCCATGTCCGGCGACAAGGACGCGCAGGAAGAACTCGTTTCGGTCAGCCAGAGCTATCTGGACGAGGCCAAGGCCTATTACGCGTCGAGCGAGAGCTATTTCGCCGCGTTCAACGAGGTGGAAGGTTCGCTGAAGTCGGCTGATACGAAGGCGACGAGCCAGCTTGATCTCCTGAAAGATCAGGTCGGCTCGCTCATCGACATCAGCGACAACACGAAGACGATCGCCGAAGGCATTACCGCGCTGAAGGAAGCCATTGCGGCGCAGCAGAAGCTTCAGGATCAGGTGGACGGCGGCCGGTCGTTCGGCATCAACAAGGAACGCAACCGCCTGATCGATGCTGGCGTGAAGCAGCTCGGGCTGAACTTCACGGGCAATTACGGCCTGACGAATGGCAACGACGAGTTCCTGAAGTGGCGCCTTGCGTTGCCGAAGGAACAGCTTGCGGCGGTCGATGCCGTGATCAACCAGTACATCGGCATCAACAAGCAGATGGGCGGCCTGATCCCCGGCTTCGCCAACGGCGGCATCATCGGCAACGGTCTTTGGAACAAGGACTCGGTGCTGGCGCGCTATCAGAACGGCGGGTCGGTCGCACTTGCCGGCGGGGAGATGGTGATCTCGGCTCCGAAGGTCACGCCGCGCACATATCCGGTGCTCGACGCCATCAACCGGACGGGCATGGTGCCGGCGAACGAGAACAGCGGATCGGTGACCCGTGCCGAGTTCGCCGAGCTCAGCCAGAAGATCGACAGGCTGACGGCAGTGGTTGCCGCCGGTGCGCAGATGACGACCGACGAAATCCGTCGCGGCAATCAGATCGCCGATGACGGGGTGAACGCGCAGAAGAAGGCGCTCGCGAGGAAGGCATCGTGATCTACCTCATTGAGATCGACGCCTTCGACCCCGCCGCGAACGCCGTCACGACGCTTCGCTTCGGCTCGACCGGGTACACCACGACGCCCTCGGATGCGCCGCCCAACGCGCATTTCGAGAGCGGCGTGATCAACGCCGGCAACTATGACCGTCATCTCTTCGCGCCTGGCACTACCGGCGGATCGCCAACGGTCGGAGCGGGCGAGATCGTGATCGCCAACGCCGATGGAGAACTCGACGACCTCCTTGATCTCGCCTTCGACGGCCGCGCCTTGCGCATCTACGGGCTGACGGGCCGCTCCTCTCCCTGGGCGAGCCGGACGCCGCTTCTCGTCGGCACGCTCGAACAGGCGGAGTTCTCTTGGACGCGTGTTACGTTCCGCATCCGCGATCGTCTCGCCCTTCTGGAAGAGCCGATCCAAGCCGAGGTCTACAAGGGCACGACAGTCGCCGGCGGGATGAAGGAAGCGGAAGGAACGGCGGACCTGAAAGACCGCCCGAAGTCGCTTCTCTTTGGCCGCGCGTTTCAAATCCCGGCGGTGCTCTCCAATGCCTATGACTTGGTCTATCAGATCTCGTCTCGCCCGCTCGCGTCGATCGATGCCGTCTATGACGGCGCTGTTCCCCTGACGAAAGGAACGGATTATCCGACAATCGCCGCGCTGGTGACCGCAAGCCTGAGCCCCGGCACCTATGGCACCTGCCTTGCCAAGGGCTCGTTCCGGCTCAACTCGAAGCCTGACGGCAACGTGACGGCAGACGCCAGTGAAGGGGCGGCGGGGCAGCGGTCGGCCGCGCGCACGGTGCGCCGTATCCTAGAAGGTGCTGGCTTCGTTGCTGGCGCAGATTTCCTCGTCAGTGACGTGGACGCTCTCCATGCCGCCAACGGCGCAGAGGTGGGCGTCTGGCTCGATGCCGATGCGGCCGAGATCCTTGGTGTTGCAACCGGGCTTCTCGACGCGATCGGCGGCTACCTCGTGCCCGACCGTCTCGGGCGGTATCGCCTTGGCCGGCTGACCGCTCCGGCGGCGACGGCGGAGGAAACCTTCGACGCCTCCCTCGCGCTGGATCGTGGGGCTGGCTTGGAGCGGATTGCCACGAACGACAGCGGGAGCGGCGTTCCGGCCTGGAAGGTGACGCTGCACTATGCTCGGGCCTATCAGACGCAGGGCGGCACCGAACTTGATGTCGCAACGTCCGACGCGATCAAGGCCTTCGTCAAAGAGGAATGGCGGACGGTAACGGCATCGAGCGACGCGACGAAGGCCGCGCACAAGCTCGCCACCGAGATCGAAGCAAACACGGCCCTGACGACGGTCGCCGACGCGCAAGCCGAAGCGGCCCGACGCCTCGCGCTGAACTCGATACGCCGCGATCGGTATCGCGTCGCGGTGCCGGCGGACGCCGCGGCCGCGATTGATCTCGGGGATACGGTCGCGCTCGACTTCGACCGCTTCGGCCTATCGGGCGGCAAGAACTTCGTGGTGATCGGCATGGAAGAGAGCTTCGCTGCGGACGAAGATCGCATCTCGTCGACCACTCTCGACCTTTGGGGCTAGGATGGCGATCGAACCTGTTCTCTTGGGATTCCCGAACCGCATCGACGAGGCCGCGATATCGGGTGGCAACTGGCCCCTGCCACTCGGCAACATCCAGAACCGCCGCCTTGCCAAGATCGCGCGTTCGGCCTCGCTCAACCCGGCGGATACCGTGATCGTCATGGACTTCGGCCGCTCGCGCACGCTGCGCATCTTTGCCCTGGTGGCCCATACCATCAGCTTGAACGGACGCATGCGGATCACGGCTTCGGCCAACGCCGATATGTCGGAACCGACCTATGACAGCGGCGAAATCGATGTCTGGGGCTCGCTGACGAATGCGATCTGGGATCTGAACGAGCTCGAGTGGGAGAACGACAACTTCTGGCTCGGTGGTTACACCGAGGAGGAGATCGCCGGCTTCACCGCGACCTCGACGCACATCATGCCGACCGACGTGTCTGGCCGGTACTGGCGGATCGCGATCACGGACAGCAACGATGCCGGCTATATCGACATCGGTCGCATCTTCGCTGGGCCGGCATGGCAACCAGAGCATAACTTCTCTTGGGGTGCCAGCCTCGGCTTCGAGACGCGCACCGCGATCGAAACGGCTCTCGATGATGCTGAGTTCTTCGACGAGCGCGAGCCGCGTCGCGTGGTGCGCTTCACGCTGAACTATCTCGACGCCAGCGAGGGCTATGGCCGGGCGCTGGAACTGACGCGCCGCGCCGGCATAAGCAAAGAGGTCTTCGTCGTGTCCGACCCGGCGGACGAAGGGAACGGGCTGCGCCGGAACTTCATGGGCCGTCTCAATCAGCTTTCGCCGCTGGAAGCCGCCATGTGGATGAACGGCGGCCCGAACCATTCCATGGCATTCGAGATCAAGGAACTTCGCTGATGGCCACCAAGCCGCAGGCCGCATACGACCGCATCGCGGCGGCGAACAACGGCCCATACAACGCGTCCACCAATCCAGGCGGCCTCGCTGACGGGGGCCACCGGCAGAACTGGAACGCCGATATGAAGGCGGTGGTGGATGTCGCGGACTATGCGGCTGACCTTGCCGTCGAGGTCGCTGCCGACGCGGATCGCTTCGAAGCTGCTGTTGCGGCGATTGAGGCTGGCCCGGTGACGAGCGTGAATGGCTTGTCCGGCGCGGTGGTGCTGCCGAAGATCGCACCCATCGCTCTATCGGTGCCGGCGGCAGGGGCGGTCGTGACGCCGATGCAGACCTTCCGGGCGACGCTCGCTGGCTATGCGGCGGACACCATTGGCTATTACTCGGACTACGCCATTCCACAGGCCAGCCGGACCCTTAACGTTTATCAGGCGAGCGCGCCGAACGTCATCTTCAAGACCGTGACGGTGTCGGGGGCGGGCAATAGCATCGACTCCAACCTTCAATCGCTCGGGTTGGCGGTCTCGACAAACTACCTTGCTGAACTCGTCTTCACCGATGCCACAGGCGCTTCGGTGAAGACGCCAAAGGTGGCCTTCACGACCCCGGCACAGTTTCTGCCCGATATCGGCGGAGGCTACGGCGGCGGCTTCTTCATGGGCACATACACGGATGGCAGTACGCGGTATGCAGCGATCCGTGCGCCGAAGGCGTCTGGGTTCCTTACTCCTGCGACTTGGGCGACGGCGGCGGGTGTTACCGGCCAGACCGGGGCTGGTTACGGGCCAAGCAATTCGGCAGCATTGAATTCCGCATCCTATCCGTCCGCGCAGTTTTGCGAAAATCTGACGATTAACGGGCTGTCCGATTGGTATCTCGCGCCTGCTGCCGAGGCGGCGTTCCATCAGAAAGCCATGTACGTCGCCGCGCAGAACAACGCGGCGTTCGCGAGTGGTGGGGCGGAGTATCACAACCCGGCTCTCGGCAATTGGACCGCCACAGAAGTTGATAGCTCGCAAGCGCAGTTCGCCCGAGCTTCGAGCAGCGCAGACGCGACCCTTTTGAGCGGGACAAAAACCAGCAACGCCAGCACTATCGCCGTCCGCCGCGTCGCAATCTGAGGAAGGTGATCATGACCAGCTATGTGACCTTCTGCTACCTCGACGCGGGGACCGGCGTCCCGGCCAACGTGCAGCCACAGATGCTCAACGGGCAGCGCGCCCCGAACGGGGTCACTTGGGGGTTCTCTCTCGAAAGCCGATGGCCGATCGGCTCGAAGAACTCGCTTTTCGACATCTGCTACGGCACCACAAACGGCAAGACGGACATCCCCGGCATCCTGTCGGTCATCACGAAGGCTGACTACGACGCCGCGCAGGCCGTCGAAATTGCCGCGCGCGAAGCGATCGCCAAGCTCGCAACCTTCATCCCGGTGCCCATGCTTCGCCAGCGTATCGAGAAGCTCGGTATGTGGGAGGACTTCGGAGCCTACCTCGCGCAGAACCCTGCCGAGATGCTGAAGGTCCTGACGTTGGAGGGTGGCGTTGATCCGGCCTATCCGGCAATCATCGCCGCTTTCGAAGCCATGAGCGTCCCGCAGGTCGCGCGGGATTACATTCTTGCATCTCCGTCAGTGGGTGTGCCGGATGTCCAATTCTCCGCTTAACGATGACGACACGCTGATGGCCTTCAAGGCCAAAGGCGAGGGTAGGCAGCGCGCGTTCCCGGTAACGTGGAAGGCGCTCAAGGCCGCGATCCTGGCGCTGGTGCCAACGGTGGTCGGGCCGCAGGGTCCGACAGGCAGGGATGGCCTGAACGGCAAGGACGGAGCCGCCGGCGCACCCGGGCCGAAAGGGGACACCGGTCCCACCGGACAAGCCGGGCCGCAAGGCGTGAAGGGCGATGCCGGACCGGTCGGCCCTGTTGGTCCTGCCGGAGCAATAGGCTCGGCGGGGGCAACGGGCGCCAAAGGCGAGACCGGTCCGGCGGGCAAAGACGCCGTAGGCCCGCGCATCGAACGCTATAGCGGCGCGGTCGTTGGCTCCGCAGGCATCGCCACCATCACTTGGGCGAAACCGTTCACCGCCCCGCCGCTTGGCAAGGTCATTGACGGTTGGGGCGGTGCGAACGGAACGCAGCAGATCACCGGCCGCGTCACCGCCACCACGACGACTACCGCGACTGTCGCCGTCAGGCGCTCAAAGGGCACGCTGCTTCTGACCGATGGCCCCTATGAGGTCGCGCCGGCGGGCACGGCCATCGAAATCGAAGTCACCGGCGCATGAACGACGCCTGCACATTCTGGATTGAAGGCTCGTGGGGCGCATGCTGCTCCCTGCATGACCTCGCATATGCCGACATGGCCACCACGAAGCTAACGGCCGATCTGGAGCTTATACGGTGCGTTGCCGATGCCGCTGGATGGCCCATGGCACTGACCATGGGAGCCGGCGTCATCCTCTTCGGCCTTCCGTTCTGGCTGCGCGCTCGACGTCGCCGCTGATCGCATCCGCATCCCTGTCCACCATCGCCCGCTTTCAGCGGGCTTTTTTCATGCCTGAAGGATACCCCGCATGGCTCGTGGTTCTCGCCTGACGCGCCCGTTCAACGCCGGCCTCATCGCGCCTCTCATCAGCACCGGCATCATCGGCATCAAGCCGTCGATCACCTTTCCGGACGTGACGCTGTTGGAGTCCGCGTCGGTCGGCTCAACGGTGGCTGCCTTGTCCATCCTCAATCCGATCGGGCTCTGGTCTTTCACCAAGACGGCCGATCCGGACGGCAAGTTCTCGGTCGCGAGCAACGGCAACGTCACGCTGGCGGCGGTGCTCGACTACGAGACGAAGACCTCGCACACCTTCAGCGTCGCGGCGACGAACGGGCTTCTCACCCTCAACTTCACCGGCACCGTGAACGTCAGCAACGTGCTGGAAGGCACGCTGGCACCCACGACAGCCAACATGGTTCTCGGGGCGGCGGCAGGAACGGTGGTCGCCACGGTCTCGGGCCTTGATGCGGGCGCGAACGAGACGGTGACCGGCGTGAACGACACGCGCTTTGTGATCGCTTCGGGCAACCGTGTTGTGGCGAGCGCTACGCCGACCACGGCTGCCGGGACCATCAACCTAACCGTGACGACGAGCGCCGGGCGGCAGCTTGCTCTGGCCGTCACCGTAGCCGCGGCTGCGAGCGGCGCGCTGACGATGACGAACCGCACGGTCTTGGCCTCGTCCGCCTCGGGCACGGCCATCGATGCGGTGTCCGGCCTTCGTTCCGGTTCGATCCTATCCCTGCCGACCGTGACCTCCCTTCTTTCTGTCAGCGGCGCGAATGTCGCAAAGGGCACGCGCAGTCATCGTGCTGGCTACTTCACCCGCATCTTCCGCGACACGGCCACCGATGGCTCGACGATCGACACGCCCATCACCTTCAAAACGCCGCGCGAGTCGAAGACCGTCGTCGACTTCGAGAACCTCGCGACGACGGCCGGGTGGGCCTATACCAGCGGCGCGGAGGCGAAGTTCACCCCTGATACGCTTTGGAACACGAGCGGCCGACAGTCGCTGAACATCGCGCAGCCCGCCGCAGCTGCCAACCAGACGCTCGCTGCAACGCGGACGCTTGACGAGGATTTGGCGTGGGGGCTCGACGAAATCTACACCGTCGACTTCAACAACAAGGGCGTGGACAGCCCATCCAACATCTCGGTGCGCTTCGTCGGCGCGAGCGGCAACGGTCCTTGGATCAACGTCTCGACAATCGGCGATATCCGCCGCGGCGTGCAGCCTTTCACCTTCACCGGTCGCGACATGACCGCCAACTCTTCCAGCTTGCCGGACGCCTTCACGGGCCCGGTCAAGAAGGTTGTCTTTGTCGCTGGCGGCGCGGGCGGTACAAACGGATGGTCGGTGTCGTTCGACAACTTCCGGCGCGTGAAGAAGGTACCGGGTCCGCTCATGCTCGGCATGGACGATGCTTTCGCGGCCTTCGCCGATCTGGTGCGTCGCTGCGTTACGAACGGCCTGCGACCGCCCTACAAGTCCCTGTTCGCCGGTAACCTCGACAAGAACAACGCATCGACCCCGCTCTTGAAGGCGCTGCGCCTGCAGCAGCTCTGCGGCTACAACAAGCTGTGCGAGAGCGTCGGCGCCGGCACCTATGCGCAGGTCGAAACTGATCCGGCGACCGCCGCGAATGTGAGCTTCAAGGTCGGCGGCACCGGGTTCGACGCAAACAATTACGTCAAGCTGCAAAAGCAGGAGACGGATGGCTCGTGGACCGACATGGTGTCGATTACGTCGGTCACCGGCACAACGGCCGCCGCGGCGACGTCGGTGGCGGCCGGTCAGATCCAACCGCGCCAGCCGCTGCGCCACGTCATCGTCGGTGCCCCAGTCATCACCTATGAGATCGTCGAGAACACTTTCGCCGCCTATCAGCCGAAGGACCGCGACTATACCATCGGCGGCATGTCGACGCTCACAGTGGCGGGCACCGGCCTCAGCGCATCGAACAGCGTCACGCTGCAGAAGCGCAACGACGACGGCACCTGGAGCGATCTGGCGACGGTTACGGCGGCCGGAACGACGAGGCTGAACATTCCTGTCTGGTCGTTGCTGCGCGTCGTCGTCGCCGGCTCGGCAACTGGCGTCACCGTCACGCTGCGGGCGGACCTCGGGGCCGAGGTAATCAATCACACGGTCAACCATCCGCTCGTCGGCCTCCACACCCTCTACAACAAAATCTATGCGGACACCTCGGGCACCGATGCCGTGAAAGCGGCTGCGGCCGAGGCGGCAATCGTTGCCGAAGTCGAGGGGTGCCGCGCCTATGCCGAGGGCAAGGGGGCGACGGTCAAGAACTACTACACGTCGAGCGGTTCCGTTGCCGCAACGCCGACCGACACAGTGATGCCGGCGACCGGCGTCGACATCTCGACGAGAACTCTGCCGAACGGACGCGCTTGCAAGTCTTCGATGTTCCACATGATCTTGCCCGGCGGCGACTTCAACACCGGCGTGCTGTCCGCGTTGCGCAAGACCGGCATGCGACTCATCACGAGCATCAACCCGGCAGAGTTCGGCGCTTGGGACGGGTTCGTGATGCCGACGATCGCGCCGCGACGGTCGTTCAATTGGGCGAGCAGTGACGCTGCAAACATCCGCGCTGCACTCCGCTGGCTTCAGCGCGTTGCCAACACGGGGCAGATGGCCGATGCCTTCTGGCACGATCTTGGCGGCGCCGATTATCTGACGCCGAACCCGGACGGCGTGATGGAGCTTCGGAAGACGAGCATCGGCACTCAGCCCTGGGCCTTCGATAAGCTCTGGAACGGCTGGGTCGATACGGATGGCGTGACGCCCCTGAAGGGCATCCTGCAGCTCATGGCGGAAGGAGCGCTGATCTCCAGCGGCAAGACTGAGGCGATCGAAGGTGCGACTGTCCAGCCGCTGCCGAACGTCGGCTTCAATATGGCGGGCGGCGATTTCTCCACCACCGACCCCAAGGACGACTTCTCCGAATACAAGAACGTCGCGACGCCGGAGCGCGACCCGGTCAGCGGTCAGGCGTTGCGCGGCAATGGTCAGTGGTATGTTTGGCCGAAGAAGGTCGACATCGACTATGTCGCGGATCGTGCTGCCAACCTCATCCGCATCCCGTTCCGCTATCACCACCTGTGGAACGTCGACCCGTCGATGGACCCGACGCTCGACACAGTGCGCGTCTATGACCACGCGCAGCTGAAGATCGCCTGCGACGCGGCTGAGGCGCGCGGCATGACGATCGTCGTCGATGATCACAACTACGGCTACAAGTCGTTCAAGGCCGATCCCGGCTCCACGACAGCCAGCGACCACGACGCGGACAAATTCTATCAGGACACGGCCGCCGACCGCACGCTTTTAGCCGAGCGCGCAAAGCGGATCGCGACGTTCTTTAAGGACTATACGCGGGTCCGCTACACCCCGATGAACGAGCCGACCGGCAAAGCCAACGCGCCATCGACGGTCGGCCTCTACAACCTGTACCAAGTCTACATGGACGCCGTGCGGACGGTGGACACCAACCCGCTGCACGTCTTCCAGCTGAACGCCAACCACTACGCGTCGCCGGACGCCTACACGAAGGTGTTCACCGGTCAGACTTCCTCGAGCGCGACCGAGTTCCTTCGCTTGGTGGATTCGACCGGAGCGAAGCCGATCTCCGAACTGCATCCCTATATCGACGCTGACACGCGCAACGGCGGCGCCAACATCGCTTCCAGCCATCCCGGCAAGGAAGAGAACCCGGTCATCGTCGATTTCGCCGACAGCCCGGCGACGTTCACCTACAACGGCACAACCTACAGCTACGCGGCGGTCGCGCAGGACGCGACGAATCACGCGCGTCAGTTCGGTTACAAGCTCTATGCCGGCGAGTATGCTGTGAAAAGCGAGGAGCCTGTCTTCGTCAACGAAGGCCGGCGCCTGCATCGCTTCTTCGTCGACAACCGCGACGTATGGGACGGCGCCGCATACTGGGGAGCAGGCCCGTGGTGGCCGAAGCCGAATGATCCGGTCACCGGCGCACAGAAGGTGTTTTCGCCGCTGCCGATGGATCGGACCTCAACCGTGCATCGCGGCGCGATGGACATGCTGTCCGAGTTCATGCCGGTCGTGGCGTAATCCACGACCCCATCCACACCCCATCCACAGCCCGGCCATCGCGCCGGGCTTTTTCTTGTGAGGCCTCCAATGCAGCTTCGCCCCGACTGGCGGCGCGTCCTCGCGCACGCCTGGTCAATCCGCCTATGGGCCATCGCCATCCTGGTGCAGGCCGTTGATGTCGCCTTGCCGTGGTTCCGCGAGTCCCTGCCGATCAGCGACCAAGCGTTCGGCATCGTCACCCTTGCCTTCGCCATGGGCGGCATCGTCGCGCGCCTCGTCCCGCAGAAGGGGATCACGCCATGCCAGTGAGTTCCATCAGTCACTGACATGAGCCCACTTCCTACGATGCCGAATTCCATCAATTAGACTCGGCGAAACGCCAGCAACGATCGCAAGAGAATTTGCTGAAACCCCCTGGTCTAGCAGCTTCCGAATGGTGCGGACCCGTACCTCTGTGAGCTTTGCACCTGGGTGCTCCTCACCCACCAACGGTATGAAACCACTATCCCAAGCATGTTCGGTGTTGCGTCCTTTGCTCACCCATTCGAGGTTTTCAGGCCGATTGTCGGTCTTGTCGCCGTTGATGTGATTGACAGTCAGGCCTTCCTCATACCCGGCGACGAACGCCATCGCGACTAAGCGATGAACGAGAAATTTGTACGTCTTCCGCTGATGCTGAAAACCAACTTCGAAGTATCCCATGTTCATCATGGACGGCTTCAAAGTGCGCTTTTTGAAAACGGCGGTCTTGGTCTCAGCCCTGCCTAATCGTGTGTAAGAATAGGTTGTTCGCTTCTCGGGCAAGCAAACCTCTCCGCAATCGCTGACGAGCAGCGTGTAACCGCGCGTCTCAACTTCCTTCCACTCAGCCATTCTTCAACCTATCACCGAAAGGAGTAGGTGTGACCTTAATTCGTAATAACCCAAGAGGCAAGAGTCGGTATCTTGCCGGCGGTGCTGTTGGCGCTGCAATGTTGGCGGCAGCGACTGCCTATACTGGGGCTTGGGAGGGGACGAGCTACGTCGCCTACCTCGACACCATCGCGAGCCCGCCCGTTTGGACGATCTGCAACGGTGACACCTACAACGTGAAAAAGGGCGACGTCGAAACGCGCGAAGGATGCGCCGCTCGTCTTCGCCGACAGATCCTCGAGCACGAAGCCCGCATGATCCAGTGCGCCCCCCAGCTTTGGGACGTGCCAGCGGATAGTTACATCGCCATCAACGACTGGGCTTACAACACCGGGACCGGAGCAGCCTGCAAGTCGGGGCTGATCCGAAAGGTGAAGGCCGGCGATATCCGAGGTGCCTGCATGGAACTCAGCCGTTGGGTTTTCGCTGGCGGCAAGGTCGTGAAAGGTCTCGCCAACCGCCGGATGAACGGCCTTCCAGGGCTTATCAGCGAGCGAGCGCTTTGCCTTCGAGGCCTTGGCGCATGACCGTCCTCCTGAAACTCTGGAAGCTCGGACTTGGCCTCCTCGTTGGCTTGGCCATCGGCTGGTTCGTCATGGTGCCGCCCGCGCGCGAGGCAGGACGCAGCGCCGGCTACGAGGCGGGCAAGGTCGCCGGCATCTCGGAAGAGCGCATCCTTCACGAGGAACAGCGCCGGAAGGCCGAAGCAAAGGCGGATGAAGATCGCCGCTCCGCGCAGGCTGAAATCGCGACCGTCGAGCGCGACTATCACCAGCGCGAGCAAGCCCGGCGGAACGACCTCAACGGACTGGAACAGGCCCTGGCGGCCGAAAGGGCCGATAATGCGACACCAATCCCGACGCCTTCTCCCGGCGCTCCTTGCTCTTGCCGTCCTGCCATTTCTCGCAGCGTGTCAGACCGCCTCCGAGCGATCGGTCATGGTGGCGCCGCGCCTGGCTCAACTGCCGCAGGCGCTCAAGCTCCCGTGCGATGAGGCGACCGACATTCCAGCCCGCGATCTGACTTCGGAAGAGGTCGCGCGCTTATGGGGCAGGGACCGGCAGGCTTTGGGCACCTGCCGCGATCGACATGAAGCATTGGCTGCGGCGGCAGAGGCTGTCGAAGGGCAGGGCCGCTAGGCCGACATCGGAGTGCAAAGCGTGGCAGATGACGACGACGAGCGAGGGGGAAGAAACCGCTTCCCGATCTCGCCACGGGACGCTCACCTTTATGCGAGTGACGAGGAGGACGAGAAGGCGCTGAAGCAGCTCCTCGCGATCTCGCCCGAGACCCTGAAGTTTCTGACATCTCTGCGTCCGGACGAAGTCGAGACGATGCGCACCCTCTCGCAACTCGACAAGGAGGAGCGCGAAGTCTTCTTCCAGAGCCTCAAGCTCACGAAGTCGGTTCGCACCACGGGATGGTTCGTTCGCTGGCTCTTCCTCGGTCTCGTCGGCACCTTCGTCGCCTTCAACCTCATGGCCGATCAGGTGATGAAGCTGGTCCACCTCTTCCAGAATGGAGCGCCGAAGTGATGCGCCTTCTCGCGGTCTTCCTCGCGGCTTTCCTCGGATGCTGCGCTGCCGTCGCTGGGGTCTGGTCTGCCGATCGCGATCCGCCAACCGAGACGATCTCCGTCAAGGTGATGCCGGACAAGATCGAAGCTGGCGGCCTGGGAGAGGTCCATTACGTTTACCAGCGGTATCGGGTCTGCTCGCGGCGAACGACGGTCAGCGTGATTGACTCGACGGGAAGGGCTTTCGAGTTCGTGCCTCAGTCCAACTCGTCGACGAATTATCGGGTGGAGGGGAAAGCCGACACCTATGTGCGTCCCTTCCGCGTGTCGATCGCTGCCGCGCCGGGGCCCGCCGTCTATCAAGCCATCATCGAAGACCGCTGCAATCTGCTGCAGTGGATGTGGCCGATCCGCCGAACCGTCGAGGTGCCGTTCTATATCCTACCGAGGGCGCCTCAGGCCTCCTCGCTGTTCCGCGGAGAGTTCCGCGCGGCTGTGCTCGAGTTCATTGCGCCTCGGTAGCTATGGGGTCGGGAGATTAATCCACCCGCTCGTATTCGAACCAGACGAACTCGCCATTGATGCGCGCTCTTCCGGTCCCCTCGAGGTCAGCGCGAAGTTTCGTCACCTGATCCTCGCCAGCCTCACGCCGGATGTATCGCACCAAGTCGGTCAGCCCGATCTCGGCAGCTTGCCGCCGGCTCTTGCTGGTGCATTCGTAGACGCGGACCTGCATAGGCAGGTGATATCCGGCACCAACGCGATCGTCTACCGCAATTCAGATCGAGAGATGATTGTCGCGGGTTCGGCTCCTGTAGCCTACAAGGAATTTGCAAAGTACCTGTTTGTGGTTTGACTGACTTGATGGTCAACCTATTGTAATTGCTTGATTTTAGCATACAGATATTTTTGCAGTAAGCGCCCCTGCTAAGGGCGTATACGGGTAACCGTATCGAGGGTTCGAATCCCTTCTTCTCCGCCATCCCGCATTGATCCTTTTTCCGGCACGTGCGCTCGCGGCTCCGCTTTCGAAGCGACCGCGCGATCAGTTCGTTTTTCCCTGCAAGCACCTTCGATAGGCATTCTGCGCGCTGACCTTGGCCTGTTGTCCGGCCCAGGCATCCGAGGAGGCTATTTTCTGGATCTGGAAGGTGCTGTCGTAGGTTTGTTCGGCGTAGCGTTCGCAGAATGCCGCCGTGCCGCGCGGGAACGTGTTCGGGCCGGCGGCGATGCCGGTGGTCGGCGAGATGGAAGTGCAGCCTGCCATCGCGGCACCGCAGCATAAAGCGGCGGTGATGGCCAGAGTGGATGAATGCACGGCGCCGCCCCGTTTTTCAGTCGTGAAGGCTCACGAGCCTTGCTAACGGCGCGGGCTTGATCGGCGTTCCCGGTGGCCGGCGCGTTGGTGTTCGAGCCTCCTCCCGTCGCGCACCGCCCTGGCAGGACAGGCCCCCGACGAGGCTTGCGAATCCGGTGCGCGTTAAGCCGGTCGGCCGGCGGTTTAACCGTTCCTTAGCAATGAACCATGTAGCTTCTGAGCCGGATGAAAAGGTCCTCGCCACGCCGGTTCGCGGCGCTGGAGGACAGGGAATGGAACCGCCGGGCGGATAGAAGAAGGCTGTTGATGCGAGCGTCCGATCTCAAGCTTTCGAGGAAGATCGGCCTCGCATTCGCCTTCCTGCTGGTCGGGGCGGGAAGCACGGGTTTCGCAATGCGCCAGGAATATCTGCGCGCCGGGTCGGCTTTCGAGCGGGACGGCGTTCATGCCGCCGTGCTCGCCGCCGTCACCGATGCGCGGATCGCGGCTCTCGACGCCCAAAGCGCCATGCGCGGCTTCCTTGTCACGCAGGACGCCCCTTTCGCGGCGTCGATCGCGGAAAAGGAGCGCGTCTTCGACGCGGCGCTCGATACGGTCGGGCGCCTTGCCGCCGGCAACGCGGCCGTCGCGATCCGCTCGGCGGACGCCAAGGCCGCGTTGAAGAACTGGAACGAGAGCGTCGCGCAGCCCACTATTGCGGCGGCCTCGAACGAGGCGACATATGCCGACGCCCTGTTCATGATGAAGTCCGGCGAGGCCGCCAAGGGTTTCGAGCCGGTGCTGCGGCTTCTCGGCGATATCGAGGCGGAACTCGGCGCTGCCGGTTCGCCGGATGCGTGGTCGCAGATCGAAGCGCGGGCCGATTTCGTTCTGGCGCTCGGCTTCGGCACGCTCTGCGTCGCGGCGCTTGGCCTTGGAACGATGCTGGTTCTCGGCGTGTCGAAGCCCGTGGGTGCTTTGAGCCGCGCGCTGGAAAGCTTGGCCGAAGGGCGCGACGAGGCGAAGATCGCGGCTGCGGCGCGCGGCGACGAGTTCGGCGCGATCGCCCGTGCGGCCGAGAGCCTGCGCCTTGCCTTGCTGGAGCGGCGGCGCGGTGAAGCGCAGGATGCCGCCGCCCGGCGCGGTCGCGACGATGCCGAACTCAAGGCACAGGCCGCTCTTTCCGACGCGCGGGCCGAGGATGCGCGCGCATTCGCGGCGGCGGCGGAGGACGCCTTCGACCGGCTCGCCGCCGGCGATCTGACGGTCCGGATGACGCAAGCGGGCCACGCCGACTTCGACCCGGTCGCCGCGAAGTTCAATGCCGGGATCGGCTCCGTGGAGGATGCGGTCGAGGCCATGGCGCGCGTCGTGCGTGGCATTCGCCAAGGGCTGGAGGACATCGATTCGGCGTCCGAGGACCTGATGCGGCATGCAGGGGTCCAGGCCGAGGGGCTTCAGGACGCGACGCAGGCCTTGTCGGAGGCCGCGCGCGGCGTCGATGCCGCTGCCCGCAGCGCCGGCGAAGCGCGGCTGACCGCCGTCACCGCCGCTGACAATGCGCGAAAGGGCGGCGAGATCGTGTCGCGCGCCGTGTCCGCGATGACGGAGATCGAAACCTCCTCGACCAGGATCGGCCGGATCATCGGCGTCATCGACGAGATCGCCTTCCAGACCAACCTTCTCGCTCTCAATGCCGGTGTGGAAGCGGCGCGGGCGGGCGATGCCGGCCGCGGTTTCGCGGTGGTGGCGCACGAGGTGAGGGGGCTGGCGCAGCGTTCCACCAAGGCCGCCAAGGAAATCAAGGACCTGATCTCGGTCTCCACGGCGCAGGTCGGCCGGGGCGTCGAACTCGTCACCGCGTCGGGCCGCTCCTTGTCGGAGATCGTCGGACAGGTCGGCGACATGGCGGATGTCGTGTCGCGGATCGCGCAGTCCTCGACCGAGCAGGCGGCGGGCCTTCGCGAAGTGACGGTCGCCACTGAACGCATGGACAAGGTCGCGCAGCACAATGTCGCGAGCGTGGAGCGCACCACCAGCGCCGCCCGCGACCTCGCGCAAGACACGCGCGAACTCGCCCGGCTCGTCTCCAGCTTTCGCACGGGCGGCACCGCCACCAGTGAGATGCCGGGCCCGCGCAGTGCCCGCATGCCGGCGCCGCGCCGGCCGAACGAGGCGGCTCGCTCGAGCGAGACCGTCGTTGAAATCCGCCATGTGGGCCGGAGCGGAACGGCCGCCCGCCCGACATCCCGATACGCCGCCGAAAGCTGGGAAGAGTTCTGATGCCGCCTCGCAAGCCTTCAAGCCGCGCCGCCGCCGTGGTGGACCTGCCGGCGATCCTCGACATCAAGGCGGCCGCGCCGCTGCACCAGTCCATCCTTGCGGCGCGCGGCAAGGCGCTGACGCTGGACGCCTCGCAAGTGCAGCGCCTTGGCGGCCAGTGCCTGCAGATCCTTCTGGCGACCGTTTTCGCCTGGCGCGAAGACGGAAAGACGCTCGCCATCGGCGCGCCGTCCAGGGCCTTCGAAGAAGGTCTCGCTCTTCTCGGCTTCACCGTCGACTCGCTTATGGCCAAGGAGGCCGCACGATGACCAAGACCATTCTGACCGTCGACGATTCGCGCACCATGCGGCAGATGCTGATGCAGGCGCTGAGCTCTGCCGGCTTCAACGTGATCCAGGCCGAGGACGGCGTTCACGGCCTCGAAGTCCTGGAAGGCTGCGAGCCGGACGTGATCGTCACCGATGTGAACATGCCGCGCATGGACGGGCTGGAATTCATCGAGCACGTTCGCGCCGACGGCGAACGCCGCGCCATCCCGATCCTGGTTCTGACCACCGAAAGCGACGCGGAAAAGAAGGCCCGCGCCCGCCGCGCCGGCGCCACCGGCTGGATCGTCAAGCCCTTCGACCCCGTGAAGCTCGTCGACGCCATCAACCGCGTCGCCGCCTGAAACTTCTTCGACCGGCGAGTGATCTCCGGTCGCGCATGCCAACGAACAATGAACCATTTTCAGGGACGATACCGGCGATCGGAACGCCGGTCGACCCGAGCCGCTAACCCGGCGTGACGCCAAGGAACACCGTCATGGACGCGATGGCAGAAATCCGGCAGACATTCTTCGAGGAATGCGCGGATGGGCTTGCCGAACTGGAGTCCGGCCTTCTCGCCATCGAGAACGGGTCCGCGAACTCCGATACGGTGAATGCCGTCTTCCGGGCGGTTCATTCCATCAAGGGCGGCGCGGGCGCGTTCAATCTGAACGAGCTGGTGCAGTTCGCCCATATCTTCGAAACGACGCTGGACGAGCTGCGCTCCAACCGGCTCGCGGCGTCGCCCGACATCGTTAAGGTGCTGCTTCGCTCCGCCGACGTTCTGGCCGATCTGGTTCTGGCCGCCCGCGACGGCGGTGAAGCGGACGCCGCCCGCACGGCGATCGTGTCCGAGGAACTCGCGGCCTTCGTCGGCGGCGGCCATGGTGCCGCCTCCGGCGGCGTAGCGGCGAAGGCCTCCGCCGATGTCGTGAACGACGACGGCATGGAAGGCCTCGACTTCACGCCGGTCACCGTCGATCTGTCCGACATGATGGATTTCAGCGCGGATAACCGCTTCCGCGTCACCTTCAAGCCGCGCGCCGAACTCTACGAGAAGGCCAACGAGACCTCGCGCCTCATCCGCGAATGTCTGGCGCTCGGCAGCGGCATGGTGACATGCGATGCGAGCGAACTTCCCGCGCTCGCCGATCTTCAGCCGGAAGGCGCCTGCCTTACCTGGACGATCAACCTGACGACGCAGGCCCCCGAAGCCGCGATCCGCGAGATCTTCGAATTCGTGGAATGGGATTGCGACCTCACCGTCGAGCGCGTCGAGGACGATGCCGCCGGCGATGCTGGCGACATCGACGCCGCTCTCGCCGCGCTTTTGATGCAGATCCAGTCCGACTCCCCGAGCGCCGGGATCGAGGACATCGACGAGCCGGCCGAAGCGGCAGCCGCCATGCCGGTCGAATTCGACAACGTCGTGCCGATGCCCGTCGCCGCCGTTTCCGAACCGCGCGCGGAGGTTTCGCCGGCCGCCGAGCCGGCCTCGCGGGCCAAGGCCGCGGCCGATGGCGGCGACGCCAAAGGCGGGGCGGGTGCGCCGCCGCCGGCCACCATCCGCGTCGATCTCGACCGCGTCGATCGCCTGATCAACTTGGTCGGCGAACTCGTGATCCATCAGGTCATGCTGTCCCAGCGCGTCGCCCAGGCCGGATTGCCCCGCGCCTCGGAAGTCGCGGTCGGCATGGACGAGCTGGAGCAACTGACGCGCGAGATCCAGGACAGCGTCATGGCGATCCGCGCGCAGCCGGTGAAATCGGTGTTCCAGAAGCTGCCGCGCCTCGTGCGTGAAGTCGCCGACGTCACCGGCAAGCAGGTTCGCCTCGTGACCGAAGGCGAGTGGACCGAAGTCGACAAGACCGTGATCGAGCGCTTGTCCGATCCGCTGACGCACATGATCCGCAATGCCATCGACCACGGCATCGAAAGCCCGGAAAAGCGTCGCGACGTCGGCAAGCACGAGGAAGGCACGGTGCGCGTCGCGGCCATGCACCGTTCGGGCCGCATCGTGATCGAGATTTCCGACGACGGCGCCGGCATCAACCGCGCGGTGGTGCGCAACATCGCCGTGACGAAGAACCTCATCCCGGCCGATGCCAACCTGACCGACGAGGAAACCGACAACCTCATCTTCCTTCCGGGCTTCTCCACGAAGGACAAGGTGTCGGAACTCTCCGGTCGCGGCGTCGGCATGGATGTCGTGAAGCGCTCGGTCCAGGCGCTCGGCGGGCGCGTGTCGATCTCGTCGCGTCCCGGCGAAGGCTCGGTCTTCACCATGAGCCTGCCGCTGACGCTGGCCGTTCTCGACGGCATGATCGTCACCGCCGGCGAACACACGCTGGTGGTCCCGTTGACCGCGATCATCGAGACGCTGAAGCCCAAGCCCGGCGAGGTGCGGGGCTTTGGTCGCGGCCAGCGCGTCATCGCGGTGCGCGACAAGTTTCTGCCGCTTGTCGATGTCGCGGCGCGCCTCGGCTACCGCGAAGAACCGACGGACGCGGAATCGGGCGTCGCCATTCTGGTGGAAACCGAGAACGGCATGCGCTCCGCGCTCCTTCTCGACGCGATCCAGGGGCAGCGTCAGGTCGTCATCAAGAGCCTGGAAGCCAATTACGGGCATGTTCCGGGCGTCGCGGCGGCCACCATTCTCGGCGACGGCCGGGTCGCGCTGATCCTCGACATCGATGTCGTGGCGGCGACCGGCAGGGCCGAACAGCACTATACCAGTCTCAACCTTCAAGCGGCGGAGTAATTCGCGTGTCCCGCACGAAAGCCATCGACAGCAACGTGGCGGAAGAGCTGATCGCCTTCCGCATCGCCGAGCAGGAGTTCTGCGTCGACATCCAGTCGGTGCGCGAGATCCGCGGTTTCGCCGCGGCGACGCCCCTGCCGCATGCCCCGTCCTTCGTGACGGGCGTGATCAACCTGCGCGGCACGGTTCTGCCCATCATCGATCTCGCCGCGCGCCTCGGCTTCGGCAAGATCCAGCCCACCGCCCGCTCGGTGATCATCGTGGTGCGTGTCAACCAGCAGCTCGTCGGCCTTCTGGTGGATGCGGTGTCGGACATCCTGACTGTCACCGACGAAATCCTCCAGCCGACGCCGGATGTGGGATCGGAACTCGCCAAGAGCTTCGTGAAGGGCGTCATGGCGATCGAAGGGCGGATGATCTCCCTCATCGCGCTCGACGGCGTCCTGCCGCAGGTCGAACTGGCCGCCTGATACGGGCGTTCCGCGCACTCGTCGCTTCTTGCTTCACGCCCGCCGGTCCTGTCCCGGCGCGGCTGGTCCGGGAAGCGGGAAGCCGAGGTTCCGGAATGCCGCTTTTATCCTTTTAGGGGTCATCGACGTGCTGAATACCAGGTCAAGGACGCTCGATCGGCCGAGCGTCGAAGGCGAGTTCCTTCTGACCGAGGCCGATTTCGAAACCATCACGCGGGTCCTCCACGAGGATGCCGGCATCCTGATCCCGCCTTCCAAGACGACGCTCGTTTATTCGCGCCTCGCCAAACGGTTGCGCACGCTCGGGCTGGCGAGTTTCAAGGACTATTGCGCCCTGATCGCAGGCGAAAGCGGCGCCAGCGAGCGCATGACCATGATGGCGGCTCTCACCACCAACGTGACGAGCTTCTTTCGCGAGAACCACCACTTCGAGCACCTGCGCTCCAGCCTGCTGCCGCCGCTTCTGGCGGAAGCCAAGCGGGGCGGGCGGGTCCGCATCTGGTCCGCCGGCTGTTCCAACGGCCACGAGCCCTATTCGATCGCGCTCACCATCCTCTCCATGATGCCGGACGCGGCCAACCACGACGTTCGCGTCCTCGCCTCCGACATCGACCCGAACGTCGTCGGCTTCGGCCATGCCGGCGTCTACGACGAGGACGCCGTGTCGGCGGTGCCCGACGACCTGCGCCGGCGCTGGATGTCGGAAGTCCGCGACGGTTCGGGCACGCGCCGCTTCGAGGTGTCCGAGGAGATGCGCACGATCGTTTCGTTCCGCGAACTGAACCTCATCGGCGACTGGCCGATGAAGGGGCGCTTCAACGCGATCTTCTGCCGAAACGTCACCATCTATTTCGACCAGCCGACGCGCGAGCGCATCTGGCGCCGGTTCTGCGACTACATGCAGCCGGAAGCCTGGCTCTATATCGGCCATTCCGAGCGCCTGACCGGCGCCTGCCAGTCCTTCCTGTCCTACGAGGGAACGACGGCCTATCGCTTCGTGAAGGGGGGCGGGGCATGACACCCAACCCGGTCAGAGTGTTGATCGTCGACGATTCGGCGACGATGCGGGCGCTGCTTCGCCGCGCCATCGACGGAAATGGCGGGATCGAGGTCGTGGGAGAAGCGTCCAATCCGCTGGACGCGCGCGAGAAGATCAAGGCCCTCGATCCGGACGTGATCACGCTCGACATCGAGATGCCGAACATGAACGGCCTCGAATTCCTGTCCAAGATCATGCGCCTGCGGCCGACGCCGGTGATCATGGTGTCGAACCTGACGCAGCCGGGCGCCGCGCCCACGCTGACCGCTCTGGAGATCGGCGCCTTCGACTGCATCGCCAAACCCAACGGCATCCAGGGCAACACGTTCGAAACCCTGCCGCCGATGATCCGCGAAGCCGCCAAATCCCGGCGGCAGATCAGCGCGCGCCCGGCGCAGGCCGCCCCCCGGCCCGCCGCGCCGGCCCTGCAGCGCCATGCGGGCTGGCCCGATATCATTGGCGTCGGCTCCTCCACCGGCGGCGTCGAGGCGTTGATGAACCTTCTGGCGGGCTTTCCGGCCGACTGCCCGCCGACCTTGATCGTGCAGCATCTGCCGGCGGCCTTCACCGGCTCCTTCGCCGCGCGCCTCAACCGCGTGTGCAAGGCCGAGGTCGCAGAAGCGCAGGACGGCGAGCCGGTCGTCGGCGGCCGCATCTACCTCGCGCCCGGCGGCAAGCACCTGACGGTGCGCGGCAAGGGAAGCCTGCGCTGCGCCCTGTCGGAAGAGGACACGGTGCAGGGCCATCGCCCGTCCGTCGATGTTCTGTTCCATTCGATCAGCGGGGCGGGACCGCGCAAGATGACCGGCGTGATCCTGACCGGCATGGGCCGCGACGGCGCCGACGGCCTGCTGGCCATGCGCAAGGGGGGCGGGCGGACACTGGCGCAGGACGAGGCCACCTCGCTCGTCTACGGCATGCCGCGCGTCGCCTACGAGATCGGCGCCGCCGAGCGCCGCCTGCCGCTCGGCCGCATCGCGGAGGAGATCTTCGCATGAGGTCCGCCGCCCGCGCGCATGACAAAAAAATGTCGGGCGAGTGCCCCTCCGCCCGTCCCTCGTCAATGATCCGTTTGCAGATTCTCGTTTACGATGGGGACCAAGTACAGCTCCCAATCTGTCCGAGGGTCCTCGGGAAGGAAGTCAGACCATGAGCATGAAGCAGCATCTCAAGGTCATGATCGTCGACGATCAGCGCACGAGCCGGATGCTCATCCGCGACGCGTTGGACCAGCTCGGCATCCAGAACATCGTTACGGCGGAAGACGGCGAACAGGCGTTGAAGGCGATGATGGCCTCGCCCTGCCATATCATCATCTCCGACTTCAACATGCCCAAGCTCGACGGGCTCCAGCTTCTTCAGGCGATCCGCTCCTACGGGCCGACCAAGAAGACGCCCTTCATCATCCTGTCGGGCCGCGGCAACAAGGAACTCGTCCAGAAGGCGGCGGCGCTCGGCGTCAACAACTTCCTGGTCAAGCCGATCAGCGTGCCCGTTCTCCAGAAGACGATCGAAGCGGTCGTGGGCCGGCTGCAATGAGCCGGACCGAAGGGAACTGGCGGCGGGTCCACATCATCCAGGGCGAGGCCAAGGTCGATTCCGGCCCCGACGTGGTGATGACGACGCTGCTGGGCTCCTGCGTGGCGGCCTGCATCCGTGATCCCGCGGCCGGTGTCGGAGGCATGAACCATTTCCTCCTGCCCGGCGACAGCGGGGCGGGCAGCAACGTCCAGTCCGAATCCTACGGGCTCTACCTGATGGAGCTTCTGGTGAACGGCCTTCTGAAGAAGGGCGCCCGGCGTCACGCGCTGGAAGCCAAGCTCTTCGGCGGCGCGCGCACGGTGGGCGGCCTGTCGGATATCGGCGCCAAGAACGCCGCCTTCGCCAAGCGCTTCCTCGAAATGGAAGGCATCACCTATGCCGGCGGCGATCTCGGCGGCGATCAGGGACGGCGCATCGAATACTGGCCCCATACGGGGCGGGCACGCCAGATCCTGATGGAGAAGACCACGGAAGCGCCGCGCCCGAAGATGGCCGCGCCGATCCTCCGGGCGCAGCCGCCCGTCTCGTCGGGCGGCGATCTCGAACTGTTCTGACCTCGAACTCTCGCCGACCGAAGCCTTCGCGCACGGGCTGGATGCAAGGATACCCGAAATGGCCGTTGGAACAGCCGTGCGCCTTTTGTCGGTGCTGTCTGCGGAATGCGACGAACTCGCCTGCCGCGTCGAGGACATGCACCGCTTCCTGCCGGACGAGAACGGGGCGTCCCGCGTTTCGCGCGCCGAACTCGTGACGGCCGCGCAGGACATCGACTTCGTGCACCAGCACCTGAGCGAGCTGTCGCGCTTCCTGATGCTGGTCGCCGAGATGACGCCGGGCGACGCCGATCTCGACTTCGACTGGGCGGCCTCCAACATCCGCTTGTCGGACCTGCGCGATCGCCTGCGCGGCGTCGAGGCCTCGGACAGCGAGTCCCGCATCCGCCCCGGCGAGCTGGAACTCCTTTGACGCTGCCCGCTCAGTCCTTCCGTCGCCCGTAGCCGAGCTTGGCGGCCTTTTCCTCGTCCACCGGCGGGGGAGGGCCGAGAAAGGCGGGCACGACGATAAAGGCGGCCAGCAGCGTGAAGACCAGCGAGATCGCCAGAAGCTCGCCCATGCTCGACGTGCCGGGATGGCTCGAGGCGTAAAGGCTGCCGAAGGCGACGCCCGTGGTGAGCGCCGAAAAGAAGATGGCGCGCGTCAGGCTCGACGCCAGAACATCTGCCAGACCCGCCCGCCACGCGATCAGATAATAGATGTGGAAGGCGACGCCGACCCCGAACATGAGGGGGAGGGCGATGATGTTGGCGAAGTTCAAGGGCAGGCCGATGAGCGCGGCCGCCTCCAGCGTCAGGATGCCGGCCAGAACCAGTGGCCCGAGCGCCAGCACCACGTCGAGGAAGCGACGAAGCGCCACCCAGAGAATGATCGTGATCACGATCAGGGCGTAGATGCCGGCCTCCGAAAAGGCCCGGACGATCGTATGGCCCCCTTCGATGATGCCGATCGGCGCGCCCGTCGCCTGCGGCGCGACGGTGCGCACGGCGTCGGCGAAGCGCGCCAGGACGGCGTTGTCGTTGGAATTGCCGGAGGGCGAGACCTCGATGCGTGCCCGACCGTCCGGCGCGATCCAGTTCGCCACGAGGTCGGCGGGAAGGCTTTCGCGCGTGATCCGCTCGGCCGCCAGGGTCGTTTTGAGGGTTTGGGCGAGTTGCGGGAAATAAGCGAAAACGGCGTTCTGCGCGGCCTCGCGCGCGGCAGGCGGCGCTTCGCCAAGACTGTTCATTGCCTCACCGAGCCGGGCGAGATCGGGCGACATGCTCGCGACTTGCGCCAACGCCCCGGCCGCCATCCGCAGCGAAGAAACGGTCTCGGCGTCCGACGGGGCGGGGGCGGGAGAGGCTCCCAACGCCGGCGACAAGGCGGCGGAAGCGCGGGCGATCGCCGCCAGCTTCTCGTCCTGGTCGACGGGCTGGAAGGTCTTGATGCTGATCGTTCCCGCTACTTCCCGCAGGGCGGCGAGGCGCGCGCTCATCGCGTCGATATCGCCTTCGGAGGGGACCAGAACGTCGAGCTTGTTCGGCGCGGTGCGCGGGTTCTGGGACAGGTCGATGAAGGTCGAGACCGATTCCACGCTCTGGCTGCGAAGATTCATCGGGTTGGAATCGAAGGGCAGCTTCAGGAGGAAGGGCAGACCCGCGAGAACGAGGACGCCCGTCGCGCCGATCACCAGAAGGCGGTGCCGGGCGATCCAGTGATCGACCTTGGCGAGCGCGGTGGTCTCGACAGGTTTCGTTTCCGCCCGCGTGCCGAAAACGGCGATCAGGGCGGGCAGGAGAGTGAGGTTCGCGACATAAGCGACGATCATGCCGAGCCCGGCGATGAGGCCGAGTTCTGAAACGCCGCTGAACTCGGTCGGCAGAAACGAGAAGAAGCCGGCGAGAAGCGATACGGCGGCGAGCGTCAAGGAAAGGCGCACCCCTCGCGCAGCCCTGATCAATGCGCTCGCGACCTCACCCGTTTCGAAACGCTCCGCACGGTAGCGCACGGCGAACTGGATGCCGAAATCGACGCCGAGGCCGATGAACAGAACGGCGAAGGCGACGGAGATGAGGTTCAATTCGCCGACGAGCGCCAAGCCGATCCCGGACGTGATGAGAAGACCGGCGAAGAGCGTGATCAGAACCGCCGCGATCAGGCGGCCGGAGCGAAGCGCGACGAACAGGATCGCGGCCACAGTCAGAAGCGTCAGCCCGAGGTTCAATTCCATGTTCTCGGCGACGGTCGCGAATTCCTGGTCGGCGAGCGGCACCGGGCCGGTGAGGCGGAGCGTCACGCCGTTGTCGCCCGTGACGCCGCGCTCGTCGCTGAGTTGCTTCAAAAGGCGCACCGCCGCGCCGCCGGGCTCCAGCGAGGTGAAGTCGAGGCGCGGCTTGGTGAGAACGATGCGACGAAGATCGTTATCCGACGCCTCGCCCGACAGGAGCGAGCGCCAGGACAAGGGAGCGGCCGCGCCATTCGTCGCGGCGTCGAGCGTGGCCGTAATCGCGTTGAACTGCGAGCCCGCGTTTCGGAAGGCTTCCGGGTCGGCGGCGGCCGATTGGAGAAGGCCGGTCACGGCGCGCGCGAGACCGTGCAGCGTCGGGTCCTGCGCGAGCGCGCCGAGAAGCGGGGCCTGCCGCTCCAACTGGCCGGCGATGCGCTGGACGTCTTCCTTCGGCAGAAGAAGGAGGCCGTTCTTTGCCAGAAAGGGCGTCGCGTCGGGGCGGGACACGTCGCCGAACGTGTCGGGTCGGCTTTCGAGCGCGTCGGCGAGGGTTTGCGCGGCGTGGGTCGCGGCTTCCGGCGTCGGGCCGTCGATCACCGCGACCACGAGGTCCTGCGTCTGCGGAAAGGCCTTGGCGAAGTCGATCTCGTTGCGGCGGTATTCCACTTCCGGCGAGATGAGGCGGGCGGTGTCGGTGTTGATCGCGAAATGCGCCACCGTCCAATAGGTCGCCAGCCCCGTGGCCAGAAGCGCGAGGAGAATGACGATCCAGGGATGGCGGATGCTGCGCGCGACGGCGGCTTCGATCACGGGTGGCCTCGGGTGTTCGCCGCTCGGCAAGGGATCGCCAAGGGCCGGAACGCAGTCCCTAACGAAGCCTTAAAATGCAATCAACGCTTGAAGCCGCGCGCGGAATTGATGGGCGGGTTCACGCATCGCCCTTGGCATCGGCATTGCATGCGCCCATTATGGTGCGCAGCACACGCGATCCGGTGAGTTCTTTTGTCCATACCCTTCCGCCAAGCCGCCACTGTCGGCAGCTACATCCTCAAGCAGCATCTGTTGCGGAAGAAGCGCTATCCGCTGGTGCTGATGCTGGAGCCGCTGTTCCGCTGCAACCTCGCCTGCGCCGGCTGCGGCAAGATCGATTATCCCGACGAGATCCTCGACAAGCGCCTGTCCTACGAGGACTGCATCGGCGCGGCCGAGGAATGCGGTGCGCCGGTGGTGGTGATCGCGGGCGGCGAACCCTTGATCCACAAGGAACTGCCGCAGGTCGTCGCCGAACTCGTGCGGCGTCGGAAGACCACCATCGTCTGCACCAACGCGATCCTGATGGAAAAGAAGATCGACGCCTACAAGCCCGATCCGTACTTCACCTGGTCGATCCATCTCGACGGCGACAAGGAGATGCACGACGCTTCGGTCTGCCGCGCCGGCATCTACGACAAGGCGGTGTCAGCCATCCGCCTCGCCAAGGAGAAGGGGTTCCGCGTCACCATCAACGCGACCTTCTTTAACAATGCCGACCCGGCGCGCATCGCGGCTTTCTTCGACGAAGCCATGGCACTCGGCCTCGACGGGCTTACCGTTTCGCCGGGCTACGCCTATGAGCGCGCGCCCGACCAGCAGCACTTTCTGAACCGCACCAAGACCAAGGAAATCTTCCGCGAAGTGTTCCGCCGGGGCGATGGCGGCAAAAGGTGGAGCTTCAACCAGTCGTCCTTGTTCCTTGATTTCCTTGCCGGAAACCAGACCTACCACTGCACCCCCTGGGGCAACCCGACGCGCACGGTCTTCGGTTGGCAAAAGCCCTGCTACCTCCTCGGCGAAGGCTACGCGAAGACCTTCAAGGAGCTGATGGAAGACACGAAGTGGGACGATTACGGCACCGGCAACTACGAGAAATGCGCCGACTGCATGGTGCATAGCGGCTTCGAGGCCTCCGCCGTGGAAGACACGTTCCGCCGCCCGTGGAAGGCCGCGAAGGTCGCGATGTTCGGCATCCGCACCGATGGGCCGATGGCGCCGGACATCTCGCTGGAGAACCAGCGCAAGGCCGAGTTCGTGTTTTCGCAGAACGTGCAGTTGAAGCTGTCCGAGATGCGGGCGCAGAAGGAAGCGCAGGCCGCTCTAAAGGCTGAGGCGCGGGCCAAGGAAACGGCGGACGCGGCTTAAAGTCCGCATCGCCTTGGCGGTCGCGAGCGCCGTGCCGGGAAGCTGCACAAGCTGACCCGGCCGGCGCAGCAGTTCTTCAGCGATCGCTTTCATATCGAGCCGGCCGTCCGGATCGATCGCCCGGTAGGCGAGCGGCGGCAGATCAGCCTCCGCCGTATCGCAAACCGCGCGCAACACGGCGAAGGGCAGGTCGCGTTCCGCCGCAAAACGCGCCGCGATATGCGATTCCGTATCTACCGCGATGGCGTGGGTCCGGCGGTGAAGCGCCGACTTTCCCTGTGCTGTGATGACCGGAGCGTCGCAGGCCGCCATCGCCCCATGGCTTGAGCCCAGGGGTAAGCCGGCGAGCTTTTGCAACAGCTTACCGCTCAAGCTTGAGTCTGTTTCCCAAGTCGTTCCATCGGCGATCACCCGAGACGCGACGACGATCGCGCCTGCCGGCAGTCCCGGTTCGAGGCCGCCCGCGAGACCGAAGCTGACCAACGCGCATGGGCGACGATGAGCGCTCGCCGCCGCGATCTTGGCTGTCAGCGACGCCGGGGGAGCCGACACGCAGATCGTGTCCGGGCCTTCGAGGAGCCGCGCTTCGGCGGCGAGGCCCGTGACGATCAGAACCGGGCCGCTTCCCGGTTCGGCTGTCACATCCCCACCTGGACGCGGCGGGTGTTGCTGGCCTGAAGGTTGCGGAAGCGCGCCATGGCCCAAAGCGGAAAGAACTTCGAATAACCGTGGTAGCGCAGATAAAAGACGCGCGGGAAGCCGACGGCGGTGAAGCGCGTTTCGTCCCACAACCCGTCCGCGCCCTGACAGCGCGCGAGGTAGTCGACGCCGCGCCGCACGGCCGGATCGTCGACGCGGCCCGCCGCCATCAGGCCGATCAGCGCCCAGGCGGTCTGCGACGGGGTGGACGGCGAGGGCACGTAGCCCTTGTAATCCATGCGATAGCTGTCGCCGTCCTCGCCCCAGCCGCCATCGGCGTTCTGGATCGAAAGGAGCCAGTCGGCGGCCCTTGCGACGGGCGGTGCGTCTTCGTTGAGGCCCACGGCGTTGAGGGCGCAAAGGGCCGACCACGTGCCGTAGATGTAGTTCGTGCCCCAGCGCCCGAACCAGCTTCCGTCCTTCTGCTGATCGGCAATCAGGTAATCCACGGCTTTCGCGAGGCGGGGGCTGCTGTCCCGCGTTTCGCCGAGCTGCGCGAACATGGAGATGCAGCGCGCCGTGACATCGGCGGTCGGCGGGTCGAGCAGCGCGCCATGATCGGCAAAGGGAATGTAGTTCAGGTGATGATGGGTGTTGTCGGCGTCGAAGGCCGCGAAACCGCCGTTGCGGCTTTGCAGGCCGCCGATCCATTCCGCTCCGCGCGAAACGGCCTCATCGAACTCACCTTCCACCGCGCCTTGCTTGGCGAGCCGGTCCATCGCCATGGCGACCACGGCGGTGTCATCGAGATCGGGATAATCGGGATTGGCGTATTGGAAGGCCCAGCCGCCAGGCCGCACATCCGGCCGGATCGCCGCCCAATCGCCCTTGTGGTCGAGAACCTGCAAAGGTTTCAACCATTCGAGTCCCGCCTCTGCGCTGCGCGTTCCAGCACCCCCGGCTTCGATCAGCGCGTGGGCGGCGAGCGCCGTGTCCCACACGGGCGACAGGCAGGGCTGGCAATAGGCTTCCGTTTCGCGCTCCACGAGAAGGCCGTCGATCGCGGCGCGGGCGGTGACGACGCGCGGATCGCTGCGCGGCACGCCGAGCGCCTCGTACATCATCACGGCGTTCGCCATGGCCGGATAGATCGCGCCGAGGCCAGCCGTGCCATTCAGCCGCTTGTCCACGAAGGCGACCGCCTTTTCGATCGAGCGGCGGCGAGAGGTCTTGGGGAAGCGTGTTTCCGTCGCCTGGAGAACGCGGTCGATGCCGCCGAAGATCTGCGACCACGGCGCGACCTGATGCGGCCCCTTTGGCCAATCGCGCACCTTATCGGGGGGAACGAGGAAGAGTTCGGCTATGCCGACGCCGCGCGGATTGGCGGCCTTCGGCTTCAGGGCCTGAAGCACGAGCAAAGGCACGATCACGGTGCGCGCCCAGTAGGAAACCTTGGTGAGGTGGAAGGGGAACCAGCGCGGCAGCGCCATGATCTCCACGGGCATCACCGGCACCGCTCGCCAGGGCACCGCGCCATAGAGCGCGAGGAGAATGCGGGTGAAGACGTTGGCATTGGCCGCGCCGCCGCGCGACAGGATCGCCTCGCGCGCCTTGACCATGTGCGGCGCACCCGGCGCATCGCCGATCATCTTCAGCGCGAAATAGGCCTTCACGCTGGCGCTCATGTCGAAGGCGCCTTCGGCGAACAAAGGCCAACCGCCGTGCTCGCCCTGGATGCGGCGCAGATAGGTGCCGATCTTGGCCTCGAGGGGCACGTTCTCCTCGCCGAGCCAGTGGAGGAGCAGGACATATTCGGAAGGAATGGTCGCATCCGCTTCCAGTTCGAAGCAGAAGTGCCCGTCGGGCTTTTGCAGGGCGAGGAGCCCAGCGGTGGCCTTGGCGATGCGGCCGTCGAGCGTCGGCGTGCCGACCGGTTCGGCCTCGTCAAAGAGGGAGGTCGGCTGCGGGCCGGAAAACGAAACGAAATCTTCGATCATGCTGCCATGCGGGGTAGGGCTTCGAGGCCGGCATGCCGAAGGGCAATGCCGGCGGCCTTTCGGCCGGAGCGCACCGCGCCTTCGATGGTGGCCGGAAGTCCGGTCTGCGTCCAGTCGCCGGCCAGATACAGATTGCGGAAGGCGGTTTGCGTTTCCGGCCGGCGCGCCACCTGCTCGGGCGTCGCGCGAAACGTCGCGCGCTTTTCGCGGATGATCTGCCAGCGGGGCAGTGTCGCCGCATCGAGACCCGCGACATGCGCGACCTCGCGCCAGATCTCGGTGGCAAGCTCGTCGCGCGGGCGATCCAGTAGGCGGTCGGCCCCGCTGATCGTCACCGACAGGCGTTCGGGAAAGGCGAAAATCCATTCGCTCAAACAACCGACGAGACCGATCAGCGTCGGCATGCCGGCGGGCGGGGCGACGCGGAAATGCGCGTTGACGATGGCGCGGTGCTCGGTCGGTGTTTCGAGGCCGGGCAGAAGGGAGGCGGCGACGGGAGCGGGAACCGCGAGAACCACTTCCTCGCCGGGCGCGACGGCTTCCTCACTATGGGCGAACACGAGGCCGCACACGCGGTCGTTCTCGACCTTCAGCGAGCGGATGCCGCGTCCGAACCTGATCGGTGCACCCTTCGCGGCAAGCATTGCGACGGCCGGATCGACCAAGGCCGGCCCGAGCCCGTTCTTCGCGATCACCGGCCGGCAGGCATCGCCGCCGGCCCCGAGCGTTTCGCGCATCAGCGAGGCCGTGAGGCGGGCCGAGGCCTCGGCCGGATCGGTGTTGAGGGCGGCCAGAAGCAGCGGATGCCAGAGACGTTCGTAGACATGCCCCTTTGTCGGCATGACGTCGCCGAGGCGAGCCTGCCGCCTGGCCATGAACAAGCGAAGCGGCGAAAGGTAATCGACGGCCCGGCTGCCCGGCACGCGCCGCGCGGCATCGAAGATCCAGCGGGGCAGGCGGCCCGCATTGGGGCGCAGCGTCCAGCGCTCGCCGGTGCGCAGATCCATGAAGGGAAAAGCGCATTCCGGCTGGATATGGAGAGCATGGGCGCCGCCGATCTTCCGCGCATAGTCGAGCGCCTGCTCGTTGCCGGACAGAAGCAGGTGGTTGCCGTTGTCGATGGTGAGACCCAGCGCGGTGTCGTGGTAGGAACGGCAGCGCCCGCCGGCATGGGGCGAGGCCTCGTAGACGACCGGCTCCAGTCCCACTGAGAGAACGGCTTCCGCAGCCGCAAGGCCGGCGAGACCTGCACCGACGATATGAATGCGTCCCGGCATCGTCAAAGAAATCCGAAGCGCAGAACCGCGCCCATGATGTCGCGCTTGCGCTTGGCGATGCGCTCGCGCGGCGGGGCCCAGCCCCGCTGAAGGAGACGCTCCAGCAGCGGGCGATAGGCGGCGGCCATCAGGCGCGGCGCGCGCACGCATTCGCGGGGGGAGGCATTCATGATGCGATCGGCCTCAGTGAAATGGGCTTGCGCCGCTCGCGCGAGCGGCGCGCAGGCGGCGGTCAGGCGGGGATCGGCGAGCATGGCATGGTCGGAAAGGCCGCCGAGGCCGGCGTCTTCGAGAGCCTCGCGCGGAAGGTATCGCCGACCGAGGCCCGCATCCTCGTCCACGTCGCGCAGGATGTTGGTGAGTTGCAGCGCGCGGCCGAGATGATGGGCGAGGGCGATGCCGGGTTCTTCCGTCAGACCGAAGACGCGCACCGACAAGCGTCCCGGCGCGCTCGCCACGCGGTCGCAGTAAAGGTCGAGCCCGGCAGCGTCGAGATCGGCGGTTCGGCCGTCGACATCCATGGCCATGCCGTCGATCAGGGCCTCGAAGTCCTCGCGCTTCAGGCCGAAGCGCCCGATCGCGCGGTGAAGGGGACCGAGCGAAGCGCGGGGCGGATGGCCGGAATAAAGATCGGCGATGGCCTCGCGCCAGCCGTCCAGCCGCCGGAGCCGGTCGGGCGCGGAGCCGCCTTCGTCCGCCACGTCGTCCACCGCGCGGCAGAAGGCGTAGACGGCATACATGGCGTTGCGCTGTTCGCGCGGCAGGATGCGCAGGCCCAGATAAAAGGAACTGCCGACGGGCGGAAGCTCCTCCACCCGTTCCTCGCCGACCGGCGGCAGAACGACATCTCGCGCGGCTTGCAGGCTCATGTCGGCGACCCTGCACCCCGGCCGCTGCCGTTTCCGCTTCGCCTGCGAGCGCTGCCGCGCGTCGCGATCAGCGACGAGATCATGGCGCGGGCGGAAACCAGCGCGGCTTCGGCCTTGCGCAGATGCACCCGCTCGCTCAACGGATCGCGCGCGGCGAGCCTTGTCACCAGCACCTCGGCGAGGCGCTGGATGGCGGCGATCTCCATCCGCAACCGTCGATCCTGCACGCTCGGCGCGAGGGACGCGCTCTTGGCGAGGAGGAGGGACGTGCGCTCGCCGAGTTCGCTGAGAGTCTCACGCAAGGCGGGCGTCGCGGCAGCACGGGTGAGGTCCTCGACACCCGACCCGTGCGAGGCCAGCATGTCGAGCGGCAGATAAACGCGGTCGAGCGCTCGGTGGTCCTTGGCGCAGTCCTGCATGTGGTTGATGACCTGAAGCGCCGCGCAAAGCGCGTCCGAGGCCTCCCAGGTCGAATTCTGTTCGCCATGGACGTCGAGCACGAAGCGGCCGACCGGCGCGGCGGACACCGCGCAATAGTCCATGAGGTCGTTCCAGTCGCGATAGCGCGACTTCTCGACATCGAGACGGAAGGCCGTCAGGAGATCGCAGGGATGGCGCGCGGAAAGACGGCGTTCGGTGAGGACGGCGCGCAGGGGAACGGCATGGGGGGCGTCGGCTTCGCCGAAGAGCGTCGCTTCCATCTCGTCCAGGCGGCGCAGCTTCTCGGCGGGTTCGAGAAGGCCGTCGTCGGCGATGTCGTCGGAAGCGCGGGCGAAGCGGTAGAAGGCGAGGATCGCGGGGCGATGGCGCGCGGAAACGAGCCGCGACGCGACGGGGAAGTTCTCGCCGCGATGCGTTCTCGTGAACCGCTTGGCCCCAGCCGACGTCATGAACGCGCCGCCTTGTTCAAACCCGCCTGCACCCGTCCCTTCCAAGCTCCGCCATGACCGCGCCAATGCTGTAGCGCCGAAGAGAGCGTGAAGAACAGATAGGCGAGGGCAATTAACGGCATCAGCGGCGCTGTCCACAGTCCGGTGCGGTAGAATCGCACCATCGGCAGGAAGGACAGCACCATCGCGCCGAAGGCGAGAAAGCCGACGAGTCTGGTCGCGCCATGACCGGCAAGCGCCGCGACGGGCGGCACCAGAAAGACCAGCGACAGGCCGAGAACCGCGCCGAGAAGGCGCCAGGGCGAATAGCGCAGTTCGGTATAGGCCGACCGGGACACCATCTCAGCGATGTCGCCAAAATGGGGATATTCACGCAAGGAATGAACCTCGTCGGTGAGCCCGAGCCAGACCGGGCCTTGACGTTTCATCAAGGCGCCGAGTGCGCAATCGTCGATCAGCGAGCCGCGAATGGCGGCGATGCCGCCGGCATTTTCCAACGCTTGTCGGTCCACCAGCATCGAGCCGCCGGCGGCGGCCCCACATGCGTTCTGCGGATCGCGAACCCAGGCGAAGGGATAGAGCATCCGGAAGAAATAAACGAAGGCCGGCACGAGGAAGCGTTCGGCCAAGCTTTCGGCCCGCAGCTTCACCATCAGCGATACGAGAACGGCGTTTGTTGTTTCCCGCTGCGCTACGAGGCGGCCGAGGACGCCCGGCGAGTAAGCGATATCGGCGTCGGTGAAGAGCAGGAGGTCGGGCGGCGTCTCCTGCCTTGCCGCAAAGCTCAAGCCCTGATTCATCGCCCAGAGCTTTCCCGTCCAGCCCGGCGGCAGGGGATCGCCGGACAGGACGGAGAGGCGATGCTTGACGCCCGCCGCTTCCGCCGCGCGTTTTGCCGCCTCGGCCGTGCCGTCGTCGCTAGCATCGTCCACCAGAAGAACGTGGAACGGTCCGTCATGGTCTTGCGCGAGAAGCGAGGGAAGCGTTCGGCCAATCACGTCCGCTTCGTTCCGGGCTGGAACCACCGCCAGAACCGACGGCGCGGCGGCACGCGTCGCGCTTTTTGCCGGGAGCATGTCGGGCGACAAGCGCCAGAAGTTGCCGCGCGCGGCGAGAAGATAGACCCAGACGAGAAGCGACAGGCAGGCGAGCCAGATCATCCGATCATCCCGGCCTGACGGAACCAGGATAAGGCGTCGGCAATCGCTTCACTATAAGGGCGGCTCGTATAGCCGAGCTCGCGCCTCGCCTTGGCGTCGTCGAAGAACATGCGGTAGCGCGCCATGCGTAAGGCGTCGAAGGACACGAAAGGGGGCTTACCCGTCACGCGCGCCCAACCTTCCGCAAGCGCGGCGAGCGGCATCACCGCGCCGACCGGCAAGCGCACCGTCGGGGGCTTGCGGCCGAGCTGCCGGGCGATCTCGGCTAGCATGTCGGACAAGGCCACATCCTCGCCTCCCAGGATGTAGCGTTCGCCGATCCGCCCGCGACGCAGCGCCAGGAGATGGCCTTCAGCGACATCGTCCACATGGGCGAGGTTGAGGCCGGTATCCACGAAGGCCGGCATTCGGCCGCTTGCTGCTTCCACGATGACCCGGCCGGTCGGCGTCGGCTTCACGTCGCGCGGGCCGATCGGCGTCGACGGGTTGACGATCACGACCGGCAGACCCCTGCCTGCGAAATCACGCACCACCTCTTCCGCCAGCACTTTCGAGCGCTTGTAGGCGCCGATGGCGTTTTCGACGGAAAGTCCGTCCGTTTCCGTGGAGCGGCGGCCGGCTTCGCGCGGTGGGGCGAGAACGGCGACGCTGCTCGTATAAACCACGCGCTGGACGCCTTCCTCCAGCGCGGCCTGCATCAAAAGGCGCGTGCCCTCGACATTGGAGCGATAAAGCTCGGACGGCTCCTTCGCCCAAAGGCGATAATCCGCCGCGGCATGAACCAGATAGCGCGCGCCCCGGATGGCTTGCGCCAAGGACGCGGCATCGGTGAGGTCGCCGGTGACGGTTTGGAGGCCTTCCACGTCGAGATTGGTGCGCGGGCTCGTGCCGCGCACCAGGGCACGCACCGCAAAACCCTCGCGCGCGAAGGTGCGGGCGATGGCCGAGCCAAGAAAACCGCTCGCGCCGGTCACGAGAACCGTGCCCGCCGCGCTTGGGGCAAGGTCGGCCTCTTCACGAATGATCGTCTCGGTTTCCAGAACTCGCCGCCTTCGCTTGGCCACGGGTCGGCGGCGATCCTCTCGCCCCGGTCGGCCCGCTCGCCTTCATGCAACCGCGTGGATGTAACACCTGGATGCACACTTGACCAATGTCGGCACCGTTTGCCGGCTCCATCCATCCTTCCACCAGCCTCGGACCAACGATGGCTAAAATGTCATCACGCAATCCGCGTCTGCTATATTCTACGGCAGTTTTTGGATGCCATCCTCGAAAGAGTGCGGTTCTGCAGTTGGCACGAGGCTTGCTCTAAGCTTTTCGAAGGGGCGTCCGGGGGTGGGCGCCCGTCGCGGAGATCGAGGGACATGGCTCAAATGAACGGATGGATGCGTGGACTCATCGCCGCATCGGCGCTGATGGCGTCGGTCGGAGGTGCTTACGCTCAGGACTCGGGCGAAACGATCAAGGTTGGTGTCCTGCACTCGCTGTCAGGAACGATGGCGATCTCGGAAACGACCCTGAAGGACGTCATGCTGATGCTCATCGAGGAGCAGAACAAGAAAGGCGGCCTTCTCGGCAAGAAGCTTGAGGCCGTGGTGGTCGATCCGGCCTCCGACTGGCCGCTTTTCGCCGAGCGTGCGCGGGGCCTGATCTCGCAGGACAAGGTTGCCGCCGTGTTCGGCTGCTGGACCTCCGTGTCGCGCAAATCCGTTCTGCCGGTCTTCAAGGAACTGGACTCGATCCTGTTCTATCCCGTCCAGTACGAGGGCGAAGAATCTGAGCGCAACGTCTTCTATACGGGCGCGGCCCCGAACCAGCAGGCCATTCCCGCCGTCGATTACCTGATGAAGGAAGGCGTCGAGCGCTGGGTGCTGGAAGGCACCGACTACGTTTATCCGCGCACCACCAACAAGATCCTCGAGGCCTATCTGAAGGCCAAGGGCGTCGCGGCGGAGGATATCAAGGTCAACTATACGCCCTTCGGCTTTTCCGACTGGCAGACCGAGGTTTCTGCCATCAAGGAGTTCGGCTCGGCCGGCAAGAAGACGGCCGTGGTCTCCACCGTCAACGGCGACGCCAACGTGCCCTTCTACAAGGAACTGGGCAACCAGGGCGTTTCGGCCGGCGACATTCCGGTGGTCGCCTTCTCGGTCGGCGAGGAGGAACTGGCCGGCATCGACACGAAGCCCCTCGTCGGCCATCTCGCCGCCTGGAACTACTTCCAGTCCGTCGACAACCCGGCGAACGATGAGTTCATCGCCAAGTGGCGCGCCTTCACCAAGAACGACAAGCGCGTCACCAACGACCCGATGGAAGCCCATTACATCGGCTTCAATATGTGGGTGAAGGCCGTTGAAGCGGCTGGCACCACCGATCCGGACAAGGTGATCGACGCGATGGTCGGCGTGTCCGTGCCGAACCTCACCGGCGGTTATTCGTCGATGGGCGCGAACCACCACATCACCAAGCCGGTACTGATCGGCGAGATTCAGGAAGACGGCCAGTTCGAGGTGGTCGACCAGACGCCGGGCCTCGTTCTGGGCGACGAATGGTCGGACTTCCTGCCGGAGTCCAAGCCCCTGATCTCCGATTGGCGCGCGCCCATGTCCTGCGGCAACTTCAACACCGCGACGGGCAAGTGCGGCGGTGCGACCACGACGGCCGCCGCCAACTGACGGCACCCGTCCCAAAGCGCCTTCCTCCTCTCCCATGACGGGAGAGGAGGTTCGTTTTCACGCGAAGACCTCAAATCCCATGACGATTTCACGGCTCGGGCGGCTCCTCGTCGCCCTTCTCGGCCTCTTGTGGCTGGTCGCACCGACCCTTGCGCAAGGTCCCGATCCGCGCGCCATCATCGCCGAGTTCGGCGGCAAGAAGAGCTTCGATGAGACGGAAGCCACCGTGAAGTCGCTGGCCGCGACGGGCGATCCGAACGCCGCGAACGCGCTGCGCGCGCTCGGCGACGGCGAACTCTATTACCGCAAGGCCGACCAGTCGGTGCTGATCGCGCGGGGGGCCGGCGCAGAGCTTCAGGCCTTCGACGCCTTGAGCGGCGAACCCGCCGGCACCGAGCCGAAGGCGGGGCTCGAAAAGGTGAAGATCAAGAATTCCATCCGCAAGACCATCGCGGACGCACTGGGCAGCCTGACCCTGTCCTCGCCCGATCCCGCGCGCCGGCTGGCTTCCGCGACCGGGCTCTTTTCCGGCGCGACGCCCGAGCAGATCGAGATGCTGGATGCGGCGATCGCGAAGGAAGGCGACAAGGCGATCCGGCAGCGTCTTGAAGAAGCACGCGCGAACGCCGTCCTGAAATCCGACCGTCCGACCGCCGACAAGATCCAGGCCGTCGAGACGGTCGCGGCGCGGGGCGACCGGCCGGCGCTCGTTGCCCTGTCGACTCTTACATCCTCGCCGGACGAGGTGCTGGCGAAAGCGGCTCGCGCGAGGGCGGGCACCATCGAGCGCGAGATCGCCTTCTGGGGGCAGGCGCAGAACATCTGGTACGGGCTGTCGCTCGGCTCCGTCCTGCTTCTCGCCGCCATCGGCCTTGCCATCACCTTCGGCGTCATGGGCGTCATCAACATGGCCCATGGCGAGATGATCATGCTCGGCGCCTATACTACCTTCGTGGTGCAGGAAGCGATCCGCACCCACGCGCCGCACCTCTTCGACTGGTCGCTCGCGATTGCCCTGCCGCTCGCCTTTCTCGTCTCGGGCTTTGTGGGCCTCGTGATCGAGCGCGGGCTGATCCGCTTCCTTTACGGCCGGCCGCTGGAAACGCTGCTCGCGACCTATGGCGTGTCGCTCGTTCTCCAGCAGGCCGTGCGCCTGTGGTTCGGGCCGACGAACCGGGAGGTCGGCAATCCGTCCTGGATGTCCGGCGCTTTCGATCTCGGCCTGATGTCCGTCACCTGGAACCGCGTCTGGATTCTGGCCTTCGCGCTGGCTGTCTTCGCCGGCCTCCTGTTCGCGCTGAATCGCACCTCCATGGGCCTCAAGATGCGCGCGGTGACGCAGAACCGGCGCATGGCAGCGGCGATGGGTATCCGCACGCCCTGGGTCGACGCGCTGACCTTCGCGCTCGGCTCCGGCATCGCGGGCGTCGCGGGCGTCGCGCTCAGCCAGATCGACAACGTGTCGCCCGATCTGGGTGGAGGCTACATCATCGACAGTTTCATGGTCGTGGTCTTCGGCGGCGTCGGCAATCTCTGGGGCACGCTGGTCGGCGCGATGAGCCTCGGCGTCCTCAACAAGTTCATCGAGCCCTATGCCGGGGCGGTGATCGGCAAGATCGTCGTTCTCGTTCTCATCATCCTCTTCATCCAGAAGCGCCCGCGCGGCCTCTTCGCCCTCAAGGGAAGGTTCGTGGACGCATGATCTTCGCTCGCTTTCTGGGCCTTCGCGTTTGGTGGATCGTTCTCGCGATCCTTGGCGTCGCGGTTCTGGTGCCGCTCGCCAACACGCAGCTTTCGCCGAGCCATCCACTGCATGTGCCGGACTACGCCGTGCCGCTTCTCGGCAAATATCTCAGCTATGCGCTTCTGGCGCTGAGCCTCGATCTCGTCTGGGGCTATGTCGGCATTCTGTCGCTCGGCCACGGCGCGTTCTTCGCACTCGGCGGCTACGCGATGGGAATGTATCTGATGCGCCAGATCGGGGCGCGCGGCGTCTACGCCAATCCGGTCCTGCCGGACTTCATGGTGTTCCTGAACTGGAAGGAACTGCCTTGGTTCTGGCAGGGCTTCGACCATTTCGGCTTCGCCGCGCTGATGGCGCTGGCAGTGCCCGGTCTTCTCGCGTTCGTGTTCGGCTATTTCGCCTTCCGTTCACGCGTCACCGGCGTCTACCTGTCGATCATCACGCAGGCCATGACCTATGCGCTGCTTCTCGCCTTCTTTCAGAACGACATGGGCTTTGGCGGCAATAACGGCCTCACCGACTTCAAGGATATCCTCGGCGCACCCATCGCGGCCGGCTCGACGAGGCTCGGCCTGTTCGTCGCGACGTGCGTGGCGCTCGCCCTCGGCGTCGTGGTGATCGGCGCGATCACGCGCTCCAAGCTCGGGCTTCTGATGGTGGCGGTGCGCGACGCCGAAAGCCGCACGCGCTTTCTCGGCTGGCGCTCGGAGCATGTGAAGCTCTTCGCCTTCACCGTCTCCGCCATGATGGCGGGAATCGCCGGCGCGCTCTACGTGCCGCAGGTCGGCATCATCAATCCGGGCGAGTTCGCGCCGGTCAATTCCATCGAGGTCGTCGTGTGGACGGCGGTCGGCGGGCGCGGAACGCTGCTTGGCCCCATCGTCGGCGCGCTGCTCGTCAATTCCGGCAAGAGCGTCTTCACCGCCGCCGCGCCGGAATACTGGCTCTTCGTGCTCGGCGGTCTCTTCATCTTCACGACCCTCTTCCTGCCGAAGGGCATCGTTGGAACGATCGGTTCGGGCTTTTCCGGCTGGCGCGAGCGGCGTCGGTCGCGGGATGCCGAAAAGGGTGTCGGCACCTTGCCGGCGGCGAGCGTCGGGAGCCCGGCCGAATGAGCGCGACACCCACAACCACATTCGTCTCGCCGCATCCCTATGCGACGCTCCGCGCGGCCGAGGAGGCCGAGCGCGGCGAGGCTATCTCGCCACGGCGCGAAACGCTTCTTTACCTCAACGGCGTGTCCAAGAGCTTCGACGGCTTCAAGGCGATCAACAATCTGAGCCTCGTCCTGCAACGGGGCGAGATGCGCGCCATCATCGGCCCGAACGGCGCCGGCAAGACCACGATGATGGACATCATCACCGGCAAGACGCGGCCCGATACCGGCGAGGTCTTCTTCGGCGGCGAGACCGACCTGACGCGCCACGACGAGGCGGACATCGCCTCGATGGGCATCGGCCGCAAGTTCCAGAAGCCGACCGTCTTCGAAAGCCATAGCGTGGAGGATAATCTGCGCCTTGCCATCGCCGGGAGCCGGGGCGTCTTCTCCGCGCTGTTCCATCGGCGCGACATGGCCGAGCGGGCGCGGCGCGAGGAAATCTTGGAGACGGTACGCCTTTCGGCCAAGCGGAACACCCGCGCCGCCGACCTTTCCCACGGCCAGAAGCAATGGCTGGAGATCGGGATGCTGCTCGCGCAGGACCCCCAGCTTCTTCTCGTGGACGAGCCCGTCGCCGGCATGACGGATGCCGAAACCGAGGAAACCGCCCGGCTCCTGCGCGAGATCGCGCAAACGCGCTCGGTGGTGGTGGTCGAGCACGACATGCATTTCGTGCGCGCCCTCGGCGTCAAGGTCACGTGTCTCCACGAAGGGTCGGTCCTGTCGGAAGGCACGCTCGACCACGTTTCCGCCGACCCGAAGGTGGTCGAAGTCTATCTCGGGCGATGATGCGATGCTGAGCGTTTCCAACGTCGATCTGTTCTACGGCGCGGCGCAGGCTTTGCGCGGCGTCTCGCTGGAGGCGAGACAAGGCGAGATCACCTGCGTCCTCGGGCGCAACGGCGTCGGCAAGACCAGCCTGATGCGCGCGGTCGTCGGGCAGCAGCCGATCCGGGGCGGCAAGATTGCGCTGGATGGCGAGGTCTTGGGCCGCGAAGCGCCCTATGCGCGTGCCCGGCGCGGCATCGGCTTCGTGCCGCAGGGGCGGGAGGTCTTTCCGCTTCTGACCGTGAAGGAGAATCTTCAGACCGGCTTTGCGCCCTTGAAGGCCGCCGAGCGAACGATCCCGCCCCATGTCTTCGAGATGTTTCCGGTGCTGAAGACCATGCTCGGCCGGCGCGGGGGCGACCTCTCCGGCGGTCAGCAGCAGCAGCTCGCCATCGGCCGTGCCCTCGTCACGCGCCCGCGCCTCCTCGTCTTGGACGAGCCGACGGAAGGCATCCAGCCCTCGATCATCAAGGATATCGGCCGCGCCATCCGAACCTTGCGCGACGAGGCCGGGCTCGCGATCCTCCTTGTCGAGCAATATCTCGATTTCTGCCGCGAACTCGCCGACCGCGTCTACATCATGGACCGGGGCGAGGTGGTGTTCTCAGGGCTCGCCGAAGACCTCGACCGGCCGGAGGTGCGAAAGCATCTGACGGTGTGACGGCGAGGCATTTGCGCGGACGCGAAAAAGTGCCATCTATCCGGTCATGGCAGCCGGCACGCACAGCGCTCACCTCCACGACCACGAGGGTCATTCGCACGAGGCGGCCAGCGCCTCGCTGACGAAGAACCAGAAGCTTGTGCTCGGTGTTCTGGAACGGGCTGGCGCGCCGCTCGGCGCTTATCCGATTCTGGACGAACTCCGCAGCGAAGGCCTGCGCGCGCCGCTTCAGGTTTATCGGGCGCTCGACAAGCTTCTGGAAGCGGGGCTCGTCCACCGGCTGGAAAGCCTCAACGCCTTCGTCGCCTGCGTCCATCCGAACTGCCACGCCTCGGCTTCCGCGATGGTCTTCGCCATCTGCGAGCGGTGCGGGAGGACGGAAGAGTTTCCGGACGAGGCCGTTGGCACGCGGCTGTCCGCCTGGGCCCGCGACAACCGCTTCACGGTCGCCAAGACCACGGTGGAGATCAAAGGCATCTGCGCCGCCTGCGCGGATGCCGCCGACTGAGCCTATTCGTTTCGCGGAAAACGCTGCGTTTCTTCCAGGACGTTCAGGTCCATGTGGTTGCGCATGTAGCGCTCGGAGGCCTTCTGCAGCGGCTGGTGGTCCCAGGGGTAGTAAGCGCCGTTGCGAAGCGCCGCGTAAGTCACGTGCCGCATCGCCTGACTTTGCCGCACCGCGCGGTCGAAGGCGGGGAGATCCCAGCGCTTGTCCGTTTCGGCATGAAGCCGGGCCAGCGTATCGGCATGGGCGGGATCGTCGGCGAGGTTGCGAAGCTCGTGCGGGTCTTCTTCGAGATCGAAGAGAAGCGGCGGGTCGAGTTCGCAACGCACGTATTTGAACCGTCCCTCCCGCAGAGCCACCATCGGCGCTTCCGAGCCTTCCGCGGCATATTCCATCGGCACGGGCTCGCGCGTTCGACCTTCAGCGACCGGAACGAGCGACACGCCGTCCGTCCAGGGCGCGACCTCGGCCATGCCGATGCCGGCGAGGTCGGTCAGCGTCGGCGCGATGTCGAGCGTCGAAACGGGCGTTCGCACGAGGCCGGGGGGAAGCGCGGGCGCGGCAATCATCAGGGGCACGCGGGCCGATGCCTCGAAGAAGTTCATCTTGAACCAGAGGCCGCGCTCGCCCAGCATGTCGCCGTGATCGGAGGTGAAGACGACGACCGTGTCGTCGCTCAGCCGGCATGCGTCGAGAATGGCGAGGATTTCGCCGATCTTCTCGTCCACATAGGAGATGTTGGCGAAATAAGCGCGGCGCGAGCGCGCCACCATGTCCGGCGTGATGGTGTAGTCCTGATCATTGCAGGCGCGCATGAGGCGCTGCGAATGCGGGTCCTGCGCTTCGAAGGCGATCCGCCCGACTTCCGGCTGGAGCGCCGGGCAGTTCTCGTAGAGGTCCCAGAATCTGCGGCGCGCCACATAAGGGTCGTGCGGATGGGTGAAGGAAACGGCGAGGCAGAAGGGCCGGTCCTCCTCCTGCCGCCGCGCGAAGTCGTAGAGCTTGGCCCCTGCGAAATGCGCCACCTCGTCGTCGAATTCGAGCTGGTTGGTGATCTCCGCCACGCCGGCCCCCGTCACCGAGCCGAGATTGTGATACCACCAGTCGATCCGCTCCCCCGGCTTGCCGTAGTCCGGGGTCCAGCCGAAATCGGCCGGGTAGACGTCGGTGGTCAGGCGTTCCTCGAAGCCGTGAAGCTGGTCCGGCCCGACGAAATGCATCTTGCCCGACAGCGCCGTGCGATAGCCGGCGCGCCTCAGGTGATGCGCGAAGGTCGGGATGGCGGACGGAAACTCGGCGGCGTTGTCGTAGACGCCGGTGCGGGAGGGAAGCTGGCCGGTCATGAACGAGGCCCGCGCCGGGGCGCAGAGCGGGCTTGCGGTGTAGCAGTTGCGGAACCGGGCCGAGCGCGCGGCGAGCCGCTTCAAGTTCGGCGCATGGAGGAAATCCGCCGGCCCGTCGGGAAACAGGGTTCCGGCCAATTGGTCGACCATGAAGACGAGGATGTTCGGACGGCGCATCGATCGGCAATCGCTGAAGCTTCCGACGGCGAACCGCCGCCATCGTCCGCGAAGGATTAGATCGTCGCCGCCCGAGACACAAACCGCCATTGCGCCGGCGGATGGCGCAATGGCGAACCTTTGCCCGCCTACTTCCTGGCGCTGACGCGCCAGATCGTGTCGGCGGCGTCGTCCGTCACGAGAAGCGAGCCATCGGCCATCTGTTCGATGCCGGTCGGCCGGCCATGCACTTCCGCCTTGCCCGCATCGGCGATGAAGCCGGTCATGAACTCCTTCGGCTGGCCCACCGGCTTGCCGCCCTCGAAGGGCACGAAGAGCACCTTGTAGCCGGCGAAGTCGCCACGGTTCCAGGAACCGTGCTGCGCCACGAAAGCGCCCTTGCGCCAGCCCTCGGGGTAGGTCTCGCCGCGATAAAAGCGCACGCTCATCGAAGCGGTATGGGCGCCCATCGCGTAGTCCGGCGTCAGCGCCTTCTCCACGAGGTCCTTGCCCTGGCCTTCGAGGCGCGGATCGAGGTTCTTGCCCCAGTAGCTGAAAGGCCAGCCATAGAAGGCGTCGTCCTTGACGCTGGTGATGTAGTCGGGAACGAGATCGTCGCCGATCTTGTCGCGCTCGTTCACGGCCGTCCACATCAGGCCGGTTTCGGGCTCGAAGTCGATGCCGATCGGGTTGCGCAGGCCCGATGCGAAGATGCGCTGATTCTTGCCGTCGAGACCGATCTCGTGGATCGCCGCGCGGCCTTTCTCCTCGTCCATGCCGTACTCGCCGACATTGCTGGCGGAGCCGACCGAGACGAGAAGCTTCTCGCCGTCCGGCGAGGCGACGACGTTGCGCGTCCAGTGGTTGTTGTAGCCGCCGGCCGGAAGATCCATGATCTTCTCGCCCTTCGCCTCGATCTTCGTGTCCCCCGGCTTGAACGGATAGCGCATCAGCGCGTCGGTGTTGGCGACGTAGAGGCTGCCGCGATGGGCGAGAATGCCGAAGGGCTGTTGCAAGCCGGACAGGAGCACGAAGCGCTCTTCGGCGACGCCGTCCTTGTTCGCGTCTCTGAGGACCGTCACCCGGTTGGCGCTCGGCCCCTTGCCGCGATCCTCCGATAAGGCGTCGCCCGTCGTACGCGCTTCCGAAACGAGGACATCGCCGTTTTCGAGGATGTGCATCCAGCGCGGATAATCGAGGCCGGTGGCGAAGGCGTTCACCTCGAAGCCCTCCGGCACGGTCGGCTTGCCGCCGTCACGCCACCCGACGACCTTGGAGCGCTTTTCCGCCGTGTGGCTGGTATCGGGCGCGGGCAAGACGGGGTCCGCGCCGAAACCCGGAGCCTGCGTCGCCGTTTGCGCCCCGGCCGCGAAGGGCGCGACGATCGTCGCAACGGTGGCAAGCAGAATGATGCGGCTTTTCATGGAGGCTTTTCCCGTTACCCGAAGAGGATTTGGGCAGCGCAGATAAAGGCGACTGAGCTGACGACAACGGAGAATGCCCGCTTGGAACCGCAGCCTGACGGGAAAGTGAAGCGCGGGGCTTGATCGGTAAATTGAAGTATTTCCAATGTTGAAGCCCGTGCCCTTGCGGGTTTGCCTCTGCCGAAGGCGGATGATAAGCGGCGAGGACGCGCCGGCCCGGGCCGCGCCGCATCTCTTGAACGACGACCGCTGGATACCTTCCATGAAGATACTCGTCTGCGTGAAGCGTGTTGTGGACTACAACGTGAAGATCCGGGTGAAAGCGGACGGCACGGGCGTCGATCTGGCCAATGTGAAGATGTCGATGAACCCCTTCGACGAGATCGCCGTGGAAGAGGCGATCCGCCAGAAGGAAAAGGGCGCGGCCACGGAGATCGTCGCCGTGTCGATCGGCCCGCAGCAAGCGCAGGAGACCCTTCGCACGGCCCTCGCCATGGGCGCGGACCGGGGCATCCTGGTGAAGGCGGAAGGCGTGGTCGAGCCCCTGGCAGTCGCCAAGATCCTGAAAGGGGTCGTGGAAGCCGAGAAGCCGGACCTCGTGATTCTCGGCAAGCAGGCGATCGACGACGACGCCAACCAGACGGGCCAGATGCTCGCCGGCCTTCTCGGCTGGGCGCAGGGCACCTTCGCCTACAAGCTGGAACTCTCCGAAGGCAAGGCCACGGTGACACGCGAGGTGGATGGCGGCCTCCAGACGGTGTCCCTGACGCTGCCTGCGATCATCACCACCGACCTTCGCCTCAACGAGCCGCGCTATGCCTCGCTTCCCAACATCATGAAGGCGAAGAAGAAGCCGCTGGAGGAAAAGGCGCCGGGCGATTTCGGGGTCGATACCAGCCCGCGCCTCGAAGTCCTGAAGACGGTCGAGCCCGAAAAGCGCAAAGCGGGCGTGAAGGTCGGCTCGGTGGACGAGTTGATCGCCAAGCTGAAGACCGAAGCCGGCGTGCTCTGACAAGGATCGATGAGATATGACGACGCTTCTGATCGCCGATCACGATAATGCCAGCCTGTCGGACCAGACGGCCAAGGCGCTGACCGCCGCTCTGGCTTTGGGCGGCGATGTCCACGTGCTGGTGGCCGGTGCGGGCGCGCGCCCCGCTGCCGAAGCCGCCGCCGCCCTTGGGGGCGTGGCGAAGGTGCTCCTAGTCGAAGGCGAGGGCCTCGGCCATCGCCTGTCCGAGCCCTTCGCCGATCTTGTGGTGAAGCTCGCCTCCTCCTATGGGGCGATTGTCGCGCCTTCCACCACGACGACACGCAACGTCCTGCCGCGCGTCGCGGCTCTTCTCGACGTGATGCAGGTGTCGGACGTCACCGCCGTTCATGGGTCCGACACGTTCGAGCGACCGATCTATGCCGGCAACGCCGTGCAAACGGTGCGCTCGAGCGATCCGATCAAGGTTCTGACGGTGCGCACCACCGCCTTTGCCGCGGCGGGGGCGGGCGGTTCCGCGCCGATCGAGACGGTGGAAGCCGGCGGCGATGCAGGCCTTTCCGCCTTCGTGGAAGAGAAGCTCGCCGAAAGCGAGCGCCCGGAACTGATGAGCGCGAAGATCGTCGTGTCGGGCGGCAGGGCGCTCGGCTCGAAGGAAAAGTTCGAGGAGGTCGTTCTGCCGCTCGCCGACAAGCTCGGCGCGGCGATCGGGGCGAGCCGCGCGGCGGTGGATGCCGGTTACGCGCCGAACGACTGGCAGGTCGGGCAGACCGGCAAGGTCGTCGCGCCCCAGCTCTACGTCGCCTGCGGCATTTCCGGGGCGATCCAGCATCTGGCCGGCATGAAGGATTCGAAAGTCATCGTCGCCATCAACAAGGACGAGGAAGCGCCGATCTTTCAGGTCGCCGATTACGGTCTCGTGGGCGATCTCTTCGATGTTCTTCCCGAACTGACAAAGAAGCTCTGACGAGTTGATCTGAGCCCCGCCGCCCGCGCCTTCCGCAGCGGGCGGCTTTCCCTGACAAGTTGATATGTTTACCTCGTCACCGCACACTTTCGGCGGCTGACTTGTTCGCAATTCATTGCTTCGTTAAATCTTTGTAAAAGAATGGGCCGCAGCGCGAGGCGACAGCGCGTGGCCGTTTCCAGGCATTGCGAGCATGAACCGTAAGTTTTCAGTTCTCGTTATTTTCTGCATCGTCCTGTTCGGCGCGATACTTGCCGGATATTGGGATATGCTGACCTCGGAAAAGGCACGGCAGGTAGAAGCCTCGGCCGGCGATGCAGGCACGGCGAGCGTCGATGCGGCTCCTTCCGGTCCCGGCGTGCCGGCGTCTGTCGCCCCGTCATCGGAACAGGCTGCTCTCACCCCCAAGGATGCGGCCCCCGCCGCAAGCGCGCCTGCCGCAACCGCTCCCGCCGTATCCGCCCCGTCGAGCGCGCCCGCCGCGCCGCCCGCCAGGATGGATGCTCCGCGCTTCGACATCCTGCGCGTCGAGCCGAACGGCTCGGCCGTGATCGCCGGAAAGGCGGCGCCCGACAGCGAGGTCCGCATCCTGTCCGACGGCCGGGTGATCGCCACCGTAAAGGCGACCCGCGACGGCGATTTCGCGGCCGTTCTGGAGGAGCGCCTTCCCGTCGGCAGCCATCAGCTTCGCATCGAGGCCAAGCGCCCGGACGGCGAGTCGAGCGTGTCGCCGGAAGTCGCCGTCGTCAGCGTGCCGAAACCCGACCAGCCCGACCAGCTTCTCGCCATGATCGAAGCGCCCGGTCAGCCGTCCCGCCTCATCGCGACGCCCAAGGCGGAAGAAGAAGCCGTCGCTTCTCCGTCTTCGGCATCGGCCGCGCCCGGCGGACCCGAAGTCCCGACCGCCGCGCCTGCCGCACAGCCGCCTCAGACCTTCGCCGTCGAGGCGGTGGAGATCGAGAACGGGACGATCTACATCGCCGGCCGTGCCGAAGGCCGTGAGCCGGTCCGCGTTTATGTCGACAACAAGCTCATCGGCGAAGACAAGACCCGCAACGAAGGGCGTTTTCTGGTGACCGCCAAGGCGCCGATCGGCGAGGGCGATCATCGCATCCGCGCCGATGTTCTGGGCTCGAACGGCGCGGTCGCGTCCCGCGTCGAGGTGCCCTTCACCAAGCCCGAGGGCGAAACCATGTCGGCGCTTGCCGGCGCGGTGCCGTCTGCCGCTGGCAGCGATGTTGCCGCAGAGGCTCCCGTCTCTGGCACCGAGACCGCGCAGCCGGAAAAGGCTGGCGGCGAAGAGGTCGCGACCGTCGTGCAGCCCGCCCTGGAAACGGTCGGCGCGCGCGTTCTCATCCGGCGCGGCGACTCGCTGTGGCGGATTTCGCGCAGGACCTATGGTCTCGGCCGGCGCTACACGGTGATCTACCTCGCCAACGGCGATCAGATCCGCAATCCCAACCGCATCTATCCGGGCCAAGTCTTCCGACTGCCGGATCATGAGCAGGGCGGCACCGCCGAGCGCTGACTTGGGGTCGCGGCAAGGCTTTGACGCCTTCCATTGAGAACCGTTCCAACCTAGATGATCGGGGCAAATGGGGTGCCGGACAAGGGTGCCCGTCCCGGACCAGATCGCCTTGCCCCAATCCACGAATCAAACGGTCGACAGCGGCAAGACGCTTTCGACCCTCAAGAACCTTTGGCCCTACATGTGGCCGTCCGGGCGGCCCGATCTGAAGGCGAGGGTGGTCTGGGCGACCTTCTATCTGGTGCTCGCCAAGTTCCTGACGGTCGGCATCCCCTATTTCTACAAGTGGGCGACCGATGCCCTGACCGGGGCCGACAGCGCCGCCAAGGTGCTGCCGCTGATCCTGACCGGTGCGATCACGCTCGTGGTCGCCTACAACGTCGCGCGCATCGTGTCGGTCGCGCTGAACCAGCTTCGCGACGCGCTCTTCGCCAATGTCGGCCAGCACGCGGTTCGCCGGCTCGCCTTCCACACCTTCAACCATCTTCACCGTTTGTCGCTCCGCTTCCATCTGGAACGGCGCACGGGCGGTCTGTCGCGCGTCATCGAGCGCGGCACGAAGGGCATCGAGACGATCGTGCGCTTCGCGATCCTCAATACGCTGCCGACGATTCTGGAATTCGTACTGACGGCCGTGATCTTCGGCTTCGCCTACGGTCTTTCCTACGTACTCGTCGTGAGCCTGACGGTGGCGCTTTATTCGTGGTTCACCATCTGGGCGAGCGACTGGCGCATCAAGATCCGCAAGGAGATGAACGATTCCGACACGGAAGCGAACACGAAGGCCATCGACTCGCTTCTGAACTTCGAGACCGTCAAGTATTTCGGCAACGAGGCGATGGAGGCCGAGCGCTTCGACCGCGCCATGGCGCGCTACGAGAAGGCCGCGACGGACACCTGGGTCTCGCTCGGCTGGCTGAACTTCGGGCAGGGCGTGATCTTCTCTGTCGGCATGGCCGTCGTCATGGTGATGTCCGCCATGGAGGTGCGCGCGGGAACGCAGACGCTCGGCGACTTCGTGTTCGTCAACTCGCTCCTGATGCAACTCTCGATTCCGCTGAACTTCATCGGCTTCATCTATCGCGAACTCCGGCAGGGCCTCACCGACATCGAGGAGATGTTCCTGCTTCTGGACGTGCCGCAGGAAGTGCGCGACCGCGAGGACGCATCGGCCTTATCGGTGACGCAAGGCTCGATCCGCTTCGAGAACGTGCGCTTTCGCTACGAACCGGGACGCGAGATCCTGAAAGGGATCAGCTTCGAGGTGCCGGCCGGCAAGACGGTCGCCATCGTCGGGCCGTCGGGCGCGGGCAAGTCCACGATCTCGCGGCTGCTCTACCGCTTCTACGACATCGAAAGCGGGCGCATCACGGTGGACGGGCAGGACATCGCCGGCGTTACCCAGTCCTCGCTGCGCGCCGCCATCGGCATCGTGCCGCAGGACACCGTGCTCTTCAACGACACGCTGGAATACAACATCCGCTACGGCCGGGTGGAAGCGAGCGACGAGGAGGTGCGGCTGGCGGCGACCCGCGCGCAGATCGGCCCCTTCATCGAGCTTCTGCCGGACGGCTACCGCACCATGGTCGGCGAGCGCGGATTGAAGCTGTCGGGCGGCGAGAAGCAGCGGGTCGCCATCGCCCGCACGCTCCTGAAAGGGCCGCCGATCCTTCTTCTCGACGAGGCGACCTCGGCGCTCGACACCCATACGGAACAGGACATCCAGTCGGCGCTCGAAGAAGCGGCGCGCGAGCGCACCACGCTGACCATCGCGCACCGGCTTTCCACCATCGTCGGCGCGGACGAGATTCTGGTTTTGAAGGCCGGCGAGATCGTGGAGCGCGGCACGCATGCGACGCTCCTTGAAGCCGGCGGCCTTTACGCCGAAATGTGGAGGATGCAGCGCGAAGCGACCGAAGCGGAGGAAGCTTTGCGTCGCGCCCGCGCGGCGGACGAGTTCGGCATCGTGGACCGCCAGCGCCTCGATTGAGGGCAAGCGGGCCCGAAACGCAATCAGCGCTTGAATACGGGGAGTTTTCCGGGTTCAACGCCCTGGCTATCAAATTGAAAGGGCTCCGCGAGGAATGGATATCCTTACCTCGATCCGCAACGTCCTCGTGCCCATTCATCGGGCGGGCTATCCCTTCATCGCGATCTTCTTCGCCGTGTCCGTGGTGCTCGGCTTCTTCTGGCAGCCGCTCTTCTGGATCGGCCTCGTCCTGACGCTCTGGTGCACGATGTTCTTTCGCGACCCGGAGCGCGTGACCCCGCTCGCCGACCATCTGGCCATCAGCCCGGCGGATGGGCGCGTGTCGCTGGTCGGCCATGTCGTGCCTCCGAGCGAGCTCGAACTCGGCACCGACCCGATGCTGCGCGTTTCGATCTTCATGAACGTCTTCGACTGCCACGTGAACCGCGCTCCGATGCGCGGGCGCATCGCGCGGATCGCCTATCGCGAGGGCGAGTTCCGCAATGCCGAACTCGACAAGGCGAGCGAGGTCAACGAGCGCAACTCCATGGTGATCGATACGCCGAAGGGCGAGATCGGCGTCGTGCAGATCGCCGGGCTCGTGGCGCGGCGCATCCTCTGCTTTTCCGCCACCGGCGACCGGGTGGAGGCGGGCGAGCGCTTCGGCCTGATCCGCTTCGGCTCGCGCCTCGACATCTACCTGCCCGAAGGCGCCAAGCCGCGCGTCGCGGAAGGGCAGAAGGCGGTGGCGGGTGAAACCGTGATCGCGGAATTTGCGGAAGGCCCGACCACCTATCCGGCGCGGCGCGACTGATGGCATCGCCCTTCCAGCCGTTCGAGCCTCCGGTTCCCGATTACGACCGCGACGAGCGCGCGGCGTCGCCCGCGCGCCACCGCATTCCGGTGCGGCACATCATCCCGAACCTCATCACCATCGTCGCCATCTGCGCCGGGATGACCGGAATGCGCCTCGCCTTCGAGGGGCGCTTCGAGGTGGCGGTAGGGCTGGTGATCGCCGCGGCGCTTCTCGACGGCATCGACGGGCGTATCGCGCGGATGCTGAAAGGGCAGAGCCGGTTCGGCGCGGAAATGGATTCGCTTGCCGATATCGTGAATTTCGGCGTGGTGCCCGCCATGGTGCTCTATGCTTACTCGCTGCACAATGCCGGCTCGCTCGGCTGGATCGCGGCGCTCCTTTATGCAGCGACCTGCGCGCTGCGTTTGGCACGCTTCAACACCATGCTGGACGCGCCCAAGCCCTCCTGGCAGTCGAAGTTCTTCACCGGCGTTCCGGCCCCCGCCGGGGCGGGGCTGGCGATGTTTCCGGTTTATCTCGGCTTTACCGGGCTCGAACTCGGCGACCCGCGCATCGCCGCGATCCTGTCGGCGGTTTATCTCCTGGTGGTCGGCTTCCTGATGGCGAGCCGCATTCCGACATGGTCGGGCAAGACGATCGGGCTTCGCGTGCGCCGCGATTACGTGATTCCGGTCACGCTCGGCGTCGTTCTCTACATCGTCCTTCTGGCGAGCTTCCTTTGGGAAACGCTGACGGTGACGGTGCTGGTTTATTACGTCTCGATCCTGTTCTCCGTGCGGGATTATCGCCGCATCGCAAGACGCAACGAGCGCGAGGAAAACGCCGCCGGATCAAACGATCCCGAGTTGCAATAGGTCCTTCAACTGGACGACACCGCAGATCGCGCCGTCCTCGCCAGTGATGAAGAGGGCTGACACGCGCTTTTCCTCGCAAAGCGCCAGCGCATCGACCGCGAGGCATGCCGATTCGATCGACAAGGGGCTCGGCGTCATGATGTCCCCGGCCGACCGGTCGAGCGTCGCCTGCGCGTTCAAGGCGCGGCGAAGATCCCCGTCCGTCACGACTCCGACGAAGCGCTCGTTCTCGTAAACCGCCGTCGCGCCGCGCTGGCCCTTGCTGATCGTGGCGATGACCTCGATCATCGGGCTCGCGACCGAAACGCGGGGCACTTCTTTCAGATGCGGCAGCCGGTCCAGCACCTCGTGCATCTTCAGAAGCTGTGCGCCGAGTTTGCCGGCCGGATGGAACTTGGCGAAATCGTCGCGCCCGAAATCGCGGACGCGGATGAGGGCCGATGCGAGCGCGTCGCCGAGAACCAAGCTCATCGTGGTGGAAGTCATGGGCGCAAGCGACAGGGGGCAAGCTTCGGCCGCGTCCGGCAGGCGCAGGATCGCGTCGGCATAGCGCCCGAGACTGGACGTGGGCCGCGCCGTCATGGCCACGAGCCGCACCCGGAAGCGCCGGCAATATTCCACGATCGGCAGAAGTTCCTGGCTTTCACCGGAATTGGAGATGGCGATCACGAGATCGGCGCCGCCGATCATGCCGAGGTCGCCATGCGCGGCCTCGGCGGCGTGGAGGAAGAAGGCCGGCGTGCCCGTGGAAGCCAGCGTCGCCGCGATCTTCTGCCCGACATGGCCGGACTTGCCGATGCCGGTGACGACCACGCGCCCCTCGCAGGCTTCAACCAGTTCCACGACGCGAGCGAACTCGGCGTCGATGGAGGAGGCGAGCGCTCGAAGGCCCTCGATCTCCGTGGCGATGGTCTGCCGCGCGGTTTCCACCGGGTCGGCGAGGCTGAGCGAACGAGCGTGCTGCATGACGGGAAGCCGGCGCGTCGTCAGGAAGGAAGGTGGTAGGTGATGAAGCGGTTCTCGCGCACCTTAAAGAGCCCGCCCGTTTCTTTCAGATCGGGCAAGGCCAGCGGCAGGATGCGGGAGGCGACGTCATGCGCCGACGGCAGCGACAACGGGTCCTCGCCCGGCATCGCCAGCGCCCGCATCGCGGTGCGGGTCGCGCCCGGATCGGCCGAGTTGACGCGAAGCGGCAGGGTGTCCGTTTCGTTCGCCCAGGAACGCACCATCGCCTCGCAGGCCGCCTTGGTCGCGGCATAGAGGCTCCAGAACGCCTTGGCGCTGTGGGCGGCACCCGAAGACAGAACGATGGCGCGGCCGGCATCCGAACGGCGCAGGAGCGGATCGACGGCACGGATCACCCGCCACGTCGCCGTGACGTTGACCGTCATCGTGCGCTCGAAGACCTTCGCCTCGATATGGCCGATGGGCGACAGGACGCCGAGAAGGGCGGCGTTGGCGACAAGCACGTCGAGCTTGCCCCAGCGCTCGGCGATCGCGCCGCCGAGCCGGTCGATGCCGTTCATGTCGGTAAGGTCGAGCGGCACGAGGGTCGCCGAGGAGCCGAGCGCCTTGATCTCGTCGTCCAGTTCTTCGAGGCCCCCGACCGTGCGGGCGACGGCCACGACATGCGCGCCTTCGCCGGCGAGAAGCTTGGCGATCTCGTAACCGATGCCGCGCGACGCGCCGGTGACGAGCGCGACGCGTCCTTCCAGCCGCCGATCAACCATTGCCGCCGAGCACCGAAAGCTGGCGGACGTTGTCGGCGCCGTCGAGATCGGTCAGCGACGTCGGGTAATCGCCGGTGAAGCAGGCATCGCAGAATTGCGGCGCATGCGGGTTGCGGCCCGGCTCGTCGGTCGCGCGGTAAAGGCCGTCGATGGAGATGAAGGACAGGGAGTCCACCTGGATGAACTCCGCCATTTCCTCGATGCTCATGCGCGAGGCGAGGAGCTTGGAGGTTTCGGGCGTGTCGACGCCGTAGAAGCAACTCGAGCGTGTCGGCGGGGAGGCGATGCGCATATGCACCTCCTTCGCGCCGGCCTCGCGCACCATGCGCACGATCTTCTGGCTTGTGGTGCCGCGCACGATGGAATCGTCCACGAGCACGACTCGCTTGCCCTCGATCATGCGCCGGTTGGCGTTGTGCTTCAGCTTCACGCCCATATGGCGGATCGCGTCGCCGGGCTGGATGAAGGTGCGCCCGACATAATGGTTGCGGATGATGCCGAGCTCGAAGGGAATGCCGGCTTCCTGCGCGTAGCCGATGGCGGCCGGAACGCCGGAATCGGGCACCGGCACCACGACATCGGCCTCGTCGCTGCTTTCGCGGGCGAGTTCCGCGCCGATGCGCTTGCGGATTTCGTAGACGTTGCGGCCTTCCACCTGGCTGTCCGGCCGGGCGAAGTAGACATATTCGAAGATGCAGAAGCGCGGGCGGCGCTTCTGGAACGGGAAGATGCTCTCGATCCCGTCCTTCGTGATCACCACCATCTCGCCCGGCTCGATGTCGCGCACGAAATCGGCGCCGATGATGTCGAGGGCGCAGGTCTCGGAAGCGAGGATCATTGAGCCCTCGAACTTGCCGAGAACCAGCGGGCGGATGCCGAGCGGGTCGCGCACGCCGACCATGGAATGGGGCGACAGGCCGACCACGGAGAAGGAGCCTTCCAGCCGGGACAGGGCGTCGATCAGCTTCTCGTTGAAGTGCCGTGCGCCGCTGGTGGCGACGAGATGGAGGATGGTTTCGGTGTCGGACGTGGAGGAGAAGATCGAGCCGCGCCGTTGAAGCTCGCGCTGCACCGTCATAGCGTTGGTGATGTTGCCGTTATGGGCGACCGCGAAACCGCCGGAAGAGAGTTCGGCGAAGAAGGGCTGGACGTTTCGAAGGCCGCCGCCGCCCGAGGTGGCGTAACGGGTGTGACCGATGGAGGCGAGGCCGGGCAGGCGCTCCAGCACGCTCTGGCTGGTGAAGGTATCGCCGATGAGGCCCGCATGGCGCTCGATATGGAACTGCGCGCCGTCGTGGCTGACGATCCCCGCCGCTTCCTGGCCGCGATGCTGGAGGGCGTGGAGGCCGAGCGCCACGAAACGCGACGCATCCTCTCTGCCGAACATGCCGAAGACGCCGCATTCCTCGTGGAGGCTGTCGTCGTCCGGACCGCCGAAGGGTGTCTCGTCCATGATCAGGCTCATCTCACGAAACGACCTTGGCGCCGTCCGGTCTCAAGGGAACCGTGGCGCCGAATGCCGTGCGTTGCAGAAGTGTCGTATATAGTCGGTTCCTCGCTGCGATGCGAGATGGCGGATGCCATTCGCGCTGTCGCGAACGAGAATCATTCTCAAGAGCTTAATTGGCCGGAGCCGGCTGCTGCGGCGCGTCCGGCTCTTCGCCGGGCGCATCGCCGGAATTGCCGATGACGCCTTCGATCGTGCTCGGTTCCTGCGGGCTTTGCCCGGTCGCCGGCTCGGCCTCCTGGCGCTCGAGCTTTTCGCGCAGAGCGGCGGGCAGAAGCTCGATCGGCTTTTGCGGCACGGCGGCTTCCAGACGCGCGCCGAGATCGTCGAGCATCGGCTTGGAACGGGCGTTGGCCACCCAGCCCGGCTGGCTTTCCGGGGGCGTCAGGAAGTTGAAGAGCAGCATGGCGACGACGACGAGCAGAAGCCCGCGCACCGCCCCGAACAGGAAGCCGAGCATCCGGTCCAACGCGCCGACGCGGCTGTCGATGATGAAATCGGCGATGCGCAGCGTGATGAAGGATACGACGATCAGCGTGACCACGAAGACGATGCCGGCGGCGCCGATCATCGCGACCTTCTCGTTGTTGACGTATTGCTGCACGTAAGGCGTCAGCGGGGCGTAGAAGAAGAAAGCGGCCGCCGCTGCAGCCACCCAGGACAGGATCGACAGGACCTCGCGCGAGAAGCCGCGCACCATGGCGAGCAACGCCGAAATCAGCGTCACGCCAAGAAGAATCCCATCGAGCAGGGTGACGGTCATCGCGTCGGGGCCTCGTTTTCTCTGAGCGCGGCCGGAAGAAGCGCGCGCCAAGCCGTGCCCGGAAGGTGGGACGGACGGCAGAACGGCCTGCCTCATAAGCCTTTTCGTTCAGGAATCATAGTCGATCGCCTCCGGTGCTCCCCGGCCACGGCCGCTGCCTGCCACTTGCGCGACGAGATGGGGCAGCGTTTCGATCTCGTGGGTCAGCCCATCGCGCATCCGGCCCGCATCCTTGGAGAGTTCCGGCAGGACGGCCTGGGCGAAACCGAGCTTCTCGGCTTCCTTGATGCGCTGGCCGGCATGGGCGACGGGGCGCACCGCGCCGGAGAGGCTGATCTCGCCGAAATAAACGCAGTCCGAGGGAAGGGCCATGCCGGAGAGCGACGACACGAGCGCGGCCGCCACCGCCAAGTCCGCCGCAGGCTCGGAAATGCGATAGCCGCCCGCGACGTTGAGATACACGTCGTGTTGGCCGAGGCGCACGCCGCAATGGGCTTCCAGAACCGCCAGCACCATGGCGAGTCGCGCCGAATCCCAGCCGACGATGGCGCGGCGCGGCGTGCCGAGCGAGGTGGGGGCGACAAGCGCCTGGATTTCCACCAGAACCGGCCGCGTGCCTTCCATGCCAGCGAAGACGGCGGCGCCCGGCGCCTTGCCGTTGCGCTCGCCGAGAAAAAGCTCGGAGGGGTTCTGTACCTCGCGAAGGCCGGCATCGCCCATTTCGAAGACGCCGATCTCGTCGGTCGGCCCGAAGCGGTTCTTGACGGTGCGCAGGATGCGGAAGTGATGGCCGCCTTCGCCTTCGAAATAAAGCACGGCATCCACCATGTGCTCCACGACGCGCGGGCCGGCAATCTGGCCGTCCTTGGTGACGTGGCCGACGAGGATCACCGCCGCGCCGCTAGCTTTCGCGTAGCGCACCAGCGACTGCACGCCCTGGCGCACCTGCGTCACCGTGCCGGGCGCAGAGTCCGCCATGTCGGACCACAGGGTCTGGATGGAATCGATGATCACGAGATCGGGCCGGCGCTCTTGCGCCAGCGTCGCCAGGATGTCCTCGACATTGGTTTCGGCCATCAGTTGCACGTCGGTATCGGCGGCGCGAAGGCGCTGGGCGCGAAGGCGCACCTGCGCGACGGCCTCTTCGCCCGACACGTAGACGACCTTGTGCCCGGCGCGTGCCAAACCGGCCGCCGATTGCATGAGAAGGGTGGACTTGCCGATGCCCGGATCGCCGCCGATCAGGATGGCGGAACCCCGCACGATGCCGCCGCCCGTCGCCCGGTCGAACTCGGCGATGCCGGTGTGGATGCGCGGCGCTTCCTCCATCTCGCCCGAAAGCGGCATGAGCGCCACGGGCTTGCCCTTGCGAAGCGAGCCGCGCTGCGGCCCGCCGCCGATGCCGCCCGCGACATTCTCCTCGACGATGGTGTTCCACTCGCCGCAAGCCTCGCACTTGCCCTGCCAGCGCGTGGTGACGTTGCCGCAATTCTGGCAGACGAAGGAAAGCTTCTGCTTGGCCATGGCTCGTTCGAAAATGTCCCGTTTCCATCAAATGGCATGGGAACAAAAAGGAAACAAGGGAGCGTTTCGCGACTTGGCCGGGTCTGCTTTCCTCATATGGCCGCTGGGCGAAGGGGGCGCCGGGACCTCACCGGAAGTGAATGGGGCGGCGAAGGTTAACGCCGGCTGAGTTCGGCTCTGAGCATTCTCTCCCGCATATTCGTCGGGCGGGAACGAGTGAGCGGCTAAAGATAATCGTCCCGTTGCAGAGTTCGGCCGTGTACGATCTTCCCACCCTCCCGAGCAGCCTCGATCCGCGCCCGATTCCGAGTGTTTCGGCAGGTTCCCAACTGCAGCTATCGGAGCTTCTGGGTGCGCTGAGCTACGCGCTCGACCTGACCGAGGGCCAGCCCATCGGCCATTGCGTGCGCGCAACCTGGATCGGTCTGCGGATCGGCCGGCAGATGGGTCTGCCCGACGCCGAGCTTTGGGAGCTCTACTACACGGTGATGCTCAAGGACCTCGGCTGCTCCAGCAATGCCGCGCGCATCTGCGAACTCTATATGTCGGACGACATTTCCTTCAAACGCGATTCCAAGACGCTCGGCGAGAGCCTGCCGAAAGTGCTCGGCTTCATCATGTCCCATACCGGCCAGCGATCCGCGCTGGGCGCGCGCCTTCGCGCCATTCTCCATATCGTCCAGAATGGCAGCCGGATCGTGGACGAGATCATCGAAACGCGCTGCCAGCGGGGTGCTCAGATCGCCGCCAAGCTGCGTTTCCCGGTCGCGGTCTCGCGAGGCATCTACTCGCTGGACGAGCACTGGAACGGCGGCGGGCGGCCCGACCGGCTGGCCGGCGAGGCGATCCCGCTTTACGCCCGCATCGCGCTCCTGGCGCAGGTCGTGGACGTGTTCCATCAGGCCGCGGGCCGTGAGGCGGCGCTGGCCGAAGTGCGGGCCCGGTCGGGGGCTTGGTTCGATCCGGCCCTGGTCGCGTCGTTCGAGGAAGCTGCAAGGGACGAGGCCTTCTGGCAGATCCTTTCTTCGCCCGATATCGGCGACACGGTGTTCCATCTCGAGCCGGGCTTTGGTTCGATCGTGCTGGACGAGGTCTATCTCGACGATATCGCGGAAGCCTTCGCGGAGGTCATCGACTCCAAGAGCCCCTTCACCTCCGGTCATTCCGAGCGCGTCGCCGCCTATGCCGTTCTGGTCGCGACCGAACTCGGCTACGCACCCGACCGCCTTCGCTGGCTGCGCCGTGCGGCGCTTCTTCACGACATCGGCAAGCTCGGCGTGTCGAACGCCATTCTGGACAAGAACGGCAAGCTCGACACCGAGGAATGGACGGCGATGCGTCAACACGCGTCCGAGTCGCAGAGCATCCTGTCGCGCGTGCCGGCCTTTGCCGAGATGGCCAATGTCGGCGGCGCCCATCACGAGCGTCTGGATGGCAAAGGCTATCCGCTTGGGCTTTCGGCGGAGAAGATCGATCTCGACACGCGGATCGTGACCGTGGCGGACGTCTTCGACGCATTGACCGCCGATCGTCCGTACCGTGCGGCCATGCCGACGGAACGAGCGCTCGACATCATGCGGGCCGATGTCGGCACCGCCTTCGATCCTCTATGCTTCGACGCGCTGCTGCGCGCGATCGGCCGGGCGGAAAACGCGCTGGCGAACGCCGCATGACAGCGGCGAGTGCCCCCTTGCGATGAGCACTCAGGCTCGTCCTATTCGAACCGCTCCGGCAGATAGGCTTCCTCGGCAAGGTCCGTGAAGCGCGTATATTCCGCCTGGAAGGCGAGGGGCGCGGTGCCGGTGGGTCCGTGGCGCTGTTTGGCGACGATGACCTCGGCCTTGCCCCGCGCCTCGTTCATCTCGGTTTCCCAGTTGATGTGCTCCTGGGTGCCTTGCTTGGGCTCCTTGGCCTGAAGGTAGTATTCCTCGCGGTACACGAAGAGTACCACGTCGGCGTCCTGCTCGATCGAGCCCGATTCGCGAAGGTCGGAAAGCTGCGGGCGCTTGTCGTCGCGCGATTCCACCTGACGCGACAACTGCGACAGGGCGATGATCGGCACGTTCAGCTCCTTCGCCAGCGCCTTCAGGCCCGTCGTGATCTCGGTGATCTCCTGCACGCGGTTGCCGCTCGTTTTGGACGAGCCCTGCATGAGCTGAATATAGTCGATGATCATCACGTCGAGGCCGCGCTGGCGCTTTAGGCGGCGGGCGCGCGCGGCGAGCTGCGCGATGGAGATGCCGCCGGTCTGGTCGATATAGAAGGGGATGCGCTGCATCGTCTCGGAACAGGCGATGAGCTTCACCAGCTCCGAATCCGTGATCGTGCCGCGCCGGATCTTGGAGGAGGAGATTTCCGTCTGCTCCGACACGATACGGGTGGCGAGCTGTTCGGAGGACATTTCGAGCGAGAAGAAGGCGACGACGCCGCCGTTCTTGGCCACCACCGATCCGTCGGACTGCTCAGCCGGCTCGAAGGCGGCGGCGATGTTGAAGGCGATGTTGGTAACGAGCGAGGTCTTGCCCATGGCGGGACGGCCGGCCAGCACGATCAAGTCGGAGCGCTGCAAGCCGCCGAGCCGGCGGTCCAGCGTCATGATGCCGGTGGAAATGCCGGACAGGCCGCCGTCGCGATCCTTGGCCGCGGTCGCCATCTGGACGGCGAGCGTCAGTGCTTCGGTGAAGGGCTGGAAGCCGCCGTCGTAGCGCCCGTTCTCGGCCAGTTCGAACAAGCGTCGCTCGGCGTCCTCGATCTGGTTCTTCGGCTCCATGTCGAGCGGCGCGTCGAAGGCGATGTTCACCATGTCCTCGCCGATGCGGATCAGCGAGCGGCGGATGGCGAGATCGTAGATCGCGCGGCCGTAGTCGTTGGTGTTGATGATCGTCGTGGCTTCGGCCGCGAGGCGCGCCAGATATTGCGCGACGGTGATGTCGCCGACGCGGTCGTTGGCCGCGAGGAACGTCTTGATCGTGACGGGCGTCGCGATCTTGCCCATGCGGATCATTTCGGAGGTCTTGGCGAAGATCTCGCGGTGAAGCGGCTCGTGGAAATGGTCCGGCTTCAGATAATCGTGGACGATGTAATAGGCATCGTTGTTGACGAGCATCGCGCCGAGCAGCGCCTGCTCGGCTTCGATGTTGTTCGGCGCTTCGCGGTACAACGCCGCCGCGTCGTCGTGAAGCTTCAAGACCGCTTCCGCCATGGCCGCCCCTTTCAATCAGAAGATCCCCCTTCTATCGAATTCGGGAGCGACCTTCCAACTCTAAAGCACCGTAGATAAGGACGAAATTCCTATCCGTGAAGAGCGAGGACAAGCTGTGGACAAGCTTGGATCATCGCGATCCGATCCGCCCGAACATCCGACGATGCCCGGCCGCCGACCAAAACCGAAGAAGCGCGAGCCGAAAAGCAAAAGGCCCCGGCGGTTGGTTCTCACCGCCGGGGCCTTCGATGGGCAAAACTGCCGAGATCAGTTCGACTCGGACTCGCCCTCGACTTCTTCCTCGTCGAGCACTTCCTCGTCGTAGTTCTCTTCCTCGTCCGCGCCGTAGATGGCGGCGGCGGAGTTCAGGTTCTCGCCGCGCGCCTGGCGGTCGGCTTCGTCCTGCGAACGGGCGATGTTGAAGGAGACTTCAAGCTCGACGTCCGGGTGAAGCGAGAGGGTGACCTCGTGCAGGCCGATGGTCTTGATCGGCTGCTTCATCTGGGCAGCGTTGCGGCTGACCTTCACGCCTTCGGCGGCCAGAAGATCGGTGATGTCGCGCGCCGACACCGAACCGTAGAGCTGGCCGGTCTCGCCCGCCGAGCGGATGATCACGAAGGTGCGGCCGCGAAGCTGGCCGGCGATGCCGAAGGCTTCCTGCTTGCGCTCTTCGTTGCGGGCGACGAGGTCGGCCTTCTGCGACTCGAACTTGGCGCGGTTGGCTTCGTTGGCACGAAGCGCGCGGCCGCTCGGCAGAAGGAAGTTGCGGGCAAAGCCGTCCTTGACGCGGACGGTGTCGCCCATCTGGCCGAGGCGGGCGATGCGCTCGAGGAGAATGACTTCCATTGGTTTGTTCCTTTCGAGGTTCTTGGAAGGTTCAGGAGGAGATTGCCGCCGGCCGGCGCGCGGTCTCGGATAGGCCGATGATCGTCGCGACGAGAAGCGGAAAGGTGAGGATCATCACCGCCATGTAGTAGGCGAAGAGGATCAGGCCGCGAGAGCGCGTGGCGCGCGTCATGCGGTGGATGGCCGCAAGGCCGGCCAGCGTGAAGGCCATGCCGAAGCTGCCCGCGACCACCGCCCCGACGGTGCCGAGAGCACCGGGGGCGAAGCTCGATAGAAGCGCTGCGCCGAACACGGGAAGCGCCGCGCGCGGAAGGACAGAAGCGACGGTCGGCAGGTCGTCTCGCGCACGCTGCAGCCGGCCCGACAGGCGGGTGATGGTCGCCGCCAGATAAAGGCACAGCACGAACACGAGAACGAGCAGCGCCGGCTGGAAGAAGGGGATGATCGCCACGACCTGATGGGCGAAGGCGTCGAGTTGCTCGGACGGCGCCTCGGGGCCGAACTGGGTGGCGAGCGCGCGCGAAAGCTCGTCGCCGATCGCCTGCGGGTCGTAGCCGACGATCCAGCCGACCAGAAGGCAGATGACGGCGACGATCGCGCTGATGCCGAAGAGGATGCGGGAAACGGGATACCAGTCGAGACCGCCGGGGCTGGTTTCGTTCGGCCGGGCAAGGCCCGCGACATGGCCGATCAAGGCGGCGGGAAGCGAGATGGAAACAAACAGCAATCCCCCGCTCGCCAGCGATCCGGTGACGCTTGCGACCGTGACGGCTGCCGTGAGGGCGGCGATGAAGCCGACGACGCTGCCCCAGCCAAGGCTGGCGATCAGGATCGGCAGGGGGGCGACGAGGGACAGGAGGATGGCGAGCGTCGACTGCACCACGACGCCCGCGAAAAGCAGGGCGGCGGCAAATCCGGCGGCAAGGCCGATGACGATCGCGGAAGGTTTCATCGACGGTGTCGCTGTCCTGCATGGCGGCAGTTAGGGGTCTATTGCCCCAACATGGCATTTCATTGCTTGCATCCGCCCGGCGCCGGTGGACGGAAGGAGGAGGCGGGCCGAACGAGCCCGCCGCCGAAATCGGTGCTTACTTCAGAACGTAAGGCAGAAGGCCGAGGAAGCGGGCGCGCTTGATCGCCTGGGCGAGGGCGCGCTGGTTCTTCTGGGAAACGGCCGTGATGCGGGACGGAACGATCTTGCCGCGCTCGGAAATGTAGCGCTGCAGAAGGCGAACGTCCTTGTAGTCGATCTTCGGCGCGTCGGACGCGGCGAAGGGATCGGACTTCCGGCGGCGATGGAACGGCCGGCGGGTCGGCATCTGGGAAACATCGACCATGACTGATTACTCCCCGTCGTTCGAACGTTCGCGGCGCGGCGGGCGGTCGTCGCGGTCGCGGCGCGGCGGGCGGTCGTCACGATCGCGGCGCGGACGGTCGTCGCGCTTCTGCATCATGACCGACTGGCCGTCCTCATGCGCATCGACCTTGATGGTGATGTAGCGCAGGATGTCTTCGTTGAAGCGCATCTGGCGCTCCATCTCCTGCACCGCCGCCGCCGGGGCGTCGATGTTGATCAGGGTGTAGTAGGCCTTCCGGTTCTTCTTGATCCGGTAGGTGAGGGTCTTGAGACCCCAGTTCTCGACCTTGCCGACAGAGCCGCCATTCTCTTCGATCACGGCGCGGAACGTGTCCACGAGCTGATCGACCTGCTGGCCGCTGATGTCCTGGCGGGCGAGAAACACGTGCTCGTAGAGAGCCATGGCGCTTCGCCTTTCCATTGATCTTCGCGTCGTCGTTGACCCGGAACAGCGGCTAAGCCTCTGCGACTCTCCTGTCCGGCATGAAGCCGTTGGTGGGGAAAGGCGCGTCGCAACTGGACGGTCGAGAGCGGGGACACGGGAAGCGGACGCGTCCTTTCGGACGCGACCTCATGCTGCGCGAGCAGCATCCTCCGTTCAGCCCCCGGCTTGTTTCCGGGCAATGACGAGGGCTCCGATACAGGATGGAGCCGGCGAAGACAAGCATCGAGCGTCAATCGATGGGCAACGCCTTGACATATGGCCGGCTTCACGCCTTGAAGACCCCGTTTTCCACCCGGAGTTCCTTGCGGCCATGACATTCGCCTTGATCTTTCCCGGCCAGGGAAGCCAGAGCACCGGCATGGGCCGCGCGCTGTTCGACGCTTATCCCGAAAGCCGCGCGGTGTTCGCCGAAGTCGACGAGGCGCTCGGCCAGAAGCTGTCGACCCTGATCTTCGAGGGTCCCGAAGACGAGCTGACGCTGACGGCCAACGCCCAGCCGGCGATCATGGCGGTGTCGCTCGCCGCGCTGCGGGCGATGGAAGCGCGGGGCTTCACGGTTTCGCGCTCGGCTTTCGTCGCCGGCCATTCGCTCGGCGAATATTCGGCGCTCGCCGCCGCCGGCGCTCTCGAGGTCGGCCAAACGGCGAAGCTGCTTCGCATTCGCGGCGACGCCATGCAGAAGGCGGTGCGTGTCGGGGAAGGGGCGATGGCCGCGATCCTCGGTCTCGAATCCGATGCCGTCGCCGCGCTCTGCGCTGAGGCCGAAGCGGAAGGCGGCGTGTGCCGGCCCGCCAACGACAATGGCGGCGGGCAGATCGTGATCTCCGGCAGCGCCGAAGCGGTGGCGCGCGCGGTTGCGGCCGCGCCGGGGAAGGGCGCCAAGCGCGCGATCCCGTTGTCGGTGTCCGCACCCTTCCATTGCAGCCTGATGCAGCCGGCGGCCGACGCCATGTCGCAAGCGCTGGCGGATGCCCAGATCGCCGCGCCCCGCGTGCCGCTCGTCGCCAATGTCACGGCCTCGCCCATTTCCGACCCAGCCGAAATTCGCGCCCGATTGGTGGAACAGGTCACCGGACAGGTGCGCTGGCGCGAATCGGTGGAGTTCATGGCCGGCGCGGGTGTCGGCACGCTGGTGGAGATCGGCAACGGCAAGGTCTTGTCTGGTCTCGCCAAGCGCATCGACAAGTCGCTCGGCTCGGTGAATATCGGCTCGCCGGCCGAGATCGACGCCGCTCTCGCCCAACTGGTTTGAGTTTTTTGAGCACAACGCAGCTTCTGGGAGGCACCATGTTCGATCTGACCGGCCGCAAGGCGCTCGTCACCGGCGCCAGCGGCGGCATCGGCGAAGCGATCGCCAGGGCCTATCACGCCGCCGGCGCGAGCGTCGGCCTCCATGGCACGCGCCGCGAGAAGCTGGAGGAGTTGGCCGCTTCGCTGGGCGAGCGCGCTTATGTGCTCCCCGCCGATCTCGGCAGCCGCGAAGGACAGGCGGCGCTCGCCGAGGACGCCGAGAAGGCGATGGAAGGCGTCGACATCCTCGTCAACAATGCCGGCATCACCAAGGACGGTCTTTTCGTGCGCATGTCGGACGAGGACTGGGACAGGGTGCTGGAGGTGAATCTCACCGCCGCCATGCGGATCGCGCGCGGCCTCGCCCATCCCATGATGCGCCGCCGCTACGGGCGAATCATCAACATCACCTCCGTTGTCGCCGTGACCGGCAATCCCGGCCAGGCGAACTATTGCGCCGCGAAGGCCGGCATGATCGGCTTCACCAAGTCGCTGGCGGCGGAAATCGCCTCGCGCAACGTGACGGTGAACTGCATCGCGCCCGGCTTCATAGAAAGCGCCATGACCGACAAGCTGAACGACAAGCAGAAGGAGGCGATCATGGGCGCCATCCCGATGCGCCGCATGGGTTCGGGCGCGGAAATCGCCGCGGCGGCCGTGTTTTTGGCCTCGTCCGAAGCGTCCTACGTGACCGGCCAGACCGTTCACGTGAACGGCGGCATGGCGATGATCTGACCGTTTTCGGGCCGTTTCGAGGCCCGGTCGGCGGATTTCTTCGGAGCCAAGGCCCCGCGGAATAGTTCCACAGCTTGATTCAACCGCCCGCCGCGTCTAACCAGAGCGGCGAATTCTACAAACGAGGAATACACATGAGCGATGTCGCGGAACGCGTGAAGAAGATCGTGGTCGAGCACCTGGGCGTCGAAGCCGACAAGGTGACGGAGAACGCGAGCTTCATCGACGACCTGGGCGCCGACAGCCTCGACACCGTCGAGCTCGTGATGGCCTTCGAGGAAGAGTTCGGTGTCGAGATTCCGGACGATGCCGCCGAGACGATCCTGACGGTCGGCGACGCCGTCAAGTTCATCGAGAAGAACCAGTCCTAACATAAGCGCCGGCGCGCACGCTTTTGCGATCGGGAGCGTAATGAGACGAGTCGTCATTACCGGCGTCGGGATTGTCAGTCCTCTCGGCGCGGGCGCGGGCATCACTTGGAAGCGCCTTCTGAGCGGTCGAAGCGGTGCGCGTCGGATCGAAACCTTCGAGGTTTCGGACCTTTCCTGCCAGATCGCCTGCGAGATCCCTCGCGGCGACGGCTCCGACGGCACCTTCAATCCCGACCAGTGGATGGAGCCGAAGGAACAGCGCAAGGTCGACGACTTCATTCTCTTCGCGGTCGCGGCGGCGTCGGAGGCTTTGGACGACGCGGATTGGCATCCCGAAACGGATGAGGATCAGTGCGCCACCGGCGTGATGATCGGTTCCGGCATCGGCGGCCTTCGAAGCATCCAGGAAACCTCCCTCGTGATGAACGAGAAGGGTCCGCGCCGGGTCAGCCCGTTCTTCATCCCCGGCAGCCTGATCAATCTGGCGTCGGGGCAGGTCTCGATCCGCAACAAGCTGCGCGGCCCGAACTCCTCCGTGGTGACCGCTTGCTCCACGGGCGCGCATGCCATCGGCGACGCCTCGCGCCTCATCGCGCTCGGCGATGCCGACGTGATGGTGGCGGGCGGCGCCGAATCGCCCGTGTGCCGCCTCGCGGTCGCGGGCTTTGCCGCCTGCAAGGCGCTTTCCACCCATTTCAACGACGATCCGACCCGTGCTTCGCGTCCCTATGACAAGGACCGCGACGGCTTCGTCATGGGCGAGGGCGCCGGCATCGTGGTTCTGGAAGAACTGGAACACGCGAAAGCGCGCGGCGCCAAGATCTATGCCGAAGTGATCGGCTACGGCATGTCCGGCGATGCCTATCACATCACCGCGCCGGCCGAATCCGGCGACGGCGCTTATCGCTGCATGACGGCGGCGCTGAAGCGGGCGGGCGTGAAGCCGGAAGAGATCGATTACATCAACGCGCACGGCACCTCGACGCCGCTCGGCGACGAGATCGAGCTTCGAGCCATCGAACGGGTGCTCGGCGATGCGGCGGAAGGGCGGCTGATGTCCTCCACCAAGTCGGCGATCGGCCATCTTCTCGGCGCTGCGGGTTCGGTGGAGGCGATCTTCTGCGCCCTCGCGATCCGTGATCAGGTCGTGCCGCCGACGCTCAATCTCGACAATCCTTCGGTGGACACGCGGATCGATCTAGTGCCGCACGAAAAGCGCTCCGCCAGGATCGACGTCGCCCTTTCCAACTCCTTCGGATTCGGCGGCACCAACGCTTCGCTTGTGCTGCGCCGCTACGCGGGCTGACGGCCAAGAGGTCAGCTTCGCCCATCCGTCTTTCGCCACATTGGATTCTTAAGAGATCGCACCCGATACGACGAGTGCGATCCGGGGCGTCGGATCGGGGCTTCGGGGCCAAGCGGGCGCGCCACAGCATGACGGGGACGGGTTTGAGTCAGGAACCGAGCACCGGTGATGGATCGAGCGGGCGCGGGGTCTCGCAGGCGCAAGGTGGGGCGCTGCCGCCCCAGCGCCCGATCAAGCCGGCCCGGCGCTCTCGCGGTGCGCGAAGCCGCGTCGTCGTGTTCTTCAATTTCCTTTTATCGGGCGCCTTGATCCTCTGCCTCGTTGCCGGCGGCGTGGCGCTTTGGGGCCGCTCGCAGTTCGAGGGACCGGGCCCGCTCGGCACTGCCGCGACGATGGTCGTGCCGAAGAACACCAGCCTCGAATCGATCGCCGGCAATCTGCAGCGCGCCGGCATCGTCAGCGACGCGCGCATCTTCGAATATGGCGTGCGCCTCACCAAGTCCGCCGCCAAGCTGAAGGCTGGCGAATACGGCTTCGAGCCCGGCATTTCGATGCGCGGCGTCCTCGACAAGCTGACGAGCGGCGACTCCATCCTGCATTCCGTGGTGATCCCGGAAGGCTGGACGGTGCGGCAGGTCTTCGACCGCATCGCCGCCGAGGACGTCCTGACCGGCGACATGCCGCCGATGCCGGGGGAAGGGTCGCTTCGCACGGACACGTACCGCGTCCAGCGCGGCATGCAGCGCGCCGAACTCGTCCGCAAGATGCAGGAAGCGCAGAGTGATCTCGTGCAGGAAATATGGGCGCGGCGCGACAAGGACCTGGGGCTGAAGGATATCGGCCAGTTCGTGACGCTGGCGTCCATCGTGGAAAAGGAAACCGGCAAGGCCGACGAGCGGCCGCGCATCGCGGGCGTGTTTCTGAACCGTCTCAAGAAGGGGATGCGGCTCCAGTCCGATCCGACCATCATCTACGCGGTCTGGGGCGGAGCGGGCAAACCGTCGGACGAGCCGATCCGACAGTCGCATATCCGCAACGAAAGCCCCTACAACACCTATGTCGCCAAGGGGCTGCCGCCGGGACCGATCGCCTGTCCCGGCCGCGCGGCGCTGGAAGCCGTCGCCAATCCCGCCGCCACGAAGGACGTTTATTTCGTCGCCGACGGCGATGGCGGCCACCTTTTCGCGACAACGCTGGACGAGCACAACGCCAATGTGCGCCGCTATCGCGAGATCGAGAAGCAGCGCAACCTGCCGGTTCCGGCCACTGTCGGTCTGGACGACGCTGCGCTCGCGCAGTAATCGCTCCGTCTTCTGGCCGCATGTCGCGGCGCAAGGGAGACGGCCATATGCCCGTCGCGAGCATGACGGGCTTTGCCCGTTCCGAAGGAATCGCCGGCATCGGCGCCTTCGCCTGGGAGATCCGCTCCGTCAACGGCAAGGGGCTGGAACTCCGCCTTCGCTTGGCGGGGAGCCTCGACGTTCTGGAACCTGAAATTCGCCGGCTCGCCGCGCAGCGCTTTTCGCGCGGCAATCTCCAGATTTCGCTGAGCGTCGCCTCCAATGCCGAGCGCTCGCGCTTCACGGTGAACGAGGCCGTGCTGGCCGAGATCCTGGCGCTCAGCGACCGGCTGGTCGCAGCCGGCCATGCCGTGACCCCGACCGCCGACGGCATTCTTTCCATCCGCGGCGTGGTGGAGGCTCAGGAAACCGGCGCCGCACCGGAGCTTTCCGCCGAGGACCGGGCCGGCCTTCTCGCCGCCTTCGGCGCGGCGCTGGATCAACTGGCCGCCGTGCGCGAAGAAGAAGGACGGGCGATCGCCGATGTGCTTCGCGCCCGGCTGCGATCGCTGGACGAACTCGTCGCCGCCGCCGAAAGCGATCCGTCCCGCATGCCGGAGGCGATCCGGGCGCGGCTCGGCGAACAGATCGCGTTGCTTCTCGGCTCGACCAGCGCTTCGCTGGACGAGGGCAAGTTTCTGGCCGAGGCGGCCCTGATCGCGACGCGGGCGGATGTGGGGGAGGAGATCGACCGGCTGCGCGCCCATGTCGAGGCGGCGGGCAAACTTCTCGAAGCCGGCGGCCCGATCGGGCGACGGCTCGATTTTCTTTCACAGGAATTCAACAGAGAATCGAATACCCTCTGCGCGAAATCCAACGCGACCTCGCTGACCGCGATCGGCCTTGAATTGAAGATCGTCGTGGATCAGTTTCGCGAGCAGGTGCAGAATATCGAATGAGCGACTTGGCCGGACAAACCTCCCATACCGGGATCGAGCGACGTGGCATCATGCTGATCCTGTCTTCGCCGTCCGGCGCAGGCAAATCCACGATCGCCCACAACCTTCTCGAAACGGACAACCGCTTTTCCTTGTCCGTCAGCGTGACGACGCGCCAGCGCCGGCCGAGCGAGATCGCCGGGCGGCACTACCATTTCATCAAGCAGGACGAGTTCGAGCGGCTGCGGGCCGGCGACGCGCTGCTGGAATGGGCGGAGGTTCACGGCAATCTCTACGGCACGCCGCGCGACCCGGCCGAAACGGCGATGCGCGAAGGCCGCGACATGCTCTTCGACATCGACTGGCAGGGCGCCGAGCAACTTCAGGCGAAGGCCAAGTCCGATATCGTTTCGGTCTTCATCCTGCCACCCACCATGGAGGAACTCCGCAAGCGCCTGATGCGCCGCGCGGAAGACTCCAAGGACACGATCGAAAAGCGGCTGAAGAACGCTCGGCGTGAGATCGAGCGCTGGACGGACTACGATTATGTCGTGGTGAACCACGATCTGACGCAGGCCTTCACCGAAGTCCAGGCCATCGTCGCGGCCGAACGCCTCAAACGCGATCGTCGTCCGGGCCTCGACGCCTTCGCCTCGACGCTGATCGGGCAGCCGCTCGACGGGATCGACGTTTAAAGCAGCGAGGCGAGGCGGCAGAACTCTTCGACGCTCAAGGTCTCGGCCCGCCGCTGCGGATCGATGTCGGCGCGCGAAAGAAGGGCTTCGCCGCCGATGCTCTTGAGGCTCTGGCGCAGCATCTTGCGGCGTTGGCCGAAGGCGGCAGCGGTGACGGTTTCGAGCTTCCGGAGCGGGACGGGGATCGGATCGGGGCGCGGCTCGATGCGCACGATCGAGGACGTCACCTTCGGCGGCGGCGTGAACGCCTCGCGCGAGACGTCGAACAGAATGGATGGGCGGGTGCGCCAGCCGGCAAGAACGCCCAGCCGTCCATAGGCATCGCCGCCCGGCGGCGCGACGATACGCTCGGCGACTTCCCGCTGGAACATCAGCACCATCTGCGTCCAACGCGGCGGCCAGCCTTCCGTCGTGATCCAGTTGACGAGAAGCTGCGTGCCCACATTGTAGGGAAGGTTCGCGACGATCTTGAACGGCCCGCCGCCCGTGACCGCAGCGAGATCGACGGTCAGCGCGTCGGCCTCGATCACCTGGAGGCGGCCCGGATAATGGCGCTCGACATCGGCAAGAGCCGCCACGCAGCGCGGGTCCTTCTCGATGGCGATGACGCGCGGCGCGCCGTTGGCGAGAAGCGCCCGCGTGAGCCCGCCGGGACCCGGCCCGACTTCCACCACGGTTTCGTCGCCGAAGGGCTGCGCCTGGCGCGCGATGCGGCCGGTAAGGTTGAGGTCCAGAAGAAAGTTCTGTCCGAGCGAGCGGCGCGGATCGAGCCCGTGCGTCGCCATGACCTCGCGCAGGGGCGGCAGACCGTCGACCGTGCTCAAGCAGCGACCGGAACGCTGGAAGCCTTGGCCGTTGCCATGCGGGCGGCGAGGCGGATCGCGGCGATCAAGCTGTCCGGCCTCGCCCTGCCGGTGCCGGCAAGGCTTGCCGCCGTGCCGTGATCGGGCGAGGTGCGGATGATGGGAAGGCCGAGCGTCACGTTGACCGTTTCGTCGAAGGCGATGGTCTTGGCCGGGATCAGCGCTTGATCGTGATACATGCAGAGCGCGACGTCGTAGCCGACGCGCGCTTGCCCGTGAAACATCGTATCGCCGGGCAGGGGACCGAAGGCGTCGATGCCCTCGGCCTGAAGGCGTTCCACCGCCGGACGGATCACCGTCTCGTCTTCCGTGCCGATCGCGCCGCGCTCGCCGGCATGCGGGTTGAGTCCGGAAACGGCAAGGCGTGGATGCGGGACGCCGAGAAGCTCGATAAGCCCGCGCACCGTGATGCGTGCCGTTTCCACGATGAGGTCCGTGGTGAGGTGCTTCGGCACCTGCGACAAGGGAATGTGGATCGTCACGGGCACGCAGGACAGCTCCGGCCCGGCCAGCAGCATCACGGGAACGACGGTGTCGCCGGTGATCGTCGCGCAAAGGTCGGCGAGATATTCGGTGTGGCCGGGATGGCGGAAACCGGCGTCGTAGAGCGCCTTCTTATCGATCGGGCAGGTGACGATGCCGGCGCAGCGCCCGTCGAGCGCCAGCCGCGTCGCGCGGTCGATGGCCTCCACCGTGCCGAGCGCGTTCGCGACGTCGAGCTGTCCCGGCGTTTCGCCGTGGCGGTTGGCGAGCGGCAGAACCGGCAGGGCATGGCCGAAGGTCTCGGCGGCCAGCGAGGGCGTTTCGATCACGGCGATCGAGACGTCGATCTTCAAGCGCGCGGCGCGCGCGCGCATCATGTCCGGGTCCGCCAGCATGAAGAAGGGCGGCAGGCCGAGGCTCGCGCGGTCGCGATAAGCATGGAGCGCAATATCGGGGCCGACGCCGGCGGGCTCGCCGACGGTCATGGCCAAGGGCAGAAAGCTCGCCTCGTGGATCAACGCTTGATGATCGCCGCCTTGGACTTCAGCTTTTCCAGAAGCTTGGCGTCCGGCCCGCCCGCCTTGCGGCTATTCTCCATTTCCTCCGTCTGGAACACCATCGCGGCGACCTTGTCGTCGGAAACGCTGCGCGAGGAACACACGGCGATGAACTCGACGCCCTTTTCGGTCGCGAGCGGGGGGGTGGTGCCGGTGTTGGAGATGCGAGAAACGGACTCCTTCCAGGCACTCGGAAGCTCGGGCTGCGACACGCGACCGAGTTCGCGCACGGTCACGTCGCGCAGGCCCTTGGCGATCTCGTAATTGTTCGGGCAACCGGTGAAGCGGTTGCGCATGCCGTTGGCTTCCTTCATGCGCGTGTCCTTCAGCGCCGCCTGCTTGGCGGGCGGAATCACGAAGATCACCTGCTGCAGGAGGTACTCGGTCGTGCTCGGCTTGTTGCCGCCGGCCGACAGCATGCGCTGGACGACGTCCTGCTCCGACAAACGCTTTGTGTCGGAGCGCATGGAAGCCTGCACGGCCTGCCCCCAGCCCATCTGGACGCGGATGTAATCCTTGAAGGCCTTGGCCGAGAAGCCTGCCTGGCTCAGCACCATGCCGAGCTGCTCGTTCGTCAGCTTGTTGTCGGTGGCGAACTTGGCGAAGGCCTGCTCCACGGCCTCGTCGGGAATGCGGATGCCGAGACGCTTGGTTTCCTGCTTCTTCAGCGCCTCGTCGATCAACTCGTCCGTCGCCACCTGCCGCGGATCGCCCTTCATGCGCCGAAGCTTCACGAAGGGAATGCGCTGCTGGATCGCGAAGGTCGTCACCGGCTCCTTGTTGACGATGATGGCGATCTCCGAAGCCGCCATGGACGGCACGGTGGCGGCGGCCGTCGTCGCAGCCACGAGCATCGCCAGCGCGGCGCGCTGCAACAATCGGCGTCCGGTCATCTCCCGCGTTCCCTTATCTTGCCTGCAGGCGCCAGCGCCCGTCGTGCCCCTCATGCGTCACGCCCCTAGCGCGGACCTTTGGCGAAACGATGGTCACTCGTCGTCGTTGATCTTGTACTTGTATTCGGCATCGGCGACCGTGCGCAACGACAGCTTGAACAGGATCTCGTTCTGCGAGTCGTTCAACTGGTAGTTGTCCTCGGTCTGGCTGTACTGGGCGAGCAGGCTGAAGCACTCGTCGAGATAGCCGATGCCGACCGACCGCGAGATCACGGCACTGTTCTCGATGTCGTAGCCGACCGAACCGTAGGCCGTCCATTCCTGGGTCAGTTTCAGGTTGGCCGCGATGCCGGCCTGGCTACGGTCCTCGGGGAAGCCGTAGATCGGCTGGGCGTCGATCTGCGAATAGGTCAGGCCGACGCCGAAGCGCGTATTGGCATAGGCCGTCGTCAGATCGGTGCGGCGGACATCGAAGGTTTCCTCGTCGAGCCGCGTGCCGACGCCGAACTGGAGGCCGATCGGCGTGCCGAGCGCGATCGATCCGACATAATCGGAGCGGTCGGTTTCGAGCCCCGAATCAGGCCCGACGAGAGCCGGGTCGAGGTTCTGGAACGGGTTCTGCCCGGCGATGTGGAAGGACTCGCCGGCCGTGGCGTTGATCCAGTAGCCGCTGTCGAAATTACCGGAATAGCGCACGCCGAGATTGGCGCGTGTGCCGCCCTCGATCCGGTCGTAGCCGGAGAACTTGTCGAGAGAGAACAGGTTGGTGGTGTCGAAAACGAGGCTCTGGGCATCCTCGTTCGGCAGGTTGCCGACATTCGTCTCGTTCGGGCGCAGCACGACTTGCGCGATCGGCTCGACGATATGGGACGAGCCGTTCCCCTCGAAGAGGATTGGATAGCGCGCTTCGAGCCCCGCCGCCGCCATGCCGCGTACGCCCGACGAATCGATCTCGGAAGCGCCGAAGCTGCCCGCCGCGTCGTTGGAGAAGTCGAAGCCGCCCGTCGACATGTCGGTGCGGTAGAGATCGCCGCGCAGGCTGGCGAAGGGGGTCAGGAGAAGGCCCCCCTCCGTGGTGAGCGTGCGGCGCCATTCGGCCGAAAGGGTGCCGCGCGAATAATCGCCTTCCATCGCGCGCCGGCGGAAGAAGTCGTTCCTGTAGCCGAGCCCGGTCGCCGTGCTGGCCTGACAGCTTCCGTTCGTGAAGAAGTCGGGATCGCAGAGCAGAAATTCCGACGCCCGCGTGTCGGCATCGGAACGGCGCAGGTTGATGACGTTGGCGTTGAGCTGGATCTCGCCGCCGAAGGGCGCTTCCTCGATGCGCTCGTAATCGAGCGTCGGGAAGATGTCCGGCTGAACGTCTTGGTCACTTATGCCGCGGCTTGCGTCGTTGTCGGTCTGAATGTCGAAGCGTTGGGCGCGCAGGTCGAAGAAGCTGCGGTCGCCAAGACCGGTCAGGTAGATTTCCGAGGTATGGAAGGTTTGATCGAAATTGTCGATGTCGTAGGTATTGGCGAAGTTGCGGTCGCTTTGCGCCAGGATGTCCCAGCCAACCGTCCAGTCCTCGTTGATCGCGAAACGGCCGGTGGTGCCGATCATGCCGCGATCGACATTGTTGTAGTCCGGCGTGCCGAGGTTGAAAGATTCGGGGTCGCGCTGCGAGATGCCCGCCGCCTGGAGGGTGTAGTAGCCGTCGCCGACCGCCTGGCGGAACTCGACCTCGCCGAGAAAGCCCTGCTTGGAATAATAGGTGCCCGCCACCGTCGCGTCGTAGCTGTCGGACAGGGCGAAGAAATAGGGCACGCGCAAGCCGAAGCCGCGCGCGTCGGATTGCGAGAAGGACGGCGTCAGGAAGCCGCTTTTCCGCTTCACCGTTGGATCGGGCTGCGAGAAGTAGGGCAGGTAGGCCAAGGGCGCCCCGAACAATTCGAAGCTCGCGCCGTAGTAACGGACGACCTTTTCCTTCTGGTCCCAGACGATCTTGCGCGCCTTCACCTGCCAAAGGGGCGCTCGCTCGGGATGTTTTCCGCAGGCCTCGCAGGCGGTGTAGACGCCGCGCTCGAAGGTCGTGACGTTGCCGTTCTCGCGCACCGCGCCCTGCGCGGCGAAGCGGGTGTTGTCCGGCGTTTCGATGCGCAGCGCACGGATGAAGCCGTCGGCGAAATCGTCCGTGATGTCGGCCGAGTCGGCATAGATCTTGTTGCCGTCCGGCTGTTCGAGCTGGACGTCGCCCGTCGCGATGAGGCGGCGGGTCTTCTGGTTGTAGATCACCTTGCGGGCAACGAGCTTGTAGTTGCCGTAGTCGATCTGGACGCCGCCCGCGGCCGTCACGACCGCGTTGTTGCTCTCGTAGGAAACGGTATCGGCTTCCAGAAACAGCTTGGCGTCGGATGGCACGGAGATGTTGGCCGGCAGCGGCGCGACCGGCGCTTGAGCCGCCGCGCCGGAAACGGCGCAGAAAAGCGCGCAGGCGGCGACGCCCGCGAACAAGGCTGTTCTTCGGCCAGAATCATGCATCAGGCGCGAGTTCCCCCTCGCTTTCATACTAACCGTCCTCCTGGTGCAGCAGGATCGTTACCCCGAACGATCCGGCCGCGACGACCGGGAACCACGCCGCAACGACCGGCGGAACCACCGAATTGCTTCCCAGCGCCTGCGCCAGGAAGGTTACGACATACAGAACGAATCCGGCGGCGACGCCGCTGAGGATCGTCCTACCAGACTGGCCGGTGCGGGCAAACCGCACCGCAACCGTCGCAGCAAGCAAGGTCATGGCGACGAATAACGCGGGTTTGGCTACCAGAGTGTTGAAATGCATGGAGAAAGCCTCCGCATTGTAGCCAAGGCTGCGGGCGATCTCGATCTTGGAATAAAGCGCCCAGATCGGGATTGCCTGTGGATCGCCGATGCGCTGCTCGACATATTCGGGCTTCAGCGAGGTCGGCAGGCGAAAACTCTCCATGCGCTGCGGGGTCTGGCCGATGGTCGACACGGTCGGCGCGTCGAGAATCCAGGCACCCTGAACGAGCCGCGCCTTGGCGGCGTCGATGCGCTCGGAAACGGTTCCGTTGCCGTCCATAACGAAGGCGGTGACGCCGCCGAGGGTCAGCCCGCCGTCCGAAACGGCCTTGGCGCCGATGAGTGAATCGACGCCTTCGCTGTTCTGCCGAAGCCAGGGCGAGAAGCGGGTTTGCTGGGGACCCTTGCCGGCAAGGCTCGTCTCGATGCGGTTGGAGAGTTCCTGCGTGTAGGCGGCGACCGGGTTGTAGAGAAGTGTCGCGGCCACGCCGAGGAGGATGGACCCCCCCACGAAGGGCAGGAGGATCTGCCACACAGAAACGCCGGCCGCTCTCGCCACCACCAGTTCGTAGCGGCGGTTGAGGGTCAGAAGCGTGAAAATCGACGAGAACAGGACGATGAACGGGAAGGCCTGCTCGATAAAGGACGGAACACGCAGGGCCGACATGGCGGCCAACGTCGTGAAGGCCACGTCCTCGAACTTGCCGCGCCGCGACAGCTCGATCACGTCGATCAGGTAGACGAGCGCGAACACGGCGACCAGCGTCGAGAAGAAGCTCGAAAGGTAGCGCCGGAAGAAATAGCGGTTCAGCGTTCCGGGCATCGCGCTACGACACCCTTCCGCCGCTGCCGGCGCCGGCCGGATCGCGCTGGAACATGCGCCCGAGCGCACCGAAGGCATCGCCCACCCGCACCAGCGCCCGCGCTTCCGAGATGTCGGTATCCGACCACAAAAGGAAGGCGCTGGAGGCGATCGACGCCAGGGGGAGGAGATAAGCCAGGAACCGATAGTCCGCGTTCTGGTCGATCATGGCGAGCGCCACGAAGCCGAGGGCTTTGAGCCCCAGCGCCCCGGAAAGCCCGAGCGTCATCGCCGGCCCCGAGCCCTGCCGATTGGTGCGCGGACGGCCGGCGACCACCAGCGCCCAAAGCGCGAAGGCGATCGGATAAAGCCAGTCGGAAAAGCGCTGCGTCAGCTCCTTGGCGAAAGCCGCCGGCTTGGCCTGCATGGCGCTGTCGGTGGCGTCGGTGCGCAGAAGCTCCAGCGTCGAGCGTTCCGAGGTGCGAATCCAGTCGCCGTCGCTTTCCGGTCGCAGCGAAGCCAGATCGAAGGCATAGGTCTGGAACTGGATCACGGACACCGCGCCGTCGGCCGGATTGCGCCGGTGGACCTGCCCGTTGCGAAGAAGAAGGAAGCTCTGGCCGTCGCGGTCCATGAGCTGCGCTTCCCTCGCGAAATAGTTGAGATCCGTCGCGGGATCGCGGTGGTCCGACATGAAGAGGTTCTGGATGGTGGAGCCGCGCACGTCGCCGACGCTGACCACGAGCCCGTCCTGAATCTCCTCGAAGCGGCCGGGCGTCAGGAAAAGCGTGATGGCGTCGGCGTTCACGGCGCGAAGCCCGTTATAGAAGGCGCTTTGCGCTACCGGGCCGACCATGTGCGAGATCAGGAGAATGAGAAGCGCGCCGGTCGCGCCGAGTGCCAGGATCGGCTTGATGACGACGAGGCTGCGCGCGCCCGATGCCGCGATCACGGCCCGCTCGGAATCGGCGTTGAGGGCGTTCAAGGCCTGCACCGCGCCGATCACCACGGCGAAGGGCACGACGCCCGCCGCCAGATCCGGGATCAACATCATGGCGATCCAGAGCATGTTGCCGGCGGCGCCCGCGCTGGAGCGCACGATGTCGACGCGTTGGAGGGCCTGCACGATCCAGACGATCAGAACGAGCGAACCCAGGGCGCCGAGCGAGAAGGCCATGGCCCTCCGGAAGATGTAGCGCTCGAGAAGGCTCATGAGGTTGATGTCGTCTTCTCGAAACGCCGACCCGCGGCCGGTCTCGGCTTCGCGTCTGCCTCCTGCCGATGCTGACCCCGTTTGGCTAAGAATATGCCAACGGAGGTGGTTAACAACTTCTTAACCGTCCCCCCGAGCCTTGCAAAGCGGGCCTCGGCATCCACCATTCGCGTTGTGTCCTTTCCAACACGATCCCGATCGTGCAAGACGGCGGCGAATGCCGCGTTTCGGCGAATGCTGGTTCCGGCCTTGCCTTGAGGAGTTCCCATGTCCGAACGCCCGTCCATCCGATTTTCGAATCTTCAAGCGCCGTCCGAAGGCGTTCTCGTGCTTCTTGCCGGCGAAGGTGGCAGCGCTGGGGCATCCTTGCCGCCGCACCTGAAGGAAGTGGTGGAAAGGGCGGCCGCGAAGGCGAAATTCAAAGGCAAGAGCCTCGCGACGCTGGAAATCCTCGCACCGGCCGGCTCTGAGCTCGATCGGATCGTCGTGATCGGCACGAAGTCCGACAAGCCGCAGGGCGATGAGGACTGGCTGAAACTCGGCGGCACCGTGGCGGCCAAGACCAAGGGCGCGCCAACCGTGACCGTGCTGGCGGAAGGGCCGGAAGGTTCGCTCGGTGGGGCTGAGGCGGCGGCGGTGGCCTCCGGCATTCTCCTGCGCAGCTATTCCTTCGATCGCTACAAGAGCAAGAAGAAGAACGGCGAGGCGGAGGAAGAGCAGGCCGAGGTCGCGCAGAGCTTCACGCTCGGCGTCGCCGATCCGGCAGCAGGCGAAACCGCCTTCGCGCTCCATTCGGCGGTGGCGGACGGCGTCGTTCTGGCTCGCGATCTCGTCAACGAGCCCGCCAACGTCCTCGGTCCCGTCGAGTTCGCCGAGCGCATCGCCGAGTTGTCGAAGCACGGCGTCGATGTCGAGATCCTGGAAGAGCCGAAGCTGCGCGAATTGAAGATGCTGGCCCTGCTCGGCGTGGCCCAAGGCTCGCCGCGCCCGCCGCGCCTCGTGGTGATGCGCTGGGACGGCGGCGGCGACGACGAGGCGCCGGTCGCGTTCGTGGGCAAGGGCGTCGTGTTCGATACGGGCGGCGTGTCCATCAAGCCGGCCGCCGGCATGGAAGACATGAAGGGCGACATGGGCGGTGCGGCGGCCGTGGTCGGCCTGATGCGCGCGCTCGCCGGCCGCAAGGCCAAGGTCAACGCCATCGGCATCGTCGGCCTCGTGGAGAACGCGGTGGACGGCAACGCGCAGCGGCCGGGCGACATCGTGACGGCCATGTCCGGCACCACGATCGAGGTCCTGAACACCGACGCCGAAGGGCGGCTCGTTCTGGCCGATGCGCTCTGGTACTGCCAGGACCGGTTCAAGCCGAAGTTCATGGTCAACCTCGCGACCCTCACCGGCGCGATCATCGTGGCGCTCGGCAATAACTATGCCGGCCTCTTCTCCAACAGCGACGAACTCGCCGAGCGCCTGTCCGCTTCGGGCCTCGCGACCGGGGAGAAGGTATGGCGCATGCCGCTCGGCCCCGAATACGACAAGCAGATCGAGGGCAAGTTCGCCGACATCAAGAATATCGGCAACGGGCGCTCGGCCGGCTCCATCACGGCCGCGCAGTTCCTGCAGCGCTTCGTCAACGACGTGCCATGGGCGCATCTCGATGTGGCGGGAACCGCCATGGGCTCGCCGGCCAACGAGTACAACCAGTCCTGGGCGTCCGGCTTCGGCGTCCGGCTTCTCGACCGCCTCGTGGCGGACCACTACGAAAAGCGCTGATCCCGAAAGGTTCGCGTGGCCGAGGTTCTCTTCTATCACCTCACCGAAAGCCGGCTGGAGGATGCGCTTCCCGAACTTCTGGAGCGCAGCCTTCAGCGCGGCTGGCGGGCCGTGGTGCAGGCGGTGAGCCAGGAGCGTCGCGACGCGCTCGACCATCACCTTTGGGTCTTTCGCGACGACGCCTTCCTGCCGCACGGCACGGACGCCGATTCCAGCGGCGCGCTTCAGCCCGTGCTTCTGACGGTCGATCCGGCGCAAGCCGCGAACGATCCGCAGATCAGGTTCATGGTGGAAGGCGCGGTGCCGAACGACCTTTCGGCCTATGTGCGCGGTGTCTATCTCTTCGACGGCCATGACGAGGAACAGCTTGCCAGCGCCCGCGCGCGCTGGAAGGTGGAGAAGGCCGCCGGACACGAGGTCACCTATTGGCAGCAGTCGCAGGACCGGCGTTGGGTCAAGAAGGCTTGACCGGCCTCAGCCGTCGATGAAATCGAGAACCGCCTTGGCATAGCCCTCCGGGTCCTCGATCGGGGCGGAATGGCCGACATTGGGCAGGATCGTCAGCTTCGCGCCCGGAATGGATTTGGCGAGAAACAGCGTGTGATCGCGGCTGATCGCTTCGTCATGTTCGCCGATCGCGATCATGGTCGGCACGGTGATCGAGGCGAGCTGTTCTTCCGAGAAGTTCGGCTCGTTCCACCAGAGCGCGTGAATCTCGTCGGTGATGTCGTCGTAGTGCTGAAGCGTCGGCAGGTCGCGGCCTTCCGCGATGGCCTCGGCATAGGCGATCGCCCCATCCGGCGTCGCGTTGGCCGCCTGCACGAACATGGCCGACAAGCGGTCCGGGTGGCGGATCGCGATATCGAGACCGATAATCCCTCCATCGCTCCAGCCGACGAGCGCGACCTTGTCGAGCTTGAGCTGGTCGAGCAGCGCCAGATAATCGTCCGCCATCAGATCGTAGGTGATCGGCACCTCGTCGCGGGTGGAGCGGCCCTGGCCCCGGCTGTCGGCGACGATGACTTCGTGATTCTTCGAAAGCGTGGCGATCTGGCGGCGCCAGACATCGCTGCTGGACAGGCCGCCCGGAATCAGGAGCAGCGGGCTGCCTTTGCCGTAGACCTGATAGAAGAGCGAAATGCCATCGACCTGGGCAAACCCGGAGTCGCGCGGCCTCGGACCGTAGTTCCCGACCGCGAGCGCCGGCAGGATGGTAAGAGCGCCGAACATCAAGGCGGTCGCCGTCGTCCAACGCCATGCCATCGCAGCGCTCCGAAAGGGTTTATGAAGCCTTTATGTAGCGCTGGGCAGAACGGAGCAAGCTCCCTGCGACGCACGAAAGCGAGAGCCTGTCAGCCGAGCGCGGCCTCGTGCTCGGCTGACAAGGAAAGCCAGCGCTCCTCGGCCTCGGCAAGCTGCTGGCCGGCCGTTTCGCGCTCGCGCGACACCTCGCCGGCCTTGCGCGGGTCCTTCTCGAAAAAGCCCGGCGCGGCCATTCGTTTGTCGAGCGCAGCCGTTTGCGTTTGAAGCTTCTCGATCCTGGATTCGAGGTTGCGAAGTTCCTTCTGGATGGGCCCGAGAGCGATGCGCTTGGGGGGCGGGGGCGTTGCCTCGCGGCTGCGGGCGGCCTCGCGGGGACTGTCCTTTTCCTTGTCCTTCTTGCCGCCGCGCCGGGCGGACAGAACGATCTGCTTGTATTCGTCGAGATCGCCGTCGAATTTCGACACGGTGCCGTCCGCGACGATCCAGAGACGGTCGACGGTGGCTTCCACCATGTGCCGGTCGTGGCTGATGAGGATCACCGCGCCCTCATATTCGTTCAAGGCGCGCACCAGGGCCTCGCGCGAATCGATGTCGAGATGGTTCGTCGGCTCGTCGAGGATGAGGAGGTCCGGCTCGCCGAAGGTCGCGAGACCCATCAGGAGACGCGCCTTCTCGCCGCCGGACAGGGCATCGGCCTTCGTGTCCATCTTGGCGGTGGCAAGTCCCATGCGAGCGACCTTGGCGCGGACCTTGGCTTCCGGCGCGTCCGGCATCAGGCGGCGCACGTGCTCCACCGCGCTCTCATCCGGCCTCAGGTCGTCGATCTGGTGCTGCGCGAAGAAGGCGACCTTCAAGCCGGGCGCCTTCACGATCTCGCCTGAGCGGGCTGACAACTGCGCGGCCAGGAGTTTGGCGAAGGTGGACTTGCCGTTGCCGTTGGCACCGAGCAGCGCGATGCGGTCGTCCGTGTCGATGCGAACGGTGACGCGCTTCAGGATCGGCGTGGCGTCGCCGTAGCCGACCGCCACATCGTCCATGCGCACGATGGGCGAGGCGGGGCGGCGCTCGCCGGCGTCGAAAGCGAACGGCGCGACATGGTCCTCGATCACTGAAGCCAACGGCTTCATCTTTTCCAGCGCCTTCAAGCGGCTTTGCGCCTGACGGGCCTTGGAGGCCTTGGCGCGGAAGCGCTCCACGAAGGCTTCCATGTGGGCGCGGGCAGCGTCCTGCTTCACCTTCGCCTTTTGCTGGAGTTCCAGCTTCTCGGCACGCTGACGCTCGAAGGAATCGTAGTCGCCGCGGTAATAGACGAGCTTCAACTGGTCGAGATGGATGATGGAATTGACGGCGTTGTTGAGGACGTCGCGGTCGTGGCTGATGACGATCACGGTGTGGGGATAACGCGCGACGAAGGTTTCCAGCCAGAGCGTGCCTTCGAGATCGAGATAGTTCGTCGGCTCGTCGAGAAGGAGAAGGTCGGGCTGCGAGAACAGAACGGCGGCGAGCGCCACGCGCATCCGCCAGCCGCCGGAAAAGGAGGAAACGGGCCGCGCCTGCGCCTCGGCATCGAAGCCGAGGCCCGACAGGATCGCGCCGGCGCGCGCTTCGGCCGAATAGGCGTCGATATCGTTGAGGCGAAGATGGATGTCGGCGATGCGGGTCGGGTCGGTCGCCGTTTCGGCTTCGGCGAGAAGCGCCATGCGTTCCTCGTCGGCGGCCAGCACGATCTCCAGAAGCGATTCACTCGTGCCAGGCGCTTCCTGCAACACCTGGCCGATGCGCATTCCCTTCGGGATCTGCACGGAGCCGCTTTCGGACGCGAGCTCGCCCGTGATGACGCGGAACAAGGTCGATTTGCCCGCGCCGTTGCGCCCGACAAGCCCGGCCTTGGCGCCGTCCGGCAGCGTCAGGCTGGCATGGTCGATGAGAAGCCGTCCGGCGACGCGCGCGGAAAGATCGTTGATCTGAAGCATGGCCGGCTTTTCGCATGGCAAGCGAGGAGGGGGAAGAGCGTTGTGAGGTGGGAAGGGGATGTGTATAGTGTGCATTGATTATACACATTGGAGGGCGGGTATGCGAACGAATATCGATATCGACGACGACCTGATGAAGCGGGCCATGGAGGTGCTGGGCCTCAAGACCAAGAAGGAAACGGTCGAGGAAGCTTTGAGAACGATCGTGAAACAGCGGGAAGCGCATGAAGCCTTGATGGCTCTCTACGGGACCGTGAAGTGGGAAGGTGATCTCGATCAGATGCGCCGCAACCGTCCGCAGGCAGAGGGCGACTGGTGATCCTGGTCGATACATCGGCATGGATCGACTACTTCAAGGGAATAGATCTCCCTTGGACGCGCGCGATCAGGGGCTTGTCGCTAAGCGACAAGATCGTCCTCGGAGATCTGGTCATCGTCGAAATCCTGCAGGGCATTCGAGACGAAAGGCGGCGTGTGCTCACCCGAGAAGCAATCTACCAGCATCGGACTGTCGCTCTTTGCAATCCTGCCATCGCCGAACAAGCAGCGGACAACTATCGCTTCCTACGCCGTAAGGGCATCACCATTCGCGGCACGATCGACGTCATCATCGCGACTTGGTGTATCGCCAACCGTGCCGCCATCATCCACAACGACCGGGACATGGCGGTGATGGAGCGCGAGCTTGGGCTCGTGTCCTTCCGCGCCTAGAACCCCATTCCGCTTTCGCGCTGGAACAGGATGAGGTCGAGACTCGGCGCTTCGCGTTTCATGCCCGTCAGGATCGCGTGGGCCTGTCCCCGATGATGCGTTTGATGATTGAAGAGGTGGCTGAGCACCGGCATGAGCGGCTGCGTGATGTCGCGCGGGTTCGTGACGGGGCGGTAGGTGAAGGGTGTCTGGAGCGCCGTTTCGTCGAGGCTGTCCACGAAGGCCACGATGCGCTCGTCTTCCGCCGCGCGGGCCTCGACGAGGGGAGCAAACTCGGGAAACAGGACGGCGTCCAGCCGGTCGGGCGCATCGCCGGTTCCCGTCATGCGCCGCATCCAGATCCGGTCGGTCGCCAGGAGGTGGTTCAGCGTTCCCGACATCGAGCGGAAGAAGACGCCTCGGTCGGCGGCGAACTCGTCCGGCGTGAGCTTTCCGGCGCAGTGGTAGAGCCGTCGGTTGGCCCAGCGATTGTAGTGGGCCATCATCCTGAAGGTGTCGTACATTCCCGTCACGTTCCGGTCCCTTGTCGTCCTGGCCTTGCCGCTCGGCGGCCTCGCGTTTATGAGAGCGCGACTCTCCAACGCCCGCAAGGAACATCATCCATGGCGATCGAACGCACCTTCTCCATGATCAAGCCGGACGCGACCCGTCGCAACCTGACCGGCGCGATCACCAAGATCTTCGAAGAGTCGGGCCTTCGCATCATCGCGTCGAAGCGCGTGTGGATGAGCCGCCGCGAGGCCGAGGGCTTCTACGCCGTCCACAAGGAGCGTCCGTTCTTCGGTGAGCTGGTCGAATCCATGTCCGCCGGTCCGACGATCGTGCAGGTGCTGGAAGGCGAGAACGCCATTTCGCGCAATCGCGAGATCATGGGCGCGACCAACCCGAAGGACGCCGCCGAAGGCACCATCCGCAAGCTGCACGCCCTGTCGATCGGCGAGAACTCGGTGCACGGCTCCGACGCCCCCGAGACCGCGAAACAGGAAATCTCCTACTGGTTTTCCGAGACCGAGATCGTCGGCTGAACCGACGATAGGCAGGTAAGTTTCGAGGCCGCCGCATCTCTCGATGCCGGCGGCCTTTTCGTTGGCGCGGAGCCGCCGCGACAACGCCGTTCTGGCAATGATCGTTGTTCGGCCTTAAATCCGGCTTCACCGCCGAACAGCATCGCAGGCCAATGCCCGAATGAGCAAGGACGACGACATCTTCGAAGATCTCGACGCCACCGAGGGCGACGAGGAGGACTTCGAGGAAGAAGGTGCGGAAAGCGCGGAGTTCGAGCCCGACAGCGCCGCGCTTCTGGCCGCCATCGACTGGGATGGGGCCGGCACGGTCGAGGGCGATCCGCTCCAGGGCGTCGATGTCATCATCGCGGCCGTGAAGCGTCTGCCGAACGATCCCGGCGTTTATCGCATGTTCGGCGCGGGCGGCGAGGTGCTCTACGTCGGCAAGGCGCGTTCCTTGAAAAAGCGCGTGGCGAGCTATACGCGGCTCACCGGCCACACCAACCGCATCATGCGGATGATCCGCGAAACGCGGGCCATGGAATTCGTGACGACGCGCACCGAAACGGAAGCGCTGCTGCTCGAAGCCAATCTCATCAAGCGTTTGCGGCCGCGCTACAACGTGTTGATGCGGGACGACAAGTCGTTCCCCTATATCCTCATCGGCGATGCGCACGAGGCGCCGGCCATCGTGAAGCACCGGGGCGCGCGCTCGCGAAAGGGTAGCTATTTCGGCCCCTTCGCCTCGGCCGGCGCGGTGACGCGCACGATCAACTCGCTGCAGCGCGCCTTTCTCCTGCGTACCTGTACGGACTCCGTCTACGAGACGCGCAGCCGGCCCTGCCTTCTCTACCAGATCAAGCGCTGCTCCGGCCCCTGCACGCGGGAAATATCGCTGGAGGATTATCGCAGCCTCGTCGGAGAGGCCGAGGGCTTCCTGTCCGGGCGCTCCAGCCAGATCAAGCAGGGGCTGTCGCAGGCCATGCAGGACGCTTCGCAGGAGCTCGACTTCGAGCGCGCCGCCGTGCTCCGCGACCGCCTGTCCGCGCTCGCCCATATCCAGAGTCATCAGGGCATCAACCCGCATGGGGTGGAGGAAGCGGATGTCTTCGCCATTCATTGCGAGGGCGGCCTGACCTGCATCCAGGTCTTCTTCTTCCGCACCGGCCAGAATTGGGGAAACCGCGCTTACTTCCCGCGCGCCGACGTTTCGCTGGAGCCGGCCGAAGTGCTCGGCGCCTTCATCGCGCAGTTCTACGACGATAAGCCGACGCCGCCCTTGATCCTGTCATCGCTCGACTTCGAGGACCGCACGCTTCTCGGCGAGGCCCTGTCGGTCCGTGCGAGCCGCAAGGTGCAGTTCGCGGTGCCGGCGCGCGGCGAGAAGCGCGATCTGGTGGATCATGCTCTCGCCAATGCGCGCGAGGCGCTGGGGCGACGGCTGGCGGAAACCTCGTCGCAGGCGCGACTTCTGGCCGGTTTGGCCGAGACCTTCTCGCTGCCGAACCCGCCGCGCCGCATCGAAATCTACGACAACTCGCATATTTCCGGCACCAACGCCGTCGGCGCGATGGTGGTGGCGGGGCCGCAGGGCTTTGCCAAGAACCAGTATCGCAAGTTCAACATCAAGGGCGCCGACATCACGCCCGGCGACGACTTCGGCATGATGCGCGAGGTGATGACGCGCCGCTTCTCGCGCCTCGTGAAGGAGCATGGTGAGGGTCCGACGCCGGTCGTGGAAAGCGAGGACAAGGAGGATATCCTGCATTCTGAGATGCCGGACTGGCCGGACCTCGTCTTCATCGACGGCGGCAAGGGGCAGATCACGGCGGTGCGCGCGATCCTGGAGGAACTCGGCATCGCCGAGAAGGTCACCACCATCGGCATCGCCAAGGGCGTCGACCGCGATGCGGGACGCGAGCGGTTCATCACGAAGGGGCGCGATCCCTTCACGTTGCCGCCACGCGATCCGGTGCTTTATTTTGTGCAGCGCCTGCGCGACGAGGCGCATCGCTTCGCCATCGGCTCGCACCGGGCGCGTCGCAAGAAGGAACTGACGCGCAATCCGCTGGACGAGATCGCCGGCATCGGACCATCCCGCAAGCGCGCGCTTCTGCACCATTTCGGCACGGCGAAGGCCGTGTCGCGCGCCGGGTTGGGCGATCTCCAGAAGGTCGAGGGCATCTCGGCGGCGACCGCGCAGATCGTCTACGATCATTTCCACGAGCGTTGACGCACGCTTTTCCTCTGTCTTCTTTCATCCAGCCGTTGATTTTCGCCACAGTGATGGATTGAAGGGAGAGTGCCTCCCGTACGAAAGTCGCAATGGCCACTCGCACCTTCAACCTTCCGAACCTCCTGACCTATGCGCGCATCCTTGCCGTGCCGCTTCTGGTTGTCTGCTTCTTCTGGGGAGGGAGCTTCGACGCCAGCGACAACGCGCGCTGGTGGGCGCTCGGCATCTTCGTGATCGCAAGCATCACGGACTATCTCGATGGTTATCTGGCGCGGGCCTGGCAGCAGACTTCCACCATCGGCCGGATGCTCGACCCCATTGCCGACAAGCTCTTGGTCGCGGCCTGCCTGCTTCTTCTGGCGGCGGGAGAAACCATCAAGGGCTGGTCGCTCTGGGCGGCGATCATCATCCTCTGCCGCGAAATCCTCGTGTCGGGGCTTCGCGAATATCTCGCCGAGCTGAAGGTCAGCGTACCCGTCACGCAGCTCGCCAAATGGAAGACGACGCTTCAGATGATCGCCGTCGCCTTTCTCCTGGCGGGGCCGGCCGGCGACAAGCTGATGCCGTATATGACCGAGATCGGCATCGCCGCGCTTTGGGCCTCGGCGATCGTGACGCTTTATACCGGCTACGATTACTTCCGCGCAGGCCTGCGCCATTTCCCCGACTGAGACGTTTCGCGTCCAAACAGGGGCAGACCTTCGCGGGAGAATGGCATGAAGCTTGTTTATTTCGCCTGGGTGCGCGAGCGGATCGGCGTGGCCGAAGAGGTGGTCGCGCTGCCGGCCGGCGTGGTGACGGTCGGCGATCTTCTTCATTGGCTGAAGGGGCGGGGCGTCGGCTACGAGGCCGCGCTCGTATCGCCGGAAACCATCCGCGTCGCGATCGACCAGGAGCATGTCGACCATTCCGAGCCGCTGGCCGGCGCGACCGAGATCGCGATCTTCCCGCCGATGACGGGGGGCTGAGCGTGATGGCGGCAAAGCTGCGGGTCGAGGTGCTGCCGGGGCGGATCGATCTTGGCGCGGAAGCGCGGCGGGTGGAGGACGGCGGGCGGATCGGCGCGGTCGTCACCTTCACCGGTTATTGCCGCGACGAGGGCGGGCGCTTGGCGGCGCTGGAACTCGAACACTATCCCGGCATGGCGGAAAAGGAACTGGAGCGCATCGCGACCCAAGCGGCCGAGCGTTTCGGCCTTCTGTCCGCTTCGGTTCTCCACCGCCACGGCAAGATCCCTCCTGGCGAGGAGATCGTTTTCGTCGCCTGCGCGGCCGAACACCGCCAAGCCGCCTTCGACGGCGCGTCGTTTCTGATGGACTATCTGAAGTCCGAGGCTCCCTTCTGGAAAAGGGAGCATCTGATCGGCGGCGGGGAGGGAGGCTGGGTGGACGCCAAGGCGTCCGACTCGGCCGCCATGGATCGCTGGCACCGCCTGTAACGGCTAGGCCGCCTGGCGGCGTCCGATCATCACGGCTTCGGCTGCGCGGGCGGCGAGCTTCGCGCCGTTCGATTTCAGGGCGTCGAGTTCCGCTGCCAGCGCCCGTGCTTCGGCCTGCGCGCGCACGAGGCCGGGCGCCTGTTTCTCCGTCAGCGTGAAGATCGTGCCGCCATACATGAAAGGCGCTTCGAAGGCGGCGCGCTGCGCGAGGCCGATGGGCAGGCGCTCCGTCGGCCGGTTCTCCATCTGCTTCTCGACGGCACGGGCGATCCGGCTCGGAATCTGCGCGATGGCGGTGGCGACGAAAGCCTGCCGGATTTCGCTGTCCTTCGTTTCCAAGCTGAGGAACTGATCGGTGGCAGCCGCCGCGAGGGCCGATAGCGGCGAAAAGCGCACCGGCACCAGCACCGTGTCGGCGACCCGCGCGCCGGCGCGCAGCATGTCCTGCGTGCGCCCTGCGTCGATCACCACCAGCATCTGCCGGTCGATGCCGTCATTGACGAGGGCGGCGAGGCGGCTCGGCTTGTCGCATTGAACGAGTTCGATCCCGTTCGGCCGTCCGGGCTTGGCGGCCCAGCTCGACAGATCGCCGTCCGGGCCCGCATCCACGAGAAGAACGGAAACGCCGGCCGAGGCGGCGGCCGAAGCGATGGTCAGCGCCAGCGTGGATGTTCCCGCGCTCTTGATCGATCCGATCGAGATGACGGGCAGATTGGCCGAACGGCCCCGACGCACCCGACGGGTGGCGGCGCGTGAAATCGCTGATGAAAAACCCATCGCCCTGAAAATCCTGGAAGTCTAGACCCGCTGCTCGAACTCGGCTGCGGGTCCATCTTCCGAAATGGGGATGGTGCGGACCTTGCTTAGCTGGAACAAATAAAGGTGATGTTAACCTTTTGTCCCACGCTCAGACTCTCGATTTGACGGCGTCGAGATCAGGATGGGCGGCCCAGAACTCCTCGTTCCAGCGGGCGAGGCGCGGATGCTCGGCTTCCCAGCGTCCGGCAAAGCGCAAGGCAAGCCATCCGGTGAGCGCCGCGACGGAAAGGTCGCCGAGCGTCGGCTTCCGCGAAACTTCGCCGATCAGCGTTTCCAGAACCGCCAGCCCGCGCAAGGCTTTCCGCCATTGCCGATCCGTCCACGCTTCATGGCGCTTTTCTTCCGGCCGGAAGCGGGCCTCGTAGAGCAGAAGAATGGCGGCATCCGCCACGCCGTCGGCGGTTGCTTCCAGGCGTCTGTCGGCGATCCATTCGGCGTCGGTCTGGGGCACGATTGCGTTGCCCGATATGCGATCGAAATATTCGCAGATCACCCGGCTGTCGTAGAGCGCGGTTCCGTCGTCCAGAAGAACGGTCGGAATCTTGCCGAGCGGGTTGGCGTCGAGGAGGTCGGCCGGTTCCGACACGGTGTCGACCACGACCTGTTCGTCGAAGGCGACATCGCAGCGGATCGCGGCCATTCGCACCTTGGCGGAGAAGGGCGAAGCGGGAGCGTGGAGAAGGCGCATCCGATCAGAAACGACGCAGCGACGAGCAGTTCGCCCCGTAGATGTACCAGCGGTCGAGGCCGAGCACGCAGCCTTCCGCCTTCCAGCCGAAGGACGCGTAGCCCTGCGGATAGGACACACGGTAATAGACCGTGTGCCGCTGGTTGTCCGACAGCATCACGCTTCCCTGGCAGTAGCGCCGCTCGATCGAGGCGTTGTCGGTGCGGGGGAAGAAAGCCTTTTCCGCGAGATTGGAGAACTCGGCGACGGTGACGTCCGACTGGAGCATGTGAACCGCGCCGTGCTCGAACTGGTCCTCGACCTGTCCGAGAACCCGCGGATCGTTGCAGGCCGGGACGATGCCCTCGACCGACTGGGGCGCGGGGCTTTCCCGCAGGTAGTCCGCCGCCTTGGCGCCGGAGAACGGTGCGCCGGCCAAGGTGGCGGCAAGAACGAGGCTGTGCAGAATGCGCATCGCGCGGCGACTCCGGACAAAACGCTGCCGCATGAAAATTCGCGGCCCTTAACGCAGTGTTAGGGCCGCTCTGCCGTGATCGCAACGACTTGGGCCGAGGCGCGACCGCTTTTTCCCAAGGGTTGTTCCAGAATTGCCATGATTCGCGTCGCTTTTTCCGCGAAAGTGTAGGGCGGGTTCACCACTGCCAGCCCCGTGCCGACCAGCCGATCGACATCCGTCGCGAAGGGCTCGCGCATGAATTCGGCGGCGCAGATGTTGGGAATCTCCGTTTGCGCCAGTTCGGCATGCAGCCTGTCTCGGTCGGCGCGGCGCTTGATCGGATACCAGATCGCGTAGATGCCGCCCGGCCAGCGCCGATGGGCCGCCGCCAGCCGATCCGCGATCCGCTCGATCTCGTTCACCTCCTCGAAGGGCGGGTCGATCAGCACCAGCCCGCGCTTTTCCTTCGGCGGCAGATGGGCGTTCAGCGCCAGCCAGCCGTCGAGCGCGAAGGTCTTCACTTGGACATCGCCGGCGAAAAGGCCGGCCAGCCGCTCGGCATCGGCGGGATGCAACTCGTAGACCGACAACCGGTCCTGGCGCCGAAGAAGACGGCGCGCGATGAGAGGGGAGCCGGGATAGGCGTCCACGCCTTCGCCGGTCGCGAGGCGAATGTAGTCGGCAAGCTCGGGAGCCGTGGCCGCAGGGGAAGACAGAAGCGCGTCGATGCCTTCCAGATATTCGCCGGTGCGCCGCGCCTCGTCGGCGGACAGGTCGTAGCGTCCGATGCCGGCATGGGTGTCGATCACCCTGAACGGCTTTTCCTTCCTCTTCAGGTATTCCACGATCTCCACGAGAAGAGCGTGCTTGACGACATCGGCGAAGTTGCCGGCGTGAAAGGCGTGGCGGTAGTTCAAAGTGGTTTTCCCGGCGAACGGATCGTTCCGCGCGTTTGTCGCTGCATTGCGGAAGAAGCTCCCTATCTATGGCGGACGGCGCCGCCGGCCGGTCGTCCGTATCAGAATTCAAGGAGCCCTTCATGGCCCAGTCGAAACTGTTCGAGCCCTTCGATCTCGGACCCATCCACCTTCGGAATCGTGCCGTGATGGCCCCGCTGACCCGCTCGCGCGCGAGTTCGGACGGCGTTCCGAAGGAGATGCATGTCGAATATTACCGCCAGCGGGCGGGCGCCGGTCTCATCATCGCGGAGGCCACCAACATCACGGAGGAAGGGCGCGGCTATGCCTGGACGCCCGGAATCTATTCCGACGAACAGGTGACGGCGTGGAAGAAGGTGACGGACGCCGTTCACGCCGAGGGCGGCCGGATCGTGCTCCAGCTCTGGCATGTCGGGCGCATCTCGCATCCCGATCTTCAACCGAACGGCGGGCTGCCCGTCGCGCCCTCCGCCGTGAAGCCATCCGGCAAGGCCTTCACGGAAGAAGGCTTCAAGGATCATGTCGAGCCGCGAGCCCTGGAGGAAGCCGAGTTTCCGCGCCTGATCCAGGATTACGTGAAGGCGACGCGCAATGCCCGCGCGGCCGGCTTCGACGGCGTCGAGGTCCATTCGGCGAACGGCTACCTTCTGGACCAGTTCCTGCGCGACGGCACCAACAAGCGCACCGACCGCTATGGCGGCTCGGTGGAGAACCGGATGCGCCTGCCGCTCGAAGTCGTGGATGCCGTGGTCGGCGCCTGGAACAAGGAGCATGTCGGCATCCGCATCTCGCCGGTGACGGTGATGGGCGGCTCCAGCGAAAGCGATCAGCAGGGCGTCTTCAACACCTATGTCGAGGAGCTTTCGAAGCGTGGTCTGGCTTATCTCCACGTCATCGAGGGCCAGACGCAGGGCGACCGCGCCAAGGACGGCTTCGACTACGACGCGCTGCGCCAGCGCTTCGACGGGCCCTACATGGGCAACAACGAATATGACTTCGACCTCGCGATCCGGCGTCTGGACGAGGGCAAGGTCGATCTCGTGTGCTTCGGGCGGCCCTTCATCGCCAATCCCGATCTCGTCACGCGCCTGCGCCTCGGCGCGCCGCTGGCCGAGGCCAACAAGGACACGTTCTATGGCGGCGACGAGCGCGGCTACACCGACTATCCGGCCCTGACGCCGGAGGAGAAGGCCCGCTACGTGCAGGCCGCCTGAGAGCAAGCGGCGAGGGGCGGGCGATCCCGCCCTTCGCCGATCCAAGGCATCGCCGGAATGAATTTGGGGCGGCGGCCGGTCGGGTGTATGCCGAGGAGCCATGAACCAGCTTCTTCCCATCCGCACCGGCCACAGCGCTTGTCCGCACGACTGTCCCTCGACATGCGCGCTCGATGTCGAGATCCTCGGCCCGAACACGGTCGGCCGCCTGCGCGGCGCGAAGGACAACAGCTACACGGCCGGCGTCATCTGCGCGAAGGTCGCCCGCTATGCCGAGCGCATCCATTCACCGAACCGCCTTCTGCAACCGCTTCAGCGCGTCGGCGCGAAGGGAAGCGGCGAATGGCGGGAGATCGGCTGGGACGATGCTCTCGATCTCGTCGCCGAGAAATTCGTGGCAGCCGAACAGCGGCACGGCGCGGAAAGCGTCTGGCCTTACTTCTATGCCGGCACGATGGGGCTGGTGCAGCGCGACGGCATCAACCGGCTGCGCCATGCCAAACGCTATTCCAACCAGTTCGACACGATCTGCACCAACATGGCCTGGACGGGTTGGTTCGTCGGCACCGGGCGGCTGACGGGCGTCGACCCGCGCGAGATGGCTGCATCCGATTGCGTGGTGATCTGGGGCACGAACGCGGTGGCGACGCAGGTCAACGTGATGACCCACGCTGTGGAAGCGCGGCGCAAGCGTGGCGCGGTCATCGTCGCGATCGACATCTACGACAACGCCACGATGGCTCAGGCCGATCTCGCCCTGAAGCTGCGACCCGGCACGGACGGCGCGCTCGCCGCCGCGCTGATGCATGTCGCCTTCCGCGACGGGACAGCCGACCGCGCCTATATGGCGCGCTACACGGACGATCCGGCCGGGCTCGAAGCGCATCTGGGGAGCCGAACGCCGGAATGGGCGGCGGCGATCACGGGTCTTTCTGTTGGCCAGATCGAAGAGTTCGCGGGGCTGATCGGCCGCACGCCCCGCACCTTCTTTCGTCTCGGCTACGGCTTCACCCGCCAGCGCAACGGCGCGCCGGCCATGCACGCGGCCCTTTCGGTGCCCGCCGTCTACGGCCATTGGCAACATGAAGGCGGCGGCGCCTTCCACACCAATTCCGACATCTTCGGTCTCGACAAGAGCCTCATCATGGGCACGGCGATGCGCGATCCGTCCGTGCGCTTTCTCGACCAGTCGCGGATCGGCAAGGTGTTGACCGGCGACCGCGAGGCCCTATCCGATGGGCCGCCGGTGACGGCGATGATCGTGCAGAACACCAACCCCGCCAATGTCGCGCCCGAACAGCGGCTGGTGCGCCAGGGTTTCCTGCGGGACGATCTCTTCACCTGCGTCCACGAGCAGTTCATGACGGACACGGCAAAGCTCGCCGATCTCGTGGTGCCGGCCACCATGTTTCTGGAGCACGACGACATCTATCGCGGTGGCGGGCAGAACCACATCACGCTCGGCCCCAAGCTGGTCGATGCGCCGGAAGGGGTGCGCTCCAACCATTTCGTCGTGGAGGAACTGGCCAAGCGCCTCGGCGTCGCCGACCGGCCGGGCTTTGGTCTCAGCGAGCGCGATCTCGTGGACGACATGCTACGCCGCTCGAACCGGGGAACGCTCGAAAGTATCGAGGAAGGCCGCTGGATCGACTGCCAGCCGGAGTTCGAGCGCGCGCATTATCTCGACGGCTTCGGCTGGGCCGACAAGCGCTTCCGCTTCCGGCCCGACTGGAACGGCGCGGCGCTCGGACCGAACACGCCGCCGAACTCGCTCGGGCCTCAGGGGCCGGTCGCAGGTCTGCCTGAATGGCCGGACCACGCGGCGCTGAACGAGGTGGAGGACGCCGAGCACCCATTCAAGCTCGCCACATCGCCGGCGCGCCAGTTCCTCAACTCGACCTTTTCGGAAACCGCCGGCTCACGTTCGCGCGAACGGCGGCCCGAACTCATGGTGCATCCCGACGACGCTTCGCGCCTTCATCTCGCCGACGAGACGGTTGTGACGATCGGCAATCACCGGGGCGAGGTGCGTCTACACGCCAAGGTCACGGACAGCGTACGCTCCGGCGTCGTGATCCACGAAGGGCTTTGGGGCAATTCGGACTTTCTCGACGGGGAGGGCATCAACACCCTCGTCGGCTCCGACCCCGTCGCCCCCTGCGGCGGCGCGGCGTTCCACGACACGAAGGTCTGGGTGCGGGCGGGGTGACGGCCGTTGTTCGATTGGCGGCCGGCTGAGGCATCGGTTAGATTGAAGTCGGGAACGAGGGAGCCGGTAGAATGGCGACGGTTGAGCTAGGGGATCGCTACGAAGCCTGGATCGCTCAGCTTTTGCGGAGCGGTCGCTTCACGACGCGTAATGCCGTTTTGCGTGAAGGTCTGCGGCTTCTCGAACAACAGGAAGAGGCGCGCCGGACGCGGATCGATGATTTGCGGGGTGTGATCCGTGAAGGCGATGAGAGCGGGCCAGCCGAACCGCTCGATCTCGACTCCATCCGGGCGGAAGCGCGAAAAAGCACGAGGAACGGATCGAGCGACCAGTGACGCTGGCTATTCTCCGCCGGCCGAAGGCTCGCGAGGACCTGATCGAGATCTGGAGCCGTATCGCCGAAGAAAGCGAGGATGCTGCGGATCGCTTTTTCGATAGGGTCGAAAAGATTCTCGATATGCTCGGCGAGCACCCGCAAGCGGGTCGCAGCCGATCGGAAATCGACGCCGGATTGCGCAGTTTTCCGGTGGCGAACTACGTCCCGTTCTACCGTCTGGCGGACGACACCTTGATCGTCACGCGCGTTATCAGCGGCTATCGGGATCTCGACGGTCTCGATTTGCGCTGACGTTTTTGAAGGTGCTCTATCTCAGAGCCTCGCTTCTGTTTCTGCCAACAGCACTGCCGCCAACGCCCTTGGATAGAGCTTATGCTCTTCCACCAGCACGCGGGCGGAGAGGGCCTCGGCAGTGTCGCCGGGCAGAACCGGCACGTCGGCTTGCGCGATCACCGGTCCGGCATCCATTTCAGCGGTGACGAAATGGACGGTGCAGCCGTGGCGCTCTTCGCCCGCCGCGATGGCGCGGGCGTGGGTGTCGAGGCCGGGGAACTTCGGGAGAAGCGATGGGTGGATGTTGATCATCCGCCCCGCGAAGCGCTCGGTGAAGCCGGGCGACAGAAGCCGCATGAAGCCGGCGAGGCAGATCACGTCGATTCTCGCATCCTCGATCGCTGCCACGAAAGCAGCCTCGTGTTCGGCCTTGGAGGCATAGGCCTTTCGGGGAAAGGCGCTCGTCGCGATGCCGTTGTCGGCGGCGAAATGGAGGCCGGCAGCGTCCGCGCGGTCGGAGAGAACCAGCACCACGTCCCCCGGAAAGGCCGGGTTCCGCGCCGCTTCCACCAGCGCGGCCATGTTGGAGCCGCGCCCGGAGATCAGAACGGCGACGCGCTTTCTGAGGGGTGTCAAAGCTTCAGCTCGCCCTGAAAGACCACGCTGCGATCGGTCCGGTCTATGAGGGTGCCGAGACGCATGACGCTTTCGCCCTCGCGCCGCAGAACCGCTTCGACCTCGTCCGCCGCTTGCGCTCCGACCGCGACCACCATGCCGACGCCGCAATTGAAGGTGCGCAGCATCTCGTCCCGCGACACGCCGCCCGTGGCCGCCAGCCAGCGGAAGACCGGTGGGACCTCGATGGCGCTCATATCGACGCTCGCCGCAAGACCGTCCGGCAGAACGCGCGGGATGTTCTCGACGAAGCCGCCGCCGGTGATATGGGCGAGCGCCTTGACGCCGGCCGTTTCGCGAATGGCGGCGAGAAGCGGCTTCACATAAATGCGCGTCGGCTCGATCAGAGTTTCGCCCAACGTCCGGCCGCCGGCCTTGAAGGGGGCGGGGGCGTCATAAGCGGCGCCCGAAAGCTCCACGATGCGCCGCACCAGCGAATAGCCGTTGGAATGGACGCCGGACGAGGCGAGGCCGAGAAGCACGTCGCCGACGCCAAGGTCGGCGCTCGGCAGAAGCTGGCCGCGTTCGGCTGCACCCACCGCGAAGCCGGCGAGGTCGTAGTCCTTTTCGGCATAAAGGCCCGGCATTTCCGCCGTTTCGCCGCCGATCAGCGCGCAGCCGGCCAGCCGGCAGCCATCCGCGATGCCCTTGACGATGGCTTCGCCTTGCGCCGGATCGAGCTTGCCGGTGGCGAAATAATCGAGAAAGAACAGGGGCTCGGCACCCTGCACCACGAGGTCGTTGACGCACATGGCGACGAGATCGATGCCGATCGTGTCGTGAAGGCCGGTATCGATGGCGATCTTCAGCTTGGTGCCGACGCCGTCATTGGCCGCGACCAGCACCGGGTCGGTGAAGCCGGCGGCCTTCAGATCGAACAAGCCGCCGAAGCCGCCGATCTCGCCATCGGCGCCCGGCCGCCGCGTCGCTTTCACATGCGGCTTGATGCGTCGCACGAGTTCGTTGCCGGCGTCGATATCGACACCCGCTTGCGCATAGGTCAGACCGTTTCGCGTGTCGCTCATCGCCGTCTCGCCTGCCGGAACATGGCGCGGGACTGGCATGGAGTGCGCGTTGGGGCAAGAGCCTTCCTTCACGCGCCCTTGACCCTTTGCCGGCCCGGCCCCTATCTCCACCACCACGCGCGCGGTTCGAAACACGAGCCGCCGGCGCCTTCTTCGGAGAAGCGGATTTGGATACGGCCCATCGCAGCCGCCTTCTGCGCAGGCAGGTTCTGTTCTGGAGCCTGGCGGCGCTCGTTCTCGTCACTCTCCTTTTCGTCTTCTCCTCGATCCTCCTGCCCTTCGTCCTGGCGATGTGCCTCGCTTACTTCCTCGACCCGGTGGCGGACGCCTTCGAGCGGCTCGGCCTGTCGCGGCTCATGGCGACACTGCTGATCCTCGTTCTGTTCGTGGTGTTGCTGGTCGCCTTCGTGCTCGTGGTGGCGCCGGTGATCGCCAGCCAGTTCAACAGCTTCGCGCAAAATCTTCCGAAATACCTGCAGCAAATTCAAGCACTGGCTGAACAACTTCGCCAAGGCCGCTTCGGCTGGCTTCTCGCCACCGATCAGCAGCGTTTGCAGGAGGATATTTCCGGCATGGTCGGGCAGGTCAGCAGCGTCGCGACCTCGCTCCTGTCCTCGCTCTGGCGTTCCAGCCTTGCGCTGGTGAACTTCCTGTCGCTCTTCGTGGTGACGCCGGTGGTCGCCTTTTATCTTCTGCTCGATTGGGACCGGATGATCGCCAAGGTCGATTCCTGGGTGCCGCGCCAGCACCTCCTGACCGTTCGCCGGCTCGCGCGCGAGATCGACGGGTCGGTGGCGGGCTTCGTGCGCGGGCAGGGCAGCCTTTGCCTGATTCTCGGCAGCTATTACGCCATCGGCCTCAGCCTCATCGGCCTGAACTTCGGGCTGCTGATCGGCATGTTCGCGGGGATCATCTCCTTTATCCCCTATGTCGGTTCGCTCACCGGGCTGCTGCTCGCCACCGGCGTCGCGCTCGTGCAGTTCTCGCCGGACTGGATCTGGGTCGCAGCGACCCTGGCGGTGTTCTTTTCCGGCCAGTTCATCGAAGGCAACATTCTCCAGCCCAAGCTCGTCGGCGCGTCCGTCGGCCTCCATCCCGTCTGGCTGATGTTCGCGCTCTTTGCCTTCGGCGCCTTGTTCGGCTTCGTCGGGCTCCTGATCGCGGTGCCGGCGGCGGCGGCCATCGGCGTTCTCGTGCGCTTTGCGATTCAGCAATATCTGGAAAGCGAGATGTTCTTCGGCCGCGTTGCCGAGCCGCTCGATCCGGGCGTCCAGACGGTGGAGAAAGGTCCGATGCGCACCATGCTGGAAGCCGAGTTCGATCCGCGTGCGGAACCCGGACGGCCCGGCGCATGAAGGGCGGCTCGTCCCGGCAGTTCCCCCTTCATCTGCCCCATCATCCTTCGCTGACGCGCGACGATCTCATCGTGACGGACGCCAACGCCATGGCGGTCGCGGCCGTCGATGCTTGGCCGGAATGGCAGCATCCCGTGACGCTGGTGGTCGGCCCGGAAGGCGCCGGCAAGTCGCATCTGGCGGCGGCGTGGCGCGAAATGGCAGGGGCGATTGATTTCGACGGGCGTCTTCCGGAAGAACGACGCTTCGCCGTCGTGGTCGACGATCTCGATAACTGGGACGGGGCGGAGGAGCGATTGTTCGATCTCCTCAACGCCGCGCGTCTCGGTGGCGGATTCGTGCTGGCCACGGCGCGGCGTCGCCCGACCGAGATGAGTTTTCGCCTGCCCGATCTCCTGTCGCGCCTTCGCGCCGCGACGCTGACAGACATCGCGCCGCCGGACGAGGATCTGCTGCGCGGCGTTCTCGCCAAGCTTTTCGCGGACCGTCAGCTTGCCGTCGAGCCGAAGCTGATCGACTATCTGGCCGATCGCATGGAACGCTCGCTCGCCGCCGCACGTCGTCTCGTGGATCGCATCGACCAGCAGGCCCTTGCGGACAAGGCGCGTGTGACGCGTGGGTTAATCGGGCGCGTACTGGCGGAGGAAGAATCCGGCGACGCCGAAAGATTGTCGTGAAACTCGCATAAAGAGGCGCGAAAATGCGCTCCGACAGGCGGGGCTTCTGATTCGGGAAGGGCGGGGACCAGTGCAGAAGGTTGACGGATCGGCGGAAGTGGAAAGCTCGGTGGCGCGGGACGACAATCCGGTGGAAACGGCGACTGTCGTCGCGGAGCCGCGCCGACGCCCGGCCGCCCGGCGTAAGCCCGAGGCGGAAGGAACGGCGTCGCCGCAAACCATCGCCGATGTCGCCAGCATCAAGGAGCGACTGGAAGCCAATCTCGCGGATGCGAAGTCGCCGGTCTTTTCCGAACCCGCTTCGGCGGTGGAACTTCCGGCCGACCGCTTCATCAACCGCGAGATTTCCTGGCTGCAGTTCAATCGCCGCGTTCTGGAGGAATCGCAGAACACCTCGCATCCGCTCCTCGAACGGTTGCGCTTCCTGTCGATCTCGGCCGGCAACCTCGACGAGTTCTTCATGGTGCGCGTCGCGGGCCTCGCCGCGCAGGTTCGCGCCAGCATCACCCTGAAGAGCGACGACGGACTGACCCCGCAGGAGCAGTTGAATTCGGTTCTGGCCGAGGTCGATCTACTCCAGCAGCAGCAGCAGGCCTCGCTCGCCATTCTGGTGAAGGAACTGAGCGCCGAGAATATCCACATCGTGTCAGCCGGCGACCTGCCGCCGTCCGAGCGCCAATGGCTTGAGCAGCATTTCAACGAGGGCATCTTCCCGGTGCTGACGCCCTTATCGGTCGATCCGGCGCACCCGTTCCCCTTCATCCCCAATCTCGGCTTTTCCGTCGCGCTGGCCTTGGTGCGCGATCGCGACGGGCAGAAGATGAGCGCGCTTCTGCGCTTGCCGGTCGCGCTGCCGCGCTTCGTGGAACTGCCGCCGCAGCAGGACGCCGCCGCTTCCTTGCGCTTCGTGCCGATGGAAAGCGTGGTGGCGCTCTTTATCGGCCGGCTCTTCCCCGGCTACCGCGTGCGCGGGTCGGGCACGTTCCGCATCATCCGCGACTCGGACATCGAGGTCGAGGAAGAGGCCGAGGACCTCGTGCGCTTGTTCGAAACCGCCTTGAAGCGCCGTCGGCGGGGCCGGGTGATCCGCATCGAGTTCGATGCGTCCATGCCCGAAGACCTGCGCAACTTCGTCGCTAGCGAGGCCGGAGTGTCGGAATCGCGCATTTCGGTTCTGGACGGCATGCTGGCGCTGGAAGCGGTGTCGCAGATCGTCAAATGCCCGCGCGAGGACCTGAAGTTCGTTCCTTATATCCCGCGGTTTCCCGAGCGCATCCGCGAGCAGAACGGCGACTGCTTCGCGGCCATCCGCCAGAAGGATATCGTGATCCACCACCCGTATGAGAGCTTCGACGCGGTGGCGCAGTTCCTGCGGCAGGCGGCGCACGACCCGAACGTCATAGCCATCCGCCAGACGCTCTATCGTACCTCGGCCGACTCGCCGATCGTGCGCGCCCTGGTGGATGCGGCGGAAGCCGGCAAGTCCGTCACGGCGCTGATCGAGATCAAGGCGCGCTTCGACGAGGAAGCCAACATCCGCTGGGCGCGCGACATGGAGCGTGCCGGCGTGCAGGTGGTCTTCGGCTTCATCGAGAAGAAGACCCACGCGAAGATGTCCCTCGTGGTGCGCCGCGAGGAAGGCAAGCTCGTCAATTTCGTGCATGTGGGAACGGGCAACTACCACCCGATCACGGCGAAGATCTATACCGATCTCAGCTACTTCACCTGCGATCCGGACATCGCGCACGATGTGCTTCTCGTATTCAACTACATCACTGGCTATGCCGAGCCGACGAGCCTGAAGAAGCTCGCCGTGTCGCCGCTGACCATGCGCAAGCGCATCCTCGACGAGATCGAGGCCGAGGTCGTGCATGTAAGAGCAGGGCGCCCCGGCCAGATCTGGATGAAGATGAATTCGCTGGTCGATCCGCAGATCATCGACGCGCTCTACCATGCCAGCCAGGCGGGGGTGGAGATCGATCTGATCGTTCGCGGCATCTGCTGCCTCCGACCGCGCGTTCCGGGCCTGTCCGACAACATCCGCGTGAAGTCGATCGTCGGCCGTTTTCTGGAGCACAGCCGCATCTATTGCTTCGGCAACGGCGTCGGCTTGCCTTCCGACCGGGCGAAAGTCTACATGAGTTCCGCCGACCTCATGCCGCGCAATCTGGACCGCCGGGTGGAAGTCATGGTTCCGATCACCAATCCGACCGTTCACAGCCAGATCCTGTCGCAGATCATGCTCGGCAACATTCTCGACAACCAGCAAAGCTGGTCGGTGCTTTCCGACGGCGCATCGCGTCGCATCGTTCCGTCCGAGAACGAGCAACCCTTCAACACCCAGCGCTATTTCATGACCAATCCGAGCCTTTCGGGGCGCGGCAAGGCCCTGAAGTCGGACGCGCCGAGACTGATCGCAAGGCAGCGTGCAGAACATTCCCGCTACGATTGAACAAAGCGCGCAGGGGCGCATCGCAGGACGAAAGCCTGTCGCCGTGGTCGACATCGGCTCGAACTCGGTGCGCCTCGTCCTCTACGAGGGCAACAACCGCGCGCTGACCATGCTGTTCAACGAGAAGGTCCTGTCCGGTCTCGGCAAGGGCATCGCGCAGACCAACAAGTTGGACGAGCGCTCCGTCGCGAGCGCGCTCGGCGCCCTGAAGCGCTTTCGCAAGCTGATCGATCAGGCCGGCGTCGAGGAGGTTTATCCGCTCGCGACGGCGGCCGCCCGCGAAGCCTCCAACGGCCCGGACTTCGTGCGCGCCGCCGAAGAAGCGATCGGCACGCCGATCCGCATCCTTTCCGGCCAGGATGAGGCCTTCTATGCCGCGCAAGGGGTGATAGCGGGCTTCCATGTGCCGAACGGCGTCGCCGGCGATATGGGCGGCGGCAGCCTTGAACTCGTGGACATGGCGAATGGGCGAATCGGCACGGGGCTGACCCTGCCGCTCGGCGGTCTGCGGCTTCAGGATCTGTCCGGCAACGACATTTCCAAGGCGAAAGCGATCGCCGATTCCGAAGTCGCCAATTGCGGCATGACGGGGCTTGCCGAGGGCCGTCCCTTCTTCGCCGTCGGCGGCACGTGGCGCAACCTCGCTAAGCTTCACATGGAGCAGCGCCGTTATCCGCTCCACGTGATGCACGGCTACGAGGTGGCGGCGAGCGACTGGCTGACCTTCCTCGATATGGTGGTGAAGGGTGATCCCGAGAAGCTTCCTGGCATCGCCGCCGTGTCGAAGCCGCGCCGGGCGCTTCTGGCCTATGGCGCGGTGGCGCTCCAGGCGGTCTTGCGCCACCTGCGCCCATCGAGCGTCGTTCTATCCGCGCTCGGCGTGCGCGAAGGCTTCCTTCATACGCTTCTGACCGAAGAAGAACGGCGCAAGGACCCCTTGCTGGAGGCCTCGCGCGAATTCTCCATTCTGCGCTCGCGCTCGCCGCGCCATTCGGAAGAACTGGTGTCCTTCTGCCAGCGTACCTTCGAGACGCTCGGCATCGAGGAAACGCCCGACGAGGAGCGACTTCGCGCCGCCGCCTGCCTTTTGTCCGATGTCGGCTGGCGCGCCCATCCCGATTATCGCGGGCCGCAGAGCCTTTCGATGCTGGCGCACGCGTCCTTCTCGGCGGTGGATCATGCCGGCCGCGCTTATCTGGGCCTCGCCAGCTATTACCGGCACGAGGGCGACTTCCTGCAGAACGCCATGCCCGAGATGCAGACGCTCGCCGGCCCCCGGCTGATGGCGCGGGCGCAGCTTCTCGCGAGCTTGTTCCGCGTCGCCTATGTGCTGACCGCCTCGACGCCCGGCATCTTGGATCGGCTGCGTTGGCGGCCGGATGCGCGCGGCGGCTTCCGCCTCCTGCTGCCGCCCGATCTCGCCGGCCTCGTCAGCGAGAAGCCGCTCGGGCGGCTGGAGCAGTTCGCCAAGCTGGTGGATCGCCGCCTTCGCCTGGATATCGGCTGAAGGCGAGGCTTTCCCACGAAGGGAAGGCCTCGGGTCGCGTCAGGGCAGGCCGACCACGGCCACCTTGCGGTCGCGGAAGCAAAGCGCCGCGCGGCCGTCCAGAAGATCGAGCGCCCGTTCGCCGAAGATGCGGCGGCGCCAGCCTTCCAGCGCCGGCACGCGGGCATTGTCGCCCTCGACCGCCAGCTTCTCCAGGTCGTCCGTCGACGCGATGAGCTTGGCGGCGACGCCTTCCTCGTCCACGACGATCTTGAGAAGGACCTTCAGGAACTCCACCGCCGCCGCCGTGCCTTCCGGATAGTTCGGCTGCCTCGGGATCGGCGGAAGCTCGGATTTCGGCAGGGCATGAGCCTTGGCGACGGCCGCCAGAAGCGCCGCCCCGGTCGCGGAGCGCTCGAAACCCTTCGGCAAGGCGCGAAGCCGTCCCATCGCCGCTTCGTCGCGCGGCTGCTGCTGCGCGATCTCGTAGAGCGCGTCGTCCTTCAGGATGCGGCCGCGCGGCACGTCGCGGCTCCTCGCCTCGCGCTCGCGCCAAGCGGCGATCTCCTTCAGGACGGCGAGTTCGATGGGCTTTCGCGCCCGCATCTTGAGCCGCTTCCAGGCGTCGTCGGGATGCACGTCGTAGACCTCCGGCGAGGCGAGAACGGCCATCTCCTCGTCCAGCCAGCGCTCGCGCCCCTCCGATTCGATCCGGCTCCGCAGCAGGCGGTAGACGTCGCGCAGATAGGTCACGTCCGCCAGCGCGTAGGAAAGCTGCTCGGCCGACAAAGGCCGGCGACGCCAGTCGGTGAAGCGCGAGGTCTTGTCGATCTGGCCGTTCGTGGTCTTGGCGACGAGCTGATCGTAGGCGACGGATTCGCCGAAGCCGCAAACCATCGCGGCGACCTGCGTGTCGAACAGCGGCTGCGGAATGATGCCGCCGAGCTTGTAGATGATCTCGATGTCCTGCCGGGCCGCGTGGAACACCTTGACGACGTTCTCGTCCGCCATCAGCGCGAAGAACGGCGCGAGGTCGAGGCCGGGCGCCAAGGGGTCCACCAGAACCGCGAGGTCGTCGGAAGCCATCTGCACGAGGCAGAGCTCCGGCCAGAAGGTCGTTTCGCGGATGAATTCGGTGTCGACGGTGACGAACGGCGCCTGCGCCAGGACGGCGCAGGCCTCGGCGAGGGCATCTGTCGTGGTGATCGTGTCCATGTCCTTCCATAAACGAAGCGCGCGGGCGAGGGGAAGCAAAGCGGCGACCGAATCTTGACAGGACGGGGGCTTGATGTGCTTTTCCCCGCAACTTCGCCGAAGGCTGGACGCGCGATCCGCGCCGCATTACGGCGTAACGGTAACCGGAAAGACTGAGAACGCCATGCATCGCTATCGCAGCCATCACTGCGCAGCCCTCCGCGAGGCCGATGTCGGCACGAACGTTCGCCTGTCGGGCTGGGTGCATCGCGTGCGCGATCACGGCGGCCTTCTGTTTATCGACCTGCGCGACCATTACGGGCTGACGCAGATCGTGGTGGACCCCGATTCCGCCGGCTTCAAGACAGCCGAAACGCTGCGCTCGGAATGGGTGGTCAGGATCGACGGCCTCGTGAAGGCGAGAAGCCCCGAAACCGAGAACGCGCGCCTCGAGACCGGCAAGGTCGAGGTCTTCGCGACCGAGATCGAGGTTCTGTCGGAAGCCAAGGAACTGCCGCTGCCGGTCTTCGGCGAGCCGGACTATCCGGAGGACGTGCGCCTCAAGTACCGCTTCCTGGACCTGCGCCGCGAAACGCTGCACGCCAACATCGTGAAGCGCACGCGGATCATCGCCGCCATGCGCCGCCGGATGGGCGAGGCGGGCTTCACGGAGTTCTCGACGCCGATCCTGACGGCCTCCTCGCCGGAAGGCGCGCGCGACTTCCTTGTGCCGAGCCGCATTCATCCGGGCAATTTCTACGCGCTGCCGCAGGCCCCGCAGCAGTACAAGCAGCTCATCATGATGTCGGGCTTCGACCGCTATTTCCAGATCGCGCCCTGTTTCCGCGACGAGGACCCGCGCGCCGACCGCCTGCCGGGCGAGTTCTACCAGCTCGACGTGGAAATGAGCTTCGTGACGCAGGACGACGTCTTCGCGGCGATGGAGCCGGTGATTCGCGGCGTCTTCCAGGAGTTCGCCGACGGCAAGCGCGTGACGGAAAGCTTCCCGCGCATTCCGTATGCGGAAGCCATCCGCAAATACGGCTCCGACAAGCCGGACCTGCGCAACCCGATCGAGATGAGCGCGGTGACGGAGCACTTCGCAGGTTCCGGCTTCAAGGTCTTCGCCAACATGATCGCCAACGATCCGGCGGTGGAAGTCTGGGCGATCCCCGCCAAGACCGGCGGCTCCCGTGCTTTCTGCGACCGCATGAACTCCTGGGCGCAGGGGCAGGGCCAGCCGGGTCTCGGCTACATCTTCTGGCGCGAGGAAGCGGGCAAGATCGAGGGCGCCGGCCCGGTGGCCAAGAACATCGGCCCCGAGCGCACCGATGCGATCCGAACTGCGCTTGGCCTGGAGGCCGGCGACGCCTGCTTCTTCGTGGCCGGAAACCCGAAGACCTTCACCGCCTTCGCGGGCGCGGCGCGCACGCAGGTCGGCGAGGAACTGAACCTTGTGGACCGCGACCAGTTCAAGCTCGCCTGGGTGGTGGACTTCCCGTTCTACGAATGGAACGAGGACGAGAAGAAGATCGACTTCTCGCACAATCCCTTCTCCATGCCTCAGGGCGGGATGGAGGCGCTGGAAAGCCAGGACCCGCTGTCGATCAAGGCGTTCCAGTACGACATCGTCTGCAACGGCTTCGAGATCGCCTCGGGCGGCATCCGCAACCAGTTGCCGGAAACCATGGTGAAGGCCTTCGAGCTTGCTGGCTACACGCGGGCCGATGTCGAGGAGCGCTTCGGCGGCCTCTTCCGTGCGTTCCAGTACGGCGCGCCGCCCCATGGCGGCATGGCGGCGGGCATCGACCGCGTGGTGATGCTTCTGTGCGGCGTGAAGAACCTGCGCGAGATCACCATGTTCCCGATGAATCAGCAGGCCTACGACCTTCTGATGAGCGCCCCGGCGGAGGCGACGCCCGCGCAGCTTCGCGAACTCGGCCTTCGCGTCGCGCCGCAAGCGCCCAAAGGCTGATCCCGGCGCGCCGAAAGCGGCCGGGATCGCCCCGGTCACGCGCCTTGGTGGTTCGCCGGGGCGTAGGCGGCCTCAAAGAATGCGAGTTCCAGATCCACGGCGCGGGAAAAGAAGTCCCGCGCTGTTTCCTGTTCGGCGGGGCCGACGCGGTCGAGTTCGGATCGAAGGAAAGCGACGAAATCCCGGAAGTCGGGATTGTCGTGAAGCGTGATCCATTCCGCGTGGACGAAATCGGCCGGGAGCGGACTCGGCGCGCGTGAAGCCCAGTCGAGATAAAGCCATTCCGCGACGTTGAGAACGGCGAGGGCCGCCGCGTAGGATCGCGTTTCGCTCGCCTCAAACATGATCGCCTTGAAGCCGCTCGTCGGCGCAGTGTCGGGGATCGCCCGGCGCTCATCCTCGCTGATCCCGAGTTTCTCGAAGGCGCGCAGGAAGTACGTGTTCTCCTCGCCCGACACCATCCCAACGAAGCGGCCGAGCCTGAGGCGCGCAGGAAAACTGTCGGAAGACGCGATGGCGGCTCCCAACAGGGTCAGGAAGCTGTCCAGGAAGCGGTGGTCCTGAACGAGATAGGACCCCATCACCTCAGCCGATACCGTTCCGTCGAAGATCTCGGTGACGAAGCGATGCGAGACCGCCTTCGTCCATGTCTGCTCGTTTTCGCTCCGCAATCGTTCGGAGAAGGAATCGGGCATCGATGTTCCTTGGTTTATCGACTTTGGAAAATAGCGCGCGACGAACGGCTTACGGGGCCGCGAAAGGAAACTCGCCGGCTGCTTCCCACGGCCCGCCCCGGTAGTGCCAAAGAAGAAGGCCGGTGCCGGTGGCCTCGAAGGGTTGGAAGCCGGCTTGAAGCTCGGCGAAGAGTTGCTTGGCCTCGCGCGACGGCGCCTTGTTCTGGACCGTGACATGCGGGCGGAAGCCGGCTGCGTCCTGCGGCGTCAGGCGGCCGGCCCAGCGCGCCGCGAGATCCTTGCGGACCTGCGTCAGTTCGGGGCTCTCAAGGCGATAGGCCGAGCCGTAGCCGAGAAACACGAGACCCGAAACGCGAAGCGGCAGGGCGGCCATCTGCACCGTGACCTCGCGCAAGGTGGCGGCGATGTCGGCCAGATCCTCGCCCGGCAGGTGGTGGAACAGCGTCAGATGCGCCGGGATATGGTTGCGCTCCGGCGGAAAATACCGCCGGCGCGCCTCGTCGAAGAAGGCAAAGCTCCGCTCATCGAAGCCGAGCGTCAGGATGAGCGGTGCCGGTGCTCCCGTCACTGCGCGGCTGGCACGTCCGTGGCCGTTCCGGCGTCGCCGTCCTGCGCTTCGTCGGGCTCGTCCGTCGTCTGGTCGTTCGCGGTGACGCGAAGCTGGAGGACGTTCGGCAGGGTCTGCGGCGCGCCCATCACCGCGCCGAGGATCTGCGTCGCCGGAATGGCCTGCGCCGGATCGATCGAGACGGTCAGCGATTGCGGGTCCTTCAGGAACGCATCCACGGCGCTCGTGACCTGCGCCTGGAAGGCCGGGTTGTTGAGGCTTGCCAAGGACTGCGGCACGAGCTGCGACAGCGCTGAGATCAGTTGATCGCGGCTCTGGTTGTTCTTCTTGGCGTAGTAGTCGAGAAGCTTGCCGGTCAGCGAAGCGTCGGTGAAGCTCAGTTGCAGATTACCGATATTGAGCTGCGACATGAGCCCGATGATCGCCATGCCGGAAGACTGCGCCGCCTGCGGATCGGCCGCCATCTGCTTCTGGATCGTGGCGAGCGAGCGCGCGAAGGCGGGGGTGTAGCCGCCGATCGAATAGGCGAGATCCACCGCACCGACATTCTCGACCGTGAATTGGAGCGGCTCGACGGCCAGCGCGCCCGTCTTCGGGTCCCAGTTCATTTCCATGGAGCCGGTGCCGGTGAAGCTCTCGTAGCCGATGTCGCGCAGCGTCTTTGCCGCCTCGTCATCCTGCGGCAGGGCGATGGTGAAGTCGCCGAGGGTCGCTTCCGTCGCGATCTTGCCATCAGTGTCGACGGCGTTGGTGAGGCTGGTCGCGCCGAGCGTGAGGGCGTCCTTGCCACCCTCGGAAACCTTCAGGCCGTTCACCGCCGCGCTGTCGAAATAATACGGCGCTTCGCCCGGCAGTTTGGAAGGCCCGGTCTTCCCCGCGATCTGCAGGCCTTCGACCGCCATGCCGTTCGCCACGATCTGCCGGCCGTTTTCCGTCGTATTGATATCGGCGAAGGGGATGCGCGCGACCTTCCAGCCCTCCGCGTCCGAACCGGTCACGGTTTCGAACGTGACGTCGCCGAGCTTGGCCGCCCCATCGCCCGTGCCGGCCGTGACGCCCTTCAGGACGACGTTGTCACCGCTCGACTCTGCGCTGGCGAAGTTCAATGGGAAGGAGGTCTCGGCCGTCACTTCCTTCACGCGGTTGCCGAAGGCCTGGGCGTCGGCGGCCATGGCCGAGCCGGAGCCGGCAAGAACAAGGGCGAGGCCGGCGAGGATGCCGCGAGTGCGCGAAACTCTCATGAAGAACCTTTGCGTTGGTGGGCCGTCCGCCGAGGCGAATCGCTCGCGGAAAGGGTCGGGCAAGACTCATCTTCGAATTGCAGGTAAACTGTGGCGGCCTGCGCTGCCAAGATGAGGCGCAACGGGTTTTCGCCAAGGGGCGGAGAAAAGCATCGCGCGTTTGTTCTCCTCTTGTTCCTGTCCTGCCGCTACCGTAGATGTCTACCATGGGTAAGTTGAACGATCCGCCGGCCGGGGGCGGGAATATCGAGCTCGTCGATCTCAAGGCGGCGCTGGAAGAGCGCTACCTCGCTTATGCGCTGTCGACCATCATGGGCCGCGCCCTGCCGGACGTGCGCGACGGTTTGAAGCCGGTGCACCGGCGTATCGTCCATGCCATGCGGGCGCTGAAGCTCGATCCGGGGCAGGGCTACAAGAAGTCGGCGCGCATCGTTGGCGATGTCATGGGCAAGTTCCACCCCCATGGCGACGCCTCGATCTACGACGCGCTGGTGCGTCTCAGCCAGGATTTCGCGATCCGCTATCCGCTGATCGACGGCCAGGGCAATTTCGGCAATGTCGACGGCGATAGCCCGGCGGCCATGCGCTACACCGAAGCGCGGATGACCGATGTCGCGACGCTTCTCCTGCGCGGCATCGATGAGGACGCGATCGACTTCAAGCCGACCTATAACGAGGAAGACGAGGAGCCCGTCGTCCTGCCGGGCGCCTTCCCGAACCTCCTCGCGAACGGTTCCTCCGGCATTGCGGTCGGCATGGCGACCTCGATCCCGCCCCACAACGCGGCCGAGCTCTGCGACGCGGCGCTGAAGCTCATCGAGAATCCAGGCACGGATCTCGACCAGCTTCTGAAATATGTGCAAGGCCCGGACTTTCCGACCGGCGGCATCGTGGTGGATTCGGCCGCCGTCATTCGTGAAGCCTATGCGACGGGCCGGGGCGGCTTCCGCGTCCGGGCGCGCTGGGAAACGGAGCCTCTGGGCAAGGGTGGCTATCAGGTCGTCGTCACCGAGATCCCGTATCTCGTGCAGAAGTCGCGACTGATCGAGAAGGTGGCCGAGCTTCTGACGGCCAAGAAGCTGCCGCTCCTGGCGGATGTGCGCGACGAATCGGCGGAAGACGTCCGCATCGTCTTCGAGCCGAAAAGCCGGACGGTCGATGCCGAACTGATGATGGAATCGCTGTTCCGGCTGACGGATCTCGAATCGCGCATCCCGATGAACATGAACGTCCTGTCCGGGGGCAAGGTGCCGCGCGTCCTGAACCTCAAGGAGGTTCTGGTGGAATGGCTGGCGCACCAGCGCGAAGTGCTGCTTCGCCGCACGCGCTTCCGCCTCGCCGCCATCGAGCGGCGGATGGAGGTGCTCGGCGGCTACATCATCGCCTTCCTCAACCTCGACGAGGTGATTCGCATCATCCGCGAGGAGGAAGAGCCGAAGCAGGAACTGATCCGCACCTTCACGCTGACCGACGTTCAGGCCGAAGCGATCCTGAACATGCGCCTGCGCTCCCTGCGCAAGCTCGAGGAGTTCGAGCTGAAGCGCGAACACGAGGCCTTGGCCGCGGAAAAGCAGGAGCGCGAGGCGCTGCTCGGCTCCGACGACAAGCAATGGCAGGCGCTCGCCGGCGAAGTGCGCGAGGTCAAGGAAACCTTCTCCAAGAAGACGAAGCTCGGCAAACGCCGGACCACCTTCGCCGACGCCCCCGCGCGCAATCTGGAAGAGATCAACAACGCCTTCATCGAGCGCGAGCCGATCACGGTGGTCCTGTCGCAGAAGGGCTTCCTGCGCTCGCTGCGCGGCCATGTCGCCGACCTCACGGCGCTCGCCTTCAAGGAAGGCGATTCGCTGAAGCTCGCTTTTCCTGCGATGACCACGGACAAGCTCGTGTTCCTGTCGACGGACGGACGCGCCTATACGCTCGGCGCCGACAAGCTGGCGGGCGGGCGCGGGCAGGGCGAGCCGATCCGCCTCGCCATCGATCTGGAGGACACCGCCGACATCGTTCTCGCCTTCGTCGCGGTGACGGGCCGCAAGCGCCTCGTCGCGGCATCCGATGGCAGCGGCTTCGTGGTTTCGGAAAGCGAACTCCTGTCGGGAACGCGCAAAGGGCGGCAGGTGCTGAATGTCGGCGGCGACACGGTCCTGAAGCTCGCGGTTCCGGCGGAAGGCGACACGGTCGTCACCCTCGGCGACAATCGCAAGATGCTGGTCTTCCCACTGATCCAGGTGGCCGAGATGGCGCGCGGCAAGGGTGTCCGGCTTCAGCGCTTCAAGGATGGCGGGCTTGCCGATGCCAAGGTCTTCCGCATGGCGGAGGGGCTGACATGGCAGGGAGCGGGCGGGCGCAGCTTCCACCGCACGGAAGAGGACCTCTTCGAATGGCGCGGCGACCGCGCGCAGGCCGGCCGGATGGTGCCCAACGGCTTCCCGAAAGCGAACCGTTTCGGATAAGCCGCGCCACTAGGGCGGGTTGAGTTTCACGTATGGTTAAAGGGTTTTGTGCTCAATGATCACGAAACCTTTAGCCGTGAACGAAAGCGCGTCAGATGTTGAACATACTCGCAGGTGGAAAGGATCGTATCCGGCAGCTTGAGCAGGAACTCGACGACGTGAAACAGCGCGTTGCGATCCTCGACAACCATTGCGGTATCGGGCTTTGGGACTGCATCGTGGACAAGGGCGATGCCACATTGCCGACGAGCCGGTGGACTTGGTCGGCTGAATTCGCGCGGCTGATCGGCTACCTGCCTGCAGAGTTCCCCAATAAAATGAACGCTTGGTCCGATAAGCTGCACTCGGACGATGCGGAGCGGGTCTTCGCGGCATTCGGTGCGTTCATTTCGGATAAGTCGGGCCGCACGCCCTACAATGTCGAATACCGCCTGAAGATGAAGGACGGCAGCTACCGGTGGTTCAACGCGACCGGCGGCTGCACCCGCGATGCACAGGGCGTCGCGATCCGGATCGGTGGTTCGCTCAGCGATATTCACGAACGCAAGGCCGCCGAGGAACGCGACAGCGAACGCAACACGTCGATCGATATGTTCGTACGGACCATGACCACTGCGTTCGAAAACTTGTCTGCCGGCAACCTGACCATTCGGATCGGGCAAGCGATGGCGACGGAGTTCGAGCAGATCCGCCAGCAATTCAACGAAAGCGTCGGATCGCTGGAAAAGACGATCGGCGCGGTGGTCGGCGCGACGGGTTCGATCAGCAACGGTCTGCAGGAGATCAATACCGCGTCCTCCGATCTGTCCCAGCGCACCGAGCAGCAGGCGGCGAGCCTGGAGGAAACGGTCGCGGCGCTGTCGGAAGTGGTGCGCGGCGTGAACGGCACGGCGGAAGCGGCGGTTTCGGCGCAGGGCGTCGCGACCACGGCCCAGAAGAACGCCGAGAAAGGCGGCGCGATCGTCGCGCAGGCCGTGTCGGCGATGAACGAGATCGAGCGCTCGTCCGCCGAGATCGGCAAGATCATCGGCGTGATCGACGAGATCGCCTTCCAGACCAACCTCCTCGCCTTGAATGCGGGCGTGGAAGCCGCGCGGGCCGGCGAAGCGGGACGCGGTTTCGCGGTTGTGGCGCAGGAAGTTCGCGGCCTCGCGCAGCGCTCCGCCGAAGCCGCCAAGGAGATCAAGGACCTCATCTCGACCTCGTCGGCGCAGGTCGAGAAGGGCGTCGAGCTGGTATCCGCTTCCGGTCGCTCGCTGGACGATATCGTGGCCGGCGTCGGGGAAATGAACCGGGTCGTGTCCGACATCGCCCGTTCGGCCCGCGAACAGGCCGTTTCGCTTCGCGAAGTGTCGACGGCCGCTGATCAGATGGACAAGGTCACGCAGCAGAACGCGGCGATGGTGGAGGAAACGACGGCCGCCGCGCGGACCCTCATGGAGGAAACGCGCTCTCTGACGGAACTCGCCGATCGCTTCCAGACCAATTCGGCCGCGCCGGTTCATTCCATGCGCCGCGCCCCGGCCGCCAGGCCGACGCCCAGCCGGCCGGTGCCCCAGCTTCGCGCCATGGGCAACGGCGGCGCTGCGCCGAAGGCGACGCCCGCCAAGGACGACTGGGAAGAGTTCTGATCTCGAAACGGGCGGCGGCGTCAGCCGCCGTAGCGTTCCCAGCCGCGCGGGGCGAGATGCTCCTGCGGCTGGAATCGGATCTTGTAGGCCATCTTGGGCGATTCCTTCACCCAATAGCCGAGGTAGAGGTAGGGCAGGCCCATTTTCCGCGCCCGCTCGATATGGTCGAGGATCATGAAGGTGCCGAGGCTGCGCTCGGACTCGTCGGGATCGAAGAAGGAATAAACCATCGACAGCCCGTCACCCATGACATCGGTGAGTGCGGTGGCGATCAGCGCGCCGTCGGAGCGTTCGGAAAAGCGCGAGTCCGGGCCGCGCCGACGATAATGGACGATGCGGGTGTCGACTTGGCTGTCCTCTACCATCATCGAATAATCGAGAACCGACATCTCGGACATGCCGCCGAGCGCGTGGCGGCTGTCGAGATAGCGTCGGAACAGCGAATATTGCTCGCTGGAGGGTTCCGGGTCGCCGATCCGGCCGACGATGTCGCGGTTGCGGGCAGACACGCGCTTCATGGAGCGCGTCGGCTCGAACTCGTCCACCAGGATGCGAACCGAGGTGCAGGCGCGGCACCGCTCGCAGGCGGGCCGGTAGGCGATGTTCTGGCTGCGACGAAAGCCACCCTGCGTCAGAAGATCGAGAAGGTCAGGGGCGCGCTCGCCGATGAGATGGGTGAAGACCTTCCGCTCGAACTGTCCGGCAAGATAGGGGCAGGGAGACGGCGAGGTCAGAAAGAACTGCGGCGTCTGCGAGTGAATGGTCATCGATGCGTCGGGCCTCGGGTCCCGCCATCGCATTCGCACGGGATAGTGAGTTTTAAAGCACAGAGCGCCTCGCCTGGAAACAAGCGAGACGCCCCGATGCGTTGATCTTCAAGTGGATAAGGCGGGTGATGCGCTTAACGGTCGCGCACGACCACGGTGCCGAGAAGCACATCGTGGAGAAGCTGCTTGCGCCGCGTGAACAAAGCCACGAGGAGCACGAAAGGCGTCAGGAGGCTGACGGACGCCCAGAACAGGACGCCGTGCAGTACGGCCAGCGGCGGCTCCATGCGGGTGCCGTCGAGCTTCTCAACGCGAAGGCCCGCCATCCGCATGCCGACCGTCGCCTGGCGCGAGCCGCCCATGGTGAAGCCGATATAGATGACCGCGATGGCGGGGATCAGGATGGCGTAGAGGTGCCAACCGATCCCGAGGGTGAGGATGCCGAGCAGGAACACGACCACGGCCGCCGGCACTGAAAGGGCGAGGACGATCAGGTAGTCGTACACGAATGACATGACGCGGCGCGTGCGCACGCCGTCGTAGAGCCTCGGCGCGTCGAGGTCGGTGCGGATGTCGTTTCGGTAGATCGTGCCTTGGTTGCTCATGGCCTTCCCGGATTTGAGGCCGGCGAAATTGCCGGCGTCACCCAAGATGTGGGAAGGCAAGGGGCCCCGTGCAACGCCCCTCCTGTTCCGTCAGCCTTCGCGCAGCATCCTTGCCGCCTTGGGTGCGAAATAGCTGAGGATGCCCGCCGCGCCCGCGCGCTTGAAGGCCGACAGCGTTTCCATCATCGCGCGTTCGCCGTCGATCCAGCCGTTCTGGCTCGCCGCCGCGATCATCGCGTATTCGCCGGAGGTCTGGTAGGCGAAGGTCGGCATCTCGAACTCGGCCGCCAGCCGCGCCACGATGTCGAGATAGGGCAGGCCCGGCTTCACCATGATCATGTCCGCCCCTTCCGCGATGTCCTGCGCCGCCTCGCGCAGAGCCTCGTCGCGGTTGGCGTAGTCCATCTGGTAGGTCCGCTTGTCGCCCTTCAGGAGGTCGTTGGAGCCCACCGCATCGCGGAACGGGCCATAGAAGGCGGACGCGTATTTGGCGGCATAGGACATGATCATCGTGTCGCGGAAGCCCTCCGCGTCCAGCGCTTCGCGGATCATGGCGATGCGCCCGTCCATCATGTCGGAAGGGCCGAGGATGTCGCAGCCGGCTTTCGCCTGCGTCAGCGCCTGCCGGCAAAGGACATCGACGCTTTCGTCGTTGCAGATCCGGCCCTCGCGCACGATCCCGTCATGGCCGTGGCTGGTATAGGGGTCGAGCGCCACGTCGCAGAGAACGCCGACTTCCGGCACGGCTTCCTTGATGGCGCGCGTGGCGCGGCACACGAGATTGCCCTCGTTCAGCGCTTCCGTGCCGCCTTCGTCGCGCTTGTCGCGCGTGGTGAAGGGGAAAAGCGCGATCACCGGGATGCCGAGATCGCGCGCTTCGCGGGCGACCTCCACCGCGCGCTCGACGCTGTAGCGTGAAACGCCGGGCATGGAGGCGACCGGTTCGTCAGTGCCCGAGCCCTCGCGCACGAAGATCGGCCAGATGAGGTCGGCCGGTGTCAGGCTCGTTTCGCGCACGAGCCGGCGCGTCCAGTCGTGCTGGCGCAGGCGCCGCATCCGCCGCCCGCTCGTCGCGGCGTCGATTCGGGCCGAAAGGGTCCGGCGATCGTGTTCGAAGGTCATTCGTGCTCCCGCCACCGTCGAGAAATTCGCGCCGTCGAGGCGGCTTTCCCGCAGGTGGTTATGCCCTTCGTTCCCCGCTTTCAACTCTCGCGAATCGTGCGGGGCGGGCAGAAGCGTCGCGGAACGCACTGGCGCTTCGCGTCCGCTTCTGGCTGATAGGGCGTAATGAAGACTTCTCCCGCATCGAACGAAGGAGCAAGGCGGCTCGTCCGGCTGGCGATCCTCCTCGTGCTCCGCTTGTCCGGCCTCGTCCTGTTCGGCATCGGCCTTCTTTACTGGGTCCGGCTCGTCGGCATCTATCCCGAGCCCGGCTGGCGCTTCGACCTGATGTCCGTGCCCTGGCGCGTCGCGGCGTCGACGCTGGCCGTCCTGTGCCCCGTGGCGGGCGTCGGCCTGTGGCTGGCGGTGTCCTGGGGCGGGGTGGTCTGGGTGCTGATCGCGGTTCTGCAGGCGGGAATGCACTTCGTGCTGGCGCGTGATTTCGGGCCGCCCGGCATCGAGCTCGCCTTCCACGCCGGCGGGCTGACGCTGTTCGCGGCCCTGCGCGCATTGCGCTGGTGGATCTCGCGGCCTCGTAAGGCGTAAGGCGGGGCGGAGCCTTTCCAAATGGAAAATGCCAGACGAAACAGTAAGGTGCTTTTAAGCCTGCACTTTAAGTCGAACTTTAGCCGCGCACCGTAGGGTGATGTTCAAGGCGGGGCCGACAGAGCATCCGCCACAAGCAACAGCGGAGCACGAGACCGATGAAGACGCAGGCCATGATGCAGCCGGAGCAGGTGACGGACGGCGGCAGCGAACTCAAGACCCTCTACCTCGAAACGGTCCAACTGGTCGAACGTCTTCACCGCCGCCTGCTCGACGTCATCAAGGACGAGTTCGACCGCGCCGGCCGCACCGACATCAACGCCGTCCAGGCCCTGCTTCTCTTCAACATCGGCGACTCGGTTCTCACCGCAGGCGAGCTTCGCACCCGCGGCTTCTATCTCGGCTCCAACGTTTCCTATAACCTGAAGAAGCTGGTGGATCTCGGCTTCATCGACCACCAGCGCTCGCGCGTCGACCGCCGCGCCGTCAGGGTTCAGTTGACCAAGGCCGGAGCGGAAGTCGCCGCCATCGTCGCCGATCTCTACCAGCGCCATATCGGTTCGATCGACAAGGTCGGCGGGCTCGACGAGCAGGAATTCCAGAAGCTCAACAAGGCGCTGCAGCGGCTCGACCGCTTCTGGAACGACACGATCGCCTACCGCCTCTGATCCGCACCCAGCGGGGCGCTGCGCCCCGTCCGATCAAACCCTCGTGAGCCGGAAGGCGCGCGAGGGTTTCGTCGTTGCCGATCCGCCACGCCGCAGCCGCAAAACCGACCGCCAACCTCGTGATATCCTTGCTTTAGCCATATTGGGATGGCGAAGCCTGACCCTTCGATCCCGGCATTGCGACGTTGCGGCGAAATCGGCTTCGAGCGTTGTGAGTCCGTTTACCCTGGCCGACCGATAATCCGGCCTAAGTCAGTGAAGCGTCGACGAGGGAAATAAATGCTGAACGACAAGCGCCTTGGCTCCGGTCGCATGTCCCGCCGCCGGTTCATCGCCGGGACGGCCGCCGCCGGCGCGGCTCTTCTTCCGGGTGCGGCCTTCGCGCAGGAAGCGCTGGGCGATCTTCTGCAGGCGCCGCGTCGCGGCAACTGGGACGACCAGTTCGATACGGGCTCTTCGAGCGTCGCCAAGGTCGTTTCGAACCAGCCGGTCTTCTCGCAGAACACGATCAACTCGCTCAACCAGGCGATCTCGAACTATCGCGGCATCCTGGCGTCGGGCGGCTGGCCGGAAGTGCCGGACGGCGGCAAGCTGCGCCTCGGTGTCGAGAATGCGGCCGTCGGCCCCTTGCGCCAGCGCCTCGCGATTTCCGGCGACCTGCCGCGCTCCGCCGGCATGTCCAATGCCTTCGACACCTATGTCGACGCAGCCGTGAAGCGCTTCCAGACGCGCCACGGTCTGCCGGATGAGGGCGTCGTGGCCGAAATGACCTACAAGGCCCTGAACGTGCCGGTGGACGTGCGCGTCGGCCAGATGCAGACGAATCTGGTTCGTCTCCAGTCGATGGGCGGTTTCCTCGGCGAGCGCTTCGTGATGGTGAACGTGCCGGCGGCGGCCCTCGAGGCGGTGGAGAACGGCCGCGTCGCGCAGCGCCATATCGCGATCGTCGGCAAGATCGACCGCCAAACGCCGATCCTGAACTCCAAGATCACCAACCTGAACCTCAATCCCTATTGGCATGCGCCGGCCTCCATCGTGGAGAAGGACATCATTCCGCTGATGCGGAAGGACCCGACCTATCTCCAGCGCAACGACATCAAGATCTTCGGGCCCGACAAGCAGGAGATTCCGGCGAGCGCGGTGGACTGGAACACCAACGAGGCGGTGCGCTACCTTTTCCGGCAGGAGCCGGGCAAGAACAACGCGATGGCGTCGGTGAAGATCAACTTCCCGAACCCGTACTCGACCTACATGCACGACACGCCCCAGCAGAGCCTGTTCTCCAAGCTCATGCGCTTCGACTCGTCGGGCTGCGTGCGCGTGCAGAACGTGCGCGACCTCATCGTCTGGCTGGCCCGCGACGAGCCGGGCTGGGATCGCCAGCGCATCGAGCAGATCATTGCCGCCCGCACGCGCCAGGACATCAACCTGACGCATCAGGTTCCGGTCTACTTCACCTACCTGACCGCCTGGGCGACCGATCCGAACGTCGTGCAGTTTCGCGACGACATCTATCACCGCGACGGGTCCGAGCAGCTCGCCATGAACGATGTCGCGCCGCAGGCCTACCAGCCCGGCGAGCAGGTGCAGACGCAGGCCGCCGATTTCGTGAACTGATCCACCTTCGAATCGAGGCATGACCGACAGGGTCGGGGCGTCACCGCCTCGGCCCTGTTTCGCGTCGGGGCTGTTGGTTCCAGCCGCTGGCCGTGCTATCGCGCCGTCCTATCCGATAAGGACCCCAGTCCGACAAAGGAGGGACCCCGATGTCCGAACTGCGCAAGCCGGAAGCCGCCGCCGAATTCGACACCTTCTTCTCGGGCGGTCTCGCGTCGACCGACCCGGCACTCTTCGGTGCGATCAAGGGCGAACTCAATCGCCAGCAGACCGAAATCGAGCTCATCGCTTCCGAGAACATCGTGTCGCGCGCCGTTCTGGAAGCGCAGGGGTCCGTTCTCACCAACAAATATGCCGAAGGCTATCCGGGCCGGCGCTATTACGGCGGCTGCCATTACGTCGACATCGCCGAGGAAATGGCGATCGATCGGGTGAAGCAGCTTTTCGGCTGCGACTTCGCCAATGTGCAGCCTAATTCCGGCAGCCAAGCGAACCAAGCCGTTCTGATGGCCCTGTCGAAGCCGGGCGAGACGATTCTCGGCATGAGCCTCGACGCCGGTGGCCATCTGACGCACGGCGCCAAGCCCAACCTTTCCGGCCGCTGGTTCGACGCGGTGCAGTACGGCCTCGACAACGCCACCGGCCTCATCGACTACGACGAGGTGGAGCGGCTGGCGGTGGAGAAGAAGCCGCGCATCATCATCGCGGGCGGCTCCGCTTATTCGCGCATCATCGATTTCGCCCGCTTCCGCCAGATCGCCGATTCGGTCGGCGCCTATCTTTGGGTGGACATGGCGCACTTCGCCGGCCTCGTGGCGGGCGGGCAGCATCCAAACCCGTTCCCGCATGCCCATGTCGCGACCTCGACCACGCACAAGACGCTGCGCGGGCCCCGCGGCGGCCTCGTTCTCACCAACGACGAGGACATCGCCAAGAAGATCAATTCGGCGATCTTCCCCGGCCTTCAGGGCGGCCCGCTGATGCACGTCATCGCGGCCAAGGCCGTGGCGTTCGGCGAAGCGCTGACGCCGGCCTTCCGCGCCTACACGGCGGCCGTGGTGGAGAACGCCAAGGTTCTGGCGCAGACGATCCGGGAAGGCGGCCTCGACATCGTGTCGGACGGCACGGACACGCATCTGATGCTGGTCGACCTTCGCCCGATGAACCTCACCGGCAAGGCATCCGAGACCGCGCTCGGCCGCGCGGCGATCACCTGCAACAAGAACGGCGTTCCGAACGACCCGCAGAAGCCGGCGATCACTTCCGGCATCCGTCTCGGCACGCCGGCCGCCACCACGCGCGGCTTCGGCCCGCAGGAGTTCCGCGAGGTCGGCCAGCTCGTGGTCGAGGTGCTGAACGGCTTGCGCACCTCCAATTCCGACGAGGGCAATTCCCGTGTCGAAGCGGAGGTGAAGGAAAAGGTTCTGGCGCTGACCAGCCGGTTCCCGATCTATGGCGGAGCGGCGAGCTGAAACGCGCCGCGAAAGTCTGAGAAGCGAGCCGCGAAACGATGCGCTGCCCTTATTGCAGCTCGCAGGACAGCCAAGTGAAGGACTCGCGGTCGGCCGAAGACGGCGCCGCGATCCGCCGCCGCCGCGTCTGCCCCGATTGCGGCGGACGCTTCACCACTTTCGAGCGCGTTCAATTACGTGAGCTGATGGTGGTGAAGAAGTCCGGCCGGCGCGTGCTTTTCGAGCGCGACAAGCTGGCCCGTTCCATCGAGGTTGCGCTTCGCAAGCGGCCAGTGGAGCGCGACCGCGTCGAGCGGCTGATTTCCGGCATCGTGCGCCAGCTCGAATCCACCGGCGAATCGGATGTCGGCTCGCGCCAGATCGGCCTTCTGGCAATGGAAGCTTTGCGCGGGCTCGACGATGTGGCCTATCTGCGCTTCGCATCGGTTTATCGCGATTTCCGCGACGCCAAGGATTTCACCGACGTCATCGACGAATTGGCGCGCCCGCCGGAAATGGACCCGATCGGAGGCGGGGATGCCGACCGGCCGACGCTGGGCGCGGATGACTGAGCGCCCGAGCGAAACCGACCTGCGCTTCATGGCGGCGGCGATCCGCTACGCGGAACGCCATTCCGGCCGCACCGGCACGAACCCTTCCGTCGGCACCGTGATCGTGCGCGACGACGGGGAAGAACCGAGGATCGTCGGACGGGGCGTCACGGCGCTCGGCGGGCGTCCCCATGCCGAGCCCGTCGCTCTGGCGGAAGCCGGCGAACTGGCGCGCGGTGCGACGGCCTATGTGACGCTGGAGCCCTGCGCCCACCATGGCCGCACGCCCCCTTGCGCCGAAGCCTTGATCCGCGCCGGAGTCGCCCGCGTCGTTGTGGCGGCCGGCGACCCGGATTCGCGCGTGGACGGCAAAGGTGCGGCGATGCTGCGCGCCTCCGGGATCGAGGTGACCTCCGGCGTGATGGCGCAGGAAGCGCGCCGTTCGCTCGCCGGCTATCTCTCGCGCGTGACGAAGAAGCGGCCGGAAGTCACGATGAAGATTGCGGTTTCCGCCGATGGCATGATCGGCCGGATCGGCGGGGGGCAGGTCGCGATCACCGGTCCGGCGGCGAACGCGCAGACCCATCTTCTTCGCGCCCGCACCGACGCCATCATGATCGGCGCGGCCACCCTGATCGAGGACGATCCGATCCTCACATGCCGCTTGGCCGGGCTGGAAAAACGCTCGCCGCTTCGGATCGTGCTCGATGGCGCGCTGTTGTCACCGCTGAACAGCCGGATCGTGCGCTCGGCGCGTGAGGTACCGGCAGCCTTCGCCACGCTGGAAGTGGACGATGTCGAGGCCGATGCCTTCCGGCTGGCGGGATGCGAGATCATCGCCTGCGAGGCCGAGCCCGGCACGACGCGGATCGCGCTGCCCGAACTTCTGGAGGACCTCGCCGCGCGCGGGATTTCGATGCTTCTGGTGGAAGCCGGTGCCAAGCTCGGCCGCGCTTTTCTGGAACAGGATTTGGTGGACCGGTTGATCCTGATCGAGGGGCAGGGCGTGATCGGCGCGGATGGCGTTGCCGCGCCGGTATCGAGTGACCATCTGCCGGAAAGCTTCGCGCCGACGCGCGAGTACCTGCTCGGCGCCGATCGCTGGCGGGAATGGGAACGGCGCGAGCCGGATGTTTCCACGGATGAAGGATAGAACCATGTTCACCGGGATCGTCACGGATGTCGGCCGCATCGGGAGCGTCGTTCCGCTCGATCAGGGCCGCCGGTTTCGCGTGGAAACCGCTTACGACCCCGCGTCGATCGCGATCGGCGCGTCCATCGCCTGCTCGGGCACTTGTTTGACCGTCACGGCCCTGCCGGGCGAGGGCGCGAACGAGCGCTGGTTCGAGGTCGAGGCCTGGGAGGAGGCGCTGCGCCTCACCACCGCCGGAACCTGGAGCGAGGGCACCCGCATCAATCTGGAACGTTCCCTGAAGCTTGGCGACGAGCTCGGCGGCCACCTCGTGTCCGGCCATGTCGACGGGCAGGCGGAGATCCTGTCGCGCGAAGACGAGGGCGAGGCGGTTCGCTTCCGCATCCGTGTGCCGACTGAGTTGAAGCGCTTTATCGCGCAGAAGGGTTCGGTCTGCCTCGACGGCACGTCCTTGACCGTCAATGCCGTGGACGACGACGTCTTCGATGTTCTTCTGATTCGCCATTCCCTGGACGTGACGACCTGGGGAGAGCGCCGGGCCGGCGAGAACATCAATCTGGAGGTGGACCAGATCGCGCGCTATGCGGCGCGGCTTTTCTCGGTGGATGCGCCGGCCCGCTGATCGGCGCATTCCTGCTTCCCGAAATGTGCCCTTACATGGAGGGCTCGATCTGCGCTAAGGACCCCGCTTCGCCGCGAGTTCCGCATCGCGTTCGCTTGAAGACGATAGGGTGATCCATGGCCGCTCCGCATATCCTCATCGTGGAAGCCCGCTTCTACGACCATATCGCCGACGCGCTTCTGGAAGGCGCGCGCAAGGCGCTGGACGAGGCCGGGGCGACCTACGAGGTCGTGACGGTGCCGGGCGCCCTGGAAATCCCGGCGGCCATCGGCTTCGCCTTGACCGGCGAGGAAGAAGGCGGGACCGCCTTCGACGGTTATGTCGCGCTCGGCTGCGTCATCCGGGGCGAAACCTACCATTTCGATATCGTCGCGAACGAATCCTGCCGCGCCATCACGGAGCTTTCGGTCGAGGAGGGCATTGCAGTCGGCAACGGCATCCTGACGGTCGAGAACGAGGAGCAGGCCTTGGAACGGGCACGCATTTCCGAGAAGAACAAGGGTGGATCGGCGGCCGAAACCGCGCTGACGATGATCGCGCTCCGCGACCGCTTCGGAGCCTGAGCGGTGAGCAACCCCGATACGCGCGAGATCCGACCGGCCAACAAACGGGGCGCGGCGCGCCTCGCGGCCGTTCAGGCGCTTTACCAGATGGATGTCGGCGGCACCGGCCTTCTTGAAACGGTGGCCGAATACGAGGCGATGCGCCTTGGCCAGGAAATCGACGGCGACACCTATCGCGAAGCCGACGCTGCCTGGTTCCGCGACATCGTGTCGGGCGTGGTGCGCGCGCAGACCACCATCGATCCGATGATCCACACGTCGCTCACCTCCGACTGGCCCTTGTCGCGTCTCGACACGACGCTGCGCGCCATTCTGCGTGCCGGGACCTACGAGATCACCAACCGCAAGGACGTGCCCACCGCCGTGATCGTCACGGAATATGTCGACATCGCCCGCGCCTTTTTCGGCGACGAGGAGATGCGGCTGGTGAATGCCGTTCTCGACCGCGTCGCCCGCCGCACGCGCGGCGAAGGCAAGGGCAACGATCCCAAAGAGGAATAGAGTCCGCTCGCGTCGCTTGACGCGGCTGGGCGCTCCGTTAACCTCGCGTCCCAACTGATCGAACCCGCCATCAGAGGTTCGACAGGGGAGGAATCGACCGATCGCGTGTCGATCGGCGGCGAGGGAGCGTCATGTCGATCGCATTGGTCATCGTTATATTATGCGGCGGGTTATCGCTCGCCTATGCGGCCTTCGCCGCGCGTTCCGTTCTGGCATCCGACCCCGGAACGGAGCGGATGCAGGAGATCGCCGGCGCGATCCGCGAGGGCGCGCAGGCCTATCTCGCCCGCCAATACACCACCATCGCCATCGTCGGCGCGGTGGTGTTTCTCGGCACCTGGGCGCTTCTGTCCTTTTATGCCGCGATCGGCTTTCTGATCGGCTCCGTTCTGTCGGGCATCGCCGGCTTCGTCGGCATGAACGTTTCGGTGCGCGCAAATCTTCGCACGGCGCAGGCCGCCTCCCGCTCGCTGGCGGCCGGCCTTTCCGTCGCCTTCAAGTCCGGCGCCATAACCGGCATGCTCGTCGCTGGCCTCGCGCTGATCGGCGTTGCGGCCTATTTCCTGGTGCTGACGGGAATGCTCGGCTTCCAGCCGGCCGACCGCACCGTGATCGACAGCCTCGTGTCGCTCGGCTTCGGCGCGTCCCTGATCTCGATCTTCGCGCGGCTCGGCGGCGGCATCTTCACCAAGGGTGCCGATGTCGGCGGCGATCTCGTCGGCAAGGTGGAAGCGGGCATCCCGGAAGACGATCCGCGCAATCCTGCCACCATCGCCGACAATGTGGGCGACAATGTCGGCGACTGCGCCGGCATGGCGGCCGATCTGTTCGAGACCTACGCGGTGACGGTGGTCGCGACCATGGTGCTCGGCGCGATCTTCTTTGCTGGCACCCCCGTGATCGGTACGGTGATGCTTTATCCGCTCGCGATCTGCGCGGCCTGCATCGTCACCTCCATCGCCGGCACCTTCTTCGTCCGGCTCGGCCGCAACGGCTCGATCATGGGCGCGCTCTACAAGGGCCTTTGGGTGACGACGCTTCTGTCGGTCGTCGGCATCGCGCTGGCGACACTGGCCACCGTCGGCTTCGGCGATGTGGGCCAAGCGCCCGGAACCGTGGTGTCGGGAACGAACCTCTTTCTGTGCGGTCTCGTCGGCCTCGCCGTGACGGGGCTCATCGTCTTCATCACCGAGTTCTATACCGGCATCGGCTACCGGCCGGTGCGCTCCATCAGCCAGGCGTCCGTTTCGGGCCACGGCACTAACGTCATCCAGGGCCTCGCCGTGTCGCTCGAATCCACGGCGCTGCCGACGATCGTGATCGTCGCCGGCATCATCGCGACCAACCAGCTCGCCGGCCTCTACGGCACGGGCATCGCGGTGACCGCCATGCTCGGCCTTGCCGGCATGATCGTCGCGCTCGACGCCTTCGGTCCGGTGACGGACAATGCGGGCGGTATCGCCGAGATGGCGGGCCTGTCGCCGGACGTGCGCCGGTCCACCGACGCGCTGGATGCCGTCGGCAACACCACGAAGGCGGTGACCAAGGGCTATGCGATCGGCTCGGCGGGCCTCGGCGCGCTGGTGCTCTTCGCCGCCTACAACTACGACCTGCAATATTTCGTCGCCGAGGCCGAAGCGGGCAGGGGCTACGCTTATTTCCAGGGCGTGAAACCGGACTTTTCGCTCACCAACCCCTTTGTCGTGGTCGGGCTCCTGCTCGGCGGCCTCATCCCCTACCTCTTCGGCGGCATCGCCATGACGGCGGTCGGCCGCGCGGCGAGCGCGGTGGTGGAAGAGGTGCGTCGGCAGTTCCGCGAGAAGCCGGGCATCATGCAGGGCACGGAGCGGCCGGACTATGCCCGCGCGGTCGACATGCTGACGCGGGCAGCGATTCGCGAGATGATCGTGCCCTCGCTTCTGCCGGTGCTGGCGCCGGTCGTGGTGTATTTCGCCGTGCTTCTCATCGCGGACAAGAGCCAGGCCTTCTCGGCGCTCGGCGCGATGCTGCTCGGCGTGATCGTCACGGGCCTTTTCGTGGCGATCTCGATGACCTCCGGCGGCGGTGCCTGGGACAATGCCAAGAAAAGCTTCGAGGACGGTTTCGTGGACGTGGCGGGAACCCGGCACTTGAAGGGGTCGGACGCGCACAAGGCGTCCGTCACCGGCGACACGGTCGGCGACCCCTACAAGGATACGGCGGGGCCCGCGGTCAATCCGGCGATCAAGATCACCAACATCGTCGCGCTTCTCCTGCTCGCCGTCCTGTCGCACTGGGGTTAGAGCGCCTAACAAAACCTCGCGGGGTCGGCTGGCCGGATTTTTCCGCCGTCCACTTCGTTGCCTCGGGGCGAGCCGCTTGTCTCGCCCGCCCTTCGGGCCGCCGATGCCGCCGGCATCGACTGCGTTTGGCGCGTTGCGGACGGACGAAAACCTCCCGGCCATCCTCCGCCCTGAGGTTATGTTAGGCACTCTGAGCCACGAAAAAGCCCGCGAGGCAGGTGCTTCGCGGGCTTTTCGAAAGACTTGGCGGAAAGCCTACTGACCGGCCGGTCGGTTTGGATCGACGCCGGCTTGGTTGCCGATCGTGCCGACGCCGGCCGGCGCGCCGCCCGGCTGGAGGATCTGGCCGAGGAAGCTCACATCCTTGCCGCCCGTCGGCGTGGTGCGGGAGATGAAATCGAAGACGCGGCCGTTCTGAAGGCCGTAATTGGCGATCTGGCTGACCGTGTCGTCCTTGCCGAAATAGATCGCGAGAACGCGCTGATCCACGATATGCGGGTTCATGAAGGCGACCGGGCGAACGCGCTTCTGCGAGATGTAGTAGAACACCTCATTGTCGAAGGTCGCCTTGGTGGAGGGCGTGCCGAGCGCGGTCAGCACCTGCTCGCGGCTCGAGCCGACGGGCACGAGCTGGATCGTCTGGTCGTCGACGATATAGCCCTGGTTCAGGACTTCCTTCGTGCAGCCGCCCGCGAACGACAGGGCGAGAAGCCCGGCTGATGCCATGACGGCGGAGCGTAAGCGGTGACGACTCAAGCTGATGCCTCCCCTTGGAGCGATTTTGGCGCTCCCTAAGCCTCACCCGCGACATAAAAGCGGCAGTGCGGCAAAGAATTTCGTCCGTGCGCGGCAGGGTTGGTAAAGCACCGGACGCCTTGTTGCAATCGCGTCGCAGCCATGCGACGGCACCGGCGACATGACGCTGGCCGCCAACTTGCTGTCGCGCTTCAAGCGACGCCATCGCAACCGCGAGATCGTGGACGCGATCTATGCGGGCATCGTCGCGCGCTCACGCAAGCCTCAGTTTTTCGTCGAATGCGGATTGCCGGACACGGTGATGGGGCGCTTCGAATCGCTTTCTATCCACGTCTTCTTGTTTCTCGCCCGCTGCCGGGACGAGCGGCAAGCCGCGCCGTTGGCACAGGATCTGGTGGATCGCTTCATTTCCGACGTGGAGGATTCGATCCGGGAGATCGGCATCGGCGATGTCGCCGTGCCCAAGCGGATGCGCCGGCTGGCGGGGTTGTTCTACGAGCGGGTTGCCGGCTACGACGCGCCGCTTCGCGCCAGCGACGCCGATGCGCTCGGCCGGGCGCTTCTCGATCGCGCCCTGAAGGATTGCCCGCCCGGAAAGGGAGATGCCGGGGCATTGGCGAACTATATGATCGCGACGAAGGCCGAACTGGACGCCGTGCCGGTGGATCGGCTTCTTCGCGGCGAGATTTTCGAGGAAACGGCATGAGCGCGGACAAGGCCCGGGGCGAGAGCGAAATCTCCTTTTCCTTCAGCGTGCTCCGTTTGGGCGCCGATGGCGAACCTCTGCGCTTCGAGGCCGATGCGGAGGAGCGCGCTGCCATCGCACGGCGCTTCGGCATTCTGGGTGTGGAGCGCTTTGAGGCCGATCTCCTAGTCAAGCCCTGGCAGGCGGGCGGCGTTTGCGTCGAGGGGCGGTTCGTCGCGGATGTCGTTCAAAGCGATGTCGTGACGCTCGATCCGGTGCCGCAGAGCATCGACGAGGAGCTGCAGCTTTTCTTCGTTCCCGAACATTCGCGTCTCGCCCGTCCCGCCAACGACGATCTGGCCGAGGTTGACGTGGATCTCGCCGAGGACGAGCCCGAAACCTTCCGCGGCGACCGGGTCGATCTCGGCGAAGCCCTGGTGCAGTTCCTAGGGCTGGCGCTCGATCCCTATCCGCGCGCCGCCGATGTCGAATTCCAGTCGGCGGCGGAGCCGGAAAAGGAACCCTCGCCCTTCGCCGTCCTCGACAAGCTCCGCAAGACGGATGGGTAAGGGCCGCCGCCCTCTGGTGGAACCCACCGGAAAAGTTCTAATGACGCCGGGAATGCGGAAGACGGCTTTTGTCGCAGGCGCTCGCGCATCTGCCGAGAAATCGACCATTTCATCAGGGATGGGGCAGCCGCAGCGAAACAGGAAAGCGAGCGCGATTTGAGTTCCACGTCAGGCGTCACGATCTCCCTCGATGCAATGGGCGGCGATCACGGTCCGTCGGTGGTCGTGCCGGGCGCGGCGATTTCCTTGCAGCGCCGACCCAAGACCCGCTTCGTGATCTACGGCGAGGAAGCGGTGGTTCTGCCGATCCTCGACCGGCATCCCGAGTTGAAGGCAGCCTCCACCTTCCATCATTGCGATGTGTCGATCCGCATGGACGAGCGCCCGTCGCAGGCGTTGCGCCAGGGGCGCTACAAGTCCTCCATGTGGAAGACGGTCGAGGCGGTGAAGACCGGCGAGGCCAATGTCGCGGTGTCGGCCGGCAATACCGGCGCGCTGATGGCCATGTCGAAATTCTGCCTGCGCACCATGGCGAAGGTCGAGCGGCCGGCCATCGCCGGCATCTGGCCGACGGTGCGGGGCGAAAGCATCGTCCTCGATATCGGCGCGACCATCGGGGCGGACGCCCAGCAGCTCGTCGATTTCTCCATGATGGGCGCGGCCATGGCGCGCGCTTTGTTCGGCATCGAGCAGCCGACCGTCGGCCTTCTGAATGTCGGCGTGGAGGAGGTGAAGGGCCAGGAGGAAGTGCGCGAGGCCGCGCGCTTCCTGAAGGAGAACCCGGTTCCGGGCCTGTCCTATCGCGGCTTCGTGGAAGGCGACGATCTCGGCAAAGGCACCGTCGACGTGGTGGTGACGGAAGGCTTCACCGGCAATGTCGCCTTGAAGACCGCCGAAGGCACGGCCAAGCAGATCGCCGGCTATCTCAGAGCCGCGATGACACAGACCTGGATGGCGCGGCTCGGCTATATTCTGGCGAAGAGCGCCTTTGACCGGCTGCGCGACAAGATGGACCCGCGCAAGGTCAATGGCGGGGTATTTCTGGGCCTCAACGGCATCGTCATCAAGAGCCATGGAGGCACGGATGCCGAGGGCATCGCCGCCGCCATCGACCTCGCCTGCGCCATGGGCGAGAACGGTCTCCTCGGACAGGTCGAGGAAGCCATGCGCATCTATCATGAGCGCCTGACAACCAACGGGCCGACCGTCGAGGTCGCGCCGGAGACGATATGATGGACGCCCTGCGCTCGGTCGTTCTCGGGACGGGTTCCTACCTGCCCGAGACCGTCCTCACCAATGCCGATCTGGAAAAGCGGATCGAGACTTCCGACGAATGGATCACCCAGCGCACCGGCATCCGCCAGCGCCATATCGCGGGAGAAGGTGAAACCACGGTTTCCCTGGCCGAAGGCGCGGCCCGGCGGGCGCTCGACGCCGCCGGGCTGAAGCCCACGGACCTCGATCTCGTGATCCTGGCGACGGCGACGCCGAACAACACCTTTCCCGCTTCCGCCGTGCAGGTGCAGCGGCGTCTGGGCATCGACAAGGGCTTTGCCTTCGACATGCAGGCCGTGTGCAGCGGCTTCGTTTATGCGCTGACCACGGCCGATCTGTACCTGCGATCCGGCATGGCGAAGCGCGCTTTGGTGATCGGCGCCGAGACTTTCTCGCGGATCGTCGATTGGGAAGACCGCACGACCTGCGTGCTTTTCGGCGACGGCGCGGGCGCGATGGTGCTGGAAGCGGTGGACGCATCGAAGGCGGACGGGCGCGGCGTTCTCGTTTCGCGGCTGCGCGCGGATGGCAACCACGAGGAAAAGCTTTTCGTCGATGGCGGTCCTTCCAGCACCGGAACGGTCGGCAAGCTTCGCATGCAGGGGCGCGAAGTCTTCAAGCATGCGGTCGGCATGATCACCGACGTCATCGAGGACTCCTTTTCCGCCCTCGGGATCTCCGCCGAGGAAGTAGACTGGTTCGTGCCGCACCAGGCGAATCGGCGAATCATCGAGGCGTCCGCCAAGAAGCTCGGCATCGCGCCCGAAAAGGTGGTGATGACCGTGCAGGACCACGGCAACACGTCGGCGGCCTCGATTCCGCTCGCCGTTGACGTTGCGGCAAGGGACGGGCGGATCAAGCGGGGCGATCTCGTTCTTCTGGAGGCGATGGGCGGCGGCTTTACCTGGGGCGCCGTGGTGGTTCGCTGGTGAAGGCGCTGTTTTCAATGGTGCCCGCCATCGCTTCAGCCTTGATTCACTAATCGGAAAGCGTATCTTGGCGCCGCAATCGAGGCTGCCGGAAGGGGCCGCGGCGTTCGACACTAGGGGTTCGCATGAGCGAGAAGACGATCACGAGAGCCGATCTCGCTGAGGCCGTATTTCGTAAGATCGGTTTGTCCAGAACCGAGTCCGCGTCCCTCGTTGAAATGATCCTCGAAGAGATGTGCACCACCATCGCGCGCGGCGAGTCGGTGAAGATCTCGTCCTTCGGCTCCTTCCTCGTTCGGGACAAGAACGAACGCGTCGGTCGTAACCCCAAGACCGGTGAGGAAGTGCCGATCCTTCCGCGCCGCGTGGCCGTCTTCAAGCCGTCCAACGTGATGAAGGACCGAATCCTCGAAGCCCATCTCAAGCGGGGCGATGGGGACGAGGCTGCGTTGAAGGCCGCCGAATAGCCCTGCGCAGGACCGCTGACCCAGCATGACTTCCAAAAGCACGGACGCCTTCCGAACGATCAGCGAGGTCGCCGAAGAACTCGACCTGCCGCAGCACGTCCTGCGCTTCTGGGAAACGCGTTTCACGCAGATCCGCCCGATGAAGCGCGGCGGCGGACGGCGCTACTACCGGCCCGACGATGTCGAGCTTTTGAAGGGCATCCGCTATCTCCTTTACGTGCGCGGCTTCACCATCAAGGGTGTTCAGCGCATCCTGAAGGAAAGCGGCAACCGCTTCGTCATGTCGATCGGCGCGGGCGATGTCGCTTCCATCGACTCGATCCAGCTCGGACGGAGCGACGCTGAAGGGCCGGAAACGGTCGATGACGATGCCGACGACGTGCCGCCGAGCTACGCTTCTCCCGTCGAGCCGGTGGCCGAGGCACCGCCGGAACGGCGAGGGGCCTTTTCGTCCTTCCTGCGCAGTGCGCGCGGCGGTGACGAAGCACCGGTCGGTCTCGCGAAGGAAAGCGTCGCGACGTTGCAGGACGTGCTGATCGAACTCCTGGAATGCAAGCGTCTGCTGGACCAGTCGCGCTAGCCGCTCTCCGCCGAACCGTCGGTCGGTCGGCACGGGTTGCAGGCCGTTCTTCCTTTTCGAAAACAGACGGGCCGGCGTGGGACTTCTGGTCCCAAAGCTCCCACATTGCCGGCCACCGTCCTCTTTTCGGCCGATCCCGTCGAAAGCGGGTTGCCTTCAATGCCCGCTTTCGCTACGGGTTCTGGCAGTCGGAGCGTAGCGCAGTCTGGTAGCGCACTTGGATGGGGTCCAAGGGGTCGTAGGTTCAAATCCTATCGCTCCGACCATTCGCCCGAAAACCCCTAACGAAATTGCCGTCGCTTGAGCCGTTGATCTGGCAAACGGTGCCCTGTGTCCGTCGGCTGCGTCGGGCATCCCGGTGATCACGCGATTAACTCCGCGTTAACTGTCCGGAACCGAAGCTCTTAGCGGGCGTTAACCATACGACCCGCATCAGGCGAGCGAAGGGGGCTATCATGTTCGTTGTTCGGATCGAAAACGACGAAGCGACCGTCTTTCGGGCTTTCCGTCATTCCCAGTCTGCCAAGCGTTGGGCGGTGGAGCGTGATGACGACCATATGCAAAGCGCGATCGACATTTTCGCGGTGCCGAGCGCCGACGATTCGGAAGGGGCGGTGTCGGCGGTGAGGGAAGGGCGGGGAACGCCGGTTCGCAATGCCGATGGCTTCACCGCCAAGCCGCCGCTGGCCATGGCGCATATCGTGAATGCCGGTGCGGACCACGCTTTCGCCTGATCGGCCGCGGCATCATCTTCAAGACGCAAGCCCGGCTCGAAGGCCGGGCTTTCTGCTTTTTCAGTAGGCGTTCTCGGCCCGGAAAAGGTGGATCGGCGTCAGAGCCAGGATTTTGACGTCGAAGAAGATCGACCACTTGTCGATATATTCGAGATCGTAGTCGAACCGGCTTTTCAGCTTGTCCGGGTGGTCGATCTCGCCGCGATAACCGTTGATCTGCGCCCAGCCGGTGATGCCGGGTTTCACCCGGTGGCGGCTGAAATAATCGTCGACGATCTCGATGAAGGCCTCGTTCGAACTCGACCGCGCATGGACGGCGTGCGGGCGGGGGCCGACGAGCGACAGGTCGCCGCGAACGACGTTCCAGAGTTGCGGCAGTTCATCGAGCGAGTTCTTGCGAATGAAGCGACCGACCGGGGTCACCCGCGCGTCGCCGCGCGTCACGACCTTCGCCGCGGTCGGGTCCGCCATCTCGTGATACATCGAGCGGAACTTCAGAACCTCGATGATCTGGTTGTTGAAGCCATGGCGCTTCTGGCGGAAGAGCACCGGTCCCCTCGAGTCCAGCTTGATCGCCATGGCCGTCGCCGCCAGAACCGGCGAAAGGGCGACCAGTGCCGCGCCGGCGATGACGATATCGAAGACGCGCTTGGCGATGCTGTTCCATTCCGTGATCGGCCTGTCGAAGACTTCGAGCAGCGGCACCCGCCCCACATAGGACAGGGAGCGGGACGGAAAGCGCATCTGCGAGCTATGGCTCGACAGGCGAATATCGACGGGCAGGACCCAAAGGGTCTTGAGGAGTTCCAGGACGCGCTTCTCGGCCGTCACGGGGATCGTCACGATCAGCATGTCGATATGGGTGCGGCGCACGAACTCCACGAGTTCGCGCACATTGCCGAGTTTCGGGCAGCCGGCGACGCTGGCCGGCGAGCGACGGTCGTTGCGATCGTCGAAGATTCCGCAGATCTTCAGATCGTTGTTCGGTTCCCGGTCGATTTCGGCGATCAGTTCCTCGGCCGCCGGCCCGCCGCCGACGATCACCGCGCGTCGCTCCATGCGCCCGGCCTGTCTCCAAGCCCTGACTTTGAACCCGAGGCAGATGCGCAGCACCGTCAGGATGCCGAGCCCGCAGGCATACCAAAGCGCCAGCCAGGCGCGCGACAGGTCGTTCTGGATGCGCAGGAAAAAAATGCCGAGAGCGAGCGCCGCAAGGGCGACGGCCCATCCGGTGGCGACAGGAACGATCTGCCCGAACCTTCGTCGGAAGGTCGCTGCGTCATAGCCGCCGAAGGCCTGGATCATGGAAACGCCGGCCAACGCTCCGCAGACGGAAACCACGGCGTAGCGGGCGAAGAGGGAGGGACCCGGCATGTCGTAGAAGGCGATCAGCGCGAGCGACAGACTGGCGAGGCACAGGAATTCGACGGTGCGCCAAAGCCCGGCCAACAGGGACGCGGAGATGACCTGCGTCGCGTAGCGTGTCGCCGCTTCGCTGGCGCGTTCGTTCAAGACCGTGGGCCCGGTCGGCGCGCTGACCTTCGTGGCGCGAATGGCGGCGGCCGAAAAGGGCAGGTGGGTTCGGGAAACGGGAATCGAGGACGCGTCGCGGAAGCCTGTTTCAGGCGTGTGCCGGTTCGTGATCGCTCCCATGTGCCGCTCTCCACGGATTTCTTGTTCCGCGCGACCGACGAGAGCGGTCGGGAATCGCCCGCCAGGGACGATCCGCAAGACCTTAGGCGAAGAGAGTTCCCGATCCGATAAAGGCGACGGCTAGGACTTTAGCGATCGGGCCGATGTTCAGAACCAGCGCTCGCGCACGTTGATCGTGTCGCCGGGCTGGATCGGGTCGGACGCCGGAACCCGGCCCGAAACGATCCGGCCGTTCACCTGGCGCGTCAGATCGACATCCGTGCGCGCGGCGCGGGGAGTGAAGCCGCCGGCGATGGCGACCGCCTTCTGCACCGTCATGCCGGGAACGTAGCTGTATTGGCCGCCTTGCGTCACCTCGCCCATGATGAAGAAGGGCCGGTAAGTGTCGACTTCCACCGCGACTTCCGGGTTGCGCAGGTAGCCGCCGGCGAGCTCGGTCGCGATGGCCTTTTCCAGCTCGTCCGTGGTTTGGCCGCGCGCCGGAACGTTGCCGACGAGCGGCATGGCGACATAGCCGCCCTTGTCGACCGAATAGCTGTTGGTAAGGCTCGCCTGCTCGAAGACGGTGACGCGCACGCGATCGCCGCTGTCCAGCCGATAGGGCTCGTTCAGGCTTTCGTGAATGGCAGGCGTTCCCACCTTGCCGGAAACGCAGCCGGAAAGGGCAGCGCCGAGGAAGATCGCGATCCCCAGATCTCGAAGCCGCATGTCCCCGAACCTCGCGCAAAACTCGATGTCCCCCGCGCGTCGCTGGCAGGGGCGAGGCGATTAGTATCTCGTTAAGCTTACCGCTAAGTTAACTGTCCTCGAGACGCGCGTGAGGACCCGCGTTTGACGAAGGGCTAACCAAGGAACGCGACAATCCGGCCATCGAGGAACGGTCGGGGACGGGCATGGGTATCGGGTCGGGTTTGCGCAATCTCCTGAAGCGGCGCCCTGTTTCGGGCGCTTCTCCGCAGACCGTTGCCCCGGATGCAGTCGCTGCACCGATCGAAGCGCCCGCGGCCTTCGTGGAAGCGCCCCCGGTCTCGGATATCGTGACGCTGGCGGAACTCGGCGACGCGATGCGGGCGGCCAAGATCGCGCGGGTCCTCCTCGTCGGAACGCCGGAAGCGAACCGGGCCGCCGGCGTGCTTCTCGCGCGGCGGCTGGCGGGCGCGGGCGCTTCCACGGTGCTGGTGGATTTCGCCGATCCGTTGGGCGCCGCGAGCGACATGGGCGCGATCGGCTGGCCCGAGGACGTCGCCACCATGGCGGCGAGCCCGTCGACCTTCGCCCACGCCATCCACCGCGATCGTTCCGGCCGCACGCATGTCCTGGCCGCCCGGCTTTTCGAAACGAGCACGCCGAAGGAGGCGGTCGAGGAGGCCGCAGCGGCCGTGTTGGCCGCCTTGTCGCAGGCCTATTCGCGAAGCGTCGTGGTGTTCGGCGAGGTGCCGTTCGAACTCCTGCCTGCTCTCGTTGATGAGAACACGGCGCTCGTTCTGCCGGACGATGGCGGGCTAAGCGGTCAGGCTTCGATGCGGGAGCGTCTCGCGCTGTTCGGCTTCGCCGATCTCGTCACGCTCGCTTTGCCGGCGATGCCGGTCGCGCAGGCCAAAGCCGCCTGACTCGTCTTCAGCGGGGAGGGCGGGCCTTGCCCGAATAGCCCTCCATCCAGCGGATCAGAAGGGCGGCCGGCGCCACCCACAGGAGCCCGCTGACCAGGAAGAAGGCGAGGTGCACCCAGCCGCTCGACTGCCCGAGATAAAGCGAAGCGAAGGCCGTCGCGAAGATCGCGTAGACGATGACGATGAGGACGATCAAAACCGTCCCGACCAGTTTGCGGACGCGCAGACGCATGGCTCTTCTCCCGGTAGGCGGTTTATGACGGCCCGCTTGGCGAAACACCAGAGCCCATCGCCTGCGGCCCCAATGGCGCTTGCGTCCTTTCCGCGTTCGGGCCAAACCCGAGCGGTCCGGCGTGCGACCCGCGCGCCATGTTGCGGATCGACCCTCGCCGACCATGACAAGCGCTTCTCTCCCTTCCGACTATTCGCCGCCGCGTTTCCATTCCCGTACCACCCGGCCGGTTCGCTGGTGGCTCTACGCCGTCGCCCTCATGGTGTTCGCGATCGTTCTCGTGGGCGGTGCGACGCGGCTGACGGAAAGCGGCTTGTCGATCACGGAATGGAAGCCGATCCACGGCGTCGTGCCGCCGTTGTCGGCCGCCGAATGGCAGGAGGAATTCGACCTCTACCGCCAGATTCCGCAATATCAGCAGATCAACAGGGGCATGAGCCTCGACGAGTTCAAGACGATCTTCTGGTGGGAATGGACGCACCGCGTGCTGGCCCGGCTCGTCGGCCTCGTCTTCGCTTTGCCGCTGGCCTTCTTCTGGGCGACCGGGCGTCTGCACCCCAAGCTGAAGCCGCGTCTTCTCGGCATCCTGGCGCTCGGCGCGCTGCAGGGCGGCATCGGCTGGTGGATGGTGGCCTCCGGCCTCGTGAACCGTACCGATGTCAGCCAATACCGGCTGGCCGTGCATCTGACGACCGCCTGCCTGATCTTCGCCGCGACCTTGTGGGTGGCGCGGGGGCTGGCGCGTCATTCCGATGACATCCCGCCGTCCTCGGGCTCGGTCTATGCGGCCGGCTTCATCCTCTTCCTGGCCATGTGCCAGATCTATCTCGGGGGTCTGGTCGCCGGTTTGAACGCGGGTCTGACGTTCAACACGTGGCCGCTGATGGACGGGCGTTTGTTGCCCGACGGGCTGCTGACCATGCAGCCGGCATGGCGGAACTTCTTCGAGAACGTGATGACCGTCCAGTTCGTACACCGTCTCGGCGCTTATCTCCTCCTCGCCGTCGTGGCGATCCACGCCGTCGCCGCCTTTCTGCAAGCGCCCGGCACGACGCATTCCCGCCGGGCCTTCGTCCTGCTGGGGCTGGTGCTTTGCCAAGCCGCGCTCGGCATCACGACGCTGCTTCTCGCCGTGCCGATCGGCTGGGCGCTTCTCCATCAGGCGGGCGCGCTGATCGTGCTGGGCTTTGCTGTCGCCCATGCGAGGGGCCTTGCCGGCCCCTACGCCTTCGCGCGCTGAAGGGTTCTAGTTCTTCAGCATCAGGTCGAGGTTCTGCACGGCGGCACCGGACGCGCCCTTGCCGAGATTGTCGAGCAGCGCCACGAGGTTGACGAGGTGGCCGTCCGGCGAGGCGAAGACGAAAAGCTTCATGCGGTCGGTGCCTGCAAGTTCGGTCGGATCGATCCGCTTGATGGCGGCGGCTTCCTTCGCGTCCACCACCGTCACGAGGTCCTGGCCGGCGTAGTGCTCGGCGAGGGCCGCGTGGAAGTCGGCGGGGGTCGCCTTGCCGTCCTCGATGCGGATCGGCACCTGCACGATCATGCCTTGCGCGAAACGACCGACGGAGGGCGCGAAGAGGGGATCGGCGGCCAGCATGCCATAGGTGCGCATTTCCGGCAGATGCTTGTGCCGGAGGTCGAGACCATAAAGGAAATGTGGCGCGGCGATGTGGTCCGGGTTGGCGGCATCTTCCATCTGCGCGATCATCTGCTTGCCGCCTCCGGTATAGCCCGACACGGCGTTGACGGAGACCGGATAGTCCTCGGCGACGAGGCCCGCCGCGCGAAGGGGGCGCAGAAGCGCGATTGCGCCTGTCGGATAACAGCCGGGATTGGCGACGCGAGATGACGCGGCGATTCGTTCGCCTTGGCGTTTGTCCATCTCGGCGAAGCCATAGACCCAGTTCGGGTCCGTACGGTGCGCCGTCGAGGTGTCGATGATCTTCGTCTTGTTCGAGCCGATCAGCGTCACCGCCTCGCGCGACGCGTCGTCCGGCAGGCAGAGAATGGCGACATCTGCCGAGTTCAGAAGATCCTCGCGCATCGCGGCGTTGCGCCGCTCGGCCTCGGGGATGGACAGAAGCTCGACGTCGCGCCGGCCCGCCATGCGCTGGCGGATCTGAAGCCCCGTCGTGCCGTGTTCGCCGTCGATGAAGATGCGCGGTGCCATGGGATCAAGCCGCCTTCTTTTCCGCCAGAATGCCGATGAGGTACATGGCGACCGTCGCGCCCGCAATCGCCGTGATGTCGGCATGGTCGAAGGGCGGCGAGACTTCCACCACGTCCGCGCCGACGACAGCCAAGTTCTTCAGATGGTGCAGAACGGCCAGCATCTTGGCGCTGGACGGACCGCCGGCGACCGGCGTGCCGGTGCCGGGCGCGAAGGCGGCATCCAGACAATCGATGTCGAAGGTCAGATAAACGTTCGTGCCACCGGTGCGCTCGTAGATGCGCTTGGCGATGGCAAGGCTCGTCAGGTCCTCCACCTCGTTGCCGTGGATGATCTCCATACCCAAGGTTTCGGGCGCATGGGTGCGGATGCCGATCTGGATGGACGTGTCCGGGTCGACCAGACCCTGACGCACCGCGCCGGTCAGGAACGAGCCGTGGTCAATCCGCTCACCGGCCGTCGGCCAGGTATCCTGATGGGCGTCGAAATGGACGAGCGACATCTTCCCGTGCTTTTCGGCATGGGCCTGGAGAAGCGGGAAGGTGATCGAATGGTCACCGCCGAGCGTCAGCAGAAAGCCGGTCTCGCTCAGGAGGCGGGAGGCCTCGCCACGGATCGTCTCGTGGACGGTTTCTGGCAGGCGATAATCGAGAAGGCAGTCTCCGTAATCGACCACCGACAACGCCTCGAAGAGGTCGCGCATGAAGGGATATTGCGGATCGTTGTCGAAGATCTGCGAGGCGCGGCGGATGGCGGCCGGTCCGAAGCGCGCGCCCGGCCGGTTGGAAACGGAAGCGTCGAACGGGATGCCCCAGACAGTGACGTCGGCCCCTTCCGGGCGCTTCGTCAGCTTGCGGCGCATGAATGAGGCGATGCCGGCATAGGTCGGGTCGCCGGCGGCGCCGAGCGTCTCCGTCGCGGTGAAGGCGTGATCGATGGTCTTAGCCGCCATGGTCCGTCCATTCGCGTGTTCGATTGACCAAACAAAAAAGGCCGCGGATCGCTCCGCGGCCTTCGGGTTCGAAACGAAGCGCTTCTCTTAGCGCTTCGAGAACTGGAAGGAGCGGCGGGCCTTCGCCTTGCCGTACTTCTTGCGCTCGACCACGCGGCTGTCGCGCGTCAGGAAGCCGCCCTTCTTCAGAACGGGGCGCAGGCCCGGCTCATAATAGGTCAGCGCCTTGGAGATTCCGTGACGGACCGCACCGGCCTGGCCGGACAGACCGCCGCCGGCCACCGTCGCGACGATGTCGAACTGGCCGTCGCGGGCCGCCGCGACGATCGGCTGCTGCAGAACCATCTGGAGGACGGGGCGCGCGAAGTAGGCCTCGAACTCCTTGTTGTTCACGGTGATCTTGCCGCTGCCGGGCTTGACCCAGACGCGGGCGACCGCGTCCTTGCGCTTGCCGGTGGCATAGGCGCGGCCTTGGGCGTCGATCTTCTGGACGTGAACCGGGGCGTCAGCGACCGTCTCGACCTGCTGGAGGTCCTGAAGGGAGTTGAGCTGCGACATCAGGCGGCCCTCTTGTTCTTCGAGTTCAGGGCCGCGACGTCGAGCGACTCGGGCTTCTGAGCCTCATGCGGGTGGGACGAGCCGGTGTAAACGCGAAGGTTGCGAAGCTGCTGGCGAGCAAGCGGGCCCTCGGGAAGCATGCGCTCCACGGCCTTTTCCACGACGCGCTCCGGAAAGCGGCCTTCGAGGATCTGGCGCGCCTTGCGCTCCTTGATGCCGCCCGGATGGCCGGTGTGCCAATAGTAGGTCTTGTCGGTATATTTCTTACCGGTGAAGACCACCTTGTCGGCATTCACGATGATGACGTTGTCGCCATCGTCGATATGCGGGGTGTAGGTGGCCTTGTGCTTGCCACGAAGGCGAAGCGCGACGAGAGAGGCGAGGCGGCCGACGACGAGCCCTTCGGCGTCGATCAGAATCCACTTCTTCTCTACCGTCTCGTTTTTCTGCGAGAAGGTCTTCATCGAGAAATCCTAAGGATATTGCGGGGCGACGCCGCGTCCGTCCGGATGCGCCGAAGAGGATGCGGCACGCGCCGCTGCGTCTGGGGTGTCATTAGCGGTTGACGGCGCCGCTCGTCAAGCCCGCTCTGCAGAAGCCATATATGGAAAATCTAGCGAAAACAGCGGTCTATAAATGAAGTAACTGGATACCGTACCGATTTTGCCGCACTACGACGCTTGGAAGCGTGCTTGCTTCCCTTGTTCGCGCTTGTTTGGCGCCTAGCATGGAGGGCAATCGCTAGGGGCGAGGACCAAGTGAAGGAGACGAAGCGATGCCGATCCAAGAGCCTTCCGCCGACGATCTCCGCCGCATCCTGACCGGGGTGAAGACCATCGCCATGGTCGGCGCGAGCCCCAAGCCCGAGCGACCGTCCTTCGGCGTGCTGCACTTCCTTCTGGAACGGGGTTACCGCGTTTATCCGATTAATCCCGGCCAAGTCGGCAAGCCCATCCTCGGCACCGTCTTCTATCCCGACCTCGCGAGCGTGCCCGAGCCGATCGACATGGTGGACGTGTTTCGCGCGAGCGACGCGGTGCGCAGCGTGGTGGAGGAGGCGCTGGTGCTCGATCCCTTGCCGAAGGTGATCTGGACGCAGCTCGACGTGCGCGACGACGACGCGGCAGAGCGGGCAGCGGCGGCCGGCATCGAAGTCGTCATGGATCGTTGCCCGAAGATCGAATACGCTCGTCTCGGATTTTGAGATCCTTGGATGCGGAGCGGTTGGGTTTTCCTTCCGCAGACGGAGATGAGCTGATGGGCACCGTGACCATATCGCTTCCCGACCCGATGGTGGATTGGGTCGAAGGCCAGATCCGGGACGGCGTTTATCCGAGCCTCAACGACTACTTCCGAACGCTGGTGATCCGGGACAAGGCTGAAACGCAGACGACGGAAGGAACCGATGATGGTTCCCCGCCGCCCGACGAGCGCCCGTACACGATCGAAGCAGTACGCCAGATCGTCCGCGATGCGCGGGCAAGCGGTGTCGGCTCCAAAACGGTGAAGGATATCGCCGAAGAGGCAAAGGCGGTCGTGCGCGAACGCGGCCGCCTGCGTGGCTAGCTACTCCATCACAAATCGTGCCGAGGCCGATTTGAAGCGGATTCTGATCTTCGGCTACGAACGGTTCGGCGAACGCCAAGGTGATCGCTACGCTGAGGAACTCGAAGAGGTCTTTCAGCGGTTGGCGCATCACCCACGCATGGGTCGACCGGCTTCGAATTTCGGTCCGAACGTTCGGCGGCATGAGCACGAAGCCCATGTTATCCTCTACGAGGAGACGGAGGAGGGCGTCAGTATTCTGGCGGTGGTTCACGCAGCAGGGATGCACAGCGCTCGATTGTGATCGCAGGGCGCGCTCTTCTGGGTTTTCCGATTGACCGCGACCGCTCCTTCATCATCCCCAACCAGTCGGCAAGGAGAACAAGGCGATGTCAGGCAGTCAGGGCTTCGAAACGCTGGCGATCCACGCCGGGGCGCAACCGGACCCAACCACGGGCGCGCGGGCGACGCCGATCTACCAGACCACGTCCTTCGTCTTCAACGACGTGGACCATGCCGCCGCGCTCTTCGGCCTCCAAAAGTTCGGCAATATCTATACGCGCATCATGAACCCGACGCAGGCCGTGCTGGAAGAGCGCGTGGCCGCCTTGGAAGGCGGCACGGCGGCCTTGGCCGTGGCGTCCGGCCACGCGGCGCAACTCCTCGTGTTTCATGCCCTGATGCAGCCGGGCGACGAGTTCGTGGCTTCTCGCAGGCTCTATGGCGGTTCGATCAACCAGTTCGGACATTCCTTCAAGTCCTTCGACTGGCACGTGAAATGGGCCGATCCGGCTGATCCCCAAAGCTTCGAGGTGGCGATCGGCGAACGGACCAAGGCGATCTTCATCGAGTCCATCGCCAATCCCGGCGGCGCCGTGGTGGATATCGAGGCCATCGCGGCGGTGGCGCAGCGCCACGGCCTGCCGCTCATCGTCGACAACACCATGGCGACGCCGTATCTCTGCCGCCCGGCCGAGCACGGGGCCGACATCGTCGTCCATTCGCTGACGAAGTTCATGGGCGGCCACGGCAATTCCATGGGCGGCGTCATCGTGGATTGCGGCACCTTCGACTGGTCGGCGAGCACCCGCTATCCGATGCTGTCCCGCCCTCGCGAGGAATATGCCGGGCTCGTTCTCCACGAGACCTTTGGCAATATCGCGCTCGCCATCGCCTGCCGCGTCTTGGGGCTTCGCGATCTCGGGCCTGCCATCTCGCCTTTCAACGCCTTCATGCTCCTCACCGGCATCGAAACGCTGCCCTTGCGGATGCAGCGCCATTGCGACAACGCGCTCGCCGTGGCGCAGCATCTCAGGACGCATGAGAAGGTCGCCTGGGTTTCCTATGCGGGCCTCCCCGACGATCCGAACCACGCCAACATGCTGCGCTATTCGCCGAAGGGTGCCGGCGCGGTCTTCACCTTCGGGCTGAAGGGGGGATACGAGGCGGGCGTCGCTTTCGTGGAAGGGCTGAAGCTCTTCTCCCATCTCGCCAATATCGGCGATACGCGCTCGCTCGTCATCCATCCGGCCTCCACGACGCATCGCCAGCTCGCCTCGGACCAGCAGATTGCGGCGGGTGCCGGGCCGGATGTCGTGCGCTTGTCGGTCGGCATCGAGAATGTCGACGACATCATCGCCGATCTCGACCAAGCCTTGGCGCGAACCTGAAGCGGAACCGATGACCGAAATCCTGCTCGTCCTCGACCCATCATCCATCGAGCCCGAAGAAGGCGCACCGTCGCCCGACCGGATCGTTGGAGGCACCCCGACGAACCGCACCTGGAACTTCGAGGACGACGGCACCGGCCTTTATTCGGGCATCTGGGAATCCTCGCCCGGTGAATGGCGCGTCGACTACACGGAATGGGAGTTCTGCCACATCGCTTCCGGCGTCTCGGTCCTGACGGAGGACGGCAAAGAGCCCGTCCAACTGAAGGCCGGCGACAGCTTCGTGATCCGCCCGGGCTTTCGTGGCACGTGGCGCGTCGTGGAAACGACCCGCAAGCTTTACGTCATCAAGACCTGACGCGTCGGCTCGAAGGTGAGGTCGAGCCGTTCCAGCCCCCGGAAATGCCAGCTATCGCGGTAGCGCGGCGTGGCCGCGAGTTTCAGACCGGGCAGGCGGCGGAACAGGATGGACAGGGCGATGCGAAGCTCCAGCCGCGCCAGCGGAGCGCCGACGCAGAAATGGATGCCGGCGCCGAAAGAGGTCGGGGCCTGGCGTGAGATTGTTGGGTCGAAGACGTCCGGCGCGGCGAAGATGGCCGCGTCGCGATTGGCCGCCCCGAGAAGCAAGGCGACTTCTTCGCCGCGATGGAACGAGGAACCGTCACCGAGTGTCAGGTCCTGAAGCGCGACACGGCGGAAGAGGTGAAGCGGCGTGTCGAAGCGCAAGACTTCCTCGACGCAGCGCGCCGCGCCGGTGTCGTCCGTGAACAGCGCTTGCGGGTCGGCGATGCCGGATTGGAGGATCGCCTTCATCCCGTTGCCGATCTGGTGGACGGTCGCCTCGTGGCCGGCATTCATCAGAAGCACGACGGTCGACACCATCTCGTCTTCCGACAAGCTGCCGCGCTCCGTTTCTGCGGCGATCAGCGCCGAGATGAGGTCGTCACCGGGCCGGCGGCGCTTGGCGGCGATGATCTCGCGGACGAAGGCGGAAAACTCGGCTGCAGCCTCGTCGGCCGCGCGCTCGACCGCCTCGCTTCGCCCGAATTGATACATGGCGACCATGCGGTGCGACCAGTCGAGGAGGCTCGACGCGTGAACCGGATCGACGCCGATCAACTCGGCGACGACGATTACGGGGAGGGGCGTCGCGAAATCCTCGACCAGTTCCGCGTGGCCCTCGGCGGCGAAGCGGTCGATCAGATCGTTCGCAAGGCGGGCGATGCGCGGCTCCAGCCTTTCGACCTGCCGGGACACGAAAGCCTTCAGAACGAGGGCGCGGATGCGCGAATGGGTCGGCGGTTCGAGATCCAGCAGCGAATGCCGCTCGATCGCGTAGAAGTTCCGCGTGTGATCCGGCTTGTTCGCATAGGAAACGCGCCCGTCCTCGCCTTCGGGCAGAACACGCCCGAAGCGACGATCGCGCAAAAGCGCCGATACCACCGCGTGTCGCGCGCTCGCCCGGCAGCCGACTTCCTCCCAGTGGAACAAATCGCCAAGTTCGCGAAGGCGGCGATAGGCGGGATAGGGATTCTGGAAGAAGCTCGGATCGCGCGGGTCGAGGGAAACCTCGCTCCGCTCGATGCACAGACTGTCCGGCAAAGGTTCTGAGTGGTGCGTTTCCATGGCGCCCATCTAGCCGGTTCGCCGCGAAAGCACGATCATCGGAAACGAAAACGCCCGCCGGGATGGGCGGGCGCCTTCATCGTCACTGCCTCGGACTCAGCGGTCGATCTCGATGAAGATCTCGTTGCGCTTCAGAAAGCCGGGCGTCCAGGGCGGATTGTAGAAGGCGTATTCGGGATCGCCCTTCTGCTTCAGGTTCTCGTCCGCGAGGTAGTTGTAAAGCGTCATCAGCTTCTTGGAGGCGAGGCTGGCCGTGAAGTTTCCGTTGAATCGGATCGACACGATGCGCTTGGCCGGCACGTCGCGGAGTTTGACCTCGTTCGTGCCCGGAGGCGGCAGGGTCGCGACGGAGAACTTCTTGGGCATCACGAAGCGGATCGCCCAGCCCTTGGTCTGGCCGTCGGCTTCGGCGAGCTGCTGCAGCACCGGGGCCGTCATCGGGATCTTCTTCCCGCCCCGGTTATGGGCGGAGGTATAATCGGCAAGGGCGTTGAATCCAGCCTTGCGGGCCTTCTCGTGATAACCGGTCTTCACCGTTTCGGCGACCACCATCGCGTCGTAGTCGCGCACCTCGATCTCGCCGTCGCGGCGCACGACGTCGTAGTCCGGCTCCTCGGTATGGTCGGCGATCTTCTTGGTGATGTAGATGGCCCCGCCCACCGCGACGAGCGCCCCGCCGGCGATCAGAAGCGTGGTCAGCGTGTCGTTGTCGCGCAGGCGATCGACGCCGCGCTGCGTGCGCATCCCGCGCTGAAAGCTCGAAAGGCGCGGCAGTCGGGGATCGGGCAGGCTTTGGCGCGCATCGCGCGCGGTGCGGCGGATGTCCGGCAGATAATCCGCGAGATCGGGGAGGGACGAGCGCAGGCTCGACAGGGAACCGGCGGCGTGATGATAGGCCGAGCGGGCATCGTCGGCGGACGGCATCGACCATCCCCGTGCGAAATCCGGCAGATAACGGCGCACACCCGTTTGATGGCCCGGAAGAATATCGACGATCGCACGGCGAGCGCGCTCGGTGGCCGAGGGTGTCGGGCTCAGGCGCTCCGCCACGCCATGCTCGAGTTCCACGAGCCTGTCTCCGATGTCCGACAGTTTTTCGGATAACCGCTCATACGCTGTAGACTTGTCGCGGAACATGGAGAACTCCGAGAGAAGCGGCTTCGTGCCGCAGTTGAACAGCCTGGCGTTCGATGTCGCCCGGCGCGAGGCTAACGCTGCATCCATACCTTGGTTGCGAGTCGTGCTTGGCAAGCACCAAGCCCCGATGGCCGGCACCCGAAATCTGTGGATCACGATGCCGGCAATATCGGCCCGCCATACGCAACCATTTCGTTTTGAATGGATTCTTCACGCATCGGGTTTCTTATGGACCTGATACTCCAGTCGATTGCGGGCGGCCTCGAGCCGCCCTTTTTTTCGCCTGTTCGGTATGTATCCGCAGGTTCATCGTCATGTTCCGGTGATATTCACGGTTGTTTCAGCGTTTTTCCGCATGCTTTCCGGAATGGCCGGATCGGGTCATCGACAGCGTTTCATGAGCGGGAAAAATCAGTCGAATGTCGCGGCAATTCTGGAAGCAGAGCTTCGGGGATCGCAAATACGAGATCGGCTATTCCGCGGCCGGCATTTTCCTGGGCGCTTCGATCAGCTTCACCGGTCTTGCTGTCGATGCCCAGGTGCGCGGCATGATGGGCCTCGGGTCGAGTTGGTCCGAAACCTTCATGTCTACATCCATGCACAGCGCCGCCCTGCTGATGCCGGTCATTCTCGGCTATGGCCTGAGTTTCGTCGGGCGGTGGCGGCAGCGGGTAGACCAGACGCTGCGGATGACGCGGGACCTCGAAACAATCGCCCGCGAGCGGTCGATCCGCGATGCGGTTTCCGGCCTGTTCAACCGCACCTATCTCATGCAGCGCCTGGAAGAAGGCTTGGCGACCCGGCAATGGATGCAGGCCGGGGCGGTGCTTTATCTGGCCGATCTCGACGACTTCAAACTCATCAACGACACTTACGGTCACGATGTCGGCGACGCGGTCCTGATCGAGATCGCGCGGCGTATCGGTTCGGTTTGTACGGGCGCCGACTTCGCCGTGCGGCTCGGTGGCGACGAGTTCGTGATCGTGCATTTCCCGGCGGCAGCGGACGTGAATGACAGCGCCGATTTCGCGACGAGGGTCATGGCCTCCGTCGGCCGTGACATCCTCCTGGCCAATGCTCACATCGTTCCGGGCATCTCGATCGGCTTCGCGCGGGTGGGCCATGACGGGATGACGTGTTCGGACGTCCTGAAGGCGGCCGATCTCGCGCTTTACCAGGCAAAGTCTCAGGTCGGGGATGCCTTCCAGGCCTTCGAACCGGGAATGCGGCTGGAAAGCGAGCGTCGTCTGCGCTTGGAGTCCGAGATGCGGCTCGGCATCGAGCGGGACGAGTTCTTCCTGGAGTACCAGCCGATTCTGGGCACCGCGAGCGGCGCAATTCGTAGCTTCGAGGTGCTTTTGCGCTGGCGCCATCCGGAGCGCGGCATCGTTTCGCCCGGCGAGTTCATTCCCGCCGCGGAGAATTCGGGCCTCATCATTCCGCTCGGGCAGAAGGTGCTGACCGAAGCTTGCCGCAGGGCCGCGACTTGGCCGAAGCCCATCGGCGTCTGCGTGAACCTTTCATCCGTCCAGTTCAAGGACCCCGACCTTCTCGGCCATATCGAGGCGGCGCTCGGCGAAAGCGGGCTGGCACCCGGCCGTCTCGATATCGAGATCACCGAGTCCTTCCTTCTGGACGCGAACGGCAAGGTGCGCGCCACGATCGACCGCCTGAAGGCGCTCGGCATCCGCCTGACCATGGACGACTTCGGCACGGGCTATTCGAGCCTCAGCGCGCTGAAGAATTTTCCGTTCGATCGTTTGAAGGTCGATCGGTCGTTCATCGCCAACATGTCGAACGACGAGCGGGACGCCGAGATCGTCGAGACCATCGTGCGCTTGTCGCGCTCGCTCCGCATGCAAACCGTGATGGAAGGTGTCGAAACGGCGGAGCAACTGGCTTTCGCCCGGCGGATCGGCGTGACCGAGGTTCAGGGCTTCCTGTTCTCGCGGCCCGTGCCCCTGGCGGCGGTGGAAGGCATGCTGGCGGTGCCTCCACCGGCCGAAGCGCTCTCAGGCGTCGCCTGAAAGCCGCCCGTCAGTTCGGTTGCGCCGCCGCGATGAGTTCATCGTCTAGCTGCGTGGCGCGCGAGGATGCCGGCCGATCCTTCAGCCGGTCGCGATAGGCTTCGAAGGCGGGCCGCCGTTCGATCATGCCGAATTCCATCCCCCACGCCAATTGCGAACCGAGATAGACGTCGGTGGCGGTGAAGGCCGATCCGGCGGCGTAGTGGGTTTGCGAAAGGTGGCTTTCGAGAGCCGCGAGGGTGGTGGCGTAGTCGCCGTAGCCGACCATCTTCTTCTGTTGTTCGGTCGGCTCGATCTGCAGGGCGCGGTTGGTGATCACCGCTTCCAGCGGTCCGGCGGCAAAGAGCATCCAGCGGTAATAGGCGCCCCGTTCGGGACTGCCGACCGTGGGCGCGAGCTTGGCATCGGGGAAGACGTCGGCGAGGTACAAGCAGATCGCCGCCGTTTCCGTCACGACCACCTCGCCGTGGACGAGGCTCGGCACCTTGCCCATCCGGTTGATGCGAAGGTAGTCGCCTTTCATCGCATCGCCGAAGTCGAGGACCTCCGCGCGATAAGGCGCGCCGACTTCTTCCAGCATCCAGCGCGCCGTTCGGCCGCGCGACATGGGGTTGGTGTAGAGAACGAGTTCTGCGGGCATTCGAGCCTCCCAGTTCGACTTCGTCGTGTCGCCCGATCACAATAGGACGGGCGGGTCCTCGCGGCCATCGACACGATGATCGAGCAGAAACGTGATTCCCGCTTGCGGGTCCAGGGCTCGGGCATCGCCATCCATGCCTTCGAAGGCGGTGGTGACGAGCAGCTTGTCGAACCGGGGCCCTACGAAGGCCGGGCAACTCGCCTGCCGGGCGGGCACCGCGATCTCGCCCTGCTTGGTGCCGTCGGGCCTGAGGATATCGATGCGCGAGCCGCCCCAGCGCGCCACGAGGATCGAGCCTTGCGCATCCACCACCGCGCCGTCGAGACCGGCGTCTTCGTCCCGCGCATCGTAGAGCATATTCGGCTCGCCGGCCGGCAGGCCCGTTGCGGGGTCGAGGGATACGCGCATCAACCGCGCATCGCGCGTGTCGCAGAAATATCCGGTGCGTCCGTCCGGCGAAAAGCAGATGGCGTTCGGGATGCTGATCCCGGAGTAGAGACGCCGCACATCGCCTTCGCGGAACCAGTAGATCGCGCCCGCCGCATGCTCGGCCTTGCGTCCCATCGTGCCGATCCAGAGCGCGCCGGAAGAATGGGTGCGGCCATCGTTGGAGCGGGTCGTCGGATCGTCGGCCTCGATCGGCGCGAGGAGATCCAGCCGGCCGCTTTCCCGGTCGCGGACGAAAAGGCCCGTGTCGCCGGCCAGAAGCTGGCGGCGGTCGTCGATCCGCGAAATCTGGCTCGCCATGAAGGGCAGGGGATGGCGGCGCGTTTCACCGCTGGCGAAGCGATGCTCGAACAGGGTCTTGCCGAGAATGTCGAACCACCACGCCGTGTCTTCAGCGTGGTCGTAGGTCGGCCCTTCGCCGAGATGGCACGGCTCGCTATGGAGGACCGTGGCGCTCCCGCTCATCGGGCAGCGCTGCCGAAGACGCGGTCGTAGGCTTCCACGGTCGAGCGGGCGCGGGACGCGACTTCCGCCGCGCTCATGCCGGGCTTGAAGAGGCTGGAGCCGAGGCCGAAGGTGCGAACGCCGACCTTGGAGAAGGCCTCGAAATCGGCGTCCGACACGCCGCCGACGACGCCCACCGTCGCATCGGCCGGCAGAACGGCACGGATCGCGGAAACGCCCGATGGCCCGAGCGTCGAGGCGGGGAAGAACTTCAACGCCGAAGCGCCGGCCGCCAGGGCCTGGAAAGCCTCGGTCGGCGTGAAGCAGCCGGGCATCGTCACCATTCCGTGCTCGCCGGCGCGGCGCAACACGGCGGCATCGATATTCGGGCTGACGAGAAGCCGGCCGCCGGCGGCGTTCAGCGCATCCACCGCTTGGGTGGAGAGAACCGTTCCGGCCCCGATTAGAACACCGGCCGGCGCGAGCTTCACCGCCGTCTCGATGGAGCGGAAGGGTTCCGGCGAGTTCAACGGGATTTCGATCGCCTCGAAGCCGGCATCGATCAGTCCGCCGACGACCGCCTCGGCTTCTTGCGGCTTCAACCCGCGCAGGATCGCGACGAGGGCGCGTTTGAGATTCGGCCAGGGAACCGAGGGGGTGAAGGAAGGGGTCACCTTGGATCTCTTTCGAATATCAGGAGAAGCAACGGCGCGCGGCCGCGAGAAGCCCGGACCGGACCGCGATGTCGGCGTCCTCGATCCGTGTCTCGTATCCGGCATGGACGAGCGCCGCCTCGTAAAGGTCGCAAAGCGGGCCGGACGCGCAAAGGACGACCGAACGCGCATCGGGCAGAAGCCGTCGCGCCCCGGCGATCTCGGCGCCGATCAGAAGGCCGGACAGCCGGGCGGCAGCGTCTTCCGGCGTGGCCGTTCCCAGAAGCGGCCCGGCGCGAAGAGCGAAAAGGCGGTTGAGCCACGCTTCCGGCGCGTCGAGGCAGTCCGAAACGCCTTTGCGGAACGCCTCCGGCCGCGCCAGGGCTTCGTGGTTCTCCCCGACCGTGTGCCTGAGGATCGACTGGCCGGCCATGAGGGCGAAGGTTTCGCCCGTCATGAAGGTGGAAAAGGCCTCGATGCGGTTGTCGGAAACGGACGCCCATTTCGAATGGGTGCCGGGCAGGCAGACGAGGCCGTCCGCGCCGAGCCCCATGATCTGCGTTTCCTCGCCGCGCATGACGTCCGGGCGCGCGGAATCGCGCTGCGCGACGCCCGGCAGGATGCGCACGTCGCGCGCGACGCTTTCGACGCGGACCGCGTTCAGGGCGATCGCATCGAGCGCGGCCGGCGCCTCGACATAGGGCGCCTCCACCCAGCCCTGCCGCGCGCCCGCCATGCCGCAAACGATGACCGGCAGGTCGGGCGGCGCCGACAGCGAGGCGAGGTGGCTGTCGAGAACGGCGGGAAACCCTCCCGCCGCCACGGCCGACTGCATTCCCTCGCGCGAGCGCTTTTCGCCGAGCACACCCCCGTCCTCGGCCAGAAGCCAAAGACGGAAGCTCGATGTGCCCCAATCCACCGCCGCGCAGAAGGGCGTCGCGTTGTCGCTCATTCGGCCCGCCCGCTCAGTGGTTGTCGCGCGGCAGACCCTTGGTCTGCGCGATGCGCTGATAGGCGACGGCGGGCTCCAGAACCGCGCCGGTGGCGAGCTGTCCGACGACCGAGCGCTGGATTTCCTGCCACGGCGTCTGATGGTCCGGGTACTTGTAGCCGCCGGCCGCCTTCAGGGCTTCGCGCCGCGCGTTCAACTCCTCGTCGGAGATCAGGATGTCGGCCGAGCCCTTGTTCAGGTCGATCCGCACTCGGTCGCCCGTCTTGAGAAGGGCGAGACCGCCGCCGGCCGCCGCTTCCGGCGACGCGTTGAGGATCGACGGCGAGCCGGACGTTCCGGACTGGCGACCATCGCCAATGCAGGCGAGCGTTTTGACTCCGCGCTTGATGAGGTAGTCCGGCGCGCGCATGTTCACGACTTCCGCCGCGCCCGGATAACCGATCGGGCCGGCGCCGCGCATGAAGAGAACCGTGTCCTCGTCGATCTCCAGCGAAGGATCGTCGATGCGGTGATGGTAGTCTTCCGGCCCGTCGAAGACGACGGCGCGGCCCTCGAAGGCGTCCGGATCGTTCTCGTCCGCCAGATAGCGCTCGCGGAACTCGTCGGAGATCACCGACAGCTTCATGATCGCCGAATCGAAGAGGTTGCCGCGCAGGACGCGGAAGCCGGCATGCTTCTTCAAGGGATCTTCGAAGGTGCGGATGACGTTGCCGTCCTCGATCTTCGCGTCCCGGCAGTTTTCGCCGATCGTCTTGCCGTTCACCGTCAGCGCGTCTTCCACGATGAGGCCCTGGCCCATCAACTGGTTGACCACCGCCGGCACGCCGCCCGCGTGGTAATAGTCCTCGCCGAGATATTCGCCGGCGGGCTGCAGATTGACCAGAAGCGGGATCTCCTCGCCGAAGGTCTGCCAGTCGTCCACCGTCAGTTCCACGCCGACATGCCGCGCGAGGGCGTTGAGATGGATCGGCGCGTTGGTGGAGCCGCCGATGGCCGAGTTCACGCGGATGGCGTTGATGAAGGCGTCGCGCGTCATGATGTCGGAGGGCTTCAGGTCCTCGTGCACCATTTCCACGATGCGCTTGCCGGTGAGGTAGGACACTTCCTGGCGGTCGCGGTAGGGCGCGGGGATCGCCGCCGAGCCGGGCAACTGCATGCCGAGCGCTTCGGCGAGCGAGTTCATGGTCGTCGCCGTGCCCATCGTGTTGCAATAACCGGTGGAGGGTGCGGAAGACGACACGAGTTTGATGAAGCCCTTGTTGTCGATCTCGCCGGCCGCGAGCAGTTCACGCGCCTTCCAGACGATGGTGCCCGAACCCGTGCGCTGCCCGCGGAACCAACCGTTCAACATCGGGCCGACGGACAGAGCGATGGCGGGAATGTTGACGGTCGCCGCCGCCATCAGGCAGGCGGGTGTGGTCTTGTCGCAGCCGATGGTGAGGACGACGCCATCCAGCGGATAGCCGTAGAGCACTTCCACCAGCGCCAAATAGGCGAGGTTGCGGTCGAGGCCGGCGGTCGGCCGCTTGCCGGTTTCCTGAATCGGGTGGACCGGGAATTCCAGCGGAATGCCGCCCATCTCGCGAATGCCGTCGCGGATGCGCGAGGCGAGTTCCAAGTGGTGCCGGTTGCAGGGCGACAGGTCCGAACCGGTCTGCGCGATGCCGATGATCGGCATGCCGGACTGCAGCTCATCCAGGCTCAGGCCGAAATTCAGGTAGCGCTCGAGATAAAGCGCGGTCATGTCGATATTGTCGGGATTGTCGAACCAGGCCCGCGAACGCAGCTTGGTGGGGGCGGAATCGTTTTTCTTCAGCATGGCGGTCAGGCTTCTTCGGGTCTGGTGTCAGTTGAAGGCTTCGACGCTCTCGTGCCGGCCGAGCATGAAGGCGTCGGCCACGAGGGTCAGCGGTGTCAGATCGATGTCGGACCGTCCTTCGCGGACGAGCTCGGCGAATCTGCGGTAGATGTTCGGGTATTCGTTGTCGTGGCCACCGACGACGGTCTGCCCGTCGATCGTCAGCGCGCCGCCGCCATCGGAAAGGACGAGGCGTCCCTTATCCGCCTCGACCACGATGTCCCAACGGTCGCGATCGGTGGGACGCCAATCCATCTCGGCTTCGATCGGCGTGCCGGCGCGATCGGTGAGGCCGAGCCGGGCCGCGATCGGCGTCGCGCGGTTGGCCGGCACGGAAAGTTCGGAGCGGGTGAGAAACACCGGCTGCGGCAGAATGGCGGTGAGGATCGACAGGGCGTTGATGCCCGGATCGAACACGCCGAGGCCGCCCGGCTCCCAGATCCAGTCCTGGCCGGGATGCCAGCGTCGCACATCCTCGTGCCAATGGATGCGAGCGGAGCGGATGGCGGCGTCCGCCAGCCAGTCGCGGGCAGGGGCGACACCGTCGCCGAAGCGCGAATGCCAGGTGGTGAAGAGGCTGAGCCCCTTCTTTTCCGCAAGCGTAATGACCGGCGCGAGTTCGGAGATCGTCGCGGCCGGCGGCTTTTCCAGAACGAGGTGCTTGCCGGCCTCCAGCGTTTCGATCGCGTAGGAAAGCCGGGCGGTCGGCGGCGTGCAGAGCGAAACGGCGTCGATCTCCGGGACAGCGCGCAGCATCTCGCCGAAGTCGGAGAAGCTTCGCACGCCGTCGAGACCGGCATGGCGGCTGCAAGCGGCGACGAGTTCGACGCCATCGACCTTTGCGATGGCAGGGACGTGTTGATCGCGCGCGATCTTGCCGATGCCGACGAGCGCGATGCGGATATTGCTCATGTAAGACCGTCTACGGTTACCGGTATCGAAGCCGCCGGCCCTTCGGGCAGAACGGCATGCTCGGGCGCCGGGCGCCGACCGGGCGGAGCCGTGTCGGAACCATCGGCATAGAGCGATGCGAGGACGTCCCCGCACGCACTTTCGATCAACTGCCTCATGAAGAGCGCCGCCGCATCGCCGTCGCCGCGCGAGATCGCCTCGAAGACGCGGGCGTGCTGGATCACGGTGTCGGTCTGCGGGTTCTGCCGCCAACTGAGGGAGAAGGAAATGGTCAGGCTGCGCTCGATCACGGTGCCGAGGGAGCGCAGGATCGGGTTCCCGGTGGCCTCCAGGATGATGCGATGAAAGGCGAGATCGGCGGCCACCAGTTCGGGCGAGCCGCGCGGATTGATTTCCATGCCGTGGAGGGCCGCTTCCAGTTCGGCCAGCCGCTCCGGCGTGATGCGCTCGGCCGCGAGGCGCGCGGCTTCCGGCTCGTTGATGAGCCGCATCTCGTAGAGCGACTCGACGAACGGCCGTTGCGTTTCGCGCATCAGATGCCAGCGCAGAACGTCCGCATCCAGCATGTTCCATTCGGTGCTGGCGCGCACGCGGGTGCCGACCTTCGGGCCGACCGCCACGAGGCCCTTGGCCGCCAGATGGCGGATCGCTTCGCGGACAACCGTGCGCGACACGCCGAAGCGCGTCTGGATCTCGCCTTCGGTGGGCAGCACCGTGCCGGCGGGCCACTCGCCATGCGTGATCCGGCAACCGATGTCGATGGCGAGCGCCATCGTCCGGTTCGCACTGCCCTTTTCCTGATTCCCCCGCAACCCCGCCGTCCCACGAGCTGGATCGACAGCCTTCGACAGGCTGCCGTAATCTTGTCTAATGATCCTATCATTGCCGCCACCAGGCGGCTTGGCAACCATAATCGTCAAGAGTGCGACTGATTGATATGATGATATCCCCGAACCGGCCTTGACAGTTCCAGGAAACGAAATCAAGAGTTCAGCCGCATCCGTCGCATGATGCTCGTCGGGAGGACGTTCCGCGATCCGAAGAGGTCAGAGCGGGATGGATGCACTGGGGTCTTGAGACCATAGAATTCAAGTAAGCCGCGAAGCGCATCGGGCGCGTCGCGGCGCCGGCGTGATGCCAAAGGGGAGAGTTATGAAATCCATCAAGATGCTGCTGGCCGGCGCCGCGCTCGGCCTGACCTTGGCCACGCCCGCCGCCTTCGCGCAGGACAAGACCACCGTCGGCGTCGCCATGCCCACCAAGTCCTCAACCCGCTGGATCGCGGACGGCGACAACATGGTGAAGCAGCTCCAGGATCGCGGCTACGGCACCGACCTGCAATATGCCGAAGACGACATCCCGACCCAGCTCTCGCAGATCGAGAACATGGTCACCAAGGGCGCCAAGGTTCTGGTGGTCGCTTCCATCGACGGCACGACGCTGTCGGACATCCTGAAGCAGGCCCACGACGCCGGCGCCAAGGTCATCGCCTATGACCGCCTGATCCGCGAAACGCCGAATGTCGACTACTACGCGACCTTCGACAACTTCCAGGTCGGCGTTCTCCAGGCGACCTCGATCGCCGATGGCCTCGGCCTGAAGGACGGCAAGGGCCCGTTCAACATCGAGCTCTTCGGCGGTTCGCCGGACGACAACAACGCCTTCTTCTTCTACAACGGCGCGATGAGCGTCCTGCAGCCCTACATCGACTCGGGCAAGCTGGTCGTGGGCTCCGGCCAGACCGGCATGGACAAGGTCGGCACCCTGCGTTGGGACCCGTCCGTCGCCCAGGCCCGCATGGACAACATTCTGTCGGCATTCTACTCCGACAAGAAGGTGGACGCGGTTCTGTCGCCTTATGACGGTCTGTCCATCGGCATCATCTCGTCGCTGAAGGGCGTCGGCTACGGCTCGGGCGAGATGAAGATGCCGATCATCTCCGGCCAGGACGCCGAGGTTCCTTCCGTGAAGGCGATCATCGCCGGCGAGCAGGCCTCGACCATCTTCAAGGACACGCGCGAACTCGCCAAGGTCACCGTCGACATGGTCGACGCCATGGCCGCCGGCAAGGAAGTCACGGTCAACGACACCAAGACCTACGAGAACGGCGTGAAGGTCGTTCCGTCCTACCTCCTGAAGCCGGTCCTCGTGACCAAGGACAACTACAAGCAGGTGCTGGTCGACAGCGGCTACTACACGGCCGACCAGCTCAAGTAAGAAGACCGCAGATGAAGGTCCGGGCGCCATTCGGCGTCCGGGCCTTTTCGGCATGTGGGAATTGCCTTCCGTGAAGGAGGGCGCATGACGGGTCGGTCAGCCGGCTCGACGCGGCGGAGGCGCGGATGACGACCATCCTCGAAATGCGCAACATCACCAAGACGTTTCCGGGCGTTCGCGCGCTCGACAACGTGAACCTCGCCGTGCGCGAGGGTGAGATCCATGCGATCTGCGGCGAGAACGGCGCGGGCAAGTCGACCTTGATGAAGGTCCTGTCCGGCGTGTATCCGCACGGCTCCTACGAGGGCGAGATCCTTTACGAAGGCGAGGCGCGCGAGTTCCGCACCATCGCCGATTCCGAGAAGCTCGGGATCATCATCATTCATCAGGAACTGGCGCTGGTGCCGCTCCTGTCGATCGCCGAGAACCTGTTTCTGGGCAACGAAGTCGCCACCTATGGCGTGATCGACTGGGATGCCGCCTTCGCCCGCACCCGCGAGGTTCTGGGGCGCGTCGGGCTGAAGGAAGCGCCTACGACGCTGATCAAGGATCTGGGCGTCGGCAAGCAGCAGCTCGTGGAGATCGCCAAGGCGCTGGCCAAGAAGGTCAAGCTCCTGATCCTGGACGAGCCGACGGCCAGCTTGAACGAAAGCGACAGTCAGGCGCTCCTCGACCTCCTGCTCGAGTTCAAGGCGCAGGGCATCTCCTCGATCATGATCAGCCACAAGCTGAACGAGATCGCGCGCGTCGCCGATTCCATCACCGTCATCCGCGACGGCTCGACGGTTTCCACGATGGATTGCCGCACCGACGGCGTCAGCGAGGACCGCATCATCCGCGACATGGTGGGGCGCAGCCTCGCCGACCGCTATCCGAGCCGCGAGCCGAAAATCGGCGAAGTGATGTTCGAGGTGAAGAACTGGAACGCGTTCCATCACCTCAACTCGCAGCGTCAGGTCTTGAAGGACGTCGCCATCAACGTGCGGCGCGGCGAGGTTGTCGGCATCGCGGGCCTGATGGGCGCGGGACGCACCGAGCTCGCCATGAGCGTCTTCGGCCGCTCCTACGGCCGCAACGTGTCCGGGGAAGTGTCGATGCACGGCAAGCCCGTGGACGTGTCGACCATCAACCGGGCCATCGACGCAGGGATCGCCTATGTCACCGAGGATCGGAAGCATTACGGCCTGATCCTCGACGACGATATCCGCCAGAACGTGTCGCTCGCCAACCTTCCCGGCATCTCGTCCGGCGGCGTGATCGACACGCATAAGGAGCGCTCCGTCGCCGACAGCTATCGTGAACAGCTTCGCATCCGCTGCTCCAACATCTTCCAGAAGACCCTGAACCTTTCGGGCGGCAACCAGCAGAAGGTGGTGCTGTCGAAATGGCTCTTCTCCAACCCGGATCTCCTGATCCTGGACGAGCCGACGCGCGGCATCGATGTCGGCGCCAAGTTCGAAATCTACTCGATCATCAACAAGTTGGCCGACGAAGGGAAGGCCGTGTTGATGATCTCCTCCGAGATGCCGGAACTCCTCGGCATGTGCGACCGCATCTACGTGATGAACGAAGGACGGATCGTGGCCGAGATGCCGGCCTCGGAAGCAAGCCAAGAAAACATCATGCGAGCGATCATCAGGTCGGGAGCGAGGACAAATGACCATTAAAACCGCCGACGAGGGCGTGCCGGCCGGCGGAAAGCCGGCATTCAACCTCGGCTTTTTCAAATCGCATATCCGCGAATACGGAATGCTGATCGCGCTCGTCGTGATCATGCTGTTCTTCCAGATCATGACGGGCGGGTTGCTCGACGGCGTTCTGATGAAGCCGCTGAACCTCACCAACCTGATCCTGCAGAACAGCTACATCGTCATCATGGCGATCGGCATGCTGCTCATCATCATCACCGGCCATATCGATCTGTCGGTGGGCTCGGTGGCGGGCTTCATCGGCGGCCTCGGCGCCGTTCTGATGGTGAAATACGGCTTCGACGCCTTCACCGCCTGCGTGGTCTGTCTGGCTGTCGGCGCGTTCGTCGGCGCCCTGCAGGGCTATCTCGTCGCCTACTTCAAGGTGCCGTCCTTTATCGTGACGCTGGCGGGCATGCTCGTGTTCCGCGGCTTGACGTTGAAGGTTCTGGGCTCGGCCTCCATCGGCCCGTTCCCGGAATCCTTCCAGAAGCTTTCCAAGGGCTTCATCCCGGACTTCGTCGGCGGTCCCGGCGGTCTGCATCTCGCCACGCTCGCCATCGGCGCGGTGGCGGTCGCCATTCTCATCGTCATGAACATGCGTCGGCGCCAGAAGCAGGTGCGCTTCGGGCAGGCGGACGAGCCTGCTGGCATCTTCCTCGGTCGCAACCTGTTCATCGGGGCGGCGATCATGCTGATCACCTATCTGCTCGCCACCTATAACGGCTTCCCGAACGTTCTGGTGCTGATGGCGCTGCTCATCCTCGCCTATGGCTTCATGACGACACGCACCACGGTCGGCCGCCGCATCTACGCGGTGGGCGGCAACGAGAAGGCCGCCAAGCTTTCGGGCATCCGCACCGAGCGCCTGACCTTCCTGACCTTCGTGAACATGGGCGTGCTTGCGGCTCTTGCGGGCCTGATCTTCGCCGCCCGCCTGAACTCGGCGACGCCGAAGGCCGGCGTCGGCTTCGAGCTCGACGTGATCGCGGCCTGCTTCATCGGCGGCGCTTCGGCCTATGGCGGCGTCGGCAAGGTGCTCGGCGCGGTGATCGGCGCGTTCATCATGGGCGTCATGAACAACGGCATGTCGATCCTCGGCATCGGCATCGACGACCAGCAGGTCATCAAGGGCCTCGTACTCCTGGCTGCCGTCTGCTTCGACGTCTACAACCGCAACAAGGCCTGATCGGTCTCAAGCGTATCGAAGAAACAAGGCTCCGCCCGATCGCATCGGGCGGGGCCTTTTCGTTTTCAGCCCTTTGTTTTGTCGGCTGGGCCCGGTTCGTCCCGCTCCGGCTCCACCACGCCTTGCTCTTCCAAGCGCCGCGCGATGAGCCACCAGAGAAGCGCCCAAGCGCTGCCGACCGCCCAGCCCGCCGCGACGTCGCTCGGCCAATGGACGCCGAGATAAACCCGACTGATCCCGATGGTGATGCTGAGAAGGGCGGCGACGGACAGGATATAGATCTTGATCCGGCGCTTGACCTGCACGCGCGCCACAAGCGCGGCGATGGTGAGATAGGTCACGGCGGAAAGCAGCGCATGGCCGCTCGGAAAGCTCGCCGTATAGGTGATCGAGCCGTGCGGCACGAGGTCCGGGCGAGGGCGCTCGAAGACCGCCTTCAGCGCCGACGAAACCAACATGCCGCTCGCCACCGCCGCGATCGTCAACATCATCGACCGGCGATTGCCCTGTATCCAGAGAAGGCTCGCGGCAAACAGCGTCACGAGGGTGAGGATGCCGACGCCGCCGAAGGCCGTGAAGTCGCGCATCAGTTCCTGCAGCCATCCCGGTCCGAACGGCATCTGCGGATCGAGCGGATTGCGCATCGCCAGAAGAACCGCCTCGTCGAAGGCGCGGGTTTCGCCTTCCGCGACGGCCTCGGCCAGAAAAATGAAGAAGCCGAGCGCGCCCGCGATCGCCAGGAGGCCGATCATCATCCGCGTGCCGATGAAATGCGATGCCCAGCCCGCGACCGTTCTGGGTGCGCCCAAGCCGAACCGATAGATTTTCCGCTCGTCCATGCCCGTGATCCGTTGCTCTTCACGGGCGATCTAGCGCGAGCGACGCGAAAAAGATTAGGTGGCGTCGGACGTGAAACACGAAGGCGTGCGAAGAATGGCCATCGAGACGCGAGAAACCGACGCGCTGATCGTCGTGGACGTACAAAACGACTTCTGCCCTGGAGGCGCGCTGGCCGTGTCGGGGGGCGACGAGGTCGTGCCGCTCGTCAACGAGATGGCACGCCACTTCCAGACCGTCGTCTTCACGCAGGACTGGCATCCCGAAGGCCATGCCTCCTTCGCCTCGACCCACGGTCTTGCGCCTTTCGACACGATCGAACTCGCCTACGGGACACAGGTCCTTTGGCCCGACCACTGCGTGCAGGGCACGCCGGGCGCCGCCTTCCATCCCGCTCTCAATGCCACGATGGCGCAGATGATCGTGCGCAAGGGTTTCCGCGCCGGCATCGACAGCTATTCCGGTTTCACCGAAGCGGATCGGCGCAGTCCCACCGGATTGGCGGGCTATCTGCGGGAGCGCGGCGTCGAGCGTGTCGTCGTCGCGGGTCTCGCGCTTGATTTCTGCGTCGCCTGGACGGCGCTTGATGCGCGAGGCGCCGGGTTCGAGGTCATCGTTGCCGAGGATGCCTGTCGCGCCATCGATCTCGACGGTTCCCTCAGCCGAACATTCGCGAGTTTCGAGGAAGCTGGCGTCGCCAGGAGGCGCTGGTCTTGACATCGCTGCCGGCTGGTCAAGCTTTCAGTTGACTGAGCACCGCAAGGTTTGGCACCATCCTGAGTGGTGAAGGACAGGGCGAGTTCGGTTCCGGGAATGAGCTTTCTCGGGGGAGGGCCGGACGGCGATCGCCGGTCGGATCTGTTCTGGCGTACCCCTTTCGAGGGCGAGGCTTCTGGGAGGATGGCTGTGACCTATGGCTTGAAGTCTGCGCTTCTCGCGAGCGTGATGTGCTTGGCGTCCGTTTCCGGTGCGCTCGCCGACGAGGTTGCCGTCGCTTCCGGCTCCGTCGGCACCGACATCCAAGAGCTTCAGGAGGCCGGAAAGCGCTTCCAGGAACAAACCGGCCACACGCTGAAGGTCGTGAATATGCCGGCCTCTTCCACCGACCAGTTCGGCCAGTATCGGCTTTGGCTCGCGGCCGGGAATGCGGATATCGACGTTTACCGCACGGACGTGATCTGGGCGCCGCAGCTTGCCGAGCATTTCATCGACCTGAAGCCGCTTCTCGGCGATGTGGTCTCCAAGCATTTTCCGGCGGTGATCGAGAGTCAGACGGTGGACGGCAAGCTCGTCGCCCTGCCGACCTGGGCCGATGCGCCGGCGCTCTACTACCGCAAGGATCTTCTGGAGAAATACGGCAAGGAACCGCCGAAGACGTGGTCCGAGCTCGCCGCGACGGCCAAGGAGATTCAGGACAAGGAGCGGGCCGGCGGCGCGAGCGACCTGTGGGGCTACCTGTTCCAAGCAGCGCCGTATGAAGGACTGACCTGCAACGCCCTGGAATGGATCGCCTCGTCCGGCGGTGGGCGGATCGTCGAGCCGGACGGCACGATCTCGATCAACAACCCGAAAGCCGCCGCCGCCATCGACGCGGCCAAGTCTTGGATCGGAACCATCTCACCGCCCGGAAGCCTCGCCTACAAGGAAGAGGATGCGCGCGGCGTTTGGCAGACGGGCAAGGCGGTGTTCATGCGCAACTGGCCTTATGCCTATGCGCTCGGCAACGGTGGCGACAGCGCCATCAAGGGCAAGTTCGACGTCGCGCCTTTGCCGGCCGGAGAGGGCGGCTCATCTTCCGCGACCATCGGCGGCTGGAACGTCGCCGTGTCGAAATATTCGAAGCACCAGGACGCGGCGGTGGCCTTCGTGAAATTCTGGACCTCGGAAGAGGAGCAGAAGATCCGCGCGCTCGGCAATTCGCGGTTGCCGACCGTTCCGTCCCTCTACGAAGACGCCGAGATCAAGGAAAAGCAGCCCTTGATCGCGCGCTGGCAGGAAGTCTTCCTCGCCGCCGTACCGCGCCCCTCGGCACCGACCAAGGCGAAATACAACGAGACATCCAGCGAGTTCTGGACGGCGGTCAACAACACCCTGGCGGGCAATGGCGACGCGGCGTCGAACTTCAAGCGCCTCGACGCCAAGCTGAAGCGCTTGAAGGGCAAGGAATGGTGAACGCTCTTCGGGGATAGCCACCATGGCCATGACCTCCGCCGAACGGCCGAGAGCGTCCGACGCGCAGATCGATCTGGCGGCAGGCGCGGGGCGCTCGCAGTTGCGGGCGCAACGTATCCGCTCGGCTTGGCTCTTCCTTCTGCCGATGCTGCTCGTTCTGGCGGCGGCCGCCGGTTGGCCGCTGGTGCGCACGATCTGGTTTTCCTTCACTGACGCCAAGCTTTCCTCGCTCGGGGAGGCAGCCTTCGTCGGCTTCACCAACTATCTCGAATATGTCGATTACGGCGACGGAACCGGCGAGTATTTCGGACTTCTCGCCGAGCCCGGCTGGTGGAACGCGGTGTGGAACACCGTCTACTTCACCCTCGTCTCGGTGGCGCTCGAAACCGTGTTCGGCCTCGTCGTCGCCCTGGTCCTGAACGCCGAGTTCAAGGGGCGTGGTCTCGTGCGCGCCGCCGTTCTGATCCCCTGGGCGATCCCGACCGTTGTTTCGGCCAAGATGTGGGCCTGGATGATGCACGACCAGTTCGGCATCTTGAACGACATGCTGATGCGGATCGGTCTCATCGCAGCGCCGATCGCCTGGACCGCCAATCCCGACACCGCCATGTGGGCGGTCATCATCGTGGACGTTTGGAAGACGACGCCCTTCATGGCGCTTCTGATCCTGGCGGGCCTTCAGATGGTGCCGGGCGATATCTACGAAGCGGCGAAGATCGACGGCGTCCATCCGGTCAAGGTGTTCTGGAAGGTGACGCTGCCGCTGATCCGCCCCGCGCTGATGGTCGCGATCATCTTCCGGGCGCTGGACTCGCTTCGCGTTTTCGATCTCATCTATGTGCTGACCCCGGCGAACGATCAGACCAAGACCATGTCAGTCTTCGCGCAGGAAAACCTCTTCCAGTTCGACCAGTTCGCCTACGGGTCCGCGTCCTCGACTCTTCTGTTCCTGACCATCGCCTTCATCACCATCGCTTACATCAAGATCGGCCGGGTCGATCTCGGCTCGGAAGGGCGGTGACGCGATGAAGGCTTTGAAGACCGCAGGCTTCTATCTTCTGGTCGCCGTCATCGTCTTCCAGGCGGTGTTTCCGTTCTACTACGCGGTGATGACTTCGTTCAAAATGGGCTCGTCGCTTTTCGCGATCGACTATATTCCGAAAGCCTTTTCACTCACGAACTACCAGGCGGTGCTCGGCGGCGGCGCCTTTCCGCGAAACTTCCTGAACTCCGTCGTGGTCGCGGCGGCGGTCGTGGCCTTGTCGATGCTGCTTGGGCTGACGGCGGCCTTCGCCTTATCGCGCATCTCGTTCCGGGGGCGGGGGCTGCTGCTGCTCACCGTTCTGTCGGTGTCGATGTTTCCGCAGATCGCGGTGCTGGCGGGTCTCTTCGAGATCATTCGGGCGCTCGGCATCTACAACACGCCGTTCGCGCTGATCTTCTCCTACATGATCTTCACGCTGCCCTTCACGGTCTGGGTGCTGACGACCTTCATGCGCGACCTGCCGATCGAGATCGAGGAGGCGGCGATCGTCGACGGGGCGTCTCCCTGGACGATCATCGTGAAGGTGTTCCTGCCCTTGATGTGGCCGGCCTTGGTGACGACCGGGCTCCTCGCCTTCATCGCCGCGTGGAACGAGTTCCTCTTCGCGCTGACCTTCACCTCCGGCGACGATCAGCGCACCGTGCCGGTCGCGATCGCGCTTTTGTCCGGCGCGACGTCCTTCGAAATTCCCTGGGGCCTCATCATGGCGGCGTCGATCATCGTGACGGTGCCGCTGATCGCCCTGGTGCTCGTGTTCCAGCGCAAGATCATTTCCGGCCTCACCGCCGGCGGCGTCAAAGGGTAGGGTGCAGGCAGATGGCCGATCTGAAGCTGACCAATGTCCGCAAGACCTTCGGTGCGGTGGATGTCATCAAGGGCGTCGATCTCGACATCCGGTCGGGCGAGTTCATCGTGTTCGTCGGCCCGTCCGGCTGCGGCAAGTCCACGCTTCTGAGGCTGATCGCGGGGCTGGAGGAGATTTCGGGCGGCACCTTCGCCATCGACGGACAGGTGGTGAACGGCTTGCCGCCGGCCCAGCGCGGCATCGCGATGGTGTTCCAGTCCTATGCGCTTTATCCGCATATGACCGTCTACCAGAACATGGCTTTCGGTCTGACGCTCGCCAAGGCCGACAAGGGCGAGGTGGACCGGCGCGTGCGCCGCGCCGCCGAGATGCTGCAACTGACGCAATATCTTGACCGCCTGCCCAAGCAGCTATCGGGCGGCCAGCGCCAACGCGTCGCCATCGGCCGCGCCATCACCCGCGATCCGAAGGTCTTCCTGTTCGACGAGCCACTGTCCAACCTCGATGCCGCGCTCCGCGTCGCGACCCGCATCGAGATCGCCAAGCTCCATGAAACCATGCCGACCACGACGATGATCTATGTCACCCACGATCAGGTGGAGGCGATGACGCTCGCCGACCGGATCGTGGTGTTGAACGGCGGCAAGGTCGAGCAGGTGGGGGCGCCGATGGAACTCTACCATCACCCCGAAAACCTCTTCGTCGCCGGCTTCATCGGCTCGCCCGCCATGAACTTCGTGGCAGCCCGTATCGGCGACGGCCGAACGGTGGAACTGAATGATGGTGCGAAGGTCGCGGCTTCGGTGGAACTGCCGGCCGGTGCGAGGCAGGGCAAGGTCACGCTGGGCGTCCGCCCCGAAGACCTGGCGCTCTCCGACGGACCGGGACTGTTTTCGGGAACGGTCGATCTCGTGGAGAAGCTCGGCGAGGTGACATTGATCTATGTGGATATCGGAGCGGGCGAGCCGATCGTCGCCAAGCTCGATGGCGAAAGCCGGATCAAGCGCGGCGAGAGGGTTTCGCTGTCCGCCGACCCCGACGACCTGCACGTCTTCGGAGAGGACGGACGCTCCTTCCGCCGCTCGCGCCTTGGCGCGATGGTGGCTTGAGGTGTCAACAACGCGGTCCACTCATCAGTACGGCTGCAGCACACCCATACGTGAATTTCGTGTATGGGCGGGGTGTTGATACGCTTTAGGCGTGTGTTATGTTGTCGATCGGAGGAGGTGAGGCACTTCGCCTTCGGTGGGACCGGCATTCGCGCCGGCCCCTTTGGGCTACTCGAAGATCAGTGTCAGGGTCCAGCCAAACAGTCTGATCTCCAAGATCACCTTCCGAAGTCTCACATGCCTCACCTCCTTCCTTCGCCGAAGCATCCGGCTCCGGCGAGGGCAGCATGACCGACCCGCGTCTGCCCGTAAAGGTTGATCGTCAGCGGTCCGTTCGATGGGTAAGGCGCAGCCATTCGTAGCCGTAGGCTGGAAGGCGCAGGAGGCAGCGCCCGTCCGCATCCGGGCGCAACTCGCCGCCGTCTTTCAGAAGATCGTGTGCTTGGGCGTCCGCCCCTATGGCATCGCCGATATCGACCGTCACCGGCCGTTCGGCGAGATTGTGAAGGGTCAGGACCGTTCCGCCCTTCCATTCAGCGCGAAGCATCAGAACGGCCGGGTCGCCGGCATCCAGAACCTCCGCCTCCGACCAGCCGATCTCGCGGCAGCCGCGCCGCACGCGGATGAGCTTCTGGATCGTGGAGAAAAGCGAGGCCGGCTGGGTACGCTGGGTTTCCGCGTTGACGAACCGATGGGTGAAGGGGCCATCGGCTTGCGGCACACGGACCCAGTTTTTCGGATCGGCGCTGGAAAAGCCGCCATGGCCGCGCCCGTTCCACTGCATCGGCAGGCGCACGGAATCCCGCTCCTTCAGGTCGAGGTTCTCGCCCATGCCGATTTCGTCGCCGTACCAGATCACCGGCGTGCCCGGCAGCGAGAGCATCAGGCTGAAACCCATGGCGATGCGCCGCTCGTCGCCGCCGAGCATCGGGGCGAGTCGTCGCCTGAGACCGCGCTCGTAAAGCTGCATGGACTTGTCGGGCCCGAAGGCGGCGAAGACCTCCGCCTTTTCCGCCGGTTCGAGGCGGCCGAGATCGATCTCGTCGTGATTGCGCAGGAACGTCGCCCATTGGCCGATCATCGGGATCTGCGGCAGGTTCTTGAGGAAGCCGGCGACCGGCGTCGCGTCACCCCGCGCGAAGGCCAGGAAGAGCTTCTGGTTGAGAGGGAAGTTGAAGATGACGTGCAGCCGGTCGCCGCTGCCGAAAAACTCGTCCGCCTGGTCCATCGTGATGTTGGCTTCGGCGAGCAGCATCGCCTCGGCCTCCCGCCAGGACAGGAACTGCTGCAGTTCGGCGAGATAGGCATGGGGGTCCATGCCCTTTACCTTCTCCAAGTCCTCCAAGATGAAGGGCGCGGCGTCGATGCGGAAGCCTGAAACGCCGAGCGCGAGCCAGAAGCCCATGATCCGCTCGATCTCCTCGCGCACCGCCGGGTTGGCGATGTTGAGGTCGGCCTGATGCTCGTAGAAGCGGTGGAAGTAATATTCGCCGCGCTTGCGGTCATAGGTCCAGGTCGATTTCTGGACGCCGGGGAAGACGACGCCTTCTTCGGCGTTGGCGGGTTTCTCCTTCGACCAGACATACCAGTCGCCATATTTGCCGTTCGGGTCCGCGCGGCTCGCCTGGAACCATGGATGGTCGATCGAGGAATGGTTGACCACAAGGTCGACGATCACCTTCAAGCCGCGGTCCTTGGCGGCCTGCATGAAGTCCACGAACTCGCCGAGCGTGCCGTAGCGCGGATCGACGCCGTAATAGTCGGAGATGTCGTAGCCGTTGTCGCGGTTAGGCGAGGGGTAGAAGGGCAGGAGCCAGATGCAGGTCGCGCCGAGCGCTTCGATATGGTCGAGGTGATCGGCGAGGCCGCGAAAGTCGCCGACACCATCGCCATCGGAATCGAAGAAGGAATCGACGTCGAGACAATAGATGACGGCGTTCTTGTACCAGAGATCGATCATCGTGGATTCGTCCTCGTTCGCTCAACACGAACTAGGGCGGAATGTCGCGGCCGCTATCGCGACGGTCCGCGCGGTGGGCCCTCGGATCAATTCGAGATGATGAGAAGTCCGAGATAGCAGCCGACAACCAGAAGAAGCGCCCGGAAGGCCAGCACCACGAGCCGGTACTTGGCTTGGCAGATCGCGGCCAACGTCGCGGTGCTTTTCAGGAGGTCCGCTTCGATAAAGGCGTGATCCCCTTGCGCGCGCGCCGTGCTGAGGGTGTTGCCGGCTTCCGGCCATGCACCCCAGTAGAACACGCTGCCGCTCGGGCGGCGCCGGGGCAGCACCACGCAGATCGCCGCGCAAAGCGTCGTCACCAGCGAGGCGAGGAGAAGCAGCGTCACCGGCAGCTTGATTGGGTCGGCCAGGACGAAATTGTGGAAGTTCAGCGCCTTGCGCGTTTCCGTCGACCAGATCAGGAGCGCCAGAACGAAGGTGAAGATCGTCGCGGCCTTCTGATCCGCGACCTTGATCTGGTCGGCGAAGATGCGGTTGGCGTCGAGCAAATGCTGGATGAAGGGATCTGGCATCGCCTTGGCCGGCGCGAGGAGAATGACGCTGAGGAAGTCTTGGATTAGCTTGCCGACAGAGAAACGAGAAGTCTGTTTTTCGGCAATCGCCCCCGATTTCCAACGAGATCTTTCATGCGGTGCGGCATTCGCCCGCCGCGCCCCTTTCAGCGAAGAAAGCTGGAACTATCTTCACTGAACCGGTGAGTTCGATTTCGTTCGCCCTTCGCGACATTCTCGGAAAAAGACGCCATGCCCGACGATCAGGCCCTGCCGAGCGATCAGAAGAAGACGGTCGGCGACGCGGAGGCCCCTCGTGACCGGCGCAACATCGACGACTGGCAGCGCGACGCCGTCGCCAAGGCGCGGGGCGGCGGTGAAGGGCAGGACGAAATGCCCGCCGACGAGACGGAAGATAAAACCGACGACGCTCGGCAAAAGAAGCCGTCGCTGATCCGCCGGCATCCGGTCTGGATCGTGCTCGGGCTTGTCGTTCTCGCAGCCGTGGCGGTTGCGGGCTATTTTGCCTGGCTCGTCTTCTTTCACCCCTACGAGACGACGGACGACGCCTTCGTGGACGCCCGCCAGTTTTCCGTCGCCTCCAAGGTCTCGGGCTACGTGGTGGATGTGCCGGTGACCGACAACCAGCATGTCCAGGCCGGCGACGTGATCCTGAAGATCGATCCGCGCGATTACCGGATCGCGCTCGATCAGGCGAAGGCACAGGTGGAATCGGCCGATGCCGGCATCCGCAATGCCGAAGCACAGATTGCCGCCGCAGAGGCTTCCGTCGAGCAGTCGAAGGCGCAGATCAATTCGGCCAACGCCGCGTTGCAATTCGCGCAGGACGAAGCGTCGCGCCAGGATGCGCTTGTGAAGTCGGGGGCGGGGACCTTGCAGGCGGCGCAGCAGGCGCGCTCCAACCTCCTTCAAGCCCAAGGCAGCTTCCAGGAAGCGCAGGCGGGGTTGGCGTCGTCCTTGAAGAACGTTGCCTCGGCGCAGGCCCAAAAGGCCAATGCCGTCGCCAGCCGGCATCAGGCTGATGCCCAGGTCGAGCAGGCCGAGCAGAACCTTTATTATACGACGATCTCCGCCGCGCAGCCCGGCCGCGTGGTGCGGCTGTCGGGCGCCAAGGGACAGTTTCTCGATGCCGGCCAGAGCGTTTCCATGTTCGTGCCGGACGAGAAATGGGTGACGGCGAACTTCAAGGAAACGCAGATCACCGACATGCGGCCCGGTCAGGCGGTGGATATCACCATCGACGCCTATCCCGACCACCCGCTGAAAGGGCGGATCGACTCCGTTCAGCCCGGTTCCGGCACGGCCTTTTCCCTGCTGCCGGCCGAGAACGCGACGGGCAACTACGTGAAGGTCACGCAGCGCGTTCCGGTGAAGATCGTGGTCGACAACTGGCCGCAGGACGTGTCCATCGGCCCCGGCATGTCGGTGGTGCCGACCGCCACCGTCCGGCCGAGGAACTGAGATGGCGGCCACTGCTGAGGGCGGTGCCGGGGATCGGCCGACGAACCCGTGGCTGATCGCGCTCGTCGTTTCGCTTGCGACCTTCATGGAGGTGCTGGACACGACCATCGCCAATGTGGCGCTGCGCTACATTTCCGGCGGCCTCGGGGTCAGTTCGGACGAGGCGTCCTGGGTGGTCACGTCCTATCTGGTTTCGAACGCTATCGTTCTGGTGGCGTCGAGCTTCTTCGCGAAGCGGTACGGGCGTCGTCGTTTCTATCTCGCTTGCCTTGCAACATTCACAGCCGCCTCGATTCTGTGCGGCTTTGCCTGGAATCTCGAATCCCTCCTGTTCTTCCGGGTCATCCAGGGTTTTGCGGGCGGTGGCATGGTACCGATCTCGCAATCCATTCTCGCCGACAGCTTCCCGCCGGAAAAGCGCGGACAGGCCTTCGCCCTGTTCGGCGTGGCGGTGGTGGTCGCGCCCGTGATCGGCCCGACGCTCGGCGGCTTCCTATCGGACAACTATTCCTGGCACTGGTGCTTTCTGATCAACGGCCCGGTCGGCGTCTTCGCCTTCGCCCTTGTCTGGTATCTGGTGAAGGAGCCGGCATCCCTGCGCAAGGAGCGGGCGAAAATGCGGGAGAAAGGCATCCGCTTCGACTATGTCGGCTTCGGGCTGGTCGCCATATTCCTCGGCGCGTTGGAAGTCGTCTTGGATCGCGGCCAGACCGACGATTGGTTCAACTCGACCTTCATCCTGATCGCCGCCGGCATCAGCGCCACGGCTTTCCTTCTTTCGATCCCTTGGCTTTTGACGAAGGAGAACCCGGTGCTCGATGCCCGGCTTCTGGGGCAGAGACAGTTCGGCTCGTGCTTTCTGGTGATGGGCGCAACGGGCGCGATCCTTATTTCCACGACCCAGTTCCTTCCCGAACTGCTACAGGACTTCTACGGCTATACCGCCACCTGGGCGGGTCTCGCGCTGTCTCCCGGTGGGGTCGTCACCATGGCGATGATGTTCGTGGTCGGGAGGCTCTCGTCCAAGTTCCAGCCGAAATATCTCATTGCCATCGGCGCGGCGATCATCGCCGGGGCCATGTACGACCTGACCCGCCTTTATGCCGATCTGAACTTCTGGTTCTTCGCCGAGTCCCGCATCATCATCGGCCTCGGCCTGCCGCTGATCTTCATCCCGATCACGTCCGCGTCCTATTTCGGTCTGCGGCCGGACCAGACGGATCAGGCCTCCGCGCTTCTCAACGGCGCGCGCAATACAGGCGGCTCCATCGGCGTGTCGATCGCCTCCAACGTCCTCGCCCATCGCGAACAGTGGCATCAAAGCCGGCTGGTGGAGCATGTCGCGCCGTCCGAACCGGCCTACCAAGAGACGCTGAAGACGCTGACCCAGTTCTTTTCGGAGCGAGGCGCGAGCCTGCCGCAGGCGCAGGAACAGGCCACCGCCTATATCGGCCAAATGGTCGACACCCAGCGCGGCTATCTCGCCTATATCGACGTATTCTTCACGCTGATGCTGATCTCGGCCGCTGCGATCCCGCTGGCGCTGATCCTCAAGAACATCGACCTCGGCAAGAAGCAGGGCGCCGGCGGCGCGCACTAAGAGCACCTAACAAAACCTCGCGGGGTCGGCTGGCCGGGTCTTTCCGTCGCCCGCTTCGTTGCCTCGGGGCGAGCCACTTGTCTCGCCCGCCCTTCGGGCCGCCGATGCCGCCGGCATCGACTGCGTTTGGCGCCTCGCGGGACAACGAAAATCCTCCGGCCATCCTCCGCCCGGAGGTATTGTTAGGCGCTCTCAAAGCCGAGGCAAACGAAAAGGGCCCGGCCGAAGCCGAGCCCTTTCATTTTAGCTATCTGCTTTCGGGTCAGCGGTTCCAGAAGTGGATCTGGTTGGCCGCCGCCTTGGCGAAGGCACGGGAGATATGGGCGAAGGAACGCTGCGCCGTTACGTGATCCTCGTCGTCGACCGGCTCCAGCACGAAGATCAGGCACGACCGGCCCGTCGCCATGTAGTCGGTGCCGAAGTCGAAGGGCACGAGTTCCGAGCGATCGGGCAGGTTGGTGTCGATCACGCAGTGCCAGCGCTCGCCGCCGGGCGCTTCCGGCAGCTTGAAGTTCACGACGTCGTGGTGGGCGTTCATGACGATCAGCATGGTCGCGTCGTTGCCCGGACGGCGAATGCCGCTGGACTGCGCTCGGCCGTCGAGCAGCATGCCGAAGCAGCGCGCGCCGCCATCGTTCCAGTTTTCCTGGCTGAACTCGACGCCCGCCGGTGTGATCCAGGCAAGGTCCTTGATGCCGAATTCCTCGTCATAGGCGCCGGTCAGGAACTTGCCACGACGCAGCATCGGCAGGGACTGACGCAGCAGGATCAGCTTCTGGACGAATTCCGCGAGGTCACGGCTTTCGTCCGTCACGTCCCAGTCCACCCAGCCGATCTCGTTGTCCTGCGCATAGGCGTTGTTGTTGCCGCCCTGCGTGCGGCCGAACTCGTCGCCCGCCAGGATCATCGGCGTGCCGCGCGAGAAGAGCAATGTCGCGAAGAAGTTGCGGAGCTGCCGGTAACGGGTTTCCGTGATCTCCTCGTCGTCCGTCGGCCCCTCGACGCCGTAATTGTTCGAGAGATTGTGCGAGTGGCCGTCGCGGTTGTCTTCGCCATTCGCCTCGTTGTGCTTCTCGTTGTAGCAAACGAGGTCGTGTAGCGTGAAACCGTCATGGGCGGTGATGAAGTTCACCGACGCCCACGGCTTGCGGCCGCGCTGGTTGAAGATGCCGGCTGAGGCGCTGATCTTGTCGGCGACCGCCGGAATCTTGCCCTCGTCGCCGCGCCAGAAGGAGCGGATCGTGTCGCGGTAGCCGTCGTTCCACTCGGCCCAGCCCGGCGGGAAGCGACCGACCTGATAGCCGCCCGGACCGCAATCCCACGGCTCGGCGACGAGCTTGACCGAGGACAGGAGGGGGTCCTGCATGCAGGCGTAGAGGAAGCTCGATCCCTCGTCGAAGCCGTAGGGCTCACGGGCGAGAATGGTGGCGAGATCGAAGCGGAAACCGTCGACGCGGCACTCGCCGGCCCAGTAGCGCAACGAGTCCGTCACGAGCTGCATCACGCGCGGATGGCTCGTGTTCACGGTGTTACCCGTGCCCGTGTCGTTGATGTAGTAGCGCTTCTGGTCGGGCAGCAGGCGGTAGTAGGTGGCGTTGTCGATGCCCTTGAAGGAGATCGTCGGCCCGAGCTCGTTGCCTTCCGCCGTGTGGTTGTAGACCACGTCGAGAATGACCTCGAGGCCGGCATTGTGGAACTGCGAGACCATTTCCTTGAACTCGCCGATGAACGGCGTGCCGCAATAGCGGGGCTCCGGCGCGAAGAAGCCGATGGAGTTGTAGCCCCAGTAGTTCCTGAGACCCTTCTCGACCAGATAGCTGTCGTCCACGAAGGAATGGATCGGCAGGAACTCCACCGAGGTGACGCCGAGGCTCTTCAGGTAGCCGATGACGTCGCGGTTCGCCATGCCGAGGAATGTACCGCGGTGCTCTTCCGGAACGGAGGGGTGAAGCTGGGTGAAGCCCTTCAGGTGGGTTTCATAGAAGATCGTCTTTTCCCACGGCACCTTCGGGCGCATCTCGTCGCCCCAAGTGAAGGCCGGGTCCACCACGCGGCACTTCGGCACGAAGGCCGCGCTGTCGCGCTCGTCGAAGGACAGGTCCTTATCCTTGTGGCCGATCGTGTAGCCGAACAGGGCATGGTCCCACTTCACCTCGCCCACATGCTGCTTGGCATAGGGGTCGAGAAGCAGCTTGTTGTGGTTGAAGCGGTGGCCGGCATCGGGCTCGTAGGGGCCATGGACGCGATAGCCGTAAGTGAGACCGGGGCGGGCTTCCGGCAGATAGCCGTGGAAGATCTCGTTGGTGTATTCGGGAAGCTCGATCCGCTCCAGTTCGGTCTCGCCCTCCTGATCGAAGATGCAGAGTTCGACCTTGGTGGCATGCGCCGAGAAGATGGCGAAGTTCACGCCGAGGCCGTCCCATGTCGCGCCGAGCGGGTAGGGCCTGCCTTCTTCGATACGGGACCGCCGCAGCGCGGGTCTCGACTGGAAGGACTTCAGATGTGTGGAAGGCAGTTGGATGTTCACGTGGAACCGGCTCCGGATTCGAATGGCCAATCCCTAAAGAGCAAAAGCCCTGTCCGCGTTCCCTGTCAGTGAGCATTTGCGCGGACGTTCCATCGCTGGATCGAAAGCCGACCAACGACTGTTGCTGCGCTGCATCACGAACGCCTCGTCAGGCGGTTCCGCGATCCAGAAAACGGCGGAAGGCCGCAAGGGTTTCCTCGCCGACATGATGCTCCAGACCCTCGGCATCCATTTCCGCCGCGTGCGCCCCGACGCCGATCGCCAGAAGGAAGTCTCGCACCAGAAGATGGCGCTCGCGCGCTGCGGCCGCGAGTTCGCGTCCCTTGGATGTCAGGAAGATCGAACGATAGGGCTGGCTTTCCACCAGACCGTCGCGCGCCAGCCGCTGAATGGTTCGCGCGACCGTTCCCGGCGAAACGCCGAAGCGGTCCGCGAGATCGGTGGCGCGCGCTTCGCCATGCAGCTCGATCAGCTCGGCGATCATTTCCACGTAGTCCTCGGCCAGCTCGGACTGGTTGGCCTGCCGCACGCGCGCAAAACGTTCGGCATCGCTCGGGCCGTCGCCGGGCTGAGTGGGGGAGAGTTTGATCGGGTCGCTTTCCATCGCCCTCGCTCCTAGCGGATGTTTCCGGTTTCGGCAAAGTTTGCCACTGGACAAACCTTATGCCGAAGGACAGTTTGTCTGGAACGCTTCGAGACAAGGCTGCCATTCATGACGACGACGATCCGCTCCGATCGCGAAGACGGTTGGCGGCAGAAGAACCGGGAGGGATCGCTTCTCGATATGCACCGCACGGTTGCGGTGTCACGCACGGCCAAGCCTTGGCGGAAGGCCGCCGCCTTCTTCGGTCCGGGCTATCTCGTCGCGGTCGGCTACATGGACCCCGGCAACTGGGCGACGTCGATCGCCGGCGGTTCGGCCTTCGGTTATACGCTCCTCAGCGTCGCGCTGATCTCCAACATCATGGCGATCATCCTCCAGTCGCTCTGCGCGCGCCTCGCCATCGCGTCGGGCCGCGATCTGGCGCAGGCCTGCCGCGACGCTTATCCCGCCTTCGTCGCCTATCCGCTCTGGTTCCTGGCCGAGATCGCGATCATCGCCACCGACATCGCCGAGGTGATCGGCACCGCCATCGGCCTCAATCTCCTGTTCGGGATTCCGTTGGAAATCGGCGTTCTGATCACGGCGACGGACGTGTTCCTGATCCTCTATCTGCAGAAGCTCGGGTTTCGCTGGGTGGAAGCCTTCATCATCACGCTGCTCGGCGTGATCGCGGCGTGCTTCGCCATCCAGATCGCGCTGGCCGACCCGAACTGGGGCGAGGTCATCCGGGGCTTCGCACCGACCACCGAGATCGTGAAGAACCCAGACATGCTGTATCTCGCGCTCGGCATTCTCGGCGCGACCGTGATGCCGCACAATCTCTACCTCCATTCCGGCATCGTGCAGACGCGCGACTTCGGCACGACGCTGCCGGAAAAGCGTCAGGCACTGCGCTTCGCCACCCTGGATTCCACGGTGGCGCTCTGCTTCGCGCTTTTCGTCAACGCTTCGATCCTGATCCTCGCGGCGGCCGCCTTCCACCATACGGGCCGCACCGAGATCGCCGAGCTCGGCGAAGCGCATAGCCTCCTGTCCCCCATTCTGGGCGCCGCCATCGCGCCGACGCTTTTCGGCATCGCGCTTCTTTGCTGCGGGCTGAACTCCACCGTCACAGCGACGCTGGCCGGTCAGATCGTCATGGAAGGCTTCCTCAACATCAAGCTTGCCCCATGGATCAGGCGGCTCGTGACGCGCATCATCGCGATCGTGCCGGCCGCGCTCGTCACGATCTGGTACGGCGATGCCGGAACGGCCGAGCTTCTGGTGCTGACGCAGGTCGTTCTCAGCCTTCAGCTTTCCTTCGCTGTTTTCCCGCTCGTTCTCTTCACCGCCGACCGCACGAAGATGGGCGATCTCGTCGCGCCGCGCTGGCTCTCCGCCATCGCGGTTTTGATCGCTCTGGTGATCGCCGGTTTGAACGTGAAGCTGATCACGGACTTCCTTCTGGGGTAGGAGGATTACCGCGAGTTCACTAACCACGCGTACGGGTTCGGCCTATGGAGGCTGGTCATAACCCGTCCGAGTGCGGTCGATGTTCAGATCCTTCTTTCCGCAGCCGAAGCCCTTCTTCCTCTCGGCCATCGGCTGGACCGTTCTTACCATCGTCGCGTGGTATGCGGGGTTCAGAGATCTCGGCAGCCATATCGGTTTCGGCGCGGCGGCAGGCGATGCGCAGACGGCGGTCGGGGTTTCCTTGTTCTGGTCGCCGCCGTTTCTGTGGTTCTACGTTTTCTACGGCGCGGCCGTTCTCGCCTTCCATTTGTTCTGGCGGTGGAAGGCGCCCCATCCCTGGGCCACATGGTCCGTGCTCGGATCGGCACTGATCCTCTTCGTCACCTATTTCGATGTCGAGGTCAGTGTGGCGATTAATGGCTGGTACGGGCCGTTCTACGATCTCATTCAGGCGGCCGTGTCCAAGACCGGCAATGTTACCCTTTCCGCCTTCTACGCCCAGATCGAGACCTTTCTGGAAATCGCGCTCGTCGCTGTCGTCGTCGGCGTTCTCACCGGCTTCTTCGTCAGCCACTACATCTTCCGGTGGCGCACGGCGATGAACGAATATTACATGAGCTACTGGGATCGCCTGCGCCATATCGAAGGGGCGTCACAGCGCGTTCAGGAAGACGCGATGCGCTTTTCCACGACGATGGAAACGCTCGGCGTCAAGCTCGTCACCGCCGTCATGACCCTGATCGCCTTCGTCCCTGTGCTGGTGCATCTTTCCGCCAACGTCACCGAACTGCCGCTGGTCGGGGCCATTCCGCATCCGCTTGTCGTCACGTCGATCCTTTGGGCGGCCTTCGGCACGGCCTTTCTGGCCATGGTCGGCATCAAGCTGCCGGGCCTCGAATTTCGCAACCAGCGGGTGGAGGCGGCTTATCGAAAGGAACTGGTTATAGGCGAGAACGACCCGCAGGCGGCCCGTCCGCCGACGGTCGGAGCCTTGTTCCACGATGTACGGCAGAACTATTTTCGCCTTTACTTCCACTACGTTTATTTCAACGTCGCCCGCATCGGCTACCTCCAGATCGACAACGTCTTTCCTTACCTTGCCCTCGCGCCGACCATCGTGGCGGGCGCGATCACGCTCGGCGTCCTGCAGCAGATCACGGCGGCCTTCGATCAGGTGCGCGGGTCCTTCCAGTATCTCGTCAATTCGTGGACGACGGTGGTGGAACTCCTGTCCATCCACAAGCGCCTCCATGGCTTCGAAGCACTGATCAAAGGCGAGCCGCTGCCCGAGATCGACCGGCGCTTCCTCGACAGGCGGGCGCGCGGCGACGTGGAAATGCAGCCTGCGTCGCTTTGAGCAATATTCTTTCGGGTGCCAAGTGGTTGCGCTCTGCGGCCGGGAGGCAGATAGACGGGCTCTTCGCGCCGCTCGACGCCCAGCGCCTGTCGCTGCCTTTTTCGGAAAACACCCGAGCCTATCCTCATGACCGACGGACTTGCCCAGCCACAGCGTTCGCTTGCCTTTGCCACGATCGCGATGGCGCTTTTCGTGGCGGTGCTCGACAGCGCCGTCGCCAACATCGCCCTGCCGCCGATCACCATGGAACTCGGCATCGAGCCGGTGGACGCGATCTGGATCGTCAACGCCTATCAGCTCGCCGTCACGGTGGCGCTCCTGCCGCTCGCCAGCCTCGGCGAGATCGTCGGCTACCGGAAGGTCTATATCGGCGGCCTCGCGATCTTCACGTTGGCCTCGCTTTTCTGCGCGCTTTCCGGGTCGCTTCCGGAACTGATCGCGGCCAGAGCTCTCCAAGGGCTCGGCGCGGCGGGCGTGATGAGCATCAACATGGCACTGGTGCGCTTCGTGTTTCCCCATGCCATGCTCGGCCGCGCGGTCGGCTATGTGGCGATGATCGTCGGCATCTCCTCGGCCGCCGGCCCGTCCATTGCCGGCGCGATCCTCGCCGTCGCGCCTTGGCAGATGCTGTTCCTCGTCAACCTGCCGGTCGGCGTCCTCGCGCTCGTGGTCGGCTCGCTCACCTTGCCGCACACGCCGCGCGCCGCGCGCCGCTTCGACTTCAAGAGTGCGGCCTTGAGCGCGGCGACGTTCGGGCTGGTGATCTCCGGCGTCAACGCGCTCGGCCATTCGGAAGGGCTCGGCCTTGCCCTCCTGCAGATCGTCGGGGGCATTTGCATCGGCATCGTCTTCGTGCGCCATCAGTTGGGGTTGGCCGCGCCCATGCTGCCGGTGGATCTTCTTGCCCGGCCCATCTTTGCCCTTTCCGCCACGACATCCGTTTGCTCCTTCAGCGCGCAGGGGCTGGCCTTCGTCACCTTGCCGTTCCTGCTTCACGACCAGCTCGACCGCTCGGCGTCGGAAACCGGCCTCCTGATGACGCCCTGGCCCATCGCAACGGCAGCGGCCGCGTTCATCGCCGGGCGTCTCGCCGACCGTTTCAATCCCGGCAAGTTATCGGCCCTCGGCCTCGCCCTTTTCGCGGCCGGCCTCGTTTCCCTCGCTTTGATGTCCATCGATCCTACCGATGCCGATCTCCTTTGGCGGCTGGTGCTGTCGGGGTTCGGCTTCGGGCTTTTCCAAACACCGAACAACAAGGTTCTGATCACCAGCGCGCCGCGCGAGCGCAGCGGCGGGGCAAGCGGCATCCAGTCCAGCGCCCGGCTCGTCGGGCAGTCGATGGGCGTCGCCTTTGCGGCGGTGATCTTCGGCCTCCTGCCGGACCAGCGTTTCGTCGCAGCGCTCGGCTTTGCGGCGTTTCTCGCCGCCGCAGGCATCGTGCCGAGCTGGCTGCGCCGCCCGCCTTCCGCCGCATCGCCGATTCGGATGCGGGAGGCAGAAGAAGCGGACATTCCCGCCTGAACATTCGAGGTTTCGCGCGGCACTCGCGCCGCGCAAGCTCGACGACCTATGAAGCCGCCTCGACGGACAGCTCCCATCGCCTTCGGACAATTGATGTATCGTCTTGCTTTCGCCGCCGCCGTGCTTTGCGCGACGCTCACCTCTCCGGTTTTCGCGAAGGATATCGAACCTGCCTTGCACCTCGTTCACGCCGGGCCGGCGCGCGAAGTGGCGCTGACTTTCGATGCCTGCTCGGGCGCCGTCGATCACCGCATTCTCGATGTTCTCCTGAACGAGCGCATTCCGGCGACGATCTTTGTCACCTCGCGCTGGCTGAAGCGCAATGCCGAAACGGTCGCGGTGCTGAAGGCTCATCCCGATCTGTTCGAGATTGAGAATCATGGCGATCATCACATCCCGGCCGTCACCGACAGGCCGCAGGTCTTCGGCATCGCCTCGGCCGGCTCGCTGGAGGCCGTGCGCGCCGAGGTGGATGGCGGCGCGCAATCCATCCGCCGCGTCTTCGCCATCACGCCGCACTGGTTTCGCGGCGCGACCGCCCGCTACAGCACCGATGCGGCCACGGCCATCGAGGCGGAAGGCTATCGCATCGCGGGCTATTCGCTGAACGCCGACATGGGCGCATCGCTTCCCGCCGCGAGTGTTGCCAAGCGCTTGTCCGGGGCGAAAAGCGGGGACGTGGTGATCGCCCATATCAACCAGCCGACGCGCTCGGCCGGCGCGGGCGTCGCCGCCGGTATCCTCGCCCTGAAACAGGCGGGCGCCGTCTTCGTGCGCCTCGATGCAACGGAAAGCGAGCCGGCGACGGTTGCCCCGCCAGCCGCCAGGCATCCCGCGTTTTGACGCATCAGCTTTCGAGCTGAAAACGCTCGAAACGGCCGAGTTCATCGTCGATGCGCGCCTTCGACTCGACTGACGGCTCCTCAAACCACGTCGCCTTCTGGATCAGGAGGCGGCGGGCGAGCCGATCCGTCTTGAGGTCCAGCGCCGCGACGATCCGGTCGCCGAGAAGAACGGGCAGGGCGAAATAGCCGAAAAGCCGCTTTTCCTTCGGCACATAGGCTTCGAAGCGATGCTCGTACCCGAAAAACACGGCAAGCCGTCTGCGCTGGATCACCAGGGGATCGAAGGGTGACAGGAGATGGATCATCGGTTCGCCGTCTGGTGCCGATCCATCCTCCAGGGCTTCGGGCGTGGCCCAGTGCTCCACCTTCTCAGCGCCGTCGATCACCACCGGGACCAGACTCCTGCGCCGCAGGCGCGTCTCGATCCGCCCGCGCACCGCGCTCTTCAGGCTCGGGACAAGATGGCAGATCGAGTCCAGGCTCACGACGCCTTGGGAACGCAAGGCCCGGTCGAGCATGTAGTCGAGGGTCTGCGTTTCCGTCGCAGGTCTCGGACGCGTTTCCCAGCCGAAATGACGCTCGGCGAGTTCATAGCTCTTCAGCATGCCTGAGCGCGCGCTGATCGTCAGCGCGCCGGTATAGAACGCGAGTTGCAGAGCGCGCTTGGACGGCTTGCGGCTCGCCCAGGCATGGTCCTTCTCGACCAGAACATCGTCCTCGATCTCCCGGATCGACAGCGCGCCACCCTCCCGGACGAGCCGCATGACCTTGGCGAGGTCCTTCGGCGAAACGGAAGAGAACCAGGAGTTCGGGTTCTGCCGATGCCGGCGCATGGCCGGCATGAAGAAGCGGTAGTCCTCGGTCGGCACGTAGGAAAGGGCGTGCGTCCAGTATTCGAAGAGGCTGCGCTCGACGCTCTGCGCGGCCACGAGATGCTCGCGCTTGTAGCTCGGAATGCGGGTCCAGAGGATATGATGGTGCGAGCGCTCGATCACGTTGATCGTGTCGATCTGCACATAACCCAGATGCCGCACCGCCAGCGGCACCGCTTCCAGCCCCCCGCCGAACGGCTCCCGCTCATCCAACCGCTGCGCCCGAAGCCAGATGCGGCGGGCTTCCGACCGGGTCAAAGCGCGGATGTTTCTGGGAGCGGCAGTCATGACCACTCATAGCTCGATGCTTCGAGCGGTCCCGTCAAGCTGGTAGAGCGATCGGATCAAAAACGAAAAAGGCAGCGCCGCCGAAGCAGCGCTGCCTTTCATCGAAGCTTGTCTTCAGGCCTTAGCTGCAGCCGCTCGTGGAGCCGCAGGTGTCGCACTTCAGGCAGGTGCCGTTGCGGACCATGGAGTAGTTGCCGCATTCCGAGCAGCTATCGCCCGTGTAGCCCTTCATCATCGCGAGCGTGCGCCGGTCGGCCTGCGAGGCTTTGGGCGCGGTGGCCGTGGCCTGAACTTCGCGCTCCGTCGCCGGGAAGGCGAGGGGCGTGTCGAAGATGCCCTGGGCCGGCGAGATGTCGGCGGTGGGCGCCGGCTCCGAGACGGGGTCGAGATCGCGGCGGAAGCTCGTCGCGGGCTCTGACTTCGCGGCGACGGCAAGCGCCGTCGGGCGGGAGGTCGTGGCTGCGCGGGGCACCGGCCCCGACAAGGCCGCGCGAACCGGAGCCGCCGGCGTTGCCGCGCCCGTTGCCGGTGCGACGGTTGAAGAGCCTGCGGGTTCGTTGGAAGACACGACGCGGAACTTCGCCGTCTGGCCGCGCACCATGCCGGAGGAGATCGGCAAAGGCGCCGGCTTGTCGCCCTCGACGCCGCGCCCGATCGTGGAAGCGGCGATGTCCTCCGGCTGGACATGGGCCAGATCGTTGCGGCCGAGATAGGACACGGCGAGCTCGCGGAACACGTAGTCGAGGATCGACGTCGCATTCTTGATCGCGTCGTTGCCCTGCACCATGCCGGCCGGCTCGAAGCGGGTGAAGGTGAAAGCCTCCACATACTCGTCCAGCGGCACGCCGAATTGCAGGCCGAGCGAGATCGCGATGGCGAAGTTATTCATCATCGCGCGGAAGGCGGCGCCTTCCTTGTGCATGTCGATGAAGATCTCGCCGAGGCGGCCGTCGTTGAACTCGCCGGTGCGAAGGTAGACCTTGTGCCCGCCGACGATCGCCTTCTGGGTATAGCCCTTGCGGCGGTTCGGCAGCTTCTCGCGCTCACGCGACACGCGCTCCACCGTGCGCTCGACGATCCGCTCCACGATGCGTTCGGCAACCTCCGCGGCCTTCGCGGCGGCAGGAGCCTGAGCGAGGGCGGCGGCGGTTTCCTCCACCAAATCGTCCTCGTCCTCCTCGTCCTCGATGAGGGAGGCGTTGAGGGGCTGGGACAGCTTGGAGCCGTCGCGGTAAAGGGCGTTCGCCTTCAGCGCGAGCTTCCACGACAACATATAGGCGTTGTTGCAGTCCTCGACGGTGGCGTCGTTCGGCATGTTGATGGTCTTCGAAATCGCGCCCGAAATGAAGGGCTGCGAGGCGGCCATCATGCGGATGTGGCTTTCCACTGACAGGTAGCGCTTGCCGATGCGCCCGCACGGATTGGCGCAGTCGAAGACCGGCAGGTGCTTGTCCTTCAGATGCGGCGCGCCTTCCAGCGTCATCGCACCGCAGACATGGACGTTCGCAGCCTCGATGTCCTTCCGCGTGAAGCCGAGGAAGGGCAGGAGCTCGAAGGTCATGTCGCCGAGCTGTTCCTCCGACACGCCGAGACGGCGCATCGCGTCGTCGCCGAGCGTCCAGCGGTTGAACACGAACTTGATGTCGAAGGCCGACTTCATCGCCGCGTTCAAAGTCTCGACTTCCTCCTCCGTGAAGCCCTTGGCGCGGAGCGAGCCCGGATTGATCGACGGCGCCTGGTTCAGGTTGCCGTGGCCGACGGCATAGGCCTCGATCTCGCCGATCTCCGCTTCGGAATAGCCGAGGGTGCGAAGGGCTTCGGGAACGGCGCGGTTGATGATCTTGAAGTAACCGCCGCCGGCGAGCTTCTTGAACTTCACCAGAGCGAAGTCCGGCTCGATGCCCGTCGTGTCGCAATCCATCACGAGGCCGATCGTGCCGGTGGGGGCGACGACGGAAACCTGCGCGTTGCGGTAGCCGTTGCGGGTGCCGAGTTCCACGGCCTCCGTCCAGGCGGCCTTGGCGCGGCCCGACAAGCGCTTGTCCTTGATGTTGGAATGGTCGAGCGGAACCGGATCGACCGACAGGCCCTCGTAGCCGTTGGCGATGCCGTGGGCGGCGCGGCTATGGTTCCGCATGACGCGCAGCATGGCTTCCGCATTGCGCTCGTAGTCCGGGAAGGGACCCTGGACAACGGCCATCTCGGCGGAGGTCTTGTAGGACACGCCCGTCATCAGCGCCGAGATCGCGCCGCAGATCGCGCGGCCCTCGGCCGAGTCGTAGGGGATGCCGGCCGTCATCAGGAGACCGCCGATATTGGCGAAGCCGAGGCCGAGCGTGCGGTAGTCGTAGGAGCGCTGCGCGATTTCCTTGGACGGGAACTGCGCCATCAGCACGGAGACTTCGAGCACAACGGTCCAAAGACGCGTGGCATGCTCGAACGCGACCGTATCGAAGCGCCCGTCGCTCTCGCGGAACTGCAGAAGGTTGATCGAGGCGAGGTTACAGGCCGTGTCGTCCAGGAACATATATTCCGAACACGGATTGGACGCGATGATCTCGCCCGCCTCGGGGCAGGTGTGCCAGTCGTTGATGGTGGTGTGGAACTGGATGCCCGGATCGGCGGAAGCCCAGGCGGCGTAGCCGATCTTTTCCCACAGTTCCTTGGCCTTCAGGGTCTTGATGGTCTTGCCGGTGATGCGGGCGGTGAGGTTCCAGTCGCCGTCGTTCTCCACCGACTGGAGGAACTCGTCGGTGACGCGGACGGAGTTGTTGGAGTTCTGCCCGGCGACCGTCAGATAGGCCTCCGAATCCCAGTCGGTGTCGTAGATCGGGAACTCGATCTGCGTGTAGCCTTGGCGGGCGAACTGGATCACGCGCTTGGCGTAGTTCTCCGGCACCTGGGCGCGCTTGGCGTCGCGGATCGCGCGCTTCAACGCGGGGTTCTTGGCCGGGTCGAAGCAGTCGTCGCCCGTGCCTTCGCAGTTCACGCAGGCCGACAGAATGGCCTTGAGGTGCTTGGAAACGGTCTTTGAGCCGGTGACGAGCGCGGCGACCTTTTCCTCTTCGCGCACCTTCCAGTTGATATAGGCCTCGATATCCGGGTGATCGATGTCGACCACGACCATCTTGGCCGCACGCCGCGTCGTGCCCCCGGATTTGATGGCGCCCGCCGCGCGGTCGCCGATCTTCAGGAAGCTCATGAGACCGGAGGACTTGCCGCCGCCCGACAGCTTCTCTCCCTCGCCGCGAAGGCGGGAGAAGTTGGAGCCTGTCCCTGAGCCGTATTTGAAGAGGCGCGCTTCGCGAACCCAAAGGTCCATGATGCCGCCCTCGTTCACGAGGTCGTCGGCGACGGACTGGATGAAACAGGCGTGCGGCTGCGGGTGCTCGTAGGCCGAAGTCGAGCGCGTCAGTTCGCCCGTGCGGTAATCGACATAAAAGTGGCCCTGGCCAGGGCCGTCGATGCCATAGGCCCAATGCAGGCCGGTGTTGAACCATTGCGGGGAGTTCGGCGCGACCTTCTGGGTCGCGAGCATGAAGGCGAGTTCGTCGCGGAAGGCGGCCGCGTCTTCCTCATCCGTGAAGTAGCCGCCCTTCCAGCCCCAATAGGCCCAGGTGCCAGCGAGGCGATCGAAGACTTGGCGCGCGTCCATTTCGGAACCGAAGCGCTCGCCTTCCGGCAGGGCGGCCAGCGCTTCCTCGTCGGCGACGGAGCGCCAGAGCCAGGAAGGAACGTCATTCTCCTCGATCTTTTTCAGGACCTTCGGAACGCCGGCCTTGCGGAAATACTTCTGCGCCAGGATGTCGGACGCTACCTGGCTGAACTGCGCGGGGACGTCGATATCGGCGAGGCGGAACACGACCGAGCCGTCCGGATTGCGGATCTCGCTGGTGGCTTTGCGGAACTCCACGGCGGCATAGGCGCCTTCGCCCGCTTTAGTGTAGCGGCGTTCGATCTTCATACCCATCGCCCTGAACCTTCCAGTTCGAAATTCGGTCGGACGCGATTAAGCGAGCGGCCAGAGGAGTCTGGTCGCGACTATAGCCGAGGTCAACCGATATCTAGTGCCCGATAAAGCTCGCGGCTACTACATATAGCCTTAGCTGAGCCCGCCCCATTCGTCCAGTGTACCGAAAATCGTCTAAAGTCTTAGTTAACCGTCAGACGGCCCGGTTCTGCACGATGGACTCAAGCGCGGCGGGGACCGAAGGTTCCGGGGAAGCTCAGCTTATCCACAGTCTTGGAACATCAACGAAGAATTAAGTAGTTCTCGGTCGTGGATGCCGAATTAGACTCGACAACGCGTCCCAACGGAGTCCGTCTACCGCGAATCGGTTTCTCCGGAGACTCGAACTCTTGGGCAAGGTGCCGGACGCAAACATCCGGCCGGCACAACGGGGGGCGAGGGAAAGTAACGCTGGAAGGAGCGTGGACTCCCGCGAGCCTCAGCCCGCCGTGTTCTTGGCGAGCGGGGCCTGGAAGGTGAGGCCGAGGTCCCAGGGGAAGAAGATCCAGGTGTCCTGGCTGACTTCCGTGATGAACGTATCCACCAGCGGACGGCCCTTCGGCTTGGCGTAGACGGTGGCGAAATGCGCCTTCGGCAGCATCGCGCGCACGAGACCGGCGGTCTTGCCGGTGTCGGTGAGGTCGTCGACGATCAGAATGCCTTCGCCTTCGCCTTCCAGAAGCTGGGGCGCGATGTCCTTCAGGACCTTCAACTCACCCTGCTCGTCATAGTCATGGTAGGAGGCGATGCAGACCGTCTCGATCAGCCGGGTGCCGAGTTCGCGGGCGATGATCGCGGCCGGCACCAGCCCGCCGCGCGTGATGCAGACGATGGCCTTCCATTCCGCCCGCACACCGGCGAGCCGCCAGGCGAGGGCCCGCGCGTCGCGGTGGAACTGCTCCCAGGAAACCGGGAAGGATTTGTCTGGCGTCATCAAACCGGCCTCACGCTCTTTCGTGGGCGTGCCGTTACGCGAATCACCGGGCTCCATGCAAGCCGGCTCGTTTCGAATCATGGGGATGGGCAGGCCCGATCCTCAAACCTTCTCGCTCGCGCCCGCCGCTTCGAAGGCGGCCAGCATGGCGGCAACGTCGGCCTTCGCGGCGGCCAGCGCCTCGCGGTCGCGCGAGCGCATCACGAGCTCAGTGGAATGGCGCGTTCCGTCGAAGCGCGGATAGGAGCCGATGGCGACACCCGGATGGTTCTTCTGGATGTCGCGCAAGGGCCCGCCGATATCGCCTTCGGGGAAGCGGCAGGGCAGGGCTTCGCTGAGGATTGGCACGCCGGTCGGCAGTTCCTTCAGCACGTTGTCGACCATCGCCTGGAACACGGACGGCACGCCGGCCAGAACGAAGACGTTGTCGATGCGAAAGCCGGGCGCGGTAGAAACCGGATTGTCGATCAGCGTCGAGCCTTCCGGCATCCGCGCCATGCGCCGGCGCGCCTCGGTGAATTCCACGCCGCGTTTTTCGTAAGTTTCGGCCAAGCGCCGCAAGGCTTCAGGGTGCTCGATGACGCCCAAGCCGAAGGCCGCGCCGATCGCATCCGCCGTGATGTCGTCATGCGTCGGGCCGATGCCGCCGCAGGTGACCACGAAATCATAGGCCCGCCGCAGCGTGTTCACCGTGTCGGCGATCTGCGTCGGCTCGTCGCCGATGATCCGCGCTTCCTTGAGGTCGATTCCGGCCATGGTCAGAAGCTCGGCGAGGTGCCCGATATTGCGGTCCTTGGTGCGCCCGGACAGAACCTCGTCGCCGATGGCGATCATCGCGGCGGTGGGGGCGGGGCTCTGCGTCATCGGTGAATCTCTCGAAACGGATGGCGATTAGGAAGGGGCGCTTGGCCAAAAGGCAAGCGGCGAGGACTTGGCGTCTTCAGGGCGAAGACGGTTTGTCGCCGGCCGGCCCCTTTCGTTTCCCCTCGCCATCGGCTTTCTTGCCGCCACCGGTCGGCGCGGTAGTTCGCCCGAAACGCAAACGGAGTTGCAGTTCATGGCGAAGGTCCTCGTCCTTTATTATTCGAGCTACGGCCATGTGCGGCAGATGGCGGTCGCCGCGGCCGAGGGGGCCACATCGGCCGGCGCCGAAGCGCACGTGAAGCGCGTGCCGGAAACCGCCCCGCGCGAAGTCGTGGAAGCTGCCCATTTCCAGACCGACACGTCGCATCCCGAAGCCCAGCCCGACGACCTCGCCGCCTATGACGCGATCATCGTCGCGGTCCCGACGCGCTACGGCAACATGGCCTCGCAGATGGCATCGTTCTGGGACCGCACCGGCGGGCTTTGGGCGCAGGGCAAGCTGATCGGCAAGGTCGGCGGCGCCATCACCTCCAGCGCGAGCCAGCACGGCGGCAACGAAGCGACATTGCTCTCGGTTCACAAGACGCTGCTGCACCACGGCCTCGTGATCGTCGGGCTGCCTTATTCTTTCCAGGGACAGTTGGACACCAGCACCGTTGTTGGTGGCTCGCCCTACGGCGCGACGACGATCGCCAGCGGTGACGGCTCCCGCCAACCGAGCGAAACGGAACTCGACGGCGCCCGCTTCCAGGGCAAGCACATCGCTGAAATTGCGACGAAGCTCTTCGGCTGAACGAGCTTCATGCTCAACGAAGCGTCACGCGACGAGGCTGAGGTCTCCTCGCGGACGCACTTCCTCGCGCGCCAAGGCTTCGCGAAGGCGCTCCAGCGCGAAGTTCTGGAGTCGAAGACGGTCGAGCACCGCTTCCGGCGCGGCACCGCTCGAAAGGTCGAGCATCGGAGCTTCAAGGTCGGAAAGCAGTGCGAGAGACGGGGGGAAGAGCAACGTCACGATCATTTCTCCGGACGGCTGGCTTCTACGCGCCGGAACATGGCCCTGACGGAATTAGGCATGAAAGCCGAGCCCGCGCCAAGGGCTGCCAAGCCTAAATTTCCGGCCCCAGACAACGAGTCGCAGGATACGCGGGCCGTCGCTGCCGTGCTGGCCGAACCCGCCGTCGGATCGGCTTGGTGCGGACGACGGGAATCGAACCCGTAATCCCGAAGGCGACGGATTTTAAGTCCGCTGCGTATACCAGTTCCGCCACGTCCGCCCGCTCACCTCTCTAGAGGGCGATCGCCCGCTTGGAAAGCACTTCGCGCAGCGCGGAGTGGACAAAGGCCTCCCGCCGGATTAGCCGGAAACACATGAGCGAGATCACCTTCCATTCCCGCGTGGGCGAAGCCGAAACGGCGTTGCGCGAACTCTTTCCGGCAACGCCGCTGCAGTTCAACGAGCACCTGTCGGCAAAGTACGGGGCGCGAATTTTTCTCAAACGCGAGGATCTGACGCCGGTCCGCTCCTATAAGATCCGCGGCGCGTTCAATTTCATGCGAAAGCGCATCGAAGCGGGTTTGTCGTCGGGGGCCTTCTGTTGCGCTTCCGCCGGCAACCACGCCCAGGGCTTCGCCTTCGCCTGCCGCTTCTTCGGGTTGAAGGGCCGCGTCTTCATGCCGGTGACGACGCCGCAGCAGAAGATCCAGAAAACGAAGATCTTCGGCGGCGACGCGATCGAGGTGGAACTGATCGGCGATTATTTCGATGATTGCTATGCCGCCGCCAAGGCCTATGCCGCGACGGGGCAGGCGGCCCTCGTGCCGCCGTTCGACCACGAGGATATCATCGAGGGTCAGGCGACGGTGGCGCTTGAACTCGTCCAACAACTCGGCGATGAAAACGCGGACATGCTGGTTCTGCCGGTCGGCGGCGGCGGTCTCTCGTCCGGCGTCACGCGCTATTTCCGCGAGAATGCGGGATCGCGGCCGGCGATCCGCTACGCCGAGCCCGCCGGTGCGGCGAGTCTCAGGACCAGCCTCAGCGAAGGCCGGCTGGTGCGCTTGAAGCAGGTGGAAGGCTTCGTGGACGGGGCGGCCGTTGCGGAGATCGGCGCGATTCCGTTCGAAACCTTGCGCGACGTGCGGCCCGAACACGTGGTGCTTTCGCCGGAAGGCCGGCTTTGCGGCACGATGCTGGAAATGCTGAACATCGAGGGCATCGTGCTGGAGCCCGCCGGGGCGCTCGCCATCGATGCCTTGAAGGACCTCGCGCCCGTGATCGCGGGCAAGACCGTCGTGCTGGTCGTGTCGGGCTCGAACTTCGACTTCGAACGCCTGCCGGACGTGAAGGAGCGGGCGCTGCGCTTCGATGGGCTGAAGAAGTACCTGATCCTGCGCCTTGCGCAGCGGCCGGGGGCCTTGCGGGACTTCCTCGAAAATCTCGGACCGGACGACGACGTTTCGCGCTTCGAGTATCTGAAGAAATCGGCCCGCGACTTCGGCTCGATCCTGATCGGCATCGAAACCAAGAACCCGGCGAGCTTCGACGCGATCTTCCGCCGCCTGGACGAAAGCGGCACCGCTTATCGCGACATCACCGACGACCCGATCATGGCCGATCTCCTGATCTGACGCGCCGTCATTCCTCGCCGTCGTAGCCGGCAGCGCCGCTTTCCAGAAGCTGCCGGAGCCGGCCGAGGCCCGTTTCCATGTCACCGCGCGACGAGCCGGAGAAGGCGACGCGCACGCGGTGATAACTGCGGTCCAGCCGGTCGGCCTTGAACTCGTCTTCGTCGTCGATGAGGACGTTTTCGCGGTTCGCGGCGTTCTTGAAGGTGCCCGACAGCCAGGGCTCGGGCAGTTTCAGCCACAGAAACGGAATGCGCGGATCGGAAGTGAACTCCGCGCCCGACAGGATCGTCCGCGCCAGCGCTTCGCGCGCGGCGATCTCGCCGGCGACACGCTCGCGCAACTCGCTCGCGGCTCCCGACAGAACGAGCCGCGCGCCCGCTTCGGCCAGGATGAAGGACAGGCCGCCGGTGGTCATCTTGTGCGTCACGCGCAGGCGGTTGCCGAAATGCGGCGGGCAGGCCACCCAGCCGCCGCGAACCCCGGCCGCCACCGCCTTCGACAAGCCGCCGACGACGAAGGTGCGTTCCGGGGCGAAGCTGGCGAGAAGCGGGGTTTGATCCGACGACATGCGACCATAGACCTCGTCCTCGATCAGCCAGACGCCATAGCGCTTCGCGATCTCGGCGATGGCGCGACGACGGTCTTCGGGCAGGACGGCGAGCGTCGGGTTCTGCGCGGCCGGCATCAGGAAAGCGAGCTTGGGATGCTGACGGGCGCAGACCCGCTCGAAGTCGTCCGGCACCATGCCCTCGGCATCGGTTTCCACCGTCACGGTGCGGCGCCCGATCAGCCGGGCGGCGCGGCTGATCTGGCTATAGGTGAGGTTCTCGAAAACGATCCGGTCCCCCGCCGCGGTGACGGCTGCGATCACCGCCAGCGCCGCCGCGTGGGCGCCGTGCGTCGGAACGACGTTCTCGGCCTCCGGCTCCCAGCCGTTGCGCGCAAGCCAGCGCGTACCCGCTTCCATCCATGTGGCGTGATGGGTGCGTGAGTAACTGGCGATCTCCAGCGGATGATCGGCGATCACCGAGGCGAAGACGGAACTGACGACGGTGCTTTGCCCGAGATCGGGCGCGGCAGTCGTATCCATCCGCAGCTTGCCGGGCGGCGCGTCTGGATAACGGGTGCCGGCGTAATGCCGCGAAAAGGAGTCGGAGGCCTCCTGCGAAACGCCGCCGCTGCGTTCCAGGACATAGGTTCCCCGGCCGACTTCTCCGCTGACCAGCCCGCGCTCGCGGAGCAGGGTATAGGCTCGACCGATTGTACCGATTGTCACCCCGAGATCGTAAGCAAGGTCCCTTTGCGGCGGAAGCTTTTCACCACGCGCAAGGTCACCAGCTTCGATAGCCGTCTCGAGGGCGTCAGCCAACCGTGTATAATAGGGACCTTCGCCATCGCGGGGTTGAATCGATGATCGTGTCATGAGGACAATTCAGCTTATTGCATCCTTCGACTTCCCGTATCTATAAATTGTCACTCTTGAATGTCAATTGATATGGTGACAATATGTTCGACGATGAATGGGAGCCGGGCGTTCGGCGTGGTTGGTGGCCGACGGGCCTCGTTGCGGGTGGGCTTCGCGTTCCGTCGCGTTCCGAAGTCGCGTTACGAGAACTCAGGAGCTTTCTGCGCGCCGCTTTCCTCAGACGCACCCGCCGCCAACTCATCGAACTGACGGACGATCAGTTGCAGGATATCGGCGTTACCCGCGAGGCGGCGAAGCGGGAAGCGAGCCGCTCCTTCCACCTTGATTGACGAAGCTCCTCAGCTTTTCGGAAGGGTCTCGATCCATGCGGTGATGCGATCGGCCAAGGGGGCGGTCGTTGTCGGCGAAACGATGTCACCCGCCAGGATGTGCTGGTTCGGGTCCTGGCTGTCGGAAAGTTCCTCAACCTCCTTCGGGCCTTGCCATTCACCGATAAGACGGCGCGTCTTGGCGGGATCGACCACCGTGTCGCGGGCCGAGAACATGAACAAGGCCGGTATCGTGGCGGACGAGAAATCGCTCGCCCAGGCGCCGCGCACGGCCGCTGCCATGGGCATGAGGGCGACTGACGGATAGCGCATGGTCCAGACCGCCGCGATTGCCGGATCGCTTGTGTCGCCACCCCATTCCTCGCCGAAAAGCTTCGGCGCGAAGTCGCGGGCATAGGGCAGGTCGAGAACGAAACCCCAGCGATTGGCGACACCGAGATTGGGCGACAGCATCACGAGCCCCGAGACATCCTTCATCAGGCCAGCATCGCTCGCACCGATCACCTCCAGCGTCGCGCCGGTGGAATTGCCGATCACCACCACGCGCTCGCCGAGCCGTCGCCCGATGGCGAGCGCTTCGGCATAGTCGTTCATCCAGTCGTTCACGCTGCCTTCCGCCATCGCCGCGCCGTCGCGGCCATGCCCGGCAAGGCGCGTCAGGAAGAGGTTGGCGCCGAGCTTCTTCGCCACGAGATCGGGCAGCGGCCGCAGCTCGTTCTTGGAAGCGGAAAAACCGTGGATGTAGACGATCGCGATGGGCGTTCGGGCGCGGCTTGCGGGATAGGCCCAAACGATCTCCTTCTGCGCGTCGGCTCGCAGATTGGGCACGTCCACTTCGGTTCGCGCCAGATAGGCGGCAGGGTCGTCGCCGATAAGAGCCGGATCGAACGCGATCGAATACTCTGACGAGTCGCGCGGGCCGAAGAGCCACAGCGCACCTCCTGCCACGATCAGGATCGACAACAGAACGACCACGACCTTGAGGATCGTGCGGAACCGGCGTTTCGCCATTCTTCAGCTCTCGATAGCGGGCGTTGCAACGAAGCGCTTGTCGACGCAGACGAAGCCGGCTTTTTCGTAGAGCGGCAAAGCCGCGGGATGATCGAGGGAATTGGTTTCCAGCGTCACCAGTTCCACGCCTGTCGCCCGGGCCGCCGCGATGGCTTCGCCCAGGAGATAGGGCGCGAGCCCGCGCCCGCGAAAGCGCGGCATGATGCCGAAATGGACGATCCGCGTTCGCCCCGGTCGCCGTCCGGCTTCCAGTTCGAACCAGCCTGCCGGCTCGCCATCGGCTTCCAGAACGTGAACCGACATGCCGGGCGCATGGATCTCGGCACGAAGGAGATCGTCCGGCAGCCGGCGCGAGGTCCAGTGATGGGGCCGCCCCACGGCGTCGTAGAGGCTGCGATACAGGTCGAGCGGGATTTCAGGAATGCTTCGCAGCGTCAGGGTCTCGGCCGTTTGGGGCTTCCGTGTGGGCGGCGTCGGCCCGCGAAGCTCCATCTGCGAAACCGCCGCGCTGACGAGATGCCTCAAGAGCGCACCGCCCGTCGCGCTGGCCCCGTTTCCATCGGCGTGTCGGTGGCCGAGCCCCATTCGGTCCAGGAGCCGTCGAAGAGCCGCGCCTTCTCGTTACCGAGCGTGGCGAGCGCGAGATTGATCACGGCGGCGGTAACGCCCGAGCCGCAGGACGTGATCACCGGCGCGTGCGGATCGAGCCCCGCCGCTTCGAAGGCCTGCCTCAGTTCGGCCGGCGATTTCAAGCGACCGTCCGAAGCGAGGTCCCCGAAGGGCAGCGACAGGGCCCCCGGCATATGGCCGCCGCGCACCCCGGCGCGCGGCTCCGGCGCGCTTCCCTCGAAGCGCTCTGCGGAACGGGCATCGGCGACCGGCACATCGCCGGCGGCCACACGCTGGCGCATCTCGTCCAGATACACCACCGCTTGCCGGTCGAAGCGAGGCGTGAAGACGCGCGGGGCCGGGTCGACGGAACCGCTTTCGGTCGGCAATCCCGCCGCGACCCAAGCCGGGAGGCCTCCATCGAGGACCCGAACGTCCCGTGCGCCGAACGTGCGGAAAAGCCACCAGACGCGCGGCGCGGAAAAGAGACCGAGCCCGTCATAGACCACGATCGTATCGCTTTCCGCGATGCCGAGCCGGCCGACGCTCGCCGCGAAGAGTTCGGCGGGCGGCAGGGTGTGGGGAAGGGCGGAGGCCGGGTCCACCACCGCGTCCTGATCGAAGAACACGGCATTCGGCAGATGCGCCGCCGCGAACTCCTGCTTCGCGTCGCGCTTCTGCGCCGGCAGATACCAGGAAGCATCCACGACCGAGAGGTTCGCTCGGCCCAGCATGCCGGCCAGCTCTTCGCTTGAAATGATGTGGGGGTTATCGCTCATGAAAATGTTCTCCGCGTCAAACGGATGGGCTGCCGAAACGTAGCCGGAAACGGCGATTGCTCCGACCCTTCTTCTCGATCTTGCCGACATGAATGAGGCCGATCTCGGCCGTGGAGCGAACGTGCGTGCCGCCGCAGGGTTGTGCGTCCACCGCCCCGTTCTCGCCGATGCAGACGAGCCGGATATGGCCCGACCCGCGCGGCGGGCGCACATTGACGGATTTCACAAGACCCGGATTGGCGTCGAGTTCGGCATCCGTGATGGAGCGCGTGAAAACGGGGTGATCGGCGGACACGAATGCCATCAAGCGCGCCGTCACGTCCGCCTTGTCCACATCCGCTTCGGGAATGTCGAAATCCACGCGGCTCTCCTCCTCGCCGACGGCCGCGCCGGTGACCGGGAAGGGGCAGACGACGGACAGGAGATGGCAGGCGGTGTGCATCCGCATCAGCTTGAAGCGGCGCTCCCAATCGAGCGTCAGATGCAGGCTTTCGCCAGGCGCCGGCAGTTGCGAGCCCTCCGCAAGCGTCGACACGATCGCCGAGCGATCCGGCAGGTAGGCCGTATCCACGATCGCGAGCCGCGTGCCGTCCGCGCGCGTCGCGAAACCGGTATCGCCCGGTTGCCCGCCACCTGCCGCGAAGAAGAGGGTGCGATCCAAAACGAGGCCGCGCTCGCCATGGATGCGCAGGACTTTCGCCTCCGCCGATCGCAGATAGGCATCCTGCGCGTGAAGCTGCTCGGTTTCCATCAACCGGCCGGCATGAAGGGAATGTCGAAACTTAAGGCGCGCTTCTCCAGCCAGCTTGGAACGGGAAGGTTCTTGTTGCGCAGGAAATCCGGATTGAACAGCTTGGACTGGTAGCGGTTGCCATAGTCGCAGAGCACGGTCGCGATCGTATGGCCGGGACCCATCTCGCGCGCCATGCGGATGGCGCCCGCGATGTTCACGCCCGACGAGCCTCCAAGGCACAGGCCTTCCTCGGTGAGAAGGTCGAAGATGATCCGCACCGCTTCCTCGTCCGGGATCTGGTAGGCGAAGTCGGGGGTGAAGCCTTCGAGGTTGGCGGTGATGCGGCCTTGGCCGATGCCTTCCGTGATCGAGGAGCCTTCCGATTTCATCTCGCCGGTCGTGTAGTAGCTGTAGAGCGCCGCGCCCATCGGGTCGGCGATGCCGATCTTGATGTGGCCGCTATGCTTCTTCAGCCCTTGGGCGACGCCGGCCAGCGTGCCGCCGGTGCCGACGGCGCAGATGAAGCCGTCGATCTGGCCCCCCGTCGTCGCCCAGATCTCCTCCGCCGTGGTGACGATATGGCCGTCGCGATTGGCGGTGTTGTCGAACTGATTGGCCCAGATCACGCCTTGTGGATGTGTCTTGGCCAGTTGCTCGGCGAGGCGGCCGGACAGTTTCACGTAGTTGTTCGGATCGCGGTAAGGGACGGCCGGCACTTCCACCAGTTCCGCGCCCATAAGGCGAAGGGCGTCCTTCTTCTCCTGGCTCTGGGTTTCCGGAATCACGATCACGGTGCGGTAGCCGAGCGCATCGGCCACGAGCGACAGGCCGATGCCGGTGTTTCCCGCCGTGCCCTCGACGATGATTCCGCCCGGCTCCAGAAGGCCACGCTGTTCGGCATCCTTGACGATGAAGAGGCCGGCGCGGTCCTTCACAGATTGGCCGGGATTCATGAACTCGGCCTTGCCGTAGATCTCGCATCCCGTTTCTTCGGAAGCGCGATTGAGTCGGATCAGCGGCGTGTTGCCGATCGCGCCGAGAACGTTGAGATGCCTGGACATGAAGATACGCGGCCGAACTATGCAAAGGTAGCGTGAAACTATTGCCGCCCCCGGCCCAAGGCAAGGACGCCCAGCGCCGCAAGGGGAGATTGCGAGCCGAAATTCGCGCCCTCGGCCTTGGCTCGGCAATTCCTCTCATTCCATTGTAAATAATGGACAAAATCACCATATCGGGATGACCGCCAACCTGCCCGGAAATCCATGATGAAACCCGAACTTCTTCAATCCCTCTTCCACGACATTCGCGACTACGGATCGGTGCGAATCAAGAAAAGCAAGCTTTTGTGGATGCTGGGTCGCTTCCACGAGACGCCGAGCGTGTGGGACATGCTGATGCGCGAATGGCGCGGCTTCGACCCGGTGCGTCCGCTCTACGGCATGCACTGGAACGACGAGATCACCCTCGCCATGGCGCGCTCGCACGATATCGGATCGGACTGGACGACGCGGCGCGAAGAGCGTGACCTGCCGCCCCTGCAACTGGCATTCGTTTCCTGACCGATAGGTCAGGACATACAGCCGGGAGTTTTGGAAAAGTGGCTCCCCGAGTAGGACTCGAACCTACGACCATTCGATTAACAGTCGAATGCTCTACCAACTGAGCTATCGGGGAACGCTTGCTCTGTTGAGCGTGAGGCAGCGTATAGCGAACCAAATCGCGCTTGCCAAGCCACTTTTGAAACTTTCCGGGCAACGGGTTTGGGAACAAGGCCGGAGCCCCCACATTGGCCGGAGAGGGACCAAGGCTCGAAACCGAACGCGAGGACGATGACCCAACCGAACGAACTTCAAAAGCGGCGCTTCTTCCGAATGCAGGGCCGCCGGATCGAGGTCTTCGGCCGCGGCTTCGACCTTCCGGCATCGCGCATCGCGCGGATCGTCATCGGCATCCTCCTTTTGGTCGGGGGCTGCCTGTCCTTTCTTCCCATACTCGGCGTCTGGATGCTGCCGCTCGGTTTCATGGTTCTGTCCATCGACATCCCCATCGTGCGGCGCTGGCGGAGGCGGACCGAGATCTGGTGGGAGCGGCGCAAACTTCGCAAAGCAGCCGCGAAGGCTCAAGCGAACACCCGCTGACTTCTCCAACGAGAATTCGGTTCCGAGCTTGCCGTTGGCTTCGGATATCCACCCCCGCCGGGAAGAGCCGGTCCGGTCGGTTTCAGCGAAATCCTCTCTTGCGGATCGCCGCCGCCTTCAGTAGGTACAGCCCTCGTGAGGCCTCGTGGCGGAGTGGTTACGCAGAGGACTGCAAATCCTTGTATTCCGGTTCGATTCCGGACGAGGCCTCCAAACATCGTACATTGCTGATCTGCTACGACCCGCGCCCCGCTTTCGCCTAGCGTGCGCGGTCTTCCGCCATCTGGCGCTCGCGCTGTCGAGCCGAGCCTCCGTCGGTCAGAATCCTGCGGCTGTCCTCAATGCTGATCACCGGGACGGTGACGAATTTCGGCAGGACATAGGGACCGGGTTTCGCGCCGGGATCGTCGTCGGGCGGTGAGGCATGGGCGCTGACCGCGCCGTAGACCGTTCGCGATCGGCGAGAAGTTCGGCGTTCGGCGCTCTCGGTTTTTTTCGAGGACGCACGCGTTGCGTCGGTGCCGGGTTCGCGGTCGGTGCGATGCATCGCGTCGAAGTTCTCGCAGCCGGCAAGCGTCAGCATGGCAAAAAGGGTGATGACCGAGCTTGTTCTCACGGGGCTCACTCGCCGGAAGCAGGTAGCGGCAGGGGACGACGGGGTGATCGGATGTTGGGACGTATCCCGACCTCAGCGAGGTTCGGTACGCGACAATACCTGCGTCACCGCCTTGCCGACGGCCTCGTCATCGTAGGGCTTCATCAACTGCGGCAATCGCAACTCAGAGCCTTCCGGAACCTCGCGATAACCCGTCGCGAGCATCACGGGCAAGGAAGGGCGTAGCAGGAACACGGCGCGCGCGAGTTCCGTGCCGGACATGCCCGGCATGGATTGGTCCGTGATCACGAGATCGATCGCGGCGTCGCCCTGGATGATCGCCAGGGCCTGCGCGCCGGACGTGGCCTCGACCACCGAATGTCCGAGGTCTTCCAGAAGCGACACCATGCTCATCGCGACAAGGGCGTCGTCGTCCACCACGAGGATGCGGGCGCTGCCTGGGCTGGATTGGCCGGTCGGTTCGTTCATGGTGCGACTAATGGACGATTCCGGCCGGTTGGCAAGACGTGGAATGCAGGACGGTGTTTCGCCTGCGCTCAAAACAAAAGCGGCCCTTCCGGGCCGCTCGTTCATTCCCGCGATCGAGAAGGGCGCGGTTCTTAAAGAGCCAGACGTCCGCGGCGGACCACGAGGTCGATATCGCCACGGTTGACGCCGATGTCGGACAGTTGGCGATCATCCATCTGGGCGAGCAGGCTGACGGTCTTGCGGTAGTCGCGGTACTGGCGGATGCGGGAGGTGAGGTGGTTGATCATCGGACGGCTTTCGACGCGTGAAACTGATGATGCACATATAGTATGCATTGCTGCTCAAACTTAGTGCAGTCCCTGCACCCCTGATATGCAGGTCTTGCATGGCTTTGACGGTTGCTCGTTCACGCTTCGTTAATCTTGTGCCGTCCCGCCAGTCGGATCGCCGAGCCGCCCGATAGCCTTGCGCGGGAAGGCGAGCCTGACTAAGGACAAGGCAGCGAAATCGAGCAGGCCGGACCGGCAGATGGACTTCACGCACGCCCGCACGACGATGGTCGACAATCAGATCCGGACGGAGGACGTCACCGATTGGGACGTGCTGCGTTCGTTCCTGACGGTGCCGCGAGAGGAGTTCGTGCCCGAGGACCAGCGTTCGCTGGCCTATATCGGCAAGGATCTCGTTCTCCCGAACGGACGTCGCCTGATGACGCCTTCGGCTTTTGCGCGTCTTCTTCAACTTCTTCTGGTGCAGCGCGGGCAGTCGGTTCTGATCGTCGGGGCCGGCACCGGCTACGCCGCCGCCGTTATCGCGCCGCTCGCCGGCAAGGTGGTCGCCTTGGAAGAGGACGAGGCGCTGGTTGGTTTGGCGCGAAACGCGCTCGGACGCGCTGCGGTCTCCAACGTCAAGCTCGTTGCCGGTCCGCTGACGGATGGATGGGCGAGCGAAGGGCCTTACGACCGCATCTTCTTCGAAGGCGCCGTCGAAGAGGTTCCGATCGGCTTTGCCGACCAACTGGTCGAGGGTGGCCGGATGGTGGTTGTCGAAGGGCGCGGGAATGCGGCCACGGCGCGCCTTTATCTGAAGGAAGGGGGTGGCGTGTCGAACCGCTTCGCCTTCAACTGCAGCGTTCCCATGCTGCCCGGCTTCACTCGCCCCCCGGCCTTCGTCTTCTGACGGCGCTGCGGCTCTGCTCTCAAGCGGGGCAGAGCCTGGGGAAAGGTTGCGCGGTTAATCGTGTAATTGACGAAAAACTGCCATGCGTGGTGCGTCGGACACATCGGCTGGGTTCGACTGATGCTAACCATGGTGCGAATGTGAGCGCGATTCGGCCCATAGGTCGTTCCGAAGTCGATTGAATCACGGTGCTTTGTCGCCGTCGTTTCGAATGAAAGGTATTCCGGAGTATGGTTCCTTGCGTTTGAAACTCCTCCTGCAGGTTCTCGCGGCTGGCAGCATGCTTCTGCCCGTTGCCCCCGTGAGTGCCGAAACCCTTTCCGGCGTCCTGGCCCGCGCTTACCGAAACAACCAGTCGCTCAACATCGCGCGTGCCCAGCTTCGGGCCACCGATGAGTCGGTACCGCAGGCGAAATCCGGGCTGCGGCCGTTCATTTCGGGTTCCGGCTCCGTGTCCGGCGTGCGCTCCTTCACCAAGAACGGCGACAGTCTTCCGAACGAGGATTCGCGCTCCGGTACCCTGAACAGCGGCATCCAGCTCAACCAGACGATCTTCGACGGCTTTCAAACGCCGAACAACGTCCGTTCCGCCGAAGCGCAGGTGAAGGCTGCCCAGCAGAACCTCGCCAATACCGAGCAGAACACGCTGGCCGATACCGTGTCGGCCTACATGAACGTGCTGCGCGACAGGCAGATTTCCCTTTTGCGTCGTCAGAACCTCGCCTTCCTCGAAGAGCAGGTGAGGGCGGCGCAGGCCCGCTTCGACGTGGGCGAGGGAACCCGCACCGACGTGGCGCAGGCCGAATCGCAGCGCGCGCTGGCGACGGCGCTCTTGAACTCCGCGCTGTCGCAGGTGGCCTCGAGTGAGGGGACCTATTTTCAGATCGTCGGCGATGCGCCGCGCGACCTCGAGCCGGGCCGTTCGCTGAGCGCCGGGTTCCTGCCGCGCACGGTGCAGGACGCGACGAATTCGTCGCAGCGCGAGCATCCTGCGATCCTTGCGACGCTTTTTGCGGTGGATGCCGCCGCTTTCCAGGTGAAGTCCAACGAAGGCCGGCTCCTGCCGCAGCTTTCCGTGACGGCGCAGGCGCAGAACAGCTACAATCTCACCGACACCGAGCCGGATACGAACGTCTCGTCGGTTGGTGCCAACGGTCTGCCGGGTGTCCGGAGCCTCGACGTCCTGACCAGCAACACCGTTCAGGGCACGGTCGCGGCGCAGTTGACCATCCCCATCTATCAGGGCGGTTTGCGGGCGGCTGAAATCCGCCAGTCCAAGGAAGTTCTCGGCCAGCGCGAGATCGAGGTCGACCAGACCCGGGATCAGGTTCGGGCTGCCGTGACAACGGCCTGGGCGGCGCGTCAGGCGGCGCTTGCCAACGTGACCGGCTATGACGCGCAGGTGCGCGCCGCGCGTCTCGCGCTGAACGGCGTGATCGAAGAGCGCAATGTCGGTCAGCGCACCACGCTGGACGTGTTGAACGCGCAAGCCGACGTCATCACCGCGCAGATCCTTCTGGCCGGCGCCCAGCGCGACGAGGTGGTGACGAGCTACACGCTGGCCTCCGCCGTCGGCCGGCTTTCTGCGTCGCGTTTGAAGCTGAAGGCTTCGATCTACGATCCGAACGAGCACTACAAGGCCGTCAAGAACAAATGGGGCGGCACGCGCACCCCGGACGGCCGCTGATTTCAGCCCCCGATGCAGCCCGCTCCACCGGTTTGGAGTGCGGGCTGCGTGATAAGTTTGTGATAAAGCGCCAAGTGCGTTTACGGCCCTTCTGCCAGCGCGGTGATTCAGGCTAAATTAAGCATTGTGAATCAGGGGCCGCGTCTGGCCCTCAAAGCCGTGGAATCGTCGAGATGGCCAGCGCGAACTCTCTCAAGGAACCGTCGATGGACGAGATCCTGGCGTCTATCCGCCGGATCATCGAAAGCGGCGACGAGCGGAATGGAACGGGGCAGGCGGCCGGGCCGGAATCGACGCGATCCCTCGGTGCCTCCGACCCGATTGCAGACCCGGAGACACCGGCGCAACAAATGCCGGAGGGAGCGTCGCGCGGCACCCAGGACGTTCCCCGCTTCGATGTGCATTACCTGAAGACGACGCCCGGCTTGGCCGCCGTTCCGGCGTTGGACGACCAGGATGCCGCCGCCGACCGCGACGTTTCCGATGAAACCGACGAGATTGCAGCCGAATCAGTCTCGAACGACGCGGCGTTCGACTGGCGGGGTGGCCGATCCGATGCCGACGAGGCGGATGCAGCAACCGTGTCTGCGGACGCTGCTTCCCTCCTTCTCGACGACCGCCCGACGGTTGCGCCCCTGCCGGGCAACGAGAATCACGTCCAGTCCTCGATATCCACCGACGCGCCGGCCGCAGCCGCTGCCGTGGACTACAGCTTCGAACTGGACGAGCGGCTTCTGGAGGCCGAGCTTCGGGACGGCCCGTGGGAAGCGCAGGTCTCCAACACCGCCATGCAGGACGCCGGCAACGGGCATGAACCTTCGGCGGAAGCGCGCTCGCCGCGCCAGATGCCGGAATCGGTGATCGACGGCGCGTCCGCGCTTCTGTCGGCCGAGGCCGGCGATCAGGTGGCTTCGGCCTTCGGCGACCTCGCCCGCGCCATCCGGGAAGGGCAGATGCGCTCCATGGAGCAGATGGCGCGCGAGATGCTGCGCCCGATGCTGCAGGAATGGCTCGACGACAACCTGCCGCGAATCGTGGAGCGGCTGGTGCGCGAGGAGATCGAGCGGGTGGCGCGCGGCGCGCGATATTGAGCGTCCATCGTCGCCTCACGTTGACAGTTCGGCGAGGTTCGGCTTAACCCGGCGCTTCCCCTAGAAGCGCGGGGTCCGCCCGGCGCTCGCAAGCCTGCCGGACGCCAGCATGATCGAAAAGACCTACGATGCGGCCGCGATCGAGCCGCGGATCGCCGAGCGCTGGGAAGGCGCGGATGCCTTCCGCGCTGGTGCGGGCGCTCGGCAAGGGGCCAAGCCCTTTTCCATCGTCATTCCGCCGCCGAACGTCACCGGCTCTCTTCATATCGGCCATGCGCTGAACAACACGCTCCAAGACGTGCTGGTCCGCTTCGAGCGGATGCGCGGCAAGAACGTGCTGTGGCAGCCGGGTATGGACCATGCCGGCATCGCCACGCAGATGGTGGTCGAGCGCCAGTTGATGGAACGCCAGGAGCCGAATCGCCGCCAGATGGGCCGCGAGGCCTTCGTGGAGCGCGTTTGGAAGTGGAAGGAAGAGTCCGGCGGGACGATCCTCAGCCAGCTTCGTCGCCTCGGCGCGTCCTGCGACTGGTCGCGCGAGCGCTTCACGATGGACGAAGGGCTGTCGAAGGCCGTTCGCGAAGTGTTTGTCGACCTTTATCGCAAGGGGCTCATCTACAAGGATAAGCGGCTGGTCAACTGGGACCCGGTCTTCCAGACCGCGATCTCCGACCTCGAAGTCGAGCAGCGCGAGGTCGAGGGCCATATGTGGTCCTTCGCCTATCCGCTGGCCGATGGTCCGGTGAACGGCGTTTCCGAGATCGTTATTTCCACGACGCGGCCCGAAACCATGCTGGGTGACGGCGCGGTTGCCGTGCACACGTCCGACGAGCGCTATCGTGATCTCGTCGGCAAGATGGTGCGCCTGCCGATCGCCGACCGCCTGATCCCGATCATCGCGGACGAGTATCCCGACCCTGAATTCGGCACCGGCGCGGTGAAGATCACGGGCGCGCACGATTTCAACGATTTCGAGGTGGCGCGTCGGCACGACATCACGCTGATCGCGCTGATGGATGGGCAAGCGCGCATGATCTCCAGCGAGGACAACAGCGTTCCCGCGCGCTATGCCGGCGTCGACCGGTACGAAGCGCGCGAGATGGTGGTTCGCGAGATCGAGGAACTCGGCCTTCTGCGCGGCATCGAGGCGAAGATGATCGCCCAGCCCTTCGGCGACCGTTCCAACGTCGTCATCGAGCCGATGCTGACGGACCAGTGGTATGTCGATGCCGCGACGCTCGCCCGGCCGGCGATCGCCAGCGTGCGCGAGGGCCGCACCGTCTTCGTCCCGAAGAACTGGGAAAAGACCTATTTCGAGTGGATGGAGAACATCCAGCCCTGGTGCATCTCGCGGCAGCTCTGGTGGGGCCATCAGATCCCGGCATGGTACGGCCCGGACGGGAACGTCTTCGTGGCGGCAAGCGAAGAAGAGGCCGTCGCCGAGGCGCTCGCGCATTACGTCACGAACGGCACGATCGACGACGCCACCGCGCGGCGCATGGCCGAAGAGCCGGAAGCGCGCGACGGCTTCCTGAAGCGTGACGAGGACGTTCTCGACACCTGGTTCTCCTCGGCGCTCTGGCCCTTCTCGACACTCGGTTGGCCAGAGAAGACGCCGGAGCTTGCCACCTACTATCCGACCTCGATCGTGGTCAGCGGCTTCGACATCATTTTCTTCTGGGTTGCCAGGATGATGATGCTGGGTCTTCACTGTATGGGTGAGGAGCCGTTCCGCACCGTCTACATGCATGCGCTCGTTCGCGACAAGAACGGCGCGAAGATGTCGAAGTCGAAGGGCAACGTCATCGACCCCTTGATGCTGATCGACGAATACGGAGCGGACGCCGTGCGCTTCACGCTCGCCATCATGGCGGCGCAGGGGCGCGACGTGAAGCTCGACCCGCAGCGCATCGCCGGCTACCGTAACTTCGGCACCAAGCTGTGGAACGCGACGCGCTTTGCCGAAATGAACGGCGTGCGCCACGGCGTGGATGTCGATCCGGCCACCGTCGCCCTGCCGCAGAACCGCTGGCTTCTGACCGAACTGTCGCGCGCCATCCGCGAAACCACGGGAGCGCTTGAGGCCTATCGCTTCAACGATGCGGCCGGCGCGCTCTACCGCTTCGTCTGGAACACGTTCTGCGACTGGTATGTCGAGTTGTCGAAGCCCGTTTACGGCGGAGACGACGAAGCGGCCAAGGACGAAACCCGGATCGTCACCGGCTATGCGATCGATCGCGTGCTGGCGCTTCTTCATCCCGTGATGCCCTTCCTGACCGAAGAGCTTTGGACGGTGACCGCGCCGGAAGGGCAGAGCCGCCGGACGCTTCTTTGCCATACGGCATGGCCCGACCTCGACTTCGCCGACGAGGCGGCGGCCGACGACGTCAACTGGCTGGTGGAACTCGTGTCGCAGATCCGCTCCGTGCGCACCGAGATGAACGTGCCGCCGGGCGCCGAAGCGCGGCTCGTCGCCGTGCAGCCGAGCAAGGCGGGCGCCAAGCGGCTGGGTGAGCAAGCCGCGTCGCTGCGCCGTCTCGCCCGTGTCAGCGCCATCGAGACCGCTGAGGCTGCGCCTCCGTCCTCGGTCCAGATCGTCATCGGTTCGGAAACATTTGCCCTTCCTTTGGAAGGCATGGTGGACATCGCGGCGGAGGTCTCGCGGCTGACCAAGGCCATCGCCAAGAGCGACGGCGAGATCCAGCGCATCGAGAAGAAGCTTTCCAACGAGCGCTTCGTCGCGGGGGCTCCCGCCGAAGTCGTGGCCGAAGAGCGGGAAAAGCTCCAAGGCTACCGGACGGAAAAGGAAAAGCTGGAAGCCGCCATCGTTCGGCTTCGCTGACGCGCCTTTCCGATCTGGCGGGCCCTTCCACCGAAAGCTTGGTGCCGCCAGCACAAGTCGCCCCAATCGGTTCCCGCGCCGGCTTGCGCGGGGCTGAGTGTTGCATGTGTTCGCTGCGGATGTTGATTAGCGGCAACACTATTGCAACGACGCATCGGCTACAGTGAACGAGCAGTCCAACTGCCGCTAAGCCGCCATAAAGCCTCCCCACCTCTAGGGTGCTTGCTGTGCCGCTTGCGAAGTCGATGCGGGGGCATCGTCGGCGCTGCATGCGTGAGGGGCGTATGACTGATCATTCAGTCTTTGTTTGCGCGTTCGCGACACATTGGTCGGGCGCGGTCGTCGAGGCGGCCGCTCTGGAAATGCGGAGCTGCGTTTGATGCTGGAATGCGTGGCAAACCGGCGGCATCGGGTGGGAGCAAGCGCGAAGGCCATGGCCTTGGCGCTCGGCTTCTTCGCGTCACCGTTCGGCGGTCCGGCCTATGCCTTGGACCCGAGCAACGTGATCAATCCCGAGTCCGGTCCTGCCGAACTCTTCAACTTCGGCTTCAGCGCCTACAAGCGCGGCGAGAAGACGGAAGCGGCGGAAGCCCTGAAATATGCCGCCGACAAGGGGCATCCGGGCGCCCGCTGGAAGCTCGGCCGCATGTATGCGGACGGCGACGGCGTGCCGCGCAACGACTACGAGGCGTTCAAGATTTTCCAGGAGATCGTCGCCGACGACCAAGACGACACGTCCGTTTCACCCAATGCCGCCTATGTGGCGAGTTCCGTGACGGCGCTCGCCGACTACATGCGCACCGGCATTCCCAACACGCCCGTGCGCATCGATCTCAGCCAGGCGCGCCAGCTTTATTTCCACGCCGCCTCGATCTTCGGCGATCCGCAGGCGCAGTACCGGCTTGGCCGGATGCTGCTCTACGGGGAAGGCGGCCGCGCCAATCCGCGTCAGGCGGCGCGCTGGCTCAACCTATCGGCGGAAAAGGGCAATGCCGGCGCACAGGCGCTTCTCGGTTATCTGCTCTTCGACGGCGACCAGATCGCTGTGAAGCCGGAGCCGGTTCGCGGCCTGGCGCTCCTCACCGTCGCGCTGCGCAACGCCGAGCCGATGGATCGCGAGTGGATTCGTCCGATGCAGGAAGAAGCCTTCTCGCTGGCGAGCGAAGGCGACCGGCGCACCGCTCTCGCCTATGCTGAAACCAAGGGAACGGACGCGCACAACTGAGCGTGTCCCCCGACATCAGACCTTGAGCTGAACCACCACCGGAACGTGGTCTGACGGCTTTTCCCAGGCGCGCACATGGACATCGATCGCCACCGAATGGAGGAGGTCGGCGGCTTCGGGCGATAGAAGCACGTGGTCGATGCGGAAGCCGTGGTTCTTGCGCCACGCGCCGTCCTGATAATCCCAGAACGTGTAAAGATCGTCCGCGTCGGAACTCGCGCGAATCGCGTCGGTCAAGCCCAGCGCCATCAGCCGCCGAAAGGCCGACCGGCTTTCGGGTTGGAACAGGGCGTCGCCCAGCATCACCTGCGGCCGCCGCACGTCTTCGGGCATCGGGATGACGTTGTAGTCGCCGACGAGCGCGAAGGCCTGCTCCTCCTCCAGAAGCCGACGGGCATGGGCCTGAAGGCGCTCCATCCAGCGCAGCTTGTAGTCGAACTTTTCGGTGCCGATCGGATTGCCGTTCGGCAGATAAAGCGAGGCGACGCGCAAGGGCCGGTCGTGCACCGACCAGATGCCTTCGATATAGCGCGCCTGCTCATCCGAATCGTCACCGGGCAGACCGCGATGGACTTCCTTGGGCGGCACGCGCGACAGAAGCGCGACGCCGTTGAAGCCTTTCTGACCGCTCGTCTCGACATGATAGCCGAGCGCCTCGATCGGCTCGCGCGGGAAGCCTTCGTCGACCGACTTGATCTCCTGCAGGCCGACGATGTCGGGCTTGCGCTCTTCCAGCCAAGCGAGGAGCGTGTCGAGGCGCGCCTTGACGCCGTTGATGTTCCAGGTCGCGACGAGCACCGGGGTCAGATCGAGAAGCTGGTGCCGCAGCCGCAGGAGGCGACCGCGTTGGGGTTCCGGATCTGGAAGGATTGACCCATCAGGTCGTCCACGAAATCGATCACCGAGCCTTCCAGAAAGGTCAGCGACATCGGGTCCACCAGAACGGTCGCGCCGTCCTTCTCGATAACGAAATCGTCGGCTTCGCGCGCCGAGGTCAGGTCGTATTTGTAGGAGAAGCCCGAGCAGCCGCCGCCTTCCACGGAAACGCGCAGGGCGTCGCCGTCGTCGCGGCTTTTGGCGACGATCGCGGCGATCCGGCGCGCGGCGCTGTCGGAAACGGTGATGGAAACGGCTTGGCTCATGAAGGCTTCGACGCCATCGGCTCGTTCCCGATGCGTCGCCTCTCGTTGTTGGGGCAACAGGGCTTAAGTATGCACGGGACGAAGGCCGGTCAATCGGCCGGGCGCGGGAGGTGCGGCGTGTCGGATGCGGTGGGGTCGAAAGCGGAGGCGAATCGAAGCCTCGCCGCGAGCGACATCGGCTTCGGCTGCGCCGTTCACGCGCCCTATGCCTGCGATCCGGCGCGCTCGCGCGGACGCCTCTTTCCCGAAAGCTCCAGCCCGACCCGCACGCCCTTTCAGCGCGACCGCGACCGCATCGTCCACTCTGCCGCCTTTCGCCGCTTGAAGCACAAGACGCAGGTCTTCCTCGCCTATGAGGGCGACGCTTATCGCACGCGCCTGACCCACACGATCGAGGTGTCGCAGATCGCCCGCGCCTTCGCCCGCGCCCTGCGGCTGGACGAGGACCTGACGGAAGCCGTCGCGCTCGTTCACGATTTCGGCCACACGCCTTTCGGCCATGCCGGCGAGCGCGCCTTGAACCGGCGGATGGCCGAGCATGGCGGCTTCGACCACAACGCGCAGGCGCTTCGCGTGGTGACCGCGCTGGAACAGCGCTATGCCGACTTCGACGGGTTGAACCTTACCTGGGAAACGCTGGAAGGGCTCGTCAAGCACAACGGCCCGCTGATCGGTCTTTATGCGACGGGCGAGCCGGTGCCTCAGGCCATTCTCGACTTCGATGCATTTTTTCCGTTGGAACTCGGCAGCTTCGCGGGGCTCGAAGCGCAGGCGGCGGCGATCTCCGACGACATCGCCTACGACACGCACGACCTCGACGACGCGCTTCGCGCCGGCATTCTCGACATTTCCGATCTTCGCGATCTGGAACTCGCCGGAGACATCCTGCGCGAGGTGGAGAAGCGGCACCCCCATCTCGACCGCTCGCGCACCATCCACGAGGTCATGCGCCGCCACATCACCCGCATGGTGGAGGACGTGATCGAGACCGCGCTGCGCCGCCTCGATGAAACCGGACCGGCGAGCGCCGAGGATGTGCGCTCAGGCTCGCGGCCGATTTTCGCGTTTTCGGACGCGATGCGCCGGGCCGAAACCGAGACCAAGCGCTTCCTGTTCGCCAACGTCTACCGCACCCCCGCCATCCGGGGTGTGATGGATCAGGCGGAGGTCGTGGTGTCCGAACTTTTCGACCGCTACATGGCCGTGCCCGACGAGATGAAGGGCGAATGGAGCGAGGCGCTGGAAGACGCTTCGGAAGCGGGGCGGGCGCGGCGCGTCAGCGACTATCTGTCGGGCATGACGGACTCCTACGCTCTCGCCGAGCACCGCCGCTTGTTTGACGCCACCCCGGATATGCGTTAGGCGCGCGGCGATTTTGCGCCGCATCCGGTCCGCCATCGGCGGCGCGGTTCCGCCCGTCCTTTCGAGAGATTCATGAACGTCTTCGCCGATTTCGAAACGCGCATCCGCAACGCCGTCGCGCGAGGCATCGGTTCGGAAAACCTCGACCTGTCGCGCATCGCGGTGGAGCCGCCGCGCGACCCGACCCATGGCGACCTTTCCACCAACGCAGCGATGGTGCTGGCCAAGCCGCTCGGCCAGAAGCCGCGCGACCTCGGCGAGCGTCTGGCCGAACTCCTGCGCGCCGACCCGGACGTGGCGTCCGTGGAGATCGCGGGGCCGGGCTTCATCAACCTTCGTCTTCGTCCGTCGTTCTGGACCGGGCATCTGGCCGAGGTGCTTCGGCTCGGGGCTGCGTACGGCCGCGGACCCGATACGGGTCGCCGGATCAACGTGGAATATGTGTCGGCCAACCCCACCGGCCCGATGCATGTCGGCCATTGCCGGGGCGCGGTGGTCGGCGATTCGATCGCCAATCTCCTGGCCTTCGCCGGCAACGAGGTGGTGAAGGAATATTACATCAACGACGCCGGCGAGCAGGTGAACGTCCTCGCGCGCTCGGTCTTCCTGCGCTACCGCGAGGCGCTGGGCGAGTCGATCGGCGAAATCCCAGCGGGGCTTTATCCCGGCGACTACCTGAAGCCGGTCGGCGCCGCGCTCGCCATTCGCCGGAACAAGGAACTTCTCCAGATGGAGGAGGCAGAATGGCTCCCCATCGTGCGCGACTACGCGATCAACGCCATGATGCTGATGATCCGCGACGACCTGAAGCGGCTCGGCATCGAGCACGAGGTTTTCTTCTCGGAGCGCACCCTGCATTCGAGCGCGAACGGCAATGCGAGCCGCATCGCTGAAACGATCCAGGCGCTGCAGGCGCGGGGCATCGTTTATCAGGGCACGCTTCCGCCGCCGAAGGGGCAGTTGCCGGAGGACTGGGAGGACCGCGAGCAGACGCTTCTGCGTTCCACCGATGTCGGCGATGACATGGATCGCCCGCTCGTGAAGTCGGACGGCGCCTATACCTATTTCGCCGCCGATGTCGCTTATTTCGCCGACAAGTTCGCGCGCGGCTTTCAGGAAATGGTCTACGTGCTGGGCGCGGACCACGGCGGCTACGTCAAGCGGCTGGAGGCCGTGGCCAAGGCGGTGTCGGGCGGGGAAGCGCATTCCGACGTCGTTCTCTGCCAGCTCGTGAAGCTTTTCCGCGACGGCGAGCCGGTGAAGATGTCGAAGCGCTCCGGCGACTTCGTGACGCTCGCGGACGTGGTCGAGGAGGTCGGGCGCGATCCCGTGCGCTTCATGATGCTCTACCGCAAGAGCGACGCGCCGCTGGATTTCGACTTCAAGAAGGTGACGGAACAGTCCAAGGACAATCCGGTCTTCTACGTCCAATATGCCCATGCCCGCGCGGCCTCCGTGGTGCGGCAGGCGGAAAGCGCAGGGATCGAGGTGCCGGCGGATGCGGCGCTCGCCGACCCGGCGTTGCTCGCGCTTCTCGAAGACGAAGGCGAGCTTGGCCTCGTCCGCAAGCTTTCCGAATATCCGCGCCTCGTTCTGGCGGCTGCGGACGCCAAGGAGCCGCACCGTGTCGCCTTCTATCTCTACGATCTCGCGCAGATGTTTCATGCTCAATACAATCGCGGGCGGGACGTGCCGGGGTTACGCTTTGTTAACCCTGACGAGCCAAGATTGACCTTGGCGAGACTGGGCATCGTTCGAGGTGTCGCGTCCGTTGTTGCTTCCGGTCTCAAGCTGATCGGGGTGGCGGCACCGGACGAGATGCGCTGAGCGACCACGCTTTGGTCAACATCGCCGCTTAGACGCTTCGGCATCCCTGCCGGAGCTTGACGATGCGTCCGCCGGGGCGAGGGCATAGCGAGGGGTTGATGGGTAACTTGAAGGGCCTGGCTCGCGGCTCCACGTCCGCGAGGGGCGGAGCTCCCATTGCGGAAGATCCCTTCGCCGAGCTCGAACAACTCTTTCAGACCGAACTGAACCGCGACCCCCGTCACGATGAGGCCGCGCGCCGCCAAGGCGCTGCGCCCGCTCGTCGCGAGCCGGGCATGGATTTCGCGTTCGACGATCTCGACAAGCAATTCCAGGCCGCCTTCGAAACCGAAACGCGGGGGCAGGGCCGTTCGGCTCCGGCCGCGGCGCACCGGGAAGCTCCGCGCAAAGCGCAAGGAACGGCGCGCGTCATGGGTTCGCGTCCGGTCCACCCGACCGACGAAGAAATCGATCACGAGTTGGAGGAGGTGCTGCGAAACTTGAGCGCGCCGGCCCGTCCGCGCGATCGCATCGTCGTGGAAACCCAGTCCTTTGCTCCCGAGCGCGCCGCCGAGGAGCGTATCGTGCACCAGCCCCCGGCCGATGTTGACGAGTTCGAGGAACTGATCCGCAGCGAACTCGCGGTGATCCGCCCGACATCCATTCCGGCGCCGCGCCAGGCGCAGCGGGCCGAGCCGGCCTACGAGTCGCCAAGCTACGCGGCCCCCTACGAGACCGACTACAGCACCGGGCCGATGGAATACGGTCGCCCCGTCACTGCCGGGCGTCGCTGGAAGGGCCGCATGATGGCCGGCGGCAGCGTTCTGGCCGTTCTGGTGGCCGGCGGGCTTGGCGTGTTTCTTCTACACGGCGCGTCGGGCAGCCTCGGCGGAGGCAGCGACGAGCCGCTTCTCATCAAGGCGGATGCCGAACCCTACAAGATTGCGCCCAAAGATCCGGGCGGCCGGGCTTATCCGAACCAGAACAAGGCGGTCTACGATCGCGTCGCCTCGCCGAACAAGGCCGACGCCACGCCGACCCAGACGGCTCTCCTGCGCAACGCCGAAGAGCCCATGGAGCTTCCGACCGAGGAGGAAGACGCGTCCTATTCCGATGCCTTGCCCGGCGTCGAGCTGGGGGGCGGGGAGTCCGTCGCCGTCAAGGACGAGACCCGCGTCACCGCCGAGACCGAAGCGACCGACGGCGGGCCCGAGCCGGTGCTGCAGCCGCGCCGCGTGAAAACGATGCGCGTCGGCGCGGACGGGCGCCTGGTGCCGAACGACGAGCCGGCCGCGACCTCCGTTGCCGACCCGATCGCGACCGCTGCCGCTTCCGTCACCGATGTCGCTTCGGTGGTCGCCGATGCGGCCGGCGAGGCGCGCGATCCGGTGCAGGTTTCCGCGGTTCCCGCGCGGCCGGTCGCCATGCCGGCGCCCAAGCCCGGTTCCGTGCCGGCGGCTCCGGTGTCGGTGCCGGTGCAAACGGCGTCCGCCATGCCGGCGAGCGGCTACTTCGTGCAGATCGCATCGCAGCCCTCCGAGGCTTCGGCGCAGCAGTCGATGTCGAGCATGAGCGGCCGTTATGCCAACGTCATCGCCGGTCGTCCGCTCGGCATCCAGGCTGCCGAAATCCCCGGAAAGGGAACCTACTACCGCGTCCGCGTCGCCGCCGGCTCGAAGGAAGAAGCGGCGAGCCTTTGCTCGAAGCTGAAATCGGCGGGCGCGACCTGCCTCGTGACGCGCTGAGACATCGATGTCCGCACACAAGGCCTGGATCGCCGGCTGCTCGGCCAAACGCCTCACGGGCGACGAGAAGGCGTTCTTCCGCGACGAACGCCCCTGGGGCTTCATCCTCTTCGGCCGCAATGTCGGCGAAGCCGGGGAGCTTCGCGACCTCGTAGCCGAACTGAAGGAAGCGGGCGGGCGCGACTCCACCCCCGTTTTCGTGGATCAGGAGGGTGGCCGCGTCCAGCGTTTGCGCCCGCCCTTGGCCCCGAGCTATCCGCCATCCGCGCGCCTTGGCGCAGTTTATGCGGCCGACCCGGAAGCGGGTGAGCGCGCGGCGTGGCTGACGGGACGTTTGTTCGCCTTCGATCTTGCCGCCTACGGGTTCAACGCCGATTGCCTGCCCTGCCTCGACGTGCCCGTCGTGGGCGCGAGTTCCGTGATCGGCGACCGTGCCTATGCGAGCGCGCCGGACGTCGTCGCCAAGCTCGGCGGTGCTGCGGCGGCCGGTCTCGCGGCAGGCGGTCTCATGCCGGTGATGAAGCATGTTCCCGGTCACGGGCGCGGCAATGCCGACAGCCATCTGTCCCTGCCGGTGGTGGATGCGAGCTGCGCCGAACTCTACGCGTCCGACATCCTGCCGTTCCAGACCCTCAACCATCTGCCGGCGGCGATGACCGCCCATATCCTCTTCTCGGATATCGACGCGGCGAACCCTTCCACGCTGTCGCCGATCGTCATCGAAGACGTGATCCGAAACCGAATCGGTTTTGACGGACTTTTGATGACCGACGATATGTCGATGAAGGCGCTGAACGGGGACATGACGGATCTGTCCCGCCGGGCCCTCGATGCGGGCTGCGACCTCGCCCTTCACTGCAACGGCGACATGGCCGAGATGCGGAAAGTCGCGGCCGGCGTCACCGAACTCGCCGACAAGGCCAAGCTGCGGGCCGAGATCGCCGAACTCTACGGCCCCTCGCGCCTCCACGCCGCCGACGAAGCTGCGCTGCGCGAGGAATATGCCCGGCTGATGTCCGCCGTCGCCTGATCTGGTCGCGCTCTCCCTCCTGTCCGCCAGCCCCACGCTCGCCACGATCATTCCGTAGGGGATGGGGTACGTGACGCGTGGATGTCGTGGCTTTCCTGCCTTCCCGGAGCCGAAACCTCAGGCTAGGTTGATCGAGCACGATCATTCGTGTTTGAACTCGCGACGGATGCCGCTTACGTAACGCCGACCGGCACCATCGCCGCCGAGTCGCTACCGCTCGAAACCGGGCGGCGACTTTCGCGGCAAAGGGAGAAAGACAGTGGGTAGCTTCAGCATCTGGCATTGGCTCATCGTTCTGGCCGTCGTGCTGCTGCTCTTCGGCCGCGGCAAGATCCCCGAGCTGATGGGCGACGTCGCCAAGGGCATCAAGAACTTCAAGAACGGCATGCGCGACGAGGACGAAACGCCCGTAGCGCAGGAGCGCCGGTCGCTCGACCACCGCGAGGAAGAGATCGTCCGCGAGCGTCAGGCCGAAAAGACCACGATCTGATCGCACGTCGATCCGCGTTCGATCGGGCACGGAAGTCGCCGCGCCCGATGCCGGGCGAGATGGCGCCGGTCGCCATGAGGTGCGTTGCCGCCTCGTTTTCGATCGTCGCCGGCAAGGAAAGCCGTTTGCCGCGAGGGCGACGGTTCGTTCGAAAGTCTCTCGATGTTCGAAGTCGGTTGGTCCGAACTCCTGGTGATCGGCGTGGTGCTGATCGTCGTCGTCGGTCCGAAGGACCTGCCGCGCATGTTGCGGACCTTCGGGCGCGTGACCTCGCAGCTTCGCCGCATGGCGGGCGATTTTCGTCGCCAGTTCGACGACGCGTTGCGTGAAGCGGAGATGGACGACGTCAAGGAAACCGTCCGCGATATCGGCCGCATGGACCCGCGCAACAGCGTGCGCGACGCGCTGAACCCGATCCGCGCCGTGGGGGACGAAATCCGCTCATCCCTGCGGGCCGCAACCAAGGCGCCGGAACCGCGCCTGCCCACCGCCGATGCCCCCGCGACGCCTGCCGCACCGCCCCCGGCGGACGTGGAAACGGCATCGCCCGCAGCGGCTGCCCCGGAAGCCGACAAGACATCCGCCGCCCCGAATGCGGCCCCTTCCAAACCGGACCGTGAACTGGCGTCCGACGGAGAACGTGCGTGATGCGTGCCGGTCAGGACAATATAGACGCTTCCTCGGCACCTCTCATCGAGCACCTGATCGAGCTTCGCGGCCGGCTTATCTGGGCGCTCTGCGCCTTTTTTATCGCCTTCATCCTCTGCTACTTCCTGTCTGCGCACATCTTCGACATTCTCGCGCAGCCTTATCTGCGCGCCGCGCGCTGGCGCCACATCGATCTCGGCCCGGCCGGCTTCAACTATACGAGCCCGCTCGGCGCTTTTACGACCTATCTCCAGATCGCCGCCTTCGGGGGCATGTTCCTGTCTTTTCCCGTCGCCGCCACGCAACTCTACAAGTTCGTGGCGCCCGGCCTTTATCGCAACGAGCGCCAAGCCTTCCTGCCCTTTCTGGTCGCTTCGCCGCTCTTGTTCCTGCTCGGCGCGCTTCTTGTTTATTTCGTCGCCATGCCGATGCTGATGTGGTTCTCGCTCGGCTTCGTGCGTGCCGCCGCCAGCCCCGACGAGGTGTCCGTCAACTTCCTGAACGTGATGTCGGAATATCTCTCCACCGTCATGGCGTTGATTCTGGCCTTCGGTCTGGTGTTCCAGATGCCGGTCGTCACCTCCTTGATGGTGCGTGCCGGCATGATCACGACGCAAAGTCTTGTCGGCAAACGCAAATGGGCGATCGTGCTCGCCTTCGTCGTCGCGGCCGTCCTGACCCCGCCCGATCCGACCTCGCAGATCGCCCTTGCGGTCCCCGCTATCCTTCTCTACGAGGTCTCGATCATCACGGCGCGGATGATCGAACGCAAACAAGCCGAACAATCGAGCGACACCGACCCGTCCGGCGAACGATCCGCGTAAGGGCTCGGAACGTCCGCTCTTCGACCGTTCGGGAGCGGAAGAACGATGCTCGATATTAAGTGGATACGCGAAAATCCGGAGAAGCTGGATGAGGCGCTGGTCGCCCGCGGCGCCAGCCCCGTTTCCGCCGAGATCGTGCGCCTCGACGAAGAGCGCCGCGAGCATCTGACGAAGCTTCAGGAGCTTCAGGGCCGGCGCAACGACGCCTCCAAGGAAATCGGCAAGGCCAAGGCCTCGGGGGATGCCGCCCGCGCCGAAGCGGTGATCGCCGAGGTCGCGGAGATCAAAGCGGCCATTCAGGACGGCGAGGAAACCGAGCGCCGCATCGATGCGGCCTTGGAAGACGCGCTCGCCCGCATCCCGAACGTCCCTCTGGAAGACGTTCCCGCCGGATCGGATGAAAGCGGCAATGTGGAAGTCCGCCGCCACAGCGAGCCGCGCGCTTTCGCCTTCGAGGCCAAGGAGCATTTCGAGATCGGCGAGGCGCTCGGCCTCATGGATTTCGAACAGGCCGGCAAGATTTCCGGCTCGCGCTTCACCATCCTGAAGGGCGCTCTGGCCAAGCTCGAACGCGCCCTCGGGCAGTTCATGCTCGACCTTCACACGGAGGAGCACGGCTTTCAGGAGGTCGTCGCGCCGATCCTCGTGAAGGACGAAGCGATGTTCGGCACGAACCAGTTGCCGAAATTCGCCGAGGACGCCTTCCACACGACGGACGGGCGCTGGCTGATTCCGACTTCCGAAGTGTCGCTGACGAATCTCGTGCGCGAAACCATGCTGGACGGCGCCGTTCTGCCACTGCGCTATTCGGCCCTGACACCGTGCTTCCGCTCGGAAGCCGGCTCGGCGGGCCGCGACACGCGCGGCATGCTGCGCCAGCACCAGTTCTACAAGGTCGAGATGGTGTCGATCACGACGCAGGAAGCCTCGGTCGCCGAACACGAGCGCATGACGGCCTGTGCGGAAGAGGTGTTGAAGCGCCTCGGCCTGCCGTTCCGCACCGTGGTTCTGTGTACGGGCGATATGGGCTTCGGCGCGCGCAAGACCTACGACATCGAGGTCTGGTTGCCCGGCCAGAACACCTATCGCGAGATTTCGAGCTGTTCGGTCTGCGGTGACTTCCAGGCCCGCCGCATGGGCGCGCGCTACAAGGTGGCCGGCGAAAAGCAGGCGCGCTTCGTTCATACGCTGAACGGTTCGGGCGTCGCCGTCGGCCGTTGCCTCATCGCGGTTCTGGAGAACTACCAGAACGAAGATGGCAGCGTGACCGTGCCGGAGGCGTTGCGCCCCTATATGGGCGGTCTCACGACGATCGGCAAGGCACCTTAAGCCATGCGCGTCCTCATCACCAACGACGACGGCATCCATGCGGAAGGCCTCGCGGTTCTAGAGCGGATTGCCCGCACCCTGACCGACGACGTGTGGGTGGTCGCGCCGGAAACCGATCAAAGCGGGCTGTCGCATTCGCTGACGCTGTCGCATCCCTTGCGCCTGCGCCGGATGGAGGAGCGACGCTTCGCCCTGACGGGCACGCCGACCGATTGCGTCATCATGGGCGCCAAGCACCTGATGCCGTCGCCACCGGACCTCGTTCTGTCGGGGGTGAATGCCGGGCAGAACATCTGCGACGACGTCACTTATTCGGGAACGGTCGCGGGCGCCATCGAGGGCACGATGCTGGGCTTCCGCTCGATCGCGTTCAGTCAGGCGCACACGCCCAACACAAATCGCGAAGCGATCTGGGAAACGGCGGAGCGCCACGCGCCGGAAATCGTCCAAAAGCTCTTGAAGGCCGATTACCGGCCGGGTGTCTTCTTCAACGTGAACTTCCCGGCGGTGCGCCCGGAAGAAGTTTCGGGCATCGAGGTGACGCGCCAGGGCAAGCTCGAATACAATCTTGGCCTGGAAGAGCGTCGGGACGGGCGCGGCTTTCCCTATTTCTGGCTGAAATTCGGCCGGCAGGTCGGGGCAGAGATGGAGGGCTCCGATATCGGAGCGCTTCTGGCGGGCCGGATCTCGGTGACGCCGATGAAGCTTGATTTCACGGAACATGGCTTGCGAGAAGAGCTGAAGAGCTTCTTCGGCAGGTAGGGCGATCGGCATGGAAGGCTTCGTCGGCGGCTCGGCCGGGATGAGCGAACGCGACCGCGAGGAACTTGCGGCCTTTCTCTTGCGGCTGCGCGGCGCGCGGATCGCGGACCAGCGGCTGCTGCAAGCGGTGGAAGCCGTGCCGCGCCGTCATTTCGTGCGCCCCGGCATCGCCAACCCTTATTCCGACGCGGCCCTGCCGATCGATTGCGGGGAAACCATGCCGGGCGCGTTCGCGGCCGTTTCGATCGTCAGCGACCTGCGCGTCGAGCCGACGAGCCGCATTCTTGAGATCGGCACGGGCAGCGGCTACGTGACGGCGCTTCTGGCCAAGAGCGGTGGGCGCGTGACCTCGCTGGATCGCTACGCGACGCTGTTGTCCAAGGCCGGCGAGCGTATGAAGCTGCTCGGTCTTCCCGGCGTCCAGTTCGTGCAGGAAGACGGCCGCGACGGGTATCGCGACGGCGCGCCTTTCGATCGCATCGTGATCCATGCGGCCTTCGAGACCCTGCCGCGCAGCTTTCTGGAACAGCTCGCGCAGCACGGCCAGATCATCTGCGCCCTGGGTCCGGGGCAGGGCAAGCAGATGCTGGCGCGGCTTCAGAAGGTCGGCAGCCGTCTGGAGCGCGAGGATCTGCGCCCCGTGCGCTACCAGCCCATGGGCCACGGTGTTGCCCGCAAGCTATAGCGGCGGGATGCCTAACGAATTTCATAGAACGCCCTCGCTGAGTTAACTCGCGAGTAACCGTGATGCGGTTGAATGATCTCAACAGCCAGAGGTTCTTGGGGACATTGATGCGTATCGAGGTGCTGAGGTCCGATCGTCTTCGTCTAGTCCGCACGGTCGCGGTCGTGGCGCTGACCGCGCTCGGCGCCGCTTGTAGCGCCGACGTTTCCCGTTTCGACGACGGATTCTATACGGGCGCACTGCCCAACAAGCCCATGCCGCAGGCCGGCATCGGGCGTGGCTCGCAACCCTTCCCGGGAAGCCTTGACGCCACCCGCACCGGCTCGGTCGGCGCGCCGCAGGACCCGCTTTATTCCGGCGCGGCCGCCCAGAGCGTGCCGAGCTATCCGCAGTCGGGAATGCGCGAAGCGTCGATCCAGCGCTCCACGCTCGCCCCGCCGTCCGGTGGTCCCGCCCCCTACACGCCGCCGGCCGCCGCGCCGGTCGAGCAGCCGCGTGTCGCTGAATCCGCGCCCTTGAAGGCCGGCTGGAACAAGACGGGCAACACCGTGACGCTTCGTCAGGGCGAAACGCTGGAAACCCTGTCCAGCCGCTACGGCGTGCCGGTGAAGGCGATCGTCGCCGCCAACGGCCTGTCCAGCGCCGCAGACGCGACGCCGGGCCAAGCGATCGCGATCCCGACCTATTCCTATGGTGGGACTGCCGGCGCGGCGCAAACCGCGAGCGCGGAGGGTGTCCGCACCCTCGGCACGCCGCCGCAGACCCTGCGTGCGCCTTCGCAGCGCATGGCGGCTTCGACGCCCGGCCGCATCGCCGTCGAGCCCGGCGACACGCTCTTCGCCGTCGCCAAGCGCGCCGGTGTCACCGTGGCCGAACTGAAGGCCGCGAACAACATGACGGACGACACCGTTCGTCTCGGGCAGAAGCTGATCCTTCCGGGCGGCGCGTCCGAGCCCCGCCGGGTTGCCTCGCTCGACCCGCGCGAGGGGAGTGAGACCCGCTCCGTGGTGAAGCCCGCCGCCAAGGCCGTGACCGAGACCGCCGCCAAGCAGCAGAGCTTGCAGCCTGTGACGCCGAAGACAGCCGCCGTCGCGGCCGAGAAGCCCGCGCAGCCAGCCCACGCCAAGCCGGTTGCCGAGCCCGCCAAGACGGCTGCCGTCGAGACCAAGCCGACGGCGCCTGCCAAACAAGCGCCGGCCAAGGCGGAACCTGTTGCGCCGGCCGCCGAGGCAGCGCCGGCGACACCCGCCACGACCGTCGAAACCGAGGCCGAGAAGGAAACGGCGGAAAACGCGCCGAAGTCTACCGGCATCGACCAGTTCCGCTGGCCGGTCCAGGGCCGGGTCATCAAGCGCTTCGGCGAAAAGGACGGTACGCGCCGCAGCGACGGCATGAACATCTCCGTGCCGCGCGGCACGCCGGTGAAGGCGGCCGAGAACGGCGTCGTGATCTATGCCGGCGACGGTTTGAAGGAGTTCGGCAACACCGTCCTCGTGCGGCACGACAACGGCCTCGTCACGGTCTACGGCCATGCCGACGACCTGAAGGTGAAACGCGGTGAGCAGGTCAAGCGCGGCCAGGAGATCGCCACCGCCGGCATGTCCGGCGACGCCTCCTCGCCGATGCTGCATTTCGAAGTTCGCAAGAATTCGGCGCCCGTCGATCCCGGCAAGTACCTCCAGTAAGCCTTCGGATCGACGCGTCGATACATCGGTCCGCCGCGCAGCCTCGCGGCGGACCATTCTTTTTTCAGTCCAGCGAGCGCCCCAGCCGGCCGGCGAGGTCCTGTACGAACTGCCACGCGACGCGGCCGGACCGGTTGCCGCGCGTCGTCGACCATTCCAGCGCTTCGCGCCGGACATCCTCGCCTTTGGCATCGATACCGAAGGCCGCAAGATAGGCGTCGATCATCGCGAGATAATCTTCCTGGCCGCAGTTGTGGAAGCCGAGCCACAAGCCGAAGCGGTCGGACAGCGAGACCTTCTCCTCCACCGCTTCGCCGGGATTGATGGCGGTCGCCCGCTCGTTCTCGATCATGTCGCGCGGGAGGAGATGGCGGCGATTCGAAGTCGCGTAGAAAAGAACGTTGCCGGGCCGTCCTTCGACGCCGCCTTCCAGCGCCGCTTTCAGCGACTTGTAAGACGAATCCCCCGTATCGAAGGAAAGGTCGTCGCAAAACAGAACGAAGCGGAAGGGCGCTTCGCGAATCGCTCCCATCAGCGCGGGCAGGTGGGTGATGTCCTCGCGGTGAATCTCGATAAGTTTAAGTGGAAGTGTTCCGGGCGATCGCCGCTCGTTGGCTTCCGCATGGACGGCCTTCACCAGCGACGACTTGCCCATGCCCCGCGCGCCCCAAAGAAGCGCGTTGTTCGCGGCAAGGCCGGCGGCGAAGCGCGCGGTGTTGTCGAGAAGGATGTCGCGCGTGCGGTCGATGCCGCGCAGAAGCCCGATCGGCACGCGGTTGACGGCGCGAACGGGGAGGAGACGCAGCGGCGGCTCGAGCACGAAGCAATCGGCAGCTTCGAAATCCGGCGCGGGAAGGGCAGGGGGCGCAAGGCGCTCCAGAGCCCCTGCGATGCGCTCCAGGACGTTCAAGAGGCTCCCATCGCCTGCCATCGCGTCACTCGTGTTGGGTTGCGCGTTCGGATCGTGTTGCATTGAGGGGGACCGTTCGTATATTTCGCGCAAAGCGTAAAGGGCCGCTTCCCTTGGCCCAAACTTCTTCAGGAGTCACCGGATGTTCGTCACGCCCGCCATGGCGCAAGCGCAGACCGCTGTCGGCGGAGGAGGCGTGAACGAGATCCTGATCTCCATTCTGCCTTTCGTGCTCGTCTTCGCGATCATGTATTTCCTGATCATCCGGCCGCAACGCGCTTCCATGAAGCGTCGCGACGAAATGATCCGCAACATCCGTCGCGGCGACACGGTGGTCACGGGCGGCGGCATCATCGGGCGCGTCACCAAGGTTCTCGAGAACGGCGAACTCGAAGTTCAGATCGCCGAGCAGGTGAAGATCCGCGTGCTGCAAAGCACCGTTTCGGAAGTGCGCGTGAAGGGCGAGCCGCAGGCGGCGAACACGAAATAGCCTTCTTCGAAAGGCCGAACCGTTCCTGATAGGCGCTAAGCTCTGGGACGGAAACGACAATCGAGCGGGTAGGGCGCGACGCCCACCCGCTTTCCGGCATTCAGGGTCGACATGCTTTATTTCTCGCGCTGGAAAACGATCCTGATCTGGGTGACGGTTGTCGCCGGTCTCCTGATCTCGCTCCCGAACCTCCTCAGCCGCTCCCATCTGGACGCTCTGCCAGATTGGTTGCCGAAGCGGTCCATGACCCTCGGGCTCGATCTCCAGGGCGGTTCCTACATCCTCCTTCAGGTCGATCGGCCGTCGCTCGAGAAGGCGCGACTGCAAAGCCTCCTGAGCGATGCCCGCAACGCGTTGCGCGGTGCGCGTGTCGGCTTCTCCAACCTTTCCGAAAGCGGCAACGGCGTCGATATCACGCTGCTCGATCCGGGCCAGACGGACGCCGCGCGAACCGCGCTTCGGCCCCTGAGCGAGGCGATTTCCAGCGGGCTTCTTTCGGGCGGCTCGGTCAGCGAAGTGTCCATCGATGAACCGCAGGCGGGCCGGTTCCGCCTGGGGCTCACCGAGGCGGGTCTGAACCTTCGCACCTCCAACGCCGTCAGCCAGTCGATCGAAGTGGTTCGTCGGCGCGTCGACGAACTCGGCACCACCGAACCGGTGATCCAGCGCCAGGGCAACGACCGCATCATGGTGCAGGTGCCGGGACTTCAGGACCCGCAACGCCTGAAGACGCTCCTGGACAAGACCGCGCAGCTCACCTTCCGTTTGGTGGATACGACCGCTTCTGCGGACGAGGTGGCTCGAGGCGGACGGCCACCGGCCGGAACCCAGCTTTTGATGACGGGCGACACGCCGCCGCGTCCGGTTCTCGTGCAGAACCAGGTCATGGTGTCGGGCGCCAATCTTTCCAACGCGCAGGCCGGCTTCTCGCAGCAGACGAACGAATCGGTGGTCGACATCACCTTCGATTCGCGTGGCGCGCAGCAGTTCGGCGCGGTGACGCAACAGAATGTCGGCCGGCCCTTCGCCATCGTTCTCGACAACGTGGTTCTGTCCGCGCCGACGATCCGCGAGGCGATCATCGGCGGCCGCGCTCAGATTTCGGGCAGCTTCACCACGCAGTCGGCGAACGATCTGGCCGTGCTTCTGCGCGCCGGCGCGCTTCCCGCCACCCTCAACATCATCGAGGAACGGACGGTCGGACCGGGCCTCGGTGCGGACTCGATCAAGGCCGGGCAGATGGCCGCGATCGTCGGCGGCGTCTTCGTCATCGGCTTCATGCTGCTCTGCTACGGTTTCCTCGGCCTCCTCGCGAACATCGCCCTGACGATCAACATCGTGCTGCTCGTGGCGCTTTTGACGCTGCTCGGGGCGACGCTGACGCTTCCCGGCATCGCCGGCATCGTGCTCACCATGGGCATGGCGGTGGATTCCAACGTCCTGATCTACGAGCGCATCTACGAGGAGCGGCGCAACGGGCGATCCGTCGTGCAATCGCTCGATGCCGGCTTCTCGAAGGCGATCGGCACCATCATGGATGCCAACGTCACCTCGCTGATCGCGGCCGCCATTCTGTTCTATCTCGGCAGCGGCCCGGTGCGCGGCTTCGCCGTGACGCTGGCGCTCGGCATCGTCACCACCGTCTTCACCGCGACCACGCTGACGCGCTGGCTCGTCGCGATCTGGTTCAAGACCCGCCGTCCGCGCGAAGTGCCTCGCGGCTGGTGGACTCCGATCCCGCACGGCACGCGCATCGGCTTCATGAAGGTGCGCAACTTCGCCTTCACGGCGACCGCGACCGTGTCGATCATCGCGCTTGTCGGCTTCTTTTCCGGCTTCGTGAACTACGGCATCGACTTCACCGGCGGCACGGTCATCGAAGCGCGCGCCAAGAGCGGGCAGGACGATGTCGCAAAGATCCGTGAGGATCTCAGCTCCATCATCGAAGGCGAGATCCAGGTCCAGGAGTTCGGCAGCGAAGGCGACGTCCTGATCCGCTACGGCGTGCAGACGGCCGATGCCGGGCGCCCGCAGGCCAGCGTCGAGGCCGCGCGCACCGCGCTCAGCGCGGAATACGACGTTCAGCGCGTCGAGGTGGTCGGCCCGACCGTTTCGGGTGAACTCGCTTACGCGGCCTTCGCGGGCTTGATCGCGGCGATGATCGGCATCGCGATCTATGTCTGGTTCCGGTTCGAATGGCAGTTCGCCATCGGTGCGCTGGTGGCGACGGCCCACGATGCGATCATGACGCTTGGGCTTTTCGTGGTGACGGGTCTCGAGTTCAACCTGTCCTCGATCGCCGCCGTTCTGACCGTCATCGGCTATTCGCTGAACGATACGGTGGTGGTGTTCGACCGGATGCGCGAGAACTTGCGCAAATACAAGAAGATGCCTGTCGCGGAGGTCATCGACCTTTCGCTGAACGAGACCCTGTCGCGCACCATCCTCACCGCGTCCACCGCGCTTCTCGCGCTTGCCGCCCTGTACTTCTTCGGCGGGGAGGTCATTCGCGGCTTCGTGGCGCCGATGATCGTCGGTGTCGTGGTCGGCATCTATTCCTCCATCTACATCGCCGCCCCGCTCCTGATCTTCTTCAAGCTGCGCGGAGACCAGACGGCGGAAGACGCGGACACCAAGAAGGCTGCGGCTTCCGGCAATTCGCCGACCGTCGGGAAGGCGTGATCCGATGGTGAAGGGGATCGAGATCCGCGAAGCGCATTTTCCGGGGCGCGCGCCGATCGAAGCCTATGGCAACGGCGGTTTTCGCTTCGCCGGAATGTCGCATCGCGGCTCGATTCTCTGCCTGCCTTCCGGGATCTACGGTTGGGACGCGACGGACGAATCGCCCTTCGCCGGAGAGCGTCTTTTGAAAGCCTTCGAGGAAGCCGGGGACTTCAAATTCTTCCTGTTCGGGACGGGGCGCGAACTGCGCCGTCTTCCCAAGCCTTTGGCCGAGCGCTTTAAGAGCCTCGGCGTTTCCTGCGATCCGATGTCGACGGGAGCAGCCGTACGCACATTCAACATCATGGTCGGCGAAGAACGCCCGGTGGCTGCCGCTCTTGTCGCCGTCGATTGAAGCCTCGATGATGCCTGCCTTCGCCGAATGCGAGGCGATCGTTCGGCGCGACGATCCGGACCGGGCCGTGGCCATCGCCTTCGCGCCCGAGGACAAGCGCTCTTTCCTCCACGCGCTCTACGCCTTCGATCTAGAGACCGCGCGCATTCGCGGCATCGTCAGCCAACCGCTGCCCGGCGAAATCCGGCTGCAGTGGTGGCGTGACCGTCTCGACGGCCTGGAATCCGATCCGCTGGAAGCCGGCGGGCAGGGCAGTCCGGTCGCGGAAGCCTTGATCGAAACGATCCGCCGCTGCGCCCTGCCGCTCGACGCGTTTCGCAACCTTCTAGAAGCCTGGATCTTCGATCTCTACGACGATCCGATGCCGTCCCGCGCCGACCTCGAAGCCTATGCGGGCGAGACCGCGTCGGCGGTGGTCATGCTCGCCGCGATGATCCTTGATCGGGACGCCGCGCCGCAAGCTGCCGAGGCGGCGGGCCATGCCGGCGTGGCGCGCGTTTGTGCCGATGCCATGCGACTCATCCGCCATCGGCCCCAGCACGCGCAGATCTTCTTCCCGTCCGATATTCTCGATGCTGTCGGCTGTTCGCGCGACGCGCTTCAATCGGGCGACGAGGCCGCGACGGATCGGGCGCTCGATGCCATGGCGGCCTTCGCCAGCGATCATCTGCAGAAGGCGAAAGCGGCCTTTCCCGGCCTCCCGCGCACCCTGCGGCCTGCCTTCCTGCACTTCACGATGTTGGACGGGCAGCTTGCAAGCCGTGCCGGGCGCACGGTCGAACGGGGCGAATGGCGGAACGATATCGCGCGGCTCTTCCGCTATTGGCGCATGATGCGAGCATGACGGGAAGCCAGCGAGGGTGGTTCGGACGGCTGGCCACGGCGGCCGTGAATGGCATCGGCCGAGCCGTCAGCCGCTTTCCCTTCGCCTCGCTCGCCATTCTATGCTTGTCGGTCGTGGCCAATCTCGACATCGCCGATGCGTCCGGCGCCAGCCACGACCTGCACGAACGGCTGATGCTGTCGGCGCTGGTCGCGGGGGCCGTTTCCCTTACAGTGGAACTCTTCTGCGAGGCCTCTCGGCTCGGCCGTGCGCGCCATGCCGTGGCTGGGGTCATCGGTGTGGCGGCGGGTCTGTTGATGTGGTTCGGCACGGAGCGCTTTCTGTTCGTCGCGCCGGTCACCGCTGCGGCGCTGTTGGCGATACCGCTCGCGCCCCATCTACGCGCTTCAACCTCGGGTCGCTTCTGGATGTTCGCGAGCTGGACCGCGATCGGCTGCTTGCTCGCCTTTCTGTCCGTGTTGCTTTTCTGCGCTGGTGGCACGGCGATCTTCGAGATGATCCGCTATCTGTTCGATTTCGGACTGCCGCAAAGCGCTTACCGCCACATCCTCGTCACCGCGGCCACCCTGATCGGGCCGCTTTTCGCGCTGGGCCGTATCCCGACCGATTTTACGGAAGAGCCCACGATCGAAGGCGCTAACAACCGCCTCGCCGGCGGCTTCGGTGGCCTCCTGAACTGGGTTGCCGCCCCCCTGATCCTGATTTGTGCGGCCGTGCTGCACGTTTATGTCGGCAAGATCCTCGTCACCGGCGAGGTGCCGAAGAACCAGATCGGCTGGATCGTCACCACCTACGCGCTGTTCGTGCTTGTGCTGCGCTTGGCGGGTGAGCCTTTTCTGCGCGGAAGCGGCGCGGCCATCCGATTGTTCGGTCGCTGCTGGGCGGCCATCCTGCCGGTGCCCGTGGCGCTTCTTTGCTATGCGCTTGCCCTTCGGATCGGCGCGGAAGGCGTCACGACGGAGCGCTTTTACCTGGCGCTCGGGGCGCTCGCGGTCGCTCTCGTGCTGGCGGTGCAGATCGTGCCGAAGCTTCGCGGCGATATCCGCTGGATGGCCGCAATCCCCATCGTGCTTCTCGCGCTTTCGTCCTTCGGGCCGCTCGGCACCATGGCAACCGTCGCCCGCAGCCAATTATCCCTGATCGCCGAGCATTTTGCCTCTTCCGGGACTGTCATTTCCGCCGGTTTGACGGTGGAGCGCCAGTTTGAGTTGCGCTCGAGGATTCAAGCCCTTCACGAGGTGGACGCGCTCGGATCACTGTTGCCGCTTCTCGCGCCACCGCAAAGGCAGATGGTGGAAGCCGGTGCGTCGGACACGCAGTTTCTGCGAGTCCTTGAAGCGCTCGGTCTGGAATATGGCGGGCCGGCCTCGACGGTCCTGTCATTCAACGCGAGAACCGGCGGCAGCTTCGCCGTAGGCGGGTTCGACCGCGCCTTTCTTTGGGCTTCCGTCGTGACGCGGACGGCGGGCGAGGCTCGCTTGCCGGAGGACATCGACCTCGATCTCAGCGGCAAAAGCTTGCAGATACGCTATCGCGATATCGCCGACAGCGTCGATCTCGGCGCCTTCGTGTCGGGCATCGTTTCTGCCGACCCCGCGAAAAGGCCGGACGAAACCGTGCCCCCGGTCGAAGACCTCACGACGGTCGGCGGGAGGATCGTCCGGGTTCAGATAAGGCAGCTGACGGTGGACGGCCCGAGCGGTGCGATCAACGACATCACTGCCGACCTCGCCATCCGCGAGGCCGACTGGCGGCGCTGATCATTCCGCCGCGACGGCAGCCGGTTCCGAGACGCCACCGGCCAGCCAAGCGGCGCAATCGGACAGGGCGCGCTGCGACAGAGCATGGCGGCGGTTCACGGTCTTCTCCTTGCCCCGCAACCGCCTGCCTTCGACGCGCGGCGCTTCGATGGGCGGAAACAGGCCGAAATTGACGTTCATCGGTTGAAAGCTCCGCTTGCCGCCTTCCTCTTCCACCGAGATGTGCCCGCCGGTGATGTGGTTGAGGATCGCGCCCATCGCGGTGGTCGCGGGCGGTGGAACGGCTGCCGCTCCCAGTGCCTCGGCCGCGGCGAAACGCCCCGCGAGAAGGCCGATGGCCGCCGATTCCACATAGCCCTCGCAGCCGGTGATCTGGCCGGCGAAGCGGATGTCCGGGCGCGACCGCAGCCGCAGCAGCGGATCGAGCAGACGCGGCGAATCGAGATAGGTGTTGCGGTGAAGGCCGCCGAGCCGCGCGAACTCGGCATTCTCCAACCCCGGAATGGTGCGAAAGATGCGGACCTGTTCGGCATATTTCAGCTTCGTCTGGAAGCCGACCATGTTGTAGAGCGTGCCGAGCGCGTTGTCCTGGCGAAGCTGCACGACGGCGTAGGCCTTGATGTCGGGCTTGTGACGGTTGGTGAGGCCCATCGGCTTCATCGGCCCGTGGCGAAGCGTCTCAGAGCCGCGTTCCGCCATCACCTCGATCGGCAGACAGCCGTCGAAATAGGGCGTCCCCTCCCATTCCTTGAACGCCGTCTTCTCGCCGGCCATCAACGCCGCGATGAATGCCGCGTACTGCTCCTTGTCCATCGGGCAGTTCACGTAGTCCTCGCCGTTGCCGCCCGGACCGACCTTGTCGTAGCGCGACTGGAACCACGCGACATCCATGTCGATCGAATCGAAATGAACGATCGGCGCGATGGCGTCGAAGAAGGCGAGCGCATCGGCGCCGGTTTCCGCTCGGATCGCGTCGGCAAGACCCGGCGCGGTGAGGGGGCCGGTCGCCAGGATCGTCGAGCCCCACTCGGCGGGCGGCAGGCCAAGGACCTCTTCCCGCCTGATCTCGATCAGCGGATGGGCTTCGATCTCACGCGTCACCCGCGCCGAAAAGCCGTCACGATCCACCGCCAGAGCGCCGCCCGCCGGCACCTGATGGGCATCGGCCGCGCGCATGATGAGGGAATTGGCGAGGCGCATTTCGGCATGGAGCACGCCGACCGCGTTGGCCTTAGCGTCGTCGGACCGGAACGAGTTGGAGCAGACGAGTTCGGCGAGATCGTTCGTCTGGTGCGCGTCCGTGCCGCGCACGGGCCGCATCTCGTGGAGGACGACCGGAATGCCCGCTTCGGCGATCTGCCAAGCTGCCTCGGAGCCGGCGAGCCCGCCGCCGACGATATGGATGAGTGAACTATGCATGCACGGACTTTAACACGAAGCCCGAAACGACAACACCCGCCGGGGGAGGAACCGGCGGGTGTCGTTTGAGGGCCTTCGGTCGGGAGGAGATCCGAAGACCAGGACGCCTGTGGTGGGAGGAACCGCAGGCTTTATTCGCTCAGGCCCTGGGAGGAGGGAGGCCTTTCGCGAAACGGTGAAGCACTCAGCCGATGGCGCGGCGAGCGATGGACGGAATGTCGTTGCGGGCGATGCCGAGATCGGCGAGTTCGCGCTGCGACAGGCGGCTCAGCTCGTTGCAGGTTTCGCGGTAACGGCGCCAGTTGCTGTAGGAGCGAACGATGTTCATCTTCGAGTGCTTTCGGTTCGGTTGGAGCCTTCGTCTTTTTCCTCTCGGCTCCGTGGTTTGAAATCTAGTCACCCCCTTCCGTTCTCACCAGAACGGAAAACGCATGGCTGCGATGCGGTTTGTGCATCGCAGCAATAATCGTTTGAAATGCAGGTGGACTAGGGTTTGCTGGAGGAACTCGTGAGGGCATTTCGACCGGGCAGTTAACGGCTGCTTAACCAGTCCATGCCTCTGCGCCGGACGGGTCTTTGGAATACATTTCGCGCGATCGGCCAGGCCAACGCGGCGTTTACTCTTTGCCGTGCCGGGAAGTGATGATATGGAGCCCGCCTTGCAGAGTGCCTGAGGCTCCGCGGATGCGGGTGTGGCGGAACTGGTAGACGCACCAGATTTAGGTTCTGGCGCCGAAAGCGTGGGGGTTCGAGTCCCTCCACCCGCACCATGGGGCCTATGGCGCTGCTTCCGTCGTCCATTCCAGGCGGATGGATTCACGAAGAGTTGCAGAGCACGCCTCGCGCTCGTCCGCCCCTTCAGGAAAGCGGACCGTACGCGCGTAACGAATAAAAAGGGCTGGCGAGCGCTCGAAGCGTCGGCCGGCCATGAGAGGACAGGACGGGAATGCAGGTCAAGGAAACCACGGCCGAAGGGCTGAAGCGCGTGATCGAAGTGGTCGTGCCGGCCACCGATCTCGAAGCGCGGCTGCAGACCCGCCTTCATCAGGCGAAGGATCAGGCCAAGCTCAAGGGCTTCCGGCCGGGCAAGGTGCCGCTGGCGCACCTGCGCAAGACCTACGGCCGCTCCATCATGGCCGAGATCATCAACGAGATCCTGAACGACACGCCGCGCAACGTCATCGCCGAGCGCAACGAGCGTTCCGCCATGCGCCCCGAAATCGAGATGAGCGAAGACCAGGCCGAGGCCGAAAAGGTCCTCAACGGCAAGGAAGACTTCCGCTTCACCATCTCCTACGAGATGCTGCCCGCCTTCGACCTCAAGGACACGTCCTCGATCAAGGTCGAGCGTCCGGTGGTGGAGATCGCCGACGAGGAAGTCGAGGAGCAGGTCAAGCGCATCGCCGAGAACGCGCGCTCCTTCGAGCCCGTCGAGGAGGAAGCCAAGGACGGTGACCGCGTCACCATCGATTTCGTTGGCAAGATCGACGAAGAGGCCTTCGACGGCGGCACGGCGGCCGACCAGAATCTGGTGATCGGCTCCAAGACCTTCATTCCGGGCTTCGAGGACCAGCTCGTCGGCGCCAAGGCCGGGGATGAGCGCAAGGTCGAGGTGAGCTTCCCCGAGGACTACGGCGCCGCGCATCTCGCCGGAAAGGCCGCCGTCTTCGACGTCACCGTGAAGTCCGTTGCCCGTCCGGTCGAGGAAGAGCTTAACGACGAAGTCGCCAAGAAGCTCGGCATCGAATCCCTCGATCGGCTCCGCACCGTCGTGCGTGAGCAGATCGAAAGCCAGTACGGCCTCGCTACGCGCCAGAAGGTGAAGCGCCAGCTTCTCGACGCGCTCGACAAGGACTACGATTTCGATCTGCCCGAAAAGCTCGTCCAGGCCGAGTTCGACAACATCTGGAATCAGGTGACGCGCGAACTCGAACAGGCCGGCAAGAGCTTCGAGGACGAGGAAACGACGGAAGAGAAGGCTCGCGAAGAGTATCTCGGTCTTGCCCGTCGCCGCGTTCGCCTCGGGCTGGTTCTGTCCGAAATGGGCGAGAAGGCCGGCGTGCAGATCTCCGAAGAGGAGTTGCAGCGTGCGCTCTTCGAGCAGATCCGCCGCTTCCCCGGCCAGGAGCAGCAGATCTACGAGTTCTACCAGAAGAACCCGGAAGCGCTCGCCAGCCTGCGCGCCCCGATCTACGAGGAAAAGGTCGTCGACTGGCTCCTGACCAAGATCGACGTGACCGACAAGACCGTGTCGAAGGAAGAGCTGATGAAGGAAGAGGAAGAGCCGCTGGCTCTGGCTTCCTGATCGCTTCCTGACCGGAAAAAACGAGGAAGGCCGGCGATGAGCCGGCCTTTTCGTTGGCGGGACGCGGTGGGTCGGACCGGCTGAACACCACGCTAACCAGTTCGCCGCGGCGCCGACATGGCGTCTTGCGAAGCGCAGTCGCCCGGTCCTATCTACGCTCCAGGCTTCGGCCGCCAGATTCTTAACCTCGACGGGTTTCCGTCGCGCCCACCGAAAGCACGATCATCATGACGCATCCGGTCGAAAGAGCCATGAACCTCGTTCCCATGGTCGTCGAGCAGACGAACCGGGGCGAGCGGGCCTATGACATCTTTTCGCGGCTTCTGAAGGAACGCGTGATCTTCATCACCGGTCCGATCGAAGATGGAATGTCGACGCTGGTTTGCGCGCAGCTCCTGTTCCTGGAAGCCGAGAACCCGAAGAAGGAAATCTCGCTTTACATCAACTCGCCGGGCGGCGTGGTGACGAGCGGCATGGCGATCTACGACACCATGCAGTTCATCAAGCCGGCGGTGTCGACGCTTTGCATCGGGCAGGCGGCTTCCATGGGTTCGCTCTTGCTTTGCGCCGGCCATCCGGACATGCGCTTCGCCACGCCCAACGCCCGCATCATGGTGCACCAGCCGTCCGGCGGCTTCTCCGGTCAGGCCTCCGACATCGAGCGTCACGCGCAGGACATCATCAAGCTGAAGCGCCGCTTGAACGAGGTCTACGTCCAGCACACGGGCCAGGATTACGAGACCATCGAACGCACCCTCGACCGCGATCATTTCATGACCGCCGACGAGGCCAAGGAGTTCGGCCTGATCGATAAGGTCTACTCTTCGCGCGAAGCGCTCGAGACCCAGCTTCAGTCCGGAAGCTGATCGAAGACGGCACCGCCCGGCGGCGGGCGGTGCCGATTTGCCACAAGGCAAGGAATTCTCGCTGCAACGCTGCGCGATTCACCACGTTCTTCGGTCCTGTGGTGGGGAATGCAGCCTTTCTTAACCGTCCCCGCCGTCAGGATGGCTCAAGCTTGCCGACGCACCATATTCGCGTCGTATGAGTGTCATGAACGGAGCGTTTCAGTCGCGCCGCCCCGCAGTTGCAATCGGAGCGACGAGGCATAACATAGGCCAGGACAGGCTGTTTTCGCAGCGCAAAACGGTGGTCTGGCCGGAAGGAAAGTCGAATGAGCAAAGTGAGCGGCGACTCCAAGAACACGCTCTATTGTTCTTTCTGCGGAAAGAGCCAGCATGAGGTTCGTAAGCTGATCGCGGGACCGACCGTGTTCATCTGCGACGAATGCGTCGAGCTTTGCATGGATATCATCCGCGAGGAGAACAAGTCCTCGATGGTGAAGTCCCGCGAGGGCGTGCCGACACCTCAGGAAATCATCGCGGTTCTGGACGACTACGTGATCGGGCAGTCCTTCGCCAAGAAGGTGCTCTCCGTCGCCGTCCATAACCACTACAAGCGTCTCGCGCACGCGCAGAAGAACAACGACGTCGAACTGGCGAAGTCGAACATTCTGCTGATGGGCCCGACGGGTTGCGGCAAGACGCTTCTCGCCCAGACCCTGGCGCGCATTCTCGACGTGCCGTTCACCATGGCGGACGCGACCACGCTGACGGAGGCCGGCTATGTCGGCGAGGATGTCGAGAACATCATCCTGAAGCTCCTGCAATCGGCCGACTACAATGTCGAGCGAGCGCAGCGCGGCATCGTTTATATCGACGAGATCGACAAGATCAGCCGCAAGTCCGACAACCCGTCGATCACCCGCGACGTGTCGGGCGAGGGCGTGCAGCAGGCGCTTCTGAAGATCATGGAAGGCACCGTCGCGTCCGTTCCCCCGCAGGGCGGTCGCAAACATCCCCAGCAGGAGTTCCTGCAGGTGGATACGGCCAACATCCTCTTCATCTGCGGCGGCGCGTTTGCCGGGCTCGACAAGATCATCTCGGATCGCGGTCGCAAGACCTCCATCGGCTTTGCGGCCAACGTCTCGTCGCCGGAAGATCGGCGGACGGGGGAACTCTTCCGTAAGGTGGAGCCGGAAGACCTTCTGCGCTTCGGCCTGATTCCGGAATTCGTCGGTCGTTTGCCGGTTCTGGCGACCCTCGAAGATCTGGACGAGCCCGCGCTGGTTCAGATCCTGGTGGAGCCGAAGAACGCGCTGGTGAAGCAGTATCAGCGATTGTTCGAGATGGAGAACGTGGAACTGACCTTCCACGAGAACGCGCTTCGCGCCATCGCTCGCCGCGCCATCGAGCGCAAGACCGGCGCGCGCGGCCTGCGTTCCATCATGGAAGCGATCCTTCTGGATACGATGTTCGATCTGCCGACCCTCGAAGGGGTGCAGGAGGTGGTGATCTCCGAAGAGGTCATCGAGGGCAAGGCCCGACCTCTCTACATCTACTCCGAACGCAAGGAAGAGAAGGAAAACGTCAGCGCCTGACGGGATCGATGGGGCGGGGAGGCAAGGTCCTCCCCGCCCTTTTTCGTTCAAGCGAGGGCGGCGCGGCTAGTCCATGTGCGAGCCGCTGCTCGCATTGAATAAAGCCGCTACCAGAACCACATAGACGTCAGGCGTTCGCTTCCGAGTGCTCCCGACGAGGCTCGAAGCAAGACGGCCTATCGCGGCCGAGCCGCAGAAAGGACAGTCATGTCGAACAAGTCCAACGAGGGGCAGGCGGGAGCCGTCCTTTATCCGGTTCTCCCGCTTCGGGACATCGTCGTTTTCCCCCACATGATCGTGCCGCTGTTCGTCGGGCGCGAGAAGTCGATCAAGGCGCTCGAAGAGGTGATGGGCGCCGACAAGCAGATTCTGCTCGTCACCCAGCGCAACGCCGCCGACGAAGACCCGTCGCCGGAATCGATGTACGATCTCGGCACCGTCGCCAATGTTCTGCAGCTTCTGAAGCTGCCCGACGGCACCGTGAAGGTGCTGGTCGAAGGCATGAGCCGTGCGCGCATTCAGAGCTTTTCGAGCCGTGGTGAATGGCACGAGGCTTCGGCCGTCGCGGTGCCGGCCGAGGACGAGGACCATGTCGAGCTCGAGGCTCTCGCCCGCTCGGTGGTGTCCGAGTTCGAGAATTACGTGAAGCTCAACAAGAAGATCTCGCCCGAGGTCGTGGGCGCGGCCGGCCAGATCGACGATTATTCCAAGCTCGCCGATACGGTGGCCTCGCATCTCGCGATCAAGATCGGCGAGAAGCAGGAGATGCTGAGCCTCGTCAGCGTTCGTGCCCGTTTGGAGAAGGCTTTGTCCTTCATGGAGGCCGAGATCTCGGTGCTTCAGGTGGAGAAGCGCATCCGCTCGCGCGTCAAGCGCCAGATGGAGAAGACGCAGCGCGAATACTACCTCAACGAGCAGATGAAGGCGATCCAGAAGGAACTCGGCGACGGCGAGGAAGGCCGCGACGAGCTGGCCGAGTTGGAAGAGCGCATCAAGCGCACCAAGCTTTCCAAGGAAGGTCGCGACAAGGCTTCGGCGGAGCTGAAGAAGCTGCGCCAGATGAGCCCAATGTCGGCCGAGGCGACGGTTGTGCGCAACTACCTCGACTGGCTGCTCGGTCTGCCTTGGGGCCAGCGTTCCAAGATCAAGGTCGATCTGAAGCTCGCCGAGCAGATCCTCGACGAGGAGCATTACGGCCTCGACAAGGTCAAGGAGCGGATCGTCGAGTATCTCGCGGTGCAAAGCCGTCAGGCGAAGATCAAGGGTCCGATCCTGTGCCTCGTCGGTCCTCCCGGCGTCGGCAAGACCTCGCTTGCCAAGTCCATCGCTCGCGCGACGGGACGCGAATATGTTCGCGTCGCGCTCGGCGGCGTGCGTGACGAAGCCGAGATCCGCGGCCATCGCCGGACCTATATCGGCTCCATGCCCGGTAAGATCATCCAGTCGATGAAGAAGGCGAAGAAGGCGAACCCGCTCTTCCTGCTCGACGAGATCGACAAGATGGGCCAGGACTTCCGGGGCGATCCGTCCTCCGCGCTTCTGGAGGTGCTCGATCCGGAACAGAACTCTACCTTCATGGACCACTACCTGGAGGTTGAGTACGACCTGTCGCCGACGATGTTCGTCACAACGGCCAACACCCTGAACATTCCGGGTCCTCTTCTCGACCGCATGGAAGTGATCCGCATTGCGGGTTACACCGAGGACGAGAAGGTCGAGATTGCGCGTCGGCACCTCCTGCCGAAGGCAATTCGCGACCATGCCCTGAAAGCCGAGGAGTTTTCGGTTCAAACCGAAGCCCTGCGCGAGATCGCCCGCCGTTATACGCGGGAAGCCGGCGTGCGCAGCTTCGAGCGTGAGCTGATGACCCTGGCGCGCAAGGCCGTTACCAAGATCCTCAAGGGCGAGACCGAAGCGGTCGAAGTCACGGCGGAGAATCTCGCCGATTACCTTGGCGTGCCGCGCTATCGCTACGGCGAGGTCGAGGCCGACGATCAGGTCGGCGTGGTGACGGGTCTGGCCTGGACGGAAGTCGGCGGCGAGTTGCTGACGATCGAAGGCGTCATGATGCCCGGCAAGGGCAAGATGACGGTGACCGGCAACCTGAAGGAAGTGATGAAGGAGTCGATCTCGGCCGCGGCCTCTTATGTGCGCAGCCGCGCCATCGACTTCGGCATCAAGCCGCCGCTCTTCGACAAGCGCGACATCCACGTGCACGTGCCGGAAGGCGCGACGCCGAAGGATGGTCCGTCAGCCGGCACTGCCATGGCGACCGCGATCGTGTCGGTGATGACCGGCATCCCCGTCCGGCGCGACATCGCCATGACCGGCGAGATCACGCTGCGGGGCAGGGTGCTGCCGATCGGTGGGTTGAAGGAGAAGTTGCTCGCAGCTTTGCGCGGGGGGATCAAGACCGTCCTCATCCCCGAGGACAATGCCAAGGACTTGGTCGACATCCCGGACAATGTGAAGAACAACCTCGAGATCATCCCGGTCGCGCGGATGGGCGAGGTGCTCAAGCACGCCCTCGTTCGCCTGCCCGAGCCCACCGAATGGTCCGAGGATGAGGCCTTGATCGGCGCAGCGAAAACGGACGATGGGGCGACCGCTGTCGCTCACTGAACTTGGACAAGTTGTGGAGAAACTGGATGCCGCCCCGGAAAGGGCGGCATTTTTCGTTGCAAACCCGCTTTTTCCGGGCTTTTCGCGACCACTCACACTTGCGTCATTCGGGCGAGTCGCACATTTTCCTGACCCATCAGAAGGTAGTCGCCTTCGAAACGGAGGAATCCTCATGAACAAGAATGAACTCGTGTCGGCCGTCGCCGAGAAATCGGAACTGTCGCGCCAGGATGCCACCTCGGCAGTGGATGCCATCTTCGATGTGATGCAGACCGTTCTGGGCAAGGGCGACGAGATTCGGCTGGTCGGGTTCGGGACGTTCTCCGTGTCGCATCGCGCCGCGTCAAAGGGCCGTAACCCCTCCACCGGCGCCGAGGTCGATATTCCCGCCCGCAACGTTCCGCGCTTCACGCCCGGCAAGGCTCTCAAGGACGCCGTGAACAAGGATAAGTAAGCGGGACGCCTTCCAGGGCTTTCAGAAACGCGACTGACGCTGCCGGCGGGGCTTCCTGCCGGCATTTTCGTTTCAGGAGGGTGTGCCGGGAGACTGTCCCGGCAAAGATGCCCTCTGACTGCCCCAGCGAGGCTCGGTGGCGGCCTTATGGGCTGAGAGTGTCCGGCGGGAAGGGCTTAACCTTCCAGCCAAGACGTAGCTTCAGCAACGCATCGAGCGCGGCTGTCGCAGATGCGGGAGGTGATGGGGCGTCCGCCGAGGAGCGACAAGCGCTGACCATCGCAGAAGCGTCCAACCGTCATGAAAGCCAGACGATGTCCGAACGCTCTGAGCCGAACCATAGCGGGCGTCTAACAAAAAGGGACTATTCGACATCCTGCACGGCGGTCGCGATCTAAGTCTAGATCGCTTCGAACAGTCAGTGGTGCAGGATTTGTGTGGTACGCCCAGGGGGAATCGAACCCCCCTCTCCACCGTGAAAGGGTGGCGTCCTGACCGATAGACGATGGGCGCAGCGACGAGTGGCTGTATATGAGCGTTCGGCTTTGTCTGCAAGCGATTCTATGCCGATCGCCGAACTTTTTGCGGGGGTCAGTCGTCCGACCCGCCGGACAGCTTTTGCGACGCGAGAAGCAGGGTGCCGCGCGCCGGCGCACGGCGGCAGGCCCAGTTCCAGTCACGCTGTTTGCCGGTGTCGACATGGATGGCGGAGGTGTTGCAATAGGTGCCGACGCCGCCGCGGTTGGGCAGGCTGCGCACGAAATTGGCGACCTGGAATTTGTCGGCTCCCGGCACGATGAAGTCGGCCGCTTTGCACTGTAGATGCATCGAGCGCTTGGCGCCGTTGACGCGCGTGTTATGGCGTGGGCTTCGGTAGCCTGAGGTCACGACCACCTTCGATTTGAAGCGCGTTTCGACGGCCTTGATGATGGAAACAAGGTCGCCCTGGAAACAGGCGGTCTGAACGTCGGTGCGCTGAACCATCAGGCCGTTCGGCGCGAGACGAGCCAAGCCGCCGATCGACGCGGTCTGAATCATGCCTTCGTCGCCGTTCGCCTCGTCGATGATGTCGGCATCGTAATCCGCCGACGCCTTCTGTCCGATCTCGAAAAGCGAGGCGTTGCTGCGCACGCCCGGCAGAACCGCGCCGTCCGCCGCGAGGGGGGCGCCGGTCCTCGGCAGAATCACTCGCCGCGTCTTGCCGAGATCGGCATTGCGGATCGGCGTCTTCGCCTTGGATTGCGCGTAGAGCGAGGCGAACATGGACCCTGAGGCGGCCTGTTCCTTTTCGCTCGGCTGTTCGGTCTGGCTGGAAACGAGGACGGTCGAGCCCGCGAAGGCGGCGATGGCGGCATTGCCGGTGGCGATCGGCGCGCCGCCAGGCTTCGCTGCAGCTTCCAAGGCGCGTTCCGCCTTGTTGACGGGCTCGGAAACGGGACCTGAAGCCGCAGCAACCTTCTCGCTGTTCTTGTCTGGAGCCGGTTTTTCCTGGGAACCAGCCGCCGCGGTCTGTGTTTCAGCCGCAGGGTTTGCCGCATCGGCTTCAGAACCCGCCGTCGCCTTCGTGTCGGAGGCGGCAGATTGCACGGCGAGGGCCGCGCCTTCTTTGGATGGGCCGATATTTCCGGCCTCGTCCATCGCGGATACGCAACCTCCGAGCAACGGGCCGGCCAGCAGCGCCACGCCCAGAAGATGCTTGCATCGCAGGCGCGAGATGCTTCCAAACCGCTTGAATGAGTCCACGCGAGCCCCTCTCGGTCCTGTCGCCGGCGACGGTCGAAAAGACCTGTCCCCCTTTGGTCCGGCTTCGACGGACGGGTGCGAAGCACCTCCATGAACCCGGCGTGGTATCGGCTTTCTAAGGTCCCCACCTTGCGCAGGACTAACATGGAAGTCCTGCGCATGCAGCCGATTATTACTCCACCGTAATCTCTATGGCCAGAATGCGGCTGGAGGAAGGCTTACCATTGTCCGGTATTCTTCATGGACGACCAGGGTTCCGCCGAAGATTTAGCTCCACCTTTCTGCAAGATCTCGATCGAGATGCCGTCGGGAGAGCGCACGAAAGCCATTCGTCCGTCGCGGGGTGGGCGGTTGATGGTCACACCCGCATCCATCAGCCGCTGGCAGGTCTCGTAGATGTCGTCGACCTCGTAGGCGAGATGGCCGAAGTTTCGCCCGCCGTCGTATTCCTCCGGGTCCCAGTTGAAAGTCAGTTCCACGAGCGGCGCGGCGACTGATTTGCCGGCATCGACATCTTCGTCGGCAGCCAGGAAAATCAGCGTGTAGCGGCCAGCCTCGCTTTCCGAGCGTCGCACTTCCTTCATGCCGAGCTTGCCGCAGTAGAAATCCAGCGACTGGTCGATGTCGCGGATTCGCACCATCGTATGGAGATATCTCATCGTCATGTCCCTTTGGCTTTCCGCCTTAGGGTAGGGCGGCGCGCTTCGGTCGCCAGATCGAATCGGCCGTGGGTTTCGCTGTCCGTGCCGCTGACAAAGCGGGATATGCTGCTATCTTCGGTGATTGTTGATTCGTCCGAGCGGCCGGAACGAGTTCTGTCGATGCCAGAAACAGATAGCAGTCATGCGGGCGATGAGGCGGACCATCTTCGGGAGGAGGTGGACGTCATCTCGGGCCGCATCAAGTGGTTCGATGTCGCCAAGGGTTTCGGCTTCATCGTTCCCGACGATGGCGGGTCCGACGTGCTGCTGCATGTGACCTGCCTGAGGCGCGGCGGTTTCTCCACCGCCCTGGAGGGAACACGGGTCGTTTGCGAGGTGCATCGCGGCGAGCGCGGTCTTCAGGCGCTCCGCATCCTGTCCATGGATACCTCCGCCGCCGTTCACCCTTCACAGTTGCCGCCGTCCCGCACCCTCGTGCAGATCGTCCCGTCCAGCGATCTGGAACTGGCGGTGGTGAAATGGTTCAACCGAACCAAGGGCTACGGCTTCCTGTCGCGCGGCGAGGGGACGGAGGACATCTTCGTCCATATGGAAACCTTGCGGCGCTACGGCATGGCGGAACTTCGCCCCGGCCAGGAGGTGCTCGTTCGCTATGGCGAGGGCTCGAAGGGTCTCATGGCGGCAGAAGTTCATCCCGGCAGCGGTTCCGAACATCCCGCCTCTCATTGAGCAGCATTCGAATGCGTCCTCAGTTCCTTCCCGCCGTGGCCATTGTGGCCTGTATCCTGTCCAGCGCGTCGGCTGAGGCTGAAACCTCGGAGGCGACGCTGGTCACGGCCAGCGGCGTCCACAAGCTGGAGATCGAACTCGCCGACACGCCCCAAACGCGGGAAACGGGTTTGATGAACCGACGGGACATGCCGTCCCACCATGGAATGTTGTTCGAGTTCGGCGAAACGCGGCCGGTGACGATGTGGATGAAGAACACCCTCATCTCCCTCGACATGCTGTTTCTGGATGAGAAGGGCGTCGTGACCCACCTGAAGGAGCGGGCCAAGCCCGAATCGCTCGACCTCATCCCGTCGGGCGGACCGGTGCGCTACGTTCTGGAACTGAATGGCGGCGCGGCCGATCGCTACGGCGTCAAGATCGGTGATCGGCTTCACCATGCCTCGATCGGGCAGAAGCCCTGACACCGGCGGACGGGCCGTTCACTCAGCTCTCTAAACTCAAAGCTCGATTCGGCGCGGAACGTAGCCGCCGCGCCGGATGATCGAGGCAATCGCGATCTGCTCGCTCAACGGCTTCGCGAGAATCGGAAGAAGCCGGGCTTCCCAGACCTTGCGGTCGCCGACATCGAGGGCGCCGAGGCCGGACTCGGCGACGAGCTCGGCCACCCTCAGTTCCGTCGAGTTCGGGGCAAGCAGTTCGGCCGCCACGACATCCCGAATCAGTGCCGACAACTCCTGGTCGACCTGACCGATCTTCCCCATCGAATTCACTCGTTCGAACGCAACACGCACGGCTTCGACCTATGTGTTCGCGACCAAAAATCCAAGCCTCCAACCGTCGCATCGACAGCGGATTTTTAGGGATAGGGCTGCTTCAGCCGGCGCCTTCGTCGGCATCCCCGCCATCGTCGTTGGAAGGAAGGGAGCCCGCGCCCGGCGTCGCCTCGTCGTTGGTCAGTTCGGGCTTCGCATGCGGGCCGGAAGGCGGGGTCGCCGGCGAACGGTCGTCGCCCTTCTGCGGCTCGCTCGATTGCGGCTTCGGTTCACGCATTTCTCATCTCCTTCAAGCTATACGGAACATGCCGAAGCCGCGTTCGTTGCGTGCGATGTGACGAGGGGAGTGGCGACAAGTCCGCTTGCCTCGGTGAATGTCATTCAATAGAAGACGATCGACGTTCGAACGGACGGAGCGTAGCGCAGCCTGGTAGCGCATCTGGTTTGGGACCAGAGGGTCGCAGGTTCGAATCCTGCCGCTCCGACCATCGAAGCCGTCGCCGTCACGGTTTCGGATGGTTCGCCGCGCCGAGACCGGTTCAGGAGATCCAAGGAATGGTGGCTCGTATCTTTCGCCCGGCCCGTACCGCGATGCAGTCCGGCCAGGCGCGGACGAAAGACTGGCGGCTTTCCTTCGAGCCCGAAGACAGCCTGCGCATCGAGCCGTTGATGGGCTACATGTCCTCCACGGACACGAAGTCGCAGATCGTGATGACCTTCGAAAGCCGGGAGCAGGCGGTGGATTTCGCCGAACGCCACGGTATTCCGTATCGCGTCGAAGAGCCGAAGGAAGCGTCGCGCTTGAAGGTGTCCTATTCCGACAACTTCAAATACGACCGCCGGCAGCCCTGGACGCATTGAGGCGTCCTCATACCCCTTCAAGGCGGGTGCATAAGCCCGCGAGATCGGCCCCGTAGCTCAGAGGATAGAGCACCGGCCTTCTAAGCCGATGGTCGCAGGTTCGAATCCTGCCGGGGTCGCCAAAAATTGCAACATCCGTAATGGGACGAAAGCCGCTGGTTCGCAAGGGTCGTGCCGGTTCTTCGCGATATGACGCCGGTCCGCCATCGCCCGCGCCTTCAAGGCGTCTTGGACCCGACGAACAGAGCTTCGAGCGTCATCCCTCCTGTCTGTCTCCCCGGCACTAAAATCGATACCCAAACGAAAACCGGCGCTTACGGCGCCGGCGAATCGTTGCAGTTATACGGGGTTTGTCAGGCAGCAACCCTAGTCACTTCCATCCGCTTATCCCTGGAATTCAAGACGATCGGCAGATCGACGCGGGGGCATTCCGTTCCGAACAATTCGAACGAGAACGGTTCGGGCGCGTAGAGGGCTTGGCGCATGCGCTTGGCTTCCACGGGCTCGAAAGGGGCCGTCGTCTGCAACGTCAGTTCCACTGCTGCGGCGACCAATCCCGGAGCACCTGAGGTGACCTGCTCACCTTCCACTTCCTGCCGCGCCTTCGCCCAATGCTCATGTTCGAGACCGATCGGTCGTCCCGCACGCTCCCAGATTTCGTAGGCTCGGTCACGAATTCGGGCGTCGTTGTCTATGAATGGCATGGCTGAACCTCCGCGCATCGGAACTCGCGAAAGCTGCGCCGGTTCCGCCAATGATGAAAAGAATATTACATCTCTAGAGACCTGCCGCCGCGAAGCCCATCCGAAGGTCGTTTTGCAGGTCCTCGTAGTCTTCCAAACCGATCTGGAGGCGAATCACGATGCCTGCTTCCGGTTTCTTGGCGTAGATTCGATCGGACAGGTCGACCATCAGGATGAGGCTCTCGAACCCGCCCCAGGAATAGCCGAGACCGAAAATCTTCAACGCTTCGATGAATCGACTGCCGGCCGCTTCGTCTGCGCGAAGAACGAAGGAGAACAAGCCGCTCGCCCCGTCGAACTGTGATTTCCAGAGTTCATGGCCTTTGAAGGACGGCAGGGCGGGATGCAGGACTTCGGCGACGCTCGGCTGGCTTTCAAGCCATTGCGCCAGCCGCATGGCGGTGTCGCCGTGCCGTGCCAAGCGGACGCCCATCGTCCTCAAGCCCCTCAGGACAAGATAGGTGTCGTCCGGCGCGGCGTTGACGCCGATGATCATCTGGTTCTCGCGAAGTCGTGCATAGGTCGAGGAATTGGCCGAAACGCTGCCGAGCATCACGTCCGAATGTCCGCCCGGATACTTGGTCAAGGCATGGATCGAGAGGTCCACGCCATGCTCGATCGGCCGGAAGAAGAGCGGCGTCGCCCAGGTGTTGTCCAGCATGGACACGGCGCCGCCGTCTCGCGCGATCTTCGCGACGCGAGCCACGTCGATCATCTCGAACGTGTTCGATCCCGGCGCTTCCAGGAAGACGACCTTCGTTTCCGGGCGCATCAACCGAGCAATGTCGTTCGCCTCGTGTGGGTCGAAATAGGTGACATCGACGCCCATGCGGCGCAGCACCTTGTCCGCGAAGCGGCGGGTCGGCCCGTAGACCGAATCCACGATCAGGCAGTGATCCCCGGCGGAAAGAAAGGCGAGGAGGGGTACGGTGACCGCCGCAAGGCCGGACGGAAGGAGGATCGTCCCGGCCGCTCCCTCCAACTCGGTCAATGCCGCTTCGAGAGCATCCGTCGTCGGCGTGCCCCACAACGCATAGCGATACTTCTGCGAATGCGCCTTCATGGTCGCCACGTCCGGATAAAGCACGGTCGAGGCGTGGACCACTGGCGGGTTCACGAAACCATGATACTCGGCCGGGTCGAACCCGCTATGCGCCAGACGTGTGTTGAGACCTGCCTTGCGGCCACCGGAAGCTGGATCGTCCTGCAATTCTCGTACTTTCATCATGGAAGGAGAAACTTTTCCTGGCCATCGGAAGGCAGAGGAAAAAATTGCGCCAGCTTCTTGACCTGCTGAATTTTATGGCATGAATTCGGGTCAAGGCAACCGACAGTTCGTGCGACGAACGGGTTGCCTTTCGGCGATCCCGATTTCGGAGGCAAATGCGAATGAAGACCAAATCCCTGGTGGCCGCTGCGCTGGGCTTCTCCGTTGTCGCAATCGCGGCCAGCGGCGCGTCGGCCGCCACGCTCGATGACGTCAAGTCGCGGGGCACCGTGCGTTGCGGCGTCAACACCGGACTGCCTGGCTTCGCCTCCCAGAACGACCAGGGTCAGTGGCAGGGCCTCGACGTCGATTATTGCAAGGCGGTTGCCGCCGCCGTGTTCGGCGATGTGACGAAGGTGCAATACGTGCCTTTGTCGGCGGTTCAGCGCTTTCCCGCGCTTCAGAACGGCGAGATCGACCTTCTCGCCCGCAACACGACCTGGACGCTGAGCCGCGACACCGCCCTCGGGCTCGATTTCGCCGGCGTCAACTACTACGACGGCCAGGGCTTCATGGTGAAGAAGGAGCTGAACGTCACGTCCGCGCTCCAGCTTTCCGGCGCCACCGTCTGCGTTCAAAGCGGCACCACGACCGAACTGAACCTCGCGGACTATTTCCGCGCCAACAACATGCAGTTCAACCCCGTCGTCATTGAAGCGCAGAACGACGTCAACGCCGCCTATGACAGCGGGCGCTGCGACGTCCTAACCACCGACCAGTCGGGCCTCTACGCTTCGCGTCTCGAACTCGGCAAACCGGACGACAATGTCGTTCTGCCCGAAATCATTTCGAAGGAGCCGCTGGCCCCCGCCGTTCGCCAGGGCGACTCGCAATGGTTCGACATCGTGAAGTGGACCCATTTCGCGCTCCTGAACGCCGAGGAACTCGGCATCACGCAGGCGAACGTCCAGGAGATGACAAAGTCGCCGAACCCGGAAATCCAGCGCATGCTCGGCGTCGGCTCGACCTTCGGCCAGGACATGGGGCTGACCAACGACTGGGTCGTGAAGATCATCTCGGGCGTCGGCAACTACAGCGAAGTCTTCGAGCGTAACATCGGCGCGGCAACCCCGCTCGGTATCGCCCGCGGCCAGAATGCCCTATGGACGAAGGGTGGCCTGCAATACGCGCCGCCGATCCGCTGATCCCACAAAAATCGGGGGGTCCGGCCGCCGGGCTCTCCATTGCCGTTGCCGCGCAAAACCCTTTCCGGCCATCTGAATCGACCAAAGGAGCGCCCGCAAAATGACGGCCAATACCGGTTCCTTGACCCGAGGAGCCTCCAGAACCGCCTGGTTCAGGAATCCCGACATTCGCGGAATCGTCGTTCAGGTCGTGCTTGTTCTCGCCTTGGCTGCGCTCGGCTGGTGGGTCGTCCACAACACCGCCGAAAACCTGCGGCAAGCCAAGATCGCTTCAGGCTTCGGTTTTCTCCAAACGCGCGCGGGCTTCGACATCGCGCAGAAGCCGGTGCCCTTCACGCCCGATGACAGCTATGGCCGGGCCATTGTCGTCGGCATCGCCAACACGCTCATCATCGCGGTCAGCGGCATCGTCATGGCGACGATCCTCGGTTTCATCGTCGGCATCGGGCGTTTGTCGCAGAACTTCCTGATTCGCGGTCTCTCGACCGTCTATGTCGAGATCTTCCGCAACATCCCGCCGCTGCTGGTCATCATCTTCTGGTACAACGGCGTCCTGTCGGTTCTTTCCGGTCCGCGAAACCTCACGCCGTCGCCCATCGGCGTCTACCTGACCAATCGCGGGCTGCAGATGCCCTCGATCGTGTTCGATCCGGCCGCCTGGACCACGGGAGCCGCGCTTCTGATCGGCATCTTCGCGACGATGGCCCTGTCGCGCGCCAACAAGCGGCACCAGATGAAGACCGGGCAGCGACGGGCGCTGCTTCTTCCCGCGCTCGGCCTCATCATCGGCCTTCCGCTCGTGACCTTCCTCGTTACCGGCCTGCCGGCCGCCGTCGAAATGCCGGCCGCGACGCGCTTCAATCTCGTCGGCGGGCTTCAGGTGAAGCCTGAATTCCTCGCCATGTTCCTGGCCCTGTCGATCTATACTGGCGCCTTCATCGCCGAGATCGTGCGGGCCGGCATTATGTCCGTGTCGCGCGGCCAGACGGAAGCGGCCGCCGCGCTCGGCCTCCGGCGCAGCCAGCTTCTTCGGCTGGTGATCGTGCCGCAGGCTTTCCGCGTGATCATCCCGCCGCTGACGAGCCAATATCTCAATCTGACCAAGAATTCCTCGCTCGGCCTCGCGGTCGGCTATCCCGAGCTGTTCTCCATCGGCTCCACCGTTCTGAACCAGTCCGGCCAGTCGGTGGAGGCGATCGTGATCGCGATGTGCGTTTATCTCGTGATCAGTCTCGTGACGTCGCTCGCGATGAATGCCTTCAATGCCCGCATGGCATTGAAAGAGCGCTGACAGGAGCCGGTGATGGAAGAACAAGTCGCTGGCTATGTCGCCGACCAACCGAAACTGCCGCTGCCGCCGCCCGCGACGGAAGTGGGTTTCCCCGCGCGCCTAAAGCGCAACCTCTTCGCGACGCCTTTCGATAGCGTTCTGACGCTCGCCTCGGGTCTGCTCGTGGCCTGGATCGTATGGCGGCTTTTCGATTGGGCCATCCTCCATGCCACCTTCGTCGGCGCGGACCGCACGGCCTGCCTTCCCGCTGAGGGCACGGAGGCGGGAGCCTGCTGGGCCTTCGTGAAGGCGCGTTTCGCGCAGTTCATGTATGGCCAATATCCGGTCGACGAGCGCTGGCGCATCGATTTGGCCGGCATCTTCCTCGTGGTGCTGGGTGCCGCCCTCGCCATCCCGAAGGCGCCTTTCAAGCGGTTGAACGCGCTTCTTCTGTTCGCGGTGTTTCCCTTCGTCGCGCTGGTGCTCTTGACGGGCGGGCGCTTCGTCCTGTCCGGGCCGGTGATCGCGCTTCTGTTCGCCATCGCCGCAGCCGCCACCCTGTTCGTGGCGAGCGGTCGTATCGGCTTTCGCTGGCATGCGCCGCTCATCCAGGCGGCGAGCGGCCTCACGGTCTTCTCCTTCGCGGCCTATCTCGCGTCGGCCATGCTGGACTTCGACCGGGTCCTGTTTCTGAACCAGCGCTTCGACAGCGCCAGCGTCGTGGGATTCTTGGCGGCTCTCGGTGCGATCGTGCTGACGATCGCCGGGGCCTTCGCCAATCCGGAAACGCGAAGCCGCGCGCCGAGCTTGGTCGTCCCGCTCATCGTCCTTCTCGTGCTGATCTCGTTCCTGACGGCCGATCTCGGCTTGGAGCCCGTTCGCACGAACTTCTGGGGCGGGCTGATGCTGACCCTGGTGGTGGCGCTGACCGGCATTGCCGCCTCCCTGCCACTGGGTATTCTGCTCGCGCTCGGCCGGCGCTCCAAGATGCCGGCGGTGAAACTTCTCTCCATCATCTTCATCGAGTTCTGGCGCGGCGTTCCGCTGATCACCGTTCTCTTCATGGCGCAGTTCATGCTGCCGCTGTTTCTGCCGAGCGGCGTGACGATCGACCAGCTCTTGCGCGCGCTCGTCGGCATCTCGCTGTTTTCCGCCGCCTATATGGCGGAGGTGGTGCGCGGCGGGCTGCAGGCCATTCCGAAGGGTCAGTACGAGGGCGCCGATTCGCTCGGTCTCGGTTACTGGCAGAAGATGCGGATGATCATCCTGCCGCAGGCGTTGAAACTGGTAATCCCCGGCATCGTCAACACCTTCATCGGTTTGTTCAAGGATACCAGCCTTGTTTCCATCATCGGCCTTGCCGACTTCCTCGGCACGGTGCGTCGCGGCTTCTCCGATCCGACTTGGATCACCGAGCAGACCCCGGCGTCGGGTCTCGTTTTCGCCGCCCTGCTTTATTGGGCCTTCTGCTTCTCGATGTCCCGCTATTCCATCTTCATGGAGCGGCGGCTCGACACCGGGCACAAACGCTAGGAACACGCTCATGTCGCTCGAAACCAATATCGCGGCACCGGCCGCACCGGTCGCCGGCAACAAGCTGCCCCGCACCATTTCCTCGGAAACGGCGGTGGAGCTTGTCGACGTGAACAAGTGGTACGGCGAGTTCCACGTGCTTCGCGACGTCAATCTTCGCGTTCGGCGCGGGGAGCGCATCGTGGTGTGCGGGCCCTCCGGCTCCGGCAAGTCCACGATGATCCGCTGCATCAACCGCCTGGAAGAGCATCAGAAGGGCCAGATCGTCGTCGACGGCATCGAACTCACCAACGATCTGAAGAAGATCGACGAGGTGCGGCGCGAGGTCGGGATGGTGTTCCAGCACTTCAACCTGTTCCCGCATCTGACGATTCTGGAGAACTGCACGCTCGCGCCGATCTGGGTGCGCAAGATGCCGAAGGCCAAGGCGGAGGAGGTTGCGATGCACTTCCTGAAGCGGGTGCGCATCCCAGAGCAGGCGAACAAGTATCCCGGCCAGTTGTCGGGCGGCCAGCAGCAGCGCGTCGCCATTGCCCGTTCGCTCTGCATGAACCCGAAGGTGATGCTCTTCGATGAGCCGACCTCGGCGCTCGATCCCGAGATGATCAAGGAAGTTCTGGATGTCATGGTCGGGCTCGCCGACGAGGGCATGACCATGATCTGCGTGACGCACGAAATGGCGTTCGCCCGTCAGGTGGCGGATCGCGTCATCTTCATGGATGCCGGGCAGATCGTGGAGCAGAACGAGCCGGAAACCTTCTTCCGCAACCCGCAGCACGAGCGCACCAAGCTTTTCCTGTCCCAGATCCTACACTGATCCGACGACAGACTGCATGGCATGGGCCGGCGGCGCGCGAAGCGCCGCCGGCTTTTTCCGTTATCGGCTCGACGTCGCGACGGGCTTCACGAGAGCCGTGATGCGCCGCACCGTCACGCGGCGGTTCTCGCGGTTCTCGGCTTGCGTGTTCACCTTCAACTCCTGCTCGCCGTAGCCTTGCGTGACGAGGTTTTCCGCCGGCACGTCGAAATACTGGCTGAGAGCCGCCGCCACCGCTTCGGCGCGCTTGTCGGACAGGACGAGGTTGGCCTCGTTGCTGCCGACGGCATCGGTATGGCCTTCGATCAGGAAGCTCTCGCCCGGATCGGTGTCGACGATGCGCTTGATCGCTTCGGCCAGATCCTGAAGCTTGGCGACTTGGCTTTGCGCAATGCTGGCGGAAGCGAAGTCGAAGTTCACCGTCGCCAGATCGATGCGCCGCACCTTGTCGCGGATGCGGTTGGAGCGGCGCACTTCGTCCACCGAATAAATGCGCTCCACGGTTTCCACCGGCGGGGCGACCAGCGTGTCGTAGTACAAGCGCTCGTCCGGTTCCGCGACGTCGACCACGTAGCGATCCTCGGGGATGTCGAGGCGGATCGGCGGCAGGTCGCGGCCCGGATCGTCGTAGTAATCAGGCCGCTGCTGGTCCTCCGAATAGGGATCGAAGAAGAGAACGGTCTCCCGTCCGTCCGGCGTGATGCGCGAGCGCCGAACCACATCGCCGTAGCGATTGGTGACGGTGACGATCTCGACGCCGTTCGGCCGAACGATGGTTTCGCGCGTGCGCCCGCTGGATAGCCGCTCGCTGTAGCGTTCGGTGGCATCGACGCCGAGACGATCGTCGTCGTTGGAGCGGATGAAGTAGCCCGCTGCCGCGCCCGCGACAGCGCCTGCCACGGCTGCCGCGCCCAGCGAAAGGATCTGCCGGTCGCCGTCGCGTTTCACCACCCGAGCGTCGGGCGGCAAGTCGTAGCGGGGCGCTTCGCGGATGCGCTCACCCTGTTCCTGGGTGATCGGCCGCACCTCGACGGGCTGTTGAAGTGTTTGAACCCGCGCGTCGCTTTGGTTGATCTGTCCGGGCTGCACGGGCGCGTTCTGGATGGCCGCCGGCACCGGCTGCGGTCGCAGGCTTTCCGCCGGCGGCGGAGGAGCGGGGGGAGCCGACGCGCTTCCACCGGCCGGAGCGCCGGCCGGCGGTGCCGGGGGAACGGGAGCGGCAGGCGCCGCCGGAGCGCCGGGGGCCGGTGTCTGACCCGGTACGCTTGGGGCCGCAGCGGCTGGCGGTGCCGGTGGCTGGGCGCCCGGTGCGGTCGGCGGTAGAGGCGCGGTAGCGGGCGGAGCGGCCGGAGCGGGTGCTGCGCCGGCCGGTGGTGCTGGCGGGGCTGGCGGAACGGCGGTCGAAGCGTCCGGTGCGCCGGGAGGCGTCGTTGGGCTCGGCTCCGTCGGGGCCTGCGCGGGTTGGTGAGGTTGAGCGGGAACTTCGCCGCTGGGCGGGGCTGGCGGCTGGCTCTGCGCGGGCTGGCTCGCATCCGGTGTCGCCGGCGTCGCGCGACCGGCCGGTGCGGCGCCGGGGGCAGGCGGAGCTGGACGCTCGGCCGGTTGTTCGGGGGCGTCGCTGCCGCGGGGCGGGCGGGGGCGCTCGCCGGCAGGCGGCGTTTCCGGCTCTGCCGAAGGCGCGGCTTCCGACGCTGGTGCCGGCTCGCCGCGACGCGGGCGCGGCGGGGGCGCTTCGCCTTCGCTCGGGCGGCCCGGTTCGTCGGTCGCGCCTGCGGGACGCTCGGCCCCGTTTCGCCGCTGGCGTTCGGTGCCTGCCGGCGCTTCGCTTGGTTCAGCCGCATCCGGCGCCTCGGCTTCCGCAGGGCGCTGGCGCTCGCGCCGGTTGGCGGGCGGAGCGGGCGGTGCTGTTTCGGCAGGCTCGGCGCGTGGGGCTGGTTCCTCGGCAGGGGCCTCTGCCCGCGGTTCCGGCCGCGCTTCTTCGGCAGGAGGCGCTTCGCGGGCCGGGCGGCGCTGCTGCGGTTCGCCTTCCGGCGCTGCTGGCTCTTCAGACTGCCGGCGAGGGCGTTCCGGCTGGCCGGGAGCTTCGCCTGCATCCGGCCGCTCGGCGGCGGGCGGTGGACCGCCTTCCGGCAATGGTTCGGCCGGTTCGGCCTGCGCAAAACGAAGCGGTTGCTGGCCGCCCGCGACGGCCGAAGGCAGTCCGGCGAGCGTTGTCGAAGCGGCAAGCGCCGCGGTCAGCAGAAGCCTCCCCGACTTCATGAGATTGGCCATACGAACACCTGTTCCTGAAAGCAGTCCCTTGCCTCACGACCGGCGATCGAGCCGTGCCGTTGCTCGCGAGATAGGCATGTTCGGCGCGGGAGAAAGGCCGACATGCCAAAACGAGGGGTAAGTCCGTTCAGCTTTCGGGCGGTTCCCAATCGTAGAGCCAAGCCAGATCGGCCGCGTTTCGGGCCGGTGTGCGAAGCGCCAGCGCCAGATCGCGAAAGCGGCTGATGGGCTTGGGGAGGTGATAAACGAAGCGATGAAAGGCGACGCGTTTGCGGACCTTCGACCAACGCTCGCGCCGCATCGTTTCGAAACGTCGCCAGGCAGCCAACGGATCTTTCTCGGCGGAAAGGCACCACGCGGCGACGTAACCGTCCTCGATTGCCATGGCCGCGCCTTGGGCCGCATAAGGCAGCATCGCATGGGCGGCATCGCCGACGAGAAGAAGGCCCTGCGGGTCGCCGGTCCGGCGAACGCGATCGGCCGTCGAAAGCGGCCAGCAGCTCGGATCGCGCGCTGCGGCGACGAGACGGCGCAGCTCCGGCTCGGCCCTTCGTGTGGCTTCCTGCAGATCGCTTCGGGCTTCAGGCAGAACGACCACGAGGTTGGTGCGTCGACCGGCATCCACCGGATAGGCCACGGCATGGATGCCGGCCCCGAGCCACGCGCGAATGCCGCTGCCCGCAAGCTGATCCACCAGCATGCGCCAAGCGACGTCGCCGGAGGGTTTGGCAGGGACATGCCCGAGAAGCCCACCCACGGAGGAGCGGACGCCATCGGCCGCGACAAGAACCTCCGCCTGCGCGTTCTCGATAACTCCGTCCTGCCGGCGAACGGTAAGGGTTGCTTTAGCGCCTTCGGATCGCAAAGCGGTGATCTCGCAGCCGAGGCGCAGGTCGATCAGCGGTTCCGCCGCGACGGCCTCCGCAAGCGCAGCTTGAAGATGGGCGCGCAGGATCGAAAGATAGCCGATGCCGTCGCGGCCCTTCACGGGCACGCGGGCAAGCTCCCGGCCGCTCGTGAAATCCGCCAGCGTCACGGCGTCGGCCTCCACCGCGTGGCAGCGGATGGCGGGCAGGACGTCGAGTCGCTGGAGAACGCGGAGGGCGTTCGGCGAAAGCTGAAGCCCGGCGCCAACCTCCTCAAGCTTCCCGGCTCGTTCCAGAAGCTGGACGGAAAAGCCGCGTTTGGCGAAGGCGAGGGCGGCGGTCAGCCCCGAGATGCCCGCTCCGACAACGAGAACGGGCGATGTGGGATACATGGAATTTGGGTCGCCGTCAGGCGGCGCGTTCCACGAACAAACAGCCGGCCGGCTTGGTCTCGGTGCCGTGTAGCGCCGCGCTGTAGCGATAAAGGGTGGAACAATAGCTGCACACCTTCTCGCCTTCGTCGCCCATATCGAGGTAGACATGCGGGTGATCGAAGGGCGCCGATGCGCCGGTGCACATGAATTCCGTCACGCCGATCTCGATGACGTCGTAGCCCCCGTCGTTCTGGAAATGCGGAATGAGGTTGTCGGCCATGGTCGTCTCCGGAATGCGTCGGCGGCGGACATTATCCGGGCCGGCGACGAATGAACAGATGGAGGCGGGAAGAGCTTGGCCTTCGCGTCTCCGAGGAAGAAAGCGAACGCCATGGACTTCTTCACGAACGACGGCTTGCAACTCGCCACCCTCGATGCCGGGTCGCCGACCGCGCCCGTCGTCGTGCTGGTTCACGGCTTCGCTTCCTCGCTGAGGGTCAATTGGGTCGAGCCGGGCTGGGTGGAAACCCTGACGGCAGGCGGCTATCGCGTTCTCGCCTTCGACCATCGCGGGCACGGGCAGAGCGACAAGCCGCACGAGGCCGCGCTTTATACGCCGCAATGCATGGCGTCCGACATTCGCGCGCTGATGCGCCATCGCGGCGTCGAGAGGGCTGCGCTCTTCGGATACTCCATGGGCGCGCGCGTTTCCGCCTTCGCCGCGCATGAAACGCCGGAGCTCTTTCCCGCGCTCGTCTTCGGCGGGCTCGGCATCGGTCTGGTGAAGGGCGTCGGCGATTGGGACCCGATCGCCGAAGCGCTTCTCGCGCCCTCGCTGGACGACGTGACGGATGAGCGCGGACGGATGTTTCGCGCCTTCGCCGATCGAACGCGCAGCGATCGTGTCGCGCTGGCCGCCTGCATCCGCACATCGCGCGACGAACTGACGGCGGAGGAGGTCGGCGAAATCCGGCAGCCGGTTCTCGTCGGCGTCGGGACGAAGGACGACATCGCCGGTTCGCCGGAAGAACTGGCGGCCCTGATGCCGAATGCGAGCGCCTTCGCCATTGCCGGCCGCGACCACATGCTGGCTGTCGGAGACCGCACATTCAAGGCGGAAGTGCTGCGTTTTCTCGGTGCCAATCTCAGCTATGCCTGAGACGGTTCGCCGAGGGCTTCACGGCTCCGCGATTGCTGTTGGGCATCGAACGTCATATCTAGCGCGCGACCGCGCGATGGAGATCCATGTATGAGCGCCACTCCCTGGCCGATCCAGGACCGCCCGATGGCCGTCGATCCGATCTGGGCCGCCGTTCGCCGAGAAGCGCACGAAGCCAGCGAGCGCGAGCCGGCTTTGGCGGGCTTTCTTTATTCGGCGGTTCTGAATCATGGGAGCCTGGAAGCGGCGGTGGTCTACCGCGTGTCGCAGCGGCTTCACCATTCGGACGTGCCGGCGGCGCTGATCGCTCAGGCCTTCGATTCCACCCTCGCATCCGATCCGGACTGGCCCCTGACCCTTCGCGCCGATCTTCAAGCCGTTTACGACCGCGATCCGGCCTGCGAGCGCTACATGGAGCCGCTGCTCTACTTCAAGGGCTTCCAGGCCATCCAGACGCATCGTCTCGCGCATCGGCTGCTGACTGAGGGCCGGCGGGATTTCGCGCTTTATCTTCAGGCCCGGTCGTCGGGCGTCTTTCAGACCGACATCAATCCCGGCGCGAAACTCGGTCGCGGCATCTTCCTCGATCACGCCACCGGGCTCGTGGTCGGCGAAACGGCCGTGATCGGCGACAATGTCTCGATCCTTCAGGACGTGACGCTCGGCGGCACCGGCAAGGAATGCGGCGATCGCCATCCCAAGATCGAGAGCGGCGTGTTGATCGGGGCGGGCGCCAAGGTGCTCGGCAACATCACCATCGGCCATTGCTCGAAGATCGCGGCCGGCTCCGTCGTGTTGAAGCCCGTTCCACCGCGCACCACCGTCGCCGGGGTTCCCGCGCGCGTCATCGGATCGGTGGAAGATTGCGGCGGGGAACCCGCACGCGCCATGAATCAGTTCTTCGATCGCGTCGAATGATCTATCGCATGCGCGGCCGGGGCGACGTACCCGGTCGCCAGCCGAGGAGTGCACCGTGAAACCAGACGAAATCCGCAAGGTCGAAGCCTATTTGAAGAATCTCTTCAAAGGCTCGCCGATCACCGTGAAGGCCTTGCCGCGAAAGAACGACTCTGCGGAAGTCTATGTCGGTGAGGAATTCGTCGGCACGGTTTCCAAGGATACCGATGAAGGCGAGACCTCGTACCACGTCACCATGACGATTCTGGACATGGATCTCGAATAGCCGTCGAAAGGCCAAGGGCGGCGGCGTCGAGCCGCCGGCCTGATCACTTCACGCTGCCGACCAGGACGTCGCGCGCGTCACCGATGCCCATCCACTTGCCGGCGTGCCGCTCGGACTGCCGCTTGAGGAACTTCAAGCTCGTGTCCTTCCAGTCGAGAACGCGCTCTTCAAGATTGTCGAGCACGAAGTCGCCCTTGTCGGTGCGGATGGTGAGCACCGCATGGCCGTCGCCATTGGCCTGACGCGCCACGGTGATAAGGAGGGCCGAGCGCGGAAAGCCGAGTTTCTCCAACATATACTGCTTGAGGAGCACGTAATCCTCGCAGTCGCCTTCCGTCTTCGGATAGGCCCAGTATTCCGCCGTGCCGTAGAGCTCCTGGTCGGTGCGCGGGAAGATGCTGCGGTTCACGGCCGCGTTCACCTCCACGATCCGGTTCCAGTTGGCGGGCGTCAGGCGAACGAGTGCGATCTCGTCGTTGCGTTGGCATTCCTGATCGTACCGCTTGCAGAATTCGTAATGTCCGACCGGCTGAGAAGTCGCGCCCAGGATCGGCATCGGACGACCGTCGGCCATTGCGGACGTTGCGCTCACCACGAGAGCGGCGATGCCGAGGATGCCGAGATATAGCTTGTTCATGAGCGCCGCTCCCGATGTTCTTTGCATCATAGCAGTCGCGATTTACTTCCGAACCAAGCCGATAGGCGCAATTTTAGCGATCTGTACGATTTCAGCGGTGGCGAATACTTTCGAGATCATCACCGCTGCCCCGTCCAATTCGAGATATTGCGTTAAGACTTTCTTTACCACATCCCGGCGGCAGCGATGCGTTCATCTCCTGTTAACCCTAACGGACGCGAAGGCTTTGGATTGCGGCTCCCCGCTCGGAACCGAATCCATAAACGAAAACGGCGCCGCCCGAGGGGCAGCGCCGTTCGTGTGTATGCGAGGGGGCGGGGGGTCAGAGGTTCGAGATCGTTTCCAGCGATTTGGGCGAGCTGAACTCCACCGCGAAGCCTTCTTCCAGATGACGCACCACGCGGCTCGCCGTGCTGCCCACCAGAAGCCGCGAACCGATGGCCGGCCGGACGTCCGATTGGAGCGCGGCGCCCGACAAGGACAGATCGATGATCCGCACACGGTACTTGCGCCCGTCCTCCAGCGTCATGTCCACGACCGGCTCGGTCGGCTGGATACGCTCGTGGCGGCGGTCTTCCGGCAAGCGCAGTTCGCCGCGATTGGCGAACCAGGTCAACTGCGCGGCCAGTTTCTCGCGCTTGCGATCCGTCATGGACGTCGTCAGGGCAAAGCCACCGGCAAAGCGGCGCGCGACCTTGCCCTCGAAACGTCCGAGCTGGTCGACGTAAAGGATCACCCGCTCGTCGAGGCGCACATAGCCGGCGGTCAGAACCGCCACGTCACCGGGAGATATGTCCTGGAGGCGGCACGGATATTCGCTGCGGTCCTCCAGCATGAAGCGGCCCAGAAGATCCAACTGCACCCGGTGAAAGCGCCGTTGCTCCTGAAATTCGCCGATGGGGGGAGATGCGAGAGCTGACATGATTCCTTCGGCGTTCACGCTTTGCGTTGCTGGCATCATGATGCGCGAGCGACCTTAACGATCGTTGAGACTTTTGTTGGCGATCTCGCGACATTCGCTCATTTCTTCCCGAAGAACGGTCCGCTACACCCGATTTCTGGTTGGAGCCACAAGGAGCCTGTCTTGACCCGCGAGGAAATGGATGACCGCCCGCCGACGGGCTTCGGCCCGCAAGACGGTCGCCAGCCGATGTTCAACGTGCCCGGCATCGTCCTCGCGACGATCCTTCTTCTGGCTCTGGTCCACGCGGCGCGCGTTTATCTGTTGAGTGGGGCGGCCGACGAGCAGCTTGTTCTCGATCTCGCCTTCATTCCCGGCTGCTACGAACTCGATTGCGTCGGTGCGTATCAGCGAAGCGCAGGCGCGGACCTCTGGTCGCCGCTCTCGCACGCACTCCTTCACGGGGACTGGACGCATCTGGTTCTCAACACCGTGTGGCTGCTCGCCTTCGGCACGCCGATCGCGCGGCGGCTGGGGGCGGCCGGTTATCTCGCCTTCTCGGTCGCGGGCGCGTTGGCGGGCGCGGGCCTGTTCTTTCTCGTCAACCCGACGCTTCTCGAACCCGTGGTCGGGGCCTCGGGCGTCGTGTCCGCTTTGATGGGCGGCGCGTGCCGCTTCGCCTTCGGCGCGCTCGGACGCTCCACGGCGATGACCGTTGATGCGCCCCGCCTTTCGGTGACGGAAGCCCTGCGCGACCGCACCATCCTTATCTTCATCCTGGTCTTCTTCGGAACCAATCTCGCGACCGCTTCGAGCTTCGGCAGCTACCTCGCGGGAGGGGCGACCATCGCTTGGGAAGCCCATCTCGGCGGCTTCGCCTTCGGCTTCCTTTGCTTCCAGTTCTTCGACCGCCGAACGAGGCGGTGAAGAGCGGGGACTTGCGGGATGTGCTCTTCGGCGTACCATCCTCGGCGTGAATAGGAGGAGATCAATGAACGTAGCCAGCATCCTCAGTGAAAAAGGCAGTGACGTCTTCACGATGCGTCCCGATGCGTCTCTCGCGACGGCGGCGAGCGAACTCTCCACAAGGCGAATCGGTGCCGTCGTGCTCGTGGACGAGGCCGGTCGTATCGCCGGCATCCTTTCGGAACGCGACATCGTTCGCGTCGTCGGCAGTCGGGGCGAGGCGGGCTTGAGCGAGCGCGTGGCGGACGTGATGACGAAGAACGTCTCGACCTGCAGCGAGAGCACCAGCATCGACGAGTTGATGAGCCTGATGACGCGCGGGCGTTTTCGCCATGTACCCGTGGTGGAGGCGGGCCGGCTCGTCGGTCTCGTTTCGATCGGCGATGTGGTGAAGCGCCGGATCGCCGAGGCGGTTCAGGAAGCGGAGCACATGCGCAGCTATATCGCCGAAGCCGGCTGAGAACGGGGCTCGTCAGCCGCCGTTGTAGCCTTCGGTGACGCGCTCGATTTCGGGAAGACGTCGAACGGTTTCCTCGTAGCCGAGCGCGATCGTTTCTTCCGCGCGAAAGAATTCGGCCAAGCCGATATCGCGGACGCGCGGATGAAGCGACAGGTCGGGCGGGTCGCCGGCCAGCCGGGAGCGCGAGATGCGGTCCTGGATGATGTTGAAGGCGTCCGCCATCGATTCCATGACGCCGATCTTGTCGCGTCTGCGCTCATTCTCGGCGAAGCTTTCCAACGCTTCGCCGGCCGCGTTGACCGGGCGCTGGGTCGCCGGGCCGCTTCCGCGCGCGGCATTCATGCGAACCACGGCGGCACGGCCGAAGAGATCGTAGTTGAGGTTCACGGCCACCACGAGCGGCTGCTCATAGGCGCGGCAAACGGAAACCGGCACAGGGTTAACCAAGGCCCCGTCGAAAAGCTGGCGATCGCCGCAGCGCACCGGCTCGAAAACGCCCGGCAGCGCGTAGGAGGCGCGCATGGCGATGATGAGCGAGCCGGAGTCCAGCCAGACCTCGTGCCCGCTGCGCGCCTCGGTCGCGACGCAGACGAGGGGCTTATCCAGCTTCTCGATCAGAACGCCGTCGAGTTGCTCCACCAGCCGTCGATTAAGGCGCATTCCGCCGAGCAGCCCAGCCGTGCCGAAACGGATGTCGAGGAACCGGATCAGCCCGCGCCTCGTCAGCGAACAGGCGAACTCCTCCAACTCGGCGAGGCGGCCGGCGAGGAAGCAGCCGCCGACCAGGGCGCCGATCGAGGTGCCGGCGATGAAGCTCACCTCGATGTTGTTGTCGCGCAGCGCCTTCAGAACGCCGATATGGGCCCAGCCGCGCGCCGCGCCGCCGCCGAGCGCCAAGGCGATGCCGAGACGCCGGTCGGGCCGGATCGACGCCTTCGGATCGGGGGTTGGCAGCCGGTTGTCGACTTTCGCCGGCAACAACGGACGATCGTCCGTTCGGTCGTCGCCGGTTGATCGGCCAGGGGGCTTGGGGGGAGAAGAACCGCGTCGCCACATGACCTCAGCATAGCCGAAGCAATGCGGCTTTTCGTTAAACGCTTCGGTTCAAACCGCCAAAACTTCCAAACGGCGAGCGTCCCCGTTCACATCCACCGAGCGGTAGAAGCAGGTCCGGCGGCCGGTATGGCAAGTCTCCTCGGGACGAGCGACATCGACCTTCAGCCAAAGGGCGTCCTGATCGCAATCCACCCTGATCTCGCGTACGCTTTGCAACGCGCCGGACGTCTCGCCCTTCTTCCAAAGAGATCGGCGCGACCGGCTCCAATAATGCGCGATGCCGGTTCGCAAGGTCAGGTCCAGCGCTTCGTCGTTCATATGCGCGACCATCAGGAGTTCGCCGTCGCGCGCGTCGGTGACGACGGCCGTCACCAGTCCGTCGCGGTCGAAGCGCGGGGTCAGACGCGCGCCGTTCTCCAAATCGGCCTTCGGGCCGGCGGGGTCGAACAAGGTCAAACGCCGCTCCGCATCATGGAAAGCGCCCGGTCGCGTTCCTGCCGATCCTGCGAGAAGATGCCGCTGAAGGATGTGGTGATGGTCTTGGAGCCCTTCACCTTCACGCCGCGCATGGCCATGCAGAGATGCTCGGCTTCCAGCACAACGGCAACGCCGCGCGGCTTCAGCGCCTCGTCGATGGCTGTCGCGATCTGGACCGTCAGTTTTTCCTGCGTTTGAAGACGGCGGGCGAAGATATCCACGACGCGCGAGATCTTGGACAGGCCGAGAACCGGCCCGGCCGGCAGATAGGCGACATGCGCGCGACCGATGATCGGCACCATGTGATGCTCGCAATGCGAATGGAAATCGATGTCGCGCACCACGACGACGTCGTCATAACCGCCCACTTCCTCGAACACGCGGCCAAGCGCTGCGGCGGCATCCTGGCGGTAACCGCCGAACAGTTCGTCATAAGCCTTGGCGACGCGCGCCGGCGTTTCGCGAAGCCCCTCGCGGGCCGGATCGTCGCCGGCCCAACGGATCAGCACTTCGACGGCGGCCTCCGCTTCCTCGCGGGTCGGTCGGTTCGGGGCGGCATCGCCCCGTGCGTCGGGAAATTTCTTGATGATGGCATCCATCACACGGACTCCGGCCCAGCGCGCTTCTCGTTCTTCCAGGTCCGCACGCGCGCCCTTATATAAAGGCTAAGGGAACGGCTTTGAAGGTGACAGCCGGCCCCGTCAACCCGAGGCGACCGTGATCGACGATATCTATAATGCCGAGATCCTGCGGCACGCCGGCAATATCACCCGTATCGGCCGGCTGGAAACGCCTGATGCGACGGCAACGGCCCATTCCAAGCTCTGCGGTTCCATGGTCACCGTTGATCTGACGGTGACGGATGGCGCCGTGTCGGATTTCGCGCATGAGGTGCGGGCCTGCGCTCTCGGTCAGGCGTCTTCCGCCATCATGGCGGAGGCGATCATCGGCTCCACACCGGCGGACTTGCGCGAGTTGCGGCGGACCATGCTGGCGATGTTGAAGGAGAGCGGAGCGCCTCCCGCCGGCCGCTTCGCCGACTTGCGCTATCTCGAGCCGGTGCGCGACTACAAGGCCCGCCACGCTTCCACGATGCTGACCTTCGACGCGGTGGTTTCGGCATTGGACCAGATCGAAGCGCGAAGCGTGGAAGCGGCGTGAGGTTTCGATGCGACCGTCGGAAGCGTTGAGCAAGAATCGCGAAGAAGTGCTGGGTATTCTCGCCCGCTTCGACGTCGCACGCCCAATGGTTTTCGGATCGGTTGCTCGTGGCGACGATCGAGAAGGAAGCGATCTCGATATCGTTCTCGAACTGTCCGATGGGGCAACATATTACGATGTGTTTCGCATCGAGGATGAACTCTCCGATGTTCTGGGAGTTCGCGTCGATGTGCACACATACGGCCGGCCATCCTCGGAATTTCTGTCTCGAATATCCGAAGACCTGAAGAGCATCTGATGGTTCGCAGTGGACGCGACCTCCGAAATCTGCTCACCGATCTGCTTTCTTGGGGGCGGGAGACCGCGCGGTTCGTCGAGGGGCATGATGCCGAATGGCTCCTGTCGAGCCGTAGGGACGAACTGGCTTTGACCAGGCTGATCGAAGTCGTCGGCGAGATAGCCGGTAGCATTCTGCGCCTTCACCCGGATTGGTGCGCGAACGAGGATATCGAAGACCTCACCATGGCCTATCGCATGCGCAACAAGCTGGCGCATGGCTACGAGGACATTCGCCCGGATCTCCTTTTCGATGTCGCCGATCGACACATTCGGATGCTGAACGCGAAAGTCGAGGTCTGGCTGGACGCGCTTGGTGCGTAAGTCTTCGCGCAACTACACCGGCCCTTGGCGCCGGACGCCCGGCCGCCTGTTCGGGCTCGGTTTCGTCCGCCTTTACCAACTGACTTTCTCGAGCTTCGTCGGCGGGAACTGCCGCCATATTCCGACCTGTTCGGAATATGCCTTTGAGGCCATCGCCCGCTACGGGTTACTTCGAGGCGGCTGGCTCGGCGCACGGCGCGTCGCGCGCTGCGGGCCGTTCGGGCGCGCCGGTCTCGATCCTGTTCCGGACCTCGATGGGCAAAAACCCCACCGGCACTGACGGCGGAAAACGGGGTTGCCGTGCCGTTCCCCGATGCTAAAAGGCGCGCGGTTCTTTCGAGCCGTTCCAATCGATCCAAAAGGCTTACCCGCATCCGTAGGCGGGGGTGAGCGAAAAAGGACAAGATCATGATCGACCTTCAGTTTCCCGATGGCTCCGTGCGCCAGTTCGAGGCGACCGTCACGGGTGCCGCCATCGCGACCGGCATTTCCAAGTCGCTCGCCAAGAAGGCCGTCGCCTATGCGCTGGACGGCGAGGTTCGCGACCTGTCCGACCCGATCGGCCACGGCGGCGCGATGGAAATCCTCACGCGCGACGATCCGCGCGCGCTCGAACTGATCCGGCACGACGCCGCCCATGTCATGGCCGAGGCGGTGCAGGAGCTTTGGCCGGATACGCAGGTCACGATCGGTCCGGTGATCGAGAACGGCTTCTATTACGACTTCGCACGCGACACGCCCTTCACTCTCGACGATCTGGCGACCATCGAGAAGAAGATGGTGGAGATCGTCCGCCGCAACGCGCCCTTCCGCAAGGATGTCTGGAGCCGCGACAAGGCCAAGCAAGTGTTCGCGGCCAAGGGCGAAACCTACAAGGTTGAGCTGGTGGATGCGATCCCGGCCGATCAGGACGTGAAGATCTACAGCCAGGGCGACTGGTTCGACCTTTGCCGCGGGCCGCACATGGCCTCCACGGGACAGGTCGGCGAAGCGTTCAAGTTGATGAAGGTGGCGGGTGCCTATTGGCGCGGCGACTCCAACAACCCGATGCTGACGCGCATCTACGGCACGGCCTGGGCGACACCTGAGCAGCTCAAGACCTACCTCACCATGCTGGAAGAAGCGGAGAAGCGCGACCATCGCCGGCTCGGGCGCGAGATGGACCTGTTCCACTTCCAGGAGGAAGGTCCGGGTGTCGTTTTCTGGCACCCGAAAGGCTGGTCGCTGTTCCAGGACCTCGTCGCCTATATGCGCCGCCGCCTGAAGGCGGACTACGCGGAAGTCAACGCGCCGCAGGTGCTGGACAAGTCGCTTTGGGAAACCTCCGGCCACTGGGGCTGGTATCGCGAGAACATGTTCCAAGTGCAGTCGGCAGGCGACGAGGCGGAAGACAAGCGCATCTTCGCGCTGAAGCCCATGAACTGCCCCGGCCACGTGATGATCTTCAAGAACGGCCTGAAGTCCTATCGCGAACTCCCTATTCGATATGCGGAATTCGGCACGGTTCATCGTTATGAGCCGTCCGGCGCGATGCACGGGCTGATGCGGGTTCGCGGCTTCACGCAGGACGACGCGCACATCTTCTGCACCGACGAGCAGATGGAAGCCGAGTGCCTGAAGATCAACGATCTGATCCTTTCGGTCTATCGCGACTTCGGCTTCGAGGAAATCGTGGTCAAGCTGTCCACGCGGCCCGAAAAGCGTGTCGGCACCGATGCGATGTGGGATCGCGCCGAGACGATCATGCGCCAAGTGCTCCAGACCATAGAGGCGCAGTCCGGCGGTCGCATCAAGACGGGCATCAACGAAGGCGAGGGCGCGTTTTACGGGCCGAAGTTCGAGTATACGTTGAAGGACGCGATCGGCCGCGAATGGCAGTGCGGCACGACGCAGGTGGACTTCAACCTGCCGGAGCGCTTCGGCGCCTTCTATATCGACTCCAATTCCGACAAGGTGCCGCCGGTGATGATCCACCGCGCCATCTGCGGGTCGATGGAGCGTTTTCTCGGCATTCTGATCGAGAACTTCGCCGGTCATTTCCCGCTCTGGCTCGCCCCTCAGCAGGTCGTGGTGGCGACGATCACCTCGGAAGCGGACGCCTATGCAACGGAAGTCGTCGCACGCTTGAAGGCCCTCGGCCTTCGGGCGGAAGCCGACCTTCGCAACGAGAAGATCAACTACAAGGTCCGCGAGCATTCGCTGGCCAAGGTTCCGGTGATCCTCGTTTGCGGCAAGCGGGAAGCGGAGGAGCAGGGCGTCAACGTACGTCGTCTCGGCTCGCGCGATCAGGAGGCGATGAGCCTCGATGCCGCTCTGGCGCTTTTATCGGAAGAAGCCGTGCCGCCCGATCTGAAGCGCGAGCGGCCCGCGACTTCCGGCGACGTGACGCAGTAGAACGAAAAACGAGCGAGGGCCGGCTTTCGTCGGTCCTCGATCAGTCGCCGGAGCCTTCGACCGAGTCGGCCTGCGGCAGGATGTCGGTCGTCTTCAGCTCGACATCGACATTCGACCCGGCCGAAACCGTGAAATCGCGCTGGTAGGTCTTGTCGCGGTTCTTCGCCACGACGAGGTATTCGCCTTCCGCCAGCACCATGGACGGGAAGGCGCTGACGCTTTCGCGGATCAATCCGCCATCGGCATCCATCACCTGCCACGCCGTATCGGCGATGGCCTCGCCGCCTGTTTCGCGCACGAGCTTCATGGTCAGTTCGGCGGCGCGGTGTTGGAGGGTGACATCCGTCACCTTGCCGGCGTCGACCTTCACTTCGCCGCCGACTTCGGCATTGTCGGAACCGTATTTCGAGACGATGCGGTAGCTGCCAGCATTGATCGGAACCACCGTTCCCGGCTCCACGTCCTCGGCGATCAGCCGTCGATCCCGCTCGTTGTCCTCGTCGGAATAGATATCGAAGGTCAGTTTGTCGGCGGGAATCGGATGGTCGCCCGCGACAACCGCGTTCATCTTCAATCCGCCGGCATGCAGAACGATCGAGTCGTGAAGCGGCGTCAGGCCGACATCGATCTTGCGCGTCACGCCGGCCCTGCCGAAGCCGACATGCATGAGATAAGGGCCGGGCGGCACGTCGAAATCCACCGCGCCTCCTTCGGCGGAAGCGACGAGCGGCAATTTGCCGTCAGGACCCACCGTCGGCGAGAACAGTCGCCAGACGAGACCGTTCGGCACTTCGGGCCCGCCATCCATCAACCTGGCGTCGAGATGCAGCGGTTTGGCGCGGGGGATCTGGATGTCGAGGCCCGGCAGCTTGGTGGGGGCATAAGCGGGCAGGGCCGGAAGCGACAGTTCCATGTCGTCGCCCGAACCCGGCTGGCGCGGCAGGGCGATCGGCTCCAGCCGCCGCATGGGCTCGGGAAGGTTCACGCCGATATCGCCCGGCGAAGCGGAGGGAATGCCGGACGGCGAGGCATAGGCTCCCGGCTCGCGCTCGGGGCCGCCACCGCCGCCGATACCACGCGAGAAGAAACCACCGCCGCCGGGGCCTTCCTGCGCTCGGCCGGCGGCCACCGGGCCAAGAAGAAGCGCGGTTGCCAGGAAAGCGGGCGCGGCGACGGAAAGATCGCCGACTTTGAATAGAATGCGAGGCATCGGCACGTTTGGAGTACGGATCGGCGCGGACATCAAGCGCCAAGTGCATTCACGACACCGTCTTTGTGTCATTCCTTCGTTGATGCGTTCGCAGCCATTGGATTTCCGCCCCGCTGTGGCTAGCTGACATCGCGACCCATATGGAATCGAGTTCTTGACCGAAATCGCCGACTATCTCGCCACGCGTCGATCGATCGCCATCCCTGCCTTGGAGCAGCCCGCGCCCGAAGGGGATATGCTGCAGCGGCTCGTCACCATCGCCGCCCGGGTTCCCGACCACGGCAAGCTCGCGCCCTGGCGCTTCATTCTTTACCGCGGCCAAACGGCGGCGGAACTCGGCAATGCGCTGCGGCAACTCGTCGAAGCGCGCGAGGGCCCACTCGGCGAAGCGCGCGCTGCGATGGAAGAAGCGCGGCTGTCGCGGTCCCCGCTGGTGATCGGCGTCGTGTCACGCGCCAAGCCGCATGTGAAGATTCCCGAGTGGGAGCAGGTCCTGTCGGCGGGCGCCGCGGCGATGAACCTCGTCCATGCCGCCCATTCGCTCGGCTTCGGTGCCAACTGGGTGACGGAATGGATCGCCTACGACGACGAGGCCAAGGCAATTCTCGGCATTCAGCCGGACGAAAAGGTCGTCGGCTTCATCCATGTCGGCACCTATCGCGGCGGGCCGCCGGCAGACCGCGTGCGCCCCGAACTTGCCGATATCCTGACCGAAGCCACAGTGCCGAACGCCTGATGTTCTATACCACCGATACCAACCATCACGGCCTGCCGCACGACCCGTTCAAGGCCATCGTCACGCCGCGCCCCATCGGCTGGATCTCGACGCGAAGCCGCGACGGATCGGTCAACCTCGCGCCCTACAGCTTCTTCAACGCCATCGCCGACAACCCGAAGCTCGTCCTTTTCTCGTCATCCGGCATGAAGGATAGTGCCTCCTTCGCCATCGAAAGCGGAGAGTTCGTCGCCAATCTCGCGACGGACGCGCTGGCCGAAGCCGTCAACCGCACATCCGCGCCGGCGCCTCGAGGGACGAGCGAGTTCGCTATTGCGGGACTGACCGAAGCGCCCTGCCATCTCGTCGCCGCGCCGCGCATCCTTGAGAGCCCGGCGGCGCTGGAATGCAAGGTCGTCGGCCACTTCACGCCGAACGGCATCGACGGCCGGCCGGCGGATGCGGTGGTGGTCATCGGCCAGGTGGTCGGCATCCACATTTCCGAGGCCATTCTTCGCGATGGCCTCGTCGATATGGAACTCGCCCGGCCGCTGTCACGCCTCGGCTACCTCGATTATGCGGTCACGAGCGACGTGTTTGCCATGCGGCGGCCCCGGCAGGCGGATGGCGGCGATGCTCCGCCACGAGGTTAACCACTCCCGAAGAAACGTCGTAAACGATCGTTAACCTGTCGCCTCGATACTCAGGCCGTATCAGTCTTTGTCGCGGTCTTCGATTCGGCATGAACCTCCAGCGATTCGTGAACTGGTGCGAAACGGCGAACAGCCGGGAGCGCATCGAAGGCTTCGCCGCCATCGCCCACGCCTTGCTGGATGGGTCGGTGCCTTCGTTGGAAAGGGAGGCCGCCGAAACGGCCTTGGCGGTGGCTCTCGACGACCCTTCGCCGAAGGTTCGCGCTTCGCTCGCCGCAATCATCGGGCTGCACGAACGCGCCCCCGCAGCGCTGGTGCGCGGTTTTCTGCAGGATTGCGAGGAGATCGCGGTGCTGGTGGCCGCGTCGCCCGTGCTCGACGCCGACGACTTGCTGGATGCTCCCGCGTTGAATCGTGACAGGGTGCATGCGGCGATCGCGGCTCGGGTCGATCTTCCCGGCGCGGTTGTCGCGGCCATTGCGGTCGAAGGGTCGGCCAAGGTGGTGACGGCGCTCCTGGGCAACCCGCATGCCGACATTTCCCAGGGCGTGCTGCGTCTCCTCGCCGAGCGCCATGGCGGGGATGCCGGCGTTCGCGCTCTTCTCGTTTCCCGCCCGCTGCCGCCCGACATTCGCCAAACGCTGATTCTGGAAACAGGCCGAAGCCTGCAGGAAAGCGATCTCGTGAGGGCCGTGCTCGGCTCAAATTCCCGGAACGTCGTTTTCGAAGCTTGCGAGCGCGCGACGGGCGGCCTTGCGGAAAACACGTCGCCTCGCGAGGTGCCGGTGCTTGTCGAACATCTGCGCGGCAGCGGGCAACTTTCCGTCGCCTTTCTCCTGCGCGCCGCGTGTCTCGGCAATATCGACCTTCTGGCCGCGTCGCTGACGGCTTTGTCCCGCCTTTCCGAGCGCCGCGTGCGGGCGGTGCTGGTAGAATGCCGGGATGCGCCTTTCCGGACACTCGGTCTTCATTGCGGTCTGAGCGCTTCGGAAAGCGAACTCATCCGCGTCGCGACCATGTGCTGGAAGGACATCGCCATGGGGCGGATGGACCTCAAGGGCGGGGAAGCGGCCGAAAGCGTGCTTCGTCGCGTCGCGCAGACCTTCGGGGAGCGCATGAAGGGGCCTGAGGACCGCGAGGCCTTCGCGCTTCTGCGGCGGCTTCAGCGCGAGAATGCGCGGGACGTCATGCGCCGGCGCACGGAGCGCCTGCTCGCCGCGTGATCCGCCTTAGAACTTGAACTGTTCGGCGATGATCCGCTCGTCCCAGGAATGTCCCCGGTCGAAGAGGAGTTGAACGGAAAGCGTGGTTGATTCCTTCACGCAGATCCGGCTGACCGATTTGACCTCCAGATGATCGGCCACCGCGTTCACCGGACGCTTGTCGATCTCCAGCGTTTCGATCTCGACGGTCTGCCGGCTGGACAGGAGAGCCCCGTGCCAGCGGCGCGGCCGAAACGCGCTGACCGGCGTCAGCGCGAGGAGCGGCGCATCCATCGGGATGATCGGCCCCTGCGCCGAAAGATTATAGGCGGTCGAGCCGGTCGGCGTCGCCACCATCACGCCGTCGCAGACGAGTTCTTCCAGCCGTACCTGACCGTCGATCAGAATGCGCAGGCGCGCCGCCTGATAGGACTGGCGGAACAGCGACACCTCGTTGATAGCCGGGGCGTGGTGCTCGCGCCCGTCGCGGTCCACCGCCAGCATCTCCAAGGGCCGGATGGAATGCGAGACCGCCGCGTCGAGGCGCCGGGGCAGATCGTCCTCGTGAAACTCGTTCATCAGGAAACCGACGGTGCCCTGGTTCATCCCGTAGATCGGGACGCCGGTATCCATGAAGCGATGCAAGGTCTGGAGCATGAAGCCGTCGCCGCCCAGCGCTACCACGACATCGGCCTTGTCGGGCTCGACATTGCCGTAAAGGGCGACGAGGCGCTGGCGCGCTTCCCGCGCGGCGGCGGCATCGCTGGCCACGAAGCAGATGGACGACAGGGAACGCTGCATCGGCTCCGGTAAGGCATCGCCCGGGCTTTGAAACGGCGGGCAGGGTGGTCGGTGCCGGCTTCGAGGCCGGGACGGAATCGGTTCCCGCCCCTTCGACGCAGCCGCTCTAGAAACGAGGGCTAACATGCCACCCCTTGGCAGGCAATGAAGCGGAAGCACTGGATGGGCAGCCCTTCCGCATGCAGGGCGATCAGGCGGGAATCTGATCGGCGCGTTGCGGTTCCTGGCTTTCCACACCGTTTGCCCGGTGGCGAAATGCCGACAGGGCTTCGTAGACTTTGAGCCTTGCGCGCATCACCGAGCCGAGCGGTCGATGGGCGGATAGAGAGTGCGCCGGCCGGAACGACATGACTTCATCGAAGTAGCGTTGCCGTTCCGCGCTATAGGCGTTCTGCGCCGGGATGCGGATGGTCGCCACGGTGCGGAACGGCGTTTCGTCCGTCGACCATTCCACGGAAGCGTCCTCGATCGGCTGCGTTTCGGCATCCGTCCAAAGCTGGGCGCGCAGTTCGAAGACGGTCTCGTTCGCGGCGAAGAAGTCCACCGTCGCGTGGCGGAAGGCGTCGGGATCGTCGCTCGTGTCGATGGTGACGTCCTGAAGCGCATCCTGCGCCGGGCTTGCCGGAAAGGCCGCGATCTTGGCGACATAGGCACCGTAGCGCAGCGGGGCTTGACTGAAATAGGGTTCGGACAGGGGGTGGCTGAACGGGTGGCCGAAGAAGTCGGCCTTCGGGCTCTCCGTGCCGAGGGCCTTCAACGCGCGGTTGGCGTTCCGGGCGAGCGACGACACGGCGTTTTTCACGCCTTCGGGCAGCGATGTCCCGGCTTCGAGTTGCTTCTCGTCGCGAAGGAATCCCTGCGCCGTCCCGGACGGAAAGGTCGGGCCGCTCGCCAGGACGATGTCCTGCGTGTCGCCATGATGCGCCCCGAGCTTTTCCCCGGCCACACCGAAGACCTTGATGGCCATGCCGCGATGGGTCGAAACGCTGTCGGAAAGCGTTTCGCCCGGCCCCTGCGCGAAGCGGATCGCGACAGGGTAGGTTTGGGCATGTTCGAAGAGCCCTTGCGCGAGTTCCGGCGGAAGGTCCGGGTGAACCAGCAGTTCCCCGACGACGAGGCCCGAACTCTTCGCGTGGGAAGCCCGCACGGCGTGATGCTCGCGCTCGGCGACCTTTTCCGATTGATGCGTCATCGCGCGGACGATGCCGTCGATGGCCTCCGCTTCGTCGGGTTTGGGCGTTTCGACGTCCGGTCGATAGGGCAAGTAGCTCATGAGCCGATCACTCTTTGAAAATCTCTTCGTCAGGCTGCGGCTTGGCTGTCCATATAATCCTTATGCCGTGTTTCGTCGGCCAACGCCTGCCGGAAGAAGGCCTGCGCTTCCGGCGTCGCCGATGCGTTTTTCGAAGCGTGGTCGTAGGCCATCTTGGTCTCGATCTCGTTGGTCGACATGGCCTTCAGGATGGTGCGGTCGCCGATGATCGACGCCAAGGCCACCTTGCCCGTCGTCAGATATTGCTTGGCATCGCCTTCGGTCGGCGCTTCGACGCCCAGTGCGCCCGCCATGCGCGTCAGCTCCGCGACATGCTTCTCATGATCGGCCTTGAACTCGGCGATCTTCGTTTTGTGCGTCTGGTCGTCCAAGCGGTCGATCGTCGACTGATACGCGGCGATGGCGTCGTGCTCCAGAATCAGAAGATTCTGAACCAGTTTCTCGAAGGTGCTTTCGGTGCCGACTGTCGTAACCATTCTAAACTTCTCCGTGTTTCGAAACTTGAATGCCTCATACCGAGCGCCGTTCCGCCCGGCGGTCGCGGGTCGCCGCGAAGCCCTTTGCTGTCCAACGACCCGGCACCCGCTTCCGAGAAAGTTTCGGCCGAAATGTTCAGCGCTCGGTCGCGGCTAACGCTTGTGGGCGGATCGACATCGGTCGCCTGCGCTTTCCCTTTCAACAGATGATTGGAGGCGACGATGGCCGAGCAGATTCCGATGCCGGAAAGCAGTCTGGCGATGGACGAGATCCTGGATGAGGCGAGGGCGGACGACACGCATGAGGTCGTGTCCGATGTGGCTTGGCGTCGGCTCGGCATCGTGAACGTCGTCTTCGTCGGCGCGGCGGGATCGGGCGACCGCAACTGGGTTCTGATCGATGCCGGCATTCCGGGAACCCGGAGCCTGATCGAGGCGGCGGCGGAGAAGCGGTTCGGAGCGGGCGCGCGCCCGGCCGCCATCGTCATGACGCACGGCCATTTCGACCATGTCGGCGAACTCGAAAGCCTGGCGGAAGCCTGGGATGCGCCCGTCTACGCGCATTCCCTGGAGCACCCCTATCTCAATGGTCAGTCGTCCTATCCGCCCGGCGATCCGAGCGTCGGCGGCGGGTTGATGGCGGCCATGGCGCGCTTCTATCCGCGCAAGCCCGTCGACGTTTCGTCGCGGCTTCGCGCCCTGCCGGCCGACGGCTCGGTGCCGGCGATGCCCGGCTGGCGCTTCATTCACACACCCGGCCATAGTGTCGGCCATGTTTCCTTATGGCGCGACAGCGACCGGGTGTTGATCGTCGGCGATGCGTTCGTGACCACGCGGCAGGAATCGGCCTATGCCGCGCTGACGCAGAAGCCCGAAATGCACGGACCGCCAATGTACTACACGGTGGAATGGGACAAGGCGCGCGCCTCCGTCGCAGAGCTTGCGGCCCTGGAACCGGAGATCGTGCTGACAGGTCATGGCCGCCCGATGTCCGGGCCGGAAATGCGCGCGGCGCTGCATCGTTTGTCGTCCGACTTCGACGAGATCGCCGTTCCCAAATCCGGTCGTTACCTCACCGAACCCGCCCGCGCCGAGGACGGTTCGGCCTATAGGTGACGAAGACATCTGCGGCACCGGCCATGTGTTCACGAGGGAACGCCTTCCGGTTTTCAGGCTTTCCTCCAGCATATCCACGAACTTCTCAGGAGTGCCCATGTCCGACCGTCTGACGATGCAGGACCCCCGCAAGCAATATCCGCAGCCGCCTTTCCCAAGGCAGCCGCAACCCGTTCCGGGTCTTGCTTCAAAGATGGACCCCGTGCCCGACCATGGCGAAACGAGCTACAAGGGCTCGGGCCGACTGGCTGGGCGCAAGGCGCTCATCACCGGCGGCGACAGCGGCATCGGCCGCGCCGCCGCGATCGCCTTCGCGCGGGAGGGAGCGGACGTCGCGATCTCCTATCTCGGCAGCGAGGAAGCCGATGCGAAAGAGGTCATCGGGCTGATCGAAGCGGAGGGGCGCAAGGCGCTGGCGCTCCCCGGCGACATCACGAACGAGGCGTGGTGCCGCGATCTGGTGACGAAGACGGTGGAAAGCTTCGGCGGGCTGGACATTCTCGTGATCAATGCCGGCCGGCAGCAAAACCGCGAGGATATCTCCAAGGTCACGTCGGAGGATTTCGACAAGACGCTGAAGACCAACCTCTACGCCATGCACTGGATCGCCCAGGCTGCCGTTCCGCATCTGCCGGTTGGTGGTTCGGTCATCACCACGGCCTCCGTGCAGGCCTATGAGCCGTCCGACATCCTCCTGGACTACGCCACCACGAAGGCCGGCATCGTCGCCTATACCAAGGCCTTGTCGAAGCAACTGATCGAGAAGGGCATCCGCGCCAACGTCGTCGCACCCGGCCCGTTCTGGACCGCACTTCAGGCAAGTGGTGGCCAGCCGCAGGAAAAGGTCATGCAGTTCGGCGGACAAAGCGCTTTCCGGAGGCCTGGCCAGCCGGTGGAGATCGCACCGATCTATGTTCTGCTGGCGAGCCAGGAAGCGAGCTACATCACCGGTGAGGTCTATGGCGTAACGGGCGGTGCCGGCATCGCCTGATCCGAGGGATACCGGCCGGGGGCGAATGCCCTTCCGACAGATGTGAGTTCGGCGGCAGGGGCTCCAAACCGGGGTCCCTGCTTTCGTATGCGGCCCCGGATCGACTTCTATGGCGAGGGGCGTCGGACTCAAGTCGAGTTGCCGGAAATGAATCCACATACGGCAAAGCGTTGGACGAAAACGCTTGGGAACACTCCGCCCTCGGAGTCGCTTTGAGGACCACAAGAAGCCCGATCATCCAGCGGGCGACGAGTTAGGAGTGAACTCACCATGGCCACCGAAAAGACCCTTGCGGATGCCTTCCACGAGACACTGAAGGACGTCTACTATGCCGAAAAACAGTCGGTGAAGGCGTTGAAGAAGTCCGCCAAGGCTGCGCAGTCGGATGAGCTGAAGCAAGCCTTCACGCAGCATGCCGAGGAAAGCGCCGAGCAAGTGGAGCGCTTGGTTCAGGTGTTCGAGATTATCGGCAAGCCCGCCCGCGCCAAGACCTGCGAGGCCATGCAGGGCATCGTCGGTGAGATGGAAGAGGACTTGGAGGATTTCGGTGGAACCGACGCCGCCGATCAGGTTCTCATCGGTTGCGCCCAGGCCGTCGAGCATTACGAGATCGCGCGCTATGGCCTTTTGAAGACCTGGGCCGGCAAGCTCGGCTACGACGAAGCCGTGGCGCTGCTCGATCAGACGCTCGAGGAAGAAAAGAAGACGGACGCGCTTCTGAGCGAGATCGCCGAAGGTCTCGACTACTCGGCAACCGTTGGCGAAGACGACGACGCGCTGGCCGATGAGGACGAGGAAGCGCCGAAGGGTGCCGCGGCCCGCACCGCGAAGAAGGGTAAGCCTGCCGCGAAGAAGGCTGCCTGAGGCGGCTCGATCCCGGTCGGGATTGTTCGGAAATACGCGCCGGTCGGTCCGTTATGGATCGGCCGGTTTCGCGTTCGAACCTGCCCTGGACGGGAACAGTTGTCGTGCATCGGATCGTGCATGGATTTCGGCACGGCGTTACGACGGGAAAGACTGAACAATGCCGAGAAAACGCGAAGCGCTCGCCGTCGCCCTCATGATCTCGTTGCTCGGCGGTTGCACCTCAATCACGCCGAACGGTCCGACGTCCCTTCCTGCCGGCATCGACGCCAACCGTGCCGGGCGCGGCACGCCTGAATTCTGCAAGCGCTACGCGGCCCAGACCTACATCAACACATTCCAGACGAATTCCGACACGTCGTCGAGTGCCGGCGCGGATATGCAGGCCGGGACAAGCGGTTCAGCCGCCTACCAGCGTTGTCTTCAGGGGAAAACGAATTAAAATCGATTGGAATATGGATCTTCGACGCTAGACAACTAGACGTTTCCGTAAGGACGCTTTAGAGGGTGATCGTCTTGGTTGAGCCCTGCTCCCAAGCTCGATGAGGGGCGCTGTCTGGGAGGGCGGCGCCCCTTTCCTTTTTCGCTTCCCACCGTTCGAGCCATTCGAAATCGATGGGGCGGCTATGCAATCTCGTCACTTCTCCCGTTTCGAGCGAAGGCGTATTTGTCGAACATCGAGTTTCGCAGCGGGCATCCTCCTCCCAAGGTCCCTGCGGATAGGCCGGCAGTTCCTCCCACTGCCGCCGACGCGTCCTCTTCCTCCTCCCAAGCGGGGACGCAAGAACAACGCCCACCGGTCCTCCCCCGGTGGGCGTTTTCATTTCGGGTCTTCAGGAAATCTCGTTTCTCAGTGCAGGTAACCGAGGAACCAGAGAATCAAAATGATCGGCACGGGAATGCCGATCAGCCACAAAAGTCCGCCCTTAAGCATCTCGCGACTCCACAAGCGAGCGCCACGCCCGCGATCCCTATCAACCGCGCGTGAGCATGGCGTGTTCCACCGCCGGCGGATCACGCCTCAGAAGTTCGACTGGCTCGCGCTGGAGATGGGCTTGAGGATCACAGGCGAGGTGGAGCCGATCACCACCCGCGCCCTCGTCGATGCGCTCTTCGAGGCGGCTTGAACCGTACGAGGAAATCGTACGGTTGGATGGCCGCGATGGCCATCTATACTAGGAACCGGAAGTCTCTGGCGCCGCGATCTTCTTCGGTGCCTCTGCCGTCGAGATTACCTCTTGCCGAGCGGCTTTCGCCACGGCCAGTTCGTCTTTCTTCTTTGCAGCGAGCGCCGTAATTGCCGCCAGCTTTCCCTGTCGCTTGTGCCGCGCGACATACCATTCGTCGAAAAGTAGTTCGATCAACTCAATGAGGGCTTGAGCTTCGCCGGGATCGACATCGACGATTATGTTGATGTCCTTTTCCATGTGAGCACCGATATTGCCGATATCCCGAACAGCATCGATCGCGTCGATCGTCTCGGGTTCAACCCCCCGAGGTGCAGAGCCAGCCTCGGTCCGCGCTCTTAATTCCTTGATCTCGTCGATAAGACGACCCTTAGCGATCCCAGCAAAGTCACGAATCATTCCCTGCAAACAACGTCTGGCGAGAGTAGCCGAAGCCTTTGGACTCAAATCGCGGATACGGCAAGCTTCGATGTAATCGTCACGAAGCACGTCGGGAATGTACAACGGTTGAGGTTTCGCTGTATTCTCCGGCAAGAGCTTCCAATAATTGGTCTGATCCTTGAAATAATCGGAGCCCCGAGGATTGTGCGTTAGATCGTAAAGAATAAATTCGAGGGATCTCTTCGCGCACTCCTCATTCAAGCATCTAATCGATATTATTTGATATCCTCTTTGATCAATTTGTCGAAAGCCTTCGTAGAGATATCCCTCTTTCACATCTGAGTTATTGTCCGTCAAAACCTGCGGATGGAAACAATGCGGGCATTTCCAGTTCATGCCACTCTTGGCCATGTCGCATTCCATATTGCGTAGAGTAGCAGAATGTGCCGGGAAACCGTTGGAAATCAAGGTAAACGGATGGCAACATGGTGCGACATGAATACGTGTATGCCGCCGCCGTCTTTGTTCTTTAACACATTGTGAAAGATGATAATTTCGATGGTGCCGGTTGAGGGGATTGAACCCCCGACCTTCGGTTTACAAAACCGCTGCTCTACCGCTGAGCTAAACCGGCGCCGGGGAGGCCATAGCATGGAATTTCCGGCGATGGGAGCCTGTCGTTGTTGTGCTTTGCGGTTGCGTCCGCCGGCAAGGCGGCTATCTCGATAAAGGTCGAGGATGGAGGAACCGGATGTCCAGCACGATTGCCGCCGAGGCCGTTGCACGAGCGTTTGCCGAAACCGCGCGTCTTGGAGAGCGCTCCGACGCCGCATTCGTCGGGCGCGTGTTCCGGCCCGATCTCGGCGGTCCTTCGGTGGTCAGGATCGCCGGAGGCCGGGTGGTCGACGTGACGGGCGCCTTCGCCACCGTTTCCGAACTTTGCGAGAATGACGATCCGGCCAGCGCGCTTCGGCGGGCTGAGGGGGACGATATCGGCTCGCTCGCGGAGCTTCTCGGCAACACGCCGCCGGATGATCGCAATGCTTCCCGTCCGCACTTCATCGCCCCAGTCGATTTGCAAGCCTTGAAGGCAGCGGGCGTCACCTTCGTCGTTTCGATGCTGGAGCGCGTGATCGAGGAGCGTATCCGCGGCGACGCCAATGCGGCCGGCGGGGTGCGCCAGCAGATCCTCGACCTCGTCGGCTCCGACATCCGCAACCTGAAGCCCGGTTCGACGGAAGCCGCCGCGCTGAAGGTGGCCTTGATCGAAGCGGGAGCCTGGAGCCAGTATCTCGAAGTCGGCATCGGTCCAGACGCGGAGATCTTCACGAAGGGCCAGCCGCTTTCCGCCGTCGGCAGCGGGTCCGATATCGGCGTCCATCCCGGTTCGACCTGGAACAATCCCGAGCCGGAAATCGTCCTCGCGGTATCGTCCAAGGGGCGCATCGTGGGGGCGAGTCTGGGCAACGACGTGAACCTTCGCGATGTCGAGGGTCGTTCGGCTCTCTTGCTCGGCAAGGCCAAGGACAATAACGGGGCGGCCGCGATCGGGCCGTTCCTGCGTCTTTTCGACGATGGCTTCACGCTCGACGATGTGCGTCGCACCGAGCTTTCGCTGGTGATCGACGGGCCGGAAGGCTACCGCCTCGACGGGCGCTCCTCGATGAGCCAGATCAGCCGCGATCCGGCGGAGATCGTCGGCCAAGCCGTGAATGACCATCATCTTTATCCGGACGGACTGGTCCTGTTTCTCGGCACGATGTTCGCGCCGATCCAGGATCGCGACGATCCCGGCCGTGGCTTCACCCACAAGACCGGCGATGTCGTGACGATCCGAACGGAGGCGCTTGGCGCGCTCGTCAATCGCGTGAAGCCGACCGACGAGGTGGAAGGCTGGACGATGGGCGTTGCTGCATTGATGCGCAATCTCGCCAAGCGCGGGCTTCTCGGGGCTTCTCGATGATCTTGCCAAGTCGCGACAAATAAAGGATTTGGCCCCTTCGCGAACGGGTTTCGCCGGGAGATGCACATGACGCCGCGCATTGCCGTGATCGGCTCCAACAACATGGATCTTGTGACCTATGTGAACCGCGTGCCGGAGGCGGGGGAAACCATCGAGGCCCCGTCCTTCGAAATCGGCTTCGGCGGCAAGGGTGCGAACCAGGCGGTGGCCGCCGGCCGTCTCGGCGCGTCCGTCCTGATGCTGAGCAAGGTCGGCGACGATTCCTTCGGGGTCGACCAGCTTCGCAATTTCGAGGCGAACGGCATCGACATCCGCCATGTCGGTCGCGTGCCGGGCATGTCGTCGGGCGTCGCGCCGATCTTCGTGGAGCCGAACGGCGAGAACCGCATCGTCATCGTGAAGGGCGCCAATGCCGAACTGTCGCCTGCCGATATCGACGCGGCGGCGGAAGACCTGAAGACCTGCCGGCTGATCCTCCTTCAACTCGAGACGTCGCTGGATGTCGTTTATCACGCGGTCGAGTTCGGCCGGCGGCACGGGATCGAGACGCTGTTGAACCCGGCGCCCGCCGCCGCCGATCTCGACCTCGCGCGGGTGCTCCACGCGACCTTCCTCGTGCCCAACGAGACCGAGCTCGCGCTTTTGACCGGGATGACCGTGACGGACGAGGCAAGCTGCGAAGCCGCCGCGCGCCGTTTGATCGAGGGCGGCGTGCGCTGCGTCGTGGTGACGATGGGGGCACGAGGCGCGCTTCTGATCGAAGCGGGCAATCCGGCCAAAGTCATCCGTCCCCATGCGGTCGAACCCGTGGACACGACCGGGGCGGGCGACGCGTTCATCGGCTCCTTCGCCCATTTCTACGTCACGACCGGGGAGGTGGAGTCCTCGCTGCAACTGGCCGCCCGCTACGCCGCGCAGTCGACGCTGAAGCGCGGAACGCAGAAATCCTATCCGACGGCGTTGGAGTTTTCGTCGTTCTAAGAGCGCCTAACAATACCTCCGGGCGGAGGATGGCCGAGGAATTTTTGTCCGATACCGAGGAGCGAAGCACAGTCGATGCGAGGGCGCATCGGCGAGCATTCGCGACGGTCCGGAGGACGGGCGAGACAGGCGGCTCGCTCAGAGCGGCAAAAAGAACCGGCCAGCCGACCCCGCGAGGTTTTGTTAGACGCTCTATGCCTCAGCCGCGCGGCACTGGAAGTGTGAGCCGCGCTGCGAGGCCGTTCAGGGTGGAAGGGCCGATCGCGAGCGAGCCGCCGTAGAGTTCGGCGAGTTCGCGCGTGATCGACAGGCCGAAACCATGCCCCGGTTGCATTTCGTCGAGGCGCCTGCCGGCGACCATGGCTTCCGGCACGTCGCCGGCGGCGAGGCCCTTGCCGTCGTCGTCGACGGTGAGGACCACGGTGCCGGCGTCCCGCCGCGCGCCGACGAGAATACGGCTTCCAGCCCATTTGCAGGCATTGTCGAGAAGATTGCCGGCCATCTCGTCGAAATCCTGCGGCTCGCAGGAAACGGCGAGATCGTGCGGCACCTCGATCTCGAAGCGAAGCCCGCGCTCGGCATAAACGCGGGCCAAGACCGCCGCGAGATCGTCGATATGCCGGCGCACCGGCGTCGTCGCGCGCGCCGGATGGCCGAGCGCGGCGGCGCGGGCGCGGGCAAGATGGTGCCGCACCCGCCCGTCCATGTCGTCCACCAAGGCCCGCGCCGAGCCGTCCGGGTCGCGGTTTTCGAGCGACAAGGCGAGGTCCGCCAAGGGCGTCTTCAAGCCATGCGCGAGGTTGGCGACGTGGCGGCGGGCGCGTTCGAGCCCTGCGGCGTTCTCCGCGATCAGCGAATTCAGTTCCGTGGCGAGCGGCTTGATCTCGTCGGGCTGGTCGGTCGGTATGGCGCGCCGCGCGCCGCTGCGGACCGCCGCCAGATCGCGACCGAGGGCTTCGAGCGGTTTCAGGCCGTAGCCGACCTGCAGCCGGGTCGCGAGAAGAAGGCCGAGCCCGAGCGCCACCATGGAAAGAACCACGGGCGTCATGGCGTCCCGCATCGGGCCGCCGATCGCCTCGATGGGCGCTGTCACCACGATACGCACTGGCCGCGATCCGACGGCCGCCGAAAGCACGCGCGCGTAGAGGCCATCTGCGTCCTCGATGGCGACCGGCCGTGACCGCATGCGGGGGCGACGACCCCGTATGTCCGGTTCGGGCTCGGTGGCCGTGACGTTCAAAGGGCCGCGACGGTCTAAGGAGGGTGCCAGGAACGGTGGCGCGCCTTCCACGTCGATCTGCCAGAACCAGCCGGGATTGGGGCGATCGAAGGGAGGCCCGCCTGGGTCCTCGGCGAGAACGATGTCGCCGCGCGGACCTTCATGCAGGTCGTTCAGAAGCGAAATCGCCTGCGCGTCGAGCCTCAGGTCGAGCTGGTGGGTGATGAACCGGTGCAGCGTGAACGCCATGGCGGCGGCGGCGGCGAGCGTCGCCAGCGTGGTGGCGATCGCGGCGATCGCCATCAGCCGCCCGCGCAGCGAGGTGGGAACGGAAAGCCTCATGCCTCGCCGGCGGTCAAACGGTAGCCGTGGCCGCGCACGGTCTCGATCATCGCCGCGCCGATCTTGCGGCGCAGCCGGGCGACGATGACCTCCACGGAATTGGAATCGACTTCGGCATCCCCGTCATAAACGCGTTCGAAGATGTCGGCGCGGGACACGACATGCTCCTTTTGCAAGGCGAGGCAGGACAGGACGCGCCATTCAAGGCCGGTAAGGCGAAGGGGCAGGCCTTCCAGCTCAAAGGTTCCGAGCTGCGCGTCATAGGCGAGGGGACCGCACAGGATGCGCGTTTCGGCGTGGCCGGCCGCGCGGCGGATCAGCGCGCGCAGACGCATCACCAGTTCCTCCACCCGGAACGGCTTCATCACGTAGTCGTCGGCGCCGGCCTTGAAGCCTTCCACCTTCTCCGACCAGCCGTCGCGGGCGGTGAGGATCAGCACCGGAAGAATGCGCCCGGCCTTGCGCCACGCCCGAAGCACCTCGATGCCGGGAACGAGCGGCAGGCCGAGATCCAGCACGGCCGCGTCGTAGACGCCGGTTTCTCCGAGATGCTGACCGTCCTCGCCATTCTTTGCCAGATCGACGCTGAAGTTCTCTCGCCGAAGATGCTCTGCGATCTTTTCTCCAAGCGAATGGTCGTCTTCGATCAGAAGGATCTTCAACATCGTCTCCATGGGCCATCACCCGCTTCGAAAAAGGGGAGATATCCGGACACGAGCGCTATTCCATGCGGCTGAACCGATCCTGAACGGGTTCGTTCAGGCCGGGTTGGACGGGGTCATGGGAAAAGGGCGTCATCAGCAACGGATCAGGAGTTCCTTCCTTGACCAACACCGAAGATCAGTCCCCCGCCGCCGAGCCCGTGAAGCCCGCTCATATGGCTGCGGACCATTCGCCAGCTGGGCGGCGATCCTTTCTCAAAGGCCGCCTCGGCGCGGCAGCCGTCGGCGCGCTTGTTCTGGGCGTCGCCATCGGCGGTGCTGGAACGGCCATCATCGGCAACCATCACCAACGCTCCACCCTGGTGCTGGAGCCGGCCGCGATCTCATCGCTCCAGAACGACAGCCTCGCGGCGGTGAAGGCGCAGGTGGCCGAAGTCTTCGGCAACAAGATCGTCGTCGAGGACGGCAGCGGTCGGGTTCTGATCGAAACCGGTCCCGAAGGCGAGGGACGCTCCCTGGCTGCCAAGGGCGACACGATCACCGCGCAGGGCCGCTTCGACGAAGGGGTTCTGAGGGCGGAAATGCTGGTTCAATCGAACGGCAAGGTCGTTGAACTGAAACCGAAGCCGCCGCGCGACCATCCTCCGCGCGGCCCCAAGGAACTCGCGCTTCGTTGAAGCGCGTCACCTCGCAACCTTTAGCCGGGTCAGCGATTGAAGCAGGCCGCCGGCAAATCGAAAGATGGAAGACATGAAAGCCCAACTTCTGATCGCTTCCTTGATGGTGTCCACGCTCGTCGGTGGGGCAGCGCTCGCCCAGACGCCGCCTCCGCCGCCGCCGGGTGCGGAAGCGCCGAAGGACGACGCTCGGGCGGCCCCCGCGCCGGATGACGAGGTCGCCGGCGACGACGATGACGCCGGTCCGCGTCGCGGTGGCCCGCGCGACGATGATCGCCGTGGCCCGAAGGGTCCGCGTCACGGCGGTCCGGGCGGGCCGCGTGGCATGGCACCCCCGCCGCCGCCCTCCAAGGCCGCTCACTTCCGCATCGAGAACGGTCCGTTCCGCGTCGATGTGAAGTGCGCCGAAGACGAGCCCCAGCAGGCCTGCGCCGATATCGCGCTGAAGATGCTGGAACAGGCAAGGACGCTTCCCGCACCGCCGGCCCCGCCGGCGCGCTGAGGACCGGGCATCCGGATCACGACCCCCGTCGCTTCGCGGCGGGGGTTTTTGCATGTTCTCCGGGCCTTGGTCCGGGCGTCGGCCACGACTATCTAGACGGCCAGAGCCTGGAACAGGAGGACGACCCATGGATGTCGCGAAATTTCCCGTGACCCACACCGACGAGGAATGGCGGCGTATCCTCACGCCGGAGCAATACGCCGTCATGCGCGGCCACGGCACCGAGCGGCCGGGGAGCTGCGCCCTGAACTACGAGAAGCGGGAGGGTACCTTCTCTTGCGCCGGATGCGAGCAGACGCTCTTCGTTTCCGGCCGCAAGTTCGAAAGCGGCACCGGCTGGCCGAGCTTCGACGATCCGGTGGAAGGATCGGTCGAGACCTCCACGGATCGCAACTACGGCATGGTCCGCACCGAAGTGCATTGCAGTCGCTGCGGCAGCCATCTCGGGCATGTCTTCGAAGATGGTCCGCCGCCGACCGGCCTTCGCTACTGCATCAATGGCGTGGCCATGAACTTCGAGCCGCAAGCCGCCTAAGCCGTTACGGCAGGCGATCCGCGACGGTTGATTGATTTGCCCTTCTTTTTCCTTGGAATTCTTCTAAGGTAGATCCTGCCGGTTCGGTCCGGCAGGGTTAGGGAGCGGTTCATGCGGCTGACGCGGCAGACCAATCATGCGGTTCGCATGCTGATGTTTTGCGCCCTGCGTGGCGAAAAGCTGAGCCGGGTCGGCGAGATCGCGCTCGCTTATTCGGTATCCGAACTCTTTCTGTTCAAGATTCTCCAGCCGCTCGTGGAAGCCGGTTTCGTGGAAACCGTGCGCGGCCGCAACGGCGGCATTCGCCTGCGCAAGCCGGCCGAGGCGATCACGCTTCGCGCGGTCGTGGAAGTGACCGAGGAGAATTTCTCCCTTGCCGAATGTTTCGAAACGGGCAGCGACTGCCCCTTGATCGGCGATTGTTCGCTGAACGGCGCCCTGCACGAGGCGCTGGAGGCATTCTTGGAAGTTCTCGCGAGCTACACGATCGCCGATCTCGTCGCCGATCATGCATCCGTCGGCGTGCGCCTCGGCTTCCCCGTGCCGAACACCTTCCTGGCGAGCGCCTGATCGCGCTTATCATGTCCATGTCGTAGGTAGCGCCGCGCTCTGTCGCTTTTGTTGGCTCCCCCAAGCATGGAACGTTTCAAAATTCGGCCATCGTAGATCGCCGGAAAGCGGTGGTGTCGTGGTGGCTCATGGAGCGGACGCCTTTCATCGCCGTTTCATCCGGACCGGCCGTCCAATGGGACCCCTTGGTCCGCAGCGGAAAACGCGGGGAGAATGGCATGAGCGCACGCGACGCGATGCTCGCGAAGTTTCGCGACCGAAAAGCCGGTTTCAGCCTGGAGCGCGAGTTCTACTGCGACCCTGACTATTACCAAGCCGATCTGGAGAACATCTGGTATCGCGACTGGCTTTTCGTCGGCCATGATTGCGAATTGCCGAAGAGCGGCAGCTACCTGACCGTACAGGTCGGCGATTATCCGATCGTCGTCGTGCGCGATGCGCAGAAGAACATTCGCGCCTTCCACAATTCCTGTCGCCATCGCGGCTCGCGCATCTGCTCGGCCGCCAAAGGCACAGCCGCCAAGCTCGTCTGCCCCTACCATCAATGGACCTACGAACTCGACGGGCGGCTTCTGTTCGCCCGCGACATGGGACCGGATTTCAAGCCGGCCGAGTTCGGCTTGAAGCCCGTCCATTGCGAAACGGTGGGTGGTTACGTTTTCGTCTCGCTGGCCGAGCAGCCGTTGAGCTTCCAGCCCGTGCGCGCCTTGATCGAGCCTTATCTCGCACCCCATCGCCTCGGCGAAGCGAAGGTCGCCTTCGAGATGACCATCGTGGAGAAGGGCAACTGGAAGCTGACCTGGGAAAACAACCGGGAATGCTATCATTGCGCGGGCAGCCATCCCGAACTCTGCCGCACCTACCCGGAAGCTCCCGGTGCGACGGGTGTCGACGGCCACGACGACCCCGAAACCAAAGAGCATTGGGATCGATGCGAAGCGGCGGGCCTGCCGTCGAAATTCACGATGCACGCTTCCGGCCAGTTTCGCACGGCGCGGATGCCGCTGCTTCGCGACGCGGTGAGCTACACCATGTCGGGCAAGGCGGCGGTGCGCCGGCCTTTGAGCGATACGGTGACGGCGCCGAAGATCGGCACCATGATGTTCTTCCATTATCCGACCACTTGGAACCACGTTCTCGGCGATCATGCCGTGTCGTTCCGCGTTCTGCCGAAGGGGCCGACCGAAACCGAGGTGACCACCAAGTGGCTCGTCCACAAGGACGCGGTGGAGGGCGTGGACTATTCGCTGGACGAGATGACCAAGGTCTGGATCGCGACCAACGATCAGGATCGCCGCATCATCGAGGAGAACCAGATCGGCATCCTGTCGCCGGCCTATCGCCCCGGTCCTTATTCCGAACTTCATGAGGGCGGCGTGATCCAGTTCGTGGACTGGTATTGCCGCTTCATGGGAGAGCGGCTGCGCGGCGAGCGCACGCCGCATCTGGCGGAAGTCGCCTGAAGGCCGGGACATTCATGGAAATCGCCCCGCTGCGGCACAAGCATCTCGACGACCTGCCGCTCTGGATCGACCGGGCCCAGGTTCTGGAATGCGTCGGCGTCCTGCCCGAAACGGCGGATGTGCGAACCTTCTCGTTTCAGACCCCGAGCGATAGCTGGTTCCGCTACGCGCCGGGGCAGTTCGTGACGCTGGAACTGCCGACCGATCAGGGCGCGATCCTGCGCACCTACACGCTGTCGTCCAGCCCGTCGCGTCCGCTATCGGTTTCCGTCACCGTCAAGGCGCAGCCCGGCAGCGTCGCCGGCCGCTGGATGTTCGAGAACGTGCGCGAGGGCGTTCGCCTGAAAGCCTATGGGCCGGCCGGCACCTTTACCTTCGAGCGCCATCCGGCTGAGCGCTACCTTTTCGTCTCCGCCGGCTCCGGCGTCACGCCGATGATGTCCATGACGCGCTGGCTCTACGATTACGGCCGGCGCACGGACATCAAGTTCATCCACTGCGCGCGCACGCCGTCCGACATCATCTTCCGGCGCGAACTGGAACTGATGATGGAGCGCGTGCCGGAGATCGACGTGACCTTCGTGGTGGAGCGGCCGGACCCGCACGGCATCTGGACAGGCTATCGCGGCCGTCTGAACAGTTTGATGCTGGAACTGATCGCGCCGGACTATCAGGACCGCGAAGTCTTCTGCTGCGGGCCGGCGCCCTTCATGCAAGGCGTTCGCGACATCCTGACCGCCTCCGGTTTCCCGATGGAGCGCCATCACGAGGAAAGCTTCCAGGCCCCGGACGAGGATGCGCCGATCGCGCCCGGTGCCGATCCCGCGTCGGCCCCGAGCGAAAGCGCCGTGATCCGTTTCGCGCAGGCGGAGATCGAAGCGACCTGTTCGGAAGACGAAACGATTCTTCAGGTCGCCAAGGCCAACGGCCTGAACATTCCAAGCGGGTGCCAGTTCGGCGTCTGCGGCACATGCAAGACGCTGAAACTCTCCGGCGAGGTCCAGATGATGCACAATGGCGGCATCACCGAAGACGAGATCGCCGAAGGCTTCATCCTCGCTTGTTGTTCCAAGCCGATCGGGCGGGTCGAAGTCGAAGTCTGACCCTTACGACCCCAAATGCCGGCGCGCCGCGTAGAGAGCGACGGCGGCGGCATTGGAAACGTTGAGCGAGCGGATCGCGCCCGGCATTTCCAGACGCGCGAGGACCTGAACGGTTTCGCGCGTCTTCTGCCTCAAGCCCTTGCCTTCGGCGCCGAGAACCAGCGCGATTCGAGTACCGGCAAGCGAAGGTTCGAGTTCCTCGGCGCCTTCCGAATCGAGTCCGACGGTCTGGAAGCCCTTCGCGGTGAGTTCCTCCAGGGCGTTGGCAAGATTGACGACCTGAATGCTCGCGACATGCTCCAGCGCGCCCGACGCCGCCTTGGCGAGAACGCCGCTTTCCTGCGGCGAATGGCGCGTCGTGGTGATCACCGCGCTGGCGCCGAAGGCGACGGCCGAGCGCAGGATCGCGCCGACATTATGCGGATCGGTCACCTGATCGAGCACCAGAATCAGCGGCGAATCGGACAGGTCCATCAGTCGGCTCTGGGGCAACGGATCGGCTTCCAGCATCACGCCCTGATGCACGGCGTCCGAGCCGAGCGCGACGTCGAGCGCGCGGGGCTCCACCAGTTCGAGCGGGCAGGGCAGGGAGGCCTCGTCGAGTTCGAGCCGGGCGAAGGCGTTGCGCGTCGCCAGCAGCCGATGGGTGCGGCGCTTTGGATTGGCGAGTGCGGCTGCGACCGTGTGCAAACCGTAAAGGCGCACCCGATCCGTTGCCGCGGGCTCGCCGGGATGATGCGGCCGGCTGCGCTTGCCCGGCGCGGAAGCGGGCGGGCCGCCGGCCTTTTCCCGATGCTGACGGCGCAGGCGCGCATAATGGCTGTCTTTGGGTGTGTGGGTCTTGGCATCATCGCTCATGTGGAAAGTTCCTATCGGAGCGCATTCACCGCCTCAACCGTTCAGAACGTCGGTTGACAGGTCGATGACGCCTCTGCATAAGTCCGCTCCGCAAGCGACGAGCTTCGCTTAGCTTCGGTCTCAGGCGACATGCCGAGGAACCGGATGGAGGGATGCCCGAGTGGTTAAAGGGGACGGACTGTAAATCCGTTGGCTCAGCCTACGTTGGTTCAAATCCAACTCCCTCCACCATCCGATCTTCGTTGCGCAAAACGCCGCATCGTTCTAGACTGAAAAGTGCGCGGGTATAGCTCAGTGGTAGAGCAGCAGCCTTCCAAGCTGAATATGCGGGTTCGATTCCCGCTACCCGCTCCATTTCCTTCCATATCGCGAATCACCTCAGGGCCTTCGACGTGACGGCCGCCGATCTGCCGCCGGCGGAACTGCATTTTGTGATGGCTTATGTGTTCCGGTCGCCGGACCCTGAACACGGCCGGCTCATCCATCTGCTCGCCCGTTCGATTCGCCACCATTACCCGCATGCGAAGATCGTTCTTCTGACGAACGAGAACGGCCGTTTGTCGTTGACGGACGAAAGCGTCGAGGTTCGGGTTGCGCCGAGCGACGACGAGCGCGTCATGACGGCGCGGATGCGCGCTTACAGCGACTACGTTCGCACCGTGCGGCCGGGCACCGTGATCGTTCTTCTCGATACCGACATGCTGGTGGTGCGCCGCTTCGACGAGTTGATGGCGCCGGGCGCCGATATCAGCGTGACCGTCCGGCCGTACCCGGACATGCCCATCAATGCCGGGCTTCTCGTGGTGCGCACCGACGATCTTCCGCGGATGATCGATCTGTTCAGCCGTCTCCACGATTGCTGCGCTTCGCTGACGGAAGACGAGCAGCGCTGGTATGGCGACCAGATCGCGCTGGCGCGGCTCCTGCCGCCCCCGAACATTCGGCTGCGCGAGCCGGAAATCGCGCTTTGCGGCGAGGTGCGGGTGCGCTTCGCGCCCGGAAGGGTCTACAATTCGACGCCCCGACCGTGGATGCTGAAGCTCCTCTGCCACCGGCCGGGCGCCCACATCCTGCACTTCAAAGGCCATCGCAAGAAGAGCATGGCGCTGTATGCCGCTCTCCATCACGGGCGTCTTGCCCGGCTCGTCGGCCGAAAGAGGTCTTAACGAACCGACAAGGCGCACTTGCTATTCACGGAGCGGCCCGATATGTCGCCCGCGAATTGAATTCGTCAGGAGAGCCCGATGGCCAAGGGTAAATTCGAGCGCAATAAGCCGCATGTGAACATCGGCACGATTGGGCACGTCGACCATGGGAAGACGTCGCTGACGGCGGCGATCACGAAGTACTTCGGCGAGTACAAGGCGTACGACCAGATCGACGCGGCGCCGGAAGAGAAGGCGCGCGGCATCACGATTTCGACGGCGCATGTGGAGTACGAGACGCCGGCTCGCCACTACGCCCACGTCGATTGCCCCGGCCACGCCGACTACGTGAAGAACATGATCACGGGCGCGGCGCAGATGGACGGCGCGATTCTCGTTTGCTCGGCGGCCGACGGCCCGATGCCGCAGACGCGCGAGCACATCCTTCTGGCGCGTCAGGTCGGCGTTCCGGCGATCGTGGTGTTCATGAACAAGGTCGATCAGGTCGACGACGCCGAGCTTCTGGAGCTCGTCGAGCTGGAAATCCGCGAGCTTCTGTCGTCCTACGAGTTCCCGGGCGACGACATTCCGATCGTCAAGGGTTCGGCGCTGGCCGCTCTTGAGGACTCCGACAAGACCATCGGCGAGGACGCCGTGCGCGAGCTGATGGCGCAGGTCGATGCCTACATCCCGACGCCCGAGCGTCCGGTCGACCAGCCCTTCCTGATGCCGATCGAGGACGTATTCTCGATCTCGGGTCGCGGCACGGTGGTGACGGGTCGTGTCGAGCGCGGCATCGTGAAGGTGGGCGAGGAAGTCGAGATCGTCGGCATCCGCGACACCAAGAAGACGACCGTGACGGGCGTCGAGATGTTCCGCAAGCTTCTGGACCAGGGCCAGGCGGGCGACAACATCGGCGCGCTGGTTCGCGGCGTGGACCGCGAGGGCGTGGAGCGCGGTCAGGTTCTGTGCAAGCCGGGTTCGGTGAAGCCGCACACGCGCTTCATGGCCGAGGCCTACATCCTGACCAAGGAAGAAGGCGGCCGCCACACGCCGTTCTTCACCAACTACCGTCCGCAGTTCTACTT
>NZ_WEZG01000020.1 GCF_009176975.1 Aureimonas psammosilenae
TCGAATTGCGCGGCATCCCCTGCCTGGCGCTCGAAGACGTTCCGCCGCAACGCAAGGGCTGTGCGGTGACGCGATCCTTCGGGGAGCCGGTGACGACGCTCGCCGGGATGCTGGAGGCCGTCGCGGCCTACGCGACGAGGGCCGGGGAGAAGCTTCGCCGGCACGGGCTGGAAACGGATCACATGGCCGTCTTCATGCACACGTCCGCCTTTCGTCCTGGGGACCGTCCTTATTCCGGTTCGACGGTCGTTCATCTGCCGGAAGCCTCGGCCGATACCCTCGATCTCGTCCGGGCGGCCAAGCGCGGCGCTCGGGCGATCTGGCGGGACGGCTATCGCTATGCCAAGGCCGGCATCGTCATGACGGACCTCGTTCCCGCCGGGACGGCGCAACGGCCCTTGTTTGACGCCCGCGACCGCGAAAGGTCGGACAAGCTCATGACGGCGATCGACGCGGTGAACGGCAAGTTCGGCCGTGGAACGATCATGCCGGCGGCGGCCGGGATCAAACAGAAGTGGGCGACGAAATTCGAAATGCGGACGCCTCGATACACGACACGGATCAAGGAAATTCCTCGGGTAGCGGCAGAATGAAAACCGTCTACTTGTCGCCGGTCTCCATCGCCGTGACGGCGTTGAAAAGGGACTGCTCGGGGGATGCCTCGCAATAGGCTTTGACCTTACGAACCGCTGTGTCCAAGCTCTTGTAGAAGAAATCGGCCTTCCCCGGCCGCCCTCGGTTCGTGCCGGTCATCATGCCGGCGATGAAGAAGACGCGGGTAGCGAAGTTGTTGTTGTAATACGTGTTGAGGGGGGGATTCGACACTCTCGCCCGCGCCGCCTGTTCGTCTGCGTATGTTTGCAGAAAATCGGAACAGGTCAGGCTCATGTAGACGTGGATTCCAACGTTCCCGTCCGGCATCTGCTCATAGGCATCGGCTGATGAAACAGAAAGGCACAAAAACGCGAGGCAGGACGCAAGCTTCAAGGACGCCTCCAGACGTTTCAACAGGATCATCTTAAGGTAGCGCCTACCAAAAAGAGACCGGCCTTGCAGCCGATCCCTTGGAATTTCCGTCCAAAGGTGGGGACTTAGAACAGGAAATCCGCGTTGGTCAGGTGAAGGTTGCCGCCGCCGATCAAGGTCACGAAGCTGTCCGCATCGCTCACGAGGAGGTCCGCCCCGACCGAATTGGGTGATGATTCATCATGATGATGATTTACTGAGCGGAACGGTGGGGCGCACCTGCGATCGCCAAATCGAGCGTCCTAAACCCGCGTCATCGGGAACCGGAAGAAGAAGCCGCCCGCGTCATCGGGCGGCTTTTTTCGTTTCGGGGTCGGACATGGAAAAGGCCCGGCATTGCCGAGCCTTCCGCATTCAAACAATGGGAGGAACGCCGTGAAGGGCGAGAACCAGGATCACGACAAGGGCGGCGAGGCCGAGGATGGTGGCCGCGCAAATTGCGACCGTGCCATCCGCTCTGATTTCGAGGTTTGAAAATGACTTGAAGATAAACTTTAACATATTGATTCCTTTATGAAATTGGGTTCATGACGAACTCCGTTCGTTGGTTTTGTGGATGTAGGGCGGTGAGTTCCCATCCTACATATACTAATATAACACGACATTTACTTAAATGTCAAGCATCTTTTAGCAACGTCGAAATTATCGGCGTTTCTAATAGTATATATGCTTCTCCCGATCTCGGGGTTGGCGATCGGATTCGAAGGAAGGCTCTCGTCTGCCGGAATCGTCGCTGACGGCATAGAAAAGGGCCGGCATCGCTGCCGGCCCCGGTCGTCGCCATGGTGAAAAGGATCAGAGGAAGAAGTCATGATCCATGAGGACGAGGCTCTTCCCGCCGACGATCGTCACGAAGCTATCCGCGTCCGCCACGATCAGGTCCGCGCCGGAGGTCCGGACGGACAGGTGCGCGAGGTCCATTCCTTTGCCGAAATCGAGGAGGTCTTCGCCCTGACGGAAATCGAGGATGCGATCGGACCCGCTCGCGCCACGGAAAACGAAGGTGTCGGCCCCGGCATAGCCTTTCAAGGTGTCATTGCCGGCCCCGCCCTCGATGCGGTTCGCCAACTCGTTGCCGTAGAGAACGTCGTTGCCCTTGGTGCCGACGATGTTTTCGACGCCCTTCACGTTCCCCACGGAGTTGCCGACTGAGAAGACGGCACCCGAGGCCGAGAAGGTCACGGGGTATCCCGCCGCGAGGTCCGAAAAATCCAGCGTGTCGATGCCGGCCCCACCGTCGATCTTGTCAGCCCCATTGAGGGCGGACGAAACGAACTTGAACACGTCGTTGCCGGCGGTGCCCACGAAGTTGTCCGCCTTGGTCGTCATCGTGAAGGTCGTTCCTCCCGAGGAAGTAGGGAGAGAGACAGGCACCGTGACCGGCGCGGGGGTGACGACCGGTGCCGGAGCCGCGACGACAACCGGAGCAGGGACAGGAGCGACGACGGGCGCCGCCTTCGGGGCAAGGAGTCCCGCGAGGTCCACCAAGGCGTCAGCAAACGAGAACCGCTCGATATTATAGAGCATGTCGGTCCCATCCCGACCCGTCACCGTGTCGGCGATTTTGACCCATGCGCCGAGGGCGTCGGTGCCCTGCTGCACGACGTAATCCGCGATCCGGCCGATGAATCCGGCCGTGTCGGTGCCGGCTCCTCCGTCAAGCAAATCGTCGCCCCCTTTCCCGGAAAGGAAGTCGTTGCCACGCATCCCGACGAGGACGTTAGACGAGCCGTTTCCGACGAGGGTATCGGCGCCGTCGCCGGTCACGGCACTCTCGATCCCGGCGAGGATTTGGACCTTCCGCACCCCGTCGAACCAAATGCCGCCGTTTGCGGCGGACAGGTCGGCTTTGATGCTGCCGGTCTGACTGGCAAGGTTGATCCAGTCGGCCCCGCCGTTGTCGTCCGACAAGACGGCACGAGACGGATCGAGGGCGATCATTTTCGCGGCTTCGTTGGTGTAGTGATAGACGTTGTAATTCGAGGGCGCGGCCCCGTAGAGGTCCAGCTTGTAGCTCTGAAGAGTGCCGACGTTCCCGGTCTTGGTGTCCGTGATCCGGACGGACCAATCTCCGACCGACGAGACGCCGCGAACGGCCTCGGCGCCGAAAGTCCAGGTCCAAGCACCGCCCCCGGCGGCGGTGCCGGACATGGCGTCCATAAGGATCGAGGAGGTTCCGTCCGGGCTGACAAGCTCCACCCGTAGCTCTTTGACGTTGGGATGGTCGAAAGTGAGAGTGAGGTCGGCATGTTCGACGGTCAAAGCATCGGCGACCTTGATCCCGAGAACGGTCGTCCCGCCGTCCGCGAGGGCCTTGGAGACGGTCGCCGAGACGGTCGCCGAAAGCTCGTTACTGCTGATCTTCGGAACGCCGAAATAATGCCAAACCTCGGCGAAGCGGACGGCTTCGAAGGCGTCCACCTGACCGAATCCGACATCGTTGGAATAGTGCATCCCGCCGCCGTTGACGTTCACGGCGCCGTTGATCTGCCACCCATATTCCATGCTGCCGGTCGCCTTCCCGCCGATGGTCGTCGGGGTCGTCTGGTCGGCAGTGATCGCAAGAATAGACTGCACGTCGCGCCACCCGAGGACGTTGTTTGAGGCGTCTAGCATGAGGTTGACGACGCCCGTCACGATCGGTGCGGCGGCTGACGTGCCGCCGAAAGTGTCGGTGTAGTTGCCGGCCTTGTAACCGGCGGAACCCGTCTCGTCGGTCGTGACGATGCCGTTCCCGCCGCCGTTCGAAGGTGCGGAAACGAGGAGTGAGGAACCACGGTTGGAGTAGGACGCCACGTCGCCGTCCTGGCCGATCGCGCCCACGGTGATGCTGTACCTGGACGCTCCGAATTCGGAATTGTTGGCGCTTCGGTGGTCGTCGTTCCACTCGTTGCCGGCGGACTGGACGACGACGGTCCCGAGGCCGTTGCGCCCCGTGTCGGCCGCCACCTTGAGCGTGTCGGTGAAGGCTTTACCGAAGGCGGTCGTCAGGCTGTCAGCGAAGGGGTCCGACCATCCCCATGAGGTGTTCACGGTGTCGAAATCGGCCATGTGACGCATCGCGGGAAGGAGGTTCGAACCGCCTGCGTTTCCAAAAACGTCGATACCCGCGAGACGGACACCAGGAGAAATCCCGATGCCGCCGATGCCGTTGCCGGCGGTCGCGGCGATGATGCCAGCCACGGCCGTTCCATGGGTCGCGGAACCCATGTCGGGCGCCTGGGCGACGCCGCCGATCTTGAACTCAAGGGAAGCGTCGTAGGCGGCCGAGAGGTCTTCGTGGGTCCGCTGCACGCCGTCGTCAAAGACGCCGGTCGTCACGCCGGAGCCGTCGAACTCGCCGCCGAGGCGGTCAACGCCGATGACGGAAAGGTGCCACTGTTTCGAGAGGAGGGGATCGATCGTCATAGATTATCCTCGACATGCAACCCACCCGATGCGTGTTGCTGACGACCACACTATAATAATATCCGCTTATCGTGGCTTAATCTGTCTTTTACAGTTTTATACATGCAAACAAATTTTGGGAACTGTGCTTTTTATCTTCTCGTGTCTTCGGTAGGACGTTCTATGATAGAGCACGGATCAATTAGGATGGACAGGGAGAGGTGGAAGGGATGAAGAAGAATAGGGCCGGCTTCGCCGTCATTTTCTTGACGATGCTTCCAGGGGCCGCCCTATCGGGCGAGGAAGGGCCGAAGGACCGGCCAAACCCTTCCCCCTATTCCCTCTCTCCCGTCCCTCGGGACGGAGCGCGGGCGACGACCGGTCTCGGTCTCGATCTCCCGCCGGACGCCGATCCGAAGGCGGATCAGAGGGAGCATGTCCGACAGAGCCGATACCTCACGCGGGCGGGGGTCCTAGCGCCTCTGCCGGCACCAGGCGAGCACCAGGCCGAAGGCGCGGGCGTCCCCGGCATGACACGTCATGAGAACTGAAAAGGCGACGATCGCAGGAAAGATGCTTTGTCACTTTCATAGTCACGGGCGACCATCATGCGACGGTCCCGCCGAGGGTGGGACGGCATGGAAGGAACATGGCATGAAGATGCTGCTCGTCGCGACGATCTCCGTCGTCGCCCTCCTCTCGGGACCGGCCTCGGCGGCCTCGCCGGCATCGATCGCGGATCAAATACTCGACGCGAAAGAGGCGGTGGAAAAGGCCGAGACGGCGAAGGAAAGAGCCGAGGCGGCGATCAAGGCCGGACCCTTGATCTATCAATTCCGCAAGCTCCCGGCGCTCTGCGAGGCGGCCCGGCACGTCGATCAGGACGACATCCAGAACAATATGTTCAACGTCTTGTCCTGCTGCGTGACGATTCCGGAAGGCGGTGGGAACGTGGCTGCGGGAAAAGCCCTGCTCACGATGGGGTGGACGCCGAAAATCGATGCCGGAAAGGGTCGTCGCATCCTTCAAGCTGTCATCGACGAGGTTCGTGGTGAGATCGACAAGGGCGCGAAAGCGCCCATCACGGCACAGCTCGACAGTGCCGGCGAGACGTTGACGACGGCCTGTCTGGGAGCCGTCTCGAAGTACAACTAGCGGCCCCGTCGCTGCGGGCGGACATAGGGCACGGACGGAAGCTCCCTGGGCGGTTCGTCCGGGTCGCGAAGGCCACCCTCGATGACGGTCAAAGGCCCCGCCCCTGGCGGGAGGTCCGGCGGGATCGGACCTCGTTCGAGGTCCGGGAAATGTGCGCCGCACTTCGGTTCGTACTTCCGGTGCCCGTGCCACCACGGGCAATCCCCGGCGATCTCGCGAAGCACGTCCTCCATCAGCATTTCCGACCCATGACGGGCTGCAAGACGGGCAAGGCGATACTCGCCCCGGCGGTGGCAAAACCGGCACTCGACCCGGACAAGGGTCCAAGGAAATGAGGAAAGGCGAAGCGGATCGTCCATTCCGGCGAGGATAGAACGGAAAGAGAACACTGCAAGCGGACATGAAAAAAGCCGGCTCGGGTGGAGCCGGCTTTGAGGTGGTGGAAGCCTAAGCCTCCGGAGGGTTAGCCCTGCGCCTGGGCGGCTTCCGCCTCGGCTTTGGCCTGCTTGCTTTCGGCGTGAAGCTGGAGGGCTTTGACGCCGCCGTAGATAGCAAGCTGCGGTCCAATAAGGAGGAGGACGATCGGAACGCCGACGATGAGAAGAGCGAGAAACACGGGATTTCCTTTCGTGCCAGGATGCTTCGTTGGTCTATTCTAGCCGAAGCGAGATTAAGTCGAATCCCTGTCGGGACATGGATTTCGAGAGAAGGTGGAAGAGGGCTTAACGCCCTCCCTTATTCTTTCTCGGTCCTTTCGCGGAGGACGAGGCGGCCGTTGAGCGGGACGGCCGAGAGGGAGATGTTGAAGCCCTTGCCATCCTGGTGGCTCCAGGCCGCGCCGATCTTCGTCCAGTAGGCACTTTCACCCTCGCCCTCGACAACGAAAACCCCATGGGTGGGGAGGTTCGAGCGGCCCGTTTCGTTCTGCTTCGCCTTGCTCATGTCCGGCTTCCTTCGATCTCTGGCCGCCCGATTGCGACCGTTCCGGGATGCGAGGACGACGGAAAGGAAAGGGACTAGCTGCCTCCCCGGAGGGGACGCCACGCGCTTGGGCATAAGCGGTCTCGATCGACCGTCGTAGCGACACCCGGCAAAACGGCGCTCGGGACTCTCGGGGATCTCTGGAAAGCCTGGACTTGGCGGTGAGGCTGGCGTGACGGGTCTCGCGCTACCGCCCTACGGGAAAAGTCGTGGTGGTGAGGGAATAGGGGGAGGGGTGGTTCTGGCGGCTACTCGTCGCCCTGCCCGATGGGTAGAACAAGGCTTCGTCCACACGCGACCCATGTCCGCGTCTCAAGGTCGATCGTCTGCGTGAGGTCCGGGCAGATAGGACCGGAATAGACCTGCACATACGGATCGAAAATCCGTGCCTCTCCTTGACGGATAGAGACGATGAACGGGCCTTCCTCGGCGATCCAAACGGCTTCCGGCGCTTCGGAAATCCTGTCTTTCCAAATCGCGTGAATCGGAAGATCGGTCGTCCATGCCTGCACGAAACGAAGCGTCCGCGCCTCGGCCGAAGCCGGAGACACGGACGCACCAAATGCGAGGATGAAGAGAAGGAGCCGCATCAAAAGTCGATGTCGAGCTTCGGCTTCACCAGCTCCGGCTTGGCCTCCGCCTGGACGGGGGTGGGAGCGGGCTCGGCCTTCACGGGCTCGGGCTTCGCTTCCTTCGCCTGCTCTTCCGACGAGACGAGAGGGGCGCCGGTCGATCCGACTTCTTTCAGGAATTTCGGGTCGGAATAGAGGGCGCGTTCCGCCTTCGCCTCCTCGACCGCGACGGGTTCCGCCACGACGGCCGCGACGGCCGGGGTTTCAGGGAGTCGCGTATCGTTCCGCTCGACGGTCTCGGCGACGGGTTGCGTCCCTTTGAGAAGCTGATCCTCAAGAGCGGCCTGCTGGCGCCGGATGGACTCCTGGCGCTCGGCCTCCTTCTTCGCTTCCAAGTCCGCCCGCACCTGCTTGCGGTACGCTTCCTGCTGACCATCCCACGAATTCGCGTAGACGACGGCCTTCGCCTCGTCGGAATTCGGATCGAGGCGAGCAAGCTCGGCTTCGGAGATCGCCGAGAATTTGAGGTTGAGGTGCTTGGATTCCGTGCTCATCTTCCAATGGCACCGGTCCCACTCAACCGCGCCTTTGATCCAGACGGGACCTTCCCTAGCTTCGAGGACGAGGACTTCGCCGACCGTCGTTCCCATGATCGAATAAATGGCGGGAACGCAACCGCTCTTGAAGACTCGGGCTTGGCCCGACCACTGGCCCGATCCCTTGGATGTCAACGAGGCCAGTTCGTCGCCGGCTTTCACACCGGCCTCTGCAAGGCTCGCCTTCGGCTCCGCGTAGACGATGCTAAGCGAATTATTTTGCAAGGTCGCCGTCATCCGACTTCCGTTGTGCAGAAGCGGAATGGCGATGTTAGGCGTCAACGTGCCAGCCTGGGCCTCCCCGCCGGCGATGCCGGCGAGGAGGGCGGTGGCGAGGAGGAGGGTCTTGAAGGTCTTCAACGGCTCATCCCCCGCTTCTTCTGGTCGTCCTGGCCGGGCATGGACGGCGTGACAGACGGTGTGGCCGGCTTGGCGGCCATCTGCTGCGCCGACTGCTGACGACGGGACATTTCCGCTTCCGAAACCTGGGTGTTCTGGACGCGAGGCTTCGGCGTCCATGTCTGCCCGGCGGCTTCGGTCTTGTGTTTCTCGTGGGCTTCCTGCCGCGTGAAACGGGGGTTGTCCTTCGAGGAGCCGGGTCCCTGGGAAACGGAAGCGCCACCCTGGCCGCCCTGCTTCGGCCCGTCCTTCTTGGGCTCATATGCAGGGTCGCCCTTGGACGGATCGTCGGTCTTGCGCGACTGGTCCGCCTTTGTGGCCTCGTCCGACCGCTGGAGGGTCTTGTAAGCCTCGATGCGCGCCTTCAAGCCCTCCTCGTTGATCCCGTTCTTCGAAAAGGGCGAAACGGTCGCCATCGTGTGCCGGGCGTCCTTCGTCTCCGTCTCGGACGGACGACGCTCGGCCTCCTGTTCCTGCTCTCGGTGAAGAGCCTGCTCGGGGCCTTGCTCGATCTCGCGACCGTCGATGACCTCCTTCGCCTCGTCGGCATAGGGGTTCTCGTTGAGGTCGGCCTGCGCCTCGTCGGCGCGCTGTTGCGCCTCCTGAGCGGCGACGAAGTGCTCGCGAGACTCACGGGTGAGCGAGGCCCGCTGATCGTCGGAACGGTTCTCCTGCGCCTTCTGCAAAGCGCGACCGGAGTTGCGTCCAGCCTCCTGACTTTCGCGGATCGCCTGCTCCTTGTCGGCCGTCCGATCCAGCGCCTCGCCGAGGCCGGGACGATCGGATTCGCGAGCTTGCTCCGCGAGGTTGCGGATATGCTCCTGGCGTTCCCGGTGCTTGGCGAGATCGGCCCGAGGGTCGAACTCCGGAGGGGTAATCGTCGCGATAGGGATACGCATTTACAAGCTCCTCATGTCGATGATGTCGGCCCGATCAAGTCCCGCCCGGTATATCATGGCGAAAGCAAATCCCTGGCCGTGCCGAAGTTCATCATGCCTTATCTTGGGTTGCCAAGACAGTCCCGACGTAAGAACTTCCTTATTTTTGTCTTCATATCTCCAGTTAGCTTGTTGCATTGTTGCAAGTCTGCTTTCGGGAGAGTTGGAAGACCTTGCAATAAACCTAGTATCGAGGCCGATCGCCGCTTCCATGGCGGGGTCCGAGAGGCTGAAGCCGGTGGGGACCGGGAACGCCGCCTGAACATCGGCGGGACGAACCGGCATGGCTTGCTCGCGCTCCGCCTGGGTCGCGTAGAAGGTTGAATCCGGCTCCCAACCCTGAGGAAGGTCGCCCGCCAACTTCCGCACGAAGTCGATGGTCTCGACCTCGCCCGTGCTCATGACGATCTTGTTGCGGAAGAGGTTCAGCAAGTTGGCCGTAGCTTCCTTGCCAATGTTCTGGTTGAGTGCCGCGACGGACTGCGTGGCTCCCAAGAAGAACACACCGGTTTCGCGAGCAACGTTCCAAAAGTCGAGGTCCGAATTCTGCCCGGCGGTGGCGAGCATCTGATATTCGTCCGCGACGAGGGCCACGGTGGTATTTCGGCAAAGCTCCGGGGCTTTGATGAGACGCCGCTTCGCGAGAACGAAAAGACGCTGCTTGAGCCACGTCGCAACGATCCGCCCGGCTTGTCCGAATTCGCTCTCACCGATGGCAACGAGAACGATCCCGCCGTTGAGGGCGAAATCCACGTCGATCTCGTTGCCCGTGATGGTGCCACGGGCGAAACGCTCGGTGAGAGTGCCGGCGCCGACGAGCTTGCCGAGGACCGCCGAAACGTTCGCGACGATCGAGGACCGCGTGTCGTCCGCCATGGCGGCGAAGGACTGACGAAGCCAGAGCGCCGATTCATAGGCGAGGGCGACATGATCGAAGAGGTGCCGATTTTCCGTCTTGAGACGGGCAAGGTCGCCGTTCAAGGCAACGACACGCTCGGCAAGCTCCTTCTGCACCGTCGCGTCCGTCGCGATCACGAGAAGGCTCGCGAGGCTGTAGAGGCGCGACGACCGCTCTTTCATCGTCTCCGGATCGAACTCCAATGCCTCCGCGACCGTCGCGACATGAAGGATCAGGAGAGATGCCATTTCGAGCCAGAATTCCTCGCCCGATCCGGCGTTCTGGCTGGCGATGGATCGGAAGGTGGAGGAAACTTCCAGGGGCGACATGCCGGCGAGAAGATCGACGCCGTACATATCGTCCTCAGTCCCGATGACGCGAACGTCGTCACGGTGCGCGACCATCGGCAAGAGGTCCTTGTAGAGGGAGCCCTTGCCGTCCGTCACATAAGCTCCGAGGCGGTGGGTCTCGCCCCACGCCGCACCCATGATCCGCCCGAATAGAGGCTTCAGCACGTCACGGGTCTTACCGGCGCCAGTGTCGCCGAGAACGAGGGTATGGACGCGGATCGATTCACCGTCGAAAGCCACCATCTGCCCATTAAGGGGGGCCTTCATATCGCCCCTCGCCCTGGTCGTGCCGGTGGCGACACCGACAGGGATTAGGGGAAGGGAGGAGAGGCGACCGCAAGCGTCCTCGACCTGACGGGCATGGGCTCGATATTCGGTCTCCCGAACCCCGGCCTTCGCCTTCCAAAGAAGCAAGGCGTCACGGGTCGCGATGGTCAAAGGCTTGCCGGTCTCGGCCGCCCAACGGCTCAACGTCGTTTGAAAGCCGATCGACCACGCCGCATAGAATGCGGTCACGAAGACGACGGCGACGGCGAGGAAGAGGCCGATCATGCCGGGAATGGCGGCGACAAGCTGGATCGCGGCGGCGAGGTAGAACCAGACGAAAGGCATCCAGGCGCCGATTTCACCAGCCCATGCCGGATACCGAAGGCCATAGAAGATGCGAAGGCCGTCACCTCCTCCACCGCCACCACTCATCGGCATCGAGCCCATGCCGAGCAGAGACGGAAGGAAGCTGCCGAGCGATCCCATGGCGAGCATGGGGCCAAGCCATGCCGTGAGGTACGACAAGAGGAACGCCGCCGCGATGCAGCGCTGAAGCGCATAGGGATGACGACCACCGATGAAACGATAGGCCATGAACAGGCCGTAGCCGGTCACGACGCCACCGACGAGGAAGGAAGCAAGGGCACCGATCTTGACGGCGAGCGGTGTCTCGGAGCCGAAGATTTCGGACAGCGGACCCATCCCGAAGGGAAGCACCTGAAGCCAAAGGATCGTGAGGATGAGGGTCGCCGTGCCGGCGATCGTCGCGGCCATGTGCCCGCTCTCGCGGCAAGCCTTCTCCACGATCTCCGGGGAGAGATGGTTCCAGGTGAGGTGTCCCACGTCGCGACCACCGAGAAGACGGCCGTCCCAGACGACGCCACGGCGCACGTCCACCGGAGTGTCACGGTAGAGGGTCGGATAGCGGTCCTCCGGCCACTGCTGACGAGCGGCAGCCTCACGGTCGCCCTTTGCGAGGGTGGACTTGAAGTCGTCGCCTTCGGTGAGGTCGCGCATGAAAGCGGCGGTGCGGCGGTCAACGAGACGGCGCATGAAGGGAAGCAACATCATGCTCTTACTCCTGGCCTGCGAGGGTTGCGGAAGGGGAGGAACCGGGCCGGAAACCCTGGATGCGCTGCTCGAAAGTCATGCCCTCGGGCTTCTCGGTGCAGCCCTCGACGGCAACCCCTTTGAGAACCGCGCAACGGCCCCCACGGCCGACGATGGCCCACGACAGAACGCCGTCCACGTAGCCGATCACGTCCACGACGCCGGCACCCTCGGCCACGGCGACGTTACCGGTCGCGAGACGGTCCATCGCCGCCGCTTCGAAAACCTTGTTCGGACGTGTGATGCGCGGCGCCGGCTGGATCGCGGCCACGTCTTCCCACGCCTTCACGTCGGGTCCGTGCTTCGCCACGTCGGACCTGACGGCCGCGAGGAGGTCGCTCCACGCCTTGCCGGACATGCCGGCTTGCACGGGGAGGTCCGCAATCCACTTCATGCGGTAGCTCGCGGCGGTGCCGTCCGGCATCGTTACGTAGGTGTCCGGGTTGCTCTGAAGGAAGGCGGCAAGGGCGCCGAAGGGAACCCGGATTTGAACGATCGACGGCCCCATGAGGGCGACGAGGAGGAAGGCTCCGGCGGCGAGCCAGCCCTTCACGAGACGCGGCTTCGACCGCTCGTCCAGGCGGGCGCGGAGAACGTGGCCGGGGGAAACAAGGGTTTCCCACTCCTGCGGCAGGACGGAACGGGCGAGGATGGGGGCGGGAACCGCTTCCGCGTCCAGCGGCGGCGGCGTGGCGACGTGTACGGTCACTGCGTACCTTTCTCAGATGAGTTGATTTCTTTTTCGAGGGCGGGGGTCGCCTCGGCGACGATCTCCCGCAGGACTTCAGACACGCTGGCTTTGACCATCTGACCTCGCAAAGTGCGGGTGAGAGCGACCGTTTTCAGGAGTTCCCATTGCTCTGCGGGAAGCACGACGGCGGAAGTCTTGTTGGTTCGAGGTGCCATTATAAGCGTATCCATACGTGTATATTGATGACGTGATGACATGATGACAAGCGAAGCTTGGCAACGTCATTGCTGGATCATCACCTTGATGATGATGAGTTGAAGCAAAGTCTAAGGAGAGGGTGAATCTGTAGTATCTTGAGATAGTTAAAGGGGTCGCCTCGCGTCCCACGCGACCGTCCCGGCGACGGGTTACGGAGTCTCACCCCAAGCGTCAGGGCTTTGGTTTATGTCTGAAACGAAACTCAGGATCGCCCGTGCGCAACTCGGAACCGCCATGTCCTTATTCATCCGGGACAAGGACCCGTGGTCCGTTCAAGCTCTCGCGTGTGGCGGTAGCGAGGTCATCGAGGGGCTGGCTGAGCAAGCCAAGCTTCCCACCCTTTCGACGCATATCCTCAACACGTTCGGCCACATCGATCTTCGAGGAATTCGGAAGATCAGGAACCAATATTGGAATGCGATAAAACACTTCTCCGGCACCGACAGAAAGACGGCGAGAGACGACGAGGAGCTATTGTCGGATTTCAGCGACAGGACGAACGACGGCGTTCTATTCAACGGGTGGCTGGACTATCTACTTCTGACGAAGCGGCTTCCGGTCGAAGTCCAGGTGTTTCAGGTGTGGTGGTATGCGACCAATGAAGACCGGCTAAGCCCCTCAGCCGATCGGACGCCCCACCGGACCTTGTTTCCGAACATCGAGCGCGACGATCGGCGGGAGCAAAAACGACGGCTTCGGCGGGTGGCGGAAAAATACGCCCGCAATCCCGCGATCCTGGCCGATCCGAGGACGGAGCCGGGACCGCTAGTCATGCGGAGTTGGTGACGCCTCCGGGTTCGTTACGGCGAGAAAAAAGGGCCTTGCGGCCCTTCCTTCCTTCCCAAACCCTTCCCCCTATTCCCTCCCTCCCGAAGGGAGCGGCGGTGCCTTTCTGACGATGCAGAGCACCGGAGCGGGGTCATCCTGACAACGCGGGAGTTCTCGGATGCGAGACGGGTTCTCGGGGTTGCCGCAGGAGCGCCCTTGCGCGGGACCGACAGCGCCCCGCGAGCATTCCATCCATGCCGTCGAAGACGGCGCACCGCCACTTTCATCGCATCCGGGGACCGGACGGGACGGACGGGACCGGGGCAGTCGCGGCCCGTTCCGCCGCGAGGCGACGACGCTCTTCCTCGGCGGCTCGGCGTTCGATCTCGATCCGCTCGGCCTCGACCTGGGCCGCCCTGGCGGCCTTGGCCGCCTTCTCCTGCTCGGCAGTCGCACCACGGATCGCGCCGTTCCAGTCCTTGAACTGCGCCTCCGGTGGTCTGTCCTTGACGACGGCACCGACATGACCCCGGCGAATGGCCTCGCGGACCTGGTTCGCGAACTCCTGGCCTTTACCGTCGTTGTCGAGCCCGACGTGCCATTCGGCCTCGGGGTTGCGACGTGCGATCTCGGCGACGGCATCGAGGGCGCGACGACCGGGCGTCCCGTCCGGCGCGACAAGCATGGCCCCATCGGGCGCGTCGTCATGCTGATAGAGCGAGAGGGTGTCGATGGCGGATTCCGTTACATAGATGCGCTTGGGCGACCGGTCGCCTGCCATGAAAAGGGTCGGTGTCCCACCCGAAGCGTTGGCGCGGAAGCTGTCCACCTTGCCGATCGGCGGGGCGCCGCGTCGAACGTAATTCACCAATTCGCCGTCCGGGTTCCGGTGCGCGAAGGCGGCACCGAAGCGGTTCGACGCCTTCTCGCCGGTCCAGTCCGCTTTGATGTCGGATCGGAACCGCTCCACGATCTCGCGACGGATACCGCGTTCCTCGGTAAGGAATTTGGGGACGCCGGCAGAAGGAAGCTTCATCCATCCCGCCCGAACCTTCTCGGGCGCGGTGGCATCTTCAAGCGGCTTCTGCTCCCGCACGATCGGAAGCGCCGTCGCGCTCGGGCTCCACGTCTTGAGACGGTCGCGCAGCCAGTGAAGAGTCTCACCGTAAGACCCGCCCTTCACATGCTGCACCAAGTCCCAAATCACGCCTTTGCGGCTGGTATCGTTCGAGACGGTCCACGCCCAAAGATTGCCCTTCTGCGTTATGCCGACCTTCTCGCCGTCCTTCCCACCGAAGCGGACGGCACCGCCGCCGCTCCACCGTTCGACAAGCTGGCCGCCGAGGTGATCCACCGCGAAGGCGAGGAGGTCCGTCCGAACCATCTGGTTTCGCTCGTCGTCGGTGACGCGGCTCCGGGGCTCCGACTTCACCGGAACGGGATAGCGGGTCTTGGCCGTCTCACGCTTCGCCATGCGCTCGGCAAGCTTCGTCACGGGAGAGGCCGAAACGGTGGGCTGCATCGAGGGAGTAGGGAGACGAGGACGCCGGCCCGCCAAGGTCGCATCCTTGAAGACCGTCGCGCTCTGGACAGGGGGTCGCGTCTCGTTCCGGGGGACCGTCACGACGACGGGTGCCGGGGTATCGAGAATGACGTGCATCGGCAGGAAATCCGTCGCGTTCTGTTTGAGGTCCGCTTTCATGCTCTCCTCGAACAGGCGCCTTTTGATCTCCTCGGCCGTGACCTCGACCGGGGCGCGGTCGTCCTCCTCCTCGGGAAGGACCGTCCCGCCGCCCTTCGTCTGGCGGATCGTCGCGCCACCCTTGGCCGCGATCTCATCCACGATTCGGCCACCGTCGGCGAATGTCTTCACGGCGTTGCGGTGGCGGGTCATGGCAACGTAGGTGCTTTCCTGTCCCATGCCGCGCACGTTCAGGACATAGGCTTCATCGACCGTCACGCCCTGCGAGGCGTGGACCGTCATAGCCGAAGCGTGTTGCAGCCTGGGCGCCTGGGGCTCGCCCTCTTCACGGCGGCCGACAAGCTCCCTCCACCGCACCTCGATCGGATCGGCCGACTTGGCGAAGGCGAGACGAAGCGTCGGGTTCTCCGGATCGCCGGAGATCCCCACGACGCGGGCGAGGTCCGAATTGCGGATCGTCATGCCGCGAAGCTCGACGGTCTCGCCGAATATCACCTCGTCGCCCGCCGCGAGGTCGATCGCCTGGGCGTCGTCGCCGCCGCGAGGGATCGCGGGAAGCGTCCAGTCCGTCGCCTCGATCCAGCCAGCGGCCTTGCCGGCGGCCCTGATCTGCTCGTTCAACGACCGAACGTCCACGTTCCAGGAAGAGAGGACGCAGCGGGCCGCCTCGGGCCGCTCCATGCGGTCCCTTGAATACGAGTCCACAAGGGCGCGGATGGCCTCTTCCCGGTCGTCGGCGACGGTCACGGCCCCCGCCTTGTCGTAGGCTTCGAGTGCCCGAACGGTCTCGCCATCCGCGAAGTCCTGCGAGGCGGCCTTCTGCCACTCGGATTTCTGACGGGTGATCTCGGTCATTCGGGACGATCCGACGACGCGGGAAATGGCCTTCAAGGGGGCGCCTGCGACGACGGGTTGGAGCTGGCGCGTGTCGCCGGACGCGATCAACTTCGCCCCGACCGCTGACGTGGCGGCGACGAGGGCGGCCATGTCCTCGGTGCCGACCATGCCGGCCTCATCGAGGATGACCACGGATTTCTCGGTAAGCTTCACCTTTCCATCCGCGATCTGGCGGACGAAACCCTGGACGGCCTTCGCGTAGGCGTCGGCGGTCTGCGTGTCGGACCTGACGACCTCCGTCGCCTTCCACGACGGCGCCACCGTCCAAACCTCGAGCCCGCATTCTCGGGCGACCTCGGCGACCGCGCCGAGGGAAAAAGACTTGCCGGAGCCGGCGGACCCTTCCACCACGGACACGCCGTCCTTGTTGAGGGCATGAAGGATCGCGGCGGCCTGATCCTCGCGGATCGTCGGACGACGGGCAATTGCGGCTCTAACAGCCGCCTCGGGGACGAATTCGCGCTCGCCCTGGCGGGCCTTCACCGTTTGAAGCATAGCCTTTTCTGCGGCGATGATCTCGGCCGTCGAATAGATCGGGCGACCGTCAAGCTCGCCGATCTGGACGAGGAGCCCGGACGCCTTCAGGCGGTCCACGGCGGCAAGGGCCTCGTCTGCCCCGCAAAGGGTCTGCAAGCCTTCCAGGACGGCCCGCACGACGTGCCGATCGTCCATGACGGCAGCGTTGCGGGTGAGGTCGTGGATAGCCTTTCCGGCCGCCTTGTCGATCTGGTCGCCCTCATCCTTGGCGCGCTCGGCGCGAAGGAGACGCCCTTCGGCGAGGGCGGACCTCATGAGGCTGTTGCCGTCCCATCCGAGTGTCTGAAGCTCGCGGTTCCACCGGGCTTCAAGCTCCTGCATCGTGACCGCCTTGTCCTTGTCGTCGCGGGTCTCGAAGCTCGCGACCTGGGCCTTGCCACGGGCGGACGCCGTGGTGAAACCTTCGGCCTTGGCGACGGCCTCGATCTCGGCGCGGCGCTTCGAAAACTGCTTCGTCACGGCGTCCGGGATGCCGGCGATTTCGAAGTTCCGCCCCTTCTGGACGACCTCCACTCCAAGCTCCTCCCGGAGCGTCTTCGCCAATTCGCATCGGTACAAACTGGAAATCGCGCCGCCGTAGAGTTTGAGCCGGCGGTTGTCGATCGCCCCCGTCGAACCGTCCTCGCGGACCCCAAGGTTGAGAATGACCGCGTGTGAATGAAGCTGCGGGTCCATGGCCCGCGACGTGAAATGCCGGAACGTCGCGGCGCTCGCCTCCTGCACGGGCTCCTCGAAATAGCTCTTCTTGCCCGTCAGCGGATCGCGCTTCGCCCTGTGCGCCGTCACCATGCCGGCGTCGAAGGCGAAGTTCAGGGCACGCTCCATGGCCTTGTCATGGGCGGCGAAGACGCGGGCGCGGGTGTCGTCGTCCACCACGGCGGCGAGGACGGAGACGGACTTCGGGGCGCCGATCTGAAGATCGAAACCGACCGACCGCTTGCCGTTTGCGGACGCCTTGGTGAGCGGTTCCTTCGTCACGGGATGACGCCCGGCGGCGAGGTCGCGGAAGTGCCGGTCGTTGACAGCCGTCCCGTTCTGACCGAACGGGGAAAGAGGGAGTAGGGAGGAAGAGGACTTGGGAAGGGAAGACGCTGCGCGGCGGGTCCACCACTTCCCCTCGCTCTCGGCCGCGCCGTTGTCGAGGTAGTAGGCTTCACGGTCGCGGCCCTGGTTGGGGTCCGGCCGCTTCGCGTCGGCCTGCGCCTGGGCCTTCTGCGCGAGGTAGTATTCAACCGACGTGATACGGGTGCAGTTGAACACGGGTTCACTCCTCGTTTTCGGAACGGTAACGATCCACGACGTAATCGGCCAGATAGTTGATTTTGTCATGGACTGACGACGTATTCACGGACAGTTCACGAACCATTCGCGTTAGCGCCTCGATCTCGTTCGAGGGATCAAGGGCGCGGATCAAGGCTTGTTCAACAAACGTTGACGGATGGATTCGACGGAACTTCGCGGCCTCTTCGACGGCCGTCCACACCTCGTCGGGGATCGATATACGGGGGCGGACGGTCGCCATTCGACTTTCTCCTTACACGGTCGCAGGGACTAGGTTAGCATGACCCTGTTTCGGCCGATACGGCCACGTTTGGACACCTCAAACGCCTAGAAAACATGACACTGACGCGGAACGTGGACAGATATAGCCGTCGCAGGTGCGTCATGTGTCCTTCCATAAAATCATATATCGGCGTTATATGAAAATGCAATGCGGTTCCGAATAGACGTGAACGCATATTGAAAAAGCCGTGAACGTGTGTATATTCATCGTCAACGGCAACGGAACGGGGCGTGCGATGGCTAGGAAACCCACGGAAACGCCGGGGGTAGACGACTTGGAAGGTCTCCGGTCGTTCCTCCGGGAAGAGGCGGACAAGACGCCGGCAAGTCGGCTCTCGGTCTATGAGCGCATCAGGCTGCTCTTGCCTGAAATCGACGCCCTCTTCGCGAAGCGTCGGACCCGCGCCGAAGTCTGCGAACTCCTGAACTCGCGGGGGTTCTCGATGAGCCTCGGGACGTTCTCGCAATATTACGCGAGGGCGAAACGCGAGAGTGAAGGCGAGCCGGACGGCGAACGGAAACCGACTGAAAAGAATCATGAACCGGCCGTGAACAATGAGGCGAACACGCCTTCAAGCCCGGCGGCGAACACGACGCCTTCAGGAGCGGGAACGAAACCGGAAGAGGCGCACACGCCCGACCTCCGGCCCCGTAACCGCGACATTTGAATACGCATTGAACGAAAGGAAAACGAGAGTGGCAAAAGCGGCGAAAAACGGTGAAGGCATGAAGCGCGTCCTCCTGGTGACGAGCGAGAAGGGCGGCGTCGGCAAGACGCTCTGGACCTCCTCCTTCCTGACCCTGACGCGGAACGAGGGCGTGAAGATCGCCGCCTTCGACGCGGACGGAAGCGTGGGCGGGCTCGCCCGGCTCTGCGCGACGAAGGACGCGGACGGCGAGGTTTCGGAACAGCAAGACCCGCTGGTGGGCGTCGGCTTCTACGCGGGCCGTTCGGATCGCGACAGCCTGCGCCTCATGACCTCGGCGGAAGAGGAATATCCCCTCGTCCTCCACGATCTCGCGGGCGGCTTCCTGACGCAGCTTATGAAGATGGTGGACGGCGGGAAGGGCCTGGAAGGCTTCCTCGAAACCTTCGCGGAACAGGGCTACCGCGTGACGTTCGTCCACATGATCTCGTCGGACATTGCCGCCGCGTCGTCGGTCGCGAACTACCTCAAGGCCACGGGCTCCAACGCGGACCACGTTTGCGTCGTCAACGAGCACTTCGGCGAGTTGGAAGCCGATTTCCCCTTCTGGTACGGCTTCACCGACGAGCAGGGCGAGGCCATGGGCGGCAAGACGCGGGCGGGTCTCCTGGGCCGCGAAGGCGCCGTCGAAATCAAGATGCCGGCGCTCGATCGCGTGACCTCCGTCAAACTCTCGGCCTTCGGCTTCCCGCCGGCCCGCGCCGACGAGTCCAAGTCGCTCCACGGCTACGAGAAGATGCGCGCCCGCAAGTTCGCGCAGAAGTTCGCGGCGTCGATCGCCCCGGCTCGCGCCCTCCTCGGCCTCCCGGCCTAACCCACGAAAAAAACCGGCGGCGGGGAGCCCTCCCCGCCCCTCCTCCTGCTGCGCGAGGTCGCCATGAAACCCGAGGTAAAGACGCTATTCGACAAGGCCGCCGAAACCCTTCAGATCACGCCGGAAACCCGCGATACGCGGTGGCGGATGCTGCGGGATTTGAACCTGACGGCGAACGACGAACTCCTGATTTCCCTCGTGGCGTCGGGCCGGATGGAGGAGCTTGTGGCGCAATTCGCCCGCTCGGCCTCCTCGATCGACGCACTTCCCGAAACCGTCGCGGCGGCGGTGCGGAAGGCGGCCAAGGAAGCGGTCGGCCCCGTGGCGGCCGCCGCGACGAGACAGGTCGAAGCCGTCCAGGCGAAGGCGGTCGCGGACCTCGGCCCCGCCATCGCGGAAGCGGCCACGAACTTTTTCGAGGCAGAAACGATGCGCCGGAGGAAGGCCGAAAGCGCCTTCGGGGCGATGTTCGCCCTCCTTCTGGCGGCCATCTTTGCCTTCGGCGGATATTGGGTCGGCACGATCCGAAGCGCCGAGGTCACGTCGCAAGCCGCCGCTCTTGCCCTCCGTCCGGACTTCCCGACGATCTGGAAGCTTGCACAAGGCAACTCGGACCTCGCTACGGCGATCGGCACTTACTGCGCGTCCGGCTCCGGCCGCGTGGTCGTCACTGCCGACAACCTCCGCAACTGCGCGGTCTCGCTTTGGATCGACGGCAAGGGGATGGTCATCCCGCCGACGACGAACCGAAATTATCCCTTGGCCTCGATATGGGCGGCGGGCTCGACGTGGCTTAATGGCTTCCGCCCCCTGACGATCCTGGGCATGGGCCTCGCCGCCGGGCTCTTCCTCCCGGTCCTTGTACGGTGGGTCCGTACTGGCCGTCAGAAAAAGCCGGCCTATCTGAAGTGAGGAACGGGTTCGCCCCTCGGGGCGGGTAGCCCATAGTCATATTCGACAACGGCCTTCTGCGTCGCCTTCGCCTCTCGGGGCGGGTTTCAGGCGACACGCCTTCCAAAGAGCCGGTCCAAAAGACCGGCTCTTGGCGTTTCAGGAGCCTCGTTCGCCGGAGCCGGCGCGACGGGTGCCGGCGGCGGCGGAAGGAGCGCGGTCGCTATCTTGGCTTGGTCGTGCCACCGATCCCGGTCTCGCTCGACCGCTTCGCGACGGTCGCGCTCGGCTTCGAGAAGACGTTCCAGCGCCTTCACCCGCTCTTCCAAGACCATCGTCGCAAGCTGACGACGGGCTTCCTCGGCGGCGTCGATCCGAAGGGTGGCGTCTCGTTCCTCGCGACCGTCGTCGTCGTCGGTCTCGACCGTCTCGCCCTTCTGGACCTTCTCCAGCCGTTCGGGCTGCACGTCGTAGACTCGCGAGAGTTCGGCCGGGTCGATCGCATAGGAGCCGTCGTCGTTCCTGGTCGCGGAAAGGCGCCCCGACGAGACGGCGCGGGCAATCGTCGTTTTTCCCACGCCGGCCACCTTGGCGGCCTGTCCGAGCGAAAGCATCATCTGAAACCCCCTGCCCGTCCCTCCGGGTCGCGTGTCGTTCCATGCCCCGTTTCGGGCGACTGTCACGCAAGGTCGCAGGATAGGCTTGACCGGACCTTAAGCGAGGCTGACGACGCCCCCGCCGGGGTCGTGCCGTCTCGCGGCATCCTGGACGGGTCGCGTCCCGTACTGCGACAACGGCGGACGACGGGTCTCGGGCGGAATACGCCACCAGATGACCTCGCCGGCCTCCTCGATCTCGTCCAGGTAAGCGTCCAGTTCCACCGCCGCGTCCAAGGCGGCCACAGGGGCCTCCAGGGCGTCCGGAAGCGCGCCGAGTATGACGACGCCATATGCGGCCGGAAGCTTCTCCCTTAGCCTCTGGGCGACCGTCTCGGGGGTATCGTCATGGAGGAGGAGCATCGATCCCTGCCTTCCTCGCCTATTCCCTTCCATCCGCCATTCGACCCTCACGCTACCGGTGAAAGTGTGACAGGACCGATAGAAGTCTGAATCGGCTTCGTCACACTTTCGCGTCCGCCGCGAAGCGGCCTGACGCACGGCGGCCGACGACGCGAAAAGCGCCGGATAGGCGGCGGCTACGTCGCAAGCGAGGTCGGGGACGAATCCGGCAAGCTCCATCTCCCGCCACCGGTCGGGAATGACCTCGGCCCACGTCGTCAACGTGTCCGGTTGCACATCCAGCGGGACATTCGTCAGCACGAGGATTTCGAGAGGGTTCGACCGGTCGCGCCACACGGGGCGCGGCCGGGCGATCGACTGCGCCACCTCGCCTTCCCTGATCTGGCGAAGGAGCGCGTCAACGCGGGGGTCCGGGTGGTGCGAGACTGAGACGGTCGCGCACGACCCGTCCTTGGCCTTCACGAGCACGTCCCGGCGGGGCAAGCGGCGCTCGCCCTTCTCGTCTGCCTGGACGGCGACGATCTCCGTCTCGCTCCTGTAGTGAAGGGCGCGGGCGATCCTCTCTAGCGCGTCCAGCGTGGGTTCCTGGCGACCGGCGACGACGGCCGACGTGACGTGTTTCCAACCGTCCTTGCCCCGGATCGCGCCGAAGTGCGCGGCCTGGAAGGGGGCGTCGAAGTCCTTCGGGCCTTCGCCCTGGAACGCCCTGCCCTTCTCCCTCCAAGCTTCCTCCACTGCCATGTGAGTGACGATCAACGGTCGGAAGTCGGGGCAGTCGTCGTCTCTCCAATGCTTCTCGAAAAGCGCATCGACGCGCTCCATGTCGCGATCTGCGACGTGCCTCATGAGAAGGTGAAGCCGATCGACGTTCGACGGATCGGAAAGGCGGGTCTTTCCGCCGGTCCTGTCCGTCACCTGACGGACGGTCACGGCCTCGGACCATTCGGCGGCGATCTCCACGACCTCCAGGCCGGGGAAGAACCGCTCGACGGCCGACACGTTCGCGTTGGCATCGAGCATGAGGACCGGGACGCTCTGGAAACGCGCGTCGGCCGTGAAGTCCATGACGACGAGGTTGGCGAGGTTGCCGGCCTCGTCCACGGCGCCGTTGACGACGGCGACGGACATAAGCTCGCCCTGCCTGGACGTGCCAAGCTCATGTCCGACGAGGGTCCAGAAGCGCGCAAGCGCGAAGGCTTCCTTCTGCACGGCCCTTTCCAGGGCCGCCGTCTGAAGCTCCTCCGACATGCCCGGATGGATCACTGGCTTGCCGAGGTGGGTATACTCGACGCCGGCCGCAAACCGGCAATCGCCGGGGGAAAGGTGCTCTGCGCGGAAGTCGGAAAGGCGGACCTGTCGGCCCTCCTTCTCCGCACGATCGAGCGCGTTCACCGCCTTGCGGTGAACCTGTTCGAATTCGATCGTGTCCTTCCGGTGCCGCGCCGCCGCGTCGTCGGGGCTCTCGCCCTTCCTGGGCTCATAGGTCCGATGCTTGGCGTTCGGGAGCCTGAGCATCCGGAACCGATCGACCGGCACCTTTGACGACCGGTCCAAGGTCGCGGTGAAGCCTTCATCGATTATCACGAGGTCGATTTTGCCGGCCCGGAGATATTCGAGGGGCAAGGTGAGGTGAGCATGGGTGCCGACGATGAGGCCGCCGCGCACGTCGCGAAGCTCCTCCTCCAGGCGCATCGATCCGCACTGGTCTTTGAACGGGCACACGTTGCCGAGGCCGTCGTCGCAAAGCGATTTCCGGACGGACTGGCCGATCTGCGCGACCCTCTTTGCAAGCCCTGCCTTCAGGCACATGGCCGATCCTGGACGCTCCGGATCGGGCTGTTCACGACCGCGAAGGACGTGGACGGGTTCCACGCCGGCATTGCGAGCGACGGCCGCGAGGTCGTCGGAAAGCCGGACTTCCGGCGTGAGATAGAGGATCGTCCATCCTGCGTCCGTCAAAGGACGGACAAGCTCGCGCATGGATTTCGTGGATTTTCCGAGACTGGCTTCGCCTCTGACGAGGAGTCTCGGGGGGGTGGCGCCCCGTACCGCGTGACCTTCAACCGTACCGATCTCGGAGGTCTCGTCGTCGCCTTCCTGGGCGTCGTCGCCTTGCGCTTTCGCGAGGTCTCGATCGGACCTCCAGGAACGCGACCGGTCGCGGAACGAAGCGAGGGTTTCGGCTAGCCGCCCCGAGGCGATTTCGCGAGGAAATCTCGTCGGATAGACATGGACGGAGGGGGTGTTAGGCCCCTGCGATATTGGGTCCATATTAAATGCCCTAAAACAGGGCTGTCGATCGGGCGGAACTCTTGCCAAGGAAGCCCAAAGGGCATACCTTCGGCGTTGCAGGGGATCGGGTATCGCGATTACCAGTCGCGATGCTCTTTCCCAATGCTCAGAGCCGTCTTACAGCTTCCACTATAGACGTTTCCGATCCCCTGTTTCCCTCAGTGAACCGGTCGTCCGCCGCCCCGATCCGAGCGGCAAGAGAGACGTTAACCCGATTCCCACCATTCTGCAAATTGCGGTCTGACGGCTTGCGGATCGCAAGCCTCGGGCAAGTTTTCAGGACCGCCTTTTGTCGGTCTCGTCGGCCAACTGGCGCAGGGCGGCGCCGATCTGCGGGCGGGTCCAGCCCTTGGCGATCGCGTCGTCAATTACGGCGGTGAGCGAGGTCCGCATGGCTTCGATCGGGTCCGCCTCGACCTCCGGGAGGGCCACGGAACGGCTCTCCAGAAGGTTCAGATACGCCAGCACGTAGGGCGGCGTCATCGTCGTGCGCCAGCGCGGAAGCGTGGTGAAGGATATGCCCATCTTGGCCGCGAAGCCCTTCAGGTTCAGTCCCATCCTTTCGAGCCGCGCCTTCATGTCGTCGTAGACCGCTACCGGATCGGTGCTGTCGAAAGCTTCTGCCATTGGCGGTGTCCAGTGATTCACTTGACCCGGCATAGACGATTTGCGGTCGATTTGTCCCGAATCGAAAACGTGGCTCATATACTGACCTTCTCAGTGATCCGGCGATGGCAGCAAAGAAAGACGAGCATCCGGCCTGCGAGGCGGCTCGCAACGGCCTCGGGACTTTCTCCCGTGACGATGGCGTAACGCCTCCTCTGCTCGATCCACGGCCCGAAGACGGCGAATGCGCCGCGTTCGACAACTTCGATCCGGGAGGGATCGACCGGACGGCGAATCCTTGTGGCGCAAGCTTGGGCGAGGGAATGACGGTCGCCGTCGAACGGTCGGCCGAGGAGGGCTTCCGCCGTGTCCTGGTGTAGCCTGACGACGTTGGTGGACGTGCGGTCGATCGGGAAGAGGTCGGGGGACAAGGGGCCTCCAGGGAGTAGGGAAACGGGGTTCCGGCCCCGCTTCAGGCGAGGGCGGAAAGGGCGCGACGGATGAGGGACGGACGGGCCTGCTCCGCCTCCAGAGCCGCCGCCTGGGCTTCCGTGGCGCATCGGAGCGGGAAGCGGTCGGACGTGGCGACGTTGGCGAGGGTGATTTCCTTCGTCGCCGCCGAAAGCGACGTGAAATAGACCGGCCGCTCGGTCGTCACGCGGTATGGGATGAACCGGTCGTCGCACCCCTGAACGAGGTCGCCGTAGTCGCAGCCGGCGCCGAGGATCTCCACGCCCGCGTCCTCGATCGTCTCGAAGCGGGTCGCCGTCCGGCGGTTGAAGGGCTGTTCCGGATCGTAGACGTAGAAGGCGTGAGGCTTCCGATGCTCCATTTCGTGAAGAAGCATCTGGACGCTCGATGCGAGGTTCTGAAGGTCGGGGATGCCCACGGGGAGGGCGGTCGTCTCGCCCTTCGCGAGGGCTTTCGTCGCGTCGTCCATGATGAAGGCGAGACGCCGGCAAGCGGCGAGAAGGGCGGTGGCGTCTTCCTCGATGACGGTGGGGGTCTGCGGGTTCTGCATCGTGTTTCTCCGGGGGTCTGGTGACTTTGGGGCTCGCCCTCGGGGAGAGGACCGGGGCGACACCAAAAGCCTCCTTTTAGGTGATGAGGTGATGATAACAGGGCGGAATCCTGCCCTGCTGTGATGCCCGTTTCGCGGCTTCGTCAGGCTCCATATCCTGGAAACGGATGGCCTGTTCACAGAGGTCGTGGAGGAGACGGGAGCGGCGATAGTCGCTCAATTCCATCTTCTGGATGTATTCCATGTGTTCGATGAACTTCTCTGCGTCCTCACGCTCCAGGAGGGCGGCGGGTTCGTCCCCGCTCTGGATATTCGAGAAGATGCGGACCTCTCCTTTCCAGCCACGCGTCACGTCGAAGTGCGACGTTTCCAACAGGAAGCCGAGGTGGGCGGGAAAGGTCTCGATGCCGTCGTAAATTGGAGCGGTGGAAGTCATCGTGTCGCCTTCCTATTCGGCGGTTTCGATAGGTCTGTTATATGCAAATCACTTGATACTGTCAAGCTATTTACTGAAACAATTTCCAGATTTTCGGCGCGAAAAAGGGGCGCTTCCGCCCCCCTTCTTCCTTCAGTAAGCCTCGGCCTTGGCCCGTTCCTGGGCACTCTTGGCGAGGAGTGCGAGGGCCTGTTCCGAAAGAGCGGCCGTGCCGAGCTTCTGGACGATTTCGCGGATTTCTTCCCCGATCCAGTGCTCGGGCTCCCCGCACTTGCCGGGGAACCCGTAGAGGGTGGAAAGGTCGTGGTCGGGCATGTCGTCTCCTATCCTCATCCGACGACCCGCACCGTGCCGCTCATCGGCCGATTGCGGTCGCCGCGTTCATGCGGTCGAACCGGGACGACGTGTCCCGAACGGAGAAGGCGCAGATGCCCCCGGACCCGGTGGCCCCGGCGCCGGGCGCCGTCTCCTGGTGTCGTCGCTCCTTCCGTCCTGGCAGCAGTGGCGACCTTCGACAGGTGGACTATCGAATAGTCGGTCAACGGGGGCGCCCTGCGCTTCGCCCGCGCCGCCGCGAGCCGGGGCGGGGTCTCGACGGCCTCGACCTCGATCAGGCGCGGGGAGGCCCACAAGGCCGAAAGGCCGGTCGTGAGCTTTTCCAAGCCCCGGATCGCCCTTTCCGGGTCGCCCTCCGGCGTCTTGAGCCAGCGGATGAAATCGGTGCCTCTCAGGTCGAAAGTAAAGGAGCAGCCGGAGAAAGTCCCGTCCCCCATGCGGACGATCAACGTCCCGTGCCCGGCGGTGTTCTCGGAACCCGGCTTGGAGTGCAACGACACGCCGCATGTCTGGTCTTGAACCCGCCATTCTACCCAAAGCGTCGGATGGGGTAGGCGGACGGAACGACGGGCCGCCGAAACAAGGGTCGGAGACGAACAGGTCTCGTCTATCGTGTCCAAGGCGGAGCGGGACAGGACGAGGCGCATGGCGTCGGCGCCGCGCAAGTCCATGAATAGCTTTTTCGCCTTCAAATCGGTGTCGATGCCCCGCTTTTCGGCGCTCTCGCGAAAGGCTTTGTAGTGGGCCGGGGGGTCGACCGCACCAATCGAGATCATTTGGTTTTTCGTCTCGAATGCTACCGTAACGTCGTCAAGGAACATGGATCGCGCTCCTTTGCTGCGATCAACGGAGAAGGTGGAGGGGCGCCCTTCGCGCCCCTCCGGGCGGATCAGGCGGCGTCCTCGTCCTCGTCGTCCTGGTCGTGGTCCTCTTCCTCCTCGATCAGCGGGATACCCGCCTCCAGGATCGCCGCCTTGATGGCGCTCCAGGCCTCTTCTTCGAATTCGGGGCCGGGGACGGCGCGGCGCCAGTCGCGCACGTCGTTGCAAGCGAAGTGACTCGCCGCTTCTTCGAAATCGCCGTCCTCGTCGATCCACTCGGACGCCCGGAGCGTCTTGATGCCGTCGAACCACGTTCCGGCGATGCGAACGGTGATCGTCGTGAGGCGGTCGCCGCCCTCGTCCATGAACTCGATATCGGAATCGACCTCGATATCGACGCGGTGGCCGTCTTCGACTTCGATGGACCGGCGGAGGAGGTCGGTCTTGCGAACCTCGTCGCGGTACTGAAAATCATCCTGGCGGTCGATGGTCCCGCACTCGCCGGCATAGGCGCCCGCTTTCACGGCTTCGATGGTGTCCTGGTTCTGCCCGTCCGGGTGGGCCTCGTCGTTCCAGTCCTCGGGGAGGATGTAGGCTTCGAACTCGTCGCCTTCGTCGGTGTAGACGTAGCTCCCGCCATCCCATTCCGACGCCGCTGCCTGGATCGTCGCGGGGATGTCGCCCGAGAGAAGGGCGGTTCCGTAAAAATAGCCGCTGGGCTTGTGAATGATGCCAACACGTCGGGACATGATGATCTCCTGCTCGAACGTCCGGCTCCATGCCGGGGGAAGCGTTCGGGACTCGCCCGCCGTGGTGGTCGGAGGGCGAAGCCTGAAGGCTCCTTTCAAGGTGATGAGGTGATGACAAAGGGGTGGACTTCGCCCCTTTGGGAGAGCGATTAGTGGCCGACCGTAAACGAGAGACCGAGCGCCCGTGCGTCTTCTGCGATCTCGCGGCGGAAGTACCGACGGAAGAGCTTTCTTGCGCTTTCCAACTTCTTGTGATCGGCGCACCACTTGTTCCGCGCCTCGCTCCAAGTGCGATCCCTTACGCAGTCGGGTGCCATGTTGCAGGCGACGAGCGAGGTAAGGTCCAGCCCCATGCGGCGGCCATTTTCAATCTCGACACGGGCGATCTCCTGGCGGGCCGCCATGACCGTGAGTTCGAGTGCCGCGACGTTTTCCTTGGCGATCTGGTATAGTTCGGTTCTGGTCGAGGTCATCGGGGTTGCCTCATTGGCAGTTTCGATAGACCTAATTTATGCAATTCACTTGTTAGTGTCAAGTGAATTGCATAAAGTTTTTCAGCGATCCGAAAGGATTTTTCCAAGCTCGCCCGACCACGCGGCGAGGAAGATCGCATCAAGGTCGGTAGAAGATGAAAAACCCGGCATTCCAACGAAGAAACGTTTGCACCACGTATCGAACGCCACCGCCCGCCGCTCCTCAGGATCGGCATAGTAAGGGTGTTCAGGTGGTGCGAAGGCCGGTCCAAGGTCGGCCATGACGGCGGCCTTGGCTTCGTCCGCCAACCGCATTTCAAGGGCATGCCAAGCCTCATGCGCGGCCATGCTAAGTATGCCGAAAGGCGAATGGGAAGCGGCGAGAAGGATTTCCTCCGAGTTGCGTAGGAAGATGCCGCCAAGCTCGGCAAACCGCTGCCCATCCCTCTCGACGTAGGACCCCGGCCGGATCGGGATTCCCGCCGAAATCAGGTTTGCCCCGACCGTGACCGGACACCATGGCGCGATACGCTGGGCCGTCTCGACGGCCGTCGTCACCGCGAGCCGGGTTTCCGGCGATATGCCGCCCGCTTCGAGGCGAACGCCTTCTTCTGGCTCATAAGGCGCGGCGACCCGGACGGGATCGCGGCCGGGCTCGAAGCGAAGGGCGAAGGCGACGAAAAGGCCGGGGTCGGCGATATGGGAAAACGTCCGCTCCGCGAGAGAGGGAGTAGGGAGAGGGGTCAGGCCCATGCGATTAGCCTCCCGGCCTGGGCCTTTCCGCCCCGGCTGTAGCCGTGGGAGACGTTCCCCTCGATGTAGCGCGAAAGGCGCTCGTTCTCGGCAAGGAGGGCCGCCACGGCGGCGCGGGGATCGCCGTCGAAAGCGGCGATGAAAGCTTCGGCAAAGTCCTCTCGGACGACGGCTTGAGACATGGAAAGGCTCTCGATCGGAAGGGGAAGAAAAAGGGGGAGAGGCTTGCGCCCCTCCCGGCCGGATCAGGCGGCGAGTGCCGCCGGCTCCTCCTCCTGGTCGTCGTCTTCCTGGGCGATCGGCTGGAAAGCCTTGAGGAAGTCGGCCGCCTTGGCGCTTGCGGTGGATGCGGTGAAAACCGCCTTCTTGTCGCCCTTCAGCACCTTGAGCCACCCGGCGACGTAAGCGACGTTGCGGGCATCCGGCTCCGGGGAAATGCCCATGTCGGCCGCGAGGAAGGCGGCGCCGATCTCGGCCACCAACTCCTCAAAGGCGTAGGCTTCGGACCCGAAACGGCCCGAGAAATCCCGCTTGAGGCGGCTTTCCGCGCCCGTCCAATGGACCAACTCATGGAAAAGCACCTTGTAGAAATGTTCGGTCGCCGTGGCGTCCTGCGTGTCCCGGAAGCGGTCGCGGGTCGGCATCACGACAAGATCGGTCGCCGGCTGGAAATAGGCTTTGTCGCCCCGCTCGATGATCTTCGCACCCGTCGCCGAAACGAAGGCTTCCAGGTCTTCCAGGGTCGCGGCGCCGTTCGCGGCGGCCAATTCCTCGGCTTCCTTCGTGCCCTCGGCCGGGGCGGTCCATCCGTCTTGCTGGTCGGCATGGAACAGGTAGGAAGGCTTGGGATAGAGGATTTTTCGGGCGCCTGGATCGTTCGCGGCGCAACGGTCGCCGTTCTCGTCCACGTAAAGATCGCCCCAATAGACGACGAGAGTTCCTTTCTCGCCCTTGCGGACTATGCCGCCCTTGTCCCGCCACTGGTTGAACGTCCCCCAGAAGCGGGAAGCGCCGTCCGCGACCATGGCGCCGAGCAAGAGGCGGTTGATCCCGCGATAACCCTTCTTCGACGTGACGTTGATCGGAACGCCTGCACGGGCCGCCCGGACCCACGGCCATTCGACCGGGTTCGTCCCGGCCTTCTCCAGAGCCTCAACGAAAATGGTCGTCACGCGTTCGTAAACGTCGGCCTTCGGGGCGGCGGTGGTGTCGGTCTTGGCGGTGCGCTTGGTCATCGGATTTTCCCTTGGCTGGGCGGCTTCGATGAAACAGTTATATCGCAATTCACTTGATGCCGTCAAGTGAATTACAGATAACAAATGCGCAATCCGCTGGTCTTTTTGGTTCGGATCGGCAAGAAAAAGGGCCTTGCGGCCCCTCTTTCCTTCCCAAACCCTTCCCCCTACTCCCTTTCCTCTCGCCGTAGGCGAGACAGGCGGGAAACCATGCTTACATGGTCCGCCGCATCGGTGACGGGGTGGACGGCTTCGGTGCCGGTGCCGGCGTAGGCTCCGGAGACTTAGCGGCCTTGGGACCGGATGCTTCCGCAACCGGGGCGCCGTCGTTCGGCGGATCGGTTGGGGTATCGTCCAGATCGGGGTCCGGCGTGGGTGTCCGTTCAAGCTCGGCCGCCCGATCCATCAAGGATGGGGTGATCTTGTAGGCGGCGTGAACGTCGTCTCTTAGACGGTGCTCCCACGTCTCGAATTTCTTCCGTGCCTCGTCCAAGGCTTCCTGGCCGTATTCTCCTTGAAGAAGTTTCAGGAGGTACGGTGCCTTTGGCTCAAGGGTCTCTTCGTCTAGAGGGCCGACGAAGCCGCGTTCCAGGGAACGGGCGACAGAGTTATAAAAGCTGACACTGCCGTAAATCTCCAGACCATCCTTGCGGGCATGGCCGGGATTCCAGTCCTTCCGAGCGAGCCAATCGCGATCCGCGTCGGTTTTCGGCACGAATTCCATTTTCGGAAAGGCGGGGGCGGGGGCGTCGCCTGCCGGCGCCGGCTTCGGTTTCTTTTCGCTCGAAGGTGCCATGACCGCTTCCGGGACGGGCAGCGAACGGGCGAGCATGGGCATGGCCGGGAAGGCCGGCACGGGCGGCGTGACGTAGTGTCGAACGTAATCCACCACGCGGGCGAGGTGCTTTTTCATGCCTCTGGCGAAAGCGGCGAAGGCCCCGAAAATGCTGAGTTTGGTCGCCCCTTCCAGGGTGTCGGCGACGGCCTGAGCCTTGATCTTGTCGAACACTTCGACGGGTTTCCGGTCAGCCGCGGCCGTCCGCTTCTTCGCCTGCTTGGTCGCCGCGGTGGTCTGCGCCTCGTTGCGAAGGCTGGTCGTCTGCCGGGTTTCGGCGGCGACCTCCTGGCGATGCTTCTCCTCGGCCTGACGACGCTTCCGGGCGGCCTCTTCGGCCTGACGACGGCGATCGGCGCCGTCGTCACGGCGGGCATAATCGAGCGTAGCGGTAACGGCCTGGTGCTGCGCCTGGCGCTTCACGTCGTCGGCCTTTTTGCGGTCGTCGGCCTTACGATCCTGGGCCATACGGTCCAGGTCGTCGTCGGTCGAATACATCGCGTCGAAGGCGGCGAAGTCGTCCGGTGTGGTCGTCGGCTGCGGGGCGGGCGCCTGGACGGGCGCGGCCTGCGGCTGGTCAAGGTGCTCGCGGCCTTTGCGGCGGTTGCGGGGGACGTGCGTGGTCATGATCTCTCCTTTGCTGGATGGCGCTTGAAGGCGCGGACGATGGAGGTCTTGGACACTCCCATGATGCGGGCGACTTCCGCCCACGATTGCCCGCCTTCGATGAGTTGGCGGGCGTGATCTGTGCGTTCCGGCGTCATCGTGGACTGGCGGCCGTGGGGATTTCCGGCCCGTCGCGAGGCCGCTATTCCTGCCCGGACGCGCTCCTGGATCATGGTCCTTTCGAACTCGGCGAAGGTGCCGACGATCTGGAAGGCCATGCGACCCACGGCGGTCGTCGTGTCGATGGGGTCCGAAACGGACCGGAGGTAGACGCCCCTTTCGTGAAGGCCGTCCAAGGTCTCGATCAACTGCCGGAGCGACCGGCCGAGACGATCCACCTTCCAGACAAGGAGGGTGTCGCCCGGCTCGACGGCTGCGAGTGCCTTCTTGAGGCCCTGTCTGTCGGCCTTCGCGCCGGATGCCCGATCCTCGAAGATGACTTCGGCCCCGCTGGCTCTCAAAGCGTCGATCTGAAGAGCGGGGTTCTGGTCCTGCGTGGAAATGCGGGCGTATCCGACGATCTTGGGCATGTCAGTGGGTCCGGTCGTTGAGGGGTGGACGAAGCATGTCGGCCGCAAGCCGCTCCGTCACGCCCTCCAGTGCCTCGGCGAGGGACGAGGCGGGACGCTCGACGCCCTCGACCCATCCGCCGATCTTGCGTTGGACGCCCCACGTGAAGGGCTTGCCGCCGATGCCTGGGCTCCGGACGTAAGCCGTGACCTCTCCCCGCCGCTGGTGGAACAAGAGGACCGGCCCGCTCTCCTGCACCTGGATGACGGCCCGCCACGGTGGGGCGAGGAGGGCGGACGGGCCGCCCCCCAACAGGTCGATGACGGCAAGGCCGTTGGGGAGTTTCATGCCGTAATCCCTCCTAGTAGGTAGAAGATCGGCGGGAACGGCGCCCGGGTGGAGCGGCGGGCTCCCACGGCGAGGAGAGAAGGGCCGCCGCTTCCGGCGCCCCGTTGATGCTGATAAGTCCGCGTCCAAGGTGCAGCATGGTCACTGCACCCTCGTGAGGGGGATACCCTCGCCGACTTCGCCGGCAAGCCAGATCGGCGCAGTGACGACGACGCGGAGACGGTCGCCCTCGACGGTCGCCGATGCACGACCGGTCGCGGCGATGGCGCTGGCGAACTTCGCGGCGGTCGTGGTCTGCCATGAATAGCGGTAGCCGAGTGACCGTCCGGCGGCTACGCAGTTGTCCGCGACGTGTGCGTAAAGGGTCCGGTTCGACTGCCCGTTCGTGTCGCCCCAAAGCTGAGTGACCTGGAACGACAGGAGAATGCCGGACTCGTAGGTGCCGGCGGGCAGTTTCACGACGCTGAACGAGCACTTCTTTTCGTATGTCTTCACGACCGGCGCCGGCATGGGCGCGGACGGGATGACGACGGCGACCCGAACCGGCTGCGGTTCGCGATAAAGGGCTTGCCCGGCCCCGGCGGGACTCGTCGCCACGATGGCGAGAAGCGGGAGAGTAAGATCGATCAGCCTCATGTGTGTAGCTCCTGCGGTGGAACCGGCCTTGGGCCGGGGGTGGGACCGAAAACCCTTCAGGATACACGTTTTCGGCTCGCGTTAAACGTACCTAGGTTTTCGTACCTCTTAAGATACTGTTTTTTATCGCGTCATCAAGTCATCACCCGGCGGGTACGAAAAGAAATGTTTTCGTACCCTGTTGAGTAAAGAAAAAGGGCCAGCAGCGATGCCAGCCCTCGATCAGCGTTCGGTTGAAGTATCGATTATTTCCAGCTAGCAACTGACGAAAGAGTATCTACGATTTCTTCAAAATGTGTCGATGACTCACGCGCTTTGGCTATGTGAGCGCCACGAACTCCGTCAGTAGAGGTGCAGTAAAATATTGGTTTTTTGGCATCCATAGAATATGGCACTAGGCTGTGAAGATTGGGAATTTGTCCAAGTTGGAAGCTATCGTCGTCCCATTCTTGAACCTGCTTTAACGGGCCAATTTTAGCGATAATATTTTCTCGGATAGCAGGCTCAAGCTCGTTTCCGTAAATTTGCCAGCCTTCCGTCATTCCAGCCGCATTGGAGCGGATATTATGCTGCTGAACGACATAGCCGAGATAGGTAGGACGGCCTTTAGGGATCGAGAGAGTTGGGTCATTCCATGCTGCGTTGGTTTGGTCCCATTCTTTTCGCCATCCGACGAGTTTATTGCCAAGATTTTCGGTCCCTTGGATGGAAAACAGGTCGGGAGCCAAGGGCGTTATGAAGTAATCCGCTGAGGCTAGGATAGCGCGATTAAGCGCGCCAAGGTTGGGGCCTAGGTCAAGCAGCACCAAGTCTGCGGAGACTTTTGCGCTAGCCCATTGGATATAACGATGAATGGCAGACTGAGCGCGTACTGCTGGTTCATTACCGCCTCGTGCCGCGCTCCAGGTGTCGCCCAACGTGTCTTCGAAATCGCTGAGACGGAGGTCACCCGGGACGAGATACAGCTTACCCTTAGCGTGCGGAACCGGACTCGGTTGTCTCTGACGAATATCTCCGATACCCCGAGCGACACGCTCAATAGCGCGATAGATGCTATTTCCCTCCGGACCCCATGAATGTCGAATAGCAGTATCGCTGAGACAGTATGCAGAAAGGTTGCACTGACTATCACCGTCAACCATTAGCACTGTTAATCCACGTGCAGCGAGGAGATGCGCCACATGATACATGTAGGTAGTCTTACCGACGCCGCCCTTATTGTTAAATATTGCGATATTCTTAGCCATTTTTGAATCCTGTTGCTCGGCGTAAGCATAGGTGACTTACGGGTGCCTCGCCACAGTTATGAAGTTTATCTGCATTCAAACGGGGGGTGCCAATGCACAGCCTTTCCGCTTGAGCATTGCAACTTGCAAAAAAGTTCGCCAATAGCGGATAAAGTTCTTGAAGTCGTCGTAAAGTGGGTCTATATCCGATGTGCGACCCGAGAGGGGATAGTCATCATCATCTGCGGCGCGAATGCCGCGTGGAGGGCCTGAACGCCCTCTAGTTTATGGACCGAGAGACGGGACGACGCGTCCGGCACGTCCGCCGCGCCCCACCGAGCAACGGTTCGGGCGAGCCCCCGATGGCCGGGGGCTCGCCTTACAGGCAGGGTTAACCGCTCGCGCCCCTACGACTCCGCCGCGATGGCAGCCAAGGCAATAGGGCCTTGGTGGTGGAGAAGGAGCGAAACGATGGAAACATCGGATCAAGTCGACCGTGAGCGGCGGTCTAATGAACGGAAGAAGTTTGCCCTTATGCGCCGGATGGTCCGACCCCGGACCCTGAGGGTGGTGTTCGGGACTGGTGCCGCGATCCTGCGCGCACTCTGGTGGGCTTGTAGGCTCATAGACTACTTCCGGGAGTAGGCCGCCCTGTTTTGTAAGTTCTCACGAGAGGAGAGAAATGATCAACGAAGCCCTTCGGCTCATTCGTGTGTATCACGATTTGAAGCAGACTGAGGCTGCGGAAAAGCTCGGCATCTCCAAGTCCTACATCTCTGAAATAGAGAAAGGACATAAGACCCCGACCCTGGACCTCATCAACAAGTACGCAACCACGTTTGACGTGCCGTCCTCATCCATTCTGTTCTTCGCAGAGAGCTTGGACGAGGGGAAGACGTACGGTCAGGCGAGAACTCTTGTCGCCTCGAAGATCATATCGCTTATGAAATTCCTGGAGGACAAATCGGGACGGGCCGATGTCTCCTAAACGCTATCCGCTCCACCAGTCCCCATTCTACAAGCTGACCACCCGGAAGCGGCTCGCTTCGATCCTGGGCACGGATACCGCGACCATCAAGCGCCTCGCGAACCTCGGCGACGAGTTCTATCGCGAGTTCGAGGTCGCTAAGAAAGCCGGAGGGAAGCGGGACGTCGAGGAGCCCAGTAATGGGCTCAAGACCATTCAAGGCCGGATCGCCGCCAAGCTGTCGCATATAGAGCCTCCGGACTACCTGTTCTGCCCCGTGAAAAGGCGCTGCTACGTCTCTAACGCAGCCCAGCACCGTGGAAACCGCGTCGTCCGCTGCCTGGACATCCGCAAATACTTTCCCAGCACGTCGTTCGAGCGGGTGCTGTGGTTCTTCCGATCCGTGATGCAGTGCTCCGAGGATGTAGCATGGCACTTGGCGAGAATTGCGACCTACAAGGGCCATCTACCGACTGGTAGTCCGCTAAGCCCGATTATGGCGTACTACGCGCACTACGATGTGTGGGAAGCGATCAGCGCCATCTGTAAGGTGCATGGCTACACGCTGACGGTCTACATCGACGACGTGACGATCTCGGGCCGGAACGTCTCGGCATCGGTTGTCTGGTCTATCAAGAAGGCCATCCACCGTGCCGGTCTGCGGTACCACAAGGAAAAAACCTACGTTGATCGACCCGCCGAGATCACGGGCGTGATTGTGGATGGCGACAAGATGACGGTTCCGAACCGCCAGCTTCAAAAGCTCGACAAAGCTCGTCGCGCCCTCCAGCAGGCTGTGAATGCCGATGATCGGAAGACCTACCGGAACAAGGTCGTCGGGTTGAGCAGTCAGGTCACACAGGTCCAGAAGATCGCTCGATTGTCACCTCCGGCCTGATGGTCCGGCGGCTCCCCTAGACGCTCCCGAACCCCGTTGCCGATGGGTTGCGCACATGCCAGCTTTCGACACCGCGTCAGATAGGAGACAGAAACGTTCATGGCCTCGACGGTAATGCTTGCACCCAATCCCAACCGGGAGATGGCAGTCGATCGCGTTGTGGTCGTAGGTCGCTCGGACGACGGTTCGACACTGTGTGTCATGAGCGTAGACGGGCTCCAGTCGAGCCAGTGGGCGAAGAAGAAGTGTTCACCCGCTACTTCGTCGGCAACGCCACATGGAGCCTCGTCGCGCTGGCAGTGCTGGTCGCGGGCGTAGCGGGATCAATCCTCTGGCAGTGGTGGGCTTTTATCCCGGCACTCGTCGTCGCCGGCTGGGCCGGCTTCCGGGGCAAGAACAGCGGCGGCGATGCGGCCTTGCGCATTCTGGCGGACCACCCCTGGGCGCTGGAGCGGTTCCTCCGGGACGGTTTGGTATGGGAAGCGCCAGCGAACGCAGTCATCTCTGCATAGGTATTCCAAAATGCTCCGAATTACCCTGGAGCATTTTTTTTGCATCAGAAAACGCCAGAGCATTGAATTATGTTCTGATATGCTCCATATTGTCTTTATTGACCCTCAGAGCATATTGGAGCATTCAATGAAGGCTATCATCCTCGACGGGACCCCGGAGGAAATCCGCGCCGCTCTCCCCGGTTATCTCGACGCCGCCTCCACGATCGTCCTCTCGAACGCTGCTTCTGCCCCCACGAAGGCGACAGCCAAGACCCCGGTGAATGAGGACGAGGACGACTTCGAGGTTTCCTACATCGAGAAGCAGACCGCCCGTCGATATCTGAACCGCCGTATCCTGCACGATACCCAACGGACCATCCTCACGACGCTCGCCAAAGCCAGCCCGGAAATGGTCACGGCTCCCGAGCTTCAAGAAAAGCTAGGCATCACCACCTCGCAGTTCGCTGGCATGATGGGCGCCATGGGCCGTCGCCTCACGAACACTCCAGGTTGGGTTGAGGGGGATTGCCTCTTCATCCAGGAGTGGGACACCGAGAAGGGGTACTATTGCTACGGCCTGCCAGACTCGGTGATCGAGGCCATGAAGGCTGAAAAGCTTATTTAAGGTCCAGAACGGGTCGCCTTCGGGCGACCCGTTCTGTTGGGAGAACCGCATGGGCATAGACGTTCTAGACCGGCAGTCGCCCAAGCTGGTTACGCATAACCCCAACCACGAAAAGCGCGTCGTCACGGCGGTTGCATCGAACCCTACCCGCTCGACAGTCGGAGACGTTCCTATCGTCAGCGTCTTTCGCAGGACGAGAACGGGTGACGCCGATCGAGATGGAAACCCGCTGATTTATGCGCTTAAGGGAATCAAGGGCTATTCGATCCTCCCATACTGGCGTGCGGAAATCATGGGTCTGGCCGGAGAAATCCTGGCGGGCATCCTCGATGAGTTAGCGGAGTTCGATCACGTCCTCGCGGTGCCTTCGTCCAACGCCTTCTGTTCCGACGTTGCCGCGTTTGTCTCTCAAGCCTCCGGCGTGCCTGTCCTGGCCTCGACGTTCATCCAAAAGAAGACGGTCGGTCAGATGCTCGCCGGCTTCGGCGGCATCCCCGCCGACGTGCGGAAACAAGACCGGCAGGAGTTCGGCGCGCAGTTGAACAGGTGGAGCAAGCTTCGCCCCGGCAGCGCCGTCTCCATGAAAGACATAGCACGCTCGATCCGACCGCACTTCGACCCCTTCACGGCGACGGCGGAAGCGCCCGACCTGATCGGGCGAAACGTCCTGATCGTAGACGACCTCTTGTCGTCGGGAGCCTCGATTTCGTCGGTCGCCGGCATCCTCCGAGAACGGGGCGCGATGGTCTCGGCCCTCTGTTTCCTGAGCGGGATTTAACTTGACCGTAACCGGTCTCAAGCCTAAATCTTCGTCATACGCAGGAGGCGGCTCCTTTGTCGTCTCGGACCCTACATACGCCTTAGGGTCTGAAAATATCGGGCAGGGGGAAACCCCTGTAGGTCCGCGAGAGCACCGTCCGGGGTCGAGCCGATAACAGGCAAGTACCGGTCGTCATGGAGCGGGTGACACGCATACGGGAAGGGGAGGTCTTCGGGCCTCCCCTTTCTCGTTTAAGGATGTAAGAAGTTCGGACTCCGGGAAAGAAGTTTGAAATGGCCAGTAACAGGACGGTATCCAAGGCCAAAGCAAACAAGCAGGACGAATTTTACACTCAATTAAGCGACATAAGCAATGAGCTTAGACACTATCGCTCTCAATTGCGCGGAAAAGTTATTTTTTGTAACTGTGACGACCCGTACGAAAGCAATTTCTTTAGATATTTTGCTTTAAACTTTAATACCCTTGGGATCAAGAAGATTATAGCTACCAGCTATGCGAAGTCCGCCATAGCAGGTCGGTACCTCCCGCTTCTCGATATCGAGGGTTTGAAACCAGAAGGCAAAGAACCTTACGCCATCGAGATCAACGAAGTTCCTGACCATAACGGCGACGGTGCGACTGATCTGACCGATGTCGAATACCTTCTCAAGCACGACGCCAACACCGCTCGCCCCCTGAAAGGGGATTCAGAGTGGAGTGCCGGTGACTTTAGAAGCTTCGAATGTGTCGAATATCTTTCACAGGCAGACGTGGTAGTCACAAACCCACCATTCTCCCTGTTTCGCGAATATGTATCGTTGTTGGCCAATCATAAGAAAGAATTCTTGGTTATCGGCAACCAGAACGCTATCGACTACCGAGTTGTTTTCGATCTTATTCGACAAGATAAGCTATGGCTTGGCGTAGACAACGGCGGGACAAAATGGTTCAGAGTTCCTGACGATTATGAAATAGCTACAACATCACGGAAAAAAGTAGAAGACGGAGTAAAGTATTTCAGCATGGGAAGTATCATGTGGTTTACCAACATGGACAACCCAAAGCGTCACGAAACCATTCCATTGTACAAGTCATACTCTTCCGAAGAGTACCCTACATACGACAATTACGACGCCATAGAAGTAAGTCGTGTAGCCGAAATTCCCGCCGACTATGATGGTGTCATGGGAGTTCCCATTACCTTTCTCGATAAATACAATCCATCCCAATTCGAAATAGTCGGCATGTGCGAGAACCGCGACTTGTTCGGTCTCAAAACGCGCGTCTACACTACCCAAGAATGTCAAAAAACCTATCAAAGTCTATTTGGGAAGAAGGGTACCTACGACTTGAACGCGGCTGGCGTAGTTAACGGTCGAAAGGTCTATAAACGGCTTCTCATCAAGAGAAAGAATACATATGGAAATCTCACATAGAGATGTAACCGTAGCTGACCTGTTCGAAGGATATGATGACAAGGGTGAGCTTGGAGTCCGTGGATTTGATGGACTGCTCGACATCCGGCCTGCATATCAACGCGAATTTGTATATGACGACAAGCTCAAAAAAGCTGTCATAGAAACTTTGCGCAGGAACTTTCCTCTCAATACTATGTATTGGGCTGTATCAGGGAACGGCTTCGAGTTGATGGACGGTCAGCAAAGAACCATCAGCATTTGTCAGTATGTGAATGGCGATTATTCCGTCAACATCGATGGATCGCCTATGTTTTTCAACAATCTGACTCCTGAAAGACAAAAGCAAATCCTTGAATACAAACTCTCTGTCTACGTCTGCGAAGGAACTGATGGAGAGAAGCTTGAGTGGTTCAGAATTATCAACATCGCTGGCCTGAAACTCGAACCTCAAGAGCTACGCAACGCCATCTATACAGGGCCTTGGCTTTCGGACGCGAAAAAATGGTTTTCGCGAAGCGGAGCACCTGCGGTTGCCATAGGCAACAAGCTTCTGAACGGAACCCCCAACCGGCAAGCCTACCTTGAGACAGCACTTGACTGGGTTTCAAAGGGGCAGATTGAGCAATACATGGCTCAACGCCAACACGATCCAAATGCAAATCAGCTCTGGACCTACTTCAAAAACGTAGTCGATTGGGTGAACCTGACGTTCCCAAATCATCGAAGAGAGATGAAAGGGGTAGCATGGGGACCGCTTTACGACCGTTTCCACGACGTTGCCCTCAACCCCGTTTCCTTGGAAGCTGAAGTCACTCGGTTAATGCGTGACAACGACGTGACAAGGAAATCTGGAATCTACGACTTCGTTTTGAGTGGAAACGAAAACGCACTATCGATCCGGGCCTTCGACGACAACATGAAGCGCGAGGCCTACGAAAGGCAGGCAGGGATTTGCCCCGCTTGCCCGCCCTCAAAGGGGCCATGGGCGATAAACGAGATGGAAGCCGATCATATCACGCCGTGGAGCAAGGGCGGGAAAACAAACGCGGAAAACTGTCAGATGCTCTGCAAACCACATAATCGGACCAAAAGCGGAAAATGAGGATCGGACAACTATAGCCCGTCGATCACATCTTGGGGCCGCCGGGAGCGGCTTCGTCGCCGGGTCGGGGTGCCCGGATCGCGCTTGCCGCCGGGGATGACCGTCAGGGGGCCGCCTCCTGGCGGGGGGTCGGGAAGGGGCGTATCGCCTCAAACCGGCGACCATGTATAATCTCACTACGGCTCCTGCCTCAAAACAGGGTGTCCGCGTCGCTACAAGGCGAGCTAATTGGCGAGGGGAGCGGGAAACCGCTCCCCTTCGTCGTTATTTCCGACGCCCGATCTGAATCGCCTGACTCCGGTGCATGTCTTCGAAGGCGTGGCGGATGTTGGTCACGTGTTCCTGCACTTCCGGCTGACCAAGCCGGATAATAGCTTCGGCAAATGCAGGACCGAGCCAGGACCGGACCTCCGCAAACTTCTTGATCCCCGCTCGAGCCATATCGGCCATGGCCTCGAACTGCTCACGCTGTCGCTTGGCTTCCGCCTCGGCAAGGCACCGTTCCCGGTATGCGCTTGCTTCGTGCAGGAGCCGGGCGCGATGCCGATCATATTTCCGCTTAAGACGCTTGGTGCGGCTCGCATCGGAATGACTTTCGGCCGAGACGGATGCAAAAGCTTCGCGCTCGACGGCAGCGAACTTCGCTTTGGGTTTGTTCAAGTAGATGAGCGCGATCTGAAAGAGGATCGCATCGTCGTTGATGACGGGACGGGGCATAGGGGGAGCCTTTGCTTGTTTCTATGTCAACTATCATAGCGGTAGTGAGGCCGTATCCGTAGAGATTTAACGATCAGACATTTCGGACATTTCGTTTCTACATTTCCGACAAAACCCTCTCATGGATCAACCATTCATCCACAACGGACCACATTCCCAACTATTGACGGGAACATAGGTTTATGTTCCTGCTTTGTTCCCATCGCGTATCTGATGGGAGCGATTCATTTGCTGCTCTGCCTTCCCTCGGCGGTCGTCTCGATCCCGCTCCCGATGTTCGGGTTCGGCCTGTGCGCCGGCTTCCCGTCACCGGCCGATGACTTCTTGGATGAGGCGATAGACCTCGGCCGCCTGCTCGTTCCGAACCCGCCCGCGACCTTCATGTGGAAGGTGGACGGCTGGAGCATGAAGGACGCCGGCATATTCCACGGCGACCTTCTCGTGGTGGACCGGAGCCTGACGCCCCGGCATCGCGACGTGGTGGTGGCGACGGTCTACGGCGAGCGCTCCTTGAAGCGGATCCATCTCGACGGACCGACGCCGCGCCTGGCGTTCGACAACGCCGAACTGCCGGCGTTCGATCTGCCACCGCTGACAGACGTGGAAATCTGGGGCGTCGCCTCGTTCAACGTCCATTGGCTGCGGGAGCCGGCGGCCAGGCGGAAACGATGACGGATCGAGTCCTCGCCCTGATCGACGGGAACTCCTTCTATTGCTCCTGCGAGCGCGTCTTCGATCCGAAGCTCGACCGTCGCCCGGTGATCGTCCTTTCGAACAACGACGGATGCGCCGTCGCGAGGACGGCCGAAGCGAAGGCCCTCGGCATCCGCATGGGTGAGCCCTTCTTCAAGATACGCGACCTTTGCCGCGACGAGGGCGTGGCGGTCTTCTCGTCCAACTACACGCTCTATGGCGACATGAGCGCCCGCATGAACGCGATCTATCGCGACTGGAGCCCCGACGTTGAGGTCTACTCGATAGACGAAAGCTTCCTCGACCTGACGGGCTTCGGCCGCCGCGACCTCGACGCCTACGCACGGGATCTCCGGGCCACGGTGCGCCAGTGGACCGGCATCCCGACATGCGTTGGCCTCGGCCCGACGAAGACGCTGGCGAAGCTCGCGAACCACGTCGCGAAGAAGAACCTCGACCTCGGCGGGGTCTGCGACCTGACGGACGAACGGTCCCGCTCGGCCTGGCTGGAGCGGGTGGAAGTCGGCGACGTTTGGGGTGTCGGCTCGGCCTCGGAAGCCAAGCTCGTGGCGATCGGCATCAAGACGGCCGCGCAACTGCGCGACTTGGACGTGAGGCTTGCCCGGAAGATGCTGACGGTGGTCGGCGAAAGGACCGTCCTCGAATTGCGCGGCATCCCCTGCCTGGCGCTCGAAGACGTTCCGCCGCAACGCAAGGGCTGTGCGGTGACGCGATCCTTCGGGGAGCCGGTGACGACGCTCGCCGGGATGCTGGAGGCCGTCGCGGCCTACGCGACGAGGGCCGGGGAG
>NZ_WEZG01000021.1 GCF_009176975.1 Aureimonas psammosilenae
GCTTGTCGAAGCTGTAGGTGAGCACGCCTGCAGGCCGGTCCGGATCGTCCATGTCGTTACCACCAAGGAACTGCACCCGGCGGGTCTTACCGTCGCTCATGCGCACGGTGAGGATCGAACGCATGAGCGCCTCGATTGCCTCCTCGACCATCTCATAGCCCTTGTGGCCGTCCGGCTTCAGCTCATCCAGCTCGATCGTGTAGTCCCGGCCTTCCTCGATCCCCTGCAGATGGGCCTGATGCCAGAGGATCGTGATCGCCCGGCGCGCATTCAGCGTCAGCTCGTGGTGCCCCGTGACCTGGATAAGCTCGGCGGGCTTGATCGCCTCGTTCTGGCGTGGCCGGATATCGAGCGAAAGGACGTTGGTCTTGAGCGGCGGGGTGGTCATGGATGAAGGATAGCGGCAAACTATGAAACGCAAAAATGAAAGTTTTCACTTTTCCCTTTCATAGTTCCCCGAAAGTCTCATATTAGCGAATCACGTAGTACCGCCAATGTGTTAGGGATCGTCACCCGGAGGGCGGAAACCGGACATATCCGGGTTCCGGAAGCGATCATCGAGTAGGCACGGCCGCACGCGGCAGCGCCCTATCCTGTCCGGCCGCCTTCGGCCCTACGGCGCTTTGTGGGAGCGCGGGCCTACGGCGGCCTCACGTTGAGGCCAGAGGGTGCCGACTCATGCCACTCTTGTATTTTCTACCATATCATGTGAGGATATGATAGCATGGATGAAAGCCAGATACACACGCTTGAGTTTCTGCTGGATTTCGACGGGCGGGTGCACTGGTACGGGCAGGGCTACTTCGTGAAGTTCGAAATCAAGCGGATCGAACCGACCGAGGAACGGCCTCACGGGCTGCGCTATTCGTTCACGCTGCATGCGCCGGAAGGCGAGCGGCTGATGGGCTTCGACAACGCCCATACCGTGGCGCCGGCAGGTCGCTACGCCAAGCGCCCGGTGGAAGCGGACCACTGGCACCGCGACGAGAACGACCAGGGCCGTCCCTATGCGTTCACCGATGCGGCAACCCTCGTCGGCGACTTCTTCGATGAGGTCGAACGGATTTTGACGGAACGCGGCGTGCCGCTCGATGTCGTGAGAGACGGAACCAAGGATGAAAGGACCAAGCCATGACCCAGCACCGGATCGTCAGCCATAGCAAGCTGCGCAGTGAGATGATGGCCGTTGCCAGAGGGCAGCAAGCCGCACCGGCCGACGTAGGGGGACAGAGCTTCGAGTCCGTCGAGGCGCTGATGCGCCTGCTTACGCCGGATAACCGGAAACTGCTCGCGATGATCCGCGATCGTAAGCCTCAATCAATCGCTGAGCTGGCAGAGTGGTCAGGCCGGGCTGCGCCGAACGTGACGCGCACACTGGCAAAGCTCGAAGCGGTCGGCTTCATCCGCTTTGAGGAAAGTCAGCGCCGCAAAGTGCCAACGGCCGTGGTGCATAAGCTCACGATGGAGATCGATCCCTTTTCGCAGAATGATCGGCTTGAGATTGCATAGGTAGAGAAAAATGGCGGGGAAACTGGATCACGAATATTCTGTTGTTGGGGGATTTAATCGCGCGAAGATCGGACATTGGATCGGGGGCATTTCGGTCCTTGTTTCATCCGTTGTCGTAACAGCCGTTCTGTTCCTAGTTGACCTTGCAAAACAACTTGGCTTCAGCAAAGGTCTTCCTGAGCTGATCCTGTGGCCGATCGGAGCCGGTACGATCTATGTCCTTCTTTACTGGTTTTTTGAAAGCCGGTTCTGGCGCAACAAATATGTGAACTTTGCGCTAAAGGTTCCGGATATTGAAGGGACTTGGAGCTGCGAAGGTCAGAAGTTACGTGAGGACGGAAGTGTAGAGCTGGAATGGTCGGGCTCGCTGACGATTGTTCAGAGTTGGGATTTTATCCGCATCTATCTCAAGACAGCTAACTCAGAGTCTGACAGCGTCTCCGCCGCTCTGCTCTACGACAAGGCCATTGGCTATAAGCTGATGTACTCGTACCGCAACCGTCCTAGTGCATCTCAGCCTCACCTGGCAGCACATAACGGATACGCCGAATTACTTTTTAATCCCGAGCTGACCACAGCGGAAGGCGATTATTTCAACGGCCGGGGCCGCTACAGTTATGGGACAATCAAACTGACGAAGGTCGAACATGGCGCGTGATATCGGGAAGAGGCTCTCTTCCCTTAAAACTCGGCGGCGCGGCACCGATCGGCTTGGCCGCATCGCGACGGACACAGCTTCGGACATCTATGCCAAGCGCGATCTGACAGAACGCTATGAGCAGCTGGCGGACGGCAAGCCCTATACACGCTACGCGCTCGGCTCGATGCAACAGGTCGATCCGGACTATACGCGGATTGGTATCGAGGAGGCGACGCGCGTCGGCAACCAGCTCAACAAACAGCTGCCATCCGAGGGAGTTGCGGTCGCCTTTGAGCTGCAAGGCTCCGTGCCCTGCAACATCCATATTCGAGGCGTCAGTGACGTTGACCTTCTGGTGCTGCGCACGGAGTTCGTTACTTACGATTCGACACCGGGCCTCAATAGCTACACGTCCACCAACTACACGCCTCTGGCAGCGCTTCGGCAGTTGCGGACCAGCTCCGAGCGTATCTTGAAAAGCAGCTTCCCCAAGGCTGATGTCGATACCACGGGCGCGAAGGCAATCGCGATTTCAGGCGGATCGCTACGGCGGCCCGTCGATGTCGTGCCGTCTCATTGGCATGACACTGCCGATTATCAGCGCACATACGACAAGGACGATCGCGGCGTAAAAATCTTGGACAACAAACAGGGTGTGACGTTGCTCAACATGCCGTTTCGTCACATCAAGCTTGTAACGACGCATGACATTCACGCGCTCTATGGCCTCAAGAAGGCAATCCGTCTCTGCAAACACGTCAAGAACGACGCGATCGAGGAAGGACGGACCATAAACTATTCTAGCTTCGATCTGGCCTCGACCTTATGGCATGCGAATATGAACGCTTTTGCGGCCGGCTATAAGAATGAGTTGGCAATCCTAATCGAAGCACGCCGCTTCATGGACGAACTTTATCACAACGTCGATAAGGCCAAGTCCCTTCTAGTGCCTGACGGGTCAAGAAAGATTTTCGACGCCGAAGCTAAGATCGAAGGCATGAAAATCATGTCCTACGAACTCGATGACCTAGCTAAAGAAGTCGCGTTTGAGCAAGCCAGCTATGCGAAGGTTCTTTACGAGCACAACTGGTCTGAACTCGACAAAATTATGAAATCGACGGGATACAGCCTTTAGCGTCGCGGCGGTCGCGAAAGGCGACCGCTCGCAGCTTTATAGGATGTGATCTTCCTGCTTACAGCCTGTTGGCTTCAAGGTAGTCTTTGACGGCCCACGCCGCAGCAACATAACGTTCAATCGCCTGACTATATGCGCCTTCATCGTCGTTCTGTGAAAGTCCGACCTTCTGCCGCATGTATTCTCCCATCTTGTCGGGGTTGAAATTATCCTCCCTGACAATCTGATGCAGCGCCTGGAAAAACCTTTCTTCATCCAGTGCGTGCGATGTGTGCCATGTCTCCACGTTCATGAAGCTGTTTAGTTTGTCGTACATTTTGAGTCCTTTCGTTGGTGTTGATGTACCCTTTATTTATGCTTTTGCGAATTTCACTCTACTATCGCGCAAAAGGGAACCCTTATGCGCGACAAAAATCGGCTCGCTAACCCGTTGATGCAAATAAGGCTGGATCGCGCGAAAGGGTGCACGCATAATTAGCGGCATGTTGATTGGCTACGCGCGCGTTTCCAGCGAGGATCAAAATCCGGAGTACCAGCTCGACGCGCTGAACGCCGCCGGCTGCTCCCAGGTGTTTCAAGACCGGGCAACCGGTTCGACCTATGACCGCGCCGGCCTCGATCAGGCGCTTGCCGCTCTAGTGCCCGGCAGCACGCTCGTCGTGTGGAAGCTGGACCGCGTTGGCCGCTCGATGCTTGAGACGGTCCGGATCATCGTAGATCTCGACCGGCGCGGCATCGAGTTCCGATCTCTCACCGAGTCCTTCGACACCAAGACCCCGCTAGGGCGCGGCGTCCTTGGACTGTTCGCGGCCGTGGCAGAAGACGAGCTGCACAGGCTGAAAGCCAGGACACGGGAGGGAATGAAGGCGGCCAGGCGGCGCGGCAAGCATGTCGGCCGTCCGCCTACGCTCACGCCGGAAAAGCTAGACCTTGCTCACAGACTGCTGGCAGACGGGAAGGGTAGAGCTGCGACTGCGCGCGCTATTGGAGTGGACCCGGCTACGCTCCGCCGGCATCTAAATTCACGCACCGCGCCCTAAGGTTTGAGCCCAAGCTTCAAAAGGATCGCATTTCATGGCGCAGCAGTTGGAAACACGGTAGGTTTTCTGAATGCTGCTTTCGACCGCTGAAGATTTAGCCAATTTCGTCTCAGAGCTTAAACGAGAGTCTGATCGCGGGCTTGCACTGGTTTCTGCCGCTCTGATCGATGACAAACTCGGAGATACGCTGAAGTCCCTTTGCTGCGAAAATAGGTCTACAGCGAAGTTACTGGATGATGGGAATGCGCCTTTGGGTACATTTTCATCCCGTATCGAGTTATGCTTTGCTTTAGGCCTTATCGATGAATTCGAATATGCCGAGATTGGGATACTTCGGAAAGTTCGCAATGAATTTGCGCATGCGAAGCACGGCATCTCTTTCAAGTCAGCCCGAATTCAGGGGCTTTGTTCAAGCCTGAAATCTGATCTTCCTGAAGGAGGCGACTACCCGCTCACGGATCCCCGCTTTCGATTTATGAACTCGTCTGTGAGCATTGCCCTTCGCCTTTATCATCGGCCTGAGTGGGTAGCTTTGGAACGGCGACAGCCGAAAGAGTGGCTCTCAAGAGAGGCTTCGAAATGGCGTTCTTTCAAAGACGCGGCACCTCCTGAGGGCCTGCCGGTCATGGTGATTGGTCGTTCTCCGATAACGGACTAACGGGTCTGGGTGGGACGCTAAGCACCGGATTTTCGCACCAAAAAAGCGCAATCAGATCAACGGGCCGGATTTGGTGCAAAATTCTTAACCTTTGCACCAGTCAGAAACCAATCAACGTATCGGGGCGGCGTATTTAAACGTCCGGCAATCTCGCGACCAAGGCGCAAGGCGTCAGGGAATCCTGCTGCCACGAGCGATACCCCTTGTATGCAGGGCTTAATGACCTTAAAGTCAGTAACTATTAATGTGACTAAATCGGACTTGTTTTCATGCTTCCGCCACAGCCCGAGCCTTCCAGCGGAATAGCGGACCCGGTCGCGCTGCCAGCCATCGCGGTCGCGACCAAGACCCGGCGTCGTCGTAAGGCCGATAGGCCCGGCGAGATCGTGGCGGCTGCGATGTCGGTGTTTGCTGAAAAAGGGTTTGCCGCCGCACGGATCGACGAAGTGGCCGCACGGGCCGGCACAGCCAAGGGCACGGTCTACTTGTATTTTGCGACGAAGGAAGACCTCTTCCGCGCTGTTGCGCGGGCAGCTCTGGACCTGCACCTGTCTCCCGACGCAGCAGTGGCGACGCCCGATGACATACGGCTACACGACGAAGTGCCGCGCTTGCTCGACCGTGCCGCGATCCTGCTCGCTGACGGTCGGCTTACTGGCATTGCGCGAATGATCGTGGCCGAGGCCCATACCTTCCCCGATCTGGCGCGGATTTGGTATGAGGACGTGACGGCGCCGTTGATTGGCAGGCTGACCAGCCTGATCAAACGCGCGCAAGCTCGCGGCGAGGTCCGTGAAGGCGACCCGCGCGTGCATGCCTTCTCCATTGTCGGACCGCTGCTGACCGGCAGCTTGTTCCATGACGTGTTCGGCCAAGCCGGCGCCGATTTGCCGGACCTGCACTCGATCGCACGGCAGCATGCCGGCAACATTCTCACTGGGCTGCTCACTGCGATCCCAGAAATCCCGATATCATCAACATAAGGAGTTGTGCTCATGCCAGACACCAACGTCATGGGGCTCGACCCGAATGCGCTCCGCCGCCTTGATGCGAGTGTTCAGGCCGACATAGACACCGGCAAGAATTTCGGGGCGTCGATCATCGTCGCGCGAGGTGGCATCATCGGCCATCGCGCTGCCTTTGGCACGGTCGCTCCCGACCGAGCCCCCAAGGATGACGACCGTTACCTGATGATGTCCCTGTCCAAGTCGTTCACGGCGGCATTGGTGCTCCGCGCCGTCGATCATGGGCTGTTCTCGCTCGACACCCGAGCCGCAGATATCCTTCCTGGTTTCGGTGCCGGCGGGAAGCAGAGAGTAACCGTTCGGATGCTGTTGACCCACACCGCGGGTACCTTCGCGGGTATGTTGCCTCCAGGGCTTGCTCCGGGTGAGCTTGGCAACCTGTCCAAGTTCGTCGGTGCGATCTCAAGCGTTCCAGCGACCAACGTGCCGGGTGAACGCGTGGTGTACAACACTGCTGCCAGCTATGCCGCGCTCGGACAGATGCTGGTGGCGACCGATCCCGCGAAGCGCTCGTTCCGCGCCATCACCCGCCAGGACCTGTTCGAGCCGCTCGGAATGATGGACACCGTTTATGGCCTCAGCCAAGACGATCCAAGGCGCGTGCCGGTATCGTACACGCCCAGCAACACGACGCCGGCCACCGACATGGCGGTGGCGGCGATGAACGCTGGCTTTGTTGAGGGTGCCGAGGTCCCCGCTGGCAGCGCGTTCGCCACCATCGATGACGTGTTCCGTTTCACGGAGGTTTATCGCCAGCGCGGCACCGCCAACGGCTATCGCCTGCTGTCGCCGGCGCTATTTGATTATGCGCGGCAGAACCACACGGGCTCGATGAGCAACGGCGCGTGGGACTTCTGGCGCGAGGTGCACGGCCTTCCCGACTACCCCGCCAACTTCTCACTTATGGGCGGCTACGTCCGTGGCAACGGCTTTTTCCTAAACGGAGCAGGCTACACGGCCTCCCCATCCACTTTCTACGCTGTCGGTGGCGGATCGACAATGTGGCTGATTGATCCCGATCGCGACCTGACCTTCATTTTCCTGAGCGCCGGCTTCATCGACGGGCTCGCGCATTTCGACAGGCTGCGTCGATTGTCGGATCTCGCGATAGCAGCTTGCCTCGGCTGAGCCATGCGTGCCCCGCACCTACTCGAACACAGCCTGATAGCAACGCTCCACGACGGGCCACGGCCATCATGCGCCAGTCACTCCTTGGCAACAGCACCACGCCTGTCGATGCCCTGTTCGAGACGAGATACGATCAGGCTGACCTGAACGCCGATCAGCTGTCTCAAATCGGCGGTGTCCGCTGCGATCTCTTTAAATGAGCGGAGCGAGGCCGTCGTTGCGCGAACCAGGGTCTCGACATCCACGCCCCTCCCATCCGTGTAAGGCTCGATGATTTCGACTAGCACCGCATGAATGGCGGCGTACACGTCGCGCACAGCCGGCACATCGAGGTCGAACAGGTCACGGGCATCCGGCATGGCTTGGACAAACTCGAACCCGGGCACGATCAGGTGTTCGCAGGCGAAGCGCAGTTTGGTCTCTAGCGAGGCATGCGCGGCCAGACCGGATCGGACGGCAATTACAAAACCAGCCGCATGATTGCGGACGACCGCGTCGAAGACCTCCGCCTTGTTGGCGAACAGGGGATAGAGAGCCGTCCGCGAAATGCCGACCGCCTTGGCAAGATCGGCCATGGTGACGCGCGCAAAGCCATACCGGGCGAAGACGCCCGTTGCGGCTTCAACGATCTCTTTCGATCGCCCTTCGGGGAGCTGACTGAAAACAGGACTCGACATCATGACACTTTCACACATAATGTCAGAAAGTCATAAGGTTCAATATTAGGGCAAATGCCTTGCTCTCTGCCGCAGCTTCTTACAGGTACGCAATCCATGAAAATGACCGGCAATACCATCCTCATCACCGGAAGCACAACGGGCATCGGTCGCGCTCTGGCCGAAGCCTTCCATAAGCTCGGCAATCAGGTGATCGTCTCCGGCCGGCGGCAAAATAAGCTCGATGAGGTGACGGTTGCCAATCCGGGCATGGCTTCACTGCCGCTCGACATCACCGATCCCGCCAGCATCGAAGCCTTTGTCGCAAAGGCGGTCAGCAACTTCCCGGCGTTGAACGTCGTGATCAACAATGCCGGCATCATGCGCATGGAGAAGATGGTGGACTCACCCGCCTCGCTGTCCGACGCCGAGGAGATGATTGCGACGAACCTGCTTGGCACCGTACGGGTTTCGGCGGCACTCCTGCCCCATCTCCTGAAGCAGCCCAAGGGCACGCTGATCAACGTGTCGTCGGGGCTCGCCTTTGTGCCTCACATAAATGCTCCGACCTACTCGGCAACCAAGACGGGGGTGCATTTCTACACCATGTCATTGCGGCGGCAGTTGCAGGGCACGAATGTGGATGTCGTCGAAATCGTGCCGCCCTACGTGCAGACCGAGTTGCTCGGCACCTTCCAATTGTCTGACCCTCACGCCATGCCCCTTGCGGACTTTATTAGCGAGACGATGGGTCATTTGGAAAGCGGCGCGTCTGAGTCCGTAGTCGAAAACTGCAAGCCGTTCCGCTTCGCCGCTGAAAACGGTAAGATCGCCGAATTCATGGAAATGACGGCCGCGCATTAATCGGCGCGTTGCCAGCTTCGTCGGTTCTCAGCCGATATAAACGGCCATTGTGTTTGTTGCGAAATTCTTGGGTTTTGCACCAAACGACTGACCGGTTTCGACCCATCTACATCGTAGAACCTGCGTTTCATATCGCTCAAGTGCAGATATTCCATCCTTGCATGACGATGAACCGCTTGCCTTCGTTTCAGGCGTTCTCCGGCATGTGGATGGCGAACCCGGTCTCAACTGATTCGGCGGCCCCATCCAGGCGTCCGAGAAGTCGAGCCATTGTTTCCAACGCGATGCGGGCTTCGAGTTCCGGCTGCTGGTCGATGACGGCCGATATGGCACGCTCGCGCAGAAGGTCGCGCCGATCCGGCGTCAGTTCATGGGTGACAAAGGCGGTCGAGGCGGTGCGCCCGAGCCGCCGGAGCGCAGCCGCCACGGGCTGCGCTCCGGCCGACATGTGATAGATGCCGCGGATCGCGTGGTCGGCTGATAGCGCTTCCAGGACGATCCGGCCGGCCCGCTCGCCATCTTCGCCGTTCTCCGCAGTCGGCGCCACGTCGATGCCGGGGTGGCGCTCGGCCAGGATCTGCCGGAAGCCGTCCTCGCGCGAGCGATGGCCCAAGATGTCCCGGCGTCCAGCGATCAACAGCACACGCCCGCCCTGCGGCCTTAGGAACAGCCCCATCAAGTCGCCGGCAACGCGGCCGGCGCGGCGGTCGTTGGGCCCGACATAGGCCGCGCGCCCGCTCGTCGGCAGGTCGGTCGCGAGTGTGACCACGGGTCGTGTAGCTGCTGCGGTGCCCACGGCCTCCATTATGCGAGGCTCGTCCGGCAGCGTGACGATGAGCCCGTCGGTTTCCGTGGTTTGGCGGGCGACGATCGCCGCGATGCTCTTTGGATCGTTGGGATCGATGTGGTGGACGAGGAACTGGATGTTGAGGTCGGCATAAACGCGCGCCGCCGTGTCCAACCCGGTTCGCAAGGCGGCATGGAAAGGGTTTCTCGGTGCTTGAATCAGGACCGCGACCCGCAACATGCGATGAGGGCGGACGGCGAGCGCCCGATCGAGCCGAAGTCGGCGCGCAGCGGCGAGGACGCGTGCCTCCTTGTCCGTGTCGACGCCGCCGCGTCCGTTGAGCACGCGGTCGACGGTCGCCGGCGATACGCCCGCTTCCCGAGCCACGTCTGCCATCGTCGCCTTGCGACCCATGAGCCGATCCTCCGCAGCTTGATGGCATCCCATCAAATCGGCTCTCATGGAAGGGGCCTCGCTCGGCCTATCAATGTGCGCCGGGAGGACACGAGCGCCATGAGCATCACCATTACGACGGCCCCATGCTGCTGGGGCGTCGACGACGTTTCGAACCCGAACCTACCGCCTTGGGAGCGCGTTTTCGAGGAGGCCGCGAAGGCGGGCTACGGCGGGCTGGAGCTCGGCCCCTACGGCTACGTCCCGCTGGACGAGGCGCGGGTATCGGAGGCACTGCGAACCCGCGGCCTCTTCATCGTCGCCGGCACGATCTTCGACGACCTCGTCTCCCCCGCCAACCGGGACAGCCTCCTCAAGCAGACCGACGAGATCTGCGCGCTGATTACGCGCTTGCCTCTCCCCCAGCAGGCCGAGGGCCAGCGCTTTCCTGCTCCCTATCTCACCGTCATGGACTGGGGCCACGACGAGCGCGACTATGCGGCCGGCCATTCGGACCGCGCCCCGCGCCTGTCCGATGAGGCATGGGCCGGCATGGTCGAGAACATCCGCGCCATCGCCGATCTTGCCCGGACGCGATATGGCGTGCGCGCCGTGATCCACCCGCATGCAGGCGGCTATATCGAGTTCGCCGACGAGATCGAGCGCATCTCCGCGGACGTGCCCAAGGAGGTCGCCGGCTTCTGCCTGGACACGGGCCACACGTACTACGCCGGCCTGGACCCGGCCGAGACGCTGGAGCGCTATGCGGACCGCCTCGACTACGTCCACTTCAAAGACATTGACCAAGCCGTCTTCGATCGTGTGATGGCAACCCGCATCCGCTTCTTCGAGGCTTGCGCGCAAGGCGTCATGTGCCCGATCGGGCGCGGCGTCATCGACTATCCGGCGATCCGGGCGCTTCTCTCGCGCCTCAGCTATGCCGGCTTCATCACGGTCGAGCAGGAGCGCGATCCGCGCAACGCCGGCGGCAGCCTCGCCGACGTGAAGGCGAGCCGCGACTACCTGACGAGCGCTGGGTTCTGAGAAAGGGGAGAGAAGCAATGATCAATGGCGAACTGAAGACCGCGATCCCAATCCGCTGGGCGATGGTGGGCGGCGGACGTGGCAGCCAGATCGGCTACATCCACCGCTCAGCGGCGCTGCGCGACCGTGCCTTCACACTTGTGGCTGGAGCCTTCGACCTTGATCCGGAGCGCGGATGCGCCTTCGGCGTCGAGCTCGGCCTTGATCCCGCGCGCTGCTATCCGGACTACACGGCCCTGTTCGCGGGCGAGGCCGCGCGGCCGGATGGCATCCAGGCGGTATCGATCGCGACGCCCAACAACACCCACTTCGCCATCGCCAAGGCGGCCCTGGAACACGGCATCCACGTCGTTTGCGAGAAGCCGCTCTGCTTTACCGTGGCCGAGGCGGAGGAGCTGGCGGCGCTGTCGCAAGCGCGGGGCAAGATCGTTGGCGTGACCTACGGCTATGCCGGGCACCAGCTCATCGAGCAGGCCCGCGCCATGGTGGAGGCGGGCGAACTCGGCGAAATCCGCATCGTCAACCTCCAGTTCGCGCACGGCTTCCATTCGGCGCCAGTAGAGGAGACGAACCCGGCGACGCGTTGGCGTGTAACCCCGGCCTTTGCGGGCCCGAGCTACGTTCTCGGTGACGTCGGCACGCACCCCTTCTACATCTCTGAGGTGATCCTGCCGCACCTGAAGGTGAAGCGCCTCCTATGCGCCCGCCAGAGCTTCGTGAAGAGCCGCGCGCCGCTTGAAGACAATGCCGTCACGCTGATGGAATACGACAACGGCGCCTTCGGCACGGTCTGGTCGAGCGCCGTGAACGCGGGCTCCATGCACGGGCAGAAGGTGCGCATCGTCGGATCGAAGGCGAGCATCGAATGGTGGGACGAGCGGCCGAACCAGCTCTCCTTCGAGGTCCAGGGCGAGCCCGCCCGCATCATCGAGCGAGGCATGCCCTACCTCCATCCCGCGGCGCTCGCGGACGACCGCATCGGCGCCGGCCATCCCGAAGGTCTCTTCGAGGCCTGGGCGAACCTCTACTCCCGTTTCGCCACCGCGATGGAGGCGACCGAAATGGGCGATGCCGAGCGCCTCGCCGGCCTCCGTTATCCCGACGTGCGTGCCGGCGTAGAAGGGGTGCGCTGGGTCGAGGCCTGCGTGCGCTCCGCAGAGGCGGGAGGTGTCTGGGTCGATTACGATTGAAGTCAAGGCGGCGACTGTGAACGATGCACCTCGCGCGCGCGAGGCCGCGAATGATGATGGCGATTTCTACCCGTGGCATGATCCGGCTTTACTAGGGCGATAGCCCTAGCCGATGCCGGATCATTTAGAACGGGTGCGCCTCGTAGAGAGATGGCGGCGGGCTGTCCTGCATCTCCTGAATGTTTTGCTGATCCCCGATTGCCACCTCCAACAAATGGCGGACTTTATCGGCAAGGGTTGCAGCCGGGACGCCTGCCACCTGTAGGCGTTCAAGCGTAGCAAGCTGTTCGGGCGTTAGTTCAACCGCGAATTTCATAGCGTTGCTCGTTTAAAACGGAACCTCGTCGCCCTCGTCGCTATGGTCGTGCGGGTGTTTCAGGCCGAACGTACGATAAAGCTTGTTCCGCTCCCGGTCACGCTCGGCCTCGACCATCCGCAGGGCGCAATCATCAAGCAGCCATTCCACCTTTTCGATTAGAGACGGGCCGCAAAGTTCTTCAGGTATCCGCCAACGCTGGATGGCTTCGACCTGCCAAGGCATCAATTCGATTTCCACCTTGATCGGCGTGGGTTCATCACTCATGGTTCGATGCCTTCTTCGCTCAACCGCTGGAATAACCTGACGGCCTGAAAGGCCAAGGCGTGGCCCCCTGCTGCGATGTGACATTCGCCCTCGATCCGCTTAATTGGCGGCGGGTCGTAATCCTCCGTGTCGAACAGGTCATGGAAGCCGATCACGTTGACCGCATTCGGCATCATGTCCCGCAAGGCTTCGAATAGTTCGCGCTCGGTCATAAGACAGGCTCGGCCCTGCTTTCCGTGCAATCCTTCGCCCAGCAAAAGCTCATGCCGCGCACCCGCTTGGCATCGAAAAACCACATGCCCGCGACCTCGCCCGCCTCCAGATCATACCCGATTATCAAGCCCTGCGGCTCCATTTCGCGGGCGCGCTCGAAATAAGCCCGCCGTGATGCGTCCGCCTCCTCGCGGCTCGCAAAGCGCGTTGGCCCGTAGTGGCTCCGGTCGTGCAGATACCGATAGAAATTCAGCCATGCGGCCGGTTGGTCCGTCATGCTCACCTAGCCGGAAAGCTGTCGTAGTAGGCTTTCAATCTCTCATGCAGGCGGCGGGGATGCGTGTCGGGCAGAACGTGCGTCTGGTGATAGCGTGTCTGTGCTTCCCGCGCTTCGCGTGCGAACCGGAACGGCAGGGTGAGAAAGGCGACCATGCTGCAAAGGCCGCTGAAAAGGCTGCGCCGGGTCGTCATGTCTGGGCGTACTTCTCGGGGTGGTTTTCCTTCCACTCTTTGGCGGCGCGGTCGGCCTGAACCCGCTGTGTCTCAACAACCTCGCTAGCCCATTGGGCGTGCATCATGAGGGCTTGAAAAGTGCAGCGCATTTCAAACAAGGCCCCGCTGCGGGTGACAGGATGCACGCGATTGGCGGCTATCAGCTGCTCTTTGACACGATCAAGGGTGGTTTCAAGATATGACAGTTCCCGCCATAACTGCCCGTCCATGTAGTTCCAAAAGGGCGCGGACTCTGCTGGTTCCTCGGGCAGCGCGGCCTCTGCCGTGCTGCCGCTGGCTGCGCTGATCGGCAAGGCGGCTAGGCCAGTGAGAAGTTCGCGGCGCGTGGTCATTGCTGAATGAACTCCCACTTAGTGATGTTGAGAGTCTGCCTTCTTTGCGGATAAATGTGAATCCTCCGACGGCAGGGCGCCGGAGGCCCGCGCTCCCATAGCGCTGTAGGGCCGTAGGCGGCCGGTCAGGATGAGGCGCCGGAAACACTACTTACGCCGCCGCGTCCGCTTCCGGGTGCGCACCTTTCCCGTCGGGCGTCCCATGCTGGCGCCTTGGAAGGTGTTACGCCGTTCCTTGCTGTCTGCCCGCTCCTCGCGCGTCGCTTCGGCCTTCACCTTCTGCCGCAGATCGCCGTTGCGGCGGACCGTTTTGAAACCGCGGGACCGTCGATCGGTCTCCCGGCGCCAGTCAGTTTTCAGCTCGGCGCGCTCGATGTTCTGGCGATCGATCAGAGCGGTGCGATCCGACATGAAGGCTTTACGGGCACGCTCATAAAGGGGCCCCATTTCGCGGAACACGATCGCTTTAGCGTCCTTCAGATCCTTGCGCTGCTCGGCCTGCAGCTTTGCCCGCTCCCGCGCTTGCCGTTCCTGCAGGGCTTTCAGCCGCGCCTCTTTCGAAGTCGCCAGATTGAAGCCATGGGCGATAAAACTACGGCGCGGGGCGCTGCCTTGGGTGGCAGCTCGCAACTCAGCGAAAATGTTGGTTGCCTTGCCGATCCCGCCGGCGCGTTCGTTCCGCAGGAAGTGCCGTTCTTCTTGCTTTTGCTCGCGATACAGCGCGCGCCATTGCGGAGTGTATTGCTCCTTGATCTGCGTATAAACCCGATCGCCTGCAGCGCGGCCTTGCGCCTTGATGTCAGCCTTGCGGTCAGCGTAGCGCTTGCTCAGGATCTCCCATTCGGTCTTGTGGCGCTTGCCCATATCGGCGCCGGCAGAGGCGAGCTTCGCCGCGCGAGCTTTGGCCTCATCACGCTCGCGCTTTGCCGCGGCTGGGTCGACACCGCGGGCCTGGTCGAAATCCTTCTCCATGCTGCGCGGGGTCGGCGAGCTGGCGCGGATGAAATCGCCTTGCGCGCGTTTCGCGTTGTTGGCGACGCGCTCCTGGCACCAGATCTTTCCACGCTCGCGCTCGTAGGCTTCCGCCCATTGCGAGAGCTTCACCCGGTCGTTGCTGGTCCCGAGCATGCGACCATCCTCCGGGGACACACGGTTGAGGATGACGTGGACATGCGGGTGCGGCTCGTCCCTGTGACATACGATCATGGCCTGATGACCGGTCGCGCCCAGCACCCGTAGCGTCTCGTCGGCCGCCCTTAGCATTTCCGATCGCGACAGGTTGCGCTTCTCGTCGGGATGCCAAGCCAAGCTATAGCTGTAGACGCTGTTCGCCGATTTCCGTCCCGAGGCCTTCACGCCCGCTTCGGCTTTCAGGCGGTCCTGGTCCATGGCCGTAGCCGCCATAATCCGCCATGCCAGCTCGGGATCGTCGGTTGGCATGTTACGGATCGAGGTCCAGGCGACACGATCAGAGGTAAGTCGATCAGCCTCCCAGTGCTCGCGCTTATCGTGGAGGTAGTAGAGCGCTGCGCCTTTGAAGCTGGTGCCGGTTTTAGCGACGTTAGGCACCATGGACGCGTCCGACCCGTTCCAGCACGGTGTAGAACTGATGGAGAACGTGAGCCAGCTCGTCGGGCACTGGACGGCCACGGTTCAACGCCCGTGCGATCTGGTTGAGGTTGTTGCCCGACCGGGACAACTCGACCAGCAAGCTGTGATTGGCGGTAGGCGGCGCAGCGATCGTCTGGCCGGTCAGGATGCGCTCACGAATGAAGCGGGTGAGATCGACGCCAGCGGCCTTCGCCTCGGCCTGCACCGTGGCAAGCTCGGCCTCAGTTACGCGGACTGGCGGCAGCGATGCAGTGCGTCGCTCATGCGCCTCTTTCGTCGGCCGTGCCATCCCCCTCGCGCCTCTCCCAGCCTCGCTGTAGAGGCCGCTAAAGCCGGGTTTCGGGGGCTGCGTTTGAGCCCCTGAACAAGCGTTTTTGCATAGCAAAAACATAGCTTGCTACCCGTAAATACCAGCATGCCAGAGCGCCAATATTACGTCAAATGAGTACAAGCTGATATGCAGGCTTTACGGCAGGAAACCTCACATGCGACTGACCCTATAACGCACCGACGTTGCGTCATGATCCCTGCCTCTATTGCCGATAAAATGGAACACCGGCTATTCGCCGATGCTCCAATACCGTTTGCGGAGATCAATATTCTGAGGCCAGCATGATCGTAAGGACGCGGGTGGTTTTTGCCGGATCGGCTGCGTTCTCGCTGTGATACTGCATGGCTGGATCGTAGTAGTCGATCTTCCAGAAGATTTTGCCCACACCTGCTTTATCGAACGAACCGAAGTCGTGTTCTCCATAAGGATCCATCTCCGGCGTGAAGCCGTCAAACAGTTGAACGCAGGTCGTGATAAGTTCGATATCGCGATCCCGAAGGCTAGCGAGGCCGGGAGTGAGAAGGACGTGTCCGCCGGTGAATGTTCGGCGAAAAGCGTCGTTCAGCTCAGCGATGGTTTTAGGAGCGCTCATCGTGCACCCCCTGCCGTCAGAAGCGAAACGGCCCACTCGGCTGCGCTGATCGCACCGGGAAGATCGTCAGCAACGCCCGCGACGACCAAAGTAACCCAGGTGTCGTTTTCCTGCGGATAGAGCCGCGCCAGATGGCAGGTCAGTCCCGAAGGCGCCGACCACATCAGCCGATAGCCCTCGCCGTCAGGCAGCCAAAGCAGGTCGCCGTAGCCGGAAAGCAGACTGGTTAGACCGAAAGCCCGCGCGTTGAAGGTGCCGATCAGCCAGTTGGCGTAAAGCTCCTTGCGGCTGTCCGGGGCGCCCACGGTCTTCGCCAGAGCGATCGACATTAGGGAATTTTCGAGTCCGGCCTGGTAGTCCACAGCCGTTCCCTGGTCTTCGAAGGTACAAGGGGCGCTCATCGCGCCACCTCGACCGGGTACAGGGTGAAGCCTTCCGATACGATCTGCGTGCCGACAAGGCGGATGTAGATCGATCCGTCCTCGCGCTGCCACGCGGCCCCGATACGGTCGTAGGTTTTCTTCTCCCCGATCCAGCGGGCCTGCTTCACTTCGTGCGTGGGCTGTGTAGGCTGATCCTTCTGGCTGGATGGGTGATTGGGTTTGCCGGTCATGGCGTTTCCTTTCGTCTTTTTTGTTGGGGCAGACCAATTCCGCCCGATGCAGGCGTTAAGACCGGCGGCAGACGGCAGCGTCACAGGCGACGCGCAGCGGCGGCACCAGACCCACGCGCAGCGCAGCGAGCATGAGGAGGAGCCACCCTTTGACGCTGACAGCTGGCGCTGGTTAGCCCTGCAGCATCGGGTGGGATTGATGTGCTTCAACAGGGCGCGAAGGTCGGGGCGCCATGACCGGCAAACCCAATCACCCAGCTCTAGCGGATGCGTTTAAACGTCTTCACTGACCAAGGCGGGGCAGCCATGAAGGATGAGGGACGAAAAGCCGGCAACCGGCACGATACGCGGGAAAGCTGGCTGAGGTCGGCCACGGTAGGACTGAGGGACCATTTCGAGAGTTGCGGCTATCCCCTGCCCGAGAAGATGCGCTTTTCGATCGGCTTCACCTCGTCAGGGCGGAAGACCAAGCGGGTCGGCGAGCTATGGCATGCGGACGCCTCGGCCGATGAGACGTTCGAGCTGTTCATCCGCGCGGATCTGGACGACCCCGCGGCGGTGCTGGGGATACTGGTGCATCAGCTCGTCCACGCCGTGGTGCCGATGGATGCCGGACACGGCAAGCAGTTCCGGGAAGCCGCGCTCAAGCTTGGCATGGACGGGAAGATGCGAGAGGCGGCGCCGGGTCCGCTGCTGCAGGCACTGCTCAACCAGCTCGCGGATAATCTAGGCCCCCTGCCCCACGCCAAGCTGGCGATCGACAAGGGCCGGGATGGCAAGGGACCGGTCGACCGCCCGAAGAAACAGGGAACGCGCCTCCTGAAGGCAGAGTGCAACGATCAGGAATGCGGTTACACGGTGCGGATCACCTCGAAGTGGGTGGACGAGCTGGGCGCCCCTCTGTGCCCTCGGCACGGAACCATGCGGATCGTCATAAAGGAAACCGAAGGCTTATGAAGTCGCCAGGCCGACAATCGCGCGATGCGGCCTCGACCGAGCTGTCGCAGCTGATAGCGGACCTAGAGAGCAGTTTGATCGATGCCGATGACGGCGATCATGGCGTCACCAGTCAAGCGGAATTCATCGACTATCTGCGGACCAAGCTACATATCTCAAATGTAACGATCTACGGCTTGCACCAAGACGAAGGTTTCTGGCGATCATTACATTATCGTGTTGAAACGATCCTGGTGTACGACTTCGCCCTTGGCGGTCACTCAGCCACGTCTATTAAGGTCAACAGCCTAAAATATGAGGTATTTCTCGAAGTTTTGGACGATCGTACCGGTGCTATGCTACGCTTCAACTCGCGTATCGGGCCTGATGGGTCGCTCGGCAGCGGCCAGATCGGCGATGTTTCTCAGAGCGCACTCGTAGAACTGCCGCAAGCTCGTGCGCAGGGAGTAGATGATGGAGACGGATCGCCCCGATGGGGTCGAACCGGGCATGAATTGGACGGGGACGAGGTATTTCAGGCGTTCGAACGGTTATCCGACCAGGAGCAGCAGCAGTTCCTAGAGCGGATCAGCGGCCATATGGCGAACAAGCCCGTGGCCAAGTCGCCGCCGCATATCGGCGCGACCGAGCCGCCTAAAGGCCAGCTCTATGCCGCGCGCTCGGATCGCAAGGAAAGCGCCCCCGCCTTCATCGAGCGGGTCTATGGCGAAGCTGGTTGGCTGACCGGCTCCTTTACCCGCGCGGATCTGCGTAAGCTCGATGCTGCCGCTGAGATGGGACTGCGAAACTGGGAAAAGACAAATAAACAGCGTGCGGAATTGATGCTTCCGACTGTGAAAGAACGAAATGATCGTGATCTGCAAGATCCTGGGACGTTAGGACGAGCGCGCCAAGCTGTTAGGTTGCGAGCTGCGTTGCGCCGTCGTAAACTCTTATAACTCAAAATAGGGCCGTATTGAGTTGACTTAATCGACGCTTGGTCACACATTCCGCTCGCGGGCGCCTCTGCCCCGGAGCACGACTCCTATGTCCAACCAGCAGCAGAACGATAGTTGGCGCCAGATCGGCCGCAACGGCGGCCATGTCGACACCAGCGGCATGTCTTCGAAGGACAAGCAGGCCGCTGACCACGAGGTCAGCAGCGGCAAGCGGGACACCAACCGCTAAGGCAATCAATCCCAGCACAAACGAATGATCCCCCGCCCAGTAACGGGCGGGGGTTTAGTTGAGAGGGAGCGAGGCCGTGTATTTCGCGATTGCTATCTGGTGGGTCTTCGCGGCGATCGGCATCCTGTCGCTGTGGCTGTTTTTCGGCCTCGCCATCAAACTCTTCGATGGAAAGTGGATCGAAAGCACGCTCGGCTATCCGAACTACTTCATCGTCCTGGCGGCCTACGCCCTGCTGGCGGTGCCGATCGCCGCGACGCTCGACAACGGGTTCGAGCACGATTTCATTTTCCTGCTCGGCGTCCTGAGCCTTGGCGTCTGGGCGCTCATTCACCGGCTGGAAGTCCAGTACAAGCGGCAGCTGATCCGGCAACGCGAAGCCTTAGCCGCGGTCGCCACGACGATCACCCCGCCCCCTCTCCCCTCTTCGGCGTCGCAGCCGATGCCCGCGTACACGGCCGCGCCGGCATCGCCCGCAGGGGATTTCGACGTGCCGCCCCAAGGGAGAATGCCATGAGTGCAAGCAAGCCCGCCGCGGGCTTCATGAAAATGGTCGGCGGTGCCTGGCAGGTCTACTGCGCCCTGGAACAGATCGAGGGGTTCCGCCGGGCGCGCGAAGGCGAAGCCCGGATGTTGCGGTCGCTTGAAGAAGCGGCCGAGGTTCGTGCCTTCATCATGCGCGAGGAGGCGAGCGAAAAGCTCGGCGCCGGAAGGCTCGGCAACCTCGACGATGCAGCGAAGTTCAATATGTTCGATCCGAACGGCATCTTCCTCGGCGCCCTGCATGGCCGAGCGGTGTTCTGGAACAGCACCAGCCACCTGCTGTTCTATGGCGCCACACAGACCGGCAAGGGCCGCGATCTGGTGCTGCCGAACCTCGCCCATGTCGGCAATCGCTCGATCGTCTGCACCGACATTAAAAACGGCGAGAACGGCTATGCCTCGGCGCATCATCGCCGCGTCAATCTCAAGCACCGAACCATAGCCCTCAACCCGCACCGGCTGCTGGATGCTCCGACATTCCGGTTCAATCCGTTCATGCGCCTGGTCAGGATGGCGCAGGCCGGACAGTCGATCGCCACCCTGTCGCTGCAGGCGTCGTTTTCGATCACGCCGCCGAAGGACGGCGATGACGCGTGGGTCCGGCAAGGCGCCCAGGAACTGCTCGCCTTGCTGATCGAGCACCGCGCCCGCTTCATGGCGGACAGATGCACCCCTTCCGAGCTGTGGCGCTTTTCGTTCGGCGATACAGCGGCCATGCTCAAAACAATCTCGCGCTGCGGCGTCGACGCGCTGGAGATGATCGCGGACTCGGCGCTGCGCTGCATGCAGGACGCGCCAGAGCAATGGTCGGCCTATAGCAGCGAGATGCGCGCCGGCACCAAGTCGTTCCGACCTGGCGAACCGCTCGCGCACATCACCGACGCGTCCGATTTCGACCCCGCCTCGATGCGCGAAGAGCCGACGACGGTCTACCTGATGTCGGCGGAAAGCGAGCTGGAAGCTTCGGCCAAGTGGATCTCGCTCAGCATCGGCGCGATCCTCGAAACCTGCGCCAACACGCAAGGACCGGTGCCAGTCACCTTCCTGATCGATGAGCTGGCGAACCTGCCGTACATGGCGGTCATCCCCAAGGCGCTGACGCTCTATGCCGGCCTTGGCATCCAGCTCGCCGGTTTCTGCCAGGGGCGCAACTCTCTCACAGCCCGCGGCTATTCCGAGGGCACAATCAAGGTGTTCGAGGAGCAAGCCGGCGTGTTTGGCATGTGGGGGGTCGATGACACCAACCTGATGCGTGACATCGAGGCGTGGTCCGGCAGGCGGGCCGTGGCGATCAAAGGCGTCAACAACAGCGGCGGCCAGGTCGCCAGTGCATCATTCAGCATTTCCGAACATGCGCGCCCCGTCCTGCAGAGTGAGGACATCCGCGCGATCTGCGACGGGCAAATGATCCTGCGCGTGCGCGGCAACCACCTCTTCGTGGTCGACCGGGTGCCGTACTTCGCCAATCCACGCTGGCGCGACGTGCTGCGCGATGTACGCCAGCTTCATCATGGCGGCCGCGAGCGCAGCACAACGCCCCCGCCCCTGCCGGCGTCGGTGCGCCAGGTCGCACCCCCGCCCCTGCCCCGCCTCATTACGCATCGCCCGCAATAGGAAGGAGACACACCATGTCGGCCGCGGCGCAATGGTACTTTGTCAGTGACGATCAACAGCAAGGCCCCGTCGAGCGCGTCCAGCTCGACGGGTTGATGGCAACGGGCGCCGTTACCGACGACACGCTCGTCTGGTCCGAGGGCATGCCGGACTGGCTGCCCGTTCGTGATACGCCCCTTGGTGCGAGCGAGCAGGCATCGCCCCCGCCCCGAGCCGCAAACCTCAATGAGCGTGTCGGGGAGCCGGTGAAGTCGGCGCCTACGAAAATGCGGCGCCATAACCGCGTGATCGCTTGGCTCTGCGCCGGCTGCAGCTTCATGGCAGGTGCCATGTTTGCAGCCCCAATCGCGTTGGTGATGCGCGGCAAGATGCCGATGATCGAAGCGTTACAGCTCGACGCTTCCGAAAGCTGGGCCGCGACCACGGGTGCCATCTTGCTCGTTGGGGGCGCAGCTTTCCTGACATGGAGTTATCGCGCGACACGCAATCTGTTCGCGCTCAGGGGTCCGCAGAGCGTTTCGCCGGCTGGCTCGGTCTATTGGTATTTCGTGCCGGTCTTGAACCTCTGGAAGCCGCTGCAGGCGATGAAGAACCTGCACCGCGGCTTCGGTGCCAGCAAGCCCTGGATGGTTTCCCTATGGTGGGGGCTGTTCTGGCTGTCCAATCTGGCCGATCTCGGTGTGCCAATCTTCCTACAGTCGCAGCCGGACAGAATCTCAATCGAAACTGCGTTCGCAACCGTCGCCGTCATCAACGTTGCCGCGGCACTATTCTATTTCGCGGGCCTGCGGATCGTTCTCGATATCTCCAAAGCCGAGCAAGCGGCGATCTCGGGGGCGCAGTCATGAGGCAAATCATCCACGATGCCTTCGACGTCGATGTCGACCAAGACCTGGTGGTCGACGGCCGCTCTCATGCAGCGGATCTGATCGAACGCGCTTACAGGCTGCTGATGCCCTACGTGAACGATTGTCCCGCCTGCAGCGACCAGATGTTTTCGATCATCGCGAACCAGGTGATCGCGACTATCCAGGTCGAAGAGGTCTCTGGCGTAGTCAAATTTCTGGGCGAGGAGGCGGACTTCCAAGCTGCCGCTGCCGCGCATATCGAGCGGCAGCAGGCCAGCACCGTGAGAATGCTGGGAACGACACAGACGCATCACTAGATGCACGGCGGTGGGAAACGAAGCCCCGGGCAGAATTTCTGCCCGACAAGCCTTGCTTGACAATTCACACCGCAGAAAACGGATAGCTATCCGATATCTTTAGGGTATCGGATAGCTGTCGGATATCCGTTAGATACTATTTCGGTAACAGGTAGCTATCTGTTATCCTTTTGGTGGTTGATTCGTCTCTCAATCCGTCACCAAAGGATTCATCATGCCTGTCGTCGCGTTCGCCAACCCCAAGGGCGGAGCTGGCAAAACCACTTCCGCTCTGCTGCTCGCTACCGAGCTGGCCGGGAAGGGGGCGGCCGTGACAATCATCGACGCCGATCCCGAGCGCTGGATCTCGCAGTGGGCAAAGCTGCCGGGCAAGCCTGCCAAGGTGACGATCGTTGGCGATGTAACCGAAGACAGTGTGGTCGACGCGATCGAGGCGGCCGAACAGGCGTCGCAGTTTGTCATTGTCGATCTGGAAGGCACGGCGAGCCTGATGGTGTCCAACGCGATCGGCATGTCCGATCTGGTCGTGATCCCGATTCAAGGCTCATCCATGGATGCGAAAGGCGGGGCAAAAACCATTCGCCTGATCCGCAATCAGGAGAAGATGACCAAGCGGCCGATCCTTCATGCAGTGCTGCTGACCAGGACCAGCGCTGCCATCACATCGCGGGCGCTGCGCAATGTCGAAACGCAGCTCCAAGCCGGCGGGGTCGAGATCTTCAACACAACGATCGTGGAGCGGGCCGCATTCCGCGACCTGTTCGACTATGGCGGCACGCTCAGCGATCTGAACGCCAGCAAGGTCAGCAACCTCGATAAGGCGATCCAGAACGCGCGCGAGTTCGCGGGGGAGGTCGTCGCGAAACTCAAGGCGGCTGCGGCTGCAAGGAAGGCTGCGTAATGGCCGGTCAGGAACGTGCATCGCTCGGCTTCGGCGACGAGCTGGACAATTTCGACCCGGCTGAGTTCACGCCGGCAAAGCAGGTCGTTAAACCGCGCCCGGCGCCCTCGAAGGAGGCGGCCGAGGCGGCAGGGTTTCGCAGCCGCGAGCCTGCGAACGCGAAGAAAGCGGCCGAGCCCAAGAAGGAACAGCGCCGGCATCGCACTGGCCGCAACGTCCAGTTCAACTTAAAGGCCAAGCCCGAGACGATCGCCGCCTTCACAGCCATTGCCGACGCGCAAGGGTGGGTTCTGGGCGAAGCGCTGGAACACGCAACCGAGCTGCTGCAGCGGGAATACAAACGCTGATATTCGGTAGCTATCGGATATCCATCAGATACTATTTTGATATCTATTAGACGTTTTAGCCTCTAGGATGCCCTAGGATCGACGTTAGCTTGTTTAGGCGGCGGAGGTAGCGGGGACCCCGTTAGAACGCGCTGAGCGTGCCGCCACGCGGCAGGAACCGCGAAGGTGTCCAGCCTGCTTAGGGATTTAATCAATACACGCCTACTAGTTCAGCGAACCCGCGTCTTTCGGCGGAATGACGCCCTGCTGCTGCATCAGCCGGTCGAAGGTGACTTTGCTGCTGCGTTTGAGGGCTTCCTGCAAAATCATCCTGATCTTGGATTTGTCGTAGTCGGACAGGTTCGGCCTGACCGGCTCGCCCGCAACGATTGCGGGCAGGTCGATGATCATCGCGGAAACCAGCTGGAGGGTTTCAACCAGATCCGCTTCCAGAACCGTCTGGTTGCCCAGATCCATCAGTTCAAAAATGCACTCATCCACCTACGGCCTCAAATCAGCTTAGGCTGTTCGGCACGCGGAGCAGGGGGCGTGTATCGAGCGACATTGATTTGATCCTCGCGCTGCCGGGCCTGGGCGATATCGTAGCTGTTCTGCATCCGCATCAGCGTGTCCATGCTGATCCCGAACGCTTTCTCGATCCTGAGCCCCATTTCCGGCGAGAGCGCCGCGTTCTCGTTCAAGAAATTAGAAAGGGTCGGACGCGTGACGCCAAGCACCTGCGCCGCGGCCGTCACAGACAGTTCAAGCGGGTCCAGCACCTCCCGACGCACAAATTCGCCGGGATGGGATGGGGCTTTCAGTTCAAAGCTTTCGCTCATGGCAAACCTCTTTGGTGGTAATCCTCAAACGTTCCGAAGCTGCATCCAAAAAGCAGTCTACGAGAAGTTGTGTTCGGTGTCAAGTTACGCACTACAGTCCCAACTGCCACCATCTCGCTAGACATTCAATGGTCCCGCTGGGTGCACACCTCAACGGTTCGGTGCGGATCTACAGCTTTGTTCCCTGTTCGCTTCCGGCCGACGGCCGGAAGCGAACCCGCGCTTTCGGCGCGGACTTTTTTGATGTTCCCCGTCCCGATACTTCAAATCCATCGCCGCGCGCAGCGGCAGGCAAGGGCGGCGCAGCCGGGACCGGAGCCACGCGCAGCGTAGCGAGCATGGTGAGGACCCACTCTTTGCCCGAGCGAGCACGGTGGTAACCTTGTGGGTGAGGGCGGAAATTTGGTGCGGACGGTGAGCGAAGCGAACCTTAAAAGCCCGCACTCTTTCGAGTCATCGGCCAAAGGCCGATTCCGATTCACTTTGGTTCTATACAGGCTGGGTTTCCTGTTCTTTTTGATTCAATAATTCAAAAGATTCAAAGATTCAGGCGCGGATTTGCTAGGCTTAACAGCGGGTTAACGCGCCAAATATGAAGGATTCGGGGACTCCTATGAGGAATTCGGGGAAAATCGGCCCATTACTATGAGGTTTTCGGGGCCTATTATGAGGAATCCGGGGCGTTATTATGAGGTTTTCGGGGATGCTGCTGCTGCACTTATCCACAGCCTGTGAATAATCCTCAAAAGCCTCTCAGCGCTAACTATGAGGCTTTCGGGGAAGATGTCTAAGCCCTTGAAAATCGGGCATCCAAACCCTCCATATTATGAGGTTTTCGGGGGTTTGGCGGCCTTGCGCGCATTGCGCATCAGGCGTCCGACCGATGGCATCGGCTCGCTCACCATATGCTCGACCGTGCCGCTGAGCCTTGCCTTGCGGCCGGCCTTCGGGCGGTTGACCTCCTCATAGGCGGCGCTCAGCTCGGTGCTCGACTTCTTCCACCAGGTTACGCGCACGCCCGTGACCTTCTTGCCCTGCTTGATCGGGAGAGCCGAGAGATTGAACGGAGCAAGGGCGTTGATTTCGGTCAGCGCCGGCTTCAGTACATGAAGATTGAACTCGCCGAATGTCTTGTATTTGCCGGGCTGCACGCCAAGCATCTCGCGCGCCTCGTCGAGGCTGTAATCGGCGAAGGTCTTGAATTCAAGATTGGCGAATTGCGCCGCATTCTCATAGAGGCTGACTGCGTATTTCGTCGTGAACGCCATAAGGACCGGGATGGCGATTTTCCCCCAGATGCTCGACTGTTTGAGCACCTCGACTAGGCGCTTGTCGAAGCTGTAGGTGAGCACGCCTGCAGGCCGGTCCGGATCGTCCATGTCGTTACCACCAAGGAACTGCACCCGGCGGGTCTTACCGTCGCTCATGCGCACGGTGAGGATCGAACGCATGAGCGCCTCGATTGCCTCCTCGACC
>NZ_WEZG01000022.1 GCF_009176975.1 Aureimonas psammosilenae
ACCAGGCAGACCGAAGCTGCGGCGAGTGCGGTCAGGACGTACAGCGTCGCTGCGACCCCGGCGTACGCGATGATCGCTGCGCCTGCGGTCGGCGCCAAGGCCTGGGCGACCTGGGCCGGACGCGCGAGCCGCCCCATGACCGAGGCATGAGCCTCGGGCCCGAACAGGGCCAGCGGGACGGTGCCGCGGGCGATCGAGAGGATGCCGTTGCCCGCCCCGTAGAACACCATGGCCGCGGCGACCGGCAGGAGGTCGAAGGCGAGCGAGCAGATGCCCACGGCGGTCAGAGCGACGGCGGCACGCATCGTCCAGAGCGGATGGTGCCGCCCGCGGCCGGCCATCTCGAGCACGCGAGCACCGACCTGCGACGGACCGACCATCGCGCCGAAGGCCACCGCCGCCGCCAGCGTCTCGCCCCGCGCCTGGAGGAGCGTCAGCAGATGGACGGAGACCAGCCCGAAGATCGTGCTGCACAGGACCAGGACTCCGGCGAGGAGGAGGAAGGCGCGGCGTTGCTCTCCGGACGGCGCCCGGTGTTCGAACCGCTGTCCCGTGGAGATGTTCGTGGCCACGCCGGAGGGGACGGCGACGAGCGCCAGTGGAAGGGAGACGCAGATGTGGAGGGCCGCGTAGGCGAGACAGGCGCCGCGCCATCCTACGTGCTCGACCATGAACGCCGACAGGGGCCAGCAGACCGTGCTTGCGAACCCGCCCCACAGGGTCAGCGTCGTGATGGCGGACCTGGCGTCGGCGCCGTAGAGCCGCCCAAGCGTGGCGAAGGCCGGGTCGTAGAGGCCCATGCCCATGCCGAGTCCGACGACGAGCCACCCCGCGAGGAAGACGGGGAGGTTGGGCGAGAGACCGAGAACAGCAAGGCCGAGCGCCAGCAGCACGGCGCCCAGTGCCAGCACGGATCGCCCGCCGCGCAAGGCAATGGTCGCCCCGACCCGGGGAGAGGCCGCGGCCGAGACGAGAAGGCCGACGCTGACGCCGCCGACGACCCACGGCAGAGACCAGCCCGTGTCCATGGCGATCGGGAGCGCGAGCACGGCCGGCAAGTAGACCGACGATCCCCAGGCGAGGATCTCGAAGACGCCGAGCGCCGAGATGACCTGCCAGCGGGCTCTCACGACACGACCGGGAGCCAGACCCACAGGGCGACGAGGGTCGCGAGGAGGACGGGCGGGGTCAGGACGAGACCGACCTTCATGTACTGGCGCCAGGTAATCCGCTGCCCCTTGCCCGCAAGGACATGGAGCCACAGGAGGGTCGCCAGCGAGCCGATGGGCGTGAACTTCGGCCCGAGGTCGTTCCCGACGACGTTGGCGTAGACCATGAGTTCGCGGGTCAGCGGTGCCACGTCGGCCCGGTCGATGGCGAGAGCGCCGACGAGCGTGGCGGGCATGTTGTTCATGACGGAGGCGAGCGCCGCCACTACGAAGCCCGTGCCGACGGTGGCAATGAGGGTGCCTTGGGTCGCGAGCCACCGCAGAACGCTTGCCGCGATGTCGGTCAGCCCAGCGTTTCCGAGGCCGAAGACGACGAGGTACATGCCGATCGAGAACAGGACGATCTGCCATGGCGCCTCGCGCAGCACCTTGGCCAGCGGGATGACCGCGCCGCGCCCGCCGGAGAACCAGCGTCCGGCGACCGCCATCAGGACGAAGGCGGCGGCGCCCGTCACGAAGGAGATCGGCACACCGAGCGGCCCCGTCACGAAGTAGGCGACGAGCAGGAGCCCGAGGAGCGGGAACGCGGCCCGGAACACGGCCTTGTCGCGGATGGCATGGCCCGGATCCTCCAGTTCGTCGACGCGGTAGGCGGCGGGCACGTCGCGGCGGAACCAGAGCCAGAGGACGAGGAGCGTGGCGGCCAGCGAGACGAGGTTCACCGGGACCATGACCGCGGCGTAGCGTCCGAAGGACACGTCGAAGAAGTTCGCGGTGACGATGTTCACGAGGTTCGAGACCACGAGCGGCAGGCTGGCTGTGTCGGCGACGAAGCCGCAGGCGACGACGAAGGCGAGCGCCCCGGCGGGCGGGATGTCGAGGCGCAGTAGGATGGCGAGCACGATCGGCGTGAGAAGCAGCGCGGCCCCGTCGTTGGCGAAGACGGCGGCGATGGCCGCGCCCAGCAGAACGACGAGCGGGAACAGCCGCCGCCCGTTGCCTCCGCCCCAGCGGGCGACGTGGAGCGCAGCCCAGGCGAAGAACCCGGCCTCGTCGATGACGAGCGAGATGACGATCAGCGCGACGAAAGTGAACGTCGCATCCCAGACGATCTCCCAGACCGTCCCGACGTCGCCCCAGCCGACGACGCCGGTCGCCAGGGCGACCGCGGCGCCGGCGAGCGCCGACCATCCGATGCCGAGGCCCAGGGGCTGCCAGATGACGAGGACGAGGGTGGCGACGAAGATCGCGAGGGCGAGCATGGAAGGTCCGGCACGTGAGGTTCAGAGGGTGCGCTGGTTCACGCGCTCGGACAGCTTCTCGGCGCTCTCGACGCGTTCGGAGTAGCGGCCCGTCAGGTAGTCCGACCGTCCGCGCACGAGATGCGTGAACTTCACCAGCTCCTCGCAGACATCGACGACGCGGCTGTAGAGGGCCGACGGCTTCATGCGCCCCGCCTCGTCGAACTCGAGGAACGCCTTCGGGACCGACGACTGGTTCGGGATCGTCACCATGCGCATCCAGCGGCCGAGGATGCGCATCTGGTTCACGGCGTTGAAGGACTGCGAGCCGCCCGACACCTCCATGACGGCCAGCGTCTTTCCCTGCGTCGGACGCTTGGCGCCGAGGGCCAAGGGAATCCAGTCGATCTGCGCCTTCATGATCCCGGTTATTGCGCCGTGGCGCTCGGGACTGACCCAAACCATGCCCTCGGACCAGTCGGCGAGGTCGCGCAGTTCCTTCACCTTCGGGTGGTCGGGTTCGGCCCCGTCGGGGAGCGGAAGGCCGCTTGGGTCGAAGGTGCGGACCTCGCAGCCGAACCAGCGAAGCAGGCGCCCGGCCTCCTCGGACAGGAGGCGGGAGTAGGACCGCTCGCGGATCGAGCCGTAGAGGACGAGGATGCGCGGCGGGTGCGTCGGGGCGCCGGGGCCGGCGAGCGCGTCCACGTCGATCGGCTGGAGCTGCGCGAGGTCGACGCTTGGCAGGTCGAGGGCAACGGGGTCCGTCATCGGTCGCTTTCCTTTCGCCACAGGACGGCCGAGGCCGAGCAGAGGCCCATGGCCTGGCGGGTTGCGAGCACTGCGGCGGGCGCCTCCGTCCGGGCGACGCGCCGGAAGCCGAGCGCCGCGAGGAAGGTCCGCTCCCCGGTCGTGAAGGCGAAGGCCTCTGTCGCGCCCAGCTCGCGGCCGCGGTGGATCAGGTCCGCCACGATCTCGCCGCCGAAGCCGTGCCCGCGGTGTTCGGGAACGACGGCGATGGAGCGCAGGAGGACGGCGGCGCCGAGCGGTTCGAAACCGCCTATCCCGACGAACTCGCTGCCTTCGGTCGTGTAGCGCAAGAACACCCGGCCGGGCTCCGCCACGTCCTCGGTCGGCAGCCCCGCCTCGGACAGGAGTCCGACAAGATCGACCGGATCGGCGACGGCGGCCGCAACGAGCCGTGGCGTCATGCCCGGGATGCTCCGACGGTCCCTCCATCCTCCTTGGTAAAGGTGGCAACGGGGTTGTCGAGGAGCGCCAGCACCTTCTCAGACGGGCGGCAGAGCGCGGCGCCCTTCTCAGTGACGACGATCGGACGGTTGATCAGGATCGGGTGGGCCATCATCGCTTCGAGCAGCTCCTCGTCGGACAGCCGGGGATCGTCGAGGCCGAGTTCGGCGTAGGGTGTGCCCTTCTCCCGCAGGATGTCCCGGGGCTTCAGGCCCATCATGTCCAGGAGTTCCGACAGGACCTCGCGACTCGGCGGGTCCTTCAGGTACTCGATCACCTGCGGCTCCTCGCCCGACTGGCGGATCATCTCCAGCGTGTTGCGCGACGTGCCGCAGGCAGGGTTGTGGTAGATCGTGACGGACATGGCGGAGGCCTCAGGCGACGTCGGGCGTGCGAAACGAGGCGCCCTCGAGCTGGCCGATCTCGCGCACCTCCGTGGCAAGCCGGGTCCGCTCCAGGCTCTCGACAGGCAAAGCGGTGAAGGCGGAGATGCGGTTCTTCATGTAGCGGAAGGCCTGCGTGAAGGCGGCGCGCTTCCACATGTCCCCGCGGCTTTCGTAGCTCGGGTCCTCGATGCCCCAGTGGGCCGTCATCGGCTGGCCCGGCCAGATGGGGCAGGCCTCGCCCGCGGCTTGGTCGCAGACCGTGAAGACGAAGTCCATGACAGGCGCTTCGGGTGTCGCGAACTCGTCCCAGGGCTTCGACCGCATCCCATCGGTCGGGTAGCCGAACTCGCGTAGCACCTCTAGCGCCATCGGGTTCACCTCGCCCTTCGGCTGGCTTCCCGCGGAGAAGGCGTTGAAGCGCCCGGCACCGTCCTTGCGGAGAATGCTCTCGGCAAGGATCGAACGGGCGGAGTTGCCCGTGCAGAGGAACAGGACGTTGAAGGGCTGAGCACTCATCGGCAGGTCTCCGGGGCGCAGGTGGAGGCGAAGGCGTCGCCAAGGTTGCCGCAGATCTCTGGATTGCCGGAGCAGCAGTCCTCGGTGAGGAAGGCAAGGAGCTGGCGCATGTCGTCGTAGCTCGCCGCGTAAAGGATGCGGCGGCCGTCGCGCCACGAGCGCACGAGCTTCGACCGCTCCAACGTCGCGAGGTGGAAGCTCATCCGCGTCGGCGGGATGCGCAGCGCTTCGGCGATCTCGCCTGAAGCCATGCCGTTCGGGCCGGCGCGGACGAGCATCCGGAAGGCCGCGAGGCGGTCAGCGTGGGCAAGGGCGGACAGGGCGGCAACGGCTGAGTCGTCGTTCATGGAGTTATAATGCAAATATAATTGTAGATTGCAATACTAACCTGCACGAGGGAGAGCGCCTCTCCCGTCGCTCGCGGCGCTATCGCTCGGCACTTCAGTAATCTCGCTGCGCGGCTAGGCCCCGACACGGAGATAGTATAGAGGGGTATCCTATGGGTCATCTCGCAAAAGACAAAGGCAAGCTCGTCGCTCGGGTGCGTCGACTCCAGGGTCAGCTCGAAGCCGTTGCCCGCAGCCTCGACGAGGATGCTCCCTGCGGGGACACCCTTCAGCTCGTGGCGTCCGTCCGCGGCGCCCTGAACGGGCTGACGGTCGAGCTGATCGAGGAGCACGTGCGAAACCACGTGGTGGATCCCGAACACGAAGCGGACCCGGAACGCGCCAAGGGCGCCGCAGACCTCCTGGCGGTCGTCCGGACCTACATGAAGTGACGGAGGGACATCCGATGTCCACGACCATCCAAGACTGCGGGCACAGCCACGTCTTCCTCGGCGACGACCACGGGCGGAACGAACGACGCGTCCGGGCGGTCATCATGCTCACCGTCACCATGATGGTGGTGGAGATCGCGGCCGGCATCGCCTTCGGATCCATGGCGCTGGTGGCCGACGGGCTCCACATGTCGACGCACGCCGCCGCGATGCTGATCGCCGCGGCCGCCTATTTCTATGCCCGCAAGCACTCGGCCGACCGCCGCTTCTCGTTCGGCACGGGAAAGTTCGGCGACCTCGCGGGTTTTGCGAGCGCGGTGGTCCTCGCGCTGATCGCGCTCCTCATCGGCTACGAGAGCCTGTTGCGGCTGGCGAACCCGGTTCCGATCGCCTTCGGCCAGGCGATCGGCGTCGCGGTCGTCGGACTGGTCGTGAACCTCATGTCGGCCTGGCTCCTGCGGGACGACCACGCGCACCATCACCACGGTCATCATCACGAGCATGGCCACCATGGACACGGCGGCCACGACAACAACCTGCGCGCCGCCTACGTCCACGTCCTCGCCGACGCGCTCACGTCGGTCCTCGCGATCGCGGCGCTCGTCCTCGGCAGCCTCTACGGCTGGCGCTGGCCGGATCCGGCGATGGGCATCGTCGGCGCGTTCGTCATCGCGAGGTGGTCGTGGGGACTCGTGAAGGATGCCGGCGGGGTGCTCCTGGACTACGTGCCGGAAGGCGAGGACCTTCCCGACGAGATCCGCGAGGCCATCGAGGTCGACGGGGACCGGATCACCGACCTCCACGTCTGGCAGGTCGGTCCCGGCCACCATGCGGCCATCGTCTCGATCGCGACGGAGCGCCCGCTGCCGCTCGACGCCTACCGGGCGAAGCTCGCCCACATCCACGACCTGTCGCATCTGACGTTGGAAGTCGACGTGCCGCGGCGGGCGGCGTGACGTCCGGCCAGGCCGGGCAACTGCGAAGTGGACCTCGGGAGCCGATCGCTCCCGAGGCCGGGATGCCGTCGAAGGCTACTTGGCGTGCTTCTCCACCCAGGCGGTCATTTCCTTGATCTCCTTCTTCTGCGCGTCGATGATCATCTGCGCCATCTTCTTGGACTCCTTGTCCTTGCCCGCCTTCAGCTCGACCTCTGCCATGGCGATCGCGCCCTGGTGATGGGCGATCATCCCGCAGTTGAAGGCGAGGTCCGCGTCCTTGATCATGGCCGCCTTCATCATCGGGCCGTGCATCTTCATCATCGCGTCCATGTTGCCCTTCTGGACGTCGTTCATCTCGCTGCCGGACATCATGTCCCGCATCCCGCCCATCATGGACGACATGTCCATGGACCCGGCGGCGGCCTCGCAGGCCTTGGGCAGCGTCACCTGCTCGGAGGACATCGCCATTCCCTGTTGGTCCTGCGCCGAGGCGTGGGAGATGCCGGCGAGGACGAGGACGGCGGAAAGGATCGTGATCTTGCGCATGTATGTTTTCCTGTCGGTGGGGTCGCTCGGGACCGCTGATTGAGACCGGGGCGCCGCGGGATCGCCGCGGCGGTCGTCTGATTGAGGTTCAGGCCGCCATGCGGCGGCAGCTCTCGGCGCATCGACGGCAGGCGTCGACGCAGTCCTGCATGTCGCCGACGCGCTCGCAGTCGGCGGCGCAGGCCTCGCAGATCTCCGCGCAGGTACGGCAGGTCAGCCTGTGATGCTCGGAGCCGATCAGCATGAGGTGCGCCGAGCTGCGGCACGTCTCGGCGCAGGCGGACATCAGGGTGAAGTGGCCTTTCTCGACGTGCTTCCCGCCCATCTCCAGGCAGTGGTTCATCGCCATGGAAAGGCAGGTCTGGTAACAACGCAGGCAGTCGTCGATGCAGGCCTGCATCTCGGGGGACATGTGGTGCATGTCGCCTTCTCCTCGTTCATGGATGTGTCGATGCGGCGGCATTGGCCGCTGGTTCCGTCGTTCGTTCCGCGGTCGGCCGGACGGCTTCGGAGAAAGCGTCGACGGACGCTCCCCGGTCGTTCCGGCGGATCCTCGTTCAGGCGAGTTTCGGCGGACGCTTCGGGCCGGACGGGCGGACGCCCTCGCGGTCGTCGCGGAGAAGGGGAGGCGGGTCCGAAATGCGGGCCCCGCGTTCCAACCGAGGCGGTTCGGGGAACGGAAGGATGCTGGCGCACGACTTCCCGCAGCACGACATGGCGCCGGACGCATTGTCGTGGGCGTTTCCGGCATGGGAGGCGTGCGACCCGGCTTCGGCGGGGGACGCGGAAACCGGGTGTCCGTGGCCCGGTGCGTCCCGGGACATCATCCCGCCGGCCATCGCCGACCCGTGGCCGGCGAACGCGGCGACCGCGACCAGCGACAGGATGACGACGAGTCTACGCAGGCAAGTCCCGAGCATCGGACGTTCCGGTTGTCGATGCTGCGAGAATCCGGAATGCCGCCCGGAGGTTCCGTCTACCAGCTCCCTGGACAATCAGGAAAGGCGATCCGGCCCGCGCCGATCGAGGGCACCCGCCGGCCGTCCGGCGCCGCTCATCTCGGGCCGGCGCGGTAGAAGACCGCAGTTGCCTGCGAGGCCTTCCCGAACGAGAGCACGTCGAACCGCGCGTCCGGGTCGTCGCCCATGCCCGGCGACCCGGCGGGCATGCCCGGCGCCGCGATGCCCGCGACCTGCGGCCTCCCGGTCAGGAGCCGGTCGACCGCCTCCATGGGCACGTGGCCCTCGACGACGTAGCCGCCTACCTTCGCGGTGTGGTAGGACTCCACGGTCTCGGAGACGCCGAGCAGGCGCTTCAGCCCGGCCATGTCCTCGCGGTCTTCGACGGTCACCTCGAACCCGTGCTTGCGGGCGATCTCCACCCACGCGCCGCAGCACCCGCACTCGGGCGACTTGAACACGTGCATGTGCTTCGGCGCATGGTCGGCCGCGGCAGGGACGGCTAGAGCGAGGAAGGCGAGGGCGGCAAGAAGCGGCTTCGTCGGCAGCATGTCGGAACTCCGTCGGATCGTCGCCGGAACCTGCCCGCGATGAGGTCCAGTCCGCAACCCCGTCGGCCGGCGGGCGGGACGGACGGCGTTCACTTGTTCGTTCGACGCAGCATCATACGCGACCCGGATCGGGTCCGCTTTCGACGGAGTCGATCCCCCTTGACCTTCCCATGGTGGGAAGCCCCATCTTCCGGCAAGTTCCATTTTCCGGGATGAAGCCGATGAACCAGATCCTCCCGTCGAAGAAGGTCGAGGGCGCCGCCGAAGTCCTCCGCCTCGACATCGAGGGCATGAGCTGCGCTTCCTGCGTCGGCCGCGTCGAGCGCGCCATCGCGGCGGTGCCCGGCGTCTCGTCCGCGTCAGTCAACCTCGCCGCGGAGCGTGCCGACGTGGCGTTCGCGGGTCCTGCCGACGAAGCGGCGGTCCTGCGTGCGGTCGAGGAAGCGGGCTACGAGGTACGGCAGGAAACGCGCGAGATCGGCGTCGAGGGCATGACGTGCGCCTCCTGCGTCGGGCGGGTGGAGCGGGCCATCGCCGCCGTCCCCGGCGTCTCCTCGGTGGCCGTGAACCTCGCCACCGAGCGCGCCACGGTCCGCGTCCTCCGCACCGTCGACATGCGTTCGGTCGAGGCGGCGGTCCGCGACGCCGGATACGAACCGCGGCCCCTCGCGCCTCCCGTCGCCGCCGACGCCGAGGATCCGCGCCAAGCCGCCAAGGAGGCGGAGTACGTCCGGCTCCGTCGCGACTTCCTCGTCGCCGCCGTCCTGACCGCGCCGCTCTTCGTCCTGGAGATGGGCTCGCATCTCGTTCCCGCCTTCCACGACCTCGTCATGGACCGGATCGGGATGTGGGAGAGCCGCGTCCTCCAGTTCGTCCTCGCCTCGCTCGTCCTGTTCGGCCCCGGCCTGCGGTTCCTGCGCAAGGGCCTGCCCGCCCTGGCGCGCCTCGCGCCGGACATGAACTCGCTGGTGGCGGTCGGGACGCTCGCGGCCTGGGGCTACTCGGTCGTCGCCACCTTCCTGCCCGGAGCGCTGCCCACGGGGACGGTGAACGTCTACTTCGAGGCCGCGGCCGTGATCGTCACGCTGATCCTCCTCGGCCGCCTGCTCGAGGCGCGGGCCAAGGGCCGCACGGGCGAGGCGATCAAGCGCCTCGTCGGCCTGCGCGCCAAGACGGCACGCGTCGCCAGGGAGGGCGGCTTCGCCGAGATCCCGCTCGAGGAGGTCGTCGTCGGCGACACCGTCGAGGTGCGCCCCGGGGAGCGGATCCCCGTCGACGGCACGGTGCTCTCCGGCTCGTCCTTCGTCGACGAGTCCATGATCACCGGCGAGCCCGTGCCGGCCGCCAAGGAGGAGGGCGACACCGTCGTCGGGGGCACGGTCAACAGGACCGGCAGCTTCGCCTACCGCGCCGACCGCGTCGGCTCCGACACGGTGCTCGCCCAGATCATCCGCATCGTCGAGGAAGCGCAGGGCGGGAAGCTGCCGATCCAGGCGCTCGTCGACCGGGTGACGCGCTGGTTCGTGCCCGCGGTGATGGCCGCCGCCGCGGCGACCTTCCTGGTTTGGATCGCATTCGGGCCCGACCCGGCGCTGGGCTTCGCCCTCGTCAACGCCGTCGCCGTCCTCATCATCGCCTGCCCCTGCGCCATGGGTCTCGCGACCCCGACCTCGGTGATGGTGGGAACGGGACGCGCCGCGGAGCTTGGCGTCCTGTTTCGGCGCGGCGAGGCCTTGCAGGCCCTCCGGGATATCGAGGTAGTGGCCCTGGACAAGACGGGGACCCTCACGGAGGGGCGGCCCGCGCTGACCGACCTCGTCCTCGCGGACTGCTTCGACCGGGCCGAGGTGCTCTCCCTCGTCGCCTCGGTCGAGGAGCGGTCGGAGCACCCGATCGCCGCCGCCATCGTCGCCGCGGCGAAGAGCGAAGGCCTTGCCGTCCTACCCGTCGACCGCTTCGAGGCGGTTCCCGGATTCGGCGTGGAGGCCGTCGTCGGCGGCCGCTCCGTCGCCGTCGGCGCCGACCGCCTGATGGTGCGTCTCGGCCTCGACTTATCGGCCTTCACCGCGGTGGCGGAGCGGCTGGCCGCGGAAGGGAAGTCGCCCCTCTACGCCGCCGTCGACGGGCGCCTCGCCGCCCTGGTGGTCGTGTCGGATCCCGTGAAGGAGACCAGCGCCGCCGCAGTCGGCGCGCTGCATGGCCTCGGCCTGCGCGTCGCCATGGTGACGGGCGACAACTCGGCGACCGCCCGCGCCGTCGCCGCCCGCCTCGGCATCGACGACGTGTTCGCCGAGGTCCTGCCGGAGGGCAAGGTCGCGGCGGTCGAGAGCCTGAGGGCTTCGGGCAAGGTCGCCTTTGTCGGCGACGGCATCAACGACGCCCCGGCCCTGGCCGCGGCCCACGTCGGCCTCGCCGTCGGGACGGGCACCGACGTCGCGATCGAGAGCGCGGACGTGGTGCTGATGTCAGGCGACCTCAACGCCGTCGTCACCGCCATCGCGGTCTCGAGGGCGACGATCCGGAACATCCGACAGAACCTGTTCTGGGCCTTCGCCTACAACGTCGTCCTCGTGCCCGTGGCGGCCGGCGCGCTCTACCCGTTCGGCGGCACGCTCCTGTCGCCGGCACTCGCCGCGGGAGCCATGGCGCTCTCGAGCGTCTTCGTGCTCGGCAACGCCCTGAGGCTGCGGGGGTTCTCCCCCGCAGCCGCGACGTCCGGCCGTCCGCTATCCGGGAGGTGACCCATGAACATCGGTGAAGCCGCCCAGGTCTCCGGCGTGAGCGCCAAGATGATCCGCCACTACGAAGGCATCGGTCTGATCCAGCCGGCGGACAGGGCGGAGTCGGGGTACCGGGTCTATTCGGCATCCGACGTGTCGACCCTCCGCTTCATTCGCCGGGCCCGCGACCTGAACTTCTCCATGGAGAAGATCGGCCAGTTGCTGGCGCTGTGGCGGGATCGGGGGCGCGCCAGCGCAGACGTGAAGCGCATCGCCATGGAGCACGTCGAGATGCTCGAGGCACGCATGCGCGAGTTGGAGGAGATGGCGGGGACGCTCCGCCATCTCGCCCGCAACTGCCACGGGGACGGCCGGCCGGACTGCCCGATCATCGGCAGCCTGGCCGACGGGGCGGTGGCGGCCGAACCGAAGGCCCGCTCGCGCCGGTCGTCGCCGAACGCCATCACCAAGGTCGGCGGGATCCGCTGAGGCCCTTGACCTTCCAACGATGGGAGACCCCATCTTCATGTGAAAGGAGACCGTCATGCTGAAATTGAAGGTGCAGGACATGAGCTGCGGACACTGCGTGTCGTCCGTCACGAAGGCCATCAAGAAGGTCGATCCGGCTGCCGACGTGCGGGTCGACCTCGGAGCGGGCTTGGTGAGCGTGGACACGTCGGCCGCCGTCGACTCCGTGCGAGCGGCCGTCGAGGGTGCCGGCTACCCGAGCGAACTGGCGGCCTGAGCGGGACGGCGGCCGGCATGGAGCGGCGCGGAACGGCCGAGCCGGCTGCGTCTCCCCGGTGAGCGCGGAGGTCTGGTCCTACGCCGGCATGTTCTGGTCGGCCCTCCTGTCGGCGACGGTCCTTCCCGGCGCCTCGGAGGTGACCTTCGTCGCCCTTCTCGTCTCCGGCGGCACCGCGCCGGTCGCGCTCGTCGCGGTCGCGACGGTCGGCAACACGCTCGGCTCGGTCTTGAACTGGGCGTGCGGAAGGTTCCTCTCGCGGTTCGCCGACAGGAAGTGGTTCCCGGTCGGCCGGAACCAGGTCGAGAGGGCGGCGCGGATCTTCGACCGCTACGGAACGTGGACGCTGCTCCTGGCCTGGCTCTGCCGGTCGTCGGCGACGCCCTCACGGTCGTGGCCGGGGTGCTTCGCGTCCGGATGCCCGCGTTCGTGCTCCTCGTCGGCATCGGGAAGCTCGGCCGCTACCTCTTCCTGCTTGCCGCCGCCGGATTCGCCACGGCATGATCGCAGCCGTTCCCGACGCAGGGGCCGGCGACCGGAGCGCCCCGCTGGTGCGGAACTGAAGCCGCCGCCGCGTTCCCGATGGACGGGACGCGGCAAATCGTCTACGGAAGACCGATGCTCGACAGGATGGACATGGCGACGGTGACGAGGAGGCTGCTCTCGGCGGTCCTGCTCTGCCTGTCCGTCGTCTTGTCCCAGATGGCGCATGCGGACGTTCCGTCGATCCCGCCCATGCACGACGTTGAAGTCGCGCAGGGCGCCGCGGCCTCAGCCGACGAGGACGCCGCCGTGGAACATCACGCGGCCGGCCACTCCCACGGCGACCGGGACGACGGCACGTCGAAGGCGGACGACCACACGGGACCGTCGGACACCAAGTGCGCCAGCCATTGCCCCTCGCTCTTCGTGCCGACGGAGAGCGATGACGATCGACGCGACTGGATGCGCCAGGGCGGAGCTTCGATCGTGCACGCGTCGCTGACCGGGCTTCCCGGCGCCCTGGCCGAGAGGCCTCCCAGAACGTGACCTGACGGGACGCCCTCGCGGGCGTCCGGCTTCCGCACGTCCGTTCGTCGCGAACGGTGTCCGGAGGCGTCGTGCTGCGTCGTCGCGCCTTCCGGGCTCGGCGGACGCATGTTTCGGCTCGCGCATGATCCGCATCCCGGGGCGAGGCCCCGGCCGGACCGTCATGCCGACGACAGGTCACACCCATGTTCCGCTTCGCATTCCCATGCGCTGCAGCGCTGCTCACGGCAGGCTGCACCGCCACAGGTCCCGTCGGCCTCTCCGACCTCGGCGCGGCCACGCCCCAAGCCGACGCAACGGTCGCCATCGCCCCGGTCCGCTACGGCTCGGTGGTCGGGTCGTACATCCACCGCATGCCGGTGCAGCCGAACGACTGGCGCAAGACGGGCGTCGAGATGGCGCCGGTCGGCCCCGCCGCTCCGGAGGGCGGGCGATGAGCCTGCCCGTTCTGAAGGCCGCAGTCCTTTTCGCCCCGCTCCTCCTCGCGGGGTGCCTCTCCGACGACGACGAGTTCCTGCCGCAGGACGGCTTCCAGACGGTGTCGCTGAGGTCCCGCTCGATCACGGGCAGGGATACGGCCTGGGTCCAGGACCGCCGGCAGGCGGCCGCCGTCGACGCGAAGGTGAGGGCGCTCCTCGCAGGCAGGACGGTCGGAGCCGATGCCGCCGTCCAGGTCGCGCTGCTGAACAACAAGGGCCTCCAGGCCTCGTATGCCGACATCGGCGTCGCGGTCGCAGACCTCTGGCAGGAGAGCCTGCCGCCCATGAACGTCAGGCTCGGGATGAGCTACGGGACCGTCGACTTCACGCGGACCGTCGAGGGGCTCGTCGTCTCGAACATCATGGCGCTGATCACCCGGGAACGGCGCCTCGACGTCGCGACGAGGCAGGTCGAGGCGGCCCAGCTCGAGGCCGTCCTGCGGACCCTCGAGGTCGCCTCGCAGACCCGGAGGGCCTGGGTCGAGGCGGTCGCGGCCTGGGAGAACGTGTCGCTTCTCAACCGCGCCAAGGTCGCGGCCGACGCGGCGGCCGAACTCGCCGCGGGGCTCGGCGGGACGGGCGCGATGACCAAGGCCGACCAGGCTCGCGAGCAGGTCTTCTATGCCGAGCTGGCTGGTCGCACCGCCTCCGCCCGCCTGGAGGCGAGGCTCGCCAAGGAGCGCCTGGTCCGCCTGATGGGCCTCTACGGCAAGGACATCGACTTCGAGGTGCCGAACGCGCTTCCGCGCCTGCCGAGGACCGTCGCGAAGCGGGAGGGAATCGAGGCGGAGGCGCTGCGCAACCGCGTCGACGTCCAGTTGGCGAAGTTGCGGCTGGAGGCGCTCGCGAGGTCCTACGGCCTGACGAAGGCGACGCGCTTCGTCTCGGACCTCGAACTGGGTGCGGGCGTCGAGGCGGAGGAGGAGGTCGAGGAGAAGGAGGACGGCGGCAAGGAGCGCAAGACCACCTTCGCTCCGGCCATCGAGGCGGGGATCACCATCCCGATCTTCGACAGCGGGCAGGCGCGCCTGCGCAAGGCCGAGTTCGAGTACCTGCGGGCCGCCAACCTCCTGGCGGAACGGGGCGTCAACGTCCGATCCGAAGCGCGCTCCGCCTACCAGGCCTACCGCTCGGGCTTCGACATCGCCCGGCATTACCAGAACAGCGTGCTGCCCCTGCGCACCACGCTCGAGAAGGAGGCGGTGCTCACCTACAACGGGATGATCACCTCCACCTTCGAACTCATCACCGACACCCGCGAACGCATCGAGGCGAACATCGCCGCCCTCGAGGCGAGGAAGAACTTCTGGCTCGCCGACGAGGGCCTCACCAGCGCCGTCTACGGCGGCGGGGAAGGCGACGAGGCCGAGCAGGCGGAGGTCGAAACGGCCGAAGCCGGCGACGACGATTGATCAGGAGATCCATAATGGTTTCGAGACGACAGTTGATCGGCGCCGGCGCGGCGCTCGTGGGTGCCGCGGCGTGGTCGCGCACGTCCGCCATGGGGCTCCCGGAGGCGCCCACCATGGACAGCGCGGCGACGCAGGTGCCGCCGGTCCCCTCGCAGGGGCCGCACTACAATCCCGTCGTGACCCTCAACGGCTGGTCGCTGCCGTTCCGGATGAACAACGGCGTGAAGGAGTTCCACCTCGTCGCCGAGCCCGTCGAGCGTGAGATGGGCGAGGGTATGACCGCCTACCTCTGGGGCTACAACGGCCAGTCTCCCGGTCCGACGATCGAGTGCGTCGAGGGCGACCGGGTCCGCATCTTCGTGTCCAACAAGCTGCCGGAGCACACGACCGTCCACTGGCACGGCATGATCCTGCCGTGCGGGATGGACGGCGTCACGGGTCTCACCCAGCCCCCGATCCCTTCCGGGAAGACCTTCGTCTACGAGTTCGAGGCGAAGAAGAGCGGCACCTTCATGTACCATCCGCACGGCGACGAGATGGTCCAGATGGCCATGGGCATGATGGGCTTCTTCGTGATCCACCCGAAGGATCCGAACTTCATGCCGGTCGACCGGGATTTCGTGTTCCTGCTCTCGGCCTACGACATCGACCCCGGCACCTACATCCCGCGGGTCATGGAGATGACCGACTTCAACCTGTGGGCCATCAACAGCCGGGTCTTCCCGGACGTCGCCCCGCTGGTGGTGCGCAAGGACGACCGCGTCCGGGTGCGGGTCGGCAACCTGACCATGACGAACCACCCGATCCACATGCACGGCTACGACTTCGAGGTGACCTGCACGGACGGGGGCTGGGTGAGGCCGGAAGCGCGTTGGCCGGAGGTGACGATCGACATCCCTGTCGGCGCGATGCGGGCCTACGAGTTCGACGCGGTCTACGAGGGCGACTGGGCGCTCCACTGCCACAAGTCGCACCACACGATGAACGCCATGGGGCACGAGATCCCGACGTTCATCGGGATGGACAAGACCAAGGTCGCCAAGAAGATCCGCCAGGTCCAGCCCGACTACATGCCGATGGGCACGAAGGGCATGGCCGACATGGCGGAGATGTCGATGCCGCTGCCCGACAACACCATCCCGATGATGACGGGATGGGGGCAGTTCGGTTCGCTCGAGATGGGCGGCATGTTCACCGTCGTGAAGGTGCGCGAGGGCATCGAGAAGGGCTCCTACGAGGACCCCGGCGAGTACCGGCATCCTCCCGGTACCGTCGCCTACGAATGGACGGGAGCGCTTCCGGAAGCGCCGTCCGCACCCGCCGGCAGCGCCGACGGCAGTTCCCTGCGCCCGGCGGGCAAGTCCGCCCCGGCGGCGCAGGCAGACCATTCCGGCCACGAGTGACGGCCGCGGATACCAACCCTCAACCGAACGGGAAGAAGAGCATGAAGAAGTTGCACATCGCCGTCGCGGCGGCCGCGACCGCTGTCGCCGTGATCGCCGCGGGGCCGGCGCTCGCGTCCGGCAGCCACGCGGGCGGACACGACGAACTCGCCGTCGGCAAGCCGGGCGGCAAGGGCGCGAACGCTCGCATCGTCAAGATCACCATGAAGGAGACCGAGGACGGCAAGATGCTGTTCCAGCCGGCCAAGCTCCAGGTCCGCCAGGGCGAGACGCTGCGCCTCCAGTTCACGAACGCCGGGCAGAACGCCCACGAGTTCGTCATGGACGAGTCGAAGACCCTCGCGGAGCACAAGGAGGTGATGCAGAAGTTTCCCGAGATGGAGCACGACGACCCGAACGCCATCCGGCTCGAGCCGGGCGCCAAGGGCGAGATCGTCTGGACCTTCTCCAAGGCGGGCAACTTCGAGTTCGCCTGCCTGATCCCCGGCCACTACGAGGCCGGGATGCACGGCCCCCTCGTGGTCATGAAGTGACGCATCCAAAACGACCGAAAGACAGGAGACGGAAGATGAAGACGTTCACGAAGCTCGCCCTCGCCACCCTCGTCGCGTGCGCGGCGGCGCTGCCGGCCGCGGCCGCGGAGTACACCAAAGGAGAGGTGACCAAGGTCGACGAGAAGGCGAAGAAGGTCACGATCAAGCACGAGGAGTTGAGGAACCTTGAGATGCCGGCGATGACGATGGTATTCGTCGTGCCGGACGAGGCAACGTTCAAGAAGGCCTCGGTGGGAAAGAAGATCGAGTTCGTCGCCGAGAAGGTGAAGGGCAAGATGACGGTCGTCGAGATCAAGTGACGGCTTCGACGGCGGGCCTTCAGGCCCGCCGTCCTCCGGCAGGCCCGTCGGAGGGTCGGCCCCAACCGGCAGGATGAGAAGCCCATGGTGTCCATCGACGCGGCGAGCGGGGATCCGGCAAGGATCCTTTCCGACGTCGAGACGAGGAGCGAACTGAGGACGGCCCTCTGGCGCTTCGTGACCCTTGCGGTATTCGCGCTTGCCGTGGCGCTCGAGCCGGACGGCGGCAGCCACCGCGTCCACCTCGTCCTTCTTCTCGCATACGCCGCCACCACGGTGACCGCGGTCGGACTTGCGGTCTTCGAGGCTTACAGGCCTTGGATGAACTGGGTCTACGTCGTCGTGGACGCCGCTCTCGTCATCTACCTCGCCGCCGAGCACATGTTCGTCCCGGGAGTCGGCATCGGCGAGGCCGTCTCGACGCCCAGTCTCGCGATCGCCTTCGTCCTCCTCGCGCATGCGGGCCTCAGGATGCGCGCCGGCATGGTGGCGGCCTTCGCGGCGATCGTCTCGATCGGTACCGCAGCCGCCGCGGCCGCCGCGATGCTGTCCGGGCCGGATGGGGGACTGCCCCCGGCGGGGGACCTTCGGGAGGCGGCCGTCCGGGCCGTCGCCTTCCTCGCCGTCGCCGTGTTCCAGGTCATGCTGGCGGTCGACATCCGGCGGGTCGTCGTGACCGCCGTCGCGAGCGCCTCCGAGAGGGTGAACCTCGCCCGCTTCTTCGCGCCGAGCACGGCGGAGCGCATCGCGACCGACGGATTGCGGATCGGCCTCGCCCGCCGCGAGGCGGCCGTCCTCTTCGTCGATATCCGCGGTTTCACGGGCCTCGCCGAGACCATGCCGCCCGAGAATCTCGGGAGCCTGCTCGCGGAATACCGCAAGCGCGTCGTCGACGCCGTCGGCCACTGGGACGGCACGGTCGACAAGTTCATGGGCGACGGGGTCATGGCGGTGTTCGGCTCCGACGGCTCCCATCCCTCCGACGCGGCGAGGGCGTTCGAATGCGCGTGCCATCTCGTGCACGTCCTGGACACCTGGAGCGAGGCGCGGGCGAGGTCCGGCGCCGAGCCGATGTCGTTCGGCATCGGCCTCCACTTCGGAGCGGTCGTCGGGGGCGTCGTCGCCGGTGGTGCGCATGGCGAGCATACGGTCTTGGGCGATACCGTGAACCTTGCGGCGCGCCTGCAATCGATGTGCAAGGCGTTGTCGGCGCGACTGGTGGTATCCGGCGCCGTCGTCGAGCGGCTGCCGCCGTCTTCCCTCGGAGCGACATGGCGGCTCCGCCGCGGGGTGCAGGTGCCGGGGCGGGTGGAGCCTGTCGACGTCGCCTTCCTGCCTGCGGAATTTCTTCATTGAATGCACGTATGCTTGCCCGGTCGACCGGCGCCGGCGCTCGGGGAGAGGGGAAGCGGATGGACATGTCGGGGCGGATGCCGGCCGTAGACGCCGCGGGAGCCGGCGACGCATCGGAGCGTCCGCGCTGGTCGCGGGTCCAGGTGCTTCTCCACTGGACCGTCGTCGGCCTCGTCGTCGTCCAGTGGCTGACCTACGACGCGATCATGCGCACCCACTCGTCCCTGATGCGCCCGCGACCGATCGACCTCCTCGAGCATGCGGTCCACACGTGGTCGGGGATCGCCATCGGCGTCCTCATGGTGGCCCGGCTCGCCTTGCGTATGCATCGCGGTCGGAACGCGATCCACGTGCACTTCCGGGAGCGTGCGGCCGCGGTGGTGCATTCCGGCCTCTACCTCGCCCTTCTCGCCCAGGCGGCGAGCGGCTTCACGGCCCGTTACCTCTGGGGAGGAGCCGCCTTCTTCCACGTATGGATCTGGAAGGTCATTCTCGTGCTCCTGGCGCTGCACGTCCTGGGCGCCGTGTTCCACCTCGTCCGGAGGGACGGCGTCGTCGGCGGGATGCTCCCCCGGCGCCGCGCCGTTCGAGGCGCTCCGCGAGGGAAGGTCGAATCCGTGCGATGGCCTTCACGCGCACCCGGCGGCATGGCATCATGACCACGTGAAGAGAACGTACCGCCTCGGAGGTTTCCTCGCGACACTGGTCGTCGCCGCGCTGGCGCTCGTGCCGGCGGGCGAAGCCATGGCGTCGGCGCCGCGGCCGGCCGCCGTGGACGCGGACATGCCGGCGAGGTCCATGGCCGACATGGGAGGCATGGCCGGCGCGGACGGCGAAGCGACAGCCGAAGCGATGCCGTGCTGCCCGGAGACGGCGAAGCCGGATTCGAAGGACTGCGGGAAGTCGGCGTGCCCGACGATGATCACGTGCGTGGCGCAGTGCATTCCCGCTGGCATCTCCGCCACCGCCGACACGGCTTTCGGGAACTGGTCGCAAGCCGTATTCCGACCGTGGCCCGACCGGACGCTCGCGTCGTTGGCGCGACCACCGCCCCCCCGACCTCCGAAGACCTGATCGCTTCCCGGCGCTCCTCCGCGCCGCATCGAGCGCCCCGGAAACGGGGTGAAGGGACAGCCACGGCATGCGCCGTGCGGCCGAAGGGCACGATGCCCGGCCGATCGATCAGGACGACCACATGAACCACTTCACCAAACGCGTCGCCGCCGCGTCGCTCGCCGCATGCCTGTGCACCGGCCTCGCGTCCGGCGCGGCAGCCGCGATGTCCGACTACGAGTTCCAGCTCGTGGGAGATACGGTCCCGACGGGCAAGGCCGTCCCCTTCCGCGTCAGGCTCGTCGACACGCGGACGGGTCGGACCGTTCCGGACGCGGTCATCTTCGAGACCCGCCTCGACATGGCGCCGGACGGCATGGAGACGATGACGGCGCCCGTCGAGGTCGTCCCGTCCGGCGAACCGGGCGTCTACGAGCTGAAGGGGAACTTCGTCATGGCCGGCGGATGGCGGGTCTCGCTCGGCGCCAAGGTGCAGGGCGAGGAGGGAACCCTCCGCGACGAACTGGTCCTCAAGGCCGCCGACTGATGCGACCGCTCTTCCTGGGCCTTTCCCTCGTCGCGTTCGCCGCGGCGGGGGGCGGAGGCTATTGGCTCGGCCTCGGCCGTCCGGACCTCGCGCGTCTCGTCGCCACGCTGCCGTCCCTCGTCGCCGGAAGCGCCGCCGCACCCGCCGCCGAGGCGCCCGCATCCCCTGCGGTCTCCCGGCGCTCCACGCCCGTCAACGCCGCTCCGACCGCCTACTACCGCGACCCGGACGGCAAGCCCTTCTACTCGGCGGGACCGAAGCGGACGGCCGACGGTCGCGACTACGTGCCGGTCCCCGTCGGAAGCGACGCGGCGGCGGCGGATCCTGCCTCCTCCCCGGCAGCCGGGGCGCCGACGGACCCGGCGGCCCCGGAGACCGGCGCGAGGAAGGTCCTCTACTACCGCAACCCGATGGGACTGCCGGACACCTCCCCGGTTCCGAAGAAGGACTCGATGGGGATGGACTACATTCCGGTCTACGACGGTCCCGAGGAGGAGGCGGGGATCGTCAGGATCTCGCCGGGGCGGGTCCAGAGGACGGGCGTGCGGACCGAGGCCGTGGAACGGCGGTCCGTCTCCCGGCCGCTCCGCGTCCCGGGCGTCGTCGAGCTGGACGAGCGCCGGATCGCGGTGGTGACGACGCGGGCGGACGCCTTCGTCGAGGAGGTCGCCGACGCGACGACCGGCTCCGCGGTGACGAAGGGAACGCCGCTGGTCAGGCTCTATTCGCCCGAGATGGCGGCGGCCGGGGCGCAGCTCGTCATCGAGGTGAAGGGCGGGGCTTCGAAGACCGGAGGAGGGGCGAGGCTGCGGCTCGAGAACCTCGACGCGCCCGAGGAGGCGATCCGGGAGATCGAGCGGACCGGCAAGGTGCCGCTCTCGATGGTCTGGTCCGCTCCCCAGGACGGCGTCGTCCTCGAGCGGTCGGCAGTGCGTGGGATGATGGCGAAGGCCGGCGACGTCCTGTTCCGCCTGGCGGACATCGCGACAGTCTGGGTCGTCGCCGACGTGCCCGAGAGCCAGGTCGCCGACGTGCGCGTCGGCTCGGCCGCCGCGATCCGTCCGACGAGCCGGCCCGGCCGGACCCTCGGGGGCGTCGTCGACCTCGTCTACCCGCAAGTCGCCGCCGCCACGCGCACCGTCAGGGTGAGGATCGCGGTCGACAACCGCGAGGGACTGCTGCTGCCGGGAATGTACGCCGACGTCGTCGTCGACGGAGGCTCGCCCGCACCCGTCGTCGCGGTCCCGAACGAGGCCGTCCTCGACACCGGCAGCCGCCGCGTCGTGATCCTCGACCGGGGCGAGGGCCGCTTCGAGCCGCGTGCGGTGGAGATCGGCGCCCGCGGGGACGCCTACGCCGAGATCGCCTCCGGCGTCGCCGAAGGCGACCGCGTCGTCGTCGGCGCCAACTTCCTGATCGACGCCGAAAGCAACCTCAAGGCCGCGCTGACGGCCTTGGCACCGCGTGCGGACGAAGCGGAGGCCAAGCCATGATCCCCGGCATCATCGGGTGGTCGGCGCGCAACGTCGTCCTCGTCCTCGTCGGGACGGTCTTCGCGATCCTCGCGGGCCTCCACGCCCTGCGGACGCTGCCCCTCGACGCGATCCCGGACCTCTCGGACGTCCAGGTCATCGTGTACACCGAGTATCCGGGACAGGCGCCCCAGGTCGTCGAGGACCAGGTGACGTTCCCGCTCACGACCGCCATGCTGACCGTGCCGAAGTCGAAGGTCGTGCGCGGCTTCTCGTTCTTCGGCGTGTCCTTCGTCTACGTCATCTTCGAGGACGGCACCGATCCCTACTTCGCCAGGAGCCGCGTCCTCGAGTTCCTGAACGGCGCGGCCCGCCGCCTTCCCGCGGGCGTCAGCCCGACCCTCGGACCGGACGCCACGGGCGTCGGCTGGGTCTACCAGTACGCCGTCGTCGCGAAGGAAAGGACGCTCGCCGAACTGCGCTCGCTCCAGGACTGGGTGGTGCGCTTCGCCGTGTCCGACGCCGACGGGATCGCCGAGGTCGCGAGCGTCGGCGGCTTCGTCAAGCAGTACGCCGTTGTGGTCGACCCGAACCGCATGCGGACGCAGGGCGTCACCCTCGACATGGTCCGCAAGGCGGTCGCCGCGAGCAACATGGACGTCGGCGGCCGCACGATCGAGCTGACCGAGACCGAGTACATGGTCCGCGGCCGCGGCTACCTGCGCGGCGTCGAGGACATCGGCGACGTCGTCCTCATGAGCGAGGCAGGCGTCCCGCTGCGCCTTCGCGACGTCGCCCGGGTGGAGACGACGGCCGACGAGCGCCGCGGCATCGCCGAACTCGACGGCGAGGGAGAGGTCGCGAGCGGCATCGTGCTCCAGCGCTACGGCGCGAACGCCCTCGACGTCATCGACGAAGTGAAGGCGAGGATCGCCGAGGTGCTCCCGAGCCTCCCCGAGGGCACCTCGATCGTTCCCGTCTACGACCGCTCGCAGCTCATCGGGCGGGCCATCGAGACGTTGAAGGGGACGCTCCTGGAGGAGAGCCTCATCGTGGCGCTGGTCTGCGTCGTGTTCCTCCTGCACCTGAGGAGCGCGCTCGTCGCCATCCTGATGCTCCCGGTCGGCATCCTCATGGCCTTCGCCGCCATGAAGCTGACGGACCTCGGCTCCAACATCATGAGCCTTGGCGGCATCGCCATCGCGGTCGGCGCGATGATCGACGCGGCCATCGTCATGATCGAGAACGCCCACAAGCACCTGGAGCGGGCGCCGCCCGGGAAGCCCAGGCTGGAGATCCTCGTCGAGGCCGCGAGCGAGGTAGGCCCGGCGCTGTTCTTCAGCCTCCTCGTCATCACGGTGTCCTTCCTGCCGATCTTCACGCTGGAGTCGCAGGAAGGGCGGCTCTTCGGCCCGCTCGCCTTCACCAAGACCTTCGCGATGGCGGCGGCGGCGCTCCTGTCGATCACCCTCGTCCCGGCGCTGATGGTGCTGTTCGTGCGCGGCGGGATCGTTCCCGAGCACCGGAACCCGGTGAACCGGGTGCTGATCGCCCTCTACCGTCCGGTCATCGCGACGGTGCTGCGGGCCAAGGTCCCGACGATCCTCCTCGCGGTCGCGATCCTCGCCGTGTCGGTCTGGCCGGCACGCCAGCTCGGCTCCGAGTTCATGCCGGACCTCGACGAGGGAACGCTGATGTACATGCCGACCACCCTGCCGGGGCTATCCGTCACGAAGGCGGCCGAACTCCTCCAGACGCAGGACCGCATCATCCGGTCGTTTCCGGAGGTCGCGTCGGTCTACGGCAAGGCGGGAAGGGCGCTGACGGCCACCGACCCGGCGCCGACCGAGATGTTCGAGACGCTGATCAACCTGAAGCCCCGGGAGGAGTGGCGCCCGGGCACGACGCTCGAGGGCCTGAAGCGGGAGATGGACGCCGCGCTGCAGTTCCCCGGGGTCTCGAACGCCTGGACGATGCCGATCCGCGCCCGCATCGACATGCTCTCCACGGGCATCCGCACCCCCGTCGGCGTGAAGGTCTTCGGCACCGACCTGGAGGAGATGGAGGCGGTCTCCCGCCGGATCGAGACGGTCCTGAAGACGGTGCCGGGCACGTCCAGCGCCTATGCCGAGCGGGTGATCGGAGGATACTTCCTCGACATCGTGCCGGACAGGACCGCGCTCGGCCGCTACGGGCTGTCGGTCGCCGACGTCCAGAACACCATCTCGACGGCGCTCGGCGCCGAGACGGTGACCACGACGGTGGAGGGTCGCGAGCGGTACGCGGTGGTCGTCCGGTACCCCCGCGAGGCAAGGTCCGATCCGGTCTCCGTCGCGAGAAGCGTCCAGGTTCCCCTGGCAGGCGGCGGAAGCGTCCCGATCGGCGACGTGGCGAAGGTGGAGACGACGCGTGGCGCGACGTCGATCCGGACGGAGAACGGCCAGCTCGCCGTCTACGTCTTCGTCGACATCGCCGGACGCGACCTCGGCGGCTACGTGCGCGACGCGCAGGCGGCGGTGAGGGACCAGGTGAAGCTGCCGCCGGGCTACCGCGTCGCCTGGAGCGGCCAGTTCGAGTACCTCGAACGGGCCGAGGCGCGCCTCGCGGTCGTGGTGCCGCTCACCCTCGCGATCATCTTCCTCCTCCTGTACCTGAACTTCCGGACCCTGACGGAGACGCTGATCGTCATGCTGTCGCTGCCCTTCGCCGTCGTCGGCGGCGTCTGGCTGATGTGGTGGCTCGGGTTCAACATGTCGGTCGCCGTCGCCGTGGGGTTCATCGCCCTCTCGGGGGTCGCCGCGGAAACGGGGGTGATCATGCTGGTCTACCTCCAGCACGCGGTGGCCGAGGTCAGGGCGGCCCGGCTGGCCTCGGAGCGGCCGTTCGACCGCGAGGCGCTGCGCGAGGCGATCATGGTCGGCGCGGTGGAGCGCGTGAGGCCGAAGATGATGACGGTGGTCGCCATCATGGCGGGGCTCCTGCCGATCCTTTGGAGCCACGGCGCCGGGTCCGAGATCATGCAGCGCATCGCCGTGCCGATGATCGGAGGCATGGTCTCGTCGACCGTGCTGACGCTCGTGGTGATTCCTGCGGTGTTCGGTCTCGTGAAGGGGTGGGACCTGGCCGGAAGCGCATCGGTGGGTCCGGGACTTCACAAGGACGAGACCGGGTGGGAAGTGGAAGCCGCGTGACGGTCGGTTCCGGATTGCGGAAGACGCCGCTCCGCCCGGGAGTCCGGGACGGATCTGCTCAGGGCGCCCGAGGCGCGAGGAGAACGATTCCGGCACCGAGCAGGCAGACCATCGCGCCGACCACGTCCCAGCGGTCGGGGCGGGCACCCTCCGAGAGCCAGAGCCACAGGATCGACGAGACGATGTAGACGCCGCCGTAGGCCGCGTAGGCCCGCCCGGCCGCCTCCGTTTCGACGAGCGTGAGGAGCCAGGCGAAAGCCGCGAGTGAAAGGATGCCCGGCATCAGCCAGAGCGGCGAGCGATCGAGACGAAGCCAAGCCCAGAAGGCGAAGCATCCGGCGATTTCGGCCAGGGCGGCGACAGCGTAGACGACGGGCGTCATGTGGATCCGTTCCTGATGTCGGGCTCGGCGGAACGCGACGGATGCCCCCGGCGGAGGAGGGAGACCAGGCAGACCGAAGCTGCGGCGAGTGCGGTCAGGACGTACAGCGTCGCTGCGACCCCGGCGTACGCGATGATCGCTGCGCCTGCGGTCGGCGCCAAGGCCTGGGCGACCTGGGCCGGACGCGCGAGCCGCCC
>NZ_WEZG01000023.1 GCF_009176975.1 Aureimonas psammosilenae
ATTGAGGTCTTCAGGCCGGAGCCGTCGAGACTATGCCGCGCGCTCTTGATGACATAGATGCCGTCGACGTCGGGATCGTGATTGGAGACAAGCGCCCGCGCGCCGGCGAAAACCTCCGGGCGACCGGGGAAGCTCGTCGAGAACGAGACCTTGCCGCGCGTGAGTCCGTCTATGGTCGCCTTGGCCGCCTGGCGCGCCTCCTCCTCGGTCTTGTAGAGCTTGCGGTCGCGGTAGCGCGGCTTTCCCTCGCCGACGACGACGCTTTGCCGCTCGCCCTTCTTCGTGTCCTGCCAAGACGCGGACGCGCTCTTGTAGGAGCCGCGATCGGCGCCGGTCGCCTCCCAACTTTCCTGCCCGGTCTGCGTGAAGCTGAAGACCGGGGCAGGGGAGCCGCTTGGAAGCGTGCCGGCGCCTGCCTTGTTCATGATGAGCCGGGAGTCGCCGATCTTGAAGTTCCCCCCGATGCGCTTCGCAAGCCGGGTGAGGAAGTTGACGTCCGACTCGCCGGACTGATCGATATGACCGATGGGGAGGTCGCGAAGCGCCGGATGCACAACCGCGTCGAGGCCGTTGCGCTCCGCCACCTGTTCGACGAGTTCGCCCACGGTCTTGCGATGGTAGGAGCGCGAGCGCGGCGCCTTGATCTCGGTCGTGAACCCGGCAGCCTTCGCCGATACCGTCAGCGTGCGCGGAAGGCCGCGCTTCGACCATGTGTCGACCTCGAATGTCCCCATGTAGACGAGGCCGGTCGTGGCGTAGCCGAGCCAAATCTTGAGCTTCGCGCCCTTCTTCGGCGCCGGTATCTGCAAGCGGTTGTCGATTTCGAGGTCTACCGAGTCGGACTCAAGCCCCTCATTGTCATCGACCGATACCGACATCAGCGGCGCGCGGTTCGTCAGCGAGCCGAAGCCGGTCGGGATAATCATGCCGCCGCCCTCCAGGGGCAGGCCGAAGGGTGCCGGAATGAGGTTCGCGGTGATGTCGATCCCGTCGAGCACGATGCGCGCGGCAGGGGTCAACGGATGCCTGCCTTCCGACCGGCATTGGTGATCTGCCAAGCGGTGATCTCCACCTTGTATTGCTCATCCGACCAGTCGCCGGCGAGTGCCTTACTCATGAGATCGTGCGCGCCCGCCGGCGTCATCGCTCCAAGCTCGGCGGCTCGTTTGCGCACGACAGCAATATGGGGCGGCACCGTTGGGCTTGGCGAAGTCGCGCGAACAACGCCTGCTGCGGCTTGAGCAACAGACGCCTCCGCCGCCTTGAGCTTGTTTCGAGCTATAACAAAAGCACCGAACAAGGGTTTTTCCTCGTCCGTCATGCGCTTCGGTGCGGCCCCATTTTTATCTATGGTGCCGTTGATCTCGCAGGCCAACTTCGCGCGCGCAAACTCCTGGATAAGGGAAGAGCTTACTATCCGACGCCCTTCTGCCTTAGACTTCGCTTGGTACTCAGCAACGAATGCGCTGATATCTTCGGAAGTCGGTTCTTTCAACTTGAAATCATGCATGTCTCTTCTCCTTAATCGCTTAAAAACCCACGTTGCCGCGACTGCATTTTTCGAAGAACGGCCTCCACTTCGCGCGCCACTGCGCCGGGGTCCTGCGCGCCGTGGATGTGGAAATGGTTCTCCTGGCGCCCCTGATGATAGGTCGTCGACCCCGGCTTGCTCGACGACCCGGCGGCCATCGCTTCTGCACGCCTACTAAGTTCGGAAAGCCGATGGTTCGGCACGATCCCGCCGGAGCGCCCTGGCGTGAAGAGTTCCGGGCCGCGCTCGCCGACGAGATAGGTCGAGCCGCCGGAGACCGGGCCACCCCGCGCGCGGGCACCGGCGATTGCCGGCGTGGTCGGCGCCGCAACGCTGACGTTCGGCAAACCTCGCAACGCGGTCGCGAGGGCGTTGGTCCGGTCGATCGCGTTGGTGATCGAGGAGACGTCGATGAACGGTTGTGCGGTGACGCTGACAGCTTGGCCGATCCGGGCGCCAATGTCGGTCGCCGTCAGAACTGCTTTCGTCCCTTCGGTCTCTAGCGGACCAACGATGTTCGGTACGGCTGCGCTCGTAAGGCGGCCCATCTTCTCGACTACACTCTCAGCCGGGCGAGGCGTGGGAACCGGAAGCAACTTCGGTGACAGGTCTTTCGGCGCCGTCGTCGGATATGCCAAAGGCGGCAGGTTTTCCGGCGCGAATGGATTGCGCGGGAACGGGTTTCGGGACCGCTGCCCTGTCTTATCCGCACGGCGCCGGGCCGCCGCCTCGATCTCAGCACGTACAGTCTCGACCGAGACGCCCCGCGTCGCCGCTTGCTGTTCGATGGCGCGGCGCTGGCTCTCGGTCGTGCGGGAGTAGTAATCGCTACCAAACCGCCCGGTGGCGACATCGTAGATTGCCTTCGGAGCAACGCCGAGCGGCCCGTCAAAAACGCCATCAACAAGCCGGTCCCGCCGCCGCTGCTTCTGCGCGGCGGTGTCGTCGTCGGGCGCGACGAGACCGAGCGCCTGGCCTGCATCTTTTACGATGTTGATCGCGGCGCTCGCCGTATTCGCGGCCTGCGCGATACGGTCGAAAAACACGCCGATCGCCGTCTTCTCGCTTCCGAGGTCCAGCGTGTCGCGGATCGCCTCTCCAAGATCGCTGATCGCGGACTTTGCCGCCATGAACTCAGAGAGATCGACCGTCGCCTTGAAGCTCTTGAGTTCGGTGCCGATCTCCTCAGCAACCCGCAAGCCGGCGTCGAGACCGGATTGGACCATCGGCATGGAAAGGTTTCCAAGGTCGATGCCGAGCTTTTCGAGCCCGTTCTTCGCGATCTGCCATTGACTCCAAAAGTCATCGAGCTTGAGCGTATAGTTCTTGTCGAGGCTTCCGAACCACCGCGTCTGATCGCCGGCGAGTTCCAGATTTCGGCGATACTCGTCGGTTGCCTCTGCCAGCCGAAGCATTTCGTCGGCCCACTCGGTTCCGACGAAAGACGTCAGGAATTCCATCCGATCTGCCTTATCGAGCTTTCGGATTGTATCCAGCATCGACAAGAGAGCGCCGTTCGCATCCTTATCTACGAGCTTGGCGAACTTCTTCGTCGAGCCCATGTACTTTTCGAACGTCTTCTTCCCCTCACCGCCAAGCTGGCCGACTGTCAGGAGCTTTCCCGCCAGCGCGCCGGTTCCGGTCGCTGCTGTCTCGGTTGCCATGCCGATGTTCAAAAGCGTCGAACCAAGAGATAGGCTCTGTTCTTTCGTCAGACCGAGAGTTTTCAGCGACGCGCCGATCCGGTCCATGTACTCCACAATGCCGGACTCGTCGGCAATGCCGGCATCAGCAAGAGAATTCGTTAGGTCGAAGACCTCTCGGATTTCCTTGTCGGTCATCTTCATGCCGGTCGCCAGCTTGGCGGCGAAGTTACCGACGTCTTGGGCGGTCATGCCGAAGCCGTCAGCCGCCTTCGTCGACAACTCGGCAAAGTCCTTCAGACGGTCGAGCGCGAGGCCGGAAGCGGCGCCACGCTCATAGGCGCTGGCGATCTCATTGATACCAGAGGCCAACCGGCCCGAAGTGGCGAGGGCTTTGATCTCCTCCCCAAGCCGGGCAGTTTGCTCTGCCGTTGCGCCGGCCTTTTGCTGGATGCCAGTAAGAGCCGACTGGAAATCGGCCGCAACGGCGATCGACTTTTGACCACCGAATGCGAGCGCGGCAGGTGCCGCAACACGAACGGCAAGCATCGGCGCCTGCATCGCCGACGCAATGCGGCTGTTGGCTGCTTGGGCATGACGACCGAGGGCGGAAAGCTGGCTTTCAGCCTTACGGACGGCGCCGCCGAGGCTGGACTCCAGATGACCGCCGATCGTGACCTTGACCGAGAAGTTCTTCGCCATTGTGCGGCTCGCTACGGTTTACGGGAATGGGACCGGGCGATCTCGTTTTCGAGATCGAGAGCGTCGTCGAGCCATTCTTCGATCTCATCGACGGTCATTTCTAAGATGTCCGCGAAGGAGAAGAGCCCCATCGCGACCCGGTTCAGCGCCAGGACGGCTCGGCGAATTTCGCCTACGCCGACTGACGCCCCGTAAAAGCCCGATACTGCGCGTTGACGGCGCCACCGTCGATCTCATCGAGTTCTTCGATCACGTTCGGTGCGACATTGCAGAGACGAGCGAAAAGAAGAACGCTCCTCTCTGTTGAATTGCCTTCAAACTTCTCGGCCGCAATTACGTCCTTCGTCTTCGGGCGGCGCAGAGTGAGGGCGGTATACTTCTCGCCGTCGATGTCGACGGGGAATTCGAGCGAGATCGTGACTTCGGTACGTTTATCGTAGTTGGCGGTGGTCATGGGTTTCTCACTGTCGGGAGGGAAAAGATTGAGTTCGCCGGCTGCGTCACGCGGTGAAGCAGGCCGTTTTTGATCTATGCGGAGGGCGAGAGCACGATATCGGCGAGCAAGCCGTCGATCTGCCGGTTGAGAGCTTGCCCAACGCGATCAAGATCGACCTGATCGAGCGCCAGGAACACCTTGAAATCGATTTCGCAAAGCAGAGCGGCGAACAGCATTCCTCGCTCGGCCGCAGTACAGTTCCGCGCACGACGCTGGAGGTCGTGCGGAGTCGCCCGGCGCATCGTCAGCCGGGCATAGCGAACCCCGTCGACATCAACGGGGAAGTAAAGGTCGATGGTCTCGGCCAAAGAGGTCATGACCTTCCCCATTCCGGGGAATTAAAGAAGACTGGCGGCTCCTCCTGCTCGGTGTGCAAGGGCTGATCGCCAGCCATCAGGCCAGGGAGCGAGGGAATCGACTTCAGTGGCTCGTATTGGTCTGGGGTATTGCGCCGAACATAAACGCCTTCGCGCGAGGCAACTGGCTCGCCATTCTCCCAATGAATCATCCCCCGAGGGACTTCATCAACCGGACCACGGGCAAGGCCGTCGCCTTTAGGGTTCGGATAGCTCACACTCCAAGACGGCGGCGCTTTCCGAAAAGTCTCAGGATGATCAACATCCACTGGCTCGCTGAGTGCCTTCCCCCGGTTCCGAAGGTTTTTGTCTTGCTCTTCGAAGGCGGCCAGGTCTGAAACGAGCCTTCCAATGCCATGGCCGCAGAGGGGTACTCGGATTTAATCCGTTCGGTCAGGCGAGCGGCGGCCCGACGATGGTCATCAACGGCACGCCGGAAGGCATCCCGATCTTCCTGCGCAGCCGCATCAGCATGGGCCGCTTGAAGAGCGGCAATGGCGGCTGTAGCGAGAGCAACGTCCTGTTCCGCGTCGAGCTTGGCAGCGTCAGCCAAGATCAACGCATCCTTGTCTTGTTTCTCGATGGCCGCTTGGCGCGCGGAGGCCGCCGCTGCGATGCGCCGATCGGCGTCGGCTAGCTTGGTTTGCTTAGCTTCGAGTTCCAACGCCAGGTTGACGGTGGTCGGTTTCTTGGGGCCGAGAATGTTGCGGATGAAGCTCATTTTGCTTCCTCGTCGTTCGACACCGCGACAACATTGGAAAGGGGAGCTTCAGGCTCACGCCCGCTCCAAGCAGCATCGATTTCGAGAAGGAGACCTTCGAGTTCCTCCACGTTATTTCGCACGCTGGCGAGCTGGATGATGGCTTGAGAGAGGTTCTGATGGAGGCTTGCCTGGAGGCGGGCAAAAATCTCGCCGTCGCTGGAGCACGCGGTAGAGATGTAGCGCAGATAGGTGCTGGCGCTGCTGGCAATGAACTCGGCGCGTCTACGCGCATCGCGCGTCGTGGCGATGCGAGCGCGATCGGCATTCGGGTCATGGGTGGAGGACATTCGGGTGCTCTGATGATGCCGCCGGCTCTTCGACCGGCGCCCCGATAGTTCCCGTGCTGGCGATGCTGAGGGAGGGTGTTCTGGTATCCCCACCCTAGAAATGGCAACGGCGGCCGATCCGAAGACCGCCCGCCGTCATATCAACAGGAGCCCGACCATGAAGCCGGATCGTGCAGGCTTTATCGGGATGGTTTTGGTAGCTTCCGAAAAAACTTCGAGTTCTGTGACGGACCAAAGCAAAGGTTGCAGACGCCATTGGGAGGACTATGATCAAGTCGGGGACGGCATTCGCGTCGCCCCCTCTTGGTTATTCGAAGATCAGTTCCAGGCTCCAACCGAATAAACTGATCCTGGCCGGTGGCGACTCGCGTTGCCGCCGGCACTTCGGTCTTGAGCGGGTCAGGTGACGGGCTGGAGAAGCTTTGACGCTTCCGAACCGATCGGCGCCGGAGCTTTCATGTTTCGCACGCCCCTCGCTGGACGACGCCTATCTTCGATGCCAACAGCGATCTGCGTGAGGTACTGGATAGCTTGCGGCATCGCTAAACCAAGCCGGTGAGCAATAGGCTGGAGTTCGGCAATGATCTCTAGCGGCACGATTTTTGCCCGTGGGATCGGAACAAAGTCAAAATTCAGGAAGCCGAGGACCGCCTCTAGACTCTCCAGGCTCGGCCGATTTTTGTGTCTCCACGCCTTTAATGTGCAGCGCAGCACGCCCGAGCCGTCTTGCACATCGTCATACGTGCAGTTCTGCCGCTGCATTTCCGAGAACGCGAGCTTCACATGCGGGCTAACGCGCTCGGGAATTGTGACGCCGGTACGGCGCTTTCGCTTTGCTAAATCTCTTCGGCTCATGTCGGCGAGCATCACGCCATGCGGATGAGCAATGGAGGCTGATCGGATCGCTTGCAAGCCGGGGTGCGCTAGTGTCCTGCGTGCTTCAGTAAATCGTCTATCGCGGCCCAATAAGACATATGGCCTGCCGCGTTTGCGAACGTCTTGAATCTGTTCATTACGTCGAGCGGTCCCTTTATCGATAAAACGTCGATTGGCCCATCGATCCGTACACGCTTCACGCGCGTCACCGTCTCCGGCGAAACGATGTCGAGCCACTTGGCTGCACGATCGGCTTCCTCAGCGGATCGCGCAGGAAGGAAACGCCGCTCCCACATAGCGCCGCAGGCTATTTCGATGGACTTGGGAATGACGACAGGACGGCCGTCGCCATGACGGCTTCCTCGCTCATAAAGGGTAATAGTTGGCTTCTTGAGGCCGAGCGCTTCGGCAGCTTCGGCTTGAGTGTATCCCAAGGATTTCCGCCAGAACCGGAATTGTTCAGAGTCCATCGCGCCAACGAACGCCTTCTATACTGAGTCGCATTCACCTAGATATCAAAATTCTTGTAAGGAGTCCGAATTTTTGCTGTCATCAACATTGAGATATCCGATTAAATCGGATTTATTACTCACCCAAAAATGAGCACTCAACCCGCGAGTTATGATTCGAAATTAGACGACTAAAATCGAAATTCTACAATTGCAGGATGAACCCAGACAACCCAGATTAGGATTTTAGTCGTCTCTGAGGGGTGGTCGTTTGAAGCTCCCAAATGATTTTAATGCGTTCCTTCGCGATACGGTCAATCTCAATCAGACCAGGCTCAGCAACTTAGAGAGCAACGTCGAGGCGTTGAAAAACTTCCTCCGGCAGCAGGATTGGGGCGTCAAAATCCGTACGTTCCAAGGCCAAGGTTCCTGGGCTCACAACACAATAATCAAGCCGGTAGATGGCGGCGAATTCGATGCCGATCTTTTGGTAATGGTCGATCCAGTCGAGGGATGGACCGCTAAACAATATGTAGATGCGCTTTATCGAGTTTTCCTCGATAGCGAGACCTATAAAGGTAAAGTCACACGCTATCGGTACTGCGTAACCATTACCTACGTCGGCGATCGAAAGGTCGACATAGCGCCTTGTATCAAGGATCGGCGGTGGACTGACACCTACGAGGTTTGTAACCGAGATGCAGATGCTTTCGAAGTGAGCGCACCGGCCGCTTATACGGCGTGGATAAACGAGCGGAACGGATATTCCGGCAAGAACTCCTTTCGAAAGGTCACGCGCCTTCTGAAGTACCTACGGGACATCAAAGGCCGCTTCACATGCCCTTCCGTTCTCTTGACCACCATGATCGGCAACCAAATCAACTTCTGGGATAAAGACGCTACCGACTTCGAAGACACCCCCACGACGCTTCAGACCATCATGGGTCGTCTCGATAATTGGTTGCAGGCGAACGAGAGCAAGCCGAAGGTTGTGAACCCTAAGCTGGATAGAGAAGACTTCGCCGCACAGCTGACCCAGGATCAGTACGCGAACTTTCGGAATGTGATTCACAGATATCGAGGTTGGGTCGACGAGGCCTGCGAAGCCAAGACACGCACCGACAGCATCAAGGCTTGGCGCCGCCTATTCGGTGATGATTTCGCCAAGGGTGAGAACGTATCGGTCCTTTCGAAGGGCAACCTTGTTGAGCGGGCCTCCCTTGGCTCTCTGGTGCTTTCAACCGCTGCCCATCTCGACAGCCTAGTTGATGAAGTGATCAACTTTGGCCGATCGGTTCTACCGGCTGCCTTCTATCGTCCACCCCACCAAAAAACGCCGCCATGGCGGGCACTCGAAACTATCTCGCGGAACGTGCAGGTTACAGCCGTTTACCAGCGGTCGCAGTGGAGTTCACCCGGTCAGTCAATCGGCCCTGGTGATGCTCTTCCGCGATCTGGCGGACTTTGGTTCACGGCGACGATTAACAACGGTCAGGCCGTCCCTGAAGGGTTTCGAGTCGAGTGGCGCATTACCAACACCGGGACGGAAGCGCTAATGCACCATTCGGGGCGCGGCAAATTCTATGCAGGTCAACGCATTCACAGTCGCTGGGAGGGACTAAGCTATCGCGGGGTGCATATCGCTGAAGCGTTCATTATTCGAACCCAAGACGAAGTGCTGGTCGGGCAGAGCGCTCCCTTCGAGGTGGTAATCCGATGACTGCGACCACGATCCCCGTCGTTCAGAACACGGAGCCCTTCCTGACGCTTCTGCGCGCCCGGTCACAGTTCTATGCTGAAGCCGGAAAGTTCCAACAGGCGCAGTTCGTTTTGACGGTCTGCCTTCCCTTCATCGCTGGTCTTGTCGGCGTCTACTTCGATACGTTCAGACCGTTCGCAGCGGCCGTAACGCTCATCATTACCGTCGTCGATACGACGTTTATCGACCGTGAGTTTCGTCATAGGTTGAAGGTAGCTGCCCGAGTTTGCGAGCGCTTCGATTGCGACCTTTACGGTTTGCCTTGGAAAATGCTCGTTGCTGGCAAACCCGTCGACTTCGAAGACATCAGCAAAGCCGCTCAAAATTGGAAACGCGGCGACGGAAAACTCGTTGATTGGTATCCAAAGGCGGTGGATCGCGCTCCGCTCGAGTTCGCTCGGTTTGTCTGTCAGCGAGCGAACCTGTGGTACGATAGCACTTTACGACGAGGCTATGCCCGAAGCCTCTTCATCGGCGCTTGGCTGGCACTTGCCATTCTGGCTGTGATGGCTCTGGCTCGTGGGCTGGATTTACTGAATTTCTTTATGTCGATAGCGCCTGCTGCCCCAATGATGGTTTGGGCTATCCGTGAAGGGCTTCGACAAAATGATGCAGCTACTGCAAACGATACCCTCAAGGGGGAAGTCGAGACAGCGATAAAAACCTACATCTCCGGCGCGCTGGATGCTGGAGCGGCAACCCAGCTTGCACGCGACATTCAGGATGGCATTTTCCTGCGCCGCATAGGGACGACCCCGCTTCTTATACCCCAACTCTACCACTGGCGGCGGTCCAGCATGGAAGGCCAAATGAATGATGGAGCGGATGCCCTTCTCAAGCGCGCCGGGTTCTAATTGCTAGAAACCAAGCATGGTGATCTTTCGGTTTCAGTTTGCCGGAAACCCCTGACTTCTATGCCGATTAAATCGGACTCATAAACAAAAAGCGTTGAAAAAAATCTTGCATCTGCCGGACCCTCGGGGTCGTGCGTTACCCGCCCCCATGCCGGTTCTGGAAGTACCTAAAGTTGTATATGAGCTTGATTTTTACAACCTGATGGATGCAGCCACGCAACCCGACCTCCGCCGCGATCGAAGCCGATCCTCACGACCCTCATCGCGCTCCTTACGATGCATCGTCTCCACCACGCTTCGATCCATTCTCATTGAACCATCAGAAGCCCCCTTGCTTCCGCTCGATGAACCGAAGCAAGCCGGGCTTGGGCGCCTGATGATCGCCCTGTCGAAATGCACGACCAAATCAGAGCAATACGGGACTAATTCAGGACCAATCCGAAATCACGCAGGCTCCACCGCGCTTCTCTCGCAATCCTCTGGAAACATTGGAATATTGGACCGACTCAACATCCCACCCCGACCAATCCGACCAATTCGGGAAGCGTTTTGGCTCGACACCAGAAATCCGCTCAATCTCCTGGCCTTCCAAGAGAGAAAGAAAGTTCTCTTAGAAGGGTGTCTATATGGAGCATCTGAATTGCAGGGATCGCTTTCGCTTGGCGGCGATTGCAGGCGATCCACCGAAAAGCCCTCCCGAATTAGTCGGATAGGTCCGCAACGGCGGCGCTTACACGGCGGAAACCCCGGCGCTGCAAGGGTTTCTGCGGTCTGGCGTAGGGCGTCATGCCCGCTCCCGGTTTGGTCCCGGATTAGTCCCGTTTTGCTCTGATTTGGTCACGCCGCTTCGGGATTGCCGATCCTGCGGATCATCTCGGCGAGAGCCGGATTGACGATGTAATCCAATCGCGCTCGGCCCGTGCTGCCTCGCCCCGCTTCAGTGCCGCCGTCGCGCTGCCGGTTCGGGAATACGATGGAAGCGTCTGCCAGCCGATGGAATGCCGCCTTCACGTTTTCTGATCGGGTCAGGCCTTTGACCCTTCGGCCTTCGCGAATTGTGCTGGCGTTGACCGTTCGCTCCCCACTTTCGGCAAGATAGATCGCGAGACGTCGAGCATCTTCATCCGCCGGCGTAGAGCGTTCCTGACCAAACACAGCGGCGGCCTGGTCGACGAGCGCATCTTCCCATAACGAACGAGCGTTCTCGAAGGCCCACTGGCTGACATGCTCTGGCTCATCCGCGCTTGGCCTTCCGGCCCATCGCATCAGTTCGAGGACTAAGGCGATGCGCAAGACCATTCCCGGACCTTTCGCCATCCACCCCTTCATTCCCGGCCCCTGATAGCGGGAGTTGTTCTCCGTCTTGGTGCGCCACGCACTAAACTCGTCGCGGCAAGACTCCTCAAGGTAGAGGACTATCGGCTCGCCGCTGGCGTCGAAGTCGAGAGCGCGCAACCGCTGGAGGGCAAGCCGAACGGGATCGAGCGGGAGCGTTGATCCCTGAAGCTTCTGCGGGTGAACCGAGGGCAGGACGTAGATGAAGCGGGCGAAGAAGCCGTCGTCTTCACTACCTTCGATGACCTTGCGCAGGACGTCCGTTTGCACGCCACCGAGAACCGACAGAGCGCAGCGCTCCGCGATCAGCGGTTCGCTCATCTTCACACGATCTAGCTGCCCGCTTCGAGCGCCGTAAGCCTTTAGAGCAAGCTGGCGGCCGTCCCCTTGGGCGTAGGTGTTGAAGCTCTTCCAGAACGCGGGAAGCTCGTCGAATATGCCGACGAGTCCGCGAGGGTTGTCGGCGAAGAGCGCGATCAGCTTCTCCGGCGTCACGTTGCTGACGAGAAGGCGTTCAAAGACCGGCTTGTCTGGCTCATCTGGCGGCGTTGGGCTCGGCCGCTTCGCCCGGTCTGCGTCACGGTGCGCGGTCTCGAAGGCTTTGACCTCGGCCTGATACCGCAGCTTCTCCCGCGCGTAATTCTTCTGCCGGCGTTCGTTTTCAGGATGAAGCTCCGCATCGATCTCAGTGACGAGCTTGTGAGCCCTGTCGATCGACGGGCTCTTCTTGTCGCTCGGCTCCCCGACCAATGCGGTCCATAGGATAGCGGGTTCTGAATATGTGAAGGGCATCGGCGAAACTGCACGCACGGTCCCGATCACACCCGCGCAAGCCGTAATCCAGGCGAGGACGAGGTAGTTGGTCGGCAAGCCGGTGTTCGCGGTCTCTTGCGCGACGAGATCGTAGAATGGTCCGGTCAGCGTCGCGGCGCTGATGCGGGGGACACTCCGGCTTGTTTGAAACAAGCCGGCGTCTGGCTGAGGGAAGGCGAACTGGACCGCTTTTGGGCTCCGCTTCCCTTCGGCTTGCCCACGTTCGAACTGCACCGCACAATCGGCTTGCATCGCCGTCATGTCCTGCACGTCGAAGTGCATTCCTCCGCGCCGCGAGATCGCGGCCCGCCAGACGCGATCGGCGGAAAACTGGTCGCTATAGCCAGCCCCCACGAGGAGGCCGAGCTTGTAGGCGCCTTCAACGACGCATTCCCGCCAAAGCGTCAAAGGGTGAGCGGCGAAAGCTTCGAGATCAACGACGCGGGCCGCGAACGGACGATCATCGTCGGCATGATCGAAGTCTCTGGTCCGCTTATGCAGGGTCATTCCATGCCTCAACCAAGCGGCGCTTTGCTGCCGCGAAATGCCGTTCCTGAAGCTCGTTTCGATAAAAGCGGGCACGTGAAAGCGCCCGCTTCCAAAGCGGCGGGAACCATCGTGCGACTGGCCCGGCGAAGAAATCGGCGATGTAGACCCCGCCAGGAAAGACGAATGTTAGCCAAAGCTCTTCACCTTCCAGCCCTACGGAGCTATGCGGATGAAGCCGCTCCCAATCCGAGTCACGGTAACGCCGCACACGGCACCAGGCTTTCGGATTCCGCGCAAAGTGATCCGCGTCATCGGACGCCAAGAGGCCACAATCAGCCCCCGGCGCCGATGAGCCGTCGATATCCATCGTAGAACTCATGGAGGAATGAAGATGGCTCGGCATTGCAGACGCCTGCCACTTCTTTAATCGACGATCGGATCGCCTTCTTTGTGAGGGGCGACTTCGTTGCGTAGCATCCAAATGCAGAGAGTGTTGGCTTCATACCGTGGTGTCTTCCCGACTTTGATCCACGCCGGTCCTTCACCATCCCTTCGCCAACGTTCTAACGTTTTTACCGACTTACCGATTAAACGAGATACGACCTCTTGAGTGTAGAGAATGGGTGTCTGTTCCACGGGATGCCCTTACCTGTGAGGGGTAGTGAGTAGGTATGAGGGTGTATGAGGGGCAGCCCGTAAGGGAGGGTGTTTTGGTCGCCTTTAAGCCGCTTCAGGCTTTTCATCGCCATTGACCGAGGGTTCCGACGTCGCAGCGAGTAGCCTGAGCGCGCGGGCGCAAAGCCGAGAGTCGGTTGGCCCGAGATGCGTCCCATCTTCGCTCGCGCCCTCTTCAAGAGCTGCCGCGAGCGCCAAGATGAGATCAATGCCTTCAATGCGCATGCTATTCCCCTTGAGGGCGCACGACGTCACCCGCGCCGGCCCAAAACGGCGCGCGTCGTCAACCAGCAGCCCCATCGCCGATCGATCTAAATATCTGAAGTGATTGCGTTATCAGCATCGCCGACAACGGCTTTATATTACACAGTCGGACTCTGATCGCAAGGAGTCCCGATAGCATATTCGATATAATCGAACATCCGTTACTTACCCGTCGATGACCCGTTGCTTCAACGGGTGATGGTAGAACACGGCTTCGCCGAAGTTCTGGCGGGAAACAGCTTAAAAGGCGAATGTGTAGCGTCAGGATAATGGAACGAAACTTGCTTCTAGCCTTCTCAAGAGCCTTTCGCGGGCCGTGGAACGGCTCGCGTCCGCTTTTTTTCGGTTTCCGTAAGAGGAAATGGTTTGGGTCTGGTTTTTGGGTGACAAGGATGTCACCCCTTCTTTTCCCGGATCGAACACGGCCGCGAAGGGGCGGAACAGGGCGGCGGGGGTCTCCGCGAGCCAACGGGCGAGGCTTTTGGCGTCCTCGAAGAAGGGCAGCGCCAGGGCGGTCAGCTTGACGGTGAGGCCGAGATGGAGCCCCTGCGCGTTGCAGCGCGTCGAGAGCTCGATGTAGCCGAAGCGCACGAGGTCCACGAGATAGCGCCGGATGGTGCGGGGCGAGCGCGCCATGATGTTGCCCGCCGTGCCCTTGGTGATCGTCGTCTCGCGCCCCTTGCCGCAGCGCGCGCGAAGGACCTGAAGAAAGGCCTTGGCGTTCGGCGTCAGGCGGTCGTCGCGCGCCGCTGTAGTCGACATTGGTTGAGCGTACTGGCGGCTGTCGTTCGGTGCAGGCCGTCGGTGGCGCGGGCGCGGGGGTGCGGCCTTACGCTCAGTCTTTGCGACCTCCGCTCGGCCGACGTTCTCAGACCGCCTTTTCGCTTCCACGATCGAGATCAAACCGGCGGCTTGGTCCCGCCAGATCGCAGCACGCGCTAGAAAGTCGGGGTGCGGGGCCTGGGCGCCTGGAAACAGGTCATGCGTCGCCACTGGCTCGCTATCATAGGCGAGCGCCCGCGCCGCCTTGCCAACGGGCAAGCGGAATCGTTCTGCCGTCATCGGTCCTACCTTGCGCGAGACAAAGCGAGGCCGTGGCGGGAAGCCGCGATTTCATTTGACGATGAAGGTGAGGAACGCTAAATCTGAATCCGACCAAGGTATTCAGACGAAGGCTCCGGCGGCTCCCGCTTCGGGGCCTTTTTCTTTGCCTATGGCGTCTCCATTGGAGTGAACGGGTTCAGCATCAACCCACGCGCTCCCAAAGCGCTGTGGCGTCTGCCGACGTAAAGCTGCGAAGGTCAGACTTCGCTAAAACGAGGCGGATAGCTTCCGATCGCGATGCAAGACCAAGCCGGTCGCGAAGCGCATCCAAGTCCGCAATCTCCCGCTCATGCAGCATGGCCTCGGTCGTGCGAAGACCCAGAGCCCGCCGCTTTTCTCGATGTCGCGTCGATTTGGTAGCGTGATCCATAGCGAATGCCTCATGCAATCCCTAGGGAGACGCTACGCGAGTCGCCGCCGGCTGGCTATAGGGGCCTCAGCGAAGTTCAGTTTCAGGCAAGGTTGGCGATCAGGGAAAGGGAATGGGGTGCAATGCCCTATGCGGCTTGCAAAGAAAGGATAACGTTAAACAGTTAAGCCAGCACACCCTTACGAAGGCATACCGTTATAGGGGTATGCCGACCTTCTACGATTGAGCCTGCTTCTTCAGTTCATCGACGCTCGGGTGCCGGCGCTTTTTCAGAATGTGGTCTACGCCCTCCATTAGAAGGTCGTGGACCTTCACGCGCTCATGGAATGCGATCTCGCGGAGAACGTCGTGAACCTCACGGGGCAGATAGGTCGAGGTTTTGACGACGCCGCTTTCCTTCTTCTCGGGCACCGGCTTGGCCTCCGCCGCTGCCTGCTTCGACTCATCTACCTTCACGTTCAGCGTTGAGAACACGGATGGACGCGTCATTTCTTATCTCCTTTGGAGCGCTTCGCGATCCATGCCCAAAGAGAGCGCATCTCCTCGGCCGCCTTGCTGTCCTTTGAAAACTCCGTGACGCCCTGCCCCGAGGCGTATGCATCCTGATAGTCGGCACGCTGGATAATCATGGGCAAGGCCAGCTTGCCGATCGCCTCCAAGCCGTTCTTCATTTCGAAGGCTCGGGGGTTATTCGGCTGTGGGGGACATTGGTTTAGAACGAAAGCGAACGGGGTCCCTCCTCTTATGATGGCTTGAACTGTTGGCGCGACCGCATTCGCGTCGAGCCGGGTTGGACGAAGTGGCACCAAACAGAGTGTCGCCGCCTCCATCGCTCTGTGTGTCGCAGTGTTGTCAGCGCCAGCGGTGTCGAGGATTACGGTCGTGAACTGGCCGTTCAGCGCCTGAACCATCTCGGGCAGCTTGGCGATCCGATCCGCCGGAAATGGTTCGACGTGAGGCGCCTCCGCCTCTCGGGACTCCGCCCATGCAACAAGGGATCGTTGCGGGTCTAGATCGAACATCACCACCTTTTCCCCCGCCTCGACCGCAGCGACGGCAAGGTTGGTTGCCAACGTTGTCTTCCCTGCTCCACCCTTCTGCGTCGCCAATGTGATGATGTGCATCGATACCCCTATGCGATTACGCCTTCAAACAGGTTTAAGGGTGCAACCTTAAGCGAGCGTAGCGTTACGCATGTGTGCAGTTTTAATGGCATCACTGTTTGCCCCTAAACCCTTACACCCCTATACCTTTTTAACGTTATGCCGTTACACTACTATTTGCGTTGAAATTGCTGAATGGCAGGCGACTCAATCTGGGCGTCGCAAGCAGGGAACGAACGTTGATCTATCTCCGCTACTTAGAAATCCAATCCAGACGGTGTTCCGATTCCTCAATAGCTATGATCTTAAGATCATCGCTCAGGTAGTGCATTTTGTGATAGTGTGAGGAAGCTCTTTGCCCCGAAGACAAAAACCCAAAACCTCCTCATTCGTTGAGAGGATTCTACCTTATACAACTATTTCGAGTGCGTTATCTGCGATAATCGCAGCAGCGGTCTCATTCGGGAATTATCAGCAAGCAACGAAGCAGGCAGGTATTTCAGAACGTGCGCTCAAGTCCGCGAACCGTAACAATGAGATGGCGGAATTTCTGAAGACACTACGCTCCGTGTGCTCTAACGTCTCTCTTCTGAGTAGAGATTATTTTGGTAAAGAGAACTACGTTTACAATACTAACTTCTATATTCCAAGTCCGAAACCCATACAGCCGGATGATCAACGGTATATTATAATTGTTGGTAGTTCATCATATCCCGATCCGAACCGCAGTAATATCTTAACAATTGCAAAATCTCTCCGAGAGACTTCAGAAGAATTGACCCTGCGCTATGAACTCGTCCAGCTTTATTTAACCGAAAGCGAAGCTCAAGAGTCCGAAGCCTCTAAAATCGAAGCTCCCATCATAGATTTTCTCAATCTCGGATATGGAATCGAGCATCAGGAAATAAACTCGCGTAATGTCGTCGAATACCTACTTGCTTCAAGCATAATGTGCGCATCTCTACCAAATCGAGTTGCCTCGTGGTTCAGGAACTCAACTGACAACAGGCTAGGTTATATATTGCGTTTCGATGACGTCGAGTTTCAATGGAAATCTTCCATGACTGATCTGTGGATGTACAAGCGTCCTAGAGGATTGAGTCTTGAGGAGCGGGATGAGCAACCGAAAGACCAAAACGTGATCGTTCGTCCCGATCTAGCGCAGCCAAACTGAATACCGGCATAAAGTGCTTGGAACTTCGCCAGCGGCATTGAAAACCCCTGGCTTTGAGTTTCCGGCATGCACTGAAACGGTGGCTACGGCGGACCGGCCGCACCAACTCCCAAAACAGACCGTTATGGGGCCCTCCACGGTGTACCGATAGGCTGTACTGTAGCGGTATACCTTTTTGATCCGAACCGCCCTGAACTAGGTTTCGGAAACTAATATCCCGGACCGGTCATTAGTTTCGCGGGGCGTTGCCGGAGTCCTCATGGAGCTTCGCAACCTCGGCGACGTCCCGCACGGTAATGATCCGCCCCGGCGCGCCGCCTGCCACCTGATCGAATAGCGCATGGATAATTGCTTCAAGATCAGGAACAGGAACGGAGACGTTCCTTCCGAAAGGAAGTCGGACGCGCCTCCCTGGCTCGATCTGACGGATCACTACATCCCTTCGGTGGCCTTCAGGTATTGGCTCCGCAAGGAAGGCGGGCGGGAACGACGAAGCCTCATCGTCCGTCATTGGTCGTAACCTATGTGACCGATTGGGGTGGCCCGCGAACCATGCCGCGTCGTCGGCCTTCCATTCGGAGTCTTCAAGGTTCACTAGTGCAGTGCCACGGACACCCGCTCGTCGGCGAGTATCTGTCGCTATATCGTCAATAGCGCTCAGATGACCTTGTAGAGCGTCTAGGGTGCGATTCACGTCTCCTCCAGGCGCCACCTTAGAGCCGAGTTTTCGCGACGTTGTTGGCATCGCTTCCAAATGGCGGGTCGCGTAGAGGCCAGTCACGATCTCAACTGCCAGTTTTGACCGGCAACAGTCGGTCGTGAGCGCTACCCTGCCGGCGGCAGTCTTTCCTCCAAAGGTGCGCTCGTTGTGTTCAAGCTTGCGGCGACAGAGCGTACAGTGATCCCCATCTTTTCGGAGAATTATCGCGAAATCCTTCTCGAAACGACGGCGTTCAGCGCGGTTCATTATGGCGCCCCATTGTTGCTTCTCTGGATGATCGCCGATGCATCTAAAAGCAATAAATCGGATCGTGTCGGCCTCCTCGATCCCGAAGGCCGAGGAAGTCCAGATATGGGCGTTGTCTCTACATAATCCGTCAGGTCCACGAGCCCGATCGGCGCTCCTCTAAATCAGAACTGGTATTGGTGGTGTTCGTTGGTACCGTGATCGAAAATGGTCACAAGCCGTCCTTTGACCCATCCTATGTAATGGTCGTTGGAGCCGTGGTCGAAGCCTGAGAAGCGGCCACCATTTCGCTTGAAGACCACATGAGCATCTGAGCCATGCAGGAAGATTTGTGCTGTTCTCATATTCGAAAGATGGGAGGCCGTCTCAAAATCGTAGCTCTCCGTCATGTGGGTGTGTTCCCCGGTTTCATGGCTGTAAATGCTGTTCGGGATCACGCCCGCGATCTGCAAGGCAGCGGCATAAGCAATCGCGCGTCGGGTCGGTTCTTCCATAACTCTTCTCCACGTAAATATGCATGGCAAATCTTACCCGCTGTTGCAGATAATACCTTGCGCGTTCAGTTTAGTCCCAGCAACCCAGGAGAGCCCAATGGAAGTCATCCCTAAACTAACGCCTACAGTGCACCGTGCACTTAAGCGGGGGCAATTAGCTTATGTTCATGCACGAGAAGGCTTGTCTTTAGTTCTGGCTTTGAGTGAACCCGGAAGCGGTGAGAAGGCTTTTTGCTTCCTTCCTTTCGATGCCGGCCACCCTCCACGGATTTGGGAGGATCATTTGGCTGGCCGGACTGAACCTATGTTACTCGTTGACTCAGACTGGATTGTTGAGGCTTGGCCGAGTGAGCATAGTCAGCCGGATAGTTCTCCTCTTCGACGAACCCCAGGTGCACTAGTCATTACTGAAACCGGGCCTTTCCTAGTCACAGCCGAAGATCAGTATGGCGACGCCCTCGCTGTGAACCTGAAGACCGTAGAGGTTGATACGCTCCCACGACGCGGCTGGCCTACGCTCGACTGGAAAATATGGGCGTCTGAGAAGGATCGTGGTTCGCCGAATGGTCGACCGCTTTTCACATGTAAGGTGAAGCCGACCAAGGCGTAAATTTCATACCCAATGTGGGTCTATTGCTGGCCGTTGAGTCCACCCATGCCGGTGAAACTAACTCCGCTCGGCGCGTGTCATCTTCAGCAATATGCCTACGGTTGACCGCATGAAGAGGCTACGAGTTGGCGGTGAAACTGGATCAATAAAAATGGAAATGACAACAGCAGAGATTGATGCGGCCGATGCCGTCGAAATGGCAAGGAAATTTGACCCTGGCTCGGTTGTTGCTGGCATCTTTCTGCGACGCAAACTCAACCGAGAAGCGCGCCCGATCCCTATTGAGCTACATGCCGAGTTGTTAGACGCGGCATGGGACCAAATCAATGCAATGGTCGCAGACCAAGAAGATGTAAAAGGCTGCGAGGAGGCAAGGTTACTTTTGGTCGACGCAGTGAAGCGTATCTGCAGCGTAGCTCGCAGCTTAAGGCACTAGGAGCTGGTTTATGGCTCTTTCGCTGCAAGCCGCTGTTGCTCGGCATACCAATCATCAACCCTTTGCAGCCCGAAAGTTTGGACGTAGCCAAAATGGCGCTGCATCCAAGTCAAAGGAACAAGAGCATCGGGAAGGTGCCCTCTAGCACGGCGCTCCTCGTTCACCGCCATGAGGTCCACCAAGCGCCGAACTGGCGGTTCGTCAACTTCAATCTTTAGACGTTGCTTTTCTGCCCACCGAGCATTTGCATCCGTTGGGTCACGTCCGGCGATCTCGGCGGATAGCTCCGTAAATCGCCTTTGCAAATCCGAGTGGATTTTTGCTTTTTTTGCAGGCTTCAACGTTGCTGTTACGGTAGATGCCACCGCCACCGCAGCAACCAAAACCTGCGCTAGATGGCTGTCTTTTCCGCCTAAAAGGGCGATTACCGCTCCGACGCTAACAAGCGCATTCACGACGGCTACGTAGTCCGTCCAACTTCCATAAAACGCCGACATCTTCTCATGATATCGACGAGACTTCGCGATCGCGAATGACACCTGATATCGACCGCCGTCATCGTCCCAAGACGGCACCGTCACTTCTTCGGCGGCTTCTCCTGGAAGTAGTCGGTCGTCCGAGTGTTTCCCTGCCGGCCCTCTTCCTTCCTCTCCCATTCCCTTTCTCTCTCCCGACGCTCCACTTCCTCACGGATTTGGCGCTGCCGTTCTTCTTGCTCCCGCTTACGCTGATCGCGATCGTCGGCCATACGCTGCTCCCATACCTACGGCAGCAACATTGGAGTTAGGGATGGCGACCGTCAATCGCACGAGCGTATTATAGCCGCCTAATAAACAGATACTGGTTGTCCACTCACTCGCTTAGGTCTTCCTTGCCGAAGCCTCCATCAAAATTTTGTATGGAACGGTTTCACTGCAGAAAACGGCTAGGTTGGAACGGTCTAGGTACGTGCGCTGTTCGGCGATCCGAACAGACTGCCGGCATGTTGGTTGAAGTTGTCTTTGGAACGCGGCCCCACCCGAAAGCGGAGTTAATTCCGGGGGTTCTCGAGGAGGTCGGAACCAAGCCGCTGTTCCTCTGCCTCCAGCTTGCCGCCATCGAGGCTTTCGCAGCGGCGTCGCGTTCGCTAAATCCTGAGAAATCAGGTTTTCTGGGGCATGGGCGCGGAAGCGACGCCCGCGCGTCCATATGCGTTTGCATGTCCGAATATTCCATCGGACTTTCAGCGAAAATCGTCGTGTTTTGCCTTCATGGATCGCGAGGGAAATTCGCGAAGGAATTATGCCGCCAATCCCGGTGGAATATTATCGGAAATCCGAAATTTGAATGCTACGAAATTGCAATCCATATAAGGAATTATATAATCGTGAGTGTAGAGAAGGAACTGAAATTTCGCGGATCGTCTGAGAAGGATTACAGAGGTTTTCCCAAAGGCGTGACGCAGGACATAGGCTATCAATTGCATTTAGTTCAGTGCAATCGAACGCCCGCAAACTGGAAGCCAATGACAAACGTAGGAGCTGGCGTCTACGAAATTATAGAGCAGGATCAAGCGGGTTTTTATCGTGTAATTTATACGGTCAAGTTCGCGGATTACGTTTATGTCCTGCACTGTTTTTCGAAAAAGACGAATAAAACCAGCCAACGTGATTTGGATTTAGCTTCTGATCGATATCGAGAACTAGTCGCGGAGTTAAAGAAATGAGCGATAAGGCATACAGAAGCGTATGGGACGCCATTTCAGAGACGCCCACTGAGGCGCGAAACATGAAACGGCGTTCGGCGCTCATGATGGCAATTAATGACCTCATAGACGCGAAGGAAATGACGCAAGCCGAAGTCGGCAAGATTTTGGGCGTTGCTCAGTCGCGAGTGTCTAATTTGGTTGGAGGCAAAATCAGCCTATTCAGCTTGGATACGCTAATTGAGTTCGCCGAAAAGCTGGGACTTTTCGTTAGGATGGATATCGACGCGTCTCAAACGCTTGAAGCCGCATAGAATTCTTGCCTGCTCACGCTTGGAAGAAAAAGGGATTGCCCGGTCTACGTGAAGTTGAAGACCGGGGCAGGGGAGCCGCTTGGAAGCGTGCCGGCTCCTGCCTTGTTCATGATGAGTCGGGAGTCGCCGATCTTGAAGTTCCCCTCGATGCGCTTCGCAAGCCGGGTGAGGAAGTTGACGTCCGACTCGCTGGACTGATCGATATGACCGATGGGGAGATCGCGGAGCGCCGGATGCACAACCGCGTCGAGGCCGTTGCGCTGTCCTTATTGAATAAGGACGCGGCGACGCTCGTCGCGGATCAATAGGATTTCGCCAGTCTTAGCGAAATGAACGAAAGGATGCGATCGCGATTCATCGGAGGGCATCTACCGATCGCTGATAATCGCAATCACAGCCGATACGGAAGATGTCGCTTCTACGCACAGCGCTGCCAGTTGTCGCGTCGCTGTGCGCCGGTGCTGAAGGTTGAGCGCCAGTGCCAGCGAAGCGCGGGCGTGCGCTCTTACCTCCTTATAGCTGTCTCCCGGAAAGACTTTGCCGATATACGCCTCCAGCATCCGGTTGGCGTCGGTTGGGCTCGCCTTCACGCCGTCGAGTGTGCCATGCACCTCGGCAATGTAGACCGCCTGCGCCAGTGAGATCAGCACTTCGCGGCATAGGAGGCCGATGGCTTGGCAGTCCTCTTCGGCAACTGCCGAGTCGAGTTGACCTCTTGCCTTCGCGAGCACCCGGTCGACGCGCTCCCACCCGGTCGGCTGGCGCTCTTCGACGATAATTTTCCCACGCGACGCGGCGAAACTGACTGCGGGCTGGAACAGTTGCTTCAGATAGGCGCGCCGTGCGGCGTAGCTGCCGAAGTGCTCCTTCCAGTGATGGAACCAAGCCCACAAATCGGCGTGTGGGTTTTCGTAGGGTGCACCAAGGTCGGAGCAGAGCGCCTTCAGTCGAGCCTCTCGCGCAATATAGTAGTCGTCCACATCCTGAATGCGCTCGCCGCCAGTGGAGACCGACACCATCATTTCACGGTGGATGATGAGTTCTGGAAGCAGCACGGTTGCACCGGTGACTTCCTCGATACTCCAAGGAATTACCTTGATCCGCTCCGGGGCCGGCATGAAAGGGAATATACTAGTGGCCGCCTCGCCGACCCGCTTCCGGTCATGATCTGGCAGCGCTTCGAGAGCCTCAAAGAACGGCTTCGGCGCACGAATTGTCACATCCGTCCCGCCGAAGCGAGGAGCCGCTTCGACACTCACTTCCGCGTGTGAGAGGAGTTTTGCCAAATCGAACCGCTGGAGGCTTTCGAGGAAGCGACAAGCGTTTTCGGTTGGGTGAAAATCCATCGGTCGGCGCATCTTAGCAGCGTCTACGTTCCCTGGATGACATCACTGCTGCATCAAGGGGAAAAACTATTCCCATAGATAGGGCACATACACGCTATAGCCGCCGCATCCGGGATGTCAGTTTAAGATGCGTGAGCGCGAGAGCGGCAGGATTTGAACCTGCGACCCCTCGCTTCTCAAACGAGTGCGCTACCAGACTGCGCTACACTCTGTCATGCGGCTGTGCCGATGCTCTGTAGGTATGGTGCCTCGTCGGCATCTTCAACAATCTTTTGAAATTGGGGCAGGCTACCGATAGCCTTTCTTCGCGTCGAGACGGCACGTTGCCACCCATATCGGACAACACGATATCGGACCGAAACGGCTAGGCCGGAACGGTCTAGGTAAGTGCGCTGTTCGGCAATCCGAACAGGCTGCCGGCGAGTCGGATTAGGCCATTGGGCGCAGGGCCTTTGACCCTCAAAGCATGTTGCGATCAGCAACGTATAAGTGCGCAGTCCGCTGAAGCTCCCTGATGGCGCATTCGCGCCGGCTCCGGTCTGTCGAGGAAGACTTGTGCAATCCGGCCTGCGCACCCGATCTCAAAACGATCGATCCAGCCGAACCCCGATGATGCAAAATCGCCTGTTGCAAAATGCAACAGGTAAGTGCGCAGTCTGAAATTCAGCCTGATGCTCGCGCCGGCTTTCGCCGTCTTTGCTCATCGTAGAGCGGGAGGAACGTCGCAGCGCGTATGGCGAGATGGCTCCTAAAGAGAGCGGGACCAAGCCGCTCTATTCTTCGGCGTCGTCTTCCGCCTCCGGTTCGCCACCGTTGACGCTCTCGCATTGGATTGAGGTCTTCAGGCCGGAGCCGTCGAGACTATGCCGCGCGCTCTTGATGACATAGATGCCGTCGACGTCGGGATCGTGATTGGAGACAAGCGCCCGCGCGCCGGCGAAAACCTCCGGGCGACCGGGGAAGCTCGTCGAGAACGAGAC
>NZ_WEZG01000024.1 GCF_009176975.1 Aureimonas psammosilenae
CACCGGGCGGCCTTGCGACAACAGCACGTCCACCTGCCGAAGCTTGGCGACGATCTCTTCAGGCCTGTGCTTCTTCTGTCCCATCTGGGCATCCTCCATCGGCTCAAAAGCCTACTTCAGCGAGGACCACTTTTCAGGGGGCAGACCAATTGCCGTTCTGCCCGGCTGCACCGCGAAGGCGATCGCGCGGCTGGCCGGGGAAATCGACCTTCCCATGGAACGCCGCTCCTTCACGCTCGCGGAAGCCTTCGCGGCACGGGAAGCGTTTTCCACCAGCGCCTCGACCTTCGTCCAACCCGTCATTCGCATCGACGGGCGGCCCGTGGGGCCCGGCGAGCCCGGCGCTCTGACGCGGCGGCTGCGTGAAATCTACGTCGAGTTTGCCCGGCAATGAACGCACGGACGCCATCCCGCCCGCACGGCGATGCGATCCGTCTTCGAGGAGACCTTGAAATGAACGTCAACCAGCGTGTGTTCTCTCATATCCTCCAGCCCTACCAGCTCAAGCATCTCCGGCTGAAGAATCGGATTGCCGTCACCGCGCACGCACCGGGCTACGCCGAGCGCGGCATGTTGGGAGATCGCCTGCAGCGCTACCACTTGGAACAAGCGCGAGGCGGGGCGGGCCTGATCATGTTCGGCGGCTCCTCCTCGGTCTCGGCCGACGGCCTCGGCAGCTTCGGTATGCTCGACGTGTCGAGCGACGAGATGATCGGCTACTTCCAGGACTTCAGCCGGAAGGTGCACGACGAGGGCGCCGTCACCATGTGCCAGATCACGCATATGGGCCGGCGCGCGCGCTGGGACAGCGGGCTCTGGACCACGCCGATCGGTCCCTCGCGGGTCAAGGAACCGGCCCATCGCGCTTATCCGCGCGTCGCCACCATCGAGGACATCCGGCGCATCGTCGTGGATTTCGGCAAGGCCGCGCGACGCTGCCAGGAAGGAGGCCTGGACGGCGTCGAACTCGCCTTCCATTCCCAGCAGATGGCCGCGCAATTCTGGTCCAAGGGCATCAACCAGCGCGAGGACGAGTACGGCGGTGACCTCGACAACCGCATGCGCTTCTCGCTGGAGGTCATCGACGAGGTGCGGCGGGTGGTCGGACCCGACTTCTTGGTGAGCGTGCGCATGAGCGCCGACGAGTTGATCGCGAGCGGGCTCAACCACCAGGAATGCCTAGAGATCGCCGCGAGGCTGGCGCGGACGGGCAAGGTCGACTTCCTGAATATCCTAGGGAGCCAGGCGGGCGACTGGAAGTCGGCGGCGGCTTCCATGGCCAACATGTCGTTCCCGGAAGCACCCTATCTGCATCTGGCCGCCGCCGTGCGGCAGGTCGCAGGCGGCATCCCGGTCCTCCACGCCCAGCGCATCCTGACCTTCGAGAAGGCGGAGGAGGCGATCGCCTCGGGCAGCGTCGATCTTGTCGGCATGACGCGCTCGCACGTGGCCGATCCCCAGATGGTGGCCAAGCTCCAGTCCGGCCGCATGGACGAAATCCGCCCTTGCGTCGGCGCCAACTACTGCATCAACCGGATCTACACCGCTGGCGAGATGCTGTGCCTGCACAATCCCGCCACGGGGCGCGAGGCCGCCATCCCCCATACGATCCCGCGCGCCGAGAAGCGTCGGAAGGTCGTGGTGATCGGAGCCGGGCCGGGCGGACTGGAGGCGGCGCGCGTGAGCGCCGAGCGCGGCCACGACGTCACGCTCTACGAAGCGGGCGAACGCTGCGGCGGACAGGTGCTTCTCGCCTCCTCGACGGCGTGGCGTGGCGCGCTCGGCCAGGTGACGCAATGGCTGGAGCACGAGGTGCGACGCCTTGGGGTGGACGTTCGGCTGTCCACCTGGGCCAGCGAGGAAAGCGTCCTGGCGGACCATCCCGACATCGTCGTGGTCGCCACGGGCGGACGCCAGAGCAAGCTAGACTTCGCCGGCGACCGCGTGACCACGCCCGCCGATTTCATCCGTGACGTCAAGCTGGCTGGCAAGCCGCTGTCGGCCTACGAGGGAACGCGGATCACCATCTTCGACAACGTGGGCAACCACAAGGCCTTGTCAGTCGCCGAGGATCTCGCCGAGGCCGGAGCCTTAGTGGAACTCATCACCCCCGAGCGCTACGTCGGGATCGAGGTGGGCAACAACGACATGCCGATCCATAGCGAACGCCTGTATCGCATGGGCGTCACCTTCACGACCGACCATCTTCTGAAGAGCGTGGTGAACGAGGACAACTCGGTCGTGTGCACGTTGTCGAACGTGTTCACCAACGAGGAAGCGCGACGCGAAAGCGATCTCCTGATCGTCGAGGACGGCACGGTTCCCGAAGATGGCCTGTTCGCCTCGCTCCGGTCGCGATCGTTCAATCGCGGCCAGATCGACTACGAGGCGCTGCGGGAGAACAGGCCGCAGCAACTTCCAGAGGAGGACGGGGAATTCATGCTCTTTGCGGTCGGAGACGCCGTCTCGTCGCGCAACATCCATGCGGCGCTCTACGATTCGATCCGCCTCCTCAAGGACATCTGAGCCAGAAGGCGATCGCCCAGCGGGACGTGCTCAGCCCAGGCGCTCGGACGCATCTTCGCCAGACGAGGCCGGGAAGACAATGGTGTGGTCGCCGTTCGGGAAGACGCGGCGGTGGATAGGGGCATGGACGGCGCGCGCGAGCGCCCGCGCTGCCATAAGCCCCTACGCTTCCATGCCGCTCAAACCATCGAGGGACTTCAACTAAGCTAAAACTTCCCCGCAGATAGCGCGAAGTCGACACGGTTTGACCGAACTGCAAGGAGTCTTCATCTTCCGCATGTCCGCTATTGGAATCGGCTGACGGAACGCCAAAGGGCAACTTTGGGCGCGAAGCCGACGTTGGATCAGCTTGCTTAAGTCGCCTCATACCCACACAGCCGAAGCGCCGGCCCGCCCCTTTCGGGGCATCCCAGTCAGCGACGAGCACCTCCAGCGGCGGGTCCATTGCAGCGACCGTTCACTGCGAGCCGATATGGGAGGCGCGAGCCCAGTGAGGCTGGGCTCGGCAACGACTGAGGGCTCCATAGAAATGATTTCCGGCGTTCCACCAAGGTCGTGTTGAGGGCGACCTCAAGTTCTGGATGATCGTTACAACGGCAAACGGCGTTTGAAGAAGTCATGGGGGCCTTTGGCCCCTTCGGCGCCTTGAGACTGAAAGGTTCCATCCGATCCGGAAGGCATCGGCTCAGCAATGGATGGCCTGAGCGAGGTCGACGACCAACCAGACTGCGAGGCCTCCTTGGTTGACGGATGTCGCCTTTAGATGTTGCCGTCCGCTGCGTCTGTCGCCCGAAGGTGCGGCTTCGACTGGAAGGTCCAGCCGTCCTCATAGCGATCGATGAGATCGCTGACCCGGCGGTCGGCGCCGTCGGTATCGAAGCCGAGTTCGACGAGGCGCCGGACGATCTCGCGATGGATGTGGCCGAGCCCGGTCTCGTTGCCGTTCTCGATCATGAGCGTGATGAACCAGTGCAGGGCGACCCGGGCCGCGTCGTCCCGCGACGGAATCTTCCGACGCTTCTCGTTGGCGCGATAGGCTCGCTGGTACTCGGCCTGCCACTGAAGCCGGGCTGACCGCTCCGGCTTGGAGGCCGCGTCGATGGACTTCCTACGCTTCCTTGGGTTCGGTCCCGTTGGCGTCGGCGTTGTGGAACTCATGTCGGTCATGGACAGCTCATTGAGAGGAGAAAGACGAAGGGTCCGGGGTTCCACCGTGCGCTGACGGCGGAACCGGATGGCGATGGACGATCAGCGCGCCGTGCCGTGGCTGCCCGGTGCTCCGTCGGAGCGCCCGGTCGGCATTGACGGGTCGGCCGAGAGGAGGCCCGGGATGATCGTGCGGCGGTTCGGCTGGAACTGCCGGAACTTCGGCGCCGCCGCGGCCTCGCTCGACGGTGTGGGCTTCGCCGCCGCCGAGTCGGTCACCGCTGAGCTCTCCTCGGTGCTGTCGGCCGGGCGTTCGGCGACTTCGGGCGCCGCCTCGACTGCCGTCGCCTCGTCCGGCTGCCCGCCTTCCGGCTCTTCGAGTACGACCCCGGCGCCGTCTTCCACCGAGCGGTCGTCGGCGACCGCGTGGAGTTCGCCATCGGCTTCGTCCGCGACCTCCGCCGCCTCGGCGTCGTTGCCCGATGCGCTGCCTTCGACGCCGTCGAGCGCGAAGGTGAGGACCTCGTAGGCCATCCGGTCCCGTTCGTTGGCCCAGATCGCCGCGGAGCGGCCCGATCCAAGATCCAAAGACCGGACGACATAGGCCGAGCGCGAAGCGGACAGCGATCCGAACACGGTTTGCGGACTCAGGCTCATTCGATGATCCGGCAGCACGACATCTGGGAAAACCCTATCATCGCGGACCGCGCCGTCCCATCGGCGGACCGACACGCGGCAGGCTTTGCCGCAAGATCCTGCAAACCGCCCTTGGCTCCTTCTCCTATGAAGACCGCAGTCGAGGACCGATCACCATGAATGCCGCTTTGTTCGTCGCCACCGTTTTGATCTGGGGAACGACCTGGATCGCCATCGCGCTTCAGGTCGGCCCGGTGCCGGTGCTGGTGTCGGTCTTCTACCGTTTCGCCCTTGCGGCGCTCGTTCTCGTCGCCGGGCTCGCGATGGCGGGGCGGCTCAAGCGGCCGTCGCTTCGCGACCAGCCTTTCATCCTGGCGCAGGCGCTCTGTTTGTTCTGCCTGAACTTCATCTGCTTCTACACCGCCGCCGCCTTCATTCCCTCGGGCCTCGTTTCGATCGTTTTCTCGCTGGCGACGCTCTACAACGCGGTGAACGCCCGCTTGTTCTTCGGCGACCGCATCTCAGGCCGCACGCTCGTCGCAGCACTCTTCGGCGTCTGCGGCCTGGCCCTCTTGTTCGGAGAGGACGCGCTGGTCGGGATGAACGCCGACACGATCAAGGGCGTCGGGCTCGCCGCGCTCGGCACCCTGTTCTTCTCCTTCGGCAACATGGCCTCGCGTCGCAACAGCGCGCGCGGTATCGCGCCGATCACCGCGAACGCCTGGGGCATGACCTACGGCGCTCTTGTTCTCCTCGCGCTGATCACTGTCACGGGAACGCCGGTCGTCGCGCCGCCGTCCACGACCTATCTCGCCGCCCTCCTTTATCTGAGCCTGATCGGCTCCGTGGTCGGCTTCACGACCTATCTCATGCTGGTGGCGCGCATCGGCTCGTCGCGATCGGCCTATGCGACAGTGCTCTTTCCGATCGTCGCTCTTTCCATTTCCACGATCTTCGAAGGCTATCGCTGGGACGCGGCATCCGCGATCGGCCTCGTCCTGACGCTTCTCGGCAATGTCGTCATCTTCACCGGCAAGAACGCTGCCCCGACACGTCCATCCAGAGTCGCCTCCGTTATCCAACAGGGCGATAGTGTTCGACCGTGACGAATTATGGTTCCGACCGCGCTGACGAGAAGGCGCTTGGCAGTTGGATGCGGAACGTGGTTCCGATGTCGGCTTCCACGAGTTCGATGGTGCCGTGATGGGCTTTCAGGAGGGCGACCACGATGCCGAGGCCGAGACCGGTGCCGCCGCTGTCGCGCCGGGTGGTGAAGAAGGGCTCGAAGACGCGCGCGCGGTTCGCGGACGAGATGCCGGCGCCGTCGTCGCTCGCCGTGACGAAAACTTGGGTCTCAGGAGGATCGCCAGGATGACGAGCCGCAAGGAAGGTCCACAGAACCGCCGATGTAGGCCCGTTGCTCTCTACGGCGGTTCTCAACCTTTGAAGCTGCCACCGTATGCCTCGGGCACGAGATCGGCCTGCGCGTCGCCGCTCCGGATAAGGCCGAGGATCGCTTCCGCCACCAGTTCGGGGGAGTGAATGAACGATGCGGCGTTGCTTTCCTGCACCTTTGCCGCGCCGGCCCCCGATTTCACGGCTCCATAGAAACCGGTGCCCGTCATGGACGGCTGCATGAGGGAAACGGCGATCCCCGCGTCAGCGAGTTCGAGACGCGCGACGCTGGAAAGCATGTTCAACGCGGATTTGGAACTCGTATAGGCTGCCGAGCCCGGATAAGTGCCGAGCGTCGCACCGGAACTGACGTTTACGATGCTGCCGGCCCCTTGCTCGCGCATGGAGGGGATGACCGCCTGCATGGCGACGAGCGGTGCGACGAGATTGAGCTCGAGCAGCTCGCGGAAGTCAGCGATCTCGATGTCCTCGACCGAGGCGTACAACCCCTGGCCCGCGTTGTTGACAAGGGCATCGATGCGCCCGAAGCGCTCCCGCACACGCGATACCGCATCGTACACCTCGTCCGGATGGGTGACATCGCACGCGATCGCCAGCGCGTCGGTAAAACTACGCCGCCAGCGCGTCGATACGATCTTTCCGGCGGGCCAGAAGAACCATCCGGGCACCCGCCCGGTTGGCGGCACGTGCCGTGGCCTCGCCGATCCCGGAGGACGCCCCCGTCACCATCACGACCGCACCGTCGATTTCCATGATCGTCTGCCTTCCTGTTGGTCATATCGCGCGTGCCAGCCAAGCGGTTTCGGCCACCGACGGCATGGCGAATGCGTCCGCGCGGTTGATATGGCACGACCGCCCTTTCCGCGTGCCTGATCCACCCCTTTTCTTGCCTATTCCTGCATACAATGTTGCGACCCGGCGCGGCGCGTGAGACGGGTTACCGATGGGCGATCCGCTTCGGTTTCTCAGAAATGATGCATCCCGGCGTGCAAAAGGCGTGCTGACATCGACGCTCGTGCGGCGCCTGGATATCCTGAGGGTCGACGAACCGACAAAGCTGTTCCCCGAGGTTTACCAGCCGCTGGTCAGCCTGATCCTGCAGGGCGAGAAGCGGCTGCTCATAGGGGAGCAGATCCTCAGCTACGGCGAGGGACACGCCTTCGTCGCCTCGATCGACCTACCCGCGATGGGAGAAGTCGTCAGGGCCAGCGAGGCCGCTCCTTATCTCGCCTTGCGCCTGCGCTTCGATCCCGCCGTGGTCGCCGACCTCGTGCGCCAAGTCGCCGACCAGGCACCGAAGCCCGATGCGCGAAGCTTCGATGTCGGGCCCATGAGCGACAGGCTGATCGATGCCTGGCTTCGCCTTCTGCGCCTTGCGGACCACCCGGACGAGATCGCGGTGATGGCTCCGCTCTTGGAGCGCGAGATCCTGTTCCACTTCCTGCGCAGCCCGCAGGGCGGACTTCTGCAGCAGATCGCCGGCTTCGATGACCGCTTCGCCCGGATCAGGAAGGCCGTGACTTGGCTGAGGGCGAATTACGCCGGCTCGCTGCGTGTCGAGAACCTCGCGCACCTCGTCGGCATGGGCGCTTCGGCATTCCACCGGAGCTTCAAGGCCAATACCGGCCTGTCCCCCCTCCAATACCAGAAGCATCTCCGCCTTTATGAGGCGCGTCGATTGCTCCTCGCCGAGCGCAGCGATGTGGCATCGGTGGCCTTCGCGGTCGGATACGAAAGCGCCTCGCAGTTCACGAGGGAGTACGCCCGGATGTTCGGGGTCCCGCCCGCCCGCGACAGCCGACAACTTCGCGCGAAGACGTCCCCCGGACTCGGGATCGCGGTCTGAAAGCCCCCGCTCGGCCGGCATGGCGAGCGGATCGACAGTTTTCGGCCCACAGTCCTTCCGGTTCCCGAACGACCCTTCCCGGCTTGAACGGCCAGACCACATCGAAAATTCGAAGGCGTACCGGCGGCGGCAAACTGAACTTGGGACGCCGCCGCCCCTTGCGCCGGGCGGAGGGGGATGGTTTGAGGCGGCTCCCGCCTCGCGCCGACCTGGAATTTTTCGCATGATCCGCCTTGAAAGCATCGGCAAGCAGAACGGCAAGCAGATCATCTTCATCGAAGCCTCGGCGGCGCTGCAGCGCGGCGAGAAGATCGGCCTCGTCGGTCCCAACGGCGCGGGCAAGACGACGCTGTTTCGCATGATCACCGGAACGGAACTGCCGGACGAGGGCCAGGTCGCGGTCGATCGCGGCGTGAGGATCGGCTATTTCAGCCAGGATGTCGGCGACATGGCGGGCCGCAGCGCGGTGGTCGAGGTGATGGACGGCGTCGGGCCGGTCAGCGCCTTGGCAGCCGAGATGGCGGAACTGGAAGCGGCCATGGCCGACCCGGATCGCGCCGAGGAGATGGACGAGATCATCGCCCGCTACGGCGACGTGCAGGGCCGGTACGACGAACTCGACGGTTATGCGCTGGACGGGCGCGCGCGCGAAGTTCTGGACGGTCTCGGCTTCAGCCAATCGATGATGGACGGCGATGTGGCCAAGCTGTCGGGCGGCTGGAAGATGCGCGTGGCGCTGGCGAAGATCCTTTTGATGCGCCCGGACATCATGCTTCTCGACGAGCCGTCGAACCATCTCGATATCGAAAGCCTGATCTGGCTCGAAGGGTTTCTCAAGGGCTTCGACGGCGCCGTCCTGATGACGTCGCACGATCGCGAATTCATGAACCGCATCGTGACCAAGATCATCGAGATCGACGGCGGCGCGCTGACCTCCTATTCGGGCGATTACGAGTTCTATCGCGGGCAGCGCGCCATTGCCGAGGTGCAGCAGCAGGCGCAGTTCGAGCGCCAGCAGGCGATGCTGGCGAAGGAGGAAGCCTTTATCGAGCGCTTCAAGGCGCGCGCCAGCCATGCCGCGCAGGTGCAGAGCCGCGTTAAGAAGCTCGACAAGATCGAGCGCGTCGAACCTCCCAAGCGCCAGCAGACGGTGCGCTTCGAGTTCCAGCCGGCGCCGCGCTCGGGCGAGGACGTGGCGACCGTCAAGGGCGTCCACAAGCGTTACGGAACCCGCACCATCTACGACGCGCTCGACTTCCAGGTGCGCCGGCGCGAGCGCTGGTGCGTGATGGGTGTGAACGGCGCGGGCAAGTCGACGCTTCTGAAGCTGATCGCCGGCGCTTCGGAGCCCGATGCCGGCACGGTAACGCGGGGGCCGAGCGTCAAGATGGGCTATTTCGCCCAGCATTCGATGGAACTGCTCGACGGCGAGCGGACCGTGCTGCAATCGCTGGAGGACAGCTTTCCGCAGGTGGGCCAAGCCCCCCTGCGTGCGCTCGCCGGCTGTTTCGGCTTCTATGGCGACGACATCGACAAGAAGTGCCGCGTCTTGTCGGGCGGCGAGAAGGCGCGGCTGGTCATGGCCCGGATGCTGTTCGATCCGCCGAATTTCCTCGTCCTCGACGAGCCGACCAACCATCTCGACATCGCGACCAAGCAGATGCTGGTGGAGGCCTTGTCGCGGTTCGAGGGCGCGATGTTGTTCGTCAGCCACGACCGTCACTTCCTGGCGGCTTTGTCCAATCGCGTCCTGGAACTGACGCCGGAAGGCCCGCATCTCTATGGCGGCGGTTATTCCGAATATGTCGAGCGCACCGGCCAGGAAGCGCCGGGACTGCGGACCTAAGGCGCTCAACCAAACCTCGCGGGGTCGGCTCGCCGGCTGCGTCCCGTTGCATCTCGGCGTCGCCCTCCTGCGACAAATGAGCGGCGACGCTACGACTTCGTGTTCGGCATGGATGTGGCGGGGGCGTCCGCTAACTGAGCCTTCCTGTAACGGTTCCAGTCTGGAGCCCTCGTGCAGCAGGCGCTTCATGAAGCTTCGGCAAGTCGGCTTGGGTCTTCTCGTTCTGGTGCTGGGCGGCGGCGTCGGCTTCCTGGCGATGGCGTGGGAAAGCGAGATCGCGCCGACGACGCGTCCGGGACCCGGCTCCTTCGATCCCGTTCTGGTGAAGCAGGGATCGGACCTCGCGGCCGTGGGCAACTGCGTCGTCTGCCACACCGCGCCGGGCGGCAAGCCCTTCGCGGGCGGCCTCGCCCTTCCGACGCCCTTCGGCACGATCTATTCCACCAACATCACGCCCGACGAAGCGACGGGCATCGGCCGCTGGAGCGAGGCGGCCTTCACGCGCTCCATGCGGGAAGGCGTCGACCGCGAGGGCAACCACCTTTATCCGGCCTTTCCCTACGACCACTTCACGCTGGTGTCGGACGAGGACAATCGGGCCCTCTACGCCTACCTGATGACGCGCGAGCCCGTCGCCTACGAGCCGCCGCCGAACGACCTGCCTTTTCCGCTGAACGTCCGCCTGACGCTGGCCGGTTGGAAGCTCCTGTTCTTCCGCGAGGGCGCCTTTCAGCCCGACCCTGCGCGGGACGATATCTGGAACCGGGGTGCCTATCTCTCCGAAGGGCTCGGCCATTGCGGCGCCTGCCACACGCCGCGCAACGTCCTGGGAGCGGCCCGCACGGGCGAGGCGCATTGGGGCGGCGGCGAGGTGGAGGGCTGGACGGCCTACGCGATCAACGGGAACTCGCCCGCGCCGATCCCCTGGAATGTGGACAGCCTCACCCACTATCTCCACACCGGCTGGGAAGAGCGCCACGGCGTGGCGCGCGGGCCGATGGTGCCGGTGAACAGCAATCTCGGCACGCTGCCGGAATCCGAATCGCGAGCCATCGCAACCTATGTCGCCTCGATGATGGGCGAGCCCTCGCCGGAAAAGCGGGCGCGTGCCGAACGGCTCCTGGCGCAGGAGACGGCGCACGCGCCGGGCGCGCTCGTGCAGTCCGCCGGCAGTCAGGTCGCGCCGCGCGCTCACGACCCGGCCGACCGGGGCGCGGCGATCTATGCCGCCGCCTGCTCGACCTGCCACGATGCCGGACGTCCCCTTCCCTATGGCGGCCTCAGGCTCGACCATTCCACCGCGATCTACGGGCCGACGCCGCTGAACCCAATCAACGTGATCCTCCACGGGCTGCCCGCCCCCGAGGGTGCGCGCGGGCCTATCATGCCCGGCTATTCCGGCGCTCTCGACGACGGACAGATCGCCGATCTCCTCGCCTATATGCGCCGCACCTTCAGCGACCGGCCGCCCTGGGAAGACCCGGCCGCCATGATCGCCCACGCCCGCAAGGAGGGCGTGGACGGCGTCCGGGCTCTCGACAGCGGCTCCGATGCGCCTGCCAACCCTTCCAAGCGGGAAACGCCATGGTAAGCCTGACCGTCAACGGCACGCTGCACCGGATCGAATCCGAACCCGACACGCCGTTGCTCTACGTTCTGCGGGACGAACTCGGGCTGAACGGGGCGAAATACGGCTGCGGCCTCGGCCAGTGCGGGGCATGCACGGTGATCGTCGGCGGCGAGCCGGTTCTGTCCTGCGTGACGCCGCTCGTCGTCTTGGAGAACAAGAGCGTCACCACGGTGGAGGGCCTCGGCACCATTGAGGCGCCCGGTCCTTTGCAGGAGGCCTTCATCGCCGAACAGGCCGCCCAGTGCGGCTACTGCATTCCCGGCATGATGATGCGGGCGCAGGCTCTTCTCCAGCGTGACCCGAACGTTTCCGACGAGGCGATCCGCGCTCATATGGAGCCGAATCTCTGCCGGTGCGGCACGCAGATGCGCATCCTGAAGGCGATCCGGCGCGCGGCGGACCGCCTGCGGACGGCTTCGGCGGAACAAGCGGGCGCGGGGGCGGGCTGATGCGACACGAGACAATTCCGGCCGTTTCGCGCCGCAGCGTGCTTCTGGGCACGGGCTCCCTGGTGATGGCTTTCACCATGCGCGGCGCTTGGGGGCAGACGAACACCTCGCCCGGCAACGAGTCGCAGAATTTCGAGGCCGTGGAGGAAGCCGCACCGGACTTGCCCGGCAGCCTCAAGACCAATCCCGATCTGGAATCCTGGCTCCGGATCGACGCGAGCGGTGCCGCCACGGTTTATACGGGCAAGTCCGAGCTTGGGCAGGGCATCAAGACCGCGGTGCTGCAGATCGCGGCGGAAGAACTCGAAATGCCGTTCGAGCGGTTCGCCCTGATCGGGCCGGATACGAGCCGGAGCCCGAACGAGGGATTCACCGCCGGCAGCCACTCGATCCAGGACAGCGGCACGGCGATCCGCAACGTCGCCGCTCAGGTCCGCGACATCCTGGTCGGAGAAGCGGCACGCCGCTGGAACGTGCCCTTCGAGAGCCTTCATGCCGAGAACGGCGAGGTCGTCGCCCCCGACGGTCGACGCCTGCCCTATGGCGAGCTCGTATCGGGCGAGATCCTGACGGGCCGTGCGCAGCCGAACGCCCGGCTGAAGCCGACCGAGGCCTTCCGCGAGATGGGCACGGCGCGCGGGCGCATCGACATACCGGCCAAGGTCACGGGTGGCGCGGCCTATGTCCAGGACATGCGGCCGGACGGCATGGTGCACGGGCGCGTGGTGCGCCCGCCAAGCCCCGGCGCGCGCCTCCTGGCAGTCGACACAGCGGGTGTGGAGCGCATGCCGGGCGTCCTCGCCGTCATACGCAACGGCTCGTTCCTCGGCCTCCTTGCCGAGGGGGAATGGCAGGCGGTCAAGGCCATGTGGGCGCTGGCCGCCGCGACGCGATGGGAAGAACGCGAAACGCTGCCCGACCAATCGCGGCTCGCCGATTGGATCACCTCCCTGCCCGCCGAGGACGGTATCGTCGCGCAAGGCGGCACGTTGGGCGCGTCGGAACTCCAGATCACCGAGGCGACCTTCACGCGGCCCTACCAGCTCCACGGCTCGATCGGCCCTTCCTGCGCGGTGGCGGTGCTCGAGGACGGCGTGACCACGGTCTGGACCCATACGCAGGGCGTCTTCCCGGACCGGCAGGCGATCGCCGAGATGCTGCGCGTTCCCCCCGAGGCGGTGCGCTGCATCCATGTCGAGGGCTCGGGCTGCTACGGGCACAACGGCGCGGACGATGCGGCGGGGGACGCCGCGCTCCTCGCGCAAAGCTTGCCCGGACGGCCCGTGCGTCTCCAGTGGATGCGCGAGCAGGAGCATAGCTGGGAGCCCTTCTCGCCGGGCATGGTGACGCGCGTCCGGGCCGGCACGAATGCAGGTGGCGACATCGTGGACTGGCGCTACGAGGTCTGGAGCAGCACGCACAACTCCCGCCCCGGCGGCGCGGGCGCGCTTCTTCCCGCCCAGCACCTCGCCACGCCCTTCACGCCGAAGGAACCGGAGTTGCGCATCACACCGGAAGGCAACGGCGACCGGAACTCCAACCCGCTCTACGCCTTCCCGAACCGCGACGTCACTTGGCGCTTTCTGCGCGACATGCCGTTGCGCGTCTCGGCTCTGCGGGGCCTCGGCGCCTATATGAACGTCTTCAGCATCGAGAATTTCATGGACGAGCTGGCGGCCAAGGCCGGCACCGACCCGGTGGAGTATCGACTGCGCCATATGGAGGACGAGCGTGCGCGTGCGGTGATCGAGCGGGCGGCCACGATGTTTGGCTGGCAGGCCGGACAAAAGCCGCCGCGCAATCACGGCTACGGCTTCGCCTTCGCGCGCTACAAGAATCTGGCAGCCTATTGTGCGGTGGCCATGGAGGTCACCGTGGAGCCCGAGTCGGGGCGCGTGCGCATGCTGCGTGCGTCGTCGGCGGTGGATGCCGGCGAGGTCGTCAATCCCAACGGCATCGCCAATCAGGTGCAAGGCGGCATCGTCCAGTCGGCGAGCTGGACGCTCTACGAGTCCGTGACCTTCGACCGGACGCGCGTGACATCGGTGGACTGGTCGACCTATCCGATCCTGCGCTTCGACGTGCTGCCGGAGGCGATCGACGTCGAGATCATACCGCGGCCCGGCAGCCCGTTTCTGGGCGCGGGGGAGTGCAGCCAGGGACCCGGCGGCTCGGCCCTTTCCAACGCCATCGCCAGCGCGGTCGGACGGCGAATCTACGACCTCCCCATCACGCGGGAGCGGATCAGGTCGGCGATCGGAGCATAGGCGTTCGAACCGGGATACGAAGGTTGGGGCCGGAACCGTAGTTCCGACCGCGCCGATGCCCCCTTGTAGGAAGCCAAGCGACCCCGGCGACAATGTCGGAGTGCCGAGGCTCTACCTCAATCGAACAAAGCGAGATCGACGGAGTCGGCCATGGCCTTGTAGCCGGCGTCGTTCGGATGGAGGTGGTCGCCTTCGTCGTATTCCGCTTTCATCCGGGACGGGTTGGAAGGATCGCGCACCACCGCGTCGAAATCGAGCACGGCGTCGTAGGCTCCGCCCGTGCGAATCCACTCGTTGACGGCCTTGCGCTTCGCTTCGCCTTCCGGCGTGAAATAGCCGGGAAAGACCGTGCCCTCGAACGGCGTCAACGTCGCGCCGTAGACCTTCAGTCCCTTCGCCTTGGCACGCGCGATGATCTGCTTGTGGCCGGCGATGATCTCTTCGGCCGTGACCTCCTGTTCCGTCAGGCCGGCCTGCGACGAGTGTCCGATGTCGTTGATGCCCTCCATGACGACCAGCCATTTCGCGCCCGATTGCGAAAGGGCGTCCCGGTCGAGTCGGGACAAGGCGCTCGGGCCGAAAATATCTTCCGGCCGGTCGTGCAGGACGCGGTTGCCGCTGATGCCGGCATTGACGACGCCGACGGCCTTTCCGGCGCCGCGTTGGGCCAGACGCTCGGCGAGGCGATCGGGCCAGCGCCGGTTCGCGTCCGTCGTCGAATGATAGCCGTCCGTGATCGAATCGCCGAAGGTGACGATGGCGGCAGGAGGAGTGTTGTCGTTCGCGACTTCGACGCCCGACAGGTAGAACCGCGTCAGGAGCGTCTTCGCCCCGTCGAGGCCCGCTTCGCCGGTCTTGTCGCCTTGCACCAAGAAAGCCGTTTGGACACCGTCCGGATGAACGACCGAAGGGCCTGTCGCCCGCGGCACGAACATGGAAATCGCCAGGGTGGACAGGGCATCGACCGGCACGTCCACCGGATCGGAAAGCATGGGTGCGCCGGGCGGCACCGTCACGGTCTCGATGCCGCCGAACGTCAATGGCCTGATCGATGCGGCATCGACCGATCCAGCGGCATTGCCGGGCTTCGCCAGAGTCGCGGCACCGATCACGAGAGGGGTCTTTCCGGTTTCGTTGGAGAACCTCACCCGAACGTGCGAGCCGCCCATCGACAGGCGAACATACTGGCGGATGGTGGAGCCGCCGACGTCCTGACCAACCGGGAAGACCGGGCTGGCTCCCCAGGAAGAGGTCCACCGGTCGGCTTCCTGCGCCGTCGATGGCGACGTCAGACCAAGCACCAGAATGGCGACGCTGACGATAGTCCTTGCCTTCCAGTCGCCCATCGAGCCCTCCCCGTTCTTAACGAACAGGATGGACCTAGAACCGTGGCATCGGCGGACAATAGCTCCGACGTTCAGCGAATATCCGAGGTCCGGAAGGGCCCGGCCCCCTGCCCCGCTCAAACATCGGACGCCGTGCCCGTCGGCGGCGAGTTCGCGCTGTCTGTTTCCTCTCCGTCGAACACGATCCCGAGTTGCCGACGCGCCTCGTCCATCACTGCCAGCGTGATGCAACTGTCTTCGAGCGGGCGGACCGGCGATTCCGCCAGTCCCTCGCCGACGCAGACCGCCAGATGAACCGCCTGATGGAAAAGCTGGTCGTAGCGGTTGGCGGGCTCCTCGAAAGCGAGGCGCGTTTGGAGATCGTTCGCCGTCACGGTGAAGGGTCCCGGCGCGTAGAAGCTGCCGGGAATCGCGATCATGCCTTGCGTCCCCGCGATCGTTGCTTCGCAGGGCGTATGGGTGAGAAGCGTCGTGTGGAGGACGCTCTGCGCGCCGCCGCGATGGGACAGGAGCATGGATGCCTGCCCGTTCACCTCGCCGTTCGGCACCGGCTCGCCGCTCGCCAGCACCTTGTCCGGGCGCCCGAGGATCTTCGTCGCGAAGGCGACGGGATAGGTGCCGAGATCCAGCATCGGGCCGCCGGCGAGGTCGCGCCGGAGAATCCGGTGGCCGGGCGCGAACCATTCGCCGTGGTCGGCCAGAACCGTGCGCACGGAGCCGATGGCGCCATCCGCCAGAAGCTGCCGGATGATGTCGAACTTCGGGAGGAAGTCCGTCCAGTAGGCTTCCATCAGGAACACGCCCCTGGCACGGGCGGCGTCCTGCAGTCGCCGCGCCTGCGGCTCGCTGAGGGCGAGCGGCTTTTCCACGAGCACGTGCTTGCCGGCCTCTATCGCCGCCAGGGCGTCGGCGAGATGGCGATGATGGACGGTGGAAACATAAACGACATCCACCGCCGGATCGCCGAGCATGTCCTGGCCGGCATAGCTGCGCGCGACCCCGAACCGTTCGGCGAAATCCTCGGCGCGCGCCGGGTCGCTCGATTGGACGGCGACGACCTCCTGGCTGCCATCGGCTCGCAGCGAAGCCGCGAAGCGCTCGGCGATCCAGCCAGGGCCGGCGATACCCCATCGCAGGCGCGGAACGCGGGCGCGGTCGGGCAGACGCGGTTTGGGCAGGCTCGATGGAAAGGGCACGGCTGATCTCCTTCTCGATCCGTCAGACCGCGTCCGGCACCCAACGGCCGTCGTCCAGATGAACCGGCGCGCCGGACCGCATCGAGGCGAGCGCGGCTTCCGCGAGGCGCTGCGCCTCCACGCCTTCGCGCATGCCGGCCAGCGGTTCGGTGCCGTGGCGCAGGAGATCGATGAAACCCTCCATCTCCAGCCGGTAGGCGTCGGCGAAGCGCTCGATGAAGTAGTTCATCGGCGGCGCGGTGGTGAAGCCGCTCGCGCTCGCCACGACGAGATCGCTTTGCGGGCGGTTCGCGACATAGATGACCTCGCGCTCGCACAAGGCTTCGAGCCGCTGGTCGTAGCCGAAGGGCGCGCGCCGGCAGTTCACCATCTGCACGAAACGCCCCGATACGGATGTCAGGGTGATCATCGCCGTGTCGATGTCGCCCGCCTCGCCGATCGCCGGATCGATCAGGCAATTGCCGACGGCGTAGACCGTGCGGATCTCCTCGGCCAGGAGATAGCGGGCTATATCGAAGTCGTGGATCGCCTGATCGCGAAACATGCCGCCGGAACGCACGACATAGGAGACCGGCGGCGGGGCGGGATCGCGCGTGTGCATCACGATATGTTCGAGCCGGCCTGCCGCGCCGCTCGCGATCCGGTCCCGCACGGCGCGGAAGTTCGGGTCGTAGCGCCGCTGGAAGCCGAGCATGCAGGGCACGCCGCTTTGCGTCACGGCTCCAGCGACGGACACCACCGTCGGAAAATCGAGACTGACGGGCTTTTCGCAGAAGATCGCCTTGCCGACCCCCGCCGCCGCGATCAGAAGCTCGGCATGCGTGTCGGTGGAACTTGCGATGACGACGCCGTCGATGGAAGGGTCGGCGAACACGTCCCGCGGCTCGCAGACCTCTGCGCCGAGACACCGCGCCAGCGCGTCGCGTTCCGGCGAAGCGATTGGGTCCACGATCCGCGCGACGGACACGTCTTCGATGGCGGCGGCGTTCAGCGCGTGGACGCGGCCGATGCGGCCAGCCCCGAAAACAGCGAGCTTCGTCATCGGGACACCTCCATCCATCCCTTGGTTTCCAGAGAGCGTTCCATGGCGTCGATGATGCGCTGGTTGGCGAGGCCGAAGCGGAAGTCGGGGAAGCATCCCTTCTCGCTCGCCAGCCCCTCGATCAGATCGCGCACCTCGATGACCTTCACATCGAAATAGCCGAGCCCCCCGCCGGCGAAGTCGAAGCCGAAGAAGGCCCCGAACTGAGGCACCTGGGAGCCCGCGAGAAGCGTCTTGAAGCCGCGATCAGGCTTGGGGTCGTCGAAGCGGCTGACCTTCAGTTCGTTGAAGCGCTCGCCATCCATGACGATCGTGCCCTTCGTGCCGGAGACTTCCCAGTAGATGCCGAACACCTTGCCGCTTGCGACACGGCTCGCCTCGATGGTGCCGCCCGCCCCGCTCGCGAAGCGCACGAGCGCCTGGATCTGATCCTCGTTCTCGACTTCCGCGCGCGGCGCGTCGTCGCCCGCCTTCGCCCCGTATCCGGAGCCCCCGGACGGCACCGGGCGCGTTGGAAAGAAGGTCTGCGCCTGCGCGCAGACGCTCGCGACATCGCCCATCAGGTACTGCGCCACGCTGATCACGTGGCTGCCGAGATCGCCGAGCGCGCCGGAACCCGCTTCCCTTCGCGTCAATCGCCACGAGAACGGCAGGTCCGGGTCGTTGTAAAAGCCCTGGTCGAACCAGCCGCGAAAGCGCATCGGCGTGCCGATGTCGCCGCGCTCGATCAACTGCCGGGCGAGCATCGCGGCGGGCGTCTTCACGTTGTTGAAGGCGACCATCGTCTTGACGCCGCCTGCCGCCGCCGCTGCGGCCATTTCCTCGGCTTCGGCGATCGTCACGGATAACGGCTTCTCGCAATAAACGTGCTTGCCGTTCGCGATCGCCGCCAGCGCCATCTCGCGGTGCATGAGGTTCGGCGAGGTGATGTCGACGACGTCGATCGCGGGATCGGCGACCAGCTCACGCCAATCGCCGGTGGAGCGCTCGAAGCCGAAGCGCGCGGCGGCAGCGCTCGCACCTTCCGGCGTCGCATCGGCCAGCATGGAAAGATGCGGCACGAGAGGAAGGTCGCGGTAGAGCGTGGCGGCACGGCGGAAGGCGTCGGCATGGGCCTGGCCCATGAAGCCCGAGCCGATCAGGCCGACATTGAGGCGTTTTCCCTGCGGCATGGTCTTAGAACTCCGGCGATCAGGCGAAGAAGGACAGGACGTGCTCGCGGGCACGCGAAACGGCGGGGAGCGGCGGCACCTTCGCCGGGTCCTGCTCGGCCTCGACCACGAGCCAGCCGCGGTAGCCGGTGTCCCGCACGAAGCCGGCGAGCGCCGAGAAATCCACTCCGCCATCGCCCGGCACGGTGAACATCCCGGCCCGGACGCCGTCGTTGAAGGACAGGTCATGGGCGCGCACCTCTGCCATCATATCGGGGCGCACATCCTTCAGGTGGATATGGACGATGCGGTCGCCGAAGCGCTCGAGAAGCCGCGCATAGTCGAAGCCGCCCGCCGCGGCATGGCCCGTATCGAGGAGAAGGCCAACTTCGGGTCCTGTCCGGTCGAACAATGCGGAAATCTCGTCGAAGGTCTCCGCCACCATCATCAGGTGGTGGTGATAGCCAAGCCGCAGCCCGTATTCGCCGTGGAGCCGGCGCGCGAATTCGGTCAGGCGGCCGGCATAATCGCCGACCTCGCCCGCATCGAGCGTCAGGCGGCCGGACATGCCGACATCGAGAGGGCTGCCCGCCGCCATGCGCCCGCATTCGCCGTAGACCATGACCTCGGCGCCGAGATCGGCCAGAAGCCGCGCATGCGCTTCAACCGCCGCCGTTTCGGCCGCGACGTCCCGCTCGGCGAGAAAGCCCGAATGCCAGCCGGAAGCGAGCGCCAGATCGTGCGCGCCGAACAGGGAACGAAGCTTTGCGGCGTCGCGCGGAAACAACCGGCCGAGTTCGACGCCCGCATAGCCGGCCTCGGCGGCTTCAACGAGACAGGTTTCGACCGGCGTTTCACCGCCGAGATCCGCCAACACGTCGTTGGTCCACGACAAGGGGCTGACGCCCAGACGCCATGCCGTGTCGGTTGCCGCCGTCATGCCCATCCTCCCGTTTTCGACGCGGTCGGGCCGCGACGCTCCTCTTGGCGAAAGGGGTAGCGTGGTCTATCGGCGGACGCATTCGAACTCTTGATGAAATGTCCTCAACGCATGGCGGGCGACCGGCGAACACATCGCAAGGCGACGGCGAAGGACGTGGCGGTGGCTGCCGGCGTGTCACCTGCGACGGTGGACCGGGTCCTGAACGGTCGCGGCGGGGTCGCGCCCGACAAGGCGCGGCGCGTACTGGAATACGCACGGCTGCTGAGGCTTGATCGCTCGCTCGACCGATGGCCGGCGAAGACGCTGCGCATCGTCCTCCTGATCCAATCGGGCGACAACCCGTTCCACGCCGCCCTTCGCGCCGCGCTGAACGAGGCCGAGGATGTGCGGCTTCTGTTCGATCTCCAAGGCTTCGTGCATTCGGTCGATCCGAACGACGCGAAAGCCACGGCGCATCATATCCGCTCCTTCGGCGAGGCCTATGACGGGTTGATCGTCGTGTGCCCGGACCGCGCCGAGATCGCGGATGCGATCCGGTCGGTCGCCGCGCGCCGGCCGGTGGTGACGCTCGCCACCGACCTGCCCGGCAGCGGCCGGCAGGCCTATGTCGGGCCGGACGACCGGCGTTCGGGACGGGTGGCCGGCGACTTGATGGGGCGCTTTCTGGGGCCCGGCGGCGGCGCGATCCTGGTGATCGCCGGCTTGTTCAGCATGACCGGCCAGCGCGAGCGTCTCGACGGGTTTGCTGAGGTTCTCACAGATCGATATCCCGCCTGCCGCATCGTCGACGTGGTGGAAAGCCGCGAGCTTGCCGAACGGGCGGGGACGCTCGCGGCCGGCGCGCTCCTAAACACGCCGGGGATACGCGGCCTCTACAACGCGTCGGTCGGTTCGCGCACCGTGGCGGACGCGATCGCCGGCGCCGGGCGCACCGGCGACGTCGTGTTCATCACGCACGAACTCACGACCGACCGCCGCCGGCTTTTGCAGGAAGGTCGGATCGACGCCGTGATCGACCAAGACCCGGTGAACGAGATGAAGGTGGCGCTCCGCACCATGGCGATGCTGCTGGGGCGAGCCAACGGCGAAGCGCTCGACGTACCGACAGGACTGCATATCCACATGCGGGAGAATGGATAAGCGCGAAGCGCGGCAGTTCGGAATGCGGGCTCGAGGCGTTCAAGACGCCTTCGAGCCCGGTTCCGGCGGTCTTTCACATGCCCGACAGCGCGACGTATTTGAGTTCGAGATAGCCCTCGATGCCGTGGTGGGAGCCTTCGCGGCCAAGGCCCGACTGCTTGACGCCGCCGAACGGCGCCATCTCGTTGGCGAGCGCCCCGGTGTTGACGCCCACCATGCCCGACTGCAGCGCCTCGGCCACCGTGAAGATGCGCTTCATGTCGCGGGCGTAGAAATAGCTCGCCAGCCCGAACTCCGTTGAGTTCGCCATCGCGATCACGTCCGCCTCGTTTCGGAACGTGATGATCGGGGCCAGCGGCGC
>NZ_WEZG01000025.1 GCF_009176975.1 Aureimonas psammosilenae
AACGGATGTATTGTGGACTATTCAGATATCTTAGGAACTCCAACAAGTGTAGGCGGTTTATTATATGTAGATAGTTATGTGCGAAAAAATGGTACTGCGACATTCTTTTCATCAAAAGATTGGGACTCAGACTTGGATGACATTATTGCCGTTAAACATAAGGAGGATTAAAATGAGTCTTGTTTATGGATTAGCAATAATCATTATAATTTTTATTACACTGGCCCTTGACGAATTATAAATTGATGACAAATAAGATAGGAGACTAATCATGTTTATTGACTTTATCAACCAGACTATTTATGGCGAAAAAGGTATGTATCTTTCACATTTCTCAATCGATAAAGAGGTAGGAAATCATAATAAGTATATTGCATTTAAAATGTATATTAATATTAACGAATACCACAATAAATTAAGATACGATGCGAATACTATTCAAGAAGAATACCCGATTCTTGATGAAATTGTTAAGTATGTTACTAATTATTACAGTTCATTTAATAACCACAATGAAGATATACAGCTTGGGTATGATCCACATATTCCATCATATTACTATGATAAAATAAAAGGATGTTGGACTGTATATTTCTATAGAGAAACCGCTATTGACGAGATGCAAAGGAGAGAATTAAAATGACAGATTTTTTAAACTTAGAACCATACGAATATCGATTTATTTATCCTGACGATTATGATGAACACGAAGATCAATCATCTGTTTCTGTTGAACTTGATAACCTATCTGTTGTAGATACGGTTGACGTTACTAGTGGACTTATTACTTCAGGATCTGTTGTATATCTTAATGGACGATTGTACACGTTCTTTGCGTATAAGGTTTCAGAGTCTGACGAGCATGTTGGTCGACAAAAGATCTTACTATACAACAATTAAGACTTTCACACTTTTTACAGTTCTCTTAATGAAAGGAGTATTGTGTATATTAAATATTTATCAAATAGAGCTCGAGGGTCGAGAGCGTTCTCTATTAAGTTAGAGAAAGGTCGTAGGTTCAAGTCCTACTGTTTGATTAGTACTATATCGAATATAGCTCAGAGGTTAGAGCATTCGGCTATTAAGTTAGAGAAGGGTCGCAGGTTCGAATCCTGCTATTTGATTAGTACTTCATATACTCAATCCTTTTTCTTTTTTTGCACATATTTATTTTTAAGGAGGGTCATGCCAAATGACAGATTATGACAAAATTAAATCAAACCGCACAGCAGCTATCAATGAAAAAGATTTCAATGCTAAAACTAATTCTGCCACTACAGAAACACCACCTCAAGCACAACCATTAAAACTAAAAGGTGGAACTAGTGTTAAGAAGCAAAATCTATTCTTGCGTACTGTGCATGCTATTTTTCCAAATGGAGTTAAAGGTATTGGAGAATATCTAGCTCGTGATGTGTTATTACCTGCCATTAAAGATATGACATGGCAAGCGGGTAGCTCAGCATTGTCTATGCTTATTTATCGTGATAATTATCACACAGGATCAAATTCTAATATCCGTTACGGAGGAAGTGGTGGATGGAATACTCCTAGTCGTACTAACTATAACAATCGTGTTAACTATAGTAACTCATACAATCGTGCTCAGTCACAAGCAGAGGCTTCAATGGCGCCAGAGGATTCATTTGAAGATTTTGTTGAAGTAGAATTCAATAATCGTGAAGATGCTATTTACGTACTTGGTAAACTTGAAGAATGGGTACGACGTTATGGACGTATTCCTGTAGCAGAATATTATCGCATGGTCGATCCGACAATTGTCACATCATACACTATGCGTTCTTACGGATGGAATAATCTTGCAGGTAGTCGGGTTCGTCCAACTCGTGGTGGTAAATATATTATTGACTTCCCACCATTGACAGACTTGCAAATTTAAAGGGGATTAAAATGAAGATATCATCAACAAAAATACGTTATGCAGGATTATATGTACTGATTGGATTAATATTTGGACTAGCAATCGGATTAGGTTTGTCTTTTTATGACAAATGGGATAAACAACCTGTAGTATTTCACTATGCCGATAACTATTCTGGCAAATTATCTGGTGACATATATGATAAAAATGTTTACACCATTATTGATGAAAATGGTAATTATTATATTGTTCCTAAAGACACATACTACCATGTAGATAAAGGAGACGAATTAGATTCGATTATAAAATAAGAAATATGGATTTTATTATTAAATTTATGTTAGGGTGGGCTGTTGCTCGCGTATTGCTGTTCGTAGTAGCTGTTATTATAGCAGTCGTTGAATCAATTAGAATGAAAAATAAATATAAATAGGAGAAAATATTATGTCATTATTAAAAGTATTATCAGTAGGAAATGCAATTAAAGCTTCAACTAAAGCTAGTTTATTTATTCGTCGTAACCGTCCTATTATTGAAACAGGATTAGGACTTGTTACAATTGGTGTTAGTGTCAAACTTGCATTTGATGCTAAAGGAAAAGTGGATGCTATTACAACTGATGTTGAAGAACGCATTGCTAATGGAGAAGAAGTTAAAACATCTGAAACGTTATTACGTGTTGGTCTAGCAATGGCACCGTCAGTAGTAACATTCATGTGTGGTACAGGACTTATCTTGGATTCAACACGAGTGTTAACTAATCGTGTAAATACACTTGCAAGTGCTTTGACTGTAGCTCACAAAGAGAACGACCGTATTAAGAATTATCTTAAAGAAAAACATCCAGAAGTAGATACTCGTCCAGTTGAAGTAACTACAAAAGAAATTGAAGATGAAAATGGTAACAAAATCACAATGGAATCTGTAGAACGTCTACGCCCAGATTTACTTCGTGGATTCTGGTTCGACGCATCTGACTACTACGAACGTGATAACGTAGTCGGAATGCAAGCGTTAACTGTACAAACAGAACGTACACTTTACAACAAACTTATGGGTAAAGGTTATATCGAACTAATTGATATCTACAATCTATTCCAAGTGCCATTGACTGATATGGAAAAACGTGAAATTTACGGATTTGGTTTCACTGATTCTGATTTCTTTGATCTTGAATTCAACACAAACGATAATAAATTCTTTGATGTTGATGCTGTAACTGTAACAGACGATGAAGGTCGTGTACAAATCCCTTACGTTGAATGGCCAACACCACGTTATATTCTTTCATCTATTGATAATGAAGATGACGATTTGCGTGAGTATATTTACTGATTAAAGAAAAGTAATGTATATAGAGGGGTAATGTAGACAGTAAAGTTGCGACTAAATATGTATATAAGATGTGTTCTGTATACATCATTAGTAAACACTATTATTGCTCTTCTTTTTTGTTTTTATTTTATTAATGAGGAGAATTATTATGTCTAAACTAAAACTTATCGGATTAGGGTTTGCAGCTCTCAGCACTATTGGAGCTGGAGTTGTTGGAAGCTTAGGATATAAGAAGCTTAAAATGCAAGACGAAGCAATCGATCGTATGGTTAGTACATTGGAAGATGCTAACGACATGCTTATTAGATACGAAGATAAAGTTAAAGAACAAGCTGAAAAGATTGAAGCACTAAAAGCTGAGAACAAACGTCTTCGTAACATTTTAAATGAAAAAGAAGTAGCTCTTGAAACTTATGAACAAATGGAAAAAGATGTTATCGTAGATGAAACTACCGGTAAAGTGTCTTTTGAAGAAAATAAAGAATTTGAAGAAATGCGTAAACAAGGTAAAGGTAAACCAGTACCTTTTAATGTCTTCGCTAACCCAATTAACGAAGGTGGTACCTACACAAAAAAGTTAGATGATGAACCAGAAGAAGTACATAACTATTCTGAGTTCATCCACACTAACCAAGATGTAACAAATGTTTGGGATCAAAATCCTAGTTATGATACTGAGCAAGGTGATTTATCAGTAGAAATAGTTGAGGAGGAAGCTCGTAGAATTGAGGTGAGTAACAATATTATGAAACAAGAAATTGATAAAAACGGACAAGAAGTATTATTTTCATACTTTGATATGATTACATTCCCATATCGTAACGATGCCGAGTTCGGACTCGCTCGTGCAATGCAATTTGCAAACCACTATGGTATTCCATTTAATGATGGTAATAACGAACAACATTCTAAGTTTAATTTCAACCGCTTTGTAGGAAAATTGAAATCTCTATTTGACTACAACCTTGATCTAGAACAAGTATGCGACAATGATAGCGCTGTTATAGATGATCTTCTAGCAGTACGTAAACAATACTTCGGACCAGACTCTGTTCATTCACAACCAGATCAAATTACTTTAGGTGAATGGATTGACTATGCTATCAAACGTGTAGGTTATGATATGTATAACTTTAACTGGGCTGTTATGATGGACTATGTAATGAATAGCATTGGATGGTATACAGATAATCTATCAGAAGCGGATCGCTTAAATATCGTAGATCTTATTCAGAACCATAGTTATCACAATGACTACTACGATTCATATGGTCTCTTCCGTCTTATAAAAGGTATAGACCAATACTGGGGTGAAGAAGATGCTAAATATAGCTTACAATACTCTCTACGTAACGAATGGAACTCATTCTTGAGTCGTGTGTTAGACTATGAAGCAGAGCATGAAGATGATTAAAATGGGAGTAAAGTATGAATATTGATAATTATTATGTACCAAGCGATTACATGGTTGTGACTTTATATTGGTCTTGGGATGAATACAACACGTATGTACTTCCAAAAACAGAATGGCAAGATTTTCTAACAGCCTATGAAAATGGAACACATTGCTGGAAGTTCAAGAAATTCACTCAAGATAGTTCTATTCCTAGTGGAGGAGAAATTATAGATCTAAGTAAAGTTAAACGAGTCGCGTATTATTAATATAAAAAAAATAGAAAGGAGGGTCGCGGTTATTAATGACCAAAAAATATAAACCAGATTTCTATAAAATAACAACCGAGGGCCCATTTGATAAACGCTCTCAGTTTGACTATAAGGTTGATGTTGACTTCAACTATGTTTATAATGATGACTTGATTGTGCGTGGTGGTGCATTCGCTTACTATTGGGACGGCGAGCAATGGAGTAAGGATTTACGAGATATCGTTCTGAATATTGATGGTAATATTATGGCGGCTGTTAACGAAGTTAAAAATGAAAGCCCAGGTAGTACTATCAAATATGGTCTCGCTGAAAATAGCAACTCGGGTATCGTAACCAAGTTCCAAAAATACTGTCAAGCTTTACAAAGTAAAGATGTAGCATTCAACACTAAGATCTTCTTTGACAACCAAACACCAACTCGTGATGACTATTCGACAATACAATTGAATTATCATCCACAACAAGGTAAATGCGATAGCTTTGATACTCTAGCAGGAACATTATATGCACCTGAAGAACTAGATAAAATTCTGTGGGCTATAGGAGCGTTGCTTACTGGTAATATGCCTAAAATTCAAAAATTTCTATTTCTGTATGGTGCCGCAGGAACAGGTAAAGGTACCATGCTTGACATTATCAGTAAAATATTCCAAGACTACAGAGCTGACATTGATCTTGAAAAACTTACAAGTGGAAACCAATTCGGTACCAGTCAAATTGTTGACGTGCCTTTACTTGTGGATTCGGATTCAAAAATCGATAAGATTAAAAAAGATACCGATCTATTGAAGCTTGTATCGCATGAACCTGTTATGGTTCGTAAGCTTTATCAAGATGGATACTCGGTATCTTTTCAAGGTTTGTTGATTACGGCTTCGAATGCGTGTTATGATGCCAAGAATGTTAACTCTGGTATTCATCGTCGTGCTCTAGTAGTTCATCCTAGTGGTAATGTTGTTTCAAAAGACGACTACAACCGATTAATGAATGATATTAATTACGAGATACCTTACATCGCACAAAAGGCGATTGATCGTTACAATGAACTAGGGGAAGATTATTATGACAATTATCGCGATGAAGACATGGTGATGTATAGTGACAAATTCCATGCTTGTGTGCGTGAAAATCTTCCTTTGTTTACAGATAAAGATGGTATTACTCTCAACCAAGCTGCATCTATATATAAATCATATATTGAAGAACTAGGCTGGGAAGAAAAGGGTATTAAAGCAAAAGTTAAAGAAAGATTGCACGACTACTACCGGGACTATCATCAGTATAAAATGATTGATGGTGTTCGCTTAACACGATATTATTCAGGGTTCAAGTATGAGAAGTTTCCATTTTTAAATGGTGGCTCTAAACCTAAAAATCTTGTAGAGTGTAAGAAAAATGTATGGTTAAATCTAGCTGAGCAACCATCTTTATTTGACAAAGAAGCTGCAGACTATCCTGCTCAATTAGCTAATGAGAACGGTACTCCTAAGTATAAATGGGATACAGTCACTACAACTTTAAAAGATATCGATACTAGCGAGTTACACTATGTTAAAGTGCCTCAAAATCATATCGTTTTAGATTTCGATATGAAGAACGAGAAAGGCGAAAAAGATTTATCTCTAAATATCAAGGAAGCTCTTAACTATCCACAAACATATGCTGAAGTCTCAAAATCAGGAGGTGGATTACATCTACATTACTGGTATGATGGCGATGTTACAAAGTTGAAGAATTTAATTAAAGAAGATGTTGAGATTAAAGTATATACTGGCAAATCTTCTCTAAGACGAAAACTTATTAAATGTAACGATCTTCCTATTGCTCATATTGCAACAGGTTTGCCACTGAAGGAGAAAGAGGTTATTATGTATAAAGATATTGAAGATATTCATTGGACCGAAAAGAAACTACGCACATTCATTGAGAACTGCATAGATAAGGTTCATCATAGTGCAACCAAACCAGAAATTGATTTTATTTACACAGTGCTTGAACAGGCAAAAGACACTGGTGTTAAATATAATCTTAATGATATGTTAGATCCGTTGACTAAGTTTGCGATGCATTCAACAAACAATAGTGATTATTGCTTAGGTATTGTTAATAAGCTTACTCTATCTACGTACCAAACTGAAGAAGAAGTTGGTAATGGTAATGATGTTGTAGATGATAAAGATATCGTCTTCTTTGATATTGAAGTGTTCTCAAATCTGTTCTTAGTTTGTTGGAAGAAGAATGGATTTGAAATTCCATCTTGGGTCTATGATGACCTAATGGAAGGTATTGATAGACAAGGCGATATACAATCTTCTGATCCTATTAAATCTAATTGGTATAAAGAACATAATAACAAAGATTATGGTATTTGGGCTAACCCAACTGTAAACCAATTGGAATATCTATTGCAGTTCCCATTAATCGGATTTAACAACCGTAAGTATGATAACCATATTTTATATAATGCAAGTCTTGGTGCTACACCAATGGAATTGTATATGCAGTCTCAAAATATTATCAATCACACTGGTGATGGTGGTATGAAGCCTGCTGCTTATAATCTTTCATATGCTGACTTATATGAGTTTATGGATATCAAGCAGTCACTTAAGAAATGGGAAATTGCATTAGGACTTACTCATGACGAGTTTGAGTTCCCTTGGGATCAACCGCTAGCTATGTCTAATTGGGCTCGTTGTGCAATGTACTGTATGCACGACGTAGATGCAACAGACAAAGTATTCAACGATAAGCATGTAGGACAACCTGCCTGGATGGCTCGTAAAGTAATGTGTGAACTTACTGAAATGTCACCTAATACTAAAACTCAAACATTGGCTGAGAAATTCTTGTTCGGTGATGATCAACGACCACAAGATAACTTTGTTTGGTATGACTTAGCAAAAGAATTCCCAGGTTATACTTTTGATCCTAATCGTAAACCAGCTTCTGATTATCATGGTAAAGATCCTTCTGAAGGAGGATATGTATCATCAAAACCAGGTGTATACGGCGTATCAGTAAAAGACTACAATGCGGGTAATATTATAGATCCCGTAACAGGGCGTCGTAAGTTAGTTACTTATATTGACGTTGCCTCACTACACCCACACTCATTGATTGCGATTAATTACTTTGGTAAATATACTCCTAAGTTCCAAGCTTTGGTTAAATGTCGTATGTATATCAAACATGGACAATTAGATAAAGCAGCTAGTGCATTTGATGATATCGATCCAGCATTAAGTAAGAAGCTTTCTAGATTCTTAAATGACCCTTCATTGGTTAAAGGTCTTGCTCACGCTATGAAGATTATCATTAACATCGTATATGGTATGACTTCTGCTAAATATGATAATAAATTCCGTGACCCACGTAATGTTGATAACATTATTGCTAAACGTGGTGCTCTATTTATGATGATGTTGGAAGAAGAATTAAATGCAAGAGGATGTAATGTAGTTCACGTTAAGACCGATTCTATGAAGATCACAAACTATCTTCAAGAAGACATTCAATATGCTATGGATCGTGCAAACGAATTTGGTTATACGTTTGAACTTGAATGTATCTTTGACCGATTGGCACTGACTAATAAATCTACTAACATTGGACACATCGAAGGTAAACCTGAATATGATGCTCATGCCTGGGAAGCTGTTGGCGCTCAATATGCAGAACCATTTGTGTTTAAGAAATTGTTTAGCCATGAAGAACTTGTTGAAGAAGATTTCATGACGCTTAAATCTAGTACAGCTCCTATTTATTTAGGTGATAGATTTATTGGTAAGAATGCTTATGTATATGCGTCACTTACTGGTGAAGAATTATGTGCTATACGTGAGGAAAATATTGCTCAGTCTATTCAAACTAAGGTACAGAAACCTATTGAAAAATATCTTCCTAAACGCGATTATGAAGGACTACCTCTTGCTGAACAGGAAGCAAACCGTGTGGCTAAAATTTCTAAAGAGCTCATAGCTAGAGGATTTAATATTAGTCCAGAGCGTGTTCAAAATATTATTGATAATAACTTCCCTGAAACCAAAGTCTCTAAACGCAGCGCTCTAGCTGGTACAAAAGACTGGGCATGGAGATTATCAACTGAATATAAAGGTAAAGACGATATTAATATGGGCTACTATGGTAAACTTATAGATGATGCTGTAGACGATATCTATAAAGTTGGAGATGGAAATATTATTTTTGAAGGAACTAAATATGCTAGAGGCTAATTCTAGCTTTAGTTCTTTTTATTTTTTGGAGGTACATTCGTGAAATTCTTTAATAAAGATAGATTTGAAAAATTCAGCATTTTAATGGTAACCGAAAAAACTGTGTCGTATGATGAAGCTGTTTATCGTACACATTATTATGCTATTATGCCATATCAGGAACGTGATATTAATTATGCTTATAGAGACAAAGCGCGTGTTTCTCTAAATCTTGAAGACAATACTATATATGGATTAGACTTCGCTAACGTTACAAATTATTCTATTGCGCCTGTGTATAATATGGAGGATGTTGAACAACTAATCGTCCAACCAGGTGTTAAGAAAAATAAACGAATTAATATTTATGGTATTTCTAATCAGTTAGTCAAACAATTCAAGAAAGAGGAGGAAGAATGAGATAGCACATGGGTAAGATTAAAATATTTGATTTTATCGACACAAAAACAGGGGAGAAGTTCAGTGGAACAAAAATGGAGCTAGCAGCACACGCTGGAATCTCGAACTCGACAGTATGCGCACGGATTAAAACAGGGCGTTTAGTTGCCACAGAAATAGGCACGATTGACAACTCGCCAAAACTTATATTTACCAGAATTGTTAATGGGAAGCCAGATGTGTTTGTTGGGACTAAAATGGCAGCAGCTAAGTATTACGGTCTCACAGATTGGGGTTTTCGACGTGGCATCGAAAAAGGTGAAATTATCGTGGATGATAGTGCTATCGTCCATAATAATAATAATAATAATAAAAAAGATCCGCTATATTTCATTACCAACCGAAAATCAGATCCAGAAACAAAAAGAAAGCTTACTAAACGTATGTACGGCGTCATCTATGCGATGGGGATATAGTTGACTATTAAGAAACGTGAAAGAATATTAGGAGATAATATAATGAAGAAGTATAAGTATGATGCGAGCACTAGGATTAAAATAAAAGATCTTGCTGAAGGAAGTTTACTTGTTGACACTAGAGAACGTATATGGGTAGTTGAGGATGTTGTTGGTCATCGTCTCACTATTACTCATATCTGGGATCGCAATCATTATACCAAAGTTATTAACATTGGGAGCAAAGGTTGGTTATACGGTTTCTATCTGTATTAATAGGAGGATTTATGCCTATACAAGGAGAGAATATTCCAATTTGGATTGAACGTTTAAATAGATATTTAGGGGAGCCTACTACAAAGACTATGGGACGCCCACCTCGTAAGATTAACGAAGACTTGTTGATTCTTATGCATAACGAGGGAGACTCTAATAGGTCTATAGCTAGGCAATTAGGATTGAATAATAGAACTGTTGATAGACGAATTATAAAACTTCGGAAAGAGGGTAAAATTAAATGATTATTTTTTATGTTAATGACTTCTGTGATACATGTGGAAACTATATTAGAAACTGTCGTAAACAATATATTAAACGTTATTTAGAACCTTACGGTGTTAAAAGTAAATTTGTTAAATTCAATAAATCTAACCCTGTAACTAGAGAGTTCCTAATGAATGTGCTTGCTAAACAGGCAGAAGTAGATCGAGGTATTGAATCTATTGCTCGTAGAGGTATGTTCAAAATGTATTCTCCAACTCTTAAACAATTAGCTAAATACGATGTTGAAGCTATCCGGGATTGGAAGCTTATGCTAATTGAAAGAAAGCAACCTTTAACTGTTAAAAATGTAGTTGACTGGTTATTAGAACATCCGTTCTTTGTTAATACTTTTATTATGTATGATGATGAAACTGATATGTACTACACAACTCATATGGCTGAAGGATGTAAAGCAGCGTGTAAAAGAAAAGCTAGATCTGTTCGTAGAAAATTAAATTATGAAAGACTATTGTTAATGGAAGGCGTTGATCATAATGATGATGTTAGTAGTTCAGGACATGCTGATTTCTGGGCTAGCCAAGAAGAAGAATTTGAATATAAAGTTTTATAATGGAGGATTAAAATGAACAACGAAATTAGGGTTGAAAATTGGAATGGTTACAATATTAGGTTCATAGATCTTAATGGAGAATGGTGGGCTGTATTGGCAGATGTTTGTAAGCCGTTAGGGTTACAAGCGAAATTGGTTAAACAGCGTCTAGATGATAGGGTAGTTTTAAACTACCTATTAAATGACAGATTTGGTCGGCCGCACAACACACTTCTCGTCAATGAAATTGGTATTTATAAAACTATCTTCAAATCACGTAAACCAGAAGCAGAAGCTTTTCAAGATTGGGTATTCAGCGTTATCAAATACTTACGTGAGCAAACCGGTTTGGAAGGCTTTGAAGTTTTTCGAATGATGGATAAAGAGCATCAAAAGCAAGCCATGACTAGATTGCATAATGGATTATCAACACCTATAGATGTTGATTATATTAAAGCTAATACCATTGCTAATAAAGCAGTCTCAAACAAATATGGTTATCCAAAGATGGTCAAGAAAGAAGACATGACCCCACAAATGATGAAAGACCGAGAGCCAATAGTGGATGAAACTGTAGATCTAATGATAACAAAAGAGCGTTACAGTTTAGACTTCAGCGTAAGTGATGCTATTTACAACAGAGTGCAAAAGGAGGATTAAAATAATGTACCTATATGATGAAAATGGATTCCCTATCTCAATATCTACCACAAAGAAAGTTTATATAATTGCTACTGGAGGCAAAGTAGTAAACCTTTATACCCGTACTTTTGAAGATTTTTATAAAAGTTTATCCGATAAGGAAATTGAGAAACTATGGAAGTTAGCTATCACCAGTCTAGGTTTAGATGAGTCTCTAGAATATTCTACTCTAGTGCCATTTGAGTTTAAGTTTTTACTTGAGGAAGATGAGATTATTAAACCAACCATTTGGAAATATCTTATGACAGCAGTTGGATATCCTAAATATAAAGTTGTTCAATTAGATTACAAAGCTTTTGCAAATAAGCAAGCTCTATTGGGATTCGAGCGAGTGTACTTGACCAAAAGTGATGCTGAACATGATGCTTATGATTACCTATTATCTATTCGCCCTAATGAACGTACAGAAGGACGTCTTTATAATGAATTAGATTTACGAAATGTTAAACATGCTATATTCAATCTTGATGATAAGAAGTTGCCAATCATGATCTTTGCTAACAATCTAGAAGATACCAACCCATTCTCAAATGATATTAAGCAAATTATGATTAGACAACGAAAAGGATGTTTGCCAAATCAATTCGAAATTACAGAGGGAAAACTTGTATATGACGTTACCTATAACAATCCAACAAATAATTAATTACAACAACTTATAAGGAGATATGAAAATGAGATTGTTTGATAACTTTAGTAATGATTCAGATTTTACAGAAGAAGAAATGAAGACGTTAGAAATTCAGTATATTGAGATTTGCGCTCGTATTCGTAATTCAGGGCAATACTCTGAAGACGAAGCAGAAAGATTAATTGAGAGAATCACACGGGTTGGGAGATATCTTTACGATCCATGGAAGCCACACCTAATGATTAAATTTTATGAAGTAATTGACGAACTACTTGATTAAGGAGATGATTAAAATGAAAGAATACACACTTGAATCGCCATTCGATCCTAAATGGGAAATGTCACCAGAACAAATAGCAGAAGTTTTTGCTCACAATAAAGAGAATAAAGAACCTGAAGAGAAAGGCAACAAAGGAGAGGCTGAACCTGAGTTAACCGCGGAGAATACTGTGATCTCAGTACATACAGTTGAATCACAAGATCGATACCATAAACTATTGCTAGATCAAAATTATCTATCTTTACTTATATCTATTCAAGATCGTCTTAATAAGTTATATGAAGATCGTGCTAAGTCGACAGCAGAGATTGATAAAGATTTTATAGTTCTGACTACTGCTTTAAAAGCTATCCGTGCGAATGCTACTTCTTTATATGATTTAGCATTGAAGTCTAACTCAGATGTAGATATCGTAATGGTAAAAGACGTACTCATCGAACTTGCGAAAGTTTACAACTAAAATTTCTAGGGTGCGTCAATAGTACAAAAAACAGCCCTTATGATAGAAGGGAAGGGGAAGAGTGTATTGTTCTACGTTTATTATTCACCCCTTTCCTATTTTTTTTATTTCATTAATATATTATTTTTTTAAAGGAGGACATTATTATGTCAAACGAAAAACAAAACAACCTTATCGAACTACGTAACATTGGTGTAACTTACAAACACTTCTCTGGAGATGAAGTACGTTTACAAGATGGCCGTACATTGAACCGTAACCATGACCGTTACTTCTCAGCTGTTATTGAAGAAGGTACAGCACACGAACTTGAACAAATGGGATGTAATGTTCGTTGGCCACTAAATCAAGATGGTACTGTTGATACAGGTCGCAAACCTACAGTTCAAATCAAAGTATCATCTGGTCCAGATATCTTCTCAACAGTTCGTATGTTCCTAGTTGATGGAGATGCAGTTACTCGTGTAAATAACAATGACGACCTTATGCTTCGTAAAATGGACGACCTAGTGTTCTCAGGTATTAACGGACAAGGATGTACAATTGCTGTTATGCCTCGTGAATGGGAAGTCAACGGTAACAAAGGTACAACTCTTTACCTACGTGTTGGGTACTTCCGTCTTGCAGAAGATAACTTTGAAGATCCATTTGCTGAAGAATTTGGCACAGCAGGTATGTAATTATGACTGTTACTGTTGGGAAGATTACGTTATTACCTGAACAGGAGTCAGCTCTAGAAAAGATACACAACGGATGTATTCTTGTAGGTGGAGTTGGCTCAGGTAAGACGTTTACTTCTATTGCTTGGTATTGTTTAAATCATTCAGACAAACCGTTAATAGTAATTACAACAGCAGCAAACCGAGATATGATTAAGCCTGGTCATGAGAAATCTGACTGGGCTGAAAGTATCGAGGCATGTGGTGTAACCGATTATATAATTGACTCTTGGAATAACATTGGCAAATACCAAGCCGTTACTGATGCTTGTTTTATATTTGATGAGCAACGAGTAGTAGGCTATGGTAAATGGGCAAGGACATTCATTAAGATTACTAAGATGAATGAAGAAAACAATTGGATATTGCTTTCAGCTACGCCTGGAGATAACTGGATGGATTATGTTCCAGTATTCATTGCTAATGGCTTCGTAAGAAATAAATCTGATTTCATTTATAAACATGTTATTTATAAATCATATATGAAATATCCAGTAGTTGATCATTATGTTGGTGAAGCTACTCTTGAGATGTACCGTCGTAAAATACTTATTCAAATGGATGTAGCAAGAAAAACCAAACGACATCGTGAATATGTATATTGTGACTATGATAAAGATATGTATAGTAAAGTAATCGAAAATAGGTTTAACTTCTTAGATGACAGACCTATCGAGACTGCTAGTGAACTATCTGTCTTATTACGTAGAGTTATTAACTCTAGTAAAGATAGAATTGCTAAAGTTACAGAACTAATTAACAATCATAACCGCTCTATTATATTTTACAATTATGTCTATGAGAAAGAGATACTGATCAAAATATGCTCTGAATATGGCATTGAATATGGTGAGTGGAATGGTCAAAGACATGATCGTATACCTAATGGAGACAAATGGGTTTACTTAGTTCAGTACACAGCAGGCGCAGAAGGATGGAATTGTATCACTACAGATTGTATGATATTCTATTCCGTTAATTATGCGTATAAGAAGATGGAGCAAGCAGAAGGACGTATAGACCGTTTAAACACGTCTTATACGGATCTTTACTATTATTATATTACATCTAATAGTTCTATTGACCAAAAGATACTAAAAGCTGTTAACGATAAAAAGAAATTTAATGAGCGAGCATTCAGTGAAGAATTGTTCGGTGTTAATTGGATAAAAAAGGAGAAATGATCAAAATGGCTACTACTGAAATACCATTTGAACAAAAGTTTTGTAGAAAACTTCGAGGGTTGCATCGTGATCTTTATGTTATGAAGAATGATGCTAGTCTTATTCAAGGGTTTCCTGATAGAGTTGTATATTTTCGTGATAAATACGCGATCTTAGAGTTCAAGCGTTCGGAAAATGCGAGTCATAGACCTAATCAAGATTGGTATATTAATCATTTTAGTAAATATACATACAGCTCATTTGTCTATCCTGAAAACGCCGATAAAGTATTTCGTGAATTGTGTTCGTTCTTTGACTTATAATTAATTAGGGAGATGAGAGGCTAATTATGGTTTTTAATTGGAACGACCACTGGCGACTAGAAGGAAAGCATGCAATGCTAAGTCCATCTGGATACCATTGGCTAAGATATGACAAAGAGAAGATGCAGAACGTGTATTTAAATAACCTTCGTAAAGAGAAAGGAACACGATTACACGCGCTTGCATCAGAGATGATCAAATTGGGTGTTGACCCAACTAACGAACGTCAGGCATTAATTCAGTTTGTACTAGATGCAATGGGTTTAGGCATGGAGTCTGAACAAGTATTGTACTACTCTGACTATGTATTTGGTACAGCTGATGCAATTAAATTTGATGAGAAGACCAAGACCCTTTTGGTATTTGATTTGAAGACGGGAACATCGAAACCTAGTTTTGACCAGTTGCTAATCTATGCTGCGATCTTTTGCTTAGAGTATGGTAAAGCTCCTGAAAAGATGAACTTTGAACTACGTTTATATCAAGGTCGTGGATACAAAGAATGTTTCCCTGAACCTGTTGATGTACGTAATACTATGAACCAGATTGTTGAGATGGATTCAGTTATTCAGAAGATGAAATCGGAGGGATACTAATGGTTAATGCACTTCTATTTTCGATTATTGCTGTTCTATTAGTGTATGTAGCATTTAAATACTTTGGTATTTGGTTGGGATGTATGTTTAGTTTAGTCTATATGTTTTTGGTAGTTATCGTACCTATCGTATCAATTTTATTATTATCTTCAGTGATCGTTGGTATACTTAAGCTAATTATGTATGTATTAGTGTAGAAATGTGAAATGGGAAATCGCAGTATAGACTAAAAAATTTGCACTTTTGTGCATTTTTTATTACATCTTTTGAATTCAGAAAAGTGCAATTACATCTTTTGAAAGGTGTAATTAGCAATTTTTTGTAACATAATTGTAACATAAGCCGTTCAGAAAAGTGCAATTACATCTTTTGAAATCGAAAAAGTGCAATTAGAAGTGCAATTTTTTTTGTATATTTTTCCTTAAAAATGGCCATTTTTTGTATATTTTGCGGCATTTTGCCCTAAAAAATGAATATTTTTGCATTATTTTGTACAAATTACATCTTTACACTTCTATTTTCTATAAACTTATAATAATATATAGTAGTATAAATAAATAAAAAAGTGCATCAACCAAAGATGCAAAAGTGCAATTAACTCAAACTTTTACAAGAAAGGGGAATTTCGTGGAATTCGAATTCAATAAAGACTACAACGAGATAGATCTACAAGCAATCGATGAAATGGATTTTACTCGAGCTTGGGAACAAGTTTTACGCCATGATGGAATTTCCGAAGAAGGTATTAATATTCTGTTACACTATGGAGTTAAACGTCGTTCTGGTCGTTATCCTTGGGGTAGTGGTGAAAACCCATACCAACATGGTGATAATGCGAAGTTCATGCAAGCACGTAGAGAGATGCAATCTAAAGGTATGACTGAAGCTGAAATTGCAAAAGCTTTTGGTGTATCAACTGGCGCTGTTCGTGCTCGTGTTGCTATTGCCCATGAAGAAGAAGTACGTCGTCTTAGAGCAACTGCGAAATCTCTAAAAGAACACGGATTAAACCCACAACAGATTGCAGACAAAATTGGTAAGTCTCGTTCTTGGGTTGATAAAGAATTAAAACGTGATGAATCTAAAGAGAATGTAAAACGTCAAACATCTGAAGTCGCTGACTTACTTGCAAGTCGTGTAAGTAAAGATACTTACATCGACGTCAGTCGTGGTGTTGACATTCAAATGGGTGTCAGTAAAACTAAATTAGATAATGCTGTTAAAAGTCTAGTTGATTCTGGTGAATACGAAGTTATTAAATATCGTATTAAACAAATCACCAACCCAGATGGAAATAGTACTCCAACTGATATCCTAGTCCCTAAAGGTACATCATATACAGATGTTAGTCATCACACCGAGCGTATCAAAACTATGGATATGTCTTTGGATGGTGGTTCAACAACTAAGATCCAAGCAATTAATGTTCCTAAGTCTATTGATTGGAGTCGTGTTAAGATTCGCTATGCCATTCCTGAAGGTGAAAAAGGACATGGTAAAACCGATGTCGATGGTGGTCTTATGGATGGTACAATGTTACTTCGTCCTGGTACTAAAGATTTGGATATGGGTAAAAATAAATACGCCCAAGTTCGTATTGCTGTAGGTGGAACTCATTACCTAAAAGGTATGGCTATCTATGGAGACCCAAAAGACTTTCCTGATGGTGTTGATATTATCTTCAACACAAACAAAACTAAAAACAAAACTAAAGAAGAAGTTCTTAAACCTTTAGAGCGTGCTCTTGATAGTGATAACCCATTCAGTGCTACAATCAAAAGACAAAATGTTATGTTGGATAAGAATGGTAAACCTATTGTAGATGAAGAACGTACAGCTGCAGCTGAAAAAGCATTAGGCCGAAAACTTGGAACTCCTATTTATAAAACTGGTGCAATTAATATCGTTAATGAAGCTGGTGACTGGAATGATTGGGGTAAAGCATTGTCTTCTCAATTCCTTTCTAAACAACCAGAACCTGTAGTTCGTGAACGTCTTAAAGCAACTCTAAAAGAAGTTGATAAAGTTTACGAAGAAATTAGCAAAGTTGACAATCCAGTTATTCGTGCTAAACTTTTAGAAAGCTATAGTTCTGATCTTGAATCTAAACAAGTTCATTTGAAAGCAGCAGCTCCAAAAGGATTCGCGCCTCATGTTATCTTACCTGTAAGTAAACTAAAAGAAAACGAAGTTTACGCGCCTAACTATCCTGACGGAACACGAGTAGTTCTTATTCGTTATCCACACGCAGGTACATTTGAGTTGCCTGAACTTATTGTTAACAACAGTAAGAACTCGCCAGGTCGAAAGATCGTAGGTGATGCGTCTGATGCTATTGGTATTCATCCAAAGGTTGCACAGAAGATGTCTGGTGCGGACTTCGATGGTGACACAGCTTATGTATTGCCAAACAATGCAGGTAAATATAAAACTCGTCCAGCATTAAAAGGACTCGAAGACTTCGATCCTAACATGTATGAAGACAAACCTGGCACATTTAAACCGTTGACTAAAGGTACTTCAACCAATAGAGAAATGGGAGTCATCAGTAACCTGATTACTGACATGACTTTGAAAGGTGCTTCGGATGAAGAGTTAACTCGAGCTGTTAAACACTCAATGGTTGTTATCGACTCAGCTAAACACAAACTTAATTACAGACGTAGTGAAGTTGAGAATGGTATTCCAGCCTTGAAGAAAAAGTATATGGCTCACGTAGATACAATGGACTATGGATCTTATAGTCGTTTCGATGAACGAACTCGTAAGACGCAAACAGTTCAAGATGAAAAACGTTTCCGAGATGTTATTACTAAACGTGTGAAAACATCTGGTTCTACAATTGTTTCTCGTTCTAAAAATGATACAGTACAAGTTGCTGGATATGATGTTGAAGTTAAAGATCCTAAGACTGGTAAAACAAAAACAGTTACTAGAGGTAAAGTCGAAGTACCTTTGATCACAATGGTTAAAGATGCTCGTGACTTCTTAACTCCATCATCAGATCAACGTGAGAAAGATTATGCTAACTATGTTAATGAATTAAAAGCTCGTAAGATTAAAGTAGATGAAGAGCGTAAGCTTATTAAAAATGTTAAGAAAGATCCTAAGGCTGCACTAATCTATGCAGACGAAGTCGCTTCTCTTGAGGCTAAGCTTAAGGATTCATTATCTAACGCACCTAAAGAACGTCAAGCACAACTCTTAGCTAAACGTAAAATTGATAAAGAAATTAAGACTCGTGGTGAAGGTAATCCTATCGATAAGAAAGAGCTTAAGAAGTTACGTCAACAAGCAATTACTACAGCTCGACAAGAAGTTGGCGCTAAACGTAATCCAGTTAAGATTACTCCTGACGAATGGGATGCTATTCAAGCCAATGCTATTTCGCCAACAATGTTATCTAAACTTGTTAGAAATATGAATGATGATGAATTAAAAGAATTAGCAACACCTCGTCCTAAAAATACAATTGAAGGATCTCGTTTATCTAAAGCTAAACAGTTACATGCTAATGGATATACTTATGCACAGATTGCCGAACTGTTAGGTGTGTCAACTACCACAGTCTCTAGAGCAATCAATGGATAGAAGGAGATGGTTAACCTATGAATGATTACATGCTAACAACCATGGACAACCCTCACAATCCATGGACTGAGTATGAAGACTGGTATCTATGGGATCAACAACATGGATACAACTTGCCTGGCTACTTAGCTAGGATCTATGACACTATCAACACTGACCCAACCAACCTAGAGAACATGGTCGCTTGGGGACAGGCCACTCGTGACATCGTTGACCACAACATCTATGGCAACATCGTCCTCGTTAAGAACCCTGAGCTTGATAAGCTCTCGCCTGAAGAAGAAGAAGGTTACGCCGAACCAGACGTCGCCCTCTAATCTTCATAGGCATAGGGGGGGG
>NZ_WEZG01000026.1 GCF_009176975.1 Aureimonas psammosilenae
GGAGACCCCAACACCCGATCCCATTCCGAACTCGGCCGTGAAACGCTCCAGCGCCCATGATACTTCGTCTCAAGACGCGGGAAAGTCGGTCGCCGCCAGATCCGCCAACAACAAATACACAGCTTCTCACCTCACAATCAGACACACAAAACATCAAACCAAACACTTCCCCACAGCACCAAACACACACTGAGCGCTGAACACACGGCCCCAAATGTAAACGCCAGGGGTGGTAGCGCGATGCGGACGCAGCGCGGACAGAACGCAGCGCTTAACGGGCGCCGGGCGCAGTCGCAAACGCGCTCACCACCAAGCCAGAAAACCTCAGAGGAATCACCACGCCCCGGTTTGCGGGCGAGGAACCGGGCCGGTGGACGGTGATGTAAGGCAGCCAAGCCAACGCGGGAAGACCGGGGTCAGCAATAACGCAGCCGGAAACAGCGCCATACCGGCGATCACTCGATCGACCGGGATACCCCTCGCGACGGGAGAAGCCCTTCCTTTGCAAGGTTGCTTAGATCAACCGTGATGCGCCGTTGGCCGCAACACCGAACTGGATGAGGCTGGCGACAACGGTTTGCCAGTCGCTGTCACGAAGGCCAAGGCCTAGCGGCCGCTTCTTCCCCAATCCACTTAGTTCATGCCGTATTCTTGTGCACGCGAAAATCGTGCCTTTCGAATTGACAATGCCTTTTCTGCTAGTTGATATGTCTAGGCATATCCGCCGCGCAAGCGGTGCTCCCGTTTCGCCCGAAACGTCCGGCAGGAGACTGGCATGAACAAACGCACCCTTCTCCAGGCGGCTTTCGGTGTCGCTCTCGCTTTGTCCGCCCCGGCGATCGCGCATGCCGAGGATGCGCTCGCGCGCGTCAAGGCGGCGGGCGTCCTGAAGGTCGGCACTGAGACCGCTTTCGCACCCTTCGATTTCGTCGACGAGGCGGGCGAGCATGCCGGGCTCAATGTCGACGCTTTCGCCGAGATCGGCAAGGAACTCGGCGTCAAGATCGAATGGGTCGAACTCCCCTGGGACGGCGTCTTCCCGGCGCTGGAAGCCGGTCAGTTCGACATGGTCGCGGGTCCCGCCACCATCACCAAGGCGCGCACCGAGCGCTACCGCTTCCTGTCGCCGGTCGCCGAAGCCACCGTCGCCATCCTGAAGGGCGCCAAGGACGAGACGATCACCAAGCCGGAAGACATCGCCGGCAAGACGGTCGGGGCCGGCAAGGCCACGGCGCAGCTCGCGCAGTTGCAGGCCTTCGGCAAGACCCTGCCCCAGCCGGTGGACGCGCGCGAATATCCCGCCTTCAACGAGGCCTATGCCGATCTCGCCGCAGGCCGCATCGTGGCTGTTGCCAACTCCCTCCCCAACATCGCCTATGTCGCGTCCAAGCAGCCGGAAATCTTCGCGGTGGTGACGCCGCCCTTCGGCCAGAAGAGCTATTTCGGCTTCATCGGCACCAAGAAGGCGGACGACCAGGCGCTGCTCGACGCCGTCCAGGCCGCGCTTGTCAAGATCAAGGGCGATGGACGGATGAAGGCCATGCAGGAGAAGTGGTTCGGCACCTCCTTCGACACGCCGGACGTCGCGCCCGAACCCGCCTTCTAAGGCTTTGTCGGCGGGGCTCGCTTCGTAGGACGTTTCCATGTCGATGCGACTGTTCGAGCTGATGCTGAAGGCGGCGGGCTACACCGTCGTCCTCTCCTTCACATCGATCGCGATCGGGCTTTTGATCGGGATCGCGGTCTGCGCCGCCAAGCTGTCACCGAGACCTTGGTTGCGCTGGCCGGCAGTGACCTTCGTCAGCTTCTTCCGGGGCGTGCCGCTCCTCGTCCAGCTTCTCCTCATCTACAATCTCCTGCCGACGCTCGGACTCTCCGTGCCGAGTGTCGTGGCGGCCCTGATCGGCTTGTCCCTGTGCACCGCCGCTTATCAGGCCGAGAACCTGCGCGGCGGCTTCCAGAGCGTGCCGCGCGGCCTTCTGGAAGCGGCCGACATGGCGGGGCTGACCCCCTGGCAGCAGTTTCGCCGCATCCGCGCGCCGATCGCGTTGCGCCTCACCGTACCCGCCCTCGTCAACGAGGCGATCCTGATCCTGAAGGCGTCCTCCCTGATCTCGGTGGTGGGCGTCATCGAGCTGACGCGCATGGCGCAGAACTTGTCCGCCTCGACCTATCGCCCGCTTCTCTTCTATTCAGTGGCAGGGGCCATCTATCTCGTGATCAACTGGACGGTCGCGGGCGGCGGCGGCGTTGCCGAGCGCTTGATGCGCCGAGGCCGCCTCGCATGAGCTTCGATCCCGCCGTCATCCTCGCGGCCATGCCGGCGATCCTGTCCGGGCTGAAGGTCACGCTCGGCATCTGGCTCGCCGCCATGATGCTCGGGGCCGCCCTCGGGTTTCTCGTCGCGGCGCTCCGCCGCTTCGGCCCGACGCCCATTGGCCTCGTTCTTCGCCTTGTGGTCGAGGTGCTGCGCGGGACGCCCTTTCTCGTTCAGATCTTCCTTCTTTATTTCGGCGGCCCGTTCATCGGCCTGAAGCTCGATCCGATCCCGGCAGGGCTTCTCGGCCTCACCCTTTATGCCGCCGCTTATTTCTCCGAGATCTTCCGGGCAGGCTTCGCCGCCGTTCCCAAGGGCCATGTCGAAGCGGCCGAATGCTTCGGCTTTTCCCGGGCCCAGATCATCCGGCGCATTCTCGTTCCCGAAATGACGATGCTGGTTCTGCCGCAATGCGTGAACATGGCGATCATCCTCTTGAAGGAGACCGCCGTTCTGTCGATCGTCACCGTGCCGGAAATGACGGCGGTGATCAGCGCGCTCGGCTCGCAGCAATATGCCTTCGTGGAGGCGCTGTTCCTGCTCGCCTTGATCTACTGGCTCCTGGTCGAGATCTGCGGCTGGGCGGGCCGGGTGGCCGAGCGCCGGCTTTCCAAGTTCAGGTTCGCATGACCCTTTCCCCTGCCGCCGTTTCCATCCGCGACCTGTCGAAGAGCTACGGCAAGACCGAGGTTCTCCACAGCGTCAGTCTCGAGGTGCCGCGCGGGGCCACCACCTGCCTGATAGGGCCCTCTGGCTCCGGCAAGTCGACGCTTCTGCGCTGCATCGCCTTTCTAGAGGAAGCCACGAGCGGCACGATCCTCGTCGACGGTCAGCCGCTCGGCTTCGAGGAGCGGGAGGGGGCCAAGCGCGTGCGCTTGTCCCCGCAGCGCATCCGCGAAGTGCGCGCCGGCATCGGCATGGTGTTCCAGCAGTTCAATCTCTGGCCGCACATGACGGCGCTCGGCAATGTCACGGAAGCGCTCGTCACCGTGCGCCGTCTGCCCAAGAAGGAAGCCACCGAGCGCGGCATGGCGCAGCTCGCCCATGTCGGCCTCGAAGCGCGCGCCCATCATTATCCGTCCGAGCTTTCCGGCGGCCAGCAGCAGCGCGTGGCGATCGCGCGGGCGCTGGCGCTGGAGCCGCAGATCCTTCTCTTCGACGAGCCGACCGCCTCGCTCGATCCAGAACTTACCGGCGAGGTTCTGAACGTCATGCGCCGGCTCGGGGAAGAGGGCATGACCATGGTGGTGGTGACCCACGAGATCGGCTTTGCCGCGACCGTCGGCCAGCGCATCGCCTTCCTCGATCATGGCCGGATTCTCCTCGACGGCGCGCCGGGCGAGATTTTCGCATCCCCCCGCCATCCGCGCCTGACCCAGTTTCTCGAAACCTATCTCGATCGCGGCGCGGCCATGCTGTTGAAGGAAGCGTGAGGGCTCCTTCTTCCATGTCGTCCGGCTCGCTCAAGACCGAAACGCGCCACGCCCATATCGTCGGCGACATCCGCGCCCGTATCGTGGAAGGGGCTTGGCCGCCGGGCTTCCAACTGCCGGTCGAGACCGAGCTTGCCGAACGCTACGGCGTGTCGCGCATGACCATGAACAAGGCGCTGGCGCAACTCGCGCGCGAGGGCTTTCTCGTTCGGCGCAAGAAGATCGGCACGCAGGTCGCCCAGCCCCGCGCCCAGTCCATGGTGATGGCGATCGCCGATATCCGCGACGAGGTGCGCGCATCCGGCCGCGAGCACCGCTTCCGCTTGCGCGAGCGCCGGGCACGCTTTGCGACGGATGGGGACGCGGCCTTTCTGGGCCAGGAGATCGGGGGTCAGGAGGTCGTATGGCTGGAAGGCTTGCATCTGGCCGACGAGCGCCCCTTCTGCCTGGAAACGCGCCTCATCAATCCCGGCATTGCCGGCGAAGCGGCCACCCAGGATTTCGCCGATCTCGCCCCCGGCGCCTGGCTGTTGCAGACCATTCCCTGGAGCAGCGCCCGCCATCGCGTCAGGGCCGTGAATGCAGGGGCCGCGGAAGCCAAGGCGCTCGATCTCGCGGTCGGGGAGGCTTGTCTCGAAATCGTGCGATCCACCCATGTCGCGAGCGACTGGGTGACGGCGGTACGTCTGCTTTATCCCGGCAACGGCCACCAGCTCGTGGCCGATTTCGGCCCGGAAGCGCAGGAAGCGTCGGCGGGGTCTCAGGCATAGACATATGGAGGCGGGCGGTGGGGCCGGTTCGCCCTCCCTCGATCGAGGGTTAGTGCTTCGTCCGCTTCGCCTTCTTCAGCTTGCCACCCGGATCGCCCGTTCCGATGATGAGGTCGTCGCGGTTGCGGGAGCCGAGCGCCAGATCGTGAAGGATCGAGACCTTGTGAGGGTCGTTCTCGGCCGCCAGGATCACGGCATGGAACGCGCCCCGGCTGATGTCCTTCTTGGATGCTTCCGGATGGTGCTCCCGCACCAGAGCCATGAGCTGCTTGGGCTTCATTCCGGGCTGCGCATAAAGAGCGATCGTGCGCGCCACCGCGTCGAGCTTGGCCATCCCACGCCTTCATCACACTGTTGAATGAAGCTCGTTTCTACAGCGATTGCGGAAGGCTTGCCAACGCATCTACCGATCGCGCGTTTTTTGGCTCCGGGTCGTCTTCGTTTGGAGCCGCGTCGTCGTCGTCGCCCTCGTCATCGGGAGCGGTCGGATCGCGAAACGCCTCGTCGTCGGAATGCCGGATTTCTTCCAGATCGGGCGTGATGGGGCTGATGCCGGGAATATTGGACATGGGTGCCTCCAAGGATCTGAAGCCGATACGGCCGGGCGGAAGGAATGTTCCGCCGGCAGCGCACCTCGTGCCGGGCAGTTCAGCCCTTGGCGCGCGCCGCCGCGTAGCGGTTGGGCGGCGTGGAAAGGCCGAGATGGGCGCGTAGCGTTTCACCCTCGTAATCCTTGCGGAACAGGCCGCGCCGGCGAAGTTCCGGCACCACGAGGCGGGTGAAGTCCTCCAAGCTCGAGGGCAGCGTCGGGCACATCAGGATGAAGCCATCGGCCGCGCCCGTTTCGAACCACTCCTGCATGAAGTCGGCGACTTGCCCCGGCGTCCCGATCAGCCCATTGCCGGTATGCTGGCGCGCGTAATGGGTGATCAGCTCGCGCATCGTGTGGCCCTGGCTTACGAAGTCTTTCAGCTCCGCGAACATCGCCTTCGAGCCCTTGGCCTTCTCCGGCATGCGATCCATCGGGAAGGGCTCGTCCAGGGCGACGCCATGAAGGTCGGTTTCCAGGAATTCCTGGAGCATCAGGAGACCGACATCCGGATGCATCAGATCGACCAGGGCCTGCGCCTTGGCTTCCGCTTCTTCCCGCGTTTCGCCGACATTGACGACGACGCCCGGCATGATCTTCAGATCGTTCTCGTCGCGCCCGTACTTCGCCATCCGGCCCTTCACATCGGCGTAGAAGGCGCGGTTCCTGTCGATGTTGGAAGCGAGCGAGAACACCATCTCGGCCGTGCGGGCGGCAAGCTCCATCCCTTGTTCCGAACCGCCCGCCTGCGCGATCACCGGGCGCCCCTGCGGGGTGCGCGCGATGTTGAGCGGTCCGCGCACCTGGAAATGCTTGCCCTTGTGGTCGAGGGTGTGGAGCTTGTTCTTGTCGTAGTAGAGCCCGCTTGTCCGATCGAGGAGAAGCGCGTCGTCCTCGAAACTGTCCCAAAGGCCGAAGACGGTGTCGATGAACTCCTGCCCGCGCTCGTAGCGCTCGGCATGGGGGGCGAGGCCTTCGCGGTTGTAGTTGTAGCCTGTTTCGTCGTGGTCGGAGGTCACGACGTTCCAGGCGATGCGCCCCTTGGCGATATGGTCGGCTGAGGCGAAGAGCCGGGCGATGTTGTAGGGCTCGTAATAGCTGGTGGAGGCGGTGGCGACGAAGCCGATCCGGCTTGTGTGCTGCGACAGGGCGGTGATGGCCGTGATCGGCTCGAAGCGGTTCATCTTAGTGGGGTTGCGGCAAAGCGCGGCCGGATCGCCGACGGCACTCGCCGGGCTGTCGGCGAAGAACATGAAGTCGAGCTTGGCGCTTTCCGCGGTCTTCGCGCATCGCACGAGATGGGACAGATCGTTCGCCCCATGCACGTCGCTGCCCGGATGCAGCCACGCCGCCGGATGGAAGCCGAACGTATAAACGAAGGTGCCGAGCTTCAGCGTGTCGGGTCTTGTCCGGGTCGTCGGGGCATCGGTCATGTCAGGCTGCTTCCGCATCCAGGTCCACAGGCACCACGGTCAAGTTGAACCCAAGGGCCTTCACGATATCGAGGAATGTGGAAAACTTCAGGTCACCCTCGGCACTCAAAGCCTCATGGAGCGCTTCCTGCGTGATGCCGGCACCCTCGGCGATAACCTTGATTCCACGGGCACGGACGATAACGCCGAGTGTTTGGACGATGCTGGCGTGATCGCTTTCCCGAAAGGCCTCGTTGAGAAAACCGGCTTGCCCTTCGATCGTTTCCAGGTACTTGGCCACGTCGAAAGGTGCCGTTTCGATCGTCATATCAAACCTCTCGGGTCATGGCTTCGGCATCTCGATGAGGCTGGGCCGTTCCGACTCCTCGCCGGCTTCGGCGCAGGCTTGAAGATAATCGTTCACCGCTTCCTCCAATGCCATCCGCAAAGCGTTTGGGTCTTCTGCATCGAAGCCAACGATATCCTCGATCCCGAGAATGCGTCCTATGAGGATTCCTTCCTCGGCATCGATTTCGATTTTCGCTGTATAGCCGCGATAGGTCAAAGCGTTCATGGCTTGATCCTCAGTTTCCTGAGATAGTCGCGGGCATCCCGCGCCTGATGCCCATTCTGCTTCATGCCCTTTCCGTGCCAAAGACGGCACGGATGCGCGGATACGAGCGGAGCGATTGTGTTGGCGGAAGATCACATCACGAAGTCTGACAACGTCAATGCAGGCGCCGCTCCGCTCAACGCCCGCGGCTTCCCCATTCTCATGTACCACCATGTCTCGCATGCGCCGCCGCGCGGCACGAAATCGCGCTACATGTTCGTCAGCCCGTCCCGGTTCCGCAGCCAGATGCGAGCCCTGAAGCTCCTCGGCTATGTCGGCTGCTCGATGGCCGATCTCGGCGATTATCTCACGGGGAGGAAAAAGGGCCGCGCCGTCGGGATCACCTTCGACGACGGTTATCGCAACGTCTTCACCGACGCCCTGCCGGTTCTGGAGGAGTTCGGCTTCACCTCGACGACCTATTTCGTCAGCGGGCAGGTCGACGGCTTCAACGCCTGGAATGTCGGGCGAATGCCGCATGCGCCCTGCATGAGCCGTTCGGAGCTTCGCCAATGGGCCGATCGCGGACAGGAAGTCGGCGCCCATACCGTGGATCACGCCCGCCTCGGCACCTTGGAGGAAGGCGAGGCGCGGCGACAGATCGCGGACAGCAAGCGGCAGTTGGAGGACATGACCGGCCGCGCCGTTTCCGCTTTCAGCTATCCCTTCGGCAGCCTCAACGACCGCGTGGTGGAGGTGGTGCGCGAAAGCGGCTTCGCCTCGGCGACCACCACGGTCAGCGCCCGCGCGACGGGAAGCGAGGACCCGATGCGCCTTCCGCGCTTCACGGTGCGCCGCACGGACTGGCTGCCGGGCTTCTTCTGGAAGCGGATTCTCTAGCTCTCAACTCGCAGCGGGACGCCGTGCGGCGTTCGAGTTCGAGGCCTGATCCATCCAGTAGGACTGACCCGCGACGATCTCCTTCGTGATCCGGTGTTCCTCCCGCCATTGGCGGCCGAGGTCCTCGATGTAATAAGCGCCGATCTCGCCGATGATCATGTTGCGGAAGTCGGCGACATAGCGCTCCAGCTTCCCGTTGAGGCCCCGGCAGAACTGTTTTTCAGGGTCGAAGGCGGGGTTCATCAACTCGGCCGAACGCCTAGCGAAGTCACCTCGCAGGAAAGACGGGCCGGTCAGGAAATTCTGGCGCTTCACCCCGTAGCGGAACTTCCGGTTGAACAGCTTCACGTGGCGCTGCGCGTAGCAGAACGATCCCTTCTTGCGGATGTCCCAGGCTTTGTTGTCGTGGTTGAAGCTGATCTGCCCGAGCCAGGGATAATCGGCGAAGGGCTGGAGATGATCCGGATGAACCGGGCGGTTGAGGAGCCAGTCGTCTTCCAGATGGAGAACGATGTCAGTGGAACTCGCCAGCCAGTTGGACGTGACCGCCGTGGTGAAACCGGCTTGGTCGGGCAAGCGGATGATGGCTTGCGGGTCGAAGGAGCGGATCAGCGAAACGCATTCCGCTTCGTCGGCTTCGTTTCCAAAGAGCGGGTCCACATTGACGATGAACCGCCGGACCCCGAAATGCCGCAGGAGATTGTCGTGAAAGGAGCGAAGCGTCCGTTCCAGAAGAGCCGGGCGCCGGGTGGCGACGAGACAGACGTCGATCCGGTCGAGACTGATGGATGCGTTCGCCATGGGCAAACACCCCCTCGGGACTGTGATGGAGCAGTCGCTTCGGAACTGCCGGGGCATGCTCGATAGCGCTGTAGATAGGGCCTATTTAGGCGTCAATATACCGATCGGTAATCTTGGCGGGACGGAGACAGCGCGTCGATCTCCACCACGAAGACCTGCGCGGTTTCGTTTCCTCGCTCGATCCTTGCCGGGCTTTCCAGAACGAGGGCGTCGAGCCGTTCGAGCTGCAGCTCTTCCCCGTTCACGGCGATCAGGGAGGCCTCCGCTGCCACGAGAACGGTGCATGGCCCGTTGGCAGTAATCCCCTCACCGCCGAGGCGCTGCATCCGGTGGGTGAAGCCGCTGCGCCGGGTCATGATGTTGAGATCGGTGATGGGGCCGCCGAGAAGGCGGGCGGATGTCGGCGCGTCGGCGGGAAAGGCGAGCGGCGAGGACGTTGGCGAAAGCCTGTGCGTTCCCATTCCCTCGACGGCGAGTTCCATGCCCTCGCCGGACAGAAGCGCCAGGGTCCGGTCGACGCCGGGAAATACCGAAAACGGCCCGTCTACCGCGACGCTTGCCACCGACACGCGCCAGTGGAAGTCGGCAAGGTCCGCGTTTGCGGGATGAACAGCGATCTCCACCGTTTCCCCGCCGCCGTTCTTCCACCTCATGCGCTTGTGGTCGCTCGCCTTCAGGACGCGCATGACTGTCGCCCTTCTCAGTTGCCGAGGATGGCGGGCAGGCGGAGGTCTTTTTCCGTCGCGCACTCCACCGCGACCTCGTAGCCGGCATCGGCATGGCGCATGACGCCCGTCGCCGGATCGTTCCAAAGAACGTTGGCGATGCGCCGGTCGGCATCCTCGCTGCCGTCGCAGCAGATCACCATGCCGGAATGTTGGCTGAACCCCATGCCGACGCCGCCGCCATGATGCAGCGAGACCCAGGTCGCGCCCGACGCGGTGTTCAAAAGCGCGTTGAGAAGCGGCCAGTCGGACACGGCGTCGGAGCCGTCCCGCATCGCCTCGGTTTCGCGGTTCGGCGAGGCGACGGAGCCGGAGTCGAGATGATCGCGCCCGATCACCACCGGGGCCTTCAGCTCGCCGTTTCGCACCATCTCGTTGAAGGCGAGGCCAAGCCGATGCCGGTCGCCGAGGCCCACCCAGCAGATGCGCGCCGGAAGACCCTGAAAGGCGATGCGCTCGCGCGCCATGTCGAGCCAGCGGTGGAGATGGTGGTTGTCGGGCAGAAGCTCCTTCACCTTGGCGTCGGTGCGGTAGATGTCTTCCGGGTCGCCGGACAAGGCCGCCCAACGGAAGGGTCCGATGCCCCGGCAGAAAAGCGGGCGGATGTAAGCCGGCACGAAGCCGGGGAAGTCGAAGGCGTTTTGGAGGCCCTCGTCCTTCGCCACCTGCCGGATGTTGTTGCCGTAGTCGAGCGTCGGGATGCCCCGCTCGTGGAAGGCGAGCATGGCTTCCACATGGGTTCGCATGGAAGCGCGCGCGGCCCGCTCCACGGCTTTGGGATCGCTTTCGCGCTTTTCCCGCCATTGCGCCATCGTCCAGCCGGCGGGAAGATAGCCGTTGATCGGGTCGTGCGCCGAGGTCTGATCGGTGACGATATCGGGCCGGATGCCCCGCTTCACCATTTCGGGCAGGATCTCGGCGGCGTTGCCGAGGAGCCCGACGGATTTCGCCTCGCCTGCCGCCGTCCAGCGCTCGATGATGGCCATCGCCTCGTCTAGACTGCCGGCCTTCTCGTCGAGATAGCGGGTGCGAAGGCGGAACTCGATCGAGTCCGGATTGCATTCCACCGCGAGGCACGAAGCGCCCGCCATCACGGCCGCGAGCGGCTGCGCGCCGCCCATGCCCCCTAAGCCCCCGGTCAAGATCCATTTGCCCTTCAGGCTGCCACCGTAATGCTGGCGGCCCGCTTCCACGAAGGTCTCGTAGGTGCCCTGCACGATGCCTTGCGTGCCGATATAGATCCAGGAGCCGGCGGTCATCTGGCCGTACATGGCCAGACCCTTTTTATCCAACTCGTTGAAATGGTCCCAGGTCGCCCAATGCGGCACGAGGTTGGAATTGGCGATGAGGACGCGCGGCGCGTCCTTGTGGGTGCGGAACACGCCCACCGGCTTGCCGCTTTGAACGAGCAGCGTTTCGTTGTCTTCGAGGGTTCGCAGGGTCGAGACGATGCGGTCGAAATCGTCCCAGGTGCGCGCCGCGCGCCCGATCCCGCCATAGACCACGAGCTCGTTCGGGTTCTCCGCGACGTTCGGATCGAGATTGTTCATCAGCATCCGAAGGGGGGCTTCGGTGAGCCAGCTTTTGGCGGTGAGTTCCGTGCCGGTCGCGGCGCGCACGGTGCGGATGTTGTGGCGCGGATTGCTCATCGGCTCGTTCGTCCCAAAGAAAGCGCGACCGTCTCGATGCGGCGCAGAAGGGTGCGGAGATGGGCGCGCAAGAGTTCCGCCTTCGCCTCGTCATAGGCGAAGGGCGGCGTCTCGGTGGTGAGATGCGAGCTTTGCGAGAGTTCCATCTGGATGGCGTGGACGCCCGTTTCCGGGCGCGCGTAATGGCGCGTCGTCCAGCCGCCGCGGAAGCGGCCGTTGAGCACGCTCGAATAGTCTTGCGCGGCCTGCACCACCTCCAGGGCCGCCCTCTCGATGGCGGGCGCGCATGTGCTGCCGCCATCGGTGCCGATGTTGAAATCCGGCAAGGTTCCGTCGAACAGGAAGGGGATACGGGAGCGGATCGAATGGCAGTCGTAAAGAACCGCGACGCCGTGGAGCGCCTTCACCCGTTCGATCTCTGCCGCCAGAGCCGCGTGATAGGGCGCGTGGAAGCGTTCCAGCCGCTCGGCGATGTCAGCTTGCGTCGGTTCCTCGCCTGTCCGCCAGATCGGCAGCCCGTCGAAATCGGTACTCGGGATCAGCCCGGTCGTGTTCTGGCCGGGATAAAGGCTGTCGCCCGACGGATCGCGATTGGCGTCGACACAATAGCGGTGGAAGGTGGCGCGTACCGTGGTGGCATCGGAAAGAAGGCCGTCATAAAGGCGGTGGATGTGCCAGTCCGTGTCGCGAAGGACCTGGCCATCTTCGTTCAGCCGCGCGGCGATGTCGGGCGGCACCTCCGTTCCCGTATGGGGAAAGGCAAGGATGACCGGCGAGGCGCCCTGATGGATCTCGGCGACGCTCACTGCGCGTCTCCGAGACCCGGCAGAAGGCCGGGCGACACGCTGTTCTCGAGCGCGCCGCCCGCCACGAGAGCGGCGGCCGATGCCAGATCACCGGCGAGATAGCGGTCCTCTTCCAGCGCCGGAACAGTGGCGCGAACCGTTGCCACGGCTCGTTGCAGTTCCGGGCTCGTTTCCAAGGGACCGCGCAGCTCGACGCCTTGCACCCCGGCGAGCGCCTCGATGCCGAGAATGCCGAAAAGGTTCTCCGTCATCGGCAGAAGCCGCCGCGCTCCATGGCAGGCCATGGACACGTGGTCTTCCTGGTTGGCGGAAGTTGGCGTCGAATCCACCGAAGCCGGATGCGCCATCTGCTTGTTTTCGCTCATCAAGGCGGCAGAGGTGACTTCGGCAATCATCAGGCCGGAATTCAGCCCCGGCTTCTTGGCGAGAAAAGCGGGTAGGCCGAAGGACAAAGCCGGGTCCACCAGAAGCGCGATCCGCCGCTGCGCGATGGCCCCGATCTCGCAAGTTGCCAGCGCGATTTGATCCGCCGCGAAGGCCACCGGCTCGGCATGGAAGTTGCCGCCCGACACGACCGAGCCGTCGGACAGCACCAAAGGATTGTCGGTGACGGCATTCGCCTCGATCTCGAGCGTCCGCCCCGCCTGGCGCAGGATGTCGAGGCAGGCCCCGTCGACCTGCGGTTGGCAGCGGATGCAGTAAGGGTCCTGCACGCGCTCGTCTCCCTGCACATGGCTTTCGCGGATGGCCGAGCCTTCCAGAAGGCGGCGCAAGGCCGCGCCCGCGTCGATCTGGCCGCGATGGCCGCGAAGCGCGTGAATCTCGGGGTGGAAGGGTGCGGAGGAGCCCATGGCGGCGTCGGTGGACAAGGCGCCCGTCACGAGAGCTGTGCGCAGGGCGCGGCCCGCACGGAAGAGGCCTGCGAGCGCCAAGGCCGTCGAGACCTGCGTGCCGTTGATGAGCGCCAGACCTTCTTTCGCCTGGAGCACCACGGGCGTGAGACCGGCCCGCGCCAAAGCCTCCCCACTGGGCAGCCGTTCATGGCCAAAGAAAGCCTCGCCTTCGCCCATCATGGCCGCCGTCATATGGGCGAGCGGGGCGAGATCACCGGAAGCCCCGACCGAGCCCTTTTCGGGAATGACCGGCACGATGCCCTTTTCCAGCATTGCCTCGATCAACCGCACGAGATCAAGGCGGATCCCCGACGCGCCGCGCCCGAGCGACACGAGCTTCAGCGCCATCACGAGGCGCACGACGTTTTCGGGCAAGGGGCTCCCAAGCCCGCAGCAATGCGACAGGATCAGGTTGCGCTGGAGCTTGGCGAGATCGGCCATGTCGATCTTGATCGAGGCGAGTTTCCCGAAGCCCGTATTGATGCCGTAGACCGGCTCGTTTCCGCCCGCGATCTCCGCGATCCGCGCCGCGCCGCGTTCGATCGCCGGGTCGAAGGAGGGATCGAGCTTGGCGGCTTCGCCCGTCCAGTAGAGATGTTCGAGATCGGCCAGCGAAACGGCGCCCGGATGAAGCGTCAGGGTCATGGAGAAGTCCTCGCACCCTTGAAGATGCGTGCGTGAAGCGGGTTGAAGCCGATGCGGTAGACGAGCTCGGCGGGGCTTTCGATGGTCCAGATCGCGAGATCGGCGGATTTGCCGGCCTCCAGCGTGCCGGTCTCAGTGAGGAGGCCGAGGGCGCGCGCGGCTTCCCGCGTCGTGCCGGCAAGGCATTCCGCGACCGTCATGCCGAAGAGCGTCGCGCCCATGTTCATCGTGAGAAGAAGCGAAGTGAGCGGCGAGGTGCCGGGATTGCAGTCGGTGGCGAGCGCCATGGGCACGCCGGCGATGCGCAGCGCTTCCACCGGCGGCTTTCGCGTTTCGCGCAAGGCGTAGAAAGCGCCGGGCAGAAGCACCGCCACCGTGCCGCTTTCCCGCATCGCGGTGATGCCCTCCAAGCTCAAATATTCGAGATGGTCGGCCGACAGCGCCCCATAAGAGGCCGCGAGCCCGGCCCCGCCGAGGTCGGACAGTTGTTCGGCATGGAGCTTCACCGGGACACCCAGCGCCTTCGCGCGATCGAAGACGCGGGCGATCTCAACGGGCGAGAAGGCGATCCCCTCGCAGAACCCGTCCACCGCATCGACCAGCCCTTCGGCATGGGCGCGCTCCAGGCCCGCCAGCACGACCTCGTCGAGATAGGCCTCCCGGCGCTCCCGGTATTCCGCCGGCAAGGCATGGGCGGCGAGCCAGGAGGTGACGACGCGCACGGGCCTCGCTCGTTCCAGCGCCCGCGCGGCGCGCAGCATGTTGAGTTCCGTCTCGACATCGAGGCCGTAGCCGGACTTCACCTCCACCGTGGAAACGCCTTCGTCCAGAAGCGCGTCGAGGCGCGGCAGGGCGGCCTGCACCAGACCATCGACATCCAAGGTGCGCGTCGCCGCGACGGAGGACACGATGCCCCCGCCGGCGCGGGCGATCTCCTCGTAGCTCGCCCCTTCCAGGCGCATTTCGAACTCACGGGCGCGGTTGCCGCCGTGGACGAGATGGGTGTGGCAGTCCACCGGCGCGGGCGTCACCCAGCGCCCCTCGCCGTCCCATTCCGGCAGGACGGCGTGGAAGCTCGCCGGCAGGGCGGCGGCGGGGCCGGCATAGGCGATGCGGCCCTCGCGCACGACGAGCGCGCCGTTCTCGACGATCCCGAGCGGGCCCGCTCCCGTCGCCATCGTCGCGAGCCGGACGTTGCGAAGGACGTAGCCGCTGTTCGCCGCTTCCGGGGAAGAGAATGGGTGCATCGGGGATGCCTTTCCTTTCGCTGCTGTAATGTATAGACATATAAGGGACCTTGGCAAGCGCGTCGTTCGAACCACCTGAACGCCGCCGCCATTCCGCGGGAGAAACGGGATGACCACGATCCACGCAGGTTCTGCGCTCCTCCCCAACGGATGGGCCGAGGATGTCCGCGTCAGCGTCGCGGGCGGCATGGTCGAAGCGATCGAAACGGGCGCTTCCCCGCAAGTTGGCGACGAGCGGGTGGAGATGCTGCTGCCGGCGCTGGCGAACCTTCACAGCCACGCCTTCCAGCGGGCGATGGCGGGGCTCGCCGAGCGACGGGGACCGGGCGCGGATTCGTTCTGGAGCTGGCGCGACGTAATGTATCGCCTCGCCTTGTCCATGACCCCCGACCAGCTCGAAGCGGTCGCCGCGCAGCTCTACATGGAAATGCTGGAAGCCGGCTTCGGGCGGGTGGGCGAGTTCCATTACCTCCACCACGATCGCGATGGCGCGCCTTATGCCGACCCCGCCGAACTCGCCGGACGCATCATGGCCGCGAGCGCCGAGACGGGCATCGGCCTGACGCTGCTTCCCGTGTTCTACGCTCATTCCGGCTTCGGCGGCCAAGTTCCGAGCGAAGGCCAGCGGCGCTTCGTGCATTCCCCGGACGCTTTCGCGCGCCTCTTTTCCACCTGCCGCGACAGGCTGGCTTCCGTCCCCGGCGCGGTTCTGGGCCTCGCCCCGCACAGTCTGCGCGCGGTGACGGGAGAGGAACTTGGCCTCCTTCTGCCATTGGCCGAGGGTGGGCCGATCCATATCCACGTCGCCGAGCAGGTGCGGGAGGTCGAGGACTGCCTCGCCTTCACCGGTGCACGGCCCGTCGAATGGCTCCTCGACCACGCGCCCGTCGATGGCAAATGGTGTCTGATCCACGCGACGCACATGACGGATCGGGAAACGCGGGCGATGGCGGCGAGCGGCGCTGTCGCGGGGCTTTGCCCGATCACCGAGGCCAATCTCGGCGACGGCATTTTTCCCGCCCCTCTCTTTCTGGAAGAAGGCGGTGCCTTCGGTGTCGGCTCGGACTCCAACGTCCTGATCTCGCTGCCGGGGGAACTCCGGCAGTTCGAATATTCGCAGCGCCTCGGCAACCGCGCCCGCAATGTCGTCGCCGCGCCCGGTGGCTCCACCGGCGAGGCCCTGTTCGCGCAAGCGCTCGCGGGCGGCGCGAAGGCGCTCGGGACGACAAGCGGCATCGCGAAGGGCAATGCTGCCGATCTCGTGTCCCTGGACCTCTCGACTGTCCCCTACCTGCCGCGCGAGGCCGTGCTCGATCACTGGATCTTCGCTGCCGGCATCACGGTGGATCGCGTCTGGACGCGCGGGCGCAGAATTGTGGAAGGCGGCCGCCACCTTCGCCGCGAGGCGATCGCAAGTCGCTTCATCCGCGCGATGACGGAGCTTCGGGAAGCGATCTGAGCGGCCCTGCTTATTGGCGAAGCAAGGTGCTGAGCCGTGGATCGATGTCTATACATAGAGACCCGGTCCCATGCCTTTTCCTGCCAGATCCAGCCGGCCAGCGTGGTTGCAAAGCCAACCCGTGGAAAGCCGCATCGGCTGAAATGGCACTGTCGCAGGAGAAGTGCGCCCTGTTTCCGGTAGCCGCTTGGTGGGAACCGCCCGATGCACCCGATAGCGGTTGGGCCGAGGCTCAGGCCTTGTAGAAAAGATCGTGCTCCGCCGGGAGCCGTCGGTTCAGTTCTGCCAACGTCCCGGAGCGGATGGCGGCGTAGAGAAGCGTCTGGTCACCGGGATCAGCGCCGACAAGCTCGCAAGGGTCGTCGTTCCTCGCGAACCGCCCAAGCGCCGTTGAAAGATCGGTCGGCGGATATTTCCAAAGATAGGAGCAGGTGACCATCTCGGTGCGGCCGTCGACAGGAAAGGAGATGGTCGCCGGACCTTGGCCACCGTCCGCCGGCAACGCGACCTCGATTTCGCCCGGATGCACAGGCCAACCCAGCGACACGAGCATCGAGGCGGTGATTTCGGCAAGAAGCGGACCATCGTATTCGGTGTGGGCGGGTACGAAGGTCAGACGACCGATGCGCCGTCGATCGAACTCGTGCAAGGCCGAAAAGGAGCCGAGCGCCTCGTGGGCACCGATGGTCTGGCCGGGATCGAGGCGTTGCGCCGCTTTCCAGAGCGAGCGAGCGTCAACCTCATCAGCTTCGATGGCCTCGACGGCCGTGAGCGCGGAGATCGTCGCATCGAGGATTCGCGTTTCATGAGGAGACGGATCGCTGCTTGCCTCGTCGCGCTCGTCATCGAGATCGTCCCCCCGGTTCGCGGACGCCTTGCGCTCCGCCGAATGCCGAAACTTTCGCATCCCAACGGCAAGATCGGGCTTCAAAAGGGCGGCGCAGCCGAAAGCGACGAAGATGACGCACGCCAGAAGGCATGCCCATCCTGTCATGTCGAAAGGCCGCCGGACCGCGACGACCACGATGGCGGCCAGTACGAAGAAGGTTACGCCCGCATAGAGTTCACGCCTCGACGGCAAGTTCGCCTCCATCGGCCTTGGAGCCGTCCCGCTTACGCTTCTCGCTCACATTCATTCTCGGCAACCCGATGCACGCGCTTCACGGCAACGCCTGCTTCAGCGCGAGGTTGGTTGGACACTCACCGTCCTGAAAGGGTCGATACCCGAACGACCGAAGCGTCAGGTTTTGCTCGGCCGAGAACGGGTTGGCTACAACCCGGAGTTCTTGCACAAACGGTAGAGCAGACGAACTTTCGGGTGCGCGGCTCCATATTGGGAGCGGAACGTTCCCTTTTTCCGGCACGCGGCAATCTGCTCTCGGGTCGGCTGGGTTCCGCGCCGCGCCCGCTCCCGCGCCAGCCTGCGCGCTTGAATTTCGGCTGCGTCGCCAACCGCCGACATCGCTGGGTTTCCAGCCGGATTGGACGGGCCCAGAACATCCTGGGCCATTGCCGTCGACGCAACCACCATGATCAAACCGGACAGCAGCAAAAAGCGCATCGAAGCCTCCGATCGACGTGGCCCTCACGGTCGCCACTCTCAATCCACCCATCTTTGTCATGAAGCATCATGGACAAAGGCATGATCCGTCGTCTGCTACGGGTTCCGCTGCCTTTAGCAGAATAGCCAATGCCATATCCGAAACCAGGGCGCGGCCAGCATACCATCGGTGGTGATGGTTCCGCTCTAGCGGATCAGGACAACATCGACCCCGATCTCCTGTGCAACCTCCGCCCAAGCCCTGTCCGCGGTGACAGCGGGAAGTCCGAGCCTTTTCGCCAGCGCCAAGCACGCACGATCCCCATGCGACAGACCAAGCCGCGCGGTTGACGCCCGCATCATGCCCGCCGCAAGCGCAAGGTCTCGATCCAAGGGGCGGGTGTCGAGCCGCAACGCCTCGATCAGGCTGGGCACGACCTCTATCGGCACGCCCTTGTCGATCGCCTTGGATGCGACCTCCTGAAGGTTGATCGCCGAGATCGCTGCATCCCGCATCCAACGCCGAGCTTCGCCGGCTCCCGCTTCCTCGTTGAGATCCGCGAACACGGCCGAGGTGTCGATCACACAGCTCGGCATTCTCAGCGTCCCTCGAGCGGGGTTGTGGTTCCGCTCTCGTTTGAACTCTCCGCGCGCCGATCGGCAATGATCTCGTCAGCGATCGACGGGCCAGCGGGGACAAACTGCCGGAAGAGGGCACGAGCGCGGTCAAGGGCAGCATCGGGCGTCGACAACCGTACCTCACCATCGACGAGTTCTGCCATGACCTGACCACCCTTTTCGACACCTAGCGAGGCGCGAAGCGATGCCGGCAGGACCAATCGACCATTTGGTAGAACGTTGACCCGTATCATTGCACGACCTTTGGCTGCCCTTGGAATAAATACTATCTCGTGGTCATTCTCGCGCATAGTGTCAAGCGACACCCTCCGAGCCTCCATTCAATCGCGTGACCACAACGAGTGCTCAAGCGCGTAGAGCATATTCCAGATCGGTATACCGATCTGGCGCTTTCCGGCGGAACGCGGGAAATTGTCCCATAGCGGTCGGTTTTCGAATTTGGTACGACCCATTCGTCCGAACCACCCTTCCGGTACGAATTCGAGCCTTTCCATGCCCCGTTTCGGCTATGCCCGCGTGTCTTCCACCGATCAGGACCTGACGATCCAGCTCGACAAGCTGAAGAGCGCCGGTTGTTCGGTGATCCGGTCGGAGAAACTGTCGGGCAAGTCGGTGGAGGACCGGCCCGAGCTTGCCAC
>NZ_WEZG01000027.1 GCF_009176975.1 Aureimonas psammosilenae
CACCGGGCGGCCTTGCGACAACAGCACGTCCACCTGCCGAAGCTTGGCGACGATCTCTTCAGGCCTGTGCTTCTTCTGTCCCATCTGGGCATCCTCCATCGGCTCAAAAGCCTACTTCAGCGAGGACCACTTTTCAGGGGGCAGACCAAGCGGTCGAAACGCGATAGTAGGCAACGAAGATCATGGCATCTTGCGAGCGAGGTAGGTGCAGATTGCCGCCGACACGGTGACGATCAGCTCCGCTTCCTCGAACGATGGTTCGCCCTGCTCGCGGACGTGTCGGCCATGTTCCGAGGTGTAGCCCCAGAGCTTCGTCACGGCCTGATCGAGCGGTGCCGGGATGCCATGCTGCTTTCCCTTGGTCCCGACGATTTCACCGAGGGTGGCTTTCGGATCGCCGGAGAGGGAGCGCGTCAGGCACTCGATCGCGCCCATCGCGTGATGCACCGCCCCCGTCCTATCGGGATGCGGCCGCCGCGAAATGTCCCGGATCGCCTCATGGATTTCCGATGCGGCGGTGGCCTGCTTCTTGGCGGCTAAAAGGGTTTGTGCCTCCACCGTGGCAACGTTGAAGGGCTCGGAACCGCGAGCGATGATGATGCCGTCCTGCATCTTCCACCCTGCCCCGTCCTTTAGGAAAAGCCGGTTGATGTCGTGTTGGAACGCCAACGCCGTCTCGTGACCGATGCCGTTGTCGTAAATCTCGCGCGCGAACAGCTCCGCTGCGTCGTAGACCTCGTTCCAAAGGCAGTCGTGTAAGAGGATGCGGCACTCTCCATCGACGTTCGGATATGGCGTCCAGTTGCTTGCGTCCGGTGCGACGAATAGGAGGCCGCATAGGATGCTGCGGATCGTGTGCGGGCTTAGGCCGTGCTTCTCCGCCAGCTCCACCAGCATCTCGCGGAGGTTACCGCTGGCGTCCTCACGATAGACGATTGGCCTCTCGGGAGCCTCGTATCCGTGACGTTCTGAAAAGCCTAGCATAGCGTCTGTTAAAATCCGAAACGGTGGTTTCGGATTTTAACAAGGTGATGCGAGCATCGCCAAGGTGCCGCCGCGGGTGGCCGATGCCGCTTTGCTCTGAATATCAAAATATTCGGAACAGTTTCGGCTATAGCATCACATCGGTTTCGTTCATCTTGAAATCGAACCTCAAACCGGATGCGTCGTGCCTGAAACAAAAACACATCGACAGATTGCAGCTCTGCCTGTGCGTTTGGGCGCTGACGATCGTTTGCAGGTGTGTTTGGTAACGTCACGCACTACGCAACGCTGGGTTATCCCGAAGGGTTGGCCAATGCGTGGCCTAACCGACGACGACGCTGCGGCGCAGGAAGCGCATGAGGAAGCGGGCGTGCGAGGTAAGGTCATGCCAACGCCCATTGGTCATTATGGCTACTGGCGGCGTGCTAAATCCGATTTCCGACACACCAAAGTTCTCACATTCGTTCTGCGCGTCAAAAAGCAGTCGGAGAACTGGAAGGAAGCGGGTGAGCGCCTTCAATGCTGGCTCGGCGTGCTCGACGCGGCCGATAGAGTACAGGACCCAGAACTCAGTTCGCTCATCGTGCGCTTGCCCGACAACAGGAAGGCATGTCGCTTCATTTTCAAAAAGAAGCCTTGGCTGTTTTGATGACAGGAGACGGCCGCTCTCGCTTGGATTTGGAAACGGCCAGTACAGAAGGGTTCTTTTGAGGTTACCGCAAAGATAGCTGGGCTGGCCAGTGGAAACATGGCAGCGAATGTTGCGACGAGAACCGCACAGATTGAAGGCGGTGCACGATCCCCGCTGTTTCGTATATTCTGCGCGGCGCTGGCGCTGGCCATCATGTTTCTCGCGCCGTATTAGACGTGATCGTGATCGCACTCGACAAGCTCACTGAATGGCTTGTACGGGGAGCCTGCCCACGTTCCTGCCGCAACCACGAGCGTGTGCCATGAGCGTAGTCTTGCGCTTCGGGAGGGATGGCCAAATTGGTCATCCTTCCTCGCTGGCTTGGCGCAATCGATGCTGAAAATTGCCTGGGTCAGCAAATTGCCTCCCCTTGTTTGTTGCGGTGGGGAGAGTTTGCAAGGTGTCCGTAACGTCGCCTCGGTTATTCGTGTGGTGTTTGGGGAACGATACGATGCCGAAGGCGATCTCGCAGGAAACGATGTACCGCCTTCTGATCGAAGCTGTGCGAGACTACGCGATCTATATGCTGGATCCTGACGGGATCGTTCTGAACTGGAATATCGGCGCTGAGCGGGCAAAGGGCTATAGCGCCCGCGAAATCGTTGGGCGGAACTACGAGTGCTTCTTTTCGCATGACGACCGAAAAGCGGCATTGCCGTTACGAAACCTAGCGACAGCTCTTCGAGAGGGCCACTACCTTCAAGAAGGTTGGCGATATCGCAAGGACGGATCGGCGTTCTGGGCCAGCGTCACACTTACTCCCGTTTTCGATGAAGGCGAGCATGTTGGGTTCGCGAAGATCACCCGGGATCTCACGCAGCAGCGGACGAATGCTCAGGAACTCGAGCATCAAGCTTCGCACGACGGCTTAACCGGCATCAACAACCGGGTTGGTTTCCTCGATCATCTTCAAAATGAACTGCCGCAGGTCATGTTTGGCGCAGCGCTTGCCGTTCATTATGTCGATCTCGACCGCTTCAAACCGGTGAATGACTCTTTCGGCCACGATGTTGGCGATGAGGTGCTGCGGACGGTCGCAAAACGTCTTTCTCTCGTTGCAGGCAACGATGGTGTCATCGGGCGTTTGGGTGGTGATGAGTTCGCCATTCTCCAACTTGGGTCGCCTGACGATGAAGCGATCGCATGGATGGCGGCGCGCATCGTGACGGCGCTGAACGAGCCGATCAAAATCGAAGGCAAGACGGCAGTTATTGGCGCGAGCGTTGGAGTGGCTCAGGCGCCGAAGCACGGAGCGGACGAAGCGACAATCCTGCGTAATGCCGACTTGGCTTTGTATAAAGCCAAGGAGGACGGTCGGAACTGTGTTCGGTTCTTCGATCCGTCGATGAATGAGCGAGCGCTGCAGCGCAGCGTCCTGGAAACCAAACTTCGGATTGCGGTCGCTTCGAACGATTTCGAATTGCACTACCAACCTGTCGTTGATGCTCAGACAAATCGCATCATCGGATTCGAAGCCTTGCTGCGGTGGCAGGATCAAACAGGGAAGAATGTCTCGCCGGCGGTTTTCATTCCGTTGGCCGAAGAACTCAATTTGATGGGTCAACTTGGCGAATGGGTTCTGCGGACGGCATGTCGGGCAGCAGCGGCTTGGCAGGATGATCTCGTAGTCTCCGTCAATCTATCGGCTACGCAGCTTTGCGATGAGAAACTCGTCAACACGGTACGGCTTGTGCTGGCGGAAACCGGGCTGCGTCCAGATCGTCTTGAGTTGGAGATCACGGAAACGGCGATCCTTGGAGACCTGGAACTGGCTTCGTATACGATCGGCTGCCTGCGGGATCTTGGCGTCGGTATAGCGTTGGACGATTTTGGCACCGGCTTCTCGTCCCTCAGCTTGGTGAAGCACTTGCCTTTGACGCGGATCAAGATCGACCGCAGCTTTGTTTCGGGCATCGACGACACACGCGAGTCGACAGCGGTGATCCGATCAGTTGTGTCGTTATGTGAAGGCTATGGTCTTTCGACGACGGCCGAAGGTGTAGAAACAGACGAGCAGAGGATCGCACTTGTTCTGAATGGTTGCAGTCATCTGCAGGGATACTTGCTGGGCCGTCCGCAACCCAGCAGCTACTGGCCTTCTCTAACAATTTCCGCATCGCACCGCGCAACGTCGCTGAAGGCGGTTTGGGAATTGACCTGACCTATTAAGGCAGCCCAGTTCAATTCTATTGCATAGTGGGCTCGAAATCGCCGGTGCAGCCGGTGATGGCACGGCGGCGGGCGCTGTGAACCGCACCGTGTTTCCCACAGGCCATTTGGTTTAAGTGCTTCGCGGCGACACGGACGACCTCAAGCTGAGCGTAGTATGCGGCTTCGGCATCCTGCATGTGCAAGGTTGTTCCATGCAGGAGATCGGGCGGCGCATTGGTCGCTCCTCCTCGACGATGTCCCGCGAGCTACGGCGCAACGCCGGCACCCTTAGCGGTGGACTGGAGTATCGCGTGACCACGGCTCGGTGGCATGTCGAGCGATCAGACCGGCGACCGAAAACAGCCAAGCTTGCGCTCAATCCTGCTCTGCGCGCCTATGTCGAGGACAGGCTGGCTGGCATCGTCACGGCCTCGAGCGGCGCCTTCGTTCCCGGCCCCTTCACCCAATGGAAGGGCCGTCGGCATGGAAAGCGGACGATATCGGCGATTGGCAAGAGCATGAAGCCCGGAACAGATCGCACGGCGCCTTCCCATCGACTTTCCGAACGACGAGACGATGTGCATCGGCACAACGCCCCTGAGCGATTTAGCCCCAACTCGCATTCCTCCGACGGACACACTGGATGATTGAACTTGTGCCCGAAGCAAAGAATGTCGGACGCCGGCTCGTTCGCCGTGCCCTGCTTGGCCTCGCCTCACTGGCGGTTACCCTTATCCTCGCGATTGTCCTCGGTACGATTGTCCCGCTCAGCCCCGAACATCCAGCCAATGGCGGTCAAAAGCACCACCGTATTCGGATAGTCGCGAGCGCGATTCACACCGATATTGCCCTTCCCGTCGACATAGGCCTCGTCGAGCGCTTTGGGTTTCTGCGAAACGCCGGCCTTCCCGTCGAGCGTGCGAACTGGTTGCTTATTGGGCGCGGCGGTCGCAGCTTCTATTTGGAAACGCCGAACTGGAGCGATCTGAAAACTGAGCCGCTTCTCCGTGCGCTGACGCTGGATACTGCCGTGATGCATGTCGGTCTTGCTGGACCATTTGAGCCAGATAGCGCTACCCGCGAATTCGTTCTGAATGATACCGACTATGAAGCGTTGCTCGCTTCGATAGAGAAAAGCTTTGCGTCTCGAGTTCCGATACCAGGCGCTGGCTACGGCGCTTACGACCGTTTCTTTGAGGCGACGGGCTCTTTCAACGCGTTGGTCGGCTGCAATGTATGGACCAGCGCGACACTTCGTCAGGCAGGTATCACAACGGGGTTCTGGACGCCGCTGCCTTTGACCCTTCGATGGTCTCTCGACCTCCATGGTACTCGAAAGGTTGTTGACGACCTCCAGTAGATCGATGCCCGATCAGAACTCAGCCCATGCATCAGATGCGGGTTTGATCTGTCCTGTTTGACGCGCTTGGCGAATGGGCGTCGAAGCCTTGCTCGGACGAGAACGGTACGATGCGAGCGTTGTAGGCCGCTTCGCGATCGCCACTCCATCCACCTCAGCGGCGGTGAGAAAGCGCCCGGTCAATTCCGCCAGCTCATCGGTTTCGCTCGATAAGGACTGCGCGGCAGCAGTCGTCTCCTCGACCATCGCGGCGTTCTGTTGAGTGACCTTATCCATTTGGTCGGCGGCCACCGAAACCTCCTTCAGGCTCACCGCTTGTTCGCGAGCTGCCATTGCCATATCGGTGATGACCTGGGACACGCTTCCAACCTGGTGAACGATCTGTTCCAACGAGTGGCCAGACGCAGATACCAGTGCCACGCCGCGCTCCACTTGAATGGTGGATGCTGAGATCAGACCCTTGATCTCTTTCGCCGCTTCGGCTGAGCGTTGAGCAAGTCCCCGCACTTCTTGAGCCACCACCGCAAAACCGCGTCCTGCCTCGCCAGCGCGAGCTGCCTCGACGCCTGCGTTCAGTGCGAGAAGGTTGGTCTGAAAGGCAATCTCATCGATGACGCCAATGATCTTGCCGATCTCCGTTGATGAGCGCTCGATCGCCGTCATCGCAGATACCGCCTGCCCGACGATCAAACCGCCCTTCTCGGCTTCTTTCTGCGCGACTGCGGCAGCGGCTTTGGCGTCGTCTGCGCTTTGCGCCGTCAGATTGACACCGTGAACGAGCCCCGACAAAGCGGCGACCGTTTCTTCCAAGCTAGCGGCCTGCTGTTCGGTGCGCTGGGAAAGATCGCCCGCCGCCACGGTGATCTCCTGCAAGCCGGTGCGCATGGAGCCGACGGCGCTCACCACACTGCCGATTGTCCTCTCCAACTGCTCGATGGAGACATTGAACCGAGCACGGATCGGCTCAAATTCGGCCGCAACAGGTTGACTCATACGAGCCGTCAGGTCGCCAGCAGACAGTGCATCGAAGCTGGTCTCGACCAGATGTACGAAGGCCTTCAGTTCCTCCGCCTTCACCTGATCGACAAGTAGACGATCCGCACGCAGCCGTTCGGACGCCTCGCGCGCTTCTTCGGCTTTGGCTTCGACGTCTCGCGAACGAATGCCATTATCGCGAAACACCGCAACCGCCTTCGCCATAGCACCCACTTCGTCCTGTCTGGACGTAAAGGGAACAGCAGCCGACAGGTCGTCTCGCGCCATATTGCCCATCAAGCTGGTGAGCGTGTTGAGCGGACGAAGCGAGCGAACGGACAAGAAGGCGATGAACGCTGCCAAAAGCGTTGCGGCAAAGCACAGACCGATCACGAGCATGAAGAAACCGGAGGCAGCCGCTTGCGTGCGACCGCCGATCTCCTTGTTGGCCGCTTCCTGCAAGTCGATAAACTGATTGATTCGGCGCAGCCATTCGGTGAACTTGGGCGATGCATCCCTCGAAAGGATTTGATGAGCCTCGTCCACGCGGCCTTCCCGTCGCAGTGAACTGACCTTCTCAATCAAGGGAAGGGTCTGTCCTTCGATCTCCTTGATACCGGCGACCATCGCTTTCTCTTCCATGGTTCCCTTCGAAACGATGTCATCCAGCGGTCCAGCCGAAGCTTCATATTTCTTTGTGAGGCGATCGATGTCGGTGAAGACTTGCTCGCGAGCTTGCGGATCTTCCACCAGAACGACGTCGCGTAGGCTGATCGCCCGGTCGTGGACACTGCCCCGGAAATTGATGGCGTAGCGCTGTTTGACGCTGTTCACATCGTTGATCGTGCCAAGGCTGTCGCTGATCGCATCGACCTTGATGACGCTGAAAGCAGCCATGGCGATCATGATGCCGATCACGAAAGCGAAGCCAAGGGAAAGGCGTGTGGAGATCTTCAAATGATGCAACAAGGGATACTCGGGGAATGGCAGTCGGGGTTTGCCCGGTCATTCGCCGAGCATTGCGACTGTCATTTGCGCGCTCGGTGGAAGTTAGAAAGAGGCTGAGTGCTCCCGCCTTCCAGCGCAGTGAACGATTAGTTATCGCTCACATATTCATCGTTATGAATAAATGCGTCGATGGGAACCGACGTGATGATCTCCTGGATCACTTATTCGCAGCGCATGTATTCAGACGGCTTCTGGTTCATCCGTTGTCTGGAGTTCTGCAAGCGAGGCAGTGATGCGGCAGCGGACGCCGTCCGCAGCATAGGTCAGCTCAGACGAACTGCCGAGCGTGCCCGACAGACCCATCCCGATCAGCCGCGTACCGAAGCTTTTTCTGGTCGGCGGTGTTACGGGTGGCCCGTCGACCTCTCGCCATTCGAAGGTCAATTCCTGACGTCCATCGGCAGCAGCCTTCTCTACCGACCACTCGACGTTTATGTGTCCTTCGTCAGTCGATAACGCTCCGTACTTCACTGCGTTGGTCGCGAGTTCATGGACAATCAAGGAAAGGGTTAGTGCGGCCTTCGGTCCGATGTCGAGTTCGGGTCCGATGAGGTTCACACGACCTCCTGGATCATGCGGATCGACGGCGCTCAGAACGATGTTTCTCACATCGCCCGCATCCCGCTGCCCAACGAGTAGGATGTCGTGAGCCTTGGCGAAGGCACCAATGCGATCGGTCAAAGCCTTACGCGCTTGAATAAGATCCGGGGCCGTTCGGAGCGTCTGCGTCGCGATCGATTGGACGAGTGCGAGCATGTTCTTCAACCGATGAGCCAGTTCGGCGTTCAACACCGTCCGTCGCTCCTCGGCCTGTGCCCGTGCGACGGCGAGCTGCGTCCGGTCGGCGGTATCGCGAAGGAACGCTGTGTCGTCATTTGTCCAATCACGGACTTCGGCAAAATGGACGATCGCAACGCCCGCCAAGCGCCCGCGCATCAGGATCGGCACGTTGACCAGCGTCCGGACGCCGATAGCTTCAAGGGCGGCCGCACCCTCGCCGGCGGTGCGTGGGTCGTGACGGACGTCCCGGACAATCACGGTCTCGCCGTTCTTCAAGTCCTCGATATACGTCCCGAAGGTGCGGAAGCTGTGATGACCAGCGACGCTCGGCATCGCCGGCGCACACCAGTCCTGTTGAACAACGACGGTTTCTTGGTCGGGGTCGACGATGCCGAAAGCAGCTCGCGTGGCGTTCAAGGCTCGGCCGACAATCTCGGAGGCTGTCAAACTGAGGGTCGAAACACTCTCGCTTTCGCGCAGACGGTCGCCGAGGACGAGGAGCGCTTCGCGCTGGCGTTCGGCGAGCACGCGCTTCGTGACTTCCATGAAGAGCACCACGAAGCGGTCATCACCCACCGGCTGGCAGATGCCATCGTACCAACGATCCAACAAACCAACCTGGCGCGTGAAGCGGATCGCCTCACCGGTTTCAACGACATCGGCGAACTCTTTGACCCAAGCGTCCTCGATGCCAGGAAACATCTCCCGGATCGTGCGTCCGACAGCTTGTTTTGACGGGATCCCGACAAGATCGCCCCACGCCCGGTTCACCTCTTCATAAACCCAGTCGACAACCTGTCCTTTCTCCCCGCGGAGAACGCGGCCGAGGATGAAACCCTCCTCGAGCTGCTCGAAGAGGCCTCGCCATTTGACCTCGCTTTCCTCCAGCTCACGACGGCTCTTCTCGAGCGCCTTCCCGGCCAGGTGCTGTTCGGTGCGGTCGCGGACGATCTTGATGAAGCCGAGATGCCGGCCATCGTCGTCCATAAGCGGCATCATGTTGCCGCTGGCGTAGAAGCGTGTGTCGTCCTTGCGCAGGTGCCATCGCTCGTCGACCGCTTGGCCATCACGCAACGCTTGCCGCATCTCGACTTTCACCCGGCCCGCTTGCCGGTCTTCGGGCGTGAAGAAGAGGTTCGCATGGTGCCCGACAATTTCATCGGCCGACCAGCCGAAGATCCGCTCCGCCCCGGTGTTCCATTCCGTGATGATGCAGTTGAGATCGGTCACGATGATGCCGAACTCCGTGACGCTTTCGAACGTCCGGCGGTAGCGGTTCTCCGCTTCCTTCAGTGCCTGGCGTCCCTTCACCTCGGCAACATCACCGAAGGCAGAAGCAACCAGCCCGGCCAGCATCTGCGTCATGACGACATCGCGAGGCGAGAAGGCGTCGGCTCTGGTGGAATGGACCTTCAAAGCGCCGATCGGTTCGCCCCGCCGTGTTACGGGTACGGCCACGAGTGATCGGATGCCGAGCTCGCGTGCCAAGGCGTGATCCATGTCCGGATCGACCTCGGTATCAGCGCAGTAGAGCGGCCGCTCGGACAAGACAGCCTTGCCCGACAGCGTTGCTTCGATCGGAACCCTGATGCCTTTGCGTTTAAAGGACGACCCGGACACCGTGTCATAAACGAGGTGGTCGCCGTCGCGCAGTTCGATAACAGCGCCTTCGGCCGCATCGACCACGCGAAGCGCGCCATCGGTGATCGACTGGAAGACAGTCGCCAGATCAGCCTTGGCAGACGCGACGGCCTGCTGTGTGGCGATCATCGCTTCAAATCGTGCCGCCTCAGCCAATGCAACACGCTGTTCGGCATCCCGACGTTGCATCATCTCTTCGCGTTCGGCGAGCGCACGTCGCAAGTCGAGCTGGGCCATGACCTGTCCCGCAAGGGCCCTCAAGCCGTTCCTTTGCGCATCCGTCAGCCCCTCTTGTCGGGGGGTATGGTCGATGACGCAAAGCGTTCCGAGCACCTGGCCTTCAACAGTGGCGAGCGGCGCTCCAGCATAGAAGCGAAGATGGGGTTCGCCCGTCACAAGCGGATTGGTGCTCGTGCGTGGATCGAGTGTCAGGTCAGGGATTTCAAGGATCTCGGTTTGCCCAAGGGCGTGACGGCAAACGGAACTATCGAGGTTGGTCTCACATGGTTCGAAGCCAACCCTTGCCTTGAACCACTGGCGGTTACGGTCAACGAGACTGACAAGCGCCACAGCCGTGTTGCAGACATGCGCTGCAAGGCTTGTGATGTCGTCGAAGCCTCGCTCTGCGGTCGTATCAAGGATTTGATAGCTGCGAAGAGCCTTCAGACGGGCTTCGTCCTGTTGCCCGTCCCGTTCTGGAATTTGCACTTCGCTTCAGGCCCGATACTCGAATGTCCCCTGAACATTCCGAAGCGCATCGCGTCTGGAAGTGCAATGCCTTTCATCGTCAGCTTTGGGATGAAACCGCGGGAAGACTGCGAAACCCAGCACCCGCTAGTTCGCGAAGCACCTGCACCGCCTGGAATGGCTTCGACACGAAAGCGATAGGATTGCAGTCCGAAGCCGCTGCTCGTTTCTTTGCTTCGAAATGGGAGGAGATGAAAAGCGAGCGGATGCCATGTTCGCGGTAAAGGCGGCAGGCAGTTTCCACGCCATCGGAACCGCCCCTCAACCTGATGTCCATCGTGGCGGCGTCGGGCCTCTGCTGTTCGGCAAGGGCGAGCGCTGAAGGCATATCGGCTGCCGTCCCTATCACCTCGAACCCTCCTTCCTGCAGCATCTCTTCCAGGTCGAGAGCGATGAGCGGTTCGTCCTCAACGATCAGAATGCGAAACAGCATCGGACCTCCTTTTGTTGAGAAGGTTTGCTTGCAATGGGTCGTTCCGCTGATTTCAGGATTTCTTAATCGCAGCAGCAGCTTGCGTTGATCCGGTCTCGCGGTAGGTAGGCATGACCGAGATATGACCAAACCGGAAGCTGCCCATCATGAGAACTGCAGACATCGCTGTTCTCGTCGTTGAAGACGAACCACTGATCCAGATGGATGCTGTCGACTTCCTTGAGGATGCAGGTTTCAAGGTCTACTTCTCGGGAACGGCGCGAGAGGCCATCGCCTGCCTGGAGAACTTTCCTGACATCCGGGTCGTGTTCACGGACATCAATATGCCGGGCGATATGGATGGCTTAGCGCTGTCGAAATCGGTTCGCGATCGCTGGCCGCCCGTGCATATCATCGTCACGTCGGGTAAACGCTTTATCGGCAGCGCCGAACTACCATCGGATGCCGTGTTTATCGCCAAGCCCTACCGCTACGACCGGATCGTCGAGCAGATCCTGCAGATGGCAGCCTAAGCCGAACGCTCAGATCTCGTATTCGGGCGGAAACTTTCCAGTTTGGCAAAGCACACGCCTGTTCGCGCCGTCGACATCGGTGGCAAGCGCCACCATTCCATCTGCATTTTGCCCAAGCCAGAACGCAGCTTGCCGAGCCTCGTCTTCCGACGCATGTCCGGTTTCGCGCACAGTCCAGTTGGACCCGGCCTTCGTGAACACGCGGACGACGTAGCGCATGCCAAGCACGACCATTAAACGCGGTCGACGGGCATTCGGCTTTCGCCGCTATCGGATTGGCCGGCATCACTCTGCCGGCCACTGTTGCTGTGTGTGAAGATGCCGAGCCCCACGACGGTGATGATTTGGGCGGTGAGGGCCAGGTACAGGGAGCTCTTCAGCATGTGCTCACGCGACTAGATGACCGCTCCGAACGACAGTCCGACATATTTGGTTGCTGGTCGAACGCGTACGTCCTTCGAACATTTTAGCCTGCAGGGGATGCAGGAGATTTAAGACATGTCAGATCAAACAGTTGCTGAGGGTACTGTCGCATTTGGCGAAGGGCGAAAGCGGGGTTCCAATCCGTATGATCCGAACTCCAAGGCTTGGCATCACTGGCGGGACGGATGGGATCAAGCCAACGCAGCCGCTCAGGCAGATCTAACGAATGCCAGCGCAGGGACGCCCGATTTTCTCGTTGTTTACCGGAGTTCAAACGGCGACGATTGGCTTTTTGGACGAGATGCCACCAGACAGGACATTGTCGTCCACCGCCCAAACCGATCTTCCGGTGGATTGGAGCGGTCCATGCCAGTGGCTGAATTTTTGGAGCACAGTGGCGCAAGCCCTGAAGCAGATGCAGTACGGGCCATCATGGCAGCCAGAAACCTTTGAACGCCATCAGGTAGTTCTGTTGGTGAAAATAACGCCAGGCGCTGCACAGCAGCTAGACACTCATTGGGGAAAGTAGGATATCCAGAGCATGGCTTGAGGCTATCGCAGCTTCGCCGGTTGGTGGGCGCCAAGCTCGCTTGGGACCGTTGCTCTGGGAGGATGCAACGGTCCTTCCCTTTTGCGAAGCTTTCGCGGTCATCGGCAATTCTGCACGGCTGTTATGCGGCAAATGCACTTCTGGGAAAGGTTTGAAGCGCATAGTTTATCGATATTGAGTTTCGCTCGAACCCATCCTCCTCCCAGGGTTTGAGTGGACTGACCGAAGGTCCTCCCCCTTCGGTCGAGCCGTCCTCTTCTCCTCCCAAGCGAGGGCGGAAAGCTAAGCGCCCACCGGTCCTCCCCCGGTGGGCGTTTTTGTTAGGTCTACCCAACAAGCGCAGCATCTTCAGAATTACCGAAGTCATGGTTTTGGGTGTGGTCTGACGGTCGCGCCACGCCGCGCAGGCAGTGGCTTGAAGGGGACTTTCGCCACGTCACTCCATGTCGTGGAGCCTTCACGCTTTCCGTTGACTGCGAAAAACAACACGATCCAGAACCTGCTCAACGGCGCGATTAACGCGACGACGCAACGGTGAACGCCGTTCTGTCGTGCCGTAGGCCACTTCGAGCAAAAGTTCGTCGCGGAAAAGCGTCTCCATGAGTGTGTTGGCAATCTCGTCACGAAGCGGATCCAAGAATTCCACGCCGATACCGGTCTTTGTCACGCGCGCCAGACGACTGGGATAAGTCAACGGACTATCGCCAATCATCAGTTCGAACTCACGCGGGATCGAACGGTCGGTGTCGACCCGGATCAAGGCGCCGTAAGCTGTGAGGTCGAGAATACGACATTCATGGGAGATCCCTTCTTCTCCGAAAATGACGATCCGGCCTTTCAAATTGCAAACCTCACGTTCGGCTCGACGTTTTTCCATAGTCCTGACAGTCCACTTACCTGGATAACTGGCCCAATTCGTTTGATGAGATGGGCCTAGATCGGCGCTTGGCCGGGCTGCAGCGAGGTGTTTGGCTCGGCTATGCGCCGGCGGAAGGTCGGCAGTCGATCAACGGAAGGCGATGCCGAATATCGCTTGCGGCGACCCGCGATCATCATCGGGATGCTGGCAAAGCTGGCGATGCACGCAATGGCCATCATCAGGCCGATGCTGGGGTTCTCTTCCAGGGCCGTGGTGTAGAACATCAGCCACCATTCGTAGAGAAACGTTGGCGGTGCGATCGCAAAGCAAATTGCCCCCGCCCAGCCAAGGGTCCGAAAGTGGGTTGTCTCGTATCGGTTGCCGCCGTTGTCGGACGTCATGGGACGCTCCTGTGCGATGGTTAGAGCGAGTTTGCGCTACCGGTGATTAGGGTCTGCCAGCGAACGTGCTGGCGTAGGATCGAAGGTATGCGGGAGACAAGACCCGACCGTCTTCCCGCATGACCCATGGCCAATCCTTGGTCTGCGCCGGGTTTTCGAGGAGCGAGGAGGCCCATTTCAGTGCTTCACCGAAATCTCCGCAAAGGTGCGGCGACTGCCGCGTCGCGACCGCAGCTGGTTCTGCGGCCCAAACGGACAAGAAAGGACCGACATGCTCGTCACCGAGCGCGGTCAGGGTTTGGGAAGGAGACATCGTGGGCGATCGCCAAAGCGTTCAGATGGTAACCAAACCCCGAACGACGCTTATCCGATCCTCATTAGTTTTTGGGGGTACGTCAACTCCAACCCAAAGCTACCCCGCATCGAACGACGTAGCATAACGGTATACCGATATGGAGCCTTCCGGCGGAACACGCGAAATCGTCCCATAGCGGTCGGTTTTCCGATCTGGTACGACCCATTCGTCCGAACCACCCTTCCGGTACGATCTCGAGCCTGTCCATGCCCCGTTTCGGCTATGCCCGCGTGTCTTCCACCGATCAGGACCTGACGATCCAGCTCGACAAGCTGAAGAGCGCCGGTTGTTCGGTGATCCGGTCGGAGAAACTGTCGGGCAAGTCGGTGGAGGACCGGCCCGAGCTTGCCAC
>NZ_WEZG01000028.1 GCF_009176975.1 Aureimonas psammosilenae
AGCAAGTCAAAACCTGATTTGATACTTTGACTGATTCCTGATACATCAATATCAATCGAATTTTTCAGTCTTGCAAAGGCAGCGACCATATTTGGGATAACTGCAGTGACAGTAGCAAACGCATCGTTGATAGCTGGTTTTAAAGCCAACAAACTTTCTGAAATAGTTTTCAGACCGTTTGCTTTGGCAGCTTCATCAAACGCAGTAATCATGTTAGCAACACCTTTGACAACAGCGGTGTTTAAATTTTGCCACGCTGTACGAATCCCACCAGCCGATGCCTGCGCCATTTCAGCAAAGCCACCCTGCGCACCGTTAAGTTCAATCATCTTATCGGCAAACTGTTGCGCTGTGATTTTTCCATCCGACAAGGCACTCTTCAAATCTTGAACACCGTTTGAACCAAAGCCAAACGCTTCCGCCATTTTAGACATAAGCCCTGGTGCTGCTTCTGACACAGAGTTGAACTCCTCCGCCTGCATCTTTCCAGAACCAAGAGACTGATTAAACTGCCTAAGCGCGTTTTCAGCTTCTTCAGTTGATGCACCATATCCAATCATGGCGTTATTAAAAGCAAGAGCTAAGTCTGTACCTTTTTCAAGGCTGCCTGTTGTAATGGAAAGTTGTTGAGCGCTTTTTACTGCGCTATCCAACGGGGTAGGTAACCCTTCAATTCCAGCTGATAACTTATCAATGGCTCTCTTTGACTCTTCGGCTGAATAGCCAAACAGTTTCATCGTTTTTGGGAAACGGTTCATGGTATCAACACGACTTACAGCACCATCTAGCGCTCCAGTCAGAGCGTTTATACCTTTTTGTGCGATTGCAACAAGAGAAAAACCTGCTGCAATCTGCATCACTGTGCTATGCAGCTTTTCTCCAGCACTGGATGCACTAGCGAATTTTTGACTAATACCATTAAGCGCGCTAGTTGCCTTGCTAGACAAATTAGAAAACCCACGGCCAAGTGAGCTTGCCATCCTTGTTGACAAATTAGTCACACTTGACATGATTTTGCCAGAAAAAGAGTTACTGATAGCACTAGCAGCGCTGTTAGCTTTTGAACTAATCGTGCTAAATGCTGAACTAACACTGCTAGTCGTCGTTTTAGCAAAGTTAGAGGCTGAGTTAGTTGCTTTTGTAAAAGCGTTTTGAATAGGTTGAGGGATTTTGTTAGCTAGTGAGTTGACACTATTCTGAATAGATGCCAAAGCGTTATTGAACCCATTTTTTATGGGCTGAGGTATTTTTTCACCAATCGATGAAGCTATACGTTGAATTTCACCGATGGACAAATTTAAGCCTGTGCTGAACGCTGTTCCTAAACGTTTACCAAGTGATTCCCCATTGTTTGCCAACTGCGCCATAATTTGCCCCACTCGTTGGACTAAACGATTAGAACTATTCACGGCTGCATCTTGTGCTTTTTCAAAAGCACGCTGTGTTGCAGTTGTAATCTTATTCATTGCCGCTTGATAATCAGCAATATCAGCACCGACATAAGCATAAATTGAACCATCAAATTCTGCCATATAACCCCTCCTTTCTGTATTATCTGTTCATGAAATAGTCGTTGACCTTTTGCAAACGTTCAGCAAGACTGCTATCTGTCGTTTGTTTAATGTCATTTGCATGAAAGGCTTGCTTAACTTTATTTCTGTCTTTTTTCTTGCTAAGTTTATTCGCACTAGCACGCTTAGCGTTCATAGTGTAGCGCATCTCCATAGCAAGCTCTGAAAGATTTTCTCGAAAATCAATCTGCCTGTAATGAAGTCCTTCCAAAATTGCATCAAGTTCCCATTTGTTGCAAGAATAGATTGTTTCTAAATCTGTTAATCCAAGACGGGCGCACTCTGTTAAGATAGTGCGCTTTTCATCTTGCCAATAAGTTTTTCTGTGACTTCGACTTGAAGCGGTTCGCTGTCTTCTTGCGCTTTCATGTACTCTACTGCTGTTTCCAAGTTTTCGATGTATTTCAAAATCTTGTTTCTGAAAAAACCGGAATCAACCATTTCTTGCTGGATTTCTTCGAACAAGTTTTCCGTATCTGCAGCATCATTATCCACTAGCCAATCTTCAATAGCTGTAATAGCGTCATCTTCTGAAATAGCTTTGCTAAATGCTTTATTCGCTGATAAAAGAATCAAGTCAACAAGCCCCTCATCGTTGCGGTTTAGAATGTTGTTGAACAATGTTCCGACACCATCATTGTTACTTGCTCCAGTTTCTTTGTTTTTGGTTGCAAGTTGTTTGTCAACTTTAAACATTGTGCGATAGTCGAATTTGATTTCGATGATTTTATTTTTGACTTTAAATTCCATAATATGAGTTGTCCCCTAACTAAAAAATAAAAGGCTGGATGTAATATCCAACCTTGATAGATTATTTACCTGGTGTTTTTTGGATGTTGTCGTAATCACCCTTTGTTTCACCAGGATTTTGATATTCGTAAACTTCATCAAGCAAAGCAATTTCTTTGGCGGTCAATGGGAATTTACCATTTTTTAGCTTGCCAACAATGGTTGCTGTGTAGTTAGCTTCGATAATATCTTCAATACCTTCGCTGTATTCAATATCACCGATTTTAGCATAGCCAAACTTCGCAGGATAAACATCTTTTTTAGGGTCGCTGACGCCTTCTTGCTCTTTCAACGATTCATCAACAAGGACACGCCAAATCTTAACTGATTCACCTGTATCGTTCGCTTGCTCAATAATGTCAATTGACGGGTCTTTTGGTGCGAACTTAGTTGTCAATTCGATTTCGTGGCTAGTGCTTGTTTTATCAAGCAAAAGCCCTTGTTGTGTTTGTTCGTCAGAATATTCAGCGCCAAGCGTCAAAGTTCCATCGGTACGATAAGCTGGCAAGACTGCAGCGCTGCCAAGCTCGGCATGAATAGACTGAATGAAATAAAATACTTTTTTCCCTGCTAGTGGCTTAGCAGTTGTCACTGTAATTTTTCCTGTTTCTGTCATGTAACTCTCCTTTAATAAATAGTACCAGAAACAACAATAGAAACGTGATACACGTCACGTCCTATGCTGTCATCTGGAATAATGTTAGCTGTTGCGTTTCTACGCCCTAATACCCTTAAGGCTTTTGCCTTAACTTCTTCCGCATCTGTCCTGCTTGAGCCATCTAAAAAGATGTCAATATTTACCGTAATATCCTCGATAATAGCCCCCGTTTGAGCTGTTCGTGAAGTATCTGATGAGTTAGAACCAATCACGATAAAAGGCTCTAAAACGTCAGGATTCGGTAAATGAAAATAGATTGGAATAGCTAACACTTCCAACCTATCGTGCAGCTCTTTTAAAAATAAAGTGGATGGTGAATAATTCGTCATGTATCACCTATCTTTCATATAGTTTGCGCAAGTTGCTGATTAGTTTTGGTCGTTCAGCATCCAGTGCTGGTCTCAGGAATGGCTGCGCTCGCATTCTTCGAGTTCCGTTTTCAACAAAAACCGCGTAATGTTGAGGTGCAGTAACTTTATAGGTTAGATTGCCCGCTTTTGCTGAAAAGATTGTGTTTTTCAGTGCACCAGTATCAACTGGAGCTTTTGTTTTAGCCGTTCGTTCGATTCGTTTACTAGATAAATCAAGCTCACGATTTGTAGCTGCCTGTGCCTGTTTGCCTTTACTAGCAATCGTTCTAACCATTCTGTCAACACCGCTCACTTTGAACTTAACGCTCATATATATATCACCGTTGAGTTTTTATGATGCTTTTTACCCCGAATTTTGCGCTTTTTGCCATCGTAGATAATTTCAGAAAAGCCATCGTAGTATCCTTGCAAATGCAATTTAAAACTATCAAGATTGTATTTTCCAAAGATACCCATTTGTTCTGCGTTGGTTAGGTTATTTTCCTGACAAGGGATGGGTTCAGATTGTTTTTTGACGACTTTATCACCTAAAAAGTCTGCTTCAGTCGTTTCAGTGATTAAAATAACACGCTTGTTATAAATCATATAAATCTAGCAATTCCTTTCGCCTGATAATTTCTACCAACTGCAGCACTTTTCAATGTATTTTCATATTCATCTAAATACTTATCCCAGTTAAACGAACGACCTTCTTCGCTATCAGCACTAGCACCTTCTGAGTTTAAACGATTGTAGCGTTTAACAGCTACATCTCGAATGATGAAAGTTAAACGTTTTGGAACTTCTGTCAACTCGCATTCGCTAAACTCATTGAGCTTAGCCAAAACACGGTCAACACTTTCATTGATTGCCAGTTCAATCAATTTATCTTGCGTTGTATCTTTATCAGAAATTCCTTTGAATAATTTAACTTCCTCTAAAATCAACGCTTTGTCCATAATTTACTTACCTCTACTTATTTTGATGATTTAGAAGGTTCAGATGCAGCTGCTTGGTCTTGGATTGTAGCTTCAATAACACCCGCAGGAATTTCAGCGAACAATTTAAGAGCACCGAAGAACACTGATTCGTATGTAAGGTTGTTAAGAGAACGGTCACGACTTGAAGCAATCAAACCAGTTTCGTCAGTATAATCGGCAAACATTCCACCCAAATCTGAGCTGTTAACATCAAGGTAAGCAAGAACAATGTTTTCAATAGCAGTTGAGTAAACTTTACCCTTCGGTACGTTTGGCAATACGATAACGTTTTGCATCCCTAGGAAGTTTTTAAGCAATGTCATCCCGAAGACGTTAGACCCATCAGCACCAACCGCTTTATCGCCAAGGTAGTCAGCTACATCAAGTGAATTTACAAATGACACGATTGGTGAGCCATCGAATTCAGAGAATGTTTGAAGTTTGCCCCACGTTTGAGCAAGCGCACCTTGAAGGCCTGTTCCGTTAACTTTCGTTGGATCTGTTTTTAGGAAAGTAAAGAAATCAGTTTTGATGCCGTTTTGAATTTCGCGCATAATACGTTGGTCAGCTTGGTCAATTGCTAAAGAAGCACCATGACGTGCGATAGCTTCAGCAGAAACGGCACGGCGTTTTTTAATCCATGCAACTTGATATTCTTTGTCTACTGCACGAGTCACTTTAGAAAGTGGAATTGTGTCACCTTCGGCAGTGGTTGTTGTGTCAATATCTTTTTCCCACTTGTAAGTTTTGATTTTCATATCAGCCGACAACGGTTCTTTACGTGTCACACCGAGCAGTGTCAATAGTTCAGAGATGTTAGTGCTAAATTTGTTGACAAAATCAATTGTTTTGATTTCGCCCAAGTCGTTCATAACAGTTAGTTTATCTTCAGCCATAAGTTAACCCCTTCTAAATAAATCCAAATTTTCCGCAATGAGTTTCTGACGCTCGTTTGCATCTTGAACAGCCATAATTTCAGCTTTACTCATTGCCCCTGCTGTTGAACCACGGCGTGGCTTATCTTGCGTTAGACGCTCATTCACACGCTTTTCAACAGCTTCATCAAATACCTTTCGAATACTTGCAATGTTTTCCTTAACAGATTCCGCGGTATCTGCCATAACAACGTCAAGAAATTCGATTGGTAAACCTTCATCTGACAAAAGGCTTTGTGTCTCGATTCGCAGTTCTTTGACTGCAATTGCTTTTTCACGAGCTTCGAGATCAGCTAAGCGCTTAGCTTCTTCCTCTTTGGCGCGTTCATCTTTTGTCAATTTTGCTAAACGTTCACCCTCAGATTGTGCTTGTTTGATTTTGTCTTCGGCGTCTTTTTGTGCTTTAGCCACGGCACGTTGAACACGTTCTTGGACAATGTGGTTAAGCTCATCTTGAGTGAATGTTTTATCCGCTTCAGTAGCTTCTGGATTGTCGACTGTTTCCACTTCGACTACTTCAGTGTTAGTTTCTTCTGCCATGTTGGCTACCTCCGTTTTAAGTCCGCAGTTAGACTAATAACCTTGCACCTTTTAACGTCATGAGCAGTTTTGGACAAAATTTTATGTTTTATTATTTTCACTTTTATTATTCAACTCGTCTTCGTCAGGAATAACAGCTGACCTACAATTATAATGGAAAGGTGGTGCGGTGACCCCAGTTTCAAACTCATCAATTCTGTAAAGCTTATTTTCTCTGTTGATTCTCTTACAAATCTGTGATGTCCTATTATCCAAATGGACAGAAATACGATAATATTTTAATCCAGACTCTTCATAACGTTTAATAGCTGAACGATTGACAATAGCCGTCCCGTCAGTCCTGATAAGTGTTTGCGCTCGTGCCCTTGCTACGTTGTACTTTTTGGAAAGCTCAGCAGCCATGCTCCGAACATCATCACCACGAATAAAACCACGCTTTAGAACTTCCCTTAAGTCTTTAGCTAAATTATCTGTATTGCCCCAAATCTGCTCAGAATAGTTGTAACCATTAAAAGGGGTATTGATAAGCTCTTTCAATGCTGGCTCGTTCAATGCACCACCATTGCCGCCCATAATTTTTCTGTAAGCGTACTTGGCGGTTGATTTCAAATAGTTTTCGAACGACTTCTCGATAATACCTTGCATAACACCGATTTTGTATGTCATTTCAAGGTTTAAGGCATCAAAACGTGTGACTTTTGAGCTGGCATATTGCTCATTTAATCTTTTAAGCAATTCTGGGGCTTTCTCAGCCTGCTTACGGTACTTCTCTGCGTTCGCTTGATAATCTGATAGGTCGACACCTCTAAGGCGTTGTAGAGCCTCAGAATAGCTCATTTTGTTATCATCAGCATATTTTGTTACGAACGCAAATAAGTCACGTTGAACTTCTGCGCTATGCTCGATATATATTTTTTGCAATTCTTCAAAGACATCAATATCAGTTGAATCAATATAGCGCATAATGTCTTCCGCCCGATCCCGCCAATAATTATCGTGCTTCTTCGCTGTTCTCTTCGCCATCAGCATTTACCTCAACATCAAAACGTGGCTCTGGTTCTTTTGGTTCTTCAGCTTTTAGGCGTTTCAGTTCATCTTCTGCATCGATTCCAGTCACCTGTTCCAACAATTCGTAAACTGTCTGGTCGCTTACCACACCAAAAAGCGACTTGGCGATGTTTGCAATCTCAGTCTCGTTTTGCGGCAAGTTAGGACTGAAAATGACAGAGGTTTGATTGATTGCGTGATAATTCGTTGCTTCATTGCCCTTAATTTTCCAGACGTTGACCGCCAAACGCAAACGTCGCATAAGTCCTTTTTTGAACAATTGTTCTTGTTTGCTGCGATAGTTATCAGACGCCATAAGCTTGTATTTCATGGATTCACCAGATTGGATGCCACTGAAATTATTATCTAGAATATCGGGTGTGAATGTGAAGCGTAAAATATCGTTCACTAAACGTTGCTTGTATGCTTCAGCACCAGCCGAATCATATTGCTTAACCAAGTATTTTGCGTCTGGCTGTGACCCACCAGGATTAGGATTGTCATCCAGCACTGCAATTTGTGCCTTCTTAAATCCAATCGCCACACCTAAACGGCCGTTGGGGTTAACACGCCCATCTTCGAGATAATCGTTGTCGTCCGAACCAGTGTAAGGATTACCAGTGATTAGTAAGATAGCATCATTACTGTTTTGTTGAAAGTTAGCCAGCTCCGATTGCGATAAGTCATAAGCGTCAATGTCATCAAGAACAGATTCATAAGCGCCTGTGCGGTCCTCGTTATTCTTAAACTCGTTAATTGGAACACCTTTGAGATAATGTTGTACTGGTTCATCAACTAAACGAAGCCCAAAATTATCTTGGTTATCGTCAACATAAGTATAAATCATATCATCTGAATAGACACGCACCACCATTTTGCGGTGACCCATGCCGTAGTCAACCTCATAATAGTTGACACCCAACAACGACTTTTGTTGGTATGTATCATCATAAATAACAAACGTCTGCTCTGGTGCTAAATGATACAGTTTTAAAACAACATTGCCGTCTTCATCTTCTTCAGGGTTTAGCAGCTCATAAGCACGCCCGTAAATAGATAAGTCGGTTTTAATCAAGATATTGTGATAAGCTTCGTTTGTTTGTTCAGAAAACGTATCAATCAATTCTTGTAGTGTTTTATCCTCATTCGTATACTTAACTGGATTGCCAAGCATATAGCCTTGTTCAAAAACTGTAATGTACTTTGCAAAGTCGCTTGAAATACGGTTATCAGCAGCGGACTCATCTGTTTTATCAGGACGATACTTGATATTGTTATCACCTAAATAGTATCGTTTCAATTCTTTCAATCGCGCAACTTGTAGCTTATGTGTATTGATGTATTGTTTTAATTGTTCAATCCATTTTTTAGACGCAAAATCAATAGCTTCATAATCTTCAGTTAGCATGATGATCTGGTCGTTACTATGTGGATTAAATCTAGTCTTAGATAGAAATTTTACCATGTATTACCTCAAAATAAATAACTTGCTTTTTTAGTTTTTTCTCTCATATTGCTTCTCTGAATATGATAACGCTCAAGACTGTAGCGCACCGCGTCGATGATGTGGTTGTTTGCATCTATTGGCTCATTCAACCAATCCCCCTCTTTGTCTTGCTTAAAAGTGTACGTGTTAAATTCTTCTATTGTATGCTCGCACGAGGGGTGAATGACGATTTGGAATCCTTGCATAAACTGAATCCCTTGCATAATTGAACCTTTACCTTTTAAACTTGGCACAATGCGACTAATGCCTTTGCTGCGTATTTCAGCAATCAAACGATTTTCTGCACTATCTGCTGAAATATAAGAATGTTGCATTCCTTTGTCTTTTAGCATTTTAACAATATCGTCTGTAAGCATTGCTTTCTGATAATGTTCGTTGTAAAGATAAAGACGTTTATTCTCAAAATCTACAGCAACGCATATAAGCGTTGTCGGGTCTTGTGTGAAACCAAAATCCATACCCGCTGTAGTCTCTTTCACCCGCTGTATTGTCTTTTGAACATCAAAATCTTCCACTCTAGTATTTTCAAACACAAGTCCTTCAGCAACCCCCCACTCACCGTCACATACTATGCGAGCACGTCTTGGATTGGTGATATATAAGTCTTCATAGCGCTGCCTGTCAATTTCATCTAGCCATTCATTACACTTGTAGGTGGTAGTCAAAGTTAATGTATCAGCTCGTTGTGTGTCTTTATCAAAAAAGACACGTTTCAGCCAGTGTCTTTCATTCCACGGGTTGAATGTCACCGTGATCTGTTTAAAGAATTCGGGAACGTCCAAGCTACCACGAATTGATTCAACTACTGTACTGAATTTATCTTCCGTTTCGATTTGATAAGCTTCTTCGAACCAAGCCCAGCACAAACTCCCAACGTCAACAGTAATAGACGTGATTTTTAATTCATCATCAAGACCACGAAAAAGAATTTTTTGACCCGTATTTCTGACCGTTATCTCGGGCAATGACTCGTTGAATTTAAAAAGGTGCGCAACCTTTAGCTGGTTACACGCCCACTTAAAATCAGTATAGGTTGACTGCTTGTTAGTATTCGAGTACCTACGAACCACAAGCAGGTTAGCCCACGGATATTTCAAAAGCCTTGTGATAAAGTTCAGAGCCGTTGTTTTCGACTTCTTCGAGCCACGAGAACCCTTAACAACCCTATAAAAGTTCTTAGAACGCCAAAACTTACCATATCCGCCACCAACCATTTTAGGAAGGTCAACGATAACGTCGTTAGTCTGCGATGTCGTCTTCATTCGTAAACACCACCGTTCCTTGCACTTCGACTTCCTGCTTATCAGTAAATAACCTATAACGTTTTCCAAGCAATTCAGCTGCTTTAGTTCGTGCCTGTACTGGTGGGATAGCATCAACAACTTTCTGTTTACCTTCACCATCCAAAACAAGCAACGGTTCAGTCTTTTTCCCACGCATGACAGCTGTCAGGTATTCCATGACTTCCTGCTGATCTGCAACCCGTTCTGACTGCAACTTTTCCAGTTGTTCATCTATATAGGCTTTCACGTTAGCATTAGTTAGCAATCTACTTCCATTAGATCTTGCAACTTCATCCTTCTTAACATTCGGATAGGCTTTCTTATAAGCCCTTGTAGCATTCAAACAGATGATGTACTCATCGGCAAAAATCTTCTGTTTTTCTGTCATCCCATTTTCCATCACCTCCAAACATAATAAAAAGGTAGACACTTCATAAGTGCTTACCCTAATTTCTTGACAATACTATAATAACACATTTATAGCCCCATGCACGCCCAGATTGTCCCTTTTTGTATCATTCATTCCCATTTATTCCCATTTTTTGTCACGCTTCCAAAAAAAACATCAATTTCTTCTGTTGCGTGTTTGCGTAAACGGTAATAAGTTGATTGACTGATTTTTAAATGCTCCATAACGTCCTCTGGATATTGCTTTAAAATATACGTCATGCGCAAAATAGCGCGTTCTTTTGGATTAGATACTTTGTTAATCAACCTGCTTAATTCAAGCTTACGATTGATAGCTTCATTCGTGTCCTGTTCGATTGACTCTTTTAAAACAATAAGTTGCGCATAAACATCATCGACTTTTACTGGTTTTCCACCCTTGATTTTGTCACTAGACCATTTAGGGCTAGATAACAAGCCAGCTTCTAATGTTCTTACTTCGTCGATTCTGCTTTGGATATCTGCGTCTAGATTTTTAAGTTCGTCAAGTAATTGTGATGCCTTCCCCATTCCCTAACTCCTTCGTGGATAATGTGGTATAATAATGTTAACGTATTCATACCACAAAAGTCTTGCGGAAGCAGGGCTTTTTTTCTTTTGCAGGCAGGCGCACGACCCGCAGGAATTATCGTGATTCACGCCTTGCAGAATAACAGCCGGCTGATAAGCTGCGTTAGATTATAGAAAGTAACACTTTTAGAAATGACTATCCGTTATTGATATTTTAATCAGCCTCGCCAGATTGCGCCTAGTGACAACTGACTGTTGCTAACTTTTAGAAAACAGCGAGGAACTCCTCCATTCTTTTTTTTAAAAATTCTAGGCTATACCCATGAACCGAGTCGAACGGTTCTAAATACCTTTATGGGTTGCTATCTTCGCTATCCGTCTGATAAACAATAATCTGATTATCCTCCAGCGTTTTTATCTTTGCTTTTGCCTCTTTCAACTCAGCCTGCAGATCTGCAATCTGTTGTGTGTAACTTGTTTTAACGCTCTCAAATCCAGCGTACATGCTAGCCATCACAACGCCAACGCTTATACAGACCGAGAGGGTAAAAAGCCAGTTAAATCTCATTTTCTACCTTCTAATTCTAATCTCTCAATTCCTTCCGCACGTTCAATTTTGCGGCGCTGTCTTCGGAGTCGTTTAGTTTCCTCTGTGTCAAATTTCTTGATAGCGTATAAATACACTTCTGTTTCGTGCCCTGGTTTGATGCAATCTGATTTTGCTCTCAGTGAATCCAGTGCAACATCGGGTGGAATATAATCAAGCAATTCAATTAGAATATCGAACGGTGGCATTAGTCCTTTAATTTTAGCGCATCGGTAACGTCTGCAATCATAAGCATCTAAAATCAGATTCGGTAATACATCTTCCATTGCTTCATAGAATTTTTTTGTTACTTTATCCATTTTGTCCCTCTTCTTTACGTCCTCTGCGTTCTTTGTGATAGTTTTGGTAATAGCCTTTATGTTCTTTATAGTAGTTTCTATAATACTCTTTTCTGTCACGCACTTTTTCTAATTCGCTCTGATAGGCTCTGAGAAGCTCTGTAAGCCCCTCTTTCGCTTCAGTGGTAAAATCTACCTCTCCTTGCTTAACGACGCTTAGAAACGTTTCTAGGACGTCTAGAGTGGCTCTCAGCTTTACAGCTTTCCCGACTGGCTTACCAGTGTAATTCTTGAAGGTGTTTTTTTCTACTAAAAACTTGAATCTGTCCTTATCACCAATCGAATTGATCAAGATAGCTTGATACTGCTTTTTGTCTAGTAGGTGCATCCATTTTCTCCTTTGCTTTACTTTACAAATATATTATAGCTAACTTGTTTTAATTTGTCAACACTTTTTATTGAAAAAGTTTAAAATATTTTTCTGCTTTTTTACTCGCTTTGTTCACGAAATATTCCATACGTTCCTTGTCTGAAATTCCAGCTGCATCAGCTTTTTTGTTGTAATGCCATAATTGTGTTGCCTTTCCCAACTGCTCGTCAATCTCCATTACAAAAGTTAACTTGATTTGTTCTTTAAGCTCTTTGAACTCTTCGCCAGTTAGTTTCCTTGTTTTACGTTCAGTTAAGATACGATTTTTTAAGTACTGCTTAGTGCGTGTGATTTTACGCTTCATACTAACTAAGTTGCCATCCGTAGCAATCCATGTGTAGCTCGTAATTACCTCAGCTAAGTCTTTCCAAGTTTCTACTTGCCAGCAGCGTTCCAGGTATTCTTCATCTGTCACCACAATCATTTTATCCATCTTGTTTTCTCCTTTTTGCATATTTGTATATTTTTCATTTTTTTACCACGTTACCACGTTTTTTTCTCTATATAAATAAAATAAAATAAATATATAATAATTAAATATAATAATTAAAATATATTATATTATATTATTTTAGTGGTAATTTATATATTTTATATAGCTAAACCCTTGATATTACTGGATTTTCAGATTACCACGTAAGCTGGTAAGGTATTTTTGTGAAAATGCTCTAAACCCTTGGTACAGCTGGTTTTGAGAGCTTACCACGTAAGCTGGTAAGTTTTCCAATTTGCTGGTAATTACATGGTTTTTCCACAAAAAAAGTTAAATTTTTACCACGTACTTGGTGGTAACTTTTTGCGATTACCACGTAGTTGGTGGCGGCTTTTTTATACATTTTACTGCATAAACGAATATTTATCCTGCTACTTTTTAATTCGTTTGTAACCACGGATTAAAGAGCCTCGCACTGATTTTCGGGTATTCTTAAAAGCTGGGTTGTTATCCATCCA
>NZ_WEZG01000029.1 GCF_009176975.1 Aureimonas psammosilenae
TCTTCAATCGCTCTGGTTTGAATATCGGTCTTACCAGAAATATCTTCTAGTTTACGATTCATAATATTCATACCTTCAATTACATTATCAATAGTATAACGAGTTTGAGCAGCTTGCATAGTTGCTTGATTTAAATCTGTAAACGTAACATTACGAGCAACCCCATTATACCCCATTTTGAAATTACGTAGTTGAAGATTAGCTGCATTAATTCCAGTCATATCAACTACTGGTGTAATTGTTGGAGTAAGTTCTAAGTTATCGTACGCATAGTCATTTACAGCAGTAACCGCTGATTGAACTTGTCCAATAGCGTTTTCTATTTCTTTGTTATTTTCGAATCCTTCAGATAATCCGCTAACCCATTCTTTAGCTACAGCTAAACCAGAAGTTTTAACTGCAGTCCATCCTTTACCTGAGAACGGTCCTTCAGGGGCAGGAGAGTGAGGGAAGAAGTTCTTAATAGCTGCCATAACGTCTGAAGCAGCAGATTTAACTTTATGGATTGCACCACGGATACCTCCAGCTAAAGCACTAACAATAGCTTCACCAGCACTAGCAATTCCAAATGTAGCATTAAATGCTGTTTTAGCTGCTTCCATTACTACACCAGCAGCGGTTGAAGCAAGACCTGATGATCCACTAATACCGCCAGAGAATGTAGAACTTACGTTTCTACCTGTGCCAGACAAAGCTCCAACTCCAGAACCAGCACCAGCATTAGCTTGGCTAGTCAATCCAGAACCGACATTATATGATTGTCCATTAAGAGAGAAGATACCTTTGGTATAAGTACCACCTAATGTTTGAGCTACTGCATATAAGTCTTGAGCTGAAGCACCTGATTGAGCCATTTGTGTTAACAAGTTACCAGCTTGGTTGGCACCGATTTGTCCACTTTGGACACCTGTTACAAAGCTGCCAGCAGCAAGAACACCACCATCTCCCATATAAGGAGCCATGATATCTACACCACTACGAGCAGAACTAACCAATCCTTGACCTGCCAAGTTATATTGACTTGTAACATCGGCGCTAGTTAAACCATTAACAGCAGATGTGGCTAATCCGTTAACTGCAGCTTGCAAATTGCTAGTGTCAACTGATTGAATGGTTGAAGCCTCAGTAAATGCATCTCCAATAGCCTGCATAACTCTACGAAGTAATTGAGCGTTGGCTACAGCATTCTCATCGATTTCTCTACGACCAATAGTATCGGCAGTGTCAACCATTTTATTGACACCGTCTTTAATAGTATCAAGATTACTATTACCCGCTTGGTAAACTGCCACATCAGCAGTACCAATCTCTTCAAGAGCAGAACCAGCCTTCTTCATAGCATCTGCGGCAGTCTTAGTAGCAGACATTTTGTCTTTTATATTAGCCCAGTTCTTGAACCAAGATTCCCAGAACCCAGTTTCAACCATTTTAGCTAGCGCATTTTGAATTACTTTCATCGCTGACTTAGCACGAGCGATAGAACCGGTATCCATAGTTCCCAATGATATAAATGTAGGTCCTAATTCGGCAATAGCTTGAGCAGCTTTCTTGGCACCAGACATGGTTTCAGGTATAGCAACTAGCACACCAGGAGCAAGAGTTCCTACAGCACCAGCAACTAAGCCGAAGATGCCTAGAACACCTACCATTCCTTCGATAGCTTGAGTAATAGCTGAAAGAGCGACACGAGCATTAGCGATTGAACCAGAGTCCATAGCGCCAAGCTTGATAAACTCATCGCCTACTATTTTGATCGAAGCAACAGTACCTACAAGAAGTAGAAGTACTTCAGCAGCACCGGCTAGCATCATTGGATTTATTGTAGCAACTCCTCCAGCAGCCAGTCCCAAAACACCAAGTACGGCAACCATGCCTGTGATAGCGAGAGAGATTGCGAATAATGCTTCTTTAGCTGTAGCTATCCCTGCAGGATCCAACCCACTAAATTGCATGAATTGGTCGCCTACTATTTTGAGTGACAATACAACACTTCCTAGTAGGGCAAGTGTTTCAATAATACCAGCAATATTAGCAAATTGGCTCATAACGACTGAAATACCAGCAAGAACTGTAGACATAACAGTTATAGTACCACCAACTGTGATTAAAGCAGTTTGAGCAATACTTAATTGTTCACTATTTAGACTAGAGAACTGAACTAATTGGTCGCCCACTACCTTAAGAGCAACAACTATAGTACCCATCATTCCGATAGTAGCAAGTAATGTAGGTAGATCTGTGTTCATGTAATTTTGAACAAGAGCACCTATATTCATTGCTAAGAACAACATACCTAATTGGTCAGCTATAGTTTTAACAGCATTAGTTGTAGTAGCTAGTCGTTTAGGGTCAATCTCAGCCAAATCATCTAACTGGTCAATTAAGAATAAAAGACCTGCAACAAATGTAGCAATACCTAGAGATTGAGCCCAGTTCATACCGCCAGTACCAATGCTAGCTTTAAATCCTTTAGGTAAAGATAAACTAGCACTAAATGACATAGCACCGATAGCAAGAGTCAATGAACGCATAATACGGTTCACAGTATCTACGCCTTTATCAATCTCATCAGTGTTTAATTTATTAATTTCTTCGAAGCTCTTAATAATAGCTTTAATAGCAAATGTAAATGATGCTATAGTAGCCGCAAGACTCCATTTAGTATTACCTGTAGAGAATTTTAGACCCATTTGTGGAAGACCAGAGAATATCTCTTTTTTGAAGACTTTGACTGAGCCTGTACTTCCACCAGTACCTAAAGTAAGTGTTGCACCCATTAGCATGATAGCATTTCGAATAGATGCAGCTATCCTTTGAATAACAACAGAAGCGCTGTCTATTTCAGCAGTTGACATCTGGTTGATAACAGCAAAACTATCAATAATGTTACGAATAGCTCTAGCTAATGAGAAGATTGTGCTGGCTGTACCGAAGCTAACATTACCCCATTGGATATCAGCCATACCTGTTTTAAAGAACGAGAACTTACCACTCATAAGAGCAACAGATCCTGCAATAACAGCAGCGATACCAGCTATTTTGAGTAGGCTATGATCGTACTCGCTCGTGTCCATTTCACCAAGAGGTTTCATGATATCGACACATGCTTTTAATACCTTACCAAGTGCATAGATAGTAGCAGCAGTACCAAGGTCAGCTTTAGACAAGCCTGATAACCATGTAGCACCAACTATTTCAGTAAGGACAGCACCCATAGCGATCACACCTTGTAAGATTTCACCCCAATCCATTGCAGCAAGCTCTTTGAACGGTTTAATGATTAACATCAGACTAGTGGCAACTGATATAAGCATTGTTGCTTTACCAATTTTCTTCATAAGTTGGTTAACTTCACCAAGTCCAAGAGCATCTACAACATTACCCATAATACCTTCAGAAGATGAACCTCCAAATTTCTTTTGAGCCATTTTGATTGTTGTATATGCACCTACTAAAATTGTTGCCATTGTAGCAAGAGCAGCAACTGCAGGAAGGAGTTTGTTAGTTGGTATTGTAGAAACCACAAATAACGCACCCGACATAAGAAGCAACGCGGTTGCAATTTCGCGAATAGACTTAGCTTTAATTTCTTTTTGGTAAGATTTAAGAACGCCACCTACTTCTGATAATACATCAGCAATACCATTAGGTATTCTACTGAATGAACGAATGGTGTCAGCTAAACTATCTGTAATTTTATTAAAGTTCTTAAGAAGTTTAATAAACGTTATCAACGTACCTGCTTCAAGCAGATTTGATAGAGCTTTACTTTTGGCAAAATCTGTAATCCATTTTGAAATATTACTAATTGTTTCACCAACAGCGTCGGCAAATTTACCAAGGGCACCACCAATAGCACCAAAAGTACCAGTAATACCCTCTCCGACATGTTTAAGAGTTGTACCTATACCAGTAAACACAGATTTAATAAACTCTGCTTTAGAAGAGAAGTCTAGGTTGTCAACAAACTCTTTAATCCAGCCGCTAACAGTTTGGATTGTAACTTTAAAAGTTATAGATTGAGCCTTAAATTGGGTAACTATATTCTTCCAACCATCATAGACATGTTTGTTAAGGAAGGTTCCTAGTTGACCCATTTTTGTTTTAAGGATATCTGATTCATCGCCAACACCTTTAAGGCCAGCAATAAAATCTTTAAAGTTAAAGAATCCTAATACTTTACCACCAAATGATTTGAATGTAGAAGTAAGAGCTTTAATAGGGCTCGCACTATTTGCAATAGCTTCAGCATTCATTTTGAATTTGGCTGTAGAATCCATTATTTTCTGTCCTAATGCATCTACTCCACGACCTAATCGTTCAGATATAGGAATGTTTTCTTCCATGGCATCGGATACGCCACCTATTTCATCAGCGTATGCTGTAGAACCGAAGAGTAGTTCGCCAAATAAGTTGACACCAGAAGATAAGATACCTGAAGCGAACCCTTTAATTCGGCCCATAATATCGTATACACGATTGGCTTCATCCCATACAGCTGAGAATACTGTAATTAATGCTTTAGCGGCACTTCCAACTAAAACTAATGGAGCTAATAAGGCTTCCCAATGGTTACCGATTGCTACAATAATTTTTATAGCTAATCCGCCTGCTACTTTAATTACATTAAACAGATCTCCTACGATTTCTTTAACTTTAAGCAATCCTCTACCTAAAGCTTGAGATACAGAATCTGTTCGAGCTAATTTACCAGTAGTTTTATCGATTGAACCATCAATACCAGTAAACCACTTAGTAAAGTTTAACAACTTATCGGTGAATAATCTACCGTCAAAGATATTTCGGATTTTCTGAGCAAGAATATACATACGCTCCATAGGACTAAAGTTGTCATATGAAGTACGCATTTCATCAAACGCTTTGTAGACATCATCTTGTTTAGATTTAAGTAATTCCCAACCTTTGGTAATTCTACTTATAATTTCGTATGATAAATGATATTCTTGATTTAGCAACTGCGCACCGTGAGCAGTATCTACCAAAGTACCTTTGATTTTAGTAGCATCTGTAATGATCTTACCAAATAACTTAGTAATCACACCACCATGTTGCATGTTTAAAAGTGAATCACCAAACTCTTTAAACGCTTCGGTTAATGAATGAGTTTGTCCATATACGTCGTGGAATACTCGATATGATGAACCTAACTCATTTTGAAAAGCTATAAATTTTTGAGAGAATGTCTCTATAGGTCTTCCTGCTTCATCTACAGTTTTACCTAGACCCAATAGGCGTTTGACTGTATTACCAAAGAACCCAGTAATGTGAGCGCCTAATTGAACGAAGACAGTCCCTACTGATGTAGCTTTTTCTATTATTGCACCAAATAAAGTAGCAAAGAAGTCCCAGAAGTCACGAGCATTATCTCGTACAGCTTGGAACATTTGCCCTATAGGAGATGCGTTAACATAGTTCTTTAATACAGTGTTAAGGCCATCGTACATAACGTTGAATAGTCGGGCAAAAACGGATATTAAATCAATACCCATTTGGATCAGGTTGTTTGGAATAAGTAAATCTAATACTTTACCTAATGCACCAACAAGACCTATACCTATTTTGACTATACGCCAGAATGCGGTAAATATCTGATTTAATGATTCTACACTAATCTCAGATCCTGTAATCTTTTCTTTAAGTCGGTCGAATAAATGGATAATACCTTCTGCTATTTTATTTTGGATGCCATCTCCGAACACATTCTTAAAACTATTTGTAAAACTATTAAAGACAAGTGTAAGTTTTTCCCAACCAGCTTTAATAGTCTCAATGACATGCAAACGTCCTTCAAGTTGATTGAACGATGCAGCCACCTCAGTCATAGCGTTCGGAATAAATGAGACAATGTTTTGCATTATCTCACCAACTGGTGTCCAAATAGCAACGGCTTCATCACCTTTACCAACCATTTCAACCCAGAATTTAGACCAAGCGTCAGATACAGCTTCTTCAGTTGATTCCAAAGCTTCTTTAAATGTATATAAAGATGCTGCCTGTTTCACCATTTCTGGATTATTGGCAAATTCGTGCAAAGCAGACATCATAACATCGTTGGTAAACCATTTACCTTCGGTTAAGCGTTCATTAAACAAATAGTTAACTGCTTGGTCGTTAAGTTCACCATATTTATCAATTGCGGCTTGAATTTCACCAGTAACGTCACCTTGTGCTACAGCAGTGTCAATGATAGTATCCTTGAACTTCTTGGTAGCCATATTCGCATTTTGAATTTGGCGCCAGTTTTGTAAGTTCATGTAACCCATTTGCAAAGCTTGTTCAACAGAGGTTTCAAGCGTACGGTTGAAATCAGCAGTAGAGGCTGACGCAGAAGCAGCCAAGTTACCCCAACCCTTCAAGGCTGTAGCAGATTCGTCTAGTCCGATACCAGCATTTACGAATTGGGCTGTAGCAGCATTCATCTCTTGTGATGAATAACGGGTTGTCTTGGCATATTGTTCCAAATCACGCATTACTGCTGTAATATGGTCGGTTTCACTTTCACCCAATGCACTTACCAAGATACGAGTTGAGTCAAGTTCTCGTTCATATTCTTGATAACCATCAATAATAGGTCGAAGTGTCCAATTATTAATAATTGATGCTGCAGTAGAAATAGCTTTAGAAGCAATATTACCTAAGGCAACAGAGGCAGCACCTTCAAGAATAGAAAATTTGTTTCCAATATTTGAAGTAGCTTCACCAATATGTTCTACGCCTCTAGCAGCATCATTGGAGCCAGATATAATCGCTTGGAAATTCCCATTTTGATTTATCTGAGATAAACCTATTGCTGCTTCTCCCGAGCTCTTACCTAAGTTAGTAATATGCTCTTTTAGAGTAGAAATAATAGGAATATGATCCGTTAGTTTAGAAAAAGAAGAAGACATGCCGGATACGGAAGACTTAATGTTTTCAAATGCTGTAGTTTTAATTCCATTTAATTTAGAAGTAAAACTATCAACATCAGACATTGCCTTCCGTAGTCCAGTAGCCAAATCTTTCTTGTCTAATTCTAACTGAATAATTTTCTTTTCAATTACTTCAGACGCCATTATTTACCTCCTATCTTACTACTAAGTTCTTTAGCAGTTTTTTCTACAATAGGGGTTATGAAATCATTTGGAGGAACATATCCACCATTACGAGTTCCGTGCCCTTGTTTTATTAACACAACAAGAGGTGTGCCATCTGAAACAGTATTTGAATTACTATAAATAAGGTCTAACTTATCACTAGCTTCTGTAATATCCATAGTCCACGAATTAGCAGTTTTACCACTTCGGACTGGAGTATCATCGACTAATTGTTGTAGACCCGCCTTACCAACTGACTCAAATGTTGGCTTAAGCTTTGCAGAAGAATACTTATCTAAAATACTCATCAACCCTTTCGTCTTACCTCCTTTGGAAACGACGTTGATTTTCATTTATTCTCCTTCTTCATTTTGATTTTCCATAGCGGCTAAACGCTTCTGGTTAATTTCATGTTGTCGACGTAATATTTCAGCTTCAGACATCTGTTTACGTGGTTTATTAAACTCACTAATTACTGAAACTAGTATAAGTAATCTATTAACATTCCATTTATCGCATTCAAATGGTATTCCGGCATTTGCCATCCAAGCATAGATTACTTCACTAGTCATAATCGTTCTCGAGTTGCGATTATTATCGTCGCTACTTGATATTACAGTGGCTGTAGGATTAGTATCAGCCATATATTCTGTAATTTCAGTAATATTTTCAGGTGTTAGCATATTTGGGTTAAAATCGTCATCTAGGTTCATCATACAAATATAATCTATCAGCTGCTCAGGAGTAATAGCTTTATTTGACAGGAACGGTTTACGATATTTAGCTTCCCATACAGAAATAGCGGCTAAAGAATGTTCGAAATGAAAAACTTTTTCCTTACTACGAACTTTAACGAATTTATTAGTTTCTTCATCAAACATTTCGTTTGGTTCGTACGGAATAATTTCCAACATACCACTACCTCCTTAAATACTATGATTTACGATTTTGATTTTTTCCTCGATTATTGCGACGTTGTGCACGATTGCCTTTAGATGCACCAATAGCTTTCAAGTTAGTTGTTGATTTACCTTCCGCAATAATAGATTGCCAGAATTTTTGTGCGAAATCTTCTTCGCTTAGGAATTTAATAAACAACTCGCCATAAGCTTCAGACGCGATAAATGCATCACGGAAGTCTTTAGTTTTAACAAATAGTCCTTCTGGAGTACGTTGTCCAACAGCATCGTGAATGATTGATTCGAACAAGTTAAGAATTTTATCTGGATCGTTACTGTCTAGAATATTGCGAACATGTGTTTCCCAATCAACTTCACCAGCACGAGACAAGATACGAATAATTTCAGCTTTATTCAAATGGAAGTAAAAGTCTTTTTCTACTTCGTTACCTTCAATAACATCATAGAATTTAATATGTTGTTTAATCATTTTGATTTCTCCTTTATAAAAAACAAAAACCTACAAACCCATAAAGTGCTGCTTATGATCCTTATTGCAGTTCCACACCCCTATCCCACTTTATAGAAAATTATTAATTAGCCGCCAACTCCGCCAAGAATACTAATTACTTCTTGTGGAAGTGGAAGAGCAGGATCGACAGTGTCAGTACCGTAAAGTTTAGTTTCAAGTTGTCTAAGCTTAGCAGCATCTGCAGTCAATGAAGAAATTACCAAATGAGCAGATGGTTTAGCACCAGGTACATCAATAGGTAAAGTAGAGAAGTCCCATGAAAGTTCAAGAGCTTCTGGTGAGTCGTTTACTGTTTGGTAATCTTGAGAAGACACACCTGCAGTTGCGTTGTACACCAAGTGGATTTCATAACCATGGTCAGTACCTTTAGTATCGTTACCAATAAGAGTACGATAAGCTAGACCAAATGGTGTACGTTGTTGACCTGTAACACGAAGGCCTTTAACCGCACCAGCACTATCACCACTAGAAGCTAGAACTGATGCAGATCCGTCACATTGTTCCCATTCTTTAGGGTAAGTATATGCAGTAATAGATCCTTTAAAGTTTTCTTTAGCTACAAGGTTAAGGTAAAGGTTGTTGTTAGCATAGATTGCAGTAGCGTCACCACCATCTGGAGATTCAGAGATTTGAGTAACACCATTCCAACCAACACCAACTCCATAAGCGCCACTAGTTGTGTCTTGTGGGAAAAGAACTACACGGTCAACACCTGTGCGATATAGACGTTCAGAAGTTTTATCCCAAACAATTTGTTTTCCAGCCATAATAAATATTCTCCTTTTATATAAAAATAAATATATTAAAAATACACACGATAATATTCATGATAAACGCCATCGATTTTTGAATTATTATTATGTCTACAATATTTAAACGCTGCGAACATTTGATCCTCTATCGAGAAAGGTTTTCTAGACATATAGGTTATCGTGTACGAGTGTTTAGTATTATATACAATATTATTCGAGTATGTAGCATCTGTATAATTATCAGCGACAACAATACAAGGATACGTAATACTATCATGATCTCCGGGTTGATAATAAACATTAGGTGTAATATCTTTTAACAAATTAATAAAATCACTAAGACTTCCAGCCATATATTACCCCGTATAAATCTCTAATTCTTCTTCTTTCATTTTAGCAATATCACCAAGAACCGAAGACATCCTAGGTGGATACGGGTCTGAAGATGATACTTCATACAAGTCTCCATTATACGATATATAGCTAATCCTTTTTGCAGTATCAGGATTACAATTCGATATTACATAGGACATCTTAGTTTTGGATGATGATTGTAAATTTACAGAAGAACTATCGGTAAGAGTAACAAGCAAATTAGACATTGTAGCTCTTACCTTTTCTTTTTTAATATACGCATATTCATAGACGCCTGGGTATGTTTCCACAGGTTTCTTAGTTCGTATATAAACATTAATGATAGTTCTCATTTAATTTACCCATTTTGAAATTCAGGAATTATTTTCCTTTTGATTCTGATCCAGCAGTGTGGCTAGTATCTGAACCGTCGCTTCCAGTTCCAGGGACAGTTACGCCTGGTTTACTGGCTGCAGCTTTTTTAGAACCTGTATCTGTTGAAGCATATTTAGAACCTGGTGTAGTTCCACCTTTTGCACTATCTACAGTGAATTGAGGCGTATCTTTAAGTCCTGTTGTTGTGAATTTAAGAGCTTGTTCACCAGCAGTGTTTTCAGCTTTATCAGTAACTTTAACAACGATAAATGATTTAGGTGTTTGAATAGCGCCTGAAATACGTACTTCAGTAAGATATTTTTGTTGGTTAAAGTCGATATCGAATTGTTCGAATGTTGCAACTTGACCACCTTTAGAAGTACCAAATACGTAGTCAGCTAGGTTACCGATTACGAGTGTACCTTGAGGAAGTGGGTAGTAGTCAACAACTTCTGTACATCCGAAGTAAGCGGCGATTTGGTCATTTGTAGGAATACGGTTAGCATCTGCAGAACCACCATACAAGTAGCTACCTCCAGCAGTTTTCAATGTTTTAAGTTTAGCAAGGTCGAATGGGTTGATGAACAATGATGGTGAACCAGAACCTTGGTATACAGGAAGGGTTGTTTGAACATCGTCTACAACAGATTTCCAGTTAGCCGAAGTAACTTTAATTGTGTAGAGATCGTCATCAGTAATGATTGGACGAACGTGTTCTGGATCGATGTGCTCAGGGTTCTTGTGACCATCGACAATAGCATCACGTCCATCTCCAAGGAATGCTGCACGAACAAGTTCTTCTTGCAATTTAGCACGTTGTGTAGCTTTCTTGAATTGGATAATATCAATACCGTTTTCTTCGATATCAATGATATCATCACGGTCCATACGAGTTTTACGGATTACAGTGTGTGGAGTTGTTTCACGGTAGAATACTCGTTCAATTGATTCCATTTTTTGGTTACCTTTAATGTAACCGCGTGCACGAGCTTCATCTTCAGTGATGTCAGCGTAAATGTTTTTAATACGAGACATTGGTGATTTGCTGAAGGCAGCAAGCATTTTCTCTACGTTACGTCCAACTGGGTTGTAAACTTGAATACCTTTTTGTAGTTTAGTTTCAGGGAACAATACATCAATATTTTCAATACCGTGTTTAATTGTAATACCTTCGTCTGATCCAAGTCCATTGTCAATAAGGACGCCTGCAAGTGATGATGCACGAGTATCGATTGCAGTTTGAATAAGTGT
>NZ_WEZG01000003.1 GCF_009176975.1 Aureimonas psammosilenae
AAGTAGAACTGCGGACGGTAGTTGGTGAAGAACGGCGTGTGGCGGCCGCCTTCTTCCTTGGTCAGGATGTAGGCCTCGGCCATGAAGCGCGTGTGCGGCTTCACCGAACCCGGCTTGCACAGAACCTGACCGCGCTCCACGCCCTCGCGATCCACGCCACGAACCAGCGCGCCGATGTTGTCGCCCGCCTGGCCCTGGTCCAGAAGCTTGCGGAACATCTCGACGCCCGTCACCGTCGTCTTCTTGGTGTCGCGGATGCCGACGATCTCGACTTCCTCGCCCACCTTCACGATGCCGCGCTCGACACGACCCGTCACCACCGTGCCGCGACCCGAGATCGAGAACACGTCCTCGATCGGCATCAGGAAGGGCTGGTCGACCGGACGCTCGGGCGTCGGGATATAGGCATCGACCTGCGCCATCAGCTCGCGCACGGCGTCCTCGCCGATGGTCTTGTCGGAGTCCTCGAGTGCGGCCAGCGCCGAACCCTTGACGATCGGGATGTCGTCGCCCGGGAACTCGTAGGAGGACAGAAGCTCGCGGATTTCCAGCTCGACGAGCTCCAGAAGCTCGGCGTCGTCGACCTGATCGACCTTGTTCATGAACACCACGATCGCCGGAACGCCGACCTGGCGGGCCAGAAGAATGTGCTCGCGCGTTTGCGGCATCGGGCCGTCGGCCGCCGAGCAAACCAGGATCGCGCCGTCCATCTGCGCCGCGCCCGTGATCATGTTCTTCACGTAGTCGGCGTGGCCGGGACAGTCGACGTGCGCGTAGTGGCGGGCCGGCGTCTCGTACTCGACATGCGCCGTCGAGATCGTGATGCCGCGCGCCTTCTCTTCCGGCGCCGCGTCGATCTGATCGTACGCCTTGTACTCGCCGAAGTACTTCGTGATCGCCGCCGTCAGCGACGTCTTCCCATGGTCGACGTGCCCAATCGTGCCGATGTTCACATGCGGCTTGTTGCGCTCGAATTTACCCTTGGCCATGAAGCCACTCCATCAATTTGCTGTGGGCAACGCCCGAATATTGCGAAGGCCGACGCTCAGGCGCGTCAGGCGTACTTCTTCTGAATCTCGTCGGCGACCTGGTTCGGAACCTGCTCGTAGTGATCGAAGGACATCGTGTACTGGGCACGACCCTGCGACATCGACCGCAGCGTGTTCACGTAGCCGAACATGTTGGCCAAGGGAACCATCGCGTTGACCGCAGTCGCGATACCACGGCTTTCGGTGCCCTGGATCTGCCCGCGGCGGGAGTTCAGATCGCCGATCACGTCGCCGACATAATCTTCCGGCGTCACCACTTCGACCTTCATGATCGGCTCGAGCAGCTTCGGCCCAGCCTTCTGAATGGCCTCGCGGAAACCGGCACGCGCCGCGATCTCGAAGGCGAGAACCGAGGAATCGACGTCGTGGAAGGCGCCGTCGATCAGTTCGGCCTTGATATCGACCATCGGGAAGCCAGCCAGCGGACCGGAGGAAAGAACCGACTGGATGCCCTTCTGGACACCCGGGACGTATTCCTTCGGAACCGAACCACCGACGATCTTGGATTCGAAGGTGAAACCTTCGCCAGCTTCCGCCGGAGCGAAGACCATCTTGACGCGTGCGAACTGGCCCGTGCCGCCGGTTTGCTTCTTGTGGGTGTAGTCGACCTCGGCCTGACGCGTGATCGTTTCGCGGTAAGCCACCTGCGGAGCGCCGACATTGGCCTCCACCTTGTATTCGCGCTTCATGCGATCAACGAGAATGTCGAGGTGAAGCTCGCCCATGCCGGCGATGATGGTCTGGCCCGACTCTTCGTCGGTCTTGACGCGGAAGCTCGGGTCCTCAGCGGCGAGACGGTTGAGCGCGAGGCCCATCTTCTCCTGGTCGCCCTTGGTCTTCGGCTCGATCGCGATCTCGATGACCGGCTCGGGGAATTCCATGCGCTCCAGGATGACCGGCTTCAGCGGGTCGCAAAGCGTATCACCCGTCGTCACTTCCTTGAGGCCCGCGAGGGCGACGATGTCGCCGGCGAAAGCTTCTTCGATGTCCGACCGCGAGTTGGAGTGCATCTGCAACATACGGCCGATGCGCTCCTTCTTCTCCTTCACGGTGTTCTGAAGGGAAGCACCCTTCGCCACCTTGCCGGAATAGATGCGGCAGAACGTAAGCGAACCGACGAAAGGATCGTTCATGATCTTGAAGGCGAGCATGGAGAGCGGCTCGTCGTCCGACGACTTGCGCTCCGTCTCGGTTTCCGTCTTCGGGTCAATACCCTTGATGGCGGGCACTTCGACCGGCGACGGAAGAAAGTCCACAACGCCGTCGAGCAGCGGCTGAACGCCCTTGTTCTTGAAGGCCGAGCCGCAGAAGATCGGCGTGAACCAAACGTCGCAAGTACCCTTGCGGATCAGGGCGCGAAGCTGATCATTGTCGGGGAACTTACCTTCGAGGTAATTCTCCATCGCCTGCTCGTCGACTTCGACGGCCAGTTCGATCATCTTGTCGCGGTATTCTTCGGCCTGGGCCTGCATGTCGGCGGGAATGTCGAGGACATCCCACTTCGCGCCGAGCGATTCATCACGCCAGATGAGCGCCTTCATCTCGATGAGATCGATGACGCCCTTGAACTCGTTCTCCGCACCGATCGGGAGCTGCACCACGATCGCGCGGGCACCGAGACGGGTCTTCACCATCTCGACGCAGCGGAAGAAGTCAGCGCCTGTCTTGTCCATCTTGTTGACGAACATCATGCGCGGAACATTGTACTTGTCGGCCTGACGCCAAACGGTCTCTGTCTGCGGCTCGACACCGGCATTGGCGTCGAGAAGCGCGATCGCCCCATCGAGAACGCGGAGCGAGCGCTCCACTTCGATGGTGAAATCGACGTGGCCGGGGGTGTCGATGATGTTGAAGCGACGGGTCTTGCCGTCACGACCCTGCCAGAAAGTGGTCGTCGCGGCCGACGTGATCGTGATGCCGCGCTCCTGCTCCTGCTCCATCCAGTCCATGGTCGCGGCGCCGTCATGGACTTCGCCGATCTTATGGGACTTGCCGGTATAGAAGAGAATCCGCTCGGTCGTCGTCGTCTTGCCCGCGTCGATGTGGGCCATGATGCCGAAGTTGCGGTAGTCTTCGATTTTGTATTCGCGGGCCATGGGGCTTCGCCTTTCGAAATCGGTCGCGGATTACCAGCGATAATGCGAGAAGGCGCGGTTCGCTTCCGCCATGCGGTGCGTGTCTTCGCGCTTCTTGACGGCGGTACCGCGGTTGTTCGCGGCATCCATCAGTTCGGCCGACAGGCGGTCGACCATGGTCGTCTCGTTGCGGTTGCGCGCCGCAGTGATGAGCCAACGGATCGCGAGAGCCTGACGACGCTCGGGACGGACATCGACGGGAACCTGATAGGTCGCACCGCCGACGCGGCGGGAACGGACTTCCACGTGCGGGGCGATGTTGTCGAGCGCCTGATGGAAGATGCCGATGGCATCCTGGCGGCTCTTGTTCTCGACGGAGTCGAACGCCCCGTAGACGATACGCTCGGCGATGGACTTCTTGCCGTCGTACATGACGGCGTTCATGAACTTGGTGACCACGAGATCCCCGAACTTCGGATCGGGGTTGATCTCACGCTTTTCGGCACGATGACGACGGGACATCTAATTCGTTCTCTTCGATCTTCGGACGACTTACTTCGGACGCTTCGCGCCGTACTTCGAACGGCGCTGCTTACGGTCCTTGACGCCCTGGGTGTCGAGCACGCCGCGGATGATGTGGTAACGAACGCCCGGAAGATCCTTCACGCGACCGCCGCGGATCATGACCACGGAGTGCTCCTGAAGGTTGTGACCTTCGCCCGGAATGTAGCCGATGACCTCGAAGCCGTTCACGAGGCGCACCTTGGCGACCTTACGAAGAGCCGAGTTCGGCTTCTTCGGCGTCGTGGTGTAGACGCGCGTGCAAACGCCGCGCTTTTGCGGGTTGGCCTCGAGCGCCGGAACCGTATTACGGTCCGTGGGGCGCACGCGGGGCTTCCGGATCAATTGGTTGATGGTCGGCATTCCAACCCTGCCTTCTTCGATCGATTCAGGTTCGTAACGAGGTGCCACAGGCTGCCGCACTACCGATGAGCCATGCGCGAAACCGGGCATAAGGTCCGCATGATTTGCGGAATGCCCGGACACGAAGCAGAGGACCGGAACACGGTCATGCGGCCAGCGATGTAACACTCGTTGAACGAAGCCTTGTTTGAGGCACTAGTCCCGGACGCGTCGCCCTGCGGAAAGTCTGCCTCACATCGGCTCTGTTGAAGCGCTAACTACAGATTCGCCGCCCCCTCGTCAACCCTGTTCGGGCAGTGACTGAGTGCCGACAAGGGATGGCAAGCAACGAACTGCGGGCCTGCGATCGGAAAGGAAGTGAAGGCTGACCTTCGCACTAAATCCTTTCACGATTCTGTACGCGACGATGCCCTGACCTTGTCGGTGAAGCGATCAGCGATGGTTCGATCCATCGAATCGGACAGCGGAAACAACGAAGGCCCCCGGCACGGTAAGGCGGGCGACCTTGGCTGGTGAATCAGGGGGCGATTCGAGTCGAACTGTCAGACCGTGCCGAGCGTCCAGGACACGACCTCACCGGCGACCGAATCGAATGCCCGGTCGAGTGCCGCGACAAAGGCGGAGTTCTCCGCACCGCTGACATTATTGCGCGCGGTGAAGACGCGCGTTGCCCGCACCGTGCCGTTCCGGTCGTTGAGAAGCTTGATCGCGATCTCGACCGTGGCGACATTCCGCCCACCCTCCGCGTCGATTTCGAAGCGGCGAAGCTCCATCACGAGCTGGTAGTCGATGGCGAGCCCCTGCCCCGGCACGCCGACGGCGCCGACCCTGCCCGTATTCTCGAAAGCCTGCACCATGCGGAGCTGGACGATGCGCGGCAGGCGATCGCTCCACTGGCTGTTCTTCAGCGCCTCCACGGTGAACGGGGTCGGCTTCACGACGATGTCGTTCGAGTCCAGCGCCTTGATCGCGGTCGGGTCGGGAATCAGCAGTTGGAGCTTCGAGCGCGCAGGGCTCGCGGCTGGCGGCGTCGGCGCGGATATCTCGTAGGTGTCGCGAGGCGTCGTCCCGCTGAGGGCCGCGCAGCCGCCGAGCGTCGCGGCGAGAAAGATCGCGGTCAGATTGCGGTACCGGTAACTCATCGACACGTCCTTGAAGGTCGGCGCACCGGCAGGTGCGTCGACGAAAGATGAGGGATTGGGGCGAAGGCCGTCAACGACGGTTCCGGCCATCATATTGCTTGATCTGATCGCCGCCGAAGATCAGTCGCTGCGGGTTCGATTCGAAGGAATCGATGGCGCCGCCGAGACGGTTCACGGCATCGTTGGCCGAGCGCACGAAATTGCGCACGTCGCCGAGGCCCCGGTTCGAGAAGTCCTGGATGCTCGCCGAAATCGGGCCGACCTGAGCGTTCAGGCTCTTGGCCGCCGCGCCGACGCTCTCGGACGCCGACTGGAAGGCCGCGAAAGCATTCGTCGCCTTGGTCACGAGACCGTTGGTGGAGTCCTCGTTCACGAAGCGGTCGACGGACGCCAGAACCGTTTCAAGACGCGAGGACGCGACGTTGATCTTGGCAGATGTCTGCTTGGCGTTCGAGATGATCTCGTTGATGTCGCCGCGCCGCTCGCCGATGTCGTTGGCGACGCGCGCCACCGAGTCGGCCGCCCGCGCCACGTTGTCGGTCGCGGAGCTGACATTGTTGACGGCGCGCGTGACCGTCTCCGGGTTGATGCCGGAAAGGATCTGATCGATCTGCTGGCGCGTGCCGTTGAAGTTGCCGACGGTGAGGTTCACCGTCTTCACGGCGCTGTCCACATTGTCGAGGATCGACTGGATCACGGGCGACTTGGCATCCAGGGCCGCGACGAGGCTCGAAGCGTTGTCGAGCGTTTCGCGCACGCGGGCCGGGTCGACGCCGGCCAGAATGCCGTTGGCGCGATTCACTGTCTGGTTGAGGTTCTCGGCGACGCGCGTGGCGTTGTCGCTGAGCGGCGCGAGATTGTTGAGGAAGCGCTCGACGCTCGGCGTGTTCTGTTGGATCACGTCGCCGACGCGCCCGACGCTGGTGGCCGCCGTTTGAACGGACTCCACGATGGTCGCGATGGCGCCCGACTGCTCGCGCAGCGTCTGCGAGATCGCCGCGACATTGTCCAAGGTCGTGCGAACGTCCTGCGGGTCCACGGCTTCCACGAGGCCGCGGATGGAGCGGACCGTCGATGGAAGCTCTTCCGCCACCGTATTGGCGGAATCGGCGAGGCGTCCGGCGCTGCGAAGGAAGTCGTCGATCTGATCGGAATTGGCGGCAAGCGTGCCGGTGAAGACCTTGATGTTCTCCGAGGTGGTCGTGATGTTGTCGGCCGTGGTGCGGACCGCCGGGCCGATGTCGTTCACGACGGCTTCGAACTGGCCGAGGATGTTGTTGGCGCGGTCGGCGATGTCTTTCGCCGTCGCGAGAATGTCGGTGACGTCGGACGGGTCGGCCCGGATCACCGGCACGGCCCCCTGCTCCTGCGCATATTGGATGATGTTGCGCTCGCTGACCGAACCGCCCTTCAACTCGATGAAGGCCTGACCGGTGAGGCCTGCGAAACCGATCGTCGCCCTGGTCGAGGTGGTGATCGGCGTGGTGCCGTCGACGCGCGTGGACGCGATCACGGTGCGCGGGTCGTTCGGATCGATGCGAAGGCTCCGAACGTCGCCGACCCGCAGGCCGTTGAAGAGCACCTGGCTGCCGACGGAAAGACCGTTCACCGAGCCTTCGATCCGCACCAGGAGTTCCACGCGGCTGTCCTGGTTGGCCACATTGGCCGACCAGTAGACGAACAGGAAGCTGGCAAGAAGGACGGCGACCGTGAAGACCCCGACAAGAACGTAGTTCGCACGCGTTTCCATGAAGTCAGTTCTTTCGGGTGTTGTCGTCGGATGCGTCATTCTCGTTCGGCGATGTCACCACCGTTCGAGCGCGCTTTCCGTGGAAGTAGGATTTGACCCATGGCTCGTCGGAATCGAGCATGGTTTGAAGCGGTCCTTCGATCAGCACGCGCTGCTTACCCAAAACCGCGATCCTGTCGCAGGCCTGGAAAAGGCTGTCGAGATCGTGGGTCACCATATAGACGGCGAGCCCCAGCGTGTCGCGAAGCGTCATGATCAGTTCGTCGAACTCGGCCGCGCCGATCGGATCGAGTCCGGATGTCGGCTCATCGAGAAACACGATCTCCGGGTCGAGAGCGAGCGCGCGGGCAAGAGCCGCGCGCTTGATCATGCCGCCGGAGAGTTCGGACGGATATTTATGCGCGGCGTCCGGCTGGAGGCCGACGAGGTCGATCTTCAACCGCGCGAGCTCGTCCATGAGCTTGGGCGACAGATCCAGATACTCGCGCATCGGAACCTGGATGTTCTCCAAAACCGTCAGCGACGAGAACAAGGCGCCGTGCTGGAACAGAACGCCCCAGCGCTGCTCCACCGCGAGGCGCTCGTCGTCGCTGGCATTCTCGTAGTCGACGCCGAAAACCTCGATCGTGCCGGCCTGCTTCTGGTTGAGACCGAGGATGGTGCGAAGCAGTACCGACTTGCCGGTTCCCGAACCGCCGACGAAGCCGAGGATTTCACCGCGACGAACATCCAGCGAACAGTTCTTCAGAATCTGCTTCGGCCCGAAGCTGACATCGACGCCGCGGGCGCGGATGATGATCTCATCATCGTCATGCCCCGCCTTTTCCACGATAGCTGCCTGATCTCCATCCATCTCTAAAATCCGATCGTGGAGTAGAAAATGGCGAAGAAGGCGTCCACCAGGATCACGAGGAAGATCGACTTCACGACCGACGCGGTCACATGGAGGCCGAGGCTTTCCGCGCTGCCGCCCACCTTCATGCCTTCGGAGGAAGCGACGACGCCGATGACGATCGCCATGAAGGGCGCTTTGATCAGGCCGGCCAGGATCGTGCCCACATCGATGGCTTCGCGCAGGCGCTGAATGAAAGCGGCAGGCGGGATGCCGATATAGATCCAACTCGTCAGCATGGCACCGGCGATGCCGGCGATATCGGCCAGAAAGGCCAGAAGCGGCAGAACGAGCGTCAAGGCGACGAGGCGCGGGAAAACCAGAACGCCGATCGGGTTGAGGCCGATCACCGTCAGCGCATCCACCTCTTCGCGCATCTTCATCGAGCCGATCTCGGCCGTGATCGCGCTGCCGGAGCGGCCGGCGATCATGATCGCGGTGATCAGAACGCCGATCTCGCGAAGCTGAAGGATGCCGACGAGATCCACTACGAAGATCTCGGCACCGAAGCTTTGGAGCTGAAAAGCGCCCTGCTGCGCGATGATGCCGCCGATCAGGAAGCTCATCAGCGTGATGATGGGCGTCGCGCGAACACCCATGCGGTCCATCTGGTTGACGATGGCCGCCATGCGGACCTGCGTCTGGCCGGTCATCCGGCGACCGGCGCCGTAGATCGACGCGCCGATGATGTTGAGGCCGAGAACGATCTCGTCCTTGATGGCATACATGCCGCGCCCGACCATCTCGAACGGCATGGTCAGAAGCGAGCCGGACCGGCGCTGCGGTTCGGGACGCTCCTTCTCGATCGCTTCGCGCACCGCCTTGAACAGCGCGTTGTCGTCCTTCACGCCGCGCAGTTCGACCTTCGCGCCCTTTTCGCCGAGCGCGCGCGCCAGGGTCTCCACCAGGAACGCGCCGGACGTATCGATCTTGCCGACCTTGGAGGCGTCGATCGCGATGCTGCGCCCGAGATCGGCGGCGCGCGTTTCCTCGACCGTCTTCTCGATCTTGCCGATGGTGCGCGCCAGCCAGTCCCCGCCGAGCTGCAGCACGATGCCCCCGTCGGCCTTGTCGGCGACGAGCGAAGGGTCGTTCGGCTTGCGGTTGGACTTGCCGCCGCCCGCCGGCATCTCGCCTTCCTTGGAATCCAGCATTCGTCCTTCGACCTCATAGACGGCAGGTGGCCTTGCCACGGCCGTCCAACTGACGGAAACAGAAAGCGGCTCCGCTCGGACGAGCACCCGCATGGGTTCCGCATCTGGGAAACGTTAATCGCCCGTAAATGCGCTGTCATGACGGCGACCCCGCTTTCGGCCCCGCGCCAGGAGGAATTCACGTGCCGCGTCGTCTTTCGGTAACAGTCGAGACCTTCGAACTGGCGCAGGCCTTCACGATTGCCCGTGGTTCCAAGCGCGAAGCGAGGGTCGTGGTCGCGCATCTGGAGGACGGCGCGCACCACGGCCTCGGCGAATGCGTTCCTTATGCGCGCTACGGCGAATCGGCGGAAGGCGTCGTGGCAGCCATCGAGACGGTTCGTGCTTCCGTCGAAAACGGCCTCTCGCGCAAGGAACTGCGGATCGCCATGCGGCCGGGCGCGGCCCGCAACGCGCTGGACTGCGCCCTTTGGGACCTCGAGGCCAAGACTGCGGGCCGCTCCGTAGCCTCAATGATCGGAGAGAATGTGCTCCGGCCGATCGACACCGCCTATACGATCTCGCTCGGAAGTCCCGAGGAGATGGCCGCCGCCACGAAGGCCGCCGCCGATCGCAGCCTCCTCAAAGTGAAGGTGGGCGGCGGCGAAGGCGATATCGAGCGCATTCGCGCCGTGCGCAGCCAGAGCGGTGGGGCGCGTTTGATCCTCGATGCCAACGAGGGCTGGACCGAGGACACGATCAGACCGAACATGCTGGCGGCGGCCGAAGCGGGTGCGGTTCTGGTGGAACAACCCCTGCCCTCCGACCGCGACGGCATCCTGGCGCATATCCCTCATCCGGTGCCGATCTGCGCCGACGAATCGCTGCATGTCTCGAACGATCTCGCCGGGCTGATCGACCGCTACGACTACGTGAACATCAAGCTGGACAAGACCGGCGGCCTGACGGAGGCTCTGAGCCTGATGCAGGCCGCTCGGGAAGCCGGGTTCGGGGTGATGGTCGGCTGCATGGTGTCGTCGTCGCTGGCCATGGCCCCAGCGGTTCTTCTGGCGCAAGGGGCCGATCTCGTGGATCTCGACGGGCCGCTTCTGATGAAGACGGACCGGCCGCACGGACTTTTGTACGAAGGCTCGACAGTCGCCCCGCCTTCGCCCCTGCTTTGGGGGTAGAGCTTCCCGTTGAATTGAAGTTTAAGAGCGGCACCGAACGGAGAAAGCGAACATGGACGACCGGGCCGAGAAAGCCGCGATTCAAAACGAGGTTCGCCGCCCGGATGATAAGGGCAAGGGCGATCGACCGACAAACGGCGACCTCGACTCGCAGGCGCTGTTCTATCACCGCCATCCCCGGCCGGGTAAGCTCGCCATCCAGCCGACGAAGACCCTCGGCAATCAGCGCGATCTCGCCCTCGCTTATTCGCCGGGCGTCGCAGCACCCTGCCGCGCCATTGCGGAAGACCCGGCGACCGTCGCCGATTACACGAGCCGCCAGAACCTAGTGGCCGTTCTTTCCAACGGCACGGCCGTGCTCGGCCTCGGCAATATCGGCCCGCTGGCTTCCAAGCCGGTGATGGAAGGCAAGGCGGTTCTTTTCAAGAAATTCGCCGATATCGACGTTTTCGACATCGAGATCGACGCCAACGAGATCGACCATATCGTGGAGGTCGTGGCGGCGCTGGAGCCGACATTCGGCGGCATCAACCTCGAAGACATCAAGGCGCCCGAGTGCTTCGAGGTCGAGGAGCGCCTGCGCAAGCGCATGGGCATTCCCGTTTTCCACGACGATCAGCACGGCACGGCGATCATCGTCGCGGCGGCGGTGCGCAACGCGCTGGAACTGACCGGCAAGAAGATCGAAGAGGTCAAGATCGTCTCGTCCGGCGCCGGCGCCGCGGCGATCGCTTGCCTCAATCTCCTCGTTTCGCTCGGCGCGAAGGTGGAGAACATCACCTGCACCGATATCGACGGCGTCGTTTACCTCGGCCGGCCGGCGCGCATCGATCGCTGGATGGCGGTCTACGCCAAGGAAACCGAGCTGCGCACCCTGTCCGACGCGATCCAGGGCGCTGACGTTTTCCTCGGCCTTTCGGCCGGCGGCGTCTTGAAGCCCGAATTCCTGGAAAAGATGGCGGAGCGACCGCTGATTCTGGCGCTCGCCAACCCGACGCCCGAGATCATGCCGGATCTCGCCCGTAAGGTACGGCCGGACGCGATGATCTGCACGGGGCGTTCCGACTTCCCGAATCAGGTCAACAACGTCATCTGCTTCCCCTACATCTTCCGCGGTGCGCTGGATTGCGCGGCGACCTCGATCAACGAGGAGATGAAGATCGCCGCCGTTGACGCGATCGCGGCACTGGCTCGCGAGGAAGTCTCGGAGGTGGCCGCGAAGGCCTACGGTTCGGAAACTCCGATCTTCGGTCCGGAATATCTCATCCCGTCGCCCTTCGACCCGCGCCTCATCCTGAAGATCGCTCCCGCCGTCGCGGAGGCGGCCGAGAAGACCGGGGTCGCGACCCGTCCGATTGAGGACATGGGCGCTTATCTCGACCGGCTGAACCGCTTCGTCTTCCGCACCGGCCTCATCATGAAGCCGATCTTCCGAACCGCGCGCGGCTCCGGCAAGCGGGTGATCTTCGCCGATGGCGAAGACGAGCGGGTACTGCGCGCCGCCCAGGTCGTCATCGAAGAGAAGATCGGCGAGCCCATCCTGGTCGGGCGTCCTTCGGTCATCGCCACGCGTCTGGAGCGCTATGGCCTGAAGATCCGTCCCGGATCGGATTTCGAGGTGGTCAATCCGGAAGACGATCCGCGCTATCGCGACTACGTCGACCATTATTTCTCGAAGGTCGGCCGCAAGGGCATCAACCCCGATACGGCGCGCACGGTGATCCGCACCAACAACACGGTGATCGCGGCCGTCGCGGTGTCGCGCGGCGAGGCCGATGCGATGATCTGCGGTCTTCAGGGCAACTACTCGCCACACCTGCGCAATATCAGCCAGGTGCTGGGCTTCGCCGACGGCGTGTCGAAGTTCGCCGCCATGTCGATGCTCATCACGCAGTCGGAAACGAAGTTCTTCCTCGACACCTATGTCCAGCGCGACCCTTGCGCCGAAGACATCGCGGAGATGACGCTGCTGGCGGCGGCCGAAATCCGGCGTTTCGGCCTGTCACCGAGGGCGGCGCTCCTGTCGCATTCGAACTTCGGCACGGACGATGTCGAGGAAGCACGCAAGCTTCGCCGCGCTTTGAGGCTCATTCGCGAGCAGGCGCCGGATCTGGAAATCGACGGCGAGATGCACGGCGACGCGGCCCTATCCGAGTCCACGCGTTATCGCGTGATGCCGGAATCGACTTTGACGGGTGATGCCAACCTTCTCGTCTTCCCCAATCTCGACGCGGCGAACATCACGATGAACGTTGTGAAAGTGATGACGGACGCGCTGCATGTCGGGCCGATCCTCCTTGGCGTCGGCAAGCCGGCCCACATCCTCACACCGTCCGTCACGTCGCGCGGTGTCGTCAACATGGCGGCGATCGCGGTGGCGGAAGCGGTCCAGCGCGGCTGAATCCAACAGATCGAAGGGTCCGCCCGTTTCAACCGGGCAGACCCTCCGAACGCTTTAGGGGCGGCGTACCGACGCCCGCGCGCGGCCGATCAACGGAAGAAGCTGCGCCAGTTCCGGTCCTTGATCGAGGCCCGTCAAGGCCAAGCGCAGCGGCATGAAGAGCGTCTTGCCCTTGCGCCCGGTCGCGGCCTTCACCCGATCAGTCCAGACTTTCCACGTGCCTGCATCCCAAGGCTCGGGCGGCAGAAGATCGAAGGCGGTCGCCAGGAAGCCGCGATCCTCCTCGCTGAATTCGGCCGCATCCCGTTCCCCGAACACGACCCGCCGCCATCCCTCGGCATCGCGGACACGGGTGCAATTGGCGCGAACGGCCAGCCAGAAGGCTTCGATCTCCGCCTCCGGCACACCGAAACCGATGAGTTCCTCGCGCACCGCGTCCGGCGCCAGCCCATGCACGATTTCCGCCGACAAGCGCTCCAACTCGGCTGGGTCGAATTTCGAGGCCGAAGCCGACACGCTGTCCAGCGCTAGCTTTTCGCCAAGCGATGCCAGATCGGGCATGGCCTCAATGGCGCTCGCCGTGCCGGTCAGGACGGACAGTGAGGCCACCGCCATCGGCTGGATACCGTCATCCCGCAGCGAGCGCAGCGACAGAGCGCCCGAGCGCTTGGACAGCCCCTCGCCGTCCACGGTGGTCAGGATGTTGTGGTGTCCGAACGCCGGCACGGCATAGCCGAGCGCGCGGAACAGGGCGATCTGGACGCCGGTATTGGTGATGTGATCGCCGCCGCGAATGATGTGGGTGATGCCCATCTCGCCGTCGTCCACGACGGATGCCAGCGTATAAACGTAGGTCCCGTCCTCGCGCACCAGCACCGGATCGGAGAGCGACGAAAGATCGACGGTCTCTTCGCCGAGAACGAGATCGGTCCAGGCCACATCCGTCCGGCGCGGCGCGAAGGAATCGTTCTCGAAGTTAGGCAGAAGAAAGCGCCAATGCGGTCGGCGACCCTCGGCCTCGAACCGCTCCCTGTCCACATCCGTCAGCTTCAGCGCCTCGCGCCCGTAGACGCGCGAGCCGCCACGCGCGATCATGCGGCTGCGGCGTCGCTCCAGTTCCTCCTGCGTCTCGTAGCAGGGGTAGAGAAGGCCCGCCGCTTTCAACCGCTCGGTCGCGGCATCGTAGAGCGCCAGACGATCGGACTGGCGCACCACGATATCGGGCCGGATGCCGAGCCATTCGAGATCTTCGCGGATCGCCTGCGCATACTCATCCCGTGAGCGCTCGCGGTCGGTGTCGTCGTAGCGCAGGATGAAGGTGCCCTCCGCCCGCTCCTTGGCGAAGATCCAGTTGAACAGCGCGGTGCGCAGGTTGCCGATGTGGATGTAACCCGTCGGCGAGGGTGCGAATCGGACGGAAGGATGGTTCGACATGTGGCGCATCTATCATTCCAGCCGACGCCACCGCCAGCGGCGATAAAGCCTTCATGTCGAACAGTTTGCAGGAAGCGATTGCAAAAACCCGGTCGGGTACGACATAGGACCGCAGGGCGTTCGCCCGTTCAAATCCAGAATTCGAATCGCCAATCCGGAGCGTTCGTGTACGAAATACTCGATCTGGTCAGCCGGTTCGGCCCCATCATCGTCCTGATCGGGACGTTTTTCGAAGGCGAGGTCTTCGCCATCATCGGCGGCTTCCTGGCCTATCGCGGCTCATATTCGCTGGAATTCATCATCGCGCTCGCCTTTGCCGGCTCGTTCACCGGCGATCTCGCGGTGTTTCTGTTCGCGCGCTTCTGTTCCGCCCACCGTTGGGTGCAGCGATGGAAATCCAAGCCCAAATTCGCCAAGGCGATTCGGCTGGTGGAGAAGTACCAGGCGTTTTTCGTGATCGTGAACCGCTATATCTACGGCCTCAGGATGCCGGGGCTCATCGCCCTCGGCCTGTCGTCGATCTCGGTGCCGCGCTTTCTCGTCCTGAACCTGATCGGCGCGGGGATCTGGGCCGGCCTCTTCACCACGATCGGCTATGTGTTCGGCTCGGCGATCAATCTCGTGTTCGCCCGGCTCGAGGTGGTGGAACACGCGGTCGGCATCACGCTCGGCGTCGTCGCCGTTGTGCTGGCTCTCTGGTTCGCTTGGCGCCAATGGGGCCCGGCGATCTTCGCCACACGCAATTCGCCCGGTGAGAGCAAGGACGACCGGGCGAACTGATCGCCCGGTCGTTCATCGGTATCAGAAGTTCGCGGCCTGCTTCGGCTCGAGCGCCGCGATGTCCTTCTTGAGAAGCTCGGCCGTCAGGAACGCAAGTTCCAGCGCCTGATAGGCGTTGAGGCGCGGGTCGCAATGCGTGTGGTAGCGGTCCGAAAGGTCTTCGGCCGACACCATGCGCGAGCCGCCGGTGCATTCCGTCACGTCCTTGCCGGTCATCTCGATATGGATGCCGCCGGCATGGGTGCCTTCCGCACGGTGCACCTCGAAGAAGCGCTCGACTTCGGCGAGGATGCGGTCGAAGGGCCGCGTCTTGTAGCCGTTCACCGAGATCGTATTGCCGTGCATCGGGTCGCAGGACCACACGACCTTGCGCCCTTCCCGCTCCACCGCGCGGATGAGCTTGGGCAGGTGTGCCTGCACCTTTTCGTGGCCGAACCGGGCGATCAGCGTCAGGCGGCCCGGCTTGTTCTGCGGGTTCAGGACGTCGATGAGACGAAGCAGGCCGTCCGGCTCCAGCGAAGGACCGCATTTGAGGCCGAGCGGGTTCCTGATGCCCCTGCAGAACTCCACATGAGCGTTGTTTTCCTGGCGCGTCCGATCGCCGATCCAGATCATGTGCCCGGAGGTCGCGTACCAGTCTCCGGAAGTCGAATCGACGCGCGTCAGCGCCTCCTCGTAGCCGAGAAGCAGCGCCTCGTGGCTGGTGAAGAAGTCCGTTTCGCGCAAAGCCGGATGCGTTTCGGCGGTGATGCCGATGGCGCGCATGAAGTTCATGGTTTCCGAAATGCGGTCCGCCAGATGCCCGTAGCGCTCGCCCTGCGGCGACCCGGAAATGAAGCCCAGCATCCATTGGTGAACGTTGTCGAGATTGGCGTAACCCCCTTGCGCGAAGGCGCGCAGGAGGTTCAGCGTCGCGGCCGACTGGCGATAGGCTTCAAGCTGGCGCTCGGGTGCGGGAACGCGCGAGGCTTCGTCGAACTCGATGCCGTTGACGATGTCGCCGCGATAAGCCGGCAGCGTCACATCGCCCTTGGTTTCCGAGCCCGACGACCGGGGCTTGGCGAACTGTCCCGCGATGCGCCCGACCTTCACCACCGGCGATGCCGCAGCGAATGTGAGAACCACTGCCATCTGCAGGAAAGCGCGGAAGAAGTCGCGGATATTGTCCGCGCCATGCTCCGCGAAGCTTTCGGCGCAATCGCCTCCTTGAAGCAGGAAGGCGCGACCTTCGGCGACGTCACCCAGGGCACGGGTGAGCTTCCTCGCCTCGCCTGCAAAAACGAGCGGTGGAAACGAGGCGAGCCTGCGCTCGGTTTCGGCAAGCGCCCCGAGATCCGGATAAACCGGCGCTTGTTCGATCGGCTTCGCCCGCCAGCTCTGCGGCGTCCACTCCTTGGCCATGGTCGTCGTCCTCTCGGCCCTCATCGGCCGGCATCCGCGCTTCTTCTGCATTCTCGCGCGCGGTTCTGATCTTGACGGCGGCTTATAACCACGCCGGGCCCGTCTTGTCATCCGAAGGGCCGGTGGGATCAACCGATGCGAAGCGCCGGGCCTTGCGGACAGGTCACGGCGATCCAATCCGTGGATCGCCGCCCATAGGTTCGGCGCAAGAGATCGACGCCTCCGTGCACCGTTTCGTCATCTCCCGATCCGCCGAGGTCCAGAAACACGTCGAGCGGCGTTTCAGGCATCGCCATGAGATCCGCCAATGGCCGCCAGAGTTCGAGGCCGGGCCCGGCTCTCATGGAGGGAGCCGAAAGAACAACCGGACCTTCTGTCTTCAGCAAATCCGCGATCACGGCGGCCGGCATCAATTCCAGTACGGCCGGACGGATCAAAGCCAGACCGTGACGGTGGGCGAAAGTCGATGGGCTGAGATCGGAAATCCAGAGAACGCGCGAATCGTCGTCCGGTGCGCCGAGCCTGTCCTTCACTGGTTTCGGTCCCCCGGAAAAAGCGCGGTCGGCATAGTTCCGGAAGATCGTGAGATGGCGTTTCGAGAAGACGCGAAGGTCGGCCGTGGACGCCCCGACCTCGCTTGCCGCCGTCAGCGCCAAGGCCGCGCTTGCCTTCAGAACGTCGCGCCGCGTCACCCCTTCTTTTCGCATCGTCCTCACGCTTCGATGGTGACCCGCGCCGACATGAGCGTGGAGCGATCCGCGCTTCCGCCGACGAGGAGGTCGTATTCGCCCGGCTCCACCGCCGGCTTCAGATCGAGACCGGGGAAGCGCAAGGCCTCGACCGGAAGCATCACCACGGCCCGTCCCTTCTCGCCCGGACGCAGGAAGAGCTTGGTGAAAGCCTTGAGTTCCAGGAGAGGCCGCGCGACGCGCGCCACCGGTTTGCGGGAAAACACGAAGATCGTCTCTTCCGCTTCCCGCGCGCCCTGATTCTCCACGTCGATACTGAGGACGATCGTATCGCCTCGCTTGGCGTTTCGCGGTTCTGCTTGAACCGCCGAATAGATGAACCGCCCATAGGTCAGGCCATGGCCGAACGGGAAAAGCGGCGTCGTCGGCAGGTCCTGATACTTGCTCGTGTAATGCTGGTCGGATGCCGGCCGGCCCGATGGCCGCTCGCCAAGAAAGATCGGCACCTGCCCGACGGAGCGCGGCCAAGTGACGGGCAGGCTCGCCGTCGGCGAAGCGCGACCGGTAAGGATATCGGCGATGGCGTGGCCTGCCTCGCTGCCGCAGAACCACGTCGCCAACACCGCGTCGGCACGCTCGAACAGCCACGGAACGGCAAGCGGGCGCCCGGACGACAGAAGCACAATGGTCGGGCGACCGAGGGCCAGCACGCTTCTGGCGAAATTGGCTTGGTCGCCAGGGAGATCGAGACCGGATCGGCTCGCCGCCTCGCCGCTCATGTCGCGCGATTCGCCAAGGCAAAGGATGACGATATCGGACGCCCTGGCGACTTCGATAGCGTTGCCGGGGCCGATCTCGTCCTCGCGGTCGACGCCCACGCCGCGCGCGTACCGAACCTCGCTGTCGGGCCGCGCTTCCCGGAGGCCCGTGAGGATGGTCACCGTATCCTTCGCCTCGCCCGCCCCCGACCAGCTTCCCATCATGTCCGTTGCGGCATCCGCCAGGGGTCCGAGAACGGCGATCCGCATCGGCTCTGCCTTCAAGGGCAGAACGTCGTTGCGATGGGTCAAAAGAACGATGGAGCGGCGGGCGGCCTCACGCGCCGCCTCGCGCAGCCTCGGTCTGTCGACGGGCTGCATGCTGTCCCGCCGAAACGGATCGTCGAACAGCCCCAGCCGCTCCTTCAGGGTCAGGACGCGCCGAACGGCCGTGTCGATGGCTTCCACCGCGACGAGGCCACGCTCCAGCGCGACCGGCAGACCTTCGACATAGGCGTTGCTCATCATGTCGATATCGACGCCGGCATTCAAAGCCTGTGCCGCCGCTTCGCCTAGATCCGCCGCGACGCCATGCACGACGAGTTCGGCGATCGCGTTGTAGTCGCTGATGACGACGCCCTCGAAACCCGCCTCGCCGCGCAGCCAACCGTTCAAAAGCGGTCCGTTGGCCGTCATCGGCACGCCGGAAAGGTCGGAGAAGGCGGGCATCACGGCGGCTGCGCCGGCCCGCATCGACGCCTCGAACGGCGGCAGGTAGACTTCCCGCAGCGTGCGCTCCGACATATCGGTGGACGCGTAGTCGCGCCCGGCGACGGCCGCGCCATAGGCGACGAAGTGCTTGACGGTGGCGGCGACGGCATCCCTCGCGCCGAGCGATGCGCCCTGGAAACCGCGCACCTTGGCTTCGGCGACGAGCGACGTGACGAGCGGGTCTTCCCCCGCGCCTTCCGCCATGCGCCCCCAGCGGGGATCGCGGGACACATCCAGCATCGGCGCGAAGGTCAGCGCGATGCCGTCCGCCGCCGCCTCGCTCGCCGCGATGCGCGCCGTGCGCTCCCAGAGCGCGGGATCGAAGCTCGCCGTTTCCGCCAGCGGAATCGGAAACACGGTGCGATGGCCGTGCACGACATCGAAGCCGAACAGAATCGGGATCTTCAACCGCGTTTCTTCCAGCGCGATCCGTTGAAGGCGGTTCGTCGCGTCCTGCCCATAGAGGTTCAGGAGACTTCCGGCTCGACCTTGGCGAACCGATTCCTCCACATCGGTGGCGAGCACCGGGCCTGTCACGGAGAAGCCGGCCGCCAGCATGGCGAGCTGGCCGATCTTCTCCTCGATGGTCATGACGGCGAGAAGCGAATCGATACGCGACACTGCTGGCTGTCCCTCAAGCGGGTTGGAAGATGACGCCCCTGTCTGTGAGAAGCGCGTCGAAGTGCGCGGCTTCGCCTTCGGCAAGACGCACCGCGCGGGGATAGCGCGGCGCGGCGCGATCCTTGATGACGATGGTCTCGAACCCCTCAGTTTCCGAAACGAAGCCCGCGAGCCCCTCCTCGCCGTGGATCGCGAGGAAGCCCTGCATCACGGCGTCGAGATAGGATTGCAGAATGGCGGAGCCCGTATCGGCCGCCGTCTCCTCAGTCCGGGTCGCCTCGTAGATGTAGACGGGCATGCCGGGAGCCGGATCGTTCTCGATGGCGATGTCCGAGGAGATCACCGTCCGACGGTCGTACCCGGCCTCGCGCTCGTCCACGGCGCCGAGATTGTCGATAAGATCGTAGACCACGACGCCATCCGTCGGGTGCTCGGGCTCCGGCCGGACCGACAAAAGCGCGATGCCGACGCTCGGCCGAGGAAGCCAGAACCGCCGCCAGCCGGAAACCCGCGCGCGCCGCACCGCCAGAAACTTGGTGCGCAGCGTATCGCGGTTGACCAGCGATCCGTAGCCGAAATAGGCGACCACTTGGGCCTCGGAAACGAGGCGCGCGAAATCCGGATGATCGGGATGGGCGGCACCCGTCATCCCTGCCTCAGCCATCCACGCGCTCGCCGTTGCGGATGCGGTAGCTCGGCTCGTACATGGTCACCAGCTCTTCCGCGGCGGTCGGATGCACGGCCATGGTGCGGTCGAAATCGTCCTTCGTCAGCCGCGCCTTTACCGCGATGCCGAGAAGCTGGCTCATCTCGCCGGCATCGGGCCCCAGCACATGCGCGCCGAGAACGCGGCGAGTGGCGGCATCCACCACGAGCTTCATCAGCATGGGCTCGCTGCGGGTCGTCAGCGTCTGCCGCATGGGACGGAAGCGGGCCCGGTAGATCTCGATTTCCGGAAAAGCCTTCGAGGCCGCGCTTTCGGTCATCCCGACAGCGCCGATCTCAGGCTGCGAGAACACGGCGGTCGGCACGGTTTCGAAATCCGGCTTGGTGGGGTTGCCTCGGAAGACCGTTTCCACGAAGCACATGGCCTCGTGGATCGCGACGGGCGTCAGTTGGATGCGATGGGTCACGTCGCCGATGGCATAGACGCTCGGTACGTTCGTGCGCGAATAATCGTCGACCTTGATGCCGCCACGCTCGTCGAGATCGATCCCGACCTTGTCGCAGCCGAGATTTTCGGTGTTCGCCTGTCGCCCGATGGCGAGCATGACCTGATCGGCCTCGATGACGTCGCCGCCGAAGAGATGGGCCGCGAGCCTCCCGTTGCCGATCTGCGAAACACGCTCGATCGCCTCTTCGCAGCGGATCACCATCCCCTTCTTCTCCATCGCCTGATGGAGTTCGATGCGAAGATCGTCGTCGAAGCCCTGAAGGATCTCCTTGCCGCGATAAACCAACGTCACCTTCGCGCCGAGGCCGAGAAAGATGTTGGCGAATTCCACCGCGATGTAGCCGCCGCCGAGAATCACGACCGAGCGCGGCATTTCCTTCAGGTGGAAGGCCTCGTTGGAGGTGATGCAATGCTCGGCGCCCGGCAGGCTCGGATGGCGCGCGGCGCGACCGCCGACCGCGACGAGGATCGTCTCGGCCGATACCAGCCGGTCGCCGTCGAGAAACCGGACCTCGTGCGGGCCTTCCAGAACGGCGCGGGTGGCGTGCACCTCGACGCCCGCCTTCACGAGGTTGCTGCGGTAGATATTCTCCAACCGCTCGATCTCGCGGTCCTTGTTGGCGATCAGGGTCGCCCAGTCGAAGCGGTGCTCGCCCAGCGTCCAGCCATAGAAGGGCGCGTCCTCGAAGGTTTCGGAAAACTGCGAAGCGTAGACAAGGAGCTTCTTCGGCACGCATCCGCGAATCACGCAGGTGCCGCCGTAACGGTATTCCTCCGCGATGGCGACGCGCTTGCCGAGCATGGCCGCGCGGCGCGCGGCGCGCACCCCGCCGGAGCCGCCGCCGATAACGAAGAGGTCGTAATCGTAACGCTCGCTCACCCGAACAGCCTTTCCGTTGGAACCGATTTCACGCCGAACAAATGGAAAGGCGGCCGGAAGGCCGCCTTGCTGTCGTCATCGAAGGGCTGTCGTCATTGCGCCGAAGGCGCGGCCGTCGTCGGCATCGCGGCGCCCGTCACCTCCCCGCCGCCGCCGTTCTGCGACATGAGCTGCGTCATGCCCTGGGACGCCTTGTTGCGCAGATCGCGCAAAATGCCGTTCGACCAGACATCGGCCGCGGCCAGCATTTCGCGCGTCGCGACGGGGCCCTGGCGAAGCAGCTTCTTGCCGGCCTCGGAATTGTAGAAATCCGCGATCGACTTCAGTTCGGCTTCGGTGAAAAGCTTGGCGTAGACCCGGCTCACCTCGTTCTCGAGATCGGCGCGACGGGGCGCGAGTTCCAGCGCCTTCTCGTCCACCATGTCGGAAATCTGCGGCTGCATGTTGGGACTGGAGCCGATCAGATCCGATTTGATCTGGGTGGCCGCGTTCATGAGGATGTTGTCGAACTGCTCCGTGGAGTCGATCGCGTCCACCGCCGCGCGCGCCGCCGCCAGATGCGAAGGCGCGATCTCCTGCGCCGTGGCCGGCATCGCGGTGGCCGATCCGGCGACCGCGACGGCGAGCAGGCCACAGCGAATCTTGTTCAAAAGAACCATGACAGTCCTGTCTCCATCCAAAGGCGACGCCGGCGCCCGGCAGATCGGTGATCCGGCGTTCCTATCCAATCGGCCCGCAAAGCCGCAAGCCCCGATCGGCCAATCGGCGAAGGTCCGGGCGCCTCGTCAGGCCGGTCGATTGTGCCGAACCTCGACCCCATCGCTTCGCGCGATCACGGCGTCCGAGGCGTATCGAAGGAACAAACCATGCTCGACGACGCCGGGAACGGCGTGAAGAGCTTCCGACAGCGCTTCTGCTTGTGGAATGCGGCCAAAAGATGCGTCCAGAATCAAGTGCCCGTTGTCGGTGATGAAGGGCTCCGCACCAGCGAGGCGCATGGTGATTTCGCCCGAAAGCCCCAGCCGCTCTGCTGCCTTGCGGATGCCGATATAGGTGGCGGTCAGGCCGAAGCCGTTGACCTCGATCGGAACGGGAAAGGCGCCGAGCGTCTCGACGCATTTGGAAGCGTCGGCGATCACAACCATGCGAGCGGAAGCCGCCGCCACGATCTTTTCGCGCAACAGAGCGCCGCCGCCGCCCTTGATCAGCCGAAAATCGGCATCGATCTCGTCCGCGCCGTCGATCGTCAGATCGAGTTCCGGCATTTCGTCCAAGGTCACGATCGGCACGCCGAGTTCTCCGCAAAGCTCTGCGGTGCGTTTCGATGTCGCAACGCCGGTGATGCGGAGGCCGGTCGTCACCTTTTCCGCCAGAACACGGATGAACGCTTCCGCCGTGGACCCGGTGCCGATGCCGAGCCGCATCCCATCCTCAACGAAGGACAAGGCCGCCCGTCCGGCTTTTTCCTTCAACGCTGCGGCATCCGCCATGATTCGAGCCCTCCCGCCTCGGACGCCGGAGCGATCCGGCCTTGAGATCGGGTCTAGCGAAGGTTCGGTGCCCTGTCGAATGCGTCGTCCCTTGACGCAGCCGACGGGGAGACGAACAAGTCCTTGCCTCTTCGACAAGGGAACACGCATGGCACTCGCCGTTTTCGATCTCGATGGAACGCTCGTGGACACGGCGCCCGATCTTTGCGCGAGCCTCAACGCCTGCCTGTCCTTCGCGGGGATGCCCGCGATCGATCTCGATGTCGTGCGCCCGCATGCCGGCCATGGCGCGAGGGTGATGCTCGCAAAAGCCTATGAACGGCAGAACCGCCCTTTGCCGGCCACGGAAGCCGACGAGCAGCTCGCCCGGTTTCTCGGCCATTACGAAGCGCATATCGCCGATACGTCCCGGCCCTTCCCCGGAGCCGTCGCGGCGATGGACCGATTGACGGAAGACGGGTTCAAGCTCGCCATCTGCACGAACAAGACCGAGAAGCTTGCGCGGCTTCTCATGGAAGCCCTGGGCCTCGCCGGTCGATTCGCGGCGATATGCGGTGCCGACACCTTCACGGCGAGGAAGCCCGACCCGATTCATCTTCTCGGCACGATCGCGCGAGTGGGCTTCGGGCGGCGCGATGCGGTGATGATCGGCGACACATCGACGGACACGGACGCCGCGCAGGCCGCGCGCGTGCCCTCCATCCTCGTCGATTTCGGCTATGCGCCGGACGAGCGCGCGAGGCGCGAGGCTTCCGCGGTGATCTCCGGCTTCACCGAACTCGACGCCGCGCTTTGCCGCCGCCTGATCCGCTCGATGCCCGATTGACGCTGAAGGGTTCCTCGCATAATAGGGCGTTGTTCGCGCTTCGAAGCGCGCGACGGGCGCGTAGCTCAGCGGGAGAGCACCTCGTTCACACCGAGGGGGTCACAGGTTCGATCCCTGTCGCGCCCACCATTCGAACCCGCTCCGGCGTGGTTTCTTCGACAGTTCACCCTTTTCGATATCGATATTCCGGCCGCATATTCGGGCGGTTCAGCGCATCCCGTTGTTTATGTCGCGAGCTTTGGCGAGCATCTCGCGGGAGATAATTCGTATCTTCCGTGGCGCGCACAGCCCGCCCTGCGTTCGGTCGGGTTTGGTCGCGATCTAAATCAAAGGTTGTATTTCTACGCTTGTTCCCGCTTGACGAGAACAGGTCGTGACGACATCATGGCTGGAAAGGGGCAATCCAATCCGGGCCGGCAAGGCGTCCGCATCTTCGATGCGGCGGCTTCGTGCGGCCGTCGATACAACTTCAGGTTAGTCTTTGGGGCACGCGTCCGACAATCACAGGTATTTTCTGCGGAGCGGCAGTCTTGCGCCCTATGCGGAATCGACCCGGAACGGATCGGGTGTCCTGAACGATTGCGATGCGTTTCTGTCAGAAATCGAGGCACGGTGCGGCAAGGACGCTGCGTCGCTCTTCGCCCGTCCCTACGTGACGAATGCGCCCGGCGGCGGCCAAGCTTCAGTCTCCTGGTACACAGATATCGACGGCACTGCGGTTCGCTGGATCGACCTCGATCCGCAAACGCGTCAACAAGCGGCCGAGGACATCAAGGCGGCGGTCGCGGCGCTGGAACCGGTTCTTCACGATCCGTCCTTGGGTCCGAGCGTCCAGCGCGCCTTGAATGTCGCTGACCTCCCGCGCGATCTCCTTCTTGTCGGGGGCAAGCCAGTTCTGACCAACTGGGGTCTCCTGCCGGTCGAGATCGCGGGCGACGAGGGACGAAGGCAGGTCCATTGGGAACGAGGGCTCGGCTCGATCCTGGCTTGGAGCGCCCCGCCGCCCTTCGCAGATGCCGACCCGGAAATGGTGCCGTTCGGGCCTTCCTCGACGGATGTATCATCAAATGTCGGCGTTTCGCCCGAAGCCCACGTCGAAGCGGCCGGTTCGACGCAGGCAGCCGTTCCATTTCCTACACCCACGCGAATGACGGTCGGCAGAACACTTCCGAACTGGATCTGGCCTGCCGCCGCGTCCGGCGTGGTTCTCCTCGCGATCCTTCTGCTTCTGTTCGTTCCGCGCCTCGGCCTCCTGAGCACCGCGTTCCGCAACGGTGGCATCGAGGACCAGTTCGCCGCTCTGGAGCAGCGCGCGACGCTTCTGCGGACTGGCCTCGCCTCGGACTTTTGCACCGAGCCCGCCCGGCCATGAGAAGCATCCGCCTCGCGACCACGATGCTGCATTCCCTGCGTCCGGTCGGCACCGGCGCGGAGCGCGACCATGGCCTTCTGACCGACGTGCTGCGCCGCGAGTTCGGGGCGGATGCCGCAACGCTCCTTGCCGAACCGGTCGCAGCGCAGGACGGTTCGAAGATCGACTGGTACGTTTCCGCTGACGAGCGCCCCGTTCCATCGACGGACCTTTCCGAAGACGAACGCGCCTCGCTTCTCGACAAGCTGGAAAAGCGCAAGGCGGACATCGCCGTTCTGGCGGACAAGCTCGAACGAGGCTCGCAAACCGACCGGGATGCTGCCCGCGCCCTTCGCCACGCCATGGTGATCCCCGGACCGGACGCGATCTACCGCGTGAAGGGCGATCCAGTGCTCGTCGCCTGGGGATATCGGGAAGCCGGCCGGCCGAACTACGAAAGTGGTCTGAAGGCCGCGGCCGGAGCAAAGGCAGCAGCAGCGCACTCCCTTCCGCCCATGGCAGCGACCATGCCGATGCCGGCAGCGGGTGTTTTGCCCACGACGTCGGCGACTAGATGGAGATGGCAGAGCCTCGCCGCCCTTTTGTGGCTGGTTCTGGCTTTTCTCGTTCTCGTCTTCCTATGGCTGCTCCTCACTGCCTTTCCAACTTGGCGCCTGCCCTTCATGCCAACCTTTCCAGGGTTCGGCACGGTCTCACTCACCGCTCCGTCGATCGCAGTGGACCCGGCGAGGCTCGATGCCCTTCGCCTCGAAATCGCGACGCTCGAAAGGCGAACGGCCGACGCGCGGAACTCCTGCCTCGTGGAAGCCGGACGCGCTAATGCCCCGACCCTTCCTGAAACCGTCACGCAGCGGATCGATCGCTCGGGCGCTCAAGGAGGGGCGTTGCAGGTCTCGCTGACTTGGGACGGGCCGGCGGACCTCGATCTTTCCGCTTTCTGCCCGAATGGCGCGCGCATCGATTTCGGCCATCCCGCGCTTTGTGGCGGCCGCCTGGATGTCGACGCCAATGCCGGCGTGCCGACCCGTTCGCCGGTCGAGAACATCTTCTGGGCCGACGGCGCGGCCATTCCCGCCGAGGTGCCGGTCGGCGTCACCTATTACGGCGATCACGGCGATCCACGCGCCGAGATCCCTTATCGCCTGCGCATCCGCCGCTCGGTGACCGATACGGCGACCGGGGAAGTCATCGCCAACGACGAGTTCGTCGACGGCGTCGCCCGCCGCACCGAAATCGGCCGCACCCAGATCCCGCGCCGGATCGAAACCACTCCCGCAGTCGAAGTCCAGCGATGACAGAGCCCGCCGAAATCGTTCTGGTGCCTCATTCCGGCATCCAGTTCGTTACCATTCCCTTCGATGTCGAGCGTATCGGACGCTTCGATCGCCCCTTCATCGAGCGCCGTATCGAGGGCGAGGAGATCGACGGGCGCGCTGTCTGGCGGCTCCTTCCTGCCTGGAACGAGAGCAATCCCGGCGAGGACCATCCGCACGGCTCGGAGAATGACGATCGCGAATATTCGGTCGGCAAGGCGAAGGCGCTCGATCCTTTCCTGAACGAGTGGGTGCCCCTGCCCTACCTTCGGCTGCGGCGCGGTCGCGACCAGAAGGGGCAGGAACTCTACGACAAGGGGCCGACGAACTGGGCACGCGTCCGCGTGGTTAAGGCACCGGCTTGCGCTCAGCCCGATGCCCCGAGCCACCTCGCGGTCTTCGCCTTCGACACCGGGCTTGAAGCCGAAAACGACGAGGAGCGCGCGGCTTCCGGTGCGCCCTACACGACGCCGACCGTGGGCGATGCCGGCAATTCGCAGGAGTTCCGCCTCGTGTCGCGGATCGCGACGAACGGCTGGTTCCTGTCCGATCCGCAACCGCGCGAAGGGCATGTCGAGGATTTCCAGACCTGGGTTCTCGCCTGGGTCGAGAAGCTTTTCATCGATCAGCGGAAGCGGGATCTTGGCCGCGCGCTGCGCGAGGACGACCTTCGCAACGCGCTGGAACATGCCGCCCGGTGGTTCGCGTTCGTCGGCCTGCTGGATGCCGGCTGCCAAGCGCCGCGCGTGCGCTTCGTGGATACGGTGACGGACCAGGCGTCGATCCGCCCGGTGCTGGTCGATCTCGTGCTCGACATCGGCAACAGCCGCACCTGCGGCCTCCTCGTGGAGAACTATCCGAACGAGGATGCGGTCGATCTCAACAATTCCGCGATCCTGCGCTTACGCGATCTGGCGAGGCCTGAACTCGTCCATGGCGAGCCCTTCGACAGCCATGTGGAGTTCTCGCAGGCCCATTTCGGCCCCGAGGATCTGTCGCGCCGGTCGGGCCGCGCGCGCGCTTTCTTCTGGCCGAGCCTCGTGCGCGTCGGCCCGGAAGCCGGGCGCTTACGCTCGGTGAAGGGCGGCACGGCGGCGGTCGGCGGCATGTCGAGCCCGAAGCGCTACCTTTGGGACATCGCCTCCGTGAACCAGCCATGGCGCTTTCCGCGCGCCGACTACGCGGCGGACGGCACCGCCCCGCCGATCAGCCGCATCGCCCGTCCCTATCTCAACCGCTTCGGCGACGTGATCTCGCAGGTCCGCAAGGACAAGCGGCTTTATTCGCGCCTCCACGGGCGAAAGGCCGGAGCCGATCTCGACAAGGGCAGCCCGTCGCTCTCCTATTCGCGCTCGTCCCTCTACGGGCTGATGCTGGCGGAAATCGTCTGGCAGGCCTTCGTTTCGATCAACAACCCGCAGGTGCGCGCCGGGCGCAAGCAAAGCGGCGCGCCGAGACGCCTGCGGCGGATCATCCTGACGCTGCCTTCCGCCCTGCCGACGCAGGAACAGCGCCTGATGAAGTCGCGGGCGGAAGGCGCGGTCGCGCTTCTATGGGACCTGATGGGCTGGAGCGGCGGCGGCGCGATCCGGATGCAGCGCCCGCTCGTGGAAGTCTCGTGGGACGAGGCGACCTGCGTCCAGCTCGTCTGGCTGTACAGCGAGATCGCCCGCAAGTTCGGCGGCCGCATCCGCGATTATTTCGAACTGGCGGGCCAAACCCGGCCACGCTTCGAGCCGAACGCGCAGCCGCGCGCCGACGCGAAGCCGGAGCCCTCGCTGCGCGTCGCTTCCATCGATATCGGCGGCGGCACCACCGATCTGATGATCACGACCTATTTCCAGGACGACGACCGGGCGCTCGTTCCCGTCCAGACCTTTCGCGAGGGGATCGGCGTCGCAGGCGACGATGTCGTGCGGGCGGTGATCGAGCGTTGCGTGCTGCCGGCCATCGGGGACGCCCTGCGCGAGCGCGGCCAGCGCGACATCCGCGCGCTTTTGAACGAGCTTTTCGGCGGCGACCGGTCCGACATGGCCGAGCAGGTCAAGGATCGCCGGCGCGAGATCGTGTTGAAGGTCCTGACGCCCGCCGCCCTAGCCATCATGGCACTCTACGAAGTCTCCGGCGCCGAGCGCTACGAGAGCGTCACGACGCGCCCTCTCGATGAACTCGTACCCGCCCTCGCCGCGATGGACGACATGGATCTGTCCTATGTGACGGATGCGTTGCGGGCACGTGGCACGGACGGCTTCGACCTCCGCGCCGTGTCCGTACCGCTCGATTTCAACCGGGTGCGCGGGGCTATTCGGGAAACGCTTGGCCCGTCGCTGGCCTGCCTCGCCGAAGCGGTGGCGCATTTCGATTGCGATCGCCTGCTTCTTTCGGGTCGGCCGTCGCGCCTGCCGGCGATCGAGGAATTCATGCTCGATCATCTGGCCGTTACGCCCGACCGGCTCCAGCCGCTGCATCGCTATCGCGTCGACGTCTGGTATCCGTTCCGCAGCCGCGACTCGATGACGATCGGCGATCCGAAGACCACGGCTGCCGTGGGTGCCATGCTCTGCGCGCTGGCCGAAGGCACGCTCGTCAACTTCATGCTCCAGACGAACCGCCTGCAACTGCGCTCCACCGCGCGCTACGTCGGTGAACTCGGCTCGGACGGCATTCTCGCCGAGGATCGCGTCCTTTTCACCGCCGACGACCTGACCCGGCGCGACGGGACCTCGTCCGCCAAGCGGATGCGCGTCCATGCCGCGTCGCGCATCGGCTACCGCCAGCTTCGCCACGCCCGCTGGATCACCTCCCCGCTTTATCGCCTGCGAATGAACGAGAACTCCGCGTCGATCCCGAAGCCGATCGAGGTGGTCGTCGGCCGCGAGGTCGAGATCGAAGCGACGGAGGATCGCGCCGCCCTCCTCGACCAGGAAGCCTCCAAGGAGGAACTGGCGGTGATCGAGGCGACCGACGCGAACGGGGCGGATGTCCGCCCCTCCATGAGCCTGTCCTTCTGCACCATGCCGCTCGACGACCGATCCAGCGAATACTGGCTGGAGTCGGGCACGCTGACGGTTCTTTGACGGAGGTCGGCGATGACTGCACATGGTGATCTGGGCTCCAGCGCACGAGCGGTGGGGGAGGCTGCGCGCGGCGGTCTCGACTGGCTGGCCGCTCCGGGCAATCGCGCTCTCGTCGGCGCCCATGGCCCCCGCGTCGAGCGCGAGTTGCGGCTCGGCGCGGTTCTGGCGCGAAGGCTGGCCGATGCGGCGGAGCGGCCGATGGCGGTCGCCGTCTTCGGCGCGAGCCAGGTCGGCAAATCTCACCTGATCTCGGTTCTCGCCCGCAAGGGTGACGCCCTCTTCGCCCGCTTTCCCGGCATGGCCGAGCCCGTCAACTACATCACCACGATCAACCCGGATCGCGGCAAGGAAGCGACGGGTCTCGTCACGCGCTTCACGGTTCGGCCCAGTCCCCCCGGTCCGGCGGGGTTTCCGGTTCACCTGCGCCTTCTCGGGCATGGCGACATCGTGAAGATCCTCGCCAACGCTTATTTCTTCGACGGCATGCCGGGCCGCTACGAGACGTGGCCGGAACGCGAGGAGATCGAAGCGTTTCTCACGCCCTTCCGCGCCGAGGCGCTTGGGGCCACCGGCGCGAATGGTCTGAGTGTCGAGGATGTCTGGGACCTCGAAGACTATTTCCGGAAGCATCTCGGCGAGTTCGAGCTGACGAAGCGGCTCGGCAGTTTCTGGCATTTGGCGGCGGAGATCGCGCCTCGACTGGCATTGCCGAGGCTTGCTGAGTTCCTGTCGCTGCTTTGGGGGCGTCACCGGGCGATCACCGACGTTTATCTGATGCTCGTCTCCGGCCTCCAGCGGCTCGGCTTCGCAGCGGAAGCCTACGCGCCCTTTGCCGCCATCGACATCCGCACACCCGGCGCCAAAAGCATTCTCGATGTCGAGGCGCTGAACGATCTGGTGGATGCCGACGCGCCGCGATTGACGCTCAGCACCGCCGCCGGCATCGGGGCGGACCTGCCGCGTCCGGTCGTCACCGCGCTGACGGCCGAACTGGTAATGACGCTCGCCGAGAAGCCCTGGGACTTCTTCGAGCGCACCGATCTCCTCGATTTTCCCGGCTATCGCACGCGCGGCCTGCCGCAAGGCGGCGATGGCGAGGAGACCGGCGGCCTCGCCGCCCATCTCGCGGCGTCCCCACGGGAAACCATCGCCGCGCTGATCCTGCGCGGCAAGGTCGAATACCTGTTCCAGCGCTACGCCGCGGAACAGGAAATCACCGCGATGCTGCTTTGCGTGAAGGAGAGCAATCTCGACGTCGCGCAGCTTGCCGACGTGGTGGCGAACTGGGTGGGCACGACCCATGGCCCCCGGCCCGCCGATCGCGTCAGTAAGGTCCCGCTCCTGTTCTTCGTCTTCACCCGCTTCGACCTGCATTTCGAAAAGAAGACAAGCGATTCCGCCATGGGACTGGCAACCCGGTTCGAGGGCCGGATGCTGGCGTCCCTCCTGAAGCCTTTCGGTTCCGGCAACGAGACCTGGGTGCGCCGTTGGACGCCCGACGCGACCTTCCGCAACAGCTATCTGATGCGCAACCCGAATGTCATGAACGGCGAGATGTTCGCCTTCGAGGGCCAGCGGGAGATCGCGGTCCGGCCGGATCGGACGGAATGGGTGGCGGCGCTTCGCCAGGGCTTCGTGGAGGCGCCCGGCGTGCGCGACCACTTCGCCGACCCCGTTCTCGCCTTCGACGAAATGATGCGTCTCAACGATGGCGGCGCAGGCCATATCGCCCGCAATCTCGCGCCCGTCTGTGATCCGGCGGTGAAGAAGCGGCAGGTTTCCGACCGTCTTTCACGCCTTGTCGCCGGCCTCATCCAGTGCTTGCGCCCATTCTACACGGCAACAGACCTCGACAAGCGCCTTCTCGAGCGGCAGGCCGTCGCGCGCCGCGTCGCGGAAGCCTTGTATCATTGCGGCGAACATCACGGACGGTTCGGCACGCTTCTCGGCGGACTGACGGTGGATGCCGCGATCATCTCCGACAGGCTCTACGAGTCGCTCCTCGCCACGAACGGGCGTCCAGCCGAGAGCGCTCCGACCCCGTCGCCTGGAACTCCGCGTCGGCGACGCCCGTGGGAAGCCGAGGAACCCGAGGCGGCTCCGGTGGCGGTCGCGACGACCCCGATCCACAGCCCTGAGATGGTTCTGGCGCAGGCGGCGTTCACCGAATGGACCGAACGGCTTTATGTCCGCGCCGCCGACCCTCATTTCGCGCGCGAGACCGGCGTCGAGAACGATCTTCTGCGTGAGCTCGTGGACGACATCGTGCTCGCCGCGCGCCGGCTCGACCTCACCGAGCGTTTAAGCGATTCCATCCGTCGCATCACCTTCCGCGACCGGCGCGACGAGCAGGTGGCGAAAGCGACCCTCGTTGCCGAGCGGCTGCTGAACGGCTTCCTCGGCGATCTCGGCACGTCCCTGATGCCGGCCGAAGCGCGGGCGATGAACACGATGGCCGAGCCGGAGCGACCGGTCTTCGCGCCGCGCCCGATCGCCTTCGACGCAGATGGCATCGGTCCCGAGCCGGAACCGCACGCGCTGCGCTTCTTGGACGACTGGGTCTGCGCTTACCTGCATCTGTCCCGCGAAAACGCCCTCGGATCGGACGGGTTGAAGATCGATCCTGTGGAGAACGCGCGGCTCGGCGCGGTGTTGTCCGCTCTCGAATCCTCGCGCGTCGGGGAGGCCTGATCGATGGCCGCCGAGATCCGCTACGCCTCCGAGTTCGGCCCCGGCCATGCCTGGCTCATTTGTGACGCTTCTCTTCCGGCCGGTGCCGAGATCGGCATCGCCAACGAATCCGAGACCAACCGCCATCTGGGCCCGGCAGGCTGGCAAGCCGTTCCCGCATCCTTGCCGTTCGACAGGATCGAGCCCTGGAAGAACGGCAGCCGGGCGCTGCTTCGCCCTGCCATCGTCGATCGGATCAGCGACTCCTCCTATGTGACGATCACGCTCGGCAGCGAGGAGATTTTCGCCGACTTCTGGCCGTCCATTCCCCAGGGCGGCGGACGCTCCGGGCAGGCAGGCGGCGTTCTCGGCATCGCGCCCCAGCCGACATCGGTGCCTCAACCTATCGCGGCACTGGAACCCGAAGCCGTAACGATCCCCGCGGAGCCCCAACCGGCTCCGGCACCTGAGCGACAGCGCTCGTCATGGCTCGCCATCGGCCTTCCCGCCGCAGCGGTCGTGCTCCTGCTCGGGTTCGGCGCAGCAGCCGCCTATCATTGGCGGGACGATATCGCCGGGCGATGGAACGAGACGCTGGACTCGGCGGCGAACATCCTGCCGGCCGGCTGGCGCGACAGGCTCGGCTGGTCACCGGCACCCGAGCCGGCAGCGGCGCCTGCTCCCGTAGCTACCGATGGCGGCGATTTCGCCCTCGGACCCGATGGTTGGCGACGGCTCGTTTCCGATCCGCAGACCGAAGCCACCCGCCTCTACGATCTCGGCCGAGCGTTGCGCGAGCAGCCGAATGGCGACCGCGACCTCGGCTTTCAGGCGCTTTATGCCGCCATGCAGCGCGGCGACGCGCAGGCGCTCGCCTGGTACGGCCGCGCGAACGACCCGACGCTCGACCATCCGCCGGCCGACGCCATCGAGGCGCCCAACATCCGCCGGGCGCTGGAAGCCTACAAGGCCTCCGCTACCGCTGGAAACGCGGACGCCACCGCCAGCTTGTCGCGTCTCTGCGATCACCTGCGCCCGAAGCGCTTCGCCGGCACGCCCGCCGAGCGAACCAGTTTTCAGGACTTCTGCTCATGAGTTCGACGCTTGCCCGCCTTCTCGCGAGCGCGCTTCTCGTCGCGTTCCTCGCTGTGCCCGCTGGCGCGGCCGAGCGCGAAGCGCTGCATATCGAAAACAAGCGGATGCTCTACCAGCGCGTCGTGACGAAGCCCGGCGCGCGGCTCCTCGCTTCTTCCAGCGCCGCACTGGAAAGCGGGCGGGCGCTCGCACCCTTCGAGGTCTTCTACGTCTTTGGCCGACAAGGTGGCCGCGTGGAAGTCGGCGGCAATGCGCGCGGGAACCCGACCGGCTGGATCGAAGCCGAAGCGACCGTCGATTGGAAACATTCGGTGGTCGCTGCCTTCAACAACCGCGCCGAGGTGGAACGCCAGCGCCAGCTTTTCTTCGCGACGAAAAGCGACCTTCAGGACACAATCGGGCAGGAAGGCGTGCTGTCGCGCATCGCCGCCCTTCGCGAAGCCGCCGCGAGCGGCGGCGACAGCGCACCGGTGGTCGCCATCGAGCCGAACGACATCGCCTCCATCGATGACAATTTCTATCTCCTGCCGATTCTCGATTTCGAGAAGAGCTGGCTGCATTTCGACGCCGAAGGAACGCTCCTCGAAGTCGGCTCCGTGACGAAGGGCGGCGAGGCTTCCCCGCCACCAAGGCGCGAGCCGCGCGCCGGGGTCATGTTCGTGGTGGACACCACGGTGTCGATGCAGCCCTATATCGACCGCACCCGCGAGGCGATCCTGCGGATCAAGGACCGGCTCGCGACGCCGTCGGGCTCCATCCATTTCGGCCTCATCGGCTTCCGCCAGCCCGTCGAGAACAATCCGGGCATCGAATACGACACGCGCATCTTCCAGCCGCTGACGCCCGACTCCCGCGCCGACGATTTTCTGGCTGAGATCGGCGCCATGCGAACCGCGCGCGTTTCAACGCGCGGCTTCAACGAGGACTCGCTCGGCGGCCTGTTCGAGGCGCTGGACTCCACCGACTGGAGCCAGTTCGACCTGCGCTACGTCGTGCTGATCACCGATGCCGGGCCGCGCCGGCCGGAGCGCGGCAACAATCGCTCGGGTGCGCTGGATGTCGACGAGATCAACGAACTGGCCCGCAAGAAGGGCGTGCGCGTCGTTGCGCTCCACCTGAAGACCCCCGATGGCAGGCCCGACCATGAACCGGCCGAAACCGCCTATCGCCGCGTTTCGGCGACGGGCGGCGCGAGCCTCTACACCGGCATCGCGGGATCGGGAACGGCGGCCTTCGCGGCCGGTATCGACCCGGCGGCCGAGCAGATCGCCGCCGATCTTCGCACCATCGCCGAAGGCCGGTTGACTGAAGCGCCGTCCACCGAGGACCAGTCCGCCGCCGCCCAGATCGCGCGGGCGAGCCGCGCCATGCAGCTCGATTATCTCGGCCGGCGCGTCGGCGGCACCGCGCCGCAATTCTACCGCGCCTGGACAATCGACCGCGATTTCGAGGAACCGGCCGCCAAGCCCGCGCTCGACATCCGCGTCATGCTGACGAAGAACCAGCTTTCCACCCTGTCGGAAGCCTTGCGTCGCATCGTGGAGCGCGGCGCGACCATCGACGGCGACCCGCTCGCCTTCTTTCGCGATCTTCGCGACGTCGCGGCGCGTTCGGCCAACGATCCGCGCCAGTTGGCGGAGAACGCGCCGCTCGGCGCCGCGCTCGACGAGTATCTCGCCGACCTTCCCTATACGAGCCAGATCCTCAACCTCACGCCCGACGACTGGGTGGTGATGCCGGCCTCGCAACAGCGCGACCGCATTCTGGACCTGAAGTCGAAGCTCGAATTCTTCGAGCGCGTCCACAACGATCCGCGCGCCTGGACGCGGCTTCAGGACGACGCGACGGATGGCGAATCCGTCACCACCATCTCCATCGACCGCCTTCCTTGAGATTTCGATGGCCCGGCTCGTCGTCCGCGATCTCATGAAAAGGCTGAAGGACCGCGAGCGATCCTTCGAGCTTCGCATTCCGGCTTTCGACCTCGCGCCGGGCGACCGCAAGGCGATCGTCGGCGCGACCGGTTCCGGCAAGACCACGGCGATGGATGTTCTGGCGCTGGCGAGCCGACCGGATCGGTTCGCGGATTTCGCCATCGAGAACACGAACGGCGGCCGGCTGGCTCTTACGGGAAGCGAGCGCGATCTCGCTCGCTTTCGCGCCCGGCACTTCGGCTATGTCGTCCAAACGAGCCCGCTCTTCCCGTTCCTGACGCTTGCCGGCAACGTGCGGCTTCAACAGCGGCTGGCGGGGCGACGCGACGAAGCGCTGATCCGGCACCTGATCGACTGTCTCGGGCTGTCGCGCGAAGCCGACGCCCGCCCCGATGGTTTGTCGGTCGGGCAAAGGCAGCGGGCCGCCGTGGCGCGCGCCCTCGCCCATCGCCCTTCCTTTCTCCTTTGCGACGAGCCGACCGGGGCGCTCGACGGCGAAACCGCCGAGCTCTGCCTGGGCGTCATGGATCGCGTCGCGAAGGAATCCGGCACCGCCATCCTGATGATCACGCACGACCCCGAACTCGCGCAGGCGCATGGCTACGTGCTCCTGCCGATCGAGCGGCAGGCCACAGGCCGGCAAGCCAGTGTTGCGACGCTTTGCGACGGCTCTTCTACGCGGCGTGAGGCGGCGTGATGCTCGGGCTCGATCTCGGCCTCCGCGTCGCCTTCGGCCAGTGGCGGGCGTCGGTTCTCGCCGTGCTGATCGTCGCGGGCGTCCTGGCGCCGGTGCTCGTGTTGTGGGGTTTGAAGACCGGCACGCTGACCGGCCTCACCGACGAGTTGCGCGGCGATCCGCGCAACCTCGAGATCAGGCTGGTCGGCGACAACCGGTTGGGGCCGGCGGAACTCGGCGCACTCGCCGCCCTGCCGAATATCGGCTTTCTTCAGCCCGCGACCCGCGCGCTGGCGGCACGCGCTTATCTGTCTCGAGCCGATGGCTCGGGACGGGAGGCCGTATCCCTTTTGCCGAGCGGCGCGGGAGACCCGCTTCTGACGCGCGGATCGATCCCCGTGCCGGGCGGCGGCGAAGCGGTTCTATCCTCGCGGGCAGCCGCAGCGCTCCGGCTGTCGGTTGGGGATAGCAGCCGCCTTTCCACTCAGCGCGAGAACGGTGCCGGACGCTTGTCCGTGGACCTGCGGGTGGTCGGCATTCTCGACGCCGATCTGTCGCCGAGCGCGCAAACCCTGGTCGCGCCGCAGCTTCTGGAAGAGATCGAGGCCTTTCTGGACGGCTTCGCCGTTCCTCGCCTCGGCATTGGCGGCCGGGCAGCGGAAAGCCGCGTTTCGGCTCCGTCGAGCGCCCGCCTTTATGCGAGCGAGATCGAAGCGGTGCCGGGGCTTGTCGTGGCGATCGAACACCTCGGCTACGACACGCTTTCGCAAAGCGCCGATATCGAACGGCTTCTGGCGCTCGGCGGCCGGCTGGACGAGATCGTGGCCGTTCTCGCGGCGCTTCTCGTTGCCGGTTGTGCGGCCGCGCTCGGCGCGAACGTCCTCGCCGTCTTCGACCGGCAGCGCCGCGCCATCGCGCTTCTTCGCTTGATGGGCGGCTCGCGCGGGACCGTCGCCTGTTTCGTGCTCGGCTTCGGCTTGGCGACCGGGCTCGCCGGCCTTGGCGCGGCGCTCGGAACTTTCGGAGCCGCTTGCGGCGCAATCAACCGCTTCCTGCCGCTCGGTCTCGCATCGCAGCGCCCGAGCTGCCTTTTGCCCGTCCCGCAACTGGCGGTGGCCGGCTCGGCGACGCTCGCCCTCGTTCTTCTCGTCACCCTCGTCGCCGCCTTGCGTTTCTCGGCGATCCCACCCGCAGGAGCCTTGCGTGCCGAATAGCCCGCTCCGCCTCGCCCTTTTCGTGGCCGCTTCCATTCTGGCTCCAACCGCCGGGGGTCACGCCGCCGATTGGCCGGACAAGGTCTGGAACCCGAAGCCGACCGAGGGAGACGATGTTCTCTCGCTTCCCTGCGGCGGCAAGCTGGCGCTGCGGCGCGTTCATACCGGCGCGGTTTCGTCCGATGCGCCGGAAGCGCCGCTCGCCGACAGTCCGGTGCTCGTCGGCGCGGCGGAAGGCGCGCGCTCCTATCTCGAATATCGGCGCGAGGATCACATTGCCGGCGCGCTCGACAGCCGCGAGGGCAGCTACTTCCTGATCGGCAAATACGAGATCACCGACGCGCAGTACAAAGCCGTGATGGCCGACGGCGATGCCTCCTGCCCGCAACGCTTCACGCCGGCCGATGCGCTGCCGCGCACCAACCTGTCCTGGTACGACGCGATCGAGTTCACCCGGCGCTTGAACGCCTGGATCTATAAGGACCAGATCGGCCAACTTGTCGCGCTCGGCATCGACGATGGCTATGCGCGCCTGCCGACGGAAACGGAATGGGAGTTCGCCGCGCGCGGCGGCAGTGCGCTGCCCGAAGCGGAACGCGGCAATTCCCGCTTCTTCACCGAAGGCACGATGGGCGACTATGCCTGGTACAACGGCGCGCAGTCCTCGGGCGGCAAACCGAAGCCGGTCGGCCAGAAGAAGCCGAACCCGCTCGGCCTCTACGACATCTACGGCAATGCCGAAGAGATCACGCTCGACCCCTTCCGCATGACGCGGCTCGACCGTCTGCATGGGCGGGTCGGCGGCTATGTGGTGCGCGGCGGATCGTTTCTCGACGGGCCGGAAACCCTGTCTTCGGCGCGCCGCGACGAGACGCCCTTTCTTTCCGTGGCCGCGAGCGGCGAGGTCCGTCGCCGCTCTGCGGGCCTGCGCATCCTCGTCAGCAAGGCCGCGATCGGCGGGCTGGACTCGGTCGGTCGCTTGGAGACCGCTTTCCAGGCGTTGAGCGCGCAGGTGCCCGCGCCCGTCGCCGCGCAGCCGACGGAGCGTTTGGAAGAGATCGAGGCGCGGATCGAAGGCCCCTTGCGCGGCGAGATCGCCGAACTGCGCGCCCAGCTTGCCGCCGAGTTCGCGCGCCGCAACGAGGTCGCCGACCGCAGCCTTCGCCGCGCGATCTTCAGTGCCGGCCTCGCGGGGCGCGAACTACGCCTTGCCGCCGACTTCATCGACGGCCGCTATAAGGCGCTGGACGATCGCGACCTGCCCGCCGACATCAAGGCGCGCATCCCGGCCGTGATCGAGCGCGAACTCGTCAATTTCCGCATGTTCGCGACGGTCTATACCGATGCCGTCTCGCAGATCGCTACCGACCAGGGCGAGCGCGCGGCATCGCAGGCCGCCGTTCTGTCCCGCGAACTCCGCGCGCAGAACCGCGACAGCCTCGTCGCCGATGTGGAGCGCGCCGCGCGGCAGATCGAAACCTATCGCACCGGCCGGCAGACCGAGACCTCCGGCATCCTCGTCGGCCTTCTCGGCGATCGGCGCTGGCTGCCGGGCCGCTGATTTCCCTTCATCCGATCATGTTCTCAAGGAGCTTTTCCATGCCCTCGTCCTTTCCGCGCGCGCAGGCCGCCCTTCTCGCGGCGTCCCTGGCGCTCGCCGGATGCCAGACCACCGGCCCGATCGACCCGAGCACCATGAGCCCGGCGGAGATCGCGCTGCGCCAACAGGAAACCGAGCGCACCCGCATCGTGCAGGGCGTCGCGACCGGCGCGGTCGTCGGCGCGCTGATCGGCGGCCTTGCCGGCGCGGCGCTCGGCGGCGGCAACCGCGACGCCATTCTCCAGGGCGCGCTGATCGGCGGTGTCGGTGGCGGTGTGGCGGGCGGCGCGGACGCCAACCGCGTCAACCAGCAAACGCGGCAGGTTGCAGCCCAGCAGGATTCGCTGCGCGCCACCATCGAATCCGCCGACAAGAGTATCGCCTATTACAAGCGCAACGTCGCTCTGACGTCGCGCCTTGTGGACGAGCAGGCCGAGCGCGTTTTGCGCAACAATGCCCGCTTCCAAAGCGGCGAGCTGACCGTTTCGGCCTATCGCGCGGAACTGCGCACGGCCAGCCAGAACATCGCGCTGGTGAAGAAGTCCATCGGCAATGCCGACCAGGACATCGCGGATTTCGACCGCGCGACAGCGAATGGGAAGACGCCGGAAACGCTGGATCGCAAGCGCCAGCTCGAAGGCGAGCGCGCGGCCTTGCGGCGCGAACTCGCCCGCCTTCAGGAAACCTACAGCCGCGTTCCGACTCAGATCGGACTGGAAGCCTGATGTCGACGCTCGCTCAATCCTCATTCCGGGCTTCCCGCATGACAACGCTTCACCGCGCCTTGTTCGTCGCCGGCGCATTCGTTTCGCTGCCGCTCCTCACCGGCTGCCAAACCTCCTGCACCGGCGACGCACGCTTCGACGGTTACTATTGCGCGCGGGGCAACATTTCGAACGGCACCTATCAGGGTCAGACCGCCGCGCTGGAGCGCACGGCGATCGATCGGCAAGGCGAAGCCGCGAGCCTTCGTCGGCAATACGAGGTGGCACAGGACCGGTTGAGAGCGGCGAAAGCGCGCCGGGCGACGACGGCGAGCGAGTTGATCGCGCTGGAAAGCGAAGTGGAGTCGCTGCGCCGCGCCGTTGCCCGCGCTTCCGGCTGAGTTTCCCGAACGCAGCTCTGGCGGGACACACCTGTCCCGCCGGGACGTCGCGACAGACAGGGGCAAGCATGGCGTGGCAGCAGAACCGGCATAACATCGCTGGAGTTTCCGCCCATGCAGAACGGCGTTCCCCACACCTACGTCACCACCCATTTCCGCACGCTCGGCTATGCCGGCGCGCTTCTCTTCACCCTCGCGCCGCCCTTCTTCCTCTACGAACTCTACCTCACCTTCTACACGACGGCGGTCGAGGAAAACCCGACGATCGGCCTGTTCACCGTGGTCTCGCTGGTGCTTTCCTTCGCCAGCATTCCGATGATGATGATCGGGCGGCGTCAGCGTTATTCGACCTCGCCGACCACCGACAATCTGCCGGTCCGCGACCGCTGAACGAGGCCGCCCGAATTCTCTTTCGCGGCGCGGATCGAACCGCGCCGCGAAACGTTGTTTGCCGGCTGCAATTCCGGCAACGCGAGACGAGATGACATTTCCGACGGTCCCGAACGCCGATCACTCGCAGTCCGACCCCCAAGAACCCGTTCCCACCATTGAGGATCAGTTCCGCGTCCTCGTGGAATCCACGGCAGCCATTGTCTGGCATGTGGAGGCGAGCGGCATCTTTCGGGGCGAGCAGCCGGGCTGGTCGGAATTCACCGGGCAAACGGAAGAGGAATATTCCGGCTGGGGCTGGACCACGGCTCTCCACCCCGAGGACCGCGACCACAGCGCCCGCGCCTGGAACGAAGCGAGTGCCGAGATCAAACGCTATTCCGTCGAACACCGGGTCCGGCGGCGGGACGGCCAATGGCGCGACATGCTCGCCAATGCCGTTCCGATCTTCGACGGTAACGGAGGCGTTCGAGGCTGGATCGGCTCGCATACCGACATCACGGAGCAGAAGCGCACCGCCGCCGCCTTGAACGAAAGCAACCTGCAGTTCCAGGGGCTTGCGGACAACGTGCCCCAGCTCGTCTGGACCGCCCGGCCGGACGGCTCGATCTTCTGGTACAATCGCCGCTGGTTCGATTACACCGGACTGCCGGCAGACCGGCTTTCCGGGGCCGAATGGCTGGAAACGCAGCATCCCGACCATGCGGAACGCGTGCGCCAAAGCTTTCTCGAAGCCATCGCCAGCGGACGCAACTGGGAAGACACGTTCCCCTTGCGCGGCGCGAATGGCAGCTATCGCTGGTTCCTGTCGCAAGCCGTTCCGATCCGCGACGCGCAAGGCGCCATCCTGCGCTGGTTCGGCACCAACACGGATGTCACCCGTCAGCGCCAGCAGGAACAGGAACTCCAACTCGCCCGCGAACAGGCCGACAACGCCAATCGGGCGAAAAGTGAGTTCATCGCGAATATGAGCCACGAACTCCGCACGCCGCTGTCGGCCGTGATCGGCTATGCCGAGATGCTGGAAGAAGAGGTCGAGGAGCTCGGTGAAAAAGGGCTTCTGGCGGACCTGCGCAAGATCAACAACAATGCCCACCACCTCCTCAGCCTCATCAACAACGTCCTCGACCTTTCCAAGATCGAAGCGGAGCGCATGGAGGTCTTCTTGGAGACCTTCTCGGTCGGCGAGGCGCTGTCCGACATCCGCAGCACGGTGCAGGTGCTGATGGAGAAAAAGGGAAATCGGCTGGAGATCGAGGGCGATATCGATCTCGGCGACATGCACACCGATCAGGTGAAGCTGCGCCAATGCCTCATCAATCTCCTGTCCAACGCCGCGAAGTTCTCGGAAAACGCCACGGTAACGCTGACCGCCCGGCGCACGACCGAGTTCGGCCGCGATTGGCTGACCTTCGACGTGTCGGACAAGGGGATCGGCATGACGCCGGACCAACTTCAGAAGCTGTTCCAGCGCTTCACGCAGGCCGACGCCTCGACAACGCGCCGCTTCGGCGGAACGGGCCTCGGCCTCGCCATCACCAAGGCCTTCTGTAAGCTGCTCGGCGGCGATATTGCGGTGACGAGCCGGGAAGGCCAAGGCTCAACCTTCACAGTGAAGCTGCCCGCCATCGCGGCGAATACCGTGGTCGAGAACGCGGTGATCGTTCCCGTTCCGGTTGAAGAGCGGCTGGCCTCCATGGGTGTCGTTCTCGCTATCGACGACGATCCCAACGCGCGCGATCTCGTCACGCGTTTCCTGTCCAAGGAAGGCTTCGTCGTGCGCACGGCTTCCGATGGGTTGGCCGGGCTTGAGATGGCGAGGGCCATCCGGCCCGACGTGATTCTCCTCGACGTGACCATGCCGCGCATGGACGGCTGGTCGGTGCTGAGCGCCTTGAAGAACGACGCCGACCTGTCGCGTATTCCGGTCGTGATGCTCACCATCATCGACCAGCACAGCCTCGGCTATGCGCTCGGCGCTTCAGACTACCTTTTGAAGCCGGTTCAATGGAGCCATCTGCGCAAGGTTCTCGACCGCTTCGTGACGCATGAGAACCGTACCGTCCTCGCCGTCGACGACGATCTGGACCATCTCGCGCGTACTCAGGCCATCCTTGAGCGCGAGGGCTTTTCCGTCATCCTCGCAACCAACGGCCGCGAGGCGCTGGAGAAGATGACGGATCACATTCCCGCCCTCGTCCTGACCGACTTGGTGATGCCGGAAATGGACGGTTTCGCGTTCATCCGGCATCTGCGCGAACGGAACGAAACAGCCAGCGTGCCGGTGGTCGTCCTAACCTCGAAAAACCTGTCTCGGCAGGAATACCAGGATTTGAAGCGCAACACCGACGGCGTTCTGTCCAAGGACAAGACCGACCTCGCGGAACTCGCGACCGAAGTGCGCAAGCTCGTTCGCGGTCACCGCGACCAGTTCGCGGCGCCCGAGGCGCCCCCTTCGCTCCCTTCTCCCTGGACTTCGCCCGAGATTGAGACCTGACTGAAATTGGGTAGGAACGGCCGCCGCGCGATTGGATTTCCTTCCCATGCCAGCCGACATCCGTCGGTTCGTGCTGGCGATGGGGGGATATGTGAATGACCGAACAAGATGGTCTGCCGAACCTTTCGGAACGTAGCGTCGTCCACCTTTGCATCGACATGCAGCGGATGTTCGCGGAAGACACGGAATGGAACACGCCGTGGATGGAACGGGTGCTCCCAGAAACGCTTCGGATCGCGCAGGCTCATTCCTCCGAGACCATCTTCTCGCGCTTCATCCCGCCGCGCCGGGCGGCGGATACCAAAGGCGCATGGCGTCTTTATTTCGAACGCTGGCATGAATTCACGCTAAACGAGATGGACCCCGGCCTGATCGAACTGGTCGAGCCGTTGGCCGCACTCGTTCCTCCCGCGACCGTCATCGACAAGCCGGGCTATTCGCCGTTTCATGCCACCGATCTGGACAATATGCTGAAGGAGCGCGGGGTCGACACGATCGTCGTCACTGGCGCGGAAACGGATGTCTGCGTGCTGGCGGCCGTCTTTTCGGCGATCGATCTCGGCTATTCCGTTATTCTGCCGAAGGACGCGCTTTGCAGTTCGGCGGATGAAACGCATGACGCGCTCATCACCGTCTACGGCAGCCGTTTCAGCCAGCAGATATTCCTGACCGAAACGGCGGTCCTCCTTGAAGCCTGGCCGGCCTCGGGCTGATCACGCGTCCGGCGGAAGCGCTTGCCTTAACTCCCTCAGCCATGCATCCGCGACGCTGTCGGACGGGGCCCGCCAATCGCCGCGTGGGCTCAAAGCGCCTCCGGCCGAAATCTTCGGCCCGTTCGGAATGGCGCTGCGCTTGAACTGGCTCGTCTGGAAGAAGCGGATGATGAAGGCTTCCAGCCAACGCCGGATTGTGGCGAGATCGTAGGCGTTGCGTCCTTCTTCTGGGAAACCCGCCGGCCAGCGACCGGCGGACGCATCGCGCCAGGCATTCCAGGCGAGGAACGCCGTCTTCGACGGCGGCAGGCCGTAGCGCAGCGTGTGGAACAGGAAAAAGTCGTGAAGTTCGTAGGGACCGATCTTGGACTGCGTGCTCTGGATCACGCCGTCCTCCCCCGGCGGCACGAGTTCGGGTGAGATCTCGGTCGCCAGGATCGCTCGCAGCACATCCCCCGTTTCCGGCTCGAACTGGCCAGACGAAATCGACCACCGGATCAGATACTGGATCAGCGTCTTGGCGAGGCCCGCATTGACGGCATAGTGGCTCATCTGGTCACCGACGCCGTAGGTGCACCAGCCGAGCGCCAGTTCCGACAGGTCGCCAGTGCCGATCACGAAGCCGTTGCGGTTGTTGGCGAGGCGGAAGAGATAGTCCGTCCGAAGGCCCGCCTGCACGTTCTCGAACGCGATGTCGTACACCTTCTCGCCGCGCGCGAAGGGGTGGTTCATATCCGCCAACATCTGCCGGGCGGCCGGGCGGATATCGATTTCCGCCGCCTCGATGCCGAGCGCGCGCATCAGCTTCCAGGCATTGCCCTTGGTCTCGTCGCCGGTCGCGAAGCCCGGCATGGTGTAGCCGAGAATGGTTGAGCGCGGTTTGCCGAGGAGGTCGCAAGCCTTCGCGGCGACGATCAGGGCCTGCGTCGAATCGAGACCGCCCGAAACGCCGATCACCATATGCGAGGCGTGGGTCGCCTCGAAGCGCTTCACCAGCCCGTGGACCTGGATGTTGAAGCTTTCGTAGCAATCCTGATCGAGCCGGGACAGCGTGTCCGGCACGTAAGGAAAGCGCCGCAGCGAGCGTTCGAGGCCGACATCCGCAAAGCTTGGGCCATGCTCGAAGGAGACGGTGCGGAACCGGAGTTCCGGGTGCCCCTGCCGCGCGGCCGCATCGTTGAAGGTCGGGGTGCGCATGCGCTCCAGCCGGATACGCTGTACATCGACGTCGGCAACGATCATCTGCGGTTCGCGTGCGAAGCGCTCGGACTGCGCCAGGAGCTCGCCCATCTCGTGGATCGAGCCTTGCCCGTCCCAGGAAAGATCGGTCGTGCTTTCACCGCTTCCGGCCGCCGAATAGGCATAGGCCGCGACGCAGCGCATGGACTGCGACGCCGACAGGAGCGAACGGTCGTCGGCCTTGCCGACCGTGATGTTGGAGGCCGACAGGTTGCAGAGGATCAGCGCTCCGGCAAGCGCGCCGTCCGTGGAAGGCGGCGTCGGCGCCCAGTAATCCTCGCAGATCTCGATATGGAAGACGAAGTCGGCGAGATCCGTGGCAGCGAAGAGAAGGTCGGCGCCGAACGGCGCGGTCTGCCCGGCGAAGTCGATCGTCAGGCCCGCCAGCCCGGCACCGGACGCGAACCAGCGCTTCTCGTAATATTCGCGGTAGTTCGGCAGAAAGATCTTCGGCACGACGCCGAGAATGCGCCCCCTCGCGACTGCGATCGCGCAATTGTAGACGCGCCCGTTGCGCCGCACCGGCGCACCGACGAGGAAGACCGTCGGATGCTCGCTCGTTTCCCGCGCAAGGCTGGCGACCGCTTCCTCCACGCCCTTCAAAAGCGCGTCTTGGAGGTGGAGATCGTCGATCGCGTAGCCGGAAATGTTCAGTTCGGGAAAGATGAGGAGATCGACGTTCGCGGCCGCGGCCCGTTTCACCGCTTGGACGGCCGCTTCACCGTTTCGCTGGGGGTCGGCGACGGTCACCATGGGCGTCGCCACACCCACGCGAACGAAGCCATGGCTGTGGATCGAAGAGAACTTGGCCAATTCGGAGGTCATGATGCGCGAGCCGTTTAACGTCCCGAACGAACATAGTCCCCCGCCGACGCGATGAAAGGCGAGGCTTCGAGAGACCCTCAACGCATGTTTTCGCTTGGCGTTTCTTGCGCGAGACTTGCGCTTGCGATGAAAAGCGCCAAATCTCCATCCGGAACAAACAGTGAAGGCTGGAGAAGGCGAGCGTCTTGACCACCCTACGCGAATTCGAAGATGCCTTGCGCGAACAAGGCAATACCTCGGCGCTTTCCGTTCTGGACAGCTTGCGGGAGCGCGACCGCTCGAAGCGCACCGTTCGCCCTGCCCGGCGCATCACCGGCAAGAAGATGACGCCGGAGATCGCGCGTCGTATCTTGGAGATGCACGAGCATACCAAGATGACCCAGCAGGAGATCGCCTTCCGCATCGGCGTCAACCAGGGCCGGGTCAACGAAGTCATTAAACGCGGCAAATGGCTGAATGACGATCCCGCCGCGCCGGAAGCCGTCGCGCGCGATCAGGCGAAGGCCCGCATGCGGCGCCGGAAAAGCGAAGCACCGCCCTCGCCGCGCGCTGCGCCCAAGAAAGCACCGCAGGCCCAACTCATGTTCGGCGATTTCTGAGGCCCGAAGGGGCTCAGGCCGCGAGCACGCCCCGCTCGCGGTCCATCCAGTCCTCGAAGGCCTCGATCTCGGCCTGAGTCATGTGGAGGTGCTGTTTCGTCCGACGGTACAGCACATCCTCCGGCGTTTGCGCCCATTCCTCGACCATGAGGTAGCGGACTTCCGCCTCATAAAGGCGACCGCCGAAATGGCGGCCGAGACCCGCCATATCCTTCGCTCCGCCGAGCAATCTCTCCGTCCGCGTGCCGTAGAGACGCGCGTAGTGATGGGCGATTTCGGGCGGCAGGAACGGATGGCGGCTTCGAAGATCGCGCTCGAACCGGTCGAAATCCGCTCCCGGCATGTCCCCGCCCGGCAGCGGGACGCGCGCCGTCCAGGCCTTCTTCATTTCCGGGAAATAGCCTTCCATTCGATCGAGTCCTCGCTCGGCAAGCTCTCGGTAGGTGGTGATCTTGCCGCCATAGATGGACAGCATCGGTGCTTTCCCACCGACGTCGTCGATCTCGAAGACATAGTCGCGCGTCACGGCGGAAGGGTTGTCGGCGTCGTCTTCCAGAAGCGGGCGCACACCGGAGAAAGAGTAAAGAACGTCTTCCGGCTTCAACTGCGTCTTGGTGTAACGGTTGACGGCTTTCAGGAGATAATCGATCTCGCTGCCCTCCACCGCGACATCGTCGGCGTCGCCGTCATAGGGAATGTCCGTGGTGCCGATCAACGTGAGGTCGCCCTGATAGGGATTCACGAAGATCACGCGCTTGTCTGTGTTCTGGAAGAGATAGGCCTGGTTGCCCTCCCAGAACTTCTTAGTGACAATGTGACTGCCTTTGACCAGGCGAACGCGCTTGGTGGAGTTTTGCCGCGCGACGTTGCGCACGATGTTTTCCACCCAGGGCCCGGCGGCGTTGACGACGGCGCGCGCCCACACAGTGCGCGTCGTGCCGTCCTTGGCGGTGAGGGTCGCGATCCACAAACCGTCTTCGCGGCGGATGGATGTCGCGGCGGTGCGCGGCAGGATGGTGGCGCCGCGTTCCTTGGCGTCGAGCGCGTTCAGGACCACGAGCCGCGCGTCGTCCACCCAGCAGTCGGAATATTCGAAGGCGCGCGAATATTGCTGCTTGATCGCCTCGCCTTCCGGCGCGGTCAGGAGGTTCAGGCTACGAGTTCCGGGCAGCTTCCTGCGGCCGCCGAGATGGTCGTAAAGGAACAGGCCGAGACGAACGAGCCAGGCCGGCCGTTGTTCGGGCGAATGCGGAAGAACGAAGCGCATCGGCCAGATGATGTGCGGCGCGGCGTCCATCAGCACTTCGCGTTCGGTCAGCGCTTCGCGCACGAGGCGGAACTCGTAATATTCGAGATAGCGCAGGCCGCCATGGACGAGCTTGCCGGAACGCGACGACGTGCCCTGCGCGAGATCGTCCTTCTCGCACAACACCGTCTTCAGCCCGCGCCCTACCGCGTCCCGCGCGATGCCGACACCGTTGACGCCGCCGCCCACGACGAGAATGTCGAAGATCTCGGATGTGTCGTTCAAGGCATCACCATGGTCTGTACCGCCGGCCGGAGGCCCTGCGATCGTTTCGGATAGGCCCGACCCTTCAGCACGGGTTGAGCGGCGGCTCTCCAGCCAGATAGCGCCGAACTTCCTCGGCGGCCCGCGTCGCGGCGATCGTCACCGTCTTCACCGACGCGCCCGCGATATGGGGCGTCAGCGTTACGTTCGGAAGTTTCAGAAGTGGCCAGTCGAGCGGCACCGGCTCGACCGCGAAGGTCTCCAGCATCGCGCCGCGCAGATGGTTGCTTCGAAGGGCTTCCGTCAATGCGTCGTAATCGACCATAGGCCCGCGCGCCGTGTTCACGAAGGTCGCCCCCGGCTTCATCCGGGCGAAGGCTTCGGCGTTCATGAAACCCGTGGTCTCGGGCGTCACGCGCGAATGAAGCGTCACGACATCGGCCTCGTCCAGAAGGGTTTCGATCGACACATGCTCGATGCCGGCGTTGAGATCGTCCGCCGAGATCTGTACGTAAGGATCGGCGACGAGGATGCGGCAGCCGAAAGCCTTCAGAAGCTTCACGACGCGCGATCCGATCTCGCCATATCCGATGACGCCGACGGTCATCTCGGAAAGCTCGCGGCCCGTCATGTCGGCCCGGTAAAGGTCGCCGCGCCATTCACCGGCGCGAAGCGCATCGTGGCCGCGCGTGATCATCCGCGTCTCGGTGAGGATCGCGCCGATGGTGAATTCCGCCACCGCGCTGGCGTTGCGACCGGGCGTGTTGACCACGGTGACGCCGTATTCGCGCGCGGCTTCCATGTCGATGTTCACCGGCCCGCCGCGCGACACGGCGATGAACTTCAGCTTGGGCAGCTTTTCCAGCATGGCGCGGGACAGGGGCGCCAGATGGGTCACCAGGATATCCGCATCGCCGATCAGTTCGAGCGTATCCTCCTCCGAACCCTGATATTCGCGCAAACCCGCCATGCCGAACTCCATCGGCCGATCGGGCCAGTCGAGCGTGTGGAGAACCATGGGCGGCGGCTGGTCGCAGGCCTCGTCGATCGCTTCCCGAAACATCTGCGGCAGCATGAAATGGTCGCCGATGATGGTGATCGCGTGAGTCGTCATGTCTCGTGCCTCGACTTGATCTCTGCGAGCCTTGCCCAGCATGGCTGCAGCTTCTCGCGCAACTCGCGGTATAGTGCAAAGGCCTCGTCGTAGGTCGGCACCAAGGCCGCATCCGGTTCGCTGGCCGGACCGACCAGCGGCTCGACCCAAGCTTCGGCCGCAGCCTGGATATTCGGATAAAGGCCCGCCTGCACCGCTGCGATCATCGCCGCGCCGGCTGCGCCGGCTTCCTCGCGCTCCACCGTTCGGATCGGACGCCCGAGGACGCTGGCGAGGATCAAGCGCATCGCCTTCGAACGCGCCGCGCCACCGGTCAGCCGTACCTCGCGCGGCACCATGCCCGTCGCCTCGTAGCAATCGCGCGACGCGAAACCGAGGCCCTCCAGAACGGCGCGCATCAGGTCGTAGAAGCCGGAATCGGACTGAAGCCCGGTGAACTGCGCCCGCGCGAAAGGGTCCATGAAGGGACCGCGCTCGCCGGCCTCCGAGATATAGGGATGGTAAAGCGCGCTGACCGGACGCGCGTCCAGAACACGCTCGTCGAGTTGCCGGACGAGATCCTTGCGCCCGCGCTCGACGCCCTCATAGCGCAGGATGCCGCAGGCGAGGTCCAGCATCCAGTCGATGTTGAGGGTCGCAGCCATGTTGGACTGGATCTGCGCCGCGGACTGGCCGTCCGGCAGAAGCATGACGTAGCCGCTGCGGCTCTCGTTCAGAACGACGTCCTTGGCGCTCTTCACGTAGCGCATGTGCATGCCGGTCGAGCCAAGAATGGAACAGCCCGCTTCGCCGGTCGGGTCGATCAGCCCGCCGCCGATGCCGGTGCAGACGACATCCACATAACCGAGCACCACGGGCGTTCCGGGGGTGAGGCCCGTCGCCCGCGCGGCGGCGTCCGAAAGGGCGTGGCTTTCCGTCCGGCCGTCCACGATCGGCGGAAGAAGCCGTCGCTCGTCGCGAAGCCCCAGTTCCTCGATCACGAAATCGGAATAGTTGCGGGTGCGATAATCGCCGAAGGTGAAGCAGGCTTCCGTCGGATCGGTGGCGCGCTGGCCCGTCAGGCGGAAATACAGCCAGTCCTTGCAATGGAGCGCGGTCGCGGAACGCTCCAGAAGCTCCGGCATATGTCGCTTCATGTGGAGAAGATGCACGCCCTGCTGACAGGCATTGAGACCGCTGCCCGTCGTCTCGTAGCGGCGGGGGTAGGATGGGCTGGCGATGAGTTCGGTCGCGAGCGCACCACTCCTCGCGTCGAGCCAGAGCCAGGCAGGCGCCACCGGCTCGCCGTCGCGGTCGACCAGCCAGGTTCCATCGCCCTGCCCCGTCACGGAAACGGAAATGACGCTCGCCGCCCCGCCGGGCAGTTTCTCAACCACCTCGCGCAGGGTCGCGGCGGTGTCTTTCCAGGTCTTTCCCATGTCCTGCTCGACGCCGCCATCGGCGACGCGCCAATAGCGGTTCGGCCGCGCCGCCTCGGCGATCTGCCTGCCGTCCAGCGTGAAGGCGACCGATTTCACCACCGATGTTCCGGCATCGATGCCGATGATGACGCCTTCGCGGCCGTTCATGCCCTGGTTTGCCTGTCCTGCCATTCGTGATGCCTTCAGACCGGCCGCGTGCCGTGGGCGATCGCCTTGCCGTCTCCGGCGAAGATATGGAGCTTGCCGGCCGGCACCGACAGGCGGATCGGCTCGCCCTGCCGCCCGGGATGTCGCGCATCCAGCGTCGAAACGATGACGCCGCCGGGAAACGAGGCTTCCATATGGGTCTGGTCGCCGATCCACTGGTTGGACACGATCTCGCCGGCATTCGGCCCGTCGCCCACCGCGACGTCGTGCGGGCGGATGCCGAGGACGATCTCCTCCTGCCGGCCGATCAGCGCCTGGATCGGCGCGGTGAACTGTCCGGCCTCATAGGATAGGACTTCCGCTTGAGTTCCGCCTGCACCCCGGAAGGTCACGCGCCCTTCGCCGATGACGGGCTTCACGCGATAAACGTTCATCGGCGGCTCGCCGATGAAGGTGCCGACGAAGAGGTTGGCGGGCGAGTCCTTCAGTTCGGCCGGCGAAGCGAACTGCTGGAGGCGGCCGCCTTCCATTACGGCGATGCGGTCGGCGAGCGCGTTGGCTTCGGTCTGGTCGTGGGTGACGAGAACGGCGGTCATCTTGTGTTCGCGCAAGTACCGCTTGAGGCGCCCGCGAAGGGCCGCGCGAAGCTGCGGCTCGAGCTGCCCCATCGGCTCGTCCAGAAGGTAGATATCGGCCTTGCGCACGAGCGCCCGACCGAGGCTGGCGCGCTGCTGCTGACCGGCCGAAACGGAGGACGGATAGCGGTCGAGATGGGGTCCGAGCTCGAGAAGCTTGGAGATGTCGTCGACGCGCCGGTTCGTTTCGGCAGCGTCCAGACGTTCGCCCTTCAGGGCGAAGGCGATGTTCTGGCGGAGCGTCAACGGCGGGTAGAGCGAGTAGCCCTCGAAGGCCATGGCGACGTTGCGCTTGGCAGGAGCGAGGCGATGCACCGGCCGCCCGCCGATGAGGATCTCGCCCTCGGTGACGTCCTCGAAGCCCGCGATCATGCGCAGCGTCGAGGTCTTGCCGCAACCCGACGAGCCGAGCAGCGCCACGATCTCGCCGGGCGCGATCTCGATGTTGAAGTCCTTCACCGCATAGATCGGGTTCTTGGCCTTGCGCGCGTAGATCTTGTTGACGCCGCGAAGCGAAACGGAAGCGGTCATGTGGCAGCTACCCTTTCCCGTGCCTCGATCTTTGGGGCGATACGTTCGCCGCTCGCCGAGTCGAAGAGGATGATGGAGGACGGCTCCGCGCGGATCGCCGCGGTTTCGCCTTCGCCGAGCGCCCGCGTGCCCGAACTCTTCGATACGTTGAATTCGTGTCCGTCCTCGCCCACCACAAGCCGGACGAGCCGGTCGTTGAGCGGCAGGAGGGCGGCGACGCGGACCGGCAGGGCGTCGGGATGGCCGGGATCGGCGAAATCGATGTTTTCCGGCCGGATGCCGAGCGTGACGCGGCGTCCCGCCATGTCTTCATAACCGGCTGCAAGCGAAAAGCGCCGTCGGCCGACGGACGCGACTGTCGCCCCGCCAGCGGCCTGCACTTCGGCCTCCAGAAGATTGATCGTCGGATCGCCGAAGAGCTTGGCGACCTCGATCGTCGCCGGGCGGTCGTAGATCTCCTCCGGGGTGCCGACCTGCACGAAACGACCGCCGACGAGCACCGCGATGCGGTTTCCGAGCGCCATGGCCTCGCGATAGTCCTGCGTGACGTAGAGCACGGTCGAGCCGAAGCCTTGCAGAAGGCGCGGGAGTTCGAGGCGCATCTCGAAGCGCAGCTTGGCATCGACGTTGCGCAGCGGATCGTCGAGCAGCAGAAGCTTGGGCGCCGCGACCAATGCGCGGGCAAGCGCGGTGCGCTGCTTCTGGCCATTCGACAACTGGCGCGGCGCGTGGCCGAGAACGTGGTCGATCTTCAGAAGCCGCGCCACGCGGTCGACCCCTTCCTTCACCTGCTCGCGTCCCGAACGGCGCGCTTCCAGCGGACTTGCGATGTTCTCGTAGGCGCTCATATGCGGGAACAGGGCGAAGTTCTGGAAGGCCATTCCAACGGCGCGGTTTTCGGGCGCGACGCCGATCATGTCCTGGCCGCCGATCAGAAGCGCGCCCTCGTCCGGCTCGGTCATGCCGGCGATGAGGCGAAGAAGCACCGTCTTGCCGGATCCGGACGGGCCGAAGATCGCGACCGTTTCGCCTTCCGCGACGCTCAAGGAAACGCCGTCCAGCACCGTTTCCGATCCGTAGCGCTTGGTCACGCGGTCGAGTTTGAGCATGGCCATGGGTTCAGCCTTTCACGGCGCCGAGCGACAGCCCCTCGACGAGGTAGCGCTGCGCGACGACGGCAAGGGCGAGAGTCGGCGCGATCGACAGGACGATGGCCGCCGCGATCTGCCCGTACTGGATGCCGGAGGCCGTGACGAAGGCGAGCGCGCCGACCGTGACGGGCTGCTTGTCGGCCGAAGCCAGCACCAGGGCGAAGACGAAGTTGTTCCAGGCGAAGATGAAGGACAAAAGCGCCGCCGCAGCGATCCCCGGCATGGCCAACGGAATCGAGATCTTGAAGAACATCCGCGCCCACGAGAAACCCGCGATGCGATAGGCGTTCTCGATATCGGGCGAGATATCCTCGAAGTAACCGCGCACGATCCAGAGAATGAGCGGCAGCGTGATGAGCTGGTAGATCCAGATCAGGCCGATATAGGTGTTGGCAAGTCCGATCGCCTGAAAATACATCGTCAGCGGCAGAAGCACAAGCAACGGCGGCGCGAACTTGAAGGACAGAAGCGTGAAGGCAATGTCCTCTGAGAAGCGAAACTTGTAGCGCGCGAAGGCGTAGGCCGCCGGCACGCCGAGAAACAACGAGATGATCACGGAGACCGTGGAAAGGATCAGGCTGTTCCAGAGGTTGTTCATAAAGTTCAGCTCCAGAACGCCGGACGCCGTTTGCAGACGCCCGGTGATCAGGGCCGTGTAGTTCTCCAGGGTCGGCGTGAAGAACAAGCTCGGCGGAATGCGCAGGATCTGCGCGTTCGTCTGGAAGCTCATCAGGAAGATCCAGAAGATCGGGAACAGGAAGAAGATCAGCACCAAAGCGATCAGGATGCCGCGCAGGATACGCTCGGCCGGTGAGGTGTAGTCCATGACGCCTCTCCCCTTATGAAAGCCCATGCGCGCGTTCGCGCAGGCGCAGCCAGTTCTTCACGAAGACGCTCGACAGGAAGTAGGTGATCGCCCACAGCACCATGAGAAGCGCGGCCGAGCGCCCGACATTGGTGAACTGGAAGAACTGAAGGTAGCTCTCGACCTGAAATACGGTGAGCGTGTTGCCAGGGCCGCCTTGCGTCATCGCATAAACGATATCGAACTGCTGGATGCTTTCCAGAAGCCGGAACAGCGAGGCCGTCAGGATATAGGGCAAGAGCATCGGCAGGGTGATGCGGAAGAACACGAAGGTCTTCGGCACACCGTCGAGCGCCGCGGCCTCGAAAGGCTGGCGCGGCAGCGAGCGAAGGCCCGCCAGGAGAAGCACCACGATGAATGGCGTATAAACCCAGACATCCACGAGAACGACGGTGAAAAGTGCCGTCGACGGATCGGAAGCCCAGCGGAAACCGGTGATGCCGATCACCGACAGAAGATAGCTGAGGATGCCGAAATTCGGGTCCGTCATCAGCTTCCACATCAACGAGGCCAGCGCGGGGGCCACCATCAGCGGCAGAAGCAGGAGCATCGCCGCGAGATTGTTGAAACGCGTCGTGCGCTGAAGGAGAAGCGCGATGCCGAGGCCGAGCAGAAGCTCGATGACGACGGTCAGAACCGTATAGGTGAGCGAGACCTGCACGGTGTACCAGAAGCGGCCGTCGGTCAGAAAGTCGATATAGTTCTGGAACCACACGAACCGGCGGAACTGCGGCAGCGACAAGCGATAGCGCAGGAGCGAGTAATAAACCGCCGTCACGAACGGAATGAAGATCCCGGCGGTCACGAGCAATGCCGGGAGACTCAACAGGTAGGGCAGAAGGTTGCGCGGCCGTTTCTTGACGATCACGCCCGAGCCCTCCGCCGCGGCCTCGTGGACTGCTGTCATTGAGATTGCCTCCCGCTGCGGAAAGGTCCGCTCGGTTCTTCGATGCTCGATACGCTGGAGCGGGCGCCCTTCCCCGCGATCATGCGGGAAAGGGCCTTTACGATGCCGGCGGCTTACTGGAGACCGGCGCTCTGCAACTGGCCGTTGATCGATTCCACGAGCTGGTCGAGGCCTTCGTCCACGGGCACTTCGTTGGCGACCATGCGCTGGAGCGTCGCCGCCCATTCGGTGGTCACGTCGAAGAAGAGGGGTTGCGGCGTGAAGTAGATCTTCGCGCCCGGGGCGGAAGCCTGGAACTGCTCGACATAGCCGGCATTCTGCGTCATCCGCCCCTTGAAGTCCTCGTTCTCCCAAACCGAGTTACGCACCGGGTTGACCATGTCCATCTTGGTCGCGCCGAAGAGATCGTGTTCCTTCGAGGTCGCCCATTGGAGGAAATACCAGGCAGCATCTTTGTTCTTGGAATAGGTCGACATGGCGAGCGACCAGATCCAGACGTTCGGCGTCGGCTGGCTTGCCGCCGGATTCGCCTTGAACGGATGAAAGCCGATATTGCCCTTTTCCTTCGTGTCGCCGTTGTTCTGGAAGTAACCGAGAATGTCGGCGTCGAAGATCATCGCCGAAGCACCGGCCCCAAGGTCGTTGCCGACCTGATACCATGTATAGGTCGACCAGTTCTTCGGGCCCGACGTCTGGATCATCTTCACCCATTGCGAGGTGAACTGCTTGGCCTCGGCGCTGTTCATGGCCGCCTTCAAGACGCCATCCTGCACGGTGAAGTCGTTCGCGCCGAAATTGACGTAGCCCGACAGGAAGCCCGGATGGATCGTCGCCCAGGAGCGCGAACCGCGCACGCCGACGCCGTAGACCTTGCCGTCCTTGGTGATCTTCTCGGCCTTGGCCGCCAGATCCTCCAGATTTTCGGGCGGCGTGACGCCCATCTGGTCGAACAAGCGCTTGTTGTAGCTGACAGAGTTCAACTCGAAAGCCCAGGGCAGCGCCCATTGCTTGGCCGCGCCGCTGCCGAGCGCTTCGCCCGGAACGCCCGACCACGCCGTGGATGCCCGAAGGTTCGGCAGAACGTCGTCCCAAGCCCATTTCGCCGAGGTCTTGGTGGAGTCCTTGATGTACTCGTTGAGGTCCACCACCCAGCCGGCCGGGCCGTAGCTCCACGTCTGGTAGGCGCCGGTCATGAAGGCATCGTATTCCGACGAGCCGGAAGACAAAGCCGCCGTGACCTTGTCGAAATAAACGTCTTCCGGAAACACGTCATAGGTGACGTCCATGCCGGTCATCGTCTTGAACGCCTCGAGATTGGCGATCATCGCGTCGGCATACGGGTGCTTGTTGAGGAGGAGCTTGATGCTCGTTCCTTTATGCTTCTGCCAGTCGATATCCGCGTCCTGCGCGATGGCGCGGCTCGCGGCCGAGCCGAGAAGGCCCGTTGTCAAGGCCGCTCCCGCCCCAAGCCGCGCGGAGCGCGACAGGAATTCGCGGCGACCGAGCTGGCCGCGCACGAAGGCATCGATGAGATCCTTGGTCTTGTCCGTCATCCCCAGTTCCTCCCTGGCCGGATCGAGGGCACATGCCGGCCCATGTGTTGCGTAGCTCTTCCCGTTCAGTCCCCTGCCCGTGCCGCGAGAACCTTCGCGGTCGCCTCATCCACGATTAGGCCGTTCAGGAAGCCGCTCCGAAGGAGCGCCTCCAGGGCCGCCGTCTTTTTCGCTCCTCCAGCGAGAGCGACGACCCTGGCATCTTTCAAGTTCTCGATGGCCGGCGATAAGGCACGCCGGCTGAATTCACGCGCCACGACCCGGCCCTTGGCGTCGAAGAAGTGGCCGAGCATCTCGCCGACCGCCCCTTCTTCCTCCAGAAGCGCCAATTCAGGCTCGCCGACGAGGCCACTTCCCCAGAAGAAACTGTCGCGCGACACGTCCCCGACACCGACGAAGACGAGCTTGGCCGAGCAGGCCATCTCGTAGACGCCGTCGATCCCCGGTTGCGCCAGAAGAACAGCCTTGTCCTCCGGCGTGTTCGCGAAGGTCGGCAGCGGTATCTGGAAGGCTTCCGCGCCCGTACGCTCGGCGAGCTTGTGGATCACATCATAAGGGTTGGCGGCGAAGCGACGCGTGAAACCGCCAAGAACCGAAACGAAGCGCAGGTCCGGCGCCGCGACCTGCGGGAGAGCCGCGACCGCCGCCGCCAGCGTTCGGCCGTAGCCGATCCCGATGACATCGTATTGGCCGCGCTCGATCTCATTCTTCAGAAAGGAAGCACCGCCGAGGCTGAGCGCCTTCAAGGGCAGATCGACGGCCTCGTCGAGATCCGGGCAGACCCGGCAGAATTCGAGCCCGAAACTCGCGGCGAGCCGATCCTCCAGTTCCAGGCATTCGGACACTTCGGCATCCACGAAGATGCGCACCAGCCCATCGCGATTGGCGCGAGCGATCAACCGATGCGCCTTGAGGCTGGTGATGCCGAGACGCTTGGCGACTTCTGCCTGCGTCATGCCGCTGGAGAAATACAGCCAAGCCGCGCGGGCGGCGAGACTGGCCTCCTCTCCTTCGCGGTTCTTGGATGCTTCCACCAGCATCGTCTCCTCCCGGTCGATCCGTCTCCCAACGGGTTCGACCATCCACCAGCTAAAATTTTCACTGGAGGAGAAAAATGTCAAGCTGCGTTATCGGTGGGTGCAGTCCTCGGCTTTGAGGAAATGGCCAGCCGCACAAATTCTCGCGGCTGGCTTGACGGATGGCTCGGCTCAGGCCGAGTGATATTTCCGGTCGAGAGCGTCGATCGCCTCGACATTCGGGCCGGACGAGCTTTGCGGATCGAAATCCGACTCAAGGTACTTGTCGACGATGGCCTTGGCGAGTTCCGTGCCGATCACGCGGGCGCCCATGGTGATGATCTGGGCATTGTTGCTCTTGGCCGCGCGCTCGGCCGAATAGGTATCGTGGGTCAGCGCGGCGCGGATGCCCGGCACCTTGTTGGCCGAGATGCAGACGCCGATGCCGGTGCCGCAGCAAAGGATACCGCGTTCGAAGCGGCCTTCCACGATCCCTTGAGCGACGCGCTCCGATGTCGTGGCGTAGCGCTCGTCCTTCATGTTCTCGCCGGCGCTGGCATCCTCGAACTCGACGCCCTTGGCCTTCAGATGCTCGGCCACCGCCTTCACGAGCGGCTGTCCGGCGCCGTCTCCGCCGATGATGATGCGCATGGTGTGAGTCCCTTCTTCTGCTGCGACAGGCGATATGACCATCGGCGCGAACCGACGCCATGCCGATGCCGCCGATCGGATGCGAATTTCTTCTCACCCTGCAAAATATCGGGCTGCCGGCATGGTCCGTATCGGGCGTCCATTCGGATAGCTGGGCAACGCGAAGGCATCGGAAACCGACGAAATCGGCAATCGGTTGCGGTGGCGTACGAATCGGTCGAAGTCTAGGTGCGTTGAGCGCATATGGGCAGCGCGCGCCGATTTCTCGCGCGCGAACGAACGGAGGAAAAACGGATCATGGCGAAGAAGCCCTGGATCGGCACGAACTGGAAGATGAACAAGACCTTCGCGGAGGCCGACGAGTTCACGCGCATCCTTTCCGGATCGGACTTCGCCGTCAGCGATAATGTGCAGCTCTTCGCGATCCCCTCTTTTCCGGCCATCTCGCGGGTGGCCGAGGCGCTGAAGAATACGAAGGTTCTGGTCGGTGCCCAGAATATCCACTGGGAGGACGAGGGCCAGTTCACGGGTGAAGTGTCCCCCGTCCAGGCGAAGGATGCCGGTGCCCGCATTGCGCTGATCGGGCATTCCGAGCGTCGCGAAATGTTCGGCGAAACGGATGAGACAGTGTCGCTGAAGGCCGCCGCCGCCGTGAAGCACGGCCTCGTCGCCCTGATCTGCATCGGCGACACGCGCGACGAGTTCGATGCGGGCCGCACGGGTGAAGTGCTGAAGCGCCAGACGGAGATCGCGCTGTCCCGGATCGACTGGTCGCAGAGCGGAGCGACGGTGGTTGTCGCGTACGAGCCCGTCTGGTCGATCGGCACGCGCGGAACACCCGCCGAGCCGGCTTTCGTGGAAGAAAAGCACGGCGAGATCAAACACCTGTTCCAGTCCTCGCTCGGCCGGGACCTGTCGCTTCTCTACGGCGGCAGCGTGAACCCGCAGAACGCTGTGGATCTGGCGACGCGTCCGGGCATCGACGGCCTGTTCATCGGCCGCTCCGCCTGGAATGCCGATGGACTCGTTTCCATCGTGCGCGATGTCACCGACGCGCTCGCCTGAGGAAAACGGCTCCTATCGGGCGATCGGTGTTCCGGTCGCCCTTTCCTTTCACCACGCGATGGACGCGAGGATGTGGTCGGGTCGATGCCCTTCCGCCTCGATCAGGCTTTCCAGTTCCGCCTCGGAGAGATCGGCGTGGATGCCCGTGCGCACCAGCGCGGCACTGGCGCCGAACCGTTTCGCGCCCGCCACATCGTGTTCGACGCTGTCGCCGATGCAAACCAGTTCAAACGGCTGGACGCCGGCAAGCTCTGCCGCGTGGGCGTAGATCGCTGGAAACGGCTTGCCTACCCAGGTGACGGTGCCGCCAAGCTCTTCGTAGAGTTCGGCGATTCGGCCCGCGCCGAACGCCGTGCCGCCATTGCCGGTCAGCATCACCTTATCCGGGTTCGTGCAGACTGCCGGCACCTTTCGGCGGGCAGCCGGTTCCAAGATTCGGCGATACTCGTCCAGCGCAGTGCGATCGCCCTGGCTGCCGCCGATCAGCACCAGTCCCGCCTCGCCGCCGTTGAGCGTTTCCGCAAGCCCTGCCGCTTCGGCGAAGCTTCGGTCGCCGGGGCTCGAAACGGTGAGGCAGCGCAAACTTCCGCTCATCGCCACGGGAATGCCCCCGGTTCGAAGCAGCGACAGGGCGACATCCCCGGACGTGACGAAATGGTCGTAAGCCGCGCGCGGGATGCCGAGCCGTTCGACCCGCGCGGCGTTGTAATCGCCCGACCTTCCGGAATTGCTGAGAAGCACCACCGTTCGCCCGGCTTGCTTCAGCCGAAGGAGACTGTCCGCCGCACCGTTATAAGGGCGATGCCCATCGTGCAGCACGCCGTACTGATCCACGAAGAAGGCGGGATAATCAAAATCCCGCAGGCGCTCATGCATCGCCATCATCCACCCCTTCCAGCAATCGTTTCCTTCCGCTGATATCCTATCCGGACCGCAGCGACGAGCGAGGACGGATGGTGGATCGCCGGCCTCCGGCGCGATAGAAGCCGCCATGGACACGACCGAGAACCAAACCATTCCCGCCGATAAAACGCTTGCCGCGCGGATCGCCGAGGCGACGTCGCTGCGCGAGGGACCGGATGGCGTGGTGCAGGTTCTGCGAGCCGTCCTGAAATCCGGGCCTCTTCCCCTTCGCGATCTCGCCCGCATCGTGCGCCTGCCCTTGCCCGTCGCGGGCGCGGTGCGCCGCGAACTGGAAACTGCCGGAATGTTGGAGCGAGGCGGCGGCTTGCGCCTGACCGAGGCCGGCCGCACCTACTGCGAAACGGAACTCGGCCTGGGCGCACCCGTCGCGACACCCGCTTCAGCGAGCATCGCAAACAGCGATCTTCCCGACCTTCTTCGAGACCTCATGCCGGCGATGGAAGCGCATGTCGCAGCCGGCCCGGCCGTGGATGTCACGCTCGATCAAGCGCCGTGCACGCCCGAAACGGCGCTCAAGCGCGCTCACGCCATGGTCGATGCGGGCGGGGTCGAAGGTCGTCGCATCGCTATTATGGGCGACGACGACTCGATGTCGGTGGCGCTCTGGCTCGTCGGCTCGGCGCTTGGGGCAAGGCCGCGCGCGATCACCGTCTTCGAACTGGACGAAGCGCGCTGCGATCAACTGGGCCAAGCCGCGCGCGACCTTGCCTCGCCGGTCGAGATCGTCGCCCAGGACCTGCGCGATCCGCTGCCTCCGGCGCTTGTCGGACGGTTCGACGTGTTCGAAACGGACCCGCCCTACACGCTCGACGGTATGGAGCTTTTCGTGCGGCGCGGGCTGGAAGCGGTGCGTCGCGAAACCGGCCTGCCGGGCTTTCTGTCCTATGCCGACCTCGCCCCCGGCGACCAGTTGGCGCTGATGCGTCGCCTGACCGAACTCGGGCTCGCCGCGACGCGCATCCGCCCGTCCTTCAATCGCTATGCGGGGGCGTCCATCCTTGGCTCGGTCGGCCAGTTCATCGATCTGCGAACGACAAACGAGACTTTGACCATAGGTGCCGAAGAGCGCTTTCTGCGGCCGATCTATACGGGAGAAGTCCGGCCCCGGCTCCGGCGCTATCGATGCCTGTCCTGCAAGCAGCCTGTCATCGTCGGGATAAGCCAGAAATTCGAGACGGTGGAAGCGCTGAAAGCCTCGGGCTGCCCCCATTGCGGCGAGAAGACCTTTCGCCGCGAAGGGATCGTCAAGGACTGATCACACCCCAGCCTTCGCGTCTTCCACGGCCTCCACGAGCCCGGCGATGCCATCGGCGCGCTCGATCGCTTCCATGGAAAGATGGACGCCGAAGGCCTGATCCACGGCGAGCACGATCCGCACATGGGCGAAACTGTCCCAAGCCTCCAGATCGGACGCGCGCGTGTCGAGGCTCAATTCCGATCGCGGAACGCCGATGACCTCAGAAACCACGCCGATGATCTTGCCGACCACCGCGTCGCAGGCCATCAGCCCATCTTCGGAATCAGCAGCGGCCACCGTCATTTCACTCTCCTGTTCCATGTCAGCCTCACAGCCTCTGGATGCTTCGGTTGGCCTGCTGGAAGTTGAAGTGCGACCGTTTCAGTATTCGCGTTAGCCGACATAGCCGAGAACCATCGGCGGGCAGGTTCGTTGCGTGACAGTTCGGCGACGGTGATCAGCAACCGGTCGCAGCCCTCCTCCGATGCGAGTTGCGCGAGAGCGGCCAGCATCGCATCCTCGACGCCTCGGCCGAGAGCTCGGCAACTCAAGAGCAGATTGTCGAGCACCAGATCGCTCTCCCGTCGATGCGCCAGGACGAGGCCGACAAGGCCGTGAGCGCCGAAAGCGTCGTCCAAACGAACCATGAAATCGAAGGGAGAGTTGCGCGCCGCAAGTTCGAGAGAGTTCGGTCGGAAATCCGTCAGCGCGAACTGATTGACGCGGCTTGCCAGTTCCGCCGCGCGCGGAAACAAGGAAGGGACCAGCGGCTCGACGGTGAGATGCGTTCCGAGCCGGCGCAGGAAGTCGCCGACATCATCCGCTTCCTCCCGAAGCCGCTCCACCGCCTCGCGCCGGCGATAGTGTTCCGCGCGCTGCGATGAAGCACCGCCAGTCTGTTTCAACAGCGGCTCAGCGCGAAGCATGGCGGCGAATCGGTTTGGCCGATCTTCCGCGAAAAGGCGGATATCGGCTTCGGGGAACCGCTCGGCCAAACGCGCGCAGTTCACGCTATCATCGTCGATCACGACGGCATGAGCAGATGAGAGGTTCAGCGTCGCGAGGCATCGCGCGACGAGTTCGTCCTTCGTTTCCCACCCGACCGCAATGGTGGCGAAATCGCTGAGTTGCAGGGGCCAGTCTGGGTGGTCGGCGAAGATCGCTTCCACGTCCGTGAGATCGTTGCGGCTCGCAAGCGCCAAGAGGATGCCCTGCTCGCGAAAGCCCTTCAAAGCTTCGGCATAGGCGGCATGGAGCGAGATGCCCTCCACGCCGTCTTCCCCGAGCGTTCCAGACCAGAGCGTGCCGTCGAGATCGGTGACGACGAGCTTCGGCGCTGTTCCCTTCAATCTCGCCGCGAAACCCGCAGCTTCTTCGGACAGCCTGTCCACCGCTTCGGCACTCGGCATCGTGCCGAAAGTGCGGACGAAGCGCTCGTCCGTCGCCGGCCCCACCGTAACGACGCGCATCAGTTCGACCCCGGTGGGCGCGACCACGCTCGGTCCCTCGTCCTCAGCCAGGACCACGGCAAGAACCGGCGCGCGCAGGTGCGAGGCCAGACGACCGCCAAGCGGCAGGGCGAGGTCGATGGAGTTGGCGAACATCGGCATCAAAGCCATATCCACCCGCATGTCCGGGTCCTCCGCGGGCGTTGCGAGCATGGCTTCGAGCGCGGAGATGCCGTCGAGAGATACGAAATCGACGGTGAAGCCGGCAATGGCGAAGGACACGCGCAGGGCGTCCTCGACCACGCGTGGCTGGAACGCGCTGGCGACGAGAACTCTGAGGGGACGTCCCGGAAGGTCGCCATCCACTTCCATGGATCGAAGAAGCGCTGCGGCCCGCTGCACGCCGAGCCTCTGGCGAGCGTCCCTCAAGGACCGGGCAAAGTGCCCTTGCCCTTTCCCGGCAGCGCGGCGAAGAACGTCCGCATCCGGCGCGGCTTCGTCCGGCAGAAAGCGCCAGAACGTCGGCTTCTCGCTCACACCGCCAAGGGCTCGATGTGGCGGGTCACATAGGAGCGCTCCACCACGCCGTTCGGGCAAAGGCGTCGGGCGATCTCGTCGATGGCGCGGTTCTCGTCCATCTCCGGATTGCAGAGCAGGATATCGGCGAGAACCATGCGATATTCGGGCCAGGTCGTCAGCATGATGTGACTTTCGGCCAGAAACAGGATCAGCGTCACACCGTGCGGCACGTAGCGCTGCGCATGCTCGCCGATGATCGTCGCGCCCACCGATTTGGCGGCCGCGATACCCGCCTCGAGGAGTTTGACCTCGTCCTCGATCACGTTTTCGCAGTTGCGCATGTCCGCAAGGACCTGCCGGATTCTCATGGCGCCTCGCCGTTTCGAACGATCCGCCCGGATGGGCTAGGCTTGTCGCGCGATGCTATATGCGTCGGCGTGAGCGGCGGCAAGGCGGACGGGTCGGGAATGAGCAAGGCAGCGGGCGAAGCGAAGACCTTCGTCATCAGGAACCTGGAAACGCAGGATATCGACGCCGTGGCGCGGTTCGAGGTCGAGATCGCCACGCGCTCCTTCGCCGATGAAGCGGTGACGGACCTCGACCATTACCGCAAGAAGCTGGGCAAACTGGTGAAGTACCGCGACGACTGGACGAAGGTGATCGAGAAGGACGGCGCGGTCTGCGGCTGGGCCTGGGTCGCATCCCGTCGCAACTTCATCACCGACGACCTTTATGCCGACTTCCGCTCCTTCTACGTGGACGGCCCGAAGGCCGGGCCGGCGGCGGCGGTCTCGTTGCTGCGAGCTGTTCTTGCCCATTGCGAAGCGGAAGGCTTTACCCGCATCGTCGGCCGCACGGCGACATCCAACGCGCCGATGCGAGCCCTCTACGAACTCGCCGGCTTTTCCGAGCGCCACATCGTCTACGAACTCGACATCGGCTCCGGACGCAAACTCGGCTAGATCCTCAGATCGAGCCGCCCTCGACCATGTAGTTGTTGGCGGTGCACATCGCCGAATCGTCGGACGCGAGGAACAGCACCATACGCACGACGAAGACCGGCTCGATCGGGTCCGGCAGGCACTGGCGCTCCAAGTGCTTGGCCATCTTCTCCGGCGTCACCCACAGCTCCTTCTGGCGCTCCGTCATGATCCAGCCGGGAACCACGGTGTTCACACGGATACGGTGAGGGCCGAGGTCGCGGGCGAAGGAACGGGTCATGCCGTGAACGGCGGCCTTGGCGGTGGTGTAGACCGGCATGCCGCCGCCCGCCTCCCACCAGGAGTTCGACCCGATATTGACGATCGAGCCCCTGCCCGCCGCGATCATGCCGGGCGCGACGGCCTGCGTCGCGAAGAACATATGGCGCAGGTTCGTGGCGATGCGCTCGTCGTAATATTCGGGCGTGACGCTTTCCCAGCCATGCCGGTCGTCGCGGGCCGCGTTGTTGACGAGAACGAGCGCCGGACCGTGCGCCGCTTCGAGACGTGCGACGGCCGTCTTCAGGGCATCGATGTCGCGCAGGTCGCAAGGCTCGAACCGCACGGTGGCGGAACCGGAGAGTTCCGCTGCGAGCGCCTCGCCGCGCGTCGTGTCGATATCCACGAAACCGACCATGGCGCCCTGTTCGGCGAAGGCGCGCACGATCTCGGCGCCAATGCCGTAGGCCCCGCCCGTCACGATCACCGATAGGTCGCGAAGGCTCGGATAGGTCGCGAAGTTCATGGTGGATTCTCCGTTTGGCGGCTTGGTGCCCTCCCGGTCGTGCGGCGTCAAGCGGCAGGCCATCTCACGGCCGGCATGGCCTCTGCGACAATTCTTGACGTTCGGTCGCACGATAGCGTCTTTGAATTCGAGACCGTCCGGGTTAGCCGGAAAACATCGCGTCTTTCCTCGGGACCCATCATGTCGCAACCGATCGCCTTCATCGACCTCGCCCAGCAGCGCGACCGGGTTCGGGACAAGATCGAGGCGCGGTTCAAGCGCATTCTGGATACCGGCGCCTTCATCATGGGGCCGGATGTGGCCGAACTGGAAGCCGCCCTTTCCGCCTTCGGTGGCATGTCGGAAACGCTGTCCTGCGCATCGGGCACCGACGCCCTGCTCCTGCCGCTGGCCGCATGGGGCATCCGCTCGGGCGACGCGGTTTTCGTGCCGAGCTTCACCTTCGCGGCGACGGCCGAGGTCGTGGCGATGCTCGGCGCGACGCCGATCTTCGTCGATTGCCTCCCCCACAGCTTCAACATCGACCCGGACAATCTGCGGCTCGCGATCGACGAGGTGAAACAGGCCGGGCGCCTGCGGCCGCGCTGCATCATCGCCGTGGATCTCTTCGGGCAGGCAGCGGACTATCCGAGTTTGCGCACGGTCGCCGACGAGCACGGCCTGAAGCTGATCTCGGACGCCGCGCAAGGTTATGGCGCGACGATCGACGGCCGGATGGCCGGCGCCTGGGCGGATGTCGTCGCCACGAGCTTCTATCCAGCGAAGCCCCTCGGCTGTTATGGCGACGGCGGCGCGGTGCAGACGAACGACGCGGAACTCGCCGCCGTCATGCGGTCGCTGCGCGTGCATGGCTCCGGCACCGACCGCTACGACAACGTCCGCATCGGTATGAATGCGCGTATGGACACGCTCCAGGCGGCGGTGGTGATCGAGAAGCTCGGCATCTTTCCAGAAGAGATCGAGTCGCGGATGCGGATCGCGCGGCGTTATTCGGACGCGCTGTCGCAGGTCGTCACACCCCAGGTGCTGCCGAACGGCATGGTCTCGACCTGGGCGCAATATACGGTGCGTGTCTCCGACGGCCGGCGTGACGCCTTCATGGCAGCCATGAAGGAGCGCGGCGTTCCGACGGTGATCTACTACGCCAAGCCCCTGCACCAGCAGACGGCCTATCGCGACTTCCCCGCCGCTGGCGGCCGGCTCGCCGTCACCGACGAGCTTTCCGGCGACGTCGTGAGCCTTCCGATGCACGCTTATCTGGACGAGGCGACGCAGGACCGCATTATCGACGCCGTCCATGCATCGTTGAAAAGCATCGGCTGAAACGCGAAAAGGGCGGAGGCTTTCGCGCTCCGCCCTTTTCCGATCGCGATAACTCCGCTTCAGGCCGCGACGGCGAGGCCAGTCCCATCGAAGCGGTGAATACGGTTGGGTTCGGGCGTCAGGTAGACGGGTTCGCCGTGGCTGACGCGGTAGTCGCCGAGGCCTCGCGCGGTGACCTGCTCGCCGTTGTCGAGCTTGACGTGGACGAAGGTGTCGGAGCCCAGATGCTCGGACACGCCCGCCACGCCCCGGAACTCGCCGCCATCCTTCGATAGCGCCAGATGCTCGGGCCGGATGCCGATCGTGTTGGCCCCGTGCTTCTGCGCCAGTTGGCCGGACAGGAAGTTCATCTTCGGCGAGCCGATGAAGCCGGCCACGAAGAGGTTCTTGGGGTTGGTGTAGAGTTCCAGCGGCGAGCCGACCTGCTCGATATTGCCCCGGTTCAGAACCACGATCTTGTCGGCCATGGTCATCGCCTCGACCTGATCGTGCGTGACGTAGATCATCGTGGTCTTGAGCTGCGCGTGAAGCTCGGAAATCTCGAGCCGCATGTTGACGCGCAGCGCGGCGTCGAGGTTCGACAGGGGCTCGTCGAACAGGAAGCCCTTGGGGCTGCGCACGATGGCGCGGCCGATGGCGACGCGCTGGCGCTGGCCGCCCGAAAGCTCGCGCGGTTTGCGCTGAAGATAGTCGGTGAGGTTCAGGGTGGCGGCGGCCGCGCGCACCTTCTTGTCGATGGCGTCCTTGGACTCGCCCGCCATCTTCAAGGGAAAGCCGATATTGGCGCCCACCGTCATGTGCGGATAGAGCGCGTAGGACTGGAACACCATGGCAAGGCCGCGCCCTGCCGGCGGCACGTGCGTGACCTCGCGGCCGTCGATCGAGATCGTGCCGCCCGAGGTGTCCTCAAGCCCGGCGATGAGGCGCAGAAGCGTGGACTTGCCGCAGCCCGACGGGCCGACGAACACCACGAACTCCCCGTCCCCGATCTCCAGATCGAGCCCCGGGATGATCACGGCGTCGCCGAAACGCTTTTGAACGTTGCGCAGAGTGATCGATGCCATGGACGAATCCTCCCTTTACTTGACGGCGCCGAAGGTCAGACCCCGCACGAGCTGCTTTTGTGAGAACCATCCGATAATCAGGATGGGCGCGATGGCAAGCGTCGAGGCGGCCGAAAGCTTGGCGTAGAAATTGCCTTGCGGGCTGGAGAACGAGGCGATGAAGGCCGACAAGGGCGCTGCGTTCGTGGTGGTCAGCAGCAGCGTCCAGAAGGCCTCGTTCCAGGCCAGGATGACGTTGAGAAGAATGGTGGAAGCGATGCCGGGAATCGCCATCGGCGCCAGAACCCGGAACAGCTCCTGCCGAAGATTGGCACCGTCCATGCGGGCCGCTTCGAGGATCTCGCCGGGGATCTCCTTGAAGTAGGTGTAGAGCATCCACACCACGATCGGCAGGTTGATCAGGAACAGGATGACGATGAGCCCGAACCGGCTGTCGAGAAGGCCGGTATTGCGGAACAGGATGGTGATGGGCACGAGCGCGCCCACCGCCGGCATCATCTTCGTGGACAGCATCCAGAGAAGCACGTCCTTGGTGCGCTTGGTCGGCGAGAAAGCCATGGCCCAGGCCGCGGGGATCGCGAAGATCAGCGCCAGAAGCGTCGAGCCGAGCGACAGGTAGATCGAATTCATCAGGAACGCGAAGTAGTCGCGCTGTTCCTGAATCGCGGCGTAGTTCTCGGTGGTCCAGTTGAAGAACAGGAACTTCGGCGGGATCGAGATCGCGTCGAGTTCGGACTTGAACGAGGTCAGAACGGTCCAGAGGATCGGGAAGAAGATCAGGAAGCCGACGAACCAGGCGAGAACAGTGAAGAAGATCTTGCGTGTCGGAGTGGCTGCGCGCGCCATGGGTTCAGGCCTCCAGATTCTTGCCGACGATGCGGACAAGGAAGATCGACACGATGTTGGCGAGGATCACCGCGACGATACCGCCCGCCGAGGCCGTGCCGACGTCGCCTTCCAGCGAGATGATCGAGGCGATCAGGAACGGCAGGTTGGACGAGGACGTGCCGCCGCCGGTGGTCACGAAGATCTCGGCGTAGACCGACAGAAGGAAGATCGTCTGGATGAGGATCACCACGGTGATCGCACGCTTCATGTGCGGCAGCGTGATGTAGAAGAAGATCGACAGAGCGCCCGCGCCGTCCATCTCGGCTGCTTCCTTCTGGTCCTCGGCCAGCGACTGAAGCGAGGTGAGAAGGATCAGGGTGGCGAAGGGCAGCCACATCCAGGCGACGATGATGATGATCGACAGAAGCGGATAGTCGGTGAGCCAGTTGATCGGCTGGAGACCGATCGTGGTGAGCAGCCAGCCGATGACGCCGTTCACCGGGTTCATCATCATGTTCTTCCAGACGAGGGCGGCGACCGTCGGCATCACGAAAAACGGGGCGAGCACCAGAAGACGCACCGGCGCCTGGCCGAAGAACTCCTGATCGAGAAGAAGGGCGAGCAGAATGCCGCCGCCGACCGTGATGCAGAGCACCCCCGCCACAAGGATCAGGGTGTTCTGGAAGGCGCTGATGAAGCGCGGGTCGGTCAGGAAGTAGGAATAGTTCTCGAACCCGACGAAGGGCGCGGCGGGATCGTAATAGGTGTAGCGCAGGGTCGAGAAATAGAGCGTCAGGACGAGCGGGACGATCATCCAGACGAACAGCGCGATCACCGAGGGCGCCAGCATGGCCCGGGCGGCGGATTTGGTGTGCAATGTCGCCATATGTCGGTTCCGGGCGCTATCGGCCGCGCGTCGCAATCGGCCAGCGGGGGATATCGGGGGCCTCGCGCATCGCGATGATACCGCGACGCTGGAAAGGCCGGGCGATGCGGGACACGGGGCGCAAGGGCGCGTCGTGGGTCGCCGCTAAGGGAAGATCGGCCGGCGCCCAACGGCGCCGACCGGAACGCGAAAGCGTCTTACTTGATGTAGCCGGCGCGGGTCAGTTCGCGGGTCGCCTGCGCCTGCGCGGCGGCCAAAGCCTGCTCGACCTTCACCGAACCCGATAGGGCACCGGCCATCTGCTGGCCGACCGCCGTGCCGAGACCCTGGAACTCGGGGATCGCGGCGAACTGCAGGCCGACATAGGGCTTGTCGGGGCCCGCCGCCGGATCGGCCATGTTGATCGAGGCCAGCGTCTGAGCGGCGAACGGAGCCGCCTTCAGGTACTCCTCGTTCTTGTAGAGCGAGGTGCGCGTGCCGGGAGGCACGTTGGCGAGACCCTTTTCCTTGGCCACGAGTTCGGCATAGCCCTTCGAGGTCGCCCAGGAGATGAAGGTCTGGGCGGCTTCCTTCTTCTGCGAAGACGCCGGGACGGCCAGCGACCACGCCCAGAGCCAGTTCGCGCCGCCGTTCGGGCAGTTCTCGATGCCGCACGGGGCGGGAGCGAAGCCGACCTTATCGGGAACCTGGCTCTGCTTGGGGTCCGTCACGAAGGAGGCCGCGACGGTCGCGTCCATCCACATGCCGCACTTGCCCTGGCCGAAAAGCGAAAGGGTCTCGTTGAAGCCGTTGGCCGCAGCGCCCGGAGGACCGTACTTGGTCATCAGGTCGACATAAAGGGTGACGGCCTTCTTCCAGCCTTCGCTTTCGAACTGCGGCTTCCACGAAGCGTCGAAGTAGTTCGCGCCGAACTCACGCGCCATGTTGCCGAGGAAGGCCATGTTCTCGCCCCAGCCCGGCTTGCCGCGCAGGCAGATGCCGTAAACGCCGGCCGACTTGTCGGTCATCTTCTCGGCGGCCTGGGCGATGAAGTCCCAGGTCGGCTTCTCCGGCATGGTCAGACCAGCCTTTTCGAGAAGATCCTTGCGGTACATGGTCATCACGCTTTCCGCGTAGAACGGCGCGGCGAAGAGCTTGCCGTCCGTCGACAGGGCCGCGCGGATCGGCGGAAGGAGGTCGTCGGCATCGTAGTCGGCGCCGAGACTTTCCAAGGGCGTCAACCAAGCCTGCTTCGACCAGATCGGAACCTCGTAGGTACCGATGGTCATCACGTCGAACTGGCCGCCGCCGGTGGCGATATCGGTGGTGACGCGCTGGCGAAGCACGTTCTCTTCGAGCGTGACCCAGTTCAGCTTGATATCGGGATGCGCCTTCTCGAACTCGCCGGTCAGGCTCTGCATCACGATCATGTCGTTGTTGTTGACCGTACCCACGGTCAGGGTCGTGGACTGCGCCTGTGCGCCAGCCGTCAAGGCGAGAAGCGACAACGCGCCCAGCGCCAGTTTCTTCATGGTCATTCCAAAGCCTCCCAGCCCTGCTGATGAGCAAATGATCAGCCGGAGGGCAAATTCCCACCGAGCGTCTCGATTTGTCAAACGATTCCGATGCGGCGACGCAGCAATTCCACTCCCTTAGCCGACCAACGCATCCGCAAGCTGCGCCGCGCCGCGAACGGATCACGCAAGTTGCTTGGCCGTCAGTTCGTCCGTGATGAGGCCGTTGATCAATCCGCCGGCCATCGCGGCACGGATACCGGGCAGCTTGAACGCCCCCATGGCGATGGCGATCACTTCCGTTCGCCGCCGATCCGGGATCGGAGCGCTGGCGACACGCTGGTTATATCGGCAGTCGATGATCGCGCCCTCGGCATCGAAAGCCCAGCCGACGATCTCGCCGACGGCACCCAGCCCTTCGAGTTCCTCCAAATCCTGGCGGGTGACGAAGCTGTCTTCCACGAGCGGCGCGCCCTGCCCGAGTTCGCCGATACCGACAAAGGCGACATCGGCCTCGGCGGCAAGCCGCAACGTGGTTTGCACACCCTTCTGTTCGTGAAGAAGGTGCTTTTCCTCGGGGCTCGCCATCACCACCGGCAGCGCAAGCGGATAATGGCGGGCCTGCACCACGTCGGCCATGGTGAAGATGGTGTTGTAGACGGACGCCGAACCATCCAGCGCGATGCTGCCCGCCAGCGACACGATCCGGTGCTGGCTCGCATCCATGGCGGGAAGGCGCTCCACGGCCGCCTTCAGCGTACGGCCGCTGCCGATGGCGATGATCGCTGGATCGAGCTGGAGCAGACGCCGCTCCATCTCGTCGGCGCAGGCTTCGGCGATGCCGAGTGTCGTGGAACTCGAATCGGGATCGGACGGCACGACGATGCAGGATTTCAGGCCGAAACGCTCGCGCAGAGCCGTCGAGGCTTCGAGGCAATTGGCGATCGGATGATCGATTCGCACCTTCACGAGGCCGGCCGAGATCGACAAGGAAACAAGGCGTTGCGCGGACTGGCGCGAAATGCCGAGTTTGGTCGCGATCTGATCCTGCGTGTTGCCGGCGACGTAATAAAGCCAGCCGGCGCGCGCTGCGTCGTCAAGTCGCGATAGATCCTCTCCCCGACTCCTGCTCACAAGTCTCACTCCACCGCCTTCCTGATCTACGTCCCATTCCCGTCGTGGCGCAAGGACGCGCGTGACGCTTCGCCATCGCCGCAAGGGATAGACGCATCAGTTCGCTGTCAACAATGCGTAGGCGACTTGATTTTCCGCACCGCGCCGCATTCTCTTCCTTGGATGGTTGCGAAGGAGTCGGCGCGTGAGTCCATTTGACGAGATGCTCTCGACCGACGACGGCGTGCGCTCGCCCTACGATCGGTTCCACCGCTGGTTTCAGGTGCAGAACCCGGAAACGTTGGTTGAAAAAGCGGCCGAGGCGGAGAACTTCTTTCGCCGAACCGGCATCACCTTCGCGGTCTACGGCGAGGCGGAAGCGGCGGAACGACTGATTCCCTTCGATCTCGTGCCGCGCATCATCGCCGGCCGGGAATGGGCGACGCTCGCGGACGGGATCGAGCAGCGCGTCCGGGCGCTGAACGCTTTCCTGCACGACATCTACCACGACCAGGAGATCGTTCGCGCCGGCAAGGTTCCACGCAGTCTCATCGAAGGCAACGAGGCCTTCCTGCCGCAGATGGTCGGCTTCTCGCCGCCGGGCGGCGTCTACACGCATATCATCGGCATCGACCTCGTCCGAGTGGACGAGGACGAGTTCTATGTGCTGGAAGACAATGCCCGCACGCCGTCCGGGGTCTCGTACATGATCGAGAACCGGGAAACGATGATGCAGATGTTTCCCGAACTCTTCGCCCAGAACCGCGTGCGGCCGGTGGAAACCTATCCGCAGCACCTCCGCCGCTCGCTGGAGCGCGTCGCGCCGCCGGCCTGCGACGGACCGCCGGTGATCGCTGTCCTGACGCCGGGAGTTCACAACTCTGCCTTCTATGAACATGCCTTTCTGGCCGACCAGATGGGCGTGGAACTGGTGGAAGGACAGGACCTGAAGCTGGTGGACGGGCGTATCCAGATGCGTACGACCGTCGGATACAAGGCGATCGACGTTCTCTACCGGCGCGTCGACGACGCCTTTCTCGACCCCCTCGCCTTCCGCCCCGAAAGCGTGCTCGGTGTTCCCGGCATCATGGATGTTTATCGCAACGGCGGCATCACGATCGCCAACGCACCGGGCACCGGCATCGCCGACGACAAGGCGATTTATTCCTACATGCCCGACATCGTGGAATTCTACACGGGCGAGAAGGCCAAGCTCGCCAACGTGCCGACCCATCGATGCGCCGAGCCCGAGAGTCTCGCCTACGTGCTCGCCCATCTGGAAGAACTGGTCGTGAAGGAGGTTCATGGCTCGGGCGGCTACGGCATGCTGGTGGGGCCGACCTCCACCAAGGCCGATCGCGAAGCCTTCGCCGCCAAGCTGAAGAAGCGGCCCGGCAACTACATCGCGCAGCCGACCCTGGCGCTTTCCACCGTGCCCATCCTGTCCGGCGAGGGCCTGTCGCCGCGCCACGTCGATCTTCGCCCCTTCGTGCTCGTGTCCGATCAGGTGAAGATCATTCCCGGTGGATTGACCCGCGTGGCGCTGAAACAGGGCTCGCTGGTGGTAAATTCCAGCCAGGGCGGCGGCACCAAGGATACGTGGGTACTGGAGGACTGATCGGGTGGCACTTCTCGGACGCACCGCCCAAGGGCTTTTCTGGATGCAGCGCTACATCGAGCGAGCCGAAAACATGGCGCGGCTCATGGATGCCGGCTTGCGCCTGTCTTTGACCAACCTTCCTTCCGACAACGACGAATGGCATTCGGTGCTCACCAGCGCCGGCGTCGAAAGCCTGTTCAAGACGAAATACGCCGACTTCGAGCCGCAGAACATCATCGCCTTTCTCTTGAGCGATCTCGACAATCCTTCCAGCATCCTGTCCTCCATCGAAACGGCCCGCACCAACGGCCGGATGGTGCGCACGGCCTTGACGCGCGACGTCTGGGAATCGTTGAACGAGGGCTGGATCGTCCTGAAGCGACGCCTCGGGCGGCCCCTGAAGGATGGCGAGTTGCCGGCGGTCCTCGAGCTTGTGAAGAAGCACACGTCGAACATGCGCGGCGCCTTCTACGGCACCATGCTGCGCAACGAGACCTTCGATTTCTGCAACCTCGGCACGTTCATCGAGCGCGCGGACAACACCGCCCGCATCCTCGACGTCAAATACTGGCTGCTCCTACCGGAGCATTCGTCGGTGGGATCGTCCTTCGACAACCTCCAATGGGGCTCGATCCTGCGCTCCGTTTCGGCCCATCGGTCCTATACCTGGGTCTACAATGCCGAATATCGCCCGATCGACATCATCGACTTCCTGATCTTCAACAAACGGATGCCGCGCTCGCTGGCCTATAGCTACGAATGCATCGCCGAGAGCCTCGGTTACCTTGCCGAAACCCACGGTGCCTTCCATTCCTGCCACGAGACTTCGGAGAAGATCCGACAGTCGCTGAAGAAAGGCACGGTGGAGGAAGTCGTGGAAACGGGACTCCACGAATTCCTGACCGACTTCATTTCGTCCCACAACCGACTCGCGATCGAGATCGCGCAGAGCTACCGCTTCTATGCCTGACCCGATAATTCATATCCGCATGACGGCATCCGGGAGTGTGCTTTCGCCGGCACATCCCCGTCCGGTCATGCGATAGCGCCTTGCGGTGAATGGGGCCCCGGCTCTAAACACTCTCCCCGGAAACGACGGCGTCGATGGGTTGGCGTCGGAAGCGACCGTTTCGGCCGCACCCGACGCTCTGCAAGCGTGGCTCCATGAACGCCGTGCAGTCTTGCCGCAAAGGCGCTGGGCGCGGGCGTCCCTGAAGGGCGCGAGACGCGGAGGGCACGAAAATGACATACTGCGTCGGCCTGCTCGTCGATCGCGGGCTGGTCTTCATGTCGGACACGCGCACCAATGCGGGCGTCGACAACATTTCCGTGGTGTCGAAGATGCGCACCTGGGAGGTGCCGGGCGAGCGCTTCATCTGCCTGCTTTCCGCCGGCAATCTGGCCACCACCCAATCGACGATCTCGATCCTCGAAGAACGGCGCGTCGAGCCCGAGAAGCGCAACCCGTCCATCCTGAACCAGCCCTCAATGTTCCAGACGGCGCAGCTTGTCGGCGACACGCTGAAGGACGTGATCGCGACGACGTCGCCCACCGGCGAGTCCGCCTCAAGCCGCTTCACGGGTTCCTTCATCTTGGGGGGGCAGATCAAGGGCGGGCGGCCTCGCCTGTTCATGATCTATCCGGAAGGCAACTTCATCGAGGCCGGGCCCGACAATCCGTTCTTCCAGATCGGCGAGCATAAATACGGACGGCCGATCATCATCCGCACCTACGATCGCGCGATGGACCTCGGCGACGTGGCGAAGCTGCTCGTGGTTTCGTTCGACTCGACCATTCGCTCGAACCTGTCCGTCGGCCTGCCGATCGATCTGCAGTTCTACGAAACCGACAGCCTCACCGGTGGCTACCGGCATCGCTTCGACCAGAAGGACAGCTACTACCGGCAAATTTCGGAAGGTTGGTCGCAGTCGCTGAAGGACGCGTTCGACGAATTGCCGCCGTTTCCTCATTCCGTGAAGCGTGATCGGTAGGCGGTCGGGTGCCAGTTAACGATTTCTTCTGAAGTGCCTGACTAAAATTAGTTGTGCGCGAACAGTTAAGACCTTGGCAATGCGTCACTCGCTAACCTCTTCGGCATGGATACCCGCCCAACCGAATTTTCTCGAGTCGTCAGTCGTCTGACGCGCTCCGATGCGTTGGGTCTGCTCAGGATCAACCTGGGCGGGCTCGCGATCTGCGTTGCCGTGTCGATCGTCTTCAGCTCGGCCATGTTCTGGCATCAGGGTTCCGCGCTTCTGGCGCGCGGCGTGGTTTCCGGCGTTCTTCTGTCCGTGCTGATCGGCGCGCCGCACCTCGGCTACCTGTCGTATCATCTGGTGAAGCTGTCGATCGCCAACCGGGATCTCGAACGCGCCGCCAACGAGGACAGCCTGACGGGACTTCTCAATCGTGGCAGCTTCAGCGCTTCGGTCGAGATGCGGCTCGAGGCGATGCGTGATTGCCCGATCACGCGCGGCGCCTTCCTCGTGATCGATGCCGACAACTTCAAGCAGATCAACGATCGCTGGGGCCATGCCGTCGGCGATAAGGCGCTGGCGACGATGGCGGCCGAGATGAAGCGGTCCATTCAGCGCTGCGATCTGGTCGCGCGTCTCGGCGGCGAGGAGTTCGGCCTGTTCCTTGAGGGGGCGAGCCGCAGCCGCTCCCTTCTGATCGCGGAACAGGTGCGGGCCCATATCTGCGCTTTGGAGCTTCGGAGCGAGGAAGGCGAACGGGTGCCGTTGTCGGTTTCGATCGGCGGCGTTCACTTCTGCGAAGTGCAAAGCTTCGCCACTCTCTACCGGATCGCCGACGCAAAGCTCTACGAAGCCAAGGCGAATGGCCGCAATCGGGTGGAGTTCGAGGAAATGCACCCCGAAGTCCGGTTCGTCGCGGCGGCCTGATCAGCGGCTCCGCGACAGCCCTTTGGCTTCCAATTCGGCGAGATAGCCGTTCCAGCGCTGTTCCCGCTCCCGCGCCAGATCGGCGAGATAGCTCCAGGTGAAGATGCCGGTATCGTGCCGATCGTCGAACACGATGCGAATGGCGTAATGGCCAACGGGCACGATGTCGGCGATGCCGACATTCGCCTTGCCCGCGACCGTCACGCGTTGATCGGGCGCGTGGCCCTGCACCTCGGCCGAGGGCGACAGCACCCGCAGCATCTCGGCGCCGAAGGCTTCCTCGTGCCCGTCACCGAGCGCCAGGGTCAGTGTCCGACGATCCTTGGAGACCCGGATCTCCGTTGGCATCAACTCGTTGCTCATCGGTCACCTTTCCCTTCGCCATCACAGGGATGGCCGCTTGACCCAGCCCATGTCGGCTTCCAAATGAGCGGCATGGATAATGCCGTCATCGACAGACCCGCGGGCGATAGCATCTCGCCATCATTCGCGGAACGATTTCCCGTCAGTCCGGGTCCTTCGCGGATGATCGATCCGTTCGGGCGCAGGATCACATACTTGCGCATATCGGTGACGGACCGTTGCGATTTCCGCTGCGTCTACTGCATGGCGGAAGACATGACCTTCCTGCCCAAGCGCGATCTTCTGACTTTGGAGGAATTGGATCGGCTGGCGAGCGCCTTCGTCGCCAAGGGCGTGCGCCGCCTTCGCTTGACGGGAGGCGAGCCCCTTGTTCGTCGCAACGTCATGAGCCTCTTCCAGTCCCTGTCGCGTCACATCGACAGCGGCGCGCTGGACGAATTGACGCTGACCACGAACGGCTCGCAGCTTCACCGCTTCGCCTCCGAACTCGCCGATTGCGGCGTCAAGCGGATCAACGTCTCACTCGATACGCTCGATCCGGTGAAATTCCGCGAGATCACGCGTTGGGGCGATCTGAATCGCGTTCTGGCGGGCATCGATGCCGCGCAGGCGGCCGGGTTGCGGATCAAACTGAACGCCGTCGCCTTGAAAGGCTTCAACGACGCCGAAATCCCGGAAATGATGCGCTGGGCGCATGATCGCGGCATGGAATTGACGCTGATCGAGACCATGCCGCTCGGGGAGATCGACGAGGACCGCACCGATCGCTACCTGCCGCTGACCGAGGTGCGGCGCTCGCTGGAAGAAAGTTTCACGCTGACGGACGTGCCGTTCCGCACCGGCGGTCCGGCGCGCTACGTCGATGTGGCGGAAACCGGCGGCCGGCTCGGCTTCATCACGCCGATGACGCATAATTTTTGCGAAAGCTGCAACCGCGTCCGCGTCACCTGCACCGGGACCCTGTTCATGTGCCTCGGCCAGGAAGACGCGGTGGACCTTCGCGCGGCGCTGCGGGCATCATCGGACGACGACCTTCTGCGCGAGGCGATCGACGGGGCCATCGCGAGAAAGCCGAAAGGCCACGACTTCGTGATCGATCGCGCCACGAAGCGTCCTTCCGTGTCCCGCCATATGAGCATGACGGGCGGCTGAGGCGGCAGGACTGCCCGCCGACCCTCATCGCTGAAACAAGGGTCGTCCGCTCCGACCGAAACGGCTATGGGACGGACCGAACCCTCCGACATGCAGTCCGTCTTGCCCCTTCCCCAATCGTCTTCCTCCGCCGGAAACCTGCGGGCATGCTTCTTCATGGTGGCGGCGATGGCAGCTTTCGTCGTCAACGACATCTGCACGAAGCTCGCTCTGGCCGATGCCAACGTCGCGCAGATCATGGCGATCCGAAACCTGTTCTCGACGCTGCTTCTCCTCGGCATCGCGGCCTTTGTGGGAGCGCTTCGGTCGCCGGCGAAGCTCACCAGCGGCACGCTGACGCTGCGCACCCTCTTCGATATCGGCGCGACCATCTCCTACATCGTCGCGCTCGGTTACATGCCGCTCGCCAACGCGTCCGCGATCTTCCAGGCCATGCCGCTCGCGGTGACGCTCGGGGCGGCCTTGTTCTATCGCGAAACCGTCGGCTGGCGGCGCTGGACGGCGATCACGGTCGGCTTCGCCGGCGTCCTCATCATTGTGCGTCCGGGGGCGGAAGGCTTCAACATCTATTCGCTGTACGTGCTCGCCTGCGTCGTCTTCAGCGCGGGCCGCGATCTTCTGACGAGGCGCGTTCCGAAGGGCATCCCGGCCCTGATGATCTCGGCCTCGACGGCTGCGGCGGTTTCCCTCACCGGCTGGCTGATGATTCCGTTCTGGGGCTGGGAGCCTTTGCACGGCCGGGATGTGGCGATCATGGCCGTCAGTTCGGTGGCCATCGCCATCGGCTATATCTGCATCGTGGAAGCGATGCGCGGCGGCGATATCGGCTTCGTTTCCCCGTTCCGCTACACGATCCTCATCTTCGCCATCGTCTTCGGCCTTCTGATCTTCGACGAGGTGCCGGACACGGCGACGCTGATCGGCGCCACGATCGTGGTGGGCAGCGGCGGTTACTCGCTTTATCGCGAGCGCAAGCGCGGTCGGCGCACCACCATGCCACGGGCGCAAGTCCATTGAACGCGCCCCGCATCGCCGGCCTCGTACTCGCGGGAGGCAGAGGTTCGCGGCTCGGCTCGGCCGTGCCCAAACCCCTCGTTCCGCTGGCCGGAAGCCCCCTTCTCGCGAGGGTCCTCGACCGTTTCGCGGGCGCTGTCGAGCCGGTCCTCGTCAACGCCAACGATACGGCGTCATTCGCGCAGTTCGACCTGCCGGTGGTTTCGGATCGGTTGCCGGATTTTCCCGGACCCTTGGCCGGGCTCGACGCCGCGGCAGCGTGGCTGGCCGATCGGCGCCCCGACGTCGCCGGCCTCGTCTGCCTGCCCGGCGATACGCCTTTTCTGCCGCTCGATATCGTGACGCGCCTGGCGGCGGGACCTTCCGAGCGCGTGAGACTCGCCGGTTTCGCGGGCCGGCTACAGCCGACCATCGGCTTCTGGCCCCTCGCCCGGCTGGCGGGTTTGAAGGAACATATCACTGCCAGCGAGAATCGTTCGGTGATCGGCTTCGCCGAAGCTCGCGGGTTCGACACAGTGTCGTTCGCGACTGACATGAACGCGCCCGGCGGCGATCCATTCTTCAACGTGAACACACCGAACGATCTCGAGATCGCCGAAACCTGGCTTTCCCGTTGAGGGAAAGGCCGACAAGCCATTCCTCTGTTGCGCTTTTCGCAAAAACCGGCTGAGTATCGCCTTCGAAAGGAGCATGCCTGAAATTGCGTCGTCTCGGTATGGCATGCCCAGGTCTGGAGAGCATGATGACGAAGTTCAAGCGAAGCCTCGCCGCCACCGTCGCGGTGCTGGGCGTTCTGTCGGTGGGTCTCGGCGCCGCGCAGGCCGACGATTCCGCGAAGGACTGGTCGACCATTCGCATCGGTTCGGAAGGTGCCTACCCGCCCTTCAACTTCCTCAGCCCCAGCGGTGAACTGCAGGGCTTCGACATCGACATCGCCAAGGCGCTCTGCGACCACATGAAGGTGAAGTGCGATTTCGTGGCGCAGGATTGGGACGGCGCCATCCCGGCCCTTCAGAACGGCAAGTTCGACGCCTTCATCGCCTCGATGTCGATCACCGAGGAGCGTTTGAAGCAGATCGACTTCACCAACAAATATTACAACACGCCCGGCGCGCTCGCCGTCGCCAAGGACAGCACCATCGCGGACCTTCAGCCCGCTTCCTTCGACGGGAAGACGGTCGGCGTTCAGGGCTCCACGACCCACGCCCAGGCGGTCGAGAAGTTCCTGCCGGACGCCGACGAAAAGGTTTATCCGACCGCCGAGGAATACCAGCTCGACATGGCGAACGGTCGTCTCGACGGCGTGTCGGACGATATCGTGGTTCTGTCGAAATGGCTCGAAAGCGAGGCCGGCGCCTGCTGCAAGATCCTCGGTTCCTTCCCGGCCGACGAAGCGATCTATGGCAAGGGGGCCGGCATCGGCCTCCGCAAGGGCGACGAAAAGTTGAAGAAGATGTTCAACGACGCCATCGTGGCCATCCGCGCCGACGGCACCTACAAACAGATCCAGGACAAGTACTTCAAGTTCGACGTCTACGGTAAGTGAGTTGATGACCGGTGGGCCGAACGATTCGATCGGCCCACCGCCACCGCGCCCGGCATCGACCCTTTCGCATAAGATGAACCTCCTGCTCGATGCCAGATAGTCTGACATTGATCGGCTTCGGTCCCACAGGCTGGGGTCTGCCGATCCTCGCCGGCGTCGCCGTGACGATCTCTCTCGCCATCGCGACCCTGCCGCTCGGGCTCGCCGTCGGCTTCCTGCTCGCGCTCGGGAAACAGTCCGAGGATCGCGCGCTTCGCCTGTCGTCGGATATCTACACCACGATCTTTCGGGGTCTTCCCGAGCTTCTGACACTGTTTCTCGTTTATTTCGGCGCCCAGCGCCTTCTGAACATCGCGACCGGCTCGCTCGGGCTCGGCAATTTCGAGATTTCCCCGTTCCTGTCGGGAATGATCGCGCTCGGCGTCGTCTTCTCCGCCTTCGCGAGCGAGGTCTTCCTGTCCGCGTTTCGCGCCGTTCCCCAAGGCCAGGGTGAAGGCGCCAACGCGCTCGGCCTGACGCGCTTTCAGGCCATGCGACTGGTGATCCTGCCGCAGGTGCTGCGCTTCGCGCTGCCGGGGCTCGCCAATCTCTACATGAACCTCTTGAAGGACACGTCGCTGGTTTCCGTCGTCGGCCTTGCCGACACGATGCGCCAAACGGGCGTTGCCGCGCGCGTCACGCGCGAGCCCTTCCTGTTCTTCGGCGTCGCCATCGCGATCTATCTCGTCCTGACCATTCTTTCGTCCGTGGTGATCGGGGCCATCGAGATGTGGACGAAGCGCGGGGAGGTCCGGCGATGACGGTTGCAGCCCCTCCGGTCGCGCGCCGCCGTTCCGGTCTTGCCGGACGCGTCATCCTTTCCCTTTGGGTCGTGGCGGGCGCGGGGATCGCCTACACGCTGGCCAGCGGCTACGATCCGGAACTGATGGCGCGCTACGGCCCGCTTTATATGAAGGGGCTCTGGACGACGATCGTTCTCGTCGTTCTGTCCTTCATCATCGGCGCGATCCTCTCGGTTCCCGTGGCGCTCGGGCGCATGTCGAAGCGCGCCCTGCCCCGCGCCCTCTCGTTCGGCTACGTGTATTTCTTTCGCGGCACGCCGCTGATCGCGCAAATCTTCCTGATCTACTACGGCCTCGGCCAGTTCCGTGGGGCTTTCGAGACGGTCGGCCTGTGGTGGTTCTTCCGCGACGCCTGGTATTGCGCGGTCTTCGCGCTTTCGCTGAACACGGCCGCTTATCAGGCGGAGATTCTTCGGGGCGCGGTCGGCAACGTCCATCACGGGCAATGGGAAGGCGCGCGCTCGCTTGGGCTGGCCGAATGGGTGATCTTCTGGAAGATCATCCTGCCGCAGGCCATGATCGTGGCGCTGCGCCCTTATGCCAACGAGCTGATCCTGATGATCAAGGCCTCGGCCATCGTCGCGATCATCACGGTTCTGGATCTCTTCGGCGAAACGCGGCGTGCTTATTCGCGCACCTTCGACTTCCAGACCTATCTCTGGGCGGCGCTCCTCTACCTGTCGCTGGTGGAGATGCTGCGCCACGCCACGAACTTCACCGAGCGCCGGCTGATCCGCCACCTGAAACGCTGAAGGCTCCTCGCCTTCAGCTTTCGCGCGGCTCCTTCTCCAGCACCAGATAATCGAGCGGCAGTTCGGTCGTGTATTTGATCTGCTCCATCGCGAAGGACGACGACACGTCGCGAATCTCTATCCGTGAGATCAGGCGCTTGTAGAAGGCGTCGTAGGAGGCGATGTCGGGCACCACCACCCGCAGGAGATAATCCACGTCGCCGCTCATCCGGTAGAATTCCACCACCTCCGGAAAATCGCCGACGACCTCGGCGAAGCGCTTCAGCCATTCGGTGGAATGCGAATTGGTGCGGATCGACACGAAGACGGTGACGCCAAGATTGATTCGCGTCGGGTCCAGAACGGCGACGCGCCGGCGGATCACGCCGTCCTCCTCCAGCTTCTGGATGCGGCGCCAGCAGGGCGTCGTGGACAAACCGACGCGCTTGGCGATGTCGGCCACCGCCAGCGTCGCGTCTTCCTGAAGGAGCCTCAGGATTTTCTTGTCCAGCCGGTCCATCGCCGCTCGCCCTCACGCATGAAACACACGGCTCCATCCGACACCGATCGAGCCTTCGTCGTTTCTTAAGGCAATTCTTTAAGCTTGGCGAAAGAGAATGACGCCGATCGACCGACCATCTCGGAGCGCTTGTCCGAACGCCCATGTCCGCCGCCGCACAGAGCCCATATGACAAGACCGCGGCGCGGCGCCGCTTCGACCCGCGCCGTTCCGACATCGCGCTGACCTTGAGCGCGGCGCGCGAACGCTTGCGATCGCGAACGGGTCTCTTGCCGAGATTCGAGACCGAACTTCTGGCCATGCATGCCCAAAGCATGCATACGGCCGCCGCGGTGATGCCGCTGCCATTGTTCCTGACGGCGCTCGGTCTTTCGTTTCTGGCCGGCACCGCGCCTGCCGTGGTGTGGATCTGCATCGCCGTGTTCGGCTACGCCACGCTGGTCCTGACGCTGCGCCGGTTCGAGAAGCGGGACGCGGGCGAACTCGATGCCCGGCGATGGACGCAGCTTTTCCAGGCCGCGCATTTCGCGACCGGCATCGCCTGGGCTCATCTTGCCTCGCTCGGCTGCGAGACCTGCGGTCCGCTGCGCTTCGAGATCTTCCAGTTCTCCATCCTCTTCCTCGCAATCGCGCTCACCGCGATGATCTCGTGGACGCTTCAGCACGTCGTTCTCATCGCCTTCGCGCCGCTCGTCGCGGTTCTGGTGGTGGAACTCGCGATGGCACCGGAATCCACCACCGGCGCGATGCGGGTGATGCTGATCGGCGCGGTGCCCTTCTTCGCTTTCGTGTCGGCCAAGATCCGCGGCAACACGATCGAGCGCATGAAGCACCAGATGGAAAAGGACGAGCTGATCGCCGAACTCGATTCGGCGCGGATCGTCTCGGACGAAGCGCGCCGGCGGGCGGAAGAAGCCAATCTCGCCAAATCGCGCTTCCTCGCCACCATGAGCCACGAGTTGCGCACGCCCTTGAACGCCATTCTCGGCTTTTCGGAAGTGATCTCCAACGAGATCCTCGGGCCGATCAACAACGAATCGTACCGCGAATACATCAAGGACATCCACGCGTCGGGGCAGCACCTCCTGAACCTCATCAACGAGATTCTGGACCTGTCGCGCGTCGAGGCGGGGCGCTACGACCTGAACGAAGAGGCCGTCAGCCTCACCACCATCGCCGAAGACTGTCTGAGCTACGTGCGGCTGCGCTGCGAGAACAAGGACATTCGCCTGACCGTGCAGATGGAACAGGGGATGCCGCAGCTTTGGGCCGACGAGCGCGCCGTGCGCCAGATCGTCCTGAACCTCCTGTCGAATGCCGTGAAGTTCACGCCGCCGGGCGGTTCGGTGCGCCTGCGCGTCGGCTGGACGGCCGGCGGCGGCCAGTATGTTTCGATCCGCGACAACGGTCCGGGCATCCCGGAAGACGAGATGCCCATCGTCCTCTCGAATTTCGGCCAGGGCTCCATCGCCATCAAGGCGGCCGAACAGGGCACGGGCCTCGGCCTGCCGATCGTGAAGGCGCTGCTTCACATGCATAACGGCGATTTCGTGCTCACCTCCAAGGTGCGCGAAGGCACGGAAGCCACCGCCGTGTTCCCGCATTCGCGCGTCCTCGAAGTCATGCCGGCCTTCGGCGAGATCGCGTGAGCGCCGCCCTGCCCGCCTCGCCCTGCATCTCGGTCTGCCAGCTCGATGCGGCGGGCGCGGTTTGCGTCGGCTGCCTGCGCACCATCGACGAGATCGCCGGCTGGTCGGGCTTCACCGAAGCGGAGCGCCGGCGCGTCCTCGCGCTCCTGCCGACGCGCCGTTCGCTCGCAACACCCGGCTGATCCGATCAGGCTGCCGCCCGCACCGGTGCGGCGAGATCGACCTCGGCCAAGGCCTCGAGAAGGAGTTCCGGCCGCGCGTCGTAGCGCGCCCCGGCATCGGACAGCACCTGCCGCCAGCGCCGTGCGCCGGGACGCCCAGCGAAAAGCCCGACCATATGACGCGCGACATGGTGAAGACGCCCCCCGGTCGCGATGTGCCGCCCAGTATAATCCGCCATCGTTTCCACCAGAGCCCGCCAATCGACCGGCTCGGCCTCGGTTCCGGCGAGCGCGGCATCGACCCCGCCAAGCTCGCCCGGCGTATGATAGGCGCCACGCCCCATCATCACGCCATCGAGCTTTTCTAGATGCGGCACGGCCTGCGTCAACGTCGCGAGGCCACCGTTCAACCCGACGAACACGTGCGGCAATCTTTGTTTCAGGCGATACACCCGGTCGTAGTCGAGCGGCGGGATCTCGCGATTCTCCTTCGGGCTCAGCCCCTGGAGCCAAGCCTTGCGGGCATGAACCCATATCGTGCCGATGCCGGCATCCACCGCGGCGTCGGCCAAACGGTCGAGCGCTTCTTCCGGGTCCTGATCGTCCACCCCGATGCGACATTTCACGGTGACCCGGACATCCACCGCGTTGCGCATGGCGGCAAGGCATTCGCCGACGAGTTCGGGCGTTCGCATCATGCAGGCGCCGAAGGTGCCGGACTGTACGCGGTCGGAAGGGCATCCGACGTTCAGGTTGATCTCGTCGTAGCCGAAACCGGCCCCGATCCGCGCCGCCTCGGCGAGCTTGGCCGGATCGGACCCGCCGAGTTGCAGCGCGACCGGATGCTCGGCCGCGTCGAAGCCGAGAAGGCGCTGGCGATCGCCGTGGATCACCGCGTCGGCCACCACCATTTCCGTGAAAAGAAGCGCGCGGGCGGTGAGCTGGCGATGGAAGTAGCGACAGTGACGATCGGTCCAATCGATCATCGGGGCGACCGCGAAGCGCGGCTGGCCGACATGCGAAGGGGTCAAGGAATCCGCTTTCTCTGCAATCCGGCACGCCGCCGCCATCGGGACCGATGCGGCAGCTTTGCTTTTCGTTTCGACTTGCCTATACGCTTTTTGCCGACCGTACCGCTTAATGGCGGATACAGCACCCTTTCGAAAGAGGTAGTCTCTTGTCTTCGACCTTCGACAAGGTGGCCGACATCATCGCCGAGACCAGCGAGATCGACCGCGATCAGATCACGCCGGAAAGCCATGCCATCGATGACCTTGGCATCGACTCGCTCGACTTCCTCGACATCGTCTTCGCCATCGACAAGGAATTCGGCATCAAGATTCCGCTGGAGAAGTGGACGCAGCGCGTCAATGACGGCGAAGCGGCGACCGAGGAATATTTCGTTCTGAAGAACCTCTGCGCCAAGATCGACGAGTTGCGAGCCGCCAAGGCCGCCTGAACCACCGTTGCAGTCCAGGCGGCCCGTCGGTCGCCACCCGACCTTTCCGGACGTTGCATGACCGAAGCCTCCCGCGAAGTGCTGATCACCGGGATCGGCCTCGTTTCATCCCTCGGCGAAGGCATCGAGACCCATCTCGACCGCCTGACCGGGAACGCGCAGCCCCAGCCGCAGATCGAAACCGAGCGCTTCGCCCCTTACTTCGTGCATCCGCTGCCGCCGCTCGACTGGTCGCAGCAGATCCCGAAAAAGGGCGACCAGCGCCAGATGGAGACGTGGCAGAAGCTCGGCACCTATGCGGCCGGGCTGGCGCTGACTGACGCGGCCGTTCCCGACGACGAGGCGACCCGTTCCAAGGTAGACATGATCGTCGCGGCCGGCGGCGGCGAGCGCGACACCACCGTCGACGCCCTCGTGATGGAGCGCGCGCGGACCGAAGACTCGGCCGCCCTCGTCAACGAGACGCTGATGACCGAACTGCGCCCGACGCTGTTTCTGGCGCAGCTTTCCAATCTCCTCGCCGGCAACATCTCCATCGTTCATAAGGTGACCGGCTCTTCGCGCACCTTCATGGGCGAGGAAGGCGCAGGCATCTCGGCGCTGGCTACGGCCGTCGCCCGCATCCGCAGCGGCCAAAGCGACATCTGCCTCGTCGGCGGCGCATTCTCGGCCGAGCGCAAGGACCTCATCTTCAACTACGAGATGGGCGGCTATCTGCTCAGCGACGAATGGCGCCCGGTCTTCGGCCGGACGGAAGGGCATGACGGGCTCGCCATCGGCAGTGTCGGCGCCTTCGTGGTGGTGGAATCGGCGGAGCACGCCGCGCGGCGCGGCGCGGTCGCCTATGCCGGGGTAAAGCACGTTTCGGGCGATCGTGGACGGCGCGACGCCGCTTCGCTGCGCGCCCGGTTCGAGGAACTTTTGGAAAAAAGCGGTACCGAGGATCGCGACCTCATGGTTCTGTCCGGCGCGACAGGCATCGCGGAACTCTCGCTGCTCGAACGCGAGTTGCTGCGGGCTCGTTTTCCGCACGCCGCCTTGCGCTCTTTTGGCACCGTGCTCGGACATTCCTTCGAAGCGCAGTTCATCGCGGGCGTCGCGCTGGGTGCCGCCGCCCTCGCGCGCCGCACCGCCTTCTCGCCCTTCGACGGACGGGTGGAGGATGCCATCGACTACACCCCTTCCAGCGCCCTCGTGACGACGATCGGGCATGTGCAGGCGGAAGGCGTCTGCCTTCTCCAGCCGGTCGACGGCCGCTGAACCGGAGGCGATGAGATGAGCAGAGATCTGGACTCCAAGGGTCGGCCGATCGTCGCGGTGACGGGCGTCGGCGTCGTTTCGTCCCTGGGCCGAGGCGTCGCCGAGAACTGGCGCAAGCTGACGGCCGGGCAGTCCGGCATCCACCGGATCACGCGCTTCCCGACGGAAAACCTGCGCACCACCATCGCCGGCACCGTGGATTTCATGGACGGCGACGACAACTCCACCGACCGATCCTACGCTATGGCCGAAGCGGCGGGCTTCGAGGCGATGGAAACGGCCGGTTTCGGGGGAAGCTTCCCCGGCCCCCTCTTTCTCGCCGCGCCGCCGATCGAGATCGAGTGGAAGCACCGCTTCCGGCTCGACCGTCTTGAGGGCCAGACCGCGCGGACCGAAGCCGGTTACGACCGCTTGATCGAACTGATGCGCGAGAAGCGCGATCCGGCGCTCTATCGCCAGACCCTCTTCGGCGAAATCTCTGATCGGCTCGCCGAGCGCTTCGACACGCGTGGCCTGCCGGTGACGCTTTCCACCGCCTGCGCGTCCGGCGCGACGGCGATCCAGCTTGGCGTGGAAGCGATCCGCCGGGGCGAAACGGATCGGGCGCTCGCGATCGGAACGGACGGTTCGGTGACGGGCGAATCCCTCATCCGCTTCTCGCTCCTGTCCGCGCTTTCCACCGCGAACGAGGTGCCGGAAAAGGCGTCGAAGCCTTTCTCCAAGGATCGCGACGGCTTCGTGATCGCGGAAGGCGCAGGGGCGCTCGTTCTGGAATCCCTCGCCTCGGCAAGAGCGCGCGGCGCGACCGTTCTCGGCATCGTGGCGGGCGTCGGCGAAAAGGCGGACGATTTCCACCGCACCCGTTCCAAGCCGGACGGCTCGCCGATCATCGCGACGATCCGCGCCTGCCTCGCTGACGCCGGCATGGGACCGGAGGATATCGGCTATATCAACGCGCACGGCACCTCGACCCCGGAAAACGACCGGATGGAAGCCGGCGGCCTCGGCGCGGTGTTCGGCGATGCCCTCACTTCAACGCCGATCTCGTCCAACAAGTCGATGATCGGCCATACCTTGACGGCGGCCGGCGCGATCGAGGCGGTGTTCTCGATCCTCACCATCCGCGAGGGGCTTCTTCCCCCCACCATCAACTACGACATGCCCGATCCGGCGATCCAGCTCGACACGGTGCCGAACGAGGCGCGCCGCGCCGATGTTTCCGCCGTTCTGTCGAACTCCTTCGGCTTCGGCGGGCAGAATGTCAGCCTCGTTCTGGCGCGCGAGCCGCGCTGAAGCGACGAGCGATCAAGGAACGATTGAGACCCATGCGGGCATTGCAGCTTTTCGGCGATCGCGACCTTCGCACCACCGAGATCGACGATCCCGGCGCGCCCGGCCCCGGCGAAGTGCGGCTGCGCCTGTCGGTCGTCGCCCTGAACCACATCGACGTCTGGGGCTGGCGCGGCATGGCCTTCGCCAAGCGCAAGCTGCCATTGACGGTCGGCGCCGAAGCGTCCGGCGTGGTTGAAGCGATCGGGCCCGGCGTTTCCAACGTTCTTCCGGGGCAACTCGTCTCCATCTTCGGGGCGCGTGTCTGCGGGCTTTGCCGCCCATGCCGCGAAGGACGCGACAATCTCTGCGAGCATGTCGGCGGCGTTCACGGCTTCCACCTGAACGGCTTCGCGCAGGACCACGCAGTCATTCCCGCGCGCCAGCTCGTTCCCGCGCCGTTCGGCTGCGACGCGGTCGGCGCGGCGCTCGCGCCCGTCACCTTCGGCACGGTCGAGCACATGCTCTTCGACAACGCCAAGCTGGAGCCCGGCGAAACCATCCTCATCCATGCCGGCGGCTCGGGCATCGGCACGGCGGCGATCCAGCTCGCCAAGCGGCAGGGCGCGACCGTCATCACCACGGTCGGTTCCGACGACAAGATCGAGCCCGCCCGCGCGCTCGGCGCCGATCACGTCATCAACTACCGCGAAGACCGTTTCGAGGGCGTGGTGCGCAAGCTGACGAAGAAGCGCGGCGTCGATGTCGTGTTCGAGCATGTCGGCGCGGATACCTGGGCCGGCTCCATGCTCTGCATGAAGCGCGGCGGCCGTCTCGTCACCTGCGGCTCGACCTCCGGCCCGTCCGCTTCCACCAACCTGATGATGCTGTTCCAGCAGCAGCTTCGGCTGATCGGCTCGTTCGGCTGCCGGAAGTCCAACATGGCCAATGCCATGCGCAAGATGGCCGAAGGCTTGGTGCATCCGGTGATCGACACCACGGTCGGCTTCGACGACATCGCTGTGGCGCTCGACCGGATGGAAGGCCGCCGGGTCTTCGGCAAGATCGTTCTCGACCTGCGGCCCGGACAGGCAGGCGCTTGAACAAGGTTCGGCTTTACCAACTCGCCAAGCGGTTTCGCGCGGGGCCGGTCGACTATAGCTGGGCGCAAGCGACCTTCGCGCTGCTCTGGCTTCTGAAGCTCCTGCCCGCGCGCCGCAGCCTTGGCGTCGCCGCCTGGCTCGGCCGCACCCTCGGCCCGCTCACCTCCCGCCACCGGCTGGCGAAGGAGAACCTGCGACGCGCCTACCCCGAGCAGGATGAAGCCTGGATCGAAGACATCGCCCGGCGCAACTGGGCGGAAATGGGCCGGCTTGCGGCGGAATACGTGTTCCTGGACGAGCTGTTCGACTTCGATCCCGAGCGGCCGAACGAAGGCCTCGTGGAGGTCGACGGCGTCGAGCGCTTCATCGAGCTTCGCGAACGCAAAGGCCCGTTCATCTTCTTCACCGGCCATCTCGGCGCCTTCGAACTCTTGCCGATCTGCGCGGCGAGCTATGGGCTTGAAATCACCGCCCTTTTCCGCCCGCCGAACAACCGGCACATCGCCAAGCGCCTCCTATCGGCACGGCATACGCGTGGCGGCCATCTCGTTCCATCCAAGGCCGGGGCCGCCTGGTCGCTCGCGTCCGCCCTGGATCGCGGGGGTTCGGTCGGCATGCTGGTTGATCAGAAGTTCCGCAACGGGGCGAAAACGCACTTCTTCAGCCGCGAATGTATCACCAATCCGCTTCTTCCCAAGCTCGCGCGGCAGTTCGACTGCGAGATCTACCCGGCGCGCTGCATTCGCCTGCCCGGTGGGCGATATCGTCTCGAACTGCAACCGAAACTCGACCTTCCCCGGAATGCCGAAGGCGCGATCGACGTCGCCGCGAGTTGCCAGATGCTGAACGATGTCGTCGAAAGCTGGGTGCGGGAGCATCCTGAGCAGTGGATGTGGTTTCACGACCGCTGGAAGCTCGGGAAAGTCGCCATGAGAAACCTACGATAGCTTCCGAAGGCGCGCTGGCCTCCAGAGGGGCCGGCGTCAACCTTTCCGACAAAATACGACAACCGTTTACTTTTTCCCGGTAGCTTCCGAGCGCGGATGACCTCAGGGACGAAAATGCGGCGTTACGTCGAGAGATATTGGGCGATGCTGGCCGGGGCGACGGCGTTGACGGCCTGCGTCGTCACGAGCATCGTTCTGATCGGCGGACATGCCGTGGATGGGCTTCTGGAAACCTCCGCGCTGCAAAAGTCCGACGGCTTCGAGCGCCTGATCGAGCGCCAGCCGGAAACGCTGACCACCCTCCTCACCGGACTGACGCGCGACCCGGACGAAGAAAGCGAAATCCGCGACCTCGCTCTCCTGAGCGGCATCCGCACATTCGCGATCTTCGGTTCGGATGGGAAAGAAGCCTACCGCACACGTTCCGATCAGTTCGACTGGCTCTTGCGCGACCGCGCCGGCGGCATGGACACCAAGTCCGCCCTCGCGCCCAGCGTCTTGGAAAGGCGACCGCCTTTCCGCCTCCTGGATCGTCTGTCGGACGGCAGTTACGTCGTCACCTCGCCCCTGACGCGGAACGGCAAGGTGATCGCCTATGTGTCGACGACGATGGATCTGACGTCCGAGCGGGCCGGCTTCAGCGGCGCGATCGGCCAAGCGTGGCTGAAGATCCTCGGCATCGTTCTGGTGCTCGGCGGGGTCCCGGCCCTTTTCTACGTCAAGCGCAAGCACAAGATCGCCGAAGCGGTCGAGCGCATCGACTTCCTGGCCAACCACGATCCGATGACCCGGCTGTTGAACCGCCGTCGGATGCAGGAACAAACGGACCGAATCATCTCCACCGCTCGCGTCACGCGAGAGGAAGTCGCCTACTGCGCCATCGACATCGACGGACTCGCCGAGATCAACGATTCGCTGGGACAGGCCCAAGGCGACGAGATGCTGCGCGTCGTCGCCAACAGGCTGGCCGCGACCATCGACAAGGGTGATCTTCTAGCGCGCATCGCTTCGGACGATTTCGCCCTGCTGCATCGCCGCGCCCATAAGCTCGAAGAACTGGAAACCCTAGCGGCACGGCTCCATGCTGCCGTGTCCGAACCGGTGGAATTGAAGGGCCAGATCGTCCGGCCCAAGATCTCCATCGGCGTTTCCAGAATGCCGCGCGACGGGCGGACCCAGAACGAACTGATCAAGCACGCCCAACTCGCCCTTTCCCGGCATAAGGCGACCCGGAACGGCGATTTTGCTTCCTTCGAACCGATCATGGACGAGGAAACGGATCGCCGCCGGCAGATCGAGGGGCTGATCCGCAAGGCGATCGAGTCCGACGGGTTCGAGTTGGCCTACCAGCCTTTGATCAGCGGCGACGGACGCTCCATCCGAGGGTTCGAAGCGCTGCTGCGGATGCGCGACGAGAAGGACGGCTATATCTCCCCGGCCGAATTCGTGCCGATTGCGGAAGCCCGCGGCTACATCAAGGAGATCGGCTCCTGGGTGATCCGCGAAGCGACCCGGCAGGCGGCGCTTTGGCCGGACCACATCACGGTGTCGATCAATCTTTCGGCGGTGCAGTTCCGCGAGGGCGACCTCGCCCGGATCGTCGGCGAAGCGCTGCAACAGGCCCGCATCCCCGGTCACCGGATCGAGGTGGAGGTCGTGGAATCGCTGATCCTCGACCGGACCGACAGTGTCATGTGGCAGCTTCGGGAGTTGAAGCAACTCGGCGTCACCATCGCCATGGACGATTTCGGCACCGGCTATTCCTCGCTCGGCTATCTCTGGAAGTTCCCCTTCGACAAACTGAAGATCGACCGCTCCTTCATGGTGGCGTTGGACGAGGGTCAGGCCAATGTCGGCGAGATCCTGGAAACGATCATCACCATGGCGCATCGCATGCGCATGAAAGTCACGACCGAAGGTGTCGAGACGCGGGCGCAGGCCGACCTTATGCGCTCGCTCGGCTGCGATCTTCTTCAGGGATTCTATTTCGGCAAACCCATGCCGGCGGAGGACGCTGCGGCCGAAATCCTCGGACGTTTCGCCGAGCGCGTCGAGAATCTGGTCGGCCCAGAAGAACAGCCCGTTCCCGCAGGTTCGATCGCCAAGCTCGTTTAAGGAACAGCGCCGCCCTGTTGCTTCGATTGGAGCCGGGCGAAGGCACGGGAACGTTTCGTTTCCGCAGGGTGCCGCCCTCGCGAGGGCACGAAAAGTGCCCTACCTTTAAGAATAACCTACCCGTTACGAAGTGAACTTTCGAAGCAAGGAAGCCGCGTGGCTCCGAAATCGGAGCAACACGCGGCTTCACGCATCAAGACTTTCGTTACCGGACAATCAATCGGTACGCAGAACCTATTCCGAAAGGGTGCGCCGGTCGTCTGACGATGTAGTTATGGCACGCCGACATTTACTTCACGGCTAATTCGGGCGGTTGAATCTTCTTAATCGCCCGAAAAGGTCAGTGATCGTATGGGGAAACCTTGCTACGGTTCAGAAGGATTTAAGACGGCCTGCCGGCTCTCGTCTTGGTCAAGCGTCCGGCGCGCTGCGCAGGCGGAAGCTGGGAGGCGGCGGGATAAGATGCCTTGTCGATCATGGCGGAGATATGCATGCGATCCATTCCGTTTCGAGACAGCATCTCGATCAGGGCATCCACTGGATCGCCACCTCCGGCAACATTTCTAGTCCCTTGTTTGTCATAACTATTTGCCACGTGCCGGCCCCGCATGATTTGCGCTCAGTGTGCAGGTGGCGTGGCTAAACAAGCGTTAACGGCGGGCCTTTCGGACCCGCCGTTCCAGCGTCGCGAAAGGAGGCATCGCCCCCCGAAATATCAGGATCAGCGACGCGCGACGTCGGCGACAGCGCCCTTGGTGCCGGTGACGGTGTTTCCGACATCGCGTCCCGCGCCCCGGATGGTGTTGGCGCAAGCCGACAAGGAAACGGCAGCGACCAGAGCGATGGAAACGGCGGCGATGCGCTTATTCATGGTTGGAACTCCACAACCGGTTGTGGCGAAAGAACGTCGAAACTGCGTCAACGTTCCACACCTCTCGCACGAAATTCTTGGACACCGCGAAAATAGTCGAACCCTGCGGAGCGGAGTTTCTGCGCGATGGGAAGACCTCGGCTGAAGGATCGATACGGCTGCCCGCTCCTTCCGCCGCGTTCGCGCTATCAACCGACGCCATCGCGGTTCGTGCGCCGACAGGAAGTCGCAGCCGCTTGTTGAATCGTTCCGAATCCGCTTCATAAACGCTTGAAAGAAATGATTGCGCGGCTCATCCTCGGCATGGTCGGGAAACTGGAAATGGCGGAAGCGATGCTGCATGATCCTTCACGCCCCAGCGGAGGGCCGTTTCGCGAATTGAAGCGGACGATCGCCTTTCTTCTCACCCCCAACTTTTCCATGATCGCCTTCGCGACGGCGATCGAGCCGCTGCGCATCGCCAACCGAATGCTCGGCTTCGAAGCCTATCGCTGGCGACTGGTTTCACCGAGCGGGGCGCCGGTGAAGGCATCCAACGGATGCGAGATCGGCGTCGGGAGTTCGGTGGAAGGCGAGCGCCGCGCCCTTGCCGGCGACAAACGGCCGTCCATGGTATTCGTGTGTTCGGGCGTCTTCGTCGAAGAGTTTTCGGACAAGCACAGCTTCTCCTATCTGCGCGAGGCGCATCAGCGCGGCATCAGCGTGGGCGGCCTTTGCACGGGCGCGTGGATACTCGCGCGGGCCGGCCTCCTGGCGGATCGTCGCTGCGCGATCCATTGGGAGAATCTGCCGGGCTTTTCGGAGGCCTTCCCGCGCGCCGACGTGCGCGCCGACCTCTACGAGATCGACCACAACCTCTTCACCTGCGCCGGGGGAACGGCGTCCCTCGACATGATGCTGGCGCTGATCGGCGACGATTTCGGCGAGGACATCGTCAACCGGGTTTGCGAGCAGGCGCTGATGGATCGGGTCCGCTCGTCCAGCGACCGTCAAAGGCTACCGCTTCGCGCGCGGCTCGGCGTCCAGCACGCAAAGGTGCTCGCCATCATCGAGATCATGGAGGCCAACCTTCACGAGCCTTTGTCGCTCGTGGACATCTCCAAGAGCGTGTCGCTGTCGCGCCGGCAGGTGGAGCGCCTGTTCGACAAGGAGATGGGTCGCTCGCCGGCCCGATACTACCTGGAAATCCGGTTGGACAGGGCGCGGCAGCTTCTTCTGCAATCCGCCCTGCCGATCGTCGAGATCGCCGTTGCGGCCGGCTTCGTGTCCGCGTCGCATTTCTCCAAATGCTATCGCGAACTCTACGGCCGCTCGCCGCAGCAGGAGCGCGCTTTGCGCGTCGCGGCCACCGCCAACGCCGCCTAGCCGCCCTTCTCAGGCCACCGGCGGCACCGGAAGGAACCGCTCGATCGTCTGGCAGATGACCCAGTCCGGCTTCACCCGGTCGACATAGTCGAAGTCGATTTCCGGGCTCCACAGGAAGTGGAACTCGCGGAACCAGCGAGCCGCCCACCAGGAAAGGCCGATTGCGGTCGTTCCGCGCTCAAAGAAGGAATTGGCGAAGGCGACGACGCGCAGCGGCAGCTTGGCCGAGTCGTTGCGCCAGATGAAGCGCGATCCGAGATGCGCGTTGTTCGGCGGCCGGTAGCCCTCGACCTCCACCAAACCCGCTTCCAAGTCGGCGAAGTGCCGGGGCTTCGGCAGGGCCACGAACTCCCACATGGACGCGCCCGGATACGCGCCGCCGAGGTCGCCGACGCGCAGCATCCTGCTCGACAGGTCGATCTCGATGCTTTCCGGATGACCGAGCTTGCCGAGGATCATCTCGAAGACGGCCTTCGTGCCCGAAACGGACATATGCGTGTCGACCTTCATGAAGAAGCCGGTTCGCTCCGGCCCGTCCCGCAGGCCCCTGCGACAGTCGAGATAATGTTTGGCAAGTTCCGGGCTCTCCCCGATCCGCGCCTCGACGTCGGCCAGGATCGTCGTCGGGTGGCGAAGCGGCACCGGATAAAGCTCCGGCAGAACGGAGGATTTTTCCGGCACGATGATCTGCAGATAGCCGATGTCGCGCGTGGCCAGCGCTCCGCGTCTCGCTTCGAAAGATGCGACCCAGGCGGCCGCCTTTTCCCCGACGATCGGGTCCGCCGGGTCCTGTTCGTATTGCGACTTCAGATCGTTCGAGCCTCGATAAACGAAGAGATACCCGTCGCGCCCGACGATGGAAATCTCGTTCGCCGAACGAAGGCCCGGACGAACGCCCACCATGGAAATCTCGTTCACCGGCGCGGTCGGCACCATCAGTTCGTCGCTCGGCGTCGAGATATAGGGCAGCACATCGGCGATGCGGCGGCGAAGCCCGTCGCCCGCTTCGTTCATGCATTGCCGTATCCGGCGGATGATCTCCTCGTCGGCCGGGGCGGCCGGTGCCGCCGGCACGGGTGCGGGTTTCGGCAGGCGGTCGAGAAGGCCGGAATAGAAGACGAGCTCGTTGCTTGCCGTTTCGTCTTCGAAGGCTTCGACGCGAACGAGGCCTGCGAGGATCGCTGCCGCTTCGATAGGCCGCGACAAACGAAGCGAGAAGCCATGGGGGCCGCCGAGGTCCTTGCGGAACTGATCCGCCGAGGCGATGCCGAGCACTTCGTTGCCCGACAAAACGCGGATGCGCAGCGCTCCACCGCCCTCGCCCGAGGCGTGCACGGCTTCGGACGTCGAGCCTCCCACTGCGCGAGCCCAACCCGAAAGCTGATCGGCCGGGCCGAAGCCGTCCACGACCCCTTCGAAGCGCGGCTTTCCGGCTGCATTCTCGGACATACGCTTCACCAACGCACCGGCCACATCTTGTTCGCCGGCATTATCGTTGCGGAAGCTCGCGCGAAACGGATGTGATCGGCTGCCGCCGGCTGACGAAGACTACTTGTTCCAGAAGTTCTCGCGCTGCTGCCACTGCTTCTCGCCCGCGAGGCAATCGGAAGTGGCTTCCTCGGCCACCTTCACGATCGGGAGAGCGCGATCCTTTGGATTCGGCCAGATGCCGGCGAGTTCCAGAACCAGCTTGCGGCGAATGGCCTGCGGGAACTGCTGCCAGTCGTTGACAGGCACCATGAAGGCGCCCGGCCCCCCGATCACGCAGTCCGCATAATAGCGGTCGAGATTCGGGATCGCACCCCAACTGGAATAACCGCCGTCATCGTCGGTGGTCATCAAAGGCAGGCCGTTGATGGTGATCCCTTCAGCCAGCGCCGCTTCGCGCGATTGGAGAACCGGACGCCCTTCGTTGTTCGGGCCGTCGCCGGAAATGTCGATCACCTTGCGCATGCCGGCAAAGCCGTTCTCCGCGAACATCGGTGCCACGAAGTCGATGACGCCGGAAATCGAGGTCCGTCTTTCGCGGTCCGGTTCTTCGGCCGTCAGCCGATAAGCGAAGGCATCGGCGCTTTCCTTGGAATCGATCAGCGTCCAGGGCACCACCACGGACTGGGTGAAGCGGCCCGCCCACTCGATGAAGGTGACGGCGACGCGGCCATGCACGCCCTTCATGATCGCTTGCTGGACTTCGGGATCGCGAAAGGCGGCGACGTAGCCGTTGCGCTGAATCTCCTGTTCGCCGCGATCCATCGACCAGGACACGTCGACGGCCAGAACCAGTTCGACATCCACGGGCTCGCCCGCTTCCGCAACGCTCCGCGGCGCACCGAGTCCGCGAGGAGCGCTATCGGCCGCCCACACATCGGCGGGGACGGCGGCAAGAAGAAAAGCGGCGACGTATGCCCGTTTCATAGGCCCGACCCCTTCCGATCAGCGGAAAGGGTCGCGCGCGGAAGGGGCGGCGCAAAGTCACATTGCCGTTACAAAATCGCCGGTCGCCACCGCCTATGCTCGCAGCACGTGATTTTCCGGGTCGAACGGGCTCTCGCCGATGACGGTCGCCTTGTAGGCCTTGCCGAGGATGGTGATGTCGAGGCCGGTACCTTCCGCAGCAAATTCCGGCTTCAGCATCGCGAGCGCCAGGCTCTTGCCGACGCGCCAGCCGTAACCGCCATTCGTCGCCCGGCCGACAAGGACGCCGTCCTTATGGATCGGCTCGGAGCCGCGTGCGTCGGCATCCTCGATGCCATGCAGTTCGAGCGTCGCGAACTTCCAGCGATAGCCTTCGTCACGGCAGGCGACCACCGCGTCGCGGCCGATGAACGCGCCCTTGTCCGGATGGACGAAGCGCTCCAACCCCGATTCCAAAGCGTTGTATTCGATGGAAAGCTCGCGCGGGATCTGGCGATAGCTTTTCTCCAACGCCATCGCGCCCATCGCCCGGATGCCGAAAGGCTTGATGCCGAACTCGGCGCCCGCCTCCATCAGGAGATCGTAGAGCGTGTTCTGCATCTCGATCGGGTGATGCAGTTCCCAGCCGAGTTCGCCGACGAAGTTGACCCGAAGCGCGTCGAGCCCGACCGGGCCGACGGATATGCGCTGGCCGGTGAGCCACGGGAACGCGGCGTTGGACAGATCGCTGCGCGTCAGAACTTTGAGGACATCGCGCGACTTCGGCCCGGCGAGCACGAGAACGCCGGTGGATTGCGTGATCGTCTTGAAACTGACGCTGTCGTCCTTCGGCAGGAGGCGGCGCATCGTGTCGTGGTCGATACTTTCCAGCGCGCCACCGGACACGAGGTAGAACTCCCCGTCCCGCCGCTCATAGAGCGTGAACTCGGCCTTCACCCCGCCCGTTTCGGTGAGAAGGTGGCAAAGCGCGATGCGACCGCGCTTCTTCGGAATGCGGTTGGCGAAGAGGCCGTCGAGCCAAGCGCGCGCGCCCGGCCCGGTGACGAGCGCCTTGGCGAAAGGCGTCATGTCGAGAAGGCCGACATTCTCCGTGACGTTCTTCACCTCCGCGCCGACATGCGGGAAGTAGTTGGAACGGCGGAAGCTCCAGCGCTCGCGGATGCGCCCCGTGTGGTCGGCCGGCGGATGGTTCTCGGCCAGAAGCACGTCGGCTCCGACATCGAGTTCTGCGGCGGGCACCTCGTAGCCTTCCGGCGCGAACCAGTTGGCCCGCTCCCACCCGTAGACCGAGCCGAACACGCCGCCGAGTTGCTTCTGACGCTCATAGGAAGGCGACGTCTTCAGCGGCCGCCCGGCAACGCGCTCCTCGTCCGGGTAGTGCATGGTGAAGACGTTGGCATAGGCTTCTTCGTTCTTCACCTTCAGCCAGCCCTCGCTGGCATAGGGCCCGAAGCGGCGCGGATCGACGCCCACCATGTCCACGGTCGGCGCGCCGTCCACCATCCATTCGGCAAGCTGCCAGCCCGCGCCGCCGGCCGCCGTGATGCCGAAGGAATGTCCCTCGTTCAGCCAGAAATTTTCGAGGCCCAGCGCCGGCCCGACGATGGGCGAGCCGTCCGGCGTATAGGCGATCGCGCCGTTATAGACCTTCTTGATCCCGACTTCGCCGAAGGCCGGCACTCGCGCGATGGCCGTCTCGATATGCGGCATCAGCCGTTCGAGGTCTTCCTGGAAGAGTTCGTATTCGGAATTTGGGTCGGGGCCGTCGACGTAGCAGACCGGCGCGCCCTTCTCGTAGGGGCCGAGAATGAGGCCGCCGGCCTCCTCGCGCATGTACCAGGCCGAGTCGCTTTCGCGCAGGACGCCCATTTCGGGCAGGCCCTGCCGGCGACGCTCCATGATCGCCGGATGCGGTTCGGTGACGATGTACTGGTGCTCGACCGGGATCACGGGAACGTCGAGACCGACCATCGCGCCGGTCCGCCTCGCGAAGTTGCCGGTGGCGGACACGATGTGCTCGCATTCGATCTCGCCGGCATCGGTGACGACCTTCCAGTTGCCGGAACTCAGCTTCTCGATCGCCGTCACCACCGTGTTGCGGTGGATCTTCGCGCCGCGATCCCGCGCGCCCTTGGCCAAGGCCTGCGTCAAGTCGGCTGGCTGGATATAGCCATCCTCAGGGTGCTGAAGCGCTCCCAGCACGCCGTCCGTTTCACAGAGCGGCCAGACTTCCTTCAGCTCTTCGGGGGTGAGGAACCGGACGGGAACGCCGATCGTCTCGGCGATGCCCGCGTAATACCGGTACTCGTCCATCCGGTCCTTCGTGCGGGCGAGCCGGATGTTGGTGACGTTGGAGAAGCCGACATTCATGCCGGTCTCGGCCTGCAGTTCCTTGTAGAACCGCACCGAATATTTATGGAGCTGGCCGACCGAGTAGCTGAGGTTGAAGAGCGGCAGGAGACCCGCCGCGTGCCAGGTCGAGCCGGAGGTGAGTTCCTTGCGCTCGATCAGGACGGAGTCGGTCCAGCCCTTGCGGGCGAGGTGATAAAGCGTGGACACGCCAACCACCCCGCCTCCGATCACGACGGCACGAGCAAAGCTTTGCATTCGGCAACTCCAAGGCGACGCCGCCTTCGGCGTCAGCGGGACGATAATGCACAGCGCGGGTCGTCGAACGTGCTTTTTGCGACATGCGCCGGTTCACGTCCGGCTCCGCCGGACTTCACCCTGCTTCGCGTAGCATGGTGAAGCCTTCCTTAACGTGATCGGAGGATACTGCGCCGATCCTGCAAGGCCGGTCAGATGAGCCATACGATCGAAAGCACGAAGCGCAGCGCGGTTCTTTCAACGGACTTCGCGCTCTCACCCCTCGGCGTCCTGTTTGCGACGCTCGCCATGCTCGCCGCGCTTTCGCTGGTCGGATGGCGGCTGCCGATCGGGCCGATGTACTGGGACCTGATGGTCTATATCGACGGCGGCCAGCGGGTTCTGGACGGCCAGATCCCGAATGTCGACTTCGTCCCTCCGGTCGGCGCTCTCGGCTACTGGCTGTTCGGCGCGGCGACGGCGCTTTTCCCCAAGGCTCATCCGCTGCTCCTCGCCGATTGGAGCCTTCTTGCCGTCACCGCGCCGCCGATGGCGCTCGTGATCGGCGAGGTCGATCGTCGCTCCCGCCCCCTCGCCTTCGCACTTCTCGTGCCGTTCCTCGTTTTCTCGATCCTGCCCTTCAACGCGGAGTTCTTCTACTCCTATCCAGGTGTGGACGGCTTCGGCATCTACAACCGCAACTGCGCGCGCATCCTTTACGTGCTCTGCGCGGCGCTCGTCTTCTGCCGGAACCAGACCCGCCTCGGCGCGGTGATCAGCGCGACCATGCTGGCGCTGTTCCTCACCAAGATCACGGGCTTTCTGGCGGGCGGCATCATCTGCGCGCAGGCGCTTCTCGCCGGCCGCGTGCGCCTGCGGGCTCTTGTTCTATCCGTCGGATTTTGTGTGCTCGTCCTCGGCGCGCTTCAGCTTTGGCTGGGGATGGTCGGGGCATACCTCAAGGACATCGCGACGCTGGTGACGATGAACGAAGGCGGCATCGGCGGGCGCTTCATGCAATCGGCCTCGATTCATCTCGATGCCCTCGCACCATCAGTGCTTCTGGTCGCGACACTGATCGTGCTGGGCGCGGGTGCGCTTCGACAGGACGGGTTGGCGCTGCTGCGTCGCCCGAGCCCTTCCCATGTCGCACGCTTTGCCGAACGGGACGCCTTCGCGATCGGCGCGACGATCCTGGCGGCCGTGTTCTTCGAAGCGCAGAACACCGGCAGTCAGGCCTTCATCTTCCTTTGGCCCGCCCTCCTCGCGCTCCTGACCCGCCTGCCCGACCGCAGCCGCGCGGGCCGAATCGCGGTCGTCACCCTCCTCGCGGCCTCGACATTGCCGACGCTCGTCAATGTTTCATCGCGCGCCGGCCGCGCCTTTGTCGGGCAATTTCGCTACGAATCGCTGGCAAGCAACAACCTCGGACCGCTCGGTCTCGTCAGCCAGCGACCGGAGGTTCTGAAGCACGCCGCCTTGAAAAGGCAGGCCTATGCCCGCTTCCCCGAGCCCTACCTCTTCCTGCAAAACCATGGGGAGTTGCCGAGCTTCACGCTTTACGTCGAGCCGGACTTCCAGCTCGCTTATCTGGCCGAGATCGACGCGGCGGTGGACGCCGTTCGGCTCTTGGAAATGGCGGAGGGCGTGCGTTTCGAGACGGTGATGAACCTGAGCTTCGTCAACCCGTTTCCCCGGCTCCTCGAACGGCACGCGACGAAGCATATCTCGATCGGCGCCGATCCGACGCGCACGGTTCCCGCCCCGGACGGGAAAACGGCGCAAGCGGTTCGCGCGACCGATCTCGTGCTTTATCCCAAATGCCCTCCGACGACGGCCAATCTCGACCTCTACAACCTCTACCTCCCGTTCCTTGGCGATCATCGCCGCCTCGCGCTGACGCCCTGTTGGGATGCCTTCATGCGCAACGGCCTGTTCACGGCTCCTTGAAACGCCGAAGGGCCGGACTCGCCGTCCGGCCCTTCAAACCCTTCGGTGAAAGCGATGCTCAGCCGATCTGGGTCTTGATGAAGTCCTTCACGATCCCGACGATGCCACGCCCCAGAAGATCGTCTAGCGCGTCGCAGAACGTATCGACATGCTCTTCCGTGCAGATCAGCGGCGGCTCCAGCCGGATCACGTTGCGATTGTATTCGGTGAAGGCGACGAGGCAGTCGTAATCGCGCAGCATGAGCGCACCGACGAAGCCTGACAGCGAGCCCTTCAGCTTGTCGTCTAGGAGCGCCACCATCGGACGCAGCGCCAGCGGCAGCGTGCGCGAGAAGTCGTGGAACTCGAGACCCACCATCAGGCCGCGCCCGCGCACTTCCTTGATGATCTGCGGATACTTCGCCTTCAGGTCGTTCAACCGCTCGATCAGATAGGAGCCGACGATCTCGGAATTGCCGATCAGGTCCTCGTCGTAGAGCGTGTTCAAGGCTTCGATGGCGGTGATGGAGGCCTCGCCGATGCCGCCGAAAGTGGCGTGGGCGTGGATCATCGCCGTCTTCGGCGTGCCATAGGCCTTCATGTAGACCTCGCGCCGGGCGATCATGGCGCCGATCGCCGCCTTGCCGCCGCCAAGCGATTTGGCGAGCGCCGTCACATCCGGCACGACGCCGTGGCGCTCGAAGGCGTAGAAGGTGCCCGTCCGGCCATAGCCGCACTGCACTTCGTCGGCGACCCACAGCACTTTGTGCTTGTCGCAGAGCGCGCGAACGCCACGCCAGTAATCGGTGGAAGCCTCGACGATGCCGCCGCCGCCCTGCACCGTTTCCAGAACAACGACGCCGATTTCGGGATCGCTTTCCACGCAGCGCGTCAACGCCTCGAGATCGCCGAAGGGAACCTTGTAGCGGTTCTCGACCAGCTTGAACTCGCCCTGATAAAGGGTTGAATCGGTGATCGAAAGAACGCCTTTCGTCTTGCCGTGGAAGGAATTCTCGGCATGGACGATCTTGCAGTTCTTTCGGCCGGATGCGCGCTCGGCCACCTTGATCGCGGCCTCCATGGCTTCCGAGCCGGAGGAGCCGAGAAACACCATGTCGAGATCGCCGGGGCTGATCGTCGCCAGATTCTTGGCAAGCGCCGCCGCGTATTGCGACAGGAAGGCGATGGCGATCTCGTGCCGGTTCTCGTCCTGGAAAGTCTTGCGCGCCTTCAGGATGCGCGGATGGTTGTGGCCGAAGGCGAGCGAGCCGAAGCCGCCGAAGAAATCGAGAATCCTGCGGCCGTTCTGGTCGACATAGTACATGCCCTCGGCGCGCTCGACCTTCACCTTATGGAAGCCGAGGAGCTTCATGAAGTGGAACTGGCCGGGATTGACGTGTTCCTTGAAGAGGTCCGCCATGGTGCGCAGATCGAGCGCCTTGGCGTCCTCTACGGTCAGAAGCGCGGGCTTGGGCGGGCCATGGCGAAACGGCGCTTCAGCGACGGCGTGCGGCGGGGCAATGGGACGATCGAGCATGACGGAACTCCTTACTCGGCCGGAACGGTGACGGAGGGGGCGCCGACGCCTCCCGCCTTCTTGGCGCGATATTCGGCATAGGCCGCGATCAGCATGTCCTCGTCGCGATGTCGCGGCACCCAACCGAGTTCGCGCCGACCCTTGCCGACATCGAGAACGCACTCCTCGTCGGCGATCAGATACTGCTCGGGGTCCATGAGCGGCATGTTGAGGAAGTCGAGGAAATCGAGCGTACGCTTTACGGCCCAGCCCGGCGTCGGCAGAAGGATCGAGCGCGATCCGGCGTGCCGGACGAGGTCGCCGAGGAGCTTCTTCACGGGCGGCGGGTTCAGCGAGCCGAGATTATAGGCCTCGTTCGGCACGCCCGCCTTCCAAGCCAGCCGCGCGGCTTCGGCGCAGTCGAAGACGGAAATGAACTGATAGGGATTGCGGCCCGAACCGATCATCGGAACGGGAAGGTTCGCGTCGATCAGCTTGAACAACTTTTCAAGGATGCCGAGCCGGCCGGGGCCGATGATGAGCCGGGGGCGGAACAGCGAGATCCGCATCCCACGCTCGCGCCAGCGATGGGCGAGTTCCTCCGTTTCCAGTTTCGACATGCCGTATTCGCCGAGCGGCGCGACGGGATGGTCCTCCGTCATCGGTGTCGTCACCGTATGGCCGTAGATCATGTCCGTGGTGAAATGGACGAGCTTGCCCGCGCCCGCCCGGTCCATGGCGGCGATGATGTGCTTCGTGCCCTCGTAGTTCACGGGATAGAAGAAGTCGTGCCGCTTGGCGCGCACCTGAAGCGGCGACAGCATCTTGGCCGACAGGTTATACACCATGTCGTCCGGTGCGATCGGCACGCCGCCAACCGCTTCGGCATCCGTCACGTCGACATGTCGATGCGCGACGCGGCCGTAATGGGGCAGATCGGACTTTGCGATATCGGCGACGAGAACCTCTTCGCCGTCCGCCGCGAGCTTGGCCGCGAGATGCCGGCCAACGAAGCCGTCGCCGCCGAAAAGGATATGCTTCATCGGGTCACCTCGGTCACATGAGTCTGGGAAGCGGCCAATTCGGTGCCGTGCTCGCTGATCTTCGATCCGCCCCCGGCGATGAACACGGTGCCGAGGCAGATCAGCGCGATGCCGGCGATCCGCGAGGCGTTCATGTCCTCACCGAAGAGAAAGAAGGTCGCGACGGCCACGACGACATAGGCCAGCGAAAGAAAGGGATAGGCGTAGGAAAGCTCGACCTTCGACAAAACGAAGAGATGCGAGGCCATGGAGATGACGAAGGTCAGGAGGCCGAGAAATACGAACGGGCTGAAGACGATCGACAGGATTTTCAGGATCGGGTTGGCGCCCGTGAAACTGATCGGCGAAAGCTGCATCATCCCGTGCTTCAGCATGAGCTGGGCGGCGGCATTGGTCAGCACGGTGAAAAGAATGAAGGGTATGTATTTCGTCATGCTCGTGTCGATCCCATTCGGAAGGGCAGCGATGCTGTTCTCTGAGGTAGCGGGTCGCGGTGGCTGCGAGGTTAAAGGGCGGCTTCGAAGCGGCTCTATTCGGCGGCAGATCGAAAGAGGGTAAACGCTTCTGGTTGTGCGTCGTCCCTCTCCGGCTTCTCCGAGCCCGGAAGGCGTATCGCGGTTCGCCGCCAGAAATCGGACATGATCGCCGGATCGCGCAGGGCCTCCAGCCGTCGCCATTGCGGAAAGGACGCCGCGAAGGTTTCGGGCGACATGCGGGCGTCCTTGTAGGGATTCACCCTGCCGCCGGCCGAAACGGTGATCGCGTCGAGCGCAGTCAGAAGCCGAAGGGTGCGCTCTCCGCGATCGGGAAAATCGAGCGTCAGCGTGTAACCGGCTGTCGGGAAGCTCATGAGGCCGGGGCTCGGCGGATCGCCGAAGCGCTTCAGAACGGTCAGGAACGAGCCCTGACGGTGCGAGGATGCGCAGGCGAGGAGTTCGCGCACCCCCTCTTCCGCGGTGCCGAACGGCAGGACGCTTTGATGCTGATGGAGGCCCCGCGGACCGTACAGCCGGTTCCATTCGCCGATCCGGTCGAGCGGGTAGAAGAAGGCGTCGAAAGGAACCTCGCTTATGGTGGTGCCGAGCGGGCTCTTGCGGAAATAGGCTTCGTTGAACAAACGTAGCGGCAGCCCGGCGAGCGGGCTGATCGGCGGTGTCAGCGGTATGCGCCCCAATGGCGGACGGGCGATGCCGTCGCGTGCTCCCTTCTCGGCGTGGTCGCCCGCGATCAGATGGCCGCGCCCCTTGGCGAAGGAGTCGATCCAGGCGACGGCATATTCGTGGGCCGCGTCGGCTTCCTCCGCCAGAGCGAAATAGTCGGCCAGTCGCTCGAACCGCGTCACGGTCTGGCGGATCGTCAGCGATGGCACGCGAAGGAGCCGAATGCGTGCACGCCGGATAGCGCCGGTGAGACCGAGCCCCCCGATCGTCGCGGCGAAAAGTTCGGAATGGTTCGCGTGATCGCATTCCAGCGGTTCGCGATCGGAACGGTGGAGAACGAGGCTTTCGACCCATCGCCCGAAGGTGCCGCGCCGGTGATGGTTCTTGCCGTGAACGTCGTTGGCGATGGCGCCGCCAAGCGTCACGAACTGCGTTCCGGGCGTCACGGGGAGGAACCAGCCGCTCGGGGCGACAAGACGCGTGATCCGATCGAGCGTCACGCCGGCATCGGCTTCCAGAATGCCGGTGGTCGGATCGAAGGCGTAGATCTCAGCTTCGCCGCGCATATCCAGAAGCAGCCCGCCGTCGTTCAGGCAGGTATCGCCGTAGGACCGGCCGTTGCCCCGCGGCAGCACCGTCGCTGTGCCAGCTTGCGCGAAGTCGAAACCGGACAGGCCGACGGCTTGGCGGTCCGATCGCGCCGGACGGCCCCAGCTTGGATAGCCGCGATCAGACATAGGCCGCGCCGACGAAAACCAGCGCGCCGGCCGCGATCATCATCTGCGAGCGCCAGTCGCGCAGCAGAAACACGACCGGGTCCTCGTGCATCTGGCTGCGACGCGCCAAGATCCAGATGCGCACCACGATGTAGAGAACCAGCGGGCACAGGAACCAGAGCAGCCAGGGCATCTCGTTCATCGCCCGCACCTGCGGCGAGTCGACGTAGAGCGCCAGCACCAGAACGGAGGCGAAGCCCGACGCCATGCCGGCCTGCCCGATCGTTTCGATGTCCGCCCCGAGATAACCCCGGCCGCTGATCTTGCCATCGGCCGGTGCACCGGAGTCCTGAAGTTCCGTGAAACGCTTCACCAGGGCCAGCGACAGAAAGAAGAAGCCCGAAAAGGCCATGAGCCAGAAGGAAAGCTCGATCTGCGTGGCGAGCCCGCCGGCAACCGCCCGGATCGTATAAAGGGCGGCCAGCGCCAAGACGTCGACGAAGAGCATCCGCTTCAGCCAGAAGGAATACAGCGTCGTCAACGCGAGATAAACGCCGAGGACGAGTTGAAATCCGGGTGACAGCGCCATCGCGATGCCGGCCGACAGAACAAGGAGCGCGAGCGCGAGCGCAAGCCCAGTCGGGATCGGCACCGCGCCGCTGGCGAAGGGGCGCTTGCGCTTGGTGCGATGGCGACGGTCGGAGGAAAGATCCAGAAGATCGTTGAGGATGTAGACCGCCGACGCCGCAAAGGAGAAGGCCGCGAAAGCCGCCATCGCGACGAGGATCGCGGACAGGTCGCCATATTCGTGCTGAAGCGCCAAGGGCACGAAAACCAAGACGTTCTTGGTCCATTGGTGGGGACGCATCGCCTTCAGGCAGCCGCGGGCGCGGTCGAGGATGTCGTCGCCCGGAACGAGATGCGCGCCGCTCGCCTTCTGCCAACGCCGTGCGCTGTTGTCGGGAGACACGACGGTCGCTTCCGCCGCCGCTTCCAGAAGGCAGATGTCCTCGCGGCTGTTGCCGATATAATCGAAGCCATGGACGTCGTTGGCGGCGATGATGCGTTCGAGCTTCGCCTTACTCGTCAGGTTCACCTCGTCGCAACTGGCCATGACGGCGTCGAAGACGCCCAGATGATCAGCGACGGCCTGCGCGAGCGTCTCGTTGGCGCCGGTGGCGAGCACCGTCCGCCGGCCCATGGCCTGCGCGTGGGCGAGTTCCCGCACCACTTCCTCGCGATAAGGCAGAAGAGCCGGATCGAACTCGACGCGGCGGGCAAGCTCCGCCTTCAGCTTCGCCTTTCCCTCAGCGGCCCACAGCGGAACGCGCCAAAGGCTTCCCGGGGCTTGGCGCGCCAGAAGAAACAGGGATTCCCACAACAGATCCGACTTGATCAGCGTGCCGTCCAGGTCGGCATAGATCGGTCGCTCTTTCTGCGGAAGGCGGACATCCATCGGAACTCTTCCTCCGGCTCGTTTGCTCACGCCGAAAAGGCCCGGCGCCGCGACGGAAGCTGGAGGAAATGCGTTTCACGAAGGTTGAAATCGGGCCGCGGCGCAGCTTCCCGTCGGCGGCTTGTCGGATCACGGTTATGCAGCCCTTACATTGATCCGAACAATTCGATGCGATCACGCGAACCGCACTCGCAACTACGCCGGATGGGGCCCGTTATCCGGGCAACGTATGCGCCGTGGAGGAACCGGCATGAAGCTTCTGCTCGCCACCGCCATCATTGCGGCCGTTTTCGCGGCCCCCGCTGCCGCGAATCCGTTCGACTCCTTGCGCTGGGAGAAGCGCCTGCTCTTGATCTTCGGGGAGACCGATGGTGCGCAAGAAGCCGAACAGCGCCGACTGCTGCCGGAAAAGGAACTCGCGGCGCGAGACCTTCTGGTGGTCACCATTCCCCGCGACGGGAAGCTGATGGTGCCCGGACAAGGCTCATTGGACGCGGCCGGTGCACGCAAAGCCTACGGCATTGCCGCCGATGCCGGCTTCGAAGTCCTTCTCGTCGGGAAGGATGGCGGGGTAAAGATGCGCGCGAAAGAGCCCATCCAGGCGAAAGAACTGTTCTCCACGGTCGACGCCATGCCGATGCGCCGGCAGGAAGCGCGGGGATGATCGCGGAACCGCTGTTGCCTGGCCAAGCGGCTTCGTCGACAAGCTGATGAACCGTCCCGCTCTCCGAAGGCCCCCGAATGGTCGATGACAGAACAGGTTGGGCGATCGCCGGCACCGGCAACATTGCCCGCCGCTTCGCCGAAGATCTGCGCCATTCGAAAAAAGGCCATGTCGTCGCCGTCGCTTCCGCCGACACTGAGCGAGGCCGACGCTTCGCCGCCGCCATCGGTCCGCAAGTGGCGCATGGCGATCTCGATAATATCCTGGCGCGTGCGGATGTGCAGGCGGTCTATGTCGCCGGGCGCAACGAACTGCACTGCGAACACGCCATGCGCTCTATCGCGGCGGGCAAGCCGGTTCTGGTGGAGAAGCCTTTCGCAACGTCCGCCGCTGAGGCGGAACGGATCACTGACGCCGCGCGCGGTGCCGGCATTCTAGCCATGGAAGCCATGTGGATGCGCTTCATCCCGGCGATCCGGGCGCTTCGCACGCGCGTCGAGAAAGGCGAAATCGGCGCAATCCGCCGCGTGGAGGCCGGCATCTCCTTCATCAACCCGAAACCTCTTGCGCCCGTCATCGCCGACCTCGGTGTCTACCCATTGTCTCTCGCCGTAAATCTTCTCGGCACGCCCGAATCGGTTTCGGCTTCCGCGACCGCAGACGGCCGACAGGTCGCGATCACCCTTCGCTACGAGAACGCGCTCGCGATCCTCAATTGCGGATTCGATGCCGAAGGCGGCAACAGCGCGACCGTCGTCGGCACGAAGGGCGTCCTTTCGACTGACGCGCCGCTTTTCGCCCCGTCCGCCCTCACCCTCCGCCCGACGAAAGCGATCCATGCGCCGATGACGGAGGGCAATCTCGCGCCGCATCCGCGCCTGCCTTGGCGCGATGCCGCTCGGTCGCTGGTCCGCCCGCTCCGCGTCGCCGTGCGACCGCTGCTTTATCGCGGCAACGGACTTCATTACGAAGCGGACCATTTCACCGACTGCCTGCGGGCCGGCCTTCGCGAAAGCCCGCTGATGCCGCTCACCGAAAGCGTCGAGGTGATGCGGATCGTCGAGCGGGTCGAGAGTCTCGTGTCACACCGAAGCTGAATGGGTGAAGGTCGAGCGCGGTCGATAGGGCATCGCGTAGTGATCGGCATTCTGGGCGACCAGCGACAACTCGGTGACGTGGAGCGAGAAGTCGGCGTCGATGAGCGGCGGCCTGCCATCTGAAATGGCCTCCGCCATTGCGCCAGGCCCCCGCATGAAGTCGATCCGCGAGGCGTAAGGTGGCGTTTCCGCCTTTTGCTTCGGCAAGGCGAGACGCCGCCCCATCCACTGCCGGAACGGCAGATGGCGCTCAGTGACGGCCAGCACCTTGCCGAGCTTTGGCAGACGGCTCGTGGCGTGACCGTGCTTATCGCGCAGGAAAACGGGAGAGCGGTTGTTCCAACCGTCGGAGATCGACAGGATACCTTCGTCGCCGATAACGTGCAGGGAACGATCAACGGGAGCTGCCAGCCCGCATGTCAGACGCGCCACCGCGCCGGAGCGAAATCGAAGGCAGGTAACGGAAAAATCGTTCGCCAGCTCACTCGGTGCCTGCCCGGTATTTTTCTCGTCGAACAAGCGGGCGGCGAAGGCCGTCATCTCTTCTACCGGACCGAAAAAACCGCAGAGCCACGTCAGATAATAGCCGGCATGTTCCAGCGTCGAGCCGGTGGCGAACTCGTCCTCCGCCGGCCAAGGCGCTCCCGAGCGGCTGCGCCATTTGCGGTGATCCTCGCGGAACACCATGGAGTCTTCCATCTCGGCATAGGCGAGGCGCACGCGGCCGATCGCGCCTTCGCCGATTGCCCGGCGCATCGCCATCGCGCTGTCGCCGAGAACCGTCGCGGGAGCGCTGGCGATCCGCAATCCGCGCTGCCGGGCGGTTGCTACCAAATCTTCCGCGTCGCCCAAATCCAGCGCGAGCGGCTTTTCCGACCACACGTGCTTGCCGGCTTCCAGCGCCGCCTTGCTGACGACGTAGTGACTGGCCGGATTGGTGAGGTTCAGAACCATGTCCAGATCGGGCACGGCCAGGAGTTCATCGAGGCTGGCGAAGCGAGGCACCCGATGAAACTCGCAAAAGACGCGCGCCCTTTCCTCGCTGCGGTCGAAAACGCCGACCAGAACGAGGTTCGCGTGGTTGACGAGCGTCGTCATGTAGTAGTCGGCGACGAACCCGCAGCCGACAATGGCGATCCGCATCCAGGCCTCCACGGACTCGAAGGCTTTTCCTTAGCGCGGCCGGGTTTCCAAAGCCCTTAAGAGCGCCTAACAAAGCCTCGCGGGGTCGGCTGGTCGGGTCTTTCCGCCGTCTGCTTCGTTGCCAATCCTCGCCGATGCCGCCGGCATCGACTGCGTTTGTCGCCTCGCAGAACGACGAAAATCCCTCGTCCATCCTCCGCCCGAAGGTATTATTAGGCACTCTAAAGCCGTGGCGAAACGGTGGGTTGAAGAATAAGCGGGTGGGAAAGTTTGGGCGCTTCGTCATCCCCCAAGATGGCGTGCGGGGACGCTTGGCAAAGCGGCCAAATTCGTTCATAAGGCCGCCTGCGCTTGCTGTGGCAAGGCTCGGCTATCGCGTTTCCCTGCACAGTCGACCGAATATCCGGTCCGAGTTTTCGGACCCTGAAGATTGCATGCTCTAGAAAGGACGTCCCCATGGCAACCGGAACCGTGAAGTGGTTCAATGCGCAGAAGGGCTATGGTTTCGTGACGCCCGATGGCGGCGGTGCCGACGTGTTCGTGCATATCACCGCTGTTCAGCGTGCCGGCCTCGATGGCCTCAACGACGGTCAGAAGATCGAGTACGAGCTCGTCACCGATCGCCGCAGCGGCAAGACCTCGGCCGGCAATCTCCAGATCCTCGGCTGACAGCAGACCTGAGCATAAAGGTAGCGCGACCATCCCCGGTCGCGACCTCCAACGACAACAAGCGGCCGAAAGCCGTCCATTCAAGGAAGAGATCATTGCAGGTCCTGGTTCGCGACAATAACGTCGAGCAGGCGCTTCGCGCTTTGAAGCGCAAGCTGCAGCGTGAAGGTGTGTTCCGTGAGATGCGGTCCCGGCAGGCTTACGAAAAGCCGTCCGAGCGTCGCGCCCGCGAGAAGCAGGAAGCCGTTCGCCGCGCCCGCAAGGCTGCACGCAAGCAGGCTCAGCGCGAAGGCCTAATCCCGCAGGCGAAGGCGAAGGCTCGCGGCTGATCTCAGCCGAGCTACAATCGATCATTCCAGAATGCGTTTCCGGGCGCCCGGTATCATCCGGCGTCCCCGTATTATCATGGCCCCGGATCGTTTCCTTCTGCCGGTCGGCGATTTCGCCAGACCGGTTTTCGGCGTTGGCCTCGGATAACTGATCCTTCGCCATTCGAAGCGCGAACCTGCCATTCGCCGACGGTCGAGTGCCGCAAGGACACCGTCCGCTTCGCACCCGCTTGAGTTGCGAAATTCGGATTCCGTCCGGTCCGACAGGATGGAACGATTGAGCCGGTCGGCGTGGCGGCGATACTGCACAATCGAGAATGGAGCACTTCTCCACGAGCCGCCCGTCGCTTCCATCGCAGCTCAATGACCGCGTCTTCGAAGCCGCAGTTGTCGGGCATCTCGCTCCGAACCAGTGCACTCGGCGCTTGAGCGAACGAGCAAGCCACCCTTCCCTTTCACCCTCCGCGCGTCACCTCCACGCCGAACGCTGACGCGGGGAGAAAGGCGAGCGATGAGGGTTCTGGTGATCGGCGGCACGCGCTTCATCGGCGCGCATGTCGTCAGAAGGCTTCACGATGCCGGTCATGCGGTCGTTGTCTTCCATCGAGGGGCCAGCAGCAATCCTGTACTGCCCGAGATCGAGCACGTGCTCGATCCACGTGCGGAATATCCGATCACCGCCTTCCCGAGTGAGCTGCAACGGGATTTCGATGTGGTCGTGCATATGGTGGCGATGGGCGAAGCCGATACGAGGGCAGCGGTCGACGCTTTCGAAGGACGCACGGGCCGCCTCGTTCTGATTTCGAGCTGCGACGTTTATCGCGCCTACGGACGACTGACCCAGATGGAAGTCGCGCCACCGGACGCTCTACCCTTGTCTGAGACCGCCCCGCTGCGCTCCGCCCTTTATGCATACCGCCATAGGGAAGAGCAGCTCGGCGCTTTCGCCCGCGACTACGACAAGGTGCTGGCCGAAGCGGTTATGCGCAACGCGGACGGTGTCGATTGGACGATCCTCCGTCTACCGAAAGTCTATGGTCCCGAGGACAACGCGGATCTGGCGACGATCTATGGTTTTTCGGCAGTGCCCGAATGGCGCTGGACGCACGGACATGTCGGCAATGTCGCGACCGCGATCGTGCTCGCCGCGACCTCAGCGAAAGCCGCCAATGAAGTCTTCAACGTCGGCGAGGGCCATACCCCGACGATGGGCGAGAGGCTCGCCAAACTGCCACCCCGCCCGGCTTCGAAAGCTGAGCCCCCACCGTTCAATTTTTCCCAATCGCTCGTGTTGGAAACCAGCCGGATACGGGAAAAGTTGGGATATGCGGAGGAGATCGAAGAGGAAGCGGCGATGCTGGCTCTGACGCGCAGTCTGAGCCTGTGACGGGCCGAGTCGCTGCATGACACGACTCTACGCCCCAAACCCGCACACTCATCTTCCCTCGATCGAACTGGCCGGGCGATTAACTCGCGCCATTCGAAGAAGCCGGTCGAATCACTCAGCGGTCGTACACGATACGGTGGGAGCAACCCGGCGCCCTGCCCGAAGCCGACCGACGAAGACATGAGCGATACGGCGACGTTATCCAAGCAGACAGACAAATCATGACGGGATAAACCCTCATGCAATCCGGTCTAAACTACTTGCTGTCGTTTTGGTTGTTGTGATTGTTGGTGGGTGCACTAGGGATCGAACCTAGGACAAGCTGATTAAGAGTCAGCTGCTCTACCAACTGAGCTATGCACCCGTTCCGAAGGCTTTCGGCTGTCCGCCGCGCCGTTTGGATGGCCGGTGTATAGAGGGTGCTGGATGGCCTGTCCAGCCCCTTCCTTCGGTCTTTGCGGTTTTCCGTGACGGCCTGTCGAAAATCTCGGTCGCGGTCTCAGAACCAGCGAAAGTTGCGCATCAAAGCAGTTGGCAGCGTCTCGTGATGGATCTTCGAAATAGTCGCGTAAGACGGCGCGGCCGCCGGATGGGCGCTGGTCTCGGCGCTCGGCGGGAGGTTCAGGTCCTCCTCCGGCTCCACATAGTCGAGGAAGCGGATGCCGGCCAAAGCGCCCCGACGATACACGAGGCGGGCGGGACGCAAGGTCCGGTCGTCGCCGATCCTCAAACCGAACTCCTTCGGCAGATGGGCGGCGTCGTCCAGTGTCAGGAGCGCACCGGTCGCCGATATGTTTCGGACGATGCAGTCGAAGGTGGAGAAGTTGTTGTTGAACACCACCTGCCCACGCTTCAGCACCTTGGTGCGAGGCGCGATCCGGCGCTCCGCATCATCGACGGCGTCCGCAAACGGTTTGGGTTGTTCGTGGATCAGGGCACTCAACGACGTAAGCTCATGTCAACTTTGACGAGCCGAGTATCAGGTCGAGCGCCTAATGAATCGTTATCGGATCATCGGCCGGCCCCGCGAATGCAGAGCCGGCACGACATGAAAATGATCAGTTACGCGACTTGTCGACCAGAGCGTTCGACTTGATCCACGGCATCATGCCGCGGAGTTTCGCGCCGACTTCCTCGATCTGGTGGCCGTCGTTGACGCGGCGGATGCCCTTGAAGCGGGCGGCGCCGGAACGATACTCCTGCATCCAGTCGGACGTGAACTTGCCGGTCTGGATGTCCTTGAGGACGCGCTTCATCTCGGCCTTGGTTTCTTCCGTGATGATGCGCGGACCCGACACGTATTCACCCCATTCGGCGGTGTTCGAGATCGAGTAGTTCATGTTGGCGATGCCGCCTTCGTAGATCAGGTCCACGATGAGCTTCACCTCGTGCAGGCACTCGAAATAGGCCATCTCAGGGGCGTAGCCGGCCTCGACGAGGGTTTCGAAGCCCGCGCGGATCAGCTCGACCAGACCGCCGCAAAGCACGACCTGCTCGCCGAACAGATCGGTCTCGCATTCTTCCTTGAAGTTGGTCTCGATGATGCCCGAACGCCCGCCGCCGACGCCGCACGCGTAGGACAAGGCGAGTTCCAGCGCGTTGCCGGAAGCGTTGTGATGGACGGCCACGAGGCAGGGCACGCCGCCGCCTTTCTGGTATTCGCCGCGCACGGTGTGGCCCGGGCCCTTCGGCGCGATCATCACGACGTCGAGCGTCGATTTGGGCTCGATCAGGCCGAAATGGACGTTGAGGCCGTGCGCGAAGGCAATGGCCGCACCGTCGCGGATGTTGGGGGCGATCTCGTTCTTGTAGATGTCGGCCTGAAGCTCGTCGGGCGTCGCCATCATCAGAAGATCGGACTGCTTGGCGGCTTCGGCGACGCTCAGCACCTGGAAGCCATCGGCCTCGGCCTTCTTCACCGTCGGCGAACCTTCGCGAAGCGCGATCACGACGTTGGTGGCGCCCGAATCCTTCAGGTTCAGCGCATGGGCGCGGCCCTGGCTGCCATAACCGACGACGGCGACCTTCTTGGACTTGACGAGGTTCAGATCGGCGTCCCGATCGTAATAAACGCGCATGTTCGTTTCCTTCCGTTTCAGGTTTGGTGGGGGCCGGAAGACGCTGAGCCGTCCGGCCGGTAGAGTTGCAGGAACCGCGTCGCCGCACTGGCGGCGGCTTTGGCGATCTGGGACGGCGGCATCGGCGCGCTGTCGCCGAGAAGCAGCCGGATCTGGACGTCGCGCACGACAAGGCCGAAGAACGTGCCGAAGGCCTCCTCTTCCGCGTCGTAGGCGATGAGGCCCGCCGCGCGACCGGCCAGAAGAACCGGCGCGAGACGGCGTCGCATGGCGAGGGGTCCGTTTTCGAGAACGATGTGGCCGAGCGCCTTCCCGGCCTCGCCGGCACCGCCGATCGCCAGACGATTCAAGGCCACCGACGTGCTTCCCGTCAGCGTGGCAAGCCAGTCCTGGGCGAAGCCCTCGAGGCTCGCCCGGAACGATTCGCGGTCGAAGCCTTCAGTCGGAATCGCGACGGCCCGCACCTTGGCGGCCTGCCACTGCACGGTCGCCGTCAAAAGACCGTCCCGCCCGCCGAACCACTTGTAGAGCGTTTCCTTGGAGCAGCTTGCCCGGTCGGCCACGGCCGACATGGTGAGTTGCGCTTTGGGATCGACCAGCAAAGACAAGGCAGCGTCGAGAACCTCGCGTTGGCGAAGGGTCGGAAGCTTATCGTCTTGTTGAAGGTCTGGCAGATCCACGACGCCCGTACCGTACGTTACGGTACAGCCCTCTAATGAGGTCTGCGACGGAGATCAACTCCCTTCCGTGTCCGACCGGTTTTTTGTTCGAGAAACGGCTCTCGCTCTCCCGAGAGCGCTCGCTGCTCTCGGGCGGCATGTTCTATCGAACGATGGTCAGGGTTTCGGCGGCCCGGGTGATTGCGGTGTAGAGCCAGCGCTCGCGCGTTTCCTTGAAGGCCCAGCTTTCGTCGAACAGCATTACGTCGTTCCACTGCGACCCCTGGGCCTTGTGGACGGTCAGTGCATAGCCGTAGTCGAAATCGTCGAAGCGCTTCTTCAGCGACCACGGCACTTCGGCATCGGGGTCCTCGAAGCTCTGCTTCAGGAGTTTGATCTTGGCCGCCCCCTGATCGACATCGTCCTCGTCCGGCCGCACGATGAGATTGACGCCGGGCTTCGATGTTTCAGGCGAAGCCGTCATCACCTTCCATAACGAGCCGTTCAAAAGCGATTTCGTTGGGTCGTTCCTTAAGCAGACGAGCTTGTCGCCTGCGCGCGGCAAGACGCCATCGAAGCCCTTCAACTCGCGCAGTCGCGAATTATAGCGCCGCCTCGTGCGATTGGTGCCGACCAAGACCTGATCGGCCCTCAGAACGGCATCGCGATCGACATCCCGCTTGGCGATCACCCGCGCCGCGCCGAAGTCGCCATAGTCGAGGTCTCCCCCTTCCCTCACCTTCTGCGCCAGCGCCACGATCGGATTGTCGCGGGCCTGACGATGAATGTCAGTAAGAAGGAAATCCGGCTCGGCTTCCGTGAAGAAGCCGCCGCCCGATACGGGGGGAAGCTGGCCGGGATCGCCAAGTACCAGGATCGGCGTCCCGAAGGACAGAAGATCGCGCCCGAGCTGCTCGTCGACCATGGAGCATTCGTCGACCACCACCAGCTTGGCCTTGGCGATCGGACTTTGCCGATTGAGCGAGAAGGTCGGCGAAACGCGCGACGTTCCCTTCTCCTCGTCCTCCACCGTTTCCTCGCCGCGAGGTCGGTAGATCAAGGAATGCAGGGTGCGCGCGCTCTTGGCGCCCTTGGAGCGCAGCACTTGCGCCGCCTTGCCGGTGAATGCCGCGAACTGGACTGCGCCATCGACATGGCTCGCGAAATGCTTGGCCAGCGTCGTCTTGCCCGTGCCGGCATAGCCGAACAGCCGAAAGATCGGCTGCGCATCCGATTGCAGCCAATCGCCCACGGCCTTCAGGGCGTCGTCCTGTTGGGAGGAGAATTTCATGCTCAGGCCAGATCCGTCTTGGCGAAGTCGTCGCCTTTGTAGAGGAGGCCGGCGGCTGCCTGTTTGGCCATCGCATAGGAGAAGCAGTCGCCCATGTTCAGGCGCGCAGGGTGGCCCGCAACCTTGCCGTAGCGCGAGGACGCTTCCACCGCCAGCGCACCGATATCGGCCGAAACGGGCTGAACGGCGATATCCGCGGCTGAGAGAAAGTCACGCACGATTCGGCAGGCATGATGCAGATCGAACTTCATCGTCCGCGCTACCGCGTGGCTCGCTTCATAGATGGCGATAGCGGACGTCACCGGTGCAGCGGCTTCTCCCACTTTCCGGAGAAAGTCCTCACGTTCGGGTTCGCGAACTAGAATTGCCACAAGGGCTGATGCATCGATGAACACGATCAGTCCTCGTCGTCGTAGAGACTATCATAAAACGCCTTGTCCGCCACCAGACCGGTGCGGGGAACCGCGTCCAGTTCGTCGAGCAGAGGCTTCAGGCGTTCGCGCAAAGGTATCTTGCGCTGTTCGCGCAGGAGTTCGTTTTCCACCGCCTCGCGCACGGCTTCGGTCAGGCCGACGCCCTTCCGGTTGGCCAGTTCTCGAACGAGCTTATCCGTCCGGTCATCCCGTATGTGAAGAGCCATCGCCCGCTCCCGTGTAGATAGCCGGTGCTAGCATCTACACAAACGGAACACAATGAGAACACTCTAGCTCAGACGAGAAGCGGCCAGAGGGACGCGACGAGAAGCAGGCCCATCACGATATTGAAGATGCGAAGCCGTTTCGGGTCCGAAAGGTAGGTGCGCAACCCGACGCCGAAGACGGTCCAGATAGCGGCGGACGGGATGCCGACGACGAGAAACGCCATCGTCACGATCAACACCGAGAGATAAGGGTCACCATCGTTGATGTAGTTGCCCATGGCGACAAGCGCCATCGCCCAGGCCTTCGGGTTGACGGCCTGAAACATCGCCGCCTGCCCGAAGGTGATGGGTCGCGCGGAGGCTTCGCCATTGGGTTTCGCGGCCTTGGCGAAGGCGATCTTCCAGGCGAGCCAAAGCAAATACAGCGCACTGACGACCTTCATCGCGAGCGACAGGCCGGGGACGGTGTGGATCAGCGTGCCGAGCCCCGCCCCCACCGCCACCAGAAGAAGCCCGAAGCCGAGTTCGATCCCCAGGATATGCGGCACCGTTCGGCGAAAACCGAAATTCACGCCGGATGTCATGAGCATCATGTTGTTCGGCCCCGGCGTGACCGAGGACACGAAGGCGAACAGCATCAACGCCGTCAAAAGGTCGAAAGGCATCGCAGCGGCTTCGGCACGAGAAAAGGGGTTGAGGACTACATCGCCTCGGCACCGCGCGTCAGCGCCGCGACGCCGGTTCGGCAAACCTCCACGAGACCGAGCGGCTTCATCAGCGAGATGAACTTGTCGATCTTCGACGGCCGGCCGGTGATCTCGAAAACGAAATGGTCGACGGAGGAATCCACCACCTTGGCGCGGAACACGTCCGCGAGACGCAAGCCTTCGACGCGCCGGTCGCCGCTGCCCGCCACCTTCACGATGGCGAGTTCCCGCTCGATGGGCCCCGTCTCGCCATCCTCGCCCGCCTTGCGCGTCAGATCCACGACGCGGTGAACGGGCACGATCCGGTCGAGCTGGCTCTTGATCTGCGTGATGGTGTGGCTCGTGCCGCGCGTCACGATAGTGATCCGCGACAGATGCTTCTCGTGCTCCGTTTCAGAAACGGTGAGGCTTTCGATGTTGTAGCCCCGCCCCGAGAACAGGCCGATCACGCGTGCGAGGACGCCCGGCTCGTTGTCCACGATCAGCGCCAGGGTCCGCGCCTCCGCAGCCTCCCTTTCGGGTTCGATGAAGTAGGCGGAGGCTGGCGGCTGGACGGGTCGGTTCATGGGTGTGGACTCGGGGCAATGGCGTTGACGAAGCATGGTGTTCGATCTCGGGTCGGCCGGCGAAGCCGCGACGGCCCGAGAGGCGGAAGCCGGTCCGAGACGACCGACTCCCTTTTTATCAGTGCTTAAACCAGTTCGCGGCCCTTGGCGTCGATGGCGTTGGCGACCGCCTCGTCCGTCGCCTCGTCGGGCAGCATCATCTCGTTATGCGCCTTGCCCGAAGGAATCATCGGGAAGCAGTTCGCGAGATTGGCGACGCAGCAATCGAAGATCACCGGCCGGTCGACCGCGATCATCTCCTCGATCGCACCGTCGAGATCGCCCGGCTTCTCGCAGCGCAAGCCGACGCCCCCGAAGGCTTCGGCCATCTTCACGAAGTCCGGCAGGGCTTCCGAATAGGAATGCGACAACCGGTTGCCGTGCAGGAGCTGCTGCCACTGGCGCACCATGCCCATGTACTGGTTGTTCAGGATGAAGATCTTGATCGGCGCGCCGTACTGCACCGCCGCCGACATCTCCTGCATCGTCATCTGCACGGAAGCATCGCCCGCGATGTCGATGACCAGCGCGTCCGGATGCGCGATCTGCACGCCGAGCGCCGCCGGCAGGCCGTAGCCCATGGTGCCGAGACCGCCCGACGTCATCCAGCGATTGGGCTCCTCGAAGCCGTAGAACTGGGCAGCCCACATCTGATGCTGGCCGACTTCCGTCGTGATGAAGGTCTTGCGGTTCTTCGTCAGTTCATAGAGCCGCTGGACCGCGAATTGCGGCATGATGACCTTCTCGTCCTGCCGGTAGGCGAGGCAGTTGCGCGCGCGCCAGCTATCGATGCTCGTCCACCAGTCCTTTAGCGCAGCCTGATCGGCCTGCCGCTTCTCTTCCTTCCAGACCTTGACGATATCGGCGAGGACATGCGCGACATCGCCGATGATCGGCAGTTCGACGTGGACGTTCTTGTTGATGGAGGACGGATCGATATCGATGTGGATCTTGCGCGATCCCGGCGAGAAGGCGTCGAGCCGCCCCGTGATGCGGTCGTCGAAACGCGCGCCGATGCACAGCATGACGTCGCAGCCATGCATGGCGAGATTCGCCTGATAGGTGCCGTGCATGCCGAGCATGCCGAGCCAGGCCGAACCGGACGCCGGATAAGCGCCGAGGCCCATCAAGGTCGAGGTCACCGGAAAGCCCGTCAGTTCGGCGAGTTCGCGCAGGAGGCGCGTGGCCTCCGGCCCGGAATTGATGACGCCGCCGCCCGAGTAGATGACCGGACGCTTGGCGCCGGCCAGCATCTCGACTGCCGCGCGAATGCGCTCGATCTCCGCCGAAATCTTCGGCCGATAGCTTTCATGGACGGTGCGCGGCGGGGGCGGCGTGTAGGTGCCGGTCGCGAACTGGATGTCTTTGGGAACGTCGACAACGACCGGACCCGGCCGGCCCGAGGTCGCGACATAGAAGGCCTCATGGAGGACGCGCGCCAGATCGTTAACGTCCTTCACCAGCCAATTGTGCTTGGTGCAGGGCCGCGTGATGCCGACCGTGTCGCATTCCTGGAACGCGTCGGAACCAATGAGCGTCGTTGGAACCTGCCCGGAAATACAGACGAGCGGGATGGAATCCATCAGCGCGTCCTGCAAGGGCGTGACGGCGTTGGTGGCGCCGGGGCCGGAGGTCACGAGCATGACGCCCGGCTTGCCGGTGGAGCGCGCATAGCCTTCCGCCGCGTGGCCGGCGCCCTGCTCGTGCCGAACGAGGATGTGCTTCACGTCCTCCTGCTGGAACAGGGCGTCGTAGATCGGAAGAACGGCGCCGCCGGGGTAGCCGAACAAATGCTCGACACCGTGGTCTTTCATTGCCTGGACGACCATCTGGGCGCCCGTCATCCTTTGTTCTGCGGCAGTCATCGTCTCGTTCCGCTTCCTTTTTGCCGTTCGACCGTCTGCGGCGGTCTTCACGTCGGCTGGTCTTGGTTTTTGAACTTCAGGCAACAAAAAAGGCCCTCTGAGGGGCCTTGGTTTCAGCGCACACGTGGCATCAGCCGGACGGTCCCTAGACCGCCTCGCGTGTGCGCCTTCCTACGAGAATAAGGTTCTTCTTCATTCGACCGACGCTAAACCACTCCGGCGCGAGCGTCAACCGATCCGTCAACGCCGCGTCGCCATATCGAGGTCGATGCGGCGGTAACGCGCTTCCACGAAGGCATAGGCACCGAAGGCCATCAACCCGAAGCCCGTGACGGCCAGAGCCAGCCAACCCCATCGCCAAGCCGACATCGCGTCAAGCGCCGCTTCCAGACCCGGTGCCTCGCCAGCCTGATAGGACGCGGCTCCCGTGAAAACCAGCCAGGCGAGGATCAGGAAGGTCACGCCCCGCGCCACGAGACCGAACTGGCAGACCGGCTTCAACCACCGTTCCTTGTCGGCGGGCATGCGCAGATACTTCATGAAGCCGGCGGTCGCGCCCTTCACGATATGCGCGACGCCCACCCCGATCAGAACGGCAGCGATGAGATAGGTGAGCGCAAGACCGAAGCCGGCCTCATAGGCATAGGCGACGACGGTTCGGCGCGTATCGCCGTTCCCGCCCGAGAAATGCAGGCCGGCCGCGAGAAAACCGGCGAAAACGGCAAGAGCGCCATAGGAGCCAGCGCTGCCGAGAAGCCCGGCGCGAACCACCAATCCCTTGGCGTCGGTGCCGTGCCCATCCGGGTCCTTCAAGGCCTGGAACACGCGCCATGCGGCGAAGGCGAACAGCGCCAGAACGAGAACCGCCAGCAGAAGCGCACCGCCGGCCGAGCCGAAGACGAAGGTGATCGCGTCCTTCGAACTCATGGTCTGGCCGGTGGAGTAAGCGGCCTTGGCGGCGAAATAGCCGATCACCACGAAAACGGTGCCGCGCGCGACATATCCCGCCCTCGCCGCCTTTTCGATCCGGTGTTCGTGTTCCCGAACGAAATCGCTTGCCGACATGCCGTGCATCTCCTTCGGCTCACGAAATCGCGAGCGGCGGGAACGGGTTCCGCTTCAACTGGCCCGGAACGGAAAACCGTCATGCGAAGGTTCGAGCCATGACGCATCGAGTTGATGGCGGAACCACGTGTCCTGCCGCTTCGCATATTGCCGGCTGCGCGTCACGGCCCGCTCGATAGCCTGATCCAAAGCGATATGCCCATCGAGATGCTCGACGAGTTCGGATAGACCGATGGCCTTCGCCGCCGTTCCACCGGCAACGAACTCGCCGGACCGGAACCGCGCCGCCTCGGCAAGCGCGCCCGCCATCATCATGGCATCGAAACGACGGGCGATGCGCTCACGCAAGACATCGCGCGGCGGACGAAGAACGATCTTCAGCGCCTCCTCCGCGTGGATCAAAGGCGTGCCTCGTCCGGTCTGGATTGCATCAAGCGGCAGGCCCGTCGCCGCGTTGAGTTCCAGGGCCCGGACGATTCGCTGCGGATCGGTCGGCCGGATGCGGGCTGCGGCGGCGGGATCGATCTGCGCCAGTTCGCCGTGGAGGCGCTCCGGCCCCTCTTCCGCCATGCGTCGTCGCAGCGCGTCGCGGATTTCCGCCGGAACCTCCGGCATGGCGTCGATGCCGCCGAGAAGCGCCCGGAAATAAAGCCCCGTTCCGCCGACGATCACGGCGGGACGTTTTTGCGCGCTGAGCGATGCCAGAACGGGCTCCACGTCGCGCATCCAGGCGCCGACGCTGTAATCCACGGCCGGGTCGACATGGCCATAAAGAAGATGCGGCAGCGCCATTCGATCGGCCCCCGTCGGCTGCGCGCCGAGGATTTCCAGCCCGCGATAGACCTGCATCGAGTCGGCGTTGATCACGACGCCGCCGAGTTCTCCGGCGATCTCGAGCGCGAGGGCCGACTTGCCGCTGGCGGTCGGCCCCGCTATCAGCACCACCGATATCTCAGCCTTGTTCCGGATCATTCCATGGCCATGCAGGTCGCGACGCTGATCTCCGCCCGCACCGAGAAGCGCGTTTCGCAGGACCTTGCCGAACGGGCCGCCGGTCTTCTCGCAAGCCCGCCCCCGGTCTGGCTGGAAGCCGATGTCGCCTGCGATCTTTTCTTCGAAACGTCGAGCGGTTCGGAGGCGATGTCTGCGGCCCTGCGCGAGCTTCTGGCGGGACAGAAGGTGGATTGCGTGGTGCAGGAAGCCGCCACCCGGCGCAAGCGCATTCTGATCGCCGACATGGATTCCACCATGATCGAGCAGGAATGCATCGACGAACTGGCGGATGTGGTGGGTATCAAGCACGCCGTCGCGACGATCACCGCCCGCGCGATGAACGGCGAGATCGCCTTCGAGCCCGCGCTTCGCGAGCGCGTCGCCCTCTTGAAAGACTTGCCCGAAGCAGTGATCGGCCGCGTCATCGAAGAGCGCGTCACCCTCGCAAAGGGCGGACGGACCTTAGTGCAGACGATGCGGGAGAACGGCGCCGTGACCGCTCTCGTTTCGGGTGGCTTCACCGCCTTCACCTCGGCCGTTGCCGCGATGCTCGGCTTCGGCGAAACCCGCGCCAACACGCTACTCGTGGAAGAGGGTCGCCTAGCCGGCCTCGTCGCCGAGCCGATCCTCGGCAAGGAGGCCAAAGTGCAGGCGCTTCGCGAGATCGCCGAAGCCAACGGCCTGACCCCGCAGGATGCCCTCGCCGTCGGCGACGGGGCCAACGATCTCGGCATGATTGATCTTGCCGGCACCGGCGTCGCGATTCACGCCAAACCGGCTGTCGCATCGGCCGCGCCCCACCGGATCGACCACGGCGACCTCACCGCTTTGCTCTTCCTCCAAGGCTACAAGGCGGAGGAGTTCGCTGAGTGATCAATTAGCGGCATCGAGGTTTGAGCGCATCTCCTGCCAAGCATCGCGGAGAATGACGTCGGCGTTCACGCTCGCCAAGGCGCCGGCAGTTTCCGTCGGATGTCGCGCGAGATAGGCCGAAACCAATTCCCAGCCGATGGCATATCCAGCCCAGCGTGGGAGACTGCCACGGCCGAAGAACCAAGCGGGATGGTCGTAGTCGACGCGCTCCAGCTCCTGCTTGGCTTGGTCAACCACGTCTAGTCCAAGACCGGCGGCATTCGACCACATCGGCTGTTTGCAACCGGTGACCTCGGTCGCGAAGTGATCCGCCAATCCTTCCGAAACAATGGCTTCCCCAAGCGTTGCGCCATAACCGGTCGAGGCATGGCGTAGGGGATGGTGAAGTTCGTGGGCGAGCGTGGAGCCGAAGTCTCCGTTTCGCATACTCGCCGCGAAATTCTCGCTTGCCGGAGCGACGGCGATGGTCACCAGATGGGCTTCGTAGCATGACCCGCCGAGGCCGAGCTCGGGGATGATGCCCCACTTCGATTGCTTGATCAGAACATCGACGCTGTGCGTCCGGTCGACGGCCGCGACAAGCGCGTCGATTCGACCGGCTACAGCCTTTGCTTCCACTTGCATCTGCGTCCGCCACTGCCCCAGGGAGCCGGCAGCTTCGAGGAAATGCAGGCGGATATCCATCGATCCCTTACCCGATCGGCACGACGACGATGCGCAGTTCGCCAGTTGTCGCAGCGACCAGGAACAAAGCCGTCTTCCGGCCGTCGGACTTCAGCTTCGCGATCTTGTCCACGACGTCCTTGGCGGTCTTGACGTCTTCCTGAGCGACCTGCTTGAGAACCGCGCCCGGTTCGATGCCCTTTTCGGCGGCGCTGGATTTGGGCGCGACCTCCGTCACGACGACGCCAGTCAACCCTTCGGTCAGCTTGAACTGCTTGCGAAGCTCGTCGCTCATGTCGGCGAGCTTCATGCCGAGCGCTTCCGAACCCGCGGCCGGCTGCTGCGCACCGTCGGCTGCAGGCTTTGCGCCATCCTCGTTCTCGCTCATCAGCTTTTCGCCGTCCTCCAGGCGGCCGAGGGTGATCTTCACCACGGTCTCCTTGACCGGCTCGTTCGTCGCTGCCTTGCGCAGGAGCTTCACGTCCACCGCCTTGCCGACAGGGGTTTCGGCCACGATGCGCGGCAGGTCGCGCGACGAGACGACCGGCTTGCCATCGAAGGCGGTGATGACGTCGCCGACCTTCAAAAGCCCGTTGTCGGACGGGCCGCCGGGAACGATGCCCATCACCAGAGCGCCCTTTACGTCGCCGAGACCGAGGCCTGCGCCGATCTCGTCGGTGAGTTCGTCCAAGCGGATACCGAGCCAGCCGCGCCGCGTTTCGCCGAACTCGCGCAACTGCGAAACGACGTTCGACGCGAGAGCCGAAGGGATGGAGAAGCCGAGGCCGATGGAACCACCGGTCGGCGAAAGGATCGCGGTGTTGATGCCGACGACATCGCCGTTCATGTCAAAGAGCGGGCCGCCGGAATTGCCTTTGTTGATCGCCGCATCCGTCTGGATGAAGTTGTCGTAAGGGCCGGCATTGATGTTGCGGCCGCGCGCCGACACGATGCCGATCGACACCGAGCCGCCGAGGCCGAAGGGATTGCCGATCGCCATCACCCAATCGCCGATGCGCAGCTTTTCCGAATCGCCGAACTTCACGGCCTTCAGCGGCGTCTTCGGCTCGACCTTCAGAACGGCGAGATCGGTCTTGGTGTCGACGCCCAACAGCTTGGCATCGAGCTTGGAGCCGTCGGCGAAATTGACGGTGATCTCGTCCGCGTCCTGAATCACGTGATTGTTCGTCACGATGACGCCCGCCGGGTCCAGCACGAAACCGGAGCCGAGCGACTCGACCTTGCGCGATTCCCCGCCTTCGTCGTTCTTGAGAAGGTCGTTGAAGAAGTCCTGCAGCGGCGAGCCTTCGGGTGCCTTCAACGGCGGCGCTGTTTCCTCGTCCGACGCGCCCTCCACCTTCTGTGCGGTGGAGATATTGACGACCGAATCGAGGAGGCCTTCCGCGAGATCGGAAACGGATTCCGGTCCCTTGTGGCGCGGCAGCGGGGAGGCAGGCACGCCCGGCGCGGCCGGGTCGATCGTCTCCGCCGCCGGTTTCTGCGGCGCGACTGGCTGGTTGCCGGGCGGCGGCTGGATCACCCCTTGCGAGACGGCCGGCAAGGCTTGACCGGCACCCATCAGAACGGCGAGCGCGACAGCCGCGTTTCTCGAAAGACGTCCGACCATCGCTTCATCCCCGTTCTTGAATGCGAGCCACCCGAGACGGCTGGGCGGCATATGCCAGGAGGCAATCCGAAATGACGGCGACAATCAAGCGCGGCGCCGTCGCATGAGTTCAAACGAAACCGGGCGCGCCATTCTCGACGGCGCGCCCGGCATCTAAGTTCGCGTTACGGCGCAGGCGCCGGCGGCGGTGCCGCCCCGGTCGCCGGAGGCGCCGGGGGCGTATTCTGCCCGCTTCCCGCAGCCGAAGGAGGCGAGTCGAAGCGGCCCGTCTGCCCATCGGTATCGAGATAATCAAAGAACTCGTTGCTGTTCGGCGAGATCATCATGGTCGTGCCGGTGCCGAGCGAGGTCCGATAAGCCTCCATGCGTCGGAAGAAGTCGAAGAAGCCCGGGTCTTTGCCATAGGCTTCCGCGAGAATGCGGTTGCGCTCGGCTTGGCCCTGACCTTCCAAGGCGGCGGCATCGCGCTGCGCCTGCGCCGTCAGCGTCACCGCTTCGCGGTCGGCAGCGGCGCGGGTTTCGCGCGCCTTCACCTGACCATCGGCCCGCAGGCGCTCGGCTTCCGCCAAACGCTCGGCCGACATACGGGCATAGGTCCGCTCCGACACTTCCGGCGTCAGGTCCGTACGGCTGATCCGCACGTCCTCGAGGGAAACGCCGAGATTGGCGGCTTCCGGGCGCACCTTGTCGCGCACTTCCACCATCATCTCGGCACGCGCGCTGGAAAGCGCGGCGTCGAAGGTCCGCTGGCCGTAGGTTTCGCGGATGGCGGAGTTGAAACGCGTCAGGAGCCGCTGTTCGGCGACGTCGAGCTGGCCGCCCGCCACCGCCTGCCGGAACTTCCGGGCATCGGTGATGCGGTAGACCATGAAGGCGTCGACCTCGTAGAACGCGCCGCCCGAGACCTGCACGCGCAGGTCGGTCAGGTCGGAGCGCAGGAGTCGGGTCGGCAGCTTCTGGACGTTGTCGGAATTGGCGAAGGTGAAGGGCAGCTTGGCGTAAAGCCCCGGTTCTTCGATCACCCGCTGGATCTGCCCGAAGCGCAGAACCACGGCTTGTTCGCCCTGGCGAACCACGAAAAGCGAATTCCAAACCAGGAAGAGCACGAGAACGGCGAAAACGAGCACGCCGTAGAAGCGATTCGTCATCGGGCGTTCTCCGGGCTCTGGAACAGGGGCCTCGGGGCACCGGCCTCGACGCGCGAAGCGCCGGTGGACTGCAAGGGTGGCGCCCCGCTGATGTTGGGGCTCGCTTGGTCCGGCTGCGGACGCGGCAACTGGTTCAGCGGCAGGTAGGGCACCACGCCGCCATTGGCGGCATTGCCGTCGACGATCACCTTATTGGCCTTCTGCAACGTGCTTTCGATGGTTTCCAGCCAAAGGCGACGGCGGGTGATGTCGGGCGCATTGACGTATTCGGCGAGGATCGAGCCGAAACGCTCCGACTCACCCTGCGCTTCCTGAACGACGCGGTCCTTGTAGGCAGCGGCGTCTTCGCGCACCTGCACCGCGTTGCCTCGCGCTTCGCCGAGCGTCTTGTTGCGGTAGATGTTCGCCTCGTCCACGAAGCGATCCTGGTCCTGCGCGGCGCGCTGCACCTCGTCGAACGCGCTCGCCACCTGCTGCGGGGGCGCCGTGTCCTCGATGGAGACCGCATTGATTCGAAGGCCGGCGCCGTATCGATCCAGCGAATCCTGCATGATCTGGCGCACCTGATCGGCGATCGAAGCGCGGGCGTCGCGGAACAGATCGTCCACCGGGTTGCGGCCGACCACTTCGCGCATCGCGCTCTGCGCCGTCTGCCGAAGCAGCCCCTGCGGATCGGCGACGTTGAAGATAAAGGATTGCGGGTCGGTGATCTGGTAGAGAACGAAGAACTGGACGTTCACGAGGTTCTGGTCGCCGGACAGCATCATGCCGGCCTGCTCGTTCGCTTCCCCGCCGACGCGAAGCTGGTTCTCCGTCGCCGGCACGGTCTCGAAGGTTTCCAGCGGCCATGCGGTAAAGGCGAGGCCCGGCTCGATCAGTTCGGCGCGCGGTTTGCCGAGAAACACTTTCACGCCGTAGTAGCCGCTCTCCACCATGTGGATGGCGTTCAGCCCCCAAACGACGGCCAGAACCGACAGTGCGGCGGCGCCGAGCGCCAAACCGCCGCCGGAGCCCGATCCGCCGGGCATGGCGCGCTTCAACCGGTCCTGTCCGCGGCGGAGGATATCCTCGAGATCAGGCGAGTTGTTGTTCCCCGGTCGGGGAGACTGGGGACCCTGCCCCCAAGGGCCACCGCCATTGCCGCCGCTCCCGCCGCGCCAACCGCCGCCCCCCGTCTGATTACTCCAGGGCATCTAGATCCTTTCGCCTCACATCGAGAACCTGGGAGGTCCCGCCCCCATGTGCTCGCTACGCTCTATCTGGCACTTATAGGAAGCCGCTCGCGCGCTTTCAACGAAGGCGGACGTTTTGCCCGGAGCGCCTGACGCTATGGTGATCGCGCCGTTGAGAAATCGCGGCGCCCCCGTCAATCAACGAAGTCGGTCCCACACGGTGAAACGCGTGTCGACGCTGTCCTTCTCGCCGGCCGGCACGCGCTCTTCCGAAACGAGTTGCCACCGGGCGGGATCGATCGTCGGAAAGGTCGCATCCCCTTCCGGCTCGGCTTCCACGAAGGTCGCGTAAAGCCGGTCGAGGCGCTCGAAGAACAAGCGATAGATCTCCCCGCCCCCCGCGACCACGATCTCGTCGGCGCCGCGATCCTCGGCGAGCCGCTGCGCCGTCGCCAGCGCTTCATCCACCGTCGCCACCAGATGTGCGCCGGCGAAGGTCGTGGTTCCGGCCGAGCTCAGCACCACCGTATCGCGACCGTCCAGAACCTTGCCGATCGATTCGAGCGTCTTGCGGCCCATGATCATCGGCTTGTTCATGGTCAGCCGGCGATAGCGTTTAAGGTCGGTCGCAAGCTTCCACGGCATCGCGCCGTCACGGCCGATCACCCCGTTCCTGGCCACGGCCACCACCGCGACGAGCGCCGGCCTCATACCGCCACCTTGGCCGCGATATGGCCGTGCGCTTCGTAGCCTTCGATGGCGATATCCTCGAAGCGGAAGTCGAAGATGTCGCGGATGGCGGGGTTCAGCTTCAAGCGCGGCAGACCCAAGGGGTCGCGTGTCAGTTGAAGACGGGCCTGCTCGAAATGGTTGGAATAAAGATGCGCGTCGCCGAGCGTGTGGATGAACTCACCCGGCTCCAGCCCGGTCGCCTGCGCCATCATCGCGGTCAGGAGCGCGTAGGAGGCGATGTTGAAGGGCACGCCGAGGAAGATGTCGCCGGAGCGCTGGTAGAGCTGGCATGACAACCGCCCATCGGCGACATAGAACTGGAACAGGCAGTGGCAGGGCGGCAGCGCCATCTCGTCCACGAGTGCAGGGTTCCAGGCCGAAACGATCAGGCGGCGGGAATTGGGATTGCGGCGGATATCGTCCTGCACCTTGGCGATCTGGTCGAGATGGCCGCCGTTGTAATCCGGCCAGGATCGCCATTGGGCACCGTAGACCGGGCCGAGATCACCGTTCTCGTCGGCCCATTCGTCCCAGATGCGAACGCCGTTCGCCTTCAGATAAGCGATGTTGGTATCGCCGCGAAGAAACCACAGGAGTTCGTGAACGACCGAGCGCAGATGAATGCGCTTCGTCGTGACGAGCGGGAAGCCTTCCGAAAGATCGAAGCGCAGCTGCCGGCCGAAGACGGATCGCGTACCGGTGCCGGTGCGGTCGCCCTTTTCGGTACCGTTGGAAAGCACGTCGTCTAACAGGTCGAGATATTGCCGCATCGTTCGTCGGCCTCGCGAAATAAACCTGCCGCCATGGATCTTTCGGCAGGAGTTGAAGGATCGAGTTCACCGATCCGGCACCGGATGTCCAGAAAGCAGTGGCGTCGTCCACCGCTTTCGGCGCCGAAAAGCGCAAGGCACGCCGAAACTGGCGCAGGGCTGCCTATCGCGCGCTTTTACGAATTTGCGTCTTCCGCCCGCCGAACGAAGCCCCTATATTGCGCATGCCGGCCGCAAGGTCGGCTATGGTGATAAACGGTCGATGAAATAAACCATTCGGACCCGGGGGCGGTACCCGGCGCCTCCACCCGAAGGCCTTGGCGGCAAGACCTTGGGGCGGGGGCGAAATAGGATCGACGAGGGTGTAAAGATCGAACTTTTGCTCGGCATGGTACCGCCGTTATCGGGCTAATTTTATAGTTGCCAACGACAACTATGCGGAAGCCCGTCTCGCCGCTTAATGCGGTGCGATAGCTTCAATTCAAGCCCTGTGGGTTCGCACTCATAGGCGGGGTCCGGAGGCACCTGGCAACAGAAGCCTCCACTTGCATTTCTGCCGTCCGGACGTTCAAAGGCGGTATTGACAGGACGGTGTTGGGCGTTGCGATGGGCCAGGATCTGATACGCTACGATATTCTGGCGCAGGAAGCGCTGCGCGGGGTCATCAGGAAGGTCCTTGGCGAGGTGGTGAAAACCGGCCTGCCGGGCGAGCACCACTTCTTCATCACCTTTCTGACGTCGGCTCCCGGCGTGCGCGTTTCGTCGCGCCTGCGCGAGAAATATCCGGAGCTGATGACCATCGTCATCCAGCATCAATATTGGGATCTCGCGGTGACGGACACGACCTTCGAGGTCGGCCTGTCCTTTTCCGACATTCCGGAGCGCCTTCTCGTGCCCTTCGCCGCGATCCGCGGTTTCTACGATCCGGCCGTGAACTTCGAGCTGGAATTCGACGTGCGCGAAACGGAAGCGGCGAACGCGCCGACCGAAACGGCATCCGTCGCCCCCCTCGCCTTGGCGCCGGTCGCTTCGGAAGACAAGCCGAAGCGCAGCGCGAACCCGGCCAAGCTTCCCGCCAAGGCGGAAGCCGAGAAGGCCGATGGCGAGACCGCGAAGCCGGCGGGCGAGGAAGGCAAGAAGGCCGCCGACGTCGTGTCGCTCGACGCCTTCCGCAAGAAGACCTGATCGGCATGGGCGAGGTGGTCAATCTCCGTCTCGCCCGCAAGCGCGCCGAGCGTGATCGCAAATCGGCGGAGGCCGACGCCAATCGCGCCGTCTTCGGCCGCTCCAAATCCGCCAAAGAAAGCGTGATCCGCGAGCAAGAGCGCGCCGCCGCCCATCTCGACGGCCATCGGCTCGTTTCCGCAGACGACAGTTCAAGTCAGCACAACGAGGCCGAACGCCCGTCCGACCGATGACGGTCAAGCGGTCCCTTTCCATCAAAGGTCATCGCACTTCGATCAGCGTGGAAGACGCCTTCTGGAAGGAATTCCAGATCATCGCGCAACGACAAGAACGGCCTATCGCAGCGCTGGTCGCCGAGATCGATTCCGGGCGTCCTGCCGAAACCAACCTGTCTTCCGCGATCCGCCTTTTCGTTCTCGACGACCTTTTGCGACGCCTCACGCCGCCTTCCTGAACCTTACCCGTTAGAAAGGCTGCGGCTGACGCACGCCGGGCAGATCGCTCGATCCGGTCGGCGGAAGCGGAGCCGGCGGCGGCGTGATGGCGTCCTCGAAATTCAACCGGCCCGGATCCGGTGTGGGTTCCGGTGCAGCCGCAGGCTCGGGCTGACGGGCAGCTTCGGCCCGCGCTCGCTCAAGCCTCCGCCGTTCCGCCTGCCTCGCCTCGGCGTCTTCTTCGAACGATCGGCGCTGACGCTCGGCCTCCAGAGCCTCGCGTCGTCGGCTGTCCTCGCTGCGAAGATCGACATCGGCGGCCTCGGTGCGAACCCGCTCGCGCCAGCGATAGAACCGCGCTTCGCGCCGCAGCCGCAGCTTTTCCTGAAGCGCGCCCTGGATGGCCTCGACCCGCGCTTGTTCCCGCTCCAGCGCGCGCACGGAGAGATAGTTGGCCAGCAGTTGAACATCGGTTGACAAATTCGGAGCCGCGATCGGGCCATCGAGCGTCGTCGTGATGGAGGGGGCCGCGCCTTCCACCGCTTCTTCGCCGGGATCGAGATCGAGCCGCAGCGACGCCGAAACACCGAAGCGCGAAAGGTCGACGGCCCCTTCGGCATTCAGAACCTCGCCGTCCCGTATCAGCCGAAGCGCGGGAAAGCGCGCCGTCCCTCCGACCACGGAGAAATCGGCGGACGCGGAGGAAACGGGATAGTTCGCCCCTTTCGTCAGATCGCGGACCAGGCGGCCGACATTGGCAAGCGTCGGATCGAAACCGCGAATATCGGCGCGTGCCAGGATTTCGGGAAGAAGCATCGGGCGCAGACCGGGAAAAGCACCGTTCTCCACCGTCACGCTGCCAGCACCCGTCATGGATGAAAGAAGGGTGGCGAAGGAATGGCCGGAGGCATCGAGACGCAGTTTCGCATCCAGAAGGCCGGACAGCGGCGGAGTATCAGACCCCTCCGGTGCGGGTTCGTCTTCCGTCGGCAGCGCGAAGCCTGACAGTGAGATGCCGCCGAGATCCATGCCTTGAAGATCGGCTTCGGCGGCAAAGGCACCGACCCCGTTCGCGTTGTCGAACGAGAAGGACGCGGTGCCGTAGCCGCCGCCGAATGAACCTCTGAGGTCCTTGACCGATAAGGCGTCGGGCGTCGCCTCGATATGCGCGGAGATCGCGCCGGCTTCCGCATTGCCGACGAGCATCAGGCGGTCCGCCGTCACGTCGAGCGCGACGGGCGTTTGCGGCAGAAGCGGGCGCGTGAAGTCCTGGCCGCTCCACCCGTCCGGGCGGGCCGCACCGACCGGCGTCTGCCCATAAACGAGGGAAACCAGCCACGGCAGGGACAGTTCGGACAGGAAGACCTCGCCAGCCACCGGCCCTTCCTTCGGCTTTTCGAGATCACCGGAAAAGCCCACCGCCCCGAGGCTTCCTTCGATCCCCCGCAGAAAGAAGTTCTCGCCATTGGCTTCGAACCGCCCGGCAAAAGTCGCGGGCAGGCTTGCCTGCCCATCGAGGCCAAAGGCGTTGCCGCTGGCGAGCAGCCAGGGGCCGAGGTCGTCGCTGCGGCCGGAAAGATCCAATGCGACTGAGCGAACGGTTTGCGCCGCAAGGTCCACCGTGCCCTTCGCCTCGAACTCCGAGCCGGGCGCGTTAAGGGCGAGCCGCGCCGTGACCGGTCCGGGCGCATCGGTGGAAAGCGACGCCGTTAACGTCAGCGGCGACGGCACCGCCAAAGGCAGAGCGTCCAGCCCCATCTGCCGTAGGAGCCCGGCCGGCTCGGAACTCGTCACCCGAAGATCGGCGGCGGCACGCCCGATCTCGCTCCCGCCATGCAGACCGTTGCCGAGGCTGAGGTTGAGGTTGGCGTCGGAGGCGGCGAGCGTGCCGGAAACATCCACCTTCAGCGTCGGATTGTCGCCGGCCGCGCCCGCTTCGGTATGAAGAACGCCCGACAGCGCGACGGGCGACAGTTCGGCCGCCCTCGCCCGCAGAACGTCGAGACCGATATTGGCCGGCAACCGCTGTGCGACGAGGTCGAGGAACGGAGCCACGTCGGCAGAGGACAGCGACAGGTCCACGCGGCCGATCGGGGCGCCGCCAAGACCCTCCAACGTGCCTTTGGCGGAAAGATCGGTGCCCGCCAGATCCTTCACGTCGGCGCGATCGAGTTTCAGCGCGGTTCCATCGAAGGAAACATCGGCATCGACGCGGCCTGCATTCGCGCCTTGAAACGTCACCGGACCTGCAGCGAGGCGCAGACGCCCGTTGGAGGCGTCGGCGAATGAGTCCGCCTCCCCGGTGAAGACGCGCGAAAAGGCGGAGAAACTGTCGAGATCGAGCCGTCCGCCTTCGAGATCGGCGGAAAGGAAGCGTGCTCCGGCCGCGCCGCTGCGTTCCAGCGATCCCCTCAAGCTGTCGCCGCCGAGGTCGAGTTCCAGTTCCCGGAATGATTGCCGTTCTTGCGAAAGTTCGACATCGGCGGAAAACCCCGCGCCGTTCAAGCTGCGGATCGCGGGATCGACGGAACCGGTCAACCATTCGGAAAAGCCGCTCGGCTGACGCGCCGCAAGAAGCAATCGGCCCCGAAAGGACGGCGGGGCCGCGATGTCGAGAAGCCCGGACGCCTCGATCCGCGTGCGCCCCGGCAGTTCGGCGCTGAGGGTGCGCACCGACCACCCGGCCGGCAGCGGAGAGGCTTCCACGGCTAGGTCGCGAATGGTGGTGTCGCCCGCCGCCACGACGGGCAGGGAAAGGCGGATGCGGCCGGCCATCGCGGGCCGAGGCACGTCAGCCAGGAGCGCGCGGGCCGCTTCCAGCCGCTCCGCGAACGTCACCTTGCGGTTCGGCGCGTTTCCCGTGGCGATGGCGTCGATGTCGAGCTGCTCGCCGGCGAGATCCAGGCGGAAATCGGGTGCGGGCCCGCCGGCAAGCCGGGCGGAGCCAGTCAGCACGTAAGGCTTCTCGCCGGCACCGACCGAAACGCGCAAGGCATCCACGGATACGCTGCCTGGCGCGGCCTTGGCGTTGCCGGTCAACACGAAGACCGGCACGTCCGGGTGAACGCGCGGGAGCCTTGCCGCTTCGCCAATTCCAGCCGCTTCGGGCGGGCGTCGCACGGAGGCGGCGCGCAAAGCGCCCTCGAAGGTAGGCATCCCGTCGTCGAGTTTGACGAGGCCATCGACCGTCGTCGCGATATCGAGCGCGCGATCGTCGAGCGTCAGCTTGACCGGCAGACCCTTGGCGACGTCCGGCGTGCCGGAGGAGATTTGGAAATCGAGCGGCCGGCCCCGCGCCAGAAGGCTGCCGGCACCCGACACAGGACCGAGCAGCGAGCGGGCGGAGAAGTTGCCGTTGAGCGCGCCGAGGATCAGCCGCCCGTCCGAGCGCTTGTCCTCCACGACCACCTCGCCGTCCGTCACGGCGACATCTTCCAGAACAATCTCGGCAGCCGTCGGCAGGGTTCCGGGTCGCGGAAGGTTCTCCAGCCGGCCGTCCGCGCCGATCGAAAGCTGCAGCTTCGGCCGCTCCAGGCGCATGGAGAAAATGCGGATTTCGCCAGAAAGGTAGGGCGCGAGTTCGGCATCCATCCGAAAGCGCGCCACCGTCATCGGCGGCCGGGCGCCTCCGCCGATCTGGACATCGGTGAAGGTGACGCTCGGAAACGGCAGGATCTGCGCTTCGGCCGAGCCGCGCACGGTCACGGGTTGGCCGAGAATGCGGCTCGCTTCCCGCTCGAAATCGGCGCGATACGCGCCCCAGTCGATGAAATGTGGCGCGACCAGAACGGCGAGCAGCGCGAGAACCACGAGTCCGCCGATCGCGACGAAAGCCCTGACCAGCTTCGATTCTCCCTTGCCCCAACCGCACCTGCAGATAGCAGGAGATTAAACGGAAAGTCGGAACTTTTGTCGGGCAAAGTCCATCAAATACAAAGGAAGAGATGGCTTGGGCGATGTTCTGGCGCCTCCAGCCCCGAAGGTAGGACTGCTTCGAGGAAGCGCGAACGCCTCGATTCCCGCATGGGTGTCAAGGATAGATCGCGATTTCCATGCGGATCGGCTTCCGGTAGAGCATGGCGAAACTCGTGGCGGAGACGCCGAGACTTATCCAGAGGTTCCAGCCCGTTCTCCATGGCGAAGCGCCCTATCCTGCCGTCCCCCTTCGTTTCGCGCGCCGTGTTGAAGCGCGACGTTTTCAGCGAAATTTCCGTCGGCACCCTGCGCGACCAGCCGGACGTGACCGTCACCTATCGCCGCGTTTCGCATTCCGCGCCCTGGTCGCGCCCCCTCGCCTGGGCGCTGGCAAAGCGCGAGATCAGGGCGCTGATGGCGCTCGACGGCTTGCCCAACATTCCAAAGCTCTTAGGCGTCGATCGCTCGGGCCTTTACCGCTCGTGGATCGAAGGAGCGCCTTTGCATGTCGCCAAGCCCTTCGGCAACGAAAGCTATTTCCGCGACGCCAAGCGGTTGCTTCTCGCCATGCATCGGCGGGGCGTCACCCATAACGATCTCGCCAAGCCGCAGAACTGGCTGATGACCCCGGATGGCCGCGCCGCGCTGATCGACATGCAGCTTGCCAGCGTGTTCCCCAAGCGCACCGCCTTGTTCCGCCTTCTCGCCCGCGAAGACCTGCGCCACCTTCTGAAGCAGAAACGCACATGGTGCCGCGAAGCGTTGACGCCTTCCGAAAAGCGGCTTCTCGCCACCCGCAGCGTGCCGGCGCAGGTGTGGATGAAGACCTTCAAGCCCGTCTATAACGGCGTGACGCGCGGGATTTTCAACTGGTCGGACGGCGAAGGCACGCGCGATCGGATGGATACGGAAGGCCGCGCCATCGCGGCGCGGTTCGACATGGACCCGGCGATCGCCGCTCATGCGGTTCTGCCGTTTCCGTACCCGAAGAGCCGGGGCGGCATCGGCATCTACGCCTTCGTCGAGCCGATGCAGGGCGTCGAGAATGCAGAGATTCAGCGCAAGCTCGCCAAGGGGCCCGAACCCCGGCCGGACATCGTGCAGGTGGTGGCGCGCCTGCCGCGCGGAACCGACGGGCGCACACGCGAGGATCTCCTCCGGCTCGTCGCGATCAATCATGTCGAGGAGATCGATGCGGCCGATGCCGATGCCGAAACGCGCGAGCTGATGCGCGAGATCGCGGCAGGGCGCGGCAATCTGACCGACCGCCGGCTCAAGCTGTAAGAGCGCCTAACAGAACCTCCGGGCGGAGGATGGCCGAGGGCTTTTCGTCGTTCGCAAGGCGCCAAACGCAGTCGATGCCAGCGGCATCGGCGAGGATTGGCAACGGTCCATGCGGACGGGGCGAGACAAGCGGCTCGTCCCTTCGGACGGCGAGAAGAACCGGCCAGCCGACCCCGCGAGGTTTTGGTAGGTGCTCTCAGGATGAGTTGTGTGCCGGGCGGGGTGGCGCGTCCGGCTCTGTTCCACTACTGTTCCGCCAACGACCAATTAAATAGACCGTGATGACAGGACCGGACGAACATTTTCGGCCGCTTGCCGGCGTGCCCGAGCGCCGGCCGGGCGGCATCACCGCGCGTGCCCTCGCCGCCCGCGGCGGCGACATCGCCAAGGTGCCGAACTATCTCGCAGGGCTCAACCCCGAGCAAAGCGCCGCTGTGGAAACCACGGAAGGGCCGGTACTCGTGCTGGCGGGCGCTGGCACCGGCAAGACGCGCGTTCTCACCACGCGCATCGCCCATATTCTGGCGAGCCGGCTCGCCTATCCCTCGCAGATTCTGGCCGTGACCTTCACCAACAAGGCCGCGCGCGAGATGAAGACGCGTATCGGCCATCTCGTCGGCGGCGAGGTGGAAGGCATGCCTTGGCTCGGCACCTTCCACTCCATCGGCGTGAAGATGCTGCGCCGTCACGCCGAGCTGGTCGGTCTGAAGTCGAACTTCACCATTCTCGACACCGACGATCAGATCCGCCTCATCAAGCAGTTGATCCAGGCCGAGAAGCTGGACGACAAGCGCTGGCCGGCGCGCGCCTTCGCACAGATGATCGACGGCTGGAAGAACAAGGGTCTGACGCCGAAGGACATTCCCGAAGGCGATGCGCGCGCTTTCGCCAACGGCCGCGGGCGCGAACTCTATGCGGCCTATCAGGAACGGCTGAAGAGTTTGAACGCCACCGATTTCGGCGACCTCCTGATGCACCCGATCGCGATCTTTCGCGCTCACCCGGACATCTTGGCCGATTATCACCGGCGCTTCCGCTACATCCTCGTGGACGAGTACCAGGACACGAACGTCGCGCAGTACCTTTGGCTGCGGCTTCTGGCGCAGCGCTCTCGCGCCACGATGGACGACGCGGAAACGCCGATCAACGTCTGCTGCGTCGGCGACGACGACCAGTCCATCTATGGCTGGCGCGGCGCGGAGGTGGACAACATCCTGCGCTTCGAAAAGGACTTCCAGAACGCGACTGTGATCCGCCTGGAGCGCAACTACCGCTCCACCGCGCACATCCTCGGCGCGGCCTCGCATCTCATCGCGCATAACGAGGACCGGCTCGGCAAGACCCTCTTCACCGATGCCGCGCTGGAAGCGGACCATGAGAAGGTCGAGGTCAACGCCGCCTGGGATTCGGAAGAAGAAGCGCGCGCGGTGGGCGAGGAGATCGAGCAGCTTCAGCGTCGCGGTTGCCGCCTGAACGATATGGCGATCCTGGTGCGCGCGTCGTTCCAGATGCGCGAGTTCGAAGACCGCTTCGTCACGCTCGGTCTGAACTACCGCGTGATCGGCGGGCCGCGCTTCTACGAACGCCAGGAGATCCGCGACGCTCTCGCTTATTTCCGCTGCGTGGTGCAGCCGGCCGACGACCTCGCCTTCGAGCGCATCGTGAATACGCCGAAGCGCGGCCTCGGCGACACCACCGTCCGCCTGCTGCACGACCACGCGCGGGCGAACGGAATTCCGATGATGGCCGCCGCCGCCGACATCGCGACGACGGAGGAGTTGAAGGCCAAGCCTCGCATGTCGGTCGCCAACCTGACGAAGAATTTCGCGCGCTGGTCGTCGCTTCTCGCCACCACCAAACACACCGATCTCGCCGAGATGATCCTGGAGGAGTCCGGCTATACCGAGATGTGGCAGAACGACCGTTCGGCCGAAGCGCCGGGCCGGCTGGACAACCTCAAGGAACTGATCCGCTCCATGGAGCCCTACGAGTCGCTGCCTAGCTTCCTTGAGCACGTCTCGCTCGTCATGGACGCCGAGCAGAAAGCGGATCTCGACGCCGTGTCCATCATGACGCTCCATTCGGCCAAGGGTCTGGAATTCGACACCGTGTTCCTGCCCGGCTGGGAAGAAGGCCTGTTCCCGCATCAGCGTTCGCTGGACGAAGGCGGACGCTCGGGCTTGGAGGAAGAGCGCCGCCTCGCCTATGTCGGCATCACGCGCGCCAAGAAGCGCGCCAAGCTCTGGTTCGTTTCGAACCGCCGCATCCACGGCCTTTGGCAGTCCACCATCCCGTCACGCTTCCTCGATGAGTTGCCCGAAGACCATGTGGAGGTGAAGGAAGCCAATTCTTCCTATGGCGGCTATGGCCGGGGCGGTGGCGGCTACGGCGCATCCCGCTGGGACGCCGACGCCTTTTCCACCTCCTCCTACCAGACGCCCGGTTGGAAGCGGGCGCAAGCGGCGCGCGCCGCCGAAACGCGGCCCGACACCGCCTGGGGCTCGCGTTCGGGGCACAAGGAACGCTCGATCACCTATGGCGACAGCGGCGTTTCGGGACCGGACGTGCGGCGCTCCTCACGCGACGCCGACATCGCGGCCAAGGCCGACCGTTACGCGAAACTGAGCGAGGAGCGCGCCGGCGGCTCAGCAAAGCCCGCCGCGACGGGTTTTGCGGGCCGCATCGAGCGCGGCGCCGACAACCCGCCCCCCGCCGGCTTCGCGCGTGGCGGCGGCAGCAACCGGCCGGCGAGTCGAGGCTTCGGGCTTCATGCGAGCGCGCGCGACGGTGGGCCGCGCGAGATCGAAGGCACGCTCGTCGCCAAGTCGGTCGGAACGGAGGAAAGCCGCTTCAAGGTCGGTGACCGCGTGTTCCACCAGAAGTTCGGCAACGGGTCCGTTTCGGCCGTGGAAGGCAACAAGCTGACGGTAGACTTCGACCGGGCCGGTCAGAAGCGGGTTCTGGAAGGCTTCGTTCAGGAACTTTGAGCGCGAGAAGGCAACTTTCTCGGTTGCCTTCTTCCCAACCCTTCTTAAGTGCCCACAGGATACAAAGGCTCGAATGGAAGGAAGCGGCGGATGAATGCATCCGGACTGGTAAGACTGGCTGCGGCTTGGGGGTCGGTCGGCTTCTTTCTCTTGTTCGGAAACGTTCTTCTTTCCCAACTCGAAAATCCGATTATGGCGACGGTTGCTTTCGCCTGGCTCTTCGGCGTGATCATCTGGGCCGCCTTTGGCGTCGTGCACGAAGCCGAGGAACTGGCGGAGATTCTCGGCGAGCCTTACGGCACGCTCATCCTGACCCTATCGATCGTCATCATCGAAGTGGCGCTTATCGCTGCCGTGATGCTCGGCGCGAAGGAAGCACCGACGCTCGGGCGCGACACGATGTTCGCGGTGCTGATGATCGTTCTGAACGGTGTGGTGGGCGTCGGTCTTCTCGTGGGCGGCCATCGCCATCACCAGCAGACCTTCAACCTCCAGGGTGCCTCCGCCTATCTCGCGGTGCTGATCCCCCTCACCTTCATCAGCCTCGTTCTGCCGAATCTCACGACCTCGACCACCGACGGCAGCCTGACGATCTTCCAGGCCATCGCGTTCTCGGTCTTTACCATTGCGCTCTATGGCATCTTTCTGGTGATCCAGACGGGGCGGCATCAGGCCTTCTTCGTCTTCCCGAACGAATCGAGGGAAGACGCGAAGGACCCGGCGGTGCTCGTGCCGAACGAGCGGAAGGATACCGAGCAGTTAGGCGTCCTCCCGCATACGGGGCTTCTTCTCGCCAACATCCTGCCGATCGTCATTCTGTCGAAAAGCCTCGCGACCGTTCTCGATCACGGCATTGCGGTTCTCGGCGCACCGACCGCTCTCGGCGGCATTCTCATCGCCATGATCGTTTTCACCCCGGAAGGCATCTCGGCGCTGAAGGCGGTCGCCGCCAACGAATTGCAGCGGGCGATCAACCTTTGTCTCGGCGCCGCCACCTCAACTGTCGGATTGACAGTGCCGGCCATCCTGTTCATCGGCCTCTTCACCGGCCAACAGGTCGTGCTCGGTCTTTCGCCGTCGAACATGGCCCTTCTCGTGATGACGCTGATCCTGTCGATCGTGACCTTCACCGCGTCGGCGACGACGGTTCTGCAAGGCGCGGTCCATTTGGTGATGTTTCTGGTCTTCATGGTGCTGGTGTTCAGCCCGTGATGCCGGCAGATAGCGGCAGACCCTTCGGTCTGCGCCTTCCAGCATTCACGAACTGGTGACGAAACAAAGACTTGCCGAGGGAACCTTCGATAAACTGCGTCCTTCCCCCTGACAGGGACGTGTTCGGAGGAACCCTTATGAGATTTTTCAAGTCGCTGGGCGTAAAGCTCCTGGCGGGCGTGCTGGCATTCACCTTCGTTCCCGCCGTTTCGCCCTCGGGCGCCCCGCTGATCGGTGTTTCGAAAGCCGAAGCCCAGTATTATGGTGGTGGCCATCACGGGCGCTATTATCGCCATGGCGGCTATGGCGGGCATCGAGGCTATTATGGCGGCCGCAACTTCAATCGCGACCGAGGCTACTACCGCGACCGCGGCTATTATGGCGGCCGGCGCTACCATGGCGGGCGCCGCTACTACCGCAATCGCGACAATGGCGCGGCGATCGCGGCCGGCATCATCGGCCTCGGCGTCGGGGCGGCCATCGCCAACTCGGCCCGGCCCCGCTATGCCGCCCCTGCTTATCGCGGCGGTCTGACAGCACACGACCGCTACTGTCTGTCGCGCTACCGGTCCTACGATCCCGCCAGCGGCACGTATCAGCCCTATAACGGTCCGCGCCGGCTTTGCCGGTGAGGCATCCGGCAGCGAATACGAAGGCGGGGACGGTCCCCGCCTTTTTTGTGACGCCCATGCGAATGCTGCACTGCAACATCACAGACCCTGCCATGCAGCCACGGCACTGGTCATTGCCGATTTTCGCGACATAAATCGATTTGGGAGAAGCGACATTTGAATTAATGCAGGAGCTTTTCCATGACAGCCCCTTTTTCTGCCCAAGGACAGGCCACGTTCCCGCGCCTCGCTACCGCACGAGGCGATGTCAGATCCATCTCCCGCTCGCGCCGGCCAGCCCATCACGGCATCGCCGGAGCGTTGATGTTCGGGCATGAGTTCGGCGAAGCGACCGGCGGCGAGCGCCCGTTCTTCGCCGATGTTCAGGCCCCCGCCCGCAACTGATCGTCGCCTTAACGACGGGCGAGGTGCAACGTCACCCAGTCACCATTCCGAATGGTTTCGTGATGGTAGAGATACTGGTCGCGATAGGCAGCGAGCACCGCGTTGCGCTGGCGCACGAGAATGCCCGACAGGATGAGGTCCCCGTCGAAGGCGAGGTTTCGCGCCACGGCCGGGGCGAGCTTGGCGAGCGGGCCTGCCAGAATGTTCGCCACGATCAGGTCGTAGGGCGCGCCGCTGCGGATGGCGGGGCCTGCCATGCCGGTCGCGACGACGACCTCGACAAGCCCGGCCACCCTGTTCGCTTCGACGTTCTGACGAGCCACATCGACGGCGACCGGATCGATATCTGTTGCCAGAACCGGCACGCGGGCGAGTTTGGCGACGCCGATGGCGAGAACCGCCGTGCCGGTGCCGAGATCGAGCGCGTTGCGCGGCCGGCGACGGCGCACGATGCGATGGATCATTTCCAGGCATCCCGCCGTGGTGCCGTGATGGCCGGTGCCGAAAGCCTGACCCGCTTCGATCTCGACCGAAAGGTCGTTCGCGCGAACCACGCCGCGATCGTGGGCTCCGTGCACCACGAAGCGCCCTGCCCGGACCGGCTTCAGGTCGGCCAGCACGATCTTCATCCAGTCCGTGTCGGGGATGGTCTCGTGCTGCAGGCGCTCGCGCCATTCGTCGGGGAGCGCCGATGTCACATCCGGCCGGCGATCCTTACCTTCGGCATCGTCGAAATAAACCGAAATCTCGTGGATGTCGGCGGCCTCATCGATCTCGGTGGTGCCGACGGGTGCGCCGTCCTCTTCGAATGCGGCATCCCATGCCGTGAAGATCGCTTCGGCCTCGGCCTTGGTGCCGCGAAGATAGAAGCGTGATTGGGGCATGGAGTAGGGTCGCTCAGCTTTTCGCAAGACGTTCGAGTTTGGCCTTGGCGCTCGCGGGGTCTTCGCCATAGGCCAGCGTGGCCACGAGCTCGCCTTTCGAATCCAGGAGAAGCGTCGTCGCCGTGTGATCCATCGTGTAGTCCGGGCCTTCGCCGACCTTCTTGGAATAGATGCCCCAGCCTTTCAGCATGGTCGCCACATCCTCCGGGCGTCCGGTGAGGGCGACGGCCTGCTTGTCGATGGCGCCGACATAGGTCCGCAGGATGTCCGGCGTATCGCGCTCTGGATCGACGGTCACGAACACGATCCGGAAGTCGCCGGTCTTCGCCAGCTCCTGCCGGTAGGCGCCGAGTTCCGCAAGAGTGGTCGGGCAGACATCCGGGCAATTCGTGAAACCGAAGAAGACGGCGCTCGGCTTGCCGCGGAACATGGCTTCGGTCACCGGCGTGCCGTTCTGATCTTCGAGGCGAAAGGGCGTGCCATAGGGAGCCGCTGCGCTTTGCTGCGATCCGGTGCCGAAGAAGGTCAAAGCCAGTGCGGCGCCGCCGAATAGGGCGATCATCGTCCAAAGCGCGATACGCAATACCGCCATCCTGCTCATGCGTCGCTTCCCCACCGTTGTTGCGCTTGGCGATACATCACGAGCGTCCGGGCTCAAAGTCCCCGCCGCGATCCGCGCTCGGAGAGAAGCGCGTAAAGAAAGGCGGCCGCCGGAAAACCGAGGCCGAGAACGCAGACGCCGGCCCAGCCGAAGCGGTCGAGCGCCGGGCTCGTCAAGGCCGATCCGATCGCGCCGCCGGTGAAGAAGGTCGCCATGTAAACCGCGTTCAGGCGGTTGCGGATCGCCGGATCGAGCTGGAAGATTTCGCGCTGGCCGATCACGAGATTGGCCTGGACGCCGAGATCGATGAGGATGCCGGCGCACACCAGCGCGGCGAGCGAATGGGCTCCGGCGAGCGCGATGGCGAAGCCGGCGATCACGGTGCCGATGGCGAGAAGCGTGCCGGTGCGGGAGTGCCCCCGGTCCGCCAACCGCCCCGCAACGGGCGCGGCGAAGACGCCGAGAACGCCGGACAAGGCGAAGAACGCGATGCCGGTCTGCGTCAGTTCGTGCGGCGGCCGCAGGAGGATCAGCGGCGCGCCCGTCCAGAACAACGAGAAACTCGCGAACAACGACGCATGATAAAGCGCCCGCCGGCGCAGCACGGGCTCGTGAACGAACAAGCGTCCAAGCGAGGCGACGAGGTAAGGATAGGAATGCGAAGCGACGGGCTTGCGGCGGGGCAAAAGCTTCAGGCTCGCCAGCATGATCGCCGTCACCACAGAGGCGGAGGCGAGAAAGACGCCCCGCCAACCGATATGCACGGACAGGAAGCTCGCCAGCGGGCGGGCGATCAGGATGCCGCCGAGAAGGCCGCTCATGACGTTGCCGACGACGCGCCCCCTGGCCGCGGGCGGCGCAAGGTGCGCGGCCAGCGGCACGAGCATCTGCGCGGCGGTGGAGGTAATGCCGACAACAAGCATCAGGGCGAAAAGCGCAGCAAGCCCCGGCGCCAGCGCAAAGCCGACGAGCCCGACGACATTCGCCGCCATGGTCGCCAGAATGAGGCTGCGGTTCTCCACGACGTCGCCGAGCGGCACAAGCGCAACAAGGCCAAGGCCGTAGCCGATCTGCGCGGCGGTAACGATGGCGCTTTCCACGGATGGGTCGAGACCCACCGACTGCGCGATCGGGGCGACGAGGGGCTGCGCATAATAGAGATTGGCGGCGAGAGCGCCGCAGGCGAGCGCGAAGAAGGTCGTCAGCCCGAGGCCGAGGCCGTTCGTGGCGGAAAGTTGCTGGTCGCTCATGCGCGGGTGCTAGAACCTGTCATCGCCGCGCACAAGCACCGCCTCGCGCGACCGTCCGCCCCAAGGCGACAAACCCGCTCACCAAAGATTGCATCCCTTCGCAATCGCGGAACGGATACCCATATCATCATAGACGAATCAACAGGGACCCGACCATGATCGCCTCACGCAAGACCAGGCTGCTTTCAGCGCTCGGCGCTCTGGCCGTGGCCTTCACGATGGTGACGGTGGATGCCGCCGACGCGCGGCGCGGCGGCAGTTTCGGCAGCCGAGGAAGCCGCACCTTCGACTCGGCTCCCGCCACGAATACCGCGCCGAGCGTCGCCCCGGTCCAGCGCAGCACGACGCAGCCCGGCGCCGCCACCCAGCGCCCCGCGGCCGGCGCCGCCACACCCGCCGTCAACCGCCCGAGCTTCGGCGGCAACCTGATGCGCGGCCTGATGATCGGCGGCCTCGTCGGGCTTCTGATGGGCTCGGGCTTCGGCGGCCTCGCGGGCATGCTCGGCTTCCTCGTCCAGGCTCTCCTGCTCGCGCTCGTCGTGATGCTGGCGATCCGCTTCTTCCGCTCGCGCTCCTCTTCGCCGGCCATGGCGGGTGGCAGACCGCAGGGCATGCAGCGCTCGCAGGAGCCGAATGGCGGCCAGAGCTACGGCATCCCCGGAATCGGTTCGCGTGCTGCCATGGGCGGCGGCAGTGCGGCACGCCGTCCGGTGAACCGCGACGAGCTCGGCATCGGTGAAAACGACCTCAACACTTTCGAGCGCCGCTTGACCGAGTTGCAGGACGCCTATTCCCGTGAGGATTACGCGACGCTGGACCGGATCGCGACGCCGGAAATGGTGAGCTATCTGGCCGAGGAACTCGCCCGCAACGCTTCGCAGGGTCTGCGCAACGAAGTCTCCGACGTCAGCCTTCTCCAGGGCGATGTCGCGGAAAGCTGGCGCGAAGCGAATAGCGACTACGCGACGGTTGCGATGCGCTATTCCTCGCGCGATGTCACGCGGGAGCGGACCAGTGGGCGCGTGGTTTCCGGCAATGAGCAACCGAGCGAGTCCACGGAAATCTGGACCTTCCTGCGCGAGCGCGGCGGTGAGTGGAAGCTGTCGGCCATTCAGGAGGCTTGAGAGCCTTCGCAGGTTGACGTCGGTACAATCGAAGGCGCCCCGCAACGGGCGCCTTTTTCGTTACAGGTTGAAGCTGCGTAAGGCGGCCACGATGGCGGTTGCTCCGAAGATCACGATGAGGTTCGGCAGGCGGAAGGCGAGGATGCCGGCAGCGAGCAGAACAAGGCGTTCGCTCCATGTGCCGTCCACGAAACCCGGCACCGCGATGGTGACGAGAACCGCCGCCGGCACGGCATCGAGCGCCGCCTCGACCTTGGGCGGCAATGTTTGAAACCGGGCAACGGCGAGATAGCCGGCGACCCGCGTCGCGTAGGTCAGAAGCGCGCCGCCGAAGATGACCCACCAGAATCCGCTCATGCCTCGCCGTCCTTCGCGCGGTTCGGGGTGACGATGGCCGCGTAGGCGATGCCGGCGAGGCCGCCGAACGTGACGTGCCAGGGCGGCCCGACGACCACGTAGAGAAGACCGGCCGTCGCCGCCGAGACGAGCGCCACCATCCTGAAGTTCGCCCGTTTGCGGAAGTCGGTGACGAGCGCGAGGAAATAAACCGGCAGAATGAAATCGAGCGCCACGGCATGCGGGTTCGTGACCAGCTTGCCGAAATGATATCCGATCCAGGACGATGCGACCCAGCCGGCATAGAGCGCGATGGCGAAGGAGAAGTAGAAGCTCTTGGTGAGCGGCTTGTCCGCCGCCCTCGCCTCTGCCGCGCCGAAACTCGGATCGACCAGCAGAAAGAAGGCCAACGCCTTCTGCCACCAAGAGAAGCGCGTCAGGTGACGCCCGATCGATGCCGAATAAAGCACGTGGCGGAAATTCAGCGCAAAAATCGACAGAAGCACCGCCCACAGGGGCGAACCGAGCCCGATCATCTGGATCGCCGCAAGCTGGCTCGCGCCGGCATAAACAAGACCGCCGAAGCCGAGCGTCTGCCCGAGCGTGAGCCCTGAGGACACGGAAACCGTTCCATAGACCGCCCCGAAGGGCACGATCACCGCGAGAACGGGAATGACTTCGCGCAGGCCTGCGCGCGCTTCATGAAAGGACAAATCGGAGTTCCATGGCCGAGATCGCCACCCGACCTCTAGCCGGCCGGTTGCGCCAAAGCCAGCATCGTCAGGCGGCGTCGAAGACGCGAAGGCTGGCGGACAGAAGCGTCGAAAGCTGCCGGCCTTCTTCTTCCGAGCCGACCATGACGGCGCGGTAATCGCCGGACAGAAGCGACTTCATGTGCCGGCATTCGGCGCGGAACTTGGCGCCGGGACAGGAGCAGAAGAGCTTGCGGTCACTTCGCCCATCGGTGCGCAGCACCATGTCGTAGGGGGTGCCCTTGCTGCCGCTGACGCGAAAGCGCAGCACGTTCTCGATCTTCGGGCGCCCCATGCGCGCGGCCATCGCGCGATCGGCGATGCCGCCCTCGCGCCTTGCGGAAGCGGCCGCCACGCGCTTGCGCAATGACAAACGGTCGGCAAGTTCGTTGACGCACGCCGCCCCCGCCTGCCGCGCCCCTTCCAGCGCGATCTCGGCGCAGGCCATGGCGTCCTCCCCCGCATGGTGATGCCGGAAGCCGATGCCGAACTTCGCGGCGAGCGCGGACAAGCGCTTGCTCGGCTCTTCCGGCCAAAGACGCCGCGCGAGGCTGACCGTGCAGAAGGAATCGAAACACGGCTGCGGCAGCCGGTAATGGGCGAGCGTCGCGGCAAGGACGCGCATATCGAAGGACGCGTTGTGCGCCAGAACAAGCGCGCCGCCGAACTCTTGCTCGATATCCCGCCAAAGATCCGGGAACTCCGGGGCGTCCAGAACATCGGTCGGCCGAATGCCATGCACGCGGATATTGCCGGGATCGAAGACGAGTTCGGGCGGCCGCACTAGGCTGTAGAGGCGGCGCGTCACCGCGCCGTCTTCCACGAAGGCGAGGCCGATCGCGCAGGCGCTGGCCGGCGAGCGGTTCGCGGTCTCGAAATCCAGGGCAACGATGGTCATGGAACGAGATGAATCAGCCTTCGCCGATCAAGGCAAGCCATTCGTCCTCGCTGATCACCTTCACGCCGTGCTTTTCGGCATCCGCCAGCTTGGAGCCGGCGCCCGGCCCCGCCACCACGAGATCGGTCTTCTTCGACACCGAGCCCGACACCTTGGCGCCGAGCGCTTCGGCGCGCTTGGTGGCATCCGGCCGGGTCATCTTCTCCAGGGAGCCGGTGAAGACCATGGTCTTGCCGGCGACCGGCGAAGCGGCCGGCACCTTGGGTCGTTCGTTGATAGTCGAGACGCCGGCCTCCAAGAGCGCCAGAACCGCTTCGCGATTGTGCTTTTCCTCGAAGAACGAGATGAGGGACTGCGTCGCCACCGGGCCCAGATCGCCGTCCTTGGAAAGCGAGAGAAAGGCTTCGCTCGGCGCATGGCTGCTGGCGCGGCCGATGGCTTCCCGGATGGCGGACGCCTCGCCATAGCGCTCCTTCAGCGCGACGCGCTGATTCGCCTTCAATGCCAGCGAAGTGTCCTTCAGCGGGTCCCAGCTTTCGTCTTCGAGCTTGGTTGGCTCGATCTCCATCATGCGGGCGAAGGTGTTGCCGCCGACCGTGCGGAGGGTGCTGAGTTCGGTCCAGTCCTCCCCGGCCCGGCCTTTCGCCGCTGCATCGACGCCTTCGATAAACCCGCGCACGTCATCGAAATGGCGGGCTAGCGACTTGGCGCTGGTTTCGCCGATTTCCGGAATGCCGAGGGCGAACACGAAGCGATCCAGCGGGACCTCCCGCCGGGCGTCGATGCCCGACAGAATGTTCTCGATGGCTCTCGATGTCTCGGCCTTCTTCACCGTCTTTTCGGGCACGGCCTTGCCTTCGGCCGTGCGACGCAACTCGGACAGTTCGCGCCGCCGCGCTTCCACGGCTTCGCGCAGAGGTTCGAATTGGAGACGGAAGATGTCCGCCGGCTGGTGCACGAGACCTGCATCGAAGAGCGTTTCAATCATCGTCTCACCGAGCCCCTCGATATCGAAGGCATTGCGGGAAACGAAATGCTTCAGCCCCTCCCTTGCCTGTGCCGGACAGGTGAGAGTGGCCGTGCAAACGCGGTTGGAGTCGAGACGACCCGTGCGCGGATTGACGAGGCGCTCGGCCTTGGAGTTGCAGGCCGGGCAATGGTCGGGGAAAATGTAGGGAACGGCGTCTGCCGGGCGCTTCTCGATGACGATGTCGACCACCTGCGGAATGACGTCGCCGGCGCGCTGGATGACGATCGTATCGCCGATGCGGATATCCTTGCCCTCGCGGATCGGGCCGCCATCGGCATCCTTTCCCGCGATATAATCCTCGTTGTGGAGAGTGACGTTGGAAACGACGACGCCCCCCACCGTCACCGGCTGAAGCTTGGCGAGCGGCGCGAGCTTGCCGGTGCGCCCGACATTGATCTCGATCTCGCGCACCACCGTCGTCGCCTGCTCGGCGGAGAACTTGTGCGCGATGGCCCAGCGCGGCGCGCGCGATACGAAGCCGAGCCGCTTTTGAAGCTCGAGGTCGTCCACCTTGTAGACGACGCCATCGATGTCGTAGCCGAGCGTCGCGCGCTGCGCCTCGATGGAGCGGTAATGCTCGATCAGTCCGGCGATGTGGTCGAAACGGCGCATCAACGGGTTGGTCGAGAACCCGAAATGCCCAAGCGCTTCCACGACCTCGGTCTGCGTCCGGCCCGGCACCTCGCTCGCTTCCCCCCAGGCATAGGCGAAGAAGCGCAAGGGGCGCGAACGGGTGACCTCCGGGTTCTTCTGGCGCAGCGAGCCGGCGGCGGCGTTGCGCGGATTGGCGAACTGCCGCGCCGCCTTCGCGGTGACCACCTTGCCGGCCGCCTCGGCCGCTTCGGCGAGCGCCGCCGCTTCTTCCGCCAGCTTGATGTTCAAGCCCGCGAAATCGGCGTGCGTCATGTAGACCTCGCCGCGCACCTCGAAGATCTCCGGCGCTTCGCCGTGCAACTCGTCCGGGATGTCGGGCAGCGTCAGGGCGTTGGCCGTCACGTCCTCGCCCACCGCCCCGTCGCCGCGCGTTGCCGCCGACACGAGCCGCCCCTTCTCGTATCGCAACGACAAGGAAAGACCGTCGATCTTGGGCTCGGCAGTGATCGCGAGCGGCGCGTCGTCGGCAAGCTTCAGGAAGCGGCGAACGCGCTTGGCAAAGTCGGCGACATCCTCGTCCGAAAAGGCGTTGTCGAGGGACAGCATCGGCAGGGCGTGACGGATCTTCGCGAACTTCGCGGAAGGCGCCGAGCCGACTTTCAGGGAGGGAGAATCGCCGCGCACCAGATCGGGAAAGCGCGCCTCGATCGCAAGATTGCGCTTGCGCAAGGCATCGTATTCCTCGTCGGAAACGGCCGGCGCGTCTTCCTCGTAATATTGGCGGTCGTAGTCCGCCATCACCTCCGCCAGACGCTCCAGCTCGCTCGCCGCTTCTTTGCGGGTCAGGGTGTCGACGGATGTCTCGTTCGCCATGCCGGAAACTGCCGATCCTTGCGCTTGAACTGCGGACTGACCTACCCGATTCGGCGAAGCGAAGTCAGGCGGAAGCGCCGATGAGACGCTTGGCCGCCGCACGGGCTTCATCGGTGATGCTTTCACCGGCCAGCATGCGGGCAATCTCCTCCGTGCGGTGCGCAGCTTCCAGCGCGGCGACGCGGGTCGCCAGCCGTTCCTGCTCGGCTTCGCTCGCCGATTTCGAGATCAGAAGATGCGTCGTGGCGCGCGCCGCGACCTGCGGGGCATGCGTCACCGACAAAACCTGAACGCGGGACGCGAGGCGCGCCAAGCGACGACCGATGGCATCGGCCACCGCCCCGCCGACGCCCGTGTCGATCTCGTCGAAAACGAGGGTCGGCGCGGAGCCCTTGTCGGCCAGCGCGACCTTCAACGCCAAAAGGAAGCGCGAAAGCTCACCGCCGGACGCCACCTTCATCATCGGCCCGGCGCGCGTGCCGGGGTTGGTGCGCACCCAGAACTCCACCGTGTCGATCCCGGCCGCCGTCGGGCGCTCGGCATCGGCCGCCATCTCAACGACGAAGGCGGCGCGTTCCAGCTTCAGGTCCGGCAGTTCGGCCATCACGGCGCTTTCCAGATCGGCCGAGGTCGCATGACGCTTGGTCGACAGATCGCCGGCAAGACGGTCGAACACCGCGCGCTTCTCGGCGACCGCGCCGGTCAAAGCGGCGAGTCGAGATTCGCCTGCGTCGAGTTCGGCGAGATCGCCGATCATCTGGGCCGTCAGTTCCGGCAGATCGTCCACGGCGCAGGAGAATTTTCGGCCGGCGGCACGCAGCGCAAACAGCCGCTCCTCGGTTTCCTCCAGCGCGCGCGGATCGTATTCGAGGCTGCGCAGCGCCGCCTGGAGCCCCATCTGCGCGTCGGATAAGGCATCGAGCGCCGAGTCCAACCGCTCGATCGTTTCGTCCAGAAGGCCCGGCAACTCATCGCGCTTTCGATCGAGACGCTTCAGGAGCCCCGCAAGGCCAGGGATCGGCGAGGCATTGCCGGCAAGCTCCTCGAAGGCATCGTTGACATCCGTCGCGATCTTCTCGGACTTCATCATGATCTGGCGGCGCTCAGCGAGTTCGGCCTCCTCCCCCGCGATCGGCTGGAGTTCGGAAAGCTCCTCGACCGCCGCCCGAAGGTAATCGGCTTCGCGCGCGGCGGCCTCGACCTTGGCGCCGTGCCGGGCCAGTTCGCTTTCCGTCGCCCGCCATTCGGCGAAAGCCTTGCCGACCGCCTCGACCTCCGTCTGGAAACCGCCATACGCATCGAGCAGCATCCGATGCGCTTCGGGGTCGACCAATGCACGGTCGGCGTGCTGTCCGTGGATCTCCACCAGATTGGCGCCGATGTCGCGCATCAAGGCGACGCTGGACGGACGGTCGTTCACGAAAACGCGGCTGCGGCCGTCTGCGCTCTGGACACGGCGAAGAACGATATCGCCGTCGTCGTCGTAGCCGTTCTCCACGAGGAGACGGCGCACGGCATGGCCGGCGGGCGGATCGAAGACCGCAATGATCTCGCCCTGCTTGGCGCCGTGCCGCACGAGACCGCCATCGCCGCGCCCGCCGAGCGCGAGCGAAAGCGCGTCCAGAAGGATCGACTTACCGGCGCCCGTTTCGCCCGTCAGAACGGACAAGCCGCCGTTGAGGGTCAGATCGAGACGCTCGATCAACACGATGTCGCGGATCGAAAGGTGAACAAGCATGGAACGTAGTCGGTAGTCCCGAAGACCAGAAAAGGCAAGCCGGGCGAAGATAGGTGCGGCTGCGGCCCACGGGAAGCGGGCAACCGCCCGTTAAATTTTCCGCGTCAGATTACGCACTTTTCGCGGGCATCAAGCAGCGGCGCCGGGCCAGCGGCGCATCGGGGACGATGGGCCTCCCCCGACCGAGGCGACGGCCTCGCCCGCGAAACGGAGATGATACGATGTGGATGATTCCGCTCAGTATCACGTTTGAAATGAAAAGAACCCGGAGCACCTGGCAAGTGACTCTCCGGGTTCGATTCATCTTCTAACGAAAGGGTGGCGGCTTTCGTCGCCACCCGCTCCATCAAGATAATACAGCTTCACTGCAAATCAAAGCGGCTCAGCTCGAGCCGGTGATGGTGCGCGTCGCCTTGGTGAACCACGAGTCGCCACCCGCGGCGCGCGGCTCGAGCCCCTTGGACTGCAACAGCGCGTAGGAATCCTTGTACCACTGCGAGTCGGGGAAGTTCTGGCCGAGCACGGAAGCGGAGGCCTGGGCTTCCTGCGTCAGACCCATCGCGTAATAGGCTTCGGTCAGGCGGCTGAGGGCTTCCTCGACATGGCGGGTCTGCGGATACTGGTCCACGACCGTCTTGAAGCGGTTGATGGCGGCGAGATACTCGCGGCGCTCCAGATAATAGCGGCCGACCTGCATCTCCTTGCCGGCGAGCTGGTCGCGCGCCATGCGCACCTTGGAGCGGGCGTCCTCGGCATATTCGGACTCGGGATAGCGATCCACGACCTCCTGCATGGCGGACACGGCGCGCGCCGTGTCGCGCTGGTCGCGCGTCACATCCGGGATCTGACGGAAATAGGACAGGCCCATGATGTACTGCGCATAAGGCGCTTCATCCGTGCCGGGATAGGTCGACAGATAACGCCGCGAGGACGTCACGGCCGTGTCGTAATCGCCGTTGCGATAGGCGGCGAAGGCGCGCATCACGAGCGCCTTCCTGGCCCATTCGGAATAGGGATACTGGCGATCGATCGCCTCGAACTTCTTGGTAGCCTCGCCCAGACGCCCGCCGTCGAGATTGGCGAGACCCTGGTTGTAGAGCTGGTCCGCCGGCTCCGTCTGAGCGGCGAGCGCGAGTGGATCGACATCATCCTTCTCGCCGCCGAACAGGCAACCGGAAAGGGACATCGCGCCGCCCATGAGGCCAGCACAGAGCAAAAGACGGACGGGCGACGTCCGCTTCGTGATATCGCGCATGATCGCGCCTTCCCCTGATGGTCCCCTTATGGCCGCTGCGTTCTAAAGGACGACGCGGACCCCCACAATGTTGAGAAAGGGTTTATGACGCCTTTTTTAAGGCGATGGCAGCATAAGCACGGAATCGCGAGTAAAAAACGGCGACGCTAAGGAAAACGCTTGCCAACGGACAAGGAATTTCCGGCGCTTTTCCAAGAATCGTCCCGACGACGATCCTCGACCTCGCCGTGTCGCCCGCGTCGCTTAAAGCGTCTGAGGTCCGTAGGCCGGCGCAGCGACGGCGGCGATCAGCGGCGAATGGCGGACGATGTCGCGGCGACGGGCTGGCAGTTCGATCATGTCGTAGGCCGTCGAATCGCGAAGAAGTGCCTGGAGAGCCAGCGCGTTCAGCTTGTGACCGCCCTTGTAGGACCGGTAGCAGCCGAGAATGCGCGAGCCTGCGAGCGACTGGTCGCCGATGGCGTCCAGCGTCTTATGCCGCACGAACTCGTCGGCATAGCGAAGACCGTCCGGGTTGATCACGCGGTCATCGTCACCGATCACCACGGAGTTCTCCAGCGACGAGCCGAGCGCGTGGCCGGAGGCCCAGAGCCGCTCGACATCCTTCATGAAGCCGAAGGTGCGCGCGCGGGACAGTTCGGACTTGAACAACGCCGGGGTCAGTTCCCCCGCGAAAACCTGCCGGCCAATCGCCTGGCTGGCGAAATCGATCTCGACCTCGAAGCGCGTTCCGTAGTGCGGCACGAACTCGGCCCAGCCGGCTGCCGTTTCCACGCGAACGGGCTTCAGAACGCGAATATAGCTGCGTTTGGCGGATTGCTGCTCGAGCCCTACCCGCTCGATAGCTTCCACGAAGCGTTCCGAACACCCGTCCATGATGGGCACTTCGCTGCCGTCGATCTCGATCACGACATTGTCGATGTTCATGGCATAGAGCGCTGCCATAAGATGCTCGACGGTGGAGACATGCGCGCCGTCGAGACTGCCGACGATCGTCGCGAGATCCGTGGCCGGAACGTTGGAGGAAACAGCAGCGATCGTCCGCGCTTCCCCGCAAGCGCTCGTCACGCGGAACCGAATGCCGGAGTCCATCTCGGCAGGCACCAGGCTGAGCGAAATGGGTTTACCGGTATGAACGCCGACGCCCGTGAAATCCGCCCTGGCCTTGATGGTCTGCTGGTAGATGATCACGTCTGGCAGTTCCTTGCACCGACTCTACGCTGATGGCTGCCTTCGAGAGGGGCTGCCGCGTCCGGCTTGTGGTTCGCCGGAAGGCCGGCGTTCGAGGCTGGATCGTGTTGCTTTTCCAACTATGAAGATACGGGGCCGTTGCATCTCGGCCAAATCACGGATTCTAACCCCGTGTTACTGCGAAAGCTTCACACAGGCTGAAATAACTCAGTCGTATCAGTTGTTTAAAATGCGTGTTCCGCCGCCTTGCGGCGACGGAACTGTGTTTCAACAGCAACGGTCGGTGGATCAGCTCGACTGGCGGCGCAGGAAGGCCGGGATTTCGAGCTGCTCGTCGTCGCTCATCGGACGCTGCGAGCTCTGGGGACGCGAAGGCGATTCGGCGGCCGGACGGCGCGGCGCGTAGGGGTTCTGCGTCACCGCACGGGCCTGGGCGGCATGAGCGGCGGCCACGTCCTGCGCTTCTTCTTCCTCACGGCGCGAAAGACCACGGGTCAGCCGGTTGAGAAGGCCGGACATCGGGCCCTTGTCCTCGCTGGCAACCGGAGCGGTCGGCTCGGTCTGCGCGGCGCGATGGGTGATCTCGGCATGCACCATCGGGGGGAAGTCCTCGACACGGGGCATCCGGGCCTGCGGCGCGGCGGCGGGAACCTCGCGACGCATCACCTGCTGGGGAGCCGGCTGGGCGACCACGACATCGGCGATCTCGGCTTCGAGAGCGGCGGTGAAGTCGTCTTCCATCGTGCTCGGGGCGACCGGGGCCGGAGCCTCGTAGGCCGGAGCGGCGGCGACCGGCGCGGGCCGGGTCTGCGCCACCGGGGCGACCGGCGCCGGCTGCACCGCGGGCTGCGCCGAGACCGGACGCTGCATCATCGGCGCATGGCGCACTTCAATAGGGCGCTCGGCGATCTCCATCGCGGTCTTGTCGATGCCAGTGGCGACGACGGACACGCGGATCACGCCTTCCAGGTTCTCGTCGAAGGTCGCGCCGAGGATGATGTTGGCATCGGAGTCGACTTCCTCGCGGATGCGGGTCGCGGCTTCATCCACCTCGAAGAGGGTGAGGTCGCGGCCGCCGGTGATCGAGATCAGGAGGCCCTTGGCGCCCTTCATCGAGGTCTCGTCGAGGAGCGGGTTGGCGATCGCGGCTTCGGCCGCCGCCATAGCGCGCCCGTCGCCGGAAGCCTCGCCGGTGCCCATCATGGCCTTGCCCATCTCGCGCATCACGGAGCGAACATCCGCGAAGTCGAGGTTGATGAGGCCTTCCTTGACCATGAGGTCGGTGATGCAGGCGACGCCGGAATAAAGGACCTGGTCGGCCATGCCGAAGGCATCGGCGAAGGTGGTCTTGTCGTTGGCGATGCGGAAGAGGTTCTGGTTCGGAATGACGATCAGCGTATCGACGTTCTTCTGCAGATCCTCGATGCCCTGATCGGCGATGCGCATGCGGCGCTGGCCTTCGAAGTGGAAGGGCTTCGTCACGACGCCAACCGTCAGTATACCCTTCTCGCGCGCCGCGCGGGCGACGACCGGAGCCGCGCCGGTGCCCGTGCCGCCGCCCATGCCGGCGGTGACGAAGCACATATGCGAGCCGAGAAGGTGGTCGCAGATCTCGTCCAGCGACTCTTCGGCGGCCGCGCGGCCGACTTCCGGCTGCGAACCGGCGCCGAGGCCTTCGGTCACGGCGACGCCCATCTGGATGATGCGCTCGGCGCGGGAGGAACGGAGCGCCTGCGCGTCCGTATTGGCGATCACGAACTCCACACCCTCGAGGCCCGCATCGATCATGTTGTTGACGGCATTGCAGCCGCCGCCGCCAACGCCGAACACGGTGATGCGGGGCTTCAACTCGGTGATGTCGGGCTTGGCGAGATTGATCGGCATGTCCTTGAGTCCTCTTTCCGATTTGGGGCCGCAGCGCCGCGCCGCCCTTCTCGATTTCTCTTGGGTGTTGGGCGCGCGGCGCGCGCTTGAGGGTTTTCCCGAGGGGCTCGAAGCGCCCGTCAGAAGCTCTTTCGGAACCAGTTGCCGACACGCCCGACGCGCGTTCGATCGTCGAACACGATCTGCGCGGCCGAGAAGCCTTCGGCGAAATGTTCCATGGTGGAAACCTGCGGGTAGATCAGGAGGCCGACCGAGGTAGCGAAGGCCGGGCTCTTGTTGGCGGTGGACAGGCCGGCGACCCCGAGCGGCCGGCCGAGACGAACGTTGCGCTGCATCACCGAGCGCGCCGCGCCGGCAAGACCGGCGAGCTGGCTGGCGCCGCCGGTGAGAACGACGCGCTTGCCGATGACATGGCCGAGGCCGGACGCCGACAACCGGTCGCGGATCAGCTCGAAGGTTTCCTCGACGCGCGGGCGGATGATGCGGGCGACGAGCGAGCGGGCGACGTTGATTGGCGCATCGGCATCCTCTTCGCCGAGCGGCGCGACCTCGATGGTCTCCGAATCCTCCATCATCTCGCTCATGGCCGAGCCGTGCATGACCTTCAGCCGCTCGGCATGTTCGGGCCGAATGGACAGGCCTCGGGCCAGATCCATGGTGATGTGATGGCCGCCGAGAGCGACGGAGTCGGCATAAACGAAGCGGCCGTTCTGGAAGATGCCGATGGTGGTGGAGCCGCCGCCCATGTCGATGCAGGCCGAGCCCATCTCGGCTTCGTCATCGACGAGGGTCGCGAGACCGGAAGCGAAGGGCGTCGCCACGAAGGCTTCCACCACGAGCTGCGCCCGGTTGATCGCAGCTTCGAGATTGCGGAGCGGCGTTTCCTCGGCGGAAAGAAGATGCACGTCGGCGCCGAGCATGCGCCCGACCATGCCGACCGGGTTTTCCAGATTCCCCTCGCCGTCGAGCGACATATCGAAGGGCACGGAATGAAGAAGAAGACGGCCGCGATCCATCGGCGCGCGAACGGCGGCGCCGAGAACGCGCCGCACGTCGCCGGCAGAAACGCCCTCCCCGTCGACCGGCATCTCGGCACGGCCGCGCAGGCTCTTCAGGCGACCGGCCGTGACCGACACGAGCAATGATTCGATGGTGAGGCCAGCCATGCGCTCGGCCGCGTCGACGCAGTAGCGGATCGACTTTTCCGCCGCTTCGAGATCGACCACGACACCGGACTTGATGCCGCGCGAGCGCTGGTAGCCGATGCCGACGACCTCGACCAGATGCGTGCGGTTCGGCAGGATCTCGCTGTCCGGGCGCGGCTTCAGCCGCGCGATCAGGCAGGTGATCTTGGTGGTGCCGACATCCAGAACGGAGACGATGCGCGTCTTCTTGCCCGGCAACGCACGAAGGCGCGGCAAGGGTTTGGAGCGGCTATTGAACGGGTTCATGCTCACGCCGGCTTCTCCTTCCGGCTCGCCTTGATGAGCTTGTCGCGCTCCTTGACGGCGGCGTTGCGCCGCTCGAGAGCGTCAGGCGTCAGCCGGATCGTCATCCGATCCGCTATGCGCATGTCGACGGCAGAGATATCGCGCGACAACAGGCCCATTTCCTTGTCCATTCGCACCACGTCCGCAGCGGCTTCCACGGCGCCTTCCTCAGGAAGGCGAATGGTGACGCCGTTGTCCAGGACGAGGTCCCATCGACGATCACCGACTCGAACATAGGCCTTCACCCTTGCGCGAAGCTCGGGCACGCCCGCCATTCCATCGATGAGTTCGGGCGCATCGATATTGGCGCCGGGACCGACGACGAAGGGCAGATCCTGAAAACGGTTGGCCAGGAAAGGCATGATCTCGCGCCCTTCCCGGTTGACGATGAAGAGCTCGCGATCCTTCTGCCAAAGCGCGAAAGGCTTCTTTTCCACGAGATCGATCGACACGCGGTCGGGATAGGTCTTGGAGACCGAAGCCTTCTCGATCCACGGCATGGCCTCCAACGTCTGGCGCGCCGCGCCGACATCGAGCGCCGGCAGGCTTTGCGCGCCGGTCGACCAGAGGGCCTGAAGAACGTCGATCTCCGAGGTTTCGGAATTGCCCTTCACGTCCACGGTCTCGATGGAGAAGCCGAGCGGCTGCGCCACACCGTCGATGACAGCGGTCGTGTGATTGCCGAGCGCGACGCCATAGGCGGCCGTGGAGCCGAGAAAGAGCGTCGCGACGGTGGCGAAGTTCGGCAAGGGCGTGCGGGCGAGCAGCACGCCGAAAGCAAACAGGCGACGCCCGACATAGGAGATGCGCCACGCCTTGCGGCGGCCGAGCGGACGCTCCACCACCGGCTCGATGCGGTCGCCGCGGTTCAACGACGGCATGAGGCGTCCTCCACCATCCAGGTCAGAAGCTCGCCGAACTCATGGCCCGCCGCGCGGGCGATGTCGGGCACGAGCGAAACCGGCGTCATGCCGGGCTGCGTGTTGATTTCGAGCCAGATCAGCTCGCCGTTCTCGCCGCCCCGGTCGTCGTAGCGGAAGTCCGAGCGCGACACGCCGCGGCAGCCGATGGCGCGATGGGCGGCCAGTGCGTGCTCCTGCACCCGGCGCGCGACGGAGGCCGGGATCTCGGCCGGAATCTTGTGAACCGAGCCGCCCGGCAGATATTTGGAATCGTAGTCGTAGAAGGCATGGCCTTCGGTCGTGATCTCGCAAACGGGCAGCGCGACATCGCCCATCACCGCGCAGGTCAACTCGCGCCCCGGAACGAAGCGCTCGACCATCAGCGTTTCGCCGAAGGTCCAGTCGGCGGCGTGGAGCTGCTGCGGCGGATGGGCCTGATCCTCGCGAACGATCAAGACACCGAAGCTCGACCCTTCGGCAATCGGCTTCACCACGTAAGGCACGGGCATGACGTGCTTTTCGGCGATTTCGCGCCGAGGAAGCACCTTGGCGTCCGCCACCGGGACGCCGGCAGCCTTGGCGACGACCTTGGCCTTCACCTTATTCATCGCGAGCGCGGAGGCGAGAACGCCGGAATGCGTGTAGGGAATTTCGAGGAATTCCAGGACGCCCTGGATCGTGCCGTCCTCGCCGAAGGGACCGTGCAGCGCGTTGAACGCCACGTCCGGCTTCAGTTCTGCCAGGACCTGCATGACATCGCGGCCGACATCGACGCGCGAAACCTCGAAACCGACCCCTTCCAGGGCATCGGCGCAGGCCTTGCCCGACGAAAGGCTTACCGGCCTTTCGCTCGACCAACCACCCATCAGAACCGCGACACGCTTCGGCATGAAAGAAGACCCATCGTCCCAAGGGACCTTGAGCCATATTCATGCGACCCGGTTGGTTAAGCGATGGTTAACGCCCGCGAAGCCGTGAAAGAAAATCGAAAGGTCGTTTCAAGCCTCTGTTCGAACGCGGCTTTCAGGCCACATAGGCTGCCACTTCGCGGCCCGGTTCGAAATGGCCGATCCGATTGATCTCCCAGTGGAGGAGAATGCCGAAGGTCTCGTGAACGCGTCGCCGCACGGTCTCGCCGAGGAGTTCGAGGTCGTGACCGGTGGCTTCGCCCGTGTTGATCATGAAGTTGCAATGCAGCTCGGACATCTGCGCGCCGCCGATCCGCAGGCCTCGGCAGCCGGCGCGGTCGATCTCCTTCCATGCGGAAGTGCCTTCAGGGTTCTTGAAGGTCGAGCCGCCCGTCTTCTCGCGCACCGGCTGAACGGTTTCGCGGTGATGCTGCACCTCGTCCATGCGGCGACGGATTTCAGCCTGCGTGTCGGGAAGGCCCTCGAACAATGCCGACGTGAAGATCAGGTCGGCTGGCGCGGCGGAATGACGATAGGCATAGCCCATATCGGCGTTCGACAGGATGTGGAGATCGCCCCGCCGGTCGAGCGCGCGCACCTCGCGCACCCGCTCGCCCGTTTCCACGCCGTTCGCGCCGGCATTCATGCGGAGGGCCCCGCCGACCGAACCGGGAATGCCGTGGAAGAAGTGAAAGCCGCCGAGGCCGGCGTCGAGCGCTATCGCCGCGAGCCGCTTGTCGGAGGCGGAGGCACCGGCGCGGATAGCGGTATCGCCGACGCGCTCCATCTGCCCGAAACCCCTCGCCGACAAGCGGATAACCACACCGCCTAAACCACCGTCACGAACCAGCAAGTTGGAGCCGATGCCGACGAGCGTGACTGGAACTTCCTCCGGCAAAGCTCTCAGAAAGCTCGACAAATCTTCCTCGTCCGCCGGCTGGAACAGAAGTTCGGCGACCCCACCCGCGCGGAACCACGTGATCTTCGCCATATCGGCGTCGGGCGTCAGCTTGCCGCGAATGCCGGAAAGCTTTCCGCCGAGGCGCGACAGGAGATCGGCGCCGCTCATCGCGGGTACTGGACGCTCAAGGCTTCCAGTTCCTTCGGCAGAGCATAGGCCCATTGCGTGATCGAGCCCGCGCCGAGGAAGACGACCATGTCGTTCGGCGACGCGATGCGATGAACGAGCGGCGCGATCTCGGCGGGTCCGTCGATCACCCGCGCGTCGCGATGGCCGCCGAGCTTCAGGCGCTCCACCAGCATCTCGGAATTGACGAACTCGATGGGCTCCTCGCCCGCCGCATAAACGGGCGCGAGGATCACCGTATCGGCGTCGTTGAAGCAGGCCGCGAACTCGGCGAAAAGGCTTTGCAGCCGGGTGAAGCGATGCGGCTGCACCACCGCCACGACACGCCCCTTGGCCGATGCGCGAGCGGCGGCCAGCACAGCGCGGATTTCCACCGGATGATGGCCGTAATCGTCATAGACGTCGACGCCGTTGACGCTGCCCGTATGGGTGAAGCGCCGCTTCACGCCGGCAAAGGATGCCAGCCCGGTGCGGATCGCCTCCACCGAGACGCCGACGCGATGGGCGACGGCGATGGCGGCGGTGGCGTTCGAAACGTTGTGGCGACCGGGCATCGGCAGCACGAGTTCGCGAAGCTCGGTGGTCTCGCCGGACACGCGGTCACGGATCACGACATCGAAACTCGAGCGCGGGCCGTCCATGCGAACGTTCTCGAAGCGCGCATCGGCCTGGATGTTCTCGCCATAGGTGATGATGCGCCGGTCCTCGATCTCGGACACCAGCGTCTGTACTTCCGGATGGTCGAGGCACATCACGGCGAAGCCGTAGAAGGGCACGTTCTCAACGAAGGCCTTGAAGGCCTGACGCACCTTGTCGAAGGTGCCGTAGTGGTCGAGATGCTCTGGGTCGATATTGGTGACCACGGCGACATCGGCCGGCAGGCGCAGGAAGGTGCCGTCCGACTCGTCGGCCTCCACCACCATCCAGTTGCCGCCGCCCATGCGGGCATTCGTGCCATAGGCGTTGATGATGCCGCCATTGACCACGGTCGGGTCGAGCCCGCCGGCATCGAGCAGCGTCGCCACCATGGAGGTGGTGGTCGTCTTGCCGTGGGTGCCGCCGATCGCCACCGCCTGACGGAAGCGCATCAGCTCGGCCAGCATTTCGGCACGGCGCACGATGGGCAGCAGGCGCTCGCGCGCGGCGGCGAGTTCCGGGTTGGAGCGCTTGATGGCGGTGGACACCACCACGACCTCGGCGCGCCCGAGATTTTCCGCCTTGTGGCCGACGAAGACCTCGACGCCCTTTTCGCGCAGGCGCTGGACATTGGCGCTTTCGGAGGCGTCGGAGCCCTGCACCTTGTAGCCGAGCGTCACCAGCACTTCCGCGATGCCGCTCATGCCGATGCCGCCGATGCCGATGAAATGCACCGGGCCGATATTGGGCGGCATTTTCATGGAGTAACTCCAGTCGTTAGAACGATCGGGCGGCCATAGACTCAACGAGGTCGGCAAGCAACCGCGCGGCATCGGGAATGCCGGTCGATCGCGCCGCCATGGCCATGGCCTTCGCCCGTTCGGGTTCGTTCGCAAGATCGAGGATGAGCTTGGCCAGACGATCCGGCGAAAGCTCGGATTGCCGCGCGACCACGGCGCCGCCCGCCGCCTCGATGCGCGCCGCATTGGCCGCCTGATCGTGGTCGAGCGCGTAAGGGTAAGGCACGAGGATCGCGGGACGCCCGATCACCGCCACCTCGGACACCGTGGATGCACCGGAACGGCTGACCACGAGTTGCGCCGCGCCGATGCGCGCCGCCATGTCGCCGAAGAAGGGCGAGACCTCCGCCTGGATGCCCTGACCTTTATAGAAGTCGCGAACCGCCGCTTCCTGTTCGGGCCGCGCCTGCTGCGTCACGACGAGACGATGGCGCAGTTCCTCCGGCAGGCGCTTCACCACTTCGGGCATCACGTCCGAAAAGAACTGCGCGCCCTGGCTGCCGCCGAAGACCACGAGGTGGAACGCTTCGCCCTCGCGGCTGGTGCGATACGGAATGCCGGCCGCTTCCAAGACCGGAGGACGAACCGGATTGCCCGTCACGGTCATCTTGGCCGCGATGTCGGGCGCAGCGCCGTTCTGTGGAATGCCGGCCGCGATGGCCGTGACGCGAGGCGCGAGAAACCGGTTCGCGCGGCCCATCACGGCGTTCTGCTCGTGGATAAGCGTTGGACGCCCGGCGCGCACCGCCGCCAGCATCGGCGGCAGCGTCGGATAGCCACCAAAGCCGACCACGACTGAAGGCCGAATTTCGCGCATCAGCTTGCCGGCCAGCCGAAAGCCGCTCCACAGCTTCCACAAGGAGCAGCCGAGCTTCACCGGATGTTTCGAGCCGAAGGTCGCGGAAGGGATCGTATGGACCGCCGATACCGGGAAGCGTTCGGCATAGCGGCTGGCGCGCTCGTCGGTTGCCAGATGCACGTCGTGCCCGCGCGCCCTCAGCTCGTGGGCCAGCGCCTCGGCGGGGAAAAGATGTCCGCCGGTGCCGCCGGCGGACAAAAGGATCGGGGCGGCCATGGAACTCAGACCCCGTAGAGCGCGGCGGTGCGCGCCAGGAGTTCGTCGGTGCGCGACTCGTTCTGCGGCTTGCGACGGGTCAACGCCAGAATGAAGCCGGCCGAGATCGCGATCGCCATCATGGACGAGCCGCCATAGGAGATAAAGGGCAGTGTCATGCCCTTGGCCGGCATCAGGTGAAGGTTCACCGCCATGTTGATGATCGACTGGAGGCCGAACAGGAGCACGAGGCCCGAGATCGCCAGACGGGTGAAGTTGTCGCGCTGGGCGAGCGCGACTTGGAGCCCGCGCACCACGATGAAGCAGAAGATCAGCGCCAAGGCCATGCATGTGACGATGCCGAACTCTTCCGCGATCACCGAGAACGCGAAGTCGGTGTGGCTGTCGGGCAGGATGCGCTTCACCGTGCCTTCGCCCGGTCCCTGGCCAAGCCAGCCGCCGCGCAGGATCGCCTCGCGCGCCGTGTCGACCTGGAACGTATCGCCCTCGCCGGTGGTGAAGCGGTCGATACGCGAGGCGACGTGCGGGAACACGAAATAGGCCATGCAGAATCCGGTGACGCCGATGCCGCCGAGCACCACGATCCAGAGCCAGGGAAGTCCGGCCATGAAGAACAGGCCGCCCCAAGTGCCGGCGGTCAGGATGGTCTGACCGAGATCGGGCTGCGCCACCAGAAGCGCGCAGACCATGCCGAGAAGCACGATGGCGAAGAGGTTGCCCGGAATCTCCTTCTTGCGCGCGCGCTCTGCGAAGAGCCAGGCGCAGATCACCACGAAGGCGGGCTTCATGAACTCGGAGGGTTGGATCGTCAGCGGACCGAACTCCACCCAGCGCCGCGCGCCCTTCACTTCCATGCCGAAGAACAGCGCCACGATCATCAGGAACATGGAGCCGCCGAGAAGCAGGATCGACATGCGCCGGATGCCGCGCGGGCTCAGCATCGACACGCCGAGCATCACCATCATCGACGGCAGCAGGAAGAGCGCGTGGCGCTTGACGAAGTGGAAGGGCTCAAGGCCGATCTTCTCGGCCACCGGGGGGCTCGCCGCGAAGGACAGAACGAATCCGCCCACCATCAGGCAGATGAAGGCGGCCAGGAACCAGCGGTCGATCGAACGCCACCAGTCCGCGATCATGCCTTTTTCGGCGCGCCCGGACGACATGCTTCAACCCCTCGGAATGAGTGCGATGCCGGGCAACCGGCCGACTTCGGCCCGAAAGGCATCGCCCCGGACCTCGAAATTGCGGAACTGATCGAAGGAGGCGCAGGCCGGCGACAGGAGCACCACCTCGTCCTGCCCTGTCGCGGCCGCATCCGCTGCGGCGCGCGCGATCGCGGCATCCAGCGTGCCGGCGATCTCGAAGGGCACCTCGTCACCGAGCGTCGCGGCAAAAGCGGGCGCCGCCTCGCCGATCAGATAAGCCTTGGCGACCCGCCCGAAAAGCGGTTGCAGCGCTTCGATTCCACCGGTCTTCGGCAATCCGCCGGCGATCCAGTGGATGCGTTCGAAAGCCGACAGCGCAGGCGCGGCGGCTTCGGCGTTGGTCGCCTTGGAGTCGTTGACGAAGAGCACCCTGCCCCGCCGCCCGACTTCTTCCATGCGGTGAGCGAGACCGGGGAACGTCTTCAACCCGTTGCGGATTTCGTCTTCCGACAACCCGCTCGCGGAAAGCGCAGCGACGGCGGCGGAAGCATTCTGCCCGTTGTGCCGACCGCGCAGCGAGCCGATGTCGGAGAGATCGAAACGAGCCTTCAAGCCGTCGATGCGGGAAACGACCTCGCCTCCGTCGAAGAACACGTCGGCCTTCTCGCGCGCCGAAATCCGCAAGGTCCGTCGGCCTTTGGCTAGAAGATCGTCGGCGATGGCGCGGCAGTGATCGTCGTCGATGCCCACCACCGCCATGCCGGCATGAGCGAGGAGCCGCGCCTTCACGGTCGCGTAGTTCTCCATCGATCCGTGGCGATCCAGATGGTCGGGTGTGAGGTTCAGGAGAATCGCGACGGAGGGCTCGATCGTCGGGGCGAGATCGATCTGATAGGACGAGCATTCCACCACGTAGAAGCGCTCGCGCGCCGGAGACCCGAGCGTCAGCACCGCCGTTCCGATGTTTCCGCCGAGCTGCGTGTTGCGCCCGCTCGCCTTCAGGCAATGGGCGATCAGAGCCGTTGTGGTGGACTTGCCGTTGGTGCCGGTTATGGCAATGAAGGCACTGTCGGGAGCCATCGCTCGACGCTCGCGGCCGAAGAGCTCTACGTCGCCGATGACCTCGACACCCGCCGCATGGGCCAGTTCGGCGGTCCAGTGGGGCTTGGGATGCGTCAGAGGCACGCCTGGAGATAAAACGAGCGCTGCCGCCCCGTTCCAATCGAAGGCCCTCAGATCGCCCGTCGGGATACCGGCGTTCCGCGCCGCTTCGACGCTCGCCGGGTTGTCGTCCCACGCGGTGACGAGAGCACCGCCGGCGACCAGCGCCTCGGCCGTCGCACGGCCGGAGCCGCCGAGACCGAACAGGGCGACGCGACGCCCTTCGAGCGAGCGAACCGGGATCATCTGAGCTTCAGCGTCGACAGGCCGACGAACGCGAGGATGAAGGCGATGATCCAGAAACGGACCACGACTTGGCTTTCCGTCCAGCCGAGCTTTTCGAAATGGTGGTGGATCGGCGCCATCAGGAACACGCGCTTGCCGGTCAGCTTGAAGCTTGCCACCTGAATGATCACCGACAGCGCCTCGATCACGAACAAGCCGCCGATGATGGCCAGCACCAGTTCGTGCTTGGTGGCCACCGCGATGGTGCCGACCATTCCTCCGAGCGCGAGCGACCCCGTGTCGCCCATGAAGATGGCGGCCGGCGGCGCGTTGAACCAAAGGAAGCCGAGCCCCGCCCCGATCACCGCGCCGCAAACCACGGCGAGTTCGCCGGTGCCGACGACGTAGTGGATCTGCAGGTAGTTCGCGAAGTTCACGTTGCCGGCGAGATAGGCGATGAGACCGAAGGCGGAGGCCGCGATCATGATCGGCACGATGGCGAGACCGTCGAGACCATCCGTCAGGTTCACCGCATTGCCCGCGCCGACCATCACGAAGGCGGCGACGGCGATGTAGAAAAGGCCGAGGTCGAGCAGGAAGGATTTCACGAATGGGAAGGCGAGCGAGGTCGCGAACGTGCCCGTGCCGGCATAGACGATCAGCGCAGCGGCAGCGGCGGCGATGACGAATTCCAGCGCGAGGCGCGCCTTGCCCGAAAAGCCGAGATGGCTCTGCTTCGTAACCTTCAGGTAATCGTCATAGAAGCCGATGGCGCCGAAGCCGACGGTGACGAGAAGCACGGCCCAGACATAGAGATTGGTCAGTTCTGCCCAAAGCAGGATCGAGACGAGAAGCCCCGTCAGAATCATCAGCCCACCCATCGTGGGCGTTCCGGCCTTCTTGAAGTGGGTCTGCGGGCCGTCCGCGCGGATCGGCTGACCACGCCCCTGGCGCACGCGTAAGGCCGCGATCACCGCCGGTCCAAACAGGAAGACGGTGATGAAGGAGGTGATCATCGCGCTTCCGGTTCGGAAGGTGATGTAGCGAAACACGTTGAAGGCAGGCACGTCGCCCGCGAGCGCGGCGAGGAATGAGAGCAAGGGTCAGGCCTCCCGCTTCGGCTCAAGTCCGGGGGCTGGCAAAGCCGGCTCCGGTCGGGCGGCGGCAACGAGGCGTTCCACGATCTTCGACAATCCCATTCCATTCGACGCCTTGACCATCAGGACGTCGCCAGCGCGAACCTGACCCAAAAGGCTTGCTTCAAGCTCTCCCGCCGATTCGTGCCACTCGCAGGCGAGGCGTCCATCCAGCGCGTCGTCCAGCGCTTTCATGGCTTCGCCGAGCATGAACACGCGGTCGACCTGCGCGGCGATCAGCGGTTCGGCGATCGCGGCGTGAAGATCGCGGCTCTCGTCGCCGAGTTCGAACATATCGCCCAGGATCGCGATGCGCCGGCCGCCTTCGCCCGGAAGCGTCGCGGCCAGAAGCGAGATGGCGGCGCGCATGGAGGCCGGATTGGCGTTGTAGCTTTCGTCCAGAAGGTCGAAATGACCGCCTCCGCCGGGGAGCGTCAACCGGTGGCGTTCGCCGCGACCCTTGCCCGCCCGCCAGCTCGACAGAGCGGCGGCGGTGGCCGGAATGCTCGCCCCGAAAAGCGACGCGCAGCCGAGAACGGCGGTGAGGTTCTGCGCCAGATGGCGGCCGGGCGAGGCCATCCCGACATCCACCACCTCGCCGGCGATCGCCGCCCGCATACGGGCTCCGTCCTGCACGGGGTGGAAATCGACAAGCCGATAATCCGCTTCAGCCGCTTCGCCGAACCTCTTGATCTGGTTGACGCCGGCCTTCGTCGCCATCTCCGCCAGCGCGGGGGCGAACGGGTCGTCTGCGTTGAGGAGCGCCGTTCCGCCTTCCACCACACCCTCGAAGATTTCGCCCTTGGCGGCGGCGATTTCGTCGAGGCTGGCGAAGTGTCCGAGATGGGCCGGCGCGATCAGCGTGACGATGCCGACATGCGGGCGCACCAGCTTCACGAGCGGCCGGATCTCGTTCGGATGGTTCATGCCGATCTCGAACACGCCGAAGCGCGTATCCGCCGGCATTCGGGCCAAGCTCAGCGGCACGCCCCAATGATTGTTGAAGGACGCGGCCGAGGCGTGAACTGGACCCGAAGCGTTCAGGGCGTGGCGCAGAGCATCTTTCGTCGTGGTCTTGCCGACGCTTCCCGTCACGGCGACGATCTGCGCCTTGGACCGGGCGCGCGCGGCGGAGGCGAGACGCCCGAGCGAGGCCAGAACGTCCTCCACCACGATGAAGGGCGTCTGCAGCTTGCCGAGGGCGGGAAGCCTGCGTTTCGCCACCACCAGGACGGAGGCGCCCGCCGCACCGGCGGCGGTCAGGAAGCTATGGCCGTCGAAGCGGTCGCCCTTGATGGCGAAATAAGCATCGCCCGGCTGAAGCGAGCGCGTGTCGATGGAAAGGCCGGTCACGCCCTCCGGCATCGTGCCGTGCGCGCGTCCGTCGAGCGCCGCGACGAGCGCGTCCATTTCCCAAAGCCAGGCAGTCATGGGTGAACCTCCGCGATGGCGGCCCGCACCTCGTCGTGGTCGCTGAATGGATGGGTGACGCCGGCGACCATCTGGCCGTTCTCGTGCCCCTTGCCGGCAACGATCACCGTATCGCCCGACCGCGCTTCATTGACAGCGGTGCGGATGGCGAGGCGACGGTCGCCGATCTCGGTGGCCGAAGGCGCGGCGGCCATGATCGCCGAGCGGATGGATTCCGGCGGTTCGGAGCGCGGATTGTCGTCGGTGACGATCACGATGTCAGACAGCCGCGCCGCAATCTCGCCCATGATCGGGCGCTTGCCCCGGTCGCGGTCGCCGCCGCAACCGAAAACGGTGATGACGCGGCCGGTGGTGAAGGGCCGAACGGCCGTCAGGACGTTTTCCAGCGCTTCGGGCTTGTGGGCATAGTCCACGAAAACGGGCACGCCGGTCCCCGTGGTTCCGGCGAGATCGAGCCGTCCGGGCGCACCCTTGAGGCCTTCCAAGGCATGGAGCGCGATATCGGGATCGACGCCGGTCGCGATGGCGAGACCCGCCGCCACCAGAGCGTTCGCCATCTGGAACTCGCCGGCGAGCGGCAGCACGACGCGATAGATCCGGCCTCGGTGGTCGATTTCGGCGATCTGGCGCTCGCGCTCGTGCTCCAGCCGCTTCAACGACAGAAACGTGCCCTTGCGCCCGACCGTCAGGAGATCGGAACCGCCGTGAAGGGCGATGGCCGTGGCGCGGTCAGACCAAGCGTGGTCGGCGAAGATCACGGCCGGCGCACCCTTCGGCAGAAGCGTATCGAAAAGGCGCATCTTGGCCGCGAAATAGCTCTCCATGTCAGGATGGTAGTCGAGATGGTCGCGGCCGAGATTGATGAAGGCGGCGGCGGAAAGCTGCACCCCGTCGAGGCGGCGCTGTTCGAGACCATGGCTCGACGCTTCCATCGCGACATGGCTGACGCCTTCCTCCGCGAGTTCGGTCAGAAGCCTGGCCAACGCGATGGGGTCGGGCGTCGTCAGCGAGCCGTATTCGTTGCGCGTCGGCGAAACCACGCCGACCGTGCCGATCGACGCCGCCTTCTCGTTGGCGGCGGTCCAGATCTGGCGGGTGAACGCGGCGATGGAGGTCTTGCCCGCCGTGCCGGTGACCGCCGCGACGGTTCCCGGCTGGCGTCCGTAGAAACGCGCCGCCATCAAGGCGAGGCTGCGCCGCACGTCGTCGGAAACGAGAATAGGCAAAGCGGTCTCGACCCGTTGGTTTGAGCCGGCGAGAACCGCCACCGCGCCGTTGCGCTCGGCGTCGAGAACGAAGGCCGAGCCATCCGCTCTGGTGCCCGGCAAGGCGGCGAAGACATGGCCGGGTTTCACGGCCCGGGAGTCCGAGGCAAGCCCCGTCACCGTTTCTTCACGTCCCTCGCCACCGCTCGCAAGACCTTGCGCCAGTTCGAGAATCTTCATCAGCGGCCCCCGCCCCTCGTGGAGAAGCCGGCAAAGATCGCCGGCTCTTGCGCGTCGTTCTGACCGCTCAGTAGGACACGAGCAAGGAATTTCCTTGTTCTTTGAAGACCGGCTTCACTTTCAAAAGCGCCGCCGCGCGGCGGATGATGGCGCCGGCCGTCGGGGCCGCGTTGGCCGCGGCCTGCGCGTTGTACTTGCCTTCCTCGACCTGCGGCTCGTCCACGACGACGAGCACGACGTAGCGCGGTGCGTCGATCGGGAAGGCGGAAAGATAGGCGTTGAACTTCTTGTTGCCGCTATAGCGCCCGTTCACGACCTTTTCGGCCGTGCCCGTCTTGCCGCCGACGCGATAGCCGCTGACCTGCGCCGAGCGGCCGGAGCCGCGCTCGCCGTTGAGATCGTAGAGGTAGCGCATCTCGTCGCTGACGCGCTTCGACACGACCTGCTTCTTGATCTTGTCGGCTTCTTCCTTGGTGCGCGGCAGGAAGGTCGGCGGAATGAGGTAGCCGCCGTTCATCAAAGCCACCGCCGCGACCGCCGTCTGGAGCGGGGTCGTGGCGACGCCGTGGCCATAGGAGATCGTCATGGAATTGATCTTCTTCCAGATCTTCGGCTGGGTCGGCGTCGCGATCTCCGGCAACTCCGTCTTCATGCGCGACAGGAGACCGAGCCGCGCCAGGAAGGACTGATGCCCTTCGAGCCCGACGATATCGGCCTCATGCGCCGAACCGACGTTGGAGGAATACTGGAAGATCTCAGGCACGCTCAACGGGCGGCCCTTGGAGTGAAATTCCTTTATGGTGAAGCCCGACACCCGGAACGGGCTCGTCGGCAGAACGGTGTTCAGCGTCACCTTGCCGGAATCCAGCGCCATCGCCGTGGTGAAGCTCTTGAAGGTCGAGCCCATTTCGAACACGCCCGCCGACATGCGGTTCATGTTCTCCTTCTTCAAGGCTTCGGCCGGCTCGTTCGGATTGTAGTCCGGCAGCGAGGCCATCGCGAGGATTTCGCCCGTGTCGACGTCGATGATGACGCCGCCCGCCGCGATCGCCTTGTAGCGCACCATGGCGGCGGCGAGTTCGTCGCGCACGATGTGCTGGACGCGCAGGTCGATGGAAAGCTTGACCGGCTGGAGGTCGCTCGTGCCGGCGAGGCCGAGGTTCTGGATGTCGCGCAGGCCCTCGTCGTCGACATACTTCTCCATGCCGGCGATGCCCTGGTTGTCGACATTCACCGCGCCGATGATGTGCGACGCCGTCGGACCGCCGGGATAGAAGCGGCGCTTTTCGGTTCGGAAGCCGATGCCCGGAATGCCGAGCTGGAAGATTTCCTGCTGCTGCTTCGGGGTCAGTTCGCGCTTCAGCCAGACAAAGCCCGCGCCGCTGGCGAGCTTGGTGTGAAGCTGGCGCGGGTTGAGGTCGGGCAGAACGCCGGTCAGAAGCTCGGTCGCCTCGTCGGCGTCCAGAATGCGGCGGGGCTCGGCGAAGAGCGAGGCCGTCTTGATGTCGGTCGCCAGCACCTCGCCGTTGCGGTCCACGAGGTCCGGCCGATCGGCGACGACCTGCGCGAAACCGTGATAGGCGTCGCCGTCGTTGGGCACCACGCCGAGCCAAACCAGCCGCCCGCCGATCACGCCGTAGATGCAGCAGAAGGCGGCGATGGCGATCTTGAAGCGGCTGCGGTTCTTCGTGCCGGGCAGAGCGCGGAGCGCGGCTTCCGGCGCCTTGGCGCGCGCGGCGCCGGCGCGAAAGCGGCCGAGAAGCGGAAGCGGGCCGAGTTTCGGGAGCTTCATGTCAGCGCACCTTCGTCTTCGCGGCGTCCTTGCGCCCGGCATCCGCCTCGACCGGCTCGGGCTGCTTTTCCGGAATCTCGTTCGGCTCGGCGATCTGCTGCGGCAGCACCGGCTCCAGCGCGAGGTCGCCCTTGAAGGCCTGCGCCAGACGCTGCAGCCGGTCGGGCTGGTTGAGAAGGCTCCAGTCGGCTTCCAGAAGCGCGATGGTCTCGCGTTCGAGCTGCGCCTTGCGCTCGATGGCGGCGACCTGCGACTCGGTGGTTTCGGCCTCGTACTTGACCTTGAAGGTCCAGGCCGCCGCCGAGATCATGAGGGCGATCAGGATCGTGTCGATCGTCTTCAGCATCGCTCAGGCTCCGGCAGTCGAAAGGTGGGCGATCGTGGGAAGGGCGGCGAAGTCGAGCGCGTCGGGACCAACGCGCATCGGCGCGCCCGTCCGACGGCCGAAGCGCAGCTTGGCCGACCGGGCGCGCGGGTTCGCGGAAGTTTCCGCGTCGCCGGCGGCGATGGCCTTGTTGCGGGATTCGAAGGTGAGCGGCCGGGCGGGCGCATCGGGCAGATGGCGCGAGGTGGAGGCCATTTCGGAACGATCGCGTAGGAAGCGCTTCACGATCCGGTCCTCCAGCGAATGAAAGGACACGACCACGAGACGCCCTTCGGGTTTCAACACCCGCTCTGCCGCCACAAGCGCGCGCGCCAGTTCGCCGAGTTCGTCGTTCACATAGATGCGGAGTGCCTGAAAGACGCGAGTCGCGGGATCGATACGGTCGGTGGGAGAGCGCCCCACGGCGCGCCCGACGACTTCGGCGAGATCGAGCGTGCGCTCGAACGGGCGCTCGGCCCGCCGCGCCTCGATGGCACGCGCCGCGCGGCCCGCATGACGTTCCTCACCGAGAAAATTGAAGATCCGCGCCAGATCGCCGGACTTCAGGCGGTTCACCACATCGGCGGCGCTCGGCCCTTCGCCCGACATCCGCATGTCCAGCGGCCCGTCCTTGGCGAAGGAGAAACCACGCTCGGCCTGATCGATCTGCATGGAGGAAACGCCGACATCCAGCACGACGCCGTCGACCTTCTCGCCGTCCAGGACCTCGTCCATGTCGCCGAAGCGGGCATGAACGGCGCGCATCCGCCCTTCGAAGACCGAGGCCATGCGGCTCGCCGTCGCGAAGGCGCTCGGGTCGCGGTCGATGGCGAACACGTCCGCGCCGCGCCCGAGAATGGCGCGTGTGTAGCCGCCGGCGCCGAACGTGCCGTCGATCACCGTTTCGCCGGCCTTCGGGCGCAGCGCCTCCAGAACTTCGCCGAGCAGCACCGGAACATGGGAGACCGGTCCGCCAACGGTCGCGGCCTCAGCCGTGCCGTGATCTCCCATCATTCCGATGCCGCCCGAACGGAGGGGTCCTTGCGCATCGCCACGAGCCGCGCCCGCGCCTTGGCGCGATGCTCCTCGAAGCGCGAAGGCTCCCACAACTGAAAGAAAAGATTGCGGCCGACAAAGGCCACGCGATCCGTGATGCCCGTATGGGCACGGATGAAATCGTTGACCGTGATCCGCCCTTCCGGATCGACCTTCAGAAAGGCTCCGTCGCCATAGGCGAAGAGCGACATATCCGAATAGGTTTCCCCGAACGGGTCTTCCGCCGCCATGCGCGTTTCGTAGCGCTCGAGAAGATCCGCCCCGCCGACGTCGATCGCGGGCTCGCCCAAGGACTGCATGGCATAGAACTCCCGGAAGCCCTTCGCGGCCAGGACCTGGCGAAAGGTCGACGGGATGGAGACCCTGCCCTTCGAATCGATGCCGAGGATCGAATTTGAAAGAAATCGATCCATGCGACGCCGCGATCACCCCTTCGGTCGACTTCGGAAGGCACAGCCTTCCCGCGACATCGCACCGACCCCCGGCACGACGACGCGAAGCCGCTGCGAAGCGCGAAGCTTCGCAACCGACGATCAAGTCGAAGTTGCAATTGAAAACATTGAGAAACGGCCGAAACGGGCCAGGAAACTCTGCTTTTGGGTTAACATGGGCGCATATGGGCGTCAATGGGATCGCCTCCCCGCCGACCGTGGCGGACTCACGACCATCGAAATAAAACATCAACCTTAACAGCGAGTTAAAAAGTCTAAACCGGAGAACTAGACACAATCTCCGCGCAAGGTCGGCCGCTTGTCGCCGCGATCTGGCGTCCTCGATCTGTAAAAGGATGAGGCCGAATTCGCACTTGCGAACAAGGGCTTCCGCAGGCCAACGAACTTGCAACGACAGCGCAGGAATGCAACTTTTAGTTACATCGGGAGGGTGCCAACGATTTCGTGGCACCCGATCGGGAAAAAAGCCAGCCGGCCTGTAAGCCGGGTTCTGTCTGCGGCGCGAAGCCGCTCGGCGACCATTCCTCTGGGACGGCGCTTGCGCGCCGCCTCAAGCAACCCACCCGGACGACCGGCCCGGAGAAGGGCTGGCAGCAGAAGCCACCGCGTCGTCCCTATTCGGTCTTGCTCCCGGTGGGGTTTGCCGTGCCGCTTCCGTTGCCGGTCGCGCGGTGGGCTCTTACCCCACCGTTTCACCCTGACCCCTTCTCGAACGGCGAACCGTTCGGCGACGAGGCGGTCTGTTTTCTGTGGCACTTTCCCTGGGGTCGCCCCCGCCGGGCGTTACCCGGCACCGTTTCTCCGTGGAGCCCGGACTTTCCTCCCCCGCCGCCTTTCGGCATATGACGGGAGCGGCCGCCCAGCCGGCTGGCGCGCGTCAGGTGCTTGGTCTGGGCGCGGAAGTCAAGCACTCTTGGATCAAGCCGATTGCGCGGAACGGTGCAAAAAGGTCTGGTCCGGCCAGACGATCCCCCGAGTCGGACCCTCCATGACTTCTTCCCCCGCGCGACGCGCGAAGCCGCATCATCTCCTTGCCGCCTTCGCCACCGGCTGCCTTCTGACCCTGATGGTCCACCTCAACGGTGAACTCGCCTTTCATGGCGGAGCCCTCTTCGCGTCCTTCGTCGCCCACGGCGTCGGGATGGTCGCGGCGCTTCTCTTTCTCGCCGTCGGCTTGCGAGGAACGTCATCTGCCGGCCGCGGCGCGAGGGCTCCCTTCTGGGCTTATCTCGGTGGGCTGTCGGGCGCCGCGACAGTTATCGCCACCGCGACGGCGGTGAACACGCCGCTCGCGCTGTCGGGAACCCTCGCACTCGGTCTTGCCGGCCAGGTGTCCTTCAGCCTCGCGGCGGATCGCTGGGGTTTGTTCGGCCTCCCCGTTCGACGCCCGACATCGCGAGACTTCGCCGCCCTCGCCTGCATCCTCGCGGGCAGCGCCCTCATCATCTTCGCCGGGCGCGGCGCGGCATGAGTACTGCGATCCTTCTCGCCATTCTCGGCGGCGTTCTCGTCGGCCTCAGCCGGCAGTTGAACGGCCGCTTGAGCGTCGCGACTTCGCCGATGATCTCGTCCTTCTGGAACCATGCGGTGGGCTTCGCGGGCCTCACCCTGCTCGGTCTGGTGATCGGCGGGCTCCTGCCGCCCGGCGCGGCGAATGCGCCTTGGCAGGCCTATCTCGGCGGTCCGGTCGGCGTGGTCTTCGTCGCGGGCGGAAGCTGGGTGATTGCCCGCATCGGCGCGCTCAACACGGCGCTTCTGGTGATCGCGGGGCAAATGGTCTCGGGCGTCGCCTTCGATCTCCTGCGCGACAAGCCGGGTCACATCTGGATGAGCGCGCTCGGCGTTCTTCTGATTCTCGGCGGCGTCGCCCTCACCCAGCGCCGCCAAGGCTGAGTTCCACTCAAGCGGTCTGGGCGGGAAGCGCGCTCAGGAGCCGATGAAGCGTGGCGACGGTCGAGACATCGGCGACGCCATCCACGCGCTCCGGGCGGAAATGGCGCTGGAAAGCGAGTGTCGCGAAACGTGTGGCCTCGTCGAAGCGGCCGTTGATCTCGATCCCGTAGCCGTAGAGCGCCAGCAGTTCCTGAAAGGCGGCAACCGGCGCACCTTCATCGCCGAGCGCGATGAAGCGTCCGCCTCCGATCGGCTCGGCGGGGACAAGGTGGCCGATGCCTGCCGCATGAAGCCGGTGCCAGGGAAAAAGCTCGCCCGGGTCCTGCTTGCGCGACGGTGCGGTGTCGGAATGGGCGAGCACGTTACGAGGCTCGATCGGCCAACGCGAAAGTACGTCGCGGCAGAGTTCGATCAGGCGCTCGATCTGCGCCTCGGGAAAAGCGCGATAGCCGAATTCATGGCCGGGATTGACGATCTCAATGCCGATCGAGCGCGAATTGACATCCTCCCGCCCCTGCCACTTTCCAGCGCCCGCATGCCACGCGCGGGATGCCTCGCGAACGAGCTGCACCACGCGCCCATCCTCGTGGACCAGATAATGGCAGGAAACCTTGGATACCGGCATGGCCAGCCATTTCGCGGCCTTCTGCCCATCCTCCATACCGGTATAATGCAGCATCAGGATGTCCGGCGCGGAAACCTGACGCTCGTCGAAGTTGGGGGACGGGAGAACCTCGTCGACGAGGGGGCTGTCTGGCGTCATGCGGCGCGGGCCTTGGCGACGCTTTCATAGGCAGCGTTGATCGCCTTCATCCGTTCGGTGCCGATCGCCAGGAACTCGGCGGGAACGCCGCGGGCCGCCAAGCGGTCGGGATGGTTCTCTCGCACGAGTTCGAGATATCGCGCACGGATTTGCGGGAGACTGTCCGAGGGCGATACGCCGAGAATCGCATAATCACCTGCTTCGCCATGCGCGACGTGCCGGTTCTCGATCGCCGCATATTCGCCCTCCGTCAGGTGAAACACCTCGGCGACGCGCTGGAGAAAGGCGCGCTCGCGCTCATGCACCACGCCATCGGCTTTCGCGATGTGGAACAAGCCGTCGAGAACGTCGAAAAGAAGCTGGCAGTGCTCCTGCCCTTCCGAGCAGAGCGTGGTGATGCGCGAGGCGTAGCTTTCGAAGCCGGCCGTGTCCTGTTTGGCGAGGTCGTAGAGGCGGAAGACGTTGCGCAACTCTTCCGGCGGGATTTCGAAGATCCGTTGGAATGCCGCGACCTCGGAGGCTGCGACCACGCCGTCGGCTTTCGCCATCTTGGCGGAAAGGGCGATCATCGCGACGGAAAAGGCGACGCGCCGCCGCGTCTCGCGGTCACCGCTGAAAAGCGCATGGACGCTTTCCACCATCGCTTCGATGCTTTCGCGCCCGCGCGCGGAAAGCGCCCGCAGAAGAATGCCGATCCGCTCGATGATGCCGAGCTGACGGCCCTCCTCGATGAGGTCGAGGGCGCGCGAGCCCTGGCTGTCTTCGGTCGCGTCTGTCATGGCCGGCAGATAGCATGTGCTCGAGGAGCGGCGCCATCGGTTCGACGCCCGGTCTGAACGCGAAACGCCCGGCGAAACCGCCGGGCGCTCCATGAAGGCGACATTGACTGCCGCGTGAACTTACGGTGCCGGAGCGGTGCCGGTGCCAGTGCCGGTCGTGCCCGTTGCGCCGCCGGAAGGCGCCATCGCGCCGCCGGTGGTCGTTCCGGTGCTCGCGGGAGGCGTGGTGCTCGTTCCGCTGGCGGCCGGCGGGGTGGTGCTCGCCGGCGGCGTGGACGTGCTGCTGCTATTGTCAGAGCAGGCGCCCAGCGCGAGCAAGCCAGCCGCGGCGAGGGAAAGTCCGAGCTTCTTCACGATGCGTTCTCCAATCCTCTTTTTCGCTTTGCCGACGCTTTGGAACATCGGACTCCGCGTTCGGTTTTCTACGATCACACGAATGGGAATGCCTTTTGCTCCCGTTTGTTCCTTTCCGGCTATCCGAGTGCCCAAGATTCGCGCTTCCTCTGCCTACGCCGCAGGCGAAGGCCTGAGGAAAGCGGGCTCGGCCATGGTGCGCTATCGCGGCATGGCAGCCGCGCAGGGTGCAACGACGAAGGGTCACGCGAAGCATGGCAAAGGCTGGAACCAGGACGATCGGCGACACGCTCGGTTTCATGCGCCTTTCCGTTCTCGGCCTCGTTGCCGCGTTGACGCTTCTCGGCGGTTGCACCTCCGCGACGCTGGACGCCGCGGATCTCGGGCTCGCCGGCGTTTCGGGAAGCAGCCCGCAGCATTATCCCGTTCACGGCATCGACGTGTCGAAGTACCAGCGCGACGTGGATTGGGAAGCGGTGCGCCGGGGCGGCGTCGCCTTCGCGTTCATCAAGTCCACGGAAGGCGGCGACCGCGTGGACAGCCGCTTTCGCGAGAACTGGGACGCGGCCCGTGCCGCAGCCGTTCCGCGCGGCGCTTATCACTTCTTCTACCATTGCCGCAGCGGGCGCGAGCAGGCCAAGTGGTTCATCGCCAACGTGCCGCGCGACCCGCAGGCGCTGCCGCCGGTTCTCGACGTGGAATGGACGCCGGACTCGCCGACCTGCACCCGCCGCCCTGCCCGCGACGAACTCGTGCGCGAAATGCAGGACTTCCTCGACCTCGTGGAAGCGCATTACGGCGTGCGGCCGATCCTCTATATTCCGATCGACGTTCACCGGGACCGGCTGGTCGGCGCCTTTCCGCGCTACGAGTTCTGGCTGCGCGCGGTCAAAGATCACCCGACCGCCGTCTACGAGGACCGCCCGTTCCGCTTCTGGCAATGGACGGCGACGGGAACGGTGCCGGGCATTTCGGGCGAGGTCGATCGCAACGCCTTTTCCGGCACGAAGGAGGATTGGGCGAAATGGTTGAAGGCGCGGCGTCCGCGCTCGAACTGATCGCGAGGGGGTAACTTCTTCTCGCCCCATCTTGCCGCCACGGGTCGCGGACGATACCGAACGTGTCGACTTCCTTCGCGGCGCTCGGGTTTTTTCATCATGCCTTCTGCACGTTCCTTAGCGGCTTCGCTCGCGTTTCTTCTGGCGGGCGCGTCCTTGGCCTCGGCGCAAACCCCAGCCTGCGGCGGAGACTTTTCCACCTTCGTGGAAGGCGTGAAAACGGAAGCGCTCGCCGCCGGCATTTCCAAGGAAACGGTGGACCTGACGGCATCGCGCATGCGCGAAGACCCGAAGGTCCTGGCGCGCGACCGCAGCCAAACGGTGTTCACGCAGACCTGGGGCGAGTTCGCGGGCCGCATGGTGAACGGCTACCGCCTGAAGGCCGGCAAGCAGAACCTCGAAAAATACGCCGCCGTCTTCGAGCGCGTGGAAGCCGAAACCGGTGTTCCGGGCCCGGCCATCGCCGCCTTCTGGGGACTCGAGACCGACTACGGCGCGGTGCTCGGTGATTTCGATACCTTGGCGGCCCTCTCCACCCTCGCCCACGATTGCCGCCGGCCGGACCTTTTCCGGCCGCACCTCATCGCCGCCATGAAGGTCGTGGATGCCGGTTATCTGAAGCCGGAAGACATGAAGGGCGCCTGGGCCGGGGAACTTGGCCAAACCCAGATCCTGCCGGAGGAGTATCTGAAGTTCGGCACGGACGGCGACAATAACGGCTCGGTGAATCTCCTCACCGACGCGCCGGACGTTCTGGCGACCACGGGCAAGTTCATGGCCTCGCTCGGCTGGCGTCGCGGCGAGCCGTGGCTGGAGCCGATCCGCCTGCCGGAAAACTTCCCCTGGGACCGCGCGGCGCTTGCCAACAAGGAACCGCGCAGCGCGCTGGCCGCTCTCGGCGTGACCAAGGCGGACGGCTCGGCCCTGGAAACCGACGCCCTCACGGCCTCGGTTCTCCTGCCGATGGGCCGGAAGGGACCGGCCTTCCTCGCTTTCCCGAACTTCGACGTGTTCCTCGAATGGAACAACTCGCTCGTTTATTCCCTCACCGCCGGCTATTTCGCGACCCGGCTCGCCGGGGCCACGCCCGTCGACATGGGCGCGCCCGAACCCGGACTGTCGCTCGACGAGATGAAGGCGCTTCAGGAGAAGCTGGCGGCGCGCGGCTACGAGGTCGGCAAGGTCGACGGCATTCTGGGCGGCAACACCCGCGAAGCGGTTCGACGCGAGCAGACCCGCCTCGGGCTTCCGGCGGATGGCTGGCCGACCGGAGCGCTTCTTTCGGCGATGTGAGGTCGTCGCCAACGCTGAAAAGGCAATTGCATCCCTTCCGCGAATCACATTCTCTGGTTGCAATGCGCCAAAGGGATCGGCGCGGAGGGGGCCATGAAGGACTTTTTCGGTTTCGAGCGGCTGATCGCCACGACGATCATCAAGGTCGCCTATTGGATAGGCCTCGGAGCGATCGCGCTTTTCGGCATCCTCAGCTTTATCGGCCTGTTGTTCGCGGAAGGGTCTGCAACCGCCTTCCTCGTTCCCTTCGGCATGGCCTTCGCGGCTTTGATTTGGCGGCTCACTTGCGAGCTCTACATCGTTGTCTTCGGAATCCATGAGCGGCTGGGCGCGATCCGGGACGCGGTTTCCGCGAAACCCGTCGGGCAGCGCTGAGCCGAGCAGCACGGCAGCGCTTTTGTCTGCGACGTTCCATCCCCATATGCGTGGAGACGCCTCGCCGTGAGGCCGACCGGAGAAACGGGATGACGACCGCAAGCTCGATCCACTTCGACACCCCTGCCGAAGCCGACAAGCTGCGGCGGCTGACGCGCATCTCGCGCTTGGCGCGGTTGATGGACACCGCCGTTCATCTGCCCGGAACGAACGTCCGCTTCGGCCTCGACAGTGTGATCGGTCTCGTTCCCGGCATCGGCGACGCCGCCGGCGGGTTGATCGGCCTCTACATCATCAACGAGGGGCGACGGCTCGGCCTGCCGAAATCCAAGCTGATGCGCATGGTCGCCAATGTCGCGATCGACACTGCCGTCGGCTCCGTGCCGCTGGCGGGCGACGTCTTCGACGTCTACTTCAAGTCGCACAAGCGCAACGCCAACATCATCCTCGACCATTTCGGCGACATACGCACCGACTTGGACGACCGCCTGATGAAGGACATCACGCCGAGGCGCTAACGCGAAGGCCGGCTTCTCAATCCGCCATCGTTTCCAGGCTGGCGTAGCCCTCCGGGGCTTCGCCGGCGTCGAAGGGCGTGGTCACCTCCACGAACGTATCCGGATAGAAGCCGTTGAACCGGGTGCGCAGCGACAGCGAGTAGGCGCCGATATGGCCGATCTCGATCCAGTCGCCGGTGTCCACTGTTTCGGGCAGCCAGAAGGGCCGCGACAGGATGTCGACCGAATCGCAGGTCGCACCGCAGACGCGGAAAGCCGTGATCTTGGCCGGATCGCCGTTGCGCCGCTTGCGCGCGGGGTCGGGAATGAAGCGCGCCGGCAGCGTGATCTTCCCGGTCCATGAATCGGACAAGGATGCCCAGATGCCGTCGTTGATGTAAAGACGGCGGCCTTTGCGCAGCAGCACGCGCACGATCAGCGAAAAAGCGCGCGCCACCACGACGCGGCCGGGCTCGGCCACGAGCGGCACGTCGGAAAAGCCGTGTTCCTCGATATCGGTGCGGAGGCGCCCCATGATTTCGCCAAGCGACGGCATGTCGGGTTTGCGCTTGCGCGGATCATGGCCGTATTCGGCCGGAAAGCCGCCGCCGACATCGAGCCCGGCGAGTGGCACGTTGGCGCGCGAACGCACCCAGCTCGCCGAAGCCAGCGCCCGCTCGTAGGTTTCCGGCTCCTCGATCTGCGAGCCGACATGAAAGCAGAGCCCGACCTTGAAACCGATATTGTGACAGCGCTGCAGGAGTTCCACGGCATGGGCGGGCGCCGCGCCGAACTTCTTGGAAAGCTCGTAGGCCGCATGGCCCTTCGTCTGGAGGCGGATGAACAGCGTGATGGTGGACGGGTCGAGATCGAGCGCGCGCACGATGCGCAGGATCTTCGCCACCTCGTCCTCGTGGTCCAGCGACATGGTGCGGATGCCGTAGGTCTGAAGCGCGAGGTTGATGTCGGACTGCGCCTTGATCGGGTGCATGTAGAGCATCGTCGCCTTCGGCGCGACGGCCCGCACATCGGCGAACTCGCCCGGCGAGGCGACATCGAAGGTGTCGACGCCGGCCTTGGCCAATGTTTCCAGAACGAGACGCTCGCCGTTGGTCTTCACCGCATAGGCGGTCTCACCGGGAAAGGCCGCCATGAAGTTCCTGGCATCCTGCGTCAGCACATCCGGGCGGAAGCAGTAGATGGGCGCATCCGGCCGAAGCGCCATGGCGGCGTCCTGCGCGGTGGGGAATCGCTGCATCGATGGCCTTTCTGACGGTCGATCCGGGTTCCGAGCCCGCCCCTCGCATGGGAAAGCGTCACATGCAACGTCTGCCGGCTCGCGAGGCCGGCTTCGTTCGCCGGCGCAGAACTCGAAACCATCGGGCTGGGGATAGAAGCTGCCCAGCCGCGCGGCGATCCGCGAACTGTCTTTACCTTTAAGAAATGTTTGTTAATCTTTCGTCATCAGGCTGGGAGGGACGCATGCTTCTGACACGGTCCTTGAATGCCCTGATGGTGTCGGCCGCTTTTGCCTTCGTGGCGGCGGCGATCGTCGGGCTTCTGCCTTAAGGACGAAAGGGCCGGAGCGTCTCCCGATGCTCCGGCCCTTTCCGACTCAGGCGGCCGCCGCTGCCGTTGCCGCTTCCAGCGATGTCGCGGATGCCGGGCGCAGGCCCAGAATGTGGCAGATCGAGTAAACCAGATCGGCCCGGTTCATCGTGTAGAAATGGAAGTCGCGGATACCGCGATCGGCAAGGTCCAGCACCTGCTCGGCGCAAACGGCGGCGGCGACGTGGCTATGCGTCTGCGGATCGTTTTCCAGCCCCTCGAAACGCGCGGCAAGCCAGGCGGGGATCGTCGTCCCGCAGCCTTCGGCGAAGCGCGCGATCTTGGTGAAGTCGTGGATGGGCGCGATGCCCGGCACGATCGGCACATAGATGCCGGCCCGGCGAACGCGCTCCACGAACTTCTCGTAGACATCGTTGTCGAAGAAGAACTGCGTGATCGCCCGGCAGGCTCCGTTGTCCACCTTGCGCTTCAGAAGTTCGATATCGGTGGCAAAATCCGAGCTTTCGGGGTGCTTCTCCGGATAGGCCGAAACCGAAACCTCGATCTCCTCGTCGATCGCCTTGATGCCGGCCACAAGATCGGCGGAACTCTGGTAGCCATCGGGATGGGGGGCATATTTTCCGCCAACGCCGGTTTGGCTGTCGCCGCGCAGGGCAACGAAATGGCGAACGCCCGTTTCGTGATATTGCCGAATCACGGCGTCGATCTCGACCCGGCTGGCATCGACGCAGGTCAGATGCGCGGCCGGCACCAGCTTCGTCTCGTCCAGAAGGCGCTTCACCGTCTGGTGCGTGCGCTCGCGCGTCGAGCCGCCTGCCCCGTATGTCACCGACACGAAGCTCGGCGACAGCGGTTCGAGACGCTCGATCGCAGACCAGAGCCCGGCTTCCATACGCTCGGTCTTGGGCGGAAAGAACTCGAACGAAACGCGGAGCTTGTCACGCGAAGGAATATTCTGCGGCATCAGGACGCTCGTTCGAAGCGGTGGGAAAGGGACGGATCGGATTGGGTGGCGGGCAGGCGCCGGTTCTCGGCGACGACGACCACTACCGTCAGGCGGCCGGCATTCTCGCCGGCCGGCACCAGAAGACGCGTCGACACGACGTCGAGCCCCGCTTCCTCCAGATAGAAGGACAGCGTTTCGGGCGCGAAACCGAGCCGCTGATGGGCCTCGTCGTTTCGCAGGAACTCAAGATCGTGCGGCGCGAAATCCACGATGGCGAGAAGACCGGACGGACGCAGCATGGACGCCGCTTCCCGCACGGCCGCCGCCGGATCGTCGAGATAATGCAGGACCTGATGAACCGTCACCAGATCGAAGCTCGACCGGGGCAGCGGCAGGCAATAGCAATCGCCCTGGCGCACCTGCGCGTTCTGGATGCCCGCCGCATCGAGCTTGGCGCGCGCCACCTGAAGCATTTCGCGCGACGCATCGACGCCGACGACGCGCGACGCGCGCGGCGACAAAAGTTCGATCAGCCGCCCCGTCCCCGTGCCGATATCGAGATGATCGTCGAACCGCCGCTGCCCAAGTGCGGATAGGAGCGCCGCTTCCACATCCGCATCCGCGACATGGAGGAGACGCAGCCGATCCCAGCGCTCGGCATTTTCGGCGAAATAGCCCGCGGCCTTTGCCGCGCGCTCGCGCCGGATGGCTTCCAGCCGCTCGGCATCGCGCGTCAGAACGGGATCATCCTGCCCGAGCCGCCCTAGAATGGCTCTCGCCACCCCGGCGGCCGCGAACCCGTCGCCGAGTCGGAAATAGGCCCAGGCACCCTCCTGATAGCGCGACAGCACCCCGGACTCGACCAAAAGGCGCAGATGCCGGGAGATCCGGGGCTGCGACTGGCCGAGAATGGCGGTAAGGTCGGACACCGTCAGATCATAGCTAGCCAGAAGCCGAACCAGCCGCAGCCGCGTCGGTTCGCCAAGGGCTTTCAGCACCTCGACCGATGCGTCGAAAGAAAGGTCGGCTTGGTCGAGCATTCCGGGCCCACGGCTTGATATAAAGATATCTTTATATGTGGTTTCCCAGCGATGCAAGCGCGGCGTTGTGGAAGCGTTGACCGCGTCGCACCGGTCGGCGACAAACGGCTATGAATGCAAACGACACCGACCTTCGCGAAGGCGAAGTGCGATTCATCAATGAGGCGCCATTCGCGCCCGACGGGCAACTCCGCTTCATCGGTCGCGTGCGATCGCCATGGCGGTCTCGTTCGGATTGCCCGAAGAATCTGCGCGAAGCACGGGAGCGAGGTGGCAGCGCGCTTCTCGAGATCGCGGCGCCCTACCGGCCCGCCCTTTCCGGCCTCGCCCCCGGTCAATGGATCATGCTTCTCACCTGGCTCCATGAGGCCCGGCGCGACCTTGCGCTGCAAGCGCCGAGACATGCCGCTGAGCCGCGCGGTACGTTCTCGCTGCGCTCGCCGGTCAGGCCGAACCCGATCGGTCTTCATCTCGTGCGCATCGTCGGCCTCGACGCATCCACCGGTTCGATCGCGATCGACGCGGTGGACGTCCTCGACGGAACACCGCTCCTCGACATCAAGCCTTATCTGCCGAGCGTCGACATTCCGCCGATGGAAGCGGACTGATGGCGACCGAACGCCAGCGTGCCATCGCCAAGCTTTTGACGGCCACCGTGCCCTTGGCGCCCTTTCTCGATGCCGAGGCCATTCGCGAAGCGGCGGCGTCGCGGCACATGCGCGCCTTGTCTCCCGGCGCGGCACTGTGGCTCGCGCTGATCGCCCATGTCCGCCATGCCCATACCGACTACGACGCGCTGATGGACGACGGCGATGACCGCGACGCGGCGCGGTTCTTCGTGGTGGACGACATCAACGCGGTTCTCGACCGATGGGGCTCGACCCGGCATCTTGAACCCGGCACCGACGAGGAAGATGAGCCTCAGGCATAAAGCCATTGCTGCGGCAGATGCGCCTCGAAGGTCTCGCCCACCGTGACCCGACCGGGTTTCTCGACCCAAGAGACCAACCCGCGACGGTGCCGGGCGGCCTTGGCGAAGCCGAACTCGATATCACGGCGGTGGGGATGATGCTTGGCGATGCTGCGCGCCGAAGCGCGGCACGGCGCGTTGTCGCCGTCGATCTTCACCACCGCGCCGTTCGCAAAGAACAGGAGGGTGCGAGGCGGCAGCCAGGAAAGATCGGCGATGCCCTCCACCAGCATGTTGCCGCCGATCCATTCGGGCCGGATTTCGGGCACTGCCAGCGCCTCGGCTATTTTTCCCAGTTCGTCCGGAGCCAGGATGGAGAGTTGGCGTTCGTTGCGCAGCTCCGTGCCGCGCGGGTACCACGGTTCCCGCCCGCCGGAGCGCCGCGTCGATCCGGAATGCTTGTCGCCCGGAATGCCGTCGAAGGTCAGATCGAGGCAGTCGACCGCTTCCGTGACGAAGCTCTTCGACGGCGCGTGGTAAAGCCCGGCGAGCCGCCCTTTCAAGCGGCGCCTCGCCAAGCGGACCATCCCCTCCGCCATTCCGGCCCCGTCAGTCGTGGAGATGCGGCGCTTCGTTCGACTTCAGATCCACGGGCGTGCGGCGCTGCCCTGGCTTGAAGGTGACGACGCGATAAAGATACAGCACCACCACGCCGATGATCACTGCGTTCGACACCGGGCCGACATAACCGTCGATCGCTTCGTAGTTCTGGCCGAGCATGTAGCCGGCGATGGCAAGGCCCGCCGTCCAAACGAGCGTGCCGACGGCCGACACGGCGAGAAACATCCAGAACGGCATGCGCGACAGCCCGGCCGGCACCGAAATCAGCGTGCGAACGGTCGGCACGAGGCGGCCGAAGGAAACCGCCCAATAACCGTAGCGGCGGAACCAGCGGTCGGCGGCCTCCACGTCCTCCGGCGTCATGGTCATCCAGCGACCGTAGCGCTCGGCCAGCCAGATGATGCGCTTTTCGCCGAAGGCATAGCCGAGATAATACCAGGGGATAATGCCGAGAAGAGATCCGATCGTGCCGGCGACGATCACCGTCGCGAGCGACATCTCGCCGGTCGCCGCCTGATACCCGGCCAGCGGCATGATGATCTCGGAGGGGATCGGGGGGAAGATGTTCTCCAGAAACATCAGGAGCCCGATGCCGAAGGCGCCGAGCGACTCCATGAGGTGCCTGACGAAGACATCCATTCGCGATCCGTCCTTCCTTCAACGCACGCGCCGATGCGCGGAGGGGCATGTTTGGCCGAGGTCTTGCTGCGATGCAACAGGCCGGCCGTTCAATCGGATGAGAGGCGCGGCTAGGACGCCTTGACGAAAGTCAGCGCGCGCCGGTCTTCGCGGCCAAAGCCGAACCGATATGAAGTTCCAGTTCGGACGCCGTGTAGGGTTTCTGCACGATCGGGCAGTCATGCCAGACCTCGTCCACGCCGGCCCGCCCATAGCCAGTGGCGAACACGAGCGGAACGCCGCGCTGGCGAAGCTTCTCGGCGATCGGATAGACCTTGTCGCCAGCGATGTTCACGTCGAGAACCGCGAAATCGATCTGCGGCAACTGCTCAGCCATCTCGACACCACGATTGACGCGCATCGCGAGCCCGACCAGTTCGCAGCCGAACTCGTAGAGCATGTCCTCGAGCTGCATGGCGACGAGCGACTCGTCCTCCACGGCCAGAACCTTCAGGCCGGACAACCCTCCCGGCGTCCCAGCCTTGCTTGGTATTTTACCCCCCAACGTCGCCGACCTCTGCAACCGCTACCTGAATGCGGCAAATGAGGCCCGTCGCGCCGAGTTCAAGGGCAAAATCGCCGTCCAGTTCGCCTTCGATCACGCGTTCCAGCGTGCGCATCCCCAAGCCGCGCGGCCATTCCTGGGGCGACGAGAAGTTGCCGCTTTCGCTCCATTCGATGTCGAGACGAGGCTCGCCCTCGCCGAGCATCACATCCCACCGGACCTCCAGCGAGCCGCCATCGACGGACAACGCGCCGTATTTGACGGCATTGCTGGCGAGTTCATGGAACACCATCGCAAACGCGATGGCGGCGCGCGGCGTGAGGGCGACGGCCGGTCCGTGCGTCGTCACCCTCGCCGTGCCGAAAGCGTTCACCTCCTGGTGGAGAAGGGTGTCGAGCCCGATCTTCTCCCAATGGCGGTCGCTGATGATGTCGTGAACGTTGGACAGCGCCTTGATCCGCGCTTCGAACGCGTCGAGGCCGTGGCGGTCGGCATTGCGGAAGCTGCGGCGGGCAATCGACTGCACCGTCGACAACGTGTTCTTCACGCGGTGATTCAACTCGTCCAACAGAAGGCGCTGGCGATGAAGCGTGCGGTACTGATCGGTCCGGTCGGTTCCCTGCACGAAGACGCCGCTGACCTTGCCGTCACCGTCGCGGATCGGCTGGTAGTGGAAGTCGAGAAAGGCTTCTCGCGGCGCTTCGTTCGGCCCCTCGTTCAGGACAACGCGCACGCCCTCCCCGCTTTCGGAATGACCCGTGCCATAGACGTTGTCGAGCAAGGTCGTGAACTTCTGCTCGACGACCTCCGGAAACACCTCGCGCACCGTCAGACCATCCAGCGGCCGGTTGCCGGTGAAATGCCGGTAGGCGTCGTTAGCGAAGGAAAAGCGATGGTCCGGTCCCGATAGGATCGCGATCATGCTCGGCGCCTGGACGAACATGCGACGAAATTCGGCGCTGGCGGCGAGCGATTCCTCGTAGGCGCGCTCGACTTCCCGAGCCCGCTGCAGAACGTGAATGCTGCGCGAGGGCAGCGCGACGCCCTCGCCGCTCTGCCGTCCTGGCATAAGTTCGGTCACATCGACGGTGTTCTGAAGGACGAAAGCCGTTTGCCCTCGCTCGTCGATGAGGGGCGTATGGATGGCCGTCCAGTAACGCTCCTGAAAACCGCCGCCTTCGGAAGCCGGCAAGGGCGTGGCATAGGGAATGAAGGCCAGCGTGTCGCTGCAACCGGTTTCAAGGACCTTGCGAAGCGATTTCCGCAGCCGCTCTCCCTCGACGCCATCATTGGGAAACAGATCGAACAGGTTTCGGCCTATCAGCGCCGCCGAAGGCATCTTGACGGTCGCCTCATAGGCTCTGTTCACGGCGACGAAATTCATCTCGGCATCGAGCACCATGTAGGGGCTCGGCAGTTCGAGAAAGAGGCTCTGGAAGTCGATCACCACACGCAAAGTCCGGACGACATGCTTCCCGACGAAAGCAGGAACCTGACCGGATTATAGGCCGGCTGACGAATATGACAGGGTGCGGCGCGAGAATCTGACGCGCTCCCATCAAACCCTGTTCGCGCAACATACGGCCGCGGCACTCGAAATCCGCGGCCGTATGAGGGTTCAGCGCGTCAAGCGCTTGTAGGTCGGCCGCTTCGGATTGACGGATTCCGGACCGAGCCGCCGGATCTTGTCTTCCTCGTAATCGGCGAAGTTGCCCTCGAACCATTCGACATGGCTGTCGCCCTCGAAGGCGAGAATGTGCGTCGCCAGACGATCCAGGAACATGCGATCGTGGCTGATCACCACGGCGCAGCCGGCGTAATCCTCCAGCGCATCCTCCAGCGCGGTCAGGGTTTCGGTGTCGAGGTCGTTGGTCGGCTCGTCCAGAAGAATGACGTTCGAGCCGGACTTCAGCATCTTGGCCAGATGGACGCGGTTGCGCTGGCCGCCCGACAAGGTGCCGACCTTCTGCTGCTGGTCCGTGCCCTTGAAGTTGAAGTTGCCGACATAAGCGCGGCTGTTCATCTCGTACTTGCCGAGCTTCAGGATATCGACGCCGCCGGAAATTTCTTCCCAGACGTTCTTCGCCCCGTCCAGATGGTCGCGGCTCTGGTCGACATAGCCGAGCGACACCGTGTCGCCGACGGAAATCTGCCCGTCGTCCGGCTGTTCCTGGCCGGTAATCATCTTGAACAGGGTGGATTTGCCCGCGCCGTTCGGCCCGATGATGCCGACGATGCCGCCGGGCGGCAGCCTGAAGGACAGGTTCTCGATGAGAACGCGGTCGCCGTAGCTCTTGGTGAGATTGTTGATCTCGATGACCTTGGTGCCCAGACGCTCGCCCGTCGGGATGACGATGCGCCCGTCCGCCGGCTTCCTCTGCTCGGCGCGCTCCACGAGATCGTTATAGGCCTGAATGCGGGCTTTCGACTTCGTCTGCCGGGCCTTGGCACCCTGGCTGATCCATTCGCGCTCGCGCGAGATGGCGCGCTGACGGTTGTCGTCCTCGCGGCCCTCCTGCAGCATGCGCTTGGCCTTCTTCTCGAGATAGATCGAGTAGTTGCCCTCGTAGGGGATGCCGCGACCGCGATCGAGTTCCAGAATCCAGCCGGTGACGTTGTCGAGGAAGTAGCGATCGTGGGTGACCATCAGGACGGCGCCTTCGTAGTCGCGAAGGTGCTTTTCCAGCCAGGCGATGGTCTCGGCATCGAGATGGTTGGTGGGCTCGTCCAGAAGCAGGATCTCGGGCTTGGACAGGAGAAGCTGGCAGAGCGCGATACGGCGGCGCTCGCCGCCCGACAGGGTTGAAACGTCGGCATCCTTCGGCGGACAGCGCAGGGCTTCCATCGCCATCTCGACCTGCGGCTCGAGATCCCAGAGATTCTGCGCGTCGATGATGTCCTGGAGCTTCGCCCCCTCCTCGGCCGTCTCGTCCGAGTAGTTCATCATCAGTTCGTTGTAGCGGTCGAGGATCGCCTGCTTGTCGGCGACGCCGAGCATGACGTTCTCGAACGCGGTCTTGGTGGGATCGAGGTGCGGCTCCTGCGGCAGGTAGCCGACCTTCGCGCCTTCGGCGGCCCAGGCTTCGCCGGTATATTCCTTGTCCTCGCCGGACATGATCTTCAGGAGCGTCGACTTACCCGAGCCGTTCGGACCCAGAATGCCGATCTTGGCGTTCGGGTAGAAGGACAAGTGGATGTCGTCGAGGATCTTCTTGTTGCCATAGGCCTTCTTGAGGCCCGACATATGGTAGATGTACTGGCGTGCCATTGCGCGCGAGGGCTCCGCATTCGGGGGCATTCGGGATCTGCGCCGTAATTAAGTGATCAGGCGGCGATGAGCAACAAAGGCTTGGGGGAATCCGACATATCGGCCTTCGCCGGCACGCAACGCGGGGTCGCGGCCGGCATGGCGGCGGGCCTTCTGGCATCCCTTGCCTTCGTCACCCTTGGGGTCGCGATCCTGCCATCGCCGGTGCCGGAAGGAGCCACCGCAGCCGACGCATTGTCCGCAATCCTGCCATGGCTCGCCGTTCTGGCCTTGCCGCTGACGGGCGGTGTCGCAGCGGTCGCCGCGCAGCGCTTCTTCGATCCGGCGGCGATGGAAGTCCGCGAAACGGAGGAAAACCGCCGGCTCACTGACGCGAAAGCGTTTCTCCAGAACACGGTGGAACAAACGCTTATGGCGAGCCTCTCCTCCGTGGCGCTGACGGCCAGCCTGCCCCATCGCTGGCTTGCCGTCGTGCCGCTCCTCGCGGTCTGGTTCGTGTTCGCCCGCATAGCCTTCCGTATCGGTCAGCCGAGGGGCGCCGTCGCGCGCTCCTTCGGCTTTGCCGCGAGTTTCTATCCGAGCATCCTTGGCCTTCTCGCCGCGATCCTGTCGATGGTCGCCTCGGCGATGTCCTGACGAACGCTCACTGCAAGCCCGCAGGATCGACGATCCCGTCGGGACAGCCGGGCTTGGTCGGGCGGGAAGCGAGGATGAGTTTCGGCAGATCCGGCTGGGGGCCGATATCTCCGACGAGCCCGATCGTCAGCTCGTCCACCAGACGACGGCCGCCGTCCTGACGGCACGACACGCGCACCCGCTCGCCCGCACCTTTGCCGAAAGCCTGATCGAAAGCCGCGCGGATTTCCTCGGTGCTCACTTCCCCACCGCGCTTGGCCGCGAAAAGAGCCCCGACCGGCGAGGCGTTGATCGCATCCAGAAGCGCGATCGATTCGCCGTAATATTCGTCCGCTGTTCCGCCATAGCAACTGCCGTGCCTTGCCCATTCGTGCCGATCGAGCCCCGATTGCGTGCCCGGCATGGCCGCTTCGAGCCGTCCGCGAACGGCGTTCGAAAGCGCCGGCGCGGGAAGCTCGCTCCACTTCTGGCCCTTCAGCCCGGCAGCTTCGCCGCAATATTGGCGGCTGCGCGGTTGCGGCCAAAGCCCGTGCAAGGAAAAGCGGGAAGCATCGGCGCGGGCGTCGGTCTGGCTTCGGCATTCGGGCCTGCCCGGCTGCCCTTCGCAGAAAGCCGGCTGCCAACTGATCGCAAGGACGTTTCGAACGGATGGACCACGACGCTCCTCCGCATCGGCCGCCACGACGGCGAGCGACAGGGCCACGAGGCAGAACAGGAAATGTCGCATCATCCGCATCCAAGCCGGAACATAGCGTAAACATCTGCGAGTCGCCGCCTCTTGGCAAGCGGTCGCGTCGCGTGATCTGATGCTGCGAACCGAGACCTGTCAGGATGCCCGCTTGTTCGATTCCCGCTTCAGCCTGGAAAGTCCGACCGGCGCCCTTCTGAACGTCCATCGGGCCGAGGCCAAAGGCCAGGACCATGGTGTGCTGCTCGTGTTTCACGGGCTCGCCGAACATGCCGCCCGATATGGTCGCTTCGCCGCCGAGATGGCGGCGCGCGGCTTTCACGTCTACGCGCACGACCATCGCGGCCATGGTTCGACTACGGCGGTGGATGCCCCCTTGCGCCGTTTCGCCAAGCATTCCGGGCCAGCCAAGGTGCTTGCCGATTGCCGCGCAGTGCTGGACGCAGCCCATCGCAGCCATCACGACCTGCCGGTGATCGTCTTCGGCCATTCCATGGGTGGGCATATCGCCTTGAACTTCGCATTGCGCCACGGCGGATCGCTTGCCGGGGTCGCCGTCTGGAATGCCGCCTTCGCCTTCGGCATCAAGGAGAAGCTCGGCCTTGCAGCCTTGAAGGCCGAGCGGGCGCTCAAGGGCTCCGACGTCGCGAGCGACTTCTTCGCGCGCGCGACCTTCGGTTCCTGGGCGCGCACGATCGAGAAGCGCCGCACCGATGCCGACTGGCTCAGCCATGACGAGGCGGCGGTGGCGGCCTATCTCGCCGATCCGCTTTGCGGCTGGACCCCGACCAACTCCATGGCGGTCGACCTCATGACGATGGTTCGCGACGCATCGGGCGAGAAGGCGTGGTCCGGCCTGCCGCCGGCACTTCCTTTCCACCTCGTCGGCGGCTCCGAAGACCCTGCGACACGCAGCGGCGAGGAGGTGGCATCGCTCGCCGGAGGACTTCGCCATGCGGGAAGCCGCGACGTGACCTTCCTTCTTCAGAAAGGCGCGCGGCACGAAACGCTGAACGAGATCGAGCCGATGAGGGAACCGGCGCTCCGCTCGTTCCAGACCTGGGCGGAGCGGGTCGCGACCGGCGCGCGTTCGGCGCATGGTCACGACATAGATGCCTGAGGCTTTTCCGCCTTACGGCACGGCGGCACTCAGCCCTGCGACACCGGCCCGGAGGGCATCGGCGGCCCCTGCAGGGGTTTCGTGGTGAGATTGGCTTGCCGCATTTCTTCCGGCGTCAGCACGTAGAGATCCTGCGGCGGGGTACGCATGGCTTTGATCCAGATGGCTGGCGCGACCCCCATCTCCACCAGGAGCTCCTGGCAACGCCCGACCGTCGCCTGGATGTCGGAAACCGAACGGTCGAGATCGCGCAGCTTCGGCACGCCCGGAATGTCGACGGCATAGACCTGATGAAGACCGACCCAGGCGTCCTGCCCCGCCGCGCGGCGGATGCCCCCGGCCAGAACCAGCGGACAAGCCGAGGCGCAATAGCCGTCCGCCGGCACCTGCGTTTCCAGGCGCTTCTCCCGCACGAGCCGCGCCATTTCCAACGCGTCCTCCACCGAGCCGCCGGGCGAATGGAGAACGAGCATCTTCGCGGCTTTTCCGTCGCCATCGAGAAAGGCGCGGAGCTTGGCGGCGGTGCCCATGTCGATCCGCCCGACCGCCGTCGCAACATCGCCTTCCGCGAGACGAAACTCCATCGGCCTTCCCATGGCCGCGCCCTCGACGGGCCCATCGTAACCGGGAAGACGCGGTTCACCCCGATTGGGGCCTACCGGAACTGTTTTAGGAAGAAACGGCCGTATCTGGTCGCCCGGCTTCGGTAATTCCAGCGGCATCGGCTCGGTACGCTCGACGCGGCTGGCATCGATATCGGACGCGGCGAGCCCGTAATAATCGAACCCGAGCACACTGAGCAACAGCGCGAGAAGCGCGTAGAACAAGCCGTTCAGTACTGTGCCTTCGGGAATGCGAAGGAACAATCGCTCGATCCAGCCGGGGGAATATTCGTCGCCGACCACGACACGCTCCATCCTATCGGGAAACGGTCTTGGGATAATGGGCGGGCGGGTCGTTCTGCTGGACCACGTCCTCCCGCGTCGCGACGATCAAATCGGTTTCGTCTTCCGTCATACGCAGTTGGCGCTGAATCTTCAAAGCCCGCATCAAATCGGCGGTGCTCATCTCGGCGATCTCCGCTTCCGTACCCTCTTCGCGGCGGATGACATCCTGAACGATGCAGAGAATGAAGATCAGAACGCCCGGCAGGAGATCGATGGCGATGGCGCCGGCCCAGGAGGGCATGAAGTCGCCAGCATAGCGGATCACGGCTTCGGGTGCGGACAGGGGCGTGAAGCGCAACGGCTGCACGACGGGACGCGCCAGGATCTCGTCGGCGGCCGTGGCGAGTTGCTCGCTCTGCGCCTTCACCGCAGCCTCGACCTTGCCGACGACCTCGCTCTGACGCGTCTGGAGATTGGCGTCGCCGCCATCCGCCACGGGCGCGATGAGGCTCTTGCCGAGATCCTCGGCCGCGCGCTTTACGGAAGGAGCGACGGAGGTCTGTTGAAGCGCGGTGATGAGGCCCGACAGCTTCACCGCTTCCTCGGCATAGGCGTTGGAGCGCTCGGCGACGGGGCCGGCGGAAGACACGAGTTCGCGCATGGTGGCCAGACGCTTCGAGCCGTCCGCGAAGATCGCGTCCACCGCCTGCCGCGATGCAACGATCTCCTGTTGCAAGCCGCCGAGTTGCGCCGACATCTGCGACAGAAGCTGCACCACGGTGCCGGAACCGGACGTGCCGGTCAGCGCGCCGGACTGGCGCTCCACATCGGCGAGGCTGGCGAAACGCTGCGAGGCGAGCTGGATGTCGGGAAGAAGGCTCTGGGCGGCGAGCGCGTTCTCGTTCGCGGCGTTGAAGCGCGCCTGATAATCTTCCGTGGTGTTGGCGAGATGCTGTTCCAGCGCCGCCGAGCCGGCAAGCGCGGAAGCGTTCAGCCACGAGGACATGGCGAGGATCATCGCCGCGCCGAGCGCCATCGCGACGTAAAGGAGACCTCGGCCGCCGCGCACATGCGGCATCAAGCGCAGGAGATAGGACCAGAAGGCATAGATGCCGACGGAAACGGCGGTGGAATAGATCACCGCGCCGAGAAACACCGTGGTCGCCGATCCGTCGAGAAGTTCACGAACCCCGAGATAGGTGAAGACGCCGCTGCCGAGCGCCAGAACGGACAGGGTGACGCGAGTCGTCACTTCCAGCCGGTTGATCTGGCCGCGCAGCAGATAGGATTGCGATTTCGACATGGTGGCCCCTGACGGTTCGGTCGAGAAGCCCATGCCGACCGATTCGGATTATTCCTCGTGTTAACGGGATATTAAGGCAGCGAAACGGCCACCGGAAGCGCGCCACGCCCTATCGCCGGCGCGAATCGATGAAGATGCTGAACGCTGCTTTTCGCGCGCCCTCAGTTAGAGACCGCTTCAGGCAGATCGCAGCGAAACGAGCCGAAGATGCTGTCCAGCAGCACCGAGACCACCGGCAGAAGGTCGAAATCGCGCCCGCGCCGAATCCAGTCGGACAAGGCCCCGACCATCGCGCAGCGCAGGATCGCGGCGGCAAGGTCCGGCGTCCAGCCCTTTCCCATGCCCCCTTCTTCCGCGATGCGGGACAAGGCATCCACCAGCGCCTCGGAGAACGTATCCTCCACGTCGCGGCGGCGCTGCATGACGGCGTCCATCTCGCCGACATATTCGCAGCGGAACATCAGGATTTCGTGAACCCGCTGCGCGTGGGGGTCGGCGATGAAACGCTGCACCAATTCGACGTTCAGCGCCTTCAAACCGTCCAGCGTATCGCCGCTTTCGCCCTCCGCGCGTTCGCGGAAGAACGCTTCCTCGGGCAGCGTCACCCGGTCGCTCATCGCCTCGAACAAAGCGAGTTTGCCCGCGAAATGCCAGTAGATCGCGCCCCTCGTCACGCTGGCCTCGGACGCTATCTCCGCCAGCGACGTGTTGGCGACGCCTTGGCGGTGAAAGACCCGCTCGGCGGCGTCCAGAATCGTCGCTCGCGTTTCGAGAGCGTCCTTTTTTGTGCGCCTCACTTTTTCCGCCCCTGTTTACATCCAGTCATGAATGTATGTATGCGGCATTGCAATAAGCCAACCTAACCCGGATCGGTTTTTCGATGAGTTTCGGTCGAGGCATTTCAATCGCCCTGTTGGCCGGCCTTCTGGCGTCCGGAACGGCGCTTGCGCAGGAAAGCGGTGGCGGCGGCGAAAAGGGTTCCGGCGAAGGCGGCAGTCAGAACGCCGCCGGCCAGGCCGGCGGCGCTCATGAAACACCGCCCCCGGCCGTGACGGTCGCGACGGTGGAAGGCCGCACCATTCCGATCACCTACGAATATGCGGCGCGCGTCGCTGCGTCGCGTGAGGTCGAAGTGCGGGCGCGGGTCGCCGGCATTATTCTCCAGCGCACCTTCGAGGAAGGCTCGCGCGTCGCGCAGAACCAGGTGCTTTTCCGCATCGACCCGCGCGAATATCAGGCCGCCGTGGAGCAGGCCAAGGCCACCGTGCAGCAGGCCGAAGCGCAGCTCACCAATGCGCGGCGAACCGAGGAGCGCCAGCGCTCGCTGGTGCAATCGGGCGCAACCAGCACCGCGACGCTGGACGATGCCGTGGCAAACCGTCAGCTCGCGGAAGCCCAGCTCGCTTCGGCGAACGCGCAGCTCTACACGGCCAACCTGTCCCTCACCTACGCCACCGTCAACGCGCCGGTGGGCGGAATCACGAGCCTCGAACAGGTGCCGGAAGGCAGCCTCGTCAGCGTCAACGATCTTCTGACGCGCATCAGCCAGCTCGATCCGATCTACGTGAACTTCTCGGCCTCCGACACGGAGGCGGTGCAGATCCGCCGCTTGATCGAAAGCGGCGCGGCCTATGGCGCGGGCACCGGGCTTTCCGCCGAGGTCATCTTCGGCGACGGCAGCACCTACAACAAGACCGGCACGATCGACTTCACTTCCTCCACCATCGACACCAATACCGGCACGATCTCGTCGCGCGCCGTGTTCGAGAACGGCGAGCAGCGTCTGCTTCCGGGCCAGTTCGTGCGCATCTCGATCAAGGGCCTGTCGCTGGAAAACGGCATCGAGGTGCCGGCAACGGCCTTGATGCAGAATCCGCAGGGCCAGTTCGTCTTCACGCTCGACCAGAACAACGTCGCGCAGGTTCGCCCGATCACCGTCGGGCGCGAATTGAACGAGCGCATCATCGTGTCCTCGGGCCTGAAATCGGGCGACCGGATCGTGACGGAAGGCGTCGTGAAGGTTCGCCCCGGCGCGCCCGTGAACCCGACCGGTGCGCAACCGGATGCGGCCGGCTCGGCCGGATCGGCGCAGACCGGCAACGCGCAGCCGGCGCCTGGGCAAGCGCGCGCCACGAATGCCGGCGCCCCCAGCGGCACCGGTGGGGCGCAGGGCGCCAACCAGCCGACCGGCCAAGGAGACGCGGCGCCGACGCCCGCCGGCGACAGCGCGACCGGCAACCAGCTCGGCAGCGGCGTTCAGGCACGGGGCGAAGCACAAGGCCAGGGCGGCGGCCCGGTGGACAACACGCCGAGCGGCGCGAACAACGACAACGTGAAGGCCGGACAAGCCGGCAGCGCGGGGGCCGGCCAATGAAGTCGCCCTTCGGCTCGACGAAGATCCGCTACTTCTTCGTCCGTCGCCCGATCTTCGCGATGGTGATCTCCATCGTGATCACCATCGCCGGCGCGGCCGGCATGCTGAACCTGCCGATCGAGCAGTATCCGCAGCTCGTGCCGCCGGAAGTCGTGATCAACGCCTCCTATCCGGGAGCCAGCGCCGAAACGCTGGCCCAGACCGTCGCCGCCACCATCGAGGAGGAGGTGAACGGCGTCCAGAACATGCTCTACATGAGCTCGACCAACTCGGCGTCGGGCACGACGCAGATCACCGTCACCTTCCAAACGGGCACCGACCCCGATCAGGCGACGATCGACGTCAACAACCGCGTCCAGCAAGCCATCTCGCGTCTGCCGAGCGAGGTGCAGCGTCTCGGCGTGACGGTGGACAAGCGCTCGTCGTCGATCCTGGCCGTCGCAACCATGACGTCCTCCGATCCGCGCTACGACGCGACCTATGTTTCGAACTACGCGCTTCTCTACGTCATCGACCAGATCAAGCGCATTCCCGGCATCGGCGACGCGCAACTCTTCGGGCAGCGCGATTATTCCATGCGCGTCTGGCTGCGCCCGGATGCGCTGGCGCAATACAACCTGACCCCAGCCGACGTACAGGCGGCCATCCAGGAGCAGAACGCGCAGTTCGCCGCCGGGCAGTTCGGCGCCGAGCCCAACAACGACCAACTCGCCTTCACCTATTCGGTGACCACCGTCGGCCGTTTGCCGGACGCCAGCGCCTTCGAGAACATCATCCTGAAATCCGACGGCTCCAACGCCGCGACGCTGCGCTTGAAAGACGTGGCGCGGGTGGAGCTTGGAGCGCAGGACTACGGCTTCAACGCCACCTATAACGGTCAGGCCACCGTTCCGATCGGCTTCTATCTGCAGCCGGGCGCGAACGCCCTGCAAACGCTTCAATCCATCCGCTCGACCATGGACGAGCTGCAGAAGACCTTTCCGCAGGGCATCACCTACGCCATTCCCTACGACACGACGAAGTTCATCGTGGCTTCCGTCGAGGAGGTGGTGATCACCTTCATCGAGGCCATCATCCTCGTCATCATCGTCGTCTACGTCTTCCTCCAGAAGTTCCGCGCGACGCTGATCCCGATCATTGCGGTGCCCGTATCGATCATCGGCACCTTCGGCCTCCTGCTCGTTCTCGGCTTTTCCATCAATCTTCTGACGCTCTTCGCCCTCGTTCTTTCCATCGGCATCGTGGTGGACGACGCGATCGTGGTTCTGGAAAACACCGAGCGCATCATGGAGGAGGAAGGCCTGTCGCCGCCCGACGCGGCCACCAAGGCCATGCAGGAAGTGGCCGAACCCGTGATCGCCATCGTGCTGACGCTCTGCGCGGTGTTCGTGCCGGTCGCCTTCCTCGGTGGTCTGGCGGGCGTGATGTATCGCCAGTTCGCGGTCACCATCGCCGTGTCGGTCACCATTTCCGGCATCGTCGCCTTGACGCTGACGCCCGCCCTTTGCGCGCTGATCCTGAAACCCAGCCGGAAGAAGCCCCTCCTGCCCTTCCGCCTGTTCAACCGGGGCTTCGAGAAGCTGACGAACGGCTATGTCGCGGGCGTCAGGTTCTTTCTGCGCCATGCCGTGATCGGCCTTGTCGTCTTCGCCGCGATCACCGGCGGCGCGGCTTGGTTCTTCTATTCCATTCCGGGCTCGCTGGTGCCAGAGGAAGACCAAGGCTCCAACTTCGCCGTCGGTATCCTGCCGCCCGCTTCCTCCTTGTCGCGCACAACGGAGGTGATGGCTGAGGTCAGCGAGAACGCGCGTAAGAACCCGGCCGTTCAGGACGTCGTGGCCTTTGCCGGCTTCGACCTTCTGGCCGCCACCCAGCGCACCAGCGCCGGCACCGCCTTCGTGACGCTGAAGGACTGGTCCGACCGCGACGCGGACGGGCGTGAAACGCCGATGCAGTTGATGGGCGCCAATGCCGGCATCAAGGACGGCATGGTTCTGGCCTTCAACCAGCCGCCGATCCAGGGCCTTTCCACCACCGGCGGCTTCGAGCTCTACGTGCAGGACCGCACCGGCTCGGGCGTCCAAGGCCTCGTCGACGCCACCAACAAGCTGATCACGGAGGCAGGCAAGCAGCCCGAACTCGCCAACCTGCGCACGACCTTCTCGCCGAACGTTCCGCAATACAAAATCGATGTCGACCGCGAAAAGGCGAAAGCGCTCGGTGTGCCCATCACCGACATCTTCTCCACGATGCAGGCGACCTTCGGCAGTCTCTACGTCAACGACTTCACGCTTCTCGGGCGCAACTATCGCGTCAGCCTGCAATCGGAAGCGACCTTCCGCGAGAAGCCTGAAGACCTGAAGTTCGTCTACGTGAAGTCGTCCAACGGCGCGATGATCCCCCTCGACACCTTATTGAAGGTCGAGCGGATCGTCGGCCCGGACCTGATCGAGCGCTTCAACGTCTTCACCGCCGCCAAGGTCACCGGCGATCCGGCGCCCGGCTTCTCATCCGGTCAGGCCCTTCAGGCGATGCAGCGTGCGTCCACCGCCCTGCCCGAAGGCTTCGGCATCGAATGGACGGGCTCGGCCTATCAGGAACTCGCCACCGGCGGCACCGGCGCGATCGCCATCGGCTTCGGCATCGTCATGGTGTTCCTGATCCTCGCCGCGCAGTTCGAACGCTGGTCCCTGCCGCTGGCGGTGATTCTCGCGGTGCCCTTCGCCATGTTCGGCGCGCTCCTCGCCATCAAGCTGCGCGGTCTCGAAAACGACGTGTACTTCCAGATCGGTCTCGTCACGCTCGTCGGCCTTGCCGCGAAGAACGCCATCCTGATCGTGGAGTTCATCGTGATGAAACGCGAAGAAGGTCTCAGCACCTTCGACGCCGCCATCGAAGGGGCGCGGCTGCGCTTCCGCCCGATCATCATGACGTCGCTGGCCTTCATCTTCGGCGTCGTGCCCTTGGCGATCTCGTCCGGCGCGGGTTCGGCGAGCCGGCATTCCATCGGCACCGGCGTCATCGGCGGCATGATTCTGGCCACCTTCGTCGCCATCTTCTTCATCCCGATGTTCTTCAAGCTTCTGACGCGCGAGCGAAAGCCGGAGGAGAAGGCGGAGAAGGACGAGGGAAATCCGGAACCCGCCCCTGCAAACGCCTGATCCCAAACCGCACCGAGCCGCGCCCAAAAGGCGCGGTTCGGCTTATTCGAGGCTTCCACGAGCCTTTTTTGCACTGCAAAAGGGCCGGCCCGGTTGCATTAGCCGCCGATTTCCTATTCCAAGCGCCCGGCACCAACGCACCGCTCGCCAGCGGCGCGGGTATGATGCTATCGCAAGGTAGCGCAACGGTTCATCCATCTGGCTGGCCGACGCGTCCCGGAGAAGCTGATTGGCAGTCGATACGGACCAACCGAATCTGGCTCAGGAGCGAGGTCATGGTCATGACCAATCCGGCTTCTGGAAGCTTCTGCTCGGCTGCATCGGCGTCGTCTACGGCGACATCGGCACGAGTCCGCTCTACGCCCTGCGCGAAGCCGTCGTCCATTCGGCGGAAGGTGGCCTTCTCGACAGCGAAGTGATCGGCGTCGTTTCGCTGCTCTTCTGGGCGCTGACGCTGATCGTTACCGTCAAATACGTGCTTCTGATCCTGCAGGCCGACAACAACGGCGAAGGCGGCACCCTGTCCCTCCTGGCGCTCGTGCAGCGGGCCCTGGGGCGCCGGACGTTCCTCGCCTTCATCGGCATCGTCGGCGCCTCGCTCTTCTACGGCGACGCGGTGATCACACCGGCCATCTCCGTGCTTTCGGCCATCGAGGGTTTGAAGCTCGTCACGCCGGCGTTCGACGGCTGGATTCTGCCGATCACCATCGCGATTCTGTGCGTCCTCTTCGCCGTGCAGAACCGGGGCACGGGACGCATCGCCGTGTTCTTCGGCCCGATCACCATCGTCTGGTTCGTGGTGATCGGCGTTCTCGGCCTTCTCCATATCGGCGACAGGCCGGATATCCTCCAGGCGCTGAACCCCGTCAACGCTGTGGTCTTCCTGATCCACGAGGGCTTCCTCGCGCTGATCGTGCTGGGTTCGGTGTTCCTCGCCATCACGGGTGCCGAAGCGCTCTACGCGGATATGGGGCATTTCGGCCGCAAGCCGATCCGCGTGGCCTGGATCGTCCTCGTCTTCCCGGCCCTTGCCCTCAACTATCTCGGCCAGGGCGCGCTAATTCTTTCCGACAAGGCGACGGTCGACAACCCGTTCTTCCTGCTCGCGCCCGAATGGTTCCGCCTGCCGCTGGTGATCCTCGCCACCATGGCCACCGTGATCGCCAGTCAGGCCGTCATCACCGGCGCCTTTTCCCTGACGCAGCAGGCCGTCCAGCTCGGCCTCGTGCCGCGGATGGAAATCCTCCACACCTCCGAAGAGCAGTTCGGCCAGATCTACATGCCGAAGGTGAACCTTCTCCTGTTCATCGGCGTGATGGTGCTCGTTTTGGTCTTCCAGACGTCGGGGAAGCTCGCCAGCGCCTACGGCATCGCCGTCACCGGCAACATGATCGGCACCTCGCTCCTCGCCTTCCTCCTGTTCTGGAAATACTGGAAGTGGTCGCCGATCCTGTCGGCGCTGGTTGTCATCCCCTTCATCACGGTCGAGTCCATCTTCCTCGGCTCGAATCTTCTGAAGGTGCTCGACGGCGGCTACGCGCCGCTCGGCATGGCGCTCGTCCTCACCGTGATCATGTGGACATGGATGCGCGGCACGCGGATCGTCTACGCGAAGGCGCGGCGCGAAAGCATCGCCTTGAACGACCTGACCCACATGCTTGAGCGCTCACAGCCGATGCGCGCGCGCGGCACGGCGGTTTTCCTCACCTCCGACACGCAAATGGCGCCCAGCGCGCTGATGCACAATCTGAAGCACAACGGCGTCCTCCACGAGCGCAACATCATTCTGACCATCATCGTGGAGAACAGTCCCCGCGTCGCGCTGGAGGACCGCGTTCGCATCGAGCCGGCGTCGGAGCTCTTCACGCGGGTCTTCCTGACCTTCGGCTACATGGAGGAGCCCAACGTCCCGAAGGCGCTTTCTCTCGCCAAGAAAAAGGGACTGAAGTTCGAGATCATGTCGACCTCGTTCTTCTTGTCACGCCGTGTCTTCCGCGCGACCGCCAATGTCGGAATGCCGCAATGGCAGGATCGTCTTTATATTTCCATGGCGATCTCGGCGGCCGACACTTCGAACTACTATTGCCTGCCTACCAATCGTGTCGTGGAGATGGGTCAGCAGTTCACGATCTGATGATCACACCTGACATAAGATCGTACTGGGTATGTTGTTTACCATCCACATGGTAACCAAGCCGGGAGCCGGGCATTGGAAGGCATGATGGACGACGAGACGCGCATACAAACGCTCCCGCCCAAACGCAGGCTCGCCGACATTCTCGCCGATCTCGCCGCCGATCCGTCACGGGAGCGGATTTCGATCGCCGATCTCGTCCTGACCCTGGAAGACCGCGCCTTCGGTGCGCTGATGCTGATTTTCGCGATCCCGAACGCCATCCCGACGCCGCCCGGCACCTCTGCCATTCTGGGCGCGCCGCTGGTGTTTCTCGCCGCTCAGTTGACGTTCGGACGAAAGCCGTGGCTGCCGGCGGTGATCGCCAACCGGTCGGTGCTGCGCGCCGATTTCGCCAAGATGGTGGAAAAGATCACGCCCTGGATCGTGCGCGCCGAGCGGTTGCTGAAGCCGCGCCTCGTGACGCTCACCCAGCCGCCGGCGGAATATGTCATCGGGGCCTGCTGCCTCCTGATGGCGACGATCCTGTTTCTGCCGATCCCGCTCGGCAACATGCTGCCGGCGATCGCGATCAGCGTCTTCTCCCTCGCGCTTTTGGAGCGCGACGGCATCTGGGTGATGATCGGAGGCGTTCTATCGGTGATCTCGACGGTGGTGGTGTCCGGCGTCGTGCTTCTAGCGGTGAAGGCTATCCTGCTCTTCATCGACAAGCTTCTTGCCTGACTTCACGCCATTCGGCCGATAGTTGCGAAGGATGTCCTTCAGTTCCGGTTCGGAAACGAGTTCGGCCGCCTCGTCCGGCTTGAACCATTGCCGCCGCCTTTGCAGGGCCTCGCGCCAGTTCTCTTCCAGCCGCTCGACATTGAGCGGGAAGACGTGGACCTTGCAGCGCACGGAACTGCCGTCGTCGGCGATCTTGTCGTATTCGAACGTGCCGATGGGCTTGCGCTTGGCCTTGCCGATCACGCCGGCTTCCTCGAAAGCTTCGCGCGCCGCGGCCTTGTGCGGTTGCAGGAAGCGCATGGGCCAGCCCTTCGGCACGATCCATCGACCCGTCCCCCGCGTGGTGACGAGCAAGATGCGCAGCTTCCCGTGATGGTCGATATCGTAAGGAAGCGCGCCGTATTGGGTGTTGCGCTTCCTGTCGGACATCGGCTCTCCAATCGGCTGGGTATGTTCTCAATATAAGTACGTGGGCGACTTCGACCTATCCTGGATGCGACGCTTTCACCCATCTATTTGTCAGGTCGGCAAAAATTAGCGTGCCCGGCTGGCCTGGGACTATCGCTCACCCCATCTCGTCATCGCTTCGCTCGCAAGAGGCGATGGTTGAATGGAGGTTTCGATGGATACTCGGGACCGTGACGCGATTTCGGGTCTTTTCAGCAAACTGCGCGAGGTCGAGCGACAGGCCGGACCGCGCGACGCCGAGGCCGAACGGCTGATCACGGAGGAAAGCCAGCGGCTGCAGGGCGCGCCCTACTACATGGCGCAGACGATCGTCATGCAGGACATGGCGTTGAACGCCAAGAAGGGGGAAGTGGACGAGTTGAAGCGTCGCCTCGCCGAGAGCGCCGCGCAGCCCGAGCGGCCGGCGGAAGGAGGCGGCTTCCTTTCGCGGGTGTTCGGCAACGGCCCCTCGCCGTCGACGCCCCAGCCGCAGCGCCCGGCCGCCGGCCCGTGGGGCGCGGCCTACGGCAACCGGCAGTCCGCGCCGCAATATGCCGAGCCGCCGACGCAATACGCGCCGCCTCCCCCGCAATATGCGCAAGCCCCGCAGCAGTATGCCCCGCAGGGCGGCGGGTTCGGGCGCGGCATGGGCGGTGGAGGCGGATTCCTGGCGGGCGCGGCGCAGACGGCGATGGGCGTCGCCGGCGGTGTCGTTCTCGGCAACGCCATCGGGTCGTTCTTCGGCGGTCACCATGGCGGGCTTTTCGGCGGCGGCGACCAGCCGACCGAGATCGTCAACGAGACCACCAACATCTACGAAGGCGCGCCGGAGAACGATGTCCGCGAGGCTTCCGACGGCGGCTCCTATGCCGACGACGACAGCCAGGACGATGGCTATCAGGACGCGTCCTACGACGACGGCGGGGACTTCTCCGACGACGGGTCCGACCAGATCTGAGAGTGCATGACGGTTTGGCGCGGCGGAGTTCTCACTCCGCCGCTTCGGCGATCGGCACATAGTTGAGGATGGGGCCGAGCCAGCGCTCGACCTCCGCAACGTTCATGCCCTTGCGCGCGGCATAGTCCTCGACCTGATCGCGCTCGACCTTGGCCACCCCGAAATAATAGCTCTGCGGGTGACCGATATAGATGCCGGACACGGACGAGCCCGGCCACATGGCATAGCTTTCCGTCAGTTGGACGCCGATGCGCTCCTCGGCTTCGAGCAAGCGGAACAGGGTCTTCTTCTCGGTATGGTCGGGCTGCGCGGGGTAGCCGGGGGCGGGGCGAATGCCGTCATACTTCTCGGCGACGAGTTCCTCGGGCGAGGCAGTCTCGTTCGCGGCATAGCCCCAGAACTCGCGCCGCACCCGCTCGTGCATCTCTTCGGCGAAGGCTTCCGCGAAGCGGTCGGCGAGCGCCTTCACCATGATGGAGGCGTAATCGTCGTTCGCGCGCGCGAAGCGTGCCGAGATGCCCTCCTCCTCGATCCCAGCCGTCACCACGAAGCCACCGACATAATCACCGACGCCTTGCGCGCGCGGCGCGACGAAATCGGCGAGCGCCAGATTGGCGTGGTTCTCGCCGCGCTTCGAAAGCTGCTGGCGAAGCGTGAAGAAGGTCGCGAGTTCCGTTGTCCGGCTGTCGTCGGTGTAGAGCTTGATGTCGTCGCCTTCCGCGTTGGCCGGCCAGAAGCCGATCACCGCCTTCGGGGCGAACCACTTCTCTTCCACGATCTGGCGCAGCATGTTCTGCGCGTCGTCGAAGAGCTGGCGCGCGGCCACTCCCTGGCGCTCGTCGTCCAGAAGCTGCGGATAGCGACCCTTCATCTCCCAGGTCTGGAAGAAGGGCGTCCAGTCGATGTAGGAGACCAAGCGCTCAAGATCGTAGGTCTTGAAGACGCGGGTGCCGAGGAAGCTCGGGCGCGTCGGCTGGTAGGAAGCCCAATCGAGGCGCAGCGCATTCTCGCGGGCGCGGGCGAGCGGCAGACGCTTCTTCTCCGCTTCCGAACGCGCATGGTTGGCGGCGACCCTGGCATATTCCTGGCGGATCGAAGCGATGTAGTCGTCGCGCACCGTTTCGGACAGAAGGTTCGACACGACGCCCACGGCGCGGCTCGCATCCGTCACATAGACGGTCTGGCCGGCGCGGTAGTTGGGATCGATCTTCACCGCCGTATGAACACGGCTCGTCGTCGCCCCGCCGATCAGAAGCGGAATGTCGAGCCCTTCGCGCTCCATCTCGGCCGCGACATGCACCATCTCGTCCAGCGAAGGCGTGATGAGGCCGCTGAGACCGATCACGTCGACGCCATGCTTTTTGGCCTCTTCCAGAATCCTCGCGGAGGGCACCATCACGCCGAGATCCACGATCTCGTAGTTGTTGCAGGCTAGAACGACGCCGACGATGTTCTTGCCGATGTCGTGGACATCGCCCTTCACCGTCGCCATCAGAATCTTGCCGGCCGCCTTGCGCGTGCCCCCCTCGGCAGCCTTCTCCTCCTCCATGAAGGGCAGAAGATAGGCCACCGCCTGTTTCATCACGCGCGCCGACTTCACCACCTGCGGCAGGAACATCTTGCCCGCGCCGAACAGGTCGCCGACGACGTTCATGCCGTCCATCAGCGGGCCTTCGATGACGTGGAGCGGGCGCTCGGCCGCCGCCCGCGCTTCCTCGGTATCGGCCTCGATGAAATCCGTGATGCCGTTGACGAGGGCGTGGCTGAGGCGCTCGGCGACGGGCTTCTCGCGCCATGCGAGGTCCTGCGCTTTGGCTTCCCGCGCCCCCGTGCCCCGGAAGCGTTCCGCGATGGCGAGGAGCCGATCCGTGGCATCGTCGCGCCGGTTGAGAACGACGTCCTCGCAGGCTTCGCGCAGTTCCGCGTCGATGGCGTCGTAGACAGCGAGCTGGCCGGCATTGACGATGCCCATATCCATGCCCGCCTGGATGGCGTGGTACAGGAACACGGCGTGCATCGCCTCGCGCACCGGCTCGTTGCCGCGAAACGAGAAGGAGAGGTTGGAAACACCGCCGGAAATATGCGCGTGCGGCAGGGTTTCGCGGATCGTGCGCGTCGCCTCGATGAAGGCGGTGCCGTAGCCGTTATGCTCCTCGATGCCGGTGGCGACGGCGAAGACGTTCGGGTCGAAGACGATGTCCTCCGGCGGGAATCCGATCTTTTCCGTCAGGAGCTTGTAGGCCTTGGTGCAGATCTCGACCTTGCGCTCGAACGTATCGGCCTGCCCCGCCTCGTCGAAGGCCATCACGACCACGGCCGCGCCGTAGTCGCGCACGAGCCGGGCGGCTTTCAGGAAAGCCTCCTCGCCTTCCTTCATCGAGATGGAATTGACCAGCGGCTTGCCCTGGACGCATTTCAGGCCGGCCTCGATCACCTCGAACTTGGAGGAATCGATCATCACCGGCACGCGGGCGATGTCCGGCTCGGCGGCGACGAGGTTGAGGTAGTCGACCATCGCCTGTTTGGAGTCGATCAGGCCCTCGTCCATGTTGATGTCGATGACCTGCGCGCCGTTCTCCACCTGCTCGCGCGCCACCGAAAGCGCGGTCGGATAATCGCCGTTGGTGATGAGCTTGCGGAAGCGCGCCGAGCCGGTGACGTTGGTGCGCTCGCCGACATTCACGAATGGGATTTCCGGCGTCAGAACGAAGGGCTCCAGCCCCGACAAGCGCATCTGCGGCGCGATCCACGGAATGGCGCGCGGGGCCTTGCCGCGCACGGCGTCCGCGATGGCCGCGATATGAGCGGGCGTCGAGCCGCAGCAACCGCCGACGATGTTGATGAGACCCTCGTCGGCAAAGCCGGCGATCTGGCGCGCCATCGCTTCCGGCGTTTCGTCGTATTGGCCGAACTCGTTCGGCAGGCCGGCATTGGGATAGGCACAAACGAACGTATCGGCGACGCCCGAGATTTCCGCCAGATGGTCGCGCATGGCGGCTGCGCCCAGCGCGCAGTTGAGGCCGATGGTGAAGGGCTCGGCATGGCGCACCGAATGCCAGAAGGCGGTCGGCGTCTGGCCCGACAACGTGCGGCCGGAACGGTCGGTGATCGTGCCGGAGATCATGATCGGCAGGTCGATGCCCTTCTCGGCGAAGACCTCGCGCGAGGCGAAGATCGCCGCCTTGGCGTTCAGCGTATCGAAGATCGTCTCGATCAGGATGAGGTCCGCCCCGCCGTCGATGAGGCCCCTCACCTGTTCGGCATAGGCGATGCGCAACTCGTCGAAGCTGACGGCGCGAAAGCCCGGATTATTCACGTCCGGCGAGATGGAGGCCGTGCGGTTGGTGGGCCCCAGCGCCCCGGCGACGAAGCGGCGCTTGCCGTCTTCCTGTTCGGCGCGGATGCAGGCGCGGCGCACGAGGCGCGCGCCGTCGCGGTTCAACTCGTAGACTTGATCCTCCATCGCGTAATCGGCCTGCGCGATGGTGGTGGAGGAGAAGGTGTTGGTTTCGATGATGTCCGCGCCCGCCTTGGCATAGGCGTAGTGGATATCCTCGATGGCCTGCGGCTGCGTCAGGATCAGAAGATCGTTGTTGCCTTTCAGGTGGCATTCGCAGCCCTGAAAGCGGTCGCCGCGAAAGTGCTCCTCTTCCAGGCCGAGGCCCTGGATCTGCGTGCCCATCGCGCCGTCGAGGATGAGAATGCGTTCGGATGCCGCCTTCGCCAAAGCCTCGCGCGCGCTCAAACGGGCGTTCGCGCTGGAGGAACCGAAAAGGCTGTCGCTGATCTGGCTCATGACTTGGCTTCGCTCGATCCGTCCCGGCATGGGGTGAGGATATAAAGATGTCTTTATATGATGCACAGGCCGTGCCGCAAGCGGAGGCGATGGACTGCCGAAACCCGCAATAGCACTATTTCGGCCCGATGATCGAACGCGCCTTCTTCGAACGCCCCGCCGCCCTGGTGGCAAGAGACCTCATCGGCTGCACCTTCTTCGTGGACGGGGTCGGCGGCGTGATCGTGGAAACGGAGGCCTATGACGAGAAGGACCCCGCGTCCCACGCCTTCGGCGGCCCGCGCGGACGCAATCTCGCGATGTATGGGCCGGCCGGACATATCTATGTCTACCGCTCCTACGGCATCCACTGGTGCCTCAACTTCACCTGCGAGCCGGAAGGCTGCGGCGCGGGCGTCTTGATCCGCGCCATGGAGCCGACCGCCGGGATCGAGACGATGATCGCGCGGCGCGGCTTGCCGAACCCGCTGCAACTGACATCCGGCCCCGGCAAGGTCGGACAGGCGCTCGGCATCGACCTTTCCCATTACGGGCTGCCGTTGGACGCCCCACCCTTCGAGCTTCAACCGCGCGGCGCGGTGCCGCTCGTTTCCGTCGGCCCGCGCATCGGCATCTCGAAGGGCGTCGAAACGCCGTGGCGGTTCGGGCTTGCCGGCTCGCCTTACCTCAGCAAGCGCTTCACCGAACCGGCGCCACCGCTCAGCGACGCTTCAACGGGGTGATCCCGCCGCCATCGTCGTCGCGCCCGGAAGCGCCGGCTTCCTCGTCGGCAAGCGTGCTGGCGGCGGCTTCCGGGTGGTGGTCGGCGTCCGGCCCGCCGCGCGCATTGGCCAGCGTGTCGGAACTCTTGGGCGTCTTGCCACCCGGCGATACGCGCTCGTCCTCGTGCGAGGAGTTGGCGGAAACGGTGCGAATGGTATCGTCGGGCATGGGATATTCTCCTTGGCAGGCCTCCCAAGCCCAACGCCCACGCCACAAGATGGTTCGGCCCTGCGGCAGAAGGCAGCCGGCGGCTTTGCGCGGCGGCCAACGAGGGGATAGTGTTCCCGCCATCACGCGCCTCGAAAGCCGGAAGCCGTTCCCGATGTCCAATGCCCTGCCCAATTCGATGCATGCCCGCGACGTGGAATATCTCTTCCACGCCGTGACGAACGCCCGCCGCCATGAGGAGCGTGGACCGATCGTGATCGAGCGCGGCGACGGCATCCACGTCTTCGACGACGAGGGCAAAAGCTATATCGAGGCGATGGCCGGGCTTTGGAGCGTCGCAGTGGGCTTTGGCGAAAAGCGCCTCGCCGACGCCGCATACCGGCAGATGCAGCGCCTTCCCTATTACCATTCGTTCAGCCACAAATCGAACGAGCCGGCGATCATGCTGGCCGAGCGGTTGGTTCGCATGAGCCCGGCCAAGCTGACGAAGGCCTTCTTCGCCAATTCCGGTTCGGAAGCCAACGACACCGCCATCAAGATGGTCTGGTACTACAACAACGCCCTTGGCCGGCACGAGAAGAAGACCTTCATCGCCCGCCAGAACGCCTATCACGGCATTACGATCGCGTCCGGCTCGCTCACCGGCCTGCCCACCAACCACCGCGATTTCGACCTGCCGATCATCCCGGTCCGCCACGTCACCTGCCCGCACCATTATCGCAACGCCTTGCCCGGCGAGAGCGAAGAGGCCTTTTCGACGCGGCTTGCGGAAGAGCTGGAAAACCTCGTGATCGAGGCGGGCCCGGAAACGGTCGCGGCCTTTATCGGCGAGCCCTTGATGGGTGCGGGCGGCGTTCTGCCGCCGCCGGCCGGTTATTGGGAAAAGATCCAGGCCGTTTGCCGGAAATACGACATCCTGATCGTCGCGGACGAGGTCATCAACGGCTTCGGCCGTCTCGGCACCACCTTCGCCTGCGATTACTACGGCATCGAGCCGGACATCCTCGTTCTGTCGAAGCAGATCACCTCGTCCTACCAGCCGCTCGCCGCCGTTCTGATCTCGAACGAGATCTATCAGGTGATGGCCGACAACACGGCCAAGATCGGCACCTTCGGCCACGGCTTCACCGCCGGCGCCCATCCGGTCGCGACCGCCGTGGCGCTCGAGAATCTCGACATCATCGAAGAGAAAGGCCTCGTGGAAAACGCACGGGTCGTCGGCGAGGTCATGCAGCGCGAATTGCGCCGCCGCTTCGCCGATCATCCCCATGTCGGCGAAGTGCGCGGGGTCGGCTTGATCGCCGCCATCGAGCTTGTCGCCGACAAGGAAACCAAGCGCCGCTTCGATCCCGTCGGCAAGCTCGGCCTGTCGATCTTCGACGCCGGCCACGAGCATGGCGTCATCATCCGCGCCATCGGCGACCAGATCGCCTTTTGCCCGCCGCTGATCATCAGCGAAAGCGAAGTGATCGAAATGCTCGACCGCTTCGAGCGCGCCTTCGATCAGGCGATCGCGGCACTCCCGAAAGCCTGACGGGAAACGAGGCGGCTCGGCCGCCCTAATCTCGCCTCAGCACGGGCGCGATAGCGGGAAGCGGTTCAGCCTCAAGGCCGGAGACAGGAATGCAGGTTCGCGCGCTTCAAATGCCGGCGGAAGATACCGACGCGGCGGCCCGTTTGGCGGCGATGCGATGGTTCGTCATCGACGCGGCTTCGGACGGTGCCGATGTCGTGGTGTTTCCCGAACTCGCGCCGACCGGCTACGGCGTCGGCGATCCGCTGCGCGACGCGGCCGAAGCCGAGGACGGCGCAACGATCGCCGAGATCAAACGGCTTTCGGAGGAACAGGGCGTCACCGTCGTCTTCGGCCTCGCCGTGCGGGCCCGAAGCGGCGTCGTCAACGCTGCCGTCGTAACGCAGCCCGGCCGCCCGACGATCGTCTATGCCAAGCAGCATCTCTTTGGCGCCTACGAGAAAGCGCTCTTCGCGCCGGGAACGCAGGCCTCGCCGATCTTCGAGGTGGCGGGGCGCAAGGCGGGCGTGCTGATCTGCTTCGATGTCGAGTTTCCCGAAAGGGTCCGCGAGCTTGCGATGGCAGGGGCCGAGATCATCTTCGTGCCGACCGCGCTTCCCGATGGGCCCGCCTCCCGCTTCATCGCCGAATGCGTCGTCCCCGTGCGCGCCTTCGAGAATCACGTCTTCATCGTCTACGTGAACCATGTCGGCCGGGACGGCCGCTACGGCTATCAGGGGCTGTCCTGCATCGCCGCGCCGGACGGCACGCGTATCGCCGTTGCGCCCGACAACCGCGTCGGCGTGATCGAGGCGACGATCGACGGCTCGGACTACGCGGCGAGCGTCGAGACGAACCCCTATCTGGACGAGCTTCGCGCCTATGCCGTGCGGCGCGGAGAGTCCGTCACGGCGAAGGATTTGGAGGGGCCGATATGGGCGCGGTGAAGCGCCATCCGGCGCTTGCCGATGTCGCGGCGGTGCTGTTCGACAAGGACGGCACGCTCCTCGACTTCCAGGCGACCTGGGGACCGGCAACGCGCGACGTGCTTCACGCGCTGTCCGACGGCGATTCTGTCGTCTTCCGCGACCTTTCCGCATCCTGCGGCTTCCTGCCGGAAAGCGGCGGTTTCTTGCCGGACTCGCCGATCATCGGCGGCTACACGGACGATTTCGCTCCCGCCTGGGCGTTTCGTTTAGGCCAGTCTTACGACCAAGCTTTCAAGAGCCAAGTCGACTCCATGTTTCGCGACGCGAGCCTTCGCCACCTCACGGGATACGACGATGTCGTCCCCGCCCTGGAAAGCTTGCGAGCTCACGGGATACCGATCGGGCTTGCCACCAACGATGCAGCGGCCACGGCCCAAGCGCATTTGAAAAAGCTCGAAATCGACGGCTTCTTCGCCTTCGTCGCGGGCTACGATTCCGGCTACGGCGGCAAGCCGGGCGGCGGCATGGTGGAAGCCTTCGCGAAGGCCATCGACTTACCGGCGTCCGCCATCACCCTCGTCGGAGACTCGCCGCACGATATGGATGCGGCGCGGGCCGCCGGTGCCGTGCCAGCCGGGATCGCCCGCACCGAGATGGCGGCGCAAGTTCTGGCTGATCGGCGGCCGGCGATCACGGTCACCGACCTTTCCGGCCTTCTCGCTGCCCTCGGTCTATCCAGCGCGATTTAGGTGTCGTAGCCGTTCGGATTGCCGACCACGCGGTCTTCCGCCTGTTCGCGAACCGACTCTTCGAGTTCGTCCAGTCCGTCCAGCGTTTCCTGGTCGTCGTTGTCGGAAAGAACGGCCGTGGTTTCGCTTCTCGGCTGCGTGCCGACATCGCGATAAACGTCGTCGTCGCCAGACAGGCTGCCGTCTTCCCGATCCGCCTCGTCGCGGTTTTCGTCCTCGGCTTCAAGGCCGAGCAATGCCCGGTCCGAGGCGTCGAGATCGGCTTCGTTGGCGTAGGCCTTGTCCTGCGGCAGCGCATCGTCGCGCTCTTCCTGCCTCAGCTTCGACATTGGTTCGTCCTTTCGATGGCTGGCGAGCGTCAAGCGCCCGCGGATTTGGAACGCTTGGAAGCGCCCTTGGCTTCGTCCTTCGCCGCGCCCTTCTTCTTGTCCGAAGCGGGCTTGTCGGCGCTGGCGCCGGCCTTCTTTTCAGCGGACTTGGCGCGGTTCTTCGCAGAACCCTTTTCCTTCTTCACGTCCTCGTCCGTGACGAGCGGCGCTTCGTCGGCGACGTCCTTCGCGGCCTCGTAGCTCGGCGCCAGCTTCTCGTCGCCCTGGTCCGTGATGCCGGGAAGATCGCCGAGATTTTCCACCGCGAGGACGGGCTCGGCCGGCTCCTCCAACGTTTCCTGAACAGGCTTCAACGTGGTTTGGTTGCTGTCGCGCAGCGCGATGATCTCGCGCGCTTCCGCCCAGTGGCGCTCCGAGCGCCCGTCGGGACGGCCTTCCTGTTCCCACAGCTTATGGGCTTCCTGCCGGATGCGGTCCTCGTCGTCGTTCATCGCTCGTGTTCCCTTCGAAGCCATAGATCGAAACCCCGTCAGGCGCGGACCGCCTCTCGTCGGCCGACCCTTCAACCAACACTTGCCATAATGGTGCGCGAGCGCGCCGTAGACAGGGGTCGGGCGCGCGACATGCGGAGAGAGCTTGCTGGAACGCCAATCTTTGGTTACGCGGGAGAAGCGCGGGCCTGTAGCTCAATGGTTAGAGCCGGCGGCTCATAACCGCTTGGTTGGGGGTTCGAGTCCCTCCGGGCCTACCGCGCCTTTGTCCGCCCGTGGTTGCCGATCCCGTCGACCGAGGCCGGCTTGTTCATGCCGACCGAAATCGGTCCGGAACACCTGTGGCGGCCGTGCCGTTTCCCATGCCGAACGCGCCGCCCGGCGGCGGCTGCAGAACGGGATCAGCCATGAGCATCTTCGACAAGATCAAGAACGCCATTTTCGGCCGTCAGGCGGAAGCGGCCGAACAAACGCAAACCCCGTCTTCGGCCCCGTCGCCCGCCCCGAATGCCGGCACGACGCCGGCCGCCACTCCTGCTTCGCCGAGTGTCGCGCCCTCCGGCGCATCGCCCGAGCCGCAGGCGCAGCACCCGACCACGGGCACCGCGCCGGGCGCTCCGAGCGCGACGCCGACGCCGACTGCCGCGTCGAACGTCGATGTCGCCGCGATCCTGGAGAAGGCCGTCAAGGACAGCGGCCAGAAGCTCGATTGGCGTCGCTCGGTGGTCGATCTGATGAAGGCCCTCGACCTCGACTCCAGCCTGTCCGAGCGCAAGGAACTCGCGCACGAACTCGGCTATACCGGCAGCACGGATGACAGCGCGACGATGAACGTCTGGCTGCACAAGGCGCTGATGAAGAAGCTGGCGGAAAACGGCGGCAAGGTTCCGGCCGAATTGACGGACTGAACCTGAACGAAAAGCTCTGTCCGGTCGCGGGCGGAGCTTCCCATTCCCTGTTACTGAGCTGAAAAAACTCGATCGGTTGCCGTCGCGCGAGAAATTCGTTGCGTTCAGTGAAATAATGCGCTTCCGCTGGTGAGGGGCGGCGCGCATCGGAACGGGAATTGGTGACGGACAGAGTTGTAGGACACCCGCTCGAAGCCGAGCGGATCGCGGCTCTCGAACGATATGGCCTCGCAAAGGGAGAGGCCGCTTCAGGTCTCGATGATATCGCTTCGCTCGCGGGTTCGATCTGCGAGACGCCGGTCGCCCTCGTCACCCTCCTCGGCGAGAAGCAGCAGTTCTTCAGCGCCGCCGTTGGAACCACGCTCTGCGGAACCCCGCTCGAACGCTCGATCTGCGTCCACACGCTCGGCAGCGCCGATCTTCTCGTGATCCCCGACCTTTCCGTCGATCCGCGAACCCGCGACAATCCGCTGGTGACCGAAGCGCCGCATGTGCGCTTCTATGCCGGCGCGCCCTTGGTGGCGGAAAACGGCGTGACGCTCGGCACGCTTTGCGTCCTCGATTTCGCGCCTCGGCCCGATGGTCTGACACCGAAGCAGGCAAAAAGCCTCCGGTCTCTTGCCTCGCAGGTCATGACCCAGTTCGAACTGCGGCGGAATCTTTGTGAACGCGAAGCGGACCGCCGCCTCGCACAAGCCGACGCCACGCGGCTCGATACGCTGATCGCGCTCCAGCGCGCCGCCGCGTCCGGCACGGTCGCGTTGGAGGCCATCTTTCAGGCCGTCGTCGATTGCGCCCTCGACATCGTGGAAGCCGCCGATGGCGCCGTGGTGGAGATTCGGCGCGGCGACGAACTGGTCTACGAAGCCGTTTCCGGCAATCTCGCCGCGCACAAAGGCACGCGCATTTCGCTGGCGGGTTCGCTGTCCGGCCGTGCGATCCATGAGGAGCGGCCCTTTCTTTGCGCCGATGTCGAGAACGAGCCGACCGTCGATCGCGAACTCGTCCGCCGCTTCGATATCCGCTCCATGATCGTCGTTCCCGTGACGCGGCGCGGGCTGCCGATCGGCGTCTTGAAGGTGCAGGCCAGCCGGACGAACGCGTTCTCCATCCGCCATCTCGCGGTTGCCCAGATGCTCGCGGGCGTCGTCGCCTCGGCGGCGGGCGACGCGGCGGAAGCGGCATCGCAGCGGAACCTGCGCGAAGCGGAGAACCGTTACCGCCAGACCTTCGCCAGCGTCACCGAATTCGCCGTGATCGTGACCGACCGCGAGGGCCGGATCACCGAATGGAACACGGGCGCCGAGCGCATTCTCGGCTGGACGGCGGAGGAGATGCGCGGGACCGATGCCGCGCGCTTCTTCACGCCGGAAGATCGGGCCATCGGCCGCGTCGCGGTGGAGATGGGCGACGCCCTGCGCGAAGGGCGAGCGGTGGATGAACGCTGGCACCTGAAGAAGGGCGGCGGCCGCTTTTATGCCAGCGGCAACATGATGCCTTTGATAGGCGACGACGGCGAGCATCTCGGCTTCATCAAAATCCTGCGCGACCGCACTTCTCAGCGCGAAGCCGAGCAGAGCCTTCAAAAAGCGCGAGAGCAGTTCAGTTTGGCCGTGGAAGCGGCCGATCTCGGCATCTTCGACTACGATCTCCTGACCGGCGAACTCGGCTGGGATCTGCGCGCCCGTCAGCTTTTCGGCCTGCCTCGCGACCGTTCGGTCTCCTATGCGGCGTTTCTGGAAGCTCTCCACCCGGACGATCACGATTGGGTGGACGCAGCGGTGCGCGCCGCGCTCGATCCGGCGGGCAGCGGAAACTACGACATCGAATACCGCATCCGGGACATGACGGACGGGACCGGGCGCTGGATCGCCGCCAAAGGCCAAGCCTTCTTCGCCAATCGTCGCGCCGTTCGTTTCATCGGCACCGTTCGCGATATCACCGCAAATCGCACCGCCGAGGCGGCCATGCGGGAAAGCCAGCATCAGCTCGAGGTCGAGCGCGGGCTCCTCCAGGCCGTGGTGCAGCAGGCGCCGCTCGGCATCTCGATCGCCTATGCGGATGGTCGGGGCCAGATCAACATGCGCCTGGAACAGATGCTCGGCCACGATGCCGGCATCGGTGACGGCGGCGGCCATGCCAGTTTCGACGCGCTTCATCCCGATGGAACGCCCTACCGCATGGACGAATATCCGACGGTCCGGGCGTTGCGAAACGGCGAAACGCTGATCGACGAGCCGATGAGCTATCGCGATGCGCAAACCGGCGACGTGCGGCGGTGGGAGGTTTCCACGACGCCGGTGCGCGATTCCGAAGGGCATATCCTGGCGGCGGTGTCGATCATCCTCGATGTCGAGGACCGGCGGCGGGCGGAAGAACAGCGCGCGATCCTGAACCGCGAGCTTTCCCACCGTTTGAAGAACACGCTCGCCATCGTGTCCTCGATCGCCACCCAGACCCTGCGCACGGCCAGCGATGTCGGCACCGCGAAAAGAACGCTGAGCGAGCGGATCAACGCGCTCTCGAAGGCGCACGATATTCTTCTGACCGGCCATCGCGACGCGGCGTCCATCGCAGAGATCGTCCGCTCCGCCGTCGCCCTCCACAACGACGGCGGGCGCATCGCCGTCGAAGGGCCGGATGTCCAGCTCGGATCGAAATATTCGCTCGCGCTCTCGTTGATCGTGCATGAGCTTTCCACCAACGCCGTGAAGTACGGCGCCTTGTCCCAGCCGGAAGGACGCGTTCTGGCGACGTGGTCAATTGCCCCGTCCCCCGAAAGCGGCGATGCGCTTCTGTTATTCGACTGGATCGAAGCGGACGGGCCCCCGGTTGCCGAACCCACTCGCCGCAGCTTCGGCACGCGCCTGATCGAGATGGGTCTGGCGGGCGCGGCGGAAGGCTCGTCCCACATTTCCTACGCGCCCGAAGGGGTGCGCTGCCGGATCACCGCCGCACTGAGCGAGATCGTGGCGGAGGATTGAGCCCCTCGCGGACGGGGGTTCGGAACCCTTGCCTGCCGCGAGACTCCGAAGCGTCAGCTTGCGCCGTTACTTCGCCGCCTTCGATCCGGACTTCCGAATATTTCCCGAAGAACCGCGCGCTTCAGTTCGTTCACGTTTCCATCCCGATAAGGTGCTGTAAACTGCGCTGGCTATGAAAGCATCTGCTGCGCTTTCGGCCAAATCGTGTTTATTTATGAGCATCTTAAGCAAAAGTCGGGTCGAAGCGATGTCTGCGAAGATTGCGATCGTACAAGAAGATCGAGGAAGCAGCGTCGACCTCGTTCCCCATCTTCTCTCCATCTCCAAATGCGTGCGCCAGCTCATGGGCATCAAGCTCGCGGAATGCGGCGTCGTGGTCGGTCAGGATCAATTCCTGCTCTGCTTCGAGGGCGCCGATACGCTCGGCAGCATCCAGATCGCCAATCGTCTTTCGGTGCGTCCGTCGACGGTGTCCAAGATGGTCGATATCCTGGAGCGCAAGGGCTGGGTCCAGCGCGAAAGCGACGAAGGCGATCACCGCCGCGTGCTCGTGCGCCTGACGCCGGCGGGACGCACGCTGGCGGACCGGGTTCGCAACGTGCAGGCCGAACTCGAAACGGAACTGCTGGCCGCGATCAGCAACGGCAAGACGATACTTCCGGCCATCAAGGAACTGGACCTGCTTCTGGCCAAGCGCCTCCGCCGTCTCCGCTGAGCAGGAAAGGCCGACGACAAAGCCGAGAAGGTTGGCATCGTGCGGGTTTCGAACCGCGAACGGCTTGAGTACACTTGGAGATCGGCGTCGCGCCCGCTGAAAAGCCTCGACGCGGCCTGAGCCGACGCTTCCGATCCGCCCTCCAACGCTCGAACCTTTGCGCAGCGCGCAGCTTCGAGCCCGCCGTACCGCCTCGCCCAATTGAGCGCATCGCGTTCTCGCGCGGATGCAGCGTCGGCGAACTTCCGTTTCCCGCCACATAATCACGTGGAATGAAGCCGCGCGCTTCCCGCGGCACTGTCGGATACGGCCCGACGCTTTCCCGCTCTTCCATCAAGTCATCCACGTCATCGATCCCTCGACAAACCCCGAAGAGCCGCGTGCCGAAACCGCGTCACGCGCGAAAACGTCATCGCTGCATTGCAGCGAAGCGGGTTGATCGCTCGGCTCCCGACCTAGAATGAAGGGCCGGGAACGGGCGACCAACGCCTTGGTGCCAAGTGCGTTGGTCGCCAGTCGCCCTTTTCCTCGACGCGATCGACCCGAGAGGACGAATGACATCCTGCTCCGCCCTGCGCATTCTGGCGCCGTTTTGCCTCCTTTCATTCGCCGGCTGCGCCGCCTTGACGGAATTCAACGATGTGGAGATCGCCCGCAGCGCCATGCTCGGCTTCACCGAACAGGACGTCCGCATGTGCGCCGGCTTTCCGAGCCGCACGGCGGAGGAAGGCGACATGACGATCTGGAGCTACGAGATCGACAATCGATCGGCCGGCGTCAGCCTTTCCGCACCGATCCTGTTCGGCGCGGCGAGCACCAATCTCAGCCTGCCCTCCACCGGCACCTGCCGCGCGCAGTTCCGCTTCGTGGATGGCCGGGTCGACCGCGTGTCCTATGCGGGCAACAACGACACGGCGCGCGGACGCGATACGCTTTGCACGCCGGTGATCAAGGGCTGCGTCGCTTATGCCAAGCGCTTCGGGAAGGGCAAGCTGCCACCCCCGCCAGCCGAAGCCGACCCGGCGCAAGTGCAACCGGTGAAACCCTGAAAGGTGGCGGCAACGCTTTTCTCACCCCCGTTGTCGTCAAAGTCCGACGCTCGGTTGACGATGTAATGATATCACATTAAAGCCATGCCTCGAGAAGCGCGGCGGGAGGTCAACCGTCGAACCGCAAGGCACATCCGCATGGCTCATTCGGGCGATCCGTTCCAGCACTCGACCCTCACCCATTCCGCCACCCTGCGCGTGCTTGCCGCCCTCGGGGCGATCGGCGTTTTGTGGGTGGCGATCTATTGGGCGGCGATGCTGCCGTGACAAGCGCCCCGCCCCTTTCCTTCCACAATGTCACCGTGGCCTATGGCCGGCATCCGGCCGTTCATCACCTGACGGGCTCCTTCGAGCTGGGAAGCCTGACCGGCATCGTCGGCCCCAACGGCGCCGGCAAGTCGACGCTTTTGAAGGCGGTCATGGGCTATCTGCCCTTGTCCACCGGCCGCATCGCGCGCGGCGGCATCCGCGCGGCCGACGTCGCCTATCTTCCGCAGGCCTCCGAGATCGACCGCAGCTTTCCGATCACGGTGGCGGACATGGTGGCGCTCGGCGCCTGGAGCCGCGTCGGGCTGTTCCGCCGCTTGTCCCGCCAAGACGCCACCAACGCCGCTCAGGCGCTGGCGAGCGTCGGGCTGGAAGGGTTCGAACGCCGCACCATCGGCGAACTCTCCGCCGGTCAATTCCAGCGCGTTCTGTTCGCGCGCCTCCTTCTGCAGGACGCCAAGCTCGTTCTCCTCGACGAGCCCTTCACCGCGATCGACGCCAAGACCACGGCCGATCTCCTGGCGGTGATCCACCGCTGGCACGGCGAAGGGCGTACCGTCGTCGCCGTGGTCCACGACTTCGCGCAGGTGCGCGAGCATTTCCCTGAGACGCTTCTCCTCGCCCGCGAGCCGATCGCCTGGGGGCCGACGGCGGACTCGCTCAATTCGGGCAATCTTCTGAAAGCGCGCGCCATGGCCGAAGCCTGGGACGAGCGCGCCGAGGCCTGCGGCCGGCACGCGGCATGATCCTCTACGACTTCCTCGTCGCGCCGTTCTTGGACTACGGCTTCATGAGGCGCGCTCTCGTCGCCTGCCTGGCGCTCGGCCTCGGTGCGGGACCCATCGGCGTTCTTCTCGTTCTTCGCCGCATGAGCCTCGTCGGCGATGCGCTGAGCCATGCGGTTCTGCCGGGGGCGGCGGTGGGCTTCCTTTTCGCCGGCTTTTCGCTCCCGGCGATGGGTCTGGGCGGTCTCGTCGCGGGCCTTGCGGTCGCCGGGCTTGCGGGTCTCGCCAGCCGCGCCACGGCCTTGCGGGAAGATGCGAGCTTCGCCGGTTTCTACCTGATCTCGCTCAGCCTCGGCGTCCTGATCGTTTCGGTGAAGGGATCGAACGTCGATCTGCTCCACGTGCTTTTCGGCACGATCCTCGCCGTGGATGCCTCCGCCCTCGTTTTGATCGGGGCGATCGCCAGCCTGACCCTTTCCATGCTGGCGATCTTCTATCGGCCGCTGGTGGCGCAGTCCGTCGATCCGGGCTTTCTTCGCGCGGTCGGGGTGCGCGACGGCTGGTTCCATTTCCTGTTTCTGGTGCTGGTGGTCATCAATCTCGTGGCGGGCTTCCAGACGCTCGGCACCCTGATGTCGGTCGGCCTGATGATGCTTCCGGCCTCCACCGCGCAGCTTTGGGCCAAGAGCCTGCCGCGAATGATGGTGCTGTCCGCCACCATCGCATTCCTCTCGGGATGGCTCGGCCTCGCGGTTTCCTTCCATTTCGATCTGGCATCCGGCCCGACGATCCTTCTCTTCGCCGGCGCCATCTATTGCCTTTCCCTCGTCTTCGCTCCGGCGGGCGCCCTCGCCCGTCTTGTTCCCCGGCGGCATTCCGCGGCCTGAAAGCAAGGAAGTTCCGATGCTGACACGACGCTTCATTCTCGCGCTCGGCTGCGCCACGATGCTGGCGGGAGCGACACCCGCTTCCGCCGATGACAAACTGAAGGTCGTGGCGAGCTTCAGCGTGCTCGGCGATGTGGTGCGCGAAGTCGGTGGCAGCCATGTCGACGTTTCGACCCTGATCGGCCCGAACGGCGACCCCCACGAATACGAGCCCGCGCCCGACGACGCCAAGCGCCTGCGCGATGCGCAGGTCGTGTTCGTCAGCGGTCTGGGCCTCGAAGGCTTCATGGACCGCCTCGTCAAGGCATCCGGCTTCAAAGGCGAGCCGGTCGTGGCGTCCGCCAACATCAAGCCGCTCGACCTCGAAGAGGAAGCCGGACACGACCATAACCACGAGGGGCACGACCACGGGCATGAGCACGATGTCGATCCCCATGTCTGGAACGACCCGAAGAACGTCGAAAGCTGGGTGGGCGTGATCGAGCAGGCTCTCGCCAAAGCCGATCCGTCGCAAGCCGAAAGCTTCAAGACCAATGCGGCGCGTTACACCGCGGAACTGCAGAAGCTCGACGCCTTCGCCAAGGCCGAGATCGGCAAGACGCCGAAGGAGAACCGCCGCATCCTGACGAGCCACGACGCCTTCGGCTATTTCGGCGCGGCCTATGGCGTGACCTTCCTGTCGCCGGTCGGCCTGTCCACCGAAAGCGAAGCGTCGGCACGTGACGTGGCCAAGCTGATCGACCAGATCAAGGCCGAGAAGATCCGCACCTACTTCTTCGAGAACTCCAACGATCCGCGCCTCGTGCGCCAGATCGCGCAAGCCACGGGAGCCGAGCCGGGCGGCGAGCTTTACGTGGAGTCCCTGTCCGGCCCGGACGGTCCGGCCTCGACCTATGCGAAGATGTTCCGGCACAATGTGGAACTCGTCGCCGGCGCGCTGTCCCGGACGAACTGATCCCGTTCCGGTTCGCGCTACTTCTTCGGGCAGGCGATCCGGTATTTGGTGGACAGAACCTGCGAGAACTTGATGCCGTCGTCCGGAACGTCGGCATCGGCCGGGATGGCCGCGATCGTGGCCATCCAGGATTTCGCCGCCTCGTCGGGATTGGGCGCATCCATCTCGGCGCGGCAGCCGTTCGGCATCCCCTGGACGGTGAACTGCTTGGCGTCCTTGTAATCGAACGCCACGAAATAGGTGTCGTCGAAATTCGAGAAGGTCACGCCGCCGGTCTTCAGATCCACCGGCGCCTTCGGCTTCATCACGAAATCGAAGTCCAGCCGCCCCGCTTTGGTATCATAGGAAACGTCGAGCACCGGCGGTCCTTCCATCGCGACCTGCACCCCGCCATTGCGCACGAAGGTGTAGTAGGACCACCGCGTGATCGACCCCGCCACCTGCCGCCCGATGGCCGTCAGCTCGTCGCGCTCCAGCTTGCCGTCGCCGTTTGCGTCGAAATCCACCAGAACGCCGGACGAGAACATCTCGTCCATCGACCAGCGATTGTGCACCTCCTTCAAATGCCCGTCGCTTCCCGCCACGACCACCATCTTCGGCTCCACGAAGACGTGCGGATGCGCGGAAGCCGCGACGGGTGCCATGCCGAAGGCGGCGGCGATGATGGCGATGCGTTCCAGCTTCATGGAAGTCCTCGATGCGAGACGTGCCAAACGCCCTCTCCGTGGCCGAATTGCGGTTGCGGGGCCACACCCTCTCCCTCAAGCCTCAAAGCCCCTATACTCCAGTTCGGGTGGCGGGCGAATCTCGCTGCCTTCCGTTCACTGAGGCCGGCTCGAACAGTCGGCAGTCTCTGGCGAAGGTTTTTGGATGGCGAAGATTGCTTTCATCGGGCTCGGGGTCATGGGCTACCCCATGGCAGGCCATCTGGCCGCCGCCGGGCACGAAACGACGGTCTACAACCGCACCGGCGCCAAGGCGGAAGCCTGGAAGAACGAACATGGCGGGCACACGGCTCCCACTCCACGGGAAGCCGCCGAAGGCGCGGATGTGGTGTTCTCCTGCGTCGGCAACGACGATGACGTGCGCTCGGTGGTGTTCGGCGACGACGGCGTCCTCGCCGGCATGCGGACCGGCGCGACGCTCGTCGACCACACCACCGCTTCGGCCGAACTCGCGCGCGAACTGAGCGCCGGCGCTGGCGAAAAGGGCATCGCCTTCCTCGACGCGCCCGTTTCGGGCGGTCAGGCCGGGGCGGAAAAGGGCATCCTGACCGTCATGGTCGGCGGCGAGCAGGTGCGTTTCGATGCCGTGCGTCCCGTGATGGCCGCCTATGGCCGCACGATCACGCTGATGGGTCCCGTCGGATCGGGCCAACTCGCCAAAATGATGAACCAGATCTGCATCGCCGGTCTCGTTCAGGGCCTCGCCGAGGCGATCGCCTTCGGCCAGAATGCCGGGCTCGACATCGGCACGGTGATCGGCGCGATCTCCAAGGGCGCGGCGGGCTCCTGGCAGATGGAGAACCGGCACGAAACGATGTCGGCGGGGCGCTACGATTTCGGCTTCGCGGTGGAATGGATGCGGAAAGACCTCGGCATCTGCCTCGCGGAAGCCAAGCGCAACGGCTCCTCCCTGCCCGTCACCGCGCTGATCGACCAGTTCTACGGCGAGGTCGAGGCCATGGGCGGCAAACGCTGGGACACGTCCTCGCTTCTGGCGCGTCTCAAGCGCTGAAGACGACGAGGGGAAGGCTCCCGACTGCCTTCCCCGCTGGTTTTCGTCAGGCGTCGGGATAGTCGGCGCCGAGCGACACGTCGCGCAGCGATTCGATTTCGGCGGCGCGCTCGCCGAGCTTCTTTGTGATCGCGTCGAAGGCGAACTTGCCGAGCACGAGATGGCGCGGCGCGGTTGCCGCTTCCGTGATCGCGATCATCGCTTCCGCCGCCCGCACCGGATCGCCCGGCTGCTTGCCGCTGACGCCGGCCGTCGCCTTCATGCGGGCTGCGGCTGTTTCGGCATAATCCTCGATGCGGCTTTGCGTCTGCTGAAGCGAGCGTCCCGCCCAATCGGTGCGGAACGGACCCGGCTCGACGCAGGTCACCTTGATCCCGAGCGGCGCGACCTCGGCGGCGAGCGCATCCGAGAACCCTTCCACCGCGTGCTTGGTCGCCGCGTAATAGCCCGAGCTCGGCAGGCCGATGAAACCGGCGAGCGACGTGATGTTGATGACATGGCCGGAGCGCTGCCGCCGCATGATCGGCAGAACCGCCCGCGTCATGGCGAAGAGGCCGAACACATTGGCGTCGAACTGCGCCCGGATCGCCGCGTCGTCGCCTTCCTCGATCGAGGACTGATAGCCGTAGCCGGCATTGTTGACGAGAACGTCGATGCGGCCGAAGCGGTCCTCGGCGGCCTTCACCGCGTTCGCGATCTGGGAGGTGTCGGTCACGTCCAGCGAAAGGGCCAGCGCCTTATCGCCGCCGGAAGCAGCCAGTTCCTCGACCCGCGACTTGTCGCGGGCGGTCACGACGACCCGCCAGCCGCGCGCGATCAGGAGCTTGGCGAGTTCCTTGCCGAAGCCGGTCGAGCAGCCGGTGATGAACCAGACCGGAGTGTCTTGCGATGTCATGGAATGAAGCCTCGATTCCGCGCCCCGCGGTCGGAATGCGAACGGGGCTCTGCGCTTAAGCTAGGCGCATCCCTTGTCGAGGCGAGCGCGAAGGCGATCAGGAAGCGACGGAGATCTCGCCGAAGCCGAACTCGGTTCGGTCGCGGCCATTGTTCTTAGCACGGTAGAGCGCTCTGTCGGCCCGCCGCATGAATTCAGCCATGTCTCGAATGCCGCTCGAAGCGGTCAGGCTGGAAACGCCGATGCTGAGCGTCACGACGCCGAACTCGCTCGCCGCATGGTCGATTGCGAGCCGCCGAACGGCCTGGCGCAGTTCCTCCGCTTCGCCGAGCGCGTCGGACAAGCGCGCTTCGGGCATGATCACCGCGAATTCCTCACCGCCATATCGCGCCACCGCGATCCCTGGACGCTTCAGAACCGACCGCAACTCCTTGGCGACGCGCCGCAGGGCATCGTCTCCGGCCAGATGGCCGTATTGGTCGTTGAAGCCCTTGAACCGATCCACGTCGATCATGAGCACGCAAAGATCGAGGCCGTTGGCGATGGCGGCCGCGAAGGCCTGCTCCAGCGTCGCATCGAAGGCCCGGCGATTGAGAAGGCCGGTCAGCCCGTCGGTGGAAGCCAGCGAGGCGAGTTGCCGGTTGGCGCGTGCGACCTCCTCCTCCATCTGCTTGCGCGCGGTGACGTCGCGCAGAGTGAAAACGAAGAAGCGTTTCGTTTCCGACTGCCGCCCATTCGCGCCGACCCAGATGTAGTGGCCATCCTTGTGCCGCATGCGGAAATGCACGTCGTGGATGGACGCGCCGGTCTTCATGCTTTCGAAGACCGCGCGGACCATATCATGTTCGTCCGGGTGGATCAGTTCGCGGGGATGCTGCCCCAGAAGCTCTTCGGGTTCCCATCCCAGGACTTCGCGGCTGGATGGAGATGCGAACGTGCGTATGCCATCGTTGTCGACGCAAGTGACGAGGTCGGCGATGTTGTTGGCGAGGAGGCGATAGCGTTCCTCGCTCGCCGCCACGGCCTGTTCCGCCGTCCGCCCTTCCGCGAGGCGAAGCGCCAAGCGGTCGAGCGTTTCGCTGAGGTCCCGCAATTCCGGCGCATGCCAGGGCTCCAGCTTGCCGCGCGCCATGAAGTCGCCCGAGCCGATGCGGCGCGCGACGCGTGTCAGGCGCAGAACCGGCTCGACCTTCAGCTTGTAGCCGAGAAGCCAGGCGGCAAGGAGCGCGATGATCAGCGTCAGCGATCCGCCGACGAGAGAGCGGATGCTGCGGGCTTGGATCGGCGCCAGAAGCGCGTTCCGGGACTCGCCGATGACGACGATCAGAGCGTTCCCATTCGCGCCTCCGATCGGTTGAAAGCCGAAGATGCTTTCCAGCCCCCCGAAGCCCGGCGCCTCGGTGACGCCGCCCGAAGGCGCGCGCCGGATCGCTTCCATCAAGGGATGCGTCTGGAATAGATCGCCGGCCGCATCGTCCAGCGGCGGATAATGGTTCAACACCCGCCCGCTCGTGGCATCCACGAGCGAAACGGTTCGCCGGCCGCCCTCCGACAGGCTTTCCGCTCTGGACGACAGATAATCGAGATCGAGCGCTGCGAAGACCATGGCGGCATGGCGGCCGAGATTGTCCGACATCGGCATGGCGACCATCATGGTCGGCCGGTTCAACGCCCGCATGACCGTGTAGGGGCCGACCATCATCTCGCCATTGGCCGGATCGAGGACCCTGGCGATGAAGTCCAGGTCGCGCAGACGCACCTTCTCGGTCATCGTGCTGTGGCAGGCGATCGTTCCGTCCGGATCGGAAAGCCCGATCGACAGAAACTGCGGATTGGCGCCTTTGATCTCGGCCAGCATCTCATGGCACTTGGCGGCGTCCAGATGCTCGATCGACAGGGCGCGGCGCACGACATCCAGAACCACGCGCGAGGTGGCGAAGACCTGCTCTTCGCGCGCGGCCGCCAGATTGGCCGTTTGCAGCAATTCGCGGCGAGCCGCGAACAAGGTCGTGTCGTAATCGGAGACGACCGACACGCCGAGAAACAACGCGAGCGGAGCCAAAGCGGAGCCGATGAGGACCGTCATCCGGCCCCGCATGCTGATACGGTTCAGCAGCCCCCCGCCCATCATCGAAAAATCCCTTCATGCCGCAATGGTGCCGATCCTAACGAGCGATCTTTAACGCGCGGTAATTCCCCGTGAGCCAGCCAACGGCTTTTACCCGCGTCACAGACCTTCGCCGCGTGTCGCAAGCTCGACCGCTTTCGCCCACGCGGACGGGCGGCGGATTGGCGCAAGGCTTGGACTTTCGAGCCGGAGAGGTGTAGTCGGTAGCGGCAATCTTTGTTGATTGGATTGAGACGATGCCAGCCTATCGCTCCCGCACGACCACGCACGGGCGCAACATGGCCGGAGCCCGTGGGCTCTGGCGCGCCACGGGTATGAAGGATTCCGACTTCGGCAAGCCGATCATTGCCGTCGTAAATTCGTTCACCCAGTTCGTGCCGGGCCACGTGCATCTGAAAGATCTCGGCCAGCTCGTCGCGCGCGAGATCGAGAAGGCGGGCGGCGTCGCCAAGGAATTCAACACCATCGCGGTCGATGACGGCATCGCCATGGGCCATGACGGGATGCTTTATTCCCTGCCCTCGCGCGAGTTGATCGCCGACGCGGTGGAATACATGGTCAACGCGCACTGCGCCGACGCCATGGTCTGCATCTCGAATTGCGACAAGATCACGCCCGGCATGCTGATGGCGGCGCTCCGCCTCAACATCCCGGCCGTCTTCGTATCCGGCGGCCCGATGGAGGCCGGCAAGGTCGTTTGGCCGGACAATACCGAAAAGAAGCTCGACCTCGTGGACGCCATGGTGGCGGCCGCCGACGACCGCATTTCGGACGAGGACGTGAAAACCATCGAGCGCTCGGCCTGCCCGACCTGCGGTTCGTGCTCGGGCATGTTCACCGCCAATTCCATGAACTGCCTCACCGAAGCCCTCGGTCTGTCCCTGCCCGGCAACGGCTCGACGCTCGCGACCCATGGCGATCGCAAGCGCTTGTTCGTGGAAGCCGGCCATCTCGTGGTGGACCTCGCTCGCCGTTACTACGAGCAGGAGGACGAGAACGTCCTGCCGCGTTCCATTGCGCGTTTCGAGGCCTTCGAGAACGCGATGACGCTGGACATCGCGATGGGCGGATCGACCAACACGGTTCTCCACCTTCTGGCGGCGGCGCATGAAGGCGGCGTGGACTTCACCATGTCCGATATCGACCGCCTATCGCGCCGCGTGCCGGTTCTCTGCAAGGTCGCGCCGGCCATCGCGAACGTCCACATGGAGGACGTCCACCACGCGGGCGGCATCATGGGCATTCTCGGCGAACTCGACCGCGCCGGGCTGATCCATTCCGACGTGCCGGTGGTCCACGCCGAAAGCATGGGCCAGGCGCTGGAGCGCTGGGACGTGAAGCGCACCGAAAGCCGGAGCGTCCACGACTTCTTCCGCGCCGCGCCCGGCGGTGTGCCGACGCAGGTCGCCTTCAGCCAGGAGCGCCGCTTCGACGCTGTCGATACCGACCGCGAAAAGGGCGTGATCCGCTCTGCCGAGCACGCCTTCTCCAAGGATGGCGGCCTTGCGGTGCTCTACGGCAACCTCGCGGAAGACGGCTGCATCGTGAAAACGGCGGGCGTCGACGACTCCATCCTGAAGTTCTCCGGCCCGGCCCGCATTTTCGAAAGCCAGGACGCGGCCGTGCAGGCGATCCTCGGCAACAAGATCGTCGCCGGTGACGTGGTTCTCATCCGCTATGAGGGCCCGCGCGGCGGCCCCGGCATGCAGGAAATGCTTTATCCGACGAGCTACCTGAAATCGAAGGGCCTCGGCAAAGCCTGCGCGCTCGTCACCGACGGCCGCTTTTCCGGCGGCTCCTCGGGCTTGTCCATCGGCCACGTTTCGCCCGAAGCGGCGGAAGGCGGCACGATCGGCCTCGTTGAAGATGGCGACGTGATCGAGATCGACATTCCGAACCGTTCGATCCATCTGGCAGTGCCCGATGCCGAGATCGCGCAGCGCCGCCAGACGCAGGCCGAAAAGGGCTGGAAGCCGGCGGAGCCCCGCAAGCGCAAGGTCACGACTGCCCTGCGCGCCTATGCGGCGATGACCACGAGCGCGGCCAGAGGCGCGGTGCGCGTCGTGCCGGAGGAATAAGAGAACCCTCCCCGACGTCAGGCGTTGTCCTTTCCGAACAGGAGACGACGCCATGACCGACAAGCGCGATGCCGACAAGCGAGACGCCGATCACCCGACCGGCGGCACCAACGCCCGCCCCTTGAACGACACCATCGCCCAGACCGGAGCCGGCGTGCCGGACGATGCCGGCGAGCAGGTCGAGGTCGAGCCGGAAGAACAGAAGCGGATGGAAGACAGTCTGCTCCGCCCGCGTTGAACCGAAATAAAAGCCGCAGGCCGTAACAGCCTGCGGCTTCTTTCTTTTTAGAGCGATCAGCCGAGGAACTTCAGGAGATCGGCGTTCAGGCGATCGGGCGCGGTGGCGAAGAGACCGTGCGGTTCGCCTTCGTATTCGATGAACTGAGCGCCCGGAATGCTCTTGGCCGCCACGCGGCCCGTCGCATCGATCGGCACCGTCTTGTCGCCCGTGCCGTGGATCACCAGCGTCGGAATCGTGAAAGACTTGAAGTCCGGCCGGAAGTCGGTCTTGCCGAAGGCGTCCACGCAATCCACCGTCGCCTTCGGGCTGGCCATCACCGCCAGAATGAAGCTCCAGTCGAGAACGCCCTGGCTCACCGGGCTCGTGACATAGCCGACGCCATAGAAGGTCTTGGCGAAGCTCTGGAGGAACGCGAAGCGGTCGGCGCGGATTTGGCGCTTCATGTCCTCGAAGACGCTGGCGTCGACGCCATTGGGGTTGCTGTCGTCCTTCAGGAGATAGCCCGCGACGGAAGCGACCAGCACCGCCTTCGAAATCCGTCCCGCCCCGTGACGGGTCAGATAGCGAGCGATCTCGCCGCCACCCATCGAGAAGCCGACGAGCGCCGCGCCCTGGAGGTCGAGCTTGTCGAGAACCGCCGCCAGATCATCCGCGAAGGTGTCGTAGTCGTAGCCGGTGGCCGGATGTCCCGACTGCCCGAAGCCGCGCCGGTCATAGGTGATGACGCGATAGCCGGCCTCGATCAGCGCGAGGGTCTGGTATTCGAACATATCCCCGGTCAGCGGCCAGCCGTGGATGAGGACGACGGGCTTTCCCTGCCCGACATCCTTGACGTGCAGCATCACGCCGTTCTTGCCCTCGATATACGCCATCTGGATTCTCCGCTTTCGTTCGGTTTCCCGCACTGTTCTATGGCGCGGTTCCGGTTTGTCGAAGGAGGGGCATCGAAACTCGAAAGAACGCGGAATTGGCTCGCACGAAACGCTCAAGGATCTGCGCGTGCTTCCGAAATACGGTCAAGAAACAGCGCCAAACCGTTCTCATCGTTCGATTTCGCGATAACGTCTGCTTCGACCTTCACATCGTCGCCGGCTTGGCCCATCGCGACGGCGAGACCCGCGACACGGAACATCGGCAGGTCGTTCGGCATGTCTCCTGCGACCGCCACCGCGCCGAGTTCGACACCGAAGGCTTTCGCCAGTTCGCGCACGCCGGTGCCCTTGTCCATCTTCGGCGCAGTGGCGTCGAGATAGTAGGTTTGCGAGCGCGCGATCGTCGCAGCCGTATCGAAACGCTCCTTCAATTCCATCTCGATCGAGCCGAGCAACTCTGGGTCGTCGCAGACGCCCTGCACTTTATCGACGCGGGCGAGCCATTCCTCGAAGTCCGGCGTCACCAGCGGTTCCTGCCGCGCGGCGATGGTTTCCTGGGCCACATGCGCCATGTCGCGCGTCTTCGTCATCCACCGCCCGTCGGCGAAGATCCAAACGGGCACGCCGTGCCGCTCATAAAGGTCGAGCATACCCCGCACAGTGTCTTCGGCTAGCCGATGCGCTTCCACGATCTTGCCGTCCGGCTGGAAGATGGTCGCCCCGTTGAAGGCGCCGAGCGGGCCATCGAGACCGAGTTCCTCGATCAAACCACCGAGACCGCTCGGCGGCCGGGCGCTGATCAAAGTGAAGCCGGCGCCGGCCGCCCGCAGACGCTTCACGGCGGAGACGGTTTCCGGCGCGAGCGACTTGTCGTTCTTCACCAGCGTGCCGTCGATATCGGACACGACGAGGCGGAGATCGCCGAGCGCCGTCGCGGGTCGCCTCATCCGATCGGGTGCCATTCGCGGTCGCCATCCTCGCGGATCAATCGCTCGGCGCTCTCCGGCCCGGCGCTTCCCGCCTCATAGGTCTCGACTTCCCCGTCTTGCCCCCAGGCATCGAGGAAGGGCTGCACCGCCGCCCAACCGTTTTCGATCATGTCGGCCCGCTGGAACAGTGTCTGGTCGCCGATCAGCGCATCGTAGAGAAGCGTTTCGTAGCCGGTCGAGCGGCCGATCTTGAACTGTTCGGCATAGGTGAAGTCGAGATCCACCGGCACGATGGAGATGCGCGGCCCCGGCTTCTTGGCGGACAAGCGGATGGACACGCCCTCGTTCGGCTGGATCTGGATCGTCATGATGTTGGCCGGCAGTTCCACGGCGTCCGTATGCTCGAATAAGGCATAGGGCGCCGGCTTGAAGGCGATGACGATTTCCGTGTCGCGCGCCGTCAGGCGTTTGCCTGTTCGCAGATAGAAGGGAACGCCCGCCCAGCGCCAATTGTCCACGAAGAGCTTCATCGCGACATAGGTCTCGGTGGAGCCGGCGGGGTCGACATTCGGCTCTTCACCGTAAGCGACCACATCCGTTTCGCCGATCCGGCCCGACCCATACCGGCCGCGCGCCGAGAACCTTCCCACTTCTTCCGGCTTCACGCGCCGGATCGCCTCGATCACCTTAGCCTTTTCGGTGCGCACGGCCTCTGCCCCGAAGGAGTTCGGCGGCTCCATGCCGATCGCGGCGAGAAGCTGGAACAGGTGGTTCGGCACCATGTCGCGCATCGCGCCCGTGGCGTCGTAATATTTGCCGCGCTTCTCGACACCCACCGTTTCGGCAGCGGTGATCTGGACGTTGTCGACGTAGCGGTGGTTCCAGACGGCTTCGAGGAGATTGTTGGCGAAGCGCGTGGTCATGACGTTCTGAACCGTTTCCTTGCCGAGGAAATGGTCGATCCGGTAGATCTGCGTTTCGTCCATCACGGACAGAAGCCGCGCGTTCAAGGCACGCGCGGACTGGAGATCGTGTCCGAAGGGCTTTTCCACCATCAGCCGGCGGAAGGCGTCTTCGGTTTCTTCCAGAAGCCCAACCTTCGCCAATCGCTCGGCGATCTCGCCAAAGAAGTTCGGCGCGACGGCCAGGTAGAAGCCCGCATTGCCGAAGCCGATCTCGTCGAGCTTCGCCCCCACCGCTCGGTAGGTCGCATCATCCAGGAAATCGCCCTGGATGTAATGAACGCGCGGCTTCAGCTCATCCCAGGCCCCGCCGCAGTCCACGCAGAACTCGCCGAGCTTCTCGCGCAGGCCCTCGGCCGTCTCGTCCTCGAACGAAACGCCGAGAATCGCAAACTTTTCCTTCAGGACGAGCTTGTCGCGAATGAGATTGGCGAGCGCCGGCACGAGAAGCCGGCGCGTCAGATCGCCCGTCGCGCCGAAGATGACAAGCGTTGCCGGCGGCGCCGCGCCGTCATCCGAGACCGCGTACATTATTGCGGGATCTCCACATGGCCGCCGAAGCCGAAGCGCATGGCCGACAGAAGCTTGTCGGCATAGGACGCTTCCTGGCGCGAGCGATAACGGGCGTAGAGCGCGGCGGACAGAACATAGGCCGGTACCGCTTCTTCCATCGCGGCGTGGATCGTCCAGCGCCCTTCGCCGGAATCGGCGACATGGCCGGAGAACTGCGCCAGCGACTGGTCCTTCACCAGCGCCTCGGCCGTCAGATCGAGCAGCCACGAGGAAATAACGGAGCCCCGACGCCAGACCTCGGCGATGTCGGTAAGGTTGAGGTCGTAGCGCTCGTCCTGCGGCAGATGATCCGAGTTCTTGGTCTTCAGGATGTCGAAGCCCTCGGCATAGGCCTGCATCAGCCCGTATTCGATGCCGTTATGGACCATCTTCACGAAGTGGCCGGCGCCCGCCGGGCCGGCATGGATATAGCCCCGTTCGGCGCGGTCGTCGGCCGTATCGCGGCCGCGCGTGCGCTCCACTTCGCCGCGTCCGGGCGCGAGCGTGTCGAAGATCGGATCGAGGTTGCGGACCGTTTCCACCTCGCCGCCGATCATCATGCAATAACCGCGCTCGAGGCCCCAGACGCCGCCGGACGTGCCGACGTCGATATACTGAACCTGCCGGCCGGCGAGTTCCTTGGCACGGCGGATGTCGTCCTTGTAGAAGGTGTTGCCGCCGTCGATGATGACGTCGCCGGGCTGCGCGATGGCGGCGAGGCGCTGAATCGCCTGTTCCGTCGGATCGCCCGCCGGCAGCATCACCCAGAAGACGCGCGGCGTGGCGAGCGCTTCGGCCATGTCTTCCAGCGACGTCGCCCCGGTCATGCCTTCGGCCGCCAGAGACTGCGTCGCTTCCGGCTTGCGGTCGAAGACGACGCATTGGTGGCCGCCGCGCGTGAGACGGCGCGCGATGTTGGCGCCCATCCGTCCGAGGCCGATGATCCCGATCTGCATGTGGCTTCCGTCCTGTGCGGCGTTCTTTGAAGAAATGGCAGCGGGCGCCGGTGTGCGCCCGCTTCAAGCTGTCGTCAGGCGTTCTTGGCCGTGCCGCGCGCGGCGATCTGCTCCTTTGCGAGCTTCACCACGTTGTCGACGGTGAAACCGTATTTCGCCTGCAGCTTCGCGATGGGAGCGGAAGCGCCGAAGGTGGTCATCACCACCTGCGCGCCCTTGGCCCCGACATAGCGGTCCCAGCCGAGCGAGCCGCCCTGCTCCACCGCGACGCGCGCCATGATGTCCGGCGGCAGGACCTCATCGCGATAGCTCTGCTCCTGGCGTTCGAAGAGGTGCCAGGACGGCATGGAAACGACGCGCGATTTGACGCCTTCGGCCTGAAGCTTCTCGTGCGCCTCGATGCAGAGCGAGACTTCCGATCCGGTGGCGATCAGGATCACTTCCGGCTCGTCCTTTTCGCCCGCCAGCACATAAGCTCCCTTCGCCAGCCCCTCGGCGGAGGCGAATTTCGAGCGGTCGAGCGTCGGCAACGGCTGGCGCGAGAGAATCAACGCAGTCGGCTCGTGCGTCTGGCGCATGGCGGCCTTCCACGCTTCCGCCACCTCGTTGGCGTCGCAGGGCCGGATCGTGTTGAGGCCCGGAATGGCGCGAAGGCTGGCGAGCTGCTCGATCGGCTGGTGCGTCGGCCCGTCCTCGCCGACGCCGATGGAATCGTGCGTGAAGACGAAGACCACCGGCAGCTCCATGATCGCCGCGAGGCGGATCGGCGGACGCATGTAGTCGGAAAAGACGAGGAATGTCGCGGTGTAGGAGCGCAGATATGTCAGCGCCATGCCGTTGGCGATGGAGCCCATCGCATGCTCGCGGATGCCGAAATGGAGGTTCCGGCCACCGTAGTTATCCGCCTCGAACGAGCCCGCGCCGTCGAAGGTCAGAAGCGTCTTGGTGGAAGGCGCAAGATCGGCCGAGCCTCCGATGAGATACGGCACCTTTTCGGCGATGGCGTTCAGCACCTTGCCGCCGGCATCGCGCGAGGCGACGCCCTTGGGGTCGGCCGGAAAGCTCGGAATGGCCGAATCCCAACCGTCCGGCAGCTTGCCCTGGCGCATGTTCTCGATATCGGCGGCAAGCTCGGGATAGGCCTTGGCATAAGCGGCGAAGGTCTTTTCCCATTCGTCGCGAGCCTGCTTGCCGCGCCCGCCGACAGCCTCGCGGAAACGCTCCGGCACGCCGTCCGGCACGAAGAAGTCCTTGTTCTCGTCCCAGCCATAGGCGCGCTTGGCGCCCTTCACATCCTCGGCGTCGAAGGCCTCGCCATGCGCCTTGGCGGTGCCCTGCTGCTTCTGGAGACCGAAGCCGATGACCGAGTCGATAACGATCAGCGTCGGGCGGTCGGAGGTGCGGCGGAACTCTTCGATGGCGTTGCGGATCAGCGCCGTGTCGTTGAAGTTCGCCACATGCACCGTGTTCCAGCCATAGCCGCGGAACCGGTCGATGACGTTCTCGGAGAAAGCGAGATCGGTATAGCCTTCGATGGAAACGCGGTTGTTGTCGTAGACCCAGCAAAGGTTCGACAGCTTCAGATGGCCCGCGATCGAGGCCGCTTCGCTGGCGACACCTTCCATCAGATCGCCGTCGCCGCAGAAGGTGTAGACGTCGTGATCGAAGATCGTGTGATCAGGCCGGTTGTAATGAGCGGCGAGATAGCGCTCGGCGAGCGCCATGCCCACCGAGTTAGCGCAGCCCTGACCCAGCGGGCCGGTGGTGGTCTCGACGCCGGTGGTCATGCGATATTCGGGATGGCCCGGCGTCTTGGAATCGAGCTGGCGGAACTGGCGGATGTCGTCCAGCGACACGGCGGGCTTGCCGGTTTCCTTGCCCTCCGCGTCGATCTCGCGGACACCCGCGAGAAACAGAAGCGCGTAGAGCAGCATGGAGCCGTGGCCGACCGACAGGACGAAGCGGTCGCGGTTCGGCCAATCCGGCTTGTCCGGATCGTAGCGCAGGAACTGCGTCCATAAGGTGTAGGCGGCGGGGGCCAAGCCCAGCGGCGCGCCGACATGGCCGGAATGGGCTTTGAGGACGGCATCCAGCGTCAGCGTGCGGATCGTGTCGATCGCAAGCTGCTCGTTGGTGCCATCGGTGGCGTCGTGGGAGACGTCCTTGCGAAGAGCGCTCATGTTCCAAAATCCCTGTTTGCGCGCTGAGATAGGCTCTTTACTCAAGACGGCGATGGGGCGGGCTTCGCGGATCGCGCAACTTCTTCAAACGGGGAACGCGAGAGCGTGCCCGAGAGGGCTCTCGAGGATTTCGAAGCGCTGGCCGTAGATCGCCTCCAGACGCACCGAATCCAGGACTTCCGCCGGCGGGCCTTCCGCGATCAGCGCCCCGTCGCGCAGGGCCACGAGCCGGTCGCAGAAACGCGCCGCGAGATTGATGTCGTGGAGAACGACCACGATGCCGAGCCCCCGCTCGCGGCAGAGCGAGGACAGGAGCGCCAGGACCTCCACCTGATGCGCGACGTCGAGAGCGGAGATCGGCTCATCCAGAAGCAGTGCGCCGGAGCCTTGCGCGATCAGCATGGCGATAAAGGCGCGCTGGCGCTCGCCGCCGGACAGGCTTTCGACATCGCGCCGCGCATGCTCAGTGATGCCCGTCGCATCAATCGCCTGCGCGACCGCCGCGCGGTCGGCCTCCGTCACCCGCCCGAGCGCGCCGTGCCAGGGATAGCGGCCGAGAGCCACCAGTTCCTCCACCAGCATTCCCGGCACCGGCGGGCAGGTCTGGGGCAGGAAGGCGACTTCCCGCGCAAAGGCGCGCGCGGCGAAATCCGACAGCGCCTTGCCTGCAAGACGCACCTCGCCGGCGCTCGGATCTTCCTGGCGCGCCAGGAGTTTCAGGAGCGTCGATTTGCCCGACCCGTTGCGCCCGATCAGCCCCGTCATGCGCCCGGCGGGAAAGGCGATGTCGACCGGTCCGAGCAGGCGGCGGCCGTCCACCTCGAATGTCGCGCCGTTCAGGATGAAGAGCGCGGTATCGGCATCCGGCTTGATGGGCGAAATGGCGTTCATGCGGCTTCGCGACGTGAGAGGAGGAGAAGGAGCACCGGCGCTCCGACCAGCGCGGCGATGAGGCCCGTCGGCAGTTGCCACGGAAAAACCGCCGCCCGCGCGCCGAAATCGGCAAGCGCCGCGAGGGCTGCGCCTGCCAGCAGCGAACCGCAGAGATAAGGCAGCGGCCGGCGAAGCCCGATCGCCCGCGCCGCCTGCGGAGCCATCAGGCCGACGAAGCTCAACGGGCCGAGGATCGGAGTCGCAGCGGCCGTCAACGAGGCGGCGGCAAGCAGCATGAGGAAGCGCGCGGGCGTCAACGGCACGCCGAGGGCGCGGGCGAAGAGCGGCCCGAGCGGCATCATCGCGGCCCAGCGGAACAGGAGAAGGGACAAGACGGACAGGATGGCCGCCGCCGCGAAGGTCTGACCGGCGACATCCCAGCCGATGCCGCCCGGCGCTCCCGCGAGCCAGGCGAGAAGCTGCACGGAGCGCGGATCGCCGGAAGCCGACAAGACGCCCACCACCGCATCCAGCAGAGACGACAAGGCGATGCCGGTCAGGATCACGCGTTCGGGCTGGAAGCCGGAGCGGTGCGAGAAGGACAGGATCGCGGCCAGAACCGCGAACGCGCCGAGAAGGCTGGCCACGCCCTGCCCGACGCCTCCGAGCGAAGCGCTGGCAAACAGCGTCAGGGCCACGGCAATGGTGGCCCCCGCCCCGATGCCGAGCACTTCCGGCCCGGCCAGAACGTTGCCTGTCAAGCGCTGCAGAAGCGCCCCGGCCAGCGCCAGCATCGCCCCGGCGCATAGCGTCGCGACGAGGCGCGGGCCTCGCCAAGGAAGAATATCCACGAACTCGCCCGGCGACAGGATCGTCCAGCCGCCATGAATGTCGCGGCCGATCAAGACCGAAAGCGTACCGAGGAGAACCAGTGCAAAGGCGAAAAGAACCAGGGTTCGGGCTTGCGGCCGCGCATCGGTGATGCGGGTTCTGGCGGCGGAGAGCGGCCGGGCATAGCGCTTCAAGCGCGGCAGCAGGAGGAGAAGAAGCGGCGCGCCGAGAAAGGCCGTGACCGCGCCTGTCGGCAGGAAATCCGCGAGCGCGCCGGCCGAGGCCTGCACGCCGGCATCCGTCGCCCATAGAAGAAGCGCGCCGAGAAGCGAAGACAGAAGCAGCCGCGCACCGAAACGCCGCGCGCCCGAAAGCTGCGCCAGGATCGGCGCGACGAGGCCGACGAAGCCGATGACCCCGACCGCGCTCGTCACGAAGGCGGAGAGCATGATCGACAAAGCCACCGCGAGGACGCGCAGAAGACCGACATTCATGCCGAGCGAGCGCGCATTCTCTTCGCCGAGATCGAGGAGGTTCAGCGGCCGTATAAGGAGAACCGCAAGGACTGCCGGCACGATCAGGCGAAGCGCCAGATCGCTCGTCGCCGACCAGCCCTGCTGCGACAGCGATCCCGCGCCCCAGATGAAGAGGCTGGAAAGCCAGCGGTCGTTCAGGAGAGTCAGGATCGCCGCCAGCGCTCCGCAATAAAGGCTGACCACGAGACCGGACAAAACGAGGGGCACCGGCGCGAAATCCTGCCGGCGCGTGAGAAGGAAGACGAGCCCCGCCGCGACAGTGCTTCCCGCGATCGCCACGAGATCGCGCCCGATCCCGAGAAGCGCGGGGAAGAAGAGCGTCGCCACGACCAGCGCCAGCCGCGCGCCGGCATCGAAGCCGAGCGTCGTCGGCGATGCCAGCGGGTTGCGCAGCGCCTGCTGCAGAAGAGCGCCGGATGCGCCGAGCGCCGCCCCGCAGACGAGGCTGATCGCAAGCCGCGGCAGCGTCGAATAAAGCAGCACCATCCGCTCGGGGTCATAGCCGGCGCTTGCCGCGCCTTCCCTCAGATGAAGCAGCGGCGCGTAGAGGTTCTGCGCGGTCGCCGCGACGGCCAGCACCGCAAGACCGGCAATGGCCAGAAACGGCAGGCGACGGCTCGGTGCGGCGCTCACGCGGCCTGCCTTTCGAGCTCGCCGACAACGAGATCGGCGAAGCGCAGAGCCGTGGCGACGCCGCCGAAAGTCAGCGCCGGTGGCAGAACGGAAACGCGCGCCTCCTCCACGAAGGGAAGCTCGGTCCAAAGCGGCGTGCGTTGCAAAGTCGGCATCACGTCGGGCGGTACCGGCTCGAAGATCATCAGGTGCGCGTCGCCGTAGCGCGCCAGTTCCTCGATTCCGATCGTCTCGAAGCCCCAATAGCTCGTCGGTCCCGTATAGGCGTTGGGCAGCGCGATCCGGTCGAGCGCTCCCTGAAACAGGCCCTTGCCACCGAACACGCGGACATGGCGGGCATCCACGAAACCGATGCTGAGGACCGGCGGCGCGCCGAGCCTGCGCACGCGCCGGGCAAGGTCATCGAAACGCGCGTCAGATTGCGCGAGATAAGCCTCTGCCACCTCCCGTCGATCGAGCCGTTCGCCCAGGAGGCGGGTCGCGTCGATCGATCGCGGCAGCGGCTCGGCGCCCTCCTCGTAGATGCCGACGCGCAGCACCGGCGCGATGCGCTCCAGCGTCGGCAAAACCGAATCGAGATAAGGCGTCGTCAGGATCAGTTCCGGCGCCAATCGCGCCAGAAGTTCGTAGTTCGCGGTCTGCCTGTCGCCGATGTCGATGGTGCCGGGCGGCAAGGGCGGCTCCACCACCCACTTCCCCCAATCCTCGGCCCCCGCGACCGCGAAAGCAGGCGCGCCGAGAACGACGCAGATCTCAGCGAGCGTGTAGTCCATGGAGGCGACACGGATCGGCACCGAAGCCGAGGCGGGGCGGCGAAGACCCGCCAGAAGCGCGCCAGCGACGAAACCGCGCCGGGTCGGATGAAGGATGAAGCCGGGCATCGTCCGCGTGACCGTTCGAATTGTGGACCGTCATATTCAAGTTTGAGCAGCCGTCAACGACGGGAAAGCCCTAGGGGCCGTCTTCCGCCATATTCGCGTGGGATGTCGCACATCCCCAGTCAGGAGTTCTGTCGATGTCCCTGCCCCGATTCGCCCTTGCCGGCCTTCTCGTCCTGTCGCCTTTGGCGGCGATGGCACAGGACGGCGCGTCACAGCCGCCGCGCCGCGAAATCACCGTCTCGGGGGAAGGCCAGGCGAGCGCCGCGCCCGATCTGGCGACGATCACCTTCGCGGTTCAACGCAACGCGGCAACGGCGCGCGAGGCCTTGGATCAGAGCAACGAATCAATGGCCAAGGTGATCGCCGGGATGAAGGAACTCGGCATCGAACCGCGCGATCTTCAAACGTCCGGCTTCTCGATCTCGCCGCAATACCGATATGACAACGCCAACGGCAACGAGCAGAAGCCGCCGGAACTCGTCGGCTACGAGGTGCGCAACGGGCTGACGATCCGGCTGCGCGACCTCGCCAAGTCCGGCGATATCCTCGACCGCGCCGTGACGCTCGGCGTGAATTCCGGCGGCGACATCGCGTTTGCGGTGGACAACACGGACAAGCTGCGGGTGGACGCCAAGACCGCCGCCGTGAAGGACGCCACGCAAACGGCGCGGGCCCTGGCGGAAGCCGCCGGCGTCGGGCTCGGCGATGTTGTCGGCATTCAGACGGTGGAGATGGGGATGCCGATGGTGCCCATGCCCGCCCCGATGATGCGCGCGGACGCCGCCGCCCTGAAATCGTCGGTGCCGGTGGAAGCGGGCGAAACCACGATGCGCGCCAACGTCACGATGACATTCGCGATCGTGCCCAAATCCTGACGAACGAAAACGGCCCGGCGATGTGGTCGCCGGGCCGTTCGATCGATAACAGATCCGTAAAGCTCAGCGGCGAACCGAAATCACCGGGCAACCGCGATCGTTGGCGAAGCGCACGGTCTGAAGCCGGCCACGCCGCACGCCATCCACCACGACGGAGTTCCGGCCTTCGCGCACGACGCGCGGGCGGTTCAGCCCGAGATCGTAAGCCTTGCGCACCGCGAGGCGCGGGCTGCATCCGCGATCGCGACGCTCGAAATTGCCGCGATCGCGGTCGCCACGACGGTCCCAGCCACGACGCTCGTACTGATCGCGATATTCGCGATATTGAATCGGCTCGACGCGCACACCCCCGCCGGCCACCATGCGGATATCGGATGCCGCCGCTGCGGGCGCGATCCCCAGACCCGCGAAACCCCCGACCACAGTTGCCGCGACGAGAATGCCGTGAACGAAGTTCCTGATCATGTCCAACCTCCTGTCTCGGCTCCGAAAGCGGGGCTTCCGTGCCGGCCGGAACAACCTATGGCGCTTCCCGCCTGAACGCAGACGGAAGACCTCGTTCATTCCGCGTTCAATGAAGTCGCGGCCATCGAAGGAGTTCTCGGGCAAAAAGGCCAGCTTCGCGTCGCGTGGGACGAGCCGGAATGTCGCAATCAATACTTCCCTGGCGTCATACAGGCGTAGGATGGTCGGAACGTTCGCTTGCGGGTGCCGTCGGATGCCATCCTTCGTATCGAGCCTGATCGCTTCGACTTGGCTCCGCGTGTTGGCGCGAATCGTTCTGACTTTCGCCTTCTGGGGAAGCGGTTTGTCGAAGCTGATCGACTTCCCGAACGGCGTCGCCGAGATGGCCCGTTACGGGCTGGAGCCAGCCATCGCGTTCAACATCGCCTCGATCGTGACCCTTCTTGTTGGCTCCGCCCTTGTGATCCTCGATCGAATGGCTTGGCTGGGCGCAGGAGCGCTCGCCGTCTTCACGGTGCTGACCATTCCGATCGTCCACCATTTCTGGACCATGACCGGGGAGGAGGCGATGATCCACTTCTTCTTCGCGACCGAACACGTGTCGCTGATCGGCGGGTTGATGGTGGCGGCGATCCTGTCGGGATCGCGCAAGCGCAGCGTTCCGCGCCAGAACAACCCTTCGCTGCTTCGAACCGTTTGACGATGGGCGACCGCTAAGCTCAGCGGTCGTCTGGTGAATTGCCGTCACCGCTTCGTCATTGATCCTATCTTAGGTCTTTCAAGGCGATATCCCCGTCAAATCATGGGGATAGCGATGAGCGATTCCATCTCTCCATCGGAAGCCTTCCGGATCAGCTACCCCCTGATGGTGGGCGCATTCCTCATCAGCGGCACGGCCATGCTTTGGCCGGCGGAGCGCGCTTCGCTGACCGCCGATCTGCTCGGCGTGGTGTCCGTCGCCTTTCTCGTCGCCGGTCTCGGGCTCGCGCTTCGCATCCGGCGGTTGACGCTCGCCTTTTTCGAGCGGTCCGAAACGGAGCGCAGCCTCGGCAACAGCCGCCTCAGCCGCGACGAGATGACGGACGCGTTGCTGCGCCGCGCCTTCATGGAAGCGGCAACCGCGATGGCGACCAAGCGACATGGACCGCAGCGCTCGCTGATGCTCGTGGATATCGATCATCTGAAGACGCTCAACGACGCGCTCGGCCATCAAGTGGGGGACGCGGCGATCGCCCGGCTCGGCGCGGAACTGCGCAAGACCTTTCCCCGCGCGCTGATCGGCCGGCTCGGCGGCGACGAATTCTGCGTCCTGTGCGAGCACGACGGCGAGAATGCCTTCGAAACCCATGCCGAGGCCATGCGGGTCGCGTTGCGCCATCCCGCGCCCGCCGCCGGCCAAACCATCGGCGTTTCCATCTCGGCGGGCATCCTGCACCTTCCGTCCAACCGCGTTTTCCTGAACGAGATGCTGCACCACGCCGATCTGGCGCTTTATGCCAGCAAGAAGGGCGGCCGCGACCGGATCACCGTCTTCACTTCCGATATGCTGAAAGACGCCCAGCAGCGCCGCTTCATCGAGCGGGAGCTGCGCTCGGCGATCCTCCTTAACGAACTCGACGTCGCCTATCAGCCCATCGTCGACGGCACGGGCCGGGTCATTGCGATGGAAGCGCTGGTGCGTTGGCACCATGCCGTGCGCGGGCCGATCCCGCCTTCGGACTTCGTTCCGGTGGCCGAGGAAACGACTCTGATCGATCTTCTCGGCGAATGGGTGCTGCGACGCGCCTGCCGGGATGCGGCGGACTTCGGCGACCTGAAGGTCGGGGTGAACATCTCGGCCAACCAGATCAAGCGCGACCTGATCGAGGAAACCGTTGCGGCGGTGCTGCGCGACACGGGTCTCGCGCCGAGCCGGCTGGTGCTGGAAATCACCGAGTCGGCCGCGATCGTCCTGACCCCGGCGATGCGCCAACGTCTCGTGCGCCTGACGGAGATGGGCGTCGGCATCGCGCTTGACGATTTCGGCACCGGCTATTGCGGTATCGGTTATCTGCGCGCCTTCCCCATCCGGTCCCTGAAGATCGATCGCAGCTTCGTTTCGAGCCTCGGTCGAGACAAGGTCGACGACGCCATCGTTTCCGCCATCATCCATGTCGGACGCACGATGTAGATCGGCGTGGTCGCCGAAGGGATCGAGACCGAGGAGCAGATGCGCCTCGCGAAAGCGGCCGGCTGCAACCTCTTCCAAGGCTACCACATCGCCCGGCCGATGCCGAAACCGGACCTCATCGCGTTTCTTGGCAAGGAACCGAGCGAGGAGGCACGGCGCAAGGCTTGTTGAGCACCCGCCCAGCGGGAGGGTTTCAATCCTCCTCGTCGCGCCCCTCGGCGGGGGTCAGCCCAAGCGCGGCAAGCGTCACGGAAAGGTCAACGGAGCCGGCCATCAGTTGGTCGTTTGGCCCGAACACGCGTCTCGTGCGGTAGCCCTCGACGCCGAGCGTGCGGAACATCAGTGTTTCCAGCGTCTTCGCATTCACCACCCAGACTTCGGGAATGCCGTAGGCGGCGTAGATCGAGATCTTGCGGCCCGTGTCGTAGAGAAGGCTCGAATCCGCCACCTCGATCGCCAGAAGCACATCAGGGCCGCGCACGGGTCCAGGCAGAACCAAAGCCGGAAACAGGCAGAAGTCCGGTTCGAGGAAGCTTCGCTCGTCCAAGCGAAGCGTCGTTTCCTGTGCGATGACGAACTCGTCGCCGATTGTCCGCTGCAAGGAACGATTCAGAACGACCTTCACCCATTCGTGTCGCGCGCCCTTGGGCGACATCGGCACCACCTCCCCGCCGATCATCTCGAACCGCTCGTCCTCGGACAGGATGCCCGCCTTCACCATCGCCTCCACCTCGGCGACCGTCCAGGCGCGGCGCGGCATGGCTTCGGCGGCCATGGTCGTGCCGGGCGGTGATGCCTTCGCGATGGAAGCATGATGGTTCATGGGCTGAGAGACTAGCAGAATCGACCATAAGAAAAAGGGCGCCCGCATGGACGCCCTTTCGTTTCTGGAATCCGCAGCGGCTCAGCTATCCAGAAAGGACCGGAGCTTGCGCGACCGGCTGGGGTGCTTGAGCTTCCTCAGCGCCTTCGCCTCGATCTGGCGGATACGCTCGCGTGTCACCGAAAACTGCTGGCCGACTTCTTCCAGCGTGTGGTCGGTGTTCATGCCGATGCCGAAGCGCATGCGAAGCACGCGCTCCTCGCGCGGGGTCAGGCTCGCCAGAACCCGCGTGGTGGTTTCGCGCAGGTTCGCCTGGATCGCCGCGTCGATCGGCAGGATGGCGTTCTTGTCCTCGATGAAGTCGCCGAGATGCGAATCCTCCTCGTCGCCCACCGGCGTTTCGAGCGAGATCGGCTCCTTGGCGATCTTCAGGACCTTGCGTACCTTTTCCAGCGGCATGGCCAGCTTTTCGGCCAGTTCCTCCGGCGTCGGCTCGCGGCCGATCTCGTGCAGCATCTGGCGCGAAGTCCGCACGATCTTGTTGATCGTCTCGATCATGTGGACCGGAATGCGGATCGTGCGCGCCTGATCGGCGATCGAGCGGGTGATCGCCTGCCTGATCCACCACGTTGCATAGGTCGAGAACTTGTAGCCGCGCCGATACTCGAACTTATCGACCGCCTTCATCAGGCCGATATTGCCTTCCTGGATGAGGTCAAGGAACTGAAGGCCGCGGTTCGTGTACTTCTTGGCGATCGAGATCACGAGACGCAGATTCGCCTCGACCATCTCCTTCTTGGCCTGCCGTGCTTCGCGCTCGCCCTTCTGCACCATGTGGACGATGCGTCGGAACTCGGTGATCTCGAGACCGGTCTCGGAGGCCAGGCTCTGGATCTCGCCGCGAAGGCCCCGGATGCCTTCCTTCTCGGTGGACGCGAACTTCGCCCAGCCCTTGCCGGACAGGTTGGCGATGGAGCGGGTCCAGTTCGGGTCGAGCTCCGAGCCCTGGTAGCTCTTCAGGAACTCGTCGCGCTTCACGCCGTAGCTTTCGGCGAGGCGCAGAAGCTTGCCCTCGTTGGACACGAGCCGCTTGTTGATGTCGTAGAGCTGCGCGACGAGCGAATCGATGCGGTTCTGGTTGAGGAGCAGGCTCTTCACTGCCGTGACGAGCTCTTCCTTCAACTTCTTGTAGGAACGCTCCTGGCTGGAGGAAAGCGCGCCGGTCGCGGCGAGCCGCGCTTCGACCTGCTGGTCCTGCAGCTTGCGCAGGCGCTTGTAGGAGTCGGCGATCAGGTCGAAGGTGGCGAGCACCTGCGGACGAATCTCGGCTTCCATCGCGGCGAGCGACAGCGAGTTCTCCAGATCGTCCTCGTCGTCCTCTTCCTCGCCGATCCGCTCCGGCGGCAACCCGCCCTCGCCTTCCTCGTTTTCGCCTTCGGCCGCGGCGACCTGTGGCTGGCGGGCTTCCGGTCCGGCATAGGTCGCTTCGAGGTCGATGACCTCGCGCAGCATGATGTTGCCTTCCACCAGTTCGTCGCGCCAGATGATGATGGCCTGGAAGGTCAGCGGGCTTTCGCAAAGGCCCGCGATCATGGTCTCGCGGCCGGCCTCGATGCGCTTGGCGATGGCGATTTCACCCTCGCGCGACAAAAGCTCGACCGAGCCCATCTCGCGAAGATACATGCGCACGGGATCGTCCGTGCGGTCGCCGGCTTCCTTGCGCGTCGTGGTCGCGACGGCGGTGGTCGAGGCCTCGACGAGTTCGGTGGAGCCTTCCTCGGCCTCCTTCTCCTCGGCTTCCTCTTCCTCGCCCTCTTCGACGACGTTGATGCCCATGTCGTTCAACATGGCCATCGTGTCCTCGATCTGCTCGGAGGTCACTTCCTCCGACGAGAGAACTGAATTCAACTGGTCCATGGTGACGAAGCCGCGCTTCTTGGCGGCTTTGATCATCTTCTTGACCGCGTCGTCGGAAAGGTCCAGCAATGGGCTGTCAGGCGTGTCCTGACGCTCCTCGACAGCAGCTTCGCTTTCCTTGGCCTTCGTCGCCATCTGCGTATCCGTCTCCAAGACCCGCAACGCTCGCCCTGCCGTAGACGGCGCGCGGCGGGTGTCGCCAATCACCAATAGAAGCGGAGCATTAACGTTCGACTAACCATGTAGGTCCGTCGAAGCGAAGTTCCGCTCGAAGGTCCTCGCTCGCAAAGAGCACAGAACCGAAGGATTTCAAGTCCGGGGCCAGAACACCGTGCGGGTATTCGGCAAGCGCCCGTCCCGTGCAACGGGCCGGCCAGCCGCGTTCCCGTCGTGGCTTACGACCGCGGGCCCATACACCCCAACAACCTGAAAAGCCAGCAATTACGGCACCGGAACCGAAACGAGGCTCCGAAAGATTCGAACCCCGTTTCCGACCCGATGGTCTAGTAGCTCTTCATCGCGCGGCCCGAAAGGACGCCGAAGCCGTCGATCAGGGCCTCGGTCCCGTGCAGCGTTTCGATTTCTCGTTTGACTTCCACGACATGAAGATAGGCAGCCTCGGAAGGATCGTGCCCGAGAGCCTCCTCGGCGCTGCGCAGTTCCTTATTTAGGGATCGCGAGCGATGGTGCAAGTGAAGCGCCTGCCGCACCGCCTCGCGCGCGTCTTCCGGCGCGGCGTTTTCCAGAAACGGCCACAGGCGCAAGCGTCGCATCATATCGCAGCACGCCTCGAAGACGGGCTTCAGCCCGGTGCGGTCGAGCCGCTCCAGCAGTTCCTCGCGCGAAGCCGGTTGATGATCGGCATAGATGTCGAGAACCGCCGATCGCAGGCGGGCGAGATCGCCTTCCGGCAGTTCCAGCCCGTCGAAATAATCGAAGCCCTCGTGGAAGAGCTGCGGGTGGTTGATGAAGCCGACGACGATCGCGGTTTCGCGCGGCGAAGCGACTGTCTCGGGCTTGCGCATCAGGTTGGAGCGCGTCAGCCGGTCGGACACGACATGCCGCCGCCCCTGCCCGCCCGCCCCGCCGCCGGACCGGTAGCCGCCGCCCTCATACCCACCGCTGCCCCGGCTGCCGTTCGAACCCTGCCTCCGGTCGCCGTTGTTGCGCCAGTTGCCGTTGCGCCGTGTTTCGGAGGGCGGGGGCCCGAAAAAGGCGCGCAGCCGCTCGTCCATGTCCTGCGCGTAATGGCGGCGCACGCTTTCGTCGCCGATCTGGCGCACCAGCGCCTTCACGCGGTGTTCCAGTTCCGCGCGCCGTTCCGGCGTGTCGAAGATGCCGCCGCCGGTTTCGCGCATCCAGATGAGATCGGCGAGCGGGCGCGCTTGGCCGAGCACCTCGCGAAAGGCGTCCGGCCCGCCGTCCCGCACGAGATCGTCAGGGTCCTTGCCGCCCGGCAGAAGCACGAATCGCAAGGAACGGCCGGGCGCGAGCAACGGCAAAGCCAGTTCGGCCGCGCGGTTGGCGGCCTTCACGCCGGCCGCGTCGCCGTCGAAGCACAGGATCGGCTCCGGCGTCGTTCGCCAGAGCAAATCGAGCTGCCGGTCGGTCATGGCCGTGCCGAGCGGCGCGACGGCGTTCTCGAAACCGGCCTGATGGAGCGCGATCACGTCCATGTAGCCTTCAACGAGAACGAGCGTCCCGGCAGCCTTCACCGCACGCCGGGCTCTGGCGAGGTTGAAAAGGGTCGAGCCTTTGTTGAAGACCTCGGTTTCCGGCGAATTCAGATATTTCGCCTGCGCCTCGGCCGACATGGCGCGCCCGCCGAAGGCGATCACGCGCTCGCGCACGTCCTCGATCGGAAACATCACGCGGTCGCGGAACCGATCGTAGGAAACGGCGATGCCCTCGCCATGGACGACAAGGCCCGCACCCTCGATCTCCCCCTTGCCGACGCCCTTGCCGGCCAGGAACTCCTTCAGTCGGTTGCGGCTTTCCGGCGCGTAGCCGAGGCCGAAGGTCTTTTGCGTCGCGGCGGAAAGCCCGCGATCCCTTAAGTACGCCCTCGCCTTGGCACCGTCCGCCTCGTGCAGCACGCTTTGAAAGAACGCGCTCGCGTGCTTCAACGCGTCGAGGATCGTCGCGCGCTGTTCGTCGCGTTTTTCCTGCTGCGCGTCCCGGGCCGGCATGGGGAGACCGGCTTCCGCCGCCATGCGTTCCACGGCTTCGGGAAAGCTCATGCCTTCGAGCTCGGTCAGGAAGCGGAAATGATCGCCCGACACGCCGCAGCCGAAGCAATGGTAGCGCCCCTTGGCGTCCTCGCAGTGGAAGCTCGGGCTCTTCTCGCCGTGAAACGGACAACAGGCCCAGTAGTCGCCGCGCCCCGGCTGGGACTTGCGGCGATCCCATGTCACGCGCCGGCGGATCACGTCCGAGATGGGGACGCGCTGGCGAATGTCATCGAGGAAGCTCGGCGGAAAGCGCATCGGCCCTTTGGCAGTGAGGCAGGCTGAACGGCAGCCCTTAGCACGACCATAGTTAAGAAGCCGATGCGGCGGTTTTCAGTCCCCGGCCACCACGGGGCAGAGGCCGCTCAGAAGCGGTAGCGCACCGTGCCGATGACGCTGCGGCCCTCGTCGCGGTAGCAGTAGGCGGCCTGACAGGTATCGCCGCGCTTGTCGAAGAGGTTCCTGGCATTCACCTGCGCGAAGATGCCGTCGAGCTTGGGGTCCGCCTTGCCGAAGTCGTAGGACAGCTTGGCATCCACGAAGATGCGGTCGTCGTTCCTGTCCGTGTTGGTGTCGTCGGTCCAACTTTCGCCGACATAGCGAAGCCCGCCGCCGAAGCCGAGACCGGCCGCAGCGCCGCTCTGCACCGTATAATCGCTCCAGACCGAGAACTGGTTGGACGGAATACCGGACGGGAAGGCCCCGTCGCTGTCGCCGCCAATGACTTCAAGATCGAGATAGGTATAGGCGGCCGTCAGGTTCAGGCCGGCGGCGAGGCTCGTGGTCGCCTCGAGTTCGAAGCCTTTCGATTCCACCTCGCCGCGCTGAAGCTGGAAGCCCGCGTTCAGCGGATCGGGTGTTCGCACATTGGTCTGGCGGATGCGGAACAAAGCGGCGTTGATCGTCAGATTCAGATCATCCGGCGCGTACTTGATGCCGATTTCCTCCTGCTCGCCTTCCGTCGGCTTGAACGTCGAGCCGTCGAAACCGCGACCGATCTCCGGCGCGAAGGAGGTGGAATAGCTGACATAGGGCGAGATGCCGTTGTCGAAGAGATAGTTCAGCCCGACGCGGCCGGAGAACTTTTCGTTGTCCTGCTCTTGGCTCGATGCACCGATGAAGTTGAAGTTCTTTGTCGTCAGCCAGTCGTAGCGCCCGCCGAGCGTGAGGACGAAGCGGTTGTATTCAAGCTGGTCTTGCGCATAGAGGCCGACCTGCCCTTGCTGCGTGATCCCATCCGCCAGAGCATAGCCGTTCGGTGCCCCGATCGGCTGTTCGCCGTAGTTTCGGCGGGAGAGATCGAGGTCGGGGGCCGGTCCGAAGCCGATCTTGTCGCTCACATCGACATAAGTATAGTCGAGCCCGCCGAGCAGCGTGTGCTTCACCGGACCGGTCGAAAAGTTCGCCTGCGCCTGGTTGTCCACCGCGAAGGAGTTCAGGTCGTCGGTGATCCGCCACGCCGAACGCTCGGCCCGGTTCTCGCTGCGGATCAGGCGGTCGATCTGCGTGTATTTCACATCGGCGTCGATATGGGCGTAGCGCAGGTTCTGCCGGACGGTGAAGGTGTCGTCGAACCGGTGCTCGAACTCGTAGCCGATCCGTCCCTGCTCGCCGTCGAAATCGCCGAAGGCAGGATCGCCGCTCTCGAAGTTGGTAATCCGACCGTTTTCATTGACGTAGGACGCATTGCCGCCGGTCGTGAAATCCATGTATTCGCCGAGCACGGTGAGTTGCGTGTTGCGGTCGTCGGAGCGGATCGTCAGGGCTGGCGCGATGAAGGTGCGGTCGTCAGGCGCGCTGGCGAGATCGGTCTCGGCGTCGCGCGCCAGCCCCGTGATTCGATAAAGCACGTTGTCGCTGTTTCCGAGCGGGCCGGATGCGTCGAAGCTCGCCTGATAACGTTTGTTGGTGCCGATCTCGCCGACGATCTCGCGGAATGGCGCTTCCGTCGGGCGCTTCGACACCAGATTGACGATGCCGCCGGGCGAGCCGCCGCCGTAGAGCACAGAACTCGGTCCCTTGAGGATCGAGATGCCTTCCAGCCCGTAGGGTTCGGTCTTGAAGATGGAGAAGTTGCCGTTCAGCTCGCGCAGACCATCGCGATAAACGCCCGTGTAGGTCACGTCGAAGCCGCGGATATAGAAGCTGTCGAAGCGCGGATCGAACCCGAAGGCGCCGATGCGGACGCCCGGGGTGTAGGTCAGCGCCTCGGAAAGCGTCTGGACGTTGCGGTCCTCCAGTTGCTGGCGCGAAACGACGTTGATCGTTTGCGGAACTTTTTTCAGTTCCGTGTCGGTCTTCGTGCCGACCGCCGCGGATTTGGCGACGTAGCCATTGGTTTCCAACCCGCCGCCGGCGCCATCGCCGGGTGTCGCCTGCGCACTGCCGTTGCCGCCTCGAACTCCCTCCGCCGCGTCGATCGTCACCGTATCGAGTTCGATCGCCTGCTGCGCTTTGGCGGTCGCGCCGATCGCGAAACAGGATGCGCCGAGAAGCGCGACGCGGGTGATACGAAGAAGAAGACGGGAGCGATCCACCGAACGAGCCTCGCGGTCATGATGCCGACGCGGCACATGCCGCTTCCGTTCGTCTGTAAAACATGAGTATGAGAGTCAATAATTAGAACGGCAGAATCCGCCGGATCGATCGGTTGCGGTCCGATCGAGGCCTGTTCCATCGGTGAAAGCGGCAAAAGGGCAACGGAATTTGGAAGGCTTCCAGACAAATTCAGCGAGTGGTGACGTCGTGCTTTTGCCCGGCACCCGCGCCTACGACCTCCCGTCCGCCGGCAACGGCGAAACCTATCGGATCTTCGTTCACGTCCCTTCCACGCCTGCGCCGAAGGACGGATGGCCGCTGCTCGCCATCGTGGACGGCAACGCCATGATCGGCTTGGCGGTCGAGACGTCGCGCGTCCAGTCGCGCTATCCCGCCAGCACCGATGTCGAGCCCGGCGTGATCGTCGCGGTCGGCTATCCGACGGACGAGCCCTACGATCCGCTGCGCCGGTCCTTCGATCTCAGCCCGCCGCCCGGCCGCACCTATCCGCCCTTCACCGAAGGCGGGCCGGTGGTACGTACCGGCGGCGCGGTTGCGTTCCAGCGATTCATCGAAGACGAGGTGCTTCCCTTCGTGGATCGCCTCGCGCGGATCGACCCGGCGCGGCGAACCCTGTTCGGCCATTCGTTCGGCGGGCTCTTCGCGCTTTGGGTGATGTTTTCGGGCTCGGCCGCGTTCCGGCGCTTCGTGGCCGCGAGCCCGACGATCTATTGGGAGGACGGTCTCCTTCTGGATGCCGAACGTCTCTACGCTCCGCCGGGCGACGATGCGCCGGTGATCGTGCATCTGTCGGCCGGGGAACACGAAGGCGACGCGCTCGCGCCCTTCCAATACGGGCGCGAGGACAGCCAAAAGCGTCTGGAGAAGGCCGCGGAAGCCCGAACGCTCCGGCTCGCCCGCGAAATGGCGGCGCGGCTCGATGCGCTTCCCGGCGTTTCGTCCCGCTTCGAGGTTTTCGGCGGCGAAACGCATATGTCGGTTCTCGCCGCCGCCACGTCGCGGGCGGTGAACGTCGCCTTCGCCATCAAGCGCCCGTGAGGGCTGCCTTCACGACGCCGTTGGCCTTGCCGAAGTCCATGCTGCCGGCGTGTTTGGCCTTCAGGACGCCCATCACCTTGCCCATGTCGCTCATGGCTTTCGCGCCCGTCTCGGCGATGGCGGCATCCACCGCCGCGCGCATTTCGGCCTCGCCCATCTGCTGCGGCATGAAGCCTTGGATGATCGCGATCTCCTCGCGCTCGACCTCGGCGAGTTCCGGCCGGCCGTTCTCGGCATAGATCTTGGCCGATTCCTCGCGCTGCTTGATCATCTTGGCGAGAACCTGAAGCAGCTCGTCGTCGCCCGCCGCGTCCTTGCCCGCCGTCCGGTTGGCGATGTCGCGGTCCTTGAACGCCGCGCTCACGAGGCGCAGCGTGCCGGTGCGCCGCTTGTCCCCATCCTTCAACGCCTGCTTCAGCGCCGTTGCGATCTCGTCGCGCATGACCTGGGCCCTCTTTCGTCGTTCGTCTCGGAAGCGGCGAGGTAGACTCCGCCACCGGCACCGCGCAACCCTCTTGCGTTCGATGGCTCTTGCGGCGATATGCGAGGGGATACGGACAAAACGGGTGAGGACGACCGCGAAGGGGAATGCTTCCTTGCGCGTCGTTTCGACCGACCAAAGCTCAAGGTGACGCCATGACCGACGGATGGAGCATCGCCAAGCCCACCGCACTTCTCGTTCTCGCGGATGGAACGGTGATCGAGGGCGAAGGCATCGGGCGCGTCGGCCGCGCCATCGGCGAGGTCTGCTTCAACACCGCGCTGACCGGCTACCAGGAGATCCTGACGGACCCCTCCTACGCCAAGCAGATCGTCACCTTCACCTTCCCCCATATCGGCAATGTCGGGGCGAACGCGGAGGATATCGAAGACCTCGTGCCCGCCAACGCCCATGGCGCGGTCGGCGCCGTGTTCCGCGCCGAAGTCACGGAGCCCTCGAACTATCGCGCCGCCGGCGGTCTCGACCATTGGCTGAAGGAGCGCGGCATCGTCGCGATCTCCGGCATCGACACCCGCGCCCTCACCGCGCATATCCGCGAGAACGGCATGCCGAACGCGGTGATCGCCCACGACCCGGACGGCAATTTCGACGTGGAATCCTTGAAGCGCGAGGCCGCCGAATGGACGGGCCTCGTCGGGCTCGACCTCGCCAAGGACGTCGCTTCCAACGCGACGGAAGTCTGGGACGAAGAACCGTGGCAGTGGAACGCCGGCTACGGCCGCAATTCCGAACCGCGCTGCACGGTGGTCGCCATCGACTACGGCACCAAGCGCAACATCCTGCGCCTGATGACCGGGCGCGGCGCGCGCGTCGTGCTTCTGCCCCCGACGGCGACGCCGGACGAGGTGATGGCGCATAAGCCGGACGGCATCTTCCTGTCGAACGGCCCCGGCGATCCGGCGGCGACGGGCGAATATGCCGTGCCGACGATCCAGAAGCTCATCGAGACCGGCGTGCCGATGTTCGGCATCTGCCTCGGCCATCAGATGCTGGCGCTGGCGCTCGGCGGCCGAACGGAAAAGATGCACCAGGGCCATCACGGCGCGAACCATCCGGTGAAAGACTTCACCACCGGCAAGGTCGAGATCGTCTCGATGAACCACGGCTTCGCGGTGGCCGCCGATTCGCTGCCCGAATCGGTGGAGGAAACCCACGTCTCGCTGTTCGACCGCTCCAATTGCGGTTTGAAGCTGAAGGACGCTCCGGTCTTCTCGGTGCAGCACCACCCGGAAGCCTCGCCCGGCCCGCAGGACTCGCACTACCTCTTCGACCGGTTTTTCGACCTGATCGACGCGAACAAGAACAAGCCCACGGCAGCGTAACCGTATGAGGCGACCGGAAGGCCGCCTCGCTTTTCTTTTGCTCGCTCTGGATCGTCGCACCGCACTTGCTTATGGTGCGGAGCGACGCCATCAATCGAAGCGAACTTGCCCATGTCGAACGTCGCCGCCCGCCGCGCCGCCTCCGCCGGCCTCCTGAATATCGGCGAGCGCCCGCTCCTTCAGCAGGCCGCCGCCGTCTTCGCCGGCACGATCGCGCTGGCGATCGCCTCGCAGATCGCCGTTCCGATGATCCCCGTGCCGGTGACGATGCAGACCTTCGCCGTCACCATGATCGGCGCTCTCTACGGCTGGCGGCTCGGCTTCGTCACCGTTCTCGCCTGGCTGGGAGAGGCCGCGCTCGGTCTGCCGGTTCTGGCCAACGGCGCGTCCACGGCCGCTTTCTTCGGCCCGACCGCCGGCTATCTCGCTTCCTTCCCGATCGTTGCCGCCCTCACCGGCTGGCTCGCGCAGCGCGGCTGGAACGGCCGCAATGTCGGCCTCGCCTTCGGCGCCATGCTGGTCGGCAACGCGCTGTGCCTTGCGGTCGGCGGCCTTTGGCTCGCCGCTCTCATCGGTTTTGAGAAGGCGATGCTCGTCGGCGTCGTGCCCTTCATCCTCGGCGGCGTCCTGAAGTCGGCGCTTGGTGCGGCCGTGCTCAAGGCCCTTCCCGGCCGCTGGACCACCAGCGCCCGTTGACCATCCGCCTGAGGGCGCATCACCTTCTTTGCGTTCTGACCTATGTCGGCCGGGGCTACACCCCGGCCTTCACCGCGAACTACGACGCGATCGCCGAACGCCTGTCGCAGGGCGAACCGATCACCGTGATCGATGGCCCCGACGACATCTGCCGGGGCTGGATCGACGACCCGGACGCCCATTGCCGTTTGCCGCGCCTCCACGCCCGCGACGGAGCCGCCGCATCCGATCTCACAGTGCTTCTTCGCCGTCCCGTCCAGCCGGGCCTGACGCTCGTTCCCGATGCCTCCCTCCTGTCGCACCTGCGCGCCGCCTTTGCCGCGAACGAAATCCGTCTCGCCTGCGCGCAATGCCAGTGGTCGGACCTTTGCACGAATATCGCTGAAGCCGGGTATTCCGGGGTTCGCGTCGCCGGCGGACGGGGCGGAAGCCAAGAAGGTGCAAACGCGCCCTTCCCCCCGCAACCACCTTCCCCTATAAGCCGGCCTCAGCCAAAAGAATCCAGTTGAAGCAAGCCGGTCGCGAGGAAAACTCGGCGGCCGGCTTTCTCGCGCAGGAAACGACGACATGCCGAAACGCACCGACCTGAAATCGATCCTGATCATCGGCGCGGGACCGATCATCATCGGTCAGGCCTGCGAATTCGACTATTCCGGCACGCAGGCCTGCAAGGCGCTGCGCGAGGAAGGCTACAGGATCATCCTCGTCAATTCCAATCCGGCGACGATCATGACCGATCCCGATCTCGCCGATGCCACCTATATCGAGCCGATCACGCCGGAAGTCGTCGCCCGGATCGTCGCGGCCGAGCGCCCCGACGCCATCCTGCCGACCATGGGCGGCCAGACCGCCCTCAACACCGCCCTCAGCCTCAAGCGCATGGGCGTTCTCGACAAATACAACGTGGAGATGATCGGCGCCGATGCGGTCGCCATCGACAAGGCCGAGGACCGCGCCCTGTTCCGCGAGGCGATGACCAAGATCGGTCTGGCGACGCCCAAAAGCTTCCTCGCCAACGCCACGGACGCCAAGAAGGCCGACAAGCGCGCGCATGAAGAGCGCCGCGCCGGCATCGTCGCCTCGATGCAGGACGGCGCGGAGCGGGAAGCCGCACTCGCCAGCCTCGACGCCGAATGGAGCGTGGGCGAAAGCGACCGCAAGCAGCGCTACATGACGAAGGCTCTGGCCGCCGCCGCCGAAGGGCTGGACCATGTGGGCCTGCCCGCCATCATCCGCCCATCCTTCACCATGGGCGGCACGGGCGGCGGCATCGCCTATAACCGCTCGGAATTCTTCGAGATCGTGGAAGGCGGCCTCGACGCCTCGCCGACGACGGAAGTCTTGATCGAGGAATCAGTGCTCGGCTGGAAGGAATACGAGATGGAGGTCGTCCGCGACAAGGCGGACAACTGCATCATCGTCTGTTCCATCGAGAACGTCGATCCGATGGGCGTCCATACGGGCGACTCCATCACCGTCGCCCCGGCGCTGACGCTGACCGACAAGGAATATCAGATCATGCGCAACGCCGCGATCGCGGTCCTGCGCGAGATCGGCGTCGAGACGGGCGGATCCAATGTCCAGTTCGCGGTGAACCCGGAAGACGGCCGCCTCGTCGTCATCGAGATGAATCCGCGCGTGTCGCGCTCTTCGGCGCTGGCCTCCAAGGCGACCGGCTTCCCCATCGCCAAGGTCGCGGCCAAGCTCGCAGTCGGCTACACGCTGGACGAACTCGACAACGACATCACCGGCGGCGCGACCCCGGCGTCCTTCGAGCCGACCATCGACTACGTCGTCACCAAAATCCCGCGCTTCGCTTTCGAGAAGTTCCCCGGCGCCGAGCCGACGCTGACCACGGCCATGAAGTCGGTCGGCGAGGTCATGGCCATCGGCCGCACCTTCGAAGAGTCGCTCCAGAAAGCCCTGCGCGGTCTTGAAACCGGCCTCGACGGCTTGGACGAGATCGCCATTCCGGGCCTTGGCGAAGGCGACGACAAGAACGCCATCCGCGCGGCGCTGGGCACGCCGACGCCCGATCGCCTGCGCATGGTGGCGCAGGCGCTTCGCATGGGCACCTCGGAAGAACAGGTCTTCCAGTCCTGCCGCATCGACCCCTGGTTCATCGCCAAGCTGAAGATGATCGTGGATCTCGAGGCCCGCGTGAAGGAACACGGCCTGCCGAACGATCCCGAGAACCTCCGCTTCCTGAAAGCCGCCGGCTTCTCCGACGCCCGCCTCGCCAAGCTTTCCGGCGAAGACGAGCGCATGGTGCGCGCCCGCCGCGAACAGGCGAACGTGCATCCGGTCTTCAAGCGCATCGACACTTGCGCGGCCGAGTTCGCGTCGCCGACGCCCTATATGTATTCCACCTATGAGCGGCCCTTCGCCGGCGCGGTGCGCTCCGAAGCGGACGTCTCGAATGCCAGGAAGGTCGTGATCCTCGGCGGTGGTCCGAACCGCATCGGCCAGGGCATCGAGTTCGATTATTGCTGCTGCCACGCCGCCTTCGCGCTGAAGGATGCGGGCTTCGAAGCCATCATGATCAACTGCAACCCGGAAACCGTCTCGACCGACTACGACACGTCGGACCGCCTTTATTTCGAGCCGCTGACGGCCGAGGACGTTCTGGAAATCCTGCGCGTCGAGCAGAGCCAAGGCACGCTGCACGGCGTCATCGTGCAGTTCGGCGGCCAAACGCCGTTGAAGCTCGCCAACGCCCTCGAACAAGCCGGCATCCCGATTCTCGGCACCTCGCCGGACGCGATCGACCTCGCCGAAGACCGCGACCGCTTCCAGAAGCTTCTGAACGATCTGAATCTCCGCCAGCCGAACAACGGCATCGCCCGCTCGGCGGACGAGGCGCGTTTGATCGTGGACCGCATCGGTTATCCCGTCGTGATCCGTCCCTCCTACGTCCTCGGCGGCCGGGCGATGGAGATCGTGCGCGGCGACGCGCAGTTCCAGCGCTACATCACGGAGGCCGTGGTCGTCTCCGGCAAGTCGCCGGTCCTGATCGACAGCTATCTGACCGATGCGATCGAGGTCGATGTCGACTGCCTGTCGGACGGCACGAACACTTTTGTCGCCGGCATCATGGAGCATATCGAGGAGGCCGGCATCCATTCCGGCGATTCGGCCTGTTCCCTTCCCGTCCACTCCCTGTCCGACGCTATCGTTTCCGAGATCGAGCGTCAGACGCGCGAGCTGGCTCTCGCCTTGAAGGTCGTCGGCCTGATGAACGTTCAGTTCGCGGTAAAGGACGATGTCATCTACGTCCTCGAAGTGAACCCGCGCGCGTCCCGCACGGTGCCCTTCGTCGCCAAGACCATCGGCTCGCCGATCGCCAAGGTCGCCTCGCGCATCATGGCCGGCGAAACGCTCAGCCAAGCCTTCGCGGCTTACGGCGGCCCGGCCGACTGGCGCGCGCTGAAGCACATCGCGGTGAAGGAAGCGGTGTTCCCCTTCGCGCGCTTCCCCGGCGTTGACACGCTTCTCGGCCCCGAGATGCGTTCCACCGGCGAGGTCATGGGCCTCGACCACAACTACGCGGTCGCCTTCGCCAAATCGCAGCTCGGCGCGTCCGTGGAACTGCCGATGGCCGGCACCGTCTTCGTGTCGGTGAAGGAAGGCGACAAGGACCGCGTGATCGCGCCCGTGCGCCGTCTCGCCGAACTCGGCTTCCGGATCATCGCGACGGGCGGCACGCAACGCCACCTTCAGGAAAACGGCATCGCCGCCGAGAAGATCAACAAGGTTCTGGAAGGGCGTCCCCATATCGAGGACGCCATCCGCAACCGGCAGGTCCAGCTCGTTCTCAACACGACGGAAGGCGCCAAGGCGCTCTCCGATTCGCGTTCGCTCCGCCGTGCCGCGCTGATCAACAAGGTGCCTTATTACACCACGGTCGCGGGAATGGTGGCGGCGGCGGAAGCCATCGCCGCCTTGAAGGCCGGCGGCCTTGAAGTGCGCTCGCTCCAGTCCTACTTCCGCGCCGCCTGATCACGGCGCGGCATTTCGCTGCCCAAATTGGTGGCGAACATCCCGATTTGACACGGGCCGGCCGGCGCATCATCATCCCGCACGCGCTTCCCAGCCAGTGGCGCACATGAATTGGTTGGTTCCGGTCGGTTTATCTGTCCGGAGCCGTTTTTTATTGGCGACAGGCCGCATCCGCGGCGGTCGACCGGAACGAGAAGGGACTGCCGGCCACGGTCGGCATTCGAGGGTGAGGCATGGAAAAAATTCCGATGACGAGCCAGGGCTTCGAGGAGTTGCGTGAGGAACTCCGCCGACGCCAGCAGGAAGAGCGCCCGCGCATCATCGCGGCGATCTCCGAAGCGCGCGCGCATGGCGATCTGTCGGAAAATGCCGAATACCACGCGGCGAAGGAATCGCAGAGCCTGAACGAAGGCCGCATCTCCGAGCTCGAGGACCTGACGACGCGCGCCGAGGTGATCGACGTCACCAAGCTGTCCGGCGAAAAGATCAAGTTCGGCGCCACCGTGAAGCTCGTCGACGAGGACACGGAAGAAGAGAAGACCTACCAGATCGTCGGCGACCAGGAAGCCGACGTGAAGAAAGGGCGCATCTCCATCTCCTCCCCCATCGCTCGCGCCTTGATCGGCAAGGGTGAAGGCGACACGGTGGAAGTCACCGCGCCAGGCGGCGCCAAATCCTACGAAATCCTCGAACTGCGCTGGGGCTGAGAACCGCTGCAATGAGCGAGGCCCGCAGTCACGGCTGGTCATTGACGGAGTTCCTGGCCTGGGAAAATGGCCAGGAACGACGCCACGAGTTCGTAAGCGGTCAGGCTGTCATGATGGTGGGCGGCACCCGTGCTCAGGCGCTCATCGCCGCCAACCTCATCGCCCTTCTACGGCCCATGCTTCGCGGCTCTTCCTGTCTGCCGTTCGGTTCCGACCTGCGCGTGCCGATCCCGGCAACGGGAAATTCCCGTTACCCGGACGTTATGATCGACTGTGGTCGGTTCGATCCTGCCGCGCTGGATGCATCCGAACCGGCTGTGATCTTCGAAGTCCTGTCGAAATCGACCGGATGGTACGATCAGACGCAGAAGGTTCGGGACTACGACAGCGTGCCGACTGTTCGACAGTATATCTGCGTTTCACAATCGGAAATGCGGGCGAGTGTCTGGCTGCGCGATGGCGACGGCCGCCTGATCCAGCAACCCGATATCCTCGAAGGTGACCTTTCGCTGACACTCGGCGACGGTTCATTCGTTCTCTCGCTCGCTGGCATCTACGAAGGCACTGGCCTGTTCGAGTCGCCGAATAATCCCCCTGCCTGACTCGTTGAACTCGCTCCCCTTGCCTTCGGAGACCGAAGTCGTCGCGCCGAACTTCAAGCGGCGGCTTTCCGGCGTGACATCGACGATCGTCCAACTCGTGCCGCTGCAAGCGCGTATCTTGCGCATCGCGGCGCTCGGACCCGGCCTGCCTTCCCATCTGCCGAAACTGCGTTTCCGCGATCTTCTCCGGTTCTGGAAACGGCCGGCGACCCGCCCGTTCCGCATCTGGCATGCGCGCCGCAACCTCGAGATGCTGCCCGGCATCGTGATGCGCGACCTTCTGCGCATGCCGCTCCGCCTCGTCTTCACCTCGGCCGCGCAGCGCCATCATACCGGGTGGACGCGCTTCCTGATCTCGCGCATGGACGCGGTGATCGCCACAAGCGCCCGCAGCGCCGCCTTTCTTCATCGCCCGGCGAGCGTCGTTCTCCACGGCATCGATCTCGACCGTTTCGGCCCGGACGGCCCGGTCGCGGATGCCCTACCCAGCCGCCTCGTCGTCGGCTGCTCGGGCCGCATCCGCCACCAGAAGGGCACCGACCTCTTCGTGGAAGCGATGATCGCCCTTCTGCCGCGCTTTCCCGAATGGACCGCCGTCGTCACCGGTCGCGCGACAGCCGAGCATTCCTCCTTCCAAAGCGACCTCATCGAAAGAGCGAAAGCCGCTGGTCTTGCCGACCGCATTCTCTTCCTCGGCGAGGTGGAGGATGTCGCCCCCTGGTTCCGTCGCTTCGACCTTTATGTTGCCCCACCACGCAACGAGGGCTTCGGCTTGACGCCGCTGGAAGCCATGGCATCCGGAACGCCCGTCGTCGCCAGCGATGCAGGGGCCTTCAACGAACTCGTCTTGGACGGCATCACGGGCCGGGTCGTGCCTGTCGGCGATGCGGCGGTGCTCGCCGCCGCCATCGAGCCCTTCATGGCCGATCCGACGCTGCGTGCCGAAGCGGGGCGCGCCGCCCTCGCCCATGTCCGATCCCGTTTCCCGTTGCAACGCGAAGCGGACGAGATCGAAGCGGTTTATCGCGGGCTCTGGTCGGAAGCTGAGAAGTCACCTTCCGCGATGTCGACGCGCCGATAGCGCCGGCCGAACAGCCGCATCAGATGATCGCAGGCAAGTCGCCCCTGCGTTCGCAGCCGCCGGGCGTGGAAAGCCGCGTTCGCCCATCGCCACGGCAGCCGGGTTCGCGGTGTCTGGATGGACGAACCGGACGGGATCGGCACCGCGACCCCGCGCGCTTCGAGAAGGTGAAGCTGCATCGCCAGCGCCGGCTCGCTTTGCCAGGATAGGAGCGAGCGCAGACCGTGCAGAAAGGCGTCCACCGGCGCCGCCCCGCGCTCGGCTTTGCGCAAAAGCTTCCGCGCCCCACTCGGCCAAAGGAGATAGGCGGCCGAACCCGACTTGTCGCGATACACCCGAACCGCCGCGAGACCTTCCGCCAGAGCCTTTGAATGCCGCGCCACGAAGCGCCTTCGGTCGAAGCTCTCGATGTTGAGGAAGTCAGCGTCCGGCAGTCCGGCGAGAAGCGGCAGGAATTCGGCGAGGCGGGCGGACAGCATCACGTCGTCTTCCAGCACCAGCACCGGCGCTTTTCCTCGCGCCACGTCGAGCCAGATCGTGTGATGGGATAGGAAGCAGCCGAGTTCGGCCGGCGTCAGCGGGCGCTCCCAGGCATGGTTCAATGCTCTCGCCTTATCCGCCGCGATATCCGCTGCCGCGACGGCCGGCACACGCTCGAAATGGAGACCGAGCCGATGCGCCTGTTCTTCCATGAACCGGCATCGCTCGGTGGCACGGTCGAGATTGATGAAGCGGATGGTCGGCGTCGATGCCTTCCTGCCGTCCCTTTCGCTCAACGTCACTTGCGTTCTCCCGGCGGCCTCCATCCGGCCGGCGACTTCGTACCTCAAACGAAACGGGGCCGGCAACGCGCCAGCCCCGATCCATTTCTATTCGGCCGCGAGGAAGGAGACCGACTGGAGTTCCGACAATTGCCGGTAACGCCCGTTGGCCCGCGCGATCAGGCTCTTGTGGTCGCCATCCTCCACGATCCGCCCCCGGTCGAAGACGAGGATGCGGTCGAGCGAGCGCACCGTCGAAAGGCGGTGGGCGATCACCAGCGACGTGCGCCCTTTCATGAGCCGCGCGGTCGCCTCCTGAATGGCCACCTCCGATTCCGAATCGAGGCTCGACGTCGCCTCGTCCAGGATCAGGATCGGCGCATCGGCAAGGAAAGCGCGCGCCAGCGCCACACGTTGCCGTTCGCCGCCCGACAGCTTCACGCCGCGCTCGCCCACAAGCGTCTCGTAGCCCTGCGGCAGGCGCTCGATAAAGCCGTCGGCCGAGGCGAGCCGCGCCGCCGCCTCGATCTCGGCCTTCGATGCGCCGGGGCGTCCATAGGCGATGTTTTCCGACAGGCTGCGGTGAAACAGGATCGATTCCTGCGGCACGATCGCCACCTGTCGGCGCAGCGAGCGCTGCGTCGCATCGCGGATGTCGGTCCCGTCGATCAGGACGCGCCCGTCCGTCACGTCGTAGAGCCGCTGGATGAGCTTGACGAAGGTCGTCTTGCCCGATCCCGAATGACCGACGAGCCCGACGCTTTGCCCGGCTTCGATCGTCACCGACAGCCGGTCGTAGAGCGGCGTCGCATGCGCGCCATAACGGAAGGTCACGGTGTCGAAGCGGACTTCCCCGCGATCGACCGCCAGCGCCTTCGCCGCCGGCCGGTCCCGGATCGTGGGCATCAGCGCGTCGAGTTCCGCCAGTTCCTCCATGTCGTTCACCGAACGCTGCAGGTTCATGACGTGCTGGCCGATGTCGCGCAGGTAGCCGTGCAGCACGAAATAGGTCGTCAGCACGTAGGCGACGTCGCCGGGCGAGGCTTCTCCCCGCGACCAGAGGACGAGCACGAGCGCCGTGATGGCGATGCGGATCGCCCACAGCACCGTCGCCTGCAACGTGCCGTTCCAGGTCGCGCGCCGCCACGTCGTCCAGGTTTGCGCCTTCCAGCGATTTAACGCGCCGCCCAGCCGCTCTTCTTCCCGCTCCTCCGCGCCGAAGGCCTTCACCACGGCGTTGCAGGACAAGGCGTCGGCAAGAACGCCGCCGACCTTCGTGTCCTCCTTGTTGGAGCGTCGGGCCGCCTCGGCGACCCAGCGCAGCGTCAGCGTCGCGGTCAACGCGATATAGATCGCCGCGCCGAGCCCGAGCACGAGCCCCATCGCCGGCCAATGCCAGCCGAGGAGCGCGACGGTTCCCACCAGCACGACCGCGGACGGCAGCAGCGCCACGAGCAGCGTGTCGTGCATCATGTCGAGCGCCCACATTCCCCGCGTGATCTGCCGCACGGTCGAGCCGGAAAAGGCGTTGGCGTGCCAATCCGTCGAAAGGTGCTGGACACGCGCGAAGCCTCGCGATCCCACCCTTTGCATGACGCGAAGAGTGAAGATCGAGATGGTCCACCACGAGATGTGCCGGAACAGAAGGAAGCCCACTCCGAGCGCGGCCATGGCCGCCAACGCGCGCCAGGCGGTGGCAATATCACCGCCATTGCCCGGGGCGAGCGAGTCGATGATGCGGCCGGCGAAGATCGGCACCAGGATGTCGGCCAGCGTCGCGAGGCAGATCGCCCCGGCGACGACGACCACGAGCCCGCGCTCCTCGCGCCAGTTCGCGAAAGTGAAGCGGAAAACACCCCGCAGGGCGCCGCCCTGCTTGTTGTCCTTGAGATCGGTCATGGATCTGTCGGCGCGAAAGCGCCTGCCTTCATGCTTCGATGACGAAGGGCCCCCGCATCGCGGCGCCAGTTCAGTCTGAAGCTTGGAAATCGATCCGGCACAGCCGGAAAGCGAACACTCAGGGGGCCGAGTTAAACTCGGGCGCCGGAGCCGAGGCCGACCTCTCCACGCGGAGAGATGCCAGCCGGAACCACGCCAAAGGCGGAAAGCTTGAACATATTGGTCATGCTGCCCTCCTCAGGTTCGCGGTTATTCGCCGAAGGCTGCGCAACCATGCCTTGCTGTTTTCAGGATGGCAAGACCATCTCGATTAAGAATATGCCTGTGGCTTTCCTGCAACGCGCGCTTGTTCGCGTTGCTTGCGTCCAGTATTGAAGTCTTGAACCTTTGTCGTTGCGCAGCCACCTGCGGCAGCAGCCAATCCAGTGAGGCGGTGATGACCGAGCGCCACGTCCCCCTTTTGATCGTCGGTTCCGGCCCGGCCGGCTATACGGCGGCGATCTATGCCGCGCGCGCCATGCTGAAGCCCGTTCTTGTCGCCGGCCTTCAGGAAGGTGGCCAGTTGACCATCACGACCGATGTCGAGAACTATCCCGGCTTCGCCGATGCCATCCAGGGCCCCTGGCTCATGGAGCAGATGAAGCGCCAAGCGCTTCATGTCGGCGCCGAGATGATCAACGACCTTGTGGTGGAGGCCAACCTGTCCCGCCGGCCGTTCCGGCTGCGCTGCGATTCGGGTGCGGTGTTCACCACCGACGCGCTGATCATCGCGACGGGCGCGCAGGCCAAGTGGCTCGGCCTGCCGTCCGAGCAGACCTTCCAGGGCTTCGGCGTTTCGGCCTGCGCCACCTGCGACGGCTTCTTCTATCGCAACAAGGACGTGGTCGTGGTCGGCGGCGGCAATACAGCCGTCGAGGAAGCGCTCTACCTTTCGCATATCGCCAAATCGGTGACCGTGGTGCACCGGCGCGACGAGTTCCGGGCCGAGCGCATCCTGCGCAATCGTCTGGAAGCGCAGCCGAATGTCGAGGTCGTGTGGAACACGGAGATCGACGAGATTCTCGGCGACACCAAGCCTATGAAGTCCGTCACCGGCATTCGCTTGAAGAACCGCATCACCGGCGAAACCAGCGAGCGGGCCGTTCACGGCGTCTTCGTCGCCATCGGCCACGCGCCGGCGGTGGAACTATTCACGGGCCAGCTTCGGCAGAAGTCGTCGGGCTATCTTTGGGTGGAGCCCGGCTCGACACGGACCTCGGTGGAAGGCGTCTTCGCGGCGGGGGATGTCGCGGACGACGTTTACCGTCAGGCGGTGACGGCGGCGGGCCTCGGCTGCATGGCGGCCCTGGAAGCCGAGCGCTTCCTGGCGGCCACCGAAATGCAAGAGCTGCGCGAAGCGGCCGAATAGGAAACGCACCCTCCCGGTTCGCCGGGAGCGCGAGGGGGGATCGGAGGAGATGGCGCTCGACTGGGACAAGCTGCGCATCTTTCATGCGGCGGCGGAAGCCGGCTCGTTCACGCACGCGGCCGACGCCCTGAATCTCAGCCAGTCGGCCATCAGCCGGCAGGTGGCGGCGCTGGAACAGGAGATCGGAGCCCCGCTCTTCCACCGCCACGCGCGCGGTCTCGTTCTGTCGGAACAAGGCGAGATCCTGTTCCAAACGGCGACGGACGTGCTGAAGCGCCTCGAAATGGTGCGCGCGCAACTCACCGAAACGCGCGAGAAGCCGACGGGCAAGCTGCGCGTCACCACAACGGTCGGCCTCGGTTCGGGCTGGCTGACGGAGCGCGCCAAGGAGTTTCTCGAACTTTATCCCGAACTCGAACTCCAGCTCGTCTTTGACAACGAGGAAATCGACCTGACCATGCGCAAGGCGGATGCGGCCATCCGCCTGCGCCAGCCGCAGCAGCCGGACCTCATCCAGCGCCGCCTTTTCACCGTGCATCTTCATGTCTATGCGGCCGCCAGCTATCTCGCGCGCTTCGGCACGCCGGAGAGCCCGCAGGACCTCGACCGGCATCGGCTCATCACCTTCGGCGAGCCGGCGCCGACCTATCTGCGCAGCCTGAACGCCCTGGAAACCGTCGGCCTTGCCGATGGCCAGACCCGTTCCTCGATCCTGCAGATCAACAATCTCATGTCCGTGCGCTCGGCGATCGAGCGCGGCATCGGCATCGGCCTTTTGCCGGACTACATGATCAACAAGGATTCCAAGCTCGTTCAGGTGCTGCCGGAGATCGAGATGCCGACCTTCGACACCTATCTCTGCTACCCCGAGCAGTTGCGGAACTCCGCCAAACTCCAGGTTTTCCGGGATTTTCTGATTTCCAAAGCCCGGACTTGGTCCTTCTGATACCTGCCTATACGTCATTCACAGCCATGCATTGCCTGCATGGTAGGCATGCTGCAATGCATATGGTGAAGGCCGATCAGCGTGGTAGGGTTCAGGGACAGTCGGGCTACGGTTGGATATTCCTCCCATCCATTTCCGTTCCGGCCGTTTCCTCCCAAGGGTTGCCTATGGCGCCCTATTCCGCCGGGCCTTGAGCCCGGCTTTTTTTTGGCCCTTTCGAAGCCTCGGCACTGACGGCCTTCACCGAGCATTCCCGTCCGGCCATTCAGGCGGACGCCGCATCTCGGCCTCGGTCGGCTTACCGTCCCGAAATCCGAGGTCGCGGTAAAGCCAATGCGGCGCGTCATCGAGATCGAGGGCTGTACACCGACTGCGCCCCTCCATCTTCGCCACGATGGAGACAAGCATCCCCACGCCCGGCAGAAGGCTCCGCCAGCGGACAGATCGATCGAACCCGAACATCGTCTTTATCTCTGATGGGTAGCGCCTTGCGCCGATGACCCGAGATTGCCTTCCCAGCGCGTTTGGAGCCAACTAAAGATCGATCATCTGGCATAAGGAGGCCTTATGCGAAGCACTCACGACATCCCGCCACTTGCCGCCGTGCGGGTCTTCGAGGCGGTCGCGCGGCACCTCAGTTTCACCCGCGCGGCCGAGGAACTCGGCATGACGCAGGCGGCGGCCAGCTATCAGATCAAGGTGCTGGAAGAGCGCGTCGGGCAGCCGCTTTTCCTGCGGAAGGCCCGGTCGATCGAGCTGACGGAAGCCGGGCGCGTCCTGTCCCCGGCCCTCACCGACGCCTTTCAGCGCATGTCGGCGGCCTTCGACACCATGCAGGACCGCACGTCCCGAATTCTCAGCATCAAGAGCCAGGCGACATTCGCGGCGCAGTGGTTGATGCAGCGCATCGGCCTCTTCCAGAGCGCCAATCCCGATCTGGCCGTGCGCCTCGACGCGACGATGAACGCCTCCGATTTCCAGAGCGAGGACATCGACGTGGTGATCCGGGCCGGCTCCGGCCAATGGCCCGGCCTCGTTTCCCATCTTCTCGTGGAAAGCGTCTTCACGCCCATGCTGAGCCCCCGGCTTCTGGCCGAGATGGGCGGCCTGTCGGGCCCGGCCGACCTCCTGCGCTACCGTCTTTTCGACGCGACCGATCCGTGGTGGAGCATCTGGTTCGAGAAGGCCGGTGTCACCAGCGTCGCGCGCGCCCTGCCGCCGACCTCATGCTTCGGCACGCAGTTTCTGGAAGGGCGCGCCGTGCTCGTGGGCAAAAGCGTCGGCATTCTCAACCCGCACCTTTTCCAGTCCGAAATCGCGTCCGGCCAGTTGGTGCAGCCCTTCGACATTCTCGGGCGCGGCGATATCGCCGGCTATTTCCTGGTTTATCCCGAAGCCCGGCGCAACGTGCCCAAGATCCGGCTTTTCCGCGACTGGATCTTGGGCGAGATCGAAGCCTCGGCTCACGCGCCGCTGAGCTTCGCCTCGTGAGCCTCGATGCGCCATTCCGCCGGCTCGGCGGCCGCTTCCGCGAACCAGCGCTTCACCAGCGGATGGCCATGGATCGCCGTCACATAGGCCTCGGCCTTCTCCGGAACCTCGATCGCCCAGGTGCGAAAGCGCGTCGCGACCGGCGCGAACATCGCGTCCGCCACACCCATCGCCTGCCCATGCAAAAACGGCCCGCCGCTGGCGCTCAAGAGTTCGTCCCATAAGGCGACGATCCGCGCGATGTCGCTTGAGGCATCCGCATTGGCGACGGCGTCGCGCGCGGCCGGGCTGGCAATCCCGCCCATGATCGTCGGATAGGTTTGGCGGAGGGCCCGGAACCCGCTGTGCATCTCGGCCGATGCGCTGCGCAGCGCCGCGCGGCGAACACGGTCCCGCGGCCAGAGACCCGGCGCGATCTCCGCGCAATATTCGCAGATGGCGAGCGAGTCCCAGACCCGTGCGCCATCGTGCTCCAGATAAGGCACGAAGCCGGCCGGCGTTTGCTTCTTCACCTCCGGCGTCGCGCCCCCGGCGAGCCGGATCACCACCTCTTCCACCTCGAGGCCGGCGAGATGAACCGCCAGCCAACCGCGCAGGCTCCAGGACGAATAGCGCTTGGAGCCGATGATCAGTCGGCCGGCCGCCATCGCGATCAGGCCCGGAGCGAAGCGCAGAAGCGCTGGATGCGGTTGCAGGCTTCTTCCAGAAGCGCGTCGGAGGTGGCGTAGGAGATGCGGAAGTTCGGCCCGAGACCGAAGGCCGAACCGTGCACCACGGCGACGCCTTCCGCTTCCAGAAGCTCGGACACGAAATCCTCGTCGGTTTCGATCACCTTGCCGGCCTCCGTCTTGCGCCCGATCAGCCCCTTGCAGGACGGGTACACGTAGAACGCGCCTTCCGGCGTCGGGCATTCGAGGCCGTTCGCTTGGTTCAGCATGGACACGACGAGGTCGCGCCGGCCCTGGAAAATCTCACGGTTCTTCGGAATGAAGTCCTGTGTGCCGTTCAGGGCTTCCACCGCCGCCCATTGCGCGATGGAGCAGGCGCCGGAGGTCTGCTGGCCCTGGATCATGTCCATCGCCTTGATCAGTTCCAACGGGCCGCCGGCATAGCCGATACGCCAGCCAGTCATGGCATAGGCCTTGGACACGCCGTTGATCGTGATGGTGCGATCATAGAGCGAGGGCTCCACCTCGGCGGGCGTGACGAAAGTGAAGTCGCCATAGACGAGATGCTCGTACATATCGTCGGTCATCACCCAGACATGGGGATGGCGCAGGAGGACGTCGGTCAACGCCTTCACCTCGTCGCGCGTATAGGCCGCGCCCGTCGGGTTGGAGGGCGAGTTGAACAGGAACCACTTGGTGCGGGGCGTGATCGCGCGCTCCAGCGCCTCGGCCGTCAGCTTGAAGTTCTCTTCCTGCCGCGTCTCGATGACGACAGGCGTTCCCCCGCACAGCGACACCATCTCGGGATAGCTCACCCAATAGGGCGCCGGGATCACCACCTCGTCGCCGGGGTTCAGCGTCGCCATGAAGGCGTTGAACAGAACGTGCTTGCCGCCCGTCGAGACGATCGTCTGCGCCGGAGAATAGTCGAGATTGTTCTCGCGCTTGAACTTCTTGGAGATCGCCTCGCGAAGCTGCGGAATGCCGGAAATCGGGGTGTACTTGGTTTCGCCCCGGTTGATAGCCTCGATCGCCGCGCGCTTGATGTTGTCGGGCGTGTCGAAGTCCGGCTCGCCCGCGCCGAGGCCGATCACGTCGCGCCCTTTGGCTTTCAGGTCGCGCGCCTTCTGGCTGACGGCGATCGTGGCGGAGGGCTTCACGCGATCGAGCGAGGAGGCGAGAAAGGCCATGGTGCGGCTCCGGACTTCCGGTTCGATGAAAACGGCCCGGTCTAGTTCGGGCGGTTCCATCACGCAAGGCGTGAGTGCCGCGACCTCATCAAATCTCGTGATGAAGCCGATCCGTTTCGCGAATTGGCCTTGCCCGCTCCTCATGCGCAAGATGGGCGACACGATTCGGCGAGGAGACAGGGCGATGCTCACCATCTATGGACGGCTGGATTCCGGCAACTGCTACAAGCCGCGCCTGCTGCTCGCCCTTCTCGGCCGGTCTTTCATTCATGTGGAAGTGAACTCGGAAGCGGGCGAAACCCGTTCAGCGGAGTTCCTGTCCAAGAACCCGAACGGCAAGGTGCCGCTCCTCCAGCTCGAGGATGGGCGCTTCCTCGCCGAATCCAACGCCATGCTGGTTCACCTCGGCGAGGGCACCGCCTTCTTGCCCGAAGACCCGTTCGAGCGCGCCAAGATGTTCGAATGGCTGTTCTTCGAGCAATACAGCCACGAACCCTTCATCGCGGTGCGCCGCGCCCTTCTCCTTTACCCTGGCCGCAAGGCGCAGGCGACGCCCGAGCGCCTCGACGCCACCTTGAAGGGCGGTGAGGCGGCGCTTTCCATCATGGACCGGCAGTTGAAGGAAACGCCGTTTCTGGCCGGCAATGCGCCCAGCCTCGCGGACCTCGCGCTTTTCGCCTACAGCCACGTCGCCGACGAAGGCGGCTTCGATCTCGACGCCTTTCCCGGCGTCGCGAACTGGTTGCGCCGCGTCGTTGCCCTGCCCGGCTTCCAGCCGATGAACTGGCTGCCGGAAAGGGCGTCCTGAACGACGCTCCAGAGGACCGCCGTCGCATGACCCGCATTCAGGCCAATCTCCTTCTGCTCCTCACCGGGGCCGTCTGGGGAATGGGTTTCGTCGCGCAATCCAGCGCGATGTCGGCGATCGGTCCCTGGACCTACACGGCCGCGCGCTTCGTGCTCGCGGCCGCAACGCTTGCGCCGCTCGCCTTGTGGGAAATGCGCCGGGCCGCTCGGCCCCTGGACCGCGCGGACTTTATCGGCTTCGCGCTTTGCGGTTCGATGCTTTTCGCCGGCTCCATTCTTCAGCAGTTCGGCATCCTCACCACCACCGTCACCAATTCGGGGTTCCTCACCGGCCTTTACGTCGTGATGACGCCGGCCGTCGCGCTTCTTTTGTTTCGCCGCAAGCCGCACTGGATCGTCTGGCCAGCCTCGCTCCTTTCCTTGTTCGGTCTCCTTCTGGCGGCCGGCGGGCGGCTGGATGCGATCGGACGCGGCGACTGGCTGACGATCGTGGCGGCGGCGGGCTTCGCTCTTCAGATCGTCCTTGTCGGCGCCTTCGCGTCCCGCAGCGGCCGGGTGCTGACCCTGTCCTTCGTCCAGTTCGCCGTGTCTGCCTTCCTCGCGACGGTGGGAACGGCCGCGTTCGAGACCGTCGATCCGGCCGCCGTTTCGCTCGTCTGGAAGCAGATTCTCTATGGCGGCTGCATTTCGGCCGGCCTCGCATTCACGCTCCAGACTGTCGGCCAGCGATGGACCACCGCGCCGCAGGCGGCCATCTTCCTGTCGTCCGAAGCGGTATTCGCGGCTCTCTTCGGCGCGATCTTCCTAGGCGAACGGATCACGCCGATCGGCTATGGCGGCTGCGCCCTGATCTTCTGCGCCATGCTGGCAGTGGAACTCGTCCCCTTGCGCTGGCCGATGGCACTGTCGCAAACACGGCCGAGCGAAGGCAGGACGCAGGAGTTCGAGCGATGACCACGGATGGCGAGGAAGACGAAGCACCGAAGGGCGAACTGACCATGCGTCTTCAGGCGATGCCGGCGGATGCCAATGCCGATGGCGACGTCTTCGGCGGCTGGGTGGTCGCGCAGATGGATCTGGCAGCGGCGATCCGGGGGAACGAGCGCGTCGGCGGTCGCGTGGCGACCGTCGCGATCAACGGTGTCAGCTTCCGCAAGCCGGTGAAGATCGGCGATGTCCTGGCGGTCTATACGTCGATCGAGCGCGTCGGGCGGACCTCGGTGACGGTTGCCGTGGAAGCCTGGGCGCAGCGCCACCTAACCCGCACGAAGGTCAAGGTGACGGAAGGAACGCTCGTCATGGTCGCGCTCGACGAAACCGGCAGCCCCCGCGAAATTCCTCCCGAGTGAGAACGATGGCGTGGCCGCGAGGAGGAAAGTCGCTCGCGCCCACGGTGAACTCGTTATTCGGCCTCGGTGAATTCGGGCGCGTTGCGAAGCTGCTCGCGGCTGTAGGTCACCTGGATATGGTCCAGATTGCCGGTCTGGCCCTGGATTTTCGGTCCGCCTGACGCTGCATCCGTTCCGCCCTGCTTCGGCGCGGGCGTCGTGCTTGCCGTCACGTCCCCGCCCGCCGGCGGCTGGCTTCCGCCGATGCCGGCCGGGTTCTGGCCGGTGCCGGGTTGCTGGTTGTTCTCGGGCTTGTTGCCGGCTGGCGCTTCTGCCGTGACGAACTGGAACGAGCCGACCGGGATGGCGATGGTCTTGGCGCCGATGCCGATGAAGCCGCCGACATCCGTCGTCACCGCCGCGACCTTGCCGTCCTGATCGAGCAGAATGTCGTCCACCGTGCCGATGCGCTGGTTGTCGGCGCCCATGATCGTCGCGCCCATCAGCGTCGAACCCATCATGTGGTTCGGCTCCAGCTTCTCCACGAACTGGCCCTTCAGGTCTTCCGCGCGCGTGCCGGAGGTCGCGGTGCTGCCCGTATTGGCAACGGGCGCTTCGCCGCTCGGATTGTGCTCCTGCGCGAAGGCGCCCGTGGCAAGGGTCAGGGCCGATCCGAACAGCATGGCCCGGATGAGTGTGTTGGTCATTGTCTCGCCTCCTGCGAAGTCGGCACGCCGATGAAGGCATGTGCAGGAAGCAACACGACCATCCGGGCCGCGTTCCCCGATGTTTTCGGCAGTCGGCGATGCTTATCGTCGCAGCGCGATCACTTGCAGACGCCGCGCCGCCGCTGCTTCAGGTCGAGATGCAAGTGGTCGGCATGGTCGCGATTGTAGCCGGGCCCGAGCACCGTGCCGAAGTAACGGCAGGCGCTCTGGCGCACCTTGGCCTGAAAGTTCTTTTCGCCGAACGCGAAGGCACCCTTCTTGCGTACGTCGAAATTCGAGCCGTCCGCGAGCTGGAAGCCCGCGACGTCGATGGCGTTGCCGGAGGCGTGCTCGCTGACGGTCCGCGTGCCGGCGATGCGCGAGCAGCGATAGGACGAGGCATTGAAGAGCGCCACCGGCTTCTTGGAGAGGTTCGACTGCGCCGCCGGCTTCACCTCGTTCGACACCCATTGCGACACGCGAAGCGCCGTCATGCAGTTGAGGACGCCGACCGGCTTCATCGCAACGCCCGGCGAGATTTCCGTCACCTTCACCGGAAAGTCGATGCCGCAGCTTCGGCCGCGCGAGATCGAGGCCATGTCCACGAAGCGCACGCCGAGCTTCTTCAGCGCCGCCCGGCACATGGCCTCGCCCTTCGGCATGGACTGGTAGCCCGTCGGCGTTTCGTCTTCCAGCGCGCCGCGCCCAGGCAGATTGTTGCTATCGACCCGGCTGCGCGCGGACGGCATCGGCTCCAGGGAAGCGTAGCTCGGCAGGTCGCGGGTGGAAGCCTTCTTTCTCGGCGTCAGGCCCGGCGTGACCGTCTTCAGGCCCTCCCACGGGTCCTCCTCCGCTTCGCGCGGCGGCGCATAGGCGGCAACGGCTTCCCGCTTGCCGACATCACGGGCTTTGGGCAGCGACGGCGGCTCGGCCTTGGCCATCTTGCTATCGGGCTTGGCGGCGGGAACCGGCGGCTCGTCCACTTCGCCCGCCGTTTCGCGGCCCTCGCCTTCCTCGATCTCCTCGCCCGGCGCGACGATCACCGGCGCATGGGGCTTGGGCGGCTCGATGCCGGCGACATAGGGCGCCTGCACGAAATCCTGCACCATCGGCACCGGCTTCTCGCCGTTCAGGCCGATGGAAGGAATGTAGACGACCTTCTCGCCGGGTTTCGGCAGATCGGGAACGCTGCCGCCCCAGACATATTTCGCCGTGGAGCCGGTGAGGATCGACTTGTCCACGTCCTTGGCGGAAGCGACCATGGCGCCCGTCGCCGCCACACATGCGGCGACGGACACGATCATCGGCAAGCCACCAACGCGAAAACTCATGGGGGTGGCCTCCTGCACTGCAAAAGCCGCGGCACTCGAGCGGACAGGCGGAGAATAGGTGCGGGATGGTTAGCGGATGGTGAACGGCGCGAATGCGACGCTCCTCCCCCTTTCTCCTTCGCGTTTCGTTCTCCATATTCGGCGCATGGCCAAAGACGCTTCCAAGCAGCCCCGCCGCTCGCCGATCCTCGACTATTCCGACGCTTCCGAGTCGCTCCACGGCGGCTTCGGCGAAGCGCCGCAGGCCGAGTTCGAAGGCACGCCTCTCGACGGCCCGGTGTCCGGCTGGGCCGACCAGATCGCGCAGGATTTGGAAGTCGAAGCCGAGAAGGCCGCCGCCAAGAACACGGTGAAGGCCGAAACGAAGCCCAAGGCGAAGAAGACCGAGAGCGCCGGCAAGACGTCGCGCGGCACCTCCATGGGCGTGGCCAGCGACCCCAAAGCCCGCGCCCGCGCCGGCCTCAACCCCGTGGCCGGCATGAACGTCTCGCTGGAAGACGCCTCCGCCCTGCCCCAGTCGGGCGTCACCGCCACGGTCGAGGCTTTGTCCGCGCTGATCGAGTCCGGCAATCCCTTGTTCAAGAACGGCGAGATGTGGCTGCCGCACCGCCCCGCCCGGCCGGACAAGTCGGAAGGCGGCATCTCCTTCAAGGTCGTGTCGGAGTTCGAGCCGGCCGGCGACCAGCCGACGGCCATCGGCGATCTCGTGTCGGGCATCCGCGACGACCACGACCAGACGCAGGTGCTGCTCGGCGTCACCGGCTCCGGCAAGACCTTTTCCGTCGCGCAGGTGATCGCCGAAACGCAGCGCCCCGCGCTGATCCTCGCCCCTAACAAGACGCTCGCGGCCCAGCTCTACGGCGAGTTCAAGAACTTCTTCCCCGACAACGCGGTGGAATATTTCGTTTCCTACTACGACTACTACCAGCCGGAAGCCTATGTGCCGCGCTCGGATACCTTCATCGAGAAGGAATCCTCGATCAACGAGCAGATCGACCGGATGCGCCACGCCGCCACCCGCGCGTTGCTGGAGCGCGACGACGTCATCATCGTCGCCTCCGTGTCCTGTATCTACGGTATCGGCTCGGTCGAGACCTATACGGCGATGACCTTCGCCATGACGGTGGGGGACCGGCTCGACCAGCGCCAGCTTCTCGCCGATCTCGTGGCCCAGCAGTACAAGCGCCGCGACATGGACTTCGTGCGCGGCTCCTTCCGGGTGCGCGGCGACACGATCGAGATCTTCCCCGCCCACCTCGAAGACCGCGCCTGGCGCATCTCCTTGTTCGGCGACGAGATCGAGGCGATCCAGGAATTCGACCCGCTCACCGGCAAGAAGACCGACGACCTCAAGTCGGTGAAGATCTACGCCAACTCGCACTATGTCACGCCGCGCCCGACGCTCCAGCAGGCCGTCAAATCCATCAAGGAGGAGCTTCGCCACCGCCTCGCCGAACTGGAAAAGGCCGGCCGCCTTCTGGAAGCGCAGCGGCTGGAGCAGCGCGTTTCCTTCGACATCGAGATGATCGAGGCGACGGGCTCCTGCAACGGCATCGAGAACTATTCGCGCTATCTCACCGGCCGCCAGCCCGGCCACCCGCCGCCGACGCTGTTCGAATACCTGCCCGACAACGCCCTCGTCTTCATCGACGAGAGCCACGTCACCATTCCGCAGATCGGCGCCATGTATCGCGGCGACTTCCGCCGAAAGGCGACGCTGGCCGAATACGGCTTCCGCCTGCCCTCCTGCATGGACAACCGGCCGCTTCGCTTCGAGGAATGGAACGCCATGCGCCCGCAGACGGTGGCGGTCTCCGCCACGCCGGGCCGCTGGGAGCTGGAACAAGCCGGCGGCGTCTTCGCCGAGCAGGTGATCCGCCCGACCGGCCTCACCGATCCGCCGGTCGAGGTGCGCCCGGCGCGCTCCCAGGTGGACGACCTTCTCGGCGAAATCCGCGAAACCACGGCCAAGGGCTACCGCGTCCTTTGCACGGTGCTCACCAAGCGCATGGCCGAGGACCTGACGGAATATCTGCACGAGCAGGGCATCCGCGTGCGCTACATGCACTCCGACATCGACACGCTGGAGCGCATCGAGATCATCCGCGATCTTCGCCTCGGCGCCTTCGACGTGCTTGTGGGCATCAACCTCCTGCGCGAAGGTCTCGACATTCCCGAATGCGGCCTCGTCGCCATTCTCGACGCCGACAAGGAAGGGTTCCTGCGCTCCGAAACCTCGCTGATCCAGACCATCGGCCGCGCGGCGCGAAACGTCGATGGCAAGGTGATCCTTTATGCCGACCGCATCACCGGCTCCATGGAACGCGCCATGGCCGAAACGGACCGCCGCCGCGACAAGCAGGTGGCCTATAACGTCGCGAACGGCATCACGCCGCAGAGCGTGAAGGCGCGCATCGCCGATATTCTGGATTCCTACTACGAGAAGGATCACGTCCGCGTCGAAGCCGGCAACTTCGCGTCGGAGGGCGCGATGGTCGGCAACAACCTGCGCGCCCATCTGGAACATCTGGAAAAGGACATGCGCGACGCCGCCGCCGATCTCGACTTCGAGCGCGCCGCCCGCCTGCGCGACGAGATCAAGCGCCTTCAGGCGACGGAACTCGCCATCGGTGCCGACCCGATGGCGCGCGAACGCGAGGTCTCGATGTTCGTGGACGACCAGACGGGAAGCACCGGCCGCGCCACCCGCACGTCCGGCGGCAAGGCCCCGCGTGCCAAATCCGCCGGCCCGAACCGCCAGAACCCCCGCTTCGGCCCCAACGGCGAACCCCTCGCCGCCCGCCTCAAGCCCGACGAAGGCCGCTCATACTTCCAGAAGCCCTCGCTGGACGACATGGGCCCCGGCACCGACACCCCCACCCCGAACCGCCCTTCCCGTCCCGGCTCCGGCGACGCCACGGATGGCCGCGACGGCAATGCCCCTCATGGCCGCAACGCCAGCGCCCTCGAAGGGCGCGACGCCAACGTCCCTCATGGCGACGGACCTGTCGTCCCTCATGGTGAGCGGATCGTCCCTCATGGTGAGCCTGTCGAACCTCATGGTGAACCTGTCGAACCACGAGGGACCGGCACAAGCCTTTTCCGCAAGAACACGCTGGACGAGATGACCGTGCGCCGCACCGAAAAGCCCTCCGGCAGCGAAGACGCCAAACCGGTTCGCCGCGAGCGCATCGGCATCGGCTCGTTCGAGGACCCGGCGGATGTGAAGCGGAGCAAGCGGAGGCCGGGGAAGACGGGGCGGCCTGGAAGGTAAATAACCCCCGTATCGCGTGTTCATATCCACATCGGACAAACAAAAGCATATCTGCCTTGATTTCGAGGCAGATTCCATTGATAAAAATCACTTCTCCAAATGATCGTTATATTGACTTGAAAGACGGCAAATCCTCGAAATTTTGAGCTTTCCCACGAGCAGCATCTTTCTCGTAGGATTGTATAAGCCTGTCAGCCCATTCCTCCGTTTGTCTAGGGCTTTTCATATCAGCCTTGTAATCGAAAGCTATCCCCTTACTTTTGACTTCATAGTTCAAATCAATAATGATTGTAGCAACTAAATCTTTCAGACAATCTAAAAATAAAACTTCTGAACCAGATTGCGCCATACCAGCAGGACTTTGAACTATTGGTAGGGTTTTAGGTATCTTTCGCAATATTCTACCTACCGTATACATCAAAAAGAACTTCGTTAGACCATAATGGGCAAATGGCATGTTTTCTATCCTCGAAACCGCCTCCCCGATAAGAGAATAAATATTATAGAGAAAAATTATCCTCTGCGAATCGACCTCCTTTCGACCGAATATCTCTGCGTATCCTTCGTCGAAAATACTGTAAACTTGGTGACAAACGTAAGGCTTTCGCAGATCGAATGCCATTAGCATTCTACCAGCTAGGTCATTGGATATAGACGTCCTTTCAGGTGGAACGGCCTCACCGCGCTTGATCTCGAAAAAGTACCCTTTTTGATTGTTATTGAACTCGGCTTGCAGCCTAGTCATCAGATCATGGTTCGATCGAAGGTCTCGAGGTTTGATGGAATTCTGATTATTACTGTTTTCAGTGATTTTCCGTGCCATCGCTTGGTCATTTAGCGAAACAACCCTAGCCAGCACTCTTAGATCGCCAGTCAAAGCACCTTTATTACGATAAAATGTCGATAAGCTTTGTGCCCCGTTGACAACCGAATAATTTTCGACCCGGAGCTTCTTGCCGTCCAATTTGGCCTTTTCGCACAGCATGATAATGCCATTGTGAAACAACGAAAAGTTTTTGTGCTCACCCTTGTTTCTGACAGACTTTGTTATTGACTTGTTGACAGACGTATTCCCCAAGCTAAACCTAACATTTTGGGTGAATAATGTTCCATCGGAGATACCTTCCAGCTTAACTAGTTGCAACGCTTGAGCCGGAAATACAAAGGTTGAGATTGACCCATCTACATCGAAGACCATTGGCTCAACATAGCTAACGTCAAACTCGAAGAAACCAGTTATGCCGCCCTTACGATCTAGCTCGACATAATTGTCTGCGATCTCGATCCGATCATAAACGCGTAAACTAATATCACCTTTCAAATATTCTCGGGACGCTAAATCATGATTTTCATTAGTGACGTATACTCCAACGAGTTTGAAGCCTTTATCTACAAGATCGGCAATATTTTTCGACTCAAGGTTCTTTTTTAAATCGCTATGAGCGTTGCCAGCTAGAACGTTTTTTACCTTGTCACTCGTATCAAATTGCTTGACTGAGGAGCTTAAGTTCTTTAAGTCGACATCTCCGATGGTTCCGTTATCTTTCTGTCGTATTTTACATTGAAAGAGATGAATTTCTTCATTGTTGTGATCGACATATATTGCATCTATTCCTTTATCATTACTGGCATCGCAGATAGCATCATCTGCCTCCACTTCATCTAGGCGGTATATATTCTCCAAAAACCAATTCAAGAATGCCGCTGATTCAGAACGACCCTTTGCTACAAACGGACTGAGAATTCTCTGCAAGGAATTGTAGGTCAGTTCATTAGACTTCATCGAACATCCTCCGTAATGATATTACATGTCGCTCAATTCAACGTCGTTGGCCCGCTCGTCATCTCCGCACGCTTCACCCAGCTATCCCCAGCGCGCTGCTCGGGCGGGACCTTCGACAGGCAGCCGCTGAGGGCGACGCCGGACAGGACGAGGAGGAGAACCGGGAGCTTCATGGGAGCCATGCTTTCGTGTTCGAATCGCTTTCCCCCTCATGATACACGGATGCGGCCTTTCGCAGGCAAGGGCTGCATCCTGTCATTCCCCTGTCATCGGTCAGGTTTAGCCAAGGCTCCCATGCGAGGTTGTTCTCACGGACGGCTCGCTTCGGAGCGAGGGTCGACCACGGATGAACTGGCGGCCCGAACTTCCCTGCCGATAACGCCGACAGCGGCGTCGATCGAGCCACGAAAGCCTCGCACTCCTTCGGGAATGCGAGGCTTTTCGTTTATCGAAGGTCGCGCGGGATCGGCCGCGCCCTACCCCATCGCCAGAATGGCATTGGCGACGTCCACCAGTTCCTCGCCCATCACGTCCGGCCGGTCGAAGGCGGGAGGCCAGGGCTGGCCGCGCTTCACGAAGCCGGCCGTCATCCCGACGCGTTTCGCGCCGTGGCAGTCCCAGGCATGGGTGGCGACCAGCATCGCTTCTTCCGGCAGGCAGCCCATCTCGCCGAGCGCCGCGAGATAAACGGCGCGGTGCGGCTTGTATTTGCGGGGGCCTTCCACCGAATGCACCCCGTCGAAGAAGTCGGCGAAGCCGGCGCGGTCGATCAGCTTCTCCGTGGCGCTCTTCGCGCCGTTCGACAGAGCGTGGACGGCGATCCCGGCTTGCCGCAAGCGGCGGAAGCATTCCTTGGCGTCGCGATGCGGGTCGAGCCGCTTCATCGCGTCCGCCACCGCCTGGCGTCCCGTTTCGCTCGGCCCCATGCCCCGGTTGGCGCGAAGCTGGTCGAGCGCGCCGCCGAGAATGTCCGGCAAAGGCGCATAGCCGCCGGCGCTTGCCAAAGCCATCGCGTCGCGCAGCATCGCCGCATAGAGCGTATCGACATCCTCCGCCCGCATGCCGTTCGCTTCCAGGGCGGGGACGAGCGCTCCCAAGCGAAAGACCGTGTCGATGATATCGAAGGCGACGGCCTTCGGGCGCAGCACCATGGAAACTCTCCGGCCAAGGGTTGGAGCGGAGGCAACGCCCCCTCGCCCGCGCCGTTCCGCGAAGAAATCTATCCCCGCAATCGAAGTCTCGCACATCATGCCCCGGACCGCCGCCCCGACGAAGGAGCGCGAATGATCACCGGGATCGTTCGAAGGGGTGGCGGGCGGGTCCGGGTCTTTGTCCCTACCGGAGGGATCGAGGCCCGGTCGACGCCGAACCCGAGCCGGTCCGCCGATGATAAAGGCGGTCCGGGAGCAAGCCGAAGGAACCCGAAAGGCCGTGTGGCTGCGACAATGGTCGGATCACGCCCTTGAGACCGGATGAGCCGTCCGGTCGAAGGCTTGGGGGACGCCGGAGCTGGCATCCGGTGGCAAAGCGTCGAAATCATCCGTGCGGGGCGCCGAAGGCGGGCCGTTTTGACGAATGCATACGTCGGAGGGTCTGCCTTCGGCGCCCGAGCCGCTCCTTCTTCCTGCACCGTCAGCAAGGAGGCTTGAGACACGAAAAGGCCCGCCCCGGTTCGATCCGGGCGCGGGCCGCTCGTGCTGGCAGAATGAAAGGCGTCGAGCCCTCAGTCGACAAAGCGGCGCGGGGCGCCGAACTGGAAGCCGATGCCGTTGCCCTGGTCGTTCAGAAGCTGGCCGTTGGAGCTGGAGGAGTTCGGCATCAAGGTGCCGACCGCGCCGACGCCGTTCGACAAGCCGCCGGGGCCGCTCGGGCGATCCGTGGTGATGCCGGCCGACGAACCGACGCCCGGCAGGCCCGGCGCGTAAACCTGATTCTCGATCGGGCCGCCCATCGACGCGACGCGCTCGGGGGCGGAGTAACGGACGCGGTCCTGCGCGGCGGCCGGCAGAGCGACGGCGGTGAGGAGAGCGGCAACGAGGATGCGCGTCATGGCAGAGGTCCCTTCAGGGCGAATCGGCTGCCCGATTCCAGGCCCATTTCTGCCACAACAACGCGGAGCCAGTGTTAACGTTCCTGCCACGGGTGACGTAAAACCTTCGCAGTTGCGAAAAAGCCCACACAGTGCCGTGATGCTTCGGTGTTGCCTCGTCTCGTCATGGAACGGTTCCAGGAAGTCGCCGCGTCTCTTCCCTTGCGGCGCGGAAAGCTTCGACTCTTGTGTCGCCAAAGATGAGCCGGCGAACTCGAAAACCACCGGGGCTTGCGCGGAAGCAGAGCTTTCGCGACATTCCCGTGAGGGCATATTCCTCATGTTCTCAATAGTTTCGCCCGGTTTCATCATACGATAGCGAATAGAGAAAACTCCCAACGAAAGTTCTACTTGCAAAAGTCTTCGGACGATTGCATTAATTCGGGTGCATGGGCAATTTCGTGAACACCATGGGACTGGGCGGACTGCGTATCGGAGACGCTTACTCCGAGTGGAAGCTGCTTTCCGCAGTTACCACGATGTATCGCTTCCTTTTCTTGAAGTTCGAGACTTGCCTGCAGATGCCGACAAGGCGAAGCGAACAGCCGGAAATGGAAGTACAGTGATGGCGCAGACAGGCACCGTGAAGTTTTTCAACACCGAAAAGGGCTTCGGTTTCATCAAGCCGGATACCGGCGGCCCGGACATTTTCGTCCACATTTCCGCCGTGCAGGCATCCGGGCTCCCGGGTCTGACGGAGAACCAGAAGGTCTCCTACGACACCGAGCCGGACAAGCGCGGCAAGGGCCCGAAGGCGGTCAACCTTTCGGCCGCCGACTAAGCCTCGGCACCGCCGCCGCATCCTCGGCGGCACCCAACGAAATTCGAACGGGGGCGGCATGGCTGCCCCTGTTTCATTTCGGGACAAGCGGACAGGCGGCTTTGATCGGTTGAGGCCTTTTGCCCGCCACCTGCCCCGTTTCGGCACGCCCTCGCCTGGCACGCCTCCTGCACCAGCTTCTCCGACGGCTTTCCGCCGATCCATCGGAGAGATGCCATGCCCCGCAACCCGAAGACGCTCTTCGGTCTCGCCCTTCTCACCGCCCTTGTCGGCGGCGTTTGCGGCTATGTCGGCGAAGCCTACGCCATCGACCGCCTCCCCGCTTCCACCGGCGCCTATGGCGGCACCGGCGCGGGCTACGGCGCCGAGCGCCCTTATTACGGCGCGGAGAACATCCGCGTCCCACGCTACAATTCCTTCGTCACCCTGCGCGACTCCATCGCCCCGCTGCAGCGCGCCGGCTCCCTCGCCGGCGTTTATCCGAGCTTCGGCGGATCGAGCGTCATCTATCTCGGCACCCCGTCCCTCGACGGCGGCGGGCCCCGCGTCATCGACGTCGAAACCGACCGCCTCGACCGCAAGCCGGTGGAGGACGACGTTTCGGTCAGCTATGTGGGAACGGCGAAGATCATCCGCATCGCCGCGGAGGCCAAGCCGCACGATGGGCCGAGCAAAGCCACGCGCCGCGCTCCGCTGGAGCCCTGGTCGGAAGGCTGGGAGCGCTACTGCACCCGCACGCATGCCGACTTCGACCCGGCGCGCGGCACCTTCACCGATGAGAACGGCGCTCGCCGCTTCTGCACGGGCGAATAAAAAGGGTTGTCGGTCGAGGCGCCGATCCCCGACCGACTCGGCCCATGCTATCGAAGAAACGGGTTGGAAAGTCGTTCCCGCCCGACCGTGCTTCCCGGTCCATGCCCGCAGATAAAAGAAACGTCGTCGCCGAGGGGCAGCACTTTTTCCTTGATCGAACGGATCAGGGTCGCGTGGTCCCCACCCCACAGATCGGTCCTCCCGATCGAGCCGGCGAACAAGACATCGCCGGCGTGGAGGAAGCGCAGCGAGCGCTCGAAGAACACCACATGCCCCGGCGAGTGCCCGGGACAATGCAGGACCTCGAACCGCAGATCGCCGAGCGCAAGCGTCTCACCCTCCGCGAGAAAGCGATCGGGGTAGGCGTTTCGGAGGGCACCGCCCACGCCGAACATCTGCGCCTGCTTTTCGATATTCTCCAACAACGGACGGTCGGCTTCATGCGGCCCAACGATCTCGACGCCGAGCTTTTCCTTCAGCGCCATCGCGCCGCCCGCATGGTCGATATGGCCGTGCGTCAGCCAGATCGCTTCGACGGTCACGCCAAGACGTTCGACCGCGGCGAGGATCAGTTCGACGTCCCCGCCGGGATCGACAACCACCGCAGCCTTCGTGCCGGGATCGAACAGGATCGCGCAGTTCTGCTGGAATTGCGTGACCGGAACGATCTCGATACCGAAACCGTCCGACCCGCTGTTTGAAAGGGCGTCCGTCACTCGGCCGCGATCCGCTTCGGCGTCACTTCGCTCATGTAATCGGCGACGAGCTGCCGGCTGATTTCGCCGGGCGAGAAGCGGTAGGGGCCGATCTCGGAAACCGGCGTCACCTCGGCGGCCGTGCCGCAAAGGAAGCACTCGGTGAAGCCTTCCAGTTCCTCCGGCATGATGGTGCGGACATTCAACTCGATCCCGCGCCGCTGCGCCAGATCGATCACGGTGCGGCGCGTGATGCCGTCGAGGAAGCAATCGGGCGTCGGCGTGTGGAGCGCGCCGTCCTTCACGAAGAAGACGTTAGCGCCGGTGGCTTCCGCCACATGGCCGCGCCAGTCGAGCATCAGGGCGTCCGCATAGCCCTTCGCCTCGGCGGCGTGTTTGGAAATGGTGCAGATCATGTAAAGGCCGCTCGCCTTGGAACGGGACGGCGCGGTGCGCGGATCGGGACGGCGATATTCGGCCATGTCGAGCCGAATGCCCTTCATCCGCTCTTCCGGGTTGAAGTAGCTCGGCCATTGCCAGATGGCGATCGCGACATTGATGCGGTTCTTCTGCGCGGAAACGCCCATGGACTCGCTGCCACGCCACGCGATCGGCCGGACATAGGCGTCCGAAAAGCCCTGCCGACGGAGGAGTTCATTGCAGGCGCTGTCGATCTCGTCGAGGGAATACGGGATCGTGAAACCGAGGATGCGGCCGGATTCGACCAGCCGCTCCGTATGCTCGCGCAGCTTGAAGATTTCGCCGCCATAAGCGCGCTCACCCTCGAAGACGGCGCTCGCATAGTGCAGACCATGGCTCAACACATGAATCTTCGCATCGCCCCAGGCGACGAACTCATCGTTGAACCAGATTTCGCCGTTCAACTGATCGAATGGAATTGCGCTCATGACGGTCCAGTGCCCTTCTCGGGCATCTCCTCGTTGTCCGTATGTTTCCGCTTGTCGGATATTTCCGAAGCTTCGGACGATCTCTCGTCCTTCCGTGCACAAGACGCCCGCATTTTGACGAACGAATCAAGGAGAAAGGGAGAGGTGGATATTTGCCGAACCGAAAAGCGATGGAGCGTCCCTGTTCCAAGGGACGACGAGAGGTGTAACAATGGCTCTCAGATACGTCAATATTACTGACCTATTTTGATGGACGCAGACATTTCCCGCTCCTCCTCCGAACAGGCCGCCTCGCCTCCCGTGGTTCGCAAGCCCCTGCCCACGACGGGCGACGTGGACTTTCGCATCATCGAACTTTTCTTCTTCGCTTACCGGGAGTTCACCGGCGACGCCGACATGGTGCTCGAACGGTACGGGTTCGGGCGCGCGCATCATCGCGTGCTGCACTTCGTCAACCGCGCGCCGGGCATGACGGTGGCCGACATCCTCGATCTTCTCCAGATCACCAAACAGTCCTTGTCGCGCGTGCTGCGCCAGCTTCTTGACGGCGGCTTCATCGAGCAGGAACAAGGATGCGAGGATCGACGCCAGCGCCATCTCTACCCGACGACGCGCGGACGGGAACTGACCCTGGAACTGTCTCGCGCGCAGGCCCATCGAATCGAAGCTGCGCTCGAAGCGACCGATGCTGGCGAACGGCGTTCGATCACGCATTTCCTTCTGGAAATGGCAGGCGACCGTGAAGCCACCATCGCCTGGTTCGACCGCCAGGGCATCGGATCGGCGAAGGAGGAAACGGGATGAGTTCGACGCAGGGCACCCCCCAAGCCGTAAGCGGCCAAGCGCCGGAAGACGACGCGCCGCATATCATGGTCGTGGACGACGACCGCCGCATTCGCGGCCTCCTGTCGCGCTTTCTGTCCGAGCGCGGCTTCCGCGTTTCGATGGCGGCAGATGCGGCCGAAGCGCGGGTGATCCTGTCCGGCCTCGATTTCGACCTTCTCGTGGTCGACGTGATGATGCCGGGCGAAAGCGGGCTCGATCTGGTGCGCAGTTTCTCGGCGGAGCGCGATACGCCGATCCTGATGCTCACCGCGCGCTCTGAAACCGAAAGCCGGATCGAGGGTCTGGAAGCGGGCGCCGACGATTATCTGGCCAAGCCCTTCGACCCGCGCGAACTCGTTCTTCGCATCAACAACATCCTGAAGCGCGGCGCCCCTGCCCCGGTTCTGAAGGTGGACAATGTCCGGTTCGGCCCCTTCACCTTCTCGCTGGCCCGCCGCGAGTTGAAGCGCGGCGCCGAGATCATCCGCCTCACCGAGCGTGAACAGGAGATCATGTCGCAATTTGCCGGCAAGGCCGGGGAAACCATCCAGCGCCAGGACCTTCTGGGCGACGAAACGGAAGTCGGCGAGCGGACGGTGGACGTCCAGATCAACCGTCTGCGGCGCAAGATCGAGAGCGATCCGGCCAACCCGCTCTGGCTGCAAACGGTGCGCGGCATCGGCTACCGCCTGAACGTGGATTGAGGCGATGTCGCTGATCGAGCGCCTGACTGGAAACAGGCTGCACAGCCTGCGCGACACGCTGCCGGGCGCTTCCGCCGCCGCCGAACCGTTACGCCGCCCGCTGCGCCGCCTGCCCCGCTGGTTCGGGCGGCAGATGCCGAAAGGCCTTTATGCCCGATCGCTCATCATCATCATCGCGCCGATGGTGCTGATGCAATCGGTGGTCGTGTATCTCTTCATGGAGAGGCACTGGCAGCTCGTCACGCAGCGTTTGTCGACGGCCGTCGTTCAGGACATCGCGGCGACGATCGACCTCATCGAGGCCTTCCCGCAGCCCGAGAACTTCGCGCTTATCCAGAGGATCGCGAACGACCGGCTGGAACTCAGCGTCAAGATCCTGCCGCCCACGCCCCTGCCCGCGCCGCGCCGCAGCGACATCTTCAACATTCTCGACGGCATTCTCAGCGACGAAATCCGCGACCAGATCGGGCGCCCGTTCTGGATCGACACCGCCAGCGAATCCAAGGTGGTGGAAGTGCGTATCCAGCTTCCCGACCGCGTGCTTCAGGTCTTCGCCCGGCGCAATTCCGCCTATGCGTCGAACACCCATATCTTCATCGTCTGGATGGTAGCGTCCTCGCTCGTCCTGCTCCTGATCGCGATCCTGTTTCTGCGCAACCAGATCCGCCCGATCCAGGCGCTCGCCGCCGCCGCCGACAGTTTCGGGCGCGGCCAAGCGGCGCCTACCGATTTCAGACCTTCCGGTGCTTCGGAAGTCCGCCGCGCTTCGCTGGCCTTCATCCAGATGCGCGACCGGATCGAACGCCAGATCGAGCAGCGGACGCAGATGCTGAACGGCGTCAGCCACGATCTGCGCACCATCCTCACCCGCTTTCGCCTCCAGCTCGAATTCATGGAAGACAGCGAGGACAAGCGCGAATTGCAACGCGACGTCGAGGAAATGCAGCGGATGCTGGAAGGCTATCTGGCCTTCGCGCGCGACGAACAGGGCGAGGATGTCGGCGAACTCGATCTGGAGCACATGCTCGCCCGCCTCGAAGCCGATGCCGAGCGCAAGGGCAAGTCGCTGACATCCGAAGTCGAGATCGACCCGCTCATCGCCGTGCGCCCCGACAGCTTCACCCGGCTCGTGACGAACCTCGTGTCCAATGCCCTGCGCCACGGCCAGCACGTCGCGGTGCTGGCCCGTCGCGAAGGGCGCTGGCTGACGATCACCGTGGAAGACGACGGGCCCGGCATTCCCGCCGACAAGCGCGAGGAGGTCTTCAAGCCTTTCGTGCGGCTCGACACGGCCCGCAACATCGATGCGGGCGGAACCGGCCTCGGTCTTTCCATCGCGCGGGACGTCGCCCGCAGCCATGGCGGCGACATCCTTCTTTCCGACAGCGCGATGGGTGGCTTGCGGGCTCTCGTTCGGATTCCCGCTTAGAGGCTGTCTGAAAAGTCCCCGGCGGAGGGGCGACGAGGAATTTTCAGACAGCCTCTTAGAACAGGCGTCCGCCGTTCGGTACCTTGATGCTGGGCGCGAGCAGCACGACTTCGCCGGCCTCGTCCGGCACCCCGAGCGTCAGGACTTCGGAGCGCATCGGGCCGATCTGGCGCGGCGGGAAGTTCACCACCGCGATCACCTGCCGACCGACCAGTTCTTCGGGCCTGTAATGCACGGTGATCTGCGCCGAGGACTTTTTCACGCCGATCGCCTCGCCGAAGTCGATCTGGAGCTTGAAGGCAGGTTTGCGCGCCTGCGGAAAGGGCTCTGCGGCGATGATCGTGCCGACGCGGATATCGACCTTCAGGAAGTCGTCATAGGCGATCTGGCCGGTTGGGGCATCTTCGCTCACGTCTTGTCTCCGGCAAGCTCGGCAGCGCGGCGGGCGGCGGCGGCCACGGCGTCGCGCATCAGTGGGCCTAAGCCGTTCGCGGCCATCAGAACGTCGAGCGCGGCCTGCGTCGTGCCGTTCGGCGAGGTTACGTTGCGCCGAAGGGTCGAAGGTTCGTCCTCAGACCGGATCATCAATTCGCCCGCGCCCGCCACCGTATGGCGCGCCAGCGTCAGGGCGAGATCGCGCGACAGACCGACGGCCTCACCGGCGGACGCCAGCGTCTCGGCCAGGAGGAAGACATAGGCCGGCCCGCTGCCGGACACGGCCGTCACGGCATCGATATCCGCTTCGCGCTCGACCCAGAGCACCGAGCCGCAGGCGATCAGAAGAGCTTCCGCGTCGCGCCGCGAACGCGCAGAAACGCGCGCATCGCCGAAGCATCCGGTGATGCCGCGCCCGATCAGGGCGGGTGTGTTCGGCATGGCGCGCACCACGGGCACGTCTCCGAGAAGGGAGGCGATCGTCGCCGTCGTGGTGCCGGCTGCAACGGAGATCACCAGCGTGTCGGGGCGTAAAACCGAGCGCAAAGCCGGCAACGCTTCGCCCATCATTTGCGGTTTCACCGCGAGAACCACGATATCGAATGTCCCGCTCGGCACGGCGGCGGAATAAACCAGACTGCCGTCGGCGAAGAAGGGCTCCAGCGCTTCGGAACGGCGCGGATCGACGACGTGAATCGAGCTTGGCCGAGCGCCCGCTCCGACCCAGCCGCGCGCCATGGCGCCGCCCATATTGCCGGCGCCGACCAGCAGCACCCGGCCGATATCGCGCAGAGAATCGCTCATGCGTTGCCAACGGTCTCGAACAGCGACCAAGCCAGCGCCTCGCCGGCGGTCTTACCGCCCTGAACCACGAAGTGGAACGCCTGGTAGAAGCGCTCGCAATTCTCCAGCGCCACGCCGAGCAGCCGTTCGGCCTGATGGCTCGTCGCCTCCGCACCGCCGGACAGAAGCAGCGAATGGCGGAACATCACCGCGTTCTCCTTCGGCCAAAGATCGAAATGGCCGACGAGAAGCTGTTCGTTGATCTTGGCGAGAAGCCGCAGCACCTCGACCTCGCGGTTCTCCGGCACGTCGAAATCGAAGGCGCAGCCGAGATGCAGCGCCTCGCACTCTTCCAACCAGGAGAAAGAAACCGAATATTCCGTGCAGCGTCCGATGACGGCGACCGCGATCTCGTCGTCGCAGAAGCGTTCGAACTCCCATTCATGCGAGGACGCGACGAGCTCGATCACATCGACCGGATTCTCGCGCCGCTCCTGGATTTCCATGTTCTCGATCGTCCGCAAGGCGGTCCGCCCTCTCGCTTGGCTTTTCGCGGATGGTCGATGGGACGGCGGCGGCAGGATCGGCGCGGCTCAAGGCCGGCGCAATCTCCGCCTGCCAGGCCGGCAGCGAATCACCCTTATGAATCAGTCTACAGAACCGGATTCTTCGACTTAAGGGGCGATCCGAATTATTAAGGACTTTCTGCTAGTCTCGCCTGAATCGATCCACGAGCGGATTCCATTAAACGACTCTCGCTTCGCGTTTTTCGCGAAGATGACGGGCGTCGAAAACGCCCGCTGAAATCTGTTGGCAACCTGTGGATAACCGATTCGCGGGCCTTACGGGCCGGGTGAAACCGGCGGTTCGTCACCTGCGAAGGGGGTCTCGCCGTGGTTGGAATGCGCGGCCGACGCGGTTCCGGCCTTGGCCTCGAGATCGGCCACGCGGCGCTTCAACGCCTCGTTTTCCATGCGCGCCTTCGCGGCCATTTCACGGACGGCCTCGAACTCCTCGCGCTGAACCAGATCCATCTGGCCGACGAGGCGCTCGCCCTGGCTGCGGAAGAAGCCTTCCATCTCGCGGCGCACGCCCTGCGCGGCGCCTGCGGCATCCGTCATCATGCGGGCGAACTCGTCGAGCACGCGGTTCGGGCTTCGAGCGTTCATGGCAGCGGCTCCGGTTCGTGATATGTCGCACCTGACTTAGGCATGCGGGCTTCGGCTGGCAATGCCGCCGCGCAGGACCCGCCATGATCTCCATACCGGCCGCAGGCCTCCTCACCTATCCGCAGATCGACCCGGTCTTCCTTCAGATCGGGCCCGTCGCGCTGCATTGGTACGGCCTCGCCTATGTCGCGGGCATCCTTTGCGGCTGGCTATACGGCCGGCATCTCGTTTCGAACAAGCGTCTCTGGCCGAACGGCGTTTCCCCGATTACGCCCGAGAACATCGATGATTTCATCGTCTGGATCACCTTCGGCATCATTCTCGGCGGTCGGATCGGCTCGGTCCTGTTCTACGATTTCGACCGTTACCTCGCCAATCCGCTGGCGATCTTCGCGGTTTGGGAAGGCGGCATGTCTTTCCACGGGGGTCTTGTCGGCGTCGTGGTCGCGATGATCGGCTTTGCCTGGAAAAGCCGCGTGCCGCTCTTCAGCCTCATCGACGTCGTGGCCGCCTCCGTGCCGTTCGGCCTTTTCTTCGGGCGCGTCGCGAACTTCGTGAACGGCGAACTCTGGGGGGCGCCGACCAATGTCCCCTGGGCGATGATCTTCCCGACGGGCGGCGAAATCCCGCGCCATCCAAGCCAGCTTTACGAGGCGCTTCTGGAAGGCATCGTGCTGTGGCTCATCCTTCGCGTGGCGACCCACCACTTCAAAATGTTCAAGCGGCCGCGTTTCGTCGGAGCCCTGTTCATCGGCCTTTACGGGGCGATGCGTATCTTCGTGGAGTTCTTTCGGATGCCGGACGCGCAACTCGGCTACCTTTATGGAACCGACTGGTTCACGCGCGGCATGGAACTGTCGGTTCCCATGCTGCTCGTCGCCGCCTGGGGCCTCGCGACCGCCAAGCCGCGTGCCTATGCCGCGCCGGCCGGCGACAAGATCGACGGCTCCGCAGCCAAGCCATGACGCCGCTGGGCCAGCGCATCGCCGACCTGATCCGACAGGAAGGCCCGATCACGGTCGAGCGCTACTGGAACATCGCGCTTTTCGACCGGGAGAACGGCTACTACACGACGCGCGATCCGTTCGGGCGCGGCGGCGATTTCACCACCGCCCCGGAGATCAGCCAGATGTTCGGCGAGCTTCTCGGGGCCTGGGCGCTCGCGGCGTGGCGTGCGCTCGGCAGCCCGAGCCCCTTCGTTTTCGCGGAAGTCGGGCCGGGTCGCGGCACGTTGATGGCGGATATGCTGCGCACCGTCCGTCGTCTCGATGCGAACTTCCTGAAAGCCGCCGAAGTGACACTGGTCGAGACGAGCGATCGTCTGGCGCAGTTGCAGGCCGAGCGTCTGGCACCCTTCGACCTGCCGATCCGGCACAGGCGGCGCATCGAGGAGCTTGCCTCCCTCCCGCTGATCCTCGTCGGCAACGAGCTTCTGGACGCCGTGGCGATCCGGCAATTCGTGGCGACGCTCGAAGGCTGGCGCGAGCGGCGCGTGGGGCTCGGCGCGGATGCCGGCCTTGTCTTCGTCGAGACGGAGGCGGAGGCAGCGGCACTCCCGTTTCTCGAACGCCTCGGACAGCCCGAACCCGGGACGGTCTTCGAAGCCTCGCCGCAACGCATCGCCATCGCGGACGTCGTCGCGCAGCGAATCGGCCGCCACGGCGGCGCGGCGCTTCTGATCGATTACGGCCACGCCCGGCCTGGTTTCGGCGACACCCTGCAGGCGGTGCGCGAGCACGGCTTCACCGACCCGCTGGCCGAGCCGGGCCTTGCCGACATCACCAGCCATGTCGATTTCGCCGCGATCGCCGTCCGGATGATGCGCGCCGGACTATCAGTCGCGCCGATCGCCGAGCAAGGCGAGTTCCTTCTGGCGCTCGGCCTTCGAGAGCGCGCGCAGGCGCTCGGTCGCTCTTACCCCGAGCGGCAGGCCGAGGTTTCAGCAGCCGCAAGCCGGCTCGCGGGGACGAACGAGAACGAGATGGGACGCCTCTTCAAGGTGCTCGTCGCGGCGTCTTCGCCTTTGCCCTTGCCGCCCTTTCCGCTCGCCGATTGACTTCGCGAATGAGCTGAACCACGGTCCCGCACCATGCCGGAACATGCCATGTCACAGCCGCAACCGATCCGCCCCGCCGATGCCGTTCAACATGAGGCCCTCAGCCTGAACGGGGTCGTCCACGCCTTCTTCACCCGGCGCGGCGGTATTTCGACCGGCATCTACGAAAGCCTGAATGCCGGAATCGGCTCGAAGGACGATTCCGTTGCGGTGGAAGAAAACCGCCGCAGAATGGTGGCCTTTCTGGTTCTGCCCGGTCCTGATCTCGTCACGCCCTGGCAGGTCCATTCCGCCGACGCCGTGGTTGTGGACGGCCCCTTCGCCGGCGACCGCCCGAAGGCCGACGGCATCGTGACCGCGACGCGCGGCCTCTCCATCGCGGTGGTGACCGCCGACTGCGGGCCGGTGTTGTTTGCCGATGCTCGCGCGGGCGTCGTCGGAGCCGCTCATGCCGGCTGGAGGGGCGCCACCGGCGGCGTTCTGGAAGCGACGATTGCGGCCATGGAAAGCTGCGGCGCGCGCCGGGAAGACATCGTGGCTGTTCTCGGGCCGACGATCACGCAAGCCGCCTACGAGATCGGCGCCGACATGGCGGACGGCATTCTCGCCGGCGATCCGAAGGCCGCCGACTTCCTGGCGCCCGGCGTCGACGCCACGAAGCGCCAGTTCGATCTCCCTGGCCTCATCCTGTCGCGGCTGGAGCGCGCGGGTGTCGGCGAGGCTCGGTTCGTCGGACGCTGCACCTATGGCGAGGAGGACAGCTTCTTCTCCTATCGCCGCACGACGCATCGCGGCGAACCGGATTACGGACGCCAGCTCTCGGCCATCGCGCTCGCTTAAGGACCGACCATGCTGCACTTCACGCGCGAGGAATTCGACGCCCGCAAGGGCAGGCTCCTGACGGAGATGGTCGAGCGCAAGCTCGATGCCGTGCTGCTGTTCGCGCAGGAATCCATGTTCTGGCTGACCGGCTACGATACGTTCGGCTTCTGCTTCTTCCAGTGCCTCGTCGTGAAGGCGGACGGCGAGATGCGGCTTCTCACCCGCTCGGCCGATCTGCGACAGGCCCGGCACACCTCGATCATCGACAACATTTCCGTGTGGCGCGACCGTGGGCAGGCCGATCCCACCATCGATCTGCGCGACATGCTGGACGACATGGGGCTGCTCGGCGCGCGCATCGGCGTCGAATGGTCCACCCATGGCCTCACCGCCGCCAACGGCCGGCTGATCGAAGCCCGTCTCGGCTCCTTTGCCTCGCTGAAGGAGGCATCGGATCTCGTGCCCGCGCTCCGCGTCCTGAAAAGCCCGGCCGAGATCGGTTACGCGCGGGAAGCCGCCCGGCTCGGCGACGAGGCTTTCGAGACCATGTTGCCGCTCGTCCATGCCGGGGCGGACGAGGCGGAACTGCTTTTCGCCCTGCAGGGCTCCATCCTGAAGGCGGGCGGCGATTATCCGGCCAACTCCTTCATCTTCGGCTCGGGACCGGACGCCCTTCTCTGCCGCTATAAATCGGGCCGCCGCCGACTCGATGCCGAGGACCAGCTCACCGTGGAATGGGCCGGCGTAAAAGCGCAGTACCATGCGCCGCTGATGCGCACGGTCGTCATCGGCTCGCCGACGCCGCGCCATATCGAACTCCACGCCGCCGCGACCGAAGCGCTCAGCGCCGTGGAGGAAGCGATGCGCCCCGGACGCACGTTCGGTGAGGTGTTCGACGCCCACGCCTCCGTGATGGAAACGCATGATCTCGTGCGGCACCGGCTCGCGGCATGCGGTTATTCGGTGGGCGCGCGCTTTGCGCCGTCCTGGATGGACCCGCAGATGTTTTTCTCCGGGAATGCCGACGAGATCCGGCCGAACATGACGCTGTTCGCGCATATGATCATTATGGACTCGGACACCGGAACGGCGATGACCCTCGGCCAGACCTATCTGACCACCGAAGGCGCCCCGGAATCCTTGTCGCGCCTGTCCCTCGATCTACGGGTGGCGGCTTGATGGCGAGGCGGCGGAGCGCGGCGCTTCTCCTTCTCGGGCTTCTCGCCGCTTGCCGCAGCGTTGATCCGGGCCTCGGTCTGACGCCCGGCGAACCGACGCCGCAGGCGATGGCACCGGTTTCCACCGCCCCATCCGCGGCCGAACCCATCCAGTTCCTCCCGGCGGTGGGCATCCCGGCGGACAAGGCGCAACTTCTTTCGATGTCGCTCGGCGAAGCGGCGAGAACCGCCAACGTCACGATTCTCCCTGCCGCGGAAGGCATCGCGCCGCGCCGTTTGAAGGGCTACCTGTCCACCGTGGATGGGGCGAGTGGCGAAGTGGTCGTTTATGTCTGGGATGTGGTCGACCCCGGCGGAGAGCGCATCAGCCGCATTCAAGGGCAGGTCGAGACCGGCGGCAGCGGCACGTCATGGTCCGGTGTCGGTGAGGCGACCTTGAGAGAAATCGCGTCGCGGACCATCGCAGCCCTCGGCCCTTCCTCCGCAAGCCTTGCCACCTCAGATTGATTTGATGCGCCATTTCGCGAAAGATTCTAAGGTCCGGAAGCCGACTCCGGGCGCTTCGTGATTTTCTTCCTCGGTCAATGTTGCTAATCAGCCGCCTTCAGGACCGGTGCGAGCCCTGCGGGCAGCGTTTCGGTTGAACGGACGCGCGGACATTCTCGATGAAACTTTTCGTCGGCAACTCCAACCGGCAACTCGCCGAGGCCATCGCCAAATATGTCGAGCGACCGCTCGGCCTGGCGACCGTCAGGCGCTTTGCCGATCAGGAGATCTTCGTCGAGATCCAGGAAAACGTGCGCGGCGAGGATTGCTTCGTCATCCAGTCGACCTCCTATCCGGCGAACGATCACCTGATGGAGCTTCTGATCATGATCGACGCGCTGCGCCGGTCGTCGGCCAAGCGCATCACCGCCGTCCTGCCCTATTTCGGTTATGCGCGGCAGGATCGTAAGGCCGGCGGGCGCACGCCCATCTCGGCGAAGCTCGTGGCCAACCTCATCACCGAGGCCGGCGCCGACCGCGTGATGACGCTGGACCTCCATGCCGGCCAGATTCAGGGCTTCTTCGACATCCCGACCGACAACCTGTTCTCCGTGCCGCTGATGTCGCGCGACATCAAGGAACACCAGAACCTCATCAACACCATGGTCGTCTCGCCCGATGTCGGGGGTGTGGTTCGCGCCAGAGCGCTCGCCAAGCGCATCGACGCGCCGCTCGCCATCGTCGACAAGCGTCGCGAGCGGCCGGGCGAATCGGAAGTCATGAACGTCATCGGCGACGTCACCGGGCGCGATTGTCTTCTGGTGGACGACATCATCGATTCGGGCGGCACGCTCTGCAACGCGGCGGACGCGCTCCTGGCGATCGGCGCGAAAAGCGTGAAGGCCTACATCACCCACGGTGTTCTTTCGGGCGGCGCGGTGGCGCGCATCGCGGCGTCGAAGCTCACCGAACTCGTGATCTCCGATTCCATCCAGCCGACGGCCGCCATTTTGAACGCGCCGAACATCCGCGTGGTCACCACGGCCAATCTTCTCGGCGAAGCCATCGCCCGCACCACGGCCGAGCGCTCCGTTTCCAGCCTCTTCGACTGAGCGGGCGGCGCCGATGGCGGTAATCGCGGCCTACGCCTATTTGGACGGCAAGCGCAGCCGCGAGGTTTCCATCGCGCAGCCGCAAAGCGTCGCGGTCGGTCACGGCGAGTTCGTCTGGATCGGCATCGTCGACCCGACGATCGAGGAACTCGCCCAACTCAAAGCCTGCTTCGGCCTGCATCCGCTGGCCCTCGAAGACGCGGCGCAGGACCATCAGCGCCCCAAGCTCGACATCTACGGCAACGACATCTTCATCATCGCGCGCACCGCGCATCTGGAAGGCGGCACGGTCCACTACGGCAAGACCGCGATCTTCATCGGGCCGGGCTATATCGTCACGATCCGCACAGGTTCGATGCGCGATCACACCAAGCTGCGCGCGCAGCTCGAAGCCTCGCCGAAGCTCCTGAAATACGGCGTCGACTACGTTCTCTGGGGCGTTCTCGACTTCGTGGTGGATTGCTACCTGCCGATCGTGGAAACGATCGAGGAGGAGCTTCTGGAGATCGAGCGCCGCGCGCTGGACGAATTCCTGTCGCGCACCGAGGTCGCCCGCATCTTCACCATCCGCCGCGAACTGATCCGGTTCCGCCGCATCATGGGGCCGATGGAGGACATGACGAGCAAGCTCGGCCATCTCGATGTCGGCTATCTCGATGCGGAAGCCCGCCCCTATTATCGCGACGTCCACGATCAGGTGCAGCGCGCGGCCTCGCGCGTCGACGGCGTGCGGGAAGTGATCTCATCGGTTCTGGAAGCCTCCAGCCTGCTCGAACAACAGCGCCAGAACACGATCACCCGCCAGCTCGCGGCCTGGGCCGCGATCCTCGCGGTTCCCACCGCGATCGCGGGCGTCTACGGCATGAATTTCGAGTTCATGCCCGAACTCAAATGGCATTACGGCTATTTCGGTGCGCTCGCTCTCATCCTCGGCGTCGCCGGCTTTCTTTTCTGGCGCTTCCGCCGCAGCGGCTGGTTGTGACGGGGACAAATCTCCGCTTTCCAAGCCTTGCGCCGCCTGAAACAAGACCCTTATGAGCGGCACTCTCTCGTTTCGTCATTTCCTGCTCGGTCTCGCCGTGGTCGCGGTCTGGGGAACGAACTTCGTCGTGATCCGCACGGCGCTCGACCATCTGCCGCCGTTTCTCTTCGGTGCGCTGCGCTTCACGCTCGCCTGCCTGCCGGGTGTCTTCCTCGTCCCAAAGCCGAACGTGCGCTGGCGGAGCCTGGCGGCCTACGGCCTCCTGATCGGTTCCGGGCAGTTCGCCCTTCTTTATTATGCGATGGGCTCGGACATCTCGCCGGGTCTTGCCTCGCTGGTTCTCCAAACGCAGGTCTTCTTCACCATCGGCCTCGCGCTGGTGATCTCGAAGGAACGGGTCCGCGCCTATCAGCTCCTGGCGCTTCTTCTGGCGGTGTCCGGCATCGCGATGATCGCCGCCCATACGGACGGGACGACGACGCCCTTCGGTCTGGTCCTCGCTTTGACGGCGGCGTTCTGCTGGTCCTGCGGCAACATCGTCGCCAAGCAGAGCGGTGTCAGCGCCATGCTGCCGTTCGTGATCTGGGCGAGCCTTTTTTCCGCGCCGCCTCTCCTGATCCTGTCGTTTCTTCTCGAAGGCTGGCCGGCGATCCGCGCCGGTCTCATTCAGGCGGATCTGGCGACCTGGGGCGCCGTTCTATGGCAGACGGTCGGCAACACGCTTTTCGGCTATGCAGCCTGGGGCTTTCTCCTGTCGCGCTATCCCGCGGCTTCGGTCACGCCGATGGCACTTCTCGTTCCGGTCTTCGGCATGGGCGCTTCGGCCTTCTGGCTCGGCGAGCCGCTCCCGGCCTGGAAGCTCGGCGCCGCGGCGCTCGTTCTGGCCGGCCTGGCGCTCGGCATGCTGGCTGCCCGCTGGCAGGGACGAAGGAGCGTTCCCCAAACGCCGCCGGGTTCCGGCTCCGCCGCCTGACCCTTCCGCTTTCTTGCGCGAAGGGGCACTTCGAGCTATAGCCCGCCTGCCCGCGCGGACACCCTTGGAGGCAGCGTGGGCGTGAAGCGGCCGCCACGGCCGCTTTTCGTCGTTTCGGTCCGGTTCCAAGCCGGGGCGCGAACGGCAACTCCGAACACATGCTACAAGGACTTCAGCCATGAGCGAGACCTATACGGTCAAGGCCGAAGCGCGCGAGAAGGTCGGCAAGGGGGCCGCCAGACATCTTCGCCGCAACGGAATGATTCCCGCCGTGATCTACGGCGACAAGCAAGAACCCCTGCCGATCGCGATTCCCTACAAGGAAACGTTCCTGAAGCTCCATGCCGGCGGCTTCAAGACCACCATCGCGACGGTCGAAGTGGGCGGCCAGTCGATCAAGGTCCTGCCGAAGGACTACCAGCTCGATCCGGTCCGCGACTTCCTGATCCATGTCGATTTCCTACGCGTTTCCGAGCGTACCGTCGTCACGGTTTCGGTCCCGGTGCATTTCGAGAACGAAGACGCGGCGCCCGGCCTCAAGGCCGATGGCGGCACGCTGAACATCGCGCATCACACGGTCCAGGTCGAAAGCCCGGCCAACGCGATCCCGGATGCCTTCCACTTCGACCTGACGGGTCTCGCCATCGGCGCGGCCATTCACGCCGGAGACCTGAAGCTGCCGAACAACGTCAAGCTGGTCGACACCGCCGATACGGTGATCGCCACGGTGGTTCCGCCGATGGCCGAGGAAGTCGACGAGCTCGACGCCGAGACGCCGGAAACCGAAGTCACCGAGCAGGCCTCGGACGACAGCGATAAGTAAGCGATACGGGCGGGGTCCGGTATGCTCCTCATCGTCGGACTGGGCAATCCAGGCCCTCAATATGCCGGGCACCGCCACAATATCGGCTTCATGGCGCTGGACGAGATCCAGCGCCATCCCGGTTTCTCGCCGTGGTCGAGGAAGTTCAAGGGCGAGATTTCGGAAGGGGTGATCGGCGGCGAGAAGGTGCTTCTCCTGAAACCGCTGACCTTCATGAACGTGTCCGGCGAATCCGTCGGCGAAGCGGCGCGCTTCTACAAGATCGAGCCCGCGCAGATCGTCGTGATCCACGACGAGCTGGATCTGACGCCCGGCAAGGTGCGGGTGAAGGTCGGCGGCGGCAATGGCGGCCATAACGGCCTCAAATCCATCGACGCGCATCTCGGCAAAGAGTACCGGCGCGTGCGCCTCGGCATCGGCCATCCGGGCTCGAAGGAGCGCGTCAACGGCCATGTCCTGTCGGATTTCCACAAGTCGGACCGTGTTTGGCTCGATCCGCTGATCGAAGCGTTCGGACGGCACGTGGAGATGCTCGTGAAGGGAGAGGACGCGCAATTCATGAACCGGCTGCACATGGCGACGGCCGGCGACGAACCGGTTTCGGCCAAGGGCTCGGTCGCACCCGCCAAGGCCAAGGGCCAGAGCCATATCCGCCAAGCCAGGACGCCGGGCGCCAAGCCGGCCTTGCCGACCAGCGGCCCGATGGCCGATATGCTGAAGCGGATGTTCGGGCGCAAGGACTGACGTGCGAGCCCATCGCGGCGTTGACCGGACGCGCGCGGCATTCCAAAGAGCCAAGCAACGCCTTTCACGGCGCTTTTCTCACTTTCGAAGGACGACGCCCGATGGGTTTCAGATGCGGCATCGTCGGCCTGCCCAATGTCGGCAAGTCGACCCTCTTCAACGCGCTCACCAAGACGGCCGCCGCGCAGGCTGCGAACTATCCGTTCTGCACGATCGAGCCTAATACCGGCGATGTCGCGGTGCCGGATGCCCGCCTTCCGGCCCTCGCCGGCATTGCCAAATCGGCGCAGATCATCCCGACGCGCATCACCTTCGTCGACATCGCCGGCCTCGTGCGCGGCGCTTCCAAGGGTGAAGGCCTCGGCAACCAGTTCCTTGCCAATATCCGCGAGGTCGATGCAGTGGCCCATGTGCTGCGCTGCTTCGAGGACGACGACATCACCCATGTCGAAGGCCGCATCGATCCGGTGTCGGACGCCGAAACCGTCGAAACCGAGCTCATGCTGTCGGATCTCGAATCGATCGAGCGGCGCATCGTACAGATCCGCAAGCGCGCACAGGGGAAGGACAAGGAAGCCCTGACGCTGCTTCCCGTCATGGAAGCCGTTCTCCAGCGGCTTCAGAACGGCGAGCCGGCGCGGGTCCTCCTGAAGAACCTTTCCCCTGAGGACATTCTCATCCTCAAGGGGTTGAACCTCCTGACGTCGAAGCCCGTCCTTTACGTCTGCAACGTCGCGGAAGCGGATGCCGCGAACGGCAACCGCTATTCGCAGGCCGTCGAAGCGATGGCCGAAAAGCAGGGAGCGGCGAGTGTCGTGATCTCGGCGGCGATCGAGGCGGAAATCGCCCAACTGCCCGAAGAGGAAGTGCCCGAGTACCTTTCGGCGCTCGGATTGACCGAACCCGGCCTCGACCGCCTGATCAGCGCCGGTTACGGCCTTCTCGGCCTCATCACCTATTTCACCGTCGGCCCGAAGGAAACGCGTGCCTGGACGGTGCGCAAAGGCTCCAAGGCCCCGCAGGCGGCGGGCGTGATCCATACCGACTTCGAGAAGGGCTTCATCCGCGCCCAGACCATCGCCTATGGCGATTTCGTGGGTCTCGGCGGGGAAGTCGCGGCGAAGGAAGCCGGCAAGGCGCGCGACGAAGGCAAGGAATATGTGGTCGCCGATGGCGACGTGATGATGTTCAAGTTCAACAACTGAACATCGCGCCAACTGTCCGTCGGATATGAGAAAGGGGCCTTGCGGCCCCTTTTTTGTGTCGGATCGAACGAACCGTCTTAGTGCGGCGTGTTTGCCCAAACCCGGCGCTTCACCAGCCAAAGCATCACGGAGAAAGCGATCAGGAAGATCATCACGACGAAGCCGGTCGCCTTGCGCTCGGCAAGGTGCGGCTCGGCCGTCCACATCAGGAAGGCCGATACGTCGCGTGAATATTGCTCGACGGTCTGCGGTGCGCCGTCGTCATAGGTCACCTGCCCGTCCGAGATCGGCTGGGGCATGGCGAGCGCCGGTCCGGCGATGAAGTACGGATTGTAGTGGGTGCCGGGCTGGACCACGGTGCCCGCCGGCGGCTCCTGGCCATAGCCTGTCAGAAGGGCATGGATATAGTCGGGACCGCCTTCCTGATATTGCGACCACGGGAAGATATCGAACACGAAGCGGGGGAAACCGCGCTCCACCGCCCTCGCCTTCGCCATCAAGGACAGGTCCGGCGGGGCCGCGCCGTTGTTGGAAGCGGCCGCCGTTTCGGCATTCGGATAAGGCGACGGGAAGTAGTCGGACGGGATGCCCGCGCGTTCCACCATCTCGCCGGTCGCGCTCGGATTCGGGTCCTGAAGCTGATACTCGGCGGCGAAAGCCTTGACCTGATTTTCGTCGTAGCCGAGAGCACGCAGGTTTCGGAAGGACACCAGTTCCAGGGAATGGCAGGCCGAGCAGACTTCCTTGTAGACCTTCAGGCCGCGCTGGAGCTGCCCGACATCCCAATGGCCAAGCGGTCCGGCGAAGCTCCAGGAGAGCGTCGCGGGATGCTTCAGCGGATAATGGGGCGTTCCGTGCTCGCCGCCTTCCGAATGTCCGGCGCCCGGCGCCGAGCCGGTCTCCCCGGAGGTTGCCGCGCCCGGCGAGTGGGCCGGCTCCGCGCCGGTCCGCTGCGTGGGAAGGGTTTTTTCCGAGGTCGGCGCGGCCGGTTGCGCTTCCTGCGAGAAGGCTGGCGCGGACGCGAAAATGGTCGCCGCGACGGAAGCGGAAAGAAGGAACTTCATGACTCGCATCTTTCGCGCTCCCTCAGCCCTTGGTTTCGGGCGAAGCGGCGGCCGCGACCGGCATTGCGCTGCCTGAATGCCGGCTCAGCACGGCTTCGGAGATCGAGGCCGGCAGTTTTCGCGGCGTTTCGATGAGGCCGAGCACCGGCAGGACGATCAGGAAGTGGGCGAAGTAGTAGATCGTCCCGATCAGCGCGAGAACCGGATAGATGCCTTCAGCGGGTCGGGAGCCGAGCCAGCCGAGGATCACCGCGTCCACCGCCAGGACCCAGAAGAAGATCTTGTAGAGCGGGCGATAGGAGGTCGATCGCACGCGGCTCGTGTCGAGCCAGGGCACGAAGAACAGGACGATGATCGAGCCGAACATCACCAGGACGCCACCGAGCTTGGAGTCGATCGGGCCGATGTTGAAGGTGATGGCGCGCAGCATCGCGTAGAACGGCAGGAAGTACCATTCGGGCACGATATGCGCCGGCGTCTTCAGGGAGTTCGCCGCGATGTAGTTATCTGGATGGCCGAGATAGTTCGGAATGTAGAAGACGAAATAAGCGAACAGGAGAAGGAACACGACCATCGCGAAGCCGTCCTTCACCGTCGCATGCGGGGTGAAGGGCACCGTATCCCTGGAGGCCTTCACTTCCACGCCGGTCGGGTTCGTCTGGCCGACGACATGCAGCGCCCAGACATGGAGGATCACGACGCCCGCGATCATGAAGGGCAAGAGGTAATGAAGGGCGAAGAACCGGTTCAAGGTGGCGTTGTCGACAGCGAAGCCGCCGAGCAGAAGCTGCTGGATCGGGTCGCCGATCAGCGGAAAGGCGGTGAAGAACCCGGTGATCACGGTCGCGCCCCAGAAGGACATCTGACCCCAAGGCAGGACGTAGCCCATGAAGGCCGTCGCCATCATCAGAAGGAAGATCACGACGCCCAGAATCCAGAGCACTTCGCGCGGCTGCTTGTAGGAGCCGTAATAAAGGCCACGGAAGATATGGATGTAGACGGCGATGAAGAAGAAGGACGCGCCGTTGGCGTGGAGATAGCGCAGCATCCAGCCCCAGTTCACGTCCCGAACGATCTTCTCGACCGAATGGAAGGCGAGCGCCGAGGACGAGGCGTAGTGCATCGCCAGAACAACACCGGTGAGGATCTGGATCACCAGGAACAGCGCCAGGATGCCGCCGAACGTATAGGCGTAGTTCAGATTTCGCGGCACCGGATAGGCGACAAACGAATCGTACACGAGACGCGGGAGCGGCAGCCTGGCGTCCAGCCAGCGCATCACCCCGTTCTCGGGCACATAGGAAGAATGGCCACTCATTTCTGCGGTATCCTCCCCAGGATCTTCAACCGACCCTGACGGTCGTATCGGATATGAATTCGAACGGCGGAACCGCCATGTTTTCCGGCGCCGGTCCCTGCCGGATGCGACCGGCCGTATCGTAGGACGAACCGTGGCACGGGCAGAACCAGCCGTTATACGGGCCCTGCTGGCCGAGAGGAATGCAACCGAGATGGGTGCAAACGCCGACCATCACCAGCCACTGCTCCTTGCCGGGCGCGGAGCGGTTGGCATCCGTCGCCTGGGCATCGGCGGGCAGATTCTGATTGCGCGCCACCGGGTCCTTGAGGTCGGCAAGCGGCACGGACTTCGCCTGTTCGATCTCTTCGGGCGTTCGCTGGCGAATGAAAACCGGCTTGCCGCGCCATTTGGCGGTGATCGACTGGCCCGGCGCCACGGAGGAAACGTTCACCTCGATCGCGGCAAGGGCCAGCGTGCCGGCATCAGGATTCATCTGGTCGATGAACGGCCAAACGGCCGCAGCCGCGCCGACCGCGCCAGCCGCGCCGGTGGCGATATACAGAAAATCACGCCGGCTTGGCTCGGCAGTGTCATGAACGCTCACGTCCGGGCGCTCCTCTCCAAACGGCCCCAAATGCCGCCTCTTCGATCGGAACCGAAGACCGGCTGCGAATCGGCCAAGCCGATTCCCGGTCGGCAGAGCACTCGCACATTGGATGGGTTCTAGAAGGCAGAAATTTTATTGTCCAGCGCAGGATGAGCCTGAACGACAGACTGCCGCGTTTGGTGGAAGCTTCGGGCAAGTCCCGTTGCGGGAAAAGCGCTATTGCGCCGCCTCTTCGTGAAGGAAGCCACCCGACTGGCGCGCCCAGAGATCGGCATAAAGACCGCCGCGCGCAACGAGTTGGGCATGGGTCCCTTCCTCCACGATCCGCCCCGCGTCGAGAACGATCAGTCGGTCGAGGCTCGCGATGGTGGACAAACGATGTGCGATGGCGATCACGGTCTTGCCGGCCATCATGGCGGCGAGGTTCTCCTGAATCGCCGCCTCGACCTCCGAATCGAGCGCCGAGGTCGCCTCGTCGAGGATGAGGATCGGCGCATCCTTCAACAGAACGCGCGCGATGGCGATGCGCTGGCGCTGCCCGCCCGACAGCTTGATGCCGCGCTCGCCCACATGGGCCTCGAAGCCTTCGCGCCCCCGCGGATCGCGCAAGGATTCGATGAAATCTTCGGCATTGGCCCGCCGTGCGGCGGCCAGCACCTCATCGTCCTCGGCATCCGGCCGACCATAGGCGATGTTGTCGCGAATGGAGCGGTGGAGGAGCGAGGTGTCCTGTGTCACCACGCCGATGGTGGCGCGCAGCGACGCCTGCGTCACCGCCGCGATGTCCTGTCCGTCGATCAGGATGCGGCCGCCTTCGACATCGTACAAACGCAGGAGAAGATTGACGAGGGTCGTCTTGCCGGCGCCCGAGCGTCCGACGAGGCCGATCTTCTCGCCCGGTCGAACCGTGATGGATAGATCATCGATGACGCCCGACTCCTTCCCGTAGTGGAAGACGACCTTCTCGAACCTGATCTCACCGCGCGACACGGCGAGATCGCGCGCATCGGGGCGGTCGAGAAGGGTCGGCGCCACGGTCACCGTCGCCACCGCGTCCTGAACCGTGCCGAAATTGCGCACGAGGCCGTTGATGTTGAACATCATCCAGCCCGACATCTGGTTGAGGCGGAGTACGAGGCCGAGCGCCGTCGCGACCGCGCCCGATGAGATCGAGCCATTCGCCCAGGAATGGACGGCCAAAGCGCCGACCACCGAAATCATCAGCCCGTTGAGGACGTTGACAGCGGTTCTGACGCCGGTCAACGCGCGCGTCAGCCGACGCACCACATCGACATTCTCGCGGAAGCCGGCCCGCACATACTCGTCTTCGTGGCGGGACGCATCGAAGAGCTTGACCGAAAGGATGTTGGTGAAGGAGTCCACCACACGCCCCGAAACCACCGAGCGGGCATCGGCCGCCGCCCTGCCCCATCGCCGGATCTGCGGCAGAAGACGCCAGACGATCCAGGCATAGCCGAGAGCCCAGACACCGAGCACGAGAGCCATCCACGGATCGATGGCGCCGAGAATGGTGACGCTGAGAATAACGAAGGTGACGAAACTCCAGAAGGTTTGGAGCAGGGTCACGATGAAGTCGCCGACGGCTTCGCCGACCTGCATCACCTTCTGCGCGATGCGACCGGCGAAATCGTTCTGGAAGAAGGTGTAGGGCTGCTCCATCAGTCGGCGATAAGCCTGCCAGCGGATGCGGTTATAGAAGCTTGGAACGATCACCTGCTCCTCGATCAGCGCGCCCGACAGAAGCACGAGCGAGCGCAGAACGAGGGTGAGCGCGAGGAGCCCGGCGAGAAGCCAGAAATGATCCGATAGCAGCGTTTGGGGCGTCGAGGATTCGAGGGCGTCCACGACCCAGCCGACGCCCGAATACAACAGCGCCTCGACAAGCCCCGTCAGTCCGCCGGTGGCGAGAAGGCCGAACAGCGGCCATTTCGCCTGGGCCGCGAAGTAGAGAATGAAGCGGTTCGCCGTGCCCGGCAGGGATTCCAGAGCGCCGATCCGCCTCGCCCTGGTGTTCGACGCCGCATCACCGTCGCCGAACGGGTCGATGACATTCTCGAAGCGTCGAAGCAGGCGGTCGATCATTCCGCCGCCTTCACTTCCTCTTCCGCTGCATCGTCGTTGCCGGCGGCGATAAAGCCCCCGACCTGTCGATGCCAGAGCTGCGCGTAAAGCCCGCCATTGGCGAGAAGAGCCTCGTGCGGTCCTTCCTCGACGATCCGCCCCTTGTCCATCACGACGAGGCGATCGAGATTGGCGATGGTGGAAAGCCGGTGGGCGATGGCGATCACCGTCTTGCCCTCCATCAATTGGTAGAGGTTCTCTTGGATCGCCGCCTCGACCTCAGAATCGAGCGCGGAGGTCGCTTCGTCCAGAAGAAGGATCGGGGCGTCCTTCAACATGATGCGGGCGATGGCGATGCGCTGGCGTTGGCCGCCGGAAAGTTTCACGCCGCGCTCGCCGACCTCGGCATCCAGCCCCGGCCGACCTTCGTGATCCACGAGTTGCCCGACGAAACCGTGCGCTTCGGCGCGTTCGACGGCCTTCATCAAAGCCGCCTCGTCGGCTTCCGGTCGGCCGTAGAGGATGTTGTCCCGGATGGAGCGATGCAGGAGCGAGGTGTCCTGCGTCACCATGCCGATCTTCGAGCGCAAGGAGGCTTGCGTGACGTCGGCGATGTTCTGCCCGTCGATCAGGATGCGCCCTTCTTGAAGATCGTAGAAGCGAAGGAGAAGGTTCAGAAGCGTCGTTTTGCCGGCCCCTGAACGCCCGACGAGGCCCACCTTCTCGCCCGGCCGGACGGTCAGCGAAAAGCCGTCCACCACCGGCCCCGCGCCCCGATGCGGCTTGGCGCCGTGATAACCGAAACCGATGCTTTCGAAGCGGACTTCGCCACGCTCGACGCTCAGCTCCTCCGCGGCCAGCTTGTCGCTCAACGAAACGGGCTGGCTGAAGGTCGCCGATCCGTCGCGGATCGTGCCGATATTCTCGAAGAGCGCCGAGATCTCCCACATCACCCATTGCGACATGCCGCCGATCCGCAGGACAAGACCGACGGCGACGGCGATGGCGCCGACCGTCACCAGCTCGTTCAGCCAGAGCCCGATGCCGAGCGCTCCGACGGAAAAGAGCAGAAGGGAGTTGAGGGAGATCAGGAAGACCTGGAAGCCGGTCACGAGCCGTGCCTGCCCGTAGACCGGCTGAAGAAACGCGCCCATGGCGTCGCGCGCATAGTCCGCTTCCCGCCGCGTATGGGCGAAGAGCTTCACCGTGCCGATGTTGGAATAAGCGTCCACGACCCGCCCGGTCATCAAGGCACGGGCGTCGGCCTGGGCTTCCGCAACCTTCATCAAGCGCGGAACGTAGTAGCGCAGGAGAAGCGTGTAGAGCACCAGCCAGCCGACGAAGGGCAGAACCATCTGCCAATCGGACGCGGCGACGAGGAAGAGGATGCCGCCGAAATATACGGCCACATAAAGCAGAACGTCGATCGTCTTGGTGATCGTCTCGCGCAACGCGAGGGAGGTCTGCATCATTTTCGTGGCGACGCGGCCGGCGAACTCGTCTTGAAAGAAAGCCAGCGACTGGTCGAGCAGCCAGTTATGGACGCTCCAGCGGAAGCGCATCGGGAAGTTGCCGAAGATGCCCTGGAACAGAACGAGCGCGTTGGCGAGATGAAGCGCCGGCAAGAGGATCAGGACGACGAAGGCCATGCCGGCCAGCCACCAGCCCTGGTTCTGGATGAAGGTCGCGCGGTCGAGCCCGGTCAGCCAGTCGACCACCGAACCGAGAAAGCCGAACAAGGAGACTTCAACGATGGCGATGGCCGCCGAAAGGAAGGCCAGCCATGCCAGATACGGCCAGATGGGGCGGGCGTAGAACCAGACGAAGGGCCATAAGCCCGCCGGCGGGCTCTCGCTTCGGCCTTTGGGAAACGGGTCGACGAGCCTTTCGAAAATGGCGAACATGCACTAACCCGTCGTCGTTTCACTTTTTCGGCCGGACGGCGAGCCGACGCGACATTGCGCCGGATATAAGCATCGAGACGCGAATGTCAGCCATGACCCCATCCGGCGACGCCCTTTCGCCGCATCTGGCGATCGCGCTCTACCAGCCCGACATCGCGGGCAATACGGGCACGATCCTGCGGACGGCCGCTTGTCTCGGTCTCGGCGTCGAGCTGATTCAGCCGGCCGGCTTCGATGCCTCCGACCGCGCCTTGCGGCGCGCGGGCATGGACTATCTGGAAATGGCGACGCTCACGCGACATGACGGATGGGCGGCCTTCGATGCGTGGCGACACCTCGCCGGACGCCGTCTCGTCCTTTTCACCACGCACGCGGCGACGCCTTACACGAGCGCCCGTTTCAGCGAGGGAGACGTGCTGTTGTTCGGACGGGAAAGCGCCGGGGTACCGGAGCATGTCCACGAAGCGGCCGATCTTCGCGTGACCATTCCGATGCGGGAAGAAGCACGATCTTTGAACCTTGCGGTCGCGGTCGGCATGGCGGCCGGCGAGGCGTTGCGGCAGGTGCGTCGAGACGGCTAATCGGCGGTCGGAAGGCGGCGCATGGTAAATTCAACCTCGTCGCCCGGCAGCAGCCGCCAGCTTTCCACCGAGGTCCAGTAGGCGGCCTTGGGGTAACGCTCGAACCATTCGCGCGCTTTCACGCGCGCAGCATCGCGCGGCAGGGTGAAGGTTTCCCGCACGAAGCTATCAACCGCATCGGACGCGCGATCCCGCCGGCTTCGGAGCTGGCGGGCCAAACCGTCGAGCGGGGGTTGAACGAAGGAACGGGCCACGGACTCGAAAACAACTGTGGATGACTCTGTGTAAGATAGCGCTTCAACGGCGGATTTGCGAATCGATTCCGTTGTTTGGCCGCGATCGTTGCTGCCCGCATCTTTCCGCGCCCTCACCTTCCTGTTACCTGAAGGGCGAGTCGTGCGGCACCTTTGCCGCGTGGAAGGCGGAGTTCCGTTCCGCCACTTGGTGACAGGGCCGCGTCAGATGGAACTCCCTCCGATTCCCGAAGGTCTGCCCGCCGATATCGAGACCAAGAAGGAAACGGCTCGGGTCTGGTTCGAAGCGCTGCGCGACAAGCTCTGCGAAGCCTTCGAGGCGATCGAGGACGAGATCGAGTCGGATATGCCGGCCGGGCGCTTCCAGCGCAGCGAGTGGTCGCGCGGCGAAAGCGGCGGCGGCGGCGTGATGTCGATGATGCACGGCCGCGTCTTCGAGAAGGTCGGGGTGCACGCCTCCACCGTCTACGGCGAGTTCTCGCAGGACTTCCGCAACCAGATCCCGGGTGCGGCGGAAGACCCACGCTTCTGGGCGTCCGGAATTTCGCTGATCGCACATATGCGCAACCCGAACGTGCCGGCCGTTCATATGAACACGCGCATGGTGGTCACCAGCCGCCAATGGTTCGGCGGCGGCGCAGACCTCACCCCCGTGCTCGACCGTCGCCGCTCGCAGGACGATCCCGACACCAAAGCCTTCCATAAGGCGATGCGCTTCGTGTGCGAGCGTCATGGGGCTGTCGCGGATTACGGTCGCTTCAAGCAATGGTGCGACGAGTATTTCTTCCTGCCGCACCGAAACGAAGCGCGCGGCGTCGGCGGCGTCTTCTACGACTGGCTGCATTCCTCCGAAGAGAACGGCGGTTGGGAGGCCGACTTCGCCTTCACGCGCGACATCGGCAAGGCGTTCCTCGTGGTCTATCCGCATATCGTGCGCCAGAACGCGCGGCTGCCGTTCACGGAAGCCGACCGGGACGAACAGCTCGTCCGGCGCGGGCGCTATGTCGAATACAATCTCCTTTACGACAGGGGCACGCTGTTCGGCCTGAAAACCGGCGGCAACGTGGACTCGATCCTGTCGTCGCTTCCTCCCCTCGTTCGTTGGCCGTAGGGCCTCACGAATTACATCCGGTGAGAATTTTATCTTTATTTAGCTGGGAACATATCATCGAAGATAGGCCATCGAACGAGCTATAAATATTAACGATCCGTAGCTCGATGGAGGTCGATAAACGGATCGGGAAACATGGGAGGAGCACTATGTTCGAATTGAACTGCCACGGCGTCATTCCCGGTTGTGATCGAGTGATCCGTGCCGAAAGCCAGGCCGAGGTCGTCCGCCGGGCGATCCAGCAAGCTCACCAGTCCGGGATCGACAGGCTGCCATCCAAGATGTTCGAGGATTTCCGCGACAGGACGACGGAACTTCCGAACTGACAGGGCGACCGAAAGGTCGAAAGCCCTTCCAGAATCTTCCAGACGGGCCTTGCAGCCCGTTTTTCGTTGGCGCGTTCGTTTAGAACCGGGGACAGAACCCAACGGGTCGGTCTGAGGGGCCTTTCCGCCCCCGTCCTTCGGACCGTTGCCGATGCTCGCCCATCCGCTGCATGGATTGCGCTCGGCGCCTCGCATGAAACGAAAAATCCTCCTAAGTCCTCCTCCGCCAGGTTCTGTCCCCGGTTCTTAAACTTCGTGCGCGGTCGTCACGAAATTGCCGGTCCACGCCCTTATCGGCCATTCTCCTTCGCATCTCGCACATGCGAAAGGAGACCGGGCCATTCGGGCGAAGGAGCAGGCATGACCAAACGCGCGTCGATCGGGGCGATCATTCTTTTCTGTCTTGCCCTCTTCGCCTCGTTTCCCGGCATGGCGCAGGTGCCGGGTCTGCCGAGCTTTGGCGGATCGTCCGCCGCGCCCACCCCGACCGAGGAAAAGCCGGCGACCGAACCCGCTCCGCGCGATCCGAAATCCGATCTCGATGCGGTGGATCGCGTTCTCGGTCTTCTGAAGGACGACACTCAGCGCGCCGCTTTCGTTCAATCGCTTGAACAGGTGCGGGCCGGGTTGGTGACGCAGGGTCCGCCCGCGCCCACTCAGAACCCAGCCATACCGGCCGATGGGCTCATCGGCGCCTTGGCCGACAATGTCAGCAAGGCGGTCGGCGACTTTCCAGAAATGGCGCTCGGTGAAAACCCGAGCGAGAAACTCGCGAACGCCCAGACGGAACTCAGCGAACGCGCGTCCACGAATTTCGGCGGCGCGAAGACGCTGGAATTCCTGTCCTGGGCCCTGCCCGGCGTTGCGGCGGTGGCCGGCATAATGGTGTTCCTGTTCCGCAATCCGTGGCTGAAGCGCCGGCGCCATCTGAAACGCAGCGCCCAGACCCGCATACAGTTGCTGCGGCGGGTTTCGATCAAGCTGCTGTTCGATCTCGTTCCCTGGTTCGGCGCGGCCGTGGTGATCGCCATCTGGACCAGCGTGTTCTCGCCGAGCTGGCGCGAAACGCAGCTCTTCCTCGCCTTCACCACGCCCTTCGTGGTGCCGGCCTTGGTGCGACAGCTCTTCGCCTTCGCGCTGACGCTGCTCGCCCGCACGCGCGGCTGGCGGCTCATCGATTATGCGATGCTGAAGCTTCTGCCCTGGATCACCGTTCTGACCGCAGCCGGCGTCGTCACCGGGCTGATGCGCGAATTCGCCGTTCGGCTGACCATCGGGCGCAACGTCGCCGATCTCGGGGCGCTGGCGATGGACTTCGTGGTCGGCGGTCTGGCCGTCGCCTTCACCCTCTACAACCGGCGCACCGTGCGCAGCCTCATCGTGAAGGGCCGCCGCCGCAAAGGCGACCACGGCACCGGCATCCTGACGACGGTGGTCACGGTCTTCGCGGATTTCTGGCACGTCTTCGCCCTTCTTTTCGTCGCGGCCAATCTCGGTGCGCGCCTCTTCGGCATCGGCGGCGACAACTTCTTCGAGGACGCCCTTTTCGCCGTCGTCTATATCCTGGCCGGTCTCGCCTTCCTGGCCGCGACCAGCGAATATTTCGCCAAATGGCGCGAGTCGCTCGATCGTGGGCGCTCCACCGCGCGGCGGGCCTTGATGCGCCGTTATATCGGCGTTCTCCACGTCTTTCTTCAGATCACCACCACCACGGTGGTGGCCATCGCCTGCATCGATCTATGGGGCTTCGGCATCGGTGAATGGCTGGGGACGGCTTCCGGCAGTCAGGTGCTGCGCCCGATCATCTCGATCTTGGTCGTGCCGCTCGTGGTGTGGATCATATGGATCACGGTCGATACCCTGATCGAGCATGCGCTGGCGCCCGTCGACAATTTCGGCCGGCAGCGCAAGCAGTCGGCGCGCATCAAGACGCTGCTGCCGCTCCTGCGCAACTTCGTCTTCGCGGCGCTTTCCGTCATCACCGTCATCGCGCTTCTGGCCAATGTCGGCGTGAATGTCGCGCCGCTGCTCGCCGGTGCCGGTATCATCGGTATCGCGATCTCGTTCGGCTCGCAGCAGCTCGTTCAGGACGTCATCACCGGCTTCTTCTTCCTGTTCGAGGATGCGCTGGCCATTGGCGACGTGATCACGACCGGCACCTATTCCGGCGTCGTCGAGGGCATCAGCATTCGAACGGTGAAGATCAGGGCCGGCAACGGCGCGCTTTATTCCGTTCCCTTCGGGCAGGTGAAGGCGTTGCAGAACGATTCGCGCGACTACGGTATCTATCAGTTGGTGGTGACGGTGGATTACGAGGCGGATGTCGACCACGCCATGAAGGTCATGCGCGAGATCGGCGACCAGCTTCGCGAAGACCCGAAATACAAGTACGACATGCTGCTGCCGGTCGATATCTGGGGCGTCGACGCCTTCTCGGCGGACGGCGTCGTGATCAAGGGCGCGATCCGCTGCCGGCCCCTCCAGCAATGGGGCGTCGGCCGGGAGTTCAACCGCCGTTTGAAGCAGCGCTTCGACGCGGAGAACATCCACTTCAACCGCGCCAAGCAGGTGATCCAGATCGCCGGCGATCCGCGCAACGCGCATGAGGATCACCCGTTGCCGGTTTCGAACGGTGCCGCGCTGCCGGCTCGGGTCTGAGCTAGAGCCGGGCGAGCAGGGTTTCGCGGGACAAAACGAAACCGCTCGCGACCCAGGCCCGCTTCAGCCGGTCGAGCGTCGCGCCGAGTTCCGGCCCCGGCGCGACGCCCACCGCCTTGATGTCCTCGCCGGAAAGCGGGAAGGCCGGCGGGTCGAAGCGCTCCGCGATGCGGAGCTGCTCGTTCAACCGCGCGGTTTCGCCGATCGACGCCGACTCGCTTTTGCCGTGCCGGGTGCCGATGGCGAGTCGCAGACGGTCCTGCACCGCGATCCGGTCGCCGAAATAAAGCCGGGCGCGCAAGGCGTCGTCCGTTTCATCCGGCCGGGCGGGCTCGGCCATCGCGAAGGCAAGAAGCCGGTCGCGCTCCGCATTGGAAATCTTCAAGCGCTTGGCGAGCTCGGTGAGCCGCTCGACATCGGGCGGCACTATGGCTTGCAGCCGCAGAATCGCGTCGGGCTTCCAGCTATGGAGGCGCTCGGTTCCGACGAGCCCGTGGATCGCATCGATGCCCCAGCGCTCGCTTTCCGGCAGAACCAGCGACAGGACGCCGGCCTGACGCGCCCAAAGAAGGGCGCGGGACGGGTCCTCCGCGCCAAGAAGCTTGCGCAACTCCGCCCAGACCCGTTCCACTGACAGCTTCGCGAGACCGCTCTTCAGCCGCGCCGACGCCCTGAGGCCGTCCGCATCGGGTCTTCCGTGGCCGTACCATGCGAAGAAGCGGAAGAAGCGCAGAATGCGGAGGTAATCCTCTTCGATCCTCTGGCTCGCGTCGCCGATGAACCGCAGCGTGCGGCTTTCGATGTCGGGCAGGCCGCCGACGAGATCGAGAACGGTGCCGTCCGCGTCGCAGTAGAGCGCGTTGATCGTGAAGTCGCGGCGCGCGGCGTCCTCGCGCCAGTCGCGGCCGAAGGACACGACCGCATGACGCCCATCGGTCGCGATGTCGCGTCGAAGCGTCGTCACCTCGAAAGGTCTTCCACTGGCAACCACGGTGATCGTGCCATGCACGGCCCCGGTCGGGATGGCCTTGAAGCCGGCACTCTCGGCGCGGCGGGTGGTCTCATTGGGAAGCGTCGTGGTGGCGATGTCGATATCGGTGACGGGAAGGCCAAGCAGCGTGTTGCGCACCGCCCCGCCGACGATCCGCGCCTCTTCGCCCTCGGCGCCGAGCGCCGCCAACAGCTTCTGGAGCACCTCGTCTCGCAGCCATTCGGCTTCGATGCGGGCCATCGTCATGCGTAGAACCTTTCGTATAGCGCCCGGATGATGCCGGCGGTGATGCCCCAGATATACCGCTCGCCGAAAGGCATCACGTAGAAGAAGCGTTCGCGCCCCTGCCAGAAGCGGCTTTCCTTCTGGTGGTTCGCCGGGTTCATCAGAAAGGAAAGCGGCACCTCGAAGACGTCGGCGACCTCGCCGGGATTGGGAACGATAACGAAACCCGACTGAACGATGGCCACCACCGGCGTGATGCGGAAGCCGGTGCGCGTCGAATAACGCGGCAGGGTACCGAGCGTTTCGATGAAGCGCGGCTCGAGGCCGATCTCCTCGAAGCTTTCGCGCACCGCGGCCGCCTCGGGCGAGGCGTCGGTCGGGTCCACGGAGCCGCCGGGAAAGGCGATCTGCCCGGAATGCTTGCGAAGATGGGCGGAGCGGGTCGTGAGGATTACGCTGGCTCCCTCGCCTCGGTCGACCACCGGCACCAGAACGGCCGCTTCGCGCACGTCGGCGCCGTCGAGGAGAACGCCGAGTTCGGGGTTCAGGACATGATCGCCGATATCGGGCAGTTCGCCCGTCGGAACGACACGGGAAAAACGCCGGCGCAGGTCGTCGGCGGAAAAGGACGGCGTCACGCTGCGCCACCGACGGCGAAGCGCGCGCCGTTCGAGCGCAGAAACGGCCCGTCCTCGTCATCCCCCAGAAGCCCGGCGAGGTCGAAGGCAAGCGCCCGCGTGAGCTTGGCTTCCAATCGGCCGCGCACGGAAAGATAGGGCTCGAAGCTGCCCCCCTCGCCGCGCGAAACGAAGCGCAACGGATGGTTCGGCCCCGCCGTCACCACGTCGCCGACATTGGTGCGGAACGTCAGAACGGGGCCGGAAGGGTCCTCGTCGCGGCTCATCTCGACGGCCAGGAAATGCGCGTCCTCGACCTGAACCCCGAGTTTCTCGACGGGCGTCACAAGATAGGTCCGGCCGTCCTCGTCCTTGCGCAACACCGAGGCGAAGAGACGCACCAGGGCTTCGCGGGTGATGGGCGAGCCGAGATAGGTCCACGTTCCGTCCGCCCGGATGGTCATGTCGATAGTGCCGCAGAAGGGCGGGTTCCACTTTTCCACGGGCGGGGTGCCCGATCCGGCGCGCTCGGCGCGGGCGATCAGGGCCTCCAGCGAGGGAAAGGACGGGCCGGAGATGGAGGGGCGCTCGGCGGTCATGACGGGGAAGATAGGCGCTCGGCTGAGGAAAGGACTGTGTCCGGGTTTCGACGGAGTCTTATTTTGGCCTGCCTTGGCGGTCACGAAATAGTTCGCCGCCACCGCTTGCCACCACCCAGTCGGGGCGATTTCATAGGTGGAACAGGGATTCGCGGCTCTCCATCCTGCCCGAACCCACGAATCTTCGAACGGAGATGCCTCGATGACGATGCTCGCCCCGCACGAGCCGACCGTTTCCGGCGAAGATGCCGTCGCGAAGGCCGAGGCGGCGCTGGCGGATCTGGCGAAGGTGCGCAGCTCGGTCGGCCGAGTCATCTTCGGCCAGGAAAGCGTCGTCGCGCAGACCGTGATCGCGATCCTGGCGGGCGGCCATGCGCTTCTCGTCGGCGTGCCGGGCCTTGCCAAGACCAAGCTCGTGGAAACGCTGGGCACGACGCTCGGCCTCGAAGCGCGCCGCATCCAGTTCACGCCGGATCTGATGCCCTCCGACATCGTCGGCTCGGAGGTGATGGAGCAGGACGAAACGGGCCGGCGCTCCTTCCGCTTCATCCAGGGGCCGGTCTTCGCGCAGCTTCTGATGGCGGACGAGATCAACCGCGCGAGCCCGCGCACCCAGTCCGCCCTTCTCCAGTCCATGCAGGAATATCATGTGACGGTGGCCGGCGCGCGCCACGATCTGCCTGCGCCTTTCCATGTTCTGGCGACGCAGAACCCGCTGGAACAGGAAGGCACCTATCCCCTGCCGGAAGCGCAGCTCGACCGCTTTCTCATGCAGGTCGACGTGCTTTATCCCGATCTCGACGCCGAGCGTCGCATCCTTCTCGAAACCACCGGCGCGAATGAGGCCAAGGCGGAGGCCGTGCTGACGGGTGAGCGGCTGCGCGAGATCCAGGCGCTGGTGCGCCGGATGCCGGTGCCGGAAAGCGTGGTGGAATCGATCCTGGCGCTGGTGCGCTCGGCGCGTCCGGGGCACGGCTCGAAGGAGGCCGATGCCCATATCGCCTGGGGGCCGGGCCCCCGCGCGAGCCAGGCGCTGATGACCTGCGTCCGCGCCCGCGCCCTCTACGAAGGTCGCTTCGCGCCTTCCGTGGACGACGTGATGGCGCTCGCCGAGCCGACTCTCCAGCACCGCATGGCCTTGAACTTCTCGGCCCGCGCGGAAGGCATGAGCGTGCGCGACGTGATCGCCGCGCTGAAGCGCGACGCGGCGCGGTAAAGGCGGTTTGATGGCGACGATCGGCCGGACGGTCGAACTCACCCCCGGCACCAATGCCCTGGAACGCGCGCGTCGGCGGGCCGCTCTGATGCCGGACCTTCTGGTGGAAGCGCGGCGCGTCGTTTCCACCGTGATCGCCGGCTGGCACGGGCGGCGCCGTCGCGGCACCGGCGAGAACTTCTGGCAATTCCGGCCTTTTGTCGAGGGCGAACAGGTGTCGCGCATCGACTGGCGGCGCTCGGCCCGAGACGACAGCCTTTACATCCGCGACCGCGAATGGGAAGCGGCGCAGACCGTCTGGCTTTGGGCCGACCCCTCGCCCTCCATGCTTTTTCATTCCGCCGCGACCGACATCTCGAAGGAATCGCGCGCGCTCGTTCTGGTGCTGGCGCTCGCCGAGCTTTTGTCCCGCTCGGGCGAGCGTATCGGCTATCCTGGCGTCCTCGATCCGATCTCGGCGCGCAACGCCGCCGAGCGCATCGCGGCGTCGCTGTCGACGCACCGCCCGGATGGCTTTCCACCGGACGACAGGATGCGCCGTTTCAGCGAGGTCGTGCTCGTCAGCGACTTTCTCGATCCCGTGGAGAAAACCATCGAGCGTATCGACCGGATCGGGCGACGCGGTATCCGCGGCCATGTGATCGCGGTCGCCGATCCAGCCGAGGAGACCTTTCCCTATAGCGGCCGCACCGAGTTTCGCGATCCTGAAACGGGTGAGAAGCTGACGGCCGGGCGCGCCGAAACGCTGCGCGAGGACTATCGCCGGCTTTATGTCGCGACGCGCGAGACGATCGCCGAACATTGCCGGCATCTCGGCTGGAGCTTCATTCCGCACCGCACCGACCGCCTCGCATCGGAAGCATTGGTGGCCGTCCACGGCCGCTTGTCCGGCATTCCGCAGCCCGGCAATACGAGACGCAGCGCATGATCGGCGGCCTGTCCTTCGGCGCTCCGCTCGTTCTGTTCGGGCTCCTCGCCCTTCCGGCGATCTGGTGGCTCCTGCGCTTGACACCGCCGCGTCCGCAGGCCGAAACCTTCCCGCCGCTCGCCATCCTCGCCCGTGTGCGAAAGAACGAGGAAACGCCCTCGAAAAGCCCGTGGTGGTTGACACTTCTGCGCCTTCTCCTGGCGGGTCTCGTGATCCTGGCGCTGGCCGCTCCTGTTCTCAATCCGCGCGCCAGTTCGATTGCTGGCAGCGGCCCGGTCGCGCTTTTGATCGACAATGGTTGGGCCAACGGCGCGGACTGGGACGCGCGACGCGACGCCGCCGAAGCGCTGATCCGGGAAGCCGGCGAAGCGAACCGGCCCGTTTCCCTCGCCTTCACCGCCGAGGGGCCGGGAGACGGCGGAACGCCGGGAGAAGCCGCGACCGCGCTCCAGCGCCTTGCCGCCGCCGACGCACGCCCCATCCCGACCGACCGTGCCGCAGCCGTGTCGCGCTTGCGTACCGGGCTTCAGAACACGCCGCCCGGCACGCTTGCGCTCGTCACCGACGGCCTTGGCGGGCCCGGCACGCGCGAAGCGCTGGCCGGACTCGCGGAACTGGCGCCCGCCGAGACGCTGGTTTTCCGCCCGAGCATCGGCGATGTCGTCGGCCTCACCGGGGCCAGCAACGCGACCGACGCCTTGACGGTCAGCGCGGTGCGCCCGGACGGCACCGTGCCGGCCGCGACCTATCGCGTCAGGGCCGTGGATTCGCAGGACCGCGAGATCGGCACGGCGGAACTGGGGTTCGCCGCGAACGAGACGCGCGGCTCGGCGAATTTCGCCATCCCCGTCGAGCTTCGGAACGATGTCGCGCGATTGGAGGTCGATGGCGCGGCGAGCGCTGCCGCCGTACATCTCCTCGACGACAGCTTCCGCCGCCGTCGCGTCGGGCTCGTGTCTGGCGAAACGGCCGACGCCGCGCAGCCGCTCCTGTCGCCGCTCTACTATATCAGCCGCGCGCTGGAGCCCTTTGCCGATCTTGCCCGCACCGAAAGCAGCGATCTTTCGACGGCGATCCCCGCCCTCGTTCAACGCCAGCCTTCCGTGATCGTCCTCGCCGATATCGGCGTTCTGCCGAAACCGGCTGAAGACGCGCTGCGAGGCTTCGTGGAGAAGGGCGGCTATCTCGTGCGCTTCGCCGGCCCGCGTTTGGCGGCCAGCACCGGCGAAGACCCACTCGTGCCGGTGCGGCTTCGCGCAGGGGAGCGCCAGCTCGGCGGTGCCCTGACCTGGAGCGAGCCGCAACGCATCGCGCCCATCACCGACACGAGCCCACTCGCCGGCATCGCCATCCCTCAGGACGTGACGGTCACGCGGCAGATCCTGGCCGAGCCCGCCGTCGATCTGAACGAGCGCACCTGGGCGAGCCTTCAGGACGGAACGCCCCTCATCACCGCTTCGAAGCTCGGGGCGGGCACGGTCGTCCTGTTCCACGTCACGGCCGAAGCCACCTGGTCCAACCTGCCGATCTCCGGCTCCTTCGTGGACATGCTGCGCCGCATCGTAACGCTATCGCAGGCGAGCGGCCCGGCGACGGGCGCGGCGACCGGAACCTCCGCCGGTGCCGTGGCGGCGAGCGCCAGCCTGCCGCCCTACCGCGTTCTCGATGCGGCCGGTCGCCTCGTTTCGCCCGATGCCGAAGCGCAGCCACTCGCCTTCACCGCCGGGGAAAGCCCCATCGTTGGGCGGGAACACCCGCCCGGCCTCTATGGAACAGCCGAGGGATACAACGCCCTGAACCTCCTTTCACCCGACGCTTCCCTGGAGCCGCTTCGCGACGAGGATATCGGACTGCCGATCTCGCCACGATCCTACGGCACGGAGGACCAGACCGATTTGACGCCCTGGCTCTTCGCTGCCGCCCTCGCCCTTTTCGCGCTCGACGCCTTAGCGCTTCTTTGGCTGAACGGGGTGTTCCGCCGCTTGCGTCCCGGCCGCCGAAGCGCGGCTGCGGCCATGCTGGCGCTTGCCGCGATCGCCTTCCATCCGGTTCCGCGCGCCGAGGCACAAGAGCCCGCTCCGCGCGACGCGCAGGCCGCCATCGAGGCGACGGAAAAAACGCATCTGGCTTATGTCGTGACCGGCAACGACGATACCGACGACGTTTCACGGCGGGGCCTCGCCGGCCTGTCGCAGTTCATCGCCACGAAAACGGCGCTCGAACCGGGCGACCCGATGGGAGTGGACATCGCGAAGGACGAACTCGCCTTCTTTCCGATTCTCTACTGGCCGATCGATGCCGGCGACCGGATGCCGGATGCCGCCGCCGTCAGCCGCGTCGACGCCTACATGAAGCAGGGCGGCACCGTTCTCTTCGACGTGCGCGACGACGAACTTTCGTCGCTGAACGGCAATGCCGTGACGCCCGGCCAACGGCGTTTGCGCGATATCCTCGCCGATCTCGATATTCCGCCGCTGGAGCCGGTGCCGAGCGATCACGTTCTGACCAAGAGCTTCTACATCATGGCGGACTTTCCCGGCCGCCATCGCGGTTCGCCGCTTTGGGTGGAATCCGGCAATCGCGATCCGAATGCGCAAGCACGACCCGCCAATGCGGGCGACGGCGTGTCGTCCATCATGATCACGTCCAACGATCTGGCGAGCGCCTGGGCGGTGGACGACGGGGGAATGTTCATGTTCCCGACGGACGACAGCGACCCCGAACAGCGCGAATACGCCTACCGCGCCGGGGTCAACATCGTGATGTACGTGCTGACCGGCAACTACAAAGCCGATCAGGTCCACGTTCCTGCCCTTCTGGAACGGCTCGGACAATGAGAACGGCTCCGCCCCTGGCCAACGGATCGAGCGCCCGATGACCTGGTCGATCGACTTCTCGCCCTTCTTTTCCTGGACGGTGATCGCGCTTCTCTGCGTCCCGGCCCTCGCTCTCGCCTTGGCGCTCGCCTTTACCGGGCTTCGCGGGGCGGTGGTGCGCATCTGCGCGATCGCCGCGATGCTGCTCGCGCTTCTGAACCCCGTCGTCCTTCAGGAAGAGCGCGATCCGTTGAAGAGCGTCGTGGCGCTCGTCGTGGACCAATCGCAGAGCCAGACGATCGGCGCGCGCGGTGCGGAAACAAACGCGACGGTGGCGGCGCTGAAGCGCTCCTTCGAACGCCATCCCGAGTTCGAGTTGCGCACGATCGACGCCAAGGCCGGTGCCGATCCGAGCTCCGACGCGACGACCGCCCTTTTCTCGGCGCTCGGCCAGGGTCTGCGCGACGTGCCCCCGGCGCGCGTCGGCGGGGCGATCATGGTGACCGACGGACAGGTTCACGACATTCCGGCCGCGGCATCCGCGCTCGGCTTCGATGCGCCCGTCCACGCCCTCGTCACGGGCCGCGCCGACGAGTTCGACCGGCGGATCGAAATCGTCACCAGCCCCCGCTTCGGGCTCGTCGACGAGGATCAGGTTCTTGAATACCGCGTGCGCGAGGACGGCCCGCGCGCGTCGCGCAATCGGGTCGAGGTGCGGATCTCGATGAACGGCGATCTCGTGGCGCGCGAACAGGCCGTGCCGGGGGACGCCGCCCGCTGGACCTTCCGCCTGCCGCGCGCGGGAAAGAACATCATCGAACTGTCCGTGGCGCATGACGAAACGGAGATCACCGCCGTCAACAACCGCGCCATCGCGGTGGTGGACGGCATCCGCCAGAACCTGCGCGTGCTGCTCGTGTCCGGCGAGCCCCATGCCGGCGAGCGCACATGGCGCAACCTTCTGAAATCCGATGCCTCCGTCGATCTCGTGCATTTCACCATCCTGCGGCCGCCGGAAAAACAGGACGGCACGCCGATCGACGAACTGTCGCTGATCGCCTTCCCGACGCGCGAACTCTTCGTGGAGAAGATCGACGATTTCGATCTCATCATCTTCGACCGCTACCAGCGGCGCGGCGTTCTGCCGGCGCTTTATTTCGACTACATCGCCCAATATGTCGAAAAAGGCGGCGCACTACTGATCGCGTCCGGGCCGGAATATGCCGGCAACGATTCGGTGGCGGAAACCTCGCTGTCCTCCATCCTCCCGGCGCTGCCGAACGGCAATATCGACCAGGAGGCCTTCCGCCCCCGCTTGTCCGATCTTGGCAAGAAGCATCCCGTAACGCGAGACCTGCCGGGTTCGCAGGCCAGTCCCCCCGACTGGAGCGAATGGTTCCGCTCGGTGGATGTCGACAATCCGCGCGGCGAAACGGTGATGACCGGCCCGAGCGACAAGCCCCTGCTCGTTCTCGACCGCGCCGGCGAGGGCCGCGTCGCGCTTCTCCTGTCCGATCACGGCTGGCTGTGGTCGCGCGGCTTCGAGGGCGGCGGCCCGCACGTCGCCTTGTTCCGCCGCCTCGCGCATTGGCTGATGAAGGAGCCGGAACTGGAGGAGGAAGCATTGGACGCCGAAGCGCGGGGCATGGATCTCGTGATCACCCGCCAGACCATCGGCGACAATCCCGGCCCCGCCACCGTGGTGACCCCGTCGGGCACGGCCAAGCAGGTCGAGATGCGCGAAACGGAGGCCGGCCGCTGGGAAGGCACGTTGAAGACCGAGGAACTCGGTCTCTACCAAGCCGCGAACGGCGAGTTGCGAGCGCTCGCCAATGTCGGGCCGGTGAATCCGCGCGAGTTCCAGGAAGCCGTTTCCACCACGGAAAAACTTCGCCCGATCGCCGATGCCACCCGAGGCAGCGTCCGGCGGATCGCGGAAGAAGGAGCGGTGGAAGTTCCGCGCATCGTGCCGGTGCGTGGACATGCCGATGCCGACGGACGCGACTGGATCGGCCTCAAGACCACGGAGGAAACCGTTCTGAAGGGCGTGACGCGCACGCCGCTCTTTGCCGGTTTCCTCGGCCTCGCCATTCTCCTGCTCGCCTTGTCGTCGACCTGGTATCGCGAGGGCCGTTAGCGGTCGGTGATCCGTCCCGAAAGGCCCTCCAGGCTCCCCGCGACCAAGGGGAGCGCGAGGATGCGACGCCAGTCGACAGGCCCTGGAAATTCGACCGAGCCCTGCGGCATCGGCTCGTAGCCGAGCGGCATGTAATAAGCGCGGTCGCCCACAAGCACGATCGCCGTTTCGCCCGCGTTTCGCGCCGCATCGGCGGCCAGGCGCATCAGCGTGCGGCCGAGCCCGAGCCCCTTATGCGCCGGCTTCACGACCAGCGGGCCGAGCATCAGGGCGTGCCGATCGCCGATACGGATCGGCGTTTGCCGCACGGAACCGGCGACGGAACCGTCGACAAGTGCGGTGAAGGACAGGCGGGGATCGTGCGGCACCATTTCGCGCACCCGCTCGGCCGCGCGCACGAAGCGGCCGGGGCCGAAGGCCTCGTCGGCCAGCGCGATCACAGCGGCGGCATGTTCGGGAGCTTCCGGCAGATACCGGGCATGGGTGAGTTGCAACATCGAAGGCGGGTCCGGATCGAGTTTGCCGGCCGCCGGGCAGATGTCGATCTGGCTCAGGAAGCGGTCGGCCGAAGGAAGGTGGCGGATCGAAGCCCGGATCGTCGTCGCAGCATCGCCTCCCTCCTCTTCTTTCGCGTGAAAACGCCATGGCCCGCTTGGGCATCGGCCCCTATACAGTTTTCTTCCATGCGGCAAGCGATCGAGGCAACAAGACGCTCCTCAAGTCGCGGACGATCGAACGAGGGTGGACGACGATGGGACTTCTGATCGACGGCGTCTGGCACGATCAATGGTACGATACGAAATCCACCGGCGGCAGCTTCGAGCGCAAGGCTTCGAGCTTTCGCTCCGTCGTGACGGCGGATGGCCGGCCGGACGAAGAAGGGCGGCCGACATTTCCGGCGGCGCGCGGGCGCTACCATCTCTACGTTTCCCTCGCCTGCCCCTGGGCGCATCGAACGCTGATCTTCCGCACATTGAAGAAACTGGAAGACGCGATCTCGGTTTCGGTCGTGGACTGGCTGATGCTGGACAAAGGCTGGGTCTTCTCCGACCGCGAAGGCACGGTGCCGGACGAGGTGAACGGCGCGGAACATCTTTTCGACGTCTACCGGAAGGCCGACCCGCATTATACCGGCCGCGTGACCGTGCCGGTTCTGTGGGACAAGGAAACCGGCACGATCGTCAACAACGAGTCGGCGGACATCATCCGCATGTTGAACCGAGCGTTCGACGCTTTCGGCGATGCCTCGCTGGATCTCGCGCCGGACGACCTTCTGCCCGAGATCGACGCCCTCAACGCGCGCATCTACGACACGGTGAACAACGGCGTTTATCGCTGCGGCTTCGCCACCACCCAGGACGCCTACGAGAAGCCGTTTCACGCGCTTTTCGAGACGCTGGATTTTCTGGAAGAGCGACTAGCGCGCGGGCGCTACCTTTTCGGCGCGCGGATGACGGAAGCGGACTGGCGTCTTTTCACCACGTTGATCCGCTTCGACGCCGTTTATCACGGCCATTTCAAATGCAACCTGCGCCGGATCACGGATTACCCGAACCTCTACGGCTACATGCTCGACCTGTACCAGACGCCGGGCGTGGCCGAGACGGTGAACTTTCGGCACATCAAGGGCCATTACTACGAGAGCCACCGGACGATAAACCCGACCGGCATCGTCCCGCTCGGCCCCGATCAGGACCTGACACGTCCGCACGGACGCGAAGCGCTTTTCGGCTGATCGCTACCAGTCGGGATGGGGCTCGGCGCCGTTCAGCAGTTCCTCGATACGCCGCCGCGTCCCTTGCGTCATGTCGGCCGGCAGAGCGTCCGGCGCGAAGAAACCGCTTTCCGCGATCTCACGATCCGGCACCTTGGGCGTCATCTGCCGCACGAGCGGGCAGTGCATGAAGAGAACGTGATCGCGTGAAAGCGCGCGGCGGTTGAAGTGGACGCTGACGAGGCGCAGCGGCTCGAGCGCGTCGAGATTGCCCTCTCCGCGCAATTCGCGCTGCCCTCCTTCGGCGACCGTTTCGCCCGGATCGACGCCGCCGCCCGGCAGATACCAGCCGCTCATATAGGTGTGACGCACAAGAAAGAGCCGGCCCGCTTGGTCGAAAGCGGCGACGCGCACGCCGAGCGTCATGGGCCGCGTCGCGAGGATCGCGGCGTGGCGCAAGTTTCGCATCGCCTGCGAACCGTCGAGAAGGCGAAGCAGAAGGCTCTTTTCCTTCACCCCTGATCGGCTAGATGTCGGGATATGTTCCGGCTTGCCCATATCTCCGACATCCATCTTGGCCCCCTCCCGGCGCTGTCGCTTCGGCAGCTCGTCTCGAAACGGGCGATGGGCTACTATAACTGGCAGCGAAACCGAAAAAAGATGATGTTCGGCGAAACCCTGCTTTCGCTGACATCCGACATGCGGGCCCATAAGCCCGACCACGTCTGCGTCACGGGCGACCTCGTCAACCTCGCCACCAGCCAGGAAATCGTGGCGGCCGGGGTCTGGCTGAAGGAACTGGGGGCCGCCAAAGACGTGTCGGTCGTTCCCGGCAATCACGACGCCTATGTGCCGGGTGCCCTCAAGAAGGTCTGCTCCGAATGGCACGACTACATGGTGGGCGACAATCCGTCGGCGGCGATCGGCCAGATGTTCCCCTATGTCCGCCTGCGCGGCCCCGTGGCCATCTTCGGCGTGTCCTCGGCCGAAGCCACCGCGCCCTTCTTCGCGACCGGCACCTTCAAACGCGGACAGGCCTTGGCGCTCGCCCGGATGCTGACCGCCTGCCGCGCGACGGGGCATTTCTGCGTCGTCATGATCCACCATCCGCCGGTCGCCAACTCGACATCCTGGCATAAGCGATTGATCGGCAAGCAGTATTTCTGGAAGGTCATCCGCGACGCGGGCGCCGACCTCGTTCTCCACGGCCATACCCATCTCGATACGCTCTACTGGATCGCGGGACAGAACGGGCTCGTGCCGGTGGTGGGCGTGCCTTCGGCCAGCCAGAACGCCGGCAGCGAAAAGCCGGCGGCTCGGTACAATCTCTTCGAGATCGACGGCGAACCCGGCGCGTGGAGCCTGACGCACCGCGAGCGCGGACTGAAAGCCGATGGCAGCGGCATCGACTGGATTCGCGAACGCCAGCTCTTTTCCAACGGCGAGGCCGTCGATACGCGCGACCGCGTGGACGCCAAGCCGGCCGCCTGACCCCGATTCCGGTTTGCCGCAAGCCCGCCGCCGTTTAATGCGGAAAGATGCGCGCTTCACCACCCCTGCCCGCCGTCAGCGCCGGTTTGCTGGCGGCCTTCATCGGCTTCACCAGTTCCTTTTCCGTCGTGCTCCAGGGTTTGGTCGGCGTTGGAGCGAGTCAGGCCGAGGCGGCGTCCGGGCTGATGGCCCTTTCCGTCGCCATGGGACTGTGCGGCGTTTATCTCAGCGTCCGCACCCGGATGCCGATCTCGGTCGCCTGGTCGACCCCGGGCGCGGCGCTTCTGGCGGGAGCCGGGCTGCCGCAGGGCGGTTTTTCCACGGCCGTCGGCGCGTTTCTCGTGGCCGCGCTTCTGGTCGTGCTCGCCGGGGCGGTTCGCCCGCTCGGGCGGTTGATCGCGGCTATTCCGGCCTCGATCGCCAATGCCATGCTCGCCGGCATCATCTTCGCACTATGCCTCGCGCCGGTGAGAGCCATCGCGGCGGAGCCTATAGCGGGGCTCGCGATCCTCCTCGCCTGGATGGTCGTCGGGCGCATCCGCCGCCTTCTCGCCGTACCGGCCGCGGCCCTGGTGGCGATCGCCGCCATTCTTCTGACGAAGGGTGCGCCGATGGCCTCGGCCGCGCTCCTTCCGCATCCGGTTTTCGTTATGCCGAGTTTCGACTGGCAGGCGACGATCGGCATCGCGCTGCCGCTCTTTCTCGTGACCATGGCTTCGCAGAACATCCCGGGTCTTGCGATCCTGAAGATCAACGGGTTCCAGCCCCCGGCCGGCCTCGCCTTCATGACGACCGGCCTGTTCTCCGCCCTCGCCGTGCCGTTCGGCGGCCATGCCGTCAATCTCGCGGCGATCACGGCGGCGATCTGTGCGGGCGAGGAAGCGGGACCCGACCGCGCGGAGCGCTGGTGGGCCGGCGTCGTTTCGGGCTTCGCCTATGTGGTGTTCGGGCTTCTGGCCGGCATCGTCACCGCCTTCGCCAGCTTGTCGCCGCTTTTGATTCAGGCGGCGGCCGGATTGGCGCTTGTGGGCGCTTTGTCGGCTTCCCTCCACGCGGCGACAAGCGTCGCGGAAGAGCGCAACGCGGCAGCCCTCACCTTTCTGACAACGGCGTCCGGCATCGCATTCCTCGGCATCAGCGCGCCGTTCTGGGGCTTGGCCGCCGGGACGGCGATGCTGCTTCTTGAACGGTTCCGCCGGATGCCGGCCGTCGCCGCGCCGAAGTCAGTGGAGCCAGTGCTGAAAACCGAGCCCCAGCCGGTGCCGGGTTCGATCTAGCGGATCGCGAAACCGCGCAGCGTGGCGATGGCGAAGAGGACACCGGCGCCGATCACGATGCCGATCAAAAGCCATGACAAGGCGAACGGAAGGCCGGCATTGCGCGCCGAAGCCCGTTCACGGATCGGTTCGTCCGCCATGGACGCCATGGGCAGTGGGCGCGACACTCCACTGAGACGATCCACCTCGGCGAAGGCCTTTTCGCGTTCCACGATGCGCTCGGCGATGTAGCTCGTCACGCGATCCGCGACGACATGGAGGTCGCTCGACTCGGCCAGCGTGATCCGGCCGATCCGCGTTTCGCGCACGAAGCGGTAGGTGCGGCGATCCCGCGCCATGGTCACATGGGCGGTGCCGTCGATCCAGTAGCGCGGCTGCGGGCCGCCGGAGATCGAGAAGTCGAAGAAGTCGTCGCTGGCGGGAATGTCGTCCACGACGCTTTGCATCGCCTCCGCGAGGATCTCCAGCCGCGCGCGATCCGCTTCGCGGATGTCGACGACGATGTCGCTGCGATGGGCGGCGGCGATCTTGGCCGCACGGACCGCGTCCGCCAGCCGTCTCGTCCCCGTCAGCGGCGAAACATTGTCCTTGCCGTCACCCATCTCGACCGTTGATCCCTCGCAAACCCGTTCCGCCGTTCTTTCCTATCTTCCCCGTCGCCGCAACAGGCCGCAAGGGGAGAGAACGGTCATGCAACAGGCATGACCGTGGAAATCGCGTAAGATCGTCAACCGCCTCAGGAAACGGACGGGTTGGACGAGAGTATGCGGTTCGCCGCCGCCACGATCGCCCGGAGCGACGCGGTGGTGGCGTTCTGGTCGATGCCGGCGCCGAAGGCCCGCCCGCCGGCATGCTCGACCTCCATATAGGCGATGGCCTTGGCGTTGGAGCCGCGCTGGAGCGAGTGTTCCGAATAGTCGGCGACCGAAAGCTCGACGCCCAAATGCCGCGATAAGGCGTCGATGAAGCCGTCGATGGCGCCGGTGCCTTTGCCCTCGACCACGATCTCGCGCCCGCTGTCGCGGATCGTCGCTTCCACGACGCGCGAGCCCTTCTCGGGACCGGCCTTGGTGATGTGCTCGACATAGGAAACGCGCGCATCCGGCTGGTCGACATATTCGGCCATGAAGCGGTCGTGGATGCGGCTCGCCGGCATCTCGACGCCTTCATCGTCGGTGATCTTCTGGATCGCCTCGCGGAACTCGATCTGCAGATTGCGTGGCAGGTTCAGCCCGTAATCGGCCTGGAGCACATAGGCGATGCCGCCCTTGCCGGACTGCGAGTTGATGCGGATGATCGCCTCGTAGGAGCGCCCGACATCCTTCGGATCGATCGGCAGGTAGGGCACTTCCCAGAGCGGCGAATTGGCCGTGGCGCGCGCCTTCATGCCCTTGTTGATGGCGTCCTGGTGGGAGCCGGAAAAGGCCGTGTAGACGAGTTCGCCGACATAGGGATGGCGCTCGGGAATGGCGAGTTTGTTGCAATATTCATAGACTTCGCGGATCTCGTTGATGTCCGAGATGTCGAGACCGGGATCGACGCCTTGCGTGAAGAGATTCAGCGCGAGGGTCACGAGATCGACGTTGCCGGTGCGCTCGCCATTGCCGAAGAGCGTGCCTTCCACGCGATCCGCGCCGGCCAGGAGCCCCAGTTCGGTCGCCGCGATCGCCGTGCCGCGATCGTTGTGCGGATGCAGCGAGATGATCAGGTTCTCACGGTTGTCGAGATTGCGGCACATCCATTCGATCTGGTCGGCATGGACGTTCGGCGTCGACATCTCCACCGTCGCCGGCAAGTTGATGATGAGCTTGTTATCGGGTGTCGGCCGGACGATCTCGATCACTGCGTTGCAGATCTCGGCCGCGTAATCCAGTTCGGTGCCGGTGAAGCTTTCCGGGGAATACTGGAAGCGGTATCCGCCCCCGGCCTTGGCGGCCATGTCGGTGATCATCTTGGCGGCGTCCGTCGCGATGTCGCGAATGCCGGCGCGATCCTTGGCGAAGACGACCCGCCGCTGCAACTCGGAGGTCGAGTTGTAGAAATGGACGATCGGACGGTGCGCGCCCTCCAGGCTCTCGAAGGTGCGGCGGATCAGTTCGGGCCGGCACTGCACCAGCACCTGCAACGAAACGTCCTCGGCCACCTCGCCCTTCTCGACGCACCAGCGGGCGAAGTCGAAATCGGTCTGCGAGGCCGAAGGAAAGCCGATTTCGATCTCCTTGAAGTTCATCGCCTTCAGGAGCCGGAAGAAGCGCTCCTTCTTGTCCTGGCCCATCGGGTCGACAAGCGCCTGGTTGCCGTCGCGCAGATCGACGGAACACCAGATCGGCGGCGTCTCGATCGCCTTCGCGGGCCATGTGCGATCGGAAAGATCGAGGGTCGGATAGGGCCGGTACTTCTGCGCCGCGGACGGCATGGTACGGGCGGACGCGTGGTTTGCGCGCGTGGATACGGCGGACATGATGGTTCGCACCTTCAGCTCTTCGACCGAATGCCGGCTGCACGCGCCATATCAGCGCGGCCAAGCCCGGTCATCCGGAAATCATCGGAAATTGTGAAGCCGAAGGAGCAGGTAGCGCTTGAAGGCAAAGCCGCGGGGCGCCGGTTCGACCGCCGGACGCCCCTTCGATCAACGGGTCCGACGGCCGCGGCTAAGCACGCGAAGAAGGATCGGGCGCGGACGCGCCGCACGCACCTGCGCAAGACCGGTCGCGAGAACCAGACTCAAGGCGGCGAGAAGGGCGGCTGTCGTAAACATGAATCACAAGTTACCGCATTTGCCGCCCCAGGCAAGGGCCTTAGAAGCCTAAACTACCGGAACGCCGGTCTGCTTGATCTCCTGCTCCGGCTCCACGTGGATCTGGACCGTGGCCGCCTCGAACTCGGCTTCCAGCGCCGCTTCGATGCGGTCGCAGATATCGTGTGCGTCGCCGACCGTCATGGCTTCGGGAACCACCATGTGGAACTCGATGAAGGTTGCCCGGCCGGCGAGTCGGGTCCGGAGGTCGTGCACTTCGAGCGCACCCTGCGCATTGGCCGAGATGATGGTTCGCGCCCGCTCCTCGTCCGTCGGCTCCATCGCCTGATCGAGAAGGCCGCTCAGTGAGGACGTCACGACCTTCCATCCTTCGAAAAGGATGTTCACCGCCACGAGGGCCGCCAAAAGCGGATCGAGCCAAAGCCAACCCGTCACGGTCGCCAGCGCCAAGCCCGCGACGACGCCGACCGAGGTGACGACATCGGCCATCAGGTGCCGACCATCGGCGGAAAAGGCGGGGGAGCGCTTTTCGCGCCCGAGCCGGATCAGCCGGACGGCCCAAACGAGGTTGATCGCCGTGGCGAAGGCGTTGATCGCGATGCCGATCATCGGTGCGTTGAGGTCGCGCGGCGTTTGGAAGGCGTGCCACGCTTCGCGCAGGATGAGGAGCGCGGCGACGACGATCAGCACGCCCTCCACCACCGCAGAGAAATATTCCGCCTTGTGGTGGCCGAAGGGGTGGTCCTTGTCGGCCGGGCGATGGCTGACTTCCAGCGCCCAGAAGGCGACTGCCGCCGCCACGACGTTGACGACCGATTCCAGCGCATCGGAATAAAGCGCCGCCGAGCCGGTCATGGCATAGGCGGCGTATTTCACGCCGAGAACGACGATGGCGATCGCGATCGAAATCGATGCGACACGCCTCGTCGCCTTCAGGTTTTCGCTGTTCATCGGCTATGAGCCCCTTGAAACTCTTCGGGCGGCGCATCCCCATGCGCCGCCCGCTCGTCTGCGTAATGATCTGGCGCCGAGGCGCAACCTCTGATCGCGTCAGGCCGCCTTGACGGCTGCGCGGCGCGGCAGATGGGCGACGATGTTCTCGATCATGCGCATCCCGGCCTGCCCGCCGAGGCTCATGATGCTTTCGGGATGGAACTGCACCGCCGCGACCGGCTCCGAGCGATGCTCGAAGGCCATCACCACCCCATCCTCGGTTTCCGCCGTGACCTCGAATTCACGCGGCAGACGCACCGGATCGGCGAAGATCGAGTGGTAGCGCCCGACCGTCACCTCCTGCGGCAGACCGGAGAAGATGATGCCGGGCTTGGCCACCCTGATCCGCGACGGCTTGCCGTGAACCGGCATGTGCAGCGTACGCAAGGTGCCGCCATAGGCTTCCGCCAAGGCCTGGAGACCGAGGCACACGCCGAAGATCGGGAAGCCGCGCTGGCGCGCCGCCTGGATGGTGTTCTTGCAGTCGAAATCCGCCGGGTTGCCAGGGCCCGGGGAAAGAACCACGAGGTCGGGCGACACCCGGTCGAAGATTTCCTCCGGAACGGGGGTGCGGACGGTGGTGACCTCCGCGCCGGTCTGTCGGAAGTAGTTGGCGAGGGTGTGAACGAAAGAGTCCTCGTGATCCACGAGAAGCACCTTCAAGCCCGCGCCGACCTTGGCCGGCTCGCGCTCCGGGCCGACGGCGTTGGAAGTCCCCGCTTCCCGGATCGCGGACAGCATGGCGGAAGCCTTCAACTCGGTTTCCGCCTCTTCCTCTTCCGGGTTGGAATCGTAGAGAAGCGTCGCGCCCGCCCTCACCTCGGCCACGCCGTCCTTCAAGCGGATCGTGCGCAGCGTCAGGCCGGTATTCATGTCGCCGTTGAAGTGGATCATGCCGATCGCGCCACCATACCAGGCGCGCGGGCTTCTCTCGTTCTGCTCGATGAAGCGCATGGCCCAGAGCTTGGGCGCGCCCGTCACCGTCACCGCCCAGGCATGGGACAGGAAGGCGTCGAAGGCATCCATGCCTTCGCGCAAGCGCCCCTCGATGTGATCCACGGTATGGATGAGGCGCGAATACATCTCGATCTGGCGGCGACCGATCACCCGCACCGAACCCGGCTCACAGACGCGGCTCTTGTCGTTGCGGTCGACATCCGAGCACATGGTCAGCTCGGACTCGTCCTTCTTGGAGTTCAAAAGCTTGATGATCTGCTCGGAATCCGAGATCGCGTCGCTGCCGCGCTTGATGGTGCCCGAGATCGGACAAGTCTCGACTCGGCGCCCGGTGACGCGCACGAACATTTCGGGGCTCGCGCCGATCAGGAACTCGTTCTGCCCCAGATTGATGAAGAAGGAATAGGGCGACGGGTTGATGCTCTTCAGCTTGCGCGACACGGCCGAAGGCTCGGTTTCGCAGCGCTCGAAGAAGGTTTGGCCGGGGACGACCTCGAACAGGTCGCCGCGCATGAACTTCTCCTTCGCGCGCTTCACGAGTTCGGCATATTCGCCGGGCTTGTGGTCGCCGCGCGAGGGGATGCGCTCCGACGAGGCGAAAGGCGCGTCCGGGCCGCCGCCTTCAAGACCTTCCGTCGTGCGGCCGCCCTTCTCGAAGCTGTAGCGCTCGACATAAGCGCGCACCGAATGATGATCCACCATCAGGATTTCGTCGGGCAGATAAAGAACGATATCGCGCCGGTCAGCGGGCCGGGCGAGGCTTTCCTTCACCGGGTCGAACTGAAAGGCGAGATCGTAACCGAAGGCGCCGTAGAGGCCGAGATCGGAATCGTCACCAGAGCGGAACAGCGACACAATGCGGCGCAGAACCGAAAATACGGTCGGCATGCGCGAGCGCTCTTCTTCCGTGAAGGCGCGCGAGGGTTCGGCGATGCGCAGGTCGATCCGCCGGTCGGACGCGGACTGCTCGGCGATGTCGGGATCACCGTCGAGAACCTCGGCGACGAAGGCGAGAAGCACCTCCCCGCGCGGGTTCAGCGCTTCGATCCACAGGTCGCGGCCAGCGGACGTCACCATCAGCGGCGGATCGACGATGGCCGTGTCCCAGCGGGTATAGCGCCCGGGATATTCGTAGTTCGACGAAAAGACCGCGCCGCGCCGGGTGTCGAGCTTCTGCGCGTAAGGCTCGATGGCGCCTGCGTAATCCACGTATTCGCGCCGGCGGGTGACGCTGACGCCGCCTTCCGTCACATAGCGCTCCGCACCGTCGGCCAGGGTCTCGATAGCCATCAGTCCTCTCCTCAAGCAATCCCGGAGCCGGCGCCAACAAAAAAGGCCGCCGGACGAGTCCAGGGCGACCTTGTCGTTTCGTCAACGCGCGAACGATCCCGGGCCGCCTTCAGCGGGCCCACCACCAACGGTTCGAGATCGGAGCGTTCGTCATGCATGAACTGCTAACGCAAACGAACCTCAAGAGCAATTGCCCTCGGAGGCCCCGGCCATCGAAAAGCGGGCCGGCAGCGATCATTCGGTCCAGTGACCACAGCGCTTCATGCGGATTTAACCTTAACGACGCAGATTCGAACGGCCCGCTTCGGCGCCATTACCGCTCTTTTTCAGCGATTCCCGATCCATGCGTATCCGAACGAGCTTCTGCGCCTTCACAGCCGTGATCGGGGTCGCGGTCACGGTCGCCTTCGGGACGACGCTCTACACGTTCGACGCGATCCGCATCGGCGGACCGCTCTACGACCGGATCATCCAAGGCGAGGATGTGGTGGCCGACGTTCTGCCGCCGCCGCTTTATCTCGTGGAATCCTATCTGGACGTCACCCTCGCCCAGAACGGAACGATGAAGGTCGACACGGCGCGCGCCAAGCTCGCCGAGCTTCGCAAACAGTTCGATCAGCGCCAATCGCACTGGCTCGTTTCCGATCTGCCTGCAGATCTGAAGGATCTTGTCACCGTGCAGTCCTTCGGAGAAGCGCAACGCTTCTGGGCGGCGGTGGAGAACGATTTCCTGCCCTCGCTCGCCAAAGGGGACGCGTCAGGGGCGACGCGCGGCTACGAGGCAGCGAGCGCGGCCTATGCCGCGCACCGCGCAGTCGTGGACAGGATCGTGGAAACGGGCGCGGCTCTCAGCCACCAGACGGAAGCGGAAGCGAAATCCGCCGAGTTCTCCCGCATCCTGATCCAGATGGGCACCGCCCTTTCGGTCTTTCTGGTTCTGGGTGCGGGCCTTGCCCTCGGGCTCCGGCGCATCGTGCGTCCCCTTTCGGACATGACTGAAGCCATGCGCCGCATCTCCAAGGGCGATCTCGACATCGCCGTCCCGAGCCTCGACCGCCATGACGAGATCGGCGAACTGGCCGAAGCGCTCGAAGTGTTCAAGTCCGCCGAAGCGGATCGGCGTGGCCTGCAGCAGAGCGCCATCGCAGCCGAACGCCAGTCCAAGGTGGAAACGACCCGCGCCGCCGAACAGGCCTCGGTGGATGTTCGCAACGTCCTGATCGCCCGCCTTCAGCCGGCCTTCCAGCGCTTGGCCGGCGGCGATCTCCAGGTCCGGCTCGACCAGTCCATCGGCGCCGAGTTCGACGAGGTGCGCACGCTCTTCAACGACAGCGTCATGAAGCTCGAAACGGTGATGGCGACCCTCGTTCGCACCGTCACGTCGATCGGCGAGGATCTCGGCGAAATTTCCGGCGCGACGAACGAGCTTTCGCAACGAACCGAACAACAGGCGGCAACGCTGGAGGAAACCGTCGCAGCGTTGAAGGAAGTCGCGGCGGCCGTGAACGACACCGCCGACAATGCCGGTCACGCCCGCACGGTGGTGGAGGAAACGCAAAAGAGCGCCAACCGCAGCGGACAGATCGCGGCGCGCGCGGCGGCGGCCATGGCCGAGATCGAGGCCTCCTCCGGCAAAATCGGCAAGATCATCGGACTGATCGACGAGATCGCCTTTCAGACCAATCTCCTGGCGTTGAACGCCGGTGTCGAGGCGGCCAGAGCCGGCGAGTCCGGTCGGGGCTTCGCGGTGGTGGCGCTGGAAGTGCGCGGCCTTGCCCAGCGCTCGGCCAACGCGGCCAACGAAATCAAGGAGCTGATCGCGGCTTCCGTGGAACAGGTCGGACGCGGCGTCGAACTCGTCACGGCGTCCGGCAATTCGCTGAAGGAGATCGTCTCCCGCTTCGGCGAAACCGGCGACCTCGTCGCCCGCATCGCGGCAAGCGCCAAGCAGCAGGCGGTTTCCTTGAAGGAAGTCTCCACCGCCGCCGACCAGATGGACAAGGTCACGCAGCAGAATGCGGCCATGGTGGAGCAGACCACGGCCGCCGCCGGGAAGGTCACCGACGAAACCCGGCATCTGGCCGAGATCATCCAGCGCTTCCGCATCGGCGGAGCGCCGCAAACGGCCCATGTCGTGCCGGTGACTGTGAGACAGCCGGCGCCCGTGCGGCAGATGCGAACCGTCGGCCGCGGCGCCGCCGCGCCAAAGCCGGCCGCCTCCGCGTCGCGCGACTGGCAGGAGTTCTGAGCGCTAGAAGAGCCCCTGAATCTCGCCGGCCTCGTCGATCCTGATGCGCTCGGCGGCTGGACGGCGCGGCAGACCCGGCATGGTCAGCACCTCGCCGCACAAAGCCACGACGAAGCCCGCGCCGGCCGACAGCCGCACTTCGCGAACATGAACGCCGAAGTTTTCCGGCGCGCCGAGAAGCGCCGGATCGGCCGAGAACGAGTAAGGCGTCTTGGCCATGCAGACCGGCAGGTGCCCGTAGCCCCGCGCCTCGAAATCCGCAAGTTGCCCGAGAACGCCACGCTCGACCGTGACGGCCGCGCCGCGATAGATGCGCTTCACCACCGTTTCGATCTTCTCGATCAAGGGCAGTCCGTCGGCATAGATCGGCTGGAAGCGCGCCGTGCCGCCGTCCGCGAGCGCCGCGACCTTTTCCGCCAGTTCCACCGCGCCCGCCGAGCCTTCCGCCCAATGCCGGCAAAGGATCGCTTCGGCGCCCTGGATCGCCGCATAATCTTTCAAAGCATCGATCTCGGCTTGAGTGTCGGTCGCGAAGTGGTTGATCGCCACCACCACCGGCACGCCGAAGGCGCGCACGTTCTCGATATGCCGGCCGAGATTGACCGCGCCGCGCTTGACGGCCGCGACGTCTTCCGCCGCCAGATCCTCCTTCGATACGCCGCCGTTCATCTTGGCGGAGCGGACGGTGGCGACGATCACGCAGGCAGCGGGCGACAGGCCTGCCTGCCGGCACTTGATGTCGAAGAACTTTTCCGCGCCGAGATCGGCCCCGAATCCGGCCTCCGTCACGACGTAGTCGGCGAGTTTCAACGCCGCCTTGGTCGCCACCACCGAGTTGCAGCCATGCGCGATGTTGGCGAAGGGACCGCCATGGACCAGCGCCGGATTGTTCTCGATCGTCTGCACGAGATTCGGCAGCATGGCATCCTTCAGAAGCGTTGCCATCGCCCCCGTCGCGCCGATGTCGCGCGCGAAGACCGGTGTGCGGTCGGTGCGGAAGGCCACGACGATCTCGCCGAGCCGGCGTTCGAGGTCTGCCAGATCCTCCGCAAGGCACAGGATCGCCATCACTTCAGAGGCGACCGTAATGTCGAAACCCGCTTCGCGTGGATAACCGTTCGCCGGCCCGCCGAGCGCGGTCACGATATCGCGCAGGGCCCGGTCGTTCATGTCGAGAACGCGCCGCCAGACGATGCGGCGCGTGTCGATCCGTTCGGCGTTTCCCCAGTAGACATGGTTGTCGATCATCGCGGCCAGCAGGTTGTGGGCCGCCGTGATCGCGTGGAAATCTCCGGTGAAGTGGAGGTTGATGTCTTCCATCGGCACGACCTGCGCCATGCCGCCGCCCGTCGCGCCGCCCTTCTGGCCGAAGCAAGGACCGAGCGAGGGTTCGCGCAGGCAGATCGCGGTTCGCCGTCCGATTCGCGCCAGCGCATCGCCGAGCCCGACCGTCGTCGTGGACTTGCCTTCGCCGGCAGGCGTCGGGTTCACCGCCGTCACCAGAATGAGCTTGCCGTCGGGCTTTCCCTTCAAGCCGGCAAGGAAGTCGGCTTGGATCTTGGCCTTGTCGCGTCCGTAGGGAATGAGGCTCTCGGCCGGGACGCCGAGCCGCGTCGCGACCTCCCCGATGGGAAGCTTGGAAGCGGCCCGAGCGATCTCGATATCGGATTTCGGCAGCGCCATTCGATCCCTTTCCACAGGCGACGACGCTTCGGAGACCGTGCCGCAAACGCCAAGGAAGGGCGCGCATCGCCGACGTCAACGGGGGATGGATAAACGACAAAAGCCCGGAGGGGAGGACTCCGGGCTTCCGTCATTCGGGCAGTCTCGGCCAGCGGTACGTTGCGTTGGGAGGAAACGCCTGCGTCCCTGGTTGCGGTCGAACAAGTCGCTCCAACCGATTTCGTTCCGGAGCTGGGAGGAAACTCCAGGGCCACGGTCTCGGCGACCTGACTTTCAAAGGATAATTCTTTCATCTTTTCCGAAGCTTGCGCCATTTCATCCGCTGGCTTCCGGGAAGGGTCGCCGGGGTTTCGTAGCCCTCCGATCGTCCCCCGATGCGCTTATCATGCCTGCGATTTGATCTTGGAACCGTTCTGATGATCTCTTGCGCTGCGATTTGCGGCTGCGCATAGTCTGCATCGACAGGCATTCCCCGAAAGACCGGCCCGACCGCATCCCGTGAAAGGAAGACGTCCATGAGCCTCATCGCGAAGCTTTCCGGCGCCGTGCTCGCCGCGGGACTTCTCGCATCGACCTCCGCTTCGGCGCAGGAAGCCGCCAGTTGCGCCACTGTCCGCTTGTCCGATGTCGGCTGGACGGACATCACCGCCACCACCGCCGTCGCCAGCACGCTTCTGAAGGGTCTCGGCTACGAGCCGGACGTGAAGGTTCTGTCCGTGCCCGTCACCTTCTCGGCGCTCAAAAGCAACGATCTCGACGCCTTTCTCGGCAACTGGATGCCCTCCCAGACCAACGAGGTCACCAAATATCTGAACGACGGCTCGATCGAACAGATCGGCGCCAATCTCGAAGGCGCGAAATATACGCTGGCCGTTCCGCAATATCTCTTCGATGCCGGCCTGAAGGACTATGCCGACCTGCCGAAGTTCCGCGATCAGCTCGAAGGCCGGATCTACGGCATCGAGCCGGGCAACGAGGGCAACGGCCACCTCATCGAGATGATCGAGGCCAACGATTTCGGCACCAAGGGCTTCGAGGTGGTCGAATCCTCCGAGCAGGGGATGCTGAGCCAGGTGTCTCGCGCCACGAAATCCAAGAAGCCGATCGTCTTTCTCGGCTGGGCGCCTCACCCGATGAACAAGAATTTCCAGCTCGCCTACCTTTCCGGCGGCGACAAATATTTCGGCGCGAATTTCGGCGGCGCGACCGTTTATACCGTGACGCGCAAGGGCTACTCGGCGGAATGCCCGAATGTCGGCGGCTTTTTGAAGAACCTCGTCTTCGATCTCGACGCAGAGAACACGATCATGGGTTCGATTTTGGACGACGGAAAGGACGCGCCGGTTGCCGCGGCCGAATGGCTGAAGGCGCATCCCGAACGACTCGACGCCTGGTTGAAGGGCGTGAAGACGAAGGACGGCGGCGATGGCCTGGCGGCGGTGAAGACGGCCCTCGGCTTGTCTTAAGGACTTTCCGCATCGGTCTGGCTGCGTCGAAGGGGTGCTCCACCAACGCTCCTTCCCCGCCGCCTCTTTCTTCAACAAGAGCGGAGACTGGCCGGCATCGTGAATTGGCTTCTGGAACACAAGCTGCCGGTCGGCGCCTATGCCGAAGACGTGGTCGACTGGCTGACGGCCAATCTCACCGCCGTCTTCGACGCCATCACAACCGGGCTCGATCTCTTCATCGGAGCCGTTCTCTTCGCGCTGGAGCGTCCGCACCCGCTGGCGGTGGTGGCGTTCTTCTGCGCCGTGTCCTGGATCAGCCGGCGCTCGGTGCCGCTGGTGCTGTTCACCCTGGCCGGTCTTCTCCTCATCATCAATCTCGGCTTCTGGAGGGAAACCACGCAAACGCTGGCGCTGGTTCTGTCCGCCACCGCCGTTTCCATGGCGATCGGCATTCCGATCGGCGTCGCGGCGGCGCGCCGGGAGTGGTTCCACGCCGTTCTGCGGCCCGTTCTCGACCTCATGCAGACCATCCCAACCTTCGTGTATCTCATTCCGGCGCTCATCCTTTTCGGCCTCGGCGTGGTGCCGGGGCTGGTGGCGACAGTGATCTTCGCGGTGCCCGCGCCCATCCGGCTGACGCGTCTCGGCATCGTCTCGACGCCCGCACAGCTCGTGGAAGCTGGGGAGGCCTTCGGCGCGACATCCATGCAGCGCTTGTTCAAGGTCGAGCTTCCCTATGCCCTGCCGCAGATCATGGCCGGCCTGACGCAGACCATCATGCTGTCGCTATCCATGGTGGTGATCGCAGCTCTCGTCGGTGCCCCGGGTCTCGGCGTGCCGGTTCTGCGGGCCTTGAATTCGGTGAACGTCGCGAAAGGCTTTGAAGCGGGCTTGGCGATCGTCATCCTCGCCATCGTTCTGGACAGGCTGTTCCCGGTCGCCGAGGGTAGGAGACGATGAGCGTGGCAGGCCCAAGCGTCGTTTGCTTTGAGAACGTCTCGATCCTGTTCGGGCGCAAGGCCGCGAACGCCCTGCCCCTTATCGACAAAGGCGCGACGCGAGCCGAGATCCGCGAGCAAACCGGCGTGATGCTGGGCGTCGCCAACGCTGATCTCGCGATCCACCAAGGCGAAATCGCCGTGCTGATGGGCCTGTCCGGCTCCGGCAAGTCGACCCTGATCCGCGCCATCAACGGTCTCGCACCGGTCACGCGCGGGCGTGTCCTGGTGGATACGGGACGCGGCACCGTGGACCCGCGCGCCTGCAGCGCCTCACGGTTGAGAGAGCTTCGCCGCCACGAAGTGGCGATGGTGTTCCAGCAATTCGCGCTTCTGCCCTGGCGAACCGTTTCGGAGAATGTCGGCTTCGGCCTGGAGCTTTCCGGCGTTGAACCGAAGCGACGCGGCGAAGCGGTGATGCGGCAGCTCGAACTCGTGGGTCTCGCGGATTGGGCCAATGCCCGCGTCGGCGAACTGTCGGGCGGGATGCAGCAGCGCGTCGGGCTGGCGCGTGCCTTCGCGACGGATGCGCCGATCCTTCTGATGGACGAACCCTTCTCGGCGCTCGATCCGCTGATCCGCACCCGGCTTCAGGACGAGCTGCTTCAGCTCCAGGCGCGCTTACGCAAGACTATCGTCTTCGTCAGCCACGACCTCGACGAGGCTTTCAAGCTCGGCAACCGCATCGCCATCATGGAAGGCGGGCACATCGTGCAAACGGGGACTGCTCAGGACATCGTACTGCGTCCTGCCAACGACTATGTCGCGGAGTTCGTGGCCCATATGAACCCCTTGAGCGTCCTGACGGCCGGCGACGTGATGACGCCGCTCGACCGGTCGGGCGACACGCCGCCGACTCGCATCGCCGGCAGCGCGAGTTCGGACACGCCGCTGCGCCGCATCCTGCCGGCTCTGGCAGGCAACGAGGGCGAGGTCATGGTGTCCGAGCAAGGGCGCATTCTGGGGCGCATCGGCGCGCAGGAGATCGTGGAGGCCCTCAGCCGACAGCAACGGAAAGCTGAGCTGCCCCTCGCTCGTTAGGCGGCCTTGGCCTCCATCCTTTTGCGAATGCTTTCGACATCCGCGCGGGGCGTCGCCGAAAACAGCGTGCGCGTATAGTCGTGCTGCGGATCGGCGAAGATCGCTTCCTTCGAGCGCTGCTCGACCGCCTCTCCGTAATACATCACCATCACGTCGTCCGCGATGAAGCGCACCACCGACAGGTCGTGGCTGATGAAGACATAGGTGAGGCCAAGTTCGTCCTGAAGATCGGCGAGGAGATTCAGGATCTGCGCTTGCACCGACAGATCGAGCGCCGAGACGGGCTCGTCGAGAACCAGAAGGCTCGGGCCCACCATCAGCGCGCGGGCGATGGCGATGCGCTGGCGCTGTCCGCCTGAGAACATATGCGGATAGCGGTTGTAGTGCTCCGGCTGGAGCCCGACCTTCACCAGCATTTCCATAGCCAGATCGCGCCGCTCGGAGGCGGGCTTGTCGGTGTTGAGAAGCAGCGGCTCGGTGAGAACGCTGCCGATCTTCTGGCGCGGGTTGAGCGAGCCATAGGGGTTCTGAAACACGATCTGCACCTTGCGGCGCAACTCGCGCGAGGGCTTGGCCGTCGCGATATCCACCGGCTTGCCCTCGATCAGAAGCTCGCCGGAAGTCTGCGGATCGATCAGGGTGAGAATGCGGGCCAGCGTCGACTTCCCGCAGCCGGACTCGCCGACGATGGCGAGCGTCTTGCCCTTCTCCACGGAGAAGTTGACGCCCTTCACGGCGTGAACGGTGCGGGTCTTGGCGAAGAACCCACGCTTCACATGGTAGTCGCGACGGATGTCGCGCGCCTCGATCACGGGCTGGCTCATCGGGCCGCTCCTCCAAGTTCCTCGACTGACACGAGTTCGGAAACGGTCGGCAGGCGGTCGCCCTTCGCGTTTTCCGGCAAGGCGGCGAGCAGCGCGCGGGTATAAGGCTTGGCAGGCGCGGTGAAGAGCGTCAGCACATCCGCCTCCTCCACCTTGCGGCCCTTGTACTGCACCACGACGCGGTCGGCTGTTTCGGCGACGACGCCCATGTCGTGAGTGATCATGATCAGCCCCATGCCGTGATCGGCCTGGAGCTTCATCAGAAGATCGAGGATCTGCTTCTGGATGGTGACGTCGAGCGCGGTGGTCGGCTCGTCGGCGATCAGCAGCTTCGGCCGGCAGGCGATGGCCATGGCGATCATCACGCGCTGGCACTGGCCGCCCGACATCTGATGCGGATAGCTGCCGAGACGCTCGGCCGGGTCGGGAATGCCGACCGCCGTCATGAGTTCCACGACGCGTTGGCGACGCTGCCGGCCGCGAAGGTCCGTGTGCTCGCGCAGCACTTCTTCGAGCTGGTAGCCCACCGTGAAGCACGGATTGAGGCTGGCGGTCGGTTCCTGAAAGATCATCGAGATGTCGCGCCCGATGATGGCGCGGCGTTCGCCCGCGCTCAGCGACATGAGATCCTTACCGTCGAAGGACATCTCGTCGGCCGTGACCGTGGCGTTCGCGGCCAGAAGCCCCATCACGGCGAGCATGCCGACCGACTTGCCGGAGCCGGACTCGCCGACGATGGCCAGAACCTCGCGCGAGTTCACGGAAAGATCGACGCTGTCCACCGCCTTGAAAGGGCCGGTGGAGGTGGCGAAAGTCACGGTGAGGTTGCGAACGGACAGAAGAGGCATCGGCTCAGCTCCGCTTCAGCTTCGGATCGAGCGCATCGCGCAAGCCGTCGCCGACGAGATTGATGGCGAGCACGGTGATCAGGATCGCGAGGCCCGGAAAGGTGACGACCCACCAGGCGCGAAGCACGAATTCACGCGCTTCGGCCAGCATCGTGCCCCATTCGGCCGTCGGCGGCTGCGCGCCCATGCCGAGGAAGCCGAGCGCGGCGGCTTCGAGGATGGCGTTCGAGAAGGACAACGTCCCTTGCACGATCAGCGGCCCGAGGCAGTTCGGCAGGATGGTCATCACCATCAGCCGCAAAGGCCCTGCCCCGACCACCCGCGCGGCGGTCACATATTCCCGCTGTTTCTCGGCCAGGACGGAAGCGCGCGTCAGGCGCACGAAGTGCGGCTGCAGGACGAGCGCGATCGCGATCATCGCGTTGCCGAGACCCGGCCCGAGGATCGCCACGAGAACCAGCGCGAGCAGCAGCGACGGAAAGGCCAGGATCACGTCCATGATGCGCATGATCATCGTATCTACCCAGCCGCCCACATAGCCGGCGAGGAGGCCGAGCACGATGCCGGTGGACACGGCGAGCGATACCACGATCACGCCGACGAAGAGCGAATAGCGCGAGCCATAGATGAGGCGCGACAGGAGATCGCGGCCGACGGCATCGGTGCCGAGAAGATAGGCGGCGCGCCCGCCCGCATCCCAGACCGGCGGCAGAAGAAGAGCCGAACGGTCCTGCACGGCCGGATCGTGCGGCGCGATCACGGGCGCGAGCAGCGCGACGAGAACGATCAGCCCGAACACGACGAGGCCGATCACCGCGCCCTTGTTGACGGAGAAATAGTACCAGAACTCGCGAAGCTGCTGGCGGCGGATGTTTCGGGGAGCCTGCCGGGTCGGGATATCGGTCCCCACCCCTTCGGCTGCCTTGCCGGCGTCGATCTGGCTCATCGTGTACGCACTCGCGGATTGATCGTGCCGTAGAGAAGGTCGACGGCGAGGTTCACCGCCATCACGATGACGGCGATCATCAAAAGGGCGCCTTGCACAACCGGGTAGTCGCGCTTGAACACCGAATCCACCAGCCACTTGCCGATGCCGGGCCAGGAGAAGATCGTCTCTGTGAGGATCGCGCCGGCCATCAGGACGCCGATCTGGAGACCGATCGTGGTGATGACGGGGATCAGCGCGTTACGAAGCGCGTGGATCGCGACGATGCGAAAACGCGACAGGCCCTTGGCGCGGGCTGTGCGCACGTAATCCTCGCCGAGCACTTCCAGCATGGCCGAACGCGTTTGACGGGCGATCACGGCAAGCGGGATCGTGCCGAGAACGATGGCGGGCAGGATCAGGTGGCTGAAAGCGGAGGAGAAGGCGCCGGCCTGCCCGGATATCAGGCTGTCGATCAGCATGAAGCCGGTGACGGGCGTGAAGAAGTAGAAGAGCGAAATCCGTCCGGAAACCGGCGTCCATTGCAGGATGCCGGAGAAGAAGATGATGAGGAGAAGGCCCCACCAGAAGATCGGCATGGAATAGCCGACGAGCGCCGTGCCCATGATCGTCTGGTCGAGCCAGGAGCCGCGCTTCATGGCCGCCAGAACGCCGGCCGGAATGCCGATGACGATGGCGAAGATGATCGCGACCAGCGCCAGTTCGAGCGTCGCAGGAAAGAGGTTGCCGAATTCGCGGATCACCGGCTGCTTGGTGACGATGGACTGGCCGAGATCGCCGTGCAGGACGTTCCAAAGATAGGAGAGGTACTGCTCGTAGAGCGGCCGGTCGAAGCCCAGCGAAACGCGCAGGGCCTCGTAGCGCTCGGGCGTCAGGCCGCGCTCGCCCGCAATGGCGATGATCGGATCTCCGGGCAGCATCCGGATGAAGAAGAACGAGACGAGCGTGACGCCGAGGAAAGTCGGTATCAGAAGCCCGATCCGTTTAAGAACGAACGAGAGCATGGATTTTCAGGCCTTGGCGCCGAACTGTCAAAAACGACGCGGGCGCCGCAGGACGATGGAGTCCGGCGGCGCCCGCGAATGGTCGTGAACTTACTCGGAGATGTCGACGCCGTCGAAGCGGTGCGAACCGAGCGGGTCCATCGCGTAGCCCGTCACCTTCTTGGAAACCGGCAGAACCACGGTGGAATGGGCGATCGTCGCCCAGGGGGCTTCCTTCTTGAAGATCACCTGAGCTTCCTCGTAGATCTTGGCGCGCTCGGCCTGGTCCGGGGTCCGCGACGCCTTCTGGATCAGCGCGTCGAAATCCTTGTTGCACCACACGGCCTTGTTGCCGGAGCCGACGCCGTTGCAGCCGAGAAGCGGGGTGAAGAAGTTGTCCGGATCGCCGTTGTCGCCGGTCCAGCCAGCCATCACGATGCCCTCGTGCTTGGGATCGCCCGCGAGCTTGAGGTACTGCGTCCAGTCGTAGGAGATGATTTCGGCATTGATGCCGACCTTGGCGAAGTCCGCCTGCACGAGTTCGGCCATGCGGCGGCCGTTCGGATTATAGGGACGCGCGACGGGCATGGCCCAGAGCTTCACCGAAGCGTTGGCGACGCCGGCCTTCTCCAGAGCGGCCTTCGCGGCCTCGGGGTCGTACTTGTCGTCCTCGACGGCGTTGTTGTAGCCCCAGAGCGTCGGCGGGATCGGGTTCTTGGCGATCTGGCCGATGCCGGGATAAACGGCTTCCAGAATGGCGTCCTTGTTGATCGCCATATTCATGGCGCGGCGCACTTCCGGCTTGTCGAAGGGCGGCTGCGTCGTGTTGTAGGCCAGATAGCCGACATTCAGGCCGGACTGCTCCATTACGTTCAGCGAGGCGTCGCCCTTCAGGCCCGGAATGTCGGCCGGGTTCGGGTAGGCGGCCATATGGCATTCACCCGCCTTCAAACGCTGGATACGCACGGAGGCATCCGGCGTGATGGCGAAGATCAGATCGTCGATGGCCTGCTTGCCGCCCCAGTAGTCCGGGTTGGACTTGTAGCGGATCACCGCATCCTGCTGGTAGGCGACGAAGGCGAAGGGACCGGTGCCGAGCGGCTGCTGGTTCAGCTTCTCGGGCGTGCCGTCGGCGATCAGCTTGTCGGCATATTCCTTCGACATGACCGACGCGAAGTCCATCGCGAGCGTCGCGAGCATGGGCGCGTTCGGCTCGTTCAGCGTCAGCTTGACCGTGGAGTCGTCCACCTTCTCCCAGGCCTTTACCAGCGTCGGCAGGGCCATGTCGCTGTAGTAGCCATAGGTCGCGTCGCCGGCATAGGCGGCGAACGGGTTCGACTTGTTGAACTGGCGATCGAAGGTGAAGATGACGTCGTCGGCGGTCAGGTCGCGGGTGGGCGTGAAGAATTCGGTGGTCTGGAACTTGGCACCCTTGCGCAGATGGAAGGTGTAGGTCAGGCCGTCCTCGGAAATCTCCCACTTCTCAGCAAGGCCGGGAACCACTTCCGTGGAGCCCTTCTTGAACTCCACGAGGCGGTTGTAGACCGTCTTGGAGGAAGCGTCGAACGTGGTGCCGGCGGTGTAGAGGCCGGGATCGAAACCTTCCGGCGAACCTTCCGAGCAGTAGACGAAGGTCTTGGCGGAAGCCGCCGAGCCGAGGGTCAAGGCCAGCGCGGAAGCCGCAAACAGCACCGACATTCTTTTCATGCTGAACTCTCCAAAAGCATGAGCAGGCGACTCTTGCCCGCGCGGCGGCATCCCATCCTTTTAGCAAGCTTCGCGCAAGCTTATTTTTCCGGCATTCACTCGAAAACGATCTTTGGTGCCTTGATGTTAGCGTGAGACACCCGCTCGAGTTGGCGGGAAACCTCTTCCGCGATGGCACGGTAGACTTTCGCGTGCGGCCCATCCGGATCGGTCGCCACGACCGGCCGACCGGCATCCGACGTTTCGCGAATCGTCATCTCGAGCGGCACCTCGCCGAGAAAGGGAACGCCCAGCCTTTCGGCTTCCGCCTTCGCCCCGCCATGCCCGAAGATATCGTAGCGCTTGCCGGTATCGGGGGCCACGAAGTAGCTCATGTTCTCCACGATGCCGAGCACGGGAACGTCCACCTTCCGAAACATCGCGAGGCCGCGCCGGGCGTCGATCAGCGAGAGGTCCTGCGGCGTCGACACGATCACCGCGCCGGCGAGCGGCACCTGCTGCGCCATGGTGAGTTGCGCATCACCCGTGCCCGGCGGCATGTCCACGACGAGGATGTCGAGCTTGCCCCATTCCACCTCGCGCAGCATCTGCGTCAGCGCCGACATCACCATCGGCCCGCGCCAGATCATCGGCGTTTCTTCCTCCACCAGAAGGCCCATGGACATCGCTTTCAGACCATAGGCCTCGATCGGCATGATCGTGCGCCCGCCGGCGCTTTGCGGCTTTTCCCGGATCGCCAGAAGGCGCGGCACCGAGGGGCCGTAGATGTCGGCGTCGAGAAGGCCGACGGACAGGCCCAGCGTTTGGAGGCCGAGCGCGAGGTTGACCGCCGTCGTGGACTTGCCGACACCGCCCTTCCCGCTCGCCACCGCAATGATGCGGTCGATACCGGGAATGCCTGGTTTGCCCGAACTCGACGGCCGGGGCGCAGGTGGGGCCGGCCGGGCGGCGGGCGCGGCGGGCGCGCTTCCCGCCTGACGTTCGGCCGTCAGCACCACGGTCGCGCCGGACACGCCTTCCACGGCCGCAGCAACCTCTTCCGCGCGGCGCCGCACCGCCTCGAAGGCGTTCGCCTCTTCGGCCGGCACCGTCAGCGAAAAGAACGCCTTTCCATCGGCGACGATGATCTGGGACACCATCCGGCGGGAAACGACATCCCCTTTTCCGCCGGGAGTCTCGACGCCGCGCAAAGCGGCCTCGATACGATCGCGGATTTGCGTATTCATGCGATATTCTCCGAACCGGCCGCGCCAGAACCGTCGCGAAACCAGGAATGGATGAGATAGGCGCATGTGGCGCATCGCGAAACCACCTATGGCCGGATTGCGAAGCGGAAGTGGGGCAAGAAAAATGAGCCGAACCGAAAGCCAGGTTCTCCGGCCGCTGGACGACGATGCAAGGCGGCTGGCGCGACGCCTCGTGCGGGCGGCGCGACATGCGGCTCTGGCCAGCCTTCTGCCGGAGAACCAAGGCCCGCACGCGAGTCGTGTGCTCGTCGCCAGCGACGAGCTCGGGCGGCCGGTGCTGCTGGTTTCCATGCTGGCAGTGCATGCCGGCGCGCTTCTGGCCGATCCACGATGCTCGATCCTGTTCGGCGAGCTAGGCGCGGGCGATCCTCTGGCGCATCCTCGGCTGAGCTTGTCCGGAAGAGCGTTTCCGCTTGAAGGCGAGGACCGGGAAACCGCGAGGGCGCGGTTCCTTGCACGCCACCCTTCAGCCGAATTCTACTGCGACTTCGCCGACTTCCGCTTCCTCCGTGTCGAGCCGACGCATGGAAGCCTGAACGCCGGCTTCGCGCGAGCCTACGAACTCGGCGCGGCGGACCTTCTGGACGAGGACTGCGAGACGGCCTTCACCCTCCGCCTGAAACGAGCCGCCGACCATATGAACGACGACCACGCCGATGCGGTGGACGCCATCGCCCTTCGGCACGGAAAAGCGGAAGGAACCGGCTGGCGCATCGTGACGACGGACGCTTCCGGCTTCGAGATCGCAAAGGACGACGAATTGCGACGGGTCTTCTTCACGGCTCCCATTCGCCACGCAGACGAAATCCGCGACGCCTTCGTGACGCTGGCGAAAAGTTCAGCCTGACGAGCCGATGGCGTAGCCTTCCGGGCAGGCGGCACGGAAGCGGTTGCCGCGCGGCGTCGCGAAGATGCACTGACCGGGATTGTTGGCGGCGTCCCCGACCACGCGGTCCCTCGGTCCCGGAGCCGGTTCCGAAATCTTGCCCGTTCGAAACGGAGTGCTTTCGGCGCTGTCGAGCCCGAAGACCGCGTTGAAGACAGGCGGCAGGTTGCCGGAATCCGATCGGCATCCTGAAACTAGGAGCACAACTGCGACGGCGCCCCCGACCTTCATGAAGGACAAACCGGACCGGACGAAGGAACAGGCAGGAGATGTCATCGGCACTTCGGGAACCCAAAACGACAAAGGCACCGTCCTCCCGAACGGTGCCTCGCACAAGACCTAACGGTGCAATTCGATTACGGGCACGCCGCCACGTAACGACGACCGTCGCGGTCGCGATAAACGCAATCGCCGGTCCGGCTGTTGCGGCTGATTACGTTGCCGGCGACCGCGCCGGTACCGGCGCCGATGGCACCGCCGATCAAAGCGCCGCGCCCACCGCCGGCCAAACCGCCGATGCCGGCGCCAAGAAGACCACCGGCGCCCGCGCCCAGAGCGGTATCCTTATCGGTCTGCGAACAGCCCGCCGTAGCGACCATCAGACCCGCCGCCGCGCACAACATCAACTTTTTCATCTAACGCCTCTGAAGCTCACGTCCCAACATGCATCTGTCGCGTAAAGTCCCACCTTCCAGTGTCGAACACGAAAAAATTCACGTTCGACCGCCGAAACGAGCAAGATCTTCATCGGGACGCCATGATTTTCGGTGCCGTATCGAAGCGCAGTTCCAGACGACCATCGCGCCCGAGCGACCAGTCCACGGAAGCGGCCGACGCCAGAGTCGCTTGATCCACGTCTTTGCAGGTTCCGAATAGCTTGGTGGCCTTCAAACCGTCGAGACGCATCTGGATATCGAGGTCGCGATGGCAGGAGTTCGCATCGGAATAGACAGGAGCCACGACGGGGACAATCCGGCAATCCGCCAAGTTTGCGTCGCATCCGACGATCATCATAAGGGCGGCGACGGCTTCCATGACACTGAACTCCTTTGGGAATTCAATGTTCTCGGAGCGTTTAAGTTCCGTCGCGTCAGGCGCTCGCGGTCGGGGCGTCCAGCTCCTCGAACTGCAGATCAGGGACGCTCAGCCTGTAATGCACACCTTCGCGCCGATATGTCAGGCGAGCGTGGCCTCCGACGGAATTGGGAACGATACGCTCCAAGGTCGACGTACCGAACCGAGGATCGTGATCGCCGCGAACCTGCGGCCCCCCACTCTCCTGCCATTCAAGACAAAGAACGCGTTCGCCCTCCTCGTCCTCGATGCTGGAATTGATCGCGACCCGCCCGCCCGGCACGGACAAGGAGCCGTAGGAGGCAGCGTTCACGGCCAGTTCGTGCAGCGCCAACCCGACATGAAGTGAAGCCGTCGGCGAAAGGTAGACATCCGGCCCCCGGAACGAAACCTGCTCCATACCGTCCGGCGCATAGCGCTCGACCTGCATTCTCACCAGATTGGCGAGATCGGCGCCACGCCAGTCGGTGTCCGTCACGATATCCTGCGACGACGACAGAGACTGGATGCGACCCCGGAACCGCACGAGAAATTCTGGAACCGTCACGGAATGCCGGGCGGTCTGGGATGCGAGGCTCTGGATGATGGCGAGAAGATTCTTGGAGCGGTGCGAAAGTTCGCGAAGCAGTGTCTTGAGAGTTTCCTCGCGCCGCTTCTGCTCGGTCACGTCGAGCGACGTGCCGACCAGACCGATCGCCATGCCATCGACATTGCGCTCCACATCGACCCGGACATCGAACCACTTGGTTGTCGACCCGCGCATGACCGAGAGTTCGAAATGCGCGGGCTTGCCGCTTCTCAAAACCTCGCGCTTGATCGCCACAAGTCGAAGCGAACTGGCGTCGCCGAGAACATCGCCGTCGTCCTGACCGACTTTCGCATCGGCGAGCCAGGAATCGCCGGCATTGTAGATCCAATCGTAGGCGAGCTCGAAATTCTGCGAAAAGAGTGTCAGCTCGGTATTGCCGAGTGCGGCAAGTGCCTTTGCCGCTGTCGAGCGGCCGGCATCCATGGTTTCCATCGCACCGACGCCTTCACGATCCCGGACAGACGCTGAGGTCAGGCCATCCGATGCCTCTAGCGCCCCGTCTTCATTCATCATCGCCGGCCCGGCACGTTCGAGAAACGACCGGGTAGCGCCGACATGATACGATGATGGACCTGCTTCGGTTTCATCGGGATCGTCATCACTTCAGCATCCTTGCCGATGACGATCCCTGCCTCAGGAATAACCGATAGTGAAAATGGCGCCGAACCGGCGACCGCTTCGCCGCTCATCGCTTTGCGCCTTATGCCGCGACGCGACTTTCGCTGTCGAAGAACAAGGCTTGACTGATAAGCGCCTTGACCATGTCCGGGTTGAAAGGCTTCGTGACAAGGAATGTCGGCTCCGGCCGCTCGCCGGTCAGCAGGCGCTCGGGAAAAGCAGTGATGAAGATCACGGGAACGCTGACGCGCGCCAGAATGTCATTCACCGCGTCGATGCCGGAAGAGCCGTCGGCAAGCTGGATATCGGCGAGCACCATGCCCGGCCGCTCCTGCTCGAAAAGCGCGATCGCTTCCTTGTGGGTGCGGGCGATGCCCGTGACCTTGTGGCCGAGGCTTTCCACCATCTGCTCGATGTCCATCGCGATCAGCGGCTCGTCCTCGATGATCATGATCTCGGTGGAGACCTGACGGCCGATGTCGGAACTCGCCTCGTCGATCAGGCGCGAGAACTCTGCCTCGTCGACACCGAGGATCACGGCACCTTCTGTAGCGGTGAAACCCTCCACGGCGATCAGCAGAAACGCCTGACGCGGCAGCGGCGCGATGGCCTTGAGGTTGCGGGACGTCCGCTCTTCCCAGGCCGAAACGGGCGCGTCCTCGCGAATATTGACGTCGATCGACTGCCAAAGGGAGGAAAACAGACGGTAGAGGGCGATTCTGGGGCTTTCGTCGCTCTTGAAGAGGCTGGGATCGGCGATCAGCGTTTCAAGCACGGCTGCGACATAGGCATCGCCGCTCGCCTGCGAACCGCTGAGCGCTCGTGCATAGCGGCGCAGATACGGAATATGCGGGGCAATGCGGGACGACATCGACATGAATTCTCCCCTCGCGTCGATACTGAGGACTGCAGGCCAAGATAGGTGCTCGCGGCGAAGTTCCCATAGCCTCCGCCCCTTCGGCACAACAAAAAGGCGTCAGAGTTAAAAACGGGCGGTCGAAGCGATCTTCTCAACCATGACCAAGAAAGCGGGGCGATGGCATCTTGAGAAAGGGAAGCCCCCTCTCATCTATGTCATCAACGAAGATCGTGCGGATCGCGGCCGACAGCCGGGGAAGCGCGACAGACCGGCACAGGCGCAAGGCAATTGATGGAAGATCGTGAGCGCGAGGGCAGTACCGTGCAAACCAGCCACGCAGGCCCATCAGGCACTCCGGCTGCCGATTTGGGCGTGAACACCGCGATCGGCAGGAAGCTCAAGGCATTCTACGACGATGTTGCGAGCGAACCTGTTCCGGATCGTTTTTTGAGCCTTCTCGACGCTCTCGACCAAGCAGAGCAGACGTCGAAGAAGTCGGGCCGCGAATAGGAGGGCCCATGACCCAGGACATCGAGTTCCGCAAGGAACTGATCGCCATCATTCCCAACCTCCGCGCCTTCGCCGCGTCGCTTTCCGGCTCGTTCGACAGGGCCGACGACCTTGTGCAGGAAACGTTGGTGAAGGCTTGGGACAAGCAGCACACGTTCCAGCCCGGCACCAACCTGAAAGCGTGGCTCTTCACCATCCTGCGCAACGAGTTCTACACGCAGATGCGCAAGAAGGGCCGCGAGGTGCAGGATGTCGACGGCATCCATGCCATGCAGCTCGCCGGCCATCCGGAGCAGCAGGGCCACCTCGACCTGCAGGATTTCCGCAAGGCGCTGGACCAGCTCCCCGACGACCAGCGCGAGGCCCTGATCCTGATCGGCGCGTCCGGCTTTTCCTACGAGGAAGCGGCCGAAATCTGCAAATGCGCGGTTGGCACCATCAAGAGCCGCGTTTCGCGTGCCCGTTCCCGCTTGGCCGACGTTCTCGGGATCGAGGGCGACGGCGAGTTCGGACCGGACTCCATTTCGAGCCAGATCATCGGCATCGCTCCGGCGGCGTGAAGAACTGGAACCTCGGGGCAGATGCCCCATTTCCCCGCCGGGAACACGGCGGGTTTCGCCGAAACCGTTCAGCCGGCTGGCCGCACTGCGGCCGCGTTCAGTAGAGGAAAACCATGCCGTCCGACGCACCTTCGCACAACGAGTTCGAAAACAACGCCGCGAACGGGCAACGCCCGGATCAGGCTGATCTGGAGCAGCAGATCGGCAAGCTTCGCGAGGATGTCGCCGGGGTGGTGGAGGCTTTAAAGGGCCTTGCCAACAACCACAGGGACAATGCTCGTCAGCAGGCCTTCGCGCTTCGTGACGACCTTCGCGCCCAGGGCGAGCATTATCTGCGCCAGGCTCAGGACACGGCGAACGAGCTGGAAGAACAGGTCAGCGAGCGCGTCCGCGCCGAGCCGATCAAGTATGTCCTGATCGCGGCTGCGGTCGGCTACGTCTACGGCCGTCTGTTCCACTGATGCCGTTCGCGCTGATCACGCGCCTTCTGACGGGAGAAGCCGGGCTTTATTTCACCCGGCTCAAGAACATGGTCGTGTGGTACGCGATCATGGGAGTGTTTCTCCTTGTCATGGCGATCTTTCTCCTGATCGCCCTTTACTCGTGGATCGCCGGGGCTGTCGGTCCGATCCTCGCGGCGCTGATCTTCGCGGGTGCGTTTCTGGTTCTCTCGCTGGTGGCGTTTCTTTTGGGGAGGATCTCCGGTCAGCCGCCACGCAACAAGGATGAGGACCGTCTCCAACGCGATATCGCCTCAATCGCAGGCGTCACCGCGATGGCGAACGCCCCGCAACTGATGCGCCTCATGCAGCGAAAGCGGGGGTTCATCATCGTTCCCGCCGCGATCGCCGGCTTCTTCGGACTCTACAAGGCGATCGCCGCCTTGAGGGATCGGTAAGCTCATAAAAACCAACGGGCCGCGGTTCTCGTTCGAGAAGCGCGGCCTTCCTTTTTCGGCAGCAACAAGAACGACCGGGAGAAGCAGATGTCGAGAATGGACCCGCAGGATGCAAGGCAGGGGCGCAAGGGCACGCCGGTTCTGCGCATTCTCATTATCGCTCTCGTGCTGGCGGTGATTGCCGGCATCGGCATGGCGATCTATGGCAGCGTCCTGCCCGACCAGACACTTCCCGAGGGCGGCACGGGATCGGGCGTGACATCGCCGTCGCAAAGCTCCGCCACGCCGCCTGCCTCCAACGGGTCGGTAGTGACACCTCAAACGTCCGGCCCGTCATCGAGCGGCGACACGGCGAACTGAGAGCCGGGTTTTCCGAGGAGTTCCATGCCCATGTCCGATTTCGACCGCGCCGCCGATCCGGCAAGCACCCTTCGCGTTCAGCAGAAAGCCGGCGCGGAGCAGGCCGTCACGCAGCAGGAAATCGACGATGTGCTGAACGACGCGAGCCTCTCGCCGGCGGAGCGTGAAAACCGCCTGACCGATCTTCGCCAGCGCATTCTGGACAGCGAACATGAACAAGGGGACGAGGAATACGCCCCCCTTCAGGTCCGCATCATGGATGCCCTTTCCATGCTGGCGGAAGGCGGCCACGATTATACGGGACGCCACCATGTGGAAGGCGATACCGACGACATCTCGAAAGCCTGACCCACCGGGTCAGGCGAGTTCGCCATCGACGGCCTGAACGTCGATATTGCGATCCGACAGGAAGCTCGCATCGCGAGGTACGAGGGCTTTGAGCGCCTTCGGGTGGATCACGACTTCGGACCGCGTCGCCACCTCCTCCAGTTCCCCGTCCCTCACGGCTCGGTTCTGCCGCCGACGATGGTGATAGTCGAAGACGATCCGTTGCGCGGTGTATACGGCGAGATATGGGCTGTTGCGCCACGAGCCGAAGAGGATCGACAAGGTCAGGCGCGCGACGGCCAGCCGATCGGTGGTGCGGCAGATATAGATGCCGAGCTCGCCGCCGCGCGGATCGTCGGCATAGGGCAGATGCCCTTCGCCATAAAGATTGTTCGAGACGGCCAGCGCAGGGGTCTTCAGGAGCTTGCGCTCGCCTTCGATGCCCACCTCGACTTCCACGATCGGCATTCTGCGCAACGTCGTCATGATCGCGCGCGTCGAAGCGAACATCTTGCCGAAGCGCGAGCCGTAATGCAGCTTGTCGCGCATCCTCACGATGCGGGCATGCATCCCCACGGCGAACTGGTGGACGAAGGGCTTGCCGTTCACCGTCGCGATATCGACATCCGCGATCCGGCCATCGGCAAGGGCGGCGATGGCTTCGGGAAGCTGCTGCGGAATTTGAAGGGTGCGGGCGAAGAGGTTCATCGTGCCGGCCGGCAGGATGCCGAGCGCGATCGGGCGACCCATCAGCGCTTCGGCCGCCGAGGACACGGTCCCGTCCCCTCCTCCGACCAGAAGCACGTCGATATCGTCACGCGCGGCGGCCTTCTTGATCGCTTCGCCGATTTCGGACCCGTGGGGCAGTTCCGTCTCGATCTCGTGGCCGTGCAACGCGAACTCGCTTTCGATCGTCTGGCGCAGTTCCTCCAGATCCATCGTTCGCAAGGTGCCGCCGTCGGCGTTCAAGATGACGTGGATCTTCATGGAAGCGCATCCGGGCGAGTTCACTGGTTGCCTATCTAGTGCAGGAAGTTTGACGCCAAGGCGGTCCGCCCGCTCGTCTTCCGCGCGAGCGCTCTAGATTCTGCGCCGTTGACGCGCTCGCGTACCGGCAAGGGCCGGAAAAACGGCGCTTGTTCGGAGAAGACCGTCGTGGATCTCATCAAGTGGATTTTCATCCTGCTCATCGTGGCCGCCATCGCGAGCCTTCTCGGATTTCGCGGCGTGGCGGGCGCTTCCGCCGGCATCGCGAAAGTCCTCATTTTCGTCGTGCTCGCCGTGATCCTCCTGGCGGTGCTTTTCGGCTGGTTGACGCTCAAGATTGTTTGATTTCCAGACTACCGCCGCATAGGGCGCCTGCAGCCAAAAACGTTGCGTGATCAAGGAACCGGAACACGGATCGCCTCCTTCTAAAGACGAAAGGACGCAGGCCGGGCGCCTACCGCCCGGCTTTGTCCAACCGAACCAGGAGGACAAGAAATGATCCGCACCCTGCTTGCTACGACCGCTTTGGCCGGCATGCTGGCGACGAGCGCTTTCGCGCAGTCCCCCGGCCAGACCACGACGGCCGCTCCGGGCGCCGCTTCGCCGGCCCCGATGACGAACGACAATCCCGCAGCGACAAGTGCCATGACGACGGACACCGCTTCCAGCACGGCGGCGATCGACTATGTACAGCGGCTCGAAGCGGACCAGTATCTCGCTTCGCGCCTTACCGGCACGGATCTCTATGAGACCAACGCGCAGGATGCTCGCAATGTCGGCGAGATCCAGAACTTCGTGATCGGCCAGGATGGCAAGGTCGCAGCAGTCGTCGTGGCCACCAGCGGTCTCGAGGAGAACAAGACCGTTGCGGTTCCGGCTGACCGGATCGATTGGATCAATGCCGAGAACGGCGACCAGCGCGCGGTGCTGAAGGCCAGCCTGACCGATCTCCAGGGCGCGCCGGCCTTCACGTCCAACACGGCGCAGGAAGCGGCCAACAACGGCGCGATGACGCCCGGCACCGGCGCTCAGACCGGCGCAAACACCGATATGGCCGCCTCCGGGATGGCCGCCGGCACGGCGGGCCAAAGCCCGGCTGCAAGCTCCGCCACGATGGGGACCCAGAATGGCTATCTCGCCTCGCTCGGCAACGACCAGAAGCTCTCTGAGGACGTGATCGGCGCCAACGTTTATTCCGGCCCCGGCGACGATGCCCAGAATGTCGGTTCGGTCAACGATCTGGTTCTGACCAAGACCGGCGAAATCCCCGCCGTTCTGGTCGGCGTCGGTGGCTTCCTCGGCATCGGCGAGAAGAATGTCGGCGTGCCGTTCCAGTCGCTTCAGATGAAGGCGGAAAACGGCGACAACTCCGATCCCCGTCTGGTGCTAGCGGCGACGAAGGAACAGTTGACCAATGCCCCGACCTTCGACACCGGCGAGCAGGGCACGTCCAACGTCGCCAGCACGGCGACCGGCGTCGGCACGGGCGCGGCAACCGGCGCTGCCGCCACGGGTGCCATGGCGACCGATACCACGACTTCGGCCCAGAACACGACGTCCGGCGGGATGATGAACGCCGATCCGTCCACGACCGCTTCCACCAACAACAACGACCGTTCGTCCATGACGCCGGTCACCGGCCCGGAACTGACGGCGGATAACCTGAACGGCGTTTCCGTCTACGGCCCGAACGATCAGAGCATCGGTAAGGTCGGCGACATCGCCCTCACCGCCGATGGTCGCGTCGATGCGGTGGTGGTGGATGTCGGCGGGTTCCTCGGCATCGGCTCGAAGCCGGTGGCGGTCGCCATGGACAACCTGCAGTTCATGCGGGACTCCAACGGCAACGTGAACATCTACACGCAGTTCTCGCAGGACCAGTTGAAGAACGCGCCCGAGTTTAACCGCGAAAGCTACGCCCAGAACAGGAGCAGCATGCGGATCGAACAGGGCAACGCGCCTGCGCCGACCGGCAACGCTTCCGGACAGACAGGTTCGCAGCCGGCACAGTAAAAACGCCGCACTGAACGCGACCGAGAAAGCCCGCCTTGTGCGGGCTTTTTTCGTTCGGGTCATCCTCCAACCATTGCACTGACGAGAAGTTTAGCAGCGGGAGGCCGATAGCGATGCTAGCCTCCATGCTTTCGGCGAACCGGTTCAGGTTCGGTTCAACGACCGGGCGCTACGACACAGCATGGCCTTTCTGAAACAGATCTCCGTCACCTTCGGCGCACTTCTGATCGGCGTTCTGGTCTGGATGGCGTTCGATGCGCGGCCGGCCCGTTTTGCTCTGAACGTCCTTCCCGAGGATGCAGGCTTCCTTCGCCGAGCGGTGTTGAAGATCGCGCCGGACGCCGGGCAACCGGAACCGACGAAGATCGGCGCGACGAAAGTCGAAGGCGGCGGCAATAGGCAACGCGCCACGATCATCGTCGCCGGGCGCGTCGGAGAAGCCAGCACGCGCACCGTCATGCGCGCCATCGGCACCGGCGAGGCCGAGCATTCCGTGGTGGTCTATCCCGATACGACCGGACTCATCGAAAGCGTCAACTTCCAGTCCGGTCAGGAGATCGCCGGCGGCGCCACTCTCGCGATCCTCGAAAGCGATACCGAGCGTCTGGCGGTGGACCGTGCCCGCATCGCGCTCGACGCGGCGGAGGAAAAATTCACGCGCTACCAGCAGCTCGCGAAATCACTGGCCGTCACCTCCGTTGAGGCGAACGACATGGCGCGGGCGCGGGACAATGCGCGGCTCGATCTTCGCGCCGCCGAGGTCGCGCTCGGTAAGCGCACCGTCGTCGCGCCGCTCGACGGGCATGTCGGCATCGTGAACGTCGATCCGGGCGATCTGGTTTCGAGTTCGACGACGATCGCCACCATCGACGACCGCCGCCGCTTGCGCGTCATCTTCCACGCGCCGGAAGGCTATGTCGGCGACCTGAAGCTCGGCGCGCCGGTGGAAGCCGTTCCAACCGCGCGCCCCGAGAAATCCTATGCGGGAACGATCAGCGCGATCGACAGCCGCTTGGACGAGGCGAGCCGGACCCTGCGCGTCGAAGCCATTCTGGACAACGCCGCCGACGAGTTGCGGCCGGGGATGTCCTTCACCATCACCATGACGCTGCCGGGCGAAAGCCTGCTCGCCGTCGATCCGTTGGCAGTGCAATGGGAGCGCGACGGCGCCTTCGTCTGGAAGGTCGTGAACAACAAGGTCGAGAAGGCGCCGGTGCGGATCGCCGAGCGGAACATCGACAGCCTGCTTCTCCAGTCCGACGCGCTGGCGCTCGGCGATGTCGTGGTGGTGGAAGGCGTGCAGTCGGTGCGGGAAGGCGGATCGGTGGAGATTCGCGGCGTGCCGCAGGTTCCGGCTCCCCCGCTCGGCGAGGATGGGGTGCCGGCGGCCGAAAGCGCCGCACCCGCTGAGGCCGGCAAGCGCGCGGAAACGCGATCCGGCGAGGTTCGCAGGTCCGCCGAGGCCGTCGGCGAGACCGGCACGCGATGAGCGCCGTCCCCCCACACATGCGCGGAAAGGCGGATGGCCTCACCGCTTTCACCAGCCTGTTCATCCGCCGGCCGGTTCTCACCATCGTCCTGAACCTTCTGATCGTCGTCGCCGGCCTTGCCGCGTTGAACGCGGTCGAGGTGCGCGAATTGCCGAATGTCGATCGGCCCGTGATCAGCGTGACCATCGCCTTCGAGGGCGCGGCGCCCGAAACGATCGACCGGCAGATCACCAGCGAGGTGGAAAGCGCCGTCGCCCGCGTTTCGGGTATCGCGTCGATCTCGTCCTCGTCGTCCTTCGGCCGCAGCCGGGTGACCATCGAGTTCACCGACTCGACCGACCTCAACGTCGCGGCGAGCGATGTGCGAGACGCCGTCAGCCGCTTGGCCAATACCTTGCCCGACGAAGCGGACGAGCCGCAGATCGTGAAAGCCGACGCCGACGCCGATCCGATCATGCGCCTCGCCGTCCTCGCGCCGGGAATGCCCATCGAGGACCTGACGACGCTGGTCGAGGATCGCATCTCCGACCAGCTCGCCGCAGTGCAAGGGGTGGCGGACATTCAGCTTTCCGGCGAGCGCGAGCGGATCGTTTATATCGATATCGACCCCGACCGGCTGGCCACGAGCGGCCTCACCGTGGCCGATCTCGCCAATTCCTTACGCAACGTGGCGCTGGACGTGCCGGCCGGGTCACTCGCCTCGCCGACGCAGGACCTGATCGTCAGAACCGACGCCAATGTCACGACGCCGGCAGCCTTCGAGGCCATCGCGTTGAACGACCGCACGCGCCTTCGCGACGTCGCTTCCGTGCGCTTCGGCCCCGACGAGGCCGCTTCGCAGCAGCGCGTCAACGGGCAAACGGGCATCGGTCTCGGCGTGGTGCGGCAGGCGGGCTCCTCGACGCTGGAAATCTCGGAGCGCATCCGCGCCGAGGTGGACCGGTTGAACGGGACGCTGCCGAACGGGGTGAAGGTCTCGGTGACCAGCGACAACGCCGTCTTCATCAACGGCGCGATCCACGAGGTCGAACTGTCGCTGATCTATGCGGTGATCATCGTGATCGCGGTGATCTTCGTTTTCCTTCTGAACCTTCGCGCCACGCTGATCCCGGCCGTCACCATGCCGATCGCGCTGATCGGCGTCATCACCTTCGTTTATCTCGCCGGCTTTTCGATCAACATCCTCACCCTCCTTGCCCTGGTTCTCGCGACCGGCATGGTGGTGGACGACGCGATCATCGTTCTCGAAAACATCGTCCGGCGGCGCGACATGGGTGCGCGTCCGAGCGCGGCGGCGGTACTCGGCACGCGCGAAGTGTTCTTCGCGGTGATCTCCACGACGGCGACGCTCGCGGCCGTGTTCGTGCCGATCTCCTTTCTGCCGGGAGCGGCAGGCGGATTGTTCCGCGAGTTCGGTTATGTTCTCGCCGTCGCGGTGGTGATCTCGGCCTTCGTGGCGCTCACCCTTTGTCCGATGCTCGCGGCCCATTTCGTCAAGCCGAAGGAAGACGAGCGCGCTCCGGGCTTTTTCTCGCGCGGCATTCGCCGGATCGGGGTCGCCTTGAGCGGCTTCTATGCGGTGACGATCCGCGCCTGCCTCGCCTTTCCGCTTCTGGTCGTGGCGGCAGCGGCGATCTTTTCCTACGCGGCCTATCTCACTTTCCAGACCCTGCCGCAGGAACTGACGCCGACCGAGGATCGCGGCGCGGTTCTCTTACGCATCGCGGCCCCGCAAAGCGCGAATATCGACTACACGGCCGCGCAGATGCGGCGGATCGAGGAGATCCTCGCGCCATATCTCGAAAGCGGCGAGGCGAGAAGCGTCTACGCCACGGTTGGGCGCGGCGCCGCCAATACCGGCTTCGTGGTGATGTCGCTCGCCGATTGGGGCGTGCGCGAGCGCTCTCAGCAGGCCATCGCCTCGGAAGTGAACCGCCAGCTTGCGGGCATCGCGGGCGTGCGCGCCGTGGCCGTCCAGCCGAACTCGCTCGGCATTCGCGGCGGCGGGCAAGGCCTGCAATTCGCCGTCGCCGGCCAGAACTTCGACGAGATCGCGGACGCGGCCGCGCGCCTGAAATCGGCGATGGAAAGGGACGGTCGGTGGAGCCGTGTGCAGCTTGCCGTGGAATCCGCGCAACCGCAGCTTTCCGTCGTGATCGACCGCGAGCGGGCATCCGATCTCGGCATCGACATCGACGGGTTGTCGGAAGCCATGCAGGCACTTCTGGACGGGCGCGAAACGGGACGCACCTTTCTGGACGACAAGTCGGTGCCGATCCGCATCGTGGCGACCAGCCGGCCGATCAACGATCCGGGCGATCTCGCCAACATCTTCCTGAAGACCTCGGACGGTCGGCTCGTGCCCATGAGTTCCATCGCCAAGGTCGAGGAAAAGCCGATCGCGCCCTCGCTGAACCGCGAGAACCGCTCGCGTGCGGTGACGCTCACCGCGCAGCTTCCCGAAGGCTATGCCATCGCGCAAGGCTGGGCGGATGCGCAGACGCTCGCCCGAACGGTGCTGCCGGACTCCATGCGCCTCATCCCCCTCGCCGAGGCCGCGACCCTTCAGGAAACATCCAACGGCCTCGCCGTGGTGTTCGGCTTCGCCATCGTCGTCATCGTGCTCGTTCTGGCGGCGCAGTTCGAAAGCTTCGTTTCCGCGCTCATCATCATCGCCACCGTGCCGCTCGGAATCGCCTGCGCCATCTTCGCCCTCGCCTTCTTCGGCGTCAGCCTCAACCTCTACAGCCAGATCGGCCTCGTTCTCCTTGTCGGCATCATGGCCAAGAACGGCATCCTCGTCGTGGAATTTGCCAACCAGCTTCGCGAGGAAGGGATGGAACTGCGCGAAGCGGTGGAGAAGGCCGCCCTGATCCGCCTCCGCCCGGTGATGATGACCATGATCGCGACCGTGGTCGGGGGCGTGCCGCTCATCTTCGCGACGGGCGCGGGGGCGGAAGCGCGCGTGGCGCTCGGTTACGTCATCGTCGGCGGCCTCGGCCTTGCGACCTTCTCCACGCTCTACGTGACGCCGGTCGCCTATCTTCTTCTCGGCCGCTTCTCGAAACCCAATTCCGAGCGCACCGCCGCGCTTCACCGAGACATCGCGGAAGCGGAACTTGGAGGCCGGCCGGCACCGGCGGAGTGAAACTCAGTCTTTCATGTCGGCCAAAATACGCGCGATATCGCGGGCTCCATGAAGGACACGGGAGACTTCCACCCGGTCGCCTCGAACAGCGTAAAGGACATTGAAGCTGCCGACCGTCAGCTTCCGCAATGCCGTGTCGGCGACGCCGGCGATCGTCGGACAGGATCTTGGAAACTGCTCGAGTTCGTATATGCGTCGATGGATCTGGGCAACGACGGCACGAGATTGCATCGGGCTTTCGAGGGCGATGTAGCGAGCGATCCTGACGACGTCCCGTTTGGCAGCCGTCGAGAAGACGACCTTCATTCCGCCGCGACCTGCCGCCGCTCGACCTCGCGGATAGCCGCCTCGGCCTCTTCGAAGACTTCTTCGATATCGTGCACGCGCCCAGCCGCGATATCGGCCTCCCCTTCCGCGATCAAACGCTGGACTTCCGCCGTCCACAGTCCATCTTCGGATGAGCGTGCCTGTTCACGTCGAATCAGATCGCGAACATAGTCGCCCGCATCCACATAGCGGCCGGTTTCGACGCGCGACGCGACCCATTCCATCAACGCATCCGGCATCTCGACATCCAGTTTCGTCATGGCGAAGTCCTTGTCGATTCCTGGGGCCGAAGATGGCATCGGCTTCGGGCATCGACAAGACGAACATGGTTCCGATCCAACGCATCATCGGCTAGAAGCGGCGCATGGCACCCCCTCCTCTGCTTCGTCTCGATGACGTCCGACTGACCTTCGGCGGAACGCCGCTTCTGTCCGGCGTCGAATTGAACGTCCTGCCCGGCGACCGTATCGCGCTTGTCGGGCGCAACGGCTCCGGCAAGTCGACGCTTCTGAAGATCGCAGCCGGCATCGTGGAAGCCGATCGCGGCGAGGTGTTCCGCAAGCCGACGGCGACCATCCGCTATCTCGCGCAGGAGCCCGATTTCGGCGACGCGCCGAGCGTGGAAGCCTATGTGGCGGCAGGTCTCGGGCCGGCCGACGACCATTATCGGGTCGCGCTTTGCATCGAAGCCTTGGGGTTGAAGGGAGACGCGCGGCCGGCGGATCTGTCCGGCGGCGAGGCACGGCGCGCGGCGCTCGCCCGCGTTCTGGCGCCCGAACCGGATATCCTCCTTCTGGACGAGCCGACCAACCATCTCGACCTGCCGACGATCGAATGGCTGGAAAGCGAAGTCGCCTCGCTGAAAAGCGCGGTGGTCGTCATCAGCCACGACCGGCGTTTCCTGCAGAAGACGACCAACGCCACCGTCTGGCTGGACCGCGGCGGCGTCAGGCGTCTGGATGAGGGTTTCGGCTCTTTCGAGCGCTGGCGCGACAAGGTGCTGGACGAGGAGGAACGGGACCTCCAGAAGCTGTCCGCAAAGATCGAACGCGAAGAGCATTGGCTGCGCTACGGCGTGTCCGCCCGCCGCACCCGCAACCAGCGCCGGCTGGAAGGGCTGCACACCTTGCGCCAGGAACGGCGCGATGCGCGGCGCGCGCAGGGCAATGTCGTGATGAAGGCCGGCGAAACGCGCGAAAGCGGCAAGCTGGTGATCGAGGCCGAGGAGGTTTCCAAGGCCTATGACGGCCGCCGGCTGGTGGAGAACTTCTCGACCCGCATTTTGCGCGGCGACCGCGTCGGCCTTGTCGGGCCGAACGGCGCGGGCAAGACGACGCTTTTGAAGATGCTGATCGGCGAGTTGCAGCCCGATAGCGGCCGCATCCGCCAGGGCACCAATCTCGACCTCGCCTTTCTCGACCAGAAGCGCGCGGCCCTGCGCGACGACGCTTCCGTGACCGACAACCTCACGGACGGGCGCGGCGATCAGGTAATGGTCAACGGCGAGCTTCGCCATGTGGTCGGATATCTGAAGGACTTCCTGTTCTCGCCCGAGCAGATCAGGACGCCGGTCGGCATGCTGTCGGGCGGCGAGCGAGCGCGTTTGCTGCTCGCCAAGACGCTGGCGACGCCCGCCAACCTCCTGGTGCTGGACGAGCCCACCAACGACCTCGACATGGAAACGCTGGACCTTCTCGAAGAACTCGTCGCCAACTATCCCGGCACCGTGCTTCTCGTCAGCCACGACCGCGACTTCCTCGACCGCACCGTGACGATGACCGTCGCGCCGGAAGGCGACGGCCAATGGATCGAATATGCCGGTGGCTATGCCGACATGCTGGCTCAGCGGCGCGGGGCCGAGCCGGATCGTCGCCGGCGCGACGAGGCTCCGGCAAAGGCGCAGGGCTCCGGCTCCGCGCCGAAGGCGCAGGGGCCTGCAACCAAGCTGTCCTTCAAGCAGAAGTTCGCACTGGAGAACCTGCCGAAGGAAATCGCCAAGCTCGAAAAGGCGATCGCCAAGAACGAAGGCGAGATGGCCGACCCTGCCCTTTTCTCCAAGAATCCGAAGCGCTTCGACGAGTTGGTGAAGATTCTGGAAAAGGACAGGACAGCGCTTTCCAAGGCCGAGGACGAATGGCTCGAACTCGAAATGCTTCAATCGGAACTTCAAGGCTGAAGCAGCGCGCGGAATGCATGGCTCGCCACGGGCGGCGCCGGTGCCGCTTGACCGCGAGGGGATAAACGTCGATATGCAGCGTGTCACGCCGTGGCGCGCTGCGCTCTCGCCTTCCGTTCGAACCATTCGAACAGACTGGAACGCTTCTGAGAGCGCCCTCGGACTTCTCGAAGTCCGGCACGGCCCGTTCCGATCCGCCCCGAGCGCGAGGGTGTCCGGACATTCGTGCGGGCCATGCTGCCCGCCAGTTCCGAAAGCATATCTTGACCCAAATTCTGTTCAAGGACCTCGGTCTCGCCGACGTCCTTCTCGCCGCTCTTGAGCGCGCCGAGCTTGTGACGCCGACGCCGATCCAGGCGCAGGCGATCCCGCCGCAGCTCGAAGGGCGCGACGTTCTCGGCATCGCACAGACCGGCACCGGCAAGACGGCCGCCTTTGCCCTGCCCCTTCTCGACGCCATGCTGAAGGGTGGCCTTCGCGCCGAACCCCGGCGTCCGCTGGCCGTGATCCTCGCGCCCACCCGCGAACTTGCGATCCAGATCGCCGACTCGGTGAAGAAGCTCTCCGACCGCACCAAGCTGAAATACACCACCGTCTTCGGCGGCGTCAGCGCGCGGCCGCAGGCCGAAGCGCTGCAGCGCGGCGTCGAGATCGTGGTGGCCACGCCCGGCCGCCTTCTGGACCATATGGAACAAGGCTCGATCGAGCTTGGCGCGGTGCGCTTTCTCGTTCTCGACGAAGCCGACCGCATGCTCGACATGGGCTTCATCCGCGACGTGAACCGCATCGTGAAGGCGGTGCCGCAGAAGCGCCAGTCGCTGCTGTTCTCCGCGACCATGCCGCAGAACGTCGCCTCGCTCGCGGCCAAGATCCTGCGCGAGCCGGTGCGCGTGGAAGTCACGCCTGAAGTGGTCACGGTCGAAAAGATCGAGCAGAGCGCCTGGCTCGTGCCGCAGAAGGCCAAGAAGCTCTGGCTCATCCGCCATCTGGCGGAGCCGGGCGTCGACAAGGTCGTGGTCTTCACCCGCACCAAACACGGCGCAAACCGCTTGTCGGAAGACCTCGAAAAGGCCGGCATCCAGTCCGCCGCGATCCATGGCAACAAGAGCCAGGGCGCGCGGCAGAAGGCGTTGTCCGCCTTCCATTCCGGGCAGATGCGCGTGCTCGTCGCCACCGATATCGTGGCGCGCGGCATCCATGTCGACGACATCAGCCATGTGGTGAACTTCGACCTGCCGGAAGAGCCGGAAAGCTACGTCCACCGCATCGGCCGCACAGCCCGTGCCGGCAAGTCGGGCGTCGCGGTGGCGCTGGTCGATCCGTCCGAGCGGGCGAAGCTGAAGGCCATCGAGAAGCTCACCGGCCAGAGCTTCGATCTGAAGGTCAGCGACATTCCGGTGCCGGAAGGCGCCGCCCACGAAGAACGGCGCGACAACCGTCCGCCGCGCTCCGGTCGCGGCCCGCAGCCGGGCGCCCGCGCCCATCCCGGGCGCCAGTCGCGCGGCCCCAATCCGCCGCCGCGCTCCGCCAAGCCCGCCGGCGAGAACGCCGACAACCGCAATCGCGGACGCCGCCGGCCGGCCCGGAACGGCGCACCGAAGGCGAAGCCCGCCTTCGCCTGATACTTCGATAAACGGAAGGGCCGGATCGGACATGCGATCCGGCCCTTTCCTTTTCGCCTGCCGTTGCGGGCGGAACCCGAGAGGGCCATATCCCGAGGGACGAACTCCGGAGCGCCCGCCGACCGATGGCCGAGACGATCAAGATCGACATTCCGCACAAGCTGAGCCGCGATGCCGCGCTCCAGCGCATCACGGAAGGCTTCGGCCGGCTCCGCGATCAGGCGGTCGGAGGAATGCTGAAGTTCGAGGACAAGTGGGAAGGCGACCGCCTGGACTTTCGCGCCGGGATGCTCGGGCAGAACGTCGTCGGCCGCCTCGACGTTCTCGACGACCATGTCCATGTGGAACTCGACCTGCCCGGCTTCCTTGCGGCCATCGCGAACAAAATCCGTGGCCGCATCGCGACCGAAGGTCAGGCGCTTCTCGAAAAGAAGTAGACGCTACTTCACGACGCTCTTCAGCGTGGCGTTTTCCGCGACCACCGCCCCGCCATTGTCGTTCGGGGTGATCTCGCGGATCGCGCCGAGACCCGGCAGAACCGAGCCGACCTTGACGCGCAGAAGTTCCTCGCTCGTCGCCAGGATCGCCTCGTTCTCGAACACCATGATGATCTGATAATCCTGCGGCGTCGGCGGGTGTGCGCGCACGAGAACCGGCACCGGAAGGCTGGCGATCGCCGCGCCTTTCCCCTCTCCTTCCGGCGCAGGCGTCGCGCCGGTTTCGATCGGATCGAGATCGTTGAGTTCGATGGACGCCAGAAGTTTGCGATTGAAATAATCGGGGTCGTGAAGTGTCACGCCGACCACACCGATGCAGAAGGAAAGCGAGGTCGCCGTCACCAGCCCGAGAAAGATCCGCTCCAAGCCGGAGGTCCGCGTGGCCTCGATGGCTCGCGGCGCGATCGACGCCTCCGCCGGTCGGCGACCGAAGACGGTCCGAGAAGCATCGTCGCGTCCGGTTCGGACCGAAGATCGTTGAATGTTGGACGGAACAGGCATCGGTGCGACCGGGAGCTTCGAGACCCCCGCAGATTGCCGCCCGCGTGGTTAACGCCCGCCGTTCAGGCTCGATTGGCCCGAAATCTTCCGCAGGTCAGGGTTAGCGTTTCGTCAAATCACACCAGCCATGGTGATCCAGCGTTAACCCTGACGGGCGAAAGCAGGCGCGTTTTAGCAACCGATCTTATGTTCTAGGCTATCTATATGCGGAGCAACCGACAGGCCGGACCTGTGATCGACTGGCGTAAATTCTTCACCTCCCCTTCTCGAAGCCCCCTCGCCGAACGGCGGAGGGAACGGCGCAACCGCACGCGCCTGAGGCCCGGAAAGGTCGTCGGGGAAGACCAGCGTTTCCTGGCGGATTGCACCATCCTCGACCGGTCCTCGAATGGCCTGCGCGTGCGCTGCTTCGGTCCTATCGAGAACGGGGACGATAAGGTCGCCGTGTTCGATGAGAACGAAGGCATCCTCTTGTCCGGCCGGATCGCCTGGAGCCGGGACTCCGAAATCGGCATCGATGTCGAGGGCGACGGCAAGCCGGCGGACGACGCCACGCGCCGGCGACTGAGCGGCCCTTATTACGCCGTCGGCGACTGACCCGTCATGGCGGACGAGCGACCATGCCCGTCCGTCCGGCCCTGAACCAAGTTCAAAGCAGGGCGAGAAGCGAATTTCCCGCCCCTGACGTCGACGAGGACGCGCCGCTCATCAGTTGAAGCACGGGCGAGCTCGCGTTGGACGTGTCGCCATTGGCCATGTCGTACATCGCCGAGAAGCGGCTGATGAACTTGTCGAGCTTCTTGGAATCCTTGAAGTCTTCCAGCTTGAACTTCTTCTCCAGAATCGAGACCTGCTTGTCGGTATCGAGCTGCGAAAAGCCGGTGGGCAGGCTGAACGCGGTCATCACGACCTTCAATGCCGCTTTGTCGGCGAGGATCGACGTCATGGACGTCAGGTCGGACGCTGTGCGGCGGAAATAGAGCGCAAGGCGCACGCCCTCCTGTCCCTCGTCGCCAGCCTTGGTTTCCAGGGTCTGGAGCAGGAATTTGTTGGCGGTCGTCAGCTTCGCCGCCCCGGACTGCGAGCCAAATGCCTCGCGGCTGACCGTGCCCGAGGTCGTGAAGCTGAAGGCCTGCGCGAACTTCACGTAGGAGCCGTCCTCCGCGCCCGTATAAGCGAAGCTTTTCTTGTCGGAGAGGTCGCTCGTCAGAATCTTCTTGAGATCGGCCGTCGAGAGCTTGTTGTCGTCGAGCCCATAAGCCTTCAGGGCGTAGTTGAGGGTCTTGGTGTCTTTCAGAAGGGCATCCAGCGAAGTGAGCTTCGGAATCGCTTCGAGATAGGCCTTCGTATCCGTCTTGATCAGTTCCTGTTTGGCTTTCGACAGGTTCTCGCCGAAGCTTTCCTTGTATTTGACACCGGTCGTCGTTTGAGCGCTCGTGGATTGCACGAGCCGCTGCGGCGCCGCCTTGCCCTCGGAATCGAAGTTGAAGGCGTTGGCGAGCTTCACGAAGCGCTCGTCCTTCAGCTTGTTCACGTAGCTGTTCGGGTCGGAAACGTCGCTGGTGAGAACGCGACGGACCTGAAAGAGCGACGTTTCCTTCGGGTCGATGTCGAAGGCCTTCAAGGCGTAGTTGATCGCGTCGTTTCCGAAAGCCGGGTCCTTGGTCAGAAGGTCGGTGACGGAATTGATGTTGTCCATCAAGAACTTGAAGCTGCTCGTCTGCTTCGAGTCCTTCGATATCGCGATAACCGTGTAATTGCGGAAGTAGGCCGCTTCCAGTTTTTGTTGCTGATCGGCTGTTTGCATACCTCCACTAATTGCATTCCCGTCCTTATCGAAATTGAAAGCAGCGCGGAGATTTGTGAATTGTTCTTTGCGGCTGGTCGGTACGTTCGGGTTCGCCATCATGTTCAGGTAGGTGTCGGAAGCCCAGGCCGTGGAATCACTGGACAGGATTTTCTTGAAGTAGTCCGGAGTCTCAATCGTCGGATCGAAACCGAAAGCGGTAGCGACGTATTCGAACAAACGAGGATTATCCAAGAGATCATCCACATCGCCGATGCGCCCCGCCGCTGTTTGCAGCTTGAAGAAATCGGTATTGAATGCGGCGGCGGCTGGATTGTTATTGTTCCCGGTCGCCACATTGTAGTTATAAATCAACTGGCTTTTATCAGACGGATCCTGCGCGAATAGTACGTTCGTTGTCCCGGCGACAGGAATAACATCGCCATTTTGGTCGAAGTTGAACAATTCGTGGATCTTCATCCAACCGATCGGGTTCGTCGTCGTCGTCCCGTTCGGCAGCGTATTCGTCAGCGCCTGACGCGCGAAGTCCTTCGAAGTCGTTTCCGGATCGGCTCCGATCGAGCGCAGGACGACTTCGTAAAGGGCCGTATTGTTCAGGAGATCGTCGACCGTCTTCACCGAGCCGATATTGGCTTGGTAGTAGTTCGTCTTCTGCGCGGCCACGACGCCCTGGCGCACGCGGCGGTCGTTATAGGAATCCACCATGGACTCGGTCTGCGTGGAGTTCTGGACGACCTTGGTCTCGCTTGCCGCGTTCGTGCCGAAGTTGAAGGCGGCGGCGAAGGTGCGATACTTCTTGTCGGCCAACTGGTTGGCGAAGGAGCTCGAACTTTTCAGATCGCTTTCCAGCACCTTGCGGATCAGGCCCTTGGAGGACATCTGATCCTCCAGCCCGTAGGCCTTCATGGCGTAGGAATAAAGACGGTAGTTGTCGAGAAGGTCGTCGACCGTCTTAACCTTGCCGATGTTCTCGTTGTAGTAGGCCGCCTCTTTCTTGACCGCAGTGGAATTTTCCAAACGCTCCAGGGTCTTCGACATGTTCGAAGCGTAGAGCTTGTAGCCGAGAAGGGTCGAAACCATTGCGTCGATGCGTCCAGAGGCAAGGACGCGCCTGCGCGTCGCTTTCGAGAATCCTACCGAATCGTCGTGAGCGAAATCCTAACGGTTCCGGTCCCGCCGAAGTCGGGTTCAGTTGGCGGAAGCCGTTTTCGGCGACATGTCGTCTTTCGGCAGGAAGTCGAACTGCTCCACCAGGACCTCGTGGATGAGTTCCTGATCGTAGCGCTTGTTGACGCTGTCCTTGATCTTCGTCTTGAGGCCGTCGAGGTCGTATTTCTGCGGATTCTGGAAATCGAAATCCGAGGTCTGGTAGACGGCCGTGAAGGCGTCGTTCATGACGAAGGCATCCGGCGGCACCGCGAGCTTGTTCGCGATCTCGCCGTCGATCGTGTAGACGAAGCGGGCAAGCACATAGCCGGCGATCCGGTCCTTGGTGAGGATCGGCACCGTGATGCTTTCAGTCTTGCGCCAGTCGAGACCGTTGAAATAGGTCGGCTCGTGCTTCTCCTCGACCGCCGGCCCCTGCATGGAGGCCGCGACGTAGCTGGCACCGAGCGAGGCGACGCAGACCCAGAGGCCGATGGCGAGGGTCTTGATCATCTGCCGCTCTTCACGCCGTTGACCGAGGAGCCATAGGTGCCGTCGGACTCGGCGTCCTTGAGGCTCTGCGCGATGATGCCGGAAATCTCGGAGGCCGCTTCCATGTGAAGCGACAGGACGCGGCTATTTTCTTCCAGCCGGCTCTTCAGCGTGCCGAGGCGCTCTCTCAGAACAGGCGTCACGGCGGAAGGGTCGAGACCGCGCGAGATGCGCGTCATTTCCAGAAGGCTCTGGTTCTTGCAATTGGTGACCTCGGACAGGTCGATGCGGCGACCGGAGCGCAGCGCCTCGGTTTCGCCAGCGAGAATGCCTTCGAGCCGGTTGATGGCCTGGATGAGAACCGCTTCCACCGTGTTGAACTCTCTCAAATGTCGCGATGATCGCGGTTGAACGGGAAACTCGGCGCTTCAGAGCGTGCCGGGTTTGGAATGGGCTGCGCCGGTGGCGACCGCGGCATCCTTGGCGAGGGCCTCGGTCGAATGCGCCAGGATGGAAGCGTTGCGCTCTTCCACCATCTTGGCGATGCCGATCCCGCCGGCCGCCGCCATTTCCGCGCCGATATGTTCGGCCAGCATGGAGCGCCAGATCGAGCCTGCCGTGCCTTCGCCGAAATAGCTGGAATCGGCCTTGGGCAGCATCGGCTCCACGAAGCTCTGCATCACGAAGCTTTCGAACTTCTGGGCGGGCGTCAGCTCGCCGCTTCGGGACCCGCGCGAAACGGCGTTGAACGGCAGGGCGCGTTCGACGGCGGTGCTGCCTTGAGCGCGGGCCGCCCCCTCCGGGGCTCCGATCGGCTTGATCGTCATCTCTCGTCCGTCCGCTGTATATGCACCGAGATTTAGCCGGACCGTCTTATTCCAGGCTTGCGCCGGTGGCGGCGAGATAGTCGTCGAGGGCGAGATCCAGATCGTCGCGCTCTTCCCGGCGCAGCGCGATCAGATCGGCCTCGGCCACCGCCCGCTCCATGCGTTTCTCGATGCGCTGCGCTTCCACGAGCGCCTTGCCGGTCGCCTCGCGGTTCTGGACGTTGAGGACGATCTTCGCCTCGTTGCGGCGCAGGGCCGAAGCGCGGCCTTCGAGAAACAGACCGTTGAGGAGAGACTGGGTGCCGAGGCTTTCCAGAATTTCCGCGCTCGTCGCCTTCAGTTCCGCTTCTTCCCGGACGAGTTCGGCCAGACGCCATTCGGCAAGGCGTCGCTTGCGCGCCTGCACATCCAGAAGCCGCTTCAGCCGCTCGGCCCGGTCGCGCTCCGTGCTCATCCGTTGAAGACCCAGGTCTGGAAGGTGCCGACGAAGATGCGCAGGAAGTCACCGACGGCGAAGCCCAGAAGCACCATGCCGCCGGCGATCACGAATGGCATGGAGATGAAGTAGACGGGGATCTGCGGCGTCATCTTGTTCATCAAGCCGATCGCGAAGTTGACGATCACCGCGTAGATCACGAAGGGGCTGGCGATCCGCAGACAAAGCGTGAAGGTCTCGTCCAGATTGTCGGTCAGCGAAACGAGGCTGGCCCGCGGCCCGAAGCCCGCCGCGACAGGCATCGCGCCATAGGAAGCGACGAGCGCGCGCAGAACTTCCGCGTGGAGGTTCAGGGTGAAGATCATCACGGTCGCCGTCAGCGTGATCAGCGAGGCGATGGCCGGTTCCTGGTCGTCGATGGACACGCCGAAGGCCTGCCCCATGCCGATGGCGTTGGCGACGAAGGTGCCGGAGAACTGCAGCGCCAGCATGAAGAAGCGGCCGAGAAGACCGATCAGCATGCCGTTCAGAAGTTCGGTCACGACATATTGCAGGCGCAGGTCGTCGCCCGCCCCCAGCATGATTGCCTTCAGGTCCGGCATGATGCCCGGCGCGATCACCATGGAAGCGGCGACCGCCACGAACAACCGAACCTGCACCGGAATGCGCGACGAGGAATAGCCCGGCAGCAGCATCAGGCACGCGCCGACGCGGCAGAAGATCAGGAACAGCGACAGGATCGTCGCGGTGGTGTCGGCGTTCACCGGCTTGAGGCCCTTACGAGATGGCGCCGAGGGGCTTGATGTCGACGCCGCGCGCGATCTCCAGATGCGACAGCACCGGCAGGTTCACGAAGATGCGCTCGATCATCATCCGCACATAGGGGCGCGCGTCGGGCGAAGCGACGAGCACGAAGTTCTCGCCCTGGTCGGTCTTTTCGCGGATGACCTTGGTGGCTTCGCCGGCGAACTGTTCCACGAGGCGCGGATCGATATCGAACTCGATGACATCACCCTTCGCGTCGCGCTTCAAGGCTTGGTGGAAGGCGAGATCCCAGCGATTCCCGAGCCTTAGGACGCCGAGCTGACCTTTATGCAGAAGATCACCGCAGATCTGCTGCGCCATGCGCATGCGCACATGCTCCACGATCTTCTCCGACCGGCGCACATGGGGCGCGATCTCGGCAATAGCTTCCAGGATCAGCGTCAGGTTGCGGATCGAGACGCGCTCGGCGAGCAGGAGCTTCAACACTGCCTGAAGGCCGCTATGGCTCATATGGGCGGGCACGATCTCGTCGATCAGCCGCTTGTATTCGGGCTCCAGCCGGTCGAGCAGCGAGCGCATGTCCTTGTAGGACAGAAGATGCGCCAGATTGTTGCGGATGACCTCCGACAGATGCGTCAGGATGATCGAAAGCGTGTCCACCGGCTCGAAGCCGGCGCGGCGCGCGGCCGACGCGAAGGTTTCGGAAATCCAGGCGGCGCGCAGGCCGAAGGCCGGCTCCTTGGTCAGATCGTGCGGGATATCGGGAACGGGGCTGTCGCCCAGCACGATCAGGAGTTCGCCGAGCCGCAGCGACTGGCTCGCCACCGTCGTGCCATGGACCTTGATCTCGTAGGACTTGGAATCCACCGACAGGTCGTCGGACAGCTTGATTTCAGGCACCACGAAACCGTAGCGCGAGGCGAAGCGGCGGCGCATCTTGCCGACGCGATTGCCGAGCTCATCGCGGGCGAAGGCGAGATGGGCGGCCATCTGCTTGCCGAGAACCAGCTCGACCTCGACGATGCGCAACGACTCCTTCACCGACTGGCGCTCGGTCTCGACCTTGGCCGCCTCGATCAGCTTTTGCTCTTCGGCGACGGCCCGTTCGGCGGCGGCGCGCTGGCGCGGCACCGTATAGCCGACGAAGCCGAGGCCGATCGCGGCGAGAAGGAAGGGCAGCATCGGCAGGCCCGGCAGAAGCGACAGGACGAGCATCAGGGCCGCCGCGACCATCATGGCGCGCGGGTAATAGCCGAGCTGCGAGATGATCGCCTTTTCGGCCGCGCCCCTCGTGCCGCCCTTGGACACGAGGAGGCCCGCGGCGAGCGACACGATCAGCGCCGGGATCTGCGTCACGAGACCGTCGCCGACCGAGAGCTTCACGAACACGTCGGCGGCGGTCGCGGCGTCCATGCCGTGGCGGGTGACGCCGATGATGATGCCGCCGAAGATGTTGACGGCGGTGATGATGAGGCCGGCGATGGCGTCGCCGCGCACGAATTTCGAGGCACCGTCCATGGAGCCGAAGAAGGAGCTTTCTTCTTCAAGCTCGCGGCGGCGCGCTTGCGCCTGGCGCTCGTCGATGAGACCGGCCGACAGGTCGGCGTCGATGGCCATCTGCTTGCCGGGGATAGCGTCGAGGGTGAAGCGGGCGCCGACTTCGGCGATTCTGGTCGCGCCCTTGGTGATGACGAGGAAGTTGACGGTGATGAGGATCGCGAAGACCACGAGGCCGATCACGAAGTCGCCGCCCATCACGAATTGCGAGAAGCCGCCGATGACGTGGCCGGCCGCGTCGTGCCCCTCGTTGCCGTGGGACAGGATCACGCGGGTCGTCGCGATGTTCAGCGACAAACGCAGCATGGTGGCGATCAGGAGCACGGTCGGGAAGGACGAGAAGTCCAGCGGCTTCTCGATCCACAGGGCGACCATCAGGATCAGCACCGACAGGGCGATGGAGATCACCAGCCCGAAGTCGATGATGAAGGGCGGAATCGGAACGAACAGCACCGCCATGATGAAGATGATGCCGAGCGCGAAACCGATATCGCGGCGACTGGCGGCGGGCGGGCTGAGTTTGACGCTGTCGACGACGGCCATCGGGCGCTCCCGGGAGCATCATGCTCCCTCGAGAAAGGCGGTTCGTCCGACGAACGTCATGCCCGCCGGATGCCCTTCCTTTTCCACGCAAAGCCTTGAGCCGGGCTGGAAATGCGAAGAACCGCGCCCGGCGGAGGCCGGACGCGGTTCGAATGGACACGCGAAAAGCGATGTCGGCTAGAAGCCGTGCTCGATGCGCGAGAAGCTTTCCTGCGTGAAGGCGTAGACCTGCGCGCCCGTGAAGGAGGCGGTGAAGGCGATGATGACGAAGATCGCGATGATCTTCGGCACGAAGGTCAAGGTCACTTCCTGGATCTGGGTCAGCGCCTGGAAGAGAGCGATGACGATGCCGACCAGCATCGCACCGATCACGGCCGGCCCGGAGGCGATCACGACCGTCCAGATGGCGGACTGCACGATGTCGATGGCGTCGGCTTCGTTCATGGCCTCACTCCACCTTGATGCCGTTGCCGAGAACGACCGTCTTGCCCGTATCCAACGTGGCGGTGGCCACGCCGTCCTTCAGCGAGACCGACTTGACCACGCCCTTCGTGGTGCCGTCGGAATCGGTGACCGTGCGGCCGATCACGCCGTCCGCCTGGCCGAGCATCGATGTCGTCATGATCGTGCTGAGCTTATCGTTCAGCTTGATCGATTGCTCGACATTGGAGAAGGACGCGAGCTGGCTGAGCTGTTCGGTCGGATCGGACGGGTTCAGCGGGTCTTGGTTCTTCATCTGGGCGACGAGAAGCTGAAGAAAGGCGTTGTAGTCGAGGGCCGCCTTTTCCGCGTCGGTCTTCTTCGTCGTGGTGGTCGTGGCCGTCGCGCTCGATGCGGCGGCAGTGGCGTTTCCTACCGTGTCGACAGTGCTCATGCCCTTGCCTCCATCAAGCGCGGACCGGCATTGCCGGAACGGCGCTCGCTCGCCGAAGCGTTTCGGCCTTCCAGGATCGCGTCTTCCACCGGGATGAGGCCGCGAAGCGTGCGCAGCGCCTCGTATGGCCGGCTGCGTTCGATCTGCTCGGCGACATCCATCAGCCCATCGCGCACGGCCGGGTTGGAGAAGGCCGCCATGAGAAGCGGATAGGTCTTGCGGAAGGCGTCGGTCGCCTCGGCGCCCGATTCCGGCGCGATCAGCATCATCTGGACGAGGAAGTAGAGCTGGCGCAGGGGGGTCGTCGCGTCCGCCGCCTGCATGACGTGGCTTTCCAGAAGGAAGGTCGCGTCGTTCAGAAGCTCGAGCGAGACCTTGCGATCGACGCGCATCACCGCGCCGTTCACGAAGATGCGCTCGCCGGGACGAAGCGAAAGCTTCAGCGTGCCCATGTCTACTCCAATCCCTCTCGGATCATGGACGTCACGTCGATGATGCCCTGGAAGCTCTGTGTCTTGCCCAGGCGAATGGCTTCCGCCTCGCGCATCACCCAGAGGCCGATCGAGATCAGCGAAGCGCGGAGCTCGTCGGGCAGCGAATTCTCAGGGTTCGCGAGGTCTTCCACCAGGATGCCCCAGAGGGTGCGCGTGGCGTAGATCGCCTCGACGGATTCCTTGGAATGGGTGCCGGCCTCTTCCGCCTTTTCCATGAGCTCGATGGCGCGGTCGAGCGCTTCGCGCTCGCGCTCGCGGGCATCCGAGCCGCTGTCCTGCCTGATCTCGGAATACGAGAATTGGTACATGCCGTTTCCTTGCTGTGGCAGTGTTCTTGTCGATACATCCCCGGCCAAAGCCGAGCGGCGATCAGATGTAGTCGAGGATGGAGATCTTCTGGATGCGAGCCGTCGCGGCCATGGCCGCGTTGAGCTGCAGTTCGAGCGCGTTCATGCGCTGGCTCGCCTCGTAGGGGTCGACGCCTTCGAGATCCGAATAAGCGGTCTCGGCCACGTCCTTCTGCGAGGTCAAGGCCGTATTGACCGCCTCGATGCGGCTTTGACGCATACCGACCAAAGCTTGCTCGGCGGTGATCTTGTCGGTTCCGGCCGTCATCGTGGTGGAGGCTTGTACAGAAACTGCATCCTTCACCGCATCGGTGAGCTTCGTCAGGTCGATGACAGACAGCATGGAATAGCCGGCCACGAGCTTCCTGAAGGCATCGTTGTTGGCACTGACGGAAGTCTCGACCGTCTCGGTCTTGGAGATCGTAGCCACCGTCGACGTGCTGGAAGCATTGGACCAGTTGTCGGCCCAAGGCGTTCCGGGCGTCGAGCCCTTCACGGTATCAAAGAAACTGTAAGTCTTTACAACCGCGTTCGTCACCGGATCCTTGACGCTGTAGCCAGCTTCGCTGAGATACTGAGTCATCTGCTCGGCGGTGATGTTTTGAGCTTGACCGCCTCCGACTTCTTTGACGAAAAGGTCGTAATTGTCCTGCGCCGATTTCAGTCCCTTGTCGATCGCCGGCATCGGCGCCTTGTCGGCGGCCATGCCGGAGAAGACGTAGAGGCCGCCATCGGCTGTGTTCAGCGCGCCCTGCAACTGCTCGAGGCCGGACTTCGCCAGCGACGAATATTGCGGATACTTCTTGGCGACGAGAGCCGAGCTCTTCATGTCCGTCGCGGTCTTGTTGATCGCGGTGAGAGCGTCGTCGATGAGTTCGAGGCGGTTGCTCACGACCTTGTTGGTCTGGAGCTGCGACTCGAAGCTCGTTTCCTGAACGCGGTAGTTCACCGCCGTGCCCGTCAAACGCCCTAGCGACAGGCCGACATCGGCGTAACGACTGTTGGTCGCCTCGGTCACGGACTTGTTGAGCTGCGCCTGCAGCTTCTGCAGGTTCTTGTACTGGGATGCGGTGAAGGAAAGATTCGAAATGGTCATTGCCGTTCAGTCTCTTCAGATCGAATCCATGAGGGTCTTCAGCATCTCGTCCACCGTCTTCAGCACCTTCGACGATGCCTGATAGGCACGCTCCAGATCGAGCATCTTCAGGGACTCGGTGTTGATGTCGATGCCGGTGGCGCTGGACAGCGTCGCCTTGGTCTGGTCGAGAAGCGTTTGGCGGTATTCGGTGGCGTTGGTGGCGGAAGAACGCTTGTCCTGAAGCCAGCTCACGGACGACGCGGCAAACGCCGTCAGCGAGCCGCTGGTGGCGGCGTCCGTGCCCATGCCGAAGCTCTGCACCGCGTTCAGGGCGTTCTGGATCGCGTTCAATCGATCGGTGAAGCCGCCGAGATTGGTGGCGTTGTAGCCGACATTGACGCCGTCCCGGATCTTGGTCGCGTCGATGGTGACGGCGGAAGAAAGGGTGATGAGGCGCGCGAGGCCGGGGATCACGGCGTTGGTGGTATCGGCGGTTGCGGCGAGGAGGCCGCCCGTCTTGGCGGTGACGTCGTTCGTCGTTGCTGCAGTGGTCGCCTTCGAGGTGAAGTTCGAGATGCCGAGCGCGAGCTTCGATCCGATCCCATCGGCGCTCAGGCTCAGCTTGCCGGTGGCGTCGGCGGTGACGGAAACATGGCCGGTTCCGAGCGTCCCCGTTCCGGCGCTCGGCACTGCGGCCGCGATCATCGTCTGCAGTTTCGCGGCGAAGGCGGTGGAGGATGCAAGATCGGTGGCGCTGACTTCGCCCGACACCTTGTAGGTGGTGCTGCCGAGCTGGAGGTCGAAAGACAGAACGTTGCCGTTTGCCAGCGTTCCAGCCGCGAACGTCCCGACATCCACCGTGCTCGTTGTCTTCAGCGCGGCCGCATTGACGGAGGTGAAGATGCCCGTCACATCGCCGCCCGTCGCGGGACGCTCGGATGCGGCGGCGATCAGGCCGCGCGCCATCTCGTCCAACTGGCTCTGATATGTGGTCGTCACGTTGTCGCGCAGATCCACGAGCCCCGCGATCTTGCCGGACTTGATCGGCATCATCGCGTCGTCGCCGGTGACGAGGATGCCGTCGATGCGGAAGCCGTTGCCGTCCTTCCCGTCCACGAGCGGCTGGGTGGTGGAGAAGCTCACGCTGCGCGGAATCTTGTCGAACAGGGTGACGCCGGAGTCCGTGTAGATCGCGATATCGTTGTTGCCGCGCACATTGACGGTGATGCCGACATATTGGGCGAGCTGGGCGACGAGTTGATCGCGCTTGTCGGCGAGATCGGTGATGTCGCGGTTGGCGGCCGTGCCGGAAACCACCTGCTCGTTGAGGTCCTTGATATCGGCCAGAAGCTTGTTCATCTCGCCGGCGGCGGCGACGAGCTGGTCGTCCGCATCGCGGCGGACCTTGTCGACGGTCGCCGTGCCTTCGTTCAGAACGGTCACCGCGTCCTTCGCCGCATCGGCGGCCGTGCGGGCGAATTCGTACTTGTTCGGCGATGCGGCGTAGGCCTTCAAGGCATCGGCGAATTTGCCGATCAAGGCGGCGGGCGTCCGCTTGTTCTGGATGTCGCCAACGAGCTCGTTGATGCGGTTGAGGCCGTTCTGGACGACGGAGGTCTGCGAAAGGTTCGACGTCGAGTCCAGCATGTTGCGGAACAGCGTCGTGTTGGAGGACTGGGTGATCGACCGGATCTCGACGCGCCCGCCCGCGCCCGTCACCACGGTCGCGTACTTCATCGTCGCGCCTTCCGTGTTCGCGTTCGCGATGTTTCGCGACACGAGCGCGGTCTGCGTCTGCACGGCGGCAAGCGAGGACTTCGCGGTGTTGAGGGCGGACGTGAGCGACATGAAAACGAGACCGCGGAACCGGAGGGGACACGAGACGGGGCGTCGGACGCCCCGTCGAAGGGATCAGGACGAGGCCGATATCGGCCCCTGCCCCGTCAGCGCTTCAGGTTGACCAGAACGTCGAGGATTTCCGAGCCTGTCTGGAAGACCTTGGAATTGGCCGTGTAGGAACGCTGCGCGGTGATCATGTCGGTCAGTTCGGACGCGAGATCGACGTTGGATTCCTCCAGCGCGCCGGCGGTGACCTTGCCGAAGCCGTTCTCGCCGCCGGTTCCCATCAGAACCGTGCCGGACGCGACGCCCGCCTGATAGGCGTTGCCGCTGACGGCCGTCAGGCTGTCCGGGCTCGCGACCTTGGCGACCGGGATCTTGTAGAGGCTGCGGCTGCTGCCGGAGGTGAACTGCGCCGTCACGACGCCGTCCTCGCCGACGTTGATGGTCTTCACGACTTCGGGCGGATTGCCGTCGACGGAAGCGTCGAGCGCGGAGGCGTCCGGCTTGAAGAGCTGGGTGGTGTTGCCGATGTCGAGGTTGAAGTTGCCGCCGCCGATCGGACCGAGATCGATCACGAGCGTCTTGTTGTCGAGCTGCCCGGTGCCCGTCGAAGGGGTGATGCTGCCGAGCTTGTATCCATTGGTGGAATCGAAGGTCAGCTTGGCTTTGGCCAGCGGGCTGGTCGAATACGGGAAGGGCGACGTGGCGGTTCCCTTGGACGCGTCACGGCTGTCGAAGACCGCCATGCTCCATTCGTTCGTGGCGTCGTTCGTCTTGGTGTAATAAACGTCGAGCTTCACCGGCTCGCCGGCATTGTTGTAGACCGTCATCGATATCGCGGTGGTCGCCGTCGCCGAAGGCAGCACCGAACCGTTGGCTGCCGGGTCGGCCGCGAGCTTGCCCTTGGCGCCGGCATCCGTGGTGGCAACGACGGAAAGACCGGCGATGGTCAGACCCGTGATCGCCGTGCTCGGCGGCGTGACCATGGTCGGGGCAGTCATTGCGATCGTGCTGCCGGTGCCCGTCACGGTCCCGTTCGATTTCAGAACGATCTTGCCGGCACTATCGACCGAAGCCACGCCCGAAAGGCCTGCGGTGCTGTTGATCGCGGAGACTACATCCGAGGCCTTGATGTTGCCGAGACCTCCTGCCTTCTTGACCACGACATCCTTTCCTGCCCCACCGTCGACGCTCACGGTGAACCTCAGTTCATCCGTATCGAGGTTCGACGAAGCGGTGCCAGTAACCGAGAACAGCGCGGTTTGGGTGAAGGCGGCTTTCGTTCCCGTGGTGAAAGCCTGATCCAAGGGAACCGTCAGAACTCCCTTCGTGGTCGGGTTGGCCTGCAGGAGCCCCGCCTTGAGGTTCACGTCCTGCAAACCGGCGAAGCCATTCAGAACCGCGTCGGTGCCGTTGGCGCCGACGGGATAGCCCTTCAGCGTGTAGCCGGCGGCGTTCACCATCGTCCCGTCCGGCTGCATGGTGAAGGAGCCGGCGCGGGTCAGAAGGTTCTCGCGCCCGTCGCTGACGACATAGAAGCCGTCGCCGTTGACCGCCAGATCGAGCTTCTGGGTGGTGGTGGAGTTTCCGGTGCGGGCAAGGTTACCCGACATGCTGATGGTGTTGCGCGTGACCGCGGCGACCGCGCCCGACGTGTAGCCGCTTCCGGATTGCGCGGTGATAAGGGAAGAGAACTGCGTTTCGGAGCGCTTGTAGCCGTTCGTGTCGGAGTTCGCGACGTTTTCCGACACCACCGAGAGCTTCGAGGCCTGCGCGCTCATACCGGACGTGCTGGTGCGCATGATATTGCCGATGCTCATTCCCGGTCGCCTTATCTCTTGCAGAACGTGGCTCAGGATTAGCTTTCGCAGCTTGCGTGGGCCTGCCAGGAAAGTTGCTGAAAAGTAAATCGAAAATGGAACCAGTTAACAACGAGAAAGGCCCGGTCCGTTGTTGCGGACCGGGCCTTGGATGAAGGCGGCAACCTTGTGTGGTGGCGGCTCGTCAGACGCCGATGCCGTAGCCGAGATAGCGCATGGAGGACACCGGGTCGTAGCCGAGGCGCATCTTCAGCTTCTTGCGCAGCTTCGAGATGTGGCTCTCGATCACGTTCTCTTCGACATTCTCGTCGAACACGCCGTAGATCGCATTGAAGAGCTGCTGCTTGGAAACGCGGCGACCGCGATTGGCAATCAAGTATTCCAGGATGCGGCGCTCGCGGCGCGGCAGCATCATGGCCTTGCCGCCGACTTCCGGGTCGCGGCCGTCGGAGAAGACGCAGATCTCCTCGACAACGGTGCGACCGCGATCGCTGGCGGATTCGCGGCGGCGGATGGCGCCGACGCGGGCCAGAATTTCCTTCACATGCACGGGCTTGGCGACGACGTCGTCGATGCCGGCCGCGAAGAGATCGAGGGTGGAGTTGAGGGCGCGGGTTTCGGCCAGCGCGATCAGCGGTGCATTGGAGCGGTTGCGAACGAGGCGGGTGAAAGCGCCGCGCTCCGGGAAATCGCCGAGCAGGAAAGCCTCGACGGCGGAGAGATCGGCATCGGGCGCGCTTTCGACCCAGTCGCGGAATTCGCCGACCCCGAAGCCCGCGGAAGAAACGCCTTCCTGGCCGAACAGGGACTGATATCCGCTCGTCACAAGCTCGCGATCATCGACCACTATGATCATCTGTCCCACCTGAATTTCGTCGGTTGCCGTGGGAATATTGATACCGAGTTAAGGCTCAGGCGAGCTATCCCTAAAAGTCATGATAGGGTTAACGAACCCTTATGCCGATTCGCTAAAAGCTCAGTCGAAACAGGATGGTGCATCCCGATCTTCAGTTTCGCTAAAGTTTGAGTCGAGGCTCGCGCAGGGTCCAAACAGGGGTCTTTCGCGTCCTGTCAATCGCAGCGCCATTTCGGGTCGGGAACTGTGGCAGGCGAGTAGCACTGTGACCCATCTACATCGGCAAGAGGGTGCTCGTTTCAAACGTCCGAATTCGGCTGTTTTCTTCGGGCCAGAGTTACGACCTTCCCCGCTAGATTTCGCCCTCGGAACGCGAAACGGGGACCGGTCTGTCCGACCGATCCCCGCGCGATGAAAGTTGTCAGGCTGCAATCGCCGCCTCGATGAAGGCGGCGGCCTTGTTCAAACGAAGATCGAGCCGGCTGCCCTCGACGAGGGGCGCTCCGGCGCATCCTCGCGCTGCCGGCCGAACCGCTGCTCGCTCGAAGAGCCGTTGCCGTTCGAACCGTTCCGACCTTCGAAGGCGCCGTTCTGGCGTCGGTCGGACGCGCCGCCCTGCATATCCGAAGACGAGTTGCCCGTGGGCGAGGCCGCGAGCGGCTGAGACATATCGCGCGACACCACGGTGATCGCGGCATCGTCCACCGTGAAGCCGGCGGTTTCCAGAAGCTTGCGAAGGGTGTGGCGGTCACTCGCCAGGGCCTGCGCCGTGGAAGGCTCGCTGGCCGACAGTTCCACGGCCAGGCGACCGTCCACGAGGCGCATCGATACGTCGAGACGCCCGAGATCCTGCGGCTGAAGCTGGATCGTCAGCGTCTTCAGCGCCGCGCCGCCGGCCGTCATCCGCAAAAGCTGTGCGGCCTGCGCATCGGACGGCGTCGATGCGGCTGCGCTCGTGCCCTGTCTTTCGGACACGAAGGCTTCGACGATGTGCTCGGCGACCTGCGAGCTGATGATCTGGCCGATCGGTGCCGCCTTGGTTTCGCTCTCGCGCACGGGAGACGCGGAGAAGGTTTGCGTCCCCTCGCCCGTCCGACCTTTTCCGCCGAGCTTGTTGGTGCCGGCACCGCGCTCCGACTGCGGATCGGCATCGGACTGGCCGTCGTCGCCGGCGCTTTCCGCGCTGGCGGCGGGTCGCCCGAGCGTTTGCAGGATTTCCTCGAAGCCCTTGCGGATCGTCCGGTCGGCGGGCGCGCTGTCCTTGGCCAGCACCGGCTCCGATCGTTCCGCCGCGCTCGTTTCGACGGTTTTCGTGGCGGCCTCGGCGTCCACCAGGGTCGCACCCTCCAGCCGGGGTTCGAAATGCGTTTCCATCTTCACGACCTCCAGGGCCACCTGCCCCTTCGGCATCTCTCCGGCGACGGCACCCGCGAGGTCGACCACCGTCGAGATCACGAGACGCTCCTGCGGACCCTCGTCGCCGCCCGTCGCGCCTTCGCCCCCGATGCCGGTCGGCGCATCGGCGGAAACCGGCGCCGCGAAGGCCGTGCCGCCCAGAAGGCGTCCCAGAATGTCGCCGGCCGAGATCGGCACGCCATTGCCTTCGCCGTCGGGGGACGCATCGCCCTCGTCCTTGGCGACGTTCCGGCCGTGCTTGCCCTGCCCCTTCCCGGTCTCGCCGGTCTTGTTCTCGTCGTTCTCCGCCGTTTTCGCGTTCGGACGGCCTTCCGGCTTCTGCCCCGCATTCCGGACGGCCACGCCGAAGGCCGCGCCGGCTTCTTCGCTCTCAGTAGCGGAAGCCGGGCCGGAAGCCACGGCATCGCCAACCGGCAAGGCCGCGGTGATGGATGCGATCATTTCGATTTGTCTCCGAGATCGCCGGCAACTGCATCCAGCAGCTTGCGGGCGCGATCGAGGGTGGGAGAAGACGCGGCCTGCGCTTCCAACGATGTGGAGTCGTCCGACAAGGGACCTTCCATATGGGCGAGCACACTGTTGGCGGCGTCGAGCAAGCCGGTGTCGGCTGGATGCAGAAGCCCCCTGTCCACCGACTGCAACTCGGTCGCGGCCTTCAACGGGTCCATCGTGGCGAGGCTTGCCGCCGCCGTGTAAAGGCTTCCACGCTGGCGATCCTCGTCCTGGATGCCGTTGATCTTCAGGGCTTCCGACCCGGTAAGCTGCGCGAACTCCAGATGGCCCGCAATCAGGGCACGGCGGCTGAGCGCCAAAAGAAGCGCGCGCCGGTCCCCGTCGTCGAGACGCGACCCGATGTCGAAGATCTTGTCGAGCGCGGCCTGCGGCTCGGTGCTCCCGCGATCGTCGTAGACCATCGCGAAACGCGCCAGGAAGTTCTCCGCATAGGACGACTTCGGGAAGCGGTCGAAATATTGCCGCGCCAGGCTGTCCGCCCGGTCGTGATCGCCGAGCTTGTCCACCAGAACGACTTCCAGCCGGAGCGCCGCTTCCTCGATCAGCCCGCCCGGCGCGAGAAGCCGCGCGCGGTCGAGATGAGCGACGGCGACGGTCGGTAAATCCTGTTGCAGCAACTGCCCGGTCACGAGATGAAGATGGGCCGCGAGCCCCGGCTCGGCATCGGTAAGATCGATCTTGGCCAGAAGGCTCGCCGCCTGCTTCAGATCGTTCTGCACATAAGCCAACGCCCCTTCGGCGATCGGCTTCGTGTCGGGATCGAAGATCTCGGCGGCGATCAAACGGCGCAGCACCTCCGGCGGCCCGCCCGACAGGGCGAACAGGATCGCCGCGCGCTTGTTGCGCGGGTCCTTCCAGACGTCCTGGTCGGCCGAAAGCAGGTTCGGCGAAAAACGGCGCAGCAGCATGGCCTGGACGCGGATCGCGCGCCCGTTGCCGCGCGCGACCTGATCCTGCAGGAACTGCACGGTGCGGATGATGTCGAAGGGCATGGGCGTGCGCGTGGGCGCGGCAGCGGCGGCCGCGTGCTCCTCCTCCCCATGCGCGGCGTCCGAGCCCTCGCTGGGCTCGGCGGGAGTCTCGGCGTGCGCCGGCGCGGGCTCGGCAGGATGCTCAGCCCCTTCCGCGCCCGAAGCGGCGGGCTCCTCCGGCAAGCTGCCCGTCGTTTCGTTCGAAACGGCGGGAACCGGGGCCGGCAAAGCCTGCACCGCCGCCGGAACAACGACCGGCTGCTGCGCGCCCGTGTCCTGCGCCGTTTGCGCATGACCGGGCCCGCACAGCGCGGAGGTCACAAAGAGCCCGGCGGCGAAGGTCGCGACGATGCGCTTCATGCGGCCGGCTCTTTGAGAAAGATCTCGATACGGCGGTTCGCCGCGGCATCGGGATCGGTGGGCAGCTTGGGATCGCGGTCGGCGACACCCTCGATGCCGGTGACGCGCTTTTCGTCCAGGCCGCCGCGAACGAGCATGTAGAACACGAACTGGGCGCGCGCCGCCGACAGCCGCCAGTTGTCGTATTCCGGCCCGCGATAAGGCCGGGCGTCCGTATGGCCCCGGATCGAGATGCTGCCCCCCTTGGAAGCCAGGATCTTGCCGATGCTTTCCACGAGCGCCAGGGTTTCGGCCGTCGGTTTGGCCGAGCCGATCTGGAACATGCCGCCGGCGATGTTGTCCGCGAGCGAGATGGTCACGCCGCCGTCGCCGGCCTTGACCTCGATCCCGGCAGCCGAACCCGGCGCTGCGCTTTCGGCAGCCTTGTCGATCTCCTTTTGCAAGGCAGCCGCCTTGGCAGCGGCGGGATCAACCGGCGGCGCGGCATCGGCAGGTTTGGCGGCTGGCACGACCTCGGTGGTGGCGAAAGGTGTCGCGGGCATGCCGACGGGCGCGAGCTTGGTGCCGTCCGCCGCTTTGGCGACGGCGTTCGGCTCGAGCTGCCAGGATGTCGGATCGAACGGATCGCGATAAGCCTCGCCCCCGTTCAGACCGGGCAGCCCGGTGCCGTTCGGCACGCCATCGGTGCTCTTCTTCTCGCCGCTGCCGCCAGTGGCGGCGATCTCGGCCAGAACCGCATAGGGGTCGCGGAACATCGCCTGTTCCTGGCCGCCGAGCGCCGAGCCGCTGACGGGCTTGGAGTTCTCGCCCTTCTGCTTGATGTCGTCCTTCTTCGCGCCCTGGCCGGATTCCTGCGCCTTATCGTCGAGGCCGGAATTGGCCGGCGACGACGAGTTGAGCTGGATCGGGTTGAAATACTGGGCGATCTTCTTCTTCGTGGCGTCGTCCGACACACTGGTCAGCCACATCACGAGAAAGAAGGCCATCATCGCCGTCATGAAGTCGGCGAAGGCGATCTTCCACGCGCCGCCATGATGGCCGTCATCGCCATCGTAGTTGCGTTTGACGATGATGATCTGGCTGGGCGGGGGTCCGGCAGTTCCGGTATTGCTCACGAAAGAGCCTCCTCCAGCGCCGAACGCCAGGACGACAAGCGGCTTTCGATCACCGTCGCGTCGGCCTCGATGCGGATATCGGTCTTCTCCTCGTCATGCGTGAAGGCGATCATCGGCATGTCGGCGCCGATGCGGTCCTCGAGCGCGTCGAGGAGGTCGGACGGGCCGGACGCCGCGATCCGGCAGGCCGTGCCGTCGAGCGCGATGGTGCGGACCGCGCCGATCATCTCGTCCACCGTCTGGCGACGGCGCACGTCGAGCGCCAGCGGGCGCAGGACGTTGCCGAGGCTGAGCTTCAGCGTTTCTTCCAGGATCGCGACCTGCAGAATCATGAGGTCGGCGAGGCGATCGGCCTGTTCCACGGTCCAGCGGTTGCGAAGTTCGGCGATCTCGGCAGCCTGCGCTTCTCCGAGATTGGCGCGCATGGCCGAGACGCGGTCGGCGAGATCGGCTTCATAGGCCTCGCGCGCCATGGCGCGGCCGATCTCGATGCCTTGCGAGCGGGCGGCCTCGGCGGCCTCCACGATCTCGGCGGCATGCGCTTCTTGTTCAGCGGCGCGGGCCGCCTTCTCGGCTTCGAGCTCCCGCAAGGGGACGCGCGGCTCGGTGACGAGGCGGGGCGCGGCGGGGGCGAAGGCCGGCCGAGTGGCGACGGGCGCTTCCGGCATCCTCACCGGCGCGGGCTCTGCCGCCTTCGGCAGGACCTTCAGGGGTTTCAGTTTCGCGCCGGAAGCGCCGGATGCGGCGACCTTGCGGGCGGCCAGGGCCATCAGCGGGGTGAAGTCCTCGCCGGCGCCGTCAGAGAGATACTGCGAGAGAGGGATCATCGCTTATGCCGCTTCTTTCTGATGGATCCAGTTGCGCAGGATGTTGGCCGCCTGCGCCTCGTCGAAGTCGACGAGCTTTTCGAGGCGGGCCTGCGGCGAGTTCGCCTGGCTGCGCGTGAGGTCTTCGAGGAGTTCGGGATCGATGCCGCGATTGGCGCCGGGGAAGCCGAGGGCCGCGTTCATCTCGCCGTCGAAGCCGAGGGCCCCGTCGCCGAAGCCGGGGATGCCGGCATTGGCGAGCTCGATGGAGTTCGGGTCGAGGGTCGTGGCTTCGGAGGCCGAGGAACCGGCGATGGCGCGCACGGCCGGCTTCAGGCCGAACCAGATCAGGAGAACCGCGACGACGAGGATGGTGAGCGCGTTGATGAGCGTGCCCGACTGGCGCATCAGCATATCGCCGACACCGAGGGGCTCGACCGGCTGGAGAGCGTCGCCGTTGGAGGCGAAGTCGACGGCCGTCACCGCGATCTGGTCGCCGCGCGCTTCGGAATAACCGGCGGCGGAGGACACGAGCGTCTTCACCTCGTTCAACGCGGCGTCGATCTGCTCAGGGGTAGCGTTCGCGCCGATCGAGTCGGACAGGCGCTTGCGGTTCACGACCACAGCGACGGACAGGCGCTTCACGTCGTAGCCGTCGCTGACGGTCTGCGTGGTGGTCTCGTTGATCTCGTAGTTGGTGAGTTCCTCGCGACGGTCCTTGGCTTCGGAGGATTCGTTGCCGGCTTGGCTCTGCGCCTGGCCGGCGGGCTGGGGCACGTTCTGCTCGACGGTGGTGGCCTTGTCGGCCTCGCGGTCGTTGCTCTGCCCGGTTTCGCGGACGGTGCGGGTGGAGCGCTCGACGCGGCCGTCGGGATCGAACTTGCGCGAGGAGGTGCTCTTGCGGTCGGTGTCCAGCTTGGCGACGACGCTCGACTGGAAGTTGCCGACGCCGAGATACGGGGCCAGCGTGCGGCGGATCGAGTCCTCGACCGAGCGCGACACGACGTTTTCCATGCCGAGCTGCTTGGCGGAAGTCGCCGAAGCGCCGTCGTCGCCTGACGCCAGAAGCGTGCCATCGGTGTTGAGGACGGTAACCTCTTCCGGGCTCATCTGCGGGATGGCGGAGGCCACGAGATGGCGGATGGCATCGGCGGAGCGGAAGCCTTCGGCGTTGTCGGTGCGAACCACGACGCTGGCGGAGGGTTTCTGCGTTTCGCGGCGGAAGGAGCCGGCTTCGGCCAGAACGATGTGGACGCGGGCGGCGCGCACGTCCTTCAGGGTCTGGATGGTGCGCGCGAGTTCGCCTTCCAGCGCCCTCACCCGCGTCACTTCCTGCATGAAGGAGGTGAGGCCCATGGAGCCGAGCTGGTCGAACAGCTCGTAACCCGCCCCTTCCGAACGCGGCAGACCCTTTTCGGCCAGCAGCATGCGGGCGGACGCGGTGGCCGAGAACGGCGTCGAGACCGTGTCGCCCTTGGCGTTCACGTCGAAGGTGATGCCGGCTTCGGTCAGGGCCGCGCCGATGCGCGTCACGTCCTGCCGGTCGAGGCCGGTATACAGGACCTCCATGGTCGGCCGGCTCAGCGAATAAGCGCCGAGCCCGACGAGCCCGATCACGAAAAGGCCGATCAGCCCCAGCGCAATGAGTTTCCGCGACCCGAGGGCCTGGAGGTTTTCGAGAATTTGCCGGCCTTTTTCGGCCGCGAGTATCGCCATGGGATCGCCTGCCCGATGCGGAATTCCAACTGGTCCACAATTGGCCGGCCAAGCTTGCGCGGATGTGATGGCGTTCAGTGATCGTTAAGGTCTGGAGATCCTTAAATTTGAGGATGTTGGCCAAAAAAGAACGCCCCCGGATCGATATGATCCGAGGGCGCCTCGAAGGCCGGAACTGCGGCGAATACAGTGACGCCCGCCGCGATGCCGATGAGTTGGCCGCTATTAGCTGCGGAAGAGCGACAGGATGTTCTGCGACGCCTGGTTGGCGATCGAGAGAGCCTGGACGCCGAGCTGCTGCTTGACCTGCAGCGCCTGGAGCTTGGTGGACTCTTCCGACATGTCGGCGTCCACCAGGTTGCCGACGCCCTTGTCGATCGTGTCCATCAGCGTGTCCACGAAGGACTTCTGCATGTCGATGCGGGAAGCAACCGAACCGAGCGTGGCGGCGGCAGTGGTAACGCGGTTCAGCGCGGTGTTCACCGACTGAATGTACTGCGAGATCTGCGTCGCCGTCTTGCCCGTTATGTCGAGCGTCGTGATGTTGGTGCCCTTGCTGACGGACAAGTCGCCGATCGTGACCTTGGAGGTTGCGGTCGACGAACTGTTGGCGAAGTACAGCTTGTTGCTGGCAATCGCGTTGCCGTCCTGATCCAGAACCGCACCATCGCCAACGCCGACGGAGACGCCAGTGATGCCGGCCTGGGACAGCGCAGCAGTAAGAACCGACTTCATCTGCGTGGCGTTGTTGATCTTGCCGTCACCTGCACCCAGAGTCGAGTCGACCAGAGCTTTGGAGATCGTCACCACCTTGCTGGAGCCGCCATCGACGGTCATGGAGAAGGCGATCGTGTCGTCGGCATCGAGAGTGACCGCCGTCGAGAACGCGCTCGTCATTACCGCGTTGGCCGCCTTGTAGGTAGCGTCCGCGCCGACATCGTTGATCGCTGTGCTCAGGCCACCGAACTCACTCGTGTTTGTCGTATCGGTGGTTGCATAGTTTGCAGTCACAATACGCGAGGTAGCACCGGAAGTCGCCGAGGTGAAAGTAAGGCGGACGTTGTTGGTAGCGGTACCGTCGACCGTTCCGTCAGCCTTCGTCGCCACCACCGACAACACACCCGAGCCGAACTTAGCATTGACCGCGCTCTGAACTGCCGCTGCCCACGTCGTCGCGCTAGCCCTGTTGGCAGTGGTAGCGGCAACCTCGATCCTTTGGGTCGGGCGATTATCCACAGTCAAGTCAAACGACACCGTCTTTCCATCCAACAGCGTCGTGTTGGAGAAGTCCGCAGCGGTGGTCTTGACAGCGGCTTCCGCCGCAGCGTTCACCTTCGCCGAAGAAGTCGCCGAGACGATCGTGCCGGCATCGGCGTTGCCCGACTTACCGCCGTCCAGAATGCCCTGCTTTTGCGTGTTGCTATCGAACAGCGCGATGTTGCTGGTGTCGATGTTGATGGTGCCGATGTTCACCGTGCCGTTGTTCAGGCGGGTGAAGGAGGAGACGACGCCCTTGGCTGCGTTGTAGCCGTTGGCCGAGGAGTCGACCGAGAGCCAGTTCTCGCCCGAGAAGACCGAGGAGGATGCGATCGAAACGAGCTGCTTCTGGAGTTCGCCGATTTCTGTCTGGATCTTGGTCTTGTCGACGCCGTCCTGAGTCGCGGCCGTCAGCTTGGACTTGATCTCGTCCAGAACGTCCTTGGCCTTGTTCAGACCCTGATAGGCGGTATCCACCGTCGAAGCGCCGAGGCCGAGCGCGTCCTTGACGGTCGACAGGGCCTTGTTGTCCGACTTCAGCGTCGTGGAGATCGACCAGTAGGCGGCGTTGTCCTTGGCTTCGCCGATCTTGTAACCGGTCGAGATCTTGTTTTGCGTCTTATCGAGCGCAGTGTTGGTCTGCTGAAGGGTGCGGAGCGCCGTGATTGCGGCCGCATTGGTGTTCACGCTTGCCATGTTATTTGTCCCGGTATTTGGGTACTCGAAGGGACAGGCTGGATCTTACCCAGCATGAAGGACCGGCATCATGCCTTTGATCGAACTTGTTTTTCGATCAATCCGTCATGAAGAGCAATCTAGCCGACAGCTTTTAACGGGCGGTGAATCGCATCGTCGCTTCGGGCAGTATCGACATTCCGGGATTAACCGAGATCTTGGGGGTTGAATATGCCGGATCGACCTCCGCCACCTGTAACCGCTTATTCTGAAAAGAAATCGAGCCGTGATTCGAAAGCGAAAAGGCCCCGGACATCGCTGCCCGGGGCCATGATATTTTTCGATCTGATAGACGGCTGGATGCCATCAGCCTCGCGACTGGAACAAGGACAGGATGTTCTGAGCCGACTGGTTGGCGATCGAGAGAGCCTGAACGCCGAGCTGCTGCTTGACCTGCAGAGCCTGGAGCTTGGTGGACTCTTCCGACATGTCGGCGTCCACGAGATCGCCGACGCCCTTGTCGATCGTGTCCATCAGCGTGTCCACGAAGGACTTCTGCATGTCGATGCGATTGGCGGCAGACCCGAGCGTCGCCGCAGCCGTGGTCACGCGGTTCAAAGCCGTATTCACCGCCTGAACGTACTGCGAGATCTGCGTCATCGACTTGCCCGTGATGTCGAGCGTCGTGATGTTGATGCCCTTGCTCACCGAGATGTCGCCGAGCACGACCTTGGAAGCCGCCGTCGCAGTGCTGGACGCGAAGTACAACTTGTCGCTGGCGATCACGTTGCCGTCCTGATCCAACGTCGTCGCACCATCGCCGAAGCCGATCGTCACGCCGGTAATGCCTGCCTGCTTCAGCGCCTCCGCGAGGACCGACTTCATCTGGGTGACGTTGTTGATCTTGCCGTCGCCCGCACCCAGGGTCGAGTCGACCAGGGCCTTGGAGATGGTCACCACCTTGCTGGAGCCGCCATCGACCGTCATCGAGAAGGCAACCGTGTCGTCGGCATCCAGCGTTACCGCCGCAGCAAACGCGCTCGTCATCACCGCGTTGGCCGCCTTGTAGGTAGCGTCCGTTCCGGTATTGGTCGCGGCTGTCAGGCCGCCTACGCCATGAGCACCAACCGTCGTGTTGGTCCAGTTGGCAGTCACGATACGCGAAGACGCACCTGATGTCGCCGAGGTGAGCGTGAGGTAGCCGGTACCGGCTGCACCCAGAGCCGCCGTTTCCGTCGCCGAAACGACGCCGGCGCCGAACTTCGCGTTGATCGCGGCTTGGATGTCGGCGACGTAGTTCGTCGCTCCGGGGGTTGCGTTGCTGACCTTCACCGAGATCGTCTGCGTCGGGCGATTGTCGATGGTGAGATCGAACGTGATGACGTCGTTCTGAGCGACACCGCCGATCGTGATCTGCTGTGTCAAGGTCGCCGCCTTGGCGGGTTGATTCACCTTGGCCGCTGAAGTCGCCGAAACGATCGTGCCAGCGTCCGTGTTGCCCGACTTGCCGCCGTCCAGAATACCCTGCTTCTGCGTGTTGCTATCGAACAGTGCCACGTTGCTCGCGTCGATACCGATCGTACCGATATTCACTGTGCCGTTGTTGAGGCGGGTGAAGGAGGCGACGACACCCTTCGTGGCGTTGTATCCGTTGGCGGAGGAGTCGACCGAAAGCCAGTTCTCGCCCGAGAAGACCGAGGAGGAAGCAATCGACTTGAGTTGGTTCTGGAGTTCGGCGATTTCCGACTGGATCTTCGACTTGTCCACGCCGTCCTGGGTGGCGGCCGTCAGCTTGGACTTGATCTCGTCCAGAACGTCCTTGGCCTTGTTGAGGCCTTGATAAGCCGTATCGACGGTCGCCGCACCCAGACCAAGCGCGTCCTTGACGGTCGACAGGGCCTTGTTGTCCGACTTCAGCGTCGTGGAGATCGACCAGTAAGCCGCGTTGTCCTTCGCATTGCCGATCTTGTAACCGGTAGAGATGCGGTTCTGCGTCTTATCAAGCGTCGCGTTAGTCTGCTGGAGGGTGCGCAGCGCCGTGATGGCGGCCGCATTCGTGTTCACGCTTGCCATGGAAATCCGTGCCCCGGAATAAGTCAGTCTCAGGACATGCTGGTCAGGCCAGCTTCGCGGGTCGGCATCATGCCTTTGAGCGACTCCCTAACGGGCTACGTCAATCCGCCTTCTGATGCACAGTGTTAAGCGAGCAAGGTTAACGCAAGGCTAACGTTAACCTGTTTCCTTGAGGAAGCTTCCAACTAAAAGAAGGAGCGCACTAGGGAACCCGTCAGCATGTTCCATCCGTCGATCAGAACGAAGAACAGGATCTTGAACGGCAGGGAGATCACGGTCGGCGGCAGCATCATCATGCCCATGGACATGGTGAGCGTTGCGACGATGAGGTCGATCACCAGGAACGGCAGGACGATCAGGAAGCCCATCTCGAAGCCGCGGCGAAGCTCGGAAATCATGAAGGCCGGCACGATCACGCGAAGGTCGACGATCTCGCCCTCCCCCGCGCCCTGCTCATGCGTCGGCTGAACGCGGTCGCGGTTCGAGGCCTCGTTGATGTCGCCGAAGAGCTTCAAGTCTTCCGCCCGCACCTGGGACAACATGAAGTCGCGGAACGGATCGGTGATCTTGGTGAAGGCTTCCTGCTCGCTGATCTGGTTGTCGAGAAGCGGCTTCAACCCGTCGCGCCAGGCGGTGTCGAGCGTCGGCGCCATGACGAAGAAGGTCATGAACAGGGACAAGGAGATGATGATGAGGTTCGCCGGGGTCGAGGGCAGGCCGATGCCTGAGCGCAGGATCGACAAGGCCACCACGATGCGCGTGAAGGACGTCGCCATGACGAGGATGCCGGGCGCGATCGACAGAACCGTGACGATGCCGAAGAGCTGGATGATGCGCCCCGAAGCGGACGCCTCGCCGGCCGGAAGAAGGCCCGCCAACCCTTGAGCGATGTTGCCGGCATCCTGCGCGAGCGCCGGCGTCGCCAGCATCGCCAGAGCCAGCGCCAAAGGCAGCCGTCTCATTGGGCGACCAGGGATTCGATGAGGTAGTCCTTGATCGCGGGCGAGCGGACCCGCGCACGCTCGGCGAGATCCTCCTTCAGGTGAAGGTAGCCCCGCGCGCCCTCGATCTGCACGATATCCACCGTGCGCAGGAAGGCGAGCGTGTCGCTTTCGACTTCCGCCGCCAGAACGGCCGGGTCGGCCACATCGGCCTTGCGGTAGACGATGCTCGCCTGAATGCGGATGATCGCGGATGACGGCGAGCCGATATTGGTGATGATCGGCGGAAGCTTGACGATCGCGTCCGGCGTTTCGGCCGGGGTGGCTTCTTCGGCGGGAGGAGCGGCGGTCTTGGCTTCGGCCTTCAGCGCTTCCTCGGCACGCTCGGCGCTCTGGCCGCCGACCATCCAGCCGACCGTCGCGCCGCCGCCGATGGCGACGAGCGTCAGGATGGCGATCGGAACGATCGTGGAAACGAGGCCGCTCTTCTTCGGCTGTTCTGCGGCGCCCGTCGCCTGCGCGATGAGCGCATCCGCGCTTAGGTCGGTCATCGGCCGTTTCCCCTCATAGGAAAGCGTGGGGCTCATGCCCTCGAGGCGTCCTCATGACGCCCCTTCCCGATCAATTACGCACTGACCCTGTCACGAGCCTTGCGCCGTTCCTACCAAGGAGCGGCGATGTCGAGCGCCTGCTGGCCCCAGGCCGGCTGCTGCACTTCCGTCAAACGGCCGCGGCCGCCATAGGAGATGCGCGCTTCGGCGATGCGGTCATAGGAGATCGTGTTGTTCGGCAGAATGTCGCCCGGCCGGATCACGCCGGCGATCGACAGGACGCGAACCTCGAAATTGACGCGCACTTCCTGCTGGCCGGTGATGTAGAGATTGCCGTTCGGCAGGATCTGCGTGACCACGGCGGCGACCGAAAGATCGATCTTCTCCGAACGCTTGACGTTGCCCTTGCCCGACGTATTGGTGCCGCCCGTCAAGCCGATCTTGCCGCCGAGAGCGCCGATGATGGACTCCTTGTTCCAGGTCGGATTGGCGTCGGCACCGATATTGATCCCGGAATCGCGCGAACGCTTCGAGTTGTTGTCGAGCTCGGCCCGGTCCTTGATCTCGATCTTCACGGTCACGATGTCGCCGAGCTGCAGCGCGCGCGCGTCGCGGAAGAGATTGGCGTTCCGGTCGGTCCACAGCGAGTTCGACCGGATCGCCACCTTCTCCACCGGAAAGGCGGAGGGCTCGATCATCGAGGGGTTCTGCACGAAGCCGGCGCCGGGCGGCGTCATCACGGGCGAGGCGAGGAAGTCCTGCTTCGTCGTGGAACAGCCGCTGAGCGCCAGGATGGCCAGGATTGCGATCTTCTTCAACGGATCAGCCCTTCACGGATGCCGACATCGCGCCGTCCGGCGTCTTGCTGGTCTTGGCGACGATGAGGTTGCCGATTTCGGCCGCGACGGGGGCCGGCATCTCGGCCAGGATCGCGCTGGCGGCGCGCGATTTCAAACGAGCGAGAACGGAAGCGGCCGCCGGACGGTCCACCGCGACGAGCTGCGCGGCCGCCGCATCCGGCTTCATCTTGGAGTAGATCTCCGTCATGATGTCGGAGGTGGAGTTCAGGAAATCCTGCCGCTCCTTCAGCCAGACCTGATATTCGGCCCGCTTCGTTTCCAACTCGTCGATGCGCGTTTCGATCTGCCCTTCGAGTTCCTTCAGCTTCTTCTGCTGGATCGCGATGCGGGCTTCGCGGGCCGGATCGGCGATGGCGCTGCAATAGCGCTCCACGTCGCTGCCGGCTTCGGGCGGGGGCACGGGCTTGCCGTCCGTGCCGATGACGCGCACCGCCGACTGGTCCGGCGGGGGCGGTTCGGTCGGCTTGTCGCCGCCGCCTTCCGCCGCATGGGCGAGCGAAGCGGAAAACGCGATGCTGAGGGCGGCGAAGGCAGAAAGAAGCGTCGAGCTTTTGATCATCTTACTGCACCACGAGATCGGCCTGGAGGGCGCCGGAAGTCTTGATCGCCTGAAGGATGGCGATGATGCCCGTCGGCTTCAGTCCGAGGCGGTTGAGGCCCCTGACGACGGTTTCGAGATTGGCGCCCTGGACATAGGCGAAGTTGCCTCCTTCCTGCCGCGCGTCGACGGCCGTGTCGGAGGTCACCACCGTTTCCCCGTTGGAGAAGGGCGCGGGCTGAGACACGCTCGGCGCCTCGGTGATCCGAACCGTCAGGTTGCCGTGGGTTACGGCGACCGTCGAGATCTGCACATCCTTGCCGATGACGACGGTGCCGGTCTTCTCGTCGATCACGACGCGGGCGTTCATGTCCGGCTGAATCGGCAGGTCTCCCACCGCCGCGATGAAGCGGGTGGAGGAGATGCGCGAAGGCCGGGTCAGGCTCACGGTCCGCAGGTCCTGTTCGCGCGCCACCGGGCGGCCCCAGGTCTTCAACGAATAGGCGTTGATCGCGTCGACGATGCGGATCGTCGTCTTGTAGTCGGGATTGCGCAGTTCCATCGTGATCTGGTCGGTCTCGACCTGCGCGCGGGGCACCTCGCGCTCGATGATGGCGCCTCCCGAGATGCGGCCGGATGTCGGCACGCCCTGCGTGAGACGCTCGCTCTCGCCTTCGCTCGTGAACCCGGACACCGCCATGGAACCCTGCGCGACGGCGTAGACCTCGCCGTCAGGGCCATAGAGGGGTGTCATCACGAGCGTTCCGCCCATCAGCGACTGCGCGTCGCCGAGCGAGGAAACGGAAACGTCGATGCGCGAGCCGGTTCCGGCGAACGGAGGCAGCTCGGCCGTCACGACAACGGCGGCGACGTTCTTGGTGCGCGGATTGCCGCTCCGCACGTTGACGCCCATGCGGTCGAGCATCGACTGCAGGGATTGTTCGGTGAAGGGCGAGTTGCGCAAACTGTCGCCCGAGCCCTGAAGGCCGATCACGAGACCGTAGCCGACGAGCTGGTTCTCGCGCACGCCCTTGATCGTGGTGATGTCCTTGATGCGAACGCCCTCGTTTCGCAGGGCATTCTGGCCGGGCCGAACGGTGTCGAAACTCTCCCGCGCCCCGATGCCGGCTTCGAGCGCCGGGCCGGGGGCGGTTTCCAGAATGTCGGCCGCCTGCGCTGCCACCTGCCCTGCGAGAAGCAGCGGAACGATCAGGGCCCTTGTCAGGCGCTTCATTGCGAGTCGACCTCGATCGTGCCGTCGGCCTGCACGACGCCGTTGATGGTGATGCCGCTGTCGGTGTTGCGGACCCGGATGCGGTCCCCTTCTCCGGCGGAAGCGAGCGGCGTGCCGAGGCCGGCGATGAAGACGCCGCCCTCGCGGTAGACGATGGGCGCGGGAACGCCGGCCCGAATGATGTTCGGGGATTTCAGGTCGGACAGAAGGATCGGCTGATTCGGCAGGAGCGTGCGCTTGGCGACGCGGTCCGTCAGCATGCCTTCTTCCACCACATAGGCGGAGAGCTTGGCGGCGGGCACGGTGAAGCGGATTTTCGCCACGCCCTTTTCCGAAACGCTCTGGCCCGGATAAACGACGCCAGCCGGCACCGGCAGATCGAGATCGGCTGCCGCTGCGCCAAATGTCGGTGCGGCGAGGCAGATCGCGAGAACCAGACCGTCGCGGGTCCGGCGAAGGCCCGCGCGAGCCCAGCTTTTCGATACGGGTTCCATGGTGCCGCAGCTCCGTTGCGATGGCGGCGCCGCGGCGCCCCGCCGTTTGTTCGTACCTGTCGGCGCGATCAGCGCAGACCGGTCGAGACGACCTTCGACATGTCGTCGGCGGCCTGGATCACCTTCGAGTTCATCTCGTAGGCGCGCTGCGCCGAGATCAGCTCGGAGATTTCCTTCACCGGATCGACGTTCGAACCTTCCAGATAGCCCTGGCTGATCTTGCCGAAGCCCGGATCGCCCGGCACGCCCGCGACCGGAGCGCCGGAAGCCAGCGTTTCCTTGAAGAGGTTGTTGCCCTGCGCGTCGAGGCCCGGCTCGTTGACGAAGTTGACGAGGGTCAACTGGCCGAGAAGCTGGGGCTCGCCGGTCGCCATATCGGCGTAGACTTCGCCCGATTCCGACACGACGACCTTCTTGGCTTCGGTCGGCACGGTGATTTCCGGATCGACCAGGAAACCGTCGAGGGTCACGAGCTGGCCTTCGCCGTTCTTGTTGAAGGCGCCGTCGCGGCTGTAGAGGATTTCGCCGCCCGGTCCCTGCACCTGAAAGTAGCCGTTGCCGTTGATGGCGAGATCCAGCGAGTTGCCGGTCTGCTCCAGCGTTCCCTGGATATGGGTCGTGCGGATGGCGGCGGTGCGCACGCCGAGGCCGATCTGCGCGCCTTCGGGAACGACGCCCTCGCCGCCCCGTGCCGGCACGCCCTGGGCGCGCTCCACCTGATAAAGCAGGTCGGTGAATTCGGCGCGCGCGCGCTTGAAGCCCGTCGTGTTGATGTTCGCGATGTTGTTCGCGATCACCTCGACATTGGTCTGCTGCGCGTTCATGCCGGTCGCGGCGATCGCGAGAGCTCTCATGGTCCTGGTTCCCTCGAATCCCGCGGCGTCAGATCGCCATGCGGGAAATTTCCTGATAGGCGGCGACGACCTTGTCGCGGATCACGACGGCGGTCTGGAGAGCACGCTCGGCGCCCATCACGGCGTCCACCACGGCCTGCGTGGAGGCTTCGCCCTTGATGCCGGCGATGGAGCTGGATTCGGCGCCCTTGACCGCGCCCACGGCATCGGTCGTGACCTTGGCGAGAACGGAGGCGAAGTCCGTACCGGCGCCGACGCCCGTGGTCGCCGGTGCGGCAACGGAGCCAAGCGGGTTGACGCGGCTCGTGTCGAGCGCGGGAAGCGTGTTGCCGATGGCGGGGATCATGAACCGCTCCTGAGAAGATCGATGATCATCGAGTTCAGTTCGCGAGACTGCTTGATGACCTGAAGGTTGGCTTCGTAGGACCGGTTGGCCTCGCGCATGTCGGCCATCTCGGTCAGCATGCTGACATTGGGCATCTTGACGTAGCCGTTGGCGTCGGCCGCCGGGTTGCCCGGATCGTGCTCGATGGTGAAGTCGCTCTTGTCGTTGCCGTAGTTGGCCACGCGCACCATCTCGGCGCCGGTCACCTGATCGAGCTGGCTTTCGAAGGAGATCGTCTTGCGGCGATACGGGTCGCTTCCCGGCGTTTGGCCGGTGGAGCGGGCGTTGGCCACGTTCTCGGACACGATGCGCATCCGGTTGGACTGCGCTTCGAGGCCGCTGGCGGCGATCTTCAGGGAGGCGGCAATGGCATCCGACATGGGATCAGCCCTTCACGCTCATGAGGTAGAAACGCTGGAAAGCCTTGGCGATCGAGGTGTTGAGCGAGAACGCGCCCTGAACCTGGCTGCCCTTCAGCATTTCCTGCTCGAGGCTGACGGAATTGCCGGAATGGGTGATATCCCACGCCGTTTCCTTGGAGGAGTCGACTTCCGTGGCGCGCCCGCCGCTCGCGGCCAGATGCAAGGGGTTGCTGCCGGCCATGGCGAGCTGCGTGCTTTGCAGCTCGTCGGCGAAGTTCTTCACATCCTTGCCGAGATAGCCGGGCGTGTTGGCGTTGGCGACGTTTTCGGCGATCACCGTCTGACGCTGCGAAAGCCATTCCGCGCGCCGCGAAGAAAGGCCGAAAAGGTAGATGTCGCTCAAGGGGGCCTCGGCAGAACGATTTAGACATCCAAGTCTTAAGATCGAGCACTTGTCCGAAGCTTGCTGTTTTCGTGACTCGTCAATAGGTTCCAAGACCAGCCAACAAAAAACGGCCCGCACTTGACATGGGGCCGTTAACTTCCGTGAACCTGATTTAATAAATCGCCCGCCGGGCGGATGAATATATTAACGAATAGTTAACGAGTGCCGATGATCAGCCGGCGCTTCGCCAATCGATCCGCGCATTGTCGATCGCGGCGGAAAGAGCGGCGGTCTGTTCTTCGGTGGAAAGATCGGGGGTCTCGAAAGCGAGATAGGAAAGGTTGATCGACGCGGTCGTCGCCGCAAGCGACAACCGGAAATGAGCCGTCACGCCGCGATGGCGAAATTCCATGCCGAGCTCGATCGTCGGGGGATGGTTCCAGGTCACATGCGCGTCGCCCTCGCCCGAAAAGCGTAGCGTGCCGGCCTTCATGAAAAGCTGGCTCGACGAATTCACGATATCGGCGATGTTGCCGAGACGATCCATCCGCAGGAACGCGATGTAATCGGCGATCTCGACGAGCCGAAGCTCCGCCACGACCTCGCGAATACCTTCCGCGAGAAGTCTTTCACGATCGGCCAAATGCTTGTTACGGAAGTCCGGCATGAAATGGGAACCCATCGAACTCCAACCGTCAAATACACATCACGCGACGAAACTGGGCCGCTACGGAACCGATCAACCGTCGAAACAAACGGTGGCCGGGAGGCGATCCGGCAAGATCATCCTTTGCCGGAAGTCTGAACAATGCCGCGCCGTCAGGCGGCGCCGGCCCGTGCAGTCGATTTCGACTGCAGGAAGTAGATGAGTTCCGCGACCGCCTTGTAGAACTGCGAGGGAATCATCTGGTCGATTTCCACATGGTCGTACATCGACCTTGCCAAGAGCTTGTCCTCGAACACGGGCACGTCGTTGGCTTCGGCGATTTCGCGGATTTTCAGCGCGATGAGGTCGGCGCCCTTGGCGACCACCACCGGCGCACCGCCGTCCTCGCGCGAATAACGAAACGCGATGGCGTAGTGCGTCGGGTTGGCGATCACGAGCGTCGCCTGGGGCACGGCGGCCATCATGCGCTTGCGGTTGCGCTCGCGGGCGATCTGGCGCTGGCGCGCCTTCACCATCGGATTGCCTTCCTGCTCCTTCATCTCCTCCTTGATCTCCTGCTTGGACATGCGGAGATCGCGCCGCCAATGGATGCGCGAGAAGAGAAGGTCGGCCGCGACAAGCGCGATCGTCGCGACCGAAACGATCGCCAGGAGTTGCATCGCGAGCGAAAGCAGCGTTTCCGGCAGGGCCAGCGGATCGGAGAACATGGTCTTCATCGTGTCCGCCAGGTTGCTGGAAAGAATCCAACCCACGATGATCGTGACCGCGCCGAACTTGAACAGCGCCTTGCCGAACTCGGTGAAGCCCTTGACGCCGAACATGCGGCTCCAGCCGCTGGCCGGCGACAGATTGGACCATTTCGGCCGAATCCGTTCCAGGTTGACCTGGGGCGGGTTCTGCAGAACCGAGGCCAGAATGCCGGCGACAAGGAAGAAGCCGGTGGCGGGCAGCACGAAATGCCCGGTCTGAAGGGCGACTCCTTGCAGGAAGTGGAGGGCGTCGGCACCGTTCTCGATATCCCATTGGGTTGGGTTCTCGAAGGTTGATCGCAGATTCGACACGAGCGAATCGGAAACATCCCTCGCGGCGAAGGCCGTGAAGGCTATGGAGGCCAGAAGAGAACCGAGAATGGGCGCTTCCTTGGAGAAAGGCAGATTGCCCTTCTCGACGGTATCGCGGATGCGCTTCTCGGTCGCTTCCTCTGTCCTTGAGTCCTTCTCGGCACCTTCGGCCACGGCGATCCTGCCCTAAACCGTCTTAAAACTGCCTTGACGGAACCCTCAGCTTTCGCTGGAGGCCGTCAGGAGGATGCGGCCTTCGGAGGCCAGTCGGAGCGCGAGCGAGGCGATGGTGCGCCTTGCCGCCGTGACATCCTTGGCCGACACCTCGGCGGCCTGGCCGAGTTCGGCCTCCACCATGCGCCGCGCTCTGGCGGCGAGCGAGGACGTGACGGCTTCGATGAGTTCCGGCGACGCGCCGCGAAGGGCGAGCGTCACGGATTCCGACGGCACCGAGTCGAACAGGATGAGGCGCGCCTTCTTCGGCACGTTCGGCAGGTCCTCGAAGGCGAAGAGCAGGCTGCGGATGGCCTTGGCCTCGTCGGGCTCGCGCGCTTCGATGGAGGCCAGGAGATCGTCGGTCTGCACCTTTTCCATGCGGTTGGCGATCTCGGCGAGCGCCGCGCGCCGCGCCTTCTTCTCCGCCGTGCCGGAGCCGGCCACGAAGACTTCGCGCATCTTTTCCTCGACCAGCGCTTCCGTGGCTCCGCCGAGGGCCTTGGCGTCGAGCATGCGGCGCATCACGTCGTTGCGCAGGTCCCCTTCGAGCCCGGCGACCACCGCCGCCGCGATTTCCGGCTCGATGCGCGACAGGATCACGGCCGCGACCTGCGGATGCTCGGCCGAAAGAAGGGCCTGGAGAGCCGGGGTCCCGAGCTTCTCCATTTCTTCCCAGACGTTCAGGATCGGTCCGGTGAAGAGGCTCTGGTCGATGAAGTCGTCGGCTCCGAAGATGTTGCTCATCTCGTCGGCCGAAAGGACGCTGCGCATCAGGCGGCCGAGTTCGTCATCGAGATCGGACAAGCCGGAACCGCTTTTGAACTCCTCCTGGAAGTCGTTCACGAGCTGGTCGAGCTGGTCGGCCGAAACGCTTTTCTGAGCCGCGACGCTGTCCTTCATCGCACGCAGCTCGTCGGGGCTGAAATGCTTCAACAGCCGCGAGGCACCGTTGGCGCCCAGGGCGAGAAGCAGCACCGCCGCCTTCGCCGGACCGGGCATGACGACATCGACGCCGCCGGAAAATTCGGAATAGGAAGCGAGGCTCATCAGGGTTCAGGCGTTATTCAGGCATTGACGGATTTGGCGCGCTGCGGCTTGGCGCCGGGCGACACGATCTCGGTAAGCGTGATGCCGAAGCGCGATTCCTCGTTCTCCAGAACCACCACCTCGCCCCGCGCCACGATGCGGCCGTTGACGATCAGATCCACGGGGTCGCCGATCGAGGTGTCGAGCTTCACCACCGCGCCGCGGCCGAGCTTCACGAGATTGGCCACCGGCATCACCGCCGATCCGAGAACCACCTGCATCGTCACGGGAATGTCCATGATGATGTTGAGGTCGGGCTTGGATTCGACGTGCGCCTGCGACGGCTCGTCGTCCTCGACCGCCGGCATCGCGAAGGTGTCGGCGTCCGAAAAATCGAAGGCGGACGTATCCAGTTCGTCCTTGCCGTCCATCTCGTCGTCCATCATCCTCGTGTCTCCTTGTGAGGTCGGCATCGTCTTTTCGTTCCGCCTTGGAGGCCCGCCCGCTCGGGCGGGTTCCCTGTCGGCGAAACCCGTCGTTAACGATTAGCGGCGGAACCTGACGCGAGGCGGGACTCGATCATTCCGAGCCATGTGTCCTGCGGGCCGCCGGCCGGCTGCGGGCGCGCGGCGGCATCGTTGGCCACGGCCAGCCGGCGGTCGGCGACGCGGATCGTGTCTTCCAGTTCCACCGCCACGTCGCGGGCGGCGGAAATGCGCTCGTCCAGCGCGGCGACGATCTCGACGCCTTCCGAGCGCAGCATCACCACGGCATGGGCCGCGCGGTTGATGGCGGCATCGGCGTCGCGCAGCGCCTTGGACATTTCCGTTTCGCCGCGACGAAGGGCGCGTAGCTCGCGCGCCATAACGACGGTGCGCCAGCCCGTGAAGGCCAGCGCACCCAGAAGAGCCAGATCAATCGGCGAGGATATCATCGATAAATTCCTCCGTGGGATCGATCTTTTCCTCGATCCGGACCATGTAGGCGTCGCGTGTCATTCCTATGCGTCCGCGGAAGAGCCGCTGCTCCTCGCACTCCACGACGATGAGGCTTTCCATCGTCGCATCGAGAACGATCGTCTGGCCGACGGCGAAGCTCGCCACCTCGCCGAGCGTGATCTGACGCTCGTCGAGAAGCGCCCTCACCTGAAGATCGGCGAGTTGCAGCCCTTCCTGGATGTTCTTGGCCCAGGTCTCGTCCACGGCCGGGGCCGCGCGTTCCGGGACCACGGCGAGCTTGCGCCGATGCATGGCGAAAGCCTTTTCGGGGATCGCCGCGCGCAACGTCGAGGCCATGTCGCCGAGCTTCAGCCCGAAGGTCATGACCACGAAGCCCCGCGCGTCCTTCGCCAGAAGGTCGTCCAGTTCCTCCGCGATGGTGGAGGACAGGAAGACATCCGGGCGGATATCGAGCGGCGCGATCTCGGCGAACACGGCATTGGCCGTTTCCGCGAAGCTCGACAAGCCCTTTTCGGTCAAGCGCCGGTCGAGCGCCGTTGCCGGACGCGGACCCCGCCATCCTTTGCCGACGCCGCCGAAGATGGCTTCGGCGAAGATGTCGGAGGCGGCCGGATCGGCGAGAAGAGCGCCGATCTCGGTCCATTTGGGCGAACGCAGCACCGTGGCGAAGGCGACCTCACCGATCTCCGGCGCGCCCTTGGAAAGAACGAGGCTGGACACGCCGAGGCATTCGATCTCGACCGGGCTGGTGCAGAACTCGCCGAAGGCCTCAGCCGCGGCATCGGCCCATGCGTCGCCGAGAAGCTTCAAGCGCGGCAGCTTGTCCGGCTCGATCCGCGAAGCGGACCGGATCTGCGCTTCGATGGTGCGTTCGGCTGTCATCGACATTGTTGGACCTCAATCCTTCCCAGATCAGGCGGCCTGGGCGGAAGAACCGCCGCCGATGGTCTCGGACTCGACCTGGTCGATCGTCGGGCGCTCATAGGCCGAGATCGTCTTGCGGCCGTATTCGAGCGCGACCTGCGGCATGGCGCCGTTGATGTAGGCGATCAGCGTCTGCTTCACGATCACGTAGCGGCGCAGCTTCTTCTCGCGCACCACCTTCACCTTGTGGGCGATCGGGCCGAACACGCCGTAGGAGAAGAAAATACCGGCGAAGGTGCCGACAAGTGCGGCGCCGATGAGGTGGCCGAGAACTTCCGGCGACTGGTCCAGCGCGCCCATGGCGTGGACGATGCCGAGAACGGCGGCGACGATGCCGAGCGCGGGCAGGCCGTCGGCGATGTCCTGAAGCGCTTTCGCCGGCTTCAGCGTGTCGCGCGACACGGTCTGGATTTCCTCGTCCATCAGCGACTCGACTTCGTGGCCCTTGACGTTGCCGATGATGATGAGGCGGCAATAGTCGCAGATGAAGTTGAGGATCGGCTTGTCCTTCAGGATCGTCGGATAGGCCGAGAAGATCGCGGAGGCTTCCGGATTGTCGACATGCTCCTCGACCTCGGAACGGGGCTTGGAGCGCATCTCGCGCATCAGGGAATGCAGAAGGCTCAAGAGCGCCAGATACTCGGCCTGCTTGGGCACGGAGTTCTTCAAGGCCTCCATCACGCCCTTGCCGGTATCCTTCACGACCTTCATCGAATTGCCGATCAGGAAGGTGCCGAGCGCCGCGCCCAGGATGATCACGAGTTCATAGGGCTGCCAGAGCACGTCGAGGTGGCCGCCGGCGGCGACATAGCCGCCGAGGACGCAGGCGATCGTAACGACAAGTCCGAGCAAAACGCCCATGACGGTGTTCCCTTATTTCTTATCCTTCCGGGGTACGAACAAGGACTTGTGCGAGCCTGACGGAAGCCGGGAAAGGCTGGCGCAAGCGTGGGTTACGATGGTCGCGGGAGGCTCAGGTCGAAACGCCATGTCCGGCGCTCGCCGCTTCGCCGAACCTTCCGCTTCACGACATTCCCAAGGAACTGGATCATCGATGCAGACCTCGCTCCCGGTGGCCCTTTCGGCGCAGCTCGCCATGGAAAAGCGGCTGAACACCATCGCCGACAACATCGCCAATGTCAGGACCGTCGGCTTTCGCGCCGAAGAGGTGAAGTTCGAGACCTTCATGTCGCAGGCGGCCAAGGAGCCGGTCGCCTTCGCCTCCACGGGCGAGCACTACATCTCCACCCGCACCGGTGAGATGACGCAGACCGGCAACACGCTCGACATGGCCGTCAACGGCAAGGCGTGGTTCGCCCTCCAGGGCGCCAACGGGCCGATCTATACCCGCGACGGCCGCATGACGATGACGGAAGCCGGCGACCTCGTTTCGATGAACGGCGAGCCCGTCCTCGACGTCGGCGGCGCGCCCCTTCAGGTCAACCCGAACGGCGGCGCGGTGACCATCGCCCGCGACGGCATGATGTCCCAGAACGGCGTGCAGATCGGCGCGGTCGGCCTGTTCGAGATGCCCGCCAACGCCAAGCTGACGCGCGTCGGCACTTCGGGCGTCCGGCCGGACGTGGCGGCGCAGCCGGTGGTGGACTTCGCCGGCACCAGCGTCATGCAGGGTTTCGTGGAAGGCGCCAACGTCAACCCGGTTCTGGAAATGACCCGCCTCATCGACGTCCAGCGCGCCTTCGAGAGCGCTTCCAACCTGATTCAGACCTCCGAGAAGTCGCTGGACGACGCGGTGTCTTCGCTCGGGTCGAAGGCCTGATCCGGTGCAACGCCATCAGCGCCCCGAACGGGGCTCGCTCAACGACCCCCTGATCCGCGTTTCGGGTCATATCGTCGACGTTTCCGCGCAGGCGTTCCGCGTCGCCGGCCTGTCGCCCTTCGTGCGGCTTGGCGATTGCGTCGCGACGGCCGGACCGGACGGCGACGAACTCGGCGAGGTCGTGCGCGTCGAAGAAAGAACGGCGACCGTGAAGCCGTTCAGCGCCAATTTCCGCTCCGGCGTGCGCAGCCCCGCCTGGCGCACCGGCCCCGTCACCATCGCCCCCGCCAAGAGCTGGAAAGGCCGCACTGTCGACGCCTTCGGTCGCCCTTGCGACAATCTCGGCCCCCTGAAACGAGGCCCGCGCGAATGCGCCGCCGACACGATGCCCGACACCGCCATGGGGCGCGGGCGCGTCGAGAAGCCGGCGCGGACCGACGTGAAGGCGATCGACATCTTCACGCCGCTGGTGAAGGGCCAGCGCATGGGAGTCTTCGCGGGCTCCGGCGTCGGCAAGTCGACGCTGATGGGCATGCTGGCGCGCGCCAAGGGCTTCGACACCATCGTCGTGGCGCTTGTCGGCGAGCGCGGCCGCGAGGTGCGTGAATTTCTGGAAGTCACCATGGCGGGCGACCTCTCGCGCCTCGTCACCGTGGTCGCGACCGGCGACGAAAGCCCGATGATGCGCCGGCTGGCGCCGAAGACCGCGATGTCGGTCGCCGAGTTCTTTCGCGACGAGGGCGACGACGTTCTCCTGATCGTGGATTCGGTGACACGCCTTGCCCATGCCGCTCGCGACGTGGCGCTGGCGGCCGGGGAGCCGCCGGTGGCGCGCGGTTATCCGCCGAGCGTCTTTTCCGAGCTTCCGCGCCTTCTGGAGCGCGCAGGCCCCGGCCCAATCGGCAAGGGCACGATCACCGGCCTGTTCGCCGTTCTGGTAGACGGCGACGACCACAACGAGCCGATCGCCGACGCAATTCGCGGCACGCTGGACGGCCACATCGTCCTGTCGCGTTCCATCGCCGAGGAAGGCCGCTTCCCGGCCGTGGACGTCCTGAAATCCATCTCGCGCCTTTCCGACCTTTGCTGGGACGCGCAGGAACGCGAACTCGTGATGCGGCTGCGCTCGATGATCTCGCGCTACGAGGACACGCGGGACCTGCGCCTTCTCGGCGGCTATGCGCGAGGCGGCGACGCCGCGCTCGACCAGGCCGTGGACCTCGTGCCCATCATCTACAGCGCCATCACGCAGAAGCCGGCCGACAATTTCAGCGGCAAGGCCTTCGACGAACTGTCGCGGCTGTTGAAACAGGGCATCGCCTCCGCGCAAGGATAAGCGGGCCGCCCCATGCGCCGGCGAACTGCGCGATTTTTCGTGCGGTGGGCGAGGAAATGATCCCCACGTTTCGGAACGAGGCGACTGCATGGGGCGTCTATCCCTGGAAGGCTTCGCATCGAGGCCGCAGAGACAGGGACAGGCATGATGAACAAGATCGGCTCGATGGCGCTCGCTCTCGTGATCGGACTCGGCGCGGCGTCCGGCGCTTATGCGCAGGCCGGTGGCGGTGCGGGCGGTGGTGCAGGCGGCGGCGGTGCGGGTGGCGGCTCGGGTGGTGCAAGCTCGGGCACGGGCGGCGCGGGTGCAGGTTCCGGCGGCGCCGGCTCCACAACCGGCACGGGCAGCGCGACCACCGGAACCGGAACGGCAGGCACGGCCGGCGGCGGCAATACGGGCTCCTCGGCCGGCACGGATACGGGCGGCGCGGCCACGGGCACCACGAACGGTGCGCTCGGCGGCACGGGCGGCGCGACCGTCAACGGCGGCACGGTGGACGGCAGCAATACCGGCAATGCGTCCGACCCGACCTCCAACCCGATCAATGGCGGGACGGGCATGACCGGCGGCAACACCCGTTCGGGAAACACCAATCCGAACTGCCCCGCCGGCTCGACCGGCAACGGCACCTGCTGAATCAACACGGACGGCGCGTTTCCTCAGCGCCGTCCTATTCCTCGGGCTCCGTGGTGAACAACAGCGGAAAGCCCAAGCGCCGACCGGCATCCGTCGCCCGCGTCGCCTTTGTTTCGGCGATGTCCTTGGTGAACACGGCCACCACGCAGCTTCCCTTGCGATGGGCCGTCACCATCACGCGATGCGCCTCGTCAGGCCCCATCCTGAACTCCGCCTTCAACACACTCACCACGAATTCGCGCGGCGTGTAGTCGTCGTTGACGAGGATCACCTTGTGCAGCTTCGGCCGCTCGACCTTCGGCTTGATAACGGTTCGTGGAATCAGTTCGGTATCGGTCATCGTGATGGGTCTCTATCCGCCGGGCACCTTTGAAACGGTGAGGCGGTCCTTATAAACGAAGGGAGATATCGGGAGACCTGTCGTCATGCTGGAAGAAGGCAAGGTGTTCGTCGGGCTCGGCCATGACGGATCGGGCAAGCCGACGAAGGCCGAGTATCTCGATCTTCGCTTCGCCAACCGCCACGGCCTCGTCACCGGGGCGACCGGCACGGGCAAGACGGTGACGCTCCAGGTGCTCGCGGAAGGCTTCTCGGAGGCCGGCGTTCCTGTGTTCTGCGCCGACATCAAGGGCGACCTCTCCGGCATCTCCAAGCGCGGCGAAGCGAAGGACGCGCTGGTGAAGCGCGCGACCGATGTCGGCTTGGAGCCCTACTACAACGACAGCTATCCGGTGATCTTCTGGGATATCTTCGGCGAGAAGGGCCATCCGGTGCGCGCCACCGTCGCGGAGATGGGCCCCCTCCTCCTGTCGCGCCTCATGAACCTGACGGAAGCGCAGGAGGGCGTTCTCAACATCGCCTTCAAGATCGCCGACGACGAAGGCCTTCTCCTTCTCGACCTGAAGGACCTCCAGGCCATGCTGACCCATGTCGGCGAGAATGCCGACGAGATTTCGCGCAGCTATGGCAACGTCGCCAAGCAGACGATCGGCGCGATCCAGCGTGCCCTTCTGGTTCTGGAACAACAGGGCGCGCGAAACTTCTTCGGCGAGCCGGCCCTCAAGATCGCCGACCTCCTGCGCACCGACCGCGACGGGCGCGGGACCGTCAATGTTCTGGCCGCCGACAAGCTGATGATGAGCCCGCGGCTTTATTCCACCTTCCTTCTTTGGCTTCTGTCCGAGCTTTTCGAGGAGCTTCCCGAAGTCGGCGACCTCGACAAGCCGAAGCTCGTGTTCTTTTTCGACGAAGCGCATCTCCTGTTCGACGGCGCACCGAAGATTCTGGCCGACCGGGTCGAACAGGTGGTGAAGCTGATCCGCTCCAAGGGCGTCGGCGTTTACTTCGTCACGCAGAACCCGCTGGACCTGCCCGAAGGCGTCCTGGCGCAGCTCGGCAATCGCTTCCAGCACGCGCTGCGGGCCTATACGCCGCGAGAACAGAAGGCGGTTCGCACCGCCGCCGAAACCTTCAGGCCGAACCCCGCTTTCGACACGATGGAGGCGATCACGACGCTCGGCGTCGGCGAAGCGCTCGTGTCGACGCTCGGAACCGGCGGGGTGCCGTCGATGGTGGAGCGCACGCTGATCCGGCCGCCCTCGGCGCAGGTCGGCGCGATCACGCCGGCCGAACGGGAATCCGTGATCGCGGGAAGCCCCGTCGCGGGCGACTACGACAATGCCGTCGATCCGGAATCCGCCTACGAGATCCTGACCGGCCGCGCGGCAGCCGAACTCGCCCGTGAGCAGGCCGCGAGGGATGCGGAGACCCGTCGTTCGGAAACCGTTCGCCGGGCCGAACGGGCGCGTGCCCGCGCGGAGGAGCCGCCGGCCGAGAACGCTCCCGAACCTCGCCGTACCCGCACCGGCTTCCAGCTTCCCGATTTCGGCCTCGGGGGTGGCGGTCGGGACGACACGGCCGACGAATCGGAGGACCGCCGTCCGTCCCGTCGCGCGCCCGAGCGGCGCTCGCCTGGTGGATACCAGCGGCAGACCGTGGCCGAGGCCGTTTTGAAGCAGGTCGGGCGGACGGCCGCTTCCACCATCACCTCGGCGGTGCTGCGCGGCATTCTCGGAAGTTTGAAGCGAGGCAGGTGAACGGAACCTCTCGAAAAATTCGGGTTCCGCTGTCATATAAGCGTCATGAGTAGTGCCATGACACCCGTCCCTTCCCAGAAATCCGGCCTTGCGGCCTTCGTCCTTTGGCTGCTTTGCTTCGGCGGCGTTTGCGGTCTCCACCGCTTCTATCTCGGCCGTTTCTGGAGCGGCCTTCTTTGGCTCGTGACCTTCGGCCTTCTCGGCATCGGCCAGCTCGTCGATCTGTTCCTGTTGCGCTCCATGACGCGAGCCGAGAATAACGAGCGCCGCCTCGACGCGATCTACGCCACGCGCATGACGCGCTGAACGATCCGCGATCCATGTGAAAAGGGAGGGCTTTCGGCCCTCCCTTTTTCGTTGCGGCTTCGCGAGTCGAAAGACGTCAGGCGACGCCGCCGCCTTGGATCACGACGACCTTCGAGGCGTTCGGAACCCGGTCGTAGAGGTCGATGATGTCGTGGTTCATGAAACGGACGCAACCCGACGAGACGGCGTGGCCGATGGTCCAATATTCGGGCGTGCCGTGGAGGCGGTAGAGCGTGTCCTGCCCGTTATGGAACAGGTACAGGGCACGCGCGCCGAGCGGGTTCTTCAACCCCGCTTCCATGCCGTCGCGATAGACTTCGAGTTCCGGCTGGCGTGCGATCATCTCGGTCGGCGGCGTCCAGCGCGGCCATTTGCGCTTCCACTGGACAACCGCGTCGCCTTCCCAGGAAAAGCCCTGTCGCCCGATGCCCACACCGTAGCGCATCGCCGTGCCCCCGCCCTGGCTGAGATAGGCGAAGCGTCCGGCGGTATCGATGGTGATCGTTCCGGGCGCGGCGCCCGTCGGATCGGGCACGACGCGGCGCAGATAACGCTGGTCGACGCGCGTGAAGTCGATGCCGGGGATGAGGAAGCCTTCGTCCTCGATCGGCCCATACATCGCAACATATTCGGCCGGTACGCCGGCCGCGCCCGGCATCGGCTCCAGTGCCGAATAGCCGGCACCGCCATTGGCCGGCGAGTAATAGGCCGGTCCGATGGCCGAGTCGGCGATGCGGGCCCGCCCGCCGCTCATGCATCCGGTGGCAAGCGCCGACACGCCAATGCCGCAGGCCGTCAGAAACGAGCGGCGCGAAAGCTCACGCGGGTGAAACTCTTCCATCTCCAGTCAACCTTTCCTGCGAGGTGGCGCCGCGCTCTAGCCGGCGTTCGTCCACGCATGTTTTCGCCTCAACCTTGCATCTTCGGGAAGGTTCCTGCCAACCGCGCGGGATGACGCGAGCGTGTCCATTGCGCCACGATATCGCGACCGCACCGCGCTTTGCCCGATCTGCCGTCAGCGAAACCTAACGCTTCGCCGAATCGGCAAGGCGCTCTAGATAGGAGCGCGGTTTCGTACGGTGCCAAACCGCCACACGCCGCGCCCCCGCTGGGCGAGCCTTTTTTCGAAGGAGACGCAAGTCATGGCTTTCACGCTTCCCCCCCTTCCCTACGACTATGAGGCTCTTCAGCCTTTCATGTCGAAGGAAACCCTCGAATACCACCACGACAAGCACCACAACGCCTATGTCGAAACGGGCAACAAGCTCGCGGCCGAAGCCGGACTTGGCGACAAGTCGGTCGAGGAGGTGATGAAGGAAGCCTACGGCAAGAACCAGCCGCTCTTTAACAATGCCGGCCAGCACTTCAACCACATCCACTTCTGGCAGTGGATGAAGCCGAATGGCGGCGGCAAGAGCCTGCCGGGCAAGCTGCAAACGGCGGTGGATTCCGATCTCGGCGGCTACGACAAGTTCCGCGCCGATTTCATCCAGGCCGGCATGACGCAATTCGGTTCGGGCTGGGCCTGGATCGCGGTGAAGGACGGCAAGCTTCAGATCGTCAAGACGCCGAACGGCGAGAACCCGGTGGTTCACGGCGCGTCGCCGATCCTCGGCGTCGACGTATGGGAGCATTCCTACTACATCGACTACCGCAACGCCCGGCAGAAGTATCTGGAAGCCTTCGTGGACAGCCTCATCAACTGGGACCACGTCCTCGAACTCTACGAGAAGACCGGCGCCTGATCGCGCCCACCGTCTCGGTTGCCTATCGAAGCCCCGGCCGGTCGCCGGGGCTTTTTCGTTTGGTTCGAGTTCAACCCTTCCCCATCGCGTGGAGCGAGAAGGCGTAGATCAGCGCGATCTCTTCCAGGCGGTTGAAGCGGCCGGAAGCGCCGGCATGGCCGGCATCCATGTTGGTGCGAAACAGGATGGCGTTGTTGTCGGTCTTCTTTTCGCGAAGCCGCGCCACCCATTTCGCAGGCTCCCAATAGGTCACGCGCGGATCGGTCAGGCCCGCCAGAACCAGCATCGGCGGATAGCCCTTGGCCTCGACGTTGTCGTAGGGGCTGTAGGCGGCGATGCGGTGGAAGTCCTCCGTCGAGGCGATCGGGTTGCCCCATTCCGGCCATTCGGGCGGCGTCAGCGGCAAGGTGTCGTCCAGCATCGTGTTGAGGACATCGACGAAAGGCACAGCCGCGACGATCGCACCGAACTTCTCCGGTGCGAGATTGGCCACAGCGCCCATCAGCATGCCACCGGCCGAACCGCCCTGCGCCACGATCCGCTCGTAGGAGGTGTAGCCCTCGGCCACGAGATGGTCGGCGGCGGCAATGAAGTCGGTGAAGCTGTTCGTCTTATGCTCGCGCCGCCCTTCCTCGTACCAGCGGAAGCCCTTGTCCTTGCCACCGCGGATGTGGGCTGTGGCGTAAACGAAGCCGCGATCCACGAGGCTGAGGACGTTGGTGGAGAAGGATGCGGGGATGGTGATGCCATAGGCGCCGTAGCCGTAGAGCATCAGCGGCGCCGTGCCGTCGAGGGGCGTGTCCTTGGCATAAAGCAGCGTCACCGGCACGGTCTCGCCATCGGCGGCGGGCGCGAAGATGCGGCGCGTGACGTAGGCGTCCGGATCGTGGCCGGAGGGCACTTCCTGCGTCTTCAGAAGCCGCCGCTCGCGCGTTTCGACATCGTAGTCGAAGGTCTGGTTCGGTGTCGTCGGCGAGGAATAGGAAAAACGGATCGTCGTGGTGTCGAACTCGTAGGTGCCCGAAAGCCCCAGCGAATAGGCCTCTTCCGCGAAGGCGACGGCGTGCTCCTCGCCATCGGCGAGACGCTTGACGACGATGCGCGGCAGGCCGTCCCGGCGCTCCAACCAGATGAGATGCCGCTTCAAAACGAGATGGTCGAGGATCAGCCGCCCGTCTTCATGGGGCACGTAATCCGTCCAGTCGGCGCGCGAGGCGGACGAGGTCGGGGCCGTCGCGATCTTGAAGTCGCGCGCGCCATCGGCATTGGTCAGGATAAAGAGAGTGCCGTTCGCCTCGTCGACATCGTATTCGACGCCCTCCTCACGCTCCGCCAGAAGACGCGGCTCGGCGGCCGGATTGGCGGAGGGGATCAGCCAGGCTTCGGAGGTCTGGTGATCGTGGATATGGATCACCACGAACTCTTCCGACTGCGTCGAGCCGACGCCCATGAAGAACCCGGAATCGGTTTCTTCGTAGACGAGGCGATCCTCCGACGGATCGGCACCGAGGCGATGGAAGAAGACGCGGCTCGGCCGGTGATTGGCGTCGAGGCGCACATAGAAGAAGCCGTCCGAGCGGGCGGTCCAGACGGCCGAGCCGCTCGTATCCTCGATCCGGTAGGGCGCGTCCTCGCCGTTCGAGAGGTCGCGCACGGAAATCGCGTAATATTCCGAACCCTTGTCGTCGCGCGACCAGGCGATACGGCTGTGATCGGAGGAATGGGCGACCTCGCCGAGCGAGAAATAGCTTTTGTCCTCCGCTTCCTTCTCGCCGTCCAGCATCACCGTTTCGGTCTCGGCGCCACCGTCTCGCGCGCGCCGGACGAAGCGCGGATATTCCGCGCCCTGCTCGTAGGCGATGCCATAGGCGAACGGCCCGTCGGGCGCGGGAACGGAAGAATCGTCCTCCTTGATGCGCCCTCGCATTTCCGCCACCAGGGCCTCGCGCAACTTATCGAGCGGTTTCAGAAGCGTCGCTTGATAGTTGTTCTCGGCATCGAGATGGGCGCGGATCGCCGGGTCGAGCACGCTGGCGTCCTTGAAGACCTCCTGCCAGTTGTCGGCCCGCAGCCAGGCATAATCGTCGATGCGCGGGGTGCCGTGGGTTTCGAGGCGCAGCGGCCGGCGCTCGGCGCGCGGCGGCGACAGTTTCGAGGATGCGGCGAAAGGCGTGTCGGATGTCGTCAAGGCGCTGTTCGATCTTCCGTTGAATCTGCCGGCCGGCACCGGAACGCTTTGCTCCGGCGGGTCAGCAATGGCGCATATGGGAATGTTTTGTCGAGTTTGCCGCCCGTCAGGAAGCGGGATCGTCTCGCCCGCGCGCGACGAAGGGCGGGTTGGCGAAATCGGCGCGGCCTTGCCCCAAGCGCCGCCCGTAGGTGAGCGGCACACCGTCGAGTTGGCGCACGCTGCCGCCCGCCGCTTCCAGCACCGCCTGCCCTGCCGCCGTATCCCATTCCATCGTGCGGCCGAGCTTGGGATAAAGATCCGCCGCGCCTTCGGCGATCCGGCAGAATTTCAAGGAAGAGCCGACCGGCACCGTCGCTTCCAGCTCATGGCCGGCCAGGAAGCCGTCCGTGTCGCTGTCGTAATGCGAGCGGCTGACGACCGCGATGAGCCGTTCGGGCGCGAGCCTTGCACCGATCGGATGCGCGCCCTGCCGCCCGCCGTCCTTCGCCACCCGCTCCTTGGCTGCTCCTTCGGGCGAGCCGAAGAACAACTCGCCATAGGCCGGCGCGAAAACCACGCCCGCCACCGGCTCGCCGTCCTCGACCAGCGCGATGTTGACGGTGAAGTCCGGCAGGCCGGCGACGAATTCGCGTGTGCCGTCGAGCGGGTCGACCAGAAAGAAGCGCTGGCCGAGTTCGCCGGGTGAATGACCTTCCGAAACCGCTTCCTCTCCGACCACCGGAATGGCCGCGAACGCGGCTCCGAGGCGCGCCGCGATCAGTTCCTCCGCGCCCCTGTCGCATTCGGTCACCGGTGAGCCGTCGTCCTTGGCGTCGAACTCGCGCTCTCCGCGAAAGCCGCGCATCACCAAAGCGCCAGCCTCGATCGCGATCTCGATCATGATAGGAAGAATGTCGGCTATCGGGGCATGGCGCTTCGTCATCGCCAGATGTGACCCGATGACGGAGGGCGAGGCAAGCCTGCCGCAGCGGCCTGTTCGTTCCGGAGAGACGTATGAAGAGATACTCCACCGTTTTCCTCGGGTCCGCCGCCGGGTTTTGCGGGGCCTGCGGCGTCGCGATGTCAGCCGTCGCGGCCCACGGCACGGGCGATTCGCGATTGATCGCCACGGGCGCGGGAATGGCGCTCGTTCATGCGCCGGCGCTTCTCGCCTTGGCCACCATCAGACCGGAACGCCTGCGCCTCGCGCCCCTTGCCGGTTTGTTTCTGTTCGTCGGCGTGGTTCTTTTTTCCGGAGACCTCGCGAAACGCTTCTTTTTCGGCGAAAGACTGTTCGAGGGAGCGGCGCCGGCCGGCGGCATGGCGATGATCGCCGGTTGGCTGATCGTGACGGTCGGCGCGATCGTCGCCGGTTTTTCGGCGGCGAGAACGGGAGAGAACGGATGAACCACGGCTTCGATACGAGCCTGTTTTCAACCAAGCGCGTCGTGGTGACGGGCGCGGGGCGCGGCATCGGCGCGGCGGTGGCCCGCGCCTTCCTGTTCGCCGGCGCGGATGTCGTCGCCCATGCCGGGCGGAGCGAGGAATATGTGGCGCGCGACCTGACGCCGGGTCTCAGCGACGAGGCGCTGGCGCGGCTGACGATCCTGACGGCCGATCTCGGGGCACCCGGCAGCGGGCAGGCGCTGGCGAAGGATATCCTTCGCGGCGGCGACAGGGTGGACGTTCTCGTCAACAATGCCGGCACCATGGGCGGGCGCATTCCCGCCGCGACCGTCACGGATGCCGAATACGACCGCATCCTCGATCTCGACATCCGCTCCGTGGTTGCGCTGACCACCGCGCTCATGCCGGCGCTGCAGGCGTCCGACGACGCGGCCATCGTCAACACCTCGTCGATTTCGGCCCGGATCGGCGGCAGTCCCGGCTCCTCGCTTTATTCGAGCGCGAAGGCCTTTCTTTCCACCTGGACGCGGGCTTTGGCGCGCGAGCTTGCGCCGGACAACATCCGCGTCAACGCCGTGTCCCCCGGCACGATCATGACGGATTTCCATCGCCGCTATTCCTCCGAGGAGAAGCTGCGCGCGACGGCCGAGGCCATTCCGATGAAGCGGCTCGGCACGGCGGAGGATTGCGCCCCCGCCTATCTCTTCCTCGCCTCCTCGCGCCTGTCCGGCTACGTCACCGGACAGGTTCTGGAGGTGAACGGCGGTCAGTTGATGGTCTGACCGTTCAAGGCCATCACAGCGCGGCGACGACGATGACTTCCACGAGATAATCGGGCGTCGCCAGATCCGCCCTGCCCATGGTCGCGCGGGCCGGCGGGTTCTCGGGGTCGATCCAGGCGTCCCAGACGTCGTTCATCGCCCCGAAATCGGCGATGTCCTTCAGCCAGATCTGGGTCGAGAGAATTTTCGACTTGGAGGAGCCGGCAGCCGCCAGAAGGCGGTCCACCTCGGCAAGGGCGCTCTCAGTCTGCGCCTTGAGATCGCCGGACGGATCGCCGACCTGACCGGCCAGATAGATGGTGTCGCCGTGGATCACGGCGCCGGACATGCGCTTGCCGGGCTCGATGCGACGAATGCTCATGAAGCTTCTCTCCTTGGGTTGCCGGCCGGCGATAGCAAAAGCCGCCCGCCGTTTGAAGCTTGGGGAAGAAAGCTTCGGAACGCGGCAAGCGGGCTTTAAATTGACGGCAGCCAGTCAGGGCCTTCGCAGACATCTCGGGACCGCATGAAGCACGCGACCTTCAACAAACGCCTTTGGCACGGCATCCGTCTCCGCAAGCGCCTCGTGATCGCTGCCCTTCTTGGCGTCGGCGTCTGGCTGCTCCTCCCAAATGGGTTGAGGCCCAGCACGCGGGTGCTGATCGGCTGGAACACCCTCACCCTCACCTATCTGGTCACAAGCTGGATTCAGATGCTCCGGGCGGAAGTCACCTCGCTGCGACGGCGCGCGGCCGAACAGGACGAAGCCGAATGGATCGTCCTGGCCCTCGCGATCGTGGCGACCCTCGTCAGCCTTGCAGCCATCGTGGTGGAGCTTCAAGGCAACGGCGCGGCAGGCGACGGCAAGCTGCCGCCGTCGCATCTGGCGCTGGCCGGCCTCACCATCGTGACCTCGTGGCTGTTCATGCACACGCTGATCACGCTTCATTATGCGCGCCTCTTCTACGGTACGGGAGAGAAGCCGGCCGGCGGGTTGCTGTTTCCGGGCGAGGACGAACCGGACTACGCCGACTTCCTGTATTTCTCGCTGACAATCGGCGCGGCCGCGCAAACCTCCGACGTCGCCATCACCAGCCGCACCATGCGGCGGGTGGTTCTGGTGCAGACGATCCTCGCCTTCTTCTTCAACACGACGGTTCTGGCCCTCGCCATCAATATCGGCGCCGGCCTGCTTTGAACACGGGAACCCCGGAGCTTGTCCCAAGTTCAGTTCGGCACCGTTGGTGAGGAGCCGAACCATGGACCGCGAGAAGACCACTCCCGAAACGACCACGGACGAGGCCGTTGAAGACCGTCAGGCCGTCGCCGATGAGCGCAGTCGTCAGGACTTCGGCAGCGAGAAGTCGCCCGCCGAGGGGCATACGACGTTCGGTGACGATCGCACGACGCCGCGCCTCAACGACGGACGCTAGATCTCAAAGGGCAGGCGCAACCAGACGCGACGGGATATCGAGCGCTCTGCCGATCGCCACCGCCTCCGAACGCGTGGGCCTCAACCCCGCTTCGATGAGGCAGAGCCGCCGTGGCTCCAGTTGAGCCAGTTCGGCGACTTCCGGGATCGACTTGTCCGAATAGATCCGGAAAGCTTTGGTCGCCGGAATACCTGCTTCGATCGCCTCCACGATGGCTCTGGGGATGGAATGCATGTCCTCCATAGCATCTCTCCTGTGGCCCGAACGCTCAACATAGACCCATTTTAAAATGTTGCGCGCCTAAAATCGTGCTTGGTGCCGTGTTTTTCGGCGAATCGGGCCATCTTTGCCCTTCTCCCGCCTTGTCCCTCGCAGACGATGTCCTTGGCCAACGGCGTCGGGACCATAAATAAAGCTCCTCGGATGGCGGCCGAACGAGGGGCTTCAAGATCATGCAGGAACTATTGAACCGCATCGCTGCGGAAACGGGACTTTCGCCCGAGCAGGCCCGGTTGGCGGTCGGCGAAATCCTTCTCTACATCAAGACGGAAGGGTCCGATCCCGCGATCGAGACCATGATCGAGAAGACGCCCGGCGCGAACGAGGCCATCCTCCATGCGGGAACGCAGGGCGGCGGAGAAGGTGAAGGGCTGTTCGGCGGCGGCGGTATCATGGCGCTCGGCTCCAAGCTGATGGGGCTCGGCCTCGACATGGGGGGCATTTCCAGCGTCGCGCGCGAACTCGTGGCCTATGCCCGGCAGCATGTCGGCTCCGAAACCGTGGATCGCGTTATGGCGACCACACCCGGCCTCGCGCAGTTCGGCTGATCTTTTGCGAATGGGCGTGTTGAAAGGCGACGGGCGGGTCAATAGTGTCGCATCGTGAACAGGAGGCCGGGCGCCGGGCGCCGTCGCCCGCCTTGAAAGTATCGGTTCGACCATGACAAGCGGAGTGAACACGGCGCGGCGCGTTGTTTCCCACCTGCGCCCGTTCAGTTTCTCGCGCTGGCGGCGCAGGCCGCCGCTTCTCGCCCATGTCACGATCTTCGCCATCGCGATCATCGTGCCGGCCCTTCTTTTCAGCGCCTTCCTGATCCTGCGCTTTTCCCAGCAGCAGGCAGAAATCGCGCATGCTCAGGTCTCCGACACGGCTGAGATCCTGTCGGATTCGATCGATCGCGAACTCCTCACCATGATCACGCTGGCGAAGGCGCTGGCGGCGACGGCCGTGGTCGAGAACGGCGATCTCGATCAATTCACCGCGAGCGCTCGCACCGCTCTCGCCGTCGCGGGGACCGATGCGCTTCTGATCGATCCGGCCCTGCGCATTGCGGCCGACACGCGGCCCGCAAGCGCGCGCCCACCGCAACGAAGCACCGAGGCCGAAGCGGTCCAGTCGGTGTTCCAGTCACGCCGGCCCCTGGTGACGAACGTCTTCCACAGCGCCCGCTCCGACGACATCGTGTTCCAGGTGGCCGTTCCGGTGATACGCGGCGACCGGGTGATCTACGTCCTGACGCTGGTTCGCAGCACCACCGATCTCGGCACGTTCGTCGAGGATCGCAATCTGCCGGAAACATGGTCGGCGGTGGTGGTGGACAGCGAGCGGCACCGCGTGGTCGCGGCTCTCGCCACGGACGGCAAGATGCGCCCGAGCGGCAACGTCGCCTTCGACAACCCGTCGAGCGATTACCCCTTCGACCCGACGACCCACGACGATCTCATCAAGGCCTCGCATATCTCGGCTTTGTCGGGCTGGACCACCGCCGTCGCGGTTCCCGACTCCGTGATCGGCCAGCCGATTACCCGTTCCTGGTGGCTGCTGATCGGGGCGGTTCTTCTCCTGCTGACCTTCTCCGCCGCACTGGCCGCGCTTTTCGGTCGCCGGCTCGTGGTCCCGATCCAGGCCCTCGCCCATCAGGCCGATGCCATCGGCAAGGGCGAGCCCGCCCCGCCGGTCCGCACGGACATCGCGGAGATCGGCGATGTCAGCCGCGTTCTGGCGCAGGCCTCGCGCGAGCGCCGCGAGGCGGAAGAGCAAAGCCGCTTCCTGATGCGCGAGATGACGCATCGCGCCAAGAACCAATATGCCCTGATCGCCGCCATCGCGCGCCGCGCGGCCAAGGAAAGCGCGAACACCTCGGAATTTCTCGACACCCTGTCGGAGGCTCTCAGCTCGCTCGCCCGCTCCGCCGACCTTCTGGCCGGTCGCGGCTGGGAAAGCGTGATGCTGGCCGATCTCGTTCGAGGGCAGTTGAAGGCTTTCGGGGCGGGCTCGTCCGGCCAGTTCGTGATTTCGGGGCCCGACGTTCGGTTGAACCCGACCGCCGCGCAGACCATCGGCCTCGCCCTGCACGAGCTTGCCACCAATGCCGCGAAATACGGCGCTCTTTCCGTGCCGGACGGCCATGTGCGGATCGTCTGGTCGCAAACCGAAGAGTTCGAATTGAACTGGCGTGAAGTGGACGGCCCGCCCGTCCAGCGCCCGACGCGTTCGGGCTTCGGCACGCTCGTCGTCCAGAAGATGACCTCGCGCGGTCTCGGCGGCACGGTCGACATGGACTATGCGCGAAGCGGCGTCGTGTGGAAGCTGCGCTGCCCGGTCGAGTCCGTCACCACGCATTGAAGCAGCACATGGTGGCCGCTTGCTTATGACAGGCAAAGGGTTAAGGAACGCGGCGTCCAGCCTCGCCTGCGCGTATCCTTAAGCGTCCGGAGTCCGCCCATGATCGACGTCTACCATCTCGACGGGGCGAAGGCGCGCGGACTGACCCTGACGGGCACCGACATCCCCGAGAACGCCATCTGGATCGACCTCGTCAACCCGACAAAGGCCGAGCAGGAAGCGGTGGAGCGCCTTTGCGCGCTGGAAGTGCCGACGCGCGAGGAGATGCGCGAGATCGAGGTTTCGAGCCGGCTTTATTCGGAGGACGGCGGCGACTTCATGACCGCCTCGGTGGTCTACGGTCTCGACAGCGGACGCCCGAGCTTCGCGCCCGTCACCTTCATTCTTGTCGGCCCCCGGTTGGTGACGCTGCGCTACACCGAGCCAAAGAGCTTCGCAATCTTTTCCGCCAAGCTATGCCGCGATCCGATCGAAACGCATCTTCCTAAGCCTTCCGCGGAAACGGGAGAGGCCGGAATGTCCAGGGCACCCACCGCCCGCCTTCGCCCGCCGACCGCCGACACCATCCTGATCGGTCTCCTGGAAACCGTGATCGACCGGGTGGCCGACATGATGGAGGCGATCGCCGCCGATCTCGACGGCATCGCCAACGACATCTTCAGCGCCTCCGACGAAAAGAAGCCGATCGCCACGCACGAGTTCAAGGAATTGCTGCGCCGCATCGGCGCGGCTGGGGACCTCGCCTCGCGTACCCGTGAAAGCCTCGCCACCCTCGATCGGATGATCCCCTTCCTTCAGCTCGTGCTGGATGGGCGCAAGGCAGTGAAGGAAGCGCGTGCGCGCACCAAGGCGATGAACCGCGACGTCCATTCGCTGAACGATTTCGTCTCGTTTCTGTCCAACAAGACGACCTTCCTTCTCGACACGACGGTCGGCATGATCTCGATCGAGCAGAACGCCATCATCAAGATCTTCTCGGTCGCCGCCGTCGGCTTCATGCCGCCGACGCTCGTCGCCTCGATCTACGGCATGAACTTCCAGCACATGCCGGAACTCAACTGGCCGCTCGGTTATCCGATGGCGCTCGGCATCATGGTGCTGTCCGCCATCATCCCGCTTCTCTTCTTCCGCTACAAACGCTGGCTTTAAAAGACGGCCACGACATCCCCGACGCGGGTCGTCTGCCAGTTGCGCAAGGTGTCGTGCGATTGCGCAGCATAGGTCTCCGACAGTGCGCCGTCATGCGCGGCGAAGATGCGCGACAGCGTCGCTGCCGCGAGCGCTTCGGAGGCACGCGTCGCGCCGTCGTCGATCTTCAGCGCGAAGCCGAGGCCGAGTTCGGGCACCGCGCCGCAGTAAACGCCCTCCGCGCCTGTCTTCACGAAAACGCGGCCGGGCGCGGCTTCCATCATGGCAACATCCGCGCGCTTGGTTCCCGCCATGTACCAGGGCTCGGCCATGCAGGCCTCGATCAGCCGCTTGCCTGCAGCGAGGCGATCGGGCGCCGCGCCCTGACCCGACACGAGGCGGGCGAAGGCCGTGGCGAAGCCCTTCAACGGCGCGGCATAGGTCGGGATCGAGCATCCGTCGATGCCGGCCTCCTCCGGGTCGAGGCGTGCGCCGGTCATGTCCTCCATGGCGCGCCGCACCCGCTCCTGCACCTGATGGCGGCCGCCGACATAGCCCGCCGTTTCCTCGCCGAGATGGACGGCGGTGCAGAGAAAGCCGGAATGCTTGCCCGAACAGTTGTTGTGAAGCTGCGTCGGCTCACGTCCCTCGCGCGCGATCTGGCGGGAGATCGTGGCCGAGAAGGGCCAATGGCAACCGCATTCGAGAGCCTCTTGCCCAAGCCCTGCCCGGCCGAGGATGTCGCCCGCCAGCGCCACATGGCCTTCTTCACCGGAATGGGAGGCGCAGACCAGCGACAGCTCGCGCGCGCCGAGACCGAAACGGTCGGCAGCGCCGCTTTCGATCAGCGGCAAGGCCTGAAGCACCTTCACCGCCGAGCGGGGGAAGACCGGGGCATCCACGTCGCCGGAGGAGAAAACGGCCGCGCCGCTCGCATCGGTCACGACGAGCGCGCCGCGATGACGGCTCTCCACCCGGTCGCCGCGCGTCACTTCCACCAGAACAGGATTGTCCACCGCCGCGCTCCGTTCTTCATCCGCCATGCTTCGGGCGGCTCTCCGCGCCCTACCGAAGCTCGGGCTGGCCTACCATATGGAAGACGTCCCGCCAGCCCTGCCCTTTCATGACGATGCGAATATTGAAGATCGTTTTCCTGCTCTTCGCCTTGATCTATCTTGTGCCGACCGCCCTCGCAGTGCTGTTCTGGTGGGCCGGAAGTCATCCGGGAAGCTGGCGCGACGCGGACTGGACGAGCGCCAAGCTCCTGCCCGCCCCGGCGCAATCGCGGGACGCGGCGGTCTACGTCTTCGCGGCGCGCACGGGCGGGCTGAAAGGCGCGATCTCGGAACATTCCTGGGTGGTGGTGAAGGAGAAGGGTGCCCCCGCCTATGAGCGTTGGGACAAGGTGGGCTGGGGTTCGCCGATTCGCCGCAACGCCTATGCCGCCGACGCGCGCTGGTACTCCAACCCGCCGCAACTGGTTCTGGAGCGGCATGGCGAAGCGGCCGAAGCGCTTATCCCGAGCGTTCGCGAGGCGATCCGCGCCTATCCCTATTCGACGGCTGGCAGCTACCACATCTTCCCCGGACCGAACTCCAACACTTTCGTGGAGCATGTGCTGCGCCATGTGCCGGGACTCCGCACGAACCTGCCGCCGGCCGCGATCGGCCGCGATTATCCATCCGACGGGCGCTTCGCGGTGATCGACCGCGACCGGGGCGATCTTCGCCTTTCCATTCTCGGCTATGCCGGCCTGTCCGTCGGGCGCACGGCCGGACTGGAACTCAACATCCTCGGCCTCGTCGCGGGGATCGATCCCTGGCATCTCGGGATCAAGATTCCCGCCTTCGGCAGCTATTCGCTGCTGCCGGAGCGGTTCAGCTTCTGAGACACGTTTCCCGACGCTGCTTTTCCTGCTAGCCGAAGCATGGTGGACCGGCGCGGCAAACGCCGGGAGGAGGAGGTGCTTTCCATGTTCCTGTCCTGCGGCGACTCGCTTTTCGACGTCTTCGCCGATCTCGACGACGACGTTTCGCGCATCGGCCTTTCGGCGCGGATCGGCGGATCGGCGTTGAACGCGGCGCTCGGCCTCGCGCGTCTCGGCCACCGCTCGGCCTTCTTCTGCAAGATCTCGGGCGATCTCTACGGCCGGCGCCTCCGCGCCTTCATGGGGCGCGAGAATATCGATCAGCGTTTCCTGATCCCGACCGACCGCAACACGACGCTCGCCATGGTGTCGCTGTCGCAAGCCGGGGTGCCGGAATATTCCTTTTATACCGAGAACACCGCCGACCGGTCGATCTCCCCGGATGAAGTGCCGACGAGCCTTCCGGACGAGATCAAGGGCATCCATATCGGCGGCTCCTACACCACCGTTTCCGAGCCGACCGCCGGCTCCCTCCTGAAGCTCGTGGCCCGAGAGAAGGACCGGCGCTTCATCTCCTACGATCCCAACATCCGCGCTTCCGTCGTGCCCGATCTCGATATCTGGCGGGCGAAGGTCGCCGAACTCGGGCCGATGGCGGCTCTCATGAAGGCGAGCGACGAGGACCTGTCGCAGCTTTATCCCGGCCGCTCCATCGACGCCGTGCTTCAGGACTGGGTCGAGGCCGGGGCCAGCCTTGCGGTGGTGACGCGGGGCGAGAAGGGCGCGGTCGCACTTGGCAGATCCGGCATCGGCGCGTCCCTGCCGGGCGTTGCGGTGCATGTGGTGGATACCGTCGGCGCGGGCGACACGTTCTTTGCCATGATGCTCGCCAAGCTCGCCGAGGACGGGGCCCTTTCGCGGGCCGCGCTCGAATCCTTGAACGAGAACGACCTGAAGGCGCTGATCGGCGCGGCGACACGCGCGGCGGCCGTGACCTGCTCGCGCCGCGGGGCCGACCTGCCGCGGCGGGCCGATCTCGGGCTCGCTCCCCTCGCCGGCTGACCGCTCTCCTGACCACTCGAATGCGAAAAGGCCCGCCGGAGGGTTTCCCCGGCGGGCCTTTTCTTTGTTCGGCCGAGCCGATCAGTTGAAGCGGTAGGAAGCCTTCGCCATCACCGTGTGGAAGTCCAGATCGGTCTTCGACTTGGTGGTGAAGGTGTCCGGGTTCACGGTGTTGGCTTCCGTGAAGGTGGTTTCCGACTTCGCCTTGCCGAGATCGGTGTAGAGATATTCGAGGCCGAAGGAGACGTTCTGCGTCGCCAGCACATCGACGCCGGCGCCGACCGCGTAGCCGACCTTGTCCTTGTCGGAGTCGGAGGTAGCGGTGTAGGTCGTGCCCGTGCCGTTGGCCGAGGTGTTGAAGTTCGACTCGTCGGTGTTCACCTTGGCCTTGCCGTAGGCGAGACCGCCCGTGCCGTAGACCGCGACGCGATCCACGCCGTAGCCGACCTTGCCGCGAACGGTGCCGAAATACTTCATGTCGGTCTTGGTCTCGAATTCCTGGCCGGTCGCCGAGCCGTTCTGGCCGAGAACGACGCCCGTCTTCTTGTCGTGGTCGATGTAGTTGAAGTCCGCGACGCCGCCGACGATGACGTTGTTCGGCATCTGGTAGTCGTAGCCAACATGGCCGCCGCCCGTGAAGCCGGCGCCGGTGCCGTCCTGGTTGGTGGCCGTCGGGCCGCCGAAACCGTCGACGCCCGAAGCGCCCTTGGAACCGCCGAACGCGACGCCGGCCTGACCGCCGACATAAGCGCCGGTCCAGTTGGCGACGGGCGCGAGTTCGACCGGGGCCGGAGCCGGCGGCTCGTCATAGGTGATGTCGGCGGCAAGAGCGGGCGACGCGAAAGCGGCCGAAGCGAGAAGAAGAGCGAAGAGCTTCACCTGGGTACTCCATGAAAGACTGGGGCGTCCCCGCCATCCTGCGGCGCGACGACGTCCCCTGCCGAGACAATGGCGTCGGCCTTTCGGTCGATGCCGGTTGCTTTCTGTTTCGGGGTCGCTTGGCTGCAGGCGAAGCACCCCGATGCAGGTTCGCCTTGCCTCAGCCTTGCGAACCGCCTTGGTGAATTGTTTCTAAGCCGAAATCCTTGACGTTGAATTAAAAAGCCCGCCGGACGAAAAGTCCGGCGGGCCTTTGTAGATAGCGACTTCGTGAGAAGTCTTAAGAACTTAGTTGAAGCGGTAGGACGCCTTCGCCATCACCGTGTGGAAATCCACATCGGTCTTGGTGTCGACATCGAACGAGGTGCCGAGGGCCGGCGAAGCGAAGGTCGTGGTGGTCTTCGCGCTGCCGAGATCGGTGTAGAGATATTCCAAGCCGAACGAGAGGTTCTGCGTGGCGAGGTAGTCGACGCCGGCGCCGACCGTGTAGCCGACCTTGTCCTTGTCGGTGTCGGTCGTGGAACCGAAGCCGGTGCCCAGCGCCGAAAGAACATCGCCGTTCCTGACTTCGAGGTCGTAGTCGCCATAGGCCACACCGCCCGTGCCGTAGACCGCGACGCGATCCATGGCATAGCCGAGCTTGGCGCGAGCAGTGCCGAAATAGTTCATGTCGACGCCGACCGACGTCTCGCCGCCGGGGAAGGTAGCGCCGACGCTGCGGTCGTGGTCGATATAGTTGAAGTCGACCACGCCACCGAGCAGGAGGCCATTGGCGAACTGGTAGTCATAGCCGATATGGCCGCCGCCGGTGAAGCCGACATCCGGGCTGTCCTGGAAGGAGGTGACGCCGGGAATGCCGAGCAGGTCGCTGCCGATGGCACCGCTTGAACCGCCGAAGGCGACGCCGGCCTGACCGCCGATGTAAAGGCTCGTGAAGTTATAGGCCGGCGCGATTTCCACCGGAGCCGGAGCCGGCGGCTCTTCGGTGATGATGTCGGCGGCGAAGGCGGGCGTCGCAAGGGCCGTGGCGGCCAAGAGGATCGCGAAACGCTTCATAGTTGATACTCCAGTCAGTTCTACCGCCTTTCGGCGGATCTTGTTGACGTTCGGTCTGGCGCGCCACACCGAATCAATGTTCGTTCGGCACCAGAACTCGTCTGTCGGGGCAAGTGATCCACGACCTTGTGGCTATCAAGCGGCGAAGCTTCCGGTTCGGTGAGGACTGTTGCGCTTGTGCAACGACCCCAACCGACGACCCGCGAGGACAATCGCTCGGTAAGGCATTGTTTCTTCTCAATGAAAAACGAAACGCCGCCGTGTTCCCCATTTCTTTGCGAAACAAGGATCACGGCGGCGTCATGCAGGCGTCATTTCCGCTTCACCCGGCCGAAGCGGCTCGCGCTTCGGCTCAGGCCGTCGGGAATTGGATCAGGCGTAGATGTCCATGATCTCGCCGAGCAGCTTCAACGAGTCTTCCTTGGACCGCTGGAACGAGTTGCGGCCGATGATCGAGCCGTTGCCGCCGCCGTCGCGGATGCCGCGCACTTCGTTCAGCAGGTCCTCGCGCGTCTTGGCTTCGCCGCCGGAAAACACCACGAGACGCTTGCCGGCGAAGCTCGCCTGCATGACGTGGCGGACGCGATCGGGAATGGTCGCATCCGGAATGTCGTTCTTCTCGTAGGTTGCCTTGGCCGCATCGAGATCGATGCCGGCGCTCGGCAGCTTCACCTTGATGATCGTGGCGCCCATGAGTGCGGCGATGTGCGCGGCATAGGCGATGATGTCGAGCGAGGTTTCGCCGACGCCCTTGGTGATCTTGCCGCCGCGCGGATAGGACCACACGACGCTGAGCAGACCCTTGGATTTGGCCTCGTGGCTGATCTCGCGCAGTTCCTCGATCATGTCATAGGCCATGTCGGAGCCCGGATAGATCGTGAAGCCGACGCCGACGCAGCCGAGGCGCATCGCGTCGTCGACGGTGCCCGTGAGGGCCTGATCGTTGGCGGAAGCGGCGAGCGAGTTGCCGCTGTTGATCTTCATGATGAGCGGCACTTCGCCGGCGAAGGTGTCGGCGCCCTGTTCCAGAAGGCCGAGCGGGGCGGCGTAACCGGACACGCCGGACTCGATGGCGAGCTGGTAGAGATAATGCGGATCGTAGGCGGCCGGGTTCGGCGCGAAGGAGCGGGCCGGGCCATGCTCGAAGCCCTGGTCGACCGGCAGGATCACCAGACGGCCCGTGCCGGCGAGCCGGCCATGCATCAGGAGCCGAGACAGGTTGCTCTTCAGGCCGGGTGTCTCACCCTCGTACCAGGAAAGGATGTTGCGGACGGTCTCGGTTCTGATCATGGCATCCCACTCGCTTTTCCCGCACCGCTCGCAGCGGCCCCGCCCCTTCTCGCGTCAGGCTGCGGCAAGGTAAAGCCATCCGGCGCGCGGCGAAGGGAATAAAATCGGTTAGATGAAGTCGGCCTTCAGGAACGCGTTCGTCCGCGGGTCCAGTTCGAGCGCTTCCGCCAGTTTCCGCCCGTTCCAGACCTGAAGGATTCGTCAGCAACCTTCTTCGTTCTCCTTCAGCAGAACTGCGGGAAAGCACGGTCGCATCGGAAAATCCCAGCGATCTAGCTGCCGCGCGACATTCCTGGTTCGGTCGATCAAGTTTTCTCAATGCCCTTAAGCGTTGCGCAAAGGCGAGGGTGGAATGCTGGGGCGGCAATTCGAGGGTGAGCGCGATGTGCTATCTGTGTCAAAATCTGAAGGGGTTCGGCGAGAACGCTAGAGCGGGCACGCCCGCCGGGACGACCAACGCCTCCTCTTCCACGGCCACCCTCGCCGCGCTGCCGAGCTTCAATCTCGACCGGCAAGCCCAGTATCTGACGGACGGCTTCTGGCAGGACACCGGCTGGGGCCGGCACCAGTTCGACGTGAAGGCCGGGGGAACCTTGTCCGTCAACCTGACGGGACTTGCCGCTTTCGCCAAGCAGACCGCCGTGGACGCACTTTCCGCCTGGACGGCCGTGTCGGGCATCAACTTCGTTCAAACCGATAGCTGGGCGCAGATCAATTTCAGCGAGAACCAGGCCGGTGCCTGGGCCAATTCCGACACCCAGGGCTCGACGATCATCAGCAGCGTCGTGAACGTCGCGTCCAACTGGACGCAATACGGATGGTACTACCTTCAAAGCTACATCCACGAAATCGGACATGCTCTGGGGCTCGGCCATGCCGGCAACTACAATGGCGGCGCCGATTTCGGGAAGGATGCGCGCTATCAGGAGGATAGCTGGCAGTATTCGATCATGTCCTATTTCAATCAGGACCAGAACCCTTACTCCAGCGCGGACTATTCCCACGTCGTCACGCCGATGATGGCCGATATCGTCGCGATCCAGAACCTCTACGGCGTCCCGACGAACACGCGGACCGGCAACGACACCTATGGGGATCATCGAACCACCACCGGAAACGGCACGGACATTCCCTCCTTCCTCGCCCAGACGATCTTCGACGCCGGTGGCGTGGATACGATCGATCTGAGCCTGCGCTCGGCCAACCAGCGTCTCGACCTGCGCGCGGAGAGCTTCTCGGACATCGACGGCCATGCCGGAAACCTCGCCATCGCGCGCGGCACAGTCATCGAGAACGCGGTGCTCGGCAGCGGCAACGACACGGTGACCGGCAACGCGGCCGCCAACACGATCTCCGGCGGCGGCGGCAACGATATCCTGGACGGCGGCGCGGGAGCGGACAAGCTTTATGGCGGGTTCGGCGACGACATCTTCGTGGTCGACAATGCCGGCGATCTCGTTGTCGAATATGCCAACCAGGGCACCGATCTCGTGCGCTCGTCGGTGTCCTTCGAACTCGGCGCCAATATCGAGAAGCTCGAACTGACGGGGTCGGGCAACATCAACGGGCGGGGCAACGCCCTCGCCAACACCATCACCGGCAATGACGGCGCGAACGTTCTTTTCGGCGGGGACGGCAACGACACGCTGATCGGCGGCAAGGGCGACGACCGCCTCGACGGCGGCGCCGGCTTCGACAAGATGACGGGCGGGCTCGGCAACGACATCTATGTCGTCGACAACGCCTATGAACGGCCGATCGAAGCCGCGAACGAGGGCATCGATACGGTCGAGACCTCCCTCACCTATCGGCTGGGCGCCAATCTCGAGAACCTGACCCTCACCGGGCACGACGCGATCTCGGGCAGCGGCAATTACATGAACAACGTCATCATTGGCAACGACAACAACAACGTGTTGGACGGGCTCGGCGGCAACGACATCCTGACGGGCGGCGCGGGCAGCGACACCTTCGTGTTCTCCCGCTACCTGAATGCGAAGACGAATGTCGGCACGATCACCGACTTCGCGGCCGGCCAGGACTTCATCCAGTTGGACGACGCGATCTTCTCCGCCCTCCTGCCGGGCAAGCTGAGCGCGGCCGAGTTCACCATCGGGAAAAGCGCCGCCAACGCTTCGCAGCACATCGTCTACGACAACCAGACGGGCTCCCTGTTCTATGACGCGGACGGTTCGGGGTCCGCGTCCCAGACGCTGTTCGCCAAGCTCTCGGCGGGACTGGCGCTCGGAGCCGGCGACTTTCTGGTGGTCTGATCACACGGCCGGCGCGCGCGAGGCTTCCACGAGATAGGCCCAGACGTAGTCGGCGAAGGATCGACCGCAGAAAAGCTCGAACCGCGTTTCGCCGCGCCGCCAAAGCAGGATGTCCGCCTTCGCCAGAACGGTGCGGCTCGCCGCGCCCATCGGAAAGGCGGCAAGGCGAAGATCACGCGGACAGGCGGCCGATAGAACGGCTTGCGCCGCCACTCCATCAATGACCATGCCGACGAAACGGTCGGACACGTCGACGGCGGACTGCTCGCTCGTGCCGGAACCCTCGATGCGCGAGACGAGATCGCGGGCCGCCTCGTCGCTCCATGTCTCGGACAGAAGGAGAAACTCGTCCGGCCCGAGCCACAAGGCCGCGAGGCCGTTCGCTTCGCTCGTCGCTTTCGGGCGAATCGGCAGTTCGAGGCCGAGCGCCCGGCCGACCGGACTGAGCGCCTCTTCCGATACACGAAGGGACACAAGTGCGCGGGGTGCGGCGGGCGTCAGGGAAAGGCCGAGCCCACCGTGATAATGGCCGTCCAGCGGCGAAAGCGCCCGAATGGCGGCGAGGCTGGAGGCTTCAACCATTGAGCTTCTCCCCTTCGCGATCAAAGAAGACCGGATCGACGACCTCCACCTCGATATCGCCGTCCAGCATCGGCACGAACAGGGTTTCGCCCTTGCGCGCCCGGCCATTGCGCAAAAGCGCCAGCGCGAAGGATCGACCCAGCGTTTCCGACCAGTAGCTCGACGTCACATGCCCCAGCATGGTCATCGGCACCGACTGTTTCGGATCGGCGACGATCTGCGCGCCTTCATCCAGAACGGTCAGCGGGTTTCTGGAAAGAATGCCGACCAACTCCTTGCGGTTGGCCGACAGAAGGTCCGGTCGCCGCATGCCGCTCTTGCCGACGAAATCCGTCTTCTTCTTGGAAACGGCCCAGGCGAGCCCGGCATCCGGCCCGGTCACGGTGCCGTCCGTTTCCTGGCCGACGATGATATAGCCCTTCTCGGCACGAAGGACGTGCATGGTTTCCGTGCCATAGACCTCCATCCCGTGCGGCCGGCCGATCTCGCGGAGCGCATCCCAAACGGCGCGGCCGTAGCGTGCCGGCACGTTGATCTCGAAGCCCGTTTCACCCGTGAAGGACACGCGGAAGAACCGGCAAGGTACGCCCATGAAGCGTCCTTCCGCGACCGACATATGCGGGAAGGCCGCGTTCGAAACGTCGGCGCCCTCGAAATGCGGCGTCACGATCTCGCGGGCCTTCGGCCCCTGCACCGCGATCGTCGCATATTGCTCGGTGATGGATGTCAGCCAGACCTTCAGATGCGGGAACTCCGTCTGGAGGTAGTCTTCCATGTGGTGGAGGACGCGGGCGGCCCCGCCGGTCGTCGTGGTCAGATGGTAGCGGTTCTCCCCAAGCCGCGCGACGATGCCGTCATCCATGACGTAACCGGCTTCCGAAAGCATGATCCCGTAGCGGCAGCGCCCGATCGCCAACGAAGCCATGGGCGTTGCATAGATGAGGTCGAGAAAGGTTGCCGCATCGGGCCCGACCACTTCGATCTTGCCGAGGGTGGAAGCATCGAACATGCCGGCCGCATCGCGCACCGCGCGGCACTCGCGCTTCACCGCCTCGTGCATGGAAGAGCCGCGCGGGAAATAGAAGGCGCGCTTCCAGTTGCCGACATCCTCGAACACCGCCCCTTCGGCGACCGCGCTTTCGTGGATCGGCGTTTGCCGGACAGCGTCGAAGAGATCACCGCGCCCCAGTCCGGCGATCGTGCCGAAGGTGACGGGCGTGAACGGCGCGCGAAACGTCGTCAGCCCGACCTGCGGCATCGCCACCTGCAGGGCTTGCGCCGCAACGCCGATGCCATGGATGTTCGAGGTCTTGCCCTGGTCGGTCGCCATGCCGTTGGTGGTGAAGCGCTTGATGTGCTCCACGGAGCGGAAGCCCTCGCGGGTCGCGAGGCGAATGTCGTTCGCGGTGACGTCGTTCTGGAAGTCCACGAAAGCCTTGCGCCAACGCCCCGGCGCGGCGGTCGGCGTCGCGCCGACCGTGCCGCCGCCATGGGCCGAAGCGCCTTCCACGAGAACGGGCGCGAAACTCTCGCCCTGCTTGCCCGCCGCCGCCATGCCGACCGCCCGCGCCGCCGTCAGCGCGCGGCCGAGATCGAACTCGCCGTTGCAGGCGCCGACGGACACGCACCCTTGCGAATACTCGCCCGGCAGATAGGCTTGAAGGTCCTCATCGAAGCGCAGCTTGCCGCGCGATTGCGAGAAGAGGTGGACGGAAGGTGTGAAGCCGCCGGAGATCAGCAGCGCGTCGCAATCGAACCCGCGCCGGTCGTGCCCGGTGCGGGTTTCCTCCACACGGATGCCGCGCACCCGCTTCCTGCCGCGCAGGGATGCAACCGAATAACCGGCCAGAACCTCGATGCCCATGTTGCGGGCCGCGCGCACGAGATCGCCATCCGGCTCTTCGCGAAGGTCGACGAGGACCGGCACGTCGACGCCGGCACGGCGCAGATCGAAGGCGGCGGCATAGGCGGCGTCGTGGGCGGTGAAGACGGCGACGCGCCGGCCGGGCGTCACGCCGTAATGGTTGAGATAGGTGCGCGCGGCCGATGCCAGCATGACGCCCGGCCGGTCGTTGTCCGGGAACACCAGCGGGCGCTCGATGGAACCGGTCGCGAGGATCACCTTCTTCGCGCGCACCTGCCACAGGCGCTCGCGCGGGATCATCGGGTCAGGCGACGGGAGATGGTCCGTCAGTTCCTCCGTGATCGCCACCATGTTCTGGAGATGGTAGCCAAAAGCCGTCGCCCGCCGCAGAAGGCGCACGTTCGGCATGGCCTCAAGCCGCTTGACGGCCTCGGCAACGAAGGCGTGCGCCGGCACCCCGTCGATCGTCGCGCCCCGTTCGGTACGCAGCCAGCCGCCGAAATCCAGGTTCTCGTCGCAAAGAAGAACGGAGGCCCCCGCCTCCCCGGCCGCCAGAGCCGCGTTCAGTCCGGCCGGACCGCCGCCGATCACCAGCACGTCCACATGCTCGAAGCGGTTGGCGTAGACGTCCGGGTCGGGATCGACCGGCGCGCGGCCGAGCCCTGCGGCGGCGCGGATGGCGGGCTCGTAGACCCGGTGCCAGAAGCCGCGCGGCCACATGAAGGTCTTGTAGTAGAAGCCGGCGGCCAGGAACTTCGAGATGTACTGGTTGACGCCGCCAAGATCGAAGTCGAGCGACGGCCAGCGGTTCTGGCTCGTGGCGCGAAGGCCTTGGTAAAGAACCTGCATGGTGGCGCGCACGTTCGGCTGGCGCCGCGCCCGGTCGCGGCGGACTTCCACGAGGGCGTTCGGCTCCTCCGAGCCGATGCCCAGAATGCCGCGCGGCCGGTGGTACTTGAACGAGCGGCCCGTCAGGTGGACGCCGTTGGCCAGAAGCGCGGAGGCCAGCGTGTCGCCTTCGCGGCCCTCGTAGCGGTTGCCGTCGAAGGTGAAGGAAAAGCGGCGCGCGGCATCGAGATGGCCGGCGCCGGGGATGCGGAAGCGTTCGGTCACTGCTGCGCCTCCGTGCGCGCGACGGGCGTATGAGCGGGATCGCCCATGACGGCGGGACGGACATTGGCATCGAAGCCGGCCGACTTCGCCATATCCTCGGTGATTTCCGGCCTCGGCTCGCCGATCTTGTATGTGGTGACGAACTTGTCGGTCACCGAATGGCGCACGGCGTTGAAGAACCGAGCGCAGCCGGAGAAATGCCGCCAGCGCTCGAAAACGAGGCCCCGCACGTTTTCGCGGTAGTACAGGCGCTGCGCGACGTCCGCATCGGACAGGGCGGCGTCACCCGCAGGGCGCGGCACATGCGCTTCCCCGGCATGGCGGAACTCGAGCTCCGGCCGCTCTTCCTCGCAATAAGGGCAATGGATCAGAAGCATGGCGAAACCCCTCAGTGCGCGACGGCGGCGGCCGCCGCCTCGTCGATGAAGCGACCCGTCACGAAGCGGTCGAGACCGAAGGCGGCGTTGATCGGATGCGGCTCGTCCGCCGCGATCGTATGGGCGAAGACGTGGCCCGAGCCCGGCGTCGCCTTGAAGCCGCCAGTGCCCCAGCCGCAATTGACGTAAAGGCCTTTCACCGGCGTCTTCGACAGGATCGGCGAGCGGTCCGGCGTCACGTCCACGATGCCGCCCCAGGACCGCAGCATCCGCATGCGGCGGAACATAGGGAACATCTCGCAGATCGCGTCGAGCGTGTGGTTGAGGATGTGGAGCGAGCCGGCCTGACTGTAGCTCGGATACTGGTCCGTGCCCGCCCCGATCACGAGTTCGCCCTTATCGGACTGCGAGATATAGGCGTGGACGGTGTTCGACATGACGACGCAGGGAAACACCGGCTTCACCGGCTCGGACACCAGCGCCTGAAGCGGGAAACTTTCCAGCGGCATTCGCATGCCCGCCATTTCCATGACGACGGAAGTGGAGCCGGCCGCGACGACGCCGACCTTCTTGGCGCCGATGAAGCCGCGGCTTGTCTCGACACCCTGCACCGACCCGTCGGCGCCGCGCCGGATGCCGGTCACCGCGCAGTTCTGGATGACATGGACGCCCCGTGCGGAAGCGGCGCGCGCATAGCCCCAGGCCACCGCGTCGTGCCGCGCCGTGCCGCCGCGCCGCTGCAGGGCCGCGCCTTCCACCGGGTAGCGGACGTTTCGCGAGATGTTCAAAGGCGGGCAAAAGGCCTTGGCCTCTTCCGCCGTCAGCCATTCGTTGTCGACGCCGTTCAGCCGATTGGCATGGATGTGGCGCTTGAAGACCTGACGGTCATGAACGTTGTGGGACAGCATCATGACCCCGCGAGGGGAATACATGGTGTTGTAATTGAGATCCTCCGACAGCCCTTCCCACAGCTTCACTGCATGGTCGTAGAGCGCGGCCGACTCGTCATAGAGATAGTTGGAGCGGATGATCGTGGTGTTGCGGCCGGTATTGCCGCCGCCGAGCCAACCCTTTTCCACCACCGCGATATCGGTGATGCCGTGGTTCTTGGCGAGATAATAGGCGGTCGCGAGGCCGTGGCCGCCGGCCCCGACGATCACGACGTCGTAGTTGCGTCGGGGTTCGGGAGAGGCCCACTGCTCGCCCCAACCGGTATGGTTGCGAAACGCTTCGCGGGCAACCGCGAAGGCCGAGAAACGTCGCATTCGGGCATCCCCGCCAAAAACTGCGCCCGCCCGGAGCAAGAAGCGCCGGGCGGACGCGGGTGATCTTTAGCCGTTTGATCGAACGATCGTGCTGATTTTGCGACGCCGCGATGACGCGGCGTCGCAAGTTGCTTCAACTCAGACGGCGGCAACTGCCTCCAGACGCTTCGGACGACCGGCGGCACCGCCGATGCCGGCGACGATCAGGCCGGCGAGAAGCGCGGCGAAGCCGGTCAAGGCAGCGGTCGACGCGCCGGCGGCGGCGGCATCGGCCTGCTCGCGCAGTTCCGCCATGGCCTGGTTGTAACGGGTCTGGAACTGCTGGAGGCGCTGTTCGGCTTCCCCTTGCGAGATGCCCGCCTGCTGCGAGATCACGGTGACGGCCGCCTGACGCTGTTCGGGCGTCGCGTTCTGGCCGAGGCCGCGGACGATCTCCGGGATGGCGCGCGTCAGATCCTGCTCGCCAGTGGCGGAGCGGGCCTGATCGGCAGCCTGCTGGCCCTGAGCCTGGACTTGATCGGCACCCTGCTGCGCCTGCTGCTCGCCGCGCGCCAGAAGCTGGCGAACGTCACTCTCCAGCCCGTCCGGCAGAACCGACAGCGAGTTCGGCGTCGCGGCCTGCACCGTGTTCTTGATGGCGCCGAAGGAGGAGCCGAGCGTGCCGAGGGTTCCATTGATGACCGAACCGGCGCCGCTGGTCAGAAGGTAGACGATCAAGAGGGTCGACGCGGCCCAGGTGACGATGCCGTGCAGCGCGCCGTCGCCCTTCGTCAGGCTGCCGGACAGGCGAGCCGCCACGTAACCGCCGACGAAGGTCGCGATCAGCACCGTCGCGCCGGTCCAGATCCCGGCGCTCGTGCCGAGGGTCGCGGCCGTCGGCGTACCGTTGCCGGCCGGATCGACGGTCGCGAGCCCGATACCGATGCCGAGAAGCCCGAGCATGATCTGGACGACGAGCGTCAGAAGCGCGCCGGCGATGATCGCACCCCACGACACGCGTCGCGGCGCGACAACAGCGGGTGCGGCAACCGCCGCATGATGAACCGTTGCGGACATTCGTTTACTCCTGACACGTCGTCGCTAGATGTGATGAGGGCGCGACATTTCGTGCCGCTCCCCAGACGCGCGAGAAACAGACCGTTGGATGAAGACGTTCCAAGTCAGTGAGCATTTTTTGAACGCCACCTTCCTGATGAGGCCATGCGTTCCCTCCAAAATGCTCCGAACCCTGTTTTCCGCCAACGAATGCTTTGACGTGCCGCGACAACGTCGAGACGACGCTTGAGGGCATGGTTCGCCCGCGCCCGCGCTTTGATGGTGGCGTCGGACCCGACATTTTCGCGTCTGCGCATGGGCGCGCGCGTGACCTTGACGCTCATCGCCATCATCGCGGTGCTCGTTCTGGTTCATGGGTTCCTGCCCTTGTCCGTGGCGGCCTACGGCATCTCCATCATCACGGCGATGCAGGGAGCCCTTCAGATCAAAGACGTGACCAATCGCCGGCGCGTGGTGACCCGCGTTTATTCCGGCGTCGCGGGGTTTCTGTCGGTCGCACTCGCGACTTTCCTTTTCTCCTGGCCGATCCTGAACGAGGCGGCGTTCCTGGTTCTGGTCTTCGTCGCCGTCTACACGCGCAAATACGGCGTGCGCTGGAACGCGGTCGGCATGTTCGCCTTCATGTGCTACTCGCTCGGCAGCTACATGCACCCGACGCCCGACGAACTGCCGGGCGTGGCGATCGCGATCCTGATTTCCGGCGCCATCGCCCATCTCATCCGGATCGCCATCCTCCCCGAACGCCCGGCCGACGAGTTCGCCCGCGCCACGCTCGCGATCTTCGAGCGCATCGGCGAGTTGCGGCGCATCCTGGCCGCTGGACGTTTCTCGGGTTGGAGCGACCACCGACGGCAGGATGCCTTTCGAATGCAGGACCGCATCGGCGAGGCGATCCTGATCGCCGATGCCTTTCTACCCATCGGCGAAGCCGAAACCGGCGAAAGCGAGCCCGGCCGCCACATGGCCGTCGCGCTATTCGACCTTCAACTCGCAAGCGAAACGGCGATGCTCGCCGCGCTTGCCGACGAGGTGCCTGTCTCGGCCCCCAACGAGCGCCTCAGCGCCGCCCTCGACCGCCTCGCGCGTTTGACGGCCGAGACAAAGCACTTGGCCGACAACCTGCCGCCCATCGTTTTCGAGCGCGAGCCCCTGCCGAGCCCTGCCTCGACTGCCGGTTCGACCGGAAGATCGCCCTTCAGCGATCCCGCCTTTCAGGTGGCGATCCAGGTGACCCTCTCCTCCGCCATCGGCATGACGGGCGGCCTCATGCTTTCCAAGACGCGCTGGTTCTGGGCGATCCTGACCGCGTTCCTTGTTTTCGTGAACACGCAGTCTCGCGGCGACACCGCGCTTCGGGCGGTGAACCGTGCGGTCGGCACCTTTGCCGGCATCACGATAGGCATCGGACTTGCGACCCTTCTCGGCGGCGCGCTCGTGCCCTCGGCGATCCTGATCGTCCTGTTCACCTTCTTCGGCTTCTACTTTCTGCAGCTTTCCTACGGCACGATGACCTTCTGCGTGACCATCGTCCTGTCGCTCCTCTACGGGCTCCTCGGCGAGTTCACGCCGGGTCTCCTCGTCTTGCGCCTCGAAGAAACGCTGATCGGAACGGCGGCCGGCGTCTTCATCTCCTTCGCCGTCTTTCCTCAGAAGACCACGGGCGCGGCCGACAAGGCGGCGGATGCCTTTCTGTCCGCGCTCGACCGGCTGCTCGCCGCCGCCGGCACCGCGATCGAGCAGGATCATTCGGGCGCGCGCATCCTCGTCCTTTCCCGCCATCTCGACCGACGCCAAGCCGATATCGCCGTGGCCGCCCGGCCTCTCGGCAGCAACTGGCAGGTGGTGCGACGTCCCGGAACCGTGCGTCAGGCGCTCCTCGGCTTCATGGCGCTGACCTACTGGGCGCGCATCTTCGCCAAATCGCTCGTCGGCAGCCGGCTGGACGACGAGCGCAAGACGAAGCTCGCGGAATCCATCGGCTCCCTTCGCACGCGCATCGCCGCCGCGCGCGAAACCCGCGTCCACTTCCTCACCGAAGCCGATGCGGGCTCAAATGCCAACGCCCTCGTCCCACCCCGTTTCGCCGATGCCCATGCAGGAACGGACGACCCGCTTCTCGCCCTCGATGTGCTTTCCCGGCTCCTTGCCCGCATGTCACCCGATTGCGTCACTCCGCCCAAGCAATGAACGCCCGTGATTCGCGCTCCCTCGACAGGGGCCGGCGACCTTGCTAATGGCGCGCGGCCTGCGGGATTGCGGAGCGGACCGGCAAAGCCTCGGCCGGACATCGTTTGGTCCATTTCGACCGGCACAGCAAAGGCATGGCGGGCCAAGGTCTTGCCATCTTTCAGATCACCCGCGCGACATGGCGCATGGCCCGGCACTCCGAGGTCGTGCCGGTCTCGCGCCCCGCGCGCAGCCTCCTCGCCCGGGGCTCCACGGGAAGCAAAGGAACGACCGGATTGACGCCCGACGCCGATCGCCCCGCCCCGACCGCCGCGCGCTCGCGGGTTTTCGCCGGCCTTGCCGGCCTGTCGCTTCTTGCCGTTCTGGCCGCGTGCCAAACCGCTTCCGTGCCGAACGTCATCAGCCTCGACAAGGCGCAGGGCTCGTCGGAGAACATCGCGTCCCTCACCGCCACGGTGAACGCCGATCCACGCAATCCCGAAGCCTATAACGTGCGCGGCACGGCCTATGGGCGCGCCGGGCAGAACCGCGAGGCGATCAAGGATTTCACCACCGCGATCCAGCTCGATCCAAATTTCTACCAGGCCTATGCGAACCGCGCCCTCGTTTATCGCCAGACGGGCGACCAGCAGAACGCGCTGGCCGACTACAACGCAGCCATCCGCCTCAACGCCAACTACGACGGCGCCTTGATCGGACGCGGCAATCTCTACCGGACGGCCGGGCGCAACCGTGAGGCTCTCGCCGACTTCCAGAAGGCGATCGACCTCAACACGACAGACCCGCGCGCCTACCACAATCGCGGTCTGCTGTATCAGCGGGACGGCCAGCACAAGCAGGCCATCGAGGACTTCTCGACCGCCATCTCGCTTCAAGCGGATGCGCCCGAGCCCTATTCCGGGCGCGGGGTTTCCTATCTGGCGCTTGGCGACGACGAGAACGCCTTCAACGACTTCAACACCGCTCTGAAGCTGAACGACAAGAGCGCCGAATACTGGACGAACCAGGCCATTGTGTTCGAGCGACGCGGCGACCGGGCCCGCGCCTTCCGCTCCTACGCGCGTGCGGCGCAACTCGATCCGAACTACAAGCCGGCCAAGGACGGCGCGGACCGCACACGCGGTGGCGGCAGCGCCTGATCCCGAAACATTTCCGCACCTGCGAAGGCGTGAAGAGCGCCTTCGGAAACCCTCTGCCTACCTGAGGCGTTCGGCTCCAGAATTGTTGACTGGAGTCAAACCTATGTACAAGCGCGTCCTTCTCGCCACCGTAGCAGCCCTCGGCGTCGTTTCACTCGCCCCGGCAGCCTCGGCCGGGCAGAAGATCGGCCTTCTCACCTGCCAGAGCGACGGCGCCCTCGGCCTCGTGGTCACCTCGACCAAGAACTACCTCTGCGTCTTCACGCCCGCGAGCCGTGGCCAGCCTTCCGAGCCCTATGTTGGCCGCCTGGACACCTATGGCATAGATCTCGGCATCACCGGGCGCCAGGACTTTTCCTGGGCCGTTTATGCCGCCTCGTTCCAGGCCGGCGAGCCCGTCAGCCTCGACGGCCGCTATCTCGGCGCTTCCGTCGATGCTTCCGTGGCGGCCGGTGGTGGCGCCAAGGTTCTGGTGGGCGGACCGAACAACGGCTTCACCCTCCAGTCGCTCGGCCTTCAGGCCCAATTCGGCTTGAACGCCACGGCCGGCATCTCGCGCTTCGAGTTGCAGCCGGCGCAGACCAACACCGTCTACAAGCCCTAATATCCAAGATCATTCAAACCAAAGCCCGTCCCGCACCGTCCGGACGGGCTTTGTCGTGGGGAACCATGCCTTTTGGGTATAGGCCGTCCAGGATAGCCTGATTCCGAATTGGCAGCGCCCGACGCCAGCAGCGGTATCCAGCGACGTGCCGAGAATTGACGCGATCCTCACCAACCGCGAACGCGGTTGTCACCACACGAGGTCAGGGTTTCCGAAGGTATCTGATCTGAGTTGATCTCAGCGAAGGCTGCGAGCCGTCTTGCAGCCCCACCAACGTTCGAACGTCGTCGCTCGAAACCCCGAGCTTCCCGTCGCAAACCATCCGCGACAGACGTCCAACGATCGTCGCCCTCAAACGCAAAAAGCCGTCCCATTCGGAACGGCCAGCATAAAGGACTTAGCACTTCAATGGTTGCGGGGGCAAGATTTGAACTTGCGACCTTCAGGTTATGAGCCTGACGAGCTACCGGGCTGCTCCACCCCGCGCCATTTCCGGAGCCTCTCGGCCGCCGGTGAGGACGATATATGCGACATTCGGATGAATGAAAAGCCCCTATCGGCGATTTAGCGCTCGAAAGGATCAGCTTTCTCGCAAAGCCCTCCGCAGCACCTTCCCGACGCTGGTTTTCGGGAGTTCCGAACGGAATTCCACGAACTTCGGCTGCTTGTATCGGGTGAGATATTGTCGGCAGTGGGCGCGAAGAGCGTCCTCCGTCACCGAATCGTTTTCTCGAACGACATAGGCCTTCACGGCCTCGCCGGAGAGATCGTCCCGAACCGCCACGGCCGCCGCTTCCAGCACGCCCGGCAGTTCCATGAGGACGGATTCGACCTCGTTCGGATAAACGTTGAAGCCCGACACGATGATCAGGTCCTTCTTGCGATCGACGATGGAGAACGAACCGTTCGGCTTCTGGACGCCGATGTCGCCGGTTCGAAACCATCCATCCGAGGTGAAGGACGCGGTTGTTTCCTCGGGACGCTGCCAATAGCCTGCCATGATCTGCGGTCCACGAGCGGCGATCTCGCCTTGAGAACCCAGCGGAACGGGAGCGCCCGCATCGTCCAGAACGGCGAGTTCGGTGGAGGGCAAGGGCAGGCCGATGGACCCGGTATATTCCTCGGCCAAGACGGGATTGCATGACAAAACCGGTGAAGCCTCCGAAAGGCCGTAGCCTTCGCAGATGGTTCGCCCCGTCAGCGCGTGCCAGCGCTCAGCGGTCGCGTGCTGCACCGCCATGCCTCCCCCGACCGAAAGCAGAAGGCTCGACCAATCCACCAGCCGCGCCTTCTCGTGACGCGCGATCGCATCGAAAAGGGTGTTCACCGCAGGCAGGCTATGAAACCGCGTCTGTCGCAGCGTCCGCACCAGCGTTCCGATGTCGCGCGGGTTGACGATCAGGATGTTCCGCCCGCCCGAATGCAGAGCGAGGAGCATGTTCACGGTGAAGCCGAAGATGTGGTAGAGTGGCAGCGCGCAGATGAACGTCGCCTGTTCGCCCTCCGGCACGGAATCGAGCGCTGGCGCATACCAATAATGCGCCTGAAGGACGTTGGAGAGGATGTTGCGATGGGTCAGCATGGCCCCCTTCGCAACGCCCGTCGTGCCCCCCGTATATTGCAGGATGGCGAGATCGTCGGCCTGGAGAGACGGAGTTTGGAACGTCGCGTTTTTGCCGTGCGAGATCGCCCGGCTCCACGGAACTGCCATCGGCAGTTTGTAGGGTGGCACTGCTTTCTTGACGTGCCGAAGCATCAAGTCCGCAACTCTTCCCTTCCACATGGGGAGTTCGTCGCCGATCCTCGCGATCACCACATGGCGGATGCCCGTTTGCGAGAAACAACCAGCCAAGGTCGCAGCCATGGCTTCAAAGATGACGATCGCCTTCGCCCCGCAATCGGCGAGCTGGAAGGACAATTCCCGCGACGTGTAAAGCGGGTTGACGTTCACCACCACGAGGCCGGCTTTGAGGGCCGCCACGACCGCAATCGGATATTGAGGCATGTTCGGCATCATGAGGGCGATGCGATCGCCCTTCACGAGGCCCAACGATTGCAGATAGGCCGCAAAGGCTTCGGCCCGCCCTGCAACGGCTCCGAATGTCAGTGGGCTGCCGAGAAATCGATACGCTTCCCGCGCCTGGAAACGAAAGAATGCCTCGTTCATCAGATCAACGACGGTGGCATAGGGCGACGGCGGCAGATCGGCTGGAACGCCCGGCGGATAGGTCGCAAGCCATGGTCGATGCATCATACCCTCCCGGTCACCAGAGCTTAACGGCGCCGAGCAGAAGAAGAAATGCCCTTCGCGATCGAGTTTAAGGAAGCCTTCGCTGTATCTTGCTCGGCCGGGCTTCGCAGCTTATCGAAGAGCCCATGGACGATAGCGCGACAACCATCAATCCGAGAGCTGTATCGGTACGCCCGGAGCGCAAGGTTCTGGAGTTCCTCGTTTGTCCGGTTACCCGTGGATCGCTGGTCTACGATCCAGTACGGTTGGAGTTGGTATCCTCGACAGCCAAACTCGCCTTCCCCGTCCGGGACGGAATAGCGATCATGCTGGTTTCCGAAGCTCGATCTCTAGCAGAATAGGACTGCGCGATACTCAGAAGCCGGCATGCCCAGGCGCTTCGAGGTAACGTCTGCATCTTGAATATGTTGGTCGTTGGATCGCCCCCCCACCGACTGAGAGGCATCCCGTGTCGATCTGCTGATCGCTGTTATAACGCTGTTTCCGGCTGTGTTTTTGCCTATCCTGCGGTTTTCCTGCGCCGTCTTTATCGGCTTTGCCTCACCGTGCCCCTGCACGGTTTCTTGCACGCATGCGGGGGCGTTGTAATCGCTGTGGGCCGTCAGGCTTGGTGGTTAGCACATA
>NZ_WEZG01000030.1 GCF_009176975.1 Aureimonas psammosilenae
CCACCGAGATTATAGACTTCAGCTCCAGTCTTCGGATCCGTCGTTGTGTCGGTGTAGTAGTCGTAATTCTCGAAGAGAGCGTTCAGCCAATTCTGCTTTGCCCCTCTTTGGTTTCGAACGTTGTGGAGATTGAAGCTGATGGTTTCCCCGTCTGCGCAAGATGGCATGGTGGCGGTGTAAGTTGTTCCTCCGTTATCAGCGATGGACACAAATTGGGAACGACCGCCGGTTGAGGATGCCCTTTTCTCTTTATTGAAACAGTAAGCATCGATCTTGTTGTAGTCGCCCGCTTCAGGATCCAGTTGTGCTGTCTGTGGGGCTTTCGCCTTCTGGGTTGCCTGTTTATATCGTCCGGTTGATGAGACTTTAACAGTCATATCGGATTGGCCAACGGGAAGAACGCGAGCCAAGCTCAACGGCAACTTCCCTTCAATATCGACCGTGAACTCATTTACTGTTGTCCAACGTCCGGTGACAGTAACGTTCTGAAGCCCTGTATCGTCAGCAATGGCCGCTTGTATGAAATTAAACAATGAACGATCGGTGCCGGCCGGCCCCTGTCGAGCGACTGATAGCATCGCTTCGTCAGCTCGATCCTGTGCAATACTCTTGGCATTGACGCTTCGTCCGAAATCAACCGCCAAGCCCATTGCGCCGACCAATGGAACTGCGGCCAGTGCGGTCACGATTGCGAAATTTGCTGTTTTGTCTTTCCAAATATCACGCAACATCGCCACCGAGTAACTGTTCAACATGAAGCATGTCACACGGGGCACGAAAATCGGTTAAAATATAAACTCGAATTGGGTAACGCTGCTTCGTGGTTGAGAGGTTATGAACATATGCGTTCTCTAACAAAGCATGAGCCACTGACCCTTCGCTGCAATCTTATCCTCTAGAATTGCTATCCTCGCCAGCACGTCAACCGTCTCGACGGGCTTCCGCTGGGCCTCGATGATGGTCGTAAGATCCTAGCGGCTTGATTGATCTTGATTGTCTTTCAAGCGTCGTCCTGTCCAAAGCGCCGGCCGTTTCTGGCGATGTCTTGAAGAAATTCCCCAAGCGGATCGCCATTCGGAAACGTCACCGCCTGCTGCACGCTCGACAGCTTCGGATGCAGGAACGGCGCGGCCTTATGCGCGGCATCCACCCGTAGAGCCGTGTCGTTGCCCTCATCTCGCATTACAGAAAGCAGGTAATCGAGAGGCATCAGGCCGGACGCTTCGGCGGCCTCCTGCGCTGCCATGGTGCGCTTGTTCTGAGATCCAGCAGGCCGGCCTGCTCCTGGTCGCGACCCTCCATGCATCAGGCTCGCCTCCCCACCCTCGAAGCGCCCTTCTGCGCCTCTTCCAGTTCCTCCAGGCGTCCGAGCACGTCAGCCATCTCGATTGCCTTCCTCTGGCACTCGATAAGCCCGGCAAGGGCCGTCGCCTCCGATGGCGCAAGCTCGCCTGCGGCAGTTGCGGCGATGAGCTTGGCAAATGCCGCTTTCACCCCTTCCGCCGTATCTGCCGCCGGCAGGTCGATTTGCACTGTGCGCTGTGCGGGGGCGGGCTTGGCATGGATGTAGGGGGCCAGCTTTTCTGCGGCCCATCGCTTGTCGTCGGACGAGGCGTTTTCGTTGTGCAGCACGGACAGCATGTATTCGGCAGGCGACTGCTTGTCCTCCAACGCGTCGCGGATCTTCTGCGTCAGGCGGTTTGCACTGCCCGGCTTCCGGCCTGCCCCTTCACGCGCTCCACCTCGGCTCATCGGGACGGCATATCCTTTACCTGAAGGAGGCGCGGCTGCATGTCTTCGCAGGGAGAGCCATCGGCGCTGAAGAACCGGCGCAGAATGATGAGCATGTCTTCGTCCGAAGATGGCGGATAGCCGCCGGCTGCCAGGAGGACATCAAGTTCCCCCGCCTCCAATTCGCGACCACTGACGACGCGCACGACGATCTGGCGGCGCGAGCGGTCGTGCTCCTTGAGGGCCTTGTCCAAGGCTGCAAGGCGACCCCTAAGCGATAGCATGGCTTTCCCCTTTCCAAGGTCCATGGATCTGAATGCGCTCTATGGAAGGCATGAAGCCGACCGGCTCCTGTCCCTTTGGAATAATGCCGACGAGTGTGATCCCGCCAGGGTCACGGATGCCGGCGCGGCGGCAGGCTTCGTCGTAGTCCTCTTTCTCGTACCCGTCGCGGACATGGCAGGCCCAATGCAGGTGTGGATCTACACGCAGATGATCGGGCACAGGCTGACCCATGCTCGCTTCAAGACGGCTGACGCGTTGCTTGACCGTGCTCATCACCGTAGCGCTCCAGTCTGCCGCTGAGTGCGACTATCCACGCTGATGCCCTCGTAGGGCTCCGGCCCGCCGTCCACGCTCACAATGGCCGATGTCGCTGCCGCGCGCTGATACATCCGCCCCAGCATCTGAAGCGTTTGCTCCTCGTTGCGCCGCGTCGAGGGACGAGCCAGCAAGAGTTTCGCCCGAGCCGGATTAAGTAGGGCGTCGGCTATGATGTCGTCCACTGTATTGATGCCAGCCGCCCGCATGTCGGCCGCTGTCTTCGCTCCGATTGCCCCGAGGAACGCGCCGGTCGCGCCGCCCACTGTGAAGCCCCCGGCCGCGCCCATCGCCGCCGGCACGTTGCCCACGATCCGCTGCATGATGGATGGCGGGCCGTTCTCCCGGTTCGCCGCATAGAGCTTTTCAGCCGTGTTGCTGTCGCCGGGGTTCTTGACCGCCGCGACCGATCGATTGGAGCGCTGGAGGTCGTCCGCGAGAGCCTGAAGCGTCGTCACCTCGTCAGCGGTATAGCCGGCGATCTTAAGCGCCCCGACGTTTCGGCGAACGAACTCTTGGAAGCCGTCCGACTTCATCGTGCCGATGCCGCTGGTTCCCGCTTCCGTGTTGCCGATGAAGCGTTGGCGCATGTGATCTGCTACGGCCTGCTTGAGGCCTTGAAGCGCTTCCTTGTCGCCGCCGATGCGCTGGCGAAGCTGCATCATGCGGTTGATGCCGTCCCGCGATCCAAAGAAGCTCCCGACCGTGCGCGTTACGTCCTCGGGATTGTCGAGCTTGAGGAGGCTACCCACCGTCCCTTTCTGAGCATCCGCCAAGGCCCGGTTGCGCTCGCGAATGACGGTCCCAAGAGTGCCGGAAGCGCGTTCGGCATCCGCCAGGGCGTTGTCGAGGCCGGGGATGGCCCGCAGGGCGTCAGAATGGCCCCGCCGCCACGTTTCAAGCCGTACAGGGTCGAAGGTGCCATCTTCACGCATCGCGGCCTTGCGAGCCCGATCTACGGCGTAGTCTCGCAGGGCCGGCAAAGCGGCATCGTCTCCGACCGCCTGCCGATAGCGGCCGATGGCCTCGTAGGACTTCGCGCCGGGGGCGAAGATGCGGCCGGCAACCTCGGACGAGGACAGGTCGTAGGGGCCGGTCTTTGTCGGGCGGCGACGAAGCGGCGCGAGCGTCCCGTTGTCGAACGTCTCCACCCGCTGGATTGTCGCGGCCTTCGCCTGGTTCAGCTTGTCGAGGTCGGCTTGTCCGAAGTTGGGCTGGAGATCATCGCGCGGTAGTCGCGGATCGCGCGGAGTGCGCCCAAGTCGCCCTCCTGCTTCGCTTGTTGCTCCAGATAGGCCAGCAGTGCCGGGCGCTGCGCTTCGGGAACCGATGCTATTGCCCGATCCACCATCAAACCCGACCGCTTCTTGGGATCGTTCTGCACTCCAGTTCTCAACCCACCTTGCGAGGTTTGCCTGTATCGTCTCTTCCGGGCTCATCTGCCCGGCTGCGACCGCTTCAGCATCCTTGCCGGCGCGGACCTTCACGCCGAGCTCAAGGTCTTTCGCGATAGCATTGGAAAGGCGAGACATCCGAGCATAAGCCGGGGTCTCGCCATTTGTCGAACGCTCTTCCCGCATCGCGGCTTTGAGGCGCGAGGACAACGCCGTCATTTCCGAGAACGGCACCACGTCGCCGTATTGGCCGATGGTGTCGAGGATCGCAGCTTCCTCACCAGTAGGAGGCTTGGCAGAGAAAGGCAGGTTCTTGCGCGTCGTCTCGCCCTGCTTGCGGATATTCGAGGGCGGCAGTGCCAACGTTCCGTCAGGGTCCACCAGATCCCACAACCGGCTTTCGCTGGCTCTGGCGCTCGCTCTTGCCGCTTCCAATGCCTCACGAAGCGTTGCGCCGCTCGCCTCGGGGGTTTGCCCCATCCCGAGCGTGTTTGCGCGTCCACGGGCTTCTGTGGCGGCACGATCCACGATGCCTTGCGCGTTGTCGTCTAACTGCTTCAGGTGAGCCCGCACGGCATCCGCGACCTTCTCAGGTGCGCCGCCGGTCTGCACCCCTTCCAAGGCACCGACACGAGCCGCGTTCTGATCCGCCCGGCGCTGCGCGAACGGCTCTGGCCTTTTGACCGCCGCGCCGCGCTCCATCCCGAGCAAGCCGAGGTCCCCGGTCAATTGCCCGGTTGTCGGCTGCGATCCGGGGACGAGTTCCGCGCCGGGATTGTCGAGGCTTTCGCGAGCCGCGTTGATGTCGCTCGTTCCGCTGCGAAGCCGTTCGGATGCCATGCGCTCGCGGCCAGCTTCCGACATCGGAGCCAGATAGTCGCCCACCATGCGCCCACCCGTTCGCAGAAGCGAAGGGACCGCGCCGGCCAGTGTCGCCGCTCCGCCGCCGATCAAGCCGCCAGCCATGCCCGCAAGCGGGTCGTAGGCATCGGGAGCCGCTTCCATAGCTGCCTGCGCGCCCGCGCCGCTCGCTGCCCCGACTGCCGCGTTCCCGGCGACCGCTCCAACGCTTTCGCCGCGCCCGAACACCCGGCCCGCCGTTTCGGCAATGCGCGGAGACGCTGCGCCGGTTTTGATGAGCCCGGCGACGGCGGCTTCCGGCGCAAGAGCGTATCCAGCCCCTTCGCCGGCACCACGCGCGATCCGCTCGCCAGTCGTGGCAGCGACCGTGTTGCGGGGATCGAGAACGGGATCAATGCCGCCCAAGGTTTCGGCGATGTAGCGCGATCCGCCGAACGAGTTCTCGGGGATCAACCCGACATCGGAGCCCGTCGCGGCGTTGTAGCCCCGAACCCCGAGATTGAGCGCCCCGCGGGCCAAGTCTACCGGAGCCCCAAGCGTCGAGTAGAGCGCCGAATTCGCACCTGCCGTCGCGTTGAGGGCGATGCCACTCCCCTCCGGTTCCTGCGGCTGTCCTGCGCCGGTGCTGCCGCCTTGCGAGCCAGTAATGCCGAGCGAGGTAGCAATCTCGTCTACCGTGCGGTTCTGGTCCTCCGGCGAAAGCCGAAGGAAGCTGTCATCGACCGTGACCGAACGGCCTTGGATGTCGAGCGTCGGCATTAGCGCACCCCCCATTTGATGCCGGAGGAGGTCGTACCACCACCGCCGCCAGACGCATTGCCCCCGCTAGCCGGGGGACCGCCCCGACCCTGCAAAGCCTTCTCGCGCGCGGCGCTCAGTTCGTTCGTAAGCTGGTCCAGTTTCGCCGCTGCCGACGCGGCGTTGTCGCCGTATCCTGGGAGATAGCGGTCGGCGTAGTTCCGGGCCTCCGTCTCGTTCATGCCGGCGCCGGTCAACATACGCATCAGCGCGTCCGTACCGCTTTGAAGCTGGCGGTAGAGTTGCGCCTGATCGCTGGCGGAACTGAAGCCGGCCGCAGCGCGGTCGATGATGCCAGTGGCATCGCCGGCCTGTAGCTTCTGCTTCAGGGCCGGCGCGTCCTTCAGGAAGTTGTCCGCCATGCCGATGCGGGCCGCGAGTTCCGAGGGAAGCTGTTCGCCAGGACCGCCAGGGATAGGCTTCACCGCGCCGGGGCGGTCGGGGTCCGGCATGAAGTTAGACGGGACCTTGACGCCATTGCCGCCTATTTGCACCGTGCCGTCAGGGTTGATGGTGATGCCGCCATTGCTGGCGCTCGGTGCTTTCGAGCCGCCGATCTGCACCATTCGGCCGGTAGAGGGATCGTAATAACCCCGCGTCTCGCGCCCCTGGTCATCGTAGAACGTCTCGATGTTCCGCTTGCCGGCCGTCGCGGCAAGCGTATCCCGCTTCAAGCCAAGCTCGGCTTGGTCCTGCGTCTTCAGGTAATCGAACTTGCCCTGTTCGAAGGCGCGGTTTGCATCGTAGCGTTTCTGCTCGCGCTCTTCTGCCTCCTTCTTCATCGCCAGGGAAAAGGCTTCTCCCGGATCAAGCCCAGCCTGCACCAGGCCGTAGATGTCAGGGTATTTGGTCTTCAACCATTCCTTGGTCTTGTTCTTCTCCTGCACCTGAGCGGCACGCGCCAAGGCCTCAGGGACGCCGTTGAATGCGCCTTGCGTGGTCGGGGTGCCGTTGTTGGCGAGAAGCTGCAAACCCACCTGCGTCAGCGGATTGCTCAGCCTGTCGGAAAAGGACGGCGCACCGCCGGACATTGGAACGCCGTTCGGCCCGGAGAGCGAAACGGTCTTGGTGTCGTTCCCCATCAGTGCATCGAGAAGTCCCATCTGCGTCCCCTTTCGTGTCGCTGGGTATGAGCGTCAGGCCGAACCGGCCGTTTCGAAGGCTGTAACCGTGGAAGCGAGGCAGAGGCGGGATAGGCGCACCAACATGCGCACTTGCCCAACGTCGGACACGCGGTGGAAGTAGTCGCGCATGGCGTCGTGATCGGCTCCATCCTTGGCGATGTTGATGGAGGGCGTGATCGTCGCCACGAGGCAATCAACTTGCAGATCCTCGCCTCTGCGAACGCATTCGCTGAAGGCGGCGATGGGGTCGGGAGCGTAGCTGCCTTTCACGAGAAGTTCGGCCAACGCCTCGATGTCCTCATGAGGCGGCGCTTCGCCAAAGAACCCCTCGCTATCCGTAAGCGTCTTCGGCCCGCTGCTTTCGATGGTGGTTCTCGCGATCATTTCTTTTTCCCTCCCCCGGACGAACCGGACTTGGACCCGCTGGAGGATTTGCCGCCCGAGGACGAGGACTTGCCGCCGGACAGGTTGCCGTTGCCGCCCGAGCGGTTTGGCGACGAGCCGTAGGAGCCGGAACCTCCGGACGATGCGCCAGAGCCTGCACTGCGCGCGGCCGATGCCTGCGAAGACGACATGCCGGAGAAGCCATCCCAGCCTGCGCCCATGGCCGCCGAAGCCGCCGCCGATGGCGTTCCACGCCCGCCGCTGCCTCGGCTCTGCGTCGATGCCACCCGACCTGCCGCCGCCGCGTTCTGCGCACTCGTCATGCTGCTGAAGCCGTCCCACCCAGCATCGAGGGCAGCGCGTGCTCCGCTGGAGACGGTGCCCTTGCCGGCGTTCTGCGCGGCCCGCCCGAGAAGGCCTCCGATCACACCGCCAACAGGCCCAGCCGCGACCGCTCCAAGGATGCCGCCGGCCAGAGCACCGCGATTGCGGGGAGCCGTCATGCTGCCGAGAAGGCCGGGCTGGTCCGGCTGGGTCGGGATGCTGGGTTGGCCGGGGAAAGCCCCGCTGGCGTCGGGAGACATGAAGCCGGCGCTTGGCGCGGCGGATACCGCCCGGCGTTCCACCTGATTGACCGCTTGGCCTGGTTGCGCCGATACGCCATCCCAGCCAGCGGACAGTGCGGCCTGCGCCGTTGCGGACGGCGTGCCCATGCTCATGTTCTGAGCCTTGTTGCCGAGAAGGCCGCCCACGATACCGCCGATGGGGCCGGCAACCGCCGTGCCCAGCAAGCCGCCGATCAGCGAACCTTTGTTGCGATCCACGAACCCGCCCTGGCTGAAAAGACCGGGCTGCTGGGGCGCATCAGGAATGCCGGGGAGGTTGGCGTCGGACGGCTGCGACATGAGCCCAGCCGGCTGCGGCGTCATCGACGCGCCGTAGCGGGCGCGGGTGGCGGCTTGGGGCAGCGCTGCCGGCGCTTGACGCGCGATGGCGTTGACCGCAGGTGCGGTGGCCGGTTGGCCGTAGAAGTCGCTGACGAAACTTTGGTACTGAGAAGGGAATGCAGCGGCGGGCGACCGATGATAGCTGCCGTTCACGCCCCACACGGCGCGCGGGCCGTTGCGCGTATCCATGTGCAGACTGTTGCCTGTCGAATAAAGGCCGATGCCGTTGACGTTGTTCGCGGCACCAACCTCCATCATCCCCCGCACGCGATCCGGGGAGAGATCCTTGGTGTTGAAGTCGCCCGCGTTGCCGGTCAGGTGCTGGCTATTCTTCGCACCGCGCGCCCGTGCGTTCGTCGCGCCAGATCGATAGCCGGAATTGAAGCCCACATCGCCGTAGCCCGCCTTGTCGAGGGCGTTCAGTAGACCGGCCATGCCGGGACTGAGCCGTGAACGATCTGCCGTTGCGACGGTCGGGCTACTAACGACACCAGCAAGGCCAGGAAAGCGGCCGGCCATTACGCGGCCTGCTGCTCATCGGGGGAAGCGGACTGACGAAGGCGGGCGTCCAAAGCCTCGCGCATCACCTGCGCCAGCTTCTTGCCTTCGCGATCTGCCGTCTCGCGCAGCAACTTGCTCGTTCCCGCCGCCGCTCGAAGCTGAAGATATTCGGGATACTCGGACATGACGATCTCCTGAAGGTTCAGGAGATAGTATTACACGGTATATATCTAATCAAATCAGTAACATATTGTCTGCCATTGATCGCAGGCGTCCGCAGTTGTCTCCAGACGTTCGCCAGCGTCTGCCTACTGCCCGATATTTATTTTCGTTAGAGACATGGTCTCCTTTTCCGCCATCTGTTGACGGTCATGCTGCCTCCAGTTTCGCGCGGTGAACATCGTTCCAGTCGTCACCCTGGCGCGGTGGGATCTCGACAAACACGCTGAGGCCCTTCGCCTTCAGCCGAGCGGCAAGCTGGTAGGCTGCCGCTTGCCCCGTGTTGCTGGCGTCGTTGTCGCCGAACACCATGATCGTGCCGACGCCCTCCGGCGGCTGCCATTCCTGCATGAGGCCCGCCGTCAGGGCAGCCCAGCACGGCACGTCGAACAGGACGGATGCCGACAGCGCCGTCTCGATGCCTTCGGCAATGCCGAGAACGTCGGTGAACGGCATCAACCGCACGGCGGCGCCGGTCGGCATCGCGCCCATCATCTTGCGCGGACTTGGCACGTCCGCCTTACCGCCAAGCGCGTCCAGATAGGTTCGGTGCAACGCCGCTCGTTCGCCGTTCTTGGCCGCCGCGTCGCAAGGGTCCACCTTCGCGATCATCGCCGGATGCCAGGACGACTTGCGCCCCGCTTCGGCATAGCGCTCGTCCGGGGAAAAGCGCAGCGCGGGCGAGAACTCCGTCCGGCCGATGCGCTCATGGAGATACTTACCGGCAACATCCGCCTTCGTAATCGGCTTGGACCGCTGCCAGAGCGTTCGCATCTCCTCGCGCTTCTGCCCATCGGTCTGCGGCTGCTGGCCTTTCGCGCCGATGACCGGGGCGGCATCGATCTGCGCTTCGATCAGTTGCGCCGCCTCGCGGAATTCGACGCCCTGGAAAAGCTTCACGAGTTCGATGCCGTCGCCCGCGCCGCACTTCGAGCAGATCCACGTTCCGCGCCCGCCCTTGTCGTCAAAACGGAAGCGATCCTTGCCGCCGCACATCGGACAAGGTCCGTGCCGGTTCGAGAGCGCCTTCGCCGGGACGCCGATTGCGGGCAAAATGCCCCTCCAGCGGCCAAGGGCGCGATCCTTGAGAGGTTCACGCAGCATTCGCCGTCTCCGAGCCGTTCGCCTCCTGGCGGCGCTTTTTGGACCGAGCCCAGGCGATCTGCTGCGACTTCATCCAGTTCAGGAAGGCCGCGTCCGGCGGAAGGGGCACTTCGTCCAGGCCGCGAGGCCAGACGCCATAGCGATCCTTGAACTTCGCCGCCGCGTAGCCGGGCTTGTAGCCCTTCTCGCGAACGGTCCAGATCAGCATCGAGTAGACTTCCTGCGGTGTGTGCCCCGTCGCTTCGCCCTTGCCCTTCCGCTTGCCGTTGATCGGGATCAGGCTGCCGGCCTTTTCTTCGATCGCGGACTGGCGTTCCGGCAGAAAGCCGCAGGCGGAGCACTGGCGCATGCCCGGTGGCTTCAGGAACGAGCAGGACGGGCATTCCTTCGGCAGCGGCACGGCCTTCTCGCGCGCCTTCGCCGTGTTCGTTTGGTGCTTGCCGCCGTCCAGCGTCTCGTGGTGGATGTCGGACACGAAGCCGAGGCGCAGCGTCGTGTCGGAATGGTCCAGGATCAGGCAGTCATCCTTGCCGTCCGCCGTGCGAAGGCCGCGCCCGATGATCTGAACGAACAGCATCTCGCTCTTGGTCGGCCGCGCCAGGATGATGGCGCGCACGTCCCAATCAACGCCGGTCGTCAGACAGCCGACGTTGCAGACGACGCGGATCTGTCCGTTGCGAAGGCGCTGGCCCACCAGCTCGCGTTCGTCGCGCGGCGTGTTGGCGTCGACGTAGCCGGTGGCGACGCCCGCCGCCTCGAACTCTGCCGCCAGCCGGCGGGCATGAGCGCGATCCACCGCGAAGAGCAGCGTCGGGCGGTTCTCGCCAAGCCGCAGCCAAGTCGCGACCGTATCGGCGATCAGCACCGGTTCCGACATCACTTCGGACAGATCGCCCTCGTGATAGTCGCCGCGCGCGGTTCGAACCTTCGACAGGTCGGGATGGGCCGGGGCGAACACGCGGAACGGTGAGAGGAAGCCCTTCTCGATGAGTTCGGCCGTGGTCGCCGCGACGATCAGGTCATCGAACAGCTTGCCGAGGCCCTTCGCCCATGGGGTCGCGGACAAGCCGACGAAGGGCACGGAAGCCCAGGCCGGCATCGCCATCCAGTCGCCAAGGAACTGGAACACGCGGTGCGCTTCATCGATCAGGACGAT
>NZ_WEZG01000031.1 GCF_009176975.1 Aureimonas psammosilenae
ATTAATTAATGTTATTACTTCAGAAATATCTTCTCTGGCAGCTACAAGTTTAGTTTTATCATCTTCTATTTTAATATTAATTTTATCTCCACCAATTACGTCCTTTGATAACATTAAGTAGGCTTCCGTTTTTTCTCCGTTTTTAATCATAAGTAATCTCCTTTAGTCTTTTACTTTGTCGCTAGTATCTTGATAGAAGACTTTGAACTGTCTATTATCATTTGCTAGCACATTATTCATATGGTTAACTCTTAAGTGAGGATTACCACTAATAGGTATAATCAATTCCACTTCATTATTCCTTAATAATTCACGAGTTATAGTATTTCGCAACTTCTCTGTTGAGGTATTTATATTGACAATAAGACCAATTATTTTTAAATCTTCAGTCACATTTACATAGCTACTAATAACATAAACATCTTGATTTTTAACCAAATCTAAAGGGACTTCAAGTTGTAATACAAGAACACCATCCATATTATTATATCCTTTCAAAAAAAAAAGAAAGAGGATATAAAATCCTCAATCCAAGTTAGTATTTACCACCAATACCTTTGTCGACTAATTTACGTGCAGTTCCGCCAACGATATTGCCTTCGCTTTCATATCCAAGAACAGCGAGTGTAGTAAGTACGGTTACTCCAGCAGTCAAGACTCCAGATAATACAGTAGCTTTTTCAGCAGTTAGCCATTGCTTCTTCGCAGGTTTTGTAACAACCATTGAATCTTCAATAAGTCTAATTTGCTTCAACATACTAATGTAATCTTCTGAGTCTGGCTCTGTTTCAGCAAGCCGTTCATACAACTCACGCAATTTCTTGTCGTTAATAGCATCGACAATCTTTTTACGTTCTTTACACTTTTTAGTTTTAACAAATAGGTTTTTCATAATAATATACCTTCCTTTCATATAGAGGGCTGTTTATTGTGTGAAAGTTATTTATCAGAATAATCTTCGTCGTAAAAGTCTATTGGTTCATTTTGGTTGGATTTATAAAAAGTATAACCTTTTAACTCAACACTATTCGTGCTACACACGGGAACATCGTTACCAAACCATTTAACAGAATTTACGTTAATTTCTGTAATAAAGAAAGATGTGTAATTGTTAACAGAAGCTCCTATACTTATAGGTGGTGTTACTCCTATAAATTTATCTTCAGGATTGATGTTAGTAATAAGGGTTTTTAAATATGAAGCTATCTTATCGTCACACTTAAATTCAACTTCCATATATATGGGTTTAAGATTTATAAATGAGGTTACTATTTCTTTAGAATCAACTGTTATAATAGAAAGGTTAGATGTCTCTGTTAAAAAATTAAATTTAGATAAGAAATCGCCCCAGTTGCGTACATAGACGTCATCGTAAGGATATACTACATTAGCGATATCTTTTATTAACTTCATTTGTTTTGGTTTTAAGTTATTAAATAATAATGGAAAATGAACAGGCATAATATATTCCTTTCAAAAAAAAAAAGAAGAGAGTTGAATAACCCTCTTCGAACAATAATATTATTCTTCGACAGCGTCTTCAACTTCTTCTTGTGAATCATTAGTTTCAACGTATGTAACGTCTTCATCTTGTGGATAATCATTTTCTTTAAAATCATCTACATGTGGTTCATCAATTTCAACGAATTCAGCATCAACAACTTGTTTTCTTTCTTTAGACATAGTCATTACACGATCAGCAGCAACTACACCAGCAACACCAGTAATGACACCCAAAGCGAATTTGTGTTTTCCAATAAATCCTAGTGTTTTATTTTTAAATTGCACTAGTTTATTTTCTTTCACTTGTTCAACTTTTGGTTCATTAACAGTGTCTGTGTTTTTTGTGTGTTCTGTAAATTCTACATTTTCAAGAACTTCTTCTTCAACAACAGTGTTCATTTTTTCGTTTGACATAATAATGTCCTCCTATATAAATATTTTATTTGAGAGTTATCCCCTCTCATTATAAGGGCTGTAAAAAGTGTGAAAAATTATAGATCAAAAGTTATTCGATTATATTCATCCATTAGCTTGTTTGCCACCCAATCTATTAATTTTTCCACTAAGTCTGTGTTATTTCCAACAAGCTTATACATATTCCTATTGTATACCTTGTTAATATATGACCAATCTGTTAGAGCTAGAAGCTGCTCTAAACTATCAATTTCACTACCTGCATTATCGTCTGAATAATCGTAACATAGATTTATAACCATATGAAATAATGCATTTCTATCAGTCATAGTTTTATAATGCTCTTTATATTTATCATCCATTTTTTAATCAACTCCTGCTTTCTTTAATAGTTTGTTGAATGATGTATTGATGTTTGTAGTATATGTACATGTAATATAATTGAGATATGCCTTATAAGTTTTTGCATTATATCCTACATGTACCAGGCGCAAAGCTAGGGAAAGAACATCATGAATACATTCAATAGTATCTTCATCATACCCGTCTTCTTCTAAATATTCTATAAATTCATTAATAGTAAAAGCTTGTAATTTATAAGAATAGAAATGTGTGCTAGAATAAGTATTAGAATAACTAAACATTACATGATCGTTGATATTAGATAAAAATACATTCCAATAGTTATTGGCTTTTGCTAAGTCCTTTGCTTTTGATTCACCATCTTTAAGTCCTGCACGTACTAAATATTTTAGCATGGTTGCTAAGCTTGCAGGCATATGTAATCCTTCCCAAAAATCAATAGGTTGGTATTTTCCAGTTCCATAATATTCTTCTCGTTTAAAGTCTTTCATTTTAATCATTCCTTTCAAAAAAAAGAAGAAGCTTGTAAGCTTCCTCTTTATTTTTTAATAATACTATTACCTACTTTAATTCCAACAGCAGATGCAACAACACCAGCAACGAATAATCCTCCAAATAGGATCAAACCTTTCTTGTTGTCCTTAACATCTTTAACAGTTTTCTTTAAGTTTTTCATAATAATATACCTTCCTTTCATATAGAGGGCTGTAAAAAGTGTGAAAAAAAAAAGAAAGAGGATATAAAATCCTCTAAAAATTAATCGTTAAATATACCAATTTTACCCAAATACATTGTGGCTAGAATAATCCAACCAACAGGTGGTAGGCAAAGTAGTACAAAAATAGCAATAAATTTTTTCATAGTAGTTTCCTTCTTTCTTTAAAGTATTACAATTTTGTTACTTGTCACGTAGTGAGTTAATTCCCATTAGAATTAATCCAATACCAATCCAAATAGCTAACATAATAATGTACCTTCCTTTCATATAGAGGACTGTAAAAAGTGTGAAATTAAGAGGATCTTAATAAGTGGTTGGCACGTATACATGCATAATATACTTCTTTGAAATCAAAACTATTTAGGTCATAAACCTCAACTTGGTTGTCTAGGTCGAAATATTTATTCTCAAGTATGTCTTTACATAATCTACAATCATTATCTGTTGGTGATAAATCATACTCGAATATCATTTCAAGAATATCATTAATAATAACTTTTCGCTCGTTAAAATCCATCATTATGAGTTATCTCCTTATACTCGCATTTAAATAATAGTTTTACTATTCCTGTATGGCATCTGGATTGCTTAATCCTATATTCATCTATTCGTTCTAAAGGATGTGCTTCACCGTTTATAGCAACGTGTGAATATTTTAGCATATATATTTTGTTACCTTTAGGTTTTGTGACCATTTCTTTAGCCTTTTCAACAGTCGTTACAAGTTCGTATCCAACCTGATATCTTGAAGGATCTATCCATATCCTTTTTGAGTAAATAGTGTCAGATAGGGTTGTTAGCTCTAATATATTATGTGACATAGGCTTCTCCTTTCAAAAAAAAAAAAGAAGAGGTTTGTAAGCCTCCTTCTTAATCTTTTTCGTCTAAGTAATTCATTACGACATTTTTAATAAACGCACCAACTAAATATCCAGCCGAAGCCCATACTACATTTTTAGCGATATCTTTAGCAAAATCGCTAGAGCAAGCATAGTCTTTAGTCTGAGTAATAGAGTGTTTAACAATTTTATTCATAATAATATACCTTCCTTTCATATAGAGGGCTGTAAATAGTGTGAAAAAAAAAGAAGGAAAGCGGTAAAACCTTCTTCTTCTAAAGTTATTTAAACAAATCGTAAATAATATCTTCACCATCGACTTCTGAGTCTCTTCTAGTGATAACATATTCTTTTTCGAGTTTCTTTTTAATAATCTTTTCGAATTTCTTAATATAACGCTTTTTACCTGCTTTATATCCTTCTCTAAAACAAAGAACTCCAACAACAATCATAATAATAATGTTTAACATAATAGTTTCTCCTTATAATTTTAATTGTAATAATAGAGTATTCCCTCTCATTATAAGGACTGTAAAAAGTGTGAAAAAAAAAGAGGGTTGCAAGGTATTACCCTACAATCCCATAACACAAAAACAAATAGTATAAAATAAATATTATTGAAATATACCAATGTTGTATAGCCCATAGTGTTAGGCCAATCATCAACAATATAACTCTTTCAATAAAGTTGTAATCTTCAATTTTCATAATAATATAACTTCCTTTCATCTAGAGGACGGTAAAAAGTGTGAAAAAAAAAAAAGAGGGCTGTATAATACAACCACTCTTATTTTAGTCGTTCCCCGTATTGGTTACCTAAGATGTCTCCCATAGCAGTCCAACCAGTTTTACCGTTGAAATTAATCTTAGCCCATTCCCAGTCACAAGCAGTAGTGCAATCAGTTACGTCATAAATTGTATCGATTGTGGTATAACCTAAAATTTCAGAAGTTCGATTAGGTTCCGTTCGTACTACTGTTACTACTTTAGCTTTATAATGTTTGGGGTTACCATAGATTGCATTATATTGCTCTGCTAGCTTCTGTAATTGGAATAGCTTCTTAGTTAACTCAGGATCTTCTGATTGGGGTTGTAAAGTTCCAAATAAGCGAATATATACAGGCGCTACTTTTGCATCCCATACATATGTGCGAATAGCTCGTACATGTGTTTCATTGTAGCATATTTCCATATATTTTAATTCTTCGGTGTTGTGAACACCTTGGACTTTATTGATTGCACCATTGTAGAAGAACATAGTACCCGGGTTCCAATCGGGATCATTCTTTATATTAAAAAAGAAATCCATTGTCATATAAACACCTACTTCTTAAGCAACCCTTCTAGTCTCTTAATCTCGTCAAGAACTTCCTGTGTTTTTGAGCTAGGCTGTAAAGTACCAAATAGACGAACATATACAGGCGCTTGGGCTGACCAACCATATATTTTCAGGTCACGACCTGTACATTCCTTCCAGCAAGATTGAATATATTTCATTTCTTCTGTATTGTGAATCCCTTGAATCTCATTAATATCTCCATTGTAGAAGAACATAGTCCCAGGGTTCCAATTGGCCTCATCGTTTTTAATATTAAAAGCAAAGGACATTGACATTTTGAGTTACCTCCTATACAGCTCCTTCTAAAGCGTCTTCTAGTTGTTGCTTCAACCGTTCAAGTTGTTTCATAATTTGGCTTTCCTTATCGTTGCCAGGTTGTAAAGTACCAAATACACGAACGTATACCGGTGCTTTGTTTGTCCACCCATAGGGTTTTAAATCACGACCTGTGCATTCCTTCCAAATAATTTGAAGATACTTTAATTCTTCTGGATTATGTATACCTTGAATCTTGTTGATGGCACCGTTGTAGAAGAACATGGTACCTTCATTCCAGCTAGGGTCTCCTTTAATGTTGAATATGAAAGACATATTATTAACAACAATTTCTTCAACATTACCAATACCTTTAAGTAATTTACCCTGTGACCATAATGTATTAAACTCATCTAGGATGCCTCCATTTTGAGAATTAATACCATTATATACACTCCGCATGGTTTTTATATAAGCATCATAACCTACAGCGGCATAGTCGTAAACAGCACCACCAACTTTAAATAACCCTCTTGTATAATCTTCAAGATTCCTAGCGCCTGCAACATTATATAAATATCGTGATATCGTATAAGTCCAGTCATTAAAGAAATCATCTAGAGTAGCATAGTGCATATAATAACCGCCTTCAGAAGGAGGACGAGGACTACCTGTTGTAACTACAACCCCTGAAGGTCGAGTTTGTGCTGTACCTGTCATACCAGACCAGTTGTTATCGACCCTACCTACATGCGAGTCACCAAAGTTTGATTCTAAGTATAGTTGAGCAATAGCTCCACCTGGTAAAATGTTACGTTGAACACATTGGAATATAAGTTTTCTTAGATCCGAAGATTTGAATGTATGACCACCATAACTGATATCAGGAATATTGTCACCTTGAGTATTGGGGTTGCTTGGAGTACTATTAGATCCACCTGATGATCCACCTGTTACCGGAAATCTGAACCAACCAATGATTGTACCACCATAATGGGTAGGGAAGCTACGCGTAATATATTGCGCAGCTCCTACACCAGCATAGTTTTGTTCAATAGTTTTTAAGACACCATTACCAGTATAATTCTCAATAATTACACCAGTATGTCCATAGCCATGGCTAGATTCCCTAGTTACAAATACATCACCTGCACGAGGGTAACCTGTAGTAAATACAGTATACCCAACACCTCTAGCAGAATTTAGTAAGTCAATAGCGTTACCCCATAAAGCTTTACCAAAGAACTTTTGTGATATAGCGTTTGGTAAGTCTACACACTGCATACCATAAGCGCCATCAATATCCACACCAGTATGGGCGTTTGCAAGACCTTTTGCATAGTTTAATATATCTGCAACTGTAGCCATTTTGATCAGCCTCTATTCTTTAGTATAATTAGTGTCAATGTTTTGCGCATTGTTATAACCGATTGTAGATACACCAATAAGAGCACCTAAAAATGTTGTAACAGCGGTAACAATGACTAAAGTGATTTGTGTATATTCCCAGTTAAAGGCTGTACCGACTGTACCGATAAGAGTACCTAAAGCTGGAAGTAATACTACAACAATCCATTTTAAGTAATTGTATGTATTGTTATTAAGTTTCATTTTGACATCCTCCTGTCTCCATCTTTTCTTTTTCTTTTCCTCCCAGACTGTCCTAACTTACGTTGAATATTATCAGGCGTGTCTGTGTCTTTCAACTCAAACTTATGTGAATCGATATGAGTTCTAACATATTGGTCGATATACGGTATATTGACACCTAACTTGGCTAGATTGGCTAGGATTGAAGATGAATATGCAAATATCATACTAAGGATAAATGCATCAATAGCCTTATCTAAACCTGCAAGCACAATAAAAGGATAGACTAATGCAGTTAAAAAAAACATTGCCGCATGACTAACCAACCCTTCACGAAACTTGTAAGATTTATACTCATGATAGACCCACGCATTGCATGTCCCAAGTATAATATCAAATACGATTACAAATAGTAGAGCCAAGATAATAAGATGATCATCTACATAATAGGAATAGAATCGTTCAATTATATATAGGACATGCACAATACCATCAGGATCTTTTTCTGGTGATTGAGGAACTGTAGCTGTTAATAATATTTCCAGCATATTGGTTCCCTTTCTAATTATTTATAGTAATTAACTAGATCATCCTTATCACGACATGATAACCATACTGTACCAAATTGACCGAACTCAAATTTACGCCAGTAATAACCACCGTAATATCCACCTTCACCAGTATCAGTGATATGAGCTTCATCAATTTCGAAACTAAAGTACATTCCTGATTTGAAGTCTTTGTCTGCTCCATCACGTACGTTATTACCATTTTCATCTACCCAGTTTACTAATCCAACAGGGATACCATTGTCAGTCCAATCGAATCCAACTGGAGCCAGGTAATCGCATTTGATTTGGTAGATATTATTAACAAACTTAACATCATTCGCAAGATAATATGCTTTTGAATCTGGTTTGCGAGTTGGAGTTTGAGATACAGTTGTATTCGGTTGTTTGTTACCGCCTGTTCCATTATAGCGCCAAACTTCAATATACGCTGGTCTTTGAGCAGCATAGTATTGGTTCCAATTATGAGAAGATACAGCTTGACCTGCAGCACCACCAGTCCAGTAGTCGACTGAGATGAAGATATTAGCATCTTCCATAACACCAACGTGTCCACCAGCACCACCTGAAGAAGACATATCGGCACCCCATGACATCATTACAATATCACCACGTTGTGCTGTCCAATCAGTGTTACGAGACACACGGATAAACCCATTTTGAGCAAGTTGACTACCAAGTGTTACAGTTGATGGTAGCCCTTTGATAGGAACACCTGCTTCTTTAAGCGCTTGTGATACTGAACCAGAGCAATCAGCAGTACCATCTGTACCATTACGTGACCCATACATTGAGTACGTTAATTTACCACGACGAGATTCAAACCAGTTAATAAGTACATCTGTATTCATTTTGATTCTCCTTTATACTATAGAAAATTACTTATCTTCTTCTTGCAAACCAGCATGAGATAGATCAAGCAATTCTTGCACTTGTTTACGGAAGCGTTTTGGTACAGCTTCAATTGTAATCCAACCTAGTTCGATTTGCATTGCAAAATAATTAATCATCATTGTTTTTCCTCCTATATAAATATTTTTAATTTTCTTTAGTAGTTTCATCTGTAGCACCTTCAGTACCACCGTCAGTAGTGCCCCCATCAGGATACATGTGACCGATTAATTCATTCAATGTAGCTGTTGCTAATTGGAGCATCTTGTCTGATTCTGCCATAGACTGCTTCATTGTGTTAATTAATTCTTCATATTTAGCGATTTTCTCATTAAATTCTTCAAACTTCTCATTCTCATATTTATCACGGAAATTCTTTTGATAAATAATATTAAGAGCTAATTCTTCTAGTTCAGAGTTAGATAGTTCGATCTTGTCAGGTTCTAATGAAACTGGGTAGATGGCACCTTCATCGTTTGACAAAACTACTCTAGTGCCTTTAACCGTACCATCTATGTCGAATTCTTGTAATTTTGATGTAAATTTTAAATCCATAATTCTTTCCTTTCATTAACTTGGGAATGGGTCTGTTGTGATCCATGTAATAGATCCCATCATACCTAATGGTTGAGCTTTTGTTATAATCGTGAAATTGATACTACTATCAGGATTATAACGTAAATCTATAAAGCTGTCAGTCCAGTTTTGTGTACCAGTTCCTCCACCAGCATGCCCTGTGAGTGTGATGTACTGAGCGGTTGTTGGTCTCCAACCAATAGGAATCTTTTCTGCTGCTGTCCCACTTACTTGGTGGGCGTTTCTATAAGCCACATTAATCGACAAATTAACAATATTGCCACACCGAGTTGCTTTGGCATTTAAACCATATGGCCCATTGATAGTAGCAGAGTATACTCTAGTCTGATTAACAGCTGTAAACTCGGCGACTGTATTTTGAATGGCGTAGTATTGCCAAGATTTCCAATCTTTATTACCATTATCGTCTTTAATTCTAAAAGCTGGTGTACCGCCTCTATAATCGATAACTTCTTGCAGCAAAAACTGGTCGTCATGTTTTGTTACTCTTAGATACTTCCAACCACTTGAGGAACCGACTGTAGGAGCATTAGTTGGGTTGTAACAGCGATAAAAACCAGGAGTTGTGATAGTATTAAAGTCTGTACCTTGCGTTAACAACATAGACGTGCCATCGTTGTAAGTCAGCTTGTGGTGCTGAATAGGCTTGTTATTGTAATAATACTGATAAGCACTATCTACAGTGTTTGCTAACTCTGGTGTTTTACCAAGCCCTACTCTATCTGGTCTGATAGCCAGTGGGTAACTCTCTGTACCAAGAGATACCTTATACTCATATGATGTAAAATTATCACTGATAACACCAATCAAGTCATAAGATTTCAACACACTGAATGACGCCCCAAGATTTGCTGAGGAATTAACTAACTCTGACATTGTTGTCCACGTTCCACTAGCACTTCCTGTGTCATTCGTGTAGCTACTAGCTGAGTGCGCCTTGTACTTAAACGATATCGTCATTCTGTTTTTTTGACTTCCGCCGATTGTTAAAGGGGCTATCCTAGCATTTCTTGTAACTGTTACAGTCGTACTAGTAGAGCCGCTACGCTGTGCAGAGAACGACAACTGCGGAGTGAAATAATTCATAACAGTAGCCTGAACATCAACTGTGTTTGACGTTCTCCCTCTACTATCGGTTACGGATGCCCGAATAGTCACCGTACCGTTAAAGTTCATTATACCAAGCTGACCATTATTTGAGTTTGTACTTTGGTTTTTACCAACAATTTCAGCACGATAACTAGAAATCGTTGAACCATAAGACCCACTAGC
>NZ_WEZG01000032.1 GCF_009176975.1 Aureimonas psammosilenae
TTCAAAATAACCCCGTTGGGAATTTTTGGAAAACGTTTTTGGATTTTTTCTAGGTCACTATGGGCCATTATACAAAGTTTGCTACCTAATAACCCTTTCGTTGTTTTAGTTAGCCTCCTTATTAATGAAATAAATAACAAAGTAATAATTGACGACGTGGCTTAGCTAACCACTAGTATCTCCTCTATATACTTTCCTTTAAAAAATAATAAATGATAACAATACTTTACTCCAAAAAGTGAAAAAAAAGAGGTATCAAACTTACTGTATAATGGTCAATAGTGGCTTAGAAAAATATCTAAGTCCACATATACAATAATGAAAGGAGACAAATCATGGATAAAAATCTTACAAAATATCGTGTCGTTGCTTCAGGTGGTGTTAACGTACGTTCTGCTGATACGCTAAATGCTCCATCCCTAGAAGTGTATGAGTTCGACCGCGAATTCGAAGGATTTAATCCTGAAGGTTTAAGTTGGATTAGAGTTACTCTTCCTGATGGAGTCGAGGGTTACATTCTTAACGAACCTTATCTCGTCGAAGAAGTCAAATCACAACCGAAAACTGATAAAAACAAAAGTAAGTAGGTATCTGTGATGAATGATGGTATGTCAGAATTAGTAAAAAGAGATGAGCCGTTAGAAGGTGAACTAATAGAGGCTATGCCAAAACCTCGTGATCCACGAGCCCGGGATGAGTATATGCAAGCCTTAGCAATGGAACTATCTGAGCGTCGTCTTAGAGAAGGAACCGCTTCATCTGCTGAAATTGTATTCTGGCTTAAACGTTCTTCACCTAAAGAGAAAATGGAAATGGAAAACCTTGAGCTTCAAAATAAATTACTTAGTGCTAAAACTGAAGCGATTAACTCCGAAAGACTTGGTAATGAAAAATATGAAGAAGCTATGCGAATGTTCGCTGGCTATACAGGTAACGGTGTCCATGATGAAAATGGTGAATGACTATACTCGAACATACTCCGAAATGTTAAAGTATAAAGGCTATGCTGATAGACTGGAATACTTAAAACTTTGCGACTTTGAATATGGTTCTCCTAGATATATGTCTAATGAATTTTATCACTCTCCTGAGTGGCTAGATGTGCGGCGAGATGTTATTGTTCGAGACTTCGGAAATGATTTAGGTGTTCAACAATTACCAATTCAAGGACTTATTATTGTTCACCATATTAACCCTCTTACTGAAGAGGATATCCTTAATAGGAGTCCTAAATTATTTGACCTTGAAAATTTAATATCTGTATCTGTTAATACACACAACCTTATTCACTATTCTAAAAAGAATACTCAAGGGATTATAGAGCGTACCCCGGGAGATACGATATTATGGTAAAGGAGATTATGATGGCTAATAGTATTTTAAAAGACACTATTAATTTTATTCCGAGCACATCCGAAGATATTCTCGAAGATGATGTTTACAAGTCATCTATCTTGCTATCTATCAACAACGCTTTGGCTACTCTAAAACAGAACTCGGTAGGTAAAACCATTGATCTGTTTGAAAATGAAGATGCTACCTGGGACGATTTCTTTGGTAGCGACTTCACTGGCGATAAAGCTCCAGCTAAGATGTTTGTATATCTTCGTACCCAATTGGAGTTCGACCCTCCACAATCTTCGGTGCAAGCAATGTTCGAATCGAAAGCTGAAGAAGCCTTATATCGTGCTCGGTTGGAAGGAGAAATTTCGAAATGTCTAACCAATTAAAAGAGACGCTTCTTCAAGCCGGTGTCAAAGGTCGTTCTGGGCGTTATAAGCTTGGAAGTGGAGCTCGTCCATACCAAGATGATCGATTTAAAAACTCTCCGCTTAGGAAGTCTAATGGTATCGGTAGTAAGCTAAAATCTTTAATCGGTAAAGGATCTAAGAAAACTGTTAACGAAGTCGAAGAAGTTAGTAAGAAAAAACTAACTGAAATTAACGAACGTAAACGTGAACAGAGATTTATCGATATGTATAAACATCGCGATAAGATGTCTACGTCTGCTATTCGAGAACAAATTAAGCGAATTGAAGCTGAAAACGATTTTAGAGATATAGTTTATACACAACAAAGAGCCAGAGAAAGAGCTGAGGCTGAAGCAGTAGCTGCTAAGAAAGCTAGAAACAGGAAGCGTCTTGCCGCTCTTGCTGGGGTCGCGGCTAATGTTGAGTTGGAAAAACTTATTAAAGATCCTAACTCATCTCAATTCTTTACTGATAAAAATAAAGCAACCAAAGAACAACTCGAGGCATTTCAAAATGCGGTTCTTGGAGCTCAAGCAATGCGCAAAAGTGTTAAGACTGCCCGTAAGGTTGCTGGTGCTTATAACCAATATTATAAGCAGATGAACGGTGGTAAATGAAAAAGAAAATATGGAGAAATAAACTCATGAGAGATGATATTTTAATTCAAGCTATTGATAATACAGAAGATGTATTATTACATGGTGGTAAATGGACTGAAGAAGCTAAAGAACGTGTACGTCAAGCTCGTCGCGCAGGTCGTCGTGTATCTGAAATGTTTACCAATCTGTATAATTCTACTGGACGCTACGTTAACCAAGCTGGTAAAAACGTTAAGCGTATGGCCAATCTAGTCGATTCTAAATACAATATCACTGAGAATAATGCCCGTACACGAGTTTTGTACAAAAAAGAATTGCGGAATGCTAGAAATGTCCCTCATACTAAGATTGAAACAATGGTAAACCCTAAAGCTGGTAAACGTCGCGATAACTCTGTAGAAGCCCGACTTCGTCAAGCACTTAAGAAACAATCTAAAACAAAATATGCTAACAAGCAATTCAAAGATAATGTTCGTGAATGGAATAAAGCTACTATTAAGTATGTTAATGCGCAAGAACCTCAAAAGAAAATAAACGAAAAACGTGAACGAGTGCAACGTCGTCGTATTTACGGTAAGTGATAAATAGAGGTAAATACTATGAGTAGAATAAGTAATACTGCAGTACCTCAAGAATATGGACGTTTCCGAGAAGCGGTGTTAAAAGGCGAAATCCCAGTTCCAGAAACAATATCTATGCAAATGAACCGTATAGATAGAGACATAGAAAACCCAAACTATTACTATGATCCGGATGCTATCCAAGGATACATTGATTTCTGTGAGAATGAGTTGACTCTAACAACTGGCGAGCCTTTAACTTTGTTACCAACATTCAAGCTGTGGGCTGAGGATTTATTTGCTTGGTATTATTATTCAGATGAAGAAACTATTGACCCAAAAACAGGTCGTCGTGTTATTAGACGTAAAAAGAAACGATTACGAAATCGTCAGTTCCTGATTATTGCTCGTGGTAATTCAAAATCGTTATACGAATCCACTATTCAAATGCATGGTCTAGTTAATGATACATCTACTACTCAACAAATTACCACAGCTCCTACGATGCGCCAAGCCATGGAAATACTTCAACCGTTATCAACAGCAATTGCTCGTGCTCGTGGTCCATTATTCCAAGTTCTAACAGTAGGTAGTAACAAATCTCGTTCATACGAGTCTCAACAAAAACTCACAACAACTAAACGCGGTATTGAAAATAAACTTACCAATTCATTATTGGAAATGCGTCCTATGACTATCGATGCTATTCAAGGAGCTCGATCAAAATACTGTACTGTAGATGAATGGTTGTCATGTGATATTAAAGAGAACGTAATTGATGCCCTTGAACAATCAGCCGCTAAAGGTGGCGTTGACGACTACGTTATTCTTGCTGTATCCTCAGAAGGTACTGTCCGTGATAAAGTCGGTGACTCTATCAAAATGGAACTTCTACAAATCTTACGTGGAGAAATTGAAGACCCACACACATCAATCTGGTACTATAAGCTAGATGATATTAAAGAAGTTGGACAGCCTGAAATGTGGATGAAAGCCTGCCCTAATATTGGTGTTACTGTATCATACGATACTTATATGCGTGATGTTAAACGTGCGGAAGTTAGCACGATCAGTCGTAATGATATCTTAGCGAAGCGTTTCGGTATTCCTGTTGAAGGATTTACATTCTTCTTTACTTATGAAGAGACAATTACACATCCGAAACAAAACTTCGACCACTTACCATGTGCTATGGGTATGGATGCTTCACAAGGTGATGACTTCTGGGCATTTACATGGGTATTCCCTTTAGGCAATGAACGCTTTGGTGTTAAAACCCGTTCATATATTTCGGAAGTAAAATATAATAAAGTTGCAACTGCAACGAAGAATCGTTATGATGAACTTATCCGTGAAGGTTCACTTATTGTATGTCAAGGAACTATCCTTGATTGGGTAGAAATCTATGAGGATGTACGAGACTACATTTATGCACATGATTGGTCTGTGCTAACATTTGGGTTTGACCCTTATAATGCTGCCGCATTTGTCGAACGATGGACTATGGAAAACGGCGAATACGGTGTTGAAACCGTACGTCAAGGCTCTCGTACAGAATCAGTACCCCTAGGTGAATTAAAACAATTAGCAACTGCAAGACAGTTAATTTTTGATGAAGAACTAATGAAATACGCTATGGGGAATAGTGTGGTTCTTCAAGATAATAATGGTAACTACAAGCTATCTAAAGAGCGTCGTGAGGATAAAATCGATAACGTTGCTGCTATGATGGATGCGTGGGTTGCCTACTCAAGAAATAAGGAGGTTTTTGAGTAAAAATGAGTAGCGATATTTTACATTCAATAAATAGCTTCTCTGATATTTCAAATCTAGACTCCAGTTTCGCATTGAACAATAGTTATGGTTACTCAACAGCATCGACATATTATTCACCACACTACGCTAGTAACGGTGGATTTCATAAGTCAGACATTATCAAATCTGTTATCAATCGAATCGCTATTGATGCTTCTATGGTTAGTTTCAACCATTTAAAAATAATTGATGCCGATGGTAACCAGGAACCTGTTCAATCCGAATTCTATAATCGTATGACATTGCAAGCGAATATAGACCAAACAGGTCGTAGCTTTTTATTCGATTTAATCTGGTCTATGCTTGATGAAGGTGTTGTTGCAGCAGTACCTATCGATAAAGATAATGCAGGTAATATTCTTTCTATCCGTGTTGGTAGAATCGAACAATGGTTCCCTAGACATGTGAAGGTGTCCTGCTATAATGACCGGACAGGTACTGAGCAATCTCTTGTTGTTGCAAAAAGTGATGTAGCTATTATCGAGTCTCCTTTCTTAACCATATTTAAAAATAGTAATTACACACTAAATCTTTTAAACAACAAAGTCAGACTCATGACCGATTTGGATAACAATGCCACTCTAGGTAAACTTAATGGTTTTATTAAATTACCTTATGGCACTGGTACTACATATCGAAATGCGCAAGCTAAAGAGCGTATGGCTTCAATTGAAGAGCAAATGGCTTCTTCTAAACATGGTATTGCTTTCCTAGAAAATAAAGAAGAATTTATTAGCGCTGGTGGTGGTATTAATAATAATGTTTTAGAAGATGTTATTAAACTTAAGACTGATTTCTACAACGAAGTTGGTATCACTTCTAGAATCTTGTCAGGTGAAGCTAACGCTCAAGAGATTAATCTTTATAATGCTCGTGCTGTCGATCCATGTCTTCAAGCTATTAGCGATGCGTTTAACGTAGCTTTCTTAACTAAGACTGCTCGTACCCAAGGTCATGTCTATAGATTCTACCGTGATCCATTCCGTCTATTACCAATTGAGCAACTTGCATCTTCTGCTGATTTGTTCTCTCGTAATGCGATTATGACACCAAATGAGATTCGTAGCTTCATTGGAATGAAACCACATCCAAACCCATTAGCTAACGAATTGTATAATCGTAATATTTCTGACGGAAATCAAAATGGGGGTACTATGTCTCCTGGTCAAATGGATCCTAATGGTGAATATCCGCCACCAGTTGATGACTACGGTAGTGATATGCAGTAAACGAAGGAGTAGAAATATTTTATGAAACCACAAAACTATGATTTTGCTGGTTATGTAACAAAGAATGACATTAAATGTAGCGATGGTGTAATCATTCAACAAAATGCCTTTAAAGGTAATGATGGTATGAAAGTTCCATTGGTTTGGAACCATAATTACAATTCCATCTCTAATGTTATTGGTCATATGTTGTTACATAATAATAGCGAAGGTGTCTATGGATATGGGTATCTAAATGATACTGAACATGGACAAGATGCTAAAGAACTTATTGCACACGGTGACCTATGGGCTATGTCTATTGGGGCTCATCGCATTCAAAAGAATGGTAATTTTGTAACTCATGGAGAAATCTATGAAGTTAGTCTAGTTCTAAAAGGTGCCAATAAGGGTGCTTTGATTGAACACAAATTAACACACTCAGATGATGGTAGCGATTCATTTGATGAATCATCAGGTATTATCTATACTGGGTTAGAAGATACGATTTTACAACATAAAGATCAAGGAGAAAATACTATGTCTAAAACTGTTGGTGATGTACTCGACACATTGAACGAGGATCAAACAGAAATTGTCCTAAAAGGATTACAACATGGTTTCGAAACACTTTCTGATGAAGATAACGAAGTTCTCGAAACTTTGAGTGATGACCAAGTGCACGCTGTATCCACTGTAATTGCTGAAGCAGGTTCTATTGAAAACGCTGAAGCAGAAGCTGATGCAGAAGCAGAAGCTCATGGAGAAGGTGAAGGTGCTGAAGGTAGTGAAGGTGCTGGCGATGGTGCTAGCGTAGCGCATAATGCTTTTGAAGAAGGAGAAGAATATTTCATGAAACACAACGCGTTCCAATCATATGACCAATACAACTCATTCTACGCTAATGATGTAGATACACTTATTCAAACTGCAATCGATACTCGTGCATCATCACTTGCAGGCGTCCTTATTGACAATGGACTTGGATCAGACGAAGGTATTACAATTAAACACGGTATTGAAAATATTGATGTATTGTTCCCTGAAACTAAACTACAAAAAGG
>NZ_WEZG01000033.1:2500-6472 GCF_009176975.1 Aureimonas psammosilenae
TGCAAGCATGAGGTCGTCGGTTCGATCCCGTCTGGCTCCACCATTCGTTTGGTGTTGAGGGCAACGGGAGTTCATCCAAGAAGGAAGATATGGTTTGCGGCGTCTGCTGAGTTTGTCTCGCGGGCGTTTGCTGGATGTTTGTGACATTGTGAAGAGAAGACGGATCCTGGAGGACCGGCTGTCATTCGTGGCGGTTTGGTTCTGTATGGCGTCCATGTGCCGAGGGGGTTCATCGCTCCTTTGGGTTTAGTGCATGGCGCCCCGAAGGTGATCCTCACCCCATGGGTTTGGTTGTTCTGGTTCGATAAGGGCTGGGGCGGCGGGACCGATGGAATGGATTGTTTTTGGTTCGTGATCGATCGTGCCTGACCGCCGATCGCTGGGATTCGTTTCGAGAAGCTGGTCTTTCGCCGGTGTCCTGTGGTCGCTCCGACCACGCATGGGATGCCGGCATGGATGCCGCTGCAGGACGCTGGATGGGGTTGCACGCCCCGCCGGTGTTGGCGGTGTCCGAACAAGCGAATGAAGACCGATTGTTCATGTCTTCTCTCTCGGCCCGGTGGGCCGAAACGGGCATGGGCGATGGGAGAGATCAAGAAGGTTAAGGGCATTTGGTGGATGCCTTGGCACACACAGGCGATGAAGGACGTGATACGCTGCGAAAAGCCATGGGGAGCTGCGAATAAGCTTTGATCCGTGGATATCCGAATGGGGCAACCCACCTCCGATCTCTAGGAAATCATTTGGTTTTGGTGAAGCGCTGGGCTGGAAAGCCCGGGCGCCGATTGGCATGGGTGCTGTTTCCTTTGGAGGAAAGGCGCCCCGGACCTTTGGTCCGCAAGGCCGACCGGCCGTCGGGCCTGATGGCCCGCGCCCCGTGCAGCCGATCGCCCCGAGGGCGATCGAGCGTGAGCGGCCGAAACCAGAATGGTTTCTAGAGATCAATAGCGAGGTATCTGCACCTGAATCCATAGGGTGTAAGAAGCGAACCCGGGGAACTGAAACATCTCAGTACCTGGAGGAAAGGACATCAACCGAGACTCCGTCAGTAGCGGCGAGCGAACGCGGACCAGGCCAGTGGTTTTGAGGAGAGCAAGCCGAACGCGTTGGAAAGCGCGGCGAGAAGGGTGACAGCCCCGTAGGCGTAATGATCCTTTGAATCCTTGAGTAGGGCGGGACACGAGAAATCCTGTCTGAACATGGGGGGACCACCCTCCAAGCCTAAGTACTCGTGTGTGACCGATAGCGAACCAGTACCGTGAGGGAAAGGTGAAAAGCACCCCGACGAGGGGAGTGAAAGAGAACCTGAAACCGGATGCCTACAAACAGTGGGAGCCATGATTGGTGACCGCGTACCTTTTGTATAATGGGTCAGCGACTTAGTCTGGCGAGCGAGCTTAAGCCGATAGGTGGAGGCGCAGCGAAAGCGAGTCCGAAATGGGCGTGCATGAGTTCGTCGGATTAGACCCGAAACCGAGTGATCTAGCCATGAGCAGGCTGAAGGTGCGGTAACACGCACTGGAGGGCCGAACCCGCATCTGTTGCAATAGATTGGGATGACTTGTGGCTAGGGGTGAAAGGCCAATCAAACTCGGAAATAGCTGGTTCTCCGCGAAATCTATTTAGGTAGAGCGTCGGATGAACACCGTGTGGGGTAGAGCACTGAATGGGCTAGGGGGACTTACCGTCTTACCAAACCCAATCAAACTCCGAATACGCACGAGTGCTGTCCGGCAGACACACGGCGGGTGCTAACGTCCGTCGTGAAGAGGGAAACAACCCTGACCTCCAGCTAAGGTCCCGAAGTCACGGCTAAGTGTGAAAGGATGTGAAGATCCCAAAACAACCAGGATGTTGGCTTAGAAGCAGCCATCATTTAAAGAAAGCGTAACAGCTCACTGGTCTAAACAAGGGTCTTTGCGCCGAAAATGTAACGGGGCTCAAGCCGTGCACCGAAGCTGAGGATTTGCATCTTTGATGCAAGTGGTAGCGGAGCGTTCCCTAGGCCGATGAAGCCGGACCCGTGAGGGCTGGTGGAGGTATGGGAAGTGAGAATGCTGACATGAGTAACGATAAAGGGTGTGAGAGACACCCTCGCCGAAAGTCCAAGGGTTCCTGCTTAAAGTTAATCTGAGCAGGGTGAGCCGGCCCCTAAGGCGAGGCCGAAAGGCGTAGTCGATGGGAACCACGCGAACAATCGTGGGCCTGGTGGAGAGTGACGGATCTCGTGTGTCGTTCCTTCTTATTGGATTGAGGGGGCGGCGAAGAGGTTCCTGGAAATAGCCCCACCGTATAGACCGTACCCGAAACCGACACAGGTGGACTGGTAGAGCATACCAAGGCGCTTGAGAGAACTCTGCTGAAGGAACTCGGCAAATTGCACGCGTAACTTCGGAAGAAGCGTGACCCTTTTTGACGCAAGTCAGATGGGGTGGCACAGACCAGGGGGTAGCGACTGTTTACCAAAAACACAGGGCTCTGCGAAGTCTGTAAGACGACGTATAGGGTCTGACGCCTGCCCGGTGCTGGAAGGTTAAGTGGAGGGGTGCAAGCTCTGAAACGAAGCCCCAGTAAACGGCGGCCGTAACTATAACGGTCCTAAGGTAGCGAAATTCCTTGTCGGGTAAGTTCCGACCTGCACGAATGGCGTAACGACTTCCCCGCTGTCTCCAGCAGAGACTCAGTGAAATTGAATTCCCCGTGAAGATGCGGGGTTCCTGCGGTCAGACGGAAAGACCCCGTGCACCTTTACTATAGCTTTACACTGGCATTCGTGTCGGCATGTGTAGGATAGGTGGTAGGCTTTGAAGCGTGGGCGCCAGCTCATGTGGAGCCATCCTTGAAATACCACCCTTATCGTCATGGATGTCTAACCGCGGTCCGTTATCCGGATCCGGGACAGTGTATGGTGGGTAGTTTGACTGGGGCGGTCGCCTCCCAAAGAGTAACGGAGGCGCGCGATGGTGGGCTCAGACCGGTCGGAAATCGGTCGTCGAGTGCAATGGCATAAGCCCGCCTGACTGCGAGACCAACAAGTCGAGCAGAGACGAAAGTCGGTCATAGTGATCCGGTGGTCCCCCGCGTGGAAGGGCCATCGCTCAACGGATAAAAGGTACGCCGGGGATAACAGGCTGATGACCCCCAAGAGTCCATATCGACGGGGTTGTTTGGCACCTCGATGTCGACTCATCGCATCCTGGGGCTGGAGCAGGTCCCAAGGGTATGGCTGTTCGCCATTTAAAGCGGTACGTGAGTTGGGTTCAGAACGTCGTGAGACAGTTCGGTCCCTATCTGCCGTGGGTGTCGGAGCATTGCGAGGATCTGTCCCTAGTACGAGAGGACCGGGATGGACACACCTCTGGTGGACCTGTTGTGGCGCCAGCCGCATTGCAGGGTAGCTATGTGTGGACTCGATAACCGCTGAAGGCATCTAAGCGGGAAACGAACCTCAAAACCAGTGCTCCCTATCAGGGCCGTGGAAGACCACCACGTTGATAGGCCGGGTGTGGAAGTGCAGCAATGCACGAAGCTTACCGGTACTAATCGCCCGATTGTCTTGATCCCTCCCATTCGCCCATGCCCGTCATGAGACGGGCATGGTCTCCATTCGCTTAGAACGCTCGCGACGCCGATCCAATGGGATCGCCGCCTCCGCTGGGGCGGTCCATCAGGACCGACGCCTGGTCGGGCTTGCGGACCCCATGGGTCCGAGGGCGCGCTCTGAAAATCCTCCCTGCACGAAAGATCCATGCCGCCCGGGCCCTCGCGCCCGGCCCGCAGCCAGCTTCTCGACCCTTGTTGTTCGCCGATCTGGTGGCATAGCGGAGACCCCAACACCCGATCCCATTCCGAACTCGGCCGTGAAACGCTCCAGCGCCCATGATACTTCGTCTCAAGACGCGGGAAAGTCGGTCGCCGCCAGATCCGCCAACAACAAATACACAGCTTCTCACCTCACAATCAGACACACAA
>NZ_WEZG01000034.1 GCF_009176975.1 Aureimonas psammosilenae
CATCAGCTATGAATAGCTTGGCTTCGACTGTAACTAGTGGGATGAACAAGATTAACAGTACTGTTCAATCTGCTGGGAATAAGATGGGTTCATCGTTTACAAACTCATTCAACAAACTTAAAAGAGAAGCTCAAAGTGGCATGAGCGGCGTTCGTTCGGCTGTTCAAAACGGCATGAATGGTGCAGTTTCAGTAGCAAGCAGTGCGGGCAATCGTATGGTGTCAATTATGCAGAGCACAAGTGGTGGGATGCGTTCAGCTGGTTATTATGCAGGCGCTGGTTTTGCTAGTGGTCTGTCTAGTTCAGCAGGTTCAATTTATGCAGTAGCGAATGGCATTGCTGCACGAGTACAATCAACAATTCGTAGAGCATTAAACATCCACTCACCATCTCGTGTGATGAAAGAACTCGGTGGCTATACTGGTGAAGGATTCGCTATTGGTATGTCTGGCTGGATCGGTAAAATCAACGACATCAGTAAAGAGTATGCATTGGCCGTTACTGACCAAAAATGGGGTGTTAACAGTTCCATGACAATTGCTGGAAGTGTTAGCACTTCGGGTATTTCAAGTTCGCTTGATAGTTTATCAGACGAAGTGAAAAATACTAGCTTATCTGAGCCGATGTTTGAAATTCACAATGAAATGGTCGGCGACAAGATTTATACAACGGTCAAGGAGAGGGAAGCTCGTGAACACGCTAAAAATGATTTTTTCAACTACTAGGAAGGGGGCAAAAAATTGGATTTATTGATTGAAAAAGGTACGACATCAGTCAAACTTTCTGAATATGGCTTTTATAATATCGCCATTGAAGAAAGCGCCCCCGAAATCTCACTAGACCACCGCTCCGTGACGGGAAGAAACGGAATGGTGTTTGGTGGTGCGACTTTTACCACTAAACAGATTAAAGTAACGGGGCGTGTATCTGTTGCGACTATCCAAGATTTTTTTGCAAAACAAGATGACGTAAGCGGCCTGTTATTAAGTGACGAGCCGTTTTATATCACCAAGATGTATCCTAACAATGCTGATTTTTATAACTTTCAAACCCCCGGGGAAACTACGGGGGATTTGAATATCACTGGACAACCGCACACGGCGTGGCATTACCGCTGGAAAGTCACAGGCAGCAGCCCAATTTTTGAATTTGTCGGAAATTCAGGACAAGGCTTGAAGTATAATTTTTCAGTTACGTTCACTACTGCTGAAATGCCGTTTGGAGAAACAAAACCCAAAGACATTACGTTAAGTGGTGGGAGTTTCCAATATCGAGGCACTGCTAGTTTATCACAGTTAGAAGTGCCTTATACCGTTGAGCTAACCTCGTCTGGTGGTCAGTCTAGCTTTTACCTTGAAATAGGCAAGCGAAGATTTGAGTACACGCAGTCAGGTAATATCAATTCTGGTGATGTTTTTAAAATCACGGGAATCGGAACAACTAAAAATCTAGTTAACGTCAATGCTAAAACCAACTACGGTTGTTTTGTGATTGAGCCAACACCAACAAAAACAGTCACTTATAAGACTAATTTCAATGGCGCTATTAAAATTTTAGGCTTTAAAGAACTTTATAAATAAAAATAGTGAGGTGATAGATTGATTACATTTTTAGATGAAAACGATGCTGAATATGGCGCTTTGGCAACTATCAAAGCAACTAACGCAGTAAATGGCGAAAGGTCAATAACTGGCGAAATCATTTCAGGGGATATTGTACTTTCCCGCATTGAACGGGGCTGGCGTTTGCGTTTTGAAGATGAATACTATGTCGTGACTTTTGCCAAACCAATTGACGAAGGAAAAAATGTACAAGTGTCTTTTGACGCCGTTCATCAGTTCTTCTGGGATTTTGGGAAATCATCAGTCTATGACCAGTTGAGCGATGGTTCTCATACGTTCAGGGCTTATCTTGATTTTATCTTTAACGGCAGTGGATATAGGTATGACATCGAATCTTCTTTGACGGTTAAAGCGTTTGAAAAACAATCATTCGGTTATAAAAACCGATTGAGTTTGTTTAACGATATTATCACTTCATCAGGCGTTGAATTTCAAGTCAATGGAAAAGTTGTGCGAATACTAGCCAAGGTCGGCACTGATTTATCAACGGTTGTCCGTAAAAATTTCAACCTAAACGAGCTAGGAATTGAAAAGAATATCGGTGACTTTGTTACCTATCAAAAAGGCTTTGGGGCGTATTTTGACGAAGAAGACCACTCTAAAGGCCGCTTGATCGCTGAATACACTAGTCCTCTAGCAAGCGTTTATGGAAAATTAGAAGCAGACCCGCTTGTAGATGAACGCTACAAGCAACCAGAAAGCTTGTTGAGCGCTTTAAAAGAGACCGTGGACAATTCTTACACTATCTCGGTTAGTTTGGACATGGAAGACTTAACACGGGCAGGTTATCGCTATACGCAGCCTGTTGCGGGTGATTACATCATGGCAATTAATGAAACGCTTGGATTTAAAGAAAAAATCCGAATCGTTTCGTTTACGAGTGAATATGATGTATCTGGGCAACTTATTAAACACACAGTGACCTGCAACGATATTGGCTCTGTTAAAAAGCTATCAGCTAGTTACACGCAGACCCAGCACCAAGCAGCAAATGCTGAAGTAAATGCCAATACTGCTTACGAATTTGCCAACAAGGCGCTTGTTTCTGCAAACGGTAAAAATACTAATTATTACGGCGATACTTTTCCAGTGGATAATCCAAAAGGCACGCTTAAAAAAGGGGATTTGCTCTTTTTAACAGTTGGCGATACTGTCAAGCAATACTATTGGAATGGTGCAGATTGGGTAATCAATCCAGTTCTTGATGACGTTGAGGCATTCAAAGAACAGATTGCTGATGAACTAAAAGACGTCCCAAACCGTGAGGAATTTGAAAACAAAATTTCTGAGGAATTGGCTAACTCAAAAGCTGAAATCGAAACGCAGATTGAAACGGCCAAAACGCAAGCTGAAAGCAACGCTAAAGAATACGCAGACACGATTAACCAAGAAACAACCAAGGTAGCAGAGCTTGCCAATGCAGCAGCTGGTGAAATCAAGGCTGACTTGGTGAACGTTAAGAACAACTTAACTGATACAAGTCTTGTCGCAAACAATGCCCAAGCATCAGTTGATAAAGCTAAGCAAGACCTTGCCAACTCGGTGGCTGCAGTCAATACCAAGGTGGATAGTACCAAAGCAGAACTCACACAAGCTAAACAAGACTTGACGAGCCACGCCCAACAATTGCAGACGCAAGCCAATGCCCAAACGGAATTGACCAACCGTGTGACGACTGTTGAAACGACTGCTAACGGCACGAAAACAACAGTCAATGAACTAACTAAAACCGTGGCGCAAAACGGCAAAGACATCACTAGTGTTACTGCACGAACCAAAAAAGTTGAAGATGACCTACTTAACACGAAAACAACGCTATCTCAAGTTAAGACGACTGCTGACAGCACCAGTCAAAAAACGGCAACGTTGGAAACTGGGTTGGATGGGTTGAGTGCGAAGTTTGAAACTTTGAAAGTTGGTAGTCGAAACTATTTCAAAAATTCAAAATCACGTAAATACTATATCGACAATACAGAAACACAAGACGTCAGAACTTATATTGATGATGAATTTTGGAAAAATGATACTCGTTTTACTAAAGACTACGTAAGAATGTCTTTTGATATTGCTTTCAATCCAGCTTTGCCGTCAGATTTCACAACGAATGTCCATTTTAGTGCTAGTCCTTGGTATAACTGCGGTGGCATTACATTTAAAGGTGGCACAACCGCCCTACAACACTTTGATTTGAAATTTAACTTGAGCGGTGCTGGTAATAGCTACAAAACAGATAACGTATTTATTCGTTTACATAATACACTTCCACTCAATACAGCCGTAAGTCTTGAAAATTTTAATCTCTACTTATCCGCAGTAGTTGAAGACTATACCCAAAATGAAGCTGACATTGAATCCAAAGTTGCTGAATACAAACAGACCGCAGACCAAAACTATGCAAGCTTACAATCTAATTTGCAAACTTTAGATGGTACGGTTAAGCAAAATAAGTCAGAGTTTGACCAAACAGCAAGCCAATTAAAGACTACTATTTCAGCGGTTGAAGGGAAAATTCCAACAGACGTTTCAACACGGAATCTTATCTTAAAATCAAACGACTTCGCAAACCCCCATAAGCAAAACGGCGCTAACACAACAGTAACATCAACTGATGAATATTTCGTTGTTAAAAGCGCAGGCTACACAGCTAACGTTTGGGGCGGTATGTCGTGGAATATGTCTATCTCTGAAATGAAAGCTGGTGAACAATTCTCTATTTTGATGCCAGTCTATATTGATAGTTCAGTTCCTATGGACGGTAGTTGGGCTTTCATTATAAAAAATCATACATTAAATTCAGCAGCATATAGTTATGATATCCCAACTAACAAAAAAGACCAGTGGTTTAATGTTGCAATCACGTTTAAAGCTTATAAAGATGTCGTTTTTGATGCTTATCCATTTTATATTTGCCTAGTCAAAAATGGGTTGGTACGTATTAAACCACCTATGCTTGTGCGTGGCAGTTTAATACCATCAGACTATCAGCCTGCTTTTGAAGACACCGAATCAGACATCAACACGCTATCTAGTCAAATTAAACAGACTGCAGACGGCATGACCTTGCTCGCTACAAAGACAGAACTCAATACGTTAAGCGGTCGTGTGACAACTGCTGAAAACAACATCGTGGCGAAAGCTAACGAGTTAAGTAGTAAGATTACGAGTGTTGAGGGTAAAATTCCGACGAGCGTATCTCAGAGAAACGTAGTACAAGGGACATCTGATAAGTGGACGTCATTTGTTAATATTACTACCAATAATAACTGGTGTTACGATTTAGCAACTGTAAAATACGGCGATAAAACTGGTATATACGCTGGCACAACTATTAATATCTTTGTTTATCTGTCTGCGGATGAAATTACACTAAGTGGGTCAAATGCACGTATCATTATACAAGGTATGATTATTAACAAGAGCGGTACTGAAACATGGACAAACTGGGATAAGTATCATCCGTTTTATAATAAATGGTCATCTAATATTGTCTCTGGTAACAATTATAGGGTAGTTAAATTATCAGCAAAAGTAACCAATGATAGCTATTCAAACATCAATGGGTTCAAGATAGGTATTCGTATCGATGGTGCTCAATCTGGTAAGTTCCACTATAGAGCTTTGATGGTCACGACTGGTGACGTTTTTTCTGATTACTGGCAACCAGCGCCAGAAGACGCGATTAGTCAAATCAGCACCTTATCTAGTGAATTGAAACAAACAACAGATTCAATCACCGCAAGTGTACAAAGTCTTGATAATAGCACAGTCAAGAGTTCAAGTCTGACTATTAACACAAATGGAGTGGTTATCAAAGCTGGCAAGTCACCCAGTGATTTTGCAAATGCGATTGGTTCTTATTTTGCTGTTAATCAAAATGCTATCAACCTGTTTTCAGATAAAATCAATGTTAAGGGAAGCATGATTGTCAGCGGAGCGATTACTAGTGATAAAATTGCCAGCAAGTCAATTAACACAGCACACCTCAACGGTAAAATCATTACCGCCGATGTGATCTCAAGTAATGCCGTGACGGCTGACGCTATCAAGGCTGGTGCAGTCACCACTGATAAAATGAGCGCAAACAGTATCAATGGCGACCGAATTACCGCTGGCACATTGGATGCAGCCAAAATCAAAGCTGGCAGCATTACAGCTAGTCAAATTGCGAGTGGCACAATTACCAG
>NZ_WEZG01000035.1 GCF_009176975.1 Aureimonas psammosilenae
TATGTGCTAACCACCAAGCCTGACGGCCCACAGCGATTACAACGCCCCCGCATGCGTGCAAGAAACCGTGCAGGGGCACGGTGAGGCAAAGCCGATAAAGACGGCGCAGGAAAACCGCAGGATAGGCAAAAACACAGCCGGAAACAGCGCCACACCGGCGGTCACCAGATCGACACGGGGATGCCTCTCGTGACGCGAGAAGCCGCTCCTTTCTAAGGCTGCTTCGATCAGCAGCCTCCCGACGAACCATCCATCGTTACTATCTGCTCGGCTAGTTAGAGGGCTGCCGCCAATACCTGCTTGCCGCTGCAGGTCGATGCGAAATGGTCGTTGGCGTGCTTCATGCGAGGAGCCGACGAAGACAGAAACGGCCGCTGATCTCGGTCGCGAGGTAGCGCTGCTGCGAACGTGTTTTCACGCTTCGTCAACCCTGTTTGTTTGTAGCTAGATGTTGTGACGGAAAAACCGCAGCCTTGTAAGAACGAGCGTTGCGTGCAGTGACGTCGAGGCTTTCCGGTTGATCAGTCACTGATCTCAAATTAGAAATTCCGCTAGGGAATTTCACCTCCCGCTCAAGGCGTTCGAACTTTCATCGCTCTGCGCAAGCTTATCGTTTCCCTGGAACGGTGGCTTCGATGAATCATGTCTGGAAATTGCGATGCCCACGATATTTCTCCAAAGAAACGATAACAACGCCGCCGACGTTGCATTCGATGGGGACAGGGCCCGCGTTCTGAAAGACGGCGTTGTTGTTGTCGACTGGACGACAGGGGGGGGATTTCTTCTCTGCCGCAAGGTGGGGGATACACGCTTCAGGTTTCGAAAGGCGGCGTCACGACGTCTTCGTCGCTGAGCATCGGCATCGTCGTCGGCACGATCGGCCAGTCCAATATCCAGCATTGGTATTCCGATTGGCTCACCAGCCAGACGGTCACGCCTTCCTCTCCTTATACGTTTCAGTATTACGGCGGCACCTGGGGGTCGATACAGGGCGATGCCGCGCGCACTTTCGCCAATACCTTGAGCGCGGCAACCGGGGCGCCGGTCGCGATCATCGACGGCTCGGTGGGGGGTACGCCGCTTTTGAAGCGGTTCAACAATGCGGGCGGCGATTGGGAATCCACCGGGCCCGACTCGCTCTACGGGCTGTTCAAGAGCAAGCTCGACAGCGTCGGCGGCCGCGCCGAACTGATGGTCTGGATACAGGGCGAGTCCGATGCGGGACGCGGCGGCGAGAACCTCGAATATTACGCCGCCTTGAAAGGCTTGTTCACACGCATCGAGGGGGAGATCGCACCGAAATCGATTCTGATGTCGACGCTGGGATCGACCATCTACGGCAACGACAACTGGAATCCCTACTTCTCCCCCGAACAATGGCAGAAGATCTTCGACGCGCAGACCAAGGTCGCGTCCGAATTTGCCAATGTCGTTTCGATCGCCACCACCGATCTCGATATCGAGGACAACATTCACCGCAGCATGGTGTCGGCCAGCACGGAAGCCGTGCGCCTCGTCGACGCCTATCTGTCGTCGCTCGGTCAGAACGGCGCCCTCTCCAAGCTCGTCGGAACGTCTGACGCAGATGTCCTGAACGGCACGGCGGCAAGTGATTTCATCGAAGCCCGCGACGGCGACGACGTCATCTTAGGGGGAGCCGGCAACGATATCCTGCGCGGCGAGGGCGGGGCCGACCGGATCGAGGGGGGTGACGGCATCGATCTCCTGTCGGGAGGGGCCGGCAACGATGTCATCGATGGCGGAGCTGGACGCGACCGCGTGACCGGCGACGACGGCAACGACGAACTGCACGGGGGCGATGGCGACGATATCGTCTATGGCGGCGAGGGCGAGGACGTTCTCCATGGCGACGCGGGCGACGATATCCTGGTCGGCGGCAACGGCGACGATCGTGCCCATGGCGGCGACGGCAACGACCAGATCTATCTCGGCTCCGGCAACGACCGCGTTTATGGCGACGACGGCAACGACACGTTCATCGTCGACAATGTCAGAACCTATATGTTCGCCGGGTCGCCTTATGGATACAGCGCTATCGACGGCGGCAATGGCGACGACACAATCCGCGTCCGCAACAGCGGCATGACGCTCGGCCTCGAAAGCATCCAGAACATCGAGACCATCACGGCCAACGGCTTCAACAATTTCAATATCGAAGGGTCGGCTTCATCCCAGGAACTGGACTTCCGGGGCGTCCAGCTCATCGGCGTTCTGGGCATCTATGCCGGGGCCGGCGACGACGTCGTTTACGGCAGCGTTTCGGCCGACCGCATTTCGGGCGACGACGGCGACGACAAGCTTTTCGGCTGGTTCGGCGACGACGTTCTTTCGGGCGGCAGCGGCAACGATTCCCTGTCCGGCCAGGATGGCAACGATACGCTGATCGGCGGCGACGGCAACGATCTCCTGTCCGGCGGCGACGGCTACGATACGGCGGCGTTCGCCGGGGCATTTTCGAGCTACGTCGTCGACCGGCAGAACGGCACCGTGTCGAACGGTGCCGGCGACGTGGACAGCCTGACCGGCATCGAGCGCCTGACCTTCTCCGACGGCGTCTACGACTGGCAAACGGGTGTCTTCACGGCGGCCGTCACCGGCGTAACGATCCGGGGCACGGTGAACAACGACGTCATGTCGGCGGTCAAGAACGTCGACGGACAGCCGCTTGCCACGTTCCATAGTGATACGCTGTTCGGCTTTGCCGGCAACGACACGCTGGACGGGGGCGCGGGCGCGGACCGCATGGTGGGCGGCACGGGCGACGACACCTACACGATCGACGATGCGGGCGATGTCGTCGTCGAGGCCGTCGGCGAAGGCGTCGATACCGTCAACGCCTCCGTCGCCTTCGTTCTGGCCGACAATGTCGAGCGCCTGACCCTGACGGGCTCGGCCGCGATCGACGGCACGGGCAATGCGCTTGCCAACCGCTTGATCGGCAATGCCGCGAGCAACGTCCTGATCGGCCTTGCCGGCAACGACACGCTGGACGGCGGCGGCGGGGCGGACCGAATGATCGGCGGCACCGGCGACGATACCTACACCGTCGACAATGCCGGCGACGTGGTCGTGGAAGCCGCCAACGAAGGCACCGACACGGTCAATTCCTGGGTGACGACGGCGCTGGCCGAGAATGTCGAAAACCTGATCCTGATCGGCGCTTCCGCGATCGACGGCACGGGCAACGCGCTTGCCAACCGCCTCGCCGGCAACGCCGCCGACAACGTCCTGATCGGCCTTGCCGGCAACGACATCCTGGACGGCGGCGCGGGCGCGGACCGCATGGTGGGCGGCGTCGGTGACGACACCTACACCGTCGACAATGCCGGCGACGTGATCCTGGAAGTCGCCAACGAGGGCTACGATACGGTCAATTCCTCGGTGTCCCTGACGCTCGCCGAGAATATCGAGCGCCTGACCCTGACGGGCTCGGCCGCGCTCGATGGCACGGGCAACGCCATCGCCAACCGCCTCGTCGGCAACGCGGCGGCCAATATCCTGATCGGCCTCGCCGGCAACGACACGCTCGACGGCGGCGCGGGCGCGGACCGCATGGTGGGCGGCACGGGCGATGACACCTACACCGTCGACAATGCCGGCGACGTCACGGAGGAACTGGCCAACGAGGGAACGGACTCGGTCAATTCGTCGATTTCCCTGACGCTTTCCGAGAATATCGAGAACCTCACGCTGATCGGAACGGCGGCGATTGACGGCACGGGCAACGCGCTCGCCAACCGTTTGACCGGTAATGCGGCCAACAACGTCCTGACCGGCCTTGCCGGCAACGACACGCTGGATGGCGGCGCGGGCGCGGACCGCATGGTGGGCGGTACGGGCGACGACACCTATAGCGTCGACAATGCCGGCGATCTCGTCGTGGAAGCCTTCAACGAAGGCTATGACACGGTCAATTCCTCCATCACCCTGACGCTTGCCGAGAATGTCGAACGCCTGACCCTGACGGGCTCGGCAGCGATCGACGGCACGGGCAACGCTCTCGCCAACCGCCTGACGGGCAACGCTGCGGACAACGTCCTGACCGGCCTTGCCGGCAACGACACGCTGGATGGCGGCGCGGGCGCGGACCGCATGGTGGGCGGCACCGGCGACGACACCTATAGCGTCGACAATGCCGGCGATCTCGTCGTGGAAGCGGCGAACGAGGGCACGGACACGGTCAATTCCTCCATCACCCTCGCGCTTGCCGACAATGTCGAGAACCTGACCCTGACCGGGACGGCGGCCATCGATGGCACGGGCAATGCGCTGGCCAACAAGCTGGTCGGCAACAGCGCCGGCAACATCCTGAACGGCGGCAAGGGCGACGACACGCTGGATGGCGGCGGCGGTGTCGACACGGCGATCTACGAGGGGAATTTCGCGCAATACGCGATCAACCGCGCGCGCGGCACCGTCACCAGCACCGCCGAGGGTTCCGACCGGCTGAGCAACATCGAATTCCTGAAATTCAAGGACGGCCTCTTCAACTGGGCCGACGGCACCTTCACCCGAGCCAACACCCCTCCCAAACTGACCGCAGGTGTTCAAAGCGCCGATCTTGTTGAAGCCACGGCGGGGTCTGCCGGCGTGGACCGGGCGACGATTGCGCTGGCGGCATCGGACGTGGACACGGGCGACGTGTTGTCGTTCGAAGCGGCGGGCTGGACGTCGGATGGCGCGGGGCATCTGACGAAGGCCGGTCTCTACGGCACCGCGAAGCTGGACCTGGCGACCGGGGTGGTGAGCTACGCGCTCGACAACGCCTCGGCCGCCACCGACGCTCTGACGGGCGGTCAGCGGGTGGTGGATGCGTTCGAGGTCGGGGTGCGCGACGGATCGGGCGCGCTGGCGACGACGCGCTTCGGCTTCGCCGTTGTTGGAGCGGATGACGCGCCGGTGGTGACGGGCGCGGCGACGGCCTTGGTCGAGGGCGACGAGGCGGCGTCCTTGGCGGCGTCCGGCACGGTGACGATCACCGATGCGGACGGCGTGGCCGAGTTCGCGGCGCAGAGCGACACGCAAGGCCTTTACGGCCGCTTCACGCTGGATGCCTCGGGCCAATGGCGCTACGCGGCGAACGGCGCGCATGACGAGTTCGCGGCAGGTGTCGTCTACACCGACAGCTTCACGGTGCGCTCGGCGGATGGTTCGGGAAGCGCCAGCGTGGTGATCACGATCACCGGCACGAACGACGCGCCCAAGCTCGTTGCGAGCGTTCAAAGCGCCGACCTCGTGGAAGCCACGGCGGGGTCTGCCGGCGTGGACCGGGCGACGATCGCGCTGACGGCATCGGACGCGGACACGGGCGACGTGTTGTCGTTCGAAGCGGCGGGCTGGGTGGCGGACGGCGCGGGGCATCTGGTGAAAGCCGGTCTCTACGGCACGGCGAAGCTGGACGTCGCGAGCGGGGTCGTGAGCTACGCGCTGGACGACGCCTTGGCCGCGACCGACGCGCTGGCGGGCGGTCAGCGGGTGGTGGATGCGTTCGAGGTCGGGGTGCGCGATGGATCGGGTGCGCTGGCGACGACGCGCTTCGGCTTCGCCGTTGTTGGAGCGGATGACGCGCCGGTGGTGACGGGCGCGGCGACGGCCTTGGTCGAGGGCGACGATGCGGCGTCCTTGGCGGCGTCCGGCACGGTGACGATCACCGATGCGGACGGCGTGGCCGAGTTCGCGGCGCAGAGCGACACACAAGGCCTCTACGGCCGCTTCACGCTGGATGCCTCGGGCCAATGGCGCTACGCGGCAAGCGGCGCGCATGACGAGTTCGCG
>NZ_WEZG01000037.1 GCF_009176975.1 Aureimonas psammosilenae
GAACGCAGCATTCGTGAACTCGCAACCGGTTTCAGTTCCGCTGAGATCGCCGCCGTCTCTCTGTTCGAATTCATGTACGGCGCGGAAGACTTCCCGCTCTCGCTTCTCAAGCGAACGGCGCCTCATCTGTCCGGGCTGCTACGTGTCGTGGTGCTCGATATGATCGCCGTTGGCACCGAAGATACCTACCAGTCGCTGCTGTATCTCGGTCAGGCACCGACCGAGGGGAGGGCATGACGATGGTCGCTCTCACTCGCCGGAACGCCCTTGCTGCGCTCGTCGGAACCGGCGCGCTCGGCATCGCCGCCGCCCTCCCACAATGCACTCGTGCCGCCTTGGCTTCTGAGGTCGATCCGATCTTCGCTGCCATCGAGCGTCATCGAACAGCTTGGCACCGCTTCATCGGTCCCGGCATCGATGATGCCGAGCGAGAGGGGGCGGGATATGTCGAGCAGGAAGCCTGGGACGATTTCGCCGACACCCATCCAACGACGCCCGCCGGCCTTGCCGCGATGGCCGCTTATGCGACCCATGCCCCGAGCGGTGCCGAAGACGTAGACAACCTCCTGCGAGCGATGCGCACCATCGCGACGGTGACGGCGCACTTTGCCGCAAAGGCGGTGGCGGTCTGATGGGCGGTCCTTCACCCCTCGACGTGTTCGCGCCGTTGTCGAACCCGCAGGCCGAACGCATTGCTGCGCTGGCCGCCCGGATCGGACGCGAGACGGCCGATTGCGCCGTGCTTCTGTTCCCGCTGCCGATGCCGGCTGAAACACGCCAGCGGTTCGAAACGGAAACGGTCTCAGCCATCGCCGAAGTCCTGGATGAGTTCGGGCAGCTCATGCCGTCCGACCGCCAGCGCTTCCAACAGATCGCGGCCCTCGCCTTGGATCGTCGGCTCGCGCACCACACCATGCAAGGGCAGACGGGAGGGCGGGCGTGAGCAACGTCTTGTCGTTCCCACCGACCACTACCCGGCAGGTCGGTCCGGCTCCTCGCGGCGTCAGGACCCGCGTCCTGATCGAAGACGAGATCGAACGGTTGATCAGCCTCCTCGATGTCATCGACGGCGATCCGGACGCGGAAGACGACGGCGCGGCCGAACCTTCGTTGGGCTGGACGCTGACCATGGCCCACGGAACGACCGACGATCGCGAGGAGGGCGTTCGATGAAGCTTCCTGAGATCCGCGCCGCGCTTCTTGTCCTGGCAGGCGACATCGAAGGCAGGGGCTTGGAGGCGCAGGCCGGAAAGCTACGCGTCCTTGCCGAAGAAACGAAGCGTCGTCCTCCGGTCCGTCGTGCGCCTGCGCGTGCACGAGCCGTCACGCCCGATCTGGAGGACCGCATTCGCGAAACCGCTGGCGCTCATCCGTCGTGGTCGCTGCACGAGATCGGTGCCGCCTGTGGGGTCAATCAGGGACGCGTGTCGGAAGTCCTGGCGGGTTTCCGCAGATGACCACCGTTGCGTCACGGAAATCGCCTGTGTCCTCGACGGCGAACGGAAAGCGAACCTATACTCGTATGAGGCGGGCATCGAACCCCGGCCGTCAAGCAGCCTTACAGCTTGCGCAGTACGGCCAACGTTCGGGCTCCGACACGATCCGCAGGGATAGGCCGGCCAGCCGACAAGCCGAGAGCACCTTCGGTTTCCCTGCGGTCCTCGGTGCAGTCGCGGAAGGTGTCGCGATGGTAGATGGCGAAACTTCAATCAGTCTGTCGGCAGCCGTCCGAATGACTTTCGATGTTCTATGTTCAAAGCTCGGGGCGGATGAGCATAATTCGAATATTGAACGCGCAGAGGAGTTGTTATTCCGAGAGCTTGCAACCGGCCGAATTACTGCAACGGGTTTCCCGCAGAAGTTACATCATTCACCGTCAGGACAAGTGCAAGCCCAAGAAACAATGCCGGCTTCGGCCTGGCTGATTGCTTCGGCTGATCGGGCGCTTTTTGAGAATGGGAGAGCGAACCTGATCGGATACATCGATCATGCCAGCGAGAATGATGACTGCGGTCTGATGACGGTGCGTGGCGAAAAGCAGGCCTCTTGGATCAAAATCCGTATCGTACGTTCTGAACTGAAAAATTGGCTTGGGAAGCTTCAGACCAAAGCATTGATTGGATCTCCTCATAGGCAGTTGAAACAAAGCGAACCGGAAGAACGCGGTGAAGCGCCACGATTGAAGGTTGGTAGGAAGCCGAAGTTTGACTGGGAGGAATACGAGCAGGCGTTCCTTATGAAAGTTGACGAAGAAGGGCAGCCTGAGAAGAGCAATGTAGAGGGTTGGCAAAGCCAAGCAGATGTTGCGCGATGGCTTCAAAGCTTGGCTGAACGAGAGCGTTTGGAAATGAGCTTCGATAGCGCGAAAAGAAAAGCCAGAGCGATGATGGGGCGTAATAAGGAATAACAAACCTTCGAGCATTCTGCCCCATTCTGACCCATTCCGCCCTTCGCGTAGCAAATAGAAAGAAGCAAATTCCTCCACATCGCACAAATACAGCGAGAGACGGAGGTAAAATTGCACAAGAACAATCCAGACCGAGGGGCCATGAGCGTAGACGAGTTCTGCGCCTGGGCATCGATCGGTCGTGCAAAATTCTATCGTGAGGTCGGTTCCGGACGCATCACGCTCCGCAAGATCGGCCGCAAGTCCATCGTCACCATGACCGACGCACAGAACTGGCTCAACGCTCTGCCGGTCGTCGGATCGAAGGAGGCTGCTTGAACTATGATTGTTCATGTTGAAGCCGGCCGCGCTGACGGGCGCGACCGGGCTTCAGAATGTGTTCTGTGGCGGAACGCTTCTGACGTAGACCAGAACCCCGTCCTTTTCAATCAGGCCGCTTACATCGCAACGCGATTTGCTGTCAGCGCCAGCGTTTCTCGCGTCTTGGCGGAACACGCTTTCGCGGGGAAGGCCGGCTGATGGCCGAACTCTCCCCTGCCGACGCCGAAGCGCAAGTCGCCTTCGAAGTCTACACGGACGCTCAAGCCCGAATGCTGCGAACCATGCGACCCGAAGACGGGATCGCCGCTGGCCGCGCCTACCGGCGCTTCCTCGACGTGTTCCTCACCCCCGATCAGCGCCGCCAGTTGGATGCGGCGAACATCGTTCCCTTCAGGAGGAGCGCATGAGCAATCCGCGCCTCATACCTATCGACAACCTGATCCGGCGTCCCGATGCCCGCCAGACCTCCGACGAGGATCTGACGGCATTGGAAAGCAGCATTGCCGAGGTGGGACTGTTGAACCCCATTACCGTCAGGGCGATGCCGGACGGCATGTTCGAGATCATCGCGGGCTCGCACCGCTACACGGTCTGCGACGGGCTCGGGCACTCCGAAATCCTCTGCCACGTCGTGGAGATGGACGACCTTCGCGCCGAACTGGCGATGATCGATGAGAACCTGTGCCGGGCGGAGTTGTCCGGCATCCTCCTCGACAAGCAGACGGCGCGGCGAAAGGAAATCTACGAGGAGCTACACCCGGAAACGCGGCATGGCACTCCCGGCGTAAGTCGCCAAGTTGGCGACACACGTGAACGGTCCGAAACGACTGAACGCTTCACCGTCGAAACCGCTGCTCTAACCGGCCGATCGGAACGCTCCGTCCAGCGTTCTGCCGAGCGAGGTGCGAAGGTGACGCCCGAAGCGGCAGAATTGATGCGCGGCACGCGCCTCGATACGGGAACCTACGCCGATCGCATCAAGGACATACCCGCTGCGGAGCAAGCCGAGAAGGTACGCCGCGACCTGACGGAGCCGGCGCGACCGGCATCGGCTCCAGCGCCGAAACCTGCACCTGCGCCGGCTGGCGCCAATCCGAACGTCTACAACCGCTTCATCGAGCTTGCCGACGAGGTGGAAACGCTTCGTATCGCCGAACTGATCGCCAGTGCAGGCCGCCAGCGTTCGACGCTTGGGCAACGCGCCTCCGGTCTTGCGGACATGATGAGCGACATCATGGAAGGTTTGAACCGATGAGCCGGTATCGCAAGGTCGACCCTCGCATCTGGAACGATGCAGGTTTCCGGCAACTCACCGACGCCGGCAAGCTGGCTTTCCTGTTTCTCATCACGCATCCGAACCTCACCTCGCTAGGGGCGATGCGGGCCACGCTTCCGGGTCTCGCGGCCGAACTCGACTGGCAGGAGGAAGGCTTTCGGGAAGCCTTTCTGGAAGCCCTTCAGCAAGGCATGGTGGAACACGACGCGAAGGCTCATTTGGTCGCCCTTCCGAACTTCATCCGATACAACCCACCTGAGAGCCCAAACGTCGTCAAAGCGTGGGCTGGTGCGGTCGATCTGTTGCCCGAATGCGACCTGAAAGCCCTTGTTTTACAACGCGCTGAAGCCTCTGCGGTAGGCATATCGAAAGCCTTTGGCGAAGCCTTCGTACAAGCCTTCGCGAAGAGTATGCCTTATCTGAAACAGGAGCAGGAACAGGAGCAGAATAGAACTCCTAGCCAAGGAGCAGACTTATCAGAAAGGGGCTCTAGGGGCGCTGACGGTAAAAGGCGGGGCCGGCTCGCTGTGGTGGCTGGTGCCGGGCGCGCTGCCGGCGGGGAGGGGGCTCGATGAAGTTCGACCTCCATCAGCACCAGTCTGCCGCCCTCGACATGCTCCGGGCTTCTCTCCTGGCTGGGAAGAAACGGCCGATGATCCAAGCTCCAACGGGCTTCGGAAAGACCCTGTTGGCGGCGGCGATCGTGGAAGGGGCACTGCGCAAGGGCAAGCGCGTCCTGTTCGTGGTGCCGTTCCTCAGCCTCATCGACCAGACGGTCGCCGCCTTCGCCGCGCAGGGCATCGAGAGCGTTGGCGTCATGCAAGGCTATCACCCGCTGACGGACGGTGACCAGCCGGTGCAGGTGGCGTCGATCCAGACGCTGCAGCGCCGTCAGTTGCCGCAAGCCGATATCGTCCTGATCGATGAAGCGCACCGCGTGTTCCAGTTCCTTGGCGACTGGATGGCGATGCCGGCCTGGGCTTCCGTGCCCTTCGTCGGCTTGTCCGCGACCCCATGGGC
>NZ_WEZG01000038.1 GCF_009176975.1 Aureimonas psammosilenae
GTGATCCGGTCGGAGAAACTGTCGGGCAAGTCGGTGGAGGACCGGCCCGAGCTTGCCACCCTCATGCAGTTCATGCGCGACGGCGACGAACTCGTGGTGGTGCGGCTCGACCGTCTCGGCCGCTCGACGCGCGATGTTCTGAACCTCGTGCATGAACTCGACCAGAAGGGCGCGAGTTTGCGCGTTCTCGATCCCGAACTCACCACCGGCGGCGATGTCGGGCGGATCGTGGTGACGGTTCTGGGCATGGTGGCCGAGATGGAGCGCAAGTTCATTCTGGAGCGTCAGCGCGCCGGCATCGAGGCGGCGAAGGCGCGCGGGATCTATGCCGGGGTCGGGCGCCTGAAGAGCGTGCCGGACGAGGAGATCCGCCGCCGCCATGCTGCCGGCGAAGGCCCGACCGCCATCGCCAAGGCGCTCGGCATCGGTCGCACCAGCGTCTACCGGGCGATCGGCGCGATGAAGGATGAAGGATGCGGACGAAGGTGACGAGGCCAGCGAACCCTAACCGACGCTCAGATAACGGTCGGATCGCGCTGAGGTGAAACCGGCAGGTTTCCACCCTTACTAGTCATCCAGGCGACCTGGATGCGACTCCCGGAAACGGACATTCAGCTAGGATCGGCCCGATCGAAGCCGCATAGAGTGCGACGGTCGCGTAGATGACGGCAAGCGAACGCCGCGTTGCGGAGACGTTGGTCGATATGGGGAGCCTTGCGGATCGAAGGGATGGGTCGATATTGCGCGACGAAGCGGACCGGCTGGACGGATCGGGAGCGAGACAGGCAATGGACGACGCCGACCACCCCTTGCGCAGCGACCGGCTTTCGCTGGTTCCGCTCCAGCGCGATCACCGGGAGGACCTGCTGAGGGCGCCCGCCGATGGCCGGCTGTGGGACCTTCGGTTCACCAACGTACCCGGTCCCGATACCGTGGACGCCTATCTGGAGACGGCGCTTGTCGGCCGGGCGGCCGGCACGGTGATCCCCTATGCCATCGAGGTCGATAGCCAAGTCGTCGGCAGCACGCGCTTCTGGAAGCTCGACCGTGCCAACCGCAAGGTCGAGATCGGGCACAGCTGAATCGCGGCCTCCTGGCAACGCAGCTTCGTGAACACCGAGGCCAAGTTCCTGATGCTGGCATACGCCTTTGAGGTTCTCGACTGCGTCCGGGTACAGTTCACGACCGACGTCCTCAACCAGCGTTCGCGCGCAGCCATCCTTCGGCTGGAGGCGGTCGAGGAGGGTGTGGTCCGCCACGAGCGGATCATGCCTGATGGTCGAAAGCGCGATTCGGTCCGCTTCAGCATCATTGACGACGAATGGCCGGACCTGCGGCGAGATCTCGAAGCGCAGCGGTCCCAGTGACGCCATCATGCGTTCACCGTAACTCACCGGACCGACCTATCCGTGCCCACTGACGAGCTTGGCGAATAGGTCGGCGACGCTGTGGGGCGCGTTCGGGCCGAAGAACAGCGTCAGGTTGTCGGCGGACTGCTGCGCAATCTCGCGGCTGCGCGGGAACAGCACCGTCTCGTAGGCGGCAAGGGCCGCTTCCGTATCCTCGCTGTAATCGTGGATCGCCTGCGCCAGTTCGGCGCCGTCCAGCATGGCGAGGTTCGCGCCCTCGCCCGCAAACGGCGACATGAGGTGCGCGGCATCACCGAGCAGCGTCACCCCAGGCACCCGCAGCCATGTGATCCCGGGCGCAAGCGCGTAGATCGGCCGGATTGTCGGGACGGCCGTGCTGCCAGTGATGAGATGGACGAGATGCGGCGCCCAGCCTGCGAATTGGTCAGCAATGAACGCCAGTCCGGTCCCCCTGTCGCGGAAGTCTACGGAGCGCACCCATGCCTCGGGTCGATGAAGCGCGACATAGCCCGTCACCGAGCCATCGGCATGGCGATGTGCGATGATGCCTTGGCCGGGCGTCACCGCCATCATCGTTCCCTCGCCGATCGCCGCGATGCTGGCCATATTAGCAGGATCGCCCGCGCCCAGTGCGATCTCGATGAAGCATGTGCCCGAATAGATCGGTTTTGCGTCCGAGACGAGCGGGCGGACCCTCGACCAGGCGCCGTCCGCGCCCACCAGGAGGTCGACTGTGGCCGTGGAGTCGTCGGCGAAGAGGATATGGTAGCCGCCCGCCTCGCTGGGCGTGATGGAAACGGCCTTGTGACCCCAACGGATCGTATCGTCGGGAAGCGATGCCATTAGCAGGCGACGCAGGTCGCCGCGCTCGACCTCCGGCCGCGTCGACGTCCGTTGTCCTGGTGCATCGAACAGCATCATCCCCGCGCTATCGACGACGCGCTTGGCATCCTCGCCGGGACGAACGAGCTTCAGAGAAGCGTCGTACAGCCCCGCCGCCCGGAGCGCAGGCTGACCGCTGTTCTCGTGCATGTCGAGAAGGCCGCCCTGCCAGCGGGCAGTGGCCGAGGTCTCGCCCTCGAAAATCGTGGCGGTGATCCCGTGACGGTGCAAGACGCTAGCGAGCACCAGCCCACCCAAACCCGCACCAATGATTCCGATGGTCTTCTGCATACGTGCGCTCCCTCATCGCAGCCAAATCCTGACCGGCGTGCGGTTTTGTATGGAAGACGCTGGGCGGCCCTGCGGTCGGCAGGGTCGACGTGTATGCGATGTCCCGAGGGCCCATGCCCGGTCAGAGACGTCGTTTTGCGCGACACAGATTTGTCTCACGACCGACCGCCCCGTGCAAGCGGGAAGACTGCCCTGTCTGAATAAGCCGCTCAGCCCATGCGATGTGAGACGGCCTCGGGCGTGCAACCGAACAACGCGCGGAACGCGGCACCAAAGGCCGGCGTACCTGGAACGCCGACGCTCTCTCGTTCCGAAGGCTAGCCTCCGACCCGGCCCGTCCACCAGTGGCAGCTTTTTTGCGCGGCATATACCAAAAGCAGACAGACCGCTTTCCTGAAGAGTTTCGGGCGCCGTGAGGCGTACGAAAGTCGCGGAAGACCGAACCCGCGGGATGCCGGTTGGTGGTTTATGGGGTTTTCGGCTGACGGCGGTGCAGGGGCAAGGTGCATCGACCGCCAGATGGTACGGCATGCCGA
>NZ_WEZG01000039.1 GCF_009176975.1 Aureimonas psammosilenae
AGGAGTTTAATATGGAACATTTAAATGAAAGCATACAATCAAACCTTGCTTTAGAGATTGCTCAGCTAACATTGGATAAAGCAACGCTCAAAGCGCAAGTTGATTATTTAACCAAACAAAACGCAGAACTTCAGCAACAACTCGATGAAGCAACTGCCCCACAAAATTAAAAAGGAGAATTATTATGGCTTTAGAAACTATCAAAACAACTCGCTTAGTAGGTAACTTAAAAGTAGAAGATACACTTGTAAAACAATACGTTGTGGATATCAACGAACAAGGCGTATCAAATATAAGTGAGTCAATCTATGACGCTAATCTTTACTCACAAAACCGTGCTGAAATGCGCAAACAAGAAGAAGCTTTTCGCAATAAACGTTATGAGATTGAAGATGCTATTTTGGCAGAATTGACTAAAGAAGATGTCGCCAAATAGGCTTAGAAAGTGAAAAAAAATATATGTGGAAACCTGAATTTTTAAGCATGATTTTTAGTGCTGCAGTATCACTATTAACGCTCTTTACATTTTTTCAAAGTCGTATGACTTCAACAGAAAAACGCTTAACGATTCTTGAAGAAAAAAACAAACAAAATGATAAAGAGTTAGAAGAAACAAAATCCAGATTGGATAATCACGACTTGCAAATGAAAGTCCTTATTCAAATGACAGAACAGATTAAAAATTTATCAGAAAAAGTAGACAAGATTGATAATAAACTGGAGGAACTATCATGACAGTTATTTTAATTGCTGCAACAGTTGTAGCACCTATTATTTCAGCACTTGTGAATGTTGTGAAAGAACAATTTGGATTGAATGGCAAGCTTGTTTCTGGGCTTGCTATTTTTATTGGTATCTTTGTAGGACTTGCATATTCATTTACTATTATTCGCGGGCAATATGCTGAATATTGTTGGGGCGGTCTGATTGCTGGCTTGTCAGCGATTGGCTATTACGAGATTGCCTTTAAAAAAGGAGTAAATGATGAAAAATAAAATCAATCGTGTATTAGTAGCGTTTGTAACTTTAGCTAGCTTACTATTGCAATCGACAGCTTATGCTGCAGTTGGCGATCAAGGCGTGGACTGGTCACGCTATCAAGGTGCTAATGGAATTTTCGGGTATGCACACGATAAGTTCGCTATTTGCCAAATTGGCGGTGTTAATGGCGGCGGTATTTACGGACAAACAACATATGAAACACAAGTTGCATCAGCAATTGCACAAGGCAAGCGTGCTCATACGTATATCTGGTATCAGGTTGGCGGAAACGCAAGTCTTGGTGAACAAGTATTAAATACATTCTTGCCACAAGTTCAAACACCTAAAAGCTCAATTGTAGCGCTTGACTACGAGAGTGGCGCTAGCGCCGACAAACAAGCGAATACCAACGCAATCTTGCATGGTATGCGAATGATTAAGGCGGCAGGATATACACCTATGTACTATAGTTACAAACCTTACACGTTAGCCAACGTGTATATTGACCAAATTATTCGGGAGTTTCCGAACAGCTTATGGATGGCTGCTTATCCAGATTACAATGTAACGCCAACGCCAAATTATAATGTGTTCCCAAGTATGGATGGAGTTGCCATTTACCAATTCACTTCAACTTATATTGCAGGCGGGCTTGATGGCAACATTGATTTGACTGGTATTACGGACAATGGCTATACTAAGAACAATAATCCCGAAACCCAAACACCAGCAATTTCTCAAGGTCAACAAGCGGACAACACGCCTAAATCTGAAATCGCCATAGGAAATCAAGTTAAGGTTAAATTTAGTGCCAATACATGGGCGACTGGTGAAGCTATTCCAAGTTGGGTTAAAGGTCGCACATATGACGTAGCTCAAGTGTCTGGTAGCTGTGTATTGTTAGCAGGTATTAATTCATGGATTAATAAAGCAGACGTGGAAATTATTTCAGTATCATCTGCACCAATTCAAGCACCAGCGACTAGCACGTACACAGTACAATCTGGCGATACGCTTTCTAGCATTGCTGCCAAATTTGGTACAAATTACCAAACACTAGCAAGCTTGAATGGGATTTCAAATCCTAATTTGATTTACGTTGGACAGGTGTTGCGTGTTAACGGTTCAGCAAGCGCTGGTTCAATTTACTATACAGTACGTGTTGGTGATAACTTGTCAGCAATTGCAAGTCGCTACGGCACAAGCTACCAATCAATCGCAGCGCTAAATGATCTAGATAATCCAAACTTAATTTATGCAGGCCAAACGCTTAAAATTAAATAGTAAACACTTTAACACTCCTAGTCTTTGACGGCTAGGGGCTTTTTTTGTTATAATATAAGTAAGTTAGCAGTTTGCGTATTCTGCTAGCAAGTGTTTTCATGTTTTTTTCATATTTTTTTTGGATGACCTCAGCATGTGCTGGGGTGTTTTTTTGGTAAAAAAAATATACCACTACACATGGTTTTTTTACTGGTCATTACCACGTAATTTACTTAACCAGTTAAGTTTTTACCACGTGTTTAGTGGTAAATTACCACCTATTTACCACGTAACGTGGTAAAGAAAAACGTTGATTTACAGGCGTTTATAAGCAATATAT
>NZ_WEZG01000004.1 GCF_009176975.1 Aureimonas psammosilenae
CCCGATCCCATTCCGAACTCGGCCGTGAAACGCTCCAGCGCCCATGATACTTCGTCTCAAGACGCGGGAAAGTCGGTCGCCGCCAGATCCGCCAACAACAAATACACAGCTTCTCACCTCACAATCAGACACACAATCAACAATCCAAACACCTCCCCACAGCACCAAACATACCCGTACTCGCACGCACGCTCGCAAACGCAAACGCGTGGGGACGCGATGCGACGCGATCAGACGTGATGCGAGATGCGGCGCGGACAGAACTCAGCGCTCAACGGGCTCGCCGAGATGGCTTCAAGGCATCGGTGTCCAACGCTTGAAATGCCAAAGTGCCGAAGCGATCGGGACAAGGCGCAGCCGCCAGCGAACCAAGTAGATGCACTGACAGGCGAGGATTGCGGGAACAGGCTCGCAAGCCCAACGCGCCCATACCCGGTAGAGCGCCCCGCATAAACGCCCTCAGCCAAACACCCTGAACCGCGCTGCCTATCCAGACATCAAATAAACCCGTTCCATCACCAGAAAGACCAGCCAGCCTACCATCGGCCCGTCGGACCAGCAGAACGGCAGCCAACCCTTCCCAAATAAACCCCTCCATCCCAGCCGTTGGCGATCATCGCGTTTATCACCGCGCCAAGATCCGCTGACGGCAGTCGCGGTGGTCGGCCAAGGCGAGCATCAGCCATCCCTCTGCTCTCCACCGCTGATCAACTGACGCTCCAGTCGTCCGCTATGGCGCCTCGCCGTCACCTGCCTATCTGCTTCTGCCACCTGCAAGGAGCCAGACATGCGAGCCATCACTTTGCGCGCGCCGGGCGGTCTCGACCGGTTGGAAGTCACCGATCGCCCTGAACCGGCTTCGCCCGGACGGGGTGAGGTCCGGGTGCGCATCCGAGCCTCGTCCCTCAATTACCACGACTATGCCGTCGCCGCCGGATACATACCGGCGACCGACGGACGGATACCCATGGCCGATGGCGCTGGCATCGTGGAGGAGGTCGGCGAAGGCGTCCGGAATTTCTCGGTCGGCGACTGCGTGGTCTCGACATTCTTTCCGGACTGGCTCGATGGCGCACCGACGGTCGGCGAATTCTCGCGCACGCCCGGCGACGGAATCGACGGGTTCGCGCAGGAGCTGGTGACCCTGCCCGCCACGGCCTTCACGAAAGCGCCGAAGGGCTACGACCATGCCGAGGCAGCGACGATCACCACCGCAGGCCTCACGGCGTGGCGCGCGCTTGTCGTCGACGGCAAGCTGAAAGCCGGCGATACGGTTCTGGTGCTCGGCACCGGCGGCGTTTCGATCTGGGCCTTGCAGATCGCGAAGGCGATGGGTGCACGGGTCGCCGCCACGTCGTCCTCCGACGAGAAGCTGGAGCGCGTGCGGGCGCTTGGGGCGGAGTTTCTCGTGAACTACAAGTCGCAAGAGGATTGGGGCCGCGCGGTTCGCGACTGGACGGGCGGGCGCGGCGTCGATCACGTCGTGGAGGTCGGCGGTGCGGGCACGCTTGCCCAGTCGATCGAGGCCGTCAGGGTCGGCGGCCATATCTCGCTGATCGGCGTCCTGACGGGTCGCGGCGGCGAGGTTCCGACCGCCAAGCTCATGGCCAAACAAGCGCGGCTCCAAGGCCTCATCGTCGGCAGCCGGCGCGAGCAGGAGGATTTCGTGCGCGCTCTCGAAGCCAACGGCATCAAGCCCGTGATCGACAGCCGCTGGCCCTTGGAGCGTCTCGCCGACGCCTTCCGCCATCAGGAGGCGGGGCGCCACTTCGGCAAGATCGTGGTGGAATGGTGAGGGGCGCGGCGCCCCTCCCCTATCGCATCCGACCTTCCAGAGGGCGTCAGGGCGCCTCGTAGCCGCAGATTCCCTTGATCTCCAAGAACTCGGCCAGTCCGAAATCGGCATATTCGCGCCCGTTGCCGCTCTGCTTGTAACCGCCGAAAGGCGCGCCCGCGTCCCAGGCGGGATCGTTGATATAGACGTTGCCCGCCCGCAAGCGGGAAGCGACGCGGCGGGCGCGCGTGAGATCACCCGACTGCACATAGGCGGCGAGGCCGTAGACAGTGTCGTTGGCGAGTTCGATGGCGTCGTCCTCCGTCTCGTAGGAGAGGATCGACAGGACCGGGCCGAAGATTTCTTCCCGCGCGATGCGCATGTCGGGGGTGACGTCCGCGAAGATCGTGGGCTTCACGAAGTAGCCGCGGTTGAGGCCGTCCGGCCGCCCGAGGCCACCCGCGACAAGCCGGGCGCCGTCCCGGATGCCGCTTTCGATCAGGTCCTGGATCTTGTCGTACTGCACCTGGCTGACCACCGGCCCGAGCTTCGTGCCTTCGGTCGCGGCCGGGCCGACCTTGAAGCCCTCCGCCGCCCTTGCCGCGATCGCCGCCGCCTCGTCGCGGCGCTCGAGCGGCACGAACATGCGCGTCGGCGCATTGCAGCTCTGGCCCGAATTGCCGAAGCATTCGCCAACGCCCGCCGTCACGGCCTTTTCCAGATCGGCGTCGGGCAGGACGATGTTCGGCGACTTGCCGCCGAGTTCCTGGTGAACGCGCTTGATCGTGTCGGCCGCCGCCTTGGCGACGAGGATGCCGGCCCGCGTCGATCCGGTGAAGGACATCATGTCGATGCCCGGATGCGCCGACATCGCCTCGCCGACGCTCGGCCCGTCGCCGTTGACGAGGTTGAAGACACCCTTCGGCACCCCGGCCTCCTCCACGATCTCGGCGAAGAGAAGGCCGCTCATCGGCGCGATCTCGGAGGGCTTCAGGATCATCGTGCAGGCGGCGGCAAGGGCGGGCGCGACCTTGCACATGATTTGGTTCATCGGCCAGTTCCATGGCGTGATCATGCCGACGACGCCGATCGGCTCCCGGGCGATCAGCGTCTTGCCGCGCAGCTCCTCGAACTCGAACCCTTCCAGCGCCTCGATCGTCTTGGAAAGATGCGCGGTGCCGATGCCGGCCTGCGTCGAGATCGCCCAAGGAAGAGGCGCGCCCATCTCGCGGCTGATCGCCTCGCCCATCTCCTTCGCGCGCCGCTTGTAGACCGCGAGGAGGCGTCGCAGGAGATCGAGCCGCTCTTCTTTCGTCGTCTGCCCATAGGTGGCGAAGGCACGGCGCGCCGCCGCGACCGCCTTGTCGATATCTGCCGCCGAGCCCATCGCGATCTCGGCAAAGGCTTCCTCGGTGGATGGATCGGTCACCGGCAGCGTCGCTCCGGGCCGGGCCGGCTCCACCCACTCCCCGTCGATAAAGAACTTCAGCGCATGGCTCATGGTCGTCGATCCCGAAAGGTTCCGACGAAAGGCGTAGCGCAGGCGCCCCGGCGTTTCCATGGGGTGAGGAATGAGGGCGCGGCGGCTCCCGCTTTGCTTCGCGCGGAAACCATTTGTTTCTGGCGAGCCGAATAGGCCTCGCTTAACGGATGAAGCTCGACCCGCACGCGAAGACGACCTCGCCATGAAGGCTGAAACCCTGTCGCCCGCCCATGCCAACCGCCTGATCGGCGACGCGCACAAGATCTGCGCCGACCTCGCCAAGGCTTCCCCGCGCACCTACTGGACCGACCTCGTTGCCACGGCGTGTTTCGCCTATGGCGGGCTGGCAATCCTGCTTCTGGCCGGGCCGCTCGCGCTGCGGCTTCCGGGCGGCGTCGTCGCGGTGCTCGCCATCTATCGCGGCGTCAGCTTCATCCACGAAATCTCGCATTTGCGCAAAGACGACGTGCCGGGCTTCAAGACCGGCTACAATATCCTCATCGGCGTGCCCTTCCTCGTGCCCTCGTTCCTTTATGAGGGCGTCCACAACCTGCATCACGCGAAATCGCGCTACGGCACGGCCGAGGACCCGGAATATCTGCCGCTGGCCCGCCAGACGATCTGGCATGTCGCCGCTTTCGTGGCCATCGCGCTTCTGACGCCGGTCGGGCTCCTGATCCGTTTCGCGGTGCTCGGCCCCTTGTCGTTTCTGTTTCCAGCCGTGCGGCGCATGACGACCGAGCGTTTCTCGGCGCTGGCGATCAATCCGGCTTTTCGGCGCGAGGAGCCGACGGCGAGTCAGAAGCGTCTTTGGCGTATCCTCGATGCCCTCTGCTCGGCCTGGGCGCTCGGCTTCGTTTCAGCGGCGCTCAGTGGCTTGGTATCGGGCGGGGCTTTCCTGTCGGTGATGCTGGTCGGCTCCGGCGTCGGCGCAGTGAATCAGGTCCGCACGCTGGCGGCCCATCATTGGGAGAACGAGGGCGAGGAAATGACCGCGGAGGAGCAGTTCCTCGATTCCGTCACCGTGCCGCCGCCCGCGACGCTTCCGGTTCTTTGGGCGCCGGTGGGGCTACGCTACCACGCGCTGCACCATCTCCTGCCGCGCCTGCCCTATCATAATCTGGGTGCCGCCCATCAGCGGCTTTGCCGGATGCTGCCCGCCGACTCGCCCTATCATTCTGCGTCCCATCGCGGCTTCCTGCCGGTTCTCGGCCGACTTCTCGGTCAAGTGCGGGGCAAGCCCGCCGCCGCGCCTGCGGAGTAGTCTTTGAAGGCTATAGGCCGCGCGTCGTCCAGGCGGCGGCCATGGCTCGGTTGCGGTCGAGGTCTTCGGGAAAGTCCAACTCGCCCCATTCGAGCCCTTCGATGGAGCGCACACCGACATCGCCTTTTTCCCGCGCGATGCGGTCGATGGCGCTCAGGTACCAGAGCTTCAGTCCGGCCTCCGTCTTCATGATCGCCTCGACCCTCGACGCGAACAAGCGCCCGCCTTCGGGCGAAAAGCGCAGGAACCCGATCGATTCCCCATGGACGATCTCCGGGGCCAGCGCCTTGCCGATGGCGAGAAGCCGGTTCCCGTCGAGGCTCACCTTCATGTCGTCGGGGTCGTAGCCGTTCTTGCGGTCGATCGTCACCGTGATCGGAAAGGCCGGCTCGCCCGCGAACACGGCCTCGGCGAGTTTGGGCTCGATCAAGGTGTCGCCGTTGAGGATGGCGAAGGCTCCCGTCATTTCGCCGCGCGCCGCCCAGCAGCTTCCCAGATTGTCGGCGAGGGCGAAGAACGGGTTATGCAGCGTGCGAATGCGCGTGCCGGGTGCCACGCCCCCCCGCTCCATCGCCTGGAGCGCGTCCTCGACATGGGACGCGCCGAAGCCGGTGACGACCACGATCTCCGCCACGCCCGCCGCTTCCAGGGCGCGTACCTGCCATTCGAGCAGCGAGCGGCCGGAGATGTCGAGAAGGCATTTCGGCCGCTCGGCGGTCAGCCCCTGCAGGCGGCTGCCGCGACCGGCGCTCAGGATGATCGTCTTCATACGCAATCCGTCATATCGACCCGAAGCGATATAGGACCCCCTGCCCCCACGCAATCGACGCGGAAGCGGTTTCCTTCGACGGTTCGATCACTTAGAGACCCTTCAAGACGATGCGATGAAAGCCGTGTGCTTGCGGGTTCTCTTCCTTTACCTCGCCCAGATTCACCAGATCCCCCATACCCTGCCCATCGCCATGGAAATGGCGCGAACGGGCGAGGCCGAGGTGCATCTGGCGAGCGCCAGCGACGACCACCTTCGCTACATGAAGGAACTCGGCGGTCTTTACCCGGACGCCGCCGTGACCTATCGGCGCTTGTTCCTGCCCCCTCCCCTGCGCACCCTGTCACGGCTTCGCCATGCCACGACCCTGCCCAAGGTGCCGGCGCTTCTGTTCAACCTTGCCTATCTGCGCTCGTTCGATGCGATCGTCGTGCCGGAGCGCACGTCGCTTCTCCTGAAGAAGCTCGGCCTCGGCCGCACGCGGCTCGTCTGGACCGGCCATGGCGGGGGCGACCGCGCGCATGGCTATACGGAGAATGTCGGCCGCTTCGACTTCGTGCTCCTGCCCGGCGAGAAGCTGGTGCGCCGGCACCGCCAAGCCGGCAACCTCAGCGAAGGCCATTACGGCGTCGGCGGCTATGCCAAGTTCGATCTGGTGGAAAGGATGGCGGAAAGGCGCGCGCCGCTTTTCGCCAACGACCGGCCGACCGTCGTCTACAATCCGCATTTCCGCCCCGGTCTTTCCTCCTGGCCGGAGATGGGCTGGCAGGTGCTCGATTTCTTCGCGCAAAGCCGCGACTACAACCTCGTCTTTGCGCCCCACATGCGCCTGTTCGACCCGCCGACGCCGGAAAAATATGCGCCCTTCCGCCGCTTCGCCGATCTGCCGCATATGCGGATCGACCTTGGGAGCACGGCCTCCGTCGACATGACCTATACGGGGCAGGCCGACCTTTATCTCGGCGACGTGTCGAGCCAGATCGCCGAATTCACCATCCGTCCCCGGCCGCTCGTGTTCCTGAACCCGCGCCGCACGCCTTGGGCCGGCGATCCGAACTATCGCTCCTGGGAACTCGGCCCCGTGGTGGAGGACATCGCGGATCTTGGGGCAGCGTTAGGCGAGGCTCTGGCGACGCAGGACGAGATGCGCGAGCGCCGCGCCGCTTATTTCGCCGACACCTTTGATCTCGGGCACGCCGGCCCTTCCGCGCCGCGCGGCGCGCGGGCGATCCTCGACTACTTGAAGGGGCCCGCGTGAAGCGCCGCAAAGGCTTCGACGCCGACACTGCGAACCGAAGCCCGTTTCGCGCCATTCTCGGCAACACGGCCATGCTGCTCGGCGGGCGCGGCGTCACCGCCGTTCTCAGCCTCGTTTATGTCGGCCTTGCCGCACGCAGCCTCGGCGTCGAGGGTTTCGGCCTTCTGACGCTCGTCCACGCCTTCGCGCAGACGGTGGGCGATTTCGCCGAGTTCAATTCCTGGCAGGCGACGCTCCATTACGGCATCCAACCCTTACGCGACCGGCGCATCGGTGATCTCTACCGCGTTTTGCGCTTCTCGCTCCTTCTCGACGCCATCGGCGCGGTCGGGGGAACGGCGGTGGCGCTTCTGGCGATCCTGTTCTTTTCCGGCCCCCTCGGCATGCCGGCCGACCTCACCGCTGTGGCGATGCTGTATGCGACCTCGATCCTGTTCATGTCCTCCACGACGCCGCTCGGGGTTCTCCGGCTGATGGACCGTTTCGACCTCGTGGCGATCCAGACCACCGTCTCCTCCGTGATCCGCCTCATCGGCGCGCTCGTCGTCTTCTTCACCGGCGGCGGGCTCGGGGCCTGGCTCTTCGTCTGGTATGTCTCGACGCTCGCTGCCTTTCTGTTCATGGTGGGGGCGGCGATCCTCGTCATGCGCCGCCATGCGAAAGATGAGGCGATCCCGTTCCTGCGCGATCTGCGGCCTTTCACGCGCGACATGCCGGGGGCCTGGCGCTTCGTGTGGAACATCAACCTGTCCTCCTCGCTCGGCCTCGTCACCGGGCGCGTGGCGCTTCTGGCGGTCGGCTTCGGTCTCGGGGCGCGAGAGGCGGCTTTCTTCCGCATCGCCAAGCAGGTGGCCGACGCCGCGACCCGGCCCGCCAAGCTTCTGGTGCCCGCGCTCTACCCCGAGCTTGCCCGCCTCTGGATGGAGCGCGACATCCCGCGCCTCGGCCGCCTTTGCCTTCAGATCGCAGCCACGGCCGGCGCGGTCGCGACCGGGGCGCTGGCCATCCTGTTTTTGTTCGGCGACGATCTCATCACCCTCGTCGTCGGGCCTGAATTTCTGGGCGCGACGGAGGTCATGCTCTGGCTCTTCGGCTCGGCCGTGGTGACGGTCTGGGCGCTGCCTTTGGAGCCGCTCCTGATCTCGACCGGGCGCTCGGGCAAGGCGCTTCAAGCGCGCGCCATCGTGGCCGTGGCCTATCTCGCGACCCTCTTTCCCCTCATGAACGGGATGGGTCTGGCGGGCGCCGGCATCGCGGGCCTTGCCGCCGCGATCCTTCAATTCATGCTTCAACTGGCCTTCGTTCTGCGAAGCAACCGGAGATAGCCTGTCTTTCCCGCGCGTTGCTCTGAAGCGGCGATCTTGGTAACGACATCGCCACGTCGATGGGCGGCGACTTGCCGAGCAGTATGATCCATTCCAACGAGACCATGATCGACGCCAAGCGCGTGGCAGCTTCGCGGGCCTCGACGCTGATCGGCGCCCTCCGCGAAGCGGCGGCGACCGGCGAGGGCTTCCGCTTTTATTCCGGCAAGGGCGAGGCGCTGGAAACGCTGTCCTATGCCGATCTAGAGCGCGAGGCGACCGCGATCGCCCATCGGCTGATGGCTCTCGGCCTCCAACGGGGCGCGCGCGTCGCGATCCTCGCCGAAACCGACGGCGACTTCCCTCGCGCCTTTTTCGCCTGCCGTCTTGCCGGCCTCGTCCCGGCGCCGATGCCGCTTCCCGCCGCCTTCGGGGGCCGCGACACCTATCTGGCGCATCTGCGTCGCATGGTGGAAGCGGCGGGCGCTTCCGCCGCGATCGGCCCGCAATCCCTCGCCGACTGGCTAGTCGATGCGGTGGCGGGCCTCGATCTCGCCTATGCCGGCACGCTCGAAGGCCTGCCGGTGGCCGGTGGCCAAGGCGAACTGCCGGAAGCCCGCCCCGACGATCTTTCCTATCTCCAGTTCTCGTCCGGCTCGACGCGCTTTCCCGTTGGCGTCGCGGTGACGGAACGGGCGCTGATGGCCAATCTGCGCGCCATCGTGGATCACGGCCTTCAGGTGGTGGAAGGCGACCGCTGCGTGTCCTGGCTGCCCTTCTACCACGACATGGGCCTTGTCGGCTTTCTTCTGGCCCCGCTCGCCGGGCGCTTGTCGGTGGATTACCTCGCGACGCGCGACTTCGCGCGCCGACCGCTCCTTTGGCTCGATCTCATCTCGCGCCATCGCGCCACGATCTCCTACGCGCCGAGCTTCGGATACGATCTTTGCGTGCGCCGCGCGGGCGCGCAGGTCCCGGCCGGCCTCGACCTTTCCTCGTGGCGCGTCGCCGGCATCGGCGGCGACATGATCCGCCCGCAGGTGCTTTCCGCCTTCGCCGACCGCTTCGCCTCCGCCGGCTTCGGGCACGATCGCTTCGTGCCGAGCTACGGCATGGCCGAAACCACGCTCGCTTTGTCCTTCGCCCCTCTCGGCCAGCCCTTGCGCACCGAAAACCTCGACAGCCGGGCGCTGGAAACGCAAGGCCGGGCCGTCGCGGCACTGCCGGACGCGCCTTCCCGCACCTTCGTGTCCTGCGGGCGCGTTCTGCCCGATCACGAGATCGCGGTCTTGAGCGAATCCGGCGAACCGCTCGGCGAGCGCATGGTCGGGCGGCTTCTGGCGCGCGGCCCCTCCATGATGGAGGGCTATTTTCGCGATCAGGCCTCGACGCAAGCGGTTCTGTCGCCCGATGGCTGGCTCGACACCGGCGATCTCGGCTACCGCGTGGACGGCGAGATCGTGGTGACAGGGCGGGCCAAGGACCTCATCATCGTCAACGGCCGCAACATCTGGCCCCAGGACCTGGAACTCACGGCGGAAGCCGAGGTGCCCGGCCTTCGCGCCGGCGACGTCGCGGCCTTTTCGCTCGACCGGGGCGGCGAGGAGCGGGTCGTCGCCATGGTGGAATGCCGTTTGTCGGACGAGACGGCCCGGGCCGACTTCGCGCAAGCGGTTGAAAAGGCGCTGCGCACCCGGCACGGGCTGGAAGTCCATGTTGCGCTGGTCAGGCCGCACACCCTGCCTCAGACCTCGTCGGGCAAGCTCAGCCGCACCAAGGCGCGCGAGCTTTACCGGCGGATGCTGGACGAGGCCGCACAGCCGGCGGCGTGACCGCCATGCCCGGCCCGACGATCGCCCTCACCGGCGCGACCGGATTTCTCGGCACGCATTTGGGCACGCTTCTCACTGAGCGCGGCTTTCATCTCAAAGCGTTGACGAGGGCGGGCGTCTATCCCCCCTTTCGCTGCGAAACCGTCACCGGCCGCCTGGATGACGAGGCCGCGCTCGACCGGCTGCTGGCGGATGCCGACTTCGTGCTTCACGTCGCAGGGCTCACCAAGGCGCTCGGCGCGGCCGAATTTCACGCCGTGAACGGCGCCGGCACGGCGCGACTGATGAGGCGTGTCGTCGCAGTTGCGCCGGATTCTCACGTGACGCTCGTGTCGAGCCTTGCCGCTCGCGAGCCCGGATTATCCGCTTATGCCGCGAGCAAGGCGGCGGGCGAGGAGGAAGCGCGCCGCCTGATCGATCCGTCCCGTCTGCTCGTGATCCGCCCGCCCGCTCTTTACGGGCCGGGCGACAAGCAGACGCTCGAACTCTTCAAGGCCGCGCAGCTGCCTCTCGTGCCTTTGCCTGGAACGGGGCGCGAGCGCATCGCCGTTCTGCACGTCACCGACGCCGCGGAGGCGATCGCCGATCTTCTCCAGCCACGCGAAACGGGCGCCTTTACTTTGGCCGATAGCCGCCCGGAAGGTTACACGCTTGCCGAACTCTTCAGAGAAGCCGCCCGCGCGCAAGGGCGCAACGCTCGCTTCATGAAAGTTCCGACACCGGCGCTTCGCCTTCTGGGAAGGGTGGCGGAAGCCTCCGGCCACCTCCTGCGCCGGCCGCCGCTCCTGTCGCAAGGCAAGCTCGCCGAGATGCTGCACGAGGATTGGTCGGTAGATCCCGCCCTCATGCCGAACGATCTATTGAGGCAAGCGCGGGGCATTCGGCAAGGCTTTACCGAAACCGTCACATGGTACGAGCAAGCTGGTTGGCTTTAAGAATGTTTTTGAAGTGTCACATTCAGAAACTTTATTTGAGTCGAAACACCACCGCACTGCGATATTTGTTCAGCTTCGCCAAAAACATGGCGCCTCTTCGTTCGGAGGTCCTTTGGATCACAGCCTTTCGACCACGTCATCCGTCCTTCTGGGCGAGATCACGCAGGTCCTCCAGTCCATGCTCGGCCGCCCCGTGTTTCTGGAGCCCGAGACCAATATCGTCGCAGACCTCGGCCTGGATTCCCTGGCCTTGATGGACTTCTGCATGGAGTTGGAGGATCGGCTGGACATTTCCATCCCCCTTCACCAAATGGCGGACGTCGTCAGCGTGGGGGATCTTGCCTCCGCGATCTCTGGATTGCGTAAGTAAGGTCCGTCGATGTCGATCCTCGACAAGTTCAAGCCGTTGCGCGCCGCCCATGACCGGTTGAAATCGGTCGGGCGAGACCCCTTCTCGGTCACATTCGATGACATCGTTTCGCCCACCGAAGGCATCTTCGAAGGGCGGCGGACGGTTCTGCTCGGCACGAACAACTATCTCGGCCTCACCTTCGACGACGCCTGCATCGAAAGCTCGGTGGACGCCATCGTGCGCCACGGCACGGGCACCACGGGCTCGCGCATCGCCAACGGCTCCTATGACAGCCATTCGGCGCTGGAAGAAGAACTCGCCGCCTTTTTCGGCCGCCGACACGGCATGGTCTTCTCCACCGGCTATCAGGCCAATCTTGGCATCCTGTCGACGCTGGTCGGTAAGGACGACCACCTGATCATCGACGCCGACAGCCACGCCTCGATCTACGACGGCTCGCGCCTCGGCCATGCGCCGGTGATCCGCTTCCGCCACAACGACCCGGAAGACCTCGCCAAGCGCCTGAAGCGCCTCGACGGCCAGCCGGGCGCCAAGCTGATTGTCACCGAGGGCATCTATTCCATGCTCGGCGACACCGCGCCCTTGCGCGAGATCGCGGCGGTGAAGCGCGAATACGGCGCTTATCTCCTCGTTGACGAAGCCCATTCCATGGGCGTTCTGGGTGCGCGCGGCCGGGGCCTGGCCGAGGAAGCGGAAGTCGAGGCCGATGTCGACTTCATCATCGGCACCTTCTCCAAGTCGCTCGGCTCGGTCGGCGGCTTCTGCGTCGCCGATCTCGATGATTTCGACATCGTGCGGCTCGCCTGCCGGCCGTATATGTTCACCGCCTCGCTGCCCCCGGCCGTGATCGCCTCCACGCGCTTCGCGCTGAAGAAGCTGCAGCAGGAGCCAGCTTTGCGCGCGCAGTTGATGGCGAACGCCAAGCATCTCTATACGGCGCTCGGCGCGCAGGGGTTCAAGACCGGCCCTCAATGCTCGCCCATCGTGTCGGTGATCCTGTCCGACCCGCAAAAGGCGATGATGCTCTGGAACGCGCTTCTGGAGAACGGCCTTTACATGAACCTCGCTTTGCCGCCGGCGACGCCGTCCTCCTCGGCGTTCCTGCGCTCCAGCGTTTCGGCCCGGCACACGCCGGAGCAGATCGCGTTCGCGGCCAATCTCATGGGGCGTCTCGCCCGCGAACTCGGCATTCTGGAGCCGGAAACGGAGTCCTCCGACAACGCCTTCAGCCGGAAGCGCGCTTCCGCTGCCAGAGCCGCCGGATGATCGGCACGGACGCCAGCAGCGGAAAGCGCCGCTGGCGTTCGGTCAAGGGGATCGCGATCCCCGTATGGCGCTGGATCTTCCAGACGAGGTAATCCGCCCCGTTGCGGAAGGTGAAGGCCGCCTTCAGGAGGCGGACGAAATTCAACGGCTTGCCGAGCCGCCGCCGCCGCGCCCAGGCCGCCTGCGCCCCGCGCGGCGCATCGTCGACGAGCCTGATCCGCCCTTCCCCGGCATTCTCCCAAGCCAACCCTTCCGCCTTTGCGGCGGCCAGAAACATCCGCTCGTAGCGCTCGGGCGCGCGCGACACGATGTCGTCCGGCCGCGCTTCAGCCTCCACCCGGAGTTCCGACGCATAGGTGCGGCGGAAAAGGCCGCGCCAATAATCGGCCGGCGTCCCCTCGCGGGCCCCGAGCCTGACGCTCCAGACCACCGCCGCGCGCACCGCGCCGGCCACCGCCCCCACCGCCGCCTCCCGCGCCGCCTCGTCGCGCGCATAAACGCAGGCGACAGGCTGCGAGAAACGCGCCCAGACCGAATTGTCGAGGCTTTGGGGGCGTGCGAGACGCCGGAACTGGTTGAGCGACAGGATCGCGACCTTGGCCCGCAGCACACGCCCATCAAGCGTCGCCTCGTGATATTCGACATTGGGCGGCAGGAGGCGGTTCGCGCCGGCCGCCCAACGGCCATGCGTCCAGTCCGTCAAGCGATCCACCAGCACGTAGAAGTCGAGAAGGCCGTCGAGATCGCCGGTGCGCAAGGACGAGCCGTAGAACAGGATGGCGACCGGCGGGCGACGCGCTTCGCCGGCGAGCTTGTCCGCGAACCGGACCGCCTCCGATACGACGGGGACCGAGAGTTCCGCGGAAACAAGCCGCAGAAGGTCGTTTTCCCCGCTCACGGCGCCAGGAACTCCACCGCCGGGCCGGCGCCGATCGAGACTTTGCCGTCCGGTCCGGGCTCGAAAGCCTCGCCGTCGAGAATGAAGGGCTCGGAAAGGCGCAGGGAAATGCGCTCGGCTGAGCCGGAGCGGTATCCGGCCGCCTTCATCCAAGGGGTCGGGCGACCGCGCAAGGCGGGCAGAAGCGCCAGCCCCAAGCGCCGCGGCGGCGCGTCGACATCGAGATAGCGCAGGGGCTTCCCGTCAGCGTTCCAGAACGGCCAGATGCCGAGGGTGAAGCGGTGAAGCGTCGTGGCGAGGAAGATCAAACGCGGGCGAGCCTCGATGCCTCGGCCATGGCCGTCCACGTAGACCTCCATCGGCGTGCCCGACAGCCATTCGTCGCGCTCGCCCTTTCGCGCCAAACGCATCACCCCGCGCCCGATGCCGGTCGCGACCCTCAAGGGCCCGAGGCTGACGCGGTTGGCGACGCCCTGGTCGGACAGCGCCACCGCCCGGCGATAAGCGCCCGTTCCCATCACGAAGCCCGACAATTGGCTTGTGCCGGCCGTGATGTCGAGTGTCCGGATGCGCTGGCGGCGTCGGCCGAGGGTCCCGTCGCGCATCGCGGAAGCCAATTGTTCCAGCCCGGCCGCGCCGGTGCCCCAGGAGCCGGCATTCGCCGCGAGGATGTTGGTCTTGCCGGAGGCGACGAAGGCGAAGGCCGGCAGCGTTTCGAAGGCGCCCCGCGCGGCCGAGAGGACGTCGCGCACCGTGCCGTCGCCGCCGTCGATGCCGAGAACCGACACGCCCCGTTCGGCAAATTCGCGGCAGGTGGCGTCGAGTTCTTCGAGAGTGGCTGGCTCGCGCAAGACGACGCCGGGCGCCAGATGCGAGGCGTCGAAGCTGGCTCGGTTGCGGTTTCGCCGGCTTTTCGGGTTTCGGACGATGCCAAGAAGGCTCATCCGGCGAGCCAGGACCGGATGGGCCCTTGCCGGGACGCCAGCCCCGCCGCGACGATCTGCCAAAGGTGGACGAGGAAGCAGAGACCGGTCCAGACGGCGACGAGAAGGATGCCGAGGTCCGGCCGGCCGAACAAGGTCAGGACGGTGAGGATCAGAAGGTTCGGGTTGCGCCGCGCCGTGATGCCCCGGAACCAGGAATCGAACGGGCGCCAGATGTGCATCTCTATCCGGAAGAGCTTGATGAACACGCCCTCCTCGATCCGCTGGGCGATGTAACCGCCGACGATCACGAACAGCACCAGCCCGTAATAGGGCAGCGCGAAGCCGGCCGCGCCGCAGCCCACCATCCAGGCCCACCACCAGAAGGGCGGATGCACGAGGTCGATGCCGTGGTCGAGAACGTCGCCGCCCTTGGAATAGGTCATGGTGACGCGCGCGAGCTTGCCGTCCACCGTGTCGAGGAAGGTCATGATCCAGGCGCAAACGAGCCCCCAGCCGAAATGGCCGTGCCAGAAGAGCCAGAAGGCGAGAAGGACGAAGCCGAGGCTCGCCAGCGTCACCTGGTTCGGCGTGATGCCGGCCGAGGCGCACCAGCCGGTGACGACCTTGGCGGGCGGCGGCCAGACATGCTTGGTGATGAAGTCCGTGACGCCCTTGTAGGACGCCTGGAAAGTGCGATCGCGGATGGCGGGAAGGTTCTGCCTCGTCAACGGCAGGAGAAACGGCTCCTCGCGCTTTCTCAGCTTGTTGTTGTAGCTGCCGGCAAGGCCCGCCGGCGTTCTTGTTTCCAGCCCGGCCGGGGACAGGCCCTGCTCGTCGGCTTCGAGGCTCGCGGCCGCATCCAGCGTATGAACCGCCAGCACCGGCTGCCCCCCATCGGGAACGAGCGCGGTGCCCGGCGACTTCACGAGCGCTTCGATCAGGCGCTGGTCGAAGACATGGTCGGCGCGGATCAGGATCGCAGGGATTCCCGCCGGCGGCAGGTCGCCCGCACCGAAGCGCACGTCGCGCATGCCGACCCGCGCGAAGGAGCGGCGGAGCCGCTCGCCCGAACTCATGCCCCAGATGTCGACGCTGCCACTGCCCAGAACGATGACGGTGGGCGCGGGAAACTCGGGGCTTTGTTCGGCCTTCAATGTCTTTAACGTCTCGTGCCGTTGGAAAACCGGCCCTTCCTAGCCCTCCGGGGGCGGCGTGGCTAGCACTTGGGGGTTCGATCCACTACATCTCGCCTGTTGTCAGCCGAGCGGACACGCTATGCCCAATCCGACGATGGCGAAGTTCGACCATCCCCACACCCAGATCGCCGAAACTTCATCCTGGAGCGTCCTCCTGCGTCCGGGTCAGGTGACGCTCGGCTCCCTGGTGCTCGTCGCCAAAGAAGACGCTGAGGCCTTCGGCGATCTTTCCCCCGCCGCCTTCGCCGATCTCGGGAACGTGGTGCGCAAGGTGGAAGCGATGCTTCGCGCCTTCGTCGGCTTCGAGCGCATCAACTACCTGATGCTGATGATGGTCGATCCGGACGTGCATTTCCACGTGATCCCGCGCTACGAGGGCGCGCGCTCGTTCGAGGGCACCGAGTTTCCCGATGCCGGCTGGCCGGCCCAACCCGCCTTGAACCAAGCGACGGAGCCCGAGCCGGAAACGCTGGCCCGGCTTCGCGATGCACTTGCCGCCCATTGGGAACGAGCCTGACCGTGGCCTCTCGAAACGGCGCGCGGTTCGGCAGCATCATCGACCGCTATCTCTTGGGCCTTGCGCTGAAGCCGCTTCTCATCGGCGTCGGCGTTCTTCTGATCGCGCTTCTTCTCGGGCGCGTTTTGCGCCTCGTGAACATCCTGGCCGATGCCGGCTCCACCGAGTTCGGCCTTCTGGCGACGCTGGTGGCGAGCCTCGTGCCCCATTATCTCGGCCTCGCCATCACCGCGGCGCTGGTGGCGGCCGTGTTCGTGGCGATGATCCGGCTCGGCGATGGCTCCGAACTCGACGCCCTTTTGTCCAGCGGCCTGTCGCTCGGCCGTATCTCCGCGCCCTTCCTCGGGCTCGGCCTCGTGCTCGCGGCCTTGAGCTTCGTGCTGTATGGCTGGCTGAACCCGGTGTCGCGCTACGATTACCGAAGCCTCATCCACTCGGCGACCTCCGTCGTGTCGCGCACGGACATCCAGCCCGGCTCGTTTTTGGATGCCGGCAACGGCGCGACGATCTCGGCCGACCAGGTGTTCGGCGGCGCGCGGCGCGTCGAAGGGGTCTTCATCCACCAGATCGAGGACGGGCGCGAGCGCGTCACCACGGCGTCGAGCGGCGAGGTCGCGCTCGGCGACGACGGCGTCAACCTGAAGCTGATCCTTCAGGACGGCATCAGCGTCATCCAGGATGCCGGCGGCTCGCCGGTACGCACCCAGTTCCGCCGCCTGAACTTCCAGACCACCATTCCCTTCGAGGCGCAGCCCTTCCGCGAGCGCGGCACGAGCGAGCGCGAGCTGACCGTGCCGGAACTCTGGCAGGAAATGAGGGCGCCGCGCACCGAAATCGCGCCGCGCATCGTCGAGGCCGAGTTGATCGACCGGGTGCTGCGTCCCTTGTCGCTCGTCTTCATGCCGCTTCTGGCCATTCCCTTGAGCCTTGCCACCAAGCGCGGCTCGCGCGCGACCGGCCTCGTGGTCGCCGCCGTTCTGCTGGTCACCTTCAACAACGCGCTTCAACTCGGCAAGGATATCGGCGCGGCCGGCCATGGGCCGCCGATCCTCACCGCCGGCCTGCCCTTCCTGGTCTTCGCCGGGCTCGCCGTCGCCTTGTTCGCCTCCGCTTCGCGCCATCCGACGCAAGCCCCGCTCGGGCGCGCGATCGACCGGCTGCAAGCGCGTTTGGGCGCGATGGCACGACCGCTTCGCCGACGCACGGCGAGGGAAGCGGCATGACGCCGACGCTCGTGCGGCATCTGGGAGGCCGCTTCCTCGCCATCGCGACGGGAACGGTACTGCTGCTCGCCGCCCTCGTCCTCATCCTCGACCTTCTCGACACGGCCGAGGACATCCTCGCCATGCACAAGGGCGCGGGCGGTTTTGCCTATTACATCGTGATGCGCCTTCCCTCCATCGTTCCGGAAGTGCTGCCGCTCGGCGTGCTTCTGGCGGCGCTGTTCATGTTCGCTTCCTTGATGCGGCATTCCGAGCTGATCGCGATGCGCGCGGCCGGCATCAGCATCGCACAGATGCTGATCGCGATCCTGCCCGCCGTCACCCTGATCGCCCTCGTTCATTACGGCCTGTCCGACACGCTTCGCCCGAATGCCGAGCGCCGTCTGGCCCAATGGTGGAACGAGAACGAGGAGAGGGCAGCCGAGAAACCCGTTTGGCTGAAGGTGGACGACACCATCGTCGAGGTCGGGCGCGTGCGCGAGGGCGGGCGGCGGCTGGAGAACGTCAAGATCTACCGGCGCGACGCCAACGACGCCGTGTCCTTCGTCACCGTGGCGGACAGGGCATCCTACGACAACCGCCGCTGGGCGTTGCAGGATGCGACGCTCGCCGACTGGCGGCGCGGCGAAATCTCGACGCCCCGCCCGGCCGATGGCGACTGGCAGACGCGGCTTCGCCCGCGCGACGTGGTGGCCGCCATGACGCCCGACGCCAACATCTCGGCCGGCACCGCCTATGAGGCGCTGGTCGGCAAACGGCTCGCCATCGCCGCCCCGTCCGTCTACGCCACCGCCCTGCAGCGCGCCTTCTCGCAGCCGGCGAGCGATTTCGTGATGCTGCTTCTGGCCGCCCCGCTCGCCTTCGCCAACTGGCGTTCGGGCAGCGGCGGGCGCGTCTTTCTTTTGTCGCTCGGAGCGGGGCTTTTGTTCATCCTCACCGATGGCGTCGTGGCGACGCTCGGCCGGTCCGGCCTTCTCCATCCGGTGCCAGCGGCCTGGGGGCCGACCGTCCTCTTCGCCCTTCTCGCCCTCGCCGCGCTGCATCGCCTTCAAGGCACCGGCCGCGCAAGGAAAGTCTCTTGATCGACATCCGGCCCGTCTCCACCAAGCGCGAGCTCGACGCCTTCATCGCGCTGCCGAACCGCATCCAGAAGGGCGACCCGAACTATGTCGCGCCCCTCAAGATGGAGCGGCACGAGGCGCTGTCGCCCAAGCACAATCCCTTCTTCAACCACGCCGAGGTGCGCTTTCTCGCCGCCTTCCGGGGGGCTGAGATGGTCGGGCGCATCAGCGCGCAGGCCGACCGGCGTCTCGGCGATCTCGGCCATTTCGGGCTCCTGTCGGCGCAGAACGATCCGGCGATCTTCGCTGCGCTTTTCAAAGCCGCCGAGGACTGGCTGCGCGAGCGCGGGCGAACCCGCGTGCTCGGTCCCTTCGATCTGAACGTCAACGAGGAGATCGGCACGCTGGTCGAGGGCTTCGACACGCCGCCGATGCTGCTCATGCCGCACAATCCACCCTGGCAGGGCGCGCGGATCGAGGAACAGGGCTTTGCCAAAGCGAAAGACGTCCTCGCCTTCCTGTTCGACAACGTCGCGCCCAAGCCCGGCTGGTCGGAGCGCATCGAGAAGCGGCCGCTGCCGAAGAACGTCGTTTTGCGCCAGCTCGATTGGAAGCGCTACGAGGAGGATCTCGCTTCCGTCGTCTCGATCTTCAACGACGCCTGGGCCGACAACTGGAACTTCATGCCGCTCGGGCGCGACGATCTCGACGCCATGGCGAAATCGATGAAGCCGCTGATCCGCAAGGAGTTCGTCCAGATAGCGGAACTCAAAGGCGAGCCGGTCGCCTTCGGCATCTGCCTGCCGAACCTCAACGAGGCGATCCGCGATCTCGGCGGCGACCTCCTGCCGCTCGGCTGGGCGAAGCTCCTGTGGCGTTTGAAGGTGAAGGGCACGAAGACGGCGCGCATTCCCCTGATGGGCGTCAAGAAGTCCGCGTCGCGTTCGCCGATCGGCGCGCTTTTGCCTATGATCATCATGAACCGGCTCGGGCGCGAGGGAATGAAAGTGGGCGTCGAGGCGATCGAGATGTCGTGGATCCTGGAAGACAACCACGGCATGATGCATTTCGGCGAGACCATGGCCGGCGCGCCCTACAAGCGCTACCGCATCTACGAAAAGACGCTCGCCGCTTGAGCAGGGTCTCGGCGCTGATCCTCGCCGGCTCGCGGCCGGGCGGCGATCCACTGGCGCTCACTGAGGGGGTGCCGCAAAAGGCGCTGATCGCGATCGAGGGCCGGCCGATGCTCCATCATGTGGTGACGGCGCTCAAAGCCGTACCGGAGATCGGCCGCATCGCGGTTTCATCGCCCGAACCGCTGCCCGGCGACGGGTTCGAATGGATCGCTTCCCGCGAAACGCCGAGCCTCAGCGTCTCGGCCGCGCTGGATGCGCTCGGCACGCCGCTCCTCGTCACCACCGCCGACCATCCGCTTTTGAAGCCCAAATGGATCGCGCATTTCCTGGCGCATTCCCCGCCGGGGGCGAGCGCGGTCGTCGGTCTGGCCAAGGAAGCGGCCGTTCAGGCGGCGGCCCCGGAAACGAAGCGCACCTACCTGCGCCTCGGGGGGCAGGCGTGGTCCGGCTGCAACCTGTTTCTGCTGGCCGACCCGCAAGCGCGGCAAGTCGTCGGCTTCTGGCGACGCCTCGAGGCCCATCGCAAGAAGCCGTGGCGCATGGCGAGCCTGATCGGTCCGGGCGCGATCCTCGCCTATCTGACGGGCCGCTTGCGGATCGAGGGCGCGCTGTCCCGCATCGGCCGGCTCACCGGCGCGACGGTCGGCATGGTCGACATGCCCTTCGGCGAAGCGGCGATCGACGTCGACAAGCCTTCGGACTTGGTTCTCGTCCGAAGGCTGATGGCGGCGCGCCGCTAGAGCGTGTCGAGGACGCTTCCATCGATGTCCCGGATGTCGCGCTTGCCGCAGAGCGCCATGGTGACGTCGAGTTCCTTGCGGATGATCTCCAACGCCCGCGCAACCCCCGCGCGGCCACCGGCTCCGAGGCCGTAGAGGAACGGGCGGCCGATATAGGTGCCCTTGGCGCCGAGCGCGACCGCCTTCAACACGTCCTGCCCGGAGCGGATGCCGCCGTCGAGATGCACCTCGATCCGGTCGCCCACCGCTTCCACGATGTGAGGCAGCATGGCGATGGAGGAGCGCGCCCCGTCGAGCTGGCGGCCGCCATGGTTGGAGACGATGATCGCGTCGGCGCCCGTATCGGCCGCCATGCGCGCGTCTTCAGGGTCGAGGATGCCCTTCAGGATCAGTTTGCCGCCCCATTGCTCCTTGATCCAGGCGACATCGGCCCAGGACAGCTTCGGGTCGAACTGCTCGGCCGTCCAGGAGGACAGGGAGGACAGGTCCGAAACGTTCTTGGCATGGCCGACGATGTTGCCGAAGGAGCGGCGCTTGGTGCCGAGCATTTCCAGCGCCCAGAAGGGGCGCGTCGCCACCTGCCAGGCATGTTTCGGCGTCCATTTCGGTGGCGCGGACAGGCCGTTGCGCAAGTCCTTGTGGCGCTGGCCGAGGATCTGGAGATCGAGGGTCAGAACCAGCGCCGAGCAGCCCGCCGCCTTCGCGCGGCCGATGAGGTTCTGGACGAACTCGCGGTCGCGCATCACGTAGAGCTGGAACCAGAAGGGCTTGCGGGTGACGGAGGCCACGTCCTCGATGGAACAGATGCTCATGGTGGAGAGCGTGAAGGGCACGCCGAACTCTTCGGCCGCCTGCGCCGCCAGCATCTCGCCGTCGGCATGCTGCATGCCGGTGAGGCCGGTCGGCGCGATGGCGACGGGCATCGCCACCCGCTCGCCCACCATCTCCGTCCGCAGGCTGCGCCCTGTCATGTCGACCAGCACGCGCTGGCGCAGCTTGATGCGCGAAAAGTCCTCCTCGTTGGCGCGATAGGTCCCTTCGGTCCACGCGCCGGAATCGGCATAGTCGAAGAACATCTTCGGCACCCGCCGGCGCGCCCGGCGCTTCAGATCGGCGATGGTCAGCGCGGAATCGACGGAATGTTTGGCGCGATGCGGCACCGGCTGGTTCGCCGACTGCATGTCCTCCGCTTCGACGCGTGCCTTCTCAGACAATTCCCCCTCCCCCGGAAACCGACGCTGGCCGCTCGTTCGCGACCTTGTCCCGGTAGCCGCTCTCGCGGAAGGCTGCAATCGGGTCGATCGCACCGCCATGGCGAAGACGGGCCTCCGCGAGGATCGGCTCGACATCGGTGCGGAAGGCGTTCTTCAAGGTTTCGGACGCCAAGAGGACGTCGTTGCTGTCCTGGTATTCGGCAAGCTTCGCGCGATCCACCAGAAGCGCCTGCGCATAGGCGCGGCGGATTTCGGCGCCCGAGCGGATGAGGCTTTCGATCGGATCGGTGACGTTGTGCGACTGGTCGATCATGTGGGCGGGGCTCAGCCGGTCCAAGGCCTCGCCCGCCGCGACGAGTTCGTTGAAGACGAGGAACAGGCGGAAGGGGTCGATGGAGCCGGCGTCGAGATCGTCGTCGCCGTATTTCGAGTCGTTGAAATGGAAGCCGCCGAGCTTGCCCGCCCGGATGAGGCGCGCAACGATCTGCTCGATATTGACGTTCGGCGCGTGGTGGCCGAGATCCACGAGGCAGAAGGCCTTTTCGCCCAGTTCCTGTGCCGTCATGAGGCTCGTGCCCCAGTCCGAAACGACGGTGGAATAAAAGGCCGGCTCGTACATCTTGTGTTCGGAGAAGATGCGCCAATCCGCCGGCAGGCCGGCCGTGATCGCCTTCATGGATTCCAGATAGCGCTCGAAAGAGCGCGACAGATCGCTCTGGCCGGCGAAGTTCGCGCCGTCGCCGATCCAGACCGTGATGGCCTTGGAGCCGAGCTTGTCGCCGATGGCCACCGTTTCGAGATTGTGCTCGACCGCCTGCCGGCGCACGGCCGGGTCGGCGTGGGAGAGCGAGCCGTATTTATAGGACAACGGCTGGCGGGGATCGCCCGGATGATCCTGGAAGGTGTTGGAGTTCATCGCATCGAAATGAAGGCCGAGCGCATCGGCATGGGCCTTCAGTTCAGTCGGGTCCGCCTTGTCCCAGGGGATATGCAGCGACACGCCGGGCGAAGCGCGGCCGAGCGCCTGGATCACGGCGCAATCCGTCAGCTTCTCGAAGATGCCCCGCGGCTCGCCCCGGCCGGGAAAACGGGCGAAGCGCGTGCCGCCCGTGCCCGTGCCCCAGGACGGAACCGCGACGGTGAACTCTGCGACCTTTTCGGTGATCGCGTCGATGTCGATCCCGCGCCGCGCGAGCTTCTCCCCAAGGCTCGCATAGTCGCTGGCCTGATCCTTGGAGCGCGCCGCGTTGTGGCGCTCGATCACGCTCTGGTCGATGGGTGACGTGGTCATGGTGGCAGATCCTCCCTTCCGCCGGTTCGGATGAATGCCCTCCCTGGTCCGGGAGGGCACGAGGCTTCAGCGCGTGAAGCTCACCGCGTTGCCGGCATCGACATTGACGATGTTGCCGGTGGACTTGGCGGAAATGTCGGACGCGAAGAAGTAGACGGCTTCCGCGATGTCCTCGGGAAACACCGAGCGCTTCAGGAGCGAGCGGTTGCGGTAGTGCTCTTCCAATTCGCTCATCTCGATCCGGGAGGAGGCGGCGCGCTGTTCGCGCCATTCGCCGCTCCAGATCTTGGAGCCGCGCAGAACCGCGTCCGGGTTCACCGTGTTGACGCGGATGCCGGCTTCCGCCCCTTCGAGCGCCAGGCAGCGCGCCAGATGAATCTCGGCGGCTTTGGCCGTGCAATAGGCCGATGCGCCAGCGGAGGCCGCGAGCCCGTTCTTGGAGGAGATGAAGACGATCGACCCGCCGAGCTTCTGGCGGCGGAACAAGCGGAAGGCTTCACGTGAAACAAGGAAATAGCCGGTCGCAAGAATCGAGATGTTCTTGTCCCAGATCTCCAGCGTCGTGTCCTCCACCGGCGACGCGGAGGCGATGCCGGCATTCGAGACGAGGATGTCGAGCCCGCCATATTCCACCACGGCGTCGGAGAAGCTCTTGGCCACCTCACCCTCGGCGGTCACGTTCATGTTGACGGTTCGCACCTGGTCGCTGCCGAAACTCTTGGCGAAGTCGGCCTTGGCGCTTTCCAGGGCCGAAGCGTCGATATCGGCGAGCACCACGCAGGCGCCTTCGCTTAAGAATCGCGCGGCAATCGCCCGGCCGATGCCGCCGGCCCCGCCGGTGACGAGCGCGACGCGGCCCTGCAAGGGCTTGGCTTTGGGCATGCGCTGGAGCTTGGCCTCCTCCAGAAGCCAGTATTCGATGTCGAAGGCCTCCTGCTCGGGCAGGCCTTGGTAGGTATCGACGCCGGAGGCCCCGCGCATGACGTTGATGGCGTTGACGTAGAACTCGCCCGCGATGCGCGCCGTCGCCTTGTCCTTGGCGAACGAGATCATGCCGACGCCCGGCACGAGATAGATCACCGCGTTCGGATCGCGGATCGCCGGCGAATTGTCGTGGCGGCAGCGTTCGTAATAAGCGGCGTAATCGGCGCGGTAAGCGGCGATACTCGATTCAAGGCCGACCAAGAGCGTGTCGATGTCTCCGCCAGCCGGATCGAAGTCGAGAACCAGCGGGCGGATCTTGGTGCGCAGGAAATGGTCCGGGCAGGACGTGCCGAGCGCGGCGAGGCTTCGAAGGTTCTTGGAACCGACAAATTCGAGCACGGCAGCCGAGTCGTCGAAATGGCCGACCTTGGCTTCCGCCGTGCCGATATGGCTGCGGATCGCCGGCATGAGCTTGCCCGCGACCTCGCGGCGCTTTTCGGACGGCATCGAGGCCACCGCTTCGCCGCCGAAGGCCGGCTTGCCCGACAACTCGCTCTCGAACCATTCGATGGCGCGGTTGATGATGCGAAGCGTCGTCTCGTAGGCCTCCTCCGCCGTATCCCCCCAGGTGAAGAGACCGTGGGAGCCCAGAACCACGCCCTTGGCATCGGGGTGCTCGGCCGCGAAGCGCGAAAGTTCGAGGCCGAGCTCGAAGCCGGGCCGGCGCCATTCGAGCCAGCCGATCTCGTCGCCGTAGACTTGGCTCGTGATCTCGCGCCCGTTCTCGGTCGCCGCGATGGCGATCACCGCGTCCGGGTGCATGTGGTCGACGTGGCGGTAGGGCAGATAGGCGTGGAGCGGCGTGTCGATGGAGGCGGCGCGCGGATTGAGGTTGAAGGTGCAGTGGGGCAGGTAGCCCACCATCTCGTCCTCGTGCGCTTCGCCCCGATAGATGTCGCGAAGCTTGTTCAGCTTGTCCTGGTAGAGCGTCGCGAAGCCGTCGAGCTTGATCGTGCCGACGTCGCCGCCAGAGCCCTTCACCCAAAGAACGGTCACGTCCTCGCCCGTCAGGGGGTCGCGATGGGTGACCTTGGCGGAGGTGTTGCCGCCGCCGTAATTGGTGATTCGCTTGTCGGAACCGAGCAGGTTCGAGCGGTAAAGCAGTAGGCCCGGCTCATCGAGCGTGGCGGCCTTGGCCTTGTCCCACAGGTTGCGGACGCGGCTTCCATCACTGTTCGCGGACATGATTCCTCCCCAGGAGCCGGCGCGGCGTGAGCGGCGCAGGATTGGCGTGATGGATGCGGCAACTTCGATCATCTGTCAACAAATTCGATCATGATCGTGCTTATGTTGCACTGCACTGCAAGAAAATGATCGAAGCTGATTGACAGTTTTCGTTTCGGTCGCGATTGTCGGCGTTGGGAGACAGCCACGAATGCACGAGCTCGAACGACATCGCATCATCCTCAGCGCCGTTCAGGGACGGTCGGTGGCGGGCGTCGGCGAGTTGGCGGAACTGACGGGCGCTTCCGAGGCGACGATCCGGCGCGACATCGCGGCGCTCGCCCTGGAAAAGCGGTTGAAACGCGTGCGCGGCGGGGCCGAAGCCTTGAACGCATCGCCCTACGGCCGGATCGGCGGCCCCTCGCTCGTGGCGTCGGAAGCGCTGAAGCGCTCGGAAAAGCGGCTGATCGCCAAGGCCGCTGTGGCGCTTTGCGCGGAAGGCGACTCGATCGTCATCAACGGCGGCACCACGACCTTCCAGATGGTGCATCACCTCACGACCCAGAAAATCCAGGTGATGACGAATTCGTTTCAGATCGCCGAGCATCTGATCCGCCACGCCAAATGCACGGTTCTGGTGCCGGCGGGCGCGATCTATCGCGAGCAGGGCCTCATCATCAGCCCGTTTGAAACGGACGGCATCGCCAATTTCGCCGCGCAGAAGATGTTCATGGGCTGCCGCGCCATTTCGAGTCTGGGCATCGGCGAGGCGGACCCCTTGATCGTCCAGTCCGAGCAGCGCCTGATGCGCCAATCGGACGAGATCGTGGTTCTGGCCGATTCCTCCAAGTTCCGCGCCCGCTCCTCCATGATCGTCGCGCCCTTGTCGCGCGTGTCCGTGATCGTGACGGACGAGAACATCGAGGACGCGGCGGCGCAGATGATCGAGGCGGCGGGCGTGCGCCTCGTGGTGGCCGAGCGCCACAGGAATTCGGACGGCGGCGAGGCCTTCGCCGCCTGACAGAATAAGTGCCGCAAAGGGGGAGGCCCGGCGGCATTCGAACATTCGCTCAATCGGGAGGAAACAAGCATGACCAGTTTCAAACGCATGGCCGTCCTGGCGGCGCTGGCCGCCAGCCTGATGGCAGGCACCGCGGCGCAGGCCGCCGACACGCGCATCGCGCTCGTCGTGAAATCGCTCGGCAACGGCTTCTTCGACGCCGCCAACAAGGGCGCGGAGGAAGCGGCCAAGGAGATCGGCGGCACCGAGATCATCTATACCGGCCCGACCTCCACCACGGCGGAAGGCCAGATCGAGGTCATCAATTCGCTGATCTCGCAGAAGGTGGACGCCATCGCCGTTTCCGCCAACGACCCCGACGCCCTCGTGCCGGCCCTGAAGAAGGCGATGCAGCGCGGCATCAAGGTCATCTCCTTCGATTCGGGCGTCGCCCCGGCCGGCCGCATCCTGCAGCTCAACCCCTCGTCCAACCCGCTGATCGGCGAGACCTGCCTGAAGCTCGCGGCCGACGCGCTTCCCGAGGGCAAGGGCGAGATCGCCATCCTGTCGGCGACGGCGACCTCGACCAACCAGAACATCTGGATCGCCGAAATGAAGAAGGCGATGCCGAAGTTTCCGGGCCTGAAGCTCGTGGCCACCGTTTACGGCGACGACCTGTCGGACAAGAGCTATCGCGAAACGCAGGCGCTTCTGAAGAGCCATCCGGAAGTGAAGGTCATCGTCGCGCCGACCTCGGTCGGCATCGTCGCGGCGGCGCAGGCCGTGAAGGATGCCGGCAAGATCGGCGAGGTCCATGTGACGGGTCTCGGCCTTCCCTCCGAAATGGCGGGCGCGATCAAGTCCGGCGCGTCCAAGAGCTTCGCCATCTGGAACCCGATCGATCTCGGCTATTCCGCCGCCATGCTCGCTTCCGACCTCGTGAAGAAGGACCAGAGCCAAGTGAAGGCCGGCGACAAGCTCGCCGCCGGGCGCATGGGCGAGATCACGATCGGCGAAGGCGGCGAAGCAGCCATGTCCGTGCCCTTCACCTACGACGCATCGAACATCGATCAGTTCTCCAAGATCTTCTGATCGTCGGAAGAACGAAGGCTTCGAGAAGAACGCAACCCTTTCCCGGCACGGCCGGGAAGGGGCTGGCGTCCTTCGCCCATGATGCCGTCCGTCCGGGACAGATATCCATGACACCTGCCGCCCCCATCGCCGACACGCCACCCATTCTCGAAATGCGCCCCATTCTCGAAATGAGGAAGATCACCAAGGTCTTTCCGGGCGTGCGCGCCCTGTCGGACGTCGATCTCAAGCTCCATCCCGGCCGCGTCACCGCGCTGATCGGCGAGAACGGGGCGGGGAAATCGACGCTGGTGAAGACCATGACCGGCCTTTACCGCGCCGATGGCGGCGAAATCCTCATCGACGGGACGCCGACCCGCTTCGACAATTCGCACGACGCGGAACGCGCCGGCATCACCGCCATCCATCAGGAAACGGTGCTGTTCGACGAGCTGTCCGTCGCCGAGAATATCTATCTCGGCCACACGCCGAAGACCCGCCTCGGCCTCGTCGACTGGAAGGCGGTGAACGCACGCGCTGCCGCCATTCTCCATTCGCTCGACGCGCCCTTCGGTCCCCGCACGCGGTTGAAGGACCTTTCCATCGGCCAGCGCCATCTCGTCGCCGTCGCACGCGCGCTGTCGGTCGAAGCGCGCGTCGTGATCATGGACGAGCCGACCGCAGCTCTGTCGCAGAAGGAAACGGAAGAGCTCTTCACCATCGTGGAGCGCCTGAAGGCCAAGGGCACCGCAATCCTCTTCATCAGCCACAAGTTCGAGGAAGTATTTCGCATCGCCGACGACTACGCCGTGTTCCGCGACGGGCAGTCGGTCGGCGCGGGCGTCCTGGCCGAAACCGATCAGGCCTCGATCGTGCGCTTGATGGTCGGACGCTCGGTGGATGTCGCCTTTCCGAAAATCGAGGTCCGGCCCGGCGAAACGGTGCTGGACGTTGCGGATTATTCGCATCCAACCGAGTTCGACGGCATCTCGCTGAATCTGCGGCGCGGCGAAATCCTCGGCCTTTACGGATTGGTCGGCGCCGGGCGCTCGGAATTCTGCCAATCGCTCTTCGGCGTGACGAAGCCCTCGCGCGGGACGCTCACGATCGATGGCCGGGTAACCCGCATCCGCTCGGCGGCACAGGCCATCGAGGCCGGACTCGTCTACGTGCCGGAGGAGCGCGGCCGGCACGGCGCGGTTCTCGCCATGCCGATCTTCGAGAACGTGACGCTCGCGTCCCTCGGCACCGTGTCGCGCAAGGGCTTCCTGAAGATGGCGGACGAATTCGCGCTCGCCCGCAAATATGCCGAGCGCCTGGACCTTCGCGCGAGCGCCCTCGACCAGCCGGTCGGCAACCTTTCCGGCGGCAACCAGCAGAAGGTGGTGATCGGCAAGTGGCTCGCCACGAAGCCGAAGGTCATCATTCTCGACGAGCCCACCAAAGGCATCGACATCGGCTCGAAGGCCGCCGTCCACGCCTTCATCTCGGAACTCGCCGCCGAGGGCTTGGCCGTTCTCATGGTGTCCTCCGAACTCCCTGAGATTCTCGGCATGAGCGACCGCGTCACGGTGTTTCGCGAAGGCCGGCAGATCGGCACCTGGGACCGGGCCGGCCTATCGCCGGAGGTTCTGGTGCGCGCGGCGACCGGCAATGCGGAGGAGATCGCGGCATGAGCCTTGTGAAAACCCTCCTGAAGGTCCGCGAGCTTCTGCTCGTTCTCGCCATCGCGCTGCTTCTCCTCGGCGTGTCGGGCGCGCGCTCCGACTTCGCGGCGCCCGCCAATCTCGCGGCGATCTTCACCGACACCTCGATCCTGGTGATCCTGGCACTCGGACAGGCCGCCGTGATCATGACGCGCTCGGTGGACCTGTCGGTGGCCGCCAACCTCGCCTTCACCGGCATGGCCGCGGCGATGCTGAACGCCAACTTCCCCGGCCTTCCCGTGCCCCTTCTCGTTCTCTTCTGCTTGTGCATGGGTCTGGTGCTCGGCTCGATCAACGGCCTCCTCGTGTGGCGGTTGAAGCTGCCCGCCATCGTCGTGACCCTCGGCACGCTCACCATTTATCGCGGCCTCGCCTTCGTTCTGTCGGGCGGCGCCTGGATCAACACCTTCCAGATGTCGGAAACCTTCCTCAGCCTGCCGCGTCACCAGATCCTCGGCTTCCCCGTTCTCGCCTGGATCGCGGTCGTCGTCGTCCTCGCCGCGTGGGTTCTGTTCGGACGAACGAGCTTCGGCCGCGCGCTCTACGCCACCGGCGGCAACCCGACCGCTGCCACCTATGCCGGCATCGACACCGGGCGCACCACCTTTTTCGCCTTCTGCTTGTCGGGCGCGCTGGCGGGTCTCTGCGGTTATCTCTGGGTGTCGCGCTTTGCCGTCGCCTATGTGGATGTGGCCTCCGGCTTCGAGCTCGACGTGATCGCGGCCTGCGTCATCGGCGGCGTGTCGATCGCCGGCGGCATCGGCTCGGTCGGGGGCGCGGTTCTCGGCGCCCTTTTCCTCGGCATCCTGAAGAACGCGCTGCCGGTGATCGGCGTTTCGCCCTTCTGGCAGATGGCGATCTCAGGGGGCATCATCATCGCGGCCGTCACCCTCAACACCCGCGCCGAGCGCACGCGCGGCCGCGTCATCCTGCGTAAAGTGGACGCCATCCGGGGAGCCAGGGCATGACGATGACCGACACCGCGCCGGCGACCCTTGCCAAACCCGCCGAGCCCGGTCCCCGTCGCTTGCCCGATCGCGGCCGCTCTCGGGCGAGCAACCTCGCGACGAGCTGGGAAGCGCTGCTTTTCCTTCTGTTCCTGGCGATCTTTGCGGCGAACTCCCTCGCTTCCCCCTATTTCCTCGACATCTGGAACATCTCGGACGCAACCTTCAACTTCACCGAAAAGGCGATCGTCGCCTTGGCGCTGGCCTTCGTGATCCTCACCGGCGAGATCGACATCTCGGTGGCCGGCATCATCGCCCTCGCCTCCACCGTCATGGGCTGGCTCGCCTCCACAGGCGCCGGCATGCCGGAAGTGGCGATCGCGGGCATTCTCACGGGCCTCGCCTGCGGGATCGTCAACGGCTTGCTTGTAACGCGGCTCGGCCTTCCTTCCATCGTCGCCACCATCGGCACGATGAGCCTTTTCCGGGGCCTCGCCTATGCCATTCTCGGCGACGGGGCTTTCACCGACTACCCGGAAGGCTTCGATTATTTCGGGCAGGGCTATGTGTGGGAGTGGCTTTCCTTCGAATTCACGGTCTTCCTCGGGCTGGCCGTCCTCGCCGGCGTGGTTCTCCATAAGACGAGGATCGGCCGTTCGGTGCGGGCCATCGGCTTCAACCCGGCGGCGGCGCGCTTTTCGGGGCTGCGCGTCGAGCGGATGAAGTTCCTGGCCTTCGCGGTGACGGGGCTCGCAGCGGGGCTCGCCTCCGTGATGCTGACGAGCCGGCTCGGCTCGACGCGGCCCTCCATCGCGCTCGGCTGGGAACTCGACATCATCACCATGGTCGTCCTCGGCGGCATCTCGATCAACGGCGGCTCGGGCTCGATCCCCGGCGTCGTTCTCGCCGCCTTCGTGATGGGCCTCATCACCTTCGGCCTCGGCCTCCTCAACGTGCCGGGCATCATCATGTCCATCTTCATCGGCCTCCTCCTGATCGCCGTGATCTCGCTGCCCGTCCTCCTGTCCCGGCTGGCCACGCGCTTCAAAAGGAACCGGGCATGACCTCATCCGAGAAGATCGCCTTCCGCATGGTGCTGAAAAGCGGCATGGAAGCGGAATACCGCCGCCGCCACGACGAGATCTGGCCGGAACTCGTCAGCCTTCTGAAAGACGCCGGCGTCAGCGATTATTCGATCCATCTCGACCGCGAAACCAACCACCTCTTCGGTGTCCTCTGGCGTGACCTCGATCACCGCATGGACGCGCTGCCGACCCATGCCGTGATGCGGCGCTGGTGGGACATGATGGCCGACATCATGGAGGTGAAGGCGGACAACGAGCCGGTCGCAACCCCGCTCGAAACCGTGTTCCACCTTCCATGAGCGCCCCTTCCTCCGCCCGCCGCGTGGCGGTGATCGACATCGGCAAGACCAATGCCAAGGTGGCGCTGCACGACCTGGAGGCGGGTGCCGACCTCCTCGTGCGAACCACGCCGAACCGGGTCCGCACCGATGGTCCTTACCCGCATTTCGATGCCGACGCCTTGTTCGCCTTCATTGAGGATGCGCTGAAGGAGTTCAGGGCGCGAGGTCGCATCGAGGCCATCTCGATCACCGCCCATGGCGGCTCCTGTACCCTCGTCGGCGAGAACGACCTCGCGCTGCCGATCCTCGACTACGAGCATGAGGGCCCTGAGGAAACGCGCGCCGATTACGACGCTTCACGCCCGCCCTTCTCCGAAACCTTTTCGCCGCCTTTCCCGAACGGGCTCAATGTCGGGGCGCAGCTCTTCTGGCTGGAACAGCGCTTTCCGGACGATTTCGCGCAGGCGCGGCACCTTCTTTTCCTGCCGCAATATTGGGCCTGGAAGCTGACGGGGGTCGCGGCGAACGAGATCACCTCGGCCGGCTGCCATACCGATCTTTGGGCACCGCTTGCCGGCGCACCCTCCTCGCTGGTCGAGGCCCGTGGCTGGAGCCGCCTGTTCCCGCCGATGCGCAGCGCCTTCGATGCGCTCGGCCCCCTGAGACCTGAGATCGCAGAGGCCATCGGCGCGACGGGCGAGACCATTCCCGTTCATTGCGGCATTCACGATTCCAACGCCTCGCTGCTTCCCTATCTTCTCCAACGGGAAGCGCCCTTCACGGTTCTGTCCACGGGCACCTGGGTCGTGTCCTTCGCCGTTGGCGGAAAGGCGCGCGAGATTGAGCCCGGCCACGGCCTTCTCGTCAATCTCGACGCCTTCGGACAAACGGCCCTGTCGGGCCGTTTCATGGGCGGGCGCGAGTTCGACATTCTGACGCGGGGCGATCCGGCCGAGCCGACCGAGGCCGAGATCGCCGAGGTGCTGGAAACCCAAATTTTCGCCCTGCCGACCTTCGTCGCCGGCACCGGGCCGTTTCCGAAAGGATCGGGTCGCTGGAGCCACGATCCGGACACGTTGTCTCCCGGCGCACGCTGCGCCGTCGCGAGCCTTTATTGCGCAGCCGTGGCAGGCGAGATGCTGCGCCTCACCGGCGCGGACGGGCCAACGATCGTGGAAGGCCCGTTCGGGCGCAACGCCCTGTTTCTCAATGCCTTGGAAGCCGTCACCGGACGGCCCGTTTCGCGCGCGTCCGGGGCGACCGGCACGACGGCCGGCGCGGCGCTGCTAGTGCGCGGACCGATCAGGGCCGAGCCGACACGCCCGGCGCCGGCGGAGCGGGCCGCCGTGTCACTGGCACTCAACACCTATGTCCAAGCATGGCGGCGGGCGGCGGCCGCATAGAAAAACCCACCGCGCGGAGCTTTCGACCCGCCCGGTGGGCTGGGATTTCCAAGGATCAGAACCCGTCGGAAGCGGTGCGGGGCGCGCCCTCGGTCTGGCTGAGGCGCGGGCCGTCGCGCATCGCGCTGCCGCTCGACGTACCGACCCCGTTCGGGCCGAAGCCGAACTTGATCTTCACGAGATCATGGGGCTGCAGTTCGGTGGTTTCCTGCGCCGTCAGCGTCGTATAGGTGCCGTCCGCGTTGCGCCGCACCACCTCGAACTCCGGCTGCATCTCGCGCACGTCCCGCTCTTCGAGCTGGAGCTGCTGGGCCTGGATGCCGGCCTGGTTCGCCAGAAGCTGCGCGACCTGCATATCGAGCTGCGCCTTGCGCAACGCCAATTCGACCTCGTTCAACTCCCGCTGGCTTTCGGCATTGCGCGTGTTGGTGATGGTCGTGATCTCGCGGCTGTTCTCGGCGAGCGACTGGCGCGACTTCGTCAGCGCGATCTCGAGATCGAGCAGCCCGCTCTTCACGTCGGCGAGCGAGCGCTCGAGTTCGTATTGCCGCGAATTGATGGACAGGCCCTTGGAGGCCAGGCTTTCGCCCGCCTTCATCAGGTTGTTGGCGAGTTCGATCTGGCGGTTCTGCGTGACGATCTTGGCTTGCAGCGTCGCGATTTCCTGCGTGTAGAGTTCCTTCAGGTCGTTTGCGGCGCGGATCTGGCTTTCCAGCTCCACGCGGCGCAGGCGCATGAGGTTGCGCTCGTCGGCGAGCTGCGCTTCGGCCGTCGGGCTGGTCTTGATCTCGTCGGGCAGATCGAAACTATCGCGGCCGGCGATCTCGGCGCGAAGGCGCGCCGCGCGAAGCAGAAGGCCGCTCTGGTCGATGCTGGCGGTGCGCACCGCGCCGGCCGCCTGGATGCGGTCGCGCTCGTAGTTCAGGAACATATTGTCGCCGCGGTTCTCGATGCCGCCGGCAAGGCTCACCGCCTTCATCACGGTCAGGTCAGCGTCGAAGGGAAACTTGCCCGGCGTCTTGACCGTGCCGACCACGTAGATCGGTGCGTGCTCGGTGATCTCGATCGAAATGAAGGGCCGCATGGACGAGCCGCCGTTGCGGCTGAGAGCATCGGAAATCGCGGCGGACAATTCGGTGGTGGTGAGACCCTGCGCCTTGACCTCCCCGACGAGCGGGATCGCGGTATTCCCGGAACCATCGACGGTGTATTCGCCGTTCACGGCTTCCCAAGCCTGATACTTGGCCTCGGTGGAACTCCATTCCACGACGCGCAGCATGATCTTGTCTTCGGAAACGATCCGATAGGGCGCAGCCTGTGCCATATTGGCCGGCAAAGTAAAACCGAGCGCGCAGAAAGAAGCGAGCAAGAAACCGGCTGCGCCTCGGCGGGTGCCGGCGCCCTGCCCCGGTCTTGCCCCGGCGAAGGCGCTCTCCAAACGAACCGAACGCGAAACCGCCTTCATCCATTCCGACATGGGGAAACTCAACTCCACCGGTTCATCGCCCGAATTCAAGAATAGGGAACGGGCGCTTGGCACCCGATTTTCCGCCACGGACCGAAAACCTCATCGAGTTCAGCCGCCTGTGGTCGTTACGGCAGCATGGTCGAGAAAGTCGGCCCCAATACGGCAGCATGACCCATCATTGCCGATACTATCGCTTCTGCATGACGAATTGTCCATCATGACAACCGCCGCGCGTCTCGGATCGAACCTTTAACCGCTAACCCACACTTCCCGCGACCCGAAAAATTCGCGTCGCGGAGCGAAACCCACAAACTTCATTCCGCAAGGTTAACCACGCCCGCGCGAGAAACGCGCCATGATCTCGACGATAACCACCTTTGCCATTTACCAAGAATTGGCTATGCGCAACTTTCTGGGGCGATCCTCCGCGGATTGGCGTAGATAGATCGCCACGCCGTCTATGCTTGTGGAAAAGAGCTCATCCATGAAAATTCTGATCACCGGCAATATGGGCTATGTCGGGCCCGCCGTCATACGGGAATTGCGCGGAGCCCATCCCGACGCCACGCTTGTCGGCTACGATTCGGCCTTCTTCGCTCATTGCCTGACCGCCGTGGAAGCCGTTCCCGAAGGCCTTCTGAACGAGCAGCGGTTCGGCGACGTTCGCGCCATTCCCGCCGAACTCCTGCAAGGCTGCGACGCCGTCATTCATCTGGCCGCCGTGTCGAACGACCCGATGGGCAGCCGGTTCGAGCAGGTCACCCACGACATCAACCAGGAAGCCTCCGTCGCCATCGCAAAGGCGGCGGCCGCAGCCGGGGTCAAGAACTTCGTTTTCGCGTCGAGCTGCAGCGTCTACGGCGTCGCCGCCGGTGATTCGCGGAAAGAAACCGATCCGCTGAACCCGATGACTGCCTATGCCAAGTCCAAGGTCGGCACCGAACAGGGGCTGGCCGGGATCGACGGCTCCATGACGGTCACCTGCCTGCGCTTCGCCACCGCTTGCGGCATGTCCCCGCGCCTTCGCCTCGATCTGGTGCTGAACGACTTCGTGGCCTGCGCCCTGTCGTCCGGCGAAATCACGGTGCTCAGCGACGGCACGCCCTGGCGCCCGCTGATCGACACGCAGGACATGGCCCGCGCCATCGCCTGGGCCGCGACGCGAGCAAGCGACAATGGCGGGCACTATCTCGTGGTCAATGCCGGCGCGGACTCGGCGAACTATCAGGTTCGCGATCTCGCCGAAGCCGTGGCGCGTCAGGTGCCCGGCACGCGGATCTCGATCAACACCTCGGCGGCCGTCGACAGCCGCTCCTATAAGGTGGACTTCACCCGCTACGCGGAACTGGCCCCCGACCACCAGCCGCGCGTCAAGCTCGACGATTCCATCGCCGAACTCGTCGCGGGGCTGACCGCCATGGGCTTCAACGATCCCGACTTCCGGCAGTCGAAGATGATCCGCCTGAAGGTTCTGGAAGGACATATCGCGTCCGGCCGCTTGTCCGGCGCCTTGGAATGGCAGGGGAACAAGGTATGAAGGTCGCACTTCTGGCAGGCGGTTTCGGAACCCGGCTGAGCGAGGAAACCTCCGTTCGACCGAAACCCATGGTGGAGATCGGCGGACGTCCGATTCTCTGGCACATCATGAAGTTCTACGCCCATCACGGCTTGCGCGACTTCGTGGTGCTGGGCGGCTACAAGGTCGAGTATATCCGCGACTACTTCCTGAACTACCGCGCCAACGAAAGCGATTTCACCATCGAGCTGAAATCGGGCGAGGTGCAGTGGGCGAGCGCCGTCAACGAGGACTGGCGCGTCACCGTCGTGGATACGGGCATGAACTCGATGACCGGGGGCCGTATCCGGCGCGCCCGCCATCTTCTGGGGGACGATACCTTCTGCCTGACCTATGGCGACGGCGTCAGCAACGTGAACATTCCCGCCCTGATCGACACCCACCGCGCCGCCGAAGCCCTTTGCACGATGACAGCCGTGGTGCAGCCGGGCCGCTACGGCGCGCTGCGCATCGAGGACGAGACGAACCTCGTCCAGGGCTTCCGCGAAAAGGGCGCGCATGACGGCGGCCTCATCAATGGCGGCTTCTTCGTGTGCGAGCCGGGCATGATCGATCTCATCGACGCCGACGACACCGTGTTCGAAGGCGAGCCGATGGAGCGGATGATCGAGCGCGGCAAGCTGGCGAGCTACGCGCATGACGGCTTCTGGCAGAGCATGGACTCGCTTCGCGACCGGCACGTGCTGGAAGAAATGTGGGCCAAGGGCAAGGCGCCCTGGAAGGTGTGGGGATAAGCGGCGGTGATCCTCGTCGATACGGCGCTGGCAAAGCGCGAGGCCGAGAACCGGCCGATCAGGGTGGCGCTGGTCGGCGCCGGCTTTCAGGGCAAGGGCATCGTCCGCCAGATCATGACGTCTGCGGCCGGCAAGCCGATGAAGGGCATGCGCGTCGTCGGCGTCGCCAACCGCAATATCGGCCCTGCCCAGAAGGCCTTCTCCGAGATCGGCATCGAGCCGACCGTCGCTGATGGGCGCGGCGCGATCGAGCGCGCCATCACTGACGGCCGGCCCGTCGTGACCGAGGATGCGGAAGGCTTGGCGAGCGCCGAGGGCGTCGACGTCGTGGTCGAGGTCACGGGCTCCATCGACTACGCGGCGCGCGTCGTCCTCAGCGCCATCGAGGCGGGCAAGCACGTCGTCCACATGAATGCCGAAATGGACGGCACGGTCGGTCCGATCCTGAAGAACAAGGCGGACGAGAAGGGCGTCATCTACAGCTTCTCCGATGGCGACCAGCCGGGCGTCCAGATGAACCTCTACCGCTTCGTCGCGGGCCTTGGGGTGACGCCGGTTCTTTGCGGCAACATCAAGGGCCTGCACGACCCCTACCGCAATCCGACGACGCAGCGCCCCTTCGCCGAGAAATGGGGGCAGAAGCCCGCCATGGTCGCGTCCTTCGCGGACGGCACCAAGATCTCCTACGAGCAGGCGATCGTGGCCAACGGCACCGGCTTTCGCGTGGCGCGGCGCGGCATGATCGGCCCGGACTTCTCCGGCGGCGATCCTACCGCCCCGCTCGTGCCCTTGGAAGAAACGCTGGCCGCCTTCGGCGAGCATCTGAAGGGCGCCGAGACGGGCCTCGTGGATTATGTCGTGGGCGCCCGCCCCGGCCCCGGCGTTTTCGTGCTCGGCACCCATGACGACCCGGTGCAGAAGCACTTCCTCAATCTCTACAAGCTCGGCACCGGGCCCTTCTACTGCTTCTACACGCCCTACCATCTCTGCCATTTCGAGGTGCCGAACTCGATCGCCCGCGCGGTTCTCTTCGGCGACGCGGTGCTGACGCCCCGAGGCGGCCCCGAGGTCGGGGTGATCGCGCTCGCCAAGAAGGATCTGGCGGCCGGCGAGGTCATCGAGGAGTTCGGCGGCTACGAGGCCTATGGCGTGGCGGAGAATTCCGACGTGATCGAGCGGGACGACCTCCTGCCGCTCGGCCTCGCGCTCGGCGCGACGCTGCGCCATCCGGTGGCGAAGGACACCCCGCTTCGCTTCGCCGATGTTTCCATTCCCGAGGGCCGGATCGTGGACGCGCTTTATTCCGAACAGCGCCGACGCTTCGCGGCCCCTTCTTCATCAGGACCTGCCGCATGATCATCCAGGAAACGGAACTCAAGGACGCGCGTATCATCGACATCGAGGCGCGCGGCGACGAGCGCGGCTGGTTCGGGCGCACATTCTGCGACGCCGAATTCGGCGCGGCGGGCCTCGAAACCCGCTTCGTCCAGCAGAACGCTTCGGTGTCGGCGGAGAAGGGCACGATCCGCGGCATGCATTTCCAGCGCCCGCCTCATGCCGAGGTGAAACTGATCCGCTGCCTTCGCGGCGCGATCCTCGACGTGATCGTGGACATGCGCAAGGACTCCCCGACCTATCTGAAGCACCAGGGCTTCGAGCTGTCGGCCGCGAACCGTCGCCTTCTCTACGTGCCGCGCGGCTTCGCCCACGGCTTCCAGACGCTGACCGACGATATCGAGGTGAGCTATCTCGTGTCGGCGCCCTATACGCCGTCAGTCGAAGGCGGCGTGCGCTACAGCGACCCGAAGATCGGCATCTCCTGGCCCCTCCCCGTCAGCGTGATCTCCGACAAGGACGCCAACTGGCCCCTTCTCGACGGCACGAACCACCCCGATCTCTGACGATCCCCGCGCACCGGGGCGTGAAACCTCTCCGGTGCGCTTCTAGAAGACCTTCCAGACGAGGCTGGAGTAGCGATACTGCGCGCGCTTCTTCGCGACTCGGACGCGGACGATCCGAAATCCCAGCATTCTCTGGAAATGCCGCAGGCCATTGTCCAGCTCGAAGGGGCTGCGCGTATCCGCCAGGTAACGGACACCTTTGGCCGACAGTCGCTCCACCACGATCTGGGTCAGATAATAGCGCGTATCCGAGTGCTGCTTGCTGTCGCCAAGCGTCAGAAAGGCGGTCAGAACCGCCCATTGTCCGTCATGGGGCGTGACGGCGATCATCAACGGCTCGCCGTCCTGCGAGAAGGCGACGGTCCACATGCCGAGGCCAATCAGAAACTTGTGGTCCGCATCGACCTGCCGATAACGGGCATCGGCTTTCTTTTCCAACGCCTCTTCCAGCACCCCGACGAGCCGCTCCTGTTCGGCCCAGTCGTCAACGGCCCGCCATGTGACGCCGGCACCAACCGCCGCCCTCGCCTTGCGGCGCAAGGTCTGGCGGCTCGAACCCTGGCTATAGGCTTCCGGTTTATCGGGAACGGGAAGGATGCACGCGCCGGTGGCGCCCAAGGTGACCGTGTTCTTGAAAAATCGCTTGGTCAGGGCTTCGTGGATCGTTTTTCCCTGGGAACATTCCGATAGCGAAGCGTCCACAACAGGCAACCGCAGCACGTTCTGGATTGCGCGAATGGATCGGCGTGGATGACGAAGAAAAAAGGAAAGGTACTTCCTTTCCATGGTCCTATAGAATTCCAAATAACTCGAAAGATCCTGTTCGGCCGTGACGACCGTTGCTGCAGGCGCATCTGAGCGCTCTGTCCAATTCCAAATCTTCTTCAAAAGGTCACGCATCCGATAATCGAATTTGAGTTCGGCAACCATGTCATCGGGATCGCACGCGGAATCTTGTGCTTTTCCTATAGACGCGACACATGGATATCTTCAATCCATTGATGCCGCTTTCCACTTGGATCTGTCGCCATTACTAACAAATCCGATTTTCATCCAGACATCGCGACTGAGCCGGGGCTCCAAAACCTACCTGACTCTATGTCATGAAAAGCCGACGCATCCTTCGAGCGACGCCGAACCCGCTTGGGGCTTCGCATCGCGCGGAAATCAGCCTTTCAATAATGCATCGGCATGAAGAGTCTACGAATGTCCGCCGAACAAGAAACCCCGACCTCTCGCCGGACAGGGGGCGTTAGCCAGAGGCGACGCTTCGTGGCTTCACGCCACCTGATCGGCGAGTCCGAGCTTGGCCATGACGAGTTCGGCAATGGCGAGCGACGACGTCAGGCCGGGCGACTCGATCCCGAAGAGATTGACGAGCCCCGGCAGCGAATGCGCCTCCGGCCCGTCGATGCGGAAATCCGCTGCAGGCTCGCCAGGACCGGAAAGCTTGGCGCGAATTCCTGAATAAGCGGGCACCATCCTGTCCGGGTCGATCCGTCCCCAGATCTTGCGCGCCGCTTCCACGAAAGATTCCCGGCGTCCCGCGTCCACGGTGTAGTCGACGGCCTCGATCCATTCGACATCAGGACCGAAGCGCCCGGCTCCGCCCATGTCGAAGGTCAAGTGCGTTCCAAGCCCGCCCGGAACCGGAATCGGGTAGATGAGATGGGAGAAAGGCAGCCGCCCGCCATAGGCGAAATAGTTGCCGCGGGCGTAACGCACGTGCGGCACGAACGCCTCACCGAGGCCTTCGGTGCGCTCCGCCAGGCGATGGGCCGCAAGGCCGGCGGCATTGACCACGAAGGATGCGGTGACGCGATCCTCCCCGATCCTCAGTTCCCATTCGTTTTTGACCTGCGACAGGCCCTCGACGGAGGTGAGCCCGACGAAGCGCGCGCCATGCGCTTCGGCTTCGGCCAGAAGAGCCGTCATGTAGTCGTGGGCGTCGACGATGCCGGTGGAAGGCGACAAAAGCGCCTCGGCGCAGTCGAGTTCGGGTTCGAGAGCGCGTGCTTCGGCGCCCGTCAGACGTCGCAGATCGCGAACGCTGGCGGCTTCGGCATTGCGGACGATCCGATCGAGATCGGCGCCCTGGTCGGGCGTCGCGGCGAAGATCAGCTTGCCGATCCGCTTGAAGGGCACTTGGTGGCTTTCGCAAAAGGCGTAGAGCAGCTCGCGACCGCGCACGCAAAGCCGCTCCTTCAACGGCAAGCCCGAATAATAGATGCCGGCATGGATCACTTCGCTGTTGCGCGAACTCGTCCAGGAACCGAAGGAGCGCTCTCCGTCCAGAATCAGGCATTCGCGCCCGGACCGGGCCAAAGCCGCGCCGATCGCCAGACCGACAACACCCGCGCCGACGACGACGGCATCCACATCCGCCATGGAAGATTCCTTTCGAAAAGCCGGCGTGCCGACGCTCGGCACTGCTGGGATGAACAAAAAGGCGCCGTTTCTAGCCCCTCGCAGGTTTCGAGGCCTCGATCGCCTTGAGCATCGTCCGAGCCGCGCGCTCCCAGGTGAAGCCGCGCGCCTGGTCGAGCCCCTTCCGCCGCATCTCCTCGCGAAAAGGCACGTCGTCGACGAGGCGGCGAATGGCGCTCGTCCATTCGCTCGCGCGGTGAGGGTCGGCGATCAAAGCCGCATCGCCGCAGACTTCCGGTAAAGCGCCGCAGGGCGCGATGATGGCCGGGCAGCCGAGAAGCATGGCTTCAAGGGGCGGCAGGCCGAAGCCTTCGGTGAGGGAGGGACACGCGAAGGCCTTGGCCTGCCCGAAAAGGGCGGCAAGTTCCCCATCGCTGATCCGGCCGAGAAAGCGCACGTTTGGCCCCGCTTGGACGCCTTCCTTCTCGAAATCGGCCCGGCCTGCCGCCCCGAACAGGACGAGCTCCACGTCGGCGAGAGCGGGATCGGAGAAGGCCTCAATGAGGATGCGCACGTTCTTGTGCGCCTGCGTATTGGCGAGAGCGAGAACGAAGTTCCGGCCCTCGAGCCCGACCGACGCCGGATAGCCAGCCTGCGGCACGACGCGCAGGATATGGTCGCAGCCATTGGGAACCACGACGATCTTTTCCGGCTTCGCGATGCCGTAATGCACGAGCTGGGACTTGGAATATTCCGAAACGGTCAGAACCAGGCGGCCCCGCTTCGCCGCCACGGGGAAGTTCGTCTTGTACCAAAGGCGGAAGCCCTTGGAATAGGACTGAGGCGTCGAATAAACCTGCGCGTCATGCATCATCATGACGGAGTTCGAATAGGCGAGCGGGCTGATGTTGCAAAGGCTGACAAGCGTGCGTCCCCGCGCCAGCCTCGGCAATTCGACCTGCTCCCACAGGATGTTCCGCAAATATCCGCTGAGCCGGCCGCTTTTCGTGCTGGCAATCCGCGACAAGGAAAGGTCGTGCGTTTCGGCTTCCGGCATCAACAGTTCGGCCGACACCCTCGACGCCACGTCCTTGTCCTTGGCCAGGATCTCGTCCAAGGCGAGAATGATCTCGCCGGCGACGCGGTGCACGCCGGTCGGGGCGCTGGTCAGAAACTTGCCGTTGAAGACGATATCCATTCCGTATCCAAATCTCCGGCGCTCGAAGCGCGACCGCCCTGCCTGGACCGCCACTCCAGCTTCCATGCCCGATCAGCTTTTGCCGAAGCAAGCGCTTCCGACGATCCTGCGCGCGACCAAAGGGGCCGAGGCAACAGATCGGAGGCGAAGAACAGTCTGCAACGTGCGGCACGACGTCGGCCCTGTTTCCCGGCGGGAATGGTTCGCAGATGCGTTCCTGTCATGCAAGTTCGAGCGCCCGTTGGGAAGCGACGTTTGAATCGAAGGTAAATTCACCAGGTCTTGCAAGGACAAAAGCAAAGCGCGGAGCGCTTGGAAACGTGTTCCGGGGCCGGAAAGAAAGATCCGGCCCAGCGGAACGACCGTGAACCATAATCCGATAATCAAGCGAAATCACTCGCTGCCTCCAAGTCTGCGATGATCGGGACGATGGCGTTCGGCTCCGCGTCCGCCTACAAGCGGTCGGCAGCCCGAACCGGGCAGCGGCGCATGAATCAACGCGCGGGTCACCGTTCCACGATTGCGTGCGCCGGCCGCATCGCCCTTGGGGCGAAAGCCGCAAGGAGACGAAAAAGAACGATGGCGTCGCCGAGCCTCACTCACAAGGCCGCCCTTGCGAGCATATGGGCGGTCGGCGGACGATTCATCGCCCGCATCATCGACCTTGCCAGCCTGCTGATCCTGGCGCGCATTCTCACGCCCGCCGATTTCGGCATGGTCGCCGTCGCGACGACCGTTCTTTCGCTCGTGGAGGCGATCCTCGAACTGCCGCTGAACCAAGCGCTGATCCGCCAGCCGACGCTGACGAAGCCGATGTTCGACACGGCGCTGACTCTCGGCCTCATGCGCAGCGTGGCGATCGGCGCCATCATGGTCGTCGCGGCATGGCCGCTCTCGATCTACTACGAAAATCCCGCCTTGTTTCCGCTGATCGCAGCCTTATCGCTGGCCCCGGCGTTGCGCGGTCTCGTCAGTCCGAAGCTTGTCGTCTTCATGCGCGAGTTCGACTTTCGCCGGGAATTCACCATCGACATCGCCGGCAAGCTTTGCACCCTCGTCGTGTCCACGAGCCTCGCCATCTGGACGGGCAGTTACTGGGCTTTGGCGGCCGGGACGGTCGCCGGCCCGCTGATGTCGACGGCCCTGTCCTATGTTCTGGCGCCGCTGGCGCCCCGCCTGACGCTTTCCGAATGGAAGATCTATCAGGACATGATCGGCTGGAACACCTTGTCCCAGACCATCAGCGCCTTCAACTGGCAGTTCGACCGCCTGCTTCTTCCGCGCTACACGAGTCTTTCGCTGTTCGGCGCCTTCGGTGTCGCCGATACGCTGGCGGGCATCATCCAGCAGACCTTCGTCGTGCCCTTGATCCGGCCCTTGAGCGCAGCGTTCACCAAGCTTTCCACGAACGAGGAGCGCATCGCCGCTTATCGCAGCGCAACGGAAGCCGTCGTGATCGTCGCGGCCCCGCTTCTGATCGGTCTGGCGGCTCTGGCCGAGCCTGCCCTTCGCATCGTCGTGGGTGAAAAATGGCTGGCGGCAACGCCGTTTCTCACCAGCCTCGCTCTTATCGGTCTCCTCAGCCTGCCGCTGCTGATCCTCGGGCCGCTCGTCGTGGCGCTCGACCGCACGCGCTATGGCGCGGCGCGCGTGGCGGTGGAAATGGCCGTGAAGACCCCGGCGACCCTGATCGGCGTCATCTATTACGGCATCGAGGGAGCGCTGGTGGCCAGGGCACTGGCGGGCATAGCCGCCTATGCCGCCAATGTCGTGATCGTCAGGCGCCTTATCGGGATGGGCATCGTCGCGCAGCTCCGGGCGCTTGTCCGCCCCGCCTGCTGCGCGGCAATCATGGCGGTTTGCCTGCTCGCCGTCCGGCCCTTGCTGGCCGGCATGCCCTTGTCGCCGCAACTGGTACTGGGCTCGCTCGTCGTCGGCCTCCTCGGAATGACGCTCTTTTGGGTGATGATTCTCGCGAGCTGGTACGCCGTCGGCTGCCCCAACGGCATCGAGACCGTCGTCATGAGAACTCTCGATCATCTTCGCACCCGCGCGATGACGATCGCCCGGCGCCGGCGGGCTACCAACCATGAATGATCGGCAGCCGCACCTGAAAAACGGCAAGAACAGATTGCCGCGGCGTTGACGCGAATGTTATCCTTGCCTATCCAGCGTCAAATTACTTTGTCTTAGAAGCAAAGCAAAGAAGAGAAGGCATCCGGCCATGACAGCTTCTCACGGAAACCCTCCGCTGGTCGCCATCGTCACGCCTGTCTACAATGGCGAGGCCTTTCTCGAAAAGACCATGGCCAGCGTCCAGAACCAGACCTATCCGAACATCGTCCATGTCGTTCTGGACAATGCCAGCGTGGACGGATCGGCCGCCATCATCGAGCGCTTCCTTCATGGTCGCGTGAAGGTCGAATTCCACCGGAACGAGGCCGTTCTGCCGCTGCAGGAAAACTGGAACCGCGCCTTTTCCTTCGTCCCGGAGGAAACGCGCTACGTCAAACTGAACTGCGCCGACGACCTCATGCGGCCCGACGCGATCGAGCGCATGGTGGAGCTTGCCGAGACGAACGAGGAGATCGAGGTCGTTCTCAGCGACGACGTCTTCGACGACAGGGTACGCCAGTCCTGGATGCCCCGTACGGCAAAGGTCCATGATGGACGAACGGTCGTGCGTCGATATCTGGAAGGCACGGTCGGCTGGCTTCCGTTCCACCATTTCTTCGTGCGCATGCGGCCGGAATTCCCGCGCGAGCAGTTCTGCGGCACGGTCTGGGCGCCGGACCCCTTCGTGGTCGCGCGCAGCGCCCTTCGCGGCAAGGTCGGCTACATTCCCGAACCGTTAGTCTACACACGCTACCACGCCGAAAGCGTCACCGGTAAGGAGGTGAAACTCGGCAGCATTCGCCTTCATCTCGTGCCGGTGAACCTTTGGCGCGAATTCGGCTCCCGGATCTATGACGCGCGCGAGCAGATGGTGTTCCAGCATCGCTTCCAACGAAGAATGGCGCGGATGTGCTTGATCATGTGGTCGCGCAAACAACATCAGGGCGTCAAACTTCTGCGGGACGAGTTGCAGAAGGCCGGCCAATCCTTGTCCTTCTCGAATTTCGCCGTTTCGGCCGCTGGTTATCCCTTCTACAAGATCAGAAAGCTCCTGCGCGAGCCCGCCCCGCGCCGCGTCATGCACGAGACCGATTTCGCCGCCGATGGCCGAAACTGAGGGAAGCGCGAGCGCCGTTTCGATGGTGACCGGGGCCAAACAACCCTTGCCGTCATCATATTCGGATCGCCGACAGAGGCTTCCTTTGTTGAAGATCTCGACGCGTCGAGGGATTAGCTCCTTCCGAAGACAGTTGAGGGCGCGCGCCTTGCCACCTCGAACCGTTCAGATGAGGTTTTTCGTGGAGCGGTCGCACGGACAACAATCGCGACCGTGACCGGAATTAGTCATCCGCCCAAAAAACTCCCACCTTCCGCCTATGTCACGACACCCGAGGCTGCCGATGTTCTATCGGAAACCGCAAACATACTTACCCGGTTTCGTTGGAAACAATTTGAAATATTCTACGGACCTCGACCCTCGTAAACCAACACACGACAATCCGGGTGAAACGATGTTCGTGACGGCTTGGAGCACACCACCGTTTACTTGCAATTTCTTTACGCTTAAGGCAGGTTGCGTCGGACGTGGCGCATTCGCAAGACTGGCCCGGCGCCGAAAAATCAGAACAAACGAAGCGTCTCAGGGCTCGATATGACAAATCAAATGGTCTACCGATCCCCGGCGATGTCCTCCGCGCCTTCCGGGAGCGCGGTGGAAAGCTCGCCGGTGTCGATGCAGGCCATCCTGCACTTCCTGCGGATGCGCTGGATGACGATCGTGGCGACGACGCTCGTCGCCGGCGCGCTCGGTTTCCTTTACGTCGCCACGGCGACGCCGAGCTATTCAACATCGACGCTTCTTCTTCTGAACCGGCAGACCTCGGGAACGGATGTCCAGGCTCTCGAAGTTCAGGCGAGCTTCATCGAAGGCCAACTCGAGATCGCCAATTCCTTCGATACGCTGGCTTCCGTCGTCAAGAAGCTTGATCTCGGCTCGAAGCCCGAATTTCAGGAGGAAGCGCCCTCGCTGATTTCAAGGCTACGCGAGCAGGTCGCCCCCCCTCCCGCGGGCTCGAGCGCTGAACCTGCCGCCAATCCCTTCCAGACCGACGAAGAGATTCACGTCAACGCGCTCGTGACCGCCCTTCGCGGTCACGTCACCCTGCGCCAGATCGGTCAGTCCGCCGTGATCGAGATCACCGCGTCGTCTTCCGATCCTTATCAGGCGATGCAGATCGCCAATGCGCTGGCCGACGAATACATTGCCAAGAACATTTCCATGAAGTCCTCCGGCGCGCGCACCTACAGCGAATGGCTGGGACGCTTCGTGACCGATCAGCAGCGCGAACTCGTCGATGCCGCGAACGCGTTGTCGCAGTTCCGCGCGACGGGAGATCCGCGCGATCAGTTCAAGCTGACGGAACTGCAGAGTGCGGCGGAAGCGCGCAAGACGCTCTACGAGACCACGCTGACGCGCTTCACGGAGGCCCGGCAGCAGATCAGCTATCCGGTATCCGACGCGACCGTGATCTCCAAGGCCGGCCTGCCTCTTTCGAAGTCTCATCCGCGGCGCGGGCTCGTGATGGCCTTCACCGTTCTTGTCGGCCTTCTGGCCGGCCTGATGCTGGCTTTCGGACGGCACGCGACCGACCGCCGCATCACTCAGGCCGGCCGCCTCGGGGCCGAGGCCGGCCTGCCGTTTGTCGCCAAGCTCTCGTCCTCCAAGTCGCGCTTGAGCGGACGCAAGACACCGGTCGCGTTGTTTTCGGAAGAGTCCCAACAATCGGGTTCGAGCCTGTCGCGGGATGTCGCAGAACTCGGTGCGAGCCTTGCCGTTGTTCGCCACGTCAAGCGCAGCCCGATCATCGGAATCGTCGGCGTGGAGCCGGATGTGGGCGCCACCACCACCGCCTTCGGCCTCGCGCGCCAATGGGCCGATACCGGCATTCGCGTCCTTCTTCTGGATGCTTCGGACGAAACGACCTTGAGCCGGCTTCTGGCGCCCGATGCCGATTTCGGCATTTCCGACGTGCTCGACGCGGCCGAGTCCTTTGAATCGACCGTTGTCTGGCTGACGCCGAACTTCGCCTTCGTTCCCTTCGGCTCGCGAACCGGCGCCACCCCGGCCGCCCGCGTCAGTTCCAAGCGCACGGGCCTGCGCCTTCAGGACCTGAAGGAAAAGTTCGACGCGGTGCTCATCGACCTGCCCGCCGTTTCGGCTTCGGCGGACGCGCGCCTCATCGCCTCTAGTCTGGACGGCGTCGTCGTCGTTTCACGCTACAGGCGCACTTCCGTCGATCTGGCGGTGGAAACCGTGAGGCAGTTGCGCAGTTCGGGCGCGGACGTTCTCGGGGGCGTCGTGAACTTCGCGACCAAAGCTTGATCGGCGATCCCCGCATGTCCGTTCCTCGACCGACCGGGAGCGACCATACGCAGCGTCTTGATCCAATGCGCGTCGTGATCGCTATCGCATCGGCGGGGCGGCCTGCCGTCCTCGGCCAGACCGTCCGCTACATGGCCGGAACCCTCATCCCGGCGGCCGACGAAATTCTCGTTTGCACGCCGAACAAGGAGGATGCCGCCGACCTTCCCGATCTGCCGAACCTTCGCGCGATGGTGGGCCCGCGCGGCTCCTGCGCTCAGCGCAACGAACTTCTGAAGGCGGCGACATCCGCCGATCTCGTCATCTTCTTCGACGACGACTTCTACCCGGCACGCGACTTCGTGGAGCGCACCGTCGCGCTTTTCCGCTCGCGGAACGACGTCGCCGTGGCGACCGGCAACGTCCTTCTCGATGGCATTCACGGGCCGGGCGTCACCCCCGACGAGGCGAAAGCCTTTCTGGCCGAAGTCCCACCGCAGCCGCACGCGATCGGCGACACCTACAATGCCTATGGCTGCAACATGGTGGTCCGGATGGATCTCATTCGCGCGCACGGGCTTTCGTTCGACGAGCGCCTGCCGCTCTATGCCTGGCTGGAAGACCTCGATCTTTCCCGCCAGCTCGCGCGCCATGGCCGGTCGGTGCGCTGCACCGACATGGTGGGCGTGCATCTGGGCGTGAAGACGGGCCGCTCGCCGGGCCGGCGCCTCGGTTATTCGCAGATCGCCAATCCCTGGTATCTCGTGCGCAAGGGAACCATGTCCCCGTCGAAGGCATGGTCGCATGTGAGCCGGAACGTCCTCGCCAATCTGGCCGGCGCCGTGAAGGGCGATGCGCTTGTCGACCGCAGGGGCCGTCTTTCCGGCAATATCGGCGCGATCGTCGACATCCTGCGCGGTCGCAGTTCGCCCGACCGCGTCCTGTCGTTCCAAGACCCGAAAGCAAACGGCACCGTGTCCGGAACCGGCGGGACCTCGGCGAAGCAGCAGGGATCTTAAGGCGCAAGGGCGACCACCTTTCGTCGATCCGTTTCTGCAAAGGCGGATAGCGAATTATATCCTGCACAACCTGACGGGGCAGGCCTTTACAGCCGCAGGACCTTACGCAAGAACAGGCCGAATGAAAGGCTGACGCTCTTGGCTGTTCATCATGAAGAATGAACCCTCTTTTCCCTGACGTCCGAAGCAAGTACGCTTCAGTCGATCGCCTCCTTCAACAACATGAGGGGTGCGTCTTCGAAATTTCTGGTTCGACGACGTATGCGGGAAATAACGGACGCGCGCGCTCATGGAAACGGTCTCGACGCATTCCTCGATATTGAACCCGCAAACCCCGAGCGGATCGTCCCATGATCGCCCGCCGGGAGCCGGCGAGAAAAACCGCGTGATGTTTCTCGACTCGCTGCGCTTCGTGGCAGCGTCAGCCGTGGTGTTCCAGCATGTGGCGGAAGGCGAAGGAGGTCTCGGCAAATACGCCGTGGAAATGCTTTCCCCGGGCGTTTTCGGCGTCGTCCTGTTCTTTATCGTCAGCGGCTTTGTCATTCCCATGTCCGCGCGTGGTCGGTTCGATCCCAAAATCTTCGCCATCCGGCGGTTCTTCCGCATCTATCCGCTGGTCCTCGCCACCTTCCTTCTGCTGGCGATCCTGGCCTATGGCGGCTTCGTCCCAGCCTTCGACGCCGTGCGCTCGTCGACATTCAAGGATTGGGCGGCCAATCTCCTACTCGTGCAGGACTATGTGGGCGCGGTTCCCCTTTGGGGCGTGACCTGGACGCTGAGCCTGGAAGTCGCCTGGTACGCCGTTTTCGCGATCGCGCTTCTTTCGCTCGGGTCCCGCTTCGACAAATGGCTCGCGATCATTTTTCCCCTGGCCATGCTGGCTTTGGCGCTCGGCTCGATCCTGATCGATCATCGCCTGCCTTTGGCGCGCGTGAACATGCTCTACGCGGCGGTGCTGGGTTGCCGCATCTATCGGCATCTGGAAGGAGAAGTCGGCCTTGGCCGCGTGTGCGCCGATGTCGCCGCGTTTCTGTTCGCGACCCTGGTCTGCAATGTCGTTTCCTTCGGGCACTTCACGCATCCCAACATCACGATGAGCCAAGCCGTTTTCCCCTGGATCGCAGCGACGCTGGTTTTCGCCGGAGCAACGCTTATCCCAGCCGTTCGCCGGTCGTATCTCTTGAACAATGTTGTTCTTGGTTGGCTCGGCGCCATCAGTTTCTCGACCTATCTCCTCCATGGCTTTGCCATGGCGATCGCAAGCGACATCGCGCCCGAAAGATTGGTGGCCGCATCGAGCGTGGCTCTGACGCTCGCCTTTTCGGTTCTGGGCTATTACCTCGTCGAAAAGCCCGGGCAGGCCCTTGGACGGATCGTCACGCGCCGCGCAAGGTCGCGAACGGAGATGAACCTTCGACTGGACAGTTCCACGTCCCGATGAAACGCAACGCGATCCTTGTGAAACCACGCCTTCACCGGCTTCGCCGTTCCTTCACCGTGGTTGCAATCCGGGAAGGCGGAGCCTTTCCAGTTTGCGCCTCGATGCGCTAGAAGCTGTTATCATGCGCGCCACCGTCCGACACATCTCGCATCTTCGGCAGATCCCATGATCCTGGAGCCGATCGGCGTCGCGATCATGATCGTGGGCCTTCTCACCTTCGTCTACGGCATCGGGTTCGGCCTTGCGATCCTCATGAGCCTCCTTGCGGTCGGCTCGGCGGCGGCCCTCAACCTGACGGCGCTCGGCAATTCGAGCATTCAACCGAGCCATTTTCTTCTTCTCTTCATCGCGGGCGCGGCGGTTCTGAAGCCGCGCATCCTCCAGGCCGCCCTCGTCAATCTGCGATATCCCGGCCCCGGATTCTGGTTTGCGAGCTTCGTTCTCTACAGCATCATCACCGGCTTCTTCATGCCGAGGATCTTTGTCGGCGAAACCATGGTCTATTCGGCCGCGCGCAACGCTGCGGGCAGGACGTCGATCATCACGGTCCCGCTGCAACCTTCCACGGCGAACATCACCCAGACGGTTTATCTTCTCGGCAGCCTCGGCTGCTTTGCCGTGGTTTCGGCCTATGCCTCGCTCGGTCGCCTCCATTTCCTGGCGAAGGCGCTCTGCACGGCCGGTCTTGTCTGCCTGCTTCTTGCGGCCGTCGACATGGTGACCTTCTGGACGGGCACCGGCTATCTGATGGATTTCCTGCGGAACGCGAACTACGCCATCATGTCGGAAGCCGAAATCGGCGGCATCAAGCGGATCGTCGGCGCATTTCCTGAAGCGAGTTCCTACGGCTCCTGCGCCATCTCCCTTTTCGCTTTCGTCCTCATCATGAAGATCGAGCGGTTCGAGTTTCCCCTTCTGGGCGTCATCACCGGCGGGCTCGCCCTGACCGTCCTTCTCTGCACGGCCACCACCGCCTATGTGGCGAGCATCGTGCCGATCTTCTGCACTTTCGCCTTCTGCGTCACGTGCATCGTGAAGCGCAGGGCGACATCCAGGCACATTTCCTTCCTGGTTTTCGGCTTCCTGATCGCGCCACTCATTCTGCTCGGATCGATGCTCATCCCGGCCGTATGGGAAACGATGACCACCATCGTCGACCAGACCCTGACCAACAAGCTGGCGACGGATTCGGGCGTGGAGCGCATGGCCTGGAACCGGGCCGCGATCGTGTCCTTCTTCGACACCTACAGTTTCGGGGCCGGGCTCGGAAGCGTTCGGGGATCGAGCTTCGTCACCGCTCTCCTGTCCAATGTGGGGATCGTGGGCACGCTGTTGTTCGGCTGCTTCATGGCGAGCCTCCTGCGTTCGGTCCTTTCCGGCGGCGGAACGCGGATCGAGCGCTCGATCGGTCTGGCAGCCCTTTTCGCCGCCCTCACTCAGGCCTCGGCCTCCGTTGTTTCCGGCACCGTGGTCGATCTCGGCCTGCTTTTCAGCACCACGGCGGGCCTTGCCGCAGGTTACGCCGCCATGGGTCGCAGCGCGCACGCCGAGGACGACATCGCCTCGACGCGGGTCCAGCGCGTGCCGATGCCCATGTCGCCGTCGCTTACGGCTCCTTGAAGGCATCCGCGTCCTCACTGGGACAAAGACCGCTTTTCGCGAAACAAGGGCGATGCGCGACCTGGAACAGGGATGGAAAGGCGGCGCAGCGGCTGACGGCCTAATACATCGCCGCACGCGGAAATTCATGACCTCACCAATTAAATCGACAACCGGTTGAAAAGAAAACGCTATTCCAGCTTTAACAATGACGGTTCTCCGCCCATGACGAACCGACATCAAAGTTCAACAACCGTTTAGCGCACCATCCTCTATCATTTTACCTTGTTGATCGAAGATAATGCGCCTTGTTCTCGCGGCTGAAAGGCAGCTTATCCTTATCGCGTTGCGGGAACCCAATGGATCGAACCGGGTGCCCAGCAACCTCCGCCGTACGAGGACACTGCCGAGAACCGGACCAAAAAGTTGCTAACCTAAGATCAGTTTACCGGACATGGGCTGCGATCATTAACTCGTGATCGTACATCTTGTGTGGAAAGTGCCATAGATAATATAGCGGCTTGATGCATATAGCGCTCTGACAAGGTATATCGGCGCCGTTCAAGCCAAGTTTAGGAATGTCGGAATTACGTATACCACTTCAAGACGGCGTCCGACTTCGAGGGCGCGTAGCAAGTATTATTCAATTGCCGTCGATTAATGATTTCCTCTGAATGTCGGGAGGATATCCGAGAAGTGGACTTTACGAAATTACGCTATGTCATGTAAATCGACCTGACTTGGGTCGACGGAGGTATAATTGAAGATCGCGATCGTTCACTACTGGCTGGTTTCGATGCGCGGCGGCGAAAAGGTCCTGGAGGAGCTTTGCCGGCTTTATCCCACCGCCGATATCTTCACGCTCGTCCTGGATCGCGATTCGCTGTCGCCGTTCCTGGCCACGCGCAACATCACGACCTCCTTTCTTCAGCGCATTCCGGGCATCCGCAAGCATTACCAGAAGGTGCTGCCCTTGATGCCCTTCGCGCTGGAGCATCTCGACCTCAGCGCCTACGACCTGATCATTTCCAGCGAATCCGGCCCGGCCAAGGGCGTCATCACGCGGCCGGACGCGGTGCATGTTTGTTATTGCCATTCGCCCATGCGCTACGTCTGGGACCACTACCACGTCTACCGGCGCGACCTGCCGCGCACCGCGCGGATGATGCTGGCGCTTTTCGCGCCGCCCTTGCGCGCCTGGGACGCTTCGACCGCGGCCCGCGTCGATGCCTTTATCGCCAATTCGCACCATGTCGCGCGGCGCATCAAGCGCTACTACAACCGCGACGCCGTGGTGATCCCGCCGCCGGTTTCGGTGGACGACTTCGCCATCCAGGAAGGGCCGAAGGACTTCTATCTCTGCGCCGGGCAGCTCGTCACCTACAAGCGCATCGATCTGGCGGTGAGGGCCTTCACGCAGACCGGGCGCAACCTCGTGATCATCGGCGAAGGGCCGCAATACGACCGGCTGCGCCAGATCGCCGGCCCGACGATCAAATTTCTCGGCCGCCAGCCCTTCGATTCCATGCGCGAGCACATGGCGCGCTGCCGTGCCCTGATCTTCCCCGGCGAGGAGGATTTCGGCATCGTTCCCCTGGAAGTCATGGCGAGCGGCCGTCCCGTGATCGCCTTCGACGCCGGCGGCGCGAAGGAAACGGTTCCGCTTTGGGGCGGCTTCCGCTTTCCCGAGCAGACGGTGGAAAGCCTGCTCGCAGCGGTGGAGCGCTACGAAGCGGTGGAGGCCGATATCGACTCGGCCGCGCTGCGCCGCCATGCGCAGGGTTTCGCGCCCGACATCTTCCGCGCCCGGATCGCCGAGTTCGTGGATGGCTGCATCACGAATGCCGGCGCGCGGGAACAGCCGACGGTTCTGGAGGGCGAAGTCGTTCCCTTCCGTCCGCGCCTTGCCAGCGACGACGTGCTCGTTTCGCTTCCCGTGAAGCACCGCGCGTCGGAAGGCATGAGTTCCTGACGGCGCGAGAAAGCCGCGCCGCCAAGTCTCATTGCTCGTTGAAGGCGCGCGACATGGAGTCGGCGATCGGCTTCGTGATGTAGTTGAAGAAGGTGCGCTCCGCCGTCTGGATCAGGATTTCGGCGGGCATGCCGGGCGTCGGCACGAAGCCCGGCACGCGGGCGATCTCGGCGGCCGGTAGCTTGACGCGCGCCACATAGACTTCCCGGTTCTCGAAGCCGCTCGGTACCTGCACCGCATCGGCGGACACGTAGAACACCTCGCCTTCCAGGATCGGCGTCGTGCGCTGGTTCAAGGCAGTCAGGCGAACGGACGCCTTTTCCGAGACCTTCACGAGATCGATGTCGGTGCGGGGGATCTGCGTTTCGATGATGAGCGGCACGTCGGACGGCAGGATCTCCATGATCGGCCGCCCGCTCTCGATCACGCCGCCGGCCGAATGGTAGTGCAGGCGCACCACCGTGCCGGACACCGGCGCCTGGACCGTGGTGCGGTCGAGAACGTTGCGCGCTTCCACCGATTGCTCGCGCACCCCGTCGAGGTCGCCTTCGGCCCGCTGCAACTCGTCCAGCGCGGCCTGTCCATAGGCCTGGCGGGCCTGGACGATCTGCTGGTCGAGCTTGGCGATCTGCGCTTGCGTTTCCCCGACCTCGCCGGCCAGTCGGCCGATCTGCCCTTCCGCATCGGCCATGGCGCGCTGGATCGCGGCGATCTCGGTGCGGCGCAGGAGCCCGGCGCGGAAGAGCTTGTTCTTGCCCTCGAACTCCTCGGCCAGAAGCGCGAGCTGCCGACGCAGGGACGTCGCCTGATCCTCGTAGCCTTTGATGCGGAAATCGAGCGAGGCGATGTTCTGCTTCAAAAGGCCGACCTCGCCGTTCAGCTTGACGCGGGTCGCCGCCAGGATCGCTTCCTGGCTTTCCTTGATCGCGACGACATCCGGGTCGGGGAGGTGGTCGACGATGTCCGCCGGAAAGGCGATGGGCGCGTCCCCCGCGATATCGGTGCGCAGCCGCGCCACCACCGCTTCCAGCCGCGCCTTGCGGAGGTAAAGTTGGCGCTCGTTGGCGAGCGCCGCCGTTTCGTCGAGGCGCACGAGCGCCTGCCCCATGCCGACGCGGTCGCCCTCGTTGACGAGAAGCTCCTTGATGATGCCACCGCCGAAATGCTGGACGATCTTGTTCTGGCCGGTGGCCACAAAACTGCCCTGCGCGATGATCGCGGCGGCGAGCGGGGCGGTGAAGGCCCAGACGCTGAACGTGCCGAAGGTCAGGATCATCAGGGCGATGCCCGCGACGGCTTGCTTGCGGATGGAGCGCGGCACCTCCGCATACCATTCGATGTCGTGGAAGCTCAAAGGTCCGGAAACCGCGCGCGTCATTGGATCTGCCCCAGGGGACCGCCGCCATCGAGAACGGTGCCGCGGGCGGCCAGCGCCTTCAACACGTCCTGGCGCATGCCGAACAAGGCCACAGTGCCGTTGGCGACCACGAGGATCTTGTCCACCACCTGAAGAAGCGCCGGGCGCTGCGTGATGGTCACCACGGTGATGCGCTGGCGCCGGGCATGTTCCAGCGCGCGGGCGAGCGCGGCGTCGCCGGCCGAATCCAGATTGGAGTTCGGCTCGTCCAGAACCACGAGCTTCGGATTGCCGAAAAAGGCGCGCGCGAGCGCGATGCGCTGCTTCTGTCCGCCCGACAAGGGCGTGCCGTCGGCGGCGACAAACGTCTCGTAGCCTTGCGCGAGCGAAGAGATCATCTCGTGGACATCGGCGAGCTGCGCGGCGGCGAAGACGTCGGCGTCGCTCGCGTCCTCCTGCATCCGGGCGATATTGGCCTTCACGCTGGCCGGAAAAAGCTGCACGTCCTGCGGCAGATAGCCGATGCTTTCGCCGAACTGCCGCTGGTCCCAGTTGCGAAGATCCATGAGGTCGAGACGCACATTGCCGGAAGTCGGCAGGATCGAGCCGACCAGCATCTTGCCGAGCGTCGTCTTGCCCGCCCCCGAATTGCCGATGATGGCGAGCGAGTCGCCGGGCGACAGCGAGAAGCTGATGCCGTTGAGAACGACGCGCTTGGTGCCCTGGGGCACGAACAGAAGGCGCTCCACGTCGAGACGGCCTTCCGGGCTCGGCAGGGTCAGACGCTCGAAGTTGAGCGGCGAGCCCTGGAGGAGCGTGGCGATGCGGCCATAGGCGGCGCGGGTCTGAACGAACTGATGCCAGCCCTCGATCGCGCCCTCGATGGGCGCGAGCGCCCGGCCGGCGATCACGGATGCGGCGATCACCATGCCTCCCGTCAACTCGCCATGCAGCGACAGGAAAGCGCCCCAGCCGAGCATCGTCACCTGCGTCAGCATCCGCGCGGCGCGCGAAAAGGCGGCGCAGGTGATGTTGCGGTCCTGCGCCACGACCTGCGCCTTCAGGGAAGCGGCGGTGTCGCGGCCCCAGATGCGAACAGCCTCCGGGATCATAGCGAGCGCGTTGATGATCTGCGCGTTGCGCGACATGGAGTCGAGATGAACGTTGGCTTTGGCCTGATGAAGATTGGCTTCGCCGAAGGAGGGGGCGGTGAGCTTCTGGTTCACCAGCGTGACGGCCAGAAGCACCAGCGAGGAGGCGATCACGATCATCCCCAGATGCGGATGAACGAGAAAGGTCGCGAGCACAAAGAAGGGCGCCATCGGCGCGTCGAGAAAGGACAGAAGCACCGGGGACACGAGAAACGAGCGAAGCTGTGCGAGATCGCCGAGGATCTGGTATTCGCGCCCGTTGCCGTGAAGCGAGGCACGGGCGGCGGCGCTCAGGACCGGGCCGCCGAGCTGGGCGGCGACTTCGACGGCCGTGCGCATCAGGATGAAGCGGCGGATCGCGTCGAAGGCTGCCTGAAGGATCACCGCGCCGACGATCACCGTCGTCAGCATCACGAGCGTATCCACCGAGCGGCTGGTGAGAACGCGGTCGGAAATCTGGAAGAGATAAACGGGGATCGCGAGCACGAGGACGTTGGCCGCGAAGGTGAAGACGAAGACCACCGCGAGGTTGCGGTAGACGGCGTCCTTGGCGCGCTTCAGGAGCGCGTTGAAATCCACCGGCCCGACGCGCTTGTGGAACTGGTTCGCCCCGTTCCCGCTCGCGCGTGCCAGGATCGGGCCGCGATCGGCCTCGATCGTCACCATGCCGGCCGGCCGCGCGCCCGTATTGGCGGGCACTCGCTCGGGGGCAAGCACCGCCGGCTCGCCACGATCGTTGTCGGGCTGAAGTGCAGCGCTTGCCGGTGCCGGCTCGTTGTGCGCCCGATCACCCAACGGTTCCCCCCGCGCGGCCCCGCCTGCCGCCCGCATGCCTTCGTCCATGTCTTCTCATCCCCTCGAAAATCATGCGGCCAGCGTGTGCATCGGATCGGCCTGCAGGCTGTTCAGCGGTAGGCCCCCGCCGCTTCCGGCATGGACCGCGTCGAGCCCGTGGGCGGCGGTGGCGGAGGACGACAGCATGTCGTCCGTCAGGAACACGACGGCCTCGCTGACCAGCGCGTCGGCGCCGGGGAGCTTGAGATCCGGCGCGGCGGACACGAGATCGGCCTGGATCAGGATCTCGTCGGAATAGGCGCCGCCCCCGACGAGCGTCTTGCCCAGCGCATCGACATCCACGATCGATGCGACGTTCAACAGCGTGTTGTGGCCGGTGGAGATCGTCCAGTCGGCCCCGGCATCGGCATGGGTCCGGCTCATGGCGAGCGCCACCGTGTCCGCGTCGCCGAGGATATTGGTCTGGCGCACGAACTGGAGATCGATCATGTCGCCGGAAATGTAGAGGGTGCGAAGAACGCCCGTTCCGGCAAATCCCGCATCGTGCAGGAGATCGGCGGGTGGCCGCCCACCCCCTCCCGCCAGCGTGTCGGCGGCCTGCCGGAACGGCTCGCTCAAGGCCCCGAAGCGGTCCGGCGCGCCGACATCCACGATGCGCGCCTCGTTCCACAGGAGGTTGCCGTGGCTCGCCACCGTGCTCGCGCCCGACGCGCCGAAGCCGCCCACCGCACCGACGAGATCGTCGTCCAGAAGAACGTTCATCTGGCGCACGATGTTGATGTCGTAGACGCTGCCCCCGACCACGATCAGATCGTAGAACGAGCCGAGTTCGGACAACGAAACGAAGTTGGTCGCCGTGTTCCCGCCGGTCACGATGCCGAGCCGCGTGCCGGCGGCGGCGAGCGTCGCGACATCCCCGTCCGACATGAAGTTGATCTGTTCCAGCCAGTTCATGACCAGAAGGTCGCCCTTGATCTCCGTCACCGCCCAGAAGGACGGGAAAGGCTTGGCCGAGGCCGCCGCCGCGCCGTGGTCGTGGTTGGCGGCGGGATCGATGCGCAGAAACGTGGCGATGTTGAAGGCCGCCGTCGCAGCGTCGTCGGCCGCGTGACCGATCGAGGATGTCAGGAAGTCGTGGTCGCTATAGGCGTTGATCTGAACGATGGCGTTCAACTCGACATGGTCGCCCATCACCGCCGTCACGCGTCCCGCGATCCAGTTGTTGGTGAGTTCCACGACATTCACGAGGCGGTTGTCGCCGGCTTCCAGGTCGATCGTCGACTGACGAAGAAAGCCGCCTTGTCCGTCCGCATGGGCACCCGACGCGTGAAAAAGGCCGTTCCCCTTCGCCTCCTCGGCTCCGGACGCGGTGTTCTCGTCCGGCCGCAGCAGCTTGAAGTCCGGAAGTTCAGCGCCCAGAACGCCGTTGACATATGTCCCCGCGAGATGATCGCCGCTCGCGCGAAAGACGCTCGCCTCGCCGCCATCGAAGAGTGCGGTCGCCTCGGGGTGGAGAAGCAGGGCGCGCGCATCCGCCACGAACTCGCCGATCGCACCCACTGAGCCCGGAACGTCCGCGCCGGGAAGAAGATCGGCGAACAGGGGATCGAGCCCGAAGGCGGCGTCGAGGAGCGGCGCGAGATCGCGCCCGCCCAGCATGGCGACGTCGAGGAAGAGACCGTGGTCGCCGAGGCTGATCGTGTCCATGTCGGACATGGTGGAATGCTGTTCGACGATCGCGACCACCGATCCCGGCGGAGCGATCTTGAAGGCATGGGCGGCGGCCGATGCGCGGCTCGCGCCCGCCCCCTCGTCCAGGCCCGCCTGGGGAGTGGTGCTCGCGAAATAGAATGTCAGGGGCACGAAATGGGAAGGAACGGCGACGCTCGGAACCGGGCCCGAATGCACGCGCTCCATCTCGGGCGCCGGGGCCTCGTGCTCCACGGACGGGTCGAAATCCTGGAAATCGAAGGGCGCCTTGATGACCACCGGCGCGGCCTCGAGGGGAGCGTCCTTGATGCCCTTTTCCGGTCGCACATAGAAAGCCTGATAGTCGTGACGGCTGCGCGCTTCCTCGCTCGCCAGGGCGAAGGCCCCGATGAAATGAGCGATCTCCTCGCTGATCTTGTCCATCACGGTCTCCCCCTCCAAGGAGGCCGGCTTTATCGCCGGCGGGTGGACCCGCGCGGGGGAACTTCCCCGCGCGGGCCCTTTTTCAGCGCTCTCGAAGGATCAGTTCGAGTTGTGGTCGCTGCCGTCCTGGCCCGAAACGGTCGAGTAGTGGTCGCCGCCGACCACAGTCATGTCGACCGTGTTGCCCTGGAGGTTGGCACCCATCACGAAGGACTGGTTGAAGGCGTTGACGTCGATCACCGCGTCGGCCGAGGCGTGGCTGTAGCCGGTGACATAGCCGTCGTCGCCGTTGTTGGAGCCCCAGGAGCCGCCGTCGCCGCCGGCCCCGCCGTAGCCGGACGCCGCCATCGCGTCGCCGACCGTGCCGCCGACACCGCCATAGCCGATCCCGCCGGTCGCCGCGCCCCCGGCGCCGCCTTCGGCCCAGGCGCCTGTCATCGCCGTCGCCGTGGAAGCCCCGCCGGTCGCCGCGCCGCTCGTCGCGTCGCCGCCATCGGCCATGCCGGAGGTTCCGGCGCCGGCCGTGGAAGCGCCGCCAAGTCCACCTTCGCCGCCGGTGGCCGAACCGCCGCCCGTGCCGCCGGCCGAGCCGTTGCCCGTGCCCGATCCGTCGCCGCTGTCGCCGGCCGCGCCCGAAGCGCCGCCGCTGCCGCCCGCGCCCGAAGTGCCGGACCCGCCGCCGGTGCCGCCCGTGCCGCCGGCGCCCGTGCCGCCGACGCCGCCGCCGTCGCCCGCCGCGCCGCTATTGTCGGTTCCATTGCCGCCGGCATTGGTGGCGGAGGAGTAGTTGTCGCCGAGCGACGACATCACGGGGCTCATATCGAAGCCGTCGCTCGAAGCGTCGCCCGAGGTCGAGGACACGTCGATCGGTCCGCCGTCGCCGCCCGTTCCGCCGGCGCCGCTGTCACCGCCAACCCCGCCGTCGCCGGCATCGCCGGTCGAGCCCGTGGAGCCGCCGCTGCCGGCCGAGCCGGTGTCGCCGCCGTCACCGCCGAGCCCTGCGCCAAGGCCGACGCCGAGACCGAGGCCAAGGCCGAGGCCCGCCGCCGTGCCGCCGGCACCGCCCGCGCCGCCCGTGGAGCCGCCGCCGGTGCCCGAGCCGGTGGATGCCGCGCCGCCCGTGACGGTGCCCGTCCCCGCCCCGCCGCCGTTGCCGGACGCGCTGGACGGACCCGCCGTCGACGAACCGCCATAGCCCGAGCCGCCATTGGCATAGCCGCCGGTGCCGCCTTCCCCGCCGCCGGCATAACCGCCGATGGCCCCGGCCGCTCCACCGCTCGCGCCCGAACCGCCGCCGGTGATGCCGTCGCCCGAAGTCGCCTCGCCGCCGTCGGCATTGCCGCTCTGGGTCAGCGTTCCGTCGAGGGAAATGGACGACGCCGTGTCGTTGTCCGACATATGGGCGTTCTGGCTGATCACGGCGGCGTTGTTGGAGCCGTCGCCGTTCAGGGCGTTGTTCAGGATGTCGTTGAAATCGACGCTGAACAATCCGTCGACGCTGGCATTGTCGATGTCGATGCCGTCGTCGTCGGTGGGCTGGTAGTCGTCGAGGTTCAGCCCGACATCCACCGTCACGTTGGTCGTGCTGGTGACGTCGGTAACGCTGGAAACGTCGGTGCTGCTGGCGTTTTCGTTGGTGTTGCTGGAAGCGTTCTCGTTGGTGTTGGCGTTCGAATTCTCGCCGATGCTGGAGCTTGTCGACGAGGCATCGCCGCTGGAGCTGGAATCGGAGGCCGAAGTCGAATCCGCGCCGCTATCGGAGGTCGAGCCCGAGTCGGAGGTGGAACCGGAGTCGGAATCGCTGAGGGCGCCCGAACCCGCCAGCGCTCCCGAGCCGGCAAGAGAGCCCGCGCCGCTGAGCGCGCCGCTGCCGGCCAGGGCTCCCGCCCCGGCGCCCGCTCCCGACATGCTGTCGGAACTCGTGTCCGAGGTGCTGTCGTTGGAGTTGCTGTTGGTGTTCGACTGCGTCTGGTCCTGATCCTGGGTCTGATCCTGGCTCTGGTCACCCAGCGGCAGGCCGCCGAATTGAGAGCTCTGATTTCTGTTGGCTGACATTGCCGTATCCCTCCCGGATACCGCGAATGCGGACCGCCTTCATCTTGGATGCGGCCATGGCGAAACGCGGAGGTTGATATTGATCTTCCTGCGATTTCCTCGAGAAGCGGACGGCCGGGCAAAACCCCCGATCCACGGATCGGAACAGCGTCGTATTTTCGGCAAATCCGCTTTCTTCGAAGAATACTCAAGCACACCGACATGATGCGTCATGTCGTTACGAACTCTACTTCGATATCTTTTTGGGCACGTCTTCCCGGCAACTTTGAGCCGAGAATGTAAGGATTTGTAAACCCAGAGTGAGCGAACGCCAGTCGTTACTTCGATCTAGATCGTTCCACCGGCTCGACGTTCCGCGCTCGCGATCCATGGCCGATGTTTGCTTCTATCGGAGGCAGTTGCATCCCGACCGAGCAGGCCACATGCGTCGCGTCTGAAATTTCTGACTTAAGGGAAAGATACCTCGCCAATGGAAATATCGTAGACAGCCGCTGATCTCGCCTTTAGCTTAAAAATTGCGATCTAGTCCGGGCAGAAAAGGGAAGTAAATTCCTTCGCAGGACCTCGCGATTTGCATTGCATGGAAGAATTTTGCACCGCAGCAACAAACCGCCCTTCGAGCGGCTACGATCGAATGATTTGCGCCATGAAAGCAGTCGAGCATCTTCCCGAGCCTCCTCGTCCTCGAGTCCCGCCCCAGGCAGGCGGGCGGCGACGAACCCTTCTCGTGGTCAGCGGTGACGAGGACTGTTTGTCGCGCAGCCTGCTCCACGCCATGGAACTCGAATTTCCGTGGATCGAGATTGCCATCGCGGACACGCCGGACGCCGCCTGCCGGGCTTTCGACCTGCCGCTGGCCCTGGTTCTGGTGGACGTTTCCTTGTTCGAGCCCTTGCGCGACCACGCTCCCGAGATCGCCCGTCGCCATCCGGGCGCGCTTCTGGCGCTGTTCCAGCCGAGCGATCAGCGGGCCCTGGCGCTCGCCGAACTTCTCGCCTGCCCGGAAATCCGCAGCTTCCTGCCGATGAACCTCAAGCTCGACGTCTGGCTGGCGGCGGTGCGGCTGATCCTGCTCGGCGGCGATTATCTGCCCTTGAACCTCCTGCGCAGCGACGCGCTGCGCGTCAAGGCATCGTCCCTGCCGGCGATCAGCCCTTGGGCGGGTGGGCACGAGCCGGCGAGCCGGTCGCACATGCAGACCGGCCTTCGCGATCTCACCGTGCGCGAGCACGAAATCCTCGCCCTCGTGGCGCGCGGCCTTCAGAACAAGGTGATCGCCTCCGCGCTCGTGCTTTCCGAGCATACGGTGAAGATCCACCTCCACAACATCATCCGCAAGCTCTGCGTCCACAACCGCACGGAAGCGGCGCGCCTTTACATGGAGCGGGTCGCGCCCTTTCCCCCGCCAGCCGCACAGGTCGCGCCGCCGCGTCTCGACGCGCGCCGATGAATGCGCCCCTCAACCCGCGCTTGTCGCGGTTCCAGGAAGTCCTGCTTCTCGTCGGGCAGCTCAACTACGCCTGGACCAACACCGAGAGCCTCCTGATCCACCTCATCGCCGGTCTGGCGAAGGTGCAGAAGGAGGTCGCCATCGTGATCTTCCTCACCCTCAACACGGGCAAGGCGCGGATCGAACTGGTTGAACGCCTTGCCAAGGTGAAGGGCACCGATCCCCGTTGCCGGCAGGAGGTTCTGGCCGCGATGCGCCAGATGTCGCGTCAGGCGCGGCTGCGCAACAAGTACAGCCATTGCATCTATGCCTTCGACGAGACCGGCTCGCGCGCCACCACGCAACTCATGCGCATCGCCGACGGCGAAACGGAAATCCGCTACGGCAAGACGGAAGAACTCGGGCCAGACGAGATGCGGGCGATCCTGAACGCCATCGCCGAAATCCGCGCCGTGAACGAGGCGATCTGGGCGATCGTCCGCCGTTACGACTTTCCGCGCTGACCTGAACGTCCCTCCCCTTGCCGTCCGGATGACCGAGTTCGGGCCGCGATAAGAGCGCCACGACCGTATTCTCAGGCTGAAATCTTAAGAGGTCTCGCTTACAAAGCCTTGGACATGCCGCTGGGTAAAGACGATGGGGCAAGTGTGTCGAAGGATCGACGCGGTTGCCCTTCGTCCTTCGAGCCTCGGTCGTTCCAGAGAATGACAGCCGCCGAAGGGCGAGGGGAAAAGGGATGCTGAAGCGCATCGGCCGCGACGAGGTGCGGCTCGGCATGTTCATCGAGCGGCTCGAAGGAAACTGGCTCGACCATCCCTTCTGGCGCAAGCGCTTCATTCTGACCGAAGCCGCCGATCTCGCCAAGCTGCGCGCCAGCGACGTGACCGGCGTCGTGATCGATGAGAGCCTCGGCGCGCCCTTGACGCCGCGCCCGGCCGGCGACCTCGCACGGGCGGCCCCGGTGCGGCGAGCGCGGCCCCTCCCGGCCGCAGAACCCGGCGAAGTGACCCTCGCGCGCAAGGCGCTGCGCCAATGCGGCAAGGCCGTTCGCGACATCTTCGAGGACATCCGCATGGGGCGTCCGATGAAGCGCGACCAGGCCGAGAACGTGGCGGGCGAGATCACGCGCCTTCTGGATCGCAGCCCTGCCGCCCTTCATTCGCTGACGCGCCTGCGCTCCCTCGACAACTACACCTATCTTCATTCCATCGCGGTGGGCGCGCTGATGATCCAGTTCGCCCGCCATCTGGAACTGCCGGAAGAGGAAGTGCAGGTTCTCGGCATCGCCAGCCTTCTCCATGATATCGGCAAGGTCGCCGTTCCATCCAGCGTTCTCATGAAGCCGAGCGGACTGACGCCGCGCGAACTCGATCTTCTCCGCCAGCATCCCGCCAAGGGCCACGAGATGCTGGAAGCGCAGGGCGAGACGTCCGCCGTCGTCATCGATATCTGCCGCCATCATCACGAGCGGATGGACGGCACCGGCTATCCCGACGGGCTCGGCGCGGAAGAGCTCAGCCTCCATGCGCGCATGGCGGCCATCTGCGACGTCTACGACGCGGTGACCTCAGTGCGCCCCTACAAGACGGCCTGGACGCCGCTTCACAGCCTAGCGCAGATGGCGAACTGGAAGGGGCATTTCGACGGGGAGCTTCTGGAGCGCTTCGCCGTGTCGATCGGCTATGGCGGCCAGATCGAAACGGCGCTGAAGGCCAACCAGGACCGCGCCCGGACCCGCTTTGCCGAAAACGGCTATTCCGACCCTTCCGCTTGAGAGGCTCCGTTCACCCGCCGTTGCGAAGCGCCACGAAATAATCGTCGCCGCCGACCTGACCGCCCTTCATCGCGATCTCGACGCCGTCGAAGGCGGGATCGTCGCTGTGGACGCGCGTCACCGGCGAGCCCGGCGTTTGCGGGAAGGGCAGGCGCAGCGTCAGCGCGAAAGCGCCGAGTTCCGCCAGGGCGTGGCTCGACGTGTCGCCGCCGGCGATCACCGCGCGGGTCATGCCGGTTTCCCGCACGAGCCGCGCCTGAAGACGCCCGAGCCCGATGCCGATGCGATGGCGCGCGCCCTCGAAACGGTCGATGGATGCGCCGAGATCGGTGTCCGGCCCCAAGGCCGTCGCCAGGATCGTGCTGCGCCCCGCGTTCAGCTCGGCCAGCGCTTTGGCGAAAAGCGCCTCCACCGCCACCTCATTGCCGTCTATGAGCGCGCGCGGATCGGCATGAACGAGGGTGAAGCCCTGGGTTTCGGCAAACCGGATCTGCTTTTCGGTGGTCGGCGAACAGCTTCCCGATACGACGGACAAGCGCTCCACCGGCTTCAAGGCGGCAAAGACCGGCGGCGCTTCCGGCGGCTCGGCGAGGGCATATTCGACGCCCGACGAGCCGACGACGAAGCGATGCCCCCTTTCAGCGAGGCGTTTCAGGTGCCGCCCGGCGGCGCGTTGCGTTGCCTCGTCCGCGACATCGATCAGGATCGCGCCGGGATCGTCATTCAAAAGCGCATCGAGGCGCTCGTCGGCATCGGGCGCGATCGTGGCGGCGAGATCGAGAAGCGCCACGGCCAGCGAAGTCTGTTCGCGAAGATGCAGGCGCAGGTCCGCTTCGCGCATCGGCGTCACGGGATGGCGGCTCATCACCGGATGGCGGTCGATGCGGAAGGTTTCTCCGCGAAACGCCGCAAAAAGGTTACCGAAGGCGGTGTAGCGTATCAGTTGCGGCGCTCCGACCACGAGCGGCACCGCCACCTCGCCGAAGACGCGCCGGCCGATCTCGGTCGCGCGCCCGATCGAGCCGACATGGGGGGCGGAATCGAAGGTCGAGCAGACCTTGTAATGGGTGAGAAAGGCTCCGCGCGCCGCCAGCCATTCAAAGGCGGGAACGAGATGCTCCTCCATCCAGTCCGGCGTCTGGCTGCGGCTCGTGCCGGCGATGCCGAAGGCCCGCATCCCGGCAAAGCGCGCGAACTGACCCTCGCTCGGCACGCCCGTGAAGAGCACCGTATCCACCCCGCGCAGGGACAAAGCCTCCATCACGTCGGTGGAGCCAGTGAGATCGTCGCCGTAGAAGGCGAGAAGCGGTTGCGTCGCCATGATCGTCACGCGCCCTTGCCGTTCGCGAAGAACTCGATCGAGCGGGCAAGCTCGCGATGGTCCTTGGCAAAGGTGGCGAGATCGACGCCCGCCACCGCCGCGTCCCAAGCCTGACGCACGGCCCTGACGCCCGAGGCGGGCCCGTCCGGATGGCTGACGACGCCGCCCCCGCACAAATAAAGAAGATCGGTCGAGCCGCCGGTCGCGGCGTAGGTATCGGGCGCCTGCCCGCCCCATTGACCGGAGCCGACGACGGGCAAGGGCCGGTCGGAGGGCGAGAAGATCGGCTTTTGCAACGCATGGAAGGAGCGCACGAAACTTTCGTCCGGCTCCCAATACTTCACGCGGATGCCGTTGATCTGGAACTGGTCGATCCCCGACAAGCGCCAGAAGATTTCCCAGGCGGCAAATTCCATGCCGACGGCGGCGTTGCGAGTGAGGATGTCCCAGCCGTTGCGATGGGCGTGGAGAACGAGGCGCGACCGCTTGCGCAGGAAGGTCAGGCTCCCAAGGCCGATCGAGGCGATGTTGATGACGGCCGCATTGCCGCCAGCCTCCGCCACGATGTCGTGGTTGCGCAGCATCGTGTCGGGATCGGCGGCGGAGATGCCGAAGGCGTACATCACCTTCTTGCCGGTCTTCTGCTCGTGGTCGAGGATCACGGGCATGATCGCCTTCACGCGATCCTCCAGGCTCGAATAAGCCGGGCTCATCAGCTTCTCGTCGTCCTTGATGAAGTCGACACCGGCTTCCAGGAGTTCGCGCACCATCGCCGCCATTTCCGGCGGGCGAAGGCCGAGCGCGGGTTTCACGATGGTGCCGATCAGCGGCCGCCCGTGGACGCCGGTCAAACGGCGCGAGCCTTCGATGCCGAATTGCGGACCGGGATAGGCGCCGGCGAAGCTTTCCGGCAGGCGGATGGCGGTGACACGCACGCCCGACAATTCGCGGATCGAATAAACGCCGCCGATGGCGATGGTCATCAGCGCCGAGAGATCGGTGCCGACGGCTTCCACCGGAAAGGCAATGTCGACATCGGCGCGGTTGAAGCGCGTTCCCGTTTCCAGACCGGCGTGCGATCGGCCCCAGCCGGGCTCGGTCGCGGGTTCGAGCGGGCGGATGGCGAGGACGCGCGCGGCGACACGCGCCTTCAGTTCCGGCGTTTCGCCGGGAAGCGCGACGAAGGTGCCGGTGGACTGATCGCTCGCGATCTTGGCCGCGACCTTTTCGGGATCGCCGGGCGTTTCGACACGATAGGTAAGGATGATGCTATCCTGCACGGCTTTTCGACCTTATTTCAGCGACCTGCCACGACACCCGTCGCATCGACGTCCGGTTCTGGTATGATGAGTATACGAGACATTCGCCCTTTTCGAGAGGCTGCGGCCATGGCGCTCCCATCCGAACCCATCCAGCGCCGCAAGCTCTCGACCGAGGTGCTCGACCGGCTGAAGGTCATGATCACCTCCGGCAGCCTGAAGCCCGGCGATCAGATGCCCTCCGAGCGCGAATTGATGGAGCGCTTCGGCGTCGGGCGCCCGGCGATCCGCGAGGCGATGCAGGCCTTGTCGAATATGGGGCTTCTCGCCATCCAGCATGGCGAGCGCGCGCGTGTCACCGCGCCGACGCCGCGCGCCCTGATGGGGCAGGTGGACGACGCCGCGCAGATCATGCTGCAAACCTCGCCGCAAAGCCTCGGCCATCTGAAGGAAGCGCGCATCTTCTTCGAGCGCGGCATCGTGCGTCAGGCGGCCGAGCGGGCAAGTGCCAAGGATATCGCCGACCTGTCGCGCCTCATCGACACGCAGCGCGCCGCGCTCGGCCAAGCCGAGACCTTCATCGCCGCCGACATGCGCTTCCATGCCCGCATCGCCGCGATCCCCGGCAACCCGATCTTCGAGGCCGTGTGCGAGGCGATGCTCGGCTGGTTGAAGGAATATCACACCGACATGCTGATCTGGACCGGCAAGGAGCGCTTCACCCTGGCCGAGCACGAGCACATCCTGCGGGCGCTTTCCGAAAACGACCCCGCCGCCGCCGAGGCCGCGATGATCGTCCATCTGGAGCGGTCCAGCGCGCTCTACGTCCATCAGTCGGCCGAGGAGGTGGAAGCCTCGAAAAGCGCGACGGCGTAGGGGCCGAGCGCGAGCCGGCCGCTTGACGGCACGCTCGAAGGCGTCGGGCCACCATTCGCGTCGAGAAGCGTCGCGGTCCATCCGCCGCGCGAGTCCGGCAGGCGGACCTCCTGGGTTTCGGGCGTCAGGTTGGCGAGCCAAAGCAGAAGGCTTCCGTCCTCCGCCCGCACCGCGATGCCGTCGACCCGCCCGCGCGCCGCGGAGCGCAAGGACAGAAGCGGCAGGCCGGACAGGGCGGCAAGGCCCGCCGCGACATGGAAGGCGGGAAGCGGCGCACCCTCCGGCGACAGGAGCCCGCGCGGGCCAGCGAGCGAGCCGCCGGTCCATCGCGCCAGCCGCGCGCCGGGAAGACGGGCGGCATAGCCCACCAGCCAGGCGGCGGCGAAAAGGCCGGCCTGCCGGGGATCTTGCGCCGCCATGGCGATGCGCTTGTTCTCGGGGTTGGGGATGGTGCGCGACCCGTAGGGGTTCTGGCGCATCCCGATCGTGGTCGGCCCCAGATGATAGGGCTTGTTCTCCCCGATGATTTTGCGCGCCGAGCGCCAGATGAAGGGCACGGCTTCAAGCGTTTGCATCACCGACAGATCGTCCGCCGCATGGACGATCGGGCAGGTCGCGTGGGACACGAGGTCGAGCATATCGACCGGCGGGCGCTTGCGGTTGAGCTCGGTGAAATAGCTGAACATCCCCCCGCCGAGGGTGACGCCCGGAAAGGCGCGGCGCGCGGCTTCGTAGACCTCCTCCAAGGGCGGACAGGGCGGCCACTCGCTCCCCGGCGGCGTCGACTGGCGATCCACGGACGGGCCGACCGTCACCGCATCGATGCGAAGCCCGCTCGCCTGCACGAGTCGGGCGGCGTCGAGGAGTTCGGCTCCCGGCTCACTTTCGCATGGCACGACGCATTCGAGCATGGCGTGGGTTTCGGGCACCAAAGCCTGCACGCTCGCCATGGCTTGGAGTTCCGCCAAGCCATGGCCGGCGACGGGGTCGAAGTGGAACAGGAGATGGCGGGGACCGAGAGCCTCCAGCCGATCGGGCGCGTTCAGGATCGCGGCCACGTCTTCCGGCGAAACCAGGACGCCGAAGGGCGGAAATGTCTCGCCGAGCGCCGGACCGACATCCACGTGCACCGGCCCATCGTCCGGGGACTGCGCGGGGCGCGTCGGAAAAACGGATTCGATCTCGAGAGTCACGCTTTGCCGCGTGGTTTCACCGGCCGGCAGAAGATAGGGCCAGGGCATCGCCAACGGGCGCACATAGGTCTTGAAGGAGGCGTCCGACCAGGCGCGCTGGTCTTCCATCTCGAAGATGTCGCCTTCCATGCGGCAGGTGACGAAGAGGCCCGGCGCGGCCTCGTGGCGGATGGCGGCAATGTCCTTGAAGGGCTGCCAGGGTTCGATCAGGTCCGGAAAGGTGGCGGTCTCGACCCCGCCGTCGCCATGCGCTACGGCAACCGGTTGCCCGGCGACGCCCTCGATCGGGTGGAGGATGCAGAAGCCGCAGCGATTGGTCTCAAAATCGCGCGAGGGCGTCGCCTCGACGGTGAAGGACAACACGCCCGACGCCTCTCCCCGGAGCGTCGCGGTCAGAAACAGCCGCGCCCCGTCCGGCGCGGTGCAGGCGGTTCTCCACGACACCGCGAAGCCGCTCGCGTCCTCCAGAACCTCCGGGTCGGAAACGCCGAGTTCGTGGGTGCCCCAGTCACGGTCGCGCACGACATAGGCGAGCGCCCGGATGACCTCGTGTCCGGCAAAACGGATCGTTCGAAGGTTGCCGTCCACGAGATCGGCTTCCAGTGCTCCCGCCCTCAATCGCCGCGCTCGGGCCGGCGGCTCGTCGGTGCCGTAAAGGGCGAGAGGGTCGCTCATCTTTCTCAGAACCCGTTCGGATCGAGCGTGCCGCCGCCATCGGCGGCGCTCGCATAGGCGGCCTCGACCAACGCAAGAGTCTTCAGGTTGTCCGCTCCCGAAGTTTCGGGCTCGGTCCCGGCGGCAAGGCAGCGCACCCAGTGCTCCTGGATCGCCGCCACGCTTTCCTGGATGTTGTGCCAGGGGCGCTCCGCCCAAGGCAGAAGGGGCGGCGACACGTCCTCGTGGCGCGTCCCCTCCCCGTTCGTGACGGTCAGGCGATAATTCGCCCCGAGCCGGATCGAGCCTTCCGTCCCGTCGATCTCGATCAGCGTCTGGGGGAACAGTTCCTCCTCCAGCTTCGTCGCATAGGAACAATCGACGACGCTCGTCGCGCCCTCGTGGGCCAGCAGCATGGTGGCGACGTCCTCGCCCCGGATGCGCGGATTGATCCGCGCGGTGCGCGCCGTGATCGCCGATACGTCGCCGAACAGGAAACGCGCGATGTCGAGGGCGTGGATGCCGAGATCCTCGATGATGAAGCGGTTCCCTTCGGCCAGATAGGGCTGGCCGGAATAAACGTCATAGGCCGAGCGGAAGGAAACGCGGCCGAAGAAGGCCTTGCCGATCGCCCCGTCCTTGAGGATCTTGCCGACCGCCTGGATCGGAGACTGCCAGCGGAAGTTCTCGTGCACCATCAAGGGCACGCCGGCCTTCGCGCAGGCCGCGACCATGGCCCGCGCGTCATCCATGGAAGGCGCGAAGGGTTTTTGGCAGATCACCGGGATCTTCAGGGAAGCGGCGAGTTCCACGAGAGCGCGGTGGCTCGGCGCGGTGGTCGCGATATCCACGAAGTCGGGCCCGACCTCTTCCAGCATGGCGCGGGCATCGGTGAAGCGGCGCTCGATCCCGAACCGCTCGCCCATGTCGCGCAGCCGCGTTTCGTCGCGGTCGCAGATGGCGGCGATGGATACGCCATCGATCCCCGCCCAACCGTGCATCTGGTTGACGGCGAAGAAGCCGCAGCCGATCAGGGCGCCCTTGAGTTCGCTCATGCCGGTTCTTTCGTCAGGTCTTCAGGGTCGCGGATGCGCCCGGCGATGGTGAAGGTCAGGATCGCCGACACGAGCATCGCCACCCCGACGATGGCCATGGGCGCGCCATAGCTGCCTGTCCAGTCCTTCACCGCGCCGGTGACGAAGGGCGCGGCGAAGCCCGCGACATTGCCCATCGTGTTGATGAGGGCGATGCCGGCCGCCGCGCCCGCGCCGGAAAGAAAGCGGGCGGGAATGGACCAGAAGTTCGGCAACGCCGAGAAGATCGCGCAGGCCGTGACCGTGATCACGGCGATGGTCGCGGCGGGCGTCGGCATGGACAAAGCCAGCGGGATCGAGACCGCGCCGACAAGCGCCGGAATGCCGATATGCCACGGGCGAACGCCACGGCGCGTGGCGTCGCGGCTCCACAAAACGAGGGCGATCGCGGCCGGCAGATAAGGGATCGCGGTGATGAGGCCCTTCTGCATCACGGTGAACTTCGTGCCGAAGCTCGATTCGAAGCCGCCGATGATGGTCGGCAGAAAGAAGCCGAGGGCGTAAAGGCCGTAGATGAAGCCGAAATAGATGGCCGAGAGCACCCAGACGCGCCCGTCGAGAAGCGCCCTGGCGGTGCCCTTGCCGTGATGACCGGTCTTGATCCGGTCCTCGCGCGAAAGCTCTTCGTTCAGCCAGCGCTTTTCCTCGGCGTTCAGCCAGCGCGCGTCGTCCGGGCGGTCGGGCAGATAGAAATAGGTGACGATGCCGATGAGGATCGCCGGGATCGAGACGCCCGCGAACATCAGGCGCCAGCCTTCCAGGCCGAAGGCGCCGTGCATCCCGATCAGGAGGGACGCGATCGGGGCGCCGATCACGGTGGTCAGAGGCTGGGCGACATAGAAGATCGACAGGACCTTCGAGCGATGCCGCGAAGGCACCCAAAGGCTGAGGAACAGGATCGCGCCGGGAAAGAAGCCGGCTTCCGCGATGCCGAGAAGGAAGCGCAGCCAGTAGAGCTCAGTCGCGCTGCCGACCCAGGTGAAAAGAAGGGACACGATGCCCCAGCTCACCATGATGCGCGCCAGCCATTTGCGCGCGCCGAAGCGGTGAAGAGCAAGATTGCTCGGCACTTCCAGAAGGATGTAGCCGAGAAAGAAGATGCCGGCGGCGAAGCCGAACTGCGCGGCCGACAGGCCGAGATCCTGCGTCATGCCGTTCGGCCCCGCGAAGCTGATCGCGGTGCGGTCGAGGAAGTTGATGAAGAACATCAACCCGAGAAAGGGCACGAGCCGCCAGGTGATCTTGGAGATCGCCGAGTTTTCGACCTCGCTCGTCTCTGCCGCGCCGAGCCCGCGCGATGTCGCTGCCGTCATATCCACCCTCCCCTTCGGAAAACGGGCGACGACCGATCCGCCGCCCGTTTTCGGTTTTTTCGCGCCAGGACGGCGCGTCAGGTGATCCGACGGATGGAGTCGGCGAGTTCCTGCGGCTCGAAGACCCGCTTCCAGTCGTCGCGCATCAGCATCGGCTTGCCGAACTCGATCGCCTTGTTGCAGGCATCCGAGAAGACGCCGGGGGTTTCCTCGAAGATCACGGAACCGAGGACGTTCATGTGGCCGAGCAGGAAGTCGCGCGCGGCTTCCTTCGGCACGCCGCGCTTCACCACCTCGTCCATGGCCTCGCGCATGACCACGAGAAGGGAAGCGCAGACCGTCTCGGAAAGCCCCGGCTCCAGAAGCGCCATCTGTTCTACGGAAACGCGGTGCGAGCGCATCACCGGCGCCCAGATGACCTTCGCCACCTCCTCGCCCAGCGCGTAATGCTCGTCCGGTCCCTGCATCAGGGCCGAGACGATGTGCTGCTTGGCGGCGATGCCGCCGAAGAAGTCGCGCTTGGCCGCCATCTCCGTTTCATCGTTGAAGATCGGCGGGTGGCAGGGATGGGTGACGAAATAGGTGAGGTCGGAGCGCTCCGGCAGATGGCCGGCGAAGGGCGCGGCGGCGTCGAGGATCACGACGATCGTGCCGGGTTTCAGGTCCTTCTCGATGCCCGCCGCGACCTTGCCGATCACGGTGTCGGGCACGGCGAGGATCACGACCTCCGCGCCGTCGAGCGCTTCCCCTTGAGGCACGCAGTCGAAACCGAGGCCCGTCTTCAGCCGCTCCTGGCCCGCTTCGCTCAGCTCCACATGGCGGACTTCGAAGCGCGAGTTCTTCAGGTTGCTGGCGAGGCGATAGCCCATCTTTCCGCCGGCCCCGAACAATGCGACTGCCGTCATCGCAATCCCTTTCTTTGTTTATTGTGTTGGGCCGCTTTCGTCAGCGGCCGAGCGCCGCCTGCCGTTGAAGCGCGAGCTTCTGCTGGAGGCGCTGCTGGAACTGGTCGACCACGACGGCCGCGATGATCACGAGGCCCTTGATCACGGTCTGCCAGAAGGAGGAAACGCCCATCATCACGAGGCCGTCCGACAGAATGCCGATCACGAAGGCACCGACGATCGTACCGCCGATCCGGCCGCGCCCGCCCGACATGGAGGTGCCGCCGAGCACGGCCGCCGCGATGGCGTTCAGCTCGAAGGTCTCGCCGGTGGCGGGATGTGAGGCGACGAGCTGGGAAGAGATGATGAGCCCGACGATCGCGGCGCAGAAGCCGGAGAACATGTAGACGAACATCTTCACCCGGTTGACCTTGATGCCGGACAAGGCCGCCGCGCGCTCGTTGCCGCCGACGGCGTAGATCTGGCGCCCGAGCGGGGTGCGCGCGGCGAGATAGGCCGCGCCCAGGCCCACCGCGATCAGGACGAGGATCGAAACGGGGATGCCGAGCACCGAGCCCGCGCCGATGAAGGGAAAGCTCTGCGTCCCCCATTCGGCATTGCCCGACAGGTTCGGGAAGGTCGCGCCGCCCGACGACAGAAGCGCCGCGCCGCGCGCCACGTAGAGCGTGCCCAGCGTCGCGATAAAGGGCGCGACGTTCAACCTCGTGATCAGAAGGCCGTTCACGACGCCGACGAGAACGCCGACCAGGAGCGTGATGCCGACGATTTCCCAGGTGTTGAAGAACACCGTGTAGCCGGTGAATTCGAGGTTCACCCCGTTGAGGACGAGATAGCCCGCCACCATGCCGCAAAGGCCGACGATGGAGCCGACGGACAGATCGATGCCGCCGGTGATGATCACGAAGGTCATGCCGATGGCGAGAAAGGCGTTCAACGCCACGTGCTCGGACATGATCACGAGATTGGCCGTCGACAGGAAGTTCGGCGCGGCGAAGGAGAAGAACAGAACCACCGCGATCAGCGCGATGAAGGTCCGGGCCTTCAGGAGAAGAAGGGTCGGCGACACGTCGCCCGATGCCTTGGGGGCCGTCACGGCTTCGACGCTCATCACTGCAGCTCCCGCCGGCCGGAGCCGGTTGTCTTGTGGGGTTCGTGTCCGAGGAAGGACAGCGCCACCACCTTCTCCTCGGCGGCTTCCGCCCGCGCCATTTCCCCGGTGATCTTGCCGTTCGACATCACGACGATGCGGTCGGAAAGCTCCATCACCTCTTCGAGGTCCGAGGTGACGAAGAGGATGCCGAGCCCTTGCGCGGCGAGTTCCCGCATCACGCGGAAGACTTCCGCCTTGGCGCCGATATCGATGCCCCGGCTCGGCTCGTCCATGAGAAGCACCTTCGGCCCCGTCATCAACGCCTTGCCGATCACGATCTTCTGCTGGTTGCCGCCCGACAAGGACGATACCGGCGCGTCGAGCGAGGCGACCTTGACGGCGAGCTTCTTCACGAATTCCGCGACGCCGCGCTTTTCCTTGGCGACATCGAGATGAATGCCGGCACGGGTAAAGGCGGCCAGACTCGACATCGTCATGTTCTCGGCCACCGACAGGATCTGCACGAGCCCTTCCGCCTTGCGGTCCTCCGGGATCAGCGCGATGCCGCGCTTGATGCGCCCGTGGATCGAGCGTTCAGTGAGTTCCTGGCCGGCGAGCGTCACGCGGCCCTTGGCCTCCGGCATCCGGCCCATGATGCAGTCGAAGAGTTCGGACCGTCCCGCGCCCATCAACCCGTAGATGCCGACGATCTCGCCGGATTTAAGGGAAAGCGACACGTGGTCGACGGCAAAGCCCCCGCCCTTCCTCGGCAGGGTCATGTCTTCCACAGTGAGGAGTTCCGGGCCGTAGTCGTGATGGATGGTCTTGGCGAAGTCCTTGGAGGCCGAGCCGATCATGGCGCGCACGATCCAGGGCACGTCGACTTCCCCCATCGGGCGCGATCCGGTGATGCGCCCGTCGCGAAGAACGGTGATGTAGTCGCCGATCCGCACCAGTTCTTCCAGGCGGTGCGAGATATAGACGATGGCGACGCCCTGGGCGCGAAGCTCACCGATGACGCGGAAGAGGATGTCCACTTCCGCCGCCGAAAGCGCCGAGGTCGGCTCGTCCATGATGATGATGCGCGCGTCCTGGGCGAGGACTTTCGCGATCTCCACGATCTGCTGCTCGCCGATGCGAAGATCGCCGACCGGCGTCGCGGGGTCGTTGGCATGTTCCAGCCGTTTCAGCAGCTTTGCCGCTTCCGCGTTCTGGGCTTTCGCGTCGATGTCGATACCCCCGCGCGTTTTCTCGCGGCCGATGAAGATGTTCTCGGCGATCGTCATGTTCGGGAAAAGGTTGAGTTCCTGGAACACGATGCCGATGCCGTGCTTGGCGGCGGCCGCCGTGTCGGACAGGGTGACCGGCTCGCCGCCCATCAGGATCTGCCCTTCCGTCGGCTGCTCGACGCCGGCGATGATCTTCATAAGCGTCGACTTGCCCGCGCCGTTCTCGCCGACGAGAACGTTGACCGCGCCGCGCCGCACGTCGAAATCGACGCCTTTCAGGGCTTGCGTGCCCGGATAGACCTTGGTCGCGCCGCGCACCGACAGGACGATATCTGGATTGGACGAAGCGCTCACGATTGCGGCGCCTCCACGCGCATGGAAACGGGCGTGAAGAGCACCCTCTCGGTTGAAGAGCGTAAGGTGAAGACGCCGGTCGCCTCGACTTTCGAGCCGACGAGCCGGTCGCGCGGCAGGTCTTTCAGCACCTTCTCGTAGGCGGCGGTATTGAAGCTTTTGGCGACGTCCGCAAACTCGATCTGGTTCCTGACCTGCGTGAAGCTCACGAAAGGCAACGCGTCGCGGATGGACGTGCCCTTGATGACGGGGCCGAGCTGGATCGTGGCGTCCGGCTTCCCGTCGCCATCGACATCGACTTCGGCGGTCGCGGCGCGCGAGCCCGTATTGGCGGCCGTCACCGTGCCGGAAAGGCGCGAAACGAAGTTCCAGGGCGCGCCCTCGCCGACCTCGCGATAGCCGTATTTCTCGCCCGCCAGCTTCAGATCGGCCTTGGCGGCGGCGGTGACTTCCGGGAAAGGCGCGGCCTTCTCAGTGACATAGGGCACGACCTTGGTGTCCCAGAGCGCCGTGGCGTTGGCGCCGGCGCTCGGCTTTGCAGCCGCTTCCGCCCGCGCCTTCAGTTCCGCCGTTTCGATGATCTTGCAGCCGGAAAGCCCGGTGCAGAAAATAGTGAGAAGGCAGGAAGCGAACAAGGTCCGCATCATTTCCAATTTCCCGATTCTCTTGAAAGACGAGAAGCGTCGCCCGTCATGGACGCCGCTCAAAGGGAAGATCAGTCCTTCAGCGCGAAGGTTTCGAGCTTGTCGGCATTGTCGGCATTGATGAGGATGCAGTCCATGAGCTGCTTTTCCTCGGCGCCCGTCTTGCCGGTGTCGAGATATTGCTTGGCCTGTTCCACGGCGAGCTGCGCCTGGCGATAGGCCGGCTGGAGAACGGTGGCCTTGATGCCGCCCTTCTTGATGGAGTCGCGGACATCGTTGGAGCCGTCGAAGCCCACGACGATGACGTCGGTGCGGCCCGCCGCTTCCAGCGCGGCCCAGGCGCCCATGGCCATCGTGTCGTTGCCCGAGATGACGCCCTTGATCTCAGGATTGGCCTGAAGGATCGTCTGCATCCGCTCGAAGGCTTCCGTCTGGCTCCAGTTGGCCGATTGCTGCGCGACGCGCTTCATGTCGGGATACTGGTCGAGCACGTCCTTGTAACCGCCGGAGCGGATACCGGCATTGGTGTCGGCTTCGCGCCCGAGAAGCTCGGCATAGGGGCCCTTCTCGCCCATCAGCTTCACGAATTCCTCGGCCCCGAGCTGCGCGCCCTGATAGTTGTTCGACACGATCTGCGACACGGCGATGCCGGTCTCGTTGATCTCGCGGTCGATCAAAAAGCTCGGAATGCCGGCATTCTTGGCCTTCTGCACGGCGGCGGTGGTGGCGGCCGCGCCCGCATTGTCGAGAACGATGGCTTTCGCGCCGCGCGCGATGGCCGTGTCGAAAAGCTGGTTCTGCTTGTTGGCGTCGTCGTCATGGACGAGGATCAGGGGCTCGAAGCCGAGTTCCTTGGCCTTTGCCGCCGCACCCTCGGCTTCGGCCTTGAAGAAGGGGTTGTCGTGGCTTGGCGTGATGATCGCCATGAGATCGGCGGCACTCGCCAAGCCGGGCGCGCCGGCCAGAACCGCCGCCAAAGTGATGGATTGCAGGACACGCTTGAGCACGGCTTCCTCCCTGATGCCGACGACGCGCGCTGCCCAGCCTCCCAGCCGGCAGCGGTCGCCACGAGACATAGCGAGCCGCTGCGCAACTGGTCAACTGGTATAATGACTATACAGAGAAGAGACTTTAGCCAGCTTCAGTCCACGGCGATGCCGACGATCTCCGCTTCGCCCTCGCCCGCCCTGACGCTTTCGCCGACGCCCTTGCCGATCAGGGCGCGCGCCAAGGGCGAGGAAAAAGACAGGAAGCCCGTTTTCGGATCGGCCTCGTCGGTGCCGACGATGCGGAACGTCTGCTGCCGCCCGTCATCGCGTTCGATGGATACGGCGCAGCCGAACTGGACGATATCGGCGCCGGCATCCGGCACCACGACCTCGGCCAGCGCCCGGCGGGCCCGCCAATAGCGAAGGTCGCGGTTCAAGGTCGCCATACCCACCTTGTCGCCGGCCTCGCGCGCGGCGGCCAGTCTCGCTTCGTCGGCCGCGATCGCCTCGTCGATCAGTTTGAGCCCCCGTTCGGTGACGAGGCTCGGTTCCTGGCCGAGTTCCCGGTCGGGCAGAACCTCGACCTGATCCTCGTTCGGCTCCTTCACGAAGGCGACGCTCATGGCTTGAACTCCGAAAACTCCAAACCTCCCATATGGTCGCTCCGTGGCTTGTTTTCGAGGCCGGACCCTATTTCAGGAGCCAGTCGAGGGACCGGCGAAGCCGCGCCGCGCCATCCGTTTCGAACCACGCGCCATGGGTGAAGATCACCCGCTCCGGCTCGAAGGCGACGATGCGCCGGGCGGCTTCGCGCGCGAGATTGCCGCGCAGGGCGATCACCGCGCGCAAATAGGCCGGCGCCCGGCCGTTCGGCGCCGCATTGCCGGCAAGGCGCGCGAAGACGCGCATCGGGGCGGGCAGCTTCTCCGGCTCCAGATTCTGCACGAGATCGGTGAGAAGCAGCGTGCGCGAGGCCTTGTGGAACAGGGCCACCTCGCAGAAACCGCCGATGCCCGGCACCGCGACCTGATCCACCTCGGCGTCCCATTCGGCCCGGCCGGGTCCGAGATCGGCGTCGAGGCGGACACCGGAGCGCTTAACCTGCCCCCGCTCGCGTAAGCCCGGCGCGGCCCAGGTCTTCGCTTGGGGAAGATGGTCCTGCCACTCTTTCAGGTAGGTCCAGTGCGCGCTGTTGGGCGCGACCAGATGCCGGATCGGCCCGATCCGCTCCAGCGCCTCGTGGAGAGCCGCGCTGTAGCGGGTCGGCGAATGGAGGAGCAACCCGCCATTGCCGAGGCGGATCGCGCTCATCCGCACCGGCAAGGGTATCCCCATCGCCCGGATCGGCCCGCTATCCACCACGAAGACGCCCTCCGCCACCTCCTTCGGCACGTCGAGCGGCGGATAGGTGACGTCGGTGTCGTTCATGGCGCGACTCAACTCGTCGGCATGGCGACGCGCGGCAGCGTCGGATGTTCCGACACTTCCGGCTCGTAGGAGGCGGGAGCGCCTTCGCGCACGGCGCTGATGCGCACGGGCACGGATTTCGCCGCCGGCGTGTTGGAGCGCTCGTCGCGGTGGTAGAGCGGCAGAAGCGCGTTGGTTTCGGGATAATAAGCCCCGCAGCAGCCTTCCGGCACGTCGAAGGCGACGACCTTGAAGCCCGAAACGCGCCGCTCCACCCCGTCGAGCGACAGGGTCGTGAACTCGATCAGGTCGCCCTCGCGAAGGTTCTGGGCGGCCATGTCGCGCTCGTTCATGAACGCCACCATCCGCTGGCCCGACACGCCGCGATACCGGTCGTTGTCGGAATAAACGGTGGTGTTGAACTGGTCGTGGCTGCGCAGCGTCATGAGCTGGAAATGCGGTGCGTCCGGTACGTCGTCGTCCTCGTCGCGGATCTTCGGGTTGAACAGGAAATTCGCCTTGGCCGTTGGCGTGTTCCATTTGCGCTCCGCAGCCGCGTTCGGCAGGCGAAAGCCGCCCGGCTCGGCGATGCGCCGGTTGTAGTCCTTGAACTGGTCGGGAAACACCGCCTCGATCCGCTCTCGGATCAGGGCATAGTTTCCGCACAAGGCGTCCCAGTCGATCTTCTCCGAGCTGCCGACCGTGGCCTTGGCGAGTTGCGCCACGATCCAGGGCTCGGAGCGGCAATGTTCGCTGGCCGGCGTCAGCATGCCGGTCGAGCCGTGCACCTGGGAAAAGCTGTCCTCCACCGTGATCGTCTGGCGACCGCCGCTCTGGATATCGGTTTCGGTGCGTCCGATGACCGGGAGGATATAAGCGCGCTTGCCGTGGATCAGATGGCTGCGGTTCAGCTTCGTCGCCATGTGAACGGTGAGGCCGATCGTCGGCACTTTCTCCGCGACGCGATCCGTATCGGGAATGGCGCGGAAGAAGTTGCCGCCGAGCGCCACGAAGGCATCCACCTCGCCGTTGAGGATCGCCTCGCAGCATTCGGCCGTGTCGTGACCGTGGGCGCGTGGGCTGGTGAAGCCGAAGACCTTGTCCATCTGGGCGAGGAAGGCTTCCGTCGGCGTCTTGTTGATGCCGACGGTGCGGTCCCCTTGCACGTTGGAATGACCGCGGATCGGACAGGCGCCGGCGCCGAGCTTGCCGACATTGCCGCGCATGAGAAGAAGATCGAGAATGGCGTGCATGGCCTCGCCGCCGTGGCGGTGCTGGGTGATGCCCATGCCCCAGCAGACGATGACGCGCTCGGCCTTCATGTAGATTTGAGCGGCATCCTCGAGCTGGCTTCGCGTCAAGGCGGTGGTGCGCTCCACCACGTCCCAGGAGAGTTCGCGCACGAAGGTGGCGAATTCCTCGAAGCCCGCCGTGTGCTCGGCGATGAAGTCGAGATCGAGGATGCGTTTGCCGCCCGCCGCCTTCGCGGCGTCGTCGGCCGCGATCACGGCTTTGCACATCCCTTGCATGGCCAGGATGTCGCCGCCGGTGCGAAGCTGGTAGTAGCGCGACGAGATCGTCTGGCCGCCGCCCGGCAGCATGTCGCGCACGCTCTGCGGGTCGGCGAAGCGCAGGAGGGCGCGTTCCTTCAACGGGTTGAAGGACACGATCGGCACGCCGCGCTTGGCCATGGAATGAAGATAGGTCAGCATACGCGGGCTGTTGGTGCCGGGATTCTGGCCGATGATGAAGACCGCGTCGCAGGCTTCCCAGTCGTCCAGCGTCACCGTGCCCTTGCCGACCCCGATGCTTTCGGGCAGCGCCACCGTGGTGGTCATGTGGCACATGTCGGAACAATCGGGGAAATTGTTGGTGCCGAGCCGGCGCCCGAAGAGCTGCCAAAGAAATGCCGCCTCGTTGGAGGCGCGGCCCGAGGTGTAGAGCTCCACCCGGTTCGGATCGAGATCGCGAAGCGTGCCGCCGATCTCGGCAAGGGCCGTGCCCCAGTCCACCGGCTCGTAGCGGTCGCTCGCCGCGTCGTAGCGCATGGGATGGGTCAGCCGGCCTTCGTTTTCGAGGTCGTGGTCGGTCCACCCCTTCAATTCCTCCACCGTATGGGCGGCGAAGAAATCGGGGCCGGTGCGCTTCTTCGTGGCTTCCCAGGCGACCGCCTTCGCGCCGTTCTCGCAATATTCGGCGACATGCGGGGTGCGGGGGTCCGGCCAGGCGCAGCTCGGGCAGTCGAACCCCCCCGGCTTGTTCATCGACAGAAGCGCGCGGTTGCCCTTGATGAGGATCTTCTGCTGGCCGAGATGCTTCTCGACGGCATTCAACGCACCCCAGCCACCGGCGGGGGGCGGATTGGGGGCGTTCTTGCGACCCTCGCTCATGAAATTCCTTCCTTCTTCGAACGCCAGATGAAAGCGGAGGGCGCGATGCTTTCAAGGCTATAGATCGGCATCCGGGTAAGGAAGTCGTCTTCGCGGGCCAAGGGATCGTCGCGAGAATGTCGTGAAAGCGAAATCCGCGCGTCACGGCTCGCCGGCTAAAGGCTGGCTCCAAGCCGGCGCGAGGGGTGTCGCGGCCGGCGCTTCTTCGTTTTTGAGGGGCTAGCGCGATGAACGCCATGGTTTCACATGACAATTCGAAACGGCGGGCCGGCAGAACCGTGCTCGCCTCACTCGGCGCAGCGCTAGCCGTATCGGTTCTCGGCGCGAGCCCGGCTCTGGCCGAAAAGACCAGGTTCGAGTTCTGGTTCGGCCTCACCGGCGATCTCGCCGAGCGCGTCCAGGATGCCTGCCGCAAATTCAACGAGTCGCAGGGCGATTACGAGATCACCTGCACCAGCCAGGGCAATTACGACGCCAACCTCCAGAACACGATCGCGGCTTATCGCGCCAAGAAGCAGCCGGCGATCACGCAGGTCTACGATGTCGGCACGCTCGACCTGATGATGTCGGGCGCCTTTCTGCCCGCCAAGAAGCTGATGGCCGACAACGGCTACCAGATCGACTGGAACAACTACTTCCCCGGCATCGCGAACTATTACGCCACCGCCAAGGGCGAGCTGCAGAGTTTCCCCTTCAACTCCTCCACCGCGATGTTCTATTACAATGCCAGCGCCTTCAAAAAGGCCGGCATCGCGGAAGGGCCCAAGACCTGGACCGATGTCGAGGCCGCCGCGCGCAAGCTGAAAGCCGCCGGCTTCGATTGCCCAATGGGCTTCAACTTCGACCCCTGGCAGACGCTGGAGCAGTTCTCCGCCATCCACGACCAGCCGATCGCCACGAAGAACAACGGCTATGGCGGGCTCGATGCCGAAGTCGTCTTCAACAAGACGAAGTTCGTGGACCAGGTGACGTTCATGAAGCGCTTGGCCGACGAGAAGCTCTTCGTGCCGAAAACCAAGCAGCTCGGCATGGACATCGTCCCGTCCTTCACCTCGCAGACCTGCCAGATGATCATGACCTCGATCGGCGATCACGGCACGATCGGCAAGACCATGCCGGAAGGCGTGGAATGGCATGTGACGCTCCTGCCGGTGATGGAAGGCACGCAGCGGAAGAACTCGCTCGTCGGCGGCGCTTCCCTTTGGGTGCTGAACGGGCGCCCGGAAGCCGAATACAAGGGCGCGGCCGCGTTCCTGAACTTCATCGCCCAGCCCGACATGGTGGAATGGTGGTCGACGGTCACCGGCTACATCCCGGTGACGAAGACCGGCTTCGAGGCGATGAAGAAGAACGGCTTCTACGACAAGCCGCTGTTCAAGGGCCGCGAGCTCGCCATCGAAAGCCTCACCTATACGCCGCCGTCGGAGAATACGCGCGGCATCCGCCTTGGCGGCATGACGCAGATTCGCAAGGAGGTCTCGACCGCCTTGGAGGCGATCTTCATGCAGAATGCCGACGTGCAGGCGAGCCTCGATCAGGCGGCAGAGCGTTCCAACGCGCTTCTGCGCCGCTTCGAGAAGACCTATGCGGGCCGCACACTTGACTGACGCGACCCTCGATGCAGCGCTCGCCGGTGGATCGGACCCGATCCGCCGGCGGCGTCCTCTCTCCCGCCGCCCGCCCAGTGCCGCCCTTGCCGTGGCGGCAAACCAGAAGCGCGCCGTGTTCCGCTCGCGGCTCGTGCCGGTGCTGGCCGCCCTGCCGCAGCTTCTCCTGATCGCGTTGTTCTTCTACTGGCCCGCCGTGTCGGTGATGAACTGGGCCTTCACGCTGGAGCCGGCTTTCGGCGGCGCGGGGGAACGGCTCTTCGTCGGATTCGACAATTTCCGCGCCGTCTTCGCTGACGATCTCTACTGGTCCTCCGTGTCGATCAGCCTGATCTTCTCCGCGACGGCGACACTCGCGACGCTTGTCCTGGCGCTCGTTCTCGCCCTTTGCGTCGACCGCCAGTTGAAGGGCTCCAAGGCCTTCCGCTTCTTCTACATCTGGCCTTATGCGCTGGCCGGCCCCGCCATCGGCACGGCCTTTCTGTTCGTTCTGTCGCCCGAGCGCGGGCTGATGGCGATCGTCAACGCCGCCTCGCCCGACTTCTGGAACCCGGCCAGATCCGGCAACCAGGCCATGATACTGATCGTCACCTGCTTCGTATGGAAATGGGTCGGCTACGCCTTCATCTTTATGCTGGCGGGCCTTCAATCCATTCCGCGCTCGCTTCTGGAAGCCGCGGCCATGGACGGCTCCGGCCCGGTGCGCCGCGCCCTCGATATCCAGATTCCTCTCCTGTCGCCAACGCTGTTCCTGCTTCTCGTCCTGATCCTCACCGAAAGCTTCGTCGGCAAGGACACGTTCGGCATCGTCGACCGCACCACGGAAGGTGGCCCGAACAACGCCACCAACGTCATGGTCTACAATATCGTCAATCAGGCCTTCCGGGGGCTCGATTATTCCGGGGCGGCGGCCCAGAGCCTCGTCCTCATCGGGCTCATCATGGTCTTCACCTTCGTCCAGTTCCGCTTCGTCGAGCGGCGCGTCCATTATCGCTGAAGGCGGACCCCATGATCGAACGCACCCCCGCCGCCAATGCCGTCACCTACGCGATCATGACGCTGGCCCTCGGCAGCGTCCTCCTGCCCTTCTGGATCGTGTTCTGCGCGTCCACGCAGTCGCTCCAAGCGGTGAACGCCGTTCCCTTCTCCTTTCTGCCGGGCGGCGAGATGCTGGCGAACTACGCCAATGCCTGGGACCGGGGGGATCTCGGCACGGCCCTCTTCAACTCCTTCGCCATGGCGGCCCTGGTGACGGGCGGCAAGATCGCCGTCTCGGCGCTCAGCGCCTTCGCCATCGTCTACTTCCGTTCCTCCTGGGGCACCGTGTTCTTCTGGCTCGTCTTCATGACGCTGATGCTGCCGCTCGAAGTGCGCGTGGTGCCGACCTACAACATCGCCGCCGACGCCTTTCAGCCGATCCGTTTGCTTGTCCAGACGCTGACCGGCATCGAAGTGTCGGTGGAATGGAACCTCCTCAATTCCTATTCCGGCCTCACCCTGCCACTCGTCGCGACCGCCACCGGCACCTTCCTGTTCCGCCAGTTCTTCATGACGGTGCCGGACGAACTGGCGGAAGCCGCGCGCATGGACGGCTCCGGCCCCTGGCGCTTCTTCGTGGATATCCTCCTGCCCTTGTCGCGCACCAACATGCTGGCGCTCGCCACCATCCTCTTCGCCGATACCTGGAACCAGTATCTCTGGCCAAAACTCATGGTGACGGACCCCGCCTATCGCACGGCGCAAACCGCGCTCGGCGCGCTGATCCCTTCGCCGGACGGCGCGCCGCAATGGAACGTCACCATGGCGGGCGCGCTTCTCGTGGTCCTCCCGCCCCTCATCGTCGTCGCCGTACTTCAGCGCTGGTTCGTGCGCGGCCTCATCGTGACCGAAAAGTAAGGAGAGACGCCGATGGCCAGGATCGAGATCCGCGATCTTCGCAAGTCCTACGGCTCGACCCGGACGCTTCACGGCATCGACCTCGACTTCGCGTCGGGCGAGTTCGTGGTGGTGCTTGGGCCGTCGGGCTGCGGCAAGTCCACCATGCTGCGCATGATCGCGGGGCTGGAAGACATCACCGGCGGCGAGATCGCCATCGACGGGCGCGTCGTGAACAGCCAAGAGCCACGCGAGCGCGGCTGCGCCATGGTGTTCCAGTCCTACGCCCTTTATCCGCACATGAGCGTCGCGCAGAACATCGGCTACGCCCTGAAGGTGGCGGGGATGAAAAAGGCCGAGATCGAGCGGCGCGTGAAGGAAACGGCAGCCGTGGTCGGCCTCACCGATTATCTCGACCGCCGCCCTGCGGCCCTTTCCGGCGGCCAGCGCCAGCGCGTCGCCATGGGCCGCGCCATCGTGCGCGAGCCGCGCGTCTTCCTGTTCGACGAGCCCTTGTCCAATCTCGACGCGAAACTGCGCGTTTCCATGCGTGCCGAGATCCGCAAGCTGCACAAGCGCTTGGCCGCGACCTCCGTTTTCGTCACGCACGATCAGGTGGAGGCGATGACGCTCGCCGACCGCCTCGTGGTGATGAACAAGGGGCTGGTGGAACAGGTCGGCACGCCGACCGAAATCTACGACCGCCCACGCACCACCTTTGTCGCGTCCTTTATCGGCTCGCCGGCGATGAACCTCCTGCCGGCGACCTTGCAATATGGCGGGGCGGGCGTGTCGCTCGGGCGCGTCCATATTCCGCTGCCCGCCAAGATCGAGGGGCTGGCCTCCGGCACCGAGGTCACGCTCGGCATTCGGCCGGAGCGGATCGAGGTGGTCGACGCCAGCCATCGCGCAGCGCTTCCGGTGACGGTGGACTTCGTGGAGGAACTCGGGCCCGCCCGCGCGATCCATGCGGTGGGACCGGGTTTCACGGTCGCGCTTCTCAGCACCGAGAATCTGCGCCCCGAGGCCGGCGAGCGGCTATATCTGCGCCTGCCCTCCGAACACCTGCATCTCTTCTCGGCCAAGACCGGCCTTCGCCTCGACGCCACGCCGGGCCCCGTGCCCGAGCCCCGCTCCCTGTCCGAAGCCCCACCTTCGGCCGCCTATGCCTGACCGGCAGCCGTCATGAAAAAGGCCGGACCCCACGAAGGTCCGGCCTTTTTGTTTGGGAAAGAAGCAAGCCGAGAAGGCCCGCCCCGATAGGATCACGCTTCCTCGTCGAAGCCGAAGTCGCCGCCGGCATCGGCCATTTCGGTGGCTTCCTGTTCCACTGCGTTGCCGGCATCCGCCACCGCACCCTCCACGGCCGCCGCCGGATCGCCACCGAAGGCGTTGGACAGCATGGAGCCGAGCATCATGCCGCCCGCGACGCCCATCGCCGTTTGCGCGGCGCCCGCCATGAAGCCGCCACCGCCGCCCGCACGATTGCCGAACGCACCGCCCGGCTGCTGCTGGCCATAGGCGTTCTGCTGACCGCCGTTCCAGGGACCGCCCTGCTGCGCGCCGGCAGGAGCGCCGTAGCCGCCCTGTTGACCGTAAGCCGGCTGCTGCGGCGCTTGACGAGAGCCTTGCGACCCACCGCCGAAGAGCGAGCCGAAGAAGCCGCCGCCGGACGACTGCGGACGGTTTGAGGCTTGCGATTCCAGCGCCTGGATGCGCGCTTGCGCGGCTTCGAGCGCTTGTTCCTGCATGATGATGGTCTGCGCCATGTAGTAGGGCGCGCCGGGCTGGCGGGACACGCTATCCTTGATGAAGCTGTCGGCGCTCTCGTCGCGCGGCGGGGCCGAGCGCTCGGCATCGGCCAGCTTGCCGAAAAGGTTCTGGATGAGGGACTGCTCGTTCTGGTTCATGGTGTTTCCTCGAATTTCTGTAAGGCTCGGCGGGGCACGCAGCCCCGCCCGGCCGTGTCTGGCGATCCAGGAGCTGAGGATTATTCCTCGCGCTGACCGGTGAAGTTCAGGAGGAGCTGGAAGAGGTTGATGAAGTTGAGGTAGAGCGACAGCGCCGCCATGACGGCCATCTTGCCGGCCGCTTCCGCGCCGTGATGCTCGGAATATTCCTCCTTGATGCGCTGCGTATCCCAGGCGGTGAGGCCGGTGAAGACGATGACGCCGATCACGGACACGACGAACTGCAAGGCGCTCGACTGGAGGAAGAGGTTCACGAGGCTGGCGAGGACGACGCCGATGAGGCCCATCATCAGGAACGAGCCCATGCCGGCCAGACTGCGCTTGGTGGTGTAGCCGTAGAGGCTCATGGAGCCGAAGACGGCCGCCGTGATGAAGAAGGTCTGCGCGATGCTCGCCCCGGTGAAGACCAGGAAGATCGAGGCCATGGACAGGCCCATGATGGCGCAGAAGGCCCAGAACATCATCTGCGCCGTGCCGAAGCTCACGCGCTCGATGCGGAACGACAGGAACATCACGAAGGCGAGCGGAGCCAGCATCACCACCCACTTCAAGGGCGTGGTGAAGATCGGCACGTAGAGCGCGGGCGTCGAGGCGACGCCGAAGGCCACGAGGCCGGTGATCACGAGGCCGGCGCCCATGTAGTTGTAGATGCGCAGCATGTGCTGGCGCAGGCCCTCGTCGAAGAGGACTTGTGACTGGGCCGGCGCGCTTTGGACGCCGAAGCCCCGGAAGGGGGTGTTCATGGTGGTTCGGTCTCCCTTTGGGTTCTTGTGGAATGGATGGCTGGACGCAGGTCGCGAAGGATGCCCCGTCAGCGAAGGCTTCTTTCGATGCCGGAGGCGCGGCGCTCCAGCATCTCAGGGTCCGCCCCGGACGAGACCAGGGCGTAGGCGACGTCTCCGACCTGCCAGTAGGCGGCGGTGGCGCCGTTCTGCGCGGTCTTGGCGACCGGCAGGACGTCGAATACACCCGGCCGGACGGCGAAGAGCGACAAGCGGCCGAGATCGGCGGTTTCGATCGCGACATCGACGCTCGGCCCGAAGGCCGAGGGGAAGATCTGCATGTCGTCCACCGTCCAGCCTGCCGGGAGTTCCGGCATGGCGATGGCGGTGGCGGCGAGGATTTCGGCCCGGTCGTAGCTCTTCACTTCGAGCTGCGAGGGCATGTCGGCGCGCACCAGCGCCGTGCGATGGGCGACGAGCGCATCGTGCACGAAGGCCGGCGGCGGCACGGAGGCGACGCTCTGGCGGGGCCCGAGCGCGTTGAACTCGGCATGGGCGATCCAGCCGGCGCCGAGCAGAAGAACGAGGGCTGCGACGCGCGAGAAGCGGCGCACCTGCCCGCGCCGCAAAAGCGCGCGTTCCAGCCGTCCCGCCAGTTCGTTGGTGGCGACGCTGACCGGCAGGGGCGCAGCGGATAAAGCGAGGCGCAGCTCGTCGCGCGAGCGTAGGTCCGCCATCACCCGCGCCGCGTCTTCCGGGCGAGCGGCGAGATAGGCTTCCACTTCGATGCGGCGGGCGGGAAGGAGCTGGTCGTCCACGTAGGAAACGAGGTCCATGTCCGTGATCGGATCAACGCTCTGACGCATCCTGACCTCCCTTGGCGTTGAAACTGACGACGTTGGACGGGGTCTCCCCGGCTTCCCATTCGCGCAATCGCTGGCGGGCGCGGGACAGGCGGGACACGAGCGTACCGACGGGTATGCCGAGCGAGGCGGCGGCCTCGTCGTAGGACAGCCCCTCGACGGACACGAGATGAAGCGCGGCGCGCTGCTCGTCCGGCAGTGCCATGAAGGCGCGGCGCACGTCCGCCAGCCGCGCCGCGCCGTGCTGCGACCCTTCCGCCGCCGGATCGACGCGAAGGCCGATCTCGGCGTTGCGCAGAGCCTCGGCCCGGCGGGAACGGAGCTGGTCCACGAAGCGGTTGTGGAGGATCGACATCAGCCAGGGGCGAAGCGCGCGGCCTGTCTGGAACTGGTCGCGCTTTTCCATGGCGCGCACCAGCGCGTCGTGAACGAGGTCTTCCGCTTCGTTCGGGTCGCGCGTCAGGGACAACGCGTAACGGCGCAGGGGGCCCAAAAGGCCGATCACGTCGATGTCGCGCTTCTTGTCGCTCATGTCTCGTATACGGACGGCAGACGACTTCCATCCATGAAGCGCGAGATTTTTTTCGCCGGTCCGATCCGGCTAACCCTCACCCTTGCGGCGAAGCCAGAATCTCGCGCATCGCCTCCACCACGAGGCGGTGATCCTCGACGTCCGGCAAGCCGCTCACCACGACGGCCCCGACGCAAGCCCCGCCCCGGATCAGGATCGGCACGCCCCCGCCGCTCGCCACGTAATCGGTCTCGGAAAGGCCGTAGCGCTCGGCAAGGCTCTTGCCCTTCGCCTCGCAAAGAAGCCGCATCGCGAGCGAGGACTGGTGGAAGCGCATCACCGTGTTGCGCTTGCGGCGGATCCATTCCGTGTTGTCCGGGGTCGCGCCCGGCAGCGCGGCGGCGAAAAGCAGGTGGCCGGCGAGCGTGATCTCCGTCGCGATGGCGAGCTTGCCCGCATCGCCCTTCTCGCGGATCAGGCAACCGAGACGCCACGCGGTTGACGTGTCGAAGTGCGCAAACACGATGTCCTGCATCTCGGCGGCAAGTTCGTCCAGCGTCGGCAAGGGATCGTCCTTCCTGTCAGATCTCGTGGATGCGCACGTCCGGCGCGACCTGTTTCGCCAGATCGCAGAGATGCCGGTGATGGGTGAGATAAACGACCTGCCCCGTCCGAGCCATGCCGGCGAGAAGGCGAAGCACCTCTTCCGAGCGCGGCTCGTCGAAGGTTTCCATGATGTCGTCGGCCACGAAAGGCACCGCGCGGCGGGCGCTCGCGAACTCCTCGTAGCCGGCGAGGCGCAGGCTCAGATAAAGCTGGAAGCGCGTGCCCTTCGACATATCGCCGGCGAGCTTGGACGCCCCGTCGCGGGTGATGCCGATCAAGGTCTCGCGGTCCTTTTCGGGGCGCGCGGAAAGCCCGGCATAGTCGCCGCGCGTCATGGCGGCGAAGGCGGCGGAGGCGCGGTCCATCATGGTGGAGCGGTGTTCGTCGCGGAACGCGGCGAGCGCCCCTTGCGCGACGAGAAGGCCGGCCTTCAGGCGCAGCCAGCGCAAGGCCGCTTCTTCCAGCGCCAGCAGCACCGTCTGGCGCTCGCCCTGCAGCCGTGCCGCCGCGTCGTCGCCGCCGACACGCTCCAGCGCGTCGCGGCTCGCGGTCATGGCGGCATAGAGTTCCCGCGTGCGGCCGTGGAGATCCTCGGCCCTGGCGGCAAGCTCGGCGCGCGTCGCCTCCGCTTCCACCGGATCGACAAGGTCCAGTTCGCTCGACGCGTCATCGACGGAAGGGGCGCGCATTTCGGTCAGCAGACGGTTGCCGGCAGCAGCCAGTTCGGTTTCGAGCCGGGCGCGCGCGGCATCCCGCTCCATCGCGTCCGAAACCTCCCGAAGAGTCTCGACGCCGAAGAAGGCCAGCATTTCGGTGCGGCGCGTGTCGAAGCGGCTTTTTTCTTGCCCGAGTTCGCGTTCTTGTTCGATCAGTTGCGCCAGCGAGCGCTCCTTGTCGGCCCGCAGATGCGCCGCGCGCTCGGCGGTGTCGAGGCGCTCCGTCAGGCGTCCGAGAATGTCGGCCGGGGACGAGCCTTCCTCCTTCGCGCCGAGGCGGGCTGCCAGCCCTGACACCTCGGCGGCGAAAGCCTGCCGCTCGGCCTCGACACCTGCGATCTCGGACGCGATCTCGCGGCGCTCGGCCAGAAGAGTTTCCAGGCGGCGCCCGATATCGAGAAGGGCGCGCACCGCCGCCGGCCCCTCGCCGGGCGCGATCCAGGTCTGTGCCAGCGCCTCGCTCCAGCGCCGGCTCCACTCGTCGAAACGGGCAGCGGCAGCCCCCGCTTGGCGCTCGCGCGTCGCCAGCGCGGCTTCGCATTCGGCAAGGCGGCGGGCAGCCCCCGCGCGCTCCGTGCGCCGGCCCGCTTCCCCCGCAACGAGCCGCTCGGCCGCGCCCACCATGTCGTCGCCATCCGCGAAAGCATCGAAGCCGAAGGGCGCGAGCGCTTCGCCGAGACGCCGGCGGTCGGCCTCGATCTCATTTCGCGCGGCCTCGGCGCGCTCCTCGGCTTCCGCCAGGGCATCCAGCCGGGCAAGTGCATCGAGGCGTCGGCGCTCGAACCCGTCCAGCCGGTCGAGCAGGCGGTCGAGGCCTTCGCCGCCCTCGGCGCGGAAGGGAAGGCTCGCGCGGACTTCACCCTCCAGCTCGCCGCGCTCCGCTTCCGCCCCTTGGAGAAGTTCGCGCGCGCGCCGGCCCGCCTCCGTGGCGAGCGCCAGATCGCGGGCGGATTTCCGCATGTCCTCGAGATCCCGCGCGCGGGAAAGGCGCGCGTCAGCCAGCCGGTCGTTCTCCGCCATGGCCGCCTCGAAGGCATCGGCGCTGGCATCGTTCAAACTTTCGCGATGGCGCGCCCAGGCGGCGTCGCGCATTTGGCGAAGGTTCTTCGCCGTCTCGTCGTCGATCGCGCCGGCATCGGCTTGGAAAGCGTCGAGCCGCGTCCGCTCCGCGCCGACCCGCGTTTCGACCTCGCGAAGACGCTCGCGCTCGGCCGCGATCCGTAGACCCAAGTCCGCGCCGCGCTTGCGCCATGCCTCGACGCGCCGCGCATCGGGAACGTCCAGCGCGCGCAACTCCGCCGGCTCGCCGCGCCAGGGCTGGAGAGCGTCCACCGCCTCGCCCGCGCGGCGCGACAGGGTGGCGATCTCGCGCACCTCATGGCGCAGCCGTCCCGGCGCGTCGCTGCGGCGGGAGGCGGCGAGCGCGTCTTCCAGGGCCTCGGTCTCGGCGCTTTCCCCCTCGCCCAGCATCTCTGCCTGGCGGCGGGCGCGCTCCAGCACCTCGGCGGCTTCCGCCAGTTCGTTCGCCGCCGCATTCCGCCGCTCATCGAGCCCGGCGCGCGCTTCGATCAGTTCGGACAGCGTCGCGGCAAGGGCCGGCGGCAGGGCCAAGGTTTCCGGCGCGAGCCCGGCGGCGGCATTGCCGAGGTCGCGAAGAAGCGCGGCGATGCCGTGGTTCTTGTCGTCCCACAACCTCTGGCGCTTGGGCAGCGCGATTTGCGTCGCGCGGTCGGCGCCGAGGCGCTCGGTGAGATGCCGGATGCCAGCCGCTTCGCCGAGGATCGCGCCGTCGGGCACGAGCCCGTTGATCTCGGCGCGATGGCGCTCGATAGTGTCCTTCAGCGTTTCCGCCAGCGCCCCGATCCGCGTTTCATCCAGAAGAAGGCGCGGCGTTTCTTCCCGCCAGGAAGAAGGCGGGCGGGGCAGATCGGCGTGGGCGTGAAGCTCGGCGCGAAGGCGCTTCAGGTCGGCGGCGAGCGGCAGGGCGCGCGCGATCCGCTCGGCGCGTTCCAGCCGCGCCAGCACCTGTCCCCGCTCGGCGCTCGCCGCCTCGTAGTCGCGGGCACTCGCATTCGCGGTGTCGGAAAGCTGGCGATAGGTCGAGGCGGCGGTATCGATCGCGTCGCGCTCGGTCTTCAGGTCGTTCAACCGCGCCTTCAAGGCGGCGATCTCGGTGGAGCGGGCGCGCTTCTTGTGGATCGCGTCGGCTTCCTCGGAGGCTTTGGCCAGATGTGCGCCGAGCCGCCCAAGGCCGCTGCTTCCCGAAAACAGAAGCTCGCCGAGATCGCCCCGGCTTTGCAGGATGGCGTCGCCGCCCGCTTCCAGCGTTTCGTCGTCGAGCGAGAACATGGTGCGATAAGCGTCGCGCCCGAGCCCTGACAGGGCGCCGGCGACCAGCGCCTCGTTGACGAGCCCGCCATCGGGCCCGGTGAGCGATCCGGCGCGCTGCTTGCGCCGCACGATCTCGTGGGTTCCGCCGTCCCATTCGAGGCAGCCGCCGATCTCCATCAGCTTGTAATCGTGAAGGAAACCGTAGCGGCTACGCTCCTCGATGCCGAAGAGAAGGTCGAGATAGGCCGACAGGGCCGTGGACTTGCCTGCCTCGTTCAGGCCGTAGACGATGTGAAGATCGGGCGCGCCGGCTTTGGCCGCGCCGAAATCGAGACGGCGATCGGTGAACTTGCCGTAACGCGTCAGGTCGAGCCGGCGAAGGCGCATCAGGCGTCCTCGCCTTCAACCGCCGCCAAGCGCGCCAGCACTTCCTCGCTGCCTTCCCCGATCACGCGGGTCAGAAACTCGGAAAACTCGGCATCGTCGGCGCCCGAAAAGCCGCGCGCTTCGGCGGGCAGGTCGTTCAAAAGCTCGCGCGCCAAACCCTCGATCTCGTGGCGAAGGCCGTGGGCGGCGCGGATTTCGCCGCGCATCAGGCGGGAAAGTTCGCTCAACGGGTCGCCGGAAGCGGGCGCGCCCTCCTCAACCGGCTCGCCGGCCTCCACCACCAGCTTGTCGATCCACAGTGTTCCGAAGCCCACCGCGAAGGCCTCGATCTCCTCGGCCAGAACGTCGCGGTCGCGGCGCAGGCGAAAGGCGAGCGGCGTCGCGCCGGTGAGATGAAGGCGCGCCACGAGATGGGGCGAGCGCGCTTTTTCCCGCGCCCGGCCGAGCGCCGCTTCCATCGCTTCGCGCGCTTCTCGCCAGGAGGCGATGCCGGACAGGTCCACCGTCACGCGCCCGAACTCGGCGACGCTGGTGATCCGCTCCTGCGCCTGGACGGAGCCGTCGTCGCTGACCGTCACCAGCGTCACGCTTTTCGCGCCCGCCTCGTTGATGTCGCGCCCTTGCGGGATGCCCGGCATCACCACGGTCGCCGGGCCGTCGGCATAGGCGTCGCGCTTGTGGATATGGCCGAGCGCCCAATAGCGAAAGCCGCGCGCCGAAAGCTCGGCCAGCGAACAGGGAGCGTAGACGTCGTGCCCGGCCGTGCCGCCGAGGCTGGTATGGAGAAGGCCGATATTCACGGCGTCCGGCACGGGGGCGGCAAAGCGCGGCAGCAGGCTTTCGGGCGCCTGGGGTTTGGCAAAGCTGATGCCGTGGAGCACCACGTCGACGCCGGTCGACACCGTCACCGTTTCGGCCTTCTCGCCGAAGACCTTGACGTTGTCCGGCAGGCCGAGCCGGGCGGTGATGCGCGAGGTTGCGTCGTGATTGCCCCGGATCTTGAAGACCGCGATGCCGGCATCCGCCAGCCGCGCCATTTCGGCTCCGAGGAAGCGCGCCGTCTTCATGGAGGTCTGGTCGCCGTCGTAGAGGTCGCCGGCGATCAGAAGCGCGTCGACCCGCTCTTCGATGCAGAGATCGACAATGGCGGTGAGGGCCGCGCGCGTCGCTCCGCCGATCAGTCCCGCCAGTTCGGGATTGCGCAGCGACAAGGAACGGAGCGGGGAATCGAGATGGAGATCGGCGGTATGGACGAAGCGGAAGGCCATGATCCCCGTCTATAGAGCATTGTCCGGCAAACCGAAATCGTCGCGGACGACCGTTCGATCAATCGAAGCCGCAGGGCCAGCCGGCGGAGCCGGTGAGGCCGGCGGGCAGCTTGGTGTCCTTGTCGCCGCAGGCAAGGTCGATCTGCCCCTGCTGGAGCCCGGTCACGGCGGAGAGATCGGAGCCCTCGATGCGCGTCAGGAACATATAAGCGCCGGTGAAGTTCAAAGGCCCGCCGATCGCCGCGCCCTTGAAGCTCGCGCGGGCGAGATTGGCGAAGGTGAAGTTGTTGTCGCCGAGTGCCGCGCCGGCGAAATCGACGCGCCCGAGTTCGGCTTTCTCGAAATTGCTTCCCGCCAGCGCCGCGCCGGCAAAGGAAGAGCGCTGAAGCTCGGCGCTGCGGAAGGACGCTCCTTGCGCGGAGATCTTGGAAAGGTCGGTGCGGTAGCCCTCGATCGCGGCGAAGTTCGCGCCGTCGGCTTTCGCCCCGGCGAGCGAGGAACGGCCGAGCTTGGCGTCTTCGAGATTGGCGCCGGTCAGGATGGTTTCGCGAAGGTCGCTTTGGCCGAGATCCGTGCCGCGAAGATCCGCCCGGTCGAGATTGGAGCCGGACAGCATCAGGTTGCGGCGGTTGCAGCCGCTCCAATCGCGCCCCGGCTCGGCTTCGCCCCGGCAGTCCGCCGCTTGCGCCCCGAACCCCGTGCCGATCAGAATCGCAAGCGCCAGGACGCCGCGTTTCATTCCCTTCTTCGACATGGCTCCCGTGCCTCCGTCACTCATGGGCACAGCTATACTCCAAGAACGGGTGCGCCGTCATGGGGAAGGCGCTGTCCGTCCGAACTCAGCAGCGCCGAAGCTGCGCCTCGTAGCGCGCCGCCATGGTGGCCGCGCGGCGCGCGCCGCGAAGGGCTTCCGGCCGCTTGCGCCAGACCTCGCGCTCGTAGCCCGCATGGCCGGAATGGTAGGCGAGGTAGAGCCGGGCGGCGTCGCTTCGCGAAATGCCGAGCCGGCGGCTCGTATCGGCGTGGTACCAGCCGATGAAGTGGATCGCGTCGGCGAAGTTGTCGCGCCGGGCGAAGCTCCGTCCGGTTCGGCGGCGATATTCGTCCCAGGTGCCGTCGAGGGCCTGGGCATAGCCGTAGGCGCTGGAAATTCGGCCCGTCGGGATGAACAGGAACCAGGTGCGCGGCGGCCGGGCATTCGGCTTGAAGTTCGATTCCGCCTGGATGGTCGCCATCAGCACGGAAACAGGCACGCCGAACTCGGCTGACACGCGCTCGGCATCGCCCCGCCAATCGGTGAAAAGCCCGCTACGCTGCTCGAAGATCGCGCAGGAATTGCCCGTGTTCTTCGGCGGCGAAGCGCAAGCACCCAGCGTCAGGATGGCGAGGAGGGCAAAAAGGCGCGTCGCGTGTCCTGTCATGGCCGCGAAGGCTAGGCGTCACTCGTTACCGAATCCTTGCGCCTTCGCTCACACCCCCGGCATCACCCTTCAAAGACACCCCGCCATTTCGCCACGGCCTTGGCCACGAAGGGCTCGGCGACGCGCTTCTCGGCTTCCCCAGAAAAGCGCAGGAGGCCGTTCGGGCAATAGCGTTCGTCGTCCCAGCCCGGATGGTCCAGCACCGGATAAAGGCAGATGCCCTCCACCGGCACGCCGGCGCGCATGGCGGCGCGCACTTCGCCCCCGACATAGTCCAGCCATTCCGCCCGCCGCTCGCCTTCCACGCCGGTTTCGGCGACGAAGATCGGGCGGCCGTAGCGCGCATGGGTCTCGGCAAGGATGGCGCGGAAGGGCTTGTAGAGCGGATGGCCGATATCGATCGGCGGCCCGCCGTGAATCCACTGGTTGTTGAAGTAGTAGTTCACCCCGACGATATCGAGCAGCTCTTCCCGCCCGCCGATCTGCGGCCAGGCGCGTCCCGCCAGCATGTCCCAGGCCTGGAACTGCGCCTGCCGGTGCCCTTCAGCATGGGAGGCCTCGTGCGGGCGGAAAGGATCGGTGACGACGTTGATGACCGGATCGGCGTGAACGAAGCGGGCGCGGGGGTCGACCTGCAGGATCGCCTCCATCGCCGAGATCGCAGCGCGCGACAGCTGGACCTTCAACTCGTGGCCGCGCCCGTGGAAGAAGGGGTTGAGATAGGCCGCGTCCCCACCGCCCCAGGCGAAGAAGGAAATCTCGTTCACCGGCGCATAGAAGGGAACGCCGTCCGTTTGCGCGCCGACCACTCTCGCCGCTTCCGCCGCAAAGCGTGTGAAACGCTGGACGAATTCCGGCCGCCAGATGTCGAGATCGTCCGGCCAGCCGTAATGGAGGATGTCCCAGACGACCTGAACGCCCGTCGCCTTCGCCGCGCCGAGCTGCGCGTCGAGGCTCGACCAGTCGTAGCGGCCGGGTTCCGGCTCGATCAGGTGCCAGCGCAGGCCATCGCGCACGGTCGCGATGCCATGGCTGCGAAGCGCGGCATAGTCGTGTTCGGCGAAGCGGTCGTGATAGCTCGCCGCGATCATGTCGAGCCGCCGGCGGTCATGCGCGCGCCGATGCGTGGAGGACTCGAAGCCGCCGTGGAAGAAGGAGCGGAAAAGCGAAGGGCGGTGGGCCGGGCGCCGGGCCTCGGCCACCACCTCGTCGATCAAGGCTTCCCAAGCCCGCGCGACCACATCCACCGCGTATTCGCGCTCGACCTTTTCGCGTAGGCCGCTTCCAAGGCGCTGGCGAAGCGCGGGATCGGCGAGAAGGCGGGAGATCGCCGCCGCCACGCCCTGCGGGCTTTCATGCGGCACAAAAATTCCGCTGACGCCGTCCTCGATCTGCTCCAGCGCGCCGTTGTCGGGCGTCGCGATCACTGGCAGGCGCGCCGCGCCCGCTTCCGCGATCACATGCGGCATGCCCTCACCGCGCGACAGCCAAACGAAGACATCGAGCGCCGACAGGAGTTCGGGGATGTCGGCGCGGTCGCCGAGGAAGTGGAGAACCTCGCCGAGCCCGAGCGATGCCGCCAGCGCTTTCAACTCGTCCGCATAGTGCGGCAGGAAGGCGTCGGGGCCGCCGATCACCAGGAAGCGGGCCGCCGGGTTCTGCCGCGCGACGACCGCCGCGCCCCGGATGAAGTCCTCGACGCGCTTCTTCGGATCGAGCCGCCCGACCCAGCCGATCACGGGCGCGTCCAACGCGATCCCCAATGCGCGACGCGTCGGCGCGCGCGCGGCCGGATCGAAAGCTCTCAGATCGACGCTCGACGGAATTTCGATCGCATCCGTTTCGCGGCCCGGCATATGCGAGGCGGCGGCGTCGCGGATCGTTCGGCAAACACCGACATAGCGGTTGGTGAAGTGCTTCGGGCCGCTTAATGCTTCAGATACGAGCCCGCCATGCTCGATCAAGGGCGGGCGGAAATAGACGCGCTCCAGCGCCGGATAGATATCGGCGACGTTCTGGCAGGATACGACGAGGTCGTAACCCGCCACCTTGCCGGCAAGGTAGGAGACGGTGTCGTCGAAGGACAGCGTGTAGGGCGTGCGGTCGACTGCCACGCCCGCCGCTTCCAACTGCTCGTGCGTCTGCTCCGGCATGCCCTCCTTCCGGAAACAGGCGACGACGTCGATGCGGTAGCGCTTGGGGTCGAGATGGCGGGCGAGGTGCCGCACCTCGGTTTCCTCGCCGCCCACCACCAGCCAGGCGAAGACGAAGAGGATGCGCGTCACATCCTCTTGCGCATCGGGAACGTTTCCCGTCATTCGCCGACCTTGAAGACGATCTGCAGGAATTCCGGCCGCTCCTCCACGAGGTGCTTGAGGAAGCGAGGCGCCTCGTCGAAGGGCACGACATGGGTGATGACGTGGCGCTTGATGTCCTCGCCGCGCGCGGAAAGAAGGGCGACCGTTTCTTCCGCGAGGCGGCGTTTGTTCCACGTGAAACCAAGACCGCGCGGCACGCGGTTGATCTGCGCGCAGCGGATCGACAGCCCGTTGTGGTGGAACTCCTCGCCGAGCCTGAGCGCTTCCGCGCCGCCCTGGTAGAAGGCGAGGTCGATCACGGTGCCCTGCGGGCGAAGGGCGCGAAGCGCCGTGTGAAGCGCGCCCGCATGGCTGCGCGTTTGGAACACGAAGTCCGCGCCCCGGTCCGCGCCGCCATGGTGCCAGCGCGATTTAGCGTGGTTCCAGGCCTCGTCCTCGGTCATGGGGGTGAGGCCGAGCGCGGCGATGCGCTCGCGGCGGAAAGGCGAGGGGTCCGCGACGACGACTTCCGCCGCGCCGGCCTGTTTCGCGAAGAGCGCTGTCAGGAGACCCACGACGCCGCCGCCGATCACCAGAACCGGGCGGCCGGACACGCCCTGCCCCAGGCGCTCGACATGGGCGCCCGCGAGTTCAGCGTCGGCGTGAAGAATGCCGTTCGCCGCGATCGGCCCCATCTGCGCGACATAGATGCCGAGGATCGGGTCGATCGCGGCCGGCATCTTCACGAGAAGGTCGTGGAACGGATTGGCCGTGTGGCCGGACTTGTGGGCATAGGTCGAAGCGACGACATCGCCCGGCGCAAAGCCTCCGGTGCGCGATTCCGAAACGCGCGCGACTTCCATGTAGCCGAGGAACGGCACCGGAAAATGCTGGCTCGCCTCGTTGGGAATGAAGACGCTGCGCCCGTCGTCCCAACGCGAATGGAGATATGGGTTGGTGTTCTTCATGAAGGTCAGCTCGGTGCCGGCCGAGAAGCCGGTATAGAGCGTGTCGAGACGCACCGCGCCGTCGCCGGGAGGGCCTTCCTCGTACTGAAAGAAATAAGCCTCGCCCGGCCGCTCGATGCCGAGCGAGCGGATATGGCGGTGGCCGGGCGGCAGACCGGCAGGCGGCTCGGGCGGCCGGGGCTGGAACTGCAGGGGCGCGAGCGCCGGGCGCTCGTAGTCTCCCACCGGCAGATGCACGACGTCGCCCGAGCGCGAGGATTCCACCACGGCCAATGCCAGGCGATGGGTGCGAACGGCTTCCCCATAGGGGCAGCGGATGCGGTTCTCTCCGCCTGCGACTGCGTCGATGAAGTCGCGATCCTCGCGCCAAACGGGATCGCCGTCCGCGCCGCGAACCGGCCGCCCGCGCCCGACATCCACCATGATGTCGCGGTCGGTCAGCTCGATGGCGAGCTTGTCGGCGAAGATATGGAGGCCGACGCGGTGGTTCCAGCCGAGAAGGCAGGTCGAGGCGACATTGGCGACGACGCCGTTCTCGAAGGTGAGGCTGGCGGTGGACACGGTCGGCACGTCGAGACCGGGAAACTCGCCGCGATCCTTATGCCCCGCGCGGCCGTAAACCTCCTTGACCTCGCCGACGAGGAAGCGGGCGAGATCGAGAAGATGCGTCGCCTGTTCCACCATCTGCCCGCCGGAGCGGTCCTCGTGCCACCACCATTGCGGCGGGGGCGTCGAATCCAGCCAATAGCCGGAAAGAAGCTGCGCCGGGTTGTCCGTGAGCAGCGCGCGCGCTTCCTCCACCGTGTCGAGATAGCGCCAATGATAGCCGACGGCGGTGACGAGGTTCTTTTCCGCGACCTTCGCGGCGATCTCCTCGGCGGTGCCGAGATCGAGCGAAACCGGCTTTTCCACGAAGAAGGGGAGGCCCCGCGCGATCGCCGCCCGTTCCGGCGCGCCATGGGCGAAGGGCGGCACGCAGATATAAAGGGCGTCGGGCTTGGCCTCGTCCATCATCGCCTCAGCCTCTGCGAAGGCTTTGGCGCCGAAGCGCGTGGCCGCTTCCTCGGCCTTCGCCAGATCGGGATCGGCGAAGCCGACGATCTCCACATCCTCGAAATGCTCCAGGATGCCGAGATGCCGATGGGCGATGCCGCCCGCTCCGACGAAACCGATGCGGATGCGCTTCATGTCGTGGTCCTGTTTACCGTGATCGGATGCCGCCAGAAGGCGGAAATAAAGCGAGGCGGTCTCGTTTCCCATGCGGGCGGCACGGAACTCGGCCTCGAAGCGTCGCCGCCCTGCCTGTCCCGCCGCGCGAAGGGCGTCGTCGTCATCGAGGGCGGCGAGAAGGGCATCGGCCAGAGCCGATGGATCGCCCGGTTCAGTGAGCCAGCCGGTGCGGCCGTGGTCCACCGCCTCGTCGGTGCCGCCGATGCGGGTCGCGACGACGGGGAGCCCCGCGCCCATGGCCTCCAGCGCGACGAGCGGCAGGCCCTCGAACAGCGAGGGCAGCACCAGAAGATCGCCCGCCGCCATGAGGTCGGGAACGTCGTGCCGGTCGCCGAGAAGGCGCACATGATCCGAAAGGCCCGACGCCTCGATCCGGTATTTCAGATCGGCCCGCAGCGGCCCGTCGCCGACGATGAGGCATTGAAGGGACGCGAGGCGCTCTTGCGGTAGGTGCCGGAGGGCGTGAAGGAGAACGGCATGGCCCTTCTGCTCGGTCAAACGGGCGACGCAGAGGAGAAGCCGCGTATCGGGAGCGATCCCGAACTCGGCCCGCACTTCGTCTCGGCCACGCCGGGGCGCCGCCACATCGAGCCCGTTGCGGATGGCGTGAAGGCGAGCGGGATCGACGCCGGCTTGCACGAAGCTTCGCCGCGCCCCTTCCGACACGCAGACCACCGCGTCGAGCCCTTCGATCCCTTCGAGATAGGCTGCGTGCTCGGTCTCATCGGTGATGACGAAGGGCAGGTGCTCGGTGCGAAGCACGATCGGCACGCCCACCTCGCGCCCTGCTCCAGCGAGCCCATGCCCTTCCCAGCCGATCCCGGCATGGACATGGACAATGTCGAACGCGGCGCGCGCGAGCGCGGCCCGAACGGCGTCCGGGTCGTCGAGATCGAGGGCAAGCGCCGCTTGGGCCCCCCGCAAAGCCTTTTCCAAGAGCCCGCTTCGCGGATCGGCCGCGACCGTCACGTCGAAGCGGTCGGTCAGCGCCGAGGCGAGCGCCAGCATATGCGCGCCGACGCCCGACGGGATCAGGCTGTCGGTCGCAAGGCAAAGGCGCGGGCGACGCTCCCCTCCCCTTGGCCTCAAGTGGCAGGCCCCGCCGGCACGAGATGGGAAGCCGTCGCCGCGCTTCCCGTGACCGCCCGCTCGGTCAGCCGCCGATAGGTCGCGAGCGCCTGCCCCACCACCTGGTCCATGTTGTAATAGCGATAGGTGGCGAGGCGCCCGACGAAGCTCACATCCGGCCGCTCGCGCGCCAGGGCCTCGTAGCGCCGGTAGAGCGCCTGGTTCTCCTCGCGCGGCACCGGGTAATAAGGCAGCCCTTCGGCGCAGGGGAACTCGTATGAGATGCTGGTCTTGGCGTGCACCTGCCCCGTCAGGTGCTTGTATTCGGTGATGCGCGTCTGCTTCACGTCTTCGGAAGGGTAGTTCACGACGCCGACCGGCTGGAAGCGCTCGCGGTCGTGCGTTTCGTGCCGGAACTGGAGGCTGCGATAAGGCAGCTTGCCGAAGCGATGATCGAAGAACTCGTCCACCGGCCCGGTGAAGACGGTGTGGGCGACATCGAGCACGTCGCGCACGTCGCGATAATCGACCCCGAGCCGCAGGGTGATGTTCGGGTGATCCAGCATCCGCTCGAACATCGCGGTGTAGCCGTCCGCCGGCATCGCCTGGAAGCGATCCTGGAAATAGCGGTCGTCCGCGTCGCACCGGGTCGGCACGCGGGCCGTGACGGAGCGGTCGAGCTCGGACGGGTCGAGGCCCCATTGCTTGCGCGTGTAGCCGCGAAAGAAGGTCTCGTAGAGTTCGCGCCCGACGGTGGACACCACCATGTCCTCGGCGGTACGGATGTCGGGCAGGTTTTCGGCGCGGGCCGCAAGAAAGCTTGTGGTTTCCGCGTCGCTTCGAAGGTCGAGGCCGTAAAGGAGGTTCAAGGTGGTGCGGTTGATCGGCATCGGCACGAGCCGTCCCCCGACATCGGCCAGAACGCGGTGCTCGTAGGGGCGCCAGCGGGTGAAGCGCGACAGGTAGTCCACGACGCTTTCGGCGTTGGTGTGGAAGATGTGCGGCCCGTAGCGATGAACGAGGATGCCCGCCGCGTCGCGGTGGTCGAAGGCGTTGCCCGCGAGGTGGTCGCGCTTGTCGATCACAAGGACGCGCTTGTTCGAGCCCTCCGCCAGCCGCTCGGCCAGCACCGCCCCGGCAAAGCCCGCGCCGACCACGAGAACGTCGAAGTCCTCATGCGACGCCACCGGGCGACGCGAGGGCGCGGCGTCGTTGGCGGGCTTGGCGCGCGCGCTTCGATGGGCCGCGACGCATTCGCCGAGGATCGCGGCCATTTTCGCCTGCGTCCTGTCCCAGGAGATATCCGCGATCGTCCGGTCCGCTTCGTCCAGCCAGTCGCCGTCCCGGCCGAGCCTCAAGGCCGCCTCGCAGGCCGCGACGAAACCGGCGGCGTCCGGCGCAATGGCGCAGCCCTTTAAGCTCCCGTAATGGCGTTGGACATCCGCGATCGGCGTGGACACCACGGGCTTGCCGCCCGCCAGATATTCCGGCGTCTTGGTGGGGCTGATGAAGCGCGTCGCCTCGTTAATGGCAAAGGGCATCAGGGCGACGTCCCAACCGGAAAGGTAAGCCGGCAATTCGCCGTAGCTCCGTCCCCCCAGCCAATGGATGTTGGGCGCGCGCGGCAACTCGTTCGGGTCGATCTTCACCACCGGCCCGAGCATCACGAGGCTCCAGTCCGGGCGAAGTCGGGCGAGATCGGCGATGAGGGGCAGATCGAGACGCTCGTCGATCACGCCATAGAAGCCGAGGATCGGCCCCTTCAACCCAGCCTGATCGGCGGGCGCGGCAAGATCGCTTCCGCGCGCCCGGCGGAAATGGTCCGCATCCACCGCCGAGGGGAAGGGGTGGATGTTGGCATGGCGGTGGCGTTTGGCCTCGTAAAGGCTCCAGCCGCCGGTGAAAACGGCATCGGCCCGCCTTAGGAGCTCGGACTCACGCTCCAGAAGGCGCGGATCGGCGAAGCGGAAGGCCGAAAGCTCGTCCATGCAGTCGTAGACCACGGCGGCCGCCGGAAGGTCGCGGGCAAAGCCGAACATCATCGGCGTGTAGAACCAAAAAACCGGCTCGCCTTGAACGGACGTGTCGATCAGCATCGCGAGGAGATCGCGCAAGCCCGCTTCCCGCTCGGCCTCGCTCCACCAATGCGGCAGGCGCGGGCGCAGCGCGATGACACGGTCGGCCGGGAAGGGATGATATTCGAGGTAAGGCAGAGGATGGTCGCAGGGAATCCATTCCTCGAAGAAGAACACCTTCCGGCCTTCCGCGAAGCGGCGCATCAGATGCTGCGGGCGCTGCGTGACGAAATCCCAGCGAAGATGCGAGAAGCAGATGATCGGCGCTTCGCCGTGAAGACCCGGATGATTGTCGCCGGAACGCGGCTTCGTGGGGGCGGAACCGTCGATCGTCGCAGCCGGCAATGGTGATCCCTCGTTTGAAAAAGTCATGGCGCTTCCGCCTGCCGGGCGGCGGCGAACCGTGGGGGCAGAAGCGCGGCAAGGCGTTCCGCCGTTTTCGGCCAGATCCAACGCTCGAGCACGGCCTGCCTCGGCTGGAAGGTGTCGATGTCGTTCAGGGTGGCGACCAGCGCCGCGCCGAAATCTTCCGCAGAGGCCGTGCGGCCCGTCTCGGACGTGATGAACTGAAGGCCGCAGGACAGCTTCTCGTTCGCCAGAACCGGCAGGCCGGCGAGCATGTATTCGGTGAGGATCGCCGGCGCGCCGTCGTCGACGCCGCAAACGACGCCGACCCGCGCCTGGTTCATCAGGGTGTTGACCTCGGCAAAGGACACGCCCGGCGGCCCGACGAACTCGACATCGAGATCGCGGCTCGCCGCCTCGCGGCGAAGCTCTTCGCCCATCTCGCCATAGCCGAAGACGCACAGGCATTTCAGGCGGCGCGGCGCGTCGGCGAGCGCGTCGAAGAGAATGTCGTGGCGCTTGTACTTCTGCGCCGCCGCGACATAGACCACGTCGTAGCGCTTCTCCCCGCCCAAGGGCCGAAAGGTCTCCGGGTCGGCAAATTCCGGCCCGATCGGCATGATCGCGGTCGCGGTGCCGGGCAAACGCGCCTCCACCTCGTCGGACTGCCATTGAGCCCCCGTCAGAACGAGATCGAAATGCCTGCCGACCTCGTTCGGTACGCGAAGCGCGGGCGCGTCGATGGAATTATAGATGCGAAAGGAGCGGGAACAGGCGGCGAGCACCGCCTCGTCCACCCCGAGCCCGAGCACCACCAAAATGTGCGGTGCGCCGAAGGCTTCGATGAAGCGCAGCATATGGGTGGAGGCAAAGGGCGCGCGCTCCTCGTCCAGCCGGAACACGCGGCGCGTCAGCCAGGGCGTTTCGGCTTTCGCCGGCGGCACGTGGAGCGAGCGGGCGTGATGCCAGATCTCGGCATGGTCCGCCCATCCGGCCCGCACCATCGCCAAGGGCAGGCGCTCCAGATAGCCGCCCGTCACGGCCACCGCCTCCCGCTCGGCCTGCAGCATCCGATGGCCACGACCGAAGGCGCCGGGCAGATGCTCGCCGAGATCGGGTTCCTCGTGCGGCGGCTCGGTGAGGCCGTGCGGCGGCCAGCCCTCGACCAGATCGCCGATCACGACGATCGATGGACGCTCGGTCAAACGCGGATTCTGGAAAGGCATATTCGCGTTGATCAAGGGAGAAGAAAACCGCACGTAAGGTTGATCGCTTCGCGGCCCTGCATGGCGGCTTTCGCAGGCTTGAAGCTACCGCTTCTTCCTTGGCTTGCCACGCATTTAGGGTCTCATGCGTCCAAAGGTCCTATTCTACCTCGGCGCGAAACGGTTTCCCGCCCAACAAACGTCGATTCGGCTGTTGCCTAAAATTCCTGCATGGGCAAAATAAAGGCAATGGAGCCCAGGCCGCTGACCATCCTCGTAATCGACGATAACCGTGCGCGCAGTGCGGTGATCGAGGCCGGACTACGCGAAGCGGGACATGCACAAGTGCGGGTCGTCGCCGACATGCTGGGGCTGGTGCGCGAAATCGAGTCCTATGCGCCCGACGTCATCGTGGTGGATCTGGAAAACCCCAACCGCGACCGGCTGGAGCAGTTCTTCCAGGTGTCGCGCACCGTGCGCCGGCCGATCGCCATGTTCGTGGACCGCTCCGACGCCGAGGCGATGGAAGCGGCGATCGCGGCCGGGGTGTCGGCCTATGTGGTGGACGGGCTGCGCAAGGAACGGGTGAAGCCGATCCTCGACATGGCGATCCTGCGCTTCGAGGCCTTTTCGCGGCTGGAGCGGGAACTCGACCAGGCGCGCTCGGAACTGGCCGAGCGCAAGGTGATCGAGAAGGCAAAGAAGATCCTGATGCGGATGCGCGGGCTCTCCGAGGACGACGCCTACAAGCTTCTGCGCACCACCGCCATGAACGAGAAGAGGAAGCTCGTGGACATCGCCGCAAGCGTCGTCACCGCCGCCTCGCTGCTCAGCGGATGAACGGCTCGATGAACGACGACCAGACCTTCGAGGCAACGCGCGTGGTTCGCGCCGGCTTCATTCCGCTTCTCGACGCCGCCGTGCTCATTGCGGCCGCTGCGAAAGGCTTCGACCGCGAGGAAGGGCTGGCGCTCGATCTCGTGCGCGAGGTGTCCTGGTCGAACATCCGCGACCGCCTCGCCTTTCGCCAGTTCGACGTGGCGCACATGCTCGGACCGATGGCGATCGCGTCGCAACTCGGCCTCGGCTCCAATCCCTATCCGGTGATCGCGCCCTTCGCGCTCGGCCAGGGCGGCAATGCCGTGACCCTCTCCGTTCCGCTGTTTGCCGCCATGCGCGACGCGGCGGGCGCAGATTTCCGCGACGAACCCAAGGCCCATGCCAGGGCTTTGAAGCGCGTGGTGGAGCGGCGACGGGTGGCCGGATCGCCGCCGCTCGTCTTCGGCGTCACCTATCCCTTTTCCTCGCATAATTACGAGTTCCGCTTCTGGATGGCCGAAGGCGGGATCGATCCCGACCGCGACGTGACCATGACCGTGGTGCCGCCGCCCTTCACCACGGACGCCCTGAAGGCCGGGGCCATCGACGGCTTCTGCGTCAACGCGCCCTGGAACGTCTTGGCGGTGGAAGCGGGCATCGGGCGCATCGTGGCGGTGAAGGCCGACATCGCACCTTCGTCGCCGGAAAAGGTGCTGGGCGTCAGGCCGGACTGGTGGGCGGAAAACGAGGACACCGGCCATCGCCTCGTCCGGGCGCTCCACCGCGCCGCCCATTGGTGCGCCGAATGCGCCAACCACGCGGAACTCGCCGCCATCCTGGCCAAGCCGGCCCATGTCGGAGGCTCGGCCGAAACGATCCTGGCGGTGCTGTCGGGCCGGCTCGCCGTCGACCCGGACGGCACGGTGCGCGACATCCCGAACTATCTGCGCTTCCATGGCGAGGGCGTGAACCGCCCGGCAAGCGCCGAAGCGCGCTGGGTCTTCGGCCAGATGGCGCGCTGGGGCCAGGTGCCGCTCGATGAAACAAGCGCGCACCGCGCCGGTCTCGCCTTCCGGCCCGATCTCTTCGACCGCGCGCTTGGCCGGGCGGATGCAGGGATCGCAGGGGAAGAAACGAGCTTCGATCCAAGGCGGATCGCGACAGACCTCGAAGCCTTCGCGATCCGCCACCCGATGGGACAGGGTCGGCCGGATGAGGGTTTGGAATAGGCGCATCCATGCCTGTTCCCTGCGATCATGTTGCGCTGCACAGCATTTGGTCGCCCGATCGCGAAATGGGCAGCGGGTCCGCACACGATAAAACACATATAGGACAGCGCTTTAAGACGCTTATTGCCTAGTTATTAGGCCTGCCCTCTGCGCAACATTTGGACTTTCAAATCGCTCCAAACTGGGGCTTAATCGCCATTGTGCCCGTCAACGAGGACGAGGCGCAACGAGCTTCGAGTGAAGCTTCTCAAGACATCGACGTCGCGTGACCGCTCTCGCGTCCCTCCATCGGGACCGATCGAGCCCGATCGCTCGCGTCCGACCTTTTCCGCCGCTCTTCCATTCACCGATCCCGACCGAAGGACCGTTCATGTCCGACCTGCCCAAGACCGATCTCAGCCGCCGTCGCTTCCTTCACGCGACCGCCATGACGGCCGCGCTGTTTTCCGGCCTCGGCGCAGCCTTCCCGCGCGGCGCATTCGCTGAAGGCTCCGGCCCCGAGACCACCAGGGCGGTGCTCGGCTTCATCGCGCTGACCGACGCCGCGCCCCTCATCGTCGCCAAGGAAAAGGGCTTCTTCGCCAAGCACGGAATGCCCGATGTCGAGGTGGTGAAGCAGTCCTCCTGGGGCACGACGCGCGACAATCTCGTGCTCGGCTCGGCGGGCTCAGGGATCGACGGCGCGCATATCCTGACGCCCATGCCCTACCTGATGAGCGCGGGGAAGATCACGCAGAACAACCAGCCGGTGCCGATGCAGATCCTGGCGCGGCTCAATCTCGACGGACAAGGCATCTCGGTCGCCAAGGCCTATGCCGATCAGAAGGTCGGGCTCGACGCCTCGGCGCTCCGGGAAGCCTTCGCCGCCAAGAAAGCCGCCGGCACCCCGGCCAAGATCGCGATGACCTTTCCAGGCGGCACGCACGATCTCTGGGTGCGCTACTGGCTGGCGGCTGGCGGCATCGACCCGGACAAGGATGTCGAGACCATCGTCGTGCCCCCGCCCCAGATGGTCGCCAACATGAAGGTCGGCACCATGGACGCCTTCTGCGTCGGCGAACCGTGGAACGCGCAGCTCGTGGAACAGGGCATCGGCTATACCGCGCTCACCACCGGTGAGCTTTGGGCCAAGCACCCGGAAAAGAGCTTCGCCATGCGCGCCGACTGGGTGGACAAGAACCCGAAGGCGACCCTCGCCCTTCTGATGGCGATCCAGGAAGCCGCGCAATGGGCCGACGACATGGCCAACAAGGACGAGCTGGCCGCCATTCTGTCGAAGCGCGCCTGGTTCAACGTCAAGGCCGCCGATATCGGCCCGCGCATGAAGGGCGTCTTCGACTACGGCAACGGCCGCGCGACCGAGAACTCGCCGCATTTCATGAAGTTCTGGCGCGACCACGCCTCCTACCCCTTCGCCAGCCACGACGCCTGGTTCCTCACCGAGGACATGCGCTGGGGCAAGCTGGAAGCTGCGACCGACGTGAAGGCGACCGTCGCACGCGTCAATCGCGGCGATCTCTGGCTGGAAGCGGCCAAGGCTCTGGGCGTGTCGGACCTGCCGGCCTCGCCCTCGCGCGGTGTGGAGACCTTCTTCGACGGCAAGGTCTTCGATCCCGAGAACCCCGCCGCCTACCTCCAAAGCCTCGCGATCACCCGCATCGCCTGACGCAGCCCGCTTCTTCGCCGGAGACGTTTTCCATGTCCCAGACCGCCTTGAAGACGCCGCTCGCGCCCGAAACGCGCACCGCGAATGCGGGCCCCAAGGTCGTGGCGCTCCGCCGCCCCGGCATGGGCTCCGCCGAGCGCCTGCGGCGGCTGGTGGCCCAAGTCGGCGGAACGGTTCTGCCGCCGCTCGTCACCCTCGCCCTGCTTCTCGGGCTCTGGCAGCTTTTGTGCAGCGGCGGCACGTCGGCGCTTCCCGCGCCGAGCCAGGTCGTTTCGGACAGTTGGGAACTCATCGCCCATCCGTTCTACACCAATTCCGGCAACGATGTCGGGCTCGGCTGGCAGATCTGGGCGAGCCTCCAGCGCGTGGCGCTCGGCTATGCCTTGAGCGTCGTCGCCGGCATCTCGCTCGGCGTCCTCGTCGGGCAGTCGGATCTCGCCATGCGCGGCCTCGACCCGATCTTCCAGGTTTTGCGCACCGTGCCCCCGCTCGCTTGGCTGCCCTTGTCGCTCGCCGCCTTCCAGGACGGTCAGCCGAGCGCGATCTTCGTGATCTTCATCACCGCGATCTGGCCGATCATCATCAACACGGCGGTGGGCATCCGCAACATCCCGCAGGATTATCGCAACGTCGCCAAGGTCCTCCGCCTGTCGCCGCTCGAATTCTTCGCCAAGATCATGATCCCGGCGGCTGCCCCTTACATCTTCACCGGGCTTCGCATCGGCGTCGGCCTGTCCTGGCTCGCGATCGTGGCGGCCGAGATGCTGATCGGCGGCGTCGGCATCGGCTTCTTCATCTGGGACGCCTGGAACTCGTCCCTCATCTCGGACATCATCGTGGCGCTCGTTTATGTCGGCGTGGTGGGCTTCGTGCTCGACCGGATCGTCGCCCTGATCGGCCGCCTCGTCACCCGCGGCACCGCGGCCGCGTGAAGGAGGCGGAATCCATGAACGCCATTCAGAAACCCTTCCTGTCGATCGAAGGCGTGACCAAGGTCTTCCGGCGCGGCAGCGCCACGACCGAGGTGCTGCAGAACATCGGCCTTTCGGTCGCCAAAGGCGAATATGTCTCGATCATCGGGCATTCGGGCTGCGGAAAGTCGACCCTCCTCAACATCGTCGCGGGGCTGACGGACGCCTCCACGGGCGGCGTCATCCTCGAGGGCCGCGAAGTGCGCGAGCCCGGCCCCGACCGCGCCGTGGTGTTCCAGAACCATTCGCTCCTACCCTGGCTCACCGTCTACGAGAATGTCGCGCTCGGCGTCGACAAGGTCTTCGGGCGCACGAAGAGCCGCGCCGAGCGCCGCGAATGGGTGATGAAGAATCTTGAACTCGTCCATATGGGCCACGCCAAGGACAAGCGCCCGTCCGAGATTTCCGGCGGCATGAAGCAGCGCGTCGGCATCGCCCGCGCGCTCGCCATGGAGCCGAAGGTCCTTCTTCTCGACGAGCCCTTCGGCGCACTCGATGCCCTGACCAGAGCTCATCTCCAGGACGAGGTGATGCGCATTCAAACCGAGCTCGGCACCACCGTCATGATGATCACGCACGACGTGGACGAGGCGGTGCTCCTGTCGGACCGCATCGTGATGCTGACCAACGGTCCTTCGGCGCGCATCGGCGAAATCCTCGACGTGCCCCTGCCCCGCCCGCGCGAGCGCATCCGCCTCGCGACCGACGCGACCTATCTCAAATGCCGGCAGGCGGTCCTGAAATTCCTCTACGAGCGCAACCGCTTCGTGGAAGCCGCATGATGCCTCAGAAACTCGTCGTCGTCGGCAACGGCATGGCCCCGGGCCGCATGCTGGAGCGCTTGTTCATCGAGGCGCCGGGCACTTTTGACGTCACCATCTTCAATGCCGAGCCGCGCGTGAACTACGACCGCATCATGCTGTCGCCCGTTCTGTCCGGCGAGAAGCGTTTCGAGGACATCGTGATCCATGGCGACGGCTGGTACGAGCGCCACGGCGTCACGCTCCTGAAGGGCGAGCGCGTGGTGTCGATCGATCGCGACGCCCGCACCGTCACCTCGGCGGCGGGCACGGTCGCGCCCTACGACAAGCTCGTCATCGCCACCGGCTCGGTGCCCTTCGTTCCCCCGATCCCCGGTTCCACCATGGCGGGCGTCCTCACCTATCGCGATCTCGACGATGTCGAAGCGATGATCCTCGCGGCGCAGTCGGGAACGAAAGCCGTGGTGATCGGCGGCGGGCTGCTCGGGCTGGAAGCCGCGGCCGGTCTGAAGGCGCAGGGGCTCGACGTGACGGTGGTCCACCTGATGCCGACCCTCATGGAGCGCCAGCTCGATCCCGCCGCCGGCCGGCTTCTGGCGGCGGCCTTCGAAGCGCGGGGCATCACGGTTCTCACCGGCGCGAACACGAAGGCCGTGCGGGGAGAGACCCATGCCACCGGCGTCGAACTCGCCGACGGGCGCGTGATCGAGGCGGGGCTCGTGGTGATGGCGGTCGGCATTCGGCCGTCCGCGACGCTCGCGAGGGAGGCCAGACTCGCGGTCGGTCGCGGCATTCTAGTCGACGCCCACATGCGCACCAGCGATCCCGACATCCTGGCGCTCGGCGAATGCGCCGAGGTGGACGGCCGCGTCTACGGGCTCGTCGCCCCACTCTACCGGATGGCGGAGGTCGCCGCGCAGAGCCTTCTGGACAGGCCCGGCGAGCCTTTCCACCATCTCGATACCCCGACCAAGCTGAAGGTGTCGGGAATGGACCTTTATTCGGTCGGCGACTTCGCTGAGGGCGAAGGGCGCGAGGAGATCACGTTCGAGGATGCGGCGGTCGGCGTCTACAAGCGCCTCGTGGTGGAGAACGGCCGGCTCGTCGGCGCGGTTCTCTTCGGAGAGACCGGCGACGGCGGATGGTTCTCCGATCTCGTCGGGAAAGGCGCGCCCATCGCCGACATGCGCGAGGCGCTGATCTTCGGCAGCGCCTTTGCCCCCACACCGATGGCGGCCTGACTCCCATGCGCGCCGAGCCGAACATCAGCGCCACCGTCCGCACCACCTGCCCTTATTGCGGTGTGGGCTGCGGCGTTCTGGCTTCCCCAGGCGGCGACGGCTCGGTCGCGATCGCCGGCGATCCGCACCATCCGGCCAATTGGGGACGCCTTTGCTCCAAGGGCTCGGCGCTCGGCGAAACGCTGGCTCTGGACGAACGGCTTTTGGCCCCGCGCATCCACGGGCGCGACGCGGAATGGGACGAGGCGCTGGACCTAGTGGCGCAAAACTTCTCGCGAGCGATCGCCGAGCACGGGCCCGACTCCGTCGCCTTCTATGTGTCCGGCCAGCTTTTGACGGAAGACTACTACGTCGCCAACAAGCTGATGAAGGGCTTCCTCGGCTCGGCCAATATCGACACCAATTCGCGCCTTTGCATGTCCTCCTCGGTGGCGGGCCATGTGCGCGCCTTCGGCTCCGACACGGTGCCCGGCACCTACGAGGATCTGGAGGAAGCCGATCTCGTGGTGCTCGTCGGCTCCAATCTCGCCTGGTGCCATCCGGTTCTTTATCAGCGCCTTTGCGCCGCCAAGGCCGCGCGGCCGGAGATGAAGGTGGTGCTGGTGGATCCGCGCCGCACCGCGACCGCCGATCTCTGCGATCTCCATCTCGCCCTCGCGCCGGATGCCGATGTCGCGCTGTTTTCCGGTCTCCTGGCGCATCTCGCCGATACGGGTTGCGTGGATGAGGACTTCGTCGCCGAACATACCGAAGGGTATGGCAAGGCTCTGGAAGCCGCGCGCCAGTGGGACATACCGCGCCTCCTCGCACGCTCGGGCCTCCCTGAGGCCGACATCCGCGCCTTCTTCGCGCTTTTCGCGGGCTCGGAGAAGGTCGTCACCGTCTACAGCCAGGGCGTCAACCAGTCGGCCGAGGGCACAGACAAGGTGAACGCGATCATCAACTGCCATCTGGCTTGCGGCCGGATCGGGCGTCCGGGCACGGGGCCTTTTTCCGTCACCGGCCAGCCCAACGCCATGGGCGGGCGCGAGGTCGGAGGCCTCGCCAACATGCTCGCCGCCCATATGGCGATCGAGAACCCGGACCATCGCGCCCTCGTGCAGGACTTCTGGCAGAGCCCCGCGATCCCCGAGAAGCCCGGCCTGAAAGCCGTCGACCTTTTCCGCGCCGTCGGCGAGGGGCGGATCAAGGCGCTCTGGATCATGGGCACCAATCCGGTGGTGTCCATGCCGGAGGCCGACAGCGTGAAGGCGGCGATCGAGAACTGCCCCTTCGTGGTCGTGTCCGACGTGATGGCCCGAACCGACACGCTGGACCTCGCCCATGTCGCGCTGCCCGCCGCCGCCTGGGGCGAGAAGAACGGCACGGTGACGAATTCCGAGCGCCGCATCTCGCGCCAGCGCCCCTTCCTGCCGCTGCCGGGACAAGCGCGGCCGGACTGGTGGATCGTGACGCAACTCGCGCGCCGCATGGGTTTCGGCGCGGCCTTCGCTTATCGAAACGCGGCCGAGATCTTCGCTGAACATGCACGCCTGTCGGCGACCGAGAACGCCGGGCAGCGCGACTTCGACCTGTCCGGTCTCGCCGATCTCGATGCCGAAAGCTACGAGACGCTGGCTCCGGTGCAATGGCCGCTGCGTGCGGACGGGTCGACGCAAACGCGCTTCTTCGCCGATGGCGGCTTCTTTCGCCCGAACGGACGGGCGCTCTTCGTCGTCCCGCGCGTGGCCGGGCCAGCGGTGCCCAAACCCGGCTTCGTTCTCAACAGCGGGCGCGTGCGCGACCAGTGGCACACGATGACGCGCACCGGCCTGTCTGCCCGGTTGTCGGCCCATGTGCCGGAGCCCTATGTGGAAATTCACGCCGAAGACGCGGCACGGCTCGACTTTCGCGGCGGCGACATCGCGCGCCTTTCCTCCGCGCACGGGGAAGTGCTCCTGCGCTGCCGCGTGACGCGGGACGTCGCGCCCGGCTCCGTCTTCGCACCCATGCACTGGAACGCGCGGTTCGCCTCGAAAGGGCGGATCGGCGCGGCGATCGAAGCGCGGGTCGATCCCGTTTCCGGCCAACCCGCGCTGAAAGCCTCGCGCGTCGCCGTTGAACCCTATCCGGCCGCCTGGCACGGCTTCGCGGTCTGCCGCGAGCGCCCCCCGGGAGACCTCGCCGACTATGCCGCCATCGCGCGCACCGACGGCGGCTGGCGGGTGGAACTCGCCGATGCCGGCCCTTGCAATGCGGATGCCCTGATGCGCAGGCTCCTGGCTTGCGAGATCGCGGAGCCCTTCGCGAAATATCGCGACGAAGCCGCCGGCGCCCATCGCCTCGCCGCCTTCGATGGCGAGCGCTTGTCTGCCGCCTTATGGGTCGCGCCCAAACCCCTTCCCGTATCCCGCTCCTTCGCCGCCGCGCAGCTCGCGAGCCCGAGGCTGACCGCCCTCGACCGGATGCGGCTTCTGGCCGGTCGCGGCCGCGCGGATCGCCCCGATCCGGGGCGCATCGTCTGTTCCTGCCTTCAGGTCGGGGTGAACGACATCGCGCGCGCCGCTGCCAAGGGGGCGGGAACCGTCGCGGCAATCGGCGAGGCGACGAAGGCCGGCACGAATTGCGGCTCCTGCCGAGCCGAGATCGCGGCGCTTCTCGCCTCGCGGCCGCTCGCTGCCGCGACAATCGGAACCATCGCATGACGGAGCTTCACACCATGGGCGAGGCCTTCTCATCCGAACAACGGCGCTGGCTGGAAGGTTTCGCGTCGGGCGCGGCCGCGGTGAAGACGCTACCCGCTCCCGCGACCCAGGCCGAGCCGGCGGGGCCGGACGCGGACATGCTGAAATCGCAGAACGCGGCACTGGCGCGCGGCGCCAAGCTCGCCGATCAGGAAAAGTGGAAGCGCGAGGAGCATCCGCTGGAAGCCTACGGCCGGTTGAAGCGGGAAGCGGAAGGGGGCGCCAAGCCCAAACCCGCCGACAATTTCCGCTGGCGCTACCACGGCCTTTTCCACGTCGCACCCGCGCAGGACAGCTACATGTGCCGGATGCGCATCCCGAACGGCATCCTGAAGCACTGGCAATTCGCCGAAATCGCCGGGATCGCCGAGCGCTTCGGCGGCGGCTATTCCCATGTCACGACGCGCGCCAATCTCCAGATCCGCGAGATCAAGCCCGAAAACGGCGCCGCCCTTCTGGAAGCGCTCACCGATATCGGCGTCGTGTCGCGGGGCTCGGGCGCCGACAACATCCGCAACGTCACCGGCTCGGCGAGCGCCGGCATCGACCCGGCCGAGCTTCTCGACACGCGGCCCCACGCGCGCGACTGGCACCACCACATCCTGAACTCGCGCACCATGTACGACCTGCCGAGGAAGTTCAACGTGTCCTTCGACGGCGGCGGCGTGATCCCGACGCTGGAAGACACCAACGATATCGGCTTCCAGGCGGTGGAGGTGCTGCCCGGCGCGCCCATTGAGCCCGGCATCTGGTATCGCCTGATGCTCGGCGGGATCAGCGGCCACAAGGATTTCGCGCGCGACACGGGCGTCGTCCTGAAGCCCGCCGAGGCGGTGGCCGTGTCGGATGCGATCATCCGCGTTTATCTCGAACACGGCGACCGCACCAACCGCAACAAGGCGCGGCTGAAATACGTCCTCGACGACTGGGGCTTTCCCCGCTTCATCGAAGCGGTGGAGGAAAAGCTGGGGCAGAAGTTCGCGCGCGTCGAAACAGCCTTCGTCGCCCCCCGCCCCGTTCACGACCGGCAGGCCCATATCGGCGTCCACAAGCAGAAGCAGCCGGGCCTCAACTGGATCGGTGTCGTTCTGCCGACGGGCCGCATGACGGGCGAGGAGATGCGCGCGGTGGCGGCAATCGCCGGCGCGCTCGGCGACGGCGACGTGCGGCTCACCGTCTGGCAGAACCTGATCCTGTCGGGCGTGCCCGACGACAAGGTGGAGGAAGCCAAAGCGCGGATCGTCGCCGCCGGGCTTCACTGGACGACAACGGCGGTGCGCGCCGGCCTCGTCGCCTGCACGGGCAATCGCGGCTGCAAGTTCGCCAATGCCGACACGAAGGGCCATGCGCTCGCCATCGCCGACCATCTCGACGCCAAAGGTTTCGATGTCGACCAGCCGGTCAACATCCACCTCACCGGCTGCCCCAATAGCTGCGCCCAGCATTATATCGGCGATATCGGGCTGCTCGGCGCCAAGGTCACGGTGAACGAGGACGGCGATCAGGTGGAAGGCTACCACCTTCATGTCGGCGGCGGCTTCGGGGCGGAGGCCGGCATCGCCAAGGTGATCTATCCCGACCTCAAGGCCAAGGACTTGCCGCGAACGGTGGAGAAGCTCCTCAAAGCCTATCTCGCGAACCGCGCGACCGGCACCGAAAGCTTCGCCGCCTTCACGCGGCGCGTCGAGGCCGATCAGTTGAAGACCATGGCGGAGATAACCGCATGACGATCCAGACCCCCGTTATTCCCCGCATCGCGATTCCCGAAACCGCGCCCTTCTCGCCCGAACAGCGCGAATGGCTGTCGGGCTTCTTCACCGCCGCCCTGGTGCCGCTCGCGCCCGCCGGCGCGGTCAGCGACATCGCCGGGCTCGGCGAGGCCGGCAAGGCCGACGGCCCGGTTCTCGCCGACAACGACGCCGCGCCCTGGCACGACCCCTCGATGCCAGCGCCCGAGCGCATGGAACTCGCCAAGGGTGCCGCCCCCGCCCCGCGCCTGATGGCGGCCATGGCGCAGCAGGATTGCGGCCAATGCGGCTACAATTGCGCCGACTACGCCAACGCGATCTTCCTGAAGACGGAAGAACGGCTGAACCTTTGCGTTCCGGGCGGCAAGGAAACGCTCAGGCTCGTCAAGCAGCTTGTCGCCGACCTGCCCGATGCGGGCGGCGCGAAGGCGGACGCCCCGCCGGTCAAGCTCGCCCCCGCCGAGCCGGGGGCCAAACCGATGGACGCCGCCGGCACATCCCGCGACAACCCCGCCGCCATCACCTTCCTGTCGCGCCAAAGGCTGAATGCGGAGGATTCCGATAAGGAAACCTTTCATGTCGAGTTCGACATTTCGGACTCGCCCTTGTCCTACCGCGTCGGCGATTCCTGCGGCATCTTCGCCACCAACGATCTCGGCTATGTCGACCAGATCATCGCCATGCTCGGCTTCGCGCCGCGTACCGAAATCCGGGGCCGGACCCTGCGCGAGGTGCTGACGGAAGAGGTTTCGCTGGGAGCCGCGCCCGACGCCCTGTTCGAACTCTATTCTTATCTCCTGGGCGGCGCGGCGCGCGACAAGATGCGGGCGCTGGCGCGCGGGGAGGACCCGGACGGCGACGCCGCCCTTCTCGACGTCTTCGCCGTGGTGCAGAAGTTCCCCCAAGCCCGCCCGCACCCGGAAGCCTTCGTGGAAGCGCTGGAGCCGCTGCAGCCGCGCCTCTATTCCATTTCCTCCTCGCCGAACGCCACGCCCGGCCGCTTGTCCTTGTCGGTCGATGCGGTGCGCTATCTCGTGGGCAAGCGCAAAAGGCTGGGCGTCGCTTCCACCTTCATCGGCTCCCGCGCGAAGCCGGGCGAACGGGTGCGCGCTTATATCCAGAAGGCGCATAATTTCGCCCTGCCGGCCGATCCGAACGTGCCGATCGTCATGGTCGGCCCCGGCACCGGCATCGCCCCCTTCCGCGCCTTTCTCCATGAGCGGCAGGCAATCCGGGCGCCGGGGCGCAACTGGCTGTTCTACGGACATCGGCATGAGGGGAAGGACTTCTTCTACCGCGACGAACTCGAAGCCATGCGACGAGTGGGGCACCTCTCCAACCTGTCGCTCGCCTGGTCGCGCGACGACGGTGAAAAGGTCTATGTGCAGGACCGCATCCGCGAGAACGGCGCCGAACTCTGGCGCTGGCTCGAGGAAGGCGCGCATTTCTACGTCTGCGGCGACGCCAAGCGCATGGCCAAGGACGTGGAAGCGGCCGTGGTGGACCTCACCGTCCGACATGGGCAGAAAAGCGCCGCCGACGCCGCCGACTTCGTGACCGCCCTGAAGAAAAGCGGCCGCTATCAAGCCGACGTCTACTGACCGACCTTCAGGTTCGGCGAGCGTAATAGGTGACGAACATATCCACGGCGCAATCCGCGCGCCGTACGAGATCGGCCTTGGAAGGCGTCTGCGACAGAAGAAGGCCGCGCAGTTCCAGATCGCTTTGCAGGAGGCTGTGGAACTGGATCGCGGCAAATTCCGGATCGGGAATGGCGGCGTTCCCCTTCTCGGTTTCGACGCGCAGGAAGTCGGCGATCCTCGCCATCACCGCCGCCGGTCCCTTCGCGTAGATCAACTGCCCGAGTTCGGGAAAGCGCGGAAGAATGCCGAACAGCATTCGCCGGAATCCGACGGCCTCGTTCGTCAGGAACACGTCGTAGAAGTTCACGGCGATCCGGCGCAGCACCGCGCTCATGTCTCGGTCGCTCTCGCCGAGCGTCCAGATGCTTTCGTTGATGCGCTTCAGCCATTGAAGGACGATCGTCGTCAGAAGCTCGTCCTTGCCGGCGAAATACTTGTAGATCGTCACCTTCGACATGCCGGCGCTCGCCGCGACCATGTCCATGCTGACGGCGTCGAAACCGTGCGTCACGAACAAGGCCTGCGCTTCCGCCATGATCGCTTGCGCGCGGGCGTTGCGGCGCGCGAGCGCGCGCTTTTCGCGAGCCTCGTCGTTGCCGGAAGGGCGGGTCGGTTGCGGATTGGCCATGATCCCTCTATGAACTGAACCGTTCAGTTTATGAAGACCCTCCGTAGATGATGATGGAAGCCGCGAATGGATAAGGCATGCCGCATCGCTCGCTTGCGCTTCTCACATCTGGCGCTCGGCCTCGTCGCCCTGCTTTTGGCGGCCTGCGGCGAGGAGCAAGCGCCGAAGACGCGGGCACCGACGCCCGTTCTGACGCAAAAGGCGCTTCTCACGGACCAGCGGCCGCAGGTCGCCCTCACCGGAACCATCGCAGCCGAAACCACGAGCAATCTCGGCTTTCGCTTGAGCGGGCGCGTGGCGAGCCGCGCGGTGGATGTCGGGGACCGCGTCGAAAAGGGTCAGGTCCTCGCGACGCTCGAAACCCGCGAACAGGAAGCGGACGTGAAAGCGGCCGAGGCCGGCGTCCAGTCGGCCGCCGCTTCCCTTCGCCAGGCACAGGCGACCTTCGAGCGCCAGTCCGCCCTGTTCGGAGGCGGCAACGCGACGCGCTCCAGCTTCGACGACGCCAACGAGCGGCTGGCTTCCGCCAAGGCGACGCTTGCCACGGCGCAAGCCGGGCTCGGCACGGCGCGCGACAATCTTGCCAATACCGAGCTTCGCGCCGATTCCGCCGGCCTCGTCACGGCCCGCAACATCGAGGCGGGACAAGTGGTGGAAGCGGCGCAAACGGCCTTCACGCTTGCCGAGGACGGGGCGCGCGACGCCGTGTTCGACATCTACGAAGCGCTTCTGGCGCGCCCGCCCTCGAACGACAGGGTGGAGGTCAGCCTCCTGTCCGACCCCTCCGCGCGCGTATCCGGCACGGTGCGCGAGGTGTCCCCGGTGATCGATCCGGGTACGGGCTCGGTGCGGGTCAAGATCGCCCTGCCCCCCGATCTTCCCGCCGCCATGACGCTCGGCGCTCCGGTTTCGGGCGTCGGCACCTTCGATTCCGGCAAGGCCGTCGCCCTGCCCTCGGCCGCGCTGACGAAGGATGCGGGCAAGCCCGCCGTCTGGGTGGTCGATCCGGCGACGAACAAGGTCGCCCCGCGCACGGTGGGGATCGCCGGATACCGGACGGGCATCGTGCTTCTGGGCGAGGGCTTGCGGGACGGCGACATCGTGGTGACGGCGGGCGGCCAGTTGCTGCGCCCCGGCGAGGTGGTGGAGCCGAGGGCCGGACCGCCGGCCCCGGAAGGAGCGCGCACGTGAACCGGTTGTCGTCGCCTGCCCTCGTGATCGCCGCCCTGGCCGGTCTTTCGGCCTGCACCGAAAAGGATGACGAGGCTCCCCCGCCGCCGGTGCGGCCCGTTCTGTCCACCGTCGTGCGCTCGGTCGAGCGGGTGGACGCGCGCTTCGCCGGCACGGTGCAGCCGCGTTTCCAGACCGATCGCGGCTTCCAGGTGCTCGGCCGCATCCAGTCCTATGACGTGGATGTCGGCGACCTCGTGAAGAAGGACCAGCCGCTCGCCGCCCTCGATCCGACGCCATTCGCGCTCGACGTGCGCTCGCGGGAAGGCGATCTGGAGCGGGCGCGCTCGCAGGCTGCCAATGCGGAAGCGGGTGCCGAGCGCACCCGCCGGCTGGTCGCGCAGAACGTGTCTTCCCAGGCCGAGCTCGACGCGGACATCCAGGCGCGTGAAGCGGGCGAGGCCTCGGTGCGTCAGGCGGAAGCGGAACTCGCCAAGGCGCGCGAGCAGCTCGGCTACGCCACGCTTTTGTCGGACGGCGACGGCGTGGTGACCGCCAAGGACGCCGATGTCGGTCAGACGGTGGCCGCCGGCCAGAAGGTGATGACGGTGGCGCGCACCGATATCCGCGAGGCGGTGGTGGACCTTCCCGAAACCGTGGTCGGGGCGCTCGGGCGAAACGCGACGTTCCGCGTTCTTCTTCAGGCCGATCCGACGATCACGGCCACCGGCCGCGTGCGCGAGATCGCGCCCCAGGCCGACGCGGCGACGCGAACGAGGCGCGTGCGCATCACGCTGGACGATCCCTCGCCCGCCTTCCGGCTCGGCACGACCATTACCGCGACGCCGGTTTCCCCGCCGCGCGAGGGCGAGCCGGTGGAACTGCCGCGCTCGGCGATCCTCCAGAAGGATGGCGCGGCGCGGGTCTGGCTCGTGGACACGGCCGCGCGCACGGTGCGGACCGTACCGGTGGAACTCGCGTCCGGAAGCCAAAGCGATGGGGTGGCGCGCGTTTCCGGTGGCCTCACCGCCGGCCAGCGGGTGGTCGTCGCCGGCGTCCATGCCCTCACTGAGGGCCAAGAGGTCAAGCTCGACGAGGAGAGCGGCAGTTGAGTTCCGGTGGCTTCAACCTGTCCGACTGGTCGCTGCGCCATCGCTCGCTGATCTGGTACTTCATGCTCGTCGGCGCGGTGGCCGGCCTTTTCTCCTATTTCAATCTCGGCCGCGCCGAGGACCCCGACTTCACCATCAAGACCATGATCATCCAGGCCGAATGGCCGGGCGCGACGATGGAGGAAACGGTCAACGAAGTCTCCGACCGGATCGAGAAGAAGCTCGAAGAGCTGAACAACATCGACTACACCAAGAGCATCAACCAGCCCGGCCGCGCGGTGGTGTACCTGTTCCTGAAGGACACGACCCCGGCTTCGCAGGTGAAGCCGACCTGGACGCGCGTCCGCGAGCTTTTGAACGACATCAAGCCGGACCTGCCCGAAGGCGTGCGGGGGCCGTTCTTCAACGACGATTTCGGCGACGTCTACGGCAATGTCTACGCCTTCACGGCGGACGGCATCTCGCAGCGCCAGCTCCGCGACTATGTCGAATACGTGCGCTCGCAGATTCTGATGCTGCCCGACGCCGGCAAGGTGAACCTCATCGGCGCGCAGGACGAGGTGATCTATCTGCGCTTTTCCACCCGCAAGGTCGCGGCCCTCGGGCTGACGCAGGAAATGGTGGTGGACCGCCTGAAGGCGCAGAACGCCGTGTCGCCGTCCGGCGTCATCGAGGCGGATGGCGAGCGCGTCAGCGTGCGCGTGTCCGGGCAGTTCGAGTCCGAGGAAAGCCTTCGCGCCATCAACCTTCGCATCAACGACCGCTTCTTCCGGCTGGGGGACGTCGCCGAGATCAGCCGGGGCTATGTCGACCCGCCGCAATCGCTCTTCAGCTACAAGGGCGAGCCGGCCATCGGCCTCGCCATCGGCATGAAGACCGGCTCCAACATCACCACCTTCGGCGAGGAGCTGAAGACGAAGATGGCGGGCGTCGAAGCGCAGCTTCCCTATGGCGTCGGGGTTCATCTCGTGTCGGACCAACCGCAGATCGTGGAGGAAGCGGTGGGCGGCTTCGTGAAGGCGCTGATCGAGGCGGTGGTGATCGTTCTCGCCGTATCCTTCATCAGCCTCGGCGTTCGCGCCGGGCTCGTGGTGGCGGTGACGATCCCGCTCGTCCTCGCGCTCACCTTCATGGTGATGGAGGTCTATGGGGTCGGCCTCCAGCGCATCTCGCTCGGCGCGCTCATCATCGCGCTTGGCCTTCTCGTGGACGACGCGATGATCGCGGTGGAGATGATGGTGGCGCGGCTGGAAGCGGGCGATCCGCTGGGGAAGGCCGCGACCTATGTCTACAGCCACACCGCCTTTCCCATGCTGACGGGAACGCTCGTCACCGTGGTCAGCTTCTTTCCCGTCGCCTTCAACAATGGCGGCGCGGGCGAGTTCACCTTCACGCTGTTCGTGGTGATCGCGGCCGCGCTTCTGATCTCCTGGGTGGTGGCGGTCCTGTTCGTGCCGCTTCTGGGCGTCACGCTTCTGCCGAACACCATGAAGGGTCACGGCGAGAAGAAGGGCGGCTTCTCACGGGCCTTCGGCGCGCTTCTGAGATTCTGCGTGCGCTGGAAATGGCTGACGGTCGCTGCCACCGTCCTCCTCTTCGCCTTCTCGATCTTCGGCATGCGCTTCGTGCAGCAGCAGTTCTTTCCCTCCTCCGACCGCGTCGAGCTGGTGGTGGACTGGACGCTGCCGCAGAACGCCTCCATCACCGAAACGCGGCAACAGATGGAGCGCTTCGAGAAGACGGCGCTCGCCGGCGACGAGGATATCGCGCGCTGGTCCTCCTATGTCGGCCAGGGCGCGGTGCGCTTTCTTCTGTCCTTCGACGTGCAGCCTTCCACCCCGAACTACGGTCAGTTCGTGATCGTGACCAAGGATCTGGAAGCGCGCGAGCGGGTGCGCGCCAAGCTGGAAGACGTGATCCACCGCGATTTCGCCGGCACCGACGGCTGGGTCCATCTTCTCGACATAGGCCCCCCGGTCGGGCGTGCCGTGCAGTACCGCATCAGCGGCCCCGATATCGAGGGCGTGCGGGAAGAGGCGCAGAAGGTCGCCTCCATCGTCTCAGCCAATCCCAATCTCGGCCTGACGGTGCAGGATTGGAACGAGCCGGCGCGCGTGGTGAAGGTCGACGTCCTTCAGGACAAGGCGGCGCAGCTCGGCATCACCAACGAGACCATCGCCTCCACCCTCAACAGCATCGTCGGGGGAACGGCGGCGACGCAGGTGCGCGATTCCATCTACCTCATCGACGTTCTGGGACGCGCCGAGGATGCCGAGCGCTCCTCCATCGACACGCTCCAGAACCTCCAGATCGCCACGGGCAACGGCGTCACCGTGCCGCTCGCGGCCATCGCCAACTTCCGCTACGAGCAGGAACCGCCCGTGGTCTGGCGGCGCGACCGCCTGCCGACCATTACGGTGAAGGCCGCCGTGATCACGGACGTCCAGCCGGCGACGGTGGTGGCCGAGCTGCAGCCACAGCTCCAGCCGCTGATCGATGCCCTGCCGGTGGGCTACGCCGTGGTCACCGGCGGCGCGGTGGAGGAAAGCGCCAAGGGCCAGGGGCCGATCGTCAAGGTCGTGCCGATGATGCTCCTTGCCATGGCGACGATCCTGATGCTGCAGCTTCAAAGCTTCCAGCGCTTGTTTCTGGTGGTGGTGGTGGCGCCGCTCGGGCTCATCGGCGTGGTGGCGGCCCTGGTGCCCAGCGGGGCGCCGCTCGGCTTCGTGGCGATCCTCGGCATCCTCGCCCTGATCGGCATCCTGATCCGCAATTCCGTGATCCTCGTGATGCAGATCGAGGAATTGCGCGGCGAAGGGCTGGACGGTTGGAGCGCGGTGGTGGAAGCGACGGAGCACCGGATGCGCCCGATCCTTCTGACGGCCGCCGCCGCCAGCCTCGCGCTGATCCCGATCGCCTTCGAGATCTTCTGGGGGCCGATGGCCTTCGCCATGATGGGCGGCATCATCGTGGGAACGGTGCTGACGCTTTTGTTCCTGCCCGCGCTTTACGTCGGCTGGTTCCGCCTGAAGGAGCCGGAAAGGCAGGCAAGCCCTATCCCACGCGGGTGAAGCGCAGGTGCAGGACGTTGGAGCCGTCCGAAGGCATCTGGCGAACCGAGGGCTCGTCGAGCCCTCCCGAAAGGCACCAGTCGTCGTAGCCCGCGACGAACCGCACCAGGATGCCGGCATCCCGCAACGCGTCGGCGGTCGCGAAGGACGACGCATCCCGTGCCTGGATGTCGAGCATGGCGAAATCGGCCCGATCCTCGCCGGCCATGGCGATGGCGCTCAAGGCGTCCGGGACGGGGCCGAGGACGAAACCGCCCGCCCGGCGCACCGCTTCGGCCATGTTATCGGCGACATGGGGATCGCCATCCACGACGAGCACCCGTCGGCAGGCATATTCGGTGTGGTCGAGGCAGAACAAGGGAAGGATCGATCCGTATCGGGAAGGGTCGAGCCTCCGGCTCAGCGATGCGACGCTTCCGCGCCGATGATCGCGTCGTAGATCGCTTCCGGCTGCCCGTAGCAGCCGCCGGCGACAGTGAGCAGGCGTTCGCGGTCGATGATGCGGACGACGCCGCGCGTCGCGCGCACGAGCCCCATGCTTTCCAGAATGGTGAGCTCGCCCGTGACGCCGGCCCGCCGAACCCCGATCATCAGGGACAGGAACTCGTGGGTGAGCGGCAGCTCGTCGGATTCGAGGCGGTCCTGCGCCATCAGGAGCCAGCGCGCCAGGCATTCGCGAAGGTTGTAGCGGGCATTGGCGAGGGCCGAATAGGACACCTGCATCTGCTGCGTGTAGACGTAGCGCAGAAGCAGCGGCACCAGGCTCGGCCGGTCCGCCGCGAGCATATGGTAATCCGACAGGCTCAACCGCCAACCACGCCCGCCGACCTGCATGAAGGTGCGCGTCGTCGCCACGGACACTCCCAGGCAGGCGGCCGAGCCCGTCATGCCCTCCCGGCCGATATGGCCGATCTCGATCGCCTCGTCGTCGCTGCTGGCGACGATCACGGAAGCGAGGCCGCTTTCGATGAAGTGGAGATATTCGATCTGGCGCCCGTTCGGGACGACCACGGTCCTGACCTCGAGATCGACGTCCTCCAGGCAGGAACGGACGGCCTCGAGATCGCCCGGCGGCAGGGCACACAACAGGCGGTTGCGGATGGGAGTTGTGGAATTTTGGCGCATCGGGCTCTCCGTCGATTGGAAGAACCGGACGATCCCGAAGCAGATACTTCCAGCATCGGGTGTCGGCTGGACCGCCATATGGACGATGCAAGGCAGGCACGCCAGAGATGCCACCCGAACCGTACGGTATTTACGTTATGCCACCAATGACATGCTTTGAAAAAGCTGAGTTTTTCTTTTTCCGCTTCGTCATGTTTCCTCGCTAATGTTACCGCGGAAACGGATTGGACTTGCGCAAATCCGGCTCGCTTTCGGCTCGGCTGCGGACGACGTCCTCGAACAACCGCCTGAGATTGGCGCCGCGACCCCAACCTTGAACCAGCGTCAGCCCTTTGGCGGCCGCTCCCAGTTCGCAAAGGAACTGTTGGTCGATGTCCTCCTCGCCGCTTCGCAGGTCGCGCATGGCCGGTGTTACCGCAAGCGGCGGAGACGGGTGTTCAAGATCCGGTCGAGGCTGGCCAGGGCGTCGATCGTTCGCCCCCCGGCTTCGCCGAGAACCCGCATCAGTTCCTCCTCGAACTCGGCCATGACGAGGTGGATACGGTCCTGCATGGCGACGCCTTTCTGCGTCAGGCCGACGCGCACCTTGCGGGCGTCGGTCGGGTCGGACACGCGGGTGATGAGATCCTTCTCCATCATGCGGTCCATCATCTTGGACACCGTGGAAGGACGCACGGAAAGCACTTCGGCGAGCGTGCAGGCCGCCATGGTCTCGCTCGGACTGAGCACGAGGATCATCTGGTCCTGGCCCGCCACGAGATCGAGCGCGGCGAGCTTGATGCCGAGAATGGCGCGGGTCTGCTTGGCCAGCATCAGGAGCGAAGGAACGAGTTCCAGCGGCTCCGGGCTTGCGTCCGGCCGGGGTGGATCGCCCGCCGGCCCATGGCGCAACGCGTGATGGGTTCCGTGCTGCATGTCACCACCCGTTCGGTTGCATTGAAAGACAACTAAGGATTTACGGGCCGGCACCCTCGAAGAAAGGTCGGAACCGTACGGAGCGCGGCAAATCTTTGGCCATTGTTGTTACCTGCGCAATTCTGCTTTCGATGCGCGGCGTCCGGGATCGGTTGCGCCTGCCACCTTCCCGTCGGCCTCGCGTTCGAGTTCCTCTTCCTCCGGCGGGTCCTCTGCCTCGGCCTCCGCGCTGACCGACAAGCGCTGGTAGACGCCGAGCCCCACGAACAGGAGAACACCGACAAGGAGAAGCAGCGTCGGATACAGCATCCGCGTCGCATCCTCCTTGCCCGCCTCGAACACGGTGACGATCGCCTCCAGAAGAACGGCGATCACGATGGTGGAGATGAACTTGGTGAGGCTGCGGCGCGCTTCGCCGGCATTGCGCATCTCGCGGCCCCGGATCGCCTCTTCCTCCAGAAGGTATTTTCCGACATCGAAGACGGCGATGGCGATCACCGTATAACCGACCGCTTCCAGAAGCGCCGTGCCGACATCGCGGTCCGGCGTGCCGAAACTGCCCCAAACCCCGCCCACCGCATAAACGATGAGACCGCAGGCGAGCAGCATCAGGACGACGCTGGCAAGGCCGAAGGCGGCGCGGGTGAGGATTTCGAAGGCGCGCATGAAAATCCGATCGGATCGAAGACCAAGTCCAAATTGTTTCGGGTGCGTTCGTCGGCAAGACGTGACCGGTTCTGCCGGATCGCGCCCTCCCGATGCCGTTAAAAGCCAGATTGGAACGATAATAGATCTAAATCATTGTTATTGCTGACAGAAGAGAGTTTCTCCATATTGCGCCGCAAAGGCGTCATCGCGTTTTCCGGAAAGGACTCGTTCCGGAGCGGACGCATCATCGACGGATGGGAATCCATGGCGAGCGTGACGGGCTTCATCGAAAGGCTGGAAAAGCGGATCGCACCGGACGCGACCTTGTCCCAGGCGGAGGAATGGTGGTCGCTGGCGCTCACCATCGGCTCCTCGCTGGAGCGGGACGACGAGAGTTCGGGCGAAGAAAAGGCCGCCTCGCACCGCCTGCTTTGGGCAGTTTCTGCCGCCGTCAGGGCGGTGAAACGCTTCGAGCGGCCGGATCAGGCGGCCATCCACAGCGTACTGGCGAGCCTCGAGCGCTCCGTGCGCGACCGGCCCAGCGAGGGCAACCGGGCGGCCTTGCCGAACTGAGCTTCTAGACTTCCAGTCGGTGTGCCAGCGTTTCGGCCATGGCCCGAAGGATCAGAACGGCGGAAGCCGCGCCCGGATCGCGGTGGCCGAGCGAGCGTTCGCCGAGCCGCGCGGCGCGGCCTCGCAGGGCCAGCATGGAACTCGTGGCCGCCGCGCGCTCCTCCGCCTTGGCGACGCTTACGGGCCAGATCTGCTCGCCGCGCTCCAACGCGGCGCGCGCTGTTTCCGCCACCGGCAGCCAGACATCCAGCATGGTCTTGTCGCCGCGCTGCGCCTTGCCGCGCTCGGCGACGCCGGCCGCGATCCCTTCCAGCATCAGAACCTGTTCGGGCGCGCCGAAGCCGGAAACGGCGTCGAGACGCTGCGCGGCGCGTCGCAGGCCCGTGGCGTAGAGCGGCCCGGTGGAAGCGCCGACGGCATTCAGAAAGGCCTGCGCCCCTTCCCGGAAAAGATCGGATGGGGGAAGATGCCCCTTGTCCGATAAAGCGCGCTCCACTGCGCGAAAGCCGAGCGCCATGGTCGTGCCGTGGTCGCCGTCGCCGATCGCCCCGTCGAGATCCGACAGCCAGCCCTTGTGCGCCTCGATCGCTTCGGTCACGGCGGCGAACATGGCGAGGATGGTCGAACCCGCAGCCTCTCGATTCACTGTGCCGTCTCCTTTCGCCGCGGCCATCCTTAACCCCGGCAGCCGACGGCGGACAAGGAATGACGCACGCATCTCACGAAGCCGTCACCCGCATGAACGGCGCGTCGCAGGGGTGATCGAGGAGGAGGAGAAGCTCGTCGTCGAGATGAAGCACCGAAACCGACGCGCCCACCATGTCGAGGGAGGTGCAGTAATGGCCGATCCAGTTGCGCGCCACGGTGAAGCCGCGCGCATGAAGGCGCTGCTCCACCCGGCGATACAGTATGTAGAGCTCCATCAAGGGCGTCGCGCCGAAGGAATTGAGAAGAAGCGCGACGCGTCCGCCCTTCTCCATCGGCAGCTCGCCAAGGATGCGGTCCATCACGAGGTCGGCGACGTCGTCGGCCGAGCCGAGCGGCTCGCGGGCGACGCCCGGCTCGCCATGGATGCCGACCCCGACCTCCATGTCGCCTTCGCCGATCGCGAAGTTGTAGCGCCGGCTTTGCGGCAGCGAGCAGGGCTCCAGCGCGACGCCCATCGTGAGCGTGCGGGCATTCACTTTCCGGGCGACGCGCTCGCAAGTCTCCAGCGACCAGCCGAGGGTGCAGGCCGCGCCCGCCACCTTGAACACGAAGACGTTGCCGGCAACGCCCCGGCGGCCGTCGCGGTCTTCCAGCGGCGAGGACGCGACATCGTCGGTGGTGACGACGCTGCGCACCTCGATGCCTTCCTCGGCAGCAAGCTCGGCCGCCATCTCGAAATTCATCGTGTCGCCGGCATAGTTGCCGTAGATGAAGAGGACCCCCGCCCCGTTCGACACCGCTTTGGCGGCGCGAAGGATCGGATCGGGCGGCGGCGAGGAAAAGACGTTGCCCACCGCCACCCCATCCACCAGCCCTTCGCCCACGAAGCCGAGAAAGCAGGGCTCGTGGCCCGACCCGCCGCCGGTGACAAGCGCGACGCGGGTTTTTTCCGGGCCGCCCTCGGCACGCCGCGCCATGAAGGCGCGCCTGGTGCCCTCGACGCGCTCGATGTGGCGGCCGTGGGCGCGCATCGCGCCGTCCAGCATCTCGTCCACCGCGTCGTCGGGATCGTTCAGGAACTTCTTGACGAAGCGCCGCTGAAGCTCCGGCGCGGGCGCCGCCGTTTCCACGGCGCGAAGCGGGCCGCGACGCGGGCCTTGCGGCGGGGCGACGCCTTCCACGTCGAGGATGCCCCGCGCGGTGGCCGCGTCCGTGACGAGCACATCGCAATGGCGCCCGCGCAAGGCGGCGAGGATCGCCGGCACCTTTTCGAAGCCGCCGGCCACCGCGATCCGCTTCTCGATGCGCGACAGGTTGGCGAGGGTCAGCCCGACCGTCCGCCCGTCGAGCGGGCCGTCGACGGCGCGCCCATAGGGGTCCAGGAACCGACCGGCGATGACGCCGACGGCGTTGAGCGACAGATAATCGGCCAAGGGCACGGCGTCGAAGAAGCCAGCGGAATGGATGGTGGAATTGGGCCGAAGCGAAGCGATGCCGAAAACGGCGCGGTTGGCCGCCTCCAGGATCGCGAACTGCGCCCGGAGCACGGGCTCGGCCAGGAGAAGATCGCGGATCGCCGGCGAGGACACGACGCCGGGCGCCGGCAGGGCGACGCACAGCGCGCCGAGCGCTTCGGCGAGCGTCGACGCGCAGCGCTCCGGCGAAAAGGACGTGTCGCTGCCGAACCCCCCGGTGGACTGGACGACGCGCAGGTCCTGAAGCGAGACCTTCCGCACCTGTCGCGCAAGAGCCATGACGGTGCGGCCCCAGCCGACCGCGAGCGTGTCGCCGGAGCGAAGCACCTGCCCCAGCGCCAGCGCGCCCGCATGACCCAGCCGGTCGATGAACTGGCCGGCCGGCACGCCGCTCGGCACCACGAGGCAATCGGCCAGATCGAAGTGCCGTTTCATCTCCTGCGCCAGCGACAGGGCCGCGAGGCGCTGCGGCTCGATGGTGATGTTGACGAGGCCGCGCTCGCGCGCGTCGGCGAGCGTTGCGTTCACCGTGGCGCGCGAGATGCCCATGGCATCGGCGATCTCGCCCTGCGTCAGCCCGTCCTCGTAGTAGAGCCAGGCCGCCCAAAGGCGCGCATCGTCGCCGAACTGAAGGGGGATAGCCGGCTCCGACGCCTCGTCAGGGGCGCCGCCGCGCGCCATTCTCGTCTTTCCCGCCGACGACGCCAATGCGATCCCCGTTCTCTCAGCCCGACCGTTCCAGCCTATCCTTCACACGCGGCAGGCGAGCGGCGCAAGCGAGCCGCCCTCACCCCTTCAGTCTCGTTTCCGCCCCTTCGGCGAGGCTGGCGAGGATCATGGCGCAGGAGGTCGCCCCGGCGTCGAGATGCCCGCGCGAGCGCTCGCCGAGCCGGCTCGCCCGGCCGATCTTCGCCACGAGGTCGACGGTGGAGTCGCGGCCCTTCTCGGCCGCAGCCGACAAGGCATGAAGCGCCTCGGTGAAAGACTTGCCCTCGCTCAAGGCCGCGTCATAGGCGTCCACGGCCGGAACGAAGGTATCGAGAAGGGTCTTGTCGCCGACCTTCGCCGAGCCGATCGCCTCTACCCCTTCCAACCCCTTGCGCAGCATGGTGCCGAAAAGAACGGGGTCGATCGCGGCGTGGCTGTCGATGGCCTCGGCGAACTCGGTGAACATTACGCCGTAGAGCGGCCCCATGGAGCCGCCGATCTCGCCCATCAGCACTTCGCCGAGCGTCGCCATGGCCGAAGACAGGCTGTCGTTATCGCCATCGCCGATGCGCGTCGCGGCCATGCCGAAGCCCTTGGCCATGTTCACGCCGTGGTCGCCGTCGCCGATCTTGCCGTCGATCTCGGAAAGATACGCCTTGTTCTCCACGATGCGGCTCGCCATGGCGAGAACGATGCCCGCCGATCCCGGATTGGAAAAATGCTGCATGGACTTCAGGCTCTCGATGTCAGCGAAGGGCGGGGGAATGGGCCGGGGCGTCGAGAAGGCTTTTCAGCTCCTCGTCCAGCGCCAGAACGGTGAGCGTCGCGCCGACCATTTCCAGCGAGGTGAAGTAGTTGCCGACATAGGTGTGGGTGACGACAAGGCCGCGCTTGGCGATCTCTTCCTCGATCGTGTCATGGAGGATGTAGAGTTCGTTTAAAGGCGTCGCGCCGAGCCCCGACACGAGAACCGCGACTTGCGTGCCTTGCGGCAAATCGTGGTCGTCGAGAACGATCTTGGCCATGTCGCGCGCGACCTCCGCCGCCGGCTTCAAGGGCTCGACGCGGATGCCGGGCTCGCCGTGATGGCCGATGCCGACCTCCATCGTGCCGGGCTCGATCTGGAAGTTCGGATGGCCGACGGCGGGCAGCGTGCAGGGACCGAGGCCAATGCCGATCGAGCGGCAATTATCGATCGCCTTCTGGGCGGTGGCGCGCACTTCCTCGAGGCTCGCACCCGCTGCCGCCTTCGCGCCGCCGATCTTCCACATGAAGATTTCGCCCGCGACCCCTCGGCGCTTCTCGCGCTCAGACGCGGGGGCCGAGCAGACATCGTCATTGGCCACCACCGTCGCGATCTCGATGCCGTCCTTGGCGGCGAGCTTGGTGGCCATCTTCACGTTCATGTTGTCGCCGGCATAGTTGCCGTAGAGGCAAACGACGCCCGCGCCGCCATTCGCCTCGCGAAAGGCGTCGTGGAAGCTTTTGGCGGTCGGCGAGGAGAAGAGTTCGCCCACCGCGACGGCATCGAGGAGATTGCGGCCCGTATAGCCGATGAAGGCGGGCTCGTGGCCCGAGCCGCCGCCGGTGATGAGGCCGACCTTGCCCTGGACCGGCGCGTCCTTCGCCACGATCACGCGCCGATTGCGCTCCGACAGGCGAACGAGATCGCGATGGGCCTTCACGAAGCCCTTCACGGTGTCGTCCACCACCTCGTCGGGGTCGTTGATGAAACGCTGCATCATGAAAAAAATGTCCCTCAGAGAATGGTGTAGCCGCCATCGACCAGAAGGTCGGCGCCGTTGATCATGTCCGCCGCGTTCGAAGCGAGAAACACGGCGGCGGCGGCGATCTCTTCCGGGTAGGCGAAGCGCCCAGTCGGAATGCGGGCTTTCGCCGCCTCGCCCTTTTCGCCGGCCCATGCCGCCTTGCCGAGTTCGGTGAGGACGATGGTGGGCGAGATCGTGTTCACCGTGATGCCGTGCCGGCCCCATTCGGCGGCGAGCGTCTTCGACAGGCCGATGACGCCGAACTTCGATGCGCAATAAGCGGCGTGCTCGTGGATCGCGACCGTGCCGGCCTGCGACGCGAGGTTGACGATCTTGCCGCCGCGGCCGCTCGCGATCATCGCGCGCCCGACCGCTTGGCTGACGAGAAATGTGCCCTTCAGGTTGATGGCGACCGTGCGATCCCACGCCTCCAGCGACAGGTCCTCGGCGGGGGCAAGGGCCACGATGCCGGCGCTGTTCACCGCGATGTCGATCCGCCCGAAGGCTTCCATCACGTTCTTCACCGCTTCCGTCACGGATGCCGGGTCCGACACGTCGCAGCGGAAGGCCCGCGCGCCATTGCCGAGTTCCTTCGCCTTCGCCTCGGCGCCGTCGATCTGGATATCGAGAACCGCGACGCGCGCGCCCTTTTGCGCATAGGCCGAGGCGATGGCCGCGCCGATGCCGGACGAGCCGCCGGTGACGAGCGCGACCTTATCCTTCAGCGAGAAGTTCAGATCGACGGTGGGGGCGGTGTCACTCATGGCAAGGTCTCTTCAGGTGGACGGGTCGGACGGGGCGGCGCGCGACAAGCGCCGCCCTTGCGGTGTCGAGTTACTTGCGCGACTCGAGCAGCTTGTCGGCGTTCTCGAGGGTGATCGGCGTCCACGGCACGAGGTAGTCCTTGGCCTTGCCGTCCTGCCAGCCCATGGTCGGGTACTGCTTCCAGATGTCGGATTTCGGCTCGTAATCGGCCTTCACCGCCTTGATGGCGACATCCAACGCGCCTTGCGCCTGCGCGTTCGCGTCCTGAAGGATGGAGGCCATCTCGCCGGCCTTCACCGCGTTGATCGCGTCCGTCACGCCGTCGATGCCGGCGATGCCGTAGCTCTTCACGTCGCCGCCGGCGGCCTTGATCGCCTCGATCGCGCCGAGCGCCATCTCGTCGTTCTGCCCGAAGATGCCGTTGATCTGGTTCGGATGCGAGGTCAGCCAGTTCTCCATCAGGGTCTGCGCTTCGGCGCGCGACCAGTTGGCGGTCTGCTGTTCGAGAACCTTCACGTCGGGGCAGGCCTTCAGGGCCTTCTCGTTGCCTTCCAGGCGCTGGATCTGGCCGGACTGGCCGATCGGGCCCTCGATGATGACGATGTTGCCCTTGCAGCCGATCTTGTCGAGAACGGCCTTGCCTTCCAGCTCGCCCGCTTCCACGTCGTTGGAGCCGACATAGGCGGTGAGGAGGTCGGAATTGACGCGCGCGTTCGAGCCGACCACCGGAATGCCGGCGTCGTGGGCGGACTGGACGGCGGCGGCGCCCGCCTCGACATCCATCGGCACGAAGATGATCGCGTCGTATTTCTGCGTGATCATCGTGTTGAACTGTTCCTGCTGGACCAGCGCGTCGTAGCGACCATCGAAGATCGTCACCTCGACTTCGCCGCCCGTCACGGCCGGATGCTTCTGGAGCGCGGCGGTCCAGATCTGCATGAACTCGGCGTTGAGGCCGTAGACGGTGGCGCCGATCTTCAGCTTCTTGTCCTGCGCGACGGCCATCGTCGGGGCGACGAGCGCCGAGGCCACGGCCAAGGCCAGCATGAGCTTCTTCATGGGTGTGTTCCCTCCCTGGGATGCTTGGAGCGCCGCCTTGGCGCGCCGATGGATGACGAATGGCCCGTCGGCTCAGGCCGACTGGTTGCGCTTCTGGTCCAGCATCACCGCGCCCACGATCAGGGCGCCCTTCAGGATCTGCTGGTAGTAGGACTGGATGCCGAGGAGATCGAGGCCGTTGTTCATCACGCCGATGATGAGGGCGCCGATCAGGGTGCCGGTGACGCGCCCGACGCCGCCCGACAGCGAAGTGCCGCCGATGACCACCGCCGCGATGGCGTCGAGCTCGTAGGCGACGCCGGCTTGAGGCAGGGCCGAGCCGGTGCGGGCCGACAAGATCATGCCGGCGACGCCCGACAAGGCGCCGGAGATGACGTAGACGAGGAAGCGGATGCGCGTGACGTCGATACCGGAAGTCTTCGCCGCATGCGGGTTGCCGCCGACGGCATAGATGTAGCGGCCGAAGCGCGTGCGCGCGAGCACCCACCACGACAGAAGGAACACGACGGCGAGGATCACCACGGGCAGCGGCACGCCGAAGAGGTTGCCGGTGCCGATCCAGCGGAAATCGGGCACGAGGCCGGGCACCGGGCGGCCGTTGCCGTAGATGAGGACCGCGCCGCGCGCGGCCGACAGCATGCCGAGCGTCGCGACGAAGGCGGGAACCGCGAAGCGCGACACGATCACGCCGACCACCGCGCCCGTCGCCATGCCGACGAGGATGCCGGCGGCGAGCGCCAGGGCCACCGGATAAGGACCGCCTGCGACGCCCGCCGGCGAGGTGGTGGCAAGGCTCGCCGACACCATGCCCGCCAGCGCCACCACCGAGCCGACCGACAGGTCGATGCCGCGCGTCAGGATCACGAAGGTCATGCCGATCGCCAGAACCCCGTTGATGGAGGTCTGGAGCAGGACGTTGGAGATATTGCCGGCGGTCAGAAAGAACTCGTTGGAGAACGAGAGCACCGCCACCAGCACCAGAAAGGCGATGAAGATGCCGTATTCCTGGACAAGGAGCCGGCGCCTGTCGGAGCCGAACCAACCGGTCGCCGGCTTTATTTCGATGTCGGACAAGGGTCGAGTTCTCCCGATGCGGTCCCGTGTTTCAGGCGGCTTGGCAATGGTCAGGTCGAAAGGTGGACGAGGCTCTGGGCCGTGGCCTCGCCCCGGTTGAGGATGCCGGCGGAATGCCCTGAGCGCATCACCATGATGCGGTCCGACATGCCCAGCACCTCGTCGATCTCGGAGGAGATCATCACCACCGTGCCGCCGCTTTCGGCGAATTCGCAGATGATGCGGTAGATCTCGCGCTTGGCGCCGACATCGACGCCGCGCGTCGGCTCGTCGAGAAGAAGCAGGCGCGGGTTCCGGAGAAACCACTTGCCGAGGACGACCTTCTGCTGGTTGCCGCCCGACAAGCCGGAAACCGGCATCGTGTCGCGCGCCGCCTTGATGCCGAAGCGCTCGATGATCGCGCGGCTGGCCTCTGCCTCCTGCCGGCGACGCATCACGAGGCTCGGGCTCATTTCGGGCAGGCTCGCCAGCGCGATGTTGGAGCGCACCGAGTCGGACAGGTTGAGGCCGGTCTGCTTGCGGTCCTCCGTCACCAGCGCGACGCCTTGCGCCATCGCCGCGCTCGGCGACGTGACGGATACGGGCGCGCCCTCGATGCGGATCTGGCCTTGCGCCTTCGGATCGAGGCCGAACAGGCATTCGAAGATCTCGGTGCGCCCCGAGCCCATCAGGCCATAGATGCCGAAGATCTCGCCCTTGCGGACCGAAAAGGAGATGTCGGTGATGCGGCCGGGGCTCGCCAGTCCCTCGACCTCGAGGCCGATCCTGTCGGTCGGCGCGTTGGTCTTGATGTATTCCTCAGCCAGGTCGCGCCCGACGATCATGCGGATCAGGCTTGGGCGGTCGGTGTCGGCAAGCTTGCCGCTTTCCACATAGGCACCGTCGCGGAACACGGTGTAGCTGTCGGCGATCTGGAAGATTTCCGACAAGCGGTGCGACACGTAGACGATGCCGCGCCCTTGGGACTTCAGCTTGCCGATGGCGGCGAAGAGCTGCTGCGCTTCGCGCTCGCCGATGGCCGAGGTCGGCTCGTCCATGAAGATCACCTCGGCGTCGTGGCTGAGGGCTTTCGCGATCTCCACGAGCTGCATCTGAGCGACGCTCAAGGTTTGCATGGTCTGGTTCGCGCGGATGGCGAAGCCGAGATCGTCGAGAAGCTTCTGCGCCGACTTGTTCATGGCGCGAAAATCGATGCCGCCGAAGCGCCCGGAGGGCTCGCGGCCGAGATAGATGTTCTCGGCCACCGTCATGAAGGGAACGGGGCTGAGTTCCTGCTCGATAATGGCGATGCCGGATGCGAGGGCTTCGGCGGGCGATGAGAACTCGACCTCCTTCCCGCCGCGCCAGATCGTGCCGCCGTCGCGCTTGTGGATACCCATGAGGATGGACAGAAAGGTCGACTTGCCCGCGCCGTTGCCGCCGCAAAGCGCGTGGACGGAGCCGGGCGCCAGCTCGAAACGGCCGTCGCGCAAAGCCGCGACGCCGCCGAACGACTTGCGCAAACCCTCCACGCGGAGAAGCGGAACGGACATCGGCGATTTTTCTCCCACAAGGACGAAGCGGAAATCCTCACTCCGCCGCATCCCGAACCCGACCGGCCCTCCCCGTTCGAGTTCGACAATGTTCGACCACGTTTTGACATTTGTCAACGCGGACTGCCGGATACGAAGGGCACGATCGCCTCGTCAATTATTTAGCCGGCGTGCCGAACCCTCGGTTCCCCTCTTGTTCCGGATCGCGGCCATCGGCGATAAGGCTCCATGCTTCCCATTCTCGCAGGCTTCGAATGCGGGCGGCTCGGCTGGAACGGGCACGATCTGCTTCTGACGACCCGGCACGTGCCGGGCGACCGCATGGCGGCGCATTACCGCCTCGCGGCCGAGCACGGGCTCACCAAAGCGCGCGACGGGCTGCCCTGGCGGCACGATACGGCCAGGCGTCTGCAAACCGCCGAAGCGCTCGGCGCCGACGTGATCTGGGACCTCAGCCATTTCGACCCGCCGGACGATCCGGTCGGCCATGCGCGCAGCGTCGCTCAGGCCGCGCGGCAGGACCGGCCCTTGTGGATCTGCCCGGTGAACGAGCCCTCGATCTATCCGATGCTGGCGGGGATGGGGTGGGAAGACGCGGTGCGGCTCGCCGTGACGATGATCCGCGTCGCCAAGGACCACCATCCCGACATCCGCGTTCTCACCTGCGATCCCTTGAACGGCATCGGCGAGCGCCAGTTCGCCGCCACCGACGCGCTTGTCGCGACCGGCCTCGTGGATATGGTGGGCGTGAACTACTACCCGCACACGGCGCGAACCGTCCTGTCGAAGGTTCTGGTAAAGACGGCGCGGCGCTACCGCCTGCCGATCCTCGTGGCCGAAACGAGCTGGCACGACGGCCACCGCGAGCAGATGCGCCGGTATCCGGGCTGGAACAAGGGCGACTGGCTGCGCCACGTTTTGAGCGAGGCCGCGGTCGCCGGGGCGAAGGGCGCCGATCTCAAGGGCGTCTGCTGGTATCCGATCGTGGACAGCCCGCCCTGGGACCGGCCGGGCTCGCGCTCGCGCTGGTCGCACGGCCTGATCCGCCAGGATCTCGGCCTCGACCCGCATCTGGCCGCAGCGCTCGCCGAGCGACGGGAACCGAGCGGCCAGTTTTCCTTCGGTTACGCGTCGAACGGCTGAAGCGCCGGCACCCCCGCGCCCTCGAAGCTCAGCTTGACGGCAAGGGCGGGCGCGGCCCGGTGGACGCGGCCACGCGCAGGTCGTCGGGAAGCGTGATCGAGTCCGCCGCCTCCCCCCGCAGCATGGCGAGAAGGCGCGCGGCGCCGGTATGCCCCAGTTCCCGGCGCGGCTGGCGGATCGTCGTCAGCTTCGGCCGGCAATGGTCGGCGAACTCGATGCCGTCGAAGCCCGTCACCGAAACATCGCCCGGCACGTCGAGGCCGGCATCCTGCGCCGCGCCCATGAAGCCGATGGCGATCTCGTCGCTGCAGCACAGAACCGCCGTCGGCCGGGGGTCGAGCGCCATGAACGCAGCAGCCGCCGCTCGCCCCGCTTCCAGCGTGAAGTCGCCGGCGATCACGTCCAGGCCGCAATCGGAACGCTCGCGAAAGAAGCTTTCCACCGTTCGCCGGCGGACACCCTCGTTGGCGTTCACCGCCGGCCCCGTGACATAGGCGATCTCGCGATGCCCGAGCGAAACGAGGTGCCAGCAAAGGCGCAGCATCGCCGCCTCCTCGTCCACCACGATCGAGGGGATCGCCTCGACGCTCGCCCCGATCGACACCACCGGCAGGCCGGCATCCAGCATGGAACGGCCCCCGCTCGACGCCACCATGCCCGACAACACGATCGCCCCGTCGATATGGCCGGAGAACATCATGTCCACCACCGCCGCCTCGCGCGGGGTGCCGGTGTCGAAATTGGCGAGGATCATGGAATATCCGGCTACCGCGAGCGCGCTTTCGATGCCGTGCAGAACTTCCGAAAAGAAGGGCGCGCTCCAGCGCTTGCGCGTCACCACGAGAATGGTGCGGGTGCGCCCTTCGCGCAAAGAGCGCGCCGCCGCGTTCGGAGTGTAGCCGAGAACGCGCACCGCTTGCCGAACCCTTTCCAGGAGTTCGGGCCTGACGCTCGCCGGATCGGCCAGCGCGCGGCTGACGCTCGCGGTGGAAACGCCGGCCTTGGTGGCGACATCGGCGATGCGAGGCGCGCGTTCGGTATTTCGATGAGGGGGCACTTCAGAAAGGTCCGCATGCAGAGCGAGTATTTTTAAGCTTGCCATCGCGTTGAAAGCGACATAGCCTCCTCAATGTAATCGATTACAGCACGATAATCGAGACGTCTCTGGGAGGAGATCGGCATGTTCGGGCATTGGAGGCACGCTCTTCTGGGCGGGGTCGCGATCGGTCTTTTCTCCAGCGCGGCGATGGCGCAGGAACCCTTGCGCGCCGAGGTCATGCATTGGTGGACGTCGGGCGGCGAGGCCGCGGGCGTCAAGATCTTCGCCGAGCGCTTCGACGCGGCGGGCGGCCAATGGGTCGACAACGCGGTGGCCGGCGGCGAGGCCGCCAGAGCCGCCGCGATCAACCGCATTGTCGGCGGTAATCCTCCCGCCTCCTCGCAGTTCAATACCGGCCGGCAGTTCGACGATCTCGTGGGCCAGGGGCTTCTGGCCGACATGAGCGCGGTCCAGACCGAAAACGGTCTCGACAAGGTCATCCCGAAAGCCGTGCTCGACGCCGCCTCCCGCGACGGCAAGCTCTTCGCCGTGCCGGTCAACATCCACGGCCAGAACTGGATGTTCTTTAACACGGCCGTTTTCCAGAAGGCCGGCGTCGCCGAAGCGCCGACAAGCTTCGAGGACTTCTTCGCCGCCATGGACAAGTTGAAGGCGGCGGGCGTCACGCCCATCGCCTGGGGCGGCCAGCCCTGGCAGGAAGCGCTCGTCTTCGACGCCGTGCTGCTCGGCGCCGGCGGCAAGGACCTCTTCCTCAAGGTCTACCGCGACCATGACGCGGAAGCCGTGAAATCCGACGCCTTCCGGAAAGTCGCCGAGACCTTCCACAAGATGCGCGACTATGTCGATGCCGGCGCGCCGGGCCGCAACTGGAACGACGCCACCGCCATGGTGATCACCGGCAAGGCGGGCGTCCAGATCATGGGCGACTGGGCCAAAGGCGACTTCATCGCCGCCGGCATGACGCCCGGACAGGATGCCGGCTGCGCCTTCGTGCCCGGGAACGGCGGCTTCGTGATGGGCGGCGACGTCTTCGTCTTCCCCAAGCTCGGCGACGCCGCTTCGCCTGCCCAGCTTCTTCTCGCCAAGACCATGCTCGATCCCACCACCCAGATCGAGTTCAACAAGAAGAAGGGCTCGATCCCGGTGCGGACCGATGTCGACATCTCCTCCATGGATGCCTGCGCCCAGAAGGGCAGCGCCCTCGTGAAGGACCCCGAGAAGCAGATCCCCTCGGTCAACTACTTCAATTCGGCCGATACGGTGGGCGGCGTCCAGGACGTCGTGACCGAGTATTTCAACAACGCCTCCGCCACACCGGACGACTTCGTCCAGGCCTTCGGCGATATCATCGCCTCCGCCGGCGGCTGACGCGATTGCCGACCGGCCGGGGAGCCTCCTTCGGCATCCCGGCCGCCCATCCTGTCGCCGTTCCCTGCCCGTCTTCCGAAAGGATGATCCCATGGCAGCATCTCCGGCCGCGGCCCGACTCCGGCGCAACGTCGCCCCGGTTCTCGCCCTGTCGCCCGCGATCCTCATCGTTCTTTTCGCCTATGTCGGAACGATGCTCTGGACGATCTGGATTTCGTTCACGAGTTCCCGCCTCCTGCCGGTGAACAACTTCGTCGGCACGCAGCAGTACGAGCGCCTGCTCGGCGATCCGCGCTGGCTCCTGTCGGTGCAGAACCTCGCGCTGTTCGGCGTCCTCTTCGTCGGCATCTGTCTCGTTCTCGGCTTTCTCCTGGCGGTGGCCATCGACCAGCGGGTGCGCGGCGAGGATGGGCTTCGCACGATCTTCCTTTATCCCCACGCCATGAGCTTCATCGTCACCGGCCTCGTCTGGCAATGGATGATGAACCCGACGCTCGGCATCCAGAAGGCCGTGCACGATCTCGGCTGGACGAGCTTCCAGTTCGACTGGGTGGTGCGCCAGGACATGGCGATCTACGCCGTGGTGATCGCCGGCGTCTGGCAGTCCTCCGGACTCGTGATGGCGCTGATGCTCGCCGGGCTCCGGGGCGTCGACGAGGAACTCTGGAAGGCCGCCAAGGTCGACGGCATTCCGGCCTGGCGCGTTTATGTCTCGATCGTCCTGCCGCTTCTCAAACCCATGATCGTCACCTCGGTCGTGCTTCTCTCCATCGCGGTGGTGAAGGTCTACGACCTCGTGGTGGCGCTCACCAACGGGGGGCCGGGCACGGCGACCATCGTGCCGGCGAAGTTCGTGATGGACTACCTCTTCTCGCGCCAGAATATCGGGCTGGCGACGGCCGCCTCCACCGTCATGCTCGTGTCCGTCCTCTGCGTCCTGACGCCCTGGATCTATTCGGAATATTTCCGCAAGGCCAAGGGAGGAGCGGCATGAGTTCGACGGCCACGCAAACCGCCTTTCCCGCAACGGTCGGCGCTGCGCTCAGCCATCGCGGGCCCAAGCCCAAGCACCTCACCGCCGGCCGGGTCGGCCTTTATGTCTTCCTCGGCTTATCGGCGGCCTTCTTTCTTCTGCCCCTCTACATCATGGTCGTCACCTCCCTGAAGACCATGGACGAGGTGCGCCTCGCCAACATCTTCGCCTGGCCGGGTTCGGTGAACCTCGATGCCTGGATCGCCGCCTGGTCCACCGCCTGCACGGGCCTCGACTGCAACGGCATCCAGGTCGGCTTCTTCAATTCGGTGAAGATCCTGATCCCGAGCGTCGTCCTGTCGATCGCGCTCGGCTCGGTCACCGGCTATGCCCTGTCGCTTTGGCGGGTGCGGGGGGCGAACCTTCTTTTCGCGGTGCTGCTGCTGGGCGCCTTCATCCCGTATCAGGTCTTCGTTTATCCGCTGGTCCGCATCTTCTCGGTTCTCGGCATCTACGGCTCGCTGCCGGGCATCGTCTTCGTCCACGTCATCTTCGGCCTGCCGATCATGACGCTTCTTTTCCGCAACTATTATTCCGGCCTGCCGGTGGAGCTGTTCAAGGCGGCGCGGGTGGACGGGGCGGGCTTCTGGCAGATATTCGCCCATGTCCTTCTGCCGATGTCGACGCCGATCCTGATCGTCGCGACGATCCTTCAGGTCACCGGCATCTGGAACGACTTCATTCTCGGCCTCGTCTTCGCCGGCCGCGACAACCTGCCGATGACGGTGCAGCTCAACAACATCGTCAATTCGGGCCAGGGCGAGAAGCTCTACAACGTCAACATGGCGGCGACGATTCTCACCGCCACCGTTCCCCTCCTCGTTTACTTCCTTTCCGGCCGCTGGTTCGTGCGCGGCATCGCAGCCGGGAGCGTCAAGGGATGATGATGTCCACGACCATCGAGGCGACGAGCGTTTCGGTCCGCGAGCTCGACATCCATTACGGCGCGGTGAAAGCGCTGGACAAACTGGATCTCGAGATCCAGCGCGGCGAGTTCCTGGTGCTGCTCGGGCCCTCGGGTTGCGGGAAGTCCACCCTTCTCAACGCCATTGCCGGCCTTCTCGACATCACCGACGGCGAGATCTGGATTTCGGGCAAGAACGTCACCTGGGCCGAGCCGAAGGACCGGGGCATCGGCATGGTGTTCCAGTCCTACGCGCTTTATCCGCGCATGAGCGTGAAGGACAACCTGTCCTTCGGCCTCAGGATGGGTGCGACGCCACGCGACGAGATCGAGCGGCGCATCGCCAAGGTCGCGGCGATGCTGCAGCTCGAACCGTTGCTCGGCCGCCGCCCGTCGGAACTTTCGGGCGGCCAGCGCCAGCGCGTCGCCATCGGCCGGGCGCTGGTGCGCGAGGTCGACGTGTTCCTGTTCGACGAGCCCTTGTCGAACCTCGACGCGAAACTGCGCGCCGAGCTTCGCGTCGAGATCAAGCGCCTCCACCAGGACCTCGGCAATACCATGATCTACGTCACCCACGACCAGATCGAGGCGCTGACGCTGGCCGACCGGATCGCGGTGATGAAGGGCGGCATCATCCAGCAGCTCGCCTCCCCGGCCGAGATTTATCACCGGCCGGTGAACCGCTTCGTCGCCGGCTTCATCGGCTCGCCCGCCATGAACTTCCTGGAAGGCGACATCGCCGGCGGCTTCTTCCAGACGAGGGACGTGTCCATTCCCCTGCCCGGCGACGCGCAGCCCGGCTCGGGCGTGCCCAAAGCCGCCCATCTCGGCATCCGACCCGAACATATCGCGGTCGGCGAGGAAACGCGCCACGCCTTTTCCGCGACCGGCGAGATCAAGGTGGTGGAGCCGATGGGGGCCGACACCCTGCTCTGGACCGAGCTCGGCGGCACGCCCCTCTCGATCCGGGTGGATTCGGAGCGCTCCTTCGCGCCCGGCCAGATTATCCCCTTCTCGTTCGACCCGAACCGCGCGTCCGTCTTCGACGCCCAGTCCGGCGAGCGCCTTTGACATCTGACGCAGAAATCGGAAAAGCCCCATGACCGAGACCTTGTCGATGCAGCTCTATTCGGGCCGCAACTTCCCGCCGCTCGCCGATCAGCTCCGCATTCTGTCCGAAGCGGGCTATAGCGATGTCGAGACTTTCAGCGGCTTGTACAATGACCTTTCCGGCCTGAAGTCGGCGCTCGATGCGGCAAACCTCAGCACCACGAGTGGCCATTACAGCTTCGATCTTCTGGAAAACGAATACGACCGCTCGCTGGAGATCGCAGGCACGCTCGGGCACCGCATCCTCGTTCTGCCCTATCTCATGCCGGACGAGCGCCCAAGCGATGTCGGCGGCTGGGCGGGGATCGGGGCGCGCGTTCATAAGATCGCCGAGAAACTGAAGGGCGAGGGTCTACGCTGCGCTTGGCACAACCACGATTTCGAGATGCGCCCGCTCGCCGACGGCACCACTCCCCTGGAGCACATCCTCGGCGACGACCCGGCGGCGGTGGAATGGGAAGCCGATCTCGCCTGGGTGGTGCGCGGCGATGAGGACCCGGTGAAATGGCTCCAGCGCTATCGCGGTCGCATCGCCGCGCTCCATGTCAAGGACATCGCGCCGGCAGGCCAGAACAAGGACGAGGACGGCTGGGCCGATGTCGGCAAAGGCACGCTCGGCTGGGACCGTCTTTGGCAGGCCGGGCGCGAAGCGGGCGCCAAACTGATGATCGCCGAGCACGACAATCCGAGCGACTTCCGGCGCTTCGCGACCACCAGCCTGGCCGCCATGCGCGCTTTCGCGGAAAGGACCTGAACCATGGTGCAACGGATCGGTCTCGTCGGCTGCGGCGTCATTTCCGGCATCTACCTCCACAACGCGTCGCTGTTTCGCGACATCACCTTCACGGCCTGCGCCGACATGCGCCCGGAGTCGGCGAAGGCGCGGGCGGATGAATACGGCATCCGGGCGCTGACGCTCGATGAGCTTTACCGGAGCGAGGAGGTGGACATCGTCCTCAACCTCACCAACCCGGAAGCCCATGCCGAGGTCGCGTTGAAGGCGCTGGAAGCCGGCAAGCACGTTTATGGCGAGAAGCCGCTCGCCACTTCGCTCGCCGACGGGCAGGCGATCATGGATCTCGCCGCGCGACACGGCCTTCGCGTCGGCTCGGCGCCCGACACGATCCTCGGCCCCGGCATCCAGACCTGCCGCCGCCTCGTGGAGGACGGAACGCTCGGGCACGTCATGTCGGGCGTCGCCAGCATCATGTCGCGCGGCATGGAGAACTGGCATCCGGCGCCGGCTTATTATTTCCGCGCCGGCGGCGGGCCGGTGCTCGACATGGGGCCGTACTACATCTCGACGCTCGTCACCCTGCTCGGCCCCGTTTCCAAAGTCACGGCCGGCGGGCGCATCGGGCTGGCGGAACGGGTGGTCACGGCGGAAGGGCCGAATGTCGGCCAGCGCATCGTGCCGGAAGTGCCGACCACGATCCACGCGATCCTCACCTTCGCGTCGGGCGCGCAGGTGACGCTTCTGGCTTCCTGGGACGTCTGGAACCACGGCCACCGCCCGATCGAGCTGCATGGCGAGAATGCGTCCCTGCGCGTGCCGGACCCGAACTTCATGGACGGTCCCGTGGAGATCGCGACGACCCGCGAGGATTGGGAAAAGGTCGATACCGGGAACAGCCTTTATTCGGTGCTGAACTACCCCTTCGCCGCGCCGAAATACGCCAACTACCGGGGCCTCGGGCTCGCCGACATGGCGTCCGGCATCGAGACCGGCCGCCCGCACCGGGCCGACGGGGCGCTCGCCTTCCATACGCTGGACGTGATGCTCTCGATCCTGCAGGCGGCCGAGGAAGAGCGGACGGTTTCCATCCGCTCGACCTGCCCGACCCCCGCCCCCCTGTCGCTGGAAGAGGCCGTAGCCCTGCTCGAGCCGAATGCCGAGCGCGCGCAGAAGATTGCGTAAGGGAAATCAGCAGCCCCGGACGCGGGTGTAGAGGGCATAGATCGAGGTCGTCGCGGCGATGAAGAGGCGGTTCTTCTTGGGGCCGCCGAAGCAGAGATTGGCGACGACCTCCGGCACCAGGATCTTGCCGAGGAGCGTGCCGTCGGGATGGAAGACGTGGATGCCGTCCGCCGCGCTCGACCACAGGCGTCCATCCGTGTCGAGGCGGATGCCGTCGGGCACGCCGGCATTCTTGATGTCCGCGAAGACCTCGCCGCCCGACAGCTTGTCGCCCTCCACCCGGAAGGCGCGGATATGGCGGCGGCCCGTCGGATCGTGGCTGCCAACGGAGTCGGCGATGTAGAGCACCGAATGGTCCGGCGAAAAGGCGAGGCCGTTCGGCTGGCCGAAATCGTCCGCGACGCGCGTCACCGCGCCGCTTGCCGGGTCGATCCGGTAAACGCCCTGGCAGGGCTGCTCCTGCGCCCCCTTGTGCCCTTCGTAGTCGTCGCGGATGCCGTAGTTCGGATCGGTGAACCAGACCGACCCGTCGCGCCGCACCACGACGTCGTTCGGCGAGTTGAGGCGCTTTCCCTCGAAACTGTCGGCCAGAACGGTGATGGTGCCGTCGGGCTCGGTCCGTGTCACGCGCCGCGTCCCGTGCTCGCAGGACACGAGCCGGCCTTGCCCGTCGCGCGTATGGCCGTTCGTGTAGTTGGCGGGTGCGCGGAAGACGTGGGTGCCGACATCGGGAATCCAGCGCAGCATCCGGTCGTTCGGAATGTCGCTCCACAGGAGATAGTTGCCCTCGCCGAACCAGACCGGGCCTTCCGCCCAGCGGCAGCCGGTATGGATGCGCTCCAGCGAGATGTTGATGAGGGCGACTTCGGAAAAGCGGGGATCGAGAACTTCGTAGAGCATGGTTGCGGGTCTCACGAACGGCTGGCGCGCGGGTTTCCGGCGACGGTGATGATGGCGATGATGATGAGTCCCGTCAAAAGGAGCCGCAGCCCCGCGCCGACGCCGAAGGTGTTGAGCATGGTGACGAGGAGGTAGAGGAAGAGCGACGCGCCCCAAAGGCCGGCGACGTTGGATTGCCCGCCGGCGACGGACGAGCCGCCGACCACCACCACGGCGATGGAGGCGAGGAGATATTCCTCGCCCATGTTGAGGGAGGAGCCGCCGGAGAAGCCGGCAAGCACCGCGCCGCAAAGGCCGGCGAGCGCCGCCGACAGGACATAGGTGGCGAACCGCACCCGGTCGACGCGGATGCCGGCGAGCCCTGCCGCCCGCGCGTTCTGCCCGATCGCCGAGACCGAGCGCCCGTAGACGGTGCGATGGAGAAGAACCGCCATCAGGATGGACAGAAGGAGGGTCGCGATCGCAAGAAAAGGCAGGCCGAGGACGCGGCCGGTGGTGAAGGCGGCGAAGCCTTCCGGCGGGCGCACGCGCAGGCCCCGGCCATAGGCGATGGCCGCCGACTGCACGAGAAAGCTCATGGACAGCGTCGCGATGATCGGCGGAATGGAAAGAAGCCGGATCAGCCCGTAATTGCAGGCACCGACCAGGACGCCCGTGCCGAGCGCGGCGGCGAGGCCGAGGAGGACGCGCCCGTCGCTGCCGGCCATCGTCACCATCGCGACGGCGCCGGAAAGCGCGATGGTGGCCGGGATCGACAGATCCACGTTGCCGGGGCCGGTCGTGATCACGAACATCTGGCCGAGGCCGACGATCACATACATCGTCGCGAAGGTCAGCGCCGTGGAAAGGATCTGCCCGCCCCCGACGCCGCCGGTGAAAACGAGCGTGGCGGCGAAGATCAGCGCGGCGCCGACAAACGAGAAGGCGAAGGGCATGGCGCCCACGCGGCGCTTGGAGGCCTGAGGTCCCGCGCTCATGCCATTCTCCGCTCGGTCTGGTTGACGAGAGCCCGCAGCGCCAGAACCACGATCAGGATCGCGCCTTGCGCGCCGATCTGCCAATCCGGCGAAATGCGCAGGAACGACAGGAGCGAGCCGGCGAGCGTCAGGGTCAGCGCGCCGATCACCGCTCCCACCGGCGACACGCGCCCGCCGGTGAACTCGCCGCCCCCAAGGATCACGCCCGCGATAGACAGAAGCGTGTAGCGCAGCGCGATATTGGCGTCGGCCGAGGTGGTGAGGCCGACGAGGCAAAGGCCGCTGAGGACGCCGAAGAAGCCGCACAGCGCGTACATCGCCATCTTGGCGCGAAGGAGCGACCAGCCGGCGCGCTTCAGCGCTTGGCTGTTGCCGCCCGCCCCGCGCAAGACCGTGCCGACCGAGGAGCGCATCAGGAAAAGATGGGCGAGGATAGCAAGAGCGGCGCTCGCCAGGATCGCAAAGGGGATCAGCGGCGTTTTCAGCTTCACCAGCGCCGACAGCCAGGCGGGCGCCGAGCCGCCCGGCGAAGGCAGGATCAGAACCGCCGCCCCGAGCCACACGAAGCTCAAGCCCAGAGTCACCACGATGGAGGGAAGATCGCGCCAATGGATCAGCGCGCCGACGCCGGCATAGATCGCGATGCAGGCGAGAAGCGCGAGCGTGCCGAGGACGGGGGACGCCGGCAGCCATGTCGCGCCGATGCAGGCGACGAGGCTGACGAAAGCGCCGACCGACAGGTCGAGATCGTTGACGGTGATGACGCAGAGTTGCGCGATCGTCGCCAGCGCGATCGGCAGCGCCAAATTCAGCATCAGGTTGAGGCCGAGATAGCTCATGGCGCGCGGCTGGATCACGAAGATCGCCGCGAGAATGAGGATAAACGAGACCGGCGGCAGAAGGGCCCGCAGGAGCCGGGGATTGGCGAGCGGATTGGCCATCAGGCGGCTTCCTCCTCGAAGGACGACTGGAGGATGCGCCGCTCGGACAGTTCATGGCGCGGCACCTCGGCGACGATGCGGCCCGCCCGGAAAACGTAAGTGTGGTCGCAGCTTTTCAGCTCGTCGAATTCGGTGGTGTACCAGAGAAAGGTGCGGCCCTTGGCGGCTTCCGCCCGGACAAGCGCGTAGACTTCCTGCTTGGTGCCGATGTCGACGCCGCGCATCGGGTCGTCCATCAGGATGATGGCGGCGTCGGAAGCGAGCGCGCGGGCGAAAAGCGCCTTCTGCTGGTTGCCGCCCGACAGCGTCAGGATGTTGTTGGCCATGTCGGGCGTGCGGATGGCGATGCGTGATCGCCATTCCTCTTCCATCGTCCGGATCGCCGGGGCGTCGAGAAGGCCGAAGCGCGACAAGCGGCCGAGCGAGCGCACCGAGATGTTCTCGCCGATGGACCAGAGCGGAAAAACGCCGTCCGTTTGGCGGTCGCCCGCCACGAAGGCGACGCGGCCTTTGACGGCGGCAAAGCGCGAATGGCGATAAGCGGCGTTCTGGAGAAGAACGAGAAGCCCCGTTTGGCCGTGGCCGGCGAGGCCCGCGAGCCCGACGATCTCGCCGGCCCGCGCTTCGACGCGCATCGAGCCGCCCTTCGGCGTCGTGGCGCTCGCCACCACGGGCGCGGCGGAACGGGCCTTGGGTGCGGTTTGAATCGCCTTTTCTTCCTCGTGCGCAACGACATGGCCCATCGCTTCCACGAGCGAGGAACGGTCGAAGGCGGCGGCCTCGCGCAGGTCCACCACGCGCCCGTCGCTCATCACGGCGATGCGGTCGCAAGTCGAGAGGATTTCGCCCAGAATATGCGAGATGAGGACGATCGAACCGCCCGTTCCCACGAAGCGGCGCACATAGGCCAGAAGCTGGGCAGCGCGGCTCGCATCCAGCGAGGATGTCGGCTCGTCGAGGATCACGAGGCGAAGCGGCTCGCCGGTAGAAGCGAAGACGCTCGCGATCTCCACCATCTGGCGTGACCCAAGCGCCAGATCGGAGACGAGGTCGCCGGCACCGATGCCGTGGCCGGGAAAGATCTCGTCGAGCTTCTCCCCGATCAGCCGCGCGGCGCGCGCCCGCCAGTTCCAGCCGCGCAACCGCGCGTGGCGGATGCGGGTGTTTTCCAGAACCGTGAGGTTCGGGCAGAGCGAGAGTTCCTGGAACACGCAGGCGACACCGGCCCCTTGCGCCCGCGCCACGCCGTAACGGCCCGTCAGGTCCTCAGCTCCGATCTCCAGGCGCCCTTCGTCGGCCGCGACATTGCCGGCCAGAACCTGCATCAGCGTCGACTTGCCCGCACCGTTATGGCCGGCAAGGCCCAGGCATTCGCCCGCACGGATATCGAGATCGACGCCCCGCAGCGCCTTCACCGCCCCGAAGCTCCGGGTGATGCCGGACAAGGCGATGAAGGGGCGGTTGGCGGGGGAATCTTCGGGCCTATCGACTGCCGGCATGGCTGCTCCGAGGGGAGGAAAAGAGGCGTTTGCTTGAAGGGGGTAGTCACCCGCCTCGCGACCGGCACTCTCCGCCTCCACGCTGAAGGCTCCTTCCACCCTCATCCTGAGCGTGTCGAAGGACGAGGGTGGAAGGAAGCGGGGACGCCAAGCGCCCTCGTGCTTCGACAAGCTCAGCATGAGGCCTACGGATACGGCGGCGCCGGGTTCATGAGCGGGCCGGGCATGATGCTTCGACAAGCTTAGCATGATGCTTCGACAAGCTCAGCATGAGGGCCAGGGCTCAGCGGGATGTGAAGCGAAGGGGACAAACCCCTTCGCCGATATTCCTTACTTCCCGGCTTCCGCGATCACCTTCTTGGCGTCGTCCAGCGAATATTCGACATTGGCGACGCCGCCGGCTTCCGTGGTTTCCAGCGACTTCTCTAGGGTTCCCTGATCGATCGCGAGGAAGGGCACGACGAGGTCCTTGGGCACGGTCTGTCCGTCCAGAATCTGCTGCGCCACCCAGAAGGCGAGCGTGGAAACGCCCGGCGCGATGGAGACCGACATGGTCTCGTAGCCGGACGCGTCCTTCTGGCTCTTCCACCAGCGAAGCTCGTCCTCGCGATTGCCGAGGATGATGGTGGGCGTCGGGCGACCGGCCGCCTTGAAGGCTTCCGCCGCGCCGAAACCGTCGCCGCCCTGCGTCACGACGCCAACGACGTCGGCCAAGCTCGGCAGCACGCCGGCCACCGACTTCTGCGCGACGGTCTGCGTCCAGTCGCCCTGAACGGCCGAAACGATCTTGAACTTCGAATTGGCGGAAACGCCCGACGCGATGCCCTCGTGGATCTCGGTATCGACCGAAGTGCCGGGAAGGCCACGGATTTCCAGAAGGTTGCCGCCGTCGGGATAGCGCTTGGCGAGATAATCGAGCTGGCCGGAGCCCATTTTCTTGAAATCCACCGCCACGCGCCACGCGCAGGGCTCGGTCACGATACCGTCGAAGGACACCACCACGATGCCGGCGTCGCAGGCTTCCTTCACCGCGCCGTTGAGGGCGGTCGGCGACGCGGAGTTGATGACGATCGCGCTATAGCCCTGCAGGATCATGTTCTGGATCTGCGCGGCCTGCTCGGTCGCCTGGTTCTCGGCCGTGGTGAAGGCGTCGGCGCTCTTCACGATGCCATCGGCGACGGCCTTGTCGGTGATCTTCTTCCAGCTCGTCAGCATCGCCTGACGCCAGGAATTACCGGCATAGTTGTTGGAAAGCGCGATCGTCTTATCGGCCGTTTCGGCCGACGCGACACCGGCCGACGCCATTGTGAGAACCGCGGCCGACAGGCCGATGGCGAGCTTGAACTTCATGGTGTTTCCTCCCGAGGATCAACGAGCCGGCCTCCCAGCCGGCGACAAGGATGCCGAAGCGTTTCACCGCCCGGCCGTCTTTTTGCGAAACTGCGGCAGCGCCGCAGTTCCTGTCCAGGCCTTCGTATCGCGCACTCCGGCGAAATGGAAAGCCGGAACGGCAAGTTTATTCGCCGCTCACGCGACTTCCACCAGCGCCTTGACGACGCCCTTGGCGGGATCGGCGAGTTCGGCGAATTTTTCCGGCACCTCTTCGAGCGACAGGCGATGCGTGACGAGGGCTGCCGGCACATGGCCGCCGCGCATCGCAGCGATCACGTGGGCGAAATCCTCCGTGGTCGCGTTGCGGCTCGATAGAAGCGTCATCTCGCGCTTGTGGAATTCGGGATCGGAAAAGGCGATATCGCTCGCCACGATCGAGACGAGAACATAGCGCCCGGCATGGGCGACGAAGGAAAAGCCGCGCTCCATCGCCTTCGGGCTGCCCGTCGCATCGAACACGGCGTCGAAGAAGTCGCCGCCCGTGATGCGCGACAGCTCTTCCACGTCCCCGTTGCCGAGCGCCACAGTGGACGAAATGCCGATGTGCCGCCGCGCCCATTCCAGGCGGTCCTCGCGCCCGTCGATCAGCGTCACGTCGGCGCCTTCGAGCTTGGCGAAAATCGCGACGGCAAGGCCGATCGGCCCGGCCCCGGCGATCAGCACCTTCTCGCCCCTTTCGAGCTTGGCCCGCGCCACGGCATGGGCGCCGATCGCCAGGAACTCGACGCAGGCCGCCTGATCCGCGTCGAGCCCCTCCGCCTTCACGAGGAAGCGCTCCGGCAGGCTCAAATATTGCGTCATGCCGCCGTCGCGATGAACGCCGAGAACGCCGATCCGGCGGCAGCAGTTCGGGCGGTTCTTGCGGCAGGCGTCGCAGGTGCCGCAGGCGATATAAGGAAGGATCGACACGAGATCGCCCACCTTCACGCCGCTGCCTTCCGGCGCTTCTGCAACCGTGGCCGACAGCTCGTGCCCCATCACGCGCGGATATTGGAGATAAGGCTGGCGGCCCGCGAAGATGTGGAGGTCCGTGCCGCACACGCCGACGCGCCGGAGCTTCACCAGCACCTCGTCCGCGCCCCGCACCGGCAGATCGCGCTCGACCGCCGAGAGCTTGCCCGGCGCGTCGCAGACGATGGTCAGCATGAAACCCCTCCCGGCCCTTGTCGCTTCGCTGCCATTGATATCAAGGGCAAGGGATTGGTCAAGCCAATATAGCATGATATGACCGTGTGGTCAGGCCAATGGAAAGGCGATGAGCGAAACCCGAGACATCGAGCGCCGGCTCTACCAGCAGGTCGCCGACCGCATCCGCACGCTTGTCCAGGAAAAGCGGATCGCGCCGGGATGCCGGCTGCCGGCCGAGCGTGAACTGGCCCAACAACTCGGCGTGTCGCGCCCCTCCTTGCGCGAGGCGATGATCGCGCTCGAAATCGAGGGAACGGTCGAGATCCGCATGGGATCGGGCATCTATGTCACCGAAGCGCCGACGGAGCGGGGCGCGCGGCCGACGGCCACCGGGGAAAGCCCGGTGGACCTGATGCAGGCGCGCTTCGCCATCGAAGGCACGACGGTGATGCTGGCCGCCATGCGCCTGACGCCCGAGCGGCTCGGCGAACTTCGCCGCACTTTAAGCGCCATGCGCCGCACGGCGGACGCCGGCGGCGAGCCGATCGAGCACGACCGCCGGTTCCACATGATCCTCGCCGAGGACACCGGCAACGGCGTTCTCGCCCGCCTCGTGGCCGAACTGTTCGACGAGCGGCACAATCCGATCTTCGCCAGGGTCCGCTCGCGCTTCGAGCCTTCCACCACCTGGGCGATGGTGGCGACCGAGCACGAGGCGATCCTGACAGCCTTGGAAGACCGCAACGCCCTTCTGGCGCAATCCATGATGCAGGCCCATCTGGAACAGTCGAAGCGGCGCTGGCTGGACAACGATCCTCGATGAAGGAGACGACCCCCATGCTTGAGGCGAGCGCGCCCATCATCCTGCTCCATCCCGACGACGACGTGGCCGTCGCGCGGCGCACCATCCAGGCCGGCGCTCCCGCCGGGCACGGCGCGCTTCACGCCGCCGAGAATGTCGGGCGCGGCCACAAGATCGCGGTGAAGCCGGTTCCCGCTGGCGGCGAGGTCCGCAAATACGGTCAGGTGATCGGGATCGCGACCGTCGACATCGCGCCCGGCGCCCATGTCCACCTCCACAACCTCGCCATGGTGCCTTCCGTCCACGAGCACCGCTTCGGGGCGGGCGTGGAGGATGTCATGATGGTGCCGGAAGCCGAGCGCCGCACCTTTCTCGGCTTCGATCGCGGGGCTGGGGGTACGGGCACCCGCAACTATATCGGCGTCATCTCCTCCGTGAACTGCTCGGCCACCGTGTCGCGCGCCATCGCCGACCATTTCAACAAGGCGGGCGGGCTCGAAGGCTTCCCCAATATCGACGGCGTCGTGGCGCTGACCCATGGCGGCGGCTGCGCGCTCAACAACAAGTCGGAAGGCTACCGCGTCCTGATCCGCACCATCCAGGGTTATGCCCGCCATCCCAATTTCGGCGGCATCCTGATGATCGGCCTCGGCTGCGAGACCAACCAGATCGCGCCGATCCTCGAGCACTACAAGCTGGAGGAAGGTGACCGTTTTCGCACGATGAACATCCAGGCCTATGGCGGCACGAGGAAGACCACCGAGGCGGCCATCGCGATGATCAAGGAGATGCTGCCTTCCGTGAACGAGGCGCGGCGCACGCCGCAGCCCTTGTCGCGGTTGAAGCTCGCCCTCGAATGCGGCGGCTCGGACGGTTATTCCGGCATTTCGGCCAATCCCGCGCTCGGCCACGCCTCCGACCTCATCGTGCGCCATGGGGGCACGACGGTTCTCTCCGAAACACCGGAAATCTACGGCGCCGAGCATCTCCTGACGCGCCGCGCGGCTTCGCCGGCGGTGGCGCAGAAGCTTCTCGACCGCATCGACTGGTGGCGCGACTACACGGCGCGAAACGGGGATGAGCTCAACAACAACCCGTCCTTCGGCAACAAGCTCGGCGGGCTGACGACGATCCTCGAAAAATCGCTCGGCGCGGTCGCCAAGGGGGGCTCGATGCCGCTGAAAGCCGTCTACGAGTTCGGCGAGATCGTCACCGAGCCCGGCTTCGTCTTCATGGACACGCCCGGCTACGACCCCGTCGCGGTGACGGGACAGGTGGCGGGCGGCTGCAACGTCATCTGCTTCACCACGGGGCGCGGCTCGGTGTCGGGCTTCAAGCCGGCCCCTTGCATCAAGATCGCCACGAATTCCGAAATGTACTCGCATATGAGCGAGGACATGGACATCGACTGCGGCGGCATCCTCACGGGCGCCGAAACGCTGGAGGAGTCCGGCGCGCGCATCTTCGAGGAGGTGATCGCGGTGGCCTCCGGGCGGCAAACGGCGAGCGAGCTCTACGACTACGGCGACAACGAGTTCGTGCCCTGGCAGATCGGCGCCGTCACGTGAAATCGAGCTGCACCTTCAACGCCTGATCGGGGTGTTTCTCGGCAAAATCGAAGGCGGCCTTCGCATCCTTCGCCGGAAAGACCTGGGTGATCATCGGCGCGGGGCTCAACTCCCCGCGCTCCAGCCAGCCGACGACGTCCCCGATGAAGCGCCGGTTGAGGCGCGAGCCGACAAGCGTCAGTTCCTTGCGCACGATCTCGGCCTGCGAAATCTCGCAAGGAGCGGCAGAAAAGCCGAGAAGCCCGATCCGGCCCGCCGGCGCGGCGACGCGGCAGGCCTCAGCGAGGAGCGCGGGCACGCCCGCCCCGTCGATCACGACGGAAGGGCCGAGCCCGTCCATCTCGCCCGACACCGCGTCGGCCACCGATTCCACGCGCGAATGGATCACGCGGTCCGCGCCGAAGGCCCTCGCCCGCTCCAGGCGCGCGGGGTCGATATCGGCGAGGATGCAGCGGGCCCCGCGCATCTTCGCCACCTGAAGAACGGTGAGCCCGACCGTGCCCGCGCCGTAGATCAGGACGCTGTCCTCCGCCGTCAATCCGGTGCGCCACAGGACGTTGGCGGCGACCGCCAAGGGCTCGGCGAGCGCCGCGACATCGAGCCCGAGCGCCGGCGACACGCGGACGGCGTTCTGCGCCGGCACCACGGCCACGGAGCGAAAGCCGCCGTCGCGATGGACGCCGATGACCTGGAGATGGGCGCAGACATTCGGGCGGCCGGTGCGGCAGGGATGGCAGTGGCCGCAGGCGACCACCGGATCGGCGACCACATGGTCGCCGATGCCGAGCGTCGAGACGCCTTCGCCCAACGCCTCCACCGTGCCGGCGAATTCATGGCCGATGACGCGCGGATATCGGGCGAAGGGGTTGGAGCCGTGGAGGATGTGCATGTCCGAGCCGCAGATGCCGGCGCGGTGGACGCGGATCGCCACCTCGCCGGGGCCGGGCTCTCCCGTCGGCCCTCCCTCCGTCACCTCGAGATGGTGCGGCTCGCGCACCGAGATCGTCACCATGCCGGACGGCCCCCACGCGCGCTCATCGGATCAGCCCCATCTGCGTCGGCAGCCACAGCGTCACCGCCGGAACGAAGGTGATGACGAGGAGCGCGATGAAGAGCGGCACCAGCCAGGGCAGGATGGCGACCGTCGTTCGCTCCACCGAGAGTTTGGCGACGCGCGACAGGACGAAGAGCACCATGCCGAGCGGTGGATGAAGAAGGCCGATCATCAGGTTCAGCGTGATGATGAGGCCGAAATGCACCGGATCGATGCCGAGCCGCAGCGCGATGGGAAGAAGGATCGGCACGATGATGGTGATGGCCGCGATCGTGTCGAGAAAGCAGCCGATCACGAGAACCAGGATGTTCACGAGGATCAGGAACACGATCCAGTTGTCGGTGACGGACAGGATCGCGTCGCTCATGAGCTGCGCGGCCTGGCTGACGGTGAGAAGCCAGGCGAAGACGGAGGCGGCCGTCACGATGAAGAGCACGGAGGCCGTGGTCTCGATCGTGTCGAAGCTCGCCTTCGCCAGCGTGCGGAACGTCATGGTACGGTAGCGCACGAAGCCGAGGAAGAGCGACCAGATCACCGCCGCGACGGCCGCTTCCGTCGGCGTGAACCAGCCCATGGTCATGCCGCCGATCAGGATCACCGGCGTCATCAGGGCCATCACGGCCGAGAAGTCGAAAGTCCAGTCGAGCGCGACGAGAACCACGAGCCCGACCAGCACCGCCATGTTGACCGACAGGCCGACCAGCGTCAGCGCCCAGATGAAAAGCGGCACGGCGAGAACCACCGCGATCTCGACCGAAGCGCCGGCAAGCTTGGCCATCTCGAAGGGCGCGTCCGAGCCCCAGCCCTTGATCTTCGCGAAAATGGCGACCGTCACCATCATCAGAAGCGTCATCACGATGCCGGGCAGGATGCCGGCCATGAAAAGCGCGCCGATGGAAACGTTGGCCATCATGCCGTAGATCACGAAGGGCAGGGACGGCGGGAAGATCGGCCCGAGCGTGGCGGACGCCGCCGTGACACCGACCGCCGCTTCCACCGGATAGCCGTGGTCCTTCATCGCCTTGATCTCGATCGTGCCGATGCCGGCGGCGTCCGCCAGCGCCGTGCCGGACATGCCGGAAAAGATCACCGAGCCGATGATGTTGACCTGCGCGAGACCGCCCTTCATCCAGCCGACGAGCGCGACGGCGAAGGAATAGATGCGGCCCGTGACGCCAGCGATGTTCATCAGGTTGCCGGCGAGGATGAAGAACGGCACGGCCAGAAGCGGGAAGCTCTCGACGCCCGCGATCATGCGCTGCGCGATGATGATGTCGGGCGCGATGCCGTAAACGAGGAGATAAAGGCCCGACGCCACGAACATGGAGATCGCGACGGGCAGGCCGACGAGCATGAGAAGGAGAAAGGCCCCGATCAGAAGGGTCATGGGCGTCAGGCTCCCGTTCCGTCGAAGGCTTCAGGCTTTTCCAGGACCGAATAACCGCGCCGCCAGTTGCGCCACGCGACTTGGATGGCGCGCAGGAGCATCAGAACGAAGGCGGCGAACACGGCGTAGAAAACGATGGAGCGCGGCAGGTCGATCGTCACCATGCGCTCGCGCGACACGATGTTGACGTAGCGCCACAGGAGCTTGCAGGCATAGGCGAAGAAGCCGATGCGCACGACATCCACGAAGGTCGACAGACCCCGCGCCAGCCCCGCCGGCATGTAGTGGTAGAGAACGTCCACCTGGATGTGGCGCGACAGGCGCACGCACATCACCGCGCCCACGAACACCACCACCACGAGGCAGTTGATCGCGATCTCCTCCGTCCAGGCGAGGCTGTTGTTGAGGACGTAGCGCGTGAAGAACTGGAGAAAGACGCAGAGCGCCATGCCCCAGAAAACGAGGAGGCCGACCCAGTCCTCCACGGAGAAGTGGGACAGGTCGGGCGGCCCGTGATCCTCCTCGAAGGCCTGGGCGAGTTCCTCGCCGGTGACGGGCGTGTGGGGTGTTGCGGACAAGGGCGTCTCCCTCGGGCGCGCAAGGCGGCGCGGCCCGTCAGCCATGGTTTCATCGGGGAGAGGAAAGGCCAGGACGGCGGTGAAGCCGCCCTAGCTCGAAACTAACTACTGGACGGCGCGGATCGCGTCGTAGTCTTCCTGGCGGTAGCCGTATTTCTCCAACGGCGCGCGCTCCTTCACCGTTTTCTCGAAATCGGCCTTGTCGACCTCGGCGACATCGATGCCCCGGCCGCGGAAGGTTTCCACGAGCGCGGCCTCGCGCTCCTGCACGATCTTCGTCGCGCGGGTCGCCGCTTCCAGCATGACCTCCGAGAAGATCGCCTTGTCGGCGTCCGACAACGAGGCCCAGCGCGTTTGCGAGACGACGGTGTTGAGGTGGTCGGTGATGTGGCCGGTCAGCGCGATATGCGACTGGACCTCGTAGAACTTCTTGGCCTCGATGGTCGTCAGCGGGTTTTCCTGCGCTTCCACCGTACCGTTCTGGAGCGCGAGATAGACTTCCGCGAAGGCGATGGGCGCGGTGTTGGCGCCGCAGGCCTGGGGCATGGCGAGATAGGCCGGAACGTCCGGCACGCGCATCTTCACGCCCTTCAGGTCGGCGCAGGTCTTCACCGCCTTGTTCGCCGTGGTGTGGCGCGTGCCGTAATAGGTGACGGCCGCGATGTGGTGGCCGGACGCTTCCTCGTAGCCCGCCGCCAGGCGCTTGAAGACGTCGCTCTTGGCATAGGCGACGAGATGGGCCGGATCGCGGAAGATATAGGGGTAGTAGGTCACGCCGATGGGCGGATATTCGCGGGCCGCGAAGGACGAGCCCGAGATGATGATGTCGACCGTGCCGAGCGTCAGGCCCTGATTGATGTCGGCTTCCTTGCCGAGCTGCGAGGCGGGATAGACCTGGATCTCGTAGCGCCCTTCGGTGCGCTTCTTGATTTCTTCCGCCGCCCATAGGGACTCGGTGTGGAAGGGCTCCGTCACCTCGTAGACATGCGCCCAGTTCAGCTTTTCGGCGGCGCTCGCCCCACTCGGGGTCAGCCCCGCGATGACTGTTGCCAGGGCGCCCGCCGCGCCGAGAATGGTTCGTCGCGCGATCATACCGTATCCTCCCGTTGATGTTTTCGGGGCGTGCGGGGGCGGTGCCGCCCCGGTCCCACGCCTTCGGCGTTCCCCTCGCCGAATCCGATCTGGAACCGCTTCTGCGATTCCTGAAGGTGGTGCCGCATGGCGGCCTCGGCCGCATCGCCGTTGCCGGACGCGATCGCGTCGCGCACCTGCCGGTGTTCGCCATGGGCGAGACGCCAGCTTTCGCCATTCTCGAAATATTGCGACAGTCGCGCGAAATAGGGTGTCAGCCGCTGGTCGAAGAGTTCGCCGACGAAGCGCTGGAGCACCGCATTGCCGAGAAGACCGGCGACGGCGACGTGAAAGGCGCGGTCGAGCGCGATCGTTTCGCTTGAGGGATGCGTGCCGTCCTCCATGCGGGCGAGGACAGTGTCGAGCGCGGCGAGACCCGCTTCGTCGCGAAGGTTGGCTGCTTCGCGCGCCACGGCGCTTTCCACGACCTCGCGGGCGCGCAGCACCTCGAAGGGGCCTTCGGTCTGCGCCGGCACGAGCGCCTTTTTGGCCGGCGGGCGGGCGACATAGATACCGGAGCCGACGCGGATGCGGACGCGCCCTTCCACCTCCAGCGCGATCAGGGCTTCGCGAACGGTCGGGCGCGAGATGCCGAGCCGCTCGGAAAGCTCCCGCTCGGTCGGCAGGCGGTCGCCGACCGCATAGGTGCCGGACTCGATCAGGCCGCGAAGCTGGTCGGCGACCTGTCGATAAAGGCGGCGTGGTTCGATGGCTTCGAGCGGCATGGCGTCGTGAAGCCCCTCCCAAAGCGTCCACAACAGGTCAATTGATCTGACCAATTGACCGGAATGTTCCCCATCGCGAGGCCGGGGTCAAGCCGCTCGCACTGTTTGCCGACCGGAAAAACGTCAGCCGGTCTCAGCCAAGCCGAAGAAAGGCGGCCGTGTCGGGATCGATCGGCACGCCGTTTGCCCGGCGCTCGGCCTCCACCGCCCATTCGCGGTCGCCGGGGGCGAGGATCGGGCCGGCCCTTTCCGCCGTCGCGCTCCCCCGCAGGGCGTCGAGATAGGCGCGCATTCCGGCCGCGAACACGGCTTCGCCGCCAAAGCGCGCCGGATCGACGGCCAGCACGAAATGGCCCATGCCGCGCGGCGTTTTCATGTCCCCCTGCCCCACCATCGGCTCGAAGGCGTGGTCGAGCGTCGCGCCGGTGAGGATCGCCGAGAACAGCGTCGCGACGCCGGCCAGCGCCGCGCCCTTGAAGCCGAAATCCGCGCCGCCGAGCGGCATCAGCATTTCGGCGGTCTCCGCGTTTCGCGTAGGGACCCCCGTCTTGTCGGCCGCGACGCCTTCCGGCAGTTCCCGCCCGAGCGAGCGGTACAGAAGAACGCGGTTCAACGGGATGGACGAGGTCGCCATGTCGAGAAGCCAGGGCCTGGCGCCCGCGACGGGCGCGGCGAAGGCCAGCGGATTGGTGCCGTGAAAAGCGGCGGCCCCGCCGAAAAGCGCGACGATCGAGTCGGCATTCGTGGTGGCGAAACCGACCATGCCGGCCTCCGCCACCGCCAAGGCATAAGCGCCCGCCGCGCCGAAATGTGAGGAGCGCACCGCCCCCACCGCGCCGACCCCGCTTTCGCGCGCGATCTCCACGGCGCTTTCTGCCGCGCGATAAGCGACGAGATGGCCGAGCCCGTCGTCGCCGTCCACGAGCGCGGTGGCGGGACCGGTGCGCTTCACCGCGAGGTTCGGCCGCGGATTGACCCGGCCGGACTGCAGCACCCGGCAATAATGCGCCACGAGGCGGGCCCCGTGGCTGTCGACGCCCAGAAGCGAGGCATGCATCAGCGCGCGCACCGTGGCCGCCAGCGATTCCTCCGATGCGCCGGCTTGGCGAAGCGCATCCTCCAGCGCGCGCCGCAATGCGGCGGCTTCGACGGTGATCTGTTGCATGGCCATCCTCCAACGGCGTCGTTCGGCCGATCCGTAAACCGGCACCGCCGGCTTGTCCCCCCTGATCCTGCGCTCGGGTTCGGGCAAGGTCAGTCGAGAAACGCGCTTGCCACCGCGCGGATCGCTTGCGTCAGTTCGCCAAGCGCGGCGACGGGAAGGCGCGCGACGGTCCAATGAAGCGTGACCTCGACCCTGAATGCCGGCGGCAGTTCCACGAGGCGCCCGGCGGCAAGATGCGACCGGGCGAGCGAAACCGGCTGCATCCCCCAGGCGAGGCCGGCAAGGGCGAGATCGAGAAAGCCGTGCGTCGACGGCACCCGGTGCGTCGGCGCGGCGAGGTTCACACCATACGCGGCTGCCGCCCAGCGCGCCTGCAGCATGTCGCGCGTGTCGAAGCGAAGGCACGGCGCTTGGCTCAAGGCCTCGGCATCCATCCCGCTGCCGAAGAAGCGCTCCACGAAATCGGGACTGGCGCAGGCGGCGTAGCGCATGGTGCCGAGCGGGATCGTCCGGCATCCCTGCACGGGCTCGGGATCGGCGGTCACCGCCGCCAGAACCTCGCCCGAACGTAAGCGCTCGGCGGTATGGGCCTCGTCGTCCAGCGTCAGGTCGAGAAGAACGCCGGCCTTGCGGCCGAACGCGGCGGCGGCATTGGGAACCCACGTCGCCAGCGAGTCGGCATTCACCGCGATCTTCAGGATGGCGGGCGCGCCCTTGTTCTTGGCGGCCAGCGTCGGCTCAAGATCCTCTTCCAGAAGGCGCACGCGGTCGAGATGGGCGCAAAGGGCGCGGCCGAGTTCGGTCGGCCGGCACGGCTGCGCCCGCACGATCAGAACCGCGCCGAAGCGCTCTTCGAGGCCGCGCACCCTTTGGGACACGGCCGAGGGCGTCAGCCCCAAGGCGCCCGCCGCGCGCTCGAAGCTGCCTTCCCGGATCACGGCATTGACGGCGAAGAGCGCGGGATAATCCAGCATGGATGAAGCCATGCTTCATCGGGTGAAGAAGAACAAGTTTCCCTTCAGCGCGCTCGCGCGGCATGAAACGCCGCATGGCACCCTCCCTGTCTCCCTTCCTGTCGGGCTTCGCTTTGTCCGCCGCGCTCATCATAGCGATCGGCGCGCAAAACCTCTTCGTTTTGAGGCAGGGTCTCAAGGGCGAACATATCGGCCCTATCGTCCTTTTCTGCGCTCTCTCGGATGCCGTTCTGATCGCGGCCGGGGTCGGGGGGATCGGAGCCTTTCTCACTGCGGCGCCTCAGCTCGCCACGGTTCTGGCGCTCGGCGGGGCGGCGTTTCTCTTCTGGCACGCCGTCGCGGCCTTTCGCCGAACCGCCGCGCCCGTTTCCGCTCCGGTCGGTTCGCAGCCGCGCGTCACCCTCGAACGGGCGCTCGCGACCTGCGCCGGCTTCACCTTCCTCAACCCGCATGTTTATCTCGATACCGTGCTTTTGATGGGAACGGCGGGGTCGGCCCAGCCCGCCCCCATGCGCCCGATCTTCGTTCTCGGTGCAGCCTTGGCGAGCTTCGCCTGGTTCGCGGGCCTCGGCTACGGCGCGCGGCTTCTCCAGCCGCTCTTCGCCCGTCCCGCCGCGTGGCGCATCCTCGACGCCGGCGTCGGCACGGTGATGCTGGCGCTGGCCGCGTCGCTGGCGTTCAAGGCTGTTTGATCCCGGAAATGGCGAAAACGAGCTTGCGAATCACATAAGTATCGACTTATGCATCTTGCATGGTCGAGAACGACATCTTCCGGGCACTCGCCGACCCGACCCGCCGCCGCATCTTCGAGAAGCTGGCGACGGGCGGCATGAATGCCAGCACCCTTCGCGAAGGGCTGGCGATCAGCCAGCCGGCCATGTCGCAGCATCTGGCGGTTCTGCGCGGCGCGGGGCTGGTGCGCGAAGAGCGGCAAGGGCGCTTCGTGCTCTACGAGGTCGATCCCGGCGGCGTGGCGGCGATCGCCGGCTGGCTGGAGAGGTATCGCGCCTTCTGGCCGACCCGCGTGGAGGCCCTCAGAACCGTCCTGAAGGAGATGGACCCATGAGCCTGGACGAGTTGCAAGAGCGCGCGCCACGCATCGTGGAGGACTACGAGTTCGACGAGCCGCCAGAGGCGCTCTGGCGCGCGGTGAGCCTGCCCGCCATCCGCGAGCGCTGGCTGCCGGCCAACGCCCTCGCCTCGCACGAGCCGATCTCGCAAGTACCCGGTCGGGAAGCCAGCTACCGGATGCGCGAGGACGCGCCGCCCTTTCTGGAAAGCATCGTGACCTTCCGTCTCGATCCGAGCGGGGCGGGCGGAACCCGCCTTCGCATCATCCACGAACTGAACGACGCCCGGCTTCGCGAGCCGGGCCTCGCGCCCGCCAACGGCAACGCCCGCCCGCCCCTCATGCGCGCCGCCTGAAGCCCGCTTTCCTCACGATCCAACCTGCCGGAGTTCGCCCATGCGCGAAGCGATGCAACTCGTCCCCATGGTGGTGGAACAGTCCCCGCGAGGGGAGCGGTCCTTCGACATCTATTCCCGCCTCCTGCGCGAGCGGGTGATCTTCCTGAACGGCGAGGTGAACGACACGGTTTCGGCGCTGGTTTGCGCCCAGCTTCTGTTTCTGGAAGCCGAGAACCCGTCGCGGCCGATCCATCTCTATATCAACTCGCCGGGCGGCGTCGTCACCAGCGGCATGGCGATGTACGACACGATCCAGTACATCCGCGCGCCGGTGCACACGCTTTGCATGGGCACGGCCTATTCGATGGGCTCGTTCCTGCTGATGGCAGGCGAGCCGGGCGAGCGCGCCGCCCTGCCCAACGCCTCGATCCTGATCCATCAGCCGCTCGGCGGATTTAAAGGTCAGGCGTCCGACATCCTGATCCACGCGGAAGAAACGCTGCGCACCAAGAAGCGCATGACCGAACTCTACGCCAAACATTGCAAACGCTCCTTCGAGGAGTTCGAGCGCGCCATGGACCGCGACCGCTTCATGACGGCGGAAGAAGCCCTCGAATGGGGCCTCATCGACCGCATTTTCCAAGTGCGCGATATCGAGCGGTAACGGGTGAGCCGACGGCTGGCCGATCATCGATCGCTGGCCATATGGAGACCCTGCCAGCCGCCCGGTCGGACGACGGGAAGCCGATCGGGCATTCCAGACAAGGACGATCCACCATGATGCGCTCCATCCTCGCCCTCGCCTCGGTGCTTGTCGCCCTCCCCGCAGCGGCCGCTCCGGCGGCGGAGAAGTGGTCCGCCACGAGCACGACCGCGATGTCGATCACCGGCGACATCACCTTATCGCCGACGCAACTGAAGGCTGCCGGCAAGACATGGCCGCTCAAGGTGGCGGGCGACACCAGGACCTTCGGCACCGACCGGGGACCGCAAAGGGCGCGCATCCTGGAAGTCGTCAAGCCGAGCAATCCGAAGCTCCTGAACGGAAACACCCTTTGCGCCGCGCCGGTGCGCTGGATCGTCGTCTACCAGTCCGACGCGGGCAGCACGCTGCATCTTGCGGCATTCACCGGCTCCTCCCGCCCGACCGGGGAGGACGGACCGGGGCTCTGCGGGACCTTTCTCTTTTCGCGCTGAGGTGAAACGGGGCGCCTGCGCCCAGTTGCCGAAATCGCCAAATTCCTGGCTCTCCACGAGCGGCACGGTCGCGTCGATATCCTCAACGATGCCGGCATCGCGATCGGCAACCTGCCCGCCAAACCATGATAAACGAGGTCCGGCTGAAGGCGGGAAGCCGATCTCAACGGCCTGTCCACGAAATCGGCGCGGAGCCAAAGGGAAAAGCGCGGCGGCAGCGCCATGGCCTTCGTTTCCCTGGCTTCGCATGGGGCGGCACGCGCGTTCGGTCGAGCATAGGTCTCGGGCCCCACGAAATCCAAATCGCCGCGCCCCGTCATTGCGGCCGGCGGTCCCGCAAGGGTAGCATGATCGCCATGACGGTCTCCGGTTCAGCGCTCGCCGCCCTTCTTCTTCCCATCGCGCCAGCAATGGCTTGCGATACCGGGTCGAGCCTATGAGCGAGGTGAGCACTGGAAGCAGCGAAGCGAAAAACGTCGCGCGGAACCGTCCCGGCGGTTTCGACAGCCGCGCCTGGACGGGACCGGAGCCCCAGCCCCCGAAGATCGATCCCCGACCCGCGCGGGCGGCCTTCGCGCAGGCGGGCGGCGCATCGGCGCGGCTGCCGCAGCGCGTCGCCTCCGGCCTCGTCGCGCTCGGCGTGGTTCTGCTTCTCGGGCTGGCGCTTCTTCAGCCTGCGGTTCTCGACCCCTGGCCGGTGCCGGGCTTTGCGCTCGAACGCTTCCGCGAAGGATGGACCGCGTCCGGCCTCGGCGCGCTCATGCCCCTGCCCACATGGACGATCACGGGCAACGACATCCGGGTTCTTCTTCTCGGCCTCACCCTTCTGGCCGCCTCAGCGGGCGTCGTTCTCGCATGGTGCGTGCGCCACGCCCTGGCGAGAGGTTTCGAAGCGGCGGAGTCGGTTGGGCCGCATGCCGTCTTCGTCACCCACCCCGTCGATCTTCTGGCGCCCTTGGCCTGTTTCTGCGTGCTTTCCGCCCCGCTCGGAAGCGGAAGCCTTTCGCTGCTGCTTCTCCTGCTGCTCGGCCTTCTGGCGCGTCTCGTCTCGCGCGCGATGACGGCGATCGCGGAACGGCGCTTTGCCGGGCTGCCCGCCCGCTCGAACCGCGCTTCGCACTGGGACGCCGCCTCGCTCGCGGCGGGCTTCGGGGCGCTGGCCGCCGGCCTCGTCTACGGCTTGTCGGCCTGATCGGCTTGCGCTTCCATCGATCGGAAACCCGATGATCATGATCCTCCTGTTTCCGATCGCTGTCGTCGGCGCTTTTCTGCTCCTCATCGCCCTTCGCCGACGCGCCGGCCGGTGGAGCGCGGCGCGCGGCGGCCCGCTTCTTCTCCTGGCGACGCTCGCCGCGAGCTATCTCGCGGCCTTCGTGATGCTGTATGTCGAGCCCTCTTACGACGACAACGGCTGGCCGGAATACATGGAACTCAGCTATCGCTGGGTCTGGGCGGCGGTTTTCGGCGGCATGTTTTCCCTGGTGACCGTGCCGGCCGCCTTCGCCTTTCGCGCCCTTTGGCTGTGGTGGCGCGACCGGCATCGGAACAAGGGTCCTGCCTGACGACAACCCGAAAGCGCCATGAAGCCGCCCGTGGAGCCCGAACACGAGATGCCGATGCCGCGCAAGTCAACCCGCAAGGCGGCCCGCTCCCGTCCCGTCCCGATCGAGGCGACGAAGAACAAGCCGCTCCTGTTTCTCGTGTCGACGGCGATCCTCCTGACCGGGCTCGGCTTCGCTTATTGGAGCGTCACTGAGATTGCCACGCTCGTCACGTCGTTGCGCGCGGGCGCGCCCGTCGTGGAAACGGTGAGCGCCATGTATCTCCTGCCGGTGCTGGCGCTGGCCTTTCTGGCGGTCGGCACGCTTCTCATGGCCGAACTCTCGTGGCGCCCTTCGGCCGAGCGGGTGGGCACAGCCTTGATGGCCGTGCTTCTGGCCACGATGCTGCTCATCTGCGTGTTCGGGCTGACGGGCGGCATCATGAACTGGCTCCTGATGAGCCGGGCCGGCTACGAGCTTTGCGACACGCGCGCCGGGCTGCGCGTGAGTTGGACGGTTTGGGCGAAGCTCCCCGGCGGCTGCGGCTCTCTCCCAGCCACGTGAGCGCGGCACCGGCGGGATCGGAGCGTCTCGGCCGCCCGTGGGAGCGGCCGGGAGTTCGCGACGATCCTCAGTCCCTCGCCGCCCAAAGAAGGCCGCGCCGCACGATGGTCGCCATTTCCGGCACCTGGAACTCAGAAGCGATATGGCCGAGCGAGGAATAAAAGACGCGGCCCTTGCCGTAGCGCCGCTTCCACACCACCGGCATCACGGTTCCCTCGATCCAGTCGGCGTGGTCGCCGGTGAAGCGGGTGGTCGCCAGAACCTCGTTCGAGGGATCCACATGCATGTAATACTGCTCCGAGCGGTAGGCGAAGCTCTCGATCCCCGCCATCACCGCGTCGTCGGGGCGCGTCACGTCCACGCGGTAGTCGATGATGTTGCCGGGATGGGCGACCCACTGCCCGCCCACCATGAACTGGTACTCCGGCTGGTCGCGAAAGGCGTCGGCCATGCCGCCATGATAGCCGCCGAGCCCGACCCCGCCCTTCACGGCCTCGCAGAGGTTCGAGAGTTCCTCCTTCTCGATCTTGGCCATGGTGATGATCGGCACGATCAGCGAAAGGTCGCGGATCGAGGGATCGGCGAAGGCTTCCGTGGTGGTTTCGGTGAAGACGTTGAAGCCTTCCTCGCGCAAGATGTCGCCGACGATGCGCGCGCCGGCCTCGGGCTCGTGCCCGCTCCATCCTCCCCAGACGATCAAAGCTTCCTTCATGACAGGGCCTCCTCCATTTGGTGGCCAAGCGCCGGATGCTCCCGAAGGGGAGCGGGACGCTCGGGCCTCGTTTCGATCTCGATGAACCGGCCGGTCTCAGCCGAGCGCCCGAAGGCCTCCATGACCTCCAGAACGTGCAGCGCCAGCGCCCCGCTCGCGCGGTGCGCGCGGTTCTGCCGGATGGCGGCGGCCATGTCGGCGAGGCCGATCGACCGGTAGTTGCCGTCCGCGAAGGGTTCGGTGACCGCGACCGGCTCCCATTCGCCGCCCTTGCGCAGAAACAGAGGCTCGCCGCCGAAATGGTTGGGATCGGGCACGGTGAGCGAGCCCTCGGTTCCGTAGATTTCGAGCGGCAGATGCTTGTGGCCCGCGACATCGAAGCTCATCGCGACGGTGACCACGGCGCCGTTGGTAAATTGCAGCGCGCCCGCGACATGGGTCGGCACCTCGACGTCGATCATCTGGCCGCGGCGCGGCTCGCTGCCGATCGGGCGCTGGCGGCGCGGTTCCGGCGACAGGCCCGCGACGCGCGCGACCGGCCCCAGAAGGTTGACGAGGTCGGTGATGTAATAAGGGCCCATATCGAGCATCGGCCCGCCGCCCGGCTTGTAGTAGAAGTCCGGATCGGGGTGCCAGCGCTCGTGGCCGGGGCACATGAACACGGCGCTGCCGCCGACCGGCTGGCCGAGATGCCCTTCGTCCACGAAGCGCCGCGCCGCCTGATGGGCCCCGCCGAGAAAGGTGTCGGGCGCGGACCCGACCCGAAGGCCCCGCCGTTCAGCTTCCTCCACGAGGCGCGTCGCGTCGCGAAAGCGGATGCCGAGCGGCTTTTCGCCATAGGCGTGCTTGCCAGCGGCGAGAATCTGAAGGCCCACCTCCACATGGGCGGCGGGGATCGTCAGGTTCAGGACGATCTCGATAGACGGGTCGGCGAGGAGTTCATCCACCGTAACGGCGGGGATGCCGAACTCCGCGCCCCGCGTTTTGGCGGCGTCCAACCGCTGGTCGGCGAGCGCGCGGATGTCGAGAACCGGAAAGCCCTGCGCAGCCTTCAGGTAGGCCGCGCTGATATTGCCGCAGCCGATGATGCCGATGCCGACGGGTTTCATGATCGCGATCCTCCCGAGATCCGTATGCGTTGTCAGGCCGGGCGAACCGGCCCGGTGGTGCCGAAGGGCGAGCCGTAGAGTTCGCGAAGGGCGATTGCCGCCGCGCCTTGCCCCAAGCGGGCGGTGCCTGCCGGCGGCTCGAAGACAAGGGCCGTCACCGCGCGCAAGGGCGCGCTGACCGCTTGCGTGAAGCTCGCGGTGACCGTTTCCCGGAAGGGTGTGCCGAGATGCAGCAGCGAGCCGGTGACGACGATCCGGGGCGGGGCGAAGATGGTCGCGACATTGGCGACGCCGATGCCGATCGCCCGCCCCGCGCGCTCCACCGCGTCGGGCATCTCGGCGCCCGACGGCGCCAGCCGGTCGAGGACGGGACCGAAGCCGAGTCCTGCGTGAACGGCGTCGCGCGCGGCGGGGTCGGTCGCGAGTTCGCTCAAAACCGCCTGCTCGGAGGCGATGTCGACGAGTCGCAGGAGGGAGCCGTCCGCCTTTGCGCCGATTACCAGTTCGCCGATGTCGTGGCTGAGGCCGTGCGCGCCGCGAAACAACTGCCCGTCATGCAGGATGCCGAGGCCGATCGCCTGTTCCAGAAGCACCAGCGCGAAATCCTCCACGTCGCGGCAGCGCCCGAACCAGTGCTCGGCCAGCGCCAGGGCGTTCGCGTCGCTTTCCACGATCGCCGGCACGCCGAGGCGCATCGCCACCGCTTGCCCGAAAAGAACGTCGCGGTCGGCGAAGGTCGGCCCGAACCGCACCAGCCCGCTGCGGAACTCCACCGTTCCGGGCAAGGTGACGCAAAGGCTGCCGATGTCGCCGAGGGTCAGCCCCGCTTCCACGACGACGCGCCGCACCGTGTCCTCCACGAGGTCGGCGACAACCGGCACCGGCTGGCGACGCACCCGCAAGGCGAGTTCCAAGCTGGCGAGGACGTCGCCTTTGAAGTTGGCGACGGCGGCGACGATGCCGTGCGGCCCGATGCGCACGCCGACGACCCGCGCGGCGTTCGGATCGAGCTGCAGCATGACGCGCGGACGGCCGCGCGTCGGCTCGTGGATGCCGCCGAGCGCCACCGGTTGGATGATGCCGTCCTCGATCAGGGCGCCGGTGATCGCCGAAACGGTGGTGGGCGATATCTCGGTGCGGGCCGAGATCTCCACACGCGCGATCGGCCCGTGGCGACGCACGATGTCGAGAATGCGGAAGCGGTTGATCTCCCGCATCAGTTCGGGGTCGCCGGTCTTCATGCCATTCCGGTGATAATTACGGACTGCGAAAAATCAGGATCTTCCCAAGAGCACCCGACCTTGACGGGTGGGGTTAGAAAACCCGCTTTCACGGCGCATCGTACGGGACGGACCTTGACATGAGCAAGTCGTCGAGACCTATTTAATTCCGATATCGAAGAATATGTCGTTCGGGGAGGAACTCCATATGTTATCCATGATCCGAATGGCCACCGTGCGTTCGGTGCCCCGCCACAAGGGCCACCTGTTCGACCTTTTCCTGTTCGACACGGCCGACGGCCACCGCATTCCCATCGACATCAACGGAACGGAACCATCATGACCATCAAGGGTCCGGGCATCTTTCTGGCGCAGTTCGCGGGCGACGCGGCGCCTTTCTCCTCGCTCGACGGCATCTGCGGCTGGGCGGCCGATCTCGGCTACAAAGGCGTCCAGATCCCGACCTGGGATGCGCGCTTGTTCGATCTCGCCAAGGCCTCGGACTCGCAGGACTATTGCGACGAGGTGAAGGGCGTGGTCGAGGGTCATGGCCTCGCGATCACTGAGTTGTCCGCCCATCTGCAAGGCCAGCTCGTCGCCGTTCATCCGGCCTATGACGAACTCTTCGACGGTTTCGCCGCCCCCCATGTGCGCGGCAACCCCAAGGCGCGTCAGGAATGGGCGGTGGATCAGGTCAAGCGCATGGCCACCGCCTCGCGTCGTCTCGGCCTCGGACAGGCCGCCGCCTTTTCCGGGGCGCTGGCCTGGCCCTATGTTTATCCCTGGCCGCAGCGCCCGGCCGGTCTCGTGGAAACGGCCTTCGACGAGTTGGCGAAGCGCTGGCGCCCGATCCTCGACCATTTCGACGAGAACGGCGTCGACGTCTGCTTCGAGATCCATCCCGGCGAGGACCTCCATGACGGCGTCACCTACGAGATGTTCCTGGAGCGCACCGGCAACCATCCGCGCGCCCGGATGCTCTACGACCCCTCGCACTACATCCTGCAAGGCTTGGACTATCTTAGCCATATCGACATCTACCACGAGCGCATCGGCATGTTTCACGTGAAGGACGCCGAGCTGAATCCGGACGGACGCCAGGGTGTCTATGGCGGCTACCAGCCTTGGGCGAACCGCGCCGGCCGTTTCCGCTCGCTCGGCGACGGGCAGGTCGATTTTGCTTCCGTGTTCTCCAAGTTGACGCAATACGGCTTCGAGGGCTGGGCGGTTCTGGAATGGGAATGCGCGATCAAGAGCGCCGAGCAGGGGGCCCGCGAGGGCGCGCCTTTCATCGCCGCCCACATCATCGAGCGGGGCGACAAGGCCTTCGACGATTTCGCGGGTTCGGGCGCCGACGAAGCGGTGAACCGGCGCGCGCTCGGCTTGTCCTGAGATTCAACGGAGACGCTTCAACATGACGATCGAAGCCAGCCGCGCCGACACGGCTGCCGGCCGCATCCGCCTTGGCATGGTGGGCGGCGGTCAGGGGGCCTTTATCGGCGCCGTGCACCGCATCGCGTCGCGCATCGACGACCGCTTCGAGCTCGTGGCGGGGGCCTTGTCCTCCGACCCCGAGCGCGCCCGCGCTTCCGCCGCCGATCTCGGGATCGATCCGGCGCGCGCCTATGGCTCGTTCGCCGAGATGGCTGAGGCCGAGGCGGCGCGGCCGGACGGGATCGAGGTCGTGTCGATCGTGACGCCGAACCACATGCATGTGCCGGCCGCCAAGGCCTTTCTTCAAGCCGGCATCCACGTCATCTGCGACAAGCCGCTATCGATCAGCCTGAGCGAGGGCGAGGAGCTGGCAGCGCTCCTGAAGGGCTCGGACCGGCTCTTCGTTCTCACCCACAACTATACGGGCTATCCGATGATCCGCGAGGCGCGGGCGCGCATCCGGGCCGGCGAGCTTGGCGAGTTGCGCCTCGTCCAGGCGGAGTATCCGCAGGAATGGCTGGCGGAGGCCACCGAAACGCAAGGCTCCAAGCAGGCCGAATGGCGCACCGACCCGGCGCGCTCGGGCGCGGGCGGGTGTATCGGCGACATCGGCACCCACGCCTTCAACCTCGCCTCCTTCGTCACCGGACAGGAGCCTTCCGAGCTTCTGGCGCAGCTCACCACCTTCGTTCCGGGACGGCGGCTGGACGACGACGTGCAGATCCTCCTGCGCTATTCGGGCGGGATGCGGGGCATGCTCTGGGCGAGCCAGGTGGCGGTCGGTCACGAGAACGGGCTGAAGCTGCGCGTCTACGGCACCAAGGGAGGCCTCGAATGGACGCAGGCCGACCCGAACTATCTGTGGGTAAGCCGCCTGGGCGAGCCCAAGCAGCTCGTCACCCGCAACGGCGCGGGGTCCGGCCCCGACAGCCGCCGGGTTTCGCGCATTCCGTCGGGACACCCCGAGGGCTATCTCGAAGGCTTCGCCAACGTCTACACCGAGGCGGCCGACGCCATCGTCGCCGCACGCAAGGGCGAGCGGTCGCCGTCCGCCGACCTGCCGGGCATCGAAGCCGGACTTGCCGGCATGCAGTTCATCGAAACGGCCGTGCGTTCCAGCCGCAACGGATGCACCTGGGAACCTCTCGGCGGTTCCGGCGCGTAAACGGCGGAGCAACCCCGCCGATCCTGCTTCGCGGCTGGGGTCGGCAGGCTTGCGCCATTCGTTTTTGTGGACGGCATGAAGAGATTCACGCGTCCACTGGCAATATGAGTGATATCCCTCCCGTGCCGGGCTCTCGATGTCCGATCCGTTTGGAAGGACACCTCCTATGCCCGAAAAGACGCTGTTCATCGTCCAGCAATTCGAACGTCGCGGCAAGAAGCTGACCGCCGGCCGGTCGGTCGAGTACCGGACGGCGGACGAGGCGATCGCCCGTGCCGGACGGGACTCGGAGAAGTTCGCCGGCGTCGTCGCCCTGACGATGACGATCGACACCGATACCGGCGAGGTTCTCGAAGAGCCGAAGGTGCTGGCGAAACACGGCGAGGTCGGCAAGGAATTCCAGGAGGAATAACCAGGGTCTCGGACCCAGGACAGGTTTCTTGCTCCTTGCCGGAAGGCATGCACTGCCCTCCGGATAGATCCCCGAGGGGCCTATTCGTTTGCTCGATCCGATCCCCTAGAAAATCGCTGACGCGCCGAGCGCACCGTTGTCGGACAAGCGACGGTGCGAAGGATACCGCGCGCAGGCGACGGGAAGTGGTCGCGCGTCAGCGGACGCGCCGCGCCGCGCCGCGCCGCGCCGAAGCGCAACCCTTCCGAGTTTCACTCACACGCAAAAATTGCCGCCGGAATGATGCACTGCACCAAATCGGGCAGGCTACGCATTTGCCGTGTTGACGGGCAGGAAAATGCCTGCACAATAACTAGGGAACTTATTCCACAACTGTGAAACGAGGTTTCGATGCGGATTGCCTGCCTGCTAACCGCCTTTTCGGTGACCCTCCTGAGTTCCACGGTTTGGGCGCAAACGGATGCCCCGCAGCGCGGCGGCGTGATCGATGTCGCCACCATCGGTGAGCCGCCGACGCTCGATCCCATGGCCTCCACCGCCGACCTCGTCGGCATCGTCTCGCAGCACATCTTCGAAACGCTCTACACTTTCGGCAGCGACTGGAGCGTCGTGCCGCTTCTGGCTGAAACCCTGCCGGAGATTTCGGACGGCGGGCGCGTCTACACGATCAAGCTGCGCCAGGGCATCACCTTCCACGACGGCTCGGCCATGGACTCGGCCGATGTCCTGGCTTCGCTCAAGCGCTGGCAGGCGACCGCCTCGCGCGGCCAGCAGGCCGCCAAGCACATCGCCTCGATCGAGGCCGTCGACCCCGCCACGGTGCGCATCACCTTGAAGGAGCCCTTCGCGCCGCTCCTGTCGCTTCTGGCCTTCAACAATTCCGCCGCCGTGGTTCTGCCGGAAGAAAACGCGGCGGTGCCGATGGAAAAGCCGGTCGGCACCGGGCCCTACAAGCTCGGCGAGCGCCGGCCCGACCAATATATCCAGCTCCTGCGTTTCGGTGGCTACAAGCCGCGTGGCGATGCCGCGAACGGCTATGGCGGCGCGCGCCACCAATATCTCGACGAAATCCGCTTCGTGCCCGTGCCCGATCCCAATACGCGTGTGGAAGGCGCGGTCGCCGGCCAGTTCGCCTATGCCGATTCCATTCCCGTGGAGTCCGTCGGGCGATTAGAGGGCGGCAAGACCGAAGCCGTGACGCTGAGGCCCTTCGGCTGGCCGGTCTTCGTGATGAACACCAAGCAGGGCCTCCTGTCGGATGTCGCCAAGCGCCGCGCCGTGCTGACGGCCCTCAACCCCGAAGACCTCCTGATCGCCGGCTTCGGCTCGGCCGACTTCTATGCCGTCGACGGCTCGCTCTACCCGGAAGGCTACAACTGGCACAGCGGGGAAGGCGTTTCGGCTTACGGCAAGGGCGACCCGGAAGAAGCGGCGGCGGCCTTGAAAGCGGCGGGCTACGACGGCGCCACGCCGCTGCGCATCCTCACCAGCCGGCAATACGAGTTCCACTACAAGATGGCCGAGGTCGCGGCCGAATATCTGCGCCAAGCGGGCCTTCAGGTGCAGCTCGACGTGGTGGACTGGGCGACGCTCACCCAGCGGCGCCAGGACCCTGCGCTGTGGGACATCTTCATTTCCCACTCTCCCTTCCTGCCCGAGCCCTCGCTGATCGGCGTGATGCAGGATTCCTCGCCCGGCTGGTGGGTGTCGGACGCCAAGACTAAAGCGCTCGAGGCGTTCAATCGAGAGTCCGACCCTGCCAAGCGCGCCGCGCTCTTCGGGGACGTCCAGAAGGTCTTCTATGACGAGGTGCCCGCCTTCAAGGTCGGCGACTTCAACGCGGTCGCGGCGAAATCCCCGGCGCTTCACGACGTAACGCCCGCCCCTTGGCCGTATTTCTGGAACGCGTGGCTTTCGCGCTGATCCAGCCGCTACGCCCGTCAGGAACGCTTCCGGCCTCGAAGGGGGCCAAGCGTTCCGACCACCGCCGCCGCCGCGCCGAGGGACCTATGATCCGCACCATCGCCCACCGCCTCCTCGGCATGCTGGTCGTCATGCTGATGGTCGTCACCATCGTCTTCGTGATCGTTCGCGTGACGCCTGGCGACCCGGCGGCCGTGATGCTGGGGCCGGACGCGACGCAGGCCGACATCGCGGCCTTGCGCTCGCAGCTCGGCCTCGACCGTCCGCTTCTCGTGCAATATGTCCAGTATCTCGCCGATGTGGTGCGCGGCGATTTCGGCCAGTCGATCTTTCTCGGCCAGCCGGTTCTGTCGGCGCTGGCCGACCGGGCCGAGCCGACCTTCTTTCTCACCCTGTTCTCGCTCGGCCTCGCCGTCGCCATCGCGCTGCCGATCGGCATCTATTCGGCCTATCGGCGCGGCTCCCTGTTCGATCAGGCGGCCACAACGCTCGCCATGCTGGCCGCCAGCATCCCGAGCTTCTGGCTCGGCCTCATCCTGATCCAGTTCTTCGCCGTGCGGCTCGGCTGGTTTCCGACCTCCGGCTACGGGGGTCCGGGGGCGAGCTTCGCGGAACGGATGAGCCATCTGGTTCTGCCGTCCGTGGCGCTCGGGATCGTGTCCTCCGCTCTCATCATCCGCTTCACGAGAGCTTCCATGCTGGACGTCCTCAACGACGACTATGTCCGCACCGCCCGCTCCAAGGGCATGGGCGAGGCGCGCGTCGTGGTGCGCCATGCCTTGAAGAACGCCCTGATCCCGATCCTCACCGTGATCGGCCTGACGGCGGCGCTTCTGGTTTCCGGCGCGGTGGTGACGGAGACCGTGTTCAGCCTGCCGGGCGTCGGCAATCTCGTGGTGAACGCCGTTCTGCGCCGCGATTATCCGGTGATCCAGGGCGCGCTTCTCGTGATCGCGGGTCTCTACGTTCTCATCAACTTCGCGATCGACATGCTCTACATCATCGTCGACCCGAGGGTGCGGTACTGATGGCCGCGGTCGCATCCGCCGCCGTCGGGGCAGCGCCGGGCGGGGCCGGCCAGATCCTTCGCGCCCTTCTTCGGCGCAAGGCCGTGCTCCTCGGCCTTCTGGTTCTTCTCGCCATCCTGCTTCTCGCCGTGTTCGGCCCGTGGCTTTCGCCTTATTCGCCGTCGCGCTTGTCGCTGGCGAGCCGCCTGCGGCCGCCCTCCGGGGTCAACATCCTCGGCACCGACGATTTCGGCCGCGACGTCTTCACGAGGCTTGCCGTCGCTGGCCGCTTGTCGCTTTTGGTCGGCTTTTCGGTGGTCGTGGTGTCGAGCCTCATCGGCGTGACGCTCGGGCTTCTCGCCGGCTTCTTCCGCCGCCTCGACACGCCGCTCGCCCGGCTGATCGACGCGATGATGGCCTTTCCGGACATCCTTCTCGCTATCGCCCTCGTGTCGGCGCTCGGGCCGTCCGTGGTGAATGTCGTGGCCGCGCTCGGCATCGTCTACGCGCCGCGCCTCGCCCGCATCGTGCGCGCTTCGACGCTGGTGATCCGCGAGCTTCCTTATGTCGAGGCCGCCCGCGCGCTCGGCGTCTCGACGCCCCGCATCATGACGCGCCACGTCTTGCGCAACCTCCTGTCGCCGATCCTCGTCCAGGGCACCTTCATCTTCGCCAGCGCCATGCTGGCGGAAGCGGGGCTCTCGTTTCTCGGCGTCGGCGTGTCGCCGAGCGTGCCGACCTGGGGAACCATGATCGCGCAAGGGCGCCAGTATCTCGACCAAGCCCCTTGGATTCTGTTCTTCCCGGGGCTCGCCATCGTTCTCGCCGTTCTGTCGCTGCAACTCGTCGGCGACGGCTTGCGCGACCTCCTCGATCCCCGTCTTGCCAAGGATATCTGAATCCGTGGACGATCAAGCTCTTCTCATCCGCAACGTGCGCCCCGTCGGCTTCACGCCAGGCTCGGCCCCTCAAGGCCACACCGACATCCTCGTCGGCACGGACGGGCGCATCGCCGCCGTCGGCCCGTCCCTCATCGCCCCGCCGGGTGCGCGCGCGATCGACGGGGCGGGAGGTTTCGTGTCGCCCGGCTGGACCGATCTCCACGCCCATGTCTGGCATGGCGGCACGGACATCTCGATCCGCCCGAAGCTCGCCGGCCTTCAGCGCGGCGTCACCACGATCGTCGACGCGGGCTCGGCGGGCGAGGCCAATTTCCACGGCTTTCGCGAATACATCATCGAGCCGGCGCAAGAGCGCATCCTCGCCTTCCTCAATATCGGCTCGATCGGCCTCGTCGCCTGCAACCGGGTGAGCGAGCTCATCGACATCCGCTCCATCGACATCGACCGTACGCTTGCCGTGGTGGAAGCCAATCGCGACCTCATCGTCGGCATCAAGTGCCGGGCGAGCCATGTGATCCTTGGCTCCTGGGGCATCACGCCGGTGAAGGTCGCGGTGAAGGTCGCCAAGATTTTGAAGCTGCCGATGATGATCCATGTCGGCGAGCCGCCGCCGACCTACGACGAGATCCTCGAACTCCTGCGCCCCGCGACGTCATCACCCATTGCTTCAACGGCAAGGCCGGCGGTTCGATCGTCGAGGACGACGACCTTTGGGACCTCGTCGTGAAATGCGCCGACAAGGGCATCCGGCTCGATGTCGGGCACGGCGGGGCGTCCTTTTCCTTCAAGGTCGCCGAGATCGCGATCGAGCGTGGCCTCCTGCCCTTCTCCATCTCCACCGACCTCCACGACCATTCCCTGAACGGGCCGGTCTGGGACATGGCGACCACCATGTCGAAGCTCCTGTCGGTCGGCATGCCCTTCGAGGCCGTCGTCACCGCCTCCACCACCGCGCCGATGTCGGCCGTGGGCCTTTCGACCAGCGATCTCTTGAGCGTCGGCACGAAGGCCGAACTGACCGTGTTCGACCTCGTGGATAGCGATCTGAAGGTGCGGGACTCGCAAGGCGCGCTCGCCACCCTTCACCGGATGTTCGAGCCTCACCACGCGATCCGGGGCACGGTGCATGTGCGCGCTTCGCGCCATATGCCGAAGGAAGGCGAGGCCAAGGTCTGCACCTGCGGGGCGCACGCCTGATGGCGGAGCCCCTCGCCCCCGACACGCTGCTTTCGGTGCGCGATCTCCAAACGCATTTCGTGTCGCGCTCGCAGGTGGCCAAATCCGTGGACGGCGTGACCTTCGACCTGAAGCGCGGCGAAACCGTCGCGGTGGTCGGGGAATCGGGCTCGGGCAAATCGGTGACGAGCCTGTCGATCATGCGGCTTCTGGCCCATCCCGGCCGCATCGTCGGGGGCGAAATCCTCTACCGCGACCGCAAGGGCGGCGTGCGCGATCTCGCCCAAGCCAGCCCCCGTGAGATGCGGGCGCTTCGCGGCACCGAGATCGCCATGATCTTTCAGGAGCCGATGACGAGCCTCAACCCGCTCTTCACCGTCGGCGACCAGATCGCCGAGATGATCCTTGTTCACGAGCGGATCGGGCGCGCGGCGGCGATGGACCGGGCGGGCGAGATGCTGGAACTCGTGGAGATTCCGGCGGCGCGCCGACGCCTCCATGATTACCCGCACCATATGTCGGGCGGCATGCGCCAGCGCGTGATGATCGCGCTGGCGCTGGCCAACAAGCCCTCGCTTCTTATCGCCGACGAGCCGACCACCGCGCTCGACGTGACGATCCAGGCGCAGATCCTCGATCTCTTGCGCAAGCTCCAGCGCGAAATGGGCATGAGCATCCTGTTCATCACCCACAATCTCGGCGTCGTCGCGGAGATCGCTCAACAAGTGGTGGTGATGTATGCGGGCCGCGTGGTGGAGCAGGCCCCGGTCCGCGACCTCTTCGCCCGGCCCAAACACCCCTATACGGAAGGGCTTCTGGCCTCGACGCCGAACGCTGCCCGCGACATCGCGCCCGACGGAACGCGCCGTCCGCTGGTGCCCATACCCGGCAGCGTGCCCTCGATCACAGCCCTGCCGCCCGGCTGCACCTATGCGCCGCGCTGCCGCTACGCCGCCCCGAAATGCACGACAACCGTGCCGCCGCTCTTCACGGTCGGCCCCGCCCATCTCAGCCGCTGCCTGAGGCACGAACTTCTATGAGCGCGCTTGCCCGAACCCGTCCCGAAACGGCTGCTCCGATCCTCGAGGTGGAGGACCTGAAGACGCACTTCCCGCTGCCCCACGGCACGGTGCGCGCGGTGGACGGCGTGTCCTTCACCGTGCGGCGTGGCTCGGTCGTCGGGCTCGTCGGCGAGTCCGGCTCCGGCAAGACCACGGTCGGGCGCTCGATCCTCCGGCTCGTCGAACCGACCGGGGGCGCGGCGCGCTTCGAAGGGCGGGACCTCCTGCGGCTCAGCCCCAAGGAGATGCGCGGCTATCGCCGTCGCCTCCAGATCATCTTTCAGGACCCTTATTCCTCGCTGAACCCGCGCATGCGCGTCGGGGCGATCCTCGCCGAGGCGCTCGACACGCACGGTCTCGCGAGAGGTCCGGCGCGGGCGGGACGCATCGCCGAGCTTCTCACCCGCGTCGGCCTCCAACCCGAACACGCGCGGCGCTTCCCGCATGAATTCTCCGGCGGCCAGCGCCAGCGCATCGGCATCGCCCGCGCGCTGGCCGTGGAGCCCGATCTGATCGTCGCCGACGAGCCGGTCTCGGCGCTCGACGTTTCGGTGCAGGCGCAGATCCTGAACCTCCTGCAGGAACTGCAGCGCGAGTTCGGGCTCACCATGCTCTTCGTCGCGCACGACCTTTCCGTGGTGGAATATCTCTGCGACGAGGTGGTGGTGATGTATCTCGGGCGCGTCATGGAGCGGGGCCCGAGCCGCGAGGTCTACCGCCGCCCGCGCCACCCCTATACCAAGGCGCTGATCGCCACCGCGCCGGTTCCCGACCCGACATCCAAGCGCGACCGACCCATCCTCAAGGGCGACATCCCGAGTCCGATCGACCCGCCGTCCGGCTGCGTCTTTCGCACGCGCTGCCCTCATGCCGAGGCGGTCTGCGCGCAAACACGCCCGCCCGAGGAAGAACTCGGCCCCGGCCACTTCGCCGCCTGCCTGCGCCAAAGCGATCTTGCCGCCGCCGGCCTTCTTTGAGCCGGCCCCTCCCCTTTCCGGAGTTCCCCATCTTGTCCTTCGCTGAAAGCGCCGCTTCGCCGGCCGCCTCCGATCCAGAGCCGCTTGTGCGTCTCGCGGCGCTCGGGATCGTCCTGCCCCCCGCCCCGCCGCCCGTCGCCAATTTCGTGACGCACGTTCTGGAAGGAAAGCTCCTTTACCTTTCCGGGCAGGGCCCGCGCGAAGCAAACGGGCGCATGCATACCGGCAAGGTCGGCGCCGATGTCACGGTGGAGGCGGCCTATGCCCATGCCCGGCTGACCGGGATCAATCTTCTGGCCGTGATGCAGGACGCGCTCGGCGACCTTTCGCGCGTGCGCCGGGTGGTGAAGCTCCTCGGCATGGTGAATGCCGAGCCCGACTTCGCCGAGCATCCCGCGATCATCAACGGCTGCTCGGACCTCTTCGTCGAGGTCTTCGGCGCGGCCGGACACCATGCCCGCTCGGCCGTCGGTTTCGGCTCGCTGCCCGGCCGCATCACCGTCGAGATCGAGGCGATCGTCGCGATCGATTAAAAGCGTGCGCTCAAGGATGCCTTGCCCAGCCGAGCCGCGTTTCGATCCGCGCCGCCGCTTCGCGCACCGCGCCGGCATAGCGTTCACGCGCCTGCTCGACCTTGAAGTCCGGCAGAACGACGGAGATGGTGGCGTTGCAGGCACCATTGCGGTCCACGATGGGAGCTGCGACGCAGGCCACCGAATAAGCGGACTCGCCCGCCTGGATCGACAAACGGTCGCTGAGCGCTGCGGCGGCCTGGCTGGCGAGCGTTTCGGCGTCGGTTTCGGCGCGGCCCGTGGGGGACACGGTGGAACAATGCCGAAACAGCGCGATCCGCTCCTCGTCCGGCAGGTGACCGGCCAGAAGCCGGCCGGACGCCACCCAGTTCAACGGCACGCGCGAGCCGACGCGCGAGGTGACCTGGAAGTGGTCGCGCCCTTCCGCCATGGCGAGCACCACCATCATGTCCGCGTCGCGCCCGCAGATCTGGATCGTCTCGCCGAGCTGGCGGTTGAGATCCATCATCTCTTCCTTGGCGATCGCCATCAGGTCGATCGAGCGTTCGTAGGCCAGCCCGTAATGGTAGAGGCGGGGTCCGAGCCAGATCGAGCCTTCCTCGCCGCGCACCAGAAGACCCTTGCCGACGAGGTCCTCCACGATCGTATAGATCGTGGACAGCGGCGCACTGATCGAATGGGCAAGGTCGTAGGCCGTCGCCGGGCGCCCCGTGTCGCGCAACTGATCCAGAATCTGCAGGATGCGGTCGATGCCGCTGACGCGCGAGCGCCGCGCCGGCCGCTCGGCCTCCCCGCCCTCGCCCGCTTCCTCCGATGCCGCCACCTTCACGTTCATGCCCTTGATCTTCACCCAGCCGGAGCGATCCCATCGCCCGATCATATCGGCCGCCCGCTCCCCGTCCAACCACCTTCGCAATCGAGAGAATGCCGGACATGACCGATGACATCCGCCTCCAGATGGGCCTTCGCCCGATCATCAACGCTTCCGGCACGATGACATCGCTCGGCGCCTCGATCGTCGTGCCGGAAGCGGTGGCGGCGGTCGCGGCGGCCCTGCGGCAGTTCATCGAGATCGGCGATCTGCAGAAACGGGCGAGCGCCACCATTGCCCGGCTGACAGGCGGCGAAGCGGGCTTCGTGACGGCGTCCTGCGCGGCCGCCATCACCTTGTCGGTCGCCGCCACCATGACCGGCGACGACCGCGCCGCCATCGAGCGCCTGCCCGACACGCGGCGCCTCTCCCGCGACGAGGTGGTGATCCAGTCCGGTCATATGGTGGGCTACGGCGCGCCCGTGGATCAGGGCATCCGCCTTGCCGGCGCCAAGCCCGTTCCGGTCGGTCAGGCGACAAGCGCGGAAGGCTGGCAACTGGCGGGCGCCATTACCGAGCGCACCGCCGCCGCGCTTTATGTCGTGTCGCACCACGTGGTTCAGTACGGGCAGATGCCGCTCGGCGAGTTCATCGAGGTCGCCCATGCCAGGGGCGTCCCGGTGATCGTCGATGCGGCCTCGGAATACGATCTGCGCGGGTTTCTGGCGGCAGGGGCCGATCTCGCGCTTTATTCCTCGCACAAGTTTCTGGGCGGGCCGACGGGCGGGATCGTCGCGGGCCGCAAGGATCTCGTGCGCGCCGCCTATCTCCAGAACAACGGCATCGGCCGCGGCATGAAGGTCGGCAAGGAAGGCATCGTCGGCACGATCGCGGCGCTGGAGGCCTGGGAGCGGCGCGACCACCACGGCATCCGGGCGCGCGAGCGCGCGGCGCTCGGTCTCTGGCAGGAAACGCTGGAGCCCTTCGCCGGCGTCGCCCCGGTGATCGAGCCCGATCCGACCGGCAACCCGCTCGACCGCCTGCGCGTCGCTGTCGATCCTTCCGCCGCCCATATCACGGCCTGGGACCTTGCCGACGGGCTCGGCCGGGGCGCGCGCCCGGTGATCGTGCGCGACCACGAGGTGGAGCACGGCTACTTCTACCTCGACCCCTGCAATCTCCATCCGGGACAGGCCGAGATCGTCGCCGAGCGCTTGAACGAGGAACTGGAGATCGCCCGGCGCTCCAATACGGTGATCGCGACGGATCTGACGGAGCGCCGTCGCCGAAGGGCGCGGAGCACCTGGCCGGACTGACAAAGGCGAAGGCTTCGCCGAATAATGCGAAACCGGGCCAGCGGATCGCCGGCCCGGTCTTATATGGTCGATGCGGCTTCGCCGACCGTCCTTACTGCGGGATCGGCGCGTACTTGCCGTCGTTCCAGCGGTTGATGTCGTAGCTGGCGTTCTTCAGGTCGCCCTTTTCGTCGAAAACCACCGGGCCGACCACCGTGTCGATCGGCTGGCCGTTCTTCAGCGCTTCGGCGACCTTGGTCGGGTCGTCGGACTGGGCGCGCTCGATGCCGGCCGCGAAGGCCTGGATCACCGAATAGGAGAACAGGGTGAAGCCTTCGGGCGAGAAGCCGCCGGCCTTGATCTTCTCCACCGCCGCCTTGGCTTCCGGCTTGCCCTGCGGATCGGACGGGAACACGAACAGCGTTCCTTCGCCCGCCGCGCCCGCCACCTGCCAGAATTCAGGGGTGGCGATGGAATCGGGCATGATGAGCTGGAACTTCGTGTCGCGCTCGGCCGCCTGACGCAGGATCAGGCCGGCTTCCGGGTGATATCCGCCGAAATAAACGACATCGGCCTTCGCGCCCTTCAGCTTGGTGACGAGGGCCGAATAGTCCTTCTCGCCGGCATTGATGCCCTCGAACGAGATTTCCTTGAGGCCGCTCGCGTTCATGCTCCGCTGCACGGCCTCCGCGATGCCCTGCCCATAGGCGGACTTGTCATGGAGGATCGCGACATTCTTGCCCGGATAGTTCTTGGCGATCCACGGCCCGATAAAATCGCCCTGCGCGTCGTCGCGGATGTAAAGGCGCATGACCGTCTGCCACCCGTTCTCGGTGGCGGCGTCGGTGAGCTTCGGGTTGGAGGAGGCGGGCGTCATCATCAGCGCGCCGCCATCGGCGTAAACCGAGGATGCGGGGATGCTGGAACCCGAGCAGGCATGTCCGTCGATGAACATGATGCCTTCGCTGATGATGCGGTTGGCGACCGACACGGCCTGCTTGGGATCGCAGACGTCGTCTTCCATCTGCAGGCTGATCTTGCGCCCCATCACGCCGCCCTTGGCGTTGATGTCGTCGGCGGCCGCCTGCGCGCCCTGCTTGAACTGGTCGCCGAGAGCGGCGAGCGGGCCGGTCAGCGGGCCGGCGACGGCGATCCGCAGATCGTCGGCCTGCGCCGCCGTCGCCAGAACCAAGGCGGCCACGGTGGAAAGGAGAGTGATGGGCAGTCGCATGAAGTTCCTCCGGAAAAACTCGCCTCGCCGGAACCCGAACTCTTCCGGCAATTCGACCGTGCCTATGAATTGTTCGAGGTCATGAGTCCACCGACCATCCCGCCTCCCGCGCCTTCCGGCGGACCGAAAGCGCGGTGACGCATGGAAAACTTATCGTGAGCTCGCCCCACCGGTCAGCGACCCGAGCCGGACATCCGTCGCCATCCACCAGTTCCCGGCATTTCGAGCGGCCACGACGAAGCGCAAGGATATCCGCGCCGATCGTCCCGCGTTCCGGACGCATAGGTCGCGTCCAAGCGATCAGCAGCCTCGATTGGGCGCGGCGCGATCTCGATCCGCAGGCGATGGAGGCTGCGGCGGCGCCAAGGTCATCGCCGTCACCGACTCGCGCAACACGCTCGCCGCCCATTGCGACATCGCCCTGGTCGTGCAAACGCTGGAGAATACCGATGTCTAAGAACCGGGGACAGAACCTAGCGGAGGAGGGCTGGCGAGGACTTTTTGTTTCCGGCGAGGCGCCGAGCGCAGTCCATGCAGCGCATGGGCGAGCATCGGCAACGGTCCGAAGGACGGGCGAGACAAGCGGCTCGCCCCGCAGGGGGCGGAAAGGACCGTCAGACCGACCCGCTGGGTTCTGTCCCCGGTTCTAAACGCCGACCCTTTCGCGCATCGCCGCACTCGTCGTCATCGACATCCTGTCGACGACCGTGGCGCCGCGCCGCAGCGACGCCGCCGCCGACCGCATCGACCTGATGAAGCGGCGGCTGAACAACCCTCGTCTTTCCGACGAATAATGAAACCGGAGGAAGCCTCTTGTATCTCGAACGCTTCAAGCTGACCGACAAGATCGCCGTCGTCACCGGCGCGGGCCAGGGCATCGGCCAAGCCACCGCCGAAGCGCTGGCGGAAGCCGGCGCCCACGTCGTCGTCACCGACATGAACGGCGCGGCAGCCGAAGCGGCGGCGGAAAAGATCCGCCAGAGCGGGGGCTCGGCCGAAGGAATGAGCCTCGACGTGACGCGCTCCGACGATGTCGAGCGCGTCCGGCAGGCCGTCATCCAGAAGCATGGCCGCGTCGACATCCTCGTCAACAATGCCGGCATCGCCATCAGCAACCGTCCGGCCGAGACCATGACGGACGATGTCTGGCTGAAGGTCGTCGACGTCAATCTCAACGGCTTGTTCTGGTGCTGCCGCGCCTTCGGCTCGGCCATGCTGGAGCGCGGCAGCGGCAATATCGTCAATGTCGGCTCGATGTCCGGCTTCGTCGTCAACCGGCCGCAGGAACAAGCGCAGTACAACGCCTCGAAGGCGGGCGTGCATCACCTGACGAAGTCGCTGGCCGCCGAATGGGCCTCGCGGGGCGTGCGCGTCAACGCCGTCGCGCCGACCTATATCGAGACTTCGCTGACCGCCTATGTCTATGACGACCCGGAACTGATGAAGCACTGGATCGGCGGCACGCCGATGGGCCGGATGGGCCGCACCGACGAGATCGCCTCAGTCATCCTGTTCCTCGCTTCCGAGGCGTCGAGCCTCATGACCGGCTCGATCGTCACGGCCGACGGCGGCTATAGCTGCTGGTGAAGCGCCGCGGCGCATCCGGTTTTCGGATGCGACGCCGTTGTGGCCGTTTGATCCCTAACGCGTTTGGAACGAACCGTAGTCCATGCCTTGCAGGTCCTCGATGAGGCCGGGACCTTCGGGCCGCCAGCCGAGGCGCTCGCGCGTCCACGTGCTCGACGCCGGCATGTCCATCCGGGCAAAGCCGGCAAGCCAGCCGAAATGCGGCGACGCTTCGTCGGGCATCAGCGACCTGACCGGGAGGGCGAGCCCGGCGCCGATCGTTTCGGCGATCTCGCGAACCGCAACGCCTTCTTCCGCGACAGCATGCCAGCGCGCGCCGTCCTCGTGCTTCTCCAACGCCAATCGGTAGAGACGGGCCGTATCCTCGATCGGCGCCGCCGGCCATCGGTTCTCGCCGTTTCCGACATAGGCCGAGAAGCCCTTCTCGCTAGCCAGATCGATCAACGGCGTGACGAGGCCCTGCTTGCGCGTGTCGTGGACCTGCGACAGCCGGACATAGGCCACTCCAACGCCCTTCTCAGCCACCTCGATACCGGCAAGCTCCGACACGATCCGAGGGTTCGGATGCTCGCGATCGAGCACGTCCTCCCGCGCAGGCTCGCCATGGCCCGGGCTTCCCATGCCGATACCGGAGGTGATCAAGAACGGGCGTTTGGAGCCGGCGAGGACCTCGCCGATCGCTCGGATCACGCCTCGGTCCTTCTCGCAGTTCTGGACGAAGCGTGAGAAGTCATGGTCGAAGGCCGTGTGGATCACGGCATCCGCGTTCTCGGCACCTCGGGCCAGCCCGGCTGCGTCATCGAGATCGCCTCGGAAGGTTTGCGCACCAGCCTCCTCCAGCCACCGCGCGCCCGCATCGGACCGCGCAAGGCCGAGCACCGAATGTCCGGCCTCGATGAGTTCGGGCACGATCCGCGAGCCGATGAAGCCGGTCGCACCAGTCAGAAATACACGCATGGGACATCTCCAGTATCGTCGGCAGCAGATGTCGCGCTGTCGCTTACCGTGTTAAAGTAGTGATCTTATCAGGGTATAATCGCCAACTGGATCGCCTTGTGACCGTATCGACCGCCAACCCGCTCGGGATCTATCTTCGCGATCGCCGGACGCGGCTCGACCCGGCGACGTTCGGGTTCGCCGGCGGACGGCGGCGGACGCAAGGGTTGCGGCGCGAAGAGGTCGCCCAGCGCGCCAATATCAGCCCGACCTGGTACACCTGGCTCGAGCAAGGGCGCGGCGGAGCGCCGTCGGCCGACGTGCTCGATCGTATCGCCAAGGGGCTGATGCTGACGGAGCCGGAGCGCGAGCATCTCTTCATGCTCGGTCTCGGCCGACCGCCCGAAGCGCGCTACAAGCCCGTCGAGGGTGTCACGCCGCGCTTGCAGCGTCTCCTCGATGCGTTCGAGATCAGTCCGGCGATCGTCAAGACGGCGACCTGGGACGTCGTCGGCTGGAACCGTGCGGCCGCGATGCTTCTCACCGACTATGCCAAACTGCCGCGAGAGAAACGCAACATCCTGAGGCTCGTTTTCGCCGATGCGGGGGTGCGGGCTCGGCAGGACGACTGGCAAAGCGTCGCGCGCTTCGTGGTCGGCGCGTTCCGCGCCGATGCCGCGCGGGCCGGCGCAAGCCGCGAGATCACGCAACTCGTCGAAGAGCTTTCGCAAACCAGCCCGGAATTCGACGCGCTTTGGCGTGACAACGAGGTGATCGCCCACGGCGAAGGCGTGAAGCGGCTGCACCACCCAGAACTCGGCTTGGTGGAACTGGAATTCTCTGCCTTCGCCGTCGATGGGCGTCCCGAACTCGGCATGGTCGTCTACAATCCCGCGACGGACGCGGAAGCAACGCGGATACGGACTTTTCTCAAAACGGCTGCGTCATAGCCTGCGCTCATGATCCACGCGATCGATACGTCATTTGGATGGCCTTCGGAGCGCCCTCGCATTCTGCCGCTCACGAAAGGCGCACGGATGCCAAGGCCCTGCTGCTCTGGCGTTGGTTCGCACGGCGCAGGCCTTCGGTGCCGACCGCAAAGGTACGGCGATCCGCTGCATGGGACCACTCCACGGGACGCTTCGTCCCGAACGGTCTAGGGTTCAGGATCCATTGATGTGGAAGGCGCGATCTGATTCAGGCTCCGCAAGGACACCGAATATGAGCGATCTGTATTGGCTGACGGACGAGCAGATGGCGCGGCTCGAGCCGTATTTTCCCAAGAGCCATGGCAGGCCGAGGGTAGACGATCGGCGCGTGCTGAGCGGGATCATCTTCGTCAATCGCAACGGGCTGCGCTGGCGGGATGCGCCGAAGGATTACGGCCCGCATAAGACGCTTTACAATCGTTGGAAGCGCTGGGGTCAGATGGGCATCTTCACGCGCATGATGGAAGGGCTGTCGGCGGGCGCTGAGCGCAAGACGGTGATGATCGACGCGACCTATCTGAAGGCGCACCGCACGGCGTCGAGCCTAGCGGTAGAAAGGGGGATCTCGGCCGCCTGATTGGCCGAACCAAGGGCGGCATGAACACCAGGCTTCATGTTGTTACCGATGCCAACGGCCGTCCCTTGAGCTTCTTCATGACCGCTGGCCAGATCAGCGACGACACCGGGGCGGCAGCCTTGCTGGACAATCTGCCCAAGGCTCAATGGCTGCTTGCCGACCAAGGCTATGATGCCGACTGGTTCAGGGACGCGCTGGAGGAGAAGGGCATCAAGCCCTGTATCCCGGGCCGGAAATCGCGCAACGAGCCCATCAAACACGACAAACGCCGCAACACACGCCGCAACCGGATCGAGATCATGTGTTTGATCCCAGGATTTGATGGTGCAATCTTTTCGCAGGAGTGGAAGGAGGCACTGTGGGCCAGGTTCACCACGCAAGCGCCGCAACGACAGCGGCAGTCCGTCGAGCGATACAGCATAGTCAAGAGAGCCTGAGATCTCTGGCCAAGCGCTACGGCATCAACCCGAAGACCGTGGCCAAGTGGAAGAAGCGGACCTCGACGGCCGATCGCAGAAGCGGTCCGATTGAGCCAAAGTCGACGGTGCTGTCGGTCGAGGACGAAGCCGTCATCGTCGCTTTCCGCCGCCACACGCTGCTGCCGCTCGACGACTGCCTCTACGCGCTTCAGGCATCGATCCCGCATCTGACGCGGTCATCATTGCACCGGTGTCTTCAGCGCTACGGCATCTCCCGCCTTCCTGATGTCGAAGGCGACAAGCCGCGTCGCTCCAAGTTCAAGCACTATCCGATCGGTTACTTCCACATCGATATCGCCGAAGTTCAAACGGCCGAAGGCAAGCTCTACCTTTATGTCGCCATTGATCGCACGAGCAAATTTGCCTTCGTCCAGGTCGTGCGCAAAACCGGACGAACCTCTGCCTCTGCCTTCCTGATCGCCTTGATCGAAGCGGTGCCCTACCGGATCCATACGGTGCTCACCGACAATGGCATCCAGTTCACGTTCCCGCCCCGCTACGCCGATGGGCCGACCGCCCGGTACATGACGCACATGTTCGACATGCGCTGCCGGGAGAACGGCATCGAACATCGACTGACGAAAGTGAAGCACCCCTGGACCAATGGCCAAGTCGAGCGGATGAACCGCACGATCAAGGAGGCTACCGTCAAACGCTTTCACTACGACGACCACCAACAGTTCGAAACGCATCTCTCGAACTTCGTCTCAGCCTATAATTTTGCACGCAGGCTGAAGACCCTCAAAGGGCTCACCCCGTACGAGTTCATCTGCAAACAGTGGACTTCTGAACCGGAACGATTCACGCTCGATCCAATCCATCAAATGCCGGGACTAAACAGCTAGACCGTATCCGACAAAAGCGGGACGCTTTGCATGTCGCCGCCGTCATCGCCGTGGGATTGATCTTGCGCTGAAGGGCCGGAAGGAGCCTGTTCGCTCCGGGGGCCTGCTGCCGAGGTAAGTCAACATTTCAGCGCGGAACCGACCTTATCCGGCTAGTTGGCCGCGCGAGACCTGGCGGGCGCTGTCGCGTCCGATCCCTTTCGCGCCAGATAGACTTCGATGCCGGCGCGGGTCAGGAACGAGGCTATGGCGATCAGAATGGCCACCCAGCGAATGCGCTGCTCGTCCCTCTCGACCTTCGTTTGCCGCGATGCCAGCAACGCCTTCTCGTTCTCGGTGATGTCGCCGATGGTATGCCGGATGGCGTCCATCGTCGCTTGTTCCATCATAGCGACCTCGCGTCGGCGAGCGGCCTCGAAGCCTTGAGTATCGTGCAGCCGGATCGACGCGGCCAGTTCGTGGAGCTTGCCGTCGACCAGCTCGTTCAATCGTCCGACGCGCGCCACCTGTCCGGCATTGTCGGCGATCTGCGCCGAGAGGGTCATGCGCAGCGTCGAAAGGCGGTCGAGAGCTTTGTCGTAAGGGTCGAGATAGCGCCGGTCGCCGCTGAGGAGATAGCCGCGCTGGCCGGTTTCCGCGTCGTCGAGCCCGATCAGGACGTCCTTGGTGGTATCGATCGCTTCATAGGTATGAACCACCAGCCCCTGGTGGTCGCTGAGCAGGCGGTGGGTCCAGGTGGTGGCGATCACGCCCGCCGCGATCACGATTCCGACCGGGATCGAGCGCAAAAGCACGGGCGTCGTCAGATAGTGCTCGCGCACCGCCCGCCACGACCAGACGCTCACCATCTGCGTCCGTTCGCGTCGGGCCCGAGACGGCCACCCGGAATGCCATGACGGGGCCAGGAGCGAGCCGAATGATCATCGCGCCAGAGCGCTGCGCTCGGACCGCGTCGCGGACGCTCCCGCGCGCCCCTCACCGGCACCTCGACCGTATCGGCGTCGCTCGATCCATCCGCATCGGTCGCCGTGACACCGAGCCTATGGAGACCGTCAGATGCCCGGCTTCGACATCTTGGTCGCCGGGCAGGTTGAAGAGGAGCGGCCGGACGCGCGCGGCGACGTCGGTGACCTTGCAGACCTGCTCGGGTGTCGCCTGATTGGCGTTATGAGCTTCGTCGCCGAGCGTTTCGAACATCCGCAAACCTGCCCGGCCGTCGCCTTCGCACGCATGGGAATCGCCGAACTGCAGCCATCGAAGCATGACGCGAGCTTTCCGAAGAAGGGAAACGGACAAGAGCCCACCTAGCTCTCCGTTCGAGATTTCCAACGCTTCCCAGGGTCGACCGAACACATGTCCGACAGCCCTGTCGGCCGGTGCGCTCGCGCCCGTGAAGCGACAGGTCTCGTCACGGGCATGATGAATTTCGCTATCCATCGCCGTTTTCCGCATGGGGGCGGGGAATAAAGCGCCTGGGGGTCCGGTTTCTTTCGCGAAGGCACTGCCATTCGGGGAGGGGGCGCATGCGGCATCACTCGAAGGTTTCCAAGGACGGCGCAACGCTCGCGACCCGGTGGGCGGCGTGACGTCGCGCGCGTCTGCCTGAAGCTCGCGTGCGCCGGCGATGCCTCCGCTCGAACTCCTCCTGCCGTTCGCGCTCGGCCTGATGGCCCTGCAACTGACGCCCGGTCCGGACATGCTGCTGATCCTCGACCGGGGCATCTCGCATGGCGGCCGGATCGCCTTCTCCACGATCGCGGGCATCGTGGTGATCGCCGGCGCGATCCAGCTCGGCCTGCTCGTTCTCGGGCTCGGTACCCTCCTTCGCGAGCGGCCCGAGGCCATGTTGATCCTTCGCGCGGTGGGCGCCGCCTATCTCTGCTATCTCGGCTTCCGGATGATGACCACGAGGCTGTCGGTCCTCGATCCGGGAAAGGGGCGGCCGGTCGGCCTCCTCGCAGCGCTTTGGGAAGGCGCGTTCAGCAGCCTCACCAATCCGAAGTCGTTTCTTTTCCTGTTCGTCGTCCTGCCGCAATTCGTCGATCCCCATGCGGGACCGATCTGGCTGCAGATGCTGGCGCTCGGCCTCCTGCACAAGCTGGCCGGTCTCGTGACCCTCGGCTCCGTCGCCCTCGCGGCCGAGCGCATCGGCCGGCTGGTCCGCCGATGTCCCCGCGTGCTCGTCGTCCAGCGCGGCCTTTGCGGCGGGCTGATGGTGGCGATCAGCGCCGTTCTGGCGACGCGCATTCCGTTTCCGTCGTGAAGGGGGGAACCGTTCGACAACGATGCATCTGGCCAATCCCGGCCGGACGTTGCATGCTCGGCGGCATCCGCAACTTGTTCCCCATCGACGAACGCTTTCGCTGAACGGAAACATCGCCATGCCGATACGGATGGTCCGGACCCTCGGCCGGTTTCCCCGCGAACGGTCGTTCGACCGCGCTATCGGCCGCCGCAAACGGCGCGACGCGGCTTTTCCATCTTGAGCGCCGATTCCAAGGCCAAGTTCGATCGTCTCATCCTGCCGCGTCTCGACGACGGCTTCCGCCTCGCCCGCTGGCTGACGGGCAACCCGACGGATGCCGAAGACGTGATGCAGGAGGCCTGCCTCAGGGCGTTTCTCGGTCTGGAGCGGCTGGTCGAGAACAATGTCCGCGCTTGGTTCCTGACGATCGTGCGCAACGCCTGTTATTCGTGGCTGGAAAAGCATCGGCCGGGAATATTTCTGTCCAGCGAGCAATTACAATGGAAGGATCAACGCATCCTGGAGACTGGCAGCCATGAATCCGCGGCCCTCCCCAGCGCGGAAGACATGCTGATCGCGAAGGACGAAGCCCTCCGGCTTTCGCGCGCCGTCGAGGGGCTTCCGATCGCCATGAAGGAGGTTCTGGTTCTCAGGGAATATCACGACCTCACCTATCGGGAGATCGCCGAGATCAGCGGCGTGCCGATCGGCACGGTCATGTCGCGGCTGGCGCGGGCGCGCCAGCATCTTCTCCTCCGGCTGGAGCGAGATGCCGATGAATCCTGACGACAAGACCCATCTGATGCTCGCCGCTTATCTCGATGGCGAGCTGTCCCCCGCCGAAGCGATCGACATGGAGCTGAGGCTCGACGGCGATCCGGTTCTGCGGCGCCTTCGCGACGATCTGGCGGGGTTGTCGCGGGCGGTCCGTCCGCTTCTCGCCGAGCCGCCCGTTCCGGAAGGTCTCAGTGCCCGGATCGCGCAGCGTCTCGACGAGGTCGCCGTCGTGCCGACGCGGCGCGAACCGAAACCCTGGCGGGCGATGGCAGCGATGCTGCTGATCGGACTTCTGGCCGGAGGCGCGCTCGGCTACGGCCTTTCGCTCGCAGGGCAGGCATCCCGAAGCCAGGACCGGGTGCTCGATGCCTTGTATGCCGGGCACCTTCGCGCGCTTGCCGCGCCGCAACCCTTCGACATCGCGTCCTCCGACAGGCATGTCGTGAAGCCGTGGTTCAACGGGCGCACGAGCATCGCGCCCGACGCGCCGGATCTTGGCCCCGACGGCTTTGCGCTGGCCGGGGGGCGGATCGACATCGTCGATGGCGAGAAGGTGCCGACGCTCGTCTACCGGCGGCGCGAGCACGTCATCAGCGTCACCGTCGTTCCGCGCAAGGAAGCGCCGGATGTTGCGGCGCTCGCCCGGCGCGAAGGCTCCAATGTCGAGCGCTGGGACGCTGGCGATCTCACTTATTTCGCCGTGTCCGACCTGAACCGTGCCGAACTCCGCCAATTCGCGACGATCTTCGCGTCGCGCACGGCACCGCGACCCTGACGCCGCTCAGGCATCGGCGGGCGCGGCCGGCTGCGCGCCCTTCGCGACCGAGCGAAGCGACTGCGGTTCGACCAGCATGGTCAGATCGAGCGCGGGCAGGGTGTCGCCGGCCTCCATTGCGTCGGCAAGCACCATCAGCAACAGGAAAACGTCCTCCCGTTGCAGACCGTTTCGGCAGCGTATCTTGCGCAATTCCATCCTCCCTTCCGCGCGGTCCGTTCGCATGCGGGAGATGCGTTCGGTCCTGAGCTCGGGTCCCTCCCTTCGAAACAGGCGGCGAGCTGGATTTATTCCGTCGGCACTCTCATCCGAGCTGAGCTTCCGAGCTACAAGCCGTGCTCGCCTCGTCTTGCGAAGGGCCGGACCGGATCGGCGGAGGACGACACCACGAGGAGCGGTCTTCGCCACTGAGCGGCGTTCGCCAGCGAGTTGTCCGCTCTCAGCTCTTCCGCAGCCGTGCCATGGCAAGGACATCCGCGTCGCGACCGTTGCGAAAGGCGTAGCCGCGCAGCGTGCCTTCGGTCTCGAAACCGGCTTTGTCGTAGAGCCGGATCGCCGGCGCGTTATCGGCGAACACCGTCAGTTCGATGCGGCGAATGTCCAGCCAGTCGTCGGCTGCCTCGACCAGGGCGCGAAGTAACGCCGTGCCGATCCCGCGCCCGGCATGGTCGTCGGCGACCGTCATGCCGAGGCTGGCGACATGGCGGCGTCGGCCGCCGAGCCGCTCCAGCCCCCCATTCCCGACGACGAGATCGCCCAGCACCGCGACGACGTGCAGACGGTCGGCGTTTCCGCTTTCGAGCCAGCGCCTCGTGTCCTCGACGCGGCCGAAGGGCGGACGCAGCGTTCCGGCCCGCACAAGCGGCATGTTGGCGATGGCGGTCAGCCGCTCGGCATCGTCCGGGCGGGAGGCGCGCAGAAACGGCTAGAGCCGGCTCTGGTTCTGCGAAGGTTCGGGCTGGGGCATCGTGGATTCGTCCTTCATCCTTGGCTGAGCCGGACGGGACAGAGGCATGATGGCCATGCCTGCAGACCCGTCACCGTGGCGGCGGGTCTTACGGAACTGATCGCTTCGGCCTAGTGCCGCACGTGTCCCGCACACCCGGCAAGCCGAGTGGGCATGATTGCGTGCGTGAGGCGATGCTCGATCATGGAGTGATCATCATCGGTTCGCCCAGCAGCGTCAAGGGTTGATCCATGCGAGGCAGGGTGACCGCCTTCGACGCGGAAGGCCATCCACCTCGATCGACGAGGCTCCTTTCGCGCCCCATCGCCGCGATCGGGAAAGCGCGCTTGCGTCGCGCCGATCTTTGCCGAAACTATCGGCCAGTGCATTCGGGAGGAACGAGGACGATGCCGATCTTGACGCAAGTAGTTCGAGGCATCCGCGCGCGCATGGGCATGCCGGCCGCATGGCTTTCCGTCGGCGCGGTTCTGGGCGCGGTCGGACCGGCCTTGGCGCAGGACGCAGCCCGCCCGGAAAGCGGCGGGCGCATCGGCACGGTGGAGGAAATCTACAACGGAAAGCTTCTGCCGGACGACGCGGTGGCGACCTTCCGCAACATCGACCGCCTGTTTCCCACCCGCCGGATCGAGGCCGGCGGCGCGGTTCGCGAGCTGCCGCGCGCCGAGCGGCAACTGGGCGAGGTCTCGTTCGGCGTCGGCGAGAAGTTCTACGACCTTTACGACGTGATGGCGCTCGACAGCTTCACCGCGCTTCTGGTTCTGAAAAACGGCAAGATCGCCTTCGAAACCTACCAGCGCGGCAACACGCCCGATACGCGCTGGATGTCGATGTCGGTCGCCAAGTCCATCACCTCGACGCTCGCGGGTATCGCCATTCGGGAAGGCCGGATCGCCGGGCTCGACGCTTCCGTCACCGAGCATGTGCCGGCCTTGAAGGGCAGCGCCTATGAGGGCGTCACCCTGCGCGACGTCCTGATGATGTCGTCGGGCGTGAAATGGAACGAGACCTATACCGACCCGGCCTCCGACCGCCGCGCGCTCCTGAAGGCGCAGATCGCGCAAAAGCCCGGATCGGCGATGAAGCTGATGGCGAGCCTGCCGCGCGCCGCCGAGCCCGGCACCGTCAACAACTACAGCACAGGCGAAACGCAGGTCCTCGGCGAAATCGTGCGCGGCGCGGTCGGCAAGCCGCTCGCCGAGTATCTGTCGGAAAAGATCTGGAAGCCCTACGGCATGGAAAGCGACGCCACCTGGTGGCTGGACTCCCCGGACGGCAGCGAGATCGGCGGCAGCGGCATCAGCGCGACGCTGCGCGACTACGGCCGGTTCGGCCTGTTCTTTCTGAACGAGGGGCGGATCGGCGAGGCGTCCATCCTGCCGGAGGGATGGCGCGACGAGGCCTCCCGGCCGACGCGGTTGAAGGACGGCAAGCCGCTCGACTACGGCTATATGTGGTGGACCGGATGGACGGAAGCGTCGATCGCCGACAAGGCCTTCGCTGCGGTCGGCATCCAGGGACAGAACATCTACATCAACCCGACGCGCAACGTCGTGATCGTCACCTTCGGCGCGCAGCCCAAGCCCACCGACAAGGAGCCCGTCGATCCCCTGGCCTTCTTCGACGCCGTGGCCAAAGCGCTGGATTGAGAATGCCGGCGACATCGAGCGAAGTTCAGGCGCGGACAGGTCCCGCCTGAACGAAGCTCGCTCGAGAGGCCGCGCCGCCGCGGCGATTTTTCCCGTGCCGAGACATCTCGCCCGTCAGGTCGGTGCGTTTTGCGCCGCTTCGTTCCCGGATTTTCGAAGGCGTGGTGCGGCGCGCCGGATCGATGATCGGCGTGATGAAGAACGCGGGCAACTGGCCGACGCGCCGAGATCCGTCGCGAGGGCGCGTGGCAGCGCCCTTTCGCTCGCGTGACCGCAATCTTTCGCTCCACCCTTTGGCAGGCGGCGTTCGCGCTCCAGAATCACGGAACATCGGACTCGACAGCGAGCGATCGGTCCCGAACCTGCCCTCCGCTGCGAACTCGCGCGTCACCGACCGAAAGCTTGGAATGTTCCACCTGAACTTCTCGATACCCTGCCTCTACGTGCTGGCGCGCTTCCTTCTGCCGCTGCCGTGGCGGCGGCGATCGAAGATCGCGGTCGGTGCCCTGCTCCTTTTCGGATCGCAGTATCACCTTTGGAGCCGCCTTTCGTCGGGCTCGGTCTTTTCGCCCGAGTTCCCGCAAGCCGTGGTGGTGGCCTTCAACTGGGCCTTCGGCGCGATCCTGTTCCTGGCGATCATCCAGATCGCGCTCGATCTCGTCGGCCTCGCCAGGCTCGCCTTCCGCCGGCGGACGCCGATCGTTTCGACGCGCGCCCGCTATGGGGCAGCGGTCACCGCGATGGTTCTGGCCGCCGTCGCCGTCGATCAGGCGACGCGGGTTCCCGAACCCAAGGACATCGAGGTCGCGATCCGCGGCCTGCCGTCTGAGTTCGACGGGTATCGCCTTTTGCAGATCACCGACCTGCACCTCAGCCGCCTTTTCCAGGGGAATTGGGCGCGCGCCGTCGTGGAGCGCGCCAACGCGCTCGACGCCGATCTGATGGTGGTGACGGGCGACCTGATCGACGGTTCGGTGGAAGCGCGACAGGCCGATGTCGAGCCGCTCCGCGCGCTTCGTGCGCGGGACGGCGTTTGGATGATCCCCGGCAACCACGAATACTATTTCGGCTTCGAGGCGTGGATGCGTCGGTTCGGCGAACTCGGTCTTCGCGACCTCACCAACCGCCACACGGTGCTGCGCCGCGGCGATGCCGGGATCGTCCTTGCGGGCCTCGCCGATCTGAGGGCTCCGGCGAACGGCCAGGAGGGCCCGGATCTCGACGCGGCGCTGGCAGGCGCCCCGACGAACGCGCCCGTGATCCTTCTGGAGCATCAACCGCGCAATGCCCCCGAGCGCGCCGGGCGCGCGGCCCTGCAACTGTCCGGCCACACGCATGGCGGCATGATCCTCGGCCTCGATCGCCTGTTCGCCCTCGCCAACAACGGCTTCGTGTCCGGCGCCTACCGGGTCGGCGAGATGACGCTTTACGTCAGCAACGGCACGGGTCTCTGGCCGGGTTTCGCCCTGCGCCTCGGCAAGCCGCCCGAACTGACCCGCATCACCCTGCGCCCCGCTGCCTGAAAGCTTGGCGCAGACCAGAACCGTTGGCGGGATGTTCGCTCGACCGCATCCGGCCGGGTTCGACCCGCCTCCTCGGTTTGACCGCGCGGCGCGGATCATCGAAAGCGGGCGGGGCGACGGATTTGGAACGGGCGACGTGCTGCGATCGGAGCGAACGGGACAGGAAGGCAGGCCGTCGCCGACCGGGCTTTCGAAGGTCGCGGGTGACGTGGTCGTCGCGTTCGATGACGTCTCCGTCGGCGCGTTCGGCGATGGCTGCCCGCTTCTTCTGCTGCACGGCGCGGTGCAGACCCGTGCGGTCTGGGAAGCCCAAGTCGGTGCGCTCGCACCGCGCCGGCGCCTGATCGTTCCCGACCTTCGCGGCCACGGCGACACATCGCTGGGGCATTGCCCGCTGACGGTGGAGCGGCTCGCATGCGACGCCTTCCGGCTTCTGGACGCCCTCCAAATTCAGCGCGCCGCCATCTGCGGCGTTTCGCTCGGCGGCATGGTCGCGTTGGAGATGGCCGCACGCTCGCCCGATCGGGTGGCGTGTCTCGTGCTTTCCAATACGCCCACGTCGCTCACCTCGATCGCGTGGCTTCGTTGGCTGATCGATCGTCTCGACCCGCAGGAATTGTTGCCGATCGCCTTTCGTTTTCTCGGCCAGGCGGCGACCGCGCGGCTGGGCCTCGGCATCGCATCGAGGATCGTCGGACCGCAATGGGTGGGACACGTGGCGCGGCGCCACTTCATCCGTGGCTTCCAGCACATGAGCCCGGAGGCGATCGTCGCCACCTACGGCGCGATCGTTTCGGCACTGCCGGTCGATCCTGGCCGCATCCGGTGTCCGGCCCTTTTGATCGCGGGCAGAAGGGATGCCCCCTCCATCGTCGCGCAGATGACGGAACTGGCCGGGACGTTGACGGATGCGCATCTGGAATGGGTGCCGGCCGGGCACGTCGCCTCGCTCGACGACCCGGACGGCTTCAACCGCTTGGCTCTTCGCTTTCTCGATCGGCAGGGCGTGTGAGGCCGAAGGGCCGCGGCCACTGCCAGCCTTCGAGCTTTTCCAGATCGCCGCGGACTTCCTCCGCCATCCGTCCGGCGGTGCCGGCATCCACCAGTCCGGCCTCTTCGGCATGGAGTGCGGCGGTGTCCAGGGTCTCGCACGCGACGAGCGGCACGCCGTGACGCTGGATACGCCGCATCGCCCGCCGAACGAACGGGCTGAAGCCGCTCGGGGTCACGTCGCGAAGATAAACGGCGACGATCCGGTCGCGGTGACGCTGGACGGCTTCGGCATAGATCACGGCGTCGTCCTGCCCCGTGTCGCCGATCAGGAGGAACGACAGCGACGGGTAGCTTGCCAGAATGCGCTCGATGGCCGCGAGCTTGTGACGGCGATGGCTGCCGGTCAGCCACTTCGTCCTGTCGATCCCGAAGTCTTTCAGGAACATCGGACCCGCCGGGATGTCGCGAAGCTGCATGAATGTCTCGAACAGATCGTAGAGGTTCCACGGGCTCGACGAGACATAGAAGATGGGGTTCGTGTCGGCACCCTTCCGTCCGGCGGCAAGCGCCCGGAACAGGTAGGCGACGCCCGGAAACGCGACGCGGCCCTCCGCCGAGTTCAAGGACACCGTGCGCCAGTGCTTCAGGAGGTTCTGCGCGCCAGTCTCGATCAACGTGTCGTCGAGGTCCGAGATGATGCCGAATTCGGGTTCGGCCTCGACGACCCGCACATAGGTCGAGGCTTCCATCGGCTCGAAGCCGTAGCCCGGCGCGCCGGTCAGCGTCATGTCGACGCGCGCCCAGGGTGCCTGGAGGGCGTCGGGCGCAAGCGCGATGTCGACATGAAAATAGCCATCCCTGTCGGTCACGGCCGTGCCGCGGGCATCGCCGATCCGCCATTCCACGCGCGCGTCGCGGATCTCGTCGGTCTCGTAGCGCCGGAAGGTCCGCTTCAGGTTGGTCCAGCGCGAAAGGCTCGGCGGGGCGTTCACGACGCCCTCGTCCTCCACGACGCGGCCGCCGAAACGCAGCCGGCCGTTCGCCGCATAGCCGCGATAGGGCAGCAGCAGCGGGCGGGACACCAACCCGAGCCGCAGCTTGATGCGATAACGCCAGTCATTCCACGCATTGGCTGCGGCGCCGACCGCCCGCAGCGCTGTTCGCTCGAACTTCATGCCCGCTTCATTTGCCAGGTTCGCACCTCGGGGCAAGAGGGAGGCATGCGAACCCGCCACTCGTCCCTCGCAAAAGCCCCTTCGGTCGCCACCCGACTTCCGAACGCGCCGGCGTTGCGCCACAACATCGGCGCTGAGCATTGGGAGGATCGATGACCACAACGGGACGGCTAAGCGGCACATCGGCGATCAACAGGCTGCGCGAGCTCTACGAGGGCGAGAGCGCCGCCGCGCATCGCTTTCGCTACGCGTTGTTCGCCTTCGACCTTCTGACCATCCTTTTCGTGATCGTCACCTCGTTCACGTCCCACGGCCCGATGTTCAAGACGCTCAGCGCGCTTCTCGGCTTGGTGGTCCTCGCCGACTTCCTGGCCCGGCTGGCGATCAGCCGCAGACGCCTTCGCGAGTTCCTCCATGCCTCGACCTGGGCCGACCTCGTCGCGATCGTGTCCTTCTTCGGCGTGGCGCTTGGCGAAGGGGCGGGCTTCCTGCGCATCCTGCGCACGCTGCGGCTTCTTCGGAACTACCGCTTCCTTCAGCGCCTGCGGGGCGACAGCCGGTTCTTCCGCCGCAACGAGGAAGCGGTGCTGGCCGCGATCAACCTTGCGGTCTTCATCTTCGTGATGACCGGCGTCGTCTACGCGACGCAAGCGGAGCGCAACCCGGACATCCGCAACTACATGGATGCCCTCTACTTCACGGTGACGTCGCTGACGACCACCGGCTTCGGGGACATCACGCTGCCCGGAACGGTCGGCCGGATCATCACCGTGGTGATCATGATCGCAGGCGTCACGCTGTTCCTGCGGCTGGCGCAGGTCCTGTTCCGCCCCTCCAAGGTGCGGTTTCGTTGCCCGCAATGCGGCCTGTCGCGACACGACGCGGACGCCGTCCACTGCAAGGCCTGCGGCATCCTCCTCAACATCCCGGACGAGGGTGCCGACTAGCGGAAATCAACGACCTGCTACGGGTGCTGACGCCGGACGGCGTGCGTGTGGCAGCGCTCGCGACACGCATGGGAGAGGACGTACGGGCCCTGGAGCGGCTGGCGGCCGGCGCGCGCTCCGAACTAGCCGGCGAGGTCACGATCAGCGCGCCTGCGGCCTATGCCGCCGCCGTGCTGGCGCTGAAGCTGGCCGAACTCGGACGCCGTCATCCCGGTCTCTCCATTCGCCTTCTCGGCGAGGCTCACCTTGCCTCGCTGGAGCGACGCGAGGCTGACATCGCGGTGCGCCTCAGCCGACCGGAGCGCGGCGAACTCACGGGCGTCAGGTTCGGCACCATTGCCTTCCGCCTTTATGCCGCTCCGGCCTATCTCGCCGAAACGAGCGAGACCGACTGGCGCTTCATCGGCAACGATGGACCGATGGCCGGATCGCCGCAGCAGGCGGCGCTTGGGCGCATTGCCGGCAAGGATCGGTTCGCCTTCCACGCCGACCATGTCGGCATCCAGGCATCGCTCGCCCGAGCCGGCGTCGGCATCGCCATGCTGCCGGACTTCATGATCGGTGAGGACGAAGCGCTCGTCCTCGTCCGTTCCGACGATCCGCCGCTCCTGCGCGAAGTCTGGCTCGTCTTCCACACGGATATGAAAGCCGCCGCGCCGGTTCGCGCGGTGATCGACTGCTTGAGAGAATCTTGATCGGGACGCTGCTTTCCAGAGCGGTCGGCACAGGTCGGACAATCGTGCAGCCGTGAGCGAGTCGTCTTGGGCGGCGATTCGACCAGCGCCTACCTCTATCGAAAGGCGGGGGATGCAGGGTGAACGGGGAAATTTACGACGCGCATCGCTGGTCACCACGAAAGGATCGGTGGTGATCTAGTGGTGACCAAATCGAATCAACCTGAAGGATCAGGCTGAACGGCCGTCCCAACTCACTGCTTTCTTTTGAAAATTTGGAGCGGGCGAAGGGATTCGAACCCACGACCTCAACCCTGGCAAGGTTCAGCATGTGAGAAGCTGGCGCACCCGACAGGATTCGAACCTGTGACCTCTGCCTTCGGAGGGTAAGGCCCAACGCTCAACCACTCTCTTCTGACGTCTATGATGCCCCTGAAAGCCAGCTTCTGCGGGCTTTTTGTCGTTTGACCTGTTATTGACGTCGTAGGCGTTCACTGATGTCTGTGTGGGATGATCTGTGGGACGGCCGGATGGAGGCCCGACATTGGCGGCGAGCGAGATCGATACCCCTTCGAAGAGAGTGCGGCTTCAGGCGCGGCGAAATCCGTATTGGCAAGGCGTCAGCGGTGGCCGAGGGGGCGTCTCGATTGGATATCGTAAGCCAACGTCTGGACCCGGCGCCTGGATTGCGAAGATCGTCGTGGAAGGGAAGCGGATCGAAGAACGGCTCGCTGGTGCGGACGACGATGGCGCTCCGCTCGGCTCGTTGACCTTCCGCGCCGCGATTTCAGCCGCGATCGAATGGAGCCGGCAGCGCTACGCCACCATCGAAGGTCAGAAGGAGGCCGGCTGGACCGTGGCAGGACCGACGGTGCGATCCGCGATCGAAAACTATGCCGCCCGCCGGAAAAAGGCTTCGCCCGTCGCCGGTGGGATCACCGAGGGGCGACTGCGAAAACATGCGCTGTCCGACGAGGCATTCGCCAAAGTCTCGTTGTCGAAGCTGCGCGCCTCGACGATCGAAGCTTGGCGCGGCCGGCTTGCCGTGCGGGACGGCAGCGAAGCGCCTGACGAAGACGAAGGCCCGACGCTGGCGCCCGCAACGCTCAATCGGCTGCTGAACGATGTCCGCGCGGCCTTGAACTCTACCGCTGAAACGCACCGTCGCGAGTTGCCGGCGCACCTGCCGAACGAGATCCGCGTCGGCACGCGCGCCGTTGCGGTGGAAGACGAGGCGCGCAAGCAGCTCCTGACGGACGACGAGGTTCGGCGCGTCGTCGCAGCGGCATTCGAGATCGACGATACGGGCGATTTCGGCCGGCTCGTCATGCTCGCCGCGGCGACGGGCGGCCGGTATTCGCAGCTCCGCGCGCTGAAGGTCGGCAGCCTGCAGCCGGCGGCCTCGCGCATCATGATCGGCGGCTCGAAGAAGGGGCGCGCCGCCAAAGCGAAAGCCCCGGTCGCGGTGCCCCTCGCGCCCGACCACATCGAACGAATGGCGGCAGCGACGGCCGGCCGGGCCCCGGATGAACCGCTTCTAATGCGTTGGGCCTATCGGCGCGCCGAGAAGCCGGCACGCTGGGAGCGGCACGAGCGCCGTGCTTGGGGGCCAGCCTATGAGATCGACAGGCCGTGGGCAGCGACCGTGAAGAGGGCAGGACTGCCGGTGGACACGATCATGTATGCGCTTCGCCATTCGTCGATCGTGCGCGGCCTGCGAGCGAATCTGCCGATCCGCCTTGTCGCTGCGCTTCACGACACGAGCGTCGAAATGGTCGAACGTCATTATGCGGCCTTCATCGTCGACGCGACCGAGGATCTGGCCCGGCGCGCGACCATCTCCTTCGCCGCGACCGTTGCGCCAGAGGACGGATCATAACCCCGATTGACCGCTGCACCCTTACGCCGGTTCTACCTCGTCTTTGTATGTCGTTTGTAACACGTTGCTTGAAGGTTCAATGTAAATCACAAGCATCACTTGACGAACTGAGTTTCTAAAAGCATATTCACGCTGCAACAGCGAAACAGCGGGCTAGATTGCCGATGATCGAATGAGATAACCTCAGCGAGCACTTCCACATGCTCGCCATTCGGAAGCTTTGACATGGCAAGCCGTAACGCAGCCCAAGCCGCGCCCGCCGTTTCGTCGGCAGCATCTCTCCATAACTCGTCTGTCGTGCCGTGGCGCGATCGACCGCTTTTGACCATGCAGGAAGCAGCCGGCATCGCCGGCGTTTCGCAAGCGTCGCTCTACGCGCTCGCGCAGAAGGGCAAGCTGACCCTTCGCAAGTTCGCCGGCCGCACGATGGCCGAGAGCGCCAGCCTCGCCGCGGCACTGGACGGTGCGGAGGCTTGGACACCATCCGACAGGAACGGAAAGGCGCTCGCTGGGCGGCTTGAGCGCTCGCGTGCTGCCTGGGCCGAGTGATCGGCTAAGCCCTTTCCCGTTTCCTCAAAAAGAAACGACGCCCGGGTGCCATCCGCAAGCGTCGTTGGATATTCTTCACGTGGATATTGTAGAGCCTTCGGGCAAACCTGACAATCTGTGGGCCGCCGTTCGCGAACAGCATCGCTCGGTCGCGCCGATTAACGAAAAGCGTGCGCCCTCAATCGAGGCGACGTCTGAACCTCAGCCTCTTCGTGCGGATACCGCCGAGCTGCGGCGCTTCGTCGATCTGGTGTTCCGGCACTGCGCCGGCGTGAAGGGCTGGGTGGCGCTGCGCGGCTTCGAGCACTCGGGTAAGTCGGGGCGGCCGGCGCAATCAGCTTGGTGCCCCTGGGGGCCAAACGGCAACGAGGCCGTTGAATGGTCCGCGAACATGGCGACCGATCTCGCGCGGCGCACGGGCGACGAACGCGCCGTGTTCTCACCGCCCGTTGCGCTGTTCGGCGACGAGAAGAACGCCAGCGAAGCCCGCGCCGCGTCGGCCGCCAACGTCGTCGCGGGACCGGTGATCGCGGTCGAGCTCGACAGCCGCCCTGCGGAGAGCTTGGCGACACTCGAAGGCGTTCTGGGGCCGGCCACCATCATCGTCGCGAGCGGCGGCGTGTGGACCGCACCGGACGGATCGAAACAGGAAAAGCGTCACGTATACTGGCGCTTGGCGCAGCCGGCGACCGACAGGGAAACGCTTCTGGCGTTGACCCGGGCGCGGCGCATCGCGTGCGATCTGGTAGGGGCAGACGCCACAGGCGTCAGCGTGGCACACCCGATGCGCTGGCCGGGGTCATGGCACACGAAAGGCGAGCCGCGACTATGCCGGATCGTCGGCGGCGACGCGGAGCGAGACGTCGATCTGGACGAGGCGCTTGCGGCGCTGGAAGAGGCTGCCAAGGCTGCCGGGGTTTCGGTCGACCAACGCGGTGCCGCGCTGCGAGACGAGCGTCACGGGTTCAAGACGCAACAGCCCTTGTCGGCGAAGACGCTGTCGGACGCCGCGCGGTTGATCCCGAATGGGCCGTACCGCGACGAGGCGGACGCCTGGGCCAAGTGGATTCGCGTCGGCATGGGGTTCTACGACGGCTCGTGGGCTTCGGTCGACGGGCTGGAGGCATTCCACGCCTGGTCCGCGAAGCACGAGTTCTACGATGCCGAGAAGACCGACCAGAAATGGCATCGGTTAACATGCTCGCCGCCGACCGACACGTCGGCCGGCACATTGCTCAAGCTGATGCGCGACGTCGATCCCGAATACGTTCAGGACCGTGAGATCGTCGAGACATGGTTCGAAGAGCCTGGTCGCACAGGGCTGGAAAGCGGAGAAGGTCGTCCCGAAAGCCCTGCTCTGCAGAGCGTTGCAGCGAATGAAGCCGCGAACGGGAATCAGCAGGCTGACGACGCCAGCGCGCCCGTGTTCATCCGCGAGTTGAACAAGCGCCACGCCTTCGTCATGGACAAGGGAAACGCGTTCGTCGTGAACCTTGAGGACGGTTCGGAGATCACGTTCTCGCGCAAAGCCCATTTTCTCGACAGATACGCTAACCGCACCGTCATGAACGGGAAGAAGGAGTCCACGCAAGGCGAGATCTGGTGGGCGCACGACAAGCGTTGGCAGTTCCTGAAGGGCGTGGACTTCGATCCGAACGGCGTGCGGCCCGGTATCTTCAACATGTGGCGCGGCTTTCCGGTCCTCGGGACGCGACGCGAATGGCCGAAGCCCGAAGACGGCTGCGCCCTGATCCTACGCCACATCCGCGAGGTCGTCTGCGCCGGCGACGATAAGGTCGCGGCCTATCTTCTCGGCTGGCTGGCGCACATGGTGCAGCGGCCGGGCGAGAAGCCTGGCGTCGCCGTGATCCTCAAAGGCCGAAAAGGCGTCGGCAAGGACACGCTCGGCGATTACGTCGCCCGCTTCCTTGGCCCATACTACGTCAAGGTTTCCCACCCTTCGCAGCTCATGGGCCGGTTCAACGCGCACCTGGGAGGCAAGCTCCTCATCCATGCGGAGGAGTTGGTATGGAAGAACAAGTCCGAAGAGCAATCGACGCTGCAATCGCTGATCACGGCGTCCGAGATCGCGATCGAACCAAAGGGCGTCAACATCATGATGATGAAGTCGCAGCTCCGGTTGATCGCGACGTCCAACGCCGAGCACGTGGTGCCGGCCTCCGACGACGAGCGGCGCTATCTGGTGCTCGACGTGACGGACGACAAAAGAGGCGACCGATCGTGGTTCGGGGCCTTGCGCGCCGAGATGGAGGGGGACGGCCCCGCCTGCCTGAAACGCTATCTCGAGGGCTACCCTCTCGAAGGCTTCGAGGTCAGGGACGTTCCGGACACCGAAGCGCTATGGCGCCAGAAGGTCGCCTCGGCCTCGCCGTTGGATCGATGGATTCAAGACGAGCTTCTCGGCTCCGACGGCACGATCTGGGAGGAGCCCGACCAGCCGCTCGTCGTCTCGGTGGAGTTCCTTCACAGCCGATATGAAAAGGACACCGGAAGGCGGAATCACGCCCACGTCGACAAGACGGTGCTGGCGAAGCATCTCCAGAAGATCTTCCGGCTCGGGCCTTCGACGCAACCGAGATCTGAGAACCGGGTGCGCGTTCGTACCTTCCCCCCAAGAGAAGAAGCGCGGAAACTTTTCGAAGAGCATTTGGGCGTCAGGCTCGATTGGCCCTGATGGCAGCTTGCCCCGTGACAGGCGTGACACCCTGTGTCGCTGAAAGCCCTGTGGCGTAAGGCTTGGCACGCCTGTCACGCCTGTCACAGCTAATTCTATTCAGTATTCAATTCTATAGAACGACGTGTCGATGTGCGAACCGGACATCCGTAAAATTCCTATAAACGAGTTGGCCGAAATCAGGCGTGACAGGCGTGACAGGCCGTTTTCCGAAGCGTTTTCAGACGCTTGCCTGTCACGGGTGCCTGTGACGACCCCGTGTCAGCGGGGAAAGACCCGTGACGCCGTTCGCGCAGGCTTAGCCGAAGGGCGATATCCCTCCGGGGCCGGGCGTTCATTCGCCAAGATGCCGCCGCTTGATATCCTTCAAGAGTGCTTCCGGCTGGAACCGGCCACGGGCAAGCTCTTCTGGCGAGTTCGACCCGAGGCGCATTTCGCCACGGAGCGAGGGGCGCGGATCTTCAACGGCGCCTGGGCCGGCAGGCCCGCGCTTAACGCCCGCATGGGCAATGACGGTCCGCGGCACGGAACCCTGACGTTGCGTGGTGAGCGCTACCGCCTCCTGGCGCACCGCGTTGCGTATGCTTTGCTGACCGGAGCTGCCCCAACGCTAGAGGTGCGCCATCAGAACGGTGATCGCAGCGCGAACCTGCTCGACAATCTGGTGGAGGCCGCTCATCGCGACATTGCCGTGTCGGCGGGGCGGAAACGTCCGGGTTTGGCGGGCGCATATAAGACGAAAAACGGCAAATGGTGGTCGTGCATCGTTGTAAACGGCCGCCAGATATGGCTTGGGACTTTCGAGACGTATGTAGCGGCGCATCAAGCTTGGCTTGCGGCGCGAGCGGAACGCGAAGCGACTCTGATCGCGGCGAAATCTCCCAACGCGTTCACCTGATGGCGTCAGCGGCAATTTATGCCCGTCTGACGTCGTTAAGTCATTGCTTGTATTAAGCAATCAGGCCAATTGTCGTCAACGCGGAGCGGACGGTCGATATGCGATCCCCGGCAGCTAGAGAAGCTGTCGGCGCTAAACCTGGACAGCTTGTCCAGCACCGAAGCGTCTTTCAGAAGCGAGTTGCTGAATATTTGGTATCGGCAAGACGCTGATTTGATTGAAGAAATCGGCATGCTGCATATTTTCGGCTGTGAATTAGGGGCGGCCTGGTGCTGCATTGTCGCTTCGGCAGATGCTCGGCGGAAACCTCGCACCGCCGAGCCGCCCTTCGCAGCCTGCCCCTGTGCCACGAAGGACCACGCTATCAGGCGCGCTGCAGCTTCAGGCCACTGCGATCAATGGGTCTCGCGCGCCAACCTTGGCCTTCGCCGTGAGGATGCGGTGGACGCTTCCTTTGCCGATCCCGATCTCGGCGGCAATCTGGCCCATCGACAGGCCCCTCGCCGCCAAGGCTTCCACCTTCTCCGCCTGCGCCATCGCGGTCGGCTTGCGGCCCTTGTAGAGCCCGGCCGACTTCGCCTTGGCGATTCCCTCGCGCTGGCGCTCCAGCATCATCTCGCGCTCGAACTGCGAGATCGACATGAGCATGTTGAACATCAGCCGCCCGGTCGCGGTCGACGTGTCGAGACCGCCTTCGCCAGTGCCGAGCGCCAGCACCCGCAGCGCCACGCCCTTCGCGTCGAGCCGTTGGGCAATCTCACCCATATGGACGACGGAGCGAGCCAATCGGTCCAGCTTCGTGACGACGAGCGTGTCGCCTTTTCGTGCGAACGTCATCGCCGCCTCGAGCTGGTCCCGTTTGGCGATCGACGAGACCTGTTCGGAGAAGACTTGTTCGCAGCCGAGTTGCGTCAGGTCGCGCACCTGCGCTTCGAGGCCGGCTTCCTGTTCCAACGTGGAAGTGCGGGCGTATCCGATAAGCATGACGTCCATCCGTTCCAATGACGTCTATGACATTCACAATCTATCGTTCCAAATGTCAATAGTGGTCTATATGGAACGGCCTTCGTTATGATTTGGAACGGTCCGCTGGACCATGCCCTGTGGAACGACAGGGGTCTGGAACCGCGGCCTTCACCCCGGCTTGTTGGCTAGGATGTTGTCGAAACGTGGGAACAGAGCGATGCGGCTAACGAGGCTAGGAGCGATGGCCGCGGTCGCCAATCTGCTGGCGCTGGTGGGCTGCGTGTCCGCCACTCCTACGAGATCGCCGTTCGAGTCCTATAGCCTAGTGCCAGCCACAGGCGCGCGCGGCACGCCCGCGTTCTGCACCGGCTACGCCCGCAATACTTTCGCCAGCACGTTCGAGCTTCACGAGAGTGCCTATAGCGATGCATGGGCCGAACAGCAGGCGAAGGTCAGCGCCGAAGCCGCCTATGAACGCTGCCTGACGGGCCGCACCAACTAAGCCCAACGACCTGTTCACCTGCTCGCGGTATCGCGTTCTGCCTTCGCAAGCCGAGACGGCCGCCATGCGGCAGATCCTCCGCCCGGCCCCCGGTCCACCCCCTGCCTGCACTCCGAACGCGTCAGTAGAAACCGCGGCAACCCCTCGTTAAAATTTGTGGCGCTGAAAAGCAATCGTGCCACAAACGACATACATATACATTGACAAACTAGTATACCGGAAAAAATCTGCGCGAATTTAACTGAAATTCAGTTGACATCTATACCTGTATATTTACGCTCGTTCGCATGCGAACGAAATCGAGCCCTGACGCCTCGCCCCCGCCCGAACCGCCTGCAGCCCCATCACCGCTCGCGATACAGCCTGCGGTACAAGGCAGCGCACCAGTCCCGTGTGATCGCGCCCGAGAAGCCCTCCGGCTGTTCCACCTCGCCGCCGACGTCGAACTCGGTCTCTCGGGCGTCGCCGAGGGTCTTCGCCAGGTGATTGCCGGTATATTGACCGGCGAGCTTGCCGCCGCCGATGCGCGCGATCTCGACGAGCTGCGCATCGCCATGGCGGCAGCCTGCGATCCGACGATCACCGCGGCGCATCGCATGGCGCCCGAAGCGATTCTCTTCGGCATGGGCGCTGCGTCGGGGCTCGTCGCAAACGCGGCCCTGCCCAACGGACAAGGTGATCCGCTGGCGATGATCTTGGACCGCCTGGATCATGCCACCATCCTCGCGGACGAACTGGACGCGATTTTCCGCCGTCGGCGCATCGAGGCGCGCGGCGATCCGCTTCGCCGCCAGGTTCGTTTTCGCAACGCGCTCGCCGACAACGGCGTCGGCGTCGTCCGCCAGTAAGGGGTAGCTATGCCGATCGTCCAAAACCCCGCCATCGCCCAAGGGATCACGAACCTGTCGAAGATGTTCGCGCCGCCGTCCGGTGCCGAGGCGGCAGGATGGGCGCTCGCCAACGAGCGGAACGAGAAGGCGAAGCGCGAAGCGGAATCCTATGCTCGCATGACAGCCGAAGGCGCCTCGCCGTCCATCATCGATCAATTCGGGATCGCATCTGGCGCTTTCACTCCTTCGCAGAGCTATCGAGCCGTCGACGTAGAGAGTGCGGACCGGCGCTATGGCACCGATCGCTCGTTCGAAGCGTCGCGCCTCAACAACACAGCCGACAACGCTCGCGCCATCGCGACGAACGCCGCGACCGTTGCGGGCGATGTCCAGAAGCAGCGCCTGCAAAGCCTCGCCGGCTGGTACGGCCCGATTGCGCAAGACGCTGTTCGCCCGGCCGTACCGTCCGAAATCGCGGCGCTTTACGGTGCGCCCGGCGCGCTGCCGGTCGCGCAGGGCAACCGCTCGCCGATGTCCGAAACCGAAGTCAAAGGCGCAGAGCGGCAGGACCTGCGCGCCCGCGGTCTGCTCACCGACGACGACATGCTCGACGCCATCATCGGCGACCGCGCGCCCGTCGAAGCGATCGGCCCCGACGGCCGGCCGCGATACATGAGCCCAGGCGCCGCAGTGCGAACCGGCGCGCAGCCCGCGCCGCGCTCCCCGCTCGTGAACGTCAATACCGGACCAGGCGGCGACGGGAAGTTGCGCGAGAAGCTCGACGAGGCCGAAGGCAAGCGGTGGAGCGATCTTCAAGGCGCCGCGACCACCGCGTCGGGCTTGCAACAGGATCTCGGCCTTCTCGGCGAGCTGATCGACCAGGCGCCGCAAGGCCCGATCGTCGGACGTTTGGCAGAATACTTTCCCGAGGCGACCACGGCCGGGGCCGCCTTCCAGTCGATCATCTCCCGCGCCGCGCCCGGCCTTCGCGTCGAAGGCTCCGGCGCGACGTCGGACATCGAATATAACGGCATGGTGCGGAGCCTGCCGCGCCTGCGCAACGACCCGGAAGCGAACCGCCTTATCGTCGGCATGATGAAGGCCAAGGCTGACGTGAATGTGCGGCGCGGCGAGATCGTGAACGCCTACCAGAACGGCCGGATCGATGCGGCGCAGGCGCGCGACCAGCTCGGCGCCCTGAACCGGCAGTCGATCCTTTCGCCCGGGCTTCGCGCCATGATCGAACGAGCGGGCGGAAACGAAGCGCCGAGCGCTGCCCCGGCCGCCACGCCCTCCCCCGGGTCCATCGTGGACGGCTTCCGCTTCCGCGGCGGCGACCCCTCTTCCCCCGATAGCTGGGAGCAACTCTGATGCCCGGACCGTGGGAGAAGTACCAGAAGGACGCCCCGCAGCCGACCGGATCGGCCGGCGGCGCGCCGAAGCCGTGGGAGCGGTTCACAGCGTCGGCGCCGTCCCCTGCCGGCGGCTTCGTTGCGCCCGAACCGCCGCCCGGCGTGATCATCCACGGCGGCGACGGGCGATCCTATGTCGCTGACCATCCCGAGATCGGCGTCGAGCGGACCGCGCCGGCCGGCTCGCGCGACGAGGCGATCCAGATGCAAGCCCTTCGCGCCCGTGCCGAGACTGACGGCATGGTCAGCGACGTCGCGCGTGCAGCGCGCCCCTTCGCCCAAGGGCAAAGCCTCAATTTCGGCGATGAACTCGTTTCCGCGATCTTCGCCGGTGCGGAAGGGCTTCGCGGCGGTGACGTCGGCGACGCCTTCGATTTCGGGCAGGAATTTCAGCGCCAAGAGCTGGATCGCCGCCGCCAGGAAGCGCCCCTGACCAGCCTGGCGACCGAGATGGCGGGCGGATTCGCCACCGGCGCGGCGGCAGCGCCGCGCGTCTTTTCCTCGGGCGCGGGCCTCCTGGCGAACACGCTTCGCGGAAGCGCGGCGGGCGCGGCTTCCGGTGCCGCGGCTGGCTTCGGCGGCGGCAGCGGCCTCGACGATCGCCTCGAAGACCTGATCTTGAATGGCGGGATCGGGGCCGGCGTCGGCGCGCTCGTGCCGATCGGCGCGGCCGGCGTGCGCAAGGGCGTGGAAGCCTTCAACGGCGCCCGCGCGGCGCGCGACATCCTTCCGCCCGTCGGCATCGGCCGGCGTACCGCTGACCAGATCGGGCGCGAGTTGCAGCGCGACGCCCTCTCCCCCGACGCGGCACGCGCCGAAGTTCAGCGCATGGGGCCCGACGCGATGCTGCTCGATGTCGGCGACAACCTTTCCGGCGGCGCGGAAGCCGTTGCCAACGCGCCCGGCGCCGGCAATCGGCAGATCCGCGATCGGCTGCGCGAGCGTACCGCTGGCGCGCCCGGGCGCATCGTCGCCGCCGCCGACGAGGCGCTCGGACCGCAACGGAACATGGCCGAAACGGTCGACGACATCATTGCGCGCCGCGGTCGCGAAAGTCGGCCAGCCTACGACGCCGCGCTTGGCCGGCCGATCGAATGGAACGATCGGCTGCAGCAATTCATCGACGAGCCGATTGTGCGCAAGGGTCTGCGCGATGGCGTCGAGCTGCAGCGCCTGGAAAGCCTCGCCGACGGTTCGCCGTTCAACCCGTTGGATTTCGCCGTGACAGGCTTCGACGAGGCCGGCGACCCGATCCTCACCGGCGTTCCCAACATGCGCACGCTTCACGCTGCCAAGCAGGGCTTGGATCAGACGATCGAAAGCTATCGCGATCCCGTCACCGGCCGCCTGCAGCTTGATCCGCGCGGGCGCGCCGTGAACAACGTGCAGCGCGCCTTCATCGACGAACTCGACGCCGCCAATCCCGACTATGCCGCCGCCCGCGCGGCCTGGGCAGGCCCGACGCGCGTTCGAGACGCGATGTCGCTTGGGCAAGACGTGTTCGACAATTCGACACGCCCTGACCAGCTTCGCCAGCGCCTCGCGGCGATGTCCGACGACGAGCGCCAAGCGTTCCAGATCGGCGCGCGCGACCAGCTCTCCGAGATCATGGGCACGGCGCGCCGCGATGCCACGGCCGCGCGCGGCAAGTTCGAGATCGGCTGGAACAGGGAGAAGCTTGGCCTCGTGCTCGGCGACGACGAGCGCGCTGCCGCCTTCCTCGATGCGCTCGGCACCGAAACGCGCTTTGCCAACGGCGCCAACGCGATCACCGGCAACAGCGCCACCGCGCGCCGCCAGGAGCGCATGGGCGAATACAACGGGCAACGCGGCGCGGCCCGCACCGCCGTTGATCCGGCCTCCGGCTTGTGGGGTGACGGCAAGCGCGTTCTCGCGCGTCTCGCCGACGGCGTTCTCGATGGCCGCGCCGCGCGTTCGGCCGAAGAGATGCGCGCCGAGTTCGGCGACGCCGTGTCCCGCCAGGGCGCCGAGCGCGACGAGCTTCTGGACGCGATCATGGGCTACCAGGGCGCCCGGCGCGCCGCGACGGATCGGGCGATCCCGAAGGAAGAACTGACCCGCGCCATCCTCAGCGGCGGCGCGCTCGCAACCATCCCAGCCGTCGGAGGACGATAAGTGGCCGATCCCGTGAAATATACGCCGTCCTACAGCTTCACCGGCAACCCGTCGTTCTTCCCGGCGACCCCGCTCAACGTCGAGTTTCTGAACGTGTCGCAGAGCGTCGCGCAGACGGTCGAAGCGCTGAAGGACGTCCGGCGCTCGGACGGGCGGCTGAAGAACAAAATCGTCACCTTCGACAGCCTCGATGCCGCGCTCCGTTTGCGGCTCGACACGCCGGAGTTCCAGGCCGCGCTCGCCAAGCTGACGCTGATCGCCGCGTCCGACGGCTCCACCGCGCTGCCGCTGACCTACGAGCTTATCCAGGGCAAGCCCTCGTCGCTGGCGGGCTACGGCATCGCGGACGCTTATACGAGCGCGCAGACCGACGCCGCCATTGCCGCGGCCATCGACGCGATTCCCGATCCGGTCCCCGGCGGGGGCGGCGTCCTGTTCGCGACCGAGGCCCAGGCCGTTGCCGGCACGTCCACGGGCGTCGTGATGAGCCCCTTGCGCACGCGCCAGGCCATCACCGGGCTGCGCGCCAAGCCCGACGGCATCGCGGGGCTGGACGCCGACGGCAAGGTCCCCAAGGCGCAGCTTCCGGCGATCTCCACCAGTGCGCCCTCCGTGAAGGACTACGGCGCCAAGGGCGACAACACCACCGACGACACGGCCGCCTTCGAGGCCGCGCTTGCCGCCAACAACGTGCTCTACGTGCCCGCCGGAAAATATGTTCTGACCCGGGCATTGACCAAGACTGGCAATCTCGTCCTGTTCGGCGATGGGCCGGCCGTCACGCAACTGGTGTGGGCCGGGTCCGCCTCGCGAGGCATCCAATCCAATATCTGCAACAGCGGCGATCCGCGCGAGGCGTGTCAGGTTCGCGGCATCGCCCTCATCGCTCGGGAATACGTGGCGGGCAGCGTCGCCCTCAGCATCAAGCGCGCGCAGACGGGCTCCGATGTATGCATGTCGGTCTTGATCCGCGACGTCCTGATCGGCCGCGACACGAATGCCTTTCAGCAGGGCTGGACGCGCGGCATCGATCTCGATGCCTGCACGAACGTCTTCATCGACACCTTCACCTTCGCCGGCAAGGTGACGGGCGGGCCGAGCGGTGGCGAGCCGCAATACGACTCGACGCATGGCATCCGCTTCCACAATGACAGCGGAACGTCCCCGCATCCGACCGTCTTGAACCTCAGTAACTCGGTGATCTTCCATTCCAACAACGGCGTTACGGCCAACGACATGGAAGGCCTTCTCGTCAACGGGTGCCAGATCGTCGGCTGCAATTACGGCGTCGTGGGCCAGGGCACGAGTTCATACGGCGACCCGCATTTCTCCGTCATCGGGTCCCACATCAACTGTTCGGTGCGGTCCATCCTCGTCAAGCGGATGTCCCAGATCGTCATTTCGGGGAACGTCCTCTACTCCCAGCTTCACACGTCCGCCGCTGCGGCGCAGATCGAAGTGTCGGGCGGGTCGAACCTCGTGAAGGTGATCGGCAACGACTTCGAGAACCTGTCGAGCACCTATGCGGCAGATTCGGTCTATTTGGACGACGTTCTTTATGGCGTCGTTTCCGGCAACACGTTCCGTCGGACATCGCCGAACGGCGGCGCTGCGGCGGGAGCCGCCGTCACGCTGGGCGCCAACACGCGGGGCGTCGTGGTCGCCAACGACAACGTCTATACGCCCGAGGTCGCCACGAAGGTTCGGGATCTCGGCACCGGCAACATGCAGCCGGGCTACGGCGGGCGGTTCACCAAATCCGGCAGCCAGACGCTGACCGCGGGCAGTCTGCGGATCATCAATTTCGAGACGACGGATTCGACGATCGGCAATCTTGGCGACAACCTTGCCGACGGCGCTTTCGTCGTTCCGAGCGCGGGGCTTTGGGCGATCTCGGCATCGATCCAATGCAGCTCGGTCGCCATCGACGACACCGTGACCATCAACATTCAGAAGAACGCGGTTTCGGGGAGCCCGATCAAGTCGTTCTCCCCCTTCTTCCGTGAGAATGCGCCCGTCGTCGCGGCGATCGAACACACGACCTGGCTTGAGAAGGACGACGTGATTCGGATCGGTATCAACTCGTCGCAGGCGAGAAGCGCCCTTGCGACCGTCAACACGTTCCTGGAAGTGCGGAGGGCGGCTTGATGGGAACGATTTGGGTTCGCGAGTTCACCGGCGGTCTCGATACGCGCCGCCTGCCCGAGACGTCGCCCGGCGGCGTTCTCGTCGAGGCCAGCAATGGGCACATCAACCGGGGCGGCGAGTTCGAACAGCGCGCGGCCTTCGTGCCCGAGTTCTCGCTGCCGGCCGGCACGGTCGGGTTGGCCTACGATCGCGGCGGGCTCGTTGTGTTCGGCTCGGGAGAAACGCCGGCCGGACTGCCTGAAGGCGTCCGCTATCAGCGTTTGCAGATCCCGAGCGGTTCGCCGGTGGTGCGAATCCATTCCTTCGATCTCTACGCCGGCAAGCTCTACGTTTCCGCCGAGGTTGCCGATGGTGGTATGATTCACTTCTACGACGGTGATTTCATCCGCGACTGGTTCGACGGGCGCGCCCGTGCGTCCTTCGACGTGGTGGAAGCCAACGGCGGCGCCACCATTCAGGTGCTCGTCAACGGCGTGGCGATCTCGCAGGCCGTTGCCTGGGCCGGCACCGCGACCGCGACGGCTTCTGCGATCGCCGCCAGCATTAATGCGCTGGAAAGCGATCCCGAATACACGGCGACGGTCGAAGGCACGAAGGTCAACATCCGCGCGTCGGAAGGCGGCCCGGGCCCGAACGGGCGCCCTGTGACATTCACGACGTCTGGTGATTTCACCGTGTCGCCGGACAGCGGTCTTTCGATTGAAGGCGGCGTCAGCCCCGCCAACACCTACCAGCCCGGCCCCTTCGTCAAGACGATCGGCTCGAAGATGTATTCGGTCTCCGGCCCGAACACGCACTTCTCGGGCGTTCAGCAGCCGACGAAATGGACGACGGACGTGGCGGGCGCCGGTTTCGTCGATATGTCCTCGGAAAGCTCGGGCTCCGAAGAGCTGACCGCGCTGGCGAAGTACCAGAGCTTCGTCGCGATCTTCGCCGAGCGCGTGATTCAGATCTGGTACGTCGATCCCGATCCGCAGCTCAACAAGCAGGCCCAGGTGCTCAACAACACGGGCACCGCGTCGCCGCGCAGCGTGACGCAGTTCGGCGACAACGATCTCTTCTACCTCGACGAGAGCGGGCTGCGGAGCTTGCGGGCTCGCGATGCGTCCAATTCGGCTGCCACGACGGATATCGGCATACCGGTGGACGATCTTGTTACCGACGCCATCCGCGAGCTGACGGAAGCGGAAAGAAGGCGGATCGTCGGCTTGATCGAACCGCGAGACGGACGGTTCTGGTTGATCATCAAAGATCGGATTTTCGTCTTCTCGTTTTTCCCCGGATCGGAGGTCAGCGCGTGGTCCACCTACTCGCCCGGCTTCACGATCGACGAGGCCATGACCTTCAACCGCCGTACCTATTTGCGTTCCGGCGATACGATCTACGTTTATGGCGGCTTAGGCGTCGAAGCGGTCCACGACGATACCGTTGCCGTCGCGCGCCTGCCCTACCTCGACGCCGATACGCCCGTCGTGATGAAGGCCCTCACCGGGGTCGACGTCGCGGCGACGGGCGCCTGGGGCATCGGCATCTCGTTTCGTCCGCAAACGCCGGCCATCTTCGATCGGATCGCCATCGTTCGGGAAACATCGTTCGGGTCGGGCCGCATATGGGCGCAGGGCCGATCGACCCATTTCGGACTGGAGCTGCGCTCCGAAGGCGTCGGGCCGCATCGGCTCGGCTCCGTCGTGCTTCATTACGACAGCAGCGAATGAAGCGGGCGCGTCGAGAAGCGCCGAGGCAGTACGCAACGCGCCTCGGCGCTTCGTGCACGCGGCGGCCGGCAGGAGACGCGCCGGGACGCCGTTGGGCATCCTGACGCGAAGTCGTTGATGATCGGTCACCGGGTGACGGGGGAACCAGATGGAACGGGAACGCTTCTGGACGCGATTATGGGCTACCAGGGCGCCCGGCGCGCCGCGACGGATCGGGCGATCCCGAAGGAAGAGCTGGCGCGGGCAATCATGAGCGGCGGGGTATTAACTCTCGGTGCGGAGCGCTCGCGTTAGAGTTCAGAATGCGCTGGAATCGCAAAGACGCGGTGTTCATTCGAAGCTGAGCGATCACCGGAAAGTTCACTTCAATTCGGGTGTTGCACCGCATTCGGGTGTTGCACCGCATTCGGGGATTTCGAACACATCTGGAACACAAGCGGAAGTTTGACGGAAGTTTGATTGTACCCTACACAGTGGAGGGCTGCATCAAACTCGCATCAATTAATGATCACCATTATCGACCAAGCTGAAGCTGCAATCCGTCGCGTTGAGGAGGGGGAGAAAGCGGCCGATCTTGAAAGCTCTACCCTCGATTTTAAGGAAGATAAGGGATCGCTGGGAGATACAGAGCGTACCGTCGTCGATGCGGCAATCTGCTTCGCCAATTCTGCAGGTGGCATGATCGTAGTCGGAGTTGCAGACAAAGGACGTGGTCCTACCGCCTTCACTGGATGCCGGTTGCAACCTGCTGCAATCCAGCAACGGATTTACGAGCTAACCACCCCTCATTTGTATGTGTCGGCGAGCGTCTCCGATGTCCGCTCAGACTGCCTTCTAATTCACGTCCCCCAGAGTTCTGAAGTTCATTCGGACACGAAAGGGCGTGCAACACAACGGATCAACACCGATTGCATCCCTTTGACGTCCGATGACCATCGACGGATTCGGGAAGAGAAACAGGGGGTAGATTGGTCCGCTTCCCCGACCGACTACGCAATCGATCAGGTCGACGAGTTGTCGATAGCTGAAGCGCGTACTTTGCTTTCTCGATTCTCTGACGAGCGTAGGTTTCTCGCTGAAGCCTCCACAGAAGACTTATTGCGCGGGCTGGGAGCAATAAGTTCTAGAGGAACTTTGAATAGAGCCGGTTATCTTATGTTCTGTCCGAGCAGCGAAGCGGCGGATCTTTTCATCTACCAATATCGCAATACTCCTGGCGGAGAGCCGCGCTTGATCCAGCGGCTAAAACAACCTCTACTGAGTTCGTTTTTGCGTATCATGTCCTTCATTGAAGCGCGTCAATCTACGACGCCAATAACGCTACCAAACGGGCAACAGATATCGATCGAAGATTTCCCAGAAATTGCCGTTCGAGAAGCGTTATCGAATGCACTGTGTCACCGCGATTATGTGCTTTCAGCGCTCACGACGATTGATCATTCTCCTGAAGTTTTCAACGTCACGTCGCCTGGGCCGTTAGTGTCAGGCGTTACAACAGAAAACATTCTGACGACGTCTTCACGTCCCAGGAATCCAGCACTAACGCGCATTGCACGCCATCTCGGAGTTGCTGAGGAGCTTGGTCGTGGCATTGATCGGATGTATCGCGAGCTGATACGATCCGGACGCCAACTGCCAACAATATCTGCAATGAGTGACCATGTTAAACTAACATTTGTCGGCGGGGCTATCGATACGCAAATCGCTCGTTTCATTGCCGGACTGCCCGAAGCAGAGCAGAACGACGTCGATACAATGTTGATTGTTTATCGACTATGCACCACGAAGAATGTGTCTTCCTCGACACTTGCAGGATTACTCCAGAAAACAGATTCCGAATGTGAGGCTATTCTGAAGCGACTTGCCACCGATACGGTTGCAATCTTGGAGCCCACGCGTTCCACATTTAGGCGCTCACATCCCACATACCGGCTAAGAGCATCAGCTCTGAAGGAACTAGGCTATGCAGTCACCTATCAAAGACGCACCACCGATGAAATCGATAGAAAGCTACTCTCGCACCTTTCTGAGTACGGCAAGATAACAAACCGCACGATACAGAACATACTTGACGTAAATGTCTATCGAGCAAGGAATATTATCTCAGATCTAAACAACCGGGGTGTTATTAAGATTATATCTGAACAAAATCGTGGGCCAAAAGTGGAATGGGGACCTGGTCCGAAATTTCTGGAGGTCGCACCGTTGAAAAAAGGGAGGAGAAGAAAATCTGATGCAGATCAAAATAGGAACCCCTCTCTATTCGACAACATGAACGAAGAGTCTATCTATCCTGAGCCTGAAGAATAGTCCGAGTCATTTTAATGATGCGCTGCTGAACGTAACAATCATTTGGCCGTATTATTTGAAGAGTCAGAGTTTAAAGATCTGGGTAGATATCGATAAAGCCCGCGAGATCTATGGCAAACGCCGCAAGCCAGTCGGCGGCGTCCACTTCGACAGATCCTCGCGTCCCATGCCGTCGATCGGCACATAGCGGGCGTCGCTCGTCAGCGTTCGGCACCATGTGCAGCGCCAGCGCAAAGCGTCGATCTGGGCGGCCGGCGCGATGAACCCCACGAAGTCCCAGGCTCGATAAGTCACCCGTTTGCCGCACGCTCCGCACCGAACGACGATCCCGAGCCCTTTGCGGCACGATTCCTCGAAGCTTCCGATCCGTTGCGCCATTCCACAGCCCGTCGCTACGCTGTGAACAAAATAGGAACATTGTCTTCCCATCAAGCCCGATAGCGGGCATGATCGCGGTCACACCGGACGGAGAGCCGCCATGCGCAGACCGATGAAGACGATTCCCATCGAGGATCTGGAAGACGTTGTGGACGAAGTGCTGGCGCTTGTCGGCGGCGATCCCCGCCAAGCCATCATGGCGCTGGTGCGCGGTCAGCACGACATCGCCGCCGAACTGTCCGAAAAGATTTCGGCCGGCTACGAGCGCCGCGGAACACTCCATTGATCGCCGCCGGCCGCCCGAACGCATAACGGAGACGTACCCATGCTTCGCTTCGACAAGCCCGCCCAGCCTGCTCCTTCGGGCAAGGACGCCGAAACGATCGGCATCGACGCCCTCGGCTTTCTCGCCAGTCATGATGAGCTGATGCGCCGCTTCCTGGATCTCACGGGCCTGGAAGTGACGCAGCTTCGCACCGAAGCCGCCAAGCCGGCATTCTTCGTCGGGTTGCTCGACTTCCTTCTGGCGAATGAAGACGACCTGATGGACTTCGCTGGATCGGCCGGGCTGGACCCGAGCGAAGTCGAACGGGCGCGCGATACGCTGACAGTCTGATGGCCGATGATTTGCGCAGGTTGCCACTTTCTTATTGGTGATCTCATGATCGGTAGAAAGGAGGACAACGATGCCACGCAAAACAAAAGAGTCATCAAAGCGTTTGCGTCGCCTACTGGTGGCGGCCCTGCAACAGACCGACCCGGACGCCTATCTGTTTCCGCTAGGCTTCAACCAGAGGAGCCTTTTCAGCGAAATCGAAGCCGCTGAGCAAGAAGAGAAACTGGAAAGGAGCCACGGGATCGAAACGTCGGACAGCAGCACCCCGCCTGTCGGATCGAAGATCTAACCGGATTAACGCCGGTCGCTCCACTGGAATGGCCGGCATAGGTTGTGAGATCCGCTTCGGTTCGCGGCATGGAAATCCGCGAGACGGCCGGGCAAGTCGCTATTCCCACGCAGGATCTTTGCCCGGGTAGTGCAGCCCATTCCGGCGGTAGATGCGGCGCCGGCCGTACAGCTTCTCGGTAAGGCCGTGGAGCCGGTAACGGCCTTCCCATTGCAGCCCTTCCATTATGTCGCCAAGCCTGCAGCCCGGATTGTCAGTCACGAACCGTTCGACACGCACGAGTTCTTCTTCGGTGTGCAATGGGTGCTTAGGTTGTCGCCGCGGTGGAGCCTTCTCGGCTTCTTCCCGCTTCTGCGTTTCCTCTCGTTCTCGAAGCGGCTGCGGCGCGCGCGGATGCTGCTTTGAGTTTGCTCGCTTCTTCGAAGGTGGCGGTACGAGCTGCCATACTGCAGCACGTCGAAACCCGAGCATTTGAATGTGACCGGCGTTGCGCAGCCGTTTCAAAAGGTAGTGCAAAGCATAGCGGTTAAGGTGCGGTAGCTGCTTGCCCAAACCGCTGGCCGCCATTCCCTTGCTCGCCCGAAGAATGGACAAAATGACTTTCGCGTCCGAAGCGAGATGTAGATCCTCCTTCGGCAGCCGCCGCCTGCCTGGCGGGTCCATCGGAGCGTATCCCTCCTTGGATTGAGATAGAAAGGGGCCATTCTGCCGAGCGAGGGCTTCGACTTCTGCCGATTTCGGCCGTGATGCGCGCAAAATGCCTGTCGTCTCCCAAACAGGCCCGTCGGGAGTTGAAGACCGCCGTATCTGTCCGCCCTCTTCGGCATCAGCGAGAAGTTCTCCGAGCCTCTTCGGGTCGATGCCCACCAGCACGCCTAGAAGTTCGTCGAAGGTGGCTGTCTCCCGCTCGCGTATATGTGCGAGCATGTTCAGATACTCGATACTGTCCCCCGGCAAACCAAGCCAACGCGGATCTTCGACGTGCCATTCGTCACCGACTAGGACTTCAATCGGGTTTTGGCGCCTTTTCGCTTCGAACTGCGCGCGCGACAGAAGGCCAGTCCAAAGCGGCGGGTCCTCATCCCGCTTCCTCTTAAGCAAATGGTAGGCGTATTCGCTCGCGGCTTCGGACGCAGACATATCCTCTGGAATGTATTCGCTCGTGTAGACCGCCATGGACATTCGCAGCACACTTTCATCGGGGTCACCGGCTGACGCTGCAGCGATGGCGGTGTGCATGATCGTCAGAAACATCTGCTTCTTGACCGGATCGACATACGGCGGTGGCGAATCCTTACGCGATGGCATGTTCAGGTCCTCCGCAAAGCAGAGGATGAAGCGCAGAACACCAAGCCTTGTCGACAAATATTTTGCCGACCAACGAAGGCCTACAGAACCTACAGCGGAGCGCGCATCCGTTCGACCCGGGCCGCGACGCGGTGCTCAAGATCGCCTTGCGGCTCGGCCGAGGCGGCGAAGCGTTCGGCGACGCGCTGGCAAAGCCGTGGGAGCTGCGTCGCATCCATCTTCAGCCCCTGCGGCCGACCGACGTTTTCGATCATGATCCGCGCGATCATGGCGTCGATCTCGGCGCCGGTGGGAACGCCCCTCGCCTTCTGCCGCTCGCGATAGGCGCGCGAATGGCGGGCCGCCGCGGCCCGGCGCCGGCTGATCCGCCCGCGCCGCGATCGGGCTTTCGGTCGTTCGTCCCGTTCCGCATCCGTCATGGCTCATCCTCGACGATCGGAGCGCCGCCGGCTGCATCGAGGCCGCGACGGTTCCAGGGTGGGTTGAGGCGGTGTATCAAACCGGCCTCGACGCCCAGGGGCATATGGAGCGGCAACCCGTCGACTTCGGCAACCGGATCGGCGAACGGGAGGACGAAAACGGCGATCGGTCCGGCGACGAGCGCCTCGGCAAGCGAGGCATGGACATAACGGGACTGCGATCCCCTCCGCTGGTGCCGAAGGTAGCCCTGCAATCGGGCGCGCGTCCGCTTCGCGCTGCCGACGTACGTCCATTCACCGCCCCGCCGGAAGGCGTAGACGCTCCAGCCGGTCGGTAGCGGCTGGCTCTCATCAAGCCGAACCGTGCTGCCTTCGAGGACGAAGCGGCCATATTCGGCGAAGCCGTCCATCATGCGCCGGACTTCCGCAGCCGCACGCCGGCCCCGCCGCCGTTCTCGGCGATGAACTCGACGCCGGCGGCTTCGAGCGCCGATCGGATCGCATCGACCTTATCGTCGGACACAGCGCGGCGGGAGCGCTCGAAGTCGACGACCGTCGACAGGCCCAACTTCGCCGCTTCCGCGAGCTGCGGCTGCGTCATGTCCAGAAGTGCGCGTCCGGCCCGGGATTGCGACGGCGTCATGGTTCAACATTTTCTGTTGACAGAGGGTTTCGATGCTCCTACCTCTTCAACATTAAATGTTGATTGATGGAGAAGCAAGATGACCAACGTCCCCACCGGGCCGGCCGGCGAAGCCATGTCCGATCCCAGATCCGTTCTCAGCGGATACCACGCGGCGATGTCCGCGCGGATCGCCGTCGATCCCATGCTGGCGATGATCCGCGCGCTTGAGAGTGAACGCGAGCGCTTCAACGCCTCGGACGACCCGGACGACGAGCGCGCCGGCGGGCAGTACTTCTGGCTCTTCGACCAGCTCAAGCGCCGCACGCCGCCGATCTACACCGACGAAGGCGCCATCGCTGCGCTGCAGCTCGCTGCGCGAGAAATGGAGCATTCGACCGGCGGGCTAGAAGAGCCGCTCGTCGCCGCGGCCCTGGCGTTCATTCGGACGGGGCGGGCCTGACGAACAAGCGCGCGTCGACCGATCGACCGAAAAAAAAGACCCCGAGCGATCGCTCGGGGCCTTCTTATTTACCAGAGAGCAGCAGCGATCAAACGCCGACGTCATCTCCGATAGTGCGAAAATTCGTCATGCTCATCTCCTCTTCATAGGCCTCAGTTAATCGCTTTTATGGTCACTATCAACCATAATGAGCCTGAGGTCGTAGACATGCTGCCCTGGCTCAATGTCCGTCAGGTTAACGACGACAGCCGCCTCACCGACGCGAACAATCTCCGAACGGTTAGGTTGCCCCGGTATCTCGACTAAAACGTTGACCTCACGATCTGGAAGGTCGTTGACTAAGCTGACCTGAAGCTTTTGCGCGAACCGTTTGGCCGAATGGCGATTTGGTTCATGTCGACCCCTCACCCAACAGTGGAACTTATGCTCTACCGTTACGGTGGAATTTGGCTCCACCTGAGTGGGATAGGGTCCCTTATCGAAGCTATCAGTGAATTCAAAAGGGCCACTCATTTGGATCCCATTGACCCTGATAAAAGCTAGTTTCGAAGGTTCACCATTGTCTGGCGGCGGAGTTGCGTTGCGGTAAGTAAAATGCGGTTCAAATTCGCACGAAATATCATTGAGATAAGAACGCAAGGTAGCGTTGCTCGTGTGGACTATTCGAAAGCAATCACTGGCTTGATCGTAACCAACTATGCGAATTTCCTTCGTAATAGACTCGGTATATAGCTCGAACAATCTACTCATCTGAGCTGTAATATAATCGATATGACGACCTTCTTGCCCTCTAAGAAGAGCTCGCGCACGGGAGAGAAAGAAGTCTTGTTCCGGCCTAGCCAGCGAGACGAGCACTGACACGAGACCAAGCACAAAAATCAGATACCCACCAATCCAGCCTGCAAAAACCGCGCCTCCAAAGGTTGTTGGGTCTGTCGCAGAGGAGATAAATAACCCAACGCCTAGAGTCATGAGCCCGCTCACGATAGCTAAGCAGACGACCACCTGTGCACGCCAATCTGTTACCAATACCGCCTTTAGGCTCGTCGCAGCCTGTCCCAAACTTTTGGCCAGCTCACGCAAAGATTTGTCCTTCAGAGAATCGTTCTAACACAGCGTCACACGCGGAAGACGAACTGTCGAGACAACGGGCTTAGGCTACCAACCGTAGATAACTTTCGAAGGTGCGGCCAGAGTAGGTTCAGAACGTGGCATAAATTGAAGACGGCTCACAACGTGAGGCCAGCCCCTTGTGTGGGACCGTCCTGTGGGACGCTTCGTCCCGAACCGTTTAAACCGTTGATTTTGTTGGCGCGCCGGTCAGAATATAACTGCGAACACGTATGTCATTGAAATAACAACAGGAAAATGAACGCTCGTCTTTGCGGCTTTGATCAGGAAGCAGCGTTTCGTTAGCACTCAGAGACATGGCCAATCAAGAGCGGCCCATCGCGGCTTCGTTATGCCCCTTGCCGTTCAACGGCCGGAAAGGTTGCGTATGTTTGCCTCCACATGCGTGGACCCGCGACCAGACGCGATCAGCCAATTCCGGCAATCTGTCGGACAGGTCGTCTGTCTAGATCCGCAGCGTATACGTCACTCGATCGGTCGGAGTGACCAGAAGGGAAAATGCGATTGGGCCCCCCTTCGCGTCGAAGACGGTCTTCTCGATACGGAAGACCGGCTGTAGCGAAGACGTCTTCAGAAGAGCGGCTTCCTCGGCCGAGGGGAAGTCGACGTTCAGGACACGCTCGGCGCTGCGAGGGCCGATACCGTAGACATGCTGCAAGGCGGCGTGGAACGAACCGCCCTTCTCGACCGACGCGACGACGCCGCCATAGCGGGGCTTGAGAAAGACCAGGGTTTCGAGCGTCAGCGGTCGCTCATCGGCCAGGAGAATGCGCCGGATCGAGACGGCGATCTCGTTTCCCCCGCTGGCAAGACGCGCCCGCAGGTCACCGGCGAGGGAGCTCTCTCGCACATCGACCACCAGATAGCGGTTGGAGATTCCCTGCTCCTGCAGCGTTTCAGTGAAACCGCCGAGCGAAACGAGGGCTTGATTCAGCTTCGGCGTGCTGACGAGTGTGCCGCGTCCATGCACCTTCTTCAGCACCCCTTCCGCGCAGAGTTCGGCAACGGAGCGGCGCAGCGTGATGCGGCTGACACCGTAGATCCGGCAGAGTTCGGGTTCGGCCGGGAGATAGGAGCCCGGCTCGTAGCGGCCGCTCTGCAGGTCGCCGAGAAGGCGCAGCCTCACCTGATCGTAAAGCGGCGTGCTGTTGTCGTATTCAGAATCCATGACCGCCCGCCGAAGCTCCGAGCGGCTCCCGCGAGCGCGGCTCATGCGCAGTTTCGAGCACGAAACCGGCCGGGACGGCAAGCCGCTACGGCCGATTCCGCGAGGACAAGAGCCGCTCGTCAGTAGCTGATCTTCTTCATGTAGCGGCGCGCTTCCAGCATCGTCTGCTGACGGATATCGGCGATGCGATAGGCGAAGCGCCAGAGCGTATCGAAGAAGATCAGCGGCAGGAGATTGCCCTTGAATGCCTCGTCGAGGCCGGAGAGATCGAGGTCGGCTGCGTCCAGCACCATGATCTTCTCCGGTGAGCCGAACCGGTGGAGAAAGGCGTCGGCCCGCTCGTCCATGCCGCGTGTTTCACTAACACCCTTGAGGAGGATGAAGGCACGCTTCTCGTCCAGCACCTCGAAGGGGCCGTGGAAGAACTCGTTGGCGTGGATCGCCTGCGAATTGATCCACTGCATCTCCATGAGAACGCAGATCGAGAACGAATAGGCCGCGCCATAGGACGGGCCGCTCGCGACCGTATAAACGACATCCTCCCTGGCGAGACGCGGCGCATAGTCGGCGAATTTCGCCGCGAAGCTTTCATGCGCCCGGTCGATCACCGTCTGAAGATTGCCGAGACTGGCGAGAAGCGGCGCCAGCTTGTCCTCGCCGTCATGGTGCCGCACCAGCCCCATGACGATCTGGTAGAGACGCGAATAATTGCTGTCGGCCGCATCGATCGGCACGCCGGTCGTATAGGGCGCCTCGAAGCCCACCGGGAAATCGACGGCGCGCGACAGCGGCGATTGCGGATCGACGCTGAGGCCGATCGTGGCGGCGCCCTTGGCCTTCGCATGTTCGGCAGCGCGCAACGTTTCGCGGGTCGTGCCGGTCATCGAGCATAGGATCACTAGGGACTTCGTGGTGAGAGTGCGAGGATCGCGGCAGACGAACTCCTCGGCGTTCAGACAGTCGGACGGCAGACGGGAATGCCGGTCGAGCAGGTATTTGCCGGGCTGCATGACGGCGAAGGAGCCACCGCAGGCGACGAAGAAGACGTGATCGATCGGACGTCCAGAAAGCCCTTCGAGGGCCTTGGCGACATCTGCATTCAGTTCGATAGGGCTCATGGTCGCTCCTTTCAGGTGATCGTCCTTATTATGACGTCATATGATGTATATATCAATGGCGAGATGAAACCGTTTGTTTGACAGCGCAACGCCGCGTGTGCGAACGTTCTCATGAGCGGAGAATGCGATGATGACAAGAGTTCTGGCTGTGGGCGACAACGTGGTCGACTGCTATCCGGCGACGAACCAAATGTTTCCCGGCGGAAACTGCCTCAACGTCTCGGTGCTCGCGCGTCGGTTCGGGGCGGAGACGGGCTACGTCGGCGCCGTCGGGCAGGATGCGGCCGGCGCGGCGATCCGGACGGCCCTCGCGTCCGAGGGGGTCCGCCTCGATCGCCTTCGCGTCCTGCCCGGCACCACGGCCTATTGCATCATCGGCCACCGAGCGAACGGCGACCGCGTCTTCCTGAAATTCGACCTTTCCGTTTCGATGTTCGAGCCGGACGAGGCGGATGTCGCCTTCGCGGCGGGTTTCGACGCCGTGCATATCGGCCAATCGAGCGGTCTCGACGCGCATCTGCCGCGCTTTGCCGGCGTCTCGCGCCTGTCATACGACTTCTCCATTCGCCGGGAGGCCGAGCATCGCCGTGCGATCGCGCCGCTCTGCTTCCTGGCATCGATCTCGGCGGGCGACCTTTCGCGGGACGAAGCCGACGCCCTGATGCGCGAAACGCTGGCGGCCGGGGCGAAATGGTGTCTCGTCACGCGCGGCGAGGAAGGCGCGCTTCTTGGGGCCGGCACGCATCGCTACGAGACCGCCGCCCATCCCGTCGAAGTCGTGGATACGCTCGGCGCCGGGGATACGTTCGTCGCCCGAACGCTGGTTGGCCTCCTGCGCAAGGAAGACCCGGCCGAACTCATGCGCGCGGCGGCCCGCGCGGCGGCCGAGACCTGTACGCGCGTCGGGGCGATCGGCCATGCGAGCGCAATGGCGGTCGATGCCAGGGACATTCCCGCCCTTGCCAAGGCCTGCTGAAGCGCCGGCTCAGACGGCTTCGGCGAGTTCCCGAACCGAATTGCGCAGGCTCAGACGCGCCGGCAGTACGAGGTGCTGCGGTGGACCGCTTTCGCCACCGATCCGGGCCAGCACGAGCCGCGCCGCCGCGCGGCCCATCTCGTTCAGCGGCTGCTCGATTGCCGTGATACCCGGGCGTACGAAACGCATCCAGTCAAGATCGTCGAAGCAGGCGAGCGAGATGTCGCCCGGAATGTCGAGCCGAAGCGCGCTGACGGCATCCATCACGCCAGCCGACATCAGCCCATCGGCGGTGAAGAGCGCCGTCGGAGCCGGTCGGCCGGAGAGGAGATCGATCGTCTCCTCCTTGGCCGCAACCGCCGAATAGGAACCGACGCGCCGGACAAGGGCCGGATCGACCGGCAATCCGGCCTCCCGATGCGCCTGGAGATAGCCGAGAAGGCGCTGCCAGCTCGGATAGAGCGAGACCGGCGGCGTCGCCGAGAAGGACGTTCGATCGAGGAACGAGCGCACATCGCCGACATCCGAACGCTCGAGTTCCGCGATCATCGCGATTCGTCGGTGGCCGGCACGGATGAGATGGGCGACGCAGTTGCGCGCCGCATTCGTGCTGTCAACCGTGACGGCGTCGGCGGCAAGTTCCTGCACGACGCGATCGATCTGCACGACGGGGCAGCCGGACGCGATCACGCTTTCGAGATAGCGGGCGCTGGCAAGATCGGACGGCGTGACGATCAGTCCGTCGACCTGCTTCTCCACCAGGAGTTCCACCGCCTCGCGCTCGCGCTGGAAAATCTCGTCGCTATTTGTGACGACGAGGCCGAAGCCCTTGGAGCGCGCCACATCCGCGATACCTCGAAGAATGCTGGCATAGAACGGGCTTTCCACATCGCCCGCGACGACGCCGATCGTCTGCGTCTGCCCGGTGATGAGCCCGCGCGCCAGGGCGTTCGGCCGGTAGCCGAGGCTTTCGGCGGCGGCCCGCACCTTCTCGCGGATGTCCTGGCTGGCATAGCCGTAGCCGCCGAGGACGCGGCCCGCCGTGGCAGTGCTGACGCCCGCCAGGCGCGCGACCTCGATGATGGTGGTTTTCTTGGCGCGCTTTTCGGCCATGCCCGTCTTTCCCGGCGGCAGAAACCGCCCTTCTCTTCCGTTTGGTGGCAAAGCTTCGGCCGCTTCGCAACCGACATCGGCAGCCTCTCAGCAAACTCCGTTTCGCCAGAAGGGCTTGACGGGTGCCGCATTTCGTTGAACATATCCTGAGAACGTTCGCACAGTCCATCGTAAACGCGGCCGCATAGGCCCCGCACCGGTGACTGGTCCCCGTTGGCCTCGCGAGCGTCGCCTTCCATCACCCATGCCGGAGACAAGGATGAAGACGTTCGCATCAGCCCTCAAACCCAGTCTCGCGCTCTCGGCGGCTGTGATCGGCCTGCTGGCCGGCGCTGCCCTCGCCAATGCCGCGGAGGTCGTCCCCGCCCTTCACGACGCGCTGCCGGAAGCCTATCGCGCCAACGGCATCAAGATCGCGGCTTTCAACGACTGGCCGCCGGACGAGTTCATGGAGAACGGCGAGTTGAAGGGCTGGAGCATCGACATGGCGAAAGCCATGTCCGAGCGGCTCGGCGTGCCCTTCCATTTCACCGGAACGAGCTTCGACGCGATCATTCCAGGCCTCGTCGCCAAGCGCTTCGATGTCGGCTTCTCGTCCTTCGGCGTCACGCCCGAGCGCCTGGATTCGCTCGATTTCGTACCCCAGCGCATGGAAGGCACCGCCTATGCCTTCCCCTCGTCCAAGTCCTACGAGATCGATTCCGAGGACGATCTCTGCGGCCATAGCGTCGCGGTGATGACCGGCGCCTGGGACTATCAGTACCTCCTCAAGGTCAGCAAGGCGACCTGCACCGATGCCGGCAAGCCGGCGATCGACCTCCAGCAGTTCACCAGCCAGAACGCCGCCGAACTCGCCGTCTCTTCGGGCCGCGTCGAGATGGTGGGCGCGGGCTCCGCCAAGCTCATGTACCTCGCCAAGCAGACCGGTAAGTTCAAGGTCTCGACCCTCATCAGCAACCCGGTGCAGAACGGCATCGGGTTGCGCAGCGGCGATCCGCTGGGTCCCGTCCTGCGTGATACGCTGCAAGCGATGATCGACGACGGCTCCTACAAGGAGATCCTCGACAAATGGGGCGTCGGCGGCGGCGGGCTCCTGACGAAGGCGGTCTTGGTCACCAAGGCGGACCCCGATCCGAAATAACCGTTCGGACCGAGAGCGACGGTTCCGCCCCTCCGGCGGAACCGTTCCATCCACCGTCCCGCGACGACGCCCATGCGACATTCCTCCGACTTGCGACGGGAGCCATGACGACACCCTCCCCCCAACAAACGCCCGGGCGGCCCGACGCCGCGCTGAAGCCGATCCCGCGCAGCCATCCCTCCTGGTGGATCGGCAGCGCCGTCCTCATTCTCGGCCTCGGCATGTTCGTCGCGGCGCTGATCGGCAACGAGAACCTGCAATGGGGTGTCGTTGGCCGCTATCTCTTCGATGCCGAGATCATCGCCGGCCTTGGCCGAACCCTGCTGCTCACCGCGCTCGCCATGGTGATCGGCCTCGCCATCGGCATCGTGCTCGCCGTGATGCGCCTTTCGGCGAACCCGGTCTTCAACAGCTTCGCCTGGGGCTGGATCTGGTTCTTCCGGGGCGTGCCGCCGCTCGTCCAACTGATCTTCTGGTATAATCTGGCGCTGCTCTTCCCGACGATCGGGATCGGCCTTCCCTTCGGCCCGCAGCTCGTCACCTGGGATACGAACAGCCTGATCACGCCGTTCAGCGCCGCGATCCTCGGTCTCTCGCTCACCGAAAGCGCCTATGCCGCCGAGATGATCCGCGCCGGCATCCAGGCCGTCAGCCACGGCCAATCGGAGGCCGCCGCCTCGCTCGGCATGACGGGGGCTCAGACGCTGCGCCGCATCGTCCTGCCTCAGGCGCTGCGGATCGTCATTCCGCCGATCGGCAACGACACGATCTCGATGCTGAAATTCACCTCTCTGGTTAGCGTGCTCGCCCTGCCGGACCTCCTTTATTCGGCGCAGATGATCTATTCGCGCACTTACCAGACCATCCCGCTGCTCCTCGTCGCGACCTTCTGGTACTTGACACTTTCCACCATCCTCACCGTGATCGAGCATCGGATCGAGAAGCATCTCGCAGCCGACCGGCAGGCCAAGGCGGCACGGCCGCGGATCGCTTGGGCCAAACGCATGTTGCTCGGCAGCCGCCGCATTGAGGGAGCCGCGTGATGGAGAGCGAATCGCTGCTGCGTGTCGACAGGATTTCGAAAAGCTACCATCAGCATCAGGTGCTGAAGAGCATCAGCCTCGATGTCCAGGCCGGCGAGGTCACCTGCATCGTCGGACCGTCCGGGTCCGGCAAGTCGACCCTGCTCCGCTGCCTCAACCGCCTGGAAACGCCGGACGAGGGCGTCGTCTACCTGGAAGGCGCGCCGGTCGGCCTCCACTGGAAGGGCGGCAAGCTCTACGAGATGGCGCCGAACCAGCTCGCCGCCCAGCGCCAGCACATGGGCATGGTGTTCCAGGGCTTTCATCTCTTCGCGCACAAGACGGCGCTGGAAAACATCATCGAGGCGCCGATGGTGGTGAAGGGCGTGCCGCGCGAGACGGCGGTGCGCGAGGCGATGGCGCTTCTCGACAAGGTCGGACTTCGCGAACGCGCCGACTATTATCCGCGCCAGCTTTCCGGCGGCCAACAGCAGCGTGTCGCCATTGCCCGTTCGCTGGCCATGCAGCCGAAGGTCATGCTTTTCGACGAACCGACCTCGGCGCTTGATCCCGAACTCGTCGGCGAGGTGCTCACCGTCATGCGCCGGCTCGCCGAAGACGGCATGACGATGGTCGTCGTGACGCATGAAATGGCGTTTGCGAGAGACGTCGCCGATACGCTCGTCTTTATGGATGGCGGGGTCGTGGTGGAGAGCGGTCCGCCGCAGGACGTCATGTCGAACCCACAGCACACGCGAACCAAAGCCTTTCTGTCGCGCGTTCTCGAACCCGCCGCCTGACATTTCTCATTCCGGTCGCAAGATGCAGTTCATCGACGCCGAGGCGGTCCACCGCCTTCTCGACTATCCGAGCCTCATCGCCGCCTTGCGCGAAGCGCATCGCATGAATGCCATGCCGGCTTCGCAGGCCCTCGTCATGGACGAGCCGGGCGCGGGGGAGAACAAATTCGTCTCGCTCCTTGCCTGGGCCGGCGGCGACGTCGTCGCCTCGAAGCTCGTCGGCGTCTTTCCCGGCAACCTGTCGCTTCGCGAGCCCCAACCCTCCGTGCAGGGCCTCGTCGCGCTCTTCGACGGGCGGACCGGCGCCCCGCTCGGCGTTTGCGACGGAACCTCGCTGACCTTCCGAAAGACGGCCGCCGATTCCGCGCTGGGAGCGAGTTTCCTCGCCCGCCAGGATGCAGAGGTGCTGCTCGTTCTCGGCGCTGGCGGACTCGCACCGCATGTCATCGAAGCTCACCGGGCCGCGCGCCCGTCCCTCCGCCGCGTCCTCGTCTGGAACCGGACAATGCAGCGGGCCGAAGCGCTCGTCGCGGAACTCGGACCGGCTGTCGAAGCAGAAGCGGTCATCGATCTCGATGCAGCCTTGGGAGAAGCCGACATCGTGTCGGCGGTAACGATGGCAACGGTGCCGATCATCCGCGGTGCCAGGCTTAAACCCGGTGCGCATGTGGACCTTATCGGCGCCTATCGCCCCGACATGCGCGAGGCGGACGACGACGTGGTGCGGCGCGCGCGACTCTTCGTCGATACGCGCAGCGGCTGCACGGGCTCGGGCGAGATCGCCGACCCTCTGGCACGCGGTCTGATCTCCATCGATGACATCGAAGCCGATCTTTTCGAGCTATGCGCCGGCACGCACGAAGGTCGCCGTTCACCGGACGAGATCACCATGTTCAAGAATGTCGGCGGCGCACATCTCGACCTATTCACGGCGCGCCATCTCCTCGCCCGGGCGAGAGCGGACGGCTGAAGGCGCCGTCATTCCCGCTTGGAATGGCAATCGCGAACAGCCGGTCCGGACATTCCTGCAAGAACGCCTTCGCCTTCCGGCTTGAAAATGCGGACTCGAAGAACATTCGAACCGTGAAGCTCGTCGTCCTTCGGCCCGGGCTCACGCTGCGGTGACGCGCCTCAGCCACTGTCGAAAAGCCTGCAATGGCGGGAAGGCCGTGCGCTTGCTCGGCCATGCGAGATAGTAGCGCTCAGTGCTTTCCATCGGGGCGTCCAGCGGCTCCACCAAGTCGCCGCGGGCCAGTTCCGCTTCGATGAGAAAGCGGGGCAGCAGCGCGACGCCGAGCCCGCCGATAGCCGCCTGGGACGCGATGGCGAACTGATCGATCAGCATTCCCGAAAGCGGCGGGAAAACCACGCCTTGGTTACGAAACCAGCGCTCCCAGGCATCCGGCCGGCTTTCCAGATGGATGAGCGGCACCTCTAGAAGACCCTCCGGACGCGACAGATCGAATTTCCTTGCCAGCGCTTGGCTGCAGGCCGGAACGACGGTCTCGCTCATCAGGAAGTCGAGTTCGGCGCCGGGCCAATGCGGCGCGCCGAAATGAATAGCTGCGTCGAGCTGATCCTCGCCGAAGTCGAACCTTGCGAGACGCGTCGAAAGGTTCAGGGTGATCCCGGGATTGGTCTCGGTGAACTGCGGTAGCCGCGGAGCCAGCCACCGCGTTCCGAATGTCGGCAAGATCCCGAGCTTCAAGGTTCCTCCGGTCGGATTGGCCTTGAAATTCAACGTAGCCTTCGAGATGCGCGACAAGGCTTCGCGAATTTCCTGGGCATAGGCCTCGCCGGCGAGCGTCAAGGTCACTGTCTGCCTTTCGCGCACGAAGAGATTCGATCCCACCGCCTCCTCCAGCGCCCTGACCTGCCGGCTGATCGCGCTCTGCGTCAGATGCAGTTCGGCTGCCGCTGCGGTGAAGCTCTGATGCCGAGCCGCGGCCTCGAAGGCACACAGGAGCGACATCGATGGAAGGAACCGCCGCGAAACACTCATGCCGCCCTCAGCCTGCGTCCACCGACCTTGGGTTCGATGGCGAGTCATTCATTCAATTCATGACATGATACCTCATCATCGTTTGAACGCGGAACGCATCCCTTCCAAAATGGTGGAGGATCGTGGGCACCCCTGCCCGCAATTTCGAGCCTATGCGGAACCGGCGACGAGCGAGATGATGAACGAGCGCACATTCGTTGATGCCGACGAGATCCGGACACGCTTCTCGCGCAGGATGTCAGACATGTACCGCTCCGAGGTGCCTCAATACGGCACACTCATGGAGCTCGTTGCCGATGTGAATGCTGCGACGCTGACTGCAAGCCCGGCCTTGAAGGCCGATCTCGAGCGCACCGACGATCTCGAACGCATCGGGTTGGAGCGGCATGGCGCCATCCGTCTCGGCACGGCGGAGGAACTCTTCACCATCCGCCGGCTCTTCGCCGTCATGGGAATGGTGCCGGTCGGCTATTACGATCTCTCCGTCGCTGGCGTCCCGGTCCATTCCACCGCCTTCCGGCCGGTGCGTGCGGAGAATCTTGCCCGCAATCCGTTCCGCGTCTTCACCTCCCTCCTGCGTCTCGAACTGATCGAGGAGGAGGCCCTTCGTGCCGAAACCGCCGCCATCCTCGCGCGGCGTCGCATCTTCACGCCCGGCGCATTGGCACTGATCGAGCGGTTCGAGGCGACGGGCGGGCTGACCTCGACCGAGGCCGACGACTTCGTGCGCGAGGCCGTGGAAACCTTTCGTTGGCATTCGGAAGCGACCGTCGATGCCGACACCTACGCGCGGCTCTCCAAGGTTCACCGGCTTATCGCCGATGTCGTCTGCTTCAAGGGCCCGCATATCAACCACTTGACGCCGCGCACGCTCGACATCGACGCCGTGCAACACGCGATGCCGGCGCACGGCATCGCGGCCAAGGACGTCATCGAGGGACCGCCGACGCGCCGCTGCCCGATCCTCCTGCGCCAGACGAGTTTCAAGGCGCTGGAGGAGCCGATCCGCTTCCAGGGCGAAGGCGAAGGACAAGCCGGCACGCACACGGCGCGCTTCGGCGAGATCGAACAGCGGGGTCTGGCGCTCACCCGAAAGGGCCGCGCCCTCTACGACGAGCTTTTGTCCAGCGTCCGCGACGCCGGGGGCCAGGGCAATGCCGGCGTGGACTACGCCCGCCGGCTCACCGAAGCTTTCGCTTCCTTCCCGGACGACTACGAGACGCTCCGCCGCGAGGGTTTCGGCTATTTCCGATATGTCCTGACGGACAAAGGCGACCAGGTCAGCTCCGCCGGCCTCGACTCGATGCCGATCGAGGCGCTCATGGCGAGCGGCTATGTCGATGCCTATCCGATCGTCTACGAGGATTTCCTGCCCGTCTCTGCGGCCGGCATCTTCCAGTCCAATCTCGGCGGACATGAGCAGCGCAGCTTTGCTGCCAACGCCAATCAGGGCGCCTTCGTCGAAGCTCTCGGTTCGGCCGTTGAAGACGAGTTCGCCGTTTACGAGAAAGCCGAGGCGCGGTCGATCGCGAGCGTTCGGGCCGGCCTTCGCCACGCCCTCCACCATAGCGCCGCCTGACGTCATGGAGGGGAGGCGCATCCTTCTGGATGAAGAGCCGGATTTCACCGGTTTCGCGCGCAATCTCGCCTCCGAAGGCTTTGCCGGCGACGTCACGGATGGGGTCGCGCAGCGCCTCCTCGCTGCGACGGACAACAGCATCTATCAAGTCCGCCCGGCATTGGTGCTCCACCCTAAATTGGGTCCGGACCTCAACGCCGCGGTCCGGGCGGCCTGTCGCACGCCTGGCCCCGCGGTTGCGTTGACCGCGCGGGGCGGCGGCACCGGCACGAATGGGCAGTCGCTGACGCGCGGTGTCGTCGTCGATATCTCGCGCCACATGAACCGCATCCTCCGCCTCGATGCCGAGGCGCGGCTCGTGACGGTGGAGCCGGGTGTCGTGCTCGATCAGCTCAACGCGGCTCTTGCCCCGTACGGCCTGTTCTTCCCGCCTTCGGTCTCCACCGCCTCGCGCGCGACGCTCGGCGGGATGGTGGCGACCGATGCCTCGGGCAAGGGCTCGCGCATCTACGGCAAAACGTCCGCCTGGATCGAAGCGCTCGACATCGTCCTGTCGGACGGCAACGATTGGACGGTGCGCGCAATGCCGATCGCGGAAGCCGAGGCAATCGCCCTGAGGCCCGATCTCGTCGGCGCGATACACCGAACCGTGCTCGACATCGTCCGCGACAAAGCCGAAACGATTGCTCGCGTATTTCCCGGCCTGAACCGCAGCCTGACCGGCTACAATCTCGAAGGGGTGATCCGCCCGGACGGGCTCTTCGACCTCTCCTTCCTCCTAGCGGGATCGGAAGGCACGCTCGCGATTACCAAATCGATCACCTTGCGGCTCGCCCCACAGCCGAAGCTGAAGGCTCTGGTCGTTGCGCGCTACGCCTCCTTCGATACGGCGCTGCGCGACGTCCAGAACCTTCTCGCGGCGGAGCCTTCGGCGATCGAGGTGCTCGACGATAAGGTCCTGGCGCTGGCATCCCAGGATATCCTCTGGACGGGCATCGAAGGCGTCCTGGGGGGCAGGGCGTCCGAGCCGGTCATGGGTCTGAACTTCATCGAATTCGTTGCCGAAGACGAAGCGACGCTGACGGCTTCGCTGGCGGCGGCGCAAGCGCTTTTGGCCGCCTCGCCGCATCGGGCGATGGACTGGAAACTCCTGCGCGATGCGGGAACGATCCGGCGGCTCTGGCAGCTGCGCGAGAAGTCGGTGGGCCTTCTCGGCCGGCTCGATGGCAAGCGCCAGGGCACGGCCTTCGTCGAAGATACGGCCGTGCCGCCGGAGCGCCTCGCCGATTACGTCGCCGACTTCCGCTCCATCCTCGACCGTCATGAGCTTCGCTACGGCATGTTCGGTCATGCCGATGTCGGCTGTCTCCATGTGCGCCCTGCGCTCGACATGACCGATCCGGCCGACGCGCGCATGATCCGGCTCCTCTCGGACGAGATAGCCTCGCTGACGAAGTCCTATGACGGCCTGCTCTGGGGCGAGCACGGACGCGGCTTCCGGGGCGAGTATTCGCCGCTCTTCTTCGGTCCCGAACTCTATCCGGCGCTGGAGGCGATCAAGGCCGCCTTCGATCCCGCCGACATGTTCAACCCCGGCAAGCTCGCCTCGCCGAACGGAACGGGCCGAGTAGACCCGATCGACGGCGTGCCGCTGCGGGGCGAGGCCGACCGGGCAATCGACGCCGAGCGGGCCGCGGCCTTCGATCGCGCGCTCGCCTGCAACGGCAATGCCGCTTGTCACTCCTGGGCGCTCTCGGAACCGATGTGCCCGTCCTACAAGGCGACGCGAGACCGCGTGCAGTCACCGAAGGGCCGCGCGGTGCTCCTGCGGGAATGGGCTCGGCTCTCTTCCGAGCGCGACCGGGGCTCGCCCGTCGCGCCTGAACTGGAGACTGTCGCCGCCGCGCTGAAGACGAGCCTCGACACCTGCCTGTCCTGCCAGGCCTGCACCAGCCAATGTCCGGTGAAGGTCGACGTGCCGACGATGCGCTCCCGCTTCCTGGCGGACTACTATCGCACGCGGTCTCGCCCATTGCGCGACCGTCTGATGGGGCGGATGGAGCTGGCGCTGCCGCTGGCGCGCCGCTTTCCGCGTCTCGCCAATGCGCTTCTTTCGGCGGCTCCAGTGCGGCGCGGCATCGGGCGACATCTCGGCCTCGTGGATCTGCCGGCGCTGCGTCCGGCGCGCGACATTAGAAGGACGTCGGCGTCCTCCTTCGCCCGCAAGGTCGTGCTCCTTCGCGACAGCTTCACCGCCTCCTTCGACGGCGCCGTCCACGAAGCGGCCGTTGGCGTCTTGGAGCGCCTAGACTACGAGGTGATCTCCTCGCCTGTCTGGCGGAACGGCAAGCCGGAGCACGTCCTTGGATTCTCTGATCGTTTCGCCCGCAAAGCCGAACGTGCCCAGATCATGCGGGAGCGGCTCGGAGCGGATGGGGTTCCGCTCGTCAGCCTCGACGCCGCGACGGGCCTCCTGTTCGAGCGGGAGTACCAAGCCTGTGCGCCACGATCCGAAGCGCCCCGGGTCCAAGCGATCGAAGCCTTTTTGGCCAAGGCCCTCGACGAAGGTGGACTGACCGAGGCGCAAGGCGCATCCGAAAGCGAATTCCGGCTGCATCTTCACTGCACCGAACGCACGGCACGCCCTGAGACGGGAGCGACATGGCTGAAGGTCCTGGCGCATTTCGGCTTGAAGGCGAGCGTTCCCTCGCTTGGCTGTTGCGGCATGGCAGGCATGTTCGGCCACGAAGCCGAGCATGCGGCACTGTCGCGCACGATCTTCGACCAGAGTTGGATACCGGCCCTGGCTGAACATACGCCGGGGATGATCCTGGCGACGGGCTTTTCCTGCCGCTGCCAGACGAAGCGCTTTGCGGGCTTTCGCCCCGCCCATCCGATCGAAGCGATCGCGACGAGACTTGGAGTCCGAGCCCCATGAGGAACGATCCGCGCAGCCACGGCCTCTGGGAAAATTCTGCCCCACCGGCTCCGGTGACGAAGGCGCTGGCGGATGAAGTTCAGGCCGACGTCGCGGTGATCGGCGGTGGCTTCACCGGCTGTTCGGCGGCGCTGCATCTGGCGGAAGGCGGCGTCGATGTCGCCGTGCTGGAAGCAGAGGAGATCGGCTTCGGCGGCTCGGGCCGCAATGTCGGCCTCGTCAATGCCGGCATGTGGGTGATGCCGGACGATCTACCCGGCGCGCTGGGCGAGGTGTATGGCGAGCGGCTGCTGCGCCTTCTCGGCGATGCGCCGCGCACCGTCTTCGACCTCGTCGAGAAGCATGGCATCGATTGCGAGGCCGAACGGCAGGGTACGCTCCATTGCGCGGTCGGGGCGAAGGGCCTTGCCGAGTTGCGGGAGCGCGAGCGGCAATGGCGGGAGCGCGGCGCGCCCGTCCGCCTGCTGGATGCCGAGGAAACCGCCGCCAAGGTCGGTACCAGAGCCTATGCCGGCGCGCTGCTCGACAAGCGGGCCGGCACGATCCAGCCGCTCGCCTATGCGCGGGGCCTTGCCGGCGCGGCGATCGCGGCGGGCGCGAAGCTCTTTACGAGAAGTCCGGTCGTCTCGGCGACGGACGAGGGGCGGACTTGGGCATTGCGGACCCCGAACGGCACGGTGCGCGCGAGGGCCGTCGTCGTCGCGACGGATGCCTATGCGTCCGGCATCTGGCCGGAAGTCCGTCAGGAGCAGCTGCATCTGCCTTATTTCAACATGGCGACACCGCCGCTCGGAGACAATGTGCGGCGCTCCATCCTGCCGGAGCGCCAGGGCGCCTGGGACACCAAGGAGATCCTGTCGTCCTTCCGCTTCGACCGAGCGGGTCGGCTCGTCTTCGGCTCGGTCGGGGCGCTGCGCGGGCCAGGTCAAGCAATCCATCGCGACTGGGGCCGGCGATCCCTCGCCAGGCTCTTCCCGCAACTCAGCGGGATCGATTTCGAATATCAATGGTACGGCAAGATCGGCATGACGGCGAACAGCCTACCGCGCTTCCACCGCCTCGGGCGCGACGTCTTGTCCTTCAGCGGCTATAACGGCCGGGGCATCGCGCCGGGAACGGTGTTCGGCCGCTGTCTCGCCGACCTCCTCCTGGGAAGGATTTCCGAGGCCGAGCTTCCGCTGCCCGTCACCGAAATCGAGACCGTGCCGCGCCGGGCCATACGCGAAGCCTATTACGAGGTTGGCGCGCAAGTCGCCCATCTTGCCGGCGCTCGATTCTAAACTTCTCGCCGCATCCAAACGACAGGACCGACCAAGACATGATCAGCACGTCCGCAGCCCTCGCCCATGAAGCCCGCGACATCCTCGCGAGCCTTGGCCTTTCCCCGGAACAGGTGAGCGACGGCGCCCATGACGTCGTTTCGCCGGTCGATGGTTCGGTCCTCGCCTCGATCCCCCTCGCTGGACCGGCGGAGGCTGCCGAAGCCATCGGCCGGGCTCACGCTGCCTTTCTCGAATGGCGGGCCGTTCCTGCGCCTCGGCGCGGCGAACTCGTCCGCCTGCTCGGCGAGGAACTGCGCGTGCACAAGGACGCGCTCGGCCGGCTCGTCAGCCTCGAAGTCGGTAAGTCGCCCTCGGAAGGTCTTGGCGAGGTCCAGGAGATGATCGACATCTGCGATTTCGCGGTCGGGCTGTCGCGGCAGCTCTACGGGCTCGTGATCCAGTCCGAGCGGGCCGACCACAAGCTGACCGAACAATGGCACCCGATCGGCGTGGTCGGCGTCATCTCGGCCTTCAACTTCCCCGTCGCCGTCTGGTCGTGGAACGCGGCGCTGGCATTGGTCTGTGGCGATGCGGTCGTATGGAAGCCTTCGGAAAAAACGCCGCTGACCGCGCTGGCCGTGCAGGCGATCTTCGATAAGACGGCGGCGCGCTTCGGCGGCGTGCCGGCGGGGCTGTCGACGCTTCTCGTCGGCGGGCGCGATGTCGGGGAGGCCTTGGTGGACGATCCGCGCGTGCCGGTCGTTTCGGCCACGGGCTCGACCCGCATGGGTCGCGCGGTCGGCGAGCGGCTGGCGCGGCGCTTCGCGCGGGCGATCCTGGAGCTTGGCGGCAACAACGCCTCGATCGTCACACCCTCGGCAGATCTCGACCTGACGCTGCGCGCCGTCGCCTTCGGCGCGATGGGCACAGCCGGCCAGCGCTGCACCACGCTGCGCCGCCTGATCGTGCATGAAAGCGTCTATGACCAGCTCGTGCCGCGTCTCGCCAAGGTCTACGGCTCGATCTCCGTCGGCGATCCGCTGACGAGCGAGGCGCTAGTCGGCCCGCTGATCGACTGCGCCGCCTTCGAAGGCATGGGCAACGCGCTGGAGGCGGCGAAGGCGGCAGGCGGCACGGTCCACGGAGGAACGCGCGTCGACGTCAACGGCCCGAATTCCTTCTATGTCCGCCCGGCCCTCGTCGAGATGCCGTCGCAGACTGGTCCCGTTCTGGAAGAGACCTTCGCGCCGATCCTCTATGTCCTGAAGTATCGCGATCTCGACGAGGCCATCGCGCTGCAGAACGGGGTGCCGCAGGGCCTCTCCTCCTCGATCTTCGCCACCGACATGCGCGAAGTCGAGCGCTTCCTGTCGGTGCAAGGCTCGGATTGCGGCATCGCCAACGTCAACATGGGCACGTCCGGCGCCGAGATCGGCGGGGCCTTTGGCGGCGAGAAGGAAACCGGGGGCGGGCGCGAAAGCGGCTCGGACGCCTGGAAGGCTTACATGCGCCGCCAGACCAACGCCATCAACTACGGCCGCTCCCTGCCGCTCGCTCAGGGCGTCAAGTTCGACGTCGATGGCGGCTCGGCCAAGGCATGAGCGCACTTCCCAAAACCGAGCCTCGCGCTTTCGAGCCGGCCGAACGCATCGCCTCGATCGGCGTCTCGGAAATCCTGAAGATCACGGCCAAGGCGGGCGCGCTGAAGCGCGCCGGTCGCCCGATGATCATCCTCGGCGCAGGCGAGCCGGACTTCGACACGCCGGACAACGTCAAGGAAGCGGCGATCCGGGCCATTCGCGATGGCAAAACCAAATATACCGCGCTCGACGGCTCGCCCGAATTGAAAGAGGCGGTGCGCCGCAAGTTCGCGCGAGAGAACGGCCTTGTCTTCACGCAGGACGAAGTAACCTGCGGTGCCGGCGCCAAGCAGGTGCTCTACAACGCCTTCATGGCGACGTTGGATGAGGGCGACGAGGTGGTGATCCCCACCCCCTACTGGACGAGCTACAGCGACATCGTGGCGATCGCGGGCGGAACGCCGATCCTCGTGCCCTGCGGGGCCGAAGCGGGCTTCCGCTTGAGCGCCGAACAGCTCGAAGGCGCCATCACGCCACGCACCCGCTGGCTGCTGTTGAACTCACCCTCGAACCCGTCCGGCGCGGCCTATACCGCGGATGATCTGGCCGCTCTCGCCAAGGTTCTTTGCCGCCATCCGCATGTCTGGGTCATGTCGGATGACATGTACGAGCACATCCTCTATGACGGTCTCCGCTTCGCCACGTTCGCGGCCGTCGCACCGGACCTTCGCGACCGGACGCTGACCGTCAACGGCGTCTCCAAAGCCTATGCCATGACGGGCTGGCGCATCGGCTATGGCGGCGGTCCAGCGCCGCTCGTCAAGGCGATGGCCGTGGTGCAGAGCCAGGCGACGTCCTGTCCCTCCTCGGTCAGCCAGGCGGCGTCGATCGAGGCGCTCTGCGGACCGCAGGCGATCGTCGCCGAGCGGCGCGCCGCCTTCCAACATCGGCGCGATCTAGTCGTCGCCGGTCTGAACGCTATCCCGGGTCTCGACTGCCCAGTGCCGCAGGGTGCCTTCTACACCTTCGCCTCCTGCCGGGGGCTTCTCGGTGCGCGCACGCCGGACGGGCGCATTATCGCAACCGACCGCGACTTCGCCGACTACCTTCTGGACTCCGACGTTGCGGTGGTGCCGGGGTCGTCCTTTGGCTTGGAGCCCTTCTTCCGTATATCGTACGCTACCGCGGAAGAGGAACTACAGACCGCCATCGGGCGCATAAGTACTGCTTGCGAGAAACTCCGTCGATAGACTGTCACGATGAGGCGACGAAGGCGGCCGAAGACCAATCATAGCCGCGCTGGGTCATCCTCATATGCTTTCGGGTGAGCAAAAACGGTTCCAGTGAAGGGTATCTGGCTTGTGACTCTCGCCAGTACCGTGACCGCAACCGCATCGAGCACATGTTCAACCTAGGGCACGCTGGCACGTGAGATCCGGAGACCCGTCGGGTGGTATAGGTGGCGGTGCTCGGCGCTAGAGCGGCGGCGATAGGCGCTCGGCGTCGCACCGTAGCGCTCCTTGAACGCCCGGCTGAAATGAGCGCTGCTCTGGAAGCCGGCAATCTCGGCGACGTGACGGATCGTGTCGTCGGTGTAGAAGAGTTGGTCACGGGCCCGCTCAAGACGGAGGCCAAGATAGTGGGTCGCCGGCGAAACGCCCGAGACGCGCTGGAACAGCCGCTCCACGGTGCGCCGCGAAGCGCCCGCCTGCCGGCATAGCTCGTCGATCGGCAATGGGTAGGAGACATTGGCGACCATCAGCCGAAGCACGCGCTGCCAGACCGGCGAGGAGACGTCCTCCAACGCCGGACGCTGCGGTGTCGTGCCGACGCGCGCGCGCCCGTGGACGAAGCCGTTTGCGACGATCTGCGCGAGCCCCGGCCCGTGATCTTCCTCGATCAGCGTCAGCATCATATCGAGCGCGGCGGTGCCGCCTGCGCAGGTCCAGCGGCCGCGATCGATGACGAAGAGTTCCTCCACCACGTCTGCGTCGGGATAGAGGTCGAGATAGGCCGGGATCGCCTCCCAGTGCAGCGTCAGGCGATAGCCCGCCAGCACGCCGGCCGCGGCGAGCGCGAAGGCGCCGGTGTCGAGCGCGCCGAGCCGAGCCCCGAAGACGGCGCGCCGATGCAGCCAGTCGAGGAGATCGCGTTGGAGCGTGCGGGTGGGGTCGTTGCCCGCGCACACGATGACGAAACCTGGCGAATAGCTCGGCGAGACGGCGCGCGTCGCCTCGATCACCATGCCGTTTCCCGCCGTCACTTGGCCGCCGTCGCCGGAAGCAAAGGCCCAGTCGTAGAGCGTTTCGCCGGCATTTTGGTTGGCGAGACGCAACGCCTCGATCGCCGGCACCAGCGCATAGAGGGGAAATTCGGGCAACAAGGCGAAGCAAATGTCGCGCATCGACTCATCCTCACATATTGGCGCACATGGTCAATCCTGTGGCGCAATCAGTCAATGATCTAGGAATGTAATTCTGCAATCATCGTCGTCGAACAAAGATAATATCGCACCGCACGCAGTTCGAAACGACCCATTCGATAGGATCGAAGGCGACGAAGGTGCGTCCGCGCCCGCGTCATCGCCGTAACGACAAGATTGAGATGAAAATGGACGCAAGTGCGCTGAAAGCCGAACTTCGGGGATGCTACATTACCATCCCCACGATGTTTCGGGACGACGATCTCGAATTGAACACAGGAGCGATCACCCGGCACGTGGACTTTTTGCGAAGCAATGGCGTCGCACGTGGCAATGGGGTTCTCTTGGCAGGCGGCGCGGCGGGCGATTTCTCGACGATGACCTTCGACGAGCGCGTGTGTGTAGCCGAGACGGTGGCGGAAGCGGCGAACGGCGCCGTGCCGCTCGCCATGGGTGCCCAAACGACCAGCACGCGCGAACTCGTCGCGCTGGCACGGGCCGCCGAACGGTTGAAATTCCAATTCATCCAAGTCTCGTGCCCCTTCTACTTCAACCACACCGAAGCCGACTTCCTCGACTACGTGAAGGCTGCGGCCGAAGCGGCTGATGTCGGGCTCATCATCTACAACACGTTCTGGACGAGCGCCGGGGTGTCGTTCCGCACGGTGGAAAAGCTTGCGGAGATTCCGAACGTCATCGGCTTGAAATGGGCGACGCCGCGTACCGACGCGATGGAGTTCGAGGACGTGGTCTCGACCTTCTCCTCGCGCCTCTCGATCATCGACAATCACCTGATGTTCCCACTCAGCCACGCGCTCGGCGCGCGCGCCTTCGAGGTGCACCTCTCGAACTACTGGCCAGCCTGGGGTCTGAAGCTCCTTGCCGATCTGGAGTCCGGCCACTACGCCGAGGTCCAGCGCAATCTCGTCTCCGAAGCCATGCCCTTCTACAAGCTCTGGATGGAGATCGAGGCCGGCTTCACCAGCGGCGACGGCTATCTCGACAAGCTCTGCATGGAACTCGTCGGACTGGATTCCAGCCGCTGCCGCGCGCCGACGCGCGATGTGCGCCACGACTACCGCGAGAAGTGCCGTGACATGCTTCTTCGAACCGGCGTCCCCGGCGTCCTGCCGCACGCCGCGGCCTGACGCGACACACCCATACGATTTTCAAGCAAGGTGCATGAACCGATGCCTAGGAATGTCAGCCATCATACGATCTGGCACGACTCCAACCGATCCAACAATCAGATCTGCACGCGTCTTCTGAAGAATGGCGACATCCTAGCCGTCTTCAACGAGGAGCGATTTCCCTTCCATCACGACAGTGGGCAGACGGTGATGATCCGCTCCCGGGATGGCGGACGCACCTGGGATCCGGCGACGCGCAAGGTCGTGCTGCCCATGACGCAGACGCAGGGAAACTGGGACTGCGGCATCTGCGAGCTTTCGGACGGAACGCTTCTCGTCAACCTCACCATCACCGGCTTCTTCAAGCGTGGCGTGCGCAACGAGCAGCCGTCTTGGAGCGCTCATCCCATGACGCGCGAGTACGGCGACTGGACCTGGGCCTACAAGCTTCAGGGCTGGCTCGGCACCTATGTCCTGCGCTCGACCGACGGCGGCGAAACCTGGAGCGAACCGATGCCGGTGAACATCCGGCCGCTGAAGCATGGTGGCTGCCGGCTCGGCATCTGGGAGTTACCCTCGGGCTCGCTTCTGATGGGCCTGTACGGCCGAATCCGCGGCTACGGCGAGGAGGGCGAAGGCGAATCGACGCGCTCGGCCCTCATGCGGTCGGATGACGGCGGAGAGAACTGGGAGTATTTCTCGACGCTCGCCTATGATCCCGCCAGCATCATCGACTACGAGGAGCCGGCGCTGCTTCGGCTCGCCGACGGCCGGCTCGTGTGTTTCATGCGCACTCACGTCAATCCGTCGAGCGACGCGCGCAACATGGTGATGACGGTCTCAGAGGACGACGGCTTTTCCTGGACGCCGCCCAAATGGACCAACATTTGGGGCTTTCCGGCCGAACTCATCACTCTCCAGGACGGCCGCTACCTCATGGTTTACGGCTATCGCCGTCCGCCTTACGGCGTGCGCGGCGTTATCTCGGAGGATGGCGTCACCTGGGACATCAAGAACGAGTTCGTCATTCGCGAGGGCGGTCTGCCCGGCCAGACCTCGGAGGCCAAGCCGGGCTCCAGTGTGATGACGCCCGGCACCGGCGAATCCTCGGCGGGAGTGGTGTCTCTGACCCATCCCGGCGGGTTCCAGCACATTGGCTATCCCAGCGTCGTCCAGATGCCGGACGGCACGATCGTCGCCTCCTACCATGAGTGGAGCGACGATCCAGCGCCCGTCCAGTATGTGCGTTGCACACGCTTCGAACTCGATCGCTAGGGGCGCAGCGCGATGACCTCCGGCGAGCGGACCATTCTGCGGGACGACAGACGCTATATCGCCCATCCCCATATGGTACGCCTCGCCGGCGGAACGCTGTTGCTCGTCGCGACTTCCGGGCCGCGCCGACCCGTCACGCTCCATCCCCCCCTCGATCCCGATTTCGTCAATCTCGTGATCCGCTCGGACGATGAGGGCGAAACTTGGTCTGCTCCGGTTTTCGCACCGTCACCGGACTTGAGCGGCATGGAATGCGCGGGTCTGACGGCGCTTCCCGATGGCTCGGTGCTGCTCAACCAGTGGCGCTTTCGTTGGTACGCCGAGGAGGAGGCGCCGACACGCTCGGCCGAGCCGCTGCTTGCCGTTGCCGGAGAGCTTCGCGGCGAACTCGACGCCTCGCTCGAACTCGATGGCGGGCCGACTGACACGATCCGCTGGTCGCGCGGGGGCGGCTCCGTCACCGTCTGCCGCAGCCTCGACGCCGGACGTTCCTGGTCGAGCCCCTCGGCGATCGACGTAGCGCCCTATAGCGGCGGTTACGGCCTGCGCGGCGGGCTGGTCCTTCCCTTCGGCGAAATCCTCCTGCCTTTATCAGACGTGCCGCACTACGCGCGGATCTTCCTCGTGCGTTCGCACGACGGTGGCTCGACCTGGTCGTCGCCCGTGCCGGTTGCGGCCGTCGACGGATACGCCTTCGAGGAGCCGGCACCTTATCTGGCTTCCGACGGCTCCATCCTCCTCGTGCTTCGCGAGAACGCCACGCGCCGGCTCCACTCCGTGCGCTCGACCGATGGCGGGCGGAGCTGGAGCACGCCCGTCCCGAACGGGCTCACCGGCTACCCCGCCGATCTCGTCGGCCTCGGCGAGGGGCGCGTCGCGGCCGTCACCGGCTGGCGCGACGCGCCGGGCGAAATCCGACTGCATGTGTCCGAAACCGACGGACGGGCCTGGACTTGCGAGCCCACCTTCGTGGCGGGGAACTTCGGCACGCGCGACTGCGGCTACCCCACCGCCGTCCAACTCCGAAACGGCGACCTTCTCGTAGCCTACTATCGCCGGGACGAGGCGGGGGTCACCGGAATCTATGCACGCCGGGTGGCGCGGGGTGCAGCCGGGTTCGCACAATCACATCATCGGCGGCCGAAAGCGGCCTGAACAGCGGCAACGAGAAAAAGGGACGAACGACATGAGCACTTTCAACATTTCGCGCCGCCGGTTCCTAGAAGGCTCGGTCGCGGCCGGCGCAGCGATGACGACCGGCGGTCTCTTCGCCCCGGCCATAGCGCAGGGAACGACCGAGATCGTCCACTGGAGTTGGCTCCAGGCCTCCGACGGCGAGGTCTGGACGAAAGCGATCGCCGCCTTCAATCAGGCTCATAAGGACAAGGGAGTCCAGATCCGCATGGAACTGGTGCCCGAAGAGCAGTACCGCACCAAGATCCTTGCCGCCACCGCCTCAGGCAGCGCCCCGGACTTCGGTTGGGGCACGGCGGGCAAGGACGCCGCGCTCGCCAAGGACGGTGTGACCGTACCGCTCGACGATCTGGCTAAGGCTGCCGGTCTCGATCTCGCCGATTTCTCGGAAAGCTCGCTGAAGGCGGCGAAGTACCCCAAATACGGTCCCGAGCTGCAGATGGTCCCGATGGACCTGATGAGCCTGCAACCGCTCCTCAACGTTGATCACGCGGTCGCCGCCGGCCTCGACCCGAACGCACCGCCTACCGACGAGGCGAGCCTCATCGAGTGGGCGACGAAGCTGACCCAACGCCAAGGGGATCAGATCACGCGGTCGGGGATCTTGATGACCGGCACCGGCCTTCAGCCAGCAGTTACCTGGGGCATCGTCGCCGAGCAGATGGGCTTTCGACGTGCCAGCGACGATCTGAAGACCGCTGCGGTTAATCCCGAGGCCGGCAAGGCCGCGATGCAGTGGGTGATCGACCTTTTTGACAAGCACAAGGTCTCCGATCGGAACGTCACCGACCGCTACAAAGCGTTCGGTGCGGGCGAGGGATCGATCTTCTGGACGGGCCCTTGGACGCTCGCTGGCTACAAGGAGCAGGGGCTAAACTTCAAGCCGTTCCTCTTCCCAAAGATCGGCAAGGAGCAGGTCACCTATTTCGAGATGGGTGGCCTCCAGCTCTACCGGCAGAAGGACGAAAGTCGGCATGCTGCCACGATGGCGGCCGTGAAGTGGCTGTCGGACAACAGCTTCCTGTGGACGACGGAAGGGCGCGGCGCCTCGCCGCGCAAATCGATTCTCGACAAGCCCGACTACAAGACGGCCGGACTGTCCTGGGATCTGCGCGGCCCCTTCGTCGAGGGCATGAAATTCGCCACCGTCGGCGAGGTCCCGGTTCCCGCGGGGCCCGACTTCACGATCTACACCAATACCGGCTATCTCGCCCGAGCCCTGGAAGGCGTCTGGGTCGGCCAGAAGTCGATCGACGACGCGATGGCCGAGATCACCCAGCAATGGCAGCAGGATCTCGACGACGCCTGAGACCCTCGCGGGCGGCCTTAGCCGCCCGCGCCTGACATCGGGCGGCCGACAAGCTACCCGATCCGCGATCCGCAGGCCTTCGAAGGACAGACCGCTTGGTTGCCATCCACGAGACGATCGCATCGAAGAGCCGCCGTCGCCCCTCCGAGTCGCGCACGGACTGGGTGGCCTATCTCTTTGTGTCGTTTTTTACCGTACCGTTTCTTCTCTTCAACGTCCTGCCTGTGCTGTTCGGCTTCTATCTCGCATTCACCAACTGGTCGATTATCGGGACCCCCAGCTTCGCTGGCTTCGACAACTTCACGCGCGCTTACAACGACCGCCTGCTCTGGCAGGCGTTCTTCAACACGCTGCGCTATGCGCTGGTGATCGTGCCTTCGGTCGTGATCTTGGCCTATCTCGCAGCTCTTTACGTGCATCAGCGCTGGGCTCTTTCTGGCTTGGCGCGCACACTGTTCTTTGCGCCGAACGTCGTGGCCGCGACGGTCGTCGGTCTTGTCTGGGTGGCCGTTCTCGATAACCGGACGGGACCGGTCAACGAGCTTCTGGCGCTCGTCGGCGGACCGTCGATCCCGTGGTTGACGAGCACGCAGTGGGCCTGGGTCGGCATATCGGCGGCTTCGATCTGGTGGGATCTCGGTCTCGCTTTCGTGCTCTTCCTCGCCGCGCTCCAGGACGTGCCGAGGGAACTCGAAGAGGCTGCCACCGTGGACGGTGCGCGTTGGGATCAGACGCTGCGCTATGTGATCCTGCCCGCAACCTGGCCGACTATCGTCATGGTTCTAACGCTGCAACTGATCTCGACGCTGCGTATCTTCAGCCAGGTCTACCTGATGACGGCGGGCGGCCCGGCCGGCACCACGATGTCGGTCATCCAGCACATCTATAACTCGGCGGTGGTGCGCAACATGATGGGCTACGCCTCGGCGGTCTCGATGATCCTCTTCGTCGTGATCCTGACGTTGGCTGCCCTGCAGGGCCGATTCTTGAAAAGGCGGGGCCGATGAGCGCACTCGATCTGTCCGGCGAGCCCGATCCGTCTGCCGGACGCCACACCGGCCGCCCCCTTGGCAAGGGCCTGCTCTGGCTCGTCGGTATGAGCTTCGCGCTGCTCTGGGCGTTCCCGTTCTTCTGGATGGTCTCGACCTCGTTCAAGTCGCCCGGCGAAGCGCTCACCGGCGGTTTGTCGCTGCTGCCCACCGTGCCGACGCTCGACAACTACGCCCGGGTCTTCGCACAATATCCGATGGGCCGCTGGGCCCTTAACAGCCTCGTCGTTTCGGCGACAGCGACCCTCTTCGGCGTCCTTTTCGGGGCGATGGCGGGCTATGCCCTGGCGCGCCTGACCTTTCCCGGACGCAACGTGCTGTTCGCCCTGTTCATCGCCTCGCTCATGATTCCAGCCGAGACGACCGTCGTGCCGATGCTGATCGGCTTTATCAAGGTCGGCTGGGCCAGTACCTATCAGGCGCTGATTCTTCCCTCGATCGCGCAGGTCATCAGCGTCTACATCTTCCGCCAGTTCTTCCTCGATTTCCCGAAGGAGCTGGAGGAGGCCGCCATCGTCGACGGCGCAAGCCGCTGGACGATCTTCTGGCGCATCGCCTTCCCGATCGCGCGGGCCCCGGCGATCGCGGCGACCGTCATCCTCTTCAATCTCAACTGGAACAACTTTCTGTGGCCACTGCTCGTCACCTTTGAGGAATCGATGAAGACGATGCCCGTCGGCGTCGCTGCCTTCGCGCCGACGATCGGCTCGCACACGCAGCTGGAGGGCTATGGCATGGGCATGGCGGCGGTGACGCTGCTCAGCCTTCCGAGCCTCGTGCTCTTCTTCCTGCTGCAGGGCTACTTCATCGCCGGCATCCGCGCCGGCGGCGTGAAGGGGTGAGCCGATGAAACCTCGCCGTCTTCGTCTCTCAGTGTTCGGATAGGCCCCATGGCATCGGTACAGCTTCGCAACGTCCAGAAATCCTACGGGCCGCTCGACGTTGTCCAGAATGTGTCGATCGACATAGCGGACGGCGAATTCGTCGTGCTCGTCGGTCCATCCGGCTGCGGAAAGTCGACGCTTCTGCGCATGGTGGCGGGATTGGAGGCCATTACCGGCGGCGATATCGCGATCGGTGCCAAACGCGTCAACGACCTCCCTTCGAAGGCCCGCAACATCGCGATGGTCTTCCAGAACTACGCGCTCTATCCGCATATGACGGTTGCCGAGAACATGGGCTTTTCCCTGACGCTCGCGGGCACCGGCAAAGGGCAGATCAAAAAGCGCGTGACGGAGGCCGCCGACATCCTCGGCCTCGATGCCCTTCTCGGACGCTATCCCCGCGAGCTCTCCGGCGGCCAGCGCCAGCGCGTCGCGATGGGCCGCGCCATCGTCCGTGACCCGCAGGTGTTTCTGTTCGACGAGCCGCTTTCGAACCTTGACGCCAAGCTGCGCGTCCAGATGCGCGCTGAAATTAAGGCACTGCACCAGAGGCTGGGGACGACAACGATCTACGTCACGCACGATCAGGTCGAGGCGATGACGATGGCCGACAAGATCGTCGTCCTGCGCGGCGGTCGTATCGAGCAGGCCGGCCGACCCCTCGACCTCTACGACCGCCCGGCCAATCCGTTCGTTGCGAGCTTCATTGGCTCGCCCTCGATGAACTTCCTGTCAGGCAGCGTCGAAGGCGCTGCCTTTCTGACCGACGCCGGCGAGTGTCTGCCGGTGCCACCCGGCTGCGCAAGTGCCGCGTTGTACGGCGTCCGGCCCGAGCATGTGGCGATCGACCCCACCGGTCCGATCGCGGCCGAGGTCCTGCTCGTCGAACCGACGGGCTCGGAGACGCAGGTGACGTTCCGCGCGACAGGCGACGCCGCGCGGTCCGAGATCGTCGGTCTCTTCCGCGAACGAACCGATCTCGTTCCGGGTGCAAGGGTCCGTCTCCGGCCCGATCCCGCGAACGCCCATCTTTTCGGTGCCGACGGCTCGCGTCTGAACTGAGCGGCTTCACCCGACCCTTCCATTGGATCGTCCCTTGTCAAAGCCCGTCCTCCTTCTGCGGCCCCTCGACCCGATCGGCATTGCGCTCGGCGATCTCGAACGTGGGGATGCAACCGGCATCGCGGGGCTTCTCGCCACGACGGCCATTCCCAAGGGCCACAAGATCGCACTTCGTGCGATCCGCGAGGGTGAGGCGGTGACGAAATTCGGTACCGTCATCGGCACGGCCTCGGCGGACATCGCTGCCGGTGCCCACGTTCACACCCAGAACGTCGCCTTCCGCGCCTCCGCCGCGAGCCGCAATCTCCAGGCGGTCGGACGCCTCGCTCGTGTGCGCTCCGAGATCCGCTCCGCTTCGACGTTCGAGGGTTATCGTCGGGCGGATGGGCGCGTCGGCACACGCAACGTCCTCCTGGTCATGGCGACGGTGAACTGCTCGGCGACCGTGGCCAAGCGCATCGCCGCGGTCTTCAAGGAGCGGGTCGATCTTACGGCCACCCCGTCCGTCGACGACGTGATTGCGCTGACGCATCAGCATGGCTGCAGCTTTCAGGCCGCTGGCCCCGGTATGGATATCCTGCGCCGGACGCTCGCCGGTTACGCGACGCATCCGAACGTTGCCGGCGTCCTCGTTGTTGGCCTCGGCTGCGAGGACAATCAAGTCGACGGCTTCCTCGCCACCGCCGGCCTTTTGCCGACACCGCTCCTGCGGACCCTCGTGATCCAGGAGAACGGCGGCAGTCTGGCGACCATCGAGGCCGGCGTCGCAGCCTTGCGCGATATGCTCCCGCTCGCGGCCGCTGCGGCACGAACGACGATGCCGGCGAGCTATCTGACGCTTGCTCTCCAATGTGGCGGGTCCGATGCGTTCTCTGCCATCTCCGCCAATCCGGCGCTCGGCGTCGCCGCCGATCTCCTGGTTGCAGAGGGCGGCACCGCCATCCTCTCGGAAACCCCCGAAATCTACGGTGCCGAGCAGCTTCTCCTCGATCGTGCCGCGACGCCTGAGATCGGCGAAAAGCTCATCGGTCTCCTCGAATGGTGGGAGCGGAGCGCGGCCGAGGATGCAGGCAGCCTCGACAACAATCCATCGCCTGGCAACAAGGCGGGCGGCATCACCACGATCCTCGAAAAGTCGCTGGGCGCGGTCGCCAAGAGCGGGTCGAGCCCTCTGGTCGGCGTCTACGCCTATGCGGAGAGGATCCGGACACCCGGCCTCGTCTTCATGGATTCGCCGGGCTACGACCCGGTCTCGGCCACCGGCCAGATCGCGGCAGGCGCCAATGTCGTCTGCTTCACCACAGGGCGCGGCTCTTGCTTCGGCTCTGCTCCCGTGCCCTCGCTGAAGCTTGCCACCAATTCCGCGCTTGCCCGCCGGATGCCGGACGACATCGACGTCGACTGCGGCACCATCGTCGAGGGCATCGCGACCCATGACGAGGTCGGCCATCGGATCTTCGAGGAGATCCTTGCGGCGGCATCGGGCAGGCCGACCAAGAGCGAGGCGCTCGGCTACGGCGAAGCGGAGTTCATCCCCTGGGCGATGGGGCTCATCTATTGAGGACGACTGACATGCGTTACGCACCTTCCGAGCTCAGAGCCTTCGCGGCCGCCCTTCTGGCCGCCGCCGGCCTCGACGGTGACAAGCCGGCCATCGTCGCCGAACGGCTCGTCGCCGCCGACGGGATGGGTCACACGACCCACGGCCTCGCTCAGCTCGGCGACTATCTCGAGGAGATCGAGGCCGGGCGCATGGCCAAGACCGGCGAACCCGCCATCCTCTCCGACCGGGGTGCGGTCGCGGTCTGGGACGCCCGGCGGTTGCCGGGGGTCTGGGTGACTGCGCTCGCAGTGACAACGGCGGTTGAGCGGGCGCGCATTTACGGCTCGGCGTCTATCGCCATCCGGCGCAGCCATCACATCGCCTGCCTTGCCGCCTTCCTGCCTATCGCGACCGACGCCGGCATGATGGTGCTTCTGTCGAGCAGCGATCCCTCCGATGCGCATGTCGCGCCCTTCGGCGGCACGAAGGCGGTCTTCACGCCGGACCCGATCGCCATCGGTATCCCGACGAGCGGCGACGCCATCCTGATCGATACCTCCGCCTCCATCACGACGGCTGGCCTCAGCGCGCGGCTGCGCGGCGAAGGCGGCCGCTTCCCCGGCCTCTGGGCGCAGGACGCCGCGGGGCGGCCAAGCGACGATCCCGCCGTTCTCATCGCCGACCCCAAGGGCACGCTTCTGCCGACGGGCGGAGCCGACCATGGCCACAAGGGTTACGGCCTCGCTCTCATGGTAGAGGCTCTGACCCAGGGACTCTCCGGCTACGGACGGGCGGACGGCGAGAGCGAATGGGGGGCTTCGGTCTTTGTGGAGGTCTTCGATCCCGAAGCCTTCGCCGGCCGAGCGGCCTTCCTGCGCCAAACAGATTTCGTGGCCGAAGCCTGCCGCGCCAATCCCCCGATCGACCCCGCACGGCCCGTCCGGCTGCCAGGCGCCAAGGCGCTGTCCGGCCTCCAGCGGGCCGAAACCGAGGGGCTGACGCTTCATCCGGGCATCCTCTCCGGTCTCGAGCCCTTCGCCAATGCCCTTGGCGTCGCGATGCCGGACGTCCGAACCTAGACGCCCCCTTGTTCTTGATCGACGGAACCGTCCGATGACCCTGTCTCCAGACACGAACCGCTTCCACGACATCGCTGGCCGGCTGACCCTGCCGTCCAATGCCTTCATCGACGGCGCCTATGTCCCCGCGCGTTCCGGCAGGGTCTTCGAGACGCTGAATCCCGCGACATCGGCGGTGCTCGGCACGGTGGCGCATGGCGATGCCGCCGATGTCGACCTCGCGGTCGCGGCCGCGCGTCGCAGCTTTAAAGAAGGTGCATGGTCGCGCTGCGCCCCGGAACACCGCAAGGACGTGCTCCTGAGACTCGCCCAGCTCGTGCGCGATCACGCCGAGGAGCTCGCAGTGCTCGAAAGCATCGACAGCGGCAAGACGATCACCGACTGCCTGGCGGAGATCGGCGAGCATGTGCCGACCTTCTTCCAATGGTACGGCGAGCTTGCCGACAAGAGCTTCGGCAAGGTCGCGCCGACCGGCGAGGACGCGCTCGCGCTGATCCTCAAGGAGCCCGCCGGTGTCGTCGGCCTCGTCCTGCCCTGGAATTTTCCGCTGCTGATGGCCGCCTGGAAGCTCGCGCCGGCTTTGGCAAGCGGCTGCTCGACGGTGGTCAAGCCCGCCGAACAGACCCCGCTCTCGTCACTGCGCCTCGCGGAACTCGCGATGGAGGCTGGTCTGCCCGCCGGCGTTCTGAACGTCGTGCCGGGCTTCGGCGAGACGGCGGGACAGGCCATCGGCCGCCACATGGACATCGACGTCGTCTCTTTCACCGGATCGACGGAGGTCGGCGCGCTGTTCCTTCGCTACGCCAGCGAAAGCAATCTGAAGCCTGTCGGGCTAGAGATGGGCGGCAAGAGCCCGCTAGTGATTCTCGACGACGCCGTGATCGACGACCATCTCGTCACGAACGCGGTCAACGCTGCCTGCTGGAATGGAGGACAGAACTGCTCCGCCAACATGCGCCAGATCGTCCATGCCAGCTTGAAAGACGAGTTCCTCCAGGCCGTCGTCGAAAAGGTCGCGACTTTCAAGGTCGGCGATCCCCTCGATCCCGAGACGCAGATGGGATCAATGGTGACGGACGAGCACCTGCGGCGCGTTTCCCGTTATGTCGAGACCGGCAAGAGCGAGGGGGCGCGCGTCGCCTATGCCGATGAGAAGGTGCGCCCGGACGGCTTTTTTCTTAATCCGACTGTCTTCGATGGCGTTACGCGCAACATGACGATCGCGCGCGAGGAGATCTTCGGTCCCGTGCTCGGCGTTATCGACGTCGCGGACAACGCCGAAGCCCTCGATGTCGCGCTCGACACCCCCTACGGACTCCACGCCAGCGTCTTTACGCGAGATATGGACAAAGCCATGCATTTCGCCCGGCGCCTTCCCTGTGGCACCGTCTCGATCAACTGTTTCAGCGAGGGCGATGTGAAGACACCCTTCGGCGGCTACAAACAGTCGGGCTCGCTGGCGCGTGACAACGGCGTCGAAGCCATGGACCAGTATGTTCAGACGAAGACGGTCTGGGTTTACCTGCGCCCGATGTAGGGCGACCTTTCCCACCGATCGGACGGTGCGATACACAGGTTGTCAGGCCGGCAAGCGTGTTCCACAAAGCGATGGTCGGAGCCATCAAACGCGACTTGAGCTACGGGCGTAGAGGAGTGATCTGGGCGTTCAGTTCCGGTATTTAATGCATCGGATTGACGCACCAAGAATCTTGCTTGAAAGCTCTTGTTCGCCCGACGTTTCCGTGAAGTGCCGGCACACCGAGCGTCTCTGACCGGTAGTGAACCCATTCAGCTACGGCGCTTCGAGGAACAGGTGGTTCGCAGTCAGACTAGGTTATTGGCGCACCCGACAGGATTCGAACCTGTGACCTCTGCCTTCGGAGGGCAGCACTCTATCCAGCTGAGCTACGGGTGCTCCGGCTTTCTCGAAACGAGAAAGGGCGGCGACCGGGTTTCGGTTGCCGCCCTTTCCTAGCCCATCGCTCCCGTCCCGGCAAGGCGCGAATGCGATCGGGAAACCATTCCACGCTCAGGCGAAGGCTCGTTCGCCGGAGCGTTTCACGTGAAACGCGGCTAGCGCACCAGGGCGAGCGCCGGACGGGCCGCCGACAGCGGCATCTCGATGTCCACTTCCAGCGTCGAGACCACGTCGCCGCGATCCATCTTGACGCGGACCTTGTCGCGCTCGATGGCCACGTGCTTGGCGATCACCGCGATGATCTCTTCGCGCAGGACGCCGACGAGGTCGGCCTGGCCGATCTCTGCCCGCTCGTGCTGGAGCAGCACCTGCAGGCGCTCACGCGCCGCCGGCGCGCTGGAAAGCGAGGAACGCTTCTGGAAAAGGGAGAAAAGACTCATGCCGCCCTCCGACCGAAGAAGCGCCCGAACAGGCTCTTGCGATCGCCGGGAACCGTCATCGCGACCGTCTCGCCGCAGAGGCGGCGGGCGGCGTCGCGATAGGCACGGGCCGGCGCGCTGGTGTTGTCGGACATGGTGACCGGCGTGCCGAGGTTGGAAGCGCGCAGCACTTCCATGGATTCCGGCACGATGCCGAGAAGCGGGATCGACAGGATCTCCAGAACGTCGTCCACCTTCAGCATGTCGCCGCGCTCGGCGCGCATCGCGTCGTAGCGCGTCAGGAGAAGGTGCTTCTCGATGCGCTCGCCGCGCTCGGCCCGCGCCGTCTTGGCATCGAGAAGGCCGATGATGCGGTCGCTATCGCGCACCGAGGAGACTTCCGGATTGGTCACCACCACCGCGATGTCGGCATGGCGCATGGCCAGCGTCGCGCCGCGCTCGATGCCGGCGGGGCTGTCGCACACCACCCAGTCGAAGCGCTCGTGCAGTTCCTGCATCAGGACGCCGACGCCTTCGATCGTCAGGTTGTCCTTGTCGCGGGTCTGCGAAGCCGGCAGGAGGTGCAGCGTTTCGATGCGCTTGTCGCGGATCAGCGCCTGGGCGAGCTTGGCGTCGCCCTGAACGACGTTGATGAGATCGTAGACGACGCGGCGCTCGGCGCCCATCACGAGGTCGAGATTGCGCAGGCCGACGTCGAAGTCCACGACGCAGACATTCTGTCCGGTTTCGGCGATCGCCGCACCCAGAGCCGCCGTCGTCGTCGTCTTGCCCACGCCTCCTTTGCCGGACGTCACAACCACTACTTTCGCCATCTCGTCGCTTCCTTCTTGAATTTCGTTGCCGGGTTGGGATTCAGGACAGGGGCTGGGTCTTCAGCATTTCGCCGTCGAGCCAGGCCTGCATGGGCCTTCCGCGCAAGGCCGGCTCGATGTCCTCGGCGGTCTTGTAGAGACCGTCGATGGCGATGAGTTCGGCTTCGAGCTTCTGGCAGAAGATGCGCGCCTTCGGATTGCCGGCGGACCCTGCGAGCGCGCGGCCGCGAAGAGCGCCGTAGATATGGACGGAGCCGCCGGCAATGACCTCGGCTCCGGAAGAGACCGAGCCGAGCACGGTCACGTCGCCTTCGGTGAAGACGATCTGCTGGCCCGATCGCACCGTCGTCTCGATGATGAGCGAGGGCTGCGAAGGGGGCGCGGAATAGATCACCGGCTGCACGGGCGCCAGTTCGGGCGCCGGGGGGGTCGGCGCGTCGGCGGCGCTCTCAGACGGCGCCGCGTCGCTGGACGACTCCGCCGCCGCCGCCGCGGGAGCGGCCGGCTTTTCGGGCGGCTGGGGGAAATCCTCCACCGAGCGCCCGCCCTGCATCAAGGGCGGCATGCCGGGGCCGACCTGGCTCGGGTAAAGGCCTTCGAGGCCCATGATGCGAACGTTGCGTTCCCCCAGCGCCGCGATGAGGTTCGACACGTCCTCGCGGGTCACTTCGAGGCCGGAGAAATCCAGAACGATCGGACGGTTCAGAAAGAAGCCGGTGGACCGGCGCGCCAGATCGTCGAGGCTCAAAAGCCAGTCGGCCAAGGGCAGTTCCGGCGAAAGCACGAGCGCCAGGAAGGAACGGCCACGAAGGCGGACGGGCTTTGGCGTGGAAGGGCGGTCTGTCATCATGGGCATCCGGGCCGACGGGGTTCCGCCGGTTAACGAAGCCTTAAGCTAGTCGCCGGAACTGACCGGGGCCTTGCGTCCCAACGTTCGAGCCTTGGAACGCGCCCGGCCCGACACCATTCTTTTGTTCTGTACCCAACGTTCCCGAAGAAAGGTCCGCGATGCTGAAGACATCGATCGCCGCGCTTTGCCTCACCGCGCTTTGCGCTTCCCCCGCCTTCTCGGCCGAGCCGATCCTCGGCAAATGGCGCTCGCCGGGCGGGCGCATCGTGGAGGTCACCGATTGCGGCGGCAAGTTCTGCGCCACCGTCCTGACCGGCCAGCACAAGGGTAAAAGCGTCGGCACGATGAGCGGCGCGGGCGGCGACTACCGGGGCACCGTCATCGATCCGCGCGACGACAAGAGCTACAGCGGCACGGCGCGTGTGGAAGGCGCTCGGCTCGTGATGGAAGGCTGCGCTTTGAAGATCTTCTGCAAGAAGCAGAGCTGGACGCGCGCTTGACGGGACAAGGGGCGCCGCGAACGGCGCCCCGCAGGGCTCAAGCCTTCAACTGTTCGCCGACGAAGCGCCAGTTGACGAGCTTGTCCAGCACCGCTTCCACGTGGGCCGGACGGCGGTTCTCGTAGTCGAGATAATAGGCGTGCTCCCAGACGTCGATGCCGACGAGCGGCACCTTGCCTTCCGCCGGCGGGTTACCGGCATCCTGCAAGGACAGGACCTCCAGCTTGCCCTGCCCATCGGCCGCCAGCCACACCCAGCCGGTGCCGAACACCTTGTCGGCCCCCGCCAGCATCGCCTTCTTCAACCCGTCCATGCCGCCGAAATCGCGGGTGACGGCTTCCTGCAGCCGGCCCTCCGGCGCGGCCGGCCCTCCGGCGAACTGGTTCCAGTAGAAGACGTGGTTCCAGGCCTGCCCCGCCTGGTTGAAGATCGCGGTATCGTTCTTCTTGGCGGACTCCACCACCACCTGATCCAGCGTCATCTCGCGATAAGGCGAGTTTTCGGTCAACTGGTTCAGCTTGTCGAAATAGGCCTTGTGGTGCTTGCCGTAATGCAGCGCCACGGTGCGGGCCGAGATGGTGGGGGCAAGCGCGTCCTCGGCATAGGGAAGCTTCGGCTGCTCGAAGCTTTTGGGTGTTTGTGCACTGGCGGGCCGCACGAGGCCGGCGGCGGCCACGGCCCCGCCTGCCGCCAGAAGGGTCCTGCGGTCGATCGGCATGAATGTCTCTCCCGTTGCTTGGTCAGTCCGGGAATTAGAAAGCCCGCCGCTTGGGGAAGCGGCAGGCTGGTAGCCGAGGCCTGAACTTGTCGTGATGGGCGGGCTTCAGCCGCGCAGCGGCTTCAAGGCCTCCGCCCATTTCTTCAGCTCGTCCAGCATCTGCGTGGCGGAGTTGATGTGCGGTTCCTTCGGCTCGAAGCCGTTCTCGCCGATATGTTCGAAGAAGGCGGGGATCGCGACCTGCTCGGGGATCGGCATGGCTTTCAGCGTCGTCACGATGGGCTTGGCCGCCTGCACGGCGCGCGTGCCGCCCGACACGCCCGCATAGGACACGAAGCCGACCGGCTTGTAGTGCCATTCACGGTGCAGGTAGTTCATCGCGTTGATGAAGGACGGTGGCGGCATGTAGTTGTATTCGGGCAGGACGAAGACCACCGCGTCGGCGGGCGCGATCGCCGCGCTCCAGCGCTTGGTGTGCTCGTGGTGGTAGTTGCCCTTGATCGGGTGCTCGGGCTCGTCGAAGATCGGCAGGTTGATCTCGGCGAGATCCACCGGCGACACGTCGAAGGCGCCGTGCTGGCGGGCATGGGTTTCGAACCATTTGGCGAACAAGGGGCCCTTGCGGCCGGGGCGCGTCGACGTGGTGACGACGGCGAGGGTGAGAGCCATGAATGCGCTTCCGTCATGTTCCAGAGGTGCGCTCCATCTAGACCTTTCGGTGGATGCGGTAAGCCCGGCAGCCATGAAACGCAGCGTTCAGCCTTCTTCTCCCTGGGTGCGGGACGCCAGGCGGCAGCCGCCCAAATAGCTCAGTGCATAGTTTTCGGGCGATGACTGCGGCTGCTTATAAACCCCGCGAAAAAGCTGGACACCGTTTGATCCAGGGTGTTCAACCTGCGCAAGAATATGACGAAAACGTCAATCTTTCGTCGTTCAACCGACAGGAACCGCTTCATGCGCCAGTTCTCCCGCGCTTCCGCCGCCGGCCTTCTCGGCACCACGCTTCTTGCCGCGCTTCTGTCTTCCACCGCGCTCGCGGCGGCCGAAGTCGTGCTCCATCGCGGCAATGGCGGCGAACCCCAAACGCTGGATCAGGCCCATACCTCGATCGACGTCGAAGCGAACGTCCTGAAGGATCTTTATGAGGGGCTGACGGTGTACGATCCCGCCGGCAAGGTGATCCCGGGCGCGGCGGAAAGCTGGACGATCTCGGACGACAAGACCGTTTATACCTTCAAGATCCGCGACAATGCCAAGTGGTCCGACGGCTCGCCCGTCACGGCGGAGGATTTCGCCTTCTCCTTCCGCCGTCTTCAGGACCCGAAGGAAGCGGCGGGCTACGCCAATCTCACCTATGTCTTCAAGAATGCCGAGGCCATCAACACCAAGGGCATGGGCGTAGACCAGCTCGGCGTGAAGGCGGTGGACGCCAAAACACTGGAAATCACGCTGGAGCGCCCGACGCCTTATCTTCTGGAGCTTCTGGCCCATCAGTCGGCACTGCCGGTCAACAAGGCGAGCGTGGAAAAGAACGGCCCCGATTTCGTGAAGCCGGGGGTCATGGTCTCGAACGGTGCCTTCAAGCTCACCGAGAACGTCGCCAACGACCGCATCGTGGTGACCAAGAACGAGAACTACTGGGACGCCGCCAACGTCAAGCTCGACAAGGTCGTGTTCTATCCGCTGGAAGATCAGGCGGCCGCCGTTCGTCGCTTCCAGGCGGGCGAACTCGACGTCAACTACTACTTCCCGACCGACCAGACCGACTTCCTGCGAAAGGAACTCGGCGACCAGGTGCATATGTCGGCATCGCTGGCGAGCTACTACTACGTCTTCGACACCCGCCAGGAGCCCTTCAACGACGTGCGGGTTCGCAAGGCCCTGTCCATGGCCATCGACCGCGAGTTCCTGAGCCACGAAATCTTCCAGGACGGCCAGATTCCGCTCTACAGCGCCGTGCCGCCCGGCATCGCGAGCTATGGCGAGCCGGAAAAGGTCGATTACGCCGCGATGGACCAGCTCGACCGCGAGGACAAGGCGAAGGAACTCCTGAAGGAGGCGGGCTGGGGCGAAGGCGGCAAGCCCTTGAAGATCGACATCCGCTACAACACCAACGCCAATCACGAGAAGGTCGCGACCGCCGTCGCCGACAACTGGAAGTCGCTCGGCGCCACCGTCACGCTCACCAATCTCGACGTGAAGTCGCACTACGCCTACCTGCAGGAAGGCGGCGCCTTCAATGTCGCGCGTGCCGGCTGGACGGCCGACTACGCCGATGCCGAAAGCTTCCTCGGCCTCAACATCTCCACCAACAAGACCTTCAACTACGCCAAGTGGTCGAACCCCAAATACGACGAGCTGATGGCGCAGTCCTATACCGAGACCGATCCGGCCAAGCGCTCGGCCCTGCTCCACGAGGCCGAGAAGATCCTTCTGGCCGAGGAGCCGATCTCCACCCTGATGGTCTTCGGCTCGCCCTGGCTCGTGTCGAACAAGGTCAAGGGCTGGCAGGACAATCCGGTCAACGACCACCTGTCGCGTTTCCTGTCGAAGGAACAGTGATCGTTTAGGCCTCCCGACAAGTGCTCCGCTTCATCCTGCGTCGGCTGGCCAGCGCCGTGCCGACGCTCTTCATCGTCGTCACCCTGTCCTTCTTCCTGATCCGCTTCGCGCCGGGCGGGCCGTTCAGCCTGGAACGCCCCCTCCCCCCGCAGATCATGGAGAACATGATCCGGGCCTATAAGCTCGACCTGCCGCTTTGGCAGCAATATCTGAACTATCTCGCCAACGTCGTTCAGGGCGATTTCGGGCCGAGCTATGTCTACCGCGACTTCTCGGTCGGCCAGCTCATGCTGCAGAGCCTGCCCTATTCGATGCAGCTCGGCTCCTATGCCCTGATCCTCGCTTTGGTGGGCGGCGTTTCGGCCGGCGTTTTCGCGGCGCTGCGGCGCAACGGGCTCGTCGACCATCTGGTGATGAGCGTCGCGACCGTCGGCGTCACCGTGCCGAACTTCGTGATCGCGCCGGTCCTCAGCCTCGTTTTCGCGGTGTTCCTGCGCCTTTTGCCGGCGGGCGGCTGGGGCGACGGCTCGGCGCGCTTTCTCGTGCTGCCCGCCCTCGCCCTGGCCCTGCCCCAGCTCGCCGTCTTCGCGCGGCTGACGCGCGGCGCGATGATCGAGGCGCTTGCCGCCGATCATATCCGCACCGCCAGAGCCTACGGCTTGTCGGCGCGCGCCGTGGTGGTTCGCCATGCCATGCGCGGGGCGCTTCTGCCGGTCGTGTCCTATCTGGCGCCAGCCGCCGCCGCGCTTCTGACGGGCTCGGTGGTGATCGAGACCGTGTTCGGCATTCCCGGCGTCGGCCGTTATTTCGTGCTCGGCGCCTTGAACCGCGATTACACGCTGGTGATGGGCACGGTGGTTCTCGTCGCCGTCTTCATCACCGTCCTCAACCTCGTGGTCGACATCGTCTACGCGCTTCTCGACCCGCGGATTCGCCATGACTGACTTCACCTCCCTTGCTCCCGCGCCCGATCCGGGGCCGCAGCCGGGCACTCTGCCCCATGGGCCGGAGGAGGGCGCCGGGCGCAGCCTGACGCGCCTCGCCTTTCGCCGCCTCCTGCGCAACCGCCCCGCCATGGCGGGCCTGTTCGTGCTCATCGCGGTGACGCTGTTTTCCTTCGTCGGACCCGCCTTCGTGTCCCACGGCTACGACCAGATCTTCACCTCCTATGTCGCCGTGCCCCCGAGCCTGGAGCCGCGCCCGACCGACGAGCGGCTGGCAGAGGCCATGACGGACGCGGCCAAGCGCGGGCGGGCCGGCGTCGAGGACTTCACCATCGAGGGCAAGACCTTTGCCGCGACGCTCACCTCCGACAAGCCGCTCGATCCGCGCGTCACGCGCTATATCGACCGCGCCGAGGAGTTCGAGAACACGGTGGTCAGGGCCGAAACCGACGAAGGGCGAAAGCTCGCCATCGCCGGCACGGTGGAACGGGAAACCTTCGTCTTCGGCACGGATTCCTCGGGCCGCGACCTCCTGCCCCGCGTCATGATCGGCGGCCAGATCTCGCTCACCGTCGGCATCCTGGCGAGCCTCGTCAGCCTTTTCGTCGGCGTCACCTATGGCGCGATCTCCGGCTATGTCGGCGGGCGCACCGACAACGTGATGATGCGCTTCATCGAGATCCTTTATTCGCTGCCTTTCGTCTTCATGGTGATCATGCTGGTGGTGTTCTTCGGCCGGTCCTTCATCCTGATCTTCCTGGTGATCGGCCTCACCGAATGGCTCGACATGGCGCGCATCGTGCGTGGGCAAACCCTGTCGCTGAAGCGCCGCGAGTTCGTCGCGGCGGCGCAAGCGATGGGCCTGACGGATTGGCAGATCATCCGCCGCCACGTCATCCCAACACGATCGGCCCGGTGATCGTCTTCATCACCGTCGTGGTGCCGAAGGTCATCCTTCTGGAAAGCTTCCTCTCCTTCCTCGGCCTCGGCGTTCAGGCGCCGCTGACGAGTTGGGGGGCTCTCATCGCCGACGGCACCAACACCATGCAGGCCGCTCCCTGGATGCTTCTCATCCCTTCCGTCTTCTTTGTCGCGACGCTCTTCTCCCTGAACTTCCTCGGCGACGGTCTGCGCGACGCTCTCGACCCGAAGGTGCGCTGATGGACGGCGAGTTGATGGGCCAGAGCGTTCTCGCGATCCGGAACTTGCGCGTTTCCTTCGCCACCGAGGACGGGGTGCTGGACGCGGTGAAGGGCGTCGATCTCGACATCCGCAGCGGCGAGACCTTCGCCGTCGTGGGCGAGTCGGGCTCGGGCAAGAGCCAGACCATGATGGCGCTGATGGGGCTTCTCGCCTCCAACGGTCGCGCCACCGGCTCGGCGCTGTATCGCGGCCAGGAACTCATCGGCCTGAAGCCTTCCGCCCTCAACAAGGTGCGCGGGGCGAAGATCACCATGATCTTCCAGGAGCCGATGACCTCGCTCGACCCGCTCTACCCGGTCGGCAACCAGATCGAGGAAGTGATCCGCGCCCATGGGCGGGCGAAGAAGGAGAGCCCACGCGAGCGGGCCCTGGAACTCCTGACCCTTGTCGGCATCCCCGATCCGGGCCGGCGCATCGACGCCTATCCGCACGAACTCTCCGGCGGCCAGCGCCAGCGCGTGATGATCGCGATGGCGCTCGCCAACGACCCGGACGTTCTCGTGGCCGACGAGCCGACGACCGCCCTCGACGTCACCGTCCAGGCGCAGATTCTGGCGCTTCTCGCCGATCTCCAGAAGCGCCTCGGCATGGCGGTGATCCTTATCACCCACGATCTGTCGCTGGTGCGCCGCTTCGCGACGCGCGTCGCCGTGATGCGGCGCGGCGAGGTGGTGGAAACGGGGCCGGCGGGGCAAGTCTTCGCCTCGCCTGTCCACGACTACACGAAGATGCTGATCGCCGCCGAGCCGAAGGGCGAGAAGGCCCCGCCGCCGGAAGGCACGCCGGTCCTTCTCTCGGCCGACCGCGTCACGGTCGACTACAACCTTCGCAAAGGTTTCTTCGGGGGCAAGGCCGGCACCTTCCGGGCCGTGGACGGCGTGTCGCTGTCCTTGAAGCGCGGCCAGACGATCGGGGTCGTCGGCGAGTCCGGGTCGGGCAAGTCGACGCTCGGCCGCGCGATCCTGCACCTTCAGCCGGCGAGCGGCTCGATCCGCTTCGAGGGCCGCGACATCGCCGCCCTCGACGGCGCGGCGCTCCGCCCGCTTCGGCGCGAGATGCAGCTCGTCTTCCAGGACCCCTACGGCTCGCTGTCGCCCCGCCTCACGGTCGCCGAGATCGTGACGGAAGGCCTTCGCATCCACGCGCCCGGCCTTTCCGCCAAGGATCGCTACCGGCGCGCCGGCGAGGTGCTCACCGAAGTCGGGCTCGATCCCTCCGCCCGCAACCGCTATCCGCACGAATTCTCCGGCGGCCAGCGCCAGCGCATCGCGATTGCGAGGGCGATGATCCTGACGCCGAAACTCGTCGTTCTCGACGAGCCGACCTCGGCGCTCGACCGCTCGGTGCAGGCGCAGATCGTGGAGCTTTTGCGCCGTCTCCAGCGCGAGCACGATCTGGCCTACGTCTTCATCAGCCACGATCTGGCGGTGGTGCGGGCGATGGCGGATTTCATCATGGTGATGAAGGACGGCAAGCTCGTGGAAAGCGGCGCGGCAGCGGACATCTTCGAGCGCCCGCAAGCCGACTACACGAAGAACCTCATCGCCGCCGCGACCGGCAGCGACTTCCACGAGGTGCACATGCCGGTGGCGTGAGCCCAAGCCTTTAGAAAGCCTTCGGCAGGCCCGCCTGCCGGAGGATCACATTTGCCGTATGCCGGCTCGCCACACCGACCTGGACGGGAAAGACATTTCCCGTGATCGGGCTGCGCCAAACTTCGTGGCTGCCCTTGCCCTGTCGAAGAAACTCGCAACCGGCATCGCGCAACATCTGACGCAAAGCGCGGTCGAAGGTTCGCGGCGACATCAATCAGGCCGCCGCCAGAGGAGCGTCCATCTCGCGCAGTGCCGTCATCTGGAAGTAAACGGAAGCCGGATCGACGTCAGGATGGTTGTCGGCCAGAAGATCCGCCGCCATCGCCTCCACTTTCGCAAGCAAGCCGTCCAGCGTTTCGGCATCAGCGGCGGCCGGAAGAGCGTCGCACGAGCCAGACCAAACTTGCGCCTCGGCATCCCAGATCGCCGAGACCGTGAAGATCGTCGGACGTAGTGCGTTCGCCATCACTTGCTCCCGGCATCCCTGCCATGAAGCCATTCATAGCACATCGCTGACCAGACCGACTCCGCAATGCGACAATGCGCCCTATCTCCTTCGTCATAGGCCTTTAAGGAGACGGTAGCGTGAGCGTCCTCATCAGCATCCTCATCACATTCCTCGTCATCATCCTCGTGCTTTGGCTGGTGCAGCGCCTGCCGCTCGACGGCAAGATCCGTCAGATCGTGCAGCTCATCGTCATCATCATCGGCATCGTTTCGCTGCTGCGCTACCTCGCGGTTTTCTGAAGCCAACCAAGCTTGCAGGTCGAAACGCGGAGGCTTCAGGCTGCGTTCATCCTGTCCGGCCAATCATCCGGCCCAACCCGCGCGGGGTTCCCCGCGCGGCGGTATATGATGGAGCATGACATGAAACGCATCGTCCTTGGCGCACTCGGCCTCTTGATGGCGACGTCGATGCCGGGCCTCGCCCAGACCTATCGCGCCGACAGCCGCGACGCGCGCCAGAACCACCGCATCGTGCGTGGTGCGGTGAACGGCGAACTGACGGGCCGCGAAGCGCGCCAACTCGCCCGCCAGCAACATCGCATCGACCGCACGAGGGCGCGCGCCGCCCGCGACGGCGTCATCACGCGGGCCGAGCGCCGTGAGATCGCCCGCCAGCAGGACCGTGCCTCGCGCAACATCCACCGCAAGACGCACAACAACCGCACCGCCTACTGAGGACGGCCAAGCGGAGATATGAAAAAGCCCCGCCGGCACGGACCGGCGGGGCTTTTCGTTTGAACGAGTTGGCCCCGTGTCAGGCCGCGATCATCGACTGTTCCGGTGCCTTGGCGCCTGTCATCAGCGCGACCGCATCGGACATGCTGGCGCTTTTCGGATCGATCACGCACAGGCGCCGCCCGAGACGGTGGATGTGGATGCGGTCGGCGATCTCGAAGACATGGGGCATGTTGTGGGAGATGAGGACGATCGGCAGGCCGCGCGCCCTCACTTCCAGGATGAGGTCCAGAACCTTCCGCGACTCCTTCACGCCGAGCGCGGCGGTCGGCTCGTCGAGGATCAGCACCTTGGAGCCGAAGGCCGCAGCGCGGGCCACCGCCACGCCCTGGCGCTGGCCGCCGGACAGCGTTTCCACCGGCTGGTCGATGTTCTGGATGGTCATGAGACCGAGTTCCGACAGCTTCTCGCGCGCGATCCGGCGCATGGTCGGCTTGTCGAGCATGCGCAAGTATTGCCCAAGCGGGCCTTCCCGCCGGATTTCGCGGCCGAGAAACATGTTGTCGGCGATGGAAAGCGCCGGCGACAGCGCGAGTTGCTGGTAGACGGTCTCGATGCCGGCGTCGCGCGCCGCCTGCGGATTGGCGAAGGTGGTGGGCTGGCCGTCGAGCCGGATTTCGCCGGCATCGGGGCGCACCGCGCCCGACACCGCCTTGATGAGGGTCGACTTGCCGGCGCCGTTGTCGCCGATCACGGCGAGGATCTCGCCGGCCCGCAGATCGAAATCCGCGTTGTCGATGGCGACGACCTTGCCGTATTTCTTGACGAGGTTGCGCGCGGAAAGAACGGTCTGCGGGGCGGTCATGCCGAAACCTTTCTGATCCATTGGTCGGCCGCGACGGCGAGGATGATGAGCGCGCCGACGGTGAGCTGGGTATATTGCGGGTCGGTGCCCCAGATCCTGAGGCCCATGGCGAAGACGCCGACGATCAGGGCGCCGATGAGCGTGCCGACCACCGAGCCGCGCCCGCCGAAGAGCGAGGTGCCGCCGATGACGACCGCGGTGATGGACTGGATGTTGGCTTCGGCGCCCGATGTCGGCGAGATGGAGCCGAGGCGCCCGACGAGGGCCCAGCCGGCGAGCGCGCAGACGAGACCGGAAATGGCGTAGACGGAGATCAGCGTGCGGTCGACGCGGATGCCCGACAGGCGCGCGGCGTCAGGATCGTCGCCGATGGCATAGACGTGCCGGCCCCAGGCCGTGTTGTTGAGGATGTAATAGAAGACGGCGACGAGCAGCACCATGAAGACCGCGCCATAGGTCAGGACGGCCCCGCCGACGCGGAAACTTTCGCCGAAGAAACCGAGAAGCGGCGCGCTGGCCTGCACGTCCTGCGCCCGGATCGTCTCGTTGGCGGAATAGATGAAGTTGATCGCCAGGAAGATCGACCAGGTGCCGAGCGTCACGATGAAGGGCGGCAGCTTCACGCGCGCCACCAGCCAGCCGTTGGCGAAGCCGAAGGCCGAGCCCACCACGAGGCCGGCGAGAATGGCCAGCGGCGAAGGAATGCCGTGATGGATGGCGAGTTGGCCCATCACCACGGACGAGAACACCATGATCGCGCCGACCGACAGGTCGATGCCGGCGGTGAGGATGATCAGCGTCTGCGCGATGCCGACGATGCCGACGATCGTCACCTGCTGCAGGATCAGCGTCATGGTGAAGGCGGAAAAGAAGCGGCTGCCGAGAAGCACGCCGAACACGGCGACGCTGAGCACCAGGACGAGCACCGGCACCATGGTCGGATGGCCATGGAGGAAGTGCTGGAGACTGCCGAGCGGCGAGCGCCGGGTGGTCTCGAATTCCGCGACCTTCACCTCCTTGGCGATGGCCGCCTCGAAGCCGGTCGGCGTCGAGCGCTGGGGTTTGGGGTTGTCGGGCGTTGCCGCGGTACCGCTCATGCCTCTCCTCCTTCTTCGTGTGATGGAGCCAGACGTCCGATCGATCGGCGGCCGGGCGAGGAAGAGTGCGCTTGGGGCAAGCCTTCCTGCGCCTTGCATTCGCGGGAACGGTGCTGGCGAAAACCGCATTCTCCGGCGGTTCGTTGCCTTCGGTCTTCGGCGGGACGCTCATGTGCGGCCCGCCGAAGACGTCAAGTTATCGGCCCCGCGCGAGCCTTGAAAGCCGCGCGGGACGTTTCGTTGAAACGTAGAGGCTGCGGGCGATCAGCCCCAGCAGGCCTTCATCGCCTCGTCGGAGGTCATGGACTTCACGCCTTCCACCGGCTTGTCGGTGACGAGATCGACGCCCGTATTGGTGAAGTTCAGGCCTTCCGTCGTCTTCGGCTTCTCGCCGCTATCGGCGAACTTCTTGATCGCCTCGACGCCGAGGGCCGCCATCTTCAGCGGGTACTGCATGGAGGTCGCGCCGATGATGCCGGCCTTGACGTTCTTGACGCCCGGACAGCCGCCGTCGATGGAAACCAGCGTGACGTTGGCTTCCATGCCGACCGCTTTGAGCGCCTCGTAGGCGCCCGCCGCCGCCGGCTCGTTGATCGTGTAGACGACGTTCACCGAGGGGTCCTTCTGGAGAAGGTTCTCCATGGCGGTGCGGCCGCCTTCCTCGTTGCCGTTGGTGATGTCGTGGCCGACGATGCGCTTGTCGCTTTCGTCGCCGATCACCGACTTGTCCTTCAGGTCGATGCCGAAGCCCTGCATGAAGCCCTGGTCGCGCAGCACGTCGACGGAGGGCTGGGCGGGAATCAGGTCGAGAAAGGCGATCTTGGCGTCCGCCGCCTTCTCGCCCATCGTCGACTTCGCCCACTGGCCGATCAGCTCGCCGGCCTGGAAGTTGTCGGTGGCAAAGGTCGCGTCGGCCGCGTCGATCGGGTCGAAGGACGTGTCGAGGGCGATCACGAGGATGCCGGCGTCACGGGCCTGCTTGACCTTCGGCACGAGGGCCTTGGTGTCGGTCGGGGTGATGAGGATGCCCTTGGCGCCGCCCGCGATGCAGCTTTCGATGGCCTGGACCTGCGCATCCACGTCGCCGTCGATCTTGCCGGCATAGGCCTGCAGGTTGACGCCGAGTTCCTTGGCTTTCGCCTGGGCGCCTTCCTTCATCTTCACGAAGAAGGGGTTGGTGTCGGTCTTGGTGATCAGGCAGACGAGCGGCGCGGTTTGCGCGCTGGCGGCAAGGGTGCCGAGGCCGAACATGGCGGTGGCGCAAAGCGCAGTGGTGGCGGCAAGCGACTTCAGGGTCACGAATTTTCCTCCCAAACGAACCGACGGCGCGGCCGCCGGCCCCGCAACCTCCTCGTCGCGGGCTTGGGTCTTAGGGAACATGCAACCGAACCTTAAGTCAAGATAAATAAATCAGGTGGATTTAATTATTGGATCGGCGCATTCTCCTCCCTGGTCGCCGGGCTTGGAGGCCCGGCAGTCAAGCACCTGCCGATGCTGCCGAAAGCGAAAGGAACCGGCTATTCCTTTCGCCGGCAAAAGACCGCAGAAGGCTTGAGGCGAAGCGGCCGAGCATCGCAAGGAAGGGAAGGGTCGGGACGGGGCCCTTCGGGAGGACGAGTGACATGAGCGAGACCGCGACGGTTCCAAGTCCCGACGAGCGTCTGCGCGGCTCGACGCAGGCCAATCTTCGCGCCCGCAACGAGCGGGCGGTTCTAACGCTGATCCGGTCCGAAGGGGTGATGGCGAAGGCCGAGATCGCCCGGCGCACCGGGCTGTCGGCACAAACGGCCTCGGTGATCATGCGCTCGCTGGAGGGCGAGGAACTGGTCTTGCGCGACGCGCCGCAGCGCGGCCGGGTCGGCCAGCCTTCCGTGCCGATGCGCCTCAACCCGGACGGCGCCTTTTCCCTCGGCCTCAAGATCGGGCGGCGCTCGGCCGACATGATCCTCATGGATTTCGTCGGGCGAACGCGCGGCCGGGTGCGCGAAACCTATTCCTACCCGACGCCCGCCAGCATCGGCGCCTTCACGTCGCGCGCCTTCGCTTCGCTTCTGTCCTCGCTCGATCCTCAGCTTCGCAGCCGCGTTTCGGGCGTCGGGGTGGCGATCCCTTTCGAGATCTGGGACTGGGCCGCCGAGATCGCCGCGCCGCCGGGCGCCATGGACGAGTGGCGGCGCACCGATATTGGCGATTTCGTCAGCGACCTGACAGGACTGCCCGTCCATGCCGCCAATGACGGCACGGCGGCCTGCGCGGCCGAACAGGTCTTCGGCACGAGCGGGCGCTCCGACTTCGTTTATTTCTTTATCGGCACCTTTGTCGGCGGCGGGATCGTGACCGACGGCAATCTTCTGGGCGGGCGACGCGGCAATGCCGGGGCGCTCGGCTCCATGCCGGTGCCGCTGGAAGGGGGCGGCACGGGGCAGCTCATCAACGCCGCGTCCATCCACCTTCTGGAAAAGGCGATGGCGGAAAACGGCCTCGACCCGCGAACGCTCTGGGCCGAGGAAGGCGTCTGGCCCGCCGAACTCGGGCCCCTGCTCGACCGCTGGATCGAGACCTCGGCTTCGGGCCTTGCCCATGCGGTGACGGCGGCGAGCGCCGTCTACGACTTCGAATGCGCCCTGATCGACGGTAGCCTGCCCGTTTCCGTACGCGACCGCCTGGTGTCCGAGACCGCCCGCCGCCTCGCCAACCACCGCCTTCCGGGCCTCATCCCGGTGGAGATCCAGGCCGGCACAATCGGCGGCCCGGCGCGCGAGATGGGCGCGGCCAGCCTGCCGTTCTTCGACCGATTCCTGCTGGATCAACGGCTTATGATTTAGATAAGCCGGCGTATTTATAGGGCCTTTCGCCCGCTTTGGTTTGTCGAGATGCAGAAGAGCGTATTCTTCGCCACCTTCGTCATTCGATTGGGAATGCTTTCCCCAGGAACCAAGCGGTAGCCGACGATCCGCAGCCCATCCTCACAGAAACACTCCCAAGCCGTCCAAGCGCTCAACGTCCCGAACCGCCGTCCACGTATTGCCGGACGCATTGCTGACGATCTGAAAGATCCAACCGGTATCGAGGTCGATCCGCACAATCATGTCCGTGGGCGTATAGGTCACCTCCGCCATCCATTCGCGCCCCTTGTGCTGGGAGACGAAAAGACTTCTCGGATCGTTCAGAAGTTGCGGATCGCGAGGCGATCCCGTGAACATGCAGTCATGCCTGCCAGCCGGCGGCCACTCACCGTCATGCTGCGCGAACATCAGGAAGCCAAGGTCTTCTTCGTTTTGGGTCCAGATTACAAAACTGGTCACGCTGGGGCCCTCGTTGTTTCATCTGACGGCAGCAGCTTGCCATCGCTCAGCTTCGAAGACCGGGCGCCCACAAGCCGCTCGAACAGCTTGCGCTCGAAAACCACCCCGCTCGCCTCGCTCTCTATCGCGCGACGTTGGCGATCCGCCCATCCGTATAAGCCTGATAGGGCTCGTTCTGCTTCTTGAGATAGTCGATCAGCACGGTTTCCAGCGCGGGGCCGAAATCGTAGGGGTCGATGGCCTTCTCGTTGAAGAGCCTGTAGCCGTCGCCGCCGCGCCGCATGTAGTCATTGGTGACGACGCTGTAGGTGGCGTTCGGATCGATCGGCGTCCAACGGTCGCCGAAGCGCACGCGCACCGCCTCGATGCGGTTCTGGCCGGCGATCCCCTGCGGCGTCCAGTCGATCTGGAGCCCTGCGACCTGCGGGAACTTGCCGGCGAGATCCTGCACTCCCGACACGCCCTGTTCCAGCGAGGCGACGATATCGGCGCCCTTCAGCTTCATCGTCGCCAGCGTGTTCTGGAAGGGAAGAACGGTGAGAACCTCGCCCATGGTCACGTCGCCGGCATCGATGGACGCGCGCAGGCCCCCGCCATTGGCGATGGCGATCGTGACGCCTTGGCTGGCGACGCGGTCGAGCATCGCGTCGGCCATCAGCGTTCCCATCTCGCATTGTGAAACGCGGCAGTTCTCGCGTGAGCCGTCGAGGGGCGCCGCGACCTTCGCCACCACCTCGGCGCGAACGGCCTCCAATGGCTTGGCGAGTTCGGCGACGCGCGCCTTCAAGGTCTCGTCCTCCGGGATCGAGGCGTCGAGAAGGATCGGATCGCCCTTGGCCGCTGTGACCTCGCCGGCGTCATCGAAGGTGAGCGTCAGCTTGCCGAGATATTTGCCATAGGAAGCGGCGCTGACGATCGGCACGTCGCGGCCGGCCGGGTTCTTCACGAGCGTCGGGTAAGGGCCGGCCACGTTCTTTTCCGTGTTGGACAGAAGCGTGTGCGAATGGCCGCCGACGATCGCGTCCACCCCATCGACAGTCGCCGCGATGCGCTTGTCTTCCGCGTAGCCGGAATGGCTGAGAAGCACGATCCGGGTCACGCCCTGCGCCTGGAGGCTAGCCACTTCCTTCCTCACCGCCGGCACCGGATCGGCGAAGGAGATATTGGGGCCGGGACTGGCGAGATCGGGCGTATCCAAGGGCGTCAGACCGATCACGCCGATGCGCTGGCCGTTCTTCTCGATCACCGTCGAGGGTTTGATGCGGTTTTGGAGAAGCGGCTCGCGCGAAACATCGACATTGGCGCTGAGAAGCGGAAGCTTCAGGAGATCGGCGAAGGCGGACAGCACCGCCGGCCCGTCGTCGAATTCATGGTTGCCGACGGCCATCGCCTCGAAGCCGAGCCCGTTCATGAACTCGGCCGCGTCCCGGCCCTTGTAGGTCGTGTAGAAGAGCGAGCCCTGGAACTCGTCGCCGGCATCCAGAAGAAGGACATTGGTGCCGTCCTTCCTGTTCTGGTCGATCGCCGTCTTGAGGCGCGCGATGCCGCCGAAGCAGGCATTGGCTTCCGCGTCCTTGGCCGAGCAGGTGGAGTCGGTCTTGTTGATCGGCTCGACGCGGCTGTGGAAGTCGTTGATATGCAGGATCGTCAGATCCTCGGCCGACACCGGCGTCGAGAAAAGAACGGTTCCGGCAAGGGCCGAGGCGAGAAGGCGAAGCATGAACGGTCTCCGGCAGGGGTCGGTCGGACGGTTCTACAAACTGCATATGACAGCCACCCATGCAACCTGAGAGGATGCGGGATCGCAATTCCGACATCGCCGCGTCGCGCGGGGGCCGGAGGTTCCTGCCCGCCTTTGGCATGTCGAAGGGCGGAACAGGCATCGGGGAGACACGCGCATGAAGGTGATCGACGAAGCCGATTATGTCGTGGTCGGTTCGGGCTCGGCCGGCTGCGCCCTCAGCTTTCGCCTGTCGGAAAGCGGCGCGGAGGAGGTTCTGGTGGTGGAAGCCGGGGGCACCGATGCCGGCCCCTTCATCCAGATGCCGGGCGCGCTGTCCATGCCCATGAACATGCGCCGCTACGACTGGGGCTACCGGGCGGAAGCGGAAGAAAGTCTCGGCGGACGCCGCCTCCAGACGCCGCGCGGGCGCGTCATCGGCGGCTCCTCCTCCATCAACGGCATGGTCTATGTGCGCGGCCACGCGCGCGACTTCGATCATTGGGCGCAAACCGGCGCGGCCGGCTGGTCTTATGCCCACGTCCTTCCCTACTTCAAGCGCATGGAAGCCATGGACGGCGGCGATCCTCTATGGCGCGGGCTTCTGGGGCCGCTCAACGTCAAGCGCGGCGCGATGGAGAACCCGCTCTACGGCGCCTTCGTGGAAGCGGGTCGGCAGGCCGGCTATCCGGTGACGGAAGACTACAACGCCGCCGCCCAGGAAGGCTTCGGGCCGATGCAGCACACGATCTGGCGCGGGCGGCGCTGGTCGGCGGCAAACGCCTATCTTCGCCCCGCGCTTCGCCGCCCGAACTGCCGCTTCGCCACGGCGGAAGCGACGCATGTGGTTCTGGAAGGGGACCGCGCGGTCGGCATCGCGGTGCGGCGCGGCCGGCGGCGGCTGGGATTGATCCGCGCGCGAAAGGAGGTCGTGCTGGCCGCCGGCGCGATCAACTCGCCGCTGCTTCTCCTGCGCTCCGGCATCGGGCCTGCCACTGACTTAAGCGAAGCAGGCGTGGAGGTGCGCGTCCCGCGCGAAGGCGTCGGCCGCAATCTTCAGGATCATCTGGAACTCTATATCCAGCAGTCCTGCACTCAAGCCATCACGCTCAACGGTTATCTCAACCTCTTCGCCAAGGGGCAGATCGGCATGGAATGGATGCTGCTTCATACCGGCTACGGCGCGACCAACCATTTCGAGGCCTGCGCCTTCGTCCGCTCGGGAGCCGGTGTCGATTATCCCGACATCCAGTACCATTTCATCCCCGCAGCGGTGCGCTACGACGGGCAGGCGGCGGCCGAGGGCCACGGCTTCCAGGCCCATGTCGGGCCGATGCGCTCCCAATCGCGGGGCGCGATCCGCCTGACGGGCTCCGGGCCGGACGACCCGCCCTCCATCCGCTTCAACTATATGAGCCATCCTCAGGACTGGCGCGATTTCCGCACCGCCATCCGCCTGACGCGCGAGATCTTCGCGCAGAAAGCCTTCGACCCCTATCGCGGCCCGGAAATCCAGCCGGGCGCTGCCGTTCAGAGCGACGACGAACTCGACGCCTTCATCCGCGACCACGCGGAAAGCGCCTACCACCCTTGCGGCGCGGCACGAATGGGAGCCGCCGACGACCCCCTGGCCGTGGTCGATCCCGAATGCCGGGTGATCGGCGTCGAAGCGCTGCGCGTCGCCGACTCCTCGATCTTTCCGCGCGTCACCAACGGCAATCTCAACGCGCCGTCCATCATGACGGGCGAGAAGGCCGCCGACCATATCCTCGGCCGGCAGATGCTGGCGGCGGAAGGTTTGGCGCCGGTGATCGCTGAAGGCTGGGAAACCCGGCAGCGCTGAAGCCGGGAGCACTCGCGCCGTCCGGCAAGGGGCGGTTGGCCGCATCCCCCATTGGGCCCATCCTTCCATATCCGCCGCTGTCACAGGAAACCGGCGCCGGTTCGGGCCGGGTTTCGAGCCAATGGAGGAGCCGGCAATGGCGGCACGTTTCACCAAGCTGACCCACGCCCTGGAAAAGGGCCTGAAGGACATGGCAGCCAAGGCCGCGATCGAGCAGATCGAATATTGGGAAGAGCAGTTGCAGGGGGTCGAGGTGTCCGGCACCAAGGGCATCGTCACGGACCTCCATGCCCTGAAGACCAAGCTTCAGGCCGACGACATCGACGGCGCGGCTGTCGCCAAGCTTCTGGACGATCTCGGCGCGAAAACGGTGCGCGTCGCCGGCCGCGTCGAGGACGAGAAGCTGTCCGCCACGTTGCGCCAAGTCGGCGAAGGGCTCGAAGCCTCCGCATCCGACTGATCCCGACCTGGCCGGACGGTTCGCGTCCGGCCATTTTTCTCGGCGGTTCAAACCACCGGCGATCTCGGGTAAACCCGCCTCCATCCGACGCCTCGCGCGCCGCCGTTTTGGAACATGGAGGCCGCACATGGCCGATCTCGACAGCGTTCTGGGCTGCCTCGACCTCAATCTCGACCGTTCGGTGGAGCGCTTGAAGGACCTCTTGCGCATCCCTTCGATCTCCACCGACCCGGCCTATGCCGCCGATTGCCGGCGTTGCGCCGACTGGCTGGCGGGGGATCTCGACGCCATCGGCTTCAAGGCGCGCGTCGCGGACTCGGCCGGCCATCCGATGGTGATCGCCCATCACGACGGCGCGGGGCCAAACGCGCCGCATGTCCTGTTCTACGGCCATTACGACGTCCAGCCGGTGGACCCGGTGGAGCTTTGGGACACCGATCCCTTCGAGCCGACCGTCCGGCAGATGCCGGACGGCACGAGCCGCATCACCGGGCGCGGCTCGGCCGACGACAAGGGTCAGCTCATGACCTTCGTGGAAGCCTGCCGCGCTTACATCGCCGAAACGGGCTCGCTTCCCTGCCGCGTCACCATCTTCCTGGAAGGCGAGGAGGAATCCGGCTCGCCCTCGCTCCTGCCCTTCATGGATGCGAACAAGGCGGAGCTTTCCGCCGACATCGCCCTCGTCTGCGACACCAATATGTGGGACCGCGAGACTCCCGCCATCTCGACGGGCCTGCGCGGTCTCGTCGGCGAAGAGGTGACGATCCGCTGCGCCGACAAGGACCTTCATTCGGGCTATTTCGGCGGCGCGGCGACGAACCCCATCCACGTCCTGTCGCGCATCCTCGCCGATCTCCACGACGCGGACGGCCGCGTGACCTTGCCGGGCTTCTATGACGGCGTTCCCGAATTGCCGGAGGAAGTGCGCGAGATCTGGAAGGGCCTGAACTTCGACGAAGCCGCCTTTCTCGGTCAGGCTGGCCTCACCACGTCGTCCGGCGAAAAGGGCCGCAGCGTGTTGGAGCAGACCTGGTCGCGCCCGACGGCGGAAGTGAACGGCATTTCGGGCGGCTATACCGGCAAAGGCTTCAAGACGGTGATCGCGGCGGAAGCCTCCGCCAAGGTCTCCTTCCGCCTCGTCTTCGATCAGGACCCGGCCAAGATCCGCGAAAGCTTCCGCCGGTTCGTCTCCGAGCGCCTGCCGACCGACGCCAAAGTGGAATTCCACGAGCACGGCGGCTCGCCGGCGATCCAACTTCCCTTCGATTCCCCCGCTTTGACGGCCGCGCGCGAGGCCCTCTCCGACGAGTGGCCGAAGGCGGCAGTGATGATCGGCATGGGCGGCTCGATCCCGGTGGTCGGCGAGTTCAAGCGCCGGCTCGGCATGGGCTCGCTCCTGATCGGCTTCGGCCTCGGCGACGACCGCATCCATTCTCCGAACGAGAAATACGAGATGACATCCTTCGCCAAGGGCCAGCGCTCCTGGGCCCGCGTCCTCGACGCGCTCGGCAGGAAGGGCGTCTGAGGCGTCAGGCCACCTTCAACATGGCCTCGCGGCCACTTTCCGGGTCGGTGAAGACGAAGTTGCCGTCGTCACCGGCCCGAAGCTGCTCGTTGGCATTGAGAAGCTCGATTCCGTAGACCGATCCATCAGGCGCCAGATCGATCAGGACGGACGCGCTGATCTCGATCGTTTCCACTTCGACGCGTTCGTCCTTGAAGCGGATATAGGCAGCGTTCGCTTGTGGGTCGTAGGTCAGTCTCACGAAGCCCTCCCGAATTTCACGATGACGGTGATGACCAGCCATTCATGGTTCTCGAACACAGCATAGGCTTCGACGCGTTTCGTGTCGAAGACCTTGGCACGCCATAGATAGTGACCTTGGAACGTCCGGTGAAAGCCGGTCCGGTCGAACTTGGCGGGAAATTCCTCGCCAAGCTCAACGGTCTCGACAACCTCTTCGGCCGTCGCGCCTCGCAATTCGAGCCGCGCGGCAGCGTGAGGATGGATGGCGACCATGTCCTCTTACCTCAGCGCGGCCTTCAACTCGTCCAGCTTGTCGTTGACGAGCCAGCCGTAATAATTCTCCTCCGGCAGCTTCGGTGCTTGGCCCGCGGCGGCGCGGCGCTTGTTCTCGGCGGCCAAAGCCGCCGCGCGGGCACTCGGGTTGCCGACATTGTAGAGGGTCGCGGTCAGGCCCGGATTGTTCGAGATGTCGAAGCCGGCGACGCGCTTGTAGCTGTCGACCGAGGAGCGGATCACCGCGGCCATGTAGGCGAGCGACTTGTCCGGGTCCATGATCGCGGCATAGACCTCGCCGGCATCGCGTGGGTCGAGTTCCGGCAGGCCCGACACCTTATGCACGACATCGGAAACCGACAAAGCCGTCAGCGGGTTGAGCTGGCCGAGGCCGAAGGTTTGGCCGGCATAGAAGGGCTGGAAGAACACCACGCCGAAGCGCTTGTCGGGAAAGCTCCTCCCTCCCACCCGGCGGCCCCGGAACTCCGCGTTCCAGACGCCCTCGCGGCAGGTCCACAGGGCCTCGTCGCTCCCCTCTCCGCCGCAGTTCCGGAACTCCGGGCGTTTCACGAAATCGGCCACCTCCTCGCCCTCATAGGCGAACTCGACCTTGGAGGTCATGTAGGACATGGCTTTGACGTAATAGGTCTGGAGGCGGTCCAGCGCGTCGACATTGTAGGTATGTTCGCCCACCAGCGCGCCGACGATGTGGATCGGATCGATGCCGTAGGCGGAAGCCGCCTTGCGGATCTTGCCTTTCAATTCGCCATTGCGGGCGATGAGGTCGCGGATCTTCTCGTATTTCGCCTGAAAGGTGCCGCGCGTGTCGCCGGTGCGCTTCATCGACCCGTAAGGCACGGCGGGCTGCGCTTCGTTGCGGTTGCCGGGCGGCACCGTGGTCGCCGCCAAAGCGGGGGATGCAACGGCGAGGCAGAAAACGAGCGCAAGCCGCGAAAAGGAACGGAGCATGGGAAAGAACCGTGAAAGGCCGGACGGCGCTCCGATAGCGCTTCTTCGCCGGCCGATGCAAATCATGCCGCCGTGTTCCACGTGAAACATTGCGGCTTCTGAGTTCAGTCTTTTGTGGGATCGTGGCCCCAGTTCTTCAGGGAATAGGTCCAGTTGGTGTCCTCGATATCGCCCTTCGGCTTCTGCTTCAGATGGCGATGGACGTAGCCGACGACCTTGGCCATGTGGTCCCAGTCGTCTTCTTCGAGATCGGTTTTCTTCTTCGCCTTGATCTCCAGAATGCGCTCGCCGCTCTTGTGCCCGGTGGATTCACCGCCGCCCGTCTTGCCGGACGACGCCGCGCCGGACTGCGTGTCGCCGACGCTTTTCGACTCTTCCGTGTCCAACCATTTCTTCAGGGCGGCGGGCGTCATGTTCACCGCCTCCTCCCATTCCTTCCAGATCGTGTCGTGATCCTTCGCCATCCACCGCTCTCCCGTGTCACCTTGGCGGCGAACGGAAGAGTTCGTCGCCAAGTTCCCGGAAATGACGGCGTGCCGCAGGCTCTCAGGCGTAATGGGTCGGAAGCGCGCTGCCCGCCTTCAGCGTTTCCATGGAAATGTAGGCCGACATATCGAAGAACTCAATGCGCGACACCAAGCGCTTGTAGACGGCGTCGTAATGCTCGACATCCGGCAGGACGAGCTTCAGGATGTAATCGAAATTGCCGGTCAGCCGGTGCACCTCGACGATCTCGGGGATGCTGGACACGGCCCGGCGGAACTCGTCCAGCCAATCGGCGGAATGGCGCTGCGTCTTGACGATCAGGAAGATCGTCGTCGGCAGCTTCATTCGGGCGCGGTCGAGAAGCGCCACGCGCCGCGCGATATACCCTTCCGCTTCCAGGCGCTGGATGCGGCGCGAACAGGCCGAAGGCGACAGCGAAACTCGGGCGGCGATCTCCGCCACTGGCTTCTCAGTGTCCTCCTGTAGCAGGGCCAGAATGGTGCGGTCGCGATCGTCGAGCATAAAGGCGAAGATTGCATATCGAACTTCGCCAGCGCAACAGCGATGCATCTTCCGCGTAAAATCCGCCTTATAAATGCAGAAGTCTGTCGGCCTTTGCCATCAAACGCGCGCCGTTGGCGGAAGGTTTGCATCATCCTCTTTTCATCAGAAGGGGAAGGACGACACGATGAAGACGATCGGGCTGATCGGGGGCATGAGCTGGGAATCCAGCGCCGTTTATTACCGCCTTCTGAACGAGGCGGCGAGGGCGCGGTTCGGCGGGCTGGCCTCGGCCGACGTGCTTCTCCATTCGCTCGACTTCTCCGCCGTCGTCGCCCTTCAGAAGGCCGGACGCTGGGATCTCGCTGCCGACATGCTGGCGGCCAGCGCCGGCAAGCTGCAACTGGCCGGGGCGGACTGCGTGCTGATCTGCACCAACACCATGCATCTCGTCGCCGACCAAGTCGCTGCCACCCTGTCCGTTCCGTTGATCGACATCGTCGCCGAAACCGGCGCGGCGATCACCGCCTCCGGCCGGCACCGCCCCCTGCTTCTGGCTACCCGCTACACGATGGAGCACGGCTTCTATGCGAAGCGGATGCAGGAGACGTCTGGCATTTCGCCGATCGTGCCGAACGAAGAGGATCGCGCCCTCGTTCATCGCGTGATCTTCGACGAGCTTTGCCAGGGGATCGTCAGCCAAGCTTCGCGCGAGGCGATGCTGGCCGTCGTGGAGCGCGGCCGGATGGCCGGCGCGGACTGCGTGATCCTCGGCTGCACCGAAATCTGCTTGCTGCTCGACCCCGATGCGCTGGTTCTCCCCGGCTTCTGCTCGACGCGCATCCATGCCGATGCCGCCGCCCGCTTCGCCTTTCCGGATGTCGTGCGTCAGTTTCACGACAAGGTCGCCGCATAGGCTTCAACGGATCGGGACGCCGGGCACTGGGAGGGGTGCCAGGCGTCGCCCTTACGCGAAGAAGAGTTCGAGCCCATGTGCCGTTTCCTCGCCTATGCCGGCCCGCCGGTCTTTCTGGAACAGCTTCTCGTCACGCCCCGCGCGTCCCTGATCGCGCAGGCCTCGGCCGCGCGCGAGGCCAAGACCGCCGTCAACGCCGATGGCTGCGGCGTCGGCTGGTATGGCGAGCGCGAGGAGCCCGGCCTTTATCGCGGCATCCTGCCCGCCTGGTCCGACGCCAATCTCGTGTCGCTTTGCCGCCAGATCCGCTCGCGCTTGTTTCTTGCCCATGTGCGGGCGGCAACCTCCGGCGAGGTGTCCACCGCCAACTGCCATCCCTTCGCGCAAGGCCGGCATCTCTTCATGCATAACGGCCAGATCGGCGGCTACGAGCGCCTGCGCCGGCGCGTCGATGCCCTGATCCCGGACGCGCTTTATCCTTCCCGCAAAGGCACGAGCGATTCCGAGGCGATCTTTCTGGCGGCGCTTGGCCAGGGGCTGGAACGCGACCCCGTCGGCGCGATGACGCAGACACTGACCCAGATCGTCGCCGCAATGAGCCCGGCGGACACCGGCGAGCCTCTGCGCTTCGCCGCCGTTCATACCGATGGCGAAACGCTCTACGCTTATCGCTGGGCGAGCGACGGTCAGCCGCCCTCGCTTTATTGCCGCGAGGAAGGCGAGGGACTGGTGATCGCCTCCGAGCCCTGCGACGAAAATTCCGGGCGCTGGGCCCCCGTCCCGTCCGGTGGGCTTCTCACCGTCAGGGGAAACGGCGAGGTGTCTTTGCGCATGCTGGAAATCGACGGCGCGAAGGCGGCAAGCCCGTCCCGCGCCGCCTGATCGTTCAGGCGAGCGCCACGCGCCGTGTTTCGACATCCACCAATGAGACCAGCACGGCGGCGAGCGCCAGAAGGCCGGCGAAAGCGCCGAGCGCCGTGCCGAAGCCCGCCGCCATGGCCGGGGCCAGCAGCGAAGGGGCGAGCAGCGCGCCGATCCGCGCCATCGCCCCGGCGCTGCCCATGCCGGTGGAGCGCAAGGGCGTCGGGAAGACCTCCGGCGTGAAGGCGTAGAGCGCGCCCCAGGTGCCGAGGAGCGCGAAGCTCATCAAAAGCGTCGCTCCCGTCACCAGCGCGCCCGATGTGCCGAGCGCGAACAGGAAGCAGCCGAGCGCGCTCAAGATCAGGAAGCCGATCAGCGTCGGCTTGCGGCCCCAGCGCTCCACCCCGTAGGCGGCGAGCGCATAGCCCGGAAGCTGGGCGAGCGCGACCATGACGAGGAAGAGATGGCCGCGCACGAAGCCGAGCCCGCCCGCCGCGAGCTTCACCGGCAACCACACGAAGACGCCGTAATAGGACACGGACACGAGCAGCCAGACCAGAAGAAGCGGCACGGAGCGGCGGCGCAGTTCAGCCGAAAACAGGGCGGAAACCGGCAGCTTCGCGGGAATGGCGCTCACTGTCCCTCGATCGAGGGCAAGCGCGCGAGGCCTCCGCCCGTTGACGCTCGCGACGCGGTCGAGGACGGCCTGCGCTTCATCCACCCTCCCCTGGCGGAACAAGAACAGCGGCGATTCCGGCAGGCCGAGGCGCAGAACGAGGCCGATCAAGCCCGGCAGCGCGATCACGAGGAAAATCGTGCGCCACGGGTCCACACCCCCGACATTGGCGGCCAGAAGCGCGAGCAGCGCGACCGCTACCGTTCCCACGGCCCAGAAACCCTCCAGCGCCACCAGCCACCGCCCGCGCCGCTCGGCCGGCAGGAACTCGGCCATCATGGCGTAGTCCACCGGCAGGGTGCCGCCGACCCCGATGCCGGTGAGGAAGCGCAAGGCGAGGAGCCACGCGAAGTCGGGCGCGAAGGCCGAAGCGATGCCGAACACGGCGTCGATCAGAACGCCCGCGATCAGAACGGGGCGGCGGCCGATCCGGTCCGCGAGGCGGCCGAACACGAAGGCGCCGACCATCATGCCGAGAAACAAGGCCGTTCCCGTTTGCAGCGCCTCGGGCACCGTCAGATCGAAGCTCGCCGCGATGGCCGCGGCGGTGAAGCCGACGGCCAGAACCTGCATCGCGTCGGCCGCCCAGACGAGACCGAAGATGCCGAGAAGCCGGCGCTGAAACCGCCCTGTTCCGGCCGAGGACAAAGCTTGTTCGAAGGAAGAACCGCTGCCGGACATAGGCTCGCTTCTCAAAAAGGCTTGGCTGCCCTGGATCGCGACCGAACTGACGCAAGAAGACCTGCACCCAGCTACGATCAATTTGAAATATAGCCGCCTAAAAAGCGCGCCGACGCAAGTTCCGATTAACGTCGATCAACAAGAATATTCAACCGAGAAGCAACCCACCGAACGAAGATTGCAACCGAGATGAGCACGCCCAACGCCGCCAAGACCCTTGATGAGCGGCTCGCCTTTCTGGGGATCGACGAAGCGTCGAAAACGAGGTTGCGCAGCCTCGGCCCCACCATCGAAGCCTCGATCGGCAGTGCTCTCGACGCCTTCTATTCCAAGGCCGCGACCGATCCCAATACGCGGGGCTTCTTCCGCGATCCGGCTCACATCGCGAGCGCGAAGGAGCGTCAGGCGCGCCATTGGGGGCTGATCTCGCAGGCGAGCTTCAACGATCGTTACGTGGAAGGCGTGTCGGCGGTCGGGCGCGTCCATGCCCGTCTCGGGCTCGAACCGCGCTGGTATATCGGCGGCTACGGCCTCATCGTCGAGAAGCTGATCGCCGAGATCGTGGAAGCGCGCTGGCCCTCGCGCTTCGGCCGGAGCCATTCCGCCCGGCTGGCGCAGGAAGTGGCGGTGGTGGTGAAGGCCGCGCTTCTCGACATGGATTACGGCATATCGACCTATCTGGAAGCGCTCGATGCGCAGCGGCGTGCGTCGGAAGAAGCACGGGCGAAAGGCGAGGCCGAGTTGAAGTCCGCGCTCGCGGCCTTCGCCCAGGCTTTCGCGGATCTTCGCAAAGGGGATCTCGCGGCGCGGATCGAAGCGGATCTCGACGGCGATTTCGTCGGCATGGCGAAGGACTACAACGAAGCCGCCGCCGCCCTGGAAGACACACTCGGCAAGGTGACGGGCTCCATTTCCTCCATTCGCGGGGGCCTTGGCGAGATCACGGTGGCGGCGGGCGACCTGTCGCAGCGCACCGAGCAACAGGCGGCGAGCCTGGAAGAAACGGTGGCGGCGCTCGCCGAAGTGATGCGCGGCGTCGACGGCACGGCGGGACGCGCGGCCGAAGCGCGGGGGGCGGCCGCCGCCGCCCTGATGAACGCGGAAAAAGGCGGCGTCATCGTGGATCAGGCCATCAGTGCGATGGGGGCGATCGAGCAGTCCTCGGAAAAGATCGGCCGGATCATCGGCGTGATCGACGAGATCGCCTTTCAGACCAACCTCCTGGCGCTCAACGCGGGCGTGGAAGCCGCGCGCGCAGGCGAAGCCGGCCGAGGCTTCGCGGTGGTGGCGCAGGAAGTGCGGGGCCTCGCGCAGCGTTCGGCGGAAGCCGCCAAGGAGATCAAGGACCTGATCTCGACCTCCTCGGCGCAGGTCGCGCAAGGGGTCGATCTCGTCACGGCCTCGGGCAGGAGTCTCGGCGAGATCGTGTCGACCGTCGGCACGGTGGCCAATGTCGTGTCCGAGATCGCGGCCGCCTCCCGCGAGCAGGCGGTGGCGCTGAAGGAGGTGGCGGTGGCCGCCGATCAGATGGACAAGGTCACGCAGCAGAACGCCGCCATGGTGGAGGAAACCACCGCGGCGGCGCAGTCGCTCGCCAGCGAAACGGAGGAACTCGCCCGTCTCGCCGAACGCTTCGTCACCAGAACCGGCAACACGGACCCGCGCGCCGCGAAGGCTCCCGCCCGCCGCGCACCGCCTGCCCCGTCCCGCGCCGCGCCGGTGCGGCAGGCGAGGCCCATGATACAGGCCAAGCCCGCCAGCGACGATTGGGAGGAGTTCTGATCCCTCGTCAGAGGATGTAGCGGGACAGGTCGACGTTTCCGGCGATGCCGTCCAGCGCCTTCCGGACATAGTCGGCATCCACGGTGAAGCTCTGACCGCCCCGGTCGGGCGCTTCGAAGGAGATTTCGTCCAGAACCCGCTCCATCACGGTCTGGAGCCGGCGCGCGCCGATATTCTCCACCGAGCCGTTGAGGCTGACGGCAAGATCGGCGATCGCATCGATGGCGTCGTCGGTCACCTCCAGCGTGACGTTCTCGGTCTTCATCAAGGCGATGTACTGCTTGATGAGGCTCGCCTCCGTTTCCGTCAGGATGCGGCGGAAATCGTCCTTGGTAAGCGCCCTCAGTTCCACGCGGATCGGCAAACGGCCCTGGAGTTCCGGCAGGAGGTCGGAAGGTTTGGCGACGTGGAAGGCGCCGGACGCGATGAAGAGGATGTGGTCGGTCTTCACCGGCCCGTGCTTGGTGGCGACGGTGGTGCCTTCCACGAGCGGCAGAAGATCGCGCTGCACGCCCTCGCGCGACACGCCCGCGCCGCCATAGCCGTCCTTGTTGGCGACCTTGTCGATCTCGTCCAGGAAGACGATGCCGTTGTTCTCCACCGCGCGGATCGCTTCGGCGACGACCTGCTCGCCGTCCAGAAGCTTGTCGGATTCCTCGTTGATCAAAAGCGCGTAGGAGTCGCGAACCGTGGTGCGGCGCTGCTTGGTGCGCCCGCCCATCGCCTTGCCGAACATTTCCGACAGGTTCAAAACGCCGATATTGGCGCCGGGCATGCCTGGGATGTCCATGCCGCCGAGCGGATTGGCGGTGTCCGCGACATCGACGTCGATCTCCTTGTCGTCGAGTTCCCCGGCGCGCAGGCGCTTGCGGAAACTGTCGCGCGTCGCCGGCGAAGCGGTCTTGCCGACAAGGGCGTCCAGCACGCGGTCCTCGGCGCCTTGATGGGCTTTCGCCTTCACTTCCTCGCGCTTCTTCTCGCGCACGAGGCCGATGCCGATCTCAACAAGATCGCGCACGATCTGCTCCACGTCGCGGCCGACATAGCCGACCTCGGTGAACTTCGTGGCCTCCACCTTGATGAAGGGCGCGCCAGCCAACCGCGCGAGACGGCGCGAGATTTCGGTCTTGCCGACGCCGGTCGGGCCGATCATCAGGATGTTCTTCGGCATCACCTCCTCGCGCAGCGCCCCTTCGAGCTGCTGACGGCGCCAGCGGTTGCGCAACGCCACCGCCACGGCGCGCTTGGCGTCCTTCTGGCCGATGATGTGGCGGTCGAGTTCGGAGACGATCTCACGAGGGGAGAAGTCGGTCATGGATGGGTCCAGGCTGGCGCCCGGCGAGGAGCCGGGCCGTGGTCGGGCAAGCCGCGCTTCATGCGGCGACCTCCCACAGATGGGGCGTCGCGCTTGGCGGTTCCACTCCCGCCGTCAAACGGAAAATTCGCTGCCATTCACATAAAATTCGATGAGTTTTCCCGCCTATTGATCAACGCTTTCGCTATGATGCGATTCGGCCTCCGGGAATGTCCGCTTTATCGGTGGCCGAGCTTAACACTATGAATGGTCGCGGGGATCGTTGTATCCCTTCGCGTCGATCGGCGACGCGCGGCGGCTTCTCTCGGCTCGCGTGGCCGGCGGGAACGACTTGGCGGGAAATGGAATGTCCGCAGCAGCGATATTGGAAGCCCTCCCGACGCCCTGGGACGAAACCCTGCTGCACGATGCCTTGAAGGCCATCATCAAGGCCTATGGCTATACCCACTACGCGATCTTCACCATTCCCTCGCCGGACGACGTCCGGGCCGAACTGAAGCTCATTCTCGGCAACTGGACGCCGGAATTTCAGAAGGGCTACGAGAAGCTCGGGCTTCAGCGCTATTCGCCGGTGATCCGCGCGGTGAAGGCCGGCCCGACGCCTTTCGTCTGGGACCTGGAGTCGCTGTTTCCCGACGACGAACCGACCCCGACCGTGCGCTTTCTGACCGCGAATGGCATCCGTGGCGGCGTCTTCGTTCCGGTGCATGGAATGTCGAGCTTCGCGGGGGCGCTCGGCCTTTACGGCGAGCGAACCGATCTGTCGGCGCGCGAGGCCTGCGAATTGCAGTTCGCGAGCTTCGGCGCCTTCGGCATCCTGGCCGCGTGCCGCCTGGAAGAGAACCGGCGTTCCAATCCGCTGACCCCGCGCGAGCGCGACTGCCTGAAGCTCGCGATGCTCGGCAAGACCTCGTCCGAGATCGGGATCATCCTGTCATTGTCGGAATATACGGTGTCGCAATATCTGACGGCGGCGACGCGCAAGATGAACGCCTCCAACCGCACCCATGCCGTCGCGATCGCGGCTCAGATGGGTTACTTGAGCTGAGGCCAGCCGGTCTCAGCCCATCACCTTCTCCACCGCCCGGATCATCAGATCGGCGCTGAAGGGCTTGGCGATGAAGCGCGCCTGGGGCGGCAGATCGCCCGGCCCCACCTTCACGCGGCCCGAGCACACGACGACGGACACGTTCGGCCAGCGCTTGACGACCTCATGCGCCAGTGCGATGCCGTCGATCGGACCCGGCATCTCGATATCGGTGAAGAGGAGTTCGATCGTCTCGACCTCTTCCAGATGGCGCAGCGCATCGCGCGAGTTCGCCGCTTCCAGAACGGTGAAGCCCGCCTCCTCCAACGTGTCGGCGGCGTCCATCCGAAGCAGGGGCTCGTCCTCGGCGACCAGCGCCACAGCGTGTTTGAATTTCGCGACCATGCGCCACAAATTCGCCAGAGAAGGAAAGGTTGCGCCCTTCCTCAGCGAATGGCGTCACCCTTCGCCGCTGAGACCGGCGAGTGGTGCCGAGATCCGGCACCGCAATCCCTCGGTCCGGAAGTCGAGATCGACCTCGCCGCCGATCGTTCCGGCAAGCCCCCGCTCGATCAGCCGCGAGCCGAAACCGCGTCGCTCGGGCTTGGTGACGGTCGGGCCGCCGTGCTCGCTCCAGAACACGTCGAGCCGCGCGTCGTCGGCTTTCCCCGTCACCGTCCATTCCACCGCGACATGCCCGTCCGGCACGGACAAGGCACCATATTTGGCGGCGTTGGTGGCGAGTTCATGGAGCACGAGGGCAAGCGACAAGGCGGCGGAGGCGCCAAGCTCCAGGGATGAACCCGACAAGCGCACGCGGCCTTCGCCGTCGTCATGAACGGCGAGCGTCGCCTGCGTCAGGGCCGCGATGTCCGTGCCGTCCGTCGTGCCGGACAGAAGCAGTTCGTGCGCCCGGCCGAGCGTCGCCAGCCGGTTGGACAGGGACAAGCGCGCCGCCTCCAGGCTCGGCGCGTTGCGCAAGGTCTGCGCGGCGATGGCCTGCACCATGGCAAGGTTGTTCTTCAAGCGGTGGCCGAGTTCGCGGTTCAACAGCCGCTGCTGTTCCTCGGCGCGCAGGCGTCCTATGGCGGCCTGCGTGCGGTCGCCCACCGCGCGCACGAAGTTCAACTCGTTTTCCAACCAGAGATGCGGCTTGTCGTGATGCACGAAAGCGACCGCCACCAGATGGCCGTGTTCCATGATCGGCAGGTTGACGAGAACGCGAATGCCGAGCGCCAGCAGCGCCTCGGCGTTTTCGCTCGTGCGCGGATCGGCCGTGACATCGCCGATCACCACCGCTTCGCCGCGCTTCAGGTCTTCGATGAAGCTGCCGTAATCGCGGAAGCGGTGGAGGCCGGCGATGCTCGCCACCCCCGGCGCCTGCCAGTCGGGCTGCATCATCACCGTTTCGTTCAGGACATCCACCGTGCCGAAGCCCGCGCGCGTCGCGCCGAGCGTCCTCGCCATGACTTCGGCGCAGGTATAGGCGATGCGCTCGACGCTGTCGGCTTCGCGCAGGCGGTCGCCGAGTTCCACGAGGGAGAGCTTGCGCAGGTCGCCGAGCTTTCTCGCCGTGATGTCCATGGCGACGCCCGGAAAGCGCGAGGCCTGCCCTTTCTCGTCGAGATAGCAGTGGCCGCGCGCGTGGACCCAGGTGACCGTGCCGTCGCGGTGGAGAAGGCGGTATTCCTCCATGAAGTCGCCGCCGTCGTTCAGCGTCCTGGCGATCCGCCGCCCCGCCTCCTCGCGGTCCTCGGGATGGATGCCGTCGACGAATTCGGCGATCGGCACGCCGGCGGCAGCCCGCTCGGGATCGACGCCGTACATGCGGGCGAATTGCGGACTGGCATGGAGAATGTCGCTGCCCACGTCCCAGTCCCACCAGCCGAGGGAGCCGGACGCCTCGAAGGCGAGCGCCAGCCGCTCCTCGCTGAGGCGCGCCCGCGCCCGGCTGAGCCGCAGCTCGGTCAGGAGATCGGCGTGAACCGCGAGCCTGTCGCGCGTCGCGTCGTCTACGCCCGCCTCCGTCCCGCCGGGCTCGCCGGAACCGGCCAGAAGACGCCGCAGGCGCGCATTGTCCGCTTCCAGCTCGTCGCGGGACAAGGCCTGCATTTCGTCGGCGCTCATCGCGAGGACCTTCGTTGCATGTGGGAACGATCCGCCGCCGAACCGGGTTCGGTCGTCGGTCGATCCCACCGTGAACCCGATCGGAATGACGGAACTGGGGCGGAAGTCGAGCCCATCCCGATTAAATCGGATGGCCTGCGCTTGTTCTCGGCGTTTGGGGTGGAAACGCCGTTCGCGAATTTCCTCATCAGGACAAGGATGGGGCCGACAAGCGCCGAGAAAAGGGGGGGCGCCCGAAAGGCTCGAGCGAAAACCCATGGATTTCGTGCCGGGACGATTGATCGCGCTTCCCTCCCCCGGTCAAGCTAGTTAAAGATTTAGACCTAGGGGTTGCCGCGGGGGCGGGTCGCGACAAAAGCCATGCACGAGGAATCCGACGTCATCGCCGGAACGTCCTCGCTCAAGATGCCGCGCGAGCGGACCTTGGAGCGAAGCGGATTGCTGGAAGTCTCCGGTCGGCAGGCGCTCGACCGTTTGATCGCCCTCGTGCGCGACGTCATGGACGTGCCTGTCGCATTCATCTCGCTGTGCCAGGACGACCGGCAGCTTTTCATCGCCCATCGCGGTCTGCCCGCCAGCCATGCCGATGGCTGGCCGCTGGCCCGCACGCTGTGCCGCCATGTGATCGCCAGGGGCGCGGCGCTCGCCGTCGCCGATGTCGCCACCGATCCCGCCTTCAACACAAGCGCGGCGGAAACCGGGCTGGCCATCGGCGCTTATCTCGGCATTCCGGTGAGGGTCGGCGGCGCGGTCGCCGGGGTCCTGGCAGTGGCGGATTGGCAACCGCGCCTGTGGAGCGAAGGCGCGCGGCGGCGGCTCGGGGATTTCGCCCGCATCGTCGGCGACGAGATCGACGCCCGCTTTTCCGAAACGCGCTGGCGCGTCCTATTCGAGGACACGCAGGAAAGCTTCTATGTCGCCGAAGCGATCCGCGACTACGGCGGGCGCATGGTCGATTTCCGCTATATCGAGGTCAATCCCGCCTTCGAGCGCCTGCCCGGCCGCGCGGGCGCGGCGGGCCGCACGGTGCGCGAACTTCTGCCCGCCCAGGCCGACAAGCTCGTGGAGGACTACCGGACGGTCGTGGAATCCAGCGAGCCGCGCTTTTCGGAAACCGAGACCGACGGCGAATGGTACGAGGTGCGCGCGCGGGGTCTCGGCGACGACCGCTTCGCCGTGACCTTCCATTCCATTGGCGAGCGTCGGCGCCAGGAAGCGCTCGCGGCGCAGGCGAACCGGCGCTACCGGATGCTGTTCGATTCCATCGATGAGGGTTTCTTCCTGATCGACGTGATCTTCGAGGGTACCCAAGCCGTCGATTATCGCTTTGTCGAGGTCAACGCCGCTTTTACCCGCCATACGGGGCTTTGCAGCGTCGTCGGCAAGCGGATGCGCGCGCTTCTGCCCGGCCACGAGGACCATTGGTACGAGACCTATGGGCGCGTGGCGAAAACCGGCGAGGCCTTGCGCTTTCGCAACATCGCCGCCTCGCTCGGCAATCGCTGGTACGAAAGCTACGCGTTCCGCGTGGACGGCGAAGCGCCGAACCGGGTGGCGGTTCTTTTCAACGACGTGACGGAGCGCGTGGCGGCCGAAACGCGGCGTCAGGTGCTGAATTCCGAACTCGCCCACCGCCTGAAGAACACGCTGGCGATCGTATCCTCCATCATCTCGCAGACCCTTCGCTCGGCGAGCGACATGGAAACGGCGCGCCAGTCGCTGTCGAACCGCATTCAGGCCCTGTCGAAGGCCCACGACGTGCTTCTGTCGGGCCAGCGCGACGCGGCCTCCGTCGCCGCCATCGTGGAAGGCGTGGTGGCGATCCACGACGGAAGCGGCCGCGTGCGCTTGAACGGCCCCCATCTGCCGATCGGCCCCAAAGCCAGCCTGTCCTTGTCCTTGATCGTCCATGAGCTTGCGACCAATGCCGGCAAATACGGCGCTCTTTCCGCGCCGGAGGGCGTGGTGGATGTGGAATGGGGCATCGCCATACCGGAGGGTACGAACATTCCCTGCCTCGCCTTCGCCTGGGCGGAGCGCGGCGGGCCGCCGGTGGGCCAGCCGCCGCGCAAGGGCTTCGGCACGCGGCTGGTGGAAATGGGCCTGTCGGGAAGCGACGGCGCGTCCGTTGTTCTCGACTACGCGCGCGACGGCTTCCACTGCCGCCTCACCGCCCCCCTCGCCGAGATCGCCACCGCCGACGAAGCGGAAGCGGGATAGAAGGATCAGGCTTCGGCCGAAGCCTTGCTGCCTTCCGAGCGCAAGAAAAAGGGCCCGGATCACTCCGAGCCCTCCTTGTCGAACGTTGCTCTGTTCAGCCGCCGAGCACCGTCGGGGCCGGCAGGAACTGGTAGGCCCAGGTTTCGGTCAGCGTTTCCTCGCCTTTTTTGAGGTAACAGCGAAGCTCCACCGGCTCGTTGCCTTCCGCCATCAGGTCGAAGGTGACGCGCCAGGAGGTGTTCACCTTCACCGAATAGGCGTCCACCTTGCCGATGGTGCCGCGCGAAGCGGAGACCACGGGCTCCACGCCCTTGGCTTCGCGATCGAGCGCCGCGACCAGCCCCTCGTCGAAGTCGATCACGATCTTGGTGACGCCCGGCGGACGGGGCTGGCCGGGAATGCCGCCGCGCCCGATGCGCGTCGCCACCACCTCGCCGACATTGCCCCGGTTAGGCTGATCCTTCGCCCAGGTGAGGCGGTAGTCGTAGGCCAGCGCATCGCCCTTGGACACCGGCTTGTCGGCCAGGAAGTAGAAGGCGATGTTGTCGTGGATTTCGTCGTCGGTCGGGATTTCCACGAGCTGCACCGACCCCGTCGGCCATTCGCCCTTGGGCTCGATCCAGACGCTGGCGCGCTTCTCGTAGAAGACGCCGTCATCCTCGTAGTTCTCGAAATTGCGATCGCGCTGAAGAAGGCCGAAACCCTTCGGCACGCCCGTCCCGAAGGTCGAGGTCATGACCTGCGGCGGGTTGTTCAAGGGGCGCCATATGCGCTCGCCGGTTTCGGTAATCATCGCCGCGCCGTCGGAATCGTGGACTTCCGGCCGCCAGTCGACGCGCCGGCCGCGATCGGTCTCGGAATACCAGAACATGGAGGTGAGCGGCGCGACGCCGACACGCTGGATCGCGTCCCGCGCGAAATAGCGCGAGCGGATCTCCATCACGATCGGCCCGTCCTTCTTCACGTCCATTTCCAGGACGCCGGCGATGCGGGGCGAGTTCATGCGGCAGGCGATCTTCACGCGGCCGCCGATATCCGAGGGTCCGAGATAGAAGTCGGTGAAGCGCGGAAACTCTTCCGGCGTCGGCATGGCGACGTCGATGGCGAGCGCACGGGCCGACAGGCCGAACTGGTCGAGCTCGCCGCTCGTGCGGAAATAGGCGGCCCCCAGAAAGGCGATCCAGTCGCGCTCGGAATTGGGCTCCAGAATGCGGAAGCCGGCGAAGCCGATATCCGCCGGCAGTTCGGTCGCCGGGGAATCCGACGGGATCTCGAAGAGCTTCGGGTCGAAGATCAACTGGCGGGACGTGTCGCCTTCCACGATGTTGATGCCGACCGGCATCTTGAAATAGCGCCCGAGATAGAAGAACCGCAGCGGTGCCCGACCATCGTTCAGTTCCAGCGTCTGGTCGCGGCGATAGCGCAGGCGCTGGTGCTGGTCGTAGTCGATGCGCTCGATCACGTCGCCGAGGCGCGGCACTTCCGGCACGTAGGGCTTCTCGGCGAGCTGGCGGGTTTCCTCCACCAGGCGCTCGAAGGAATAGGGCACCGGGTCCTTGAAGCGGATCGAGGTGCCTTGCGCGGCACTGGCCGCCACGTCGGCGGCGGCGGCGAAAGCCCCCTTCCCCAATGGCAAGGCAAGCCCAAGGGAAGCGAGAAAGGCGACCAGGTCGCGGCGGCTGAGATCGGTCATCGAGGCTCCGTTCGAGATCGTCGCGGGAACGGTTCGGCGGCCGAGCCGCATCTCCATCCCCGAAGCGATTCGGCTCGTAGGGGGCGAATGTGACATCCCGATGCCGCCGCGCAAGGGGCGGATCGGAGGCATCCCACGTTTTCCGTGCGACTTCCCGGCCACTTCGCCCGTCCCCTTTCGGTCGTGCCGGACCCGGCGCTAGGTCACGCAATCCGTAAGGGTAGCCCGAAATTCCCGTGCGATTTTAAGGGATGGGGAAGCCCGGCCTTAAGTATTCAGTAGCCCATAGCAGGCACTCTTGGTCGCAGCCAAAGATCGCCGGGAGGCGGCGGTCCCCCCTTTCGGAACCGAACCCGATGTCATTCGCAAATCTCAAGGTCAACCGCAAACTGGTGGTCGCCTTCGCGCCGATCCTCGTCGCCGTGACCGGCATGGCGGGCATGGTCTGGAACAATATTTCCGATATCCAGACCGCTTCCTACTGGGACGTCCACACGACCAAGGTCCTGGCGGAAGCCCAGAAAGCCCAGCAGGGCATTGTGGAGCAAGTCGCCGGCATGCGGGGCTTCCTCATCTCCCCGCAAGACGTCTATATCAATGCCTACGATGCTGGTCTCAAGACCTTCCAGGACGCTACCGCCCAGATCGGTGCTCTGACTGCGGACAACCCGGAACAGCAGAAACGCGTCGCCACCCTCCAAAAGGCCGCAGCCGATTACAAGACCAATGTTGCCGACGTCCAGCGTCAGCGCGCGTCCAATCCGGCCACCTTCGAATCCGCCAAGGAACTGACGAAGAACGGCGCAGCGCTCTCCTATGTGGCGCAGGTCAAATCCACCATCGCCGAGATTTCCGGTGCCGAGCAGACGCTTCTCGTTTCGCGTCGTGCGGCGGCCGAGGAATCCTTCACCGCCGGCTTCATCACCCTCGCGGTCGGTGCCTTCGCCGTGTTCGCGATCGCCGTCTCGATGGGCCTTCTCCTGTCGCGCGGCATCGCTCGCCCCATCGTGGCGATGACGGATGCCATGAAGCGGCTCCAGAAGGGCGACAAGACGGTGGCGATCCCCGCGATCGGCCAGCGCGACGAACTCGGCGACATGGCCGGGGCGGTGGAAAGCTTCAAGCAGGCGGCCATCGAGAAGGATCGCCTGGAATCCATGACGCAGGAAGAGCGTGAAGCGGCGGAAGCGCGCCGTCGCGCTTCCGAGCGCGAAGCCACCGAAGCCGCCCGCCAGGCCTTCGTCGCGGCCGTTCGCCCGAGCTTCGAGAAGCTTTCCGCCGGCGACCTGACGGCGCGGCTCGATCCGGCCAAGAATGCCGGCTATGTCGAGGTCTGCGATCTCTTCAACGAAAGCGTCGGCAAGCTCGAAGACACCATCGGCTCCGTGGTCGGCGCGGTTTCCTCCATGCGCGTCGGCTTGAGCGAGATCAACACGGCCGCCGGCGACCTGTCGCAGCGCACCGAGCAGCAGGCGGCGAGCCTGGAAGAAACCGTCGCGGCCTTGTCGGAGGTCATGCGCGGCGTCAACGTGACGGCGCAGAGCGCCGACGACGCGACGGCCGCCGCGACGCTCGCCGAAAAGGAAGCGCAGAAGGGCGGCGCCATCGTCGGGCAGGCCGTGTCGGCCATGAGCGAGATCGAGCGTTCTTCCGCCGAGATCGGCAAGATCATCGCGGTGATCGACGAAATCGCCTTCCAGACCAACCTCTTGGCTCTCAATGCCGGTGTCGAGGCGGCCCGCGCCGGCGAAGCAGGACGCGGCTTCGCGGTGGTGGCCCAGGAAGTGCGCGGGCTTGCTCAACGCTCGGCGGAAGCCGCCAAGGAGATCAAGAACCTGATCTCCACCTCCACGGCGCAGGTGAGCCAGGGCGTCGATCTCGTCACCGCTTCCGGACGCTCGCTCGAACAGATCGTGGATCAGGTGGCCGGCGTTTCGCAGGTCATCGCCAAGATGGCCCATTCCGCCCGCGAGCAGGCCGTGTCCTTGAAGGAAGTGTCCACCGCCGCCGACCAGATGGACAAGGTCACCCAGCAGAACGCGGCCATGGTGGAGCAGACGACGGCGGCCGCCCAGAACCTGATGAACGACACGAACCGCCTGTCCGCGCTGGTGGAAAGCTTCAACACGAGCAATGCCGGCAGGTCGGCCGCGATGCCCAAACCCGCTGCCCGGCCCATTGCCACGGCCCGTCCCGTGCCGCAGATGCGCTCCACCGGTCGCGGGGGCGCCGCCCCGAAGGTGCAGGCGCAGGCCGCGCAGGACAATTGGGAAGAGTTCTGAAGGCTGAAGGACCCCGGCGGTCCTACCCACGTGAAACAACAAAGGGGCCTCAAGGGCCCCTTTTCATATCGCCCGTCAGGCCGGGAGGAGACGGAAGCCGCTTCCCTGCGAGCGCACCCAGCGAAAATCGGGCAGGTGCCCGCCGCTGACGATCCAGCCATAGCGCACCGCCTGTTCCAGAACGCTCCGGCGCGTCATGGCGGCGGTTTCGGGATCGAGGTCGAAGACCAGCCCGGCATTCGGGTCGGGTCCCTGCACCTCTTCCAGATGCATCGCATCGCCGAAAAGCAGGAGCCCTCCGGCGGCATCATGGATGAGGTAGCCGACATGGCCGGGCGTATGGCCCGGCAGCGCCAGGGCTTCGATCCCCGGTGAAACGATGCCGTCCATGATCGGAACGAGTTTCGCGCCGTAAACGCGCTTGAGCCGCGCGGCGAGGTCGAACGCGCCCTGACGCGGCGCCGGGGCTTTCTCGCGCTGCCGGGCATCCAGGAAGAAGGCGAGCTCGGCCATGGGCACGAGGATCTCGGCTTCAGGGAAATAGCGCTCGTCGCCCTCGAAAAGGCCCTGCGCATGGTCGCCATGGATATGGGTCAGGAGAACACGCCGCACAGCGTCGCGCTCGATGCCGAGATCGGCCAGTTCCTGCCGCAAATGACCGAAGGTCGGCCCCCATTCGGTGCCCGCTCCCGCATCCACGAGGGTCACGCCGGAGGCGTCGCGCAGGAGAAAGACGTTGACGTCGACCCGCACCGGCGCTTCGCCCCAGTTCTTGCGAAGCTCCGCTGTTGCGACCTCGCCATCCGCATGGATCAGCACGTCGGGCGGGGCCTCGAACACGCCGTCCTGAAGGCGCAGGACCTCGAAGGGTCCGAACCGGCGCGACGCTTTCGGCTTTCGGGATGATGTCATCCGTCCCGTCCCCTTTCCTTGTTCCTCTTCTGCGAACCGCAAATACCGTCAGAGCTTCCGCAGCGCCACCCGATCGACGCGATGGTTCGAGCCCTTGCGCAGGATCAGGTCGGCGCGCGGGCGCGTCGGCAGGATGTTCTCGTGGAGGTTCCTGGCATTGATGTCCCGCCACAGGCTTTCGGCGATCTCCAGCGCTTCGCCTTCCGCGATCGCGGCATAGCGGTGGAAGAAGGAGCGCGTGTCGCGGAAGGCGGTTTCGCGAAGGCGCATGAAGCGGTCGAGATACCAAAGGCGGATATCGGCCTCGTCGGCGTCGATATAGATCGAATAATCGAAGAAGTCGGACACGAAGGGCACAGCCTTGCCGTCCGGCGGCATGGGGCGCACCTGCAGGACGTTGAGCCCTTCGAAGATCAGGATGTCCGGCTGGTCCACGGCGACCTGCGCGCCCTTCACCACGTCATAAACGAGGTGAGAATAAACCGGCGCCTCGACATGCCGACGCCCGGCCTTCAGATCCGACAGGAAGCGCAGGATCGCGCCGACATCGTAGCTTTCGGGGAACCCCTTGCGCCGCATCAGTCCTTCGGCTTCGAGGACAGCGTTCGGATAAAGAAAGCCGTCGGTGGTGATGAGGTCCACCTTGGGGCTCGACGGCCAGCGGGCGAGAAGTTCCTTCAGGATGCGCGCCGTGGTGGACTTGCCCACCGCCACCGAGCCGGCGATGCCGATGATGTAGGGGGTCTTCACCGCGTCCTCGCCCCCTAAAAACCGGCGGCGCTGGCGAAACAGGGTCTGGCTTGCCTCGACATGGGCCGACAGAAGGCGGGAGATCGGCAGGAAGATGCGGCCGACCTCGTCGAGATCCACGGGATCGCCGAGCGAGCGCAGGCGATCGACTTCGGCCACCGTCAGCGTCAGCGGCTGGCCAGCACGGAAATGCCCCCATTCCTCCGCCGCGAAGAAGCGATAAGGAGAGAACTGCGAAGGGGTCAACTGATCCATGGATCAGACCACGTCCTTGGGGCGGCGCGCTTTTTCCTGAAGACCGGTCTCGGCGGTGCGCCGATCGAGTTCCGCCATCACTGCGGACAACGGCAGGCCGCGAAGATGCAGCACGACCATCAGGTGGTAGAGAAGGTCCGCGCTTTCGCCGACAAGGTTCGCGTCGTCCTCGGCAAGCGCCGCGATCACCGCTTCCACCGCTTCCTCGCCGAGCTTCTTGGTGGCCTTGGGCAGACCCTTGGCGACGAGCTTGGCGGTATAGGATTGCGGATCGTCCGAGGTCGCGCGGCGCGCGACGATGCGTTCCAGATCGGCGAGCGTGAAGGCGGTCATGCGGCGGCGTCCTGGCGCATGGCCAGACCGGCGGCGGCCATATGGGCCTTGGCCTCGGCGATGGTGTGGGTGCCGAAATGGAAGATCGACGCCGCCAGAACGGCGCTCGCCCGGCCCTCGCGGATGCCGTCCACGAGATGGTCGAGACTGCCGACGCCGCCGGACGCGATCACCGGCACGTGCACCGCGTCGGCGACCGCGCGCGTCAGGCCGAGATCGAAGCCGATCTTGGTGCCATCGCGGTCCATGGATGTCAGGAGGATTTCCCCCGCCCCGAGCGCCACGACGCGGCGCGCGAATTCCACCGCATCGATCCCCGTCGCCTCGCGCCCGCCATGGGTGAAGATTTCCCAGCGCGCGTCCTCTGTTCCACGTGAAACACGCTTGGCGTCGATGGCGACGACCACGCATTGGTCGCCGAACTTGTCGGCGGCTTCGGCCACGAGTTCCGGGCGCTTCACCGCCGCCGTGTTGACCGACACCTTGTCCGCGCCCGCCACGAGCAACCGGCGGAAGTCGGCGACCTCGCGCACGCCGCCGCCCACCGTCACCGGCATGAAACAGCGCTCGGCGGTGCGGGCGACGACATCGAGGATGGTGTCGCGGTTCTCGGTGGAGGCGGTGATGTCGAGAAAGCAGAGTTCGTCCGCGCCCGCAGCGTCATAGGCGGTTGCGGCTTCCACCGGATCGCCGGCGTCGATTAGGCCTTCGAAATTGACGCCCTTGACCACGCGGCCGTTTTTCACGTCGAGGCAGGGAATGATGCGGCACTTCAGGGTCATCGGACGCCCCGGCAGAATTTCAGGGCCTTATGCGATGCCCTGATAGAGGTCCGCAAGGGGCAGAGACGTCGTGAGACCCGGCAGTTCCACCGTTTCCTCGCGTCCCGCGATCATTTCGGGCGGACCGAAGCGCCCTTCCCCGTTGCGGCTCCACACCCAGACGCGCGGCTCGTCCTGCGCCAGAACGAGGTAGTGGCGCAGGGATGAGAACGCCGTATATTCCGCCGCCTTCTCGTTGAAGTCGATGGCGAGCGAGGACGGCGACAGGATTTCGGCGGTGAAAACTGGTTCGGTCGTCGCCAGTTCCTCCCCAGGGCCGTCGCGATGGAAGATAACGACATCGGGGTAGCGTATGCCCGCGAAGGTCCGCACACCCCATTCCACAGCAATACCGAGGCCCAAGGCGGATGCAGAGCCGTGCAGGAGGAGATAGAGTCTCCCACACAGTTCCGCATGACGCCGCGTTCCGCCCGTCATCATCAAGACATTTCCCCCGACGAACTCGTACTTGCCCTCGCGCCCTTCGGCCCAGCGCAGGAACTCGTCAGCGGTCCAGATCTTCGATTGCGGATGATGGACGTTCATGGCGGCAAGATAGGCCGACGCGTCCTAGTTGTCAGCCTTCTTCCGGCGCCTTCAGCCAGACCTCAACGGGGCCTTTCAGCTTCATGGTCATCGGTCGTCCGTGGCGGTCTTTGGAATTACCGGCGGCGACGCGAATCCAGCCTTCGCTCAGGCAATATTCCTCGACATTGGTCTTCTCGACGCCCTTGAAGCGCACGCCGATGCCCTGGCTCAAAAGCTCCTCGTTGAAGAACGGGCTTCCGGGGTCGGCCGACAAACGGTCCGGCAGGTTGTCGCTCATGAAACTTCACTCCGTCTCGATGGCCCCGGATAATACGGCCCGGCGCAGGATGCAAAACGAGCCTTCGCGGATTGACGCGGTGAGCGCTCTTTGGCACTCGAGATACAGAACAGGCCTTGCCGAGGATAGACGCTCGGGGATAGACGGATATCCCGAAAGGTCTATCCCATGCCGTTTCACGTGAAACATCCCGAAGCCGACGCGCTCGCCCGCGAACTCGCGACGCTGCGCCGGTCCGGCCTGACGGAAGCCGTGCGCCACGCCTTGGTCCTGGCGGTGACGGCCGAGAAGAAAAAGGCGTCGCTGGCCGACATCGCCATATCCTTTGCAAAGGAAATCGACGCCGCGCGGGCTCAGCGCTGATGCTCGTGGACGCTTCGGCGCTCGCCGCGATGTTGGACGACGAGAACAAGGCGCGTTCTTTCGCCAATCGCCTCCAGCATGTGGAACAGCGCGTCACCACGCCGGCCTGCGTTCTCGACGCGGTCGTGCTTCTGAATGAGCGAACCGGCATCGGCACCGAACGCCTCGCGGAGATCATGGCGCGCTTCCTGCCAGCCATGGGCATCCGCACATTGACGCTCGCGCCCTCGCTTTTGCCGGCGGCGACCGAGGCGATGGTGCGCTTCGGCGAAACACCCTCACGATCGGACGGACTCACTGCCAACCAGTGCCTGTCCTATGCCGCGGCGCGCTATTTTCGCATGCCGCTTCTGTTCGACGATCCGCGCTTCGCCGCCACCGATATCGAAGCTGGTTGACGCTTCATCGAAGCCGGTTGACGCTTCGCGCCGATCGGTGTTCACACCGCCCTGTTGTTCAAAGTCGAAAGCTCAAAGCTCATGACGATCCGCGTCCACAAGGGCGATCTTCCCGACCTGTCGCGCTATACCGGACCGGTGGCGATCGACACCGAAACGCTCGGCCTCGATACGCGGCGCGACCGCCTTTGCGTGGTGCAGTTATCGCCGGGCGACGGCACCGCCGACATCGTGCAGATCGCCAAGGGGCAGCGCGAGGCGCCGAACCTCGCCAAGCTTCTCGCCGATCCGTCCAAGACCAAGATCTTCCATTACGCGCGCTTCGACATCGCCGCCCTGTTCCACGCCTTCGGGGTGATGACGACGCCGGTCTTCTGCACCAAGATCGCCTCGCGTCTGGTGCGCACCTATACCGACCGCCACGGTTTGAAGGATCTGGCGCGCGAACTCATCGGCGTCGATCTGTCGAAGCAGCAGCAGTCCTCCGACTGGGCGGCGGAAACGCTCACCCCCGCGCAGATCGAATATGCTGCGTCCGACGTGCTTCACCTCCACGACATCATGGCGGTTCTGATGAAGCGCTTGGAGCGTGAAGAGCGCGGCGATCTGGCCAAGGCGTCCTTCGCCTATCTGCCGACGCGCGCCCGCCTCGATCTCATGGGTTGGGACGAGCAGGACATCTTTTCCCACTCGGTCTGAAGTCGCCTAGCGGGCAAACCGGCTCGCCACCGCGTCGATCAGCGCGTTGGCGACCGTCATGCGGGAATTGGCGTGGTCGCGCCGGTTCGCCGGAACGCGGTCAGGATGGTTGGAGCGGGCGAAAAGCCGGCGCACCATCTTCAGATCTTCCAGCGAGGTCACGGCGTCGAGCCCGAGCTCGAAGGCGATATCGGAGGGATCGAGGCTCGGCAGCGGGCCGGTGGAACCTTGAACGGGTGTGGAGGCGATCGGCGGAACGAAGGTGCTGTGCCGGCCCTCGTTCTGGCGATAGGCGGCGCGGGACGCTTCGCCGTCCACGTCGCCAGCGCGCGAGAAGCCGTCGAGTACCTGCCAGAAATCCGCCCCGGCCGCCCTCGCGCGGTATCCCGGCCCGCCGTCGGCCGGGCCGGACTTGCGGCCCATGTCCTGAAGGATGTCAGCGAACTCCATACGACGCTACTCCCGACCCATCCCCACACTACACTGGAGACGCGACGCAGCCTGCACGGTTCCCCTGAAGGAGAAGTAAAGCCTCATGGGAACTCTGCTCGCCCGCTCGGCTTCCCTTTCAATAGATGTGGGAGGATGCCATGGCCGACATGAAACTACCGGGAAAGACTTCCCCAAAAGATACAGATAACCACGAGGACGGCCCGTTGCGGGGTGGAAAGCCCGTTCCGCCCGAACAAAGCGACGATCATCCGAGCAAGGAAGCCGAGGAGCGCTCGCGGCAGGTGCGCGAGGGCGATCACCCGCAAGGCCAGGAAAACCAGTAGTTCCCTACCGTATCCGCGCGCCTTTCCTGGTGCCGCGCGCGGCCGCTTCTTCCAAGACGGCGAGAAGCCGCTCCACATCGTCGGGCTTCAAGCTGTCCACCGTTTCGGCAAGGCGATTGGCGAGGCGCGTGGCGGCGGGCGACAAGCCGCCCGTATCGATCGCGACGCGCGGATGGGAGAGTTCGGCCAGGCGCTCCAACTCTTCTGCATCGTCCCAGATGACGTTGAGATAGCCGATGATGCGCTGGAGCATGTCCCAGGTCGGGCGTCCGCGCCGTCCGTGTTCCAGCGCCGACAGATAGGCGTTCGACACGCCGAGCGCTTCGGCCATCTCGCGCTGCGTGACGCCGCGCTGGCGGCGAAGCAGGCGGATGCGCTCGCCGAAGGGCGTCACCGGCGGCGAAGGCGCAGGTAGAACGCCCCCTCCCCGCCATGGCCGCGCGCCGCGCTTTCGAAACCGGCGACGAGCCCGCGAAATTCCGGCGTTTCCAGCCAATAGGGCAAGGCCCGGCGCAGCGCCCCGCGCGAGCCCATCGACGCGCCGCGCCCGGTGATCACGAGGACGTGGCGCATGCCTTCCGCGCTGGAACGGCGCAGGAAGCCGAGAAGCGCATAATGGGCGACCGCTTCCGTCATGTCGTGAAGGTCGATCCGCCCTTCGATCGGCAGCCTGCCCTTGGCGAGCTTGCGCCGCACGGGGCGCTCGATCGGATGAAGCGGCGGCGGGCCGATGCGCTTCGGGGCAGGTTTCGCCGCGAGGGGACCGGGCGCCTGGGACGCGGCTTGCGGCTTGGGCAGTTCGGGCGGCGGCGGGGCCGGCGGCTCGGGGACAGACGGCACGAGGCGGCCGGGAAGCGGCAGAACGGATCGGGCGACGCCCGCCCAAAGGCGCGCTTCCTCCTCGCCCAGAACCCTGCCCTTTCGCTTTCTCACGGCAGGCGGTCCGCGAGAGCCGTCGGCAGAAGCGCGAAAAAGTCGCCCGGATGCCGCACCCGTCCCGCCTCCCGGCCCGCTTGCCTGCCCGAGCCGACGAAGATATCGGCGCGGGCCGGCCCGAGGATCGCCGAACCGGTATCCTGCGCGACCACGAGATGCGCGAAGGGCGCGTCGTTCAACACCAGCGATGGCGCATGGATGAAGAAGGGCGTGCCGAAGGTGTGAAGTTCGCGGTCCACTGCAATGGAGGCCATCGGACTCAGCGGCACCTTGGCGGCGGCGACCGGCCCGAGCGTCTCGTCGGCGACCTCCGCCTCGCGAAAGAAGATGAAGGAGCGGTTGCGGTCGAGAAGCGCGCGAACGCGTTCGGGATGGGCGGCGAGCCAGGCGCGGATGCCGTCCATATCGGCTTGCTGAAGCGTCAGTTCGCCTTCCCCGACGAGGATGCGGCCGATCGCGGTGAAAGGGTGGCCGGTCTTGGCGGCATAGGTGACGCGCAGGCGTCGCCCGTCCGGCAAAGCGAGGCGGGCCGAGCCCTGGATATGGATGAAGAAGGCGTCCACCGGATCGGCGAGCCACGCGATTTCGAGGCCCCGTCCTTCCAGGAAACCGGCCTCGATCGCCGCGCGATCGGGATATTCGTCCAGCATTCCGTCTTCGCGGCGCAGGGCGAAGCGGAAATACGGGTCCATGCCGGGCGGACGCGACACGTCGTCGATCTTCACGAGATCGTGCGGCTGGCGATAAAGCGGAAAGCGGAAACCGGCGTCGGGATGAAGGCGGGCGTCGACTTCCGGCTCGTAGTAAGCGGTGCAGAAGCCCTTTGCCGCCGGATCGTCGGCTTTCGCGGAAACGAAGACCGGCGTGAAATGCGTCTCGAAGAAGCGCTGGGCATCGCTTGGGGAGGTGGTCCCGGCAGCTTCAGCGGCGGCGCGAAAACTCTCCGCCTCGATCCCGAGCGAACCGGTCTTCACCTCACCTTCGATGAAACGGGGAGCCGAGCGGCGAAAGGCGGCGAGCGCGAGCGCATGGTCGGCCGCATCCCAACCGGAGAGGTCGGCGAAGCGGCGCTTGGAAAGAAGGGGAGACAGCATGGCGGCCGGAAGGTGCTTTAGGAGAAGGCTTCCGGGTTGTGGCGCGCCGAAGCTAAGGGATCAAGCCCCGGCGCACCCGCAAGGATCAGGCTTCGGCGGTCTGCGTTTCCACGATCTTCCAGTTCGGATCGCGCGAGCGCGGATCGCGGGCGAAGGTCCAAAGGTCGTGCACTTCGACCACCGCCTCCGGATCGCCGTCGATCACCTGACCGGAAGCGTCCGTGACGGAACTGATGAGCTGCGAGACGATGCGCACCGTCACGAGGATTTCGCGGTCGCGCACCGCGCCGGACACGATCTTGGCCTCGTTGATGCCGATGAAAGCCGACTTCATGGTTTCGCCGCGCTTTTCGCGCTCGCCGATAGCCTGCTCGAAGCCGGCATAGGCCTCCTGCGACAGAAGATTGCGAAGCGTCTTGCGGTCGCCCTCGGCAAATGCGGTCAGCACCATCTCGTAGGCGACCTGCATCCCGTTCAGGAATTCGGCCGGGTCGAAGGCACGGTCGGCGTCGCGGATGCGGCGAAGATCGGCATTGGCGGGATCGCTCGGCGGCACAACCTTGTCGATGGCGGCGTAGCGGTCTTCCGTGGTCGCGTCGATCACCACCGGCTCGCGACGGCCGGGCAGCGTGACCACCGTTCCTTCGCGGTTCGACGGCGGCGGGGCCTTGTCGGTCCGGGCTTCGGGCCGGCTATAGGGATCGAAGGGCGGACGCTCGTTGCCGGTACGCTGCCCGAGGACCCTGCGTAGCTGGAACAGGACGATCACGGCCACGACGATGATGATGATCGTCCCGAAACTCATTCGCCGATGGTCCTTTTCAAAAGCATCGTGGAAAACCCGTCTTCGGCATATAAGCGGGGTCCTCGATCATTCAAAGCGGCCCCTTGCAGTTCGGGGCTCCGTTTTCGAAATGTTGAAGGCTCCCACCCCGCCTTTCGCGCGTTAAGGGAAACAAGGACGCGAGAACGCCACGCCCGATTCATGAACCGGAATTCGCAGATGCCGCTTGCCCTCATCCCTCTTCTGCTTCTCGCGGTGCCGATCGTCGAGATCGCGACCTTTATTCTGGTCGGCAACTGGATCGGCGTTCTGCCGACGCTCGGCCTCGTCGTGTTCAGTGCCGTCGTGGGTGCCTTGCTCTTGCGCCGACAGGGCCTGTCGACGCTTCGGCGCATCCAGACCGAGACGGCGGCGGGCCGCGTTCCGGGCCGCGATCTGGTGGACGGCGTCCTGATCGTCGTCGCCGGAATGCTGCTTCTGACGCCCGGTCTCGTCACCGACGTCTTCGGCTATCTCCTGTTCGTGCCGGCGGTGCGGGACGTGGTGCGGCGGTTCCTCGCCCGGCGCGTCGTGGTGTCGGCATCCGCCCGGATGGGCGGAGCTGGACGGCGTGGCCCGAATGACAAGCCCGCGGGCGGCCAGCCGGAGATGGTGGAACTGTCGTCGGAGGATTTCGAGCGCCGCCCCGACCCGGACTCGCCTTGGAACGGACCGCACGAAGGCAACCGCACCCTTCATTGACGCTTCAGGGCGAGGCCCGAGACGCAGCCGCCCTCCTTGTCAGTGGCGAGGCGATGGGTTAGCGCTGACGCCCGATTTCGAGCCGATGGCCGAGGGCGTCATTCGCCCTTTCACGCGAAAAAGAGGTTCCCGATGTCCGACGCCACCAGCCAGACCAACGGCACGCCCGCCGAGGTGTCCCCGACGCTGAACATCCTCGCGCAGTACATCAAGGACTTCTCGTTCGAGAGCCCGAATGCGCCGGCCTCGCTGCGCCAGAACGGCCGCAACCCAACCATCAACATCGGCGTCAATGTCGGCGCCAATCCGGTGAACGGCGCGGCGGGCGAATACGACGTCAAGCTGTCGCTCGACGCGAAGGCCGGTGAAGGCAACGAAACGCTGTTTCATGCCGAACTCGAATATGGCGGCGTGTTCCGCTTGCAGAACTTCCCGCAGGAACACCTCCTGCCGGTGCTCTTCATCGAATGCCCGCGCCTTCTGTTCCCCTTCGCGCGCCAGATCATCGCGGACGCCACGCGCAATGCCGGCTTCCCGCCCTTGATGATCGACCCGATAGACTTCGCGCAGCTTTTCCAGCAGCGCATGGCCGAAGAGCGCGCCCGAGGCCAGGTCGGCAACGCCTGAGAACGGCGGATATCAAACGACAAGGGCGCCTCGCGGGCGCCCTTTTTCGTATCGGCCTTCTTGAAGGTTCAGGGCTTGGCGGGAAGCTCGTCCTCGTTCGCTTCCTCGTCGTCGTCGCCGATATCCTCGCCGATGAGGCTCTGGTCCTTCACGCCGCGAAAATCGTTGTCGGTCCGGCGCACGAAATTGCCGAGAAGGTCACCCTGCTCGACCTTGTCGCCGCCGGTGTCGACATCCGCTTCCGACTTCTTCTCGCTATGCATCGTGTGCCACATGGAGGTCGCACTCCTTTCGAAATCCGGAAAGGGTAATCCGTCAGGCGGCTGCGGGTTCCAGCCGCGTCAGGCGGCAGGCGTCTCGGTCGCAGGCTCCAGATGGGAAAGCCACAAAGCGTCGCTTCCCAGCGTTCCGATAAAGGCGCGATGGCGTTCGATCTCGTCCGGGGACAGGCGGCTGCCGAGCGGCACGGGGCGCGGCCGGATGCGGGACGCCCCGCCGGTTTCGCTGCCGCCCGCACCGTTGTCGCCGGCCGACACGAGGCCGAGCGCGGCCTGACGCCCGCCGATCAGCTCGATATAGACTTGCGCCAGAAGCTCGGAGTCGACCAGCGCGCCGTGCTTGTCGCGCTTCGTGGTGTCGATCTGGAAACGCGAGCAAAGGGCGTCGAGGGTGGCGGGGGCCATCGGGAACTTGCGCCGCGCCATCTGCAGCGTGTCCACCACGCCTTCCATGGAAATCGCCGGGCGCTGGAGACGCGCGAGTTCCGCGTTCATGAAGCGGATGTCGAAGCTGGCATTGTGGGCGATCAGCCTCGCATCGCCGAAGAATTCGAGAATATCCTCCACGACCTCGGCGAAAAGCGGCTTGTCGGCCAGCATCTCGTCCGAGATGCCATGGATCGCCAGCGCTTCCGGGTGAACCTTGCGGTCGGCAGGGCGGATGAAGCGATGGAAGCTCCGGCCGGTCGGGATATGGTTCCAGAGCTCGATGCCGCCGATCTCGATCAGGCGGTCGGCCTCGAATTCGAGGCCCGTGGTTTCCGTGTCGAAGACGATCTCGCGCATGGAAAGAGATGTCGCGCGCCGCGCGGCGTCCCGCAAGGGGCCCCGGGCATCATCCCCTAGGAAAGCCGCTCCACCAGCGCCTTTACCTCGGCGCGCGTGGTCTCGATCCCCTTCGCGGTGTCGAGAACGAAATCGGCGCGGGCGCGTTTTTCGGCGTCCGGAACCTGCCGCGCCAGGATCGCCTCGAACTTTTCCGCCGTCATGCCGGGGCGAGCGAGAACGCGGGCGCGCTGGACGTCCTCGGGTGCAGAGACCACCAGCACCTTATCGACGCGCCCTTCCCCGCCGGTCTCGTAAAGAAGTGGAATGTCGAGAAGAACGAGCTTCTCGCCCTTTTCCCGCCTTGAGCCGAGAAAAGCCGCTTCCTCCGCCCTGACGCGCGGATGGACGATGGCCTCCAACCGCTTCACCTTGTTCTCGTGCCCAAGCACCTGTTGCGCCAGACGCACGCGGTCGACCCGGCCCTCTGCCACCGTGCCGGGAAAGGCCGCCTCGATTTCGGCGGCGAGCGGGCCGGCATAAAGGCGGTGCACCGCCTCGTCGGCGGAATGAACGGGCACGCCCGCTTCGCCGAACATGGCGGCGACCGTGGATTTGCCCATGCCGATCGAGCCGGTGAGGCCGAGAACGATCACGGGTTCGCCGCGATATCGGCGAGGACGGCCTCCCGCAGCGCCTCGTCCACAGGGGGGCGGCGGCCGAACCAGCGCTCGAAGCCCGGCACCGCTTGATGGAGCAGCATTCCGAGCCCGTCGGCGGTGCGAAGCCCCCTCGCCCGCGCCGTCGCCAGGATCGGCGTTTCGAGGGGCACGTAGACGATGTCGGTGACAAGGGCGTGGTCGGGAAGCCTGTCCAGATCGGGCACGGCGAGTTCGCTGGCGGGAACCGTGTTGACGAGAAGATCGCAGGTCGGGAGTGCCTCGGTGATCCGCGCCCATTCGAGGGGATGAACGCCCGGTCCGAAGGCTTCGCTCAAAGCCTCGGCGCGCGCCATTGTCCGGTTCGCCACATGAACGCGCGCGATGCCGCGGACGAGAAGCGCGTGGACGACCGCCCGCGCCGCGCCCCCTGCCCCCAGCACCAAGGCCTCGCCCGCATCCCCCCAGCCGGGCAGGCGCTCGTCGAGATTGGCGGCAAAGCCGTGAGAATCCGTGTTGCCGCCGACGAGCGTTTCGCCCTCGAACCAGAGCGTGTTCACCGCGCCGATGGCCTCTGCCGCCGGATCGAGGCGGGACGCGGCGCGATGGGCGGCTTCCTTGTGGGGGATCGTGACATTGCCGCCGGTAAAACCTTGGGCAACGAGGCTCGCGAAAAAGGCCGCCGCATCCTCCGGCGCGACCGCGATCCTCTCGTAGGAGCCGGCAAGGCCGAACGCCCGCAGCCAGGTTCCGTGGATCAGCGGCGAGCGCGAATGGCGGATCGGCCAGCCGCAAACGAAGGCTCTGGGGAAGAACGGGTCGGTCATGCTTCCCTTCTAGCGGGCGAGCGAGGAGGGAGACAATCGGCCTTCCGCTTCACCATCGCAGACCGTAGACTCCATCGCAGCCGGAGGGAGGACGAGCGTCGTGGATAAGGAGCACAGGAACGGCCCATGCCACTGCGGTTCCGTTCGGTTTCGCGTGCGCTTGTCGCAAGGTCTTGCAAGCGCGAGGCGCTGCAACTGCTCCTATTGTCGGATGCGCGGGGCGGTCGCCGTCACCGCCGGGATGGGCGATCTCGAAATCCTCGAAGGCGAGGATATGCTGACGCTCTACCGGTTCAATACCGGTGCCGCGCAGCATTGGTTCTGTAGCCGTTGCGGGATCTATACCCACCACCGGCGTCGGTCGAACCCGGATGAACTCGGGGTCAACGCCGCTTGTCTGGAAGGCGTCAGTCCCTTCGATTTCACCGAGGTGCCGGTCAACGAAGGCGTGATCCATCCAAGCGACCATCACGGGCCGGCACGTTCGCAGATCGCCGGCGTCCTGCGCTATTTTCCATCCGGCTGAAACCGTCACCCCTCGATCGCACCGAGACGACGAAGCTCGGCCAGAAGCGGCAGGAGCGGCAGGCCGACGATCGTGAAGAGGTCGCCCTCGATCCGCTCCATCAGTTGGATGCCGCGCCCCTCGATCTGGTAGGCGCCGACGCTGGTCAGCACCCCCTCGCCCGCCGCCGCCAGATAATGGCCGATGAATTCCGGCGAAAGATCGCGCATCGTGAGACTCGCCACCCCGACGTGACGCCACACCGCCTCGCCGTCGCGGGCGATCACCACGGCGCTGTTCAGGCGATGCGTCTGGCCGGACAGCGCCAAAAGGGTGCGGCGCGCTTCCTCCATGTCGGCGGGCTTGTGGAACACGTCCGGCCCGAGACTCAGCGTCTGGTCGGCGCCGATCACGAAGGCGTCGGGGTGCTTTTCGGAAACATCCACGGCCTTCGCCTCGGCCAGGATCTCGGCGACATCCTCCGGCCCCGCGCCGGAATCCTTCAACGGCGCTTCCAGCGCGCGCTCGTCCAGCGTCGAGGGCACCACGTCCAACCGGAGCCCCGCATCCAGAAGGAGCTTGCGCCGGTGAACGCTGCCGGAAGCCAGAACGAGGCGGGTCATGAAAAGGGCTCCTTCGAATGGACCGGACAGGCTCGGCGACGGACTCGATTCGGGGTGGGAAGGCAAGGGGAAGCGGCAATCATCCCCCTTTTCCTTCGCCCCCTGTTGATGGCGGCGGGACAGCCAGGCACCTTTCCCGCCGCGTCGAGCGAGGACGGGAAAAGCGCCGGTTTGTCCACATCGCGACGCAGTGCCTGCCCTGGTGAAGGGCGATTGTGGATTCCTGGGGACGAACCGCGCCGTCCTCCGTTGTTCAAGACTTATCCACAAGGGGTGGAAACGCGCGGCCTGTCGCAAGCTATTGGCGTGGCTGGCGAAATCGAACCTTCCCCCGATCCCGCCAGCCGCCCCGTCGATTGTCCCCCGGCAACGGCTGTAAGCGGCATTTGCGGTGGTGCCCTTGAAGCGGCGTGAATTCCGGCTATCCACCGACTCTAAGAAATAGAATCTCTCAAGAAAGAGATTTTAAGATGGGAAGGGAAGGAAAGCCGGCATGGCGAAGCGACGGCTCATCCAAGTCCTCGAAGGCGAGAGGCTGACGCCTCCCCCGATCTGGCTGATGCGACAAGCGGGCCGTTATCTCCCCGAATATCGGGAAACGCGCGGGAAGGCCGGAGGCTTCCTCGACCTTTGCTATAATCCAGACCTCGCCTGCGAGGTGACGCTTCAGCCGATCCGCCGCTTCGGCTTCGACGCCTCCATCCTGTTCTCCGATATCCTCGTGATCCCGGATGCGCTCGGGCGGAACTTGCGCTTCGTGGAAGGCGAGGGACCGCGTTTGACGCCCATCACCGAAGAGGAGATCGGCAAGCTCGATCCCTCGCGCGGCGAAGAGCACTTAAGGCCGGTGATCGAGGCGGTGAGGCGCATCCGCGACAGCCTGCCGGACGAGACCGCGCTGATCGGCTTCTGCGGCGCGCCCTGGACGGTCGCGACCTACATGATCGCCGGGCGCGGCACGCCCGATCAGGCGCCGAGCCGGCTTTTCGCCTATCGCGCGCCCGACGTGATGGACCAACTTCTCGCCACCCTCGCCGATATGTCGGCCGATTATCTGCTGCGCCAGTTGGAAGCGGGCGCGGACTGCGTGCAGATCTTCGAGTCCTGGGGCGGCGTCCTGGAAGAGAACTCGTTCCGCCGCTTTTCCATCCTGCCCACCAAACGCATCGTGGAGCGCGTCAGAGCGCGGCGGCCGGATGCGAAGGTCATCGGCTTCGCCAAGGGCGCCGGCGCGCTCCTGGAGGCCTATAAACGGGAAACAGGGGTGGATGCGGTCGGCCTCGACTGGACGGTGCCGCGCGAGGTCGGGCAGCGCCTTCAAGAACAGGGAACGGCCGTCCAGGGCAACCTCGACCCGCTTCGCCTCGTTGCCGGGGGCCGGGCGCTGAATGAGGGGGTCGACGCCGTGCTCGACGCCTTCGGCCAGGGCCCTCTCGTGTTCAATCTCGGGCATGGCATCACGCCCGACGCACCGCTCGCCCATGTCGAGGCGCTCGTCAGGCGCGTGCGCGACTTCAAAGGATAGGCATGGATCTCGATCTCTGGATCAAGGCGTTCCACATCGTCTCGCTGATCGCCTGGATGGCGGGCATGCTCTACCTGCCGAGGCTCTTCGTGTATCACACGGAAGCGGGGCCCGGCACGCCGCAGGCCGAAACCTTCAAAGTGATGGAAAAGCGCCTGCTGCGCGGCATCATGACCCCGGCGATGATCGCCACCTGGGCCGCCGGCCTTTGGCTCGCCTGGAGCATGTACGCCTTTCAGGGCGGCTGGCTCCACGCCAAGATCGCCCTCGTCGTGGCCATGAGCGGCCTTCACGGCTATCTCGCCGCGTCCGTGAAGAAGTTCGCCACCGATCGCAATACCAAAAGCTCGCGCTTCTGGCGCATGCTCAACGAGGTCCCGGCGCTGATCCTCGTCGCCATCGTCATCCTCGTGGTGGTGAAGCCGTTCTGAGAAACGGGCGGATGAGCCTTCCAACCAACAAGGACATCGTGCCGCCGGCGCGCCCGGCGGTGCCCAAGCATGTCGAGGAAACGGTCAAGCTGACCGGAACCTTCGTCAACAATATCGCCGTCGGCATCACCCTATCGGGCGGGGTCGTGCCTTTGATCGGGCTGGCGCTCGGATCGCTTCCCGCCGGGACGTCGTTGTATCTCATCGTCGGCGTGTCGGCCGTTTGCATCTTTGCCGGAACGGTCCTACATTTTCTCGCACGCCACTACGTTCGACAGGAGTTGAGCCGATGAGTGCGACGGATCTTGCCCTGATCATGACCGGACCGGCGCTGCTCTTCATCGCCGGCGTCGCCACGATCGCGATCGCCAAGAGACTGCGCTGACACGGGATCGCGAAAGCACCGCTATCGCCGAAGACCGGAGCTGTCTTTTGGCGCTGGCGGAACTCCAGTGCCTTGCTACGCAAGGTTTGGAAAGTGGCGGAAGCGATCGTTCCAAGAACGAAATCCTGGCAGCCGCTCGCGCCCGCTACGCCTCTCACCCTTACGCTTTACCTCTGTGAAACCGGCGGAGCCTCTTCGCTCGAAGCCCCGCCTCCGCTTTCTCCGCTATTCCTTCGGCAGTTTCCACGCGATCACGGCATCGCCGAGTTTGGTGCCGAAAGAGCCGTGGCCACCGGCCACCGCGAGAACATACTGGCTGCCGTCGCGGCCCGTGTAGGTCATCGGCGTCGCCTGGCCGCCGGCGGGGAGGCGGCCTTTCCAAAGTTCCGCGCCGGTCTGGGCGTCGTAGGCGCGCAGGTAGTAATCCAGCGTGCCGGACAGAAAGGCGACGCCGCCTGCCGTCAGGATCGGGCCGCCGAGATTGGGAACGCCCATCGGGAAGGGGATCGGCAGGACGGGCATGGAATCGCGCGTCGTGCCGTTCTTGTGCTTCCACACGATCTTGCCGGTGGTGAGGTCCGCACCCGCCACATAGCCCCAGGGCGGCGACTGGCAGGGCAGGCCGATCGGCGACAGGAACGGCTTCAGCTCGATCGCGAAGGGTGCGCCGAAATTCTCGTTGAGGGCCGGCAGGTTGCCTTCCGGGCTCTGCGGGTTGACGTAGAGCCGGTCCGGGTTCTCGCGCGGGATCAGCTTCGACACGAAGGCGAGAGTGGTCGGCGTCGTGAAGGCGGTGCCGTTGCGCGGATCAACCGCGATCGAGCCCCAGTTGAAGACGCCGAGATTGCCCGGATAGATGATCGAGCCCTGTTCGGAGGGCGGCGTGAAGCGGCCCTCGTAGCGATAACCTTTCAGCGCGATGCGGCAGGCAAGCTGGTCGAACATGGTCGCGCCCCACATGTCGCGGCCGGAAAGCGGAGCGGGATCGAAGGAAAGGGCGGATTTCGGCTGCGTCGGGTTGGTATGGTCGCCGCGCGCCGCGCCGCCGGGGGCGGGCACCTCGTCGATGGGCAGAACCGGCTCGCCGGTGCGCCGGTCGAGCACGAAGAGTTCGCCCTGCTTGGTGGGTTGCACCAGGGCCGGAACGCTTTGGCCGTTGATGTCGAGGTCGATCAGGCTCGGCTGGGCGGGAACGTCGTAGTCCCAAAGATCGTGATGCACGGTCTGGAAAACCCAGCGCAGCGCCCCGGTCTGGAGATCGAGCGCGATCACGGAGGAGGAGATGCGTTCCACTTCCGGGGAGCGGTTGCCGCCCCACTGGTCCGGCGGCTGGTTGCCCATGGGCGCGTAAACGAGGCCGAGCGTCTCGTCCACCGCCATGGTGGACCAGGAATTGGGCGAGTTCGGCGTATAGGTTTCCCCTTCCGGCAGGGGCTGCGTGCTGTCGGGCTTGGCGCTGTCGAAGGCCCAGCGCAGCGCCCCCGTCTCGGCGTCGTAGCCGCGAATGACGCCCGACTGCTCCTTCGTGGAAACGTTGTCGAGAACCGTGCCCGCCACCACGATCAGCCCGCGCGCCACCACGGCGGGGGAGGTCGAGTAATAAGCGCCGGGCTTCACGTTCGGCATCTGGCTCCAAAGGTCGATCTGCCCGGTGCCGTTGCCGAAAGCGCGGCAGACATGGCCGGTTTCCGGATCGAGCGCGATCAGGCGGCCGTCCGCCGTCGGCATGAAGAGCTTCGCCGGGCAGGCGGCGGCACTTTCGCCCGTGCTGGCTGCCACCGGCAGGCGCGCATCCTCGGTGCCGGAAGCGGCGGGCGCCGCCGTTTGGGCGGCGGCCGCGGGCGTTCCGTCCATCAGCGTTGTCGGAGCAGGGGCGGAGGCGCCGGTTTCGGCATCCTGACCGGCGGGGGCAGGGGGCACGTCATTGGCGGCGACCGCGCCCGTTCCCGCATGATAGGACAGGCCGCGACAGGTGAGGTGCTGCAGCGCGAGTTCGCCGCGTATCTGCGGCTGGTAGCGCCAGATCTCGCGGCCGGTTTCGGCGTCGAGCGCGATGACGTTCTGGTGCGGCGTGCACAGGAACAGGCGGTCGCCGATCTTCAAGGGCGTCGCCTCGAAGGTGGTTTCCTCGGGGTCCCCGGGCCCTTTGCGGTCGCCGGTGTTGTAGGTCCAGGCGACTTGGAGGCGCGAAACGTTTTCGGGCGTGATCCCTTCCAGCGGCGAGAAGCGCTGGCCGAAGCCCGTGCGCCCATAGGCGTGCCATTCGCCCGCCGGGATGGAGGCGGCGTCGGCTGGAATGGCCCCGCCGGCATCCGCCAGACGGCCCTCGATCCGCGTCGGGTCCTTGAATATGCTGATCCCCGCGACACCGAGCGCGAGGGCGAGCGAGGCGGTGAGAACCAGCCCGCCGCCGTGGAGGATGCCCGGCACCGTGCGCCGCCGGTCGAGAGCGTCGGCGACGCTCGGGCGGTCGAGCGAGCGCGTGATCCAGGGCAGAAGGAGGAGGGCGCCGAGCACCATCACCACGTCGCCGCGCGCGGCCAGCGGCCACCAGTCGAGCCCGACTTCCCAAAGCGCCCAGGCGAGGGTGGCCAAAACGAAGATGCCGTAGACGACGAGCGCGGCGCCCGACCGCCGGGCGAGAAGAACCGCCGTCACCAGAAAGGCAAGCCCCGCGACGACGTAATAGGGCGTGCCGCCGAGCGCCACCAGCCAAAGGCCGCCGATGCCGGACGCCAGCCCGCAAAGGGCAAGAAGAACCACAAGCGTCCAAAGGACGATGTTGCGATGGCGCTGCATGGGCTCGACTTCCCTCGAAAGCTCGCGGGCGCATCTCTTTGCAGAAAGCCCCGCACGCCAAGGATGTGGCGGCGCGTTGTCATGGCAAGACCGCCGCTTCGCGGATGGAACGGGAGGAGCTTTGCCGCCGACCGACTGGACAGGAAGGCCCGCCACCCCATACTGCCGGGCATCCAAGGGAGGAGCGGCATGGCCGAGGACGGGCAGGCGCGAGCGATCGCGATCGTGGTGATGGGAACCTCGGGGGTCGGCAAGACCACGGCGGCGGAAGGCATCGCAAAGGCGCTTGGCTGGCCGGTGGCCGAGGCCGACGAGTTCCACCCGCAGGCCAATATCGATAAGATGACCTCCGGCACCCCCTTGAACGACGAGGATCGCTGGCCGTGGCTGCGCGCCATCCGCGACTGGATCGGCGGGGAAGCGGCAAAGGGCGTCAGCACGGTGGTGACCTGCTCGGCGCTGAAGCGGCGCTACCGCGATCTTCTGCGGGAAGCCGACGCCGATGTGCGCTTCGTGTTCCTGTCTGCCGACCCCGCGTTGATCGGCCAGCGGATCGGCGGGCGCTCCGGCCATTTCATGCCGCCGGCCCTCCTTGCCTCGCAGCTTGCTGACCTTGAACCCCTGGAAGCCGACGAGCCGGGCGTGAAGGTGAGCGTGGAGGCCTCGCCCGAAGAGGTGGTGCGTCTCGCCGTCGAGGGTTTGGGGCTGGACCCCGCCCGCGAAAGGCTAACGAAGCCTTAAGCGGATGGCGCGGATGCGCATGGCTCCCATGCGTCATGCTGCATTGCGGTATAGATCGGGCGAGCCTAGTTTTCTCCTTGAGAAAGGAGACCAAGCCCATGGATTTCAACCGCATCCGCAAGGCATTCCGGCCCGTGCGCTTCGACCCGGCAGAGCGTTACCTGAACGAGGCGACATCGCTTCTCGATCTGGAACAGCGCGAACGCGAAATCGCCAAAGGCCGCTTCTCGAGCCGTGGCTCGATCCGCTGATCACGGTCGAACGATCATCATTCCCCAGCGCGGCCGGTCTCCTTTGAACGGGAGGTCGGCCGTTTTCTTGCGCCGATCTTGCGTCGGCCGACGCCCTCCGCTATAGGATGCCCACGCCCGCCGCAGCCCTTTCGCGGCGATGCGTGCTTTCCCCGCCTTTCTGCCTCGTTTGCTTCGACGCAACCGGCATATCCCGCCCTTTTCCTTCTCGCGTGTTCCCGCCGCAGGCTGTTTCAGCCGCCGAACGCCCGAGGACCATTTCCGAGACCATCCATGGCCGAAATGAAGCTTCAGGACCTGAAGAACAAGAAAGCGCCCGAGCTCATCGCCTTTGCCGAGGAGAACGGTGTCGAGAACGCCTCCGTCCTGCGCAAGCAGGAACTGCTTTTCGCCATTTTGAAGAATCTTGCCGCCGGCGGCACCGACATCATCGGCGAGGGCGTCGTGGAAATCCTGCAGGACGGCTTCGGCTTCCTGCGCTCGCCCGACGCGAACTACCTGCCCGGTCCCGACGACATCTACATCTCGCCCTCCCAGCTTCGCCGCTTCCAGTTGAAGACCGGCGACACGGTGGAAGGCCAGATCCGCTCCCCGAAGGACGGCGAGCGCTATTTCGCGCTTCTCAAGGTCAACACGATCAATTTCGACGACCCCGAGCGGATCAAGCACAAGAGCCATTTCGACAATCTGACGCCGCTTTATCCGAACGAGCGGATCAAGATGGAGATCGACAATCCGGGCTCGAAGGACCTGTCGTCGCGCGTCATCGATCTCGTGGCCCCGCTCGGCAAGGGCCAGCGTGGTCTGATCGTCGCCCCGCCGCGCACGGGTAAGACGGTTCTTCTCCAGAACATCGCCCACGCGATCACCGCCAACCATCCCGAATGCTACCTCATCGTGCTGCTCATCGACGAGCGGCCCGAGGAAGTCACCGACATGCAGCGCTCGGTGAAGGGCGAGGTCGTGTCCTCCACCTTCGACGAACCGGCGGTGCGCCACGTGCAGGTCGCCGAAATGGTGATCGAGAAGGCCAAGCGCCTCGTTGAGCACGGCCGCGATGTGGTGATCCTGCTCGACTCCATCACCCGCCTCGGGCGCGCCTACAACACGGTGGTTCCGTCCTCCGGCAAGGTGCTGACGGGCGGCGTCGACGCCAACGCCCTCCAGCGCCCGAAGCGCTTCTTCGGTGCGGCGCGCAACATCGAGGAAGGCGGCTCGCTCACCATCATCGCGACCGCCCTGATCGACACGGGCAGCCGCATGGACGAAGTCATCTTCGAAGAGTTCAAGGGCACCGGCAACTCGGAAATCGTGCTCGACCGCAAGGTCGCCGACAAGCGCATCTATCCGGCGATGGACATCCTGAAGTCCGGCACGCGCAAGGAAGACCTCCTCGTGCAGCGCTCGGACCTCCAGAAGATCTTCGTGCTGCGCCGCATCCTGTCGCCGATGGGCACCACGGACGCGATCGAGTTCCTGATCGACAAGCTGAAGCAAACGAAGACCAACGCCGACTTCTTCGATTCCATGAACACCTGACGATGCGGGGCCGGACGCGAAAGCGGACCGGCCCTAGAGCATCGTCCTCGAAACCAAACGCTCCTGCCGGGTCCATTCGGTCCAATCTCGTCGGCCTCGGTCTGCGGCCGTAGCCCGCTACGACCTTGCCCGCGCCCTCGATCTTGAACCGAATGCCCTCCGGCAGGATGCGTCCGGTTTCAAGGACGATGCTCTATTTCTATCGAAGCAGATTTTCCAGTTCCGCCGCCGTGAAAACGGGCGGGCGGCAGGCGAAATCCCGGCAGAGATAGGCGGCGGGCAAGCGCTCCGGCCGCATGGACGCCGCCGGGTGATCGGCGGGGAGGGCGCTCGGACCCGTGGCCACGAGATCGAGACGGTCGATGTCGAGCGCGCGGATCGCCGCCTGTCTCATCGCCGCGAAATCCGGGTCGCCGGGATCGCCGAACAGAACGAGCTGGCCGGCGCGACTTGCCCGGTCCGCCGCCGCCAGAATGCCCGGCGACAGGCCCGGCTGGCCTTCCAGCCGCCCGAAGGCAAGCGACAGGGCGCGCTCCAGCCGCTCCCCGATCGCGGGATCGCCCGTCGCTTCAGTCAGCAGCGCCAAGCCTTCCAGAACCAGCGACGTACCGCCGGGTATGGCATCGTCCGCATCGCCGCGCGGGCGCAGGATCACGTCGCCGGCGTCCGACGCCGTCAGGTAATGGCCGCCCTCGCCATCGCCATGCCAGCGGTCGAGTTCGTCCGCAAGGCGGCGCGCTTCGGTGAGATAGGTGCCGTCGAGCGTCGCTGCGAAGAGCGCCACGGCGGCACCGATCAGCGCGCCATGGTCGAACGACAGGGCATAACCTTCCGCCACGCGCCCGTCGCGCGCCGCATGGCGAAGACGCCCATTCACGGTGAGCGTGGACAGAACGTCGGCGAAGGCGCTTTTTGCGAGTTCCAGCGCTTCGCGATCCTCGAAGACCTGCGCAGCCTCAGTGAGCGCGCGGATCATGAGGCCGTTCCAGTCGGCGAGCACCTTGTCGTCGCGCGCCGGGCGAAGGCGGTTGTCGCGAAGGCGTCGCAGGGTTTCGCGCTCGGCGGCGAAATGGTCCGCGTCGGGTTCTGCCGCGCCGAGGCGGTGCAGGATGGTGCGGCCTTCGAAATTGCCTCCCGGCGTCACGCCATAGGCCTCCGCGAAGTCGCCCGCGCGTGGCCCAAGGGCCTCGGTGATCTCGTTCTCGCGCCAAACATAGAAGGCGCCCTCGTGGGAATGGCCCGTCTCGTCCAGGCTGTCCGCATCGAGCGAAGCGGCGAAGGCGCCGACCCCGACGCGCATCTCGCGCGCCAGCCAGGAGACGGTTTCCTTCGCGCGGCGGCGAAACAGTTCTTCGCCCGTCGCCCGCCAGCCCCAGGCGAGATGGCGCAGGAACTGCGCGTTGTCGTAGAGCATCTTCTCGAAATGTGGCACCAGCCAATGCTCGTCGGTCGAATAGCGCGCGAGACCACCGCCCAGATGATCGTAGATGCCGCCTTGGCAGAGGGCGCGCAGCGTCGTCAGGAAACCTTCGCGCAGCGGCGTCGGGCCATGGGGAAAAGCTCCGCGCGCCACGATCTCCATGAACGGAGCATTCGGAAATTTCGGCGCGCCGCGCGTGCCGCCGCGCTCCGTGTCGAGCATCCCCGCGATGCGGTTTGCCGCGTCCGCGATATCCACCCGCACCTCGGCGCTCCCCGCGCTGGCAGACAGAAAGCCGGCAAGGCGGGCCGTGGTCTCGGCTGCGCTCCGGTCGATCTCCCCGCGCCGCTTGTTCCAGGCTTCCGCCACCGCTTCCATCAACTGGCGAAAGCTCGGGCGGCCGTGCATGGGGCGCGGTGGATAATAGGTGCCGCCGAAGAAGGGCTCGCCCTTTGGCGTCAGGAACATGGTCATCGGCCAGCCGCCATGTTCGCCCATGGCTTGGAGCGCCGTCATGTAGATGCCGTCGAGATCGGGCCGCTCCTCGCGATCCACCTTGATCGGCACGAAAAGGCGGTTCATCACCGCCGCCGTTCCCGCATCCTCGAAGCTTTCATGCGCCATGACATGGCACCAATGACAGGCGGCATAGCCGACCGACAGAAGCACCGGACGATCGAGCCGCGCGGCCTCTGCCAGCGCCTCGGCCGACCATTCGCGCCAATGAACGGGATTGTGCTCGTGCTGGCGCAAGTAAGGGCTGACGGCATTGCCCAGAAGGTTGGCGGCGGGTTCCAGCATGGACTGTCCTTCGCGCGAAGCGTTGTTCCCCTTGTGCGCGATGGGCTAGGAGGAACCTCATCTCAACCGGAAGGGAAAGCTTTTGGTTTCAGCCGCGAACAACACGATCGCCGCGCTTTCCTCAGGCGCCTTACCGGCGGGCATCGCGGTCCTGCGCGTCAGCGGGCCGGCGACGAGGCTGGCGCTCGAAGCTCTGGCGGGCGGCGTTCCCGAACCTCGACGCGCGAGCCTTCGCACCATTCGGAATGGCAAAGGCGAGGAGATCGACCGGGGGCTCGTTCTGTTCTTTGCCGGTCCCCATTCCGTTTCGGGCGAGGACCTCGCCGAATTTCACCTTCATGGCGGTCGGGCGGTGGTCGCCGCCGCGCTTGAGGCTCTGACGGCACTGCCGGGCATCCGGCTGGCGGAAGCCGGCGAGTTCACCCGCCGCGCTTTTCTGAACGGGCGGATCGATCTCACCGAAGCCGAAGGCCTCGCCGATCTTTTGGCGGCGGAAACGGAAAGCCAGCGGCGGCAGGCCTTGGCGCAAGCCGGCGGTGCGCTTCGCGCGCTCTATGAGGGCTGGGCGAACCGTCTCCTTCGCGCCCGCGCGCTTCTGGAAGCGAGCTTCGACTTTTCCGACGAGGGCGATGTTTCGGAGAACGTCGCCGGCCCCGTCGCGGACCTCGTCGGCAAGCTCATCGCAGAGATGGCAGCGCATCTCGACGGGGCACGGGGCGGCGAGATCTTGCGGCACGGCTTTCGCGTCGCCATCGTCGGCGCGCCGAACGCCGGCAAGTCGACGCTGTTGAACGCGCTGGCCGATCGGGACGCCGCCATCGTCACCGATATCCCCGGCACGACGCGCGACGTGATCGAGGTGGTGCTGGACCTTCGCGGCGTGCCGGTGCGCTTGTTCGACACGGCGGGACTGCGCGACACGGAAGACACTGTCGAGCGGATCGGCATTTCGCGGGCGCGCGAAGCGATGAACTCGGCCGATCTCGTTCTGGCGCTCGAAGCGCCCGATGCGCCGCTGCCGACGGAACTCATCGAGGCGGAAGATGCCCGGCCCATCTTGCGCCTTCGCACCAAGAGCGACGCCTCGCCCGCCTCCCCCGATGCCTTCGCTTTATCGGCCCGAACGGGGCAGGGGATGGAGGAACTGGTGAACCGCATCGCCGCGCTGGCGAGCGACGCCGCCCCGGACCCCGGCCGCCTCGTCCCTGCCCGCACCCGCCATCGTGAGGCGGTCGCCGCCGCGCTGGCGATCCTCACCGAGTTTCAAGCCGGCGACAGGCCCGCCGAGATCGGCAGCGAGTTCCTGCGCCTTGCCGGCGACGAACTCGGCCGCCTGACGGGGCGAACCGGCGTCGAGGATTTGCTGGGCGTCGTGTTTTCCGAGTTTTGCATCGGGAAATGACACACGTGAAACACTGTTAGGTTTCCAGCACGACTCCTTCGTAGCATTCCGAAAGAGCCAACGAGACGCCGATCCCGTCCAGATCGAGAACGGCGTCCAATCCCTTCAAGACCTCGTTGCGCCATCCACCATCGGTTCCTTTCTGCCAATGGATCGCTTCCGCCCGGTTCGGCTCCATGAAGACGAGATGGCGAAGGCTTGTCACACCCTGATACTCGTCGAGTTTCGTCAGAAGGTCGATGGTTCTGGTCGATGGAGAAAACACTTCGAAGACGACGACCGGTTTTGCGGCTTTTCGATCATTCGGATCGCGGGGTCCGCAGTCCACCCCGACATCCGGGCGTCTGATCCGGTCGGGCAGAGTTTGGATGCTGCCATCCGCGGTAAACGGGCGGCAACCGCTGCCGCGCAGTTTGGTGCCCAGCGAGATGATGATATTGACCACGACATCGTCGTGTCCGTTCAATGCTCCCGTCATCATCCGATGCGGTTGCGGAAAGCCGTCAACGAGTTCGTAGCGTTCTTCCTGGGTTTCCTGCCAAGCGAAGAATTCCTCGACGGTCCATTGGGGTCTGCTCGTCAGAGCGCTCATCGGCCAATCTCCATACGCCTTCAGGATAGATCAAATCGTTCGCGCGTGCAGCACCATCGCTTTCCATTGACACGCCCTTCGCTTCGCGGCTTATCCCCTTCATGGACAAGTTCGATGCATCCTTCGACGTCGTCGTGATCGGCGGCGGGCATGCCGGTTGCGAGGCGGCGAGCGCGGCGGCCAGAACCGGCGCTGCGACCGCGCTTCTGACGCACCGCTTCGCCACCGTCGGCGAGATGAGCTGCAACCCAGCGATCGGCGGGATCGGCAAGGGTCATCTCGTGCGCGAGGTGGATGCGCTCGGCGGTTTGATGGGGCGCGTGGCCGACAAGGCCGGCATCCAGTTCCGCCTCCTCAACCGGCGCAAGGGTCCCGCCGTTCGCGGACCCCGGACGCAGGCCGACCGCAAGCTCTACCGCACCGCCATGCAGGCGGCGATCGCCGGTCACGCCAACCTGACTGTGGTGGAGGGCGACGCCTTCGATCTCATCCGCGACGGGGAAGGCGCCATTGCCGGCGTTTCGTTGAAGGACGGGCGGCGCGTCGCCGCGCACACGGTGGTGGTCACCACCGGCACCTTCCTGTCCGGCCTCATCCATATCGGCGACCGCCGCATTCCGGCGGGGCGGATGGGCGAGGACCCCTCGCTCGGCCTGTCCGGCACCTTCCGCCGCCTGGGGCTCACCCTTGGGCGTTTGAAGACAGGCACCCCCGCCCGGCTCGACGGCCGCACGATCGACTGGGCCGGTCTCGACAAGCAAAGCCCCGACGACGAGCCCACTCCCTTCTCGTTCCTGACGACGCGCATCGACACGCCCCAGATCGACTGCGGCATCACGCGCACCACGTCCGAGACGCACCGCATCATTCAGGACAACTTGTCCCGTTCGGCGCTTTATTCCGGCCAGATCGAGGGCGTCGGGCCGCGTTATTGCCCATCGATCGAGGACAAGATCGTCAAGTTCGGCGAGCGCGACGGCCACCAGATCTTCCTCGAACCCGAGGGCCTCGACGACGACACGGTTTACCCGAACGGCCTGTCCACCTCGCTGCCCGAAGACGTGCAGAACGCGTTTCTTCGCTCCATTCCGGGGCTCGAAAAGGTGTCGGTCCTGAAACCCGGCTATGCGATCGAATACGACCATGTCGATCCGCGCGAGCTCCACGCGACGTTGGAAACGAGACGGCAGAAGGGCCTTTTTCTCGCCGGCCAGATCAACGGCACGACGGGCTACGAGGAAGCCGCCGCGCAAGGCCTTTGGGCGGGGCTCAACGCCGCGCGCCGGGCCGGCGGGCTGGAGCCCGAAACGCTGTCGCGCGGCGAGGCCTATATCGGCGTGATGCTGGACGACCTGACGCGGCGGGGCGTGTCCGAGCCCTATCGCATGTTCACGAGCCGCGCCGAGTTCCGCCTCAGCCTTCGCGCTGACAATGCCGACCGCCGCCTGACGCCGCTGGGGATCAGTCTCGGCCTCGTGGACGGCGAACGCCATGCCGTGTTCAGTGCCAGCGAAGCGGCTTTGAATGACGCGCGCCGACAGCTCGAAGGTTTGAGCCTGTCGCCGTCGCGGGCCTCCAGCTATGGGCTTCAACTCAACCAGGACGGCCGCCCCCGCTCCGCCTGGACGCTTCTGTCGCAGCCCGATATCGACCTCGCGCGCCTTACGGCCATCTGGCCGGAACTCGGCGCCATCCCGCCCAAGGTCGCGGAGCGGGTGGAGATCGAGGCGTCCTACGACGTTTATCTTGACCGCCAGCGGTCCGATCAGGCGCGGTTGAAGCGCGACGAGGCGGTGGCGATCCGGGTGGATCTCGACTTCGCCGGTTTGGCGGGCCTGTCCAACGAGTTGAAGCAGAAGCTCGCGCTTCACCGCCCGAAGACTCTTGCCGAGGCCGAACGCATCGACGGCATGACGCCGGCGGCGCTCGCCCTCGTGCTGCTCGCGCTTCGCCGCGCCACACGCGATGCGGCCTGACATGAGCATGGTGGAAGAGCGGCGGGCGGTTCTGGCACGCGCCGATGTTTCACGTGAAACGGCGGACCGGCTCGACCGCTATGTCGCGCTGCTGGAACAATGGCAGGCCAAGACCAACCTCGTCGCCGAGGCGACCTTGCCGCATGTCTGGTCGCGCCACATCGCCGACTCGCTCCAGTTCCAGCCCTTGTTTCCCGAAGCCCGGCGCTGGGTCGATATCGGCTCGGGGGGAGGCTTTCCGGGCCTCGTTTCGGCGATCCTGCTCGCGGGTCGGGACGGCGCGGATGTTTCCTTGATCGAGAGCAACGCCAAGAAATGCGCCTTTCTGCGGACCGTGGCGCGGGAACTCCGCCTGCCGGTCACCGTGCATATGAAGCGGATCGAGGACTGCGCCGACGTCATGGCTCAGGCGGAGGCGGTCAGCGCCCGCGCGCTGGCTTCGCTCGACCTTCTTTGCGGCATGGTCTCAAGGAGGATTTCGCCACAGGTCCCCTGCTTTTTCGCCAAGGGCCGGAACCATGGTGAAGAAATCGTTGACGCCTCGGCGCATTGGCGGTTCACAGTGACCTCCCATGCCTCGCAGGTCGAGGACGGTGCCGCGGTGCTCGAACTTCGCGATATCGCTCCCCGATCCTAGCGACACATGATCCAGTTGAAGCCTCGGCTCGCCTTTCGGGCCCGATGGCTTTCGGCAGGCGCCGGAAGGAACAGGAAATGGGCGTGGCAGCGCCAAGACGAATGCGGGTCATCACCATCGCCAACCAGAAGGGCGGGGTCGGCAAGACCACGACGGCGATCAATCTGGCCACCGCCCTGTCGGCGGTCGGACGATCGACGCTGCTCATCGATCTCGACCCGCAGGGCAATGCCTCGACGGGCCTCGGCATCGACAAGCAGGATCGCGAAACCTCGTCCTACGACGTGCTTCGCGAGAACGCCTCCATTGCGGAAGCCGCCATGCCGACGGCGGTGCCGAACCTGTCGGTGATCCCCTCGACGCTCGATCTTCTCGGGCTCGAAATGGAGATCGCCGGCGCGACGGGCCGCGCTTATCGCCTGCGCGATGCGCTGCATTTCCACGCCGTGGACGGGGCGCTCTTCGACTTCGTTCTCGTGGACTGCCCGCCTTCCTTGAACCTTCTGACGATCAATGCCATGGCGGCGGCCGATTCCATTCTGGTGCCCCTCCAATGCGAGTTCTTCGCGCTGGAAGGCCTCAGCCAGTTGCTGCAGACGGTGGAGCAGGTGCGCGATACGTTGAACCCCGCGCTCGATCTCCACGGCATCGTTCTGACGATGTTCGACGGGCGCAACAATCTCGCCGCGCAGGTCGTCAACGACGTGCGCCAGGTGATGGGCGATCAGGTCTACGAGACCGTGATCCCGCGCAATGTGCGCGTGTCCGAAGCACCGTCCTTCGGCAAGCCCGCCATTCTCTACGACATGAAATGTTCCGGCAGTCAGGCCTATATCCGCCTCGCTTCCGAGATCATCCAGCGCGAGCGCCGGCTGGAGGTGGCATGACGACCATTTCCGCCCCCGTTCCCCGCCGCCAGGAAAGCCCGACATGAACGAAGACAGATCGCGCCAGCGCCTCGGCCGCGGCCTCGCCTCGCTGATCGGCGGGGGCGACCGTCCCGTTCTGCCGCGTCCGGGCTTTGCGGCCAGCAACCCGCTTCAGGGCGTGCCCTCGCCCGTCGCCGCCATACCGGGCGAGCGCAGCGTGCCCCATGGGTCGCTGTCGCCGAACCCGCGCAATCCGCGCCGCGTCTTCAATGAGACCGACCTGTCGGAACTCTCCGCTTCCATTCGTGCCCATGGCATCGTGCAGCCGATCTTGGTGCGCCCGGTGGGTGCGGAAGGCCGCTTCGAGATCGTCGCCGGCGAGCGGCGCTGGCGCGCGGCCAAGCTCGCCGCGCTCGCCGAGGTGCCGATCGTAGTGCGCGAGATCGGCGACCGCGAAGCGCTCGAAATCGCCATCATCGAGAACGTCCAGCGCTCCGACCTCAACGCCATCGAGGAAGCGGAAGCCTACCGGATGCTGATCGAGGAGCACGACTACACGCAAGCCGATCTTGCCGACGCGCTCGGCAAAAGCCGCAGCCATGTCGCCAACACGCTGCGTCTCCTGAAGCTTCCCGAGGGCGTGAAGCACATGGTGACGGTCGGCGAGTTGTCGCCGGGCCATGCGAGAGCCGCCGTCACTGCCGCCGATCCGGAGGATTTCGCCCGGCGCGTGGCGGAAAAGGGCCTCACCGTGCGCGAAGCCGAAGCCATGGCGCGCCAGGATGCGGAAGGGTCGGGCGAGGGCGCCAAGCCTCGCGCGGGCCGCAAGCGTGGTGGCGAGGCGGGGGAGACTTCTGCGCCGGCGACGCAAGCGTCGAACCGCGATGCGGATACCGTAGCGCTTGAAACGCTTCTCACCGACACGCTGGGCATGCCGGTTTCCATCGACCTGCCGGGCGAGGGCGGACGCCTTCGCATCGACTACGGCACCCTGGAAAAGCTCGACGAGCTTTGCCGCCTTCTGCAAAGCCTCGGGGGACGTTCGACGGGTCCCCGGATCAGGGAGCTTTGAAAACGCCAGCCTTCGAGGATCATCTCCCCGTGGAGATGCACAATCCGCCGCTGCGCGCCGGCAACTCGCCCGTACCGGCGGGTATGCTGGCGACCGTCGTCACCTGCCTCGAAACGCGGGATCGTGAGGCGCGGCCAGAGGGCGAGTTGCCGCCCGGTCTTAGGCTCCAGCCTTTGAAAGGCGGCGATCTCTCCCTTTATCGCGCGCTCTACGACGCGGTAGGCGCGGATTGGCTTTGGGTGTCGCGCCTCTTCATGGGCGACGACGCCTTGCGCGCCCATCTCGACCATCCCGCCACGCAAGCGCAGATGCTGGTGGACGGCCAAACGCCGATCGGCCTCGTGGAACTCGACTTCGCCAGCCCAAGCGACTGCGAGGTGGTGTATTTCGGCCTCGTTGCGTCCGCCACCGGGCGGCGTTTGGGTCCCGCCCTCATGGCGAAGGTGTTGGATCTCGCCTGGGCCCGGCCGGTGGAGCGGGTCTGGCTCCATACCTGCCATCTCGATCATCCGGCGGCGCTGTCCTTTTATCGCCGTATGGGCTTCTCGCCCTTCGCCACTTACGTCGAGGTTCTGCCGGACCCGCGCTTGAAAAGCCTTCTGCCGCGCGAGGCCGCGCCTCATGTGCCGTTGATCGAAGGCTGATCGGCTTGGGGCGCTTTCAACGAGCGCCGAGCATCCCCAGCACCATCCCGACGATCGCCGAGCCGAGGACGATGATCCAGGGCGGGCATTTGAAGGCCGTCAGGAGGACGAAGCCGGCAAGGGCGAGGGCGAAGTCTCTCGGAAGATGGATCGCGCTCGTCCAAACGGGATCGTAGAGGGCCGCGCCCAGAATGCCGACCACGGCCGCGTTCGCGCCGCGCATCGCGGCCTGCACTGTGGGTCTGGCACGCAAGCTCCCCCAGAAGGGCAGGGCCGCCGTCACGAGAAGAAGGCCGGGCAGGAAGATCGCCGCAAGCGCGATCATGCCGCCGAGGAGGCCGTTCGGGGCCGTTGGCATTGCCGCGCCGAGATAGGCGGCGAAGGTGAAAAGGGGGCCTGGAACGGCTTGGGCGAGGCCGTATCCGGCGAGAAACGTCGCGGGATCGATCCAGCCGGGCTCCACCACGGAGGCCTGAAGGAGCGGCAGCACGACATGCCCGCCGCCGAAGACCAACGCGCCGGAGCGATAGAAAGCCTCGAACAGCGCCGCGCCTGAAGCGGCGAGAAGCGGCAAAGCGAACAGGAGCGCGAAGAACAAGAGGAGGGCCGCGAGGCCGACCGTTCGCGTCACCGGAACGGGGAGATGAGCGTTTGCCGATAGCGCCGTGCCCCGGCAAAGCCAAAGGCCCGCCAGGGCTCCCAGCGCGATGCTCGCCACTTGGCCGAAGGGGCCGGGAAGGAACACGGCGATCAGAACCGCGATGAACGCGATTCCGGCACGGGGCCTGTCGGGGGTGAGGGTCCGCGCCATGCCCCACACCGCCTGCGCCACCACCGCGACGGCCACGAGTTTCAGCCCATGAAGAAGCCCCGCGCCGACCGGCCCCTCCAGAACCGCAGCGCTTGAGGCAAAGGCGACCAGAAGAAGAGCGGAAGGAAGCGTAAAGGCGCACCAGGCCGCAAGAGCGCCGAGCGGCCCGCCCCGAATGAGACCGAGCGCGAAGCCGACCTGGCTGGACGCGGGGCCCGGCAGGAACTGGCAGAGAGCGACGAGATCGCCATAGGTCGCCTCGTCCACCCAGCGGCGGCGGATCACCAGCTCGTCGCGGAAATAACCGAGATGAGCGATCGGACCGCCGAAGGAGGTGAAGCCGAGCTTCAAAAAGGCGCGGAACACGTCGCCAGCTCCCGAGGTGGAGCGGGCCGGCAGGCTTTGGTCTGGGGACGGCGTGGTCAGGACGATCGCTCGCGACGAGAAGGCATCCGGCGGATCATATCGCAGTTTCGTGACAGGACGCCGGGGCCGCGAAACTGCCCTTCGGAGGCGGGCACTCCAACCCGCCCGCCTTCAGCGCTTGCCGCCACGCAGCCGAGCGCGCGCTGCTTCCACGGCCAGATCGGTCAGGAGCTTGGCGGTGACGGCTTGTGCCAGCGCGCCTTCCTTGCGCCCCGTGAGGATCGCGGCTTCGATGCGGATCAGCGCTTCCGGCAGGCTGGCCAGCGTCCAGGCGCCGAGCGCGGCCTCCATCGCGGCTTTGCGGCGAAAGTTCGGGCGGCGCGCTTCTACCGCGCGCGTCACGCTTTCGCCGTGGCGCTCGACGCGCTCGCGCATCAGGAGAAGCGCGTGGAAATGGCGCAGCACCGCGCCTTGAAGGGCGAAGGGCTGGGTGCCGGACGACAGGAGGCGTTCCACGAGTTCGGGCAGGCGCTTCACCTCGCCCGATGCCGCCGCATCCACCGCTTCGTCCAGCGTTTCGGCCGACACGTCGCCGACAACGGCCTCGACATCGGCGACGCTCACCTCCTCCTGCCCCATGCAGTAGAGCACGAGCTTCCTGACCTCGCCACGCGAGGCGAGGCGGTTGGCCCCGAGGCGCTCTTTCAGGACCTCGCGCGCGTCGCGGCCAATCCTCAAGGAAGCGTCCTTCATTTCCGCGTCGATCATCGCGTCAAGCGCGCGGCCCTCGTCCGGGTAGCAGGGAAGGGCGATGGCAGCGCGGGCCTTCTCGACCGCCGCCCTGAGGGAAGAGGAGGGCTTCAGGTCGCCGGCTTCCAGAACCACCGTCACGTCCGGCGGCGGCTGGTTGCCGAGTTCCGCCACCGCCGCCGATAAGGCGCGATAGCTGCCGCCGCCCGCGCCGCGCACCCGCACGAGGCGGCGGCCGCCGAACATCGACACGGTGCGCGCTTCGTCATGAAGGCGGCCCGCATCCTTTTCCACTTCGTCGGCCGACAGGCTGACGGTGGCGAAGGGGTCGGACAGGTCGGCGCCGGACAGGCTCGCGACGCGCGCCGCGCGCTCCGACACGAGGCCGGCATCCGGCCCGTAAAGGAGCACGATCGGAAAGCTCGTGTCGGGCCGCGACAGAAAGGCCTCGACCTCGCCCGCCTTGCGCTGCGCCACGGGTGCTTAAGACTTGCCGGCGGGCGCGGAAGCCAGAAGGTTCGGCAGGTCCTTGCGGATCGCCGACAGGGCCACGAGGCGGATCTGGTCGGCGACGTCCTTGCCGGCCCGCTCCTGCGCGTCGCGGAAGGCGCGCGTGGCGGCGAAAAGCTGGCGGTTGCGGTCGAAGGGCGCGTTGGCGAAGCGCGAGCCTGTCGTGATCACCTTGCCGTCCGTGGTGCGCGTCACCGAGTAGTTGGCGACGAGACGGTAGATGCTGGCCGCCGGAATGCCGGTGCCCTGCTGGATCGACACGACCGATTCCGTGCCCGCCGCCGTCACGACGATGCGGTAAAGCGGCGCGGACGGCGTGTCGCCGCCGTTGAAGCCGAAGAGAAGCGTGTTGCGGACGATCTGCGTGGTGCGGTCGGACACCGGCGCGACGTCGATCCGGCCCTTCAGGTCGGCGATGGCGGGCGCGGGCGCGCCGCCGAGGCTGAGGCCTTCGCCCTGCCCGTAGAGCGGCCTGACGTTGCAGGCGGAAACCAGCGGCAAGGCGAGAGCCAAAAGGCCGAGCGCGAGGGGGCGCAGACGCGGCCGGCGGTCAGAGAACGACATTCACGATCCTTCCCGGAACCACCACGATACGCTTGGGTGTCTGGCCGTCCAGGGCCGCCACCACGACATCGAGCGCCATCACGGCCGCCTCGATCTCAGGTTTGCCGGCCTTGGCCGACACCGTCAAGTCGCCGCGCTTCTTGCCGTTGATCTGGACGGGAAGCGTGATCTCGTCGTCCACCAGAAGCTGCGGGTCGGCTTCCGGCCAGCGCGCCTCGGCAACGAGTCCCGTTTCTCCGAGCTGCCCCCAAGCGCTTTCCGCCAGATGCGGCATCATCGGCGCAAGGAGGCGTACGAGGAAGGACAGAGCCTCGCGCGACGCCGCGGCCATTGCCGGCGACGCGGGGAAGGCGGCATCCGAGAAGGCCGAGGACAAGGCGTTGACGAATTCGTAGAGCCGCGCGACGGCCTTGTTGAAGGCGAGGCGCTCGATATCGTCGGACACGCCGGCGACCGTCTTGTGGGCGAGGCGGCGAATGGCGTTGGCCGCAGCATCGTCGCTCGCCGCAGTCGCGCCGGCATCCTTGAGCTTCGGCGCGGCTTCCGCCACGAGGCGCCAGACACGCTGCACGAAGCGGTGCGCGCCTTCCGCCCCTGCTTCCGTCCAGATCACGTCGCGTTCGGGCGGCGAGTCGGACAGAACGAACCAGCGCGCCGTGTCGGCTCCGTAGGAGGCGATGATGTCGTCCGGGTCCACGACGTTCTTCTTGGACTTCGACATCTTCTCGATCGGACCGATCTCGACCGCCGAGTTGTCGGACAGACGCACGGCATGGCGGCCCGCGCCTTCGCCGAGGATCTTCACCTCGGAAGGCTCGATCCACTTGCCGTCCTGCCGGTAGGTCTCGTGAACCACCATGCCTTGCGTGAAGAGGCCCTTGAAGGGCTCGTCGAGGCTCAAGTGTCCGGTGTCGCGCATCGCGCGCACGAAGAAGCGCGAATAAAGGAGGTGCAGGATCGCGTGCTCGATGCCGCCGATATACTGGTCCACCGGTAGCCAGGCATCGGCGACAGCCGGCACGGTCGGCGTGGGCGCGTGCGGGCTCGTGAAGCGCGCGAAGTACCAGGACGAGTCCACGAACGTGTCCATCGTGTCGGTTTCGCGCCGGGCCGCACCGCCGCATCGGGGGCAGGTCGCATGTCTCCAGGTGGGATGGCGGTCGAGCGGATTGCCGGGCTTGTCGAAGTCGATGTCGTCCGGAAGCCGGACGGGCAGGTTTTCGCGCGCTTCCGGCACGATGCCGCAAGTCTCGCAATGGAGCACCGGGATCGGGCAGCCCCAATAGCGCTGGCGCGACAGGCCCCAATCGCGCAGCCGGAAATTCACCTTCCGCTCGGCTTGCGGGCTTCCGCCGAGATCGGTGTTTTCCAGGCGCTTGGCCACTTCCGCGAAGGCGGCTTGCGGCGACAAGCCGTCGAGAAAACGCGAATTGATCATCGAGCCGTCGCCATCATAGGCGACATCGTCCACCGTGAAGTCGGACGGGCTCGTGTCGAGCGGCAAAACTACTGGCAGAACCGGCAGGTCGTAGGCCCGCGCGAAGTCGAGGTCGCGCTGGTCGTGCGCCGGGCAGCCGAAGATCGCGCCCGTGCCGTATTCCATCAACACGAAGTTCGCGACGTAAACCGGCAGCGTCCAGGACGGGTCGAGCGGATGGACGGCGCGGATGCCGGTGTCGAAGCCCCGCTTTTCGGCGGTCTCGATCTCAGCCGCCGAGGTGCCGCCATGGCGCAGCTCGGCGATGAAGTTCGCCAGCTCCGGGTTGTTCCCGGCCGCAGCCTTGGCCAGCGGATGGTCGGCCGCGAGCGCCAGGAAGGAGGCGCCGAACAGCGTGTCGGGGCGCGTGGTGAAGACGGTAAGCGTATCGGATGGCTCGGCCATAGCGATCTTGGCCTTGGCGAACGTTTCGTTCTTCTCCAGCGCCCAGCGCAGGGAAAGGCCTTCGGAGCGGCCGATCCAGTTGCGCTGCATCAGCCGCACCTTTTCCGGCCAGCCGGGCAGGCGGTCGTCCAAGGCCTGCAGCAGGTCTTCGGCGTAAGTCGTGATGCGGAAGAACCATTGCGTCAGGTCGCGCTGTTCCACGAGCGCGCCCGAGCGCCAGCCGCGCCCGTCGATCACCTGCTCGTTGGCGAGGACCGTCATGTCCACCGGGTCCCAGTTGACCTTGGCGCTGCGGCGATAAGCGAGGCCCTTGTCCAGCATGTCGAGGAAAAGGTGCTGCTGCTGCGCGTAGTATTCCGGGTCGCAGGTGGCGAACTCCCTCGACCAGTCGAGCGACAGGCCCATGGACTTCAACTGCTTCTTCATGGAAGCGATGTTGGCATAGGTCCATTCGCGCGGATGGACCTTGTTCTGCATGGCCGCGTTCTCGGCCGGCATGCCGAAGGCGTCCCAGCCCATGGGATGGAGGACGGCAAAGCCCTTGGCGCGCTTGTAGCGGGCGACGACATCGCCGAGCGTATAGTTGCGCACATGCCCCATATGGATGCGTCCCGACGGATAGGGGAACATTTCCAGGACGTAGTAGGTTTCGCCCGACCCATCGCTCGCCGTTTCGAAAAGCTTCTTCTCGTCCCAGGCCTTTTGCCAGCGAGGCTCGCTTTCGCGTGGATTGTAGCGTTCGACGTTCGACATGCGGGGCGCTTCGATCAGAAGATTTGTCACTAATGACTAATCTGCCGTTCAACACACCAAAGCTCGCCAAGGCAAGGGCAAGCATCGTGTGACAGGACACGGGCAGCGATTTCGAGGGCGAAAGCAGGGTGCATCGGGCCAGCGATGCCACCGGGGAGGACGGGCCACCCCGGCCAAGGCGAAGGCCTCGCCTTTGAAACGGAGATGATGAGGATGTGGCTTCTACCACTCAGCATCATGCTCGAGGTGAAGAAGACCCGGAGACACTGGCGAGTGACGCTCCGGGTCCAATTCATGCTCTAGCAAAAGGGCGGCGGCGAAAGCCGCCGTCCACTCCGCCAAGATAAGCCGATCCCTCGTGATTTCAAAGCGGCGAGTTGTGCGGGACGCCGTCGCCGCGATATGAGCCGTCCCGTTTCGAGAACGAAAGCAGGGCGCATCGGGCCAGCGATGCCACCGGGGCGGATGGGCCACCCCGGCCTTGGCGAAGGCCTCGCTCTCGAAATGGAGATGATGAGGATGTGGCTTCTACCACTCAGCATCACGCTTGAGATGAAGAAGACCCGGAGCGGCTGGCAAGTCGTGCTCCGGGTCAGACTCGTCTTCTAGCGAAACGGGTGTCGGCCGATGCGATCGGTCGGCATCCACTCCGCCAAGATAAGCCGAACCCACGCCATTTCAAAGCGGTTGTTGTGCGGAAAGCCGTCGCCGCGATATGAGCCGTCCCGTTTCGAGAACGAAAGCAGGGCGCATCGGGCCAGCGATGCCACCGGGGAGGACGGGCCACCCCGGCCTCGGCGAAGGCCTCGCTCTCGAAATGGAGATGATGAGGATGTGGTTTTTGCCACTGACCATCACGCTTGAGATGAAGAAAACCCGGAGCGGCTGGCAGGCCTCGCTCCGGGTCACATTCATCTTCTAGCGAAACGGGCGGCGGTGAAAACCGCCGTCCACTCCACCAAGATAGATCATTCGTGACCTGTTTCCAAGGACGCCCATGAGCGCCGTCGATCGCCTCGCCTATGTCCGCCATTCCATCGCCCGCGCCGAGCGCGAGTACGGGCGTCCTGCCGGCTCGGTGCAGCTTGTCGCCGTGTCGAAGACCTACGACGCTCCGGCGATCCTGCCTGTCCTCGAAGAAGGCCAGCGCGTTTTCGGCGAGAACAAGGTGCAGGAAGCGAAGGGGAAATGGCCTGCCTTGCGGACACGCTTTGCCGATGTCGAGCTGCACCTGATCGGCCCGCTCCAGTCCAACAAGACGGCGGAAGCCGTGGCGCTTTTCGATGTGATCGAAACGGTGGACCGCGAGAAGATCGCGCGCGAGATCGCCAAGGAGATCGCCCGCCAAAGCCTTGCTCCCCGCCTGTATGTTCAGGTCAACACAGGCGAGGAAGAACAGAAGGCCGGCATTTCCCCGCGCGAGGCGGTGGCTTTCGTGGCGCGCTGCCGCGCCGAGTTCGGCCTCGCGGTCGAGGGCCTGATGTGCATTCCCCCGGCCGAGGACGCGCCCGGACCCCATTTCGCGCTTCTGGAAAAGCTCGCCCGCGAGGCCGGCGTTGCGAAGCTCTCCATGGGCATGAGCGGCGATTACGAGACGGCGGTGGGCTTCGGCGCGACCTCCGTGCGCGTCGGCTCGGCGATCTTCGGCGCGCGGAACTACGCTTGAACGGTCAGGAGCCGCGCGCCCGCCGCTTGCGCCGGAAATCCACGGCGAGCCAGATGGCGCCGCCAAGAAGCGCCACCGCCACGGCGATGTCGGCGACGTGCATCACCGTCTTCAGGGTCGCGCTGTCGTGCCAGTTCTCGTCGAGGCGCATGCCGACATAGGCAAGCGCCGCGCACCAGATCAGCGACCCGGCGAAGGTGTAGAGGTGGAACACCCAAAGGTTCATCCGCGCGATGCCGGCCGGCAGCGCGATGAAGGTGCGAACGATCGGCAGCAAGCGGCCGATGAACATCGCCCAAGCGCCGTAGCGGGCGAAGAACCGGTCGGCGAGTTGCAGTTCCCGCTCCCCGAAGACCGAATGGCGGCTCCAGCGCTCGGCGAGCGGCCGCCCGCCCTTCGCGCCGATCGTATAAGCGACTTGGCTGCCGAGATTGCAGCCGAGCGCGCCGGCAAGCGCCACCGGCCATAGCTCGAAGCGGCCCGTCGAAACGAGATAGCCCGCAAAGGGCATGATCAGCTCGGACGGAATGGGAATGCAGGCCGACTCCAGCGCCATCAGGAAGCCGACGCCGAACAGGCCGCCGAAGGAGATGGCCGCAAGCACGGCGGAAAGAACGGGGGCGAGAAGTGTTTCCATGAAGCGACTTTATCGGCAGGGAGGGCGCTCGTCTGTCGTCGCGCGGGCACGTTCCTCGCAAAACTCCTGCGCGGCAGTGGTGGGACGGATGCGTCGCCGCCTTAGATTCCTCGTTTCAGCGCCGGCATCGGGTTCGGCGGGGAACCGGCATCCGACATGACTTCCGACTCCACATCCTTTTCGCTGGGCGGGCTCTTCAAGGGCGACGCCGCGTCCGTCGACGATCCGCGGCGCAAGCGGCTGGCCGGCGACACGGTGGTCGTCACCGCCATCGTTCTGGCGATGGTGCTGGCCGCGCTCACCCTCTATGCCGCCGCTTCCGCCTTTCTTCTGATCTTCGCCAGCCTCCTCGTCGCGGCGATCTTCTGCGGGATCGGCCGGCTCCTCCAGCGCATCGGCCTGCCGCGCGGGGTGGCGATGATGCTGGTCTATCTTCTGTTTCTGGCCGCCCTCGCCGCGCCGCTCGCCTGGGGCGGCGTGGCGCTGGCCCAAGACTTCAACACGCTTCTGGCCGCCGTGAAGGATCAGGCGCAGACGCTGGCGGGAAAGCTTTCCGATTTCGGCCTGCCGGTCGGCGATATCGGCCAGGACATGCAGAACGCGTCCGGCATTTTCTCATCGGCGCAGAAGGCGGTGTTCGGCGCGCTCGGCGGCGTCGGCAACCTTTTCGTCGTCCTGTTTCTGGCGATCTTCATCTCCTGGCAGCCGGGTCTCTACCGCGACGGCCTCGTGTCGCTTCTGCCCAAGGCCAAGCGTGCCCGCGTTTCCGACGTTTTGAAGAAGAGCGCGCATTCCCTGATCATGTGGGTGGCGGGCGACGCCATCTCGATGGCGCTGATCTTCACCATCTCCTGGATCGGGCTTTGGGCCATCGGCATGCAGAACGCCTTTCTCCTGGCGCTCCAGGCGGGTCTCCTGGCCTTCGTGCCGACCGTCGGCCCGTTCGTCGCCGGCGTCGTGATCGTGCTGGCGGGCCTCGGACAGGGCACCGAAATGGCGCTCTGGGCGCTCGGCGTCTATGTCCTGATCCAGGGCGTTGAATCCAACGTCGCCCAGCCGGTCGCCCAGCGCTTCACCTCGGCCCTGCCGCCGGCCCTGACGCTCGGCGTCCAGGTCGTGTTCGGCCTTCTTTTCGGCCTTCTCGGCTTCGTCCTGGCGGTGCCCATGGTGGCGGTGATTGTGACGCTGGTGCGCGAACTCTACGTCGAGGACGTCCTCGGCGGCCCGGAGGAGAGCGGTGATGATTGAGACGGGTTCACCCGTGCGATCTGGACCGCCGTTCCGAGCGGTTCTAAGGAAGAAAGGACGAGCCGGCTCGGGAGGCCGGTTCGGACCATGAGGAGGATCGGGCCATGGCGCAAACCATCGCCGTCAAGGACGAGTGGGCGCAGGGCGCTTCGCTGACCGACGCGCGCTATCGCGAGCTTTATGCCGAGAGTGTCAGTGATCCCGAAGGCTTCTGGCGGAACCAAGCGAAGCGCGTGGACTGGATCGAGCCCTTCGCAACGGTCAAGAACACCTCCTTCGAGCCCGGCAACATCTCGATCAAATGGTTCGAGGACGGCGTCCTCAACGCCAGCGCCAATTGCCTCGACCGCCATGTCGCGAGCGGCAAAGGCGATGTGACCGCGATCGTCTTCGAGCCGGACGACCCCGCCGAGCCGGCCCGCCGCATCTCGTACGCAGAGGCCCTCGAAGAGGTCTGCCGCATGGCGAACGTCCTGAAGGATCAGGGCGTGAAGAAGGGCGACCGTGTCACGATCTACCTGCCGATGATCCCGGAAGCGGCCTTCGCGATGCTCGCCTGCGCGCGGATCGGCGCAGTGCATTCGGTGGTCTTCGGCGGCTTCTCGCCGGATTCCATCTGCGGCCGCATCGTGGACGCGGCCTCCACCTTCGTGATCACCGCCGACGAGGGCGTGCGCGGCGGCAAGAAGGTGCCGCTGAAAGCCAATGTCGACAAGGCCATCGCCGGCGCCGCCAAGGCGGGGCAGCAGGTCGATAAGGTCCTTCTCGTGAAGCGCACCGGCGCCGATGTGCCCGTCGAGGCCGGGCGCGACGTCTGGTGGCACGAAGCGCGAGGCACCGTCGCGGCCACGTGCGAGCCCGAGCCGATGGGTGCGGAAGACCCTCTCTTCATCCTCTACACGTCGGGCTCCACCGGCAAGCCGAAGGGCGTCCTCCACACCACCGGCGGTTATCTCGTCTACGCTTCCCTGACGCACCAACACGTCTTCGACTACCGCCCCGGCGAGACCTATTGGTGCACGGCCGATGTCGGCTGGGTCACGGGCCACAGCTACATCGTCTACGGGCCGCTCGCCAACGGCGCGACCACGCTGATGTTCGAGGGCGTGCCGAGCTATCCCGATGCCGGGCGCTTCTGGCAGGTGATCGACAAGCACGAGGTGAGCATCTTCTACACCGCGCCGACCGCCATCCGCGCCCTGATGGGGATGGGCGACGATTTCGTGAAGCGCTCCTCGCGCAAATCCCTGCGCGTTCTCGGCACGGTCGGCGAGCCGATCAACCCGGAAGCCTGGCTCTGGTATTATCGCGTGGTCGGCGACGAGCGTTGCCCGATCTCCGACACGTGGTGGCAGACCGAGACCGGCGGCATCCTGATCACGCCGCTTCCCGGCGCGACCGCGCTCAAACCCGGCTCCGCGACGCGACCCTTCTTCGGCGTGAAGCCCGAACTCGTGGACGGGGAGGGCAAGGTGCTGGAAGGCGTCGCGGAAGGCAATCTCTGCATCGCCGACTCCTGGCCCGGCCAGATGCGCACCGTCTACGGCGATCACGAGCGCTTCGAGCAGACCTATTTCTCGACCTACAAGGGGAAATACTTCACCGGCGACGGGGCGCGGCGCGACGAGGACGGCTATTGGTGGATCACCGGCCGTGTCGACGATGTCTTGAACGTTTCCGGCCATCGCATGGGCACGGCGGAGGTGGAGTCGGCTCTCGTGTCCCACAAGGCCGTGTCGGAAGCTGCCGTGGTCGGCTATCCGCACGACGTGAAGGGGCAGGGCATCTATTGCTACGTGACGCTGATGGGCGGCACGCAAGGCTCGGAGGATCTGCGCCGCGAACTCGTGGCCCATGTGCGCTCGGAAATCGGGCCCTTCGCCGCGCCCGACAAGATCCAGTTCGCGCCTGGCCTGCCGAAGACGCGTTCGGGCAAGATCATGCGGCGCATCCTCAGGAAAATCGCCGAAGACGAGCCGAGCGCGCTCGGCGACACCTCGACCCTCGCCGACCCGACCGTGGTGGACGATCTCGTGTCCAACCGCCAGAACCGGCGCAAGGAAGCGGCTGCATAAACGATGAAATGCGACAAAGCGGCAGGGCTGGCGATTTTTTCGACAATGCCCTTGTCCTGCCGCTTTTCTCATCCCATACTCTTCTCGTGTTCAACGTAATGGAAGGAGGTGATCCAATGTCGAGTGATTTCCTGGTGCCGGTTGGATCTTTGTATCTCGGTGCGTCGATGGAGCAGTCTCCTTCCTACGCGTAATAGATATGTCGATCCGGGAACGGTTCGTCTGATCCCGGCACTTCAGACAATCACGGGGCCGCTTCTCCAATGGGGAAGCGGCCTTTTGTATTCTTGGTGATGCTTGGCGTGCATCTCCTGGGATGCGGCGAAGAGCTTTCCGCTTTTGTTGGATGGAGAAGATGGCGGCCAGCGGCAGGACGGCGCCGCCTGACGGTCTTCTCCCCGCCGCGCGGCCGATCATCCGCCGCGATCCCGATCGTGAACCGGACCGATGCGATGAAAATCATCCGCGAAGGTTCGATCGGTAAAATCCAAGTAGAATTATAATAGACTGTTCCGGATTAATAGTTACCAATCTATTATTCGAGTGAGCGCCTGAACTATCTTTACGGAAGGATCGGTTTCAGCGATGTATCTCTCCGTAGCCGGAAGGAATTGTTAACCAGTCGGCACCGAGGAACGGCCTTTCATCTGCCTCCGACGGTGCCGTGGCGTCCTTTTTTCCTGCGTAGAGTTTTTGGGGGAATTGATTATGACGACTTTCACGACCACTTCGCCGACCTCGAAGGGCGCTCTTCCGACCGGCGTCACCGAAATCGGTGGACTCGTTCTCGATCTCGTCGGCCTCAACGGCGTCAGAATCGTGAGCCAGATTTCCGCGTCGAGTCTTTACGAGGGCTACCCGACCACTACGCCCGTCACCATCGGCACCCAGTCCGGCTTCGATGCCGCCACGATCGCTGCCCTCGGCGGCGGACTGAAGGAAGCGGCCGTGCGCGTCACCCTCTATGACGGCGACTCCGCCGCCGGCGATTTCGATTTCCACGACAACGGGCTCTTGCTGAACGGCATCAATTTCGGCGACTGCAGCAACGTCTCGACCCAGGTCACGACCAACGACGGCAAGACCGGTTCCTCGATCCAGAACGGTTTCCCCGACGATAGGCTCGCCACCGGCTGGTTTTCGTCAACCGACGCATCGGTGCTGAAGAGCTTTTACGACAGCCTCACGAGCAAGCATGCCGTGACGTTCGGCTTCCTCGACAAGGACGTGAACGACAACCAGCTCAACTTCAAGCAGGGCCTTGCCGGCAATCTGATCGACATCGGCAAGCCGCCGGTGCCGGTGAACCAAGCGCCTGTCATCGACCAGCACACGCTGTCGCCGGTGCTCGGCGCCTGCGACACCCATGCCAGGCTCGGCGCGGACGATCTCCACGCCACCGACGCCGAGGGTGCCGCGCTCACCTATACCGTCACCGCCGCTTCGGTCGGCACGCTGCTCGTCAACGGCGAGATCGCCGGCGTCGGCACGCATTTCACGCAGAGCGATATCGATGCCGGCCGCGTGACGCTCTACGGCGGCGCCGTGCAGCCCGCCGCGAACGGCACCTTCTCCGACAGCTTCCATTTTTCCGTGTCGGACGGCGTCAATGCGGTCGCCGGCTCGTTCGACGCCGCCTATGCCGGCTTCGACAACGTCCAGACGCAGGCCCAGTGGGGCGGCTACTGGGGCGGCAGCGGCAAGGACTACCTTCTCGGCACGAACGGTGCGGACAACATGTCCGGCGGCGACGGCTGCGATACGCTGATCGGCAACAAGGGTGACGACAACCTCCATGCCGGCGAAGGCAACAACCGCGTCTTCGGCGGCGAGGGCCGCGACAACCTGACGGGCGGCAACGGCAACGATCTTCTCGACGGCGGGGCCGACGACGACCAGATCAGCGGCAACGGCGGCAACAACATCCTGTTCGGCGGCGCCGGCAACGACCGCATCACCGCCAATGACGGCAACGATGTCGTGTTCGGCGGCGACGGCAACGACCAGATCGACGTCAATGGCGGCAACAACCGCGTGAACGGCGGCGCGGGCAACGACCGCATCACCACCGGCAACGGCAACGACACGATCGTGGCGGGTGCCGGCGACGACGTGGTCTACGCCAATGGCGGCAACAACAAGATCCAGCTCGGCGGCGTGTCCGGCGCGGTTTCCGACGGCAACGACCAGTTCTGGACCGGCAACGGCGCCGACAAGTTCGCCCTCTTCCTGGAGGATCGCGACGGCAAGGCCGCCGGCTTCGGCAACGACACGATCAACGGCTTCCGCATCGCCGAAGGCGACCAGCTTCTGGCCTTCAACAGCAAGGCCGGCTTCTGGGACAACAAGGCCGATCTCGCCTCCATCACGCAGAACGGTTTCGTTTCCGGCGCCCGCTCGGCCGATGGCGGCGACCTGACGCTGTTCTTCGCCAAGGGCCAGGCCAACGAATCCTCGGTGACGCTGAAGTGGTTCTTCTGGGACAACGGCCAGTTCCTGTCCAACGACGAGCGCTCGACGGCCTTCGGCCAATACATCGCCGCCGACAAGCTGGCCGGCATTCTGGAAGACGTGATGCAGGACGGGTCCTCGGTCGGCGTTTCCGGCACGGACTTCGTCGCCAAGGGCCTGAACTACGTGGCCGGCGACTTCCACCTTTAAGCGCCCTCGCTCCGCATCGAAGCCCCTGAAAAAACCGCCCCGGTTCACGCCGGGGCGGTTTTTCACGTCGTCGAATACAGATCCTCCCGTGTCGGCGGCAGGCCGGAAGAACCGCGGCGGCGGCGGGAGGCGACGGTCTGGTAGAGGCAGACGGTGTTGCGCTCGAAGGCGATGGAGCAGGCGGCGAGATAAGCGAGCCAAAGGCGCGTCTTCGGCGCGCCGACCAGCGCCACCGCCTCGGGGTAGCGGGCGAGAAGCCGGTCGTGCCAATGGCGGCAGGTGCGCGCGTAGTGCTCGCGAAGGTCCTCCACGTCGTGGACCTCGAAGCCGTGCTTTTCGAGCGACTGCACCGTGGAGCCGATATTGTCGAGCTCGCCGCCGGGAAAGATGTACTTGGTGAGGAGCCGAAATTCCGGGTTCTGGCGCTTCAGGAGCTTGGTGCGCCGCTTGGCGGGGCGCGTGATCGCCTGATGGAAGTAGAGGCCGCCTTTCTTGAGGACGCGCCGGACGGTCTCGTAATAGGCGTCGTACTGGTCGAAGCCGAGATGCTCCTGCATGCCGACGGACGAGACCTTGTCGTATTTGCCCGTGACGTGCCGGTAATCGCCGATCTCGATCGTGACGAGGGATTCCAGCCCGAGCGCGCACACCTTTTGCCTGGCATAGGCCACCTGTTCCTCCGACAGGCTGACGCCATGGGCGTGGACGCCGTAGTGTTGCGCGGCATGGATGCAAAGCGCCCCCCAGCCGCAGCCGATGTCGAGAAGTCTGTCGCCCGGTTTCAGGCGGAGCTTGCGGCAGATATGGTCGAGCTTGGCCTCCTGCATCTCGTCGAGGCCGGCATCCCAGCGCGTGGCGTAGCCGCAGGTATAGACCATGCGGGAATCCAGAAAGAGCGCGTAGAACTCGTTCGACACGTCGTAATGGTAGGAAACGTTCTCCTTGTTGCGCCGCTTGTCGCCGCCTTCCTTTTCGGTGGCGATCTCCTCCAGCGGCCAAGGGCCACCGCGCGGCAGGAACAGGAACTTGAGGCCGGTAGTGAGCGCCAAACGGCGGTCGAGCGTGCGGCGGATCTCATTGGTGCGGACGCTCGGGCGCCGGGCGACGAGATCGAAGATCGAGCCGTTCAGGATGTCGATGCGCTCGGCCACCCAGAGGTTGGCGAGCGTTTCGGCCTTGGGGGCGCGAAGAAGGGCGGCGACCACGTTCTCGTCGGCGATCGCGATGGCCGGGGCGTCCTGCGGCCAGTCGGAGGGAACGAGGCTGCCATCCCAAAGGCGGAAGCCGAGATCGAGCCGAAGCCGGTCGCGCGCGTGATCGAGAAGCCTGCGGAAGGATGTCAGCCGCTCGCTCGCCTTGGTATCCATGGGCATCCGTCCCCTCCGCTCGGCGCTTTTCTATCAGATGACAGGAGTTCGACCAGCGTGTCCGCGTCTTCGATCTTGACGGAACACGCTCCGACACTGTTTCCAAGGGATCGCGAAACGCCGTTCGGTTGTTTCACTTCTCGATTCATTCCTTCAAACGGAGCCCGCTTTCATGCGATCCGGTATCCTCGCGGCGGTGACGGTCGCTTCCGTTCTGTGCTGGGGCACGGCAAAGGCGCAGGTTCCCGACTACGTGCCCTTGAACGGGGGACGGGAAGAAAGCTCGCCCCGGCCCGATCCGGTGTCGCCCAACGCCTATCCGAATGTCGACGGCACACCCTCCACCCCGTCGGATGTCGCGGTGGAGCCGCTCGATCCGGCAGCAGGCCAGCCCTCCACCCAGCAGCCGCGGCAGCTCGACCCGACCGCGCAGGCCGCACCGGCTTTGTCGCCGCCCGCGCCTGGGAGCCCGGCCCCGACCCCTTCCAACCTGCCGCCGCTCGATATCGACCGGGTGATGGATAAGGTGAAAACCTGCTGGACGGCCATTCCGAAGGTCTATGGCACGCCCGCGCAAGGAGGCTTTGCCCGCATCCGGGTGAAGCTGACGCCGGACGGGGCGCTCGACGGCTCGCCCATGATCATCGACAAGCCGGCGGGGCCGATCGGCGCGAAGTTCGCCACCAGCGCGGCGGACGCGATCAATCGCTGCCAGCCCTACAAGTTGCCGGCCGAGCGCTATGCCGAATGGCGTCAGGTGGAAATGCGCTTCGACACGATCGACCCGGACAATCCGCCTCCCGCGCCGCCCCCGCCCGCCCAGCCGACCGGTCCGGATGCGATGCCGTCTTCGCCGCCGCCCGGCACGCCGGCCCCGGCGCAAACGCAAAGCACCTTCGACAACTACGTGCCGAGCGTTCCGGCCCCCGGTCAGTAGAAAGCCTCAGCCGGAATTTCCGCCGCGCGGGGTTTGGAGGGCCGTCGCCGCGCCATCAACGCACCAGTCGCGCCGCTTGTCGCCGCGATAAGGCGCGACGAGCCCTTCCTCGACGAGTTGGCGGGACACGTCGGGCGTGCCGGGCACGGCGACTTCGGCGAGAACCCGGCCGAAATATTTGTCGCCGGAAATGTCGGTGAGTTCCAGGCGGTTCTGACCGAGAAGCGCGGTCAGGCGGTCGCGCGCCACGACCGCCGCCTCGCGCTCGGCCTCGCAGCGCCCTTTCAGTTCCGGTGCGTCGATGCCGCGAAGGCGCACGGCGGTGCGCACGACCTGCTGCGGCCAGATGAAAGCTTCCACCTCCACCGTGTCGCCGTCGCGAACCTTCAGGACGCGCGCGGCCACCGGGCCGGAAACGGTGCGCTCGTCATTGGCGCCCTCCGCCGCATGGGCGACGGGCGAGACGGCAACGAGCGCCAGCGCGAAGCAGAGGGTGGAGAATGGAATGCCGCTCATATGGGATGAACCCGAAACAGCCGAATTATAGGAACATATTCCTCGCGCGTGCCGGCGTCAAATCGCGATCCGCGTTCTGGACAAGAAAGCGGATGGAAGGGCCGGTTGGTTCCGTCGGCCTAGAGGGTGTTACGTATCTTGGGCAAGTGTTGTGTCGGGTCAGCGAGGTTCAGTCCGGTAGGAGGGAAGTCGATCCAAGACTTTCCGTCTTGGTTCGACTGGCCGACGCCCCGGATGACCTCGCTCACCCGACCCTTCGGGCTGTGCGGGCTTGGCTGCCGGAGTGCGTCGCCATCCTTGCCGGTAGCCCCGCTACCGGCTGCCTCAGGCTCCTACCCGGCAGCCAAGCCCGCACAGCACAACACATGTCCAAGGTCCGTAACACCCTCTAGAAGTCGGAAATGATGCCGTTCTTTTCCCAATCGCCAAAACGCGTCGGCTCCGGCCCCTGGCGCCCGTTGATCTCGCGGGGCCGCTCACGCTCTTCCTCGGCGACGAGGCGGCGGGCTTCTGCTTCCGCCAGCGCGCGGGCCGCGGCCGGCGACAGGACGCGCGGGGGCGTCGAAAGGGGAGAAATAGTGGTGCGGTCCGGGGTGTCTTCGCTCATTTCACTGGACATCGGATCGCCGGGGCCGAATTGCAAGCGGGCGAAAGAGGATTCAAGGCGAAAGGCCCAAGGCGATGGACGAGGCGAAGGGGAACGTGCCGTTCCGCAAGTCGGCGGCGCACCGGCAACGGCTGGAGCGGGCGGCCGACCAGTTGTTCGCCTTGTTCGAGGAGAACGCCCTCGACCCGGCCGGCGGCTTCTTTCCGCTGGACGGGCAGGGAAGGGCGCTGACGGGAACGGCGGGCTGGCCGCGCGCGCTCCACGACGTCACCCGCAACATCCACTGCTTTTCCATCGCCAAGCTTCTCGGGCGATCCTCGGGCGAGCGCTTCGTGGATCACGGCCTCGCCTTTCTGAACCGCCACCGCGACGAGGAGCATGGTGGCTTCTTCTGGAGCGTGGCGGAAGATGGGCCGGTGGAGGACACCAAGCAGGCCTATGGCCATGCCTTCGTGCTTCTGGCCGCTTCCAGCGCCAGCGCCGCCGCCCATCCGAAAGGCCCGGCGCTCTTCGAAGAGGTCGACCGGCTTCTCGACGAGCATTTCTGGGAAGAGGATCGCGGCGCGGCCGTGGACGGCTTTGCGCGCGACTGGTCGCCCTTGTCATCCTATCGCGGCCAGAACGCCAACATGCATCTGACCGAAGCCCTGATGGCGGCCCATGAGGCGACGGGCGATCCGAAATATCTGGAACGGGCCGAGCGCATCGCCGGGCTTCTGATCGAGCGCCATGCGGCCGGCCTCGCATGGCGCGTGCCGGAACATTTCACTGCCGATTGGACGCTCGACCGCGATTTCACCGGCGACACCATGTTCCGCCCGGCCGGCATGACGCCCGGCCATTGGCTGGAATGGGCCCGCCTTCTGCTTCAGCTTTGGCTGGCCGGCGGCAAGTGTCATGGCTGGATGGTGGATGGCGCCGAGCGCCTCTTCGCCAACGCCGTGCGCTGGGGCTGGGACGAGACCCATGGCGGCTTCTTCTACACCACCGACTTCGAGAACAACCCGGCGATGCGCGAGAAGCTCTGGTGGCCCGTGGCGGAAGCCATCGGCGCGGCGCATTATCTGGCCGAGCACCGACCGAGCGACTTCCACGAGGAATGGTATCGCCGCGCTTGGGAGTTCGCGGAAGGGCACCTGATCGACCCGGCGACGGGCGGCTGGCGCCCGGAACTTTCCGAGGACCTTCGCCCGCAGAACCGATTGTTCCACGGCTTTCCCGACCTCTACCACGCGCTCCAGGCCGTGCTGATCCCGCTTTATCCCGCGACGGGCAGCCTGACGCGGGTCGTCACCCCGCCGCGTTGAAGGCACAGGCACCCGACACCATTTCACGTGAAACATTTTCCCGCGTGAGAACCCAACGGAGAACCGGAGCCCCATGAATACCGTGAAGACGGCCATGCTGATCGCCGCCATGACGGCCTTGTTCATGGGGCTCGGATTTCTCGTCGGCGGCCCGCGCGGCATGATGGTCGCCTTCGTCGTGGCGGCGATCACCAACCTCCTCGCCTATTGGAACGCCGATAAGATGGTGCTGCGCATGCACCATGCGGTGGAGGTGGATGAGCGCACCGCGCCAGAATATTACGGCATCGTCGCCCGGCTCGCCGCCAATGCCGGCCTGCCGATGCCGCGTGTCTACGTTATTCAGCAGGACCAGCCGAACGCCTTCGCCACCGGCCGCAACCCGGAGAACGCCGCCGTCGCGGCCACCACCGGCTTGTTGCAGATCATGACGCCGGAAGAGGTCGCGGGCGTCATGGCGCACGAACTCGCCCATGTGCAGAACCGCGACACGCTGGTGATGACGATCACCGCGACGCTGGCCGGCGCGATCTCCATGCTCGGCAACTTCGCTTATCTTTTCGGCGGCAACCGGGGCAATGGCGGCAATCCGCTGGGGATGATCGGCATGCTTCTCGGCGTCATCGTCGCGCCCTTCGCCGCGATGATCGTGCAGATGGCGGTGTCGCGCACCCGCGAATATTCCGCCGACCGGCGCGGCGCGGAAATCTGCGGCAACCCGGCCTGGCTCGCTTCAGCGCTCGCCAAGCTGGCGCAGGCCTCGGGCCGCCTGGTGAATGCCGAAGCCGAGCGCAATCCCGCGACCGCGCATATGTTTATCGTCAATCCCTTGAGCGGCCAGCGCATGGACAGCTTGTTCTCCACCCATCCCGACACGCAGAACCGCATCGACGCGCTTTTGGCGATAGGCGGCGGAGGCGGGGACGGGCGGTTTATGCCGGGCATGGCGCCGACGCAGACGATCCGAAGCGACGATGCGGCCGGGGGACCCTGGTCGCGCGGCCTCGATCGCAACAAGAGCCAGAGCGATGGCCAGAGCCGGGGGCCCTGGGGTTGAGTCATTCCGTGAAAGCCGCGCCCGCGCCTGAGCGCGCGGGCCTCGCCTCGCGCCTCGTCGCCGCCAAGCTTCTGTCGGCGGTGGTGGATGCCCGAACCTCGCTCGACGGCCTTCTCGACCCGAAAGGCGGGCATCCCGGCTACCGGGCGCTGGAAGGCCGCGATCAAGCGTTGGTACGGGCTATCCTCCTGTCCGCGCTTCGCCATCGCGGCACGATCGAGCGGCTGATCACCGAGCGTCTGGAACGGCCCCTGCCGGAAGGCGCGAGAGGTCTGGTCCATTGCCTCCATGTCGGTGCGGCGCAGGTCTTGTATCTCGACGTGCCGGATTCGGCCGCCGTAGATCTCGCCGTTGCGGCGGCGGAAAGCGATCCGCGCAACCGCCGCTTCAAGGGGCTCGTCAACGCGCTTCTGCGCCGGCTGGCGCGTGAAAAGGCCGATGCCCGCCCGAACCCCGGTGAGAACCTCGCTCCATGGCTGCGCGCCCGGCTTCTCGCCGCCTATGGCGAGGCAGTGACCGACGCCATCGCGGCAGCCCATCTGACGCCCCCGCCGATCGACCTCACCGTCAAATCCGATCCCGAGGGCTGGGCACGCCAGCTCGGCGGGCATGTTCTGCCCGGCGGCACGGTACGCCTCGCCTCGCTGGAGATGGCGGTCTCCGCCTTGCCGGGATTTGGGGAAGGTCAGTGGTTGGTGCAGGACGCCGCCGCTGCGCTTCCAGCCCGGCTCTTCGGCGATGTGCGCGGCTGCCGCGTCGCCGACCTTTGCGCCGCACCCGGCGGCAAGACGGCGCAGCTCGCCCAGGCCGGCGCGCTTGTCACCGCGCTCGACCAGAACGCCAACCGGATGAAGCGCCTTCAGGAAAATCTCGCCCGGTTGAAGCTCTCAGCGCAAACCGTCCTCAGTGACGCGGCCGCGTTTCAGCCGGATGAGCTCTTCGACGCGGTGCTCGTGGATGCGCCCTGTTCCTCCACCGGCACGATCCGCCGCCATCCCGACGTTTCCTTCACCAAGGACGCGGCAGAGGTGGACAAACTGGCCGTGGTGCAGCGCCGTCTTCTGGATGCCGCCGCGCGGCTGGTGCGGCCGGGCGGGCGGATCGTCTTTTCCAATTGCTCGATCGACCCCACTGAGGGCGAAGCGATGGTGGAGGCTTTCCTCCGTGAACGCCCGGATTTCCGCCTCGATCCGGTGGAGCGTCATGAATTGCCCGGCCTCGAATGGGCGATCGACGCGCAAGGGCGGCTGCGCACGCTGCCCTCCATGCTGCCCAACCCAGAGGACCCGCGCCTTTCCGGCCTCGACGGCTTCTTCGCCGCGCGGCTCGTCCGGCAAGGGTGACGCTTCGTTCGCTTTTTTCGGGCCTTTTTCGGAAGGGTCGCCGACCATAGCTCTCCCCGACCGGTAGACGGCAGGAGAGAACCCATGAAGATCGGCATCATCGGCGCGGGCAATATCGGCGGCGCTCTGGCCCAGCGCCTCGCCGCGCTCGGCCACGACGTGACGCTCGCCAATTCGCGCGGTCCCGAAACGCTGAAAACCTTCGCCGAAGAGCACAAGGTCACGGCCGCGACGGCGCGTGAAGCGGCGCAAGCCGGCGAGATCGTGGTGGTGACGATCCCGCTCGTGAACGTGCCCAAACTCGGCCGCGAGCTTTTCGAAGGCGTGGGCGAGGATGTCGTGGTGATCGACACCAACAATTATTATCCGCGCCACCGCGACGGGCGCATCGCGGAGATCGAGAATGGGCTCACCGAAAGCGCCTGGGTGGAAAGCCAACTCGGCCGCCCCGTGGTGAAGACCTTCAACAACATCGCCGCCGCCCATCTTCTCGGCAAAGGCCAGCCGAAGGGCACGGCCGGACGCATTGCGTTGCCCGTCGCCGGAGATGACGCGGCCAAGAAGGCGAAGGTTCTGGCGCTGGTGGAAGAACTCGGCTTCGACGCCGTGGACGCCGGTTCGATCGCCGAATCCTGGCGCCAGCAGCCCGCGACGCCTGTCTACGGTACCGATCTCGACGCGGCGGGCGTTTCCCGCGCCCTTCAGGAAGCCTCGCCGGAGCGCAAGGCCGAATGGCGCGCCACCGACCAGAGCCCCGGAACGCTTGCCAACCCCGCCTGACGCATCGCAAATCCCTTTAGCATTCCGTTTACCATGATGGCGCATGATGATCCGGCCGGCTTCCCCTCGGGGACCGGTTGGGCCATGCGCCGAAGCGGCGCTGACAAGGGAGCGGAGAAGCGACCGTGGAACTCGTGGCGGCACATCTTGCCGGACAGCCGCGCTTGCTGCGGCTGGCTTTCAGCGAAGCCTCCCGTCGCGCCCGCCATGCGGCCCGCACCGGATTGTTCGCGCGCCTCCTCTTGGCGGGGGTCGCGCCCGAAACCCTGCCCGTCATTCCCGGCCGGCTGACTGAGGGCGATCCGCGGCTTGCCGCCGAGATCTATGGCGGCTCGTTTCGTCTGGCCAATCGCACCATGGAAACCGGTGGGCGCTCGCCTTTCCTCGTTTCGGCTCCCTCGCGCGGCTGGCAGGTCGAACTGCACTCCTTCGAATGGCTGCGCCATCTGGAAGCGGCCGGCGACGCGCTGGCGGGCGCCAATGCGCGCATTCTCGTGTCCGACTGGATGCGCCTCGTCGGCTCCAAGCCCCGCGCCGTCAGTCACGACGCCGATGTCGCGGCGCGCCGTCTCCTGTCCTGGCTCGCCCATTCCGATCTCCTGCTCCACCGCGCCGACCAGGGTTTTCGCCGCCGCTTCCTGAAGTCGCTGGCCGGCCAGCTTCGTTTCCTGCGCCAGGCCGCGCCCGAAGCGCCGGACGGCTTGCCGCGCCTTCTGGCGCGCATCGCGCTCGTTGCCGGCACGCTGTCCCTTCAATCGGGCACGCCCCAGCTTCGCCTCGCGTCCCGCCTTCTGGCGGAAGAACTCGACCGGCAGGTCTTTGCCGACGGTGTCCACGTTTCGCGCGATCCCGCCGCCGCGGTGACGATCCTCGCCGAGCTTCTGCCCCTGGCGCGGCTTCTGGAAAACGAGAACCAGCCGGTTCCCAAGAGCCTCGTCACGGCGGTGGACCGCATGCTGCCGATGCTGCGCTTCTTTCGCCATGGCGACGGGGCGCTCGCGCTCTTCAACGGCGCGGGCACCGTGGATGCGCATCTCGTCACGACGCTGATGCGCCACGACCCGACGCTCGGCGAGCCGATCTCGCATGCGCGCCAGGGCGGCTACCAGCGCTTGTCGGCCGGCGGCACGGTGCTGATCGCCGATACCGGCGCGCCGCCCCCTTTGAGCTTCTCGGGCAACGCCCATGCCGGAACGCTCGCCTTCGAGTTCTCGGCCGGCAGCCATCGCTTCGTCGTCAATTGTGGCGCGCCGCAGGGCTCCAGCGCCGACATGCGCCGCCTGGCACGCACCACGGCGGCTCATTCCACGCTGACGCTCGCCGACCATTCCTCCTCGCGCTTCGAGACCACGGGCACCATCGAGCGCCTTCTCGGCCAGCCCCTGATCGCCGGGCCGACCCATGTGCCGGCGAGCCGCGAGGACGCGAGCGACGGCATGGGCATCCTCGCCTCGCACGACGGCTACGCCGCCCGCTTCGGCCTGACCCACGAGCGCACCGTGTTCCTGTCGCGCCGGGGCGATCGCATCGAGGGCGTCGACCGGCTGGCGGGGAGCCCACGCGGGCTGGGCGCCGGCGAGCGGGCGAATGCGGCGATCCGCTTCCATCTTCATCCCGACGTCGCCGTCCGGCGCGAAGGGGAAAGCGTCGTCCTGTCGGCTGGGCCTGAGTGCTGGAGCTTCCACGCCGACAGCGCGGTCGCCATCGAAGACGGCATGTTCCTGGCCGATCCGGCCGGGCCGCGCCGCTCGGTGCAGATCGTTTTGAGCTTCGATCCGCGTCGGCGGCAGGACGTCGCATGGTCCTTCATCCGCCGGAAATGCCCCACGGCCGACGCAATGGCGCGCCAGAACGCAGGATAGATGACCCGCGCGCTTCTCATCCTCCTCGTTCTGGCGATCCTGGCCGGCTGCGGAGGCATGACGCGCGCCGTCGGCGTGTTGCCCAATACGCTGGACGACCTTTCCGCCAAGACCGAGCCCTTCCGCCGGGGGCGCGAGCCGCAAAAGCCCGCAGCCGAGCCCGAACGAGTCCAGGCGCCGCTCGGCGGTTTGTGAGGCCTCTGGACGCCGCGCCTTGTTCGGTTCACGCTGTGCGTTCGGGACGGGCCATTCCCCGTTCGCGGGACGTGGAGGGACGGCGGCATGGACCGGTTCATGGGCGGTTGCCTTTGCGGCGACATCCGCTTCGAGGCTTCGGGGCAACCTTATCGCGTCGGGCTTTGCCATTGCCTTGATTGCCGCAAGCATCACGGCGCGCTGTTTCACGCGTCCGCGATCTTTCCCGTCGGGGCGGTGACGGTGAAAGGCGAGGCGGCCGAATATGAAGGGCGGTGCTTCTGTTCGCGCTGCGGCTCGCCCGTCTTTGCCCGCGAAGGGGACGAGGTCGTGGTCAATCTCGGCTCTCTCGACGCGCCCGACCAATTGACCCCGACCTACGAGCTTTGGACGGTGCGCCGCGAAGCCTGGATGCCGCCCTTTCCGCTGGCGCGCCATCATGAGCGCGACCGGGATGCGACGACCCGATTCGAGGAATAGAGTCTTCTTCGTTGCGGCGGTTCCTTGTGGCGGTTATCACGCGGCCGAAGCCTGAACCGCTACAAGGAACCGTCGTCATGGCCGTCGCCGCGAACCTCACCCCCGTTCCGGACCGCGTGAGGCCGAAGCGCGCGCTCTTGTCGGTGTCCGACAAGACAGGCCTCGTGGATTTCGCCAAGGCTCTGGCCGGGCACGGAATCGAGCTCGTTTCCACCGGCGGCACGCGAAAGGCGCTCACTGAGGCGGGCCTTTCCGTCAAGGACGTGTCGGACCTGACCGGCTTTCCCGAGATCATGGACGGGCGCGTGAAGACGCTCCATCCGCTCGTCCACGGCGGCCTCCTCGCCATCCGCGACGACGCGGCCCATGGACAAGCCATGGCGGATCATGCCATCCAGCCGATCGATATCCTCGTCGTGAACCTCTACCCGTTCGAGGAGGTGATGCGTTCCGGGGCCGAGTTCGGGCATATCCTGGAGAATGTCGATATCGGCGGGCCGGCGATGATCCGCGCCAGCGCCAAGAACCACGCCTATCTGACGGTCGCGACGGACCCCGCCGATTACGCCGAAATCCTCGCGGCCCTTGGGGAGAACGACGGAGAGACGACGCTCCCGCTCCGCCGGCGTCTCGCGGCCCGCGCCTTTGCCCGCACCGGCGCCTATGACGCGGCGATCTCGCAATGGTTTGCCGGCGTAGTTGAAGATGACGCGCCGCGTCACGTGAGCTTCGCGGGCCGTCTCGCTGAAACGCTGCGCTATGGCGAGAACCCGCACCAGACGGCCGGCTTCTTCGTGACCGGCGACAAGCGCCCGGGCGTCGCCTCCGCCCGGCAGGTGCAGGGCAAGTCCCTGTCCTACAACAACATCAACGACACGGATGCCGCCTTCGAATGCGTCGCCGAGTTCGACCCGAACCGCACGGCGGCGGTCGCCATTATCAAGCATGCCAACCCATGTGGGGTCGCGGAAGGGGGAAACCTTCTCGAAGCCTACAAACAAGCTCTCGCCTGCGACCCGGTCTCCGCCTTCGGCGGCATCGTCGCCTTGAACCGTAAGCTCGATGCCGAGGCCGCGAAAGCCATCGTGGAAATCTTCACCGAAGTCATCGTCGCCCCCGACGCGGACGAGGAAGCGATGGCGATCGTCGCCGCCAAGAAGAACCTCCGCCTTCTTCTCACCGGCGGCCTGCCGGACCCGCGCGCTCTTGGGCAAACGGTGCGCTCGGTCGCGGGCGGGCTTCTCGTCCAGTCGCGCGACAACGGCGTCGTGGACGATCTCGATCTTCGCGTCGTCACCAAGCGCCAGCCGAGCGAGGCCGAGATGACGGATCTGCGCTTCGCCTTCCGCGTCGCCAAGCACGTGAAGTCCAACGCCATCGTTTACGCCAAGAACCGCGCGACGGTCGGCATCGGGGCGGGGCAGATGAGCCGCGTGGATTCCGCCCGCATCGCCGCCCGCAAATCCGAGGACGCCGCGCGCGCCATGCTTGCGGAAGGCACGGGACGCGAAATGGCGGCGGGACAGGCGCTTGCCGGCGAGGTCAAGCCGCTGACGCTCGGCTCGGTGGTCGCCTCCGACGCCTTCTTCCCCTTCGCCGACGGCCTTCTCTCGGCTGTGGAAGCCGGCGCGACGGCGGTGATCCAGCCCGGCGGCTCGATGCGCGACGCGGACGTCATCGCGGCGGCCGACGCCCACGGCATCGCCATGGTGCTGACCGGCATGCGCCATTTCCGGCATTGATCGGGGGATGGCGGCGGCGTTTGTGCGCCGCCGTCCCTGCCGCTATCCTGTAGCGGTGCCAAGTCGAAGGGCTGTTCCGATGGCTGTCCCCAATCTCCAGCCGATGTCGGCAAACGAGTTCCTGGCATGGGTTCGGGACCGATCGGAGCGTTATGAACTGGTTGCCGGCCTGCCCGTCTGTATGATGGCGGGAGCAAAACAAAGCCAGGCGGTTGTGGCGAGCAATATCCTCGTTTCCCTCAGCCCTCAGGCCAAGCGTGGCGGATGCCGGACGACAGCCAGCGACACCGCCGTCAGAACCACCCCCGACTCCATCCGCTATCCCGATCTGGTGGTGGATTGCGGGCCGCCGGACTCGCAGGCGCTCGAAGCCTCCGTTCCAACCATCCTCGTTGAAGTCTCCTCGCCCGGAAAGTCCGCGATCGACGTGACGGACAAGCTCGAAGAGTATCAAAGCCTCCCGAGCACGAGGGTGATCGTCTTCATCGATCCCGACGTGGTTTCGGTGAAAACCTATCGCCGCGCGTCGGAGGGCGATTGGACGACCGAGCGATATGACGACCTCGACCAGATCGTTCCGATGCCAGAGATCGGCGCGGCCTTGAGCCTTGCCGACATCTACGACACGCTGACCCCCGAAGAGCGACCCCGCTTGCGGGTCGTGAATGCCACGCGCTGACGCAAGATCGACGAAAGGGGAGCAATGTCCATGACCGGTGCGAGCGACACCGCGCTCGTCCTGTTTTCGGGCGGGCAGGACTCCACCACCTGCCTTGCCTGGGCGCTGGACCGTTTCGCCCATGTCGAGACGGTCGGTTTCGACTACGGCCAGCGCCACCGCGTGGAACTCGATGTGCGCCCGCGCATCCTCGACCGCCTGCGGCGCGACTTTCCCGCGTGGGGCGCGAAGATCGGCGAGGATCACCTCATCGACATGGGGGTTCTCGGCCAAATCTCCGACACGGCGCTGACCAAGGATGCGGCCATCGCCATGCAGGAGAACGGTCTGCCGAACACTTTCGTGCCCGGCCGCAATCTCCTGTTCCTCACCTTCGCCGCGGCGCTAGCCTATCGGCGGGACGCGAGGCGCCTCGTCACCGGCGTCTGCGAAACGGACTATTCCGGCTATCCCGACTGCCGCGACGACACGATGAAGGCGATGCAACTCGCCCTCAATCTGGGCATGGAAAGCCGCTTCGTCGTCCACACGCCGTTGATGTGGATCGACAAGGCGGAAACCTTCGCGCTCGCCGAACGGCTCGGGGGAACAAGCCTTCTCGATCTCGTCTGCGAGGAAACCCATACCTGCTATCAAGGCGACCGGGAGCACCGCCACCCCTGGGGCTATGGCTGCAACGCCTGCCCGGCCTGCGACCTTCGCGCCAAGGGCTGGGAAGCCTTCGTCGCGGCACGCTGAACTTTATCCATCAGGCAGCAGAAGATGGCCGTCGGGATCGCGCACCGGTGCCGACATACCGGAGAGTATGAGGCGGGTTGCGGCGATGCTTTTCTCCTCTGCCGGAGGTGAGGCGATGGCTTCGGGGCGGCGGTAGCAGAGGAGTTCGAGATGGGGCGGGGCGCTGCCCGGCGGGGTGAGGGAGGTGACTTCGACGGCCGGATCATCGAGGACAAGACCGTCCAGCCGCGCTTGTTCGGCGCCCCGATTGGTCTGGCGGGCGGCGAGGGTGAAGCCGAGGCGGGTGTAGAAGGCGATACTGCGTTCGGTGTCGGACACGCCGATGGCGGAATGGTCGATGCCGAGGTGAAGGCCGCTGCGGGCGTTCCAGGGCGCAGGGGCCTTGCCTTCGGGAAATTGCAGAAGCTCCAGCGGATGGCCTTCCGGCGAGTGGAACTTGAAGGCGGTGACGCCGCCGGACGCTTGCGGAAGCTGCTCCGGGCCCCGTGTCGAAATCGGCGTCCAACCTTTCACGCTCTGCAGTCGAACATAGGCGGCGTCCATGTCCGACACGATCACCGCGAAATGCTGAAAACGCGTGTCGTTCGAAACGAGGTCGGCCGGGGTGGGTGCGCCCTCCGTTCGCTCGATCTCGACGCGCTCTTCACCGAGGTGGAGTCCGCCAGCATTGTTCCACTTGAAACCAAGCGCTTCGGCGAAGAACGCGGCGAGCGCCTGCGGTTCGCGCGACATCAGGCGGATGGCGGCAATCCTCAACCCGGCCATCGCGCGCCCCGCCGGTTGAGATAGACCGCGTAGAGCGAGTGCGACACGCCGAGAAACAGGCGGTTGCGGTAGGGACTGCCGCCGAAACAGAGGTTGGACACGAGGGCCGGCGTGAAGATGCGCCCGAGAAGCTTGCCCTCCGGCGAGATGCAATGAACGCCGTCCTCGGCGCTCGACCAGATGTTGCCATCCGTATCCACCGCCAGCCCGTCCGTATAGCCGGGCTCGACCTTGTAGAAGTCCCGAAGGTTCGACAGCGCGCCGTCCGGGGAAACGTCGAAGACGCGTAAGACCTGGACCGGGTTCTCCTGCCGCTGGTCGCCCGTCTCTGAAACGTAGAGGCGGCGCTCGTCCGGCGAAAAGGCGAGGCCGTTCGGCCCATCGAAATCGCGCGACATCGACTGGAGCGAGCCGTCGCGCGGGTCGAAGCGGTAAAGCGCCGGCGGCTGCTCGATCTCTTGGCGACCGCCCTCGTAATCGCTGAGGATTCCGTAGAGCGGGTCGGTGAACCAGATCGTGCCGTCCCCTTTCACCACGACGTCGTTCGGGGCGTTGAGGCGCTTGCCTTCGAAGCGGTCGGCAAGGAGCGTCACCGAGCCGTCGTGCTCGGTGCGGGTGATGCAGCGGCCACGATGAGAGCAGGCGATCAGACGGCCCTGCCGGTCGCGGGCGAGGCCGTTGCTGTAGTCGGAGGGCTCGCGCCAGACCGAAACGCCTTCCGCTTCGCGCCACATCATCGTGCGGTTGCGGGGAATGTCCTCAAACAGGAGGCAGTTCCAGTCGCCCATCCAGACGGGGCCTTCGATCCAGCGAAAGCCCTCGGCGAGGCACTCCATCTGCGCGTTGCCGAGGATGTAGCTCTTGAAGACGGGGTCAGCCGCCTCGAAGCGGACGTCCGTCGGGGCGGGAAGGGGGCGGCTCATCGGAAGCGGCAGGGGGAGGTCTCGTCCCGCTTGGTATCGAACTGCACCACCATCAGAACCGCCGGCTCGTCGCCGACCGTGCCGGAAAGGTGACCGGTCTTGGTCTCCTCCACCGTCCTGCAGTTCTGGTCCTCGCCGAAGGAAATCTCGCCCGGCCCCATTTCCACCCGCGTGCCGTCCATCGATTCCACGAACCAGCGGCCGGAAAGGGGGATGATCCATTGCGGCGCGGGGTTCTCGTGCCATTGCCCCGTCCAGCCGACGGGCTGCACCGTCACCATCACACTCATGCCGTCATGGTGCTTCTCTCCCTGCCATTGGGGGGCGGCGGGCGGCTTCATGCTTTTGAGATCGAACTCCGTCATCGCGCAACGCTTCTGCCGGCTGATGCCGTCCGCATCGGTGTAAAGGTGCCAATAGGGCACGTTCGGTTTCTCGCCGGCCTCGCTCATGGGGCGGTCTCCGTGATGGAATAAGGATGGGTCGAGCCGAGCGGGTCGGCGAAGAAGGCGTCCACCGTGCGGGCCGTGGTGCCGAAGGTGATGAGGAGAAAGCCGCCGGCGAGCGCGAAGTTCTTCCAGAAGTCCCACATCAGTTCGCGGCCACGGCTCGGCCCCGTGAAGGCGAAGTCGCCGGTCGCCCAAAAGCGCTTCCAAAGGACGGCGGTCGCCATGCAATAGAGCGCGAGGATCAGCGCCGCCGCCTTATCGAAGAAACCGGTGAGGACCCCGAGCGACATCACGATCTCGACCGTCAGCCCCGTGAAGATCAAAAGCTTGGCGAGGCCCCGGCTCGGCGCGAGTTCCGATGCCTGACTGACGGCACCGGAAAAGTTCACGATCTTGTCGGCCGCGCTGAAGGGAAGAAACAGGAGAACGAGGATCAGTCGGATCAAAAACGCGATCACGATCTCCATGGCGGGCCAAGCTCCTTGTCGAGGTCCGAGGAACGCGGCTCGCCCGCCTTTCGTTCACGCCCCGTTGGACGGAGAGCTTAGGTGATGCAGGACGAACGCTTCGATGTGATCGTGATCGGGTCCGGGCCGGGCGGCGGCACGATGGCGGCCAAGCTCGCCGAAACGGGCAAGCGCATCCTCCTCGTCGAGCGCGGCGATTACCTGAAGCGCGAGAAGGCGAACTGGGACACGGACGCCGTGTTTCGCAAGGCGCGCTATCAGGCCGACGAGACCTGGATGTCCTCGGACGGCCAGAGCTTCAAGCCGGGGCTGCATTATTTCGTGGGCGGCAATTCCAAGGTCTATGGCGCGGTTCTGTTTCGCCTGCGCGAAGAGGATTTCGGCGGCATCCGCCATCCCGACGGTCTGTCGCCGGAATGGGCGGTGAAATACGACGAGTTCGAGCCTTATTATCAGGCGGCGGAGGAATTCTTCGAGGTGCGCGGCCGGCGCGGCGAGGACCCGACCGAGCCGTGGTCAAGCAAGCCCTACAAGCATCCCCCGATCCGGCACGAGCCGCGCATCCAGAAGCTCTCCGACGATCTGGAGAAAGAAGGCCTCCACCCGTTCCACCTGCCGATGGGCGCGCTTCTGACCCAAGACGAGAAGGGGAATGCCACGCCGGAATCGGCGCTTCTCCGCTGCGACCCGTTCGACGGTTATCCGAGCCTCACCAACGGCAAGGCGGACGCGCAGGTGATCGCGGTCGATCCGGCGTTGAAGCTTTATCCGAACCTCACGCTTCTCAAGAACGCCTATGCCGAGAAGCTTCTGACGGACGCTGGCGGAAAAAGCGTTTCGGGCGTCGAGGTGGTGATCGAGGGCAAGCGCCATCGTTTGGCCGCCGATATCGTGGTGGTGGCCTGCGGCGCGCTTTCCTCCGCGCTGCTGCTTCTGCGCTCAGGGGTGGATGGCGATGCCAAGGGCCTTGCCAACGGCTCCGGCCTCGTCGGGCGCAACTACATGCGCCACAACAACGCGACGGTTCTCGCCATTTCCAAGGAGCCGAACGAGACCGAGTTCCAGAAAACGCTCGGCCTCAACGACTTCTATCACGGCCACGACAAGAGCCCCGCCAACGACTGGGAGTTTCCGCTCGGCCATATCCAGATGGTCGGCAAATCCGACGGCACGCAGATCGAGGCGGAAGGGCTGCCGGCCTTTCTGCAATGGTTTCCCGAAAAGCCCTTCGATTGGATGGCCAAGCATTCCATCGACTTCTGGCTGACCTCGGAGGATTTGGCGAAACCCGAAAATCGCATCTTCTACCGCGACGGGCAGGTGCATCTCGACCTGACCGAGACCAACATGGAAGCGCACAAGCGCCTTCGGCAAAAGCTGCGCGACATCTGCGACAAGGCCGATATCCACCCGCATCTTCTCGACCGCACGCTTTATCTCGGCAAGGACACGCCGATCGGTGGCACGGCGCATCAGGCGGGAACCCTCGTCTTCGGCGAGGACCCCGCGCGAAGCGTCCTCGACCGGAACTGCAAGGCGCACGAACTCGATAATCTCTATGTCACCGATGCGAGCTTCTTTCCGTCCATCGGCGCGGTGAATCCGACCCTCACCATCATCGCCAATGCGCTGCGCGTCGCCGACGTGATCACTGACCGCCTCGGCGCGGGGCGGATGGAAGTGGCGGGCGGCGCCAGCGCGGTGTCGATGGGCGTGACGTAAGGGACGGGCGGCGCTTGCGTCACAGCGAAAGCTGAACTAGCCTCGGTCCGTCTTCGATCCGAACCAAGAAAGGGGCCCCGAGTGACGTATTTCAGGCATCACCGCCAGCGCGGCCCCGTTTTCGCCCTGCAGATGCGTTTGCAGGGCTGATCGAACGACGGACGCGGAGGCGTCCTCTTCCCGATCGGCTCATCCCTTGAGCATGTGCTTTCGCGCCTTGACCTTCATGCGTCGGCCGGAAGTCGTGGAAGACGACACCATGTCCCTGATCTCCCTGTCTTCGCTCGGCATCACGCTGGGCGCGCCGCTGTTCGCAAATCTCAATCTCGATATCCGCAAGGGCGACCGGCTCGGTCTCGTCGCGGCCAACGGGCAAGGCAAATCCACCCTTCTGCGCTGCCTTGCCGGTTCGGCCCAGCCGACGGAAGGGGCGCTTCGCTATGCCCGCAACACCCGCGTCACGCTCATGTCGCAGGAGGTGGACGACGCGCTGCTTCCCCTGACGGCGCGCGAGGTCGTTTTGAGCGCGCTGGCCCCCGAAAGCCGGGAATGGGAGGAATGGCGCGCCGATATCGGCCTCGACGAGTTCCAGATCCCGCCCGAACTGAGCCGCCGTCCGTTCGGAACGCTCAGCGGCGGCTGGCAGCGCATGGTGCTTCTGGCGAGAGCCATGGCGAGCGAGCCGGACGTTCTCCTGATGGACGAGCCGACCAACCATCTCGATCTCGCCCGCATCGGCCAGTTGGAGCGCTGGATGAAGGCGCTGGCTCCGAGCCTTGCGGTGGTGGTCGCCTCGCATGATCGCGCCTTTCTGGATGCCGTCACCCACCGCACGCTGTTTCTGCGCCGCGACGCGTCCCCGGAATTCACGCTGTCCTATTCGGCGGCGCGGATGAGCCTCGCCGAGCGGGACGCGGCGACCGCCCGGCGTCACGAAAGCGATCTGCGCCAGGCCGCGCTCCTTCGCCGGCAGGCGGCGAAGCTCCACAATATCGGCGTCAATTCCGGCTCCGACCTTTTGACGGTGAAGACCAAACAGTTGCGCGAACGGGCAAGCCGCATCGAAACGGCGGCGCGCCCGGCCCATCGCGAAGCCTCGGCCGGCCGCATCCGCCTTGCCGAAAGCGCCACCGAGGCCAAGGTTCTCCTGGCGCTGGAGGACGTTCTCGTATCGACGCCGGACGGGCGCGCGCTCTTCGCGACGGGGCGCAAATGGATCTCGCCCGGTGACCGGATCGCGCTTCTGGGCGCCAACGGCACCGGCAAGTCGCGCCTTCTTGGGCTCGTCGCCCGTGCCACGAGAGGGGAGACATGCGAGGACCTGCGCTGCAATCCCTCGATCGTGCCCGGCATCTGCGACCAGTCGCTGAGTCATCTGTCACCCGGCGAAACGCCGTGGAGGGCCATCGGCAGGCGGTTCAGCCTTGGTGACGACCGCCTCCGCTCGCTTCTGGCCGGCGCCGGCTTTTCGGTGGAACGGCAGGACCGGAACGTCGCCGCCCTTTCGGGCGGGCAGAAGGCACGCCTTGCGATGCTGATCCTTCGGCTGGAACAACCGAACTTCTTTCTTCTCGACGAGCCCACCAACCATCTCGACATTGAGGGCCAAGAGGCGCTGGAAGCCGAGATCATGGCGGGCGAGGCGGGTTGTTTGTTCGTGTCGCATGACCGGCGTTTCGTGGAAACCGTCGCCAACCGCTTCTGGTGGATCGACCGGAACCGCCTCGTGGAAGTCGACGGGCCCCATGCCTTCTTCCAGGCAGCAACGGGCGTGACGTAACGGGCGTGCGGGTCTAGAGCGTCGTGCGGAAGGTCGGGCGCGATGATGCCGAGGGGATTTTGGTTCGAGGCCGAGGGGATCGACAAGGTCGTAGCGGTGCGACAGTCGCAGGCGAGCGCCGAAGGATTCGAAGCAAAAGCGCAAGGCAGCATGCGTCCAACCTTTCGCACGACGCTCTATCCCTGGGGCGGAAAGACCCCATGTCGTCCGCGACCGCCGCCTCGGAGTGTTTCATGTCGAACGCCATCGATCCTCGCCCGACGCTTCAAGCGCCCGACGACGATCCCCATCTTTGGCTGGAGGAGGTCGAGGGCGAGCGGGCGCTGCGCTATGTCCGCGAGCAAAACGCCCGGACGCTGGCGCTTCTGGCCGACAAGCGCTTCGAGGCCGATCGCGACGGGCTGGCGGCCGTGCTCGACCGGGCCGACAAGATCCCCTACGTCACCCGGCGCGGCGGGCTCCTTTACAACTTCTGGCGCGACGAGACCCATCCGCGCGGGCTTTGGCGGCGCACGACGACCGAGAGCTACCGCTCCGCCGAGCCGGAATGGGAGGTGCTGCTCGACATCGACGCGCTGGCGGCAGAGGAAGGCGCGGACTGGACCTGGGCCGGCGCCCATTCGCGTGCTCCTCACCACGACCGCGCCGTGATCCGCCTGTCGCGCGGGGGCGGGGATGCCGTCACCTTACGCGAGTTCGACCTCGCCTCGCGCCGCTTCGTGGAGGACGGCTTCGTCCTGCCGGAGGGCAAGTCCGGGATCGACTGGCTCGACCGCGACACGGTGCTGCTCCAGAGCCCCCTCGGGGAGGGGATGGCGACGAGTTCCGGCTATCCGCGAACCGTCCGGCTTTGGCGGCGCGGCGAGGCCCCGATGAGCGCCCCCGTCATCTTCGAGGTGCCCGAAACCAGCATGGTGGCGGGGGCAGAGGTGCATCGGCGCGGCGCGGAGGAATGGTGCATCTTCGTGGATCGCACCGGCTTCTTCGAGGCCGAGATCCATCTCGGCGACCGCACCGGCCCGAAACGGAAGATCGACGTGCCGAGCGACGTGTCCATCTATTGGGACGACCATCACGTCGCCTTGAGCCCCAGGCAAGACTGGACGGTGGGCGAGCGCACCTTTCCCTCGGGCAGCGTTCTGGGTCTGGGCCTCGACGCCTTTCTCGACGGCGACCGGGGCTTCCACCTTCTGTTCGAGCCCGAGCCGCGCCGCGCGCTCCAGCATTTCTTTTGGTCGAAGGGCCGGCTCGTCCTGTCGGTTCTCGACGATCTGAAGGCGCGCTTTCCGGTGTTCGATCCGGCCAAGGACTGGCGCGAGGGGAGCCTGCCGGGCCTGCCGGAAATCGGCAGCGTTTCGGTCTGGTCGCTGGACGAGAGCCACGAGGAGGACGCGGGCGATCTTCTGGTTCATGCGCAGGACCCGATCACGCCGCCGACCTTGTCGGATCTCAGCCTTGGCGCTTCAGCCCCCGCCGTTTTGAAGCGCGCGCGTCCCGCCTTCGATGCGAGCGGCCTCGTCGTGACGCGCCACGACGCGGTGTCGGTGGACGGCGAGCGCATTCCCTATGTGCAGATCGGCCCGCCCGGAGAAACGGGCGAAGCGCCGGTGCACCTGTCGGGCTATGGCGGTTTCGAGGTGTCGAACATTCCCGGCTATTCGGCGGGTCTCGGCCGGCTTTGGCTGGAAAAGGGCGGTACGACGGTGGTCGCCAATATCCGCGGCGGCGGCGAGTTCGGACCATGGTGGCACGAGGCGGGACGGCGCGAAAAGAAGGCGTTGAGCCACGACGACTTCGCGGCGGTGGCCGCCGATCTCGTGCGGCGCGGCGTCACGCGGCCGGGGCGGCTGGCGGCGGAAGGCGGCTCCAACGGCGGGCTTCTGATCGCCAACATGCTGACGCGCTACCCCGAGCGCTTCGGCGCGCTGCTTTGCACCGTGCCGCTCATCGACATGCGGCGCTATCACAAGCTTCTGGCGGGCGCGAGCTGGATCGCGGAATATGGCGACCCCGATGTCGCCGAGGACTGGGCCTTCCTTCAAGCCATCTCGGCCTATCATGTCGCCGAGCCGGGCCGGCCCTATCCGCCGATCCTGATCGCCACCACGCGGCGCGACGACCGGGTGCATCCGGGCCACGCCCGCAAGATGGCAAGGAAGCTTCAGGCGATGGGCTACGACGCGCATCTCTTCGAGCAGGAAGGCGGCGGCCATGGCGCGGGCCGCGACAACCGTGAAATCGCCTCCTTCGCCGCGCTCGGTCTCGCTTTTCTGCGCCGGGCGATCGGCTGGGAAACCGCGCGCGAGATTTGAGGGCCGGCAAGCCATTCGAGGGCATCGCCTTCGGCGGCGCGACGGGCTAGAGCATCGTCCAGAATATCGAACGCGAGTCTGCCTTGTGCTTTTGGCCCAAATCCATCGGGTTCCGCCTGCGGCCGTAGCCCCGCTACGACCTTGGCGAACCCCTTGACCTTGAACCAAAAGCCCGGCGGCATACCCGCGACCGATATCCCGGACGATGCTCTAAATCGGATCACCAGGATCAAGGGGGAAAACCATGGCCAAGGGTCAGGTGCGTTCGAACAAGGAAGTTCGCAAGCCGAAGAAGGACAAGAAGGCGGCCGGTGCCTCGGCCAGCGCCGCGCCCGCCGCGCCGGCGGGTTCGAAATTCGCCACGGCCCAGCCCGAACTCGTGCGCAAGAAGAAAGAGCGCCCGGCCTGACGAGCGCGTCGACGCGGCGCGCGGGGCGGGCCTGAAATGCGGCCCTTCCTGCGCGCCTTCCTGCCCAACGCCGCCCGCGTCAGCGGGCGCGAGCGGCTGCGCTCGGCCCTCGGCGCGGCCGTCGGCGTTCTTCTGACGGGGGTGGTCTCCAAGCTCGCGCTCGGCAGTGCAGGGGGGCCGGCGCTGCCGATCCTGATCGCGCCGATGGGCGCTTCCGCCGTGCTTCTGTTCGCGGTTCCCGCGAGCCCCTTGGCGCAGCCATGGTCGATCCTCGGCGGCAACCTCGTGTCTTCGCTCGTAGGCGTGACGGTCGCCGGCCTCGTGCCCGATCCGTTTCTGGCGTCCGGCCTCGCCATCGGCGGGGCGATCGCCGCCATGATGGTGTTGCGCTGCCTCCACCCGCCGAGCGGCGCGGTGGCGCTGACGGCGGTGCTCGGCGGCGCGGCGATCCGCGATCTCGGCTACAACTTCGTTTTGTGGCCCGTTCTCGCCAACTCAGCTTTGATGCTTATCGTGGCGCTCGCCTTCAACAACCTGACCGGGCGGTCCTATCCGCACCGGCCGTTGGATGCGCCCGCCGGCCATGGCACGAATGACGTGGCGCCCGCCAACCGCGTCGGCTTTGCCCGCGACGATCTCGACGCCGTGCTTGCCGAATACGACCAGTTGATCGACGTCGACCGGGGCGATCTGGAAGCGATCCTGCGACAGGCCGAGATCCGCTCCTATCGCCGGCGCGCGGGAACGGCAAGCGTTTCATCGGTCATGTCGCGCGATGTCGTGGCGATCTCGCCGGACGCCCCGCTTCGCGAAGCCCTGGCGCTTCTACGCGCCCACCATATCAAGGTTCTACCGGTCACGGACGAGAGCGCCCGCGTGCTCGGCATCGTCACGCAGACCGATCTTCTGGAAAAAGCGGCCTTCGACCGGCAGGGGCCACGCCTCGCCTGGGGCCACCGCATGAGGTTGACGGCGAGCCAGGGCCGGGCGCCGAACGGCCGGGTCGCCGATATCATGACGGTGCCTGTCCGATGCGTGGAGCCTGAGGGGCTTCTGGCCGATGCCGTTCGCCTGATGGCGGCGACGAACCTCCATCACCTGCCGGTGGTGGACGCGGACGAGCGCCTTGCCGGGATCATCTCGCAGTCGGACCTGATCGTCGCGCTTCTGGCGGAAGCGGCGGGGCGGGAAGGGGAAACAACTCCCGACCCGCCGCGAAGCCCGCTCAGCGCATCGTCGTCATGATCTCCCGCGCAGGCGCGTAGGCCTTTTTCGGGGGCCCGACCATCCAGGTGCCTTCGGGCGATTTAACCACCGATATCAGTCCCATAAAGGCTTCGAAATTCGGCGCCCATTGCGGCTCGTCGAAGAGTTCGTAGATGTGTGCGGCCTCGATATTGTACTGCGTGCGAAGGGCATAGATCCCTTCCATCATCTGTTTCAGGCCGGCCGCCTGGGCCTCTTCGCCGTCCTTGGCGCTTCCCTGGCTATGGTTGAACTCGGTGATCCAGATCGGCTTGCCGTACTTCTGGAGTTCCTTGAAGGCCCATTCGTCCTTGAACTCGTACATATGCCAGATGGTGATGTCCCAAGTGATCTTGTCCTTGGCGAGCCGCTCGAAAAAGCCGACATGCCCCCAGCCGGCGGTGCCGATCGCGCGACGAGCATTGGGCGCGGCTTCGGCCGTGCCTTCCGACAGGCCGCGCAGAATGGCGGCGACCTTCTTGTAGCGCGGGGTGAAATACTCGTCCGCCCCCACACCTCCGGCCGGACCCCATTCACAAGGATATTGCGAACCGTCGTCGCGCATCTCGCAAGGCTGAAGAATGGCGAAGTTGTCCAACTCGTTTCCGAGTTCCCAAACCTCGATCTCGGGGAAGGCGGTGGCATAGTATCGAGCGAAGGCCTTGCTCTTGGAATAAAGGTTCTCCTCCGACTCCTTCTCCGGCTCCAATGGTGGGATGAGGATCGGCAGGATGGTGATCCCCTTGGACTTGCCCATGGCGACCAACGCCTTCAGCCCGTCCATATAGTCGAGGCTCGAAACGTTGACGCGGTAGGACGTCCCGCCCAAAGCCTTCAGTTCGTCGATCTGCTGTTGAAGGGTCAGGTTCGGATAGGCGGTGAAGGGATGGCCGTTCACGCCCCAGATGAATTCGGCGCGGGCAAGGGACGGCACAGCCGCCATGAACAACGCCAGCGCGAGACAGCAGGATTTCCGCATGACCGACCTTCCGATGGGCTTTTCGTCAGCGACTAATTGATGCAGTGCGATAGCTTCTCAACCACACCGGCTCATCCAATGCGAGCAAATCCTGTTTACCGCCGCGTGTCCTCCCTAAACGCCGCCAACTCTATCCCGGTACATCCGACAGAAGACCCGCCGCGACGGTGAGGCGGGCGACCGAGGTTTCGCCCGAGCCTGCGAGCTGCGCCAGTTGCGGGCGGATGCGGGCGAGAACGGACTCGCGATGCCGCGCCCAGGCCTCGACCGGCGCGGCCTCGTCGCCATGGCGCGACAGGGCGGCCACGGTGAGGCGGCGGCGGGCGGCGACGATCTGGGCGTTCGCCCGGTCCAGCGCCAGGATCTCGTAATAATCCGTCGGGGCAAGGCGAAGCAGCGCGGCTTCCAGCCGACCGATCTCCAGAAGGTCCGTCACGGCGAAATAAGCGGTCACCGCGGTCTCGACTGGTTTCTCCGTTTCACGTGAAACAAGCGCGATGTCCGGGAGAAGTGCGAAAAGCGGTAGGCACGCCACCATCGCGGCGACCCCTTCCGGCACGCCGGCCTGCACCAGACGGTCTTTTTCGGTGGTGGCGGCAAGCCGGGCGGGCTCGCTGGCGAGTTCCAGAAGACGCGGCCGAAGCGGGGCGATCCGCTCCCGCATCTCGTTGATTCCTTCCGCGAAGCGCTCGCGCCGCTCGCCATTCGTCACGAACCAGCGCGTCGTAATCTGGAGGAACAGGCCGAGCGCGTCGTAAAGGCCGTTCTGCACGTCGCCGCGCACCGTCCCGTCGAGAGCGTCGACGCTGGCGTAAAGGCGCTCGGCCTCGAAGACGTCGGTGGCGGACACGAAGGCGCGGCCGATATCGCTGAAGGACGCGCCGCTCGCGTCGCGGATCGCGGTGACGATCGTCGGCCCGAGCCGGTTCACCATGGCATTGGCGAGGTTCGTCGCCACGATCTCGCGGCGCAGACGGTGGGCGTCGATATCGGCGGCGAAGCTCGCGCGCATCGCCGCCGGGAAATAAGCGTGGAGCCTTTGGGTCAGATAGAGCTCGTCGGGCAGGGAGCCTGAGGAAAGCTGATCGAAGAGCGCGATCTTGGCATAGGCGAGGACGACCGCCAGTTCCGGCCGCGTCAGCCCGTTGCCCGCCGCGCGAAGATCGGCGAGCGCGGCCTCGGATGGCAGGAACTCCACCGCGCGGTCGAGAAGGCCGGCTTCCTCCAAGCTGGCGAGGAAGCGCGACTGGAGGGGCAGGCCGCTCGCGCCCCGCCGCTCTTCCAGGGACAAAGCCAGCGTCTGCTCGTAGTTGTTGGCGAGCACGAGGCTTGCCACGTCCTCCGTCATGCTCTTCAGGAGGATGTCGCGCTCGGGCCGCGCCAGCCGGTTCTGGTCCATCGCGCCCTTCAGCGCGATCTTGATGTTGACCTCGACGTCGGAGGTGTTGACGCCCGCCGAGTTATCGATGGCGTCCGTGTTGATGCGCCCGCCCGACCGCGCATATTCCACGCGCCCGCGCTGGGTCAGGCCGAGATTGGCGCCTTCGCCGATCACCTTGGCGCGCACCTCCGCGCCGGTGATGCGTACCGCGTCGTTGGCGCGGTCGCCGACATCGAGATTGGTTTCGGTGGAGGCGCGGATATAGGTGCCGATCCCGCCAAAGAACAGAAGATGGACCGGGCTTTTCAGGATCGCGGTGATGATCTCGGCGGGGGTGCCGGAGCGCTTGTTCCAGCCGATGGCGCTCGCCGCTTCCTCCGACAAGCGGATGACCTTCTCGCGCCGCGAAAAGACGCCGCCGCCGCCCGAAATCACGGAACGGTCGAAATCGGCCCAGGAGGAGCGGGGGAGGGCGAAAAGGCGCTGCCGCTCTTTGAAGCTTCGCGCCGCGTCGGGGTTCGGGTCGATGAAGATGTCGCGATGGTCGAAGGCGGCGACGAGGCGCGTTTGTTCCGACAGGAGCATGCCGTTGCCGAAGACGTCGCCCGACATGTCGCCGCAACCGGCGGCCGTGAACGGTTCGGACTGGATGTCCCAGGCTTTGCCGTCACGCTCGATCTCGCGGAAATGGCGCTTCACGGCTTCCCAGGCGCCGCGCGCCGTGATGCCCATGGCCTTGTGGTCGTAGCCGGCCGAGCCGCCGGACGCGAAGGCGTCGTCCAGCCAGAAGCCGTTGGAAACGGCGATGGCGTTGGCGGTGTCGGAGAAGGTCGCCGTGCCCTTGTCGGCCGCGACCACGAAATAAGGATCGTCCCCGTCGAAGCGTTTGACACCCGAAGGCGGCACGACGGCCGAGCCTTGGATATCGTCGGTGACGGTGAGGAGCGAGGCGATGAAGACCACATAGGCCGCGCGCCCCGCTTTGTTCCAGGCCTCGCGATCCGACGGATCGGGCAGGGTTTTGGGCAGAAAGCCGCCCTTGGCGCCGACCGGCACGATCACCGCGTTCTTCACCTGCTGCGCCTTCACAAGGCCGAGGATCTCCGTGCGGTAGTCTTGGCTCCGGTCGGACCAGCGAAGGCCGCCGCGCGCCACGCGCCCGAAGCGCAGGTGAACGCCTTCCACCCGCGCGTCGAACACGAAGATTTCGCGGAAGGGCACGGGAGCGGGGAGGCCTTCGACAAGCGCGGATTCGAGCTTGAAGGCGAGCGCCGGCTCCACCCGGCCGGGTTCGGATGCCGGATCGGCCGAGGTGCCGTCGACAGTGAAGAAATTGGTGCGAAGCGTCGCGACCACGAGGTTGAGGAGACGGCGCAGCACCCGGTCGTCGTCGAGGCTCTCCACCGCGTCGAGCGCTTGGCGGACCGCGCGGTAGGGGCCGGCGACGCCCTTCTCGGCGGCGATGCGCAACTGCCGGTCTTCCGTATCCTCGCCTTCCGGCACGGTTTCGGGCGCTTGGGTTCGGGCGGGATCGAAGGCCCCGGCGAAGAGGTCCCACAGAAGGCGCGCGATGCCCGAATGGCGAAGAAGGACCTCGGCGATGAAGTCCTGGCCGACCGAAATGCCGGCCTGACGCAGATAGCGCGAATAAGCGCGGATCACGTTCGCCTGGCGGAAGGAAAGGCCGGCTTCCAGAACAAGGGCGTTGATCGCGTCGTTCTCGATGCGGCCCGCGAAGACCGCCGCGAACGTGTCCTCCAGCGCCCGACCGCCGTCTTCGAGGCGAATGTCGCCGCCGCGCCGAGGAACAAGGTCCATGTCGTGGAGATGCACCGTGTCGCCGCCCGGCCGGCGGATGCGGAAGGTGCGCTCCGACACGACGGAGAAGCCGAGATTTTCCAGGATCGGCACGCGCACCGACAAGGGCACGGCATGGCCGAGATGGTAGATCTTGAGGCGCAGCGCGGAGGTCGGATCGCTCAAGCGGCGGTAGAAGTCGATGGCGAGGGCGGCGCTGTCGTCGAGCTTCGCGATGCGGCCGGCATCGGTCACGGCTTCCGCCGGCTCGATCACGTCGCGATAGCTGTCGGGCAGGCCCGCCGCGAGGCCGAGAAGCGCGGGGTCCATGCCGGCGAGCGCTAAAGCGCGGGCGAAATCGTCGGCCCAGGCCCGCGCCAAGGCCGCGACCTCCTCTTCGAGTTCCGCGACATCGGGCTCCGGCGTCTTGCCGCCGCGCCGTCCGAGAATGAAGTGGATGCGCGCCAGCTCGCCTTCCGGAAAGGCCGGGTAGTAGGTCGTCAGATGCCCGGCATAGCGCTCGGCCAGAAGCGTGCCGACCCGCTCGGCGAGGCGCGTGTCGTAGCGCTCGCGCGGCACGAAGACGAGAACCGACACGAAGCGGTCGAAGCGATCGATGCGCGGCAAAACGCGAACGCGCGGGCGCTCGCCGAGATCGAGGATGCGCCCCGCGAAGGCTTCCAGCCGGTCGACGCCGATCTGGAAGAGATCGTCGCGCGGATAGGATTCCAGGACGTTGAGAAGCGCCTTGCCGCTATGGGAGGCACGGCGCAGGCCAAAGCGGCGGATGACCTCTTCGACCTTCGGCCTCAGATACGGGATGGACAGGACGGAGCGCGTATAGGCCGAGGAGGTGAAAAGGCCGACGATGCGGAGTTCCCCCCGGAAGGCGCCGGCCTCGTCGTAGCGCTTGACGCCGACATAATCGAGATAAGCGCGCCGATGCACCGACGAGCGCGTATTGGCCTTGGTGACGATGAGGGGGGCGGGGGCCGTGAGAAAGGCGCGGATCTCCGGCGTCGCCTGGACTGGCGCGCCGGGGCGGCCGAGAACGCGCACGCTCGGATCGCGCAGGATGCCGAGGCCCGTATCGCCGCGATCCACCAGAACGTCGCCTTCCGCGTCGTCGCCGGCATAGTCGAGCTCGCGAAGGCCGAGGAAGATGAAGTTGTCGGCTATGAGCCATTCCAGGAACTCGATCGCCTCGTCGACGGCGGCGGAGGCTTCGCTCGCCCCGTTGGCGCGGCGGTTCCCGAGCGTTTCCACCGCCTGACGCACGCGCGCCGTCATGGCCGGAAAATCGCCGACGGCGGCGGCCACCTGTTCGAGAATGCGCCGGACGGCGGCTTCGAGGGACGCGTCGCCGGCAGGATCGGGGTCGGGCTCGAAGGCGATCTGGATCAGGCTGACCGGGCCGGACGGCGCTTCGATGATCGGGTGGGAAACATAGGCGACGGCGCGGCCGCGCGCGGCGATCTCGGCCGTGACGGAATCGAACAAGAAGGGCATGTCGTCGTTGACGACGGTGAGAAGGGCGAGCGGACTGCCGCGCCGCGTCAGGCTTTCGGGCCGCGCGACATGGACGTCGTGGCCGCCGGGGCGATGGCGGCCGAGGGCGTCGGCCGCCGTTTCGGCCGCAAGGCCAAGGCCGGCGGGGTCGATCGGGCGCAGGTCCTCGGCCGGCGGGCGGGCGAAGAGAAGGGGGCCAAGCCCGCGCGCCGCTTCGCTCGAAGCCGCTCGTTCCAGCGCCGCGAAGATCGCGGCCTTGCCCTCCATGCCGGTCATGCCAGTCGTCCCCCTTGCGAATGCCCGTAACAACAGCAATGTGGGCCGTGATCGCGGGTGGCAAGCTAAGAGTGCCTAACAAAACCTCGCGGGGTCGGCTGGCCGGGTCTTTCCGTCGCCCGAAGGGGCGAGCCGCTTGTCTCGCCCCGTCCGCATGGACCGTTGCCAATCCTCGCCGATGCCGCCGGCATCGACTGCGTTTGGCGCCTTGCGGGCAACAAAAATCCCTTGGCCATCCTCCGCCCGGAGGTATTGTTAGGCACTCTAAAATCGTCGCGCGACAGGTGTACGACTTGCCCTCGGATGCCGATTGCGTCAGGATTTCCCGGCCATGCGACAGGTCCCCCACGACAATCCCCGAGACGCGGAAGACGCAGCGCGCCTCGCCGAATCCGCTGCGATCCTGAAACGCGTGCGCCAGGAAACCGAGCCGCAGGTCGGCGCGCATGTCGCCAGCATGGCGACGGGCGCCGTTGCCCATTTCGCCGCCCGCGACGCGGACCAGAGCGACCGCCTGGAGGTGATCGGTACGCGGATCGGGCGCGTTGCCGGGCTCGTCGGTTTTCTCCTTCTCGGCCTCGCCCTTCTGTCGCAACTCGCATGAGCGGGACGAGACGCCCTGACAAGGCGGCGGTGATCGCCATCTCCAGCCATGTGGTGCGCGGCACGGTGGGCAACCGCGCCGCCGTTTTCGCGCTGGAAACGCTCGGCCATCCGGTCTGGTCCGTGCCGACCGTGACGCTGCCCTGGCATCCGGGCCACGGACCCTCGACGCGCATCGTGCCCCCAGTGGCCGATTTCGCCTCCATGATGGCCGATCTCGAACGCGCGCCCTGGCTCGGCGAGGTCGGCGCGGTTCTCACCGGCTATTTCGGCTCGCCCGAGCAGATCGAGCCGACGGCCCGGCTCGTGGAAGCGGTGAAGCGCGCCAATCCAAACGCGCTCTACGTGCTGGACCCCGTGACGGGCGACGGCGGACGATTGTATCAGCCGGAAGAAACGCTTGCCGGCATCCGCGACCGCCTCGTGCCGCTCGCCGATATCGCGACGCCGAACCGGTTCGAGCTGGAATTCCTGATCGGCCAGGAGCTTTCCACCAATGCCGAACTCGTGGAAGCGGCCTTGTCGCTCGGGCCCTCGACGGTGGTGGTGACCTCGGCCTTTTCGCTTCTGAAAGGGGGCACCGGCAACCTTCTGGTAGACGGCCGGCAGGCGCTTCTCGCCGAGCATCGCGAGATCGCACGGGCCCCGCACGGGCTCGGCGACCTCACCGCCGCCGTTCTTCTGGCGCGAACGTTGAGCGAGATGCCGACCGATAAGGCGCTGCAGACGACGACTGCCGCCGTCTACGAGATCCTGGCGCGCACCACGACGCGCGGCGCGGACGAACTGACGCTGGAAACCGACACGGACAGCCTCAAACATCCCATGGCCATGGTGCAGATGCGCCGGCTCGGCCTGCCGATCGGCGACCGGCGCGCTTGAACCGGACGCTCGCCGGCGTCGACGGCTGCCGCGCGGGATGGATCGCGGCGGTGCGAGACGGAAACGGGCAACTCGCGTCCCGCGTTTTTCCCGCCTTCGCCGAACTCGTCGCGGGGTTGGGACCGGGCGCGGTGATCGCGGTGGATATGCCGATCGGACTGCCGGAGCGCATCCAAGGGACGGGGCGCGTCGCCGAACAAGCGGGACGGGCGGTTCTCACCAAACGGAAATCGAGCCTGTTCTCCATTCCCGCCCGTGCGGCGGTGGAAGCTTCCACTGGCCCGCTTCGTGATCCGGCGGAGCGCAAGGCGGCGTGGGACAGGGCCTGCCGCCTCGCCCGGTCCTTGTCGGACCCGCCGCGCGCTTTTTCCATCCAGGCCTTCGGCATCCTGCCCAAGATCGCGGAAATCGACTGCCTGCTTCGCGCGGAGCCGGAGCTTGCGGCCCGAGTGATCGAAAGCCACCCCGAAATCGCTTTCGCCGTGTTGAACGAAGGGGCGGAAATGCGCCATCCGAAGAAGCAGCGCGACGGCGGCGCATGGCCGGGCCTCGCCGAACGATGCGCCGTGCTTCTTGGCAAAGGGCTTGCTGCCGAATTTCTCGATCGAAGCCTGCCGCGCGGCACCGGGCGCGACGACTGGCTGGACGCCTGCGCGCTTCTCTTGGTGGCCGAGCGTTACGCGAGGGGAGAAGCTCGATCCTATCCCGACCCGCCCGGACGGGACGCGCACGGACTGCCGATCACGATCTGGGCTTGAGTTCATCTTTCCGCCGAGGTGAGCTTCAAGGCGAGACCGACAAAGGCTGCGGCAAAGGCGCGACGCATCCAGGTGATGACGCTCGGCCGTTCCGTCACATGACGGCGCACCGCTGCTGCGAAGCAGCCGTAAACCACGAAGACCGCGAAGGTCATCAACATGAAGACGAGTGAGAGCTTCCCCATCGCGAGAACCGGTTGCATCTCGTGCGGCCCCACGAATTGCGGCAGGAAGGCGAAAAAGAAGATCGAAAGCTTCGGGTTGAGGATGTTCACCAGAACTGCGGAAACCAGAACCTGGCGGGTCGATCGGTCGGTATTCGCGCTTTCAATTCTCAGGGTGCCGCCTTCCCGAAGCACGCTCCAAGCCATGAAAAGAAGGTAGGCGACGCCAGCATACCGGATCGCTTCGAAGGCGAGAGCGCTGGCATGAAGCAATGCCGCTAACCCCGTCATGGCGGCCACCATTTGAGGGATGATGCCGAGCGTGCAACCAAAGGCCGCCAGAACGGCCGCATGCCAGCCGCGCGACAACCCCGCGGCGAGGGTCACGAGAACGCCTGTCCCGGGCGAGGCGATGACGATCAAGGAGGTAAGAAGAAACTCGGGTCCCATCGGCGGTTTCCTATGATCAGGGTATCGGTGCCTGCATTGGGAATTGCAACACGTCGCCGTGCCACCCGTTTTCCGAACAAGCGAACTCTCCGCCGTTCGCTTGACGCACCGCAACATCGTTCCTAACTCGCCAGCAAACGAAGATCAGAGGTTTTCATGGCGCTGCTTCCCGACCATCTGCTCGCTGGGCACGAGAGCTTCATGGAAGGACGCTACGCCGCCGAGGAAGCGCGCTATCGCGCTTTGGCGCGCGAGGGGCAGGCACCCGAAACGCTGGTGATCGCCTGCTGCGACTCGCGCGCGGCGCCCGAAACCATCTTCGACGCGGCGCCGGGCGAACTCTTCGTGGTGCGCAACGTCGCCAATCTCGTGCCGCCCTTCGGGCCGAACGAGGATTACCACGGCACGTCCGCAGCCATCGAGTTCGCGGTGGTCGGCCTCAAGGTCAAGAACATCCTGATCCTCGGCCATGGCCGCTGCGGCGGCATCAAGGCGGCCTTGACGACGGGGGGCGAGCCCTTGTCGCCCGCCGACTTCATCGGCCGCTGGATGAGCCTCGTCACCGAGCCGGCAAAAAGCGTCAACGCGCTGGAGCACCTGACGACGGGCGAGCGCCAGACCGCGCTGGAGCGCATCTCGATCCGCTATTCCATCGCCAATCTGCGCTCGTTTCCTTACGTCGCCGAGCGCGAGGCGGCGGGGGAACTCGCGATCCACGGTGCATGGTTCGATATTTCCACCGGCGAGCTTTGGGCGATGGACACCGAGACCGGCGACTTCCGCCGCCCGAAGGTGGAAGACGCGGCGGCCTGACGCGGGTTCTTCCCGGGCGTTCCGGCGCGGGCAAGACGGCAACGGTCGAGCCTTTTCGGTGGCCTTGCGAGCGCGAGGCTGTTGACGCCTCGACTTTATGATAAATCTTTGCGGATATCGTCCGGCCCGTTTTTTGATCGCGGCTCGATCGCCTTTCGAAAAGGCCGGCGGCTGAATGGGGACGACGGGCCCGACCGCCGAGCGGCGAGCGGCCTTTTTGGGGATCGGGTGCATGAAGCAGTTCTTGAGGTCGGGCGCCGCGATGGCGGTACTTGCCGCGCTGGCGGCCTGCCAGAGCGCCTCGCCCGCCGCCGATTACGGGCGTCCCGCGCCCTTGACCGCCGCGCCCAGCGGCGTCGTCCAGTCGAGCCAGCTTCCCCCGCCGCCCCCGCCTCCGCCCCCGGTGGAGCAGGCCGCGATCCCGCCGGCCTCGCCGGTGACGGCCTCTTCCGCCGCGCCCGCCACGCCCGGCGCGGCGTCGGCTCCCGCGCAGACCGCCTCCGCCGAGCCGTTGAAGCGCGAAGGCCTCGTCGGAGCCTGGAAGGTTTCGGCCGGCGGCGGCTCCTGCCAGATCTTCATGGCGCTGACGAAATGGACCGGCGGTTATCGCGCCGCCTCGCGCGGTTGTCCGGGGCAGGTGGCCGATGTCACCGCCTGGGACGTGTCGGGCAACTCGGTCGTCCTGAAGGATTCGGGCGGCTCCACGGTGGCCAACCTGTCCTCGTCGGGCGGCACGCGCTACGACGGCTCGACCTCCGGCGGCCAGCAGATCAGCCTTTACCGCTGAACGGCCGATTGATAGGCCTTCGCGCCAGGGCATGAGTGCCGGCAGCTTTCCGACGGTCGCGCATCTTCGACCGTCGGGAAGCGAAGCGCCGCGCCATGCTTCCATGCCGCGACCCGAGCCGTTCATGACCGCCTATGATCCCCGATCCGCGCCGCGTCCCGGCAATGTGCGCCAAAGCCTGGAGCGGCTGATCGCATCCGGCGAGATCGAGGCGGACGGCAACCAGCGCCGCCTCGCCGACCGCCTCGACCGTCTCGACAAGGATCTGTCCGCCACCTCCCTCGCGGCCAAAAGCAGCGCGCTCGGCTGGCTGTTCGGGCGCTCGAAGCCCGCGGAAGCGGCGAAGGGCGTCTACATCTACGGCGAGGTCGGGCGCGGCAAGACCATGCTGATGGACATCTTCTTCCGGCACGCCAGCGCCGGAAAGAAGCGGCGCGTTCATTTCCACGCCTTCATGGGCGAGGTTCACGAGGCGATCGGCCGGCATCGGAAGGCGGTGGCGGCGGGCAGCGTCTCGGGGGGCGATCCGATCCCGCCGGTGGCTGCCGAGCTTGCCGCCAAGGCGCAGCTTCTGTGCTTCGACGAGTTCACCGTCACCGACATCGCCGACGCCACCATCCTGTCGCGGCTTTTCGGCGCCCTGTTCGAGGCGGGAACCGTTCTCGTCGCCACCTCCAACGTCGCCCCGGACGATCTTTACCGCGACGGACTGAAGCGCGGCGACTTCCTGCCTTTCATCGACCTTTTGAAGCGGCATGTGGACGTTCTGAAGCTCGACGGGGCGGAGGACTACCGCCTGGCGACGATCGGCCAGGAGAACCTCTATGTCACGCCCCTCGGCCCGGACGCCGACCGGATGATGGACGAGACCTTCCGCGTGCTTCTGGCCGGCGACAAGCCGAAGCCCGCGTCCTTGTCGGTGAAGGGCCGCACGCTCGGGGTGCCGGCGGCCGGCAACGGCGTCGCGCGCTTTTCCTTCGACGACCTGATGCGCCGCCCGCTCGGCGCGGAGGATTTCCTCGCGATCGCGGCGCGGTTTCATACGGTGGTTCTCGACCGCGTGCCGGTGATGGGATTGCCGGAACGCAACGAGGCCAAGCGGCTGATCCTTCTCGTGGACGCGCTCTACGACGCGCGCCGGCGCATCGTTCTGTCCGCCGAAGGGCCGGTCGAGAAGCTCTATACCGCGCCGAAGGGAACGGAAGCCTTCGAGTTTCAGCGCACCGTGTCGCGCCTCATCGAGATGCGCTCGGCGAGCTATGGCGAAGGCGAGGCGGCGGGCTGAGGCGCATATATCTCAGCCTTCGAGCGGCTGAAGCGAAAAAAGCCTTCGTCATCGTCGCGTCAACCGATCCCGTTATGACTATTGAGCTTCTTCATTGACGCTTACGTAAGCGAAAAATGGCTTAAACGTTTGAAAAACCTTGGGGGCTTCCCGCCCCGTTGCCAGCAAGGCACATAGCCTTTATAGCCCCGTCCCGAAAGGGATCGTGCGTGCCGGACCGTTCGGGCGCCGATCTTTCGAGATGCATCTCCACGGGTTTGGCCGACGCTTCGCATCGGCCGCCCGGAAACAGTCTCCCCGGCCATCTGACGGCGCGGGGCCAGCCGCAAAGAAGGGCCAGCATGGCGCGCAAGAAGATCGCACTCATCGGTTCGGGCATGATCGGCGGGACGCTCGCCCATCTCGCGAGCCTGAAGGAACTCGGCGACATCGTTCTGTTCGACATTTCGGAAGGCACGTCGCAGGGCAAGGCGCTCGACATCGCGCAGTCCGGTCCGGTGGAAGGCTTCGACGCCAAGCTTTCGGGCGCCAACGACTATGCCGCGATCGAGGGCGCCGACGTCTGCATCGTCACCGCCGGCGTGCCGAGAAAGCCCGGCATGACCCGCGACGATCTTCTGGGCATCAACCTGAAGGTCATGGAGCAGGTCGGCGCAGGGATCGCGAAATACGCGCCCAACGCCTTCGTGATCTGCATCACCAACCCGCTCGACGCGATGGTCTGGGCGCTCCAGAAGTTCTCCGGCCTGCCGAAGAACAAGGTCGTCGGCATGGCCGGCGTTCTGGATTCGGCCCGCTTCCGCCACTTCATTGCAGACGAGTTCAACGTGTCGGTGGAGGACGTCACCGCCTTCGTGCTCGGCGGCCATGGCGACACGATGGTGCCGCTGACGCGCTATTCCACCGTTGCCGGCATTCCGCTGACCGACCTCGTGAAGGCCGGCTGGGTGACGAAGGAGCGCTTGGAAGAGATCGTCCAGCGCACCCGCGACGGCGGCGCCGAGATCGTCGGCCTCTTGAAGACCGGCTCGGCCTATTACGCGCCCGCCGCTTCCGCCATCGCGATGGCCGAAAGCTACCTGAAGAACAAGAAGCGCGTCCTGCCCTGCGCCGCCAACCTGAAGGGCGAGTACGGCAAGAAGGACCTTTACGTCGGCGTGCCCTGCGTGATCGGTGCGGAAGGCGTCGAGCGCGTCATCGAGATCGAGCTGAACGGCGACGAGCAGAGCGCTTTCGACAAGTCCGTCGGCTCGGTCGAGAGCCTGATGGAAGCCTGCCGCGGCATCGCGCCGAGCCTGAAGTAATTCCGACGAGAACGGCGGGAGCACCCCTATGAACATTCACGAATATCAGGCCAAGCAGGTCCTCAAGGGCTTCGGGGCTCCCGTGGCATCCGGCGTCGCCATCACGGCGGCGTCCGAGGCCGAAGCTGCGGCCAAGCAGCTTCCTGGGCCCCTATACGTGGTGAAGAGCCAGATCCATGCCGGCGGTCGCGGCAAGGGCAAGTTCAAGGAGCTCGGGGCGGACGCCAAGGGCGGCGTGCGCCTCGCCAAATCCGTCGAAGAAGCCGTGTCCCATGCCAAGGAGATGCTCGGCAACACGCTCGTCACCGCGCAGACGGGCGACGCCGGCCGCCAAGTGAACCGCCTTTACATCGAGGACGGCGCGGATATCGACCGCGAGCTTTATCTTTCCCTCCTCGTCGACCGCTCGGTCGGCAAGGTGGCCTTCGTGGTCTCCACCGAAGGCGGCATGGACATCGAGGCGGTCGCTCACGACACGCCGGAAAAGATCATCACCGTCGCGATCGACCCGGTCGCCGGCGTGACCGAGGCGGATGTCGCGACGATCACGAAGGCCTACGGCCTTTCGGGCGCAGCCGCCGAGGATGGCAAGTCGTTGTTTCCGGCGCTCTACAAGGCCTTCGTCGAGAAGGACATGGCGCTGCTCGAGGTCAATCCGCTGATCGTCATGAAGGACGGACACCTTCGCGTTCTCGACGCCAAGTGCTCCTTCGACGGCAACGCCCTGTTCCGCCACGACGACATGAAGGCGCTGCGCGACGAGACCGAGGAAGACGCCAAGGAGATCGAGGCGTCCAAGTGGGACCTCGCCTATGTGGCGCTCGACGGCAATATCGGCTGCATGGTGAACGGCGCCGGCCTCGCCATGGCGACGATGGACATCATCAAGCTCTACGGCAAGGAACCGGCGAACTTCTGCGACGTCGGCGGCGGTGCCTCGAAGGAAAAGGTCGCGGCGGCCTTCAAGATCATCACGGCCGATCCGCGCGTCCAGGGCATCCTGGTGAACATCTTCGGCGGCATCATGAAATGCGACGTGATCGCGGAAGGCGTGGTCGCCGCCGTGAAGGAAGTAGGACTCAAGGTCCCGCTGGTGGTGCGCCTGGAAGGCACCAATGTCGAACTCGGCAAGAAGATCCTGAACGAGAGCGGCCTCGCCATCACGGCGGCGGACGATCTCGACGACGCGGCCAAGAAGATCGTCTCGGCGATCGGCTGAGGTCGGCGAGGGAGCAGCCGAGCCGAGAGGATGAACGCACCCGCCCTTCAGTTCAAGCGGCATCGGTTCGACATCGAGGATGTTCGGACCATGCGTCGGATGGGTGTGCTCAGCCATTCGGCGAAAACCGAACTGGTGGACGGGGAAGTCTACGATATGCCGGGTGACGGTTCCCTTCATCGTGACTGGTCGGATGAACTCGGGCGGTGGCTGCATCGCAACCTCGATGCCGCCTACCGCATCATTCCCGCCTCGACGCTCGTTCTGTCCCCGCACAACGCACCGATGCCCGACTGGTACGTTTATCCCGCAAGCATTGGAACACGGAATGTTTCGGGTCCGGACGTTTCGCTCCTGATCGAGCAGTCGGATACGAGCCCCGCCTACGATCTCGGCGAGAAAGCTCTTCTCTATGCGCGTTTCGGCGTGCGGGATTATTGGGCCATCGATCTCAAGACGCGACGCATCGTCGTTCACCGGGAGCCCACCCAAGAGGGCTACGGCTTCGCAAAGCCTTTCCAGGCCGGGGAGGCGGTCGAAGCGATGCTGCTGCCGGGCCTGATCCTCGATACCAGCCTTTTCCGCGTCGGCTGAAGCCGGACGCCCCACAACACTCGGAACAATTCGCTCATGTCCATCCTCGTCGACAAGAACACCAAGGTCATCGTGCAGGGCCTGACCGGCAAGACCGGCACGTTCCATACCGAGCAGGCCAACGCCTATCATGCCGGGACGATGGTCGCGGGCATCCACCCCAAGAAGGGCGGCGAGAACTGGACGGGCGCCACCGGCGAAACGCTGCCGATCTTCGCCACCGTCGCTGAAGCCAAGGAGCGCACCGGCGCGACGGCTTCTGTGATCTACGTGCCGCCCGCCGGCGCGGCCGACGCCATCATAGAGGCGATCGATGCCGAGATCCCCTTCATCACCTGCATCACCGAGGGCATTCCGGTTCTCGACATGGTGCGCGTGAAGGCCAAGCTCGAAAAGTCGAAGTCGCGGCTTCTCGGGCCCAACTGCCCCGGCATCCTGACGCCGAACGAGTGCAAGATCGGCATCATGCCCGGCTCCATCTTCAAGAAGGGGAACGTCGGCATCGTGTCGCGCTCGGGAACCCTGACCTACGAGGCGGTGTTCCAGACCACGAATGAAGGCCTCGGCCAGACCACGGCGGTCGGCATCGGCGGCGACCCGGTGAAGGGCACCGAGTTCATCGACGTGTTGGAAATGTTCCTGGCCGACGACGAGACCAAGTCGATCATCATGATCGGCGAGATCGGCGGCTCGGCCGAGGAGGACGCGGCGCAGTTCCTGATCGACGAAGCCAAAAAGGGCCGAAGCAAGCCGATGGCCGGTTTCATCGCGGGCCGCACCGCGCCCAAGGGCCGCACCATGGGCCATGCCGGCGCCGTGGTATCGGGCGGCAAGGGCGACGCCGAGTCCAAGATCGCGGCGATGGAGGCGGCGGGCATCCGCGTGTCGCCCTCGCCGGCACGCCTCGGGACGACGCTGGTCGACGTCCTGAAAGGCTGAATCGAACCCGGCGGGCGTTTCTCGCCCGCCTCAATCGAACCTAAAGGGCGCGGTGACCGACAAGGCGTCGGCATCGCGGAAAACATCCGATGTCACGCGAATCCGCGAACGAATTCTTCTCCCAGACCTCCTTCCTCTACGGCGGCAACGCCGACTACATCGAGGAGCTCTACGCGGCCTACGAGAAGGACGCCGCCTCCGTTTCGGCGGACTGGGCCGAATTCTTCAAGGAACTGAAGGACGACAAGGCGATCGTCCTGAAGAACGCGGAAGGCCCGGCCTGGAAGCGCGGCAACTGGCCGCTCGCCGCCAATGGCGAACTCGTGTCCGCCCTCGACGGCAACTGGGGCGAGGCTGAAAAGAAGATCGAGGCCAAGATCAAGACCAAGGCGGCGGAAGCCGCTGCCAAGGCCGAGAGCGGGCTGGCCGGCGACGTGTCCGAGGCCACCATTCTCCAGGCGACGCGCGATTCCGTGCGCGCCCTGATGCTGATCCGCGCTTATCGCGTGCGCGGCCATCTCCATGCCAAGCTCGATCCGCTCGGCATCGCGGCCCAGCCGGACGAGGACTATAACGAGCTTTCCCCGAAGGCCTACGGCTTCGAGGACGGCGATCTCGACCGCCGCATCTTCATCGACGGCGTTCTTGGCCTCGAATTCGCAACCATCCGCCAGATGGTGGAGATCCTGGAGCGCACCTATTGCTCCACGATCGGCTGGGAATTCATGCACATCTCGAACCCGGCCGAGAAGCAGTGGATCCAGAGCCGCATCGAGGGTCACGACAAGGCCGTCGGCTTCACGCCCGAGGGTCGCCGCGCCATTCTCAACAAGCTGATCGAGGCGGAAGGCTTCGAGAAGTTCCTGGATGTGCGCTACAAGGGCACCAAGCGCTTCGGCCTCGACGGCGGCGAAGCGCTGATCCCGGCGCTGGAACAGATCATCAAGCGCGGCGGGCAGCTCGGCCTGAAGGAGATCGTTCTCGGCATGGCCCATCGCGGCCGCCTGAACGTGCTTTCCCAGGTGATGAACAAGCCGCATCGCGCCATCTTCCATGAGTTCCAGGGCGGCTCCTACAAGCCAGAGGACGTGGAAGGTTCGGGCGACGTGAAGTACCATCTGGGCGCTTCGTCGGACCGCGAGTTCGACGGCAACAGCGTTCACCTGTCGCTCACTGCCAACCCGTCGCACCTCGAAATCGTCAACCCGGTGGTGATGGGCAAGGCACGCGCCAAGCAGGACCAGCTCGCGGGGCGCAACCGCACCGAAAACGTGTCGCAGGAAGAGCGCTCGCGCGTTCTGCCACTCTTGATCCACGGCGACGCGGCCTTCGCGGGCCAAGGGGTCGTCGCGGAATGCTTCGGCCTGTCGGGCCTGCGCGGCCATCGCGTTGCCGGCACGCTGCATTTCATCATCAACAACCAGATCGGCTTCACCACGAATCCGCGCTTCTCGCGTTCCTCGCCTTATCCGTCGGATGTCGCGAAGATGGTCGAGGCGCCGATCATCCATGTCAACGGCGACGACCCGGAAGCGGTGACCTTCGCGGCCAAGATCGCCATCGAGTTCCGCATGCAGTTCCAGAAGCCGGTGGTGGTGGACATGTTCTGCTATCGCCGCTTCGGCCATAACGAGGGCGACGAGCCGGGCTTCACCCAGCCCAAGATGTACAAGGTCATCCGCTCGCACCAGACGACGCTGGAACTCTACACCAAGCGTCTCGTGGAAGAAGGCGCGGTCAGCCAGGAAGAGGTGGATGCCCGCCGCGCCGAATGGCGCAAGCATCTGGATGCCGAGCACGAGACGGGGCAGAACTACAACCCGAACAAGGCCGACTGGCTGGACGGCGCCTGGGCGGGTCTTCGCCGTGCGGCGGCCGAGGACGAGCCGCGCCGGGGCGCGACGGGTGTTCCGGTGAAGACGCTGAAGGAGATCGGCGCCAAGCTGTCGACCGCGCCGGAGGGCTTCGAAGTCCACCGCACGATCGGGCGCTTCATGGAAAATCGCGGTAAGGCGATCGAAAGCGGCGAGAACATCGACTGGGCGACCGCCGAGGCGCTCGCCTTCGGCACGCTCGTCACCGAAGGCCATCCCGTCCGACTGTCCGGCCAGGATTCCGAGCGCGGCACCTTCTCGCAGCGTCACTCGGTGCTCTACGATCAGGCCGACGAGCGGCGCTACGTGCCCTTGTCGAACCTCGCCAAGGGGCAGGCGACCTACGAGGTCATCAACTCGATGCTCTCGGAAGAAGCGGTGCTCGGCTTCGAATATGGCTATTCGCTCGCCGAGCCGAACGCCCTGACGCTCTGGGAAGCGCAGTTCGGCGACTTCGTGAACGGCGCGCAGGTGGTGATCGACCAGTTCATTTCCAGCGGCGAGGCCAAGTGGCTGCGCATGTCGGGCCTCGTGATGCTTCTGCCGCACGGCTACGAAGGGCAGGGGCCGGAGCACTCTTCGGCGCGGCTCGAACGCTTCCTCCAGGCCTGCGCGCAGGACAACATGCAGGTCGCCAACGTCACGACGCCGGCGAACTACTTCCATATCCTGCGCCGGCAGTTGAAGCGCGACTTCCGCAAGCCGCTGATCCTGATGACGCCGAAATCCCTTCTTCGTCACAAGCGCGCCGTGTCCGACCTGTCGGAAATGGCGGGTGAGACGAGCTTCCATCGCCTTCTTTGGGACGATGCGGAGATGAAGAAGGACGCGGCGATCAAGCTCGCGAAGGACAACAAGATCCGGCGCGTCGTGATGTGCACGGGCAAGGTTTATTACGACCTCTACGAGGAGCGCGAGAAGCGCGGCGTGGACGACGTTTATCTCCTGCGCCTCGAGCAGCTTTACCCGTTCCCGGCCAAAGCCCTGATCGGCGAACTTTCCCGCTTCAAGCAGGCCGAGATGGTGTGGTGCCAGGAAGAGCCCAAGAACATGGGTGCCTGGAGCTTCATCGATCCCTATCTGGAATGGGTGCTCGACCATATCGGCGCCGACAAGCGCCGCGTGCGCTATACCGGCCGCCCGGCCGCTGCTTCGCCGGCGGCCGGCACGATGTCGAAGCACGTTTCCCAGCTTCAGGCGTTTCTGGACGAGGCGCTCGGTTGAGAAGCCGGACGCCCGCCCCTTCATCCTTCCCTAGTCGAACGCTTTTCTCGAAGAGACCGATCATCCGATGAGCACCGAAATCAAAGTCCCGACGCTCGGCGAGTCCGTGACGGAGGCGACCGTCGGCCAGTGGTTCAAGAAGCCGGGCGACCGGGTGGAGCAGGACGAGACCATCGCCGAGCTCGAGACCGATAAGGTCACGGTCGAGGTGCCCGCGCCCGCCGCCGGCATCCTCGAGGACATCGCGGTGAAGGAAGGCGAGACGGTCGGCGTCGGCGGCATTTTGGGTTCGATCGGCGAGGGTTCGGGTCAGGCCGGCGGCGACACCGGCGCGAAGAAGGCGACGGAAGCCGCGAAGCCCGCAGCGGCTGCAGCCGCGCCGACGGCGACCGCCGACTACGGCTCCAGCGAGCAAGGCGCGAAGGAACAAACGCCGGAGCCGGCCAAGGCCGACGCGCAGAACAATGCGGGCGGCAACATGCCCGCCGCGCCGTCCGCGCAGAAGCTGATGGCCGAGAAGGGGCTGTCGGACGGCGATGTCGACGGTTCGGGCAAGCGCGGACAGGTGCTGAAGGGCGACGTTTTGGCGGCGATCGCCAAAGGCGCTCCGTCTTCCGCGCCCGAAAAGCCGCAGGTTCCGGCTGCCGCGCCCCGCGCAGCTTCCGCCCCGGCCGATGGCGCGCGCGAAGAGCGGGTGAAGATGACGCGCCTGCGCCTCACCATCGCCAAGCGCCTCAAGGAAGCGCAGAACACGGCCGCGATGCTGACTACCTTCAACGAGGTGGATATGTCGGCCGTGATGGCGCTTCGCAACCGCTACAAGGACGTGTTCGAGAAGAAGCACGGCGTGAAGCTCGGCTTCATGGGCTTCTTCACCAAGGCGGTGACGCACGCCCTGAAGGAGATCCCGGCGGTGAACGCCGAGATCGACGGCACCGACCTCATCTACAAGCACTTCTGCCACATCGGCATGGCGGTCGGCACCGACAAGGGCCTCGTGGTGCCGGTGGTGCGCAACGCCGACGAGATGTCGATCGCGGGCGTCGAGAAGGAACTCGGGCGCCTTGCCAAGGCGGCGCGCGACGGCTCCCTGTCGATGGCCGACATGCAGGGCGGCACCTTCACCATCACCAATGGCGGTGTCTACGGCTCCCTGATGTCGACGCCGATCCTCAACTCGCCGCAGTCCGGCATTCTCGGCATGCACAAGATCCAGGAGCGGCCGGTGGTGGTCGGCGGCAAGATCGAAATCCGCCCGATGATGTATCTGGCGCTTTCCTACGATCACCGCATCGTGGACGGCAAGGAAGCCGTGACCTTCCTCGTGCGCGTCAAGGATTCGCTGGAGGACCCGGAGCGTCTGGTTCTCGATCTCTAAAGACCGACCGGATCGGAGATCGCCGATGACCACGCCCTGGATGCTCGTGACCGGCGGATCGCGCGGGATCGGTGCGGCCGTGGCGAGGCTCGCCGCGGCGAAGGGCTGGGCGGTGGCGGTCAATTACGCATCCAATGAGCGGGCGGCGGCGGATGTCGTCGCCGCCATCGAGACGAACGGCGGCACGGCGCTGGCCGTCCGAGGGGATGTCGGCTCCGAAGCCGATGTCCTTCGCATGTTCGAAGCGGTGGACCGTCGAGGTCCGTTGAAGGCGCTGGTGAACAATGCGGGCGTCGTCGATGAGGCCAGCCGCCTGGACGCCTTCACCGCCGAGCGCCTGGACCGCATGTTCCGCGTCAACGTTCTTGGCACGATCATCTGCGCCCGCGAAGCAGTCCGGCGGATGTCCACGGTGCATGGCGGGACGGGCGGCGCGATCGTCAACGTGTCGTCGGCCGCCGCCAAGCTCGGCGCGCCGGGACTCTATGTTGATTACGCCGCCGCAAAGGGCGCGGTCGATACGTTGACGGTCGGGCTGGCGAAGGAAATCGCGGGCGAAGGCGTGCGCGTTTGCGCGGTGCGCCCCGGCATCATCGAAACCGAAATCCATGCGTCGGGCGGTCAGCCGAACCGTGTGGCGGAGCTTACCCCCAGCCTCCCCATGCGCCGCGCCGGCAGCGCGGAAGAGGTGGCGAAAGCGATCTTGTGGCTCGTGTCGGACGAGGCGAGCTATTCCACCGGCGCCATCCTCGACGTCTCGGGCGCCCGCTCGGTGCTGCCATGACCAGAGATCTACTGAAAAAGCGTTCGATCGCTGTTCTTCTACTGTCGGTTCTTGCCGTGCCTTCCCTGGCTTATGCGCAAACCGCTCCGCAGCCCGCGCCCGATCGCTCGACGGCGCCCGAACCGGACTATCTCGACGACCGCTCCAGCCCGGAAAGCGTGATCCGCTCGCTCTACAACGCGGTGGACCGCAAGGAATATGCGCGGGCCTTTTCGTATTTCCGCGACGAGCCGGACCGCCCGGATTTTGCGACATTCGCCAAGGGCTATGCGAACACGGCCAAGGTGGAGTTGAGAACCGGCAAGGGGACAAGCGAAGGCGCGGCCGGGTCGGTTTATTACACGTTGCCGGTCGCGGTCCGCTCCGTCGACACGAGCGGGGACAGAAAGACCTATATCGGCTGCTACGAGCTGCGCCTCGTCCAACCGGCGGCGCAGGTCGAGCCGCCTTTCCACCCGCTCGGCATCGTGAAGGGGCGGTTGGCGGAAACCGCCGAGTCCTTCGACGGGGCCATGGGGACCTGCCCCGAGGGCGGGCTTTGAAAGCCGAAGCTCGAAAACCCGCGAGGATACGCTTCTAGATGCTACCCATGACGACGATGCCGATCGAACTCACCCTGCTCGCCTGGTCGGTGCTGCTGCTCGTGGCCCATATCTCGCTTCAGGGCCTCACCGTCACGAAGGAGCGCGGCCGCGAATGGAACGCGAGCGCGCGCGACGGCGAGGTCAAGCCGCTCGGGCGCTATGCGGGCCGGGCCGACCGCACCCTGGCGAACTTCAAGGAAACCTATCCGGCCTTCGTCGCCGCCGTTCTCGTGGTCGTTCTGTCGGGGCGCACCGGCACATGGTCGGCGACGGGCGCATGGCTCTGGTTTCTCGCCCGCATCGTCTACGTGCCGCTCTACATGCTCGGCATTCCCTATATCCGCTCGCTCGTCTGGATCGTGTCGCTTCTCGGCATTCTCCTGATCCTTTTCCAAGCCATCTGACGCTCACCAGAGACCCTTCCCCATGTCCGACACCTCCGCCCCCTTCGATCTCGTCGTGATCGGCTCCGGCCCCGGCGGCTATGTCTGCGCCATCAAGGCCGCGCAGCTCGGCCTGAAGGTCGCCGTCGTGGAAAAGCGCAAGACCTACGGCGGCACCTGCTTGAACATCGGCTGCATCCCGTCGAAGGCGCTGCTGCACGCTTCCGAAATGTATGCCGAAGCGCGCCATTCCTTCGGCGAGCTTGGCGTCGTGGTGGAGCCCAAGCTCGATCTGCCCAAAATGCTGGCCCACAAGGACAAGACCGTTAAACAGAACGTCGACGGCATCGCCTTCCTGTTCAAGAAGAACAAGATCGAGGGCATCATCGGCACCGGCACCATCAAGGCCGCTGGCGAAGTCGAGGTGACCGGCGAGAACGGCGCGCGGACCTTGAAGACCAAGGCGATCTGCATCGCGACCGGCTCGGAAGTCGCCGGCATTCCGGGCGTCGAGGTGAAGTTCGACGGCCGGACCGTCGTTTCCTCCGACGACGCGATCAACCTCCAGAGCGTGCCGAAGCACCTCGTGGTGGTCGGCGGCGGCGTGATCGGGCTCGAACTCGGCTCCGTCTGGTCGCGCCTCGGCGCCAAGGTGACGGTGGTGGAATATCTCGACAAGGTGCTCGGGCCGATGGACGGCGACGTGTCGAGCACCTTCCAGAAGCTGATGGTCAAGCAGGGCATCGACTTCCGCTTGTCGGCGAAGGTCACGGGCATCGAGACGGCGGGCGAGGGCGCGAAGGTCACCTTCGAGCCGGTCGCCGGCGGCGCTGCCGAAACGCTCGACGCCGATGTCGTGCTTGTCGCCACGGGCCGACGCGCCTTCACCGAAGGGCTGGGCCTGGAAAATGTCGGCGTGGAGCGCGACAAGGCGGGCCGGGTCGAGATCGACGCCCATTACAAGACCACTGTGGACGGCATCTACGCCATCGGCGACGTGGTGAAGGGGCCGATGCTGGCCCACAAGGCCGAGGACGAGGGCGTGGCGCTCGCCGAAATCCTCGCCGGCCAGAAGGGCCACGTGAACTACGGCGTGATCCCGTCGGTGGTCTATACCTCGCCGGAAGTCGCCTCGCTCGGCGCGACGGAAGAGGAACTGAAAAAGGCCGGCACCGCCTACAAGGCGGGCAAGTTCTCCTTCACCGCCAATGGCCGCGCCCGCGCCATGCTTCACACGGACGGCTTCGTGAAGTTCCTGGCCGATGCCGAAACGGATCGCGTGCTCGGCTGCCACATCATCGGCTTCGGTGCCGGCGACATGATCGCGGAAGTCGCGGTTCTGATGGAGTTCGGCGGCTCGTCGGAAGACCTCGCCCGCACCTGCCACGCCCATCCGACCCTGTCCGAAGCCGTGCGCGAAGCCGCTTTCGCCACCTTCGCCAAGCCGATCCATTCCTGATCGGCTTCCGCATCATGCAAAAGGCCCGGCACTCCTGCGAGTGCCGGGCCTTTTTCTTGGGAAGGCGGCTGTCAGCCCTGCCGGTCGACGGGCGGCGGGGGCGGGTTGCCCGAATCCGCCGTGGTGACCGGGGCCTGAGGTTTGGCATCGGCTGAGACATGGCCGGCGCAATCGGCGAAAGCGGGGGCAGAAGCCGCCACCAGAAGCCCGAAGGCGAGTGTTGCTGCAAGCGTTCTCGTCATGCCGTTCACTCCGTTTCCGATGGAAGACGGCCAAGCTGCGCTTCATTCCCGATCACCGCAACCGGTGCGCCATCACGATCGAGTGCGCGCCGCCCGTTTCAATCGCCGCGCGTCACCCGGTAGCCTTGCGCCCGCAACAGTTCCACCAGCCCATCCTCGCCCGGCAGATGCAGCGCGCCGACGGCCACGAACACGCCGCCCTTGGCGAGATGGGGTTTCAGGCCCTCGGCCATGCCATGGTTGCGATCGGCGACGATGCGCTTTTCGAACGCGTCATAGCCGACACGCGCGGCTTCCGGCATCTCGTCGAGCCCACCCGCGATATTGCTGAGCGGCGTGATCGCAGCGATCCGGCCTTCGAGATAGAACTCGGTCATCGTCTCGAAGAGATCGGGAATCTCCGTTTCGAGTTTCAGGACGGAAACGAGATTGGCGGTCTGCAACTCCATCGGCATGGAGGCCATGGCGCGCAACTGATCGAGCGCGCTTTCGAGCCCGACGAGTTCCTTGCCCGCCTCTTGCGCTTTTCTGGCGATATCGATGTCGAGCGGTTCGCTTCCGGCCGCGATCCGGCTCGCCTCGCAGGCGGGCAGCATCAGGCCCATGGCGGTGAACCAGGGCTGAAGCGTGCGGATCGACGCCAAGGGCATGCCCCGCGCATCGAGAAGCCCTTCCAGCTCGCGCTTCTCGTCCGGCTGCAGATAATCCTCCAGACCCTTGCCGGCGGGAAGCGTCAGGAGTTCGGGATGGGCGAAAACCAGAAGATCGGCACCCTTGCCATCGAGAACGTCGAGCGTTTCCACCACCACCGTGCGCGCTTCGCGCTCGGCCGCCTGAACGGATGCGGGACGCGCGAGGATGCGCGGATCGGTGAGATGCATCGTACCGAATAGGAAGGACGGCGGGAGCCCCTCCCGTTCCACCCGCCAGAAGCGCCCCGTTCCGTTCGGGGTCTTGGCGGCTTCCGTCTCGATGCGGGCGAGATCGCCATTCGCTTCGAGCTTCGGGACGAGGCTTTCACCGGTCTGGCAGGTAGGCGTGGCAGGCGTGGTTTGGGCAAGGGCGCTGCCGGCAAAAGCGAGCGCTGCCCAGAAGGCGCTGCCGGCAAGGCATCGGGTCCATCGTCGCGGCCGCATCTTCCTGCCCTTTCCAGTGCTCTTTTCGCCGGCGGTTCTAGCGCGGGAGCGAGCGGGAAGCGAGATGTCAGGCACGGCGGGCGCGGGGATGGGCGTCCTCGTAGATCGACAGAAGCCTCGCCGAATCCACCGCCGTATAGCCTTGCGTGGTGGAAAGGCTGGCATGGCCGAGAAGGTCCTGGATGGCGCGCAGATCCCCTCCGGCGGCGAGAAGATGCGTCGCAAAGGAATGGCGCAACGCGTGCGGGGTCGCGGAAGGGGGCAGGCCCAGCGCGCCGCGCAGGCGAGCCATTTCGCGCTGGATGATCTGGGGCCGCAACGGCCCGCCCCGCGCGCCCCGAAAGAGCGTTTCCTCCGACCCCAGCGCGAAGGGGCAAAGGCGGCGATAATCCGCGACCGCCGCATGGACAGCCGGCAGAAGCGGCACGAGCCGCGTTTTGCCACCTTTGCCGAGGATCGGCATCGTGCGCGCGCCCTTGTCGATCAGTGCGTCGCCGGACAGGCCGAGGGCTTCCGAAATGCGCAGGCCACAGCCGTAGAGAAGGGTCAGGACGGCGACGTTCCGCGCCGCGATCCAGGGCTCGAAGGCGAGCGCGCCGGCTTCTTCCGCAACGCTCAGCGCATCCGGCACGCTCAAGGGCCGGGGCAGCGAGCGGCCTTGGCGGGGCGCGCGCATCGCCCGTGGGCCCGCCGAGGAGGCAAGCCCCCGCCGCTCCAGATGGCGCACGAAGGAGCGGATGCCCGACAAGGAACGGCCGAGCGATTTGGCCTCCAGCCCGTCGCGGCGACGGTTGGCGAGAAAGGCGCGCAGATCCAGCGTCTTCAAGTCTCCGAGATCGGCAAGCTCGGCCGGGCGTCCATGATAGCCGGTGAGAAAGGACAGGAACTGCCGAACGTCGCGTTCATAGGCGGCAAGCGTGTGGGGGCTGGCGCGCCGTTCTTCCTCGAGGCCGCGCAGCCAAGCGGTTTTTTCGGCGAGAAGGCCGGCGGATGCGACCACGAGAAAGGCTTCGGCCATGATGGAGGCTTTCGCGAAAAACGTCGAGGGAACGGTTCTTGTGGCAGGCGACGCTGGCGCGAAGCGGATGCCCTCCGAGCGCTGGACGACGGGGCTCGGCTTCTTAAGTCCCGCAGCATCGGCAACGCGGTGACGCCCGCAACAATCAGGAACCTCCCATGAAGAGACATGCAACGGCCGTTTGGCAAGGCGCGCTCGGCGACGGCAAAGGCCAGATCACCACCCAGTCCGGCGCCCTTTCGCAACATCCCTATTCCTTCAAGGCGCGCTTCGAGGACGAGAGCGGCAAGTCCGGCACCAATCCGGAAGAGCTTCTGGGCGCTGCCCATGCCGGCTGCTTCGCCATGCAGCTTTCGCACTTCCTGGCCGAGAACGGCACCCCGGCGCAGGAGCTGAACGCCCGCGCGGTGGTGTCCGTGGAGCAGGCCGAAGGCGGGTTCGCGGTGAAGTCGAGCGCCATCACGCTGGAAGGCAAGGTTGCCGGCATCGACGACGCGACGTTCCAGGAGCTGGCGACCAAGGCCAAAGAAGGCTGCCCGATCTCCAAGGCCCTCGGCGCGATCGAAGTGACGCTGGACGCGAAGCTCGCTTAAGGCAAGATTTCCACGGGTTCCGTATCTTCGGGACATCCGTTCGACCCCATCGTTCTGGTGACCCGGTTCAAGAGCATGACGGGTTGACGATAGGGAAAAACGTTTGGAAGCAACGACTTCCCAAGCAGCAGGAAAAATCGCGTGGTTGCGATTTTTCCTGACGAAGGCCTGTTGACTTCATTCGGGTGGGTGGCCTATATCACGGTCATCGACGGACGGGGCGTCGCCGGCGGGTTGTATGCTCGTCTCTGGGAACTGGTTTTGGCTAGTTTCTGGTATGGCGTTCCGGTTTGTTTTTTCGGGTTTGGCGGTTTTG
>NZ_WEZG01000040.1 GCF_009176975.1 Aureimonas psammosilenae
GCTTTCCTGAAGAGTTTCGGGCGCCGTGAGGCGTACGAAAGTCGCGGAAGACCGAACCCGCGGGATGCCGGTTGGTGGTTTATGGGGTTTTCGGCTGACGGCGGTGCAGGGGCAAGGTGCATCGACCGCCAGATGGTACGGCATGCCGATGGCGCGCCGCCCGGTTTGACGGCGGCAACGTCGCCGTGGCGGGCGAGGACTCGTTGCGAGACCGTCGTCTGACGCCTTTTCCTGCCATGGGGTCGCACGGGATCGCGCCCCGGAGCACATGGTCTCGGGCGGATTGAGTTGCCGTGCCATGCCGGGTCATGGTGATTGCTCCCGGTTCGGTGAGGGGCGCGTCGGCGGCCCACGCGGCTGGCTCCATCGCAGAAGGGTGCCGACGACGCGCATCGCTCCGCCGCAGCACGGACAGGTCGGGCGGATGTCGGGCGGCTCGGGCGTGTCCGGCGCTGTGGTGGCGGGACCGGGCGCAGGCGGTGCGCCGAGAAGCTGGCGGATGCGATCGAGGCCAGCCTTGCGGTTCGGCCCGGTGAGGAACCCGTAGTGCCGGATGCGGTGGAAGCCGCGGGGCAGGACGTGGAGGAGGAACCGGCGGATGAACTCGCCCGCCTCCAGCGTCAGGGTGCGGTGGCGGGCAGCGCCGTCCTGGCGGTAGTCCTTGACGCGGAAGGTGACGGTGCGGCCGTCGAAGGCGATGACGCGGCGCGAGGAGATGGCGACGCGATGGGTGTAGCGCGACAGGTAGGCGAGAACGGCCTCTGGTCCCGCGAAGGGCGGCTTGGCGTAGACCACCCACCTCTTCCTGCGCGTTGGGGCGATATGGCGGGCGAAGGCGCGTGGATCGGCGAGGTGGGCGAGCGCGCCGTGAAAGGCAAGCTTGCCCGCTTTATGGAGAGTGGCGAGCCCTTCGAGGAAGAGGCGTCGGAACAGGGCGCCGAGCACGCGCACCGGCAGGAGGAAGGCGGGACGCGAGGCGATCCAGCGCGATCCGTCCGGCGAGAGGCCGCCGCCGGGCACGATCATGTGGACGTGCGGGTGATGGGTCATCGCCGAGCCCCAGGTGTGGAGCACGGCGGTGAGGCCGATGCGGGCGCCCAGGTGCTTTGGATCGGCGGCGATTGTCGCCATCGTCTCCACCGATGCCCGGAACAGGAGGTCGTAGACAGCCCGCTTATTTTGGAAGGCGACGGTCCCGATCTCGGCGGGAAGCGTGAAGACGACGTGGAAGTAGCCGACGGGCAGGAGGTCGGCTTGGCGCTGGGCAAGCCAGTCGCGCGCGGCTGCGCCCTGGCAGCGCGGGCAATGCCGGTTGCGGCAGGAGTTGTAGGCGATCCGCAGATGGCCGCAGGCGTCGCAGCCCTCGACGTGGCCGCCGAGCGCGGCGGTGCGGCAGTTCTCGATCGCCGACATGACCTTGAGCTCGGCCAAGCTCAAGCGTCCGGCACGGGCCGCCCGGAAGGCGGGGCCGGCAACGCGCAGGATGTCGGCGAGTTCGATCCGCTCGCCCATCGCCTCAGCCAGGCGAGGCCTCCTCGCGGGGAACCAGGGCGAGGCGATCGAGCGGGCTGACGATGGCCCGCACCGTGCGCGTGGCGACCTTGGCATAGAGCGCGGTGGTGTCGAGCTTGGCGTGGCCGAGCAAAACCTGGATGATGCGGATATCGACGCCGTCCTCGAGAAGGTGCGTGGCGAAGGAATGGCGCAGCGTATGCGGCCCGACGCGCTTGGGGATGTCAACCGCCCGCGCCGCCTCCACCACGACGCGGTGAAGCTGGCGGGTCGAGATGGGCCGATCCCAGTTCTGCCCGGGGAACAGCCAGCCCTCGCGATGCAGGATCCCCTGCCGGTGACCCTCGACCCACCATTCGCGCAGGAGCGCGAGGAGATCGGCGGACAGCATGGCGTTACGATCGCGCCCGCCTTTGCCGCGCTCGACGCGCAGAAGCATGCGGGTGGAGTCGACGTCGCCGACCTTCAGCGCCGCCACTTCGGCAACGCGCAGGCCTGCGCCATAGGCGACCGAAAGGGCCGCCAGGTGCTTCAGGCAGACGGTGGCGCCGAGCAGGCGGCGCACCTCGTCCGGGCTCAGCACGTCGGGCAGGCTGCGGGGATAGCGCAGCCGCACCAGCTTGCGGGCGAGATCGGGCCGGTCGATCGTGTGGACGAAGAAGAAGCGCAGCGCCGAGACGACCGCGTTCATCGTCGGCACGCCGAGCCCGGCCTCCTGAAGCGCGATCTGGAAACGGCGCAAATCCTCAGGCGTGGCCGTGTCGGGCGAGCGGCCGAGGAACGAGGCCAGACGCCCGACGTCGCGCAGGTAGTTGCGCTGCGTCTCGGCCCTGAAGCGGCGCATGGTCATGTCGGCGATCAGGCGCTGGCGCAGCGGGCTGACCGCAGCGATGGGAGTGAGGGAGGTCGTCATGGGAAGGCTCCGTCCGGGTAAAGGAGCCGGGATCGTCCGCCCGCACCGGGCGACGCTCAATCAGCGCAACGCGCTCGCATCATTCCGCAAACGACGAAGCCGCCGCCCTTCCCGCGGAAGCGGGTTCGTTCATCCACCC
>NZ_WEZG01000041.1 GCF_009176975.1 Aureimonas psammosilenae
TTGGCTTTAAAACCAGCTATCAACGATGCGTTTGCTACTGTCACTGCAGTTATCCCAAATATGGTCGCTGCCTTTGCAAGACTGAAAAATTCGATTGATATTGATGTATCAGGAATCAGTCAAAGTATCAAATCAGGTTTTGACTTGCTCAATACAGCTCTTGGTGAATTCGCCCAAAATGGTGAGTTGACACAAGCAACCATTGATAAGATTAAAACTAAAATAGCCGAGATAGGACCAGCAGCCGTTGCGGCATGGGCGCTGATGAATCCAAAAAGTGCTATTGCAACACTTATGCCACTCCTTTCTGGAATCGGTAAAATTGGAGTTGCGCTAGGTAGCATTGGAGAAAAGGCATCAGTCTTTGGAAGTGTTATCGGCACTGCTTTTAGCAATCTTGGTGGTCTTGTTGGTGCTTTAGCTCAAAATGTGACAGGTCTTGCTGGTGTCTTTGGCAGCGCTGCAAGTACAGGGTTATCAGTGCTTGGCGGGATGACTTCGGCAATAGCAAGCGTTGCTAGTATGGCACTTGCTTCAATCGGACCAGCTGCCATTCTTGGTCTGGTCGTTGCTGGCGTTGGTTTGATCAATAGTCAATTTGGCGCACAGATTGACCAGTTACTAGCTATGGTGACAACTAAAGGGCCACAAATCATCACGAACTTGGTAAACGGTATTACTAGTCAAATTCCAGCATTGATTGCTAGTGGTGCGGATTTAATCGCTAAGTTCGCTAATGCATTCACTGTTATGTTCCCAGTGATTGTGCAAGCTGGTGTTGATTTAATTTCAAGCCTTGTTCAAGGTGTGGGTGCAAACGCTGATAGTTTGATTTCGTCAGCCGTTCAAATTGTCGGTACATTTGTTAGCTCAATCGCTGGCGCACTACCACAACTTTTGTCTGTTGGTATGGATTTTATTGCAAATGTCGTCAATGGTTTAGTTCAAAATTTACCTTTACTTTTGCAATATGCGCAACAAATTGTTAACAATTTTGGGCAAAATTTGTCCACTAATATGCCTAACATTATCTCTAAAGGTATCGAGATTATCACTAACTTAGTTCAGGGAATCGTCCAGAACTTACCAACGATAATACAAATTGCGACACAGGTTATCACTGGATTCATCACAGGCTTAGCCAATTATTTACCACAAATCTTGCAAGGTGGTATTCAAATCATCGTCATGTTGGTTCAGGGTATTCTTCAGAATTTACCTAATATTGTTCAATCAGCAGTTCAAATTATTCAGGCGTTGCTTCGAGGAATAGTTGAAAATCTGCCGCAAATCATCGCAGCAGGTATTCAACTTGTCGGGCAGTTGGCTATTACAATCATCCAAAACATCCCACAAATCCTTGCAGCTGGTGTTCAATTGATTGTCGGGCTTGGTAAGGCAATGATTGAAGCTATTCCTAACGCTTTAAAAGGTGTTTGGGACGGTATCAAGAACGGATTTAGTTCACTTTGGGACAGCATTACTGGAAAATCTAGCTCTAGTAAAGAAAAAATCAAAGCTGATACCACTGAAATGACTGATAGTATTAAGACTTCAACAAGTCAAACTGCTACGAATACTGATGTAGATATGCAGAGCATCCTAAACAGTGTGACAAATGGTTTTAATCAAGCAAACGTAGCGGGAACAACAGCAATTACGGGGTTACAAGTCAACTCGGCCGACCAAATGGCTCAGTTGGCATTAAAGGCTGGCATGAGCTTGGAACAATTCAAAAATGCTGTCGAGACCTCAACTTCCTCAGCTCAATTGCAAGCTACCATTAACGCTCAAGCTATGGCAAATGGTGTTAACCTTGAAACGGCATCACTAAGCAATGAAGCGTTAACGCAAATGCCACAGTATTATCAAGCGATAGCCTCAAACACTGAACTGGCTAATCAAATTGGTACGGCGAATTCACAAGCTCTTAGCGATGGCATCACCAATAATCTTGCTACTGCAAGCACAAACGCCACAAGTGCAGCACAAGCGGCAAATAACGGCGTTACATCAAACTTTGATGCAATGCAAGCAAATGCGAGCAGTTCAGCGGGTGGATTATCAAGCAACGTGACATCTAAGCTTAACTCGGCCGCCTCATCTGCCAACGCAGCGTCATCAAAAATGGCGTCAAGTATCACTAACAATTTCAATAAGGCTAAGGCATCTGCAACATCAGCTATGAATAGCTTGGCTTCGACTGTAACTAGTGGGATGAACAAGATTAACAGTACTGTTCAATCTGCTGGGAATAAGATGGGTTCATCGTTTACAAACTCATTCAACAAACTTAAAAGAGAAGCTCAAAGTGGCATGAGCGGC
>NZ_WEZG01000045.1 GCF_009176975.1 Aureimonas psammosilenae
CTACTACCGATTGAATGGCTTAGTGAGGCTTCAAGATCGGCTTAAGGAAGGAGGCGACTCCATCCTGGAGCTGAGAATCTATCCAAACTTGGTCATTTAGAGGAAGTAAAAGTCGTAACAAGGTTTCCGTAGGTGAACCTGCGGAAGGATCATTATAGTATCTTGCTGCCTGCGCTTAACTGCGCGGCGGTACACCTTTACACACTTGTTTATCAGTGCTATTGCTTTGTCGTTTTATGCGGCAGAGATTACAAACTCCTAAGTTTTACTACTTATTTTAACCTAGTCATGAAATTTTACTAAAAATAAAAATATTCAAAACTTTCAACAACGGATCTCTTGGTTCTCGCAACGATGAAGAACGCAGCGAAATGCGATACGTAATATGAATTGCAGGTTTTCGTGAATCATCGAATCTTTGAACGCACATTGCGCCTTTTGGTATTCCAGAAGGCATGCCTGTTTGAGCGTCATTTCTTTCTCAGCATCTCACTTTATGTGATGGCTGGTATTGAGTGGTACTCTTTGCAGGGTTAACTTGAAATAAGCGTAGCGCGAGCGGTGACCGCCGATCTTGCCGAGATAATGTATTAGGTTCTGCCAACTCGTTAGCTCAGTCAGACAAGCAGTCGCCAGCAACTCCGCTGTCCTTTCACAAAGTTTGACCTCAAATCAGGTAGGACTACCCGCTGAACTTAAGCATATCAATAAGCGGAGGAAAAGAAACCAACAGGGATTGCCTCAGTAACGGCGAGTGAAGCGGCAAAAGCTCAAATTTGAAATCTGGTACCTTCGGTGCCCGAGTTGTAATTTGAAGATTGTACTCTGGAGTTGGCCCTTGTCTATGTTCCTTGGAACAGGACGTCACAGAGGGTGAGAATCCCGTGCGATGGGGTGTCCAATTCCATGTAGAGTGCTATCGAAGAGTCGAGTTGTTTGGGAATGCAGCTCTAAGTGGGTGGTAAATTCCATCTAAAGCTAAATATTGGCGAGAGACCGATAGCGAACAAGTACAGTGATGGAAAGATGAAAAGAACTTTGAAAAGAGAGTGAAAAAGTACGTGAAATTGTTGAAAGGGAAGGTTATTAGATCAGACTTGG
>NZ_WEZG01000046.1 GCF_009176975.1 Aureimonas psammosilenae
GAAGAGATCGTCGCCAAGCTTCGGCAGGTGGACGTGCTGTTGTCGCAAGGCCGCCCGGTGGCGGAAGCGGTGCGCACGATCAGCGTGACGCCGTTCACGTACTACCGGTGGCGCAAGGAGTTCGGCGGTCTCAAGTTGGATCAGGTGAAACGGCTGAAGGATCTAGAGAAGGAGAACGAGCGCCTTCGCAAGGCGGTGTCGGATCTGACGCTGGAGAAGCTGATCCTGAAAGAGGCCGCCTCGGGAAACTGGTGAGCCCCTCCCGCCGTCGCCAATGCATCGAGCACGTCATGAAGAAGCATGGCGTCAAGGAGCGTTTGGCGTGCCGGGTCCTGGGGCAGCACCGATCAACACAGCGCAAGGTTCCGTTGGGTCGAACCGACGATACGGCGCTGACGGCCGACACCATCGAGTTGGCGACACGCTATGGTCGCTACGGCTACCGTCGGATCGCAGCCCTGCTGCGGGATGCTGGCTGGCTCGTCAACGTGAAGCGCGTCGAGCGGATCTGGCGGCAGGAGGGGCTGAAGGTGCCAGCCAAGCAGCCCAAGAAGGGTCGGCTCTGGCTGAACGACGGGTCCTGCGTTCGGCTTCGGCCCGAGTATCCCAACCATGTATGGTCCTACGACTTCGTGGAAGCGAGAACCCATGACGGCTGCAAGTTCCGCATGCTGAACGTGATCGACGAGTTCACCCGTGAGTGCCTCACCATCCGGATCGACCGGAAGCTGCGGTCCGCGGACGTCATCGACGTTTTGTCCGACCTCTTCATCCTGCGCGGCGTGCCGGGCCACATCCGTTCCGACAACGGTCCGGAGTTCATCGCCAAGGCGGTTCGCGAGTGGATCACGGCGGTCGGCGCCAGGACTGCCTTTATCGAGCCTGGCAGTCCGTGGGAGAACGGCTATTGCGAGAGCTTCAACTCCAAGCTCCGCGACGAACTCCTGAACGGCGAGATCTTCTACAGCTTGGCCGAGGCCCGCATCGTCATCGAGAGCTGGCGTGGTCACTACAACACCAAACGTCCACACTCGAGCTTGGGTTACCGTCCGCCGGCACCTGCCGCCGTGCCGTGGCCGGCTGCGCCACCCCAACCCGCTTCGCCGGCCACCTCAAACGTCGCCAGCAAGCCCACCATGCATTAGATTTGAACC
>NZ_WEZG01000047.1 GCF_009176975.1 Aureimonas psammosilenae
AGGCGGCGAGCGCGGTTCAGAAGGACTGGGCGAAGAAGACCGCCAAGGAGCGGGCCGGGGTCCTGAAGCGCTGGCACGATCTCGTGATCGAGAACGCCGACGATCTGGCCGCGATCCTCACCGCCGAACAGGGCAAGCCGCTGGCCGAGGCCAAAGGCGAGGTCGTCTCCAACGCCGCTTATCTCGAATGGTTCGCCGAGGAAGCCAAGCGCATCGAGGGCGAGATCATCCCCGGCGCCAACCCCGCGCAGCGCATTCTGGTTCTGAAACAGCCGGTCGGTGTCTGCGCCGCGATCACGCCCTGGAACTTTCCGAACGGCATGATCACCCGGAAAGTCGGCCCGGCGCTGGCGGCCGGCTGCACGATCGTTCTGAAACCCTCCGAACTGACGCCCTTGTCGGCGCTGGCGCTGGCCGTTCTCGCCGAACGCGCCGGCGTGCCGAAGGGGGCTTTTTCCGTGGTCACCACGACGGATGCGAAAAGCTTCGGGCTGGAGGTGACCAAGAACCCGACCGTCGCCAAGATCACCTTCACCGGCTCCACCAATGTCGGGCGCTGGCTGATGCGCGAAGGGGCCGACACGATCAAGCGGCTGAGCCTCGAGCTTGGCGGCAACGCGCCCTTTATCGTCTTCGACGACGCCGATCTGGATGCCGCAGCCGATGGGGCGCTCTTGTCGAAGTTCAGGAATGCCGGCCAGACCTGCGTTTGCGCCAACCGCATCTACGTGCAGGAAGGCGTGGCGGAGGCCTTCACGCAAAAGCTTCTCGAACGCGTCGCCACGTTGAAGCTCGGTCGCGGGTCGGAGAACGGCGTCACCGTCGGTCCGCTGATCGATGCCCGCGCGGTGGAGAAGATGGAGCGCCACCTGTCGGACGCGCTGGAGAAGGGCGCGAAGCTTCTCACGGGGGGCAAGCGCTCATCTGTCGGGCCGACCATGTTCGAGCCGACCGTGGTGACGGGGGTGACGCAGGAGATGCTGGTGACGAAGGAGGAGACCTTCGCGCCGCTGGCCCCGATCATCACGTTCCGAAACGAGGCGGACGTGATCGCGATGGCGAACTCAACGGAGTTCGGGCTGGCGAGCTATTTCTACGCCCGCGACATGAAGCGCATCTTCACGGTGGCCGAGGCGCTGCAGTCGGGCATGGT
>NZ_WEZG01000048.1 GCF_009176975.1 Aureimonas psammosilenae
AATCCTTTGCAGACGACTTAAATACGCGACGGGGTATTGTAAGTGGCAGAGTGGCCTTGCTGCCACGATCCACTGAGATTCAGCCCTTTGTCGCTAAGATTCGACCCTCCCCCTTTCCAATCACATGTTCCTCCCCAAAACGTTAAAAAACGAAAAACCCAAAAAAAATTCAAGTATATAAGAAGATCCCGTCGGAGGTTCGAGATTTTTACTTGGTGAAATTCACTCTCAACCTAATGTTTCAGATTGGCCGATGAAATGCAGCCCGCATGTGCACAAGTCTCGGCCAAAAGCATCCTGACGGGAGCATTAAAACCCAAAAGAGTTAATTCATCCCTTCAGTACGCTTGCCCATCAGTACGCTTGGCCTCGATCATACCAAGGAAAAATGTTAACACTAAGGAAAAATGTTAACACTTGGTTGGATGATGGACCAGCATAAGTACTACTTGGACTAATCAGACTGACTTGGACAGTCCAGTCCATCAAAACTCGAGCTTATGTCCAGATCAGTACACGGATCAGTACACGGGAAGGGCCAGCGTGCTGATCTGTGTACTGACATGGTGCATCAGTTGTCCAAAATCAGTACACGGACAGTCCACGGGAAGGGCCAGCATGCTGATATGTGTGGTCAGCATGCTGCTGATATGAGTTCAGTACACGGATCAGTACACGGACAGTCCACGGGAAGGGCCAGCATGCTGATCTGTGTGGTCAGCATGCTGATATGAGTTCAGTACACGGATCAGTACACGGATCAGTACACGGATCAGTCCACGGACAGTCTGTGTGTGCTAACGGACAGGCACGGACGTCCTGCGTGTGCTGACGGACGTCCTGTGTGTGCTGACGGACGGCCACGGACGTCCTCTGTGTACTGACGGACGGCCACGGACGTCCTTTGTGTGCTGACGGACGTCCTGTGTGTACTGACGGACGTCCTGCGTGTGCTGACGGACACACGGACAGCCACGGACGTCCTGCGTGTGCTGACGGACGTCCTGCGTGTGCTGACGGACGTCCTGTGTGTGCTGACGGACGTCCTGTGTGCACTGACGGACACACGGACACACACGGACAGCCACGGACGT
>NZ_WEZG01000005.1 GCF_009176975.1 Aureimonas psammosilenae
CCAAGCGATAGTGGCCTTCCCGTTTCCATCAATTTGGATACCGCTTACTTTAATTGAGCTTAGGCGCTCAGCTCGCGGTTTCATAATTGCGTTCGAAAGGTGAAACATTCCATCGATTTCGGCTGAAGTGACGCTTGTGCCACGAGTTATGAGGTCGCTGACAACGCTTGCTGCGTGCTGCATCTTTTTATGCGCTGCCATAGCAAGGCATACGTCCAAGCCTCCGATGTACAGTAAGAGCAGGATCGGTAACACGAGTGCGAATTCGATCGCACCTGTGCCTTCTCGGTTCATCAGATATTGGTATGGAAGTTGTGACGTTACCGCGGCAGCAAGCCGTCTGGCCTCGCACAGAAGGCGGCGACTGTCGTGAATTATGTTCACTCGAAGTTCTCATTTTTGAACGCGACGGTCGAACCAATCAGGAATGTTCCGTTTTTTTGACCCGCGAGAAAGACCCGCGCTTTATCGAAGACGAGAGGCCATTCGTAGTAGACTTGGAGTGCCATGATTTTGGAAGCAGCGCCTGGCATATATTGAAAGCCAGCCGTGTTGAGCGTCTTGCTTCCGGCCGCCCCCGTGACAGGCGGGCCATCTGGTAAGTCTTTATAAGAAGCGTATTCACGCAGATCGATATTCAACTTCGAACAATCGAACATAGTCCCAGCGATCGTACACATTCGGCTACGGAAGTCGGTTGCCGTCAGGTTTGAGAGTTTCACTTCTCCCGTTCTTACCTGGCGCCCCATCTTTTCAACCGCATGTATAAGGCTGACTTCTGCTAGGAATGATACGCCACTTTCCATACAAACTGCGAGCACCAAGAAGAAGGGCACCGCCAGTAGACCAAACTCAACTGCTGAAGCTCCTCGATTGTGAGAGACGAAATGAGTTAGGCCACTGAGCTTTCGATGTGATCGCATGCTCAACTCTTAGCTGAAAAGTAATTTTGGTCTAAACCCCTATTATAACTGAATTATTAAACCGTCAGAGTGGGCGAAAGTTTACCTTCAACTACTATATTTGCCGGCCAACAGCTCCGTACGCCTAACGGTGAACGTGGGATTTATGGCGGCATATGCCGTTCGGTCTGGGGACCACAGCGGCGCTTGCAAGATCCGGCTTTTCGAAGGTGTGTAAGCCTCGGCTCATGGCCTAAGTTTCGGCTTGCCGGATCCGTTTGCCAACGCCTTCTGCGCCTTTTCTTCGAGTTCACGGGCTTGGGCATCGCGTAGCTTTTGCATTATCGGATCAGGGTCGTGATTGCCGTTTGCTTGGCCTTCAGGCTGCAACGAGGCGAGAGCCGTCTCTACGGCGGCCCACGACCAGCGAACGCACCCAGCGCTGAGCTTCAGCGGCTTCGGCAAAACGCCACCTCGCACGAGTGCGTAAACTTGCGTTTCGCTGATCTCCAGTTCGGAGGCGAGCGTCCTGATGTTGACGTAGGACGGGACGTTTCCGCTCGGCACACTCATCTCCGATTGGTCAGCAGACAAGGCGAACCGCTACGCCTCCTTGCGAAGTGGCGCATGCGCTAGGATCGCATCTATCTTGTTCCCGCTGTCTTTGCGCGATGGAAGGTCGGAGAAGGCAGCGACAAGCTGGATGCAATCCCCGACGTTTCGGCCGTCGATCTTCTTCGGTACTGGCATCCGGCGGTCGGCAACCATCTCATCAAACTTCGTGACGCCAACGCCGATGTATTGGGTGGCTTCAAAGCGATCCATCCCGCGTGGCGGGTAGAGGTATGGGTCTGATGGAGCGATCATGCTCGCAAAGTTCGGAACGGCGCAGGTCCATACATTGCTGCAGACACCGCGAGAGCCGCAACACATAAGTAGCCAGCTCCGCGCCAGTTCTGTACCTAAACGTAGGGGAGCATGATTTGGGGGCGGGTCATGGAATACTTCATCTTGAGCGTGGTCGTTGCCGGATGCGGCCTTTCGCTTTTTGCATATGGACTTTGTCTCACCGGGAGCCGTCTACTGGAGGCAGGCGAGGCATCAGAAGGTGATTGCGCTTGCAGTCTCTCTATCGATGGCATCCGACCCATGCATGACAAACATGCCGCCAATACCGGTTCGGTTCGCGGTTCAGGATTTAGGGGTTACAATCGGTGTGCGTTTTGACGCTGGCCTTCGACGCCATCATTCCCAATAGGGTTTGCGACCGGCGTTGCTGATATAAAATCCGCGTAACGGAATGCCAATGAGGAGAGCATCAGTCCTCAGGCTCCTGCGCTAACCATGAACGTCCGAACTCTATACCCATGACCGAATAGCGGAACCCTGGGCTTCGCTAACCTGTTGGGGTCGCGAAACAATCCTTGTGAGGCCTAATGCGTAACTGGATCATCGCCGCTGCTCTCGCCCTCTCGGCTCCCATCGTCACCGGAGCATCCGCCGCGAACGCTGAAACCCGCGTCATCATCACCGATACGGACCGTGGCGGACCGCATCATGATCGCCGCTTTGATCGCGACCGGCGCCATGATCGCGACTGGAGGCACGACCGCCGTGCGGAACGCCGTGACCGGGGCTGTGTGACAAAGAAAGTCGTCAGGATCGTCCATGGCGAGCGTGTGTCGAAGACCACGCGTGTTTGCCGCTAGTCGGACTTAGTTACACTGGGAAGTAGGCAAACCGCCTGTCAATCTACCAAGCGTCTAACGGGCTCGCCAATTGGCGGGCCTTTGTTTTTTGTTGAAAGAAAGTCCGGTTGCCATGGGCGCGCAGTTCCTTAGCCGCCACCTTATGGTCATTCGCGTTCTCGCCGTTGCAAGCTCACGTCCGTAAGAGACGGTCCACCGAGGAGCGGTTGTTCCGTCAACTGGAGCCCGAAGTGTCGCAAACTTCGCAACTGTCGCAGGCTCTAAACCGATTTTCAGCGCACCTTGGCCGAACATGGGGCAGCCGAGGCGCTCGGCCTCATATTTGTCAACTGTCTGCTTGCCCTAACCGGTTGAAAGCTGAGGAGCAGTGGGTGTGTCAACAAAGCCCGCACCCGGCTAAGTGTAGGAAAGGGTTTATCTTTCTGGCCTAACAATCGTCGCACTGGTGCAGTGATCCTGGTAGCGCAACATTAAAATGTCCATGCTCGACATTTCGGAGGACGCGTATTTCTCCGCCCTTCTGCGGTTGTCATTCGATATTAGCCTCGACGCTATCAGTCTTCTTGATATCGACGGCACAATCCTGCGCATGAATGACAGTGCGCTTCAAGCATTCGGCCAGTTGAAACCCAGTAACTGGATAGACCTTTGGGATCATCAGTCGCATCAGAGTGTTCGCGAAGCGTTCAAACGCGCGTCCGGCGCTATGTCGGCGAAACTTACCTCGATCCAGGCTTTGGGACCAAGCAATGATCAGACCTGGGAGACGATCATTGCGCCCTTAGTAGGGGCGGGGGGACTTGCCGTGCGGTTTCTAGCTAAAAGCCGCAACGTCACTTCGGAGAGAAACGCACTGTTGGCGTTGAAGAAGTCAGCGGAGATCCACAGCGCACTCATCGATGCTACATCAGAGATCGTGTGGCATTTCGACGTCGGTTCGGGCATCACGGACCGACGTGGTTGGCAAGCTTTCACAGGGCAGCCCGATAATGCTTTCGACGCGGACAGTTGGCTCCAGTTCTTGCATCCAGAAGATCGAGAACAGGCAGATTTCCTTACCAGCCAAGCTTTTGTCGAGCGGAAGCCGCTTCTCATCGAGTACCGGATGCGGCACCACTCGGGAGAATGGCGATGGGTCGAAGACCATGCGACGCCGCTTCTCGACAATGCTGGCGAGATATCTGACTGGGTTGGTATAATTAGCGATATCCATGATCGGCGTAGTGCTGAGGAGGCGCTGCGATCCAGTGAAGAGCGGCTTCGATTGGCCGTAGAAGCGACTGGCCTTGCTTGTTGGGAGTATGAGGCATCCACAAATCGGCAAGTCTGGTCGAAGGAGATGCTGGATATGTTTCAGCTGCCAGCCGACTGTATCGCGTCACATGCAACTTACCTCGAGCGCGTTCATCCCGAAGACAGAGCCCGCGTTGATTTAGAGTTTATGTCTGTTATCGCGTGCGATGAGGAGTTTGGTGCAAGTACCTTCCGCATTCGCGTTCCCTCTGGAGAAGTGCGTTGGATTGAAGGTAGAAGCCGCATTTACCGCAATGAAGTCGGTGACATTGTCCGCCACATCGGCACACTTCAGGACATAACTCTGCGCAAACAGTCCGAGCACGAGGTTTGGAAAGCAGCCTATCAGGATGGACTGACAGGTCTTGCGAACCGGCGGGCCCTCAACGAGCGCATGGAGCGCGACTTTTTCCCCAAGCAGCGCTTCAAGCTGCTTTTGATCGACCTCGACCGTTTCAAGCCGGTGAACGACACCTACGGCCACGCGGTCGGCGACCGCCTTCTTATCCAAGTCGCCGAGCGCTTGAGGGGGGTCGCCGGACCGGAAGACTTCGTGGCGCGCCTTGGCGGCGATGAGTTGGCGCTCCTCGTTTATGGCGATCTGGACAAAGCCAAAGCAATGGCGGCCCGTGTGATCGACGCGATCGCGCGACCGTTTCAGATCGATGGCCTCGCCATTTCGGTTGGATGCAGCATCGGCATGTGCTGCACCGACGAGACGCGCAACACGACCGAACTCATGCAGTTCTCCGATCTTGCGCTTTACGAGGCCAAGCGGCGCGGACGGGGTCGGTCCATCTGCTATACGAGCGGCATGCTCGATGGGGTAATTGAGCGCGTTCAGCTCGAAGCCGACATGCGAATGGCGATCGAACGGGGCGAAATGTATTTGGCCTACCAGCCGGTTCTCGCACTGACCGACGATCGTATCATTGGGTACGAGGCCTTGATCCGGTGGAACCACCCGACGCTTGGTGCCATCCCGCCTGTTCGTTTCATTCCCTTGGCGGAAGAAACAGGCCAGATCGTTCCGATGGGAGCCTGGATCTTGCGGGAGGCGTGCCAGCAAGCCGCTCAGCTGCCAGAAGACATCTACGTCGCGGTCAACGTCTCACCGGTTCAGTTTCGATCCCCTTTGCTTCTATCTCATCTGACACAAGCGCTAACGCAAAGCGGTCTTGCCGCGAACAGGCTCGAGATCGAGCTGACTGAAACAGCAATCGTTGAGGACGGCATCCAAATAGCCAAGACGCTTACCGCGATACGTCGCCTTGGGGTGACGGTGGCGATGGACGATTTCGGCACGGGCTACTCGTCGCTGGCCCATCTGCGCGATTTTCCGCTCGACCGCATCAAGCTGGATCGGTCATTCGTAGCGACAGCTGAGACCGACCCACGCTCCATGGCGGTGCTAGAGGGGATCACGCATATTGCACGAAGGCTTGGCGTTGCGACTTTGGCTGAGGGGGTCGAGACATCATCGCAACTTCAACTCATGCGAGACATCGGATGCGATGCTATTCAGGGCTATCTCGTCGGGCGTCCCGAAAGGCTGCCTCAAGCAAATCAGCCGAAGCGGTTAGAAACAAGAGTTTGACGGCGTAAAATGGATGGGCAGTCGGACGCGTTGGCGGTCAACAATTTGCCCTCAGCGCGCCTAGCCTTCGAAACTTTCGCTACCGCCCCTAGCGACGAACTACTTCTTTACACGCAGTCGGCTCACTCGATGGACCCGACCTCGTTCAACCGCCGGCCTCGCTTCGTTAACCGCAGCCAAGCCGAGTTTCGCCAACCCCAGTTTAGATCGATGAGTTCAAGCCGGAGCAGCCTGCCCAGATCGTCAGGTGAAAAGCCAATTAGATCACTGTCTCGAACGCCAACGCTGTCCTCGTATGGGAAGCCGTCGTCGAACCTTGTTAGCAGTTGACGCTGGTCGAGGGTTAAATCGTCGAGACGTAGCGGCATCAGGGTTCGAGGTGGAGAACTGAACGTCTAGAGACTAATGGCTTAAGCTGGGCAGAGGCTGGATTTCTATCTGAAGAAACCGGTTAAGGATTAGCTCCAGAATTTTCCCGCCTATTCTTCAGTAGCGGCGCGTTTGACGAAAGGTCAGTGAGTTGTCCTCACGTGATTGACATCGTCCAGATCACGCGTGTGTCGTTTCGTTGAGGGTCTTAAGCTCGCGTACCATACGGCACCATTAGTCTTGCCGAAGCAGCTCCTTATCGCTGTAGGTGGACTGTAACTCGTGCCTTTGATCGAACTTACCGCCCGCTCTGCTGCTCCTGCAGGTACAGAAGATGAGCCAAGCATTGCCGCAGGTCTGGGTCCTCAACGGCTTCCAACCTCTCCTGCGCAGCTTGGCTCAGGACGAATGATGGATCGTAGGGTGCAAGCATGTCGGCCCGCGCAATCCCAACAACATTGCAAAGGCGGTTCAACAGCTCGTCCTGCTCAGAGGTCGTCGCAGCCTGCATTTCCGTAGACAGCTTACAGTCGTCGTTCATTGCTTGCAGCATCACCGCCCCTAGAACTCAACCTGAAGTACGTGCAGCAAATGTTCATTGCATCCAAAGCACTTAGTGCTGACAGTTTCATTGTGGTACCGATAAGGCGACTTTCGTTATGGAAATCGATGGCCACGGTTCTGAAGGTCCACTGCGTGAGGCAGTCACTCATTTGATGGCAGCTTTGGAGGCTGCGCAGCGATCGCCAAGTCAGGGGATGCTTGTCCGGTTGATCGAAGCCGTTGTGCTTCACGCGGGACGTGAACTCGCTCAACAGACGATGACGCCAAATCCTACCATTGCAGACGATGTATGATGCAATGCGAAAACATCGAAGCGATTGAGCATAGGTGTCTCAGAAAACCCGCCGTTGCTGCCGATGGTCTCGCTCAACGAAGCGATACCTGCAGAGCGAGCTTACTGATTTCCTCCGCATCATCGACGTTGGAGGATGGGGTTTTGAAGGTTTTGAGGGTTTGCGATCCGGGCAGATCCGGGACGGAGTTCTATCCATGTCGTCTCCTGAGTACGTTTTACGACGGCATTGCCTGCGGTGCTGTGAGGCCAACGCTTTGCAGCACCGCTGCCTGAATAACCATGACGCCGACCCAATGACCCGTCTCTTTTGCGATCGCCGCAATGGAGATGCCTCGTCGTGCAAGCGTGACAACCAACGCCGGTACGATGAAGCCCAGCCAGATCACAATCGGCGTTGCGATCGTCATGGTCCACCGTGCCGCTTGCGGCGGTGCCAGGATCAATGCGCCGGCAAGGATCGAAGCAAGCCAGAACTCGGCAACGAAGGCGGTGACTGCGAACCCGGTCGTCAGGGGGCGAGCATCCGACGTTATTCCCAAGGACCGATACCACAGGAAGCCGAACAGCAGGCCAGCGAGCGTCGCCAGACCGATCGGCAGGACATTTTCGAGGATGTAGATCACGTGCTTCGGCCCACTGATCTGCCTGGATGGAAAGGCAACAATTGCCAACCGTCTCGACGCTGCACCGTTCCCTTGCGCTGTTGACGCGCTGCGATCCTACTTACCCCATACTCGAGCTTTGCCGTACAGGCTCGTTAAGGCTACGGCGGCGCTCGAACTAATGCCAATCGAGGCGACCGTGTTTGCCGCCCCTACCGAAGTGGAGCGAAAGGCTCTCGAGACCACGAACAATCTTTAGCGTCTGGAGCGGACAGTTTGCCACGTTAAAGGAAAGCCGCCCGAGGGAAGCTTTGCTGATCCAAGCAGCATGCAGCTGCGCAGACAGCGAAGAGGACGCGTTATGAGCGGCAATACCGCCCTTGAAGTCTACCTGACTGGATTGCGGAACCAGCATCTCGTTGAGACCCAGGCTATCGGAACATTGCAGAACGAGATGGCCTACACGAAGGACTATCCGGAACTGCATGGACGAATGCAGATGGACAAGGATCGTTCAACAGAACAAGCAGCACGGCTGGAGCAGCTTCTCGAACGACACGGCACTTCCAAATCCTACTTCAAGGAGGCCGTTGGCGGTGCGGTTGCGACAGTCGCAGGGTTCGCCCACGCGGTATCGAACGACGATGTTCTGAAGAACGTTCTAGCGGCCATCGGTTACAAGGCCTACGAGATCGCATCTTACAAAGCTCTTATCGCACTCGCTGAAGCAGCAGGTGCTTCCGAAGACCGAACCGTGCTTGAGCATTCGATGAAGGAAGAGCAAGAGATGGGGGACTGGCTGGGCGAACATTTGCCGGGACTAGTTCGGTCGTATCTCGAAAAGCAGGCAGCCTAAGCTGTAGCGGGAAGCCGCGGATCATAGCGCAGACTTGAAGGGCTCGGGTATTTTTGAGCCCTTCAGTCGCAGCAAACACGAGCCTTCGACCTTCGTTGAACTCGGGTCGATCGTCAGGCCATTAGCGTCAGTCAATCAATACCCCCACAAGTCACCAAAGCCGATCAAAACAGAACCTTGTCGGTGGCAGCGGGGCGTCGCTGATAAGGCCAACGACGACAGGCGCCGTTGGCCTTTAGGTTAAACAGCTATCATGAGTTCGGAATAGTTGTCCGTGCTGAAGCCCCCGCCACTGCCGCCGCCTCCACCGCCGCCGAAACTGTCGAAGCTGAAATCGCCGATCCCGTAGTCCGCACTGAATGAACCGTAGTCGAAGCCACTACTGAAGCTATCGAAACCGGAACTGTCGAAGCCACCATCCAAGCCGTAATTGGCGACCCCGTAGTCGGCGGCGAACGATCCGGCATCGAAGCCTGTGCTGTCATAGGTGCCGAGATTGGACGTATCGATCGTATCCCCCGACAGGACACCGGACGTATCTGCAAATGATACCGTAGGGTCGTTGACCAGCAGGAAGTCGCCATCCGCGTAGCCTGACCGTATGGGTTCGCCTAGCTCGACGGCCATGTCATTGGCTGCGAGGTGCGCGACCGCTTCGGCTGAATTGTCCCAAATCAGATCGGGAGTGGCATTCGGATCAAGTCCGCCGGGTAGAACCAGATGCGCGAACTCGGACGCCAAATTGAGCGCCGGGCTCATGACCTCGCCGCTGGTGAGCTGCAACGCGATCTCCGGGTTCCACCCAACCCCTGATCCATCCATGAACGCCTGATCAGCGTTGATGTCGGTCCGATCAAAGGTGATGCTCGTGCCGGCGGCCTGGTTAATGATGTCCGTCGCGTATTCAGATTGCTGAAGGTAGATCAGCGACTGCTCGAGGTTGTTGGCGTCCTGCGTCGTCTCGTTGATCATGTTGAAGTCGTTCGCATTGGTGCGAGGCTCGCCCCAGACGACTTCGTTTGAAGACTGACTGTAAATCGATGGGTCTAGCTGACCGTAGCCATCACCGAAGGTAGAGGGATCAAGTTGTCCATACCCGTCCCCAAACGTGGACGGGTCTAGTTGCCCATACCCTGATCCAAAACTGTCGGGATCGAGTTGACCGTAACCTGGGCCAAACTGGTTCGGATCAAGTTGCCCGTATCCAATGTCAGACGCGGCGCTCGCCGTGATGATGTGATCATCGCTTGTCTGGAAAGTCATGCAGTGCTCCCTTTGCGTGACGCCAAATAAGGCTAGGCTTCGTCGGCAAAGGCGCGCAAGACATACTCGGATAGGATTTCATATTGCATCAACCGACTGCAAAATATCGGTTTATTCTGCTTTCGATCAATTGGTATGATTATTATAAATGCCTTATTGTTGGCCAATTTTAACTTCGAGTGAACACTTTGCTCTTGGCTGCGAACGATGCGGTTGTTCATGCGCATTCACCCGTGCGGCAAGAGAAATCGTGTCGGGTGAAGGGCAGAGTGCGGATGTTGAAGATGGTCTTGTGAGTTTGCGATCCGGGTAAATCTGAAGCGCGCTTTCTGTCACCTGCCATTCAGCATCGCAGGAGCAATAGGGAGCGCAGGAATGGCATCTACGGAGTTCGACAACGTGAAGTATCTTGCCTCTGCCTTGATCCTCGCTGCTGCAACGACGGCGTCTGCACAAACGCCGAAGCAGGATTATCAAAGCTGCGATCTGAAGAGCCAGCAGACACTCCAGGCCGAAGTTGGCGGAAACATCAAAGACCCGCTCCAAGCGCATGTTTCGAGGAGAGGTAACGTTCTGCAGGCTGACATCGGCAATGCGCGCAAGGCTAGACACGTCACTCAGCGAGAAGCGGACGCGCTATGGCAACGGGTTGAGAAGGTTCGCACGGAAGCTGATGGTCTGGTGGTGAGCCAAGGCTTTCTCAGCGCAGCCGAGCGAGCCAGCTACGATCGTGAGCTGGACGATGTTGCCTCGGTGATCTGCCGATAGCCGCACTGATCACCATCCGAGTGCCGTCACCTGACTAGAAGAAGGCCAAGAAGGCTGGCGCACGAAGCGGAGAGTTTAATGAGGCGCAGGAAGTCTTCAAACCTGCGCCTTCGTTTCGATTTGCGGCCTCGGCCATCAAACGGTTTTCGAGTTCTCTTCCTCTTCGAACGTCACCGCAACGTCGCCGTTGGCCGACAGGCGAACCTTGTCGCCTTCGATGTCTGCGACCAAGCCGGTCGAAATGTAATGGTGATGCCCTTCGTGGGAGCCTTCGCCGCTATCCTTCTTCGTGAGCTTGATGCGGTCGCCTTCAACGCGGTCCACGGTCCCGACATGGACGCCGTCGGCGCCGATGACTTCCATATGCTCGCGGATTGATCCGATATTCGACATGCTGATCTCCTCAGTTGGTGGGAGGTAACGCGACAATGTCAGGTTGGATGCGATAGCGAGAAGCCATGCGTGGTAGAGCGGAATGCTTGCAAATTTTCGTGCTCTAAGTGGTTCAGGGTGAAACTCTGAACGGTAGGAGTTTACAGGCACGTTCAATCAGTAGGTGGACATATACAATATCAACATGATGCGTTCTGGTAGGCTAGTCGCCCAAATGTGCTTACCCATTTGGTAGACCTTGATCAGATAGCAGAATTGCAGTTTTGGAAATGGTGAAACAAACGGGGCGCGCTCTTTTTAGATCAAGTCCGTTAGATACAGGCAGCTCTTTAGCATCCCATCGCTTTCCCGTTCTTGATGGACTACGCGGTGTTGCTGCGCTAATCGTCGTGCTACTTCATACATTTGATAACTCTATCATCCCAAATGGACAGCTTGCCGTCGATCTATTCTTTATCCTTAGCGGCTTTGTGATAGCGCACTCATATGGAGACCGCATCCTTCTTCCAAAAGGAAGGCGGCAATTCCTGATCAGCCGATTTATCCGCCTTTATCCGATGTTGCTTGTTGGTGCAGTTGGCGGCGTCGGTTTGGCTCTGCTGCACAACTCCATCAACGCAGCAGATCCGTATGATCTGAAGGTTGTAGCAATTACGGCTGCCCTATCGTTTATTGTCCTGCCGTATCTGGGAGCGGATGCGGTCAATGTCTTTTCGTTCAGCTTAAACCCACCGATGTGGTCGCTGTTCTTCGAGATTTTCGCGAATGTCCTCTATCTGGCAGTCGCGAAATTTCTCACCGTCCGCACGCTTTGTATTTTGACGTTCGTTGGAATTATCGGCGTTGTATTTATGGGACCGCTCGGAGGGGGCCTACGCACTAACTTTCTCGCTGGATTTCCGAGGGTTGTAGCTGGCTTCTTCGCGGGGGTGCTTCTACGCGAGCTATGGAAAGTTGGACGTCTGCCGAAGTTTCAAGCCAACATCTTCGTGCTTTCGGCCAGCCTATTAGCCCTTGCTATGATCCCGTTCGAGATCGGGGGCTGGCTTTATGTTCCTATCTTAGGTGTCTTACTGCTCATCGTGATCGGCGGCATCAACTGCAGGCCTGCCAATTATCACAAGTGGTTCGCATTCCTCGGCCTCGTTTCCTATCCAGTCTATCTCATTCACTGGTTCACCATCTATGCGATGCAGTTCATTGCCAAACAAAGCGAGTTCTTGAGGCACCACTATTCTGAACCAGCCTTACTGCATCTGATTGCAATTGTTTTTATTGGATATGCAATCGGGGCCTATTACGAGACACCCGTCATGGATGCTTTGAAGAGGCTGTCGCGTAGACGGCGTCATCATGCTCACTAAACGTGCGCGAACGTGAAGCTCTGACTGGTTCGAGTAATACACCCCACGTGGTGCAGGACGTTTTCAGGGTCGATGGTGCAGCAGGTCAATCGCAGCCGATCTCAGCCTTGATCCGGTCCACGTCGGCCTTGGACGAGCACACGTTCTCGCAGGGGATGCCGTCCCCGTCGCCATCCGCCCGACGATAGCCACCACACCAGAGGGCAACAGCTTCCTCGCAGGACGAGACGGATTTGCAGGTCCGCCGGCTGGCGACGGGCGTTGCCTGAAGCCGCTCCATCAACGCCGGCTCAAACCGCGTCATCGGCGGCGCGGCCATGGCAGGTGACAGCGCCCCCGCACTGATCATCGCCGCCAGCATCATGCGCAGCATGTGAAATCCTCCCCTTGTTCTCTATCCCCTCGCAGCGCGCCACCCGGCGGCTCGCGCATCCCCTTCCGAGCAGAACCAGCGTTCGCCCTTGCTCTCATCGATCCGGGTATCGTCGTAGGAGCGCCCGCCCGGCAGATGGTAGATCTTGCCCGACGACGAGATGTTGCCCTTGATGCGGCACCCATCTTTGCCGCCGGCCGCGTTCGTCGTCTTGTTCTCCGCTGGCGTCACCGCCTTGCCGTCCTCGCTCGGCAGGCGCTCCCCGCGCCGCCAGTTCGCCGGGACCACGAACTGTCCGGCCCACATGCCACGCTTCTCCCGCTTGGCCTCGGCTTCCTCCTGGTCATAGCGTCCGTCGCTGTATTGCTTGTACTCGACGGCCCATCCTGCCTTCACCATGGCAGCGTTCAGAACGGTCTTGTTGTCGGCAGTCGAGCATTCGGCAACGATCCGGCCGTAGCGGTCGCGGTCCTCCTCGAAGCACTTCACCTGACCGTTCCTCCCGATCAGTTCGGCAAGGTACTCGGCGGCCCGCGACCCGCAAAGGTAGCGCTTGCCCGCCGCATCGTCGCAGGTCTGTTTTTTCTCTGGCGTGTCGATGCCGTAGAGCCGGATGCGTGCCTTCGTGCCTTCCACCGCGAGCGTGTCGCCGTCCACGACTTGGGCACGGCCTGTTATGGTTTCAGCGGCATAGGAAGGCATCGCCAAGCCAAGCAGGGCGGCAATGGATAGGAGGAGCGCCTTCATGCTTGCTCGTCTCCGCTGAGGACCGACTGGAGACCCTGTGAGAACGACCAACCATCGCCGTCCCGATCCAGGCGCCAGATTAGGTCATAGCGATCGTCCGGCCATTTATCGGGATGGCGGGGAGGGGTCGGAAGCGCTGCGATACAAGCTGCGATCTGCGAATGCTCCCAAGCGATAAGGACCGTGCCTGAACGCCGCATCACGTCCGCCATCAAGGCATCGGCGTCGTGCTTCATGAAGGTAAAGCAGGTATTCACCCCGCCGGCTCCGTGAAGAAACTCAACAAGCGGCGCGATCGTCTGTTGCGGTCGCAGGCTCGGGCTGTCCTGCCCGACGCCGGACGCGAAGACCACATCGGGAACCAAGTCCCGGTTGCCATTCTGCGGACAGACGCGGCGCACCAAAGCTCCGGCGCGCTGCCAGCCCCGGACTGTCAGGCTCTGGTCGTTCGGAATGCCATGTTCGTTGAAGCCCGGCGTCTCGTGCAGTTCGCCGTGCCGGATGAATAGGATACGGTTCGGCCCGCTTCGGGCGGCGCCATCTGATGCGTTCATTTAGAGGACGCTTCCTTTCGTCTTCAACTCGCGGCCTCTTTCCGTAAGGCGGAGCCACATCGTTCCGTGCCGCCCTTCAGTGTAGTCGGCAAGGCCGTCCTGCCATAGCGCTTCCCACGCTCGGACTTGAGCGGCGGTAAGCTGGTCGGACGGAATGCCGACGTGATCTTCTTCGGGAAAGCCGTCGTCCAGCCGTTCCAGCATTTCGACCTCGTCGGCATGGAGATGGAGAAGGCGGATCAATCGCCACCGTCCTTCCGGTCGCCTTTGGCCACGATCTGCAGCGCGCCATCGGGCAAGGGACGCTGCAACTCGGAGGCCTCTTTCCAGTCCGCGCGAAGCCATGTGTCCATTTCTTCGGGCGTCGTCAGAATGACGGGCATGGCCTTCGGGTGGATCGCCTTCACCTCCTTGTTGGGATCGGTGGTGAGGAAGCCGTAAGCGTCCACCGTGACCTCGCCTTCTTTGATCTTGCGAACGCTGGTCCATGTCGTCCAAATGCCGGCGAACACCATCATGGGCCGCTCGTCATTGGCGGCGAACCAGACCGGCACCTTCTTGCCGTCGATGGTGTCGTATTCAGAGAACGAGGTGAGCGGCACGAGGCAGCGATGCTCAGGCCCCAGCCAGCGACGCCAGTGCGGGGACTTCGTGTTCCGAATGTTCGTGACGCCCGGATCGGTCTTCTTGCCTTCCAGCGCCATCTTCGGCGAAGGCATACCCCATCGAGCGAGGGTAAGTTCCCGCACTCCGTTGACCTCGCGGACGATCGGTGCGGCGGTGTCGGGGAAGACGGCCGGCATTGAAGGCAGGTTGCCGGTTCGGTCTTCGGCCGCCCGCGTGAACTCGCGGATGGCCGCTTGGCCTTTTGTGATCGAATAGAGATTGCACATGATGCGAGATCACCACGACCGTCGATAACCGTCCAGAGACACTTGCCAAGCTGGCAGGCGTGTTCTCTCTTCGTTCGCATGGGCCGAAGCAGGTATCATCAATGCGCAACACTGTCCGAGCAGCACGGATGGGGCAACTACGCGACCGTCTCGTGCAACCTCTGCCGGACGAAACGGCACTACCTGCCGGAAGACCTCATCACGCTTCTCGGCAACCTGGAGATTGATCGCGTCGAGCGTCGGATGCGGTGCGAGGACTGCGGTAAGAAAGACTATGTCCACGTTCACTTCTGGAAGCCAATCATTGGCGAAGAGCATCCGAAAGTCATCAGGCGTTTGGAGCGCATCGAGACGATCCGCCGGCCTGTTTGGCGGGACCAGAGGACAACGTGAGCGCCTTCCCTGTTCAAGGCGAGAATGCCGAAGCGCTCGTTCTGACTAGCCCGCTGCAGTTTCTTCGACAGCGCGGTTACAGCATACAACGCTTGCCGGATGATCCCGGCTGGTGGCGCGTCGAGCCGCCGCTTCGTTCCAATCGCAAGCTTCGTCTTCGCTGCAGTGTGCGGACCGTCGCGACATTGGCGAGGGCAGAGGGATGGGTCTGGCTGGCAAGAGCGACGGTATGACCGCTTAAAGTTCGATCTTCGCCCGCTTCGGCTTAGCCTTCGGCTTCTTGCTCGTCTTTCGACGCGGTGTCCTGGCGGCCCGCTCCTCTGCCAAGCGCTCCTTTCGTTGACGCTCCCGCGCCTGGACGATCAGCCTTTCGCCCTCGAACATCTCGCGCTGCCCGGCGGCGACTTGCGTTCGCTGGCCCAGGAGCGTCGAGGCGGTGAATTGGAGCGCGCCGGCCACCAGCATCGATCGACCACAGTCGATATCCGCATCCGACGAGAAGTCACCAAACTCGCGCTTCAGGTTCAGGATCTGCTCGATTTCGAAAGACGGAGGCAGATGCCCGATTGCTTGCACATAGGCGTGGTAGGCGTGCGCCGTCTCGATGCATTGGGTGACGATCTCCCACGACCGTCCCGCACCCCGAGTGACCCGCAACAGGTTCGCAGTCAGAGTGACGAGGCTCCATCGCAGTTCGGCCAGCCGGTGCTCGTGCTGGATGTCTGCGGAGCTACGTTCGGAGACGACGCGAAGGTGAGGCGGATGGTCGGACATGCAGGCACGCTACCCAAGAGGGGAGGGCGCACAAGATTGGCGGAGGACGGCCCGAACGTCAGGATACGACAACGAACAACCGCGTACAGCGGAACAATGAAGTGGGGAAGAAAGTGGGGAAGGTTTCCGTTTCGCTCGTAATTCTTGAGCTAAAACAACCCGCTAGGAGTTAATCCCGGCGGAAAGGGGGGGATTCGAACCCCCGATACGGTTGCCCGTATGCCGCATTTCGAGTGCGGTGCATTCGACCACTCTGCCACCTTTCCGGGGCGGACATATCCTTGAAACCGATGCGTCTGTCCAGATGCTTCTTTGCGTCTCGTGTCGATTGTTTGAGAGAGGGCGGGGCCATGGCCGGCGGCATTGACGTTGGGCCGCCTCTGCGATATCGCGGCGCACGGCCAGTCTTGTCTTCATTGATGGCGTTCCCACGTCTGCAGTGCGGGATCGGCCGGCCATAACCATAAGAAGACGACCCGGAGCTTCAGGCTTCGAGAGTTCGTGTCACAAGGATCTATCCATGTTCGCAGTGATCAAGACCGGCGGCAAGCAGTACCGCGTCGCCGCCAACGACGAATTCACCATCGAGCGTCTGGCCGGCGAGGCTGGCGACAGCGTGACCTTCGCCGAAGTTCTGATGGTCGGCTCCACCGTCGGCGCGCCCTTCGTGGCCGGCGCCAGCGTGGTCGCCGAAATCGTCGAGCAGACGCGCGGCCCGAAGGTCATCTCCTTCAAGAAGCGCCGTCGCCAGAATTCCAAGCGCACGCGCGGCCATCGCCAGGACCTGACGCTGGTGCGCATCAGCGAAATCCTGACGGACGGCAAGGCGCCTTCCGAGAAGGCCAGGACCGCGCCGGCCAAGGCCGAGAACGACTCCCCGGCGACTGCCGCCGCTTCCGACATCTCGTCGGTCGAAACCTCCGAAGCGCCGCAGGCCAAGGCGAAGGCTGCCCGTAAGCCCAAGGCCGACAAGGCCGCGGACGCCGAGTAAGACGCGGGATGGGAGCGGTCGAGGGATCGATCGCTCGCCGGGTCTGGAACCTGAAGATTTGAACGGGTCCCGTCGCTTTCCTTGAGCGATGCGCGATCCGAAGGAGAAACGAAGATGGCACATAAAAAGGCAGGCGGCTCGTCCCGCAACGGTCGCGACTCCGAGTCGAAGCGTCTCGGCGTCAAGAAATCGGGTGGCCAGGCGGTTGTCCCGGGCAACATCATCGTGCGTCAGCGCGGCACGCGTTGGCACCCGGGCGCCGGCGTCGGCATCGGCAAGGACCACACGATCTTCGCGACGGTCGAAGGCGCCGTGACCTTCCGCGACAAGGCCAACCGCACGTACATTTCGGTCACGCCGAAGGCGATGGCCGCCGAGTGACCGGAGCCTCCCGAGCGCCGGTGTCCCGAAGACCCGGCGCCTGAGGAGACCCGAACAGGGTTCGAGCTTCCAGGACGGCAAGGGGAGACGGGACACCACCCTCTCCCCTTTCTCGTTTTCCGACCCGGAGCGGCGACCCATGGAACACGAACTCGACAGTCTGGGCGAGGAGCCCCTCGAACCCTTGTCCACGCGGCGGCTGCGGTTGCGGCGACCGCTGGAGACCGATGCCTCGCGCATCGCCGAGCTTGCCGGCGACCGGAGCGTGGCGGAAATGCTGGCGCATGTGCCGCACCCTTATCGCATGGCGGATGCCGAGGATTTCCTGGAAGTCGCGGCGCGAAGCGTCGTCTTCGCGGTGACGCTGGCCGAGAACGACCGCTTCATCGGTATCTGCGGATTGCGCCCGACGGAGCGGGCCGGCGCCGGCGATCTCGGCTATTGGCTCGGCCGACCCTATTGGGGGCAGGGCTATGCGACGGAAGCGGCGCAGGCGGTGGTGGATCTCGCCTTCGAGACGGCCGGGCTCACCTGCGTTCTGGCCGGCTGCCGGGCGATCAACGGTCGCTCCCGGCGCGTTCTCGAGAAATGCGGCTTCCAGTATCGGGGAACGAGCACCTTCGTGTCGCGCGCGGCGGGCCGCGTGTCGAGCGAGCAGTTCGGCCTGGAGCGGCGCACCTGGGAAGCCTTGCGGTCCTGGGGCCGCCTGGATGCGGCGGCATGTTGAAGGCCGCGATCCTCCTCGCCGGCCTTTTGGCGCTCGGTGCATGCGCGCGGGATGGAACCTTGCCGGTGACCACCAATGTCTTCGATCCGCTGAGCTTCTTTCGAGGCGAGGCGACGAGCGAGGGCACCGTGACGACGGCGCTCGTTTCCACCCGTGCCTTCACCGCGCGGTTCGAAGGGCATGAGGAAGGAAGCGCGCTGGTGCTCGACGAGCATTTCCTGTTTCCCGAAGGCCCACGGCTCCAGCGCTGGCATTTGGCGAAAACGGGCGAAGGGCGCTACGGCGGCACGGTGGAAACACAAGGGCGCGACGGCGCTCTCCATGCGCCGGTGCCGGTCGAGGGACGCATCCTCGGGGCGGCGCTCGAGCTTTCCTACGAGGGCTACGCGCCGGGCGGCGACACGCTTCTCGGCTTTCGGCACCGCATGGTCATGCTGTCCGACGGGACGGCGGAGAACCGGGTGCGGGTTTCGAAATTCGGCTTGCCGCTGGCATCATCGCACGTGATCTTCACGAAGGTGCCCGGCGAAGCGAAATGAGTTAAGAAACGGCGTGGCGCGACCATGCCGGCGGGATGAAGAAACGATGAAGTTCCTCGATCAGGCCAAGGTCTATATCCGCTCCGGCGACGGCGGGGCCGGTTCGGTCTCGTTCCGGCGCGAGAAGTTCATCGAGTTCGGCGGCCCGGATGGCGGCGACGGCGGGCGCGGCGGCGATGTCTTCGTGGAGGCCGTGTCGGGTCTCAACACCCTGATCGACTACCGCTACCAGCAGCATTACCGCGCCAAGACCGGTATGCACGGCATGGGCCGTAACCGCACGGGCGCCAAGGGCTCCGACATCGTCCTGAAGGTCCCGGCGGGAACGCAGGTCTTCGCCGAGGATAACGAGACCATGCTTTGCGATCTCACCGAGATCGGCCAGCGCGAGCGCATCGCCGCCGGCGGCAATGGCGGCTTCGGCAACGCTTATTTCCGCTCTTCCGTGAACCAGGCGCCGCGCCGCGCCAATCCGGGCTTGGAGGGCGAGGAACTGACGATATGGCTGCGCTTGAAGCTCATCGCCGATGCGGGCGTCGTCGGGCTGCCGAATGCCGGCAAGTCGACGTTCCTGGCCAGCGTCACGGCGGCGCGGCCGAAGATCGCCGATTATCCCTTCACGACGCTCCACCCCAATCTGGGCGTGGCGACGATCGACACCCAGGAATTCGTGCTCGCCGACATTCCGGGCCTCATCGAAGGGGCGCATGAGGGCGTCGGGATCGGTGACCGTTTCCTCGGCCATGTGGAGCGGACGCGCGTTCTCCTCCACCTCGTATCCGCCACCGAGGACGACGTGGCCGAGGCCTACCACACCGTGCGCAACGAGCTGGAAGCCTATGGCGAGGGTTTGATCGACAAGCCCGAGATCGTCGCTCTCTCGAAGACCGACACGCTCGACCCGGAAACGCGCGAGGAGAAGCTTGCGGCTCTCATGGAAGCCGTTGGCCGTCCCGTTCGGGTCCTGTCGGCCGTCAGCCGCGAGGGCATGACGGATGTGCTGCGCGACCTGCGGAGCGCCATCGACGCCGAGCGCGAGGCGGAGACCGAAGATCAGCCGACCGGGCCCGATCCGCGCTGGCAGCGCGGCGAGGCCGCGACGGGGGAGGGCGGTCGATGACGATCGGGGCCGCTGAGGCCCTGGCGGGCGCCAAGCGCATCGTCGTCAAGATCGGCTCGGCGCTTCTGGTGGATCGCGCGACCGGTCTGAAGCGCGAATGGCTGGAAAGCCTGGTTTCCGACGTGGCGAACCTTGCGGAGGACGGGCGCGAAGTGCTGATCGTGTCTTCCGGTGCCATCGCGCTCGGGCGCAGCGTTTTGAAACTGCCGGGCGGTCTCCTGAAGCTCGAAGAAAGCCAGGCGGCGGCGGCGGTCGGCCAGATCGCACTCGCCAAGGCCTATGCCGACTGCCTCGGGCCGCACGGGCTGGAAGCCGGGCAGATTCTCCTGACGCTCGGCGACACGGAAGAGCGCCGGCGCTATCTCAACGCCCGCGCCACGATCGGCACGCTTCTTCAGTTCGGCTCGGTGCCGGTCATCAACGAGAACGACACGGTGGCGACCGCCGAGATCCGCTATGGCGACAACGACCGGCTCGCCGCGCGCGTCGCCGCGATGATGTCGGCGGACATGCTGGTGCTTTTGTCGGATGTCGACGGGCTTTACACGGCGCCGCCGGCGCGCGACCCGGATGCGCGGCATATCCCCTTCGTGGAGCGCGTGACGCCGGAAATTGAAGCGATGGCCGGTGCTGCGGCGTCCGAATATTCGCGCGGCGGAATGCGCACCAAGATCGACGCGGCCAAGATCGCGACCCATGCCGGCACCGCGATGATCATCGCGCAAGGTGGGCGTTTGTCGCCGTTGGGCGCCGTGCGGAACGGCGCGCCCGCGACCCTGTTTCAACCGACCGCCAGCCCCGTCATGGCGCGTAAGCGCTGGATCGCCGGCCATCTCAACGCTGCCGGACGGCTGGTGGTGGATGCCGGCGCGGTGCGGGCGCTTCGCTCAGGCAAAAGCCTCCTTCCTGCGGGCGTCAGGAAGATCGAGGGCGAGTTCGCGCGCGGCGACACCATCCTCGTTCTCGACGCGCAAGGCCTGGAAGTCGCGCGCGGGCTCGTGTCCTACGATGCCGGAGACGCGCGAAAGATCATGGGCCTTCGCTCCTCGGCCATCGAGGCGGCGCTCGGCTATGGCCCCCGCGCGGCCATGATCCACCGCGACGACCTCGTCGTCGCCCATCATTTCGCTCAAAGCGACGAGGCGGCCTGACCGATGCTGACCAAGGTCGATGATGTCGAAACCCTGATGCTGGATATGGGTGCGCGCGCCAAGGCGGCCGCGCGCATCCTCGCCACCGCGTCTTCTAACAGCAAGAATGCCGCGCTTCTCGCCATGGCCGATGCCGTCGAGGCCGATCTGGCAGTGATCCTCGATGCCAATACTGAGGATCTGGAGCGCGCCCGCACCAACGGTCTCGGCCCCGCCATCCTGGACCGTCTGACGCTGACGGAAGGGCGGGTCGAGGCGATCGCGGGCGCCCTGCGCGAAGTCGCCGAGCTCCCCGATCCGGTCGGTTCGGTGGTGACGGAATGGGAGCGGCCGAACGGCCTTCGCATTCGCCGCGTGCGAACCCCGCTCGGCGTCGTCGGCGTGATCTACGAAAGCCGGCCGAACGTCACGGCCGATGCCGGCGCGCTTTGTTTGAAGGCCGGAAATGCGGTGATCCTGCGCGGAGGTTCCGATTCTTCAGCGTCTTCGGGCGCGATCCATGCGAGCCTGACCAAAGGCCTCGCCAAAGCCGGCCTGCCCGTGGATGCCATCCAGCTCGTGCCGGTCAGCGACCGCGCGGCGGTGGGCCATATGCTGACGGGGCTTGCCGGCGCGGTGGATGTCATCGTGCCGCGCGGCGGCCGCTCCTTGGTGGAGCGCGTGCAAAGCGAAGCGCGCGTGCCGGTCTTCGCTCATCTGGAAGGCCTCTGCCATCTTTATATCGACGGACGCGCCGATCTCGGCATGGCGGTCGCGCTGGCGGTGAATTCCAAGATGCGGCGCACCGGCGTCTGCGGGGCGACGGAAACGATCCTCGTCGACCGGGCGGTGGCGCACACCCATCTCGTGCCGGTTCTGGCCGCGCTCGCCGAAAAGGGATGCGAGATCCGCGGCGACGAGGCGGTGCGCGATCTTTATCCGCAAGGCTTGCCGGCCCACCCTAAGGACTGGGAAACCGAATATCTCGACGCAATCGTCTCGGTCGCCGTGGTGGACGGCGTGGAAGGGGCGATCCGCCATATCGAGCGCTATTCCTCGCATCATACCGAGGCGATCGTGACCGACGACGAAGCGGCGGCGACGCGCTTCCTGACGGGGCTCGATTCGGCGATCCTCCTCCACAACGCCTCCACGCAGTTCGCCGACGGCGGCGAATTCGGCTTCGGCGGCGAGATCGGCATCGCGACCGGCAAGATGCACGCGCGCGGTCCGGTGGGCGTCGAACAGTTGACGAGCTTCAACTACCGCGTTCTCGGCACCGGCCAGACGCGGCCGTGAACGCGGCATCCAACGGCGCGCACGATCGTCACGCATGAGTCTGGCGCCGCGATACCTGCGCATTCCGAACGCGCCGGCGGGCGCGACGGTCGGCCTTTTCGGCGGTTCGTTCGATCCGCCGCACGAAGGGCATCGCCTTGTCGCGCAAAGCGCCATGCGGCGATTGCGCCTCGACCGCCTGTGGTGGCTGGTATCGCCGGGAAACCCGTTGAAGCGCCACGACGGCCTGCGCCCCTTGGCCGAGCGCGTCGCCCTGTCGCGTGCCCTGATGCCGGGACGGCGCGCCGAGGTGACGGGCTTCGAGGCCGCTTATCGCCTGCGCTACACGGCCGATCTCGTGCGGCTCCTGCGCCGGGAGCGGCCGCTCCTCCATTTCGTATGGATAATGGGGGCCGACAGTCTGGCCGGCTTCCATCGCTGGCAGGATTGGCGCGAGATCGCCGGTTCCGTGCCGATCGCGGTGATCGACCGACCGGGCTCGACGCTGTCCAGCCTCGCGTCGCCGATGGGCTTGCAATTCAAGAGCGCCCGGATCGCGGAAGCCGACGCCGTTCTTCTTCCGCGCCTGCGCCCGCCCGCCTGGGTGTTCCTGCACGGCCCGAGATCGTGGGCGTCCTCCACGGCCTTGCGGGCCAAACTTGAGGGAAAGTAACGATTTCCCCTTCTTTCTCCTTGACCTGTGACGATGCGGTTCTTGAAACCGTCACCGTCAAGGCCCTATCTTGAAATCTCGTGGGAGAGGGCAGCCCGCCTTCTTCCGTTTTTCTTGCGGGAAAAGGAAACACCCTGCTGACAACCGCGATCAAGGCTGTGGACGCCACGCTTTCCAGCTCTTCCGAGACCATTGCCGGCGAGGCCGGCGGGTCCGCCATCGCCGCCGTTCTTCGGAGCCTCGAAGATTCCAAGGGCGAAGACATTCTGGCCATCGACCTCACCGGCAAATCGCCGATCGCCGACCACATGGTGATCGTTTCGGGGCGCTCGAACCGTCACGTCACCGCCGTCGCCGACCATCTCCTGCGCGACCTGAAGGATGCCGGCTACGGCAATTGCCGGGTCGAGGGTCTGCAGGCCGGCGACTGGGTGCTGATCGACGCCGGCGACATCATCATCCACGTCTTCCGCCCGGAAGTGCGGACCTTCTACAACCTCGAAAAGATGTGGTCGGTGGGCGAGGCGGAAGCCACCCGTCACTAATCCCGTCCGACGGGTTGAGGGAAGGAATACCTCGATGCGGGTGACGGTCGCCGCCGTCGGGCGGATGAAGGCCGGCCCCGAACGGGAACTCGCGCAGCGCTATCTCGACCGCCTCGCCAAGACCGGCGGCGCGGTCGGGCTGGACTATGCGGGGCTGATCGAAGAAGCGGAGTCGCGCGCCGGCACCGCGCCCGAGCGCAAGCGCGACGAGGCCGCGCGCTTGACCGCAGCCCTGCCGGACAAGACCGCGATCGTGCTTCTCGACGAAACCGGCAAGACCTTTTCGTCGCCCGATTTCGCCGCGCGCCTCGGCACTTTGCGCGACGAGGGAACGCGCGATCTGGCGGTCCTGATCGGCGGGCCGGACGGTCTCGATCCCGAACTGAAGCGGCAAGCGCGGCTCGTCGTCGCCTTTGGGGCGATGACCTGGCCGCACCAGATCGTCCGCATCCTTCTGGCGGAACAACTCTACCGCGCCGTCACCATCCTGTCCGGCCACCCCTATCACCGGGTCTGAGCCACGCCGGAACGCTTGTTGCGCCTCCGCCACAAGGGCGGGAACATTTTCCGCATCCGTTTTTCCGCCATCGGCGCGCCATCAACAGCCTCGAACAAGCTTCGGGCGTTGCGTTGGCGAATGGTTGAGCGCTTGTTAACGCGGGTGGGATTAGGGTGCGGCCCGAAGCGCTTCGGCGCCGGTTTCTGCGACAAGGGTGCGGGCAACTTGCGAAGCGGCAGGTCAGCTAAACTTAAAAGTTCCGCGCGCGTTTGTCTGGTTCGCGCCGGCTGGATCGCGCTCGGCCTCCTGTCCGCCATGCCGTCCGTCGCCGCCGCCCCGGACCTCGATGCCGTGCCGGTAGGGCCACCTCGCAGCATCGCAATCGAAGCCGAGCGCAACCGCACGGCCGACCAGCTTGCTTCCATCTCCGCTTCCATCTCGCTGACGCGCGAAGGCATCGCCAAGCTGGACGCCGAGATCGCCGGAATCGCAGCCGACCGCGACCGTATCCGGCAGGCGATGATCGACGCCGCCGCCGCGCAGAAAGCCCTCGCCCTCGACGTGTCGCAGACGGAAGGGCGCATCGAAGGTTTGGCCGGCGAGGAAGGCGAGTTGAAAGCGTCGCTCCGCTCTCGTCGCGGGCTTTTGGCGGAGGTTCTGGGCGCACTGGAGCGTATCGGCCGCAAGCCCCCCCCGGCGCTTCTGGTGAAGCCCGACGACGCGCTCGGCTCGGTGCGCAGCGCCATTCTCCTCGGCGCCGTCGTGCCGGGCATCCGCCAGGAAACCGAAAAGCTTGTCGCGGATCTGGAACAGCTTGCCCAGGTCAAGCGCGATATCGCTTCGGAAAAGGCGCGCTATGTCGCGAGCTTGACGCAGAAGCGCGAGGAAGAAGAGCGCCTCGCCCGGCTCTTCACCGAAAAAGAAAGGCTGGAGCAGGGCAGCCGCGACCGGCGCGAGTCCGAGCGCCGCCGCGCCGCCGATCTCGCGTCCAAGGCGACGAGCCTTCAGGACCTCGTCGCCGCGCTGGAAGCGGACGCGACAGTTGCGCGCGCCGCTGAAGAAGCCGCGATCGCCGCCGCCCGCCGCCAGGCAGAGCCCGCCGCCAAGGAACAAGCCCAGCCGATGCCCCCGGACGAGCGCGGGGACGCGGGTGAGCGCGAGGTCGCCGCGCTGCCGCCGGAAGGCCAAACACCGTCCCAAAGCTATGATATTGCGTCACTTCGCCGTGACATGGGGCGGATCGAGCCCGTCGCCGCATTTTCGACATTGAAGAAACGTCTCACCCCTCCTGTGGCGGGTGGAGTCCTGACGCGGTTCGGAGAAAGCGACGGCATCGGTCGCCCGAGCGCGGGCATGTTCTTTCTCGCCAAGGCCGGCGACATCGTGACGGCGCCCGCGGACGGTCAGGTTTTGTATTCGGGTCCCTTCCGCTCCTACGGCGAGCTATTGATCCTTGACGCCGGCGATGGCTATCATGTCGTGTTGGCGGGCATGAGCCGGTCCGACGTGGAAGTTGGGCAGGGCGTTCTCGCCGGTGAACCCGTGGCGGTGATGGGAGCCCGACGGGTGGCGAGCGCGTCGGGGCTTGAGTTCGAAGCGAGCGAACCCTCGCTTTACGTAGAATTTCGCAAGGACGGGAAACCGGTCGATCCGTCTCCGTGGTGGACGTCTCGGCTATCTGGAAGGACCAGGAATGATACGTAAGCTCTCGCTTCTCTTCGCGGGCGCGCTGATGGGTGCCACGGCGATGACGGTCATCGTCGGCCAGCAGGCGGGGGTCGCCAACGCGGCGGGCTCCGACACCTATCGCCAGCTCGCGATCTTCGGCGACGTGTTCGAGCGCGTGCGCTCGCAATATGTTTCCGCGCCCGACGACCAGAAGATGGTGGAAAACGCCATCAACGGCATGCTCACCTCCCTCGACCCGCATTCGAGCTACATGAACGCCAAGGAAGCGGCGGACATGCGCACCGAAACGCGCGGCCAGTTCGGGGGCCTCGGCATCGAGGTCACGATGCAGGACGAGCTCGTCAAGGTCGTGTCGCCCTTCGAGGGCACTCCGGCCGACAAGGCGGGCGTTCTGGCCGGCGATCTCATCGCCGAGATCAACGGCGATCAGGTGCGCGGCCTCACCCTTTCGCAGGCGGTCGAGAAGATGAAGGGCGACATCGGTTCGTCCGTCACGCTCACCATCGTGCGCGAAGGGGCGACGAAGCCCATCCGCCTTTCCATCAAGCGCGACGAGATCAAGGTGCCCTCCGTCCGCCACGAGGTGAAGGACGATGTCGGCTACATCAAGCTCCTGAAGTTCAACGAGCAGACCACCGTCGGCATGGAAGAAGCCATCGCCGATATCGAGAAGAAGGTTCCAGCCGACAAGCTGAAGGGCTTCGTGCTCGATCTGCGCCGCAATCCGGGCGGACTTCTCGACGAAGCGGTGTCCGTGTCGGACGCCTTCCTGGAAAACGGCGAGATCGTTTCGACGCGCGGCCGCAACCCGGAAGAAACCCGCCGCTACAACGCGCGCTCGGGCGACGACATCCACGGCAAGCCGCTGGTGGTGATCGTCAACGGCGGCTCGGCCTCGGCTTCCGAGATCGTGGCCGGCGCGTTGCAGGATCAGCGCCGCGCGACGGTTGTCGGCTCGCGTTCCTTCGGCAAGGGCTCGGTGCAGACCATCATCCCGCTCGGCGGCAACGGTGCGCTGCGCCTGACCACGGCGCTCTACTACACGCCGTCCGGCCGCTCCATCCAGGGACGCGGTATCGACCCGGATATCGCCGTCGAGCAGCCGCTGCCCGACGACATCAAGAAGCAGATGGGCCTCGACGCCGGAGACGAGGTGACGCGCGGCGAGTCTTCGCTCCGTGGCCATATCACCGGCAAGGAAGAAAACTCGGAAGGGTCCGGTTCGCTCGATTACGTGCCGCCGGACGCCAAGGACGACATCCAGCTCAACTACGCGCTGGATCTCCTGCGCGGTGTGAAGACCGACGCGGCCTTCCCGCCCAAGCCCGACCAGCGCGCGGCCAAGTAAGGCGCGTCGCTTTCGATGACGTTTCGCCCGGCCGGGTTTTCCCGGCCGGGCTTTTCTTTGCACGATCAACCGTTTCCGCCCCACGAGCCTCGTTCCAGCCAGACTGGTTAATCAGTCATCCATGGGCGATCTCTACCGGCCCCTGGGGCTCGACAAGCAGCACGGCAAAGAACGGCGGTTCGTGGTTCCGACCGGCCGCCTCCTCCGCCTGTCCGTTGTTTTCGCAGTGCTGGTGGGTTCCTTTGCGGTCAGTCTCCACCGGCCACCGTTGCGCGACGTCGATGTCTTCGCCGAGGCGGCCCTGCGCGAAGCGGACGAAGCGCGGGCGGCGGAGATGGCCGCCGCGAAGCCCGATCCGGTCGCATCCGCCCCGTTGATGCCGCTTGGCCGGTCGAGCCTCGGCATCGAGACGCCAGTGGCATCGGACGATGCCCCGACCGTCAGCTATCCGCCCGGCGCGTCCGGCACCTTCGGCAAGCTCGTCTCGGTGCGCGATCCCGCCGTTCTGCGCCAGCCGCTTTCGGAAGCTTCCTCCCCGGATGAGGCCCTTCTGGAACCCGGCGACGAAGGCCCGCTTCCCGTTCGCGCCGCCGACGGCAGGCGACCCTTCGATGTTTACCAGACCGAGCCTTCCGCCGACCGCGGCACGCGCGTCGCCATCGTGGTGGGCGGTCTCGGCATCAGCCAGACCGGCACGATGAACGCCATCGACAAGCTGCCCGCCGGCGTGACACTCGCCTTCGCGCCGGCCGGCAACAGCCTCGACCGCTGGATGCGGCAGGCACGCTCGAGCGGCCACGAACTGCTTCTCCAGGTGCCGATGGAGCCGATCGGCTATCCCGACGTTTCGCCGGGCGAGCACACGCTGACCCTGGCCGACGCGGAGGCTGGACGATGGCGCGATCTCCAATACTCGCTCGGCCGTTTGACGAACTATGTCGGGATCACGAACTACATGGGCGCGCGGCTGACGGGGGATGCCGGCGCGATGCGCTCGCTCGCCTCGGAACTCGCCAAGCGCGGCCTTCTTTATCTCGACGACGGCACATCGGCGCGCAGTCTGGCGCGGGACGCGCTGGGGCAAGCGGGCGGCCTTTATGCCGGCGCCGATATCGTCATCGATCAGCGCCAGGATGCGGAATCCATCGCCAAGCAACTCGACGCGCTGGAGCGGATCGCGCGCGCCAAGGGAAGGGCGATCGGCGTGGCGTCCGCCTTCGACAATTCCGTTTCGGCCATCGCCGCCTGGATCGGGGAAGCGGAAGCGCGGGGAATCGCCGTGGTGCCCGTTTCCGCCCTCGCCGACGACCCGGAAGCACAATAATCCGGTAGACGGGAACCAAAACCTGCACTGAGCATATTGTCTCCCGCGACACGGGGCGTCCCGCGCCGTTCCCCGTTTCGGAGACGTTGCCCATGAGCAGCCTTGCCTTGGCCCAGCCGCAGGAGAAAGCTCCTGCGCGGTCTCGTTCCGTGCGCGCTCTCGGCGCGGTGAATTTCTTTCTCGCCGACGTTCGCGATGGTCTCGGGCCGTTTCTCGGCATCTTCCTGATCGGCAAGGGCTGGGACACGACCTCCATCGGTCTGGTGATGACGGTCGGCGGCATCGCCGGAATGCTCGCCACGACGCCGCTCGGCGCGCTGGCCGACGCTTCCAAGGCCAAGCGCTTCATGATCGGCTTCTGCGCCGCGCTGACCATCCTCGCTTCCCTCGCCATCCTGTTCCTGCCGAGCTTCGCCTTTGTCGCTGCTTCGCAGATCGCGACCGGCATCGCGGGCGCGGCCATCGGCCCGGCCGTCGCCGGCATGACGCTCGGTCTCGTCGGCCAATCGGGCTTGGCGCCTCAGCTCGGGCGCAACGAGGCCTGGAACCACGGGGGCAACGTCTTCGCCGCCGTCGGCGCCGGCTTCTTCGGCTACGAGTTCGGCCTTCCCGCCGTCTTCGTGCTGATGACCCTGATGGCGGTCGGATCGATCGTCGCGGTTCTCATGATCCGACCGGGCGATATCGACCATGACGTGGCGCGCGGCCTGGAGCCCAAGCAAGAGGGGGAACGCGAACCGCCCTCGGGCCTCCGCGTTCTTTGGCGCTCTACGCCGCTTCTCGTTCTCGCCGCCACCTTGATGCTGTTCCACTTCGGCAACGGCGCGATGCTGCCGCTTCTGGGCCAACAGGCGGCCTCGCAGGCGCAAAGCTCGTCCGATACGACTGCGGAAACGCATCACGAGGCAGCGCCCCAATCGGGCGAAGCCGTTTCGCAAACCGGGCCGGCGCCGTCTTCGGCCAAGGCCGGGCGCCCGGCAACGCAGCCCTCTCTTGTCCAAACGCTTCTCGCCGATCCGGTGTCCTATACGGCGGCGACCGTCGTGATCGCGCAGCTCACCATGATTCCGGTGGCGCTTCTGGCCGCGGGCTTTGCCGGGCGGCGCGGATATTACCTCCTTCTGATCGCGGCCCTTGCGGCCTTGCCCGTTCGCGGATTGATCGCCGGGCTATGGGCGAGCCCCTACGCGCTCGTGCCCGTCCAGATGTTGGACGGAGTCGGCGCGGGGCTCCTCGGCGTCGCCGTGCCCGGTCTCGTCGCGCGGATCCTGAAAGGCACCGGGCACATCAATGCTGGCCTTGGCGCGGTGATGACGGTGCAGGGCGTCGGCGCTTCGTTGAGCCCCGCCATTGCCGGCGCTATCGTATCGAGCTTCGGCTTCTCCACCGCTTATCTCGCCCTTGGCGGCTTCGCGGTCTGCGGATTGGTGGTTTGGCTCGCCTTTGCGCCGAAAGTCGTTGCGGCCTGCCGAGGGGAATGACACGGAGCGGATCGACGTCTCGCACCGAGCGCCAGCCTGTCTTTTCCCACCGAGTTGAGTTTCATGTCGGTTCTCGATCCGAACGTCGCCATCTGGGTGATCTCGGCCCTTGCCATCGCCGGTGTCATCTTCCGCCCGCTTAATGGGCCGGAATGGGTCTTCGCCGTGGCCGGGGCGGCGCTCCTCGCCTTGTTCGGCCTTCTCCCGTTCGGTGAGGTCGGGGCCGGCATCGCGTCCGGCACCGACGTTTATCTCTTTCTGATCGGCATGATGCTTCTGGCCGAGGTCGCCCGGCTGGAAGGCCTGTTCGATTATCTGGCGGCCTTCGCAGCGCGCCGGGCGAAGGGCTCGCCCAAGCGCCTCTTCACCCTCGTTTATGCCATCGGCACGCTTGTCACGGTGTTCCTGTCGAACGATGCGACCGCCGTCGTTCTGACGCCGGCCGTCGCCGCCATGGCGCGGGCGGCGAAAGCGCCGTCGCCGATGCCCTATCTTCTGGTCTGCGCCTTCGTCGCCAACGCCGCCTCCTTCGTGCTGCCGATCTCCAACCCGGCCAATCTCGTGGTCTTCGGCGCCGACATGCCGCCGCTCGCGGAATGGCTGGCGCGGTTCGCCCTGCCTTCGATGGTTGCGATCCTCGTCACCTTCTGGCTCCTGCGCTGGACGCAAGCGAAGGACCTGGCGGGGGAAACGAGCCGCGACGTCGCCATTCCGCATCTGTCTCTCGGAGGGCGCATCGCGGCGGTCGGGATCGTCGTGACAGCAATCGTTCTCCTCAGCTCTTCCGCCCTCGGCGCGGATCTCGGCACGCCAACGGCTATCGCCGGCGGGCTGACGGCCCTTGCCGTCGTGATCGGCGAGCGTTCCAGTCCCTGGCCGATGGTGAAAGGCGTGTCCTGGTCGACGCTCCTTCTCGTGGCCGGCCTTTTCGTCATCGTCAGGGCTTTGGAAATCAGCGGACTGGAGGAGATGCTGGTGACCGCCTTCCAGGGTCCCCTGAACGGTTCCCCCGCCTTTGGCGCGGCTGTGGCCGGCACCGCTCTCGCCTTCGGCACGAACCTGACCAACAACCTGCCGCTCGGGCTGATGGCCGGGGCCTTCACCACGGCCGCCCATCTGCCCGATCAGGTGGTCGACGCGATTCTCATCGGCGTCGATCTCGGACCGAACCTTTCCGTCACCGGATCGCTCGCCACGATCCTGTGGCTGACGGCGCTGCGCCGCGAGAACCTGTCCTTCAGCGCATGGCGGTTTCTGAAGCTCGGCCTTCTCATGATGCCGGCGGCGCTTCTGCCGGCGCTCGGCGTCGTGATCCTGCAAGGCATGTGGCGGTAGGGCGGTTGCCTTCGCAGGCCCACGCCCGATAACCCGACGCACGGACACATTTTCGGGAAACGCCCATGGTCGCGCCCATCGACTTCGAAACGCTCCCCTACCGCCCCTGCGTCGGCATCATGGTGCTGAACGCCGAAGGCAAGGTTTGGGTCGGCAAGCGGCTCGTGGAGCCGAAGGGCGAGATGGAGGGCGCGACAGCGCTCTGGCAGATGCCGCAAGGCGGTATCGACGAGGGCGAGGACCCGCTTCCCGCGGCGATGCGCGAACTTTTTGAGGAAACCGGCATCCGCTCCGTTTCGCTGCTCGGCGAAAGCGAGGACTGGGTCACCTACGACCTGCCGCCGCAACTCGTCGGCATCGCGCTGAAAGGGCGCTTTCGCGGCCAACGCCAGAAGTGGTTCGCCTTCCGCTTCGAAGGGGAAGAAAGCGAGATCCAGATCGACCCGCCGCCCGGCGGTCATTCGGCCGAATTCGAGGAATGGGCGTGGAAGCCGATGGACGAGGTTTTGGACCTCATCGTGCCCTTCAAGCGCGCCGTCTACGAAGTGGTGATCGGCGGGTTCAAGCGTTACGAGCTGGTCTAGGTCTTACCGCTCGGGAGTCGGTTAAGGAGCGCGTCTCGCTTCGGCTCTGCCTTTCTTAGCTATCAGGTGCAGGAATGAACTGCCCGGCCTTCCGCTCGCCTCCTCGTTTCGAATGCCGCAGAGGCTACAGCAGTCCGGCGTCGCCCCAACAACGAGCGACGTCCACCCTCTGTTGCCTCGCTGAGAAGCCAACTCACCCCTTCCAACGAAAAAAGGCGGACCGAAGCCCGCCTTCCGATTCGAAACTTGCTGTGCCTTTAAAGGCCGAGTGCCGATCGGGCATCGCGGAGGCTAGCGACCTGTCCGACCGCCCGAAGCTTGGCTTCCGGCGTCTTCGCGTCGCGTTCGACCTCTTCCGCCTTGCGGATGAACTCGTCGAGCTTGGCGGCGTCGAGTTCCTCGGCCGGCGTCGCGTGCTCGGCGAGAAGCGTGAAGCCTTCCGGCGAGATGTCGGCGAAACCGCCCTGCACGAAGAACCGGCGTTCAGTGCCGCCGGCCAGCGTCGCGGTGACGACGCCGGGCTTCAGCGTCGTCATCAAGGGCGCGTGGCGCGCCATGACGGTCATGTAGCCCTCCGTCGCGGGCGCGACGACCGCCGTCACCTGCTCGGAAACGAGAAGGCGCTCAGGCGAGACGAGCTCGAAGGAGAAGCTATCGGCCATGGTTTAGGCGGCCTGCGCGAGCTTCTTGGCCTTCTCGATCGCCTGATCGATGGAGCCGACCATGTAGAAGGCGGCTTCCGGCAGATGATCGTATTCGCCCTCGACCAGACCCTTGAAGGAGCGGATCGTGTCTTCCAGCGGAACGAGCTGCCCCGGCGAGCCGGTGAAGACCTCGGCCACGAAGAAGGGCTGGGACAGGAAGCGCTCGACCTTGCGGGCGCGGGCCACCGTCAGCTTGTCCTCTTCGGAAAGCTCGTCCATGCCGAGAATGGCGATGATGTCCTGCAGCGACTTGTAGCGCTGAAGGGTCTGCTGGACCTTGCGGGCGACCTCGTAGTGCTCTTCGCCGAGAATCATCGGCGACAGCATGCGTGAGGTGGAATCCAGCGGGTCCACCGCCGGGTAGATGCCCTTTTCCGAGATCGCGCGGTTGAGCACGGTGGTCGCGTCCAAGTGGGCGAAGGAGGTCGCCGGCGCCGGGTCGGTCAGATCGTCGGCGGGCACGTAGATGGCCTGCACGGAAGTGATCGAGCCCTTGGTCGTCGTCGTGATGCGCTCCTGCATCGAGCCCATGTCGGTGGCGAGCGTCGGCTGGTAGCCTACGGCCGAGGGGATGCGGCCGAGAAGCGCCGACACTTCCGAGCCCGCCTGCGTGAAGCGGAAGATGTTGTCGACGAAGAACAGAACGTCCTGGCCCTGGTCGCGGAAATGCTCGGCGATGGTGAGGCCGGTCAGCGCGACGCGGGCACGGGCGCCCGGCGGCTCGTTCATCTGGCCGTAGACGAGAGCGGCCTTGGAGCCTTCGGTGGAGCCGTTGTTCTCGTGCGGGTCCTTGTTCACGCCGGACTCGATCATCTCGTGGTAGAGATCGTTGCCCTCGCGGGTGCGCTCGCCGACGCCGGCGAACACCGAGTAACCACCGTGCGCCTTCGCGACGTTGTTGATGAGTTCCTGGATCAGAACCGTCTTGCCGACGCCTGCGCCGCCGAAGAGGCCGATCTTGCCGCCGCGCGCATAGGGCGCGAGGAGGTCGATGACCTTGATGCCGGTGACGAGGATCTGGGATTCCGGCGACTGCTCGATATAGGGCGGCGCCAACTGGTGGATGGAGCGCTTGGACTCGAACTTGATCGGGCCGACTTCGTCGATCGGCTCGCCGATGACGTTCATGATGCGGCCGAGCGTGCCGTCACCGACCGGAACCTCGATCGGCGCGCCGGTGTCGAACACTTCCTGGCCACGCACGAGGCCTTCGGAAAGGTCCATGGCGATGGTGCGGACGGTGTTCTCGCCCAGATGCTGCGCGACTTCGAGAACGAGGCGGTTGCCGCCGTTGTTGGTTTCCAGCGCGTTCAGGATCGGCGGCAGGTGCTCGTCGAATTCGACGTCCACCACGGCGCCGATGACCTGGGCGACGCGGCCCCTCAGCTTGGGCGTGTCGTGGCCTTGCGACGGGTTGTAGGTGTCGGACATGAGAAGGCTTCCTTGCCTGACGTCAGAGCGCTTCCGCGCCCGCGATGATTTCGATGAGTTCGGTCGTGATCTGGGCTTGGCGCTGCCGGTTGTAGGAGATCGACAAGCGGTTGATCATGTCGCCGGCATTGCGCGTCGCCGAATCCATGGCGCTCATGCGGGCGCCCTGTTCGGAAGCGGCGTTTTCCAGAAGCGCGCGAAGCACTTGGACCTTGATGTTGCGTGGCGCGAGATCGGCGAGGATCTCGGCCGGGTCCGGCTCGTACTCGTAGACGAGATTGCCGCCGGTGCGGGCTTCGGGCGCGGTTGTCGTGCCTTCCTCGGCGACCGCCGGGATGATGCGACGCGCGGTCGGAACCTGCGTAATGACGTTGCGGAATTCGGAGAAGAAGATGGTGGCGACGTCGAACTCGCCGGCCGCGAAACGGTCGATCACCTTCTCGCCGATCTCCTCGGCATTGGCGAAGCCGACCTGCTTCACGTCGCGAAGCTCCATCCGGTCGACGATCTTGTCGCCGTGATCGCGGCGCAGGATATCGACGCCCTTGCGGCCGACGGCCATGATCTTGACCGTCTTGCCGGCCGCCTCCAGACGGCGGATGTGCTCGCGCACGAGCCGCACGATCTGGGCGTTGAAGCCGCCCGCGAGACCGCGGTCGGACGTGAACACGACGAGGAGGTGCCTGTCCTCCTTGCCCGATCCCGTCATCAGGGCGGGGGCGTCGTCGCCCCCGGTGGCTCCCGCGATGTTGGCGATGACGGAGGCCAGGCGGTCCGAATAGGGCCGCGCGGCCTCGGCCGCCTCCTGCGCGCGACGGAGCTTGGCCGCCGCGACCATCTGCATGGCCTTGGTGATCTTCTGCGTCGCCTTGACGGAGGCGATGCGGTTGCGCAGGTCCTTCAGTGAAGGCATCGGCGGCTTGTCTCCGGTGTCTTCGGAAAAGGGTTAGGCGAAGGTCTTGGCGAAGGAATCCAAGGCCGACTTGAGCTTGGCGCGGGTGTCGTCGGACAGCGCCTTCTCGCGGGCGATGGTGTCGAGGATTTCCTTGTGCTCGGTGCGCAGCGAAGACAGAAGGCCCTGCTCGAACGCGCCGACCTGGTTCACGGCCAGCTTGTCGAGATAGCCTTGCGTCCCAGCGAAGATCACCGCCACCTGCTCCTCGGTCTTCAGCGGCGAGAATTGCGGCTGCTTGAGGAGTTCGGTGAGGCGCGCGCCGCGGTTGAGAAGGCGCTGCGTCGAGGCGTCGAGATCGGAGCCGAACTGCGCGAAGGCAGCCATCTCGCGATACTGCGCGAGCTCGCCCTTGATCGAGCCGGCGACCTGCTTCATGGCCTTGACCTGCGCGGCCGAGCCGACGCGGGACACGGACAGACCGACGTTCACCGCCGGGCGGATGCCCTGGTAGAAGAGGTTGGTCTCGAGGAAGATCTGGCCGTCGGTGATCGAGATCACGTTGGTCGGGATATAGGCGGACACGTCGTTCGCCTGCGTCTCGATGACGGGGAGGGCGGTGAGCGAGCCCGCACCCAGCTCGTCGTTGAGCTTGGCGGCGCGCTCCAGAAGGCGCGAATGGAGATAGAACACGTCGCCCGGATAGGCTTCGCGGCCCGGCGGACGGCGCAGAAGCAGCGACATCTGGCGGTAGGAAACGGCCTGCTTGGACAGGTCGTCATAGGCGATCACGGCGTGCATGCCGTTGTCGCGGAAATATTCGCCCATGGCGCAGCCGGTGAAGGGCGCGATGTACTGCATCGGCGCGGGGTCCGAGGCGGTGGCGGCGATCACGATGGAATAGGCCATCGCGCCGCGCTCTTCGAGCGTGCGGACGAACTGCGCGACGGTGGAGCGCTTCTGGCCGACGGCGACGTAGATGCAGAAGAGCTGGTCGCTCGTGCGCCCTTCGTCATGGGCCGGCTTCTGGTTCAGGAAGGTGTCGAGCAGGATCGCGGTCTTGCCGGTCTGACGGTCGCCGATCACGAGCTCGCGCTGGCCACGGCCGATCGGGATCAGCGCGTCGATGGCCTTGAGGCCCGTCGACATCGGTTCATGCACGGACTTGCGCGGGATGATGCCCGGCGCCTTGACGTCGACGCGGCGGCGCTCTGCGCCCTCGATCGGGCCCTTGCCGTCGATCGGGTTGCCGAGACCGTCGACCACGCGGCCGAGAAGGCCCTTGCCGACCGGCACTTCCACGATGGCGCCGGTGCGGCGCACGGTGTCGCCTTCCTTGATGTCGCGGTCCGGGCCGAACACCACGACGCCGACATTGTCGCGCTCGAGGTTGAGGGCCATGCCCTGCACGCCGCCCGGGAACTCGACCATTTCGCCGGCCTGGACGCTGTCGAGCCCGTAGACGCGCGCGATGCCGTCGCCGACGGACAGAACCGTGCCGACTTCGGAGACTTCGGCTTGCGTGCCGAAGTTCTTGATCTGGTTCTTCAGGATTGCGGAGATTTCCGCGGCGCGGATTTCCATCAGCGGGCCTCTTTCAGCGCGAACTTGAGGGAGTTGAGTTTGGTGCGAATCGACGTGTCGATCTGGCGCGAGCCGATCTGGACGACGAGGCCGCCCAGGATCGCGGGATCGACGTTTTCACGCACCGTGACGGTCTTCTTGGCATAGGCGCCGAGCGTTTCGACGAGCTGACGGCGCTGCTCGTCGTTCAGCGGATGGGCGCTGGTGACTTCCGCTTCGACCTCGCCGCGATGGGCGGCGGCGAGATGCCGGAAGCCGCGAATCATGCCGGGCAGGGCGAAAAGGCGGCGATTGGCGGCCACGACCTTCAGGAAGTTGCCGGTCAAGGCGCTCGGATGCGACGCGTCCACGATGGCGGAAATGGCGCGCACCTGTTCATCGGCGGAAAACAGCGGGCTTTCCACGAAACGCCGGAAATCGGCGTCCTCGTCGATGGCCCGCGCAAATTGATTCAGTTCGGATTCGACGGTGTCGATCTGGCCCTCGTCGCGGGCGAGCTCGAACAGGGAAAGGGCGTAGCGTTCTGCGACTCCGGACACCGGAGAGGATGATCTGGCCACTACGAGCGCTTCTCTTCCTGCTGCATTCGAGCATGAGGCAGGAGGTCGGCTGCCAAGTGCTTGAATAGGTTTTCTGATCCTCCCAGCGGAATGCGGTCCGCCGGCTGGCCCTCTCGCAGGGCAGGGACCCTCTAGCATAGGGTTTCCGGCTCGACAACGCCGTAAGCCGGCTCCTTGCCCCCCTTTCGCCGCTTTCACGGAGACGCGATGGATGTCAGTTCGGAATCATTCCAAAGGCGGCAAGAAGCGGCGCCGCCGCGAGCGCCAGTTGCAGAAACAGAATCAGTACGTTGAAGACTGTGCCGCCCTTGTCGGAAAGAATCGACACGAGGCGCCCGAAGGCAGCGATGGCCCAGGAGCCCCCGAGCATCAACTGGACCGTGGGCTGGTCGAAAAGCAGCAGGCCCATCAAGCCGTTGCCGATATAGAAGCCACCCATCGTGGAGCGCGCCTCGGCCACCGCCTCCGGGCGAAGCGGCGTCGCCTGCAGCTTCAGGACACGAAGAAAAAGACGCGGCGCGAAGAGGCCGAAAAGCCCGATCAGGATCGTGATCGCCGCCGCCAGGAAAGGCAGGAGGTCGGCATTCGTTTCCGGCAGGGCGATTTCGAACATGGCTAATCCTCGCGGCAGGGCGGCGCGACTGCCTACCCGCTTTGCCCGCGCGGGAAAAGCCGGATGGTGATTCGGCGAAGGTTCAGCTCGGCATGGAGGAGGCATGGCGCGCGGCGTGGCGAAGGCCAACGACGAGGACATCGGGCCCGCTCACTCGGTAAAATAGTAGATAAGGTTGGACGACCAGTCGACGCATCGACTGACCGCGCGCCGAGACGGGGCTCCCGGTCAACGGGTGAGAAGCGAGCCGCTGTTCGATTTCCTGCAGACTGCCGCGGAGGGACGCGGCCGCGCTGGGAGAGCGTTCTTTCAGAAAATCAAGAATCTCTTCGATCTCTGCGACCGCTGTTTCGGCGTAGCTGACGCTCACCCGCCGTACTTTTTCCACACGGACTGCATCTGCTCCGATGAAACCAAGCGTCCGGCTTCGATGTCGGCGAAGGCTTTCGCGAAGGAAGCCTCCTCCTCCGGCGACAGGACGTAGACGTCTTCGCCGTCCGCCATATCCATCAGGAGGCGTGCAACTTCGTCCTGCCGTTCGGGCGGCAGGGCGCGGATGCGCTGGATGGCCATTTCCATGAGTTCCGTCATGGGTGGAATATGCCCGCGTGGCGGGCTCAAGAAAAGAGCGTCACAGGAAGCTTTGCGGGTCGACGTCGATCTGCACGTGGACCGTGCCGCGCGGGTTGGGCGCTTCCGCGAACATGCGGCGCAGATAGGTCTGAAGCCGCGCGTTTCGCCCCGCCATCACGAGGAGCCGGAAACGGTGGCGGCCGCGCACGAGGGCCAGCGGCGCTTCGGCGGGCCCGAGGATCTCGATCTCGCCATCGTCGGGCGCCGCGCGCCGAAGCGCCCGTGCATGGTCCTCGGCTTCCCTTTTCACTTCTGCCGAAACGATCACGGATGCGAGACGTCCGAACGGCGGCAGGCCGGCGCGCTCGCGCTCGGCCGCTTCCCGCGCGTAGAAGGCAGCGGGCTTGCCGCTGGCGATCGCCTGCATCACCGGATGCTCGGGCTGAAAGGTCTGGATCATTCCCCGGCTCGGCAGGCCCGAGCGTCCGGCGCGGCCCGTCACCTGATGAAGGAGCTGGAAGGTGCGCTCTGCGGCGCGCGGATCGCCGTTCGACAGGCCGAGATCGGCATCCACCGCCCCGACCAGCGTCATCTTCGGGAAATGGTGACCCTTGGCGACGAGCTGCGTGCCGATCACGATGTCGGCCTCGCCGTCGGCGATGGCGTCGAGTTCGCGCCGCAACCTCTTCGGCCCGCCGAGAAGATCGGAGGACAGAAGAATGGTGCGCGCGTCCGGGAAGGTTTCCAGCATTTCCTCGGCGATGCGCTCGACGCCCGGCCCGCAAGCCACGAGATGGTCGAGCGTGCCGCATTCCGGGCAGGCCTCGGGACGGGGGCGCGAGAAGCCGCAATGGTGGCACTGGAGAACGCCGCGCAGGCGATGATCCACGAGCCAGCTCGAACAATCGCCGCATTCGAACCGATGGCCGCAGGAGCGGCAGAGCGTCAGCGGCGCGTAGCCCCGGCGGTTGAGGAAAAGAAGCGCCTGCTCGCCGCGCAGCACCGTGTCGCGAATCGCCGAGATCAGAACCGGCGAGATGAAGCGCCCGCGCTCCGGCGGGTGGTTGCGCATGTCGATGAGGCTCAGATCGGGGAGCGCGGCTTCGGCGAAGCGGGCACCGAGCTTCAGATGGTTGTAGCGCCCACCTTCGGCATTCACCCGCGTTTCCAGGGAAGGCGTGGCGGAGGCCAGCACCACCGGAAAGCCGCCGATGCGCCCGCGCACCACGCCCATGTCGCGGGCGTTATAGAAGGTGCGGTCCTCCTGCTTGTAGGCGGGGTCGTGCTCCTCGTCGATCACGATGAGGCCGAGATCCTTGAAGGGCAGAAACAAGGCCGAGCGCGCGCCGGCGACGACGCGCACGCGCCCTTCCGCCACCTGACGCCAAACGCGTTCGCGGGTCCTTGGGGCCAAGTCCGAATGCCATTGGGCTGGCTCGGAGCCGAAACGCTGGCCGAATCGGTCGATGAAGCTTTGCGTCAGTGCGATCTCGGGCAGGAGGATCAGGACTTGCCGCCCGGCTTCCAAGGCCGCCGCGACCGCTTCGAAATAAACCTCCGTCTTGCCCGAGCCCGTCACGCCTTCCAGAAGCGTCACGGAAAACCCGCCGGTTCCGACGCTCGCGGCCAGCGGTTCGGCGGCGGCCCGTTGAAGCTCGCTGAGATTTGCGCGGGCGTGCCGCGTGTCGGGCGGCTGAACGACGGGAAAGGCCGGCAGCGAAACGGGGCGGAACGTGCCGAGCGTCAGGAGGCCGTCGATCACGGAAGAGGTGACGCCCGCCGCGCGGGCCAAGCCCGACCGCGTCCAGCTTTCCGCCTTTTCTGCGGTTTCGATCACCTTGGCCCGCGCGGCGGTCAGCTTCTGCGGCCGCGTATCGGTCAGGGCGATGCCTTCGGTCGGCGGCTCGGGATCGAAGGCGGTCGGCGCGCGCAGCGCCATGCGCACCACGAGGCCGGGGGGCGAGAGCGTATAGGCGGAGACCCAGTCGATGAAGCGCCGCATGTCCTTCGACAAGGGAGGGCAGTCGAAGACGCGGGTGACCGCCTTCAGCTTCTTCGGATCGATGGCGTCCGGCGCGCTTTCCTCGTCCCAGACGACGCCCGCGACCTGACGGGGCCCGAGCGGCACCTGGACGATGGAGCCGGGCTCCACGGCCATTCCTTCCGGCACGACATAGGAATAGGGCCGCTCGGAAGGCAGTGGTACGAGCACCGGCACGACCCGAGCGGGGCCGAACAGATCCTCCATCAATGTCGATTGCGGGTGCTCGTTCACGTCGGCGCCGTTCCGGCTTATCTTCACCTCGTCGTCCGGCAATGCCGGTCGCTCCTTCTAGCGGATCGGGAGAAAAGGCGCATGGTCACGAAAGTCGCCCTCATCATCGGAGGCGGCAGCGGCATGGGAGCCGAAGCCGCACGCAAGCTCAAGGACGACGGGTTCGAAGTGGGAATCCTGTCGTCGTCGGGCAAGGGCGAGGCGCTGGGCCGCGAACTCGGCGGCATCGGCGTCACCGGCTCGAACCGTTCGGAGGAAGACGTGAAGGCGTTGGTCGAGGCCGCGCTGACGCGTTGGGGCCGGGTCGACGCCCTCGTCAACAGCGCCGGTCACGGACCGCGCGGCGATCTCATGGCGCTTTCCGACACCGACTGGCACGAAGGCATGGACACCTATCTTCTGCCGATGATCCGCGCGAGCCGCCTCGTACTGCCGGCGATGGAAGCGCAGAAGGCCGGCTCGATCGTCAATATCTCGACCTTCGCCGCCTTCGAGCCCGACCCCGCCTTTCCGACGTCGGCGGTGTTCCGCGCAGGGCTTGCGTCCTTCGCCAAGCTCTTCGCCGACAAACATGCCGGCCACGGCATCCGCATGAACAACGTCTTGCCGGGCTTCATCGATTCCTTCGCGCCAAACGAGGAGCGCGTGCGGCAGATCCCGATGAAGCGCTACGGCACGGTCGAGGAAGTCGCCGAACTCGTCGGCTTCCTGGCGTCCGACAAGTCGTCTTATATCACCGGCCAGAATATCCGCATCGACGGCGGCATCACCCGGTCCGTGTGACGCAAAAGCAGGGCGCCGCCTGGAAACGGCGCCCTTGCCGGTGAAGTCTTCAGACCCGGCGCTCGACCATCATCTTCTTGATCTCGGCGATGGCCTTGGCCGGGTTCAGGCCCTTCGGGCAGGTCTGCGTGCAGTTCATGATCGTGTGGCAGCGGTAAAGCCGGAAGGGGTCTTCCAGGTTGTCGAGCCGCTCGCCCGTCGCTTCGTCGCGCGAATCGATCAGCCAGCGATAGGCCTGGAGAAGAACGGCGGGTCCGAGATAACGCTCGCCGTTCCACCAATAGCTTGGGCACGAGGTCTGGCAGCAGAAGCACAGGATGCACTCGTAAAGGCCGTCCAGCTTCTCGCGGTCCGAATGGCTCTGGCGCCATTCCTTCTCGGGCGTCGGGGTTTCCGTCTTCAGCCAAGGATCGATGGAGCGAAGCTGCGCGTAGGGAACCGTCAGGTCGGGCACGAGATCCTTGATCACCGGCATGTGGGGCAGGGGATAGACCTTGATGGCCCCCTTCACCTCGTCCATGCCCTTGGTGCAGGCCAGCGTGTTGGCGCCGTCGATGTTCATGGAGCAGGAGCCGCAGATGCCTTCGCGGCACGAGCGGCGCAGCGTCAGGGTCGAATCGACCTTGTTCTTGATCCACAGAAGCGCGTCGAGCACCATCGGCCCGCAATCGTCGGTATCGACATAGAAAGTGTCGATCCGCGGATTTTCCTCGTCGTCCGGCGACCAGCGATAGATACCGAACTCGCGCACGTTCTTGGCGCCCGCCGGTTTCTCCCACACCTTGCCCTTGGTGATGCGGGAGTTCTTCGGGAGGGTAAGCTCGACCATCGGGGACTAAAACCGGCTGCCAGTTTGGAACGTGTCGAAACATAAAGGGCCCGGCCGCAAAACGAAAGCGGCAAAGCCACGCAGGACATATCGCAAATCGGTTGAAAGTTCTTTTGCGGTCGGCAGCACCAGCCAGTGCCCCGGCGGAAGGTTCGTTCACCGAACACTTACCGTTCCGATCGATTCCCCATTCCGTAACCCGATTGGGAAAGCAGCCCTCTTTAAGAAAGGCTCGACGAAGCGGACGAATCCATGACGAAGCACCGGCGTGATCGAAGAAGAAGGGAGGCAAGAGCGAGCAGTCTCGATCTTCTGCTGTCGCTTTCCTTCGCCTTCATCGTCCTGTGCCTTCTCGGCCTGACGGCAAGCTCCCTCGGGCCGTTCTGGAACGCCTATACCGCCGCCCGCTCCAATCTCGGCGAAACGGCGCGTTTGCGCGCGACCTTCGACGCCGCCAATCGTGTTTCGGCCGAGCGCGGACCGGCAAACAGCCTGATGACGTCGTCTGAGGAGAATATCGTCAGCGCGAGATGGCGTATCGTGGCCGCGCGCGACGAGACCGATCGCGCCCTCGGCGAGCTTGTCGTGGCCATGCGCCAACCCGAAACGGGCGACGCCGAGCGGCGCGAGCTGACGAAGCTGATGGACGCGGCCCGGCAGGCCCTTCTTTACGGTCGCAACCAGATCGACCGCGTCGCCGACATGCCCGGCCAGCATCGGCCCGATGCGGAGATCAAGCGCGCCATCGCCCAGATGTTCGCCGCCTTCGACGCCATACGCGAAATCTCCATTCGGCAGATCGGCGTTCTCGGGCGCCGGAATCCGGCCCTGGCGAGCGTCGCCACGGTGGCGAGCGGGGCGAGCGACCTGCGCGAATATGCCGGGCGCCTCGGCTCGATCATCGTTCCCGCCATCGCGCGCAACGAGCGGCTCTCGCCGTTGGAGCTGGAGCAGGTGGCGCGCATGCAGGGGCGGCTGCACCAGCTCTGGGACCTTCTGCGCGGGCAATCGGAATTCAACGGTGGCGGCCCGCTGGAGGCGGTCGCTGCGAAGGTCGAAGCCGTTTACTTCGGCACCGGCCAATCCTTGATCGCGTCCATGGTGGTGGGTGGAAGCCTCGGGTCCTATCCCATGAGCGTCGGCGACCTGACGCGGCTCTACGTGCCGACCATGATGCCGCTGGAAGAGCTGCGCGAAGCCTATCTCGCCAACATGGCGAACCTTCTGGAAAGGGACGAGGAAGCCGCTTTCCGGCGGCTTTGCGCGGCCGGCGCGGCGGCGATCGTGGTTCTCGCCTGCCTGGCGGCGCTTTTCGCGTGGTTGCGTTTGCGTGTTCTCCGTCCGCTTCTTCAGGCCCGACGGATCGCGCTGGCGCTGGCGAGCGGCGAGGATTCGCCGGATTTCGGCGCCCGGCCCCGAATGCTGGAACTCGTCCGCCTTTTCGAGGCGCTCGCGGTTCTTCGTCACCGGTTGCGCGAACGCGCCGTGACCATGGCCGAATTGCAGAAGCAGGCCGAGACCGATGGCCTCACCGGCGTCTGGAACCGGCGTGCGCTGGAGCGTTTCGCCCTTGTCCTGCCGGCCGGCGAGGAAGCAGCGCGCTTCTGCCTCGTGATCGCCGATATCGATCATTTCAAGTCGATCAACGATACGTTCGGCCATCAGGCGGGGGACGACGTCCTGCGCTCCGTGGCGCGGCGGCTGGCCGATTCGCTCGGCTCCAAGGGGGTGATCGCCCGGCTCGGCGGCGAGGAATTCGCCGTTCTTCTTCCCGGCGGCAATGTCGGCGACGCGCTGCGCACCGCCGAGGAAATGCGCGCCGCCCTTCGCTCCGCTCCCGTTCCGCTCGGTCAGGCCGGCGGGGAGGTCGCGGTTCGAGCGAGCTTCGGGGTCGCGGCCGGACTTCTCGGATCTTCCGGCTGGCCCCGCTTGCTTGGCGCAGCCGATCGCGCACTTTATCGCGCAAAGGCGAACGGGCGCGATTGCGTGCGGCTGGATGGCGGGGACATGGAGGAGATGCCATCGGCCGCCTGAAACCGCGCCGCGCCGACAGGGGATGACGATCGATGAAACACGGCCACTTTCTCGCAAGCGCCATCGACCAGGGGCGGGGGCGCGAAAGCGCCGATCTCGTCCTGAAGAACGGGCGCTTTCTCGATCTCGTCACGGGCGAACTCGTTTCCTCCGATATCGCGATCTGCGCAGACCGGATCGTCGGCACCTTTTGCACCGATTATCGCGGCGCGCGGGAAATCGACATCACGGGCCGGATCGTCGTTCCGGGCTTCATCGATACGCATTTCCACGTCGAATCCTCGCTGATGCCGCCGCAGGAATTCGAGCGCTGCGTTCTGCCGCGCGGCGTCACCACGGGCATCTGCGATCCGCACGAGATGGCCAATGTCCTCGGCACCGAGGCCTTTCGGTGGTTTCTGGAGAATGCCGAGACCATGGCGATGGACCTGCGCGTCCAGCTTTCGTCCTGCGTCCCCGCGACGGACCATCTGGAAACCTCCGGCGCGCGCATTCTGGCCGCCGACCTCCAGCCCTTCATGCATCATCCGAAGGTCATCGGGCTCGCCGAATTCATGAACTTCCCCGGCGTCCTGATGAAGGACGCAGGCGTCATGGAGAAGCTTACGCTCTTCGCCGGTCGCCATATCGACGGCCACGCGCCGCTTCTGCGCGGCCAGGACCTCAACGGTTATATCGCGAGCGGCATCCGCACCGAGCACGAAGCGACGACGGCGGACGAGGCCATGGAGAAGCTGCGCAAGGGCATGACGGTGCTGATCCGCGAAGGCTCCGTTTCCAAGGACCTCCACGCCCTCGCTCCCATCCTGACCGAGCGGACCTCGCCGTTCCTCGCCTTCTGCACGGATGACCGGAACCCGCTCGATATCGCGGAGGAAGGGCATTTCGACTTCATCATCCGCACCGCGATCGCGCTCGGCTGCCCGCCGCTCGCCGCGTACCGGGCCGCGTCATGGTCGGCGGCGCGCGCCTTCGGCCTGTATGACCGCGGCCTCGTCGCGCCCGGCATGCGGGCCGATCTCGTGGTCCTCGACGATCTCGGCGAATGCCGTGTCTCGACCGTCCTGTCCGCCGGGCGTGTGGTGGACGACGCGCTTTTCGCCGCCCGCCGGCCCGTCGCGCCGATAGGCCGGAACAGCGTGAAGGCGCGCCACGTGGAGGCCGAGGATTTCCGCGCCATGGGCTCCGGCCCCGCGACCCCCGTGATCGGCGTCGTGCCGGGCAAGATCATCACCCTTCGCCACGAGATGACCCTGCCTTACCGCGATGGCGAGCGGCTGATCGACCTTGCGCAGGACGCGGTGAAGGTCGCCGTGGTGGAGCGCCACGGCGTCAACGGCAATATCAGAATCGGCTTCGTCCACGGCTTCGGCATGAAGCGCGGCGCGATCGCTTCCTCCGTCGGCCACGATTCGCACAACATCACCGTGGTCGGGGCGAACGAGGCGGACATGGCGGCGGCGGTGAACGCGCTCGGAACCATGGAAGGCGGCTTCGTCGTGGTGGAAGGAGGCACGGTCCTCGCCTCCATCGCCCTTCCCGTGGCAGGCCTCATGAGCCTCAAACCCTACGAGGAGATCACCGCGACGCTGATCGAACTCCGGCAGGCCGCCAAGGGCCTCGGCGTCGTTCTGCCCGAGCCCTTCCTTCAGGTCGCCTTTCTGCCGCTTCCCGTGATCCCGCACCTCAAGATCACCGACAAGGGACTGGTGGATGTCGATCGGTTCGAACTGGTGGAGGGGTGAGGGACCGCCTGTCGCTCATCCGAGCGAACGGGCATGAAGCATGGTTCGGGTCTCGGACAAGATGGAAATTTGCGCTTCACTTAATCTTAGAGCGAATTCCGTAAGCTGCGACTTGAGTTTCGACAAACCCGCTCTTCGAGCGGAAAAGCGGATGCGGATGGGGTGACGGTATGGCAGGGGGCCGAATACCTAAGAGCCTTTGAGGTGACTGCGACGTTTGAAAACGGAAACTCGGCAGGGCTGAACTTCGTCCTCGAAGGTGCTTCTATCTTTGGGGAAAGGTCATGCACTTACAGTGCGGTAGCATCCATCCAAGCGTTCGACCATGAGTCCATCCAATACCCACGAAAAACTTGACCCGCTCTCGCTGTTTCGCGAAACGATCGAGCTGCTCCCGGAAGCGGCGGTGATTTTCGACGCCGAGGATCGCTACCTTTTCTGGAACGCCAAGTACGAAGAGTTCTACGCCGAAAGCGCGCATTCCCCGCTCGTCGGACAATTGTTCGAGGACTACCTGCGCCAGCTCTTGGAACTGAAGCAGGTTCCTGCCGCCGTTGGACGCGAAACGGATTGGCTGGCGGAGCGTATGGCGCGACATCGCCAGCCTTTCTCGCGATACGAGCATCAGATCGCCGGTTCGCGCTGGATTCGGGTGGAGGAGCGAAGGCTCGCGAGCGGCGGGACCATCGGCACGCGCGTCGACATCACCGAACTGAAGCAGCGCGAATTCCAGCTCGCCTATCTGGCGCATCACGATGCCATGACGGGTCTGGCGAACCGCGTCCTGTTGCAGGAGCGTCTCGAAGGGGCCATCGCGCGGTCATCTCCCGACGCTCCCGCAGCGGTGGTCGGGCTGGACCTCGACCGGTTCAAGCATGTCAACGACCATCTCGGCCACCATGCCGGAGACGAGCTTTTGCGTCAGGTCGCGGTTCGTCTGCGCGGAGCGGTCCGATCGAGCGACACCGTCGCCAGGGTCGGCGGCGACGAGTTCGTGATCCTGATCCCCGATCTCCCCGATCCCCGATTCGCGGATGACGCCCTGGGGCGAATCCAGGACAGGGTCAGCGAGCCCTATCTGGTGTTCGGCAACCCGGTCGCGATCGGCGCCAGCGCCGGGCTCGCGCTGATCCCGCAGGACGGGCAGTCCTGCGATGCTCTGCTTCGCCACTGCGACAACGCGATGTATAGTGCCAAGGTCAATGGCCGTGGCGCTCAGGCAAGCCGCGAGTAATTAACCTTCTCCGTCAGGTAGATTGCCGGAACTGCCGATGGGCAGGCTTCAGACGGTGTTGTTCGCCAGCCGATCCATCAACGCGAAACGGCCCGCTTTCGCGGGCCGTGATCGCTCGATGAGCCAAGCGGATCAGTAAACGCGCTTCTTCGGCTTGATGTATTCCATCTCGTTGGACAGCGTGTAGGTGTGCACCGGGCGGTCGTCCAGGGTGACGGTCTTGCCCACCGTGTCGCAGAAGCTCAGCGTGTGCTTCATCCAGTTCTGGTCGTCGCGATCGGGGAAGTCCTCGCGCGCATGGGCACCGCGCGATTCCTGGCGGGCCAGCGCCGAGTCCATGGTGACGACGGCCTGGCTGATGAGGTTGTCGTATTCCAGTGTCTCGATGAGGTCCGTGTTCCAGATGAGAGAGCGGTCCTTGACGTCGACATCCTCCGAGCCCTGCCAGACTTCGTGGATTTTGGTGTGACCCTCTTCCAGCACTTCGCCGGTGCGGAACACGGCGCAGTTCGACTGCATCGTGCGCTGCATCTGGTCGCGAAGCACCGCCGTCGGCGTCGAGCCCTTGGCGTGGCGGAAGCGATCGAGGCGCGCGAGCGAGTTCTCCCCGGCATCGGCCGGCAAAGGCGCATGGCTCTGGCCGGGCGTCACCGTTTCGGCGCAGCGAAGCGCCGCCGCGCGGCCGAAGACCACGAGATCGATCAGCGAGTTGGAGCCGAGCCGGTTGGCGCCGTGAACGGACACGCAGGCCGCTTCGCCGACCGCCATCAAGCCGGGCACGACGGTGTCGGCATCGCCGTTCTTCTTGGTCAGAACCTCGCCGTGATAGTTCGTCGGGATGCCGCCCATGTTGTAATGGACGGTCGGCAGAACCGGGATCGGCTCGCGCGTGACATCCACGCCCGCGAAGATGCGCGCCGATTCCGAAATGCCGGGCAGACGCTCGGCCAGGATTTTCGGGTCCAGATGGTCGAGATGAAGGAAGATATGGTCCTTGTTCTTGCCGACGCCCCGGCCGTCGCGGATCTCCATGGTCATGGAGCGTGACACCACGTCGCGCGAAGCCAGATCTTTGGCGGAGGGCGCATAGCGCTCCATGAAGCGCTCGCCTTCGGAATTCGTCAGGTAACCGCCTTCGCCGCGCGCGCCTTCCGTGATGAGGCAGCCTGCGCCGTAGATGCCGGTCGGGTGGAACTGCACGAATTCCATGTCCTGCAGCGGCAGGCCGGCGCGCAGCACCATGGCGTTGCCGTCGCCCGTGCAGGTATGGGCCGAGGTCGCGGAGAAATAGGCGCGGCCATAGCCGCCGGTCGCCAGGATCGTCTTCTTGGCGCGGAAGCGGTGGATCGTGCCGTCATCCATGCAAAGCGCGACGACGCCCCGGCAGGCGCCTTCCTCATCCATGATGAGGTCGATCGCGAAATACTCGATGAAGAATTCCGAGGAATAACGGAGCGACTGGCCGTAGAGCGTGTGGAGGATGGCGTGGCCGGTGCGGTCGGCGGCGGCGCAGGTGCGCTGCGCGGCCGGTCCTTCGCCGAACTCGGTCGTCATGCCGCCGAAGGGGCGCTGATAGATGCGTCCGTCTTCCGTGCGGCTGAACGGCACGCCGAAATGCTCCAGCTCGTAGACGGCGGCCGGGGCTTCGCGCACGAGATACTCGATGGCGTCCTGGTCGCCCAGCCAGTCCGACCCCTTCACGGTGTCGTACATATGCCAGCGCCAGTCGTCCTTGCCCATGTTGCCGAGCGACGCCGCGACGCCCCCTTGCGCGGCGACGGTGTGCGAGCGCGTCGGGAAGACCTTCGAGATGCAGGCGGTCTTGAGGCCGGCCTGCGCCGCGCCGAGCGTCGCGCGAAGGCCGGCACCGCCGGCGCCCACCACCACCACGTCGAAGGTGTGGTCGATGAACTCGTAGGCCTTGCCGTCGGTGACGCGGGTGGTGCGGTGCGGCTGGCCGCCGCTCGGCGTGTCGGAATGGACCATATCTCAGGCTCCGAAGGTCAGCCTGCCGATCGCGATCAAGGAGACCGCGGCGACGAGGATGGCGAAAAAGGTGTTCAGGATCTGCAGCGGAACGCGCAGGTGCCCGTGGATGTAGTCCTCGATGATGACCTGCATCCCGAGCCGCATATGGAAGGTTGCGGAAACGATCGTCAGCGCCATCACGAGACCGACGAACGGGTTGGCGAAGGCGGCGCGAACATCCGCATAGGTGCCGTCGTGGAGGACGACGAGGAGGATCACGAAGGCGGTCAGGAGGATCGCGTTGGAAATACCGCTGAGCCGCTGGTGCCAGAAATGGCCGGTGCCGTCATGGGCCGCGCCAAGACCGCGAACGCGGGAAAGGTCGGTGCGCATCTTCATGGTGTTTTCCTCAGACGATCGCGACGACGAGCCAGAGCAGGGCGGTGAGGCCGAGCGAGCCGGCGTAATTGGCGACCGCGAGCTTGGTCGAGGTCTCCTTCTGGAGGCCGTGTCCCGTGTCCCAGATGAAGTGGCGGATGCCGCCGAGCATGTGGTGGATCAGCACCCAGCTATAGGCGAACAGCACCAGCCGGCCGATGATCGAGCCGAAGAACCAGGATGCCCAGGCGAAGGCCGCCGGCCCGCTGGCCGCGGCCGCCAGCCACCACACGACCAGAAGCGTGCCGACATAAAGCGCGCCGCCCGTGACGCGGTGCGTGATCGAGGCCGCCATTGTCGGCCGGAATCGGTAGACCGTCAGATGCGGGGAAAGGGGACGGACGATCTTCGTGGTCGACATGAAGGCTCCTCGATGCGGCCGGGCGCGGAATCTTCGCTGCACCGCATCCCGCGTCTTGCCTTACAGCTAAAAGGTCATCGCGCGGTCGAATGCAAGACCTTGGAATCGGTCAAAGGAGCGCGGGGGCGTCAAAATCGATTAGAGACGCGGTGGGCGTCGGTTCCCGTCAGCGCCCGGTGAAGCGGATGACATAGCTCGACCAATCCGCCGTGACGGCGACCGAATCGTAGAACAAGCGGCTCGGGCCGGGATTGCGCGGTGCATGGAGAACAAGCTTCGACCAGCCGCGCGTGTCGGCTTCTTCCGCCAGAAGGTCCACCATGGCGCGAGCGATGCCTTTTCGCCGATGCCGGTGGTCGACATAAAGATGGTCGGCAAGGCCTGAGCGCATGCCGGTGAAGAGATCCGGCAAGTCGTAGAACATCACGAAGCCGACAAGGGCGCCGTCGAGACGCGCGCCGAGGATCTCGGCGCTGCGGTCCTGAAGAAGCTGTTCGGCATAGAGCTTGTCCGGGGCGCTCGGCGCACCGCGAAACATGTCCTGGTTATAGGCCGCGATGAGGGGCGCGAAATCGCGCGCATCCTTCAAGCGCAGGAGCCTGATCTCGATATCGGGATGCGGCAGAACTTCCATTCCGCTCCTGTCCCTCCGAACGAAGCGGCGGTCAAGATACTTAGAGGCTGTCCGAGAAGCCTTCCGGGTCGGTCCGGCAGTGCTTTTCCGGTATTGCTTCGTTGCCAATCCTCGCCGATGCCGCCGGCATCGACTGCGTTTGTCGCCTTGCAAGTACCGAAAAATCCCCGGCCGGACCTCCGCCGGAGACTTCTCAGACAGCCTCTCGGCACCGATGGAAACGGGGGAAGCGGATGGCTTCCCCCGAACCTTGTCGGTCTTATTCGGCGGCTTCGCGCGCGCCGAGACCGAGACGCTCGGCGATCAGGCCGCGCATCTTCTGAAGGTCGGCGTTGAACTGGCGGATGCCCTCGGCGAGTTTTTCCGTCGCCATCGCGTCCTCGTTCATCGCCCAGCGGAAGGCGCGCTCGTCCATGGAAACGCGCTCGGGCTTGGCGCCGTCCATCTCGGGATGGAGCTTGCGCTCCAAGGTGCCCTGGTCCTTGTCGAGTTCATCGAGAAGCGAGGGCGATATGGTGAGGCGGTCGCAGCCCGCCAGTTGCTCGATCTCGCCGGTATTGCGGAAGGACGCACCCATGACCACGGTGTCGATGCCGTGCGCCTTGTAGTAGCGGTAGATTTCCTTCACCGACACGACGCCCGGATCTTCGTCGGAGGAATAGGTCTTGCCGCTGGCCTTCACGTGCCAGTCGAGGATGCGGCCGACGAAGGGCGAGATCAGGAACGCGCCGGCTTCGGCGGCGGCGATGGCCTGCGCCTTGTTGAAGATCAGCGTCATGTTGCAGTCGATGCCGGCTTTCTGGAGCTGTTCCGCCGCACGGATGCCTTCCCAGGTTGAGCCGAGCTTGACGAGGATGCGGTCCTTGGAAACGCCGCGCTCCCCATAGGCCGCGATGATCTCGTGCGCCTTCTTGATGGAGCCTTCCGTGTCGAAGGACAGGTCGGCGTCGACTTCGGTCGACACGCGGCCTTCCACGAGCTTGGTCAGTTCCGCGCCGACGGAGATGGCGAGACGATCGCCGATCTTCACGACGCGCTGCTCGTCGGAAAGGTTCTGCGAGCGGCCCCAGTCGAGCGCCTCGTCGAACTTCTCGGCGAAAAGCGGCAGACCGACGGCTTTCAGCACGAGCGAGGGATTGGTGGTGCAATCGACCGGCTTGAGACGCTTCACCGCATCGATATCGCCGGTATCGGCGACGACGAGGGTCATCTCGCGCAGTTGCTGGAGTTTGCTGGGCATTTCAGGTTTCTCCCGATGACGTGACGGTCGATCACGCCCCATATAGGCGCTTCGCTCGCCGAATCCGACCCCCCGAGATGCGGTTTCGGGACGGTCCAGCGGCGGTTCGGCACCTTTATCGGGAAAGATGCGGCAGGCGGCTACCGATCGAAAGCCTGTCCGGCTATTCGGCCGCCTCCGTCGATTCGAGCTGGTGCTTCAGACTGTCCACCGCGCGGCGGGCCTCAGCGTCCGTGTCGAGCGGGTTGCCGATGCTGAGCGCCTTCACCGCGCCGTTCACGAGTTCGGCCAGATCGTCGCCCTCGGCGTCGATGTGAAGGACGATGGTCTCTTCCTCATGGAAGCGGTCGTTCGAAATCATGGGGGCGATCCTACCCCATCCGCCGGGCGATGCCAGTGCCCGGCGGTGCGACAAGTTTAGCCGTCTTAATGCGACTTTTCAGGCGGTGAGGGGCGCGGTGGCGCGGTGGAGATAGCCGCGCGCCCCGTCGTCCAGTTCGCCTTCCAGCATGTCGCGCACCTGCGCGTGATACTCGTCCACGAAGGCGCGCTCGCCGGCATCCAGAAGCGAGGGGTCGATCAGCCGGCGCTCATAGGGCACGAAGGTCAGCGTTTCGAAACCGAGCGTCCGGCGCTCGGCGCCCGGCGGCTGCGGATCGAGTTCGCGGACGATCAGAAGGTTCTCGATGCGGATGCCGAACGCGCCTTCCTTGTAGTAGCCGGGCTCGTTCGACACCACCATGCCGGCTTCCAACGCGGTTTCCGTGCCGCGCTTGGAGATGCTCTGCGGTCCCTCGTGGACGGACAGATAACAGCCGACGCCGTGGCCGGTGCCGTGGTCGAAATCCGTGCCGGACGCCCACAGGAACTGGCGCGCGAGCGTGTCGATCTGGGCCCCCGTGACGCCGGCCGGAAAGCGCGCGCGCGACACCGCGATATGGCCTTTCAGAACTTGCGTATAACGGCGACGCATCTCGTCCGTCGCCTTCCCCGTCACGGTGACGCGGGTGATGTCGGTGGTGCCGTCGAGATACTGCGCGCCGGAATCCACGAGATAGATGCCGTCGGCCTGGAGCTGCGCGGCCGAGTTCTCGCTCGCATGGTAATGGGCCTGCGCGGCGTTGCCGCCGAAGGCGGAGATCGTGGAAAAGCTGAGGTCCCGGTAAAGATTGCCGACCCGGCGGAACTCTTCCAGCTTCTCGGCGGCCGTCCATTCGGTGAGGCTTTCGGGCGGCGTGTTCTCGAACCAGTGGAGGAAGCGCGTCACGGCGAGGGCGTCGCGCTTGTGGGCGGCACGCATCCCGTTCAATTCGGTCGGCGACTTCACCGCCTTCATCAGGGATATCGGGTCCGGTCCGGCATCGACGCTCGCGCCGGCCGCTTCCAAGGCTTTCGCGATGGCAATCGAGCCGGTCGCGCGGTCGATGCGCACGCGCTTGGGCCCAAGGCCCGCCAGCGCTTTGGGAAGGTCCGGCGCATCGTGGATGTCGATGCCGCCGATCGCCAGAATCGCGTCGCGTGCTTCCCCCTTCAGCTTGTCGGGGGCCATGAACAGGCTGCCGGTGCCGTCCGCCATCAGGATCGCGTAGCCGAATGCGACGGGCAGCATGGCGACGTCACCGCCCCGGATGTTGAAGACCCAGGCGAGATTGTCGGGCGCGGAGATCACAAGAGCGTCGAGGCGCTTTTCCTGCAGCTCGCGCGCCACGCGCTTCAGTTTTTCCTTTGCACTGCTCCCGGCGAACTCTTCCGGGTAAAGGGCGACGGGCGCCTTCGGCTCGGCCGGGCGGTTCGTCCAGACGGCATCCACGAGGTTGCGGCCCGTCGGCACGAGAACGAGCTTCTGGCCGGCGAGCGCCGTTTCGATCTGTCGGATCTGCGGAGGGGTATGGAGGTTGGGATCGAAGCCGATCCGGTCGCCGGGTTGGAGATTGGCCTTGGTCCAGCCTTCCAGCGGCTCGTCGAGGAGGTGACGGTACTCCCAGAAGGCGGGCAGCGCTTCCCCGCGCACCTGGATCGTGTAACGCCCATCCACGAAAAGCGCCGCCTTCTCGCGGCCGATCGCGGCAAAGCCGGCCGAGCCCTTGAAGCCGCTGACATGGGCGAGGCGCTCGGACGAAGCGGCGACATATTCGCCCTGGAACTCGTCGGCGCGCGGAACCAGAAGGGCGGCGAGGTTCTCGCGTTTCATCTCGGCGCGCAGGGCCTGGAGGCGTTCGTGCTGCTCGGTCTCGTTCATCGCTCGCATCCTTCGCCAGCCTTCGCTTGCCGGTGCCATGTGCCATGCGGGTCGCCGGAGGCCAAGCCCGCGGGCGGCGAAACGTCTTGGCGAGGACGCCCGAACGCGGCACATAGCGCTTGCCAAAACAGGAGAGCCCCGATGTTCATCGCCATGAACCGCTTCAAGGTCATCAAGGATGCGGCGGAGGAATTCGAAGAGCTTTGGAGCACCCGCACCTCGAACCTGCGCGGGCTGCCGGGCTTCGTGGAGTTCCACATGCTCAAAGGCCCGGAGCGCGAGGATCACCGGCTCTACTCGTCCCACACGGTCTGGGCGAGCCGCGAGGCCTTCGAGGACTGGACGCGCTCCGAAGCCTTCCGCGCCAGCCACGCGAAGGCGGGCGGCACCCGCCCGCTTTATCTCGGCCATCCCGAGTTCGAGGGCTTCGAGGTCATCCAGACCATCGAAGCCTGAGGGTTCCTCAGCGCGAGCGCACCGGAACGGTGAGGGGGGTCACACGGCTCCCCACGCCTTCGGGCGGCGCAGGCACCGGGCTTGCCCGGCGCACCAAGGCGACGGCCTCGCGGTCGAAGGCGCTATCGCCGGACGAACTGGCGACGCTGGCCGAAATGATGCGCCCGCTCCGATCGATGGAGAAGGAAACGCGCGCGGTCAGTCCGGCGGAACCGGCGGTGCGAGGCGCTTGCGCACGGATGCGCGAGATCACCTGCCGCGCCCATGTCGCCTGCGTGGCGCGCGGGGCCGATGCCGTGTTGCGGGCCGCCGGCGCGCTTGAGGCCGGCGCGGTGGACGCCTGCCGCTGCGGCTGGGGCTTCGGCTGTTCGCGGCGCTCGGCCCGGCGCGTTTCCTTTGGGCGCGGTGGCTCCTTGCGCTCCACGCGCGGGCGCGGGGGAACGGGCTTCGGGGCCGGCACCGGCGCGTTCAGGACGGCTTCCGCCGCGTCGTTCTGCGGCAGTTCCGGCACGGGCTCGGGCGGGGGCGGCGTCGGCTCCGGGATCGGTTCGGGCAAAGGCTCCGGCGGCGGGGGCTCGGGCGGCGGCGGCTCCACCACGGGCTCCGGCGGAGGCGGGGGAGGTTCCGCCACGGGTTCCGGCGGTGGCGGTACCGGCTCGGGCGGCGGCGGTTCGGCCACCGGCTCAGGCGGCGGCGGTGTCGGCTCGGGCTCCGGCGCGACGGCGGGCTCGGGCGGCGGAGGCGGCGTTTCCGCGACGGGCTGTTCCACTGGGGGCTCCGGGGTCGGCTCGGGCGCGGGCGGCGGCGCTTCCTCGATGGCCTCCATCGGCTCCAGATCGATCATCACCGCATCGTTGAGATCGCCGAGCGCGCCTTCGGGAGCCGGCAGGTTCGATGCGAACCAGAGCGCGCCGGAAAAGGCGAGCGCCACCACGACGCTCGAAAAACCCCAGCGGGCGGCAGCCGCCCCGAGGCTTTCGCCCGCGATGCGGTGAGGGGCTTCCAGCGCGAGCGTCATGGGGCGGCGGGCGTGAGGGGCGCGGCGGGGGGCGGCGCGCCGGCCGGCGACACCGATTCGAGGCCCACCAGCGCGATCTTCAGATAGCCCGCGCTTCTCATGGCGTTCATCACCTCCATGAGGTCGCCATAGGAAACGCCCTTGTCGGCGCGCAGGAAGATGCGCTCGTCGCGGTTGGCCCCGGTGCGCCCGTCGAGCGTGGCCCCAAGCGCGGCGCGGTCCACGGGATCGTTGCCGAGCACGAGGCCGAGGTCTTGCCTGACGGTCAGGAGCACCGGCTCGTCGGTGCGGGGTTTCGGCTGCGCGTTGGAGGCCGGCAGGTCCACCGGCACGTCCACCGTGGAAAGCGGCGCGGCGACCATGAAGATGATGAGAAGCACCAGCACCACGTCGATGAACGGCGTGACGTTGATGTCGGCGAGTTCGCCCTCGTGATCCGAGTGGCTGTCCTTGACGCTGAAGGCCATGGGCCCGTCACTCCGCCGCTTCGAGACGGCGGCGCGGCGGGATGCCGGCGCGGCGCTCGCGGTCGAGATCGCGTGACAGATGGCGCATCACCTCGGCCGAAGCGTCGGACAGAACCGTGCGGTAGCCGCCGATGGCGCGCGAGAAGACGTTGTAGAAGACGACGGCGGGAATGGCCGCCACGAGGCCGATGGCGGTGGCCAGCAGCGCTTCGGCGATGCCGGGCGCGACCACCGCGAGGTTGGTGGTGTTCGACTGGCTGATGCCGATAAAGGAATTCATGATGCCCCAGACCGTGCCGAACAGGCCGACAAAGGGCGAGATGGAGCCGATGGTGGCGAGAATGCCCGTGCCGCGCGCCATGTTGCGCCCGGCGCGCGCTTCGATCCGGCCGATGGAGATGGCGACGCGCTCCTTGATGCCGTCCGGTGCGAGGTCGGCGGAGCGCTTCTTTTCCTGGATCGCGCTGCGAACGAGGGCTGCAACGGGGCCCCGCTTGAAGCGGCGCTCCATTTCACCTTCCAGATCGTTGAGGCCTTCCGCTTGTTCCAGGGCGGACAGCCCGCGCCGGATGCGGGCGCGCGCGCCGACGAGTTCCAGCGTTTTGGCGAGCCAGATCACCCAGGTCGCGACGGCGGCGACGGCGAGCGCCGTCATCACCGACTTCACCACGATGTCGGCGGCCATGAACATGCCCCAGGGGGACAGGTCGTGCGGCAGGCTCGCGCCGCCGACGACGGTCGGCGGGGGGCTGTCCGGGCTTGCGGCCGGCGCGGCGCTCGGTGCTTCGGCGGGTTCGGACGTCACCGGGGCGGGGGGTGTCGCCGGGCTCGGCGCGGGTGCTGCCGGGCTTGCGCCGGTCGGGGCTGGCGCTTCGGACGGCGGGGTTTCAACAGGAACGGCCGGGCTCGTCTGGGCAGGCGCGAGCGTCGGTGCGGTCTGCGCTGCATCCTGTGCGTGAACGGGAAGCGCCGTTGCAGCGAGGAGAACGAACGCCGCCGCGACCCGGCCGAGCCGTTTGGCGGTTCTGCCGTTCAAACCTTCCGCTGATGTCCTGCGGCAGGGAATCGGCATGGCTGTCTCCTTCGGAATCGTGCTGTGCCGAAAATGCCGGCGAGCGCCGTTCCTTGTTCATAGATGATTTAAAAACTCAAGTTTCGAGACGTTCATTCACCGATTTTGTTCCCGATTATCATATGGGCACGAGGTTTTGCGCGAATTGCCGGCTGCATTCCGCCCATGAGAAGCCTTCCGCGAATGCCCGGCACGCCGCCCGGTCGAGGTCGAGCGCGGCCAGGGCGGCGCTTGCCAGATCTTCCGACAGAACGCCGACTTCCGGGTGCGACCCGACGATGTCCATCGGGCCGGGTACCGGAAAAGCCGCGACCGGCGTGCCGCAGGCGAGCGCTTCCAGCACCACGAGCCCGAAGGTCTCGAAACGCGACGGCAGCACGAAGACATCGGCCGCCGAGAAATGCCGTGCGAGATCCTCGCCGTGGCGGTAGCCGGTGAAATGCACCGCGGGCCATGCCTTCCGATAATCGGCGAGCGACGGGCCGTCGCCGACCACGAGCTTGGTGCCTGGCAGGTTCAACCGGAAGAAGGCTTCGAGGTTCTTTTCCTTCGCCACGCGCCCGACATAGGCGAAGATCGGGCGGGGAAGCTTCAGGAAGTCGGGATCGAAATCCGGATCATCGCGCCAGGGGCGGAAGGCGCTCGTATCCACCGCGCGGCCCCAGCGGCGGATGCGGCGGAAGCCGTATTGCCCGAGCTGGCGTTCCAAGCTGTCGGTCTGCACCATGAAGCCGGCACCCGCATCGTGGAACCAGCGCTGCATCCGATAGAAATGGCGACGGTCGAGCCCAAGCCTTGCTTCGAAATAATCGCCGAACCGGGTGTGGAAGGAAGTCGTGAAAGGGATGCCGCGCTTGGCGCACCAGCGGCGGGTGGCGAGGCCTATGGGGCCTTCCACCGGCACGTGGATCGCGTCCGGCGCGAAATCCTCGATCATCCGCCCCAGCCGTTTGGCACTCGGCAGGGCGAGCCGCACTTCCGGATAGCTCGGGGCCGGCAGGGTGAAGGGAAAGCGATCCGGGCCGATGATCTCCACCACGTGCCCGGCGTCCCGCAGGTTGTGGGCCGTGGTCTCGAAAACCCGCACGACTCCGTTGATCTGCGGCTTCCAGGCGTCCGTTGCAATCAGGATGCGCATCACCAAAAACGCCGCCACGCCTTCCGAGTCCAGGTTTTCCGTTCTACATGGCAATGTTAGGTGAGTGAACCGGGTCCTGCATACGGGCTCCCAGGAGACGATAGTTCCACTGTCATGAGAATCATTGTTCTGGGCGGCGACGGATTCTGCGGCTGGCCGACCTCGCTTCATCTTTCCGCCAACGGTCACCACGTGACCATCGTGGACAATCTGGTTCGCCGGCGCACCGACGAGGAACTCGGCGCGTCGAGCCTCACCCCGATCCGCCCGATCGAGGAGCGGCTCGCCGCATGGCGCGAAACGCGCAACTCGCCGATCGACTTCGTCCAACTCGACGTGGCGGAAGACTACGACGCGCTGGAGGAACTGTTTCGCGAAGCGCGGCCGGACGCGATCGTCCATTTCGCCGAACAACGCGCCGCGCCCTATTCCATGAAGTCGCCGCGCCACAAGCGCTACACGGTAGACAACAACGTCAACGCCACCAACGCGGTGCTTTGCGCCATGGTGGAGGCCGCGCCCGACGCGCATCTCGTGCATCTCGGCACGATGGGCGTCTACGGCTACGGTAAGACCAAGGGAATGACGATCCCCGAGGGTTACATCGACGCCACCCTGCGCTCCGGCGGCGTGTCGGCGGATGTCGAGATTCTTTATCCGGCCGATCCCGGCTCGATCTACCACATGACCAAGACGGTGGATCAGCTCCTCTTCTATTACTACGCCAAGAACGACGGGCTGAAGATCACCGATCTCCATCAGGGAATCGTCTGGGGCACGACGACGCCCGAAACCGATCTGGACGAACGCCTCGTCAACCGCTTCGACTACGACGGCGACTACGGCACGGTGCTGAACCGCTTCCTGTGTCAGGCGGCCATCGGCCATCCGCTGACGGTTCACGGCTCGGGCGGGCAGACGCGCGCCTTCATCCATATCCGCGACACGGTGCAGTGCATCGCCAAAGCCGCGCAAACGCCGCCCAAACGCGGCGACCGGGTGCGGATCATCAACCAGATGACCGAAACGCACCGCGTGCGCGATCTCGCGGCGATGATTTCCGGCATGACCGGCGTTCCGGTGGAGCACCAGCTCAACCCGCGCAAAGAAGCGGCCGAGAACGATCTCGTGGTCGCCAACGACACGCTTTTGAAGCTCGGCTTGAAGCCCACGCGGCTGTCGGACGGGCTGATGACGGAAGTGGTGGAGATCGCCCGGCGTTATGCCGACCGCTGCGACCGATCCAAGATCGTGTCGCAGAGCCAGTGGGTGCGCCCGCTCGCGGCTGAATAGAGCATCACTCGCGGGGCGCGATCTCGCGCCAGCCATGGATCACGCGGCGGGTCTCGATCTCCGCCGTGAAGTAGTTTCCTTGAGACGACTGGTCGTGTCGGCGCGAGATGCCGAGCCCGGCAAGATGGCAATAAAGCAGCGTGCCGACGCCGCCATGGGCGACGAGCGCCAGATCGCCGGCGGTATGGGAGGCGATGGCGCGCTTCATTGCGGCGACCACCCGTGCCTGCGCATCCACCGCCCGCTCCCAACCCCTGACGCTGCGCTCCGGCTGCGCGAAGAAGGCGTCGGCCGTGGCCTCGAATTCCGGCGGGGGCAGGAAGCCCGTGGCGCTGCGGTCGTTCTCGCCGAGGCCTTCGTCCACCTCCACCGACAGCCCGAAGGCGCCGGCCAAAATCCCCGCCGCTTCGATCGCCTTGGTTTCCGTGCTGGCGACGATTCGGCCGATCCCGCGCGCCGCATCGCAATGGGCAAAGGCGCGCATCCGCGCGATGCCGATCTCCGAAAGGTGCCAGCGCGGGACCGGTTGCCGGGGGTCCACGACGACTTCGGGATGGGTGATGAAGACGAGCCGAGCCATGGGCCAAGGCTTCTAACACGGATGGCTGAGCGCTGCTCAACTGAAGGGCGAATGCCTTTCCTTCACAGTGCCTATCGAAGCTTGGCACCCGGCTCACTATCTCGTGGCTTCCGACACCCCATCGAGTTCTGATCGTCTTGCCGGAATCCTCCCATCCCACCCCCGCTCCCTTCGGGGACGGTCTGCCGCCGTCGATCGGCCCGATCCTTTTCGCCAGGGGAGGGGATCATCGAGAGTTCCGTCTGACGGCCCTTTTCCTCGCGCCCTCATGGAGGCAAGCGCCGAAGCTGGTGGCGGGGGCGCAAGAGATCGCGGGGCGGCCCATCGCGGAGATCTTCGGCTGGAGCGCCCATGCCTACGACTTCGCGCTTCCCGCCCGAAAGGGTGCGAGTTACGAACTCGGCGGCCGGACCTATCCCGTTTGCGCCGATCTTTCCGGCGACATGCGGCTCGCCTTCGTGTCGTGCAACGGGCAGGAGGAAGGCGACGCGGATCGCCCGCTGGAGGTTCGCAACCGCATGTGGCGACGGCTCCTGACCGAGCACGGGGAGCGGCCCTTTTCGCTTCTCGTGCAGGGCGGCGACCAGCTCTACGCCGACGAGGCGATGCGGAGCCATCCAGAAACGGCGCGCTGGAAGAAGGCGCCGAACCGCAAGCGCCCCGGCATCGCCTTCACGCCCGAAATGCGCTTGGCGGCACGGCGCTGGTATGCCGAGCGCTATCTTCGGCTCGCGGCCGAACCCGCCATGGCCGAGATCGTGGCGCGCGTGCCCTCGATGATGATGTGGGACGACCACGACATCATGGACGGCTGGGGCAGCCATCCGGCGGCCATTCAGGAAAGCCCCGTCGGCATCGGCTTGTTCGAGGTCGCGCGCGAGATGTTCAAGCTGTTCCAGCTCGGGCTCGGCGCGGACGAGCCGATGCCGCTTGCACCAAGCCCGAGCGAGGCCGGCTTCACCTTCGGCGCCCGCTTTCCGGGCCTGTCCATTCTCGTGCCGGACCTTCGCAGCGAACGCAGCCTGACGCGTGTCATGGGGCCGGAGGGCTGGCGGGCCTTCGATCGGCTTCTGGAAGACGTCGGCGAAGGCGACCGGGTGGTCCTCGTGTCCACCGTGCCGGTTCTCGGGCCTCGGCTATCGGTGGTGGAGCGGCTTCTGAACAAGATGCCGAAAGCGCAGGACTACGAGGACGACCTGCGCGACCAATGGCAATCCTACGCCCACCGGCTGGAATGGGTGCGCCTTCTGGAAAGCTTGGAGCGCGTGGCGCAAACGCGCGGCGCGGCGGTCACGGTCCTGTCCGGCGAGATCCACCTCGCGACACGGGGCACCATGTCCTTTCGCGGCGGGGCGGGCGAGTTGCATCAGCTCGTCGCCTCCGGCATCACCCATCCCGAGCCCTCGTCGCTTTATGCCGGCGGGCTCGGCCTTCTCGCGCGCTTCGGCGAGTCCCCCGTGCCGGGATGCCCGATCCGCATGCGACCGCTCCCTGGAAAAAGCGCGACCTACACGGCCGAGCGAAACTATCTCGTGCTCGATCGGCAAGGCGGGCGCTGGACGGCCGAATGGGAGCTGGAAAAAAGCGGGCGCACGAAGAGCCTCGCGATTTGAGAGCCACGACCCCTTTTTTGTGACAATGGCATCTGTCATCGAAACGTCATGGGAAAAGAGATCGAACGCAAGTTCCTCGTGACGGACGAGGCATGGCGCGCTCTAATCAGCGACGAGGGCGAGGCTTTTCGGCAGTTCTACCTTGCCCGCCGCGACGGGTTTTCGGTGCGCCTGCGCATCGTGGACGGCGCCAAGGCTTTTTTGACGATGAAGACCGGCATCGGTCTGTCGCGCGGCGAATACGAATACGAGATTCCGCTGACCGATGCCGCCGAACTGGAAGCGGCCCATATCGGCACCGTGATCGAGAAGCGCCGCTTCCGCATCCCCCTCGGTGACCATATGATCGAGGTGGACGTTTTTTCCAGCGCGCTGGCGCCCCTCGTTTTTGCCGAGATCGAACTGGAAGGCGAGGAGGATCGTTTCCACGCCCCTGCCTGGTTCGGCCGCGAACTGACCGACGATCCGGCCTATTCCAACCTGTCGCTGGCTCTTCATGGCCTGCCGAAGGAGTCCTGACGAATGAGTTTCTCGATCGACCCCGCCCGCCCGCTCGACGAGGAGGTGAAGCGCATTTCCGACGAGCAGCTCGACAAGGCGGTGCAGGAACTGCGCGAGCCGGCCGAGGACCGGCACGAAGCGATCCACGACGTTCGAAAGCGCGCGAAGAAGCTGCGCGCCCTTCTGCGGCTGGTGCGGGCTGGCGACGAGGCGCTCTACGCCAAGGAAAACGCCCGGCTGCGCGATCTCGCCCGCGCCCTGTCCACCGTGCGCGACCGCACCGCCCTGATCGAGGCCGCGCACGATCTGGGAGAAGCGGTCGGCGGCGAGTCCTCCCCGCTTCGCTCGGTGCGCGAAACGCTGGAAAAGCGCCGCGACGCGGCGCTGGCGCAAGAAGGCGATCTCGATGCGGCGATCGCTCGAACCATCGAGGCTTTGGAGAAGAGCGAAGCGCGGGTCGATGCCGTCGCCTTCAAGAAGTCGGCGAAGAAGATCGTGTCGCGCGGCTATGCCGACAATTATGCGCGAGCCCGCCGCGCCCTGAAGGTCGCCGCCAAATCAGGCGACCCCCACGATTTCCACGAGCTTCGCAAGCGCGCCAAGTATCACATGAACCATTTGCGGCTTCTCGGGGGCCTTTGGCCGGAAGTCTTCGAGCCTCTCGAAAAACAGGCCGAGCGGGTGTCCGACGATCTCGGGCGCGACCATGACTATGCCGTGCTTCTGGCCGAGATCGAGGCCGAGCCGGAGGCTTTCGGTTCGCAAGATCAGCGCCAAACGGCGGTCGGTCTCATCACCGAGCATTCCGCCGAGCTTCGCGCCCGCTCGCTCCTGACCGCCCGGCGTCTTTTCGCGGCGCGGCCTCGCGCGGCAAGGCGCAACCTTGCCGCTCTCTGGAGGCAAGCGGCCCGCCAGCCCTCAGCCCCTTCCGTTTGAGTTAAATTGCTATAAGAGCGGGGCCTATGACGACCCCGCTTTCGAACATCCGCAACTTCTCCATCGTGGCCCATATCGACCACGGGAAGTCCACGCTCGCCGACCGCTTGATCCAGATGACGGGAGGGCTGGAAGAGCGCGACATGAAGGAGCAGGTGCTCGACAACATGGAGATCGAGCGCGAGCGCGGGATCACCATCAAGGCCCAGACCGTGCGCCTCCAATACAAGGCGAAGGACGGCCAGGATTACGTCATCAACCTCATCGACACGCCCGGCCACGTCGACTTCGCCTATGAGGTCTCGCGCTCGCTTTCGGCCTGCGAGGGCGCGCTTCTCGTGGTGGACGCCGCGCAAGGCGTGGAGGCGCAGACGCTCGCCAATGTCTATCTCGCGATCGACAACGAACTCGAGATCGTTCCCGTCCTCAACAAGATCGACCTTCCCGCCGCCGAGCCGGACCGGGTGAAGGAGCAGATCGAGGAAGTGATCGGCATCGACGCGTCCAACGCCGTGATGATTTCGGCCAAAGCCGGCATCGGCATCGACGAGGTGCTGGAAGCCATCGTCACGCGCCTGCCTGCCCCGGCGCAGGGCGACATCAAGGCCCCGTTGAAGGCCATGCTCGTGGATTCCTGGTACGATGCCTATCTCGGCGTCGTCGTGCTCGTTCGCGTCATCGACGGCGAATTGAAGAAGGGTCAGACCATCCGCATGATGGGCACGGACGCCAAGTATCCGGTGGACCGGGTCGGCGTCTTCACCCCGAAGATGGTCAACATGGATTCGCTCGGGCCCGGCGAACTCGGCTTCATTACCGCCTCCATCAAGGAAGTGGCCGATACCCGCGTCGGCGACACGATCACCGAGGACAAGCGCCCGACCGCCGAAATGCTGCCGGGCTTCAAGCCGGCGCAGCCGGTGGTGTTCTGCGGCCTTTTCCCCGTCGACGCCGCCGATTTCGACGATCTTCGCGCCGCGATGGGGCGACTTCGCTTGAACGACGCGAGCTTTTCCTTCGAGATGGAATCGTCGGCCGCGCTCGGCTTCGGCTTCCGCTGCGGCTTCCTCGGGCTCCTGCACTTGGAGATCATTCAGGAGCGCCTGAGCCGCGAGTTCGATCTCGACCTCATCGCGACGGCGCCGAGCGTCGTCTACAAGATCCACCTGACCGACGGCACCGCGATCGACTTGCACAACCCGGCCGACATGCCGGACGTGGTTCGCATCGACCATATCGAGGAGCCCTGGATCAAGGCGACGATCCTCACCCCGGACGATTATCTCGGCAACATCCTCCAGCTCTGCCAGGAGCGGCGCGGCGTCCAGACGGACCTATCCTATGTCGGCAAACGCGCCATGGTGGCCTACGAGCTGCCGTTGAACGAGGTGGTGTTCGACTTCTACGACCGGTTGAAGTCGATCTCGAAGGGCTACGCCTCCTTCGACTATCATCTCGACGACTACCGCGAGGGGGATCTCGTGAAGATGCAGATCCTCGTCAACGCCGAGCCGGTGGACGCCCTGTCGATGCTGGTGCACCGCGCGCAGGCCGAGCGGCGCGGCCGCCAGATGTGCGAGAAGCTGAAGGAGCTGATTCCCAACCACCTCTTCAAGATCCCGATCCAGGCGGCGATCGGCGGCAAGGTGATCGCGCGCGAGACCATCTCGGCGCTGCGCAAGGACGTGACGGCCAAGTGCTACGGCGGCGACGCCACCCGCAAGCGCAAGCTTCTGGAAAAGCAGAAGGAAGGCAAGAAGCGCATGCGCCAGTTCGGCAAAGTGGAAATCCCGCAGGAAGCGTTCATCGCCGCGTTGAAGATGGAATAGGGCTGCATCCGTCCGACGCGCATACCCTTTTCCCTCATGCTGAGCTTGTCGAACCACGAGGGAAAAGCTCCATGAATCGTGTGGGTGCCAAGCGCCCCTCGTGCTTCGACAAGCTCAGCATGAGGGGCTGTTGAGACGGTTGCGAATACCTGGCTCCTGGCTCCTGGCTCCTGGCTCCTGGCTCCTGGCTCCTGGCTCCTGGCTCCTCATTCATTCTTGCACGACATCTGGCTTTCCCTCACCCTAAGCCTGTCGAAGGGCGAGGGAACGCACCGTGTTCGAAGCCACCGTCTACATTCTGCGTTGTGCGGATGGCTCGTATTATACCGGTCTGACGAAGCAGCCGATCGAAGCTCGTCTCTGGGAGCATAACGAGGGCATCTACGAGGGCTTCACCAAGCCGCGCCGTCCGGTCACTTTGGTCTTCACCGAAACCTACGACCGTATGCTCGATGCCATTGCACGGGAGCGCCAGATCAAAGGTTGGTTGCGGGCGAAGAAGGAAGCGCTGATTGCGCTCGACTACGAGGCGCTTCCGGCCTTGGCACGAAACAGACAGGTGGCGGGTGGCGGCTGCGAGATGGCTAGAACGACCGTCTCCATTCCTGACCTGACTGCCGATCCCGGCGAAGCGCTGGAAGAGTATCCTACCAATGTATAGCGATGGTAGTATGGTCTTTACTGCGACTTTCGATCGGAATGCGAGGCGCAAGATATGATCGACATGACCTATGATCCGAGCGTCGATGCCGTCTACTTCCGGATCGGCCAAGGGCAGATCGTGGAAACCGAGGAAGCCGGACCGTTCATCTACGACGTGGATGCGGAAGGGCGTGTGATCGGCATCGAGGTTCTTGGCGCAAGTCGCACGCTGGCGCCAGGACCATGGCAAAACGCGCGTATCCCCGGTTCGCCGCGCGCGGACGCGGCGGAGTAAACATTCTCCGCTTCCTAACTCCACGATAGGTTGCAACTCAAGGTTCGTTTACAATCTAAGATAGACAATGCCATGTTGCCACATCCCAAGGTTTGTATCCGGGATGCGGGCGTTCCATGCATGTCGAGACTTTCATCGCCCGTTGGACGTCGCGCGAGGGCGGGGCGGAGCGGGCGAATTATCAGATGTTCCTGTCGGAACTCTGCGACACCATCGGCGTCGAGCGTCCGCAGCCGGCTGGTGCTGATCGAGAGCGCAACGATTACGTCTTCGAGCGCGCCGTCAGGCCGCGCGGCGAGGGAAGCGGGGCACCGCGGCGGATCGATCTCTACAAACGCAACGCTTTCATCCTCGAAGCCAAGCAGATGCGGCTTCCGGGACACGCGAAGGCGCTGAGCGGGCAGGGGACGATCCCGCTCTTCGGCGAGCCGGAGGAACTCGGCCGGCGCTCCATCGCACGCGGCTGGGACGTGATGATGCAGAACGCGCGCAAGCAGGCCGAGGCTTATGTCTTCCTGCTCGACGCCGATCACGCAGCGCCGCCTTTCATCATCGCCTGCGATGTCGGTCATTGCCTGGAACTCTATGCCGATTTCACCGGCACCGGCCGCGCTTATCACCAGTTCCCCGACCGGCAGAACTTCCGCATCTACATGGAGGACCTCAAGAAGGACGAGGTCCGCCAGCGTCTCGCCACGGTCTGGACCGACCCGCATTCGCTCGATCCGAGCCGCATCGCAACGCGCGTCACGCGCGGCATCGCCCAGCGCCTGGCGGCCGTCAGCCGCCGGCTCGAAGCCGATTACCCGCCCGAAAGCGTCGCGCATTTCTTGATGCGCTGCATCTTCACCATGTTCGCCGAAGGCGTCGGGCTTCTGCCGAGGGGCGGGTTCACGGACCTTCTCGCCAACTGCACGACCGACCCCGCGTCCTTCGCACCCCTCGTCGCCGACCTTTGGCGCAGCATGGACGAGCCGGCCTACGAGAAGCGCTATTGCGTCGCGATCCGGGCGCGGCTGAGGCATTTCAACGGCAACCTGTTCAAGAACGCGGAGGTCTTCGCGTTGGAGCGCGAGGAGATCGGCGAGCTTCTGGAAGCCTCCCGGCTCGATTGGCGCATGGTCGATCCGGCGATCTTCGGAACCCTGCTCGAACAAGCCCTCGACCCGACCGAGCGCCGACGCCTCGGCGCCCATTACACGCCGCGTTCCTATGTCGAGCGCCTCGTCAACGTCGCCGTGATGGAGCCGCTGCAGACCGACTGGCAGGCGGCACGCATGGTGGCGGAGGCCGCCACGAGAAACGGCGACGGGAAGAAGGCCGTGGCTGTCATCCGCGACTTTCACTTGAAGCTCTGCGGGACGCGCGTCCTCGATCCGGCCTGCGGCACGGGCAACTTCCTTTATGTCGCGCTGGAAATGATGAAGAAGCTCGAAGGCGAGGTGCTGGAAACGCTGGCCGAACTCGGCCAAGCCGAAAATATGGGCCTCGACCGCGAAACGGTCGATCCGCACCAGTTCCTCGGTCTCGAACTCAACCCGCGCGCCGCCGCCATCGCCGAGCTTGTGGTGTGGATCGGCTATTTGCAGCAGCACTACAAGACGCGCTCGGGCCACCCGTCGGAGCCGATCCTGCGGGCGTTCCAGAACATCAACGGAGGCCAGCGCGAAGGCTTCGATGCGGTTCTGGAATGGGACGGCGGCGCTTCGAAACCCCGCCGCCCCGACTGGCCGGACGCCGAGTTCATCGTCGGCAATCCGCCTTTCATCGGTGGCAAGGATTTGAGGTCCCGGCTCGGCAGTTCTTACGTCGAAGCACTCTGGTGCGCGCATCCGCAGATGAACGAGAGTGCCAATTATGTGATGTATTGGTGGGACCGAGCAGCGGAGCTTTTGACATCTGTCGATACGCGGTTGCGTCGCTTTGGGTTCGTTACAACCAACGCCATCACGCAACCGTTCCAGCGCTCCGTGATAGAGCGCCGCTTGAACGCGAAGGAGCCCATCCATCTGCGTTTTGCCGTGCCAAATCATCCTTGGACCAAGGTGACAAGCGACCCGGCAGCGGTGCGGGTCGCCATGACCGTCGCGGAGAAGGGAGGAGGCGGAGGCGTTCTCTGGAAAGTCAGCAGCGAACGAAAACTCGACACGGACGAGCCGGAGATCGACTTTGTCCGACAGGAGGGTCTGATCAACTCCAATCTGAGCATTGGTACGGATGTCACAAAGACCCGTCCCCTTCTCGCGAATGACGGTTTGTCGTCTCCGGGTGTCAAACTGCATGGAAACGGGTTTGTGGTGACGCCTTCGCAAGCGTTGCATTTGGGTCTCTGGCAGCGGCCAGGATTGGAAAACCATCTCCGCCCTTATCGCAACGGACGCGATCTCACGGGGCGTCCACGCAACGTCATGGCGGTGGATCTTTTCGGCCTTTCGGCTGAAAGTGTCAGGCGCACCTATCCCGAAGTTTATCAGTATCTCTTGGAGGCCGTTCGAACGCCTCGGGAGAAGCAGGCAGCCAAATCTCCGACGACGGATGCGTTGAGCTACTTGGAAAACTGGTGGCTGTTCGGGAAGCCGCGTAGCGAGCTTCGTCCCGCTCTCGAAGGTTTGCCCCGCTACATCGCGACGGTGGAGACAGCAAAGCACCGCGTCTTCCAGTTTCTGGACGCCTCGATTCTCGCCGACAACATGCTGGTCGTCGTCGCGGATGACGACGCGGCGAGATTGGCTACGCTATCCAGTAGGATAAATCTCGTTTGGGCGTCGCGCCGAGGTGGTTTACTCGAGGATCGACCCCGCTACACGAAGTCTACGTGCTTCGATCCGTTCCCCTTTCCCACCCTATCCGGTCCCCTCGAAGCGCAACTGCGCGACGCCGGCGAGGAACTGGACGCCACCTGCAAGCGCGTTCTTGCCGACCACCCCGACCTGACGCTCACCGGCCTCTACAACGTCTTGGAAAAGCTGCGCGCCAACTTGTCCTTGAGCGAGCGCGAGGAGGACGCCAAGCGGCGGGGGCTCGTTCTGATCCTGAAGGAACTGCACGACACGATCGACCGGCTGGCGGCGGAAGCCTATGGCTAGCCGGCCGATCTGTCCGAGGACAACATCCTCGCCCGTCTCGTCGCCTTGAACGCCGAGCGCCGGCAAGAAGAAGCCGCCGGCCGTGTGCGCTGGCTGCGCCCGGACTATCAGGAGCCGCGTTTCTCGCGTGGCGCGAAGCCTCGCACCACGGAGTTCGGCTTCGACGAGACCGTGGTCGCCTTCACGCGCGATCTCGAAGCCTTCCCGAAGGACCCCTACGAGATACCGCTCGTCGTGGAGCGGCTGCTGCGCGCTGCCAGCCACCCGATGAGCGCCGCCGACCTTTCCCGCCGCTTCGAGCGCTCCGGCAAACGCATCGAGGCACGGATCGACAAGGCGCTCGAAACGCTCGCGGATTTCGGCCGGATCGCCACTCTGCCGGACGGCCGGTACGAAATCCTCGGGGTGCCGACAACGATACGTGAAGCCGCGTGAGGCGGTTCCGCCCTTTCCTCATCCCCCTCCCTTCGCTATAGGAGCCGTCCTTTCTCGAACCCGGCCCTGCCCAAGCCCCGCCAGCCATCGTCCAGCGGGGTTTGAGCCGCGTTCGCTCGTGCCGTTGTTGCCCAAGGAGGCCCCTTCCATGCCGACGCTTCACCCCGGCCTCGATTTCGGCACCACCAATTCGACGCTCGGCCTTTGCGACGCGGGCGGCACCCCGAGCCTTCTCCCTGTCGAGAACGAGCATCGCACCATTCCCTCCGCCCTGTTCTTCAGCCTGGAGGACGGCAAGACCTATTTCGGCCGGGCCGCCGTCCATGAATATGTCGACGGGGCGGAAGGGCGCTTCATGCGGGCGCTGAAGAGCATTCTGGGCACCAGCCTGATGAAGGAAACGACGGCGGTCGGTCGCGAACGCCTGAGCTTCGAGGACCTGATCGGCCGCTTCCTCGCCAACCTGCGCGCCCGTCTCGAACGGGAAGCCGGCGATGCCGCCATCGGCCGGGCCGTGTTCGGCCGACCCGTGCGCTTCGTGGACGAGGACGACGCCGCCGACCGCGCCGCGCAGGACCAGCTTGCCTCGGCCGCGCGGGCTCAGGGCTTCGGCGAGGTCGAGTTCCAGTTCGAGCCCGTCGCCGCCGCGCTCTACTATGAGAGCGGCATCCGGAACGAGCGGCTGGCGCTGGTGGTCGATATCGGCGGCGGCACGTCGGACTTCACGGTGGTGCGCCTGTCGCCCGAACGCGCCAAGCGACTCGACCGGAGCGAGGATCTGCTCGCCTCCACCGGCGTCCATGTCGGCGGCACGGATTTCGACCGGCTCCTGAACATCGCCAAGATGCAGCCGCTGCTCGGGCTCGGCTCCTCCACCGCCGATGGCAAGCGCCGCCTGCCGGTCTGGTATTTCAACGATCTCGCGACCTGGCACCGCGTCAATTTCCTTTATACGCCGAAGGTGCTGCGGGACGTCGCCGGCCTGAAGCGCGAAGCGGCCGAGCCGAAAAAGCTCGATCATCTCGGCCATGTCCTGAAGCACCGCTCCGGCCATCGGATCGCGGGCGCGGTGGAAGCCGCCAAGATCAGGCTATCGGACGAGAACGAGACCGTGATCCGCTTCACCGAGCCGGACCTGACGCTGGAAGCGCCGGCGACGCGGGGCGAGTTCGAGGCCGCGACCGCCGAACTCGTGTCCCGAATCGAGGCCGCGATCGACGAGGGCCTGGCGCAGGCCGGCGTCGGGCCGGATGCTATCGAAACCGTAATCCTGACGGGCGGCGGCGCGCAGGTGCCAGCGGTATTCAAGGCCGCGACGGGGCGCTTCCCGAAAGCCGAAATCGCGCGCTCCGATGCTTTCGGCTCGGTCGGCCTCGGCCTCGCCATCGACGCCGCGCGCCGTTTCAGGTGAGAGTTAGGAGCCTGCTCGACAAATCGTCGGGTCGGTCCGGCAGGACTTTTCCGCCATCGCTTCGTTGCCAATCCTCGCCGATGCCGCCGGCATCGACTGCGTTTGGCGCCTCGCCAATGTCGAAAAATCCCTCGCCGGCCCTCCGCCGCCGAGTTGTCAAACAGGCTCCAGCGGCTCGTCGCGCTCGCCCGCGCCCATGCGGGTGAGGGCGAGCGCGAAGCGTGCGATGTCCGGCACGCCGCTCGTCACGGCGAGTTCCACGACACGCTCTCCCTTGGCGCGCTTCTTGCGCCATTCGGCGTAAGGATAGTCGGTGATCGAGCGGAAGGTCTCCGGCCCCCGCGCCACCGGGAAGCGGCTCGTCGCGCCCGAATTGATCGGCGACAGCGTGATGCACTCGCGATAGGCATCCACCAGCGCGCGGGCGTCGAGGGTGATGATGTCGTGCCGGGCGGTCCGATAGCTGCCGGCCTCCAGCAGGCGGCGCAGGCGCTTCTCGGAGAGCCAGAAGAAGGTTCGGGCGTTGAGGGTCCGATACCAGTCCTCCGGCCGCAGCCCGCCCTGAAGGACGCGGGCGAGCGAGGCGTCGTTCATCGGCTTGTTGTCGCGGATCACGATGCGCTCGCCCTCCGGCCCGTCCAGCACGACGCCGGCCGGGCGGCGCGCCGCCTCGATCGCGGGGCGCTCAGGCTGCGGAACATCGCAGAGATCGAGAAGGGCGGAGGTGGAAAGCAAGCCATGGCGGCGGATCGCCGGCCAGCTTCCCCGTTCCGCCATGTGAAAAAGCTTCGGACAATCGCGCAAAAGCTCGTCCAGTTCCGCCTCGGTCATGGGTCTTTCCGGCTGTCGGTTTCGTCCAAGGGTGCAATCTCGCTTCGCGGACGATACAAGGGATGGATCAGAAACGGATTCGATCCATGCCGCTTTCCCTCGATATCGCCCGCCGCATCGTCGCAGCCGCAAGAAACAAGGGGCGCGAGTTGAACCTCAAGCCGCTGACCGTGGTGGTTCTGGATGCCGGCGGCGATCTCCTGGCGCTGGAGCGCGAGGACGGCGCGAGCCCGCTTCGGCCCGCCATCGCGGTCGGCAAAGCCAATGGCGCGATCCAGATGGGCCTCGGCTCGCGCGCCTTGATGGTGCGCGCCGAGCAGCAGCCCTTCTTTATCCAATCGATGAACGCGCTGGCCGGCGGCTCGCTCGTACCGGTGCCGGGCGGCGTACTCGTGCGCGAGAACGGCGTGGTGATCGGCGCCGTCGGCATCACCGGCGACACGTCCGACAACGACGAGACGGCGGCCGTCGCCGGCATCGAAGCGGTGGGCCTCGCCGCCGACAAAGGATAGATTCGCTTTTCGCCTCAAGCCATCGAGGCGCAAAGCCTGTTCTGGAAAAGCCGCGGCTTTTCCCGCACAGAGTGCCGAACCACCGCTTTTCGCATGGCGCAGACCTCATGAACGACGAGACCCAGCCTTTCGAAGACAGGGCGCGCCCGGAGCGTCTCGGCGCGTTGTCCGTTCTGCCGGTCTTTCTGTCGCTGGCTGGCCGGCGTGCGGTGCTGGCGGGCGGCTCGGCGGCGGCGGCCTGGAAGGCGGAAATGCTGGCCGCTTCCGGCGCTCAGGTCGAAATCTACGCGCCGAGCGACGATTTGTCGGACGAAATGACCGAGCTACTTGCGACGGGCGCGGCGGCGGGATCGCTCACCCGTCTCGACCGGCCCTGGGATGCGGCCTGTCTGAAGGGCGCGGCCGTCGCGGTGCTCGACTGCGAAAGCGAAGCCGAGGCACAGGCCTTCGCCTGCTCGGCGCGCGAAGCCGGAACGCCCTGGAACGTCGTCGACAAGCCGGCCTTCTGCCAGTTCCGCTTCGGCTCGGTGGTCAACCGTTCGCCCGTGGTGGTCGGCATCTCGACGGACGGCGCGGCGCCCATTCTCGGCCAGGCGATCCGCCGCCGCATCGAAACCCTTCTGCCGCCGACGCTTTCTGCCTGGGGGCGGCTTGCCGCCAAGGTCCGCGCCGAGGTGATGGAGCGTCTCGCCCCCGGCGGGCAGCGCCGCGCCTTCTGGGAGCGTTTCACCGATGCCGCCTTCACAAGGCGAGTGGAGGATGCCGACGAAGAAAGCCAGGCGCGCGGGCTCGTGTCTGAGATCGCTGCCGCGCCCTCATCCGGCGGCCGTGTCACGCTGGTCGGCGCGGGGCCGGGCGAGGCGGAGCTTCTGACGCTGAAAGCCGTTCGTGCGCTCCAGAGCGCCGACGTGATCCTGTTCGACGATCTCGTGTCCGACGACGTCCTGGAACTCGCCCGGCGCGAGGCCAAGCGGATGCTGGTCGGCAAGCGGGGCGGGCGCGAATCCTGCCGGCAGGAGGATATCAACGCCACCATGGTCAGCCTCGCCAAGGCGGGGCGGCATGTGGTGCGCCTGAAATCCGGCGATGTCGCGGTGTTCGGCCGGGCCGGCGAGGAACTCGCCGAACTGAAGCGCGAAGGCATTCCGGTGGAAACCGTCCCCGGCATCACGGCGGCTTCGGCCATGGCCTCCGCCTTCGGCGTGTCGCTGACGCATCGCGACCATGCGAGCGAGCTTCGCCTCGTCACCGGCCATTCGCGCCACGGCGACCTGCCGGACAATGTCGACTGGCAGGATCTGGCGCGCGCCCATGCCACCACCGTCTTCTACATGGGCGGGCGCATGGCGGGCCGGATCGCCGAGAAGCTCGTCGCCTCGGGACTGTCGCCCAAAACGCCCGTCGCCGTCGCCTCCAATCTCAGCCGCGCCGACGAGGTTCGGCGGCTCGGGACGTTGGCGAGTCTGGCGGGCATCGTCGGTGAGATCGGCTACGACAAGCCGATCCTGATCGGCGTCGGCCATGTGTTCGGGGAATGCGAGGCGGTGGCCGACCCGCGCTTGGCAGAGGCGGTCTGAATGGTGAGCGAGACGATCACGTTGCCGGTCCTGGTGGATCGCCTTCTCGACCAGCCCTCCGCCAAGCGCCGCCTCGTGGCGCTGGCCGGGCCGCCGGGCGTCGGCAAGACGACGACGGCCGACCTTCTGAAGTCCATGCTGAATGAGCGGCAGGGAGACCTCGCCGACATCCTGCCCATGGACGGCTTTCATTTCGACGATCTCGTCCTCAATGCGCGGGGGCATCGACCTCGCAAGGGCGCGCCGCATACCTTCGACCTCCTCGGTTTTCGCGCGACCATCGAGCGGGTGAAACGCGATGACGGCTCGGATATCGCCGTGCCGGTCTTCGACCGCGACCTTGAAATCGCCCGAGCGGGCGCGCGCATCATCGCCGGCGATACGCGGATCGTGGTGGTGGAAGGGAATTACCTTCTCCTCGACGAGCCCGGCTGGCGCGACCTCTCGCCCCTGTTCGACGTGTCCGTGAAGCTCGTCGCCGACGAGTCCGTGCTGGAGGCCCGCTTGACGCAGCGTTGGAAGGGCTACGGCTACGAGGGCGAGGCGATGGTGGCTAAGATGGAGGGCAACGACCTGCCCAACATGCGGCTCGTCGTCAGGAACAGCCTTCCCGCCGATTACGAGATTCGCTCCGACGCGGCCTGAGGCAGGGCGGCGCGCAGGAGCAGGAACAGCGTCACCGCGTTGAGAATGTGCCATCCGAAATGCGTGCCGAGCGGGAAGGCGTCGCAGACCGGCATGTCCGCCATGCGGAAGGCGAGCGATATAGAAAAGACGCATCCGGCGCCCAGAACCCATTCGCTGCCCGGACGCTTGGCGATCCTCAGCCAGGAGCCGATGCCGAAGAGCGCCAGCAGCGCCGGGACATAGCCGGCCGAGGAGCCGACGAGTTTGGCGAACAGGGGCTCGGCCGCGAAGGACGTGGCGAGAAACGCCAAGGTGCCGAGAAGGCTCGCCGCGAGCGACAGCCCGAGAAGCCGCCGGAGCGCCAGCGCGAAATAGCCGTAGATGAAGACCGCGATCGGGATCGTGTCGGCCAGCACCGACCAACGGTCCGCGAAGGTGTGGAACAGGAACGAGCCGACCCCGATCACGAAGACGAGCGCGCAAAGGGCAAGGCCTGCATAATCGCGAGGCTCGCCGCCGATGCGGGCGAGAACGTCCCGCTTTCGCCAGATCGCGAAACCCGCCAGCGCCGCTAGAATAAAGGCGGCGTTGGTCGCGGCATTCACGGGCTCGGCCCAGAAGGCCGCGCTGGTGCGCTCGCAATAAGCGTCGATCGGGTCGGTCCAGGCCACGGCGTCCGGTCAGCCGGCGGCTTTCCGCTCCAGCCGGCGACGATGCAGCACCGGCTCGGTATAGCCGGATGGCTGGTTGCGGCCCTCGAAAACGAGATCGCAGGCCGCCTGATAGGCAATGGACCCGTCGAAGTCGGGCGCCATCGGCCGGTAGTTCCGGTCGCTCGCGTTCTGCGCGTCGACCTTGGCGGCCATCTCGCGCATCGCCGCCATCACCTCGTCACGGGAAACGACGCCGTGATGCAGCCAGTTGGCGAGCGCCTGCGAGGAAATGCGGCAGGTGGCGCGATCCTCCATCAGGCCGACATCGTTGATGTCCGGCACCGTGGAGCAGCCGACGCCCTGGTCCACCCAGCGCACGACATAGCCGAGAATGCCTTGCGCGTTGTTGCGGATCTCGGCGCGGATTTCGTCCTCGCTCCAATTGCCGCCCTTGTTCGTCGGGATCGCCAGAAGCGCGTCGAGCCCGGCGCGGGGTCCGCCCGACGCGATCTCCTTCTGGCGGGAAAGCACGTCGACCTCGTGGTAATGCGTGGCGTGCAGCGTCGCGGCGGTGGGGGAGGGCACCCAAGCGCAGTTCGCGCCGGCCTTCGGGTGGCCGAGTTTCTGTTCCAGCATGTCATGCATCAGGGCCGGCATCGCCCACATGCCCTTGCCGATCTGCGCCTTGCCGGAGAAACCGCAGGCGAGACCGATATCGACGTTGCGGTCCTCGTAGGACTTGATCCAGGACTCGCTCTTCATCGTGCCCTTGCGCACCATCGGGCCGGCTTCCATCGAGGTGTGGAGTTCGTCGCCGGTGCGGTCGAGGAAGCCGGTATTGATGAAGAAGACGCGCCCCTTGGCGGCGCGGATGCACTCCTTCAGGTTCGCCGAGGTTCGGCGCTCCTCGTCCATGATGCCCATCTTGATCGTGTTCGCAGGCAAGGCGAGCGCTTCTTCCACGCGCGAGAAGATCTCGTTCGCGAAACCGACTTCCGCCGGCCCGTGCATCTTCGGCTTCACGACATAGATCGAGCCGGCGCGGGAGTTGCGGATGCCGTCCGTCTTCTTCAGGTCGTGGAGGGCGATGGTTGCCGTCACCATCGCGTCCATAATGCCTTCGGGGACTTCCGATCCGTCGGCTAGGAGGATCGCCGGATTGGTCATCAGGTGTCCGACATTGCGCACGAGCAAGACCGAGCGGCCGGGAAGGGTGAAGGGCTGACCTTCGGGATCGAGGTAGTCGCGGTCGGGGCTCAGCGTCCGGCGCACCGTTTCACCGTTCTTCTGGAAGCTCTCGGTGAGGTCGCCCTTCATCAGGCCGAGCCAGTTGCGATAAACGGCGGTCTTGTCCTCGGCATCCACGGCCGCGATGGAATCTTCGAGATCGCAGATCGCGGTCATCGCCGATTCCAGGATCACGTCGGCGAGTTTCGCCGGGTCCTTGGCGCCGATGCGGTTCTCGCCGTCGATCACGAGTTCGACATGCAACCCGTTGTGCTTGAGAAGCACCGAGCCCTTCGAGCCCGTGTCGCCCGCATAGCCGGCGAACTGGGCCGGATCGGCGAGGCGCGCCACGCGGTCGCCATGGGCGGCGAGAAGGTGCCCGTTCTCGACGCGGTAGAGGTGAGCCTCAGTGTGGCTCATGCCGTCGAGCGGCGCGACCTTGTCGAGGAAGCGCTTGGCCCATTCCACGACACGCGCACCCCGCGCCTTGTCATATGCGCTCCCCGTCGGCGCATCGCCCATCGCGTCCGTGCCGTAGAGCGCGTCGAAGAGCGAGCCCCAGCGGGCGTTCGCCGCGTTCAGCGTGTAGCGGGCGTTCAGAAGCGGCACCACGAGTTGCGGGCCGGGGATCAGCGCGATCTCCGGATCGACATTCGCCGTCTCGATGGCGAAGTCCGCTCCTTCCGGCACGAGATAGCCGATCTCCGATAGAAAGGCGCGATACTCGGCCGGGTCGATCTCGGCCCCCCGGCGGTCGAGGTGCCAGCGGTCGATCTTTGCCTGGAGTTCGTCGCGGAGCGTCAGAAATTCGCGGTTCTTGGGGGCCAAGTCGGCGAGGATCGCAGAAAGGCTTTTCCAGAAGCGCGCCGGCTCGATGCCGGTGCCGGGCAGCGCCTCGCCGTCGATGAAGTTCTTGAGGATGTCGGCGACCCGCAAGCCTTCGATTTCCGTCATCTCCGCCATGTCGTTTCTCCAACTTCCGCTTCGCTCGGGATGTCGTTCAGAGAATGGGCAAAGTCAAATCGATTGAGTTCGTTCAAGGATCTTGCGGACGGCTTGCGACTCGTCTTCACCCATTGCAACCTGCAATGCGGAAGCGGGAGGCGCTTCCTTGGAAGAAGGGGAGTTCGGCATGAGGGGTTTCACGCGTCGCACAGCGACGAAGCTTCTGGGCGCTATTCTTCTGGCTGGATCGGCCGGAACCGGCATCGGTCATGCGCAAAGCGCTTTCCCCGAAAAGCCGGTGACGCTGGTCGTGCCTTTCGCGCCGGGCGGCTCCACCGATCTCGTGGCGCGTGTCGTCGCCAAGAAGATGGGCGACATTCTCGGCCAGCAGGTGCTGGTGGACAACAAGGCGGGGGCCGGCGGAAACCTCGGCGCGAGCGTCGTCGCCAAAGCCGCGCCGGACGGCTACACCATCCTGATGGGCACGATCGCGACCCACGCGCTCTCCGCCTCGCTTTATTCCAAGCCGCCCTTCGATCCGGTGAAGGACTTCGCGCCGGTGTCCTGGCTGATCACCGTGCCGAACGTTCTGGCGGTCAATCCCGAGTTTCCGGCGAAAGATGTGAAGGAACTCATCGCGCTCCTGAAGGAGAAGCCCGGCGAATATACCTACGCGTCCTCGGGCAACGGCACGCCGCTGCATCTTTCCGGCGAACTCTTCGCCAAGCTGGCGGGTGTCGAGATCATCCACGTGCCTTATCAGGGCTCCGGCCCGGCGCTCGTCGATGTCATCGGCGGGCAGGTGCCGATCATCTTCGACAACCTGCCGTCCGCGACCGAACCGATCCGCGCCGGCCAGCTTCGCGCGCTGGCAGTCACCACGAAGGAGCGCGCCGCCAACTTCCCCGATCTCCCCACCATGAAGGAAGCGGGCGTTTCCGGCTACGAGACCAATACGTGGAACGCGCTGTTCGCGCCGGCGGGCACGCCGCCCGAGGTGATCGCCAAGCTGAACGCGGCGGCGAACGAGGCTTTGAAGGACGAAGCCGTCGCCAATCGCTTGAAGGAAAGCGGGGCGGTGATCGTCGGCTCCAGTCCCGAAGTTCTCGGGGAACATGTCGCGGCGGAAGTGGCGCGCTGGCGGCCGGTGATCGAAGAAGCCGGAATCAAGATGGACTGATCTCAGTCGGAGAAAAGCGAAGCCGCCGCGGCCTGAGGGGGGATGGCCAGCGACGGCTCCGTCTTTTCGAAGGCTCTCAAGGTCCCGCGAGGGGGGATAGGACCTGAAGCCTTTCCAATTTCGGCACAAAAGCGGGGGACTTGCCTTGGCCGAACACGGCGGGTTCTCGCCACGCCGTTGCCCCAGATGTGATCTTTCACCGCCATGTTTGCAAGGCGCGGAGGGCCGGAAAAGCTCACTTGCGCGTGAGAAATACATTACAATTCGTCAAGGAAGAGGGCGCGGCGTCGAGGTCTTTTCCGGCGGTGCGCCGCATGGACTCGGGGGCCGCGCCGGGATAGGCATCGCTCATGCAGAAAGGCGATCACCTCTTCCTCGTCGATGGCTCGGCCTATATCTTCCGCGCCTATCACGCCCTGCCGCCATTGACGCGAAAGTCCGACGGAATGCCGGTCGGCGCCGTGTCGGGCTTCTGCAACATGCTGTGGAAGCTGATCGAGGAATCGCGCGACACGGCGCTGAACAAGACGCCAACCCATTTCGCGGTGATCTTCGACCATTCTTCGACCACGTTCCGCAACGAGCTTTACGAGCACTACAAGGCCAACCGCGCCGAGCCGCCGGAAGACCTGCGCCCGCAATTCGCCCTGATCCGCGAAGCGGTGCGGGCCTTCGACATCCCCTGCATCGAGCAACAGGGCTTCGAGGCGGACGACCTCATCGCCACCTATACGCGTTTGGCTGTCGAGGCTGGCGGCGACGTCACCATCGTGTCCTCCGACAAGGACCTGATGCAGCTCGTCGGCCCCTGCGTCATCCTCTACGACCAGATGAAGGACAAGCGTCTGGGTCCCGAGGACGTGAAAGAGAAGTTCGGCGTTTATCCGGAGAAGATGATCGATCTTCAGTCGCTGGTCGGCGACACCTCGGACAACGTTCCGGGCGTTCCGGGCATTGGCCCGAAGACGGCGGCAGAACTTCTCGATACCTTCGGCACGCTGGAAGCGCTTCTGGAGCGCGCGGGCGAGATCAAACAGGCCAAGCGCCGCGAGAACCTTCTCCTTCACGCCGATCAGGCGCGGCTGTCGAAGCGCCTCGTGACGCTGGAACAGCACATGCCGCTCGACGCGCCGCTGGAGGACCTGCGCCTCCACGAGCCGGACGGCGAGAAGCTGATCGCCTACCTGAAGGCGATGGAGTTCACCACGCTGACGCGGCGCGTCGCCGCCGCGCTCGGGACCGATGCGGCCGCCGTTTCGGCGGCAAAGGTCGAGGTGGACGGGGAGCCACGCGGGCCCGATCTCGATCCGAACGCGGATGCACCCGCTTCCGGCACCGGCCTAGCGCTGACGCCCGCCGATCTCGCGAGCAAACGCCGGGATGCTGCGGCGGGAACCGCGATCGATCGCTCCGCCTATGTCACCATCCGCGATGCCGAGACGCTTCAGAACTGGATGGATAAGGCGCGCGAGAACGGTTTCCTCGCCTTCGACACCGAGACCGACTCGCTCGACGCCACCAAGGCGAACCTCGTCGGCGTGTCCTTCGCACTCGCTCCCGGCGAGGCGGCTTATCTGCCGCTCGCCCACGTGGCGGAAGGGGCGGGGGACCTCCTGTCGGGCGACGAGGAGAAGAACAAGCTCGGGCCCCAGGTGCCCGTCACCGACGCCATCGCCATCCTGAAGCCGGTTCTGGAAGATCCCGCGATCCTGAAGATCGCTCAGAACATGAAGTTCGACTGGCTGGTGATGCGCCGCGAGGGCGTCACCGTCGCGCCCTTCGACGACACGCTCCTGATCTCCTACGTGCTCGACGCGTCCGCTTCGCTGGAAGGCCACGGCATGGACGAATTGTCGGAGCGTTTTCTCGCCCACAAGCCGATCACCTACAAGGAGCTTTGCGGCTCGGGCAAGAACGCCAAGCCCATCGCCGCCTGTCCGATCGACAAGGTGACGGAATATGCCGCCGAGGATGCCGACGTCACCTTGCGGCTTTGGCGGGTGCTGAAGCCCCGTCTCGTCGCCGAAGGGCTGACCGCCGTCTACGAGCGGCTGGAGCGCCCGCTGGTGCCGGTGCTGGCGCGCATGGAAGAGCGCGGCATCAAGGTCGACCGCGAGATCCTGTCGCGCTTGTCAGGGCGCTTCGCGCAGAAGACGGCCGGTTTGGAAGCCGAGATCTCCGAGATGGCCGGCGAGACCTTCAATCCAGGGTCCCCGAAGCAGCTCGGCGACATCCTGTTCGGCAAGCTGGGGCTCCCCGGCGGCAAGAAGACCCGCACCGGCCAATGGTCGACGGATGCGCGCACGCTGGAGGATCTCGCCGCCGAGGGCCATCCGCTGCCGCGCCGCATCGTGGACTGGCGCCAGCTCACCAAGCTGAAGGGCACCTATACCGACGCCCTGCCGGCCTATCTCGACGGGGCGGGGCGCATCCACACGTCCTATTCCATGGCCGCGACCACCACCGGCCGCCTGTCCTCGTCCGAGCCGAACCTTCAGAACATCCCGGTCCGCACGGAAGAAGGAAGGGCCATCCGCACCGCCTTCGTGGCGCCGGACGGGCACAAGCTGATCTCGGCCGACTACAGCCAGATCGAGTTGAGGCTTCTCGCCCACATGGCGGAAATTCCGCAACTCATCCAAGCCTTCCAGGAAGGCATCGACATCCATGTGATGGCGGCGTCCGAAATGTTCGGCGTGCCGCGCGAGAACATGGACCCGGCCATGCGACGTCGGGCGAAGACGATCAATTTCGGCATCATCTACGGCATCTCGGCCTTCGGCCTCGCCAATCAGCTCGGCATCGGGCGGGAAGAAGCCGGGCTCTACATCAAGAAATATTTCGAGCGCTTCCCCGGCATCCGCGACTACATGGACGGCACCAAGGATTTCGCCAAGCGCCACGGCTATGTCGAAACGCTGTTCGGGCGGCGCGCGCATTATCCCGACATCAAGCATTCCAACCCGTCGGTGCGCGCCTTCAACGAGCGCGCTGCGATGAACGCGCCGATCCAGGGCACGGCCGCCGACATCATCCGCCGCGCCATGATCCGCATGGAGGACGCGCTGGCGGCAAGGAAGCTTTCCGCCCGGATGCTGCTTCAGGTTCACGACGAACTCGTCTTCGAGGTGCCGGACGAGGAGGTCGAGGCGACCATTCCGGTGATCCGCGACGTCATGGAAGGCGCGGCTGACCCGGTGGTCGCGCTCGCCGTGCCGCTCGTGGTGGAAGCGCGAGGCGCCGGCAACTGGGAAGAAGCCCACTGAGCGCGCTTGTCCCGTTCCCGTGCGGCCATTCGTCGCCAAAGCGTCGACAGGAAGCGGAAAGGCGCTTTATCGGCCTAACGGGGGTCGCAGGCGGCTGCCGTTCGCAATCTTTTCCAGCTAAGTACCCTGTCGGGGCACATCAGAAGGCCGCGCGAACCACGGCATGACGTCTGAACTTTCGGAAACCGATGAGCCCGCTTCGGCCGGCATGCCCGATGGCATCAGCGCGGCCGCGTTGGCCAAGGTGCCGCTCGCGCTCGTCCTCACCAATCCGCACCTGAAGGACAACCCGATCGTTTATGTGAACGACGCGTTCGGGCGCATCACGGGTTATGCGCCGGCCGCCGCGATCGGGCGCAACTGCCGCTTCCTCCAGGGACCGGAAACCGACCCCACCGCCCATATCCGCATTCGCGAGGCGCTGGTCGCCCAGCGCGACATCTCGCTCGACATCGTGAACTACCGCGCCGACGGCACGAAGTTCATGAACCGGCTGATGATCACGCCGCTCTACGACAGCGAGAACCGGCTGCAATGCTTTCTTGGCGTGCAGCGCGACATGAGCGAGGGGCCGCACGACGCGATCACCGCGCGCGACGGCGGTCCGGCGACCTTGTCGATCGACACGCTGCTCGGCGAGATCCAACACCGCGTGAAGAACCATCTCGCGATGATCATCGGCATGATCCGCATGCAGGCCCGCGTGAAAACGAGCGAGGAAAGCTTCCACGCGCTCGCCCGCCGCATCGAGAGCCTGCAGCTTCTCTACCAGGAGATGACGGAAGCCGGCGTCGCCCATACGCGCTCGGAGCGCGTGCCGCTCGGCGCCTATGTCAGCCGCATCGCCGCCACCATCGGCCATCTCGACGGACGCCGTTCGGTGCGGATCAACGTGGATTGCGACGCGGTGGATATCGATGTCGACCGCGCCGCCCGGATCGGTCTCCTGTTCTCCGAACTCCTCACCAATGCCCTGAAGCACGCCTTCGACGGGCGGGACGAGGGGCTGGTGGAAGCGCGCCTGAAGATGCTCTCCTCCGGCGTCGTGCGCCTCACCGTCACCGATGACGGCGTCGGGCTGAAGCCGGGGTCGCGCTGGCCTTACGGTGGAGCCGCGAAGGACGAGGCGATCGGAAGCGTCGCCACGCGCGAGATCGAGGACGGGGCCGCGCAAACGCTCGACGCCGAGCCGAAGAACGAGCCGAACATGGCGCGCCAGATCGCCGCCGCGATCTCGGAAGGCACGGACGGCCGGCTGCACGGGCGCGAAGCGGGCCAGCCCGCCGACCCCGAGCCCAACGCGGTGACGAGCCAGATGGACGGGCGCGATATCGACTTCCCCGAAGCGCCGGCCGTGGACGATCCCAACATCACCGCGCCCGGCAAGGGCCTCGGCGGCAAGATCGTGCTCAGCCTCGTGCGCGGGCTCGACGCGCGGCTCGACGTCAATTCCGATACGGTCGGAACCACGGTGACGGTGGATATTCCGCGCAGCGAACGGCATCCGGCATGAGCGAAAGATCCTTGAACGCCGATCCGCACCTGATCGTGGGCCTCGACGTGTCTTCCCGGCAGGAGGCCGAGGCCATCGTCGCGGAACTCGGCGATGCGGTTTCCTTCTACAAGATCGGCTACCAGCTCGGTTTTGCCGGCGGGCTGCCGCTCGTCAGCGAACTCGCCCGCGCCGGCAAGTCGGTGTTTCTGGACTTGAAGCTTCACGACATCGCCAACACGGTGGAAAAGGGTGTGGAGAGCGTTTTGCGGCTCGGCGCGACGATGACCACCGTTCATGCCTATCCCCAGGTGATGCGCGCCGCTGCCAAGGCTGCGGAGGGCACCGATCTCACCGTTCTCGGCGTCACCGTCCTCACCTCCCTCGACGCGGGCGATCTCGCCGACGCCGGTTATGCGACGACCGACGTCGCCGCCCTCGTCGAGCGGCGCGCCCTCCAGGCTCGCGAATGCGGCCTTCGCGGGCTCGTTTCCTCCGCAGCCGAAGCCGCCCACCTGCGCGGGCTCGTCGGCCCGGGCATGGCGATCGTGACGCCCGGCATCCGCCCGCAAGGCTCGGCGGCGGGCGACCAGAAGCGCGTCGTGACGCCGGCCGACGCACTGCGAAGCGGGGCCTCGCATCTCGTGGTCGCGCGCCCCATCATCGCGGCTCCCGACCGTCTCGCCGCGGCGAGGGCGATCGTTGCCGAGATGGCAACGGCCTGACGCAATCTTTCTCAGGCATCGTTCTGACGACCGGGGAGAAGCTGGCGCGAAGGCCTAAGGCACTTCGCGCGAGAGATTTGCCGGTAACCCGGCCTTCATCGCGCTGAATGATACTTGGCCGGGAGACGAGAATAGGCCGCAGTTCCGTTACAGGAATTCCTGCCTATTTTTATCGGATCGGAGAGTAGACGCGCTTCTATGCCTATTGGTCGCACGACCGCAACTGTTCGTTTGTGCGTTGCAATAGTCGATGGTAACGTTAGCAAACCAAAAGCCGGAGCGGATGTTGTACCACTTCTACGAATGGAACCACGCAGCGCTCGCTCCGCTTCGCGCCGTAGCCGACGCGACGAAGCTGTTCTACACCAATCCGCTGAACCCTTTCGCTCACACCCAGGCCGGACGAACGCTCGCGGCCATGGCCGAACTCTTCGAGCGCACCACCCGCGTCTACGGTAAACCCGAATTCGGGCTGCACGAGACCTTGGTCGGGGGCATGCGGGCGCCGGTCGCGGAAAAGGTGGTCTGGGAAAAGACCTTCTGCCGTCTCCTCCATTTCGAGCGCGAGCTGCCTGCCGGGCGCCCGACCGGCCCGCGCTTTCTGATCGTCGCGCCGATGTCGGGCCATTACGCCACGCTTCTGCGCGGCACGGTGGATGCGCTCCTTCCTTATGCCGACGTTTATATCACGGACTGGGTGGATGCCCGTCTCGTGCCGGTTTCGGCCGGGCGTTTCGGCCTTGAGGACTATGTCGACTACGTGATCGAGATGCTGCGGCATCTCGGCCCCGACACCCATGTCATCGGCGTCTGTCAGCCGGCCGTGCCGGTGCTAATCGCGACCTCGGTGATGGAAGCGGAGGAGGACCCGGCTTCGCCCGCCTCCATGACGCTGATGGGCGGGCCGATCGATACCCGCATCAACCCGACCGGCGTCAACAAGCTCGCCAAGGAGCACGGCATCGACTGGTTCCGCGAGAACGTCGTGATGGCCGTGCCCTTTCCCCATGCGGGCTTCGGGCGCCTCGTTTATCCGGGCTTCCTGCAGTTGTCGGGCTTCATGTCGATGAACCTCGACCGCCACCTCATCGCCCACAAGGACTTCTTCATGCACCTCGTTCAGAACGACGGGGACAGCGCCGCCAAGCACCGCCAGTTCTACGACGAATACAACGCGGTGATGGACCTGACCGCCGAGTTCTATTTGGAAACGGTGGAGAAGGTCTTCATGACGCATGCGCTGCCGAGAGGCGAGATGACCCATCGCGGCAATCCGGTCGATCCGTCCAAGATCCGCCGCGCCGCGCTTCTGACGGTGGAAGGCGAGAACGACGACATTTCCGGTCTCGGTCAGACCGAGGCCGCGCAAACGCTCTGCTCTTCGCTTCCCGACGACAAGCGCGTCCACTACGTCCAGCCGAAGGTCGGCCATTACGGCGTCTTCAACGGCTCGCGCTTCCGTGCCGAGATCGCGCCGCGCATCGTGGACTTCGCGCTGACGCATGGCGCGGCCGGGATCGCCGCGCGGGCGGCGCGCGAGGAGGAAAAGGCGAAGGACGAGCCGGGCCGTGGCGAAGTCGTCGCGCTGGAGTTCCCAAGCGAACAGGCACCGGAACCGGTGGCGGAGATGGATCGTCCGGCTCTCGACGCCAGCACGGCCATTGCCGCGCTGACGGCAGGCAACGAGGTTTCGCCGACACTGCTGGAGCGCCTGAAGCCCAAATCCAAGCGCAAAGCCTGAGAAGGTAAATTCCACTCGCCGTCATTGAAGCGGCGTTTTCGCGCTCCCATCTCGAAAGTGACGCGACGCCGGTCGCCTCGCTTTTGAAAGGAAAGCGCTTCGATGACATCGCACGCTCTGATCCGTCCCGCCTGGACGCCAGCCACCATCGCCCTCATGGTCGGCGGCTTCATGCTCTACTGGCCGCTCGGCCTCGCCGTTCTCGCCTATATCCTTTGGGGCGAACGGTTGGAGGTTTTCCGCTCCGACGTGAACCGTTCCACCGATCGCGTCTTCAGCGCGTTTCGCCGTTCCGGCTTCGGTCGCGGCACGCCCTTCACCATGGACCGCACCGGCAACGTCGCCTTCAACGACTGGCGCGAGGCCGAGCTTCGCCGCTTGGACGAAGAGCGCCGTCGCCTCGACAGCGCCCGCGCCGACTTCGAGGCCTATGCCCGCGAGTTGCGGCGGGCCAAGGATCAGGAAGAGTTCGAGCGCTTCATGTCGAGCCGTCGCAAGCCCGCCGATCAGGGTCCGATCGTCGAAGGCTGAACCCAAGCTTGAGGTCTTGAACGGCGACGGTCGCGATCATCGCGGCCGTCGCCTTTTCGTGTCGGATATGGTTCGCTGGCGATCATGCGGTTTTGTTCGAATCATCCGTGCCTTTGACCAAGCTTCTGCGCGCCTCGACGCGCGCGACGCCTCTGCCGGACGCGGTCGAGATCGCGGGACGCTCCGTGGCCCTCAGCGTTCGGCGCCACCCCCGCGCGCGCCGCCTGACATTGCGGTTGCAAGGCGAGGGGCTGTCGGTGACGGCGCCGATGCGGGTGCCCAACCGCGCCATTCTGGAATTCGTGGAGCGCCACCACGATTGGGCGAAAACGCGGCTCGAAGCGAAAGCGCCGGGCATTCGCGTCGGGGATGGTGCGGTTCTGCCGTTTCGCGGCGGCGAACTTCACCTTCGGTACGATCCGGCACGCCGCACGTCCGCCTTCGAACACCGCGACGGCAGGCTGCATCTTCTGGTCGGCGGAGAGCCGGAGCACTTCGCCCGCCGGGCCGTCGACGCCGTGAAGAAGGCGGCGCGGGCCGACCTTCAGGCGGCCGTGGAGCGTCACTCCGCCCATGTCGGTTTGAAGCCGGCCGCCCTGGCGCTGAAGGACACGAAAAGCCGCTGGGGCTCCTGCACGGTTGCCCGCCGCCTGTCCTTCTCCTGGCGGATCGTCATGGCCCCGCCCTTCGTTCTGGATTACCTTGCCGCGCATGAAGTGGCGCATTTTCGCGAGATGAACCACGGGGCCGGCTTCTGGGCCTTGTGCCGCGAACTTTGCCCCGGCATGGACGAGGGCAGGGCGTGGTTGAAGCAGAACGGCGCTTCGCTTCACGCTGTGGATTTCAGCACCTGACGCACCGGGCTTGCGGGCCGGGCCGCCCGGCGCGATAAGCTTAAGAGACCCCAAGCGGAACGACCATGGCGCTCGAGATCAAGATCTGCGGCCTGAAGACGGTGGAAGCGATCGACGTTGCGGTCTCGCGCGGCGCGACGCATGTCGGCTTCGTGCATTTCGCCAAGAGCCCGCGCCATCTTGCCTTGAACGAGATGGCGGCGCTTCGGCCCTGTATCCGCCCGCCGGTGAAGCTGGCGGTGGTTCTCGTCGATCCGGACGATGCGCTTTTTGCCGAGATCGTCCAGCGCGTTTCGCCCGACATCCTGCAACTTCACGGCCGCGAAACGCCGGAGCGCGTCGCTGCCGTTCGCGCCATGACGGGCCTTGCCGTCACCAAGGCGCTGTCGATCGGATCGGGCGCCGATCTCGAAGCCGTCGCGCTTTATCGCGATGTCGCCGATCACCTGCTGCTCGACGCCAAGAAGCCGAAAGGCTCGGAGCTTCCCGGTGGCAACGGCGTTTCCTTCGACTGGCGGCTTCTCGCCGGGCTGCCGCCGCGAACCCGCTACATGCTGTCCGGCGGCATTTCGCCGGACAACGTCGCCGAGGTGATCGCCGAAGTCTCGCCCGCCGGCATCGATCTGTCTTCCGGCGTCGAAAGCGCGCCAGGGGTCAAGGACCCCACCCTCATCCACGCCCTGTTCGACGCCCTCCAAGCGTCGGCCGCGCACAGCCAACGGAAAGCATCGTGAACGAGATCTCCCATCCGAACTCCTTCCGCGCCGGCCCGGACGAGGACGGTCGCTTCGGCCTGTTCGGCGGGCGTTTCGTCGCCGAAACGCTGATGCCGCTGATCCTCGACCTCGAAGCTGCGTGGAAGGCCGCGCGGCAGGACCCGGGCTTCAAGGCCGAACTCGACAACCTCAACACGCATTACACCGGCCGTCCGTCCCCGCTTTATTTTGCCGAGCGGCTGACGGAAGAGCTTGGCGGCGCGAAGGTCTATTTCAAGCGCGACGAGCTGAACCATACGGGCTCGCACAAGATCAACAATTGCCTCGGCCAGATCCTGCTCGCCCGGAAGATGGGCAAGACGCGCATCATCGCCGAAACCGGTGCCGGCCAGCATGGCGTGGCGACCGCCACCGTTTGCGCGCGCTTCGGCCTACCTTGCGTCATCTACATGGGCGCGACCGACGTCGAGCGGCAGTCGCCGAACGTCTTCCGCATGAAGCTCCTCGGCGCCGAGATCGTGCCGGTGACAGCCGGTCACGGCACCCTGAAGGACGCCATGAACGAGGCGCTGCGCGACTGGGTGACGAATGTCGATTCGACCTATTATCTGATCGGCACGGCGGCCGGCCCTCATCCTTACCCTGAACTCGTGCGCGAGTTCCAATCGGTGATCGGGGTGGAAGCCAAGGAGCAGATGATGGCGGCCGAAGGGCGTCTGCCGGATCTTCTCGTCGCTGCCGTCGGCGGTGGTTCCAACGCCATCGGCTTGTTCCATCCGTTTCTGGACGACCGCGAAGTCGGCATCGTCGGCGTGGAAGCCGGCGGCAAGGGCCTCGACGGCGAGGAGCATTGCGCTTCGCTCACGGCCGGCAGCCCCGGCGTCCTCCATGGCAACCGCACCTATCTTCTCCAGACGCCGGAAGGGCAGATCAAGGAAGGCCATTCGATCTCGGCCGGCCTCGATTATCCCGGCATCGGCCCGGAGCATTCCTGGCTGAAGGATACGGGCCGCGTCGAATACGTGCCGATCATGGACCGCGAAGCGCTGGACGCCTTCAAGCTCCTGACTCGGACCGAAGGCATCATTCCGGCCCTCGAGCCCGCCCACGCGCTTGCCGAAGTCATCAAGCGCGCGCCCACGATGGGCAAGGACAAGATCATCCTGATGAACCTCTGCGGCCGGGGCGACAAGGATGTGTTCACGGCGGCCAAGCATCTGGGCGTGGATTTGTGAGCCTTGTGGAAGGGAGCGTGCTTGGATGACTAGGACGGCTCGTTCCATCGATATCTCCGACAGCATCCAGGCCGAACTGGAAAAGCAGGCGTCGCGGGAGCGCGTTTCTCCTTCGGTGATCGTGGAACGTGCCCTCGGGGCCTACATCGCTGCCCAAGAGAGAAAATACGCTGCTATCGACGAGGCTTTGGCCGAAGCCGACAAAGGCGTCTTCGTTTCCAGGGAAGCCGTGGAGCGCTGGATCGACTCCTGGGACACGGACAACGAACTGCCGCCGCCGGAACCGGATGTCTTTTTGAAGTGAGGGTTCTCCTTCTTCAAAAGGCCAATGACGACCTTCGTTGGTTTCGGCGGTATTATCGGGATGTGTTCCCACAAGGCCGCAAAACGGCTGGACGGAGCTATCTCGATGCGCTCGATCGACTGTCCGAGATGCCTTGGATCGGACGAGTCGTTTCGGGCCGTCCGGTAAGGGAATATCCGGTGTCGCAAACACCCTTTCTTCTCGTCTATCAGGTTGTCGATGACCGTATCGAGGTGCTGAGGATCATGGACGGACGAGCAGAGCGCGGCGGGAACTGGATCAGTGAGTGATGAGCGTGAGCCCGCGACTCGCGGTCGCCTCGACCATGATATCTATGCTGCGCGCTCGATGCGTTGCGAGGATGTCTGGCATTCCGGAAGCTCCACGCTCAAACTCTATACGATCACCGCCACGCCCGAGCCGATGAACGCCGGAGCGATGGACGCGGCGCGCGAGATCGTGGACGGCGACGGCGCGGCGAACGGCGTCGGCTTCGTGATCCTCCATCGCGGCGAGGAAGCGCTGTGGCTGCTTCTCCACTGGTGGATGCCGGGCGGCATTCTGGCCGAACGGCTGTGGTCCTCGCCCTTGGAGGGACCGATCGCCTTCGAGCCCCGCGACCGGCCCTTGATGGCCTGCGTCTGGGAACTGGTTCCGATCGCGTTCGAGCGCGATGCCTATGTGCGCACGGTCATGAACGGCCGAAGCGATGACGATTACCTGCGGCAACGATTGCCCGATGGACGCTATTGAAATGACTGCGCGTATAGAAGCCCGTTTCGCCAAGCTGAAGGCCGAGAAGCGCCCGGCGCTCGTGACCTTCGTGATGGCCGGCGATCCCGATCCCGAAACGGCCTTCGCCGTCTTGGCCGGCCTGCCGAAAGCGGGAGCCGACGTGATCGAGCTCGGCATGCCCTTCTCCGATCCGATGGCCGACGGGCCGGCGATCCAGAAGGCGGGCCTGCGCGCCCTGAAGGGCGGCGAAACGCTGGCCAAAACGCTCGGGACGGTCCGGCGCTTCCGCGAGATCGATACCGAGACGCCAGTGATCCTGATGGGTTATTTCAACCCGATCTATGTCTACGGCGTCGAGCGCTTCGTGGCGGAAGCCAAGGCCTCCGGCGTCGACGGCCTCATCGTCGTGGACCTGCCGCCGGAAATGGACGACGAACTCTGCCTGCCGGCGATGAATGAAGGCCTCGCCTTCGTGCGCTTGGCGACCCCCACCACCGACGAGCGCCGCCTGCCGGCCGTCCTGAAGAACTCCTCCGGCTTCGTTTACTACGTCTCGATCACCGGCATCACCGGCTCGGCCGCGCCGGATGCCGGCAAGGTCGGAACGGCGGTCGCGCGCATCAAGGGCCATACCGACCTGCCGGTCTGCGTCGGCTTCGGCGTCAGGACACCCGAACAAGCGCTCGCCATCGGGAGCGCGGCGGACGGGGTCGTGGTCGGCTCCGCACTCGTCGGCGCGCTGGAAGCCTCGCTGGAAGAGGGGCGTGCGACCGAACAATCGCCGGAGGCCGTTCTGTCGCTTGTGCGTGAGCTGAGCATGGGGCTCGGCGGTGGGCATCTTGCCGAAGCCTGAAGAAAAGTCCATCTGATCCGCAACGGCACCGACCGACTGGACCTGTTTCGCCTTGAACTGGATCACCAACTACGTTCGCCCCAAGATCACGAGCCTCCTGACGCGGTCGGAGGTTCCCGAGAATCTTTGGATCAAGTGCCCCGAAACCGGGGAGATGGTCTTCCACAAAGATCTCGAAGCCAACCAGTGGGTGATCCCGACCTCCAACCACCACATGCGCATCAGCGCCAAGGAGCGGTTGAAGTTCTTCTTCGATAACGGCGAATACCACGCGGTCGAGTTGAAGAAGGTCGCAGCCGATCCGCTGAAGTTCCGCGACGAACGGCGCTACGTGGACCGCTTGAAGGACGCGCGGGCGAAGACGGGTCTCGAGGATTCCGTTCTTGTGGCGCGCGGCGCGATCGACGGGCTCGGCATCGTCGCCTGCGTGCAGGATTTCGCCTTTATCGGCGGCTCGCTCGGCATGGCGGCCGGCGAGGCAATCGTCACCGCCGCCGAAAGCGCGGTGGAGCGACGTCGGCCGCTGGTGCTTTTTGCCTGTTCCGGCGGCGCGCGCATGCAGGAGGGCATCCTGTCCCTCATGCAGTTGCCGCGCACGACGGTCGCGGTGGAAATGGTGAAGGAAGCCGGGCTTCCCTACATCGTCGTCCTCACCAACCCGACCACGGGCGGCGTTACGGCCTCCTATGCCATGCTCGGCGACGTGCACATCGCCGAACCCGGCGCCCTGATCGGCTTTGCCGGCCAGCGCGTGATCGAGCAGACGATCCGCGAGAAACTGCCCGAAGGCTTCCAGCGCGCCGAATATCTGATGGAACACGGCATGGTGGACATGGTGGTCCATCGCCACGAACTGAAGTCCACCATCTCGCGCCTTCTCAAGGTGATGATGAAGCAGCCGGCCGAGACGATCTCCACGGTCGATCGTTCGGCGGCCGAAGCGCACGCCTCGAGCCTCGCCGACGCGGCCGAGTGAGCAGGGTGCCGGACGCGGCAAGCCAAACGCAGCGCGCCATCGACGCGCTGTCGTTGAAGCATCCGAAGGGCTACGACCTGTCGCTGGAGCGTATCCGGCGCCTTCTGGCGCGCCTCGGCGACCCGCATCTCGCTCTGCCGCCGGTGATCCATGTCGCCGGCACCAACGGCAAGGGTTCGACGGTCGCGACCATGCGCGCCATCCTGGAAGCTGGCGGCCTGTCCGTCCATGTCCACACCTCGCCCCATCTCGTCGACTGGCGGGAGCGGTTTCGCCTCGGGCGGCCCGGCGAGCGCGGGCAGTTGGTGGCGGATGGCGTTCTCGCCGCCACGATCGCGCGGGTGGTCGAGGCGAATGCGGACGAGCCGATCACGATCTTCGAAATCCTGACGGCCGCCATGTTCGTGCTTTTTGCCGAACACCCGGCCGATGTCGCCCTGATCGAGGTCGGGCTCGGTGGCCGGCTTGACGCCACCAACGTCGTGGAACGGCCGGCGGCCAGCGTCGTCACCACGATCTCGCTCGACCATCAGTCCTATCTCGGCGACACGGTGCGCCAGATCGCGGCGGAAAAGGCGGGCATCGTCAAGCGCGGAACGCCGGTGGTGATCGGCCAGCAGGGCGAGCCGGATGCTTTGGAAGTCCTTCGCTCGGCCGCCCAGCGCGCCTTCGCGCCGGTCGCCTTCTATGGCGAGGACTTTCTCGCCTTCGAGGAGCACCGCCGGCTCGTGTATCAGGACGCTGAGGGGCTTCTCGATCTGCCGCTGCCCCGGCTTGCCGGACGCCATCAGCTCGCCAATGCCGCCACCGCCATCGCGGCCCTGCGGCTTGCCGGCTTCAGCCCGTCCGAACGGGCGATCGAGCAAGGCTTGGCTGCGGTGGAGTGGCCCGCGCGGCTCCAGCGCATCCAGACGGGGCTCTTGGTCGAGGCGGCCGTGCCGGGCGCGGAAATCTGGCTCGACGGCGGGCATAATCCCGGCGCGGGCGCGGCCATCGCCGAGGTGATCGCGGACATGGAGGAACGTGTGTCGCGCCCGCTGTTTCTGATCGCCGGAATGCTGAACACCAAGGACCCCGCCGGCTTCTTCGCACCTTTCGAGGGCATCGCGCGCCGCGTTTATGCGGTGCCGATCGCGAGTTCCGATGCGGGACTTTCCCCCGAAAGCCTGGCGGCCTCCGCCAATGCCGCCGGCCTGCCGGCCGAGCCCGCCACCGACGTCCTGTCGGCGATCCGCGCCATTTCGGATGGATGGGCGGAAGAAGCGCCGCCGCGCCTTCTCGTGTGTGGCTCGCTTTATCTGGCGGGCGACGTTCTGCGTCTCAGCGGCCTCGCGCCGGCCTGAAACGAAGAAGCCCGGCGCGAAGGCCGGGCTTTTCCCATGAAGCGGTGAGAGAAGAACTCTCAGGCGCCCGCGTGCTTGATCCAGTCGAGGAGCTTCGATTTCGCCGCCGCGCCGACCATCGTGTCGGCATGCTCGCCATTCTTGAACAGCATCAAGGTCGGGATCGAGCGCACGCCGAACTGGGCGGCGAGATCCGGGTTCTCGTCGATATTGACCTTGGCGATCCGCACATCCGCCATCTCGTTGGAAATTTCCTCGAGGCTCGGCGCGATCATCTTGCAGGGACCGCACCATTCCGCCCAGAAATCGACCACGACCGGCTTGTCGGACTGCAGGACTTCGGCCTGGAAATTGCTGGAATCGATCTTGGTGGTGGCCATGGAAGGCTCCTGAATCAGTTTCGAAGCTAGAGGTAGAAGCGAGGACCCTCCAAATCAAGCGACGGCGCTCCGCTTGATGAGGGCCGCGTCCATCGCCGATCCCGGCACCTCGATGAGGTTCGGCCCTTCGGTGAAGAGAAGCGCCGCGCGCAGGGCAAGTTTCGGGTAGAGCGGCTGCAGCAGGCGGCGATAAAGCGCGAGCTGAAGAATGTACGGTGCCGGCACATCATCCAGCGTTTCCGCCGGGGGGCGCGTCGTCTTGTAGTCGAGGATCAGCACCTCGGTCGGTGAGACCGCGAGGCGATCCACGGTGCCGGATACGGCATATTGCCGTGGTCCGAGAGCGATCGTCCCCGCCACCGACACTTCCGCCCGGCTGCCGGGCGCGAAGGCCTCCGCAAAGCCGGGATCGGCGAGGATCGCGAGCGCTTGCCCCAGCATCGCATCCCGCTCGCCATCCTCGATATCGGGCGCGACGCGGCGAAGATGGGCGCCACCGGTGCTTTCCCGCTCGCCGGGCGGCACCTCCGGCAGCACCTGGAGAAGGCGATGCATGGCGGTGCCGCGCCGGATGGCGAGCGAAGGCCGCTGCGGGCCAAGGCCCAGCACCGGCGAAAGCGATGCGGTCGCGGCTTCTTCCTCGTCCTCCGCCGTTTCCAGGCGATGAACGCCGCCGGCGGTGGAAGGCGAAAGCGGTCGCGGCGCGAGCGGCTCATCCGGCAAGGGGCTGAGATCCAGCGCGCGGGGCGGTGGGGGAGGCGGCTCGGTTCCGGCATCCGCCGCTGCGTGGACCTCCGGCAGCGTTCCCCGACGCCAGCCGATCACCGCATCGTTTTCATCCAGAATTTCCTCCGCCACCGGCTTCAGCGCGGCGGTGACGCGCTTCAGCCAGCTTTCCTCGTGGCCGCCGCGCGTGCCCGCCGTGCCGCAGACCACGAGACGATCGGCGGCCCGCGTCATGCCGACGTAAAGGAGGCGGCGATATTCGTCTTCGGCGAGGCGCTTCTCATCCTCGCGCAAAGCCCGGACCGTGCCGTTCTCCAGGCTCTTGTCGGCGCGCCACAGGAAGCCGGGCGCTTGGTCCGGGTAAAGGCCGGGCATGGTCTCCCAGCGGATCAGCTTCGCCCCGTGCGAATGGGAAAAGGGCGCCGAGCCTGGATCGACCAGGAACACCACCGGCGCTTCCAGACCCTTGGACGCGTGGACGGTCATGATCCGCACCTCGCTGCGCCCATGCTCCATCTCGCGCTTCACTTCGGGCGGTGCGGCGCAAAGCTCGGCGAGAAAGGCGTCGAGCCCGGCGCGTCCGTCTTCTTCGGCCGCCAAGGCCAGATCGAGAAAGGCGTCGATCACCTCGCCCGCATCGCTGCCGAGCCGCCCGGTGAGAAGCGCGCGGCCGCCTTCCGGGCCGAGCACGCGCGCATAGAAGGAAAACACGCCGGAAAAGCCCGCGCGGCTTCTGAGGTCTTCGAGCCGCGCGAAGGTTGCCCGCGCCTTTTCCAGGAAGGGCGCGCGCGCTTTCTCGGGAAGGAAGGTCGGTACGAGCCGGCCACCGTTCGGGCGCGACAGGTTCCGCAGGGCGAAGTAAAGGCCGATATGCTCGTCCTTGCCGTCGCGCGACAAGGCCAGCGCCATCAGTTCGTCCTCGGTGAAGCCGAAGAGCGGGCTTTTCAGGCAGGCGGCGAGCGACAACTCGTCCTCGACATTGGCGATGGCGTGGCCGAGCGCCATCAGGTCCTGCACAGCGATATGGTCGGTGAGGACGAGACGGTCGGCTCCCGCCACCGGCACGCCGATCTCCCTGGCGCGCAGCGCCTTGGCCATGGCGGCGACGAAGCCGGAGCGCTTGCGCACCAGCACCAGGACATCGCCCGGCGTCATCGGCCGCCAGCCGTTCTTGCCCCGGATCGGCGTGCCGAGCCAAGCCTTGATCTGGCGCGCGATGCGCCGGGCGAGCCGGTTGGCGGGCGAGGATTCGGGCTCCGCGTCGACCGGCTCGCGCCAATCGTCCGGCTCGGTGAGGCTCGCGGCCTCGAAGGCCGGCCAAACTTCCACGATGCCGGGATCGCCCGAGCGCGCCGTTTCATGCGCCGGGGCCGAGCCTTCCGCCGACAGGCCGCGACGGTTCTCGGGATCGGTGAAGACGAGGTCCACCGCGTCGAGGATCTCGGCGGCCGAGCGGAAGGACTGGTGGAGCCGGCGTTCGCTGAAGGGCATGCCGGAGCTTTCCGCCCGCTCGCGCAGACGCCGACGCTCCTCCGCGAAGCGCAGAGGGGAGGCACCCTGGAAGGAGTAGATCGACTGCTTCTCGTCGCCGACGGCAAAAACGGTGCGGGTGACGCCCCGCGCCGACGCGCCGACGAAGAACTCGTCCACAAGAGCGTTCATCACCTGCCATTGGCGCGGGCTCGTGTCCTGCGCCTCGTCGATCAGCACGTGGTCGATGCCCTGGTCGAGCTTGTAATGCACCCAGCCCGCCGCTTCCGAGCGCGACAGGAGGTCGGCGGTGCGCACCACGAGGTCCTCGAAGTCGAGCCGGCCGCGCCGCCGCTTCAGGATCGCGTAGTCCTCTTCCAGCCGGTCGGCGACGGACAAAGCCGCGCGGCTCGCCCGGAACAGGCGCAGCGAGGAAAGGCGCTCGTCCACGTCGCCGATCTGGCCGGCGAGCGCGGCAAGGCGCTCCGTGAAATCCTCGTGGAAGTCCGTAACGCTCTTCGTCGCGACGCTGCCCGGCTTTCGCGGCTCGCCCTTCTGGGTGAAGGCGATGGCGCGCAGGGCCTCCAGCCGCGATCTGGCGTGCGGGGCATTCTCCACGGCTTCGAGATTGCGCTCGAGCGTCTTGTCGGTCGCCTTGGTGCTCGTCGCGGCGAGGGCGGCGAGGTTCCGGCGGAAGGGCGCGTCGAAACCCTCGATCTTCTGAAGGCCACCGGCGACGATCTCTTCCTCCGACTCCTCACCCGAAAGGCCGAGGCTCTTCGCCAGCTTCTCGATGGCCGGGTCGAGCCCGCCCGTATCCTCGACGTAGCGACGGATCGGATCGCGCTTGGCCACGATCTCGGACAGAAGGGCGTCGAGACCCCATTCGCCGCCGAAGGACAGAACCTCGGCGAAGCTTTCGGCGAGCCGTGCTTTCTCGCCCAAGGGGTGGCCGTCGCCGGTGACGAGCCGACGCCGCGCTTCGCCGAGAAGCATGGCGCTCTGCTTGTCGTCCAGAACCTCGAAATGGCCCGCGACATTGGCTTCCAGCGGGAACTGGTGAAGGATCGCCTCGCAAAAGGCGTGGATAGTCTGGATCTTCAAACCGCCCGGCGTTTCCAAGGCCCGCGCGAAAAGCCGCCGCGCTTGCCTGCGGTCGTCGTCCGCGACGGCACGTCCGAAAAGCCGCGCCAGTTCCTCGTCGAGTTCGGCGTCGCCGGCCGTCGTCCAGCGTGACAAACGGGCGAAGACGCGCGTCGACATCTCGGCCGCGGCGGCCTTCGTATAGGTCAGGCAAAGGATCTTGGCGGGATCGGCCCCCGACAGGAGAAGGCGCACGACGCGCTCGGTAAGAACATGCGTCTTGCCGGAGCCCGCATTGGCCGCGACGATCACCGAGCTTGCCGGATCGGACGCGCCGAGCTGCGCCTGGTGTGTGGCTTCGGAAACGAGGAGCGCGCTCATTCCATCTCCTCCTCGTCGTCGCCGACGGCCCATTCGCGCACCCGCGCCAGATGGTCGTAGTCGCCGGAAAGGTCGCTTTGCAGAAAGGGCCGCGCCCGCGACAGGAAGGGCGTTTCGGCATCCGCGTAGAAGGCGGCAAGGTCGCGGAAGCGGTGGAGCGCTTCTTCCGACAGGTCGTCGCCGGTGATCGTTTCGCCGGTCTTGCGGTTCTCGTGCGACAGGCCTTCTTCGATCAGTTCGCGCTCGCGAAGGCGCACATAGGAAAGCTCCGACACCTCGCCGACCGGGCCTTTCGTGTCGGCGAAGGCGCCGCGCTTGGCCATCGCGCCTTCCAAGGGAAGCTGCGGGGCGAGCAGCACGCGCGCCTGACGCACGGAAGGGTTCACGCCGGTCTTGAAATCGATGATCTCCACCCGCCCGTCCGCCATCACGTCGATGCGGTCGGCATAGCCGGTGAGGGTCACGCCGATATCCTCGAAGCGCGTTTCGCCGCGCGTTTCCACCAGGCGGTGGACCACCCGCTCGGTCCGGCCGCGCTCCCAAACGATATAGTTCGTGGCGAGCGTTTCCATGCGCGGCCACCAGACGGCCTCGATCTCCTTCGGCAGGGCTTCCTTCTCGAAATGCTCGGCAGCGACGGCAAGGAGGCGCGTTTCGGCATCGGGCGCGGCGGGGTCCGCGCCGCTCTTGGCGTAGTCCGCGAGGATCGCGTGGAAGAGATTGCCGCGATCAGCCGCGCCATGGCTGCGCATGAGTTCCGGAAAGGGTTCGAGCTTCAACACGCGGCGGGCATGGACGGCATAGGGGTCGCGGATCAGGCGCTCCACTTCCGTCACCGAATAGCGGTCGAGACGGCGGGCTTTCGGCGGCACCGGGGCGGGGCGCTCGGCGCGCGGCAGGCCGCTTTTCGCTTCGTCGAGAAGGCAGGCGTGGTGGAGAAAGGTGCGACCTTCCTCGCGCATCTGTTTTGCGCCGGCCTCTCCCGCCAGCGTCAGGAGGCGCTGGAGCCAGCGCGATGCGATGGTCGGCGCGCCCTCGGAGCGGGTGGAGCGCGTCATCAACACGCGCTCCATGCCGAGCGCCATCTGGATGTCGTGGGCGGCCAAGCCGATCAGGCGCTCGGGCGGCTCCAGCATCACCTCGGCCCGCATCAGCCGCGACAGAAAGGCGTCGGAAGTGGAGCGCTGCGGCCAGACGCCCTCGTTGAGACCGCCGAGGATGATCACGTCGACATGCTGAAGGCGCGATTCCAGCGCGCCCCAGATAAAGGCGCGGCCCGACAAACCGCCGCGCGGGCGAACGCCTTCGGCGGCAACCAGGGCTTCCAGCACGTCCGGCAATTCGGTGGGCGGAAAAGCGAAGCCGGTTTCAGGGCAGGACACGAGCTTCCGCAGGAATTCGGCCGCCGCCGCGCCCGTTTCGGTCGCGTAGAACGGCGTCGGGGCACCTTCTTCGTCGCAGGCGAGAGCTTCCAGCGAGCGGGTGAGGGCCACCGCGAAAGCCTGCACCTCGGCTTCCCTTCCGCCGCGCAGCTCGATCAACGGCATCAGGGCCGCTTCGAGCTTCCTGGCGACGTCGCAGGCAAGCTTGCGGTCGTCTTCCAGAACGAGGCGCACGGCCCTGGCGATGCGGGGCGCCGGACCCGTCGCCGCATCATGCGCCTGCCGGTCGAAGACCTTGATCGCCTCGTCGAGGATGGAGCAGATGCGGGCGGCGTCGGCGGTGCCGACATTGCCGCGCAGCGCCAGGATCTCGATGGCGCGCGCCGCACGGCGCGCTTCCACGGCAGAATGGCCGAGGCGCACCAGCGGGTGCTTCAAAAGCGCCACCAGCGCCACCGGATCGCCGGGGCGAAGCGCGCAGTCGAGCGCCAGCGACATCAGCGTGCCGGGCGGCGTCGCGCCGAGCGGGCGACCGGCCGAATCGTTGGCCTTGACGCCGAAGCGCTCCAGTTCGGAGCAGACGCGGCGCGCAAGGCTGCGGTTCGGCGTCGTCAGCGCGACGGTGGCTTTGGGATCGGACAAGGCGTCGCGCATGGCGACCGCAATGGCGAGCGCCTCCTCGCGCTCGTTCTCGGCTTCGATCAGGGCCAGCCCCTCGAAGGCCTTTGGCGGGTGGCGATGGCCGGGCTCGCCCCAGCGGTCGGTGGTCGCGGCCGGGCGCATGGCATCCGACACGAAGGCCTCGCGCGCCGACAAGGGCGCCTCGTCCGGCGGTGCCAGATGGTCGACCGCCTCGCGTGAAACGAGAAGGCCGGTGAGCATGCGCTTCATCACATATTGCGGATGGCCGGGCGCACTGCCCGACAACCGCATCTCGCCCCCGGCGCGGATGGCGTCGAAGGACGCGTCGTCCAGAAACCGGTCGAGGCCGGGCAGAACGAGCGCGCCGTCCGAGCGGTTGGCGACGCCGCGCATCAAGGTCAGGGTCGCGGGCGAGATGGCGGTGGAGCCGGCGACCACCACCGGGCCCTTACCTTCTTCTCTAACGAGGCGCTCCGCTTCGGCCAGAATCCGCTCGTTCTTGGCCCGCGCCTCGTCCATCACGCCGCGCTCGGCCAGGATCGCCGGCCAATGCTCGGTGAGGATCTGGAGGAAGGTCAGCGTCAACTGCCACCAGCCGGCGAGGCGTTCGGGCGCGAGACCCGCCAGCGCGGTCAGGGTCGTGCCCTCCGTTTCCACCTCATCGAAAAGCCGCGCGAGGTCGCGCGACAGCCATAGGGCGTCGGCCGAGGACACCGGCAGAACGATATCCTCGCCCTCGAAAAGCCCGCCCGCCACACCGGTAATGCGCGTCTTCCATTGGCGCACGAAGCGGGCGATCAGGATCTGCCTTTCCGTCGCGCCTATCACCGGGGTGAGGGTCGCCAAGCCGGCGGGTTCGGGCAAAAGCGCCGTTTCGTCGCCTTCGCCCAGCGTTCTGATCGCCGGCAGGATCGCCGTTTCGCCGCCGAGCGCCAGCGCGAATTCCTGGCCGAGCGCCCGCACGGCGCGGCGCGTCGGCAGGTAGACGGTGAGGTTGGCGAGCGCCAAAGGATCGTCGCGGAACCGGCGGCCGGGCAGAATACGCCCGTCGAGAATGCCTTGCGCAAGCGTGCGAAGGAAAGGCAGGCCGGGCGCGATGGAATGAATATTGGCGGGCATGGGATGGTCCGAAAACTTAACTGTCGGATGCCGGAAGGGACGCTGAACTCGATCGAGCGGTCAAGAACCGGGAAACGTTTCCGGCCAGCGCCGCGCTGCGTGGAAGATCGCCACAATCTCGATGCGCTCCCGCAAACGGTAGACGATCAGATAGGGCGTCCCGCGAACACGCAGGCGGCGCGTGCGGCCATCCGGGCTTTGGGGGCCGAGCTTGGGATGATAGGCCACGGACCCGGCCGCTTCTATGATGCGAAGCACGATCTTCTCGGCCGCTTTCGGCCTGTCGACCGCGATATGAGCGGCGATCTGGTCGAGATCGCGAAGCGCGTCGTCCAGCCAGATGACATCATCCATTGCGGATGTATTTGCCGATTACGGCGCGGACCTCTTCGGCGGAAGCGAAGCGCCCTTCGTCGGCCGCCTTCAGCCGCTCTTCCACCCGCTGCTCCTGCCATGCGCGAATGTCGGCGGGCGCCTCGCTGGCAACAGATAATGGGGCTTCGTCCGGTGCCGAAGGGCGGGGCGTCTGCGTCATGGGGCGATCATGCCACGCAAAGCGTGGCGACGGCAACGCTTGGGACACGCGGAAGCTTGGACGTTTGGTTGGCCCGTCAGGCCGCGCTTGTCTGGAACACGGCTTCGGCTTCGGGGATCGCTTCGGGCGTGCCGACGGTGATCCAAAGGCCGTCGAGGCGGACGCCGAACAAGGTGCCTTTCTCGATGGCGGCATCGAACAGGCGGTTCAGCGAGAATTTCTCTTCCGCCATGCCGGCGAAGAGTTCGGGCTTCAGGATCGCCGCGCCGGCATAGATGAAGGGCGACATGTCGCGTTCGGGCACGCGGGCGAGACGGCCTTCGGCATCCATCACGAAGTCGCCGCGACCCTCGTAGCCGGTGGCCTGCCGCATGTCGGCGATGAGAAGCAGGATGTCCATCCGCTCCGGCTCCCAGAGTTCGGCCATGAGCTGGAGGTTGTCGCGGTAGCCGTCGATCCAGAAGGTGTCGGCGTTGAGGACGTAGAACGGGTCGGGGCCGATGAGCGGCAGGGCCCGCACGATGCCGCCGCCCGATTCCAGAAGCGTGTCGCGCTCGTCCGAGATGGCGATCTCGAGGCCTTCGCGCCGGCGTAAGTGCGCCTGCATCAGGTCGGCGAGGTAATGGACGTTCACCACGGCGCGGCGGACGCCCGCGCGCTCCAGCGCGTCGAGGCCGTAGTCGATCAGCGCCTTGCCCTTGATCTCCACGAGGGGCTTGGGGATGGTCGAGGTGATCGGCCGCATCCTTTTGCCGAGGCCGGCGGCGAGAACCATCGCGGTGGAAGGGCTGGCGGTCGGGCGGGTGTTCATCGGGCGGATGGGTCCGTCGTTTCCAAGCCGAGGATGCCCCAGCTCGAATAAAGGTCGCGAAGCGCCGCCAGCGCGGGATGTTCGAGGCTGCGGCGGAGATAGGCCGATACACGCGGTATGTGACGGCGATAGAACGGCTTGCCGTCGCGCTTTTCGAGACGCACGAAGATGCCGAGGATCTTGGTGGCGCGCTGCGCCGCCATCATCGCATAGGCCTGGCGGAAAGCCGCTTCGTCGAAGGTAGCATCGGCGGCATGGCGCGCGGCGAGATAGGAGGACAGAAGCCGGTTCTCGAAATCCGGCGCGATGTCCACCCGCGCGTCCTGCGCGAGCGAGGCCAGATCATAGGCGGAGGGACCGATCATCGCGTCCTGGAAGTCGATCAGGCCGACGCGGTCGAGGCCCTCTCGGTCGCCTCGCCAGATGACGTTCGGCGAATGAACGTCGCGCAGAAGAAGCGAGCGCTCCGCCTCGTCGAGACGCGCGAAGAGGTCGCCCCATACCGCCAGAAAAACCTGCCGTTCGCCGATCGATGCCGGGCGGCCGAAGACGTCGGGCAGATACCAGTCGAGCAGCATCTCCACCTCGATGCCCATGGCCGTGTGGTCGAAGGGCGGCACGGTGTGCGAGCGGCCGGGCGCGAGCGCCACGACGGGATCGATCGCCTGGGCGTGGAGATGGGCAAGGGCGAGCGCCGTCGCCTCATAACGCTCGAAGACGGGCAGACCATCGTCCGACAGCATGGTCTCGGTGCCGAGATGCTCGATCACGAGGAAGCCCGCGTCGAGGTCGCGCCCGAGAATGGCGGGAGCAGCGAAGCCGTGATCGCGCAGGAGCTTGTCCACGGCCACGAAGGGCAGGACGTCCTCGGCAAGATGCGCGATGCGGCTATAGGGAAGGCTGTTTCGGATGGGCGGGCCGTTCGGGCGCTTGGGCGAATCCATCACGATCACCGGCTGCCCGCCCATCGAAGCGGTCTCGTAGCGGCGGGAGGAGGCATCGCCGAACAAGCGGCGGCGATCCGAAGGCGAGGGGGCGATGCCTTCCAGAAAATCGCGCAGTTGAAGGCTGCGGGCAGCGCGCTCGACGGCTTCGGCGGTACCGGACAAAGTCGCCCGGCGACCCGCGCCGTCCAGCTCAATGGCGATGTCGAGCGTGGCGCGACCGAGAAGCGTGGGCGCGCGCTCCGGCCACTCCACGATCACGAGGCCCGTTTCCAGCATTTCCTCGATCCCGAGTTCGTCCGCTTCCGACTCGTCGCCGAGGCGGTAAAGGTCGAGATGGGATACGGGCGGGGCGGTGTCGTAGCTCTGCACGAGCGTATAGGTCGGCGAGGGGACTTCGAGGTCCGGATCGCCCGCCAGGGCGCGGATCAGAGCGCGGGCCAGCGTCGACTTGCCGGCCCCGAGCCCGCCGCGAAGCGCGACGGCGTCGCCCGCCCGCACGATCATCGCGAGATCCTCGCCGAAGCGGCGGGTCGCCGCCTCGTCGGCGAGATGGATGTGGCGAACGGACGTGGCGGCCTCCCCGGCAAACTTCTCGGCCGGCGACGCGCTCATTCGGCGGCGTCCGACAACTCGTCGCGCATCCCGTTCGGGAAACGGCAGATGACGGTGGTTCCGCCTTCGCGGCTCGACTGCACATCCACCGCGCCGTGATGAAGTTCCACGAAGCTCTTGACGATGGACAAGCCGAGGCCCGCGCCGGAATGGCGGCCGCCCACGGGATCGGCCTCGAAGCGGCCGAAGATGCGGGCGATCTGGTCGGGCGCGATGCCGGGGCCGCGGTCGCGCACCTTGAACAGGACGTCGTTGCCCTGCCGTTCGGCCACGAGATCGATGACGGAGCCGGTCGGCGCGAAGTTCGCGGCATTGGACAGGAGGTTGAACAGGACCTGCACGACGCGGTGCTCGTCGGCGCGGAAGGAACGCCCGGCGCGCGCCACGTCGAGGGCGACGGAAAGATCGTTCTCGCGTAGGCGGTCGCCGATCCCTTCCACCGCCTTTTCGGCGGCCTTGTCGATCTCGACCTCGGAGATTTCGAGATCCATCGTGCCGGCATCGATGGAGGCGAGGTCCAGGATGTCGTTGACGATGGTCATCAGGGCGGCGGTGGAAACCGAGATGTAATCGAGATACTCGGCCTGACGGTCGTTCAAGGGGCCGGTCTCGGCAGCCCGCAGGAGCGCCGAGAATCCGATGATGTTGGTGAGCGGCGAGCGAAGCTCGTAGTTCACGTGCTTGACGAAATCGGTCTTCACGCGGTCGGCCATTTCCAGCGCGTCGTTGCGCTCGCGCAGCATGCGCTCGGCCCTTCGCGCGTCGGTCATGTCGGTGAAGGTCAGCATCGTCTGCCCGTTCGGCAGAGGCACGATGCCGTAGGACTGGATGCGCCCGTCGGAAAGCTGGAACTCGCCGCTCTGATTGCGGCGCTCGCCCTCGTCGAAGGCCGTGACGGCCCGCACGAAGCCGGTCCAGTCGATGCCGGGCTCACCATTGGCGGGCGCGAGGATCGCGACGTCCACGGCCTTGCCGATGGCTTTGATATGGGGCTTGGCCTGCACGAATTCGGGCGTCATGCCCCAGAGTTCGGCGAAGGAGGGGTTCGACAAGCGAAGCCGGCCGTCCGGCCCGAACACGGAGACCGCCTCGTTGAGATAATCGAGCGTTTCGCCCTGGAGGCGCACAAGGGCGTTGAGACGGCTTTCGAGTTCCAGCTTTTCCGTCAGGTCCTCGAAGATCCAGGTCGCGCCGCCTTGCGGGGCGGGGCTGGCGAAAACGCGAAGCGTGCGCCCGTCGGCCAGATGCCAAAGCGTTTCGGTGGGCTGCGTGGCGCGATAAGCGGCAAGGATCTCGTTCTTCAACTCGCGAAGCGGGCGGTCTTCCGGCAGGACGCCGCGCGAGCGCAGGTGGTCCATCATCGAGACCTGATCGGGATGGCCGTCGAGATAAACGCTGGTGAGGCCGAAAAGCTTCTGGAAGGCGGCGTTGTGATAAACGAGGAGCGTCTTGTCGTCGAACTTGGCGATCGCGGTGGTGAGCTGGTCCAGCGTCTGCGAATGGTTGGCGGCGGTTTGGCGCAGTTCCATGCGCACGGCCTCGGCTTCCGACACGTCGATGGCCGCGCCCCCGGTGCCGAGCGGGCCGGCGGCTTCCACCACGGAGAAGTTGCGCCGGTCGGCATCCACCACGGCCGACAGGCGCTCGCGCACATGGCCCTTGGCGGCGACCGTGGCGGCGATGGTCGCGCGGTCGCGCTCGCCGAGGAACTCCACCTGCCGGCGCACGGCATCCTGCGGGTCGCTGGCTTCCACGGCCGCCGCATAGGCGCGGTTGACCCAGGCGAGGCGTCCTTCGCGGTTGCGCAGCCAGACCGCCACGTCGAGATCGTCGCAAAGCGCCTGGAGGGTGGTGATGGTCGCGTCCGCCATCTCGTAGTCGTCGCGCAGGAGCGCCAGTTCCTCGCGAAGGCCCCCGAGGGCGGAGAAGCGCACCACGGCATGCGTTCCGACCGCCCGGCCGCTGGCTTCCACCGGCGTGCCGCCCGGAACGCCGAGGATCATGCGGAAAGTCTCGGCGCGGTCCTTCAAGCGGCCGATGGCGGCGTCGAGTCGGCGCGCCGAATCCCCTTGCAGCCACGCCTCGAAGGACAGGAATCGCTTCGGATCGGCGGGGGTGCCGGCGCCCGTCGGCAGGCAGCCGAAGACTTCCGGCGCCTGGCCGGCGGTGAAGACGATCACCCGCTGGTCGTCGTCGGCCAGCAATTCGCCGCGCCGCTCGGAGTCGGTGCGCTTTTCTTCCAGAAGGCTCTTCAGCCGGACATTTTCGGCTTCCGTCAGCGTCTGCTGGCGCAGAAGCCAGACGAGGGTGAGCATGCCGAAGGCCACCGCCATGGCCAGAAGCGCCAGCATCAGCGTCTCGTGCGGCGTCATGCCCATGTCCAGGGCGTTGACGGTCTCCTGCGCCCGGCACGGCGCGGCCACGAGAACGAGCACGCTCGCCGTCGCCAAGCCGCAGGCGGCCGACGACGGGCGGGCAGCCGAATGCCGTCCGCGCATCGGCATCGATAGACCCGAAGGCATTCCGTTGTCCCCTTCGCCGCATCCCGAACCGGCAGCACGAAACTGCCACCCCGGCACCCGTCCCCGTACGGGTGCCGCGATTCGGCCATCATTAACCATGTTGGGAGATAGGCCTATCGCAGGAATGCGACACCTCTTCCGAAACGAAAAAAGCCGCCGCATCGAAGCGATGCGACGGCCCTCGAAACGAAGCGGTTTTTGACGGGGTCAGTAGCGATAATGCTCTGATTTATATGGGCCCTGCGGGGTCACGCCGATATACGAGGCTTGGGCGTCGGAAAGTTCCGTCAGCCTTGCGCCGAGCTTGCCGAGGTGAAGACGGGCGACCTTCTCGTCCAGATGCTTGGGCAGGACATAGACCTGGTTGTCGTATTTCTCGCCCTTGGTGAAGAGCTCGATCTGCGCCAGCGTCTGGTTGGTGAAGGACGCCGACATCACGAAGCTCGGATGGCCGGTCGCGTTGCCGAGATTGAGGAGCCGGCCTTCCGACAGAAGCAGCATGCGCTTGCCGTCCGGGAACTCCACCATGTCCACTTGGGGTTTGATGTTGACCCATTTCAGGTTGCGCAAAGCCGCCACCTGAATCTCGTTGTCGAAATGGCCGATATTGCCGACGATCGCCATGTCCTTCAGCGACCGCATGTGGTCGAGCGTGACGACGTCCTTGTTGCCGGTCGTGGTGATCACGATGTCGGCGGTGGGAGCGGCGTCCTCCAGCGTCACGACCTCGAAGCCGTCCATCGCCGCCTGAAGGGCGCAGATCGGATCGACCTCCGTCACTTTCACGCGTGCCCCGGCCCCGACGAGCGAAGCGGCCGAGCCCTTGCCGACATCGCCGTAGCCGCAGACCACAGCGACCTTGCCGGCCATCATCACGTCGGTCGCGCGGCGGATGCCGTCGACGAGCGATTCCTTGCAGCCGTACTTGTTGTCGAACTTCGACTTGGTGACCGAGTCGTTGACGTTGATCGCCGGGAAGGGGAGGAGGCCCTTCTTCTGAAGCTGGTAGAGACGGTTGACGCCGGTGGTGGTTTCTTCCGTCACGCCGCGGATTGCGTCGCGCTGGCGGGTGAAGAAGCCGGGCGTCGCGGCCATGCGCTTCCTGATCTGGCGAATGAGGATTTCCTCCTCCTCGCTTTCCGGGCTCGACAGCACGTCCTCGCCGGCTTCCGCGCGCGCGCCGAGAAGGATGTACATCGTGGCGTCGCCGCCATCGTCGAGGATCATGTTGGAAGGCTGGCCGTCCGGCCACTGGAAGATGCGGTCCGTATAGGTCCAGTAGTCCTCGAGGCTCTCGCCCTTGATCGCGAAGACCGGCGTGCCGGTCGCAGCGATGGCGGCGGCGGCGTGGTCCTGCGTGGAAAAGATGTTGCAGGACGCCCAGCGCACATCCGCGCCGAGCGCCTGAAGCGTCTCAATGAGCACTGCAGTCTGGATGGTCATGTGCAGCGAGCCGGTGATGCGCGCGCCGGTCAGCGGCTTGTCGGCGCCGAACTCCTCGCGGCAGGCCATGAGGCCCGGCATCTCGGTTTCGGCGATGGTGATCTCCTTGCGGCCCCAATCGGCGAGCGCAAGGTCCTTGACCACATGGTCCTGGCCGGCGCTCGGGCCGACTTCGTTCGGAAGGGCAGACATAGCTTGGCATCCTCGGACAAAATCGCCGCGAGGACTATCAGTCCCTCAAGTGCCGGGCAAGGGACATAAAGACTTCCTTATATGTTTCTATGGCGCGCGAAGGCGCTCAGGCATCCTCGCCGAACCGGTCCGCCACCAGGCGTTCGATGGCGTCCAGCGCTTCCAGCGCCTCGCGCCCCTTGGCGGAAACCTCGATCGTGGTGCCGATGCCGGCCGCCAGCATCATCAGGCCCATGATCGACATGCCGCCGACGCTCATGCCGTCGCGCGACACGGTGATCTCGGCGTCGAACCGCTCGGCCACCTGCACGAACTTCGCCGAAGCGCGGGCATGGAGGCCGCGCCGGTTGACGATGGGCAGCGTGCGCGTGGCCGGCGCGGCTGCGTTGTCCTCATGCCCTTGCGACAAATGCTTATCGTCTTTCTTCGGATGCGATGCCGGTCACTGGCCGCTGAGGATCCGGCTCGCGACGTTGATGTATTTGCGGCCCGCTTCCTGGGCGCAGCGCAGAACGTCGTCGATGTCGCGATCCTGGCGGATGCTGGCCAGCTTGATCAGCATCGGCAGGTTCATGCCCGCCAGAACGTCGACGCGCCCGCTTTCCATCACGGAGATGGCGAGGTTGGAGGGCGTGCCGCCGAACATATCGGTGACGATCACGATGCCCTTGCCCCGGTCGGCGCGGTTCACGGCGGCGATGATGTCGCTGCGCCTTTGTTCCATGTCGTCCTCGGGGCCGATCGAGATCGTCTCGAAAGCCTCCTGGGGGCCGACGACGTGCTCCACGGCGTGGCGGAACTCGTCCGCGAGCCGGCCGTGGGTGACAAGAACGACACCGATCATGCGTGGCGGTCCGCGCGTTGCGGGCGGGAAGATATCATGCTGCTGGATGCGTCGCGTTCTTGCCGGCGAGATCGCCGATCTACGTAAGCCATGCGGCCTTCCGGTTGGGTTGTTTCGGCCGGCCACCGATTGCCCGATGTCCGTCCGTTCCTCAAATGGCGACGCCTCGACCTCTTCGCGAGACCGCGACGTTGCGCCATCCGTCCCGGTAGCCGTCGATCATGCGCAGAAACGCGTCATCTTCGCAACGTTTGCCGCCGGCGGAAGCGCGTTACGCAGGCAACTCCCACGCATTTGTCAACTCTTCGTTAACGCTGATGGCCGATCGGGTCGCAGGGCAAGGCTGTGGAGGATGTCCGTGGCGAGCGCCGCCTGCCGCTCGGGAAGCGTGATTCGCGGCAAGACGACGCCGAGAAGCGCTTCGGCGGTCGTTTCGGGCAACCGTTCGACCTCGGACGCCGGCTCAAGGTTCAGGAGAAGATGGATCTCGGCTTCCTCCACGAAGTGCTCGGAAAAGATTCCGACACCCGAAATCTCCATCCGCCCCGCGATGGACGCAGGCGGGCGAGCGAGGAGGCGGCCGTCTTCGACTAGAAGCAGCACCTGATCGTCGGAAACGAGCCGAGCGCGGAGGCCGAGGATCTCGGCCCGCCGCAGAAGGGAAAGCGCCAGGGCCGACTTGCCGGAGCGCGCTTTTCCGCGGATCAGCACCCCCGTTTCTCCGAGAAGAACCACGGTGCCGTGGTGGTTGGGGGGGGGAACGTTCATTCGGCTGGGAGCCGCACCACGAAGCGCGCCCCGGAAAGGCCGGACGGGTCGCCCGGCTCGATGTTCTCGGCCGCGATCGTGCCCGCATGGGCTTCCACGATCTGCCGGGAGATCGACAGACCGAGGCCGGAATTCTGACCGAAGGCCTCGGCTGCCGGGCGGTCGGTATAGAAGCGCTCGAAGATCCGCTCGATCGCCTCGGCCTGGATGCCGGGGCCGTTGTCCTCCACCGTCACCTCCATCTGGAGGCCGGAGCGCTTCAAGGCGACGCGGATGCGCCCGCCCTGCATCGGCACGAAGGAGCGGGCATTGTCGACGAGGTTGGTGAAGACCTGGGTCAGCCGCAGATCGTGGCCGGAAATCGTGTAGGTGCCGCCGGGGGGGAGGGGGGCCGGATCGAAGTCGATGGCCGTGTCCCAACCGTCCTTGGTGTGGCTGCGGGCGCCGTCGACCACCGAGCCGAGAAGGCCGGAAAGGTCGATGCGCTGCGAATCCTCGCGGGCGAGTTCGGCATCGAGGCGCGAGGCGTTGGCGATGTCGGTGATCAGCCGGTCGAGCCGGCGGACGTCGTGCTGGATGACTTCCAGAAGCCGCGCCTTGGAACTCTCGTTGCGGGCGAGCGGCAGGGTTTCCACGGCCGAGCGCAGCGAAGTCAGCGGGTTCTTCAACTCGTGGCTGACATCGGCGGCGAAGCTCTCGATGGCGTCCATGCGCTTGTAGAGGGCGTTCGTCATGTCGCGCAGGGCGGAGGCGAGATTGCCGACCTCGTCGGAGCGCTCGCCGAAATCGGGGATCTCCTCGCGCGCCTTGACCCCGCGCTTCACGCGGATGGCAGCCGCCGACAAGCGGCGAAGGGGCGTCGCGATGGTGGAGGCCAGAAGCGTCGACAGAACGATGGTGACGAGGGCGGCGACCGCGAAGACGCGCACGATTGCCATGCGCTCGGCCTGGACGATCTTGTCGATGTCGGAGCCTTGCGTGGACAGAAGCAGGACGCCGAGGATGGCGCGGAAGCGCTGGATCGGCACGGCGACGGAAACGATCAGCTCGCCCTTGTCGGTGACACGCGTGATGGCCACCGGGCTGCCCGTCAGGGCGTTGGTGACTTCCGGGTAGTTCGCGCCCGAGCCGCCCGGCGTTTCGGAATAAAGCGGCAGGTTGCCCGGCTGGAACACGCGGCGCAGCCATTCCAGCGCCCGATCGGCGATCCCCTCGTCCTCGTCCACCACCGGCGGCAGGTCGTAGCGCAGGATTTGGCCGCGCGAATAAAGATGGCGCGAATCGAGGATGAGGTTGGCGTCGCGGTCGTAGATGCGGGCTCTCGTGCGCGTCGGCGAGATCAGCCGGCGCAGGAGCGGCGCGACGCGCTCCGGGTTGATCGGGAAGTCGAGACTGTCGGCGCTGTCGTTGTTGGGCTGGAGGGTCGAGCCCGCCTGAAGCTCCAGAAGTCGTTCGGGATCGAGCGTGATGGAATTGGTTTCCACCGTCGCGGAAGACGCGATGGCGCTCGCGATGATCTGGCCTTGCGTCAGGAGACTCTCGACGCGGGAATCGATCAGGCCCGCCCTGAACTGGTTGAGATAAAGGATGCCCGAAACGAGAACGATCAGCGCGACGAGATTCAAGAAAACTATGCGCCGCGTCAGTGACGAGAAGATCGAATGGTCGAGTAGTCGCTGAAGTCCGAGGACGATGCGTCCCACCACCGGCAAACGGCGCAGCCGGGCACGCGTCGCCGCCCGCCGGCGTCGTTGACGCATGGCGGCGCGGTCGCGCGAGATTTCGTTGTCGATGCCGGCGACCATTGCTCTTCGCCGCTTCTGCCGTTCTAGATTTCGCGGAAGCGATAGCCGACGCCGTAGAGCGTCTCGATCATGTCGAAGTCGTCGTCGATCGCCTTGAACTTCTTGCGCAGCCGCTTGATGTGGCTGTCGATGGTGCGATCGTCGACATAGACCTGCTCGTCATAAGCCGCATCCATCAGCGCATCGCGGCTCTTCACGACGCCGGGGCGCTGGGCAAGCGAATGGAGGATCAGGAACTCGGTCACCGTCAGCGTCACCGCCTGCCCCTTCCAGGTGCAGGTATGACGCTCCTGATCCATCACGAGCTGGCCGCGTTCCAGGGAAGATTCGGGCGAGGGGACGAGCTTGACCCCGTCCTTGGCCGCCGCCCCGCGCCGCAGGACGGCCCGCACGCGCTCCACCAGAAGGCGCTGCGAGAAGGGTTTGCGGATGTAATCGTCGGCGCCCATCTTGAGGCCGAAGAGCTCGTCGATCTCCTCGTCTTTCGAGGTGAGGAAGATCACCGGCAGGTCGGACTTCTGGCGCAGGCGGCGCAGAAGCTCCATGCCGTCCATGCGGGGCATCTTGATGTCGAAGATGGCAAGATGGGGCGGGCGGCTTTGCAGCCCTTCAAGGGCCGAAGCGCCATCCGTGTAGGTTTCGACCCGGTAGCCCTCGTTCTCCAATGCGATCGACACCGAGGTGAGGATGTTCCGGTCGTCGTCGACAAGGGCGATGGTCGGCATCTTATGTGTTCTCCCGTCAGGCCGGCGTCACGGAAAACAAGGGTTCCGCCGGGTCGGGCGACCCGCCCCTGAAGGAGGGCGGAGCGTCCGCGCGCTTCGAATGCGACGAGGTCTAACGACCGCACCGGGACGAATTGTGGCGGCGGCGACCACGAAGGCAAGTCCGTCCGTTGTCGCCGCCAGCCCATGTCTTTTCCCGCAAAGGGTAACTCGGCGCAAGAAGAAACTCATGGGCCCAAGGATTCGCGAGATGAAGTCGCGCCTCGAAAACCCGCTCTCGGCAAGTTGAACCGGCCGTGTATGCCTCTTCTTACAGCTTGACCTTGCGATATTCCGTCGTGTCCGGCCGATCCTTGTTTCCGAGATAGGCTTTGGCGAATTCATAGGCCTGCGTCACCTTGTTGGCCTTCACGTCCCAGAGTTCCGCCTCGTCCGGGTCCACCGCCAGCACCACCACGGACGGATCGTCCTTGCCTTGCGGCATCCAGGCTTCGGCTTCCGGCCCCCACAGCTTGTCGACAAGCGCGCGGTCGCCCGACACGCGGGCCCGGCCGGTCACGGAGACGTATTTGCCGTGCTTGGAGAAGGTCAGCGCGACATGGTTGTCGGCCTCGACCTCGTCGACCTTGTGCGTGTCGCGATCGGTGAGAAACAGGATCTCGCGACGCTCTTCAGACACGTAAGGGGCCATCGGTCGGGCGCGCAACGCGCCGCCGGTGCGGGTGACGACCATGCAGGTGTCGAATTCGTCCACCATGTCCCAGAACTTGTCGGTCGCGTTCTCGCTCATCGCGCTCAATCCTTGTCCTATCCATCCGGCCGGCCACCGGCCCGGCCCTTCAACCCCAGCAACGCTCGAAACGGCCAAAGGTGCCGGGACGCCCGATCGGAGACGGCGGTTTCGAAGCGGCGAGAAGGCTGATCGAAGACAACAAACGATTAGATCGACCAACTAAACCGATTTGAAGATTAATACTGGCAGTTCAATCGTTTAATATTTGGAGTTACTTGTTTTTCACTTGCGTATCCTCGGCTCGCAAATAATATACACGCGACGCAAACCTGATTTTAGGAGTTCGCCTGTGAGCCGTACGAACGAGAGCGGAGTGTGCAACCCCTATCGCGGCCTCGAAACGCTGGGCTTCGCAGAGCCGGCTTCCGTCGCCTGGAACCTCGATGCGGCTTCCTTGATCGAACTTTCGGTGCGTCGCGGCGAAGCGCTTCTCACCGCCCATGGCGCGCTCGCCGTCACCACCGGTCAGCACACCGGCCGCAGCCCGAAGGACAAGTTCGTGGTGCGCGATGCCCAAACGGAAGGGCGCGTCTGGTGGGACAACAACCAAGCCATCACGCCCGATGCCTTCGAGCGCCTTTACGCGGACTTCAAGGCGCATGTGATGGGCCGCGACCTCTTCGTGCAGGATCTCGTCGGCGGGGCCGATCCGGCGACCGCGCTGAAAACGCGGGTCGTCACCGAATATGCCTGGCACTCGCTCTTCATCCGCAACCTGATGATCCGGCCGAGCCGTGACGAGGTGCGCGGCTTCGAGCCGGAACTCACCATCATCGACCTGCCGTCCTTCCGCGCCGATCCCGCCCGCCACGGCTGCCGGGGCGAAACGGTGATCGCCGTCGACCTGACGCGCAAGATCGTCCTCATCGGCGGCACGTCCTATGCCGGCGAGATGAAGAAGTCGGTCTTCACCATGCTGAACTATCTCCTGCCCGAAACCGGCGTCCTGCCGATGCACTGCTCGGCCAATGTCGGCGACGCAGGCGATGCGGCCGTGTTCTTCGGTCTCAGCGGCACGGGCAAGACGACGCTTTCGGCCGACCCGACGCGCACTCTCGTCGGCGACGACGAGCACGGCTGGGGCGCGGACGGCATCTTCAACTTCGAGGGCGGCTGCTATGCCAAGACCATCCGTCTGTCGGCGGAGGCCGAGCCCGAGATCTTCGCCGCCACGCGCTCCTTCGGCACGGTTCTGGAAAACGTCGTCCTCGACGAGGCGCGCGTTCCCGATCTCGACGACGGCCGCCTGACGGAGAACACCCGCGCCGCCTACCCGCTCGACGTCATCCCGAATGCGAGCACCACGGGCCTCGCGCCCCATCCCAAGACCATCGTGATGCTGACGGCCGACGCCTTCGGCGTGTTGCCGCCCATCGCCAAGCTGACGCCGGCCGAAGCCATGTACCACTTCCTGTCCGGTTACACGGCCAAGGTCGCGGGCACCGAGAAGGGCGTCACGGAACCGGAAGCCACCTTCTCCACCTGCTTCGGCGCGCCCTTCATGCCGCGCCATCCGGCGGAATACGGCAATCTCCTGCGCGATCTCGCCGCCCGCCACGACGTCTCCGTGTGGCTCGTGTCGACCGGCTGGACGGGCGGCGCCCATGGCACGGGCAAGCGCATGCCGATCAAGGCGACGCGCGCGCTTCTGGCCGCGGCGCTCAACGGCTCGCTCAACGAAGCCGAGTTCCGCATCGATCCGAATTTCGGTTTCGAGGTGCCGGTCGCAGTGGCGGGGGTCGATCCCTCCATCCTCGACCCGCGCGAGACCTGGGCCGACAAGAACGCCTATGACCGCCAGGCCGACCGGCTCGTCGGCATGTTCCGCGCCAACTTCGCCAAGTTCGAGGACCATGTGGACGAGGAAGTTCGCCAGGTTCTGCCGCATCCGGCGCTCGCCGCCGAATAAGGCTCGAAAACGGCCCCATCGTCGCGGCCCGTCCCATCACAAGGGGCGGGCCGTTCGCATGTGCGGCTTGACGCGAGTGCGCGGGAAGGCTTCTTCCGATCCGACGAAAACGAAGATCGAGGGAAGCGCGTCGCCATGGCCGATGATGATGATCGCGACGTCGTGGTCAGCGCGCGGCTGCGCATTCCGGGCGACGAGATCGAGGAAGCCTTCATCCGCGCGGGCGGGCCGGGCGGCCAGAACGTCAACAAGGTGGCGACGGCCGTGCAGTTGCGCTTCCATGCCGCCGCCTCGCCTTCGCTGAAAGCCGACGTTCTGGAGCGTCTCCTGAAGCTCGCGGGAAGTCGCGTCACCAAGAACGGCGAAATCCTGATCGAGGCCTCGCGCTTCCGCACGCAGGAGCGCAATCGCCAGGACGCCCGCGAGCGCCTTGCCGCCCTGATCCGCGAGGCGCTGATTCCCCCGCCGCCGCCCCGCCGCAAGACTCGGCCTTCCAAGGGCGCGATCGAGCGGCGGCTCGCCGCCAAGAAGCTGCGATCGGGGGTGAAGCGGGACCGGAACCGCATCGGCGATTGAAGGCGCGGCTGTTGCCGAAAACGTGATGGGACTTCGCGCCGTTCCGTCATCAAATCGACGCCGTCCGGGCCGGGAGGCTATGGGACTTCAAGAACGGGGTCGGGCGATGCAGCGCAGGTATTTTCTTTCATTGGCCGCCGCCGCCGGGGCGGCTTCCGTCTTCGGTTCGCTCGGGCTCGGCCTTCGTCGCGGCAACGCTGCGGAAGAACATTTCCCTGTGATGCGCAGCAAGGAGGAATGGCGCCGGCAACTCAGCGCCGACCAGTTCGCGATCCTGCGCGAGGAAGCGACGGAGCGGCCCTTCACGAGCCCGCTTCTCAAGAACCACGGCACCGGCATTTATCGCTGCGTCGGCTGCAACAGCGGCGTTTATTCCTCCGAAACGAAGTTCGATTCGGGCACCGGTTGGCCGAGCTTCTGGGAGGCCCTCGACGGGGCGGTCGGCACCACCACCGACTACAAGCTCGTTTATCCGCGCACCGAGGTCCATTGCGCGACCTGCGGCGGGCATCTCGGCCATGTCTTCGACGATGGGCCCAAGCCCACCGGCAAGCGCCACTGCATCAACGGACTGGTTCTGGCCTTCGACGAGAACGGTTCGGCGGCGGGCTGAAGCTCAGCCGCAAGCTTTTGTTTACCGAGATCGCCGACCATCGACGGGATGCTCGGTCACTCCTTCCCCGGTCTGCGCCGAACGATCCCGCAGGCGCTTGAATCGACCCTTTGCCGCCGCCATATTCAAGGGCGTGAGGCAGGAGCGCCGCTTCCATGGGCTCCTGCACAAAGTCGCTTGCTGCAAGGACTTGGGAACGATGAGTCGTGTGACGCCCTTCTCCAGCCCGCTGCTTCTCGGCTTCGACGCCGTGGAGCGGACGCTGGAGCGGATCGGGAAGACCGGCGACGGTTATCCGCCCTACAATATCGAGCGGGTCCGTCGCGAAGACGGAGAGGGCGTATTTCTGCGCATCACTCTCGCGGTGGCGGGCTTTCGCCCGGAAGACCTCGAAGTGACGACGGAAGAAAGCCAACTCACCATCCGTGGGCGCCAGAGCGACGACAAGGAGCGGGAATTTCTGCATCGCGGCATCGCGGCGCGGCAGTTCCAGAAAAGCTTCCTTCTGGCGGACGGCATGCAGATCATCGGGGCGCAGTTGAAGAACGGACTGCTTCTCATCGATCTTGCCCGTCCCGAGCCGGAACGGGTGATCCGTCGCATCGCGATCGACGTCACCGATTGAGGAACGTGTCGCTCGAGCGCGACATTTTGTCCTCGATATCCATCCAAGTCTGCAGGCGCACGTTTGCCTTTAACAGGAGACGACCGATATGGCCGCTATGAATCAGACGATTTCCACCAACGATCTCGCCGCCATCGGCGAAGGGCATCTGGCCTATCTGCGCCGCATGTCGTCGGACGATATCCGTGCGCGTTTCCCGAGCGCCCAGTCGATCCAGCCCGGTCTGAACCTTTGGGCTTTGTTCGCGGCCGACGGCACGCCGCTGGCGGTATCGGACGATCGCGGCAGCATCATCGCCAGCGCCAACGAGAATCAGCTCATGACGGTCAGCCTTCATTGATCGAAAGCTGACCGGCACTGGTAAGCACCGCCGGTTTCGGCCGAAGGGTGGCGCGAGACGGTCGAGCGCGTTGCAACGACGGCCATAGACGACAAAGGCCCGCGCCATCGGCGACGGGCCTTTTTCTCGTTTCGAGATCAGCCTTTGTTGGGCGGTTCGGTCATCAAGGCGTAGATGATGCCCGCGTCGCGCGCTTCGCGAAGGCGCGCCACGGTCTCGGAATTGCGCAGGAGGCGCGCGATCTTGGACAAAGCCTTCAGATGTTCCGCGCCCGAGCCGCCCGGTGCGAGAAGCAGGAACACGAGATCCACGGGCTGGTCGTCCAGCGCGTCGAAATCCACCGGCCGGTTCAGGCGTCCGAAGACCCCGACCAGCCGTTCCAGCTCGCCCAGCTTGCCATGCGGAATGGCGATGCCGTTGCCGACCCCCGTAGATCCGAGCTTCTCGCGCTGAAGCACGGTTTCGAGGATGTCGCGGCTGGAAAGACCGGTACGCTCGGCCGCCTTCTCGCAAAGCTCCTGAAGAACCTGCTTCTTCGTGCCCGCTTTCATGGATGGCAGGATCGCGTCGATATCGACGAGATCCCCCAGATCCATGGCGGTGCTGGGCGGGGAAGGACTAGGCGTCATGAGGCTGCCGAGCGTCGTTCCGAAATGGCGGGCGCGTCGTCGTCAGGCTTCCGGCTTGACGGTCGAGGGATCGACCCAGCCGAAATTGCCGTCGTTGCGGCGATAGACGATGTTCACCTGACCGCTGCCCGCGTTGCGGAAAACAAAGAGCGGGCTGTCGCGACGGTCGAGTTCCATCACCGCGCCGGCCACCGACATGGTGCCGACCTTCAGCGAAGTCTCGGCGATGATCGCGGGCGCGTAGTTCTCGGGGATGCCGTTGTCCTCGTCGTCGTCGGTCGGCGCCGCGACGACGGTATAAGCGACATCGCGGGCCTGACCGTGACCGGCATAATGGTCCTTCAGCCGGCGCTTGTAGCGGCGCAGGCGCTTCTCGATGCGGTCCGAAGCATCGGAGAAGCTGGCTTCCGGATCGTGCGCTTCGCCGGTCGCCTGGAACACGACGCCGGTATCGAGATGAATGGTGCAGTCGGCGCAGTAGCGCGCGGAATCCTTCGAGATCACGACGGTGCCGCTGTAGTTGCCGTCGTAGTATTTGGTGACGAACTGGTCGAGACGGTCCTCGATGCGCGAGCGGAACGCTTCGCCGACATCCATGTGCTTGCCCGAAACCCGAACGCTCATCGATAAGCTCCCTCGGACGTTCTTGGCGTCTGGCGCCATCCGTCCTTGCCTTGCGCCCGCTTTGATGCGGGCCGTTACCGGATTGCCTCGGCGGAGTGCCGAAGCGGCTTGACGATGCCGGCGGTTTCCCGAAGGCCTTGGCGTCCGATGGTGCGGACGGCGGGCTTCTAGGAGACCACGACACGGTCTGTCAACGCGCGGCGGGCCTTCCGTATCCTTGAGACCCGGCCGAACCGGTACGATTTCGTGCCATCACGACGCCATGCGCCGGGCATTCATCTCCCGCCGGCGTTGGATGGAGGAGGGGATGCCGAGCGCTTCGCGGTATTTGGCGACGGTCCGGCGGGCGAGGTCCACGCCGTCAGTGCGCAGCCGATCGGCGATGTCGTCATCGGACAGGACGCCCGATCCGCTTTCCCCGTCCACCAGCAGGCGGATGCGATGCTTCACGCTTTCCGCCGAATGCGCGTCGCCGCCGCCCGTCGCGGCGATCGCCACGGTGAAGAAGAACTTCATCTCGAAGGTGCCGCGGGGCGTGGCGATATACTTGTTCGCCGTCACGCGGCTCACCGTCGATTCGTGCATGCCGATGCTTTCGGCCACCGCCATCAGCGTCATGGGCTTCAGGCCCGTGATGCCCTTCACCAGGAACTCGTCCTGACGGCGCACGATCTCGGCCGCGACCTTCAGGATGGTTCGGGCCCGCTGGTCGAGGGAGCGCGCCAGCCAGTTCGCGGAGGTCTGGCATTCGGACAGGAAGTTGCGTCCCGCCTCGTCCAGCCCGGCGGCGGAAACGCCGAGGGCGTATTGTCCGTTCACGATCACGCGGGGCAGGGCGGCGGGATTCAACTCGATGCGCCACGACCCGTCCGCTGCGGCACCCACCACGACGTCGGGCACGATCGCCCCCGCATCGCCGGTTTCGAAGCCGTGGCCGGGCTTGGGGTCGAGGCGGCGGATTTCGGCGAGAACATCGAGAAGTCCGGCCTCGTCCTCGCCCGTCAGGCGTCGGAGAGTCGCGAAATCGCGCCGCGCGAGAAGTTCCAGATGGGCGAGAACAGTGCGCATCACCGGATCGAGGCGGTCGCGCCGGGCGAGCTGGAGAGACAGGCACTGGCCGAGATCCTCGGCGAAGAGCCCGGCGGGCTCGATCGCCGCGCGCGCCCGGTCGAGGATATCCTGCACCGTTGCCAAGCCGAGCCCGAGCGACAAGGCGAGCGCTGCCGTGTCGCCGCGATAATAGCCAGCCTCGTCGAGATGGCCGGCGAGGATGCCGGCGATCGCCTGCTCCGTCGGGTCGGAGAAGATTTCGGTGATCTCGCCGAGCACATGGGCGCCGAGCGAGGGGCGCTCGTCGGACAGGAATTCCGTATAGCTCGCCTGCGCCGAGCCGCGCTCGGAAGGAAGCACTCCCGTCGTCGCCACCGATCCGCCGGCATCGCCGAAGGGCTCGGGAACGGTCTCCGCCGGCGCCTCAGTGCTTTCCGGGGCAAAGGCCTCGCCCGGCTCTTCCGCCGCTTCGCCGCGCTCCAGCATGGGATTGCGCTCGATCTCCTCCTGCACGAAGGCGTCGAGCTCCATATGGGAATATTGCAGAAGGCGGATGGACTGGAGGAGCTGAGGCGTCAGCGCCAGGGATTGGCTTTGGCGAAGCTGAAGGCGAGCGGACAACATTGGCGGGCGGCGCCCTTCGATGGTCGATGCCGGAACGACCGGCTGCCGCCTGATATAAAATGGTCCGGTCCTTGCATGTCAATCCACCCGCCGCCGAAAGCGCCGGTTGCCGACAGGCTCGTGGCTCGCTTGATCGTCAGAAGGTGAACTGGTCGCCGAGGTAATGGCGGCGCACGTCCGGGTTGTCCACGATCTCCTGCGGCGTGCCGTGGGTCAGGACGGCGCCGGCGTGCATGATATAAGCGCGGTCGATGAGGCCGAGCGTTTCGCGCACGTTGTGGTCGGTGATGAGGACGCCGATGCCGCGCTGCGTCAGGTGGCGCACGAGGCCCTGGATATCGGCGACGGCGATCGGATCGACGCCGGCGAAGGGCTCGTCCAGCAGCATGAAGGTCGGCCGCGAAGCGAGCGCGCGCGCGATCTCGCAGCGCCGCCGCTCGCCGCCCGACAAGGCGGTGGAGGGCGACTTGCGCAGGTGCTCGATGTGGAACTCCTGGAGGAGGGCGGTGAGTTGCGCTTCGCGCTCGCGCTTGTTCGGCTCCACCACTTCCAGAACGGCGCGGATGTTGTCTTCCACCGACAGGCCGCGAAAGATCGAGGCTTCCTGCGGAAGATAGCCGATGCCGAGGCGGGCGCGGCGATACATGGGAACCGGCGTGATGTCGTGCCCGTCGAGCTCGATCCGCCCTTCGTCCACCGGAACGAGGCCGGTGATCATGTAGAAGCAGGTCGTCTTACCCGCGCCGTTGGGCCCGAGAAGGCCGACCGCCTCGCCGCGCCGCACGAAGACGTCGACGCCGTTCACGACGCGCCGGCCGCGATAGGCTTTCGTCAGCCCGCTCGCCGACAAACGCCCCGCGCTCGCGGCTTCCCGCCCTTCGCGGGCCGCGCTGCCCGGCCGGCCGTCACCCGGCACCGCTTCGCCCGCCACGCGCTTTTCCGTCGAAACTACACTCATGATCGATCCGTCCACGCGCGGGGGAACGGGCCGGCGCACGGTTGCGCCCGCCCTGTCCCTGCCGGGTGGCTTTCTATCAGTTGCCGGCCTTCTGGCCGTTCTGTTCGGGGGCCATCAGGATCTTGACGCGCCCCGAGCCGCCGAGCTGGGCGAGGCCCGTATCCATGTGGATCGTCAGCTTGTCGCCGCGCGCCACGTTGTCGCCTTGCGACATCACCACATTGCCGGTGAGGACGGCGATCTGCGTCTTCATGTCGAAGGTGCCGCGTTCGGCCGTCGCCACCTGATCGGTGGAGCGGATATAGAGCTTGCCCTGCGCTTCCAGGCGGTCGATCTGGTTGGAGCCGCCGGGCATCGCGCCGCCGGTGGAGCGCGCGGGCTGGGTCGTGGCGCCGCCGCCGGTGCCGGCCGCAGTCTCGCCCGCCGGCTTGGCGTAGAAGACCAGGAGCTTGGAGGTCTTCATCAGGGTGTCGCCCTGCGCCACCTCGACATTGCCCACGAAGGTCGCGATGCGCTGCTTGTCGTCGACATCGAGCTGGTCGGCGTCGATGGCGATCGGCTCGTCGCCCTTCACCTGAAGCCCGGTGAAGCTGTTGCCGAAGCTTTGCGCTCCGGACGGCCCGACGAGACCGAAAGCCGCGACCAGGGTCGCGGACAGGAAGGCTGCATGTCTGGCGAAGGTTTTCATCGGGGCTCGTTGCTCGAAAGGTCCCGCGCGGGCGCGTCGCCGGCGGGAGGTTGAATCGTCATGCGCACGCGTTGGCCGAAGCTGATGAAAGCCCCGCCGTCCTTCACGGCGATGCTTCCTGCCTTGATGGTCCGGTTGTCGGACAGGATGTCGACCGGCCCGGTGCCCTGAAGCGAACCGGTCTTGAGGTCGACATCGGCGGCGCCCAGCGCGATCCGCATGCCGTCCGAGGTCGCAACCGTGATGTCGTTCGACAGCCGCAGCTTCTGTCCGGCCTGATCGTAGAAGCCCTTGGCGGCGACGATCTCGGCGGTGGAGTCCTCGCTGACCGTCAGCTTGGCGCGAACGCCCTGGAGGTCGACGCCGCCGCCGGTCAGGGATTGCACGGCCCGATCGGCATCCATGGAATAAGGACGATTGTTCTTGTCGAAGCCGGACATGCGCGGATCTTCCATCACGATTCCGCCATCGCCGATCCCCGCGCTCGCCACGGACACGTTGTCCGGCAGGCTGCGGGCCAGGAACGTGACGGCCACACCCCCCGCCACGATCGCCACCGCCCCGAGCGGCAGCCCGATGCGCAGCGCCTTGACGAGGATGGTGTGACGGCGGGCGCGCGAGAACTCCCGATCCATGCGGCTGCGGCCGGCGGATCGATCGTCATGCGTCATGGGGCGCAGATGCTGCGTCGCTTCGTTCAAGCCTTGTATCCGGTTCCTTCCGGCGGGAAAGCGTCGGGAAAACGCTCGCACCGCATACCTCGAACAGGATCGACGGAGCGCGAAAAGCGCCGAATCGTGCCTGCCCGTTCGGATGCACGTGCAAGTTCCCGGCGCAATATGGGGATTTTGCGTCTTTGTGCAAAGCCATGCCGATGCTGCCGGCTTGGCAAGTTCGTGGGCTGAGTCTATCGCTGCCCCGTTAGCGAAGCGTAAAGCATGGGGAGCGGCTTGAGCAACGCCCAGGAATTGATCGATCGGCGACGGCTGCGACGCAAGCTCGGCTTCTGGCGAATCCTCGCCGTGATCGCCGTGGCCGCGGTCTTCGCCGCGATTCTTCTGCCGGCCTTCGGCGTCGGGCCGGGCAACTGGCGGCTGGCCGGCGACATGGGCGGTCTTGGCTCGTCCATCGCCCGCGTCGATATCGAAGGGGTGGTCACCGAAGACGACAAGCTGATCGAACTTCTCGACGATCTGGCAAAGGACGACGGGGTGAAGGGCGTGATCCTGCGCGTCGACAGCCCCGGCGGCACGTCGGTCGGCGGCGAGGCGATCTTCGAGGCGGTGCGGCGTTTGGCCGAAAAGAAGCCGGTGGCAAGCGAAGTCGGCACCTTGGCGGCCTCCGCCGGCTATCTGATCGCCGCCGGCAGCGACCATATCGTGGCGCGCCAGACATCCATCGTCGGCTCCATCGGCACCATCTTCCAGTATGTCGACGCGTCCCAGCTTCTCGGCAATGTCGGCGTGTCGGTGAACGCCATCAAGTCGGCGCCCTTGAAGGCCGAACCCTCGCCCTTCGCGCCCGCGCCCGAAGAAGCCAAGGAAATGATTCGGCGCATGGTGGTGGATTCCTACGAATGGTTCGTCGGCATCGTCGCCAACCGCCGGCCGATCCCGCTGGACGAGGTGCGCCGCCTCGCCGACGGTTCGGTCTTCACTGGCCGGCAGGCGCTGCAGAATCGCTTGGTGGACGCCATCGGCGGCGAGATCGAGGTCCGGCGCTGGCTGGAAAACGTGCGCCAGGTGCCCAAGGGCCTGGAAATCCGCGAGCGCGAGCCGAAGGAGGACGACGGCTTCGGCATCTTCGCGGGCACCCGGTCGATGATTCTGAAGGCACTGGGGCTCGACTCGGGCCTCTTCGAGACCACCGGTCTTCGGGGCGGCATGATGGCGCTTTGGCGGCCCGATGCGGGAACGACCCTGCCATAAGAGTGGCATTTTCGCTCCCGGCGATCAAAAAATGCCCGTCTATGCTTTGCCAGCCAAGAAACGTGCTTGCATGTGATAGGGCCGGTTTTCTAATCTTCAGTGAAGTTTGGCGGCCCGTTGCGGGGTCCCGCTCTCCGCGTTTTCAGGGAGTCGTCATTTCCGTGATCAAATCCGAACTCGTTCAGATCATCGCGAGCCGCAACCCGCATCTCTATCAAAGGGACGTCGAGACCATCGTCAACGCCGTCTTCGACGAGATCACCGATGCGCTGTGCGACAGCAACCGAGTGGAACTGCGCGGCTTCGGCGCGTTTTCGGTGAAGAACCGCCCGCCGCGCTCGGGTCGCAACCCGCGCACCGGCGACGCGGTGGATGTGGAAGAGAAGTGGGTGCCCTTCTTCAAGGCGGGCAAGGAACTGCGCGAGCGATTGAACTCGGACGAGTGATCGTTCGGCCTCGTTTCGCGATCGGAGATTGACCGCCCGTGCGGTCCCGCCATATCGACGGAGCACTCCGCTTCAGCCCCAAAGGTGTCCGGCGATGATCTCGCGCTTTCTGTCTTTCGTGATCCTGGTTCCGTTGGCGATCCTAATCGTGGTGTTCTGCGTCGCCAACCGCGCGCCGGTCACGGTCTCGCTCGATCCGCTGGGGTCGCTTCCTCAATTCGTCTACGAAGTGCCGCTCTTCATCGTGATCATGGCCTCGGTGATCGTCGGCACGATTCTCGGCGGCATCGGCACATGGCTGACGCAGGCGCATTACCGCCGCGCCGCGTGGCGCCGCAAGCACGAGTTGGAGCGCCTTCGCCGCGAAGCCGACGATGCCAAAGAGCGGCTGCGCCAGGAGCGCGAATCGCGCTCGGGCGCCCTGCCGCGCGAAGGCTCCACCGCCCTCGCGCTATCGCGCGCCTGACGTCGACGCCCGTTCCGGCTCCCGCGCGCCCTCAGGCGATGGCGCGCGTTTCGCCGACCGCCTTGGCATGTTCGCCGGCGACATGGGCGGCGAAGCGGTCGAAGAACTTTTCGGACAGCCGCGCGGCGGCAGCCCCGATGAACTTGCCGCCGATCTGCGCGATCCGGCCGCCGACCTCCGCATCGACGCTGTAGCGCAGGATGGTTTCCGCGCCGTCCTCGGTGAGGACGACGTCGGCCGCGCCCTTGGCGAAGCCCGCGATGCCGCCTTTGCCCTCGCCGACGATCCTGTAGCTTTCGGGCGCCCGGACGTTCTCGAGCCGCACTTCGCCGGTGAACCGCGCTTTGAGGAGCGAGACCTTGGCGGTCGCCTCGACGGCAAGCACCGTGTCGGACAAACGTTGGAGACTGTCGCATCCGGGAATGCAGGCCTGCAGGACCACCTCGTCGTTCAAGGCTTCCCAGACGACCTGGCGCGGCGCGGGCAACCGATACTCGCCCTTGAGATCCATTGGCTCAAACTCCTCCAGCGGGTTCGCCCCGCCCTTGTCCTTCACAAGTTGCCCTCGATACCGCCTTTCTCAAGCGGTCCGGCCGCATTAAGAGAAGCGGATGCAGAAGGCCAAGCACGATCGAGGCGGGGAAGACCGGCCACGCGAAAGGGAAGCGAACGGAGAGGGCGCGCGCCGCCGCGTCGCCGTCCGGCACGAGGGCGAGCGCCCGGCCGAGCGCCTGCCGGTGATTCTCACCGTCCAACCGACCGAGGACTATGCGCTTCTCGATTCGGGGGGCGGCGAGAAACTGGAGCGCTACGGCCCCCTCGTGGTGCGGCGACCCGAGAACCAGGCGATCTGGCAGCCGAGGCTCGACACAAGCGAATGGGAGAAGGCGGATGCCGTCTTCACCGGCGACACCGACGAGGAGGGGATGGGCCGCTGGCGCTTCCCCAAAAGCCCGCTCGGCGAAACCTGGCCGCTGAGCCATGAAGGCCTGTCCTATCTCGGCCGCTTCACCTCCTACCGTCATGTCGGCGTTTTTCCAGAGCAGGCCGAGCATTGGGCGGCGATGGTGCGGGCGATCGAGGGACGCCGCCGCCCCGCCCGCGTCCTCAACCTCTTCGGCTATACCGGCGTTGCGACGCTTCTGGCGGCGCGCGCGGGCGCGGAAGTCACGCATGTCGACGCTTCCAAGAAGGCCATCGCCTGGGGCCGCGAGAATGCCGGCGTCGCGGGACTGGAAGACGCGCCGATCCGCTGGATCTGCGAGGATGCCGTGCGCTACGCCGAGCGCGAGGTGAAGCGCGGCAGCCGCTACGACATCGTGCTCCTCGATCCGCCGCGCTACGGACGCGGGCCGAAGGGCGAGGTCTGGGAACTCTTCGAGGATCTGCCCTATCTTCTCGACCTGACGCGCGGCCTCCTGTCCGAGCGCCCGCTTCTGGTGGTGCTCACCGCTTATTCGATCCGCGCCTCGTTCTTTTCGCTTTCCGCCCTGATGCGCGAGGCCCTTCGCGGCCTCGGCGGCACGGTGGAATCGGGCGAACTCGTCATCACGGAGGCCGGAGCGGAACCGCGCGGCCTTTCCACCTCGCTCTTCTCCCGCTGGATGCCCGATCATGGCGAATGAAACACGGCCGCGGACGGATCTGGCGGCCCCCGGCCGCGTCAAGGACCTGTCCAGCGTTTCCAATCCGATCGTCAAGGACATCCGCGCGCTCGCCGCCAAGAAGGGGCGCGACGAAACGGGTTTGTTCATCGCCGAAGGGCTGAAGCTCGTTCTCGACGCGCTGGAAGCGGGCTGGGTGCTGAAAACGCTGCTGGTCGCGAAAGCCGAACTCCACGGCGCGCTTCTGGCGAAGGCCGCGGCCCGCGCCCGCGCGGCGGGAGCCGACGTCGTGGAAGCCAGTTCCAAGGTCATGGAAGCGGTGTCGCGGCGCGACAATCCGCAAAGCGCCATCGGCGTCTTCAAGCAGAAGACTACGGCCCTCGAAAAGCTTGCCTTCGGCGCGGACGGTGTCGTGGTGGCGCTCGACCGGGTGCGCGATCCCGGCAATCTCGGCACGATCATGCGCACCGTGGACGCCGCCGGCGCCAAGGGCGTCGTTCTCATCGGCGACTGCGTCGATCCCTTCTCCATGGAAGCGGTGCGCGCCACGATGGGCTCGATCTTCGCCGTGCCGCTGGCCCGCGTTTCGGAAGAAGCGTTCCTGCGCTGGCGCCGCGACTTCAAGGGGCTCGTCGCGGGGACCCACATGCGGGGCGAGACCGATTATCGCGACGCGACCTATTCCGGCCGTCCGGTGGTTCTTCTGATGGGCAACGAGCAAGCCGGCCTGACGGAACCCCTCGCCAATGCCTGCGAGGCGCTGTTGCGCATTCCCCAGGCCGGCCGCGCGGACAGCCTCAATCTCGGCGTCGCGACGGGCATCATGCTGTTCGAAGCGCGGCGGAAGGCGCTGAAGCTGTGACGAACGCCCCCGAATCGGGACGCAGTAAATCGGTGGCGCTTTTCGGGCTCGCCCTCGTGGTGCTCGCGGTGATCCTCGACCAAGGCATCAAGGCGCTTGTCGTCGCCACGATGCCGCTCGGGGGCGCGATCGAGCTTCTGCCCTTCCTCGCCCTCTACCATGCGCGCAACGAGGGCATCGCCTTCTCGCTCTTCGCGGGGATGGGCGATCTCAGCCTCGCCCTTCTATCCGGCGGCGTTCTCGTTTTCGTCGGCTGGCTGTGGTGGAAGACGCCACTGGCGCGGCGCTTGTCGCATTTCGCCTTCGCGATCATCGTCGGCGGCGCGATCGGCAACCTGATCGACCGTTTGCGCCTCGGCTATGTCGTGGATTACGTCTTCTTCCACACGCCTGTCTGGAGCTTCGCCGTGTTCAACCTCGCCGACGCCTTCATCTCGGTCGGCGCTGCCTTGATTCTCATCGACGAGTTTCTGCTGGCCCGTCCGCCCAAGGTCTCCGCCGACGAAGCGAAGTGAAGGGGGCGATATCCCCATAGGCGCTGACTTGAAGGGGCATCGGCTTTTGTGTTGCGGTTCGCGCTAGAGCATCGTGCGAAAGGTGAGACGCATGCTGCCTTGCGCTTTTGCTCCGCATCCTCCAGCGCTCGTCTGCGGCCGTAGCACCGCTACGACCTTGTCGATCCCCTCGACCTCGAACCAAAATCACCTCGGCATCATCGCGTCCAACCTTCCGCACGATGCTCTAGTGATGCAAGCCACACAGCCACATGATCGTTGTTGGTTGAAGCTGCTTGCGGCGCTGCCAGCGAGCCTTGAGCTTCAAGCCACCGCAAAAAGCTCTGGCGCGTATCGTGAGGGCGTTGCCTATCGCTCGTCCCTGCGAATGTAGGCCCCGCCACCGTCTCAAGCTGATCGACGCGACGACGATCTGTCCGCTTCGCACGACTTGCGCATCGTGGCGGCCGCATGTTGGGTAACACCCTCTCGCGCGGGGCCATGCAGCGCAGCGGGCTACCGTTTGGATCAACGAGCACCGAAGTCGAGCCAGTTCGTCCATGCAGGCACGTGGTACTGAAAGAGCGCACTTCTGGCGCGCCCATGATCTCGGCGCGGATTTGCTGCGTGCGAAGTTCGAAAAATTTTCCTATGATCTACATACGCACGACAGCGCATGCCTGGCCTTGATTACCGAAGGTTCGATCCGCATTCGTATGCCCGGCGCCGAGTTTGTGGCACGCAAAGGCGACCTTTACGCCATCGATCCGGACCAACCTCACGCCGGATGGCCCGTCGATCAGTCGGGTTGGAGTCAGCGAACGATCTACGTTGACCTGGGAGTCTTGCATTCCCGTGTCGCTGACATCGACGCGAAGGACCGCACGTTCTCAATCCGAGGCCCAATCATTCGCGACGAGACGCTTGCCGCGGCATTTGCCGGCTTACACACGCATTCGGAGACAGGGGGGCCGCGGCTTGAGCGCGACGAGGCCTATCTTCGCTTCGCGTGCAGGTTGTTTGCGCGACACACCGACCAAGGACCCTCTTCTGCCGTAACCGGCGTCGAGAACGCCGCAGTCAGGCGCGCCAAGGCGTATCTCGACTCTCGCCTTGATGAGCGCGTCAGTCTGTCCGAGATCGCCGCAGCCGCCAATCTTGCCCCCTTCCGGCTTTATCGTTCCTTCGAGCGCGAGACCGGCATGACACCGCACGCTTATCAGCGTCAGGCGCGTATTCGCCTCGCGCTGCAGCTTCTCCGGCACGGCAACGAACTGGCGGAGATCGCGGCAACAATCGGCTTCGCGGATCAGGCCCATTTCACGCGCAGCTTTCGAAGCCGCATGGGCATCACCCCAGGTGCTTATCGGGACGCTGTGCTTAGCCCGAGTTGATCCAGCTCATTTGAATCGGCCATATTTCCCAACGACCTTGCCGACTGTCTTGCGTGGTCCGTAGATGCCGACTCCGACATAAGACAGCGCGTTCGTCTCGACCCGCCCAACGGCCGCCCCGAAAGCGGAATAGTCGTTCGTTTGTTGGCCCTGCACCGGAAAGCCGATCACGGTTAACTCGCGGCTTAGCGCCTTCGCGCGAATGCCGGGAAGATCAGCCGACGCGGCGCCCAGTATGGTGATGCCGATCGGGATCAAGCCAGGATGCGCAACCCCCGACCCGTCCACCAGATCGGCGCCGGCCAGTTCCGGCTGGAGCTTGCCAAGGGTGAGGGCGATCACGGCTGCCGCGTTGGCGGCACGACCGGCCGGAAGGGCATCATCGACCACGATCACGCAACGGCCGGGTTCGATAGCTTCGTCAGTTTCGAGCATGTGAGTCCTTCAGGAGTATCGAGGAGCGGTTTCGGGCGCGTCGGAGCCTGCTGCGACAAAACGTTCGGGCGGGCGCGAACGCGGATCGGAAACCAGCATGGCGAACATCGCCGAGCAGAGTGCCAGCACGACCGAGCCGATCCACATGGCGTCATAACGAAGGAACAGATCGTAGGCGTAGCCGCCGAACCACGCGCCCGCAGCCGCTCCAAGGGCATGGCCCACGGTCAGGACACCCACGACCGAGCCGACGTTGGCCTTGCCAAAATGAGCCGCTGAAAGGCCGATCGTCGCCGGAAACGTGGCGTAGAAGGCAATGCCGACCAAGAATGAGAACGCCAGTAGCAACGGATAATCCGCGCCGACGAACAGCGGGATCACAAAGGCGATAGCGCGCAAAATGTAGATGGCGACCAGCAGTCTCCTGCGGTCGGATCGATCGGCGATAAATCCAGCGGAGACCATGCCGACGAGATTGAAGAGCGCGAAGATACCATAAGCGCCGGTAGCTGCACCCGTTGAGAACCCACAGATTTGCGCGAATGGAATCAGATGGGTTTCCACGATCCCTGTCGAGGTGAAGCCGCAAAGAGCGAAACTCCAGAACAGACCGTGGAATGCCCGCGTGGTGACAACCGGCTTCAGGCGCGTGAGGATGCCGCCTTGAGCCTCCTGCCCGACATCGCGGATCCGGGGCGGGTCGCGGCCGATGAAGACGCAGGCCAGCAAAGCCGCGAACGCGGCCAGGGCTGCGAAACCGAAGATCGCGGCGCGCCATCCGATCAATGGAAAGAAAGCCGCCAAAGCCGGGATAATCAGCAATTGCCCGCCCGTCGTACCCGACGTGGCAATCCCTGTAGCAAGACCTTGCCGGCTCTTCACTCGCCGCAGGACAAGGCTGCCGATGACCGGTAACGAGGCCAGGCCGAAACCAGCGCCGCTCAACAGGCCGTAGCCGAGGATGAAGCGCCAATAACTCGTCATGTAGGAGACGGCGATCAGACTGCCCGCAAGCGTCAAACAGCCGATCCCAAGAATTGGGCGGGCACCCCAGCGGTCAGCGGCATATCCGGCCAGCGGAACGGTGACAGCCATCACAACGAGCGCGAGCGATCCGACAACGGACACCTCGCTTCTCGACCATCCAAACTCGCGGGTCCATTCCTGCATCCCAAGGCCCAGGATCGCGCGCGTACCGAACGACACCGCGAGAGCCAGGAAAGCGACGGCGATCACTAATGGTACTTTATTGGGGGAAGGGCTCGTTTCCATCGCGTCATGTAAGGGGACCCCATCGAGGCGGTCTTGAACCCCATTGCGGAGCGCGAATTCACCTTCAACCGGCGCCGCGATCTGCATCGGCAATCTGGATGGGACTGGGTCCCGCTCGGACCCGCAAACCTGCAACGGCTCCTTGCAGGGCGCCATGGAGCTCCAGATGTTTCTGGAGATGCAACGTCAACCGAGCCGGCCGAGCCGGCCCCGAACCTATTGCCGCCACAAAGCCAGTTCTTTCCGAAACTTGTTCCCGATGGGGCTTTTTCGAAATCGATCGTCCGGGACGGAGAAACAGGAATCTCTTCGAACATCGTCGGATGCCCGATTTCAGTATGGCATGATGATCATCGGAACGCCTCAGGTCGGGCGGCTGCTGACGGACCACTTTGCTCGTCGAAGGCTTTGAGTTAGCGCTTATGGGGCGATATCCCTCCTTTGCCGCCGAAACTTCGTGTAGAAGAAGCGTGGAGCCGGGCGGCGGTCACAAGACTTTCGCGCGGAGCGACTAGATATCGTTCTCGCAACCCACGCGCCGCTCCGCAGGAGAGGAACTTTCATGAACCTCGCAGGCATCGCCGAAACCAGTGCCGGGCTGCGTGAGAAGCTCGCATTCGAGGCTCTGGTCCAGGCGTTGATTCCCGCCCCGGTCCGGCCCATGCGCGGGCGCTTCGACCCCAATGGCCGGGTTCTCGGCCGGATCGCCAATCTCGAAGTCCGTCTCGCCCGCTCCAAGGACGAGGTTCGCGCCGCCCAGGCGCTGCGATACCGCGTGTTCTACGAGGAAATGTCCGCCAAGCCGTCGGCCCTGCAGAAGCTGACGCGACGCGACAAGGATGGGTTCGATCGCTTCTGCGACCATCTTCTCGTGATCGACAAGGATCGCGGGGAAGGGGAGGTGGTCGGCACCTACCGCCTGATGCCGCCGGAGCGCGCTCGCCTTGCCGGCGGTTTCTATACGGCCTCCGAGTTTCAGATCGACGATCTCGTGGCGCGCCATCCGGCGAAGCGTTTTCTGGAACTCGGCCGCTCCTGCGTTCTGAAGGAATACCGCTCCAAGCGCACGGTCGAACTGTTGTGGCAGGGCATCTGGGCCTATCTCCAGGCCAACCGCATCGACGTTCTTTTCGGCTGCGCATCGCTGGAAGGCACCGACCCGGAGGCCCTGGCGCCGATGCTGGCGCTTCTCGGCCAAGCCGCGCCGCCGCCGGAGGAGTGGCGCGTCGGCGCGCAAGCTCACCGCGCCGTGCCGATGACCGGGCGGCCTGCGGTGGAGGACGGGCGCAAGCTTCTGGCGGCGTTGCCGCCGCTGGTGAAGGGCTATCTGCGGCTCGGCGGCTATATCGGACCCGATGCCGTGGTGGATGCGCAGTTCGGCACCACGGATGTCCTGATCGTTCTGCCGGTGGAGAATATCGGCGCACGCTACGTCGACTACTACGGCGATCCGAGCCGGCGGGCGGCCGCTTGAGTTAAGTGCCCCTCGGCCAGAGGATCAGTTGCTCTGGCCGATCCGCACGATGGAGCGGGTGGCCTGCTCCACGATCACCGGCTGGCCGCCGTAATAGAAGTAGACATAGGTCTTCTCGCCTTCGCAGGGGCTGAGCGCGACCGATGCGGGCACGGACGAGCCGAGCGTCGGCACGATCTTGAGCTGCGTATCCGCGACCGGGTTGTCCATCGCATATTGATAAACGTTGACGCGCGGCACCGCCGTCTTGGCTTCCGCCGCGGCGGCGAAGGATACGGTCGCCGGCATCAAGGCGGCGAGGATGACGAAGGGGGCGAGAATTCTTCTCTGCATCGAATTGTCCGAAGTCGCCGCGCACATTGGCTGGGGATTGCGCCGGCAATACGTCCTTGAACCCACGACGGGGATTTCCCGACAAAATCAGGAAAAGCCCCTTTTCGTTCCGTGCGAACCTATCACGCTCTATGACATTCGTTTGTTAAGAACTGTTGCATAGCCCCGAAGTCGCGGGCAAGGGCGCGCGTAGCTGGGGAAGGGCGCGCGTAGCTGGGGAAGGTCGCGCCCGCGCTCTGTCCAATGCCCGCGCCAGGCTTTATTGATGGCCTCGACCCTTGGGGAGGCGCGACGATTTCGGCACTGACGGTAGACGGCGGCGGCGGCGGTGCGCCGACGCCGATGATGGCGCAATATATCGAGATCAAGGCGGCCAATCCCGATTGCCTCCTGTTCTACAGGATGGGCGACTTCTACGAGTTGTTCTTCGAGGACGCTTCCGTCGCCGCCCGCGCGCTCGGCATCGCGCTGACCAAGCGCGGCAAGCATCTGGGCGCCGACATCCCGATGGCCGGCGTTCCCGTCGTGTCCGCCGACGATTACCTTGCCCGGCTCATCGGTCTCGGGCACCGGGTGGCCGTCTGCGAGCAGGTCGAGGACCCGGCGGAGGCCAAGAAGCGCGGCTCCAAATCCGTGGTGCGGCGCGACGTGGTGCGCCTCGTCACCCCCGGCACGATCACGGAGGAAACGCTTCTCGAACCCGGCCGGCCGAACCATCTGATGGCCCTGGCGCGGGTCGGCGGCGCTTATGCGATCGCCTATGCCGATCTTTCCACCGGCGCCTTCACCGTGCAGGAAAGCGAAGCCGACAGGCTTCTGGCCGATATTCGCGCCGTGGACCCGGCCGAGATCGTCATCTCCGACGCGCTGTTCCATGAGGAGGCGATGCGCCCCCTCGTTGCCGCGCTGGGCAAGCTCGCCCGGCCGGAGCCCGCCGCGCTTTTCGATTCGGCCACGGCGGAATCCCGGCTTTGCGCCTTCTACGAGGTTTCGACGCTTGCTGGTTTCGGTGCCTTCGGGCGCGCCGAGCTTGCCGCCGGCGCAGGGCTTCTCGCTTATCTGACGCGCACCCAGTTCGCGGCGCGCCCCGCCTTGGCGCGGCCCGCGAAGGTCGCGGCGGGCGAGGCGATGCTGATCGATCCGGCAACGCGCGCGAGCCTCGAACTGACGCGCTCGGTCGCGGGCCGGCGCGAGGGGAGCCTTCTCGCCGCCGTCGACCGCACGGTGACGGGCGTCGGCTCCCGGCTTTTAGGCGCGCGCATCGCCCGGCCCCTGACTGATCCGTCCGCGATCGGCGAGCGCCTCGATTCGGTCGGCTTCCTCGTCGGCGAACCGGGTCTGGTGCGCGCGTTGAGAGCGGTGCTGAAGGGCCTGCCGGATGCCGAGCGCGCCTTATCAAGGCTGGCGCTCGGGCGCGGCGGCCCGCGCGATCTCGGCAGCATTCTCGGCTTCCTTGGCGCGTCGCGCGAAACCGCCGCCCTCCTGGCCGCCGCTGCGCCGCCCGCCGAACTCGGGCAAGCCGCCCGAGGTCTCGCCGACCTGCCGGATGCGCTGGAACAGGAGCTTGGGAGCCTGCTGGCGGAAAGCCCGCCGCTTCTCAAACGCGACGGCGGCTTCGTGGCGATGGGCGCGATTCCCGCGCTGGACGAAGCGCGCTCGCTGCGCGACGAATCGCGGCGCGTCATCGCCGGGCTTCAGGTTTCCTATGCCGAAGAAACCGGCATCCGCTCGCTCAAGATCAAGCACAACAACGTGCTCGGCTATTTCATCGAAGTCGCTGAGGGACAGGCGGGGGCGCTGAACGGCACGGAGGAAGCGCGCCGCCGCTTCTTCCACCGCCAGACCATGGCGAACTGCATGCGGTTCTCGACCGACGAACTCGCCGGCCTCGAAGGGCGCATCGCGGAGGCCGCCGCCGATGCGCTGCGCCTGGAACTCGCTGCCTTCGACCGCTTGTCCGCGCTTGTGGTGGAGGCCGCCCCGGCTTTGCGCGAAGCGGCGGGCGCGGCGGCGGTGATCGATGTTTCGGCCGCGCTCGCCGATCTGGCGATCTCGGAAGACTGGACGCGGCCGGACGTGGACGACGGCCTGTCCTTCCGCATCGAAGGCGGGCGCCATCCCGTGGTGGAAGCGGCGTTGAAGGCCGCGCACGGCTCCTTCGTCGCCAACGATTGCGATCTTTCGCCCCCTTCAAGAGGGGCCAAGGGTGGGGCGATCTGGCTCGTCACCGGCCCGAACATGGGCGGCAAGTCCACGTTTCTGCGCCAGAACGCCATTATCGCGGTTTTGGCGCAAGCCGGCGCCTTCGTGCCGGCGGCCTCCGCCCGCATCGGCGTGGTGGACCGCTTGTTCAGCCGCGTCGGCGCCTCCGACGATCTCGCTGAAGGGCGCTCGACCTTCATGGTGGAAATGGTCGAGACCGCCGCGATCCTCAACCAGGCCGGCCCCCGCTCGCTCGTGATCCTCGACGAGATCGGCCGGGGCACCTCGACCTATGACGGGTTGTCGATCGCCTTCGCCTCCGTGGAGCATCTCCACGAGGTCAATCGCTGCCGGGCGCTTTTCGCCACTCATTTCCACGAGATGACGGCCCTGTCGGCGCGGTTGTCGCGTTTGTCCAACGCCACGATGCGCGTCAAGGAATGGGAGGGCGACGTCGTCTTCCTCCACGAGGTCCGGGCCGGCACTGCCGACCGTTCCTACGGTATTCAGGTGGCCAAGCTCGCCGGCCTGCCGGCGCGCGTCGTGGATCGCGCCCGCCACGTCCTGCGCGAGTTGGAAAAGACCGGGGAAGGCGAGCGGCGCACCGCCTTCATCGACGATCTGCCCTTGTTCTCGGCCGCCGTCCGGCGCGAGGCCGAGGCCCCCGCCGCGCCCGCCGGACCGCCGCCGGCGCTCGCAGCCCTCCAGGCGCTCGATCTCGACGCCTTAAGCCCGCGCGAAGCGTTGGACGCGCTTTACCGCCTGAAGGCCATGACGGCGGAGGACGGGAAGGCGGGTTAAGCCACCGGTCATTCCTCCACTCCTATTCTGGGGCGCGGATAACACGTATAGGGGCTCCCTCGTATGCGGGCTGCCATTGGCGCGACCGCTTCAGGACCCGACGATGCCCTCCAAGACCCGACAAGCCGCCACCGATGCCGAAGCCACGCCGATCACCGCGGTGGATGCCGGCCCGGTGGATCGCTTCCTCGATCGCGAGGCCCTTGCGCGTGACCTTTCCGCGCTGGCCGGCGGCGCTCAAGGCGGCGGGGGAACGCCGGAGGTCCGGGCCGGCGTGCAGAAGCTCCTGCGCGAGCGGATCGTGGCGGCGCGCAAGGCCGCCGAAGCGATGTTGTTTTCCGATGGCGGCGGGCTCGCCTGCGCCGCGCGCCTGTCGATCATCCAGGACGAGTTGATCCGCGCGATCTTCGATTTCGCGCAAGCCCATGTCTTCGACACGGTGAACCTGTCGGCCGCCGAGCGCATGGCGGTGGTGGCCGTCGGCGGCTACGGGCGCGGCACGCTGGCGCCGGGCTCCGACATCGATCTCCTTTTCCTTCTGCCCTACAAGCAGACGGCATTCGGCGAGCAGATCGTCGAATATCTCCTCTACATGCTGTGGGATCTCGGCTTCAAGGTCGGCCACGCGACGCGCTCAGTGGAGGAATGCATCCGCCTGTCGAAGAGCGACATGACGATCCGCACCTCCATTCTGGAACGGCGTCTCGTCACCGGCGAGGCCATGCTGTTCGAGGAACTATCTCAGCGCTTCATGAAGGAAGTGCAGGAGGGCACGGCCCGCGAATTCATTGCCGCCAAGCTCGCCGAGCGCGACGTGCGCCACACCAAGATCGGCGATTCCCGTTATCTGGTCGAGCCGAACGTCAAGGAGGGCAAGGGAGGGCTTCGCGACCTCAACACGCTGTTCTGGATCGCCAAGGACTTCTATCGCGTCGATAGCGAAGAGGAACTGGTCTCCCGCGGCGTCTTCTCGCGCCAGGAAGCACAGCTCTTCCACAAGGCGGCCGACTTCCTGTGGGCGGTGCGCTGCCACATGCATTTCCTCACGGCCAAGGCCGAGGAGCGGCTGAGCTTCGACATCCAGCCGGAGATCGCCGGCCGTCTTGTCTACAACGCCCATCCGGGCCTCCGGGAAGTGGAGCGCTTCATGAAGCACTACTTCCTGATCGCCAAGGATGTCGGCGATCTCACCGGCATCTTCTGTGCCGCGCTGGAAGAGGAACACGCGAAAGAAGCGCCGGGGTTGCGCGGTTTCGTGCGCTCCTTCCGCTCGCGCTCGCGCAAGATCCCCGGCACGCTCGATTTTCGCGTCGATAACGGCCGCATCACCGTGTCGGATCGCGACGTGTTTCAGCGCGATCCCGTCAACATCCTGCGCGTCTTCGCGCTCGCCGCCTCCCATTCGCTGGAATACCATCCGGACGCCCTGAAGCTCATCCGCCGCTCGCTGCGCCTCATCGACCGCGATCTGCGCGAGAACCGGCAGGCCAACCAGCTTTTCCTCGACGTTCTCAGCGACCGGACCGATCCCGAACTGCATCTGCGGCGCATGAGCGAGGCCGGCGTTCTCGGCCGCTTCATTCCCGATTTCGGCCGCATCGTCTCGATGATGCAGTTCAATATGTACCACCACTACACGGTGGACGAGCATCTGCTGCGCTCGATCGGCATTCTCGCGCGCATCGAGCGGGGCGAGTTGAAGGACGAGCTTCCCGTGTCCACGGAAGTCGTCGGCCATATCCGCGACCGCGTGCCCCTTTATGTCGCGCTCCTCCTCCACGACATCGCCAAGGGCCGGCCGCAGGACCATTCGGTGGAAGGGGCGCGCATCGCCCGCGAGCTTTGCCCGCGCTTCGGGCTGGACGAGAACGAGACGGAACTCGTGTCCTGGCTGGTGGAGGATCACCTCACCATGTCGATGACGGCGCAGCAGCGCGATCTCGGCGACCGGAAGACGATCCTCGATTTTGCCGAAAAGGTGCGGAGCCTGGAGCGCCTGAAGCTCCTGACAGTCCTCACCGTCTGCGACATACGCGCGGTCGGTCCCGGCGTCTGGAACGGCTGGAAGGGCCAGCTTCTGCGCACGCTCTACTACGAGACCGAGCCCGTTCTGACGGGCGGCTTCTCGCAGACCCCGCGCGCCAAGCGGCTGGAAGCGGCGCGCATCGCCTTGGCCGAGCGCTTGGCGGATTGGCCGGAAGCCGAGCGCGCCGCTTACATCGATCTCCACTACCAAAACTACTTCCTGACCGTGTCGATCGAGGATCAGGTGCGGCACGCTCAGTTCGTGCGCCGGGCGACGCGCAGCGGCGATCCGATCGCCACCGAAACGCGCACCGACGCCTTCGCCGCCGTCACCGAGATCACGGTTCTCTGCCCCGACCATCCGCGCCTCCTGTCGACGTTGACGGGCGGCTGCGCGGCGGCGGGCGCCAACATCGCGGACGCGCAGATCTTCACCCTTGCCGACGGGCGCGCGCTCGACGTCATCAACGTCAACCGCGCCTTTGCCGAGGATGCCGACGAGATGCGCCGCGCGGGCCGCATCGACGCCAACATCCGCGCGCTTCTCGACGGGCGCGCCGTGGTGCCGGCGCTGATGGCGCAGCGCCGCCCGGCGCGGGGCCCGCAAGCCTTCACCGTGCCCCCGCTGGTTGCGATCGACAACGCCCTGTCCAACAAGTTCACCGTGGTGGAGGTGGAAGGCCTCGACCGTCCGGGCCTCCTGTCGGACCTCACCGGCGCGCTCGCCGATCTCAATCTCGACATCCGCTCGGCTCATATCTCGACCTTCGGCGAAAAGGTGGTGGACGTCTTCTATGTCACCGACCTCACCAGCATGAAGATCGTGAGCCCGGCCCGCATGGAGCGGATCGAGCACCGCCTGACCCGCGTCTTCGAGGAACCGGAAGGGGAGGCGACGTCGCCCTCGCAGATGGACTCGGCCAAGGCTTTCGGGATACCGGCTGCCCGATGAGCCTTGCTGCCAAGTTCGCGACCGTCGGCGGAGCGACCCTTTTCTCTCGTATCTTCGGCTTCGGCCGGGAAATGATGATGGCCTCCGCGCTCGGCATCGGGCCGGTCGCGGACGCCTTCAACCTCGCTTTCCGCTTCCCGAACCTTTTCCGCCGCTTGTTCGCGGAAGGGGCGTTCAACTCCGCCTTCATTCCGCTCTTCGCGCGCAAGCTCGAAGAAGGCGGCGAGGAAGGCGCACGCGATTTCGCCACCGAAATCTTCTCCACGCTCTTCGTGGTGCTCACCCTCATCACCGTCGTCGCGATGATCTTCATGCCCTTCCTGGTGCAGACCATCATCGCGCCGGGTCTGGCGACCTGCGTCGACGACCCGGCCGTTTCGGCGGCCCAGGCGATCTCCTGCGCCGACCGCTACGCCATCACGGTGGCCTATTCGCGCATCATGTTCCCCTACCTCGCCTGCATGTCGATGCTGGCGATGGTGTCGGGCATCCTCAACGCCTTTCGCCGCTTCTTCGCCGCCGCCGTCGCGCCCTCGCTCCTCAACTTCATCCTGATCGGGGTTCTGGCCTGGGGCTTCTACGAAAAGGCGCCGCAGCGCGAGGTCGGTTTCCTGATGAGCTGGGGCGTTCTCGCGGCCGGCGTCGCGCAACTCGCCATGGTGACGGTGGCGATGCGCATCGCCGGCTTCAGCGTGTCGCTCCGCCGCCCCCGCTGGACCAAGAACCTGAAGCGGCTCCTCGTGCTCGCCGCGCCGGCCGCGCTGATCGGCGGCATCACGCAGATCAACCTTTTCGTCGGGCAGGCCATCGCGTCCTACAAGCCGGGCGCGGTGTCGATCCTGCAATATGCCGACCGGCCCTATCAGTTGCCGCTCGGCATGGTGGGCGTCGCCATCGGCGTCGTGCTTCTGCCCGAACTCGCGCGCTCCCTGAAGGCCGGCCGGCTGGAGGAAGCGCAGCACACGCAGAACCGGAGCCTGGAGTTTGCGCTCTTCCTCACCGTTCCGGCGGCGGTGGCGCTCTTCATCATTCCCGACCCGATCATCCGCCTGATCTACGAGCGCGGCGCGTTCGAGACCTCCACCACCCATCTCGTGGCGGCGGTACTCGGCATCTATGCGCTCGGGCTTCCCGCCTTCGTTCTCATCAAGGTCTTCTCGCCCGGTTATTTCGCCCGCGAGGACACCAAAACGCCGATGATCGTGACGGGCGCTTCGGCCTTCGCCAACATCGCTTTGTCGCTCGCCTTGTTCTTCGTACTCGCCGAACGGGGCATCGCCTGGGCGACGACGCTCGCCGGCTGGCTGAACGCCGCGCTCCTGTTCGAGGGATTGCGCCGGCGGGGCTTGTGGGAACTCGACCGGGCCCTGGTGAAGCGCGCCGCGCTCGTGGTGCTTTCCGCCGCCCTGATGGGCGTCGCCCTGGTGTTCCTCCAAAGGCAGCTCGGTGCCTGGACGGGGCCCGGCTCCAGCGTGCCGCACCAGATCGTGGCGATCCTGATCCTCGTGACCGTGGCGATGGTGGTTTATTTCGCGCTCACCGTCGCGACCGGCGCGGTGGATCGCAGCATGCTGAAGCGCCTTTTGAAAGGGCGGCGCAAGCAGACGGCGGCTTGATCTCCGGCCGCCTCGCGGTGCATAGAGCGGCCCGGTTCGCGGGATGATTTTTCGCGATGGCTTCGTGTTTTGAAAAGGGCCGCGCGATGACGCAGGACACCCATGGCGGCTTCGGCCCCCGCGTCTTTTCCGGCATCCAGCCCACCGGCAATCTGCATCTCGGCAACTATCTCGGCGCGATCAAGAAGTTCGTCGCCATGCAGGAAAGCCACGACTGCATCTTCTGCGTCGTGGACCTCCATGCCCTGACCGCCCAGCTCGTGCAGGACGATCTCGTGTCGCAAACGCGCCAGATCGCCGCCGCCTATATCGCCAGCGGCATCGACGCCGAGAAGCATATCGTCTTCAACCAGAGCCGGGTGTCCGGCCATGCCGAACTCGCCTGGATTTTCAACTGCGTGGCGCGCATCGGCTGGATGAACCGCATGACGCAGTTCAAAGACAAGGCCGGCAAGGACCGCGAGAACGCTTCGCTGGGGCTTCTCGCCTATCCGAGCCTGATGGCCGCCGACATCCTTCTCTACCGCGCGACGCATGTGCCCGTCGGCGACGACCAGAAGCAGCATCTGGAACTTGCCCGCGACATCGCCACGAAGTTCAACAACGACTTCTCCGCCCGTATCGAGGCGGCGGGCCTCGGCGTTCCGATGGCGATGGGCGAGGCGCGTGTGAACGGCTACTTCCCCTTGACCGAGCCGATGATCGAGGGGCCGGCGACGCGCGTCATGAGCCTCAAGGACGGCGCCAAGAAGATGTCGAAGTCGGACCCGTCGGACCTGTCGCGCATCAACCTCACCGACGATGCCGACGCCATCGCCAAGAAGATCCGCAAGGCCAAGACCGATCCCTATGCCTTGCCCGACAGCGTGGAAGGCTTGGCCAACCGGCCGGAAGCTGACAATCTCGTCGGCATCTTCGCGGCTCTCGCCGGCAAGACCAAGGCGGAGGTGATCATTGAACAGGGCGGCAAGCAGTTCTCCGAGTTCAAGCCGGTGCTGGTGGATCTGGCGGTGGAAAGCCTCGGCCCCGTCACCGACAACATGCGCCGCATCATGGCCGACCCCGCCGAGATCGACCGCGTCCTGAAACGCGGCGGCGAGCGCGCGAACGAGATCGCCCATCGCACCATGGCCGACGTGAAGAAGATCGTCGGGCTCCTGGATAGCTGATCTCAACCATCGGGGTCTGCGAACAGGGACCGCAGATCGCGGCCGGCATAGGCGATGCGCAGGACGGTCACCCGATCATCGTCCACTCGGTAGGCGATCACGGCGCGCTTCTCGAAGGGCGTCGTGCGAACGATCTCGTTCGTCCCTGCCAAGACCTGGCCTCGATGCGGCATATGCGCGAAGCGCAGGCAATGTTCGCGAAGTCGTCTGACGAAGCCGATCGCGTTCGACGGGCTATCCTCGGCGATGGCTTCGTAGATGAGATCGAGGTCCTTTTCGGCAGCGCGGTGAAAGACGACGGCTCTCGTCATTCCATCTTGCCGTGGCGCTCGAGATGCTTGCGCTCCAAGCGCTCGAAGACCTCCTCCATGGGAACGGGAGGCTGCGGATCGTCCAAGGCTTCCTGCACCATGCGCCGAAGTGTTTCGTTGAGAACGGCTTCCTCGCGCTCCAGGGCCCGCAACCCTGCGCGCACGATCTCGCTTGCGCTTGCATAGGTGCCCGAGGCGAGACGCTCGTCCACCACCCTCTGCTGGGCCCCGAGCGTGACGGTGAGGGTACGGGGGGAAGTCTTCGGCATAGGTGGAATGTAAGACATTGTCTTACGAACGCAACGCCTCTCCCAGCCGCTTGCTGCTCGTCGCGGCATCTGCATATGTCATGCCCATGGTATCCATGCGACTTGGCCGGCAAGCCGGCGGCAAACGCAAGTTTCTGGCGGTGATCGACGAGACGCCCGAATGCGGGCGGGCGGCGGCCTATGCCAGCCGCCGCGCCAAGGCGAGCGGGGGCGGCGTCGTGCTTCTCTACGTGGTGGAAGCGGGCGACTTCTCCCATTGGCTGGGCGTCGAGGAGATCATGCGCGCCGAAGCCGCGTCCGAGGCCAATGCCAAGCTGTCGCGCGTCGCCGAGGACATTCGCGAGAAGGTCGGCATCGAGCCGGAGATCGTGACGCGCGAGGGAAATGTGGCGGAAGAAATCCTCTCTGTCATCGAGGCCGACCGCGAGATCATGATTCTTGTTCTGGCGGCTGGCCTTTCCAGCGAAGGGCCGGGGCCGCTCGTCACCTCCATCGCCGGCAAGCCCGGCGCCTTTCCGATTCCCGTGACCATCGTGCCGGGCTCCCTCACCGACGAGGAAATCGACAATCTCTGCTGAGGGCTCATCGAGGGTGAACGGCGCGTCGCTCTTTCATCGAGCCTTGCTAAGGATTATCTGAACGGTTCGAACGTTTCCGCCGCCCTTGTCGCGGCCGCCCGCTTGGAGCCGGACACCATGTTCATCCAGACCGAAACCACCCCGAACCCGGCGACCCTGAAGTTCCTACCGGGCCGCGTCGTCCACGAGGACGGCGCCGTGGAATTCCTGACGCGCGAGGATGCCGAAATGCGCTCGCCGCTCGCCGCGCGACTGATGACGGTACCGGGCGTGTCGGCCGTGTTCTTCGGTTTCGACTTCGTCACTGTCACCAAGGAGACCGGCGACTGGGCGCATCTGAAGCCCTCGATCCTCGCCGCCCTGATGGAGCATTTCGTCGCCAACGAGCCGGTGATGGCTCCGCATGGCGCAGCTCACGCTTCGGCGGATGCGGGAGAAGAGTTCTTCGCCGAGGACGAGGCGCCGATCGTGGAAGCGATCAAGGAGCTTCTCGACTCGCGGGTCCGTCCGGCCGTCGCGCAGGATGGCGGCGACATCACCTTCCGCGGCTTTCGCGATGGCACGGTCTACCTGAACATGCGCGGCTCTTGCTCGGGCTGCCCGTCTTCCACCGCGACGCTGAAGCACGGCATTCAGAACCTCCTGCGCCATTTCGTGCCCGAGGTGGAAGCCGTCGAGGCGATCTGAGGACGATTAGGGGGTTGGGCCTTCTGCTTGCCATCGACACGGCCGGCTCGCGTTGCCAAGTGGCCGTCGCCGATGAATCCGGCGCGGTTCTGGCCAAGCGCGAGCCCGATCTCGGGCGCGGCCATGCCGAACATCTGGCCGGGCTCGTGCGCGACGCCTTAAGCGAAGCTGGGGCGTCTTTCGCCGATCTTTCCCGCATCGCCGTGACGGTCGGGCCGGGCTCCTTCACGGGGCTCCGGGTCGGCGTCGCGGCGGCGCGTGGCTTTGCCCTGGCACTCGGCGTTCCAGCCGTCGGCGTTTCCACGCTGGAAGCCTTGGCCGAGCCGCATCGAGGGCGAGGGCCGGTTCTTTGCCTTCTCGATGCCAAACGCGGCGAAGCCTATGCCGCCTGTTATGCGGCGGACGGGGAAGCGCTTCTTGCCCCTTCTGCAATCCCGCTCGAAGCTCTCGGCGAGGCGGTTTCGGCCTTGCCTCGCCCTGCCGCGATCGCGGGAAGCGGGGCCTTTCTTCTGGACGGGCTGACCGCTTTCGCCGAAATTCCGCGCTTTGCGCCCGATGGCCATGTCGAGATCGCGTCCGTGGCGCGTCTTGGCCTCGGGAAATCCGTTATCGAACCGCCGCGCCCGCTTTATCTGCGCGGCGCCGACGCCAAGCCGCAAAGCCGGACGGTTTCGCTTCTGGCATGAGGTTCTCAGCCTTCGTCCGCACGAGCGGATGACAGAGCCGCGCGAGCGGGCGCTCCAGCGCGAAATGGCAGAGGATGCCGACCAACGCCGAGGCGAGAATCGCAAGCGACATATAGGCGATCGCGGCCGAGCCGACGGCTTCCGGCCCGACCTTCTTCCAGGCCACCTGCACCACGGGAATCGTGAAGAGGTGCGTCAGGTAGATCGAATAGGACGCATCGCCGAGAAGCTTGAGGAGCGGCAGGCTGGCTGATCCTTTCGCGCGATGGAGAAACACCGCGCCCGCGACGATCATGGCGGCGGGAATGCCCGCGACGAGCCAGCGCGGATCGGGATGCGCGCCGCTCGAAACCACGCCGAGCGTGCCGACGAGGATCATGAGGCCCGAAACCCCCAGTGGAAGCCTGATGCCGCGCGTATAGGCGGCTCCGATCGCCAGGCCGCAGGCGAATTCCATGAGAATCGGGTCGGTATAGAAACCGGCGATGCCCTGAGGTCGCAGAAGGATGCCGATGCTCGACAAAGCGAGAAGCGCTCCGGCGATCGCCTTAAAGCGATGCTCAAGCGGCAGGAAAAGGCCCAGCGCGAACAGCGCATAGAAGGCCATCTCGTAGTTCAGCGTCCAGCCGACGAAAAGCAGCGGGTTCAACGCACCGAGCGTCGGATGGGGATAGGCGACGAACAGAAGCGAGGCGAGGAGATGGTCGCCCCGCAGCACCGTGCTCGACAGGAGACCGGGCAGGACCAGCGCCACACCGGCCAGAAGCACCGTGAGAAGCCAGTAGAGCGGCGCGACGCGGATCAGGCGCTTCAGGACGAAATCGGCCGGGCCTCCATTTCCCTCGCGCGTCGCGGTCCAGATGATGAAGCCGGAAATGGCGAAGAAGATGTCGACCCCGGCCTGACCCCAGCCGAAGCTCGGCAGAACCGCGCCGGGCCCGAGCCGTCCCGTTCCGTCGCCGACATGAAAGAGCACCACCATCATCGCGGCGATGCCCCTGAGATACTGGACGTTGAGGATCATCGCCGGCACCCTTCGAACCGCTTCTTTTCTACCCCGCCGGGGCTTTCGGCGAAGGTTACGAAGCGTTTGCCTTCCGGCCCTTCTCGTGGGGCCGGTTAACGCTTCCTTGCCTCTGCGCGCTCGATGTTGTGTCGCGGGGCAGGCGCTCTTGCCCTGGGGGGCGGGCAGCGTGATACTCGAACTGCCTCGCAAATTGGCATCGGGGGGAAAGGGGCGTCGATGTACTGGTATCTGCCCTGGGTTTGGACGGCGTCGTTCTGGGACAATCTCGTCGGCGGCGGGCAGACGGTCGCGACCGAGCTTTCGTCGGATGAGGTCGATTACGCGGCCGAGCTTCATTCGGAAGCTTTCGACCGCGCATGGTCGGGCGACGAGTTTGCCGCGCTTCTCGCCACGCCCGGCACCTTCGGTTTCATCGCCCGGCGTGTCGGCCATCCCGAAGCGCCGCCGGTCGGCGTGGTTCTGGTGCGCGAAGCGGCGGACGAGGCCGAAATCCTCACCATCGCCGTGTCGAAGCGGGCGCGGGGGCAGGGCATCGGACGGCTTCTAATGGACAACGTCCTCCAGCGCCTCCATGCCGAGCGCGTCGCCAGCCTGTTTCTGGAGGTGGACGAGGAGAACGCCGCCGCGCTCGCGCTCTACCGGCGCCTGCGCTTCGAGGAGGTCGGCCGGCGCCCGGCTTACTACGCCGACGCCAACGGCCGGCGCACCAGCGCCCTTGTTCTGAAGCGCGCCCTTCGTTAGAGGGGCGCGTTCTCTCCAGCTTCGGGACGCTCGCTGCTTCGTGGACATTTCCCCGTGATCGCGCGGCTGCGCATCGGCGTCGTCGCGATCATCCTCACCGGCATGACACTCTGGCTCTGGCCGCTCCAGGCGCTGGCGATGCGGCGCGGCTGGCGTCTCGCCCGCCGCCTGCCATGGATCTGGCACCGCGTTGCCGCGCCCGTGACGGGGTTGAAGGTTCGCACGGTTGGCCGGCCTGCCGAGGCGAGACCTCTCCTTCTCGTGTCCAATCACCAGTCCTGGGCCGACATCATCGCGCTCGGCAGCGTGATGGAGCTTTGCTTCATCGCCAAGGCCGAGGTGCAGAACTGGCCGGGCTTCGGACTTCTGGCCCGGCTTCAGCGCACCGTCTTCGTCGCCCGCGAGGAGCGTCGGCGCACGGGGCAGCAGGCGGACGAGATCGCCGAGCGGCTTCTCCTTGGCGACGCGATGGTGCTTTTCGCGGAGGGCACGACCTCCGACGGCAACGGCGTCCTGCCCTTCCGAACGGCGCTTTTCGGCGCGGCGGAAGCGGCGCTGCGGCGTTCGGGTCAGGCGGAGATCGTTGTGCAGCCGGTGGCCGTCGCCTATGTCGCGGCCAATGGATTGCCGCTCGGGCGCTATGGCCGGCCGCTCGCCGCTTGGCCGGGTTCGGTGCCGCTAATGCCGCATCTGCCGCGTTTCCTGTCGGAGGGCTCGGTGGAAGCGGAAGTCAGCTTCGGCACGCCGATTCGTTTCCCGGCGAACGGTGATCGCAAGGCGCTCGCAAGAACCTGCGAAGCCGAGGTTCGCCGGCTGCTTCTCGCCAGTCTTCAAGGCGAGAACCGGCGGCCGGGCGGGCTTGTCGCCGTGACGCACCCGCAAACGGCGCTTGCTTCCGGGCCGGCCGAGGCGGATACTGCGTGCTTGGCGGACGAGGTTTATCAGAAAGGCGCATGACGCTGCGAAACGAATTGCCGGTCCCGGCTGATGCCGGGGATGCGCGAGCGGCCGAGACGGCCCTGCCGACCAAGAAGGTCTTCATCAAGACCTACGGCTGCCAGATGAACGTCTATGATTCGCAGCGCATGGGCGATGCCTTGGCGGGCGAAGGCTTTGCGCCGACGGAGCGGATCGAGGATGCCGACCTCGTGCTCCTCAACACCTGCCATATCCGCGAAAAGGCGGCGGAAAAGATCTATTCCGAACTCGGCCGTATCCGCCTCCTGAAGGCGGAAGCGGCAAGGGAGGGCCGCAACGTCAACGTGGCCGTTGCTGGCTGCGTGGCGCAGGCCGAAGGCGCCGAGATCATCAAGCGCGCGTCCGTGGTGGATCTCGTGATCGGCCCGCAGACCTATCACCGCCTGCCGCAGGCTCTCGCCCGCGTGCGCGGCGGCGAGCGCGTGGTGGACACCGACTATGCGGTGGAAGACAAGTTCGACCATCTGCCGAAAGCCGGCGCGCAGGAGATCCGCCGTCGCGGCGTCGCGGCCTTCCTCACCGTGCAGGAAGGCTGCGACAAGTTCTGCACCTTCTGCGTCGTGCCCTATACCCGCGGCGCAGAAGTGTCGCGGTCGGTGGAAGCGATCCTCGACGAGGCGAGGGGGCTCGCGCAGGCCGGCGTGCGCGAGGTGACGCTGCTCGGCCAGAACGTCAATGCCTGGGCCGGCGAGTACGAAGGGCGAGCGGTCGGGCTCGGCGGTCTCCTGCGTCTTCTGGCCGAAATCCCCGGCATCGCGCGGCTGCGCTACACGACCTCCCATCCGCGCGACATGGACGACGCGCTGATCGAGGCCCATCGCGACCTCGATATCCTGATGCCTTACCTGCACCTGCCGGTGCAGTCGGGGTCGGATCGTATCCTGAAGGCCATGAACCGCCGCCACAAGGCGGAGGATTACCTGCGCCTCGTGGACCGCATCCGCGCCGCGCGGCCCGGCATCGCCATGTCGGGCGACTTCATCGTCGGCTTTCCCGGCGAAACCGACGAGGATTTCGAGGCGACGATGCGGATCGTGCGCGATGTCGGCTATGCGTCCGCCTTCTCGTTCAAATATTCGCCGCGCCCCGGAACGCCCGCCGCCGACATCGATGCGCAGGTGCCGGATGCGGTGGCGACCGAGCGTCTGGATCGCCTACAGGGCCTGATCCGCGCCCAGTCGACCGCCTTCATGGAAAGCCTTGTCGGCACCCGGATGGACGTTCTGGTGGAGAAGACCGGGCGCTACGATCACCAGATGGTCGGCCGCTCGCCGTATCTCCACCCGGTTGTTCTGGCCGCATCGGCCGGCGCGGTCGGGGATGTCGTCAGCGTTTCCATCGCCCGCAACGGGCCCAATTCCCTGATTGCCGTCGGTGGCGAGCCCGAAGCCGCCGAACTCTCGTCATTGAGGAAGATCGCTTGAGGGTCGACCGTCCCGCCGCTTCGCGCCCCGGCGCGTCCGACATGGCCCACATCGCCTTGTCCTACGAGGACAACCGTTTGGTCGGGGTCCTGTTCGGCCAGTTCGACCAGAATCTCGCCTTGATCGAGCAGCGTTTGCACGTGGATGCGCGGGCGCGCGGCAACCATGTGGAACTGCGCGGCGATCCGGTCGCCTGCGAGCAGGCACGGCGCGCGCTCGACATGCTCTACGAACGCCTCCAGGGCGGCGCGGAGATCGGGGCCTCGGATGTGGAAGGCGCCATCCGCATGGCCATCGCGCAGGACGACCAGCTCGTTCTGCCGACGCTGGAAAAGAAGGGCCGCATGACGCTGGCGCAGATCTCCACACGGAAGCGCACCATCCACGCCAGGAACCCGGCGCAGGACGCCTATATGCGCGCGCTGGAGCGGGCCGAGCTGGTGTTCGGCATCGGTCCGGCCGGTACCGGCAAGACCTATCTCGCCGTCGCCCATGCCGCGATGCTTCTGGAGCGGGGGCAGGTGGATCGCATCGTCCTGTCGCGTCCGGCGGTGGAAGCCGGCGAGCGCCTCGGCTTCCTGCCGGGCGATCTGAAGGAAAAGGTCGATCCCTATCTGCGACCCCTTTACGACGCGCTCTACGACATGATCCCCGCCGACAAGGTGGAGCGGGCGCTGGCCGCCGGCGCCATCGAGGTCGCGCCGCTCGCCTTCATGCGCGGCCGGACCCTCGCCAATTGCTGCGTGATCCTCGACGAGGCGCAGAACACGACGTCGATGCAGATGAAGATGTTTCTGACGCGCCTCGGCGAGAACGCGCGCATGGTGGTGACGGGCGATCCTTCACAGGTCGACCTGCCGCCCGGCCAGAAGTCCGGCCTCGTGGAAGCCTTGCGTGTCTTAAGCGGTGTTCCGAACATCGTCACCGTGCGCTTCGAGTCCAAGGACGTGGTGCGCCATCCGCTCGTCGCGGCCATCGTCGAGGCCTACGACGCCGATGGCATGAAGACGCGCGTTCCGGGCCTGCCGGGCGAGCGATCGTGACCTCGCCCAGTCCTTCCCCTCGCGCCGCCTTCGGGGCGGACGAGGCTTCCTCCGGCCATGAAGGCATCTCGATCGCGCTCGCGATCGAGGACGAGGCCTGGGAAGCGGAAGGGCTCGGCGATATCGAGGCGCTCATCCGGCGCTGCCTCGACCGAACGGTTGAAGCCGCAGGTCTCGCCAATGATGTCGAGACCGAAATCGGCATCACCCTCACGGACGACGCCCAGGTGCAGGCCTTGAATGCCGAATGGCGCGGCAAGAACAAGCCGACCAACGTCCTGTCCTTTCCGATCAACGATCTTCTGCCGGGCGAAGCGCCGGGGCCGATGCTGGGCGACTTGGTTCTGGCGCGCGAAACGCTTCGCGCCGAAGCCGCCCTTGAGGACAAGCCGCTCGCCGACCATTTCTGTCACCTGATCGTGCATGGCACGCTTCATTGTCTGGGATACGACCATGTCGAACCGGACGAGGCGGAGGCCATGGAAGCGCTGGAGGTTCGAATCCTCGACGCGCTCGGCATATCCGATCCCTACCTAATGACCGAACCGGAAGAGGAGCCCTCGCGGGCATGAATATCAGGAGCATGAACGAAGCGCAGGCGGTGTCCGCCACCGAAAAGGACGCGCCGTCCGAGCGCGGTCGCGAGGAAGACCGAAGTCCCGCAGCGGCCGAGGCCGCTGCCAACGATTCGGTCTGGCCTGCCTTTCTGTCCGGCGTGGTGCAGTTCCTGCGCCCGCGCACCCAAACCTCCCGTGAGGAATTCGCGGAAGCGCTGCTCGAGGAAACCGCCGATGGCGGCTTTTCGGTCGAAGAGCGCACCATGCTCACCAACATCCTCGGCCTTCGCGAGTTGCGCGCCTCGGATGTCATGATCCCCCGCTCCCAGATCGACGCCGTGGAGGCTGGTTCGACGCTCGGCGAGTTGATGATCGAGTTCCAGCGCTCCGGCCATTCGCGCATGCCGGTGTATGGCGAGGATCTCGACGACCCCAAGGGCATGGTGCATTTCCGCGATGTGCTTCTCCACGTGGTGGAGGCCGCGCGGCTGCCCGGCCGGCCGAGCGACGACGAGGAACTCGACCTCGGCCGCATCACCCTCGACACCCGCATGGAAGCGCTCGGCATCGAGCGCAAGGTGCTCTTCGTGCCGCCCTCCATGCTCGCTTCCGACCTCATGGCGCGCATGCGCACGACGCGCACGCAGATGGCGCTGGTGATCGACGAATATGGCGGAACCGACGGTCTGGTGACGCTGGAAGACATCATCGAGCGCGTCGTCGGCGATATCGAGGACGAGCACGACGACACGCAAGCCTTGCTATCGCCGAACGGCGATGGAAGCTTCGATGTCGACGCGCGGGCGGACCTCGAAGATCTGCGGGGGGCCATCGGCGCGGACTTCGACATTTCCGCCCATGAGAACGATGCCGACACGGTCGGCGGCATGATCTTCTCCGAGCTCGGCCGCGTGCCGCTCGTTGGGGAACGGATCGAGGTCGTGCCGGGCTTCGCCTTCGAGGTGCTGGAAGCCGATCCACGACGGCTGCGGCGCATCCGCATCCGGCCTTTGCAAGCCAGCCACCGCCACGGCGGCGGGCAGGGCTTCGCCGCCTCGCGCTGAGACGGGCTTAGCGCCAACGCGAGCTTCGCGCCAACGCGAGCTTCGCGAAAGGCGGGGCGACGCATGGTTTCGGGCGGCGGCGAGCCGCTCGATCGAAGGTGACCGAGAGCACCATGCTCTGAGAAAAGGACGACGATGCTGGAAGGACTGACGGGGCGGATCGTCCTCCTCGACGGATGGCGCCGCGCGGGCGTGGCGGTTCTGGCCGGGGCGCTTCTCACCTTCGGGCTGCCGCCCTTCGATTTTCCGGCGGTCGGCTTCCTGTCCTTTCCCGTTCTGGTCTGGCTGCTCGACGGCGCGTCGCCCATGCCCGGCCGGGGTTTCTTGCGTGGTCTGTTTCCGGCCTTCCGCATCGGCTGGTGTTTCGGTTTCGGCTATTTCGTCGGCGGTCTCTGGTGGCTCGGCGCGGCCATGACGACGGAGGGCGACGCCTTTCTGTGGGCGATCCCCTTCGCTGTTCTGGGTCTTCCGGCGGTGCTGGCGATCTATTTCGGTCTGGCGGCGGCGCTCGCCCGTGCGCTGTGGTGCCAGAGCGCCGTGCGCGTCCTGTCGCTGGCAGGCACCTTCGCGCTGATGGAATATCTACGCGGCCATCTCCTGACGGGGTTCCCGTGGAACGAGATCGGCGTTCTGGCCGCGCCCGCGCCGTTCCTGATGCAGTCGGTCTCGGTGGTCGGCCTCCATGGTCTGACGCTCGCCGCCGTTCTGATCTTCGCCGCCCCGGCGGTGCTGCCGGGTGGGGGGTGGAGCGGGCGTGCCGTGGCCGGCATCGCCGCCGCTCTTCTCCTTCTCCATGTCGGTTTCGGCATGGCGCGGCTCGGCGTGAAGGCGGAGGCGAACGTGCCGGACGTGACCCTGCGCGTCGTCCAGCCCAATATCGAGCAGAGCGCGAAATGGGACGAGAGCGAGGAGGAGCGCATCTTCGCGCGCCTTCTCCAGCTTTCCCGTGCGCCGGAAGGGGCGGGCGGGGAAGGCGGAGCGGGGCGCACCCTGATCGTCTGGCCCGAATCGGCCTTTCCGTTCTTTCTCACCGAACGGCCCGACGCGGTCGCACGCCTTGCCGACGCGATCGAGCCCGGCGAAATGCTGCTGGCGGGCGCGGCGCGGCCGGAAGTACTGCCCGGCGCCGAGCCCCTCTATTTCAATTCTGTTTACCTTATCGACGACAATGGCGAGATCCTGGATGCGCGCGACAAGCTGCATCTCGTGCCCTTCGGCGAATACCTGCCCTTCGAGGATTTTCTGAAGAACCGGCTGGGTCTGCGTCAGATCGTGGAGATGCCGGGAGGCTTCACCGCCGGCGCGTCGCGCAAACCCCTGGCCGTCCCCGGATTGCCGCCGCTTCTGCCGCTGATCTGCTACGAGATCATCTTTCAGGACGAGATCGACACGACATCCGGCCGGCCCGGCGCCATCCTCAACGTCACCAACGACGCCTGGTACGGGAGGACGCCCGGACCCTGGCAGCATCTGCGCCATGCCGAACTGTCGGCGGTCGCCTTCGGCCTGCCGCTGGTGCGCGCGGCCAATACCGGGATTTCCGTCGTGACCGACCCCTATGGGGTCCTTCGCGAGGGGCTGGCGCTCGGATCGGCGGGGGCGATCGAGACCGCATTGCCCGCCGCACTGCCGCCGACGATCTTCGCCGTTTACGGCAATCTCGCCTTCTGGTGCGGGCTTGCCGCCTGTCTTCTCGCAGGATTGGTTTTCCGGCTTACAGATGCGCGTCGTGATTGATTGACAACCCCGGCAGGCTTTGCCTACGCCATGCAGGACGAGCGGTGCCTTAAGGTCGGGGGCGGGCCGGTCTGCCGCCCGTCGCCGAAGGGTTTTGAGGGTCGGGGCGATGTCGGACAACAAGAAGAAGCCTAATCCGGTCGACGTCCATGTCGGGTCGCGGGTTCGTCTTCGCCGCACCATGCTCGGCATGAGCCAGGAAAGGCTCGGCGAAAGCCTCGGCATCACCTTCCAGCAGATTCAAAAATACGAAAAGGGCTCCAATCGAATCGGTGCCTCGCGCCTCCAGAAGATCTGCGAGGTGCTGAACGTGCCGATCTCCTTCTTCTTCGAAGACGCCCCGGCTGGCGTCGGCGGCGCGGAAGGCTTTCGCGAGGCGTCCGGCCCGAACTATGTGGTGGATTTCCTGTCCACCTCCGAGGGTCTTCAGCTCAACCGCGCCTTCGTCAAGATCGCCGATGCCAAAGTGCGCCGGCGGGTGATCGATCTCGTCAAGGCGCTCGGCGATGCCTCCGATTCGGAGTTCGAGGCCGACTGATCCCACGGCGCGCAAGAGCGCCGATTTCCGACTTTTCTCCGGTCCAAAACCGTCATCGCCACGTGGCCGCGTTCGATTTTGCTTGCCTTTACGCGGGTGGCGGGCGATTTCCCGCGCTGCACAAGCGGCGTCGGTGACGAGAGCCGGCCGCCTCCAAGGGAACGATGATGGTGCAAGGCGAGTATCTCTTCACTTCCGAAAGCGTTTCCGAAGGGCATCCGGACAAAGTCTGCGACCGCATTTCCGACGAGGTGGTGGACCTGTTCTATCGCGAGGCCAAGAAGTCCGGCATGGACCCGGCCCTGGTCCGCGTCGCCTGCGAAACGCTCGCCACCACCAATCGCATCGTGATCGCCGGCGAGGTCCGCTGCTCGCTGACCGAGAAGGAAATGCGCTCCAAGGTGAAGTCCGCCGCCCGGAAGGCCGTGAAGGCCATCGGCTACGAGCAGGACGGCTTCCACTGGAAGAAGGCCAAGATCGACATCCTCCTGCACAAGCAGTCCGCCGACATCGCGCAAGGGGTCGACGCGTCCGGCAACAAGGACGAGGGCGCGGGCGACCAGGGCATCATGTTCGGCTATGCCTGCCGCGAAACGCCGGACCTGATGCCGGCCCCGATCTACTACGCCCACAAGATCCTGGAGCGCCTCGCCAAGGCGCGCAAGGAAAACGAGGGCGAGGCCGGCAAGCTCGGGCCGGACGCGAAAAGCCAGGTGACGGTGCGCTATCGCGGCGGCCAGCCCAGCGAAGTCGCTTCCATCGTCCTGTCCACCCAGCATCTCGACGAGGACCTGTCCTCCGACGACGTTCGCCGCATCGTCGAGCCCTTCGTGCGCGAAGCGCTGGAAGGCCTGCCGATCGCCGAGTCCTGCGTGTGGCACGTCAACCCGACCGGCAAGTTCGTGATCGGCGGCCCGGACGGGGACGCGGGCCTCACCGGCCGCAAGATCATCGTGGACACCTATGGCGGCGCGGCGCCCCACGGCGGCGGCGCGTTCTCCGGCAAGGACCCGACCAAGGTCGATCGCTCGGCCGCCTATGCGGCGCGCTACATCGCCAAGAACATCGTGGCCGCCAAGCTCGCCGAGCGCTGCACGATCCAGCTTTCCTATGCCATCGGCGTCGCCGAGCCCTTGTCGATCTATGTCGATCTGCATGGCACCGGCACGGTCGGCGAAGCCGAGATCGAGAAGGCCATCCGCCAGACCATGCAGCTCACACCCCGCGCCATTCGCGAGCATCTGGACCTTTCGAAGCCGATCTATGCCCGCACCAGCGCCTATGGCCATTTCGGCCGCAAGGCGGGGCGCGACGGTTCCTTCTCCTGGGAGCGGACCGATCTCGCTCCCAAGCTGAAGGCGGCGCTTTCCGCTTGAGCGGAATGCGACTGGCATGAGCGAGGAGAACGAGGCCCCGTCCTATCCCAAGCGCCGCCGCGAGGCGTTCTTCGGACGGGTCATGGGCAAGACGCTGCGCCCGAATCAGGCGGAAATCTTCGACAGGCTGCTGCCGACCCTGGCGGTGGACCTGTCGCAGCCGGCGCCTGCAAATTTGGCGGACCTCTTCCCCATGCCGGTGGACGAGGTGCGCCTGGAGATCGGCTATGGCGGGGGCGAGCATCTTTTGTCGATGGCGGATCGCTTTCCGGGCATCGGTTTTCTCGGCGCTGAAGCGTTTCGCAACGGCATCGCCAAGCTCCTTGCCGATGTCGAGGAGAAGGCGCGGCCGAACCTGCGCCTTCATGCCGACGATGCGACGATCCTTCTCGACTGGCTCCCCGAGGGCTCGCTTGGCGGTGTCGATCTGTTCTATCCGGACCCCTGGCCGAAGCGGCGTCATTGGAAGCGGCGATTCGTGTCCGAGGTCAATCTCGACCGGCTGGCGCGGGCGGTGCGGCCCGGCGGCCTGTTCCGATTCGCTTCCGACATCGACACCTATGTCGATTGGACGCTGCGCCATGTGCGCGACCACGGTGGGTTCGAATGGACGGCGGAAACTTCCGCCGACTGGCATCGGCCATTCGAGGGTTGGCCGGGAACGCGCTACGAGGCCAAGGCTTTCCGGGAAGGGCGCAAAGCCGCTTACCTGACCTTCAAACGGCGCGACGCGCGAGGCGCTTGATCGCGGACGCGCTTTGACATATATCGCTGATCGAAATTCTCTGCGACACCGTCGAGAGTGGGTCCTGCCGGTCCCGCTCTTTTTTCTTATCGGAACCTTGTCCGAGCATGGCGACGGTGCAGCATTCATCCGTGAAGGCCCGGCACTCGTGCGTTCGGGCAGTCGATCCGGAGTTCTGGTGACCGAAACCGACGCGACACTTCCTTCCGATCCGGCGTCCGACCGGCGCATCGTGACGGAGCATGGTCTGGAAGCCCGGATCGCTGCGATCGTGGAGCCGGTCGCCGAGCAGATCGGTTATCGCCTCGTGCGCGTGAAGGTCTCGCGGATGAACGGCATGACGCTGCAGATCATGGCCGAGCGCCCGGACGGCGCGATGTCGATTGACGATTGCGAGGCCTTGAGCCGCGCCCTGTCTCCGGTTCTCGACGTCGAGGACCCGATCGTGCAGGAATATCATCTGGAAGTGTCCTCTCCCGGCATCGACCGCCCGCTCGTGCGGCGCAGCGATTTCGAAACGTGGCGCGGCCATCTCCTGAAGCTCGAAACCAGCCAGATGACGGGCGGGCGCAAGCGTTGGCGCGGGCGCATCCTCGAGGTCGGGGCGGACACCGTCACGATCGAGCGTGACCAGGTGCAGCCGGACGAGGAGCGCAATGTCGCCATTGCCTTCGAGGCTATCGGCGACGCCCGTCTGGTTCTCACCGACGAACTGATCGCCGCCGCCCTGAAGGCGGACAAGGATGCCCGCCGGGGCGTGCTCGCAGGCACGGCGGACAACGACAACGACGAAGAAGCCCGCGACTGAGCGCCCGTGAAGGGCGGCTCACGGGGCGAGGAGAACAGCGAAGATGGCAGTCAGTGCGAACCGGCTCGAGCTTCTGCAGATCGCGGACGCCGTCGCGCGCGAGAAGTCGATCGATCGTGAGATCGTGATCGAAGCGATGGCGGATGCGATCCAGAAGGCCGCCCGCTCGCGCTACGGCCAGGAAACCAACATCCGCGTCGACATCAACACGCGCACCGGCGAGATGAAGCTCCAGCGGCTTCTCGAAGTGGTGGAAGACGTCGAGAATCCGGCGACTCAGATCTATCTCGATCTCGCCCGCGACAAGAACCCCGACGCCGAGCCGGGCGACTTCATCGCCGAGCAGCTTCCGCCGATGGATTTCGGCCGTATCGCGGCGCAGTCCGCCAAGCAGGTCATCGTGCAGAAGGTGCGCGAGGCCGAGCGCGACAAGCAGTACGAGGAATATCACGACCGTGTCGGCGAGATCGTCAACGGCACGGTGAAGCGCGTCGAATACGGCAACGTCATCGTCGATCTCGGCAAGGGCGAGGGCATCATCCGCCGCGACGAGCAGATCCCGCGCGAACTGTTCCGCTACGGCGACCGCGTGCGCGCCTATATCTACGACGTGCGCCGCGAGCCGCGTGGGCCCCAGATCTTCCTGAGCCGCACCCATCCGCAGTTCATGGCAAAGCTCTTCGCCATGGAAGTGCCGGAAATCTACGACGGCATCATCACCATCAAGGCGGTGGCCCGCGATCCGGGCTCGCGCGCCAAAATCGCCGTGGTGTCGCGCGATTCGTCGGTCGATCCGGTCGGCGCGTGCGTCGGTATGCGCGGCTCCAGAGTCCAGGCGGTGGTCGGCGAGCTTCAGGGCGAGAAGATCGACATCATCCCCTGGCAGCCCGATGCCGCGTCCTTCCTCGTCAACGCCCTTCAACCGGCGGCGGTGGCCAAGGTCGTGCTGGATGAGGACGCCGAGCGTATTGAAGTCGTGGTGCCCGATGACCAACTATCCCTTGCGATCGGTCGACGCGGCCAGAACGTGCGTCTCGCCTCGCAGTTGACCGGCTGGGATATCGACATCCTCACCGAGCAGGAGGAGTCGGAGCGGCGGCAGAAGGAATTCGCCGAGCGGTCCGATCTCTTCATGAACGCGCTGAACGTCGACGAGATGGTCGCCCAGCTTCTCGCCTCGGAGGGCTTCACCTCCGTTGAGGAAGTGGCCTATGTCGAGGTGGACGAAGTGGCCTCCATCGACGGGTTCGACGAGGACACGGCGGCCGAGATCCAGGCACGTGCCCGCGATTATCTCGATCGGCGCGAGAACGAGTTCGACGAGAAGCGCAAGAGCCTCGGCGTCGAGGACGAGTTGAAGGAGATCGAGGGCCTGAAGACCGACATGCTGGTCGCCCTCGGCGAAGACGGCATCAAGTCGATGGAAGACTTCGCCGGCTGCGCGGCCGACGATCTCGTCGGCTGGACCGAGCGCAAGGACGGTGAAACGAAGAAGTTCGAGGGCGCTTTGTCGAAGTTCGACGTAAGCCGCGCCGAGGCCGAATCGATGATCCTGAAGGCGCGGTTGAAGGCGGGCTGGATCACCGAGGACGAAGCGCCGGCGCAGGAAGATGAGACCGCCGAGGAGGCGGCCGAGTAAGACCTTCGCGGTTCGAAAGGCCGAGTGAAGGGACATGACGCGGATGGCGGACGAAGACGAGATGAACCCGCGCATGTGCGTCGTGTCCCGGCAAAGCTTCGAGCCGGATCAACTGATCCGATTCGTCGCCGCGCCCGACGGCTCCGTGGTGCCCGACCTGAAGCGCAAGCTTCCCGGCCGGGGCGTCCATGTCGAGGCTCGGCGAGAAGTTGTGGAACTTGCGGTCAAGCGCCGGCTTTTTGGCAGGGGGCTGAAGCGCGAGGTTCAGGTGGGCGCCGATCTGCCGGATGTGGTGGACAGCGTTCTGGAGCGCTCGGCGCTCGGCTTCTTCAGCCTCGCCCGAAAGGCGGGGGCAGTGGTGACGGGGGCCTCGCGGGTGGATGCCGCGGTGCGTTCGGGAGCGGCGATCGCCGTTCTCCATGCCCGGGACGCCGCGCCCGATGGGGTGCGCAAGATCGACGCGGCGCGCTTCGCGGTCGCCGCGATGGAGGAAACGGAACAGATTCCCGCCTATCGCCCAACCGGTTCGGGCGAATTGGGTTTAGCCATCGGCGGGGACAATGTGATACATGCGGCCGTCCTTGCCGGAGAGGCGGGCGCAGCCCTCGTGAAGCGCCTGGAAGCGCTGGCGGGTTATCGGGGCGAAAGCACCGTTGGGCGAGCAAGTCCGGCAACCTGAGAAGACGACAAATTGAAGGGACCTTCGATGAGGTCTTAAGAGAATTGACGGGCAAGGGAGCGATCCCGCCCAGGAAGCGGAAGTATAGATGAGCGACACGAAATCCGGCGACGACAAGACCTTAAGCGTGGCAACGAAGAAGACATTGACGCTGAAGCCGGGCGGTGGTGCGCAGCAGTCGACCGTGCGCCAGAATTTCTCCCACGGACGCACCAACAGCGTCGTGGTGGAAACCAAGAAGCGGCGCATGGTGCGGCCCGAAGACGCCAAGAACGAGCCCGCGCCCGCGCCCGCGGCTCCCGTTTCCGCGCGCCCGGCAACGCCGGCGCCCGCCGCGCTGCAGGCGGCCGCCCCAAGCCCCGCGCAGCCCCAGCCGGCTCCGGTCGCGCCGGCCCCGGCGACGCCGGCTCCCGCAGCGCCGGCCCCCGTCGCAGCGCCCGCACCTGTTGAAAAGCCCGTGCCGGCCCCGGTAGTCGCGCCCGCCGCTCCGGCCGTCGCCAAGGCTCCCGAGCCAGCTCCGGCTCCCGTTGCCAAGGCTCCCGAACCCGCGCCGACGCCGGCTCCCGCTCCGAAGGCACCCGAACCCGTGGCCGCAAAGCCCGTCGAAGCGCCGCGTCCGGTCGAGGCGCGCACCGTGCCCGCGGCGGCTCCGCAGGGCGACGTTCGTCGTCCCGCGCCGCCCGCCGCTTCCGCGCCTCAGCGTCCGTCGGCTCCCCAGTCGTCGGCTCCGTCGCCACGCCCTGGCGCAGCCCAGCCGCAGGCCGGTCGTCCGAACTCCGCGCCTGCCGGCCGCACCGGCGGCGGCTACAACAACCGCGATGGCGCCCGTTCCGGCGCGCCGCAGGGCAACCGTCCGGGTCAGCCGAGCGGCGCTCCGCAATCCGCGCGTCCCGGTCAGCCGGGCGGCACCTCGCAGCCGGCCCGTCCGGGCCAGCCCGGCGCGCGCCAGCCGCGCGGCGCGGTGCTGAGCGATCTGTCGTCGCGCGAGATGGACGCCCGCCGTCGCGCCCTGGAACTCGCTCGCCAGCGCGAAGCCGAGGATCGTCGCCTGTTCCTCGAAGACGAAGCACGCCGCGTGGCGGACGACGAGCGTCGGCGCCGCGAGCGCGAGGAAAGCGAGCTTCGCCAGCTCGAAGAGCAGATTCGTGTCGAAACCGAAGCCGCCGCCCGTAAAAAGGCGGAGGAAGAGGCTGCGCGCCGCGCTCCGGTCGAGACCGCCGAATCGCGCGAGCCCCGCGAACAGCGTCCGCGCTCGTCCTATGCGCCGTCGTCCCGTCCGGGCGAATCGCGTGGTCCGCGTCCGGGTGGCACCAGCGGTCCGCGTCCGGCCGGTGCCGGTGCACCGCGTTCGGGCGGCTTTTCCAGCGCGCCTCCCGCGCCCCTGCCGTCCTTCGAGGACGACGCGGCCGGGCGTGCGGCTCGTGGTCCGAGCGCTCGCCGCGCTCCGGCCCGTCCGGGTCCGGCTCGAGTCGACGCGACGCCCAAGCCCGCGCGCTCGACGCGCGGAACCGACGATCGGCGCGGCGGCAAGCTGACGCTCGACAAGGCGCTCGTCAGCGAAGACGGCGCGCGCGGCCGGTCCCTGGCATCGACCCGTCGTCGCCAAGAGAAGTTCAAGCGCTCGCAGATGAACCAGCCGCGCGAGAAGATCACTCGCGAGGTCACGGTTCCCGAGACCATCACCATTCAGGAACTCGCCAACCGTATGACGGAGCGGGCGGTGGATGTCGTGAAGTTCCTGATGGCGCAGGGCCAGATGATGAAGCCGGGCGACGTCATCGACGCCGATCTCGCCGAACTCATCGCCTCCGAATTCGGCCATACGGTTCGCCGCGTCGCCGAGTCCGACGTCGAAACGGGCATCTTCAACGTCGCCGACGACGAGGACGCGCTCGTGTCGCGTCCCCCGGTCGTCACGATCATGGGTCACGTCGATCACGGCAAGACCTCGCTGCTCGACGCCATCCGCAAGACCAATGTCGTGTCCGGGGAAGCCGGCGGCATCACGCAGCATATCGGCGCCTACCAGATCGATTATGAAGGCCGGAAGCTGACCTTCATCGACACCCCCGGTCACGAGGCCTTCACGGCCATGCGTGCCCGCGGTGCGCAGGCCACCGACATCGCCGTTCTGGTGGTGGCGGCCGACGATTCCGTGATGCCCCAGACGATCGAGTCGATCTCCCACGCCAAGGCGGCGGGCGTTCCGATCATCGTGGCGATCAACAAGGTCGACCGCCCGGCGGCCGATCCGGTGCGGGTTCGCACCCAGCTTCTCCAGCACGAGGTCTTCGTGGAGTCGCTCGGTGGTGAAGTGCTGGACGTCGAGGTTTCGGCCAAGGCGGGAACCGGCATCGACAACCTGATCGAGGCGATCCTGCTTCAGGCCGAAATCCTCGACCTGAAGGCCAATCCGGACCGTACCGCCGAAGGCGTCGTGATCGAAGCGCAGCTCGATCGTGGCCGTGGTCCGGTGGCGACCGTTCTCGTGCAGGCCGGCACCCTCAAGACCGGCGACATCATCGTCGCCGGCGATATGTGGGGCCGCGTGCGCGCGCTGGTCGACGACAAGGGCCGCCAGTTGAAGGAAGCGCCGCCTTCCATGCCGGTGGAAGTGCTCGGCATGTCCGGCACGCCGGGCGCGGGCGATCGCTTCGCGGTGGTGGAAGACGAAGCGCGGGCTCGCGAGATTTCCGAGTACCGTCAGCGTCTCGCCCGCGAGAAGGCAGTGGCCAAGTCCGCCGGCCAGCGCGGTTCGCTGGAGCAGATGATGAGCCAGCTTCAGTCCACCGGACTGAAGGAGTTCCCGCTCGTCATCAAGGGCGACGTGCAGGGTTCGGTCGAAGCCATCCAAGTGGCGCTCGAGCGGCTCGGCACCGACGAGGTCAAGGCGCGCATCGTTCATTCGGGCGCCGGCGCCATCACCGAGTCGGATATCCAGCTCGCCGCGACCGTGGATGCCGCGATCATCGGCTTCAACGTGCGTGCCAATGCGCAGGCCCGTCAGGCCGCCGAAGCGCAGGGGATCGAGATCCGCTACTACAACATCATCTACGACCTCGTGGATGACGTGAAGTCGGCGATGTCGGGCCTTCTGTCGCCGGAGCGTCGTGAGACCTTCATCGGCAACGCGGAGATCCTGGAAGTCTTCCAGATCACCAAGACCGGCAAGGTCGCGGGTTGCCGCGTCACCGAAGGCAAGGTCGAGCGCGGTGCGGGCGTGCGCCTCATCCGCGACGGCGTGGTGATCCACGAGGGCACCCTGAAGACGCTGAAGCGCTTCAAGGACGAAGTGTCGGAAGTGCCGGGCGGCCAGGAATGCGGCATGGCCTTCGAGCGCTACGAGGACATTCGCCAGGGCGACATCATCGAGTGCTTCCGCGTGGAGCACGTCGCCCGGACGCTCTAAGCCGAAAGGCGACAGGGCGGACCGAATGGAACCCGGCGCCTCGACGCCGGGTTCGTTTTTGTTGAGGGAGGACGGCGGAACGGACGACCCCGCGCCGCCGTGCCCGACCCCACGCGTTTTTCCGAAAAGCGTCACCTCATGGCCAAGCACAAGAACCAGACCAAGGGGCCGTCCCAGCGCCAGCTTTCCGTTGGCGAGAACGTGCGTCATGGCCTGTCCGCCATTCTCGGGCGGCACGAGATCGAAGACCCCGTCCTGGAAAAGATGGTGCTCTCGGTCTCCGAGGTCCGCATGTCGCCGGACCTCAAACTCGCCACGGCATATATCACCGCCTTCGGGCAGGACGACATGGAGCCGACGGTGGCCGCCCTGAACCGCCATGCGCGGTTTCTGCGGGGGCGTTTGACGCCTTTGTTGCGTCAAATGAAATACATGCCGGAAGTCCGCTTCCGCGCCGATGAATCCTTCGACAACTACGCGCGCATCGACCGCCTCCTGAAATCTCCGGAAGTGGTGCGCGACCTCGAAGGCGATGATGACATGAACGAGGACGAGAATTGATGTCGCGACGCGGCAAGAAGCCGAAGGGCCGGGCCATTTCCGGCTGGGTGATCCTCGACAAGCCCAAGGGACTGGGCTCCACCGAGGCCGTATCGAAGATGAAGTGGCTGTTCTTCGCGCAGAAGGCGGGCCATGCGGGCACGCTCGATCCGCTGGCCTCCGGCCTTTTGCCGATCGCGCTCGGCGACGCGACGAAGACCGTGCCCTTCGTGATGGACGGCGAGAAGACCTATCTCTTCACCGTCCAATGGGGCGCGGAGACGACGACCGATGACACGGAAGGGCCGGTGGTGCGATCCTCCGACACGCGCCCGACCCGCCCGCAAGTGGAAGCGCTTCTGCCGAACTATACCGGCGAGATTTCCCAGGTGCCCCCGCAGTTCTCGGCCATCAAGATCGAGGGCGAGCGCGCTTATGATCTGGCGCGCGAAGGCGAGATCGTTCAGATCGCGGCCCGCACCGTCAACGTCCACCGGCTCGACATCGTGGAGATGGGCGAAAGCTCCACCACCTTCATCGCCGAATGCGGCAAGGGCACCTATGTGCGCTCCATCGCGCGCGATCTCGGGCGCGATCTCGGCTGCTTCGGCCATGTCACGGCGCTCCGCCGCACGGCGGTCGGCGCCTTCAACGAGGACGACATGGTCGAACTCGGCGAACTGGAAACCGTCGCCGACGAGGGCCGCGAGGAACTCGATGCCGAAGCCGTGGAAGCCGGGGCGCGGGCGCGTGTCGTGGACTTCTCCGGGCTCGACGAGTACCTGATCGAGCCGGAAGCAGCTCTGTCCGACCTCTACGAGGTGGCGCTCAGCGACGAGCAGGCGGGGCGCGTCCTTGCCGGCAACCCGGTGCTCTTGCGCGGGCGCGACGCGCCGGCCTTCTGCGAGGAAGCCTACGCCACCGGCCACGGCCGCCTCGTGGCGCTCGGCAGCGTCGAGGAAGGCTCGTTCCGCCCGAAGCGCGTGTTCGGCGGAAGGGGCTGAAAGCCATGAAGCGGCGGTTCGTTCAGTGCGATGTCTTCTCGCGCACTCCAGCGCGCGGCAACGGCCTCGCCGTGGTGGTGGAAGCGCAAGGTCTTTCGGCCGAGGCGATGCAGAACTTCGCGGCTTGGACGAACCTCGCCGAAACGACCTTCCTCCTGCCGCCGGAAGACCCGCGCGCCGACTACAGGGTGCGGATCTTCACGCCGGTTCGCGAGATGCCCTTCGCGGGGCATCCGACGCTGGGAAGCTGCATGACCTGGCTCCATGCCGGTGGAAGCCCACGCGAGCCGGGGATCGTTCGCCAGGAATGCCCGATCGGCATCGTGGAGATCGATGTCACCGGGGAGGAGCCGGCCTTCACCGCGCCGCCGACGAAGATCGAGCCGCTCAGTGACGAAGCGCTCGCCGATATCGCGGATGCGCTGGAGATTCCGCGTGAGCGTATTCTGCGCACCGCGCTTCTCGACAACGGGCCGGTGTGGCAGGTTCTGGAACTCGCCAGCGCGCAAGACGTGCTGGCGGTGGATGCCACGAAGGTGCGCTGGCCGGAGCACCGCCCGGTCGGCCTCATCGGAGCGCATGCGCCGGGCGGAGAATGCGCCTACGAGGTACGGATGCTGGCGCCTTCCAGCGGCATGAACGAGGACCCGATCACCGGCTCGCTGAACGCCGCTCTCGCCCGCTGGATGCTGGCGGAAGGGCGGTTGCCGGACGCCGTGACGGTCGCGCAGGGCACCGCCATCGGCCGCCTCGGCCGCGTCCGCGTCACCCCGAGGGGCGGGGACGTCCTGATCGGCGGCGCGGTCTCGATCATGATCGACGGGGTGTTGGAGCTTTAAGGGCGCGCCGTTTGGGTCCAAGGCTATGGTTATCGGCGCTCGCCAATCTCGGCGGATGTCGATCGCTATGCGGTTGGCGAAGGGGATAATCGACGGACGACTTCTTCCGTATCTTCCACGAACGCCCGTTTCGGGAGGGCGTAATGCGCCCCTGAGCGCGTCACGATGACGAGATGGTCTGGGCGCTCCTCGATCGCCGCGATTTCGGAACGCGGTATCAGGTCCCGATAGTCGGCCTGTCGGAACAACGCTCCGTCCGCATCGAGTTCGACGACGACCTCGTCGTAATCCGAATCGGACGCATAGACCGTCTCTTTCATTCCCTGCGCATAGGAGCGGAGCGACGGCGAGCGGGTCGCGTAGAACCCAATCGCGCCGACTGCCGCCACTGCCGCCCAAATCCATCCGCCCCAAGGAAACCCGTCGACGAAATCCGCCATGGCGATGCTCAAAGGCGGCCTGCGCAGGTCGATGGCCCAGATCACCATCGGAACCATCTGGATCGCCAGACAGAGCAAGAGCCAAGGGAGGATCACGCGAAGAACCCAGGTCCCTGGCGTATAGAAACGCTGGAAGCTGTGCAGGATTTCCTGGAGGTGATCCTCCTCCTTCAGGATATATCGTAGCTGCGACACACCCGGCCGCGAGGTGTCCTCTTCGGACGCCGCAGATTCGCTCGGCCGGGATGTCGACGACGACGCTTGTGATAGGGCGACATCCGCCCAGCGTTTGGCACTGGCGATCTGGTCCTCGCTCAACTGATCCTTCGGCAGGATTACCGGCTCGCGCGCCGCATGACTGACGAGAACCACGAGTTCGGCGGTTTCGGCAAGACGGGAAAAACTGCGCGATGGCTGGAAAAGCTGGCGTTGGCCGATCCGAGCCAGAATGCCGGTCGGCATGAATTCATAGTTGATGGAGAGGACGTCCGGCACACCACGTTTCGCCAGCAAACCGGAGTTCATCCGCACGTGCGACCGCGCCAAGCCGGCGATGCCGATCCAAAGGAGTAACGCCAGAAATGCGGCCAGAGCGATGACGGGCAGAACCGCCGACGCGGCGATGGGGCTCGCACGAGCATCGGTGTGCCAGATGGAAAAGGAGCCGAGAGCAATTAGGAAAATTGCCGTCCCGATGGCGATTGGCGAAACGGATCGCTGCATACGCTCGGGATCTAGATCTGCTGCTAGGAGGATGCCGCGCGCCATCTGGACACGGGTTAGACGAACGTCGAACGTCAATGGCGTTAGCGCCGAAGCGTCGGTCCGCGATACGTTGGGAACTCTGACCAAAGGAGGATCCGTTTAGAAGGCCGACGTTTTATTAGATGCTTGGACGTCGAGCGCCCATCGGACCGATATATCGTCGCCTCGAAGGTTTGCGATGACCATTCCTTTCAGGAAGTAACCATCGAACGTACGCGTAGCCCGCGCCGAAAGGCTGGAGCGCCGCTTGGCGAACTGTACTGGCGCTTGCATCCTATATCGACTATATCGGCGTCAGCGTCGGACTGCGTCATCCGCCTTTCTTGCGCTTTTCACGGCCCTCGCTGGACGACATCCCGGCCTTGGGCGACCGAACACTCCCATCCAAGAAAGGGATTTCCGATGTCGATCACTGCTGAGCGCAAGGCCGAGCTCATCAAGGACTACGCCACCAAGGACGGCGATTCCGGTTCTCCGGAAGTGCAGGTCGCGCTCCTGTCCGAGCGCATCTCGAACCTGACCGAGCACTTCAAGGGCCACAAGAAGGACAACCATTCGCGTCGCGGCCTCCTGAAGATGGTCTCGACCCGCCGCCGGCTCCTCGACTACCTGAAGAGCCGCGACGAAGGGCGTTACAACACCCTGATCGGTCGCCTGGGCCTGCGCCGCTAAGACCTGAGTTTCGGATCGGCGGGCCGGCAACGAGCCCGCCGATCCCTTATGGAGCCGACCCGCTCCCGACCACCCGGCGCCGGCTCGGCCGCGCCGGCGAACCCGAACCGGAACGGTCATGGGGCAGGATTGCCGGAGGCTCACCCGAGCCTCCCGCTGTCTTGCCCATGGGCGCTTCCAAACCGAAAAATGCGACCGGCGGTCGCCGGGCTCTTGTTATCGAGCCGGGGCCGCAATGGAAGGCAAGATATGTTCAAGACCCATAAGGTTGAAATCGATTGGGGCGGCCGCCGCCTCACCCTGGAAACCGGCAAGATCGCGCGTCAGGCCGACGGCGCCGTGCTCGCCACCTATGGCGAAAGCGCGGTTCTGGCGACCGTCGTGTCGGAAAAGAAGCCGAAGGTCGGCTTCGACTTCTTTCCGCTGACCGTCAACTACCAGGAAAAGGCGTTTGCGGCCGGCAAGATCCCCGGCGGCTACTTCAAGCGCGAAGGACGCCCGTCCGAGAAGGAAACCCTGGTTTCCCGCCTGATCGACCGTCCGATCCGTCCGCTCTTCGCCGCGGGCTACAAGAACGACACGCAGGTCGTCGTCACCGTCCTCCAGCACGATCTGGAGAACGATCCGGACGTCCTCGCCATGGTCGCGGCTTCCGCCGCCCTGACCCTGTCCGGCGTGCCCTTCATGGGCCCGATCGGCGCGGCGCGCGTCGGCTACATCAACGGCGAGTACAAGCTCAATCCGCATGTCGATGAGATGCCGGAGTCGAAGCTCGACCTCGTCGTCGCCGGTACGGGCGAAGCCGTGATGATGGTCGAATCGGAAGCGCAGGAACTCGACGAGTCGGTCATGCTCGGCGCGGTGACCTTCGGCCACAAGGGCTTCCAGCCGGTGATCGACGCGATCATCAAGCTCGCCGAGACCGCCGCCAAGGAGCCGCGCGACTTCACGGCCCCCGATCATTCGGCGCTGGAAGGCGAAATGCTGCAACTCGTGGAGAACGAGCTGCGCGAAGCCTACAAGAACACCGACAAGCAGGCCCGCTACGCCGCCGTGGACGCGGTGAAGGCCAAGGTCACCGGCCACTTCCTTCCCGAAGGCGCCGAGACCACGACCTACACCAAGGAGCAGGTCGGCACGGTGTTCAAGGAGCTCCAGGCCAAGATCGTGCGCTGGAACATCCTCGACACGCAGTTGCGCATCGACGGCCGTGACCTGTCGACCGTCCGCCCGATCGTCTCGGAAGTCGGCGTGCTGCCGCGCACCCACGGTTCGGCGCTCTTCACGCGCGGCGAAACGCAGGCGCTCGTCGTCGCGACGCTCGGCACCGGCGAAGACGAGCAGTTCGTCGATTCGTTGACCGGCACCTACAAGGAGACCTTCCTCCTTCACTACAACTTCCCGCCCTATTCGGTCGGCGAAACCGGCCGCATGGGTTCGCCCGGCCGCCGCGAGATCGGCCACGGCAAGCTCGCCTGGCGCGCCATCCACCCGATGCTGCCGGCCAAGGAAGCCTTCCCCTACACGCTGCGCGCCGTTTCGGAAGTCACCGAGTCGAACGGCTCGTCCTCCATGGCGACCGTTTGCGGCACCTCGCTGGCCCTGATGGATGCGGGCGTTCCGCTGACGCGTCCGGTGGCGGGCATCGCGATGGGCCTCATCAAGGAAGACGAGCGCTTCGCGGTTCTCAGCGACATTCTCGGCGACGAGGATCATCTCGGCGACATGGATTTCAAGGTCGCGGGCACCGAGAACGGCATCACCTCGCTGCAGATGGACATCAAGATCCAGGGCATCACCGAGGAGATCATGCGCATCGCGCTGGATCAGGCCAAGGGCGGGCGTATCCACATCCTCGGCGAGATGTCGAAGGCTCTGTCGGAATCGCGCGGCCAGCTCGGCGAGTTCGCGCCGCGCATCGAGGTGATGAACATCCCGGTTGATAAGATCCGCGACGTGATCGGTTCGGGCGGCAAGGTCATCCGCGAGATCGTGGAAAAGACCGGTGCCAAGATCAACATCGAGGATGACGGCACGATCAAGATCGCATCGGCCTCCGGCAAGGAGATCGAGGCGGCCAAGAAGTGGATTCATTCCATCGTGGCCGAGCCGGAAGTCGGCGCGATCTACGAGGGCACCGTGGTGAAGACCGTCGAGTTCGGCGCCTTCGTCAACTTCTTCGGTTCGCGCGACGGTCTCGTCCACATCTCCCAGCTCGGCGCCGGCCGCGTCGCCAAGACGACCGACGTCGTCAAGGAAGGCCAGAAGGTCTGGGTGAAGCTCATGGGCTTCGACGAGCGCGGCAAGGTGCGCCTGTCGATGCGCGTGGTCGACCAGGAAACCGGCGAAGAGCTGAAGAAGCCCGCCGGCGAGGAAGACGCCGCCTGATCATGGCGCTTCCCGTCACTTGAATGACGAAAGGCCCGGTGGTGCAAATCGCCGGGCCTTTTTCGTTGCCGGAACAGGAGGGCTCGAACTTTCAGCCCGCCTTTTCCTGAACCGAGCGGAGGCCGGTCAGCGCCTTCCAGAGCGGGGCCAGCACCTTGCCGACGATCGGGATCAGGGCGAAGCCGGCGGCGAGGCCGACAATGCCGGAGCCGAGCGCCGTCACCAGCCATTCCACCTCACCGCCCGCGAAGGGGAGGGCATGGCCCGCCGCCACCGCGATGTCGTGGATCAGATGCTCGGGACCGGCCAGCCCGTAGCCCGCGAGGCTGTGGACGATGATGCCGCCGCCGACCCACACCATCGCCGCCGTGCCGAGGATCGCCAGACCCTTGAGGAACCCCGGCATTCCCCGCACCAGACCGCGTCCGAGGCTTGCCAGCGCGCCGGTGCCGCGCCGGGCGAGAGCGACGCCCGCATCGTCCGCCTTCACGATCAGCGCCACCGCGCCGTAGACCGCGACCGTGATGCCGATCGCGACCACCGCCATCACGGCGGCCTGCATCAGGATCGTGCCTTCCGACAGGCCGGCGAGGGTGATCGCCATGATCTCGGCCGACAGGATGAAGTCGGTCTTGATGGCGCTCGCCACCCGCTCGTCCTCCAGCGTCTTGGCGTTCGGGACGAGGGTGCCGATCTTGGCTTCGTGGGCGTGCGCCTCGTGGGGCACCACCATCTCGTAGATTTTCTCGGCGCCCTCATAGGCGAGATAAAGCCCGCCGAGCATCAGAAGGGGCGTGATCGCCCAGGGCGCGAAGGCGCCGAGCAGGAGGCCGCCGGGAAGCAGGAATACGAGCTTGTTGATCAGCGAGCCGCGCGCGATGCGCCAGACGATGGGAAGTTCGCGATCGGGCGAGAAGCCGACGACATAGCGGGGCGTGACCGCCGCGTCGTCGATCACGACACCCGCGGCCTTGGCCCCCGCCTTGGCGGCTTGCGCCGCGACATCGTCCAGCGATGCCGCCGAGACTTTCGCAAGTGCCGCGATGTCGTCCAGAAGCGCGATCAATCCGATGCTCACGGCAACCTCGTTTTATTTCGGTTGGCGGCAAGATAGCGCGAAAAGCCTGGATGGGGGCAAGATCGGCGACCCTCCTCGAAACCGCTCGTTAACCCCGTTCGGCGATAGTCTGCGTGCCGAAGGGCGAGGGTGGACAAATCCGCCGCCACGCTTCGACGGCTCGTCCGACTCCTGAAGCCATGCCGCGCCCAGATCGGGAGGCGCTCGGGATTCGGTCATCCGTGGAGATCGAAACCCGCCATGTCCGCCCCGCGCCCCTTCCTTCGCAGTCTTCTCGCTCTCGTTCTCGTGGCGATGGCCGCAACCGGCCTGTCCACCCATAGTGGGTTCGCCGCCACGGGCGAGGAAGCCGGCGCCGCGCCGGAAGAGGAAACGGCGGAAAGCGCTGCAGAAGCCGGCGCGCATTCCAAGCTGCCGCTGCCGCGTTTCGTGTCGCTGAAGTCGGCGCGCGTGAACCTTCGGGTCGGTCCGGGCAAGGACTACGCCGTGTCCTGGCTCTACATGAAGCCGGGCCTGCCGGTGGAGATCGTGCAGGAATTCGAGCTTTGGCGTCGCATCCGCGATTCGGAAGGAACGGAGGGCTGGGTCTACCATTCGCTGCTGAGCGGCACTCGCACCGGCATCGCCGCCCCCTGGCTGACGGGCAAGGCCACCACCATCGACGTGCGTCGCAGCGCGGCCGAAGACTCCTCGCTCGTCGCCAAGATGGAGCCCGGCGTCGTGTCGAAGGTCAGGGAATGCGCCTTTTCCTGGTGCCAAGTGGAGATTTCGGGCCGCAAGGGCTATGTCCACCAGAACGACATCTGGGGCGTTTATCCGGACGAGAAGTTCTAGTTCCTGGAAACGTCGCGCGGATCATGAATCGCTTATTCCGGATACTCTTCCCGGTTCCTGCGATATTGGCTTGCTCGATTGCGGCAGGATGCCTTTTGCTCCCGCCTTTCCGCTTCCTGGCGGAAACAAGGCAATTGAAGGCCGAGGCGGCTCATTCGTTTCCGATCGGATCGAATGCGTCGCAATTCGAAGTCTGGTTCGTAGGAAAGGCTGCCGACGGGCTTTGGCTGCCGACGAACGAAGGCTTGCGAGATGGATGCGAAAGGAAAAGCCTCTCGCTTCGACGGTTCGAAGGATGCGCGAACGTTCTGACGGCGTCTTATTGCGTCGGTCGGCAGGGAGAACTCGTTTCCCTCGTTTTTGAAGAGGGCGGTTACTGCTGAGATGGGGAGAGATGACCATATGGGTCGCGGGCGCTCAGTGCGCCGCGTCGTGATCTCCGGATGCTCGGGCGGCGGCAAGTCGACGCTTCTGGAAGCGTTGCGCCGCCGGGGCCATGCCGTCGTGGAAGAGCCGGGACGGCGGGTCGTGGCGCAGGAGCAGGCGAGAAGCGGCACGGCGCTGCCCTGGATCGACATGGGCGCTTTCGCCCGCCGCGCCTTCGCGCTGGCGCTCGATGATTTTGCAGCCGCGCCGTCGTCCGGTCTGGTGTTCTTCGATCGCGGCTTGATCGATGCGGCGGCGGCGCTCCTGCATCATGCCGGCGAGGCGCTGCCGGAATGCCTCAGCCGAACGAACCGCTACGACGACCGCGTCTTTCTCACGCCGCCCTGGCCGGAAATCCATATCGCGGACGACGCGCGCAGGCATGGGTTGGGCGAGGCGGTCGCCGAATACGAGCGGCTGGCCGCGCTTTACCCGGCGCTCGGTTACGAGACGCTGATTCTGCCGAAAACGGATGTGGAAACGCGCGCCGACTTCGTGCTCCGGCGCTTGAGGTCGATTGAGCCTCAGCTGGAAAGCTTCGGCGCACCCGGCTTGCGGCGCAGGCGCACGACGATGTCGATATTGACGATCTCCATGCCTTCCGGCGCTTCCGGCAGGCTGTCGAGCCGCATCGTGCCGTCCGGGATGTCGATCATCTGGTTGTCTTCCTCGATGAAGAAGTGATGATGATCGGAGGTGTTGGTGTCGAAATAGGTGCGCTGGCCTTCGCCGGTCAGCGGCCGCACGATGCCGGAATCGGTGAACTGGTGCAGCGTGTTGTAGACGGTGGCGAGCGACACCGACTCACCGGCCTTGTGCGCTTCCTCGTAGAGTTCTTCGGCCGAAAGATGCCGGTCGCCCTTGGAAAAGATCAGGTTACAAAGGGCGACACGTTGGCGCGTCGGACGAAGCCCGGCGGCGCGCAACCGCTCGAACACGCAGAAACCCTGCTTCCGACCTCGAACGTCCATCGTCACCGTCTTTCCGCACTTCGTGTCATTCGGTTGACTTCTATCGGGAAAAAGCCATTCCACGCAAGATATGGTGACGGCTTGTCCCGCCGATAACCCCATTCCTTTCTTATCCGCATGCCGCCGCGAAGGCGGCCATCGCCTTGCCCGAGCCGTTCAGCGGCAGGACGAAGCGCCCGGCGGGCATGGCGATCTCGGCCCGCTTGCCCTTGGCGAGCGCTGCCCCGAGGGCGCCGGCTTCCGCTGCCGTCAGCGGGCGGGACAACGTGGACGAACCGCTGTCGGTGCGCATTCTCTGAAGAAAAGCGGTGCCGTCGACGTCGAGAATCACGGTTCGCTCGATTCCCGTTTGCCGAGGCGTTTTCCCGGCCGATACGAAAAGCCGTCGCCCTTCCGGCGTGCAGGCGAACCAGAGACCCGCCCAGCCGCCATCGGCGACGTAGCCGGCCTTCGCGCCCCCTTCCGTTCGAAACGCCCAGCCATCGGCGGCAACGGCCGGCAAAGGTGTAAGAAGGGCATGGAAAACGAGGAGGAGGGGAAGTTTCGGCATCGATCGGGGGCATCCTTCGCAAGAAACCTTCGTTTCGACCCGTACACGTTTCCTAACATGCGTTCACCTTCTTGGAGTTCTCTGCTAGAGGCTCGCGCGACACCGGCCCCGGCCGGATCGGGACCGGATGACGATGGCACTCGAAAAGAACAGCTTCGACTACGACGACCTCATCTCCTGCGGGCATGGACGGCTGTTCGGGCCGGGCAACGCGCAGCTACCGCTGCCGCCGATGCTGATGTTCGACCGCATCACGGAAGTGACCACCGATGGTGGCCAGTTCGGCAAGGGCTCGATCAAGGCGGAATTCGACGTCCGCCCCGATCTCTGGTTCTTCGGCTGCCATTTCGAGGGCGATCCGGTGATGCCGGGCTGTCTCGGCCTCGACGCCTTGTGGCAGATGACGGGCTTCTATCTCGGCTGGCTCGGCGAGCCGGGGCGCGGGCGCGCCCTCGGCGTCGGCGAGGTGAAGTTCACCGGTCAGGTGACGCCTAAGGTCAAGCTCGTGGAATACGGTGTGGAGTTCCGGCGCGTGATGCGCTCCAAGCTGAAGCTCGGCATCGCCGAGGGCTGGATGAAGGCCGATGGCGAGGTCATCTATAGGGCAAGCGATCTGAGGGTCGGCTTGTTCGTGGATCAGGACGAGGCGAGCGGCGGCTGAGGCCGCATCCGCCCGCGAACTTAAAGCCTTCGGCCCCGAATTTCGGAGAATGGAACTGATGAAGCGTGTCGTCGTGACCGGAATGGGCATCGTGTCGTCGATCGGCAACGACGCCGCTGAGGTTTTGGCTTCGCTGCGCGAAGCGAAATCCGGCATCACCTTCTCTCCTGATTTCGCAGAGCACGGCTTCAAATGCCGTGTGTGGGGCAAGCCGTCGCTCGATCCGAGCGAGCTGGTGGACCGGCGCGCCATGCGGTTCCTCAGCCAGGGCGGCGCGTGGAACCATGTCGCGATGAAGCAGGCCATCGCCGATTCGGGCCTGGAAGAAAAAGACATCTCGGGCAACGAGCGCACCGGCATCATCATGGGATCGGGCGGTCCCTCCACCAAGGTGCTGGTGGAAGCCGCCGACATCACCCGCAAGAACACCTCGCCGAAGCGCATCGGCCCGTTCGCGGTGCCGAAAGCCATGTCCTCCACGGCCTCGGCGACGCTCGCCACGTGGTTCAAGATCCACGGCGTCAACTATTCGATCTCGTCGGCCTGCTCGACCTCCGCACACTGCATCGGCAACGCGGTGGAGATGATCCAGTGGGGCAAGCAGGACGTGATGTTCGCCGGCGGTCACGAAGATCTCGACTGGACCATGTCGAACCTCTTCGACGCCATGGGCGCCATGTCCTCGGACTTCAACGAAACACCGGATGTCGCGTCGCGGGCCTATGACAAGAACCGCGACGGCTTCGTGATCGCCGGGGGCGCCGGCGTTCTCGTTCTGGAGGAACTGGAGCGGGCGAAGGCGCGCGGCGCGAAAATCTATGCCGAGGTTGTCGGCTATGGCGCGACTTCGGACGGCTACGACATGGTCGCTCCGTCGGGCGAGGGCGCGGCGCGCTGCATGCGTCAGGCCCTTCAGGGGGTCGAGGGCGACGTCGATTACATCAACACGCACGGCACCTCGACGCCGGTCGGCGACTCCAAGGAGATCGGCGCGATCCGCGAGGTCTTCGGCGATCGCATGCCGCATATCCAGTCCACCAAGTCGCTGACCGGCCATTCGCTCGGCGCGGCGGGCGTTCAGGAATCGATCTATTCGCTTCTGATGATGCAGGCCGGCTTCATCGGCGAAAGCGCGCATATCTCCGAGCTCGATCCGGAATTCGACGGCGTTCCGATCGTGCGCCAGCGCATCGACAATGCCAAGATCGACCTCGCTTTGTCGAATTCCTTCGGATTCGGTGGCACCAACGCGACGCTGGTCTTCCGTCGTTTCGCGAACTGATCTTAAGATTTCAAAGGCGCGGCGATTGCCCGAACAAGAAAAAGCAGGGGTAGGCATGGGCGATCTTTTGAAGGGCAAGCGCGGTCTCGTGATGGGCGTCGCGAACCACAACTCGATCGCCTGGGGCGCGGCCAAGGCGCTCCACGCCCACGGCGCGCAGGTCGCGCTGACCTATCAGGGCGATGCTTTCGGCAAGCGCGTTCGCCCGCTCGCCGCCGAAATCGACGCCAACCTCCTTCTCGACTGCGACGTGGAGGACATCGCGTCCGTGGATGCCGTCTTCGCCCGAATCAAGGAAGAGTGGGGTGGGCTCGACTTCGTCGTCCACGCGCTCGCATTTTCCGATAAGAACGAACTGAAGGGCCTTTACGCCGATACGTCGCGCGAGAACTTCTCGCGCACCATGCTGATCTCCTGCTTCTCCTTCACCGAGATCACGCGCCGCGCCGCCGAACTGATGACCACGGGCGGCTCCGTCCTGACGCTGACCTATGGCGGCTCGACGCGCGTCATGCCGAACTACAACGTCATGGGCGTCGCGAAAGCCGCGCTGGAAGCCTCCGTGCGCTATCTGGCGGCCGATTACGGGCCGCGCAACATCCGCGTCAACGCCGTGTCGGCAGGGCCGGTGCGGACGCTGGCGGGGGCCGGCGTGTCGGATGCGCGGTTGATGTTCAACTACCAGCGCAAGAACGCGCCGCTGCGCCGCAACGTGACCATCGACGAGGTCGGCGGCGCGGTGCTCTACCTTCTCTCGGACCTCGCCAACGGCGTGACCGGCGAGATCCACTATGTCGATTCCGGCTACAACATCATGTCCATGCCGGCCTTGGACGAGTTGAAGGTGCAGGAACAGCGGGCGGTGATCGTGGACGGGCCGGCGGCTGCAGCCGAAGTCGTCAAGTAAGGCTACGGACTTTCCGGCGACGGGCGAGACGCCGAACCGCTCCGGCGACCCCGCCGCCTGCGCCCCAGCCGAGAAGAAATCCGAGCCCGGTCAGCGCCAGACCGTCCGGCGTGACCGGAAGGGCAGGGCGGAAATCGCTGAGCGCGCTGGCCGCGATCTCCGTATCGAAATCACCGAGCGCTTCGAACGGCCGCAACAGCGGGGCGGTGTCCAGAAGCCCGCGATAGCGCCGTTCCGTGACGGTGAAAGCAAGGATCGTCGCCTCGGCGTCGCTGCCCTGGCGCGAAACCAGACGGTCGGGCGAGGATTTCAGACGCGTCACGGCCTCCTCACGGGTCAGCGCTTCGGCGCTCGCGCCCTCGTCGAAGCGTCGAACCACGTCGCGCAGTGCGTCGGCCGCGCCGCCGAGCCTTTGCAGATATTGCTGCGTGAACTCCGCCGACTGGCTGAACAGAAAGAGCCCGAACGCCGCGCCGATGATGCGGGCGAGAAGGCGCATCAGGCGCCGAAACGCCGGCGGATCGTGGCCGCGACTGCATCCGTCTTCTCGAGGCTCGGCAGATGCCCGCAATCGGGCAGAAGAACGAACTCGGCATCGGGCATGGCTTGCGCCATCGCGATGCCGGCACTGGGCGGCGAGAAGCGGTCGTGTTCGCCCCAGAGCATCAGCGAAGGCATGCGGATCGTGGAAAGCCCGCTTTCCCGTCCAGGCCGCGTGGCGAGCGCCTCGTTCTGCGCCAGAAGGAGTTCCGGGGTCGCGCGTGCGACTATCGCGCGGAAGGTCTCGGCGGCGTCCCGCCCACGGCCTTCCGGTTCGAAGACGATGCTCTCGGCCATGTCGGCCAGCATTTCGGCCTGACGGCCGGCCTCGATGGCGGCGCGTCTCTTGTCCGTCGGAGCCGGGTCCGCCGGGGCGGCGGCACCCGCGCCCATCACAACGAGGCCGGCGACCTTGTCCGGCGCCAGAAACGCGAGTTCGCGGGCCACATGGCCGCCGAAGCTCGTGCCGCAGACGATGAAGCTCCCGTCGCCGGCTTGTTCCAACACGTCCTCGGCGCATTCGCGCATCGTCCGTTTGGCGGGCACCACGGTCCGGCTGGGAAAGTCGGGCCCGAGGGCTGCCGCCAACGGCGCGTAGAGCGCCTCGTCGCAGGCGAAGGCCGGCACGAAGACGATGCGCGGCATTCGCCTCAGAGCCCTTCGATCTTCGCAGGCGTGATGACGGCGATATGCTCCGAGACGATGAAGGGTTTGCCGGCCTCGTGCCACGCCTTCACATGCGCCGAGCGCACATGGGCGTCGAGAAGCGCGCGGCTTTCCCATTCTTCCACGAATGTCACGTTGGTCTCGTCCATCACGTCCACCAGCATGTCGTAGCGGATGCAGCCCTGTTCCTTGCGCGTCGCTTCGATGCACGGGATCGCGGCCTTCGCGACCTCGTTCACCGTGCCGGGCTTGATGCGGATCGTGGCGATCAGGTGGAGCATGCGTTCAGTCCTTCGGGATGGCGCGGCGTTTGCGCCGGTAGTTGATCGTTTCGAAGCGCATGTCCAGCGCGTCGATCATGAGAAGACGCCCGACGAGCGGGCGACCGATGCCGGTGATGAGCTTGATCGCTTCGGTGGCCGCAAGCGTGCCGAGAACGCCGGTGACGACGCCGAGAATGCCGGCCTCCGCGCAGGAAGGAACGAGTCCTTCGGGGGGCGGGGCGGGGAAAAGGTCGCGATAAGACGGGTTGTCGTTTCGGAAGGGCAGGAGCGTCGTGAGGGAGCCGGAAAAGCGGTTCACCGCCGCCGTCACGAGCGGCTTCCGCAAGGCCGCGCAGGTATCGGCCAGAAGGAAGCGCGTCGCGAAATTGTCCGAGCCGTCGAGAACGAGATCGTAGGTCTCGATGATCTGCGCCGCGTTCGTTTCGGTCAGCCGCATCTGGTGGGGAACAAGGGAAACATGCGGGTTGATTCGCAGGGCGGCATCGTGCGCGCTGTCGACCTTCGGGCGACCGAGATCCGCTGTCCCGTGAAGCACCTGCCGTTGAAGGTTGGAGAGGGAAACCGCGTCGTCGTCGGCGACGCCGATCGTGCCGATTCCGGCGGCGGCGAGATAAAGGATAATGGGCGAGCCGAGGCCGCCCGCGCCGATCACGAGAACCCTCGCGCTTTTCAGCTTCTGCTGGCCCGCGCCGCCGATCTCCGGCAGCACGATATGGCGGGCATAGCGCTCGATCTCGTCTCCAGACAGCGTCATCCCTCGACCCTTCCGTTGGAAACGGTCAGATGCTGCGCCCGGCTGCCGAGCGCGTCGAACAAGGCAGCGTCCGTGCCGGTCATGAAGGACTGGACGTCGAGGCCTTCCACGATATCGAACAAAGCCGCGCGCCGACCGGGATCGAGATGGGCCGCGATCTCGTCCAGAAGCAGGATCGGCGCGACGCCCCCGACCGCGCGCACCAGTCGCGCATGAGCAAGAACGAGACCGATCAGAAGCGCCTTCTGCTCGCCGGTGGAAGACAAGGCGGCGGGCATCGCCTTGGCGCGGTGGAACACGGCGAGATCGGCGCGGTGCGGACCTTCCAGCGTGCGGCCGGCGCGCGCGTCGAGGGCGCGGGCGCGGCGAAGGGTGAGACGCGCCTCGTCCTCCATGTCGCTCGCCGCGGTTGCCGCGAAGGCCGTGCCATAGCCTCCTTCGAGCGTCAGGTCGGCTTTGGGGAAGGGGCCGTCGTCCGGCATCTCGGCGATCATCGCGGCGAGAAGCCCGACGAGTTCGGCGCGCGCCAGAACGGTCGCGACGCCAAGCTCGGCCATCTGCGTTTCGATGCCGTCCAGCCAGACCTCGTCGGGACGCGGCTCGGACAGAAGACGGTTGCGCTGGCGCATGGCGCGCTCGTAATCGGCCGCGCGCCGGCCATGCGCCGGGTCGATGGCCAGCACCATGCGGTCGAGAAACCGGCGACGGTCGCCGGCGGGTCCCGTGAAGAGGCCGTCCATGGCGGGCGTCAGCCAAAGGATGCGCAGGTGATCCAGAAGCTCGTCGGCGCTTCTCGCCTGCGTTTCGTCCACGCGCACGCTGCGCTGTGCGCCTTCGCCGTTTTCCGGGCGCACCAGCGTCGCGAGGCGCACTTCACCGAGCGCGCCTTCTCCCCAGGCGCGCACGGCAAAGCCGCCGCTGCCGCCGGCCCGCGCCATCTCGCCGTAGTTGACGCGGCGAAGGCCCCGGCCGGGGGTCAGAAGCGAGACCGCCTCCATGAAGTTGGTCTTGCCCGCGCCGTTGTCGCCGGCCAGCACCACGAAGCGGCGGTCGAGCGTCACGTCGAGGGTGGAATAGTTGCGGAAGTCGACGAGGCCGAGCCGCGTCAGGCCGGTCCGCCCTTCGGGATGACTGGAATCGATCGTATCAGACCCGCATCGGCATCAGGACATAGAGCGTGCCTTCGTCGCTCTGGTCGCGGATCAGGGTGGGCGAGCCGGGATCGGCCAGCATGAAGACCGTTTCCTCGCCCGCGAGCTGGCCCGCGATGTCGAGGAGATAGCGCGCGTTGAAGCCGATCTCGAGATCGTCCGAATCGTAGCCGACCGCGAGTTCCTCCGTCGCGGTGCCGGCATCCGGCGAGTTGACGGTGAGGGTGAGCTGGCCGCTTCCAAGCGCCAGCTTCACGGCGCGGCCGCGCTCGGACGAGATGGTCGACACGCGATCCACGGCGGCCGAGAAGCTCTGCCGGTCGAGCGTCAGCGCCTTGTCGTTGTTCTGCGGAATGACGCGCTGGTAATCCGGGAAGGTGCCGTCGATGAGCTTGGAGGTCAGCACCACCGGCCCGATGGTGAAGCGGATCTTGGAGTCAGAGAGTTCCACCGAGATCGTGTCTTCCGCGTCGCCGAGAAGCTTTTGAAGCTCGCCCACGGTCTTTCGCGGAATGATGATGCCCGGCATACCTTCCGAGCCGTTCGGGGCGGCGATCTCGGCGCGCGCGAGGCGGTGCCCGTCGGTCGCAACCGCGCGAAGGCGAAGCTCGCCCACCGATTCCAGCGTGTGAAGGAAGATGCCGTTCAGGTAATAGCGCGTTTCTTCCGTGGAGATCGCGAACTGCGTGCGCTCGATGAGGCGCAGAAGATCGGCTGCCGGCATCTGGAAGGAATGAGAGAAGGTGCCGGCCGTGATGTCGGGGAAGTCGGCTTCCGGCAGACACTGGAGGCGGAAATTGACGCGGCCGGCGGAAACGGTCATCTGCGCGTTGTCGGAACCCGTCGACAGGCGCACCTCGGAGCCTTCGGGCAGCTTTCGGACGATGTCGTAGAGAAGATGGGCGGGAACCGTCGTGCCGCCGGGCTGCTCGGCTTCGGCCGGCACGGATTCGGTGATTTCGAGGTCGAGATCGGTCGCCTTCAAACGCAGAACACCCTCGTCCGTCCGCAGCAGGACGTTGGACAGGATCGGAATGGTGTTGCGCCGTTCCACCACGCGGTGAACGTGGGCAAGCGTTTTCAGAAGGTTCGATCGTTCGATCAGGATACGCATGACGACAGGACCCGTTTGGGAAGCGTCCGGCGTGGAAGGCCGGCAGGGTCTTGTGTTCTAGCGGGTCCGCCCGGCATTTCAAAGGAAAAGGGGCGGGCATCCCCGACCCTTCCGTCTCAACCTTAATCCTTCGGCATATGGGCGTCGGGATAAGTCGCTTCGGGCCGGCGGTCTCGGGGATTCTCAATCGCCGCCGTCGCCGCCCCCATCGCCGTCGCAACCGTCATCGCCGCCTCCGCCTCCGGCATCTCCCCGGCGGCCGTCCCGGCGGATGGCGAAGCCGATGAACGCGATCGCGATGGCGGCGAAGAGCCCGAAAGCGATCACGTCGGCCATGGAAGCGGTGTCCCCCGCCTTATTCCTCGATCATGCGGCGGATGAGGTCCAGTTCCTCGCCGAGCTTCTCGTCGGCGAGGCGCTCGGCCTCGATCTTGCGCACCGCATGAAGCACCGTCGTATGGTCGCGCCCGCCGAAGCGGCGCCCGATCTCGGGCAGGGAGCGCGGCGTCATGGTTTTCGCCAGATACATCGCGATCTGGCGCGGGCGCACGATGGAGCGGGTGCGGCGCGCCGACAGGATGTCGGTCTTCGACACGTTGTAGTGCCGCGACACGAATTTCAGGATGTCCTCGACGCGCACCCGCTTCTCGCCGCCCGTCCGGGTGAGCGAGTTCAGGAGGTCGTCCAGATGCTCGGCGGACAAGGGCTGGCCGACCGAATGGCGGAAGGCGATCTGGTTGAACGCGCCTTCCACGTCTCTCCCCGAGCCGATGACGCGGCGGGCGATGGTTTCCACCGCCCGCTCCTCGATGCGGAAGCTCGGGTCCTCGGTCTTCATCTGGCCGATGCGCGCTTCCAGAATGCCCTTGCGCATCTCGAAGTCGGGCACCGCCATCTCGATGCCGACGCCGCCGGCAAGGCGCGAGCGCACGCGGCTGTCGAGCGATTCCAGCTCGAAGGCCGGACGGTCGGCCGCGACCACGACCTGCTTGGCCGAATCGATCAGGGCGTTGAGGAGGTGACAGAACTCCTGCTGGATCGACTTGCCCTGAAGGAACTGCATGTCGTCGATGATGAGGATGTCGATGCCGCGCAGGTTTTCCTTGAAGGACAGGGCCTGGTTGTCGCGGATCGCGGTGGCGAAGCGCCACATGAAATATTCGGCCGTCAGGTACACGACGCGCGGCCGGTCGGGACGCGCCACGCAGGCATTGGCGATGGCCTGGAGAAGGTGGGTCTTGCCGAGGCCGACGCTCGCATGGATGAAGAGCGGGTTGAAGCGCACCGCCTGCGGCCCGTTCTCGGCGATGGCCATGCCGGCGGCGAGCGCCACGCGGTTGGCCGCGCCTTCCACGAAGTTCGAGAAGAGATAGCGCGGATCGAGCGGCGAGCCGAATTCGGGGGCGGTGGCCGCCTGCACTTCCCGTACCGGCGCTTCACGCACCGGGCGCGGCGCTTCGGCGGGTGTCATCTCGCCAACGGGGCGCGGGGCGGCGGGCGCGGCGCTGCCGAAGCCGGACGCCTGCGGGGCTGGAGCGGGCATCCGGGCGGAGGCGCTTCGCACCGCGCTCCTCACCGCCACTTCCACGCGCAGCGTGCCGGGCACTTCTTCCGCGAAGATCGCATCGAGGATCTGGCTGTAATGCGAGCGAATCCAGGTCTTCAGAAAGGCGGTGGGAACGGAAACGCGCACCGTGCCCTTGCCGATCTCGTCGATCAGCATGCGCTGGAACCAGCTCGCGAAGGCGTCCTGGCCGAGCTGCGCCTTCAAGCGCGCATTGACCCGCTCGTGGATTTCGGCCGTCGAGCGTCCAGTGCCTGCGCCTTCCGAGTGATCTTTCATTCCCAAATGCGTCCCATGCGTGTCGATCGAACCGGTCCGAAAGGCGGCCGGCGCTTTGGCGTGAGCGAGAAGGCTCATCGTTGGCTCCACGGCAGGCCTTCGGCCTTCCAGCCGGCCACCGTGCCGCGATGGCCGTCGGGGTCCACCGGCCCCTCGAAGCCGCCAAGGACGTTGAAGCAATGAAGAAAGCCGGCTCCCGTCAATGCGCCGGCGCTCGCCATCGAACGGGCGCCCGAGCGGCAAAGGAAGAACAAGCGCGACTCCTTCGTGCCGCCGCTGCGCAGGATGTGCTGGGTGACATCCTCCACGAAGGACGGGTCGACCGCCATCGAGGGATAGCTCTGCCATTCCGCCAGAAGAACGGGATGGGAATCGCCGGGCGTCGTCGGCACGCCAACGAAGTTCCATTCGGCCGAAGTGCGCACGTCGATCAGAAAGGCGTCGGGATCGCTCGACAGCGCCGACCAGCAATCCGTGACCGTGACGTCGTCTTCGTAGTTTCCACTCATGACAGATCCTTCGACGCGGCCGGAACGGCACTGCGCTGCGGGGGCAACGGACTAAGACAGGATGGTGACGGGTAGGCTGGAAGGCTTAACGTTTAACCAATTTCGTCAAGGTTTCCGGCTGCGAGGCGAATGGGTCGCAGACGGAATGTCCTTTCGAGTCTTCCAGGCCACACATGCCCCTCGGCCGTTTCCCACAGGCTTGTTCTGGGGAAAACGCTATGGGAGGGATGACGAGGCCGCAACCGGTCGAAAGAGTGAATCGCGGAGCGCGCATCGCAACTGTCGCAGACTCGTCATACGGGTAAACGGCGGCGGAAAACGCAAGGATATGATTCAGTTAGCTGAATCCATACGCGTGCCGCTCTGCCAATTGCGGCAAAATTATTTTTCAAGGGTCGGGGGTGCGTCCGCTTGACTCAGCGTTCCGCAAAAAATCGCTTAGCCGGCTTTGCGGCGGATTTATCCGACCTCGCGCAAGCCATTGCAAAAGCTGCATTTTTTCTGCGATAGCGGATTCGAGGGCGATTCTGTCGCGCTTGACGCGAAGAACTTTCGCTCTGCGCCCCGCCTCGCTGCTCGGATTAATATAATCTCAACAAGCTTGCAGCGGGCTGGAATCGAAAAAGGCCCGGCGATGCCGAGCCTTCAACGAAACTTTAGGACTTCCGTTTCGCGCCTTAGGAGGCGGCGGCCGCGGCGCCGATGGCCTTCACGCGGCCGGACAGGCGGGAAATCTTGCGGGAAGCGGTGTTCTTGTGGAACACGCCCTTCGTCACGGCACGGGCCAATTCGGGCTCTGCAGCGCGGAAAGCGGTCTGCGCGGCTTCCTTGTCGCCGGAAGCGATGGCTTCCTCGACCTTGCGCAGGAAGGTGCGGACGCGCGAACGGCGGTCGCGGTTGATCTCGGTGCGCCGCGCGATCTTGCGCGTGGCCTTCTTGGCCGACGGCGTATTGGCCATGGGATGTCTCTCTCGTCACGTGGTCCAGCGCCGAGAAACCTTGGAGGCTGGCGCAACAACAAGGACGGCGCCGGAGGCACCGCCGAAGGTGGGCGCGTTATAGGCATGAGCCCCCTGCGGCGTCAATCCGATCCTTGCAATTCAGCGCTGGCAGACCGGGCAAAAGAAGGTGGAGCGCCCCGATTGGGTGATGCGCTGGACGACGCCCGCGCATGTCTGCCGCTGACAAGGCTCGCCTTCGCGCCCGTAGACGGCGAAGGAATGCTGGAAAAGGCCCATCGTGCCGTCGGCCTGCCGATAATCCCTCAAAGACGAGCCGCCCGCCTCGATCGCGTCGCGGATCGTTTCGCGCACGTGGAGAGCGAGGTCGTCGAGGCGTTGCGTCGGTGTCCCGTCCGCCTTCACCAGCGTCCCGGCCGCCCGGCGCGGGGATAGGCGCGAGCGCCAAAGCGCCTCGCAGACATAGATGTTGCCGAGCCCCGCCACGAGTCGCTGGTCGAGAAGCACGGCCTTCAAGGGCGCGGCCTTGCCGGCGAAAAGCCGGGCGAGCACCGTTCCGTCCAACGCGTTGCCGGTCGGCTCGATGCCGAGGCCCTTGAAATGCGGATGCTCGCCGATCTCGCTCGCCGCCATCAGGGTCATGAAGCCGAAGCGGCGCGGATCGTTGAAGACGATATCGACCTCGCCCCATTGCGGCGCGTCGAGGCGAAACACGACATGATCGTGCTTGCGCACTTCCGAACGTGGATGGGCGAAGACGCCCGGCACGATGGACGAGGACGGCGTCTCGATGCGAAAGGAGCCGGACATGCCGAGATGCATCGCCAGAACCAGCGCCTCGCAATTCTCCTCTGGGGCGAGATGGGCGACGAGATACTTCGCCCGCCGCGACAGCGATTCCACCCGGCGCCCCGTCAGTTGCGCGGCGAAATCTTCCGGCAGAGCGAAGCGCAGCTTGGTGCGCGTCAGCACCACCTCGCGCATGGTGGCGCCTTCCATGAAGGGCTGGAGGCCGCGACGCACCGTCTCGACCTCTGGCAATTCGGGCATCGGCGTTTACGTCCTTGGCTGAGAATTGATGCAGCGCACGACGAAGATGGCATGCGCGCCGTTCTTCAGGTAGTGCCGGGCCAATGAACAGGGAAACAGGAGTGGGCGCGATGTCGGCAAGCCGAACCACCGGTGCGGAAGGCATGACGACGAGCTACGGCTTCTCGACGGTGTCCGGCGTGGAAGAAAAGCAGGCGCGGGTCAACGACGTGTTTCACCGCGTGGCCGAGCGCTACGACCTGATGAACGACCTGATGTCGGCCGGTCTTCATCGTGCCTGGAAGGCGGCGATGGTGGCTTGGCTCGCCCCTTCGCGCCGGCCCGGCTGGCGTTTCGTGGATGTCGCGGGCGGCACGGGCGACGTCGCCTTCCGCATTCTGGAAGCGTCCGGCCGTCGGGCGACGGGCACCGTTCTCGACATCAACGCGTCCATGCTGGGCGTCGGCGCCGAGCGCGCCGAGAAGCGTGGGCTGGCCGCCAACCTTTCCTTCGTGGAAGGCAATGCGGAAAGTCTGACGCTGCCGGACGACACGTTCGACGCCTATACGATCGCGTTTGGCATCCGCAACGTGCCGCGCATCGATCTGGCGCTGGCCGAGGCCTATCGCGTCCTGAAACCCGGCGGGCGCTTCCTGTGCCTGGAATTTTCCGAGGTCGACATGCCGGTTCTCGACAAGATCTACGATCTCTGGAGCTTCAAGGCGATCCCCGCGATTGGCGAGGCCGTCGCCAAGGACCGCGATTCCTACCAATATCTCGTGGAATCCATCCGCCGCTTTCCCAACCAGGCGAACTTCGCGGCCACCATCCGGCGCGCCGGGTTCGAGCGCGTCCAGCACCGCAATCTTTCCGGCGGCATCGCCGCGATCCATTCGGGCTGGAAGATCTAGAACATTGCCCAATCCGGTTCGCGGCACCCTGGCACTGATCAGAGCCCTCTTCGTTCTGGCGCGGGAGGGCGTCATCTCCTCGCTGCCCGCCGACGGGTTGGCGCCGGGCCCCATGCTGGCATGGCGGTTCGCGGGGTTCCTCGCCAAGCCTTCCTCCGACGATCGCGCGGGCTCGGCGAATCTGTCGCGCGCGCTGAACCGGCTTGGCCCCTCTTATGTAAAGCTCGGCCAGTTCCTCGCCACGCGGCCCGATATCGTCGGCACGCGCATCGCCAACCAGCTCACCGGCCTTCAGGACCGCGTGCCGCCCTTCGCCCGTGACAAGGGCATCGAGGAGATCGAGTTGACGCTCGGCCGGCGCATCGAGGACCTTTACGTCGAACTCGGCGAGGTGGTGGGGGCCGCTTCCATCGCGCAGGTGCACCGCGCCACCGTCGCCACCCCCGAAGGCATCCGCGACGTCGCGGTGAAGGTGGTGCGGCCGGGCGTGCGCGTCGCCTTCCGCCGCGAGCTCGACACCTTCGCCTTCATGGCCCGGCAGTTGGAGCGCTTCGTTCCGGCCACCCGGCGTCTGCGGCCCGTCGCGGTCGTGGAAACGCTGGCGCAGTCCACCCGCATCGAGATGGACCTGCGCCTCGAAGCCGCCGCCTTGTCGGAAATGGGCGAGAACATCGCCGAGGACAAAGGCTTTCGCGTGCCGTCCGTCGACTGGGAGCGCACCGGCCGCGACGTCCTGACCATGGAATGGGTGGACGGGATCAAGATGAACAACGTGCCGGCGCTGGCCGCGGCGGGGCACGACCTGCCGGCGCTCGGCGTCGCCGTGGTGCAGAGCTTCCTGCGCCATTCCATGCGCGACGGCTTCTTCCACGCCGACATGCATCCGGGCAATCTCTTCGTGGCCCCGGACGGCACGATCGTCGCCGTCGATCTCGGCATCGTCGGCCGCTTGAGTGCGGATTCCAGGCGGTTCCTCGCCGAAATCCTCTACGGCTTCATCCGGCGCGATTATCGGCGCGTAGCGGAGGTACATTTCGAGGCGGGCTACGTGCCGCGCGGGCAGGACGTTCTGTCCTTCGCGCAGGCGCTCCGCGCGATCGGCGAGCCGATCCATGGCCAGCCGGCCGAAACCATCTCCATGGGCCATCTCCTGACCCTCCTGTTCGAGGTGACGGAACTCTTCGACATGAGGACGCGCCCCGAACTCGTGCTTCTCCAGAAGACCATGGTGGTGGTGGAAGGCGTCGCGCGCTCACTGGACCCGAAGTTCAATATGTGGGTGGCGGCCGAGCCCGTCGTTTCCGCCTACATCCTCGGAGAACTCGGGCCTGCCGCCAAGCTGCGCGACGCCAGGGCCGGGATCGAAGCACTGCTTCGGCTCGCCCATCGCTTGCCGGACGCCGCCGTCGGACTGGAGATCCTGTCCAAGGAACTGCCCGAACTCATCGAGAACGGTATCCGCCTCAACGACGACACGCTGGTGGAACTCGTGAAGGAAACCAAGCTCGGCATCATCTCGGCCCATATCGCGCAATGGCTGACGGCTCTGGCCCTGATCGTCATCGCAGGGGCGCTTCTGGCCGGCTATTGATTGCGGCGGCCGCGTGCCGCCTTTATCTTCGCGCCAGCCGAGGAGCCTTGCCGTGACGACCCTGACCATCCCGGACATCGATCCCCAGACGGAGCGCTGGCTGCGCGCCCGCTCGATCCGCACCGGGCGCTCCATCGAGGAGGAGGCACGCCGGGCGCTCGCCGATCAGGTGGTGAACGAGGTGTCGGTCGAAGGATCGTCCAGGGAAAGCGCGCTTGAGTTCATTCAGCGGCTGAAAGCCAAGCATGGCGGCGGGGGCGATATTCCGATCTTCGATCGGACCGAATGGAAAGACAGACCGGTCGATTTCGGCGAATGATCGTTCTCGATACGAATGTCGTTTCGGAACTCGTTCGGCAGAATGCCGACGAGCGCGTCGAACGTTGGGTCGCCCGACAGTCGAAAGACGATCTCGCCGTCACGACCCTGTCCTATTTCGAATGGCAGTTCGGATTGTCGCTGATGCCGCCATCCCGGCGGCGCTCGGACCTCCGCGATCTGATCGAGGAGTTCGTGGAATCCTTGGGGCCCCAGCGCGTTCTTCCACTCGACATCCAAAGCGCCTCGTTGGCGGCGACCTTCCGGGCCCAGCGTCAGAAGGCGGGACGGCCCGTCGCGGTGGCCGATTCGCTGATCGCCGGCATCGCGCTGCGGCACCGCGCGACGCTCGCCACGCGCAACATCCGCGACTTCGACGGCGCCGATCTCGACATCATCGATCCATGGCAGGGCGGTTCGGCATGAGCCTCGATTCCAAACGCATCGTCCTCATCGTCGGGGGCGGCATCGCGGCCTACAAGGCGCTGGATCTCATCCGCCGCTTGAAGGAGCGCGGCGCCCATGTCGTGCCGGTGATGACGAAGGGCGCGCAGGAATTCGTGACGCCGCTCGCCGTCGGGGCCTTGGCCGGCGGGCACGTCTTCACCGAACTCTTCGCCCGCGAGGACGAACAGGATGTGGGTCATATCCGCCTCGCGCGGGAAGCCGACGCGATCCTGCTGGCGCCCGCCACCGCCGATCGCATGGCGAAGATGGCGAGCGGTCTGGCGGACGATCTCGCCGGCGCGGTGCTTCTGGCCGCGCGAGCGCCGATCCTGATCGCTCCCGCCATGAACCCGGCGATGTGGGCGCATCCCGCCACGCACCGCAATGCCGAGCGCCTCCTGGCCGATGGCGTGCGCTTCGTCGGGCCGAAAAGCGGCGAAATGGCCGAGCGCGGCGAATCGGGTCTCGGGCGCATGGCCGAGCCGACCGAGATCGCCGATGCCTTGGAAGAACTCTTCGCCGGCGGCCGGCGTTTGTCGGGCCGGCGCGTCGTCGTGACCTCCGGGCCGACGCACGAGCCGATCGACCCGGTGCGCTTCATCGCCAACCGTTCGTCCGGGCGGCAGGGACACGCCATCGCCGGAGCGCTCGCCGCCGCGGGCGCCGAAGTGACGCTGGTGTCCGGTCCCGTTTCGATCCCGACCCCGGCCGGCGTTTCGCTGGTGAAGGTGGAAACGGCGCTGGAAATGCTGGCCGGCGTCGAAGCCGCGCTGCCGGCCGACGCGGCGGTGTTCGTGGCGGCCGTCGCCGACTGGCGCCCCGCCGATACGGCGGCGCAGAAGCTGAAGAAGGCGCCGGGCGTTCCGCCCCTGGCGCTGCAATTTGCCGAGAACCCGGACATCCTGGCAACGGTCGGCCATCACGAGAAGCGCCCGCGCCTGGTCGTGGGCTTTGCGGCCGAAACACACGACCTTCTCGCCAATGCCTTATCGAAGCTCGACCGCAAGGGGGCCGACATCATCATCGCCAACGATGTCGCGACGAACGAGGAAGGCGGCAGCGTCATGGGCGGCACGGAAAACTCCGTTCACCTCGTCACCCGCGATGGCATCGAGACATGGCCGTTGATGTCGAAGGAGGACGTGGGGCGGCGGCTGACGGACCTCATCGCGGACCGGCTTGCGGAGAGCGCCACGTGAAACCCGTGGTCCGCCTGAAGCGCCTGCCCCATGCGGGCGACCTGCCCTTGCCGTCCTATGCCACGGGAGGGGCGGCCGGCGCCGATCTGCGCGCCGCGCTCGCCGAGCCCATGGTGATCGAGCCCGGAAGCCGCGCGGCGGTGCCCTCGGGCTTTGCCTTCGAGGTGCCGGAAGGTTTCGAGATCCAAGTGCGGCCGCGCTCAGGGCTCGCCTTGAAACACGGCGTCACGGTTCTCAACACGCCGGGCACGGTGGACAGCGATTATCGCGGCGAGGTGATGGCGATTCTGGTCAATCTCGGGAACGAGCCTTTCGCGATCCGGCACGGCGACCGGATCGCGCAGATCGTCTTGGCGCCGGTTCAGCTCGCGAGCTTCACGGAAGCCGCCGAACTCGGCCTCACGGCGCGCGGCACGGGCGGCTTCGGCTCCACCGGCGTTTGAACGCTCGGCACCACGGCCCGCGCCAGGATGCGGCCGTCGATGCCGTTGTTGTTGGCGCCACCTGCCAGCATGCGTGTCGCGCCACGATTGTCGCCGGCCTTGCGGATCACGCGCACGGCGTTGGTGAGAACGCTGCGGTCGCGCCCGGTCTGCTTGGCGCGGAAGAGGTTGACGTCGGAGGCCGCGAACAGGGTCTCGAAGGGGAGGGGCGTGGCGAAGGACACGCCGCCGATCGAGATCGAAAGATTGCGGGCGGCGTTCTTGGGGCCGACCACCAAGGCCTCGGCATTGGCGCGCAGCGTGTCGCAAAGGGCGCGCGCCACGCCGAAATCGGCTTCGCGCAGGAGAATGCCGAACTCCTCGGCGCCGATGCGCCCGACAAGGTCGTCCGGCCCGACCGCGTTCTTCAGCATGGTCGCCACGAGGCGCAGCGCCCGGTCGCCCGTGCCGTGGCCGAGCGAGTCGTGGATGCGCTTGAAATGGTCGATGCTGACGATCATGAAGGTCGCGGCCCGGTCGTCCCCCGGTCGGCCAAGACGCGACGCCTCGATGTTGAAGCTCGTGCGGAACGTCATCTGGTTCAGGAGGCCGGTGACGCTGTCTTCCGTCGCCAGACGCTTCAACCGCGCGTTGCGGCGGATCAGCGGCAGGATGCGCAGGGCCAGATAAGCCTGGACCGGGATCGAGGACAAGGCCAGGACGATCAGTGCGAAGCTCGTCGCTTCGCTGCCGCCGGCCGTCGTGAAGCCGTCGAAATGATGCCATGCGCCGATCAGGGTCAGCGCCATCACGAAGGCCGTGAGCCCGGCAAGCTCGCCCATGAAGCGAAGGATTCGGCTGGAAGGTTCCACGGCGCTTTTGTTCCGGACGTTCGGCAACGGATAGGCTCTATTTCCTCCTTTCTTGGTTACCAAAGCGTGAAGAGCGCCCACCGGAATGCTCCTCCCCTTTAAGCTACCGGCGCGGTAGGTCTTTCCAAGGAGACGGTGCGCGGCAACATTTCCGTTCTCGGCAGAAGAGGGCGGGCGTCCTACCTTGTTCGGGAGTGACGAGCCCGCCGGCGCACCGGCCGGCCAGCCAAGGAGGCTTTCGATGGACAGTCCGACCCATGACGAGACCGGCAGGGCGCCGGCCAGGACCCACGGCCGCGGTCGCATCTACGATTCCATCGTGGACACGATCGGCGATACGCCCCTCGTGCGGCTCGACAAGCTGGCGGCGGAAAAGGGGGTCAAGGCGAAGATCCTCGCCAAGCTCGAATTCTTCAACCCGAGTTCCAGCGTCAAGGACCGCATCGGCGTCGCCATGATCGAGGCGCTGGAAGCGGCCGGCAAGATCACCCCCGGCAAGTCGACCTTGATCGAGCCGACATCGGGCAATACCGGCATCGGCCTCGCCTTCGCAGCCGCCGCCAAGGGCTATCAGCTCATTTTGACCATGCCCGAGACCATGTCGGTGGAGCGCCGCAAGATGCTGCGCCTGCTCGGCGCCGAGCTCGTTCTCACCGAAGGCGCCAAGGGCATGAAGGGCGCGATCGCCAAGGCCGAGGAGCTTTTGCGCGACATTCCGAACGCCGTGATCCCGCAGCAGTTCGAGAACCCGGCCAATCCCGAGATTCACCGCGTCACCACGGCCGAGGAGATCTGGAACGACACGAACGGTCAGGTCGACATCTTCGTGTCGGGCATCGGCACGGGCGGCACCATCACGGGCGCGGGGCAGGTGCTGAAAAGCCGCAACCCGGCGCTGCGGATCGTGGCCGTCGAGCCCGAAGCCTCGCCGGTCCTGTCGGGCGGCGCGCCGGGCCCCCACAAGATCCAGGGCATCGGCGCGGGCTTCGCACCGGCGATCCTCGACCGCGCGATCTATGACGAGGTGGTGAAGGTTTCCAACGACACCGCTTTCGATCTCGCACGGCTCGTCGCGCGCCTCGAAGGCGTGCCCGTCGGCATTTCGTCGGGCGCAGCCCTTGCCGCCGCCATCGAGGTCGGCCGGCGCGAGGAGAATGCCGGCAAGAACCTCGTCGTGATCATTCCTTCTTTTGCCGAGCGCTATCTTTCCACCGCGCTTTTCGAAGGACTGGTGGACCCGGAGGAACCGAAGGAGCCGCCGAAGGGAACGCCGTCGATCTGACGTGGACGAAATTTGAACGACGAGGAAAGGGGAGCGGCGAAAGCCTCGCAGTTCCCCTTTTCATTTGCCGCCGATGTCCTTTGTTCACCTCGCGAGACGGTGAGTGCGCTGCTTGGGGTGGGGGAGCCGCCGGCTCATAGGACAATCAGCAAGGGGCATTCATGCCGACGGAAACCATCCAGGCTTCGAATCAGTTCTTCCGCACGCTCGCCGCGCAGGTCGCGGCCTTTCTTCCCAACCTCCTCGTCGCCGTCCTGATCCTGATCGCCGGCTTCGTGATCGCCGGCTGGCTGGGGCGGCTCGTGGCCGGCGCGTTCCGCTCCACGACCCATGTCGACCCGACCGTGGTCGGCCCGCTCGCATCCATCGTGCGCTATGTGGTGATCATCCTGGCGCTTCTCGTGGCGCTTGGGCAGGTCGGGGTGCAGATGACCTCGCTCCTTGCCGTTCTCGGCGCGGCGGGTCTGGCGATCGGTCTGGCCTTGCAGGGCACGCTCACCAATATCGCGGCCGGCATCATGCTGCTCTGGCTGCGGCCGTTCCGCATCGGCGATTATGTGGAAGCGCAGAACTTCGCCGGCACGGTGCGCGAGATCGGCCTGTTCGTCTGCCATCTCGAAACCTTCGACGGCGTCTTCGTGTTCGTGCCCAATTCCGGTCTTTGGAACGTCTGGTTGCGCAACCATTCGCGCTCCACCTCGCGCCTCGTCGCCTGGTCGGTGAGCCTGCCGCGCGACGTCGCCTTCACGGAGGCCCGCGCGCTTCTCGTGGAAACGCTGCGCCCGCCGGAAGAAGCGCCGGGGGTTGCGCAGGCCGAAGCCTCGCTCGAACAACTCACCGGCGATGCGCAGGTGATCGTGGTGCGCACCCGCGTCGCGCCCGCCCGCGTCGGACAGGCCCAGCACACCATGCCGGAGATGATTCGCGACGCCTTCGTCAAACGCTACGGCGATGCGGGGGAGCCGAAATCGATCCAGCGGCTCGTGCCCGTCGACAACGATCCCTCGCGCTATCTCAGCCTTTGAACGCGTGCCGATGACGGGCGGGCGGGCCGCCCGTCAGTTCGTGCGGCCCCGGAGGCAGCGCTCGTAGGCGCTGTTTCCGGCGGTTCGCGCCTGGTTATAGACGAAGCCGTTACGGCCGAAGCCGTCTTCGGGGTCGCTGTTGGATTCGTAGAAATTGTCCTGCGACTGCTGCGCATAGCGCTCGCAGAAGGCCTTCGAGCCGCGCGGCGCGCGGTTGGCGTCGAGCGACGCGCCGCGCGTATAGAAGGTATCCACGGCGTCGGGATAAGGGGTCGTGCAGCCGCCGATAACGAGAACGGCGGCGATCAGGGCGAAACGGGTCATGGAGATTTCCGAGGTCGGTCGATGCCGCCCAACCGCCGGCGATCGGCAAGGGTTCCGGGGTGCGACGCGGACGACCGCTCGCAAATGGGAAGGTGGCTTGCCGAAACAAGCCCGCTCCATGCGCGACGCTTGGATTCCGGGGCTCGAGAGCCTATATTCACATTGTCGCGGGCCGCAGTCGGACGCCGCCTTCCAGGCCCGACCATCCAGGGAATTTCATGTCAACTGCAGAACAACCGAACCTCGGCGCGAGTGCCGAATACGGCGCCGATTCGATCAAGGTTCTGAAGGGGCTCGACGCGGTTCGCAAGCGGCCCGGCATGTATATCGGCGACACGGACGACGGGTCCGGCCTCCATCACATGGTCTACGAGGTGGTGGACAACGCCATCGACGAGGCCCTGGCTGGCCATGCGACGCGCGTGACTGTGACGCTGAACGCCGACGGCTCCTGCACCGTGACCGACAACGGGCGCGGCATCCCGACCGACATCCATACCGGCGAGGGCGTGTCGGCGGCCGAGGTCATCATGACCCAGCTCCATGCGGGCGGCAAGTTCGACCAGAATTCCTACAAGGTCTCGGGCGGCCTCCACGGCGTCGGCGTGTCCGTGGTGAACGCCCTGTCCGTGTGGCTCAAGATGAAGATCCGCCGCAAGGGCCGCATCCACGAGATGAGCTTCACCCACGGCGTGCCGGATGCGCCTTTGGTTGAAACGGGCGATGCGGGCGACGAGACCGGCACGGCCATCACCTTCATGCCCTCGTCCGACACCTTCACCAGGACGGAGTTCGAGTTTCCGATCTTGGAGCACCGGCTGCGCGAACTCGCCTTCCTGAACTCGGGTGTGCGCATCATTCTCACCGACCGACGCCCCGCAGACGAGAAGAAGGTGGAGCTGTTCTACGAGGGCGGTCTCGAAGCCTTCGTGCGCTATCTCGACCGGGCCCGGAAATCGCTGATCGCCGAGCCCATCTACATCACGGCCGAGCGCGAAGGCATCACGGTGGAAGCCGCGCTCTGGTGGAACGACAGCTACCAGGACAACGTCCTGTGCTTCACCAACAACATCCCGCAGCGCGACGGCGGCACGCATCTGGCGGGCCTTCGCGGCGCGCTGACGCGGCAGGTGATCGGCTATGCCGAGACGTCCGGCCAGCTCAAGAAGGAAAAGGTTCAGCCGACCGGCGACGATTGCCGCGAAGGGCTGACCTGCGTTCTGTCGGTCAAGGTGCCGGACCCGAAATTCTCCTCCCAAACCAAGGGCAAGCTTGTGTCTTCCGAGGTGCGGCCCGTGGTCGAGGGGGCCATGAACGAGGCGCTCGCGACCTGGTTCGAGGAGCATCCGTCGGACGCGCGCACCGTGGTCGGCAAGATGGTGCAGGCGGCCGCCGCACGAGAAGCGGCGCGCAAGGCGCGCGAAACCGTGCGCAAGGACGTGATGAGCGTCTCGACCCTGCCGGGCAAGCTCGCCGACTGCCAGGAAAAGGACCCGGCGAAGTCCGAGATATTCCTCGTGGAAGGCGATTCGGCCGGCGGCTCGGCCAAGGGCGCGCGTTCCCGCCAGAACCAGGCGATCCTGCCGCTGCGCGGCAAGATCCTGAACGTCGAGCGCGTGCGCTTCGACCGGATGATCTCGTCGGACCAGATCGGCACCCTGATCACGGCGCTCGGCACGGGCATCGGCACGTTCGAGGGCTCGACCTACGGGTTCGACGCCGACAAGCTGCGCTACCACAAGATCATCATCATGACGGACGCCGATGTCGACGGCGCCCATATCCGCACGCTGCTTCTCACCTTCTTCTTCCGGCAGATGCCGGAGCTGATCGAGCGCGGCTATGTCTACATCGCCCAGCCGCCCTTGTATAAGGTGACGCGAGGCAAGCAGTCGCAATATCTGAAAAACGAGAAGGCGCTCGACGACTACCTGATCGAGGGTGGCCTCGACGAGGTGACGCTGACCCTCCAGTCCGGCGAGGTCCGCACGGGCCGCGATCTGCGCTCGGTGGTGGACGACGCGGTGAACCTGCGCACGGTCGTTTCGGGCCTCCATTCGCGTTACGACAAGCGGCTCGTCGAGCAGGCGGCCGTGGTGGGGGCGTTGAGCCCGGCGGTGGCCGAAGACGCCGCGCGCGCCGCCGAACTCGTGCAGACAATCGCCACGCGCCTCGACGCCCTTGCCGAAGAAGGCGACGGCCCGTGGAGCGGCGAGATCGTGGAAGAGGGCGGCTATCGCTTCACCCGCGAGGTGCGCGGCGTGACGGAGGTGCAGAACCTCGATGTCGGCCTCATCCAGTCGGGCGACGCCCTGGCGCTCAACCGCCTGGCCGCGCGCCTCGGCGACGTCTATGCCGGGATTCCGCTGCTTCGCCGCCGCCAGGAGGAAATCCGCATCACCGGTCCGATGGACCTCCTGGCCGCCGTGTTCGAGGCGGGGCGCAAGGGCCTGTCGCTGCAGCGCTACAAGGGCCTCGGCGAGATGGACCCCGAGCAGCTCTGGGAAACGACGCTCGACCCCGAAGTGCGCTCGCTGCTCCAGGTGCGCGTGCAGGATGCGACCGACGCCGACGAACTCTTCGCGCGCCTGATGGGCGACGAAGTGGAGCCGCGCCGCGAGTTCATCCAAGACAACGCCTTGCAGGTCGCCAACCTCGACATCTGAAGACTGCTCGGCCGGTCGGCGCGTTTGCGAGCCGACCGGCCGAGACTTGACCGAGCTATGCTGTCGGCTTCACCGCCTTGATGGCATAGCGGTGCTCGATCCGGCGGCTGAGGCGCTTGGTGAGCGGCATGTGGCGGCCTTGCGCGCGATGGATTTCCCCGAGCCGGTGATCCACGACGATGTCGCGAAATCCGGCGTGGCCTAGAAGCGCGGCGACATCGCCGGCACGCGCGCCGTTCCTGAAATGCACGCGGGACAGGATGCTTCGGTGCCGTTCCGCCATGTCGGGCGACAGGGCAGGCGCTTGCCGGCCGACGAGCCGACTGCGCCGGGCGAGCGCGTCCACCCGTTGCAGGAGCCGCTGGCCGAGCGTCTGCCGGACGAAGTCGCCGTCCACCACGAGAAGCGTGCCGCCGGGCTTGAGAACGCGCAGCCATTCGGAAAAGCACGCGGCTGGATCGACCAGCGTCCACACGAGATGGCGCGTCACGAGAATGTCGAAGCTCGCATCATCTTCCAAAATGCGCTCCGCATCGCCGAGCCGGAAGGCGATGCGCCGACCGCGCGATGCCGCCTTGGCTTTGGCGAGGCGCAGCATGGCTTCCGACCAGTCGAGACCCGTCACCTGGAAGCCGAGATCGTCGAGGAGATGCGAGATGACGCCGGTGCCGCTCGCCAGATCCAGAACCGAGCGCTTCCCGGCGGGACCCAGATGACGCGACAGGAGGCGGTGCCAGGCCTTTCGCTCGTCCTCGTCGAAAATCTCGTGGCCCGGAAACTCGTCGAAGCCCGGTGCGCGCTCCGACCAGAAGGCTTCGATCTCTTCGCGCAATCCGTAGTTGGGGCGGGGTTCCGTTCCGTCCATGGCAGTCATTCCAGACTCGAACTCTTCTAAAACATATAAGTTGACTACATAAATCAACTATTCATAGAACGCATCGTCTTTCACGAGGGGTTCTCGACATGCGGATCGTCCGCCGCGCAGCCTTGGCTGCCATCGCCACTTTGTCGCTGACGGCGGGAGCCGCCTTGGCCGAAACCGTCACCGTGACCGACGTCACGGGCCGCGAGGTGAAGGTCGCGGCGCCGGTGAAGCGCGTGATCCTCGGCGAAGGCCGTCAGATCTACTTCGTCGCCGCCTTGGAGCGCGACACGCCCTTCGAGCATATCGTCGGCTGGCGCGACGACCTTCCCAAGGCCGATCCGGAAAGCTACGCCGCGTATCTCGCCAAATATCCCGAGATCGCCAAGCTGCCGACCTTCGGCGGCATGAAGGACGGCACGTTCGATGTCGAACAGGCCGTGTCGCTGAAGCCCGACGTCATCCTCATGAATGTCGACGCCAAGACCGCCACTGAGGAGGCCGGTTATATCGACACGCTGGCCAAGGTCGGCATCCCGCTCGTTTACGTCGACTTCCGCGAAAAGCCGATGGTCAATACCGAGCCCTCCATGCGCCTCATGGGCAAGCTTTTCGACAAGGAAAAGGTCGCCGAGGACTTCATCGACTTCCGCGCCAAAAGCATCAAGGCGGTGACGGATGTCCTGGCCGACAAGAAGCCCGCCGCGCCGCTCGTCTTCGTTGAGCGCGCCGGCGGCTATTCCGACGATTGCTGCATGTCCTTCGGGGATGAGAATTTCGGCAAGATGGTGGAGATCGCCGGCGGGCGGAACATGGCCAAGGACATGATCCCCGGCACCTTCGGCAACGTGAACCCCGAGCAGATCATCGCTTCCGACCCCGATCAGGTGATCGTCACCGGCGGCAACTGGGGCGCCTATGTGCCGGGCGGCAACTGGGTCGGCGTCGGCTACGGCGCGGACGAAGCCGAAGCGCGCCTGAAACTCGAAGCGTTGACGAAGCGCGCCGCCTTCACCGGCACGAAGGCCGTAAAGAACGGCGAGTTCCACGCGATCTGGCACCAGTTCTACAACAATCCCTACCAGTTCGTCGCGATCCAGGAGATCGCCAAGTGGCTGCATCCTGACCTCTTCAAGGATCTCGATGCGGAAGCGACCTTCAAGGAACTGCACGCGCGCTTCCTGCCGCTCGACTACAAGCCGGGCTACTTCGTTTCCCTGACGGACACGAAATGAGCGCAGGCGTGATGCACGCCGGCACCGGGCAAGGGCGGGGGCGCTATCGCGTCCTCGCCCTTCGGCGCGTCGCGCTTTTATCGGCGCTGCTCGTCGCGCTTTTCGCCAGCGTTTGCGTCGACATGGCGCTCGGACCCGCGAACTACACGATCAGCCAGATCCTCGACGCCTTGTTCGGCGCGGCATCCGTCAGCGACCAGCTTCGCGTCGTGGTCTGGGACATCCGCATGCCGATCGCCCTGATGGCGGTGACGGTGGGCGCGAGCCTGTCGGTGGCGGGCGCGCAGATGCAGACGATCCTCGCCAATCCGCTGGCCAGCCCCTTCACGCTCGGCATCTCAGCGGCGGCCGCCTTCGGCGCGGCCTTGGCGCTTGTTGCGGGCACGGCGATCCTGCCGGTCGGGATCGTCTACATGGTGCCGATCAATGCCTTCCTGATGGCGATGGCGGCGGCGCTGTTCATCCATTTCGCGTCCACCATGCGCGGCGTCACCGTGGAAACGATCGTGCTTCTCGGCATCGCGCTCGTCTTCACCTTCAACGCGCTTTTGTCGCTTCTGGAATATCTGGCGTCCGAGCAGGCGCTGGCGGCGGTGGTGTTCTGGACCATGGGCAGCCTCACCAAGGCGACCTGGCCGAAGGTCTGGATCACGGGGATCGTTCTCCTCGTCACCGTGCCGCTTTTCGCGCGTCAGGCCTGGGCGCTGACGGCCCTGCGCCTCGGTGAGGACAAGGCCGCAAGCTTCGGCGTCAATGTGCGCCGCCTTCGCTTGCGCACCATGCTGACGGTGAGCCTTCTGGCCGCCATTCCCGTCGCCTTCGTCGGCACCATCGGCTTCGTCGGGCTCGTCGGTCCGCATATCGCGCGCATGCTGGTGGGCGAGGACCAGCGCTTCTTCCTGCCCGCCTCCGTGCTCTGCGGAGCGCTGCTCCTGTCGGTCACCTCCGTCGTGTCGAAGACGATCCTGCCGGGCGCGATCCTGCCGATCGGGGTCATCACGGCGCTTGTCGGCGTGCCCTTCTTCTTCGTCCTCATCTTCACCACGAGGAAGCGCGCATGGTAGCGATCGCTCTCGAAGGGATCGGTGCCCGCTACGGCCGCACCACGATCCTGGCCGATGTCGCCACCGGCATCTTGCCGGGCGGCACCCTGACGGCGGTGATCGGCCCGAACGCGGCCGGCAAGTCGACGCTCTTCAAACGCATCGCCGGTCTCGTTTCGGGGCCGGGCACCGTCCATCTGACAGAGAGCGAAGGAGGGCGGGACGCCATCCGCTACATGCCGCAGGATACGGGCGGCAACGCGGTTCTGACGGTCTACGAATCGGTGCTGCTCGCCGCGAAGCAGGGCTCGGGCTGGCGCGTCACTGATGCCGAACTCGCCGAGATCGACCAGCTTCTCGCCGCGCTGCAGATCCAGGACCTGTCCTTTCGCGGGCTCGGCGAATTGTCGGGCGGCCAGCGCCAGCTCGTTTCCATCGCGCAGGCGCTCGTTCGAAAGCCCGAAGTGCTTCTGATGGACGAGCCGACCTCGGCGCTCGACCTTTACCGCCAGATCGAGGTGCTCGACTTCATGCGCCGGCGCGCGAGCCGCACCGGCATGGCGGTTCTGATCGCGCTCCACGATCTCAACCATGCGCTGCGCTATTGCGAACACACGATCGTCATCGCCGATGGCCGCATGGTCGCCGGCGGTCCGACGTCGGAGGTCATCACGCCGGCCATGCTGCGCGAGGTCTACCGCGTCGAGGCGCGCGTGGAGGCCTGTTCGCAAGGGCGCGCCATGCTGATCGTAGATAGCACCGCGGCGGCCTGAAGGGGCCTTCGCGAGGCGTTGACGAGGGGGCGGAACGGGAGCAGGTTGCCTGCCTCGGGAAGGGGCCTTTCAGCGCTTCCTTCCGCCTTTGGCTTCAAGCGTCGTCGGGAGCGACGCGTCGGGTCGAAGGGAATGCGTGACCGAAAGCATTCATCTGAAACTGCGGGAGGAAACCATGTTTCAGCAAGCCATCGATCAGGTCTCCAAGAAGGTCCTGATCCGCGAGCGCTACGACAATTTCATCGGCGGCAAATGGGTCGCGCCGACCGATGGACGCTATTTCGACAATCCGAGCCCGGTGACCGGGAAGGTGCTGTGCCATGTCGCGCGCTCTTCGGCCGCCGATATCGAACTTGCGCTCGACGCCGCCCACGCGGCGCGCGAGAAATGGGGCAAGACGGCCCCCGCCGAGCGCTCCAAGCTTCTCCTGCGTATCGCCGACCGCCTGGAAGAGAATCTCGACCTTCTCGCCATGGTGGAGACGCTCGACAACGGCAAGCCGATCCGCGAAACCACTCATGCGGACATGCCGCTCGCGGTGGATCACTTCCGCTATTTCGCCGGGGCTCTGCGCGCCCAGGAAGGCGCGATCTCGCAGATCGACGAGGACACGGTCGCCTACCACTTCCACGAGCCGCTCGGCGTCGTCGGCCAGATCATTCCTTGGAACTTCCCGCTCCTGATGGCGGTCTGGAAGCTCGCACCGGCGCTCGCGGCCGGCAACTGCGTGGTCTTGAAGCCCGCCGAGCAGACGCCGCTGTCCATCATGGTCTTCGCCGAACTCATCGCCGACATTCTGCCTGAAGGCGTCCTCAACGTCGTCAACGGCTTCGGCCTCGAAGCCGGCAAGCCGCTGGCGCAATCCAAGCGCATCGCCAAGATCGCCTTCACGGGCGAAACGACGACCGGCCGGCTCATCATGCAATACGCCTCCGAGAACCTGATCCCGGTGACGCTGGAACTCGGCGGCAAGTCGCCCAACATCTTCTTCGCCGACGTGATGGACGAGGACGACGAGTTCCTCGACAAGGCGCTGGAAGGCTTTGCCATGTTCGCTCTGAACCAGGGCGAGGTCTGCACCTGTCCGAGCCGCGCGCTTGTCCACGAATCGATCTACGACCGCTTCATGGAAAAGGCCGTGGCGCGCGTAAAGGCGATCAAGCAGGGCCATCCACTCGACCCGACGACCATGATCGGCGCGCAGGCTTCCAACGAGCAGTTGGAGAAGATCCTGTCCTATTTCGACATCGGCCGCCAGGAAGGCGCCGAGGTGCTGACGGGCGGCAAGCGGGCGCAGATGGAAGGGGAACTCGCGGACGGCTTCTATGTGGAGCCGACGATCTTTGCCGGCCACAACAAGATGCGCGTCTTCCAGGAGGAGATCTTCGGCCCGGTCGTGTCCGTGGCGAAGTTTAAGGACGATGCGGATGCGCTCGCCATCGCCAACGATACGCTCTACGGCCTCGGCGCGGGCGTTTGGACGCGCAACGGCACGCGCGCTTATCGCTTCGGCCGCGCCATCCAGGCGGGCCGCGTGTGGACCAACTGCTACCATGCCTATCCGGCCCATGCGGCCTTCGGCGGCTACAAGCAGAGCGGCATCGGGCGCGAAACCCATAAGATGATGCTCGACCACTACCAGCAGACCAAGAACATGCTGGTCAGCTATTCGCCCAAAGCCCTCGGCTTCTTCTGACCCTTTGGCTCGGAGGGCGGCGCGGAACCTCACCGTTCTGCGCCGCCCGCCTCCACCGGAGTTTTCCCATGAACAAGGTGACGGCGACGCCGGACGCCATGGCGTTTCTTGCCGAGATCGTGGCCGACCACGGCCCGGTTCTGTTCCACCAGTCGGGCGGCTGCTGCGACGGGTCCTCGCCCATGTGCTATCCGCGCGGCGAGTTCCGCATCGGCGACGGCGACGTCCTTCTCGGCCGCCTTTCCGACGACACGCCGGTTTACATCGGCGGCGCGCAATACGAAGTCTGGAAGCATACCGATCTCATCCTCGACGTGGTGCCGGGGCGCGGCGGCATGTTCTCGCTCGACAACGGCCGCGAGCGTCGCTTCCTGACCCGCTCCACGGTCTGCGCGGTGCCGGACGAAGCCTCAGCCTGAGGGGGCAAGCTTAGTCTTCAGGCTGGCATGGTACTCGTATATGAGCCGCCGAGCCGGCCGCTTTCCCGTGCGCCGGACACATCCGACCGGAGACCGTCATGAAGATCAGCGCGCGCAATCAGCTCAAGGGCAAGATCCTGGAGATCACCAAGGGCGCGACCACCGCTCACGTGCGCATCGAGCTTGCCGGCGGCGCGGTCGTCACCTCCTCCATCACCAACGCGGCGGTGGACGAACTCGGCTTGACGGTCGGGGCCGAGGCTTATGCGGTGGTGAAGGCATCGGACGTGATGATCGCGGTCGACTGAACGCCTCGCGAGGTTGAACAGTCCGTGACCCGCAGCGGCGAACGGTCCCGTGAACCTTTCGCCGCTCGCCGCTGTTGCATCCCGAAGTTTGGTTGGCCGGCTGGCCGCAACGAGGGAAGCGCGGGCGTTCATGAATACAGTGGTTGTCACCGGAGGAAGCGCCGGGATCGGGCTTGCGATCGCCGACCGGTTCGCCCGAAGCGGCTGGCAGGTCGCAATCCTGGCGCGCGACGAGGCGCGGCTGGCGGCGGCCAAAGCCATGCTGGAGCGTCGCGGAACCAAGGTTCTGGCGATCGCCGCCGATGTCGCCGATGTGGGCAAGGTGAACGAGGCGGCGGCGAAGGTCATCACTGAACTCGGCGGCATCGATGCCTGGGTCAACAATGCCATGTCGACCGTGGTCGCCAAGGCCGACAAGATCACCCCGGAGGAATATCTCCGCGTCACTGAGACCACTTACCTGTCGCAGGTCTACGGGACGCTCGCCGCGCTTCGCCATATGCGAGAACGGCGGCGCGGGGCGATCATCCAAGTCTCGTCGGGTCTTGCCATCCGCTCCGCGCCGCTTCAGGCGGCGTATTGCGGTGCGAAGGCGGCGGTCGGGGGCTTCACCGATTCTCTGCGCTCGGAACTCATCGCCGACAATTGCCCGGTGACGCTCAGCACCATCTACCTTCCCGCCGTCAACACGCCCCAGCCGGGCTGGGCCCGCAACCGGACGGGACACGAGCAGGTGATCCCCGATCCGCTCTTCGATCCCAGGCTCTGCGCCGAAGCGGTTTATTCCGCGGTTCTCGATCCGCAGCGGGAAGTCTGGGTCGGCCGCTCGACTCTGATGATGACGCTCGCGCAGGCCATTGCCCCGAGCTTCGCCGACCGCAAGGCCGCCGGCATGATCGGCCAGCAGCAGGGCCGCCCGATGCCGCCGCGCGAGGGTAATCTCGATGCGCCCGTACCGGGACCGGCCAGCATCGACGGCGATTCGAAGGAGCGCACGCTCGGCACGAGGCACGAATTCATCACCAGCCGGCATCTCGATCTGTTGAAGGTCGGGGCGGTCGGCGGGCTGCTTCTGGCCGGCGCGCTGGCCCGGCGCGTTCTGTCCGCCGGCCGGCCAAGACGACTGGACCGCTGGTAAGCCCTATCGAACGGCGGCGGCCTTTTCGATCGAAGGCTGCCACCGCCCGTTGGTGAACGGGCTTCCTTCCGAAAGGGGGCTCGGCTCCAGCCAGGAAGCGCCGGCGCTGCGTGCGAAGGCGACGAGCGTCTCTTTTGCCAACGTGCCGCCGACCGTTCGGCGGCACAGGCGACCGCCTTTCTCGGCTGGCACGACGCTCGCATCGGAGCAGGCTGCGAAAGTTCCGTGAGCCATCGGCCGGTCGATCTCGTTATGCGCCACGGCGTTCAGCGTCGCCATGACGAAGGTGGACGCGGCGAGACGGATCGCTGCCCGGCGCAGAAAGGCGGGCGACACCGAACGGGCAAACCACCGAAAACTCTTCATGAACTCGATCTCCTTGAACGGGATCGAGAATGCCAAAGCTTCCGGGTGGCTTGGGGGCGGGGGCGTTACGGGATGTAACGAAGCGGGGCGCACTGTGTCGCCCTTTCGCAACAGTGGCTTTTTCCGGCTCCCGGCGCGGCAAGGTTTCAGTTCTGCCGCACCTCAAGCCCCGCGCGAGCGCGCGTCGTCGCCGCTTTCCTTCACCACTTCCATCACGACATTGGTGGAGGTGCTCGCCACATAGGGCAGGGTGGAGATCAACTCGCCCAGAACGCGGCGATAGCGCCGGATGTCGGGCGTCCTGATCTTCAGAAGATAATCGAAACGGCTCGCGATCATGTGGCACTCCTCCACCTCGCGAATCTTCTTCACCGCCGCGTTGAAGCTGCCGAGCGCTTCCTCATGCGTATGGGTGAGCTTCACCTCCGCGAAGGCCACATGGTCGAGATCGAGCTTGGCGGGATTGAGCACCGCGCGAAAGCCCTCGATATAGCCGTCCTTCACCAGCCGCTTGAACCGGATCTGACAGGGCGTCTTCGACAATCCGACCTTGGCCGCCAGATCCGTCACCGAGATGCGCCCGTCGCGGGCGAGGATTTCGAGGATCTTCAGATCGAACTGGTCGAGATCGCTAGTGTTCGGCCTATCCATGGGCATTATGGCGAGAAGCAGGGCTTCGATTTGGTTCGATCGCCTACGATCTAGCCAAAGAATGGTCCGATGTCACGTCATGGTCGGTGGTAGGATAGGGCTTCATACCCATTCCCCTCGATCACGCCGCGTGAGGCCTTCGATGTCCACCGCACCTTTCGCCGATTTCGCCCCGCCGATCGCCGCACAGACGCCGTTGCGCCAGGCGATCACCGCCGCTTATCGCCGTCCCGAGCCCGAATGCCTTCCGCCCCTCGTGGAAGCTGCGCGGCTGCCGGCCGAGATGAAAGGCGCCGTTGCGCAAACGGCGCGGCGCCTGATCGAGGCGCTGCGGGCCAAGCACAAGGGCACCGGCGTCGAAGGGCTCGTGCGCGAATATTCGCTGTCGAGCCAGGAGGGCGTCGCGCTGATGTGCCTCGCCGAAGCGCTTCTGCGTATCCCCGACACCGCGACGCGCGACGCGCTGATCCGCGACAAGATTTCGGACGGGGACTGGAAGTCGCATGTCGGCGGCGGGCGCTCGCTTTTCGTCAACGCCGCGACCTGGGGCCTCGTCGTTACCGGTCGGCTGACGGCCACCGTCAACGACCGAAACCTTTCGGCGGCCTTGACGCGGCTCATCGCGCGTTGCGGCGAGCCGGTGATCCGGCGCGGCGTCGACATGGCGATGCGGATGATGGGCGAACAGTTCGTCACCGGCGAAACCATCGAGGAAGCGCTGAAGCGCGCTCGGCCGCTGGAAGCGCGAGGCTTCCGTTATTCCTACGACATGCTCGGCGAGGCGGCGACCACGAGCACCGACGCCGACCGCTATTACCGCGACTACGAGAACGCCATCCACGCCATCGGCGGGGCATCGAGAGGGCGGGGCGTTTATGAAGGGCCCGGCATCTCGATCAAGCTTTCGGCGCTGCATCCGCGTTATTCGCGCGCGCAAAGCAGGCGCGTCATGGGCGAGCTTCTGCCGCGCGTTCGCGAACTGGCGATCCTGGCGAAGCGCTACGACATCGGCCTCAACATCGATGCGGAGGAAGCCGACCGGCTGGAGCTTTCGCTCGACCTTCTGGAAACCTTAAGCTTCGACCCGGCCTTGAAGGGCTGGAACGGCCTCGGCTTCGTGGTGCAGGCCTATGGCAAGCGCTGCCCCTTCGTGCTCGATTGGATCATCGACCTCGCGCGCCGCTCCGGACGCCGCATCATGGTGCGCCTCGTGAAGGGCGCCTACTGGGACGCCGAGATCAAGCGCGCGCAGCTCGACGGGCTGCCCGACTTCCCGGTCTATACGCGCAAGATCCATACCGACGTCGCTTATGTCGCCTGCGCGAAGAAGCTCCTCGCCGCGACCGACGCGGTTTTCCCGCAATTTGCCACGCACAACGCGCAGTCGCTGGCCGCGATCTATCATCTGGCCGGGCCGGATTTCGAAACTGGCGATTATGAGTTCCAATGCCTCCACGGCATGGGCGAGCCGCTTTACGACGAGGTGGTGGGCCGGGAGAAGCTGAACCGGCCGGCGCGCATCTACGCGCCCGTCGGCACGCATGAAACGCTTCTCGCCTATCTCGTGCGCCGCCTTCTGGAGAACGGCGCGAACTCCTCCTTCGTGAACCGGATTTCCGACCCGGCGATCTCGGTCGACATGCTCGTCGCCGATCCGGCCGATCTCGTTGAAGCGATGCCGGTTGTCGGTGCGCCGCATGACGGCATCGCGCTGCCGGCCAAGCTTTTCGGCGAGGAACGACCGAACTCCAGCGGCATCGACCTGTCGAACGAAACGTCGCTCGCCGATCTTTCCGCCAAGCTCGCGGCAAGCGCGGAGCGGGAATGGCACGCCGCGCCGCTTCTCGCCGATGGTTTTGCGGAAGGCGAAGCGCGCGACATCCTGAACCCCGCCGACCGTGGCGACCGCGTCGGGCAGGTGGTCGAACTTGCACCCGGCGAAGCGGGACGGGTGGTGCGCCTCGCTTCCGAGGCCGCGTCCGGTTGGGCCGCCGTTCCCCCGGCCGAGCGGGCGGCCTGTCTCGACCGCGCCGCCGACATCATGCAGGCGCGCATCGAAACGCTGATGGGCATCGCGATCCGCGAAGCCGGCAAGACCGCCGCCAATGCGGTCGGCGAAGTGCGCGAGGCGGTGGACTTCCTGCGCTATTACGCGGCGCAGACCCGCCGCACCCTCGGCCCCTCGCACGGCGCGCTGGGACCGGTAATCTGCATCAGCCCCTGGAACTTCCCGCTCGCGATCTTCACCGGACAGGTCGCCGCCGCGCTCGTCGCCGGCAATCCGGTGATCGCCAAGCCCGCCGAGCAAACGCCGCTGATCGCCCATGAAGCCGTCCGCATCCTTCACGAAGCGGGCGTGCCGGCATCCGCGCTCCAGTTCGTGCCGGGCGGCGGCGAACTCGGCGCAGCCCTCGTCGCCGCGCCGGAAACCGCCGGCGTCATGTTCACCGGCTCGACGGAAGTCGCGCGCCTCATCCAGGCACAGCTTGCCGAACGCCTGTCGGCGGCGGGGCGGCCGATCCCGCTGATCGCCGAAACCGGCGGCCAGAACGCCATGATCGTGGACTCCTCGGCGCTTGCCGAGCAGGTGGTGGGCGACGTCATCGCCTCCGCCTTCGATTCGGCCGGCCAGCGCTGTTCGGCGCTGCGCGTCCTGTGCCTTCAGGAAGACGTGGCGGACCGGGTGCTGCACATGCTGAAGGGGGCGCTTGCCGAACTTTCCCTCGGGCGCACGGATCGTATTGCCACCGATATCGGTCCGGTGATCGATGCCGAGGCCAAGGGGAGCATCGAGGCGCATGTCGAGCGGATGCGCGGCCTCGGCCTTTCCGTCGAGAGCATCGGCCTTCCCGCTGACGCCGCCGAGGGCACCTTCGTCGCTCCGACGATCATCGAGCTGAAGACGCTTTCCGACCTCGAGCGCGAGGTCTTCGGCCCCGTTCTCCACGTGATCCGCTATCGCCGCGAGGCGCTGGATGACCTGATCGAAGAGATCAACGCGTCCGGCTACGGCCTGACTTTCGGGCTTCACACGCGGCTCGACGAGACGATCGCGCATGTGACCGACCGCATCCGCGCCGGCAATCTCTACGTCAACCGCAACGTCATCGGCGCCGTGGTGGGCGTCCAACCCTTCGGCGGGCGCGGCCTTTCCGGCACCGGGCCGAAGGCGGGCGGGCCGCTTTATATCGGACGCCTCGTGGCGAAAGCGCCCGTTCCGCCGCAGCGCAGCGGCGCGATCCATACCGATCCGGCGCTTCTCGACTTCGCGCGCTGGCTGGATGGCAAGGGAATGGCGAGAGAAGCGGAGGCCGCCCGCGACTTCGCCGAGCGCTCCGCCCTGGGGCTCCGCCGCGAGCTTGCCGGGCCGGTCGGCGAGTTGAACATCTATGCGCTCCATCCGCGCGGCAAGGTCTTGCTGGCGCCGGAAACGGCGGGCGGACTGGCGCGCCAGATCGCGGCTGCACTCTCCTCGGGCAACCACATGGCGGTGGATGCGGGGTCCGGCCTTCGCGAGGCCTTCGCCGGACTGCCGGCCACCGTCGCAGCCCGCCTGTCCTGGACGTCCGATTGGAATGGAGACGGGCCTTTCTCTGGGGCTCTGGTGGAAGGCGAGCCGGAACGCGTCGCCGCGATCAACCGACGGATCGCCGCGCTCGATGGGCCGCTGGTTCTCGTCCAGGCGGCAAGAACCGGCGAGATCGCGGGAGACACTGAGGCTTATTGTCTCGACTGGCTTCTCGAAGAAGTCTCGACATCCGTCAACACGGCGGCGGCCGGCGGCAATGCCAGCCTGATGACGATCGGCTGAGCCTCAAGGCCTCGCATCGTCGGGCAGGCGAAGGCGCTTGTCCGACACGGCGTTCACCAGTGCTTCGTCGTGGCTGACGAGGATCACCGCGCAGCCGTGGCGTTCGGCGGCGTCCAGAAGGAGGTCGATCATCTCCTTCTGCGTGATGAGGTCGAGGCGCGAACTCGGCTCGTCGGCGACGATCAGGCTGGGCTTCAGAAGAAGGACGCGCAGAAGCGAGAAGCGCTGTAATTCGCCGCCCGATACGTTGCCGGGGCGACGGGACAAAAGGGCGGGATGCAGCCTCAGCCGCTCCATGAGGTCCGGGATGCGGGCGCGGTCGAGACGATGGAGCGCGCAAAGGTCGTCCAGGGTTCTCCGCAACACCCGGCGCGGCGGAAAGGCGGCGACGGGGTCCTGATAGAGCTTCTGGAAGCTCGACGCGCCCGTGCCCGCCTCCCGGCGCACCGTGCCGGCATCTGGCCGCACGAGGCCGAGCATCACGTCGCCGAGCGTCGATTTTCCGCAGCCGCTCGGGCCGGTGATCCCAAGGATCTCGCCGGGCCGAACGCTCAAGGACAAATCGGAGAAAAGCCGCCGGCCGCCGCGCGAAGCGGCGACGCCAGCCATGTCCAGCACCGGCGCGGCCGCCTCGTCGATGCGCGCGGTTCGCTTGGGCCAGCCGCGTGGATCGGCGTCGATCAGCTTCCGCGTATAGGGATGCGTCGGCTGCGTCAGGACGGCGGACGCTTCGCCCCGTTCCACGATTTCGCCGCGCAGCATGATCGCGACCTCGCCGCCGAGCCGGCGCGCGACTTCCAGATCGTGGGTGATGGTGAGAAGCGCGCCGCCTTCGTCGAGACCCTTCTGCAGAAGCGCCACGACATCGCCGATGCGCGCGGCGTCGAGACCCTTGGTCGGCTCGTCGGCGACGACGATCCGGGCCCCGCCGGCCCGCGCGCTCGCAAAGGCGAGGCGCTGCGCCATGCCGCCCGAAAGCTGGAACGGGAAACGATCGGCGGCCTCCGCCAGTCCAAGACCGGCAAGGTCCGCGGTCGCGGCCTGCCGCGCCTCGTTCTCAGCCTTGCCGGCGACGAGGTGGTGCGCTTCGGCCACCTGGGGTAGGGCGCGCATGGTCGGGTCGAGGCTGAGCCAGGGCTCCTGCGGCAGAACGGCAAGGGCGCGGCCCCAGAGGCTGCGCCTCGTTTTCGCGGAGGCGTCTTCGGCAAGGCCGTCGATCTCGACATGGCCGCGCGCCGCGAGGCCTTCGGGCAGGTTGCCGACGATGGCCTGCGCCAGGAGGCTCTTGCCCGATCCCGTTTCGCCGATCACCGTCAGCGGGCGACCGGCCTCGACCCGAAGGCTCGTCGGCGACACGATGCGTTGTCCGTCGGCATGGACCGACACGGCGTCGGCGGAAAGAAGCGTCGTCATCGGGCGCGATATCCCGCAAGGAGGTTCAAGGACAGAACCAGGAGAAACACGGCGGCGACCGGCTGGAGGAGCACGAACGGCGCTTCGGCGTAATAGGGCAGGAGCTCGGTCATCATCAGGCCGAGTTCGGCGGTCGGCGGGCGAAGGCCGACGGACACGAAGCCCAGCGCCGCCATGGCCATGATGGCCGTCGCGGCCCCGAATGCGCCGACGGTGAGGATCACCGGCGAGAGTTCGGGCCAAAGGTGATGGCGCACGATATAGGCCGGGCCGAAGCCGAGAAGACGCGAGGCTTCCACCGCCGGCGAAGCGAGGATCGTGCGGGCCGTCGCCCGCGTCATGCGGAAATATTCGATCCAGAGTACCAACGAGATCGCCGCATAGATCGCGACGAAGGAGCCGGGAAAGATCGCGCCGACGAGCAGCACGAGAAGGAGGCCGGGCAAGGACAGGACGATGTCGGCGAGGGTGGACAGGAGCCGGTCCGTCCAGCCGCCCCGCCAGGCGGCGAGGATGCCGAGAAGCGTGCCGGGAATGCCGGCGGTGACCACCGACAGAAGCGCCAGGAACAACGACAGGCGCACCGCGGAGCCGAGCCGGGCCAGCATGTCGCGGCCGAGATGATCGGTGCCGAGCGGATGCGCGGGACCGGGACCGGCCAGGATCGCCATGTAGTCCTGACGCGCCGGATCGCTGGACGCCAGCCAGGGGGCGAGAAGGGCGAAGAGGAGGAGAAGGAGAAGCAGCGCCGCGCCGAGAGGCGCCGAGCGGTTCGGCCGCGACGGGCTTGGGGCAAGCGTGTCGGCGATGGTCATGCGGCCTCCCTGCCACGCGGGTCGAGAACCCGGTTGGCGATGTCCACCAGAGCGTTGAGGGCGACGAACATGAGGCCCATCACCAGCGCCGTTCCCTGCACCATCGGCACGTCGCGCTGGACGATGGCGTGAACCAGGGCATGGCCGATGCCGGGCCAGGCGAAGAGCGTTTCCACCACCACGACGCCCTCGATGAGGATCGCGAGCTGGACGCCGAGATAGGTGACGACGGGCACCGCGACGTTGCGAAATCCGTGCCGGCGGAAGAGATCGCCCTCCGGCAGACCCTTCAGCCGCGCGAAGGCGTAGTAGGGCGCGGCGACCACTTCGGCCGTCGCATCGCGGGCGACGCGCGAGGACACGGCGGCAAGGCCGAGCGCCAGCGTGCCCGCCGGCAGGAGGATGGTTCCCGCGCCGCCATGCCCCGCCGCCGGCAGAAGGCCGAGGGTGAGGGCGAAGACGAGGATCAGAAGAAGGCCGATCACGAAGGGCGGCAGGGCGCGCAGCGTGACCGAAACGAGAAGCAGCGCGCGGTCAAGAATCCCGCCCGGATGGCGCCCCGCCAGCATGCCGAGCGGCGGGCCGATCATCAGCGACAGGATCACGGCCGCCAGCGCCAGGACGACGGACGCGCCGAGCTGATGGGACAACTCGTCCAGCACCGGCTCGCCGGACACGAGCGAGCGCCCGAGATCGAGGGTCAGGATGTCCCAGAGCCAAGCCCCGAAGGCGCTCCAGCCCGGCTTGTCGAGCATGAGTTCGGCCCGGACGGCATTGGCGGCCTCAGTCGAAACGAGGTCGTAGCCGTAGCGTCCGGCTGCGATGCGATAGGCCATGTCGCCCGGCAAAAGGCGCATCAGCGCGAAGGTGAGGGCGCCGACGAAAACGGCGACGAAGAGCGCTTGGATGAGGCGGGAGCCGAGAACGCGGATCATGGCACCCACCGCATGGCGGACAGGCCGAAGGACCGCTCGAAGGGATCGATCGCGGCGCCTTCCACCTTTCTGGTGATCGCCGCCGTCTGCTCGTACCAGGCGACGGGGATCACGGGCAGATCCCGCTGGAGAATGCCGGCGATCTCGTGCCGGAGGCGCTTCCTGTCGTCGGGGTCGGTTGCTTGGAGAAGCGCCGCCATCGCCTTGTGGAAAACGGGATCGTCCCAGTTCATCGAGCCCCAATCCGAGCCGCCCTCTCGGAAATCACCGAGAAGGGTGACGAAGGGATCGGGCACCAGCGAATAGTTGCGGGCGGCGAGCGCGAGCTGGAGCGTTCCGTCCTGGTGCCCGGCGGGAATGGACGAGGCGTTCGCCACCGAAACCTCCGCATCGACGCCGATCCGGCGGAATTGGTCCTGAAGCGCGGTGGCGACGAGGGGAAGTTCGGGCCGGTCGGCATAGGTCATGAGCTTCAAGCGCAGCGGCTTGCCGTCCTTCTGCGCGATGCCGTCGGGGCCCGGCGTCCAGCCGAGCGCAGCAAGGCGCGCCACCGCGCGTTCCGGGTCGGTTGCGAGCGGGCTCAGATCCTTGTCGTGCCAGTTCTCGACGCTCGGCGGGAAAAGCTGCGTCGCCCCCGTGCCCGGTGCCCGGAGGAGCCCCGCCGTGATGCCCTGCCGGTCGATGGCTTCGCTGAGCGCCGTTCGGCCTTCAACCGTGTCGAAGGGCGGGATGCCGGCATTCACCTTGATCTGCATCACGCGCGGCAGGGGAACTTTCAGGACTCCCACCGCCCGGTTCGCCTTCAACCGCGCAATGCTCGGCGGATCGAGCTGGAAAGCGAGGTCCGCGTCGCCGCTTTCCGCCATCAGCGTGCGCGTTTCGCCGCGTCCGGCCGCGAGATAGGTCGTGGCCTCGATGGCCGGCTTGCCGTTCCAGTAATCGGCGAAGGCTTCCGCCGCGAGGCGCTGGGGCGGCTGATAAAGGGTCAACCTGTAAGGGCCGGTGCCGACCACGGTGGAAACCGAGCCGTCCGGGGCGAAGGAGGACGGGGCGAGAACGAGCGTCGAATAATGCGCCAGAAGCGCGGGCAGGGGCGCGAAGGGCTCCGTCAGGCGGATGATCACCGCATCGCCCTCGGCCGTGATCGTCTCGATCTTCGCCCGTTCCAGAACGCCCGGCTTGCCGCGCGCCTTGTTCAGCGAAGCGGCGGCGATCTCGGGCGTCAGCGTGGTTCCGTCGTGGAAGCGCACGCCGGCGCGAATCGGCAGCGTCCAGGTGAGGCCGTCTTCCGAAACGGTCCAGGCCGTGGCGAGCCCCGCGCGGGTGCGGCCTTGCCCATCGACATCGAGAAGCGTTTCGGCGATCTGCATCCGCTGGAAGATGAAGCCGGACAAGGAGGGGTCCGCGCCGCCGATCTCGAAGGGCGCGACGACATCGAACACCCGAGGCTCGGCCTCCGCGTTCGACGCAGGGGCGAGAGCCAAGGTGCCAAGGAGAAGGCCGCCCAGGATGCCGGGTTTCAATCGGGGTCCGAACATGGTGTAGCCTTCTTGCAGATGGAACGAGCGTGCCGGAATCGGTTCGCCGGCTGTGTAACGTTATTTATTTACAATCGCAACGCAGCATCTGCGGTTGAGCGGAGCGGTGGCCGGCTCCAGCGCCCGACTTGCCATTCGCCGTGAAACGTCTACTCATTCTACTGCATGAATAGACAAGCAGCTCATACCGCCGAGCTTCCATGCTGTGGCAATCCCTTGCCGATCATTCTACAGTGGGTCTGGACCGTTCGGTCTTCGACCGGCGTGATGGGCGAGTTCGGCAATGCTGACGATGAAGGGCAAGTATGGTCTGAAGGCCATGCTGCATCTGGCGACAATCGCGGAAGGGCAGCGCGCCTTGTCCGAGGAGATCGCCCGAGCGCACAACATCTCCAAGAAGTTCCTCGACACGATCCTCGGCGAGTTGCGCGTCGCCGGGATGGTCCATGCCCGCAAGGGTCGGGGCGGGGGCTATGCCCTGTCGCGGTCGGCGGCCGATATCCGCGTCGGCCACGTTTTGCGCGTTCTGGACGGCCCGCTGGCGCCGATCCCCTGCGCCAGCCGCACCGCTTATCGCCGCTGCGACGACTGCCGGGACGAGACCACCTGTTCCGTGCGCCGGGTGATGCTGGAAGTGCGCAACGCCATTTCGGCGGTTCTGGACGAGAAGACGCTCGCAGAACTTGCCCACGCGCCCGACGCCCTGGAAGTCGCCGAGATGCGCGAGCTGGCATCCACCATCTGATCCTCGCCACCCTTCGGAGGCCGCGATGAAACGGGAACGCATCCTCATCGTCGGCGGCGGGGCGAGCGGCGTCATTCTCGCGGCCCATCTCCTGCGCGACGCGAACCCGCGCCTCGACGTGACGATCGTGGAGCGCCGCCCCGCCATCGGCGCGGGCGTCGCCTACGGCACGGACGAGCCGGACCATCTTCTCAACACCCGCGCCGCCTCCATGAGCGCTTTTCCGGACGACCCGGACCATTTCTTCCGCTGGCTCGGCACAAGCCGCCATGCGGAAAGCCTCGATTGCGCCGACCCCTTCTGCTTCGTGCCGCGCCGGGTGTATCGCGATTACCTCAACGCAGTCGCCGCGCCCTTCGCCGGGCCGGAGGGCGACGGCCGGCTTCATGTCGTGGCCGGGGAATGCGTTGCTCTTCGCGAACATCCCGGCGGCATCGCGGTGGAACTCGGCGACGGGCGCACCGAGATCGCCGGCACCGTGGTTCTGGCGACGGGCCACACGGTTCCCTCATTTCGCGCGGGAACGCACCGCTCCGGCCCCTGGTGCAGCCCGGCCGAACTCGGCATCGGGCCGGCGGAAAGCGTCGTGATCGTCGGCACCGGCCTTTCCATGATCGACAACGTCGTGCAGCTTCGCCGCGCCGGGCATCGCGGCACGATCACCGCCGTGTCGCGTCGCGGTCTCCTGCCGCATGTCCATGCGCCCTCGACGCCGTTGCGGCTCGATCCCGCCGATATTCCCTTCGGAACCGGCGTTTCCTTTCTTCTGCGCTGGCTGCGCGAAACGGCCCGGTGGGCAGAAGGGCGCGGCGGCGACTGGCGCGACCTCGTGGATGCGCTGCGCCCGCATGCCCAAACGCTTTGGCAGTCCATGGCGCCCGATGCGCGACGGCGCTTCCTGCGCCATGCGCGCACCTTCTGGGAAGTACATCGCCACCGCATGGCGCCAGAGGCCGAGAAGGCGGTGCGCGAGGCGATCGCGGACGGGCAGTTGCGCATTCTCGCCGGCCGGGTTCTCGATATCGGGGAAGCCGACGGGCACGGCGTCGTTCGCCTGCGCCGGCGCGACGGCGAAAAACAAGAACTCGTGGCCGATCACGTGATCGACTGCACCGGCATTCTGCGCGATCCCGCGTCCGGCGATACGCCGCTCGTCGGACGTCTCCTCCAGCAAGGCAGCGCGCGGCTCGATCCGCTCGGGCTCGGGCTCGACGTGGATCGCGACTGCGCGGTGATCCATGCCGATGGCACGCCTTCGCGCCGGCTCTTCGCGCTTGGGCCGGTGACGCGCGCCCAGTTCTGGGAGATCACCGCCATTCCCGACATCCGGGTGCAAAGCGCGGGCCTCGCCCGCCGGCTGGCGGAGCGTGCGACGGCCTGATCGCGATGGCCGGGAAGGAACCGTCTTCCGCTTCAGTCTAGGAATTTGGTATTTTTTGTTTTCCGCTTCGGGCGGCAGACTTCTAGGGTCCGGTCAGTTTCTTTCGAAAGGAAGGCCCGCCATGACCGAGACCCTGATCGTTCCGGGATTGAACGGATCGCCCGAAGGCCATTGGCAGCGCCATTGGGTGGAAACCGATCCCGGCTCCGACATCGTGGAACAGGAGAACTGGTCGCGCCCGATCCTGGCCGATTGGCTCCATGCACTGGAAGCGCGGATCGCGGGGAGCGAGCCGGGCGTGATCCTCGTCGCGCACAGCCTCGGCTGCGCCCTCGTCGCGGCGCTCGCCGGGCGGCCGGCGGCCCATCATGTCGGCGGCGCGCTTCTGGTCGCTCCCGCCGACGTGCCGGCGCTGGCAGAAACCCACCCTTCCGTCTGGTCCTTCGCCGGGGCGCGGGGGCATGTCCTGCCCTTCGCCTCCATTCTCGTGGCGAGCCGCAACGATCCCTTTATGCATTTCGAGGAAGCCGAGCGTCAGGCCGCGCTTTGGGGCTCGGCCCTCGTGGATCTCGGCGAGGTCGGCCATGTGAACATCGCGAGCGGCCACGGCGCGTGGCCGGAAGGGCGCATTCTCGCCGACGGGCTGCGCAGCCGGCAGGCGGGATCGGTGCCGGGCGTCGTCGCGACAAGGCCGCGCCGCCTTTGGCAGGGCGAGCCGAGCATCTTCTCGGCGCGCGCCTTCGATGCCGGCCTCGGCGTGAATTGACGACCGCCCGCCTCATCCAATTCCCGCCCGGCGTCCTATATCGCGAGAAAAGTCGGGTGGATTTCGTGAGGACATGGGAAAGGCGGCAGCGGGACGGGTAGCGCGAAGGGACGGGCCTTCTCCTGTGACAAGGAAGGGCCGCTCCTCATGAGATGGGTGGCGCCTATCGTTGTCGGAGTTACGGCTGCCTTTGCCGGAGCCTCGGCCTTCGCCGGCTGGGACTACAACCGCTTCGCCGCGAAAGCGCGGGGACGCCGTTCCACCGCCTTCGATCTCGGAGGCACCGAGCCGACGCCCATCGATCACCGCGTCGCCGAACTCACCCGAGAAAGCCGTGGCCGAAGCGGGCTTCTGCTGCTGGCATCCAATCTCGACGCTTTCGCCGCCCGCGCCCTGTCCGCGCGCTCCGCCGGCCGCAGCCTCGATCTCATGTACTACATCTGGCACGGCGACCTGACGGGGCGCCTTCTGGCGGCCGAAGCCCTTGCCGCCGCCGATCGGGGCGTGCGCGTGCGCTTTCTCCTCGACGATCTCGGCGTATCGGGCGACGACAGGGTGATGCTGGCGCTGGACAGCCATCCCAACATCGAGCTTCGCTTGTTCAACCCGACGCGGGCGCGCGCCAACCCGGTGCGCCGGGCGGCGGAGATGCTGCTGCGGGCCTGGAGCGTCAACCGGCGCATGCACAACAAGGCCTGGATCGTCGACGGACGGCTCGCCATCGTCGGCGGGCGCAACGTGGGCGACGAATATTACGACGCCTCCGAAAGCTCGAACTTCCGCGACCTCGACCTCCTGTGCCTCGGGCCGGCCGTCACTGAGAGCGAGAAGGTTTTCGATACCTACTGGAACAGCGGTGTCGCCCTGCCCATCGGCAAGCTCGCCAAGGGGATCGTGCGGCCTCGGCTGAAGCGGGTGCGCGCGCAGCTTCAGCGCGTTGCCGGCTCGCGCGAGGCCAAGCCCTATCTGGATCGCCTGAAGAGCCACATGGCCCTGGAAGGGCTGCTCGATCACGCGGCCGTTCATTGGTGCGACAAGGTCGAGATCGTCAGCGACTGCCCGGAAAAGGCGGCGGGGCGCGACGACGGCAACCGGGTGATGGACTACCTCCTGCCGGTGATGGAGGCGGCTATCGAAAGGCTCGAGATCACCTCGCCTTATTTCATCCCCGGCGACCGGGGCGTGGAAAGCCTGACGGAGCTGAGGCGGCGCGGCGTGCAGGTGGCGGTTCTGACCAATTCGCTGGCGGCGACCGATGTCGCGGCCGTTCATGGCGGCTACGCGCCTTACCGCAAACCCCTTCTGGAAGCGGGCGTCGCGCTGTTCGAGCTGAAGCCGGACGGGCGCTCGCCGAGCCTGACACTTCGCGGATCGAGCCGCGCGAGCCTTCATACGAAAGCCTTCGCCGTGGACGGGCGGCACGGCTTCATCGGCTCCCTGAATTTCGATCCGCGCTCGAGTTCGCTCAACACCGAGATGGGCATTCTCTTCACGTCGCCCGTACTCGTCCAGCGGATGAGCGAGCTTTTCAACGAGGAGACCGACCCGGCCATGAGCTATGCCGTGGCGCTCGACGAAGGGGGCAAGCTGTGCTGGACGGCGGAGAAGGAAGGCGAAAAATCGGCACTCTACGAGAGCGAGCCGGACGCGGCCGTCGGCCGGCGACTTCTCGCCACGGTCGTCGGATGGCTGCCGCTCGAATCGCAGCTTTGAGCGGTTTTCTGCGGCCATACGGCGGCAATTGCATGCCCGTCTAGCGACGGAAGGGATCGTTGCCGTCCTCTCGCCGTTGTGATCGCGCCGGAACGAAGCGCGAAAGGGCGAATGAATGCAGGGGCGTGAACGAGGCCAGACCGATTTCTCCAATGCCGCGATCGGCCTGATGTCGGGAGGGCTTCTGGCGCTGGCAGGCTTCCTTCTCGGCAAGGCCGAGCGCGGAACCGCTGCCGGCGATCCGGTGGAGCGATCCTGGGATTCGGGGAAAGCCAAACCCACCGGGCAGGAAACTGCGAAGGCTTCATCGGCCGGCGACAAGGGGCGAGGCCGCGACGCCGAGCGGCCTTCCGCCATTCCTGCCAAGGGCTGGAAGGATGTGCTTTGGCGCACCTTCGAGGAATTCTCCAACGACCGCCTGATGCTGGTGGCGGCCGGCGTCACCTTCTACGTGCTTCTGGCGTTGTTTCCCGCGATCACCGCGTTGATCTCGATCTACGGCTTGTTCACTGATCCGGCTTCGCTTCGCGCGCAACTCGACGCCCTGTCCGGCATCCTGCCGAGCGGGGCGGTCAGCATCATCGGCGAGCAGTTGCAGCGCGTGACGTCGCAAAGCGACGGCAAGCTCGGCTTCGGCATGGTCTTCGGCCTCGGGCTGGCGCTTTGGAGCGCCAATGCCGGCATGAAGACGCTCTTCGACGCCATGAACATCGTCTACGAGGAAGAAGAAAAGCGCAGCTTCATCCGGTTGACGCTCGTCACCCTCGCCATGACGCTCAGCATGATCGTCTTTCTGCTCGTGGCGCTCGGCGCGGTGGTCGTTCTGCCGATCGCGTTGGATTATATCGGCCTCGGCGGACTGGAAACCTGGCTCCTCCTTCTGCGCTGGCCGGTTCTTCTTCTCGTGGTGGCGCTCGGTCTCACCGCGATCTACCGCATCGGCCCGAGCCGCCAGCCGGCGAAATGGCGCTGGATCACCTGGGGCAGCGCCTTCGCGGCGGTGCTCTGGATCGTCTTTTCCGGCCTGTTCTCCTGGTACGTCCAGAACTTCGGCAATTACGACCAGACCTACGGCTCGCTCGGCGCCGCCATCGGCTTCATGACCTGGATCTGGATCTCCACCATCGTCGTGCTTCTGGGGGCGGAGGTGAATGCCGAACTCGAGCACCAGACGGCCGAAGATACGACCACGAGGCCGGCGCGTCCGATGGGCAGCCGTGGGGCGCAGATGGCCGATACGCTCGGCGATACCAAGGGCTGAGGACCCTCGCGGACGATTTGGGCTGCCGATGGTTCCATGAGGAAACCATTGGCCGGACACCGAAACTCGTCCTGGTCGCAGCCATGTTTTTCGGAACGTCTCCTCGGTTGCGGAGCTTTCGCAGCCGATATGAGGAGATATACAAACATGATCTTGGAAAAACGGCACCGCGCGCTGGCCATGGGCGCCATGATGGTTCTGCTGCCGGCTTTCGCCGTCGCACCCGCCATCGCCCAGGAAGCCGCGCCGGCCAAGCAGCAGAGCGAAACGGCCCCGGACGGCAAGCCGAATGCGGACATGCAGGCCGTGCTCGATGCCTTGAAGGGGCTTGGCGCGAAGCCGCTCCATACGCTCAGCGTTCCGGAAGCCCGCTCGCAGGCGAGCGCCGCCGACGCCGCCATGACGGTTCAGCGCGACAAGAAGATCTCGCCGCTGCCCGAAGCCAAGGTGAAGACGAAGGACTTCTCCATCCCGACGCCCGCCGGCAGCCTTCTCGCCCGCGCCTACGTCCCGGAAGGCCAGGGCCCGTTCCCGCTCGTGGTTTATTATCACGGCGGCGGCTGGGTGATCGCCGACATCAACACCTATGACGCGACGCCCCGCGCCATCGCGGAAGGAGCCAAGGCGGTCGTGGTGTCGGTGGAATACCGCCATGCCCCGGAGCATAAGTTCCCGGCGGCCCACGAGGATGCTTTCGCGGCCTACAAGTGGTTGGTGGAGAACGGCGGCGAACTCAACGCCGATTCCAAGCGCGTGGCCGTGGTCGGCGAAAGCGCCGGCGGCAATCTCGCCGCCAATGTCGCTTTGATGGCGAAGGAGGCCAAGGTCACCCAGCCGGTGCATCAGGTGCTCGTCTACCCGATCGCCGGCAAGGACATGGAAACCGCGTCCTACAAGGCCAACGAGAACACCCTGCCGCTCGGCGCCAAGGACATGATGTGGTTCGTGAAGGAAGCTTTGCCTTCCAAGGACGAGGCCGCCGATCCGCGTATCGATCTCGTCAACCGCAAGGATCTGGCGGGTCTGCCCTCGGCGACCGTCATCACGGCGGAGTTCGATCCCTTGCGCTCCGAGGGCCAGCTTCTCGCCGAGAATCTCCAGAAGGCCGGCGTGAAGGTCGATGCCAAGGACTATAAGGGCGTGACGCACGAGTTCTTCGGCATGGCCAAGGTCGTGCCGCAGGCGAAGGAAGCGCAGGAAGCGGCCATCGCCGACCTGAAACAAGCTTTCGAAGCCGCCAAGTGAGGGAAGGAACCATCATGACCAGAACCACCCTTCGCGCGCTCGCCTGCGCCCTTGCCCTCTCCGTCACCGGCACGGCTTACGCGCAGCAGGCGGATCTGCCCGCCGCCGACAAAGCCGCACCGCCCTTCAAGGTGGCGACGCCCGACTTCGCCAAGACCGTCATGAGCTCCGACCAGTTCGAAATCCAGTCGAGCGAAATGGCGGTGAAGAAGTCCGACAATGCCGACGTGAAGGCCTTCGCCCAGAAGATGATCGACGATCACGAGAAGGCGGAGAAGAACCTTCACGCCGCGCTCGGCCAGGAGCACGGCAAGACCGCCGCCGTCGCGCCCAAGCACGCCAAGATGCTGGAACAGTTGAAGGGCGCGTCCGGCGCTGAATTCACGACGCTCTACCTCGACACGCAGTCGCAGGCGCACAAGGAAGCCGTCGCGCTGTTCCGTACCTATGCGGGCGGGGGTGACGACGCGAAGGTGAAGGCCTTCGCGAAGGAAACGCTGCCGACGCTCGAGATGCATGCCGACATGGTGCAGAAGATCGTCGCCGCGCAGTAAGACCGGGCATCCCGTCTACGATCACCGAAGGTCCGCCAGGTTGCATCCCGGCGGGCCTTTTCGCATGAGAAGGGTGTGCCGCCGCCTAAGGACCCGGATGCTGTATTTCGCCTATGGGTCGAACCTCAATCGCGCGCATTTCTGCGCGCTTTGCCCAGCCGCCACCGCGATCGGCAAGGCGAAGCTCTTCGGCTATCGACTGGTCTTCAAGACCTTCGCCGATATCGAGCCTTGTCTGGAAGGGAAGGTGGAGGGTGCGCTTTGGCGCGTGACCGCTCCCTGCGAAACCGCGCTCGACCGATACGAAGAGATCGCCAGTGGTCTCTACGAGCGTCGCATCGTCGAAGTCCTGGGAGATGCGGACGGAAGGACTGTGGAAGCCTTCACCTATCGCATGACTCGGCAGGCGTGGGCCGCGCCCTCAACCACTTATCTGAAGCTCATCGAGGACGGCTATCGCGACTTCGGGCTCGACATGGCCGCGCTTCGCTTCGCGATGGGAAGGGATCAGGAGACGCCAGGGCAATACGCAACGCGCCCCGACGCCTGACCATCATCAGACCACGCATTCGCTAACAAATCCTGAAGGTCGCTCGCCGATTCAGCGGGTGTTGGGGGCAGCGTCAATCGCACCAGATCCGCCGCGCTGTCGCACAGGCGCAGAAGAAGATCGGTCATGCCCTCTTCGAAACTCACCGGACAACCGCTCCGCTTCAATCAAGCTCATTGAACATCTCGAAGAATGCGCGAAGCTGGCGAAGGCTCCATCCGCCTTCCGTCGAATTTCAGGCTTGAAGGCTCGCGAACCGCCGTCCGTCAACCTTCCCGGCGCAGATCGGCGATGGCGATGGCAAGCGTCATGGCGAGGGACAGGCTGGCGGCCAGCGAACGGAAGCCCTGAAAATCGGCCTCCACCACCTCGAACCAGAGCTGCCCTTCGGCGACGAGCGGGCTGAAAGGGCTGTCGGTGATCACGACGAGGGGGGTTCCAAGTTCCGCCACCTGCCGCGCATGGGCGACGGTGGTGGAAGCATAGGGCGTGAAGGAAATCGCCAGCGCCGCATCGCGGGGGCCGGCGAAGGACAGGGTTTCGGTGTCCGTGCCGAGCGCCGAGCCGATCAGGACGTTGCGGATGCCGAGCTTGCCGAGCGCGTAGCTCATATAGGCGGTCACCGGATAAGAGCGGCGCTGCGCGATGAGGTAGATCGTCTCCGCGTCCGCGAGAATGCGCGCCGCCTCGTCCACGGCCGACAGGTCGATGCGGTCGTGCGCGGCCGCGACCGAACGCGTGGACGCCTCGCAGAAGCCATCGAAAAGCGCCGCCGATTTCGAGGTGTGCCCGTCGCGCACCCGCAGCGACAGAAGCCGCTCGTCGTAGTTGGACACGTGGTTGCGCAAACGATCGCGGAACAAGGCCTGGAGATCGGAAAAGCCGGCAAAGCCGAGCGCCTGGCTGAAGCGAACGAGGGTCGAGGGCTGGACCCCGGCCTTTTCCGCGACGCCCGCCACCGTGCCGAGCGCGATCTCGTCCGGCTGGGCAAGGGCGAAGGACGCCACCTGCTTCAAACGCTTGGGCAGTTTCACCGCGCCGCTCGCCAAGCGGTCCCGCAGCTCCGCGAAGCTTTCGGGCGGCGCGGCGGACGAGAGACCTTCCTCGCTTGTTTCGACGATACTCATGGCGACAACCGATTCGATACGCACGCCGGGAAACGCGGGAAACGCGCCCTTCGAAGCTATGGAACTCCTATTTCAGCGTAATGGAAATGGCTAAATCAATCCAATAACCGGCTTTCGCGAAGCCAGCCCCGAGGTGGCGTCAGTTTTCGCCCTTCTTGCGCGGCAGGATGCGCAGCTTGTCCTTCATTTCCAGGATCTTCTGCACCTTGGCGCCGAGCGTCAGGAGCTGGATCAAACGTTCCGTTTCGAGCCGGCGCACGTCGTCGTACCAACCGGCGAAAAGCTCGAACAGGTCGTGCATCTCGCCGAGCCGTTCCTGCGCGTGGCGCTCTTCGGGCGTTTGCGGCTGTTCCATCAGGATTTCGCGCAGCATGGTGAGGGTCGGATCGACCTCGCGCTTCTTGCGCTCTTCCACGAGGGTCCTGACGATCAGCCAGATATCGTCGGGCGTGGTGAAATGATCGCGGCGGTCGCCGGGAATGTGCTGGAGCCGCACCAGATTCCAGGCCTGCAGCTCTTTGAGGCCCATGGACACGTTGGAGCGCGACACGCCGAGCTTTTCCACGATCTCCTCGGCGTTCAGCGCCTTCTCGGAGACGAAGAGCAGGGCATAGATCTGCCCCACCGTGCGGTTGATGCCCCAGCGCGATCCCATCTCGCCGAAATGGAGAACGAAGGTCTGGACGAGAGGCGGAAGCTGCATCGGAAGAGTTCAGACCTTCAACCAGAGCCGGATCACCATGGACACGGCTCCAAGAGCGAGAATGCTGGCGAGCCAGATGAGAGCCATCCAGCCGAGGCGCGCGGCGAGGGAGGGTTGCTTCACGCTCAATGGTAGCCCTCCGCGCCCACCTTGCCCCGAAACACCCAATAGGCATAGCCGGTATAGGCCAGGATGATGGGGATGAGCACCGCCGCGCCGACCAGCATGAACAACTGGCTGGAAGGCGGCGAGGCGGTCTGCCAAATCGTCAGGCTGCCCGGCACGGCGTCGGGATAGATGCTGATGCCGAGCCCGACGAAGGAAAGCCCGAAGAGGCCGAGCGCCAGCAAAAACGGCACCCGGTCGCGTCCGCCCTTCAGCGACCGGAAGAAAAGAACCGAACCGATCACCAGGAGAAGCGGCACCTGCGCGGTGAGAAGGACGTTCGGGAAGGCGAACCAGCGCGTGGCGTAAGCCTCCGACAGAAAGGGCGTCCAGGCGCTGACGAGGGCAATGGCGGCAACCGTCATCACGCCGAGCCGCAACGACATGCGCTGCGCATGGGTGCGGGCGGAGCCTTCGGTCTTCATCACCAGCCATGTCGCGCCGAGAAGCCCGTAGCCGACGGTGAGCGAAACGCCGGTGAGAAGCGAGAAGGGCGTCAGCCAGTCCCACCAGCCCCCGCCATAGGCGCGGCCTTCCACGGAGATGCCCTGGAGCAGGGCGCCGAGCGTGACGCCCTGCGCGAAGGCCGCGACGGTCGAGCCGCCGAAGAAGGCGAGGTCCCAGAAAGCGCGGTGGCCGGGATCGCGCCAACGGAATTCGAAGGCGACGCCGCGAAAGATGAGGCCGAGCAGCATGGCGATGATCGGGTCATAGAGGGCCGGCAGCACCACGGCATAGGCGAGCGGAAAGGCCGCGAACAGACCGCCGCCGCCCAGTATCAGCCAGGTCTCGTTGCCGTCCCAAACGGGCGCGACGGAATTCATCGCCGCGTCCCGTTCCTCGCCGGGCTTCAGTCCCGGAAACAGGAGGCCGATGCCAAGGTCGAAGCCGTCCATCACGACATAGGCGAATACGGCGAAGGCGATCAGAAGCGCCCAGACGGTGGAAAGGTCGATGGAGTCCATGGAAATCACTCTGCCGGCTGCATGCGGCCTGGATCGATGGCGGGAGCGGGCGTCACGCCCGCCGTGCGGATCGGCATTCCTTCTTCCAGCCCCGGCTCGCCGCGATGGGGCGCATGGGCCATGAGCTTCAGGATGTAGAGGATGCCCGCCCCGAAAACGGCGAAGTAAACGAGAACGAAGGCGAGGAGCGAGGCCGCGACCGCCGGCGCGTGGAGCGGCGAAGCGGATTCGGCGGTGCGAAGGAAGCCATAGACCGTGAAGGGCTGGCGGCCGACTTCCGTCGTCACCCAGCCGGCAAGGACGGCGACGAAGCCGCTCGGCCCCATGAGAAGGGCGAAGCGATGAAGGAGCGTCGATTCGTAGAAGCGGCCGCGCCAGCGCATGAGGATCGCCAGGGCCGCGAGCCCGAGCATCAGGAAGCCCAAGGCCACCATGACGCGGAACGACCAGAACACCACGGGCACCGGCGGCCAGTTCTCGCGCGCCACCGTGTCGAGACCGGCCAGCGGCGCGTTCAAATCGTGCTTCAGGATGAGCGAGGACAGCTTCGGGATCTCGATGGCGTGCCGCACGATGCCGGCTTCCTCGTCGGGCAGGCCGAAGAGGATCAAGGGCGCGCCGTTCGGATGGCTTTCGAAATGGCCTTCCATGGCCATGACCTTGGCGGGCTGGTGCTCCAGCGTGTTGAGGCCATGGGCGTCGCCGACGAGAATCTGCAGCGGGGTCGCGACGGCCAGCATCCACATGGCCATGGAGAACATCTTGCGCGCGCCCTTGTTCTCCCGCTCGCGCAGGAGATGCCAGGCACCGACCGCCCCCACCACGAGCGCCGTCGTCAGATAGGCGGCGATCAGCATGTGGACGAGCCGGTAGGGGAAGGACGGGTTGAAGACGATCGCCCACCAATCGAGCGGCACGAACTGCCCCGCCTCGTTGATGCCATGGCCCTGCGGCGTCTGCATCCAGGAATTCACCGACAGAATCCAGAAGGCGGAGGCGAAGGTGCCGACCGCCACCATCAAGGTCGCGGTGAAATGGAGGCGCGGGCCGACCTTGTTCATGCCGAACAGCATGACGCCCAGGAACCCGGCTTCCAGAAAGAAGGCGGACAGCACCTCATAGGCCATCAGCGGCCCGATCACCGGCCCGGCCTTGTCGGAAAAGACCGACCAGTTCGTGCCGAACTGGTAACTCATGACGATGCCCGACACGACGCCCATGGCAAAGGCGATCGCGAAGATCTTCAGCCAGTAGCGGAAGAGGTTGAGATAGACCTCGCGTCCGGTCTTCAGCCAGAGCGCTTCGAGAACGGCCAGATAGCTGGCGAGCCCGATGGAGAAGGCGGGAAAGACGATATGGAAGGAGATTGTGAAGGCGAACTGCGCCCGCGCCAGAAACAGGGCGTCGAAGCCGGACAGGAGCGACATGGGAAGCGTCATTCCGAATCATTGAGAGATACAGACATTTCAGTAATTACTGAAATGACGGACGTCAATGATTTCAGTTCTGGGAAGCAGTGCCCGTATGTCGCTACCGGTCGCGGCGCGACGGCTTGCGGAAAACGGCGATTTCGTAGCGGCCGAAACTTCTTTGCCCCGCGGGGCTCATTCCCCGTTCGAGACACCGCGCAAGCCGCGCCTGCGCCAGAGCCGGAAGCTGCGCTGCATCGGGGAAGGGAACGGTATGGTGGAGCACCACGACCCGGCCGCCCGGCGCAGTCTCGTTCCGGATGCGCCGGGCGAGAAGGTCGAGATCGCGCGGCGACAGGTAATAGGCGATCTCGGACACCACGATGAGATCGAAGGGGCCGCGCGGCATCTCGTGCGGCAGATTGCCTTCGCGGTACGCGATGCGCATTCCCGGCGGCGTCAAGCGCCGCGCCTCGGCGAGAGCCGTCGGCGCGCCGTCGCTCGCCACCAGCGTCAGGCAACGCGAAACGAGGGCGCGGGAGGTTTCGCCGATGGCGCAGGCAAGCTCCAGCCCGCGTCCGACCTTGCCCAGCCCGCAGGCGCGCAGGAGTTCGGCGCGTTTCCTCGCCTCGAAGCGCGAGGTCCGGTAGTTCCACGGGTCGATCGCCTGGCGATACTTCTCCTCGAACCCGGCGATGTCGATGGGTTTCAAGACGAGGGACGCCAATAGGTCTCGACCGGTCCGGCAAGGCGGTCGATCGTGGCCTCCGTCAAACGAAAGGCGGTCGGATCGTCGGCGATGAGATCGCTGACTTGCGTCACATGCGCCCGCACCGCGTCGCGCTTGGGAGCGAGGGCTTCGCTCACCGCAAAGTCGAGCCGCTCCATCTCGTCAGGGCGCGGATGGTCTTGCCGTTCGCCGATTTCGTCCAGCCAGATGGCATATTCCAGCGTCGCCGGCCGGACGTCCTTCGCGGCGAGCGCATCGGTGAAAAGACGCCACGAATCGCGGTGGTCGCGATGAGGATCGCGCCGCCAGGGCAGAAGCACGAGATCGGGCTGGAAACCGCCCACAATCGCGCCGGCCTCCGCCAAAGCCGTGGCATGGCTTTCCGAGCCGGGAACAGGCATGCCGGCATCGGGCAGGCGCAGAAAGGCGCGCGGGGCATCGCCGATTCGCAGCCGGCGCAGCGCCTCGGCGCCTTCGGCTTCGCGCGCCGCCGCCAGCCTTTCGCGCGGCCAGGTCTTCGAATGGAGATGCGACGCGCCCCCATCGGTGACGAAGGCGGTGAAGAATTTCGCGCCGCGCGCGGCGAGCGTCCAGATCAAGCCGCCGCAGCCGAGCGACTCGTCATCCGGGTGAGGCGCGACGACGAGGATGCGCCGCGCAGCGATCTCGGCAAAGTCCCGCAGCGCGTTCATCGGTCTTCTCCCGTCGGGATGAACGCACCCGGCCGCCATGTCCCTTCCGCAATGGCCGAGCCCAGCGCCGACAAGGCGCCATCGGGGTTGGGCTGGCGCAGATAGGTGCGAAGGTCGCGGATCAGCCGCTCCAGCGGGTGGGGAGCGATCATGCCGGCCGCGCCGACGCCGCGCTCGGCCTCCTCCAGAACCGCCAGAGCCGCGCTTTCCACCGCGCCCCGCGCCGCGTTCACCGTGGCGATCAGCGCCTTCGGGTAGGCCCGGCCTTCCGCCACCGCGCGCCATTCGGCGGCCGCGCGGTCGAGCCAGCCATAGCCTCCTTCCACGAGCGCACCCATGCGCGCGACGCGATGGGCCTGATAAGGATCACCGAGGCGCTTGGTTCGCAGAAGATGCTCCACCGCGACATCGAACACGGCGTGCATGCCGCCGACATGAACGGCCACGAAGCGGATCGCGCCGGCGAAGAACCAGGGCGCTTCGAGATAGGAGTCGGGCTGGCCGAGCACCCATTCCGGTCGCAACTCGAGGCCGGTGAAATCGACGATATGGCTGCCCGAGCCGCGCATCCCCATCGGCTTCCACCAGGAGCGGTCGACCGGCAGATTGTCGAGCGGCGCGACGATCATTACGCGGCCTTGGCTCTCCGTCACCGTGACGATCGCGTGGGACAAGCCGTCGACGCCCGAGGCGAAGTTCTTCGCCCCGACCAGCCGGCCGTTCTCCAAGCGCAAGGGATCGGTCGGCAGGTCCGTGTTCCAGATGCCGAGGAGCTTTCCCGCCATGGCGAGTTCACCGAACCGCATCTTCTGCTCGGGAGTGCCGTGACGCTCGATCAGAATGAGCGTGTTGACATGACCCTCGAAGACGCGCCCGACCGAAAGGTCGCCCCGGCCGATCTCGGCGAGGAGGCGAAGAAGCTTCCCTATCTCGCTTGCGGCGATCGGCGGCGTGCCGACGAGCCCGCGCTCATGCAGGAGTGCGAAGGCCTGCCCAGGAAAAGCGCCGTCGTCTTCCCGCCCCAGCATGTTCTCGCGCAAGGCGGAGGAAAGAGCGCCGTCAGTCGGGTGAGGGGAGGCGAAGGTGTCAGGCCGCACGGGGTGTCGCCTCGTGGATCGCGATCATCTGCTCGATGCGCATCGTGGCGAGTGCCACCGGCACGGTCGGGAGCGCATCCGGTTCGTCGGGCGCGAAAATCTCGATCAACGCCGCCGCTGTCAGCCGTTCTCCATCGGCATCGAGCAGCGCGGGAGCGGGAACCCCGAGGCTCTGCGCGATTGCAGCCCGCTCCGATGCGCCCGCCTGATCCAGCTGTCGCAGGGTGCGGCGCCTCAGCAACCGTTCCTCGACGGCAGCCGGGTCCTCCACGAGAAGCGGCAGCCCTTCGGCCTCGGCGCGCAGCCAGTCCTTCAGGCAATCGGCCATGCCGCCGGGCGCGCGCCCGACGAGGCGCGCCGAGACCTCGACGCGCACGTCCAGCGGATGGACGAGCCTCCCGCCCGCCGCGCGCGCTTTGGACACGAGCGCCAGATCTTCGCGGCTCGGCAGAACCGGCAGGCCGCCGATCCGGCGATAAAGCGCGGCGGCGATGGCGAGACTTCCGCCGGTATGGTCCCGGTGGCGCGGCCAGGGGTCGTGCGCCTGTTCGTCGATCAGGCAGGCGAGGCGGTCGCAAAGGCTGGAATAGGTCAGAACCGCCTTCGCCCGCTCGGCAAAGCCCGGCCCGAGCCGCGCTTCCTCTTGCTTGTTGCCGAAAAGCTTGCCGCCGACGAGATCGGCGCCGTTTCCGACAGCGCGCAGATTGGCCTCGAGCCAGCCCGGCTCAGGCACGGCGTCGGCATCGGTGGTGAGAATCACACCCGACGCGGGATCGGGAAAATGGGCGAAGGCGCGGTCCATGGCGAGTCGCCGGGCGGAGCCGACATGGGCATCCGGCGGCGCGAAGTTCACGTCGAGAATGTCGAGCTGCAGACCGGACAGGTGGCGACCCGCTTCCTCGGCGACGCGCCGCGTCGCGTCCACGCAATTGTTGAGAACGAGAACGACGGTGAGCCGGTGGCCCTCGCAAGCCCATGTCTGCGCATCCAGCGCTTCCAAAAGACGGGGAAGGCGTTCTTCCTCGTCGCGAGCCGGGACGGCGACAACGGGATACGCAAGGAACTGGCTTGGATTCATGGGCCCCGGCGATGCAGCGATCCATCACGCGGGCGGCAGCGGGGATCGAACGTTCTATGCCAAGGGCAATTGGATGGGAATCCAGGGCGGGCAATGGACCCCGCGCCAGTTTTCCGGCACCGGCGACACAAATTGCTATGCCGTCTACCGGCTGCGCGACCCGCACCACAAGGTTGCGCGCGGTTCAGCGGCTGAAGGATCAGACCGGCATGTCATGATGGCTGGGGCGCCAGGAACAAAATCCAATTCGAGATAGTGCTTTGAAGTCCAACAAGCTATTGCCCTTTATAGACTTTTCAGAACACAACTGTTCCGGTTTAGTGTTCCGGTCTCCTGTTACAAGAAGGTTTTTCGAATGGCAAGATTGACCTATTTGGAGCGGCGTGGGGCCGTCTATTACGCCCGTATCGACGTGCCGGTCGATCTCGTTGCGCACTACGGGACGACCACGAAAAAGAAGTCGCTTCGCACGAAGGAAGAGGCCGTCGCCAAGGTGCGGCTTTGGCCGGTTGTCGAGGCTTGGCGGCTTGAGTTCGAAGACGTTCTATCGCGCCGCGCCATCACCGACGACGACAAGGCCGATGCCGTATGGCGTCATTATATCGGCGCCTTGGAACGCGACGAGGAACGCCGCAAGCGACTCCCCGGACAAGCCGAGATCGATGCGGCCTCGCTGGAAATGTTCGCCCGCGTCCGCGAAACCAAGCTCGACATAAAGGACCCGCTGGCGATCCTTGACGCCACGCTAGAGGTTAAGGCGCTAGAGCAAGCCAGGGAACTCGACGCCCGCGCCCGCAAGGCGAAGCTGGACGATCTCTGCAAGCATCTTGTGAAGGGCGAAACGGCACTGATCGCTCACGAAGTCGATGCCTACGCTGAAGCGAACAAGCTCATTGTCGAGCGTGGAAGCGACGAGTGGAACGACCTCGCCCGGAAGATGATGCGGGCTGATATCGAAACGCTTGAGCGCACCATGGAGCGTGATCGCGGTGATTACAGCGGCAGTCCGAAAGATCCTATCGTGCGGCCGGCCGCTGGCGGGCATCGTGAGCAAGCGAAGGCTGGCGAAACGATCATGGAGCTATTCGAGATCTACGCGAGCGAGAACCCGAAAGGGATTAGTGCTGACACGCTGAATCAGGCGCGGCGTGACGTTGGCACGTTCGTTGAAACGGTCGGCCGCACATGCCCGGTCCATCGTATCGACAAGCGCGCCGTCCGTGATTGGAAAGCGTTGCTCGTTCGCTATCCAGTCAAGGCGACTGAGACGAAAGCGTTCGCTGGCATGACGATGGCGCAGGCCGTCCGCGAGAACGAGAAGATCGGCAAGCCCGTCCTGACACCGCGCACGGTAAACAGGTATCTTGCTGGTCTTGGTGCGTTCAGCGCTTGGCTCGTGAACCACGGCTACCTGAACGCGAACCCGGTTGAGGGGATGAGTCTTGCGAAGAAGAAGGAGCGTTCGACTTCGCCGTTCACGACCGATCAACTCAACACCCTCTTCGATTCACCGCTTTTCACAGGCGCTCAGAGCGCTACTGAGTGGCGATTAATCGCCAGAGCGGGCAAGGTGCTTATCCGTGATCATCGCTACTGGGTGCCGCTTGTAATGCTTTACAGCGGAGCGCGGCCGGCCGAGATCGCGCAGCTTGCTGTGTCTGACGTTCGAGAAGAGCACGGCGTATGGATCATGCACATCACGACCGAGGGAGAGGGTGACAAGCAGGTGAAGACTGCTGGTTCGATGCGCGTTGTCCCAATTCATTCGGAACTCATTCGTCTCGGCTTCCTCAAGCACCACAAGGAAATGAAGGCGACTGGACAGGCTCGGCTTTTCCCGGAAGCAAAGCGAAACAACCGAGGACAGATGATTGCAGAATTCTCAAGGGAGTTCGGTCGTTATCTCGAACGCATAGGCTTGAAGGAGGGGCGCGGCGTATCGCTCTACTCGTTCCGTCATGGTGCAGTCGATGCGCTGCGTCGCGCGGGCTACCTCGATGAGCAGTTCGGCTTCCTCCTCGGTCACACGAAGGGCACGATGACCGGTCGCTACGGCCATCTACCGCAGGGTATGTTGCGCCAGCGGGTAGAACTGGTGGAGGCCATCGGCTACACCGGCTTTCACATAGATTGCCGTTCATCGAAGGGGGACGCATTGGCGGGTGGGTAAGTTATTTTGAGTGGCCCACTCGTTTCCGTTTGAATTAATTGTAGCCTCTCTATGAAGAAAGAGGCCGGAACCCATCGGTCCCGACCTCCTAAACCTCGCTAAGTGGCTACGCCCACCGAGCAGAAGCGTGAGTTACCGCGGACTAGCCGCAGCAGCGCGCATGCGCTCGCACAAACTCCCATCGCCCAAGGCGATAACGAGTATAAGCGCGAACCCAATGGCAGACACGCGAGAAGCGCTTCTTAGTCATCGTTCGTCTCCGAGTTGGAAACGCCTTGACGGTGAAGAGTCGCGAGTGATATCGCTACGCCGAGGAAGCGTATCGACTCGCGTCTCAACCTTACGCCACGGTCACGGCGTCCTAAACCAAAAGACCGTGTCGCTCGGTATCCCAACGGCCCCTTCGGATGTGCAAGATCCGAATTGGGGTCGTTGTTGTTTCCGAGCTATCCTATCCATACCGATTCATATGAGTGGGTGTCAAGCGGGCGTCGCGTGTCGTCCGCGTTTCACAAATCGCCTTGTGATTCCGTTAAGGATTCATTAACTATCGAGAAGCGATTTTGGAGGTGTTAACCCACTTAGTATGCCGACGTGGCACTCTGTATCCCCAGGAAATGTTGGTTAGCGATCCATGGCGAGTTGGAGTGATGTCGTCAGGCGCCTGGCTGACCAGCGAGCGCGTCTGACGGCAAATTTAGAACGAATCGACAAGCTGATGGAGTCCGTTCAGGAGCTTCAACGCTTATTGCCGGACCAAGAAGTTCCCGACTTCCTCAGCGAGCATATTGAACCTTCTGCCGGAGATGAAGCTAGTGTTGGTTACGTAACATCAAATGCTGCGGAGTCGAATCGCGGTCAACGGTCAGCTCCTAGAGAGCGAAATATTGTTCCACCTTCGGATATTGCCAGATTTGCTCGCGAAACCCTTTTGGCAGAAGGTAAGCCCATGAAGCGGGGGCAACTCGTTCGCGCGATCTTGAAGCGCGGCCTGCCTCTTGCCGGCAGAGATCCATCCAAAAATCTCGGAACTATTTTGTGGCGTCACAGAGACCAATTCATCAATTTAGAACACCTCGGTTATTGGCCTCGCGACATCGCGCTTCCTGGAGCCTATGACCCGAGCAAACCGCCAGAGGAGCGATAACTCAATCACTTGAAAAACTAGTTCGCTATCGACGTGCCAGAAGCCGTTTGACACCCATAGCTGTCCATTCACCGCCCCGTGCCGTGCGAACGTTCCGGGCGGTCAAAGCAATTGCGACCTCGCGCAGGGTCTTCGCGCCGTCGTTCTGGACCTGGGCGATGACGGGCAGGATGTTCGCGGCGAACTCGTCAGCAAGCTTGCTGTTGCCGGCCGCGCCCATCTTCTGAGCCTCGCTCAGGTTCGTCCGGTTGCCGAGGATCGCGCCGGCCGCCTTCTTCGCTTGAAGCGCGTCCTTCGTCCGCTTGGCGATCATGGCGCGCTCTTTCTCGGCAAGCGCGGCATAGATGTGCATCATGAAGGGATCGGCATCTGCGCCGAGCTCTGCGACGACGAACGGCACTCGCTGCGCCATCAAGCCGGCGACGAACGCCACGTCGCGAGACAGGCGATCCAACTTCGCTACGATCACCGGGCACTTCGCCTTTCGGGCCTGCGCTAGAGCACCCGCTAGCTTGGGGCGGCGATCCAGAGCGTCCACACCCTTGCCGGTTTCGACCTCGACATGCTCAGCGACAATCTCGATGCCTTCGGCCTCAGCAAACCGTGCGATGGCCGCGCGCTGCGCCTCGATGCCGAGACCGCTCTTGCCCTGCGTCTGCGTGGAGACCCTGATGTAGGAGATTGCCGTCTTCGTCATCGTGTTCGACTCTGTGTGCGTCGCTGTATCTTTTCTATACGAACGTTTAGAGTTGATACAGAGCGCCATGACGACGAAGTTCAGAGTCAGCTATTCATGCCAACAAGGTCATTGGCCCTTGCCGAGAATGCGTTCCGACATGCATTTCCGTGCTATAATTTGGCTAGGCAATCTATTCCACCATGCAAAGGCCATGATGACCACAGTCAACCAGAAACGACGATACACACGCCTCGATGATGAGACCTGGGCAACGATCCGCTCAGAATGGGAGTCCGGCGGGACAACACTAGCCGACCTCGCAGATAGGTTCAAAACATCTATTCGAAGCATCCAGAACCACTTCGAGAAGCACAGCGTCACCAAGGGAAGCAGCAAGGTCGCCGCGACCTCGGAGGCTCTGCGCCTCATGACGCCCTCACCATCCCCAGCCGGCCCGATCGACGCCGACGAAGCCAAGGCCGACACGCTGCGTCGGGTCTTGGATATCGAAGCCGCAATCGGCGCGCAGCTCGACTTGATCCGCCTCGACCCCTCGCAAGCGTATCGCGCGGGCAGTGCCGTGAAGATGCTCGCCGCTGCCGCTGACGGCCTCACGAAGGCTTACGCCTTGAAGGCGAAGGTCCTCGGCCTCGATCGTGAGGAAGCTCAGTCGCACACGATCCTCGAAATCCGCGAACTGTTCCCCGACGAGATCGAACGCCTCCGGGCGAAAGACAAGGACGACGATGAAGGTGATGATGATCTATTGCCGGATGACGATGATGAGGTGATTAGCCTGGAGGACCTGACAAGCCTCTGAGCAAGTCGTGTCCTGCGTGTGTGCAAATGCATTCCTGCGCGACCCGAAGTCTCAGAAAAAGACGCCTATGCTGAAGGCAGTCCACACTGTGCTCAGACCCGTTTTCAGAGGGTGCAAAGGCAGAGACGATAAATCTTCTGAGTCCACCGAATTTCCAAGCGAGATCGCTATACCGATCACTATTGGATTAATAGAGGACTCGCATGACTACGCCGACGACTATCTCCCTCCATCCTTCCCGACTTGGCCAGATCAAGATGATCAGCCACAACCTCGGCATTGGTATTGCCGAGACCATCGAACACCTGATTGGCGAGAAGATCAGGGCTGGCACGATCCCCGACACTACCCCGGGAGTCACGCTGGAGCCGGAAGGCGCTCTTCTGGCCGTGACCATCGGCAACGCCACCATTCGCCTCACCTTCGCCGAGGTGGATCACCTCGCGGACCAGTTCGGCATCATCGTCGGTGCCGAAGAGCGGACGGCCGGCTACAAGCTCCCGTTGGTCCATGGCGGCTACTGGCTTGTTGGGCGCGTCGGACGCGGCTTCATGATCGTCATCACCGACACGGCCGGCCACGCGGCGAAGTTCACGGCGACCCGCGCAATGCTCTACGACCTGGGCCGGCAGATGTTTAACGCCTCCATCGCGGGAATTGAGACGCTCAAAGAGCCGGAGCCCGAGCCGGTTGTCTGAGATGAGCGACCGGCCGCACGAGGCGGCCGGCCACAACGACGCGACCGCGTATCGTTATAAGGCCACCGCTCCAGAATTCGGTGATAGAAATCCGGCCAGCGCCTCGCTGCCGAACGACGGCTCGCGGCCGATGCCATCAACACCCATCGCGTTCGGCCGGCCGGCGCTGTCTCTGATGATGGAGCGCATGATCGCTCGTCACCGATCCCCAATCTCCGGCAATTTTGTAAATCGCGGAATGTCCCGATCGGCCCATTGCCGTAAGGTCCAACGCCTTGTAGCGCAGGGCTTTGATGAGGAGATTGTCCGTAAGGTTTTGGCGGCTGAAAACACGGCTTCTTTAGTAGGCCAGACACCGCAACACCGCACGACCAGTCCGACGACGATCACCAGGAAGGCGTCGATCACTTTCCGAGCTGCCGCAGCTATGGAAGATCGCCGGATCGAGAACTTCGAGGAACCGACCGGCCGGCATCGCTCGACGAAGCAGAAGGTCGTCGGTCAGTTCGAAGCCCTTGCCGCAATCCCCGGTCATGACGCTTGGCGCTTCGATGTCCTGATCTCGAAGCGCCTTCAGCGGCTCGCCTACGATCAGGTCAAGCGCGGTGCGGCGCATTGGCTGAAGTGTCGGCTCGATCTGGAGCTTCAGAAACGCGGCCTGAACGTCCCGATGATCTTCGGTATCGGCATCAAGTCCCGAGCGGGTTGGAACCTCCATGCCCATGTTCTCGCTGCGGTCCGGCCGGAGGACTTCCAGACCGTCATCGACGCGCTTGCCGCTTTCGCCGAGGCTCCCAGCACGAAGGCCGGCAAGCTGAAGAAGACCGCCGATCACTGGATTAAGCCGAAGGCCGCCACCTCAGCCGAACAGGCTCTCTACGTCCTCAAGAACGCACAGGAGGTGGAAGCAGTTGGTTTCGTCCCCGGGCGGGCTTTGGTCGTGTCGCAAGACATCAAGAACGCGGCGACGGCGGCAGCCAAGGCCTCTAGCATGAGGTCATCGGTGAAGAGCAGAGGAACGCTCAGAAGCGAGCCCCGAGCTTCTGAAGCTCCTCCCGCAATCCGAGCAGCTCATAGCGCTCCCGATAGATCAGCTGCCCAACGTGCAGAGGCCAGAGGCCAACCTGCGCCGAAAGCCGCAATCCTGCGTTCAAAGCCAGACCGTCCCCGTGAAGGAAGATCGTGTCGAAATGGGTGTTCCCGCCCTCTTCTCGGATCACTGAGTTCAAAGAGAAACCTTGCTCATTGGGATGAGCGCCGAGGTCGATCACTCGCTCGTAGAGTTCTGACAGGATCTTCGCGAGCTTCGGGGCTTCGTTGGTCACGTGCCGCAAGATCTTTCCGTAAGAGAATTCCGCCTTAACGGTTTTCCTCTGCGCCTCGCCGTCCTGCCGTGCCATCCACCGGCTCCAGCGCTCTGCATTGTTGCCTAAGTAAAGGCTGTAGCTTCCGTGCTCAAGGCAGAGCCGGAGCATGGCCTGCGCCTCATAAACCTGCCCTCCCATTACAGCGCCGACCGCTGCTCGGTAGGCCGCATGGGATCGCAGCAAGAAGAATGCCGGGATATGGGGGCGCAGATTAACAGCCCCTTCCAGCAGCCTTAGGAAAAGGCCATCGATCGTGATGAGGTGGCTGACTGCCTCGCGCTTGTTGGCGAACGTCGCGAACTGATTGCCCCGGTATTCCTCCAGATACTCCGTCAAAGGATCGCGGCCCCATCCTCTTGGCTCATTCTCAGCGCTATTCAGCATGTCATCAAAGCTCAAGGCCGACGCACGATAGCGCGTCGGAGGTGTCGCGGAGGCGAAAACGGCTACAGCGGTATGTGTAAGAGCTGGAACAATCGCCTCAAGTCTCTTGTGCAATATCGACAAGGGCAGCGCAGTGCGCGGGATGCATCCTACCTCTGTTTCACGGACTCGCTGAGCGGGATGGGGCGATCGTCTGCTGTCCCGATGTGCTCTTCAGCGATCGGAGCGCGTCAGTGTGGCGCTATAGCGATTTCGCGAATTCTTGGTTTAGGGACGTGAACGGTTCACATTCGTTCATGCCCATAATACAGATAAGACACAGCCGAGACAGGATGGTGTGAACAGCGTTTAGGCGGTCGTTAAGTTCAAGTCGGCTCGGCAAGGGCGCCGAAGAGTTCCAGGTAAGTGGCGATGTTGTCCTCGTTCTGGAGGTCCTGGATGGGCTTTGAATACTCCACGAAGAACTTCGTCAGGAAGCTGAGGCCCATCTGCTTCTTGGCAAGGGAGACCCAGACGCCGAAGCATAGCTCGGCCGGCGCCACGATTGCCATGTCGTTGAGATCCAGCAGCATGGCGCCGGCGCTGAACGAGACCCTCTTGTTGCCGTCTCGAAATGCGTGGGCCGTCGCTATACCGTATGCCAAAGTGGCCGCCAGCACCGGGGCCGATCGGACACCCTCATAGAGCATGAGGTTGTGAGGGCGGTTCACAGCGGATTCGAGACCGCCCTCGTTTAGCATATCACCGGGCTGCACCGGCCGGCCCATTTCCTCCTCGAAGAGCAGCATCACCTGCTCCAGAGTCGGTAAACCTACCTCATTCACGACTACTTACCGAGGGCTTCGAGCAAACGAGCGTGCTTCTTTCTGACTCGTCGAGCCCGTTCGAGGAACTCCTCGTTCGAGACTGTTCGGACCCGCGGGGGTTCGGGTGGAGCGGGCGAAAGATCATCCAGAAGGTCTTGTAGGACAACAGGCTTCTGCGCGCCGAGATCGGGCGTGACCGCGCGATAGAGATAGTCCGATACGATCCCATGAGTCAGATCGCGGCTTATCGACATTGCAGCCATCGTCGCGTCCAGCCTTTGAAGAATCCCTTCATAGACTGAACGATCGGGTATACGGGGCAGCGCGATCTTGATGCCGTGAGGTCCGCCTAGCAGAAACTCATGCGCGGCCTCATTGGCGGGAAGCGTGAAATGCGCCTCCAGCCCCGTGGCTTTGATTTTGTCCTCAGTGCTCATGAACACTCCTTGCGAGCACCATATAAGCTCATCAACGAGATCAACATAGAGGGTCCTAGAGTCGCGTTAAGTTCCGACCTTACAGGGTGCCGTCGAGCGGTTTGCCGGAGTTGCGGTTCAGCTTCTGCTCTTCCCTCTGGCGAACCGATTTCCGCAGGTCGATCTCGTCCCAGGCTGCCAGGCTAATGGTGTTGATGAAGGTCTCCGGGTGCAGCCTCCGATCCATCTCGACATCCGGGAGAGCGTCGAGGAGATCGAAGTAGAGCCGCTGCCGGGTCGTGATGTCCTGGAGGGTATCGTCAGAGAGGACGGCGATCGCGTTCACCAGGAGACCCAGCCGGCCGGCCGTGGACAGGCCCTGCGCCAGGGTCTTAGCCGAGGTCATCGTCATCGGTCTCTTCCTCTTCCTCTTCCGGGATCACGTCTTTCACGGTGACGATGATGCGAATGCGCCTGCCGATCGAGCGCGTGACTGCCGGAGCCGGGTCTGAGGGAGAGGCACGTGAACAAGCAGCGACGGAAGACGATCGCGGAACTTATCTAGCGCCTGAACGATCTTTACGCGGAAATCTCGACGCTTGGCGATGAGGAACAGGAAGCGTTCGACGGAATGCCGGAAGGCTTGCAGTCGAGCGAACGAGGCGAAGCGGCGCAGACTGCTATTGAAGCCCTGGGGTCGGCCTTATCCTCGTGTGGGGAAGTTAGATCGCAGCTTGAGGAAGCGGCGGCATAAGTCCCTGCTCGACGCCTTACACCTGCCGAACTAAGCTAGCGTTCGGATTGAGAGGCCGGCGGGAACCGGCCCCTCCTTCCTGGCTAGACGAATATGACACGGACGTGGATCTTTCAGCCCGTCTGCACGTCAACAAGGGGCGCCTTCGGGCGCTCCTTCCGTTTGGAGGTGATTATGTCGATTGTATTTGATGCAATGGCTATAGAAGGTGCCGCTCGTAAGTTGAGAGAGCTAGAGAAGGCGGAAACGTTAGACCTGGAAGAGATCAAGGCTGCCTTCGGCGAAGTCGCAGGCGCCCTTGAGCGGATTGGTGAAATGGTTCGTCAGTTGGATCGGTCGATCGACTTATAGTTTTGTTAGGCGAGGGCGGTAGAAGGCGCCCTCACTGTTTCGTCCGCTCAACGCCGGGACGCCGTATCATCAAACGACAAGCGACCGCTCGATCACCCCATCGTGTCGAAAAAGCATCGCCAATATCGAACCAGCCGCCCAAACCGTCTCCCGTGCCATGATGCGCACCCATGCACGAGCAGTTGCAGTCATGTCCCTTCGCATGGCGACAAGCCCGAGCGCACTTCTCTTGCTCTCGATATGGTTGGATCACGTAAAGCTTCCCGAAGCGATCTAATGCTTGCTCAACAAAATCATTGAAACGAGTTTTGCCGAGCTCCCAGTAGTGTGGATCATCGAACCGTTCCGGTTGATGCTGGCGACCGCTACTAATCCAATCAAACTTCTCCTCACCAGCGGGCAGTCGGATACGAAGCTTCTCATCCGGCCCGCCCCGTCGCAGCACTACCGGAACCTCTCGCTGTTTCCAGACATCACGTAGACGTTGATCGTTGTTCGACATCGACTCCACTCCCGGTAGTGCATACTACCTTGGCGTCATCTTTTCGGCTCGAGGAGGATGAGATCGCTTATCAACAGACGTAATCCATCCGCCGTGAAGCTCGCGAAACAGCGGAACTGATCCGGTTCCATGACCCGGAAAACTGTTCCGGTTGACTGTTCCGGCGTTTCCGAAACTGTCTGATTTCGTTGCGAAAATAGACATTGGCTGGGGCGCCAGGATTCGAACCTGGGAATGGCGGTACCAAAAACCGCTGCCTTACCACTTGGCGACGCCCCATCGTGCCGAGCATGGTCGCGCGTCCTATAACGGTTGCCGGCTCGGCGCGCAATCCATCGTGAAGGCCTTGTAGAGGGATCGCCGAGCCTGCGAAATAAAGGCGAAAGACTCCGCTTGCGGGGCGCGAAAAGCCTCGCTATAAGGCCGCCACCGCTGGTCGCGGAGTGTAGCGCAGCCTGGTAGCGCACCTCGTTCGGGACGAGGGGGTCGCAGGTTCAAATCCTGCCACTCCGACCATTCTCTTCCGCTGAAATCTCGAGATGTCCGAGATCGACCGAAAGGTCGGTGGTGGATCGACGCGGCATGGCGACGCCTGTTCGTCACCCGAGGCGCAGATCCGATGCTCCGGTGTCGATGTGCGGCGCCCAGAAGGCGATGGATTCGGCGATCTGGGGAATCACCTGCCGGTCGTTCGGCTCGCGCTCCTTGAAGGAAAGCTCCAGACATATCTCGTTGTGCTTTGCGCCGCCTTGCGCGAAGGCTTCCAGAAGCGGGGCCGGCTGGATGCGCCCCTCCGCGTTGAACTCGGCGGTGAAGGGGCGGTGGCCGCCTTTGTCCATCAGGCTTTGCTTGATGTGGATGATCGGCGACAGCGTCGGCACGGCCTTTGCCCAGGCATAGGGGTCGTAGTCGTCTGGATTGGCGCTCGTGACGTCGCCGTGGTCGATATCGGCCATCATCCACATGGGGATCGCCATCTTCGCGGCCCCGAGGCGATCCTGAAGCGCGATGCAGGCGGCGATCGTTTCGCCGAACTCGCGCCCGACGCTCATCGGTTCCCAAAAGACATATGACAGTCCGGCTTGTTTGCCGTGTTCGGCGACTTCCGCCCAGCAGTCCACGGCGATGTCGATCAGTTCCTCGCGCCGCGCCGGGTCGTCGTAGTCGCGAAAGGCAAGAATCGCGAACTGCGTGCCGATCGCGGTGCCGCCGAGTTCGGCGATGATGTCGGCGAAGGTCTTGAACCAGTCGACATAGTAGCGGCGCACGTCCCGGTCCGGGTGGCCGAAATGGTTGAGCCGCCCGTAAGGGCCGGTCATGCCGCTCGTCACGCGCACCCCGGTGCGTCCGAGCGCCGCTCCCATCTGCCGGGTCAGCCGGCTGAGAACCGCGGCCGGCCAGGACGGGTTGATGAATTCGTGCGTCAGTTGCAGGTCGCGGATGCGCAAGTCTCGCGCCGTGGTTTCCACGAGGTCGTCGACATCGGCGAAGCGGTTCACCAGCGGGTTGGTGTTCAGCGAAAGCGTCAACGGCATGGCGCGTCCTTCCTCAAGACTGACGAGGGCCTTCCGCCTTCCTGAAACGTTTCGGGGGCCCCGTCGAGAGGCGCGGCGCTGAAATCAGTATCCGCGCCGTTCCCTCAGCGGACGATGCCCGGCATCAGGCGAGGCCTGCGGGCGCGGCATCCATGCGCTCGCCCGTTTCGCCGTGGAAGACGTGAAGGCGCTCTGGCGGCAGGCGGAGCTCGACTGCTTCCCCGTTTCGCAACGCCGCGACCCCCTGCAGAAAAGCCTTGATCGTCTGCCCGGCGAACGCGCAATGGACGATCGTGCCCATGCCGGTCGGCTCCACCAGTTCGACATGGGAGGCGTGGGATAACCCGTCCGCCGCCCCGCCGAGGCCGACATGCTCGGGCCGGATGCCGACCGTCAGGCGCGTGTCGTTGGGGGCGTCGAGGCCGGGCGGCAGGGCGAGGACGCTATCGCCGGTCAGCATGAGTTCGGTCTTGTTGCCAGCCACCCGCACCCGCCCTTCGAGAAAGTTCATCGCCGGCGAGCCGATGAAGCCGGCGACGAAGCGGTTGGCCGGGCGCTCGTAGAGATCGAGCGGCGAGCCGATCTGGCGGATTTCGCCGCCTTCCATCGCCACGATCCGGTCGGCCAGCGTCATGGCTTCGATCTGGTCGTGGGTGACATAGATGGAGGTGGCACTGAGCGACTGGTGCAGTTTCTTGATCTCGGCGCGCATGGTCTCGCGCAGCCGCGCGTCGAGGTTCGACAAGGGCTCGTCGAACAGAAAGGCCTGGGGCTGGCGCACGATGGCGCGGCCCATGGCGACGCGCTGGCGCTGGCCACCGGACAGGGTCTTCGGCCGCCGGTCCACGAGCTTGGTCAGCCCGAGCGTTTCGGCCGCGCCCGCCACGGCCGCGGCGATCCGCTCCTTCGGCGTTTTGCGAAGGCGCAAGGCGTAGCTCATGTTCGCCGAAACGCTCATATGCGGGTAGAGAGCATAGGACTGGAACACCATCGCGAGGTTGCGATCCTTCGGCGGCATCTCGTTGACGCGCGTTCCGGCGATGGCGATCTCGCCGTCCGTCACCTCCTCGAGCCCGGCGATCATGCGCAGAAGCGTCGATTTTCCGCAGCCCGAAGGTCCGACCAGGACGATGAACTCGCCCGAGCGGATCGACAGGTCGACCGAGCGCAGAACGTCGACCGGGCCATAGGACTTGGCGACGGCGCGGATGTCGATGGAAGCCATGGGTGCCCTTTCAGCCCTTCACCGCGCCGGCGGTGAGGCCGGCCACGAGAAAGCGCTGGATCAGGAGGAAGAACAGAACGGCGGGAACAAGCGCGAGGGTGCCGGCGGCCATCATCTGCCCAAAATCGACGCCGAACTTCGACACGAAGGACAGGAGGCCGACCGGGAAGGTGGAAGCGTCGACCTTCGACACCAGCATCAGCGCGAACAGAAGCTCGCTCCAGGCGGCGGTGAAGACGAAGCCGAGCGTCGCGGCCATGCCGGGCAGCGTCAAGGGCACGATGATCTCGCGGAAAGCCTGGAAGCGGCTCGCGCCGTCGATCTGCGCGGCTTCCTCGAGATCCTTCGGGATGCCGTCGAAGAATGACTGCATCAGGAAGATCGCGAAGGGCACGTTGAACGCGGTGTAGACGATGATGAGGCCGGCCAGCGAGTTGGTGAGGCCGAGCGGCGACAGCATCTTGAAGATCGGCGCGATCAGCATCACCAGCGGAAACATCTGCGTGACGAGAAGAAGCCCGGTCATCCAGAGCTTGCCGCGAAACTCGAAGCGCGAAAAGGCATAGCCGCCGAAGGCCGCGATCACCGTCACGAGAACGGCCGTCGACAGGGACACGATCAGGCTGTTGCGGAAGAAGAGCGGGAAGTTCGAGTTCTCGATCACGAAGCGGAAGTGATCGAGGCTGGTGCGCGAGGGCCAAAGGCGCACGCCTTCGGAATACATGAGGTCGTTCGGCGTCAGCGACACCTTCACCAGCCAGAACAACGGGAATAGCGCGAAAAGAAGGAAGGCGAGGATGGCCAGCCGATGCGCGATGGTGGGGAGGAGACGCGGGCGCACGGGTTCTTCAGCCCTTCGACAGAAGCGTCTGGCGTAAAGTCACCAGAAGCAGCGAGTAAACGAGGAGAAGGGCGAGAAGCACGAGCGAGATCGCGGAGGCGTAGCCGAAGTCCAGCTTCCGGAAGGCGGTGGTGAAGATGTAGCTCGCCACGATCTGCGTGCGATCGGCCGGCCCGCCGCCGGTCATCACCACGATGAGATCGGCGAAGTTCGCCACCCATACCGTTCGAAGAAGAATGGTGATCGCCATGGTGGGCGCGAGAAAGGGCAGGGTGATCGAGCGGAACTGCTGGAAGGGGCTCGCCCCGTCGATGGACGCAGCCTCGTAGATGTCGCGCGGGATGGCCTGCAGGGCCGCCAGCATTGTGATGGCGAAGAAGGGAATGCCCCACCAGACATTGGCGACGATGGGCCCGATCAAGGCGAGTTGCGGATCTGCGAGGATGTTGGTCGGAGCGTCGAGAAGCCCCAAAGCGGCCAGCCAATGCGGGATCGGCCCGACCACCGGGTTGAACAGCCATGCCCAGTCGAGACCCGACAGAAAGGACGGCACCGCCCAGGGCAGGAAGCACAAAGCCTGCGCGATGCCCCGCCCCGCGAAGGGACGGTTCAGAAGAAGCGCGAGGACGAGGCCCAGCGCGAATTGAAGAAGCACGGAAGAGGCGGTCCACCAGACCGTGTTGTTCAGCGCCTGCCAGAAATTGCGGTCGCTGGCGAGCGTATGGAAGTGCTTCAAGCCCACGAAGCCGCCACCGAAGGGGTTCAGGAGCTTGATGTCGCGAAAAGCGTAGGACACGCCGATGCAGAGCGGCACCAGCATCACGGCCACGATCAGGATCAAGGCCGGGGCCGAGTAGAGATAGGGCTCGGCGCGGTGCGCGAATCTCGCGGTCGGGCGTCTGCGTCCCTTCGGGGCTCGGACATGGGTGGCGGCGACGGTCACTGGCGAGGCATGGTCCGCAACGGTTGAAAGGATAACTAAGGGTTCGGGGCCGCTTCCGGCGCTATGCGAGAAGACGGGCGGCGACACCCTGTTGTTCGAGAAGCCGGACGGCCTTCCGGTCGAAGGACACGAAGGTGTCTGCTCCGAGCCAGCGGCCGTCGAAGGCGATCACCCCATCGGCGAAGTCTCCGCCGGCATCGAGAACGGCAAGGCCGGCATCGACGATCGGGCGGTCGACCACGACGTTTCCGGTATCCAGCAGCATCCGGATCGAGGTGGCGACCTGCTTCTTTTTCGCTCCGTAGCTTCGGCCAAGAACCCAGGCGAACTCGCAAAGCGAATGCACGCTGACGGCAACGGTCTCAGCCGATGCAAGGGCTTCGAGCGCTGCCTTCTGCTGGCCCTCGTCCGGAAGGAAAGCACGCAGCAGGACGTTGGTATCGGCGACGATCTTCATTTGTCCTTGAGGCCCGCCATGCCGGCTTCCGCACCCGCTTCGCCGATCGCTTCGTTGATTTCCTCGATCGTCAGACTGAGGCCGTTGGTCTTGCCGGCAAGAAAGCCTGCGATCTGGTCCCACGATCCCTTCGGCTTTTCGGCGGTCAGTTCCGCCCGTCCATCAGGCAGGAGGTCAAGCCGGATCTTGCCGCCCGGCTGGATGCCGAGATGCTGAAGCACGTCCTTGCGGAATGTGACTTGGCCGCGCGCCGTGACCGTTAAAGTCGTCATGTTGGAGTTCCCGATGAAGCGCTTGTAGGTAATGCATTCCTGCATTACCTACAAGGAAGGCGTAGGCCCGATGCCGGCTTCTCCTACTGTGCGGCTTTGAACTTCTGCTGCGCGGTTGTCAGGTATTCGGCCCATTGCTTGGCCATTTCCTCGGGCGTGATCTCGCCGAGGAGTGCTTGCTGCGAGGTGGTCGGGACCATGGAATCCTTGAAGTAGGCGAATTCCTCCAGATAGCTCGGAAGCGAGGTCGGGACGGTGTTGGCGTCCTTCAACTCGTCGAACCAGCCCTTGAACTTGTCGGTGGCGTAGAACGGGTCCTGTTCGGCCGATTTCAGGGCGGGGAGGGCGCCGGTGCGCTTGTTCCAGGCGACGTTGCCTTCCTTGCCCTGCAGCGTCTCGATCAGCTTCCAGGCAAGTTCCTTGTTTTCGGAATTGGCGAACATCGACCAGCCGGCGAAGCCGATCACCGGAAAGGCCTTGCCGGCCTCGCCCTTGGGCAGCGGCACGACGCCGTAATCCTCCGGCTTCATCTTCTCCTCGATCGCGATCAGCGCGTCGGGGTCCTGGTTCAGCATGGCGCAGGTGCCGGAATAGAAGCCCGCCACCGTTTCGTTGAAGCCCCAGGAGATCGAGTCCTTCGGCGCGAGGCCCTTCTTGTAGTAGTCGATGAACCAGGCGAGACCCTTCACCTTTTCGGGGCTGTCGAAGGTGGAGGTGCCATCTTGCTTGAAGAACGTGTTGTCGCCGGAAATGGCGTTGGTGAAGACGGTCCAGTCGTTGAGACCGCCGCGTCCGCCGCGCAAGCAGTAGCCGTACTTGCCGGGCAGCTTGGAGACCTTTTCGGAAGCTTCCTGGAACTCCGCGATGGTTTTGGGGGGCGCCGCGACGCCGGCCTCATCGAACAGCTTCTTGTTGTAGAACATCGCGCCGAGATAGAAGCCGTAGGGCAGCATATAGGCCGTCTTGCCGTCGGTCGAGCGGCCGAACTGGAGCGCGCGCTCGTTGAGATCGCTGGAGCCCTGCCATTTGGCGAGATAGGGCTCCAGGCTCTCCAGCGCGCCGTTCTTGGCGTAAAGCGCGACCCAGGTGTCCGGCATCTCCATCACGTCCGGCGTTTCGCCGGCCGAAACCATGGTCGCGAACTTCTCGAAGGCCTCGCCCCAGGGAAGCGAGGTGATCTCGACCTTGGTGCCCGGATTGGCCGCCTCGAATTTCGCGACGATCTCGTTCAGCGTCTGCGTGCGGGCCGGCGAGGTGATGACTTCGGTGAGCTTCAGCACCGTGTCGGCGAGCGCTGTTCCCGAAAGGAGGGCGCTAGCAAGGGATGCGGCGAGAAACGTCTTCATCATGGCATTTCCTCCTGTTCGGTTGGTGGTTCAGGCGGCGAGCGCCGCATCGAGATCGGCGATCAGATTGGCCGCGCCTTCGAGACCGACATGAAGGCGCACCGATTTCGCGGAGATGCCGAAGGCATGGCCGGAATTCGGCCCCTGGTTCTGCGAAAGAACGACCTGTCCCGGCACGCAAAGGCTTTCGTGCCCGCCCCAGGAAACGCCGAGCTTGAAGAGCTTCAAGGCGTCCACGAAGCGCGGCACGTCGATCTCGTCGTGGAACGTGAAGGAGAAGAGGCCCGACGTTCCCGACAGTCCCGGCGGCAGACCGTTTCCGAGGCCCGGATGCTGGACGGAAGCGACCTCGGGACGCTCGCCGATCCAGCGCGCGATTGCAAGCGCGTCCGCCTCGTGCGCCTTCATGCGAATCGGCAGGGTGCGAAGGCCCCGGATCAGCAGCCAGGCGTCGAAGGGCGACATCTTGCCCCCGAGATAGGGATAGGTCTCAGCACGGATTTCGCGGATCAGCGCCTTCGAGCCCGCGACGACGCCCGCCACCACATCCGAATGGCCGCCGAGATATTTCGAAGCCGAATGGATCACGAGATCGACCCCGAGCGAGATCGGGCGCTGGAAAACGGGCGTCGCCCAGGAATTATCGATCATCGTCAGAACGCCGTGGCGTTTGGCGAGTGCCGCCAACGCGCCGACATCGTGGGCTTCCATCACCCAACTCGTCGGGCTTTCCATGTAGAAGAGCTTCGCGCCGGGCAGGGCTTTGGCCACCGCCTCCTCGTCGCGCCCGTCCACATAGGTCACGTCGATGCGCATCCGCTTCAAAAGGATCTCGAACAGGCGATAGGCGTCGGGATAAACGTGGCGCACCGCGACGATCCTGTCGCCGGGCGAAGCGAAGGCCAGAACGGCCGATGAGATCGCCGCCATGCCGGAGGCGAATCCCATTGCGTCCTCCGCGCCTTCCAGCGCGGCGAGCTTTTCCTCGAACAATCGGACGGTCGGGTTGAGGCCGCGCGAATAAACCGGCCGCGTGCGTTGGCCGAGATAGGTTTCCTCCATCTCCGCGAAGGAGGAAAAGGTGAAGAGCGAGGTCTGCGCGATCGGCGGCACCACGGCATCGAAGGCGTGGGCCCCGTCATGGGCGGCGATCAGTCGGAAGAGATCGGCGCCCTCCATATCCGTCATTGCGACATTTCCTTGATGTCTTCCTCGACGATGGCGAGGATGGCGAGGGTCTTTTCCCGCGCCCGCTCCGCATGGCCCGCCGCGATCGCGTCGAAGAGTTCGCGGTGGAAGGGGAAGGAGCGGCGGGCGAAGTCTGGGCGGTCGAAGGGCTTTGCGAAGAAGCGCTCGAAAGCCTCGCGCATCTGTTCGAGAAGCTGGCCGAAAAGCGGGTTGCCGGTCGCCGCGTAGATCGACAGGTGGAAGGCGAGGTCCTCGCGGCCCGCCGTGCCTTTTTCGAGATGGACGCGCTCCATCTCGATCAAGGTTTCCTCCATGCGCCCGATATCGGCGGGGTTGGCGCGCAACGCTGCCAGAGCCGAAGCCTCGACTTCCAGCCCGCGCCGCACGTCCAGCGTCTGGAGGAGGCCGTCGCGTAAGGTTGCCGCTTCGATCGTGAGCGGCATGTGGATGCTGGAGCCCGAGATCGCCCGGCGCAGATACGAGCCGCTGCCTTTTCGCGTTTCCAGAATGCCGAGCGCCTGCATCTGGCGGATCGCCTCGCGGATGGTGGACCGCCCGACCTTCAAGGCGTCCATCATCTCGCGCTCGGCCGGAAAGCGGTCGCCTGCCTTCAGGCCGGACTTCTCCACATAGAGGCCGAGAGCCGTCAGCGTTTCGCGCAGGCGATCACTTGCGGGGAGAGGGGCGAGACCGTCCAATCGGTTCTTCCGTGTCCGACAATTGGTCTGACATCCTACATATCGAGATGTGCTTGTCCATACCGAACGACGGCTGGCAGCGGCGGATCGTCACTGTCTTCGGGAGTATGCTGCCACGGCAAAAACCCTCCGTTTCCGCTTGTTGCACCGGGTTCGGCTTTCCCGGCAGCAGGCGATGAACTGGACGAGGGAGAGCGGCTTCACCCAATCGGCTAGCGATTGCCCGCTTGCCATCCTTGGCCGGGAGGCCTAGCCCGCCGCGATGCTCGACACATCCAAGGTCCGACGTCCCCTCGTTCTCGGCACCGTCATGGCGTCCATGGCGATGATCGCCATCGAGGCCACCATCGTGTCCACCGCCATGCCGCAGATCGCGGGCCAGCTCGGCGACCTGCATCTCTACGCCTGGGTCTTCTCGTCCTTCCTTCTGGCCCAGACCGCCCTGACGGTGGTGTTCGGCAAGCTGGCCGACCTCTACGGGCGGAAGCCGGTGCTGATCTTCGGCTGCGCCATCTTCGTGATCGCGTCGGTTCTGTGCGGCTTCGCGTGGTCGATGCCCTCGCTGATCGTCTTCCGGCTTCTCCAGGGCATCGGCGCGGGCGCGATCCAGCCGGTGGGCATGACGGTCGTCGGCGACCTTTATTCGCTGGAAGAGCGCGGCAAGATCCAAGGGTATCTGGCCAGCGTCTGGGGCATCTCCTCGGTGGTCGGCCCGTTCGCGGGCGGCCTCATCGTGCAGCACCTCGATTGGGCCTGGGTGTTCTGGATCAACGTGCCCATCGGCATCCTGGCGATCGTGGGCTTCCAGCTCTTCCTGCGCGAGACCATCGCGCCGGCAGAGCGCAGCGTCGATTATGGCGGTGCGATCCTCTTCACGCTCGCCATCGCCGCGCTGATGACAGCCCTGACGGAAACGGGAACTACTGGGGGGGTGATGCCGGCCCTTGCCGCCGCAGCCGCATTTCTCGCATGCGCGGGCGCCTTCGTCTTCCAGGAACGGCGCGCGAAGGACCCGATGCTGGATTTCGGCCTTTGGTCGAAGCCTTCCATCGCGGCGGTCAATGCCGCGACGCTCTTCAGCGGCATGTCGGTGATCGGCCTCACCACCTTCCTGCCGATGTATGTCCAGGGCGTCCTCGGCCAGTCGGCCCTCATTGCCGGCTTCACCCTGACGGTGATGGTGCTCGGCTGGCCGATCGGCGCGACAATCGCGGCGCGCGTTTTTCCGCGCTTCGGGCTGCGCCGGACGCTGCTTTTCGGCGCGGCGCTCCTGCCGTTCGGCGCTGTGCCGTTCCTTCTCCTCCGTCCCGGCATGTCGCCAGCCATCGCCGCGCTCGGCTCGGTGGTAATGGGGCTCGGCATGGGCTTTCTGTCGGTGAGCGCCCTGATGATCGTGCAAAGCGCGGTGGAATGGCGCGAACGCGGCGCGGCGACCGCATCGAACATCTTCGCCCGCAATCTCGGCAGCACGCTCGGCGCGGCGGCGCTGGGGGCCGTGGTCAACTTCAACCTTCTGCGCGCCGCTGACGGCGGAACGCCGATCGATCTCGACCGCGTCCGGCATCTTCTCGACCGGGCCGAAGGCTTCGCCGTCGATCAGGCGACCCGCGACGCCCTCGGCTCGTCGCTCCACGTTACCTTCTGGGCGATCTTCGGCATCGCGGTCCTGACCCTTTTGCTCGCGGTCTTCGTTCCCGCGATCCGCCACGGGCAGGCCTCGGCCCCAAGCGAGGGGAAAGGCGAAACGCGCGAGGGCATGGACATTGTCGCCCCGGCGCGGGAAGCGTAAGCAGTCGGCCATTCGACAGCCGGGAGGATTTGCATGAAGACCCTAGCGATCTCGTCGCGCACCATTTGCGGCATCGAGGAACTGCCCGTCCACAGCGCGGCGGGGGTGACGCATGTCCTGTCGATCATCGATCCCGGTCATCCCGACATCCATCATTTCGAGGCCTATTCGAAGCACCTGCGCACCACCCTGCGCTTCCACGACATCATCGACCCGCTGCCGCGCCAGATCATGCCAGCGAAAGAGCATGTGACGGCCATTCTCGGATTCGGCGAAATGCTGGACAAAGGCGCGGTGGAAGGCACGGCGGGGCATCTTCTCGTGCATTGCCACATGGGCGTCTCGCGCTCCACCGCCGCCATGGTGACTCTGATGGCGCAGGGCGATCCCGACGCCGGCGAGGACGAACTCTTCGAGCGCCTGCGCCACATCCGCAGCAAAGCTTGGCCGAACTCTGTGATGATCGGCTTTGCCGACGAGAAGCTCGGGCGCGGCGGCAAGCTGGTGGAGGCGCTGCGCCGCCATTACGGCCATCAATTGAACCACAAGCCCGAATATGCCGAATGGATGCGCGATCTCGGGCGCGGCCGCGAAGTCGAGATGGCGTTGCCGGCCTGAACCGGGCTCCGGTGGACGAAGCCTTCATTCGCAGCGAAAGGCGGCCCATGTCCCCGATCGTCGAAGAGATCGACGCCCTGATCACCGCGCGGTCCCTGGCCGGCGACGATGAACTGGCGCTTCTTCAAGCGTTTTGCGAGGCGGCCGCAGGGCGCGGCCTCCCGCTCTGGCGCGTCCTTTTTCTCGTGGATACCCTCCATCCCGTTCACGAAGGCCGGGTCTTCCGGTGGCGGAACGACGGCGTGGAGGAATCAAGCGAGGGAACCTACGGGCGCACCGATGTCGGCGAAGCTCTCGAGCGCTGGCGAACCAGCGTCTTCTTCCGCCTCTACGAGACGGGCGAGACGGAACTGCGCCGCCGCTTCCATGCCGGCGAAGCAGCCGATTATCTCGAGATGCAGAATCTCGTCGCGGACGGCTGCACCGACTTCCTCGGCTTCATGCAGCCTTTCGGAGAGGCTGGCGTCATCGGCGATCTCGACGGCATCATGGGCTATATGCTGTCGCGGGAGGCGCAAGGGTTCTCGGACGACGATCTCGCGGTTCTGCGCGCGCTGGTCCCTAAGCTTTGCGTCGCGATCAAATGCGCGTCGCTGGCCCGGATCGCATCGACGCTGGTGGAAGTCTATCTCGGCCGCGACGCGCGCGAGCGCGTTCTGAAGGGGCGCATCGCGCGCGGCGTCGCCGAGCGCATCCGCACCGTTCTCTGGTTTTCCGACCTTCACTCCTTCACCACCATCACCGACACGGCGGACCCGGCAGAGATCATCCCGCTTCTCAACGATTATTCGGGCGCCGCGATCGAAGCGGTGCATGGGGCGGGCGGCAACGTTCTCAAGCTGATCGGCGATGGCATCCTCGCGATCTTCAACTTCGACGACCAGGCCGAGGCGACGAGCGCGGCCTTGAGGGCGGAAGCGGACCTGCGCCGCCGCACCGCCGAAATCGACGCCCGCCGAAAAGCGGAAGGGCGGCCGGTGACCTCCATCTATATCGGCTTCCATCTCGGGGAGGTCTTCTACGGCAATATCGGCTCCGACGACCGGCTGGATTTCACCGTGGTCGGCCCTTGCGTCAACGAGGTCTCGCGGATCGGCGCGATGTGCCGTTCGGTGGACCGACTGACCGTCGCTTCCGCCGAGTTCCGCGACGCGCTGGCGCCCGAGGAAAGAAACAAGCTCGTGTCGGTCGGCCGCTTCGCGTTGCGCGGCGTCGGGCGCGCGCAGGAACTCTTCACGCTCGATCCGGGGCTGGCCGTTTCCTGATCCTCCCGGACTTCGCGGGTTCGGGAAGATCGATCGCAATCCGACGAGGTCCGGCTTCTTACGGGATCAGGCGATCGGCGCGCAGGCGCTCGAACAGGTCGAAGAAGGCCTCGTCGGTCGCCTGATAGGCGGTGAAGCCGAGCCGGCGGCTCTTGCTCATGTCGGTGACGACCTCGATCGGCCGGCCGAGATCGGCATCGGTGTGCCAGGGCGAGGCGAGACGCGACAGGTCCGGCTCGGGAAGGCCCTCGCGCTCGGCGATCTGCCGCCAAAGCGGCGCGTCGTCCGTCATCTGCTCTTCCAGCGGCAGGCCCTCGCCCTCGAAGGAGGCAGGCTGGAGACCGAACCATTCGGCGATCCGCGCCCACATCCAGTTCCAGCGAAACACGTCGCCGTTGACGATGTTGAAGTCCTCTTTGGCGGCAGCCGGTGTCGTCGCGGCCCAAAGAAGCTGCCGGGCGAGCTGGCGCGCATCCGTCATGTCGGTGAGGCCGTTCCACTGCGCGGCCGAGCCCGGAAACCGGAAAGGCCGCCCGGTTTCGCGGCAAAGCGTGGCGTAGACGGCGAGCGTCGTGCCCATGTTCATGGCGTTGCCGACCGCCTTGCCGATCACCGTATGGGGGCGGTGGACGCTCCAAGCGAAACCGTCGCGCTTGGCCGCCGCGAAGACCTCGTCCTCCTGCGCATAGTAGAAATTGGCGATGTCCAGCCGGCCTTGGGATTCGCGGAACGGGGTTTGGGGCAGGGTGCCTTTCCCGTAGGCCTCGAAGGGGCCGAGATAGTGCTTGAGGCCAGTGACGAGCGCGACATGACGCACCGAGCCGGAAGGTTTCAGCCCATCGAGGAGGTTGCGGACCATCGCGGAATTGACCCGGATGTTCTCCACTTCCGTGTCCTGGCGTGCCCAGGTCGTGATGAAGACCGCGTCGGGCTTCAGATCCTTCAGCGCAGCCGCCGTTGCCGCCGCATCCTGAAGATCCGCCGCGACGGGGATGACGTCCTTCTGCTCCACGGGGCGTCGGGCGAGGCCATGGACCGACCAGCCGTTCTCGATAAGAAGCTCGGCGATCGCGCTTCCGACGATGCCGCTGGCGCCCACCACCAATGCCGATTTTGTCATGATTTGTCCTTTCGATCTTCCCGCGAGCTAGGAAGACATGGGGGCGACGTCCAGACGGCATGTCCGCTTCGTCGCAGTCCGATCGTGCCGGATCAGTCTCGGTCGCGGCCGGGAACCATCAGGAGCCGGCGCTCCATCCGCCGTCGACATGGAGGATCTCGCCCGTCACGAAGGGCGAGTCCTCCAGATAAAGCACGGCCCGAACCACGTCCTCGACCTCGCCGATCCGTTGCAGGGGATGGGTCTTGGCGAGGTCGGCATGGGTTTCCGGCGCGTGCATCGGCGTGTTGACGACGCCTGGCGACACCGCGTTCACCCGGATGCCGCGCCCGGCATATTCGATCGCGAGGCTGCGGGTGGCCGCGTTCAGGCCGCCCTTGGTCATCGCGGCCAGAACGGACGGAAACTTCGAGCTCGCCTGCTCGGCGAGCGTCGTGGTCATCTGCACGATATGCCCGTGACCTTGCCGTTCCATCGCGGCGACGGCGTGCTGGGTGACGTGGAAGAAACCGTCGAGATTGATGCCGAGGATCGCCCGGTACTGTTCCTGCGTATAGGAGGTGAACGGCCCGCCGACGAAGATGCCGGCATTGTTGACGAGCGTGTCGACCCGTCCGAACCTCGACAAGGCTTCCTCGATCACGCGCTTTCCCGTTTCCGGGTCGGCGATGTCGCCGCGGATGGTGACGCGGTTCGGATCGTTCGAGGTGTCGATCGAGCGCGAGGTCGCGACGACCTTGTAGCCCCTTTTCAGGAAGGCTTCGGCGATGCCCGCCCCGAGCCCCTGCGAGGCGCCGGTGACGACGGCGACTTTCTGTTCCACGGCCATTTTCATGCTTTCGATGGGTTTGGGGAGGAAGCGCGGCGGCAGGCGATCCGCCGACCGCGCCTGCGCGGGCCTTAGAACCGGGGACAGAACCCAGCGGGTCGGTCTGACGGTCCTTTCCGCCCCCTGCGGGGCGAGCCGCTTGTCTCGCCCGTCCTTCGGACCGTTGCCGATGCTCGCCCATGCGCTGCATGGACTGTGCTCGGCGCCTCGCCAGGAACGAAAAGTCCTCGCCAGCCCTCCTCCGCCAAGTTCTGTCCCCGGTTCTTAGACGTTCACTTCGAAGCCGAGGTCGATCTCGCTCGCCGGCTGGCCCCGGACGCCCCAGTTTTCGGCGGGTGACTCCCGAAGGATGACGCGAAGATCGGAAGCCGCGACGCCGAAGCGCGCCATTTCCTCCGCCATCGCGCCGTATAAACGCCGTTTGGCGTCGAGCGAGCGGCCGCTGATCAGGGCGATCTCCACCACCATGAACGCCTCGCCGCAATCCTCCGGCACGCGGAAGGCGTCGGCGTCATGCTCGGCGAGAACGATGCTGCGATCGCCCGGCGGGATACGAAGTCCGGCCACCAGTGCGCGCTGCACGGCTTCCAGAAGGGGCGTCCGGCGATCTGCGATCCAGCCCCGGCGGGTGTCGATACGGGTTGCGGGCAACGATCGGGATTCCTTGGGTCATGAGTTTCGGGCCGCCGAGACAGACGGTGCGCGGCGGCCCGGCCGGACGTCTATCGGGACTGTTCCAGCACGAAGATCGTCGGCGCGTCGCTGTTCAGCATGTCGCGCGTCAGTTCCATGCTGCTGGACCCCACGCGACGCACACGGTCCGCCGGGAAGCGATCCAGAAAGCGATCTACCGGCTCGATGTCGAGAACGCCTTTGGCGCTGTAGTAATGCATCGGAACGATCGCGCCGGGACGGATGCGGTCGATCGCCCGGTCGAGATCGTCGAGCGCGATGGTGGCGTGCTCGCCCGTCAAGGCCAGAAGAAGATCGACCTGTCCCGCGAGCTTTTCGAGATGCGCCGGCGCGACCGGATTGCCGATGTCGCCCATATGCAGAACGCGGATGCCGCCGATTTCGAACAGGTAAAGGGCGTTGGCGTCCGGGTCGCGGTTGAACTCCGACTGGTAGTCGAAGGTCAGGCTTTCGTAGGCCGGGAAGGAGCGGATGGCGAGGCCATCGACGCTCGCGCCCTCGGGCGGCAGTTCCAGCGCGTTCACGACGGTCGGATGCCCGAGAACGTGGCTCGGATCGGAATGGAAATCGTCCGTCGCCGAACTCATGATGACGATGTCGGCCGGCTCCTCGATCCGGTCGAACCCGCTATTGCCCGGCGCCGGCGTGTAGGGGTCCGTGACGACCGTCAGGCCGTCCTCTTCCAGGCGGAAGCTCGCATGGGCGTAGAATGTGATCTTCATCACCTGTCCTCCTCGGATGCCGATCGGGCGGCGTCAGCCGATCTTTTCGCCGTCGAAGAGTTCCCAGCTTTCGGTGAGCGAGGACTGCTTCTCGGCAAAGGCGGCGAGATGGGGCGAGTTCATATGCGCGTCCCAAAGCTCGCGGCTTTCCCAGTTCTCGTGGAAGATGAAAAGGCCGGGGTCCTGGTGCGAGCGATGGAGGTCGTAGTTCAGGCAGCCCTTCTCCGCCCGTGTCGGCGCCACGAGGCCGCGAAGCTCTTTTTCCAGTTCGGCCTCGTGGCCGGGCTTGGCCTTCAAACGCGCGACGATGGTGAGGGGTGCCATGGGAAACGCTCCTTTGTTTGCGGGGCAATGACCGGGAAGAGGCTAGGCGCGCGCCCCAGCGCAGCAAGTCACTGAGCGAAATTTGCTTCGCCTCGTCGTGCCGCGCAGGGGAGGGCATGGGCGCCTGTCTTCCTCACATCGGGGGAACGACGCCGTTCTTGCCGACCACGACGAACTTCGTCGACAGCTTGCCGTCCGCGCCCTTGGTGGCCGGCACGAACACGGTCGCCCCGCCTGCGAGATCTTCCTGGCTGGCCTCGGTGAAGGTGACGACGGGAATGTTCGGCGACAGATCCACGGTCTTCGATCCCTGCGGATAGGAAAGCGTCAGCCGCTGCCCATCGACATTCTGCACCGCGTTGGAAACCGTCGCGTTCGTCATGGTGGAGTTCGGCTGGAGGTCCCAGGGATAGCTTCCTTCGCCCGTTCCCTTCATGGACGCCGGGAAGATCAGGACTTCGACCGCACCGTCGCCACCGGCGGATTTGGGCACCGACGCCACGCCGACATAGTCGCCAACCTTGATGTCGGACGCGGAGGCTTGGCTGACGCCGCGTATCGCATAGCCCGGCGATAGGGCGACCTCGACGCTTGGTCCTTCCCGCGTCGCGATCGTCAGCATCGTGTCGGAGCGGACCTGGATGGTGCCTCGAACGCGCGTCGGCGCATCGGCCGCGAGCGTTGCGGAGGGGAGGAAGACGGCGAGCATGATGGCGGGAAGAATACGCATGGTGGACCTTTCGCGGCACGAAGGAGTTTGGATGGAACGTGCGAGGTCCGGGCGGACGATGCGGCTGCCTGAACAACGGCAGCCGAAACGCTCGATGGCCCGGATCGGCACATGCGCTTCGTTGCCGGAACAAGCTTCATGCGGATCGAGAGTTCCGGGAAATTTCGTTGGGCCTATTCGAGGGCCGAACTTTGGGCGGACGGAATCGTCCACGGTCTCGGCGTCGTCCTGACGATCGCGGGCACGGCGATGATGGTGGAGCGCTTCTCGACTTCTGCAAGCGGACCCGCGCTTTGGGCCGCCAGCCTTTATCTCGCGACGCTGGCGCTTTCGATCGGGGCTTCCGCCGCCTACAATGTCTGGCCGGTCTCGGACACCAAATGGCTGCTGCGCCGGCTCGACCATTCGGCGATCTTCCTTCTGATCGTCGGCACCTACACCCCGTTCATGGTCGAGATCGGCGCATTCGGGGTGCTTCTGGCGATGTGGGCGATCGCCGCGCTCGGCATCTTCCTGAAGCTCACCCGACCGGGCAGATACGATCGGCTGGCGATCGTTCTCTACTTGGCGCTCGGATGGAGCGGCGTCGCCCAATATGCCCGGCTCGTCGCCGGACTGCCCGACACGGTTCTGGAACTCTTGGTGGCCGGGGGCGTGCTTTATTCGCTGGGCGTCGTGTTCCACGTCTGGGAAGGCCTGCGGTTCCAGAACCCGATCTGGCACGGCTTCGTGCTTGCCGCCGCCGCGATCCACTATGCCGCCGTGTGGCAGGTGCTGGCGGCTTGAATTCCCGGTCGCGGACAACGGGAAGGCGCCGCGCCGGTGCAACTCACCGGGCTGCCGCCGGATTGAAGGAGTCAGCTCGCTTTCACCTGCCTTCCCAGGACATTCCCATGAGGCCCAAGGCCATTCTCTTCGATATCGACGGCACACTCGTCGACAGCAACGACCAGCATGTGGAGGCCTGGGACGAAGCGTTTCGCGGCGCGGGCTACAGCTTCGACCGGCAGGTGATCCACGACCAGATCGGCAAGGGCAGCGACATGCTTCTTCCCACCCTCCTGCCGGATCTCGGCGAGGACGCGCAGGAGGCGATCGGCGAAGCCCACGGAAAGGCGTTCAAGACGAAGTTCCTGGAGAAGATCCAGCCGTTTCCGAATGCGCGCGACCTTCTGGAGCGGGCGCATGAAGGCGGACAGAAAGTCGTGCTCGCGTCCTCGGCATCCGAGGCCGAACTCGACCACTATCTGGACCTTCTCGATGTCCGCGCGCTTGTCGCGGCGACCACGAGCGCCGACGACGTCGAAACCTCGAAGCCTGCGCCCGACATTTTCGGAACGGCGCTGAAGAAGCTCGGCTCGCCGTCGCCAGACGAGGTCATCGTGATCGGCGACACGCCCTACGATATCGAGGCCGCGGAGAAATGCGGCCTTCGCACGATCGGCCTCCTGTCCGGCAAGTTCAGCGAGGCGGTGCTGCGAGACGCGGGCGCAGTCGCGATCTACGCCGATGTCGCCGCGCTCCTGGCCGACTACGACAACTCGCCGCTCGGCCGGTAAGACTTTCGAAACGCGTCGCTCAAGCGGCGGCGCGTTCCTCGTCCATCGTCAGCTCCTTCAGGATCGCATGGACCTTGTGGCTGCCGAGCGAAGCGGGATCGAAGCCGCTGGCGATGCCGATCTGCGAAAAGCGTTCGGCATTTTCGGCTGAGCGGCCGACGAAGCCCATCGCCCAGTTGGGGAAGGACCGATGGGCGATCGGCTCCAGCGCCAGAAGCGAAACATCGCCGTGACGCTCGTCCTGCTGGATGCGCTCGAACGTGGCTTCCACGGCTTCCAGCGGGCCTTCCAGGACCTGCGCGAAGACGCCGCCATTGAACAAAAGCGCACCGGTGATGCCGGCGGGATCGTTGTTGCGCCGGCTGGCTTCGAGAATCGCGGAAACCTCTGCTTCGAAGCTCGCCTCGTTTCCGGAAACCTCGTTGCGGCTGTAATAAACGAGTTGGTAGAGCGTGTTGGACATATCGAAGGCCTCAGCGTGAAAGAAAGGCGGCGATGCCGTCCGCCGGCATCGGGCGGCCGGTGAAGTAGCCCTGCACGTGGGTGCATTGCTCGTCGCGGATGCGGTCCAGTTGTTCCGACGTCTCGACGCCCTCGGCTGTGATGGCCATGCCGAGGCTGACCCCGAGACCCGCGATGGCCTTGAGGATCGCCTCGTTGTCACCACCGGCCTCGGCTCCCTGTACGAAGGAGCGGTCGATCTTCAGTTTGTTGAACGGGAACTTCTGAAGGTAGCTGAGGGACGAATATCCGGTGCCGAAATCATCCATCGAAATCTTGATGCCGAGATCGCGCAGGGCGTGAAGCGTTTTCAGAACGTGATCGGTGTTCTCGATGAGAACGCCTTCGGTGATCTCGACTTCCAACCTCTGCGCGGACAGTCCCGAATGAGCGAGCGATGACACCACCGTCGCCACGAGGTTGTCGGATTTGAACTGGACTGGCGAGATGTTCACGGCGACCGTCATCTCATCCGGCCAGGTGGCGGCGGTCATGCAGGCGGAGCGAAGCACCCATTCGCCGATCTTGGCGATCAGGCCCGTTTCCTCCGCCAGCGGAATGAAATCGGCGGGCGATATGCGTCCGCGAACGGGGTGGTTCCAGCGAATCAGGGCCTCGAAGCCCATGACCGTATCGGTGCTGAGGTCCACGAAGGGCTGATAGTAGAGTTCGAACTGCTTCAGCGCCAGCGCCCGGCGCAAATCGATCTCCAGTTCCCGCCGGTCGCGCAGCGCCGCATCCATGCCCGTTTCGAACATGCGGAAACGGCCGCGCCCGGCCCGCTTGGCCTCGTACAAGGCCAGATCGCCGTTTCGCAGGAGGTCGCGGGCGCTGTTGCCGCGTTCGATCATCGCGACGCCGACGCTGGCGCCGATATTCACCGTGTGACCGTTGAGGACATAGGTCCGCCCGATCAGGTCCACGAGGCGCGCCGCCAGCCGCTCGGCATCGCTCCGGTCCACCACGCCGTTCTGCACGATCACGAACTCGTCGCCGCCGACCCGGGCGATGCAGTCGTCCTTGCGGCAGGCGGATCGCATCCGGTCGGCCACCTTCTTGAGAAGAAGATCGCCGACCCCATGGCCAAGCGTGTCGTTGATGACTTTGAAACGATCGAGGTCGATGCAATGCACAGTCACCCACTTGCCGTCGCCCGCCGGGAAGGCGAGCGCCGCTTCGAGGCGCGCGTTGAGGCCGTTGCGTTTGACGAGCCCGGTCAATTCGTCCGCCTCGGCGAGAGCGGTGGAGGCATCCGCCGCTTCTTCCGGAAGAAGGCTCAACGCCACCCCGGTTGCGCTCGGCGCCCCGAACAGCCCCCGATATTGGACATGCGCGCGCGATGTCAGGGTGACCTCGCCAGCCGAGGCGGCTCGATCGAAGGCCATCTCATGGCCGGGAAACACGTCCGCGAAGCTCAAGCCGACGATCCAGCCGCCAAGCCGGACCTGCGCGCTCGAATTGGCGTATGTCACTTCCCCATCGTGATCGAAGGCGACGACGGGATGCGCCAAGCCGTTGAGAACGGTGTCGAGCGGCGGCGAAACGCCGTCCGACGCTGGGCGGTTCAGAGATGACATCTGATGCTCTGCTGATTCGATGCAGAGCAGGATGGCCGTGCAGACCTAGAAAGCCGTGAACGACGAGCATCGCTCGCCGAGCAATACAGAACTAAATCATTGCACGGCAAAGAGATCCGGTCGGCCTTCGTGGCCGGATATCCGACACACGAGTGAGCGTCCTGACAACGATGCCGAACCTTTCAAGCGGAAAGGCTGTACGCTTCCAGGATCGAGCGGATCTTCTCGTCCTGCGCGGGATCGGGCAGGAGCGCGGGCTGGCGGCTGGCGCCGACGCTCGGGTCCATCAGGAAAAGCGCGCGCTTCACCAATGCCGGAGGATAGCCGAGCCCGTAAAGGTCCTTGCGGAAATTGCCGAAGATCTCCTGCTGGCGGGCGGCTTCGGCCTCGTCTCCGTCGTTGAAGGCTCTGATGATCGCCGCCAGGACCTTCGGCATGACGTTGCCGAGGCCCGAGATGCAGCCGGCCGCGCCGTTCCGGAGCGCCCAGTGCACGAGATGGTCGGGGCCGGAATAAACGGCAAAACCCGGAACCTCGCGGCCGACGCCGAGATAGGCTTCCAGCGTTTCCTGCGCGCCGCCCGAATCCTTGATGCCGGCGATGTTGCCGTGGCTCGCGAGCTTGGCCGCGGTTTCGGGCTCGATATGGTTCTGCGTGCGGGCCGGAATGTCGTAGAGATAGACCGGCGTCTTCACCCCGTCGGCGACGGTGGAGAAATGGCGGATCAGCCCGTCCTGCGTCGCCTGGATGAAGAAGGGCGTGATCACCGCGATGCCGTCGACGCCGATCCGGTCGAATTCGCGGGCGAGTTTGAGCGTTTCGAAGGTCGCGGGCATGCCGGCATTGACGATGACCTTCGCCGCGCCGCCGACCTCGTCGACGACCGCTTCTGTCAACTGCACCTTCTCCTCGAAGGTGAGAGCCGAGAAGTCGCCGTTGGTGCCGGCGCACATGATGTTGTTGCCGCTTTCCACTTGCCGGCGTACCTGCCGGCGCGTGGCTTCGAGATCGATCATCTCGTCGTCGCGAAAGCAGGTGACGAGGGCGACGAAGGCTTGGCCGGTCATAGGGGGAACTCCGCTCAATAGGCTGCTTCGTAGATCGCCTGGATCTGGCCTTCCGCGATGTCGCGCGGGTTGTTGTCGAGGAGGCGGCGGATGGCGTGCGCTTCGCGCGCCATGGCCGGCAGATCGTCACGAGGAACGCCGAGTGCCGAAAGCCGCATCTCGCAGCCGAGATCAGCGCAATAGCGATAGGTCGCCTCGAACACGTCGGCTTGAGGCTCCAAACCGAGCGCCTGGAGAATGGCCGCCGTCTTTTCCGCGACCGCCGGCGCGTTGAAGGCGAGCGTGTGCGGGAAGATCAAGGCGTTCGCCGCGCCGTGGGCGATGTGGTGGCGCGTGCCGAGCGGATAGGCGACGGCGTGGCCGGCAGCGGTATTAACCGGCCCCAGGCAGAAGCCGCCGTAGAGCGAGGCGAGGCTGAGCCCCGCCCGCGCTTCCATGTCCGAGCCGTCGCGGATGGCGCGCGAAAGGAACCGGCCGACGAGGCGGATGCCTTCCAGCGCGTACATGTCGATCAGCGGATGGGCCTTCAGGCTCGTGAAGGCCTCGACGCAATGGGCCATGGCATCGACGCCGCTGGCGGCGGTCACGGAAGCCGGCAGTGTCAGGGTCAGGGCCGGGTCGATGATGGCGATGTCGGCCTGACAGTGGAGGCTCTGGACGGCAAGCTTGTTCTGCGTTTCGGGATCGGTCACCAGCGCCCGTGTTCCCGCTTCGCTGCCGGTGCCCGCCGTTGTCGGGATCTGGCAGAGCGCGGCGCGCTTGGCCCGGACCTTTTCCGCGCCGACGACGTCGCGGATCGTCTGGCCGCTGCCCGGCAGAACCGCCACGAGCTTGGCGAGATCCATGGCCGAGCCGCCCCCGAAGCCGACCACCAGATCGGGCTTCACCTCTTCGGCAAGGCGGAGCGCGGCTTCGAGATTGGGCACGTCCGGCTCGGGGCGCACCTCGCCGAAGACCGCGACTTCACCGGAAAACCCAAGCACCTCGACGCGGGCGGCGTTGAAGGCGTCCGCGACCACGAGGATGCGCGAAAAGCCCTTGGCGCGCGCCCATTCGCCGGCGGTTCCCGCCGTGCCCGCGCCGAAGCGGATGACGGCGGGGCGCTGGATCTCGATCGGCGCGCTGAGGCTCGCGGCGGCAAGATGGATGGTCATGGCGAGATCCTTCCTTGTCAGGCCGTGCGGGCGCTGGCCAGCCGTTCGGCATAATCGATGGCCTCGACCAGGCTGAGTTCGTTGGCGATGTTCTTGCCGGCGATGTCGAAGGCCGTGCCGTGATCGACGGAGGTGCGCACGATGGGCAGGCCGAGCGTGATGTTGACGCCCGACAGCGCTTCCCACTTGCCGGTCTCAGGATTGACGTTGAAGCCGAGAAGTTTCACCGGCACGTGGCCCTGGTCGTGATACATGGCGATCACCGCGTCGTACTGGCCGGCGCGCAGCTTCACGAAGACCGTGTCGCCCGGCACCGGGCCGACGACGTCGAGCCCGTCGGCGACGGCGGTCGCAATGGTCGGCACGGAAACGTCGTCGTCCTCGTGCCCGAACAGCCCGCCCTCGCCGGCGTGAGGGTTGAGCGCGGCCACCGCGATGCGCTTGCGGCCCAGCCCGAGCGCGGTCAGGGCTTCCTCGGTCCTGTCGATCACGAAGCGCAGGCGTTGGGGGGTGAGGCGGGCCGGCACGTCCTTCAGCGCGACATGGGTGGTGAGGTGGCTGACGCGCATGTTCTCGTGCGCCAGCATCATCACCGAGCCCTTGGAGCCGGTGAGTTCGGCCAGCATCTCGGTGTGGCCGGCATAGTGATAACCAGCCTTGTTCAGCGCTTCCTTGTTCAGCGGCGCAGTGACGATGCCCTGGACGCGGCCGGCTTGCGCCAGGCGCACGCCCCGCTCCACCGCCAGATACGCGAAGCGCCCCGCATCGGCGGACAGGACGCCCGGGCGGATCGGCTCGCCTTCCGGCCCGGCCTGAAGGCAGGCGAGGGCCGGCCAGTTCTCGTCGTCCTCGGAAACTTCGGGAATGTCGATGTCGATCCCGAGCGTTTCGCGCGCCTGGAAGAGCGACGGATTGGACCCGATCACCAGAAGCCGCAGGTCGCCCTTCGCCAGCCGGTCCTTCAGGTGGTGGCAAGCGCGCACGATGATTTCCGGGCCGATGCCGGCCGGATCGCCCATGGTGATGGCGAGATGGGGCTTCATGGCAGGGTGGCTCCGGAAAGGGGCGGCGTGTCGGCCGCAAGAAGGGTGGCAAGAAGGCTTGGCGCGCCGAAAGCGCCGGATTTCGAGATAACGTCGGTGCCGTCCCAGCGCCCGCCGACGAGACGCGAGCGCGGAATGCCGGGCATGATCTCGCCGACGACATCCAGCCGTTGCGTGCCGAGCGCTTCGCAAAGCCCGCGCAGCGTTTCGCCGCCCGCGACCATCAGCGTTCCAGGGGGCGCGAGGCGGGTCGCCAACTCACCCAGCACCTGCCCGATGCGGATCGCGGCCGTCGCGCGGGGCGTCTCGTCCGGCAGAGCGACCGTCACGAAGGCGGTGCCCGTGGTTTGCAGAAGGTGCTGCACGGCATCCGCGTGGTCTGCCGTTTCGATCACGAGCCGATGGCCGGTGACGGCTTCGAGCTGCGCCAGCATCACCGGATGGTCGGTGCCGAAAAGCCCGAGCAGCGGCCCTCGGCGGGGCGGGGCGGCGGCTTCGTGCGGCCGAACGAAGCGCCGGGCCAGCGCGGCCGCGAGGCCCCCGCTGCCGACGAAGAGAATGCCCTCTCCGTGCGAGGCGGCAGCCGCGACCATGTCGAGATCGGCATCGCTTTCGCTGTTCCAGAAACTGACGCCAAGCGGCATCGGATCGCCTGGATCGCAGCGCGCCACGGCGTGGCCGGCCTCTTCCAGCCGGGCGGCGAGATCGGTGCGAAGCGCTTCCCATCGCCCGTCCGGCATCGCCATTCCCTGGCGGCCGCCGCGCGAAACTCGCCCCTGCGCCGGAAAGGCGGGCGCGATCACGCAGCGCGAGAACAGGTTATGTTCAAGGACAGCAGCGATCTCCTCGGCTTCCGAACCGCGCAGGAGGCTGTCGACCTTCTTGTAGGCGAGAGCGTCGGGCAGGGCGAAGAGCGGGGACGCAACGCGCTTCACCGTTTCGGCCGCCCTTCGCGGATCGGCCTCGCGCGTGCCTGTATCGAAAGCGAGCGGGCCGTGCGGCAGCGTGTTTCCCATCTTCCAAGTGACCGGAACCGGCGAGTCGAGCGTGCCGAAAGCGGCGGCGCTGTCGAGAGCACCTGTCAGATCGTCAGCAAGGAGCCGGAGCGTGCGGGGCATGGAACAACAGCGTTTCGGATGATCCCGGTGTAAAACGACCCTAAACAGCTTGAGCAAAACCTGTCAACGTGTAAAGAACGCCGTCCATCGAGCCGGTGGGTGTTTTTGGTATCTGCTCGCTCCGAACACGCAGTCAGGACGCGCAAGCGCGCGACCTTGCGCATCTTGTGCCGCAGGTCGGAATAGGGTCTCGGAAGGCGGTGCGCGATCTCGGCCGAATGTCGGTGTTCGCGGGCGGTTCCTAGAGCGCCAGATCCAGGAGTCGCCCTTCGAACAAGCGCTCCAACGAGCCGCGCAGATGGGCCCGCATGCGCGAAGCCGCGCTTTCCGCGTCGCCGGCGCGGATCGCCTCGAAGATCCCGGTATGCTCGGCAAAAACGCGCTGGAGCCCCGGCGTCGGGCCGATCAGAGTCAGCCCGTGCAGCTTCATGCCGACGGCGATATGCTCCTTCAGGGCCTGCAGCGCCGACAGGTGGTAATGGTTGTTCGACGCCTTCGCCACGGCGATGTGGAAGGCGAAATCGGCGTCCTCGCGGTGGCGCTGCTGGCGCGTCGCGTCGTCCAGCATGGCGAGCGCCGCCTCGATGCGGGCGAGCGCCTCGTCGTTGCGCCGCCGCGCGGCATAGGCGGCGGCTTCCGGCTCGATGGTAAGGCGGAATTCGTAGCAGCGCTGGATGTCGGCGATGGTTTCCACCGGCGCGAAGCCGAGATTCTGCACCGGCGCGGGCGGGCGTCTGGGCCGCGCGAAGGAGCCGGCCCCGCGCCGCGAATAGATGAGGCCGTCGCTGCGAAGCCGTTCCAGCGCTTCGCGCACGATGGGCCGCGACACGTCGAAACTCGCGGCCAGATCGTATTCGCCGGGCAGGCGTTCGTCGGCGCCGTAGACGCCCGTCGCGATCCGTTCCTTCAGCGTTTCGTAGATGCGGTCCGACAAGGGGCCCGCCTGAGGGCGCGGCGCGACCTCCACGGCATTCGGCTTCATCGGGCGCGGTCCTTGCCTGAAATCATAGGGTCAAGATGACAGGAAATGCGGCGCGCGAGAAGCGGCAGGCGTCGCCCGTTCATCGCGCCGTGCCGCCGGTCTGCCGCGCTTCCAGCCAGCCGGGTGCGAGGCGCACATGCTTGATCGCCCGCCGCTTGAAGGTGAAGGCGAGATGAAGCGTGCCGTCCGGTGTTTCGAGAAGCACGGGATAGGACAGTTCCTGGTTCCGCCCGTCCTCGGAATTGTTGGAAAGGCAGGTGCCGGACGAATCCTCGATCATGTGGCGAACGGGGAAAGTGCGGCCGCCATCGTCGGAGATGCAGAGAGCCAGGGGTGCGCGCGGCACGCCCCAGACGGGCGAACAGCCGCCCTTGGCATCCTCGCGGGCATCGTCCTCGCCGAGTTCGTCGTAAAGCGACTGGCGGCGGTCGAGCGAGGTCGCGGCGGAGGACGGGTTGCAAAGAAGCGCGATCCGCCCGTCGCGAAGGGCGATCGCGCCGATGGAGGAGTTGTTGTTCGGAACGTCGGTGGCGTCCGGCGCGTCCCATGTGCGTCCGCCGTCGCGGCTTTCGGAACGATAAACGAAATCCGCCTGCCGACGTCGGAAGAACGCCGCCAGCCGCCCCGATCCGAGCGGAACCACGCTCATGTGGACGCAGCCGATCGAGTCCGGCACTTCCGTCAGGCGCCATGTCGCGCCGGCATCTTCGCTGACGGCGAGGGCGGCGGTGTCGTGGCTGCCCGTCCAGCGCTGCCCTTCCGGCGCGATGCAGCGGAACACCGGCAACATCCACGCCCCATCGTCGCGAAGCACGATCGGCGCACGCACGAAGGTGCCGCGCGGGAGGTCTAGTTCGCGCGGATTGCCGCTGCTGATCCCGTCGCCCGAAACCCCGAGCCCCCGCCAGCGCAAGAGACAGCTTTCCTGGTTGCCGGATACCTGCGCGGTGTGGACGAGATGCAGCCCGCCGTCTGCTGAGCGGAACAGAACGGGGTTCTGCTCCGAACGCGCCGGGTCGTCGCTCACCTGCGCAGGCTCGCTCCAGCCGTCAGCGCCGGGCGCGAGGCGGGACACATGGATCGAGATGTCGGACTTGCCTTCCAGCGTCCCTCCGAACCAGGCGCAAAGCAGGCCTCCATCGGGAAGAAGATGGAGAAAGGCGGCGTGGTTCTGCACCATCGGGGAAGGCAGGAGAGCATCCTGCCGATCTTCGCCGTTGGGGGTGAGACGCCCCGTCATCTGCCGCGCGATCTCCTCGACAGCCATCCTGCATTCTCCCGCCGGTTTTATGCCTTCGAGCGTCGATCGACGCCGATGATGTAAAGTTGTATAGGACCATGCCGGAGCGTTGCGTCAAGGGAGGACGCCGATTTCACCTTGTAATGGCGTTTATTTGCTCAGATTTGCTGTTTCGCCATCGAAAACAACCGAAATGTCATGTTGACAACTTGCTGAGACCGTCGCATGGTCCGGCGGCATATGAGGACCTTGTGGAGGACGACGACGGAGCGGGAAGCGCTTCCGACGTCGCGACGGGTTCGAAGTCGGCATGGCCGGCGGTTTGGGAGGATCGCATGAAGGGTCTCAATCTGACGCTCGCGGCGCTGCTGGCGGCATCCTGCGCGATGCCGGCATGGGCGCAGAGCAAGAGCGACGTGACGATCGTGCTCGGCGAAGAGCTCGATCTCGTCGAGCCCTGCATGGCGACACGCTCCAATATCGGCCGCGTCATTCTGGAAAACATCTCCGAAACGCTGACCGAACTCGACGCCAAGAACGGCGGCAAGGTCGCGCCGCGCCTGGCGACGAGCTGGGAGGACCAGGGCAACGGCACCTGGCGCTTCAAGCTGCGCGAGAACGTCAAGTTTTCCGACGGCACGAGCTTCGACGCTGAAGACGTGAAGCATTCGCTGGAACGCGCGACGAGCCCGAAGATCTCCTGCGAGCTGTCGCGCTATTTCGGCGACACCAAGCTGACGGCCACCGCCGTCGACCCCACGACGCTCGACGTGAAGGCCGAGCCGCCCCAGCCGATCCTGCCGCTTCTGATGTCGGTTCTGACGGTGGTTCCGTCTGAGACGCCGATCGAGTTCACCCGCCAGCCGATCGGGACCGGACCCTATGTCCTGTCGAACTGGACGCCAGGGCAGAGCATCGTTCTCGATCGCCGCGACGACTACTGGGGCGACAAGCCGGCCGTCACCAAGGCGACCTATGTGTTCCGCACGGATTCGGCGGTGCGCGCCGCGATGGTGCAGGCGGGCGAGGCCGATCTCGCGCCTTCGATCTCGCAGCTCGACGCGACCAATCCGGCGACCGACTTCGCTTATCCCAACTCCGAAACCATGTATTTGAGGGTCGACACCTCGATCCCGCCGATGAACGACAAGCGCGTGCGTCAGGCTCTCAACATGGCCATCGACCGCACGGCCTTCATCGGCTCGCTCCTGCCCGAGGGCACCGAGCCCGCCGTCGCCATCGTGCCGCCGACGACCCTCGGCTGGAACAAGGACGTGAAGGTTCCCGCTTACGACGTGGAAGGCGCCAAGAAGCTTCTGGAAGCGGCGAAAGCCGACGGCGTGCCGGTGGAAACGCCGATCGAGCTGATCGGGCGCAACAACAACTACCCGAACGCGACGGAAGTGAACGAGGCGATCCAGGCGCAGCTCCAGGATGCCGGCTTCACCGTGGACCTGCGGATGCTCGACGTCGCCGAGCAGGAGAAGCTTTATTCCAAGCCCTATCTCGAAGGGCGCCCGCCCCAGCTTCTGTCGGTGTTGCACGACAACGCCAAGGGCGATCCCGTCTTCTCGGCCTTCTTCAAATACCATTCGCAGGGACGCCAGTCCGGCATCTCGGACCCGAAGGCCGACGACCTGATCACGCGCGCCTCGGCCGCGACGGGCGAAGAGCGCGCCAAGCTCTGGTCCGAGCTTTTCGCCTATGTGCATGACGACGTCGTGGCCGACGTCCTCCTGTTCCACATGGTGGGTTTTGCCCGCGTCGCCGAGCGGCTCGACTTCAAGCCCACCATCGCCACGAACTCGCAGCTCCAACTGTCCGAAATCGGCCTGAAATAAGCATCTCGAAGCGGCATCGGCGGCGTGTGCGTCGCCGATGCCTTCCACGATATCTGAAGGGAGGCGACCCGATGCTGCGCTTCGTCCGCAAAAGGCTGCTCGCCAGCCTCGTTTCGCTGTTCGGCCTCGTCGTGCTCGTCTTCTTTCTGACGCGGCTGACGGGCGATCCGACCGACCTGTTCCTGCCGATCGACGCGACTGAGGCGATGCGCGACCAGTTCCGCGAGATCAATGGCCTGAACGATCCGTTGATCGTGCAGTTCGGCCGCTACGTCTGGGATCTTCTTCATCTCGATTTCGGCGATTCCATCCGCCGCGCGCGGCCGGCCATCGACGTCGTCCTCGAAGCCTTCGCCTGGACCTTCCAACTCGCCGTCATCACCATGGCCCTGGTCGCGTTCTTCGCGGTGGTCATGGGCTCGCTCTGCGCCTTCTTCGTCGGCCGCGTCTTCGACCGCGCCGTCACCTTCGTTTCCTTGATCGGCGCTTCGGCCCCCGATTTCTGGATCGCCATCGTCGCGATCGTGCTTTTCTCCATCAATCTCGGGTGGTTGCCGACATCGGGAACGGGCTCCTGGCAATTCTGGGTGCTGCCGGTCGCCGTTCTCTTCATCCGGCCCTTCGGTCTCATCGTGCAGGTGGTGCGCGGCTCGATGATCTCGGCTCTGTCCTCTCCTTACGTGAAGACGGCGCGGGCCAAGGGCGTGAGGAACCTGCCGATCGTCTTCGTCCACACGCTGCGCAATGCCATGCTGCCCGTCATCACCGTGATGGGCGATCAGGCGGCGGCGCTTCTCAACGGCGCGGTGGTGGTGGAGACGATCTTCGGCTTTCCCGGCGTCGGCAAGCTGATGATCGACGCGATCCTCCAGCGCGACTTCAACGTGATCCTCGCGGCGATCATGGTGACGGCGCTGGCGATCTTTCTCATGAACCTCCTTATCGACCTCGCCTATCTGGCGCTCGATCCCCGGATCAGGACCTGAGAACGGATGTCGGCTTCCACAAGACCCACGACCATGTCCGACAGCACCCCGATCGCCGAAGAAAAGCCCGCCGCGCTTCGTTTCCTCGCCATGCTCTGGCGCGACAAGGTGGCGCTTCTGGCCGCCGTTTTCCTGATCCTCGTCGTTCTCTGCGCGCTGTTCGGGCCGCATTTCCTGGAAGCCGCAGCGACGAAGCAGAATCTGCGCGGCCGCAACATGCCGCCCTTCACGCTTTCCCAGGGCTGGCTCTTCGTTCTCGGTGCCGACCAGCTCGGCCGCTCGCTTCTCGCCCGCATCATCGTGGCGAGCCAGAACACGATGATGGTCGCGGCCGGCGCGGTTCTGTGCTCGGCGATCATCGGCACGGTGCTCGGCCTGTTCGCGGGCTATGGTTCGAAGCGCACGGGCGAAGCGATTTCGCGCCTCGGCGATATCATCATGTCCTTCCCGTCGCTGCTTCTGGCGGTGATCGTTCTTTACGTGCTGGCGCCCTCCGTCGGGAACCTCGTGATCGTTCTCGCCATCACCCGCATCCCCGTTTACTTGAGGACCGCGCGCGCCGAGATCCTGGAAGTGCGCGAGCGCATGTTCGTGCAGGCGGCGAAGGTCATGGGCGCTTCGCACCGGCGCATCATGTTCCGCCACATCCTGCCCGTGGTCGCTCCGACGCTTCTCACCATCGCCACGCTCGACTTCGCCTTCGTGATGCTGGCGGAAAGCTCCTTGTCCTTTCTCGGCATTGGCATCCAGCCGCCCGAGATCACCTGGGGCCTGATGGTGGCGCAGGGGCGGCCCTATCTCAACAACGCCTGGTGGCTGGCCTTCTGGCCGGGTTTGGCGATCATCCTCACCACCATGTCCCTGAACCTCCTGTCCGGCTGGATGCGTATCGCGCTCGACCCGATGCAGCGCTGGCGGCTCGAAGGAAAGACCAAGAGCAATGGCTGAGCCGCTTCTCGAAGTCGTGGACCTCGCCGTCACCTTCCACACCGCCAACGGCCCGGTGGAAGCGGTGAAGGGCATCAGCTACCGGCTCGGCCGGGGCGAAACGCTGGCCGTGCTCGGCGAAAGCGGGTCCGGCAAGTCGGTTTCGGCTTCCGCCATCATGAACCTTCTCGATATGCCCCCGGCCGAGATCGTGCGCGGCCGCATTCTCTACGAGGGCCGCGATCTCCTCAGCTTGAGCGCGGAGGAGCGCCGGCGGATCAACGGGCGCAAGATCGCGATGATCTTTCAGGACCCGCTGAGCCACCTCAACCCCGTTTATCCCGTCGGCTGGCAGATCGCGGAAACCATGACGACGCATGGAACGCCGGGGCCGCAAGCGCGGGCACGGGCGCTCGAACTCGTGCGCCGCGTCGGCCTGCCCGAGCCGGAAAAGGCGCTCGCCAAATATCCGCACGAATTTTCCGGCGGCCAGCGCCAGCGGCTGATGATCGCGATGGCGCTGGCGCTGAAGCCCGACATCCTGATCGCCGACGAGCCGACCACCGCGCTCGACGTCACCGTGCAGGCCGAAATCCTCCAGCTTCTGGAGGAGTTGCAGGCCGAAACCGGAATGGGCCTCCTTCTGATCACCCACGATCTCGGCGTCGTGGCCGAAGTCGCCGACCGCGTCGTCGTGATGAATCGCGGCGAGATCGTCGAGGAAGGGGAGGCGGGCGAGGTCTACCGGAACCCCAAACATCCTTACACGCGAAAGCTCATCGACGCCGCGCCCGGCAAGGGCGAGATGCGCCGGCCGGAAGGGCTAGGCGAGCCGCTTCTCGAAGTGCGCGATGTGTCCAAGCTTTACGGCGGCTTCGCCGGGCTCCACGAAGCATCCTTCGATCTCCAGCCCGGCGAAACGCTGGCGATCGTCGGCGAAAGCGGCTCGGGCAAGTCGACGCTCGCCAAGGTGCTGATGCGCCTCGAAGAGCCGAGCGGCGGCACGGCCCGCTACAAGGGGCGCGACCTTCTCGCCATGAACGCGCGCGAGATCGCCGGCATCCGCCGCGAGATCCAGATGGTGTTCCAGGACCCGACGCAGTCCTTGAACCCGCGCATGAACGTCTTCGACATCATCTCGGAAGCCTGGGTCATCCACCCGCAGATCCTGCCGAAAGCCCGTTGGCGCGAGCGCGTTGCGGAGCTTCTGACCGAGGTTGGCCTCAGCCCCGAGCATATGCGCCGGTATCCCCATCAGTTCTCGGGCGGGCAGCGCCAGCGCATCGCCATCGCGCGGGCGCTCGCCCTCGAACCGAACCTCATCGTCTGCGACGAGGCGGTGTCGGCGCTGGACGTGTCGGTGCAAGCGCAGGTGATCGCCCTTCTGGAGCGCCTGCAGCGCGAGCACGGTATCGCCTTCATCTTCATCGCCCACGACCTTGCGCTCGTGCGCGATTTTGCCGACCACGTCCTCGTCATGCGGCGCGGGCGGATCGTGGAAAAGGGCACGGTGCGCGAGGTGTTCGAGAGCCCGCGCGAGGACTACACGAAGGCGCTGCTGGCTGCCGGGCTCGACGCCGATCCCGAACAACAGGCCGAGCGCCGCCGCATCCGTCAACAACAGGCCCTCGCGGCGGCCGAGTAGGACCGGCGATCTCGCATCGGTCGGCCTTGCGCGGTATCGTCGCCGGCCAATCTCCGCTATGCAGCCGGCGGCAACCGCCTGTCGGCTCGGTGAAGCATACGTGGAATCATTGTCTCGGGAAGATCTGGAAGCGGAAGTCGAGCGCCTGCAGCGCGATGCCGCCGTTGCGGAGCGTGCGTTGCGCCGCGACGCCATTTTCGAAAGCGCGGTTGATTTCGCGATCGTCGTCACCGACCCGTTCGGCACCATCACCGACTGGAACCGGGGTGCCGAGCGCACCATGGGCTGGGCGGCCGCCGAGATGATCGGCCGGACCGCCGACCACTTCTTCACCCCCGACGATCGCGCCATCCGCCGCGTCGAGACCGAGATGACGCTCGCCTTGCGGGATGGCAGCGCGGCGGACGAGCGCTGGCATCTTCGAAAGGACGGCTCGCGGTTCTGGGCATCGGGCGAGATGATGCCGCTCCGGGGCGAGGACGGCGTGCATCTCGGCTTCGTGAAGATCCTGCGCGACCGCACCAACCAGCGCGCGGCGGGCGAGCGCCTGCGGATCAGCGAAGAACGGTTCCGCACGCTTCTGGAAGGCGTGGAAACGGCCTTCGCCATCGTGGAAGTGCGGTTCGATGCCGACGATCGCCCGGTGGACTATCGCTTTCTGGAAGCCAATCCCGCTTTCGAGCGCGAATCCGGCGTGAATCTGCGCGGCAAGTGGGTGACGGAATTCGCACCGAACCTCGAGCCTTTCTGGTTCGAGACCTACGGGCGCGTCGCCTCCACCGGCGAGCCGGCGAATTTCGAGAACTATGCCAGTACCTTCGACCGCTGGTTCGATGTGCGCGCCATCCGTGTCGGCGACCCGAGCGAGCGTCAGATCGCGATCTTCTTCAACGACGTCACCGAGCGCCGGCGTTTGGAAGACCAGCGCCGGGACCTGACGCACGAGATGGCGCATCGGATGAAGAACGTCCTCGCCATGGTGCAGTCGATCGCCACGCAGACGTTCCGCTCGGCCGGCAGCATCGAGGAAGCGCGCGACGCCGTGTCCGGTCGCATCGCCGCGCTGGCAAGGGCGCAGGATATCCTCACCTCCACGCAATGGGAGGCGGCCCCCATTCTCGACGTGGTGCAGTCGGCGCTGGCCCCGCACCGCGATACGGGAAGCGAACGTTTCGTGATCCGGGGACCCAAGGTCGAACTGACGTCGCAACAAGGGCTCGGCCTGTCGCTGGCGCTTCACGAACTCGCCACCAACGCCGCCAAGTACGGCGCCTTGACGGTCGCGAGCGGCCAAGTGTCGATCGCCTGGACGTGCACCGACGAAGGGGCGTTCGACTTCGAATGGCGCGAGGAAGGCGGTCCGCCGGTTCCCGAGCGCTCGCGAACCGGGTTCGGCTCGCGTCTCGTGGAGCGTCTCGTCGCCGCATATTTCAACGGGTCGACGAAGCTTATGTTCGAACCAACCGGCGTCCGCTTTGTTCTTTCAGGAACAGTCGTCGCGGCGAAGGCATCCGATCCGGTGCCGGCCGCCGGCGAGAACCGCTGACGCCGGACGCGAAATGCAAATCGAACGAACACCATGACCGCATCGAACCGTCCGTCCCCTTTCGCCGTGCTTGTCGTGGACGACGAGCCGCTTCTGCGAATGGACGCCATGGATCTGGCCGAGGAAGCGGGGCTGCGAGCCTACGAGGCCAGCAACGCCGATGAAGCGATCGCCCTTCTGGAAAAGCACGACGACATCCGCATCCTTTTCACCGATATCCAGATGAAGGGCTCGATGGACGGGCTGAAACTCGCGCATGCGGTGCGCAATCGCTGGCCGCCCGTTCGGATCATGGTGACCTCGGGCGTCATCGAAGTGACAGAGGACCTGATGCCGGAGAACGGGCTGTTCTTCGCCAAACCCTATCCGCCGCGGTTCCTGATCGAGACCATGAGAAACGCAGCGGCGGAGATCGTCTTCTAGAGGCTGTTATGGACCGTGGACGAGCATCGTGCTGGCTGGACTGGTTCGCCGGGTAGGAGCCGGATGCAGCCGGTAGCGGGGCTACCGGCAAACGCCGGCGACGGTCCATGCGGACGGGCGAGACAAGTGGCTCGCCCTGTGGGCCGGCGAGCCAGACCAGCCAGCCCGAAGGGTGGGATGAGCGAAGTCATCCGGGGCGTCGGCGAGACTTGCCAAGCCGATAGGCTTGGCTGCGCTCGCCTCCTGCCGGACTGAACTTCGCTGATCCCACACGATGCTTGTCCACGGTCCATAACAGCCTCTAGGGTGCGGCAGGCGGACATCGGCTCGCCCGCCGATCCTCCGCCGTTCTCGAAGGTTATGCGCTTCGAAGTCCCGGGCCGTGCTCGGTCGGGGTCGATGAACGCGCGGATTATTCTTCGCCGAACGGAGGTCTGACCCAAAGGAACTCTTGTTTCCGGTGCGAAACAGCCTTTACACTTCGCTTCGAATGCGGGGTGCCTGAACATGGATGCATCGTCGCGCCGCCGTTTGGCCGCGATCCTTTCGATGGATGTCGAGGGCTTCTCGACCCTTGTGGAAGCGGACGAGAACGCGACCCTGGCGGCAGTCGCGCGGATGCAGCGCGACCGCGTGGCGCTCACCATCGGCGATTTCGGCGGGCACGTCTTCAAGAATACCGGCGACGGCTGCCTTGCGGAATTTGCCAGCGCCGTCAACGCCGTGGCCTGGGCCTCCGCCTTCCAGCGGGCGATGAACGGCGAAGAGCCGCAAGGCGGCGTTCGCCTGCGGGTGCGTATCGGCATCGTGGTCGGCGACGTGGTGGTGACCGACGACGACCGCTTCGGCGAGGGCGTCAATCTCGCCGCGCGCGTCCAGACCATCGCGCCGCCGGGCGGCATGGCGATCACGCGCGGCGTTTTCGAGTATCTCGCCGGCAAGACGGATATCTATTTCACCGATATCGGCGAACAGGCGCTTAAAGGTCTCACCGAGCGTCACCGGGTCTGGACCTGGGACCCCAAGCTCGTCGGCGTCCGGCGGCGGCGGCGCGTGGCCGCGCCCGATCCCGCGACGCAACCGTCGCTCGTCGTTTTGCCCTTCGACAATCTCGACGGCGGGCCCGAGCGAAACGGCTTCGTCGACGGCATGGTGGAGGAGATCACCGCCAGCCTGTCGCAGGTGCGCGAATTTCTGGTGATCGCCCGCCATTCGGCCTTTTCCTACAAGGGCGCCTCGGTGGATGTCCGCACGATCGCGGCCGAACTCGGCGTGCGCTACCTTCTGGAAGGCAGCGTGCGCTTTTCGGGGCATCGGATGCGCGTTTCGTTCCGTCTCGTGGACGGCGAGTCGGGCGCGCAAATCTGGAACGACAGGCTGGACGCGCAAACGGACGACGTGTTCGACGCGCAGGACCGGATCGCCGAGATGGTGTCGGGAGCTCTTCATCCCACCATCCGGCAGGCCGAAATCGAGCGCTCGCGGCGCAAGGCCCCGCAGAACCTCGCCGCCTACGACCTCGTCATGCGCGCCCTGCCGTATCTTTGGGCGCATCGCCGGGACGACAACCGCCAGGCGATCGCGCTGATCGAGGAAGCACTGACCCTGGAGCCCGGCAACGGGCGCGCGGCTGCGGTGGGCTCCTGGGCGCACGCGCAGCAGATCGCCTATAACTGGTCGCCCGATCTCCTGTCCGAGCGCGTGGCCGGTCGTGCCCTTTTCGAGCGCGCCGGCGGGTCGATCGACGACGATCCCCTGGCGCTGACGGCGGCCGCGACCGCCGCCATGCTGATCGACGGCGATATCGACCGCGCCGACGCCCTGATCGACCGCGCCATCGCCATCGACATCAACCACGCCTGGGCCTGGACGCGGCGCGGCTTCTCGCGAGTTTATCGGGGCCGGCCGGAAGATGCCTTCGCCTGCTTCGAGCGCGCCAGCCGCTTGTCGCCGCGCGACCCTTTCAGCTTCAATTCGCTGATCGGCATGGGGCTGGCGCATTTCGCTTCGGGCCGGGCGCGCGAGGCCCTGTCCTGGACGCGCAAGGCGCTCGCGGAAAAGCCCGGCATGACGTGGCCTTACCGCGACGTCGCGGCCTTTGCGGCAGTGGCGGGCGAATGGGACACGGCGCGCGACGCGATGAACCGCTTCCTCGCCGGGCGCCCGGAAATGACGGCGGTGCTCGTCGCCGACGCCATGTCCTTCATGAACCCCGAGCTTCGCGCTTCTTATGTGGACGCGCTGGTGGCGGCCGGCCTCCCGGACGACCGCGCCTCGGAGCGTCGCAGCGCCAGCGCTTAGAGGCGGCTCACCGGCCGGGCTCCGGCTCGGCGATATCGACGTTCTCCACGATATGATAGCCGAGGGGGTCGATCACGAAGCCCTTCACTTCGGCGCGCGTCGCCACCATCGAGTTCGCATGGGCGATCGGCGCCCAGGGCACCGCGTCGTGGAAGATCCGCTGGGCCTTCGCGTAAAGCTCCTTGCGGCGCCCGATCTCGGAGATTTCCTTGGCCTCGGTCACCAGATTGTTGAAGCCCTTGTCGCACCAGCGGGCGATGTTGTTGCCGCCGAGCCGCGCGGCGGTGCAGCCGAGAAGCGTGTGGAGGAAGTTGTCCGGGTCGCCGATATCGGCGGTCCAGCCGTAGAGCGCGAGGTGAAAATCGCCGTTCTGCATGATGGCGCGATAGCTGTTCCATTCGGCGGTCTTCAGTTCCAGGCGGATGCCGAGCCTGGCGAGATCGGTCTGGATCATTTCCGCGACGCGGCGACCGTTCGGGTTGTAGGGCCGGTTGACGGGCGGATACCAAAGGTCGACTGCAAACCCCGTCTTGAGGCCCGCTTCTTCAAGAAGGCGTTGCGCTTGGCCTGGATCGAAGGCGAAACGGGGAATGGTTGGGTCGAAGGCCCAGAGCGTCGGCGGCACCGGATTGGTGGCGGCTGTTCCCGTCGCGCCGTAGACGCCGGAGATGATCGACGCCTTGTCGATCGCCATGTTGACCGCGCGGCGCACGCGCACGTCGTCGAAGGGCGGGCGGGTCGTGTTCATCGCGAGATAGCCGATATTCAGCCCCTCGGTGGTGTAGAGCCGGAGATTAGGATCGGCGCGCACCTCGTCGGCATTTTCCGGCGTTGGAAAGGCCGAGATATGACATTCGCCGGCCTTCAGCTTGGCCAACCGCGCCGCGGGCGGCGTGGTGATGGAGAAGACCAGCGTATCCACCGTCTGGCGGCCGCGCCAGTAATCGGGAAAGGCGCGGTAGCGCACCGCGACATCCTTACGGAAATCGGTGAAGGTGAAGGGGCCGGTGCCGATCGGCTGCGTGTCGAGAAGATCCTTCTTGCCGGCCTTCAGAAGCGTGTCAGCATATTCGGCCGAGAGGATCGCGTTGAACGCCATGGCGAGGTCGGCGAGAAACGGCGCTTCGGCCCGCGTCAGCCGGATATGCACGGTGTTCTCGTCCACCGCCTCGATGGTTTCGAGAAGGTCGGCCATGCCCATGTCTTGGAAATAATCGAAGCCGCCACCCGCCGCCGCATGAAACGGATGATCCGCCTTCCACTGCCGCATCAGGGAGAAAACGACATCCTCGGCGTTGAAGGGGCGCGAGGGCTGGAACACGGCGTTGGACTGGAAGCGGACGCCCCGGCGAAGCTTGAACACATAGTCCCGGCCATCGGGCGAGATCGTCCAGGATTCGGCGAGCGAGGGACGGATATTCGTCGTGCCGACCTCGTATTCCACGAGGTTGTTGAAGATCGGATGTGCGGCGTCCATGGCCGTGCCGGTGACGGCAAGCTGCGGGTTCAGCGTTTCCGGGTTGCCTTCCGAACAGAAGACGAGGGTCTTGGCCTCGGCGAACGGGACGAGACCGAGGCCGATCAGCCCGGCAAGCGCCACGCGGCCCGTCGCCCGGACAAAGCGGCTCGCCACACGCCGCCCGATATCGTGCCGATCCATCGCCTTGTCCCCCCGTCGCCCTGCCCATCCTCATTCTGCCTCGTCTTTGCCGGCGCGATCAACTGCGACGACGCAAGGGAAATCCGGCGGCGCGATGAAGAAGCGGCGCGTGTCTGAAGCAAGACGCGAGAAGCGGGAGGGCAGTCCTGCGCCGCCTCATTCTCCATTGTTTGGGCGGCTGTTGTGGATCGCCCGCCGATATTCTGGATCGCCGCTTTTCGGCATGTCATAGATCGATAATGTGAATTTCACGGACGGTACGGCCTGATAAGCCCGTGGGGGAGGGGTGCTTGCCATGTCGAACGACTTTCTGGTCTTCGCCGAACACGACGAAGCGGAAGCGCCGCTCGGCCTGCCGCCGTGGAAGGTCGCGGTTGTGGACGACGACGAGGCGGTCCACGAAAGCACCGCCTTCGCCTTGAAGAATTTCGCCATGCAAGGACGGTCCCTGCGGATCGCCAGCGCCTATTCGGCGAAGGAGGGACTGGCGCTTCTCCGAGCCGAACCCGACACGGCCATCGTGCTTCTCGATGTCGTGATGGAAACCGACGATGCGGGGCTGAAGCTCGCCCGCCAGATCCGCCACGAACTCGGCAACGCGCTGGTGCGGATCATCCTGCGCACCGGCCAGCCAGGTCAAGCGCCCGAGCATCGGGTGGTGCTCGACTACGACATCAACGACTATAAGGCGAAGACCGAACTTACAGCCGAGCGCCTTTTCACCACCTTGACCTCGTCGCTGCGCGGCTATGAGCAGTTGAAGCGTCTCGACGACACGCGGCGGGGACTTGAGCTGATCGTTTCGGCCTCCTCGGCCTTGTTCGACGGCCGCTCGCTGCAGACGCTGGCGCGAGGTGTTCTGACCCAGCTCAACGCGCTTCTGGCGATCGACTGCGCCGGGATGCTGATCCTGCGCGGCGCCGCTGACATCGAGCACAGCGTCCTTGCCTCCACCGGCCGTTTCGCCGCCGGGAACGAGACCGCGACGGATATCGAGCGGCTCTTCACCGCCTTCCCGCCGGGCGACACGGCGATCAAGCGCGAAGGCACGCTGACCCATCTCTACGTGCGGACGCCCGAAGGCGCGCAGGTTCTGGTGCTTCTGGATTCGGCCACCGAGCTGACCGGGGAACAGGCCTCGCTCGTTTCGGTCTTCTCGGCCAAGCTCGCCATCGCCTTCGACAACGCGCAGCTCCATCAGGACCTTCAGGCCGCCAACACGATGCTGGAAGGGCGCGTGCGGTCGCGAACCGAAGCTTTGGGCCAAGCGAACGAGCGTCTGGAAGCGCAGAGCGGCCTTCTGCGGCGGGCCAATGCCTTCAAGAACGAGATGATGGGCATGGTCGCGCACGACCTGAAGAACCCGTTGATCGTGATCGCCGGCCGGGCGGACCTGTTGAAGGAACTCGGCGAGAAGACCGGGGGCGAAAAGGGCGCGGAGATCCTTCTCCAGGCGGGCCACATTCGCGCGATGGCCGGGCGCATGACCGCCAATGTTGAGGGGCTCCTGTCCGACGCCTTGGCCGATGCGCTCGATATCGGCATCACCTGCCGGAGGGTCGATCTCGGCGAGATCGTCGCCGCCGAAACCCAATCCAACGCGGAAGCCGCCCGCGCGAAGTCGCAAAGGGTGGAAACCGATATCCAAACGCCGCTCGCGGCCTATTGCGACCCCGAACGCATCGCCGAGGCGGTGGACAACCTCCTGTCCAACGCGATCAAATACGCCCCGCGCGGCGGCCGGATCGCGGTCGGCGCGGCCATGTCCGGCGACATGGTCCGCATCACGGTGGCCGACAACGGGCCGGGCCTGATGGAGGAGGACATCGCGCGCTTGTTCGGCAGGTTCCAGCGTCTTTCCGCGCAGCCGACCGGCGGCGAAGCGTCCACGGGGCTCGGCCTGTCGATCGTGCGGCGCATCGCCGATCTTCACGGCGGGCGTATCGAGGTGGAGCCGCGTGGGGCCCTCGGCGGAGCGGCCTTCACCTTGTCGGTGCCGGCCGGCGGGCGTTCGAGCGGGTCATGAGGGTCGGTCCCGGCGCTCGCCGTCGCCGCCCGTTCAGGCGGTGAGCCCTGCGATGCCATCCATCCGACGAACCGGATCGATGCTCCGGCGGCGGCTTCTGCCGTCCATCACGCAGCGCGTGTTTCTTGTCGGCGCGATTCCCATTCTCGCCGCCGTGTTGATCGGCGCGGCGTCGCTTTTTCTCCTGAACCGCGCCGACGACGCTCGGCGGGGCGCGCTGACGGTGGCGACGGAGTTCCGCCAGATCGTCACGGCCATCGCCGAGCGCGACGCCTTCGTTCATGCGCGCCCGAGCGAGCGCGAACGCCATCGCACCCAGTTCATCGGGTCGCTCGACGCGGCGCTCGACAATTCGCGCGATCTCCTGGATTTCATGGAGGGGACGGACAACCGGGAAACGATCCTGGGGGTCGAGTTTCTTTTGCAGCGTTTCCGCGCGGCGATGGGCGAACTCGAGATCACCATCGAGCGCAACGACAAGCTCGTCGCGACCATGCGCGCCCATCTCGACAGCCTTCTCGCGCTGACGGACGCGGCGCGCAAGCGGCAGCACGAATCCAACGCCAACATCGTGGCGACGCTGCGCCGGAACGACGACGCGCTGCGCGGGGTGCAGGACCTCGTCCGGCGTTCGGAACTGGCGCGCGCCGCCATCACCGACCGGCAGCTTGGAGGGGCGGGCGCGCCCGATGGCGGAGCCGACGACATCGCCTCGGTGCGCGTGAACAATGCCGTGGACGATCTTCGCACCGCCCTGAAAGGCGGCGGCGAGCCCGCGCTGGCCGATGGCTTCGACGCCATGCTGCGAATCTATGCCGACGGGCGCGACGTGAACGTCCCGCTCGCCTGGCTCGATCAGCGCATCAAGATCGACGGAACGGCGGCCCGCGCGCTTCAGGAAAAGGTCGCCGAACTCCTCGCCTACACGGTGGAAGCGCACGAAACGGAACAAGCGACGCAGAACATCGCGGTCGAGACCATGCGGCTGACCTCCAGAACCGGCGAGGCCATCGCGTCCCGAAACGTGTCCGGCATCGCTGCGGCGGTGGCCGACAGCCGGACCTTGAGCGAGCGGATCGCGACCTTGCCGATCTCGCCGCTGATTCAGACCGACATGCTGGACGCCCTCGATATCTGGCGGGCGAGCCTCGGCGAGACCAGCCAGGGCCTCGCCAAGCAGAACGCGATCCTCGCCGACATGGCGGATATGTCCAACGCCCTCGTGTTCGATGTCGCGCATCTCAACCGCGAACTTGCGCGCAACGCCGACGATATCGGCGCGGCGGCGCGGCGCATGCTGGGGCTCGGCGCGTTTTCAGGGCTCCTGGCGGGCGCGGTTTTCGCCCTTCTGGTGGCGCGCTCGATCACGACGCCCTTGAAGCATCTGGAACGCGATATGCTGGACCGGACGTTCAACCCGGAAGCCGGGCCGCTCGCCGGATCGGCGCGGTCCGACGAGATCGGACATATGGCGGAAGCGACCAACCGGTTCCTGTTCGAATTGAACAAGCGCGAAGGCGCGCTTCGCCGGGAAAAGGAGCGCACGGAGGAAACGCTGCGCGAATTGCGGCGCACGCAGCGCGAGTTGATCCAGAGCGAGAAGCTCGCCTCGCTCGGTCAACTCGTCGCCGGCGTCGCGCACGAGATCAACACCCCGCTCGGCATCGCCCTGACCACCGCGACCGTGATGCGCGACGAACTGCAAAGCTTCAGCCAGGGCGTCGGCGAAGGGCGCGTCAGCCGAGCGGCCTTCGATCGCTTCGTCGAACGCCTTCGGGACGGTATCCGGCTGACCACCGCCAACCTGGAGCGATCCGCCCAGCTCGTCGTCAGCTTCAAGCAGGTGGCGGCCGACCGGGCGAGCGGCGAGCGCCGGAAATTCGATCTGAAAGGCTTCCTGGACGACCTTTTCATCAGCCTTCGGCCGCTCGGCAAGCGCTTCGGGCACACGATCCTGGTGGAATGCGGGGAAGGGATCGAGATGGATTCCTATCCCGGCGCCTTGGCGCAGGTTCTGACCAATCTCGTGACCAACGCCTATAATCACGCGTTCGAGGCGACCGGGGGCGGCACGATCCGGATCGAGGCGGCGCGATCCGACGGTGACCGGGTGACGCTCCTGTTCCGGGACGACGGACGCGGCATCGACCCCGCCAATCGGACGCGCATCTTCGACCCTTTCTTCACCACCGGCCGCGCGCAAGGATCGACGGGGCTCGGCCTCCACATCGTCTTCAGCCTCGTGACGGGCACGCTCGGTGGCACGATCGAGGTGGAAAGCGCGCCGGGCGAGGGGACGTGCTTCGCCATCCAACTGCCGCGAAGGCGGGTCCATCCCGTGCAAGCGGCGGTGGCACCCGGAACGGCTGTCGCGGCCGCGCCGTCGCTGATGTGAACGCCGCCTGCGCGGTGCGGCTGCGATCAGCCGAGAAAGACCTTCACGAGGCTGGTCGCCAACCGGCCGTAGACTTTTCGCATTCGCGCATTCAGCGACTGACGCAGGAGCGGGCGATATTCGTGCGGGTGAAACCGCTTGAGATGCCTGCGAAAGCCGCTACGCGGATAAAAGAAGCGCTCCGGCTTGTATTCGTATTTCACGATATTCTGCAGGCTGCGCGGCCGGTCGAGCACCGGATGGAGGAAGCGGTTCGAACCCGTCGGGTGAACGTCCTCCTCCAGAATGGCCGGCTGGAAGTCGTATCGGTCCGCACGGCCGTATCGCGTGAGATCCACGAGCGAGAAGCCGTTCCTGGCCAGTTCCGTCGGGATGAAGATCTCGCAATGCGGCCATTTCAGTTCCGGCCTCGATGCCAGTTGCTTCCCCATCTCGACGCGGCGAGCGTAAAGGAAATCCAGCGCGCGGGCCGAGAACACGGTGAAGCAGTAGAGCTCCTTGCGCATCTCGTCCGGTTCGTAGAAATCCACCGCCGATTTGCGGTAACCCCATTGATGCATGGGCTGCCTGCTGTCGTAGCCGATCGCGTCATGGCCGCACCGGGCCATGTCCTCCACGATCCCGTCGATGGAGCCTTCCATCGCGACATCGTATTCGAACACGACATAATAGTCGTAGTCGCGATGCGCCTTGGCGAAAACGTAGAGCGGGTAGTCGATATTGTACCAAAAGGCGTTGTCCAAACCCTTTTCGCCGATATCGGGAAGATCAAGCGCGGCGAGATCCGATTTGTCGAAGGTGAACAGGGCGGGGTCGGCGAAGTCGTCGAAGGCGCCGGACGTGTTGTTGGCCACGATGAAGACGTCGCCACGGGGGTTCAGCGCCAGAAGTCGCTTATACTGCCGCGCAACGAAGTCGTCCCAGACGTGAGTGCGGAAAAGCACGGCATATCGGGGAAGGGAGGTGCCCTCGTTATTCATCCCGCCTTCCGATCGCGCGTTGGGGAATCACCGGATTTCTCGTTTCCGTGTCGGGAGATAGAAATCGCCGCCTTCTCGATGACTTGTTCTGGACACATATGTGCAAGCTACGCATTGTCCACGCCTTGCTTCAAGCGTTTCGAAAATCACCTGCGTGGGTGGGTAAATAAGTCGTTCCCGCCCGAACTTATGCTTACACGAAAATATGAATTCTTCCGTTATGCCGCGCGTCTTTGCGCGAGCGCGCTTCAAGCGCCTCGGCTAATCTGGCAGCGGAATGTGCGGGATGGAGAAAGCCAGCGATGGCCAAAGGCAAGGTACTCGTCGTCGGTGCCGGGATCGGCGGTCTTTGCACCGCCTGGGGTCTGGTTCGGCGCGGCTTCGCGGTGGAGGTCTTCGAACAGGGATCGATCCCCAACCCGCGCTCCTCCTCCTATGACGAGCACCGCATCACGCGGCACGCCTATGGCGACTTCGCCGGCTATGCGCGGCTGATGCCGGAAGCCTTCCGTGTCTATGACGAACTTTTCGCCGAGATCGGCGCCACTCATTTCGACCCTCTGCCGCTTCTGGTGATCCAGCGCGAGGAGATCGGCTGGTTCACCAAAAGCATGGGCAGCATGGATGAACTCGCCGTGCCCTATCGCGACGTACCCGTGCGCGAACTGGCCGGTCGCTATCCGATGCTGGACCCTGAAGGGGTGACGGCGGCCTTCGAATGCGAAGGGGCGGGCGTCCTGTTTCCGATCCGCATCCTCACCGACCTTGTCGTGCATCTGGCCGGACGGGGCGTCGTGTTCCACCCGAACACGAAGGTCGAGGCCGTCGATCCCGAGCGCGGAGCCTTAACGGTCGGGGCCCAAGTCCATGCGGGCGATGCCGTGGTGGTCGCGGCTGGAGCCTGGGCGGGCCGCCTTGTGCCGAGCCTCGCGGGGCTGGCGGTGCCTTCGCGTCAGATCGTGCTTTATGTCGCGCCGCCGCCGGGGCTGCACGCGGCCTGGCGCGATGCGCCGGCGATCATCGATCTCGGCGAGCGTAGCGGCACCTATACGCTGCCGCCACGGCCCGGCACGCGTTTGAAGGTCGGCGATCATCATTTCACGAGGCTTGGCGATCCCGACGACGACCGCGTGGCGACCGAAGTCGATACGGTCCGCCTTCTGGCGGCGGCGCGTCTCGCTTATCGCGACTTCGATCGCTACGCCGTTCTGGAACGCAAGGTCTGCTATTATACCGTGACGGAGGACGAAGGATTCCTCGTCGAGCCGATCGGCGCGGCGGGCTATCTGCAAAGCGCCTGTTCCGGCCACGGCTTCAAGCTCGCGGCCTTGATCGGCGACGGTTTGGCGCGCGCGATATCCGGCGAAATGAGAAAAGATGACCTGCCCGGATGGGCTGCCGGCAAGGCAGCCTTGGCGGCCTGAAGGCTATGACGCATGGTGCCTGCACGAGGAGACCGGCGCGCGTTCATGCCCGGTGATGCGTTCGATCGGAAGGCGTTTCCACCAGTCCGGCGAGGCCTTGGCCTGATGGAAGTCCTTCCGATGAATGTCATATGGAGGATGCGATTTTCAGTCGTCGTCGTCGCCCTGTTCGCCGAGGATGTCGTCGACGTCTTCGGCGTCGTCATCTTCGTCCAAAGCCAGGAGGGTGTCGTCGTCCTTGTCCGCGTCGTCGTCGTCACCGTCGTCCGTGTCGACCGCGGCGCGCTTGGTGCCGGTGTCCTCATCGTCTTCGATGTCGTTCAGCGAAACGGTGTCGGCTTCCTCGTCCTGCTCTTCGTTGTCCGCATCCTGGTTCTCCTCGCGGTGAACCGGCTTGGCGGCCGCCGAGGAATAGCGCGAAGGCGCGCTCGGCGCGTTGAAGAAGGACAAGGGATACGAGGTGCCGGTATAGGGCGACACGATCGGGTCCTTGCCCAGATCGTAGAATTTACGACCGGTTTCGGGATCGGTGCGCTTGGTGCCGAGTTCGGGTTTGCCCATGGTGGAAAGTTCCTCGGTCAGCTTCGGTCGATATGCGAGATGATCTCGGTGCGGCGTCGTTTCGATGGCGATAGGCCCGACTTCCCGCTGCAGCGAAGGAGATATAGCGCTTCGCGGCCGGCCGGCGTCAGCCGAAACCAGCACGAATAGCGCCAGCCGACATCGAACCGGACGAGATCCTTTCCTGCCAGGCGTTCGCAAACGGCGATCTGCGACGCCGTCAGCGCTTCGGCCTCCAGGCCGACCGAATCCGTCTCCGGTCCGTCGTCAAGAAGCGCCATCATGATGCGCTGCGGGCCGGTGATCGATCCGAAGCGTTGGAGGTCAGTCATTCGAATTTCGTGCTCACCGCATTTCGACTTGGGATCGACCGAGCCGGATCGCTCGCTCGCGCTTGAGCGTCAGGCCGATTGGGCCGGGCGGGGACGCTGCGGAATTTCCTTCTTCTTGGGCATGGGCAGAAGGCCTTCGCGCTGCATCTGCTTGCGCTGCGCCTTGCGCGCGCGGCGGACGGCTTCCTGCTTTTCCCGAACCCGCTTTTCGGACGGCTTCTCGTAGGCCCGGCGCGCCCTCATCTCCCGGAAAACGCCTTCGCGCTGAAGCTTGCGCTTCAAGGCGCGCAGGGCCTGCTCGACATTGTTGTCGCGGACGTCGACTTTCATTCTTTGCTCCTTCGGATGAGGGTTCAAGGGGACCGGTGGTCAATATGCCCTTTGGCAGTCGCATCTATACCAATGCAAGCGCTCGGGGTAGCACCAACGGGCGTATTCGCTGAAAACCCGTGAAACGGGCTTTCGGCTGCGCCGTGTCAGCGGCGGGAAATATGGTTGCCGGTCTGCGAGCGGATGGCCTTGCGGGCTTCTGGGCGAACCGCGCTGTCGCGCTCAAGCCGGAGAGCCTTCAACCGCGCCGTCTTGTCGGCGCTGGCCTTGGTTTCCGCCGCGGATGCGAGGCCGAAAACGACGGGCTGCGCCGTTCCGGTCTGCAACGCGCGGAAATGACGCTCCGCGAGGTCGCGGGCGTTTGTCGAACCATTCATGAATTTTCTTTCAAATGCGGGGCAAGGGACAGGTTTGCTATTTCGAAGCGAAACCGGCCTGCAGATGGTTCGGAGCTGAAACCCGGAACCATGATCGGTGCGTCGGAGGGCACCGTGAAAGGGGAAGATGCTGCATTCGTCGAAGAAGCAGCATCTCGGCATCGAGCCGGCGCGCGCCAGTACATCCGTGGTCGGCGGCGACTCGATGCGATAGGGACGGTCACTGGCTGTTCAAGCTGTGACCGCCGCTCTTGCAATTGGATCAGACCGCCTGGAGATTGTCGGCGGACTGCTTGCCGGTGCGCCGATCGGCAACCAGCTCGTAGGAAATCTTCTGGCCCTCGGTGAGGGAAGACATGCCGGCACGCTCGACCGCGCTGATGTGCACGAAAGCATCCTGGCCGCCATTGTCGGGCTGGATGAAGCCGAAGCCCTTTTCGGAGTTAAACCACTTTACGGTTCCCGTCGCCATGGGAGACCTTTCTCAAGATATAGATGTAGCGGCAGTTCACATGACTTGCGAACCGCTCATATCGAACAAAACGATGGAAGAACGTGAACAGGCACCGTATGTTCGGTGCAAGGCCAATGATCCGGCCGTCAATCGATACCCCTAAATTACGCTTATCCGTGCGAATTACAACCCTGTCGGAAAAATTCATTCCGTTGCCAACGTTCCCGAGGAATTTTTTGGCCCGGAAACCCGCGGTGTGTCGGCGAGAAAGCCATTTCCTGCTCGGCGGATGACGCCTTGTCCGCTGTCTTCCAAAGGCAGCTTTCACTTGTTGGCGCGGATGAAATCCACGAAGGCGCGTAGCGGTGCCCGCAAGAGGCGGCGACCGGGATAGTACAGGAACGGTCCTGAGAAGGGCTGCCACCAATCCTCCAGCACCGGCTCGAGCGTGCCACTGTCCAGATGCGGGCGCAGCCAATCCTCGAAAAGCTGAATGATGCCCGTGCCGGCGATCGCGGCATCCACGCCAAGATCGGTGCCCGCGCCGACCCGAACCACGAGCGGGCCCGACGCTTCGACACGCACGATCTCGCCGTTGCGTTCGAACTCCCAAGGGGACGTCATCGCGCCGCTCGCGAAGCGCCCGAGAATGCAAGGGTGGGTCAGAAGATCGCGCGGATGGGCGGGCCGCCCGTGCCGGTCGAGATAGGCCGGTGCGGCGGCGGTCGCGAAGCGCTGCGAACTAGGACCGATCGGGATCGCCACCATGTCCTGTTCCAGCCGTTCGTCGTAGCGGATGCCCGCGTCGCAGCCCGCCGCGATGACATCCACGAAGCCGTCGTCGACCTCCACTTCGAGCCGGATATCGGGATAGGCCGCGAGAAAGGCCGGCACGATGGCGGGGAGCGTCAGTCGCGCGGCGCTCACCGGCACGTTGAGCCGCAACATTCCCGCCGGGCGGTCGCGATAAACGTTCACGACATCGAACGCCGCTTCCACTTCGGCGAGCGCCGGCTCCAGCCGCGTGATCAACTGATGCCCGGCTTCCGTCGGAACGACGCTGCGCGTCGTGCGATGGAGCAATCGGACGCCGAGTTGCGCTTCGAGACGCCGCACCGCATCGCTCATGCCCGACGCGCTGTTGCCGGTCGCGCGCGCAGCCCCGCGAAAGCTGCGGGCCTCGGCCACCGCAAGGAAGGCGTTCATATCGGCGAAGTTCGCGGCCATTGTTCGCTTATCCGTACAGCCCGTGCATATTGTGGCCGGTTATCGAACAGGGCTGCAAGGGCTAGGTAGTGCCCGTTCCTGAACGGAGATCACCCATGCCCAGCCTTTCGGAAGTCGGCAGCTTTACCCTTGGAGACCGCGCCGTGAAGCGGCTCGGCTATGGGGCGATGCAACTCGCGGGCCCCGGCGTTTTCGGCCCCCCTCGCGACCCGGACGCCGCGCGCGCCGTTTTGCGCGAGGCGGTGGCGAGCGGCGTCGATCATATCGACACCAGCGACTTCTACGGACCCCACTTTACCAATCAACTGATCCGCGAAGCACTGCACCCCTATCCGGACGACCTCGTGATCGTGACGAAGGTCGGCGCGGTGCGCGGGGCGGATGCCTCGTGGAACCCGGCGCAAAGCCCGACCGAGCTGGAGAAGGCGGTTCACGACAACCTGCGCAATCTCGGCCTCGACGTGCTCGACGTCGTGAACCTTCGCATCATGGGGGATGTCCATGCTCCGAGCGAGGGCTCGATCGAAGCGCAGTTCACCGTTCTTGCCGAACTCCAGCGCCGGGGGCTCATCCGCCACCTCGGCCTCAGCAACGCGACCTCCCGCCAGATCGCCGAAGCGCAGGGCATCGCGCCGGTGGTCTGCGTCCAGAACATGTACAACCTCGCGCACCGGGCCGACGATCCGCTGGTCGACAGACTGGCCGGGGAGGGGATCGCCTATGTGCCTTTCTTCCCGCTCGGCGGTTTCTCACCGCTGCAATCGGATGCCCTGTCGAATGTCGCAACCCGCCTCGGGGCGACGCCGATGCAGGTCGCGCTCGCCTGGCTCCTCCAGCGCTCGCCGAACATCCTTCTCATTCCCGGCACGTCGTCGGTCGCGCACCTGAAGGAGAACCTCGCCGCCGGGGATCTGACGCTTCCCCCCGATGCCCTCGATGAACTCGACGGGATCGACAACACGTCTCACTGAGCGGGACTGGCCTCCGACGTTGCCGAAGAAAGGTCAGGCGCGGAAGGCGGCGTCGATCAGGGTGCGCGTATAGGGATGGGCGGGGTTGGACAAAACCTCCGCGGTTGTTCCGCGCTCGCAGACCTCGCCGCTCTTCATCACAACGACATTGTGGCACAGCGCCTTCACCACCTTCAGGTCGTGGCTGATGAAGAGATAGGTGAGGCCGCGTTTGGCCTGAAGGCCGCGCAGGAGTTCGATGATCTGCGCCTGGACCGACAGGTCCAGCGCCGAGGTCGGCTCGTCGAGAAGCAGGAATTCAGGCTCCAGCGCCACCGCCCGCGCGATCGCGATGCGTTGGCGCTGGCCGCCGGAAAATTCGTGCGGGAAGCGGTTGAGGCAGTTCGGGTCGAGATCGACGGAACGGAGCGCCTCGCGCACCAGCCCCTCGCGCTCCCGCCGCGTTTGCCCGATGTCGTTGACGATCAGCCCTTCCTCCACGAGATCGCGCACAGACATGCGGGGGTTGAGGGAGGCGAAGGGGTCCTGGAACACGACCTGGAGCTTGGTGCGGAAGGGCCGCATCTCGGCCTTGGTGCGCTTTTCCAGATGCTCGCCCTGCCAGAGGATCTCGCCGCCGCGCACGTTCAGGAGCCTGACGATCGCCTTGCCGAGCGTCGATTTGCCCGAGCCCGATTCCCCGACGATGCCCAGCGTCTCGCCCCGGCGGATCGACAGCGAAATGTCGTTGACGGCGCGAAGCGAGGAGGTCTTGGAGCGAAACAAACTGCCCCATCGGATCTCGAAGAAGACGTCGAGGTTCCGCGCTTCCATCACGACGGGCGCTTCAGCCGCGATCGGCTGCGGCTCGCCGCGAGGCTCGGAGGCCAGAAGCTTCTTCGTGTAGGCGTGGGCAGGCGCGGCGAAGACCTCGCGCGTCGTGCCCCGCTCCACGATCTCGCCGCGCCGCATCACGCAGACGCGGTCGGAATGGCGCTCCACGATGCCGAGATCGTGGGTGATGAGGATCATCCCCATGTTGCGCGTTTTCTGGAGATGGGAGAGCAGCGCCAGAATCTCGGCCTGCACCGTCACGTCGAGCGCCGTGGTCGGCTCGTCGGCGATGAGAAGGTCCGGGCCGTTGGCGATGGCCATGGCGATCATCACGCGCTGGCGCTGGCCGCCGGAGAGTTGGTGCGGATATTGCGACAGGCGCATTTCGGGATCGGGAATGCGCACCTGTTTCAGAAGCTCCAGCGCCTCGGCAAGCGCTGCCGTCTTCTTCATCGGGCGGTGTGTCACGATCGCTTCCGCGATCTGGTCGCCGATCTTGTAGAGGGGGTTCAGCGAACTCATCGGTTCCTGAAAGATCATGGCAATGCGCCCGCCGCGCACGGCCCGCATCTGGCGGTCGCTGAGTTTGCCGAGATCGTGGCCGTCGAAATGGATGCGGCTGTTTTTCGACAGGGTCGCGTTGTTCGCCAGAAGCCGCATGATCGCGCGCGAGGTCACCGACTTGCCGGAGCCGGATTCCCCGACGATGGCGAGCGTTTCGCCGCGCTCCACATGAAAGGAGCCGCGCTTCACCGCTTCCACGGTGCCGTCATCATGGGCAAAGGAAACGGTGAGGTCTTCCACTTCGAGAAGATGCGTCATGAAAGGCGCCTTTGAGTCTGTTTAACAACCCGGTCGGGTCGGTCCGGCGGTGCTTTTCCGCCGCCACTTCGTTGCCAATCCTCGCCGATGCCGCCGGCATCGACTGCGTTTGGCGCCTCGCGAGCATCGAAAAATCCCTCGCCAGCCCTCTGCCGCCGTGTCGTCAAACAGACTCTCACTTCGAATAAGGGTCGATCGCGTCGCGAAGCGCGTCGCCGAGCATGTTGAAGCCGAGAACGGTCACGAGGATCGCGCCGATGGGGGCGAGCACCCATGGATAGGAGCCGAGCGTTTGAAGATCGCTCGCCGCGTTCAGGAGCATTCCCCAACTGACCAAAGGCGGGCGCACGCCGATGCCCAGGAACGACAGGAAGCTTTCCAGAAGCACGATGGTCGGAATCATCAGGGTGGTGGACACGATGACGTGGCCGAGGACGTTCGGCAGGATGTGCTTCATCAGGATGCGCGGCGTCGATGCGCCGATGGCCTCGGCGGCCGCGATATAATCGAGACGGCTGACCAGCAGCGTCTTGCCGCGCACCTCTCGCGCGAGTTGCGCCCATCGAAGCGCCGACAGGATGAGCCCGAGCCCGAGAAAAACCAGAAACGCGTCGGTGTTGCGCGGGATGATGACGACGAGCGCGAAGTAAAGCGGCAGTTCGGGCAGCGCCAGGACGAATTCCACGATGCGCTGAATCCATTCGTCGCCGCGCCCGCCGAGATACCCCGACAAGGTGCCAATGAGCGTTCCGACCGTGACGGAGATCGTCACCACGAGCGCGGCCATCAGCAGTGTCAGGCGCGAGCCGACAAGGAGGCGGGACGCCATGTCCCGGCCGTCGCGGTCGGTGCCGAGCACATGGAACGAGCAGTCCTGCGGGGCGGCGAAGAGGTGGCGGTCGAGGGTGACGCCGAACAAGGAATAGCTCCAGCCTTTTCCCAGAAAGGCCGGCTGGCAGCGTGTCGCGGTGTCCACCGTCGGCACGAGCTGGAACGTGTTGGGGTCGAGATCGAAGGTGATGGGATGGGTGAAGGGAACGGGGTGGAAACCGTCTTCGGCGGTGAAATGCAGTTCCTGCGGCGGCAGGTAGATGGCGTCCGCGTTGCGCGCGTTCGGATCGCAGGGGCTGAGAAAATCGGCGAACACGGCGCCGAGGATCAGGAGAAGCACCAACGCCGCGCCGATCATCCCGAGCGGGTTGCGCCGGAAGCGACGCCACACCAGTCCCGCATAGGAGCGCGAGCGGATCGCGGCAGGCGCGCCGGCCTCGGCCATCAGCCCGTCGACCTCGCGCGCGGCCTCCTCGGGGCGGGTGATGCGGCGCTCTTCGTCGAGCGTGGACTTGGCGTCGAGAAGGGTCATCAGGCGAAGGCTCCCTGACGCACGCGCGGATCGAGAAGAGCCAGCGCGATATCGGCGAGGAAATTGCCGATCACGAGGATCACCGACAGGATCATGAAGATCGAGGCGGTGACGTAGATGTCTTCCACCAGAAGCGACTGAAGCATCAAGGGGCCGACCGTCGGGATGGCGAGGACGATCGCGGCTTCGAGTTCGCCCGAGACCATGTAGGGCATGATGAGGCCCTGGTTCATCACGAGCGGGTGGATGGCGTTCGGCACGGCGTGCTTCATGACGACCTTGCTCTCGGGCAGCCCCTTGGCGCGCGCCGCTTCCACGAAGGGCTGGCGCAGGACGTCGAGAAGATTGCCGCGCATCACGCGCAGATTGTAGGCGAGCCCGCCGAAGGCCGCGATGAGGACGATCGGCCAGACATGGGCCACGAGGTCTAGGAACTTCGCCAGGCTCCAGGGGGCGAGCACGTAAGGGGCGGAGAACAAGGAGCCGATGGTGGGTGAGCGCCACACGAAGGCGAGAAGATAAAGGATCACCAGCGCCATGAAGAAGCGCGGGATGGTCATGCCGAGAAAGGCGAGAAGCGTGGCGGCCCTGTCTCCCCAGCGATGCTGGTTGACGGCGGCGAGGATGCCGAGGCCGCAGCCGATGAGCGTCGCCAGGAGATGGCAGGCGAGCGCGATGCCGAGCGTCCACCAGATGCGCTCGCCGATCACGCTCATGGCGGGCCGGTTCTGCAGGAAGGACGGGCCGAAATCGCCGCGCGTGACGATGCCGCCGATCCATTTGGCATATTGCACGGGCAGGGGATCGTCGAGATGGAGGCGCTCGCGCGTCGCCTGCGCCAGCTTCTCGGCATCGGCCTCGCCCATGCCGCCCCGGCTCATGGCGGTGGCCTTCACCGTGTCGGCGTAATCGCCGGGCGGAGCCTGAATGAGGGTGAAGGAAACGAGACTGACCGCGAAGACGAGGCCGAGCGCGGACAGGAAGCGGCGAAACACGAAGCCGAGCATCGGAATGTCCTTGTCTGTCCGGGAAGGATCGGGCGGCGGGCGGGAGGAACCCGCCGCCCCGGGGCGATCAGCGGATGCCGGGCAGCGTTCCGGCGGCCAGCTCCGGCACCTTGCCTTGTTCGGCCGCCGGCACGAACAAGCGCTCGCGCATCGCGCCGTCCTCGCCCCAGCCATAGGCCACGACGGGCGTTCCGGCGGGCACGTTCCGGAAGCGCTTGTTGACGAGGATCGCCGCCGGCACCGAGATGAGGCCGAACTGATAGACGTTCTCCGTCTGCTTGCGGTTGAAGGCCTGCAGCAACTCGTTGCGCTTGGCCGAAACGGGCTCGGACTGGATCTGGCGCATGGTGGACACGAGCTCGGTCTCGAAGGGCAGAAGCTCCTGCGGCTTTTCCGGCGTGCCGCGATGCCATTCGGGCCGGTTGAAGGCGACGGGCGCGAGGTAGTCGAGATTCATCACCGGGGCCTGGACGTAGCGGTCGCCGCGCCGCACCACCCAATCCCACTGGCAGCTATCGATGAGGTTCACGAGTTCGGTGTTGTTGGGCTGCAGCATCAGGTTGATGCCGACCTCGCGCAGCATGGTCACCAGCGATTGGGCTAGGCTCGTATCGGTCGGATAAAGCGTGTTGTAGGCGAGGTTGATGTCGAGGTTCTGCCCGCCAAGCGGCCCGCCCGCCGGCCAGTTGACGATGCCGTCGCCATCAGTGTCGGTGAAGCCGAGCTTGGCGAGCGCCGCCTTGGCGCCGGGCAGATCGTAGGGGTAGAACACCGCCATGTCGGGCGAACCGAAATCGCTTTCGGGGTGGAGACCGCCGGCGAAGGGGATGATGAAGGGGCCGCGCACCAGCGACTGGCCGAGCGCCTGACGGTCGATGCCTTGCGTCACGACGCGGCGGAAATCGAGGTTGCGGTTCAACTCGCGGATCGCCTTGTCACGCTCCGAGCGCACGCCGCAGACGGTGGAATAGTTCGGGAAGACGCTCCAGTCGAGCGAGCGCGGGCCCCAGATCACCTTGGCGGGAAAGTCCGGCGTCTGCGCCTGACGCATGGATTCGAGGTATAGGCTCGGGTCTTCGAGATTGGCGTAGTCGGCCGAACCCGCGACCGTCTGGATCGTGCGGTCCTCCCAGGTCGAGAGCTTGTATTGCACCTCGTCGAGATAGGGGAGCTGGTTGCCTTGGTCGTCCACCTCGTAGAAATACGGGTTGCGCCGCATCAGCATGATCTGGTTCGGCCGGTATTCGGTGACCGTCCACGGACCCATCGTCACCCAGGGCGTCTTGTCCGGCGACAGCGCGTCGGCATAGGACTGGTAGGTGGCTTCCTTGTTGTACTTCGGGTGAAGCGGTTTCAGGATGTGCGCCGGGCCGGGGCACATCTTCTGGTAGCCCATCTGGTAGAGCGTGGCGGCAGGGAAGGCCTGGGTGAAGGTCCATCGGATGGTGGCATCATCCACTTTTTCGAGCTTCGTCCCCTCGCCGTAAGCGCCCGGACGGCCCCAGGTCGCGACGTTCGGATCGTTCATGTTGTCTTCCCAAAGGAACATGACGTCGTCGGCCGAGAAGGGCTGGCCGTCGGACCATTTGGCGCCCTTCAGAAGATGCATGGTCAGGGAATGGCCGTCCTTGGACCATTCCCAGTTGGTGGCGAGCTGGGGCAGGGGCTCGGTATTGTCCGGCGTCAGCATCCAGACCGGCGCGTTGCGCACGAGGCATTGGCTGACGATCTCCTCGACGCCGCCCCACGCCATGATGTTGCCGGCGGCCCAGTTCCAGCCTTGCGGCCGGGCGCCCGAAACGTGGCGGATGACGCCGCCATAGGTGCCGGCCCCTTCCACGCTCGTCGTGTCGATCACGAGCGGCGTTTCGGGCAGGCGGTCCTTGAGAGCCGGGAGCTTGCCGGCTTCCACCAGCTTCGTGACCCATTCGGGCTCACGGTAGTTCGGCAGTTTCTCGGGCCGCGCGAGCTTGTTGTGCTCGATCCTGACGCCGCCCTCGCTTTGAAGGCTCTTGCCGACGGGTGCGGGCTCGGGGCCTTTCAGCTCCTGCGCGCTTGCGCCCATTCCGAAGGCTGCGAGCGACAGAACCGCGATCGCGGTGGTCGAAAGCCATGTCGTCATCGTCGGTTCTCTCCCCTGTCCGTCACCCGGCCGCACCCCCTCCCGAAGGCGTGTCTCGACCGCTTTTCCTTCAGGCCCCCGGACGCTGTCCGAGGACGCCCATCGTGCGCCGCGACGCTGTCGCCTCGCGAACCTCGTCCACCGAGCGCACCGGCAGCCGCGCCGCGCCCGCCCAGTCGCGTGTTTTCACGGTGCCCCGCGACAAGCGCTCGCGCGCTGCCGGAATCGCCTCGGCATATTGCGGCAGCCATTGTTCCTGGGCCACCAGCATTTCGTCCACCATCTGCCAGACCTCGTCCGGCGAGCAGATCGCGCCCACCAGCGGGTCATGGAGGACCGACAGTTTCAGAAGCTCGACATCGCCCGTGACGGCTGCCGTCATCGCCATGCGCTGCACGTCGACGGAGGCCTGGCAGGTCGCCGCGCAGCCCATGGGAAGGCTCAAGCCCGCCACCATGTTGAGGCCGAAGCGATCCACGAAGCCGGTGGATTCCACGATGCAGTCGGCCGGCAGGTTGGTGACGATCCCCTTGTTCTTGACGTTGAAATGGCCGCGATACGGGCGCCCGGTTTCCAGGGCCTCGATGATGTGGCTGGCGTGCTCATCGGTGCGCCGGGCGGGATCGATGGGCTGGCTGGCTTCCGCCAGGAAAGCGGGGAAGTCCGTTTCGAACCAGTTCCGGCTTTCGGTGGAATAGCGCAGGTATCCGCCGGTTTCGCCGTGAATCCAGTCCGACATGTCGATCCAGCGCTCGATCTCCTCGGGGCGCTTGCGATACCAGGGCAGGTATTCCGACAGGTGGCCGTTGGATTCGGTGGAATAACAGCCGAAGCGCTTCAAAACGTCGATGCGCACCTTCTCCTGGCTTGAGAAGACGGGGTGGCGCTCGAAGGCCGCCACCAGCTCGTCGCGGTCGATCCGGCGACCGTTATGGCGCAGGTCCACATACCAGGTCTGGTGGTTGATGCCGGTGCAGATATATTCCAGCTCGTCGCGCGGAACCCCGAGCGCGCTCGCGATCTGCCGCCAGCCGTTCTGGACGCCGTGGCAAAGGCCGATCGTATCGACGCCGCCATGGTCGATCGCCGCCCAGGTGTTGATCGCCATCGGGTTGGCGTAGTTCAGAAGCCGCGCGCCCGGCTCGGCGACCTCGCGGATGTCGCGGCAGAAGTCGAGAATGGCCGGCACGTTGCGCTGGCCGTACATGATGCCGCCGGCGCAGATCGTGTCGCCGACGCACTGGTCGACGCCGTATTTCAACGGGATGCGGATGTCGCCGGCATAGGCTTCCAAGCCGCCAATGCGCGAGCAGTTCATGACATAGCGCGCGCCTTCCAGCGCCCGGCGCCGGTCGGTATCGGCGCTGACCGTGGTGGGTAGGCCGTTGGCCTCCACCACGCGCCGCACGATCTCTTCCGCCATGCCGAGATTGTGGGCGCTGATATCGGTCAGCGCGATATGCGCGTCCTGGAGTTCGGGCACGCACAGGATGTCCGAAACGAGCTTCTTGGTGAAGCCGACGGAGCCCGCGCCGATGATGGCGATCCTGACAGACATGATGCGATCCTTCGCGCCAAGGCGGGGAGCGAAAACCCTTCCCGCCTTTCGGTACTCGCGAACGGGTTAAATCCGCTCGCCTTATTCTTCGTTGTCAAGCACCGTAGCGCGACGGGATTGCCGGGCGGTAGACGCAAAACGTGCGAAGAAGGGTAAAATCGTGCTCTAGAATTTCCGTGCTCTAGCGACCGCTCGGCAGCGAGCCGGCATACATGCCGCTCGTGCGGAAGTCCGTCGGGCTCGTGCCATAGGCGCGCCGGAAAGCCTTGGCGAAATAGTTCGGGTCCTCGAAGCCGCAGTCGAGCGCGATCGCCTTCACCGCCATGTCGCCGCTTTCCAGAAGCCGCGCCGCGCGGCGCATGCGTTCGTTGAGCACGAACTCGCCGGGCGAGACACCTTCGGCCGCCGAAAACAGGCGGGTGAAATGGGCACGGCTGAAGCCGGCGATCCGGGCGAGCTCCTCTACCGGCAGCTCGCTTTGCAGGTGGCGGCGGACATGCGCCTTCACCACCTCCAGCGCGTTGCGCTCCGGTGTCGGTTCGGCTTCCCGGTGAAGGCCGAGAATGTCGTCGTAGAGCGCCATCTGTGCGGCATAGGCATGGGCCGAGGCCTCGCCGGGCGTCGCCCCGCCGCCTTCCATCAGCTTCAGGCATTCGGTGGCGATGACGTTCACCGTGCGCGACGCCAGCCGAAACACCGGGCCGGCCTGTTCCTGCACCGTGCGGTGGATGCGGAGCGCCTCCTGCCCGTACATGGAGATCCAGAAGAACTCCCAGCGCCCGCCTTCGGGCACGGTGTAGACATGGGCCGATGGGATGAGCACCAGCATGGTCTCGCCGGGGCCGATCTCGACCGTGCGGCGCCCGAGAACGAGATGCCCGGTCCCCGAGATCGTGTGCTGAAGCACCGTGAAGGGCGCCGAGCCGCGCTTCTGCCCGTCCCAGCGATAAGTGGCGGGATCGCTCGCGACATCGTAGCCGGTCGAGGTCGGCATGGTGTGGAGGCGATGCCGGCTTCGGGCCAGCGTCACGATGCGCATGGCCGAGCCATGGGCGCGAAAGCGCCGGAGAACGTCCTCGTCCATGGCAGCGTCCCCGGCGCCCGAGGCGGGCATGCCGGACCTCAGGCGGCGCGGCGCCGGCTTGTCGGCCGCGCCCATTCGGGGATGAGGTCGCCATGGGCGGCCAGAAGATCGCCCGTGAGCGCCCAGATCTGGTCGAGGTCGAGTTCGGCCGCCGTGTGCGGGTCCATCATGGCGGCGTGATAAAGATGCTCGGGCTTTTCCTGCAGAATGGCCGTGACGGTCAGTTCCTGTACGTTGATATTGGTGCGCATCAGGGCGGTGAGCTGCGGCGGCAGGTCGCCGACCACCGTCGGATGGATGCCGGACGCATCCACGAGGCAGGCGACTTCGGCGGCGCAAGCCGCGGGCAGCGAGGTGATCGAGCCGTTGTTTCTTTGGTTGCCGTAGATCACGGACGGCTCGCCGGTCCAGACCGAGTTGACGATGGAGGAGGCGTATTCCTTCGACGCCTTCACCTCGATGCGGCTCGCCGAGCGGTATTGGTCGGCCTGTGCCTTCCACTTCTCCACCTGCTCGATGCAGCGCTTGGGATATTCGTCGAGCGGGATGCCGAACTTCTCGATGAGGTCCTCGCGCCCTTCCTTGATGAAATAGGGCGTGTATTCGGCGAAATGCTCGGAGCTTTCCGTGACGAAATAGCCGAGCCGCGTCAGCATCTCGTAGCGCACCTTATTGGGGCAGCGCGGGTTCCAGTGCGAGGGCTTCGGGAATCGTCCTTCGCGGTATCCTTGCAGGAGCGCGGGATAAAGGTCGCGATAGGAGCCGTCCTTCTGCCGGTGCTCGAATTCGAGAAAGAAGGCCATGTGGTTGATGCCCGCCGCCCGGTAGCGGATGTCGGACACCGGGATGTCGAGGTCGCGAGCGAGCTCGAAGGCGGTGCCCTGCACCGAATGGCAAAGGCCGACCTGCCGGATCTTCGGAAACTTCTCGGCGATGGCCCAGGTGTTGATCGCCATCGGGTTGACGTATTGCAGAAGGATCGCGTTTGGGCAGACCTCCATCATGTCGGCGCAGATCGCCCAAAGATGGGGCACGGTGCGAAGCCCCCGCATGATGCCGCCGACCCCGAGCGTGTCGGCGATGGTCTGGCGCAGGCCATAGCGCTTGGGAATCTCGAAATCGGTGACGGTGGCGGGCTTGTAGCCGCCGATCTGGAAGGCGACGACGACGAAATCCGCCCCGTCGAGCGCCGCGCGCCGGTCGTTGAAGGTCTCGACCTTGGCCGAGGCACCGAGCGTGGAAACGAGCTTCCTCGCCACGATCTCGCTTTCGGCCAATCGCTGCGGGTCGATGTCCATCAGGCGGATCTCGGTTCCCGCCAGCGCCGGGCGCTGAAGCACGTCGCCGATGATGTTCTTCATGAACACGGTGGAGCCCGCACCGATGAAGGCGAGTTTCGGATTGGCCATCCCATCATCTCTCAAGGCTTCGTCGCGGGCTGAGAACCACGCGACCTGTCATTTCGTGATCGATGACCGCACCTTATCCGAACCCGTCGCGCCAGACCTAGCGGGGACATCGTGCGAAGAAGGGTAAAATCGTGCGCCGGACGGGTCGGTTCAGTTCAAGCGATATCCGACGCCGGGTTCGGTCAGGATGCGGCGGGGGGAGGCGGGATCGTCTTCGAGTTTCTGCCGCAGATGGCCGACATAAACGCGTAAGTATTGCGTATCCGCCTCGTTCGCCTTGCCCCAGATCTCGCGAAGGAGGTGGGTATGGGTCACCACCTTGCCGGCATGCCGGAGAAGAACGGCGAGAAGGTCGAACTCGCGCGGCGTCAGTTTCACGTTCTGCGCCCCCTTGCGGACGATGCGGGTGTCGGGGTCGAGGGAAATGTCGCCGAAGACGAGCGGTTCGCCGAGAGCCGGTTGGCGATGGCGCAGGGTGGCACGCAGGCGCGCCATCAGTTCGCCGACGCCGAAGGGTTTTTCGACGAAATCGTCCGCGCCGAGATCGAGGGCCCGGATCTTTTCCGTTTCGCGGTCGCGGGCCGAAAGAACCACGATCGGCACCCGATCTCCCGAATGCCGCAGGCGCTCGATTACCTCCTTGCCGTCGATGTCGGGCAGGCCAAGGTCGAGCACGATCACGTCCGGCCGCTCTTCGGCCGCCAGCCGAAGCGCTTCGCGTCCCGTCGTCGCCTGCACCAGGCGGTAGCCTTCCGCCGTCAGCGATGGTTTCAGGAAACGGTGGATAGCGGGTTCGTCGTCCACCACGAGAACGGTGGGTCGGTGGGTCATGCCCGGCCTTCCTCCTCCATAGGCAAGGCGATGCGGAAGGCCGCGCCGCTGCCCATGCCCGGCTCGGTCGGTAGAAGCTCGATCGTGCCGCCATGCGCTTCCACGATGCCCCTGGCGATGGCAAGGCCGAGGCCGGCGCTTTCGCCGCCGTCGCCGCCCGAGCGCCGCCCCGTCGCGAACTTCTCGAAAACGCGCGCGCGGAGGTCTTCGGGGATGCCGGGGCCGTCGTCGGACACGGTGATGGCGGCGACCTCGCCTTCGCGCGCGGCTTCAAGCGTCACTTGGGCATCGGCTCCGGCGTGCCGGCCCGTATTGGCGACCATGTTGCCGAGCGCCTGATCGAGGAGCGTTCCATCGGCGCGCAGGAGGATCGGCCCCTCCGGCAGGCGAACGGTGAAGCGCTGCGTGGCGCCGCGCCGCCGCGCCACCTCGACGGCGCGGTTGAGGGTATCGCCGAGATCGATCCAGTCGCGGTTGAGTTCCAAGGCGCCCGCTTCGAGCCGCGTCATCGACAGGAGGTTGCGCACCATGCCGTCGAGATGGCGCGCTTCGTCGCGCACCTGGGCGAGAAGGTCGCGCCGAGCCGTCGGATCGAGCCGGTCCTCGTAGTCGATCAGCGCCGTCGCCGCGCCCAGCACGGACGCCAGCGGCGTGCGGAAATCGTGGCTGATCGAGGCGAGGAGGATGTTGCGCACGCGCTCGGTTTCCGCCGCGGTGCGAACCCGGCTGACCTCGCCGGACAGGTGCGCGCGGTGGATCGCGGCGGCCGACTGTTCGCCAAGGGCATCCAGCAGTGCCCCCGTTTCCACGCCGAAGGGCGCGGCTTCCCCCGGCGCTTCCACGCCGAGGACGCCGACCGGGCGCTCCGGGTCGCCGAGCGGCAGAAACCGCCAGCCGACGGAGGGCAGCGTGCCGGTTCCGGTGCCCGCCGGCTCGTCGTGGTCGAAGGCCCAGCGGGCGGCGGTGCGGGCGGCGGTGCCCAGCCGGTCGTCGGGCGGCCAGGCGGCGGCGACCGTGAGGTCGCCGCCTTCCGGAACGAGGATCACGCAGGCGCGGCCGAGCGCCCGGTTGACCTCGCTCGCCACCGCTTCCGTCACGGCCTGCGCGTCCGGCAGCGCGGAAAGCGTGCGGGTGAACTCGTAAAGGCGGCGGGCCGCGCGCGTGCGCTGCGCCGAAGCGCGCATCTGTTCGCGCGCCTGACCCGCGACGGCGGAAATGGCGACGGCGACGATCAGAAACACCGCGAGCGCCAAAATCTCGTGCGGCCGCGCGACCGTGAAGGAATAGGTCGGGTCGATAAAGAAGAAGTTGTAGGCGCCGAAAGACAGGAGCGAAGCGAACACCGCCGGCCAAACGCCGAAGCCGATCGCCGGCACCAGCACCGCTAGAAGATAGAGCATCGAAACGTTGGGAAGCGCCACGAAGCGCAGAAGCACGGAGCCGAGCGCGGTCGCGGCCGCGACGCAGCCGAGCGCCGCCCCGTAGCCGACCGCCGGGCCCGCAGCGGGAAGGGGAAAGGCTCTTCGCGGCGCCGCGGCCTCGCCGGTAAGAACATGCACCGAGATGCCCGCCGCCCGCTTGACGAGGGCGTCCGCGAGGCTTCGCCCGAACCAGCCCCGTCGAAACCCGAGCCCCCGCGTCTTGCCGACCACGATCTGCGTGACGTTCTCGAAGCGCGAGAAACGCAGGAGTTCGCCCGGAAAGTCGGAAGCGACGAGGTTCCGGGTCTCGGCGCCGAGGCTCTCGGCGAGCTGTATCGCGGCCTGGAGGCGGGATGCGTCCGGCCCGTCCAGCGTTGCGCCCGGCCGCTCCACCGTCACGGCGAACCAGGGCGCATGGAGAAGATCGGCGAGGCGCTTGGCGGTTCGCACCAGCCGCTCGGCTTCCTCGTTCGGGCCGAGGCACAGGAGCAGCCGCTCGCCCGCCGCCCAGGGCCCCTCGATCGCGCCGCCCTGCATGCGCTCCAGGAGGTCCGAGTCGACGCGGCTCGCGACCTGCCGAAGCGCCAGTTCCCGCAAGGCGGTGAGGTTGGAAGGCTTGAAGAAGTTCTGCGTGGCGCGCGTCGCCGTGTCCTCGACATAGACCTTGCCCTCGGCGAGGCGGCGGATCAGCTCGTCCGGCGGCAGATCCACCAGAACGATTTCGTCGGCGACGGTCAGCGTCGTGTCCGGCACCGTTTCGCGCACGCGAACGCCGGTGATCCGCTGCACCACGTCGTTCAGGCTCTCGACATGCTGGACGTTCATCGTGGTCCAGACGTCGATGCCCGCTCGAAGAAGCTCGGCGACGTCCTGCCAGCGCTTGGGGTGGCGCGAGCCGGGCACGTTGGAATGGGCGTATTCGTCGACGAGTAGGAGCGACGGACGGCGCTCCAGCGCGGCATCGATGTCGAATTCCGGCACGAGCCGTCCCTTGTAGGGAATGGGTTTGCGCGGCAGGACCTCCAGATCGGCCAGCATGGCCTGCGTCTCGGTGCGGCCATGCGTTTCGGCGATGCCGACGATCACGTCGCGGCCCGCCGCCTTCGCGCCCCGCGCGGCCTGGAGCATGGCGAAGGTCTTGCCGACGCCGGGCGCGGCGCCCAGAAACAGCCGCAGGCGCCCGCGCCCTTCGCGCAAGGCCTCGCCGAGCAGGGCGTCGGGCGAGGCTCGGGGTTCGTCGTCTTTCATGCAACCCATCTCAAGCCGGGCAACGGACAAAGGGGCGTCCTCGAACGCCCCTTCGGTTCTCGACATCTCCTACGCTTCCAGCCGAGCATGGCTCAATCGCTCACCCGGCGGGAGAGGGCGCGGAAGCCAAGGGCGTTTCGGGCGTCGGGGCTGGAACCGTCGGGGCGAGCGCGTCGAGCGCAAGATTGGCGGACAAGACGTTGACGCGCGGCTCGCCCAGGATGCCGAAGGTGCGCCCGGCGGTGGCCTCGGTCACGATGCGGCCGACCGCCTCCGCGTCGATCCCGCGCGTTGCCGCGATCCGTGGCACCTGAAGCGCCGCGAAGGCGGGGGAGATGTCGGGGTCGAGGCCGCTGCCGGAGGTGGTGATCGCGTCGCCCGGCAGGGTCGCCGCCCCCGTCGCTTGCCTCATCGCCGCCCCGTCCGCCTTCAGCCGCTCGGCGAGCTTGGCGCTGGTGGGCGCGAGATTGGTGCCGGAGGAGGCCGAAGCGTCGTAGCCGTTGCCGGCGGCGGAGGCACGCGGATGGAAGTAGCCGTCGCCCGCGAAGGACTGGCCGATCAGGGTGGAGCCGACCGCTTGTCCGTTCCGGGAGACCAAGCTGCCGCTCGCCTCTGCGGGAAACAGCGCGCCGGCGAGAACGGTCATGGCGGCGGGGTAAAGGAGGCCGAGAAGGAGGGTGAGGATGCCGAGAAGCGTAGCAACGGCGCGAAACTGCTGGATCATGGGAAAAATCCTTCCGGAACGGGGTCAGGCGAGGCCGAGGGCGGACACGGCCAGATCGATGATCTTGATGCCGACGAAGGGCACGAGGATGCCGCCGAGACCGTAGAGGGCGAGGTTGCGTCGCAGAACGGCGGCGGCGCTGTCCGCCCGGTACGGGACGCCGCGAAGCGCGAGCGGGATCAGGGCGACGATCACGAGGGCGTTGAAGATCACCGCCGACAGGATCGCGCTTTCGGGCGAAGCGAGCCGCATGACGTTGAGGACGCCGAGTTCGGGGATCGCGGCCACGAACAAGGCCGGGATGATGGCGAAGTACTTCGCCACGTCGTTGGCGATGGAGAAGGTGGTGAGGCTTCCGCGCGTCATCAGGAGCTGCTTGCCGATGCCCACGATCTCGATGAGCTTCGTGGGGTCGGAATCGAGGTCCACCATGTTGCCGGCCTCGCGGGCGGCCTGCGTGCCCGTTTGCATGGCGACGCCCACATCGGCTTGGGCGAGCGCGGGCGCGTCGTTGGTGCCGTCGCCGCACATGGCGACCAGCCGGCCCTGGCGCTGCTCGTTGCGGATATAGGCGAGCTTGTCCTGGGGCGTGGCTTCCGCGATGAAGTCGTCGACGCCGGCCTCCGAGGCGATGGCGGCGGCCGTTACTGGGTTGTCGCCCGTCACCATCACGGTGCGGATGCCCATGCGGCGAAGCTCGGCGAAGCGCGCTTTGATGTCCGGCTTCACCACGTCCTTCAGGTGGATGACGCCGATGAAGCGCCCGTTCTCGGCAAGGCCGAGAGGCGTGCCGCCTGAGCGGGCGATGCGGTCCACGGCGGCGGTGAAGGGGGCGGGCTCGGGCACCTCGCGCCCCGCCGTTTCGCGCACGAACCGGCGAATGGCGTCCACCGCGCCCTTGCGGATCTGCTTGCCCCCCATGTCGGTGCCGGAAAGGCGCGTCGAGGCCGAGAAGGGGATGAAGCTCGCCCCGGCGGGCGGCACATGCGGAACGGCGATGCCGTGCTTTTCCCGCGCGAGAACGAGGATGGAGCGGCCTTCCGCCGTTTCGTCGGCAAACGAGGCCTGCGCCGCGATCTGAGCCGTCTCGGCTTCCGTCACGCCTTCGGCGGCGATGAATTCCGAGGCCATGCGGTTGCCGAAGGTGATCGTGCCGGTCTTGTCGAGGAGCAGCGTGTCGACGTCGCCCGCCGCTTCCACTGCCCGGCCCGACATGGCGAGGACGTTGTGGCGGATGAGGCGGTCCATGCCGGCGATGCCGATGGCCGACAGGAGCCCGCCGATCGTGGTGGGGATCAGCGTGACGAGAAGCGCCACCAGAACCGGCACGGAGATGGCGGCCCCCGCATAGGCCGAAAAGCCGGTCAGCGTGACGACGGCGATCAGGAAGATCAGCGTCATGCCGACGAGAAGCACGGTGAGGGCGAGTTCGTTCGGCGTTTTCTGGCGCTCCGCGCCCTCCACCAGCGCGATCATGCGGTCCAGAAAGGAGGAGCCGGGGCCGGCGGTGATGCGCACCACGATCCAGTCCGACACCACCGTCGTGCCGCCCGTCACGGCCGAGCGGTCGCCGCCGGCCTCGCGGATGACGGGCGCGGATTCGCCGGTGATCGCCGCCTCGTTCACCGAAGCGATGCCTTCCACGATCTCGCCGTCGCCGGGAACGAGGTCGCCGGTTTCGACAAGGACATGATCGCCGAGCTTCAAATCCAGCGCCGACACGCGCTCGAACCGTCCGCGATCCTGCCGCTCCGCCAGCTTCTTGGCGACCGTGTCCGTGCGCGTTTTGCGAAGCGCGTCGGCCTGCGCCCGGCCGCGCCCTTCGGCGATCGCCTCGGCGAAATTGGCGAAAAGAACGGTGAACCACAGCCAGGCGGTGATCTGGCCGGTGAAAAGAAGCGGATTGCCGGCGAGAAGGTCGCGCACGAACAGGACGGAGACAACGGCGGCGACGACTTCGGTGACGAAGATCACGGGGTTGCGCATCAGCGCGGCCGGATTGAGCTTGCGAAAGGCATCGATGACGGCGCGCCGGGCGAGGTCGGGGCGGAAGGTGGATGGGGCGGCTTGCGAGGCCATGGAAAGGGGTTCCTTCGGAGGATCGGCGAAATGGGAAAAGGAGGTGCCGGGGCTTCCCACTGGAGAAAGCCCCGGCGGCGGTCAGAACGTCTTGCCGGCCAGCATCTGCACCTGTTCGGCGATGGGGCCGAGCGCGAGCGCCGGGAAGAACTGGAGCCCGCCGAGGATCAGGATGACGCCGACGAGAAGGCCGGCGAAAAGCGGGCCGGTGGTCGGAAAGGTGCCGGCGGAAGGCGCGAGCTTCGTCTTGCCCGCCAGCGACCCGGCAATGGCCATCACCGGCACGACATAGGCGAAACGGCCGAGAAGCATGGCAAGGCCGAGCGTCGTGTTCCACCAGGGCGCGTTCGCCGACAGGCCGCCGAAGGCCGAGCCGTTGTTTCCCGCCGCCGAGCTGTAAGCGTAGTAGATCTCGGAAAGCCCGTGCGGCCCCGCATTGCCGAGCCCGGACAAGGCCGCCGGCAGCACTGCCGAAACGGCCGAGAAACCGAGGATCGCCGTCGGCAGAACGAGAATGGCGAGCACCGCCATCTTCATTTCCTTCGCCTCGATCTTCTTGCCGAGATATTCCGGTGTGCGCCCCACCATCAGCCCGGCGACGAACACCGAGATGATCGCGATCACCAGCATGCCGTAGAGCCCCGAGCCGACGCCGCCCGGCAGGATCTCGCCGAGCATGATCAGCACCATGGGCACCATGCCGCCGATCGGGGTGAAGGAGCCGTGCATGGCGTTCACCGCGCCGTCCGAAACGCCGGTGGTCACAGTCGCGAACAAGGACGAGGCGGCAAGGCCGAACCGGACCTCCTTGCCTTCCATGTTGCCGCCGGCGGGATCGAGCCCGGCGCTTGCCAGAACCGGCGTGCCGGCGGCCTCCGCCCAATAACAAACGGCGATGCCGCCCACGAGGATCACCGCCATCGCGGCAAGGATCGCGCGGGCTTGTCGCTTGTCGCCGATCAGCCGCCCGAAGGCGAAGACGAGCGCGACCGAGATCACCAGCATCTGCCAGATCGTCAGGGCGTTGGAGAGCGGCGAGGGGTTCTCGTAAGGATGGGCCGAATTGGCGTTGAAGAAGCCGCCGCCATTGGTGCCGAGCTGCTTGATCGCAAGCTGCGAAGCGACCGGGCCGAGCGCGATCCTTTGCTCCGGGCCTTCCAGCGTCTCTACGGTCGCGGCCGCCGCGAAGGTCTGCGGCGTGCCCATCGACACCTGCCAAAGGCCGGTGAGGATCGCGAGCGGCAGAAGCACGTAGATGGTCGCGCGGATGGCATCGACATAGAAATTGCCGACGTGGCGCGCGCCGGAGCGGGCGAAGGCGCGCACCAGAGCGACGGCAAGCGCCATGCCGGTCGCTGCCGACAGGAAGTTCTGCACCGTCAGGCCCGCCATCTGGCTGAGATGGCTCATCGTCGTTTCGCCGCCGTAGCTCTGCCAGTTCGTGTTGCTCACGAAGGACGCGGCCGTGTTGAAGGCGAGATGCGGCGCGAGGCCGGCAAAGCCCTGCGGGTTGAGGGGCAGAACTCCCTGAAAGCGCAGCAGCAGATAAAGAAGGAGAAAGCCGCCGGCATTGAAGGCGAGCATGGCGAGCGTATAGCCGAGCCAGCTTTGCTCCTTCTGCGGATCGATCCCCGCCACACGGCAGAAGCCGCGCTCCATGGGCCCGAGAACCGGGTCGAGAAAGGTGCGCTCGCCCGAAAAAACGCGCGCCATGAAGGCGCCGAGGGGAACGGCGCAGATGATTACGGCTGCAAGGATCGAGGCGACCTGCAGCCAGCCAACGGAGGTCATAGGAGCTCGATTTCTCGCGTGCCGCTCAGAACCGTTCGGGACGGACGAGCGCGAAGATCAGATAAGCGGAAAGGGCGAGTGCGACGGCAGCGCCGAGAAGGAGGTCGAGCATCCTCAAGCCTCCCCGGCAAAGCGGGCATAAAGGCCCATCAGCGCGAAGAAGCCGAGGCCGACGGCCAGATACAGAAGATCGAACATGCGGAACCCTCCTTTCAGGGACCGCACCTCGATTGGCGCAACCGCGCATAAAAAATCCATACGAGTTTTGGGCGGCCCGCTTCGACCTTGGCGCCAAGGATCGAAGGCAGCCTGCCGCTCAGCTCATGACATAGGCCGCCAGTTCGTCGGGCGCCCCTTTCGGGAAAGCTTGCTTGAGAAGGTCGAGAAAGGCGGACACGCGGGCGCTGAGCAGTCGTCGGGACGGGTAGAGAGCCCAAAGGGCGATCTCCGACCCCTCCACGTCGCCCCATCGAACCAGCCGGCCGCTATCCAGATCGCCGGCGACGAGCGAGATGGGAAGGCGCGCCGCGCCGACGCCCGCGCGCACGGCGTCGCGAACCATGATCAGCGACGACAAACGAAGAACCGGCTCGATCGCGATCGGCACCCGCCCGTCCGGCGTGGCGACGTCCCACACCCCCTTCGGGTCGCCCGACCCACGGACAACCACCGGAACGATCCCGTCCCGCCCGGAACGGGCAAGGGCAGGACTCGCCACGACCACCAAGCGGTCCCGCAGGAAGGCGCGGCCGACGAGGCTTTCGTCGGGTGCCGGGTTCACGCGGATCACGAGGTCGTAGCCTTCCTCGATCATGTCAACGGCCCGGTCGTCGGTTGTCACTTCCAAACGAACTTCGGGGTGCCGCAAGGCGAATTCCGCGGCCAGCCGGCCCATGGCCGTTTGCGAAAACAGAAGCGGCGCGCTGACCCGAAGGCGGCCGCGCACCGTGCCGCCGCCGGAAGCGATCGCGGCGGCGGTCTCGTCGAGTTCCGACAGAAGCGCGGCGGTCCGCTCGAACAGCGCCCGGCCTTCCTCGGTGAGCTTCGATTGCCGGCCGCCGCGCTCGAACAAGCGCAGATCGAGAGCCGCTTCCAGTTCCGCCACCCGCCGCGACAGGGTCGCCTTGGGACGCCCTGCGGCGCGGGCGGCTTTCCCGAACCCGCCATGCCGGGCCACGAGGTTGAAGTCGGCGAGAGCGAGGAGATCCATGTGTTCCACCAGCGAGACGGTCCGTCCCAACATAGCGTCTATCGATAGTTCTGTGGATCACTAACTTCGGGATCAGCCAGATGGCTCGAACCAAGGAGTGACTCCCATGACCATTCTCGTCACCGGTGCCACCGGCCGTGTCGGCCGCCATGTCGTCGATGAACTCGTCCGGCGCGGCGCGGGCGTGCGCGTTCTGACACGCGATTCCGCCAAGGCCGATTTTGCCGCCGGCATCGACGTCGTGAAAGGCGACCTTCTCGATATAGACGCGCTGCGCAGCGCCTTTTCCGGCGTTTCGACGCTCTTTCTTCTGAACGCGGTGACGGGCGACGAATTCACGCAAGCGATCATCGCTTTGAACATCGCCCGCGAAAGCGGGGTCGATCGCGTCGTCTACCTTTCGGTGTTCGATGCCGACCGCGCCGTCAACGTTCCGCATTTCGCGGTGAAGTTCGGCGCGGAGCGGATGCTGGAAGCATTCGGCTTCGGCGCCACGATCCTGCGCCCCGCCTACTTCATCGACAACGAGGTGATGGTGAAGGACGTCATTCTCCAGCATGGCGTCTACCCGATGCCGATCGGGCCGAAGGGCGTCGCCATGGTGGACGCGCGCGACATCGCCGAGGTCGCGGCGATCGAACTGATCCGCCGCGAAGGGGCCGCGGAAAAGCTGCCGAACGAGACCATCAACCTCGTCGGCCCCGACACTCTGACCGGCGCGGACGTGGCGGCGATCTGGGCCGACGTTCTGGGGCGCCCGGTCGTTTATGGCGGCGACGATCCGAGCGGGTTCGAAGCGAACATGGCGAGCTTCATGCCCCGGTGGACAGCCTACGAGATGCGCCTGATGGCCGAGCGCTATGTCAGCGACGGCATGATTCCGAACCAGGGCGACCGTGAGCGCCTGACGGGCATCCTTGGCCGCCCGTTGCATTCCTATCGCGACTTCGCGGCTGCGCTCGCAGGCTGAGGGCTGCTGCGACAAGCGTCTCGTGTTCCATGGATCGGTGAGGCTTCATCAAGATGCTTTGATGTCGCCGTGGTTTTCGAACGGGCGCACCGGCCCTAGCTCAGGGGTCGAAGCCGGGCATTCCGGCCGTGTGACGGAGCAAGATGTATGACCAAGTCCTGGAAGAAACCCGAGATGTGTCAGGTGGCTGCCGGTTTCGAGATCACCCGCTATGCGCCGGCCGAGATCGCGGTTCGCAAGGACGCCAAGAAGTAAGGAGCCGTAAGGCTCGTTCCGACGGCTCGCCGCACGCGCGGCGGGCCGTTTCGTTGCAAGGGAAGCGGATATGACGTGCGACTGAAGATCCTGGGATCGGCCGCCGGCGGGGGCTTCCCGCAATGGAACTGCAACTATCGCCTCAGCCGCGCCGCGCGCGCCGGCGATGGCGGGGTCCAACCACGCCTCCAGTCGAGCTTGGCGGCGAGCGCCGGCGACGATCGGGGCTGGGTGCTGTTCAACGCCTCGCCCGATATCCGCCAGCAGATCAGCGATACGCCGGAACTCCAGCCCGCCGCGGACGCGCCCTTGCGTTCGACGCCGATCCGGGCCGTGGTGCTGACGAACGCGGATGTCGATCATCTGGCCGGGCTCCTTTCGCTTCGCGAGCGGCAGGCTTTCCATCTTTATGCCACGGCGCGCGTGCTCGATGTCCTGGCGGAGAATCCGATCTTTCGCGTGCTGGACCCGGCCTATGTGCGGCGACTGCCGGTGACGCTCGACCGGCCCTTCGCGGTCGAGGGACCGGACGGTGCGACGGGGCTGACCGCAGAACTCTTCGCGGTGCCCGGCAAGGTCGCGCTGTTTCTGGAAACGGGTGCGGCGGCGGCGGATTTCGAGGCCGACCCGGAGGATACGGTGGGCGTGCGCATCACCGACGCCGGTGGTCGCTCCGCCTTCTACGTGCCGGGCTGCGCCCGCGTCGATCCCGCGCTCCTTCACCGGATCGAGGATGGCGATGCGCTTCTGTTCGACGGCACCGTGTTCACCGACCGCGAGATGGCGGAAGCCGGCGTCGGCGAGAAGACCGGCCGGCGCATGGGCCATCTACCGATCGCCGACGAGGACGGATCGCTCCAAGCCCTGGCCTCGGCAGGGATCGCGCGGCGCGTGTTCGTTCACATCAACAACACCAACCCGATCCTCGACCAGCGCTCACCCGAGCGGCGCGTCGTGGAGGAGGCCGGCTGGGAGGTCGCGTTCGACGGCATGGAGATCGCCCTGTGACCCCCGACTTCCGCCTCGACCGCACGCTTGCCGCCGCCGAACTCGAGGACGTTCTGCGGCAGGTCGGGGCCGAGCGCTACCATATCCGCCACCCGTTCCACCGGCTGATGGTGGAGGGACGCCTGACGCGCGAACAGATGCAGGCCTGGGCGCTGAACCGCTACTGCTATCAGGCGGTGATCCCGCGCAAGGATGCGATCATCCTGTCGCGGATCGAGGATCGGGCGCTGCGTCTCTCGTGGCGCGAGCGCATCCTCGACCATGATGGCGACGGCGCGTCGCCCGGCGGGATCGAGCGCTGGATGCGGCTCGCCACCGGCCTTGGCCTCGATGCGCAAACCGTCGCCTCGCAGCGACTGGCACTGCCCGCGACGCGCTTCTGCGTCGGCGCCTACCTCACGCTGGTGGAGAAGCGCACGCTTTTGGAGGCCATCGCCTCCTCGCTGACGGAGATGTTCTCGCCAGAGGTGATCGGCGAGCGCGTGTCGGCCATTCTGGAACGCTACCCCTATGTCGACGCCGATACGCTCGACTATTTCACGCCCCGCCTCGCCCAAGCGCCCCGCGATGTCGACGTGGCGCTCGCCTATGTCCGCGAGCACGCCCGCACGATGGAGACGCAGCAGCTCGTGGTGGATGCGTTGATCGCCAAGTGCGAGATCCTGTGGACGATGCTGGACGCCCTTTATTTCAGCTATGTCGAGCCCGGCATCACACCGCCGGGCGCCTTCGCGCCGGAAGCGGGCCGATGAGAACGCCGCCCGAGCGCCCGCTCGCCGGCGTGTCCTCGCGCCCCGCGCTGCCGCGCCATGTCCGGATGCATTTCGACCCGCATCGCGGGGCCTGGGCTCTCCTGTCGCCGGAAAAGGTGCTGTGGCCGGACGAGATCAGCCTCGCGATCCTGCGCCGCTGCGACGGCCGCTCCGAGGCGGGGACGATCGCGCGCGAGCTTGCGCTGGAATACGAGGCGGACGAAGCCGAGGTGCGCGCCGATGTCCTTGCCTTCCTTCAGGACTGGAGCGACCGCATGGTGGTGCGGCTGTGAGCGAAACGAACCCGAGCCTTCCGATCGGCATCCTCGCTGAACTCACCCATCGCTGCACGCTGCAATGCGCCTACTGCTCCAACCCTGTGGAGCTTCTGAAGGCCGACCGGGAACTCGCCACCGAGGCTTGGGTCTCGATCTTCAACCAGGCCGCCGATCTCGGTATCCTGCAAGTGCATCTTTCCGGCGGCGAGCCGATGCTGCGGCGCGACCTGCCCGAACTCGTGGGCGTGCTTGCTTCGCGCGGGGTTTATTCCAACCTCATCACGGCCGGGGTCGGGGTGGACGCGCGAACGCTCGCGCCTTTGGCGGCGGCTGGGCTCGACCACGTCCAGATCTCGTTCCAGGGCGCGAAGCCCGAAACCACGGAACTGATCGGCCGTCTCAAGGGAGGCCACGAGCGCAAGCTCATTGCGGCCCGCGCCGTGCGCGCGGCCGGCCTGCCGCTCACCGTCAACGCGCCCATCCATCGGCGCAATATCGACGAGGTCGAACTCTTCATCGAGCTGGCGCTGGAGCTCGGCGCCGAGCGGTTGGAGATCGCCAATGTCCAGTATTACGGCTGGGCGCTTTTGAACCGTGCGGCGCTGATGCCTTCGCGAGAGGCGGTGGAACGGCAGATCGCGGTGGTGGAAGCGGCGCGCGCTTCGCTGCGCGGGGTGCTGGCGATCGACTTCGTCGCGCCCGACTATTATGCGCGCTACCCCAAAGCCTGCATGGGCGGTTGGGCGCGCGATGCCTTCATGATCACGCCCGATGGCACGGCGATGCCCTGCCACGGCGCGGCGTCGATCCCCCATCTTGCTTTCGACAACGCCGCCCGCACGCCGCTCGCCGACATCTGGCACCGTTCCCCCGCCTTCGAGGCCTATCGCGGAACGAGCTGGATGAAGGACCCTTGCCGAAGCTGCGAACGGCGCGAGATCGATTTCGGCGGCTGTCGTTGTCAGGCGATGATGCTGGCTGGGGACGCTGCCGCGACCGATCCGGCCTGCTCGCTGTCGCCGCTGCACGGCCGGGTCTCGGACCTGGCACGCATCGAGGCTGCGGCGCGGTCCGAAGAGGTCCGCCATAGACGCATCGGTGCCGCCACGGAGCCGGCATGAGGCATGTGCCCCGCTGATCGTGGGGGAAGGGTAGACCTCAGGACGGCGGCACGAGCCGCAGGAGACGCCCGTTCTCTCCATCGGTGAGGACCTGAATCGATCCGTCCGGCGCGACCCTGACGTCGCGTATGCGCTCGCCGAGTTCGGCGAGAAGCAATTCCTGACCGGTGATCCGGCCGGCCTTCCGGTGCACGACGCGCACCGCCCGCTCCACCAGCGCCGCCACCAGAAGCGAGCCGCGCCATTCGGGAAACATCGCCCCGTCATAGACCGCGAGCCCGGCGGGGGCGATGGAGGGCGTCCATTCCAGAAGCGGTGCCTCGAAGCCCGGCAACGAGGCGAAGGGCGTGACGCGCGCGAAACTGTAGTCGAGGCCGCCCGATACCAGCGGCCAGCCGTAGTTGCCGCCCGGCACGAGCAGGTTCACCTCGTCGCCCCCGCGCGGTCCGTGCTCGGCGATAAGAAGCGAGCCGTCGTCCGGGTCCAGCGCGATGCCTTGCACGTTGCGGTGCCCGAGCGTCAGGATTTCGGGCGCGGCATCGGGCCGGCCGAGGAGGGGGTTGTCGGCTGGGACCGACCCGTCGCGGTTCAGGCGCACGATCTTGCCCAGCGTGTTGGCGGGGTTCTGCGCATCCTCGCGCCGGTCGAACCCGTCGCCGAGCGACAGCGCCAGCGTGCCGTCGGGCAGAAAGGCGATGCGGCTGCCATGGTTGGAGCCGTCCGCCTTCGGTGTCGCCGTGAAGAGGACGCGAAGGTCCGCCAGCGTTTTGTCCTGAAGACGCGCGCTGACGAGCCGCACGTTGTTGGCCTCGGCGTTTCCGTGGAGAAAGGTCAGGAAGATCCGCCCGGTCTCGGCAAAGTCCGGGTCCACCGCGACGTCCATCAGCCCGCCCTGGCCCGCCGTGTAGATGGGCGGCAAACCTCCGACCGGCTCGGGATCGAGTGCGCCGTTCGCGTTCACGATGCGAAGGCGACCCGCCGCTTCCGTGAGAAGGCGACGCCCGTCCGGCAGGAAGGCGAGCGACCAAGGGCGCTGCAAGCCTTCGGTCTCGGTGACGACGCGGTAGCGGCTCGGATCGATCCGCTGCGGCTCGGCCGATGCCGCCGCCATCGGGCCAAGGAGGAGCCCGGCAGCAAGAAGCGCAACGAGCCGGCGAAACCGGCTGGCAGGCGGCTTCGCGTCGGTTTTCATGTTCATATCGGCCGTTCCGCTTCCATTTAGCTGCCCAAGATAGGCGCGAAACGAGTGACGGCGCTGGCGCACAAGGAATGGTGAATGATGATCCGCACGATCGGTCGCCTAGTGCTCGCATTTCTCGTCGCGGTGCTGGCCACCGCGATCCCGGCGAGCGTGCTTCAAACGCAGATCAACCTGTCGCAACTCGTCGCCCTGGGAGCCCCCGTCACGCCCGCGCTGCGAGCGCTGACGACGCTTCAGGATATCGTCTTCTTCGGGCCCGTGATGGCGGCGATCACGGTGGCCGCGTTCCTGCCCGCCTTTGCGGGGGCTTGGGCGGCGTCAGGCGCCCTTCCATCCGCCAGGGTCCCCATCCATGCGCTGGCGGGGGTGGTCGCCTTATGGGCGGCGTTCCGCCTCATGGGCTTCTTCACGCCGATGCCGACCTTGGTCGCGGCGGCGCGCGATCAGGCCGGCCTTCTGGCGCTTTCATCCACGGGGCTCATCGGCGGGGCGCTGTTCGCCTACGCGACGCGCGAGGTGCGTTTCAGGCAGCCGGTCTGATGCGCTGGCCTTCGCGGTCGAACAGCCGCGCGTCGGCCGGATCGAAGGCGAGGCGCAGCACCGTTCCGGGCGCGGGCGCCAAGCCCCGCGCGCCCTCCGTCACCAGAGAAAGACCCGGCGCGACCTCGCCATAAAGGTAGGTCGTCCCGCCGAGGAACTCGGTGAAATCCACCCGGAAGGGCAAGGCCGGCTCGCCGTCGCGCGCCGGGCGCAGGTGCTCGGGGCGGATGCCGAACTGCACCGCTGCGCCGTCCGGTGCGGACAGACCGGAAAGGGGCAGGGGCGTGCCGGCGATCTCCACCCCGCCCGCGATCACCCGCGCCGGCAGCACATTCATCTTCGGCGAGCCGATGAAGCCGGCGACGAACAGGTTGTCGGGGTCGTCGTAGAGAACGGCGGGCGTTCCGACCTGCTCGATCCGGCCCGCGCGCAGCACCACGATTTTGTCGGCGAGCGTCATCGCCTCCGTTTGGTCGTGGGTGACGTAGATCATCGTGTTGCCGAGCTTCTTGTGGAGCCGGGCGATCTCGATGCGCATCTCGACGCGAAGCTCGGCGTCGAGATTGGACAAGGGCTCGTCGAACAGGAACACGTCCGGGTCGCGCACGATGGCGCGGCCGATGGCGACGCGCTGGCGCTGGCCGCCCGAAAGCTGACCCGGCCGCCGGTCGAGAAGCGGCGTCAGATGCAGGATCTCGGCCGCCGCGCGCACCTTCTCCGCGACCTCCGCCGCCGGGCGATGCGCCATTCGGAGGCCGAAGCCCATGTTCTCGGCGACGCTCATATGCGGATAAAGCGCATAGGACTGGAACACCATGGCGATGCCGCGCCGGGAGGGATCGAGATCGGTGACGTCCCGTCCGCCGATGGTGATCTCGCCGTCGCTGACCTCCTCAAGACCGGCGATGAGGCGCAGAAGCGTGGACTTGCCGCAGCCGGACGGGCCGACGAAGACCACGAACTCGCCGCCCGCGATCGACAGGTCGATGCCGTGGAGGATGTCCACCGCGCCGAAGCTCTTGGTGACGCCGGAAAGCGCGAGGCCGGCGGCCTTGGCCGCCTTGGTGCCGACGGCGTTCATCGGAGAATGGGCGTTCATTGCGCCTCCTCCCGCCGCACCCAGACCAGCATCTCGCCCTCGGCCCGGTTGTCCCAGGCATAGTACGGCACGGCGCGGATGGTGGCCGCTTCGCGCGCCGGCTTCTCGGCCGCGTAGAGACCTTGTCCAGATAGCCTTTCCTTGAACCCCTCGGCCACGAGGCGCGGCGCGCCGCCGAGGCCATCGGCTTCCTCGTAGGCGAACCGGCTTTGCGAGGTGAGAACGAGAGAGTTCAGCCCGGCGCCGTTGTCGGTTTCCTCCAGGCAATAAACGAGCGGGCCGCGCTGAAGCGCGACGCGGCCCTGGTTCGCGCCGATGCGCGGATCGGCCCGGAGCATTTCCACAGGCATGTCGATGTCGAGTTCGACGCGGTCGCCTGGCTGCCAGATGCGGCGCAGCGTCAGGTAGCCGTTCCGCTCGTTGGCGCTAACATCGACGGGCGTGCCGTTGAGGCTCGCCGTCACGCTGCGCGCCCAGCCGGGCAGGCGCAGCGACAGGGTCCATTCGCGCTCAGTTTCCGGCTCCACCCGCACCGCGACGCGGCCGTCGAAGGGGTAGAGCGTTTCCTGCGAAACGCGGACCTTCGTGCCCGAGACCTCCAGATCCGCCTCGCTCTGGCAGAAGAGGTGGACGGCGATGCCGTCCTCGGATTCGCCATAGGCATAGGTGCCGACCGAGGCCACGAGCCGCGCGATGTTGGGCGGGCAGCAGGGGCAGCGGTGCCACGTCCAGCGGTGGTGGCCGCCGCGGCTTTCCAGCGGGTTGTCGTAGAAGAAGCGGGTGCCGTCGAGCGACAGGCCGACCAGCGCGCCGTTATAAAGCGCGCGCTCCATCACGTCGGCATAGCGGCGGTCGGGGCCGAGGCCCAGCATCCGGTTCGCCCAGAAAACGAGCGCAACGGCCGCGCAGGTTTCGGCATAGGCCGTTTCGTTCGGCAGGTCGTAGTCGAAGGTCAGCCCCTCGTTATGAGCGGACGGCCCGAAGCCGCCGGTGACGTAGAGGTTCTTGTCCGTCAGGTGCCCCCAAAGCGCTTCGAGCGCGGGCTTCAGCGTCTCGTCGCCGAACTCGGTCGAGATGTCGGCCATGCCGGAATAAAGATACGCGGCGCGCACCGCGTGGCCGACGACATGGCGTTGTTCGCGCACCGGCTCGTGGCTTTGCGTGTATTCGTGATTGGCGAAATGGTAGTCCTTCGGGTCGCGGCCCCGGCGCGCGGCCTCGATGTCGAAGTAATGCGGGTCCTGCCCCCGCTCGTTCACGAAGAAGCGGGCAAGGTCGAGATAACGCTGTTCGCCCGTCGCGCGGGCCAGCCGCACGAGCGCCAGTTCGATCTCGGGATGGCCGCAATAGCCGCGTTTCTGACCCTCGTTCGGCCCGAACACTTCGGCGATATGGTCGGCATAGCGTGCCATGATGTCGAGGAAGCGGCGCTTGCCGGTCGCGTGGTAATAAGCCACCGCGCCTTCCATCATGTGGCCGGCATCGTAGAGTTCGTGGCAATCGCGAAGGTTCGTCCAGCGCTTGCCGGGCTCGATGCGCTGATACCAGGAGTTGAGGTAGCCGTTCTCGTCCTGCAACCGTCCATAGGCCTCGATCACCTCGTCGACGCGCGCTTCCAGGGTGGGATCGGGCTTGGCGAAAAGGGCATAGGCCGCCGTTTCGATGCTTTTGCCGAAATCGGAATCCCAGAACATCTGGGTCGTCACCGTGTCGTTGCCGGTCTGGAAGGGGATCTTCAGACCCGGATTGGGCCGGTCCGGATCGACCTGATCCAGCATTCCGGCCGCGATGCAGCGGTCGAGCAGCGTATGGGCGGTGGTGTTGGCGACGGTGTCGATGCGCGGACCGAAGAAGCCCCCGACGCGCACCTGATGAACGGCGGGCGGGCGGAACTTGGCTTTCGGGCGGGCAGCGTCGCGGTTGAAGGAAGCGTGGCTGTTCATGGGAATGGTCGGTCCTTTGCGAAAGGCAAGGCTCACTTCACCGCGCCGGCCGTCAGGCCGCGGATGTAGAAGCGCTGGAGGGCGAGGAAGAGAAGAAGGCAGGGGATCATCATCACGGTGACGCCCGCCTGGACGGCGCCCCAGTCCACCGCGCCGTAGCGGCCCGAACGCACCGCCGTCATGAGAACGGGGAGGGTGAACTTCGACTGGTCGGTGAGAAACACGAGCGCGGCGAGGAACTCGTTCCAGGCGTTCAGAAAGGCGAAGAGCCCGACCGACACGATGCCCGGCAGAACGAGCGGCCCCATCACGAAGACGAGGAGGCGCAACCCCTTCACGCCGTCGATGCGCGCCGCTTCCTCGATTTCCTTCGGCACCGCATCGAACGCGTTGCGCATCATGAAGACCGAGAAGGGAAGCTGCAGGGTGACGTAGATCAGAACGAGGCCCGACAGGGTGTTCTGGAGACCCATCTTCGCGAGGATCAGGAAGAGCGGCGTCAGGATCGACTGGAAGGGGATCATGATCGTCGACAGAATCAGGACGAAAGCGAGCCCTTTCATCGGGAAGCGGTAGCGGGAGAAGCCGTAGCCCGCGAGCGTCGCGACAAGGATGGTGACGAGCGCCGTGCCGAGCGCGACGAAGAACGAGTTGCCGGCATAATGGAGGATGCCGTCGCCGAAATTCTCCAACCGGCCGTAGCTGGCAAGGCCCGCGCCCATCGTCGGCCATGGCGGGAGGGGCGGCATGCCCGCTTCCGCCGGTCCCCGGAAGGACGCCAGAACCACGAAGGCGATCGGCGCCAGAAACAGAAAGGCGACGAGAAGGGCGGTGGCGTGGAAAAGAACGGCGTGGAGCCGGCCCTTTCGACGGCGGCGCTGTCGCGGCGGGGACACGGTTGCGGAATGGTCGAGCGCAGCGACGCTCATCGGGCATCCTCCCGCTCGCGCAGGAGCCGAAGCTGGATCACGGACAGAACGAGAAGGATGGCGAGAAGCACCATCGACAAGGCCGCGCCGTAGCCGAGGCGGAACGAGACGAAGGACTGGTTGAAGATCCAGTAGACCGCCGTGATCGTGCGGTTCTGCGGCCCGCCCGCCAGGATGATGTAGAACTGGTCGAAGGCGAGCATCGAGCCCGACACGCAAAGGATGAGGGCCAGCGCGAAGGGCCGGCGCACCAGCGGCATCGTGATGTGGCGGAAACGCTGGAGCGAGGACGCCCCGTCGATGCGCGCGGCCTCCGAATAGTCCGGCGGAATGGCCTGCAGCCCGCTCATCAGGATCACCATGTAGAAGCCGGTCATCTTCCACACCACCATGGCGGTCACCGACCAGAAGGCCGGGTCGAAACTCGCCAGGATGTTGACGCGGCCCGTTGTCAGCCCGAGCCGTTCGGCCAGCGGCGAGAAGAGGCCGGAATCGACGTTGGAGGCCCAGGCCCAAAGAAGGCTCGCCGAGGCGAAGCCGATCACCACGGGCAGAAAGAAGGCGGTGCGGTAGAAGCCGGAAAGACGGCGGGGCCGCTCCACCAGAAGCGCCAGCGCCAGCCCCAGCCCCAGAAGCCCGACGGTCGCGGCGAGCGTGTAGCGCGCGGTGAAGAACAGCGCGTTCCAGAAGTTGCGGTCGTTCCACAAGGCCTTGTAGTTCGCCGTGCCGACCCAGCGCGGGACGCCCAGAAGCGGCCAGTTGTGGAACGACATCCAGGCCGTCATGCCGAGCGGCACGATAAAGAACACGAGCACCAGAAGGAGTGCCGGCGCGGCGTAGAGAAGACCTGCCCAATCGCGGCGGCGACGTCGGCGACGCTTCCGGCCCGTTGCCGCAAGGCTCGGGGCGATCGTGGACGGGTGGGCGAGCGACGACATGGCGGCGGCTCCCGGTCGAAACAAAGAAGGCGGAAAAGGGCGGGGCGGGCGCGCCCCGCCGCGTTTCGAGCGCTGGCGGCCCGTCAGGGCGCGGTATCGATGATCGTCTGCATGGCCGACTGGGCTTCCTCGACGGCTGGGCCGATATCCTCCGGCGAGCCGAAGAAGGCGCGGTTCAGCATGGTGATCCAGGGGCCGTTCGCCGAGTTGATCAGATCGTTGAAGGCCGGCGTATAGGGTGTTTTGCCCTTGGCCATGGCGTCGACGGCGATGAGGTAGCGATCGTCGAGACCGGCCAGCGCCTGTTTGGCGACATCGGCGCGAACCGGCAGCGAGCCGTTCTTGGCAAGCAGCGTCTGCCCTTCCGGCGAATAGGCATATTCGAGGAACGCCTTGATCGCCGCCGACTTCTCAGTCCCCTTCGAGACCACGAAGTTGTCGCCGCCGGCGAAGGACGACTGGCCGCCGTCCTTGCCCGGCAGATAGGTGACGCCGTATTCGAGATCGGGATATTGCGCGTTCAAGGCGCCGATGGCGAAGGACCCGGAAGGCGAGATGCCGATATTGCCGGTGGCGAAGGCGGCGAAGAAGTTGGCGCCCGTGTCGGTCTGCGACCCCGCCGGCACCAGCCCTTCCTTCACCATGCCCTGGTAGAAGGCGATGGCGTCGCGCATCTGGGGCGTGTCGAGGGTCGCCTTCTTGCCTTCGTCAGTGAAGATGTCGCCGCCCGACGCCCAGATCAGCGGCGTGAAGGTGAAGATGTTGCAGCCGCCGCAATTGCCGGAAAAGTAGAAGCCCTTCTTCTCGCCCCCGAGCGCGCTGATCTTCTTGGCGTCCTCGTGGATCTCGTCCCAGGTCGTCGGCCCCTTGTCGGGATCGAGACCTGCCTCGCGGAAGAGCTTCTTGTTCCAGACGAGAACGGAGGCGTCGGCCGAGAAGGGCAGGCCGTAGATGCGGTCGCCATAGGTGCCCGTCGCCACGTGCGGCTTGGACAACTGGTCGAAATAGGGCAGCGATTTCGCCAGATCGGTGATGTCCTCAAGCTGCCCGGCCGAGGCGAAGGCCGGCGTGAAGATGAGGTCGAGCGACAGGGCGTCCGGCGCGGTGCCGCCGGCGGCGGCGACCGCATATTTCTGCACCAGTTCGTTGACCGGCACGATCTGCAGCTCGGCCTTGTGCTCGGCCTGGCTCTTGTTGAAGGCCTCCACGATCTTGGGCATGAAGGTCGAGCCGTCCGAGCGCACCCAGAGCGAGAAGGTTTCGGCGCCGGCGGAGGCCGGACCTGCGAGGGCGGCGGCAAGCCCGCCGAGCCCGATGAGCCAGTTCTTCATGGACAGATTCCTCCCGTTTGAAGGGCCACCGCTCGCGGCGAAGGCCGGTCGATGCTTCATGCACTGCAGCGTCCCGCCCGTTCCCTCCCGGCGGGGCGCAGCTTTATTGCGTTTCAGACGCCCCGCAGGAGCGCCTGACGACGAGCCGGCATGGCAGCCGCCGCAGGCCCGGCGCCACCGGCTTGCCGTCGATGAGGTCGAGAAGGGTCAGCCCGGCTTCGCGCCCGAGGCCCTTCAGTTCCATGTCGAGCGTGGTCAAAGGCGGCCGCGTGGCCTGCGCGAAGATTTCCCAATTGTCGAAGCCGACCACCGCGACATCGTCCGGCACGCGGATGCCACCCGCCGTCAAAGCGTCGATCAGCCCGCGCGCGATCTGGTCGTTGCCGCAGAACACCGCGTCGGGCCGGTTTTCGGCATCGGTGAAAAGGCGGCTTGCGGTGTCGAAGCCGAAGCCTTCCGACCATTGGCCGGCCAGCGCCTCGTTCGGCGGCGCGAGGCCGTTCTCTTCCAGCGCGCGGCGCCAGCCTGCCTCGCGCAGCGACACGGCCGCGAAATCGCGCGGGCCGGTGACATGGGCGATGCGCCTGCGCCCGAGACGGGCGAGATGGGTCACGGCCTCGAAGGCGGCCCCCTCGTCGTCCGGCACGAAGCCGAAGCCGCCGGGCGGGCAGGCGGCGTTCACATGGACCACCGGCATGCCGAGCGGCGGCAGTTCGATCGGCAGCGCGCGGTCGACGCGCTTGCCCGCCACCACGAGCCCGTCGACCCGCTTGTCCTCCATGGCTTCCAGATTGAGCTTGGCGCGCGCCGGATCGTCCTCGATGGCGCACAGAAACACCGACACGCCGCGATCGGCCATGGCCGCCGAGAGGCCGGCGGCGATCGGCAGGGTGAAGCGGCCATAGGTGTCGTTGGTGAGAAGCCCGAGCGTGAAGGAGCGCTGCGAGATCAGGGCCCGCGCCATGGCGTTCGGGCGAAAACCGAGCCGGCGCGCGGCGTCCTGAACGCGCTGGCGCGTTTCGGGCATCATCCGCCCCCGTTCGTTCAGCGCCTTGGACGCCGTCGCCACCGAAACGCCGGCAGCCTCGGCCACGTGCCGAATGGTGACGCGCGTCCTTTCATCGGCGGTCTCGAGGAGGGAAGCGTCTACCAAGGCCGAACCGTCCATTCATTCCCGCAGCGAACTGGCGACTTTGAAAAATCGTTTTCTCAGCATGAGAAAAGGTTTTCTCCGTTTGAGCGGCGATGTCAAGCGCCTTTCGTTGGACGGGAAACGAGGGAGTGAAGTCTCAGCTTCGGCTTGGGGCATCGCCAAGGGCGCCGTTCGTCGCGAACGCGCGTCGTTTCGTTGGTCTGGTCGCTGGAAAGTCGCGCGAAGGGCAAGCAGGATCGATCGCCCCGACGATGATGGCGACGATCTGTTTTCAGCGGTGTCGAAGCCCGCGGGCCAGTTTGGCGATGGCTCGACCGCGGTCGCGATCGAGCCGGTGGCCATCGAAAGGGCGAACCGCCGCGCTGGCGAAAGGTCAGCCTTGTTTGGTGCCGGCTCGCTGCGAAACGCTTTACGCCGCCTGCCGGCGATGACTGGCGGCAGGCCTGTTCAATGTCCGTCGTGGCGGCGCAGGAACGTCTCGACGCGGGCGAGGCATGCCTCCTTCTCCTCCACATGCGGCATGTGGCTGGACTCGGGGAAGACCTCGGATTCCACGGTTGGAATGCGGTCGATGAAGGGCTGCACGCATTCGGGCGTCGCCTCGTCGTAAGCGCCTCGGAACACAAGCGTCGGCGCTTCGATCTGGTGGAGCCGATCGATCACGGTCCAGTTGCGCATGGTGCCGACGACATGGAACTCGTTCGGACCGTTCATCGTGTGATAGACCGTCGGATCGCTTTCCACCGCGAGGAACGTGCGCGCCACCTCGTCGGGCCACGGCGTGACGCGGCAGACATGGCGGTCGTAGAAGACGCGGCTTGCGGTCAGATATTCCGGGTCCTCAGTGGTGCCGGCCGCTTCGTGCCGGTCGAGCGCTTCCTGCACCTCCGCCGGCAGTTCGGCCCGCAGCTTCGCCGCGCCTGCGACCCACAGATCCATGGAGGCCAGCGAATTGGCGAGGATCAGCGCCTTCAATCCGGGCGGGCGTCGCACCGCGTGCTCGGACCCCAGCATCCCGCCCCAGGATTGGCCGAGAAGGGCGTATCGGTTTCGAATGCCGAGATGGTCGAGGAGATTGTCGAGTTCGCCGAGAAAGAAGTCCACCGTCCAGAAGTCGCCGCCCTTGTCCGGCAGGTGGGTCGAGCGACCGTTGCCGATCTGGTCGTAATGGATCACGGCGCGCCCGTTCGCGCTGAGGTCCTTGAAGCTGTCGACGTAATCATGGGTGCAGCCGGGTCCGCCATGGGCGATCACCAGCGGCAGGGGCTCGGCTCGAAGGTCGCCCGTCACGCGATACCAGGTCTTGTAGGGTCCGTGATCGGCAAAGCCTTCGACGACATCGGCTGTATTGGACATGAAGCCTTCCCCCCTTTTGAAGCGGGCCGATTCTACGCCGCCCGCCGCGCGATCCGACACCTATCGAAAAGAAGAGGGTCCAAGGGTTGAATGCCACGTAAGTTGCCACTGAAATGAGCGCGCACAATTGACGGGCAGGCGGTCAGGGTGCCACCATCCGGACCCATGTCGATCCTGTCCGACCTATCCGATCGCCTTTCGCCCGGAATGGCATTCGATCCGGCGCTCGACGCCGCCCTCGATCTTGTCGAGCATGCCGGCTTCACATCGGTGATCTACGACTACACCCCCGTTCCCCGCAGCCATGACGGGGTGCTCATCACGCCCAACATTCTGGAAGCCAGACGGGTGCCGGACGACATGATGCGGTTGTGGCGGGACGGCTTCTATCAGCTCGATCCGGTGCAGGACGCCGCCTTGTCTTCGACCGCGCCTTTCGTCTGGTCGGCCTTCGGGCGGCAAAGCCGCATCATGGAAAAGGTCCTGTGCGAACGCCACGGGCCGGTTCTCGGTTATATGCGCGACATGCGCTTTTCCTGCGGGGTGACGGTGCCGATCCATCATCCGGGCGGCGATCTCGCGACATTCACGGCGATCTGCGTCGACGCCGAGCGCGACTTCGGGGATGTGGCGGTGCGCCTCGCTCCGGCCATCGGACTTCTGGGGCAGACCTTCCACGAGATCGCGCAGGCCGGCTTCTCGCCGGAAACGCGGCGCTCGCGCGCCATGCGGTTGTCGCCCCGCGAGGTGCAATGCCTCAGCCTTTGCGCCGAAGGGTTGACGGCCAAGGAGATCGCCCGGCGGCTGGATCGCTCCGTGCCGACGGTGACGCTGCATCTCAACAGCGCCGGGCGCAAGCTCGGTGCGCGCAACCGGTTCCAGGCCGTGGCTCGTGCCGCTCATTACCGGCTCCTCGACGCGGCCTCTTGAGCCGTCCGACCCTATGAGTTTTGATAGCTGGCGCGCGGCCGCTTCACGTTCCACGCTGCGATCAGCTTCGACGCCCGCCACCCGATGACGGGTCCCCAAAGGAAGGAGACCGGCCATGCCGCGCCTGAGACTTCGTGTTCTTGCCGCCATGATTGCGGGCGGGGTGGTCGCGGTGGCCTCCGCGCCTTCGCCGACGCTCGCCCAGGAGAAGGGCGGCTCGCTCCGCCTTCTCGCCCGCGCCGCCGCCGGCACGATCGACCCCCACATCAATTACACGCTGCAGCAATGGCAGATCTTCTACATCGCCTATGACGGGCTCGTGACCTTCCGCAAGGCGGGCGACGAAACGGGCTTCGAAGTCGTCGCGGATCTGGCCGAGGCGTTGCCGACCCCTGAGAACGACGGCAAGACCTATACGTTCAAGCTGCGGCCCGGCATCAAGTTCTCGAACGGCCAGGACCTGACCACCGACGATGTCGTCGCGTCCTTCCAACGCATCTTCAAGGTGTCGGGGCCGACCGCCGGCACCTTCTACAACGGCATCGTCGGCGCCGATAAGTGCCTGTCCACCCCGGCCGACTGCACGCTGGAAGGCGGCGTCGTCGCCGACAAGGCGGCCGGCACCGTCACGATCAACCTGACGGCCCCGGACGGCGAGTTCCTTCAGAAGCTCGCCGTGCCCCATGCCTATATCGTCCCGGCCGGAACGGCGACGAGCGACCAGGGCACGACGCCGATCCCCGGCACCGGCCCCTATGTCATCCAGTCCTACGATCCGAACGCGTCGCTGAAGCTTTCGCGCAATCCGAACTTCACTGAATGGAGCACTGAGGCGCAGCCGGAGGGTCTGGTGGACGACATCTCCTACGATTTCGGCCTGACGGAGGAAGCGGCGGTCACCGCGATCCAGAACGGCGACGCCGACTGGATGTTCGATCCGCCCCCGCCCGATCGTCTGGCCGAGATCGGCACGCAATATGCCAACCAGGTTTCGCTGCACCCGCTGTCGGCCATGTGGTACGCGCCGATGAACACTAACGTCGCGCCCTTCGACAACGTGAAGGCGCGTCAGGCGGTGAACTTCGCGATCGATCGCAACGCCCTCGTGAAGCTGTTCGGGGGCGCGAACCTCGCCCAGCCGGCCTGCCAGATCCTGCCGCCCGGCTTCCCCGGCTACACGCCCTATTGCCCCTACACGGCCAATCCCGGCACCGCGTGGTCGGCGCCCGACATGGAGAAGGCTAAGGCGCTCGTCACCGAGAGCGGCACGGCCGGCCAGGAAGTGAAGATCATCGCCGAGGACACGGTCGTGTCCCGCGCCATCGGCGTCTACCTTCAGGACGTCCTCAACGAGCTCGGCTACAAGGCGAGCGTCCAGCCGATCTCCCAGAACCTGCAGTTCACCTACATCCAGAACACCAACAACAAGGTGCAGATGTCGATCTCGCAGTGGTTCCAGGACTATCCCTCACCCTCGAACTTCCTGAACGTCCTGTTCTCCTGCGCGTCCTTCCATCCGGGGTCGGATGCATCGGTCAACATCGCCGGCTTCTGCGACGAGAAGGTGGAAGCCAAGATGAAGGAAGCCTTCGCCGCCGGCGTTACCAACCCGAAGGCAGCCCTGCCGATCTGGACCGAGGTCGACAAACTGGTGACCGACGCCGCACCCGCCGCCGTTCTGTTCACCCCGAAGCGCGTCGATTTCGTGTCGTCGCGGGTGCAGAACTTCACCTTCAGCCCGCAATTCTACGCGATCTTCTCCAAGCTCGCGGTTCAGTAAGCCATCCGATGGGAGGCGCGACCCTTTCGGGCCGCGCCCTTCCGCCTCCTGTTTCCCGGCGTGCCGTGACCGATCGCATTCTCGAACAGCCCGCATCCGTCGCCAAAGCCTCGCAGGCGCCCGCGACCCCTGCCTCGCCCGGTCCCTGGGCCATCGCCTGGCGACGCTTGAAGCGCGATCGCGCCGCGATGATCGCGCTTCTCGTTCTTCTGGTGGTGGCGCTTTCCTGTCTTTGCGCGCCGCTCTACGCTTCGCACGTTTCCGGCACCAACCCGTTCGCCACCAATCTCAACGGCCAGATCACTCTGGACGGGAAGGTCCTGTCCGTTCTCGAGCCCTCCACCACCGGCCTCGGGCTCGGGGTGACGCCGATCGGGCCGACGGGGCGCTGGGGCCCTTACATCCTCGGGGCCGACAACCAGGGCAGGGATGTGGCCGCGCGGATGCTCTATGGCGGGCGGAACTCGCTTCTGATCGCGGGTTCGGCGACGATCCTGACCCTTACGCTGGCCGTCGCGGTCGGCCTCGCCTGCGGCTTCTTCGGCGGGGTCGTGGATGGTGTCCTCAACCGCATCCTCGACGTCCTCTGGGCCTTTCCGATCTATCTCCTCGCGATTTCGCTTTCGATCGTCCTCATCGCGCAAGGGATCACGATCGGGCCGATCGAAGTCAGGGCCGGCAGTCTCTGGCTTCCCATAGCGATCATCGGCATCGTTTATGTTCCCTATGTCGCGCGTCCGATCCGGGGGCAGACCCTGTCCCTCATGCGCTCGGAGTTCATCGCCGCCGCCACCGCGCTCGGCGTGCCGCCCTGGCGCGTCTTCTTCAAGGATCTTCTGCCGAACGTCGTGCCACGCGTGATCGTCATGGTGCCGATCCTTCTCGCCCTCAACATGATCACCGAATCCTCCTTGTCCTTTCTGTCGATCGGCGTGCAGCCGCCGGACGCCTCCTGGGGCACGATCATTCAGGACGGGCAGGGGCTTCTCTACTCGCGGCCCGTGGTGGCCCTGGCGCCCGGCCTTGCCATCGCGCTGACGGTTCTGGCGCTGAACATCCTCGGCGACGGGGTGCGCGACGCCTTCGATCCGCGCGCCAAGGTGAGGATCGCCTGATGCTGCTGGCGATCCTGTCCCGCCTCGGCCGGCTCGTTTTCGTGATGTTCGGCATCAGCGTGATCGTGTTCCTGATCTTCTTCGCGACGCCCGGCGCGGACCCGGCGGCGCGCATCGCCGGGCGCAACGCCTCGCCCCAGACGCTCGCCCAGGTGCGCCAGAGTTTCGGGCTCGATCAGCCTTTGCCGGTGCAATACGGGCTGATGATGAAGCGCCTTTTCATCACGCAGGACCTCACCTCCTTCGTGAACCGGGGGCAGAAGGTCGTGCCGGCCGTCACCAAGGCCATTCCCGTCACGCTGTCCCTCGTTCTTGGGGCCGCGGTTCTCTGGGTTCTCGGCGGCCTCATCGTCGGCGTCGCGGCGGCTGCCGCGCGCGGCTCGCTCGCCGATAAGGCGCTGATGGCGATCAGCCTCGTCGGGGTATCCATGCCGGTCTTTTGGGTCGGCGAGGTGATGAACCTCCTGTCCCAAAGCCGGCTTCACCACACGTTCCTGTTTTCCTGGGTGCCGCCGCTCGGCTACAAGCCGCTCCTCACCGACCCGGTCGGCTGGTTCAAGGCGCTTCTCATTCCGTGGGTGACGCTGGCCATCCTTTATATCGGCCTCTACGGCCGCATCCTTCGCGCCGACCTCATCGAGACCATGCAGGAGGACTTCGTGCGCACGGCGCGCGCCAAGGGCCTGTCGGAAGGCCGCATCCTTCTGCGCCACGGCGTGCGATCATCGCTGGTGGCCTTCGTGACGATGTTCGGCCTCGATTTCGGCGCGCTGATCGGCGGCGGTGCGCTTTTGACGGAAGTGGTCTTCGGCCTTCGCGGCGTCGGCAAGATGACCTACGACGCGCTTCAAACGCTGGACCTGCCCGTGATCCTCGCGACCGTTCTTTACGCCTCCTTCTTCGTGGTGGTGGCGAATGCGCTGGTGGATGCCCTTTACGCCGTGATCGATCCGAGGGTCCGCGATGCCCGCTGAGCCGCTGCTCGTGATCCGCGACTTGAAGGTCGCCTTCCGCACCGAACGAGGCACGGTTCGCGCGGTGGACGGGGTGTCTTTCGATGTCGAGCACGGAGAAGTGCTGGGCCTCGTCGGCGAATCCGGCTCCGGCAAGACGCAAACGCTTCTGTCGATCCTCGGCCTCATTCTCGATCCGAATGCCGAACTTTCCGGCTCCGTGCGGCTCGGCGGCGAGGAACTGGTGGGCATGTCGCCCCGGCGTCTTCGCCGCATCCGCGGCGCCGGGGCCTCGATGATCTTCCAGGACCCGATGACGGCCCTGACGCCCGTTAACACCGTTGGCGCGCAGATCGTGGAACAGATCCGCGCCCATTCCAGCCTGTCGGCGAAAACCGCGCGCGAGAAGGCTTTGCGGCTTCTCGCCGAGGTCGGCATTCCCGATCCGGTCGGTGTCTTTCCGCGTTTCCCGCATCAATTGTCGGGCGGAATGCGCCAGCGCGTCGTGATCGCCATGGCTGTCTCCTGCGAGCCGAGCCTGATCGTGGCGGACGAGCCGACAACGGCGCTCGACGTGACGGTGCAGGCGCAGATCCTCGCCCTTCTCGACCGCCTGCGCCGCGACCACGGCACGGGCATCGTCTTCGTCACGCACGATCTCGGCGTCGTGTCGGAGATCGCCGACAAGGTGGCGGTGATGTATGCTGGGCGGATCGTGGAAAGCGGACCGGTCGGCGACCTTTTCGCTGCCCCCCGCCATCCCTACACGCACGGTCTCTTCAACTCGATCCCGCCGCTGCGGGGTCCGCGCCCGCCGCGCTTGACCGGCATTCCGGGCCTTCCACCCTCGAACGGCGCGCCGGTGGAGGGCTGCGCCTTCGCGCCCCGCTGCGTCTACGCATTTGCCCCCTGTTCCACCCGCCCGCCGCTTGTTCCTGAAGGCGCGCAGAGCGTCGCCTGCTTTCTGCCGGATGCCGCCAAAGAGCGCTTCCGGCGCGAAGGGGAGATCGCTGCATGAGCGCCGCCGACAATCCATCGGCTCCGGTCCCGCCCCGCCCGCTTCTGCGCGCGAGCGGCATCACCAAGCGCTACACGATCGGCAATTCCCTTTTCGCCGCGCGCCGTCGCATTCTCACCGCCGTCGACAACGTGTCCTTCGATGTGATGCCCGGCGAAACGCTCGGCCTCGTCGGGGAATCGGGCTGCGGAAAGTCGACGCTCGGCCGCTGTTTGACGCGCCTCCACAATCTTTCGGACGGGCGGCTGGAATTCGACGGCCGCGATATCGGCGACCTGTCCCTCTCGCGCCTTCGCCCGCTGCGCGCCGGGTTGCAGATGGTGTTCCAGGACCCCTACGCCTCGCTCAATCCGCGCCGCCGCATCGGCGATCTCCTCGCCGAGCCGCTGCGGGTTCATGCTCTCGCCAAGAGTTCCGAGATCGAAACCCACGTCGGCGAGCTCCTCGAAAGCGTCGAACTGCCCGCCGATTTTGCGCGCCGCTACCCGCACGAACTCTCGGGCGGCCAGCGCCAGCGCATCGGCATCGCGCGGGCTCTGGCGTTGAAGCCGAAGCTCATCGTTGCGGACGAGCCCGTTTCCGCCTTGGACGTTTCGGTCCAGGCGCAGATCGTGAACCTCTTCTGCGACCTCAGGGACCGCTTCAACCTCACCTATGTCTTCATCGCCCATGATCTGGCCGTGGTGCGCCAGATCTCGACCCGCGTCGCGGTGATGGTTCTCGGCAGCATCGTGGAGCTCGGCGAGGTCGATGAGATCTTCGAGAACCCGCGCCATCCCTATACGGCGATGCTTCTGGAAGCGATTCCCGAGCCTCACGCGCGCGGACGCAAGACGCGCGACCGTCGCGCCACCGTCGCCCGCGAACTGCCGAGCCCGGCGAAGCCGCCATCGGGATGCCGCTTCGAGCCCCGTTGCCCGAAGGCGCAGGACCTTTGCCGAACGACGCGACCGCTCCTCGAGGCCAAGGGCGCAAATACGTTGGCGGCCTGTCATTTTCCGTCCTGACGCCGGCGGTTTGAGAAGGCAACCCGAACTCCTGCTAGTGCTGGAAACTCCTCCCTATCTGCTGAAAATCTAGGCAGGCATATAATCGCGTCAACGCGCTTGACGCCGCCTCGGCACTGACGCAAGCTGTCACCCACATACCGGCCCTGGATGCCGGACGGCAATCGAGCCCCGTTCGTTCGCATGGAAGCATTTCGGCTTTCGCGAACTGCGGGGTTTTTTCGTTTCGGGACCCACCTCCTTGAAGCAGCGGATCGAAATCGGAATCCTTTTTTCGCGCTCCGGCAGCTACGAGCGTCTCGGAGCGGCCTGCCGCGAGGGCGCGCTGGGCGGCATCGCGGCGGTGAATGCCGATCCGGCGCGTGGAATCGAGTTCGTGCCAGTGGAGCGCGATCCGGCCGGGCGCACCGACTCCTATGCGCCGCTTTGCGCTGGACTCCTCACCGAAACGCGCGCCCGCCATATCGTCGGCTGCATCACGTCCTGGAGCCGCAAGGAAGTGATCCCGGCTCTGGAGCGCCATCGCGGCCTTCTCTGGTATCCGGCACCCTACGAGGGTTTCGAGACGAACGATCACGTCGTCTACATGAACGCTGCGCCGAACCAGCATCTCGTGCCGCTCTTCGCCCATGTCGCGGGACGCTTCGGCCGTAACGCCTTTCTTCTTGGTTCCAACTACATCTGGGGCTGGGAAATGAACCGCATCGCCCGCGATCTCGTGGCCGATGCAGGCGGCGAGGTGAGTGGGGAGCGCTATCTGCCGCTCGGCGATACGGACGTTTCGCGGCTGATCGAGGAGATCCGGGCGACCGCGCCGGACTTCGTCCTCAACAACCTGATCGGGCCCTCATCCTACGCCTTCTACGAGGCTTATGCAGCCCTTGGGCGCAAGGACGAACGCTTCCGCCCGGAGCGACGGCCGGTGCTTTCCTGCAACCTGACCGAACAGGAATTGCCCTCCATCCTCCCCCACGGCGAGGGGCATCTGTCCTGCCTGCCCTTCATGCACGATGGAGGCCAAGGCTCGCGCTCCAGCTTCGAAGCGGCGGCCCATGCGGCGGTCACGACGCTTGCCGACGCGATCGAACTCGCCGGAACGGACGAGCCTGAAGCGGTGCGCCGCGCGCTCGCCGGGCGATCCTTCCGCACCGCGCTCGGCGCCATCCGGATCGACCGCGCCACGCAGCATGCCAGCCTGCCCTTCTTCATCGGGCGCATTCGAGGGCTCGGCTTCGAGGTGATCGAGGCGAGCGCGCGAATGGTGGAGGCCGATCCCTATCTGTCGCGCTACGATCCCGTCGCCACGTTCCGCCCGTCCTTGAGGATGGTGCGATGACCCGGCGCGCACGTATCCCCAATCTCGGCGGGGCGAAGGCGGTTCTGCTCCATCGCCCGCATCCGAGCGTCGAAACGCTGACCCGGCAACTCGATGCGATCGGGCTCGACGTCGTGCAATCCTGGCCGGAACTGCCGCCATCGGCCGCGGCTGCGGACTTCCTGTTCTTCGACGTCGATCTCGGCTTCGATGAGCAGTTTCCGTGGGGAGCGAACGAGGCCCCCATGCCGATGGTCGCCTTGATCGGATCGGAAGCGCCGGGCCGGATCGAATGGGCTTTGTCGCGGCAGGCGGATGCGCAGATCGTGAAGCCCGTCGGCAATGCCGGCGTTTATTCCGCGCTCCTGATCGCCCGGCGTGCCTTCGACGAGCGCCGCCGCCTCGCCGCCGAGATCGCGGCCCTGAAGGAACGGGTGGCCGAGCGCCAGACGGTGGTTCGCGCCGTGGTGGCTTTGTCCTCGGCCGGGACGGACGAGGCTCAAGCCTATGCGCAACTGCGCGCGCTCGCCATGAGCTGGCAGGTGACGATGGAAGAAGCGGCGCGCCGCGTGGTCGACCTCAAGAACAGGGAGGCCTCGCATGAGCGTCCTCGTCGGGCCTGACACGGCTCCGCCGCCCGCGTCGGCGCCGTTCGATGGGGAGGGCGTTCTGCGCCGGCTCCTTCGCCGCAAGCTCGCGGTTCTCGGCCTCGTCATCATTGCGGGCGTCGTGACAGCCGCCGCGCTCGCGCCCCATGTCGCGCCCTTCGATCCGAACGAGCAGTTCTTCGACGGTCTGACCCTGGAAGGCTCACCCCTGCCGCCGTCCGAGAAATACTGGCTCGGCACCGATCTCCTCGGCCGCGACCTCCTGTCCCGCATCCTCTACGGCGCGCGCAATTCGCTCATCATCGGGGTCGTCGCCAACGGCGCGGCGCTTGTGATCGGAACGCTGGTCGGGGTCGTGGCAGGCTATTTCCGAGGGGTGCTGGGAACGGTCCTGATGCGCTTCACGGACCTGATGATGGCGTTTCCGGCTTTGCTCCTCGCCATCTGCCTCGCGGCGGTGCTGCGCCCGAGCCTTTGGATCGTCGCGCTCGTCATTGCTTTGGTGAACTGGGTGCAGGTGGCGCGCGTCGTTTATTCCGAAACGCGATCGTTGGCCGAGCGGGAATTTATCGCGGCCGAGAAGACGCTCGGCGCGGGCTCGCCGCGCATCCTCTTCCGCCACATCCTGCCGCACCTCACCTCCACCGTGATCGTCTACGGCACGCTCGGCATCTCGACCACGGTGCTTCTGGAAGCGACGCTGTCCTTTCTCGGCGTCGGCGTTCAGCCGCCGGATGCGTCCTGGGGCAACATCATCTTCGAGAACCAGACCTACTTCCAGTCGGCACCCTGGCTCGTATTCTTCCCCGGCATCGCGATTCTTCTTCTGGCGCTCGCCTTCAACCTCGTCGGCGACGGCTTACGCGACGCTCTCGACCCGACCGAAGGAGGGCGGGACTGATGATCGTCTATCTCGCGCGCCGCTTGTTCCAGGCGGTTCTCATCCTCCTCGGCGTTTCGCTCGTCACCTTCGCGCTGCTTTACCTCCTGCCGGCGGACCCCGCCCGGCAGATCGCGGGGCGCACGGCTTCCGCCCAACAGGTCGCCAATATTCGCGCCCAGCTCGGTCTCGACCAGCCCTTCTTCGTCCAGTACGGGCGCTATCTCGGCAATCTCGTGCAAGGCGATCTCGGCCGCTCCTATCTCCAGCGCTCGGCCGTGTCGGACCTCATCTGGTCGCGCCTGCCGGCGAGCCTCCTCCTGATGGCGGCGGGCATCGCCTGCGAACTCGTTCTCGGCCTGACGCTGGGGGTTCTGGCGGCGGTGCGGCGGGGGCGGCCGGCCGACCACGTCGCGATGGTCGGCTCCTTCGTCACGGTGTCCGCACCCCAGTTCGTGGTCGGGCTTCTGTTCCTCTACGTCTTCGCGGTGAAGCTCGGCTGGTTCCCGATCGGGGGCTACGGCACCTTCTCGCATCTCGTGCTGCCGGCCGTCACGCTCGGGGTCCTCGGGGCCGGCTGGTATTCGCGCATGATGCGCTCTTCGATGGTGGATGTCCTGCGCCAGGACTACATCCGCACCGCCCGCGCCAAGGGGCTCCGCCGCTGGACGATCCTCGCCCGCCACGCGGTTCCGAACGCGCTTCTGCCCGTGATCGCGATGATCGGCATCGATATCGGCCTCTTCATGAGCGGCATCGTGGTGGTGGAAAGCGTCTTCGGCTGGCCCGGCATCGGCCAGCTCGCTTGGCAGGCGATCCAGCGGGTCGATCTGCCGATCATCATGGGCGTCACCCTCGTGTCCGCGGTCGCCATCGTTCTCGGCAACCTCCTCGCCGATCTCCTCGCCCCCTTCATCGATCCCCGCATCAAGCTCCAGTGAAAAGGAAGCCGTTCGCCATGACATCCCTCCTGAAACGCTCCGCAGCAGTGCTTGGCCTATCCGTCGCGCTGAGCTTCGCCCCGCCCCTCGCCTCGGCGCAGTCCGGCGGTTCGATCACCGTCACCTACAAGGACGATATCGCGACCCTCGACCCGGCCATCGGCTACGACTGGCAGAACTTCTCCATGATCAAGGCCCTTTTCGACGGGCTGATGGACTACGAGCCGGGCACCGCCAAGCTGCGCCCCGGCCTTGCCGAAAGCTACGAGATTTCTCCCGACGGCCGCGTCTTCACCTTCAAACTGCGCGACGGCGTGAAATTCCACAACGGCCGCGCGATGACCGCCGATGACGTGAAATACTCCTTCGAGCGCACCACGAACCCGAAGACGCAGTCGCCGGGCGCGGGCTTCCTCGGCTCGATCGAGGGCTTCGATAAGATGCAATCGGGCGAGGCGACGGAACTCTCAGGGATCAAGATCATCGACCCGAAGACCGTCGAGGTCACGCTGTCGCGGCCGGACGCGACCTTCCTGTCGGTGATGGCGCTGAACTTCTCCTTCATCGTTCCCAAGGAGGAAGTGGAGAAGGCCGGCGCCGATTTCGGCCGCAGCCCCGTCGGCACGGGCGCCTTCAAGCTCAGCGAGTGGACGCTCGGCCAGAAGCTCGTCCTGACCAAGAACCCGGACTACTACCGCGAAGGCGTGCCCAAGCTCGACCAGATCGCTTTCGAGATCGGCCAGGAGCCGGTGGTCTCGCTTCTGCGCGTCCAGAACGGTGAGGTCGACGTTCCCGGCGACGGCATTCCGCCGGCTAAATTCCGCGAAGTGATGGGCAATGCCGAGGAGGCCGCGCGCGTCGTCCAGGGCGTGCAGCTTCACACCGGCTACATCACCATGAACGTGAAGGTCGCGCCCTTCGACGATCTTAAAGTTCGTCAGGCCGTCAATATGGCGATCAACAAGGACCGCATCGTCCAGATCATCAACGGCCGCGCGACGCCCGCCAACCAACCGCTGCCCCCGACCATGCCGGGCTATGTCCAGAACTTCGAAGGCTACAAATACGACGTGGCGGGCGCCAAGAAGCTTCTGAGCGAGGCAGGGCACGAGGGCGGCTTCGAGACCGAGCTTTTCGTCGCCAATGTCGATCCCCAGCCCCGCATCGCGCAGGCGATCCAGCAGGATCTGGCGGCTGTGGGCATCAAGGCCTCGATCCAGAGCCTCGCGCAGGCCAACGTGATCGCGGCCGGGGGCTCGGCGGAAGGCGCGCCGATGATCTGGTCCGGCGGCATGGCCTGGATCGCCGATTTCCCTGATCCGTCGAACTTCTATGGCCCGATTCTCGGCTGCGCGGGCGCGGCCGAGGGCGGCTGGAACTGGGCGAAATACTGCAACGCGGACCTCGACAAAAAGGCGGCTGACGCCGACGCCATCGTCGATCCGGCCAAAGCCGAAGAGCGTGCCAAGGCTTGGGGTGAGGTCTACGAGGGTGTGATGGCCGATGCGCCCTGGGTCCCGGTCTTCAACGAAAAGCGCTACACGATGCGGTCCGACAAGATGGGCGGCGACGACGCGCTTTATGTCGATCCGGTCAACACGCCGATGAACTACAAGTATGTCGAGACCAAGTGATGTGTAAGGCTTGCGACTACACCATCCACGGCCGGCAGCATCACTTCGGCTGGGATAATTCCATCGAACCGGCGCTCCGTGTGGCGCCGGGAGCGACGATCGAGTTCGAATGCCGGGATTCGTCGGCGGGGCAACTCACGCCCGACTCCACCGTCGAAAGCGTGAAGACCCTCGATTTCGGCAAGATCAATCCGGTGTCCGGGCCGATCTTCGTGGACGGGGCCGAGCCCGGCGACGCGCTGAAGGTGACGATCGAGGGCTTCAAGCCGTCCGGCTTCGGATGGACGGCGAACATTCCAGGTTTCGGGCTTCTCGCCGACCAGTTCCTCGACCCCGCGCTGACCATCTGGAAATACGACGCGCAAAGCCTTGAGCCGGCGGCTTTCGGCGCCCACGGCCGCGTGCCGCTGAAGCCCTTCGCGGGGACGATCGGCAATGCGCCGGCCGAAGCGGGCCACCATTCGGTGGTGCCGCCGCGCCGCGTCGGCGGCAATCTCGACATCCGGGACCTGTCCGCCGGCACGGTGCTCTATCTTCCGGTGGAGGTCGCCGGCGCGCTCTTTTCGGTCGGCGACACCCACGCCGCCCAAGGCGACGGCGAGGTTTGCGGCACGGCCATCGAAAGCCCGATGAACGCCGTCCTGACGCTCGATCTCGTGAAGAACGCCAATCTCGCCATGCCGCGCTTCACGACGCCGGGGCCGGTGACGCGCCATCTCGACGCCAAGGGCTACGAGGTGACGACGGGCGTCGGGCCGGACCTGATGACAGGCGCGCGTCAGGCGGTTTCCGACATGGTGGAGCTTCTGGCCAAGCGGTACAATCTCGCGCCGGTCGACGCCTATATGCTCGTTTCCACCTGCGGCGACCTTCGCATTTCCGAGATCGTCGACATGCCGAACTGGGTGGTGTCCTTCTATTTCCCGCGCGTCGTGTTCGAATGATGCTCGCGCCGGCTCATGCGAAGGAGACCGGCGCGACCGCGCCGGCTCCGCCACCCGTGCTTTCCGTTTCGAACCTGTCCATCGCGGTCGGGGACGGGGCCAAGCGCCGCGCGCTGGTGTCGGACCTGTCCTTCGAGCTTCGCTCTGGCGAAACGCTCTGCATCGCCGGCGAATCGGGGTCGGGCAAGTCGCTGACATCGCTCGCCATCATGGGGCTTCTGCCCACGCCCGGTCCGGTCGTTTCCGGCGGCTCGATCCGTCTTGGGTCCGACGATCTGACGACGCTCAGTGAGCGCGAGATGCGGCGCGTGCGCGGCGATCGGATCGCCATGATCTTCCAGGAACCGATGACCTCGCTCAACCCGGTTCTGACGGTCGGACGCCAGGTCACCGAAGCGATCGAAGCCCATCGACCCATCGGCCGGGGGGAAGCGCGGCGTCTGGCGCTCGAGGCCTTGCAGGCGGTGCGCATTCCCGAGGCCGAGCGGCGGATGCGGCAATATCCGCACGAACTCTCCGGCGGCATGCGCCAGCGCGTGATGATCGCGATGGCACTGGCCCTGGAGCCGGACGTCCTCATCGCCGACGAGCCGACCACCGCCCTCGACGTGACCATCCAGGCGCAGGTGCTGGGCCTCCTGAAGGAGATCCAGGAAGTCCGAGGCACAGGCCTTATCCTCATCACCCACGATATGGGTGTCGTGGCGGAGATGGGGACGCGCGTCGTCGTGATGCGGGAAGGGCGGCAGGTGGAGGAGGGGCCGGTCGCCTCGCTTTTCGCGCAGCCGAGGGAGGACTACACGCGAGCCCTTCTGGCCGCCGTGCCGCGCATGGGAACGGGCGGCGATCCCTCATTGGAGCGGACCGCGACGCCGCCGGTGGCCGAAATTCGCGACCTGACCGTGCGCTTTCCCATCAAGGGCGGTTTGTTCGGCCGGCCGGTCGCGGAAGTCCATGCCGTCGCCGGCATCTCCTTCGACGTTCCGGGCGGGCAGACCTTGAGCCTCGTGGGGGAGTCCGGGTGCGGCAAGTCCACGACGGCCAAGGCGATCGCGGGCCTCGTTTCCTATGGCGGGCATCTTTCCGTCGCGGGGCGTCCGGCGCAAGGGCTCTCGGTGGTGGATCGGAAAGCCTTGCGCCGCGACGTTCAGATGATCTTTCAGGACCCCTTCGCGTCCCTCGATCCCAGAATGCGCGCCGGCGATCTCGTGGCCGAGCCGCTCGTCATCCACGGCATCGGCACGCCCAACGAGCGGCAGGAGCGCGTCGCGGCCCTGTTCGAGCGCGTCGGTCTTCAGCCGGATGCCATGCGCCGCTATCCGCACCAGTTTTCCGGCGGTCAGCGCCAGCGCATCTGCATCGCCCGCGCCCTGGCTCTGCGCCCCAAGCTCATCATCGCGGACGAAAGCGTGTCGGCGCTCGACGTGTCCGTCCAGAAGCGCGTTCTCGAACTCTTGAAGGAGCTTCAGAGCGAGTTCGGCATCGCCTATCTCTTCATCAGCCACGACATGGCGGTGGTGGAGAACATCTCCCACCGCGTGGCGGTGATGTATCTCGGCCAGATCGTTGAGATGGGGACGCGGGCGCAGATCTTTGGAAACCCGCACCATCCCTATACGCGCCGGCTGATCGAGGCCGTTCCCGTGCCCGATCCGGCGCGCCGCCGCGCCAGTTTTCCGCGTCTGGTCGGCGACATCCCGAGCGCGATCAGAAAGCCGAACGATCCGCCGCCGCGCTTGTCCCTCCTCGATATCGGCGGCGGCCACCTCGCGGCGGCGGGATGAACCTGCCGCGAAAGCGGGATCGGGAGCAAACGCGGAAGGGCTGTTTTCATCTCCGTGCGGACAACAGGAACTTCACGTCGCCGAGACTTAAGCCAACGCGCCGCCGCCAAAGCGCATGGGCGTAGCGCAAAAAGAGAAGCAGAAGACCGAGGATCGGCATGTCCCCCATTCGCTCCAGCGCATGACTGCGCCGACCGAAAGAGCCGGCGCGAAACCGAGCGCCGCGATGACGAGGTTGAGGGCGTTGGAAATGCGTCCAGTCCGCACGTCGATCGAAGCGACCAAGGAAAAGAAGCGGGGCCAGAAGACCGGGGAAAAGAATGTCCGGCGTCATGCGAAGGGCTCCGCAGCGCCCGTCCTCAGCGCGCCGCGTGTTCCCAGTCGGCATAGGCGGCGATGAGGTGAGGGAACTCTTTCGGTTCGGGGAAGCGATCGAAACCGTGTGGCGCGACGCGTGCGACGAAGGGAAGCTTTTCCGAAAGAAAGCTTTCCACGAAGGGGGCGAAGGCGGCGGCATCCTCGAACAGGCTCGATCGCACCACGACGATGTCGCCAAGTCCGGGCGGTCGGGTGAAGACCCAGCTCGCGCAGCGGATGCAACCCTGGTGTCCCGCAGCCGGATCGGCGCCGATCGGACCGGTTTCGCCCGCCTCGACGCTGACGGCGGCCGAGGGGTAGATCGCGCCGAGCGAGTACGGGCCGCCGGTCATGCGCTGGCACCCCCGGCAATGGCAGGCGCCGGTCGCGAGCGGAGCCCCCGCCGCGTCGAGGCGAACAAAGCCGCAGCGGCAGGCCGCGAAGTGGTGGACGGGTTCGGCTGTCATACTCTTCCTTCTCCAGGGCCGCGTCGGCGAGATCGGCGGGAACGCCGTCAGTCGCTCTCGACGATATCGAAGCGGGCGACCTTGCCGTCGGTGAAATGGAAGAGATGGCCAACCATCTTGTCCTTCAAGCCATCCACCTGCACCCGATTGCCATCGCCGTCGCGGATGGTCTGCCGAACCTCCACGAGAACGGCTCCGTCATCGGCCTCGCTGAAGCCCACTGGCTCGACATGGGGATCGACGAGCGACCATTGGCGGGTCCAGTAATCGCGGATGCCGTCATGGCCGTGGACATGGCCGCCGTCCATGCCGTTGGCCCAGGCGACATCGTCGGTGAGCATGGCGAGGACGCCGGGAATGTCCTTGGCGTTGAAGCGCTCGTAAAGGCGGCGGAGGGTGTCGACGTTCTGGTTCATCATCTCTGCCTTTGCTGCAATGCCGACGGCCCGTGAGGGCACCGCCTCATTGCCCTTTGCGTCACCATCTTATATAGGAACCTATGCATCAAGATAGGGTCCTATGCAAGACGACGATCCTTTAGCCGACGTTCTCGTCACCCCCGGTCATCTCGTCAGCCTCGCGGCGCGCAGCTTCGCCCGTCTCAGCGAAGCGCGCTTGAAGCCCCTCGGCTTCGGGGTCGGCACCCTGCCGGTTCTGGTCGCGTTGGAGGAGGGCCATGCGGAAACGCAGCGCGATCTCGCGCGCTTCGCCAGGATCGAGCAGCCGTCCATGGCGCAGATGCTGGCGCGGATGGAGCGGGACGGGCTGATCCGACGCAAGCCCGATCCCACCGATGGCCGCAGCAGCCGCGTGGCTTTGACGGAGGCTGCGCGGGCGCGGCTTCCGGAAGCGTGCGCGACCCTTTTCCAGGGCAATCGCGAGGCGCTCGCCGGGTTCTCCGATCGCGAGGCGGCTCAGTTCGTCGCTCTGCTCACGCGCTTGATCGACAATCTGGACAAACTGACCAAGAACGATCCGCCCCCCTCTCGGACATAGGCGATCCCATCAGAAGCCGAAGCGGATCGATGTAACGGCGGCTCTCTCGCAGAGCAGTCAATCGACGGGCCGATGAGCGCTTCGCAAACGATTTCCCGTTGCCGAGGACATCAGGACGTCTTCGACGATCTGCGTCATTCTTGCGCGTCCGCGGTGAACGCCGCTCTCAGGTCGCGTGGCGTGACAGAAGGCCCTGTGCGATGCGGGACGCGTTGGCGACGTGCGTTGCCGCCGCGGTTGCGGCCGCATCGCGGTCCCGGTGGCGGATGGCGGCCACGATGCGGCTCATCTGGTCGGGGCCTTCCACGTCGCGTCGCGCCGTCTTGATCGTCATGGAGCGCAGATGGTTGATGCGGACCGTCAGCGAACTGACGATGCTCCAGGCGACGTCGCATTCGGCCTCGGCGAAGAGGGTCCGGTAGAATTCCGTGGTCTCGGCCAGCACGAGGCGGCTGTCCCCGGCGGCATAGGCCTGACGGATGCGTTGGAGCACGATCTCGAGGCGGTCGGCGGCCTCTGGCCCCTTGCGCTCGGCGCAGATGCCGGCGGCGAGCCCTTCCAGGGAGCCGCGGATATCGTAGATCTGCTTGGCTTCCTCCAGCGACGTTTCGGCGACCACGGGCCCGCGCTGGGGCAGGTTCGCGACCAGACCTTCCGACTCCAGGTGCCGCAGAACCTCCCGCACGATCGTGCGGCTGACGCCGAGCCGCTCGCAAAGGTCGCGCTCCACAAGCCGCTCGCCCGGCGCAAAGTAGCGCTCGAGGATCGATTCGCGCATCTTCTCCAGCGTGAGTTCGCGAAGCGTGCGCTGGGGGCGCTCCACCCGAAGGCTCGTTATGCCGGGCGCCTTGGCCGATATCGTGCTCATATGGGTCTCCCGCTCACTGCGCTTGGCTTGCGAACCCTATCAGCAGAAGACGTGCGTGGCTTGCGGGTCGAAGCCGAGCCAGACCGTATCGCCCCGCGACAGGCCTTCGATCGCGCCGTGGCCGAAAGGCAGGCGCACCGCCACATCCTCGCCCCAGCCGGTGGTCGCCGCGACATGGACGTTGGAGCCGAGGAAGGTGAGGTCGGAAACACGCACGGGAAGCGTCCGCCCGTCACCCGGCTCCCGGCGGTGAAGCTGAATGCGCTCGGGGCGCAGGAGCAGGGCCCCCGCCGCCCGCTGGCCGCCCGAACCGTGCACCGGAACGCCGGGCACGAGAAGGTCGGACCCGAGCCGGATATCGGCCGTATGGCCGTCCGAGCGCACGACCTCGCAGGACAGGAAGTCGCTGTCGCCCACGAACTCGGCGACGAACCGCGTGGCGGGATTGGCGTAGAGTTCGGGGCCGGTTCCGACCTGATCGATCACGCCCTTGGAGAACACGGCGATGCGGTCCGACATGCGCAGCGCTTCCTCCTGGTCGTGGGTGACGTAAAGGATGGTCACTTCCGTTTCCTGATGGATGCGACGGATCTCGTGCTGGATCTCCTCGCGCAGCTTCTTGTCGAGCGCCGACAAGGGCTCGTCCATGAGAAGCACGGGCGGGTCGTAGGAGAGCGCGCGGGCGAGCGCCACGCGCTGCTGCTGGCCGCCCGACATATCGGAGGGACGGCGATCCTCGAAGCCCTCCAGGCGCACGAGCTTCAGCATCTCCTTCACCTTCGCGTCGATCTCGGCCCTCGGGCGGCGGCGGACCTTCAAGGGAAAGCCGACATTCTCGGCGACCGTCAGGTGAGGAAACAGCGTGTAGCGCTGGAACACCATGCCGATTTGTCTGAGATGCGAAGGCGTTTGCAGGATCGAGCGGCCTTCGAGGAGGATGTCGCCGGCGGTCGGGTCCTGAAACCCGGCGAGGATGTAGAGGGTCGTGGACTTGCCCGAGCCGGACGGCCCGAGAAAGGTCATGAACTCTCCCCGGCGGACTTCGAGATTGACGTCCTGAACGGCGGTGACGGCACCGTAATCCTTACGGATGCCGCGGATCTGTAGGTAGGGCGCGGTCACGATTTGAACCCCTTTCGAACCAGGGCGACGAGCAGCATCAGGATGATGGTCAGAAGAACGAGGAGGGTGGAGGCGCTGGCGACCACCGGCGTCAGGTCCTGGCGCAGCACCGTCCAGATCCGCACGGGCAGCGTTTGAAGGGTCGGGCTCGCCATGAAGATCGCCAGCACCACCTCGTCCCACGAAGTGAGGAACGAGAAGATCGCCGCCGAGAACAGGCCGTGCCCGATGGCCGGCAGCGTCACGCGGAACTTGGCTTCCAGCGGGCTCGCGCCGCAAAGAACGGCGGCGTCCTCGATGGACTTGTCGAAGCCTTCGAGCGCGTTGGTGATGGCCAGAACCGAGAAGGGCAGCGCCACCACGAGATGGGCGAGAACGAAGCCAGGCACCGTCCCGTTGAGGCCGAGGCGCAGGAAGAAGGCGTAGAGCGCCACCGCCAGCACCACCACCGGCAGGATCATGGGCGTCAGAAAGAAGGCCTTCAGCGTTTCGCGCCCCCGGAACTTTCCACGCACCAGGGCGAAGGACGCGCAAAGGCCGATGCCGACCGAGAACACCGTCACGAGGGCGGCGATCTGGAAACTCGTCCAGGCGGATGCGAGCCAGCGCGGGTCGGCGAAGAACTCACGATACCAGCGCAACGTCCAGGACGGCGGCGGAAAGATCAGCCATTGCGACGAGCCGAAGGACAGGGCGGCGATGAAGACGATCGGCAGGAGCAGAAAAGCGGCGGTGAGGGCGGTGATGCCGACCAGCACCCATCTCCACCAGCCGAGCCGTTCGAAACTGAGCAGCATCTCAGCGTCCTCCCATCTGCGAGGTGCCGAACAGCTTGAGCTGGAAGGCGTAGAGGGCGAGCGTCGCGACAAGGAGAACCAGCGCCGCCGCGCTTCCCATGCCCCAATTGACGAGGCTCTGGACGAACTGCGCGATGAGTTCGGCGAGCATCATGTTGCTGGTGCCGCCGAGAAGCGCAGGCGTGACGAAATAGCCGAGCGACATCACGAAGACCATCAGCGCGCCGGCGGCCATGCCGGGGGCGGCGAGCGGCAGGAGAACGCGCCGGAGCGACTGCCAGCGCGTCGCGCCGCAAAGCGCGGCCGCCTGGAGGATCGAGGGGTCGATGCGCCGGATCACGCCATAGAGCGGCAGGATGATGAAGGGCAGCATGATGTAGACCATGCCGATGGTCACGCCGACGAGATTGTTGACGAGCGTCAGGGGCTGGTCGATCACCCCAAGATTCATCAGCGTCTTGTTGATGATGCCGGTGCGCTGAAGAAGCACCATCCAGGCATAGGTGCGCGCCAGAAGATTGGTCCACATCGACAGAAGCAGGATCGCGAAGACGATCCGCGCCCAATGGGCGGGCATGATGGCGAGCGTCCAGGCGACGGGAAAGCCGATCAGGAGCGAGATCGCGGTGACGAGGCCCGACACGAGGAAGGTGTTGAGGAAAACGCGCAGATAGGTCGAGGACCCGAGCAGTTCGGCATAGTTGCCGAGCCCCGGCACCGGCTCCAGGACGCTGCGCAGGAGCAGGGAAACCACCGGCACCACGAAGAAAACGAAGAGCAGAACGAGCGCGGGAACGGCAGGGCCCAGTCCTCGCGGAACGAGGCTCCGGCGCGACGGGCGCCCGTCGAGGGCGGATGTGTCGGATATGTTGGACATGGTGTGCTGCCATCCTCCCGATGGAATGTCCCGTGGCGCGGGGTGCCGGCTCATCGAACCGGCAGGACCCCGGACGAACGAAGCCTGTCCGGAGCCTTCGGGGGCCGGTCCGCGCCGACCGTGCCCCCTTGTTCGAAGAACGCGCTTCGACCCGTTACTGCGCCTGCCAGGCGTACCAGCGGGTGCCGATCTCGTCGCGATGCTCGGCCCAGTAGTTCATGTCGGAATTGACCTGGGTCGCCTTCTGCTGATCGGGCAGGGTCTTGGCGATGTCGGGCGCCATCAGCGGGGGCGAGTCGAGATTGGTCGGGGCGTAGCCCGTGGCCGCCGCCATGTCGGCTTGGCCTTGGGGCGAGGAGGCGTAGGCGATGAACTTCATCGCCGCTTCCTTGTTCTTGGCGCCCTTGGGCACCACGAGCGCGTCGGCCGCGGTGATGTTGCCGTCCCACGAGGTCTCGATCGGCAGCCCGTCGGCTGCGAGCGAGGTGAGGCGGCCGTTCCAGAACGAGCCGAAGGGCGCTTCGGCGGAGGCCAGGAGCTGCTGCGACTGCGCGCCGCCCGACCACCAGATGATGTCGGACTTGATCGTGTCGAGCTTCTTGAAGGCGCGGTCGAGATCCAGCGGATAAAGCTTGTCGGCCGGAACGCCGTCCGCCAGAAGCGCCGCCTCGATCACGCCGGGCGCCGACCACTTGTAGAAGGTGCGCTTGCCGGGGAACTTGGCCGTGTCGAAGAGATCGGCCCAGCTCTTGGGGCAGGCGGCGACGGCGCCGGAATTGCAGCCGATCACGAAGGAATAATAGAACGAGCCGACCGAATGGTCGGTGACGAAGCGCGGATCGAGCCGGGTCTTGTCGATCACCGCGAAGTCGAGCGGCTCGAGAAACCCGTTCTTGCCGGCCTGGACGGCGTAGTCGCCTTCGACGTCCACCGCGTCCCAGGTGACGCCGCTTGCCTCCACCATGGCCTTCAGCTTGCCGTAGTCCGTCGGGCCGTCCATCAGGACGTTGGTGCCGGAGGCGGCGGTGAACTTGTCGGCCCAGGACGCCTTCTGCGCGTCCTGCGTCGTGCCGCCCCAACTGGTGAACACCATGTCGGCGGCCGAAGCCGAAACGCCGGCACTGAGTGTCAGAAGCGCGAGCGACGCGGTGATGATCTTCAGGCTTTTCATTGCTTTTTCCTCCCAGAAAAAATGGCTTGGCCGCGTGGATGTCAGGGTCCAGTCGGCGGAACGGGCGAGAACGGCGCGGCTTTCATGATCTTGTTGTCGCCGCTGACGATGAGGTCGCGGATGCGCGGCAGGAAGGCCTGCCATTCGGGGTCGGCACCGAGCGCGGCGCGGCGCCGCTCGCGATCGTCGAGGCCGGGAAAGGCCCAGATATGGACGATCTCGTTCAAGGGGCCGATCTCGGAATAAAAATAGCCGACCAGCGTGCCGAGATGGCGCTTCTGGATGGCGATCCCTTCCGCGACGGCGCGAAGGTAGTCCGGCACGGAGCCGTTGCGGAGGCGATAGGTTCGGATTTCGTAGATCATCGCGCTCACCGCATCACGAAGGGATCGGGGATCGGATCGTCGGAAGTGCGCAGCCACACCGTCTTGGTGCGGGTGTAGTCGAGCGCCGCCGCAAGGCCGCCCTCCCGGCCGTGACCCGACAGCTTGAAGCCGCCGAAGGGCGCGATGGGCGAGACGGCGCGATAGGTGTTCACCCAGACGACGCCCGCATGGATGCCCCGGATGAGGCGATGGGCGCGCGTCAGGCTGCCGGTGAATACGCCGGAAGCGAGGCCGAAGGCCGTGTCGTTGGCGAGCCGCAGCGCCTCGGCCTCGGTTTCGAACGAGACCACGGACAGGACAGGGCCGAAGAACTCCTCCTGCAGTGCGGGCGCGGAAGGGATGCCGTCGCAGTCGATGATCGTCGGGGGATAGAAGAACCCCTCGCGCTCCACCGCCGCACCGCCCGTCAGCACCTTCGCCCCCGCCGCGACCGAGCGCGCAACGAGCTTGTCGATGTTCTCGATCTGCCGGCGCGTGCAAAGAGGACCGACTTCGGTCGCGCGGTCCAACGGCGCGCCGATGGCCACCGCCGAGGCCTTTTCTATCAGAAGGGCGAGAAAGCGATCCTTGACGCTGCGCTCCACCAGAAGGCGCGAGCCGGCGACGCATGACTGGCCGCTCGCAGCGAAGATGCCGGCGACCTGGGCGTTGGCCGCGCTTTCGAGATCGGCATCGGCAAAAACGAGGAACGGCGACTTGCCGCCGAGTTCCAGCGAGGTCGAGGCGAGGTTCTCGGCCGACTGGCGCACGATATGCCGGGCCGTCGCGGGACCGCCGGTGAAGGCGACATGGGCGACCAGCGGATGGCCGGACAGAACGGCCCCGCAGGTCGGTCCGAAGCCGGTAATGACGTTGACGACGCCGGCCGGGAAACCCGCTTCGTGGATCAGGCGGGCGAGTTCGAGAAGCGGGGCGGGGCCGTCTTCCGAGGCCTTCACCACCAGGGTGCAGCCGGCTGCGAGCGCCGGCCCGATCTTCACCGCCGACAGAAAGAGCTGCGAGTTCCATGGCACGATGGCCGCCACGACCCCAATCGGCTCGCGCCGCGTCCAGACCTCCATGTCCGGCTTGTCGATCGGCAGCACCGCGCCTTCGATCTTGTCGGCAAGGCCCGCATAATAGCGGTAATATTCGGCAACATAGGCGATCTGCGCGGCCGTTTCGCGAATGATCTTGCCGGTGTCGCGGGTCTCCAACTCGGCGAGCGCTTGCGCATTTTCAGCCACGAGATCGGCGAGGCGGTAAAGCAGCTTGCCCCGCGCCGTGGGCGTCAGGCTCGCCCAGGGCCCTTCGTGAAGGGCGCGATGGGCCGCCCGCACGGCACGGTCGACATCGCCCTCGCGCGCTTCGGGCATCTCCGCCCAGGGCTGACCGGTGGCCGGGTCGAGGCTTTCGAAGCGCGCGTCCCCGTCGGTGAAGGCGCCGTCGATGTAGCTTTGGAAGCGCCGCATCGGATCAGCTCGCAAAAGCCGGCATGACGGACGCGATGAAGCGCTCCAGCGAGGCCTTCTTGCGCTCGAAACTCATGCCGGTGTCGATCCAGAACGAGAACTCGTCGTAGCCCATCGCCTCGTAAGCCTTGATGCGGGCGATCACTTGGCGCCCGTCGCCGACGACGTTGTTGGCGCGCATGGCGTCCGCCGAGATCATCGGATTGGCCGTCAGTTCCTCGGACGACAAGCGCTCGATCAGGCCCTGGTGCACCGGGCGCTCGTTCTTGAACCAGGCGAAGAAGTAGTTGTAGTACACCGACAATTCGCGCGCGGCTTCCGCGACATCCGCCTCGTCCGAGCCGACATAGGTATGGCGCAGAAGCATGATCTTCGGCCGCGCCTTGTCCGGATTGGCCGCGCAGGCTGCTTCGAAGCGCTCCATCAGCGTGCGCACCTCGTTGTCGTCCTGCCAGAGCGGCGTCACCTGCACGTTGCAGTCGTTGGCGACGGCAAATTCGTGGCTGTTGGGATCGCGCGCAGCCACCCAGATCGGGGGACCAGGCTGCTGCACGGGCTTGGGCGCGGAAGTTGTGGAGGGGAACTTGTAGAACTCGCCCTCATGGGCGTAGTCGCCGGCCCACAGCGCCTTGGTGGCGGGGATGAGTTCGCGCATGCGCTGGCCCGCGCCCCAGGCGTCGAGGCCGGGGGACAAGCGCTCGTATTCGTAGGAATAAGCGCCCCGCGCGATGCCGACATCCAGCCGGCCGCGCGTGATGAGATCGGTCATCGCGGCTTCCCCCGCCAGCTTGATCGGGTGCCAGAAGGGAGCGATCACCGTGCCGGTGCCGAGCCGCGCCTGCTTCACGTGGTTGGCGAGATCGGCGATGGTCACGAAGGGATTGGGGGCGATGGTGAAATCCATGCCGTGATGCTCGCCGGTCCAGATGGCGTGCATGCCGCCCCGGTCGGCGATCCGGCAGAGTTCCAGGAACTCCTCGTAGAGGTCCTCCTGACGCTGGTCCGCGTCGAGGCGCTCCATGTGGACGAACAAGGAGAACTTCATGGTTCAGGCCTTTCCGGCGAAAGCGTGAACCCGCCCCGCCGTTTCGTTGCCGAAATAAACGCCGTAATTGCCGAGAGCCTGCTCGGATATGAAACGGCGCAGGATGTCGGCGGTCTGGGGCGTGTCCAGACGGTCGAACGGAATGTCGGAGATGGCCACGAACTGCCCCGCGCGAGGCGCGCCCTCGGCGGCGCCGGTGCGGTAGACGATGTTTTGACGGCTGCCGGCGCGATCCTCGAACACGGAGAAGAGGTAGCCCGCGGTTGTCTGGATGCCGGTGCGAGAGAGAAGGTCGGCCTCGATCGCGTCCATTGGATCGCGGTCGCCCAAGGTAGTGGACGGCAGGGCGAAGCGGTCTCCATCGGCGGGCACGAGCAGGATCTCGCCGGCGCGCTCCACCACGGCGGAAACGTTCGTGTCCTCATCCACTGACGCGCGGGCAGCCTTGGCTTCCAGGGAAGGCGTGAAGTAGCCGCCGCGCACGTATCCCAAGCCGTTGCGCCCGGAATTCTCGAAGCCGGCGACCCGGCCGATCAGGATCGCGTGGTCGCCCGCATCGACGATCTCCTCGCTCGTGCAGTCGAACCAGGCGGCCGCCCCCGGAAACACCGGCGAGCCCGCCGGTCCGTCCTGCCATTTCACGGCTGCGAAGCGGTCTTCCACAGGCTTGGCGAAGGTGTTGGAAACGTCCTTCTGGTTCTCCGCCAGAACGTTCACCGCAAAGGCCTTGGCGCCGGTCATGTTGGCGAAGTTGCGCGAGGTCTTGGCGAGGCAGATCAGAAGCAGCGGCGGGTCGAGCGACACGGAAGCGAAGGAATTGGCGGTGAAGCCGATCGGCGAGCCGTCGCCGGTTCGGCTCGTCACCACAGTGACGCCGGTCGCGAAAGCGCCGAAGGCGTCGCGCAGGGTACGCGGATCGAATGCTGTCATGACTCTTCTCCCAAATGCGTCAGTCAGCGGCGGAGCCAGGTGGCGAGGTGTCGGTTCACCTCGTCCGGGGCGGTCAGGTTCACCATGTGCCGGTGCCCCCGAATAATGACGGCCTCGCCGTTGGGCGCGGCCTCGGCCATGGCTTCGGCCATGGCGGGCGTGGAGTTCGGATCGCCGTCGCCCGTCATGAAGAGGGCGGGGCATTCGACGCGCGGCCACGCGTCGGCATAGGTTTCGTCGCCGCCGGCAAAGGCGGAATAGGCCGTGGCGTAGCCGCCGAGATCGACGCCGGCGAGCCAGCCGCGCGTCAGTTGGTAGGCGGCGTCGCTTTCAGCCTCGTCGCCGAACCAGCGGCGCAGCGGCCCTTCGAAATCGACGCCGCCCCCGGCGATCTCACCGGCGCGCTGCTTCACCGCGGCGCGCGCTTCCGGCGAGCGGCGATAAACGCCGTTCAACAGCGCGACGCGCCGGATGCGGGGACCGAGGGTCGCAGCCGCGCCGCCGGCGATCAGCGCGCCCATGGAATGGCCGGCGACATTCGCCGCGTCGAGCTTCAGATCGTCGAGAAGTCGTCCCAACCAAGCGACGAAGGCCTCCAAAGGGGCCCCCGCCGGCAACTTCGAGCTTTCGCCGTGGCCCGGCATGTCGACAGCGATCACGCGGTTCGAGGCCGAGAGCGCCGCGATCTGCGGCGTCCAGGCTTCCAGGCGCATGCCGACCCCATGGATCAGGACGAGCGGTTCGCCTTCGCCGGTCTCGACGAAGGCCGCGCCGCCGGCCGTTCTAGACCGCTGCCGGGTTGGCGACATCGTGGCCAAGCTCCTTGAGGTCCTGATAACGATCGCCGATGCGGTGATGCGGACGGCCGCCGACGGAAGCGCCGAGCGCGACGAGGATTTCGTTCGCCGCCGGGGCGTCCGGCACCGACGTCTGGATCGTCAGGTAATGCGAGCGACGCCCTTCGTCGTTCTTGTCCATCAAGGGGATCATCACGGGTGCGTTGGCGGGGCCGCGCGTGTTGCAGAAGGCGAGATAGGACTTCGCCCCGACCGCCTGACGGTAATGGTTGCCGAAGCGCAGCGTGTGAATGAGTGCCGAAGCGTGCTCGATCTCGCCGTCGAGACCCACCACGGCGGATTTGCCATAGGCCTCCACCGCTTCGCCCGAGCCGACGGCTTCGAGGATCATGCGGGTCAGAAGTTCGCCCAGAACCGGCGCACCGGCATGGATTTCGGGCCGAAGGTCCTCGACGAAGCCGCGCCCCGCCCACGGATTGCGGACCACGGCGATGGCCGTGAAGAGCTTCAACGGTGACGGTGCCGCCTTGCCGCCTTCGATCAGCGTCGTCTCGACCTGCAGCAAAGTCTTGCGGATTTCCATCGACCGCTCCCTTCCTCGTCCAAGTTGGTCGTATCATGGTATACCAAAATATGATATGTCAAACGATATCGTGACGCGGTCGGAGAGATCGCGTCGTTGGGAGGCTTCCGATGAGTTAGCTTTCGCAAAATCCGTTGTTCACGCAGCGAGCCCCGATTGCCGGCGAGTGGGTCGGTGCTGGTCCCAAGAGCTTCGAGGTTCGCGATCCGTTCGACGGGGCGGTGCTGGCGGTGTTGCCGGATCTGGGCGTGGACGAGACGCGCCGCGCCATCAAGGCGGCGAGCGCGGTTCAGAAGGACTGGGCGAAGAAGACCGCCAAGGAGCGGGCCGGGGTCCTGAAGCGCTGGCACGATCTCGTGATCGAGAACGCCGACGATCTGGCCGCGATCCTCACCGCCGAACAGGGCAAGCCGCTGGCCGAG
>NZ_WEZG01000049.1 GCF_009176975.1 Aureimonas psammosilenae
TTTTTTCAGTATGTCTAGCATTTTCAAAAATTATCCTGGTAGTTTCAGACATCTGAGCGAGGCTTATCTAATTTCCACCAAAATGCTAGATTTCAACAAAATGAACATACATAATGTAGCATATTACCATAGTTAAGCCCCGCATTGGCAAACATTTCACCAGATCCCTCAACATTGGATAATAGCCACCTTCTGAAACTTCACCACTGATCATAAACCACCTGTATTTCATGTTTAGAGTTAAAAGGGGAAGTTTATGATGAACAGAAAAAAAGTTCATCTTCATGCCTCTTATAAAAAAACCGGTCATGAGTTAGATAAAACTTTTGCAGTTTTGAAATGCCATTCAAGTTTCCCTATAGAGGTTTGAGAGTGGGAGAATAGAAGTTGAATGACACCTGGATGAATGTGTATTGACTTCTGTGGCTGGAGTTATTCCCGGTTGAAGTTTGGTGGTTTTTTACTATGAGAGCGCCGCTCAGGTGCCATCAAAAGTCGGCCTTCCGGTCAAAATTTCTCTTAGCTTTTACCAGGATCATCTTCAGCGCCTGTGAAAACATCGTCTTTGATACATCTCGTCCTTTTCATTCTCGTTTTGTTGGTCATTGGTTGAGATTTGCCCGATTTTGAGGATTTTGAAGATGTTTTGGAGATTTTCGTGCGCGTACCGCTGCTCCTTCCGCATCCGGACAAATTACCTACAGAAATCGCAGAGACTGCATCGCACTTTGCAGCTCACACTCCACACTCCACACTCCACGTGTTCAGATACTAGGGCTAGTCTCAGTATGTTAAGTCGCTATTTGTCTTTCCCATACTGTACATACATATCACTACACCACACAGTACATCCATACAGTACGTACATATCACTTGGTGTATTGTTTAAACCTCAAACCGTATTGTTAAAATGTATCAGAGCGTTCGTGGCATAACTTGCCTTGATTTGCCGCTCACACCATAGCGCGCCCAGTTCGCATATATTTCGGTTGCGGCCATATCTAGCAGAAAGCACCGTTTCCCGTCCGATCAACTGTAGTTAAGCTGCTAAGAGTCTGACCGAGTAGTGTAGTGGGA
>NZ_WEZG01000050.1 GCF_009176975.1 Aureimonas psammosilenae
ATAAATGCGGAAAAGGTTTTGTTAAGATTTGGGACTGGACCTTAAGAAAGGCTGCCTACGTACCCCTTTCGAGGATCAAGTCGGACGTAGTTCAGTTTAGAAAGAATTGAACAAGAGATCGAACCGTCTGGGCGGGTTCGATCTAGTATGAGCGTTTGTCATAGAAACAGGCATGTCGAAGATAACGCCTAGGGTTTCTATGTGCGGAGCTCTGAAGTAAAAGAATTGTCCGATCCTTCCGAGAGGAGCGGAGATTTGCGAGCAGGAGGCGGCCAGACGTTCTAGGGCCTGGTTCGTCTAGTATGAGCGTTGGTCATAGAAGCGGGCATGTCGAAGATAATGCCTAGGGTTTCTATGTGCGGAGCTCTGAGTAAAAGTATAGTTAGATCCTTCCGAGAGGAACAGGGGTCTGCGGAGAAGATAAAACTAGAACAAGAGGCGGCCAGACGTTCTAAGTCCTGCCTCGCTGGCCTAACCGCCTAAGTTCTAAGTTCTCTAAGCTAGCAGGAGTTCTCTAAGTCTAGATTCTAGGATTTTCGGATCCCCTTCTCCTCTGCTCTTGCTCTCCTTATATACTCACTCCTAGGTCGGTTTGCCTTAGGATGATGGACCTCGCCTTTGGGCCCAAGCTTATCTCTTCAGGAAGTATTCCATTTTCGTCGATCTTTGTAATTATCCTCGAGTTTTCCCCTATTTTTCGGTGACTTGATGTTTATCCGATGTTCGGGAAATCGGATAAACCGTCATAGCCTGATTGGGCCTGAATTCTTAAAATCGTAAGTAAGTCCGTGGACTTGTCTTAAGTCGTTGAACGTTTTATACGATTTCTCGGAAAGACTATCTTTCTCGTAAAATAAACCGTATAGCCTAAAGGATCGATGTTCAAGTTAATCGATCTTGTTTTATACGATATCTTCTACGAGAAATCCAATCCTTCTAGTTTTTGTCGTAAAACATCGAGGACGATTCCAATCGAGTCGAAGGATGTTTATTCCGTAGCCGTGATCGTCCCAAA
>NZ_WEZG01000006.1 GCF_009176975.1 Aureimonas psammosilenae
GCGAGAGCGGGAAGTCTTCCGCGCCGTACATGAATTCGAACAGAGAGACGGCGGCGATCTCAGCGGAACTGAAACCGGTTGCGAGTTCACGAATGCTGCGTTCGATTGCGTCGCTTCGATCGCATGAAGCATCCATCTCAGCATCGAGGTGCGGCAAGCCGACCTTCCTTTGCTCTTCACGCTGCTGGCGAACGCGGCCTATGACCTCGCGGACCGTCTGATAGCCACGCAGGCGAGCGGCGCGGCGCTTCTCTCCGAACACGGGCGCGGGTTTCAGCACCGTCATGGTGCCGTCCTCATTCCGGACGACGAACGGCCCGTCGTAGATGGTCTCGCGCGCGGCTTTCCAGGCATCATGCAGCGAGGGGCGGATCAAGACCTTGATGCCCGACTGTTCAGGATTTGGCACCAAAGGCTCGGCCAATTCGGGCCAACCGACGATAATGCCCCCTCTGCTGCCGTCCGGGTTCATCTCTCTCGGACCAGGCTTCGCCCAGGCAGGAAGGCGCGCATCGGCTTGCTTACGTTCCGAGGAAAGAGCCCAGTATCGCCGTTTCTCGGCAAGATAGTCCTCGAAAAGAGCGTTGATGGCGCTCGACTTGTCGTCGGGGATCGCCTGGGCGGCAACGGCGATACCACCGGACGCGATCGCAGCAGCCCCGACACCGGCAGTCGTGCTGAGGAAGGAGCGGCGGGTGACGACGGGCAAAGCTTCGCCGGTCGCCTGGATGGAGGCGTTTTGCATACTCTTGCTCTACTCAATGATTTCGACTAATGTGATCTATATCGCTCATATCGAGCGCGTGTCAATCACTAGCGATCATAATGAGCGATAAATATCACGCAACTGGTCGTCAGATTGCAGCAGGACGTACATTGGCTGGGATTGCTCAAGCTGAGTTGGCGTTAAGCGCGAGCATTTCAGTACCGACCCTACGTCGAATGGAAGCTAGCGAAGGTCCTGCAAACGGAATGGCGAATAACGTAGCCGCCGTCATGCGGGCCCTCGAAGCCGCAGGCGTCATCTTCATAGCGGAGAACGGAGACGGGCCGGGGGTGAGGCTGCGGAAAGATCCTGCGGCATCGTGAGTTCGGCGAAGGCCTACTTGTTTCTCATTGCCGCGATCGTTGCCGAGGTAATCGCTACGACGGCCCTCGCCCGCTCTGACAGCTTCTCACGGCTCGCACCGAGTTTGATCGCCGTTGTTGGCTACACCGCAGCGTTCTGGTTTTTATCCTTCCCGCTTCGCGCAATGCCGACAGGCGTGGTCTATGCGATATGGTCGGGACTAGGCATTGTCCTGATCACGATGGTAGCTTGGTTTTGGTTTAAGCAGACGCTGGACGCTCCAGCCATTGTTGGGCTTGGCCTTATTATGGCCGGCGTGCTCGTCATCAATCTGTTCTCGAAATCCATGCCGCATTGATGACTATTGATGTCGAGGTCAAACTCGGACGATACCGGCGTAGAACGAGGTTGTGGAAGGCTTGAGCACATCAGGACCGAGAGTTACCGGGCGCCATGGAGAGGCCCCCCGAGCAGACTAAATTCCAGCATTGTGAAACATGCTATCTGAGTAGATAGCTATAGAACCTAGGGACGATAAAATTGCGCGCCTGACGAGCGAGGAATTATAGGTGCGAATAATAACCTATTGATCGTCAACAACTGCGTTTGTCGATATCAGGTAGGCCTTGCAATCAGTTGACGTCTGAGTAGTCCGGCTCCCCGCTAAAGACCGCTGCCTACGGCACTAGACCATGTGGCAGAGTGCAGTGAACTTAATCATCTGTCCATAATATCGGTACGATACCGACCGCACCTGCAAAGCCAGCCGATGCATGCTGGCGGAAAGGCGCTGTGTCGCCATGCTGAAGAACTTCCGGATCTCTACGAAGATCATCGCAACCGTTGTTGGGGTGAGCTTTATTGGCCTGGCGTTGTCCAGCCTCGCCGCCCTTCAGATTGCCAGGATCGACCGGGAGTATTCCCGACTGGTGACTGACCAAGACACAGCTGTCGTGGATCTTGTACGAGCTGGTCGAAACGCAAGCGAAATTGCCTACGCATCATACAAGGTTTTCGCCTACGACGGCGCAAGCAACGAAGCGAAGGTTGCAGCCAACATGCGCGTTGAAGCCATCAACGCTACGGGTGCACTATTAGACGATGTTTCGAAGGCTTTTCCAGACAGCGAAGAAGCTGTCGCCAAGATCAGATCTGAATTCAACGAAATCATCGATCTATCAAAGCAGGTCGTTGCAGCCGGGTTGACCAATCAGGACGCGGTAGCGAAGCCCATTTTGGGCGAGCTCGATCTCGCCAGCTTACAATTTGCCTCAGACTACCGCGAACTCCGGGATCGGTTCCTCAAGGAAACACAGTCAGAGGCGGATCGCCTGACATCTAGCACCTGGTCCACGATCTATATCCTGGTGGCCGGTACGCTTTTGGGCATGATCTTCGGCATCTTTGGAGCGATCACTGTCGCTTCGAAGGGCATTACAAAACCTCTATCCCTGCTTTCCAGCAGAATGAAAGACCTTGCAGAAGGTCATCTAGACGTCGCCGTTGAAGGCACAGACCGCCGTGACGAAGTAGGCGCGATGGCGAAGGCTGTGCAGGTATTCAAAGACGCGGCGCACCAAAATAAGCAGTTGGAGCTGGAAGCGGCTACCGCTCGTGACGCGCAGGCAACGAGCCGGGAACGGCAGGCAGCGATCGACAACGCGAAGGCGGAAGATCTTCGTGTGTTCGTCCACGCCGTCGAGGCCGGCTTTGACAGGCTCTCCTCCGGCGATCTGACGGTCCGAATGAACGAAGCCGTCGCCTCCGAGTTCGAGCCGATCCGCGCCAAGTTCAATGCCTCTGTTGAGCAGCTCGAAGACACGATCGGCTCGGTAGTAGGGGCCGTTGGATCAATGCGCGTTGGCCTCAACCAGATCACTGTGGCCGCAAGCGATTTGTCTCAGCGCACGGAGCAGCAGGCTGCGAGCCTTGAGGAGACAGTGGCCGCGTTGTCCGAAGTTGCCCGTGGCGTGAACGGTACGGCGCAAAGCGCGGACGACGCTCGCGCGGCCGCAACCTTGGCACAAAGGGAAGCCGAAAAGGGCGGCGCGGTGGTCGCACAGACGGTAGCGGCAATGGCTCAGATCGAAACGTCTTCTAACAAGATCGGCAACATCATTTCGGTCATTGACGAGATCGCCTTCCAGACGAACCTCCTTGCACTCAATGCGGGCGTGGAGGCGGCGCGCGCCGGTGAGGCTGGCCGGGGTTTTGCGGTGGTAGCACAGGAAGTGCGCGGACTGGCGCAGCGTTCGGCGGAAGCGGCGAAAGAGATCAAGGACCTCATCTCGACTTCGTCAGCGCAAGTTGCAGCAGGCGTAGAGCTGGTATCCGCCTCGGGCCGCTCGCTCGAGCAGATCGTGGCGCAGGTCGGAGGTGTTGCGACCGTCGTCGCCGAGATGGCGCACTCCGCGCGCGAACAGTCGGTCAGCCTCCGCGAAGTCTCCACTGCTGCCGACCAGATGGATAAGGTCACGCAACAGAACGCGGCAATGGTGGAAGAGACGACGGCCGCCGCGCAATCGCTTTCCAGCGAAACGGAAGAGTTAGCGCAACTAACCGAGCGCTTTCAGACAGCCGCCGGAGCGAACGGGGCCTCCGCCGCCAGGGGTGCCAGAGCATCCGCATCGCCGCGCTCTACTGTGCGCAACGCTTCCGTTCCCGTCCGACAAATGCGCCAAACCGAGCAGACGCGGACCGCCCGAGACGAATGGGCGGAGTTCTGAGCCCACCGCGAGCAGTGACGTTCGAGAACCACTTGGAGCGCAACTGGCGCATATGACATGGGGCGCGTCGGCTTCGGCTGGCGCGCTTCCCTGCTAGATTGGCAGAGCGGGGTGGTGCCGATGATGAGCAGCAGACATTACGACGAAAACCGAAGCTGAACCGCTAATCCGCAACCTATACCATCAATGGGCGAAGGAAACGAATGCTTCGGCGATACCGGATAGCCATCCCAGCTTTTCGACCTCTGCATCATGGCTTGAGGCCGGAGGCTTAGGATCTCTTCTCCAGTTCCAATCTAGAATTGGACCGCAGGAGGATGCAGAGCGGTGGTTCGATCAGGCGCTCAAGCAAGCGTGGCGCTCGTAACCTTTGTCGGCTGCGGTGAAAGAGGTGGGGAAGCACCAGAACGCATGGTTGACGCAGCCTATTCAATACAATCCTCTCGCGTAAGCAGAGGGAAGTTGCCGACGAATGATTTTTGATCCAGCACTAAAGGTCATTGACCCTGATCACCAAATTTTCGTTCTGCACCCCGGGGACGGAAAGCGTTTTTATAGCGATTTCCGCCATTTCGATGCGGTTTTTTTAGATCTTCCCGGCGCCAACCTACAGAGTGCGCCTGATCTGACCTCGCCGGAGGTACGAAATCGTTTGCGGCTGGCAAGAACTCTCGCTGCTTGGAACCGCCAGCGGATCAAGCCAGATCGCCCCTCTACGGACCTAAAAGATTACGAGGCTGCGACAGCTAAACCTGCACGTTTTATGCGCGAAGCCGAGACCCTGTATAAAAGCGCAAAGCCAGGGGATCTAATAATTATCCCAGGTTCCGGCTACAACACTGACGTAATGCTGGCCGAGTTCACGGAGGAATTTGACCCCAAGTTCACTGTACGTCCTGGTCGCTATATTGATCCCGTGCCTGCCCGTCGGGTAAAGTTTCTCGACAGAAACCAACCAAAGTATGAATTTGGTCAGCGTCAGATACAGCTGATGCAAAACCGACAGGCGTTGATACGTGTTCATGAGGACGCCTCACGACATGAATTCTACGAGCACGCGTATGGGGATTACGTTTACGGCGATCGTTCTGGAACTTTCATGGAGATTACGGAAAGTGTTGTAGATCAAAAGGACCTGACCGACGCACTTTTTCTAACAAATCTTTATGGGGCGATGTATGCAGCCCTGAAACAGAACAAGCTAGACGAATTTCTGGCTCTTGATCCTCAAGATGGCCTAGACGAGTTTTATAACTATGAAATGTTTGGCGACATCAGCATTGAGGTGCATTCGCCCGGCTTTTTCGGTAGACCGTTGCGAGATGCTGCGCTCGCTGGCTTCATATCGGCGATGACTGTTTTCGCCAGTTCTGCGGTAGACCCAGCCGATGCGGCTGGCGTCAGGATCCAGAACTCGGCAAACGCGACACGCTCGATCTGTGACGATGGATTGGAACGCGACATTCAGCAGAGTATGCGAATGGTTCTGAACGCCGACCTTTGGTGGCAAAAGGTCTGTAAAAAGCAGATGAGGGTGAATGATGCTGTTGGCCTTAAAACGAAGGCCCACCTTGCGGAAGACGTAGACGGCAAGCAACAACTGCCGCCAGCCGACATCGAAAATTGATCAATTAGTACCATATTTAAGAAGCCGGCATCAATTCTAAGGAGGGAGTGCGCTAGTTATGTCTGTCTTCACTCGCTTCGCGGATTGGGCACGTCAAAATTTCATCAAAACACTCTTAACGGTATTCGTATCAGGGGGTGGCACTGTGTGGGCCGCTTTCTATGGGCTCGAACAAGCGCGTATTGCTCGCTTCGAAGAGCGCATGCTTACCGCTTATGGGAACGTGTCAGGTTCCGCACAGGCAGTAGCGATCAATCTGGACAAACTTTCATACCAGTTATCGACGGGAAAGAAAACAGACGACGCGCTGCGAAGAGACCTGAGCGGAGAACTTGTCAAAATGTACGGAGCGCTCGAGACGTTCAAGCTCGGACTTGATCCGGACAGCATTGAGAAGATTTCATCGTATCAGGCAGCCCTGACCAATTTGAAAACGGAGATACTGAAGACGAAGAAGATAGATGACCTGCAATACCTTGCTAGCCGTTTTGCAGACACCGAGCGTGCATTCGCTTCCGCTAAACCGGTGATTGAACGTCAGATCGGCGTGTCGCTCGTGAAGGGCTGAGTGACGGCCTGCCCATATTTTTACTACACCTTTGGGTTATATGGCACCATTCGGAGTTATGCCGTCCGGGTGTCCGCTGGCCGCAACTCGGTGATGTTACCTACATCTGATGGCGTCAGGTACGCTGCCCAAGCCTCCATTAGCTGCCGGCGCTTCTCCAGCGCATCACCACGGCGATAGGCCCGCTCGACAGCATCGCCCACGTGATGTGCGAGCGCCTGTTCGGCGACCTCCCGTGGATAGCTCGTCTCGTTCCCACACCAGTCACGGAAAGCCGAGCGAAAGCCGTGCACTGTCACGTCCACCTTAAGCCGGCGGAGAAACATCATCATCGCCATGTTGGAAAGCGGCTTGCAGGGCTTCAGCGGATCGCGACGCTGGAGGCTGGGGAAGACAAACTCCTCGGTTCGCGCCTCGTGGAGTGCGCGCAGGATATCCACGACGCGCCCTGACAGCGGGACGCGGTGCTCCTTTCCGGCTTTCATGCGGTTGGCCGGGATCGTCCACACAGCCTTTTTCAGGTCAATCTCGCTCCATCGGGCACCCAATGTCTCACCCGAGCGCGCAGCCGTTAGGATGGTGAACTCAAGAGCTCGTGCTGCCAACGCCTCTGCTTCCCGAACACGAATGAGGAAAGCCGGCACGTCCTCGTAAGCCATGGCCGCGAAATGCGCGTCCGGCTGCTTTGGCGACGGCAGGATGTTCGATAGATGCCCGCGCCAAAGGGCCGGGTTCTCACCTGTTCGCCAGCCTTTCGCCTTGGCGAAGTCGAGAACACGTTCGATCCGGCCGCGCAGGCGGGAAGCTGTTTCGGTCTTCGTCTTCCAGATCGGCTTCAAAACCTTCAGAACGTCATCCGTGCTCACGAGCGAGATGCGCCGATCGCGGATGGCCTTGCAGTAGGACGGCCCGAGCGTCTGGTTCCACTGGTAGCGGTGCTTCTCGTTGCGCCACGATCCTTCCATCGAGGCGATCACCATGTCCGCGCATTCGCCGAAGGTCGGCTCGGCATCCTTCTCGCGCTCGGCGATCGGGTCTCTGCCTTCGGCAACGAGTTCGCGGCATTCGGCGGCCATCTTGCGGGCTTTGGCGAGCCCGATGCCGGGATAGGCGCCCATGCCCATCTCGCGCCGCTTGCCGTCCCGCGTCCACATGAACAGCCAGGACTTCGAGCCGGCAGGCGAAACGTTGAGGTAGAGCCCTGCCCCGTCCGAATGCCGGCCGGGCTTCAGGCTGCTCGACTTGATGCCGGTATCGGTGAGCTTGCTAGAGCTGCGCGCCATCCTTCCCCACTTCCTTCCCCACTTTGAAGTGGGGATGACCGGATATCATGAGGAACAACGGCGCACACCCAGAGAATGTCATACCATACGCGACAGGGCATTCAGACACATCAGCGAACGCCGGAATACATCGGTTCGGTGGTGCTTAGCTCCACCACTCCTTCATAATCTCCTCCATCTCGCATAACTCCCGAAGCATTCCTCCTTCTGGAATGTTTTCTCGGACCATCGCACTCCAACGCGACCTGATCGCCGTTCGTCGATACCGTCATCCTTCATGGATGCGCAGGCCCGGTCCGCGCAGCGGGAGTTTGCCGTCACGAATCGCCTGCAACAGGCTTTCGGCTTCGTCGCGGCCCCTTTGCCAGCGCGTTTCGAGCGTGGTGGCCGAATAGTCGAGGGCCTTGCCGACGATCTCGTCTTCCTGCCGCGCATAGGTCAGCTTGGCGAAGGTGATGCCGGGCTCCCCATGGGAAGCGTAGGCATCGCGCCAACGGGCCAGCGCATGGCGGGACTGCGCCGCGAAAAGGAGGTCCTGCATACGGCTTCCCGCTTCGCCGATCGTGCGGGGTCGGCGCTGCGCCAGCGGCAGGAGATCCACCGCGATGCAGAATGTCGCTCGCACCGGAGGGGTGACGAAGAACGGGTCGAGGGCGAGGTTGGCGGAAACTCCGCCATCCACCATCCATCGCCCGTCGATCTCCACGGGTGGAAACAGAACGGGAAGCGCGGCGCTGGCCCGCACATGATCGGCCTCAACCCGCCGCTCGGCGCTGTCGAACGCGACATCCTCGCCCGATTCGAGATCCACCGCCGTTGCCGTGTAGCGGCAGCCTCCCGTGTTGAGGCGGTCGAAATCCACGCTCGCAAGAAGCGTTCGCCGAAGCTGCTGGGTTTCATAGATCGCCGGCCCGGCGGTGCCGGACAGGACCGGACCGAACAGGCCCGAGCGCCCCACTGCCACCGTCCAGTTCGCCGCAGCCGTCCGGCGGAAGGTATCCGACGCGAAAGTCCACCCGAACCCGCCATCGAAGGGCGAGCGCCAGAATGCGCGCAGCGCTTCCACGCGGCGGGCGGGCTCGGTTCCGGCGATCAGCGCACCGTTGATCGCTCCGATCGAGGTGCCGACGATCCAGTCCGGTTCGAGCCCCGCCTCGTGAAGCGCTTCGTAAACGCCTGCTTGGAAAGCGCCGAGCGCGTTGCCGCCGCTGAGGATCAGGACGAGGTCGAAGTCGCGGCCCGCTTCCAGCCCCTCTCCTCGCATCACCGGCGCCGCGCGCGGCGCAGAGCGGCGCGGGCGAGAAGCGTGGCTGCAGCCGCAAGGGGCAGCGCCCATGCGGAAACGGGCAGTTTCTGGATCTGCAAAGCCAAACTGGAGCGGCGGGCGAGGACGTTCTGGCTTCCCCGGACGCTGCCGTCGGCGCGCGGCTCGTAGAGGTTGTCGCGCCTTGCCGGGTCGCCGGGGTCGTTTCGCTTCTGCTGCATTCGCGTTCCGACGAGTTCCATCATGAGATCGGTAAGGCGCGGCGCGAGAAGGGACCCGAGCGATCCGAACGGGCCGAAGCCGCCGGCATAAAGCTGGCGGCGCGGATGGGCGCAGGCGAAAAGCACCGCGTCGGCGACGACGCTCGGATGATAAAGCGGCGGCGGCAGGCGCGGCGGCGTGTCCATGTAGTTGCGCGCATGCTCGGGAAAGAGCGTGTCGATCGCGGCGGGCTTCACCAGCGTCACCGAGATATTGGCCCCTTCCCGTTCGAGTTCCATGCGGAGCGTGTCGGTGAGCGCCTGCACGGCGTGCTTGGTGGCGCAATAAGGCCCCTGCTGCAGGATCGCGCGATCCGACAGCATGGAGCCGAGATTGACGATGGCGCCGCCGCCCCGTGCCCGCAGGTGCCGCGCGGCGGCGAGCGAGCCGTGAAGGACGCCGAAATAGTTCACGTCGAAGATGCGGCGGTGATCGGCGACCGGCACCTGTTCCAGCGTGCCATAGGCGCCTGTCGCAGCATTGTTGATCCAACTGTCGAAACCACCGAAGGCGAGAGCGGCTGCCTCCGCGATTCGCTCGGCCGATCCTTCCTCGGCGACGTCCGCGGCCAGGATCGCGACGCGGCCTCCCCTCCTTTCGAGACGCGCCTTGAGTTCGGTGAGCGCCGCCGCGTTTCGGGCGACGAGAAAAACGGCCGCGCCGCGCCGCACCGCTTCCTCCGCGATCTCGAGCCCGTTTCCGCTGGTCGCTCCGGTGAGAACCAGGACCTGGTCGCGAAGGGGTTTCAGTTTCATGAGTTCTCGCTCGGGCTTCCGTCCGGCCCGAAGCCGGGCGGCGGGCGAACAACGGATGCGGCGCGTCTTCGATCCTTTCACTCCGGGCGAGGCGACCGGAGCGACGGCGAACCCTTCCTGGCCCTCGCCGCAGTTGACGCGGAGTATTCGTTAGCCGCTGAAGAATTGTCGAGGCTCTGGATTCAACGATAAAAAGGGCGGAACGCCGAAACAACTCGTTCAAAAACAACGGTTAGAAGAGCCGGCAGCATCTTTTTCCGGGGTTCCCGCAAAGGCCTTCGATCGGGAACACTCCGGCCTGCCCGATCATTTCTCCCAAAGATCGAGGCCGATAGGGCCAATGGCGCATCCAGCCGATCCGCCTTTCGCGTGCTTCCGCAGGCGGTCGGAATGTTCGGGAATCATGATGATGTCAAACGATGTCCTGTCGCAGGAAGCGATGGTTCTCCTGAAACAGTTGCGGAGCGCACCTTGCCTTGGTGCCTTCGACAGGGCCGCCGCCGAGGAACTCGTGTCCCGCGGCTTGGCCGTGCGGGTCCCCACAACCGGGGAGATTGAGGTCACCGAAGCCGGACGCGCCGGTTCGCTCGAATCCAAAGCGGAAAACGGTGCCGAGCGCTCTTCCGCCGCGACGGTGTCGAGCGTGGAGGACACCCCCCGGCAGGACGAAGCGCAGCCCTAGCGTTTCGGGGAATTGATGAAGATGCCGCGCAATTGTTTATTGCGATAATAAACCTTTGCGATTATGGTGCAGCCGTCCTCCCGCCGGCTGAAAGCCTCCTTGATGAGCGTCGCGCTTTTCCTGATTCCCGCGTCCGCACTTTCCCTCGTTGCGGGCGCAGGCCTTCTGCGCTTGGCCAAGCGTTACTGGGACGCCAGCCTTTGGCCGACCTGCTTCGACGAAGGGCGCTGAGGCTCGACGTTCAAGGTCCGCCCGCGACCGATCCGAGCACCACCATCACCAGATCGTCGAGATCGATCGCGCCGTTCACGGTGACGATCTCGTCGCTCGCCTGCACCTTCAGTTCCGAAGGCTTGTTGGCGGCTTGTCGCTTCAGTTCCTCGACGATGGCCTCGCGAATCTGACTCTCGGTGCTCACGATTTCTCCTCCGGGTGGCTGGTCGGAACATCGTCGGGATATTGCAGCCCGCCGGCGCTCGTTTCGTCCAGATCCTCTCCCTCGTCTTCGCCCTCCGCGGTCGAAGACGGCGTGGGGCGCAGTCTTTCGCCGGCTCCCCCGGTCTGCGTGCCCCGTCCGGTTCCGGGCGCGCCGAAGCTGCCCATGTCGATGAGGTCGTTGTCCATTCCGTCGAATTCCTCGGCCACCGTTTCGGCGTCGGCCGATTGGGCGGCGGCCTGCGGCGGGGCCGCGCGGCGCGTGTTCTCGTCGCCGAAGCCCGGCGCATCCGTTCCCTTCAATTCGCCCTTGCCTTGTTCGATCGCCATTCGCGTCTCCTCTTTGGCTGCATAAGCCGGGAAGGACGGTGCGCGTTCCGACGAGGCTTTCGCATGATCAGGACGGCGCGGAACCGATACCGGCGGAGCGCAGCGTTTCCATAACCCCGTTCAGCGTGATCTGGACGCCCACGCAAAGCAGCATGAAGGCCGCGAGGCGGCTGACGATCTGCGCCCTCGCCCGGCCGAGAAGGTCGGTGATCCTGTCGGCGAAGCGGTAGCTGATCCAGATCGTCAGGGCGACCGCGAGCGCGGCGGCGGATGTCGCGGCCAAGAAGACCGGGAACTGCCCCCCGAGACCCGGACGATTCGAACTCAGCGCAATGGCGACGGAGATGGTGCCGGGTCCCGTGGTCATCGGCATGGTGAGGGGAAAGAAGGCGGGGTCCTGCGCATCCATCGCCTCGCCGGCTTGGCTTTCCTTGCGCTCTTCCCGCGCTTCTGGGGCGTAGAGCATCTGCCAGGCGGCGGCGGCCACGACGATGCCGCCGCCGATGCGCAGGGCCGCGACCGTGATGCCGAAGAAGTTCAGGACATAAACGCCGAACCAAAGCGAGCCGAGGATCAAGGCGGCGGAATAAACGGCGATGCGCTTGGCCAGAACCACGCGCTCGCCATGGCTTCGCCCGGCCGTCAACTGGCCGAAGATCAGAGCGCCGCTCAAGGGATTGATGATGGAGAAGAGCGCCGAGAAGGCCAGAAGAAAGAACTGGGAAAAATCCAGCCACAGCGACATGCCATCATCCCCGCGAACGTGAAAACCCGTCATGACCTTGGGTGACGTATCGGATGGAAACGCGGCTCCATGCAACCCTTGCGCTTCCCAGGCGATTACGGGCCTGCCGACGGCTTTGCCGCAAGTCCGGCCCATCGTTTCGCGGCAGGGTATCCAAAGGATTTTCACGATGGTCCGTTGTCTAGGGCTCGCTGGCGCCGCCCTTCTTCTTGCGGGATGCACGAGCACCGTGGTTCCCTACGAGGCCTATGGCCCGGAGGAAGCGCGTTGCGCCTCGATCCGCCAGTTCACCCCGATCCACGAGCGCGGAACCCGCAAGGACCCCACCGCCGAGGCCCGCTCGCCTTGCTACGCCTATCCCGATCAAGCGCGGCCTGCCGGCTTCGGTCGAACCGGCACTCTTTATCCGCTGCGCGCCTTCGTGGATGCGGCCAACACGGATTGACGTGGCGACGCGCCGTTTCCAGCCCGGTCGAGACGTGGAAGACCGACGGAGATGCTTCGCTCGCGAAGTATATTCCGTCCATCCTTCATAGACCTGTCATGGTTCACCGCCATAAGGTCACCAGGCATTCTGGTCCGGGCGATGCCCGACGTCCGACCCGTCCTGCGACGCACCGGACCGATTGCCCACTCCCGTCATGACGCCCTGCAGGCAAGCATCACGCAGATGCTCACCGGTGACGAGTGCCGTCCATCTCGTCGGCGCGAAACGCTCTTCCGGCCTTTTCTTCCCGCTCTCCGAGCCATCCCGAACCGCCCGCTTCAGTTGCAATCCCTGCGACGGAAAAGCCTTCCGATTCAGCTAGCTAAAGGCGGACTCACTCAACGTTAAGAGAAGCCCGTCTAGTCTTGAACCGCTCGAGGCGGCATGGGACCGGTTTTTGCGAGCCTTCAAGGGACGGCACAGGTGAGCTTGCTGAATCGACTGAGCCTTGCGCGCAAGATCGGACTATCCTTCGTTCTTCTTCTTGCCGTCGTCCTCGCGATGGGGGGTGCCATCTATGCCAACGCCCTGTCGGTGAACCGGGAAAGCGAAAGCGGGATCGCCCATGCCGAAATGCAGCTTGTGGCGGCCGATCTGCGTTTCTCCATGACCCGCCAGGAGAATTCGCTGCGCGGTTACCTTCTGACGCGCGACACCTATTATTCGGAGCGCGTCCTGAAACATAACAAGACCTTTCTCGGCTTCCTCGACGAAGCGCGGAAGGCAGCGGCCGGGCGTCCCGAAATCCTCCCCAAGCTCGCCGAACTCGAAACCCACATGAACGGCTGGCTGAACGACATCGCCAAGCCGGCGCTCGCGCTCGGCGCCGACCCGGCGCGAACCGCCGAAGCCGTCGCGCTCGTCACCTCCGACAAGGCGGGCACCTATCTCGATCCGTCCGAAGCGATCGTCGACAATCTTCGTGGGTCCGAGAAGGACGCCTTCGTGGGCGCGGCAGCGGACCTGAAATCCAGCAACCAGACGATGCTTCTCGTTCTGGTCGCCGGCTTCGGCTCGCTTTTCGCCGTCGCCGTGGTTCTGGCATTCGCTCTGGACCGCTCGATCGCGCGTCCGATCAAGGCCTTGCGCGACACGATGGCGAAGCTGTCCGGCGGAGACGGCACCGTCGCCGTTCCGGCCGTCGAGCGTCGCGACGAGATCGGGTCGATGGCGCGGGCGGTTCAGGTGTTCAAGGATGCAGGGTTGGAGCGGACGCGGCTGGAGGAGGAAGCGCGGGCTTCGCGCGAAGCGCAGGCCACGAGCGCCGAGCGCCAGGCCGTGATCGACAATGCCAAGGCCGAGGACCTTCGCGCCTTCGTGCACGGCGTCGAGGCGGGCTTCGAGCGGCTGGCGGCGGGCGACCTGACGGTGCGCATGGACGGGGCGGTGGCGCCCGAGTTCGAGCCGATCCGCCAGCAGTTCAACGCCTCCGTCGCACAACTGGAAGGGGCCATCGGCTCGGTGACGGGCTCGGTCGGCTCCATCCGCGGGGGCTTGAGCGAGATCACGGTGGCGGCGGGCGACCTGTCGCAGCGCACCGAACAGCAGGCCGCGAGCCTGGAGGAAACCGTGGCGGCGCTGGCCGAGGTGATGCGCGGCGTCAACGGCACGGCGGAAGCGGCGAGCGAAGCGCAGGGAACGGCCGGCTCGGCGCAGCGCTCGGCCGACAAGGGCCGCGCCATCGTGGAGCGGGCGGTGGCGGCCATGGACGGCATCGAGCGCTCGTCGGACCAGATCGGCAAGATCATCGGCGTGATCGACGAGATCGCGTTCCAAACGAACCTTCTCGCCCTCAATGCCGGGGTCGAGGCGGCGCGCGCCGGGGAAGCCGGCCGGGGCTTCGCGGTGGTGGCGCAGGAAGTGCGCGGGTTGGCGCAGCGTTCGGCGGAAGCCGCCAAGGAGATCAAGGACCTCATTTCGACCTCGTCGGGTCAGGTTCGCGAGGGCGTGGATCTGGTGACGGCTTCGGGCAAGAGCCTGGAGGAGATCGTGGACACGGTGGGCGCCATGGGCCGCCTCGTGTCGCAGATCGCGGGCGGCGCGCGCGAGCAGGCGGTGGCGCTTCGCGAGGTGTCGGTGGCGGCCGACCAGATGGACAAGGTCACGCAGCAGAACGCGGCCATGGTGGAACAAACCACGGCGGCCGCGCAGAGCCTGTCGCGCGAAACGGAGGATCTGGCGGCCGGCATGGAGCGCTTCCGCACCGGCTCGGCGGCCAATGCCGGCAGCGTGGCGGCGGCAAGGCGCGCTCCCGCCGCGCCCGCTCCGATGCGCCGGGCTCCCGCCCCTCGCGCATCCGCACCGCAGATGAAGCCCCTCGCCCAGGCCCAGTCCCGGCAGGACGACTGGGAAGAGTTCTGATCGGGCCGAGGAGTTTCGGCCCCCATCCTCGTCTTCGCTCTCCATCGAGACCGGTTTGATCTTGCCGGTCTCGATCCTCGCCCCATTCTGGCAACCGTGGGCGGCCGGAAAACGGTTTTCCGGAACGCGGAGGTCGATGAGGCATGAGCGAACTTCGGGGCAATGTCGCGCTCGTCACGGGCGCGGGATCGGGCATCGGCCGGGCGATCGCGCTCGCCTTCGCGCGCCAAGGCGCAAGGCTCGGCATCTGCGACATCAACGAGGCGGGCGCGGCGGCGACAGTGTCCCAGATCGAGGAGATCGGCGCCGAGGCCATCGCCGTTTCCATGGACGTCGCCGACGAAGCAGCAGTGGAGCGTGGCACGGAAGCGGTCGCGGCCCGTTTCGGCCGGATCGACACGATGGTGTCGAATGCCGGCATCCAGATCGTCCACCCGATCGAGGAGTTCCCCTACGCCGAATTTCGCCGGATGATCGACATCCATCTCGGCGGCGCTTTTCTTCTCACCAAGGCCTGCGTCCGGCACATGTACCCGCAAAGGTCTGGTTCCCTGATCTATATGGGCTCGGTCCACAGCCATCGCGCTTCGCCGTTGAAGAGCGCCTATGTCGCCGCCAAGCACGGCATTCTCGGCCTGTCGCGCACCATGGCCATCGAGGGCGCCAAGCATAACGTTCGCTCCAACGTCATTTGCCCCGGTTTCGTGCGAACGCCTCTCGTCGACAAGCAGATTCCCGAACAGGCCGAGAAACTCGGGATCAGCGAGGCGGACGTGATCGCCAAGGTGATGCTGAAGGACACGGTGGATGCCGAGTTCACCACGCCCGAAGACGTCGCCGACACCGCCGTGTTTCTCGCGGGCTTCCGCTCCAACGCCTTTACCGGCCAGTCGATCACCGTCAGCCACGGCTGGCATATGGGCTGAAGGAGCCTTCCGAACCATGGTCATCACCATTCAGCCGCTGATCGCGCTCATCGCCGGGATCTTGATCCTCGTGATGCCGCGCCTCCTGAACTTCATCGTCGCGATCTATCTCATCGTTGTCGGCGTCACCGGCCTGTTCGGCCCGCAGCTCGGGCTTTGAACGCCTTCCCGCCCCCTGCATCCAAGCCCCGAGAAGGAGCGTGAAACGAGGATGACGAGCGCCAAAACGAGAGTCGCCATCCTCGGCGGCGGGTCCGGTGGCCTGGAACTCGCCTGCGCCCTCGCCTCCCGCAGCACCTTCGACGTGACGCTGGTGGACCGGGTCGGCGCCCATCTCTGGAAGCCGAGGTTGCACGAATTCGCCGCCGGCACGGTGGATACGTCGCTCACCGAGATCAGCTTCTACATGCTGGCCGGAATGCGCGGCTTTCGCTTCGAGCAGGGCGAGGTTTCCGCCATCGACCGCGCGACGCGCCACGTCGTCCTGAAGCGGTTCGAGGATGCGCGCCAGGAAACCGTCGCGCCGGAGCGCTCCATTCCCTTCGATCGCTGCGTCGTGGCGCTCGGCGGCATCACCGCCGATTTCGGCACGCCCGGCGTGAAGGAACACGCCTATGCGCTCGACACGCGCGACGATGCCGATGCCTTCCGCCAGACCTTCGTCGCCCTGATGATCGGGGCGCGGGAAACCAAGCGACCGGCGCGCATCGTCATCATCGGCTCGGGCGCGACGGGCACCGAGCTCGCCGCCAATCTCCGTCAGGCCGAGGACAGCTTCTTCGAGCGCGATGGCCACCCGGAAGACCGGGACCGGCTCCTGCGCATCACCATTCTGGAAGCGGCGCCCGAGATCATGCCGGGGTCCGAAACGAAGCTGCGCGCCCGCGTTCTGGAGCGGCTCGACGCGCTCGGCATCGATGTCGTGACCAACGCCAAGGTCTCGGAAGTCGAGGCGGGCGCGGTGAAAACGGCGTCCGGCGCGAGCTATCCATCCGACGCCACCATGTGGGCGGCGGGCCTGATCGGCATTCCGGTTCTCTCCAGGCTCGCCGATTTCGCGATCGACAAGAAGGGCCGCATCCTCGTGGACGACCGTCTGCGCTCGACGGTCGATCCGCTGATCCACGTGATCGGCGACGCCGCGAGCCTGACGCCAAAGGGTGCCGAGCGGCCGCTTCCCCCGACCGCGCAGGTCGCGAGCCAGGAAGCCGCTTATCTCGCCAAGGCGCTTCCGAAGATCGTGGCCGGCGAAGAACCGGCACCCTTCCACTACAAGAACAAGGGTCAGCTCATCTCCTTCGGCAATGCGGGCGCGGTGGGCGTTCTGGGCGGCCGCAAGAAGAAGGAGGATTTCCTGATCCACGGCCAGTTCGCCATGGCGGCCTACAATGCCCTGGAGCGCGACCACCAATGGACCGTGCTGGGGCCGTTGCGCGGCTCCGTCGCGATCCTCGCCGACATGATCATGCCGACGAGCGGCCCGGCCTTGAAGCTCCACGGCTGATGCTTCTCTCAGCCGTCCGGCGCGCGCTCGCCGATCTTCCTTCACACCCTTTCCGTGCCGCCCTTTGGAAGTCGCTCGGCCTCACGGCGCTCGTTCTCGTCGCGCTCTGGTTCGCGGTGGAGACCGTCTTCGCTTCCGCGATCGCGCCCTGGCTCGGGCAGTTCCTGCCCGAACCGCCGGCCTGGGCGAGCGGAGCCGAAACGCTTGCCGGATGGGCGGCGGGTTTGGCGCTCGCCATCGGCCTCCTGTTCCTGATCGGGCCCGTCAGCGCCGCGATCGCCGGGCTTTTCCTCGACGACGTCGCGGCGGTGGTGGAACGCGAGCGCTATCCCGGCGCCCCGCCCGGCCGCGAGATGCCTCTCCTGCCGGCGCTTTGGCTGTCGGTGAAATTCTTCGGCGTGGTGGTGCTCGGCAATCTCCTCGCCTTCGCGCTCCTCCTCGTGCCGGGGATCAACCTCGTCGCCTTCTTCGCGGTCAACGGCTATCTTCTCGGGCGCGAATATTTCGAGTTCGCGGCCATGCGCTATCGGCCGGAGGAAGAAGCCAAGGCCATGCGCCGCCGCAACAGGGCGACCGTCTTCGCCGGCGGCGCGGCCATCGCGCTCTTTCTGGCGGTGCCGATCCTCAATCTCCTGACGCCGCTTTTCGCCGCTGCGCTGATGGTGAACCTCCACCATCTCGTCTCACAGCGCGAGGGAGGTCTCGCCCTTCCCAGACCAACAGCTTAGGAGGCCGTTTTTTCCGCCGCAGCCTCCGATACCGCGCCGCCGCCTTGCGGCGTGCCCTGAAGGCCGGGGCCATGGACCGGCAGTTGCACGAGCGGCGCGGGAACGTCGTTCCACTTCTCGTCCGCCCGGCAAAGATCGGCGATGATGCAGGCCGCGCAATCAGGCTTTCGCGCCTTGCAGACATAGCGGCCGTGCAGCAGCAGAAGATGGTGCGCGTCGCGCAGGTATCGCGGCGGGATGATGGGCACGAAAGCGCGCTCCACCTCGTCCGGCGTTTTGCCGGGCGCGATCTTCAGTCGGTTGCCTATGCGGAAGATATGCGTGTCGACGCCCAAGTGTTCTTCGCCGAAAGCCGTATTGAGAACGACGCGCGCGGTTTTCGGCCCGACGCCCGGCAGCGCTTCCAGGGCGGCGCGATCCTGCGGCACTTGGGCACCGTGCTTTTCGATCAGCATCCGAGAGAGCTTCACGAGATTGCGCGATTTCGTCGGCGCGAAGGTGACGTTGCGAATGATCCCGGCCAGTTCCGTTTCGTCCATGGCGGCCATGGCTTGCGGCGTGTCGGCCAGCGGAAAAAGCTGGCGCGTCGCGCGATTGACGCCGACATCCGTCATCTGCGCCGACATCACCACCGCGCAAAGCAGGGTGAAGGCGTCGTGGTGTTCGAGTTCCGAGGTCGGCTCCGGACGCTGGAATGCCAAACGCCGGAAGATTTCCTCCACCTCGGCGGGCGAATAAGGGATGGGCACCGGCTGGGGTCTCTTCTTCGCGGGCGCGACACGAGACGATCTGCCGCCGGCCTTCGGAGCCGCCTTGCGCTTCGCGGTTGGAGGTTTTTCTGCCATGCTCGCCTATATCTCTCTTCCCTGATGGAATGCGAGGCCGCGAGATGGCGCATGACACCAGCGACCCGGACACGCCGATCTTCCAGGCGCTTCTGACCCCCTATCGATCGCTCGGGGCGCGCGGCTTTCGAATCATGATGCTCACGCTCGGTGCCGTCAGCCTCGGTTCGGGCGTGCTTTTCGTGGCGAATGGCGCATGGCCGGTGGTCGGCTTCTTCGGGCTCGACGTTCTTCTCCTATGGCTCGCCTTCCGGGCGAGCTACCGTTCGGGCCGGGCGAGCGAGGAGGTGCGCGTCAGCCGCACCAGTCTCGACATCCGGCAGGTTTCGCCGGCGGGCCGGGTGCGCGAAGCGCATTACAATCCGTTCTGGACGCGGTTTTCCGTGTCGCGCCACGAGGAGATCGGCATCACCGGAATGCGCGTTTGCGGCGAGGGCCGGGAAACGCCGATCGGCACATTCCTCAACCCTGACGACCGCGAAAGCTTCGCCAACGCCTTTTCCCGCGCCCTTTCGGCTGCCAAGCGGGGATGACGAGCCCTTCAGGAAATCGGGTGGCGGGATGCTCATGCGCGTGATCTGGTGGTGCGAACGAACGAGGAGTCCGCCATGTTTCACGCCAGAGAAGACACAGAGCCCTCCCATGTTCCAGCCATGAAGGTGCTCGCTGCCTGCGATCCCCTGCCCCGGCCGGAATGTACCGACTACGAGACGGTGCGGCGTGCGATCGAGTTCATTTCCAACACCTATCGCAGCCAGCCCTCGCTCAGCGAAGTGGCAGAAGCGGTAAGCCTGTCACCGGCCGACTTGGAGGCTCTGTTCCGGCGCTGGTCGGGCCTGACGCCGAAGGCTTTCCTCCAGGCCGTAACCATCGACAAGGCGCGCGAGCTTCTCGGCCAGGGAGCGTCGCTCTTGGATGCCGCCTTTGATGTCGGCCTGTCCGGGCCGTCCCGCCTCCACGATCTCTTCGTACGCCACGAGGCGATGTCGCCCGGTCTCTATAAAGCCAAGGGTGAAGGCATCGATCTCGCCCACGGCTTCGTGGACTCGCCCTTCGGCCGGGCCCTCGTCGTCGCCTCCGACCGGGGCCTCGCCTATATCGGTTTCTCGGAAGGCGGCGAGGCGGGCGATGCCCTGGCGCTGGAAGACATGCGCCGACGCTGGCCGAGAGCGCGCTTCCGGCAGGACGAGGCGGCGGTCGCCCCTTATGCCGCCCGCGCCTTCGACCCGGCCGAATGGGCGCGCGAGCGACCGCTTCGCGTCGTGATGATCGGAAGTGATTTCGAAATCCGCGTCTGGCAGACGCTTTTGTCGATCCCGGTCGGCGGCGCGACGACCTATTCCCGCATCGCCGAATCCATCGGCGCGCCCAAAGCGGCACGCGCGGTCGGCGCGGCGGTCGGGCGAAACCCGATTTCCTTCGTCGTGCCGTGTCACCGCGTCATCGGCAAAAGCGGCGCGTTGACGGGCTACCATTGGGGCCTGTCGAGGAAGCGCGCCATGCTCGGCTGGGAAGCCGGCGTTCTCGCCCGCGCCTGATCGCCGCGCGAGGGAACCTCGGCGTTTCCCAGAAATTCCATGCCCGTCTGTGGAAGGGAGACGGGCATGGCCAGGCACGCGCGCGGAGAGCGGCTTCTTCCCGAGGTAGAAGTGGAGGAAGCTTTCCGGCGTTTGAAACACGAGATGCCCGGCCGCACCCTCACCGCCAAGGGGCCGAAGGACCAGCCGGACGCGTTTCGCTCCGTCGTGTCCTGCATCCTTTCGGCCCAAAGCCTCGACCGCAACACGGCCGCCGCGACCGACAATCTCTTTGCCCTGGCGAAGACGCCGGACGAGATGCTGGCTTTGACGGACGAGGAGATGGCCGCCGCGATCCGCCCCTGCGGCCTCTACAACATGAAGACCCGCAACCTGAAGCGGCTCTGTGCGGCGCTGATCGAGGAGCACGGGCGCACCGTGCCGCAAACGCGCGAGGAACTGATGGCGCTGCCCGGCGTCGGGCGCAAATGCGCCGACATCGTCCTGAGCTTCACCTTCGACGCCGACGTGATCGCGGTGGATACGCACGTCAACCGCGTGTCGAACCGCATCGGCATCACGGACGAGCCCACCGCCGACCGCACCGCCGCCGCCCTCGTCCACCGCGCCCCGCCATGGGCGCAGCGCGACGGGCATTTCTGGCTGATCCAGTTCGGCAAGGCCGTGTGCCGCTCGCAGCGACCCCTTTGCGAAACCTGCTTCCTGAACGACCTCTGCCTTTATTTCACCGCCCAGAAGACGGTGATGGCCTGACGCGTCTCAGTAAATGGGGTTCCGCGAAGCACGAGCGGAACGGGCTTCATCGGCGACCGCAAAACCGGAACCCTCGCCTCCTGGAAACCACGGCGCGAGTTCACAATGGCGGCCGGACGCGGTACGCCAAGCCGTGCGCAGGCGATGGAAACGGTTTGCGGCTGCAACGGCCATCGCATTCGCCGCGGTGCTGGCCGCGACCGTCTGGATCGTGCCGTTCATCGAACGGGACGCCTGCCTGGACGAGGGTGGAGCTTGGATGGACGCTCGGTGCGTGCGCTGAGATTTCCGGGTCCGGCGGCAGGGCCGAGTTTATTTCTGAGTGAGCAGGCCTGCCACCGAGGCGCGAGGACCGGTTGAGATGGCTGCGGGATGGCTGGTCGAGGTCGAGGTTGAGGCCGGACGGGGCGAACTCGAGCCTTTGCTTTATACCGTGGCGTTAAACGACCACCGCGATGCCATGACGGCGGCGCAGAATGCGCCCGAAGTCGTGGCGCCCCGCATCCTTTTGGGCGGCAGGGCACCTCTTATCCACCGTTGCGTGCTGATCGGCCCGCTGCGATCCGAAACGATCCAACGGCTGGGATTGCAGCCCGGAAACGTCTGGAAACTTTGAGGGAGTTCGAATTCGCATGTCTGCCTATTCCCCCGACGATGCCGCCCGCGATCTCCTGGTGATTCTCGACCGCGCGCCAAAGGGCGCCATCGGCGGAGACTGGCACGCGACGACCCTGCAGGCGGGCCATTCCAGCCGGACCGGAGGCTACCGGGATCGGCAGGGCCAGCATGTCGAGGAAGCCTCGATCCGCGACCTCGACATCATCGACGACGTCATCGAGCGGCTGGCGGAGGGCGGCGGAGAGCCGTTCAACGCCGTCAGCATCACGTGGACGAAGGCACGGCTGCCGTTCGGACGCGGCACCGTCGCCGTGGAAACGCGGTTCGACGCCGCGCTCGTGCCGCGCGGCCCGGATGACCCGATCTTCGAGGCGGCTGCAACGGCGCGTCGGCGCTTCTGGACGGATCGCGGCGCAACCGATGTCCGGATCGTCGCCGACCGTGGGCAAGCGAACGGATACGGGCAGACGACGTGGTTCGGGCCGCACCGCCGCGCGCTCATCGTCCGCCAGCCGGGCGGGACGCTTCTCGCGACCGACGGCTTGTCGACGCCCTGGGCCGGGATCACCGAGCGCGAAAACGGGGTCGAATGCGAACTGGTCTTCTCGGACTGGGGCGACGGCGATCCCTCGCCGGAAGCGGTCGACCTTTGGGCCGGGGTGCTGATCGGCATCGGCGATCTCGTGGCGGACGGCTATCGCGTCCGCCGGGACGTCGAAACGCACGGCGCGATCCTGTTCTGCCGGCTCGGCCCCGAATGCCTTCCGATGACGCGGATGATCCTCAGCCTTGATGGGCGCGCCATCGACGGGCTTCCCTTCGGCTCCGCCGCGCTTCTGCGGGCAACGCCGGTCGCGGAGGACGAGGTCGCGGACGGCGATCCGGAGGAGCCATGGGCGGCGACGGCGGCTCGAAAGGCGCTGCGCCGGCGGGGCGCCGGCTCAGACTGACCCTCCGAGCGCCGGGTGTCGCGGCACCGCTGAAGGCGCAGACGGGATGGGCACCGAAGATCGCATGCCGAACGACTTCCGGCAGGCGACCGGCGAGGGTCCCTCGCCCCCTGAATGCTGCGAAGCGATAGCTTCAGACCTGCCGCCATCGACGCAGAGTTCTGCTCCAATGATGAAGCTCGCCTCATTGCCGAAGAGAAACAGCGTCGCGGCGGCCACCTCGTCGGGACGTGCCATGCGGCCGAGCGGGATCAATAAAAAGGCGAAGGGACGAGCGCCGTCCAAAGTCGCCCGAAATCTTCAGCCTCGGGCTGACCGGGGCGCTGAACGTGCTCGACCCGGACGAGCGGGCCAGCCTTCGCCCGGCTGACCGACAAGCTATTGGCGGCTCCGACACCGCCGCCTGACCGCATAGCCGGGCGGACGCGGCCGAGAAGTCTCACCCGATGCGTCAATCCTGGTGGCGCGCCAGGAAGTCGCCCATCAGTGCGGCGACCTCCGCCGCATGCGTTTCCAGCGCGAAGTGGCCGGCGTCGAGGGGGTGAACCTCGGCATGGGGCAGATCGCGCCGGTAGGCTTCCGGCCCGGCTGGCAGAAAAGCCGGATCGTGGTGGCCCCAGACGGCGAGCAGCGGCGGTTGATGCTGGCGGAAATAGTGCTGGAAGTCCGGGTAGAGCGCTACGTTGCTTTCGTAGTCGCCGATGAGGTCGAGCTGGATCTCTTCGGCTCCGGGCCGCGCCATATAGGCGATGTCGAGTTCGTAGCCGTCGTGCGAAAGGCGGCTCGAGTCGGCCCCGGTGCCGTACTGCCAGTTGCGGATGGTATCGCGCTCGCAATCCGCTTCCGGCAACGCCACTTCTTCGCATGGCGGCGCAATTCGGCGGTGGCGCGACGCGTGACATATGAAACGAGGTGACGGTGCATTTCCCTTTCGACAACAGTTATGCGCGGCTCGGCGCTGCCTTCTCCCGCCCCACGACGCCGACGCCGGTTGCCGCTCCGCTGCTCTTGAAACTGAACCGGCCCCTAGCTCTCGAGCTCGGCCTCGACCCGGATGATCTGAACAGCGCCGAGGGGGCCGAAATCCTGGCGGGCAATCATGTTCCGCCGGGGGCCGAGCCGATCGCGGCGGCCTATGCCGGGCACCAGTTCGGGCATTTCGTACCGCAGCTCGGCGACGGACGGGCGATTCTCCTCGGCGAGGTGATCGACCGCCAGGACCGCCGCCGCGACATCCAGTTGAAGGGATCTGGTCCGACCGCCTTCTCGCGCAACGGAGACGGGCGAGCCGCGCTCGGGCCGGTGCTGCGCGAATACCTCGTCAGCGAGGCCATGGCATCGCTCGGGCTTCCCACGACGCGAGCGCTGGCGGCGGTCGCGACCGGCGAACCGGTTTATCGTGAGAAGCTTCTGCCCGGAGCGGTTCTTGCCCGCGTCGCCTCCAGTCATGTGCGGGTCGGCACATTCCAGTTCTTCGCGGCGCGAGGCAACGACGCGGCGATCGCCCGCCTCGCCGATCATGTGATCGAACGGCATTATCGCGAAGCGGCAACCGCGCCCAACCCCTACCGTACCCTTTTCGAATGCGTCTGCGAGCGTCAGGCCGTGCTGGTGGCGCGTTGGATGCAGGTCGGCTTCGTGCACGGGGTGATGAACACGGACAACATGTCGATCGCCGGGGAAACGATCGATTATGGCCCCTGCGCCTTTCTCGACACATACGATCCCGCGACGGTCTTCTCTTCGATCGACCGGACGGGCCGCTATGCCTACGCGAACCAGCCGGTGGTCGCGCGCTGGAATCTGGCACGCCTGGCCGAATGCCTGCTTCCGCTGCTTGATCCGGACGAGAAGAAGGCCGTAGAGACCGCGGAAGCCACCCTCGCAAGTTTCATGGAGGCTTTCGAGGCAGCCCATCTCGACGGTTTTCGGGCAAAGATCGGTCTGGAAACCTCGCGGACGGAGGACGGGGCGCTGATCCACGATCTCCTTGCGCTCATGGCGCGGGAAAAGGCCGACTTCACGTCGACGTTCCGCGGCCTCGGCAAGGCTGCCGAGAGCGAGGAGGCCGAGGCGGTCGTGCGGGCCCTCTTCGATGATCCGATCCGGTTCGACCAGTGGGCGATACGATGGCGCGCCCGCCTGAAATTCGAGTCGAGAAGCCCGGCCGAGCGCCGCCGCGCGATGGATGCGGTCAATCCGGCCGTCATTCCACGCAACCATCGCGTGGAGAAAGCGCTGGCGGCTGCGATGGCGGGCGATCTTGCGCCCTTCGAACGCTTGAACGAAGCATTGGCAAGGCCGTTCGAGGATCGACCGGATTTCGCCGAGTATGCCGGCCTGCCGCCGAAGCACGAGATGCCCTATCGGACTTTTTGCGGAACCTGACGACCCGAAACCGCGAGCCGAGCAACGCCGTCACCATGCTCATCGAGCCGATACCGGCCGGGCCGTCGTGGTGTTGTCGCGATCGGCTCTATATTCCGGGGCCGGGGCGGCGAGGGAACATCATGTCAAAGCGCAATCCGACCTTCTGGATCGCGATCCCCGCCGTCAGCGCCTTGTTCGGCGCGCTCTACGAGATCCTGCTGGACGACGGCTTCTCGGGGGTGGGGGTCATCTATGGCACCTGCATCGGCGTGATCACGGTCGCCTACGAGCGCGGCGTCTTTCTGGCCGAATACAATGCGCGTTTGCGCCGCATGCCGACCCTTGCCTACCTCGCGGCGGCGGAAGCGAGCTTGCTCGTGGTGGTGGTCTGCGCCATGGCGCTGGCCGGTGCATTGACGTGGTCGCTGGGCCTCCTGGACAGGGAGTTGCTCGACGCCGTCGCGCCCAGGCCCATCCCCCTACTCTACTCGATGGCCGTGTGTGCGCTGTTCGTCTTCGTTCTGCGCATCCGCGACCTGATCGGGGCCGAGACCTTCGTCAACCTGCTGCTTGGACGCTACCACCGCCCGGTCAGCGAAGAACGCGCCTTTCTGTTTCTCGATCTCGTGGGATCGACGGCTTACGCCGAGAAGCACGGGGACCTTGCGGCCCAGGAGCTTCTGAAGGCGGTCTTCGCGGCGATCGCGGAGCCGGTTCGCCGGCATCGCGGTCAGGTCGACGATTATGTCGGCGATCAGATCATCATCTCCTGGCCGCTCGCTCGCGGCTTGGAAAGGGCGCGGTGCGTCAACTGCATCTTTGCGGTTCGCCAAACTCTGCGGCTGGATCGCGAGCGGTGGATGTCGCGTTTCGGGCTGGTTCCCGAACTGCGGGCCGCGCTGCACGGCGGCAGCGTCGTGATTGCGGAAGTTGGCGTCGACCGGCACAAGATCGCCTATTTCGGCGATGTCATGAACGCCACCGCGAGATTGGAAGGGCTTTGCCGCGAAACGGGGCGGCCGGTGCTGATCTCGGACGTCATCCTCGACCGCATCCCGACCCTTCCCGACGGCATCTCGTCGGAGGCGCTCGGCCAACATCATCTGCGGGGCCGAAGTGGACCGATGTTCGTGCATGCACTGTCAGAGTCGCAGCCCCTCGAGATCGCCGCGAAAGGCGCGCCGCCTCTGCAGCCCGTGACGGAATTGGACTTGGCCGGGGGAAGTGGGGAACCCCGACGCCGCCGTGCCGCCGGTGAAGGCGCGACGGCTTGCTTGGGTGCTCGGAACGCGACCGAAAAGCCGAAGAGCGGCCGGGCCCGTCAGCCGTGGGCCACCATGACGTGGCGCACGGCCGTATAGTCCTCCAGCGCGTAGGTCGAAAGATCCTTGCCGTAGCCGGACTGCTTCAACCCGCCATGCGGCATCTCGTTGACCAGCATGAAATGCGTGTTGATCCAGGTGCAGCCGTAGCGAAGGCGTGCCGCCGTTTCCATCGCCTTCGACACGTCCTTCGTCCAAACGGAGGAAGCGAGGCCGTAGTCGGAATCGTTTGCCCAGGCGACCGCGTCCTCGGGCTCGGTGAAACGCGTCACCGACACGACGGGGCCGAAGACCTCGCGGCGCACGATCTCGTCGTCTTGGAGCGCGCCCGCGATCACCGTCGGCTGGAAGAAGAAGCCCTTGTCGCCGGAGGTCTTGCCGCCCGTCGTCACCTCGATATGGGACAACTCGGAAGCGCGCTCCACGAAGCTCGACACGCGGTCGCGCTGGCGGCGCGAGATGAGCGGCCCGATCTCGTTCACCGTGTCGTCGGCCTCGTTGAAGCGGATGGTGGAGACGGCCGCCGACAGGTCGGCGACGAGCCGGTCGTGGATCTTTGGTCCGGCATAGATGCGGCAGGCGGCCGTGCAGTCCTGGCCGGCATTATAGAAGCCGAAGGCGCGAAGGCCGTTCACCACGGCGTCGAGATCGGCGTCGTCGTAGACGATCACCGGGGCCTTGCCGCCAAGCTCCAGATGGGTGCGCTTCACCGATTTCGCCGCCGCCTGGAGCACCTTCTTGCCCGTCGCGATGTCGCCGGTGATCGAGACCATGTCGATCTTCGGGTGGTTGATCAGCGCGTTGCCGACGCTGCCACCCTGGCCGAGGACGACGTTCACGACGCCCTCGGGCAGGATGTCGGCCAGGAGCCGGGCGAGCTTCAGCGCCGTCAGCGGCGTCTGCTCGGAGGGCTTGAAAACCACCGTGTTGCCGCCGGCGATGGCGGGGGCGAGCTTCCAGGCCATCATCATCAGGGGATAGTTCCAGGGCGCGATGGAGCCGACGATGCCGATCGGGTCGCGCCGGATCATCGAGGTGTGGCCGGGCAGATATTCGCCCGCGACCTGCCCCGGCATGGCGCGCACGGCACCCGCGAAGAAGCGGTAGCAGTCGACGATCGCCGGGATCTCGTCGTTGAGGACGGCCCCGATCGGCTTGCCGCAGTTGAGAGCCTCCAGCCGGGCGAAACCCTCCGCGTCGCGCTCGATGGCGTCGGCGATCTTCAGAAGATAGTTGGAGCGCTGCGCGGGCGTCGTGCGCGACCAGGTGCGGAACGCCGCTTCGGCCGCCGCCACTGCGCGGTCGATCTGCGCCGGGGAGGCTTCGGGGAGCCGCAGGATCGTCTCGCCGGTCTTCGGGTCGAGGATCGCCTCCTCGGTTTCCGATCCCGCCTCGAAGGTGGCGCCGATCAGCATCTGCGTGTCCATCGCGGAACTCCCTGTATCGCTTATTTGCCGGCGCCGGCGGTGGTGTCGCCGTCGCGGGTGAGAAGGAAGGCACCGAGGATCGGCAGGAAGGTGACGAGCACCACCACCATGGCCACCACGTTGGTGACGGGGCGTTGGCGCGGGCGGATCAGCTCTTCCAGCATCCAGAGCGGCAGGGTCTGTTGCTGACCGGCGGTGAAGGTGGTGACGATCACCTCGTCGAAGGACAGGGCGAAGGCGAGCATGCCGCCGGCCAGAAGCGCCGAGCCGATATTGGGCAGGATCACGTGGCGAAAGGTCTGGAAGCCGTTGGCGCCGAGATCCATCGAGGCCTCGATCAGCGCGCCGGACAGGCGGCGGAAGCGCGCCACGGCGTTGTTGTAGACGACGACGATGCAGAAGGTCGCGTGGCCGAGGACGATGGTCCAGAAGGAAAAGGGGATTTCCGCCATGCCGAAAGCCGAGCGCAGCGCGATGCCGGTGACGATGCCCGGCAGCGCGATGGGCAGGATCACGAGAAGCGAGACGGCCTCGCGCCCGAAGAAGCGCGTGCGCGAGACGGCCGCCGCGCAAAGCGTGCCGAGAACGAGGGCAAGAAGCGTCGAGACGCTCGCGACCTTTACCGACAGGACAAGCGCCGCCCAGACGTCCGGGCGCTCCCAGGTGACAGCGAACCAGCGCAGCGTCAGGCCGGGCGGCGGCCAGACGAACGAGCGCTCCTCTGTCGTGAAGGCATAAACGAAGATCAGGAGAAGCGGTCCGATCAGGAAAAGGAGCCCGGCGCCAGCGGCGATCTTGAGGGACCAGGGGGCGGTGTCAGAGCGCATCGAAGGCTCCGGCCCTTTTGGCGCCCCAAAGGTAGAAGCCCATGATGACGATCGGCACCATCGTGAAGGCCGCAGCCAGTGGGATGTTTCCCGCCGTCCCTTGCTGGGTGTAGACGGCCTGCCCGATGAAAAGCCGCGAGGAGCCGACGATCTGCGGCACGATGTAGTCGCCGAGCGTCAAGGAAAAGGTGAAGATCGAGCCCGCCACGACGCCCGGCAAGGCGAGCGGCAGGATCACATGGGCGAAGGTCTGCCGTGGGGCCGCGCCGAGATCGGCGGAGGCGTCGAGAAGGTTCGCCGGCACGCGCTCCAGGGCCGCCTGCATCGGCAGGATCATGTAGGGAAGCCAAAGGTACAGGAAGACAAGGAAGGTGCCGATATAGCTGACCGACAAGGAATTGCCGCCGATGCCCGGCAGCGCCAGGATGGCCTCCAACACCGGCGTCAGGCCGAGCTTGGCGAAAGCCCAAGTGAGGATGCCTTCCTTGGCGAGGATCAGCTTCCAGGCATAGACCTTGACGAGATAGCTAGACCAAAGGGGCAGCATCACCGCCAGATAAAAGGCGGCCTTGTTCCAGCCCCTCGCATAGCGCGCGGCCATGTAGGCGACCGGAAAGGCCACGACGACGCTCGCCGCTGTCACCGCCGCCGCCATCAGGACCGTGCGCTGGATGATCGCGAGGTTGGCGGGGCTGAGGAGCTGGCTGTAGGTGGCGAGCGTCCATTCCTCCACCACGAGGCCGGAAAAATCGTCCAGCGAATAGAAGCTCTGGACGAGAAGCGCCGCAAGCGAGCCGAGATAAACCACCACCAGCCAGAGGACCGGCAGCGCCAGGAGAAGCAGGGCGAGAAGCGCCGGACGCCGCCATAAAGCGTCCGCCAGCGAGCCCACCGGCCCCCGGCGCGGCGGATCGAGGGCGAGCGCGCTCACGCTTCGCGCTCCATCAGGTGCAGCGCTCGCCGGTCGAAGGCGAGAGCAACGTTTTCGGTCGCCGGCAGCGTCTCACCGGCGGGGCGCACGGCGTGGAGATGAAGACCGCCGAGATCGAGCCGAAGGCGCACCGACGCGCCGAGATAGCTTTTCGTGAGGAGACGCCCGACGAGCCGGGGATCGGCGCCTTCCGGCGAAACGAGACAGATGGCTTCGGGGCGAAGGCTCGCCCAGCGCCGCTCGCCGGTGAGTTCGCCCACGAGATCGGGGGGCAGGATGTTGGAGGAGCCGACGAAATCGGCGACGAAGCGGTTCTTCGGGCGCGCGTAGATCTCTTCCGGCGTGCCGATCTGCTCGATCCGGCCTTGTGAGAAGACGGCGACGCGGTCCGCCATGGACAAGGCCTCGCCCTGGTCGTGGGTGACGAAGACGAAGGTGATCCCGAGCGAGCGCTGGAGTTCCCTCAACTCCTCCTGCATGTTTTCGCGCAGCTTCAGATCGAGCGCGCCGAGCGGTTCGTCGAGAAGCAGCACCTTCGGCCTTGCCACGATGGCTCTCGCGAGCGCCACGCGCTGGCGCTGGCCGCCCGAAAGCTCACCCGGCCGGCGGCGGCCGTAGCCGCCAAGACGCACCTTTTCCAGCGCCGCTTCCGCCGCGCTCAGGCGCTCGGCCTTCCCGACCTTGCCGATCATCAAGGGATAAGCGACGTTGGCGGCGACATCGAGATGCGGGAACAGGGCGTAGTCCTGAAACACCGTGTTGACCTGCCGGCGATAGGGCGGCACGCCCGTCACGTCCTCGCCGAAGATCGCGATCCGGCCGGTCGAGGGCTGCTCGAAGCCCGCCACGAGCCGGAGGCAGGTGGTCTTGCCGGACCCGGAGGGCCCGAGCATAGCGAAGAACTCGCCCGCGCGGATGTCGAGATCCACTTCGCCCAGCGCCGTCACCGCTCCGAAGACGCGGCTGACCTTGGACAAGGAAACGGCGATGGGCGAGGTCGTCACGGCGATGCTTTCAGGCGATTGAGGTCGAGGGCGCGCGCGGGCGCCCTACCCGCCCATCACGGCGATGTAGTCGGAGACCCAGCGCGAATAGGGCACGCAGGCGCTGCCGTCCGAGCACTTGGCCGTCGGTGTCCGCCAGAAGCGGATCTTCTCGAAATTGTCGAAGCCGTTGGTGTCGCAGCCTTCCGCGCCCAAAAGCTCGCTCGCCTTGCAGGCCTCCGGCACCGCCGGCACCGAGCCGAACCAGGCCGCGACATCGCCTTGCACCTTCGGCGAGAGCGAATGCTCCATCCACTTGTAGGCGCAGTTGGGATGCTGGACATCGGCCGCCAGCATGGTCGTATCGGCCCAGCCCGTCGCGCCTTCTTCCGGCACGGTGGAAGCGACGGGGCGCTTGTCGGCTTTCAGCGTGTTGACCTGGAACGGCCAGGAGGAGGAAGCGACGACACCTTCGGTCTTGAAGTCGTCCACCTGCACGGCGGCGTCGTGCCAATAACGGCCGACGAGCTGGCGCTGCCCCTTCAGGAGTTCCAGAACGGCGGCATACTGCTCCTCGTTCAGTTCGAAGGGGTCCTTGATGCCGAGTTCAGGCTTCTTGTGCATCAGGTAGTTCGCGGCATCCGCCACGTAGATCGGCCCGTCATAGGCCTGGACGCGGCCCTTGTTCGGCTTGCCATCCGGCAGGTCCTGCGGCTCCAGGATCACCGACCAGCTTCTCGGCGCTTCCTTGAAGACCTCCGTGGAATAAAGAAGGACGTTCGGCCCCCATTGATAGGGCGTGCCGTAGTGCTGGCCGCTGACCGTGAACCACGGCCCGTTCTGGAGGCGCGGATCGACCTTGCCCCAGCTCGGCACGAGATCGGTGTTGATCGGCTGGACCTTTTTGCCGGCGATGAGGCGAAGCGAGGCGTCGCCGGAGGCGGTGACGAGGTCGAAGCCGCCACCATTCATCAGGGTCACCATTTCGTCGGAGGTGGCGGCGGTCTTCACGTTGACCTTGCAGCCGGTTTCCTTCTCGAAGCCCGTCACCCAGTCGTAGCCCTTGTCCGTTTCGCCGCGCTCGACATAGCCCGGCCAGGCGACGATGTTCACCTGGCCCTCCCCTTCGCCGACGCTCGTCATGGCGCTCTGGGCGAGGGCATGGCCCGACAGGACGACGGAAAGGCCGAGGGCCGTGCAGGTCTTCAGCGTCTGCTTCATGCTGGCTCTCCGTTTGCCGGTGTTCGATCGGCCAGGAGATTATCCGCAGTCCGATATCGCGCAAACGCATTCGTCCGATAGATGAATTCGGAAAAACCGATAGCTCAGCCGCCGCGCGCGCGGGCCTCGTTCGCACCCGCCACCGCCACGAAATCCTTCGCCGCCCGGCCGAGCTGCGAGCCGCGCCGCCAGACGATGCCGACCTCGACCATCGGCAGGTCGCCCGACACCGCGCGGCTTTCGATCCGGTCGCCTTCCAGCGACCAGCGCCGGTAGACGAGGTCGGGCAGGAGAGCGAGCCCCGCCCCCGTCGCGACCAGCGAGCGCACCGCTTCCACCGAGCGGGTGCGGAAGGCGACATTGGGCTTGGCGCCGAGCGCCGACAGGAGGCGGCCCGTATTCTCCTCGATCTCGTCGACGGTCAGCATGATCAGCGGCTCGCGCCCGATCCGGGCGACATCGACGATCTCCGCTTCGGCCAAGGGGTGGCCGCTCGGCATCCACAAGCGATAGCGCGAGCGCTCGAAGACCTGGGCCTGGAGGGCGACGCGGTTGCGCAGGTTCGAGATCACCATCACCGCGACGTCCAGCTCGCCCCCGACGAGGAGATGCTCGAGATAATCGCCGTTGTCCTCGATGGCGCGCGTTTCGACATGCGGAAAGGCCCGGCGGTAGCGCGCCAGGATGTCGGACAGGACATAACCGGCGACGAGCGAGGTGACGCCGAAATTTAGCGAGCCCGGCTGCGCCCGCGCTTCCTCGGCGAAGCTCTGGCGCGCGTCCGAGACGGCATCCAGCACCTTCAAGGCATGGCGGTAGAACTGCTGGCCCTTGTAGGTGAGGACGAGCCCGCGCCGGTGCCGCTCGAAAAGCTGGACGCCGAGATCGTATTCCAGATCCTTGATCGCTTCCGTCACGCCCGACTGGGACACGGAAAGGCCCTGCGCCGCGCCGGACACCGTTCCCCCTTCGGCGACGGCGATGAAGTAGCGGAGCTGGCGCAAGGTGAAACTCATGGGAAGCGCTGCATCCGTTCGACCTCGTCGGGCGTCGGATACGTGCTAGCGCATGGCGTTGGGACACGGCAATGCAGTGGCCCGGTTGTTCCGGCCGGGAGCGATCCACGCGGAAACGAACTTCAAGCGCGACGAACGGATGGCGCTCCGTTTTCGCCGGGCGGGCAGTGTCGGCTCGGCGGCAGGCGACGTCACGAGGATGGTTATGCCGACCTCATCCTCGGCGTTTATGGCAGCGACCCCGGCCGCTCCGACGCCGGCGCGGTCTCCGTCATCTACGGTTCGGCAGACTTGGGTCGTTTGAAGCGTTCCTCAGATCCGCCTTGCACGGCCTTTGTTCTTTCGGGCAAGGCCGTGCAGACGGCCTTGGCGATCTGGGCGCTTCCCCCGCCGGGGCCGGTCTCCTTCTGCTGCCGGATTTCGCCCATCTCTGGATGATCGTTCTCGGTATCGGCAGCGGCGCTTCGCTGCCTTTGGCGCTCGCCTTCATCAGCCTGCGCGCGGCCGATCACCATCAGGCCGCGTCGCTGTCGATGATGGTGCAGTCGACTGGCGGCCTTCGGCCCCATCGCGTTCGGCCTGCTGGACGATCTCGCCGGCAACTGGTCGCTCGCGCTCGGCGTCCTGACGGCTATGAGCCTCCTTCAGGCGCTGATCGGCCTCCAGGCTGGTCGCGACGAGACGCTCCTTCAAGGATCGATCGGCCTTCAGGCTTTCCACGCCTTCGATGCCGCAGGAGAGCGCAGCCGTGCAGGCGGATAATCTGGCGATCGCACCGGGTCGCGAAGCGGGCACGCTGCGCAGTTTTTTCGACCGCTCCGCTTCCTCCGGTTTGGAAGCGCGCGTCGCCATGGCAGAGACTTCGGGAAGGACGGAATGGGGATCGCCGGGTTTGGTGACCGACGCCGACGACGGGCAAGAAGCCCGCAGCGATTAGCGCTGATCGGCGCACCCAACGTCAACGACGATCTGGAGATCAAAATCTCTTCATCGGCGGACGAAATGCCGAGTCTTTACATGAGGACACCTTGACGACATCGGCTCGCAAGGGCCTCCTCCATGGAAAGCCAGCCCTTTTCTCTATGAGCCCGCTGCCAGCGATTTGAGCGCTCCCCGAAAACAACGAAGGAACATTCATCTTCGCGGGTTGCAGGTCTTCGACGCGTTCGTCCGACACCTTTCCGTGACGCCGACAGCCGAGGAATTGGGGATCAGCCAAAGCGCGGTCAGCCATCAGTTGCGCCGTCTTCAGGACCATTTGGGCGAGAAACTGGTCGAGCGGCATGGCCGCGACTTCGGGCTAACGGTGGCCGGCGAGCGGCTCGCGGCTTCTCTCGGCAGCGCGTTCGACATGCTCGAACATTCGACAGCACTGGTGAGCGGCGCCAATCGACCGATGCTGCGCGTCGGCGTCTACTCGTCCTTCGCCATCGGCTGGCTGATCCCGCTGATGCCCTCGTTCCACGAGAAGCATCCAGAAGTCGATCTGCGGTTGACGATGCTTTACGACCCGCACGAAATATCTGGGCGCATAGCGGACATTTTCGTCACCTCGGAACCGATCGAGCGCGGCTACCGTGCCATCCGCCTTTTCCCGGAAAAGCTGGTTCCGGTGATCCGAGCGACGACCGACGCCGGGGAAGTCGTCCCGAGCACGTTGATCACGTCGGAAGTGGAAGCCTCTCTTGCCGGACGCGACTGGGAGGCGTTCTGCGTTCTCAACGAAACTCCGCTTCCGGCCGTCCCGCTGCTTTGTTGCTCTCACTACATCTTCAGCCTGGAGATGGTGCTTGCCGGAATGGGCGCGTCCTTGATCCCGGACTTTCTGGCTGATCCATACATTCGATGCGGCAAGCTGCGTCGGCTTCTCGGAAAACCGCTCCCGACCGGCCAGATCTATCAAATCCAGTTCAAGTACGAACGCCGCAAGGAACCGGACATCAACAGCTTCGTCGCCTGGCTTCAAGGCGCGCTCGCCAGCCGTTCCAACGAAGTCTGAGGGGTTTTCAGTCGCTTCCTCCGCTCCACTCTGGTCCGGCGGCCTGTGGCAAGCGAGATCGCGGCGCGACGGCTTAGTTCGACGCCTCGCCCGCCGGTTCCAGCATCCGGCGAAGTTCCGACACGCGATCCTCCGTCATCTCCAGAACGCAGCTCGAATAGGCAATCGCAGACAGCGATCCATCGCCGGTCAGTGCCGAGGCCGCTTCGCACTGCGCGTCTCGAAAAACGATCCAGGCCCGTTGTGCCTTGCGAACCGATGTCATCGCATCCGAGCCGATGGCAGCGGGCATCTTCGCCCAGAGATCGTTCAGTTCCGCCTCTTTCCGCTCGAGTTCGGCCCCGAGGCAGTCGAGCATCTGCACGGTGACGCCGCCACTTTCGGCGATACAACGGCGATGCTCGGCGGAGGAAGGTTGTTCCGCACCGGCGGTTGTCGAAAGATGGACGACCGCAATCGACGCAAGCCATAGTGTCGGCAAGAACGGTCTCGTCGGTTTCATTCCTTGCTCTGCCGTGTGGCGCGCCGTCTTCGAAGGCGCAAGAGATGACGGTGCTTGAAGACAAGCCGGTCCGGCGCTCGACCTGTTCGTGGTCGCTGACGGCAGCGGAATACGGGATACGCAAACGGCCCCGGCTCAACCGGGGCCGTCATCTCGGCAACGAGCCATCCGCGACGATCAAGTCCCCTGCTTCAGCACCCCGTCGATGTTGTTGATGTCGGTAAGCGGCAGTTGCGTGTTCGAAGGCCGGCCGTTCTTGGTTTTACAGATCGCCGTCAAACGCGCCATCTTCGCGTTGTGCTGCAGCCGCACCGTGTCGCAGGTCTGCTGATACGTGGACGCTCCCTCGCCCATGGACAACTTGCCGTCGACGTTATGGACGCCCTGAAGAGCATAGGAAGCAGGAACTGGGGTACCGTCGTTTTTCTTGCACTGCGCAGTGATCGTCATCCCGTCCGCAGCCAACTTGATATCGCTGCAACTGTTCTGGAACGTGCTTTCCGCGGCCGATGCCGAACCGGCAATTCCGAAAGCGAGGCCAAACGCCAATAAAAGCTTCATATCCTATCCTCCGCCAAAACACAGATCGAATCGTTACTTCGAAAATTACTTCCTGTCCCTTCCGTATGGATAACATTGCTTTCTCACGGGGATGCATGAAAAGCGGCGGGGAAACATGAGATTTTGTCATCCGATTCAGGACGGCACGCTCACTTCTTACGGTTGACGCAACGATAGACCTTGAAGGAATGCTGTCAGAATGGGTCACCGCACGAGGTGAGCGGGAGTGGCGGCGATGTCGGCGTCGTGACGGCCCTTTATGCGATGATGCGGTTCGTTTGCGCTCCGGTGCTCGGCGCGGTGAGCGACAGATTCGGGCGGCGGCCCATGCTTCTCGTCGCCCTGGCGGGGGCGACGGGCGACCACATCGTCCCGGCCGTCGCGCCGAGCCTCCGGGAACTGCTGATCGGGCGCGCCAGGATGGCTTGCCGCGCACGAGGCACCGGATAGATCCGTGCAGATGACGGCAGCAACGAATGGGAGGGCATCATGGCGCGCATCGTGGTGATCGGCGGAAGCGGCCATGTGGGGAGCTATCTCGTGCCCCGGCTCGTGGAACTCGGCCATGAGGTCGTGAATGTCAGCCGTGGCACGGCCAAGCCCTACCGCCCGCATTACGCCTGGAACGAGATCCAGAACGTCACGCTCGACCGTCAGGCGGAGGAGAAAACCGGGCAATTCGGAGAGAAGATCGCGGCATTGCGGCCCGATATCGTGGTGGACATGATCGCCTTCGATTTGGCGAGCACGCGGCAGGTCGTCGAGGCGCTGCGCGGAAAGGTCGGGCATTACCTTTTCTGCAGCTCGATCTGGGTCTACGGGCGCCTTGCCGCGATCCCCTCCACGGAAGCGGACGCGACGAACCCCATCGACGAATACGGACGCGGAAAGGCCGAAAGCGAGGCATGGCTCATGCGGGAAGCGCGGTTGTCGGGCTTTCCCGCAACCTGCTTCAGGCCAGGACATATCGTCGGGGAAGGCTGGGACCCGATCACGCCCCAGGGCAACAACAACCCGGAAACGTTCTCCTCGATCGCCCGAGGGGAGGAACTGGTCCTGCCGAACCTCGGGCTGGAGATGGTCCACCATGTCCATGCCGACGACATCGCGCAGTGGATCGTCTGCGCGATCCAGAACCGGGCGGCTTCGATCGGCGAAGTCTTCAACACGGTGTCCGGTCAGGCCCTGACGCTGCGCGGTTACGCGGAGGCCGTCTACCGTTGGTTCGGAAAGGAGCCTCGCATCTCCTACAGGCCGTTCGAGGAGTGGATCGCCGATCTCGGGGACTGGGCCGAGAGCACCCGCGGCCATGTGATCCGCAGTTCGTGCCACTCCATCGAGAAAAGCCGTCGGTGCCTTGGCTACGAACCTCGCTACACGAGCCTCGAGGCCGTCCACGAAAGCGTCCAGGCCTTGATCGCGGAAGGCAAGGTGTCCGTCGGGTAGGAAGCATCCGCCAGATCATCGCCCTCGGGCACGGCGTGGTCCGGTGGGCCGGCGCGGTTGCGACGCGCCTCATGGGCCCGATAACGGCGACCGATGTTCGGGATACTGCGATGGCCGAATGTTGCGACCGTTCCGCCGGCGGTCAGATGTCCGCGGGCGTTGTCACATAGGGCGCGATGCCGTTTCCGAACGACCAGCCCGGTTTCTCGTTGGGGCTGATGATGATCTGCACGTCCTCGCGGCGACCGCCGGGGCTGGCGGCCAGCTTGTCGACGACCGCCCGGTAAAAAGCCTGCTTCTGGGCGGTGTCGCGCCAGTTGCTGGCGGTGACATGCACGATGACGATGCCGTCCGTGCGCGCGACGCCGAGTTAGCTGGAGCTGTGGATGATCTCGCCCGCCGCACGTTGATCGATGATCTGGAAGCGATCCTCCGCGGGGACGGCATAGGTTTCCACCAGGAGCGGGATACGCTGGCCACCGCTGCCCGCCCCTCCGGTCACGAACGCGGGTCCTTCAGGATGGGCTTGGTGAGTGGGAGGTCGATCGTGCAGCGCAGGCCGTCGGGCCGAAGGTCGTAGGTCGTCCGGGCCCGCAACGTGTAGGGCAGCGACTTCTCGATGAGCCTGCGGCCATAGCCGCCACCCTGCGTCACCGCTTCCCCGCCCTCCATCTCGATCGCGATACCGCTCTCGATCCATTCCAGAAACAGCCGCCGTTCCTCGTTCTCGGCCCGGCTCGTCGTCCAATGGACGAGAAGGTTGCCCCCTTCCCCCGCCAGCGCCCCGTATTTGCAGGCATTGGTGACGAGTTCGTGCAAGGCCAGCGCCAAGGTCTGAACGATGGATTTGCGCAAGGGCACCTCGGGGCCATCGAGCCAGACCTTTCCGCTCAAACGGTCGGCGCCGTGCGCCGCAAATTCGGTGTCCAGAATTTTGCGGACGGTGACGCGTTCGTCGCCGGCCTGCGACAGGAGCCCCTGCACGCGCGACAGCGCTTCCATGCGATCGGCGAAAGCCGCCCGGAAGGCTTCGGTCGGCCCGGTCTCGGCCATGGTCTGACGCGCGATGGAACTGACCACGGCGATGAGATTGCGCGTGCGGTGCTGAAGCTCGGCAACCATGATGCCCTGGGCTTCCTGCATCTGCCGAAGGTCGTCGATATCGGTGGACGTGCCGAGCCATTCCACGATTCGGCCATTGCCGTCTTCCCGCACCGGAAGCGCACGGGTTTGAAACCAGCGATAGGCATCTGTCTCGGCGTGCCGGACACGATATTCGACATCCAGGCGATCTTGCCCCCGCTCGGCTTGCCGCCATGCGTCCATCGCGTGCTCGCGATCACCCGGATGCAGCGCGTTCAACCAGCCCCGACCGTTGCTGGCTTCGCGCGACAAGCCCGTGAACGCGCTCCATTGCGTGCTGGACCATGTCCAATGACCGCAATCCACGCTGCGCCACACGAGTTGCGCCATGCCCTCGACCAGCGTTTCCAACTGCTGGCGGCTTTCGCGGATGATCCGGTTTGCTTCCTTTTCGCGCGTCACATCTCGGCCGACGCCGCCGATCGCGGTGATCCGCCCTTCGGCATCGCGGATCGGGAAATCCGTGTCGCGCAGCCAGCGGATCGCGCCGTCGCTCGGTCTGCGGATGCGGTACTCGAAGGCGACGCTCTCACCTCGAAGCACCCGCTGGACCAGCGCGACCGCGTTCTCGCGATCCTCCGCGACGATGAGATCGACCCAGTTGCTGAAGTCGTTGCCGATGAGCGCTTCTTCGCGCGGCAGACCGTAGATCGTCTCGAAAGCCGGCGTCAGATATGTCCAGCCGAGCGTATCGGCATCGCGAATCCATAAGACGTCCGTCGAGGCGTCGCCGAACCCGCGAAGGCGTTCCCGGCTCGCGGTGAGCGTCCGTTCCGCCGCCTCGTCCCGAAGGCGAAGCACCTCCACCTGCGCGGCTTTCCAGTCGGTGATGTCCTTTGTCGTGGTGGCCACGCCGTCGTTCAGCTTGATGACCGACTGGTAGAACCATCCGTCGAATTGCTCATGGGCATAGTGGCGTTCGGCCTGCTCGGGCACGCCGGTTTCCGTCACCTTCTTGAAGGCGTCGAAGATGCCCTCAACGACGACGCCGGGGTTTCGGGTCAACAGGCTTTCGCCGCGCACTTCTCCGTACCGGCTTTCCGAGGTGTGATTGTTCAGCACCCAGCGAAAATCGGCGATCTCGCCCGCCTCGTCCCGAATCGCCTCGAACACCTGGATCATGTCTGTGGAAGCATCCAGGGTTGCCTGGAGAAGGTCACGGCTGGCCTTCAAATCGGCCGTCGCCTCCTCGACGCGCCGTTCGAGCTCGGTGCGATACGTCTCCTCGCTCGCCCTGAGCTTGGCTTCGGTCACTCTGCGGGCGTGGATGTCGATGTTCATCCCGGCCCATTTCTCGATATTGCCTGCCGCATCGAGCACGGGAGCGGCGCGGACATTGGTCCAGCGCCATCCGCCATCGGGGGCGCGGAGGCGAAACTCGGCATCGACAAACTTTCGGGCCGCGATCGCTTCCCGCCAGTGTTGCTCGGCATGGGCGCGATCGTCGGGATGGATCGCGTTCAGCCATCCGTAACCACGCCATTCTTCCAGGCTTTGGCCGGTATAGGCACGCCAACTCGGGCTGTCCGCGCTGACGACGCCGTGGGGATCGCTTTCCCACACCGCCTGCGCCCAACTTCCGATCAAGAGGCGGTGCCGCGCCTCGCTTTCGCGCAAGGCGGCCTCAGCTTGTTCGCCTCGGACCCTTGCCGTTGCATCGACGGGGACATTGAGAAGGCCCGCGATCTCTCCCGCCTCGCCCTGCACCGAAGAATAAGAAAAGGTCCACCACGTGTCTTCCGGGTAGCCGCGCCGCGTCATCAAAAGTGGCATGGCCTCAAAGCGCACCGTTTCACCGGCGAAGACGCGGTCCACCAACGGTTCGATCTCATCCCAGACGTCGAACCAAACGTCGCGGAAGGACATCCCGAGCGCGTCCGGATGCCGGTCCACCAGCATCGGAGCATAGGCGTCGTTGTAAAGGACGGTTCGCTCGGACCCCCAGGCGATCTGCATCGCATGCCCGCAAGCCAGCATCAGGTCGATGGTGGCTTTCAGGCTCTGCGGCCAAATCTCGATCGGCCCGAGCGGTGTCGTGGCCCAGTCGTGCGCGCGAATGCGGGCGGCCATTTCGCCATTGCCCTGCGGCCATGCGGATGCTTGATCGTCGGGCACGACACCTCCGGTTTCCGGGCGATCATGCACAAAGCGTGGAAGCACGCGTCCGCGATCTCGTCAGCCGGCATAGGAAGAAATCTTCCGCCTCGTCGCACCCGCCGAATCACCACGACACGACCGGCAAACCGCGCCGGCAGAATGTGCCGGCGCCGCCGCCAGGGCGTGAAGTCTCAGCCCGACAGGACTTCCTTTTCCGCCACGGTGGAGTCGCCGTTGAGGCGGTAGATGATCGGCACGCCGGTCGCGAGTTCCTGGGCGACGATCTCTTCCGGCGACAGGCCGTCGAGGGCCATGATCAGGGCGCGGAGCGAGTTGCCGTGCGCGGCGATGATGACGTTGTCGCCCGACAGGACCTTGGGCTGGATGTGGTGGATGTAATAAGGCCAAACGCGCGCGCCCGTATCCCGCAAGCTCTCGCCGCCGGGGGGTGCGATGTCGTAGGAGCGGCGCCAGACATGCACCTGATCCTCGCCCCACTTGGCGCGGGCGTCGTCCTTGTTGAGGCCGGTGAGGTCGCCGTAATCGCGCTCGTTCAAGGCGATGTTGCGGGTGGTCGGCACCTGCGGCTGGCCGAGTTCGTCGAGGATGATGCGCAAGGTCCGCTGCGCGCGCGACAACTCGCTGGTGAAGGCTGAGCCGAAATGGAGGCCGTATTCCTTGAGCCGCTTGCCGGCGAGCGTCGCTTCATCGACGCCCTTGTCCGAAAGGTCCGGGTCCTTCCAGCCGGTGAAGAGGTTCTTCAGGTTCCAGTCGCTTTGTCCGTGGCGGACGAGGACGAGGGTACGGGTCATGCAACAAACCTCCCGGTATGGGCGTGGAAACGATCCGGCGCCCGTTCTAGCGGCCTGCGGTGCCAGAGGCCAGATGGCTCAAAGCCCGAGGACGTCGCGCATGGAATAAAGCTTCGGGGGCTGGTTCTTCGCCCAAAGGGCGGCCGTCAGCGCGCCCCGGGCGAAGACCGAACGGTCCTCGGCGCGGTGGCTGAGTTCGATGCGCTCGCCTTCGCCTGCCAGGATCACCTGATGGTCGCCCACCACCGAACCGCCGCGCAGCGTCGCAAAACCGATCGCGCCTTCGGGACGCGGCCCCGTATGGCCGTCGCGCACGCGCACCGAGGCCTGTCCCAAGCCGACGCCCCGACCATCGGCGGCGGCGTGCCCGAGAAGGAGGGCGGTGCCGGAAGGCGCGTCCACCTTGTGGCGATGGTGCATTTCGAGGATCTCGATGTCGAAGGCATGCGCCGGCAGGGCGCGGGCGGCCTGCTCCACCAGAAGCGCCAAGAGATTGACGCCGAGGCTCATATTGCCGGACTTCACGATCCGCGCGCCCTTTTCCGCTGCTGATGCGATCGCCGTCTCGTCCTCAGCCGAAAAGCCCGTCGTGCCGATCACGTGGACGAGGCCTCGCGCGGCGGCGAGGTCTGCAAGGCGGCGGCTCGTTTCCGGGGTCGAGAAGTCGATCAGCCCTTCCGCGCCATCCAGCGCTTCTTCCGGGTCGGCGGTGAGCGCGACGCCGAGCGGACCGACGTTTGCCAAATCGCCGGCATCGCGGCCGATGGCATCCGCCCCTGCCCGGTCGAGCGCGGCATGAAGCTGGAGACCCGGATGCTCGGCAATGAGCCGGACGAGGGTGCGGCCCATGCGGCCGGCGGCTCCGACGACGACGAGGCGCATGGATCGCTCCCTATTTCACGATACCGGCGGCGAGCGCCAAGGCGGCAGCTCCCGCCGGGCGGGACTGAAGGTTGTGGAAGCGCGAATAAACGCTTTCCGTTTGGCCCATCAACTCGCCATGCGTGCCGCGCTCCACGATCTCGCCGCCGTCCACCACGAGGATCTGGTCGGCATTGACGATGGTGGACAGGCGGTGGGCGACGACGATCACGGTGCGGTTCTTCATCGCCTGATCGAGCGCTTCCTGAACGAGGATCTCGGAGCGCGTGTCGAGCGCCGAGGTCGCTTCGTCCAGAAGGAGGATCGGCGCGTCGCGCACGAGGGCTCTCGCGATCGACAGGCGCTGGCGCTGGCCGCCGGACAAGGTCATGCCATGCTCGCCGAGCGGCGTGTCGAAGCCCTGCGGCTGAAGCTCGATGAATTCCAGCGCCTGCGCCATGCGCGCCGCTTCTTCCACCTCGGCGTCCGTGGCGTCGGGCCGCCCGAAGCGGATGTTGTCGCGGATCGTGCCCTCGAACATGTAGGGCTGCTGCGAAACATAGGCGATCTGGCGGCGAAGCGAGGCCTTGGTCACCTCGCGGATGTCCTGCCCGTCCACCAGGATGCGCCCGCCACCGACGTCGTAGAGGCGCTGGATCAGGGCGATCACGGTGGACTTGCCGCCGCCGGACGCGCCGATAAGCGCAGTCGTCTGGCCGGCGGGGGCCGTGAAGCTTAAGGATTTCAGCACCGGCTCGCCCGGATGATAGCCGAACGTCACGGCGTCGAAGGCGATCTCGCCCTCCGCGATCGCGAGGTCCGGCGCGCCGGGCGGATCGGACTGGCGGGGTTCGAGGTCCAGCACCTCGTAGATCATCTGCGCGTTGACGAGCGCGCGCTCCAACTGCACCTGAAGCTTAGCGAGGCGGCGGGCCGGGTCGTAGGCGAGAAGCAGCGCGGTGATGAAGGCGAACATCGATCCCGGCGAATAACCGTAGGCGATGGCGCGATAGCCCGAATAGCCGATGACGGCGGCGATCGCGAGGCCGGCGACGGTTTCCGTCACCGGGCCGGAGCGCTCGGTGATGCGCGCGATGCGGTTGGAGCGCTGCTCGGCCGCGAGAATCAGTTCCTCGATCCGCCGGCGCAGCACCTCCTCCATGGTGAAGGCCTTCACCACCGTGATGCCCTGCGCCGCTTCCTGCATGGAAGCCAGAACGCGCGCGTTGAGGTCGATGGACTGGCGCGTGGCGACGCGCAGCTTGCGGGCCAGACTCGAAATCATGATCGCGACCGGCGGGCCGGCGAGCAGCGCGATGCCCGACAAAAGCGGGTCCTGCCAGATCATCACGCCCACAAGAAAGACGAGCGACAGGAAATCGCGCGCAATGGAAGTGACGGTGAGGTTCAACGTGTCGCGGATGCCCGACACGTTCTGGTTGATGCGCGCGGCCAGATGCGCCGAGCGGTTCTCGGAAAAGAAGTCGACGGACAACTCGGTCAGATGGCGAAACAGCCGGCGCTGGTAGCGCGCCACGATGTTGTTGCCGATCTTCGACAGGATCACGCCCTGCCAATAGCTGGCGAGACCGCGAATGAAGAAGGTGATGAATACCGCGAGCGGCAGCGTCACCAGAAGCGTGCGGTCCTGCGATACGAAGATACCGTCGATGACGTCCCGCATCACCCAGGCGAGAAAGGCCGTGGTGGCCGAGACCGCGACGAGGCAGGCGATGGCGATCGCGTATTGGCTTAAATATTCGCGCCCGTTTTCCGCCACGACGCGCTTCAGGAGGCGGAGCACCAGCCCGCGCTCCCCCCGGTCGGCGAGGGAAAGGGTGCGCTTGTTCTTCTTCACGCCCATCGTTGTCCCGAAGACCGCCTGTCGGCGGCCCTCAGGCCACCCACCGCCGGCCGGCCGTTTCGATGCCGAAGAAGCGCGGCGTGCGGGCGAAGGTGGCAAGGCCCGCCAGCGCCGCCAGGGGCTCGGTGATCAGGAAGACCGCCATGTCCGCCAGAAGGTGGCGATGGGGCGCCTTGTCCTCGAAGGCCTCGCGGAAGCGCTTCGGATCGAGAAGCGGCAGCAGATGCTGGATGATGCCACCGCCGACATAAACGCCGCCGCGCGCCATGAAGATGAGCGCCAGATCGCCCGCGACGCGCCCGAGATAGGTGCAGAAGAGATCGACGGCCTCGCTCGCCAGCGCATCGTTCTTGGCGAGGGCAGCGGCGGTGATGGCGGCGGCTTCCCCGTGAACGGGCTCGGTGCCGTCCGTCCTGCAGAGCGCCTCGTAGAGGTTGACGAGGCCGCGACCCGACAGGACCTCCTCAGCCGAAACGCGGTTCTCGATGGTCTTCAGATGCGGCCAAAGGGCGTAGTCGCGCGCCGTGCGGGGCCCGAGGTCGATATGACCGCCCTCGCCCGCCACCGGAATCCACATGCGCCGCGCCCGCACCAGACCGGCGACGCCGAGGCCCGTGCCGGGTCCCAGAACCACGCGGCTCGCGCCCTCGTGCGGCAGCCCGCCGCCGATCTTGCGCCGCCCGGTTTCGGGCAGGGCGGAAACAGCAAGAGCCTGCGCCTCGAAATCGTTCAACACGATGATTTCGCCGAGTTCGAGGCTCTTCATCATGTCGCGCGGGCGCACCACCCAGGGACAGTTGGTGAGTTCGATCGCCTCACCGTCGATGGGGCCGGCAACGGCGAGAACCGCCGCTTTCGGCTGAAGCGAGGTCTTGTCGAGAACCGCAGCCTGGATGGCTTCCTCGATCGTCGGGTAATCGGCGGTGCGCACCGTCGGGAAGCTTTTGGGCTCGGCGAAAGCGTCCACCAGAATGGCGAAACGCGCGTTGGTGCCGCCGATATCGCCGATCAGGATCGGGAACTTGAAGGCTTGGTCGCTCGCGGAAGTGGTCGCCATGAAAGCCGCCTCGTCGCCGGCAAGCCGGCCTCCTCAAAATGCATCCCGGCTATAAAGCGGGCCTGCAAGGAAAGCAAAGTGCTCCTTAATCCAAAGGCCGGGAACCGGGCATCGGAATGCCGGCCTTCGGGCGCGGGAAACCCGAAACACTGGGCTCGGGCTGGAGAGCGGTCGCGGCGGGAGGCGGCGCGACCTGTCTCGGCGGCGCTTCTTCGCGGGCGACGGCAGGCGCGGCGCTGCCCGCGGCGGAAGCAGCCGCCAGAACCGTCCGGCAGGCGTTCGGCAAGGCGGCGAGCGTCATCGGGGGCTTGGGCTTCCACGGCTTGGCGCCGGGCTTCGGCGGCGGCGGCGGGCGCAAGGCCACGTTGAACCAGTAGTCGAGTTCCTTGCCGCAACCATCGCCCGAGCCGGTTTCCGCCTGCCCATCGCAGTTCGGCGAGCCCGGCTGGCAGAACAAGCGGATGTGGAAATGCTGGTCGTGGCCGTAGAAGGGCCGCACCTTGTTCAGCCAATCGCGGTCGCCCCGCACGCTCTGGCAGAGTTTGCGCTTGATGCCGGGATTGACGAAGATGCGCTGCACCTTCGGGTCCTCCGCCGCATCTTTGAGGATCTGGGCATAGACCGGCGACCAGCGCGCCTCGTCCACCGTGAAGGTGCCCTTCTTCAGGAGCGACGGCCCCTGGAACGGCTGGCGCTCAGTCATGGTGAGACGGCGCTTGGGCATCGGCGTGAACCAGATGTCGGCGTCGAGCCCGATCTGGTGCGAAGCGTGGCCCGACGCCATCGGCCCGCCGCGCGGCTGCGAGATGTCGCCGACGAGAAGCCCGGTCCAGCCTTCCGAAGCCGCCGTCTTGGAGAAGCGCTCCAGGAAATCGATCATCACCGGATGGCCCCAGCGGCGATTGCGGCCGGGATTGACGACCTGCCAGTTCGGTCCTTCGAGCGGAAGGCCGATGCCGCCCGAAAGGCAGCCCTTCGCATAAAAGCCGATGGATTGCGTGGCCGTGCCGGAAGGCCGGTCCACCGCGCCGAAAAGCTGCTTGGCGGGCGCTTCCTGCGCCCCTGCCGGCCCGGCGGCGAGCGCCGCGAGCCCGGCCAAGGCCAGAAGCCGCCCCAAGCGTTTTGCCAAGGCCGTCATGCAGCCACCCCTCGAATGCCCCATGCTGAGAGCCGATGCGCCCAGCATGGGACCTTTTCATGACGCGGGGCTTGCCCCGGCCTGACGCGAAGCTTCAGGCGCCGACCAAGCTTCAGGCGCTCACGAGATGCGGACGCATCTTCTGCTTGTTCACCAGCCGGTCGTAGACGTTGAGATAGTTGCGCGCCATGGTTCGGGAGGTGAAGCGCTCCTCGAAGTTCCGGCGAACCTTCTCGCGCGACAGTGTACCGAGGTCGCGCACCTTGGCGGCCGCGCTGGTCTCGTCCTCCACCACAAAGCCGGTCACGCCGTCATCCACGATCTCCGGCACGGAGCCCCGGTTGAACGCGATCACGGGCGTGCCGCAGGCCATGGCCTCGATCATCACGAGGCCGAAGGGCTCCGGCCAGTCGATCGGCACGAGAAGGCCGGCCGCCCCGCCGAGGAACTCCGACTTCTGCGCGTCGCTGATCTCGCCGATGAACTCAACATGCGCCGCATCCAGAAGCGGCTTGATCTCCTCCTCGTAGTAGTCCCGGTCGGCGGCATCGACCTTGGCTGCGATCTTCAGCTTCATGCCGCTCATCTGCGCGATGCGAATGGCGCGGTCGACCCGCTTTTCCGGCGCGATACGGCCGATAAAGGCCAGATAATCGCGCTTGGCCTCCACGGGGTTCCGCAGATCAACGGGCAGGCCGTGATGCACGGTGTCGATCCAGTTGGCGTCCGGCACCGGCCGTCGCTACGCGTCCGAAATCGACACGACATGCGGCTCGTCGAAGGTCGCGAAGGTCGGCTGGTGCTCCGGCAGATCGAGACGCCCGTGCAGCGTCGTCACGAAGGGCGTCGACTGCCGCTGAAACAAGGAGAACGGATAATAGTCGAGATGAAAATGCAGGAGATCGAACTCGTGCGCCCGGCGAAACACCTGTTCCAGCATCGTCATGTGGAGGGCGTTGGCATCGCGCACCGTGCCATCCAGACGAAGAGCGCGCGGCCAAACCGCTTCTAGATTGGCGGAGGTCACGGAGTCGCCGCTGGCGAAAAGGGTGACCTCATGGTCCTGCGCGACCAGTTCCTCCGTGAGCCAGGACACGACCCGTTCCGTGCCGCCGTAAAGCGTCGGCGGAATGGCTTCGGTGAGGGGAGCGATCTGTGCGATTCTCATTCGCAGCTATCATCCTTTCGAGAGGGTGGTAGGCGCTTCAAGCGCAAGCGTTCGAACGCTCACGAACTGATCAACAGAATGTGTTCGCAGTGTGCGGTTGCGAAGGTCATTTTGCAGCGCACCCATTCTCGCCAAGGTTGCCACCCATCTTCCCCATCTTCCGGAACGAACCAGCGCTACGGAGGACAACTCATTGTCGCGTAACGACATTTCACTTTACGCAGATCGGCCGGTCGGTTTCCTTCTTTGTTACGCGCGCCGCCGACCCGTGGCCCATGCGGTGATCGTCGCCGCGGTCCTTAGCGCCGTCGCCTTCTCGATCAGCACCCAATATGGCGTGAAGTTTTTGGTGGATGCCCTGTCCGCACCGGCGGGAACGGGAGCGGGCCCCTGGGTCGCCTTCGCGCTCCTCGTGTTCTTCATCGCCGCCGATAATTTCCTGTGGCGGATCGCGACATGGGTCGCCAGCCACGCTTTCGTGGGCGTCACTGGGGACCTGCGCTCCGATCTTTTCCGCCACCTCACCGGCCATGCGCCGAGCTATTTCACGGAGCGCCTGCCCGGCGTTCTGACGAGCCGCGTCACCGCGACTTCCAACGCGGTGTTCCAGATCGAGAACATGGTGTCCTGGAACGTCCTGCCGCCGATCGCGGCGACCGTCGGCGCGATCCTGTTCCTTGGCGCCGTCAGCGTGCCCATGGCTGCGACGCTGGTGGTGGTCGCTGGGCTCGTAATGCTGCTGATGTTCCGCATGGCGGCGGCCGGCCGCCCGCTCCACCATGAATTCGCGGCGCGCGCGGCGGCGGTCGACGGCGAGATGGTCGATATCATCGGCAACATGCCCCTGGTAAAGGCCTTCGGCGGCATCGTGCGCGAACACGGCCGCTTCGACGCCAAGGTGGTGGAAGAGATGGGCGCGCGCCGCTCCAGCCTTCTTTACCTCGAACGGCTGCGGCTCACCCATGCGGTGATCGTCGTCGTGATGACGATCGCGCTTCTCGCCTGGTCCATCTCGCTTTGGCAGAAGGGGCAGGCGACGCCGGGCGACGTGGTGCTCGTCACGACGCTCGGCATCTCGATCCTCAGCGCCACGCGCGACCTCGCCGTCGCTCTCGTGGACGTCACGCAGCATATGGCCCGCTTGTCGGAGGCGCTGCAAACGCTCCTCTCGCCACATGAGATGCGCGACCATCCGGAAGCCTCGGCGCTCAAACCGGAAGGCGCGCGCGTCACCTTCGACGAGGTTTCCTTCGCCTACAAGGACGGACGCCGGGTGTTCGACCGCTTCAATCTGGAGATCGAGCCCGGCCAGCGCGTCGGCATCGTCGGGGAGTCGGGCGGCGGCAAGTCGACGCTCGTCGCCCTTCTCCAGCGTTTCCACGACCTCGAAACCGGCCATATCGCCATCGACGGCCACGACATCGTCAAGGCGACGGAAGACAGCCTGCGCCGCGCGATCACCGTCGTGCCGCAGGACACCGCGCTTCTCAACCGCACGCTGATGGAGAACATCCGCTACGGCCGGCCCGACGCCACGGAGGACGAAATCCGCTTCGCCCTCGCAGCCGCCCGTTGCGAGGATTTCGTGGACGGGCTTCCCGAGGGGCTCCAGACCCTGGTCGGCGACCGGGGCACCAAGCTTTCGGGCGGCCAGCGCCAGCGCATCGCCATAGCCCGCGCCTTTTTGAAGGACGCGCCGATCCTGGTGCTGGACGAAGCGACCTCGGCGCTGGACACGCAGTCGGAGGAAGCGATCCGCGAGGCTCTGGAGCGGCTGATGGCGGGGGGCACGGTGATCGCCATCGCGCATCGCCTGTCGACCTTACGCAACTACGACCGTATCCTCGTTCTCAGCCATGGACGGCTCGCGCAGGACGGCCCGCCCGACGTGCTTCTTCAGGAGGAAGGCCCTTATCGCGACCTCGTGAACCGCGAACTCGGACGGCTCGGCGAACCGGTGGCCGTCCGGGCCGCCTGATGACGGCTCTTATTCTGCGATGGGCTCCATTCCGCTTTTCGCGATGGCCGGTGCGGCCTCGCGCGAGGCGAGATAGGTGATGAGTTCCTTGCCCGCCTCAGCGTCCTTCGCGCCCTGGACGAGGCCGGCGGAAAAGATCGTCACCTTCTGCACGTCGTCCGGCAACGTTCCGACGAAATCGAGCCCCTCGATCGGCAGAAGCTCGGAAACCTGCTGGAAGCCGAGTTCGGCGTCGCCCCGCGCCACCACCGTGCCGACACGCTCGGAAACCACGCGCTTGGCTTTCGGCTCGATGGCCTCCCAAACGCCAAGGCGCGGAAACAGGGTTTCGGACAGATAGGTGCCGCTGGCGCTTGCCGAATAGGCGATGGACTTGGCATCGAGAAGCGTCTTCTTCAGCGCTTCCGTCGTGGAGATATCGGGCTTGGGAGTGCCCTTGGCGACCGACAGGCCGATGGGGGACCTTGCCAGATCGACACGGCTTCCCGGCACGACCTTGCCGGCCGCGATCAGCTTGTCCATCGCGTCCGACGCCATGATGACGACGTCGCCCGGCTCGCCTCTATCCAGCCGGCTCGGGATGGAATCCGTCGCGCCGCCCTGCGAAGCGCCGTAAGCGCTCTTCACGCTATGGCCGCTCGCCTTCTCGAAGCCGGGCACGAGTTCCTTGTAGGCGGCCGTCAGCCCGCCCGACGCCATCACGTCGACCTCGGCCGCGAGGCTCGCGCCGGATACGGCCAGAAGGGCGGCGACGGCCACGAGGCCGCCGCGAGCGCGCTTGAAGATATTCGTCATCATTGATTCCTCCCATTCCAACGCCCGAAAGCGCTGGACGGGAAGAATAGCGCGGCAGAGCCGAACGGGGACGCGAGCCCTTTTTAGCCGCGCCGCGATCAGCTTCGAAGCGTGCCACCCGTGGCCTTGGACACGGCGGCGACGATGCGGCCCGTGACGATCTCCAGCTCTTCCTCGCTGAAGGTCGCTTCGCTCGGGCGAAGGGTCGCCTCGATCGCCACGGATTTCCGGCCCGCGCCGATCGCCTCGCCTCGGAAAACGTCGAAGACGCGCGCTTCCGCCACGACCTTCTTGTCCGCGCCTTCCACCGCGCGCAGCACCTTCAGGGCATCGACTCCTTCTTCCACCACGAAGGCGAAGTCGCGCCGCACCGGCTGGAAGGGCGACAGCGTCAGCACCGGCTTGGTGCGCGTCGCTTTGCGCTTAGGCTCGGGGATCTCAGTGAGGAACACTTCGAAGCCGCAGAAGGCGCCCGTCGCGTCGAGCTTCTTCAGGACGCTCGGATGGAATTCGCCGAACTCGGCCAGCACCACTTTGGGCCCGAGCTTGATGCGGCCCGAACGGCCGGGATGGTACCAGGGGCTCGCGCCCGCTTCCACAATGGCGTTCGCCACCGGCGCGCCGGCGGCTTCCAGCGCCGCGAGGGCATCGGCCTTGGCGTCGTAGACGGATACGGCCGGCGCGTTGCCCGACCAGAAGCGCCCGGCCCCGGCAAGGGTCGCCGTGCCCCGGCGGACGCCGCCCGCGACGCGCTTCTGCCCGTTCGGCTCGTCCGACTGGTAGACCGAGGACACCTCGAACAGGGCCGCATCATTGATCCCGCGCGCGGCATTGCGCGTCGCGGCCTCGATGAGGCCTGGCAGAAGCGACGGGCGCATGTCGGACAGATCGGCCGAGATCGGGTTCACCAGCCGAAGCGCCTCCGATCCGCCGCCGAAGGCTTCCGCCGCCTTGCGCGACACGAAGGAATAGCTCACAGCCTCCGCCATGCCGCGCGAGGCAAGCGCCCGGCGCGCGGCGCGCTCGCGGTTCTGCATGACGGTCAGGATACGGTGGCCGACGCCGTCCTTGGGCGGCAGGGGCTGGGGCGCGATGTTGTCGACGCCGACAAGCCGCATGACCTCTTCCACCAGATCGGCCTTGCCCTCGATGTCCGGCCGCCAGGAAGGAGCCACGACTTCGGCCGCATATTCCCCGATCTCCAGCGTGAAGCCGAGGCGTTCCAGATAGGCGATCTGGTTGCTCCCATCGACGGCCAGCCCCGTCAGCCGCTCGACCTCGGTGAAGGGGAAGTCGATCTTGCTTGGCTTCTGGGCGCGTTCGGCCACGACGGTCGCGCCCGTCGGGCTGCCGCCGCAAAGCTCGACGATCATGCGGGTCGCAAGATCGAGGCCGGGATGCATGAAGGCGGGATCGACGCCGCGCTCGAAGCGATAACGGGCATCCGAGCGGATGCCGAGCGCCCGGCCGGTGCGGGCGATGGCGAGCGGTTCCCAAAGAGCGGATTCGACCAGAACGTCCACCGTCGTCTCGTCGCAGCCCGAATGCTCGCCGCCCATGATGCCGGCGATGGATTCGACGCCCTTGTCGTCGGCGATGACGCAAGCGCCTTCCGGCAAGGCGTAGGTCTTGCCGTCGAGCGCCAGGATCTCCTCGCCGGTCCGCGCGCCGCGCACGACGAGCCGGCCCGCCACCTTCGCGGCGTCGAAGACGTGGAGCGGGCGGCCGCGATCGAAGGTCAGGTAGTTGGTGACGTCCACGAGCGCGTTGATCGGGCGAAGGCCGATCGCCTTCAGCCGCTTCTGCAGCCATTGCGGCGACGGCCCGTTCTTGACACCGCGGACGAGACGCAGCGCGAAGCCGTGGCAGACATCGCTCGTCACCTCTACCGCGACCGGGCATTCGCCCTCGCCCGCGACAGACTCGATCGGCGACGCCCTGAGGGTGCCGAGGCCGGACGCGGCGAGATCGCGCGCGATGCCATGGATGCTGGTGGCGTCCGGGCGGTTCGGCGTGAGGTTGATCTCGATCACCGGATCGCCGAGGCCGGCATAATCGGCGAAGGCGGTGCCGACGGGCGCGTTTTCCGGCAGATCGATGATGCCGTTATGCTCGTCGGAGAGCTCCAGCTCGCGCTCCGAGCACATCATGCCGTTGGATTCGACGCCGCGAATCTTGCCGACGCCGAGCGTCGTGTCGAGGCCGGGAACATAGGTGCCGGGCAGCGCCAGGACGCCGATGAGGCCTTGCCGCGCATTCGGCGCACCGCAAACGACCTGGAGCGGCTTGCCGCCGTTGACCTCCGGCCCCGCATCCACGGACAGAACGCGCAACTTGTCGGCGTCGGGATGCTTTTCGGCGGACAGAACGCGCGCGATGCGGAAAGGGCGCATGGCCGCGCCGTCGTCCACCTGCTCGACTTCGAGGCCGATCGCGGTGAGGCGCTCGACGATCTCGGCGAGGCTCGCCTGCGTTTCGAGATGGTCCTTCAGCCAGGACAGGGTGAACTTCATGTTGAAAGACCTTCGGCCGCGCCCCGGACAACAGGCGCCTTCCCCAGTTTGGGAACGCTCTTAAAAGCCGAACCGGCCGAAGGGAAGGCCTGCCGTCGTCAACGTAGGCCGTCGCGCCCTTCCCCGCCGCTCGCGACCTCGCTTGCCGCCTGCCGCACGGCGGAATTCGCCAGAACGAAGCGATAGGTCAGAAGCGCCACGAGCGAGAAGCCGGTGTAAAGCAGGAACACCGTCGGGGCGGTCAGCGGCACGTCGTAGGAGAACATCACGATCACCGCCGGCAGGAGGATGCCCGTGAAGAAGGACGCGAGCGCCGCCGGGGTTTGCGGCAGGTAGTGATACCAGACCGCGAAGATCGCGACCGTGATGATGGCGAGCGCGAAGCGGCCGAGCGAAACGGTCAAGGCGATGAAGTCGCCATCGGCGAACAGCCAGTGAAGGAGATTGACGAAAAGAAGCCCGATCACGGCACCGCAAAGAACGGCGATGGTTTCCATCAAGACAAGGCGGGCGGACATGCAAACTCCTCGGACCGGTCGTGAAGGAAACGAGGGCGCTGCCCGCGGATATCAAGATGCCGGACGGGTGCTCCCGCCGTGTCTCGTGCCACCATCGGCTTCCGTCTCCAGCGCGAAGCGTTCGGTGATGGTGGATCGAGGCTCGGGCCGACTGAACAGGTAGCCTTGGACCTGTTCGATCCCTTCCATCCTCGCGACCGCGAGCTGTTCGGGCGTTTCCACCCCTTCCACGAGGGTGGTGATGCCGAGACTGACGCCGAGCCCCGCCACGGCCCGGATGATGGCGAGCGCGTCCGGGCTCGTTTCGGCATCCTTCATGAAGGAGCGATCGATCTTGATCTTGTCGATCGGGAAACGGCGGAGATAGCTCAGCGAGGAATAGCCCGTGCCGAAATCGTCCATGGCGAAACGGATACCGGCATCGCGCAACACCGTGATGTTGCGCAGGGTCGTTTCGCAATCGTCGAGAAGCGCGCTTTCGGTGAGCTCGATTTCCAGCCGCCCGGCCGGCAGCCCGCCCTCGCTCAGGGCTTCCAAGACCATGTCGGTGAAAGCGCTCTGGCGCATCTGGATGCCGGACACGTTCACGGCGACGGTGACGTGCTCGGGCCACCCGGCGGCGTCGCGGCAGGCCTGTCGCATCACCCATTGCCCCAAAGGCACGATCAGCCCGATCTCCTCGGCCACCGGAATGAAGGTCGCCGGCGGCACGATACCCTTTTCAGGATGGCGCCAGCGCAGAAGCGCCTCCACGCCGACCGTGCGATGGGCGTCGATTTCGACGAGCGGCTGATAATGAAGCTCGAACTGCGCTTTCTCCAACGCGGCGTGGAGATCGGCCTCGAGAAGCCGGCGCATCCGCGCCGTTTCGGCCATGTCGGGATCGAAGACGCAAACCATCCCCCGTCCGGCTTCCTTGGCATGCCGGAGGGCGAGATCGGCGTCCCGAAGCAGTTCCTCCGCATCCTCGTCGCCATTTCCATCGATCGCGACGCCGATACTGACGCCCACCTCGATCCGGCCGCTCGAAAGGCGATAGGGCAACGACAAACGGCTTCTCAGGTCTTCCGCCGCCCGCAAGGCGCTCGCCTTGTTCGAAACGATCGCGGCGACGGCGAATTCGTCGCCGCCGAGGCGACCGATCATCGCGTGTCCGTCGATCGTTTGACGGATACGCTCCGCCATGGCCCGAAGCAGTTCGTCGCCGATGTCGTGGCCATAGGTGTCGTTCACGAACTTGAAGCGGTCGAGATCGAGATAGCTGATGGCGAACATGCTGCCTTCCGCCCGCGCCCTCGCCAGGGTGTCGATGCATTCGGCCCGCAGCGTGCGCGCGTTGGGGAGATCGGTCAGGCCGTCATGGCGCGCCAGATGGCGGATACGAGCCTCGCTCCGCTTCTGCTCCGTGATGTCCTCGAAGGTCGAGACCCAGCCGCCGCCTTCCATGGTCCGGTAGAGAACCGAGATCACCCGGCCGTCGGCAAGTTCGCGCAGCACCGGCAGGCCGTTATCGCTTTGAAGCGCGAGCCGCGTATCCTCCGCGATGTTCTCCAGCCTCAGCGTGCCGTGATAGGTCCCGCGCTCGATCAAAAGGGCGCAGATCTCGTTCTGCTTCATCCCAAGCGCGATTGTGCCGGGGGGCAGCCGGAAAAGGTCGTGATAGCGCTTGTTGCAGACGACGAGACGGGACTGCTCGTCGAACATGCAAAGGCCCTGGCTCATGTTCTCAAGCGCAGCCTCGAACCGACGCAGTTGTTCGGTCAGCGTCGCATCGGCCAGCGCGGGCTCGAGGCGTGCCGCATCCGCGGTCGAGAAAGCCGACTGACGCTCGGCCGGCGAAGACGTCGCCTTCCGCTCCGAGCGGTGTTCGTCAATGCAGTCCATCCGCATCGTCCCGTCGATTGACCATTCAGCCACCCGCGCTGCGGGTAGCCGACCAACGATTACGGGCCACACGTTTAAAGTGCAGTGAACCCGACGCGTTGGGACTCGCCGGGATTTTCGCTATTCCTCGAGAGGGTTACGGCTTCCTTTAGGTGTCTATTATATCGGCAACCTGCTCGGTCGACGGGCAGCGAAAGTTGCTCCATCGCACCCGAAGAACGTCGACTCGGCCTTAGGAACTCAAGCCGCCGAACAGCGTCGGCATGTCGAGCGGGCGGAAACCGTAATGCTCGATCCAGCGCAGGTCCGCTTCGAAGAAGTCGCGCAGGTCCGGCATGCCGTATTTCAGCATGGCGATGCGGTCGATGCCCATGCCCCAGGCGAAACCCTGATACTCGTCCGGATCGAGGCCGACGCCGCGAAGGACGTTCGGGTGCACCATGCCGCAGCCGAGGATCTCCATCCAGTCCGTGCCCTCGCCGAAGCGCACTTCCGCGCCGGAGCGGTCGCACTGGATGTCGACCTCCATCGAGGGCTCGGTGAAGGGGAAGAAGCTCGGCCGGAAGCGCATGTTGACGTTCGAGACCTCGAAGAAGGCCTTGCAGAACTCCGTCAGCACCCACTTCATGTTGGCGACCGTCGCCGTCTTGTCGATCACGAGCCCTTCCACCTGATGGAACATCGGCGTGTGGGTCGCATCCGAATCCTGCCGGTAGGTCTTGCCGGGGATGACGATGCGGATCGGCGGCTTCTGCGCTTCCATGGTGCGGATCTGCACGGGCGAGGTGTGGGTGCGCAGAACCTTGCGCTCGCCGGCTGCATTCGACGGCAGGAAGAAGGTGTCGTGCATCTCGCGCGCCGGGTGACCTTCGGGGAAGTTCAGCGCGGTGAAATTGTAGCGGTCGGTCTCGATGTCCGGCCCTTCGGCGACGGAAAAGCCCATATCGGCGAAGATCGCGGTGATCTCGTCGATGACCTGGCTGATCGGATGGATGCGCCCGCGCGCCGCCGGGTTCGGCCGGACAGGCAGCGTGACGTCGAGGCGCTCGGCCTCCAAGCGCTGGGTGATGGCCGCTTCGGTCAGCGCTTCGCGGCGGTGGCTGAGCGCTTCCGACACCCGGTCGCGCAATCCGTTCAGCTTCGGCCCGACCTCGCGCCGCTCGTCCGGCGTCATCCGGCCGAGCCCTTTCAAAAGCTCGGAAATCTCGCCCTTCTTGCCGAGCGCCGCCAGCCTGACGGCCTCCAGGGCCGCTTCGTCCCCGGCACCCGCGATGGCGGCATCAAAGCGCGCTTCAAGCCCTTGCAGATCGGTCACGAGGGTCGGTCTCCATGCGAAATCAAGTGGCGGCATCCCTATCCGCCTGGGAGCGGCAAGGAAAGCCCGCCCGCGAAAAGCCAAAAGGCCCGCACGGCGTTTCGCCGGCGGGCCTTTAGATGAATGCGGTGAATAAGCGGGAAGCCTTAGGCCGCCTGCTTCTCGCCGACGGCCCGCTCGTAGGAGTTGGGGGCCTGCTCCTTCAGATAGTCCAGCGCCTTCTTGGCGGCTTCGACCAGGGCCGTGAAGGCCTCCGGCTCGTGGATCGCGATGTCGGACAGGACCTTGCGATCGACCTCGATGCCGCTCTTGGCGAGACCATCGATGAAGCGCGCATAGGTCAGGCCGTGCTCGCGCACGCCGGCATTGATGCGCTGGATCCAGAGAGCGCGGAAGTTGCGCTTCTTCACGCGGCGATCGCGCGTCGCGTACTGCTTCGAACGGTCGACGGCGGCCTTGGCGGCGCGGATGGTGTTCTTGCGACGGCCCCGGAAGCCCTTGGCCTGCTCGAGAACCTTCTTGTGCTTGGCGTGCGCGGTGACGCCTCTTTTGACACGTGCCATGATCGGTGCTCCTAGATTTCTATAACGCCCGACCGATCAACGGTTGTAGGGCATGTAGACCTTGACGATCTTCTCATCCGCCTTCGACAGCAGCATGGTGCCGCGCGAGTCGCGAATGAAGTCGTTGGAGCGCTTGATCATGCCGTGACGCTTGCCGGCGGCACCGGCCTTCACGTGACCGTTGGCCGTGAAGCGGAACCGCTTCTTGGCGGCCGCCTTCGTCTTCATCTTGGGCATTTTGCTCTCCTCGGAACAGGAAGCCGCGTCGAGCCCCCTGCCCTTTCGAGCGAGAAGCCTTCCCGATGGCGATGAAACCGTTGGGAGACACGCGGACAGCGTTAGGAGCCGGCCCGGCATGCCCTGCCGGCCGGCTCGTTGAACGGACCGGCTCTTAGCGAAAACCTTGTCCGTTGGCAAGCGCCGGAGCGCTTGTCAGTGACGGGGCGCCAGCACCATCATCATCTGGCGACCTTCGAGCTTGGGCTCGGCCTCGACCTTGGAAAGCTCGGCCGTTTCCTCGCGCACACGGTTGAGGAGTTCCATGCCGAGTTCCTGGTGAGCCATCTCGCGCCCACGGAACCGGAGCGTCACCTTGACCTTGTCGCCTTCCTCGAAGAAGCGGCGGACCGCCTTCATCTTGGTCTCGTAATCATGATCGTCGATGTTCGGACGCATCTTGATTTCCTTGACCTCGATGACCTTCTGGCGCTTGCGCTGTTCCGAGGCCTTCTTCTGGCCCTCGTATTTCAGCTTGCCGAGGTCGAGGATCTTGCACACGGGCGGATTGGCGTTCGGCACGATCTCGACGAGATCGAGTCCGGCCTCCTCGGCCATCGCGAGCGCGTCGGCGGTCGCGGTCTGCCCCCGGTTCTGACCCTCGGCATCGATGAGCTGCACGAAGGGGATACGGATTTCTCGGTTGGAGCGCGGCCCTTCCTTCTGGACGGGGGGTGCGCGGAACGGTCTGCGAATGGTCGTTCTCTCCGGTTGTTGAGACGTCAGAAATTGAAACTCGTGGAAGCGGGGTTTCGGTTCCCGCATCCTCTCGCCCCGCGACGAGGCGGGGCATTTCGAGACGGACGAGGCAAGGGAATACGCCCGCGTTCAAATGCAATATAGCATGGGCGAGCGGAGAATTCATCTTCGACGCGCCGATATCCGTCATTTTCCATGGAGCGCGCTTCTTGGCGACAGAGAATCTTCCTTCCCCGCCGGACTTCGTGACGGTCAATGGCGGCACCGAAAACCCGCGCCGCCTCGCCGTACGCGCCTTTCCCGGCGCCGCGCCGACGCTCGTATGGCTCGGCGGCTACCGTTCCGACATGCTGGGCACCAAGGCCGAGCGCTTGTCGGCGCTGGCGTCCCGCGAAGGTCTCGGCTTCTGCCGCTTCGATTATTCCGGCCACGGCGAATCGGAAGGACGCTTCGCCGACGGCACGATCTCGCGCTGGCGCGACGACGCGCTCGCCGTGATCGATGCGAAAACGCAAGGCCCCTTGATCCTCGTCGGCTCGTCCATGGGCGCCTGGATCGCACTTCTTCTCGCCCGCCGAAACGAAGGGGTGAGGCTTCTGGCAGGCCGCGTGAAAGGCCTTCTCCTTCTCGCCCCCGCGCCCGACTTCACGCAAAGACTGCTCCTGCCGGCGATGACGGAGGAACAACGCAGCGACCTCGAAACGAAGGGCTTCTGCACCGAACCGTCGGACTATTCACCCGAGCCGAACATCTACACGCGCGCGCTGATCGAGGACGGCGCGGCGAACGGGGTGATGACGGGTCCGATCGCGACCGACTGCCCGATCCGCATCATCCAGGGCATGGCCGACCCCGACGTTCCCTTCGGCCACGCGCTGGACCTCGTTTCGCATCTCCCGACCGATGCGGTCACGGTGACGCTGGTGCCCGGCGGCGACCATCGACTGTCGCGCGAGGCCGACCTTCTTCTGATGGAACAGGCCGCGATGGACCTGGCGCGAATGTCCTCCGCGTCCTGAATGCGTTTGGTTCCGTCGCCCGAGAAATTTTCCCGGCATATCATCCGGCTGTTGCAGAACCGTCACGGTCCTATCGACGAGGGCGAGCAAATAACTGGAATTACTTGCCTTTCACCCCCGCGCAACGACCGTCAACGGAACGCCGAACGACGGCCAGCTTGTTTTTTCTTGAACGGAGCTTGCCGGAATCCGGCCTCGCTCTACCGGCAGCCCATGTCGGGGCGTTGACAGCCTCCCGCATTGCACTCACCATCGACCCATCATCCGACAACCATCGCCCCCACGGCGATCACGGGACACTGGAATGGGCCGCGCGTTTCGCGCCGCACTGGCGCTCTTTCTTTGCCTGCACGCAGCCGCGGCCTTCGCCGGCGGCCCGCAGAACCGCACCATGCCGGTCGGCTCGGCGACCACGACGCCGATCGGCTGGATCATGTTCTGCCGCGAAAACGCCCCCGACTGCCGCCCGATCCTCAGCGAAGGCCTTGCCCCCCGCCAGGCGAGCGAGGCGTTGCTGGCCGAGATCGACGCCTTGAACCGCCGGATCAATACCCAAGTGCGCCCCGTCACCGACCGCGTGCTCTACGGCGTCGAGGAGCGCTGGACCTATCCCGACGAGAACAAGGGCGACTGCGAGGATTTCGCCCTCGAAAAACGCCGCGAACTCCATGCGGCAGGCATCCCCGTCGCCGATCTCCTGATGACGGTGGTGAGAAAGCGCGACGGCGAGGGCCATGCCGTCCTGACGGTGCGCACCGACGAGGGCGACTACGTCCTTGACAATCTCGACCCCCGCATGAAGCGCTGGGACGAAACGAACTACACCTTCGTGAAACGCCAAAGCTCGGCCGACCCGAATGTCTGGCTCACCATCGTCAACGACGCCGATGTCGCGGTAGGTGCGTTGAAGCGGTAGCAAACCGGGATGAGCGTGGCGGGTGGGCGGCTATCGGCCCGTTGTGATCATTCGACCAGTCGTTTCCGGCATCTTCGAAGCGGTCAGCCATGCCATCGCGGGCTCCCTCGACCGTCCTGCAACCCTTCTGACCGCAGCAACCCCTCGACCTCGCCCAGCACAAAGGCTCCGAAGCTGGGAGCGACATGTTCCTGCCCAAAGGCCGTGCCGCTAATTTGTATCTCGTAGACCGGTGCTTCGCCCTCATCGTCCGGTGCCGAGCAGTCCAGAACAAAAAAGGGACCGTAGCCGGACTGGTTGATGTGAACCATGGCTGGCGAGATCGCCCCGCTCGCCCGATCGCTCTCGGTCGCGAAGACGACGTTGGGTATGCCAACGGCATCATGTCCGCCTGGGACCAAGCCATAGAACTCCATGCCCTCGAACCGTAAGGAGCCAAAGTCGAGCAGCATGGCTCGGTAGGAGGGTGGAAGGCGGACGCCGAGCCGAGTCTCCAAGCGAGCGACGTCGCTCTCGTCGTAGGTCCCAAGTCCCTTTGGTTGAAGACCGTTCTCACGGAGACGTTGAAGGGCCACGGCAAACGCCCGTCCGCCTTCTGTCATCGCGCTTCCTCCAGGCTCTCGTGGTCAGCGACTGGAAGCTTGATTAAAACCAGCCTCCGAAGCTGCCAGATCGATTTTCACCCCGAAACGCCCCTCCCCGCCGCAGAAATCCCTACCGCTCTTCGCCCTCGTCCGAACTCAGCGCGTCATGATCCCGGCCGGGGATGACGTAGGAGCCCGTCAGCCAGCGGTTGAGGTCGACCGACTTGCAGCGCGGCGAGCAGAAGGGGTAGGTCGCGCGGTCGGACGGGCGGCCGCATTCCGGGCAGCCGCGCTTGGGGCGTAGCGGCGTGACCTTGGCGCTCCCGCTCATATCGCGGCAGGCGCCGGGACCACGTCCTTGTAGCGGCCGTGGATATCGAAGCCCTGGCCGTCGAGCAGCGACACGGTTTCATAAAGAGGCAGGCCGACGACATTGGTGTAGGAGCCGATGAGGCGCACCACGAAGCGCCCGGCCAACCCTTGGATGGCGTAGCCGCCCGCCTTGCCGCGCCATTCGCCGGACGCGACATAGGATTCGATGTCCTCGCGCGACAGGCGTTTGAAACGCACCCGGCTTTCCACGAGGCGGATATGGTGGCGCTCGGAGCCCGGCCCGATCACGCAAACGCCGGTGAAGACGCGGTGCATGCGGCCGGACAGGATGCGAAGATTGGCGACCGCGTCCTCGCGCAGCTCGGCTTTCGGCATGATCTGGCGACCGACGGCGACCACCGTGTCGGCGGCGAGCACGATGCGGTTGCCGAGCTGGTCGCGCTCGGCGAGGATTTCGCGCGCGCGATCGGCCTTCTGCCGGCACAGGCGCTTGGCGAGCGAGCGCGGATGCTCGGAGCGCTCCGGCGTCTCGTCGACATCGGCGGGCAGAAGCTGTTCCGGCTCGATGCCGGATTGTTGCAGGAGTTCGAGCCGGCGCGGCGAAGCGGAGGCGAGAACCAGCCGGGGCGTCGAGGCCATCCCGGAAAACCGTTTACTTGAAGCGGTAGGTGATGCGACCCTTGGTGAGATCGTAGGGCGTCATCTCGACGAGCACCTTATCGCCCGTCAGAACGCGGATGCGGTTCTTGCGCATCCGGCCCGCCGTGTGGGCGATGATCTCGTGGTCGTTCTCGAGCTTGATCCGGAACGTCGCGTTCGGCAAAAGCTCGGTCACGGTGCCCGGAAATTCGAGAACTTCTTCTTTCGGCATCGATGATCCTTCGAGGATACGAACGCCGCTGAAGGGCATCCGCAGTCGCCGCCATGCCGCTGCATGGCCGCTGGAAATGGGATTAAGCGGCTCTCCATCGGCGCTTCGCGACGAAAAAGCAAGGCGGGAAGGCAGAACCTTCCCACTAAATCGGGTGCGAAACCTTGGCTTGCAAGCCTATCCAAGCGATCAGCTCGACAGACGCTCCACCTCGGCACCGCAATTGCCGAGCTTTTCTTCCAGGCGCTCGAAGCCGCGATCGAGATGGTAGACGCGGTTGACGATCGTCTCGCCTTCAGCCGCGAGCCCGGCGATCACGAGCGAAACCGACGCGCGAAGGTCGGTCGCCATCACCGGCGCGCCGGCCAGGCGCGGCACGCCCTCGACGCGCGCCACCTGCCCTGATAGCGAGATGCGGGCACCGAGCCGCACGAGTTCCTGCACGTGCATGAAGCGGTTCTCGAAGATCGTCTCGGTGATGTTCGACACGCCGCTGGAGCGCGTCATCAACGCCATGAACTGCGCCTGGAGATCGGTCGGAAAGCCGGGAAACGGGTCGGTGACGACATCGACGGGCTGGAGCCCGTTGCCGTTGCGCCGGACGTGAATGCCGTTGGCCACGTCCGTCACCTCGGCGCCGGCCGCGCGCAGGGCATCGAGCGCCGATTGGAGAAGATCGCTGCGCGTGCCTTCCAGCGTCACGTCGCCGCCCGTCATGGCCACCGCCATGGCATAGGTGCCCGTTTCGATGCGGTCCGGCAAAACGCGGTGGCGCGCGCCCGACAGCGCCTCGACGCCCTGGATGCGGATGGTGGATGTGCCCGCGCCCTCAATCCGGGCGCCCATCGCGTTGAGGCAGGCGGCAAGATCGGCGACTTCCGGCTCGCGCGCGGCGTTCTCGATCAGGGTCTCGCCCTTGGCGAGCGAGGCGGCCATCATCATCACATGCGTCGCGCCGACGGAGACCTTCGGGAATCGGTAGCGCGCGCCTTTCAAGCCGCCCTTGGCTTCGGCGACGATGTAACCGCTTTCGATGTCGATCGTGGCGCCGAGCGCCTGAAGGCCTTCGATGAAGAGGTCCACCGGCCGCGTGCCGATGGCGCAGCCGCCCGGCAAGGACACGCGCGCCTTATGCATGCGGGCGAGAAGCGGGCCGATCACCCAGAAGCTCGCACGCATCTTGGAGACGAGTTCGTAAGGGGCGGTGGTGTCGATGATGGTGCGCGCGGTGAAATGGATGGTGCGCCCGCTCGCGCCGCTTTGCCCGAGGCGCTTGCCGGACACGGTGTAGTCGACGCCGTGATTGCCGAGAATGCGGATGAGCTGTTCTACGTCCGCCAGATGCGGCACATTTTCCAGCGTCAGCGTGTCGTCGGTGAGAAGCGAGGCGATCATCAGGGGGAGCGCGGCGTTCTTCGCGCCCGAAATCGGGATGGTGCCGGAGAGCGTGTTGCCGCCCCTGATGCGGATGCGATCCATGCGATTCGTCCAATCGGGGCGGCGGCGGCGTGGTGCCGGCGTTCCGCTCGTGTCTTGCCCGCGCGGCGGAGGATGCCGAAGCGCGCGGAGGCGGTGGAAGGGGTCCCCTACACCAGGGCGGGCGGACATTCAAACGCCCGCGACCGCAATGCCTGGACTCAATGCGAGCCGACGAGAACCGTCAGGCCGAAGACGAAAAAGGCGACCAGCGCGATCTTCCAGGCGTCCCCCCGTTTCCTCAGGCCCGGCAGGCCGAGAGGACGGAAGAGATGCAGGAGCATCGCCAGAAGAAGGAGAAGGGAAAGGAGCTTGCCCATGCGTGGAAGGTCGCCTCAGTAGGGCGACGCCGCCTGCCCCATTTCGACGTAAACGCTCTTCACCTGGCTGTAATGCTCGATCGCCGCGCGGCCGTTCTCGCGCCCGATGCCCGAACGCCTTGCGCCGCCGAAGGGCATTTCGACGGGCGTCAGGTTATAGGCGTTGATCCAGCAGGTGCCGGCCTTCAGCTTGGCCACCACGCGGTGCCCGCGCTGAATGTCGCGCGTGAAGACGCCGGCCGCGAGGCCGAATTCGGTGCCGTTGGCGCGCGCCACCACTTCCTCTTCCGTGTCGAAGTCGAAGACGCTCATCACCGGGCCGAAGATTTCTTCCCTGGCGATGCGCATGTCGTCCCGGACATCGGTGAAAACGGTCGGCTGCACGAAGAAGCCCTCGACCATACCCGGAAGAACGGCGGCCTTGCCGCCGCATTCGAGCTTGGCCCCTTCCTCCTCCCCGAGCCACATATAGGATAGGACCCGCACCCTTTGAGCTTCCGACACGAGCGGTCCCATGTCGGTCGCCTCGCTCAATGGGTCGCCGAGCCGGATTTTGGCGACGCGCGCCAGAAGCTTTTCCACGAAAGCCGCGCGCACCGAACGCTCCACGAAGACGCGCGTGCCGTTGGAACAGATCTGGCCCGCGGAATAGAAATTGCCGAGGATCGCGCCGGAGACGGCGGCGTCGAGATCGGCATCGGCGAAGACCACGATCGGCGACTTGCCGCCGAGCTCCAGCGTCACCGGCTTGATGTCGGCGCTCGCGGCCGCCATCACGCGGGAGCCGGTGGCGACCGATCCGGTCACGGACACCTTATCGACAAGCGGATGGGAGACGAGCGCGGCCCCGACCTCGCCGGAGCCCTGCAGGACGTTGAAGACACCCTTCGGCAGACCCGCCTCGCTCAGGATCTCGGCGAGCTTCAGGGCCGAGAGAGGCGTCGTCTCGGAGGGCTTGAAGATCATGGCGTTGCCGCAGGCGAGCGCGGGCGCGGCCTTCCAGGAAGCGATCTGGATCGGATAGTTCCACGCGCCGATGCCGACGCAGACGCCTAAGGGCTCGCGCCGCGTATAAGCGAAGGAACCGCCGAGATCGATGTAATCGCCCCTGATATCGGCGGCAAGCGAGGCGAAGTAATCGAGGCAGTCGGCGCCCGACGCCGCATCCGCCACCAGCGTCTCGGCGATGGGCTTGCCGGTGTCGAGGGTTTCGAGTTCGGAAAGTTCGCGGTTGCGCTCGCGCATGATGGCGGCGGCGCGGCGCAGCACCCGGCCGCGCTCGGCGCCCGGCATCGCCGCCCATTCCTCCTGCCCACGCCGGGCCGCCGCGATCGCCAGCTCGATCGCGGCAGGCGTTGCGGCATGGAGCCGGGCGATCACCTCGCCGGTCGCCGGATAAAGGCTCTCGAAGGGCGCTCCCTCCACGTCCTCGTGGAAGACGCCGTCGATGAAATGGGAAGCGGGGGGCTGGGCGCGCATGGAAGATTCCTCGAAGTCGCGCCGGTCTTATCGGCCCGAACGGCGCATCTGTCGAGCTATCCGCCGGAACTCCGGCCACGGCCATCGGTTTGCCGGGTTAAAGGGAGAGCCATATGAGCAACGCAGCTACGCCTACCATCACCGTGGAGCGCGAAACGCGCCCCGTGATCGTTCTGATGAACGACAATATCATCGCTTCCACAAAGGAGGCCTTGATCCTGAAGGAAGGCAACCGCGCCCCGGTCTACTATATCCCGAAGGAGCACGTCGCGATGGAGTTCCTGCTTCCGACCGATCACCACACGACCTGCCCGCACAAGGGAGAAGCGCGCTATTGGACGATCACGGGCCAAGGCCGCGCGGTGGAAAACGGCGCCTGGGCCTACGACAACCCGCATGAAGCGGCCTCGGCCATCGCCGGCCATCTGTCGTTCTATCCGGACAAGCTGCGCATCGAGGTCGGCTGACCGCCGGGGAACCCCGAATGCGTTCCGTCGGTTATGGAAGCCGAAGGGTAACAGCGATTTGAACAGGATCAGAACCGATGCGTAAGCTTCTCATTGCCGCAGGCGCGGCGGCATTCCTGTCGTCCCCGGCCTTCGCCCAGACCGTGGTGATCCAGCAGGAGCCCGCCCCGCCCCCGGCCGCCGTGATCGTGGACGAGGGCACGCTTCCGGGCGACATCGTGACCTATGTGCAGAGAAATCCGATCGATTCCGCGCCCGTTCTCGAAGGGCGTCTCGTCAACGGCACCATCGTTCCCGCAGACGTGCAGCTCGCGCCTGTCCAGGGCTATTCGGGCTATTCCTACTTCTACCAGGACGGCGCACCGGTGATCGTCGATTCCAGCCGCCGCGTGGTCCGCATCGTCCGCTGATCGACATCAGCGGACTGGATAAAACCGCGTCGGGCAGCCGGCGCGGTTTTTTCATTTCCAGACCCGACCGGTCCCTTCGGATCAGGCGGGTTTGCCATCCTCCACAAGCCGCAATCGCGGGCGTGGGGCGGGATAGAGGGAAGCGTAGATTTCGCTGAGGGGCAGCGTCGCTCCGATCTCGGGAAGCTCGATAATCTCATCGAGATCGTCGTATTTCTCGACTTGCCACATACCACGCTCGTCGCGCCTGTAGAGCTTGGCGGAGATCACATCGGGATCGACGAACATGATGAGCGAGATGCCGCCATGCGCCTGGTATTCGTCGAGCTTGTCCGTGGCATCTATGGCCGAAGTTCCGGGGGACGACACCTCGACAACCGTTGTCGGCCGCGACGCATCCAATGCGTTCGGGTCGCTGGGCCCGCAATCCACGACGACATCGGGATATCTGACGGTGTTTTGTCCTATCCTGACCGCCGTATCGCTCGACGTCGTCCGACAACCGCCCTTTCTGGCTTGCGGCAACAAGGTGGCCACGAGATTGGCGGTCACCACGTTGTGGCTCTGCTTGGCGCCCGCCATCATGCGGATGATCCGCCCGTCGACAAGCTCGAACCGATCGCTCTGAGTGCCGATCCATCGGAGAAAGTCGTCCGTGGATACGGCTTCGTATTCCGGAAAAGCCATGTGACACTCGACGGATGGTTTCGCGCGCCCGAACCATAGGCCAAGCGCACGCAGACCTTCAACGGCGGGGAAACGATCGCATCGTCAACCGGCGTTTCAGCGATCACTATGCCCGAGGTCGCGGTCGGGGTCGATGACGTCGCGCACCTTCTGCTTCAGCACCTTGGCTTCGGGGAAGCCGCCGTCGCGCTTGCGCTCCCAGATCAATTCCTCGCCGCAGCGGATCTCGAAGATGCCGCCGGTGCCGGGCACCAGCGCCACCTCGCCGAGGTCGGGACCGAAAGTGGACAGAAGCTCCTGCGCCATCCAGCCGGCACGCAGCAGCCATTGGCACTGCGTGCAGTAGGTGATCGCGACGCGCGGGGCCGCCATCCCGTCAGCTCTTGGCGGCGGATACGAGCGCCGGCTCGGCGCGGTAGTCGTCCGGGAACAGGCGCTTCAGATTGTCGATCTTGGGCAGGTCGTTGACGACGATATAGGGATAACGCGGATTCAGCGTCAGGAAGTCCTGATGATAGGCTTCCGCCGGATAGAACTTGTCGGCCGCGCCCGTCGTGGTGACGATTTTCGCCTTGTAGATCCCGGCCTTGTCGAGCTGCGCGATATAAGCGTCCGCCACGCGCTTCTGCTCGTCGGTCACCGGAAACACGGCGGAGCGGTACTGCGTGCCGTGGTCGGGACCCTGGCGGTTCAGAAGCGTCGGGTCGTGCGCGACGGAGAAGTAGATGCGCAGAAGCTCGCCATAGCTGACGGTGGCGGGATCGAAGGTCACTTCCACCGTTTCGGCATGTCCCGTCGTGCCGGTCGAGACCTCATCGTAGGACGGATCGGCGGTTTTGCCGCCGGCATAGCCGGACACCGCGTTGGAAACGCCCTTCACGTGCTGGAAGACGCCCTGAACGCCCCAGAAGCAGCCGCCGGCAAAGCGCGCGACCTGGCTACCGCTCGCCGTGGCGTCGAGCGCGGGCTTGGGCAGTTCCCAGGCTTCTTCGGCGGCTTGTGCCGGGGGCGCGCCCTTCAGCGCCAGCGCCGCGCCGCCGCCCGACACGAGAACAGCCACCAAGACGAGCCCGGCGCCGCGCCGGAAACGGAAAAAGCCGTTGGAAGACATGAGTTCGGTCCTATTTAGCATCCGCGAGCGGCTTGGAGGCCGCCGGGCGGAGCGCGATTGAGAGATGGCGCTTTCCTGCCTCGAACGCAAATCACGGCTGCGGGACGGCACATGCCGCGCCCGCTGGCCTCGTCCATCTGCTGCTGCTAGAATTCCATCGGACTTTCCGTTTGGATAAGTCTTCGAACGTCCCCGAAAGTCGCGAATGGCGGACTCCCTCTACGGTTATACCTGGCGGCACACCAAGCGCGCCCAGCTTTGGATGCTGGTGGTCGTCGCGGTGTCCATCATCCCGCTCTTCCTGTCGCTGAACCTGCCCAAGCTCATCGTCAACGGCCCGATCCAGGGCGAGGGCTTCGAGAACGGGCCGGCGGCGACGCGCGAATATCTCCACACTGCGATCCCCTGGCCGCAATGGCTGGGCGGCTCGGGCGAATTCGTTTTGTTTCCCGGCCTCGACTTCACGCGGATGGAGTCGCTCTACGTCCTGTCGGGCCTGTTTCTGGGGCTCGTCATCATCAATGGCGGGTTCAAATACTACATCAACACCTACAAGGGCCGGCTCGGGGAGCGGATGCTCCGGCGCATGCGCTACGAGTTCGTGGACCTGATCCTGCGCTTTCCGATTCCGCGCTTCCGCCAACTTCGCGCCTCCGAACTCTCCTCCATGGTGAAGGACGAGCTGGAGCCGATCGGCGGCTTCATCGGCGACTCGGTGGTGACGCCGGTCTACCTGATCAGTCAGGTGCTGACGGCGGTGGTGTTCATCTTCGTCCAGTCCTTTTCGCTGGGCATGGTGGCGCTCGGCGTGATGCTGCTTCAGGTGGTGTTGATCCCCCGGATGCGCCGCCGCCTTCTCGTGCTCGGCCGTCAGCGCCAGTTGACCGCGCGCCAGTTCGCCGGCCGCGTCGGCGAGATCGTGGAAAGCGTCTCGTCCATCCACACCAACGACACCTCGAACTACGAGCGGGCCGGCGTGTCGGAGGAGCTGGGGCGCATCTTCCTGATCCGCTTCGACATCTACCAGTGGAAGTTCCTGGTCAAATTCCTCAACAACTTCCTGTCGCAGCTCACGCCCTTCATCTTCTACCTTTTCGGCGGTTATTTCGCGATCACTGGCCATCTCGACATCGGTCAGCTCGTGGCCGTGATCGCCGCCTACAAGGACCTGCCCTCGCCCTTGAAGGACCTGATCGACTGGGATCAGGTGCGCCTCGACGTGCAGGTGAAGTTCGAACAGGTGGTGGAGCAGTTCTATATCCAGAACCTGTCCGATCCGGCCATGCAGGCGCCCGAGGCCACGCGAGTCGCGGCTCTTGCCGGCGGCTTCGCGCTGGCCGGCGCGGCGCTTCAGGACGAGAACGGCGGTCGCATCCTCGACCCCGTCACCTTGGATCTGCCGCTTGACCAGAAGGTCGCGGCTGTCGGCCCGATCGGCGAAGGCGCCGAGCAGTTCGCCGAAATGCTGGTGCGGCTGCGGCCGGCGAGCGGCGGCGAGGTCAATCTCGCCGGCCGCCCCCTCGTCACCTATCCCGAATCCGTCACCGGGCGACGCCTCGCCTATGTCGACGCCGCCACCTATTTCCCGCGCACCACGCTGCGCGAGGCCTTGCTCTACGGGCTGATGCACCATCCAGTGGCCGTCAAGGAAGCAAAGAAGCGCTCTCGCCAAAGCGATCTGGCGGCGTTGGAGACCAAGCTCTCGGGCAACACGGCGCTCGACATATCTGAGGATTGGATCGACTACGAGGATATCGGCATCTCCTCGTCGCGCGAACTCGGCGACCATCTGGCGGCCATCCTGACTTTGGTGCGGCTCGATCGCGACGTGCGCTTGTTCGGCCTTCGCTCGCGCATTCCGGCCGAACATGCCGACGATGCCGAGGAGCGCATCCTGAAGGCCCGCCGCGCCTTCCGCGCCAGCCTCGAGGAAGAGGGCATGGAGGACTATGTCGAGCCCTTTGACCCCGACAGCTACATCCACAACGCCACGCTTCTGGAAAACGTCGTCTTCGGCGCCGCGCGCGACCCGCGCGCCGGCCTCGCCCAGCTTTGGACCAATCCGCAGGCGCGCGCGGTTCTGCGCGAAACAGGCCTTGCCCAGTCGCTTTACCGCATCGGCCGCGACATCGCCTCCACCATGCTCGACCTCTTCGGGGAACTGGAAGCGGGCAACCCGCTCCTCCAGCGCATGACGGTGATGAGCGCCGAGGACTTGAGCGAATACCGCCAGCGGCTCGGGCGCGTCGAGAACCCGGATTTCGACGCCGCGCCCGACGAGGACCGCGTCGCCTTTATCCGCCTCGCCTTCGCTTATGTCGAAACGCGCGACCGCCTCGGCCTCGTGGATGCCGGCGTGATGCGCAACGTGGTCGAAACGCGCCGCCTCCTGCGCGAGCGCCTGCCGGAAGAGCTGTCGGAAATCCTCGCCTTCCACGACGCGGACGCCTTCAACCCGGCGACGAGCGTGCAGGACAACGTCCTGTTCGGGCGCATCGCCACCGATCTCGCCAATGCCGGCGACGCGGTGGAAGGGCTTCTCCTGCGCAATCTCGATGCGCTCGGCCTTGCCCGGATCGTCCAGGAAGCGGGCCTCACCTACGACATCGGCTCGGGCGCCAAGCGCTTGTCGCTCGGCCAGCAGCAGAAGCTGGCGCTCGCCCGCGCCCTCGTGAAGGCGCCCGACTACCTCGTGGTGAATCGCGGCCTTTCCGCCCTCGACGCCGACACGCAGGGCCGGATCGTGGAAGCGACGCTGGAGCGGGCGCGATTGGGGCCTCGTCCCTTCGGCACCTTCTGGGTCGTGGCATCGGCCGGCCATGCCAAGCTCTTCGAGCGCGTGGTGGAGTTTCGCGACGGCCATCTCGTGTCCGACGAGACCACGGACGATGCAGGCGCCCTGCCCGAAATCGTGGAGAATCCAGAGGAGCATCCCGAAGCCAGCCAATCCGGGGAAGCGCCCAAAGCCGCCGACGCTTCGCGAGAGGACGAGGCGGTCGAGCCGGCCAACCAGCGCGACGACACCGAAAACGCGGCCACCAAGCGTCCGGGCGAGCAGGCGGCGGCGGAATGACGATGGCCGAAGGAACGAAGCCTTGAGGATGGCATGCGACGGGATGGCCTTCGCCCTTGAAGAGAAGGGCCAAATGTCATCATATCATATGACGGAAGAAAACCGGAGCCGGTTGCCCGCCTTCGGCATCCCGCGCCGGGAAGCTGCGCGATCCACTGCCTTAAGGAGGTCTTCTCCTCGATGAGCCAGTTGAAGAACGAGGTCGACGTTCTGAAGCGCGTCCCGCTGTTTTCCGGCGTGGATGCGGCCAAGCTCAAGCTCCTCGCTTTCACGTCCAAAGTTGTCCGCTTCAAGGCGGGCGACGTCCTGTTCCGCCAGAACGATCCGGGCGACAGCGCCTATGTGATCCTGTCGGGCAAGGCGCGCGTTTTCGTGGACGGGCCGGACGGGGAGATCGATCTGGCCGAGGTCGGCGAAACGGACTTCGTCGGCGAGATCGCCATCTTGTGCGACGTGCCGAGAACCGCCAGCGTTTCGGCGACCACGGATCTCACCACCCTTCGCCTCGGCAAGGAAACCTTCGCCGAGTTTCTCGTGACCTTCCCCACCATGAGCGTGGCGATGATGCGCGAACTCGCCTTCCGCCTCAGCCGCACCACCGCCGAACTCGTCGCTTCCGAGCGGCGGCATGCCCATCCATGATCCAGCCCGCCGGCCCTTTCCTCCATCTCGCCAGCCACGGCACGCAGCGCCCATGCGGCGCCCGTCCCTGAACCCGATCCGATCCCTCCCATGAAACCGATGCCGTGCAGCTCCTTCCCAAGACCGCAAGACGGGAGCGCGCCGGCATGAGAACCGCGCAGACGGTAGCCGAGGATTTCGAGGTGGTGGTCTGGGGCGCACGGGGCACCCTGCCCGGCTCCGGTCCCTGCCAGACGGAATTCGGCACCGAAACCTGCTGCGTGGAAATGCGGATCGGGCAATGCCGGCTCGTCTTCGACGCAGGGACCGGCATCGTGCCGCTCGGGCGCTGGATGGCGGCGGAGGACGTGAAGGAGATCGACCTCTTCTTCTCCCATGTGCATTACGACCACATCATGGGCTTCCCCTTCTTCATGCCGCTCTACCGGCCGGGAACGCGCGTGTCCGTTTCGCTCGGCCATATGCTCGACGGCCGACCGGGGTCCGAACTGATCTCCGACTTCATGCGCGCGCCCTTTCTGCCGATCGGCCCGAAGGTGTTCAGCGCCGATATCGAATATCGCGACTTCAAGCCGGGCGACCTCCTAAAACCCGCGCCCGATATCCGCATCCGCACCGCGCGGTTGAACCATCCGAACGGGGCGGTCGGCTACCGCGTCGAGCATGGCGGGCGCGCCGTCGCCTATGTCACCGACACGGAGCACGTGCCGGGCAAGACCGACCAGAACGTCCTGTCCTTGTTCGAGAATGCCGATGTCGTTTTCTACGACACATCCTATGCCGATGCCGAAATGGAGCGCTTTCGCAATTTCGGCCATTCCTCATGGGAAGAAGGCGTGCGGCTGGCCAAGCGCGCCGGCGTCGGGCAGCTCGTCCTTTTCCACCACATGCCGATGCGCGACGACGACAAGCTCGCCGAGATCGAAGCAGCGGCCAGGGCCATCTTTCCGGGCACTGTCGCCGGACGCAGCGGCATGACCTTCCAACTCGCTCCGGCACGCGCGAGGGCGGAGGCGGGATAATGCCCGCCCCGGACGAGGAAGCGGAGCGCGGACGCGCCCGCATCCGCCCGCGCGAGGTCTGGAACCAGATCCGGGGGCGCGAGATGCCGCGCATCGTCTCCCCGGCGATCCGCTTGCGCGTGCGCCGTCAGGACGATGTCGGCGAGGTCATCGTCAAGCTCATCCAGATCTTCGTCGCCTGCTTCGTGGCCGTGCTTTATCTCGCGACCCGCCTGCCGCACGACATGCCCATCTTCGCCTCGCCCGTCCCTTACGTGATCGCGACCTATCTGGCCTTGTCGTTTCTCGGCCTCGCCTGGGCGATGCATCCCCCGGTTCCGGACGTGGCCGTTTATGCCTCGATCGTCGTCGACTTCCTTCTGCTCTACGGGCTGATCTGGAGCCTGCACCTCCATTTCGGGCAGCCGCCATCCTTCGTGCTGAAATCGCCGACGCTCCTCTACGTCTTCCTGTTCATCGCCATCCGGATGCTGCGCTTCGAGCTTCGCTTCGTGATCGCGGCCGGCTTGGCGGCCGCCGCCGGATGGATCGGACTCGTCGTCTGGGTGCTGCGATCCGATCCGCAGAAGCTGTCCTTCGCCCCCGACTTCGCCGCTTATCTCAATACCGGCGGCGTTCTGATCGGGGTGGAGGTCGACAAGACGCTGGTGATCCTGCTCGTCACCGCCGTTCTGGCCCTCGCGCTTCTCCTGACGCGCCACCTCGTGGCGGTGGCGGTGACCGAAGCGCAGGCGGCGGTGAATCTGGCGCGCTTCTTCGACCCCGCCGTCGCCGACGACATCCGCACCCTCGACACGGACCTGACGCCCGGCAACGGCAACCAGCGCGAAGCCTCGATCATGTTCGTGGACCTTCGCGGCTTCACCGCGATCGCCGCCGAGCATCCGCCTTCCGACGTTCTCCAGGCGCTGGCGAACTTCCAGAAGACGGTGGTGCCGATCATCCGCGACCATGGCGGCACGATCGACAAGTTCATGGGCGACGGCATCATGGCGACGTTCGGCGCGGTGCGCCCCCTGCCGACCCATGCCGCGAACGCCCTGATGGCGGCGGAAGCGGTGCTGTCCGCTTATTCGCACCGCGCGGCCGAGGACGATTCATGGCTCGCGCCCGGCGGCATCGGCATCGCGGTGGTGGCGGGCAAGGTCGTGTCGGGGGTCGTCGGCGTCGAAGGCCGGCTGGAATTCACCGTGATCGGCGGCGCGGTGAATCTCTGCGCCAAGCTGGAAAAGCACAACAAGGAGCTCGGCACGCTGGCGCTGACGACGCTGGACACCCTGAACCTCGCAAGGCTTCAGGGTTTCAAGCCGAAACGACGCATCCCCTCCCTGAACGTCGCGCTGCCTGGCACGGTCGGCAGCGTCGAGGTGGCGATCCTCGCCGCCCGCCGGGATGGACTCATCCGCAACCTTCGCCGCCGGCTCAATCGCAGCGCCCGGCCCTGAGCCTGAAGGATTGCGTCAATGCGCGTGGGGGTCCACCGCGTCGCGCAGACCGTCGCCGAGGAAGGAGAAGGCAAGCACCACCAGCATCACCGGCACCATCGGGAACAGGAGCCACGGGTAAAGCGCGACGGCCTCGATGTTCTGCGCTTCCGACAAAAGCACGCCCCAGCTCGTGATCGGCGGGCGAAGGCCGAGCCCGAGGAAGGACAAGGCCGTTTCCGCGAGGATCATCGACGGAATCGACAGGCTCGCCGAAGCGATCAGATGGCTCATGAAGTTCGGCAGAAGATGGCGGGCGATGACGCGCGAGGGCTTGGCGCCCATCATCACGGCGGCGGCGGTGAAGTCCTCTTCGCGCAAGGAGAGAAGCTTGGAGCGCACCGCGCGGGCAAGCGCCGGCCAGTCGAGCAACGCCAAGATGATGGTGATGCCGAAATAGATGAGGATCGGGCTCCAGGTGACGGGGAGCGCGGCCGAAAGCGCCAGCCAAAGCGGCAGTTCGGGAATGGAGCGCAACGTTTCGGTCGTGCGCTGCACCCACCAGTCGATCCGGCCGCCGAAATAACCGGCAAGACCGCCGAAGAAGAGGCCGAGCACGAAGGAGATGGTGACGCCGACGAGACCGACGGTGAGCGAGATCCGCGCCCCGTGGATCAACCGGCTCAGCATGTCGTGGCCGAGCCTGTCGGTGCCGAGCAGAAACATCGTGCCCCCTTCCGGCGGGCAGACGAGGTGGAAGTTTCCCTCGATCAGGCCCCAGAACAGGTAGGGATCGCCGGAACAGAAGAAGCGGATCGGCTGGGGCTGCGTCCGGTCTTCGGTGTAGCGGCGCTGGAGCGTGTCGAGATCGAGCGTGCCGGTGGTCTTGTAGGTGAAGGGCCCGATGAAGCTGCCCTCGTGGAAGAGGTGCAAGCTCTGCGGCGGCATGAAGATGTGCTGCGTGTTGCGCGTTTCGAGACCATAGGGCGCAAGGATCTCGGTGAAGAACACGGTGAGATAGGCCGGCACCAGGAAGATCAGCGCCAGCATCGCGATCCGGTGGCGCCGGAAGCGCCACCAGATGATCTGGCGCTGCGAAGCGCGCGTATATTTGTCGGAATAGCGCGAGCCTTCCGCCATCGTCCTTTTCGGGTCGAAGGGCGCTTCGTTGACGTAGTGGGGCAGCGTGCTCACGATTTGCGCCCCCGCTCCAACCGCACGCGCGGGTCGATGGCAGCCAGAAGAAGGTCGGACACGAGCATGCCGACGACGGTGAGAACCGCGAGGAACATCAGGAAGGACCCGGCCAGATACATGTCCTGGCTGCGCAGCGAGGACAGGAGCATCGGCCCGGTGGTCGGCAGGCTCATCACCGCCGACACGATCACCGAACCCGACACAATCTGCGGCAGAAGCGTGCCGATATCGGACACGAAGGGATTGAGAACGGCACGCAGCGGATATTTGCGCAGGATCCTACCCTCTGGCAGGCCCTTGGCCCTGGCGGTGACGACATAGGGCTTCTGCAACTCGTCCAGGAGATTGGCGCGAAGGCGGCGGATCATGCCGGCCGTTCCCGCCGTGCCGATCACGATCACCGGCACCACGAGATGGGCGAAGAGCGAGCCGGCTTTGCCGATCGACCAGCCCTCGCCGATATAGGCGGGGTCCATCAACCCGCCGATGGAGATGCCGAACCAGACGTTCGACAGATAAAGAAGGATCAGCGCCAAAAGGAAGTTCGGCGTCGCCAGCCCGATATAGCCGAGAAAGGACAGGGAATGGTCGGCGAAGCTGTATTGATGCGTCGCGATATAAACGCCGATCGGGAAGGACACGCCGTAGATGAAGAGAACGGTGAGGAAGTTCAGAAGCAAGGTCAGGAACAAGCGGTCGCCCACCACGTCCGCCACCGGCATCTGATATTCGAAGGAATAGCCGAGATTGCCGTGCAGAAGCCCAGTGACCCATTCGAGATACTGCACCGGCATCGGCTGATCGAGGCCGTATTGCTCGCGCAGGAAGTCCACCTTGTCGGAGCTGACATCCTCGCCCTGCGCCTGGAGATCGGCGATATAGGTCGTCAGGTAGTCGCCGGGCGGAAGCTGGATCACGACGAAGACCAGAACGCTGATGACGGCCAGCGTGCCGATCATGGTCGCGACGCGGCGCAGGAGAAAGCCGAGCATCGGGATCAGGTCCTTGAAGAAGCCGTCACGGGATCGAAGCCTGCTTTTCGTCGGGCTCGCCGAAGAAGAAGGTTTCCATGCGATAAACGCCGAAGAAGGCGCCTGGATTCCAGTTGTAGACGGCGCGCTCGGGCACGTTCTGCAAGCGGTCGGACACGAGCACGAGATTGTCGATGCCCGACACGATGCCGATACGCAGCGCCTCGTCCGCGTTGATGTCGAGCATTTCCGTCCAGATGCGCGCGCGCTCGGCTTCGTCGAGGGAAACGGTCCATTGCCGGTGGAGGTCCAGAAGCTTCCGGGCGACCGGCAGGTCGGGCGCCGCGCCCATATTGCCCTTGGTCTCGAAATGGCTGCCCCAGGCCGGCCATTCGGGCTGTTCGCCATCGGTCGGCGCGAGTTGCGCCGGGCTCCAGTCGACGGTCGGCAAGCCGTTCTCGAGCCCCGTCGAAACGGACATCATGGTGGAGCCGGCCGCCAGGCGGCTCGACAGGGTTTCGCGCTCGGAAGGCTTGATGAGAAGCTTGATGCCGATCTTACGGTAGTCCTCGGCCACAAGCCCGAGAACGTCGACCTGCTCGCTGTCCTCGCCCGCCGTTTCCACGATGATGATCATCTGCCGCCCGTCCGGCAAAAGGCGGATGCCGCCCGAGCGCTCGGTGAGGCCGAGGGAATCGAGAAGCCGCTCGGCCTCGGCCGGATCGTAATTGGCGTAACGCTTCGCGCGCGCCTCGTCATAGAAGGGCGAGCCTTCCATCGCCGTGTCCACCACCGGGAGCCCGAGACCGTAATAGATCGCCTGGTTGATGTCCTCGCGGTTCATGCCGAGCGACAGGGCCCGGCGGAAATCGGCGTTCTGGAAGAGCTTGCGCCACACCTCGTCGCGCACGTTAAGGTTCGGGTAGAGCGTGATCTTGGAGCCCTTGCCGCCCTTCCAGCGCCGGACCTGATAGCCTTCTCGGGCGGCCGCCTGCTTCAGGAAGGCATAGTTGTTGAAGACGAGATAGCTCGCCTGGAGATCGGCGGCGCCCGCCCCGGCCTGCGCCGGGATCAGCTTGGAACTCGCGATCCCCATCGCCACCTCGTCGATATAGGGGAGCTGGTGTCCGGCTTTGTCGATCCGGTGGAAGAAGGGGTTGCGCGCGAAGATGAAGCGATCGGCCGGAGGCTTGGTGCGAAGCACGAAGGGCTCCAGCGAGGGGAGCTTCGGGTCCGAATTCTTGTATTGCTGGTCGTATTTGAAGTGAAGCGCCACCCAGTTGCGCTGGCCGGAATCCTTGACCTTCTCGGCGAGCTTGGCCGCATCGGCATACTTGGCGTGGAATTTCTTGAGGTAATGGGCCGGCCGGTAGATGTAGAGCGGCTGGGGCGCGGCGATGGCCGGCAGAAAGAACGGGTTCGGCTTCGACCATTCGTAGCGCACCGTCACGTCGTCGACGAAGGTCACCTTCGGGACCTCGCCGTCCACCAGCACCTCGCGCGGAGGCCCGAACTTGTTGAGTTCCTCGTTGTTGACGACATCCTCCCACCAGTAGCGGAAGTCCTCCGCCGTGAAAGGCTCGCCATCCGACCACTTGTGGCCGCGCCGGAGATGGAAGGTGAAGATGCGGTCGTCCTCGACATCGACGGCTTTGGCGAGGTCCGGCACGAGCTTCTGGTCAGGCGTGTAGCCGACGAGGCGGGCATAGCCGTAGACCACCATGCGGCGCGTGTCCTTGGCCTGCCCCTCGATGATGCGCAGGCTGCCGCCATATTGGCCGACGCGCCGGCCCTCGGCGGGAAGATCCATCACCAGGGGCTCGGCCGGAATGCGTGTCCCCACCGGCGGCAGCTTGCCGTCCGCCACATCCTTTTCGAGCGCCGGCGATTCGGTCATCTCGGCGGCGCGGGCCGTTGCCGGCTCGCGAAGAGCCAAAGCCAGCGTCAGACCTGCGCCGGCCAGAAGCGCGGCGCGGCGCGACAGGGTGAAACTCGGGAACTTCGGCTGCATGGTCTCGCCCTTCCCTTGGCCTTTGCCTTACCCGCGCGGTGCGATCAGATAGTTGGCGTGACCCTTGTCGGAGAAGATCCGTTCGATCCGGTATCCGGCAAGGTCCAGCCAGCGCATGAACTGCGCGGTATTGGCATTTGCGATTTCGATGAAGATCAATGGTCTGGCAGAGGCGATCGTTGCCTTTGCTCCCTCCAGAACATCGAGCTCCATGCCTTCCACATCGATTTTCAGGAGGTCGGGCGCTTGCGTCAAGACGTCGTCCAGCCGCACGACGGGAATACTGCCCTCGCCCGCGCCTTCAGCCAGATGGCCGGCGCCGAGGCCGCCGCGCTCGGAAGACACGATCCGCATCCGCTCTTCCCGCGCGCCGACGCCCGTTCCCATCATGGAAAGATCGACATTGGACAGGCCGTTGGCCTCCACAGCTTGGGCCAGAGCCTTTGCGGCTTCCGGCGAGGGCTCGAAGGGTAGTACATGGGACGCGGCCATCGGCCCGGCGAAGAAAACCGTGTGGTTGCCGGTATTGGCCCCGACATCCACCACCCGCCGGCCGCTCCCGAGCCGTGCGCGCAGAACCTCCAACTCGCCCGCCTCGAAGAAACTCCCGCGCGTTTGATCGCGCTCGATGCCGGCATTCCGGCCCGTATAGGGCAGGCGATAGGCAACGCCTTCGTGGCGCACATCCAGAAAGACCGGGCGCTCTTCCAGTCTGGCGATGATCTCGTGCCGTTCGTCCGCCGTCAGCGGCAGGGGCTCGGCGTCGAGAACAGCCAGCGGCGCGGCGAGCTTGATGCAGCGCGCTTCGTTCCAAAGGCGGAACAAGCGCTCGATGCGCCCTTCCCCTTCGTTCGCGCCTTGGAGAAAGTGGTCGAGCGCTTCCACCCGCCAGAAGCGCGGTTCGCCGACGAACCAGTGGAGAAGGGCGTGAGCCAGACGCGCGGGCTCGTCGAAGGCAAGACGCGAGGGTCGCCACAGCGCCGGAGGAGAACCAACCGCCACCGCGCCGAACACCACGTCGAACATGTCGAAAGCCGGCGCGGCGAGAAGCGCGGCGTCGTCAGCCAACCGCTCGCCCGGCGCATGAAAGGCCACCCATTCAGCGCCTTTCGCCTTCGCATCGTCCAGCGACCGGCCGAGCGAGGCGAGGTCGGCAAGGCTCGCCTCGGCCATCAGGATCGGGGGCAAGGCGAAGCTCACGCCGGCTCCATCGCGGCATGGGCGCCGTGGAGCTTGGCGGGATCGACCTCGGCGAAGGAATGCCCGCGGCTGTAATTGTCGTGATAGGCGACCAGCCGCTCGTCGATCGGCCCGCTGGCATAAAGGCCGAGCTTGAAATAAGGCGCCTTTTCCTCGTTGCGGTAGCCGAGAGGCCCGTGGAAATCGAAGAGCGGCTTGCCGTCCATGAAGGCTTCGATGGTGGATTCGTCGTAGCGCGACCAGCGGATGCGAAACACGAAATCCATCCAGCGCCCGATGTGAGCCGCCGTCTCATAGAAGACGTAAGGGTGCGCCGGATTGGCGGAGGCCACCTCGTCGAACGCGCCGGTGAAGCGCAAACGCCCGTCGCGAAAGCGCAAGGCGAGCGGCGGCTTGCCCGAAGGCTCGCCGAGCTTGGCCTGATCGTGCCATTGCGCCAGAACCACGCCGGTGCCGAGCGGGGGCTCGAAGCCCTCCGGCAGGAAGGTCGAGAAACCGTACCAGGTTTCCGCCTCCAGCGGCGCGTTGTACCAGTCGCGCAGTTCCGCGCGGTGGCCCTGGCTGACATGCTCGCCGGGCCGCAGCTCGAAGCGGCAGGCCTTGGTGCCGACCCGCACGATCTCGCCCTGGATGGCGGCCGAATGGGCGCCGGCAAGGCGGCGGGTCGACCAGCCCGCGAATGTGCCTGTTTCGAAATCCAGATGGGCGACCGGATCGCCGGCCGGATCGGTGGCCAGCGACAGGGCGATCTCGCGATGCTCTTCGGGCGTGCGGCCGCCGAGATCGGCGACGCTCGGCACCTCGTGGGCGCGCACGAAATGGTCCGGCCCGATGGCGATCCAGTGCGGCTCGCCGTTCTCGTTCGGCGCGAAAGGCGCGCCCCAGCTCGTCGGCGAGGATTGGCGGGACAGGCTGATCTTGGAAAAATCGAGGCGCTGGTTCGGATCGGGCTGCGGCACGGCCGCGATCAGCGCCTTGGTATAGGGATGGCGCGGGGCGCGGAAGAGTTCCTCGCGCGGCGAGAGTTCCACGAGCCGACCCGACGCCATCACCGCGATGCGGTCGGCGAGATAATCCACCACGGCGAGGTTGTGGGAGATGAAAAGGTAGGTAAGGCCGAGCGCGGATTTCAGGTCGCGCAGGAGGTTGAGGATCTGCGCCTGGATCGACACGTCGAGCGCGGATACCGGCTCGTCGAAGATGATGAGTTCAGGGTCGAGCGCCAAAGCGCGCGCGATGCCGATGCGCTGGCGCTGCCCGCCCGAGAATGAATGCGGGTAGCGGTTCATGTGCGTCGAATCGAGACCGACGAGGTTCAAAAGCTCGGCGACGCGCTTCTTGCGCTGCGCCTGGTTGCCCCGCCCGTGAATCTGCAGCGGCTCGGCGATGATCTGGCCGACGGTGAGCCGGGGATTGAGCGCCGAGAACGGGTTCTGGAACACGTATTGAACACGGGTGCGCCATTGGCGCAGCGCCTCGCCTTCCAGCGCCAGAACATCCACCGGGCCGTCCACCCCCGCCATCTCGACGCTGCCTTCGTCGGTCTGGACGGTGCGAACGATCATCTTGGACAGCGTGGTCTTGCCGCAGCCCGATTCGCCGACGAGGCCGAGGCATTCGCCGCGGCGGATATCGAGATCGACGCCGTTCACCGCCATGGCCAGCGGGCCGGTTTTGCGCTTCAGCCAGCGCATCTCGCTGCGGTTGGAAAAGCCCTTGGCGAGGCCGCGGATCTTCACCAAGGGCTCGCCCGGCGCGCAGCCGGGCGTCAAGGGCGTCTTCCGGCTGGCGGTGGCATTGATATCGACGGGAATCTCGCGCACCGGGGTCAGCCGCTCGCCCGGCTCCATGCCGATGCGCGGCACCGCGTTGAGAAGCGCCTTCAGGTAAGGATGGCGCGGACCGCCGAAGAGCGCTGGGGCCGGCCCGCTTTCCATGACCTGACCGTGATAAACCACCACCATCTCGTCGGCCATGTTGGCGACGACGCCGAGATCGTGGGCGATCAGCAGAATCGCCGTGCCGGTCTGGTCCTGAAGCTTGCGCATCAGCTTCAGGATCTCGGCCTGAACGGTGACGTCGAGCGCGGTGGTCGGCTCGTCGGCGATGAGGAGCGCCGGCCGGCAGATGGTCGCCATGGCGATCATGGCGCGCTGGCAAAGACCGCCCGACAGCTCGAACGGGTAGGAGTCCACGGCGCGCTCGGGATTCTTGAAGCCGACATCGGCAAGCGACTGGATCACCGCCTCGCGCGCGGCTTTCGCGTCGACGCCCTCATGGAGGCGCAGGACCTCGCCGATCTGGTCGCCGATCGTGTGAAGGGCCGAGAAGGAGGTCGTCGGCTCCTGGAAGATCATGGAAATGCGACCGCCCCGGATGCGCGCATATTCGTGCGAGCGCGGAGAAAGCTGGGTCAGGTCCACTTCCGGCTTGTCGCCATCGCGAAAGAAGATGTGGCCGGAACGCCGGCGCGCGATCTGAGGCAGGATGCCGAGGATCGCCTGCGCCGTCACCGATTTGCCGGAACCCGATTCGCCGACGATGGCGACCGTCTTTCCAGGCTCCACGCGAAACGACAGGTTGCTGACGGCGCGGGTGGTGCCCGCCATCACCTTGAACTCGACCGTCAGGTCTTCGACGCGCAGGAGGTCGCTCATTCGCCCATCTTCGCTATGCGGCCTCATCCATTAGCTAGAAGATTCTCGACGGAAATAAACCGGCAATCATTTCTCCGCGCGAGATAACAGAGAAGATTGTTCAGGAATGTGAAAGTCGCCTCGTCCTGCACGAGATGATGGGTGAGGATGCCGGTGGGCGCGCGCGGATCGATCCGGCCCTCCCCCATCGCGTCGAGACGGGCAAGAAGCGCGCCGAGGACAGCGGGCGTGCCTACGAATCCGCCGCCCGCGCCCCAAGCGATCGGATCGAGATGGGTGTCGAAACGAGAGAGTTCCGCCCCCCTCCCGCAAAGCGGCTTGTCGGCGAAGAGCGACAGAGCCTCGAAGCCGAGGGCATTCAGACCGCCCGCGACATCTTCGCCGATGCGGTTCCAGGGAGGGACCAGAACGGGGAGACGCCGGGGGAAGCCCTCGAGGCGGCACCATCCTTCCGCGATTTCCGCCAGAACGATCTCGGCCGGCCGATGATCGCCGAGTTCGGTCTTCTTTTCATCCGGCGGCGCGTGGTTTCGATGCGCCCAACCGTGGGGGAGGACGTGGACGCCCGTCATGGGGGTAAGCCGGTCGGCCAGCGCGTTTTTGGCAAAGGCGGGAATGACGGCGAGCGCCACCGGCATCGCGTGGTCCTCCGCGATCCGCAAGAGACGGTCGAGGGCGGGGGTCGGCCGCACCGCGTCGTCGTCGCGAAGCCAGAAGCGGGCCGGCGCGCCGGTTTGATCGGACAAGCGGTCGAGCCGGTCGCCGAGACTGGACCAGAGCGCGACCTCATCCCTCATCGCCGGGCGCGCGCAGCGTGTTTGGCGACGATGCGTGCCGTGTTCACCGCGCCGTCCAGCGCGAAATCCACCGCGGGCATGGCGCGCCGGCGCGGCGCATCGGCGAGCGCGGCGTCGATCGTGCTCGCAAGCCTCGCTTCCAGTTCGGCTTCCGGCAGGATGTGAAGAAAGCCCCGCTCGGCGAGCCGCCCGGCCCGCTCGGCCTGTTCGGTTTCTTCTTCCGCGCCGATCGGCACGACGATGGCGGGAACGCCGGCGCGCAGAAGATCGATCGTGGTGTTGTAGCCGCCCTGGCTGATCGACAGAGCAGCGCGCCTCAGAACGGCGGGGAAGTCGGATCGGAAGCGCTCGACATGAATGCGCCCGCCGCCCGCTTCTTGCGCCATCGCGGCAGTTCCCGCGATCGCGTCGAACTCGTCTTGGGCCAAGCGTGGGCCGGTGATGAGACGCCAGTCGAGGTCGCGTGCGCCCGAGCGGCTTCGGGCGTCGAGAGCCGCGCGCATCAAGGTCGCGCCGACCGCCCCGCCCCCGGCCGAAACCACGACCTCATCCAAGCCCGGCCCCGCCGGGTCGATTTCCGCCACGCCGCCGAGGCTCGAAATGTCGGAGGACACATAGCCGGTATAGCGCAGCTTCTCCGCGATCCGCTCCGCCTCGCCGAAGCTCGACCCGAAGGGCACGAAGCCGGGATCGCCATGCACCAGCACCTCGTCGAAGGAGGACAGGATGAGGTCGGCGGCTTCCGTTTCGCGCGAGGCCTTGGCGGGCTTCACCAGAATATCGCGCACGGAAGACAGGATGGCCGGAGCCGGCGACCACCCGCGCAGGCGCTCGATCAATGGCAGAAGCTCGAACCGGAACTGCCGGCGGCCGAAGGGGAAGAGTTCGAGAAGCACGGCTTGCGGCCGCACCTCCTCCACAATGGCGAGAAGCTCGTTCTTCCGATTCTCCCGCCAAGCCTCGTCGGCGGGCTCGCCCGACGCGGTGATGAGGGTCGAGAAATCGCCGCCCCGGATGGTGGCGGATGGAAGATAGCGGACGCTCGCTCCCGGATAGCCGATGCCTTCCTCGCGCGTGCCACCGTGAACCACGGTGACGTCCAGCCCGTCATGCGCCATCGCCGCCGCGATGGCCCCGGCGCGCTTCAGATGGCCGACGCCCAGAAGATGCTGGACATAGAAAAGGACGCGATCGCTCATGACGCCTTGGCCTCCAAGGGAATGTTCGCTTGGGCCAAAGCCAGCGCGCCGCCGGCCTCCAGCCTGAAGAGATGGGCGCTGGCGGGACGCAGCTTCACCGGCGCCTTGCCGGTCATGTTCCACGGCCAAGCCACGGCCAGGAGCGCCCGGATGACGCCCTTGTGAGTGACGACGATCGAATCCTCCTCCAGCGTTGCAAGACCCGCCAATGCGCGCGCGCCGACTTCGCGCGGAGATTCGCCGCCCTCACCCCGAAAGTCGAGGCCCCGCGCCTCGTTGGCGGCAAAGGCCTCGTCGGCGCGAAGCTCTTCCAGCGTTCGCCCTTCGAAAGCGCCCCAATCCATCTCGATGAAGCTTGGATTCACAATGGGCGTCAGACCCAGGGCTTCAGCCGTTTGGCGGGCGCGAGCGAGCGGGCTCGACAGGCAGGGCCAGGAACGACTGAAGGAGGGCAACGTCCAAGAGCGGGCCTCGCTGAGACCTTGGCTTGAAAGGTCCGGATCGGCACGCCCCTGCATTCTGCCGAGGCGGTTCCATTCTGTCGGCGCGTGGCGAAGGATCAGGAAATCAGGCATCGCGCATCCCGCTTTGCCGGCTTACCAGAGAAAGAAGATCCGCGCGCAGCAGGGTCGCGGCAGCATCGAGGCCGTTCACCGCCTCCGCCCGTTCCGCTCCCGCCCGTCCCATAGAGGAAACCAGAGCCGGATCGAGGAGAAGCTTCTCCAATCCTTCCGCTAGAGTATGAGAATCACCCGCTGGCACGACAAGCCCGGTGCGGCCATGGTCCACTATCGCATGGATACCGCCCGACCGCCCCGCCATGACGGCGAGACCGCTGGCGGCCGCTTCGATGAAGGCCAAACCGAAAGCTTCCTTCACCGAAGGCCAAGCGTAGATATCCGCCCCGGCATAGGCCTCCCGCAGTTCGTCGCCTTCCAAGCGGCCGGCAAAGGCGACGCGCGAACCGAAGGGCTCCATCAGGGCGCGAACCTCGTCTTCCGCCGGCCCATCGCCGACGAGAAGCGCGTTCCACCGGCAATTCCCGAGCCGCGCGAAGCTGTCGGCCAGCACCCGGTAGGATCTAAGCTTCTGGTCGCGCCGCATCATCGCGACGGTAAGAACGAGCGGCGTCGCCTCCTCGAAGCCGTAACGGACGGCGAGCGCTTGGCGCGCTCGGCGGCGTTCCGCCTCATCGACGCGGAAAGGGGTCGTGTCGATGAAGGGCGGCAGATCGAGAAGCGCGCCCGCCTTTGCGATCGGCTCCAGGCAGGCCCGGTCGTTCGAGTTGAGGACATAGACGCGATCGGCTCGCGAAATCGCATCCTGCGCCACCGCATAGCCCCGCGCCCAATGCCCGTCCCTTCGCTTCGGTGAATGGGAGGCCTCGGCGAGGACATAAGGGATGCCGAGCGCCCCCGAGACGGCGGGGCCGAGATGATCGGGGGCCTTGTGGTAAAGGTGGTAGGTGAACCAGAGCGCCGGACGCTCCGGTAGCCCAAGCGCGCGGTAATGGGCGACGAGCCGTTCGGCTTCCGCCCTGCCCTCCCCTTCCAGTTTCCTCTGCCGCGCCTCGTCGCCTCCACCCTCATAGGCGCGAAGGCGCGAGGCGACGTCCGGCTCGAACCCGGCCCGCTCCAACGCTGCCAGGAACAGCCGCGCCATCCGCCCTTCGCCGGACGGCACCGGATCGTCCGGCGCCTTCATCGGGGCGTAGAAGGCGACCCTCACCCCTCGAGCACCTTGCCGATGCGCCCGAACACGGCGCGAACGCCGCTCGCATGGCCGAAATGGGCGTGGACGTGGCTCTCGCCTGCCCGCCCGAGCCGGTCGCGCAAAGCGGGATCGCGGATCGCGCGGGCAAGCACCTCGGAAAGCGCCAGTGCGTCGTCGGGCGGCGCCAGAAGGCCGGTTTCGCCGTCGCGGATGATTTCCGGCACGGCCGAAACCCGCGTGGAAATGCAGGCGAGACGCTGGCTCTGGGCTTCCATCAGGACGTTCGGCAACCCGTCTCGGTCGCCGTCGTCGGAAACGCGGCAGTTGAGAACGAAGAGATCGCTCGCGCGGTATCGCTCCAACAATTCGGCCTGCGTCATGGAGCCGAGAAAGGACACCCGTTCCGCCACGCCCAAACGCTCCGCCCGCGCCTTCATCTCCCCCTTCAACGGCCCTCCGCCCGCGATCTCCAGCGTCCAGGACAGGTGCTTCAACTCACCCAGCGCGTCGAGAAGACCGGCATAGCCCTTCTTGTCGACGAGGCGGCCGACGCAAAGGAGCCGCACTGGCCAGGCCGGATCGGAGCCGTCGCGGGGGGGCTCGCTCCTTCCCTCCGGCGGCGGCGGAAAGCGCGAGAAATCGAGCCCGTGATACACAAGCGAGACCTTTTCGGGCTCGGGCGCGAGACCCTTCAAATGCTCGGCATTGGCCGCCGTGCAGGTGACCAGAAAGGCGCAATCGGCGAGCTTCTCGCGCTTTTCCCAATCGGGAATGGTCCAGATGTCCTTGGCATGGGCGGACACGGCGAAGGGCAGGCCCAGCATCCGCGTCGCGTAGCGGGCGACCGAGCCCGGCGTATGGAGGAAGTGGACGAAGACGAGGCCGATATCGGCCGGCATCTCGGCCGCCAGAACCAGCGCCTGCCCCCAGCGCCGGCCGCGATTGGGGGTGCGGTCGCGCTTCCAGTCGGCGAGAAACATGCGCCGCGCTTGGGCATAGCCCGGCAGCTTGCGCGCCTTCCACCATGAGCGCAGAACGCGCGGAATATCGGTGTAGAGATATTCCGGCAGGTAGTTCGGCACCTCAGCGATCTCGCGATGCACCGGATGCTCGCGCTCGTCGGTCGGCAGGCGCAGCGACACGAGTTCGATCGGCAGCCCGAGTTTCTTCAGTTCGAGGATTTCCTGCGCGATGAAGGTTTCCGACAAGCGCGGATAGCCCTTCAGCACGATGGCGACGCGCGCACGCGCCGTCGAGACATTCATGGAAGGCCTTTCAAGCGATGTCGAGAAGCGCGGGCGCTTCGCGGCGCTCGCGAACGGCGGCCGCAAAGCGCCGGTCGATCTCTTCGAGGCCCGACAGGAGGCCCGGCAGATGCGCGGCGGAGGGCGGCGGCTGGTTCGGCAACTCGCGCAGGGCGGCCGCCATGCGCGCCGGGTCGCGCTCGCCTTCCGGCAGCATGACGCGCAGGAGACCGAGTTCCTCGGCCCGCGTCGCGCGGATATATTGTTCGAGACGCGGCTTGGTGCGCGGCACCATCAAGGTCGGCTTGTCGAAGCTCAGCATCTCGCAGAAGGTGTTGTAGCCGCCCATGGTGACGAGGCCGGACGCGCCCTTCACCATCGCCTCCATGTTGGTGACGAAGGTTTCGGCGCTGAGCTTCGGGACGGCCGCGATGCGGTCGCGAAAGCTCGTCTTCTCCTCGACCGAAAGAAACGGGCCGAAGACGATCCGGGCGCGGCAAGGCAGCGCCGGGTCGTGCTCGTAGGCCGAGATCACCCAGTCCATCACCACCGCCCCGTCGCCCCCGCCGCCGGCATGGACGAGAAGATAAGGCTCTACCGGCCCTTCCGGCGCCTCGTCCTCGTCGCTGCCGATGGTGCGGCGCAGATAGCCTGTATAGCCGACGCGGCTCATCACGCGCTCCGACAGGCCGAGCCCGTCCAGCGGGCGATAAACCTCTTCCGGGCCGAAGACCCAGATATCGTCGTAGAGCGTTTCCACCGCCTCGATGGCGCCCTTGCGCTCCCACTCGTCCTTCAGCCGCGCGGTGTCGTCCAGAATCTCGCGGATGCCGAGGACGTTGCGCGTTCCTTCGCGGCGCAGAAAGGCCAGGGCTTCGCTCACTTCGCCCTTCAGGCCGAGCGGCTCCTTGTCGACCAGAAACACGTCCGGCCGGAAGCGGCGCGCCGTTTCCAGGATGATGACGGAGCGGATCTCCATCATGTCCTCGGCGGCGATGCCGTCGACGCTGGACGCATAGGTGCTGTTGTCGAGCTTCACGATGCCCGGCACGCGGATGAAGTCGACGCGAGGATGGAGATCGAACGAGCCGACCACCGGCGAGCCGGTGACAATGAGAACCGCCAGATCCTCGTGGACCGCCGTCAGATGGTTGGCGATCGTCTGGCACCGGCGCAGATGGCCGAGCCCGTAGGAATCGTGGCTGTAGATAAGGAGCCGCTTGCCGTTCATCGTCCGCTTTTCGTGAACCGCACCTTCAGTCCCTCGACGGCGCCAAGACTCGCTCCGTCTCTTAAGGACTTAAGTCCATTCGCGTCCAAAGCCAACCGGGCGGGGTTTCGCGCGCCGAACATTTTGGCGAGAGGCCGATGTCAGCGCCGGACATCCACGACGATCCGCCCGCGCGAACGGTTGTCCATCAACTCGCCCGCCGCCCCGATCGCCTCGCCCAGGCCGATCTCGCGGACCGTTTCTTCCAGGAGGCCGGGGTCCACGATATCCGTGAGACGCGCCCAGGCTTCCTCGCGGTCGCCTCTTGGCCGATACACGCTGTCGATCCCGAGAAGCGACACGCCGCGCAGGATGAAGGGCGCGACGGTGGCGGGAAAGTCCATGCCGCCGGCAAGGCCGCAGGCCGCGACCGCCGCGCCGCGCCGCGCGCCCGCGCAAACATTGGCGAGCGTCGTGAAGCCGATATTGTCGATGGCCCCCGCCCAACGCTCCTTGGCGAGCGGCTTGCCCGGTGCCGCGAACTCCGCCCGGTCGAGGATCGTGGCCGCGCCGAGACGCTTCAAGTAATCACCGTGCTCCGGGCGACCCGTCACCGCAGCGACCTCGTAACCGAGCCGCGACAGCACGGTCACGGCCACCGAGCCGACGCCGCCCGTGGCCCCGGTGACGAGCACCTCGCCATCGCTTGGGCCCAATCCATGGCGCTCCAGCGCGAGAACGGCGAGCATCGCCGTATAGCCCGCCGTGCCGAGGCCCATGGCCTGGCGCGCGTCGAAGGCGGCGGGACGGCGGATCAGCCACTCGCCCTTCACCTTCGCCTTTTCGGCGAGCCCTCCCCAATGGGCCTCGCCGACGCCCCAGCCGTTGAGGAGGACTTCGTCGCCTTCGCGCCAATCGGGATGCCGGCTGGCGGTGACGACGCCCGCCAGATCGACGCCCGGCACCATCGGAAAGCTTCGCACCACCGGCCCCCGCCCGGTGATGGCGAGTGCATCCTTGTAGTTCAGCGTCGAATATTGAACGTCCACCTCGACATCGCCTTCCGGCAGATGCGCGGTGTCGAGTTCCGTCAGCGCGGTCTGCGTCCCTTCAGGCGTTCGGGTGACGAGGAGGGCGCGAAACATGGTAAATTCTCCGTTGATCGAGGGAGCAGATGTCGCGCCGGCGCATTCCGCCAAGCATGCCCCGCTCGCCGGGTTCGCGCGCCGAAGAATCTTCCCCGTTTCCTGGAATGATTCTGGAGCGTGTCATCGTCCCGACCGAATTAAAGGGCATGACGCTCGAGTCGGACAACGCAAAGAAGGGAGGTTGCTCGTGTTCAACGTGTTTCATCAGCGGAAAGACCCTTCGATCGTATGCGTTATCCCGGATGTCGGCATCATGCCCACCTTTCTTCGCGAGGAAGGCTGGCGCTATGGCGGCCGCACTGACCGGGTGAAGGGCGTCCTGTCCGAATTCGACCATGCCGCGGCGAAAGCCGTGATCCAGCGTACCGGTTTCTACGTCTACGCGGAGCAGTAGAGCGTCCCGCCCCATTCTTCGGGCTCCGGGCCGCCACCGGTCCGGGGTCCCTTCCGCTCGACTTGCGCTCACCGAACTCTAACCTTGTTCCGTCGGCCGCACACGGCCGAAGGGGAAGCTGGCTGTTCGAGGGGCGCACGAGAACATGACGGCAGGCGAAGCGGCGGGCAGCCAAGCGCGAATGTCTCATCCCGGCGCATGGCTGACGAAACGCCTGCGCCCCGATCCGCAGCGCCTCGTCTACGCGACGAACATCGCCCTCATCACCGTCACGGTCCTGTTCCTCGCCTTTCTTCTGAACCTCCAGAACACCTATTGGGGGCTGATCAGCATTCCCTTCGTGGCGCAGATCGGCTCCGGCATCACCGTTTGGCGCAGTGTCTCGCGCATGGTCGGCACGGTGGCGGGCGCTCTCGTCGGCCTCGCGATAATCGCGCTCTTCGCGCAGAGCCCGGTGGCCAGCATCGCGGCGGTGGCGCTCTGGGCCTTCGGGGTCGGCTATCTCGCCCGGTTCGAGATCGGCTTCGACGCCTATGCCTATGGCACGGCGGGGCTGACGGCCATCGTGATCGTCTTCGGGACCGGCCCGAACGCCGACCTCGCCTATGGCCTCGCTCTCGCCCGCCTCACCGAAACGCTGATTCCGGTTTTCGCGGCCTTCGCGATCCTCCTGACCGTCTTTCCGCGCTCCGTCGAGAACACGCTCCAGAAAGGCATTCTCGACGCGCGAGACCGCGTGCTCGCCATCGTGCGACAAGCGGTGGATTTCGACACCGAGCCGGACCCCGCCGACCGGCAGGCGGCGACAAAGGCGCTTTCGGCCGCTTATTCCAATCTCAGGGCTTTTTCCTTCGAGCGCTCGCATCGCGGCCTCGACGTGGACAAGGTCGGCGGCGCGACGAACCGGTTGAACCACCTCCTCGTCGCCGCCGAAACCCTGTCGCTCGTCGCCGAAGGTCCGGAGCGGAATGCCGATGGTCCGATCGCGTGGGCGGTGGAAGGGTTTTCGCGGCGTATGGAGGCCATTCCCGTCCGCTTCGGCGGCGCAGAGGGCGCAGGTTCCGCCGCAGCGGGCTTTCGCGATTTTCTGGCCGAACTCGACGGCAACATCGAAACCAGGGTTTCCGCGCAGAAAACGGGCGTCGAGCATTCGCGGGACATGACTGCGCTTCACGCGGTCCGCAACCTCGCCCAGTGCATGGCGAGCTTTCTGGAAGCGGAAGCCGCCGTGTTCGATCCCCGAAAGCCCGCGCCCCGCCGGCATCCCGTGGCGGCGCGTTATCCGGACCATCTGGCGGCGGTGCAGCGCGGCCTTCGCCCCGCCCTTCTTCTTGTCGCCATGTCGACGCTCTGGATCGCGACGGCCAGTTCCTCGATCGAGCCGCTGGCCATGCTGGTCGGCTCGCTCAGCCTCGTTCTGCCCACCATCGCGCCGCGCCCGAGCCTCGGGGGCGCGGGGATCGCGCTCGGCCTCGGGCTTCTCGCCATGCTGCCCGTCGCCGTCTTCCTCCAGATCGCGCTGCCTTACGTGGAAAGCTTTCCGGTCTTCGCCCTGATCCTCGCTTCGGTGATGTTCGTGTTCTTCTATATCTGCAGCGCGCCGGGGCGGCTGATCTACGCCTTCGGCGGCACGATCATGCTCGCCATCACGCTCCAGCCCGCCAATACGCAGAGCTACAACCCGCTCGGCCTTTTCAACACGGGCGCGGCGCTGGCGCTCCTGCCGGCCGCCATCGCGGTCGCCTTCACGGTGATCGTGCCGGAAAACCAGAACTGGCTGCGAAGCCATCTGCGGCGGGGAATGCGGCACCTTCTCGGCCGTGCCGCATCCGGGCGCGACGAGGACCCGGACGAGTTCCTGGCCCAGTCCCTCGATGTGATCGGCGATTACGGCGGCGACCTCGATCTCGGGCAGGACGACAACCGCGCGCTCCTGCGCCGTGCGCGTCTTTCGGTGGTGTTGGGGATGGAGCTTCACCAGTTGCATCGCCTGCGCCGCCTCGGCCATCTGCCGCGGGACCTGTCGGACCTCGTGCCGGAAATGGGCACAAGCCTTGCGGGCGCAGCGTTCTCCGAGAAACCAACCCCGCCGGATCTCGCGATCTTCGCTGAGGCCGAGAACCGAGCCGGCGCGCTTCTCGGCAAGGCGCAAGCGAGCGGCCCGTCCCGCAGCGCGGTGCTGCGCTTTCTTCTCGGCGCACGCTTCCTTCATGACGTGGCGCGAACGCGGCTCGGGGCGCAGCCTAAGGGCAAGCCTCTAGCATGAGACACGAGATTTCCGCCCTTGGCCTCCTGTTCCCTTCGCTCCTCCTCTGCGGCGTCATCGCCGCCGTCCTCTGGTTCGCCTTCGACTGGCTGATGCTGCGCTTGTCGCTTTGGCGCTTCTTCTGGCACCCGCCGCTCGCGCGCCTCGCCCTTTTCTTCGTGGTCTTCGGCGTGGTTTCCGCCGTCTACCCGGACTTTTGAAGATCCCCGATGATCGTTCTTCGCCTCGCCCTCACCGCCCTTCTCGTCGTCGGCGCCGTTTTCGGCGCGACCTTCATCTGGACGACCTATTTCGAGAATCCATGGACGCGCGACGCGCGCGTCTTCGCCCGCTCCATCCAAGTCGCGAGCTATGTCGCGGGCAACGTGATCGAGCTGCCCGTCCACAACAACGCGCCCGTGAAGAAGGGCGATCTCCTGATGCGGATCGATCCGGCCACTTACGAGTCGGCCGCGCGTCAGGCGCAGGCGCAGCTCGACGTGTCGATCGCCGACCGCAACGTCCAGGCCGACAACACCAACCGCACCCTGGAACTCGCCCGCCGCGACGGCGCGACGGTTTCGCAGGCGGCGGTGGTGCAGGCGCAGTTGCAGCTCGCCTCATCCAACGCCTCCGTGGAAGCCTCGCAGGCGAGCCTCGAAGACGCCGAAATCAATCTGGCGCGAACCGAGATCCGCTCCACCGTCGATGGGTTCGTGACGAACCTGCGCGTCGATGTCGGCGACTATGCGCAGCCGGGCAGCCCGGTGATGGCGGTGGTGGATTCCAATTCCTACCGCATCGACGCTTATTTCATGGAAACCAAGCTGCCCCGCATAACAGTGGGAGCAGAAGCGCGCATTCGCCTGATGGCCAGCAACACGGTGTTGCAGGGCCGCGTGCGCTCCGTCGCGCGGGCTATCGCCGACCCGCAGAACGCCACATCCTCCGATCTTCTGCTGGCGCCCGAGCCGTCCTTCGAATGGGTGCGCCTCGCCCAGCGCATTCCAGTCGACATCGGCTTCGAAAGCCTGCCGCCCGACGTGCCCCTGGTGTCCGGCGCGACCGCAACGGTGATCATCGAGCCGCCGGCGGCCGAGCGGGACATGCCTTGGTATCGGCGAGCCTGGAAGCCTGTCGGCGACTGGCTCGCCTTTCGCTGATCGTCAGAACTCTTCCCAATCGTCCCCTTGCGGCTTGGCCTGTGCCGTCTGGCGCATCTGCCGCATGGGGGCGGCAGGCGCGCGGGAAGCGGAGCGCTGCGGCAGCGCGGTTCGCACCGGCGCCGGGGCTTGGCCGGCAACCGTCGCAGCCGCGCCGACGCGGAAAGTCTGCGCCAACTGCGCCAGCGATTCCGTTTCGCCCGCCAGGCTCTGCGCAGCCGCCGTTGTTTCCTCGACCATCGCCGCGTTCTGTTGCGTGACCTTGTCCATCTGATCGGCCGCCGTCGACACCTCGCGAAGGCTCGTCGCTTGTTCGCGCGCCGAGCGGGCGATTTCAGTGATCGAGGTCGCGATGCCGCCGACCTGTTCCATGATGCCCGTCAGCGCACGGCCGGAAGCGGAAACGAGATCCACGCCGCGTTCGACCTGGGCGGTGGAGGTGGAGATGAGCTGCTTGATCTCCTTCGCCGCTTCCGCCGAACGCTGGGCCAAGCCCCGCACTTCCTGCGCCACCACCGCGAAGCCTCGGCCGGCTTCCCCGGCACGTGCCGCCTCGACGCCGGCATTCAACGCGAGAAGATTGGTCTGGAAGGCGATCTCGTCGATCACCCCGATGATCTTGCCGATCTCGGCGGAGGAATGCTCGATCTCCGCCATCGCCGACACGGCCTGTCCGACGACGGTGCCGCCCTTTTCGGCGTCCTTCTGCGCGACGGCGGTGGCCGCCTTGGCGTCGTCGGCGCCTTGCGCGGTACGGTTGACGCTGTGCATCACCTCAGACAAAGCCGCGACGGTTTCCTCGAGGCTGGCCGCCTGCTGCTCGGTGCGCTGCGACAGGTCGCCCGCCGCCACCGTGATCTCGCTCAAGCCCCCGCGGATGGAGGACACCGAACCCACCACCGAACCGATGGCCCCTTCCAGTTGCGCCACGGAGGTATTGAACTGTTCGCGGATCGTCTCGAACTCGGGCGCCACGCTTTGCGTCATCCGTACCGTGAGGTCGCCCGCCGCCAGCCGCTCGAAGCCCGCTTCCACGACATGCACGAAGGCGCGCAGGTCTTCTGCCTTGGCATTGTCGATTGCCGCCTGACGCTCCGCGCTCGAGGCCTGCGCTTCGCGGGAAACACGCGCTTCCTCTTCCAGGCGAACCCGCTCCAGGCCCGCTTCCTTGAACACCTGTACCGCACGGGCCATCGACCCGATCTCGTCGCGGCGATCCACCGCCGGCACGGTGACGGCGTGGTCGCCGTCGGCCAGATGCCGCATTGCGTCGGTCAGCTTGACGATCGGATTGGCGATGCTGCGACGGATCAGATAGGCGACCGTGAAGAGGCCCAGAGTGATCGCGCCGAGCCAGCCGGCCATGCGAAGGACGTTGTCTCGGAAGATTTCGTCGAGATCGTCCACATAGACGCCGGTGCCGACGGACCAGTTCCAGGGCTGGAACTTCTCGATATAGGAAAGCTTGGGCAACGCCTCGGTCTGGCCGGCGCGGGCGCGGTAATAATCAACGAACCCGCCTCCATTTCCGGCGGTCTCGATCAACGCGCGGATGTGGAACTTGCCGTTGGCGTCCTTCTCGTCCCAGCCGCTTTTGCCTTCGAGCTTGGCATCGGCATGGATGACGCGCGTTCCGTCGGGAAGATAAGCGAAGATATATTCGTTCTTGCCGTAGCGCAGGTTGCGCACGGCATCGTGGGCGGCGCTCTTGGCTGCCGCCTCATCCAGTTCCCCGGCGGCCTGCTTATCGGCGTAGAACTTCAACACGGACAGAGCGGACTGTACTTGCGCCTGCAGAAGGGCTTCCCGATCGCTCCAGATGGTCTGGCGAAGCGAAACGAGTTGAACCGCCGTGATCGCCACGATGCACACGGCCGCAAGGGCGATCAAGCCGGTCAGCTTGCGCGAGATGGTCATGCGCATCGGATTTCCTCCTTCTCCGCGGGAAGCCGGAGCGGAAATCCGTGGGAATGTCCGGCAACTTCGGCGCAGGCAAAAGATGCCGACGCTTGGACGTCACCAAAGGTCAAGCGACACAACTCAAAGAAGCTTAGTCGCCGAACACTACCACGCATTGCAGAACTCCAGTCCATCCGAAGACACACTGGAGAAAAACTTCTAACAATCAGTCCTGTAGCCGTGACTACAACGGACTTTGGAGCGTTTCTTTTACCGCCAGGACCGGATGTCGACGAAACGACCGGCGATCGCCGCCGCCGCCGCCATGGCGGGCGACACGAGGTGGGTGCGGCTTTTGAAGCCCTGGCGTCCCTCGAAATTGCGATTCGAGGTCGAGGCGCAGCGCTCATAAGGGCTGAGGCGGTCCTCGTTCATGCCGAGGCACATGGAGCAGCCCGGCTCGCGCCAGTCGAAGCCGGCTTCCTTCAGGATGCGGTCCAGCCCCTCGGCCTCGGCCTGCGCCTTCACGAGGCCGGAGCCGGGGACGATCATGCCGGACACCCCTTCCGCGATCTTGCGGCCTTCCACGATCTTGGCGACGACGCGCAAATCCTCGATGCGCCCGTTGGTGCAGGAGCCAATGAAGATGCGGTCGAGCTTGATGTCGGTCATCTTCGTGCCGGGCTGGAGCCCCATATATTCCAGCGCCCGCTTCTTGGACGCGCGCTTCACTTCGTCGGTGATGGTGTCCGGGTCCGGCACGACGCCTTCCACCGACACGACATCCTCCGGCGAAGAACCCCAGGACACGATCGGCGGCAGGTTGGCGGCGTCGAGATGCACGATCCTGTCGAAATGGGCGCCCTCGTCCGTGTGGAGGGTCTTCCACCACGCGACCGCCTTGTCCCAGTTCTCACCCTGCGGCGCGCGGGGCTTGTCCTTCAGATAGGCGAAGGTCTTCTCGTCGGGCGCCACCATGCCGGCGCGCGCGCCGCCTTCGATCGTCATGTTGCAGACGGTCATGCGGCCTTCCATGCTGAGGCCGCGAATCGCCTCGCCGGCGAACTCGATCACGTGGCCGGTGCCGCCCGCCGTGCCGATCTCGCCGATGATGGCGAGGATGATGTCCTTCGCGCCGACACCCTCCGGCGGAGTTCCGGAAACCTCCACCAGCATGTTCCTGGCCTTCTTCTGGATCAGCGTCTGCGTCGCCAGAACGTGCTCGACCTCGGACGTGCCGATGCCGTTGGCCAGCGCCCCGAAGGCGCCATGGGTGGAGGTGTGGCTGTCGCCGCAGACGATGGTGGTGCCGGGCAAGGTGAAGCCCTGTTCCGGCCCGATGATGTGGACGATGCCCTGGCGCCGGTCGGCCGCCGAATAATATTCGAGGCCGAACTCGGCGACATTGGCTTCCAGCGCCTCGACCTGGATGCGGCTTTCCTCGTTGCGGATGCCTAAGATCCGGTCGGGCGAGGTCGGCACGTTGTGATCCACCACGGCCAGCGTCCGCTCCGGATGGCGCACCCGCCGCCCGGCCGCGCGCAAGCCCTCGAAGGCCTGCGGGCTCGTCACCTCGTGGACGAGATGGCGGTCGATATAGATGAGGCTGTCGCCTCCCTCGCCCGTTTCGATCAGGTGATCGTCCCAGATCTTGTCGTAGAGGGTGCGGGGCTTGGTCTCGCTCATGACGGTGGTCCTCGAAGATGGCTCGGCCGGACGGCGCTTCACGAGAAGCAGCCTGTCTTGCGGCCCGATGATAGGTTCGACGCGGATGGAAGGCGGGAAAGCCGTCCGCGCAAAATCGCGCGGCTTCGCCCCTCGTCAGCAGCTAAGGCCTCGGCTCGCGATCAGCCGGTAGAAGAAGCGGCCGGGCAAACGCGTGCGATCGTCCACCGGCGAAAAGCCGAGGGTGGACGGCAGATGCGCGTGGGGGCCGGAGCGCGTTGACATGGTTCTAAAATAGCGGTCTGCGTGTTGTCCTGCAACGGCTTTGCAAAAGGCCGCCACCCGGCACGATGCGGAACGCAACGGCATGGCTCTCGACTTCGCGCTGGCCGCCATTCACCACCTTCTGGTCTTCGCGCTGTTCGGCGTTTTCCTGGTGGAGATGACGGCGGTCCGGCCCGGTATGGACGCCAAGGCGCTCGTCAGGGTCGCGCGCATCGACGCCGTCTACGGCGCCCTTTCGCTGGGCGTCATCGTGGCCGGCATCCTGCGCCTCATCTACGGACTGAAAGGCTGGGACTATTACACCGGCAACCACGCCTTCTGGGGCAAGATGACGGCCTTCGCCCTTGTCGGCATCCTGTCGATCGCGCCATCGATACGCTTCGCGCGCTGGCGCAAAGCCTTCCAGGCCGATCCGGGCTTCACGCCGCCGGATGCCGAGATCCGGGTCGCGCGCCGCTTTCTCCATGCGGAAGCCGCGTTCTTCGTTCTGATCCCCATTTTCGCCGCCGCCATGGCCCGCGGGCTCGGCTGAGGTCAGACGAGCTTCAACTGCCGGTCGAAGACGCGCAGCACCTGGGGCAACTCATGGCCACGCTTCATCACGAGGCCGCCGGCGGCGACCACCGCGAAGGCACCCTGCTTGCGCGCGAGCTTCGGATTCTTCTCGATCCGGAAGAGCGGCATTTCGCTGGTGCGGCGGAACACGGAAAACACCGCGCGGTCCTTCAGCATGTCGATGGCATAGTCGCGCCATTCACCGGCCGCCACCATCCGCCCGTAGATGTTGAGGATTTCGGAAAGTTCGCGTCGGTCGAAGGACACGACGCTTTGGCGAGGCAGCGCGGCGGAGAAGTCGAGAAGCTGCGCCGTTTGCCCTTCGCCCGAGATGGATTCGGCCAAGTCACCGCCCCTTTTCTATCACCGGCACGAAACGGATGGAGCCGTGCCGGGGCGTCATCATGGTGACATGAAACTGGAAGCGCGGCAAAAGGATTTCAAGCCTTCAGGCCGGCTTGCCTCAGGGCATGATCCTGGCGGCGGCAAGGATCGCACCCGGTCCGCCATCGGCCGTCACCTCCTGCAGGATCGCCGCGCAGCCGAAGGACTTGCCGCTTTTGCCCAGCACCGACAAGGGAATATCGACCCCCATCGGCTTGCCTTCCCACATGCCGAGAATGCGCCAGGACCGCACGGCATTGGTGGATACGAGCGTCTTGCCTTCGTTCTCGCCCCGGTCGACCTGCGTTTCGCTCCAGCGATCGAAGACCACCAGCATCAGAACGGGGGGCTTGGCGCCGGCGGGCGTCGCGCCGCCATCGGCGGAGATATGCAGGCGGTCGCCTTTCAGGGCGAGTTTCACCAGGGGTTCCCCGTTTCCGCCGCCCTTGTTCAGCGCCGTCTCCGTGACGGCGCTGCGGATTGCCTGTTCCTCGGCGCCCGGCACGTCGCGGCGCCCGTTGATGACGGCCTGTGGGGTGTAGACGGTGCCGGAGCGCAGCGTTTCGGCATAGGCCTGCTGGCGCTCGGTGTTCTCGCGCGAGCCGTGGGTGTCCTGCCAGCCGATATAGTCCCAGTAATCGACATGGTAGGCGAGCGCGACGAGCTTCGGGTCGGAGGACAAGGCCGCCAGAACCCCGTCCGCCGGCGGGCAGGAATCGCAGCCCTGGCTGGTGAAGAGTTCGACGACGCCCGAAACGTCGCGGCTCGACACCTCGCGGTCGCCGGCAAGCGCAGGACAAGCGAGAGCGAAGGCGGACAAGCCGGCGAGAAGGGTCGCGCGCATCATCGCCATCGCTTCTCGCTCGTCATTCCGCGTCGTCCTCGTTTCTCTGCGGCGCTCGGGGCCCCATGGCAAGGGAAGCTAGCGGCGGGGTCGCTCATCGACCACTCAATTGCGGGTGAGAATTGGCGGGACCGGGATGTGCCGAAAAAAGAAGGGCGCCGATTTCCCGGCGCCCTTCGATGGTTTGGAGCTTGGCCGTCTTCAGGCGGCGAGGCGGCGCAGCACGTAGTGCAGGATGCCGCCGGCCTTGAAATATTCCAGCTCGTCCAGCGTATCGATGCGGCACAGAAGCGGCACCTTTTCCACCGAACCGTCTGCCCGCTCGATCACCGCTTCCATCTTCTGGCGTGGGCGAACGTCGGTCAGGCCCTCGATGGTGACCTTCTCGTCGCCCTTGAGGCCGAGCGTCTGCCAGGACGTGCCTTCCTCGAAGACGAAGGGCACGACGCCCATGCCGACGAGGTTGGAACGGTGGATGCGCTCGAAGGACTGCGCGATCACGGCGCGGACGCCGAGAAGCACGGTGCCCTTGGCCGCCCAGTCACGGGACGAGCCGGTGCCGTATTCTTTGCCCGCGAAGATCACGAGCGGCACGCCCTCGTCCTTGTACTTCATCGCCGCGTCGTAGATCGGCATCTGCTCGGCGGACGGGAAGTGCTTGGTGATGCCGCCCTCGATGCCCGGCACCATCTGGTTCTTGATGCGGATGTTGGCGAAGGTGCCCCGCATCATGACTTCGTGGTTGCCGCGCCGCGCGCCGTAGGAGTTGAAGTCCACCGGGCGCACCTGATGCTCGACGAGGTAGCTGCCCGCCGGGCCGTTGGCCTTGATGGAGCCGGCCGGCGAGATGTGGTCGGTGGTGATGGAATCCAGGAACAGGCCGAGGACGCGCGCGCCCCGGATCTCTTCCACGGGCTTGGGCTCCATCGACATGCCCTCGAAATAGGGCGGGTTCTGCACGTAGGTCGAACGGTCGTCCCAATCGTAGGTGAGACCGCCGGACACCTGGATGCCCTGCCAGTTCACGTCGCCCTTGAAGACGTCGGAATAGCGGCTCTCGAAGAGATCGCGCGTCACCGTCTGGCGGACGATGTCGGACACCTCCTGCGAGGTCGGCCAGATGTCCTTGAGATAGACGTCCTGCCCGTCCTTCCCCAGCCCAAGCGACTCCTTCGTGATGTCCACGAAAAGCGAGCCGGCGATGGCGTAGGCGACGACGAGCGGCGGCGAAGCGAGGTAGTTCGCCCGCACGTCCGGGTTCACGCGGCCCTCGAAGTTGCGGTTGCCCGACAGGACCGAGCAGGCGACGAGGTCGTTCTGCGTGATCGCCTCCGAGATCGGCTCGGCCAAGGGGCCGGAATTGCCGATGCAGGTCGTGCAGCCGTAGCCGACGAGGTTGAAGCCCATCGCGTCGAGGTCCTTCTGGAGCCCCGCCTTTTCGAGATACTCGGTCACGACCTGGGAGCCGGGCGCGAGCGAGGTCTTCACCCAGGGTTTCGGCTTCAGGCCGAGCGCAGCGGCTTTCCGGGCGACGAGACCGGCCGCCACGAGGACGTTCGGGTTCGACGTGTTGGTGCAGGAGGTGATCGCCGCGATCACGACGTCGCCTTCCGCGATGCCGTGCTCCGCGCCCTCGACCGGGAAGCGCGTTCCTTCCGCCACCGGAGCCGAGCCCGTCGCCTTCTTGGAGCCCGCCTTGATCTCCGGCAGGGCCTTGCGGAACTCAGGCGCGACATCCGTCAGCGCCACGCGGTCCTGCGGGCGCTTGGGGCCGGCGAGCGAGGGGACGACGCTGGCGAGGTCGAGTTCCAGCGTGTCGGTGAAGACCGGGTCCTCGGCGCCTTCCTCGCGGAACATGCCCTGCGCCTTGGCATAGGCTTCCACCAGCGCGATGCGGTGCTTTTCGCGGCCCGTGGCGTTCAGATAGTCGATCGTGTCCTTGTCGATCGGGAAGAAGCCGCAGGTCGCGCCATATTCGGGAGCCATGTTGGCGATGGTCGCCTGGTCCTCGAGGGTCAGGTTCGACAGGCCGGGGCCGAAGAACTCGACGAACTTGCCGACGACGCCCTTCTTGCGCAGCATCTGCGTGACGGTGAGCACAAGGTCGGTCGCCGTGGTGCCGTCCGGCAGCTTTCCGGTGAGGCGGAAGCCGATGACTTCCGGCAGGAGCATCGACACGGGCTGGCCGAGCATCGCGGCTTCCGCCTCGATGCCGCCGACGCCCCAGCCGAGCACGCTGAGGCCGTTCACCATGGTCGTGTGCGAATCGGTGCCGACCAGCGTGTCGGGATAGGCGATCGTCTCGCCGTCCTCTTCCTTCGTCCAGACGGTCTGGGCGAGGTATTCGAGGTTCACCTGATGGCAGATGCCGGTACCGGGCGGCACGACGCGGAAGTTCTGGAAAGCCGTGGAGCCCCAGCGCAGGAACGTATAGCGCTCGCCGTTGCGATCGTATTCCACGGCGACGTTCTTCTCGAACGAGTCGGGCTGGCCGAAGTAGTCCACCATGACCGAGTGGTCGATCACGAGATCGACGGGCACCAGCGGGTTGACCTTCTTCGGGTCGGCGCCGAGCGTTTCGGTGGCGTCGCGCATGGCGGCGAGATCCACCACGGCCGGAACGCCGGTGAAGTCCTGCATCAGGACGCGGGCCGGGCGGTAGGCGATCTCGTGGCCGGCGGACCCCTTGTCCTCCAGCCAGCGGGCGACGGCGCGGATGTCGTCGGCCTTGACGGTGCGGTCGTCCTCGTTGCGAAGGAGGTTTTCCAAAAGGACCTTCATGGAGAAGGGCAGGCGCGAAGCGCCGGAAAGGCCGTTCTTTTCGGCCTCTTGCAGGTCGAAATAGACATAGGGCTTGCCGTCGACGGTGAGCGTCTTGCGGCTTTTGAAGCTATCGGGATGGGACACGGCTAAGTCGTTCCTTTCGAACCAGTTTTGTCCGAAGGCGAACGCCCGATCCAAAGCCCATTGGGGCATGAGGAAAGTGCGGGTACGACCATTTCCGCGTGTCGTCCGCCTCGACGCCTGCCGGGCCTTTGCCTTAAGGCTTGATCCCTTAAGAATTCCGGTCCGGGCGTCACATCGGCGCTTTCGATCCCACTCCGGTCGCTGGCGTGGTTGGTTCGCCTTATAGGCAAGTTTTGAATCGCTATAAAGGGCGTTCGGGTGCGGCATCGGCGGATTTTGGAAGCTCCACGCAAGCCGGCGCGCCTTTCCGGGGCGCAACTGGTGCTTTCCCGGGGCTCCACGCCGGTCGCCGGCCCGGTGGATTTCGCGCTGGAAGCGGGCGAGGCGCTGGCCGTCACCGGCCCGAACGGGGCGGGCAAATCGACGCTGCTGCGCACGCTTTTCGGCCTCCTGCCGCCGGGCTCCGGCCAGATCGCCTTCGAGGGACTGGACGGGGCCGATGGCGAGCCGGCGGCAAATCTCGGAGAAGCCGCGCATTATCTCGGGCACCGCAATGGGATGAAAGGCGGCGAAACCGTGGAAGCCAACCTCTTGTTCTGGATGCGCTTTCTCGGCGGGAAGGGGCGCGATCCGGCGCAGGCGCTGGCGGCGGTCGGGCTCGACGGCGCGGGCTCCCTGCCCTTCGCCTATCTGTCGGCGGGCCAACAACGCCGGGCGGCGCTCGCCCGTCTTCTCGTTTCCCATCGCCCCGTCTGGCTTCTGGACGAACCGACATCCGCGCTCGATTCCGGTGCCCAGGCGCTTTTCGGGCGAATCGCGTCGCAGCACCTGGACGGAGGCGGGATCGTGATCGCGGCGACGCATCTCCCGCTCGGCATCCCGGCGCGGGAGATGCGCCTCGAACCGGCCGTTCTTTCCCCCACCCTTGCCGAGGATGCCTGGGCATGAAGGCCCTGTTTCTGCGCGACCTGCGCCTCGGCCTTTCCGGCGGCGCGCCGCTCGCCCTCGTCTTTTTTCTGGCCGTCGTCGCCACCATGCCCTTCGCGCTCGGGCCCGACATGCGGCTTCTCGCCCGGCTCGGCCCCGCGATCCTCTGGATCGGCGCTCTCCTGTCGACGCTTCTCACCCTCGACCGCTTGTTTCAGGCCGACCGCGAGGACGGCACGCTCGACCTTCTGGTCGCCTCCGGCCATTCGCTCCCCCTCGTGGTTCTGGTAAAGGTGCTCGCCCATTGGGTGGCGACCGGCCTGCCTCTGGCGCTCGGCCTTCCCTTTCTCGGCCTCGTTCTCGGGATGGAACCCACCGCCATCGCCGCGTCCATGCTGACCTTCGTGGTGGGTACGCCGGCCATCACCTTGATCGGCGCGGTCGGCGCGGCGGTCGCGGTGGCGCTGCCGCGCGGCAGCCTTCTGGTGTCGGTGCTCGTGCTGCCGCTCGCCCTTCCCGTTCTCATTTTCGGAACTTCCGCCGCTTATGGTGCCCTCAGCGATCCCGCGCCCTTCGCGGCGCCTTTCGCGATTCTGGCTGCCCTGACCCTTTTTTCCGGCGTTCTCGGCCCTTTGGCCGCCGCCGCCGCCCTTCGCTCCGCAGGAGACTGAGTGCCGATGGCCGAAGACTGGAACGCCGCGCTTTATCTTCGCTACGCCGACGAGCGGACGCGCCCTGCCCGCGAGCTTCTGGCGCGCGTTCCCCTGGAGGCAGCGGCAAGAGTCGTGGATCTCGGCTGCGGGCCGGGCAACTCGACGGAACTTCTTCGAGAGCGCTTCCCGCAAGCGGCTTTGTCGGGGATCGACACGTCGGACGACATGCTGGCGGCGGCGAGGAAGCGCTTGCCTCATGCCCGTTTCGAGCGCGCCGACATCGCTGCCTTCGAACCCGATGAGCCCGCCGACCTTCTCTACGCCAACGCCGCGCTGCAATGGGTGCCGGATCACGCGACGCTGTTCCCGAAACTGTTGGAAAGGCTCGCGCCCGGCGGCGTCCTCGCCGTGCAGATGCCGGACAATCTGGACGAGCCCTCGCACCGCGCCATGCGGGAGGCGGCGTCGGACGGGCCATGGGCCGCACGTATCGGCCGGGCCGACGATGTTCGGGCGCGCATTCTGACAACGGAAGCCTATTACGACATCCTCGCGGCCAAGGGCGCCAAGGTGGACATCTGGCGCACGACCTATGGCCACGTGATGAAGGACGCTGCGGCCATCGTGGAATGGGTGAGCGCGACGGGCCTGCGCCCCTTTCTCGACCCTCTCGACGAAGCCGAGCGCCAAGCCTTCATCCGCGCTTATCTTGGGCGAATCGAGAAAGCCTATCCTCCGCGCGCCGATGGGACACGCCTTCTCCATTTCCCGCGCCTTTTCATCGTCGCGCAGAAGATCGGACGAGCCGCATGACGCCTGATGATTACGTTCTCGTTTCCGAAACGCCTTCCGTGGAGGATTACCTGCGCCTTCGCACCGTCCCGCCCTTGTCGCCCAAAACCGCCGAGGCGGCACGGCGGGGTCTCGCCAACACGCTCTTCGCCGTTGTCCTGCGGCATGAGGGCAAGGTGATCGGCATGGGCCGGGTGATCGGCGATGGCGGTTGCTTCTTCCAGATCGTCGACATGGCGGTGGAGCCGCCGCATCAGGGCCGGGGCCTCGGCAAGCGCATTTTCGGCGCCCTCGTTTCCTGGCTCGACGAGAACGCGCCGGACAGCGCCTATGTCAGCCTCATCGCCGATGGCGACGCCCGGCATCTCTACGCCAAGTTCGGCTTCGCCCCGGTGACGCCGAAATCCATCGGCATGGCGATGCGGATCGACGCCACGACGCGACGGGCCGCGGCATTTGCCGCCACGCCGGACTCATTCTAAGCTTGGGCCTCATGAGTGACATCGCCGCCCCCATCCGGCCGACGCGGATCGGCGCCCTCGCCAATCCGACGCGCTTTCTCGAGCTATCGGCCCGCGTCCAGCCCTTTCTCTACGGCCTTGCCGCCCTGGTGCTCCTCCCTGCGCTCTGGCTCGGGGCAAGCGCGCCAGCCGACTACCAGCAGGGCGAAACGGTGCGCATCATGTTCATCCACGTACCCTTCGCCTGGGTGGCGATGATGGCCTGGACGGCGATGGCGGCGTCCGGCCTCGGCACGCTCGTTTGGCGTCATCCGGTGGCGGACGTCGCCTTGAAGAGCGCCGCGCCGCTCGGCGCCACCTTCACGCTTCTCGCCATGGTGACGGGCTCCATCTGGGGCCGGCCGACCTGGGGCACGTGGTGGGAATGGGACGCGCGCCTGTCCAGCGTCTTCATCCTGTTCCTCATGTATCTCGGCATGATGGCGCTCGGCCGCGCCTTCGAGGACCCGGCGCGCTCCAGCCGCCCCGCCGCCGTCTTCGCCATCACCGGCTTCGTGATGATCCCGATCATCAAGTTCTCGGTGGAATGGTGGAACACGCTGCATCAGCCGGCCAGCGTGATGCGGATGGGCGGCCCGTCCATGCCGGCGGTCTACCTGACGCCGCTTCTCCTGTCCGGCCTCGGCTTCACGCTCCTGTTTCTCGCCTTTCATCTCACCGCCATGCGCACCGAGATCCTGAACCGGCGCATCCGGGCCTTGAAGCGGCTCGCCTTGGCGCGGGCGGAAGGGTGAGGCGGCTTCGATGAACGGGGGCGACTATTCCGCCTATGTCCTGTCGGCCTACGCCATTTCAGGCTTGGTGCTGGCACTCCTCGCGGCATGGATCTTCGCCGGCACGAGAGCCAAGCGCCGCGAGTTGAAGCGCCTGGAAGCCGGCGGCCATCGCCGCCGCTCGGCCGGAAAAACGCCGTGAGCGCCGAGTCGGGGGAACGGCGGCGGCCGTCCATCCTCGTCTTCCTGCCGCTCCTCGCCTTTGTGGGGCTGGCGGCCGTGTTCGCGACGCAGCTTCTGTCCGGCCACGATCCGGCGGCGATCCCGTCAGCCCTGATCGGCGCGCCGGCCCCCAAAACCGTCCTTGCCGCCCTTCCCGGTTCGCAGAAGCCGGGCCTCGATCTGACGGTGCCCGGCGACAAGCCGGTGCTCGTCAACGTCTTCGCTTCCTGGTGCGGGCCGTGCCGCGAGGAGCACCCGATCCTCATGGAACTGGCGAAGGACGCGCGTTTCAGCCTCGTCGGCATCAACTACAAGGACCGGCCGGACGCTGCCCTGTCCTTCCTGCAAGGCCTCGGCAACCCCTATGCCGCCATCGGCACGGACGAAGCCGGCCGCTCCACCATCGATTGGGGCGTCTACGGCGTTCCCGAAAGCTTCCTCGTCGGCACGGACGGGCGCATCCTGTGGAAGCAGACCGGACCGTTCGACAGGAGGGCGGTGGAAACGGGGCTGCTGCCGGCGCTGGAGAAGGCCGTCGCCAACTCGAAAACGCCGTGAGGAAGCGTTATGATAGCGGCATTCGATCGGAGGGAACCGCCATGGCGAAGACAGCATCGGTCCGGCTGACGGATCATGTCGAGCGTTTCATCGAGGAGCAGACCGCCTCCGGTCGCTACGCTTCCCTGCAAGAGGTCTTCGAGGCGGGAATCGAGCTTCTCGAACGCCGGGAACAGAACGACGACATCGACACGCTCGATTTCGGGCCGGCTCCCGTCTGGACGCGGGAGGCTCTGGAAGAGGCGATCCGCGAGGGCGAAGAAAGCGGCATCGCCGGGCCGTTCGATGTCGATGAACTCATTTCGGAATTGAAGCTCGAAAGGGAGACGCGCAAACGTTGAGCGAAGTCATCCTTCAAACGGCTGCGCGCCGCGATCTTGCGAACATCTTCTTCTACACGGCCGACCGCTTCGGCGAACCGCAGGCGGAGCGTTACCTGCGTGCGATCCGGGAAAGCTGCCAAGCTGTCCTCGACGGCCGGAAACCCGTTCGTCACGAGAATTTCTCTTCCCGGGAATGTACCTCTCACCTCAGCGGCAGCCACCGCATCTTCAGCCGCTTGGACGACAACGGCGACCTTTTGATCCTGCGCATCCTACATTCCCGGATGGATTTCGAACGCCATCTCTGAGCGCATGACCCTCGCCCCCTCCTTCTCCCTCCGCGTTCCGACAAGCGACGAGCACGAGCGCCGCATCTGCGACCATTGCGGCTTTGTCGATTATCAGAACCCGAAGATCGTGGTCGGCTCGGTGATCCGCCACGAGGGTATGGTGCTGCTCTGCCGCCGGGCGATCGAGCCGCGCTCCGGCTTCTGGACGATCCCAGCCGGCTACATGGAACTGAACGAAACGCCGGAAGGCGGCGCGGCGCGCGAGGCCTTCGAGGAGGCGGGCGCCCGGATTTCGATCTCACGCCTTCTGGCGATCTATTCCGTGCCGCGCATCAGCCAGGTGCAACTGATCTTCCGCGCGACGCTGGCCGATCCTCACCTCGCGCCGGGGCAGGAAACGCTGGAGCTGAAGCTCTTTCCCTTCGCCGACATCCCTTGGGACGAACTCGCCTTTCCGTCCGTTCATTGGGCGCTCCGCCAAGATGCGGAGGCAGAAGGCGGTGCGCCGCCGGTGCCTTTCAACAACCCGGAGGGCGACGCGGGCGACCGCCTCCCCTCCGGTGAGAAGCTCAGCGACGAGGACCTTTAGGAAGCGCGAGCCGCGTCCGTCGTGCGGCGGATTTCGGACACGAGGCTTGGATCGAGGTTCAACCGCGCGGCGAGAAGGTCGAGATAAGCGCGTTCGGCCGGATGATCCGGATCGATCGCCAGAAGCGAGGCCGTGTAGACTTCCACGGCCTCCTCGGACCCGCGAACCTCCGCCACCAGCGCGTCGATCGAAGCGGGCTTCCTCATCTCGTCCATGAGATAGCCCTTCTCCTCCGCGTCGAGCCCCGCTTGGTCGATGCGGCCGAAGATCGCTTCCTGCTCGGCCTGGTCGATATAGCCGTCGGCCTTGGCGGCGGCGATCATGGCGGACAGCATCAACCGCGCCCGCCGGTCCTCCTGGCCCTCTGGCAGGAAGGGCGTGCCGGCCGCCTGCGGCAGTTCACCGAATCCCTGGCTTGTCGCGGGGACGGAGGCATTGGCGGCGGGACTGCCGCGGTTCTGCTGGTAGGCCTGGAACGCCTTGTAGGCGAGCCCGGCGACAAGCGCGGCGGAGCCGTATCGGCCGGCCGAGCCACCCATCGACCCGAGCCCCTTGGCGCGGAAGAGCTTCGAGGCGAGCCCGCTCGCGAGCGCCGCCGAAACGACCGATCCGCCGGAGCCGCCTAAGAAACCGCCGCCCTGCCCCAATCCGCCTCCATGCGTGTTCGGGCGATGATGCCCCGACGAGGAATGCTGCGACCCGAGGAACTGGCCGAGAAGCTTTTGGACGTCGATCAAGTCTTTGTCTCCCACGATGGCGGTGTTCCGTCGCATATGGGAAGGAAAGCGGGCGACCGGTAGAGTTCAGTCGTTCTTCCCGAAGACGCGTTTGTCCGGTGTCCCGATCTCGTGCCGTTTCAAAAGCGGAATCTGGAACAACATGAAGGCCATGGTGATCGGCATCGTGCCCCAGACCTTGAAGTTCACCCAGAAGTTCTCGGAAAAGTTACGCCACACCACCTCGTTGATGACGGCGAGAACCACGAAGAACAGCCCCCAGCGAAGCGTGAGCTTGCGCCAGCCCTCGTCGTCCAGCTTGAAGGCGCCGTCGAAGACATAGCCGAGAAGCGGGCGGTTGAAGAGAAAGAGACCGCCGAGAAGGATCGTGGCGAAGATGCCGTTGACGATGGTGGGCTTCATCTTAATGAAGACGTCGTTCTGCAGCCAGAGCGTCAAGCCGCCGAAAAGCACCACGAAGACGCCCGAGACGAGCGGCATGATCGGCAGGGTGCGCGTCAGCGTCCACGACACGGCGAGCGCGACGACGGTCGCCACCATGAACAGGGCGGTGGCGATGAAGATCGGCCCGCCGAGCGAGGCCAACGCCGGAAAATGCGAGGCGAGCCATTCGCCGCGATAATTGGCGAAGAAGAAGACGAGGAGGGGCCCCAGTTCCAGCGCGAATTTGAGGCCCGGCTTCAAAGCCGGGCGCTCGGGAGAATTCGGCTTGGCCTCGATGATGCGTTCGGTCATGGCGCTGTCCTTTGATTCCGCCCTTGCCAGGGCAAGTCGACGGAATTCAGGCCGTCGCGGGCGCGGTGCCGGCGATCGCCTCTGCGAAATCGCGGGCGCGGAAGGGCTCCAGATCGTCGATCCCCTCGCCGACGCCGATGAAATAGACCGGCAGCTTATGCTTGGCCGCGATGGCGACCAGAATGCCGCCGCGCGCCGTGCCGTCGAGCTTGGTCATCACGAGGCCGTTGACGCCCGCGACGTTGCGGAAGATCTCGACCTGGGAAAGCGCGTTCTGGCCCGTGGTCGCATCCAGCGTCTGGAGCACCGTATGGGGCGCGTCCGGGTCGCGCTTGTTGAGGACGCGCACGATCTTGGCCAGCTCGTCCATCAGCTCGGTGCGGTTCTGGAGCCGGCCCGCCGTGTCGATGATGAGAATGTCGGAGCCGTTGGCGACCGCCTCGTCATAGGCTTCGAAGGCAAGGCCCGCCGCGTCGGCGCCGATGGCTTTCGCGATCACCGGCGAATTGGTGCGCTCGCCCCAGATCCTGAGCTGCTCGATGGCGGCGGCGCGGAAGGTGTCGCCGGCGCAGAGCGTCACCTTCAGCCCGGCCGCCGTGAGTTTCGCCGTCAGCTTGCCGATCGTGGTGGTCTTGCCGGTACCGTTGACGCCGACCACGAGAACGACATGCGGCTTCTTTTCCAGATCCAGTTCCAGCGGCAGGGCGACGGGATGGAGGACGGCCTCGACTTCGGAAGCCAGAATCGCGCGCACCTCGGCCCCCGACACTTCCTTGCCGAAGCGGCCTTGGGACAGGCGGCCGGTGATCCGCATCGCGGTTTCCACCCCGAGATCGGCCTGGATCAAGACATCCTCGAAGTCCTGCAGCGTTTCCTCGTCGAGCTTGCGCTTGGAGAAAAGCGAGGTGATGGAGGCCGACAATTGCCCGGACGAGCGCTGAAGGCCGGCGCGCATCCGCTCGATGAATCTCTGACGGACGACGGGCGCGGGAAGCGGAGCTTCGGCCGCCGCGTCGTCGCGAAGGCGAAAGCCCGCTTCGCCGGTGGAGGTGCGGGGACCGGCCTCGCGCGGGGCGGGCGCATCGAGGAAGGAGAAGTCGGCTTGGCGATCCTCTTCCTCCGGGGGAAGCGGCGCGTCGGCATCGAGCCAGGAGAACTCGTCGCGCTTGTCGCGGGTCACGAAAGGCTGGGGCGCGAGTGCGCTTTCCACCGTCAGCGGCGGCGGAGCGTAGGGTGCTTCTTCCGGTTCGGAAAGCTCTTCCGGCGCGGCATCGGCGATGGGCTCGTGCGCGACCGGTTCATCGACAGGCTTCGATTCGTCCAGCCAGGAAAAGTCGCTGGCCGGTTCCGGCGCGTTCGGGTCGAGCCAAGCGGGCTCTTCGCTCGCGACTTCGGGTTCCGGCTCGGGCTCGGTTGTCGGGACGGCAGGCCCCTCTTCCGGGAGAGGCTCGGGCGGCAAGGGTTCGGGGCTCGGTTCGGCGGCGGCAGCGCCCGGTTCGGGCGCGGGCTCCTCGACGGCAACCGGCCGCTCGTTCTCCGCGGCACTTGCCGGCGGCGCGTCGAAGGGGTCGGCCGCGCCGGACTGCGGCAACGGGGCTTCGGCGCTGGCGATGGTCTCGGCTTCGAGCGGACGGGCTTCCTCCACCGGCGCGGGCGTCTCTTCCAGCGGGCGTGGCGGCTCGTCGGCCGGTCGCGTTTCGGCGCGGTTCGTACCGAAGGAGAAGATGCGGCGGAAGAAGCCCTCAGCCATGAACGCTCGCTTTCAACGGAATGGCGAGGAGACGCCGGTTGTCATGGCCATCCATCCACGCCCCGACCACCGTTCCCGGTTCGCCGAAGGGCATGTGGACGGGGGTGAAATCGGGCAGCCGGCCGCGCCCGCCGTTCTCGACGAGGATGGCGGCGGCCCTGCCGGTTCGGGCGGAAAGGTGCTTCTGGAGCGCCGCATCGGCCGCTGCTCGAAGACGCGCCGCCCGTTCCTTCACGAGCGCCGGCGACACGGGCGGCATGCGCGCGGCGGGCGTGCCTTGGCGCGCGCTGAAGGGAAAGACATGGACGAAGGAAAGGCCGCAATCCTCCACGAGGGCGGCCGTGTTCTCGGCCATCGCATCGGTTTCGGTGGGGAAGCCGGCGATGAGATCCGCGCCGAAAGCGATGTCCGGCCGGCGGGCGCGCATCTCGGCGCAGAAACGAACGGCGTCGTCGCGATTGTGCCGGCGCTTCATGCGCTTCAGCACCATGTCGTCGCCCGATTGCAGCGACAGGTGGAGATGGGGCATCAGCCGCGCCTCCCCCGCCACCGCGTCGAGAAGCGCCTCGTCGGCTTCCACGCTGTCGATGGAGGACAGGCGCAGGCGCTGGAGATCGGGCACATGCCGCAGGATCGCCTGGACGAGCGCGCCGAGCTTGGGGGCCCCCGGCAGGTCCGCGCCGTAGCTGGTGAGGTCGACGCCCGACAGGACGACCTCGGCGCAGCCCTCGCCCACAAGGCGGCGGATGCCCTCCACCACCGCGCCCATCGGCACGGAGCGCGAATTGCCCCTGCCATAGGGGATGATGCAGAAGGTGCAGCGATGGTCGCAGCCGTTCTGCACCTCGACCACGGCGCGCGTTCGCCCGTCCACCACTTCGGCGATGTGCGGCGCGGTCTCGCGAATGGAGGAGATGTCGTCGACGCGGATCTTCTCTTCCGCCGCGAGGCCGAAATCCGGCAGGCCGCGATAGGATTGCGCTACGCGCTTTTCGGCATTGCCGAGAACGAGATCGACTTCCGGCATTGCCGCGAACTCGGCCGGGGAAACCTGCGCTGCGCAGCCGGAAAGGACCACGAGCGCATCCGGATGGTCGCGCTTGGCCCGGCGCACGGCGCGCTTGGCGTCGCGCACCGCCTCTCCCGTCACCGCGCAGGAATTGACGAGGATCGCCCGGCGCCCCTCTCCCAAACCCGCTTCCTCGGCGGCGCGCTTCATCGCGGCACCTTCGATGCCGTTCAACCGGCAGCCGAAGGAAACGACCTCGACGCCGCTCATGTCGGAACCGTTTCGGAATCGCGCCTGAAATCACCCGTTTCGGGATCGAGCCGGCCGGACCATTCCCATTCGGCTGGACCCGTCATCACGACATGATCGTCGTCCCGCCATTCGAGGAGAAGCTCGCCGCCGGCCGGAACGGTGATGCGAACCTCACGCTCCGTTCGCCCGGTGCGGGCCGCCGCGACCGCCGCGGCGCAGGCGGCCGAGCCGCAGGCGCCGGTGAGGCCCGCGCCGCGCTCCCAGGTGCGAAGGTCGAGCGTGTCCGGCGCGGTCACCCGCGCGACCGAGATATTGGCGCGCTCGGGAAAGATCGGATGGTTTTCGAGAATCGGCCCGAAGCGGTCCAGCGCATAGGACCAGACGTCGTCCTTCACCCAGAAGATCGCGTGCGGGTTGCCCATCGACACGACGGAGGGCGAATGCAGCACCGGCGCGTCGATCGGCCCGATCTGGAGTTCGATGGCGCGGGTGTCGTGAAAGGGCTCCGCCAAGGGGATGTCGGCCCAACCGAGGCGCGGCGGCCCCATATCGACCGAGATCAGGCCGTTCTCGCGCTCCTGCGCCAGAAGCAGGCCGGCTTTCGTCTCGAAGGTGAAGCTTCGCCGCCCCGTCTCGGATGCGAGAGCCTGGACGACGCAGCGCGTGCCGTTGCCGCAAGCGCCAGCTTCCGTGCCGTCGCAATTGACGATGCGGATAAAGGCGTCCGTCCCATGCGAGATGGGATCGTGGATCGCCATGATCTGATCGAAGTGCGTCTGGGCCCGTCCGGCGAGCGCGATCGCGGCGGCGGGCTGGATGCGTTTGCCCGTGCCGCGCAGGTCCACGACCAGGATCTCGTTGCCGAGCCCGTTCATGCGCGCGAAGGGAACGCCGTGGAAAGCTGCGCTTGCGGAAGCCATGCGGGCTATATGGCCGATCGCCCCTCCGAATGCCAGCGGGGCCCTACTTCGCCAGCCCCTTCATGCCGCCTTCGCCCACGTGCCGGCCGCTCGCGCGGTTGAGAAGCACGGTGACGCCCCAAAGCGCGACACCGATGGCGAGGAGCACGCCGGCAATGGCGTATTGCACCGGATCGCGCCCCGTCCATGGCCCGACGAGGAAGGCGCAGCAAAGCGCGCCGAGGATGGGCAGGAAGGTCGGCGTGCGGAAATGCTGGTGGTCGACGGGATCGCGGCGCAGCACCAGAACCGCGACATTCACCACGGTGAAGACGCAAAGAAGAAGAAGCGCCGTCGTGGCTCCCAGTTGGCGCACTCCGCCGACGAAGGTGATGAGGCCGAAGGCGAGAAGCGTCGTGAAGAGGATCGCGACCCAAGGCGTGCGCCGGCCGGCATGGACCTTGCCGAGAACCGGCGGCAGCACCCGCTCGCGGCTCATGCCGTAGATGAGGCGGCTCGCCATCAGCATGTTGATAAGCGCGGTGTTGGCGACGGCGAACATGGTGATGAGGCCGAAGACCCAAAGCGGAAAGCCCGGCGCGCCGGCCGAGACGACCTTCAGGAGCGGCGTCTCGCCTTCGCCGAGTTCGTTCGCCGGCACGAGCGCGACGGCAGTGATCGACACGAGCACATAGATGACAAGGGTGAGGCCGAGGCCGGTCAGGAGCACTTTCGGGAAGATGCTGTGCGGGTCCTTGCACTCTTCCGCCATGTTCACCGAGTCCTCGAAGCCGACCATCGCGAAGAAGGCGAGCGTCGCGCCGGTGACCACCGACCAGAACATGCCCTTCTCGGCATTCGGCTGGAACTCGAAAGCTCTTGAGAAATCGCCGTTGCCGAGCCCCAGCGCCCAAAGCCCGATGGCGATGATGATGAGAAGGCCGGTGAGCTCCACCACGGTCAGGACGACGTTGACCTTCACGCTTTCGCCGACGCCCCGGAAGTTGATCGCGGCGAGGATGGCCATGAAGGCGAGCGCCACGACGGTCACGCCGACCGTGCCTTCGAGGCCGAGATCGAAGGCAGTGGAGAAGTTGGCGGCAAAGGCCCGCGAGGCGGTGGCCGCCGAGGTGATGCCGGAGCACATCACCGCGAAGGCGACGATGAAGGTGACGAAGTGGATGCCGAAGGCCTTGTGCGTATAGAGCGCGGCGCCGGCCGCCTGCGGATATTTCGTGACGAGTTCGAGATAGGAGAAGGCGGTCATCAGCGCGACCGCGAAGGCCACCACGAAGGGCAGCCAGACGACGCCACCGACTTCCTTGGCCACCTGCCCCGTCAGGGCGTAGATGCCGGTGCCGAGGATATCGCCGACGATGAAGAGAAGCAGCAGCCAGGGGCCCATGACGCGCACGAGGCTCGGCTCGCCCGCCCGGCCCTCGTCGGTCCCGACCTCCGTCGCACTCGCCATGGCTTCAACTCCCAACCGCTTGCCACCTATGGAATTGCGGCAGAGTGGAGGCAGGACAAGGGCGAAGGCCGGTTTTACGTCATGATGGCGCGGGTTCGTGCACCGTGGGGGCGACGGTCTCCGGGGTCTCGTGGAGCTCCGGCGGCATCGGTGCATCGATCCGCATCGGCAGCTCCGTGACAAAGCCGGGCGGCGCCGCGCGAAAGCGCTCAAACGACAGGTTCCAGCGCCCGAGCGCGGCCTGGAGGCGTTTGGGCGGATCGCCGACCTCCTCGTCGGTCAGTTGGAACGTGCCCCAATGGCTGCCGAGGGAAAATTCGGCGCCGAGGAACAGCGCGCCCCGCACCGCCTCGTCCGGGTCCTGGTGCTGCGGGCGCATGACGGAGCGCGGCGCATAAGCGCCGATCGGGATCACCGCGAGCTTCGGCGGGCCGTAGCGTTCCCGCGCGGCCCGGTAGTTCCGCCCGCCGAAGAAGCCGGTATCGCCGATATGGTAGACGAGGCCGGCGGGCGTTTCGAAGACGAAGCTCGCCCAAAGCGTCATGCGCCGGTCTAAGACGCCGCGCGCCGACCAGTGATGCGTCGGATCGAGCGTCACCGCGACGTGATCGTTGAGGGAAACGCGGTCGAACCAGTCATGCGCGGAAACGCTCGCGTCCTTGCGCCAGCTTTGCAGAAGCACGTCGCAACCGAGCGGTACGACGAAACGCGGGGCGAAGCGGTCTTGGAGGCGCTCCAGCGTTTCGCGGTCCATGTGGTCGTAATGCGAATGGGTGACGCAGACGACGTGGATGTCCGGCAGATCGTCGAAGGCGACGCCCGGCTCGTTGTGACGTTGCGGCCCGAGACGGGACGGACAGCGCTCGGAAAAGATCGGATCGACCAGGATGTTGAGACCGCCGGTCTGGTAGAGGAAGCTCGCGTGTCCGATGGCGAGAACGCGCAAGGCATCGCCCGAAACCGCCGCCGGCGGCTTGTCGCGCGGGACCGAGTGATCGACACGCGGGGCCCACTTCTCGCGCCCGCCGCTAAACTGCCAGCGCAGGATCGAGCCGAGATTCGCCGGCATCTCGCCGCCCGGATTGAAGAAGCGGTGCCCGTCGAAATGGTCGGATGGCGGGCCGGAAAAATAAGGGTTGCGGAACGGTTTCACGCCGTCGGCTCGACCTTGTAGCGCAGCCAGACCGCGCCGCCGTCCAGCACTTCGTGGGACTCGAGCGCAAGCCCCCGCACCCCGGCCGTCGCACCTTCCATCTCGTCACTTGAGTCGAACACGGCCGGCGCGCCCTTCGCTCCATCGACCGCCGGGCAGACGACGAGGCTGATCTCGTCCACGAGGCCGGCGCGCAGGAACGAGCCGTTGACCCCGCCCCCGCCTTCCAGAAGAAGGCGCTTCACCCCGAGCGCGGCCTCCAGCTTGGCGAGGAGAAGCGCGAGGTCGATCTCGTCCTTGCCCGCGAAGAGATAGCCGACCCCGTCGCTGCGAAGCCCGGCGAGGTGGGCGTCGGACACGTCTTCCGTCAACACCACGACGATCGGATCGCCGCCGATATCGGCCCGGCCCCAGGCGATCTTACCGGCCGCGTCGAGAACGACGCCGTAAGCGTCCGCACCGCGCTTCGGCAGGTGATCCTCACGGGCGAAGCCGACGCCCTCGCCCTTGGGATAGGGCTCGCTCCGCTTGGCGAATTCCTGCCCCGTCACGCGGCCCACGACCCAGGCGTCGCCGCCGAGCTTGTCGTGGATCGTCTCGAACAGATCGGACGCCGCATCGGCATTCGGCCGCCAGCGCTCGTGCAGGATGCGCCCGTCGATGCTGGACACCATGTGGCAAAGGACGTGGGGCTTCATGGGCGAGGCGTCTTCCTGATGCTCGGATACATGGATGGCGAACTAGGGCGCCCGGAACGGACAAGGATACGGCGCGGCGACAAGCCTCGCGCCAGCGGCGGGAGCGAGCCTCTTGGCCGTCGGGTCTTTTCGGGGTGAGGCCATGGATAGCGGGATCGGCCAGAACGTATCGGGCGGCAACGTCGTCGCCTTTCCGTCACGCTTTTCCCCGCGCCATCCGCTCGACGCGGAAGCGGCCCGGCGCTTGCGCCGCAGCGGCTACGAGGAATGGGCGGCCCGCGAAAAGGCGACGGGCGTGCCGATGCCGGCCTCGATGCGCTATCTCAAGATGCAGATCGAGTTCGCCGCCGAGCGTCTGAAGCTGCTCGATCCACTGCCGGAGGACTTTCGCGCCGACATCTTCTGGCCGGCATGAAAAAAGCGCGGGAAGCGACGCCCGCGCCTCGTTCGATCATTGGATGTCAGGCGGCCTGACGGTTGACCTTGGACTCGGCCATGGAGGTCAGCTTCTGGTCGGTCGCCTTTTCCTCGTCGAGATTCTGCTGAAGGACGCTGGCGCAGTCGGCGCGGCCGAGCTGCTTGGCCCAGGCGATCAGCGTGCCGTAGCGGGTGATCTCGTAATGCTCCACGGCCTGCGCGGAGGCGACCAGCGCGGCGTCCAGAACTTCCTTGTCGGCGATCTCGCCGGCCAGTTCGTTGGTTTCCTTGATGATGCCGTCGATCGCCGGGCAGGTGACGGCCTTCACTTTCTGGCCATGCATCTCGAACACCTGTTCAAGACGCTTGATCTGGTTTTCGGTCTCGCGGAGGTGGATTTCGAAGCCCTGCTTCAACAGCGGATCGGTCGCCTTCTCGATCATCTTCGGCAGCGCCTTGGTGATCTGGTTCTCGGCGTAGTAGATGTCCTGAAGCGTGTGAACGAAGAGATCGTCCAGCGTCTTCACGTCCTTGGAAAAGAGGCCCATCGAGGTTTCTCCCTGCTCGGATCGTCCGGTCGGAACGGTTGCACCGGGGACCGGCCTCGGCCGGCCCCGTTCATCCCTCCCCGAATGCCGAAACGCGGAAGAAGGTTTCCGACAAACTTGCGCGCCCGCCCTTCCCTCGTCGCCCGGCTTACGGCCGGTCGGCGGAAAGATCGAGGATCGGCTCGAAGCCGCCATAGATCATGCGCTGGCCATCGAAAGGCATGGTCTTCATCGCGTCCGCCTTCATCCGGGGATCGTCCATGACTTTCGGATGCGCCTGGGTCCGCTTTTCCTTGGAGGGCCATTCGATCCAGGAAAAGACCACCACTTCCCCTTCCTCGGCCTTCACCGCGCCGCGAAAGTCGGTCACCTTGCCGTTCGGCACGTCATCTCCCCAGCATTCGACCATGCGCAAGGCGCCATAATCGCGAAAGACCTCCCAGGCTCGCTCGGCCATCTCCCGATAGGCCTGCCGGTTGGCTTCTGGCACCGCGACCACGAATCCGTCCATGTAGCTCATCGCTTCTCTCCTCCTCCACGGGCTTCGGGGTTTGATGGGCCATCGCGTTGGCGGCGGCCTCGACATCCATCCACATGACTTCCCAGATGTGGCCGTCCGGGTCCTCGTAGGAGCGGCCGTACATGAAGCCGAAATCCTGCGTCGGCGTCGGATCGGGGTCGCCGCCAGCGGCCGCAGCCTCTGCCACGGCAGCGTCCACGGCCTCGCGGTTGTCCATCGACACGCAAAGGAGGACCTCGCTGACCCGCCGCGCATCCGCGATCTCCTTCGAGGTGAACTGCCGGTACTTCTCGTGCGTCAAAAGCATCACGTGGATCACGTCGGACACCACCATGCAAGCAGCGGTGTCGTCGGAAAATTGCGGATTGCGCGTCGCGCCGATGCCCTCGTAGAAGGCGATCGAGCGCTTCAGATCGGCGACCGGCAGATTGACGAAGATCAGCTTGGGCATGACTGCGGCTCCTCCTCGCATGGCTTATCGCGCCATGTCCTTCTTGCCCGCATGATGTCACGACGAACCGGAGCCTTGAAGCGTGGGAAGACGCGCTGAAGGGCCGGATCACCGTATTAACGTTAGGTAAGTTGTAAGGCGGCGAAGGGACGCCGACCACTCCGGTCGTCTCTTATTTGACTTGCAGGCGAATTTCGTGCTTTAGCCCCGCACAAACCGCGACATCATTGTCCGCGAGCCACCGACCGGGTCCCTGTCGTCAACAAAATGTTGAACCAGCCGCCCGGAGGTCACCATCCGCCAGCGAGTATCGCCCGCGGATGCGGTTCCGCTTTGTCTGTTGCGGTGTTTCTCTTGTGCGTTCGGCGGTTCGTGGCCACGTCCCGCCGATCAGCGCAAGAACCAAAGGCGGAACTTGATGTTCGACTCGCTCCAGGATCGGCTAGGCTCGATCCTCAACAACCTGACCGGACGCGGTGCGCTGTCCGACAACGACGTGGCCGCGGCGCTGCGCGAGGTGCGCCGCGCGCTGCTCGAAGCCGACGTCGCGCTCGAAGTCGTGCGCTCCTTCACGGACCGGGTGCGCGAGAAGGCGGTCGGCGCGGCGATCGTGAAATCGGTGAAGCCCGGCCAGATGGTGGTCAAGATCGTCCATGACGAGCTGGTCAGCCTGCTCGGCTCCGATCAGGTGGCGATCGATCTCAACGCCCCCGCCCCCGTCACCATCATGATGGTCGGCCTTCAGGGCTCGGGCAAGACCACGACCTCCGCCAAGATCGCCAAGCGCCTCACCGAACGGCAGCGCAAGCGCGTCCTGATGGCCTCGCTCGACACGAGGCGGCCCGCCGCGCAGGAGCAGCTCCGCATTCTCGGCGAGCAGGTCTCCGTCGCGACGCTTCCCATCGTCGCCGGCCAGGGCCCGACCGAGATCGCCAGCCGCGCCGCCCAGGCCGCCAAGCTCGGCGGCTACGACGTCCTCATCCTCGACACCGCCGGGCGCACCCATATCGACGAGCCCTTGATGGCCGAGATGGCCGAGATCAAGGCGCGCTCGGCCCCGCACGAGATCCTTCTCGTCGCCGATAGCTTGACCGGCCAGGACGCGGTGAATCTTGCCCGCTCCTTCGACGACCGCGTCGGAATTTCGGGTATCGTCCTCACCCGCGTCGACGGCGACGGGCGCGGCGGCGCGGCGCTTTCCATGCGCGCCGTCACCGGCAAGCCGATCAAGCTGATCGGTGTGGGCGAGAAGATGGACGCGCTGGAGGAATTCTTCCCCGCACGCATCGCCGACCGCATTCTCGGCATGGGCGACATCGTTTCCCTCGTGGAGCGCGCCGCCGAAACCATCGACGCGGAAAAAGCCGCGGCGATGGCCAAGAAGATGCAGTCGGGCAAGTTCGACCTGAACGATCTGGCGCAGCAGATCGGCCAGATGCAGAAGATGGGCGGCATGGGCGGCCTGATGGGCATGATGCCCGGCATGGCGAAGATGAAGGACCAGATCTCCGCCGCCGGGCTCGACGACAAGCTGCTCAAGCGCCAGCTCGCCATCATCTCCTCCATGACGGCGAAGGAGCGGGCCAATCCCGACCTCCTGAAGCATAGCCGCAAGAAGCGCATCGCGGCGGGTTCGGGCACGGACGCGGCCGACATCAACAAGCTTCTCAAGATGCACCGCCAGATGGCCGACATGATGAAGTCCATGTCCGGCAAGGGCGGCAAGGGCGCCGGCATCATGGGCAAGCTGATGGGGGGCCTCGGCTCCAAGATGGGTCTCCCACCCGGCATGGGCGGCGGCGGAATGCCGGACCTGTCGAAGCTCGACCCCAAGCAGCTCGAAGACATCGCCAAGATGGCCGAAGCGCGCGGCCTGCCAGGTTTGCCCAAGGGCGGCCTGCCGCCTGGCCTCGGCGGCCCTGGCGGTTTGCCGGGCCTCGGCAACGGCTTTCCCGGTCTGCCGGGCAAGAAGAGATAGGCCGGCCCCGCGCCGGTCTCGCAACACCCCGAACACAACACTTGAAGACAGATAGGAAGCCTTAGAAATGTCCCTGAAGATCCGCCTCGCCCGCGCCGGCTCCAAGAAGCGCCCCTACTACCACGTCGTCGTCGCCGATGCCCGCAGCCCCCGAGATGGCCGCTTCATCGAGACGGTCGGTTCCTGGAACCCGATGCTGCCGAAGGACGCCGAGCGCGTGACGCTGAAGGCCGACCGTCTTCAGCATTGGCTCGGCGTCGGCGCGCAGCCGACCGACCGCGTCCTGCGCTTCCTCGACAAGGCCGGTCTTGCCACCCGCGAGACCAAGAGCAACCCGACCAAGGGCGAGCCCGGCAAGAAGGCGCAGGAGCGCGTCGCCGAGCGCCAGAAGCGCGCTGAAGACGCCGCCGCCAAGGCTGCCGAGGCCGCCGCTTCGGCCGAGTAATCGGTTCTTTCTTGCCGAACATCTTGCGGACGGCGCCTTCGGGCGCCGTTTGCTTTTGCGGGGCCGCCGCTTGACGGGGCTCGGCGATGCCGGGCACTACGCCTTTCCATCCAAAAACCTCAGCCGGATCTCGACGCCCTTGGCCGACACCGCACCTTCCCATCCCGTTCTTCTCGGCATCGTCGGCGGCGCGCATGGGCTGAAGGGCGAATGCCGCGTGTCATCCTTCACCGCCGAACCGCAGGATCTCGGCGCCTATGGCCCGCTCTTCGACAAGCGCGGCGCGCGCTACACCGTCCTGTCCGCCCGCATTCAGAAGAACGTCGTGGTGGTCCGCTTCGAGGAAGTGCGCGACCGCGACCAAGCCGAGCGCCTGAACGGCACCGAGCTTTTCGTGGACCGCTCCAGCCTGCCGGAAGACGAGGAGGACGACGACTTCTATATCGCCGACCTCGTTGGTCTTCAGGTCGTGACGGTGGCGGGCGAGGCCGTCGGAACGGTGGTGGCCGTACATGATTTCGGCGCAGGCGACATTCTGGAGATCGCCCCCGAGCGTGGGCAGAGCGTGATGATCCCCTTCTCCGAAGCCGCCGTGCCGGAGGTCGATCTGGATGGGGAGCGCATCGTGGTGGAGCCCGTCGCGGCAGGCCTCGTCGAGGCCAAGCCGGAGCCCGGCGAGGACGGAGCCCCGACCCGATGAGCTTTCGCGCCTCCGTCGTGACGCTTTATCCGGAAATGTTTCCGGGCCCGCTTGGGCTCTCGCTCGCCGGTAAAGCTCTGACGCGCGGCGACTGGCAGCTCCAAACCACGCATATCCGCGAGTTCGGCACCGGGCGGCATCGGATGGTGGACGACACGCCGTCCGGCGGGGGCGCCGGCATGGTGTTGCGCGCCGATGTTTTGTCCAGCGCCATCGACGCCGCCTCGCCGGCGGGCGATTCGCGCCCGCGCCTCCTGATGAGCCCGCGAGGGCGTCCGCTTCGGCAGGCCGAAGTGCGCGAATGGGCCGCCGGGCCGGGCCTCGTCCTCGTTTGTGGGCGATTCGAAGGCGTCGACGAGCGAGTGATCGAGGGCCGGAACCTTCAAGAGGTATCGATCGGCGATTACGTTTTGTCGGGCGGCGAGATGGCGGCTCTCACCCTTCTCGACGCCGTGGTGCGCCTTCTTCCGGGCGTCATGGGCAACCAGGAATCCGGGAACACCGAAAGCTTCGAGAACGACCTTCTCGAACACCCGCACTACACGCGGCCCGTTTCTTGGGAAGGGCGCGAAATCCCGCCTGTCCTGTCTTCGGGCGACCATGGCGCGATCGCGAAATGGCGCAAGGCCGAGGCCGAGCGGCTGACGCGCGACCGCCGGCCGGATCTTCTCAACCGCTCCTGAGGAAAAGGCCGGCCAGCCGACCTTGACTACAGACTTATCAAGCGTTCTTGGCTTGACCGACTTCGATCTGGCGCGGCGTTCCCGCCAGAACGCGGGGACGTCAGTCGATGGCCGATCGCGAGGATCGGGCGCTCGATGAGAAGGTGTATGACAACCGCACCGACCACCGCCACGCCAAACGCCGCCAAAGTCGCGAGGGCCGCACCCCATCCGTCCGACGCGAGCCGCAACGCAGCGACGACTTTCACGGTGCCGTGGATCAGAACGGGATGGAACAGGTAGAGTGCATAGCTCGCAGCTCCCAAAAGAAGCACGCTGGAAGCTTGGAGCCGAAGGTTTGCATTTTCCAGGATCACGGCGCCCGCCACCAGCGAAAACGCCGGGATACCGAAGAAGAGGTAGCGCAGCCCTTCGGGCTCGAGCATCTCGTCGTGAAAGTAGAAGGACATCGCGAGCGGAGCGAATAGGCCGAGGATGACCAGCACCGTGCCGAGCGGAACGCTGCGGAAAACAGCCTCGTCGCCGAAGCGCAGAAAGAGAACCGCGAAGGCGGCGCCGAAGAGGAATTCCAGAATGATCTTGCTTTGAACGAAGGAAACGAAAAAGGCCGACGATTCAACAACGAAACCGGACAGGACAAGCAAGCCGAAAACAGCGGTCAGCGTGCAAAGCGATTTCGTCAGCGAGCGTTGAAAGAAGGTCAACGCGAAGGCGATATAGAAGAACAGTTCGTACATCAGCGTCCAGCCGAGCGACAGAACAAGATCCTGTCGCCCATCCGGAAAGACACCGGGAATAAAGAACAACGATTTGACGAACAACTCGGTATCGAGATAATTCAACCCGTTCGGGTGAAATCCCAAAAGATAGAATGGCAGCAGAAAGAAGGTCGCCAGCCAGTAAAGCGGCATGATGCGGATCACGCGATTCAGCATGAACTGATCGGCCCGCTTGTTGAGCTTCGCGTTCGTAAAGAACATGATGAAGCCCGAGATTACGAAGAAGACATCGACACCATAGGCGCCGTAGCTATTGTCCAGACTGGTGCCAAAATTGTCGTTCAACACCGCCTGAAGATGATAATATACTACGATGATGGCGGCGAATGCGCGAAGACCTTGGAGATTGGCGATCTGATTTCGCATGACGATCCAGCGCAACGCGATTGAGAGGTCAAATCTTCCCATCCGCCGCGAGGAGTCGGCAGAACCGGAAGCGTGAAATCGTTCGAGAAGCGCAACGATCGAATGTTCCGCTCGGTAAGCTGGATGTAATACCAGACCATATTCGACAGTCAACCACATTCCGGACTTTAGGTTACCGAAACAAGGCTTGATGCACGAAGGCAACATTCGATTTCTAGCGATCGAATGTCACTATCTCGAAGTGTCGGCAAGGATCGCCACGCCAATCATCAACGCGTGATGAAGTAATAGGCAGCCAAAAGCAAGCCGATGGTGATCACGAAGCCGCGCATATAGATCTCCGGCAGGCGCCGAGCCGCGAAGACGCCGGACCAGCCGCCCAAGGCCACGCCCGGAATCATCGCCAGCGCCGACGGCCAGTCCACCACGCCGCCCGCCACGAAAACCACGATGGCGACAAGCGCGATCGTGGTGGCGAGAAGGTTCTTCAGAGCGTTGAGGCGATGATATTCGCCCCCTTGGCTCAGGCCGAGCGTCGCCAGCATCATGATGCCCATGCCGGCCCCGAAGAAGCCGCCATAGATCGCTGTCAGGAACTGCAGGAGCGGGGCGGCGATGCCCTTGCCGGCTTTGGCTTCTTGCGCATGGACGGCGCGCGGCTTCAGCCAGGGGCCGGCGGCGAAAAGCGCGGTCGCGGCAAGAAGCAGCCAGGGGACGAGGGCGCGGAACTGCGGGTTGTCGAGCGACAGAAGGATCAGCGCGCCGACGAGCGATCCGGCGAGCGAAACGAGAACGAGCACGAGCGCCCCGCGCCACATGCGTCGGATGTCGCCCCAATAAGCGAGCGTCGAGGTGACGTAGCCGGGAAACTGGGTGATGGAGGAGGTGGCGTTCGCCGAGATCGCCGGCGCCCCGGCGAGCGTCAGCGCCCCGAAGGAGATGAAGGTCCCTCCTCCGGCGACGGCGTTCACCGCGCCGGTGGCAAAGCCCGCCAGAAACAGGCCGAGGATTTCGAGAAGCGGCATGGCAGGGGACGGGTCCGGCGGCGGGGGTAGCGCTGAAGGCGATAGAAACCGCCGCCGCCGAAAGCAAGCCTCAGCCGTTGAGCGCGACGGGCCCAAGCTTTCCATCGAGACGATGGGGACCGGCATGCCCGTTCTCCCCTTCCCTTGGAGCCGAGAGATCGGCTCTCGTGCGCGGCAAGGCTTGCGGAAAGTTCTCCTGGAGGAAGCCGATCATCTTCTCGCGCACCTCGCAGCGCAGATCGAAGGTGCGCGGCGCGTTCTTGGCGCTGACCAGCATGCGGATCTGCATGGAGGATTCGGTGAAGTCGGTGACCTGCAGATTCACCACCTTGCCGTCCCAAAGCGGCGAGGCGTGGGCGATCTCTTCCAGCTTGGTGCGCAGCCGCGCCACAGGCACGGTGAAGTCGGTATAAAGCATCACCGTGCCGATGAGGGCCGCGCCCTCGCGCGTCCAGTTCTGGAACGGCTTCTCGATGAAGTAGGACAAGGGCACTACGAGCCGGCGCCAGTCCCACAAGCGCACCACGACATAGGTCGAGGTGATCTCCTCCACGTTTCCCCACTCGTTCTCGACCAGAAGCGCGTCGTCGATGCGGATCGGCTGGGTGATGGCGAGCTGGATGCCGGCCACGAGGTTCTTCAGGATGGGCTGAAGCGCGAGACCAGCGACGATGCCCGCCGCGCCCGCCGAGGCGAGCAGGCTGACGCCGTATTGGCGCACCCCGTCGAAGGTCATCAGCGCCGCCGACAGGGTGACGATCACGATCAGGGTTTCGGCGACGCGCTGGAGGATGCGCGACTGCGTGGCGTGCTTGCGGGCGAGAAGGTTGTCTTCCGCTTCCAGCTTGAAGCGCCTGAGGTGGATGGTGGTCCAGATGTGAAGCGTGGTTCGCGCCACCCAGCCGATGAGGAGGATCAGGAGAACCGACGTCACCTGATGGACGAACACCGCGCCCGTCGCCGGCAACGGCGCGGCGGAAGCCGACAGCGCGACGGCAAGCGTCAGAAAGGCGAGGCGCGTCGGCGCTTTCGTGCGCGACACGAGCGAGCGCGTGAACAGGCTGCGATTGGCCGTGATGCGCAGCACCATCCGGAACAGGACAGTGTGCAGCCACCAGGAAAGAAGCGTGACCGCGCCGATGAAGGTGGCGCTGACCAGCCAGTCCGGCAGCCAGGACAGGTCGCGTTCGAGGGCGGCAAGTGCGTTGTTCATGAAATCCCCTTCGCAGTTGCGAAAAGAGCAAGACATCGCGGCAGGCACGGTTCCCCGTTTCGGCCTGATTGGCTGCCATGCGCTCCCCGCAAGGCCCGTCTCGACAAAGCGCGCGCGAAAGTTTATGTGCGCGGCGTTCCTCAGAATAAATTGACCGTGTGATTTGCGGCCATGACCGGCAGGAGCCGGCATGAAACCAAGAGAGGCTACCTTCCATGAGCAACATCATCGCCGAGCTGGAATCGGCCGAGGCCGCGCGCATCGCCGCCGTCCGCACCATCCCAGAATTTTCTCCGGGCGACACCGTCCGCGTCAACGTCCGCGTCACCGAAGGCACGCGTACCCGCGTCCAGGCCTATGAAGGCGTCTGCATCGCGCGCTCGGGCTCGGGCATCCAGGAAAACTTCACCGTCCGCAAGATCTCCTATGGCGAGGGCGTGGAACGCGTGTTCCCGGTCTACTCTCCCATGCTGGAATCGGTGGATGTCGTGCGCCGTGGCCGCGTGCGCCGCGCCAAGCTCTATTACCTGCGCGATCGTCGCGGCAAGTCGGCCCGTATCGTGGAAGCCACGAACGTGCGCGCCCGCAAGCTGAACGACGAAGCCCGCGCCGTGGCGAGCGAGAAGGCCGCGAACGAGAAGGCCGCCAAGGCCGCTTCCAAGCAGGCCGCCGAGTAAGCTCTCAGTTCCCATCGCGATTTTCAGGAAAAGGCGGCCTTCGGGTCGCCTTTTTCGTTTTCGGCCGTCACGTCGAACCGCGCGAACCTTGAGACGGGCGACGTTTGGGCGGATAGGAGAGCCCATGTCCTTTAAGTCCCGCCTTTCGCGCATTCCCGTCGACCGCTTTCTTTTGGCCCTGATCGCAGCGGTCGCGATCGCCGCCTTCTTTCCCGCAAGAGGCCAAGCCGCCGAGGCGCTCGACTGGATCACGTTCGGCGCGATCGCCCTCCTTTTCTTTCTCTACGGCGCGCGCCTTTCGCCCCAGTCGGTCTGGCAGGGCCTTCTCCATTGGCGCCTGCAGGGCATCATCTTTCTGACCACCTTCGCGCTGTTTCCGTTGATCGGTCTCGCCGCCCATCCCGTCGCCGAGCGGATCTTGCCGCCCGAACTCGCCTTCGGCCTCCTGTTCGTCACGCTCCTGCCGTCCACCGTGCAGTCCTCCATCGCCTTCACCTCGATTGCGGGCGGCAACGTGCCGGCGGCGATCACCAGCGCCTCCTTGTCCAACATCCTCGGCATCGTGGTGACGCCGGCCCTCGTGGTGCTGACGGCGAGCAGCGGCGCGGGATCGGACGTCTTCAGCCTGGCGGCAATCGAGAAGATCGCGCTTCAGCTTCTCGCGCCCTTTCTTCTCGGTCAGCTTTGCCGCCCGTTGATCGGCAACTGGCTCTTGCGTCACAAACCGCTGACGAACCTCGTGGATCGCGGCTCGATCCTCCTGATCGTCTATGCCGCCTTTTCGGAAGGCGTCGTGTCGGGCGTCTGGCACCAGCTCGGAGCCGGCGAGATCGCGATCGTGGTTGTCGCCGACATCGTCATCCTCGGACTCGTTCTGGCGGCCACACATTTTGCCGGGGCCAAGCTCAGCTTCTCGCGGGAAGATCGGATCACCATCCTTTTCTGCGGCTCCAAGAAGTCGATGGCGACGGGCATTCCGATGGCGGGCATCCTGTTTCCGGGGCCGACCGTCGCCCTCGTCGTTCTGCCCCTGATGCTGTTCCACCAGATCCAGCTTTTCGCCTGCGCCGTGATCGCGCAGCGCTATGCCAGCCGCCGCGTCATCGGCCCGGCCCCAGACGTCGCAGAAATCTTCGCGAAGGAACAGGAAACGGCCTCGCCTGGAAAATGATTCCTTGGCAGGGCGTGGGGGCCATGACAATTTCGCGTTCCAACCCGCTTCCCGGAGTCGCGCTTCAGTGAACCGCCGCACGTTTCTCGCCGCCACCGCCTTCCTGGCCGTTTCGATGGCGATGCCGGCCTTCGCGCAAAGCGCCTTGCCCGATCTGCAAGGCCGCGCCGTCACGGTGGTGACGGAAAACGCCTATCCGCCGCTCCAGTTCGTGGACCCGAATTCCGGTCAGGCGATCGGCTGGGAATACGACGCGATGAACGAGATCGCCAAGCGTCTGAACTTCAAGCTGACCTATGCCAACGCCTCCTGGGACGCGATGATCGGCGCGGTGTCGGCCGGCCAGTACGATATCGGCATGACCGGCATCACCATCCGCGACGACCGCAAGGCTCAGGTCGATTTCTCCGACCCCTATATGCGCTCCGAATCCTTCATGCTGGTGCGCGCCGATGAAACACGCTTCGGCGACGCCGCCGCGTTCAAGGCTTTCGACAAAGGCCTCGTCGGCGCGCAGGCCGGCACCACGCAGTTCTATACGGCCGTCTACAGCGTCCTCGACGGCAATGAGCAGACCCCGCGCATCAAGCTCTTCGAGACCTTCGGCGCGCAGGTCCAGGCGTTGAAGACCGGCGACGTCGACGTGGTTCTCACCGACGGCACCGCCGGCAAGGGCTATGTGGACGCTTCAAGCGGGGCCTTGAAGCTCGTCGGCGGACCGCTCGGGGCGGAGGATTTCGGCTTCATTTTGCCCAAGGGCTCCGATCTCGTCGCCCCCGTCAACGCCGCGATCGCAGCCCTGAAGGCCGACGGCACCTTCGACGCGCTCACCAAGAAGTGGTTCTTGGGCTACAAGATGGGCCAGTGACGGCGCGCCGGTTGCGCGTGACGCCCAAGCGCCTTTCCGATCCCGACTTTCCGTGGTGGCTTTTGGCCCTCGGCGCTTGCGCGCTCGGGATCGCCCTTGCGGTCGCGCTCGATCCGGGCTGGCGCCGGATCGTTTCGGTGCTGGCGCAAGGGGCGGTCACCACGGTTCTCGTCACCGTTCTCGCCTTCGGCGGCGCGCTCGCGCTCGGCCTTCTCGTGGCGCTCGGGCGCCAGTCGCGCAGCCGGCTCGTCCGCAACGCCGCGCACTTTTATATCGAGGTGGTGCGGGGCATCCCGATCCTTGTTCTCCTGTTCTGGATCGCCTTCGTCGGGGCGCCCGCTCTCGTCGCCGGCTGGAACGTGATCTCCGCGCCGCTGGCAGAAGCCGGGCTGATCGAACCGCTTAGCGTTCGCGACCTGTCGCTTCTGGCGCGCGCCATCTTCGCCCTCGTGATCGCCTATTCGGCCTTTCTCGCCGAGATTTTCCGGGCGGGCATCGAGGCGGTGCCGGCGGGACAGGTAGAAGCGGCGAAGGCGCTCGGCCTCAAGCCCCTGCAGCGGCTTCGCCTCGTGATCCTGCCGCAGGCCGTGCGCACCGTTCTGCCGCCGCTCGCCAACGACCTCGTGTCGATGGTGAAGGACTCCTCGCTCGTGTCCGTGCTCGGCGTCGCCGACATCACGCAGATGGGCAAGGTCTACGCGTCGGGGTCCTTCCGCTTCTTCGAGACCTATTCGATCGCGGCCTATCTTTATCTTCTGATGACCGTGTCGGTGTCGCTTCTTGCGCGGCGCCTGGAAACGCGCCGCGCGCCGGCTCAGCCCTTGAAGAGCGTGCCGGGATAGCTCTTCTCGTCGGGAAGCGTCGTGTTGCCTTGCCCGAGCGGCAGTTGCATCAGCACCGTGTCGATCCAGCGCCCGAACTTGAAGCCGGACGCTTCCATGATCCCGAGATGCGCGAAGCCCGCCTTTTCGTGGATGCGGATGGAGGGCTTGTGGTCCGAACCGCCGATGACGCCGATCATCTGGCGGAAGCCGAGTTCGGTACAAAGCTCGATCAGCCGCGTCAGAAGCGCCAGACCGATGCCCCGGCCCTGTGCGTCCGGGTCGAGATAAACCGAATCCTCCACCGACCAGCGATAAGCCGGGCGCGCGCGAAAGGCGCTGCCATAGGCATAGCCGAGGATGCGTCCATCGGCGTCCTCGGCCACGAGATAGGGATAGCCGTCGCCCGTCACGGCGCGGAAGCGGTTCTCCATCTCGGCCAAGGCGGGCGGCACGAGTTCGTAGGTCGCCGTGCCATGGAGAACGGCATGCTCGTAGATGCGCGCGATGGCCGGCACGTCGGCAAGGGTGGCGTTGCGGATCGTATAGGCACTCATGGCAGCCGCGCTCGATTGAAGAACGGCCCCCTGTCGCAAGCGCCGGCGCAAAAGAAAAGGGCGCCCGGTGAGGCGCCCTTCCTTATCGATCGTCCATGCCGTTGTTGTTAGCGGCGGTCGCCGAAGAACTGCAGCAGGAACATGAACATGTTGATGAAGTCGAGGTAGAGCGTGAGCGCGCCCATGATGGCCTTGCGGCCCATCACCATCGAGCCGTCGCCCTCGTAGTACATTTCCTTGATCTTCTGCGTGTCGTAGGCCGTGAGCCCTGCGAAGACGAGCACGCCGATGGCCGAGATGGCGAAGGCGAGCGCGCTGGACGCCAGGAAGATGTTCACGATCATCGCCAGCACGAGGCCGATCACGCCCATGAACAGGAACGAGCCCCAGGCGGAAAGATCGCGCTTCGTCGTATATCCGAAAAGCGACAGCGCGCCGAAGGCGGCGGCCGTGATGAAGAAGACCTGCACCACAGACTGCTGCGTGAAGACCAGGAATACGGTCGACAAGGACAGGCCGACAAGCGCGGCATAGGCCCAGAAGGTCGTCTGCGCCGCCGATACGCTCATCTTGTGGATACGGAAGGACAGGAACATGACCATGGCGAGCGGCGCCAGCATCAGCACCCACTTCAAGGGCGAGGCGAACACCGCCTGACCGAGCCCGGTCAGGCCGACAATGTCGCCGGCGCCGTCCGTCACCACCGCCGCCGAGAACAGGCCGTAGGCGGCGGCGCCCGTGATGGCGAGGCCGACCGCCATCAGGTTGTAGACCTTCAGCATGTAGGTGCGCAGACCCTGGTCGATGGTGACGTCCACCCTCGACCCGGCTGCGGGAACGCTGCGAGCGCCCCAGTTGCGATTGTCAGCCATCGGATGACTTCCCTTTGCACGGACCCCGCTCGAAATCCGGCGGGACGGTTCTCATGGCGAAATATGCGGCGCTCCGCCGCCAAGCACAAGGGAGGAGCACCACCGGGAGTGGTTCGAGGGGGTTAAATTTGCGTCATGAAGGCCTCGGGACCGCCCATTCAAAGCTCGCGCAAAACGGGCGCGGCCTTCTGGCCGAGAACGCGCCATGTGCCGGCAAGACCGATACCGACGGTCAGCAGGAGGGACACGAGAACGGTGGTGAGCGCGATCGTCCAGTCGAAATGGAAGGGCAGGTCCATCACCTGCGCCACCACGTACCAGGCCGCAAGCGCCCCGGCCGCGACGGCGAAGACGGCGGTGGCGAGGCCCAGCATCATGTATTCCGCCGTGTAGCTCGCGATCAGAACGCGCCGGGTGCCGCCGAGCGTCTTCAACACCACCGCGTCGTGGATGCGCCGCCGCGTGCCGGCCGCCAGCGCTCCGGACAGGACGAGCACGGAGGCCACCAGCGCGACGGCCGCCGCCGCCCGGATGGCGAGCGCAAGCTGGGCGACGAGCGAGTTCACCGCGTCCAGCGCGTCCTTCACCCGCACCGTCGTCACCGCCGGGAAGCGGTCGGCGATGCCGTTCAGGACGCCGCGCTCGACTTCCGCCCCGCCATCCGGGATCGACAGGGTGGCGAGCCAGGCATGGGGCGCGCCGGCAAAGGCGTTGGGCGAGAAGACCATCACGAAGTTGATCGACAGCGATTCCCATTCCACGTCGCGGAAGTTGGCGATCCGGGCGGTGATGTCGCGGCCGAGCACGTTGACGGTGATCGTCTGCCCGAGCTTCAGACCGAGTTGACGGCCCTGCTCGGCGGCGAAGGACACCAGCGGCTCGCCCGTATAGCCGGGCGCCCACCACTCCCCTTCCGACAACCGGGAGTTCTTGGGAAGAACGTCGTCATAGGTGATGCCCCGGTCGCCGCGCAGCACCCAGGCGCCTTCCGGCGGCACCTTCACCTGCGAAGTGTCGACGCCGTCGAGGCGCGTGATGCGCCCGCGCAGCATGGGCGCGGCCTCGAGCGTCGAGCCGGGCGTGAGGCGCTGGATCTCCTGCCGGAACGGGTCGATCTCGCCGTTCTGGATGTCCACGAAGAAAAAGTCCGGCGCGCGCTGGGCGAGATTGCCGGAGATTTCGCGCCGAAGATCGTTGTCGATGGTGGCGAGCGCCACGAGAAGCGTCAGGCCGAGGCCGAGCGACAGGACGACAGAGGGCGTCAGCGCGCCGGGCCGGTGGATGTTGGCGAGCGCCAGGCGCCAGGCCACGGCGCGGGGATGGGGCGCGGCTTTCGCCAGCCGCATGATGCCGAGCGCCACGGCATTAAGGATTAGGAAGGCGACTGCGGTGGCCACGAGGAAGATCGCGGCGACCTTGCGGTCATCGGCCATGAGGATGGCGAGCGCCGCCACGCCGAGCGCGAGAAGAAGGGCCCCGCCGAGATAGGAGGCGCGAAGGCGACCGCCCGCCCCCGCCCCGCCAATGTCGCGGAACAAGGCGGTCGCCGGCACGTCGCGGGTGCGCCCGAGCGGCACGAGCGCGAAGGCGAGCGCCGTCAGAACGCCGAAAAGGGCAGCGACGAGAAGCGCGGTCGGATAGATCGACGGCTCGGCCGCGATCGGGATGAAGGCTTCCAGAAAGCGCGCCGCAACAAAGGGCGCGATCGCCCCCAGAACCAGCCCCGCCAAGATGCCGACGCCCGCCAGGATCATGATCTGGAGAAGATAGACCTTGGACACGAAGGCCCCGCCCGCGCCCAGACTCTTGAAGGTCGCGATGACGCCGCGCTTGGTGCCGAGATGCGCGTTCACCGCATTGGCGACGCCGACGCCCCCGACGATCAGGGCGGACAAGCCGACAAGCGTCAGGAACTGGCCGAAACGCTCGATATTGCGCTGAAGGGTCGGCGCGGCGCGGTCGGACGTGCGGATGCTCCAGCCGGCGCTCGGGAAACGCGCGTTAGCGTCCTTGGTGAGGTCCCCGGCATAGGTCGCCTCCTTCAGGCGGACCTTGTAGTCGAACTCCACGAGGCTGCCGGGCTGGATGAGCCCCGTGACGTTCATCGCGGCACGCCCCACGAGGAGCCGGGGCGCGAAGTTGAAGCCGTCGGACAGAACGTCGGGTTCGTTGGTGAGAACACCGCGAAGCTCCAGTTCGGCACTGCCGACGCGAAGCACCGCGCCCGGCTTCAAACCGGTGCGCTCCATAAATTCGGGCGCGGCGAGCGCGCCGAAGCGCCCGTTTCGGGTCCCCAGGAGGTCGCCCAAAGGCTCGGGCGGGGTGGTCGCGACTTGGCCGTAAAGCGGATAGGCCCCATCCACGGCTTTGAGCTCCACCAGGGTCGGGTCGCCTCCGGCCGCCGGGCGCGCCATGGTGCGCATGGACACGGTCTCGGAGACCGCTCCCAGCGACTGGAGATAGGAAAGCTCGTCGGGTTTGGCCTCGCGCTGCGTCAGGCCGTAGCGCACGTCGCCGCCGAGAATCGCCCGTCCTTCCCGCTCCACCGCTCCCGCCATCATGGCGGCGACGGAGTTCACCGCCGCGATGGCCGCGACGCCGAGCATGATGCAGGCGAGGAAGATCGCGAAGCCGCGAAGCCCCGCGCGCATTTCGCGAAGCGCGAAGCGCAGCGCCAGACGCCAATCGTGGCCGCGCGCCGCCGGGGCGGCGGAGGAAACCGCGCTCACGCGGAAACCGCGTGGAGATGGGCGGCGCGGCTTTCGATCATGCCGGACGAAACGCGGATTTCCCGGCCGCAACGCGCGGCAAGCGAGGGATCGTGGGTGACGAGAACGAGGGTCATGCCCCGCCGCGCCTGCTCGGCGAAGAGAAGGTCGGCGATCTGCCGGCCGGTTTCGCCGTCGAGATTGCCGGTCGGCTCGTCGGCGATAAGAATGGCGGGCTCGGGCGCGAGGGCCCTTGCGATCGCGACGCGCTGCTGTTCGCCGCCCGACAGCTCGCTCGGATAATGCGAAACGCGCCCCGCGAGGCCGACATTGGCGAGTTCCGCTTCGGCCCGCGGGAAGGCATCTGGCCGTCCGGCAAGCTCCAGGGGCACCGCGACGTTTTCCAGCGCCGTCATGTTCGGGATGAGATGGAAGGACTGGAAGACGATGCCGACGCTGCGCCCCCGAAAGGCGGCGAGCGCGTCCTCGCTCAAGGGCCCGAGCGTGGTGCCGGCGATCTCCACCAACCCACGATCGGCGCGCTCCAGACCGGCGAGCACCATCAGGAGCGTCGATTTGCCCGACCCGGACGGCCCGACGATGCCGACGGACTCAGCTTGGCCGACATTCAGGGACACGCCCTTCAGGACATGCACGGCCGTTCGGCCCGTTCCCAGCGTCAGATGGACGTCTTCGAGGCGGATCGCCGGGTCAAGCACGGGGCATCGGTTCCTATATGGAAGGGGAACGGCGGGCGCGATGCCCGTGGCTGACCGTGGATATGGGCCGATGATGCACCGCTTCCAAGTTTTCCGCGCCGCGCTGACGGCTTTGTGTTTCCTCGTGTCGCCGTCCCTCGGCTCCGCGCAGGAGAAGCCGGTCGAGGTGGTGGCCTTCGGCGACAGCCTGTCGGCCGGCTTCGGCGTCGGCCCGGGCGAAAGCTTTCCCGAACAGCTCCAGGCAGCCTTGAAGGCGAAGGGCTACGATGTCGCGGTCGCCAATGCCGGCGTGTCGGGCGACACCACCAGCGGCGGCCTTCAGCGCATCGACTGGTCCGTGCCGCCAACGGCCAAGCTCGTGATCCTCGAACTCGGCGCCAACGACGCCCTGCGCGGCATATCGCCCGCGATTACCAAAAAGAATCTCGACGACATGCTGAAGCGCCTGACCGAGCGAGGGCAGAAGGTGGTGCTTGCCGGCATGCTCGCGCCGCCGAACATGGGCGAGGATTACGCGGCAAGCTTCAACCCGATCTACAAGCGGCTTGCCGAGAAATATGCCGTGCCGCTCTATCCGTTCTTTCTGGACGGTGTCGCCGGCAATCGCGACCTGAACCAGCCGGACGGCATGCACCCGACGAAGGCCGGCGTCGCGGTGGTGGTGGAGCGCATTCTGCCGCTCGTCACGAAGGAACTCGACGCCATCCGCGCCGGGTGAGGCGCGCCTTCTTTACCTTGCGTTGCATTTTCCTGTGAACGAAGCGGATTTTCGTTCATCCCCGCGCGAGCGAACCGCCCTATCCTCCTGTTGCGGGTTCTCTCGTGCCCGCGGCGGTTTTCGCCCGCCTTTCGGCATCGAAGGAGTCCTCCCATGCCGCGATTGTTCGTTGCTCTCGAAATTTCCCGCGATGCTGCGCTTCGGCTTTCCATGCTGAAGGGCGGCCTGCCTTGCGCCCGTTGGATCGATCAGGAGAACTATCACATCACCCTGCGCTTCATCGGCGACGTGGATGCGCGCTTCGCCGACGAGGCGGTGGCCGCGCTCGACCGGATCGAGGCCCCCGCCTTCGAGGTCCAACTCGCCGGCCTCGACGCCTTCGGCTCCCGGAAGCCCCATTCGATCTATGCGGGCGTGTCGCCGAACCCGGCGCTGGAAGCGCTGCAAGGCGATGTCGACCGGGCGCTGCGCCGCATCGGCCTCGCCCCCGATCCGAAGAAGTTCACGCCGCACGTGACGCTCGCGCGGCTGCGCCAGCCGAAATCCGAGGAAGTCGCGCGCTATTTGTCGGGGCGCGGCGATTTCCGTTCCGAGCCCTTTCGCGCCTCGCGCTTCGTGCTCTTCTCCTCCAAGGACTCGGTCGGCGGCGGGCCTTATCTCGTGGAAGAAGCCTTTGAACTCATGCCGGAACGCGGCGCGTCGTCGGGCGGTGGCACCATTCGCGAAAGCATCGCCGCCGCCTGGCGCTAAAGAGCATAAGGGGCGCGGCCTGCCTTGGCAGCGCCCCTTCCCGACGCCATGTTTCCCGGCAATTTCCGAAGATGGAGGCTGGACGGGCATGGCGCGGGGACTGGAGATCGTGAAGGAGCGGATCGACGCCATTCTGTCGCCGGCCTCGCCGCGCGAGCAGGAGAAGCAGGAAGCGCAGGTGCGCTCGTCCTTTCTCCAATCGGTGCGCCGCGCCCTGCGCCACGTGCCCTTCATGGAGGATGTCGTCGCTTCCTATCATTGCGCGCTCGACCCGCAGACACCGGCCGCGTCCAAGGGCATTCTTCTCGCCGCGCTCGCTTATTTCGTGATGCCCATCGACATCGTGCCGGACTTCATCGTCGGTCTCGGCTTCACGGACGATGTGGCGGTGCTCCTCGCCGCCTTCAAGGCGGTGCAGAACAACATCCGGCCCGAACATTACGACAAGGCCCGCGAAACGCTGGGCGAAATGGAGAAGCGGCCGACCGCTCCCGAATAACGGCCTCCCGATCACGGATTCGGGATCGGGTGCGAAAGCCGGGCAAGGACCTGTTTACGCTGTTTCAAGACTTCTTTAGTCAAATCGCGCCGATCGTCCCCCATCGCCCGGCGCCGGGGACAGGCCTTCATGGCCGACCCCCGCGCGCCGCCAGCGCCAAGCCGAGAGCCAAGGGAGCTCACATGAACAGGATCTTCGCCGCGGCGACCGTCGTCCTTCTCGCCGCGACCGCAGGTGCCGCCGCGCAGACGCCGACCCGCCTCAACCAGTTCGACAAATGGGGTTCCTACTCCTACACCGCGTCCGGCGCGAAGGTCTGCTACATCCTGTCGACCCCGATCACCATGGAGCCGCCGAGCGTCGACCACGGCGACATCTTCTTCCTGATCTCGCAGAAGCCCGGCCAGAACGTCACCTACGAGCCGCAGGCCGTGATGGGCTATCCGATGAAGGACGGCTCCAAGGTCACGGTGGATGTCGACGGCAAGAAATACACGCTCTTCACGCGCGGCGAATCCGCCTGGATGGAGAACGCGGCCGAAGAGCCTGCCTTCATCAAGGCGCTTCAGGCGGGCAAGTCGCTGAAGGTGGACGCCTTCTCCAAGCGCGGCACCGCCACGCACTACACCTATTCCCTGGCGGGCGTTTCGGCGGCGCTCCAGTCCATTAAGAGCTGCAAGTAACAAAGCGTCGGGCGCGGCGGCACGGCCGGTTTCGCGCCCACCCCTTGCGCAGCGAGGCGAAAACGGTCACTTAAGCGGCATCCCGATGTTTTCCGCGACCCCGATACGGCGCTCGTCCACGCCGTTCGCGAGAGGCCGATTTCAAGCGATGTCCCTTTCGATCGATCTTGGCCCCGCGCCGATCCGGGCGCCGGCCCGTATCTCCCTCCCCGCCGAAAAGCCGCATCTCGTGGGCCTTGGCCGGGAAGCGTTGGCTCAAGCGCTGGAGAAAGCCGGCGTCCCGGCGAAGCAGGTGCGGATGCGCACGGCGCAGATCTGGCACTGGCTTTATGTGCGCGGCGTTTCCGACTTCTCGGCGATGCGCAACATCTCGAAGGACCTGCGCGAGAAGCTGATCTCCGAGTTCGACATTTCCCGGCCCGAAATCGTCGAGGAGCAGATTTCCGTCGATGGCACGAGGAAATGGCTGCTGCGCTACCCGCCGCGCGGCGCCGGCCGCCCGGTGGAAGTCGAGGCCGTTTATATCCCCGAAAAAGGACGCGGCACGCTTTGCGTGTCCTCCCAGGTCGGCTGCACCCTCACCTGCACCTTCTGCCACACGGGCACGCAGCGCATGGTGAGGAACCTCACCGCCGGCGAGATCGTGGGACAATTGCTGATCGCGCGCGACCGGCTCGGCGACTTTCCCGCCCACGACACGCCGGACGGGGCGATCGTGCCCGGCGAGGGTCGCCTCGTGTCGAATGTCGTGATGATGGGCATGGGCGAGCCGCTCTACAATTACGACAACGTGCGCGACGCGCTGGCCGTCGTGTCGGACGGCGACGGGCTCGCCATCTCCAAGCGCCGCATCACCCTGTCCACCTCCGGCGTCGTGCCGATGATCCGCCCGACCGGCGAGGAAATGGGCGTCGGCCTCGCCATCTCGCTCCATGCGGTGCGCAACGATCTTCGCGACATCCTCGTGCCGATCAACCGCAAATATCCGTTGGAACAACTTCTGGAAGCCTGCCGCACCTATCCCGGCGCGTCCAACGCCCGGCGCATCACCTTCGAATACGTGATGCTGAAGGACGTCAACGATTCCGACGAGGAAGCGCGCGAGCTGGTGCGGCTCCTGAAAGGGATTCCGGCCAAGATCAACCTCATCCCCTTCAATCCCTGGCCGGGCTCGAACTACGGCTGCTCGGACTGGGACCGCATCGAGCGCTTCGCCGCGATCGTCAACGAGGCGGGCTACGCCTCGCCGATCCGAACGCCGCGCGGCCGCGACATCCTGGCCGCCTGCGGCCAGTTGAAGTCCGAATCCGAGCGCATGAAGAAGACCGAGCGCATGGCGGCTGGCGCCGCCGCCTGAAGCGGCCTTGACCTTCCCCTTGGGGGAAGGTCCATCTCCTCGTCCTGGATCACTTGGATCATCGGAGACGAGACATGAGAATGCCCGCCATCCTCGGCCTTGCCGCCTTTCTCGCCGTTCCCGCCTTGGCTCACGCGCAGGACGCGCATGGCGGCATGGACCATTCGAAAATGGATCATGGCGCTGCGCCGGCCGCATCCGCCAATGTCGACCCGGCCTATGCGAAGGCCTGGAACGAGGCGCTGGCCTCCATGCATGCCGACATGGCGGTGGAGCCGACAAGCGACGCCGATCTCGACTTTCTCAAAGGCATGATCCCCCATCACGAGGGCGCGATCGCGATGGCGAGGATCGAGCTTCAATACGGCAAGGACCCGAAGGTGAAAGCGCTGGCCGAAAAGATCATCGCCGCGCAGGAAGCCGAGATCGCCGAAATGAAGGCTTGGATCGCGGAGCGGAAGTAACGCGGATCGACACTATCTGAGGCAGCATGATCCTGGTCCTGCGCCTCGTGTTCCTGATTCCGCTCGGCTTCGTGGCGGCTTGCCTCGGAGCCGCCTTCGCGTTGATCGGGCCCTTCGTCGGGCCCTTTCCGCCGTTGGACCAGGACCCCCTCTATTGGTTCGAACTCGCCTGGGCCTTCGGCATCCAGGCCGTGCAGATTGGCTCCGTCGCCTTTCTGCCCTGGGCCTGTTTCATGATCGCGACCGAGTTTCTGGGGCTTGGCTCGATCCTGATCCACGCGGCGGCAGGACTCTTGGGCGCCTTCGCATACTTGCGCCTTTCCTATGACGGCGCCATGCCGGATGGTGGCGTGCGCACGGCTGTCATCGCCGCCGGCCTCGTCTTCGCCCTCGTTTACTGGCTGGTCGCCGGGCGCGGCGCGGGCCGCGAACGCTCCCGTCAGCGCGAGGGCGTCAGGAGGATCGAAACCGCGAAGCCTGAGAACACCGACGCGAAGACGTAGTCGATGCCGCGCATCACCTTCGGCCGGCTCTTCAAGGTGCCGGCGATGGCTTCGGCCGCCAGAATGATGCCAGCGCAGACCGGCGTGCCGATCACCACGAAATAAACCCCGAAGAAGAACAGCTTCGCCCCCGCATGGGGATCGCCCGCCGACACGAAACTCGGCAAAAAGGTCACAAAGAACAGGATGATCTTCGGGTTGAGAAGATTGATCCCGAGGCCGAGCAGCCAGTTGGAGGCGAGCGAGCGCTCCCGGCCGGCCGCAAGCGTCGCCGGATTGAAGGACGAGCCGTTGCGGATCGCCTGGAAGGCGAGCCAGCCGAGATAAAGCGCGCCGCCGATCTTCAGGACGGCGAAGGCACCGGGCGAAGCGGCGAGCAGCGCCGACAGGCCGAAGGCGGCAAGCGTCGTGTGGACGAGAACGCCGCAAAGCGCCCCGCCCATGGCGGCGAATCCTGCAGTTCTTCCCTGCGCCAAGGTGCGCCCCACGAAAAGCGTCATGTCGGGGCCGGGCGTGATCGCCAGAACGAAGGCGGCGAGCGTGAAGGCCAGAAGCGGCCCCGTATCGGGAATGAAGTCCATGACGGCGGATCTCCGGAAAGTCTTGGTCTTTTATCCTCGCCTCACCTCCGCCGCCAGCCCCGCTACCGGCTCAACGCCAGGCGACCAGAAGCGCGCCGGCCGCGATCAGGAAAACGCCGAGCCAGCCGGACAGGCTCAACCGCTCGCCGAGAAATATCGCGCCGAACAAGGCGACCAGAACCACGGAAAGCTTGTCGATGGGCGCGACCTCGGCCGCCTGACCGATCTTCAACGCCCGGAAATAAGCCAGCCATGACAAGCCCGTCGCGCAGCCGGACAGGACGAGGAACAGCCAGCTTCGCCCCGAGATGGTGGACAATCCCTGCCAGCTTCCCGTGATCGTCAGGATCAGCGAAAGCACAGCCAGGATCACGAGCGTGCGGATCAGTGTGGCGAAGTCCGAGCCGACATTCTCGACGCCGAGCTTGGCGAAGATCGCGGTCAGGCTCGCGAAAAGCGCGGACAGAACTGCCCAGAACTGCCAGGATGCCGTCATATCCGCTCTTCCTGCCTTTCGCGAAGCCGTGTTAGAGCCGGCTTCATCTTTGAGTTTCGAAACGGATGGTGAGTGAATGCCCGCACATCGCGACGTCAAGAAGGTGGTTCTCGCCTATTCCGGCGGCCTCGACACTTCCATCATCCTGAAATGGCTGCAAACGGAACTCGGCGCCGAGGTCGTGACCTTCACCGCCGATCTCGGCCAGGGCGAGGAACTGGAGCCGGCGCGCCGCAAGGCCGAGATGCTCGGCATCAAGGAAATCTTCATCGAGGACGTGCGCGAGGAATTCGTGCGCGACTTCGTGTTTCCGATGTTCCGCGCGAACGCCCTTTACGAGGGCATCTATCTCCTCGGCACCTCCATCGCGCGGCCCCTGATCGCCAAATACCTCGTCGACATCGCCGCGAAGACCGGCGCCGACGCCGTCGCCCACGGCGCGACCGGCAAGGGCAACGATCAGGTGCGCTTCGAGCTTTCCGCCTATGCCCTGAACCCGGACATCAAGATCATCGCGCCCTGGCGCGATTGGAGCTTCAAGAGCCGCACCGACCTTCTCGATTTCGCCGAGAAGAACCAGATCCCGGTCGCGAAAGACAAGCAGGGCGAAGCGCCCTTCTCCGTGGACGCCAACCTCCTCCACTCGTCCTCGGAAGGAAAGGTGCTGGAAGACCCGGCCGAGGAAGCGCCGTCTTACGTCTACCAGCGCACCATCAGCCCCGAGGAAGCGCCGGACCGGGCGACGGTGGTGGAGATCGGCTTCTCCAAGGGCGACGCGATCTCGATCGACGGGCAGATCCTGAAAGCCCACGAGATCCTGGCGCGCTTGAACGATCTCGGCCGCGACAACGGCATCGGCCGCATCGATCTCGTGGAAAACCGCTTCGTCGGCATGAAGTCGCGCGGCATCTACGAGACGCCCGGCGGCACGATCCTCCTCGCCGCCCACCGCGCGATCGAGTCCATCACGCTGGATCGCGGCGCGGGGCACCTGAAGGACGAGCTGATGCCGCGCTATGCGGAGCTGATCTATAACGGCTTCTGGTTCTCACCTGAGCGTGAGATGCTCCAGGCGCTGATCGACAAAAGCCAGGAGCACGTGGAAGGCACCGTGCGCCTGAAGCTCTATAAGGGCAACGTCATGGTGATCGGCCGCTCGTCGCCCAAATCCCTGTATTCCGACGCCCTCGTCACCTTCGAGGACGATCGCGGCGCCTACGACCAGAAGGACGCCGCCGGTTTCATCAAGCTGAATGCGCTCCGCCTGCGCACACTGGCGAAACGCGACCGGCTGTAGCTGGAAACCGTCCTCGGTCGCGCCCATCTTTGCGATCAGCAAAGAAAGGCGCGGCCTATGATTCCCTATTCGGTTCTCGATCTTTCCAATGTCGGCGAAGGGCAAACGGCGGCGGATGCGCTTCGCAACTCCGCCGACCTGGCTCGCCACGCCGAAAGCCTCGGCTACGGGCGCTTCTGGCTGGCCGAGCACCACAACATGACCGGCATCGCTTCGGCCGCCACCTCGATCGTCATCGGCCATGTCGCGGCGGCGACGAAAACCATCCGCGTCGGGGCCGGCGGCATCATGCTGCCGAACCACGCGCCGCTCGTGATCGCCGAGCAGTTCGGCACGCTCGCGACGCTTTTTCCCGGCCGCATCGATCTCGGCCTCGGCCGCGCGCCGGGCTCGGATATGCTCACCGCCAGAGCCCTTCGGCGCAATCTCGAAGGCGGCGACAGCTTCCCCCACGACGTCGTGGAGCTGATCAACTATTTCGAGGACGCCCAGCCGGGCCAGCGCGTTCAGGCCTTTCCGGGCTCTGGAATTAAGGTGCCGGTCTTCATCCTCGGCTCCTCGCTCTACGGCGCGCAGCTCGCCGCGCATCTCGGCCTGCCTTACGCCTTCGCCTCGCATTTCGCCCCTGCCATGCTCAACCAAGCAATCGAGGTCTATCGCGACACCTTCCGCCCTTCCGTGACGCTTGCCGAGCCATGGTTCATCCTGGCCGTGAACGTCTTTGCCGGCGAAACGGACGAGGAAGGGCAATACCTGCGCTCTTCCATGGCACAGGCTTTCGTGAACCTTCGCACCGGTAATCCCGGCCCCCTGCCCCGCCCGGCCGAAAACCTCGAATCCTTCGTGGATCGTTTCGCGCTGGCCGGCGCCGACGAGGCCTTGTCCTGCGCGGCCACCGGCTCGCCCGAAACCGTCAGGCGCGAGCTGGGGGCCCTGGTCGATCGCCATCGCCCGGACGAGGTGATCGTCGTCGGCGCGATCCACGACCATGCCAAGCGTTTGCGCTCCTACGAGATCGCGGCCGAGGCCTTGCGCTCCTTGACCGTTTCGCGGCAAGCCGCCGAGTGAGTGAACGGGAGAAGCTTCGCATGACCGAACGAAACGACGCGGGTCACCTGTTCCCGCCGCTGGGCGCTTACGACATCCCGGTCTTCGACGGGCTCGACCGCGCCGGCTTTTCCAGCGCCTTCGACCGCGCCATGGCCGAGCACCGCGCCGAGATCGACGCGATCGCCGCCGATCCCGCCGCCCCGAGTTTCGCCAACACAGTCGGCGCGATGGAGCGGGCCGGCGAAGCGATGAACCGCGTGATCCCGAGCTTCTATGCGCTGGCCGGCGCGGACACGGACGACACGATCCAGGCGATCGAGCGCGAGGTCGCGCCCAAGCTCTCGAGGCACTTCTCGGCCATCACGCTGAATGAAACCTTGTTCAAACGGCTGGACGCGGTCTTCACCGCCGACGGGGACGGGCTTACGCCAGAGGAAAAGCGGCTTCTGGAGCGCGTCCACAAGGGTTTCGTGCGCGGCGGCGCGAAGCTGGAGGGCGAAGCACGCGAGCGGCTGGCATCGATCGGCGCCCGGTTGTCGGAACTCGGCACCGCCTTTTCGCAGAACGTTCTGGCCGACGAGAAGAACTTCGTTCTGCCGCTGGCCGAAAGCGACGTCGCCGGCCTGCCGGAATTCCTGCGCGCTTCCATGAAACAAGCGGCCGGCGAGCGCGGGATCGAGGGCTATGCGCTGACTTTATCGCGCTCGATCGTCGTTCCCTTCCTGTCCTTGTCCGACAGGCGGGACCTTCGCGAACGCGCCTTCAAGGCCTGGATCGCGCGCGGCGAGAACGAGGGGCCGACCGACAACCGCGCCATCATCAAGGAAACCCTGGCGCTCCGGGCGGAAAAGGCGAAGCTTCTCGGCTTTCGCTCCTATGCCGACTACAAGCTCGACGATTCCATGGCCAAGACCCCGGCCTCCGTACGCGCTCTCCTGACCGAAGTCTGGGACGAGGCGGTGACGCGCGCCGGCACGGATGCGACCGCCCTTTCCGCGCTCCATGCGGCCGGCGGCGGCAACACGCCGCTGGAGCCCTGGGACTGGCGCTACTTCGCCGAAAAGCGCCGCCGTGCCGAGTTCGCGATCGACGATGGGGCGTTGAAATCCTACTTCGCCCTCGACCGCATGATCGAGGCGGCCTTCGACGTCGCGGGACGCTTGTTCGGTCTGTCCTTCGAATATCTGGATGACGCCAAGGCTTGGCGACCGGACGTGCGCGTTTGGCGCGTGCGCGACAAGGACGGTCACGAGATCGGCCTTTTCCTCGGCGATTACTTCGCGCGCTCCTCCAAGCGCTCGGGCGCGTGGATGAGTTCGCTCCGCGACCAGCACAAGCTGGATGGCGGGCAAACGCCGATCATCTACAACGTCATGAACTTCGCGCGGCCCCCCGAAGGCCAGCCGGCGCTCCTGTCCATGGACGACGCGCGCACCCTGTTCCACGAATTCGGCCATGCGCTGCACGGCCTCCTGTCGAACGTGACATGGCCGACCCTGTCGGGTACCTCCGTGTCGCGCGACTTCGTGGAACTGCCCTCGCAGCTTTTCGAGCACTGGCTGACAGTGCCGGCGATCTTGGAGCGCCACGCGCTCCACATCGAGACCGGCGAGCCCCTCCCCGCCGAACTCGTCGCCAAGCTGGAACGCGCCCGCACCTTCGACGCCGGCTTCGACACGGTGGAATACACCTCGTCCGCCTTGGTGGATCTCGCGCTTCACGAGGCGGCGGAAGCGCCCGCCGATCCGGCCGCGCGCGAGGCCGAGATCCTCGCCGAGTTGAAACTGCCGCGCGAGATCGTCATGCGCCACCGCTCGCCGCATTTCGCCCATATCTTCTCCGGCGAGGGCTATTCGGCGGGCTATTACTCCTACCTCTGGTCGGAGGTGTTGGATGCCGACGCCTTCGAGGCCTTCACCGAAACCGGCGATCCTTTCGACGCGAAGACGGCGGCGCTGCTTCTCGCCAATGTCTATTCCGCTGGCGGCACCAGGGACCCGGCCGAACTCTACCAAGCCTTTCGGGGCCGAATGCCGACATCCGCTGCGCTGATGAAGAAGCGGGGTTTTGCGGCGTAAACTTCCTTCCTTGATGACCCTTGACGCCCGTTCGGCTCCCGCTGGACGGGCGTTCTTGTTTCGTCTACCTTTGTTCGCGCATTATCCCGTGAAGTAACCTGCGTTGAGTCGGGGGCGTCAGCATGCAGACCATCCTTCTGGCCGGCGCGGTTCTTTTCGCCTTCGCCGCCTTCGTCGCGGCGGTCCTCGCCTATTGGCGCACCGCGCGGCTGGAAGGCGCGCTCGACAGCCAAGCGCTTCTCGCCGGCCAGGACAAGATCCATGCCCGTCTCGTATCGCTTGCCGAGATGCATGTGCGCGCCGAGCGGGCGCAGCGCGAGGAAGGGCGTTTGGCCCGCCAGGAAAGCACCGATCACGGCCGGGCGCTGCGCGAGGAAGTGGCGCACAATATCGACCGCCTCGCCGACACCCTGTCGAAGCGCCTCGCCGAGGTCGCGGGCGCGCAAGGAGCGCAGTTGGAGACCTTCGCCGGCCAGTTGCGCCAAAGCGCGGCCGAGTCCGCGCAGCGCTTGAAGGAAAGCCAGGAGGATTTCGGCCGTCGCCTCGGCGCGATCAACGAAACCAACGCGCGCGCCGGCGAGGCGCTGAAGGCCGGCGTCGAAGCGCAGCTTTCCACCCTTCGCAAGGAAAACGACGCCAAGCTCGAACAGATGCGCGTCACCGTGGACGAGAAGCTGCAGGGCACGCTGGAGCAAAGGCTCGGCGAAAGCTTCAAGATCGTGTCGGAGCGCTTGGAGGCCGTGCACAAAGGGCTCGGCGAGATGCAGGCGCTCGCCACCGGCGTCGGGGATCTCAAGCGCGTCCTCACCAACGTCAAGTCGCGCGGCACCTGGGGCGAGGTGCAGCTCGGCGCGCTTCTGGAACAGATGCTGGCGCCGGGACAGTTCGCGGCGAACGTGTCCACCGGCGGGCGCGGTTCGGAGCGGGTGGAATATGCCATCCGCCTGCCCGGCCACGAGGAAGGGCGCGAGGTTCTGCTGCCGCTCGACGCCAAGTTCCCGATCGAGGATTACGAGCGGTTGCAGGCTGCCAGCGAAGGCGGCGATGCGATCGCCGTGGAGATGGCGGCCAAAGCCTTGGAGTTGCGGGTGCGCGCCTCGGCCCGCGAGATCGGCGAGAAATACGTCAACCCGCCGACCACCACCGATTTCGCCATCCTGTTCCTGCCGACCGAGGGGCTTTATGCCGAGGTCATCCGCCGGCCGGGCCTTTGCGATGATCTTCAGCGCGAGTACCGCATCACGGTGGCCGGCCCGACGACGCTGACCGCCATTCTGTCCTCGCTGCAGATGGGTTTCAGGACGCTCGCCATCCAGAAGCGCTCCGGCGAGGTCTGGCAGGTGCTGGGCGGCGTGAAGGCCGAGTTCGGCAAGTTCGGCCCGGTTCTCGATAAGGTGAAGAAGAAGCTTCAGGAAGCCTCCAACCATATCGAGGCGGTGGAAACGCGAAAGCGCGCCATCGACCGCCGCCTGCGCGACGTGGAAGCCTTGGAGATCGGCCCGACCGTGCCGAGTGGCCTCGGACTTCTGGAAGCGGAGGAAGCCGACCGCGAGGAGGGCGACGAGCGCTTCGTGGACGCCGCGCAGTAGCTTCGGCTTGATCCATATGTTCGAGGATCGCGCGATCCTCGAACACGGATAGCCTACTTCAGCTTGTATGGCATGCGGGCGCGCAGTAGGCGCAACCATTGGCGGATGTTGGATATTTGGTCTTCGCCGTCGCCACGGCAGTGGTGCCTGTAGCGTGTTCACCAAGGTAGCTGCGATTGCCAGCTTGAGGCATCCATGAGCACCCCTCGCGATGCACTTCATGATCGCCGTTGGCCTGCGCATTATCGTTAACGTAATACGATGCCATTGTTCGTCCTTAGGTTGTTATTTTCAACCATAGGATGTTGTTCTACTTCAGGAGGGATGTCGATATATAAAGGATGCGGCAAATGCGTCGTCACCTCGGCTACGGAGCCCCCACGCGCTCGCATCCATCCCCCGCGCGTCGCGCAGGGCTTGGGCGGCGGGTTGGCCTTTCGCATCTGCGATAAATCGTGTAGGGAGCCGCAAAACCCCAAAGCGGCGGCCTGCGGCACGAATGCCCATATGATCCGCCGGACCCCTTTTCCGAACCGGTGGACTTCATGAAGCTTCGCAACATCGCGATCATCGCGCACGTCGATCACGGCAAAACGACCCTCGTCGACAAGCTCCTCGCGCAGTCCGGCTCCTTCCGCGAGAACCAGCGCACGGAAGAGCGCGCGATGGATTCCAACGATCTGGAAAAGGAGCGTGGCATCACGATCCTCGCCAAGGCGACCTCGGTCGTCTGGAAGGATGTCCGCATCAACATCGTCGACACCCCCGGCCACGCCGATTTCGGCGGCGAGGTGGAGCGCATCCTGAACATGGTGGACGGCGCGGTGATCCTCGTCGATGCTTCCGAAGGCCCGATGCCGCAGACGAAGTTCGTGCTCGGCAAGGCGCTCAAAGTGGGCCTCAAGCCGATCGTCGCGATCAACAAGATCGACCGCCCGGACGAGCGCCACGAGGAAGTGCTGGACGAGATCTTCGATCTCTTCGTCGCGCTCGACGCCAACGAGGAGCAGCTCGACTTCCCCGTTCTCTACGGTTCGGGTCGCGGCGGCTGGATGGCCGACGCGCCGACCGGCCCGCAGGACAAGGGCCTGGAGCCGCTGTTCGACCTGATCCTGAAGCACGTTCCCGAGCCGGATACCGCCAGCAAGGACGAGCCCTTCAAGATGATCGGCACGATCCTCGAGGCCAACCCCTTCCTCGGCCGCCTCATCACGGGCCGCATCCAATCGGGTTCCTTGAAGCCGAACCAGGCGGTGAAGGTGCTCGGCCAGGACGGCACGCAGCTCGAATCCGGCCGCATCTCTAAGATTCTCGCCTTCCGCGGTCTCGAGCGCCAGCCGGTGGACTATGCCGAAGCCGGCGACATCGTCGCCATCGCGGGCCTGTCCAAGGGCACGGTCGCCGACACCTTCTGCGACCCGTCGGTGACGGACGCGCTCGCCGCGCAGCCGATCGACCCGCCGACCGTCACCATGAGCTTCCTCGTCAACGATTCGCCGCTCGCCGGCACCGAAGGCGACAAGGTCACGAGCCGCGTCATCCGCGATCGCCTCATGAAGGAAGCGGAAGGCAACGTCGCCTTGAAGATCGAGGAGTCGGAAGACAAGGACTCCTTCTATGTTTCGGGTCGCGGCGAATTGCAGCTTGCGGTTCTGATCGAGACCATGCGCCGCGAAGGCTTCGAGATCGGTGTGTCGCGTCCGCGCGTCGTGATGCAGCAGGATGAGGCCACCGGCGAAACGCTGGAGCCGATCGAAGAGGTCGTGATCGACGTCGACGAGGAGCATTCGGGCGTCGTCGTTCAGAAGATGAGCGAGCGGAAAGCCGAGATGAAGGAGCTGCGCCCGTCGGGCGGCGGTCGCCAGCGTCTCGTCTTCCATGCCCCGACGCGCGGCCTCATCGGCTACCAGTCGGAACTTCTGACGGACACGCGCGGTACGGCGGTGATGAACCGCTTGTTCCACTCCTACCAGTCCTACAAGGGCCCGCTGGCCGGTCGCATCAACGGCGTTCTGATCTCCAACGCGCCGGGCGAAGCGGTGGCCTACGCGCTCTTCAACCTGGAAGATCGCGGCCCGATGGTCATCGATCCGGGCGTGAAGGTCTATCAGGGCATGATCATCGGCATTCACTCGCGCGACAACGATCTGGAAGTGAACGTCCTCAAGGGCAAGCAGCTCACCAACATCCGCGCCGCCGGCAAGGACGAGGCGGTGAAGCTGACGACGCCGATCCGCATGACGCTCGACCGCGCCCTGTCCTGGATTCAGGACGACGAGCTCGTGGAAGTGACGCCGAAGTCGATCCGCTTGCGCAAGCTTTACCTCGACCCGAACGAGCGCAAGCGCTTCGAGAAGAGCAGCAAGGTCGCCTGATCCAAAGGCGAACTCGAAGGAACATTGAAGGGCGGGGCCGCGAGGTCCCGCCTTTTTCGTTTGGTCGATGCTTGTTTCAGGCGCTCCGAAGGCCGACCTTTCCCGGCAGTTGCAACTTGGGAGAGCTTGCCTCATGGGTCTTCTGTCCGGCCTTCTCGGCCTTGCCAGCGATGTCGATATCGGCGCCGTTTCGCGCGATCTGGAACCGGTGCTGGTGCCGGACGAGACGGTGGAGGTGGCCTTCGCCATCCTGCGCGATCTCGTGGTCTTCACCGATCGCCGCGTGATCTTCGTGGACAAGCAGGGCATGAGCGGGCGCAAGCGCTCCTATCATTCCATCCCCTACCGCTCGATCACCATGTTCACGGTGGAAACCGCCGGCACCTTCGATGCGGACGCCGAACTCACCATCCACGTGTCCGGCCAGCCGAACCCGATCCGGCGGGAATTGTCGCGCGGCGCCAATCTCGTCGGCATCCAGAAGTCGCTCGCCGCCGGCGTCCTCGGGCGCCGATAAACGAAAGAGGCGGGGATCGCTCCCCGCCTCCTTCTTGTCTTGCGATGGCCGGATGAAGATCAGGCCGTCTTCTTGGCGTCCGAGCGGCTTTTCAGAAGGCTCGCCACCGTGGTCACCACGAGGATGCCGACGATCACCATCAGCGACTGCTCGATCTCGATATGCATCCAGGACGGCACGGCGATCGGCTGTCCGCCGTTGAGGAAGGGCAGCGTGTTGGCTTCCACGGCATGGACGATCAGCTTGGCGCCGATGAAGGCGAGGATGAGCGACAGGCCGATGCCGAGATAAACCAGACGGTCGAGAAGGCCGCCGATCAGGAAGTAGAGTTGCAGAAGGCCGAGAAGCGCGAAGGCGTTGGCCGTGAACACGATGTAAGGCGCGTCAGTCAGACCGTAGATCGCGGGGATGGAATCCAGCGCGAACAGAAGGTCGGTCATGCCGAGCGCCAGGATCACGATGAACATCGGCGTGAAGAAGCGCTTGCCGTTCTCCATCACCGTCAGCGCGTTGCCGCGGAAATCGTCCGTGGTCGGCAGGTGGCGCTGGAAATACTTCACCAGAGCGTTCGGCTCGTATTCCTCGTCCGTCGACTTGTTGTGCTTCAGGCTTTCCACGATCAGCTTCCACGCCGTCCACAGAAGGAACAGGCCGAAGAGATAGAACACCCAGGAGAAGCGCTCGATGGCGGCCGCGCCAAGGGCGATGAAGATGCCACGCATGATGAGGGCGATCACGATGCCGATGAGCAGCGCCTTCTGCTGATAGGCGCGCGGCACGCTGAAGCTCTTCATGATGATCACGAAGACGAAGAGGTTGTCGACCGACAGCGACTTCTCGGTGATGAAGCCGGCGAAATACTCGACGCCGTGGTCGCGATCCCAGAAGTACCAGACGCCGACGCCGAACAGCATGGCGAGCGTCATATAGAAGGTGGACCAGAGCGCGGCTTCCTTGAAGCTCGGCTCATGGGGCTTCCTCACATGGGTCAGGAAGTCGAACACGAACAGGGCCGCGATGCCGCCGATCGTCGCCAGCCAGATCCACGTCGGCACGACATCCGGCGAAATGCCGGTTGCCGCGGTTTGCGCCGCCGCTTCCGATATCGTTTGTTCCAAGTCGAGCCTCCAGGCCGGCAAGCGATGTCGATGATTGATCCGACATCGCGGAAAGGCCGACGCTTTCCACCAGAGGGGCCCGGATCACGGACGCGCGCGGAAGATGGAGCGAGACACGCCCATCCACAACATCGCGGCTGGTAAACTGCTTGTGAACTAGCCCGGCTAAAGACTCAATCCCCAAGTTCCACGGGCTTGAGTTCCTCCCACCGGTCGCCAGGGCCGGGATTGGCGGCGTGAGAATGGCCTCCGAGATGGGCCATGACGCCCCAAACGGCGTTGAGCGCCGTCTGCACCGCCCCTTCCGCCCAGCCCGGCGTCCAGGACACGTCGTCGCCCGCGATGAAGAGGCCGCGCTCGGACAAGGGCATGTCCTTCTGCATGAAGTGCGAATACATGCGGTGGTTGTAGCGATAGTGGCCGGGCATCGCGCCCTTGAAGGCGCCGAGGAAGTTCGGGTCCGCTTCCCAGGACACGGTGATCGGGTCGCCGATGATGTGGCTGGCGATGTCGAGCGTCGGATAAATCTGGCGCAGAGCCGCCAGGGCGAGATCCACCCGCTGATCGACGCTGAGCGGCAGCATCTTCTGCGCGTCCGACATCCAGGAATAAGCGAGGCAGATCACGCCCGGCCGTCCTTCGCCATTGTCCACGAGATAGGTGCCGCGCGTCAGCCGGTCGGTCAGCGTCATCGACATGGCGTCGCGGCCGGTCAGCGGGTCCTTGTCGCGCCAGAAGGGGCGGTCCACCATGATGAAGGTCTTGGAGGCCGGCATGTAGCGTGTACGGTCCATCGCCATCCAGAGCTTGTGGCTGAAAAGACTCTCGTCCGTGCGGATGGAGGTCGTGAGCAGCCAGCTCTGGCAGGTGGCGATCACCGCCTTGAAGGGCTCGACGCGCCCCCAGCGATCCGTCACCTCGATCCGGCCGTCGGGAAGGCGTTTGAGCGCCGAAACGCCCGGTCGCGGCGCGCCGGCATGAAGGGTGGCGAGCGAAGTGCCGGCGGGCCAATGGGCGATCCGGTCCGGGCATTTGCGCCAAAGGCCGTGGGGCACCTTCGCCGCGCCGCCGACGATGAGATGCTGGTCGGCGTCGAATTCCAGCGCGTTGACGCGCAGGATCTCCAGCATGGAATTGGGAAAATCGGCGTCCCAACCGCCGGTGCCGAAGCCGACCTGCCCGAAGACCTCGCGATGCCGGAAGGACAGGCGCTGGAAGGCGTCCGACGTGGTGACGAAGTCGTAGAAGGTGCGCTCGTCCCAAAGCCGGACCAGGGGCTCCCATAAGGCGCGCACGGCCTCGGCGTCCCTCGCGCGGATCGCCCGGCGCATCGCGGCGAAGGAAAAGGCCTCTTCCAGCGCTTCCTCGTAGGCCGAGGCGACTTCCGAGAAGAGCGGCGGCAGGTCGGCAAGGGTGCGCGCATAGAAGGCCTCGCCTTCCAGCTCGATCACGGTGGAGCCGGCGGCGGGCGTCAGAGGATTAGGGAAGGGGCGCGTCGGCAGCCCCAGCGCGTCGACATAAGAGAAAAAGGTCGAGGACGAGCGCGGAAAACGCATTCCGCCGAGTTCGGCCACGATATCCTCGGTGCCCTCGAAGCGCTGGCTGCGCAGACGCCCGCCGAGATGCCCCGCCTCGTAGACCACGGGCTTCAGCCCGAGGCGCATCAGTTCGAAGGCCGCGACGATGCCGGCCATTCCGGCGCCGATCACCGCCACCTCCTCGCCGTGGCGTTCGGGCGGCATTTCGCCGAGCCCCGCCGGATGGCGCAGCCAGCGGTCGAAATCGAAGGGGAAGTCGGGGCCGAAGCTCGCCCCGCTTTGAAGGTGGACGGTCATGGAACCGGCTTACGATTCCATGGGCGCCCCGGCAACCGCGAAGCGTGCCGGGGCGACGCCGTCAGGCGGCCTCGGCGAAGGTTTCGTCGAAGTCGGTTTCCTCGGCGAAGGCGACGCGGAAGCGGCTGACCATCTCGGACAGGTGCTTGGCCTCGTCCGTCAGGGAGCGCGTGGCGGCCGTGGTTTCCTCCACCATCGCCGCGTTCTGCTGCGTGACCTTGTCCATCTCGTCCACAGCTTCGTTGACCTCCGCCAGGCCGCTTGCCTGTTCGCGGGCGGAAGACGCGATGGCGGACACGACTTCGTTGATCTTCAGGACGCGCGCCGCGATGCGCGTCAACGCCTCGCCGGCCTGATCCACCAGGGAAACGCCGGCGGACACCTGCGCGGAGGATGCCGCGATGAGGTCCTTGATCTCGCGAGACGCTTCCGCCGAGCGTTGCGCAAGCGCACGAACTTCCTGCGCCACCACCGCAAAGCCCCGGCCCGCTTCGCCGGCCCGTGCGGCTTCGACCCCGGCATTCAGCGCCAGAAGGTTCGTTTGGAAGGCGATCTCGTCGATCACCGAGATGATCTTGCCGATCTCGGCGGAAGAGCGCTCGATCGCGTCCATCGCCTTGATGGCGTTCGCCACCGTCGCGCCCGAGGCTTCCGCATCCTTCTTGGCTTCCGACACGGCGTCCTGCGCTGTTCTAGCGCTGTGGGACGTTTGCCGCACGGCGGCGGTGATCTCGTTCAAGGCGGCCGCGGTTTCCTCCAGCGCCGCCGCCTGCTTTTCCGTGCGGCGCGACAGGTCGTTGGAAGCGTGCCCGATCTCGCGCGATCCCGAAGCGATGCCGCCCGCCCCGGTGGCGACACCTGCCACCGCCGATTCCAGCGCCGCCATGGCGGAGTTGAAGTTCAGCCGGAGGGTTTCGTATTCGCCGGGCATGCGCTCGCCGATGCGGGTGGTGAGATCGCCTTCGGCAAGGGCGCGAAGCCCGACGCCGAGGCGCGCCGCCACGAAGGCGCGCTCGGAAGCGATGGCCTCGGCGGCGGCCTGCGCTTCGGCCGCGCGCTTGGCTTCCTCGGCTTCGCGCCGCTCCGTTTCCGCACGCGCTTCCAACTCGCGCCGCTCCACCGCGGCGTTCTTGAACACGGCCATCGCGCCGGCCATGGCGCCGGTTTCGTCGCGCCGCTTCGTGCCGGGGATCTCCACGGAAAGGTCGCCTTCGGCGAGCCGCCCCATGGCTGCCGTCATGGCGCGGATCGGCTTCACGATACCCCGCCCGATCAGGATCGCGACCACTGCTCCGAAAACAAGGGCGAGCCCGGCGGCGATCATGGTGACGCGCTGGGAGGTCGATGCCAGATCACCGGCCGAGGCTTCGGTCTCGTCCATCCTTGCGATCTCTCGGTCGCGAATGGCGGCGATCTCGAGGCGGATCGCTTCGCCGAAGGCGGCCTGCTCGGCAATGGCAGCGGTGCGCGCGGCGATCGCCTCGCGCATGTTCTTCAAGGACGTGAAAAGGGTGCCCATGTTCTTGCGGCCATCCACCACCAGCGGATGGTTGGCGATCTCGCCCATACGTCGGAACTGATCGAACTTGCGCTCCGCATCGCGAAGGGCGGCCTGCGCGCCCTCCCCTTCCTCCGGATCGCCCGACACCACGAAGGAGCGCATCAGCATGCGCGCCGTCAGCACCCGGTCCTGAATGGTCGAAATGGCGGAAGCATCGTCGAACTGGGCGCCGAGCCGCACCATGTCGGCGACCGTGACGGACAGGGCGGAAACGGATGCGGCGGCGAGCGTCGACGCCTTATCGGCAGCCGCCTGCACGGCCTCGACGCCCGACGCGCTCTTCAAGGTCCGGTCGTAACCTTCCACGATGCGCGTGCGAAGGGCGGTCCAGGCGGCGGCCTCGTTTCCTTCCGCCTTCTCGACGCGCCGGTCGAGGCTCGCCTTCACCGCGCCGTAGCTCGCCTCCACGGCCTGCAGATGAGAGGGCGAATCGTCGAAAACGAACTCGGCCACGGCGAAACGCAGATCGCCGAGCCGCGCCGTCACGTCGTCCGCGCCCGCCACGCTGTCGGCCTGGCGTCCGAACCCCTCGAAGGCATGGCGCAGCATGTCGATGCGCCCGGCGGAATGAACCGCCATGACGAGAAGGATCAGAAGCACCGCTCCGAAGCCGAGGGTGAGGCGGGCGCCGATGCCGGAAAGAAGGCGGTTGGACGTCATGGGAATTCCCGAAGGAGACGTGAGGCGGGAAGGCGTGGGCACGGCACTCATTGCGTCGCCCCGGGATAGTCCTCGATGTTCTTCGCGGTGATCATCGCCTGCGGGGAAACGATCCAGGGCGGGATCGGCTGGCATTGGAGAAGGCGCAGCGCGGCTTCAACCGCCAGCGCGCCTTCTTTTTCGGGAAAGCGCGCGGCCGTACCCTTGATCGAGCGCGCCTTGACCCCCGCCATGGCCGCCGGCTCGCCGCCCGTGCCGACCACCGAAACGTCGCTGATGCGCCCCGACGCTTTCAGGGCATCCACCGCGCCGAGCGCCATCTCGTCGTTTTCCGCATAGATGCCCTGGATGTTCGGATAAGCGGTCACGAGGCGCTGCACTGCCTCGCGCGCCTTGTCGCGTCCCGCGCCCGGCTCGATGCTGTCGGCCAGAACGAGGCTCGGATAACGCACGAGTTCTTCCGAAAAGCCCTTGGCGCGGTCGGCGTAAGGAGCCGATGTCGACGGCCCCTGCAACCGCCCGACCGTCGCACCGAGCGGGTAGAGTTCGTGCAGAAATTCCGCCGACATCGCGCCGAGACGGGCCTGATCGGCATCCACCGAAAGGCGGGCGGCGGGCGACCTGGCGCCGATCGCGATCGTCGGAAGGTTCTTTGTCCGGGCTTCCTCCAGAACGGGCTGGAGGTCGGCGACGGACACAGGGGACACGAGAAGAACGTCCGGCGCGCCGGCCAGCGCGCTTTTGGCGACCTCCAGCCGCGCGGCATCCGAGGACGGATCGGCGGGGGCGACGACATCGACGGTGAGCCCGAGTTCCGCGCCCCGCGCCTTCAACGCCCCGATCATCCGGCGCTGGACCGGGTCCTCGGTGGAGGGCGCGACATAGACCGCGCGAACCGGGCGCTCGGTCCGCGCCACCTTGCCGAACATGCCGTTCAGTTCGGAGGCCTGGACGCGCGCATTGGGAGCGAACCTCTTGGCCGGGCAGGAGGGCGATGCGAGAGCCACTGACGCGAAGGCCACGGTGGCGAGAAGGGAAAGCGCGAAAGCGCGAAGGGGCATGAGTGGACCATGCGTCGCATCGTTGAACAGCCTCCAACGTTGAGGCCAGTGTTCTAATTGGTTCCTAATCGAGGCATCGTGCCGGCGGTCGAACTGCCTGCATGGTTTCCTCGAAGTATATTAGGGGCGAAACCATCTTCACCGAACGCCGCCCTGGAGGATGTCCTCACGCGCTGTTCGCCGAACGGTCGGGATGTCGAAGGAAAATGAGGGCGCTCGCTTCCACCATCCGCGTCGCGGTGCCCGAGGATGCCGCCGCTTTGGCGACGATCCATGCGGCCGCCTGGCGATCGGCCTATGCGGGCATCATTCCTTATCGCAGCCTCGGGGGCATGATCCGGCGGCACGACGCGGCATGGTGGGAAAGCGCCATCAAACGCGGCGCCGGCCTTCTCGTTGCCGAATTCGAGGGCGTACCCTTCGGCTATGCGAGTTTCGGCGCGACCCGCACGGGACACCCGGCGGCGGCGGGTGAGATCTACGAACTCTACCTTCTGCCGCACTATCAGGGCATCGGCTTCGGGCGGCAGCTCTTCGCGAAGGCCCGCGCCGTTCTTCGCGAGCGCGGCCTGTCGGGGCTTCTGGTCTGGGCGCTGGCTGAGAACACCAACGCCCTCGCCTTTTATCGAGGGCTCGGCGGCCGCGAGATCGGGAGGGCCACCGAGCGCTTCGAAACGATGCCGGTGGAGAAGATCGCCTTCGTTTGGCGCTGAGAAGCTTGGCGCTGAGAAGCCTTGATTCTTATGGCTCATTCACCTCAAGGCAAGTTGGAAGGCGCGTTGACATTGCCGTGTTCGCCGGTTCCGGCTAAGTCCTTCGGCGACGAAAACGGAAGCGAACATCATGCGCATCGACGCGATCCGGCGCGGCAACAACCCGCCCCATGACATCAACGTGATCATCGAGGTGCCGGTCGGCGGCCACCCGATCAAGTACGAGATGGACAAGGAGGCAGGCGCGCTGTTCGTCGACCGCTTCCTTTACACGCCGATGACCTATCCGGGCAATTACGGCTTCGTGCCGCACACGCTGTCGGACGACGGCGACCCGATCGACGTTCTCGTGGTCAACACGCGCCCGCTCTTTCCCGGCTGCGTCATCAACTGCCGCCCGATCGGCGTTCTCGTGATGGAGGACAACAAGGGCCAGGACGAGAAGGTGATCGCGGTTCCCTCGCCGGAACTGACGCAGCGCTACGCCCATGTCACGAACTACGATCAGTTGCCCGAGATCACGCTGAAGCAGATCGCGCACTTCTTCGAGCACTACAAGGATCTGGAGCCCGGCAAGTGGGTGAAGATCGGCGACTGGGGCGGCGCCGACATGGCCCGCAAGCTGATCGAGGAAGCCGTGGTGCGCGCCGAGGCCGAAAAGCAGGCCAAGGGCTGATCTGTTTCTCGGTTGGAAACGCGAAAGGCGCCTTCGGGCGCCTTTTTTTTCATGGAAGGGCGGCGAGACGCTCCAAAGCTTCTGCCAGCCTGCCCGGCTCGCCCGTCGCCGCCACCATCTTCAACCGGCCCCGCGCGCCGGTCTCCAGCGTGAAAGCGCCCTTCGGCAGGCCGGTGGCGCTCGCCAGACAGCGGATCAGCGCTGCATTCGCCTCGCCCTCGTGCGGCGGCGCCCTCACCTTCACGGCGAGCGCTTCTCCGTCACCGAAGAGGGTGCGGCCTTCCACGCGATCCATAGCGGATTTCGGCGTCAGCCGGACGCGCAGCAGCAACCGGCCGTTGCGGATTTCCGCGAAAGGGCATCGCGCCCCGTCAGAAGCCGGAATAGGCGACCGCCGGATAAGCGTAGCGCAGGATCACCTGCTGAAGGAAGAAGATCAGCAGGAGCACCACGAGCGGCGACAGGTCGATGCCGCCGAGATCGGGCAGAACACGGCGGATCGGCCGGTAAAGCGGCTCGGTCATCCGAAAAAGAAAGCCGCCGATCGCGTCCACGAACTGGTTGCGCGAATTGACGACGTTGAAAGCGTAGAGCCAGGACAGGATCGCCGAAAGGATCACCAGCCACCAGACGATGTTGAGAACGAGGAGGATCACATCGAGAACGGCGAGCATCGAGGTCTTTCGGCCTGTTGCGGGTCGTCGTCATGTAGCGAGCGCCCTGTCCCGCCGCAAGCGCCGCGCGTCGGCATGCTTGCCCGAAGCTTGCCAAGGCTCGGACGACCACGCGAAACGCTTGACACCGGCCCCCGCCACCCCCTAAAAGCCCCTTCACCGGTGGACGGGGCTGTAGCTCAGTTGGGAGAGCGCGTCGTTCGCAATGACGAGGTCAGCGGTTCGATCCCGCTCAGCTCCACCATTTCACCGTTTCAGCAATAGCGAATATGTCGGAGACGAACTGCGAACGCGCGGTTTCGCTCGGCTTTCTTCGTTTCGCAATCGTGCTTTCCTGTCGCTCCAACGATCTTTGCAAGGCATGCGCGCCCGGACGTGCACCATTGCCTATGCAGGCTTTGCCCCGCCAGCGGCCGGAACTTCGCCGAGTTCGAGAGAGTTTTTCCCGGCCGGAAGACCGCGCTTCCGATAAGCGCCACTCCCCTCAGGACGCCTCGATGCCTCGTCCCATCATGGCCTCCACCAAGGCGAGGACGGCCATGTCGGGGTCCATTTCATCCGTTTTCAGGTGGATGTCCGGCTTCTCGGGATGCTCGTAGGCCGAGCCGATGCCGGTGAACATCGCCAGCGAACCGGCGGTGGCGCGCGCGTAGAAGCCCTTGGGATCGCGCGCGGCGCAGGTGGACAAGGGGGCATCCACGAAGACTTCCAGGAACCGCGACGCTCCGACCGTTTCCTTGGCCCGGTCGCGGTCGCGGCGGTAGGGCGAGATCAGCGAAACGAGGACGATCAGGCCGGCATCGGCCATCAAGGCCGCGAGATGGGCGACGCGGCGGACATTCTCGCTTCGCTCGGCGTCGGTGAAGCCGAGATCGGCGTTGAGGCCGCAGCGCAGGTTGTCGCCGTCGAGGACCATTGTGCGAAAGCCCCGGCCATGAAGGGCGATGTCGAGCCGGTCGGCGAGCGTGCTCTTGCCGGCGCCCGAGAGACCCGTCAGCCAGACCACGAGCGGGACCTGTCCCATGCCCTTGGCGCGGCAGGCCGGCGTCACCCGCATCCGGTGCATCGGCGTCGTTATTTGGTTCTGGTCATCCGGCACGCAGAAGGCTCTCCACCGGCTGTTTCATGCCGAACGATCGATGTCGAAGCCGAAGCGCCGCTCGGTCGCGGGGTCGAGCTGCGAGCGGATGAAGCGTGCATCCTCGGGCGACAACGGATCGTAGCGCTTGGGGACGAAGCGGTTGAAGCCGTTGCCCTTGTAGGTTTCGAGAACCGCGCAGTCGCCGAGCGCCGGGCGTGCGAGAGCCTCGCCGATCATGTCGAGGAGGTCGTTCGGGCGGTTGGCGAGGATGTCCTGGTCGATCAAACAGAGATTGTGGGCGCGAAGGCTCAGATCGCTCCACGAGGCGAGTTTGGCGGCCCGCTTGCGCAAAGGGTTGGCGAAGCGGCGGCCGGTCGCGGGATCGCGCTCGTGCAGCATTTCGCGGTTGTGCATCGGATGCGTCCTATCGATGCCGCCGACTTCCGAGTCCCAATAGCTGTGCCATTCCGTTCGGATGAAGTCGGCGAAGGGAAGCGCCTTCACGTCGGGATGGGCATGCCACGGCTGCCGGTAAAGGCTGCGGACCCAGTCGAACGGGTCGCGGGCGATCACCGCCACCAGGACATCGCTCGGGAACAGAACCTGCTCGGGCACGAACCAGTGCTTGAAGCCGTAACGGTCCGTGACGGTCTCGGCCCCGAAATTCGCGGCAATCAGCTTGGTGAGAACGTTGGTGCCGCTGCACCGCTGGCCGAAGACCTGAACCTGACGGACCGGCGTCGCGGCGCGCTTCAGAAGGCTGAGGCCGGGCGCCGGCGTCAGCCAACCCGGCTCGTCGCTGCTTTGCGCCACGGTGTCGGAAGGATGATGCACGTCTCGGCGCTCGCTCGTGGACAATGGGGAACGGCGCGCATCAGTAGTTGCCGCACGCTTGCGACGTCAGATGACAGACAGCCGCATCGCCCATCTTGTCCACAATGCGAGACAAGCGGATGAACCCAAGGCGCTGCGAAATGCAGGCGTCGGAAACGGATGGAGGCCCAGACAGCAGGGGAAGGCGGCCCTGGCTGGCGTGTTTCCTGTCGATGGTATCGAAATCACCTTCAGATGGTCTGTCGCCAACGTCGTCATGGCAAGCTATGATCGCTCCGCGCGGCGTTCATGGTGAGTGCCGACGCTTCCACCGACGCACTTCGAAAGTATTCCATGCCGACCGGAACAGTGAAATGGTTCAACGCCACGAAGGGCTATGGCTTCATCCAGCCTGACGGCGCCGGACAGGACGTCTTCGTCCATATCTCCGCCGTCGAGCGCGCCGGCCTCACCTCTCTGACCGATGGTCAGAAGATCTCCTACGAACTCGTGACCGACCGCCGTTCCGGCAAGACGTCGGCGGGCGAACTCAAGGCCGACTGACGAATTCTTCGACGCCGCTCGAACAGGGCGGCGTCGAACATCTGCCCGGGCGACGCCAAGCGGCCGGGTTCAGGACTGCGCGACGTGGTGACCGCCGAATTCGGCGAAAGCCTCGCGGATCGTGCTCGCCAGTGTTTCGTCCTCGACATCGACGGAAACCTCGATCGCGCCGTTCAAGGCCGCGTCGTCCCGGTCCTCCCCACCCGGATCGCCGCCCGCCGTGTCGGACCCGGCCAGCGCCTCGCCCGCCGTGTTCTCCTTGCCGCTTGCGGCGATGAAGACATCAGTGCGCTCGATCTCGTATTCCTGCACGAGACGCTCCACCGCCATCTCCGCGTCGCGCCTCGTTTCGAACTGCCCCGTCAAGGTCGTTCCCATCGGCCATCCTTTCGTTCATCCGTTCGCGATCAACGCGCGAGAAGCGGAAAACGACGCGGTCGATCGCGAAAGTGGTTTCCGGGGGCCTCGAGGTGCTGCCGCGGCGGGATCGCCTCGTTAGCGGGCCCGGAACATTCCGGGGCGAGCGCGCTTCCCACCATGCGAAGTCATGAAGGCCCGAGCGACATGGAACGCGAGACCGCCCGATTTCCGACCGCCGCCGGCATCCTGTTCGGCCTGGGGCTCGGCGGCTTCTTCGACGGGATCGTGCTGCACCAGATCCTGCAATGGCATCACATGGTCACGAGCGCCGGCTACCCGGCGGACACGGTTCAGAACCTGCGGCTAAACACGCTTCTGGACGGCCTCTTCCACGCCGCGACCTATGTCTTCGTGGTGCTCGGCCTCGTTCTCCTGTGGCGCTCCGCGCATCGCTCGCACCTCCATTGGTCCGGCAAGCTGCTGGGAGGAACGCTTCTGATGGGCTTCGGGCTTTTCAACCTCGTGGAAGGCATCGTCGACCACCAGATCCTCGGGCTCCATCACGTCAACGAAACGGTGCCGCGCGATCAGTGGATCTATTGGGACATCGGCTTTTTGCTTTGGGGCGCCGGGATGCTGATCGGGGGATGGATGCTTTTCCGTGCCGGCAAGCGGCAAACGGCGGGATCTTCGTGAAGCGACGGTAAGCCGGTGAACGCCACCAACCGGCATCGCGCACCACGGTGCCGGACGTCGTTTTCACAAGGGCACTTCGTCGCACCATCCGCGTCGATGTCGGTCGTGGAGCCGCGATTGCTGGCCGGCCCTGCGGATCGGTGAAGAGCTTCAGAGCGCCTGTCGGTAGTTGGCCTATCAATTGCCGCTTCCGGCCGCGCGATCCATCGTGCCCATTAAGGATGGGACTCTATGGCAAAGCGCAATATCGACGGATCGGCAAAGGTGGGATGAGTGAGGTCGAAGGGCACATGCGCGGTCGGCGCATCCTGATCGTCGAGGACGACTACTACATCATCGAGGAGATGGTGGGAGATTTCGAGGCCCTGGGGGCAGTGGTCGTCGGACCGGCCGCCAGAGCCGACGATGCGCTCGACATCATCGAGAAGGAGGGACCGCTCGACGGCGCAGTGCTCGACATCAACCTTCAGGGAGAGATGGTCTACCCCGTGGCGGACGCGCTGAAGCGGCGCGGCGTGCCTTTCGTCTTCGCGACCGGTTACGACCACGGGTCCGTCGCCCCAGATTACCAGGATGTGATCGTGTGCGAAAAGCCCGTCCGCCCCATCGCCATCTGCGAAGCCCTGTTCGGCTGAGCCGGACGAGCGGTGGTTCGGCTGCCGCTGGTTGGCTTGAACCCGCCGGCAGACCGGCGGGGAAATATTCCAGGCTGACCGCTCAGGTGTCCTTCAGCGATCGGCTTCCGTCGCGCCCTGTTCGCGCTCGTCGTCGTCATCCTCGTCGACGCCGAGCGTGTCGTCGTCCGTGACCGCCAGCGGGCCGTCTTCCGCGTCGAAGGGGGCCGACACGTCGCCGTCGTCTTCTTCCGGCGCGGGGTCGTCCGGCGCGTCGCCTCCGATCACCGCATCCTCGTTCATCGTCATGCCGGGAATGGCCGGGCTGCGGCGTGTGGTGTCGTCTTCGGGACTCGCCATTCTTCACGCTCCTTCATGTTTGGCTCAATGCTTCGGGAGCTTGAAGGCTTTGCTGCGCGCGATGGTTCCGAGCCGCGCGATGGTTCCGGATTGCTGCGATCCCGGCACCTTTCGCCTCGGCGCGCGTTGGTGAGCGTGTTTCGAAGGAGGACAAGTCATGAGCAACATTCCGACCGCTCCCGCCGGCGCGCCGGACCCGGACGCGCAGGAACTCGCCGCGCGCCAGAACATCCCGCTGGAGGAAGCCCAGCGCATCATCTCCGAGCGCGGCAACGATCGCGGCGCGGTGGATGCCGAAGTTCAGAAGCAGAAGCTCGGGCAGGATTCCTGACGCCTCCGCCGGAGGCCGGGAGCGGTTGACCCGTCTCGAGGGCGAAGGCTAAGACACGGGTCAACCATTCCTCGCGGATTTTCTTATTTCTTCAGTCCGCGCCGGGCCGTCACGCGGCGGCCATTAGCATCGCAAGGTAGCGGCATGACGATCGAGGACCCGCAGAGTGCTCCGGCGCAGGCGGAGCAGCCCTCGCCCGTCATGCCGACCGAGGACCGCTTCGCGGTCTTCCGCAACAGAAGCTTCCTTCTTTACTGGCTGGCGCGCTTCTTCGGCGCCTTCGCCGCGCAGATCGTCGCCGTTTCCGTCGGTTGGCAGGTTTATTCCGTCACGGGCGATCCGGTTTATCTCGGCTTCATCGGCCTCAGCCAGTTTCTGCCCTCGCTTCTCCTCGTTCTCGTGACGGGAACGGTGGCCGACCGTTATTCGCGCCGCATGATCATGGCGGTGGTGGGCGTGGTGGAAGGGCTGGCGGTGGTGGCACTTCTGGCCCTCACCTGGCACGGCATCACCTCGCCCCTGCCGATCTTCGCGATCCTCGCCGTGATCGGAACGGGGCGCGCCTTCTTCGGTCCGGCGAGCACGTCGCTGGTGGTCAACATCGTCCCTCGCGAGGATTTGCCCGGCGCCATCGCCTGGAACTCCTCGTCCTGGCAGATCGCCTCGATCCTCGGGCCGGTCGCGGGCGGCCTTCTCTACGGGCTGTCCGCCTATGTCGCTTACGGCACGGCGGTGATTCTGTTCTTCGCCTGCACCGCGCTCGTTCTCGCCATCCCCGCGCCGGAACAGCACAGCGCGGCGAAGGAGCCGGCGAGCATGGAAACCATGGTGGCGGGCTTCCGCTTCATCTGGCGCGAGAAGATCGTGCTGGGCGCGATCTCGCTTGATCTCTTCGCCGTGCTTCTCGGCGGCGCGGTGGCCTTGATGCCGGTCTATGCGAGCGACGTTCTCGCCGTCGGCCCCTGGGGCCTCGGCCTTCTGCGCGCCGCCCCCGGCATCGGCGCGATCCTGATGGTGATCTGGCTGACGCGCCATCCGGTGAAGAACAATGCCGGCCTCATCATGTTCGCCTTCGTCGCCTTGTTCGGCGCTTTCACGGTTCTGTTCGGCCTGTCCACCATGCCTTGGCTGTCGATCCTGGCGCTGGCGCTGATGGGCGCGTCCGACATGATCAGCGTCTACGTGCGCGAAACGCTCCTTCAGCTCTGGACGCCGGACGACGTGCGCGGGCGGGTGAATGCGGTGAACTCGATGTTCGTCGGCGCGTCCAACGAACTCGGCGAGTTCCGGGCCGGCATGATGGCGAGCTGGATCGGGGCGGTCCATGCCGTGACGCTCGGCGGCGTCGCGACCGTCGGCGTCGCGGCGCTTTGGGCCTGGATGTTCCCGCAACTGCGCAAGGCCAAAAGCCTCGACGGCGTTCACTGACCCCGTTCGACGGCCTCGATCAGGCAGGGCAGTTCTTCGAGGCTCGCGATCGCGCGGAAACGCGGATGGTCGCTCGGCACTTGCGCGTGCTCGTATTCCCAGGTCAGCGCGTGGGGCACATGCACGGCGAAAGCGCCGGCCTCCAGGGCCGGGAGGATGTCCGACTTCAGGGAATTGCCGATCATCATCGCCCGCGCCGGCTCGCCGCCGTTCTGCCGGAAGATCCGCTCGTAGGTCGCGGCGCGCTTGTCGCTGACGATCTCCACCGCGTCGAAGAAAGGCCCGAGGCCGGAGGCGGCGAGCTTTCTTTCCTGATCGAAAAGGTCGCCCTTGGTTACGAGAACGAGACGGTAGCGCCCGTGAAGCGCTTCCAGAACGGTCCTCGCGCCGGGAAGCGTTTCCACCGGATGGCGCAGCATCTCGCGGCCGAGGTCGAGGATTTCGCGGATCGCCGCGCCGTCGACCTTGCCGTCCGTGACCTCGAGCGCCGTTTCGATCATCGAGAGAACGAAGCCCTTGATGCCGAAGCCGTAGAATTCGAGATTGCGCACCTCAGCGTCCAGAAGGCGGCGTGCCAGAACGGGGCCTTCGGCATGGGCTTCCAAAAGCTGGAGGAAGCGCCCTTCGGTGAAGCGGAAGAACTGCTCGTTCTGCCAAAGCGTGTCGTCGGCATCGAAGCCGATCGTGGCGAGCCTCACGCCCGCTTCTCCTCACCGAAGACGAGCGTCAGGAACTCGGCCAGCCAGCGGCGGATCGGCTCGTCATAGGCGGCGCGGCCATCGAAATGGGCGCGACGCGCCTGCGCCCCCGGCAGGCTGAGGCGCTCGTGGCCGCGCGTCGTCCAGCGATACAGCATGGCGAGCGTCAGTTCGGCGTGGAACTGCACGCCGAAGGCGTTCCGGCCGTAGCGATAGGCCTGGTTCGGAAAGCGCTCGCCCGACGCCAGCAGCACCATGTCGCGCGGCAGGTCGAAACCCTCGCGATGCCATTGATAGACCATGTCCGGCCAATGCGGCATCAGGGCCCGCCCCGCCGCCGTCGGTTTCAGACCGTAATAGCCGATCTCCACCAGGCTTTCGGGATGGGGCGCGACCGTCCCGCCGAGATGCTTCACCAGCATCTGCGCGCCGAGGCAGATGCCGAGAAAGGGCCGGTCCTCCCGCAAGGGCACGTCCAGCCATGCGAGTTCGGCCTTCAGATGCGGATCGGGGTCGTTGGCGCTCGGCGGGCCACCGAACATCACGACGCCGCGATGCTCGTCCAACGTTTGCGGCAGGCTGTCTCCGATCACCGGGCGGCGGATATCGAGGGCAAGGCCGGCTTTGGTCAGAACCTGCCCGACCCGTCCGGGCGTCGAATCGGCCTGATGGAGAACGATCAGGACGGGGCGCGGATCGCCGAGGCCATCGAGACGGCGCGCGGGAAGCCCCGGCGTCATGGCGTCTCGTCGGCCGGCTCGCGGCCGAGGACCGCGCGCTTGGCCAGCATCCGCTCGCGCGTGGAAACGCCGAGGAGTTCGGCGATCCGCCAGATCACGTTGTCTTCCAACTCGTGAACCTTGCCGTCCGAATAAACCACTTCCCAAAGCAGGCTGACGAAGCGCACCCGCTGTTCTTCGGAAAGCGCGTGCATCAGGATGCCGGTGAAATGAAAGAGATCCACCGCTTCGGCATCGGCCTCGCGCCCTGCCCTGGCGATGCTCGTCGCTTCGGCTTCCGACAGGCCGAACTCGGTGGCGAGCGCGGCGACGAGCTGACGGCGCTCCCCGTCGCTGACGACGCCATCGGCCTCCGCGACATGGCAGAGCAGCGCGGCGGCGGCCACGCGCGGGTCGCGGACGGGCGCTGGACGCCCATCCGCATTCAAGCCGACCGATCGCAGAAAGTCCTTCAGCGCCTCGAACATCGCCGCTTCGCTCCGATGCGTAACCGGCTCAGAAGAGCCGGTTGCCCGAAGGCGCCGGAGCATCTTCGGGAATCGTGGCGGGCACGGGGATGGCCGGCTTTTCTTCATGGGGCTGCACGGCCCCATGAGGCTTTGCCGTATCGACCGGGATGGTCTCGGCCTTGCCATTCTCGACCGGCGCGGAAGCCGGCCCGGCATGGCCGGCGATGCGGTTGCCCGGATCGGCGGGGGCGGCCGGCTCGGAGGCCTTGGACACGATGCGCGCATGGGCGCCCGGCCGCTCGCCTTCGATCACCGCGCCATGGGCGTCGACATGGCGCGCCGGCACCTTCCATTCGAAAGCGTCGAGACGGCCGGTGACGGGGGACACGGGCGCCCATTCCTCCGACACGACGCCGTCCGCCGTCCAGGCCGGATCGCGCTGCGCACGCACGGCGCGTCCGAGCCATTCGCGCACCGCGCCTTCCGAACCGCCGCCGGCTTCTTCCAGATCAGCCAGAAGCAGGAACACGCCCTCGCGCGGCTCCTTCTTCAAAGCGTGATTGGCCTCGAGCCGCGCCAGCGGCAGATCGCCGGCGTCGAGCGCGGCGTGGGCGAGCGCGATATGGGTTTCCACATGGGCCGGCTGGAGGCTCGCGAGATTGCGCGCGCGGCGCAGCCTGTCGGACGCCGAGTCGCCCGGACGGGCAAAGACATAGGTCGTGGCGATTTCGGGATGGGGCGACTTTTCCCAGGCCTTTTCCAGAACCGTCGAGCCCTTGCGCAGGTCGCCCAGGCGGAACAGGGCGCGCGCGGCGACCACGGCCGCCGGCACGAGCGTCGGGGCGAGCGACACGGCTTCGAGACCCGCCTTGCGAGCCTGCGAGGGATCGCCCTCAAGAAGAGCGCGGGCCTTGGCGGTGAGAAGCACGGCGCGCAGGCGGGACGAGTCGCCCTTCTCGATCAACCGCGCATCGCGCTGCGCTTCGAGAATGGCGAGCGCGCCGTCATAGTCGCCTTCGATGGTCTTGGATTCCAGCACCGCGCCGCCCGCCCAGGGCACGTGCGGGGCGATGCGCGCGGCGCGCTCGGCGTAATGGCGCGCGGCATTGGCGTCGCCGAGCCGCTCGGCCTCGAGATAAAGGCCGCGCATGGCCAGAAGCCGGGTTTCCGGCTCGCTTTCCATGGCCTGGAACGCGGCCCGCGCGCGGTCGTGGTCGCCCTCGATCATCGCGGTCTGCGCATCGAGGAAACGCACCAGCGGCTCCTTCTTGGCCGGCAGATACTTCTGGCTGCGCTTCGTCATGCGCCGGGCCAGCACCGCGTCGCCCGCGCCCGCCGCCAGGATGCCGGCGGACAGCGCCTGATAGCCCTTGTCGCGCCGGCGCGTGGAGAAGAAGCGGCCCACCCGGTCCGGCGTCTTGAAGAAGGCGCGCACCAGCCAGACGAGGAAGCAGACAGCGGCGATCAGCGCGATCTGCACCACCACGAACACGGTGAAGCTCGTATCGAGAACGCTGTTGCCGAGCGTGAGCGAGATCGAGCCCGGATGATCCTGCAGCCAGGAAAAGCCGAGCGCGGCGGCGAGAACGATCAGAAGAAAGGACAGAATCCGCAGCATCAGCCGGCTTTCCCGATGGTGTTGACGGCTTGGCCGAGGGCATCGCCGAGGACGCGTTCGGCCTCGGCCCGCGCGTCGAGGCGGCGCGCGAAGTCCGCGCCCGCATCTTTCGCGGCCTGCGGCAGGTTTTCCCATTCGGCCTTCCAGCCGGGAAGGTTGCCGGCGGACAAAGCCGCATCGAGCCGCGCGACGCCGGCTTCCGGTCCGGTCGCGTTGCCGCTTGCCGCCTGACCTGACGGCCGGACGGCCACGAGCCCGGACAGGCCGGACAGGATCTGCGAGCCGACAGTGGCGTTCGGGTCCTGCGGATTCAGGGCCTTCAGGACGGCTGCGCGCGCATCCGGCCAGGAAGCCTGGAGTTCGACGAGCGTCGGCACGCCTTCGGGCGCGTAGTTGCGCAGGGCATCCACCGCCGGGGATGGCCCGGCGGCGGTCGCGTAGGTTTCGAGCTCGGCCATGAACGGCCCGCCCCGGTCCACCGCAGCCTTCAGGCCGGCGGCGGAAATGGCGACAGCCGCCTGACGGTTCGCCGCTTCCACCGTGCCGATGCGGCTTTCGATGGCCGCGATGGTTTCGCGGTTGGCGTTGGCGGCGTCCATCGCGCCGCGCGCCGCGTTCTGCGCGACATCGGCCGCCTGCTGCGCGGTGCCGGCGGCCTGTTGCGCCGTTGTGGCCGTTTGGCGCGCTTCGTCGGCGCGGCCTTGCGCGGCCTCCGCCGTTTGTTGCGCCCGTGTGGCCGCTTCGCGCGCCTGCGTTCCCGCCTCGTTGGCGGCGTTCAGCGCGGCCGGATCGATGGTCGGCGCGGCAGGGGCCTGGTTGTTGTTGACGCGGCCTTCCAGCGCGCCCACGCGGTCGGTCAAGGCCGCGAGATCGGCGCTCGCCGCACCGGCTCCGGCGACGCCGCCGGCCGAAAGCGTCGATTTCAACTGCTCGACATCGCCGCGCACGGTGTTGAGGTCGGTGGTCACCTGCTGCACGTCGCCGGTCCGGGCGAATTGCTGGGCGAGCTGCTGCGTGTCGGCCTGGCGCACGGCCGGCACGACGCCGGCATATTGCAGGGCGCCGCCGGCCAGAAGCGCGAGCGCCGCGCCGAGCAGCGCCGAGCCGACAAGCGCGCCGGCCCCCGGCCCATGGTGATTGGCATGGTGGCCGGGCGTTTCGTGATAGTTCAGGTCCGGCCGGGGCGGCTCGGCATGGTGCGGCTCGGCGGCGGCGAGAATGGTCTCGGCGTCGAGTTCGTTTTGTGCCTCGTCCGGCTTGCGATGGGGGTCGAGCCCTTCGCCGGAGGCGAACTCCGCTTCCGTGCCGTTGGCCGGGCGATCGACGGGCGACAGCGCGTCCGCATCCTCCGAAGCCTTCGCCGCTTCGGGCGAGTCGGCCGCGAAAACGGTTCCGCTTTCTCCGAAATCAGCCCCAGACTTGTCGGTCTCGTCCCGCAGGGCGCCTTCATCGGCCGCAAAGCCAGCCTCGGGCGTTTGGTTCGTCACCGGGTCGTCGGTGCGCAAGGCCTCGCCGGTCGGCGCGCTGGCATTCGGATCGCCGGGCTCGGGTTCACCGAGAACGCTGACGCCTTCGGGCCGGGGCGGCGCGTCGCCCGCCGCGTCGCCGAGACGCGTTTCGGGATCGGAGAGGGCAGCCTCGTCCGGCTCTCCCCGTCCTGGCGCATCGGCGGTTTCGGGCACGATCGGCGTCGTGCCGATCCGTTCGGCGGTGGAGTCGATCGTTTCGCCCGGCTTCTTCGGGCGCGATCGGCGCGGCGGATTGTTCATGTCCACAAGTCCCGTCGTTCCGTGGCGGCCGGTTCTGGCGGCCGGCATGGCATATGGCTTCTGCAAACTAGGCTAGGCAAGGCCCGTGAAAAGCTTCGAGACATTCCCGGAGGGCGAAATCGAGGCGAAAGGAGCAAGTTCCTTCGGTAATGCCTCCACGATCCGCCCCGACAAACAAAAAATTCGCGGGATCGGATCGAAGAGATCGGGATGCGCCGCGACAAGCGCGGCAAAGCCTTCGGCCTGCCCGACGGAAAGAATCAGGACGACTTCCGGGGGCCGGCCGTTCAACGCCGCCTCCACTTCACCCCGTGACGGTGAGAGGGCGCGCGTGTCGTAGGCTTCCCAAAGCGTGAAGGAAACGCCTGCAGCCCGCAGCCCGTCTTCCAGAACCGAGGTTCTGACGCGGCCGAGCGCCAGAAGCAGCGGCAGCTTTTGTTCCTCGCCAAGCCGGGCGGCAGGACGAAGGAGGCTGGCCCCCGACCCCTCGCCCCGTTCCGCGACGGTGAAACCCGCTTCCTCCAGATGCCGCGCGGTGGTCTCGCCGACAGCCAGCGCCGGAACGCCTGCCTTTCCCAGATGTCGCGCCAGCACCGGCACGGCGTTGCGGCTCGTCACCACGACACCGGCGAAGGGGCCGGCCGGCATCGGCTCGTCCAGCGGCACGATTTCCTGCAGCGGCAGAAGCAGCGGCTCGTGGCCGAGGGCGGCAAGCTCCGCTGCCGTTTCCTCGCCCGCCGCCCGGTCGCGCAGAAGTAGAACGCGCGTCACGGCCGGCGGTGATCTTGCGCCCAGCCGGAAAAGAAGTCGGGTCCGGCGCGGGCCAGAAGCGCTTGCGCCGCCTGCACTCCCAACGCTTCGGCTTGGCTCACCGGGCCCTCCACGTCCTCGCGATGCGCTTCTTCGCCGTTCGGCGTCAGGATCGTGCCGGAGAATAGAAAACGCTCGCCTTGGAGCCGCGACCAGGCGGCGATGGGCGTGCGGCAGGAGCCGTCGAGCGTGGCGAGATAAGCGCGCTCGGCGCCCAGCATCACGCCGGTCGGCGCGTGGTGGATCGGCGCGACCAGAGCCTCGGTTTCCCGGTCGCCGATGCGGGTTTCGAGCGCGATGGCGCCCTGCCCAGGGGCCGGGGGAAAGCTGTCCGGGTCGAGGATCTCACCATCCACCGTCCCGTCGAGAACGAGGCGCTTCAGCCCGGCGAGCGCCAGAAGCGTGCCCTCGACCTGACCGTCTTGCAGTTTGCTGAGGCGCGTCGGCACATTGCCCCGGAAGTTGACGACCTCCAGATCCGGCCGCAGCCGCTTCAAGAGCGCCTGACGCCGAAGCGAGGCCGAGCCGATCAGCGCCCCTTGCGCCAAGTCGGCGATGCGCCGCCCGCCCCGTCCGATGAAGACGTCGCGCACGTCCTCGCGCGGCAGAAAGGCGGAAAGGTGCAGGCCCTGCGGCAGAACGGTCGCGACGTCTTTGGCCGAATGCACGGCAAGGTCGATCCGGCCGTCGATCAGCGCGCCCTCGATCTCCAGCGTGAAAAGGCCCTTGCCGCCGACCTCCGACAAGGGGCGGTCCTGGATGCGGTCGCCGGCGGTGGTGATGACCTGGATCTCGAAGTCGGCTTCGGACAGCCCGTGCGCCGCCATCAGCCGGGCGCGAAGCTCGGAAGCCTGCGCCAAAGCGAGCTGGCTGCCGCGCGTGCCGATGCGGATGGGGCCGCGCTTCCTCATCGATCCGCCGCTCCTTGTCTCGCCCATGTCGCTGTTCATGGCGGTTCCGGTAGCGCAATCGCGCCGCAATCGCTATCTCCGTTGCGATTTTCGCTTGAGATGGCAGCGCGGTTGACCCTTCCTTCCCCCCTCATCCTCGGCATCGAAACGAGCTGCGACGAGACCGCCGCCGCCGTGGTGGGGCGCGGGAGCGACGGGGGCCCCGTGATCCTTTCCAACGTGGTGCTCAGTCAGGTGGAAGAGCACGCGGCCTTCGGCGGCGTCGTGCCGGAGATCGCGGCGCGTGCCCATGTCGAGGCGCTGGACGGCATCATCCGCGCCGCGCTTGCCGATGCGGGTGTTTGCGTGTCCGACCTGTCGGCGGTGGCGGCGACATCCGGTCCCGGTCTCGTCGGAGCGCTGATCGTTGGGGCCATGACGGGCAAGGCGATCGCCAGCGCGGCCGGCCTTCCTTTCGTGGCCGTGAATCATCTGGAAGGCCACGCGCTGACCCCGCGCCTCACCGACGCGGTCGCCTATCCGTACCTGATGCTGCTGGCCTCGGGCGGCCACACGCAGATCCTTCTGGTGCGCGGCCTCGGGGATTACGAGCGCTGGGGCACGACGATCGACGACGCGCTCGGCGAGGCCTTCGACAAGACGGCGAAGCTCCTGTCTCTCCCCCATCCGGGCGGGCCGAACGTCGAGAAACGCGCGAGCCAGGGCGACCCCGCGCGCTTCCCTCTGCCCCGCCCGATGCGCGGCGAGAAGCGACTCGACTTCTCGTTTTCGGGGCTGAAGACCGCCGTGCGCCTTGCGGCGGAAGGCGCCGCGCCCTTGGGCGAAAATGACATCGCCGATCTTTGCGCCGGGTTCCAGGCGGCGGCGGCCGACAGCGTGTTCGACCGCGTGTCGCGAGCCCTCTCGCGCTTTCGCGAAGAATTTCCCGGTCTCGCCGATCCGGTTCTGGCGGTGGCGGGAGGGGTGGCTGCGAACGGGGCGATCCGGGCCGCGCTGAGCCGCGCCGGCGCGAAGGCGGGCGTCAGGCTCGTCGCCCCGCCGCTCGTTCTTTGCACGGATAACGGCGCGATGATCGCCCATGCGGGGCTTGAGCGTTTCGAGGCCGGGCTTCTCGATCCGTATGAAGCGCCGGTGCGGCCGCGCTGGCCGTTGGATGAGGAGGCCGCGCCGCTTGTCGGCTTCGGCCGCCGGGGAGCGAAAGCGTGAGCGGCGCGGTGGCGGTGATCGGCGGCGGCGCCTGGGGCACGGCGCTGGCGGCGCTTCAAGCGCGTGCCGGCCGCCCGACGCGGCTTTACGCCCGCGATCGAGCAACGGTCGCTGAAATCAACGAGCATCGCCGCAATTCGCGCTATCTGCCGGAAATCGCCCTGCCGGAAAGCTTGAGGGCGACGAGCGATCTCGGGCACGCCTTGGCGGGCGCGCAGATCGTGCTCGTGGTGACGCCCGCGCAGACCTTGCAGGCAGTTCTGCCGGAACTGGCGGAATCAAGCGGCGAGCGCGTTCCCTTCGTGCTCTGCGCCAAGGGCATCGAGCGCGAAACGGGCTGCTTCGCCAGCCAGATCGCGGCGCGTCACGTTTCGCCGGAACGGATCGCGGTTCTATCTGGCCCGAGCTTTGCGGCCGATGTCGCGGGCGGGTTGCCGACGGCGGTGACGCTGGCGCATCCCCATGCCGAAACCGCCGATGCCCTGGGGCGCGAGCTTTCCACTGAAACCTTCCGCATCTACGCTTCCACCGACATCCTCGGCGTCGAGGCGGGCGGGGCGTTGAAGAACGTTCTCGCCATCGCCGCCGGCATCGTCGCGGGGCGCGGGCTCGGCGCTTCGGCGGGCGCGGCGATCGTCACGCGGGGCCTCAGCGAACTCGCACGCGTCGGCGAAGCGCTCGGCGCCCGTCCCGAAACGCTGGTGGGCCTTTCCGGCCTCGGCGACCTCGTTCTCACCTGTTCCGGCCCGCAATCGCGCAACTTCGCCTATGGGCTCGCGCTCGGGCGCGGCGACGACCTGTCGCGCCTGAAGCTCGCGGAAGGGGTGTTCACCGCCGGGGTGGCGGCACGGATCGCCGAGGACAGAAACATCGACGCGCCCCTCATCCGGACCGTCGCCGCCATCCTGTCCGGTGGGCTTTCCGTGGACGACGCGCAACTCCTCTTACTTTCCAGGCCCTTGAAGCGCGAAACGGATTGAACGGGACCGATCCGGTCGCTAACCCCTAAAAGGCAAGACACACGAATCGAGGTCTCATGCTCTTCGCCATCCTTTGCGACGACAAGCCGGGAATGCAGGAAACGCGGGCGGCGGTGCGCACCGACCATCTGGCGCATCTGAACGCCTTGGGCGAACGGCTGAAATTCGCCGGCCCCTTTCTCGGCCCCGACGAGAAGCCGGTCGGCAGCCTGATCGTCGTGGATACGGGCAGCGAAGGCGAAGCGCGCGCCATCGCCGAGGCCGATCCCTATGCCAAGGCAGAAATTTTCGAGAGCGTCACGATCCGCCGCTGGAACTGGGTCATCAACAACCCGGAAGGCTGAAGTGGCGTTCTGGCTCTTCAAGTCCGAGCCCTCCTCCTGGTCCTGGGACAAACAAAAGGCGCGAGGTCAGGCCGGCCAGGAATGGGACGGCGTGCGCAACTATCAGGCCCGCAACTTCATGCGGGCGATGAAGGTGGGCGAGCGCGGCTTCTTCTACCATTCCAACGAGGGCAAGGCCGTGGTCGGCATCGTGGAGGTGGCGGCCGAAGCCCATCCCGATTCCACCGCGACGGAGGGCACGTGGGAATGCGTGGATTTGCGCGCCCTCGCCGATCTGCCGAACCCGGTGACGCTGGACGCCATCAAGGCCGAACCCGATTGCCGGAACATGGTGCTCGTGCAGAATTCCCGCCTGTCGGTGCAGCCGGTCGGGGAAGAGGAGTTCCGCACCGTCTGCCGGATGGGCGGCCTCGATCCCGAGACGATCGGGGTTTGAATAAGGCGTGCCGCCGGAACCGATCGGCGGCATGAACATTACCGGAACATTCCTCTTGGAGTGAACCGATGGACAACCCGAAGAACGCCGCGCCGTCCAACGCTGAAAAGGACCCGGACGACTGGACCACGGGCGGCGAGCCGATGACAGGCGCACAGGCCTCCTATCTGAAGACGCTCTGCGAGGAAACCGACACGCCCTTCGACGAGAACCTGACCAAGGGCGACGCATCCAAGCTGATCGACGAGCTTCAAGGCAAGAGCAAGCGGCTGAAGGACGCCTGACAAGGCTCCCACTATGCCCTTGAACCCTGCCGGGCCCACAGAGCGCCCGGCACCGTTTCGCTGGCTATTTGAAGTGTGCAGCCGCAATATGGGGTTGATTCTAACGCGACGTTAAGTGTCGTCCTGCGAAAGTTCGCCGATCGTGTTTCGGTGGTCGGATGTTCGGCGCGTTTCTACACCCTTCGGCTTTCCAGGCGCGCCTCGAGGCGTCCTGGCACGATGCCTGCCATGGGCAACCGAGGTCGTGTCTCGTTCTTGCGGAGCAGATCTGGAAAGAAGCGCAGGAAGCAGCCGACATTTACGGGACCAGCGTCGCCCTGCGGCTGATGGCCTGGGCCGGCTTCCAGCTTGGCGAAGCCGAGACGGCGATCGGCCGGGCGCGGGAAGCGGGCTTCATCGCGGCTCGCCTCGGCGACCATGTCGGCATCGCCTGGGCGCAGGCCATGCAGGCTTGGCTCCTTCTGGAATGCGGCCTGTCCGAACAGGCGGCGGAAATCGCCAGCCAGGCCTTCGCCGAAAGCGACAAACTTCCCGTCGACGTGAAGGGTTTCGTCGCAAACGTCCTCGGCGTCGTTCTCTGGTACTGCAAGCACTTGGAGCGGGCGCGAGAACTCATCGAGAGCGCAGTCGCGGCCGCCCGTTGCGGCCCGCCCGTGGTTCTCGGCTGGTGGATCATCAATCTCGCCGGCGTGGAGTGCGACCGCGCCTCGATCCGCAAAGGCGAGGAGGACGACGCGCAGGCGCAGCGACTCCTGGCCGACGCCCTGAGGATCAACGAGGAGGCGGTCGGGATCGCGAACGCCGAGGGAGACCTTTGGGGGTTGCAGATCGCTCTCTGCAACAAGAGCGAATATCTGATGACCTCCGAGCGCGGAGCCGAGGCGATGGCGGTCCTGAGCGGCTGCCGGGAAATCTGGGACACGCTCGGCTGCCGCTCTCAGCTCCAGTTCCTTTACACCAAGAGCGAAGTCCTCATCCATCTGCGCCATTTCGAGGAAGCGGAGGAAATCTGCCGACTGGCGCTCGATCTGGCCGAGCGGACGCAACAGAAGGATTCGGAAGCCTACGCCCTTCGCTATCTTTCACGCATCCACGAGGAGATCGGGCAGTTCGAGGAAGCGCTGCGATACTTCAAACGCTTCCACGAGACCAATGCGCGCGCCGCCGGCCATCAGGCCCAGCAGCGCGCCCGCATCGCGGAGATCGTCTGCGAGAACGACCGCATTCGCCAGATGGTCGGCGAGGCTCGCGCGCAGCTCGAAACCATGACCCGCATGTCGCGGATCGATCCCCTGACCGGCCTTCTCAACCGGCGCGGCTTCGACGCGCTCGTGGCCGAGCTCGCGCATCTGGGAAAGCCTTTCGCGCTGGCGATCCTCGACCTCGATCGCTTCAAGGCCATCAACGACAGTCATTCGCACATCGTCGGCGACGAGGTGCTGAAGTGCACGGCGCGCATCCTCACCGCCCTGTGCGGCGAGACCCATCACGCGGTGCGCCTGGGAGGCGAGGAATTCGTGCTTCTCGTGGATTGCGCCACCATGGGTCATGCCCGCTCGTTCTGCGAAGCGGTCCGCATCGCGATCCAGGAGCATGACTGGTCCGGTATCGCGCTCGGCCTCGCCGTCACGGTGAGCATCGGCGTGGCGATGGTGGAGAACGATCCCGCCCTCGCCTTGGCGAGCGCCGATAACCGGCTTTATGCGGCCAAGGCAGGCGGGCGCAACCAGGTTCGCTGGCTCGAAGCCGCCGACACGCGCAGCGTTTCGGCGGCCGTCGCCTGACAAGGAGGTTCAGGCGGCCCGGCGGGGCAGGATCTCCACCGGAATGGCTTTCGCCGCCGGCGTATGGGCCTCCGAATCGTGATGCCAGAGCGGCAGAAGCGGGTTGAGTTCGGGATAATAGCCCGCCACCGCCCCCTTCGGAATCGAGAAGGCGTGAACGCGGTAGTCCTCGACCTTGCGCACCACCCCGTCGCCGGCATGGGTCATCACGTCCACCCGGTCCTCGTCCTTCAGGCCCATCCGTTCCATGTCCTCCCGGTTCATCAGAACGATCATCCGCGAGCCCTTGATCCCGCGCAGGCGGTCGTCATAGCCGTAGATCGTCGTGTTGAACTGGTCGTTGGAGCGGACCGTCAGAAGGGTCAGGATGCTCTTCCCATCGACATGGATGTCGGGATTGACGTCCATGCCGGTCGGCACGAGGAAATTCGCCTTCTTCGTTTCCGTGTTCCATTCGCGCCGGCAGGCCTTCAGGTCGCGGTGGAAGCCGCCCGGCTGAAGGAAGCGCGCGTTGAAGTCGTGGAAGTCGTCCCAGACCTTAGTGAACTCGTCGCGGATCACCGCGTAGTTCGCCACCCACGCGTCCCAGGGAATGGTGGAGCGGCCAGGCACCGTCGCCTTGGCGAGTTCCGCGATGATTTTCGGCTCCGACAGGAGTTCGGGCGAAGCGGGTTTGCGCCAGCCGATCGAGCCGTGGATGCAGGCGGTGGAATCCTCCATCGAGACATGCTGCGGCCCGCTCGCCTGGATGTCCTCCTCGATGCGGCCGAGGCAGGGGAGGAGATACGTGACCTCGCCCGGCAGGAGGTGATTGCGGTTGAGCTTGGTGGCGATCTGCACCGACAGGCGGAGGCGCATCCAGGCCGGCTCGATCAGCGCCGTTTCGGGCACCGCGCGCGAGAAATTGCCGCCGAGCGAGATGAAAGCCTTCACCGAACCGTTCAGGATACCTTCGCAGGCCTTCACCGTGGTGAGACCCTCCTCGCGCGGCGCCTTGAAGCTGTAGAGCTTCTCGAAGGTGTCGAGCGGGGTCAGTTCCGGCTTTTCGGTGATGCCGACCGTGCGCTGCCCTTGCACGTTGGAATGGCCTCGGATCGGCGACACGCCGGCGCCGGGCTTGCCGACATTGCCGCGCATGAGGAGGAGGTTGCACAGCATCTGCACGTTCTGGACGCCGTGCCGATGCTGGGTCAGACCCATGCCGTAATTGCCGATCACCGCCTCGGCCCGCGCATATTGGCCGGCGACGCGCTCCAGATCGTGGCGCGCGATACCGGAAATGCGTTCGATATCGGCCCATTGGCTGTCGCGCAGATATTGCTCGAACTCGGCGAAGCCGTGGCCGTGCTCGGCGATGAAGTCGATGTCGAGAACGCGCTTGGCCCCCGCTTCCCGCGCCGCGTCGTCGAGATCGAGCACCGCCTTGGCGATGCCGGTCATCGCCGCGATGTCGCCGCCGGGGCGAATTTGGAAGAAGTCGCTCGACATCTTCACGCCCTCGTCGGGCGTCAGCATCTCCACCGGCGATTGCGGGTCCTTGAAGCGCATCAGACCGCGTTCGGGCAGCGGATTGAAGGTGACGACCGGCACGCCCCGCTTCCGGGCGTCATGCACCTGATGAAGAAGGCGCGGCGCGTTCGTCCCCGTATTGTGCCCGAAGAAGAACATCATGTCGCATTTGTCGTAGTCCTCGATCTGCACCGTGCCCACCGGCGAGCCGATGGATTTGGGCAACCCGACCGAGGTCGATTCGTGGCACATGTTCGAGGAGTCCGGCAGGTTGTTGTTGCCGTAGATGCGCGCGAAAAGCTGCCACATGTAGGAGGCTTCGAGCGAGGCCCGCCCCGAGGCGTAGAAGACGGCGGATTTCGGGTCGAGCTTGTTCAGTTCCGCCCCGATCTCGCGAAAGGCGTCTTCCCACTTCACCGGCACATACTGGTCGAGCGAGGCGTCGTAGCGCATCGGCGTCGTCAAACGCCCTTCCTTTTCCAGTTCATGGTCGGTCCAGTCGCGAAGCTCGGCGACCCGGTGACGCGCAAAGAAATCGCGGCTCGCCCGTTTCTTGGTCACCTCCCAGACGGTGGCCTTGGCGCCGTTCTCACAGAACTCGGCCAGATGCGGCTCGGCCGGTTTGGCCCAGGAACAGGAGACGCACATATAGCCGTCCGCCTTGTTCTGCTTGGTGAGCATCTTCGTCATGGTCTCGACGGAAAGCCCCTCGGCCAGGGTCTTTTCCGTCACCGACTTCAGCGAGCCCCAGCCGCCCGAAGGCGAGGTATAGGGCTCGACCGTCGGATGATCGGTGATCTCGCTACGTTTCATGGAACAAGAAACTCCCTGTCGGACGGAGGTCCCGTCAGGAAAACTCAACGAAGCGTCGAAGGCCCCGTTCCAGAATGATTATAAAATGACCCTGAGCCGGCTTCCGCATTTCAGGAACGGCGCGAGCCGGCGCATGTCGGCGGGAGAAAGCGCCACGCATCCGGCGGTCGGTGCGTAGGTCTCGCGCGCGATATGGAGGAAGATCGCGCTTCCCCGGCCCCGTGCACGGGATGTGATGTTCCAGTCGAGCACCACCACGAAATCGTAGAGCCGGTCCTCGCGCTGCATGGTCTCGGCGCTGGCGGGATGGGGCAGCCGCACGGGTCGGTTATAGGCGGGGTGCTCGGGCGCGTCGCACCAGCCGTCGCAAGCTCTGGAACGGCGCAGGGGCAGCGCCGTGCTGAGGCCCGGCATGCGGCCCGGCCGCGCCCAGGCGGACAGAATCCGCATGGTGGCCACCGGCGTTTTTCCGTCGCCTTCGCGCTTGGTCGTGCCGATGCCGCTTCGCCCGATGGCGGCGGGCAGGCGCAACGGGCCGGCCTGGACGATCCCGCGCGTCGGCGACAAAGGCGAGCGGCGAACGAGAATGGTCGATTTTCGGCTATTCTTGAGCATGACGCGCCGGAAATCCTCCCTATCTATGGGCATAGCAGTATCAGGCCACCACGGCGCCGGGCATTTGGCCGTGCGGCATATGGCAGTTTCGCGAGGCGAAGGCGACAAAGGGTTCATGAGCGCACGCAGCATCCTGATCGTGGACGACGACGACGACCTGAGACAGACCCTCGCCGAGCAGCTTTCGCTGCACGAGGAATTCTCGGTTTCCCAGGAGCCGACCGCGACGAAGGGGATCGCCGCGGCGCGCGCCGGGCTGATCGACCTCGTTTGCATGGATGTCGGCCTGCCCGACATGGACGGGCGCGAGGCCGTGAAGGTCCTGCGCAAGTCCGGCTTCAAGGCGCCGATCATCATCCTGACGGCGCAGGACACCGATTCCGACACGATCCTCGGGCTGGAAGCGGGCGCCAACGATTACGTCACGAAGCCTTTCCGCTTTGCCGTGCTTCTCGCCCGCATCCGGGCGCAGCTTCGCCAGCACGAGCAGTCCGAGGATGCGACCTTCCAGGTCGGCCCCTATATCTTCAAGCCGAGCCAGAAGGTGCTTCTCGACGACAAGGGCGGCAAGATCCGCCTCACCGAGAAGGAAACGGCGATCATCCGCTACCTCTACCGCGCCGATCGCCGGGTCATCACCCGCGACGTGCTTCTGGAAGAGGTGTGGGGCTATAATTCCGGCGTCACCACGCACACGTTGGAAACGCACGTTTACCGCCTGCGCCAGAAGATCGAGCCCGATCCCTCCAACGCCCGCCTGATCGTCACGGAAGCCGGCGGCTACAAGCTGATGCCCTGAGGCAAGGCCCCAAAGGCTTGCGCCGAACTTGATCCGCGAGCCGGATGAGCGCTTCGCGGATTTCCTTGGGCTGGCGTTGAGGCTATAGAATCACCAGGGCCCCGGTCGCTTCGGACCGGTGCCGACGATGTTGCGGGACCGTGCCCGCGCGGGCAGAGCCATGGTCCCGCGCCGGCCGGAAGGGGGAGCGATCACCACCGGATGAGCCTCGAAAGCGACATCGCGGTGTTCGAGACTGTTCCTTTGTTCGCTGGTCTTTCAGGAGACCAGTTGCGAATGCTTGCCTTCGGATCGGAACATCGGCGGCTTCGCCAGGGCGAAACGCTGTTTCGGCTGGCGGCGCGCTCCGATGCCGGCTTCGTCGTGGTGTCGGGAGAAGTCGAACTCCTGCGCCCGCAAGGCGGCGTTCAGGTTGCGGTCGGCCGGTTCGGGCCGGGCTCGCTTCTGGGGGAACTGGCGCTTCTCACCGAAACGCGCCGCCCGGCGACCGCCGTGACGCTGACGGATTGCGATCTGATCCGCATCACCCGGCCCTTGTTCCGCCGGATGCTGGAGGAATATCCCGAGATCGCCGGCAAGCTCTACGATATCCTGGCCGAGGACCTGGCGCGCATGACCGCCGACATCCTGGCCCTGGAGGATCGGTTCGGCTGATAAGTCATCCTGTCGCAGTTCACGCCGGACCGCCATTTCGGCCGGAGGAAAGCCGTGGGCAACCTGCCGGCGCGTAACCGCTTCGGTTGCGAAGATTAAGAATTCATAATAGCTCATGAAGCACCGGCGGACGCCATGTCGGTGTTCCGTCGATTTTTTGGCCCGACGCCGAGCCGGGAAGAGCACATGACTTTATCCTGGTCAATTTTCGGTCGCAAACCTGCTCCGGAAGCTCTTTCGGAAGAACGGAGCGCGGCGCCCAGGATGGCGCCGGAACGGCCGGAATCCGCCGCTCCTTCATTCGCCGGGCGGCCGAGCGAAAAGCCGGTCGGCATGGACGGCATCGGCCAGCGCAGCGAGATGCTGCGGGTCCGCTTCAGCCGGATGATCGACCGGCTGGAAGAGCTGAAATCCCTCGGCGACGAATTCAACGAAATGATCGAGCCGCTCGACTCGATGTTCATGGAACTGCCGCAGGCCAAGGCGCGGGTGCAGGAAACCGAAGCGCTTCTGGCGCGCGAGATCCACAATGGCCGGGACCTGCGACGCGAAGTCGAGAGCCTGTCCAACGCCATCTCCTCGCTCCAGGCCGAGAACGCCAATCTCGACACGCGGCAGGGCAAGCTGGAAGGCGAACTGGTTTCGCAGACCGCGGTCGCGGAAGAGCGCCTTCTCCTGCTGTCGCAGAAGATGTCGCTGATCGAAACGCTGGAACGGCAGGTCGCGGGCGATGCCGAGCATCGCGAGCATCTGGAAGCCGAACTCGGCTTCAAGCGCGCGGAGAATCTAGCCAACGAGCAGGCGCTGGACCGGGCGGAAGCCAGTCTTCGCCGGGAAATGGAACAAGGCGTCGTCAACGAAGGCGAAATCCGCCGCTTACGCATCCTGTCGGAAACGCAGGCCGAGAAGCTGGGGCTTCTGGAAGCGCGCAACGCCGAACTCCTGCAGCAGCGCGAAAACCAGCAGCTCGCCTTCACCGCGCTGGAAGCCCGGATGGCGGGCGAGGTCGCCTTCCGCGAAAAGCTGGAAACGGACAGCGAAGCGGCGCTGGCGCAAGGCAATGCGGAGCGCGCGACGCTCGGCCTGAAGCTGGAAGCGGTGACTGCCCGTTTGTCGACCACGGAGCAGATTCTCGAATCCACCCGCAACCACTTCCGCGAAAAGGACGATGCGCTGCGCGCCGCCGAGCGCTCGCTGAAGGAACTGGCGCTGGAGCGCACGACGCTCGGGCGGCGTCTGGAAAGCGCGCGGGCCGAGATCGAGCGGTATCTTGCCGACGCGCATACCGACCAGCGCGGGCGCAAAGAACTCGAAGAGCGCAACGAGATGCTGAACAAGGCGCTGGCGGCCAAGGACGCGCTCGTGGAAAACGCCACGACGCGCATCGGCAGCCTGAACGTCAGGCTGGAAACCGCGACGGCCCGCTTCGAAAGCGACCGCATCGCCCTGGAAGCGGCGAACCGGCGGCTGGTGGAGGAACTGGAAGGCGAGCGTGCCGAGCGCACGCTGGCGCAAGGCGCGCTGGAGATCGCGCGCGACAATCGCGTCGCCCTTCAGCGCCAGAACGAGGTGCTGCGCCGCGCCGCGCGGATGGTCAGCGTCGTCGGCGAGGACGATCACGCGCGCGCCGAAGACGGACAAACGGTGGAACCATCGAATGTCAGCCCGTTTTCCCCCAAGAAGAATCCCTAACAAATGTTGAACGCGGCGATTTCTAACCGCCGTTCTCGCCCGTTTCGGGGTATGATGGGATGAAGATCAGGGGAGCCGGACCATGACCTCCAACGCCAAGTCACACGAACTCTATGAGGGCGTCGAGTGGACGCTGCGGGGCGCGAGCGAAGAGATGGCTCCCATGAACAACGACGATCAGCCTCGCGTCCTGGCGCTGGCGCCGGTGCCGCTCCCCTCCGCTTCCCGCTCGGGCGAAGCGAGCGACGCCCCGGCGCGCCCGGACTGGGCCTCGGCCATCACCCTCGTCCAGGAAGCCGCCGAAGCGATCCGCTACCGGGAAGACCGCATCGAGCAGTTGCGCCGCGCGGCCGAGGAGCAGACCCAGCAGCACCTTGCCGATCTGAAAGCCGTTCATGCCCAGCTCATGGCGGCGCAGAAGGAGATCGAAGCGGCCAATGCCCGCGCCGACGCCGCCGAAGCGCGCACCCGCGAAGCCAACGAATGGCTCGGCAAGCTGCACGAAGCGATCACCGGCAACCTTTCCTCGATCGGCCGCATCTGACCATGGACACCGCCCTGAACGACACGGGCAAGGAAACGTCCTTCGACGAATGGAGCGACCCCAACCCGGTCGCGTCCATGTTCGAGCGGCCGATGGCGTCGCCCACGCCCGAAGAAGCGTCCGCCCCCAGCCAGGTTTCGGTCTATACCGGCGGCTTCGTGCGCCAGGACTGGTCGAACGCCATGCTTCTCGTGGAGCGCGCGGCGCGCACGATCCGCGACTACGAACAGAAGTTCACCACCATCGAGCGCGATGCCCGGCAGTTCCTGAAGCGCGTCGAGGAAGACCAGATCCGCTATTGCGACCAGATCGCCAGCTTGGAGCTTCGCTTGAAGCAGACGGAAGAGCGGTTGAAGGCGGCCAATGCCGAGAACTGGGACAGAAAGCTCCAGATCCAGCAGTTGCAGAAGAATCTGCGCGCCGCCGAGGAGGAGATGAACCAGTCGAGCGATTACATCCGCAAGGTGGAAAGCCTTCTCGGTAACTTTTGAAGAGAACCCGGCCGGGTCAATCCTCTCGAACCCGTTTCAGGCAATCGAGGACAGTGCTTCGACAAACCTGTCCGTCCCGGATTTCCGGTGATCGACCCTGCCATTGCCGATAGGCGGTGATGAACTGCTCGTTCTTGTATCCGTAGGTTTTCGCACGCTTATTGGAACGGCTCGCCAAAAGCGCCGTTGGCGTGATGGCCATATGCGCGGCGAGCCGACGAAAGACCCAAGGCTCGGAGCCCCGATCCTTCTCGATGACCTCGATATGGTACCAGGGGTCCTCTCCCCCAGGCGCGGGCTTCCTGTAGATCGCGGCCCAGGTGACCGTCTTGGCGTCGGCTGCCAGGACGACGTCTCCGGCCAGTTCTTCGGGAGCGGCCGGGCCGGAATATCCAGCAAGCAGACTCGCCACGACGATCCCAACCATGGCCGGATGCCGACGGTTCGAAATGCCATCGCGGGCAACATGTTCGGAAAGCTTCATGGGATCGCTCCCGCCTGCGGATGAAATGTCTTGCGTCTTTCCCTTCTAGGATTTGCCCTTCCTCCGCGCAATCTGTCGATGGATTCGAGGTGGGCGACGGCATCGGCAGCCCGGACGAATGACTCGCCCCGAAGCGACGAACTCGTCAGGCGCTTTTCGCTAGCCATCACGTCCGATCTTGAACTCGCTCATGCCTCGCCGCCAGGAGGACGAGCTTGAAGCCGGGCTCTTCGGGCGCCACGAGCGTCGCTTGTTCGAAGGCGATGGCCCCGCGCTCGGGATGGTGGAAGCGCCGTAAGCCGCCTTCGCGGCCGAGCACCCGGCGCTCGCGCCACCATGTCGCGAAATCCGCGTCCACCAGAAGAGCCTCCACCAGAAACGCGGAATCCGGTTCGCTCAGGCTTCGAACTTGATCGGCCCGGAACTCGGCGACGAGGCGGCGCGCGCGGTCCGGCCAGTCCACGATGAGCGAGCGGGCGGCGGGGTCGAGGAAAACGAAGCGCAGGAGATTGGGCTTGGGCGCGCCGAGCCAGGACCCGAAAAGTGTGACTGCCGCAGGATTGAAGGCGGCGACGTTCCATTGCCGGTCGAGGAGATAGGCCGGCTCCTCCTGCCGCTCCACGAGCGCTTTCAGGATGGGCGGGGCCGCCCCTTCGCCGGGTTTCTCGCCATCGGGATCGCCCTTGCCGGCAAGGGCGAAGAGATGCCGGCGCTCCGCCCGCCCGAGCCGCAGAGCTTGCGCGATCCGGGCAAGCGCGGCGGGCGAGGGCGAAACCTCCCGTCCCTGCTCGATGCGTGCGTACCAGACGGGGCTGATGCCCGACAGATCGGCCACTTCCTCGCGCCGGAGACCGGGCGTGCGGCGTCGACGCGCGCCGGAGCTTGATGCTGCGGCAGGCACCGCCTCGCGCCGCGCCCGCAAGAATGCGCCGAGCTCGCCGCGCCGGAAGTTCGGATCGTCCATGGCACTTCTTATACCAGGATAACGAGGCGTATTGTCCCTCTCTTGACGCCATGCGACCTCGGTTTCGCCAACACGTCAAACAAGAGAAAATCCATGGCAAGAGACCATTCCGCCGTCGTCGACCGCCAGTTCGGCGCGCGGGCAGAGGCCTATGTTTCCAGCGCGGTTCACGCTTCGGGCGCCGATCTCGACTGGATGGAAGACATCGCGCGCGCCTTGCATCCGGCGAACGCCCTGGATCTTGGCTGCGGCGGCGGCCACGTTTCCTATCGCGTCGCGCCGCACACGGCGCGCACGGTGGCCGCCGACCTCTCGCCCGACATGCTGGCCGCCGTGGCGCAGACGGCGACCGCGCGCGGGATCGGCAATATCGAGACCGTCCAGACCCGCGCCGAGGTGCTGCCCTTCGCCGATGAGAGCATGGATCTCGTTCTCACCCGCTTCAGCGCCCACCATTGGAGCGACGTCGAAGCGGGCCTGCGCCAAGCGCGGCGCGTTCTGAAGCGGGGCGCGCCCTTTCTCGTGGTGGACGCAGCCTCGCCCGGTCCCGCCCTTCTCGACACGCATCTCCAGGCGGTGGAAGCCCTGCGCGATCCGAGCCATGTGCGCGATTATTCGGGCAGCGAATGGCAGGCCATGCTCGGCCGAGCGGGCTTCACCGTCCGGCGGATGGAGGCCCATCGCCTGCGCATGGATTTTGCCACCTGGACGGCGCGGATGCGAACGCCCGACGTCGCGGTGGCGGCCATCCGCTATCTGCAGGACGCTCTGCCGGAAGAGGCAAAACAGGCATTCTCGATCGAGCCGGATGGCAGCTTCCTTCTCGACACCATCTGGATCGAGGCGGCGTAACCCGGCGGCAACAGGTGGCCGGCGCGGCGGCTTTAAGCTTTCGTCAACCACATTCGGCCACGGTTCTTGTCCACATCGCCAGACGGCCGGAGCCGAGGGGGCAAGCGGCCAAGCCTTTTTGACGAGACCTTGATGAAGACGATCGTTCCCGCCCTCGCCGCCTTGGCGATCCTCGCCGGCTGCACCACCAATCCCTATACGGGCGAGTCCCAGCTTTCCAACACGGCGACGGGCGCCGGCCTCGGCGCGGGCGCGGGCGCGCTCGGCGGCTTCCTCGTCGGCAAGGCGACGGGCGTCAATTCCGGCACGGCGGCGCTGGTCGGCACCGGCGTCGGCGCGCTGATCGGCGGCGGCCTCGGCGCCTATGTCGACAACCAGGAATCGGAGCTTCGCGGCTACCTGCGCGGCACCGGCGTGTCGGTGACGCGCGTCGGCAACCGCATCGTCCTCAACATGCCCTCCAACATCACGTTCCCGACCGACGGCGACCAGATCCTGCCGGCCTTCGATCCGGTCTTGAACTCGGTCGGCCTCGTTCTGCGCAAATACGACCGCTCGCTGGTGGAGATCGCCGGCCATACCGACAGCCAGGGCTCGGACAACTACAATCTCGACCTGTCGCGCCGCCGCGCCTTGGCGGTGGAGGACTTCCTGACCGAAGTCGGCATCGACGCCCGCCGCTTCGACGTGCGCGGCTATGGCGAAACGCAGCCGATCGCCGACAACTTCAGCGAAGCGGGCCGCGCCGCGAACCGCCGCGTCGAGGTCTCGATCATTCCGACGGAAGGCGGCGGCGGTGGCCGCCCGATGGCGGCCTACTAAGAACGACGCATTCCGGCCGCTCGCTCCTTGCGGGCGGCCGTTGCCCGATCGCGATCCTTTAGCTTTCGCCGCGCGGCTGGAGGCGACGATCAGAGATTCAGCGTGACGGACAAGGGCACATGGTCGGAGGGGCGGTCCCAGCCGCGCGCTTCCTTCAGGACCTCATGAGCGGTGGTGAGCGGCACGAGATCGGCCGAGCCCCAGATATGGTCGAGGCGACGGCCCTTGTCGGCGGCGAGCCAGTCCTTGGAGCGGTAGCTCCACCACGTATAGAGCTTCTCCTCCATCGGCACGCGGGCGCGAATGAGATCGGCCCAGGCCCCGTCCTGCATGGCCAGAAGCAGCCCCTCGGTCTCGACGGGGGTGTGCGAGACGATCTTAAGAAGCTGCTTGTGGCTCCAGACATCGGTCTCGTAAGGCGCGATGTTGAGATCGCCGACGAGGATCGCCGAAGTGTCCGGCTCGGCAAAGGCCGTGACGCGGCGCATTTCCTCGATGAAGTCGAGCTTGTGGCGGAACTTGTCGTTGATCGCCGGGTCCGGCTCGTCGCCGCCGGCCGGAACGTAGAAGTCGTGGATGCGCAAGGCCCGGCCGCCGACCTCGATCCTGACGGACAGGTGCCGGGCGTGCTCGATGCCGCAGAAGGTCTGGCGCACGATATCGCGGAAAGGGTGTTTCGAGATCACCGCGACGCCGTGATAACCCTTCTGGCCGTGGATCGCGACGTGATCGTACCCCAGCGCGTGGAAGGCCTCGCGCGGGAAGAGATCGTCCGGGCACTTGGTTTCCTGAAGGCACAGGACGTCCGGCGCGCGGGTCTTGAGGTAGCGCTCGACCAGATCGATGCGCAGGCGCACGGAGTTGATGTTCCAGGTGGCGAGCGTGAAGGGCATGGAAGCGTCCGGCTGAAGAGACGGACCTTATGCGAAGGAGCGGGCGGCGACGCAAGCCGTGCCGTCGCCCGCCGGTTCGAAGATCAGCCCGCGCCCCAGAGCTTCGGGATCTGCTGGATGATGGTCAGGATCGACAGCCCGCCGAACAGAAGGAAGGCCCATACGAGCGCCGCGACCCGGAACGCCGCCGGCCGTATCTCGGGAACGAGAACGCGGCGGTTGAGAACGAGAAGAAGCAGCGAATACATGAACATCATCAAACCGCCGGTGCAGGCCGAGATGACGAGGAGCACCAAAGGCTGGGTGAGGCCCACCAGAAGCACCACGACGCCGATAGCGACGAGCGCCCAGACGATGCCGAAGTAAAGCCGGCTCTCGTTGGCCTGCCGGAGATAGGAGGTGCGCAGCACGTCGGCGGCAAGGCGCGCCGTGTAGTCCACGATGCCGGTCGCCGCTCCGAAGAGCGAGAACGCGCCGATGAACCAGAACAAGGCGCCGAACCAGCCGCCGACCCGTTCGCTGAGGACCTGCCCCTCGCGCTGCACGAAGGCGACGGAATTGCCGAGGCCTTCCTGCCCGTAGACCGTCGCATAGGCGAGCAGCGAGGTGAAGGTGATCGTCACGAAGGTGATGAGCACGAAGGTCAGAAGCTGTTCCCAGTTGGCGAAACGCCACCACCGGTTCCAGCGGGTCATGTTCTCCGGCGTCGGTTCGAACACGAAGCCCGTCGAGGGCGCGGCCTCGGTGGCGCCGGTCAGAAGGCTTTTGATCTTCGGGACATAGGAGCCCATGCCGAAGCCCTTGTCGCGAATCCAGTTGGACTGGCAGAGGTTCTGGCCGCCGCCCGCGCCGGCGAAGGCGAGCGCCCCGAGAAGCAGCGCGAATCCGAGCTGCGAGGGGATCGTGGCGCCGGTGACCACCTGCGGAAGGGCGGCCCAGTCCTCGGCGGTGATCACGAAGAAGGCCGAGATGACGATCAGGAGGCCGACCGCCGCCACCTTCACCATCTGAAGGCGCTCCAGGATCACGTAGACCACGGGCGCGAGCGTCAGGATGAGGCCGATGACGATCAGCATCGCGATAGCGATCCAGCGCGGTTCGCCGCCGACGATATAGGACAGCATGGTGGCCGAACTCGTCGCCCAGCCCGGCCAGAGATTGGCGAAGCAGGTCATCAGCGCGAAGACGAGCCCCCAATGCCGCCAGAAGCGGCTGAAGCCGGTGAGCACCGTTTCGCCGGTGGCGAGCGTGTAGCGCTCGATCTCCATGTTCAGGAAGAACTGGGTCATCACGCCCAGAAGCGCGGCCCAAACGAAGGCCATGCCGACCTGGGACGCGATATAGGGGTACAGGATGAACTCGCCGGACGACAGGCCGACGCCGGCCGCGACGATGCCCGGCCCGATCAGGCGGGCGGTGTTGTCGGGCGCGGCCGGCAGATCGCGCACCTCAGGCCGGCCCAGCACGCGCGTCGGAAACAGATCGGCGGCAGAGCCACCCTTTATGCGTTGATTGATGGACATCACCCCTCCCGCCGGTTGCATGCCAATTGGTGCAGGCAGGGGGTCTCGTCAATCGCTTGTCATGTGGGGCCGGAGGGCGCGGAGCGTCAGCCGCGCCAGCGCCAGACCGTCGTGCGCTTCACCTCGGCATCCTCCAGCGCGCGCGTGACGGGCACTTCGTGGGTGGACAGGTGCTCCACCTTATCCTTGGGCAGGTAGGCGCGGCCCGGATCGCCGACCAGCACCTCGTGCCCCTGTTCAACGAGCCTGTCGAACCAGGGCGCGATGCGCGCGGCCATCTCGCGATCGAAGAACACGTCGCCCGCCAGCACCACCTCCGCCGCCACGTCGTGCCCGACGAGATCGAGGAGGCGGATGTCGAAGGTGACACCGTTCAACTCGGCATTGAGGCGCATGGCGGCGGGCGCGAAGGGATCGATGTCGACCGCCGTGACTTCGCGCGCGCCGGCCTTGGCGGCGGCGATGGCGACGAGGCCAGAGCCGGACGCGAAATCGAGAACGGTCCTGCCCCGCACCGTTTCGGGGCGGTCCAGAAGATGGCGCGAGAGGCCTTGGCCCCCCGCCCAGGCAAAGGCCCAGAAGGGCGGCGGCAGTCCGATCGCCGCCAGTTCCTCTTCCGTCCTGAGCCAGAGATCGTGCGCCTCGTCGGCAAGGCGCAGTGTCACTTCGGGAACATGGGGAGGCGCGAGCGGGCTCGTGTTGCTTTGAATGAAATGCTCGGCGCGGGCGGGGTCGATCCGTGGCGAAGCGGTGGCCTCGCTCACTTGTTGCCGGTCTGGCCCTGCGCGATCGCCGTATAGGGGATCTTGAACAGGGAATCCTGCACGGACACGCCGTTCTTGACGTTGTAGACCATCACGGTCGTGTCCTTGCCCTGCCCGTCGCGGATCGTCCATTGCCGCAGATCGTAGGTGGAAGGGTCGAACATCATGGTGATGCGCGAATTGCCGAAGATCGACTTGTCGCCCATGACGATGGTGGTGAGGTCCTTGTCCTGCTTCACGTCCTGAATATTGGCGGCCGACAGGTCGATGCGCTGGTCGAGAAGCAGCTTCATCGGGGTCTTGGACAGGGGATAAAGGTCCCAGGTGTTCAGCTTGCGGTTGTTGACGGCGACGTTGTTGCCGTCGGCGACGACGCGCACCGGCGTTCCCGCATAGTCGAAGCGGATGCGGCCGGGGCGCTCGATGAAGAACTTGCCTTCGGTCTGGCGGCCCTTGTCGTCGAACTGGACGAAATCACCGCTCATGGACCGGATGGAGGAGAAGTGATCGGCGACGGCCTGCGCCGCCGCGACGTCGCGCCCCTGCGCCACCGCCGCCCCCGGCAAAAGCGCCGCCCCGAGCGCGAGCGAGGAAGCGAGCGTCACGGCCGCCAAGCGACGGGCCGTCAGGCGGCGAAGAAAGCGGGTCGTGCGATCGATCATCATTTCCTCAACAAAGCGTCTCGTCGGACAGGATGCAGCTTGACCCCGCCGCATGGCACGGGGCTTGCCACGTCTCTTCCCCTTCTATTGGTGGCGCATGAATCCGTCTTCAATAGGGCTTTGGAACCCGCCGCGCGAAGGGCGAGCGGGTTCGCCTTCCGATCACATCCTTGCGAAACGAAGCGATGGCGTCATCGCCAAGGCGTGATGAATGGTGGAACCGTTCCGCAAGTCATTCGCTTTCTAACTAAGTTGCTGGCGGCAAACGAGAACCGGCCGGCGAGATGCCAGGGAAACCGTCCATGCGCGAGGCTGCGAAACGCTCGGCGGATCACCGCGTACAGTCGGATGTCAGGCGCGTTCTTCAGCGCCTCCCGACATGGCAGGTCGAATATGTGCTGCCGCCCGAGCTTCAGGACAAGCTCGCCGAACTCGATCAGGCGGCGGCCAAGCTGACCACGAACAAGAAGCTTCTCTGAGTCCCGCGCTCCACGTCCGAATTTCGGGTTGCGTCGCCCGTTCCGGATGGTAACTCGCGAAAGCGAGCGGCCGGTTGGAAGGAAAGCGCATGCGGATCAGTTCACTCGGCATCTATCCGATCAAGGGTGCGCGGGGTCTTTTTCCCGACGAATCCGCAAGCACGCCGGCGGGCCTCGAAGGCGACCGGCGCTGGATGCTGGTGGACGAAACGGGGCGCTTCGTGTCGCAGCGCGAGTTCCCGCCGCTGGCACTTCTCGACGTCCTGCCCGACGAGGACGGGCTCCACCTTTCCTTTCCCGATGCCGGCGAGCGTTTCGTGCCGACACCCGATGGCGAGGAGCGCCTGTCCGTCACGGTCTGGAGCGACGAGGTGAATGCCGCCCATGCCGGCGCGGACCACAGCGCCGCGATCACGGCTTGGCTCGGCCGTTCGGTGCGGCTCGTTTTCTTCGACGACGCCTCGCGCCGGCTCGTGTCGCGCGACTGGACGGACCGCGACGTGCCGGTCGGTTTCGCCGACGGCTTTCCCCTTCTCGTCGCCACCACGGCCTCGCTTCGCGAACTCAGCCGCCGCATCGTATCGGCCGGGGGCGAAGCGGTGCCGATGAACCGTTTTCGCCCGAACCTCGTGATCGACGGTGCCGAGCCCTTCGCCGAGGATGGCTGGGCGGCGATCGAGGCGGGCGGTGTGGTCTTCGATCTCGTGAAGCCCTGCGCGCGCTGCGCCGTGACCACGGTGGATCAGGATCAGGGGAAGCGCGACGGCAAGGAACCTCTGGCGACGCTTGGAAAAACGCGCCGCTCGGGCGACAGCCAAGCGCCCGGCGCTCTGTTCGGCTGGAACGCGGTGCCGCGTGGGATCGGCATACTGAAGGTCGGCGACGAGGTACGGGTGGTGGAGCGCCGCGAGAATAGCTGGCCGATCGCCGTTTGAGCGACCGGCCGGGGGCGGATGAGGCCCCTCCCCGTCACATCTTGTCTTCTTCGGTCGGCACCAGGATCTCGCGCTTGCCGGCATGGTTGGCCGGGCCGACGATGCCTTCGCGCTCCATCCGCTCGATGATCGAGGCAGCGCGGTTGTAGCCGATCTGGAGCCGGCGCTGGACATAGGACGTGGACGCCTTGCCGTCGCGCAGGACCACGGCCACCGCTTGATCGTAGAGGTCGGTGGATTCCTCCAGGCCCGACACGTCCTCGCCCGAGCCGCCGCCCTTGCCGCCGGCCGGAGCCGAACCGCCGTCCTCGTCCTCTTCTTCAAGGATCGCGTCGAGATAGTCCGGCACGCCCTGCGTCTTCAGGTGCTTGACGATCTCCTCCACCTCGTCGTCGGCCACAAAAGGCCCGTGGACGCGCTGAATGCGCCCGCCGCCGGCCATGAAGAGCATGTCGCCCTGCCCAAGAAGCTGCTCGGCGCCCTGTTCCTGGAGAATGGTGCGGGAGTCGATCTTGGAGGTCACCTGGAAGGAAATGCGGGTCGGGAAGTTCGCCTTGATCGTGCCGGTGATGACGTCGACGGAGGGGCGCTGCGTCGCCATGATGACGTGGATGCCGGCGGCGCGCGCCATCTGGGCGAGGCGCTGGACGGTGCCTTCGATCTCCTTGCCGGCGACCATCATGAGGTCCGCCATCTCGTCGATGACGACCACGATATAGGGCAGCGGCGAGAGGTCGAATTCCTCCGACTCGAAGATCGGCTCGCCGGTCTCGCGATCGAAGCCGGTCTGCACGGTGCGCGAGATGGTCTCGCCCTTCTCGGCGGCGGTGGCGAGGCGCTGGTTGAAGCCGTCGATGTTGCGCACGCCGAGCTTCGACATCTTGCGATAACGGTCCTCCATCTCGCGGACCGTCCATTTCAGCGCCACCACGGCCTTCTTCGGATCGGTGACGACGGGCGCGAGAAGGTGCGGGATGCCATCGTAGATGGAGAGTTCCAGCATCTTCGGGTCGATCATGATGAGGCGGCACTCGGCCGGCGTCATCCGGTAGAGGAGCGACAGGATCATGGTGTTGATCGACACCGACTTACCCGAACCCGTGGTGCCGGCGACGAGAAGATGCGGCATCTTGGCAAGATCGGCGATCACCGGCTCGCCGCCGATGGTCTTGCCGAGCGCGAGCGGGAGCTTGGCCTTGTTACCGGAGAAGCTTTCCGAGGCGATCATCTCGCGGAAATACACGGTCTCGCGCTTGGCGTTCGGCAGTTCGATGCCGATGGCGTTCTTGCCGGGGATCACGGCGACGCGGGCAGCGATCGCCGACATGGAGCGGGCGATGTCGTCGGCGAGGCCGATGACGCGGCTCGACTTGATGCCGGGCGCGGGCTCCAGTTCGTAGAGCGTCACCACAGGGCCGGGGCGCACCTCGATGATCTCGCCCTTCACCGAGAAGTCGTCGAGAACGCCTTCAAGGAGGCGGGCATTGTCCTGCAGGACTTCCGGGGCAAGGCTCGCGTCGCGGCCCTTGGCCTTCGGGGGGGCCAGAAGATCGAGCGGCGGCAGTTCGAAGGGCGCGAGTTCACGCGACGGGGCATAGGCCATCGCGGCGGCGGCACCCGAACGTTGGGGCGCGGCGGGACGCGACGGGGCGGCGGCCGGCACGACGCGAACGCCGGACGATGGCGCCGGGGCGGCGGCGCGGGGCGCGGGTTCGGGACGCGGGGCCGGAGCGCGCATGGCAGGCTCGGTGCGGCGGGCTTCGGGCTCGGCCTTCGGTTTGCGCTTGCCCGGAAAGGCGACGATGTTGGCGGCGATCCCGCCGAGCCAGCCGGTCTCGGCTTCGGGCGCGGCGGCCGGGGCGACGCGGTCGTCCGCCACCATCACCGGCATGGCGTCCTCGTCCGGCTCAGCCGTTTCCTCGTCGAAGAACGGCTCGTCCTCGCCGTCCACCTCATGACGCTCGGCGAAGGGGCGGAACTCGTCCTGATCGTCCTCCTCCCCGGCGAAGGCCGGCTCGGAACGCTGCGCGGCGACGGGCACCATCGGCGTCTCGGCCTGAGGGCGCGGACGGCGCGCGGGCGGCGCGTCGAAATGGAAGGGCTCGGGCGCGTCCTTCAGCGTCGCGCCCTCGTCCTCGTCGGCCAGCGGGTCGACGTAACCGCCGCGATAGGGCGCGGCGACGCGGATCTCGCGCGCCGGGCGCGGCGCTTCGCGGATGGGAGCGGCGTCCTCGATGTCTTCCTCGCGCCAGTCGCGGAAGCCGTCGGCGAACTCGCCCGGATCGCGGCGCGAGGACGAGAACTCGGCGCGGCGGCGGCCGAAGGCGGCTTTCGCGGAATAAATGAAATGGGCGGCTGCGCCGAGCGCCAGGGCGAGACGGTTCTCGCGCGGCTCGTCGTCTTCCGCGTCATCCTCCACGGCGATGCGTCGTCCGTCCCGCGCAAGGGTCGGCACACCGGGTTGCGCGCGGTCGATGAGGCCGGCGCCGTTGAGGAACAGCCAGGCGGCGGGGGCGGCGAGGATCGCGGCGAGGATCAGCCCGAGCGTGCCCGTCGGATAGGAACCGATAACGGCGGCGGGCAGCTTCAGGACGATGTCGCCGGCCACACCGCCGAGGCCGATCGGCAGCGGCCAGCCGGCAGGGGCGGCGAAGCAGCCGAGCGCGGCGGAGCTCAGCACGATGCCGCCGATGGCGAACCAGGCGCGGCGCCAGATGCGGTCGACGGACCGGCCAAGGGCGATCTGCAGCCCCCAAATGATCGGCAAAGCGGCCAGAAGCACGGCGCCGAGGCCGAAGCACTGCATAGCGAGGTCGGCCATGACCGCTCCGGACGCGCCCGCGAAATTCTCGACGGCCTTATCGTTGGATTGCGACCAGGACGGATCGCCGACATTCCAGGTGGCGAAGGCGAGCGCCTGCCAAAGGCCGAGAAGCGTGAGCCCCGCCCCGCCCGCGATTTCCATCTGCCGGTGCAGGAAGCTCGGCGCTTCGCGCGCGGGAACGGGCGCTGCCACGCGAGCCGCCTGCTTCGTCCCGTTTCTGCCGATCGTCGTGGTGGCCATGCTTCAACCGCCCGTTCAGTTCATGCCTTGGCCCCGCCGCCGGGAGCGGCCGGGCATCGTCCGTTCCCGACCTTAAGGGTGCGCTGGTTAAATCCCGTTTAACCCTAAGAATTCCTTCCACGCGGATATGGCCCGTTCCGCCACCGGAAACGGAAAAAGGGCAGACGGTCGCCCGCCTGCCCCTGTCTTGAAAGTTATTCCCGGATCAGGACGCGTGATAGGCCGCTTCGCCGTGCGAGGTGAGGTCGAGGCCTTCGCGCTCGGCTTCCACCGTCGGGCGCAGGCCCACCGCGAGGTCCACCACCTTGTAGAGGATGGCCGACACCACGCCGCAGTAAACCACGGTGATCAGAACCGCGACGATCTGCGAATAAACCTGCGCGCCCATCGTCACGCCTTCCAGATAGCCGGTGCCGCCGAGCGAGGTGGAGGTGAAGATGCCCGTGCCGACAGCGCCGATGATGCCGCCGACGCCGTGGATGCCGAAGACGTCGAGGGAGTCGTCGTAGCCGAGCTTCGGCTTCACGACCGCCACGAAGAAGTAGCAGACGAGGCTGGCGAAGGCGCCGAGAACGATGGCGCCGACCGGGCCGATCGTGCCGCAGGCCGGCGTCACGGCGACGAGGCCGGCCACCATGCCGGACACCGCGCCGAGCATGGAAGCCTTGCCGCGCGTCACGGTTTCGATCACGCACCAAGCGACAAGCGCGCCGGCGGTGGCGGTGAAGGTGTTGATCATGGCGAGCGCCGCGCCGGAGGTGGCCTCCAGATTGGAGCCGGCGTTGAAGCCGAACCAGCCCACCCACAGGATACAGGCGCCGACCATGGTCAGCGTCATGGAATGGGGCGCCATGTTGTCGCGCCCGAGGCCCGTGCGCTTGCCGACGAGGATCGAGCCGACGAGCGCCGCGATGCCGGCATTGATGTGGACCACCGTGCCGCCGGCGAAATCGATCGCCGCGACGCCATTGGCATGTGTGCCGGTGAAGATGAGGCCCGCCGCATCCCAGACCATGTGGGCCATCGGGAAGTAGACCAGCGTGATCCAGAGAACGGTGAAGAGCACCACGGCCGAGAACTTGATGCGCTCGGCGAAGGCGCCGACGATCAGGGCCGGCGTGATCACGGCGAAGGTCATCTGGAAGCAGATGAAGACGTATTCAGGCAGCACCACGCCCTTGGTGAAGGTCGCCGCCGTGGTTTCCTTGGTAACGCCGGCCAGGAACATCTTGGCCGTTCCGCCCCAAAAGTAGCTAGTGCCGCCACCGAAGGCGAAGGAATAGCCCCAAAGCACCCAGACGATCATCACGACGCCGGCGATCACCGTGCACTGCATCAGGACCGACAGCATGTTCTTGGCGCGCACCAAGCCACCATAGAAAAGGGCGAGACCCGGCAGGGTCATGAAAAGCACGAGGGCGGTGGAGATCAGCATCCACGCCACGTCGCCCTTTTCCACCACATCGGCGGGAGCGGCCGTCGTGGTGGTCACACCGGCGATGCCCGTATCCTGCGCGAAGGCCGCGCTCGCCGCCATGCCCGCCAGCAGCCCGCCGGCGAATAGCGCTTTCTTCCAGTTCAAGTTCATCAACTCGTCAGCCCCTTGGAGTTCTTGCGCGTGGTCTTTAGAGCGCGTTCGCGTCGGTTTCGCCCGTGCGGATGCGCACGGCCTGCTCGATGCCGAAGACGAAGATCTTGCCGTCGCCGATCTGGCCGGTCTTGGCGGAAACACCGATCGCCTCGACGGCGCGGTCCACGAGTTCGGCGGGCACGGCCACCTCGATCTTCAGCTTGGGCAGGAAGCTCACGGCATATTCCGTGCCCCGGTAGATCTCGGTATGGCCCTTCTGGCGGCCGTAGCCCTTCACCTCGGTGACGGTCAGCCCCTGGATGCCGATCGAGGTCAGCGCTTCGCGCACCTCGTCCAGCTTGAAGGGCTTGATGATGGCCATCACGATCTTCATTCGCGAACCTCGAACATTGGGCGGCGACCCCCGGTCGCCCGCTTCTGGACCCTCACGCGCCGTGCTTTCGCGCGACACGCCATGTCCTCCCCTATCCAAGCTTCGTGCCAACTGAGGGTGCCCGCCCCGCCAACACCGCATTTTGCGGTTTCGCCGCGCGAAAGGTGGGCATCGAAGGGGTGGCGGGGGCGAAAGAAGCCGGCCAGCCTCGCCTGGAAACCGAGCTTGTGCTTCCGATTTAGGCAGATGCCGCGCAATCAGGCGGCATCGGACGCGGTAGCGTTATGAAAAGCTTGCGCCGCGCTTCGGGCGGATCAGACCTTCCTGCGCGACGGAAGCGAGCAGCACGCCGTTGCGCGTGAAAAGCGAGCCGCGCGTCAGGCCGCGTCCGCCGGAGGAAGACGGGGAGTCCTGCGCGTAAAGCAGCCAGTCCGACAGATCGACCGGGTGATGGAACCACATGGAATGATCGAGGCTCGCCGCCTGGATGCGCGCATCGAACACCGACAGGCCATGGGCGAACAGCGCCGTGTCGAGAAGCGTCATGTCGGACAGATAGGCCAGAACCGCCGCACCGAGAGCCGGGTCGCCCGTGAACGGCGTCAGCGTGCGCACCCAGATCCGCTGCACCGGCTCGAGCTTGTCGGTCGTCAGATAGTGGTCGAGAAGAACGGGGCGGAACTCGATCGGGCGGGGCCGCGTCCAATAGCGGCGGATCGGCTCGGGCGCGTTCTGCAGAAGCAGCCGGGTCAGGTCCTCGCCACCCGGCAGTTCCTCTGGCCCCGGCACCGCCGGCATGGCCGCCTGATGCTCCAGCCCCGGCTCGGCGACCTGGAAGGACGCGGACAGGGTGAAGATCGCCTGGGCCCGCTGCACGGCCACGACACGGCGCGTCGTGAAGGAGCCGCCGTCGCGGATGCGCTCGACCTCGTAGAGGATCGGGGCTTCGGGATCGCCCGGCCGCAGGAAGTAACCGTGGAGCGAATGAACGGGACGCTCAAGCGGGACGGTGCGCTGCGCGGCCACCAGCGCTTGCGCGATCACCTGCCCCCCGAACACGCGCTGCCAGCCGGGATCGAGGCTGATGCCGCGAAAGAGATTCTCCTCGATCCGCTCCAGATCGAGAAGGGCGATCAACCCTTCCATGCTCGTCATCGTCGCCCCAGCAGCCGCCCTGTTCATTGCCACGCTCTTGCGATCAACCTAAGTGTCCGTGAAGCATGATCGAGGCTTGGGAACGAATGGCGGACGCAACACAGGACGGCGGGTCGGTTGGCGCTGAATTCGACATCGTGGTGGCGGGGGCCGGCTATGTCGGCCTGTCCACGGCGGTGGCGATCGCCGATGCCGCGCCCTCCTTGCGCATTCTCGTGGTGGACGCCGCGCCGGACGAGGCGTGGCGGCGCGACACGCGCGCTTCCGCCGTCGCGGCGGCCGCCATACGGATGCTGACGCGTCTCGGCGTTTGGCAGGGGATCGAGCACGAGGCCCAGCCGATCACGGAAATGATCGTCACCGATTCCAAGACCGGCGACGTGGTGCGGCCGGTCTTTCTCACCTTCGGCGGCGAGGCCTCGCCCGGCGAGCCCTTCGCCAACATGGTGCCGAACGTCGCGGTGAACGGCGCCTTGCGCGAGCGCGCGGCCGCGCTCGGCATCGCCATCCGCCAGGGCGTCGCGGTGTCGGGCTTCATTCAAGAGCCCGCGTGCCTTGCGATCGAACTCGGGGACCGCACCACCCTTCGCGCGCGCCTCCTCATTGCCGCCGACGGGGTGAAGTCCACGATCCGCGACATGGCGGGCATCCGCACGGTGACGCGCGACTATGGGCAGTCCGGCATCGTCTGCACGGTGAAACACGAGCGCCCCCACAACGGGCGCGCGGTGGAGCATTTCCTGCCGGCCGGCCCCTTCGCCATCCTGCCCTTGCGGAACAACCGTTCGTCGCTCGTTTGGACGGAATCGCGGCGCGACGCCGAGCGGCTTCTGGCCGGCGACGCCTTTTTGTTCGAGATCGAGCTGGAACAGCGCTTCGGCCGCGAGCTCGGCCGGATCGAGGTGGAAGGCGCTCCCCGCGCTTTTCCGCTGGGCTTGACCGTCGCGCGCGACTTCGTGAAACCGCGCGTGGCGCTCGTCGGCGACGCCGCGCACGCCATCCATCCGATCGCCGGCCAGGGCCTCAATCTCGGCTTCAAGGATGCGGCGGCGCTGGCCGAAGTGGTGGTGGAAGCGGCGCGGATCGGGCGCGACATCGGGGCGCTCGACACGTTGGAAACCTATCAGCGCTGGCGGCGCTTCGACACGGTGCGCATGGGCGTCACCACGGATGTCCTCAACACGCTTTTCGCCAACGACAATCCGGCGGTTCGCGCCATCCGCTCCTTCGGCCTGTCCCTGGTGGACCGCGCCCCGGCGCTGAAGGATTATTTCATCGGCGAGGCGGCGGGGCGCACACGCGGGCCTGCCCCGAGGCTCCTGAAGGGGGAGGCGATCTGAACCGCCACCCCCTCGCCGTTCAAAGGCCGAAGCGCGAGCCCGGCGCACCGTTCTGCGTGCGCAGGAGAAGATCGGCCGCCGACGAGATCATCTCTTCGAAATAGCGCTCTTGAAGGGCGGCTTCCCGTTCCTCCTGCTTGTCGGAAGAGGGCGCGGGGGCGGGAACCACCCTCGCCTCGCTCCGCTCTCGCGCGGCACCGCTGCCTTGCACGGCAGGCGTGGGGCCTGCCGGCATGAAGGCGACGGCGCCGAAAAGAGAATAGCTTGTGGCGATCATCGATCATCCTTCACGGGGGAGAAGAATAGGTCGGGCATCGAACGCCGGACCCTGCTGGTGGTTCGACTCATAGGGCCGGGAGCCTCGATTTTGTGTTGCGGGATTGGTTCGAATTCGAACGATCCGCCGGGCTTGGGTCTCGGCCGTCGGGCCAACCGCGCCCTTCGTGGGGCAAAATCTTCCCCGGATCGCCCCTCATAGGAAAATCCTTGCGGCGCAACCTTCGCGGCTTGCCCCTATTTAGAAGCGATACAAGCTTGGGCGCTCGCAGCCCGAGCCTTTTCGCGTCCTTTGAAGGATCGAAGACCGGGCATGGCCAAAGACATCAAGGCAGGACCGAAGGCGACGCCGAAAAGCAAGGGACCGCCCTTGCCCGTGGTTCTGTCGGCCAACGACCTTCTGGAAGGCGACGTCGTGTTCCTGAGCGCGGACAAGGGCGGGTGGACGCGCGATCCGGCGCTCGCCCGCGTCGCGCACGATCCGGAAGCCGCCGAGGCCATGCAGGTCGAGGCGGCCGTGGACTTTCGCGCCAACCGCATCGTCGATCCCTATCTCGTGCCCGTGAAGGTGGAGGCGAACGGTCTGGCCGTCGCGCTGCATTTCCGTGAGGCCATCCGCCAGAAGGGCCCGACCGTCCATCCCGATTTCGGCAAGAAGGCCGAGTTCGGCAACGAATACCCGACCTCCAGCGTCGAGGGATAAGTCGATGTACCGCTACGACGAATTCGACGAGCGCTTCGTGCGCGAGCGCGTTGCCCAGTTCAAGGACCAGGTGGAACGCCGTCTCGACGGCTCCCTGTCGGACGACGAGTTCAAGCCGCTGCGCCTGAAGAACGGCCTTTATCTCCAGCTTCACGCCTATATGCTGCGCGTCGCCGTGCCCTACGGCACGCTGAACTCCAAGCAGTTGCGCCAACTGGCGCTGATCGCCGAGAAGTTCGACAAGGGCTACGCGCACTTCACCACGCGCCAGAACCTGCAATACAACTGGCCGAAGCTGAAGGACGTGCCGGAGATCCTCAATCTCCTCGCCGATGTCGAGATGCACTGCATCCAGACGTCTGGCAACTGCATCCGCAACGTCACCGCCGACCAGTTCTCCGGCGTCGCCTTGGACGAGGTCGAGGACCCGCGCCCGACCGCTGAGCTGATCCGGCAATGGTCGAGCCTTCATCCCGAATTCGTTTGGCTTCCCCGCAAGTTCAAGATCGCCGTGACGGGCGCCGAGCACGACCGCGCCGCGATCAAGGCGCACGATATCGGCTTGAAGGTCCGGCGCCATCCCGAGACGGGTGAGATCGGCTATCAGGTGCTGGTGGGCGGCGGTCTCGGCCGCACGCCGATGATCGGCAAGGTGGTGCGCGAGTTCCTGCCCAAGGACGAGCTGCTCGCCTATCTCGAAGCCATCATGCGCGTTTACAACGCGGAAGGGCGGCGCGACAACAAGTTCAAGGCGCGCGTCAAGATCCTCGTCCACGAAACGGGCACGGAAGAATTCGTGCGCCGCGTCGAGGCGGAATACGCCCTTCTCGATGGTCCGACGATCAACGCGCCGATGGAGGAAGTGGAGCGCATCGCCCGCTACTTCGCCCCGCCCGCCTACGAGACGCTGCCGGAAACCTCCGAGAAGCTCGCCGCCGCGCGCCGCGCCGATCCCACGCTCGACCGCTTCGTGGAACAGAACGGCTTTAGGCACAAGCAGCCGGGTTACATCGCGCTGACCGTGTCCTTGAAGCCGGTTGGCGGCATTCCGGGCGACATGACGGATGCGCAGATGCGCGCCTTCGCGGACATCGCGGAACGCTATTCCTTCGACGAGCTGCGCGTCACCCATTCGCAGAACCTCGTTCTGCCGCATGTGCGCCAGGACGATGTGGCCGAAGTCTTCGCGGCGCTGAAGGCGGCGGGACTAGAGACGGCCAATGCCGGGCTCGTCACCGACATCATCGCCTGCCCCGGCTTGGATTATTGCGCGCTGGCCACCGCCCGCTCGATCGGCATCGCGCAGGAAATCTCCAAGACCTTCGGCGAGGAAGCGCGCCAGCGCGAAGTCGGGCCGCTGCAGATCAAGATTTCCGGCTGCATCAATGCTTGCGGCCACCACCATGTCGGCCATATCGGAATCTTGGGGATCGAGAAGTCCGGCAAGGAGAACTACCAGATCACGGTGGGCGGCGACGCTTCGGAGAACGCGGCACTTGGCGAGCGCGTCGGGCCGGGCATCGACGGCGCCGACGTGCCGGGCGCGATCGAGGCGCTGGTCGCCCGCTACATGATCGAGCGCCAGGACGGCGAGACCTTCATCGATACGGTGAAGCGCGCCGGGCTCGATCCCTTCAAGGAAAGCTTCACTTCCTACGTCGCCGAGAAGACGGGAACGCCTGCGGGAGAACTCGCATGAGCCTTCTGATCGGCGCCGAGGGCGTCAGACCCGACGCCTATCAGCCGGTGGAGGACTGCGCCGACCTGTCGCTCACGGACGGGCCGGTTCTCGTGCCGCTCACCGTCATCGACGAAGCGCTGACGCATCGCCGCAACGAGCGCATCGGGCTCCTTCTCGCCAACGATATCGGCGTCGACGCGGTGCGCGATTATCTGGGTAGCGTGTCGCTGATCGCCGTCACCTTCCCGAGCTTTTCGGACGGGCGCGGCTTCACGCTCGCCCGGCGTCTGCGTCGCGCAGGCTTCCAAGGCACGCTGCGAGCCCGCGGGCCACTCATTGCCGACGAGTTCTACGACGCGCTGGCCTGCGGCTTCGACGAGGTCGAACTGCCGGACGAGATGGCCGCCCGCCAGCCGCCCGAGCAATGGCTGCGCCAGAAGTCGATCGTCACCGCCTACTACCAGAACGGCTACGGCGAGGGGCAAAGCATCCTCGAACAGCGCATGGCCGCGCGAAAGGCCGCCGAATGAGTGCCGACCTTCGCGCCCTGTCGCATGAGCTGGATGCCGCCTTTCCGCATCTGACGCCGGCCGAGCGCCTCGCGGCCCTCGTGGAGCGCGTGCCGGGCCGCGTGGTGTTCACCACGAGTCTGGGCATCGAGGACCAGATGATCACGCATCTGATCTTCTCGCAGAAGCTTCCCGTCGAGGTGAAGACGCTCGATACCGGCCGCCTGTTTCCCGAGGCCTACACGGTCTGGCGCGAAACCGAGGAAAAATACGGTCGGCGCATCCGGGCGGTTTATCCGAACGGCGCGGCGCTGGAGGAACTCGTCAACGACCAGGGCATCGACGGCCTTTACTACGCGCCGGAATTTCGCAAGGCCTGCTGCGGCGTCCGAAAGGTGGAGCCGCTGGCTCGTGCGCTGGAAGGCGCGAGCGGCTGGATCACCGGCCTTCGCCGCGACCAGTCGGCCAACCGCCAGGGCATGGAGTTCGTCGGCTGGGACGAGGGTCGGGGCCTTCTGAAGGCCAATCCGCTCTTCGATTGGACGCGCGAGGAAATCCGCGTCTTCACCGAGGAAGAGAAAGTGCCGGTGAACGCGCTTCACGCACAAGGCTTCCTGTCCATCGGCTGCGCGCCCTGCACGCGGGCTGTGAAGCCGGGCGAGCCGGAGCGCGCGGGGCGCTGGTGGTGGGAAGAGGAGACGCTGCGCGAATGCGGTCTCCATGTCGAGGCCGACGGGCGCGTCACCCGCGCCAAGCTCGTTCCCGGCACAAACCACGGCGACGCCGCCTTCGAGGGACCGACCCAATGAAGCCGATGACCCACCTCCAACGGCTCGAAGCCGAGTCGATCTATATCATCCGGGAAGTCGCGGCGACCGCCGAGAACCCCGTGATGCTGTATTCCATCGGCAAGGATTCGGCCGTGATGCTGCATCTGGCGCTGAAAGCCTTCGCGCCCGGCCCCCTGCCCTTTCCCTTGATGCATGTCGACACGACCTGGAAGTTCCGGGAAATGATCGAGCATCGCGACCGCCTGCCGGAACGGCTCGGCGTGAAAATGATCGTCTACACCAACCAGGAAGGCCTGAAGGCGGGCATCAACCCCTTCGCGTCCGGTTCGCGCGTCCATACCGACGTGATGAAGACCGAAGCGCTGAAGCAGGCGCTGACGAAATACAAGTTCGACGCGGCCTTCGGCGGCGCGCGGCGCGACGAAGAGAAGTCGCGCGCCAAGGAGCGCGTGTTCTCCTTGCGCTCGGCCGAGCATCGCTGGGAACCGAAGAACCAGCGTCCCGAGCCCTGGCACCTTTTCAACACCCGCAAGCGCGCCGGCGAGAGCTTCCGCGTGTTTCCCCTGTCCAATTGGACGGAAGGCGATGTGTGGGACTATATCGCGCTGGAAAACATCGACGTCGTGCCGCTTTATTTCGCCAAGCCGAGGCCGGTGGTGGAGCGCGACGGCACGCTCATCATGCGCGACGACGAGCGCATGGAGTTGAAGCCCGGCGAGGTGGTCGAGGACCGCATGGTACGCTTCCGCACGCTCGGCGATTATCCGCTGACCGGAGCGGTCGAGTCCCATGCCGCGACCCTGCCCGCCATCATCGAGGAAATGCGTTCCTCGCGTTCCTCCGAGCGCCAGGGCCGCGTGATCGACCGCGACGGCGGCGCTTCCATGGAAGAAAAGAAGCAGGAAGGCTATTTCTGACGATGACTTCCGCTGCAGTCCGGATTCTTGACGCCGAGTTCGCCGGCCCCGCGCCGGATCGCGAGGCGATCACCCCGGCCCTTGGGGCCCGCCCGAGTTCCCTTCTTCATTTCATCACCTGCGGCTCGGTGGACGACGGCAAGTCGACGCTGATCGGCCGCCTGCTTTACGACGCCGGCGCGGTTTTCGACGACCAGTTGGAGACCCTGGAGCGCGACTCCAAGAAGTTCGGCACCACCGGCGGCGGGCTCGACTTCGCGCTTCTCGTCGATGGCCTGTCGGCCGAGCGCGAGCAGGGCATCACCATCGACGTCGCCTACCGCTATTTCTCGACGCAAAAGCGCGCCTTCATCATCGCCGACACGCCCGGCCACGAGCAATATACCCGCAACATGGCCACCGGCGCGTCCGACGCCGAACTCGCCGTGATCCTGGTGGACGCGAGGAAGGGCATCCTGCCCCAAACGCGCCGCCATTCCTTCATCACCTCGATGCTCGGCGTCAAAAGCGTCGTGATCGCCATCAACAAGATGGATCTCGTCGATTTCGACCAGGCCACGTTCGAGCGCATCGTCGCCGATTACGAGGCGATCCTTCCCTCGCTCGGCTTCACCGACGTCGCCTATATTCCGCTCTCGGCCAAGAACGGCGACAACATCATCGCGCCGTCCGCCAACACGCCCTGGTACAAGGGCCGCACGCTTCTCGACCATCTGGAAACCGTGCGCCCGACGACGCTGGACGAGGAGAACGAGCCCTTCCGCCTGCCCGTGCAATGGGTGAACCGCCCGAACCTCGACTTCCGGGGTTTCGCCGGCACTGTGGCGGGCGGGCGCATCCGCACGGGCGAGGCCGTGACCTCGCTCCCGTCCGGCCGCTCGGCCCATGTGAAGGCGATCTTCGGCCCGAACGGCGAGGTCGCGGAGGCTGCCGCCGGCGAGGCGGTGACGCTGACGCTCACCGACGAGATCGACGCCTCGCGCGGCGACGTGATCGTGGCGGCGGGCGACCACGCCGCGCCCCATCGCAGCGTCAAGGCCGAGATCCTCTGGATGGTGGACCGGCCCCTGATCGCCGGCTCGCGCCTCGTCGCGCGCCTTGGCACGTCCCAGTCGCCGGCTTCCGTGCGCTCGCTCGACGCCGCCGTCGACATCCACACCTACGGCACGCGCCCCGCCAGCGCCCTTCTGATGAACGAGATCGGCCGCGTGACGGTCGCCTTCGATCGCCCCACCGTGTGCCTGCCCTATGCCGAGAACCGCGAGCTCGGCGCCTTTATCCTGATCGACCAACTGTCCAACGAGACGGTGGCGCTCGGTCTGGTGCGCGAAGTCGGCGCGGATGTCGCCCCCAGCGAAACGGCTGAGACGGAAATCGAAGCGCCCGCCACGGCGCCCGACAACGCCGCCGAGCGCATCGGCCATGCCTGGCTCGGCACGGATGCGCGCCGGCACCCGGAGCGGGTCGGGGGCGTGGTGCGCTTCCGCCTTCTCGGCGCGCTGCTCGTCGGCGTTCTCGGCTTCTTCTTCGGCCTCGGTTTCGGTGGCGCGTTCGCGCTCGGCCTCGCCGATTTCGCGCTTCGGCCCTTCCTGCGCCTTCTGGTGGACCGCACGGAAAGGAAGCCCGTGCCCCGCACGCCCGGCACCGTGGACGGGGGCGAAGGCATATGAACGAGGGTTTCGAAGAGCGACTGCGGCTCGCCTGGCGCGCCGTCCATCGCACCCCTTACGCGGATGCGGCGCTTTTCGCCGTGTCCGCCGGCATCTGCCTCGCGCTGACGACGGGGCTTATCCGGTGAAACTTAAGGTAGTTCGGCTTTCCCTGATTTCTTATAGTCGACTAGCTGCTCAACTCGACGATAGAGACCTAAATATATTTGGACTGTTGCCTCTGGATCTTTCGTCGAAGCCTCAGCTTTTTCCAACCCTCCAATCTTCATAATGCTGTCCAGTTGCTTCGCTCCTTCTTTAAGGAATTTTATTTCTTCGCGACGCAAATCAAAAAGCTCTTTTCTGTCTTCTCGTTGACGCTTTCGTATTTCAAATACTCCCTTTCTAATTCTCATATATACTTGATGACAAACACCAATAGAAGCAGCAACTGAACTAACCGATGCTGCAACCTTTGCAATCGTGGGTGCATCAGCAATTATTTCAATCCAGCCTGGCGAATTGTATTTGATCGATTTCACTTTTAATGTCGCCTCTCCAGGCGAATTCCTTCGTAAATAACTATAGAAATTTACAGTTCCGTATCCGCCACCATCTGAGATTTTTTCAATCCCGCCAAAGCTAGACATAATATGGTCGCTTGATCGGTCACTCAGAGCATATAGAGCAAGGTATACCTGATCGATCAATTTTGGATATTCACTTAAGTTATGAAACGTCCAGTGACCGTCGATAAGTATACTATAGGGTGCTCTCGCGTCAGGCGCATCCATGTGAGATCATTTCCGGAATCAGGCCATATTTAGAGTATCGTGCGGGAACGCCGCGACAGACACAACCCCGCCGGATGTCCATCCCCAACCCATGCTTTTTAGAGGATGTTACGCCGTTGATCCCATGAAGGGGTACCCAATGCCCTGCCATAATTGCTGGACATGTCTGGCCCCCGCCATCATCGCAAAATCAGCCAGCTTAGTAAAATCAAACCTCGCTCCGCCCCATCTCGACCCCGAGGCGGGAAAGGTCGCGCCAGTAGTCGGGGTAGGTCTTGGCCACGCAGCCGGGATCGAGGATACGCACGCCCGGCACGCGCAACCCCGTCAGCGCCATGCTCATCGCGATGCGGTGGTCGGCATAAGTCTCGATGGCGGCGCTTCCCATCCGGTCGAGCGACACCGGGGACACGAGAAGGTCGTCGCCTTCTTCCCGCGCCAATCCCGGCGACAGGCGCGAAAGCTCCGTTGCCATCGCGGCGATGCGGTCGCATTCCTTGACGCGCAGGTTCGCGATGCCGACGAAGCGCACCGGCGTTTCGTTGAAGGCGGCGAGCGCGGCGAGCGTCGGCACGGCGTCCTGCATCTGCGACCCGTCGATGACAGGGGGCATCTGCGGGAACTGGCGGATGATGTCGTAAGCCTTCGCGTCCGGCTGCGTGAAACGCTCCGGCGCGGTGCCGATGTCGATCGCGCCGCCCGTCAGAACCTCCGCCGCCCAGAGATAGGTCGCGGCCGAGGCGTCCGGTTCGATCGCGAAATCGGCGGCGCGGTAGCCGCTTGGCTGCACGATCCAGCGTGCCGCGCCTTCTTGCCTGATCGCCGCGCCGAAGGCGCGCATGGCCGCGCAGGTGAGATCAATGTAACCCCGCGCGCCGATATCGTCGCCTTCCAGCGCCACCTCGATCGGGTTCGCGCCGGCGGGCGCGAGCATCAGAAGGGCGGACACGTACTGGCTCGACAGGCCGGCATCGATCACGACGCGGGTGCCGGTGAAGGAGCCGCGCCCGTGGATCGTCACCGGCGGGCAGCCGGTCGGCGCGTCGACGCTCACGCCGAGACGGGTGAGCGCGTCCACGAGGGGCCTGATCGGGCGCTTCTGCATGTGCTCGTCGCCGGAAACGGTGACGGTGCCTTCCACCAGGGCGCAAAGGGCGGTGAGGAAGCGCGTCGCCGTGCCGGCATTGCCTAGAAACAAGGGCGAATCCGGCGCTTGGAGCCGGCCGGTTCCGGTGACGGTGAAGCTCGTCTCGTCGGGCTCCTCGATGCGGACACCCATGGCGCGGAGGGCGGTGGCCATATGGCGCGTGTCGTCGCTCTTCAGGGCGCCGGTCAGCCGGCTCGTGCCTTTGGCCAGCGCCGCGAGCGGCAGGGCGCGGTTGGTGATCGACTTCGATCCGGGCGGCGCGACCCGGCCCCGGAGCGGGTGAGCGGGGGGCAGAAGAAGAACGCTGTCCGGCATCGGAAATGATCTATCGGCTGGAAAAACGCGTGGAGGATGGAAAAGGCGGCTCCTTGGGGAGCCGCCTTCGAGCCCGAGCGATCAGGCGGCCTTCTTGGCGCCGAGCAGCTTGCGGTTGACGAGAAGCTCGGCGATCTGAACGGCGTTCAATGCCGCGCCCTTGCGCAGGTTGTCCGACACGACCCAGATGTTGAGGCCGTTTTCCAAGGTCTGATCCTCGCGGATGCGGCTGATATAGGTCGCGTCCTCGCCGGCCGCCTCGTGGGGCGTGATGTAGCCGCCGTTCTCTCTCTTGTCGATCACGAGGCAGCCGGGGGCTTCGCGCAGGATCGTGCGTGCCTCGTCGGCGGTGATCGGGTTCTCGAACTCGATGTTGACGGCTTCCGAATGGCCGATGAAGACCGGCACGCGCACCGCCGTGCAGGTGACCTTGATCTTCGGGTCCAGCATCTTCTTGGTTTCGGCCATCACCTTCCATTCCTCCTTGGTGGAGCCGTCTTCCATGAAGACGTCGATATGGGGGATGACGTTGAAGGCGATGCGCTTGGTGAACTTCTTGTTCTCCACGGGATCGGACACGAACACGGCGCGCGACTGCTGGAACAGCTCGTCCATGCCTTCCTTGCCCGCGCCCGAGACCGACTGGTAGGTCGACACCACGACGCGCTTGATCGTGGCCTTCTCGTGGAGCGGCTTCAGCGCCACGACGAGCTGCGCGGTGGAGCAGTTCGGATTGGCGATGATGTATTTGCGGGTGAAGCCCTTCACCGCGTCGGCATTCACTTCCGGCACGATCAGGGGCACGTCCTGATCGTAGCGGAAGGCCGAGGAATTATCGATCACGACGCAGCCCTTGGCGCCGATCCGCGGGGACCATTCCTTGGAAATGTCGCCGCCCGCCGACATCAGGCAGATATCGGTGTCGGAGAAGTCGTAGGTGTCGAGGGACTGAACTTTGAGGGTCTTGTCGCCGAAGGCGACTTCCGTGCCCTGGCTGCGCCGCGAAGCGAGCGCCACGACCTCGTCGGCGGGAAAGCCGCGCTCGTCGAGAATGGACAGCATTTCGCGACCGACATTGCCCGTCGCGCCGACCACGGCTACCTTGTAACCCATCTTATTCCACCCTCGTCCCCCAACCTCGCGGATGCGCGCTTCTCGCCCACCCCGGGGAGACAAGCGGGGCGGCGGGATCACGTAATGATGGTTTTCGGGGCGAAGCGCGTCGTCATGACCGATCCCTATGAGCGCGGGAGGGTGGGAAGTCAATCGCCTCAGTTTCGGGATGGGCCGGCGCGACCGGCGGGATCGCTTGCCAATCAGCAGGCACCAGTTTAAATGTTATAAAGTTACATATTCTGGAGCCCGATCATGAGCCGATATCGTTGCGACGAGGTGGAAGCGCGTCCCCGCCTGCCGGTCACCGTCCTGTCGGGCTTTCTGGGCGCCGGCAAGACGACGCTTCTCAACCACATCCTGAACAACCGCGAGGGCCGCCGTGTCGCGGTGATCGTCAACGACATGAGCGAGGTGAATATCGACGCCGATCTCGTGCGCGGGGGCGGCGCCGACCTGTCGCGCACCGACGAGACGCTGGTGGAGATGACCAATGGCTGCATCTGCTGCACCCTGCGCGGCGACCTGATGGAGGAGGTGAAGCGCCTCACCGCGCAGAACCGCTTCGACCATCTCCTGATCGAGGGCACCGGCATCGCCGAGCCGCTGCCGGTCGCCGCGACCTTCTCCTTTCGCGACGAGGCGGGCTTCAGCCTGTCGGATGTCGCGCGGCTCGACACGATGGTGACGGTGGTGGACGCCTCGGCACTCCTGAAGGACTACGGTTCGCACGACTTCCTTGCCGATCGGGGCGAAACGGCGGGCGAAGGAGACGCGCGCACGCTGGTCGATCTTCTCGTGGAGCAGATCGAGTTCGCCGATGTCGTGGTGGTCAATAAGGTCTCGGAAGTCGATGCCGCGCGGCGAGCCAAGGTGCGGGCAGTGGTGGCGGCCTTGAACGCCGACGCCCTCGTTCTGGAAACGGATTGGGCGCGCGTGCCGCTCGATCTCGTGCTCGACACCGGCTTCTTCGACGAGGAGAAAGCTGAAGGGCATCCGCTCTGGTTCAAGGAACTCTACGGCCATGCGGCCCATGTGCCGGAAACGGAGGAATACGGCATCTCCTCCTTCGTCTACCGCGCCCGCCGGCCTTTCGATCCCCTGCGCTTCGACGCCTTCGTCAAGGAAATATGGCCCGGCCTCATCCGCGCCAAAGGCCATTTCTGGCTGGCGACGCGCCCCGAATGGGTGGGCGAGTTCTCGCTGGCGGGCGCGGTCGCACGCGTATCGGGCCTCGGGCGCTGGTGGGTGGCGGTGCCGAAGGAACGCTGGCCGGACGTGGCACAATGGCGCGAACTCGTCGGCAGGCACTGGAACCCGGTCTGGGGCGACCGGCGTCAGGAGATCGTGTTCATCGGCAGGACGATGGACGAGGCGGCGATCCGCGCGGCGCTCGACGCCTGTCTCGTCGGAGCCGACGACAGCGCTTTCGAGGCGGCCCGTTATCGCGGGCTTCCCGATCCCTTCCCGCGCTGGGGCACGGCGGCCTGAAGCGCAAACGAAAAAGCCGACCGCGTGGTCCACGCGACCGCCACCATGAAATACGGTTCGGCCTTCAGCCTCAGACGCGGCGCACGGGCTCGCGATCGGCGCGGCGCTCCAGAAACTTCTTGCTGATCCAACCGACGATAAGCGCCTTGAGGATACCCCTGATCATGATCTTCTCCTTGAAACGGCTTTGGAGAGATGAATGCAGGGAAGGGCGAAGGGTTGCCGGGCTCGGTATTTATCACGGCTTCCTGTTTCGATTTCTCAAATTTTCGCTGGAAACGGGCCGCGGAAACCGTATCAATCGACTGAGCGGTGTTTGGCCAAAATAAGGCAGGCGCCGTCGGCGGTCTTGGGAGAGGCGGTCTGTGGAGGAAAACGGGGCGGACGGCAGGCAAGCCGAATGTTCCCGTGGAGTGCTTGGGAGGAACAAGCGTGGTCACGATGAACCCGGCCTATGAGGCGCCGCGCAACATGACGCGCGAGGAAAAGAAGGTCATCTTCGCCTCCTCGCTCGGCACCGTCTTCGAATGGTACGACTTCTATCTCTACGGCTCGCTTTCGGCGGTGATCGCCGTGCAGTTCTTTTCCGGCGTCAACCCGACCGCCGGCTTCATCTTCGCGCTTCTGGCCTTTGCGGCGGGCTTCGCGGTGCGCCCCTTCGGGGCCCTCGTCTTTGGCCGGCTCGGCGACATGATCGGGCGCAAATACACCTTCCTCGTCACCATCCTCATCATGGGCCTGTCGACCTTCATCGTCGGCATCCTGCCGAACTACGAGGCGATCGGCTTCGCCGCGCCCGTGATCCTGATCGTGCTGCGCCTTCTCCAGGGCTTGGCGCTCGGCGGCGAATACGGGGGCGCGGCGACCTATGTCGCCGAGCACGCCCCCCACGGCAAACGTGGCGCCTATACGTCCTGGATTCAGACCACGGCGACGCTCGGCCTTTTCCTGTCGCTGCTGGTGATCCTCGGCTGCCGCGTTTCCATGTCGGCGGAAGACTTCAATGCCTGGGGCTGGCGCATTCCCTTCCTTCTGTCCGTGGTGCTTCTCGGCATCTCGGTCTGGATTCGCATGATGCTCTCGGAAAGCCCGGCCTTCGTGAAAATGAAGTCCGAAGGAAAGACTTCCAAGGCGCCGCTGACGGAAAGCTTCGCGCGCTGGGGCAACCTCAAGATCGTGCTTCTGGCCTTGTTCGGCGTCGTCGCCGGTCAGGCCGTCGTCTGGTATACGGGCCAGTTCTACGCCCTGTTCTTCCTGACGCAGACCCTGAAGGTCGACGCGCAGCCCGCCAACCTGATGATCGCGGCGGCGCTTCTTCTCGCCACGCCCTTCTTCGTGATCTTCGGCTCGCTGTCGGACAGGATCGGCCGCAAGCCCATCATCATGGCGGGTCTGGCGCTCGCCTGCCTCACCTATTTCCCGCTCTTCAAGGGCATCACCCACTTCGCCAATCCGGCGCTGGAAGAAGCGATCGCCCGCGCGCCCGTCACCGTGACGGCCGATCCGAACGAGTGCTCGTTCCAGTTCAACCCGGTCGGCACCTCGAAATTCACCACCTCCTGCGACATCGCCAAGGCGGCCCTGGTGAAGCGCGGCGTGCCTTACGTGAACGAGGCCGCGCCCGCCGGCACGCTTGCCTCGATCAAGGTCGGCGAAACGGTGATCCCGGCCTATACGGCGACGCCCGCCCCCGCGACCGAGGTCAATCTCGGCCATGGTCCCGCCCCGGCCGCCTCCACGCCCGCCCCGGCCGCCGGCGCGACCCCGGTTCCGCCGACGCCTGCAACCGCCTTCGACGGCAGCCTCAAGGCCGCGCTCGACACGGCGCAATATCCGGCCAAGGCCGATCCGGCGCGCGTCAACACCGTGATGGTGACGCTGCTCCTTTTCGTGCTCGTTCTCTATGTGACCATGGTCTACGGGCCGATCGCGGCGATGCTGGTGGAGATGTTCCCGACGCGCATCCGCTACACCTCGATGTCCCTGCCCTACCATATCGGCAACGGCTGGTTCGGCGGCTTCCTGCCCACCACCTCGTTTGCCATGGTGGCCGCCACCGGCGACATCTATTACGGCCTTTGGTACCCGATCGTGATCGCCGCCATCACCTTCGTGATCGGCATGATCTTCGTGAAGGAAACCAAGAACAACGACATCGACGCGGTCTGACGATCAGCGCTTCGACGCCGAGACAAGCCGCCGGAGCGATCCGGCGGCTTTCGCTTTTCAATACGAGCTCTCCGAGTTTCAGGCGGCCGCTTGCTCGGTCTCTCGCGGCTTGATCGCTTCCAGTTCCTTTGCCAGGGCCCGCGCGCCTGTTTCCAAGTCGAAGGCCTGCTGGAAGTTCATCCAGAACTGAGGCGTGGTGCGGAAGTAGCGCGCGAGCCGCAGGGCGGTGTCCGAGGATAGGCCGACCTCCTCCTTCACGATCCGCTCGATCCGCGTCCGAGGAAGATTGAGATGACGCGCGAGCGCGCCGGCGCTCAATCCCAGCGGAACAAGATATTCCTCGCGTAGATATTCACCGGGATGGATAGGTCTGGCGAAGGTCAGCATCTTTGCGTCCAGCCTCAATGATAGTCGACGATCTCGACATCCTCGGGACCTGCCTCGGTCCAACGAAAGCAGATCCGCCATTGATCGTTGATGCGGATCGAATGCTGCCCTTGTCGATCGCCCTTCAACCCTTCGAGCCGGTTTCCGGGCGGCGAGCGCAGATCGTCCAAGACCACGGCATTGTTCACCGCGCGGAGCCTGCGCTCGGCGCTCGCCACGAGATTGGTCGGGAAACCTTTGGGCGCCCGTCCGGCCGCGATCTCTCCAACGAACTTGCCTTTCATCGAAAGGATCACGGCCGCACCGAGTTTAACGTATCATTCTATGATACAATTTCAACCCGCAAGCTTCGCCGCAAACGCCTTCTCGACCGCCTCGCCCATCTCCACCGTGCCGACCTGCCGGCAGCCGGGGGCCATGATGTCGGCGGTGCGGATGCCACTCTCCAGCACCTCGGCGATCGAGGCTTCCAGCGCGTCGGCCTCCCGGATCATCTCGAAGGAATAGCGCAGGCACATGGCGAAGGAGGCGATCATCGCGATCGGGTTGGCGATGCCTTTGCCAGCGATGTCCGGAGCCGATCCATGGACCGGCTCGTACATCGCGCGACGTCGGCCCGTGGTCTCGTCGGGGGCGCCCAGCGAGGCGGAGGGCAGCATGCCGAGCGAGCCCGTCAGCATGGCGGCGATGTCGGAGAGCATGTCGCCGAAGAGGTTGTCGGTCACGATCACGTCGAACTGTTTGGGGGCGCGCACGAGTTGCATGCCGCCGGCATCGGCCAGCATATGGTCGAGCGAAACGTCGGCGTAGTCGCGGCCCGTTTGCGTCACGACCTCGTTCCAAAGAACGCCGGACTTCATGACGTTGCGCTTTTCCATGCTGGTCACGCGGTTCCGGCGCGTCCGGGCGAGCTCGAAGGCGACGCGCGCGATGCGGTCGATCTCGTGACTGTCGTAGATTTGCGTGTCGATGCCGCGCTTCTGGCCGTTGCCAAGATCCACGATCTCCTTCGGCTCGCCGAAATAAACGCCGCCGGTCAGTTCGCGCACGATCAGGATGTCGAGCCCGTCCACCAGTTCCCGCTTCAGCGAGGAGGCGTCGGCCAGCGCCGGATAGCAGATGGCGGGGCGAAGGTTGGCGAAGAGCTCCAAGTCCTTGCGCAAGCGCAGAAGCCCCGCTTCCGGGCGCTTCTCGTAAGGCACCCCGTCCCATTGGGGACCGCCGACCGCGCCGAACAGCACGGCGTCGGCGGTCATGGCCTTTTCCATGTCCTCTTCCGAGATGGCTTCGCCATGCGCGTCGAGAGCCGAGCCGCCGACAAGGCCCCGCTCCAGCGTGAAGCCGGCGCCCACGCGCTCGTTCAACAACGCGATCAGGCTTTCCACCGGAGCCATCGCTTCGGGGCCGATGCCGTCGCCGGGAAGCAGGAGGAGGCTGCGCGCCATGACAAATTCCTTCACAACGAAATGTCGCGTTTCCCGTAGTGCCGGACATGCAAGGGCGCAAGCCGGGCGTTCATTCCGATGACGGCAGGTTCCTTGAGAATGCCTGAAAAGCGCCACGATCCGGCAAGCCTTTCTTAAGCCTCGCGGCACATAACCGGTTTATCCGATCCAGAAGGCGTTTCCGGCCAAGGCGATGTTTCCAAAAGGGAAAACATTGCCGCCACTGGAAGCTTCGCCGGGCGGGTCGAGACAGGTCAGAGCCGTTTCCATGCCGAACTTCATCACCCAGAAGGTCGCCGACAATATCGGCATCAGCCTTTGCATCCTCCTCGCGATGTTCGCCTGCCGCTGGGCCGCCGAATGGGCGGTGACGCGAAAGGCGGACAGGCTGGCCGCGCGCCAGCGCCGCTTCACGGTGCGCGCGGTCGCCAACCTCCTCGTCGCCTTCGCGCTTCTGGCCGTTTGGATGAGCGAGATCCAGAACCTCGTCTTCTCGCTCGCCGCCGTGATGGTGGCGCTCGTGGTGGCGACGAAGGAACTCATCATGTGCGCGGCGGGCGCGATCCTGCGTTTCGGCGGCCAGCTCTTCAAGGTCGGCGACCGGATCGAGATCGCCGGAATGCATGGCGAGGTGGTGGATCACGGGTTGTTCTCGACCACCATCATGGAACTGCCGCCGCACGGCCTCGGCCACCTGTCGACCGGACGGCGGCTGACATTGCCGAACTCGGTGCTTCTCAACGGCACGGTGCGGGTCGAGGCGCAGCCGCGCCATTTCGCGCCGCACCGCTTTTGCCTCGTGGCGGAATTTCCCGTGCCCGTCGCGGCGGCCCTGGAGGTGCTGAATGCCGCCGCCGCCGAAGCGCTGACCGCCGACGCCGACCGCGCCGCGCGCTTCCACCGGATGACGACGGCCAAGCTTGGGCTCGAGATCGCCGGCCCCGGGCACGAGGTGAGCGTGACCACCACCGACCTCGGCAAGCTGCAGTTCACGGTGATGCTCTACTGCCTCGCCAAGGACGCACGCGAGCTTCAGCAAGCCGTGACGATTGCCTTTCTGTCGCGGTTCGTAGCGGCGGAGGTGGCAGTTCCCGCGCCCGCCCAAACCAAGCAGCCGGATGTCTGGCCGGAAATCGCCCGGCGCCTCACCCAGCCCCTGATCCGCTCCAACGCCGCTTGAGGACGAGACGATGACCCTTTCGCACCGCCCTTGTCCCATCGACGCCGCGATGCCGGCGCGCACCACGCATCGCCCGGTGCCCGCCTTCGGCGAGGTGCGCCAGCCGACGCGCGCGAAGGCGCGACGGCTTTAAACTCAGCCGCGAAAGGCGGTGGCCTCGATCTCGACCTTCATTTCCGGCTTCAGGAGATCGGCGACGATGAGCATCGCCGCCGGCCTGATCTCGCTCAAGTAGCGGCCAGAGACTTTGAAGAGGTCGCCCGCGAAAGCCGGATCGGTGACGACATAGTTGATGCGCACGATGTCGGCGAGCGAGAAACCGGCCTCGTCGAGCGCCTTGGCGATCGTGGCGAAGGCGTTCTCGGCCTGCGCCTCGGCGCTGTCCGGCATGGCCATCGCCGCATAGTCGTAGCCGGTTGTGCCGGCCACGAAGCACCAGTCGCCCTGGACGACGGCCCGCGAATACCCGGCCTCGCGCTCGAAGGGCGAGCCGGTAGAGATGAGGCGCCGCATGGTCAAACCCAGGGCCGGTCCGTCGCGAGACGGTTCTCGAAGCCCTCGATGCCCTTCGCTTTTTCCATGGTCAGGCCGATGTCGTCGAGGCCGTTGAGCAGGCAATGCTTGCGAAAAGGATCGATGTCGAAATGGACGACACCGCCGTCCGGTCCGCGGATCTCCTGTTTTTCGAGATCCACCGAGATGGTCGCGTTGGCGCCGCGCTCGGCATCGTCGAGAAGAAGTTGCAGCACTTCCGGCGAAACGGTGATCGGCAGAATGCCGTTCTTGAAGCAGTTGTTGTAGAAGATGTCGGCGAAGGAGGTCGAGATCACGCAGCGGATGCCGAAGTCGAGAAGCGCCCAGGGCGCATGCTCGCGCGAGGAGCCGCAGCCGAAATTGTCGCCGGCGACGAGGATTTCGGCCCGGCGATAGGCCGGCTTATTCAGAACGAAGTCCGGGATTTCCGACCCGTCTTCGGCATAGCGCAGGTTGGCGAAAAGGCCCTTGCCGAGACCGGTGCGCTTAATGGTCTTCAGATAGTCCTTCGGGATGATCATGTCGGTATCGACATTCACAACCGGCATCGGCGCCGCGACGCCCGTCAGGTGATCGAACTTCTGCATGGGCCTCAAGCCTTCGAATGAACTCCCGCCGCTTTAACACCGAGCGCGCGAAGGGGCAAAACCATCAAACGGTCCAGTCTTCCAGTTCCTTGCGAAGTTGCTCCTCGGGCTGTTCGCGGCCTCCGGCCAGGAAATCTTCGCTCATGCCGCGCGCCAGGGCGGCGCGAAGGCTGGCCCAGGGGGCGGTCTCGGCTGAATGGGGGCGAGTTGGTGCCTGATCTTGCGGACGGGGCCGGGACCTATTGTGATCGGTCAATCAGCGGCTGCTCCCGACGGCCTCGACAATGGCTTCGCCGATCCATTCGTTGAGGCTCATGTCGTTGGCGGCCGCCGCCTGCACGGCTGCCGCATGAACGGTCGGATCGATCCTGATGTTGAACTTGCCGGAGAACCGCCGGCGCGGCTCGATCCCTTTTTCACGGCAAAGCTCCAGATAAAGGGCAAGGGACTTGCGTCCTTCCTCCTGCAGGCCTTCGACGCTGGTTGAATAGAAGTCGGCACCTCCGCTGAGGCCGGCGAACTCGCCGCGAAACATTGCGAGTTCCGGATCGAACGAGACGAGAGCCTTCTCGCCATCGATGGTCATGATGTTCTTCATGGCATCACTCCATGGGACTCGAACCACTTGCGAATGCTCGCGACGGCTCCCTTGTCGGTATCGGGAGAAGGATGCGGGCGATGGAAGACGCGAACCTCGCCAAACAGAAAGACGCCGATACGCGATCCTTCCCGCTCCGAAACTTCGGCTCCCAATTCCACGAACAAGGCCTCGATATCCGACCATCTCACCGAACCGCTGACGGGACGATGGAAGATCAGTTCAAGCGTGGCGCGGTGTTTCCTCTTCATCGTTATAGTACCGCTATATAGTACCATTTGCGACTTGGGCGCAAGCGACGGAAATCTGCTTTACCGCCTCCTCACTCCACCCCCGCCTCGATCGCCTCCATGTCCTCGTCGGACAGGCCGAAATGGTGGCCGATCTCGTGGATCAGCACGTGGGAAACGATGTCGCCCAGCGCTTCCTCGTGCTCGGCCCAGTAATCGAGGATCGGCCGGCGATAAAGGAGGATGCGGTTGGACATCTCGCCGGTTCCCGGCACGTCGCTTTCCCCGATCGGCCGCCCTTCGAAAAGGCCAAGGATGTCGAAGGGGCTTTCGAGGTCCATCGCCTCCACCACCTCGTCCTCGGGAAAATCGGCGACAAACAGGCGGATGTCGCCGGACAGGGCGCGGAACTCCTCCGGCAGCCCGGCATAGGCCTCCTCGGCCATGGCCTGGATCTCGTCGAGGCTCGGCGCATGCCGCCGGCTCCAGTCGTGTTGCGCCATCCGCTCCTCCTTCGAATCTTGGCGGAGAGCTTATAGCGCAGCCGAAGCGCGAGGGCGCGGGGCGGGCGCGGCCTTGGCCGTACGACGCCGGTCGAACGCCTTGGCGATGCCGAGCTGAACGCCGCAGCCAAGAAGAAGAAGTACGATCTGGAGCCCGAGCGGAACTTCGATCCGAGAGGCGATCAGCCCCTGGATGGCCGTCGACAGGACGAGACCCGTCGCGAAGACCGGCAGGCTGTGACGCCCGGCCGCCAGCACCGGCTGCAGCCAGGGAAGATGGCAGGCGCGGCGCACGAGTTCGATGTTCCAAAGGAGGTAGACCACGGCAAGCGCGTCGAGAAGGCGAAGCACGCCGCAAAAGGATTTCGACAGGAAAAGCGCGTAGAGCGCATGGGCCTGGCCATCGAGAAGCTGCCCCCAATCCGTGAAATGCAGAACCAGATTGGCCGGGATGCTAAGGAGCGCGAAGGCGCTCGCGAACCGGAAAAGCCAGGGGCGATAAGGAAAGGGGTCACGGCCGGCCTTGATCGCCATGCCGAAGGAAAGCCCCAGCACGAAGACGAACTGCCAGGACAGGGGGTCGAAATACCATTGCCCGCTCGGCTGGGCGTGGTTGGCGAAATCGGCATGGGTCGCCCCGGCCAGAAGCCAAACGCCGGCCGACAGAAACAAAAGCGCTTTGACTGAACGCCCGGCCAGAAGCAGCATGAGCGGCAGAACAGCCAGGAGCGCGACGTAGAGCGGCAGGATGTCGAGATCGGCCGGCAGAGCCGTCAGCGTCAGGGCATCGATCAGGAAGGCGCCCGGCTCCTGGCGTATGGGTTCGACCTGCCAAACGGCCAGCGTGCCGGGATCGGTGATCCAGAAGCTCGCCGAATGGAGCGGCGATGGCAGAAGCACGACCACCGCCAAGGCCAGAACGAGAAGCACATGCACCGCGTAAAGGCGGAACGCCCGCTTCAGGATACGCCCCGTGGGAACGCTCCCCCCTTCCCCGCGCGGTCCGTAGGCGAGCGCGGCCGACATGCCGGCCATCATCACGAAAAGCTCTGAAGCGTCGGCAAAGCCCCGGCTTTGCTGGATGGCGAGGGAGAAGCCGAAATTGCAATGGGCGGCGAAGATCAGAAGAAGGGACAGGCCCCGGATCAGGTCGATTCGCGTTTCCCGTCCCGGCCCTGCCGCCATCAGCCCACCCGCTTGCCGCTCGCCGCCTTCCGGCCGCGCCGGAAACCTCGCCAAGGGGCTAGCACGCCAGCGCGCAAGAAGAGGTTAAGACCCTTCCGCGAACGCTCGCGTCAGTTCGCGCCGGACTGCTGCGCTTCTCCTTGCGTGGTGACGCGCCCGCTCGGCGCGCCGGCATTGTCGGTCTGCCCCGCGCCGCTGCCGACGCGCGATGTGGGCGTGTCGTTGTTGCAGGCGGCAAGCCCGCATCCAGCCGCGACGAGAGCGGCGACGACCAAGGTTTTGCGCATGTTCCCGAACCTCCTCCAAGTGATGAAGCACGAACGGGACAAAGGGCGCGCAGGTTGCGACGGATGGCGGTTCCCGAACTTATCCACGGCTATCAACAGGAAATTTTTCCTTTGATAGGACTGCTTGACTCTTTCCGACCGCTCTGGAAACCTTAAGAACATATCAGGAACAACAGGAGGGCGCCTCGCAGTCTTAGATTATGAAGCCGGTTTGCCGCTCCGGTGCGACACGCATCGCGTAAACAAGCTTCACGACGATTGCAGGGCTTCCTTGCCGCGCCTCGGGCGAGAGGAAGAACGGCCGTGGCGCGACAAGCGTGCGGCCGAAGGAGGAAGCATGGCGTCTTCGTCGAGCGCCGACAAGGCGAAACCAAAACGGGCGCCCCCGGCCGACCTGATCGCGAGCCTTCGAGCGGCGGTGGCGCGGATCGAGGGCGCGCCGGCCCGCCTTGTCCTGCCGGAAACCCCGACGGAGGCGGAAGGACCCGCACCCGCCCGCCCGGTCGCCGCAAGGCGTGCGCCTTCCGCATCGGCCACGCTGGAAGCGGCCTTGAAGCCCGGTCTTGCCGAAATCCATGGCAGTGAAACGCGCGGCATGGGGGCGGCGACGGGCTTCGTTCTGGCGCTGGGCGTTCTGGCCGCCGCCCGCCCAAGCCGCCCGCTTCTGTGGATCGGCACCGGTCTCGGCTTCGGCGAAGCGGGGCGGCTTTACGCGCCGGGCCTTCTGGCAGCGGGTCTCGATCCGGCCGCGCTTCTTTGCGTGCGCGCCCGCTGCCTTGCCGATGCGGTCTGGGCGGCGGAGGAAGCGGCGCGCTCGGGCCTTCCCGCCCTCACCGTTCTGGAAGCACGCGGCAATCCGGCGATGCTGGCGCTGGAAGGCACGCGGCGGCTGCATCTGCGGGGCCGGGACGGCGGCGCGCCGGTGGTTCTCCTGCGCCAAAGCGGGCAGCCGGAATCCACCGCCGCCCCCTTGCGGTTGCGGATCGCCCCCGGCCCCTCGCGCCCGCCGCCGGACCTCGCCTCGCCCAGTTCCTTTGTCGGCCGTCCCGCCTTCGCGCTCGATGTCGAGAAACATCGCGGCACCCCCGTTTATCGTCTCCTCCTCGAATGGAACGCCCATGACCGCCGCTTCGAATCCGGTACCGGCCCCGCCGACGCGGATGCTCGCCATCCATTTCGCCTTTCTCGCGACGGATCGGCTCCGGCGGCGCGAAATCGGGACGTCGTGGCGCTCGGCAACGCGCGCTGAAAACCAGGACGTCGCGCCGCTCGTCCTGTTCGAGCGGATCGGCAATGCCGACCGGGTCGTCGCGCTTTGCGAGGCGGCATTGGCGGCGGGCCTGCAGCCGGGCCTGGGGCTTGCCGAAGCGCGCGCCCGCTTTCCCCGCTTCGACTTCCGGCAAAGGGAGGAAGCGCCCGAGCAGCGGCTTCTGGAAGCCGTCGCCGACTGGTGCGACCGCTACACGCCGCTGGTCGCGCTGGACGGTGCCCAAGGCCTCGTTCTCGACATCTCCGGCTGCGCCCATCTGTTCGGCGGCGAGAAGGGGCTGGTCGCCGATCTCCTGTCGCGCTTGGGGCGATTCGGATTTCAGGCTGAAGCCGCCGTCGCGCCCTTTGCCGGCACGGCGACCGCGCTGGCCGGGCGCGGGACAACGCGCTTCGTGGAGCCTGGGGAAGAGGTGGAAGCCGTGGCGCCCTTGGGCGTCGAAGCGCTGCGGCTGGAGCCCGAGCTTTGCGCCAAGCTGCGCCGGTTGGGCCTCAAGCGCGTCGCCGATCTTCTTCCCCTGCCGCGCGAGGGGCTGGCGCGGCGCTTCGGCGAGGACCTCCTTCACCGCCTCGACGAGGCGGCGGGGCGGCGGACGCGGCCGATTTCCCCGCGCCTTCCCGTGCCTTCCCTTCTTGCCGAGCGCCGCTTCGCCGAGCCGATCGCGCTTCTGGAGGACGTGGAGCGGGTGCTGCTGCTTCTTGCCGACCGCTTGTCGCGCGATCTGGAGCGGCGGGGAGAAGGTGGGCGTCGCTTCGAACTGACGCTTTTCCGGGTGGACGGCCATGTGGAGCGCCTCGGCGTCGGCGCATCCGCGCCCTTGCGGGAAGCCGGCCGCGTGCTGAGCCTTTTCCAGGAGCGCCTCAGCGGCATGGAGAAAGCGCCCGATGCCGGCTTCGGCTACGATCTCGTGCGCTTGTCGGTGCCTCGAACGGAAGCCATGACCGAGCGCCAGGAGGATCTGACGCGCGAGCGCGGGGAAGCGCGCGAGGATCTGTCCACCCTTCTCGACCGCTTGAGCGCGCGGCTGGGGGAAGCGAGCGTTACCGCTTCCATGCTGACCGAAAGCCATTGGCCGGAACGCGCCGAGATCCGCCGGCCGGCCGCGGCCGGTTTTCTCGGTGCCAAGAACGGCGCGGTGCTCGACCTGACGGCAAGCGCGCCCCGCCCCGCCCGGCTTCTCGACCGGCCCGAACCGGTGGAAACCATGCAGGCTTTGCCGGACGGGCCGCCGCTCAACTTCCGCTGGCGCCGGGCGCTTCACGTGGTGCGAAGCTACGAGGGACCGGAGCGGATCGGCACCGAATGGTGGCGGGAAGCGGAAGGCGCGATGCCGCGCGATTACTACAGCGTCGAGGACGATCACGGCCGGCGCTACTGGATGTTCCGGCAGGCGGACCCGTCCGCGCTGCGGCCGGACTGGTTCATGCACGGCCTTTTCGCGTGAGCCGCGAGCCCGCCTATGCCGAGTTCTGCGCCGCGTCCAACTTCTCGTTTCTGCGCGGAGCCTCGCAGCCGGCCGAGATGGTCGCGGCGGCCAAAATCCTCGGCCTGTCGGGCATCGGCATCGCCGACCGCAACACGCTGTCGGGCGTGGTGCGAGCCTATGGCGCGGCGCGGGAGATGGGGCTGCCTTTCCGGCCGGGAACGCGGCTCGTTTTTTCCGACAAGTGCCCGGACGCACTCGTTTATCCGCGCGACCGGGCGGGCTGGGGGCGGCTTTGCCGGCTTCTCAGCCGGGGCAACCTTCGGGCCGCGAAGGGCGAATGCCGCCTGCATTTCGACGATCTCGTTGAATGGGGCGAGGACCTGTCGATCGCGCTTCTCGCGCCCGACATCCTCGGCGCGTCGACGCAAGGGGCAGTGCGGGTGGGCGCGGCGCTGGAGCGGCGCCTGCGCCTCCTTCGCGAGCGCTTTCCCGGCGCGGTGCGTTTAGGCGTCGCGCCGCGCCTCGACGGCCTCGACCGCCGCCGCATGGCGCGGGCTAGCGCGATCGCAACTGGCGCCGGCGTGCCCTTGATGGCGGTCGGCGACGCGCTTTACCACGCCCTCGAGCGCCGCCCGCTTCAGGACATCCTGACGGCGATCCGCGAGCATGTGCCGGTGTCCGAGGCCGGACGCCGCCTCCTGCCCAATGCCGAGCGATACTTGCGCGGACCGGCCGCCATGGCGCAGCTCTTTCGCGACCATCTGGAAGCCTTGAGCGAGACGATCCGCTTTCGCGACGAGCTCGGCTTCGACCTCAAGAGCCTCAAATACGAGTATCCCGACGAGGTTTCGCATCTCGGCATGCCGCCGGCCGAGGCGCTGCGCCGCTTCGCCTTCGAGGGCGCGGCCTGGCGCTATCCGCAGGGCGTGTCGGCCGAGGTGAGCGCCAAGATCGAGCACGAACTCGCGATCATCGCGAAGAAGGAATACGAGCCCTATTTCCTCACCGTGCGCACCATCGTGAAAGCGGCGCGCGAGGAGTTCGGCATCCTTTGCCAGGGGCGCGGTTCGGCGGCGAACTCCATCGTCTGCTTCTGCCTCGGCATCACCGAGGTTTCGCCGGAGCGCGCCGGCCTCCTGTTCGAGCGCTTCATCTCGCCCGAGCGCGACGAGCCGCCCGATATCGACATCGACTTCGAGCACGAGCGGCGCGACGAGATCATCCAATGGATCTTCGAGCGCTACGGGCGGCGGAACGCGGCGCTCGCCGCCACCGTCATCACCTATCGCGCACGTTCCTCCCTTCGCGAGGTCGGGCGCGCTTTCGGCCTGTCGGAGGACACGGTCTCGGCCGTCGCGGGCTCGGTCTGGGGCTACGAGACGCACGATATCGGCGAGCGGGAAGCGAAAGCCGCCGGCCTGTCGCCGACCGACCGCACCACGGCCAACGTCCTGTCCTTCGCCAGCGAGCTGGCCGGCTTTCCCCGCCATCTGTCGCAGCATGTCGGCGGCTTCGTTCTGACGCGCGGGCGGATCGACGAGGTCGTGCCGCTTCTCAACACGGGCATGAAGGGCCGCACCATTGTCGAATGGGACAAGGACGATCTCGACGAGCTCGGCATCCTGAAGATCGACGTCCTGGCGCTCGGGATGCTGTCGTGCCTCCGACGCGGCTTCGAGTTCCTTCGCGCCCATTACGGGCTCAACATGACGCTCGCGAGGCTCTCCGAAGCGCCCGACGACAAGCCGACCTACGCCATGGCGCGGCGGGCCGACACGCTCGGCGTCTTCCAGATCGAGAGCCGCGCGCAGATGACCATGCTGCCCAAGCTGAAGCCCGACAAGTTCTACGATCTCGTGATCGAGGTCGCCATCGTGCGCCCCGGCCCGATCCAGGGCGACATGGTCCACCCCTATCTCCGCCGCAAGATGGGGGTGGAGAAGGTGACCTTTCCGAGCCCCGCCTTGCGGAAGATCCTGGAGCGCACGGAAGGCGTCCCGCTGTTTCAGGAACAGGCGATGCAGATCGCCATCGACGCCGCCGGCTTCACGCCCGCCGAGGCCGACGGCCTGCGCCGCGCCATGGCGACCTTCAAGCGCAGCGGCAAGCTTCGCGATTATCGCGAGAAGTTCATCGCCGGCATGATCGCCAACCGCTACGATCCCGGCTTTGCGGATCGCTGCTTCAAGCAGATCGAGGGGTTCGGCGAATACGGCTTTCCCGAAAGCCATGCCGCGAGCTTTGCGCTTCTGGTCTACGCTTCGGCCTGGATGAAGTGCCATTACCCGGATGTCTTCTGCGCCGCGCTCCTCAACGCGCAGCCCATGGGCTTCTACGCGCCGGCCCAGATCGTGCGCGACGCGGCCGATCACGGGATCGAGGTCAGGCCCGTGGACGTCAACCTGTCGCGCTGGGATTCGACGCTGGAGGAATACGGTTTCGACCCTGCACGCCTCGCCCGCCGGCACCGGGAGATGGCGGAGGCGATCCGGAGCCGCCATGCCGTGCGCCTCGGCTTTCGCCGGGTGAAGGGTCTGTCGGAAAAGGAACTGCGCCGCCTCGTCTGGCTGCGCGACACGTCGGGGCCCTTCGATTCCGTGCGCGATCTTTGGCGGCGCTCCGGCCTGTCGCGGGCGGCGGTCACCCGGCTCGCCGACGCCGACGCCTTCGGCTCGCTCGGCCTTTCCCGCCGCGACGCGCTTTGGGCGGCCGAGGCCCTGGATGGCGCGAGCGCCAGCGAGCACCTGCCGTTGTTCGAAGTCGCGGGGGCGCAGGACCTTCAGCGCGAGGCGGAAAGCTCCCTGCCCCCAATGCCGCCGGGCGAGGAGGTCATCAACGACTACCGCTTCCTCGCCCTGTCGCTGAAGGGCCATCCGGCGTCCTTCGTGCGCCGGGGCCTGACGGCCCGCGGGATCCGCCCGAACGCGAACCTGGAAGACACGCGCTCCGGCGCCCGCGTCCGCGTGTCCGGCCTCGTTCTCGTGCGCCAGCGGCCCGGCTCGGCCAAGGGCGTGATCTTCATGACGATCGAGGACGAAACCGGCGTCGCCAACATCATCGTCTGGCCAAAACTCTTCGAGCGCCTGCGCCCGGTGGTTCTCGGCGCGCGCTTCGTGGAGGTGACGGGGCGGATGCAATCCGACCACGGCGTCATCCATGTCGTGGCGGACGAGATCGCCGACCTGTCCGGCCTCCTGATGCGGGTCGCGAGCGGGACGGAAGGGCTGGAAGGGGCGCTTGCCCCCGCCGACCACGTGCGCCGGCCCCTCAACCACCGCCATCCGCGCGATCTCGTGGCCGCCGCCCTGCCAGAAGGAGAGATGGAACTGCCGATCGGCGAAATCCTGTCGCGCGCCGACGAGGTGCGCCGCCCGGTGGATCTCGGGCGCCTCAAACGCCAGCGGATGGACCGCGCCCGGCGCGACGCGATCCTGGCGAGCCGGCTCGACGCCGTGCCGGTGAATCCGCCCGATTTCGAGCCGCCCGACCGCGACACGCGAGCCGTTCTGCCGCGCGGGCGCAACTTCCAGTGATTGCGCCCGCGAAACCGGCGTTTCCATGCTTTCTTTCACCTGGAAGCGTTCTATTTAGCTATGCTTGGAATGCCGGACGGGCGAGGGGTCGCGAGCGTCCGCAACGAGGGGATCGGGACGCTGAAAACGACGCGCCATCGGCCGATATCCGGCGACGCGCCATGGGGAACAAGGAGAAACGCGGTGCGCCCCGTTCTCGCCTCGCTTCTCGCGCTTCCCTTTCTGTTCGCCTGCTCCTCTCCCCAATCGACCTTCGACACGGCCGGCACGGAAGCACAGGCCGTCCACATCCTGTTCTGGGCCATGACGATCGGCGGCGCGCTGATCTGGGTCTTCGTGATCGGCTTCTCGATCTTCGTCACCAAGATCCGGCCCAACGCTTATTCCGACAAAGCGGGCCTGCGCCTCATCGTCTGGGGCGGCTGCGTGTTTCCCGTGGTGGTCCTCGGCGTCCTCGTGTGGTTCGGAACGGCGATGATGCCGGAGCTGAGGGCCGAGGCGGACGGGCCGCGCATCGCCGTGTCGGGCGAGCGCTTCTGGTGGCGGATCAACTACGATACGACATCGACGCCGGGCGTCGCCAAGGGACTGACCCGCGACGGGGTGGAAAGCGCCAACGAACTCTTCCTGCCGGTGGGCAAACGCACCGAAATCCTGCTCGGCTCCCCGGACGTGATCCATTCCTTCTGGGTGCCTGCCATCGCCGGCAAGACGGACACGATCCCCGGCCGCGTCAACCGCCTCGTTCTCCACCCCACCAAGGAAGGCACCTATAACGGCATCTGCGCCGAGTTCTGCGGCGAGGCCCATGCCGAAATGGGCTTTCGCGTCATCGTCCTGCCGGAAGCCGAATACGCGGCGAAGGTCGCGGCCGAGGCCGCCCCCGCCGCCGTGACGGCCCATCCGGGGTTTGAGGCCTTCATGGCGAACGGCTGCGCCGCCTGCCATTCCGTGCGCGGAACCGAGGCGCGCGGCGAAGTCGGGCCGGACCTGACGCATCTGGCGAGCCGCCGAACACTCGCCGCCGGCATCCTGCCGGTGAACCACGAGACGATCGCGCGCTTCGTCAGGAATCCCGGCGAGGTGAAGCAGGGCGCCGAAATGCCGGCCTTCGATCATTTGCCGCAGGAAGACATCGCGCGGATCGCCGAATGGCTGGGAATGCTGCAATGAGCGAGATCGCCTTTCCGCCCGCCGGGGCGCATCTCGACAACAGCCCCCAGGCCGACCCGGAAGTCCGCCGCGCGCAGGAAGAGCGCCTGGAGAAGGTCTGGGAATCGCCGAAGGGCTGGCGCTACTGGTCGGACGTGAACAACACCGAGGTCGGCGTCTGGTACACGGCCACCTCGTTTGCCTTCATGCTGTTCGCCGGCGTCCTCGGCCTCCTGATGCGCGTCCAGTTGTCCGTGCCGGACAACGACTTCCTCACCGCCACGATGTACAACCAGATGTACACGCTGCACGGCACGGCGATGATGTTCCTGTTCGCCGTGCCGATCTTCGAGGCGGTGGCGATCATCCTCCTGCCGCAGATGCTCGGCGCGCGGGACCTGCCGTTTCCGCGGCTTTCGGCCTTCGGCTACTGGTGCTTCCTGATCGGCGGCATCTTCGTGTGCGGCTCGATCTTCTTCGGGCAGGCGCCGAACAGCGGCTGGTTCATGTATCCCCCGCTGACGACGCAGGAGCGCTTCACCCCCGGCTACGGCGCCGATATCTGGCTGCTCGGCCTGAGTTTCATCGAGGTCGCCTCCATCGCGGCGGCCGTGGAACTCATCGTCGGCACGCTGAAATGCCGCCCGCCCGGCATGCGGCTCAACCTCATGCCGCTCTACGCCTGGTACGTCCTTGTCGTCGCGGGCATGATCCTCTTCGCCTTTCCGCCGCTGATCGCCGGCGACATCCTGTTCGAGCTGGAGCGCCTGTTCGACTGGCCGTTCTTCGACCCGACGCGCGGCGGCGACCCGATGCTCTGGCAGCACCTTTTCTGGATCTTCGGCCACCCGGAAGTCTACATCGTCTTCCTGCCGGCCATCGCGCTGATCGCCATGATCGTGCCGACCTTCGCGCGCCGGCCCCTTCTCGGCTATTCCTGGATCGTGCTGGCGGCGGTGGGCACGGGCTTCATCTCCTTCGGCCTTTGGGCGCACCATATGTTCGCCACCGGCCTGCCGGCGATCTCGCTCGCCTTCTTCTCGGCGGCGTCCGAAGCCGTAGCGATCCCGACCGGCGTCCAGATCTTCGTGTTCCTGGCGACCCTGATGACAGGCCGCGTCATCTATTCCGTGCCGATGCTCTTCGTGTCGGGCTCGCTCGCCATCTTCGTTCTCGGCGGCTTGACCGGCGTGATGGTCGCCGTCGCACCCTTCGACTGGCAGGCCCACGACACCTATTTCATCGTCGCCCATCTTCATTACGTGCTGCTCGGCGGCATGCTCTTTCCGCTGCTCGCGGGGGTCCACTACTACTACCCGATCGTCTCGGGAAAGATGCTGTCCGAGAAGCTCGGCAAATGGGCCTTCTGGCTGATGTTCGTCGGCTTCAACGTTGCCTTCTTCCCCATGCACTGGTCGGGCCTCGCCGGCATGCCGCGCCGCGTCTGGACCTACCCGGAAGCGCTCGGCCTCGGGGTCGCCAACATGATCTCCACGGTCGGCGCCTTCGTCTTCGCAGCCGGCTTCCTCGTCACCGTCTTCGACGTCCTTCGCCCGCGCGAGAAGCAGCCCTACGCAAAGCGCAATCCCTGGAATGCCGGCACGCTGGAATGGCTGGCCGAGATGCCGGGCAAGAGCTGGGGCGTTCGCACCGTGCCCCACGTCACCTCGCGCTACCCGCTCTGGGACCAGAAGGACTTCGTGAAGAAGTTCGACGAAGGGCGCTTCTACATGCCGGATGCCGAGGAAGGCCTTCGCGAATGCATGATCACCTCGGTTCTGGACGGGCGGCCCGAACAGGTCTTGCGCGTGCCGGGGCCGAGCTTCATGCCGATGGCGGCTGCCGTCGCGCTCGGCGCCGTGTTCATTCTGGCGACCTTCCACATGTGGCTGGAAACCGTCGTGATGATGGTGCTCGCCACCGTGTCGATCCTCGTCTGGACGTGGCGGGGCACGAGCGTCATCCCGGAAAAGACCGAGAAGAACGTCGGCCTCGGCCTCTCCCTGCCGCTTTACCGCTCCGGCCCGGCCTCGTCCGGTTGGTGGGCGATGTTCATCACCATGACGGGCGACGCCACGGCCTTTTTCGGCCTCGTCTTCGGCTATTACTTCTTCTTCACCATCCACACGAACTTCCCGCCCCCCGGCGTCGCGGGCCCCGGCCTTCTTTGGCCGAACGTTTCCTTCGTGCTTTTCGCCCTCGCCTGGGGCGCAGCACGGCTGGCGCTGGTGGTGAACCGAAAAGGGTCGATCGGCTTGGCGAGGGGCCTCATGGGCCTCGGCGGCCTCGCCGCGCTCGCCGCCAGCGCGGCGCTGACCTACGCGCCCTATACGACGGGGCTCGAGCCCGCCTCCCATGTTTATCCGGCCATCGTCTGGACGCTGGTGATCTGGACCGTCGCGCATGCCGCGGTCGGGGCCTTGATGCTGTTCTACTGCCTCGCGCGGTCCTTGGCGGGGCGCCTGACGCCAGGATACGATCTCGATATGTCTAACGTCGCGCTCTACTGGCACTTCATGGGGCTCACGGCGTTTGTCACGATCGCGACGATCGCCTGGTTCCCGCTGGCGGTGTGAGGCGAGGATGTTCCGTTTCAACCCCAAGAGCCAGACCCGCGACACGCTCTGGACACTGATTGCGACGCCCACCATCTGGGCGCTGCATTTCCTGTTCTCCTACGTCTTCGCGGCGTCCGTCTGCGCGCCGAACGAGGCGATCTTTCAGACCATTGGCGAGGTGCGTGTCGCGGTCGGCATCGCCACGCTTCTCGCCCTTCTCGCGATCGGCCTCATCGGCATTCGCACCTATCGCGAATGGCGCTTCAACGGCGGCGATCCACCGCACACCGAAGACACGGAGGAAGAGCGCGAGCGCTTCATGGAATTTTCCTCCGTGCTTCTGGCCGGCCTGTCCTTTATCGGCGTCGCCTTCGTGGCGCTGCCGGTGTTCTTGATCGCGGATTGCCGATGACGCGGATCGAGGCACCCACCCTTGCCCATCTTTGGCCGCTGGCGCTCGGCCTCGGTCTTCTGGCGGTTCTATGGCTCGGGCCTCTGCCAAGCCGCGCGCGCGGCTCGTTCTCGGCGCATATGGTGATGCATATGGGAATCGTGGCCGTGGCCGCGCCGCTTCTGGCGCTGGGGGTTTCGAGGCTCGGCCGCCTGCCCGCCATGCCGGTGGGCATCGCGGTGCTTGCCGCCTTCTTCGAACTCGTCGTGGTCTGGGGCTGGCATGCGCCGGCGCTTCACGACGCGGCGCGCGTTCATCCGCTGGTGACGCTCGCCGAACAAGGCTCGTTTCTGCTGGCCGGACTTTTCGTCTGGGTCGCCGCGCTCGGGGGCGCAAAGGGCGAGAATCTGGCCGAAAAGCTGAGCGGAGCCGGCGCGCTGCTTCTCACCTCCATGCACATGACGCTGCTCGGCGCGCTTCTCCTGTTCGCGCCGCGCCCGCTTTACGCCTGCGCCGATCTCTGCTCGCCGCTGGTGGCCGTGACACCGCTCGAAGATCAGGCGGCGGGCGGCGCGATCATGCTGAGCGTCGGGGGGCTCGCCTATCTTCTCGGCGGCCTCGTTCTCGTCGCCGATGTCGTCAGGGATCGATGGACGGAGGCGCGGTCATGAGGATTCCCATCGTCGTCACGTGGAAGAAGATCGCCGCCGCCGGTGCCTTGGGTGTCGTCGGGGCGCTGGCGGTCGGCTGGTCGGGGCTCGTGTCGGTCGCCGCCAATACGGGCCATTTGGCGCCGGTCGAATGGTTTCTCCACTGGACGCTCAAGAACGCCGTCGACACGCAGTCGCTGACGATTGCCGTGCCGGCCGATATCGACCTCAGCGACCCGGTCCTGATCCAGAAGGCCGCCGGCCATTTCGCCACCGGCTGCGCCACCTGCCACGGCGCGCCGGGCGTGAACCAGACGGCCGAATACAAGTCCATGACACCGACGCCGCCGCGCCTGGAAACCCAGGGCGGCGAATGGAAGGACCGCGAGCTTTTCTGGATCGGCCAGCATGGCATCAAATATTCCGGCATGCCTTCCTGGGCGACGCAGGAGCGGCCCGACGAGGTCTGGGCGATGGTGGCCTTTCTGCGCGCCCTGCCCGACATGACGCCGGAAACCTATCGCGAGCTGGCGCTCGGCGGCGCGGATGGCCGACCGGCGCCGGTGGGGCAGGCGAGCGTGGATTTGACGGCGATGGACGAGATCGCGCTCGCCGACTGCGCGCGCTGCCATGGCGAGGACGGGCGCGGGCGCGTGACGGAGTTCGGGAACGGCTCGACGCGCGGCGCTTTCCCGAGCATTGCCGGACAGCCGGAGGCCTATCTTCTCGAAACGCTTCGCGCCTATGCCTCGGGACGGCGGGAAAGCGGCTACATGCAGCCGGCGGCGACGCGCTATCCCGACGAGGTGCTCGCGCGCCTCGCCAGCCATTTCGCGGGCCAGCCGCCCGGCGGACCGGTGGGCGGCGACACGCCCGGCACCTCGCCGGGATTGCCGGAAACGCCGACGAAATCCACCGCTTCCGGGCCGGTGCCGCAAAACCGGCTGATCGATGCCGAGGCGAGCGCGGCCTCGCGCCAAGCCATCGACGCGATCGTGGACCCGGCCGCCGGACATGGCGCCCCGCGGACCCGAGACGGGCTTCTGGAACTCGGGGAAATGGTCGCGACCCGAGGCTTGGCCCCGCAGAAGGTGCCGGCCTGCGAAAGCTGCCATGGCGGAACGGGGCGCGCGAGGAACCCGCTTTATCCCTACCTATCGGGACAGCCGGCCTGGTACATCTCCACCCATCTCGTTTTGTGGAAGGAAGGCCATCGCGGCGGGACAAAGGCCGCCGATCTCATGGACGACATCGCCATCCACCTGACGGACCAGCAGATCGAGGCGGTTTCGCTCTGGTATGCGCAGCAGCCGGCCGGGCGCTGACGCCCGACCGGCCATCGAAACTCATTCGTCGAGATAGCGCCGGCGCGGATCGAAGCGGTCGTTGTCGTAGCGGTCGCCGTCACGCTCGTAGCGTCCCGGTCCGCCATAGGGCGGCGGCGGCCCACGGCCGTCATCGTCGTAGACCACCGGCGGCGGGGGCGGCGGGCCGTCGCGGAAGGCCTCGCGCCGGTCGCGCTCGCGGCGAAGGCGATCGGCGTCGCGCCCGAAATCGCGGCGCTCGTAGCGGTCGCGATCATAGCCGCCCCGGTCGAGATACCGGTCGCGATACCAGGAACGACCGGTGTAATAACGGCGATGGTAGTCGTAGGGGTCGAAGCCGTAGACCGGCACGCCGACGCGCACCGCGACTCTCGGAATGGTCTGGCGGTAATATTGCCGGCCGAGATAGGCGAGATAAGCGCCGTGCACCCAGCCGCGCTCGCCGTTCCAGCCGACATCGCACCAGTTGTAGCCGCGAAGGCAGCCATAGACGCGCACTTCGTCGCCGGCCGGAATCGTGCCGTAGCGCTGATAGTTGGCGGCAGGGCCGGTGCGGATGTTGAGATCGTTGGTGACGACGGCGCTGGTCGCGGCGGATGCCGCCCCGGCCGTCAGCGCGAGGCCGAGGCCGAGCGCCAGTGATTTCAGGATGCGGCGGACCATGCCCGATCTTGTCTCCGTTTGGTCGGCAGGGCCCAAGCCGAAACGTTCCCTGCCCGATGATCCATGAGATAGCGCGCCCATTCTGAACGGCCTCTGAACACTTCTCATGCGCCCTTCCTGATGCAGATAGCGCTCAAGACTGGAAGGCGTGGAGTGGCGGGTGATGAGCAAGCACGGCAAAACGAAGGGGTTTTCCTTCGCCGATTGCGACATGGATCGGAAACTGCCCAAGGACGAGGACTACGACACGAGCCTCGCCGAGCTCCAGCATAAGCTCGTGGAGATCGAACAGGCCTATCTCGGCTCCGACCATTCGGCCGTGATCGTCTTCGAGGGCTGGGACGCGGCCGGCAAGGGCGGCGCCATCCGCCGCATCTCCAACGTCCTCGATCCGCGCGGCTTCAAGGTCTGGCCGATCGCCGCGCCGACGCCGGAGGAGCTGAAGCGCCATTACCTGTCGCGCTTCTGGCAGCGCCTGCCGGCCAAGGGCGAGATCGCCGTTTTCGACCGGTCCTGGTACGGCCGCGTCCTTGTGGAGCGCGTCGAAGGCTTCGCCCCGCCGGCCGACTGGAAGCGTAGCTATCGCGAGATCGAGGAGTTCGAGCGCCTTCTGGTGGATTCGGGCACGCGGGTGGTGAAGATCTTCCTCGCCATCGACCGGGAAGAACAGTTGCAGCGCTTCGTGAAGCGCATGGACGATCCCCTGAAGCGCTGGAAGCTGTCGGTGGACGACTTCCGCAATCGCGGCAAGTGGGACGCCTATGTGGAAGCGGCAGAGGAGATGATCGACAAGACCTCGACCAAAGCCGCGCCCTGGAACGTCGTCGCCTCCAACAGCAAGAAATATTCGCGCGTCACGGCGCTCGGTCACATCGTGGAGCAATTGTCGGAAGGCCTCGACCTGACGCCCAAACCCCTGCCCCCGAACGTTCGCGAAGCCGCCGAGGAAGCCATCGCCAATGAAAAGGGCGACTGAGTCGCGAAGGAGCGAAACCGGATGAAAGGCGGGGAAAAGCGACGGCTCCGGGCTGCGAGCCGACCCGCCGGAAGGAACGCGCGGCTTGCGATGCGCCGGCGAATAATCGCTCTCAATCTTTACATTATTAGCCAGCGCGGGAATAATCGCCGCGAAATCGCAGGCATCGTTCGAAGTCCAAGTGTCGGAAAGAAGCCGCAAGGCTGATGGAATATTTCAGTGCTGCAGATACCGAAAAGCATCCATCAAACCTTCCCCACCAAGCAACTACCGCCCCATCTCAGCGATAATCCATCGCAGCTTCAGGAAAGAAATCCGGGGTGGTCCTACCAGCTATACGATGATCAGGATATTCTGGATTTCATCGGAAGCGTTTATGGCAACGACACGCTCGATGTTTATCTCAAGATAGACCCGGCCTATGGCGCCGCGCGTGCCGACTTCTTTCGATATCTCCTCATGTACGAGCGGGGCGGCGTTTATCTCGACATCAAAAGCATGGCGACGAGGCCGTTGGGCGACGTCCTGACCCTGGACGAGTCCTTTGTCCTCAGCCGATGGCGCAACAAGCCGGGCGAGGAGTTCGAAGGCTCGGGAATGCATCCGGAACTCGCCGCTTTTCCGGGTGGGGAGTTGCAGCAATGGTTCATCATTTGCGAGCCCCGGCACCCCTATCTGGCCGCGGTGATCGACACGGTGACCCGGAACGTCCTGAACTATCGCGCCTGGAAGGGCGGCGTCGGCCGCACGGGCGTGCTGCGCGTCACCGGGCCGATCGCCTATACGAAAGCGATCGAGCCCATCAAGACGATGCATCGGCATGTCCAGATAAACACCCACGACGATATCGGCCTTCGATACAATGCGTTCGGAACGCTGGATCATCGGGTCTTCTTCAAAAGCCATTATACGAGAATGGACACCGCGATCGTGCAGCCCACCGGCATGATCGGCATGGCGGGGGACGCGTATCTCGCCGTCCGGCGGGTCAAGAACCGCCTCATCACGCCGAAGCACCTTCGGGGGAAGAAGCGGCCTTAGAGTGCCAGGCGAGAGTCCCGGCCGGCTCTTGGCGTTCCAGAAAAGCGGCGCGGTCTCAAGACGGCGTCACCTGCGCCCTCAACGCGGCGGCAAACCGCTGCCCACCGTCGGCGGGGCATCGGCGGGGGCGGCTTCCGGAAATGTCCTCGGTCGCTCGCCGGCCTGCCGAAACGGATAATCGGTGAAGGTCATGGTGAAGAGCGCCGCCAGCCAGAACAGGCCGGCGAGGGCTGCGAGCGACAGGATCGCGGGCGAGTTCTTCAGCTTCATGAAGATCAAACCCACGAGAAGCGCCTTGGCGAGCGCGATGCCGTAGGAAACCGGCCCGTTCCACGCGCCCATCGGCACATAGGCGAGAACGAGGGTGAGGCCGAGGAGAAGGATCAGCATTGCGCCGATCAGGACGCTGCGGCGCCAAAGCGCCAAGCCCCCTTCTTCCGCCCGCCCGCTCATGCCGGCCCCGCCCGACCGCCGAGATAAAGCAGCGGGTAAAGGAAGATCCAGACGATATCCACGAGGTGCCAGTAAAGGCCGAGAACGGGAAGCGTGGCGCTGTCCTTGAACGCGAGGCTCCCGCGCCGGACGCGCCAGGCGACGAGCAGCACCGTCACGATGCCGATAGTCAGATGCACCGCGTGGACGCCCGTCATCGTCCAGTAGAAGCCGTAGAAGATCTCGGCCGGGCCTTGGCCCAGACGGAAATCGGCGCCGGGCAGAAGGTTCTTTTCGATGTCTTCCTTATACTCGAAGCCCTTCACCACGAGAAAGGCGAGGCCGAGAAGGGCGGTCATGACGAGGCAAGAGACGGTTTGACGCTTCAGCCCCTTCTCCGCCGCCTTGTCGGCCACCGCCATCGTGACGGAGGAAACGAGAAGGATCGCGGTATTGACGCTGCCGAAGACGACATTGGTTTCGCGCGCGGCCTGGAGCATCTCGTCCGGGTGAAGGTGGCGATAGATCGTGAAGGCGGCGAAAAGGCTGCCGAAGAACAGGACCTCGCTCGCCAGAAACACCCACATGCCGAACGCCGCCGACAAGCGCTGGCGCTCGATATCCTCGAAGGGCTCGTTGAGACCGGCCTCGGCGCTCATGCCACCGTCCCCTGCGGATCATGGGGCTGGCGGCGCTCAGTGCCCTCGTGGCCGGGGGCTTCCTTTTCGGGATGGTAGCGGTAGGGCTCCTGCGTGACGACGGGAATCCTCGTGAAATTGTCCTTTGGTGGCGGCGAGGTCGTCTGCCATTCGAGGCCCGTCGCGCCCCAGGGGTTCGGCTCGGCGCGTTTGCCGTAGCGCAGCGACCAGGTGAGATAGAAGATCGGCAGCGCATAGGCCGCCGCCAGCACCGCCGCCCCCGCCGAGGAGGTGACGTGGTAGATCTGGAATTCCGGCGCGTAGTGATGATAGCGCCGGTTCATCCCCAGATAGCCCATCAGGAACTGCGGGAAGAAGGTGAAGTTGAAGCCGAAATACATGAGGATAGCGGCAAAGCGCGCCCATCCGTCCGGCGCCATGCGGCCGGTGATCTTCGGCCACCAGAAATGCAGCGCCCCGAAGAAGGCCGACACCGCGCCGCCCACCATGATGTAGTGGAAATGGGCCACCACGAAGTAACTGTCGGTGACGTGGATATCCACGGGCAGCGAGGCGGTGAAGAGGCCGCTCAATCCCCCGATCACGAACAACCCGATGAAGCCGAGGGCGTAGAGCATCGGCGCTTCGAAATAGATCTGGCCGCGATAAAGGGTGAAGGTCCAGTTGAAGGTCTTAATGGCGGAAGGGACGGCCACCACGAAGGACAGGAACGAGAACATGATCGCGGCGAAGGGCGACATGCCCGCCACGAACATATGATGGCCCCAGACGAAGAAGCCGATGATAGCGATGGCCATGATGGCGTAGATCATCGCCGTGTAGCCGAAGACGCGGCGGCGCGCGAAGCAAGCGATGAGTTCCGAGATCACCCCGAAGCTCGGCAGCACCATGATATAAACGGCCGGGTGGCTGTAGAACCAGAAGAGGTGCTGGAAGAGCACCGGATCGCCGCCATTGGCCGGATCGAAGATCGGCAGCCCGAACAGGCGCTCGGCCATGATGAGAAGGAGCGAGACGGCGAGAACCGGGGTCGCGAGCACGATCACGAGCGCGGTCGCGTACATCGTCCAAACGAAGAGCGGCAGGCGCATCCAGGTCATGCCGGGCGCGCGAAGAACGTGGATCGTGACGATGAAGTTGACGCCCGTCGCGATGGTCGAGAAGCCGGACACGAAGACGGCGACCGCCGCCAGGACCACATAGCCGTTGGAGAAGAGCGAGGAGAAGGGCGCGTAGAAGGTCCAGCCCGTGTCGACGCCCCCCAAGATCAGGCAGGCGATCACGAAGACCCCGCCGATCATGTTGAGATACCACGACAGGAGGTTGAGCTTCGGGAAGGCCATGTCCTTCGCCCCGATCATCAGGGGCAGGAGGAAGTTGCCGAAGGTCGTCGGGATGGAAGGCACGAGAAAGAACCACACCATCACCACGCCGTGTAGCGTGAACAGGCGGTTATAGGCGTCGTTGGAAAAGAAGCGGCCTTCCGGCGAGATCAGTTCCAGCCGGATCAGCGTCGCGGCGATGCCGCCGACGAAGAAGAAAAAGGTGATGGAGCCGAAGTAAAGGAGTGCGATGCGCTTGTGGTCGGTGGTGAGAAGCCAGGATCGGAGGCTCCGCCCGGCCGACAGGTAGCTGCCTTCGCTCGTATCCCCGAGCGGCGCCTGCCGGCGGGCGGGCTCGAATATCGCCTCGCTCATCGCACGGCCTCCCCTGTGGTGCCCGAGACCCGGAGCGATCGGATATAAGCGACGAGGCTGGTCAGCTCGTCTTCGGAAACGACGCCCGCAAAGCTCGGCATGACCGGCTCGAAGCCGGCGGCCACCTCGCGGCGGGGCTGGAGGATCGAGTCGCGGATGTAGCGCTCGTCGGCGAGAACATGGTTGCCATCGGCGAGTGGGATCTCGCGGTTGAAGATGCCGGCGAGATTCGGGGCGCGCACGGCGGCGCGGCCCCCGTGGCAGCCGGCGCAGCCGAGCTGGACGAAGAGTTTGCCGCCTTCCGTCGCCAGATCGTCGCCTTGGGGCTGGCGCGCGATCCAGTCGGCATAGTCGGGTTTCGTCATCACCACGACCTGCCCGATCATCTGCGAATGGTCGGTGCCGCAGAGTTCGGCGCAGAAGAGGTGATAGCTGCCGACCTTATCCGCCTGGAACCAGTCCTGCGTGAGGCGGCCGGGGATGATGTCGCGCTTGAAGCGGAAGGCCGGCACCCAGAAGGAATGGATCACGTCCTCCGAGGTCATCACGAGGCGCACCGGCGTGTCGACGGGAACATGGAGCGCGTTGATCTCGCGCGGGCCGGAAGGGCTTTGCGTCTTGAACATCCATTGCTTGGCGGTGACGTGTACCTCCATCGCGTCAGCCGGCGCGTCGTAGGTGGCGAACTGCGACGTCGTCGCCCACCAGAACAGGAAGATGAAGAGAAAGAAGGTCGCCGCCGTCCAGCCAATCTCGAATTCGCGACGGGCGAAGGCCGGCATCTCGCCGCGCGGCGCGCCGGAGCCATGGCGGTAGCGCACGGCGAAGGTGACGATGAGGACAAGAACGGTGAAAAAGATGAAGGCCGATAGGGCCAGAAGCGCGAAGAACAGCGTGTCCGTGGCGCGGCCCTGAACGCTCGCGGCGGGAAGCCAGAAGATCGACTCGCCGTTCATCGCGCGGCTCCCGCATGCGGCCGACGGCGGAGGAGGAGAAGCACGAGACCGGCAAGTGCCAAAACGGTGCCAAGCGCCGCGATGCGCAGGATCGCCTTGATGTCGGCGGTGTAGAGGCCGGTCGCCGGATCGAAGGCGTAGCAGCGCAAGGCCACGCGTTCGAGAAGCGTGCCGATGCGCCCGTCGCCGGTTTCCACGAGCGCCCTGCGCAGCGTCTCCGGCATCAGGGAAAGGCCGGCGAGCGCGCGGCCCACCTGCCCGTCGGATCGCAGAACCAGAAGCGCGGCGGGATGGGCGAACTGATCTTCCGCCGCATCGTACCGATAACCGTAGCCCGCTTCGCTCGTCAGTTGCGCGATCGTCGCGGCGTCCGACTGGAGGAAATGCGCTTTCGCCTGGAGGTCCGGCGAGGTCCCGCCCAATGTTTCCCCACGCATTCGGGCAGCGTCCCCGGCGTCATCCTTCGGATCGAGCCCGACCACGAGAAGGCCGGCATTCACGTCGGCGAGTTCCGGTGAGGCGAGCGAGGCGGCGGCGATGGACAGTTCGGCCCCGCAGACGCTCTTGCAGGTGTAGTCGGCGAAAACGAGCAGCGAGGCGGGGTACTGGCGAAGAAGGGACCCAAGCGTCGTGTTTCGGCCGTTCTCGGACAGCCTCGCGTCGAGTGACAGCCGCGCGCCGGGCGCGGGTTCGAGCGACACGGCGTTCAAGGTGCCGGGCCCGAGCGCGGCGATGGCCGGCGAGGCGACGAGAAGGGCCAAGGCGAGAAGCCCAGAGCGCATCATCGCACGCCCTCCTTGAGCCCGGTCGCAGCCCTGACGGCGCGGCTTCGCGCATCGTCGGGAGCCGCAGCGGCCAGCGGCGCGAAGGCGCCCGCCCCTTGCCCGACGAGGATTTCCATCGCGCGCTCCACCGGGATCTGCACCCGGCCCTGCGTTCGATCGGCCCAGGCATAGCTCGACAGGCGTTTCGCCTGCATGTCGGTCAGCCGGTCGTAGTCGGCGGCGGGGTCGACCTGAAGCCGCGGAGCGGGCAGCACATGGACGTCCTGCGAGGGCGAGGAAAGCTTGACGCGCGCGGCGGTGTACCAGCCGAAGCCGGCGAGCGAGAGCGCCATGAACCCCGCCCATCCTGCGAGAAGAAGAAGAACGTGGCCCGTCGCCACATCCGGCGATTCCGGCTGGCCGCGCCGGGGTATGAGGCGCTCGACAAGGGTGCGGCCGGCATGGGCAAGCGATTGGCCGAGGCCGGCAAAGAACCCGCGCGCACGGCTGGGAGGGGTCGGTTCAGACGGCATGGAGACGCCCTCCCCTGATGCGCGCTCGACCAAGAGCTTGCGCCAACCCGAGCGCGACGACGCCCGACAGGAGGACGCTCGCCCAGAAGACGGGGCCGGGCTGCCATTCCGGCGCGGTCCACCAAAGGGTGCGGAGCGCCGTGCCGAGGATCGCGCTGATCCCCACGATGCGCTGAATGCGGGCGCTGTTTCGCCAATCGCCTTTCAGCGAGGCCACGAAGGGCAAAAGCGCGGCCGACACGAACACGAGGCCGATCGCCGTCACTCCAAACGGCGTTGCGCGGCGCAGGTACCACGCGGCCTGATCGGGCAGGTTGCCGTCATAGGCGACGAGGAACTGCATGAGGTCGAGGTAAAGCAGGCCGAGGGCGAAGGTGACGAGAAGCTTGGCGATGTCGCCCGTCGCCTTTCCACCGACGCCCGATGCCGCCACCCATCCCGCGCCCGCAAGGAGAAAGGCGAGCGACCAGCTCATGGCAAAGGCGGTGGACTTGAAGCGCGGATCGAGAAGCAGCACCCAGTCCATGGCGGCGGTGCTGACCGTCAGCCCGAACAACAAGAGGCCGAGGCCCGCCAGCGCCTTGCTCAGGCGATGGGGCGCGAGAGCCGCCAGAAGCGCCAGGACGTTCCAGAGCCCGAGCGTCAGAGCCGAGCGCAGAACGAGGCCGGGGGCGTTCAGATACCAGTGCGCGACATCCTCGTGCCGGATCGTCGACGGATCGGCGATCCAGCGGAAAACGTCGCCCGGCAGAAGCAGCGCCGGCAGGGCCAGGAGCGACACGGCGGGCAGAAGAAGGGCTGCTCCCCCAAGCGCCGGGCGCGCAGCCTTGCCCCATTCGCCTCCCGTCAGGCGGTGGATCAAAAGAAGCAATGTCGCGCCGGTGGGAACGGCGAGAAGCACCAGGAAGCCGGCAAACAAACCGCGGATGACGGCGGCTTGATCCAAGATCGCCAGCGCCAGCACGAGGCCGGCGGCGATCAGGCCGAGATAACGGCGGTCGAGCCGGGCGAGGCAGGAAAACACGGCGCTCATCGCAGCCTCGCCGCCGCTTCGGGCGCTTGGGCAAGCGTCGCGGTGCGCGAGAGTTGCAGCGCGCGGATATAGGCGGCGATGGCCCAGCGGTCTTCCGGCTGAACACGGTCGCCATACGGATACATCGCGCCATAGCCATTGCCGATCACATCGACGAAATGGCGGGCGTCGGCGGCGAGAAGCCGCTCTGAATGATAGGACGGCGGGGGCGAGAAGCCGCGCTGGACGACGATGCCGTCGCCATCGCCGGCAAGGCCGTGGCACGGCGCGCAGACTTCGCCGAAAAGGCGCCGGCCCCGGTCCATGAGCTTCGCAGTCATCGGCGGCGGGTTCGCGATCGCCGCCATGCGCGCCGCTGTTCCACGTGAAACAACGCCCTCGGGAAGCGACCGGGTGGAGCTCGTCGTGCCCCAAAGATCGCTCGCCTCATAGGTCTTCAAGGACGGCTGGTCCGCCATTTCCTGGCCCGAGCAGCCGGCAAGGCAGAGAACAAAAAGGAGGGCCCGCCTCATGCCGGCACCTCCTCGACCCGCAAGGCACCGAGGCCCTTGAGATAGGCGCGCGCCGCAGCGGTTTCGGTGGCTTCGACCTCGAGAAAGAAGCGATCCTGGCTGGCGCGCTCGAAGCCTTCCACCGCGAAAAGCGGGTGGTGGAGGCGCGGCAGCCCGCAGGACACGAGAAGCGACACGAAGCCGGCGAGCGCCGCGCCCAGCACCGTCAGCTCGAACACGGCGAAGAAGAAGTCCGGCCAGCTCGCCAGCGCCCGCCCGCCGGCCTGAATAGGCAAAACTTCAGTCACCGACACCCATTGCAGCGCGAGCCCGAGAAGCCCGCCCACAACACCGCCGATCAGCATGGCCGTCTTCACGCTCGGGCGCGGCGGCTGGTCGAGCTCTTTGGCCAAGCCTTCCACCGAAAAAGGCGTATAGGCGTCGAGAACGCGGAAAGCCGTTGCCTGCCGCGTCTGCCGCGCGGCCAGAAGCAGGCGGTCGGCATTGGAAAACTCGGCGAGGAGGCGGTTCGTCATCGCCCCTCCCCGCCGGGCACGAGTTGGCGCACCTCGTGCATGGAAACGGCCGGCACGAAGCGCAGAAACAGGCAGAACAGGAACACGAAGAAGCCGAGCGAGCCGGACAGAAGCAACCAGTCCCAGACGGTCGGGGCGTAAAGCTTCCACTGCGACGGCAGGTGCGAGCGCGACAGGGTGTTGATGATGAGAAGGATGCGCTCGAGATACATGCCGACATTGATGGCGAGCGCGACGAACACGAGCATGGGGATACTGCGCCGCGCCCAAGGCCACCAGAAGGCTTGCGGGATCAGGCAGTTGCAGGCGATCTGCGCCCAGTAGAAGGCGGCATAGGCCCCTGTGAACTCGAAAGCGGCGACGGTGCGATCCGCCTCGTCGCCGGCCACCCAGGCCTGATAGGCCTCCGTCGCGTAGGACAGCGTCATGACCACCGAGCCGGCGAGAATGATCTTCGCCATGGCGTCGAAATGGGTCATCGTCACGAGGCCGGTATCGCGCAGGAAGCCGCGCACCGCGACGGCGAGGAGCACCACCATGGCGAAGCCCGAGAACATCGCGCCGACGACGAAATAAGGCGGAAAGATCGTCTCCGCCCAACCCGGCATCGGGCCGGCGGCGAAATCCATGCCGACGACGCTGTGAACGGACACGACGAGCGGAAGCCCAAGCGCACCCATGGTGTGATAGAATTTCTCGTAAGCTGCCCAATGGCGGGCCGAGCCCCGCCAGCCGAGCGCCAGAATACCGTAGGCGACCTGCGCGCCCCTCGTCTTCGCGCGGTCGCGCAGCGTCGCGAAATCCGGAATCGCGCCCGTGTACCAGAAGAGGATCGAGAAGATCAGGTAGGACAGGATCGCGAAGAAGTCCCAGACGAGCGGGCTCTTCCACTGCGGCCACGCGCCCATCGTGTTGGGATAGGGCATCAGCCAGTAAGCGTAGAAGGGTCGCCCGAGATGGAGGATCGGGAAAAGGCCCGCGATGGCGGCGGCAAACAGCGTCATCGCCTCGGCGAAGCGGTTCACGGAAGACCGCCATTTCTGGCGCGTCAGCAGCAACATGCAGGAGATCAGCGTTCCCGCATTGCCGATGCCGATCCACCAGACGTAGTTCGCGATCGGATAACCCCAGACGACGCTGGTATTGTTGCCGAAGATGCCGATGCCCTGGAGAAAGAGCCACGTCATCGTGCCGACCATGACGGCGGTGAGAGCGAGGCCGATCAGGAAGGCCCACCACCAGCCGCGCGGCAGCGCGCGTTCCAGAACCGGGTCGGCGACGGTGCGCGTCAAGCCCGCATAGGAGCGGTCCGGGGACCGGAGAACCGCGTCGCTCAAAGCTCGCCCTCCCCCTCCAGTGCCGGGTTGGTGTTGCGGACTTTCGCGAGATAGGTCGTGCGGGGGCGCGTGCCGACTTCCTCCAGAAGCGCGTAGTGCTGCGGCTCACCGCGCAAGGTGCGCACCCCGGAGCCCTCCACCGCCAGATCGCCGAAGCGGATCGCTTCCGTCGGGCAGGCGGCGGCGCAGGCCGTCACCACTTCGCCATCGGCCATCGGCCGCCCCTGGCCTTCCGCCTTCTGGCGCGCGCCCGCGATGCGCTGGACGCAATAGGTGCATTTTTCCATGACGCCGCGCCCGCGCACCGTCACGTCCGGGTTGAAGCGCGCCTGCAGCGGCTCGGCGCCCAGATTGGCGTATTCCTGGCCGGCCGCATAGCCGAAAAAGTTGAAGCGGCGCACCTTGTAGGGGCAGTTCGCCTGGCAGAACCGCGTGCCGATGCACCGGTTGTAGACCTGGACGTTCAGGCCCTCGTGGTCGTGGACGGAAGCGCCGACCGGGCAGACCGGCTCGCAAGGGGCTTTCTCGCAATGCATGCAGGGGACGGGCTGGAAGACGGTGCGGTTTTCATCCTCCGGCTTCTCGTAGGAATCGATCCGCAGCCAGTGCATGGAGCGGTTGGCGCGGATTTCGTCCGGCCCGACCACGGGCACGTTGTTTTCCGACTGGCAGGCGATCACGCAGGCATTGCAGCCGATGCAGGCGCCCGTGTCGATCACCATGGCCCAGGCATGGCGGCCGGTTTCGCCGGGGTCGGTCTTCTCGTAGACCTGCCCGCCGTAGAAGCTCGGGGGCGGATCGTCGGACGGGCGAAGGCGCTTGCCGCCCGCCAGATCGGCGAGCGTCATTTCGGGCGCGAGGTCGCGGCCTTCCTCGGTCAGATGGAACTGCGTCAGCGGCAGGGGCTCGCTGGTACCGACGCGCGACAAGGAAACGCCGGAAAGCACCCAGAGCGCATCGGCGCGGCGCAGCGCATAGGCGTTGGACCCGAGCCCGATGCCGATCGCCCCGGTCTTCTCGCGCCCATAGCCGAGCGATAAAGCGACCGCGCCTTCCGCCATGCCTTTATCCAGAAGAACGGGCGCTTCGAGATGGCGACCCTGATGTTCGATCCGCACGGCGTCGCCGGCAGCGATCCCGAGACGCGCGGCGTCCTTCTCGCCGATCCGCAGCGCGTTGCCCCAGGTGAGATGCGTGCCGGGCTTCGGGCATTCCTGCAGCCAGGCATTGTTGTTGAAACGCCCGTCGTAGATCGTCGGGTCGGCGTGGATCAGAAGCGCCACCCCTTCGCCGGACTCCCCGGCGGAAATGACGGGCGCGCTTGGTGCGCGGGGTGGAGGAACGGCCGGGCTGGCGCTGCCTTCCACCACGCCTGCCTCGACGGTGCGCAGCCACCAGTTCTCGAAGTCGTCCCGCGCCAAGACTTGGGCGCGCGCCCAAGTCTCGCGCAGGATCGCGCGCGGGTCGGGCGTCTCGTTTCCGCCAAGCGCGGCGAGGAGTTCGGAGGCGGTGCGGGTGGCGTAAAGCGGGCGGATCAGCGGTTGGACGATGCCGGCCGTCCCGTCCACGGCGCGAATGTCGCCCCAGGCTTCGAGGGGATGGCTTTCGGGCACATGCCAGCGGCAGGAGTAGGCCGTTTCGTCGCGATAGAGCCCAAGATGCAGCGCGAAGGGCACGCGGCGCAGAAGGCCGGAGAAGTCGAGATCGCCGGGGCCGTCATAAACCGGGTTGCAGTCAAGAACGAAAAGAGTGTCGACTTGGCCCTTCTCGATATCGGCCGCGAGTGCGCCGATGCTGGCGCCATGCCCTTCCTCCACCGGGTCGACCGACTCGATCAGATCGAGGGTCGTGCCGAAATTGCCGAGTTGATGGTTCAGCCAGAACCCGAGGGCGTGGATTTCGGGCGGCTGTTCTTCGCCGACGAGAACGAGCGCTTGGCGTCCCGCCGCCTTCAAATCGGCCTCGACGGCACCGAGAAAGCCGGCATCCACATTCGGTCGCTCGCCCTCGCCTGCTCCGAAGCGCGCGGCCAGCGAGGCGGCAAAGTCGCGGAGGCGGGCGGGCGACAGGGCCAAGCGATGGTCGGCGGCATGGCCGGTCAGCGTCGAGGCGCTTTCGACGACGTAAAGGCGCTGCATGGCGCGGTTGTCGCCCCGCACCCTTCGCCGGGCCGAAAAGCCCTTGGCGTTGCGGATCTGCGCCGGCCCCGGCCCTAACGGATCGGCGCCGAGGCAGAGCACCACATCGGCGCGGGTGAGATGCGGCAGCACGTCCAAACGCCGACCAAAGGCGGCAAGCGAACCCGCCCGCGCATTGTCGTCACCGAGCGGCTCGTGCCGGTAATGGCGAAGCTGCGGGAAGGCCTGACGGAGTTCCGCGATCTGGCGCAGCAGCGTCGGCGAGGTGATGCGGCCGGTGAGGACGCCCAAGCCTTCGCCGCCGTTTCGGGCGAAGGCCGCACGGCGCGGGCGAAGCTCGGCCAGAAGTGCTTCCCAATTGCTGATGGCGCCGTCTTTCAGCAACGTTCGCGAGCGGTCGGGATCGTAGAGCCCAAGGATTTCGGCTTCCGCGAAGAGGTCGGTCGCCCCTAAGCTCGCGGGATGGAGCGCATTGCCCGAAACCTTGATCGGCCGCCCTTCCACGGAAATTCCCAGAGCGCCGCGCCCATAGCCGCCGAGCGGCAGGGAAGTGGCGAAGGCCAAGGGCTCGCCGGCGGGCAGGCCGGTCGGATTGGTGACGAGCGGCACGATGTCTTCCGCCGGCTTGCAGCCTGCGACGCCCGCCGCGAGCGCCACCCCGAGGAGGCGCAGCGCCTCGCGGCGGTTCAAGGGGGCCGAGGCCATCGTGTCGAGCGGATCGGCAAGGGGTGAGAAGGGCGCGTTCATCGGTGGCACAGCGAACAGTCGAGAAGGCGGGACTTGTCGATGCCGTGCGTGGCGACGAGCGCGCGGCCCTTTTCCTCCTGATCGGAGGGCGGCTTCCAATGGAAGTCGTAGATCGCGTCGGCTGGCCGAAGCTGCTTTTCCGGGGCCTTATGGCAGTCGAGGCACCAGCCCATGGTCATCGGCGCGGCTTTGCGGATCAGCGGCATGGCGGTCACGTCGCCGTGGCAGGAGGAGCAGCCGACGCCGTTGTTCACATGGACCGAATGGTTGAAGTAAACGTAGTCCGGCAGGTTGTTGACGCGGTGCCAGCTCAAAGGCTTGTTTTGCCCTAAGCTTTCGCGCACCGGCGCCAGCATGGCGGCATTGGTCCAGATCTGCGAATGGCAGCTCATGCAGGTTTGCGTCGCGGGCATCCCCGCGAAGGCCGTCTTCTCGACTTGGCTGTGGCACATGGCGCAGCCGATGCCGAGCTGGCGCACGTGATGCTCGTGGCTGAAGGGCGGCACCTGATCGACCGTTTCGTGCTGGCCTGTAATGTAGGGCGAGCCCATCAGGAGATAGGCGAAGATCACCAGCGCGAAGGGGCCGAGCGCCAGGGAAACCAGCGCCATGCGGGCATAGGTCGTCGCTCCCGGCTGGAAAATCTGCGCCATGCGGGGGAGGTCAGACGGCCTGCCCCGGCCCGCGCACGGCGAGCGAGGTTCGTTGATTCAACATCGGCATTCCCCCTTCGACAAGGGGAACTGGCCTAGTTTGGAATGATCTCAACCTGGGCAGGCGAGGCGGCGAACGAAATCCACGTTACGATAGCGTAGACGGCTACAGGAACTTGCCCCTTCGAGCCTTGCGAAGGCTCGGATCGAGAATCCATTCGGCGCTGTCGTTCCAGACATCTATCCTTGGTGATCCACCCATCCACCACGTCGACGCGGTCGACATGGCGATTGTTGTCCCTTCGCCGAGGCGCTTCGGCCCTCCTCCCCTATCTCGTCGACATGATCTTCTTCACCGCCGACACGCATTTCAACGACCCGCGCGTGCTTCGTCTCGACCGCCGCCCCTTCGCCAACCTCGAAGAACACGACGCGGCGCTGGTCGCCAACTGGAACGAGGCCGTGGGTTCAGGGGATACGGTGTTCCATCTCGGCGATTTCGCGCGCGGGACAAGCGAAGCGAAGGCCGCGCTCCTGTCCCGGCTCAATGGGCTGAAGCACCTGATACACGGCAACAACGACGACGCGGAAACGCATGGCGCTGCCGGCTGGCAGAGCGTCGCAGCCTATGCCGAGATCGAGGTGGACGAGCGCCATCTCGTTCTTTGCCACTACGCCTTTCGCACTTGGAACGGCATGGGCCGGGGCGCGATCAACCTTCACGGCCATTCCCATGCGCGCTTGAAGCCCATGCCGCGCCAGTTCGATGTCGGCGTCGACGCCTTTCCGTTCCGCCCGGTGACGCTTGCGCAGATTCTCGCCTCGCGAAAAGGGGGCAAGGCCATCGGGCCGGCGACCTGACGTCGCCTTGCCGCGCCCCCGCTTGGCATGGCAATCCGGGGTTTCAGACCAATGGCGGACAAACGAGCGGCAAGCATGCTGGAGCGCGAGCTCGATTTCGAGGAGCCGGCAAGGATCGCGGCGCATCTCGCCGAGCGGCCGGGCTTCGCCTTTCTCCACAGCGCCGCGAGTTCCGGCGGTTTGGGGCGCTATTCATTCATCGGCATCGAGCCCTTCGCGCGCTTCCATGTTCGAAACGGGGTCGCCTTCTGGAACGGCGAAGACCTGCCCGAACCGCCCCTGGACGCCTTGCGCGACGTTCTCGCCCGCTTTCGCTTCGAGCGACGCAGCGCCTTTCCTTTCGAAGGGGGTGCGATCGGCTATGTCGCCTATGATTTCGGCCGCCGGCTGGAGCGGCTGGCCGAGCCCGCTCAGCCCGCCTTTGGCGACGAGATATGCTTCGACTTCCACGATCTCGTTCTCGCCTTCGACGCGCAGGAACGGCGCTGCAGCCTTTTCTCCTCCGGCATGGATGTGGACGGCAAGGCGAGCCATGCCCATGCCGAGGCACGGCTGGCCCATGCCCTCGCGCTTCTCCGCGCCCCGAAACGAGCGCGAGCTGAAACGCCCGAGACCGGCGCGGCCGGCCCCTTCGTATCGAACTTCACGGCGGAAGCCTATGCCGCCGCCGTGGAGCGCGTGAAGGAGCATATCCGCGCCGGCGACATCTATCAGGCGAACATCTCGCAGCGCTTCGAAGCCCCGCTCGGCTCCCGCTTCGACGCCTTCGCCTTCTTCCAGCGGCTGGCGCAGGTGAACCCCGCGCCCTTCGCCGCCTTTCTGCGTTTCAACGACCTCGCGATCGCCTCCGCCTCGCCCGAACTCTTTTTGCGCTGCCGCAACGGGCAGGTCGAAACCCGGCCGATCAAGGGCACCGCGCCCCGCTCGCCCGACCCGGCCGAGGACGCGCGCCGCGCCGCCGCCCTCGTCGCCTCGGAAAAGGACCGGGCGGAGAACGTGATGATCGTCGATCTCCTGCGCAACGACCTGTCGCGCGCCTGCCGGCCGGGCACGGTGGAGGTGCCGGTGCTGTGCGGGCTGGAATCCTACGCTTCCCTGCATCACCTCACCTCCGTCGTCACCGGCTGTTTGAAGCCCAGCTTCGACGCGGTGGATCTTCTCGCTGCCACCTTTCCCGGCGGCTCGATCACCGGCGCGCCGAAGCTGAAGGCCATGGACATCGTCACCGCGATCGAAGGCACGGCACGCGGCGTTTATTGCGGCGCGATCGGCTTTCTCGGCTTCGACGGCGACATGGACCTCAACATCGCGATCCGCACCGTCGCGATCGAGGAAGGGCGCGCGGTCTTTCAGGCCGGCGGCGGCGTCACCCTTCTCTCGGACGGCGAGGCCGAATATGCCGAAACGCTTCTCAAAGCGCGGCGCATCTTCGAGGCCTTCGGCGTGGAAGGGGCGCCATGACCCTTCTCGTGATCGACAACTACGATTCCTTCGTCTTCAACATCCTGCGCTATTGCGCAGAGCTCGGGCACGAAAGCCGCATCCGCCGCAACGACGAGATCACGGTCGCGGAGATCGAGGCGATGGCCCCGTCCGCGATCCTGATCTCGCCCGGCCCTTCCACGCCGGGGCAAGCGGGCGTGTCGTTGGCCGCGATCCGCGCCTTTTCCGGCCGCACACCCATTCTCGGCATCTGCCTCGGGCATCAATGCCTCGGCGAGGTCTTCGGGGGGCGGACGGTGCGCGCCCGCGAGCCGATGCACGGGCGCGCGAGCGTGCTTCGACATGACGGTGCCGGGCTCTTCGCCGGCCTGCCGAGCCCGATGCGCGTCGGGCGCTATCATTCGCTGATCGTGGAAGGAGGACCCGCCATGGAGGAGCATCTGACCGTCACCGCGCGCTCGGCGGAAGGCGAGATCATGGCGCTCGCCCATCGCCGGCACCCGACATTCGGGGTGCAGTTCCATCCCGAATCCGTTCTGTCCGAACACGGCCACGCGCTTCTGGCGAATTTCTTCCGCCTCGGCGGGGTAAAACCATGACCGTCTGGCTCGACGGCGAGCGGTGTGAGACCCCGCGCATTCCCTTCGATCCGGCCGACCGGGGCCTTCTTCTCGGCGACGGCCTCTTCGATACGAGCCTCGTTCTCGGCGGGCGCGTCGTCTGGCGGGAAGCCCATCTCGAACGCCTCCAAGCCGCCTGCCGAACCCTCGGTATTCCCCTCGACCCGGACCTTGCCGCGCGCAGCATGGACATGGCGGCAGAAGACGCCGGAACCGGCTCGGTGCGCGTCACCGTCACCCGCGGGAGCGGGCCGCGCGGCCTTCTTCCCCCGCCCGAGCCGCGCCCGACGATCCTGGCCGCAAACGCGGCCGGTTCGCCAGCCCTCGCCTTCGCGCCCATCCGCCTTTGGCCGACCGCGATCCGCCGCAACGAGACCTCCCCCGCCTCGCGAGTGAAGGCGCTGAACTATCTCGACGCGGTTCTGGCGCTCGGTGAAGCGCGCCGGCACGATTGCGACGAGACCTTGTTTTTGAACACCGCCGGCCATGTCGCCTGCTGCGGAGCCGGCAACCTCTTCGCCTTGACGGGAAACAGTCTCGCGACGCCGCCCTTGTCCGACGGCGTCCTGCCCGGCATCGCGCGGGGCGCGATCCTGCGCCTCGCGCCTCGGATCGGTCTTTGCCCCCGCGAAATCTCCTTGTCGCCGGACGATATCCGGGCGGCCGATGCTCTTTTCCTGACCAACAGCCTGCGCCTGCTCGCGCCGGTGTCGGCGCTGGGCCAGCATGTCTTTCCGCCCGGCCCCGCGACCTCGACCCTTCGCCGCCTCGCGGAAATCCTGTGCGACGATATCGAGGAAAGCTGCGGGCTAAGCTCGGCCTCCCCGCTCCAGCCGGGCCGCATCGGCGCCTGAGGCAGGCAGCGCCTTTCCCGTCAAAGCCGGCCATCGGTGAGGTCTTTGAGATCGGCGAAGATCGACTGCCATTCGTCGGATTCGATCGGGAGAAGCCCTAGAAAGCGCAGATAGAACGCGCCCTCGTTGGCGAGAAACGCGAGCCTTGCCCGGCGCGCCTCTTCGCTGTCGGGCTTCAAGCCTTCGAGGCGTCCTTCATACCAGCGACGCGCGGTGACGGCGGCGTCGGGTTGCTGGAGCAGCATGGCGAGGAGGCTTGCCACCCGCGCCTGCGCGAACTCGTCGTAGCTGCGGGTCGCTTCGATATGCGCCCTGATCTTGCCGAGCGGCGACGGGTCCTTTCCGGCAAAATCGTGGAAGCGCTTCTCGTCCTCGGCCATCCACCGGTCGAACATCGCGGCGATCATCGCTTCCTTCGTTCCGAAGCACGATTGGACGCCGCCCTTGGTGATGCCGGCAGCCTCCGCCACGGTGCCGATCGTCAGCGCGCCCGCGCCGCGCGAGGCGACGATCTCTTCGGCGGCATCCAGCACCATGTTCCGGTCGATGGAGTTTCGGCGTCCCACGGGCACTGTCCCTTGCTTTTTGAAATACGATCGTATTTATATGCCGGCATCCGCAGGAGGGAAAGCCTCCTCGGAGCTTGCAAAGAAGGTGACGGCATGGCTTGGCTCTATCTCGTTCTCGCGGGACTTTTCGAGATCGGATGGCCCGTCGGACTGAAGATGGCGCAGAACCCGGCCTCGCGCCTCAGCGGGATCGCCATCGCGGTGTTCTTCATGCTGGTCAGCGGCGTCATGCTCTGGCTGGCGCAGCGCCAGATCCCCATCGGCACGGCTTATGCGATCTGGACCGGCATCGGCGCGGCCGGCACCTTCTTTATCGGCGTCACCGTTTACGGCGACCCGACATCCGTCGCACGCTTCGTCGGCGTCGCCTTGATCCTCGGCGGCGTGGTCACGCTGAAGCTCGCGCACTGATCGAGCCTCAAGCCGCCTTCGGATAGCGCATGTGCCGCCGGAAGCTCGACGGCGTCGAGCCGAAATGGCTGCGGAAGGAGCGGTGGAACTGGCTCACCGAGCCGAAACCCGTCTCGAAGGCGATCGTCGCCAGATCCTTGCGCGTCGATAGAAGCAGCGTCTGCGCCGCCATCATGCGGTGGCGCAGGATGTAATGGGCGACCGTCATGCCGAGAAGTGCGCGAAAGCGCGTCATGGCGTAGTTCGGATGAAGCCCCGCCGATCGGGCGACATCGGCGACCGTGATCGCCTCGTGGCCGTGCTCGGCGATGAAGCGCGTCATCTGCAGCACCTTCGCCGGCATCGCCCCCACCACGGCACGCCCTTCCTCGTGCTGGCCGGCCAGAAGGTCGCGCCAGCCCGTCACGTCGAGCCGACGCAGGATCAGGACGACCTCCGAGGCGACGAGATCGCGCAGGCGCATGTCGCGGCTCGCCAGCCATTCGGCGCGCATGCGAAGGATGGGTTCGGGCTCGAAGCGGCCGGGCTCTTGCGCCACCACCATGCCCCCGCCCAAGACCGCCGAGCGCAGCGCTTCGCCCACCGGCGCGCCGAGAAACATCTCCAGCGGCAGGTAGATGCAGACATAGCGGGTGCCGGGCGCCACCTCGACGCTTTGATGCGGGATCGCGCCCCAAAAGAGAACGAGATCGCCCGCCCGCACCACCGTCTGCCGCCCGTCGTGGCGGTAGGCGATGGTGCCTTCCAACACGTAGTTCATCTCGACCTGGCTGTGCGTGTGCGGGGCCGACATCACGAAGACCTCCTCGCAGCCGGCGATCAGGAAGTCGTTGCCGCGAACGAGGAAGCTTTCGATCGACAGGTGGGCCGGAACCGCCGCCACATCCGCATCCATTCGGTTCTCCCGCGTCAAACCTTAGGATCTGCGACATTTATCTCGTTTCTAGCGACGACGCGCAAGCCCGCTTCGCTAGTATCGCACTTGGACAAGCGGCCCCGGACGGGAGAAGGTTCGAGGGTTTGCCGGAACGGATCGATCGGGAGGATCGTCATGACAGGCATGGTTAAGCTCGTTGTCGCGGCTTTGGCGGGGGCCGCGCTGATGGCCCCCCTCGCGGCGCGCGCGCAAGAACAGAAGCTGTCCGGCACCGTCACGATCTGGAGCTGGGACGTGGCGGCCAAGGCGCTGGAAGCCGTGGTGCCGAAGTTCAACGAGAAATATCCGGACGTCACGGTCAAGATCGAGGATGTCGGCAACCAGCCGACCTACGACCGGGGCCTCGCCGGCTGCGCGGCGGGCGGCACCGGCATGCCCGACATCTACACGGTGGAAAACCAGGAATCGGAAGTCTTCTGGGCGCGCTTCCCCGAATGCTTCCGCGACGTGAAGGCGATGCTCGGCCCCGATGCCGACGCGCTTTTGGGCAAGTTTCCCGCCTTCAAGCTGGCCGAACTGACGGTTGGCGAGAAGGTCTACGCCATGCCGTGGGATTCCGGCCCGATCGTTCTCTTCTACCGGCGCGACATGTTCGAGAAGGCCGGCGTCGACGTCGCGACGATCGAGACCTGGGACGATTTCGTGGAAGCCGGCAAGAAGATCGTCGCCGCCAACGAGGGCGCGAAACTCGTGTCCACCAACGGCGACACGACCTGGTTCCGCATGCTCGCCAACCAGACGGGCTGCGCGATGTTCGACCCCGAAGCCCAGAACGTCACCATCTCGCAGCCCGCTTGCGTCCAGGCGCTGGAAGGGGTCGGCAAGGTGGCCAAAGCCGGTCTCTTCCTGCAGGCCAACTGGGGCGAGACGCTTCAGGCGATCAACGCCGACAAGCTCGCGGCCTCCATCTACGGCGGCTGGTACGAGGGATCGCTGCGCGGCGCAGCGCCTCAGCAAAGCGGCAAATGGGGCATCGCCCTGATGCCGGCCTTCGAGAAGGGCGGCTCGCGCGCCTCCAATCTCGGCGGCTCGGCGCTCGCGATTCCGACCGCCTCGCAGAATCCGGAAGCCGCGCTCGCGTTCCTCCGCTTTGCCGTCGGCACGCCGGAAGGGCAGATCATCCAGTTGAAGGCGAGCGGCCTCGTGCCGACCCTGCCGGAAGCGATCCAAGACCCTTACGTCAAGGAGCCCCAGCCCTTCTGGGGGAACCAGCCGATCTGGCAGACGGTGCTCGGCACGCTCGACAAGATCAAGCCCTGGCGCGGCACGCAGTATTTTGCCGAAGCCGACAACAGCTTCATTCCCATCTTCGCCGAGTTCATGGCCGGCAATCTCGAGGCATCGGCCGCCCTGACTCAAGCCGCGGACGAGATTTCCGGCGCGACGGGCCTGCCCGTCAAGGAATAAAACCCGCCTTTCGCTGCCGGAGCGGCCGCCTTTCCCATGGGTGGCGGCCGCTTGGCCCCATTCGCTCGGTCGCGGCCCATTGGAGGGGATGCCCATGCGTGCGGTTCGCGGCGCGCCCTACGCCTTTCTCGCGCCCTTTCTTCTGGTTTTCGCCCTGTTCTGGGGCTGGCCGCTGATCCAGTCGGTGATGCTGTCCTTCCAGAACACGCGCGTTTCGCCGTGGGTGTTCGATTGGAGCATCAACTGGCGTCGCCTTCTCGTGGACCGCGCTTTTCGCAATGCGCTCTGGAACACGCTTCTGGTTCTGGTCGTGCAGGTGCCCTTGATGCTGGCGCTCGCCACCGCGCTGGCGGTCGCTCTCGACCAGCCCTTCCTGCGCTTCCGGGCGTTCTTCCGCTTCGCCTTCTTCGCCCCCGTGGTGGTCAGCGAGGTCGCCTATTCCGTGGTCTTCCGCCTCCTTTTCAACGGCGATTTCGGCGCGGTGAACGGATTTCTGGCGAGCCTCGGCATCGACGGCCCGAACTGGCTGCACCAGGGAGGGTGGGCGAAGTTCGTGATCGTCCTCGCCCTCACCTGGCGCTGGACCGGCTACAACGCGATCATCCTCCTCGCCGGTCTTCAGTCGATCCCGAAGGAACTCTACGAGGCCGCGCGCATGGACGGCGCGGGCGCCTGGGCGCGCTTTCGCAACGTCACGCTGCCGCTTCTCGCGCCGGTTCTCGCCTTCTGCCTCGTTCTGTCGGTGATCGGCACGATGCAGCTCTTCGCCGAGCCCTGGCTCATCACCGATCGCGGCGGGCCGGGAAACGCCACCGAAACGCTCGGCACCTATCTCTACAAGCAGGGCTTCGTGAACCTCAATTTCGGCTATGCCTCCGCCATCGCCTATTCCATCGCGGCCATGGCCGCGCTGATCGCGGCGCTGAACCTTCTCCTGACACCCAAGGAGGCGCGGGCATGAGCGCCCTCCTGCCGGGCGTGAAGGCGCGCGAGCGCTGGCGCGGGCTCTGGCTGACGCTGGCGCTCCTGCCCGTCGCCCTTCTTTGGCTGTCGCCGCTCTACCTGATGGGCGTCTTCGCCACGCAACCTGACGCCGCGATCCTGTCCGCCGACACGCCGCTTCTGCCGGGCGGCGAACTTTTTGCCAATATCGGCCGCATCGTCGCGATCGCCACCTTCGACCGCGCGCTTCTCAACTCGGTTCTGGTGGCCCTCGCCTATGCGCTCCTTTCGGCGGCTTTGAGCAGCCTCGCCGGCTACGCCTTCGCGCGCTACCGCTTCCGGGGCCGGGGCCTTCTGTTCGGGCTGCTCGTGGCGACGCTGACCGTGCCCTATGCCGTGGTCATCATCCCGCAATACGTGCTGGTGGCGCGCGACCTGTCGCTCGCCAACACGCTGGTCGCGGTGATCGTGCCCCCGCTCTTCAACGCGCTCGGCGTTCTTTTCATGCGCCAGACCTTTCTCGGCCTGCCGGCGGAGATCGTGGACGCCGCGCGCATGGACGGGGCGGGAGAGTTCCGCATCTTCTTTTCCGTCGCGCTGCCGCTCGTCAGGCCGTCGCTGGCCGCCCTTCTCATCATCCTGTTCCTGGCGTCCTGGAACAACTACCTTTGGCCGCTCCTCGTCGCCCCGCAGCCCTCCGCGCGCACCGCCCCGGTGGCGCTCGGCTCGCTTCTCACCGTCAATTCGGTGCCGCCCTGGGGCGCGCTGATGGCCGGGGCCAGCCTGATGACGCTGCCGATGGTCGCGCTCTTCGTCTTCCTGCAACGCCATTTCGTGTCCGGCATCACTGCCGGGGCCGTGAAATAACAAGCATTTCCGAAGGATCGACCCATGCCCGTTCGCGCGCTCGGCGTCTGCTATTATCCCGAACACTGGCCGGAGGACTGGTGGGCCGAGGACGCCCGCCGCATGGCGGAGACCGGCATCTCCTTCGTGCGCATCGGCGAATTCGCCTGGAGCCGGCTGGAGCCGGTCCGGGGCCGCTTCGAGTTCGACTGGCTGGAACGGGCGGTGGAGACCTTGCACGGCGCGGGGCTCAAGGTCGTTCTCGGCACGCCGACCGCCACCCCGCCGAAATGGCTGGTGGACGAGATGCCGGACATGCTCCCCGTTGGCGAGGACGGGCGGGGGCGTGGCTTCGGCTCGCGCCGCCATTACGACTTCTCGCACGAGGGCTATCGCACCGAATGCGCCCGCATCGTGGAAGCGCTGGCCCGGCGCTTCGGCACCCATCCCGGCATCGCTGCCTGGCAGACCGACAACGAATATGCCTGCCACCTGACGGCCCTGTCCTATTCCCCCGCCGCGCTTCATGGCTTTCGCGACTGGCTTGGCCGCAAATACCAGTCGCCGGACGCCTTGAACCGCGCCTGGGGCAACGTCTTCTGGTCGATGGAATACGGAAGCTTCGAGGAGATCGAATTGCCGAACGCGGCGCTGACCGAGCCCGCCCCGGCCCATGTCATGGATTTCCGCCGTTATTCTTCCGACTCGGTCGTGTCCTTCAACCGCCTGCAATGCGACATCATCCGCCGCTTCTCGCCCGGCCGCGACGTGATCCACAATTTCATGGGCCGCACGCTTTCCTTCGACCATTTCGCGCTCGGCGCCGATCTCGACGTGTCGTCCTGGGACTCCTATCCGCTGGGCTTCCTCGACCAGTGGGCGCATCGCGACCCCGACTTCAAGGCCGAGTTCGCCAGAGCCGGAGACCCCGATCTCCAGGCCATGCATCACGATCTCTACCGCGCCACCTCAAACGGGCGTTGGTGGATCATGGAGCAGCAGCCGGGCCCGGTGAACTGGGCGCCCCACAACCCCGCGCCGCGGGATGGGATGGTGCGCCTTTGGACCTGGGAGGCCTTCGCGCACGGGGCCGAGGTGGTGAGCTATTTCCGCTGGCGGCAGGTGCCCTTCGCGCAGGAGCAGATGCATGCAGGGCTTTTGCGCCCCGACAGTGTGCCCGCCCCCGGCCACGGGGAAGCGGCGGCCGTGGCGCGCGAGATCGCCGGGCTCGATCTGCCCATGCCGGAGCGCGCCGATGTCGCGATCCTCTTCGACTACCCCTCGGCCTGGGCCTGGACGACGCAGCCGCAGGGGCGCGAATTCGAGTATTTCCGGCTCGTCGTGGACCTTTACCGCGCGCTGCGCCGGCTCGGCCTGTCGGTGGACTTCCTCAACGCCAAAAGCGCCGATCCCTCGCCCTATCGCCTGGTTCTCGCGCCCGGTCTTTTCGCATGGCCCCAAAGCCTTCGCGAAAAGCTGGCGACATTCGACGGCATCGCGCTCGTCGGCCCGCGTTCGGGTTCGCGCGACGAGAACTTCGTGATTCCCCCCTCCCTGCCGCCGGGGCTTCCCGCCCCCTTGGACGCCCTGAAGGTGACGCGGGTGGAAACCCTGCCGCCGAACCTCACGGTGCCGATGGAGGGTCAGGCCGGCGCGTTCCAGATCTGGCGCGAGATGCTGGAAGTCGCCGACGCCCACGTTTTGCGGCGCTCGGCCGACGGTGAAGCGGCGCTGGTCGGGGGCGGCTCGCTTCGCTATCTCGCCGGCTGGCCGGACGAGGCGCTCGCCTTCGGCCTCCTGAAGGATCTGGCGGAGGAGGTCGGTTTTCCCGTCCTCGATCTTCCCGCCGGCCTTCGCCTGCGCCGCGCCGGAGGCCTGACCTACGCCTTCAACTATGGCGGAAAAGCCGTCCGCCTGTCGCAGCACGGCATCGCGGGCAATTTCCGCCTCGGCTCCGACGACCTCCCGCCATCCGGCGTCGCGATCCTCGAGGCCTGAAAAAGAAAGGGATCGGGCCTGACAGCAAAGGCCCGGTCCCGGCGATGCGGTCAGGCGTCGTCGAGGGCCGCTTCCACCGGACAGTCCGTGCAAGCCCCGGTGTCGCACAGGCGGCAGACAGAATAGGCGTGCCGCTCGTTCTCCACGAAGGCCGAAAGCAGCTTCTCGGTCAGCCGGGCATAGGCTGCCCGCTCGTCCGGGCCGAGCACGTCCAGCGCCCGCGCGAGGCGGTCGTGGCGCACGCCGAGAATGCGCGTGCAGCTTCGCTCCCCGTCCTGCGTCAGATGCAGCGCGACAGAGCGGCGGTCGTGAAGGCCGGGACGACGCTCCACCAACCCGTCTGCCACGAGGCGATCGATCAAACGGACGGTTCCCGGATGCGACAGCGCCAAGGCGTGCCGCATCCGCTCGATCGGCATGCCGGGCTCGTGACGCAGAAGCGCGATCGCCGCGGCGGCTTGGCCGGGCTCCGGCGCGGCGGCGGCGGCAGCGCTCAGAAAGCTATCGGCAAGTGCCAGAGCCAAGGCTCCGACGATGTTCGCGGTCCGTCGATCATCCATGCCGAAATATATGTGCGCGCCGCATGGAAATCAAAGCTGAGATATTATATGCTCCACGCATACAAAGGAGCGAAACCATGACATTCAGTTCCCTTTCCCCCGTTGACCGCGCGTTTCTGGCGATCGAGAGCCGTGCGTCAGGCCCGCGCATCGCGGCCGTCGGTCGAGCGATCGGACTTGCCGGCGTCGTTCTTCCCCTTTTCCTGATCGGTCTCCTGAAGTTCACGCAGTTCGAGCTGGAGGCGCTGCGTCCGCTCATCACGGCGACACCCTGGCTTTCCTGGCTCTACTCGGTCTTCGGCGAGACCGGCACGACGGCGCTTCTGGGCGTGGTCGAGATCGTCACTGCCGCGCTCCTCGTTCTTTCGATCCGGTCGCCACGCGCCGGCATCATCGGCGGCGCGCTGGCTGCCTTGACCTTCGCCACCACCGTTTCCATCATGCTTGCCGTTCCGATCTGGGAGGACGTGATCGGCGGCTTTCCCTGGATCAATGCGACCGGCCAGTTCCTCCTGAAGGACATCGCACTTCTCGGGCTCAGCCTCGCCGTGTTCGGCGACAGCCTGACACGGCTGCGCATCGCCTCGACCCGGAACTGACACGACGGCGACACGCTGCGAACCGCCGCAGGCGGGGCTTGCGGTGAGGAGCGGATCGTCACGAAGAGACAAAGGCATCTCTTTCTGCGATCAAGGACTCAAGTCGGCGGAGTGGCTCGAACGATCGCGGATCTGTCGCGGCCAGGATAGGAAGGCGCCGTGCCTTCATACCGGACGATCGAAGGAAGAGCCGATGGCAGGACAACCGGACGCGCATGCGCCGATCTTCGCGAGCGTTCTGGGAGCGGATTGGTTCGAGCTCGGAGCGATCGTGCGCCGCCATTACAGTCTGCGCCCCTTCCGCCGCGACGCCGTCACCGTGCGCGGCGCGATGGACGAGGTCTGGCATTCGAACCTCGCGAAACTCCCTCTGCCGATGGCGCGGCTCGCCGGCGCCCTGGTGCCCTATCGCGGACGCGACGTGCCGATCGAGGTGCATTACAGCGCGCGCGAAGCGGATGGCACGCTGCATTGGGACCGGGTCTTCCACTTTCCAGGGAGGTCCCCGTTCCATTTCCGCTCGCATATGGAACTTGCCGGAGGAAACGAGGTGATCGAGTTCGTGCGTCTCGGCATCGGCATGCGGCTTGCCGTCACCGCGGAAGCGGGCGCCCTGGTGTTCCGGGGGAAAGGCTATGTCTGGCGCGTCTTGGGGCGGGACTGGCCGCTCCCCCTCGAGCTCGTTCTCGGACGCGCCTATGTCGAGGAGCGGCCGGCCGGCGAGGACCGATTCAGCATGCGCATGAACCTCGTCCACCCCTTGTTCGGCGAACTCTTCCGCTATTCGGGACGCTTCGCCGTGGAGGCTCCGCCCCGTTGATCGGAAAGCACGGCTTCTGCGGCCGGCCCCTCGTCGACGAACAGGGCGCGGCTGCGAACGCGAAGGAAGAAGCGCCGGGACGCGCAGCCCAAAGTCGACGTTTCGGCGCATTTGAAAGCCCCTGAGGTTTTCGCCCCGAAGGGAAACCTTCCATTAACCCTGTTCGGCGAGACTGGCGGCATCGTGGCCCGTTTCATCCGCACCCTTTGCCGGCTTCCCCTTCTCGTCGCGGTTCTGGCGACGGCGCTGGCGCTCGGCTTCGGCACGCCTTCGCTGGCTGCCGCCGGTCTCGGTCCCGCCGTGGTCGAAACGGCCGATGTCTCGGGCGTGGACGCATCCGCCCCCGAAACGGCCGCCGACCTCAGCCCCGACGAGCCCGGAGCCGATCCGCAAGCCGCAACCGACGCGGTTCTCTGCGAGGCGCCCGCTCTTTCGCGGCCCCGCCCGGACCATCCCGCCATTGCGAGAACCGACCCGGAATTTCCATCCCGTCTGGCCTCCCTCCACCGCCCGCCGAGCCCCGCTCGCCCCGCCATGCGGGGCGGGCGTTCGGGCTGAAGCCTTAAGGCTTCCGCTTCAAGGCGTCCCCGCCCCGGTTTTGTCGTCCCGGCCATTCCCGCCGGGAACCGTTCCGATGCGGATGACACCTTTCCATGCCGACCGGCCTTCTTCACCGCCTGTTTTCCCGCGCCAGCGAGCCGAGCCCTACGCAGGTCCAGCGCCAGCGCCGCATCCGTCAGCGCGTCGCGCTTTGCTGCTTCCTTTTCTGCTATGGCGCGATCGGCGTGCGGCTCGTTTATTTCGGCGTCACGCCGCCGGAGGAATCCGTCGCCTGGCCCTCGCCGCCCTCCAAGGCGCGGCCCGACATTCTCGACCGCAACGGCGTGGTTCTGGCGATGGACCTGCCCAGCGCCTCGATCTACGCCGAACCGCGCAAGATGGTGGACCTCGACGAGGCGGTGGAAGGGTTGACGCGCGTTTTCCCCGATCTTGACCCGAAGACGCTCCGAAAGAAGCTTTCCACCGAAGCCGCCTTCACCTGGATCAGGCGCACGACGACGCTGGCCGAGCGCGACGCGGTCTGGGCGCTCGGGCTTCCGGGCGTCGGTTTCCGCGAGGAGCTGCGCCGGCTTTATCCGAACGGGCGCGCCGCCGCGCATGTTTTGGGCGCGGTGAATGTCGACAATATCGGCATCGCCGGCATGGAAAAGTGGATCGACAGCGACGGGCTCCAGACCCTGCGCCTGTCGGGCATGGAAGCGACGCGCGAAACGCTGGAGCCGGTGCGCCTCAGCCTGGACTTGAGAGCGCAGCACGTGCTTGCGAGCGAGCTTGGCGAGGCCGTCCAGAAATTCTCCGCCAAAGCCGGCGCGGGGCTCGTGATGGATATCCGCACCGGCGAGGTGATCGCGCTGGCTTCCCTGCCGGACTTCGACCCGAACGTGCCGGCCGACGCCTTGAAGCCCGACCACATCAACCGCGTCGTGGTCGGCACCTACGAGATGGGCTCGACCTTCAAGGCGATGACCACGGCGATGGCGCTGGATTCCGGCAAGTTCGGCATCGGCTCGGTGATCGACGCCTCCAGCCCCCTGCGCTTCGGGCGCTTCTCCATCCGCGACTACCGGGGCCAGAACCGGCCGCTCAACATACCGGAATCCTTCATCCATTCCTCCAACATCGCCATGGGCAAGATGGCGATGTCGATCGGGTCCGATGCCCATCGCGCGTTTCTGAAAAGCCTCGGCCAGCTCGACCGCCTCCACACCGAGCTTCCCGAAACCGCCAGCCCGCTTTTTCCGGCCAAATGGGCTGAGCTGAACACCGCCACCATCTCCTTCGGCCACGGCATCGCGGTAACGCCGCTCCAGGCTTCGATGGGCATCGCGGCAGTGGTGAACGGCGGGCGCGTGCTGCGCCCGACCTTCGTGAAGGACGCGAGGGTCGCCGAACGCACGGTCGCGGAAGGCGTGGTGACGCCGCGCACCAGCGAGGCGCTGCGCTACCTGATGCGCCTCAACGCCAAGGTCGGCTCGGCCTCGAAAGCCAATATCGACGGCTATTTCATCGGCGGAAAGACCGGCACCTCGGAAAAGGTGGTGAACGGGCGCTACGACTCAGGGACCGTGCTCACCGCCTTCATGGGCATCGCGCCGGCCCACGACCCGCGCTACCTCTTCATGACGGTGCTGGACGAGCCCAAGCCCTTGAAGGAAACCTACGGCTTCCGCACCTCGGGCTGGAACGCGGTGCCGACCACCGGCAAGATCATGTCGCGCATCCTGCCGATGCTGGCAGGTCCGTCGCGCTGGGAAGAGCCGGCCGATCCGTTCCCGGAAATGCAGCGCGCCCGGGCCTGGGGCTCCAACCTCTTCCGCCCGGAACTCGCCATGCGCAACGGCATGTGAGCGGCGCGGATCGCCGCTCCCGGTCGCTTCAGTTCGCGTCCGCCGGCTTGGCGACGCCGGTCGGAGCCGGGGTGCTCAACAAGTCCTTGAGGTTGCCGCCGGCGCCGGGAAGCCCTGCTTCCTTCAGGATGGCGTCGACCAGCGGCTTGTTGCCCGAGAAGCTCAAGAGCTGATCGGCGAGGTTTCCCGGCCCGGACGGGTTGCCGTTCTCGGCCGCCCCCCGCCCCGCGGAAAAGCCGGACGTATCCACGACGCGGATGCTTTCGATGCGGCTCGTCGGCTCCATCAAGGCCTTCAAGGCTTCGGGCAGCATGCGGATGCGGGCCTGCATCAGCTCGAACTCCACGAAGGCTTGCGGAATCATCGCGTTCGCCTCGTTCTTGGCGCGAATGGAGGCGGCCTCGGCTTCGCCTTCCGCCTGGATGGCTTCGGCGCGGATCTTCGTGGCGTCGGCATCGGCGCGCGCCGCCGTCAGAACCGCTTCGGCCCGGTCCTCGGCGGCCTTCTTCTCGGCATCCGCGCCGACCGTGATGGACACGGCATCGGCTTCCGCCCGCTCCTGCGCCTTGATCACGGCGATGGTTCTGGCGCGATCGGCGATCTCGCGATCGCGGGCGGTCTGAACCTTTTCGGTCGCCGCCACCGCCAGGGCTTCGGCGTCGCGGGCCTGGGCCTCGGCGCGCGAGGTTTCCTCGCTCTTGCGGGCGATGGCGACGGCCTTGTCCTGCCGCGCGATCTCGACCTGGCGCTCGGAAACGATGCGCGCTTCCTCCTTGGTCTTGTTGGCCTCGGCGGTGCGCTCGGAGATCTGGCGCTCGCGATCGATCGCCGCTTCCTGCTCGGCCTGCTTGGCCGTTTCCTCGGCCCTTGCCCGTTCGGCGCGCGTCGCCGCTTCCTTGTTGGCGATGTCGCGCTCCTGGTTCAGGCGCGCTTCCTCCTCCTGCTGGTTGAGCGCGAACCTCCTGCGCGAGGCTTCCAGATCCTGCTCGGCGATAGCGACTTCGGTGAGCCTCGTGATCTCGTTGCGCTGCTTGCGGCGCGCTTCGGTGATTTCGGTCAGGCGGGCGAGGCCCACCGCGTCGAAGGCATTCGTTTCGTTGAAATATTCCTTGGCCGTCTGGTCGAGCCCGGTGAGGCTGACGGTTTCGAGTTCGAGGCCGTTGGAGCGCAGGTCCGTTTCCACCGCGTCCTGCACCGCCTTCACGAAGGCGGCGCGGTTCTCGTGCAATTCGTCGAGCGTATTGAGAGCGGCGACCGAGCGCAGCGCGTCCACCAGCTTGGCTTCCACGAGATCCTGAATGGCGGAAGGGTCGTTGACCCTGTCGCCGAGCGTTTGCGCGGCGAGCGCGATGCCCTCGTCGCTGCCGTCGACGCGAACGTAGAACTCCGCGCGGATATCGACGCGCATGCGGTCCTTGGTGATGAGCGCATCCTCGCGGCGGCGGTCGACGGCGAGCTTGACGGTGTTGAGCTTCACCCGCGCCAGGGCATGGACGATCGGCAGCACCACCGCGCCCCCGTCCTTCACGACCTTGCGGCCGCCGACGCCCGTGCGCACGAACGCTTCGTCGCGCTCGGCCCTTCGATAAAGCCGCGCCAGGGTGAAGCCGATCGCCGCCAGGACGAGGAGGGCGATCCCCGCCCAGATGGCCAGTCCGATGATGCTTTCCATGGCTTCGATCCTTGGGAACTCGATGACGCGGGGATGTCGAATGCGATTGGGATGTCAGGTCGCGAAGGGCATGACGAGAAAGACGCGGCCTTTATGGGTGTCGTCGCGGGCCACGACGACGACGTGGCTTCCCTGCGCGATCACCGTTCCGGGATCGACGGGACGGGCCCGCAGCGTATGCACTTCCCCGTGGCGATCCCGGACCGCGACATTGCCGGCGGGGCCGTCGTCGAGGGGGCCGAGCGTGACCGAACCTTCCAAGCCGACAAACTCCTCGGCGGAAACGGCGTAGGTCTCGTCCTTGGGAAGAAGGCGGGCCATCGCGTCGCCCGCGAGTTTCGTGACAACGATGGCGGCGGGGGCCGCGCCGACGGAAAGGCTCCAGGCCGGCAGAAACGGCAGGAGGTGGGTCAAAGCGATACCGGCGGCCCCGAACGTCACGCAAAGAAGCATCAGGAGGATCGCGAAGGGCACCTTGCCGAAATTCAGCCAATCGAAGGCTTCCCCGACCGCCGTGCCCTCCAAGGCCTGCTCGATCGCGTCCGAGAACGGAAAGTGCCCGACGAAGTAAAGCACGATCTGAAGGAGCCCCAGCAGGAGGCCTGCCGCCAGCGGGTAGAGAAAGAAAGGGGAACCGGTGGCAAGACCGCCCATCGTCGTCAGGTCTCCTCGCCGATCTTGTACGGCATCGTGGCCGGGCAGTCCTCGGCGCGACGCGCATGCCCGAACCCCCGAAGCGCCCCAATGGTCGGGGTTCTCGGTCGTCCGGCATCACTGAAACGAAGTGCGACGGGGCTCCGCTCAACCGGACCGGTCACCGCGCAAGCCAAAACGCGATATATCCCTTCGACTTCGGGCTTCAGCGCACTTGGCATCGACAAGTCGGTATTCGCCGTTCGCATGCCCGCCCCGATTGAAATCAACTCACCAGTGATTTGCCCCATGGGCGGTGTCAATGGCGGCGCCGGCGATATCCTGAGCGCTCATCCCGGAATACGAATCAGCGCCTTCAGCCGCCTCGAAATGGCGACGAGCCGAGCACATGTCCTTAACCCTGGACGACCACAAGCACCTGCGCTTGGTTGTCGTTATCCCGCCGGACTTGGCGGGAAACGCAGAATGGCTGGCTGACGACAGTCGGAAACGCGGCGCGGCCTCGTTCGAAACCCTCGATCTTCCGACAGGAAGGGATGGGGCACCATTGGCGATGCCGCCCGAGTGCCGCATCCCAAGCCCAAGGATCGGCAAAGCGCGCCGTCCGTTGATACCTATTGAAAGGACTTCGGAAGGAAAACAGGAAAACGTCCCCGCAGGACCGCATCAAATACACTACTGAATTGGGAAGTTTTTAGAGCGGGCGATGGGATTCGAAACCACGACCCCAACCTTGGCAAGAGATAGCACCGCTGCGGCGGCCTTGCGATCGGGTGCGCTGTGGTGCGTGTAAGGCCGATATTGTATGGGTTTTGCCTACGCCAGTCCACGCCACGGCACGCCACAGCTTTCCCTTGTCTGCGTTCTTTTCGCTTACCGGTAGCGTATCATTGCGTTCCGGGAAGTAGGGAGGGAGCGATGCCCAAACTCACCAGGCGTGCCGTCGATGCCCTTCGCGCTGACCCCGAGCGCGAGGCGTTCGCCTGGGACAACGAACTGCGCGGCTTTGGCGTGCGCCTGCGATCCAGCGGGCCGCCTCCTACATCATCCAAGTCATCCCAAAATGAATTGGCCCCATGCGTTCGAATGTCACGATATCCCAGCCCAGTAATCGCTCGGTAGTCATCCCAAGAACGAAATCGCGACTCAGTCTAGTCGGGTGAAAATTTTTCCATTTCTGAGATTTGATTTGCCCAGTGAAAGCCCTTTCTGAACATCACAACTGCTTTCTGGTTGGGATCGTCGTCGTGAAATCCCGTCAGCGCTATGCCAAGATTGAAGCAGACCAGAAATCCATTCTTCTGATAAACGTCCTTATCCAACTTGGAAATCTCTGTAATTATCTCGCGTGGAGACTTCTCGTAAATCGATGTCGTTCCGAGCATTAACGGATCTGACAAGTCAGGAACCGTTGCAATCTCCACCAGACGCTCATCTTCGAAAACGATTGCGGGTTTATCGGAACCAAACATGAACCGGATTCGTCCGCTCGGCATGCGCCGTTGTTGCGAAGGCTGGCCAAGTTTGGCCACTACGGTACTGACATTCAAGTCGAATGTCAGATCGCTCAACCCTATATATGGGTGGATTTCCCAGACCATGAGCTACCCTTCTGGAAGCACGAATGCCTGGAAATCAGGACAAGTTCAATTATTGCAGACCGAAGAGTTGTTGCATTGCGGTAGCGTTTTTCGTGACAGCCATATCGGCGGCTGAACGGCCCGCCTTGTTTTTCCGATGGGGATCTGCGCCTTTCTGGATAAGAAGCGCGATCAAATCCAAGCTCGGGCGCGGATTAAGTACCGCAGTCCAAAGCGCATCGTTTCCATAGCGATCGATGAGATTGATATCAGCCTCGCGATCAATGATGGCGGTGGCCAATTCATACATCCCTCTCGAAACTGCATATTGTAGGACGGTCTGAAAATTATCGTCTTGATGATTTATATCAACATCGAGACGTAATATCTCCATTGCGAACTCCGGCCTATACGCAATAGACTCTTGAAGAAAGCTACGATTATCCTGGCTGATCTGCTCAGCATCGTTGATTGATGCTACATGAAAGGATGGATTGGTGCGTAAATCTGCAAACAAATCAGTCATTTTCATTAATCCGCCTCGTAGCGATGACCTCAGTTCGCATTCACCGATCCCGGTTGATAGTTATCAGGACTGCGATATCGCTGCAAGGATTCCTGTTTATTTATTCTATCCTTCATATAGTCTCGGTGTGATGTGTGGTACTAATTTCTAGGTTTGTGCCCCATTGTCCGGACGAGATTTGCTCATATCCCACTCTAGCTTCTCACCGATATCAGGATAATATACATTCCCATCGCTGTCTTTTGCTGCTTCCCAAACATCATCAACGCCTCCCATATCAAGCAAAACGCTCAAATGTGATGCTAGAACGATATCTTCGAAAACTTCGATCTCTTTTCATCCCATAGCCCGCCAGCGAAAGCAGTGATGGAATGATCCGTTCTCGCCTCTTCGTCCATGCGTCCGGTCGTAACGCCCAGTGTATCGAACAGAACGATGCCAACGGAAATTTCCGCAGACCCATTCAGCGCTTCAAGTTTTCGCAGCACGTCAGCGCCGTCCTCCTCGAAAATGCGGATGCCGCGAAACGACACCTTCGGAAGATCGTAGAACCCTTCGAGTTCGCTGACGCGCCCATCCCGATAGCGAACAATGGGAGCTTTCTTTTCCCTGAATTCCGTGAAGGAGGCGCTCGTCAAACCTCGTCTGCTCCGGTCTGGTGAACCGACCAGACCGCTCACTTCCGATGGGGTCATCCCAAAATGGATTGGCCCCATGCGTTCAAAGGTCACGATATCCCAGCGGAGTAATTGGCCTGCCCCCATTAGGTGGCCCGGTTCAAATCTAATGCATGGTGGGCTTGCTGGCGACGTTTGAGGTGGCCGGCGAAGCGGGTTGGGGTGGCGCAGCCGGCCACGGCACGGCGGCAGGTGCCGGCGGACGGTAACCCAAGCTCGAG
>NZ_WEZG01000007.1 GCF_009176975.1 Aureimonas psammosilenae
GTCACTACAACACCAAACGTCCACACTCGAGCTTGGGTTACCGTCCGCCGGCACCTGCCGCCGTGCCGTGGCCGGCTGCGCCACCCCAACCCGCTTCGCCGGCCACCTCAAACGTCGCCAGCAAGCCCACCATGCATTAGATTTGAACCAGGCCACCTAATGGGGGCAGGCCAATAAGGCGGTTAAGAAGGACTGTTTTTCCTGACTTCGAAGGCCCGGAAAGTGAGACAAGAGCGTTTCTAGTCTTCAACGCATTGCCTAGATGAGCTTCAAGTGGATCGCCCTGTCTGTCAACGTAGGTATGGTTGGGAAACGAGTTCGGGGTGAACACATCGACGGCTTTGAGCATGGCAGCAGCTTATAGAGGACAATCTCTGATAGATCAGACGAGAGCCTGCATTTCGTCAACTAGGTCCTGTTGACATAGTGGGTTCACGGAGCGTCTGAGGTCTGATGCACGGCTGTCTTTTGGAGGCAGCATTGGCGCGAGGCGACCTAACCGACGACGAGTGGTCGGTACTTGGCGAGCTTTTGCCGAGCGAGCGTGGACGCAAGGCTCGTCCGCCCCACGACAATCGGCAATTTCTCGACGGCATGCTGTTTGTGCTGCGTGCTGGCTGCCCGTGGCGCGACATGCACGAGCGCTACGGCAAATGGAACTCCGTCTACGTCCGCTTTCGCCGCTGGGCCGAACAAGGCGTTTGGGACGCGCTCTTGGAGACGCTGGTCGAACTCGGGCTGACCGACACGCTCTTTGCTCAAGCTGAAGGCGCGTCGGTTTTGTGGCTACGTCGCGTATCGGCCTACAATGAAGCCGCCCTGCCTAATCAAAACCCCGTTTGTCGGAGCTCGACAATGGACACGCCCGGTTCCAGCTCATAAATTGTCTGTAGGCATTGGGGGTTGGTATGGCAGGCAACTGGAACAGGAAAGGCGGCAATTTTTCTGGGCGCTCCGTACCTGCGCCTCAGAAGCCGAGCGACCACCCAACGAAAATTTCTGGACATAGCGCACATCCCCGGCCGCCGTCTGTTCCGACAACAATCGTGGACCGCGTCAGTAACGCGCTAAAGGCTGCTAACGAGAAGAACGGCTTCGTGAGGTCAGATGCCAAGAAATGATCAGGAAACATTTGCACACCTGATCTCAAACCCTAACGTCTCATATGAAATAAATCTCCTTTCGTACGCGCTTTTCGCGGATGAAAAAGCAAAGTGGGTAGAGCATTTTACCGCACTCCATGGGTCTCAACCTAGCTCTGCTGACACCGAGAATTGGGTTAGCAACATAACCGATCAACATTTTGAGCATATGAGATTGAAGGCAGCTCGCTTCTTCGATGCTGCGGCGCGCGAATACTTGGCTAAGGAGTTTGATCAAGAGAAGAAAGAGGTCCTTCAATCGAAAATTATATCGGAAGTAAAAGCGGCGGGTGCCTTCTGGCGGCAAATGGCTATTGCAATTCTTACCGCTGTTTTGGCTCCTGTTATCATTGGCGGTATCATCGCAGCATTCCTTGCTTATAACGAGGTGTTCCCCACCTTCATAAGAGTTCCAACTCAAATCGACGGCACAAAGGGGTGACGACTTGAAATTAGGCTTCAACTGCTACCAATCGGACATATCAGCAATTTCCCCTGGTACAGTGTTTGCAGCTTCCATCGGACAAGCGACAACCTTTTGCATGGCGGTTGAGGCCACGCAGGGCGACACCGTCGCAGGCCTCGTTGCACTATCACCGGGTCATCCGTCTCTTCGCAATCAAGCTGGCCTATTAAACGGGACAGTAATATCCGGTCAGCCGATACTTGTTTACCCTGATGCGCGCTTCGCTCCGTCACCGCATCCCGATCATTTGAAGTTCGACCCGTATTCCGGTATTCCAAATGGCGCTCTCGTAGCACGCGGCAGTGACTTCGCAGTTGTCGCGGCAACCGGAAATAGATCAAGGTCGGCGTATTCTTGCTCGGACGGCCTTGCAGTCCCCAACTTGTTTTATGCAAGGGATGTGATCGTTTTTACATCTTGGGAAATTCTGATTGAAGGACCTGCCGGAGAGCCACATACCTTATGTGTTATGAATGCCGTCACTGCCCCCAACCCTTATTGAATAATACTCAGTTTCAGAACTTCTTCAGCTTTGGCGGTTCATGTGCATACGGGTCATTCGGAACGCTGATATGAACCTGAGACTATTGCGTTCATTGAACTAAGGATAGTCCTATATTGTCAACAGGACTGTTCAACGGCCATAGGATGTTAACCCTTTAACCCCTGATGCAGAAAGCTTTCTGCATCTTCGGGGCCGACAGTCCCTTGGCGCGGCCGATCGGGAGGAGTTCCTGAAGGACCGGCCGGGGTGGGGCAAGCTTTCCACAGCCGCCTTCCAGCGGGCGGGCTGGACGTCGATGTTCCCCATGATGGCAGATCAGATGGGCGGCCTGCTTGGGGGCTGACCCGCTCTTTGATACCCGCACGACAGGAACGCCCTCTCAAGGCATTCTCTCGTTCCCTGCCGCGTCCCTCTACGACGACCTCTCGAAGGCGGTAGGGGGCGTGTCATCGGCCGCGATGGGGGACGATACTCCCGAAAGGATGCCCGCATTCTGTGGTCCTTGCTGCCCTTCCAGAACACCCTTCCGATGCTCTGGCTCTACAACAACACCGGGGGCCGCCTGCCGGCCGAAGAGTCGGATTAGGCTTGACGAGACTGTAGCCTCGTTTCAATCGACACGCTTTTAGCGAAGGCTGGGGGTGTGTCGATTTTTTCCCTTCTCGCACTTTGACGTGCCATGTTCCGCGCTGGCGGAAGGAGACCCAGCGTGTCAACGGAACTTTACATCAAGCGTTTTCAGGAATTGCGTGCTCAAGCCTCGGGCGTTGCCTCCACAAGGCATCGTCCATCCGGTGATATGGTCTTCGGTGACAGCGTTGACACCGGCAGGTTTCTAAACTGGAAGGTCAAAGCACGCAGTCTCATAATAAAGGCGTGCGGAGAAAGTTCTGAGCATTACAAGCAGTTTCTAAAATCAGAAGAGCCGCAATCGTACCGAACGAGTTTTGAGGAATTCCAAGAAGTATTCGCGGTTTTCGAGGCTGCCAGGGAGGACTTTGAAGGCGGGTATTTGGCAGACGTTAGGAACGTCATTCAAGCTGAGGTATTTAGCGACGAGCTTGACCAAGCACGAAATCTGCTTTCGGCCGGTTATAAAGCGCCATCCGCTGTTATTGCTGGGGTGGTTCTTGAGACGACCCTTCGGCGAATGTGTGTTGATCGGCAGTTGTCCACTGGCAAGCTCGATAAGATGAATTCCGATCTCGCCAAAGCGGGAGCCTACAACCTCCTTGTGCAGAAACGCATTACTGCTTTGGCAGACGTTAGAAACAACGCCGCTCACGGTCATCCCACACAGTTCAAAGACGATGACGTCGCCGACATGATCAACTATATCGAAAGCTTCGTAGCAACGCACACTTGATGCTATGCGAACGCCGCCTACCGCTTACCTGAGTATTTTGGAAACTTGGCGATGGCAGCCGCGCGGGTCCGCAACGTCACGTCTCCATAGCTATCGCCGGCCGTCTTCGGCGCATGACCTTGGATGGCGTCCAAGACCCTGTCGGAAATGCCTAGCTCACGCCCGACAGTTTTGAAACGATGCCGCCATCCGTGATTAGGGGCCACGTTCGGGTCAGTGACGAGGCCCCTTGCGAACTCCCCAAGGCGGTTCTTGACGCCCTGGAGGGGGCCTAGAACGTCGCCGTCTTCGGCAGGGTCAAGAAATAGGTGCCCTCTCTTGGACGCACCCACGAAGGCTGCAAAGCCTTGAGTGATCAAGTCGGCATGTAGGGGAACGTCGCGCGCTTCATTCGTCTTAACCGTTCCGGCCTCGGGAGTGATGCGAAGCACCCATATGTCACCGTCCTGCCGCACGTCTTCTTTGCGAAGCTGGGTCAGTTCCCCGACCCGCGCTCCGGTATAGGCGCACAGCCACGGCACCCACCGTTTCGCCGCAAAGGTCTTCTCACGTTCGTTGCCCCGACGAAGGTTTCGAGCGGCCGATAGAAGGGCTTCCGCTTCCGCATCGTTCAGGTCTTTAGATCGAAGCTTGGCAACCTTTCCAATTCGCAGGGTGACGCCAGCGGCCGGGTTGGAGGGCAGCTTGTGGTTCGCCACTGCCCACGCGAAGACCGCCTTCAGCCCCGTTAGGTCGCTGTCCTTGACCGTTTTCGGGGAGATTGGCTTACCAGTCCTTGGGTTGATCGAAGCGAGTCGGTGGTCTTTGAACGCGACAATGTCGGCAGGCGTGATGGCGGATGCGTTGTCGTGCTTCAGAAACGCTCTCAGCTTGTCGAAGGCGCTTCGGTAGCTCTCGTGGGTGCTCGGCTTCAGACCCGTCGCCTTGGCCTCGGTCCACCATCCTGTGAATAGGTCATCTATCGTGAGCTTGCCGGTGGCCTTCGATGCCGTTGGGTTGGCGGATACGGGCATGATAGGGTTCCATTCGGGGAACCGCATAGCGTCAGGGTCGGGGCGGTAGTCTCCATCAGCGTTCCTTTCGAGAACGCCGGCCGCTTGCGTCAACGCCTTCCCGGCTTCCCGCAGGAAGCGGCGCTTTGTCGTCTCGTCTAGCTCTACGCCCCTTGAGCGCAGGAAAGGCGATGGGTGGACGGCGTCTTCTAAGCGCCTCCAATTCGAAGGTGTCTCGTCTCGTTCTAGATCAAGCTGCGCGTCCACAATATGAGCGCGCATATCCTCCCACGCAGCAGCCTCGCCCGGGTCATCACTCCAGCCCGCGACCATTTCCCGATACCATTCGCCAGCGAGGGCGACCGTTTGCTGGAAGCTGAGCGATACAGGGCCGGTACGCACAGCGCGCCATGCCCGTTCGAGAGAAGCAATTGCCGCCGCCTGCCGCTCCCGCGCCTCCTGTGGGTCCCGTGTCCTCAGCGATAGGCGCACGTCTTGCGCTTTCGCAGACAGTTTAACGAGAACCGTCTCGTCGCCAACCCGAACAGCAACCGTCGTGCCACGCACCTTGCCTTTGATATCGGCTGGAATGCGCTGGACGAACTGATGAAAACTGGTGGTGGCGCGCTTCATGGGACGAGGCATAGCTAGAGGCACTGTTGAACCGTCCTGTTGAACAGGAGAGCCGATCCAAACCGTTGATTTCGCCTAAGCTACTGCGCCAAATGGAGTTTGTGAAGCAATGGTGCCCAGGGACGGAACGGGCATTTTGAATCTTAAAAAGAGCAGAATCAACTACTTAAGGCAGCGCCTAGCGAGCGCTTTGTATCACCCATTCGTAGTAAAGCGAAGGCCTGATGGGGGCAACTTTCTCACCACTATCAGGGTCGAAAGCATATGCTTGCCATATCGTGACGAGAGGTCACATAAATTCATAATCGCCCCAACCGAAATCCGCGTTGTCTCGAATGCGAACCTCTACGGCCAGATAGTTTGCGAGCAGTGCACGCATCACGTTCGCTCAGAAACGATTGGTTATTAGGCGCAAAGGTGGTGGCAATGTACGCGATAGCGCCGAATTAGGTCGCTGGCATCACTCGCCGCAATTCACGCATCGTAGCGGGTCGTTGAGGGGTCGAATGCGGTCTCAGTTACCGTTTTGCACCAGTAGCGACGTCTGTCGTGGGAGCGGGTGCGTTTCAAAACTCCCGTCCTGTAATGCAGGTTTCGATGTCCTTCATTTGCAGAGCGTACCAGAACCAGTCTGCGTCGTAGCTGTTTGGTCCCAGGGTTTGATGGTGTGATCCTTTCCATAGATTGGAAGGAGGCTCTATGGGACAGGTTCGTCACGGCAGCGCCACGACCACGCACGCCATCCGAGCAGCAATACAGCGATCGCAAGCTTCGCTCGCGACGCTGAGCCAAGAGCTCGGCATCAATCCGAAGACGGTGGCCAAGTGGCGCAAACGTCAGACCCTGGAGGACATGAAGACTGGGCCGAAGGAGCCCCGCTCAACCACACTGAGCGAGGTCGAGGAGGCGATGGTCGTCGCGTTTCGTCGGCACACGCTGCTGCCGTTGGATGACTGCCTCTACGCCTTGCAGCCAACGATCCCACATCTGACCCGGTCAGCGCTGCACCGATGTCTTCAGCGGCATGGCATATCCAGATTGCCGGATGTAGAAGGCGACAAGCCAAAGCGGCAGCGGTTCAAACGCTATCCCATAGGCTTCTTTCACATCGACATTGCCGAGGTGCAGACCGGCGAAGGCAAGCTCTACCTGTTCGTGGCCATCGACCGAACAAGCAAGTTCGCGGTCACCCAGTTGGTCGATAAGGCGGACAGGCGAACAGCTTGGGAGTTCCTGGAACACCTGCTGCAGGTCGTGCCGTATCAGATCCACACGATCCTGATTGACAACGTCCTATGTCGGGACGCTTTGGGAAGCTTGAGCCAACAGTTCTCCATCGCCGGCAGCAGCCAGCGTCGGCATTGAACTTGAGCCAGATGGCTCCCACCGTCAACGGGATCGCTCCCTGCCATAGCAAACACAGGATCCATCGGCGCCGAGGCAACCGTGGTCCTCACCATCCTTAAAACGGGATACGCACCCAGGTGGAAGGCCCGAACATTATCTACAGGGTCGCATGCTGCGCCCTCACGGCACTTGGCTTGGAGGGGTCCTTCCACCTGGCATCCGACCGCTCGAGGAACGGTCGGTATTCTGTCTCCGTCTTGATGACGGCATGAACGACCCGCGCCATCTTGGCGGTGAGCGCGGTCATGGCCTTCCGGCGCCTGTCGGCATCGCCCGCATGACCTGCGACGTATCGGCCAAGCTTGTCGCGGAAGCTGTTGTCGCATTGGCGCGCCGCCACCTGTGCGGCCATCCAGAAGGTTCGACGCAAACGGGCATTGCCGTACTTTGACAGCTTGGTCCGCCCTCGGAAGGTGCCTGACTGGCACGTGGCGAGATCCAGACCGCAGAACTTCAGGAACTGGCGGTGATGGCGAAAACGACGCAGGTCGCCGGCTTCCGCCAGGATCGTCAGGGCGTTGATGGGGCCGATCCCGGGGATCTTGATCAGGAGCTGATAGTCCCGGTTCTGCGCCAATGTCGCTTGGGCGGTCTCCTCGATCCGGTTGCGCTGCTGAATGAGGCTTCGAGCCTGCGCGATGATCATGCGGAACATGGCGATCGCCGCGGCGTCCGCGGGGACGGGCAAGGCGATCGACGAGCACGCCGTCTCGTAGATGTCGTTGATGAGGGCTGCCTTGGAGACCTTCCGGCCGACCAGAGGCCAAGCCTCTGCCGCGAAGGCCTCACGACCCATGGCGGTGATGCTGCCGGGCGTGGGAAAGCGCTCGATCAAAGCCAGGAACCAGTCCGATCGGCTGTTGCCGGCGAAGCGAGCGATCTCGGGAAAGTAGAGCGGCAGATAGTGGGTCAGGATGCGATGCCAGGTTTGCGTCTTGGCCTTCGAGATTGTCTCGTGGGTCTTCGACAGTTCCTGAAGGTCGTTGATGCCGGCTGCCAGCGGGTCGACATAGACCTGTGTCGCGCCGATCCGCAGCATGTGCAGGATGACCTGCGCATCCTTCGGATCGTTCTCGGACTTACGCGGCCCCACTGGGGCCACGGTTCCTCGAACTGTCCCAGCCGTTGTGGAGCGCTTCGCGCGTTCTGGCCAAGGCGACTGAGGAGATCAAGCGCAGCTCAAACCCTGCGGTCAGGAGCCGATGGGCCAGCGTGCGGTGGTAGTTGCCCGTCGCCTCGAAGCCGACGACGATCGGACGCCCGATGGCGACGAGATCGTCCACCAGCCGGTCGTAGTCGGGCTTGGCTGCCATCACGGTCATGCGGCGTCGGCGGCCGCCCTCCGGTCGCTCGATCAGGATCTCCTGACGATGCTTCGACATGTCGATCGCTACCAGCACGCTGCCGGTCGGATTAGAAAGGCGTTTGGCCATGGTCGGTCACGCTCCAAAGTGTTGTCTCGACAACCTCACTTTAGAGACCTGTTGGCCGGCCATGGCCGCCTGAGAATGCCCTACGCCCTATCGGGCTCCGCGCATCCTCAGGCGGCCCCAGCATCCGCTTCCCAATGTGCTACGGCATCCAGTTCGCCGAGCAGCAGCGCAACCGCAACACGGCCTGGTCCCGGCAGATGCGCTTCGACATGATCTGCGAGGCAAACAGCATCGAGCACCGCCTCACCAAGCCGAACCATCCCTGGACCAATGGGCAGGTCGAGCGGTTGAACCGCACCATCAAGGACGCAACGGTCAAACGCTTCCACTACGAGAGCCATGATCAGCTTCGCACGCATCTCGCCGACTTCATGGCGGCCTACAACTTCGGCCGTCGGCTCAAGACGCTCGGCGGTCTCACGCCCTACGAATACATCGCCAAGATCTGGACCTCAGAACCAGACCGGTTCATCGTCAATCCGATCCACCAGATGCCGGGACTGAACACGTAGCCGCAGTCGCCGAGCACATGCTACGCCTTGTGCAGTTCTTCAGAAGGCCGTTGCCCCGATGTGGTCGGTGAACGACCCAGCGGTCATAAAGAACCTCAACGGACGACCATCTGCATCGGCCATTGGGTCGGGCTTGGTATTCATGCCGCCTTTGATGTGGTTGATAGCGACCAAGAAACACTTTTTTGCGCCAATCTCGATGCTTTGCGGTGCATCTTCAGGTAGGTAGAGCCAATCATTATTGTCTTTCGCTTGGCACCGGCCGCAGCCAGCCCTCCATCATTTGAATGAAAACGCCCATCTCGCCCCAACGCTTCGAGCGGTTATACAGCGTCTTCGAGAACCCATAGGCCTGCCGCCTTCGCCACTAACGCAGCTCGTCGCCCTTCACGAAGATGATGCCGCGCAGCACCGCGAGTTCCCAATCCGTAGCTGGTAGTGGCTCTTCGCAAGAAAAATAGCTTCCGACGTGCCGACTGCGCGTCAACTGGCTGGTATCGGTCACTCATATCCAAACCTCGCAACAGAGTTCGTAATCCGACGCTATCCCTCGGACCTGTACGGCCCGACCCTAACCGTAAGCGCTGCGCTGGCAGCTTCAATCATCCGAGTGCTGCCTCAAATCACACGTCGGATTGCCAAAGGTCCCTAAAAATGAGGACTTCACCAAAGACATCTAACCTGCAGTGCCGTAAAATTGTGTCATCAAGGACACAGGGTGTGTTCGACTAGCTGCATCGACGGTCCAGCTATATTGCTTCCAAACGTCAGTTCGGTGATGTTCAACCTCGAAAGGCACCGAGGTTCACTTCGGGCTTTCAAAGCAGGGATGGGGCAGGGAAGGCTGTCCTTCAAACAAGGCCCAACCCTACCTTACAACTTGACTGGAGGTCAGGACATGAACATCAAGAGCCTTCTTCTTGGCTCCGCTGCGGCTCTCGTCGCAGTCTCCGGCGCGAAGGCGGCCGACGCCCCCGTCACGATGGTTGAGCCGGAGCCGGTTGAATACGTCCGCGTTTGCGACGTCTACGGCACGGGCTTCTTCTACATCCCGGGCACCGAGACCTGCCTCAAGATCGGCGGCTACGTCCGTTTCCGCACGAACGTCACCGGTGAACTGAACGGTGCGCTGAACCCTGGTTTCAGCGACGCTCAGGACTTCGACGACAGCAGCCGCAACTACGACTTCAACACCCAGACCCGCGCTCGTCTCGACTTCGACGCTCGCGAAGAAACCGAACTCGGCACCCTGCGCGGCTTCGTCCGTCTCCAGGCCACCAACATTTCGGGTTCGGACCTCGGCTACGGCACGTCCAACAACGCGGTCGCCATCGACCAGGCATTCATCCAGCTCGGCGGCCTGACGGTTGGTAAGCTTGACACGCTCTGGGCCGAAGATGACGGTCTCTATACCGACAACGACTGGTCGGTCGGCGATCTTTCGAACAACCAGGTCCGTTACACCTTCGCCACCAACGGCTTCAAGATCTCGGCCTCGGTCGAAGACGAAGGCGACGGCGATGCGATCCCGGATGTCGTCGCTCAGGTCGGCTACCAGTTCGCCTGGGGTTCGGTGAACGTCTACGGCGTGTACGACGAAGACAACTACGACCCGAACTTCGTCGGCGTCCCGGACGACTTCGCTGGCTTCCTGCTCGACCCGTATAATGGACAGGAAAAGGACGGCGGCGCGTTCGCGTTCAAGGCCAACGCCGAGATCAAGGACCTGATCTACCTTGGCGGCTCGCTGAAGATCGAAGGCCACTGGGCTTCCGACCCGACCGAATACGCTTCGCTGGCTCCCGGCGGTTATCTCGTCGGCATCGAAGCTGAAGGCAGCAACGTTTCCGCCGACAGCAACTTCAGCTTTGCTTCGCTGCCGGAAGAATGGCAAGTCGGCGGTGGTTACCAGCAGTCGTTCGGCAAGTTCACGGCCTACGTGTCGGGTATCTACGGCAAGACCTTCTCCATCAACTACGCCAACGGCGTGAGCGAGAGCTCGGAAATCTGGGGCGCTGCCGCCAACCTCGGCTACCAGCTCACCTCGAACTTCTCGGTTCTGGGCGAAGTGTCCTACCGCAACGTCGACCTCAAGGGCGGCCTGGAAGATCTCGACCAGACCCGCGGCTTCCTCGAGTTCAAGCGTTCCTTCTAATCGGACTAAACGATCCGAACGGAAATACAGGGAGGCCCGGCGGAAACACCGGGCCTTTCGCTTTTTAGATAGGGGGTTTACGTCGCCTACCTTTGGAAGTCCCACGCTTCGGAATGTCGAGCGTCTGGACAAGGCGGGTAACGGTGCTGATACCTACGCTGAGCTCTTCAGCAATCTGTTTGATCGTCGAGTCGGACCCAACGTAAAGTTGCAAGACACGTTCCTGCAACGTTGTCTGTTCCTCGCCAGATAGTATCGCGCGACGCGGTCGAGGAATTAGCTGTCGTACCGCCGTCTCCACGCTGTGCCTTGGCAGGTCCAAAATTTCCGCGATGCGCTTGCATGCGATACCTTGGTCCCGGTTCATCACGATGATCGTGTCGAGCAAGTCCGTTGGAAGTTTATCAATCGCGTTCGCTGACCGTCGCCGAAGAGACCTCCCGGCCGCTCGCAAACCTGCGTAGATACGCGATACTGGTAATTCGTACTTCGCTTGGAGAACTTCGACGCTCACGCCTGATTCATAATCGATCAACATCTCCGAAATGACGCCGTCGGGGATGCTACGTCGCTTAGTTCCAGGACGTGTTCGCGGCCGCGCAGGAAGGCCTAGCTCCGCAATAAGATGCCGTACCCCCTTCGCGGTTAGGCCGAAACGCTCTCCGAGACCGGACTGCAGCTCACCAGATTTGTAGGCGACCGCAAAGTCTTCTCTTTCTGATGCGGTCAAGTGACCAACATCCGACGTGAATTGCATCATCGTGTTCCGCTTCAAAGCCCGTCCAGCCGCGCGTTTGTGAAGAAACCTTGTACTAACCGGATCTCGAGGCGGATTTCCCAGCGAATCCTCCTAAACCAATTAAACTGGTCCCGGACCCACCTAACGGCGCTGTCGGTAACCGACATCAGACAAAAAAACCCGGCCGAAGCCGGGCAAGTCATACGTCTCGGCTGGAGTGAGACCAAACACATTTCGACGTTGGGTATGCGAACGTCAAGCCTTTATCTGACGATTGTCAGTCTTAGCCTCACATCCCACATTTTCAGTAAATCAAACGCTTCCGAAGTTCCTTCATGGGGCCCGTATATCCCTCAATGCCTAATGCCCACCATCTACAATAGGCCTCGTCACGGACGTCTATTCGCGGATCGAGGCCATCAACAAATTCTCCGCTTCCGCCTCCTCGGACTGCGTACAGGCAACGCGGCTCACTTCACATGTCAGGTACATCCACGCGCGACTATTCGTTTCATCGCCAAGTGTGGAGGAAACTGCCGTAACGGCAACTAGGTTTCCCGAACAAGAAGCTGGGCGGACCTCACGAAACAATGCTTACCGGAGTCCTTATTGCCGTCACCAAGGAGGAAGGCCCCCGCGTGAGGAAATCTATGCGGGTGCGTCACTACGGTAGGTTTTCCAACCACCCGAGGTGTCTTCGTTGGCAGCAACTCGAAGCCGGCGAAAAGCGACTGCGTTGTCCCAATAACATCACTGTGAGAGAAATGATTTCCTTGTTCTGGATCAGGTGTTTATCGCCAACGTTTGGGGATTAGATAGCACAACCCGAGCCCTTATGATTGGACGCCTGCGTGAGCAACGAGTTCAAGTCCAACCGTCGTTATGCGGTGCTTTTCCGGACCCATGTCTGGGACGAGTTCGCTAAACGGCAGTACCAGCGCCTGCTTGCCACCAACCCCTCCGGCGATGTCTTCATCGTTGCGAACAACACATCGGGGGCGTTCGACAACTTCGACGATCCAGCCCTGTTCGCGTTCAGCACCTCCTCGCTCGCCGCACTCGATCTTCCAAACATCAGCGAGATGAAGGCTGACAATCCGTTCTGGTACAATATCGACTACCCCCTCTACATGTTCGCGAAGGCGTATGGCGGTTACGACTACTACGTCGTTGTCGAGTACGACGTTGGCATCGAAGGCTCCATCGACAGGATCGTCGAAGATATGGCTCGGTCGGGCTATGACTCCATTGGCTACGACAGCGGGCAGCCGATGAAGCAGTGGGGGTACCGCAAGTCGGCAGTCGATTTTTACGAAGCGCATGAGATGAGGAAGGAGCTGTACTGCTTCTCCGTCTTTTCGGCACGAGCGTTGGCGTTCCTTTACGCTCGGCGTGTCGAGATGGGCAGGCTGGTTGCGGAACGGCCGGAGATGAAATGGCCGCACTGCGAGATTTTCATCCCAACAGAACTCGCCAAGAACGGCTTCTCGCTCGTTGACCTCTCACGATATGGGCGAACAGACCGATACGATTTCCAGCCGGCCGTGCTGGAGGATGACGTGCATCCGACAGGGACCGACCGTTTCCTGCACCCGGTGCTCGACCGTGAACGCAGCCTGCAGAACATTATCAAGTATGAGTATCGGCCGGAGCGTTTCTTTTATCCCCGCAGCGCTTTTCGTAGACGTCTCAAGCGGTTTCAGCCACACGAGTACCGTTCGCTCCTGAGACGGTCGCTGAACGCTCGCATGCGCAAAGTCTATGGGCGCTTGGCGGCTAGCATTGTGAACGTCTTCGTCAGCTAATCTGGCTCGAGTGTTCGATGCTGAGATGTGAACATTCTGTCCGCAATTACGGTGTGAACCGATCGGATCGGCCCAACGTCCGCGACCTACAATATGTCCTACACGCTGGCACATCAGTTCGCGCCGCTTGATCACCGTTCGAAGTGGTCGGCGAGTTGGGGCGTTCATTGGACCGTGCCGGCCGCGCGAATAAAGGCCAAGCGCGAGCATCGCGTGCCGCTCAGCAGTCGGGCTCTCGAAATCCTTGATCGCGCGAAGCTATTGGGAGGAGAGGGGGCTTTTGTCTTCCCTGGTCGCAGCGCGCAACGACCGATGTCGAATATGGTGTTCTTGATGGCGCTCCGGCGGATGGAAATGCCGATCACAGCTCATGGTTTCCGTGCGACCTTTCGCGACTGGGCAGCGGAAACGACCAACATTCCGCGCGAAGTCGCCGAGGCTGCCTTGGCTCACCAAGTAGAAAACAAAGTCGAGGCTGCCTACTGACGCGGAGACTTGCTGGAAAAGCGCCGAGAATTGATGCAGCTGTGGTCACAATATTGCGGAGACAAGAACGGTGAAGAAACCAAAGCCAAGGCGTAAATCTGCCCTAAACGATCATCATCCGCATCAAGGTATCGGACTACTGCCTTCGAACAATGATTTTGCGTGTCTTCAAAAAATATATGAAGTGCTTCCGGTGTTCTTGGATGGTTGTAGAAAAGAGGATGGCCTCGCCGCTGCTGTGGAATCATTGCACGAACAAAAAGAAGGGATGCTTCTCGTTGTTCGCCATTACAATGCTGACAAGGCAGACGATGATCGATTTACATTCCCTCAAATGAAGGGGGAGGTCCGTCGTCTCAAGAAGAAAATGGAGGATGTCCATGAAAAAATGTCAGGTTTGCCTAAGCAGGTTCGGAGCGCACTAAACGCAGAAATGCGAAAGGTCCTAAAACTTAATCGCGATCAGTTAGACCATATACAAGTGGTTAATGAATATTTTGAGACACTCCGGGCTGCCTGTGACGAAATATTAGATGCAGATGGTAGTAAGAGGCCCCGAACCTGCGTTGTGAATGCTTGTCGTCGTCTTTGGGATATGTGGGAAACGGCCTGCGGTCGCAGATTTATTCGGACTTGGACATCTGCTTCAGGCCGACCAAAAGCGGCAGAGGAGCAGTTTGATAACGCTGATGCAGGGTTCGTGCATGCTGTCTTAACAGCCATCGATCCTGAAATTCGACTTTCGCAAGTTCGGGATGGTTTGAAGCAGGTGGCAAAGGCCCGAGGAAGGTCAAAATCGCTGGAAAAAGAGATGCGATTTTGATCTAAGAAATTGTAGACCATAGGGAATTAGTGGATTTTATACGTGCTTCTTCGCAAATCGAGGAAGTCCGATGAACTACAGCAATGACCTGCCTGCCACTGGCTTCGTGACCCCTAGCTGGGTGAAACGCCGGTACCAGATTTCCAACTCAACCATGTATCTCTGGGTGGCTCAGGGGCGTTTGCCGCCCCTCTACCGCATTGGTCCGCGCGCGGTGCGCTTTCGCGCCGAGGATCTTCGCAGCTTCGAGGAGAAGCTCGCAACGCGCGAGGTGGCTGGGTAACGGCGGTCCTCGCGATGTCCGCCGATCCTCAACTCGAAGCGACGATGGCACGGAAGTGGCTGATCGGCCATTTGCGTGCCAGCGATTTGCCCGAAGCAACGGTGCTCGCTCTGATCTTGGAGCGCTGCGCGGCAACGAAACCGTGCCGCAGCCCGGCTTGTGCGGCTTGCGGTCTTGCCTTCCAGGCGGCGGCCGTCTCCATCGTCGAACGCTTCATTCGCGAACCGGCCCGTTCCATTCGCGGCCGTATGCATGCGTCGACTATCGTCCCGGGAACGCATTTCGTCGCTCCTGATGCCCTGACCGTCGAAGCGATCTCGGGTGTCGGGGCTGAGATCGCGAACGCATTCGAACGCTGCGATCTTCCCCCAGCCATCATCGGCCTCGAAACATCCTTCAACGAGGATAAGACCGGGGCGAGCGATCCTCACTGGTGCCCCCACGGGCACAGTCTGGGGCAGGACTGGCTTTCCGACGCAACGGTGCGGGCGCTGCGTGAGGCGTTCCCGAAGTCTCACCACGTTCAGCGTCCTGTTCGTGTCGATCTCCTCGACGATGACGAGCGTGCGCGTCGCTATCCCTTCAAGTCCGAACGCTCTCGTCGCGTTACCGAATGGTCGGAGTCTGACGGTCGCAATCGCCATCGCGTAACTCGCCACCGGCCGATGCGACCCGATCAAGCGACGCGCTTGGCGCTGGTCGAACACCAATTCGGGTTTCACCGCCGGCTGGTTTTCCACGGGATCGATGAAGACGCTGCCTGCCGGGACCTTAAGGGCCTCGGGTGGCCTCGCGACGGTCCGTAGAGGCCTGACGACGACAACGGGCAACTGCACTTGGCAGCCCCAATGAAGGCCCCACCCCCTCACTTAAAACCCCGTGCATCCCGTGCATCCCGTGCGGAAAGCGCACCCATTTTAAATCAGGACCAACGATGACCGACGATACCATCAAGAAGAAGAGCATCCTCCACGATGAGCGCGAGAGAGTATGGATTAACGTTTTCGAAGGCCCCGGGATCGAGGGGCAACCCGTCATCTTCGAGTTGCCGCGTGAAGATCGTGAGGTCACCGCGGTCAGCCGCGCCGCCTTGCGCAACGGCGTTTCGGAAGCCGCGCTCAGCAACCTCGAACTTCTGAGGCAGGCGATCAACGCCGAAGCTCCCATCGTGCACCGCGCTGCCCATACCGGCTGGCGCGCCAACAAGCGCATGTTTGTTTCCCACCGGCATGTCGCTGGCATTTCGGACAACGGCACCGTCATCCCCCCGGTCTGTCAGATGATCGGCGGTCAGGATCAGATGAACTCCTGCGGAACGTTGCCGGGTTGGCAAAAGGTCGCAAAGGTCGCGAAGTACTCGACGACGTTCACCGTCGCACTCTGCGCTGCCTTCGCCGCTCCGCTTCTCGACCTCGTCGAGCGCGGCAACTTCGCCCTGATGCTCTATGGGCCGAGCCGATGCGGAAAGTCGTCGGCGCAACTCCTCGCTGCGTCCGCCCTTGGCTTCGGCCGGGAAGAAGATTTGCCGGGACTCGGCGCGACCAAGGCCGGCCTGCTCGCCGCCTGCCTGGAGTTCCATGGCCATATGCTGCCGATCAACGAGGTCGGGACTGCCGATGGGCCAAAGCGCGAAATCTACGTCGCCCTACGAAACTCGACCTATCAGGTCATGAGCGGTCAGGACGTTATTCGTCATCCGTCCTGGCCCGGTGCGACGAGCGGCGCACCAACGAAGTTTCGCGTCATCTGTCTCCTGTCGTCGGAGAAGTCCCCAGGCGAATGGGCGGATCGCAACGGTGAAACGCGTGATCCCGGCGAAGAAGCACGTTTGATCGGACTTCCGGTTTTGATCGGATCGGCGACCTCGATCTTCGATAAGCTTCCGTCGGGTTTGGAAGGGGAGGCGCTCTCCGAGTGGAGGACTCGGCAGTTCGCTCGCCTGCGCGATCGTCTGCCGCGCCATCGCGGCGTGGCGTTCCAGCATTATCTCGACTGGCTACTTCGCGATGTCGAAGCCCGAACAGCGCGCGCGAAGCAAGTGATCGAGGCCTTCGAGCGGTCAATGGCGTTGCCCGATCAGTCGGAGGTTGCGCGTGACATCATCGCCAAGTTCGGTGTGCTCGCCGCCGGCGGCATTCTGGCGGTCGAGGCAGGGGTCGTTCCGCTCCGGGAGAAGACGATCCTCCGTGCCGTTCGGCGCGCCTGCCGGGCGGCGGTCACCGATCTATCGAACCCAGACGCTCAGCTACAAACCGACTTGAGTTCTCTGCGAGAACGGCTGGACGGCGGAAGCCTGCTCGATGCGGATAATCTTTCGAAGAAAGGGGAGCGTTTGATTGGCCGCGCCGATGGCTTCTATCGCCAGCGCGGCGACGGTCGGCAGTTCGTCATCCGCGCACAGATATTTATGACTTGGTTTACAGGTCCGTCGCGTGGTCGCCAACTGCTGGAATGGCTCGCGAATGCCGGCTTTCTCGAGCACAACCGCGAGCCAAAAGGCTCACGACGCTCGAACGAATGGGCTCAAACCCAGACCGTATGGCCGGACGACACTCGGCCTCGCTCGATTTGCATCTTCCTGCCGAATGGCCTTGCGGACCTTGAGTAAAAGGGAATGAGGCAATCGGAATATCGCCGGCCAGTATCAAATGAACATTAGGAAGGTATCGGAGTGTGATCATGAAAATCGACGAGAACAACCAAACGAACGGCACTGAGGATATGAATCTGTCCAATTACATCGACAACGAACGTGTCCTTCTTTCCTGGGTAATTGACCAGATTCCTTTGTATGGGGTCGTAGTAAAGGTTACGACTGAACTGAAAAGAAAAATCGAAGAGTTCCTCGAGGTGTGCCGAACTAAGCGAAAATTCCGAAAAATTCTGACTAAGGAATATATCGAGCGCCAAATGGAGCGCCCCGAGGAAGAACGGCCCGAAGTATGCAGTGGCATCCTGATCGAGTTCTTGGAGGATCTCGCCGAGGTTAAGTCGGAGCGCTGGCCGGATCGAACTTTCGACATCGAGGACTTGCTTTTTGTGTTCGCAAGTGGCGTGGGCCGGGCTCTTCCGGTCCCGATAGAGTTAGTCATCATCCATCATGGGATCATGGTTCGGAACGATTTGAACAGGAATGAGGAGTGGCCGCTGAAGCCTGTCATCAATGTCTGGTTGGCAATTCGTTTGGAGCAGATGAAGCGGTTCGACCGCTATGAGGCGTGGATAACGGCCTGATCCAGGACCGATATGTAACTTTGGAAGGTGCGAGCCGATGACAATGGAATGCAGAGCGTGCAGCGGTGTGCTCTGCATTCCGCATCATTGATCTCCAAATACCAACAATAAGAGATAAGGTAGATATCCTTCCGGCAATGGACACTATGCTTATGAGCCGATTTGCGGAAGTTGATAATACATGATAACATTGTATTGTGGGCCAGACTTCGGTGAATAAATCATTTGATAGTCCTGTAACGGGTCGAAACGTACTATGACTTCGCTCGAAGTTGCACATCGTACTGAACCGCATCGACGGCAACGCCCGCAACGACCACCCCGCATCTCACTCGCTGACCATCCGAACCAAGGGCCCTACGGGGTCCTTCGTCGTTTCTGGAGCACGCTTTCCATGACCATGCCCAACATGACCCCTGCCGGCCGCCTCGCCGACATCATGCCCCTCGCCGTCCTGGGAACGCCGCCGCGCGGCGAGGCTCGGGTGCCAAGGCCCGATGCCGTTGCGGCGATGAAAGCTGGGGCTGATGCCGCCGATGCCGTGCCGGCCCTGATCGTGCTCGGCCGCGACGACTCCGACCGACCGCACGCTTCCTGGTTCACAGCCGACGAGGCAGAGCTTGCCGCGAAGGCGGCCGGGCTGATGGAGATGGCGGCCTTGCCCGTCGAAGGCGATGCGCTCGCTGCCCTTGCGGCGAAACTGCCGCACGGCCGGGTGTTTGCCAGCGGCAAGGCCTTCGTGCCCTTCGTACGTGCTGCGACCTTCGACGATCTCGTGCGACACCTGTCGGCAGGCGTCACCGGACCAAGCCGCAGCCGAAAGGAAAGCGAGCCGGCAAGGGCGGCGGCGAAGGGGGGCCGTAAGCGCGAGGCGGCTGTGAATGAAGCAGCGAAGTCGGAAGCCGGGGAGGGGCCGGCCATCGAGCCCGGCGCGACCGAAGCCTATGCACTGCCCGGCGACTGGCCGGAGATCGCGCCCGGCTGCCTCGTGCTGGCGTCCGAAGGCGGCTCGGACGGATGGTACGAGTCGGTGGTCTTGGAAGAGAAGGCCGAGAACGAGTTCGTGCTGCAATGGCGCGACTGGCCGGACCTCCCGACATTTACACGCCGGCTCGACCAGCTCGGCCTCCTGCACCCGACCTACGTCGCCGGCTGAGGGGGTGACCATGCCGCCCCTGACGCCGCTCGCCGGTCCCGCCCAGACCCGCCGTTCCGAGGCGGGTCTCAGCCCCACGGCCGCCCTGAACGATGCCTTCCGCCGGACTTTTACCGGCGGACAGGTGATGCTGACGGCGGGCGTTGCCGCGCTCGATCCCGCCGAACGCTTGGCCGTGCTCGATGCGGTGCGCAGCTTCGATGCCTTCAACAGCGGTTGCGATCCCTACGGAGAACACGACTTCGGCGCGTTCGAGTGCGCTGGGGTCAAATACTTCTGGAAGATCGATGCCTACGACCGCGACTACGCCTATGCCTCGCCCGATCCGGCCGACCCAGCGCTGACGGCGCGAGTTCTTACGATCATGCTCGCAAATGAATACTGAGGCGTTCGGAACGGCGCTGGCGGGCCGCTACCGGCTTGTCAGCGCCTCACACGGCTGGCGGCTTGACCGTTGGCGTATCGGCCTTCCGCTTGCGACCGGGCGGCAGGGCAGGGGGCCTGGGGGCGTTCGGCTCGGGTTCGACGAAGAGACGGGCGACCGGCACGCCGAGCACCTTGGCAAAGGCTTCGAGGGTGGCGAGCGTGACGTTCTCGCTGCCCCGTTCGACGCGGCCGACATAGGCCCGGTCGATGCCGGACGCCAGCGCCAGCCGTTCCTGCGACAGGCCGCAGGCGACGCGCAGCTCGCGCAAATTCCAACCGAGGATGTCTCTCGCGTTCATGCATGCGGGAGAGAAGCCGACGAGCGGCGAAGGAATCGACGGACTGAAGATCCTGTATTATACGAGACGCAACCAGGGGGCGCGCCGAGCCATCGCGCTGTGCCCTATCGCCAAACCGAGGCCGGCATGAAACGCGGAACGATCATCGCCGTCATGGCGTCATTAGCATGGACCATCCCGACAGCGGCCGAACCCACAACCGTCCCGGTCGGCGACTGGCTGGTGATGACGGTGCGCGATTGGCCGCCGGCCAACCGCCCCGCCTGTACGGTCTTCCATCGCTCAAAGTCGCTGAGCGTGTTCGCCGCCGTCGAGAAAAACGGCGCGACCTATGTCGGCGTGACCGCGCCTACGGCGAAGCTGACGCCCGCTATGTTCCTCGACGGATCGGCCTCGCTCTGGTTCGACGGCAACGAGGCTGTGGTCGTGAACGCATGGCCGTTCGACAAGCTCGGCGCGGTGATCGTCAGCGGGAGGCAGGCCGCCGATGGGACAGACACCATCATGACCAAGCTCAGCCAAGCGTCGCGCATCACCCTTCGCGCGCCGGGTTTTGAGGCGAGCGTCAGCCCGAAGGACACAAAGCGTGCCGTCGAACTCACGCAACAATGTGCCGCTTTGCTGCCCTACACCGAAGAAGCAGTTGCGCAGTCAACGCCCAGTGCCGGCTCGCTCGTTGGGTCCTGGCAGGTCGGCCCGCAAACCGATCCCGAGATCGCCGGTAGTTGCGTCATGGAACAGGCCGCTGATGCCAGACGATCGATCTTTGCTGTGATCGACGACGAGGGGATTGTTCAAGTCGGCCTGCGCAATCGCGACCGCTTTCCCTTGACCCCGAGCGACGACCCCAACATTCAGTTCGTTTTCGATAAAGTGCCTTCGACATGGCACTGGTCGCGTCTGGTCACGCCCGAGGTCGTGTTGACCGATACGCCCTATCAGTCGGCCGAGCCGGGTCAGCTCGAACGGGAACTGCGGGCGGCCAACCGGATCGAGGTTCGCGCCAAGAGTTATGCGGCGACGCTGACGGCGTCTGCGACCGGGGAGGCCCTGGACGCGCTGCGACGTTGCGACAGTGATACCGATACCGACGAAGGCGACGAGTTCATCATCGCCGAGCCCCCGCCGACGTCTCCGCCAGCCGCTTCGCAGGGCACGGCGGCGCAGGCTGCACCTTCGGGAAGCGGCAGCGAAGCCGACCGGTTGGGTCAGGCGATGGGGGCGATGGCCGGCCGGTCGCCGACCTTCGCGCAGTATCGCTGCGCGTTCAGCGTCAGCCAGTTCACCGGCATTCTGCCGATCAACGGCAAGGACGATCACGGCACGCTGACGCTCAGCATTGCCGAGGACGGGTCCGGCGAGATGAACGGCGGGCGTTTCCAACCGGTCTATGCCGATGGCAGCGTCGCCAACGGCGACCTGCGCTCGGTCGCCTACCGGGTCAGCGACATCACGGCGGCGACAAACCGTTCGCCCGAACATGCTGCCCCGCCGCTTCTGTACATGACGGAAAGCGAGATGGCCGCCTATCGCTTCGGCATGAAGTACATGCAGGGGCTCGGCCAGCAGATGATGGCAGGCCGGCAGCGCTACATGACGGTGTCGCTTGCCGACGATGTCGTGCGCTTTCTCGACCTGACGCCGCAGAACCAAGCCGCCAACATTGCGACGCTCGAATGCTTCCGGACGCAGTGACGGGGGTGAGGGGCGTGCGGGCAGTGGCCATCCGGCGAGGGCTGCGAACGGGTCGTGGGCTCGCGATGGCCCTCGCGACTATGGTCGTGACACTGATGATGCCGTTCGGACCGGCGACCGTCGCAGCCGCCGCGACGCAGACCCCGCCCGTGACGATCACGCTCGGGGCTTGGACGATCACCAGCTTGCCCGAAGGAGGGTTGTTCCGCTGCCTGATGGTGCAGGGCGCGCCAGCGACCGGGGCGATGTTCGTCGGGGTGGACGAGAAAGGCGCGGTGCTCGTCGGCTTCGATCACCCGCCACGACCCGAACCGGGACGGGAATGGCCGAGCCTCGCCATCGTGATCGACGGCGCTCCGGTTCGATTGACCGTGCCGCGCGCCCGATCCGTCAGCGAAACGGCTGTGGTCTACCTCGGACTTTACGATGCTCCGTCACCGCGCGGCGGCGGTCGGCATTTGAAGCGTGGCCAGCGGCTCGACTTTCGCGAGGGCGCGTTCGCCAAAAGCTTCGATCTCGGCGGCTTTGCCGAGGGCGTCGCGTCCCTCAGGACCTGCGACCGCATCGAGCGCGGGCGCGACAAGCTCGGGCGCATCGCGCGTCCCGGCTGATCCGAAACCATCCAACCATCATCGACAACCCAAGTTCTCGGCCGCAAGGAGGCCTACGCCCGTGCATCACTACGCCAACGCCATGCGAAACTATGCGACCTTCCGGGGGCGTGCCTCGCGGGCCGAGTTCTGGGTTTATACCCTTATCGTCATCATCCTGGCGGTCGTGGTCTCGGTGATCGATCAGGGCATGGTTCATCCTTTAAGCCCAATGTCGGGCGTCCTGCTGGGCCTGTTCACGCTCGTGCACATTTTGCCGAGCATCGCCGTTCAGGTTCGCCGCCTTCACGATATCGACCGCACGGGTTGGTGGATGCTGCTGAACGTCACCGGCATCGGCGCCATCGTGACGCTGATCTTCGTCATGCTCGGCGGCACGCAAGGGCCGAACCGCTTTGGTCCGATGCCGCAGGGTTCGAACGCTGATGGTTATGCGACCGCAAACAGCGGGGGCGGCTATGGGGCATACGCCGACCCGGCCTTTGCCGCGCCCCAGGCAGCCCTCCGCGTCGATCACACTCACGTCGGCAGGCAAGGCAGCCCGAATGCGCCAAACGCCGCTTTATCCACTTCGCAAGGCCAGCACGACACCATCGCCGATATCGAACGCCTCGCCAAGCTGCGCGACAGCGACAGCATCACCGATGCCGAGTTCGAGGCGATGAAACGGCAACTCTTAGAGCGTTAACTGGTGTTGATAGCTTGAGTGGGCCGATAGCCGACCGGCAGCTTTGGGGCGGTACAACCAAGAAGCTGCCGTGCCGCTGTCGACCCATTGCAGAGACTCCGCTCGTGGCGATCGATATCCAGAATCGGTCGTTCACCTGTCAACTTTCGAGCATGCCTTGGATCCAGTTGGACAAGATCATCATGTTGAAGGGCTTGGTGACGACCTACATGTCGGGATCGGGATATCCGTCGCTGAGCACGGCGTTTTCGGCGTGTCCCCTGATGAACATGACCTTGAGATTCGGCCGCAATTCGCGAGCGGCATCCGCGACCCGCCTCCAGTTCGTTCCGTTGGGCGTGCCAGCAGATCGGCATACGCGTACACATGCAGGGAATCCCCCTTGCCGCGCCCGCTTGGTCCCTTCGGAGCCGAGCCTCGAATAGAACTTATATCCGCGACCGAACGGCGCCCGCGACGGTCTCCGCCTGGCCGCCACCGCGCAGAAGCCGAAGGAAGGCGGCTTGACTCCATGCCGCCGAGCAGCCGATCCCGGTAACATGACCGCCAATCCCGCTGGACCATCGGCGTTTCGCCGCGAGATCGCCTTTCGGAAGTTCCTACGCCAGAACATCCTCATGCTTCCGCCGAACGCTGTCAGCTGGACCGCCAATCATTTTCGACGAGTCGTCGACCTGCATCGGACAGATCGTGAAAAAATCACCTCTTGCGACCGGCAAAAGACAATCGAGAAAAGGAGCATGCGGATCGCGAATGACCGTGCATGCGATATGTAGGTGTTTCAGCGTCCGGGGGCTGGATACGGACGATTTGCAGAAAATGGCGCCAAGCCCGGCTGCTCCTGCGGATCGAGGTTCTCGAAAAACGCGACGATCCTCGGCGACGAGATACCGGCATTGTCGTCCCAAAACTCTCGCCGTGTCCGCGCGCAGGCCGAGACATTGTCGATCGAAGCGCCGCATCCTGTCGCAACGATCCGGCAGAGGGAGTCGAAGTCATCAGCACGCTCACCTTCAATCAGTTCGTAGGGAACGTGGAAGCTTCGATCGGCCCCTTCGTACCGGGCCTTATCGAACGGATACAGAATAAGGCCGGCTGGTTTGGCGAACAGAAAATCGGCGAAGGTCGAAGAGTAATCCGTGATGAGAAAATCGATGGAATGGAGAACGCCGTAGAGATCGACATCCTCGGGCCAGACGCGGACGCGATCGAGTCCATGGACCAACTGCTGCAGGTGGTCGCCGTCCTGTCCAAGTCTGAGCGTCTTCGGATGGAGTTTGACATAGAGCGTTGCTCCCCTCTCCCGCAGGATCGCGTCGAGGCGAGGCAGGTCCGGCAGCGCTTCGCGCAGGAACGGCCTGTTCCCCGCCCGTAACGTCGGCACGTAAAGGTAGGTGAGGTCGCGAAACGGATCGGGATTCGATTGTCCGTCAAGGTCTGCCAACTTGTCTTTGAGCATTGGGTCGAAAGCCGCATCGAGACGCGGCGTTCCAAGGATCGGACAGTTCTCCAACGGCAGACTGAACGAATTGGCGAAACGCTCGGCATGGCGGCGCGAGGACGCCACAAGGAAGTTCGGCCGGAAGATACTGTCGACGTAAAGCGCTCCACTGTTCTTCTCGCGGTGAATGCCAATATTCTTGATGCCGACGCCATGCCAAAGCGAAACCAGGAAGCTGCGGCTCGATCGAAACGGTATCTTCTTTCCGTAATCGTTGACGAAATGGAAGCCAGCCCTCGCCACGAGTTCGATGGCCTTGCCCGACGGGAAAGTCTCCGCCGCCAAGCCATGCCGTCGCAGTCGCCTCGTGGTTTGCCGCGACGAACTCAGCCAGACCGCTCGAATGTCGGGTCTGTGCAAGCTCAACCACAGGAACAGGTATTTGGTATTGCCTTCGAATGCGCCGTGGAACAGCCAAAGGTCGCGACGTGAGGGCAACCGGCCGCTGAGACGGAAAGGCAGAAGCTTGGCGTAGACTTTGGCTGCTTTCGGAAGATCGCGCAGTTTCAAGCCGCGGTCTCGATCTCACGGATGATCGCCGTAGTGCTGACGCCGCGATAATAGGGAACGAGCTTCAAGCGAACGCCGAGTATCTTCAGCTGTTCGGCGGTCAGTTGGATTTGACCGAGATAGCGCTCGGCCGTCCAATCGTCGCCATGCACGACGATGTCGACATCGTGCTTTTCGATCAGGGACGCCACAGAAAAGGCGTCCGTGATCTCCGCATGATCCACGTAGCGGACCGCGGCGACGATTGCCAAGCGATCTTCGGCGGCAATCACCGGCATACGTTTGTAACGGGCGACCTTCGAGTCCGAATTCACGGCGACCACGAGTCGATCGCCTAACGAACGAGCGGTCTTCAGAAACTCCACATGCCCACGGTGGAAGAGATCGAATGCGCCGAGAACGAGGACGGTTATCTGGGTCAGTGAAGTGCTCTCGCGACGATTTTGTGACAGCGCCCTCCAACATGGGACAAGACCGCTCCGTTCCGCAAGCCGATTCTGCTTAGCTGCGGAACGCGCGAGGCTGCACCCGGCGATGGACGGGACGAACGAGGTGCATCCCGGCCGCCCGACCGGACGCGCGCGAGCGTATCCAGCGTGATCGGATAGGACGCCGGCAAACCGGGCCCGTCGGCCTTCATCGTTTCGAGGTGCGACATCGCTTGGAACGGCTTTCGCGCCGAGGGCCGTCGGCATTTCGAGACCGATGCGGCTTGCCGGCTTTCCCGAACCCAAAAAGCGTGCGACTTGACCTTTCTCTCCGAAGTGGCGAAGGCAGCCGAAAGCCGAAGCTCCGCAACCAGTCGTCCATGAAGCTCATCATCCAAATACCCTGCCTGAACGAAGAAGGCACGCTCGCGGAAACGTTGAGCCATCTGCCGCGCCAAGTGGAAGGTTTCGACACGGTGGAATGGCTCGTCGTCAACGACGGCTCGACCGACCGGACGGTGGCGGTCGCCAAGGAATGCGGCGTCGATCACGTTCTCGATTTTCCGATCAACCGGGGCCTTGCCCGCGCCTTCACCGCCGGTCTCGAGCAGGCGCTCGAACTCGGCGCCGACGTGATCGTCAACACCGACGCCGACAACCAGTACAACGCCGAAGACATCCCGAAGCTCGTCCGCCCGATCCTCGAGGGGCGCGCACAGTTCGTGATCGGCGCGCGGCCGATCGTGGAGATCGAGCATTTCTCGGGGGTCAAGAAGCTGCTGCAGCGGCTCGGAAGCTGGGTGGTGCGCTTCACGTCCGGCGCGGCGGTGGCCGATGCGCCGAGCGGCTTCCGAGCCATGTCGCGCGAAGCGGCGCTGCGGCTCAACATCTTCGATTCCTATACCTACACCCTCGAATCCATCATCCAGGCGGGCCGATCCGGCGTTCGCATCGCGTCCGTGCCGATCCGGGTGAACGGCGAAACGCGTCCGTCCCGGCTCGTTCGATCGATCCGGCGCTACGTGATGCGCTCGTCGATCTCGATCCTGCGCTCGATGTTCGTTTACCGCCCCGGCCAGACCTTTCTGGTGCTCAGCCTCGCACCCTTCGCGCTCGGAGCGCTTCTGTGCCTGCGCTGGCTGGTCTTCTACTTCGAGGGCGCCGAGCGCGCCCATGTGCCGAGCCTCATCGCTGCGGCGGTACTGCTGATCCTCGCCTTCCTTTGCTGGCTCTGCGCGCTCCTCGGCGAGTTGAACCGCATCAACCGGCGACTTCTGGAAGACACGCAATACCGGTTGAAGCGGGCGCAGTTCGCCGGCGCTTCGATCGGCCGGGACGGGGAGCATACCCATGCGGGTTGAGGACCTTCGCGCGGCGATCGCGACGATCGTCCTTCCGGAGATCCCGAAACTCCTGACGCTGCTGGACCGCACCGCCGTCAGCCCGACCTACGGCTGCTTCGACCGAGCCTACTGGCATTACCGCATGATCGATTTTCCCTGCGGCATGAGCCAGGAATTCGTGCTGCCCCTCGCGCTCGTTCATGCCCTGCCGGCCATTCCCGGCAACCGCTACCATGGCGATCCGGCGATCCGCGAACTGGCCATCGCCGGCATCCGCTTCGCGGCACGCTCCAGCCATCCGGACGGTTCCTGCGACGATTACTATCCGTTCGAACGGGCAGCCGGAGCCGCGGCCTTCTCGCTCTTCGCAATCCTCGAAGCGGCCGAAATCCTGAGGCTTCCGGCGGACCCCGAGATCGACGGCTTCGTCCTGCGCCGCGCGCGCTGGCTGGCCGCGCACACGGAAAGCGGCCGCCTGTCCAACCACGAGGCGCTGATCGTGTCCTGCCTCGAACGGGCGCGACTACGCTGTCCCGGCGCCGAACTGGAAACTGCTCTCACGGAACGGCTCGCCCGGCTTCTCGGCTGGCAGGACGCGGAAGGCTGGTTCGACGAATATGGTGGGGCCGATCTCGGCTACCTGTCGCTGACGATCGGCCTTCTCGCCGATCTCGACCGCCGTCGCCCCGACCTCGGGCTTCGCCCGCCGCTCGCCCGCGCGATCGATTTCCTCGCGCATTTCGTTCATCCGGACGGCACCGTCGGCGGCGAATATTCCTCGCGCTCCACGCTGAACTTCTTTCCGTTCGGCTTCGAGACCGCGGGCGCCTGGCATCCTGCCGCCCTCCGGGTGAACGACCAGGCGCTCCGCCCGCTTCTCGAAGGGCGCGTGCCCTGTTATTCCGACGACCGCATCCTCGCCCACCATCTCTGGGGCTGGCTCTTCACGCTGCGGGCGTTCCAGGAAAAGCGCGGCATCGACTCCGACCCCGCGTCCGGCCGGCACTGGTTTCCCGGCTGCGGCTTGTTCGTGGAGCGCGGGCCGACGCCCGACGCCATGCTGGTCGCCGCGCCCGCCCGGGGCGGCGTCTACAAGGCTTTCGCGCAAGGCCGTCTCGTTCGCAGCGACACCGGCGTGACGCTCGCGACGCGAGGCAAGGGCCGCGTCGCGGTCTGCCATCTCGGGGGCGCGGCGGTGCGCGTCGAGGCGAACCGCATGCTTTGCGAAGGGCGCATGGCTTGGGCCAAGGGAACCAAGCTCACGCCTGCCAAGAACGCCGTCCTCCGGCTTCTGATGCTGAGCGCGGGGCGCTTCTTTCCGGACCTCGTGCGCCGCCTCCTCCAGCGGGTCCTCGTGACGGGCCGAAGCGACGCGCCGTTCCGGTTCGTTCGCAGCTTCATGCGCGATGCGGACGGAACATGGACCGTGCGCGACGAAATCCACGCCGACGAAGGCTGGAGCGACGTGGCGCTCGCCGGAATATCCGGCCACCAGACCTCGATCACCACCATCATGGCGCGCGTCTATCAGGCCGATCAGCTCCGGCCTTTCGAGGACCTGACGGCGCGGCTCCGAGGTCTCGGCGACCGCGAGCCGCTCGTGGTCGAGCACCGTCTGGCAAAGGGAGACGCGCCGCCATGGGCCGCCTGATCGGGCTTCTGGTCAGTCTTGCGATCCTCGCGGGGCTTTACGCCTTCATCGATGTCGGCGCGCTCTGGCGCGCGGCCCGGGCCGCCGATCCCTGGTGGCTCGCCGCCGGCATCCTCTTCGTGGTGCCGCTGACGCTCCTCACCTCCTGGCGGTTGACGCTGCTCGTCGCGGACGTGGCTCTGGGCTTTCTGGAATCGAACCGGCTGATCCTCGCCGCCTCGACGCTCAACCTCTTTCTTCCCTCCAAACTCGGGGATCTGGCGAAATCCGGCGTCCTCGCGCGCCGTCACGGCATGAAGCCGAGCCTGTCGCTGGCGATCGTGGTTCTGGAGAAGGCGCTCGACATGGCCTCGCTTCTCGTTTGGGGCGTGTTCGGGCTTCTCGTGGTGGGCGCCGCGCGGCCGGCGATGCTCCTCCTGCTGCTCCCGGTCGGCGGCGGCCTCGCCGCGCTCGCGCTCCTCATCGCGCCCTTGCACCTCCTGCCCTTCGTGCTCCGCCATTTCGGGCGATGGATGCCGGGCAAGCTCGGCGGCGCGGTCGCGGCCTTCGCCGCAAGCTGGCGCGAGGTGACGGACTGGTTCTGGCAAACGCCCGGCCGCGCAGGCGGCGTCGTGCTCCTGTCGATCACGATCTGGGGCGCGCATCTCTTCCAGTTCTGGCTTTTCGCCGAAGCGCTGGGCGCAGGCGTGCCGGTTCTCGCGAACGCCGCCTTCGCGACGCTTTCCATCCTCGCCGGCCTCCTGCCTTTCACCTTCGCCGGCGTCGGCACGCGGGACGCGGCAATCGTCTTCTTCTACGCGCCTTATCTCGATCCGGGCGCGGCGGGCATTCTCGGGCTTCTGGCGACGCTGCGCTACGTCCTGCCGGCCGTTGCCGGCGCGCCGTTCGTGGCGGATTTCGCCCGCAAGGGTCAGCCGCTCGCGCCCGACGCCGCCAAGCCATGACGCCGCGAGAACCCGTTCCCCCGCCGTCCCGATCGACGCGCTTCCTCGCCGCGCGGCTGGAAGCGCGCGACGAGAACGGGTTCTGGCTGGCGCTCAGCCTGCTGCTCGGGCTCGCCGCGGCGATCCGCTTCCTCGTTCAGGCACATGCCGCGCCGGGCGGCATCCAGAGCGACGCGATGATGTTCCTGTCCTGGATGGGGCGATGGGACGACCCGTCGGCGCTTATGGGCGACCTCGTCGCCGACTACTGGCAATCGGTGACGCCGTGGTTCTTTCAAGCGCTTTTCAAGGGCGCCTGGCAGCTCGGCATCGGCCCGCACGCCTTCGCGCGGCTGCTGCCGGCGATGCTTTTCGTTGCGGTTCCGATCGCATCGTTCCGCTTCTTGCGCTCGATCGGCGCCGAGCCGCTTGTCGCCTTTGCGGCGACTGCGCTCCTTCTCTTCAACTTCGTGGCACTCTCGAATTCGATGGCGAGCGCCACGCCCCGTTCGCTCTGGCCTCTTCTTCTTCTGCTGCTCCTCGACGGGCTTGCGCGCCGCAACATCGTCCAGAGCGCCCTGACGCAAGGATGTCTCGCCGGCTGCTATCCGCAACTGACCCTCGTCACTTCGACGATGATCGGCATGACGCTCCTGCAGCCGCGCCTCTTGTTCCTTGATCTTGCCCCCAAACGCTTGCTGCTCGTCGGCGCCTGCGGGCTTGCAACGGTCGCCGGTCTTCTGCCGTTCGTCCTGGAAACCGGCGCGTTCAGTCCGGTGGTGACGCTGGCCGAGGCCCGGACGCTGTCGACCTTCGGTCCGGAAGGGCGCAACGTCGTATTCGAACCTGACGGATCGGTGGATCTTCTTTGCGGAAGACGGGTCGGCTTGTTTCAGAACGCCTGCCACGGCACGCCCAACCTTCTTTTCGTGTTCCTCGCGCTGGCTGCCGTCTTCGGTCCCGTTGTCTTGCTTCGGCGCTGGCTACGATCGGACGAGAGCCGACGGATGGGGATGTCCTCCGAACTCCCCTTCCTTTTACTTCTCGCTTCGCTTGCATGGTTCGTGATCGCAGCGTCCACCATGTTCCGCCTTCACTTGCCCAGCCGTTACAGTACGGCGCTGGTGACGCTTGCGATCTTGACGACCTTTCCGCTTCTCGTGGAGCGGATCCGCGCCCGCCGGTTTCCTCGCTGGCTTCGGGAACGGCGAAGCGGCCGGATCCTCATGCACGTTGGAACGATCGCAGTCCTGATTCTCGCCTTCGGGGGCGCACTCGGCGTCAAGCGCTCGATGCTGAGCCCCGACAACCCGGAACTCGTGGCCTTCGTCCGCTCGCTGCCTCCCGGTGCGAGGGTCGCCGGCTTCGTGACGGACCTCGATTTCTCGCCGGTTCTTACCAATCGTTCTACGCTCTTCAGTCGGGAGCTCACGATCGGCTACCAGCTCGGTTACCTCCGTCCGATCCTTGCGCGCATGGCGGACATACGTGATGCGATCCTCACCAACGATCCGGTGATCCTCGCCGACCGCCTCCGCCGCAATCAAGTCGACGTTCTTCTGATCGCAGATGAAACGTTGCGGGATCCGAAAGTGCCGGAACGGTTTCGTGGCTTCTTCCAGGCAGACGAGTTGAAGGACGCCGAAACGCAGGCAACAGTACAGGGTCTGACCGCATTGTCCCGCTCGGCGGCTGATTGCACCTTAAAGCGGATCGGTCGAGTTTGGGCACTCGACGCCCCCTGCCTCATGGCCGGAACGCGAGCGGCGGTCGGCGGCTAAATTGCCGATGGGACGCATTCGGCGACGAACATGTCCGCCGACGGGAGGGCTGCTCTTAGGGTCTGAACGCGCAGACGCGCCTACAGCGGAAAAGGGCGCTGTCGCAGGCTTGCTAGCGACCACGAAGCCAAACCCTCCTCGGCGCTCGCTTTTCTCATGCTCGCCGCCGCCCTGATCCTCGTCAGACGGCTCGCTCGGCCGTTATAAAACGGGCTCTTAGAAGAGGTCGAGAGAGAAGCGCTTCGAGATGCCGAGGCCGACCGTGTACTGGTTCTCGTCGCCGGTCTTCACGATCGGCGAATCCTCGGCGTCGCCGATGAAGCGATTCCAGGACGCGTCGGCATTGAGGAACCAGGTCGGGCGGAACTCGTAGCGCGCGGATGCCGCGACGCCCGCCGACCTGAAGCCGCCATCGGCGTCATAGGCGTCGAGACGCCCGCCGGTGGCGATGGATTCGCTGTCGCTGACGCCGAAAAGCGTGTTCATGTACTTGCCGGATGCGAAGGACAGCGTCGGGCCGGCCTTCAACTGCCATTCCTGCGAAGGGCGCGCCACGAGGTTGGCGCCGACATCGCCGACGAATCCGTCCGCACCGCCGAAGGCGTAACGGAACTCGCCGTAGACTTCCGCCGCATCCCATTCGTAGCCGAGCTTGACGCCCGCCTCGTAGGTCGCGTCCACATCCCGAAGGCCCTGAAGCTCGTCGTAGTCGGCGGCATTGCGCTTGTCGATGAACTCGAATGACGGGCCGATGGAGAAGCCGCCGCGCTGCGGGTCGATGCTGCCGAAGGAGAACAGGCCCGGAAGGCTGAGGTAATCGACGCTGACGATCGGATAGGGCGAGAACTGATAGTCCTTCGCGCCGGCATATTCGGGCATCAGCCGGCCGCCGACGCCGAGTTCGATCACGAGATCGGTGTCCGCGGTCGGACGGGCACTTGCCGCCTCCTCGTAGAGATCGGCGGCGCGTGCCTCCTCGGCGAGGAGAAGGGACAAAAGGCAGAAGCCGAGGGCGGCTTTCGTCATGGAATGAAACTCCGACGGATCAATCTTCAGATAAGCCATTTACCGACGTGCCTTTGAAGAACAATAGATAAGGAGAAGATGAGATCAAAAATAGAACATTTGCAATCCCGGTCGCGGCATTTCGGAGACTTGAAAACAAATAGGTTCTATACAAAATCGGCATCAAAATAAATACCCGCCCTGTTGTCACACCGTTGAAGCGGAGGGGCTTATAACGCTCAACATTTATAAACGTTTTTACGTCAACGCCAATAAGTTACCGATCATGCTCGTAAGTCAATTGATCATCGCATATCATCCGTACGCCGACGCCTCGCTTGTTTTCAAAAAGCAGTTCGACGCCGGCATCTTCGAATACCGTGCGTAGCGCGCGCAGCTTCGTCAGCTTCGGCGTGCTAATTCCCGCTTCGAAACGGCGCAATTCATTGGCTTCGAAGCCAGCCAGCGAACTTAGTTTTCTAGAAGACCAGTCGAGACAAGCCCGAGCGGCGCGACACTGCATTGCATTGATAGGCAGATCGATACTCATGAACTGTTGTTGCTTCGACGGGGTTTATCGCTCGGCTGCCTCAGGAAAGCCGCGTGGGCGGCCGCACGCGCGAACTCAAAACGTCTGCTAGCCAGAGCAGGCTGCCGCGGCCGAACCCGTGCAGGCGCGCTTGGTGACGACGGTACAGAAGAGCGTGACCGAGTTGGGCGACACGGCCGCGGAGGAAGCCGCCGCCGAACAGGCCAAACTGTCCGAGCGTGCCGTAGGCGTCGTAGCCGCCGAGCGATACCAGACCGCCGAAGTCGCGATATCGGAAGTCCGGGATTTTCCCGCCGTTCAGGATCTCTGGCAAATGTGTAATCAGATAAGCGGCTTCCTGGAACGCAGCCTGTGCGGTGGTGGGCACCAGGGCATCTTGTGAGAGCTGCGGGCTGGCACAATCCCCGACTGCGACGATCCTCGCATCGTCGATGGCCACAAGGTTGGAGCCGACCAGGATCTGGCCGGCTTTGTTCTGTCGAAGCCCATCGATCGATCGTATGAGGTCCGGCGCCCGCACACCCGCCGCCCAGACCTTCAGGTCGGCTTGGATCGTTTCGCCGTCTGGCAGATGAAACGCTTGCGCATCGGCTTCGTGCACCCTGACACCGGTGCGCACGACCACACCCATGCGACGCAACCGGTCCTCGGCGGCACGGGCCACCCGCTCTGGAAAGGCGCGTAGCAGCCGATCCCCGGACTCGATCAGCGTCACGCGCAAGCGCTCGCGCGATTGCGCGACGCCGTAGTGTTCCACGATGTCGACGAGCTGAACGATTTCCGCAGACAACTCCACGCCCGTCGCTCCGCCGCCGACGATCGCCACCGAGAAGGTCCGCTCCGCGGCGAAGGCTTTCAGCATGTCGGCGCGCATACGGTCGTTGAAGGCGATCGCCTGGCTGCGCGTGTTGATGGTGAAGCAATGCTCGGCGACACCTGGGGTCCCAAAGTCGTTCGCCTCGCTGCCGACAGCCAGAACCAGCGTGTCGTAGGCGATGCTGCGGGCCGGCACGATCTCTTCGTCGCCGGATCGAAGGGGGGCAAGATGGACCGAACGTGTCTGACGGTCGATGCCGACTGCCTCGCCTGGCTGGTAGATGAAACCGCGCTCATGCGCCTGCACGAGGTAAGGCGTTTGTTGGGTTGCCGCTTCCTGCGTTCCGGCCGCGATGGTGTGCAGCATCGGTTTCCAGACATGGGCTGGCTCGCGATCGATCAGCGTCACGGCCAGCCGCCGTGTGCCGACGGCTCGTCCCGCGAGATGTCCGGCGATATCGAGGCCGGCGACGCCTCCACCCACCACAACGAGCTTGTGATCACTGGTCATCGGTCATCTCGACTTGTCGTATTGCTTCTGTCCAACGGTGACTGGGCGTCCGCTGTTGGTTCGGAGGATGATTGAACACCGCGCGTCGAAGGTTCGGCCTGCGAACTCCGACGGATTGCCTCAGAGTAAGGCACGCCGATCGGGCGTTGCTTCGCCTTCTCGCTGATGGCGCCGCGACGTCGCAGGGAACCGTCCGGCATATGCCAAGCGAGTGCGCCCCGTTCGGCTAGATAGCTCGGTAGGTATCCCGACAGGAGAATGCGCCAGTCCATCGGGATGCCCGGCTCGATGAGCTTGGCCAAATCGAAGATCACGGTCGTACAGTTTGCGGTAAGCGTATTGTAGAATGCTGGTTCGCGCGCCAACAGGTTGCCGGCTTGGACGTAGTTCAGGAACAGAGCGATCCTTGTCTGCTTGGGAAGCGCCAGCGGGTAGAGATAAGTGTCTTCTCCCCGCATGTTGGTGCGCAGGAAAATGATGTCGCGTTCCTCGGCCGCGATCAGCGACAGTTCGTAACTTTTGAAGAAGCCGGCAAGCGAGGAGAACTCCTCGCCCTTCTCCCGACGGATCTCGACGGAGAACACGACGCGCCGTCCGTCGGCGAAACCGAACGAGATCAGGGTGTGGGCTATGGCGTCCATGCCCCAATAGGACAGGACGAGATCGGTTTCGGTTAATTCGGTGAGATCGTAGGTTTCGGTCCGCCAGCGCTCGATGGCATCCGATTGCGTGCGCCATTCGAAGTCACGGACATTGTCCAGCGTGACCTTGTCGCCTTCCACACGTCCCGTAACAATACGCGAAACGTCGGGAGCCCAATCGCGATCGAGTCGTGGCTGAAGCGTGAACCACCAGCCGACAAAGCCGAAAGCGAGCAGTGCCAGTACAGTCCACGGGATCCAGGATCGTCGTATCCGAATGAATACGACGAGACAGATAAGGCAGGCCATCCACGCCGCGACGCCGGTGGCTCGTAGATATTGCGCGCCTTCGATATGAAACCATAGCGCCAGGCTGCTCCAGCCAAGCGCCAAAAGCGCCAGGATCGCGATCGCTGTGTTCAGGACGATAAGAACGAGGTGCCGCACGATTTGCATCACCGTCCAGTCGCCGAGCGAAGCGAACCGTCGAGGTTGCGCCCTGTATCCTCGACGCCCTCGCGAAGGCGGCGGCGGGCTTCCGGGCTGACCAGCGCGCCCGGAATGTTTGCCGTCGCCCCGATCGCCGAGCCGACGCCTTGCGCCGTTCCGATCGCGGTGGCCCCGATCGTATCAGCGAGACTGAGATTGTTGTCGGATACCTTGTCTCCCGCGATCAAGCGCCGCCCTATTGCCTGCACAACGTCAGCGCTTTCGGCGAATTTCGTATGGTTCAGGCTGTCGCCGGCGCGGATGCCGCTGAGATCGACGACGCGGATGCCCCGCTCCTGAAAGGCGGCCTGGACGTCCGGTTTCGTCAGGTCCACGGCGCCCAAGCGCTGCACACCGCCCGCGAGACGCCGCGACACGAGAAGCGCGCGGTCGTCCTGCGAGGTGAAGATGGTGATGCGGTCCTGCGCCGGGCCGATGTCGTTCAACTGCTCGCGGAACACGTCGACGTCGAGGTCGGGCGAGGCGAGGACGATGTTGCGCAGCTTGTCCGGCAGCCGGCCCTGGCGGATTGCGAGCTGGCGCATCGCTTCCATCGCCAGCCAGCTTCCCATGGAATGCGCCATGAGGGTGATCTCGCCGACATCAGGCCTGGCGGCAGCCTGGGCGATCATCGCTTCCAGGCTGTCGCGCGAGTAGTTCGCGCTTTCCCGGTCGTAGAGATAGCCAAAGATCGACCCGCGCGAGGGCCAGGTGAAGAGGATCGGCGCGGCGTTGACGCCGGTGTCGTGGCTGATCTGCGCGAAGCGGAAGACAGATTCCTCGTAGGTCGAGTTGAAGCCGTGGACGAAGATCAGGACCCGCTTCTTGGGGCCGGCGACCCGCTTGTACCACGACCGGGCGCCTTTGGTGTCGAGGGACGCGACCTTCAGGGTCACGAACTCCTTTGCCGGATTGCCGGGATTGCGCGGGGGATAGATGACCTGTCCCGGCTTGCGAACCTCATCCGGCGGGATCGACACGAGGATGTTCTCGATCGACAGGCCTGGCCCCCGATCCCCCCCGAAGATGACGCCCGGCACGGACGACGGTGCCCTAGTGGTCGCGACCAGCATGTCCACGAGATGGGCATCCGGCACGGTTCTGGAAACCGGCAGGAGCGTCGCGTAGGGGCGCGATGCACAGCCCGAAAGGCAGATCGAGACGATCAGAAGCGAGCGAACCATCGGGCGTCCAGCAACTCTCGCTTTCATGTCGCCACCGCTTCGCTCGAGCCGCCTTCCGGCGCCGAGCCGGCACCGTCATGCCCATCGCCGGCCCCGTGTCCTTCAGGCGCTCCGGTCTCGGTCGGCTTGATGCGGAACCAAGCGACATAGAGCGCCGGCAGGAACAGAAGGGTCAGAACCGTGCCGACGATGATGCCGCCCATCATCGCGAAGGCCATCGGCCCCCAGAAGATCTCGCGCGAGATCGGGATCAGAGCGAGAGAAGCCGCCGCCGCCGTCAGCATGATCGGCCGCATGCGGTGCTCGGTGGCGTCGAGCACCGCATCCCAACGCCCCCAACCTTCCTTGATGTGGTCTTCGATCTGCACCACCAGGATCACCGAGTTCCGGATAAGGATGCCGATCAGCGCCAGGACGCCGAGGATCGCCACGAAGCCGAGCGGGGCGCCCGAGGTCACCAAGGCGACTACGACGCCGATCAGACCGAGCGGGGCGACGGCGATCACCAGGAAAAGCCGCTGGAAGCTCTGCAACTGGAACATCAGAAGCGTCGTCATCGTCAGGAGCATCAGCGGCAGCACGCCGGCAATCGGACCCTGGCCCTTGCCGCTTTCCTCAACCGCGCCGCCGGTCGCCAGAACGTAGGCCGGCGGGAGCTTGGCGCGGAACTCGTCGATCTTCTGCGTCAGCTCGGCGTCGATCGTTGCCGGTTGTGCGTCGGTGATCACCGTCGCCTTGACGGTGATCGTCGGCACGCGGTCCCGACGCCAGATGAAGGGTTGCTCCATCTCGTAGTGGAAGTTCGCGATCGCCGCGAGAGGGATGACCCGTCCGTCCTGAGTGTTGATCTGCAGGTTCTGCAAGGTTTCGATGGAAGTTCGGTCGGCCGCTCGTGCCCGGCTGACGACGTTCACAAGGTAAATTCTGTCCCGGATCTGCGTCGCCGTTGTGCCGCCGACGACATTCGCCAGAACGGAGGAAACATCCTGCGAGGAGATGCCGAGCTGACGCGCCTTGTCCTGCAGCAAGTTCACCTGCACGACGCGTGCTGGCCCGTTCCAATCGAGCGTGACGCGGCCGGTGTTGGAGTTGGCGCCGACGATGCCGGCGACCTCCTGCGCGTAGGCTCGCACCTTCTGCAGGTCCGGGCCGCTCATTCGGTACTGGATCGGACGACCGACGGGAGGGCCGATATCCATCGTATGGACGAAGACATCCGTGCCGACGAACTTTTTCTCTCCGAGATCGCGCAGTCGTGCGATGACGCGGTTCCTCGCCTCGATGTCCTTGGTCATGATGACCATCTGCCCGTAGTTCGGGCTCGCCGGCTGCACGTCGAAGGACAGAACGAAGCGCACGGCGCCCTGACCGACATAGGACGACCAGTAAAGGATGTCGGAATCGTCGCGGAGCTCACCTTCGAAGCGGTCCATCTCCGCTCGCGTTTCAAAGATCGAGGCGTTCTGCGGCGCCGTCCAGTCGACCACTACTTCCGGGCGGTCCGAGGTCGGGAAGAATTGCTGCTGGACGAAGCCCATGCCGTAGATCGAGCCCGCGAACAGCGCGAGCGTCGCGGCGATCGTCAGCCACTTGAAGCGGACGCAGAAACGCAGGAGCGCGGCGAAGGCGCGGGCGAGGAAACCCTTCTTGTCCGAATGCTTCTTCATCGATTTCGGCATGAACGTCACGCCGAGGATTGGCATGAAGACCACCGCGACGAGCCACGAAACCACGAGCGAGACGGCGATCACCACGAAGAGCGTGAAGGTGAACTCGCCCGCGTTGCTGTTGTTGAGACCGACGGGCATGAAGCTCGCGACGGTGACGAGGGTGCCGGTCAGCATCGGGAAGGCGGTGGAGGTGTAGATATACGTCGCCGCCTTGTGCAGGCTGTCGCCGACCTCGAGGCGCGCCACCATCATCTCGATCGCGATCATAGCGTCGTCCACGAGGAGGCCGAGCGCGATGATCAGCGCGCCGAGCGAGATGCGCTGCAGGGAGATGCCGCTATATTGCATCGCCAGGAAGGTGATGGCGAGCGTGAGCGGGATCGCCAGCGTGACGATGAAGCCGGCTCGCATGCCGAGGCTGAGGAAGGACACGGCGAGAACGATGACGATCGCCTCGATCAGCGCCTTCGTGAAGCCGCCGACGGCTTCTTCCACGACGTGCGGCTGATCGGAGACGAGATGCAGTCCGACGCCCACGGGCAACTGCGACTCGACGATGCGCATCTCGCTCGTCAGCGCTTCGCCGAATTTGAGAAGGTTGCCGCCAGCCCGCATGCCGATCGCCAACCCGATCGCCGGCTCTCCCTTGTAGCGGAAAAGCGACTGGGGTGGGTCGGCATAGGTCCGGTTGATCGTCGCCACGTCCGACAGCCGGAAATAGCGGTCGTTCACCCAGAGATTGAGAATGCGCAGGCTGTCCTCGGAGGCGAACTGCCCGTTGACTCGCACTGCGATCCGCTCGCCGTCCGCGTTGATGGTCCCCGATGAAGAGACGGCGTTCTGTGCCGCCAGGGCATCGATGACGGCTTGCTGGCTGAGGCCTAGCGCGGCAATGCGGCGAACCGAGAATTCGAGATAAACGACCTCGTCCTGGGCGCCGATCAGGTTCACCTTGCCGACGTCCGGGACCGCCGTGATCTTGGCGCGCGCCGCTTCGGCATAATCGCGCAACTGGCGCTGGCTGACGCCGTCGGCCGTCAGGGCGTAGATGTTGCCGAAGACGTCGCCGAAATCGTCGTTGAAGGTGGGTCCCTGCACACCGGACGGCAGCTGGGACCGGATGTCCGAGATGATGTTGCGTACCCGCACCCATTGCTGGGGTACCAGCGCCGCCTTCGTCGTATCGAGAAGATAGACGTAGATCGTCGTCGAGCCGGGTGAGGTCAGGCTTTTGGTGTAGTCGAGCTGCGGCAGCTCTTCGAGCTTCTTCTCGATCCGCTCGGTCACTTGATTGACCGTTTCCTCCAGCGTTGCACCGGGCCAATTCGCCTGGATGATCATCGTCTTGATCGTGAAGTTCGGATCTTCCTCGCGACCGAGGTTGACGTAGGCCAGGGCCCCCGCCACGGCGAAGACGATCATGAAGTACCAGACGAGCGAGCGATGCCCGAGCGCCCACTCGGAAAGGTTGAAGCGCTTCAAAGTGCCAGTTCCTGCTGAGTCTTCACGGATTGACCGTCCTTTAGGGAATAAGCGCCGGCAGTGACGACGCGCATTCCGGGCTCGAGGCCGGACGCGACATGCACGACGGAGCCTTCTTCGCTGGCGATCGTCACGGCGCGTTTCGACACGGTCGACTTCGCTTCGTCGACGACCCAGACGAAGGTGCTGTCCTTGGTGCGAAGCAGGGCGGTTTTGGGCAGGCTAATCGCCTGGTCGTCGCCCACGTCCATGCGGGCGTCGACGGTGGTCCCAAGCCGGAATGCCGGCGAGGGATCGGCAAGCGTGATGCGAACGCGGCGGCTGCGCGTCGCGGCATCCGAACTCGGCGCGATCTCGCGGATACTGCCCCGCACCTTCTGGCGTGGGTCGATCTGAAGAGTGACCGTGAAAGGCTGACCGACCGACAAAGAGCCAACCATATCTTCCGCGACGTCGATCACCGCCTCACGCACGTCGGCCTGCGCCACCGTGACCGCCGTCTGCCCGACGCTGGCGATCTGGCCGACCTCGACCGAGACGCCCGTGACGATGCCGTTCGTTTCCGAGACGAGACGCGTGTAGCTCAGTTCCTCCCGCGCTTTGGCGAGATCCGAGCGCCGGTTGATGACGGTGGACTGCGCTGTTGCGAACTGCTGCTCGGCCGTATCGAGTTGGGCCTGCGGACTGGCGTTCAGCCGCACCAGCGCGGCCTGCCGATCACGCGTCGCCTTCGCGTTTTCCAGTTGCGCCTCGGCGGCGGCCAAGTCGCCTTCGAGGGAGCGAACGGAAAGCGCCTGCGCCTGCTGGTCGAGCGAGGCGAGGAGCTGCCCCGCCGCGATTGTGTCGCCGACATCGACGTTGCGGCCGGTGACGCGGCCGAGAACGCGGAAAGCCAGATCGCGCGAGTAGCGAGGCTGAACGGAGCCGGCGAAGCTGGCCGGCTCCACGGCCGTCGGCTCGGCGCGTACGGACAGGACCGGACGCACGGGCGGCGGCGGCGCTTCGTGTTCGCCGCAGCCCGCAAGAAGGCATGCCGCGCAGGCCATGCCAATAAAAGGAATGGACGATCTCATGCTCCGGCGTCTCCGGCCAGCGCCACGACCTGCCCCGCACGGAGAAGTTGCGCTCCGGCGGTGACGACTTTCTCGCCGTCCCGAACGCCGTCCGAAACGAAGACACGGCCGGTCCGGTAATCGGCGATGGTGACGGACCGTAGCGAGACGGCATTGGTCGCGGCGTCCACCACCCAAACCGCGGCGCCGTGCGCATCCGCTGACAATGCGGTCCATGGAAGCTCGACGAGCGGCCGGACCTTCGTACGGCCGACACCCTCTACCGCCGCGCCGAGGCCCATTCCGGACGGCGGATCGATGAGCGTCGTACGGACACGGACCGTTCCGGTCTGAGTGTCGAAAGTTGGTGAGATCTCGCGCACGCGGGCCTTCGACACGACCTTCGGATCGCCGACGAGGCGCACTTCAAAATCCACCTTGGGCGATGCTTCTAAGAGAATTGCTTCGTAAGCGTTGAAGATCGCCTCACGCTCGCCGTCGTGGGCGAGTGTGAACACGGACTGCGCCGCGGCAGCCACCTGCCCGGTTTCCGTGTTGCGGGCCGTGATGATTCCGTCCGCGTCGGCGCGCAGTTCCGTGAAGCTGAGCTGCTTGCGCGCACTGCCGAGATTGGCTTCGGCCGTTGCGAGCGCGCCCTGCGCGTTGCGGAGTTGTTCCCGGGCATTCTCAAAGTTGCCTTTCGTCGTCACCCCGCTTTTGAGAAGCTGGCTCTGCCGGTCGAAAGTTACTTGCGCATCGCGAACAGAGCTTTGGCTTGAACGCACGGAAGCCTCGGCGGACGCGAAGTCGGCCAGTTGTTGTCTCGAATCGAGCTTGGCGAGAAGGTCGCCGGCCCGAACATGGCTGCTGACCTCGACGTAGCGCTCGATGACCTGCCCATCGATCTGGAAGGAAAGTTGACTTTCGACCCGCGCGGCAACGGAGCCGGTCAAGGAGATGTCGCTGCCGACCTGCTTGTAAGCGACCGATCGAACGACCACGCGCTCCGGCTGCTGTTGCGGCGGAGCGCTTTCGCTGCCGCACCCCGACGTGATGAAGGCGACAACGACCAAACTGCCCGTCGGAAAAAGCGGACTTGCAAGCAGACGCAAGGGCAGTTCCATCCTTTTAGTAGAAAATGCATGGGTGAGCGTCCGCAGAGGTTCGAACGAGTATGTTCGAACCTCTGCGTCCTTCAGTGGGACAGGGACAATTCACCCACGCAAAAGCGATATAGGTACGGAACCGTTCCGTATCAATACGCGCCGGGATAATATCTGTCTATTATTCTGCCTGAGAGCGGATGGGGCGTTTCGGGCTTGGTCCGTAGCCCCGGACATAGAACTTCACGTATCGACGCAGGGCTTCGCGGTCGTCGGCGTTGATTTCGGCACTGCGCAGGCCGAGACTGGCCTGCCGGAACAGTGGAGTGACCCCGCCATCGATAAGACGCCAAGCCGCTTCATGGATGTCGTCGATCTCAAGGACACCGACATGGTTGGCTTCATTCAGCACTTCGCAAATGCCGACGATAATGCGGTCCTTGGTTCGCTCGACTGTTTTTGCGATCTCTGGAAAACGCATCGCAACGGAAGCGACTATTCTTTCGAATTCGATGATCTCGGTTTGCAGCAGGCCGTCGAGATGACGAATCAAGATGTCTTCTAAAGCAGCTTGTATGCCGGATCGCTGCAGTTGCACCGGGATAACGTCGGGAAAGCGCTCCTCGGCAATCTGCATGCAGACCGCTTCGAAAAGTTGTGCCTTATCGCTAAAACGAGCGTAGAATGTCTTCTTGGAGATCTTCGCCTGGACGACGATTTCGTCAATGCTTGTGTTGTCGTATCCGTTCTTCAGCAGCATCTGACGGGCGACGCCGACAATGAGAGCGGTCAACTCGTTCGCCTGCCGAGCAGAGGGTCGGCCGGGCGAACGTCGCGTGACTGAATCTATGGGCATACGCTAGGCTGCTTCCCATTTCGCGGCAGGCGAACTCCCCACGCGTGGCGAAAGCGCGAAGATCCGGTCAGCCCGTCGATCATCATTTCGCTTACGTCTTCAAGAGGTAGTAAAACGTCGCTGTGCCATATGCTACCGCACATCGATGGCTTATACCAACGAGCGTAATTTCTGACCCGTTGGGGTTTTCAGGGGCGCGTTGGTCTAATTCAGGGTTGCAAACGGAGATTTGGTCGTGACGGTGCCAATTGCGCTTCGGAGTGATTTTGACGGTTTGGGCCTTCGCCGTCTGGCGCGGTCAGACAAAGGACGCGGCGCAGACCCGGCGGCTTCTGGCGCTGGCTGCGATCTACGATGGGGCTCGCGCACGGACGCGGCCCGGATCGGCAGTGTGACGCTTCAGATCATCCGGGACTGGATGATACGGTTCAACCAGCGCGGCCCGGTCGAGCTCGTCAACGGCAAGGCGCCGGGCAGCTCTTCGAAGTTGAACGATGAACAGCGTCAAATCTTGGCGAAGATCGTCGAAAAGGGCCCGATTCCGTCGGTGCACGGCGTCGTTCGCCGACGGAGCAAGGACCTCATGCGATGGATCTTCGAGGAGTTCCGTCTTTCGCTGGATGAGACGACGGTCGGTCGCGAACTGAAGGCCATGAGCTTTGCCAAGCTCTCGACCCGTCCGCGCCGCTACGCCCAGAACGAGTTCGAGGTGGTAGCTTTCAAAAAGATTCCCCCGCCGAGTTGGCGGCCATCGCGGCGCGGCTCCCAAACGGCACCGAAATCGAACTCTGGTGGGCCGACGAGGCCCGCATAGGCTAGAAGAACAAGATCACCCGCCGCTAAGCCAAGCGCGGCACGCGACCCTCCGCCCCGCAGGACCAGCGCACGATGTGGGCATACATTTTCGGGGCGATCTGCCCGAAGAAGGGCAAGGGCGCTGGTCTCGTCCTGCCCTACTGCGACACCGACGCCATGAACTAGGATGAATCCACATTCATCGGAGCCATATGGCGATGGCCGCGATGTGAACGAAGGCGAGGAAGTGAGAGGCCTTGCGGTCGTAGCGTGTGGCGAAGCGTCGGAAATGCTTGAGCTTGTTGAAGCAGCGCTCGATGCGGTTGCGGTGCCGGTAGATCGCCGTGTCGTGCGGGATCGCAACCTTGCGCGATCGGGTGGACGGGATGACCGCTGCCGCGTTCATGGCGGCTATCGTCTGCCACAGGTCGTTGTTGTCGTAGGCCCTGTCGGCCAGAACCGCTTCGGCCTGGAAGCCGTCGAGCAGCGCTTTGGCGGCGAGATTGTCATGGCGCTGGCCGGCGCTCAGCATGAAGCGCAACGGTCGGCCGAGCGTGTCGCAGAGCATGTGAACCTTGGTGGTCAGACCACCTCGGGAACGCCCCAGAGCCTGATCCCTGGCCCCCCTTTTCCGCACGCCGCCTGTTGAAGGACGCGCACCAGGGTCGTGTCGAGCATCAGATACTGGTTGTCGCGGTCCTTGATCAGTTCCGCAAAGACCCTCTCCCAAACGCCGGCCTTGGCCCAGCGGCTGAAGCGGGCATGGACGCTTTTCCATTTGCCGTAGCGCTCCGGCAGGTGCTGCCAGAAGGCGCCGGAGCGCAGAACCCACAGAACGCCGTTCACGAACAAACGGTTGTCCGCCGCGCTGCGGCCGGGATCACCGACCTTGCCCGGCAGTAGGGGCGCGATCCGCTGCCACTGCGCCTCGTTGAGTTCATAGCGCTTCACACCCATCAAGCCGCTCCGGATCAGCAAAACCCAAGCGCCTTGAATCAAACCTCAGCCGCAATGAAAACTCTGAATGTGGATTGGTCTTAGATCACCGCACAGCTAAGATCGGTCGTTGCGCGCAAGTCCGTCTTGGCGACGTCCTCAGCGGTCGCTACCGGATCGCTGGCAGCCTCCTGCATGCGGGCGAGCGTCTCATTCGTGATGTCGGTATAGACTTCTTGGAAGCCGCCTTATCCAATGATTTGCGCTCATGCATTGGGTCAGAAGCTGGTGGTGAGCGCCGAGCCCGGTATGACCGCTGCATTGCGGATGCCGAACGGAGCCAGTTCAAGCGCAGGCGTTACTGCCATCGGAACAGAGCACGGGAGACTGCGGAGCCGTTTCAGCTCGGCTGAATGCGCTGTTGTCGTTTGAACGATCGAAACTCCCCGTCCAAGCGCATCGCCAGATCTACAAGTTCGAGCTGGTAATCCTTGTCCGGCAACTGGTCTGCAAACGCGAAGCGATAGATCACCGGAGCGACGAGTAGGTCCATGAGGCGGTCCGGGTCGTGCCCGGCCTCGCCCCTCGCGTCGGCGCGCGCGATCAGGGTCAGGAAGTTGGCGTACGGGTAACCCGCTACGGTCTTGGCGAGCGCAAGGTCCGCCACGCGTTCCTGAATCAGGCTTCGACCCAGCCCCGTCGCCATGTCGTCGACGAAGCGCTCGAGCCAGACCTCCAAATCCCCGCGCAGGCTGCCCGTGTCCGCGAGCTCCGGGTCGGCGCGGAGGTTTCCCGCCGCGACGTCCGCCACGAGCTGCCCGACCGTTCCCCAACGGCGATAGATGGTGGACGGCGTGACGTCGGCGGCCTGGGCCACCATGGGAAGCGTCAGTTCCCGGTCCGGGTCTTCTTCTAGCAACGCCTTAACGGCACGGTGCACCGCGATCTGGATACGCTCGCTCCGCCCACCCGGACGGATCATCGGCTGACGCATGTATTAACCTATCCGTAATCTACTAATGCAAAAATTTTGCATTAGGTCTTCCAAGCATCGGCGTCCCCGCGACGCTAGCGCGGAACGCGCTGATGATCATCATAAGCGGGATCGCTTGCCAAATGCCGGCAAAGGGTAAGAACCAATTCGGGATGCCCTCGAGGTTGCACGAGGGCATCGGTCGGGGACGGCGGCGGCCCCGTTTCGTGGTCGCGGCCGTCGGCTTCGCGGCCGCCTACGCGGTCATCGGGATCCGGCTGATCCAACTCGGGGTCGCCAGCGTGCCGGAGACCGCCGCCGTGGCGGATCGCGTCAAGCCCTCCCGGCCGGACATCGTCGACCGGAACGGTGTTCTCCTTGCCACCGACCTCAAGCTGGCGTCCCTTTATGCGGAGCCGCGCAGCATCCTCGACGCGGACGAGGTCGTGGAGAAGCTGTCCACTGTGCTGCCCGACCTCCCGATGGCCGAGACTCATCGCCGGCTCCGGACGGAGCGGGCATTCATCTGGCTCGACCGTCATCTAACTCCCTCCCAGCAGGCCATGATCCACGCGCTGGGCCTTCCGGGGATCGGGTTCCGGCCTGAGGTGGCGAGGATCTACCCGGCCGGAAACCAGACGTCGCACATCCTCGGCCTGACCAACATCGACAACCACGGCATCTCCGGGATGGAGAAGTGGATCGACCAGCAGGGCCTTACGGACCTTCAGTCGGCGGGTCTCGGCTCGGCGGGCGAACTGGCCCCGGTGCGGCTGTCTCTCGACATCCGCGTCCAGAACGTCCTGCACCAGGAACTCGCCAAGGCGATGGAGACCTATCGAGCCAAGGCGGCGGGTGGCGTCGTTCTCGACGCCAGGACGGGAGAGATCATGGCGATGGTCTCGCTTCCCGATTTCGATCCGCTGGTTCCGGCTGAGGCCAACGAACGCGATCGACTTAACCGGATCGCAGCGGGAACGGCGGAGATGGGGTCGACCATCAAGACGTTCACGACAGCCATGGCCCTCGAGATCGGCGGGGCCACCTTGAACACCCTGTTCGACGCGAGCCGCCCGCTTCGGGTAGGGCACCAGAGCGTCCGCGATCCCCACAGCAAGGGGCGACCCCTGTCGCTGGAGGAGGTGTTCCGCTTTTCCTCGAACGTCGGGTCAGCGCACGAGGCGCTTATGGTCGGCGTTGATGCCCACCGCGACTTCCTGCGGCGCGCCGGCCTTCTCGACCGCCTGCGGACCGAGCTTCCGGAGACCGCCCAGCCCATTCAGCCACGGACATGGTCCCAGGCGACCTCCATCACCGCGTCCTTCGGACACGGCTTCGCGACGACGCCGTTGCAGACGGCGGCGGGGATCGCCGCAGTGCTCAACGGCGGCAATCTCATTCCGCCGACGTTCCTGACGCGGTCGCGGGAGGAAGCAAACGGCCTCGCCACCCGCATCGTCAGCGAGCGGACCAGCGCGGCTATGCGGTTCCTCTACAGGGACAACGCCGTCCGCGGATCAGGCAGACGCGCGAACATCGACGAGCTGCGCGTCGGCGGAAAGACCGGGACGGCCGAGAAGGTCGTCGACGGCCGATACTCGCGGGACCACAACTTCAACGCCTTCGCCGCCGCTCTCCCGATGGACGACCCGGAATACGTCTACCTCGTCGTCGTCGACGACCCGAGGCCAGAGAGGCCCGGCATGGGATCGACAGCGGCCTCCAACGCGGCCCCCGTCGCCGGGGCGATCATCGCCCGAACGGCCCTGATGCTCGGGGTGAGACCGAGTTTCGGACGCGTCGCCGATGCCGAAGTGACTGCGGTGCCTGCTCCGCGGCTCTCGGACAGGTGAAGCCACTTCGACCTGTTGCGTTAGGATCCACCCAAGGTTAATGCAAATAAATTGCATTAGTCTTGGGTGTGCCGTAAAGCCGTGGTCTCTGACGGGCAGACAGACACCCTTTCCCGGAGTTACCATGATCAGGCTCGCAGGCTACCTGTTCGCCATCGCCAGCCTCTTGCTGCTCGCTTTCGCGGGAGCCGCCTTCTGGCAGTTCCGCCTTATGGCCCGCGACCTTCCCGACTACAAGGTCCTCGCCGACTACCAGCCCAAGGTCGCGACGCGCTTCTATGCGGGCGACGGCGCGATGATGGCAGAATACGCCATGGAGCGCCGGCTCTACCTGCCGATCCAAGCGATCCCTCAGCGCCTGAAGGACGCGTTCCTTTCGGCCGAGGATAAGAACTTCTACAACCATTCGGGTGTGGATCTCGAAGGCATCGGGCGTGCCGCGCTTCTCTACCTGCGTGGTGGGCCCATGCAAGGCGGCTCGACCATCACGCAGCAGGTCGCCAAGAACTTCCTTCTCACCAATGAGCGGTCCATGGAGCGCAAGGTGAAGGAGGCGATCCTCTCGCTCCGCATTGAGCGGGCCTATTCCAAGGATCGCATCCTCGAGCTCTACCTGAACGAGATCTATCTCGGCATGGGCTCCTATGGCGTCGCCGCCGCATCGCTTGCCTATTTCGACAAGTCGGTGAACGAGTTGGAGATCCAGGAGGCGGCCTATCTCGCCGCGCTTCCCAAGGCGCCGGAGAACTACAACCCGTTCCGCGACCCGGACGAGGCGATCGGCCGCCGCAACTGGGTCATCCAGCGGATGGCCGAGAACGGGCTGATCTCGCAGGACGAAGCCCTCGCCGCGATCGCCAAGCCGCTCGGCGTCAACCCGCGCCCGAGCGGAACGTATCTCGCATCGGCGGAATACTTCACGGAAGAGGTCCGCCGCCAAGTCGTCGCGCGCTATGGGGTCAAGGCGCTCTACGAGGGCGGGCTGACGGTCCGCACGACGCTGGACCCGAAACTCCAGATGATGGCGCGGCTCTCCCTCCAACGCGGGCTTGTGGCCTTCGACGAAGCCAAGGGATGGCGCGGACCGTGGGCGAGCGTCGAGGTGGGCGCCGACTGGGGCCGGACGCTCGGCGCGATCGAGCCGCTGGCGGACGTCCCAGAGTGGCAGCTCGCAGTCGTGCTCACGTCGGGTCCGGACGGGATGAGCGTCGGCTTGCGGCCGTCCCCGTCCGCGTCCGGGGGGATCGGCGCGGAGCGCCGCATCGTAACCGTCTCGCGTCCCGACATGGCGTGGGCGTTCAGGGTGGTCCGGGACGGACGGACGCGCACGGTGCGTTCGATCGAGGAGGTGGTCTCGCGCGGCGACGTCGTCTTCGTCGAACGCAAGGCAGACGGCGGGGGCTACCGCCTGCGCCAGGTCCCGAAGGTGCAGGGCGCGCTCGTGTCGATGGACCCGCGCACGGGGCGCGTTTTCGCGATGGCCGGCGGGTTCTCCTACTCGCAGTCGGAGTTCAATCGCGCCACCCAGGCGATGCGCCAGCCGGGATCGTCCTTCAAGCCGATCGTCTACGCCGCCGCGCTCGACAGCGGGTACACCCCAGCGTCCGTCGTGCTAGACGCCCCGATCTCGTTTCCCGACGGGCGCGGCGGCGTCTGGGAGCCGAGCAACTATGGTGAGGGAACAGGGCGGGGCCCATCGACCCTACGGACCGGCATCGAGAAGAGTCTCAACCTAATGACGGTGCGGTTGGCGGCCGACATGGGCATGCCACTTGTTTCCGAATATGCCGAGCGCTTCGGCGTCTACGACCATCTTGCTCCGTACCTGCCTATGGCCCTGGGCGCCGGGGAGACAACCGTGATGCGTATGGTCTCAGCCTATGCCGTCATGGCGAACGGGGGGCGCTCAGTTGCCCCGTCCCTGATCGATCGCGTGCAGGACCGGAGCGGGCGGACAGTGTGGCGACACGACGCTCGCGAGTGCGTCGGCTGCAACGTCGCGGCTTGGGACGGACAGACGGAGCCCGACCCCATCGACCGCCGCGAGCAGGTCCTCGACCCGATGACGGCATATCAGATCACCTCGATGATGGAGGGCGTCGTCCAGCGCGGGACGGCGACCGTGGTCAAAGAGCTCGGCGTGCCCGTGGCGGGCAAGTCCGGCACGACAAATGACGCCAAGGACGCTTGGTTCGTCGGCTACACGCCGAACCTCGTGACAGGCCTTTATGTCGGCTACGACGCCGCGACGTCGCTGGGGACGAATGTCAGCGGCGGGGGGCTGGCAGCGCCCATCTTCTTGGACTTTATGCGCGGGGCGCTGGCCGAGCGGCCCGTCGCGCAATTCGCGATGCCTGCGGGGATGACGCCGACGTCGATAGACCCGCGGACGGGCCGCGCCTCCAATGCCGGGAGTGCCATCGTCGAGGCCTTCAAGCCGGGAACCGGACCCGCGGACACTTACGAAGTGATCAGCGGCCACACGATGCCCGGCGCCCCGTCGGCCGCGATCAGCCCGACCGCCCGCGAGTCGATCGCGGGCGGTGCTGCGGCGGGCTTGTTCTGAGGCGGACGGGCATTGCGGTTGGCAGTGGGGGCTTACGGACCCGCTAAGCCGCACCCCAGGCGCGCAAGTGCCCGGCAGCTTGCGGGACTAGGCATGCATCTCAGTACTGCCGCCTACCCATCGTCGGCCGCGGCTACTGCGGGTCTTGGCTTGCGCATCGGTAGCTCGACGCAACGGAATGAAAATTGAATCCAAAGGGCACTTCGATGGGCTTTCTCTTTCTTTCTGATGCTGAAAGGGCTCGGATTTTTGCAGCGGAGTTTGCACAAAGCCTCCCCAAAATTCGCTTCGCCACATCGCGCGACGAGATCGAGCCATCTCAGGTAAAATACCTACTCACCTGGACCCCGCCTGACGATCTGGCCACCTTTTCGAATCTTCAAGCAGTTTTCTCGATCGCCGCCGGCATCGACCAGTTCCGCCTGGATGCGCTTCCGCCGCATGTTCGCTTGATACGGATGGTGGAGGAAGGCATTGCGCGGATGATGCAAGAATACGTGGTGATGGGTGTCCTTGCCCTTCACCGTGACCTGCCAGCCTATGTTGAACAGCAGAAACAAAGGGTTTGGCATGCTTTGCCGAGACGGCAGGCGGAAGATCGACGGGTCGGCGTTCTCGGCCTCGGGCAACTCGGCACAGCCGTTCTCGAAAGGTTGCGTCCGTTTGGCTTCCCGCTTGCCGGCTGGAGCCGGTCGCCGCGCGAGATCGAAGGCGTCGCTTGTTACGACGGACCGGACGGGCTCGGCCCCTTTCTTGCGCGAACCGACATCCTGATCTGTCTCCTGCCCCTGACGCGGGAAACGCATGGGCTTCTGTCAGCCGAACTCTTCGCGAGCTTGCCGGCGGGAGCCGGCTTGGTTCATGTCGGACGCGGAAAGCAGCTCGACGCGCCAGCGCTTTTGGCTTCGCTGGATAACAATCACCTCGCGGGTGCCGTCGTGGACGTTACCGATCCTGAACCGCTTCCCCGAGACAACCCGCTTTGGGGACATCCGAACATAATTTTAACGCCACACGTGGCAAGTGTCACGCAGGCGCGAACCGCCGCCCGCGTTGTGGTCGATAACATTCAACGGATGGATGCTGGGTTGGACCCAATCGGCCTTGTGGATACCGTACGTGGTTATTGAGAACTCAAGCCTCGGAGTTTCCTCGACCATCAGAGTGAACCGTTCCAGCAAGGAGCCGGATTAGTTGTCTATGCTCCAGCTCCCTCATGGTGGCTGTAGCGTTCGGCGTCGCGTCGGCTTCTCGGGTGCTGTCTGTCGCCATTACCTTGCCGAACGAGGAGACGCGGAATGTCAGCTCAGCGATAGCAAGCTGCCGTTGGGCACATTCCTTGATAAAGACCGCTTTGTCCCAACGCCAGTCGCTCTGACCGCCGTTCCGAACTCAGTTCACGAACGGCGGGTTTCAGGATCGCGCGAGGTCAAACCGAACGACCGCGTTGGGCGCAGAGCAGACAGCCCTCGATCCCAGATTTCAACGATAAGACTGGTTGAGCGACTGTCGTGCTTGGGAAGCGTCATACCGTTCCCAGAATACGGTAAACCTGCATCCGTGAGCACCCGACCGTTCTTGCGATGGCCGCTGGTCCAAAGCCCTCAGCGTGCAACGCGGCGACGCGGGCACGGTCGAACCGCTGTTTGCCACCTTTGTAGACGCCGGCGGCCTTCGCGCGTTCGATGCCTTCGCGCTGTCGCTCGCGGATGAAGCGGCGCTCCATCTGAGCTACCATGCCGAGTACCGTCAGGATGACATGCCCCATCTCGCCGCGGGTCGTGACGTGCGGGTCGAGCACGGTCACGAACGCCTCCCGTTGCTCGCACTCGTGAATAAGATTCAGCACGTCTCGGGTATCGCGGCCTAGGCGGTCGAGGCGGGTAACGACGAGTTCATCGCCGGGTCGAAGGAACTCAATGACGGTCGCGAGTTCGAGGCGACCGTCACGGCTCGCCCCCGACACCTTTTCCGATCTAATGATCGCGCAGCCCTCAGCCTTCAAGCGGGCAAGCTGAATATCGAGGTCTTGATCGAGCGTGCTGACGCGGGCGTAGCCGATGCGGGCCATGATGTCACCTCAAGGTTTAAGCCCGAGGCTACCCTGTCACAAATAGGCGTCGTCAACACAGAAGTGACGTTTTCTCGAATAGCATGGCGTCACAACGGGATCGACGCTGTGATGTGTACCCTGGTGTCACACCACCAAATCCAGTTCACCCGTCAATAACGGCCACCCGTCTTAGCTAGCAAGGTGAACGGTTTTCACGGGTCACCTCATTCTAATCATCAGTATCGACCTGAATAGTCATCGACGAGTTGGAGGACCCAGCGTCAAAGTCGAGAAAAGAGGCAAGCGCCATGGCGTTGCGGACGCGCATCCGGGTCTGCTCGAAAGGTTCATTAATTGTCGAGCCAGTTAGATGCGGAAGAGCCGATTCATATTGTCGACGGGCCGCGACGCGCGACACCGTACGACCGGCTTCGAGCCGGACCGCAAGCGCCTCTGGACAATCGCAACCTTCCCGTAGAATGCTGGAAAGCGTGGCTAGGACCGTTGGGATTTCAGGCTTATCGTCCGGCGAGATCGCCGCTAGACGATTGAGTAGCAGTCTGGCCGGCAAGCTGGCGACGAAAGCGAGGTCTGGAGCTACCCTCGTGGCGAAGTGACGGGCGGTAACGCAGAAGCCGAGCTTTGTAGGTCTTCCTTCGACAACCGCTTCAATGTCGCAAAGGGGGCGACCGGACATCCAAATAGGAAGAATCTTGGCGATTAATTCAAGTGCCTGAACTGCACGCTCATCGTCGGTTGCAAGCTTCTTATAAGCATCGCCAAACAGTCCCTCTAAACCTTCTGGACGAACCAAATCCATGAGGCGTCGTGGGGTTTGCTGCACCCATGCAAGCAACGACACCATTATCTGTGGGGCGCTTCCAACAAGTGCGCCGCTATCTACGAGATGAAGCAAACTCTCCAAGAGTTCCGTTGACAATCCAGTTGAAGCAGCGGTTGCGCTTAACCAACTGACTTCAAAGGCTGATGCTGCTGGTCGTGCTGCGACCGCTGCCGCTGTTCGTGAAAGAAGCCAAGCGGAGTCACCAGCCCTCGTTTTCGAATAGGCCACAAAAGATCGCTTTAGCATGATTTCAGCTGGATCAGGCCCACCGTCAGCCTTCGCGACCGGGAGCCTTCCAAGTAGATATGCCGCCGAACCTGTCAAAGTGATGCCGTTGTGAATATCGTCGAGCGCCGCCTCCATAGGATCCTCGATGACCAAACATTGGTCCGACTGCCCAAATATAGCCTGGAGGTCCATCCAATCCTTGCCAACGACGGACTTCGCCTGGTCAAAGCCAATGACGTGACTTGGAACTAGTAGAACAAAACCTTGGGAGCCCTCGCCAGCGCGTCCCGCGCGACCAGCCGCATTAAGTAACTCATGCGCTTCGAGCTGCTTCAGCTTGTCAGCTTTGGAGTCAAAGCGGCTATCACCGCAAATGATGACCACCTCGCTGGGAAGGTTCATGCCTTGCGCAAGCGTCGATGTTGCAAACAGCGCGTAGATGCCGTCCTTCCGCTTAAAAAGACTTTCGTGAAGTTCTCTTTCGGTCGCAAGAAGCAATGCGTGATGACTGGCTGCGCCGGTTCTAACCTTTCCATCATCGTCAACGGTAAGATAACAATACTGGGGGCCACCCATTTCCTCGACAGCGAGTCTGCGCCACGCCGCCTCTTCCTCGGTAAGAGTAACTTCCTGGGGTGTCAGATGCTCAACGAAATCCCGCACGCACTTAGTGCATGCGGTCGTGCTCTGAACAAACACTAGGGTTTTCATGCCAGCCCCAACGGAGCCTGACGCGATGGAAGTGCTCACCTCGTTGCCGTTGGGGGTAAGGTACCAACGGGCGCCGGTGCTAGCGCTCAAAAGCGTCGGGGACTCAATTAGAGCACGGAGTGTGTAATCCTCATGTTTGGTAGAATTCCAAGTCTGTCGCAAACCAAAGAAGCCGAAAGGGATAGCTGACAGCCCGCGTTTCACAGCTGCTGGAACAGCCTTCTGACTAGGCTTCGCAACGCGTGCGGCCGTTAATCGACCACCGAGCTCATTGAGTCGACTCATATCGTAGACGACACAGCCTCGTGCTTGTCGCGTTGGCTTCCAGGCTAGGTCAAGGGCTAAACAGTCTCGGTTCGTAAGAGTTTTGAGCCAGCCGGATAATTCTGCGGTATTTTTCATCATCGCGGACAAGAGTAGTAAGTCCGCTTGAGGTGCAGCTTGGGTCAACTGCAGAAGGCATAGCATACTGTCTAAGCCGCGTCGGCTCCGGTCATCGGGGCGAGCGTGCATCAGGTGGCATTCGTCGAAAACGATAAGGCCAAGATCAACGAAGGCCTCCGGCTGCATAGATAACAACATCAAGCAGCGTTCAGGCGTAGTCACGACGATCTCAGGAAGCTCCAACTCCACCGAAATGGCTGCTTCGTCATCAATGTCTCCGATCACCGAAGCATCTCTGAATGTTCGTTGCAAAGCTTTTGCGGTCTGGGAGACTAAGGCATGAGTCGGCGCCAGGAAGACAATTTGCTTATTTTGGAGAAGGGCCGCGGCGATTTTCAGTTCCGATAGAGTGGACTTCCCGGCGCCCGTTGGAAAGCTGATTGCTGCGGACTGTCCAGGTTCAAGAAAGCCTTTCTCGATTGCGACTCTATGGTTCTGCCACAAGAATGGACGGGACCTTACCATACGTCGTAATATTCCTGCCCAACCGGCGGGGTCAATTCCAGTAGGTGCAGGTAAATGAGCGAGAGCTGCTGCGCTCATATCTTTCTCGGCGGATATTAACAAATTGGCGAGATGTAAGGGTCCCGAGAAGACGCTAAAAGCCGCGCGGCCATCGCCGAACGGATCAGTGATTTCGTCGATGCACAATCTCTTGACGCGCTGAAATATATGGTGCGCGCCCGCTAGGCCATCAGCTCTCCGCGTATTGCGTAGTTGGCGGGCGAGAGCATGCACGCCGCTAAGTAAGAGATCAAGAAGGGCTTCTAAAGCCCGATCCTCGGGTGCTATGGCCACCGCCTCAGGAAGCGGATCCGAGATTATTTCAGCCAATCGCCCTTCTGCTAACTTTCTCAGCGCGACGAGCAGGGCGCGTTCTATTGGTCCAATGGAGACGTCGTCAAAAACGATCCTTTTTGCAGCTTCAGCCGCGTCCGGATACGCCTCAGCGATGAGGAATAAGAGTGATGCGCTAATCTCTGAACTAATACTTGTGATGCTAATCCGACTGGAAGATTGAGTTCCGACCCGAGCGAGCCGTCGAGCTTGGTGCGCCGAGGCGGCTACGAAGGCCGCAGCGGCTCTATTTTCTCGATCCGGCATTAAGGCCACGTAGATTTCGTGGGTCGCAGCCAATCGGGTCAGCAGTTTTAGGGTCTCTGTTACTTCAGTTCCTTCAGGGTCCGGCGACCCAGTACGCAATCGAATACGCGCAGCCACCACCGTTGCGAAGGCCTCGGTTAGTATTTGAGGCAGGGCCGTAAGATCAAGACCCTCCAGGGGTGGGGCTCTTTGGATAAGATCAATTGTTTCGGGGTCAAACATGGTCGGGCATATTGAAGATTTTGACGATCACGAGGTTTGCGAAAGCATCCATCCATGGCCTTAGGTCTGGAACATGCATTGTTTCAGCGTGACGCCGACTTGTGTCGCCTGGGGCGCAGCTATCGAAATCCTTGAAAAGGGCCATGCGCGCTTCAACGGCAGCATGCGACTTATCAACCGTGATCGCTACCCGATACCGCCGCGCTTCCTTCCAGGCTATCTCCTCAACCGCCGCATCAACATCTAAGTCTGGGAAAGACCTCATTTGGGTTTCCAAAAGCGCGCTGACCTCCTGCCCCAGTTCGTTGCTGCGCTCCCCTTGTTCCAAACGTGCGATGCCCGGCCATACATCCTCACGGATTGTGGCGCGGGGGTTTTCAGTCGCCTTATCCTCGAAGACAACGACCGCGATGACCTGGCCTTTCTCGCCCAATTCCAGTTTCAGACCATCGAAGCCTTTATGAGCTCTAATTAAGTGCGGCGCCCTGATCGCGACTCCACTGTTCTGGTGAGCTGCAATCCACGAAACCGCCTGGAACATCCATCCATCGCGGTGCCAAGGCTTCTCATCAACCTTGAGCGATAGGAGAGCTACGGCATCTTTCTTCGCTGCTTGAGTTACTCTGACCGCCGGCGCATCTGCCCCGAGCAGAATTTTGCTAACGTGCCTGTACTGACCGACGGCAATCCGTGCTACCTGCTCGGCTAATGCATGCTGATCAACTACGATCCATTCCGAACCTTCGCAAAGGTTAGGTGCGGTTGCCTTCTGAAGTGTCAACATTACTCGGTAGCCGTCATGCCGGAACTGATCATCAGTTACACCAACAACCAATAGGGTAAGAGCAGTTCGTGGTGGTGAAGCCTACATCTTAGCATCCTTCTCAGCCCGGTCGAACTAGATAGCGAACCTTGGTAGCTTACCGATAGCTGCTGCTTTCGCCCGAAGGGTGACATCGCCGTAATGGTCGGCGACCGAGCGGCCGGCATGGCCCTGGATCGCGTTGTAGACCCGGGCCTCGATCTCGGCGTCGATGCACATCGTGGTGAACAGGTGCCGCCAGCCATGGTTCGGGGCAACCATTGGGTCCGGCACGATGGGCCTTACGAACTCACGCATCCGGTTGAGAAGGCCGGCGAGGGGCCCGAGAACGTCGCCATCCTCGGCAGGGATCAGGAATAGCGGCCCGTTCGCGCTCGCCTTTACGAAGTCCGGGAAGCCGAGTTCGATCAGTTGAGGGTGAAGGACGACATCGCGGGCCTGGTTGGTTTTCACCGTGCCGGCCTCAGGCGTAATGCGCATCACCCAGAATTCGCCTTCCTGCCGAACGTCCTGGCGTCGCATTTGGCCGATCTCGCCAACTCGAGCGCCGCTGAAGGCGCATAGCCAAGGAATCCATCGCTTCGCCGCCGCCGTGCAGGCCTGTTCCCTTGGGCCGGCTTGGTAAGCGAGGGCGGCCGACAGGATGGCGTGCGCTTCGACTTCGATGAACCCCTTCGGCCGAACCTGCGCTTTCTTACCAACCTTGATCGTCAGGCCGGTCGCTGGGTTCACTGGCAGCTTCCGGTTCATCACCGCCCAACTGAACAGTGTCTTCAAGGCCGAGAGGTCGCTATCCTTCACGGTTTTGGCGCTCGGGATCTTGCCGGTCCGTTTCGAGGGCGTGCTGAGTCGGTGGTCCTTGAAGGCGACCACATCGTCGGCCGTGATGCGAGCGGCATCGTCGTGCTTCAGGAAGGCGACGAAGCCCTTGACGGTGTTCTGGTAGGATTCGTGGGTGGATGGCTTGCGGCCGGCCGCCTGCGCTTCGCGCCACCATGCCTCGAACAAGCCCGTCATGGTCAGCGCGGAAGCCTTTTTCGATGCCGACGCCGAGCGTTTCGAGGAGGAGGCCGCTCGGGTGTCGGTGATCCGCAACGGGTTCGCTGCAACCTCGCCCGCGAGCGCCGGGACCTCTTCGGGAGTAAGCCGCCCTTGCGATAGGTCGGCGAGCGTCAGACTGGCACGCTGGAAGGCGGCCCCGATGGCCTTCGCGAGCTTAATTCGGCTGTAGCTGTCCACCTTCAGCCCATGGTGGGCGAGACAGTTGTCGGCTTGGACGAAGCAGAACCGCTGCATGGTTTGAACGAACAGGTCATCGGGCGCGAGCGTCTTGCCATCGCCCGGCAGCCCGTCCGACAGGCCCTTGGTCCAAAGCCGACGATAGAGTCCCAGGTGCCATGTGAACTGCTCGCTCGGCTCCTCCCCGTGCATCCTCAGCCAAGCGTCGTGCGCCGCCACGGCCAGCGTATGACATTCGCGTTCCGTCAGGGATCGCTCGCCGGCCCTGAGGTTTGCCCAGCGGCTTTCGACCTCGGCTGAAGCCTTGGCGTAGCGAACGCGCGCTTCGGCAGCGTCCTTGGTGGCAAGCGTGATCAGTTCCTCGCGCTTGCCGACAAGGGCGCGCAAGTCGTTCGGCACGGCGCGCCGAAACCAAAAAACGCCGGTCTTAGGATGGGGCCAGGGTTGAGCCATTCGCAGGGCCATTTGTATCACCCGTTTGTATCAACGGGCTGCCCGTAAGTCGATGATTTAGCTCAACCCTTTGACTTCACAGCACGAACCGGAAGGGTGGTGCCCAGGGACGGAGTCGAACCGCCGACACTGCGATTTTCAGTCGCATGCTCTACCAACTGAGCTACCTGGGCCCGGCGGCACCCCTTTTGTCGGGGAGCGTCGCAAGGTGGGTGCCTTATATGAAGAAGCTTTTTGGCTGTCCAGCCCCTTTTCGGGCGATGGAACGACATTGAGCGGTTGGGCGGCTCGAGGATGTCGCAGGCTTGAGCGGACCTTGCGCAATCGTCGCGCGCCGCCTTGCGTTGGCCGTTGTCCTATGCAAAAAGGCCGCCACGAAAGCTGCGGTAGCTCAGTGGTAGAGCACTCCATTGGTAATGGAGAGGTCGAGAGTTCAATCCTCTCTCGCAGCACCATCGTATCCCGCTGAAATTGCTGGAAGCCCTTGTGTAGCAGGGGATTTGCTACCAGAATCCCTACCAATCGCACTACCAAAGCGGCGGCAGGGAAATGGCGAACAGGCTTCCATACGAGAAGACGATAGGCGGCGCGATCTACGTCCGGCTTGTGATCCCGCCCGCGCTTCAGCCCTTCGCCAACAATCAGAAAAATATCTATCGTCCGATCGGCGCCACGCGGCAGGAAGCCAAGCGCAACCATGCCCGCGCCCTGGCGTCGGCTCAAGACGAGATGGACGCAATCAAGCGCCGGAAGGCGGAAGCCGAAGGCGCCCAAATCATGCGCGTCTCGCGGCGCTATGCTGAAATGACGCCCGACCAGATGGCGCGCGAACACTACTGCTCCCGGCTGGCGTTTGATGACGAACTTCGCAACGATCCGCGCTATGCGGCAAGTCCGATCGATGACGAGCTTGTTGAGATCGTCCGCGACATCAAAGCGGGACGCGGCACGGATGCCGAGATCGCGCAGGCGCTAGGCGGCGCTCTCGCTCGCTTCCGGGCGCGTGGCAATACCGATGCCGAGCCGCAAACTGCCAAATGGCGCGAGATCGCGAGAACCGTCGCTTTCGCTGAATATGAAGCACTCTCGCGCGTTGCCGAGCGCGACGAAGGGGATTTCAGTGGTAAGCCGGAAATGCCGGCTCTTCTCGTTGACGAGTCGGACCCGGTTCCGGCCGTTCCGCTTATGAAACTCTTCGATAGCTACTTCCTTGAGCTTGCCGCATCCGGCCGTGGCGCCGAAGCCAAACGGCGCTGGAAGCCTGTCATGGAGCATCTGATTAAGTTCCTTCAGCATGACGACGCGCGTCGCGTGACGCGGGCTGACGTGCTTCGGTGGAAGGACGATCTCTTGACGCGGCTCGCGCCGAAGACCGTTCGGGACTCAAACCTCGCGGCGCTTAAGGCCGTCCTGCAATGGGCGAAGGATAACGATCGGATCGCCGACAACCCGGCCGCTGACGTGAAGGTTCGCGTGACTGAAAAGCCGCAGGAACGTGAGAAGGGTTTCACGGATGCCGAGGCCGTTGCGATCCTCACAGCCGTTGATGCCTACCAGCCCAAGCATTCCGATAATCCGCAGACTCGCGAAGGCGCCGAACTCACAGCGGCGAAACGTTGGATGCCTTGGCTCTCGGCTTTCACAGGCGCCCGACCCGCTGAACTGGCACAGCTTCGCGGGCAAGACGTTCAAGAACGCGACGGCATTTCGTTCCTTCGCCTGACGCCCGCCGCTGGCTCCGTGAAGAGCGGCCAATACCGGGACGTTCCCCTTCACCCACAACTCATTGAGCGCGGCTTTTTGGAATTTGCCAAGGCGGCAGGGGAGGGGCCTTTGTTCTTCAAGATCAGAACGAAGAAGGATGCTTCCGGGGCGCGTTCGATCACTAATCCATTCACCGCGAGCAAGACCGTTTCCGGCCGCGTATCGGAATGGCTCCGCACCTTGCCGGCTATGCCTTCCGAGATGGAGCCGCAATATGCTTGGCGTCACCGCTTCAAGACGCTTGGCGACGATCTCGACATCAAAGCGCGCGTCGTGGATGCCATCCAGGGCCACGCGCCCCGCACGGCTGGCGAAACCTATGGCGACGTTTCGTTGAAGGCTCGCAAAGCCGCGATCGATCGCATTCCCCGCATAGAGATCGGGAACGCCTCGCAAGACAACGAAAAATAAATCTCGACGCACGTCGATTTTTGTTGCAGCCGTCGAATCGCATATGAGACAATAATCTCAAGTCAACGATTTGAGAACTAGAGTTGTCGTCTCGCCATCGAAAAGCAAAACAGCGAAAGATTGCCTCGTCTACCGAGGTTAAGAGCGATGTCGCGCCTTTTGATAATTGGGGTCTTGGTGACTTTCTCTTGAAGAACACTGGCGCGGGCGTTGCAATCACGCCCGAAAGCGCCATGCGCGTTCCTGCCGTCAACGCTGCCGTCTCGCTAATCTCTACGACGCTCGGCACCCTGCCGCCGAAACTCTATCGTCGCGTCGATAGCCATAAGGAGATTGCGGACGATCACCCGGCGCACGGCCTTATCCATCGTCGTGCGAACTCCTGGACGAGTGCCGGCAAGCTTCGGGCGCAATTGACGCTCGACGCCTTGCTTCACGGCAACGGATACGCCGTCGCCAACCGGACGAGCGAAGGCCGCGTTGCCGAGTTCTTTCACGTTCCCCCCACGGCAATGTCCGTCGAGATCGATGCTTATGGGGAGCCGACCTACAAGCTGTCGCAAACGGGCGGCGTTCGCCGTCTCTCTTATCGCGACGTTCTGCATATCCCGGCACTTACGTCCTTCGACGGCATCGCCGGCCGCGCGCCGATCACGCTTGCCCGCGAAGCCATCGCCCTGGCGCTCGTCATGGAAGAGCATGGTTCCAAGCTCTTCAAGGATGGCGCCCGCCCTTCAACGGTTATCAGCTACCCGGCTGAAGCCTCGAAGGCGGATGGACAGGATAAGACGGGCAACACCGCTCGGCGCAAGCTTATTGAAGCGGCGCGGGCCGGCATGGCTGGCGTCGATAATTCCGGCAAGCTCGCCATCATCTTCGACGGCGCCACGGTAACGCCCTTCGCCTTCTCTTCGGTTGACGCGCAGTTCCTGGAACTTCGCCGCTTCGCGATTGACGAGATCGCCCGCGCCTTCCGCGTTCCGCCGACCATGCTCTTCGAGCTTGGGCGCGGCACCTGGGGCAACACCGAACAAATGGGCGCGCAGTTCGTCAGCTACACCCTTCTGCCGTGGATCGAAGCTTGGACCGACGCTTACAGCCGCGTTCTCTTTGACGAGAACGACGACGATCTCTCGATTGAGTTCGTCGTGGACGATCTTCTCCGGGCGGATACGGCAACCCGGTTCGAAGCCTACAGCAAGGCGATTGCCTCGCGCGTTCTGAATCCGAATGAAGTCCGCGCCCTCGAAAACCGCCCGCCCTACGAAGGCGGGGAACATTTCGTGAACCCCAACACTACGACCGCCGCGACCGTGCCGGCGAAGGAAGCCGCATGATCGTCCATAAGCAATTCCTGGGAGACGCCGAACGAGAGTTCGCACTTCCCCATTTCCTCATCGAAGAGCTTCAGCGTCAGTGCGGCGCCGGCATTGCGCTTATTGCCGGCCGCGTTCTCGGCAACGCCTATTCGCTCTCCGATCTCCACCAAACGATTCGCCTGGCGCTCATCGGCGGCGGCACCGACCCGGAAGAGGCCGTCGCCCTCATGAAGGCCTACGTCCTTCCCCGGCCGATCAACGAAGCCTGGGCGCTTGCCGTCGAGATCATCAACGCCGTCTTCTACGGCGTCGAGCCGGCCGCAACCGAAGAGGTTGCGGCGTGAAAACCTCTCGCGAACGCCAACTGCATTTCGTCCATTGCTTCACCACGGAAGTCTCAAAGACGAGCCTTGCGACCCCCTACGTTTCCCGCGCCTTCGACTCTGACGGGCCGGCAGCGCTGGACGTTGTGTCGGGCCAGCCTGGGCTTGTTGTTCAGATTCAGCGGAGCGCGGTTGATCCCGATCGCGCTGAAGAACCGAACTGGTGGGTTGTAGACGAGTTCCGGTTTACCGAAGCGACCGACCTTCGCTCCGAACGCTACACCGTTTGCTCGCAAGGATGGTGGCGCGTCGTCGCGTTCCTCGATGGAGATTCGACCGACTTCACGAAAACCGCCGGCATTCAGATTTGCGCCGGAAGGGTCACGGATGAAACCGACGACTATCAAAAGCGGCGTCGTCAAACCACCGTGCTGGAAACGACGATCAAGCTCGCTGACGGGCAATATTCGCTTCGCCGTAGTCTGCCATATGAAGAGTTCGATCATTTCGAGTTCGACCCGCCCCCTGGCTCTGGCTTCAAATTCAACGCCCGCGAACTGGCACGCAATCAGTTCGGCGCGGAAGCCCTGAACGCCTCCGGCGGCAAGCCTGTCGCCATTTCCGAATTCCGATCCTACAATTTCACGTCTCGGCCTCCGACGACCTACGTTTTTGGAGCGTCCGCGTAATGGATCGTCTGGAAACCAAAGCCGCCTTCAGCATCGGCGAAGCTGGCGAGATCACCGCGACCGCATGGCCGTTCGGCACGGCCGATAGCTATGGCGACATCATCACGAAGGGCGCCTTTGCTGGGGCGTCCCTGCCGCTGCCAATGCTCTTCGCGCATCGCCCCGACGATCCCGTTGGCGTTTGGGAAGCCGTCGAGGAAACCGACGCAGGACTTATCGCCAAGGGCCGGCTTCTGTTGGGCAAGGTTGCCCGTGCGGATGAAATGGCAGCGCTGATTGGCGCGGGCGCACTATCGGGCGTGTCCATCGGCTTCAACGGCACGAAGGCGACGTTCCGCAAGTCAGCCGGCCGCACGATCGGCCGCACCATTTCCAGCCTGAACCTTATGGAAATCTCGCTCGTGACCTTCCCGGCCCATCCCGGCGCCCGGATCACTGGCGCGAAGAATGCCGCCCGCGCCATTGCGCTTGCGGAAGCTATCAACCGGGCCGCAGCCCGCTTCACGATCTAAGGACAATCGAACAAAACATGAATCTCGATCACTCGACGTTCTCGAACGTCTACGAAACCAAGAGCGCGGACGACGCAGCCGATACCGACGCAATCATCACGAAGGCGCTGGAAGACTTCCAGTCGGCTTTCGAAGCGAAGATGGCCGCTGCCGAGAAGAAGGCCGCTGATCGTCTCGACAAGCTCGAAACCAAGCTGAACCGTCCGGCGGTCCATACCGATACCGACAAGCCGGAAGCGACCATTGAGACGAAGGCGTTCAATCGCTTCCTTCGCCGTGGTGAAGCTGGCATGTCGCCCGACGAACAGAAGGCAATGACCGTCGCGAACGACGCTTCGGGCGGCTATCTCGCGCCGGAAGCTCTCGCTTCCCAGATCATCACGAAGCTTGTCGAGTTCTCCCCGATCCGCGCTTACGCTAGCGTCATCACGATTGGCGCCGAATCCATCAAGCTGCCGGTTCAGACCGGCAACGTTTCCGCCTTCTGGGTGGACGAGACGGCCGAACGCACCGCTACTCAGCCCGCTTTCGGCCAACTCAGCCTGAAGCCTTGGGAGCTTGCGGCTTACACGGATATTTCCGTCCAGCTTCTCGAAGACAACGCCTATAACCTCGAAGGCTTCCTTGTGAACGACTTCGCGGAACAGTTCGGTAAGACCGAAAGTCTGGCGTTCGTGAAGGGAACCGGCCTGGGCCAGCCGACCGGCCTGATGAATTCCCTTGGTATCAACGAGGTGAAGACCGGCGCCGCTACTGGCTTCAAAACCTCGAACCAGATCGACACGCTCACCGACATGGTGACGGCACTTCCGGCCGCTTATTTCAACAGCGCCGTATGGGTCATGAACGCCAAGACCCTTGGCGAAATCCGAAAGTGGAAGGACGGAAACGGCTATCCGTTCGTGTTGAACCCGGTTTCGGGCGGCTTCTCGCAGCTTCTCGGCCGTCCGATCGTAATCGCGCCGGACATGGAAGACATTGGCGCCGGCAAGGCTCCGATCGTCCTGGGCGATCTCTCTGGCTATCAGATCGTGGACCGCGTTGGCTTCTCGACGCTTCGCGATCCCTACACGCTCGCCACGAAGGGGCAGGTTCGTATCAACGCCCGCAAGCGCGTGGGTGGCGACGTAACGCGCCCTGACCGCTTCGTGAAGCTCCGTATCGGATCGTAAGGGAGGGCGCGACCATGGCCAACGAGAACGTTACGACCTCCACCGATATTAAGGTCTTCATCGCGGGCGAATCCACCGCGAAGACCAAAGCCGAGTTCGAAGCCCTGACCTGGGTGGAAGTCGGCAGCATCGCTGATATCAGCCCCTTCGGCGACAAGCGCGAACAAGTTTCGCTGGAACTCTACGGCGCCGGACGCCGCATCAAGCGCCCCGGCGTTCGTGATGCTGGCAACCTTACCCTCAAGGTGGCGCGCGATAGCTTCGACGCCGGCCAAAACCTCGCCCGTGCGGGTTATGAGGGCGGTAAGCCGAACGCCTTGAAGGTTGTTCTTCCCGATCGTCCGACCGGCACGAACGGCAAGCCGACGACGATCTACGCGCTTGGCGTCATTCTCTCGAAGGAGCTTGAACCGGGCGGGCCGAACAACATCCTCATGCAAAATTTCGACGTGGCGTTGACCGACGCGCCGCTCGAAATTCTCGCGACCGTCTAAGGCCGGTTCGTGGCGCGGCTCGCGAATCCTATCCTGATAGGGACGGAAGAACTCCGGCCGTCCCTGCGAGCCGCGTTACGTATGGTGCGCGACTACGATGGCTTCTCGGCAGTCCTGAAGGGCATTGCCGAGGGGAACACCATCGTTCTTTCGCGCCTCTTTGGCGAGTGCGGGCTTAATGACCCCGCACTCGCCAGCCTCTTCCATGTTCCCGGCCGAAACCTCGCGTCCCGCGTTGCCGAGCTTCAGCCGATCGCATTCGATCTCGCCTTTGACCTTCTCCGCTTCGATCCCGACGCCAAGGAAGAGCGCAAACCAGCCGATCCGAACGCCAAACCGCGCGACGTTCTGAAGGAATGCGAAGCGCTCTTTGGCTTCGCAACAGGCATTCTGAAATGGACGCCGGAAGTTGCGTGGAACGCAACCCCTGGCGAGATCGTGGCAGCTTGGAACTACCGCGACGAAGCCTTCACGTCGCCTGAAGACCGGAAGAAGAAGGAAATCGCTTCCCTTCCGCTTGCCGAGCGCACCCGTCTCACCTTCGCCAGCATCGGCACCCGGAAGGAAGGCGATGCCGAGTAAGCCGGCCCGCCTCTGCGGTTGCGGCCGGAAGGTTCCGGGCGGCGAACGCTGCCAATGCCAAGTCGCCAACGATCGCGCACGCAAGGCTCGATACGACGCCAAACGCCCTTCGGCCTCCGCTCGTGGATACGGCTCGAAATGGCGCGAAGCCCGCGTCGTGTTCCTCACGGCCAATCCCATCTGCCGCATGTGCGGCGCCCCTTCAACTGTCGTGGATCACATCATCCCGCACCGCATGGACCTCAAGTTGTTTTGGAGAAGGTCGAACTGGCAGCCGCTATGTCAGCCTTGCCATAGCTCGCAAAAGCAAGCCGAAGAGAAAACATCCTCATGATTACCGTTGAACAAAACTCCATTCTCATCCTTCAAGCGGATGACTCTTTCCATCCGCAGCTAATCCGTGCGGCTGGCGATGCTATTCGCACACGCTTGGAAGGACGTGCGGACGTTTTGATTCTTCCGGCTGGCTTGAAGTTGGTTGCTGTCGCCAAATGACGCTTCCCACCTTCAACCCGCCCCTCGCACCTTCTGTTGGCGGCTCCGATACGCCGGAAGTCAAGTTGCTGACGGTTCAGTTCGGCGGCGGTTACACGCAAACGACCGGCGACGGGATCAACCATATCCGCAAGGTTCGCGAACTCACCTGGGAAGCGCTCTATCCCGAAGAACATGCTGAGATCATCGCGTTTCTCGAAGAGCGCGCCGGCTATAAGACCTTCTATTTCCAGCTTCAGCATGACGCCAAGCCGGTCAAGTGGACCTGCGAGAAGTGGTCCAGCACGACCGTTTCGGGTGACTACTTCCGCCTGAATGCAACCTTCCGTCAGTCCTTCACGATGGAGGCATGACGATGACGGAAGCCGATCGTCTCTACGTCGAAGAGTTCGCAACTGAAAGCGCGGACCTGATGCGCCGCGCTCTCGCCTATGCCGCACAGAAGCGGGCGGAAGAGCGGGCGAAGGCACTTGGCATTCCGCTCAAGGATGGTGCCTTCAACAGCCGCACCCGATCAGATTGCACGCGTAAGCAACGCCAATACGAGATCAACGGCGAAACTAAGAAACTAAAAGAATGGTGCGCTCACTACGGAATTAAACAGGCCACCGTAATCGGACGGATGCAAAAAGGCGCGTCCTTATTCGACGCCCTAACGATGCCACTTAAGAAAGTTGGCGGTAAAGGACGAGGACGCAAACCATCTCTTCACACCATGAATGGTGAATCGAAGACGCTGACCGAATGGGCGAAGTATCTTGGTATCAATAAAGCAACGCTTGATCATCGTATATGGCGCGGGATGACCTTTATACAAGCCGTTGCTATGGGTAGCAAAGGCCGTGGTCAGCATCTCCGTAAGACCGGGGGTGGGTCCGAACTTTCGCCAGTTGACTGAAGACCGGCCCTCCTCCCCCCGCACAAACTCGCCCGCAAATAGGATTTTTTTGAATGGCCGTGACGGTCGAAGGCCTCAAGGCCCATTTGAACATCGAAGATGACTACGACGATACGCTTCTCGCCCTTCTGTTGACCGAGGCGAAATCCTGGATTTCCGGGCATATCGATGCCCCGTTCCCCGAGACGAAGACGCCGGCCGCGCTCGATGGCGCCGCCCGTCAGCTAGCCGCGCATTGGTATCTCAACCGTCGCGGTGACGAAGAAAACGGCGCAATTCCGGGCTCCGTTCGGGCACTTTGCGCACCGTTTATCGTGTGGTCCTTCTGATATGGCGCGTTCGAACGAACAACTTCGGCGCCTTCAAGCTCGCCTGGAAGGGATGCCGGCCGCGATCAAGCTCGCCATTCAGCCTGCTTTGGACAAGAGTGCGGCCGAACTCGTAGCACTCGCGAAGGCTCTGGCGCCCGTAGATCAAGGCGACCTGAAGGATTCTATCCACTTCACCGCTGGCGAACATGAACTCGCGCGGAAGATCGTCGCTGGCGATGCGGAGGCGCACTATGCCCGTTGGGTGGAGTTCGGAACCGTGGACACGCCCCAACAGGCCTTCCTTTTCCCGGCCTATCGGACGCTTCGCGATAAGATCAAGCGCCGCCTTCAGCGCGAGGCTAACAAGGCCATTAAGGCCTACTGGGCCGCGCGATGATCGAACCGACCCTTGCCCTTCAGGACGCTATCGGCGCGCGTCTAGCTGGCACGAAAGCCGTAACCGATCTCGTTCCGGCCGCCTCTATCGTGGACGGGCCGCGCACCCCTGCGGCGTTCCCTTCGATCATCATCGGCGAAGGGCAGACCGCCTATGAGGAAGTCACCTACGAGCGGAAGCACGTTCGCGTCTTCATGGACCTGCATATCTGGACTGACGAGGAATCCCTTGCCGGCGCCAAAATCATCACCGGCGCCGTGCTTGGCGCCTTGGATCAACCTCTCACCCCGGAAGGCATAGCCCTTGTGGACCTCTATATTGCGGGCACTCGCTTCCTTCGCGATCCTTCTCGCAACTACGGCCGCGCCATCGTCAGCGTCGAGGCTATCGTCGGACGGCTCGCATGATCGATCCGGCCAAGCTCAATCGCTCCATCATCATTGAGCGCGAGACGACGACGCTCGACAGGCATCGCCGGCCGCTGAAGGCCTGGACGAAGCTCGCCAGCCGTAGGGCGGAACTCGTCACGCTTTCGACGGAAGAGTTTATCGCCGCGTATGGCGAGAACGCCAAGCGGACGCTCGTCTTCCGCATCCGCTTCCTTCGCGATCTCACGACGAAGGACCGGCTCACCTACGAAGGCGCTGCCTTCAACATCGTGGACATTCAGGAACTCGGCTTCCGCGAAGGCTTGGAAATCCGTGCCGAGGCTGTCGAATGAGGGGCCGGAAGCCGAACGAGATCGCGCCTGGCTCTTCCGTCTTGATGGAAGCACCGAAGCCGCCCGCGCACCTGGCACCCGACGCCAAGCGGGAATGGAAGCGCATTGCGCCCATTCTCGTTGAGCGCGGCGTTCTGACAGGCGCCGATCTCGGCATCCTCGAAAGCTATTGCACGGCCTTCGCTCGGATGCGCGAAGCCGAGCGCACGATCGCGCGCGAAGGCGTCACCTTCCTGAACGCGAGGGGCGAACACAAACGCCATCCGGCATCCGGCATCCAAAACGAAAGCATCAAGACGATGCGGCTTTGCGCGAACGAGCTTGGGCTAACGCCCGTCAGCCGCTCGCGATCGAACTTCAAGACCGACGATGGCGACGATTCCAGCCTGGATTTTTGACGGCTCCCCGATCCCCGATCCGTTCGGCCATGGCGAGCGCGCCATTCAGTTTCTCCGGGCGATGAAGCACCCGAAGAACAGCGCGCCCGGCCATCCGTTCGAACTGTCGCTTTTCCAAGAGCGGGTTATCCGCCGTTTGGAAGGCGACCGACATACCGTAGACGATCCCGATCTCGGCATCCGAGCTGGCGATCGGAAGTTTCGTCGCGCGTTCCTGGGCCTGCCGAGGGGCAACCGGAAGACCGCCCTTTGCGGCGCACTGGCGTTGCTCGCGCTTCGCGGGCCGAACCGCACTCCCGGCAGCGTCGTGGTTTCTGCCGCTGGCGCCGTCGAGCAAGCGCGCGAACTCTTCAACGAAGTGAAGCTCATTGTCGAACACGACCCGCGCCTCGGCCGGCATATGCGCGTCAAGACGACGAACGCTTCGATCACCTATCCCAAGGCCAGCACGACCTATCGCGCCGTTTCCGCGAACGGTCGCGTTCAGCACGGCAAGACGCCAAGCCTCATCATCGCGGACGAACTGCATATCTGGAAGGGAACGGCCGGCCGTGAGCTTTGGGACTCACTCCGCTCGGCAACCTCGAAGATCAAGAACACGGTTTTCGTCGTCGCCACGACTGCCGGCGCCGGCCAAGAGAACCTTGCCTATGAGCAATGGGACTACGCCCTGAAGGTTCAGCGCGGGGAGATCATCGACCCGTCATTTCTGCCGATCATCTTCGCGGCCGATAAGGACGACGACTGGCGCGATCCCGAACTTTGGAAGCTCGTCAATCCGGGGATGCGGGACGGTTATCCCGACATTGGCGGTTTCCATGCCGACCTTGCCCTTGCCGAACGCTCTGCGTCCGACCGCACCCGTTTCCAGCAATACAACCTCAATATGTGGCAGGAAGAATCCACTTCGCCGTTCGTGGATATGAAGGTCTACGACGAGGGCGCCGCCGCGTTCGATGCCGAGTTGCTGGAACGGCTGAAGGGCGAACCCTGCTACGTTGGCGTTGATCTTTCCATCTCCGACGACCTGACGGCGATCGTTGCCGCGTGGCGCGATCCCGATGACGAAGAAGGTTTCATCGTCCGACCGTGGTTCTTTCTGCCGGAAGAGACGATCGAAAAGCACGATAAGTCTGACGGCGTTCCCTATGGCGCATGGGTGAAGGATGGGCTTGTCGAAGCCATCCCCGGTCCCGTTGTGGACCAGAAGCGGATTGCGGAAGTCCTTCGCGAGCTTTGCGAGACCTACGCCGTTCAGGAAATCGCATACGATCCCGCGCGCGCCAGCTTGCTCATGACGGCGCTTGGCGAGGAAGGCCTTCCCGTCCTTCGCTTCGATCAAAGCTGGCGCTTGATGGCGCCCGCTGCCGACGCCCTCAAGCGTGCAATCGTCGGGCGACACTTCCGCCATGGCGGCAACGCCGTGCTTCGCTGGAACTTCGAAAACGTCGTCGTCGTCCGCGACCGGAATGACAACATCGCCATGCACAAGGGCAAGTCGAAGAAGCGCATTGACGGCGCTGTCGCTGCCGCCATGGCCGTTGCCCGCGCTGCCGCGAACGAAGTTACTTCCAATCCCCTCAATAGTCCCGACTGCGATCCCGCGTCGTGGTTCGCATAAGGAACCCCCATGGCCCGCTCGAAAGAGAACGACCTTTCCGTTGGTTTAGAACTCCGTATCGACAAGCTCGAAAAGAGCCTCGCCCGCGCAAACCAACTTGCCGAGCGCGGCCTGGGCCAGATGGAAAAGCGCAGTCGCGAAGCCGCCGCCCGCATGGAAAAGGACATGGCTAAAGCCGCTGACGGCATCGGCGCCAAGTTCGCCAATCTCGGCAAAGGGGCCTTCGCTGGCCTTGCCGGCAGTCTTGCGGCGTTCAGCGTTGGCGGAACCGTTCAGGCCTTCCGGCAGGTGGCATCCTCTGTCGCCATGATCGGGAACGAAGCCAAGCGCGCCGGCCTGTCGACAAAGGCGTTTCAGGAACTCTCCTACGTCGCCACGCAAACGCGCGTTCCAGTAGACGCCCTTATCGACGGCATGAAGGAGCTTGGCCTTCGCGCGGACGAATACATCATCACCGGATCGGGCTCCGCTGCCGAGTCCTTCAAGCGCCTAGGCTACACTGCTGACGACTTGAAGAAGAAGCTTGCCGATCCCACGGCGCTCTTCACCGAGATCATCGACAAGGTTCAGGGCCTCAATGAAGCGGCCCGAAACCGCGTCTTTGACGAACTTTTCGGCGGCACAGGTGGCGAACGCTTTGTCGAGATCATCGACAAGGGCGGCGAAGGTATCCGCCGGATGATCAAGGAAGCGAACGACCTGGGAATCATCATGGACGATAAGATGATTGCCAAGGCTGACGAGGTGGACCGGAAGTTTAACCTCATCGCCACGGTTGTCGGATCGAAGCTCAAAGGCGCGATTGTCGAGGCGACCGAAGCTCTCAGCGAGTTCCTGGACCAGTTCCGTTCGGTTCAGGATCAGGGCGCGAACACACTGCGGCGCAACATCGCCGTGAACTTTCAGGATCAGGCCGCGAAGCGCTACGAGATTGACGACCTTCGCGAGCAACAGCGCAACTTCCCGCCGAACATGCAGCAAGCGAATGAATCGGAAATCCGCGTTCGCGAAGCCGAACTGGCGAAGCTCGAAGGGGAGTATCGGGACCTTCAGGCGGCGTTGGACAAATATACCGGCATGACCTCTTCCGCCGCGAACAGCGTCAGCCGGCTTGGGGGCGCTGCCGATGCCGCTGCCGTCGAGCTTCACCCGCGCCAGCCCGAGAAGGGCAACCTTGAGCCCCTCAATCGCTACAACGACGCCGTTGCGAGGGAAGTCGCCAAGAAGGGAATGCTTGATCTCATCGGCCACACCGAAGGGACCGATAAGGGGCGCGGCTATAACGAAACGCTCGGCTATGGGAAGTTCACGGGCGGCGACGTGAACCTCACGGCCATGACGCTGAAAGAGGTTCAGGCGCTTCAGCGTCAGATGCTTGCGCACCCGGATAACAAGTTCAATTCGTCGGCAGTCGGGCGCTACCAGATCGTCGGCAAGACGATGAAGGGCCTTATGGGAGAGATGGGCCTATCGGGCGACGAACTCTTCAGCCCCGCCCTTCAGGACCGTATGGCGCAGCAACTTCTTCGGCGCCGTGGAAGCGATCTCGCTGGCCTTCGCTCCGAATGGACCAGCCTTCAGAACGTGCCGGACGGCGCCATTCAAACCGGACTTGGCGTCTCGCAACAGACTATGCCCGGACGTGACGAAGGCGTTCAAACGGCGATCGACAAGCGCAAGGAACTCTCGGCAGCGTATCAAGAGATCGTCGGAAGCTCCGTCGAGTTCATCGCGCAACAAAACCTTGAAGGCTCCACGCTCGGCATGACGGCACAACAGGCCGCGAAGCTGCGATACGAGCAAGGGCTTCTGAACGAGGCTTACCGGGCTGGCATCACGTTGACGCCGGAACAGCGCGCCGAACTTTCGCAGCTGGCGGCCGGCATGGCGGAAGTTGAGGTTGCAACGGCCAAAGCTGCCGAGACGCAAGAGCATATGCGCGAGGTTCAAAGCTTCCTGGCGGAAGGCGCGTCCGGGTTCTTCTCTTCGATCATCACCGGCAGCGCTTCGGCGCAACAGGCCTTGCAACGCCTTCTGTCTTCGCTTGCGGACGCGGCGCTTCAGGCGGCGTTCCTGGGACAGGGGCCGCTCGGCAAGCTCTTCGGAGGCGGGGCCGGCATCTTCGGCACCCTCGTTGGCGGGCTCTTCGGCGGCGCTTCGATCTCAGCTGGCACAACGGCGGCAATCTCAGCCGGGGCCGTTGGCGCTTTCGCCAGCGGCGGGCATGTGCGCGGACCTGGGACCGGAACGAGTGATAGCGTCCTGGCGCGTCTCTCAAATGGCGAATTCGTCGTCAACGCTCAATCGACCGCAAAGCACCGGGCGCTTTTGGAAGCGGTCAACAGCGGCAACATTCCCGCTTTCGCGACCGGCGGGCTTGTCGGCAGGGCGGCAAGCGGCGGCAGTTCCAGCATGGCAAGCCAAACCGTCAACATCGCACCCGTCATCACCGTGAACGCGGCGCAGGGTGGCGACTCGAAAGCGAACGACGAAGCGGCACGGAAGACCGCTGCAGCGATCGACGCTCAAATGCGGGCGACGATTCAACAGGAGTTGCAACGCGCCATGCGACCGGGGGGCGTATTTAGGAATGGCCGATAGCTGATAAATCGCTGACCTTCGCCAATACTGATAAAGGAAATGGCCGGCCATTTCCGGCATGACATCGCTTTGAACGAGGATTCAGGTATGCCCGACTATAAATCTCAAATCGGGGATGCAGTGCGAGAGATCATCGATGCTGCCCCGGATATTCTGACGCAAGTCGAAGACTGTGATTTTGATGAATACGACCATATGGAAGTTGTGACGAAACCACTGTTCGATCAGGTTGACGAGATCAGGCGATTGATCTCGAACTTGCGGCACTCCGTTATTACCGGGAAATAAGCATCATACCGGCTGGAAGAGTGAAACAAATTGTGATTGTTTCTCCTCTGTTGCGTTTCGCTCTTTCTTCGAAACATTTCCCGTAATCCACGCTATACTATCATCAGCGCGTTAGATGGGCGCATACGAAGCAAGACCAGGGGCCGGTGCTGACCGGCCCCTGCCTATATCGGCCCCATGAAATCGCAGTGTCGGGAACATGACCGACCGCTTGAGACACGCCGAAGTCGCCCGGACATCGATACGCCCGCTCCCCGATAGAGAATATCGGACGCCCGTCATCGGTAAGCGCCGCAACGCTCGCCAGCGTTGGAAAGACTGCCATAAAAGACGGCGCCCTGTCCTTTCATCATTTCGAACGACAACGCCGGCTATGGTCCGGTGGAGACAGTTGCCGGCCGTAGTGCTTCGCTTTCGGGCGATAACCGCGATGATCGAAAGATCGGGTTTCGGAGGACATGACCGGGCAAGGATCGCCGCCCGGTCGGCATCAGCAACCAATCCTCTTACGCTCCTGCCGACGCAGGATATTACCTCTTACCAGATACGGGCAAACGGTAAGCCATGTGCTTTCTCGTCTGTAGTATCTGGTAGGGGTAAGCCTATCTCTGCAGGATGTTATGAAAGAAAGAAATTAAAAACAGAAAACATGCGGGCGAGCGAAGCGAGCCTTTGTCCGAGCGATAGCGAGGACGTTAGGAGTATATGTTCAATCAATATTGATTTACACGCGAAAATAGTCCGTTTGATTTAAATAATAGTCTTGCGCGCGGAATCGCACTGACTCATAAAGCGCGTGTTCACCGTGCTTCAGGGGTTGGAAGTGCTCGAAATTCCGAATCTTTACAATGACGGTTCCGGCTGGAACGTCGCGCTCTATGGCGAAAGCTGGCACAAGCTTTCGCGCGATCTCTTGGAAGCGTTCTCGCGTCCGATCGTCCTGGCGACCGACCGCGAAGCCTTCATCGCGGAAGCGCTCGCAGAGAACGGGATCGTCTCTGATACCGTCGCGGCCGATCTCCACGCCGAACGCCAGCAAACCCTTCCGGCCGCTCTGAAGCCCGCCGCAGTGGCAGCTTCGATCGCGCCGGTTCCCGCGGACGTGTTGGATGGCTTTGCGGCGGCCGCCGCAGTCGCCTAATCTGCTAAAACGTCGGATCGCCTAATCGGCTAAAATCCGCGCGACAACTCTCTTGATATCCATCCGAAAGGATGGCTCCGTCCTTCTCGTAGCAAGCACGAACTACCGAGAAACCAGCCGAGACGCGCCAACGTCCCGGTCGGATGAATGCGCCATGTCTTCAGCATGGCGAAGTGCATTAGAGCGAATGAGGAATAGCACATGCAGATCGATGACGAGAAGTCACACGCTGAACGGCTGAACATGATCGCGGCTGGCGTCGCCAAGGAACGTGCAAAAGGCGATCCGAAGGAGGGACGAGGAAAAGCGTTCGGTGCCGGCAAACTGGATGGAGTTGAATTCGTTGGCAACGGCAATGAAGGCAAGGAGGAACGGCATTGAGCGCTCTGGCCTTCAATCCCTCACGCGGCGGTCGCGCCCCACCCGATATTCGACGGCGGTTCGCGGAACTCGTTGACCGTTATGTCATCGATCAGAGGATGACGCCTAATGAGGATCGGGAACTCAATTCCCTTGCTGGCAAGCTTTGGAATTGCACCGATCGCATTCCAGGTTTGCTTCGCTCCGATATCGAAGAGTTGAGCCAAACATTCGACAAGCCGGCGCGCAACTATGCGCAAGCAGCAAGAATCGTCCGGGCGCATATTAGAAAGGCAACTGCCGAACCGAAGTCGCTGGAAGCCATCCTCGCTGAAGTGCCGCGCTACAAACCCAACGTGATCGATGGCGAGTTCGTTATGGTTGAAGTGCCGTGCGATCCATACGACGAGGTTATCGCGTTGCTCGACCGCTTGATGGCACCGAAGCCGCGTGTTCGTGTGAAGGCGATATCGCGTCTTCTTACGGTCTGATCCCCGTAGACTTTGTAGACCCATTCAGGCGCCGCCGGGCGCCTGTTTCGGCCATTGATGTTGAAGGTGGTTGTGCGATGTTAGCTTCGAAATCAGTTTGAAGGTCGCTCAATGTCGAACCAATCCAACACCATTACCATCAAAGCAGAAGGACCGAATGCCGTTCGGAACTCCCGCGTCTTACACATTTTCAATCAAATGAACTGGTCTGTAAAAAATACGTATGAGGAAGATTACGAGATTACGCTCCTCATCAATGAGGAGGAATCTAGCGTTCAAGCATCAGTAACACTTGCGGAAAACCCAGTTGTTGAAATCTCGCAAGGGTTGATAGACTCCCTTGCTGCTTATTTTCAGGTAGACATGAATACCAAGCAAGAAATATTAGGTGAGACCATTGCTGATGGCGCGCCTATCAAGGGATCTTTCAATTCAGCGTCTGCAAACTTCCTAGAAGCCTTTCTTGGTCTAAATCTTGGCGAAATACTTAGTAGGGAGCAAACAGAAATAATCAAGAAGAGATGTTCGTTAGGAAATTTGTTATTCGACAACGCAATCTTCTTTGTCCTAGCGCATGAAGTTGCGCACGTAATACAGGGCCATACGGCATACCTTCGAAACCAACACAACTTCGCCCTTCTCAAAATGACGGACGTCTTTCATTCTGAGAACGATATAACTCGCATCATACAGGCTTTAGAGCTTGATGCAGATATAGTCGCCTTCAAGAACATGCTAAACCGGAAAGTAGCTGTAGATTTTCCGATTGTCTTGAACAATTGGAATGGGTATTTCAAAGCAGACGTTACAGACCTTGCTTTTGAGTCATATGCTGTGTATACTGCTTTCCGAATGCTTTATCAGTATTCTCCAGATGACTTAGTCGACTCGAATTTGCTCGATCATCCCCCGCTGCTTTTCAGAATGTTCACCAGCGCGGGCGCCGCAATGTTCTTCCAGTTGCCTGTCAAATACGGCGCATTCTCTTGTAACCTCGAACATCAGATGGAACTTTGCCGAAGAATTCTGCAATCTGCAGAGGATTCATTTTGTGGAATCACTTTCCTTGATCGTGACCTGAGTCTTCTTCCTAAGTTCAACGATGAATTCTTAGTAACAAGCCAACGATTCGTTCAAGAAACGCTACGGAATTTGGAGCATCTTGACAGCGAATTGAAGCAATACCGTTGGAAACCAAAACTCAATGAGTGACCATGCTGTCCTTCATAGAGGGGATTCGTATGTGACCTCAGACGGCGAAATACGTTTCGTTCTCACTGTCGCTGGGGATAAGGTCGCTTTTCGTGTGCGGGGGAAAATGTCTCTTGCACCGTTCTGGCAAGATGAGTGCGACTTCCTACGCGATTGCGTGCGTTTGCGAACGCATAAGAGTTAATAAATTGTTACCTCAATCAGATAGAAATGTTGGGGCTGTAGCTAATCGGTAATCGCTCTGTCGAATATCGGCGTTGAACTGACTGCAACCTACCAAAAAGCATACCCTACCACCTACCAAAAAGGCATTTTCCAAAAGCTATTTATACAACAAAAGCAATCACCTATCGGAAAGACATCAGAGTTCAATCCTCTCTCGCAGCACCATTTATTTCCCGCCAACATGGCATATCCGCATCGCCTCGGTCGCGATTGGCGGCGGTGGTTTGCGGATTGTCCGCATCCGGAATATCGCACATCCATTCGGTCGGTGAGGGTCCTCGGGCGATGCCTTTGGATGTCTGCTGCCCGGCCGTGACGGGCGGGTATCGCCCGCGGAAAGGCATGGAATGAGCGAGATCAACAATGTCCTGAAAGCCCTGGCCGGCGCGGCTCAGGATCTTCACGCCAAGACGCAGGCCTTGGATATCCTGGTTCGTGCTCTTTATGTCGAGCGCGCCGTCGCCAAGGGCCTGTTCCCGGCCGAAGCGGAGGACGAGGTCCTCTCGCTCGTGGACAGCGTGTCGGCGTCCGAGGGCGACGATCCCGACGTGGCCGAGCAGTTTCTTTCCGGGGTGCAGCGGGCATTGGCGGATTTCGGGCAGGCGCTGCGCGAGCAACTCGACGAAACGCAGCACCCTCCGGAATAGGAGCGCCGAACAATACCTCCGGGCGGAGAATGGACAAGGGATTATTGTCCGATACCGAGGAGCGAAGCGCAGTCGATGCGAGGGCGCATCGGCGAGCATTCGCGATGGTCCGGAGGACGGGCGAAACAGGCGGCTCGCCCGGAGCGGCAAAAGAACCGGCCAGCCGACCCCGCGAGGTTTTATCAGGCGCTTCAAAGCCGGCCGCGACCCGCGTTAAGCAAGCCTTAACCTTATGGGCCGAGCCTTATGGGTGGCGCCAACGAATGCAAAGGAGATCCAATGCAATCGCTCAAACGCTCTCCGTCCCTTGGTATCTGCGTCGGGACGCTTGTCGGAATGGCGATGGTCGCGGCGCCGCTCGCCATCGTCGCATTCGCTTAAAATATCCTCAGCCGTTGGGGAGGGCGTATTCTTCTCCAACGGCGTCTCGGGCCGTTCTTCCTTTCAGCGCCCTTCCTCGAAGAAGCGCAGGCTTTGCGCGGTTTCTTCCGGGATCGACGATGTATGATCGCCGGGCACGATGCCATGGCGGACATCCAAGCCTTTCGCCTTTGCCCGATCGGCGGTCAGCCGGATCGCGTCCTCGCTGCGCGTTTCGGCCGAGCCGTGCAGCATCAGGACCGGGCATTTGAAGCTTTGCGCGAAGCATAGAGCCGAGCGCAGTTCGAACTCCTGCGGGTCGCTCGCATCGAACCGGATGTCTTCGGGAAAATGTCGGAAGAAGGCCCTGGCGTCGGGATTGGGCGAGAAGGCGGCCGCGGCGCGAAACAAGGGCGAGGCCAGCGCGCCGAGCAAGGTCAGCGTGCCGCCGACGCTGTGGCCGGCAAGAAAAACCCTGGCCGGGTCGACGCCAGGAAGCCTCGCCAAGACGTTTGCGGCGGCGATCACGTCGTCGGTCTCCTCATAAAAGCCGGAAAAGAAGCCGGGCTGGCCGTTTTCGGCCCGAAGCGCCGGCATCATCGCGATATAGCCGGCGTCCCGATAGGGTCGCGTCAGATCCCAATGTCCGTGCCAGAGCGCGTTGCCGCCGTGCAGGAACAGAACGGCCGGCCGGTCGGCTCGTCCACGCTCGGCTTCCTCGGAAACCCAGGCCGCAAGTTCCAGATCGCCCGAGCGGTAGTCGATCCGCCGCGCATCCCCCGGCGGCGTCAGGTTGTCGCCCTTGTCCGGCGCCGGTCCCTGACGAAGAAGCTTCGTTCGAAACGCGGACCGCGCGACGGCATAATCCTCGGCGATCAACGGCGGATCGGTCGCCGCGCCGGATGCGGTGCCGGACATCACTGCGCAGGCGGAGGCGGCAAGAAAGGTGCGACGGTTCATGCCCCATCATTGGCGCGGCGTTATGGCGGCAAAAAGGGCGGGCGCTTGGATGAATGGGTGTGGGTTTTTCCCCTCTTTTCTCGATGGCTTCCGATGGGACTGCGAAAGACTAACCGCCTACGGAATATGCTTGGCCGTCTCAACAGTCCTTAAAGCCACTGAGCTTACTCCCTGTCGGCACGAGCGACGGGTTCGCGTTCCTACCGAAAGGCCACGACACGATGGGCGAGAGTTTCGCCTGGACGATTCCCTTGATCCATTTCGGATTCGGGGTGCTATTCCTGGCAGCGAACCGCGCGGGAGCCGCTCGGGAAGCGCGGCTCTGGGGCATCGGTTTCCTTCTCAGCGGCGCTGCCTTCGCGTTGCCGATGGCCGAGGCCTTGGTTCCCGTCGAAGCCGTCGCCGTCAGCGCCGATATTCTCTTCGCCCTTTCGTTCTACTTCTTCAGCGGCGCGCTTCTGGCGCGTTACGTCAAGCCCCGCCTGATCGGGCCGCGCCTTGCGCTCCTCGGTTTTGCCGTTGCCGCGTCGCTCGCGGCGGTTCTGGTGATCGGCAGCCTGGCGGTGGAACTCGTCCTGTCGGACGTCACCTGCGCGGCGCAACTCATCCTCGCTTTGGTTGTCGCGCGTTGGCCCAGACCATGGCTCGATCGGGTCTTGGTCCTTCTGTCCTGGCTGGTGGTCATCGAGAATCTCGTGCGGACCGCGAGCATCCCCGTCACGGCTGCAGGCGCGACTTTCTCGACCTTTTCCCAGACGGTCTACGGCTATGTGATGCTCGCCTCCGGCATCGTCGGCGGCATCGCGTTCGCGTCATGCGCGCTGATCGCCGTCATGACCGACGTCATCGCGAACCATCGCCGCGACGCGCTGATCGATCCCCTGACGGGCCTGTTCAATCGCCGCGGCCTCGATGCCGTTGCGGCGCAAGGGCGCGCGGAGCGCACGGACGGGATCGTGATCTGCGATCTCGACCGTTTCAAGCGGGTGAACGACACCTGGGGTCATGCGGTCGGCGACCGGGTGCTGGTCGCCTTGTCGGACCTCATCCGCGCGGCGCTGCCGCCGGGCAGCGTCGCCGCGCGCACCGGCGGGGAGGAGTTCGTGTTGTATCTGCCGGGATACGATCTCGCTCGCACCAGAATGGTCGCCGAACGCCTTCGCGACGCCATGTCGGTCTTCGAATGGTCGCGAACGGGCATCGAGGGCCGCCAAACCGCGAGCTTCGGGCTGGCCGTCCGCACCAGCCGGCAGAGCGACGAGTTCGAGAGCGCGTTGCGCCGGGCCGACATTCACCTTTACGAAGCCAAGCGACGCGGACGCGACCAGATTCAAGGATTCGCGCCGGTATAGGTTTTCGCGCGCCGCCCGGCAGCGAGTGATACGAAAAGGAGGATCGAAACGATGCGCCGACCCACGAACCCGCGCGATGCCGCCGAAGCCGCCTTCCGCAAGGCGACCGTCCCTCAACGCACGCCCGATCCGCAGCCGGCTGCCGTGCCGGGCGTCAAGGAGATGGTGTCGCTCAGGATCGACCAGGACGTTCTGCACCACTTCCAGGAGGACGGTCCCGGCTGGCAGGACAGGATCAACGCTGCGCTTCGCAAGGCCGCCGGCCTTTCCTGAACTCGTCCGGCGCGCGATTGGTCGCGCCGCCGGCAGGGATCGCCGCGCTAGATGCTGCTCCTCGCATATGAGGAGCGTCACGTGCCGAGCCGTCCACCTTTTCCGCCTCGCGGCCTTCCCGTCCCGAGCGGCCGCTTGTCGCGTTTGGCGCGCTTCGGCGGCATGGCGGGAGGCGTCGCGGGCGGCGTTCTCATGGAAGGCGCGCGGCGGCTTGCACAAGGGAAACGTCCGCGCCTCGGCGATCTTCTTTTGACGCCCGGCAACGTGTCGAAGGTCACCAATCGCCTTGCCGAAATGCGCGGCGCGGCGATGAAGGTCGGCCAGCTTCTGTCCATGGATGCCGGCGATGTGCTGCCGGCGGAACTTGCCGAGATCTTGGGGCGTCTGCGCGCCGATGCCGAACCCATGCCGAAAGCGCAGGTTCAGGCCGTTCTCGACCGGCAGTGGGGTAGGGGCTGGGAAAAGCGCTTCGACTATTTCTCCTTCCGGCCGCTCGCCGCCGCCTCCATCGGGCAGGTGCACCGCGCCCAGACAACCGACGGCCGCGATCTTGCGGTGAAGGTGCAGTATCCCGGCGTGCGGCAGAGCATCGACAGCGACGTCGACAACGTCGCGACGCTTCTGCGCATCGTGAACATCGTGCCGCCCGGCCTCGACGTGGCCCCGCTTCTGGCGGAGGGCAAACGGCAGTTGCACGAGGAAGCGGACTACGAGCGGGAAGGCCGATACCTGCGCCGGTTCGGCGAACTCCTAGTGGAGGACCCCGCCTTCATCGTTCCGGCGATGCACGACGATCTGACGACGCCGGACGTCCTCGCCATGAGTTTCGTGAAGAGCCGGCCGATCGAGGAACTGGGGCAAGCGCCGCAGGAAGAGCGCGACCGTATCGCCACGAGGCTCATCGATCTGGCCTTCCGCGAACTCTTCCGCTTTCACCTGATGCAGACCGATCCCAATCTCGCGAACTACCGCTATGAGCCGGAAAGCGGCAAGATCGTGCTTCTCGACTTCGGGGCGACACGCGCCTTCTCGCCGGAGCTCGGCCAGCTTTATCGCCGTTTGACGGAGGCTGCCATTCGGGGCGATGCCGCCGGGGCCGAGGCCGAAATGACCGCCATCGGCTATTTCGATGGAGCGACCGCGCCCGATATCCGCGAGGCCGTGATCTCGATGTTCATGATGGGGACGGAGGGATTGCGCACCGGCGGCATCTACGATTTCACTGATACAGCGATGCTGGACGAGTTGCGGACGCGCGCGGAGACGCTGGCGGCGGACCGCGCCGTCCTGCCGCTTCCGCCGATCGACGCTTTGTTTCTTCAGCGCAAGTTCGGCGGGCTCTACCTCCTCGCGCGCCGTTTGCGCGCCAGGGTCGATGTCGGGACGCTGATCGCGGGTCTCGACGAGAATGCCCCCGGCGGCATCCGCCGCTGAGGGCTTGTTTGAAGCGGATCAGGCGAAGTCGTTGGCGACCGCGTCGTTCGGTTCGACATCGCTCGGCAGCGGATCGCCGGAGGGTTCGGGCAGATCGGATCCGATCCCATCGTCTTCCATGGGCTCGCCGACGAGATCGTCGTCGAACTCCTCGTCGGGGATCGGCTCCTGTGCGTCGGCATCGGGCAGTGTCGGCAGGTTCGACATGAAATCCTCCACATCTCGATAGAGGCTTAAGCGGTCGCGCGTGGCCCGGTTCCTTGTTGTTTCGTCGCCCTGCCACTTGGCCGCACCGGCAGGCAAGCTTGCCGCGCCTATTCGGCTTCGGGAGTTGCCGTCGGACCGGTGCGAAGGGCGGCGCGGATCGAAACGAGATCCACGCCGATGATCGGCTTCGGTATCTTGAAATCTTCCGGCCGGCCCGCGCCCGCGATGCTGGTGGTGCCGGCGCCGGCGGTTGAGGAGCCGCCGCCGATGGAGGATGCGCCGGTGCCCGACAGCGTGTTGGGGCTTCCCGATGTCGCGATGGTGCCGGCATTCACCGAATTGACGTTGGTTTGACCGGCGGTGGCTTCGGCCTGCGTGGTGGAGGATGTGTCGCCGCCTTCGCGCCCTCCGGCGGTGTTGGGACCGAGGTCCCAGGTGTTTTCCTGGGCAAGGCCCGCTTCCCCAGGGTTCGCACTGCCGCCACCCGTCAGTGCGCGCGCGCCGGACGTCACGGGCGCTTCCACGGGCGACGCCGTTGTTTGAACGCCGCCGGCTGCACCGCCAACCGCGGCTGCGCCGCCGGAAGCCGCGCCACCTGCGGACGCCCCTCCCGCGGACGAGCCGCCGGCCGCCGATTGAGCGGAGGCGGGTCCGACGGCGAGGGGCGTAACGCAAAGGCCCGCTGCGACCAGCGCGCTGGCGACGAAGCAATTCGACGCAATGAATCTACGGCGATATTCCATGGAGCCTCCCAAATTTCTTGGTTTCTATTGGAGGCAGATACGGAGATCGGTCCGTTTCAGCTTCATTCTTGGATGAGTAAAGATGATTAGCTAGCGGATGGGCGGTGAATCATTATCGGAAACTCGAGAAGATGCGCCGAAAGAGCTAGATCAACCGATGAGTTCTCGACTAGATTCTTGCCGAGAGCGCTGGATCAGCCGTCAATCCATGATCTTGTCGGCGCCGATCGCTTCTTTCCTTCTTCGACGGAAGTTTCGGACGAACCTCTCACGGGAGGGTCACATATGGCGGATAAGAGCGGAAACGGATAAGCCGCCCCGAACCCTTCTTCGCGAGTTTCTTTGAATGACAAGCCATCACGGTCGAACCTTCGGCGCCTTTCTGTTCGACATGGACGGAACGGTGGTCAATTCGCTGGCGGTGGTGAACCGCGTATGGGCGGAATGGGCGGTGAAGCACGGCGTCGAGGTGGAGTGGTTCCTGCGCACCATGCATGGCATGCGCGCGGTGGAGAACATCCGTCGCCTCGCGCTGCCGGGGATCGACATCGAGCGGGAAGTGGAAGACGTCACGATCGCCGAGCTTGCGGATGTGAACGGCATTCTCGCAATCGAAGGCGCGCTCGATTTCCTGTCCGCGCTTCCGCCCGAGCGTTGGGCGATCGTGACGTCCGCCACGCGTGAACTCGCGACCCGCCGCCTTCGGGCCGCCGGCCTGCCGCTGCCGGCGGTGCTGGTCACGGCGGACGACGTGGAGCGCGGCAAGCCGGCCCCCGACTGCTTCCTCCTCGCCGCCGAACGTCTCGGCGTCCCGATCGCCGAATGCCTCGTCTTCGAGGACGCGCCGGCGGGCATCGAGGCCGCCGAAGCGGCCGGCGCGGCGGTCATGGTCGTGACCGCCGCCCACGCGCACCCGTTCGAGACGGCGCATCCGAGCATTCCCGATTATGCGCTTCTTCTTCCCTCGCATGACGGCGAAGCGGGCCTCAGGATCGCCGACGCCGCCTGAGGCGGCGGGCCTCAGCCGTCGTCCGGTTCGAGGCGGAAAAAAGGCATTCGAAAAGCCGCGGGCAAGGCAGTGGCGTTAGGGTCGGCCCAACATCCCGCGAGGTTTTTTCCCATGCGCCATCCTCCGATGTCCGCCGTCACGGCGCGACGCCTGCTGACCGTTGCGAGCGTGTCGATGCTTGCTCTGGCGCTCAGCGCCCCGGTTCGCGCCGAAGGGGATGCCGACCTCGATCTGAAGCCGGCGGACTTCTCGCCCGACGAGACCGTGGCGATCCGCGTCGACGACCTGCATCCGGGCGAAACGGGAACCGAGATCGCGGTGACGGTCGCCAACCGCACCGACCATGCCGTGACGGCTTCGGTGGAATGCAGCCTCTTCGATGCGGAGCGCGAAAGCTTAGGCACCGCGACGGGGAGAACGGCTGCGATAGGGGCCGGCGAAAGCGCTTCGCTCGTCGTGATCGCCGAGGCCGACGGGGCCAAACGCGCTTACTGCCAGGTCCACCGGACCCCCTGATCGAAGGCTCAGGAAGGCGCGGAAAACGAGGCGGCGGAACGAAGCGCCTGTTTCTCCGGTTTGGTGCGGGATCACGTGCAGTTTCGCGCGCGGGTTCCTGCACCACCATGAGCCGCCAATGCTATCGGTAAAAGTCGGGCAGGGCGCTCTTGCGCCCTTGTCTTATGCGAAGGGAAGCGCGGGCACCGAGGGCCTCGCGGATTTCGTGCGAAGCGAGCTGAAGCAGGCGGTCGGCGAACTGGAGGCTCTGGTGGACGTCGTCTGCGACGACCCCGGCGACCGGGCCGTACCTTTCGCATCGGATCTGGCGCGGATGCGGTCGGCCTCCGCGCATCTTGCCGGCAGCACCGCCGATCTGGAAACGCGCCTGGCGGACGACCCCGCCGCGGAAGGCGCGCTCGACATCCGCAAGCTGCGCCACGATCTTCGAACGCCCATCACCTCCATTCTCGGCTATGGCGAACTCGTCGCCGAGGAAGCCGCCGACGACGGGCAGGCCGCGCTCGCCGGCCGGCTCGAAGAGGTCATCGCTTCCGCCCAGCGCCTCCTCCAGACACTCGACAGGCTGTCCGCCTTTCTTCCCTCGAACACGACCTCCTTGCCGGAGGCCCACCCGGCCTGCGAGGCCGGCGATGTGGTCGGCATCATTCCCGCGCCGTCCCGCAACGCCGCCCCCAACGCGATCCACGGTCGCATCCTCGTGGTGGACGACAATCCGGCGATGCGCGACCTGATCGAGCGGCGTTTGACGCGCGAAGGGCACGAGGTGACCGTCTGCGGCAGCGGGGAGGAAGCGCTGGCGCGGGCGAGCGAGGGCGGCGTCGATCTCATCATGCTCGATCTTCTGATGCCGGGCATCGACGGCCTTGAAGTCCTGCGCCGCTTGAAGGCGGAGGCCGGCGCGACGCCCATGCCGGTGATCGTCATGTCGGCGCTGAACGAGGCGGAAGCGGCGGTGCGCTGCATCGAGGCCGGCGCCGACGACTACCTGTCGAAGCCCTTGGACGAAACGCTGCTTCGCGCCCGCATCGGCTCGTCCCTGGAGCGCAAGTTCCTGCGCGACCGCGAGCGGCAGACGCTCGAACTCCTGCGCCACGAGCAGGAGCGTTCCGAAATGCTTCTGCGCAACATCCTGCCGGGGAGCGTCGTGGAACGTCTGCGGGCGGGCGAAACCATCATCGCCGACCAGTTCGACGACGTGACGGTGATGTTCTGCGACCTCGTCGGCTTCACGTCGCTGGCGTCGCGCCTCAAGACCGCCGAAACGCTGCAACTTCTGGAAGACATCTTCTCGCGCTTCGACGCGCTTGCCGACCGATACGGCCTTGAGAAGATCAAGACGATCGGCGACGCCTATATGGTGGTCGGCGGTATTCCGGACCCGCTCGCCGACAGCGCGGGCCGCGTTCTCGGCATGGCGAGCGAGATGGCGAGGGAGGTGCATTCCACCCTCCATGGACCCGCCCTCGACATCAGGATCGGCGTGCATACCGGGCCGGCGGCCGGCGGCATCATCGGCACGAAGAAGTTCTTCTACGATGTCTGGGGCGACACGGTGAATACCGCGAGCCGCCTGGAAGCGGCCTGCGAGCCGGGCCGGGTCCATGTTTCCCGCCAAACGGCCGAAGCCGCTTCGCCGGCATTCTCGTTCGAAACGCGTGCCCCCATCGATCTCCCCGGAAAGGGGCTGATGCAGACTTTCTATCTCCGCGGGGCCTCGTGAAGACGGGAGGCCGGGCCTGCCTTGCCGGTCAGTCGATCTCGCCGCCGAGATCCTCCACCGGCTTCTCGGTTCGGTGGCTGTCCACGATCTTTTCTGCCTCCGCGGGCGAAATTTTTTCGGGCCCGTTCTCGTCCCGTTGTTCCGCGCCTTTCTGCTTGTCCTCGGGCCGTGTCGGAATGTTGCTCATGGTTCCTCCTGCCTTCCGTCGGGTGCTGGAGAAAGCGCGCGCCCCAGCGAACGTTCCCGCCTTGTGTCCCCATGAAAATGGCGTAACTCACGAGAATCGCTCCATCCTTCGATCAGTGGTCGTTGACTTTCCCTGCGTCACATTGTTCGCCTGTCGAACCAGCGAAGCTTGAGAGCGAGCCATCGTGACGCCTGATGAGGGACGAGAGCATCTGACCGAGCAGCTCCAGGCGGTGGCGCGCGGGGACCGGACCGCACTCGCGCAAATTTATCATCTGACTTCAGCGAAGCTTTACGGACTTGTCCTGCGTATCTTGTCCAACAGGGACGAGGCGGAAGACGTTTTGCAGGAAGTGTATCTGACGGTTTGGAACAAGGCGGATCGCTTCGATCCGACGCGCGCGAGCCCGATCAGTTGGCTCGCCGCCATCGCCCGCAACCGGGCGATCGACCGCCTGCGCGCGCTTCGCTCGCGCTCCGGCCACGATTCGGCCGAGGCCGCCAATGATCTGCCGGACGAAGCGCCGGGGCCTTTGCACCTTCTGGAAACGGGGGACGAGGCGCGGCGGCTCGTCACATGCCTTGAAACGATCGATGAGCGTACTCGTGGCGCCATCGTTTCCGCCTTTTTCGGAGGCAGGACCTATGAGGAACTGGCGACCAGCGCGGGAATGCCGCTCGGAACGATGAAAAGCGCCATTCGACGCGCATTGATCCGGCTGCGAGGGTGCCTCGAACCATGAGCGACACCATCGATCCGCCCGAAGACGACGACGACCTGATCGCGGCGGAATATGCGCTCGGCCTTTTGGGCGAGCGCGAGCGTCTGGTTCTGGAACGGCGCATGCGCACCGACGAGACCCTTCGCCGACGCGTCGAGGAATGGGAAGAGCGCGTGTCTCCGCTCCTGATCGGCGTTCAGCCGGTGGAGCCGCCGGCCGGCGTTCTGGCTTCGGTGGAAGCCAAGCTCGACGGGGCAGGCTATATCCCGACCCTTCCGCCTCCGGCCATCGCGACCGCCGCGAACGACAACCGCGTGTCGCGCGGCTGGAAATGGCTGGCGCTCGGCACCTCGGCGTCTCTGGTCGCCAGTCTCGCGATGCTGTTCGTGGTGACGAGCATGCCGGAAGCGGCGCGCGACGCGCCCTTGACCACGGTGATCGCGGCGAGCGGAGGGGGCGGCGCCCTTTATGCCGCCGTGATCGATCCGGAAACGGCACGCGCGACCTTGGTGCCCGTCGTGACCACCGCCGATCCGCGCTATGCGCGCCAGCTTTGGGCGATCGCGCCGAACGCGCAGCCGCGCTCGCTCGGGCTTCTGCCCCTGGCGGGGTCGGCGGAAATCGGCATCGCGCCCGAACTCCTTGCCGGCGGCGTCGTGCTCGCGATCTCGCAGGAACCGCCGGGCGGTTCGCCCACCGGCCAGCCGACCGGCCCGGTCGTGGGAACCGGGCAGTTGCAGCGCATCTGACATGCCGAAAGGAGCGGCGAGAAAAAATCTTTCCGCTCCCTGCATCCGAGCCTGCACCTCGATCCGTATCTTCCGCGCCTCTCAAGTTGGAACGAGGCGACGGGAGACAGAACTCATGAAACGCTTCACCATCGCCGGTGCCGTTCTTGCCGCTTCGCTCGGCCTCACCGCGCCGACTTTCGCGCAGGTCATGGTCGGCGGCGCGCCGATGTATGCGTCCAAGACCATTGCGGAAAACGCGCCGAACGCGCCGAACCTCACGACCCTGGTCGCCGCCGTGAAGGCCGCCGGCCTCGTCGAGACGCTGGCGGGCAAGGGACCCTTCACCGTCTTCGCGCCCACCAACGCGGCTTTCGAGAAGCTGCCGGCCGGCACGGTCGATACCTTGGTGAAGCCGGAGAACAAGGCCAAGCTCACCCAGATCCTGACCTATCACGTCGTATCCGGCGACTATACCGCCAAGGAACTGATGACCGGCGCCAAGAAGAAGGGCGGCATGAAGCTCACCACCGTGGAGGGCGAGCCGCTGACCGTGAAGATGTCGAAGGGCAAGCTCGTGGTGGTGGATGCCAAGGGCGGCATGAGCCAGGTGCAGACCGCCGACGTCAAGCAGAAGAACGGCGTCGTCCACGTCGTCAACTCGGTTCTGATGCCCTGATCGACGATAAAATTTCTTGTTTCATGGAGGCGGCGCCACCCGGCGCCGCTTTTTCTTTTTCGCGCCGGGGAAGGCGCGCTCAGGCGGCCGCGATGGCCTTTTCGATGTCGCCGCTGGTTTGCCCGGTGAGATCCTTGGAAATCTCGCCGACGAGCGCTTCCTGAAGTTTGGCGTGGTAATGCTTGCGCAACTCGCCGAGCGCTTTGGGCGCCGCGATCACCACGAGCTTCGTCAGCTTGCCGGACACGGCCTGCGCGTTCAAGAGCGACGCGACGCCGGCGACGAAGCCGTCCTCGTCCTGCGTGCTGTCGTCGGGATTGGCCGAACTGCTGGCGTGACCCTGGCCGCCGCTCTTGTTGTCGGTGTCGACCTTGGGCGTCGGCAGGGCGTTCAGCGAGGGATTGTTGTCGTCGCCGCCGTTCTGGAACAGGCTGAGTTTCTGGCCGTCCAACACCGCGACCGTCGCGCCCTTCGGAATTTGCATCACCGTCTCCATGTTCGTGCCGCGAGCTTCGGATCGAGTCGCGGTCGGACCCGGCTAACGCGTCGGAACGCCGATGGCTCCGACGAACCGCGCCGGGCTGCGACAATCGCCGGCATTGCGGTTGGCGCGGCAGCGCGCGATGGAAGCGCCCGCCGGACGCTCCCACCGGCCATGATTGCCAGAACCCTCGATGTTTCTTCGCCTTTCCGACCTTTCGCCGGCCCAGACCGCACTTCTCGTTCGTCTCGACGACGGTTATCCGCACGACGACAGCGTCGGCACGATGGTCGGCGACAACCGCGTTTCCTGGCTGGAAACCGCCGACAGCCTTCAAACCCTCGGGCTGGTGGAATTGTCCTTCGGTTGGCGGCGCAGCTTCTGGCTGCGTCTGACCACGAATGGCCGGCGGCTTCTGTCCGGTCAGCTCAACGGCGGCTGACCGTTCGAGGCGGACAGGCCGCCATCCACCGGCAGGTTGACGCCGGTGATGTAATGGGCGTCCTCGCTGGCCAGAAAGGCGATCGCCCCCGAAATGTCTTCGGGCTGCGCGCCGCGCCCCATCGGAATGCGCTCCTCGAACTTGGCGACGAGCTCCGGCTGCTCCTTCATGCCTTCGGTGAAGGGCGTATAGGTGAGGGACGGGTTCACCGCGTTGACCCGGACGCCCGCCTTGGCCTCGTCCATCGCGAGGGCACGCGTGAAGTTCGTCACCGCACCCTTGGCGGCGCAATAGAAGCTGTGGTTCCAGTCGCCGCCGAGGCCCGAAACCGACGAAACGTTGACGATGCAGCCCTTTGAGCGGCGAAGCGCGACGATACACGCCCGGCTCATCTGCACGACGCCGTAGAGGTCCGTTTCGATCAGTTTCGTGAACTCGCTCAAGTCGCCTTCGTCCAGCTTGCCAAGGTGGTCGAGCCCGGCATTGTTCACGAGGACATCGATGCGTCCGAAGCGCTCGACCACGAAATCGGCGAGCGTCCGGCAGGAAGCCATGTCGCTGACATCCACCGGATGGGTCTCGACGCTCGCATCGAAGCTGGCGGCGGTCTGCGCGAGCTTCTCGGCGTTCTTGTCGCTCAGCACCACGCTTGCGCCTTCCTCAGCGAAGCGCCGCGCGGCGGCTTCGCCGATGCCCGAGGCCGAGCCTGTGACAATGACGACCTTGCCTGTGAAACGTCCCATATCCGCTTTTCCCGAATGATTGCCGGTTCGGGGCAGAAGAGGGAAAAGGCGGGCTGGGTTGCGTGGCCCGCGTGGGAAAGTCCCGCACCGGCGCTTAGCGAAGCAGGGCTTCCACGCTGACGCCGAAATAGGAGGCAAGCGCCCGCAGCGCCTTCTGCGGCACGGATCGGCGCCCCTGCTCGATGGAAGCGACAATGGCAGGCGGCACCTTGGCGCCTTCCGCGACCTCCTCGATGGTCTTGCCATCGGTGACGCGCAGGCGAAGAAGATTGTCGGCAAGCGGCATGGGTTTTCCCATAAACGTTGGTTCGTCCCTCGTCCACGTGTCTTGTGAGCTGATAAGTCCACCCGGTTATACAGCAACGGTGCATTGGTTACCGAAAGACAGGAAGGGTTGTTCAGGGAGCGGGCGTTCGGCTTTTCTTGGGCCTCGCAACATTGGTGCGCCCAGTCGCCGAATCTTAATCGATCGAACGTAGGAGAAGGAAAATTCCAGAATTCGGCGCGAGGCATGAACTTGCGCGAACAGGAGCAGTCGATGTCTCGATTGAAGATATCCCATAAGCTCGCCGGCGCGTTCCTCGCCATCGTGTCCATCACGCTTCTGGCCTATGGCCTTCTTTGGTCGAGCATGTCCGATGCCACGAAAGCCGGCGCTGCGCGCGCCGACAACTTCATGGCATCGCTTCAGGGCGAACGGATGCGCGCGTCGCTTTATCGCCAGCAGAACGCCATCGGAAACAATCTCCTGACCGGCGAGGAGCGCTTCCTGAAGACCTATGCCGAAGCCAAGAACGGCTTCGGAAAGGCGGCGGACGAATTCGTGCGCCTCTCCGATTCGCCCGCGCAGCGCGAAAAGGTGCAGGCCGCCAAGGCCTTCGTCGAGAACTGGTGGACGGTGGCCGGAGACCAGATGATCGCGCTCGGCCGCGATCCCGCGACGCGCCCGCAAGCGCTGGCTTTGCCCAAGCAGTTCCCGCTGACCAAAGCCTACGACCTTCTGGACGAGACCTTGAAGGTGCAGGGCGAGATGATCGCGGCCAATGCCGCCGCCGCTTCAACCGCCGAGCGCGCTTCGCTTCACACCATTCTCGGCTCCCTGGTGCTCAGCGCTTCGGTCGCCGTCGTGATGTGGCTTCTTCTGTCGCGCGCCATTTCGCGTCCCACCGTCCGGTTGACGGAGGCCATGCTGCGTCTCGCCCAGGGCGACAATTCGCAGGAGGTGCCCGGCACCGCACGTCACGACGAGATCGGCGCCATGGCGGGCGCGGTGCAGATCTTCAAGGATGCGGCGGTGCAGAAGGAGCGGCTGGAAGCGGAGGCCGCATCCACGCGCGCCGCGCAGGCGGCGAGCCGCGACCGGCAGGCGTCGATCGACAACGCCAAGGCCGAGGACTTGCGCGTTCTCGTCCACGGCGTGGAAGCGGCCTTCGAAAGGCTGGCGGCCGGCGATCTGACGGTGCGCATGGAAGACGCGGTCGCGCCCGAATTCGAGCCGATCCGCCAGCGCTTCAATTCCTCCGTGGAGTCGCTCGAAGGCGTCGTCGGCGCGGTGGTCGCGGCCGTCGGCGTCATCCGCTCGGGTCTCGGCGAAATTTCCACCGCTTCATCCGATCTCGCGCATCGCACGGAACAACAGGCCGCCAATCTGGAGGAAACGGTTGCCGCGCTCGCCGAGGTGACACGCGGCATCAACGATACCGCGCAAGGGGCGGGTCAGGCGCAGACCTCCGTAGCCGCCACGCAGAAGAACGCCGAAGCCGGCGGCGGCGTGGTTTCGCAAGCGGTGCGGGCGATGGCCGATATCGAGCGCTCCGCGACCGAAATCGGCAAGATCATCGGGGTGATCGACGAGATCGCGTTCCAAACGAACCTTCTCGCCTTGAACGCAGGCGTGGAAGCGGCGCGCGCCGGGGAAGCGGGACGAGGCTTCGCGGTGGTGGCGCAGGAAGTGCGGGGTCTCGCCCAGCGCTCGGCGGAAGCCGCGAAGGAGATCAAGGAACTGATCTCGACATCCTCTGCCCAGGTCGTGTCGGGTGTCGAACTGGTGTCCGCTTCCGGGCGCTCGCTCCAAGGGATCGTCGGTCAGGTCGCCGACGTCAATCGCATCATCTCCCGGATCGCCCGTTCGGCCAACGAACAGGCGACGGGCCTTCGCGAAGTGTCGACGGCCGCCGACCAGATGGACAAGGTCACGCAGCAGAACGCCGCCATGGTGGAGGAAACCACGGCCGCCGCGCAGTCCCTGTCGGTCGAGACCGAGGCGCTTTCCGCCCTGGTTCAGCACTTCCGTATCGGCGGGCGTCCGGCTGCGCCCGTATCCGTTCCGCAGAAAGCGGTTTCGCGCCCCGTCGCGCAGATGCGCACGCTCGGCGCGGGCGGGGCGGCACGCAGGCCCGCCGCGACGCCGGCGGAGGACTGGGCGGAGTTCTAGACAGCGTCCGTCTCGAGACGAGAAGCCTTCCGAGAATTCTAACGGGGAGGCCGGGAGACCGGTCTCCCCGCTTCGTTTGCGAGCCTTTTCCTTGAAAGGGGAAAAGCGGATTTGCTTTGCCAGTTAGCGTTTTACGTCCCGAAGGTGCTTTCCGATTCTGGAACCCCTCGCGTGACCCGGCTCTTACCAAAGTACCGCAGGAAGAAGAACCTGCGCGTCGAGCACGGAGAGACCGGATCCATGAACAGCATCATCTACCTGATCGGGCTGATCGTCGTCGTTCTTGCCGTTCTGTCCTTTCTGGGACTTCGCTGAGGGAGATCGATATGGCTTCAGACTTCGACGATCGAAACAAAGTCGGCTCGACGAGCACCGATTCGTCCAGCGATACCAGCCGCGCCCGGCTGCATGACGATGGGCACCGCGTCGGCGACGCGTTGAACCGAGAGGCTTCCGACGCCAAGTCGGCCATCGCGGGGGCAAGTGAAGACCTGCGCAAGGGGGCGGCCGATCTCGCCTCCACCGCCAAGCAGCGCCTTGCCGATCAGGCCGAGCAAGGCAAGGAGCAGGCCTCCTCCAGCCTCGGCGATTTCGCCGCCGCCATCCGTAAGGCGTCCGACGAACTCGGGCAACGCGACCAGTCCATGGCGGCCGGACTCGTGCGCGAGCTCGCCACCGGCATCGAGCAGGCGGCCGGCTCGATCAAAGGGCAGAACCTCCAGGATATCAGCCGTTCCGTCACCGATTTCGCCCGCCGCCAGCCGACCACCTTCCTTATCGGCGTAGCGTTGGCGGGCGTGGCCCTCGGCCGTTTCGCCAGGGCCACCGGCGAACATGGCAGCCAGGGCGTGTCGAACCGCAATACCGGTCAAGCCCATCGCGACTATGGCTCGGACCGTGTCTTCTCCGAAGGCCATGCCGAGGACGGGAGCCTGTCCTCCGCCACGCGCGTGACCGGTGCCGGCTCTTCGACGCTGCCGCGCCCAGGCGACGATCTCGCCGACAAGCGCGACGTCGTCGGCACCACCACCGGCGCCGGAAGAACGCCGGAGACACCTTACGACGCTCCGAGCCTCGCCACATCCGCCACGACGTCATTTGGAGATCGCAATGTCCGTTGAGCCTCGCGAGACCCGATCCGTCCCCGATCTTCTCGCCAATCTCCTGCGGGAAGCGACGGAGCTGTTCCGCACCGAGACCCAGCTCCTTCGCTCCGAGATTTCCGACAAGTTCACGCAAATCCAGGTCGCCGGCGGCTCGCTCGTCGCCGGGGCCATCTGCCTTCTCGTCGCGCTCCTGACCTTGACCGCCGCGCTGGTGACCGCGGTATCCAAGATCGGCGAACCCGATATCGGCGTCGGCTGGGCCTCGCTCATCGTCGGCGTGGTGATTGCTGCGGTCGGCGCGGTTCTGCTCGCCAAGGGCAAGAAGGAACTCGAGCCCGTGAGCCTGACGCCGACGCGCACGGCCCATCAGCTCAGCGAAGACGGCAAGGTCGTGAAAGGACAGATCCGATGAGCAGCGACGATACAGACCGCCTGGAGCGCGAAGCGCAGGAACGCCGCTCCTCCGTCAACAACACGATCGACGAGCTTCGCGCGCGCATGTCGCCCGGCCAGATCCTCGACGAGGTGACGGACTACTTCGGCTCCACGCAGACCAACGCCGCCGTGCAGAATCTCGGCCGGCAGGTGCGCGACAACCCGCTGGCCCTCGGCCTCGTCGGGGCGGGGGTGGCTTGGCTTCTTCTCGGCCGGGGCGTGCGCGACGATCATTCGGTCGGCCATGTTCCTTACCGGGGTGAGACCGGCCCTTCGTCCCATAGTGGGACCGGCTCCAGCGGTCCGGGCATCGGCGCACGCGTCGGCTCGGCCGCGTCCGGTGTTCGCGACGGCGTGTCGAGCGGCGCGTCTTCAGCCGCCTCCGGCCTGTCCTCGGCCGCCTCCGCCATCGGCGATACGGCGTCGAGCGTCGGGCAGGCGGCTCGCGACTACGGCTCGGGTGCGGCCGACGCGCTTCGCGGCGGCGGACAAGCGGCGGCGGACGGCCTGCGCTCGGTCGGAAGTGGTGCCTATGGCGTAGGACGGCGTGCCCAGCGCGGCTTTCTCGATACGCTTCAGGAAGAGCCGTTGATCTTCGGGGCCATCGCCTTGGCGGTCGGCGCGGCCATCGGCGCGAGCCTGCCTTCGACCCGCACCGAGGACGAGCTTCTCGGCGACACGCGCGACCGGCTGCGCGACCAAGCCTATGCCTATGGCAAGGACGCCGTGGAAAGCGCCAAAGGCGTTGCCGCCGAGACCTACAAGGCGGCGAGCGAGGAAGCCGACCGCCAGGGCCTGAAGCCGTCAGGCGAGGGCGATACCTTGGCGCAGCGGGTTTCCAACGTCGTGGGAACCGCGACGGAGACTGCCAAGGAACAGGTGCGCAAGGAAGGTCAGGCCTGATCCAAGCTGCCATTCGAGCTTGACGAAGGGCGCGTCGATGCAGGTCGGCGCGCCCTTCTGTTCGCGGCGCACGTGACATAAAAGCAGGAAACGCGTGGTGGCTCCGCCGCCCCGTTGCCCTCTTTTCGGAAAACGCGCCCCGTGATGCTTCGCATTCTGTCCATTCTTGTCCTCGGTCTTCTTGCCGGCTGCATGAGCACCGAGGAGCAGCTTGCCGTGCTTCAGGAAAACAACGCGATCAGCGCGACGCCATCCACGTCGCCCGGCTTCGACTATACGGTTCTCATCCGCAACCTGCGGCCGCTCGGCGTCGACCCCACCCTGCGCGCCGATCGCGAGCGCATCGTTGCGGGCTATCTCGGCGCCAAATGCCCGACGCCGACCATTGTGGACGAAACGGAACTCACCACCAACCAGCCGATGCTGAGCAAAAGCTCCAAGGACTACGCCGTGCGTGTCGCCTGCGCGCGGAGCTGACGGAGTCGCGAGGATATCCGCGCAAAGAAAAAGCCCCGCGCTAGGCGGGGCTTTTCACGGGAAGCCGGTTGGAAGTCCGGTTCAGCGCACCGAGATCACATCGCCGGTGATCCGGTCGATGTCCACGGTGATGTCCCGGCCGCGACGGTCGGCGCCATCGACGCGAAAGGAGCGGCGGCGTTCGGTGACGTTGTCCACGTCGCGCACGCCTTCGGAACGAGCGATGCGAATGGCTTCGCGTTGCGAGATGCCTTGATCGCGCCGGACATCATCGCGCCGGACATCGCGATCGCGCACATCACGGTCGCGGGCGTCGCGATCACGCGGGTCGATCACGCGCACGCCGTTCGGGCCGATCTCGATGCCCTGCGCCATGGCGGGCGCGGTCACGCTGGTCAGGCCCAAGGCGAGAATGCCCGCGATCATCAGTTTGTTCTTCATTCTCGAGTCTCCTCAAGTTCTCGTTCGGCATGGACGCGTGGCCCAATCCGGTTGAAGTTCAAAAGACGATCCGGCGGCATTTGGTTCCCGAAGCTTGGCGCGAGGGCGAGTTCTTCCGGGGTTGGACTTGGCGGCCGGGGGTGCATCGCGTAAGGAGCGCGCGTCCCGGCGGCACGATGTCGCGCAGGATCGCGCCAGCGAAAGGCGAGAGATCGACATATGGTGGCGACCGACATCGCAACACGGGTTTGGAACCACACGTTCAAGCTCGATCCGATCGTGCGCTCGCTCCTCGATACGGACTTCTACAAGCTCCTGATGCTGCAGATGATCTGGGGACTGCACGGCGACACGCAAGTTTCCTTCTCGCTGATCAACCGCAACAAGGCCGTGCGGATCGCCGACGAGATCGACGAGGCGGAGTTGAGAGCCCAGCTCGACCATGCCCGCACGGTGCGCCTGACCAAGCGCGAGATGATCTGGCTCGCCGGCAACAGCTTCTACGGCTCGACGCAGATTTTCCGCCCGGCCTTTCTGGAATGGTTCGAGAACTTCCAGCTCCCCGAATACGAGCTGAAGCGCGTCGACGGGCAGTTCGAACTCTCCTTCCATGGGTCTTGGGCGCATACCACGATGTGGGAGATTCCGGCGCTCGCCGTCATCAACGAGCTTCGCTCGCGCGCGGCCTTGAAGGATTACGGACGATTCGAGCTCGACGTCCTTTACGCCCGCGCCAAGGCCAAGATGTGGGAAAAGGTCGAGCGGCTGCGCGATCTGCCCAACCTTCGCATCTCGGATTTCGGCACGCGCCGCCGTCATTCCTTCCTGTGGCAGCGCTGGTGCGTGGAGGCCCTGAAGGAGGGGCTCGGCGACAATTTCATCGGTTCCTCCAATGTCCTCCTCGCCATGGACAACGACGTCGAAGCCATCGGCACCAACGCGCACGAGCTGCCGATGGTGATGGCCGCGCTTGCCGATGGCGACGAGGCCCTGCGCCAAGCGCCCTACGAAATCCTGAAGGACTGGCAGAGCTACTACGGCGGCAATCTTCTGGTCGTCCTGCCGGACGCCTTCGGCACGGAGTCCTTTCTCAGCGGCGCGCCCGGCTGGCTGACCGACTGGACGGGCTTCCGGCCGGACTCCGCCCCGCCCATCGAAGGGGGCGAGCGCATTCTCGACTGGTGGAAGGCGCACGGCATCGACCCGACCGAGAAGCTTCTGGTCTTTTCCGACGGCATGGATGTCGACGGCATCGAGGAGACCTACCGCCATTTCGAAGGTCGCTCGCGCATGAGCTTCGGTTGGGGCACCAACCTCACCAACGACTTCCGCGATATCGAGCCCCATGGCGGCGACGGGCTGGAAGCGATCTCGCTCGTCTGCAAGGTGGCGACGGTGAACGATCGTCCGGCAGTGAAGCTTTCCGACAATCCGGCGAAGTCCACCGGGATCCCGTCGGAGATCGAGCGTTATCGGCGCGTTTTCGGCACGCCGTCGAATATTTCCCGTCAGGTCCGCGTTTGAGAAAATCCGCCCTCGCAAGGCGATTCATTTGCGGGCAGAGCATCAGGTGACGCGCGGCCTTTCGCAATGCCGCAAAATTCCTATCTTCCGTCCGATCGTTCGAAGAAGAGCCCGACTTTACCCATGACCGCGACTGCGACCGAAGCCTCGTCCGGCACCGCTTCCACCTTTCCGATTCCCGCCGGCGTCTTTGCTGAGACCGTGACGGAGGTGCAGCACTATACCGACCGCCTGTTCCGATTCCGAATGACCCGGCCGGACGGTTTCCGCTTCCGCTCCGGCGAGTTCGTGATGATCGGCCTGCCGAATGCCGAAAAGCCGGTCTACCGCGCTTATTCCATCGCGAGCCCCGCCTGGGACGAGGAGTTGGAATTCTTCTCCATCAAGGTGCCGGGCGGCCCGCTCACCGAACATCTGCAGAAGATCCGCGAAGGCGACACCGTCCTGATGCGCAAGAAGTCGACGGGCACGCTCGTCGCCGACGCGCTTCTGCCGGGCAAGCGGCTTTATCTCTTCTCCACCGGCACCGGCATCGCGCCTTTCGCCTCCGTCGCGCGCGATCCCGACATCTACGAGAAGTTCGAGAAGGTCGTGATCACGCAGACCTGCCGCCAGCTCGATGAACTGACCTATGGCCAGGAACTCGTGGACAAGATCCTGTCGGACGAGCTGATGAGCGAGTTCGCCGGGGGTAAGCTCCTTCTCCATTCCACCGCGACGCGGGAAGGGCCGGACAAGGGCGAGCGCATCACCAACCTGATCGAAAGCGGCAAGCTGTTTTCCGATCTCGGCCTGCCGCCCTTCGACCCCGAAACCGACCGCGCCATGATCTGCGGCTCGATGGAGATGCTGAAGGACACGGCGGCGATGATGGAGCGCTTCGGTCTCGTGGAAGGCTCCAATTCCAGCCCCGGCACCTATGTGGTGGAGCGCGCTTTCGTCGACTGACGGCGGCGTCAGCCCCGCCCGAAGGCCTTGAAGGCGACGGTGGTGAAGGTATCCGCCACTCCGTCGAGCGTTTGAAGACGCTCGGTGACGAAATGGCCGATATCCTGGTCGTCGGGCAGGTAGAACTTGGCGATCAGATCGTAATGGCCCGAGGTGGAATGCACCTCGGACACTTCCTCGATCGCTTCCACCAACGCGTCGGCGACGCCATAGGCCCGGCCGGGCCGGCACTTGAACTGAACGAGGATCGTCTGCATCGCTGCTCTCCTGTGGCGCAACGGGGTGACGCGGGACGGCGGCGAAGTCAATCGCCGAGCGCGAGCCCTTCGCGGCGCGGATCGACGCCGCCTTCCAGCCCTTGCGGCGTGATGCGGATCGCGTGAAGGCCGGAATTGAGGTCCGTGACCTTGGTTTGGAAGCCGAGCGCCTTCAGCGCGGCTTCCTTCGCCTCGGCTTGCGTTCCCTTCTCGATCTCGAAGACCTGCCCGCGATGGAGAAGATGCGGCATGGCGAGGGCGTCCGCGACGTTCATGTCCCAGTCGAGAACCGCGACGAGCGCCTGCGCCACGAAGCCGATGATGGAGGAGCCGCCGGGCGAGCCGATGGCGAGAACGGGCTCGCCGTTCTCGATCACGATCGTCGGGGCCATGGAAGAGCGCGGCCGCTTGCCGGGCTCCACGCGGTTGGCGATGGCCAAGCCGTTCTCGTGCGTCGCGAAGGAGAAGTCCGTCAGCTCGTTGTTGAGAAGATAGCCGTTCACCATCAACCGCGAGCCGAAGCCGTTCTCGATTGTTGTCGTCATGGACACTACGTTGCCCGCTTTGTCGCGAATGACGAAATGGCTGGTGGAGGGCAGTTCCAGGCTTTGGTCGTCGGCCCGGTCCAGAAGAGCATGGTCGAAGGCCGGCATCCCGGCTTCCGCCTTCTCGATGGCGCGGGGGCTTTCGAGAAGCTTGGCGCGGGATGCCAGATAACCGGGATCAAGAAGGCCCTTCACCGGGACGGCCACGAAGTCCTCGTCGGCGAGGTAGCGGTTGCGGTCGGCGAAGGCGAGGCGGGAAGCGTCGCCGATCAGTCGCCAGGACTGGATGTCGTCGCTTCCGAGCGCGCGCATGTCGGTCGGCTGGAGAAGGCCGAGGATCTGGGCGACCGCGACCCCGCCGGAAGAAGGCGGTCCCATGCCGCAGATCTCGTAGACCCGATAAGGTGCGCAGACGGGCGGGCGCTCCTTCACCTCGTAGTCTTCCAGATCGTTCAAGGACAGCGTGCCGGGATTGGGCTTGCCGTCGAGGCCTGTCGCATCCCGCACCGCCGCCACGAGCTTTTCCGCGTTCGGCCCGGAATAGAACCCGTCCAGCCCTTGCCGGGCGATCCGCTCCAGCGTGTCGGCATAGGCCGGGTTCTTCAAGGTCGCGCCGGCTTCGAGCGGCTGGCCGTTCGGGAAGAAGTAATCGCGCATGGTCACGGACTGCGCGAGATCGGGATCGGCGGCGAGCAGCGAATGCAAACGCTCCGACACCGGAAAGCCGTTTCGCGCCAGCCTGATCGCCGGCTCCACGACGCGCCGCCACGACAGAAGGCCGTGGCGGGCATGGACGTTGGCCAGAAGCTTCACCGTGCCGGGCGTTCCGACCGAGCGCCCGCCGACAACTGCCGGCAGGAACTTCAAGGGCTGCCCATTCTCGTCCAGGAAGAGCTTCGGCGTCGCGGCGGCCGGCGCGGTTTCGCGACCGTCGAAGGTGGTCAGGCGCTTTTCTTGCCCATCCCAGAAAAGCAGGAATGCGCCGCCGCCGATGCCGGAGGATTGCGGCTCCACCAGCCCCAGGACGAGCTGCACCGCGACCAGCGCATCCGCCGCATTGCCGCCTTCGCGCAGTATGGAGCGCCCGGCCTCCGCCGCCAGCGGATGGGCGGCGACCACCATCTGCTCCCAGGCCTTCACGAGGGGCTTTGCCGCCGTTCCGGTCGCGGCTTCCGGCATCGGCCGGTCCACGAACTGCTGCGCGCCCGCTGGGTTGGCGAGAAGAACGAGAAGGCTCGCGGCGATCAACAGGTTCTTCATGAGCCACGCTCCGGTTTGACGGAGCCGCGACCTTAGGAGAAGACGATGCCCGGTGAAAGCGCCGTTCGCGCCATCGCAAGGACCCGCAAAGCCATGGCCCCCGTCCTGATCGTCCATGTCCGCAACGGTGCGGAAGCCGAGGAGGCGATCCTCGGCGGCGCGTCCATCCTGTCGGTGGACGTGGAGGCGGCTGAAGAAATTGCGGCAAGGGCGGGCGGAAGAGCGGCGATCATGCTTCGCCTGGATGCCGATTTTGGTCGGGAAGCGGCACGGGCTATCGCAGTCGCCGACAAGCTGGCCGTGGTTGTTCACGGGAAAGTCGCGATACCGTTGGAGGAAGCGAGCTCGCGCCTCGACGCGATGGCGCAGCGGCCGGAGCGCATCGCCGTGATCTTCGCCAATGACGGGCTGGAAGACGCCCCAGCGCCTGCGGTTCTGGCGAAAGCTGGCTTCGCAGACGTTCTCATCGACCTGGCCGACGAAAGCGCCGGCGGGCTTCCAGCACGGTTGGGTTTGCCAAAACTGCGCCGGCTTATCGACGCGATGCGCGCGGAAGGCTTGCCGGTTCTTCTTGGCGGCGCGTTGGAAGCGCCCGACGTGCCGCGCCTTCGTGTTCTTTCTCCCGAGGCTCTCCTATTCGACACTGGTCTTCGACGAAACGGCGCGCTGACGAGCGACGCCGTGCGCGACATCGCGTCACTGATTTCGGTTGAGCCCGCGGGCATTGCCGGATCCACCGACCGCATCTTCCTGCGCGATCATGTGGTGGAAATGGAGATCGGCGCCTACGGCCACGAGCGGGGCCGTCGCCAACGCGTGCGCTTCAGCGTGGAAGTCGATGTTCCTTGCGCCGGTGCTTGTGCCGGCATGGGAGGCGTTTATTCCTACGACCTCATCGCCGATGCCATCGCGCTTCTCACCGACGGCGCGCATGTCGATTTCGTGGAAACGCTTGCCGAGGACCTGTCCGCCATGATTCTGGCCGATCCGCGTGTTGTCTCGGTTCGCATTCGCGTGGAAAAGCTGGATCTGGGTTCAGGAAGCTTCGGTATCGAAATTCTCCGCAACCGTTGATAATGCCACGAGGATTTGCCGCAGCGCAGCGACGATTGTCCGCAATTTTGCTGGAACCGATCGAAGCTGTTGCGGCTTGCCCCATTATCGCCATACGATGAAAGGCGAGGGGCGGATTGCCGCCTTCGGTTGTGCGGACTGGTAGTGCCGCGCCTGTGATGCGTGAAAGGCGCCGCCTTGGCGGCGCGAAGGGTTGCTCATGGATAATGTCGTCGTCGTCAAGCTGGGAGGTAGTTCGGCCAGTTCGCCCGATTTCGCGCGATGGATCGAGGCCGTCGAGAAGGCGACCGGCAATGTGGTGATCATTCCCGGTGGCGGTCCCTTCGCCAATACGGTTCGCCGCTATCAATCTCGCATCGGCTACGACGAGACCGCCGCCCATGCCATGACCATTCTGGCGATGGAGCAGTTCGGCTATGCGTTGAAAAGCCTCGGCACGCGCATGGTGACGGCATCCAGCATCGAAGAGATCGAGGCTGCTTTCACTGACGGCAAGATTCCGGTCTGGATGCCGGCGGGCGCCTCGCTGCAGCACGCGGAACTGCGCGACAATCACGAAGTGACGTCCGATTCCATCGCCGCGTGGTTTGCCGGACGCCACCGCCGCTCCACCCTGCTTCTCGTGAAGCAGCTCGACGTGCCGGCCAACGCCACCGTGGAAACGCTGGTTCATGCCGAAATGGTCGACCCCGTCTTCCTGGACTTCCTGTTGCCCCAGACCCGCATCTTCCTGGCAGGTCCCGGCGACATCGCGCTGGCGGGCAAGCGTTTCGCCGAAGGCGGCGTGCCGGGGCGCGAACTTCGCAAGGCCACCGACATGCTGGACGCGGCCGAGTAGGCGACCTTCCGTAAGGCGCTTTTCGCAGGCCCTTGCCCTCTTCCCGAACGATGGTCCACAAGACCGGGGCGAACGGCACGGAAGGGGCATGGGCAATGGGCAGGGTGACGGCGCTCAGCGTCGATGGCACGCATCGCTTCAGCAAGATCCGCGCGCCGCGCCTGCGCCTCCTGGCGGGGCTCGGCGTCGAGGGCGATGCCCATGCCGGCCGCACCGTCCAGCATCTGTCGCGCGTTCGCCGCGATCCTTCGCAGCCGAACCTGCGTCAGGTCCATCTGATCCACGAAGAACTCTTCGCGGAACTCGCCGACAAGGGCTTTGCCGTCGGCGCCGGCGATCTCGGCGAGAACGTCACGACGCAGGGCCTCGACCTTCTGTCCCTGCCGCGCGGGACGCGGCTTCACTTAGGGGCCGAGGCCGTCGTGGAATTGACGGGCCTGCGCAATCCTTGCGTTCAGATCGACCGCTTCCAATCGGGTCTGATGCACGCCGTTCTCGACAAGGATGCGGCGGGCAATCTCATCCGCAAGGCCGGCGTCATGAGCGTGGTTCTCGCCGGCGGCGAGGTTCGCGAAGGCGATCGCGTCGCGGTGGAACTGCCGGAAGGTCCTGCCCAGCCGCTGGAGCCGGTATGAGTCTCGCGCCGGGCTCGGTGCACGCTCCGGTTCCGATGCAGCGCGCCTTCGGGCGCGTCGCCGCCCGCGTGGCGGTCGACGACGGCGCGCCGCCGGTCACGCGGCTGAAGCGTCTCCATCAGGCCGGTTGCTTGAAGCTGCGCTTTCCGCGGCTGCCGGACGGGCGGCTGGAGGGCGTTCTCATCAACACATCCGGCGGATTGACCGGTGGCGACCGCATCGAGCAAAGCTTCGAGGCGGCGGATGGCGCGGCTCTCACCGTCACCACGCAGGCCGCCGAGCGGATCTATCGGGCAAGCTCCGGCGACGCGCGCGTTGCAACCAGCCTTCGCGTGGGGGAGGGCGGGCACCTCGCCTTCCTGCCCCAGGAAACCATTCTCTTCGACGGCGGCCGCCTTCGGCGCAATCTTGACATCGAGCTGGCGCCGGGGGCCGGTCTTCTCATCAGTGAAAGCGTCATTCTCGGCCGCGCGCTGATGGGCGAGGTGGTGCGCGAGGGGCTCTTTCGCGACTCCTGGCGCGTGCGCCGCAACGGCCGTCTCGTTTTTGCCGAAGAAGCGCGGATCGAGGGCAGTGTGGAAGCGCTCGCTTCGCGGCGTGCCGCGCTCGGCGAGATGCGGGCCTTCGCCACGATTCTCGCGACGATCCCCGAGGGCGGCGCGGATCTGGAAGCGGCCCGTGATCTCGTCGGAGACACCGGCGGCGCGAGTGTCGTGGACGGGTTTCTCGTGGTGCGGCTGGCGGCCCCGAGCGGCTTTACCTTGCGCAAGCGCTTGATGCCGCTTCTCGCGGCCCTCGCCAAGGGCCCGCTTCCGCGCGTATGGTCGCTTTGAGAGGTTGAAGGGTTCGATTCATGCAGTTGACGCCGAGGGAAAAGGACAAGCTCATCGTCGCCATGGCGGCGGAGGTGGCGCGCAAGCGCTTGTCGCGCGGCGTGAAGCTGAACCATCCCGAAGCCATCGCCCTCATCACCGACTTCGTGGTGGAAGGCGCGCGCGACGGGCGCTCCGTCGCCGACCTGATGGAAGCCGGCGCCCATGTGGTGACGCGCGCGCAAGTCATGGAAGGCATCGCCGAGATGATCCACGACGTCCAGGTGGAGGCGACCTTTCCGGATGGCACCAAGCTCGTGACCGTCCACCACCCGATCCGCTGAACGAAAGCAAACCCGAAGCAGCATGACTGAAATGCCGTCATGGCTGGTGGAAGCGCTCGACCGCCGTCTCGAAGGGCGCGGACGGGGCGACCTTCACGAGCGCTCCGCCCGCATCAGCACGGCCTACCGTGCCGGCCGTGCGTCGAGCGGCGTGGTCAAGGGCGAGGGCGATGCGCTCGCCTATGCCACGGCGCGGATGCCCGCGACTTTCGCGGCGGCAACCGCCGTTTTCACTGAAGTGGAAGCGCTTCTGCCGGGCTTCCACCCAAGCCGCATCTGCGATGCGGGGGCCGGCCCCGGCACGGCGGGCTTTGCCGCTCTTCATCTCTGGCCGGATGCCGACGCCCTCGTGCAGGTCGATCACAATCCCGCCTTTCTGGCGATAGGACGGGATTTCGCATCGCCTCTCGCGGTCGAGCTTTCGCAACGCCAGGCCGAGCTTTCCGCCCTGCCGTTCGATCTCGGCCGCTTCGACCTGACCATTCTCGGCTACGTCCTCGCCGAATTCGATCGGGCGGGGGCAGGCGAACTGGCGGCGCGCCTTTTTGCGGCGACGGACGGGCTCCTCGTCATCATCGAGCCGGGCACGCCTGAGGGCTATGCCCGTATTCTGGCGGCTCGAGGCCGGCTCGTCGCGGATGGGGCCCATATCCTCGCGCCCTGTCCGCACGAGAAGAATTGTCCGCTGGTGGCGCCCGACTGGTGCCATTTCTCCGAGCGGTTGCCGCGCCGCCGCGCCCATATGGCCGTGAAGGGCGCGGCGCTGCCCTTCGAGGACGAGCGCTTTTCCTATCTCGTCGCCGCACGGCAAGGCTTTGCCGAAACGGCGCGCCTGCCGCGAATCATCGCGCCGCCAGAGGCCGGCAAGGCCGCCATCGCCTTCAAGCTCTGCCGCCCGGAGGGGACATCGGTCATGACAAGCGTCGCCCGGCGCGACAAGGCAGCCTTCGCCGCGGCGCGAAGGCTGAGATGGGGCGACAGGTTTGCAACTCCGTCCGCGGTCGACGGGAAGGGCGAGTCCGAGACGCTTTGACAGGCGGTTGAAACCCGCCCATCATCATGATGTGAACGGCGCGACCCAAACCGGGGTGCCGATAGTTCTCAAGAGGATTCGATGCTGAAACGCCTTGCCGTCGCCGCTGCCGCCCTTGTTGCCGGCGCCGCTCCCGCCTTCGCCCATCTCAACCCGGCGGAACACGGCTCGGTCATGGCGGGCATTTCGCATCCGCTGACGGGCCTCGACCATATTCTGGCGATGGTCGCGGTCGGCCTTTGGGCCGCGCAGATCGGCGGGCGCGCCGTTTATCTCGTGCCTGCCGCCTTTGTCGGCACCATGCTTCTCGGCTTCGTGCTCGGCCTTGCCGGCGTTTCGCTGCCCTTCGTGGAGCCGATGATCGCGGCATCCGTTCTGGCGCTCGGCCTTTTCGTCGCCGCGTCCGCCCGTTTGCCGCTGGCGGCGAGCATCGGGGTGGTCGGCGTCTTCGCGCTGTTCCACGGCATCGCCCATGCGGCGGAACTCGGCGGGGCGGGCGCTCTCGACTTCGGCATCGGCTTCGTCGCCTCCACCGCGCTGCTTCACGGCGCTGGCATCGGTCTTGGTTTCGTCCTGGCGCGCGGCGGCAAGCTCGGCACCTCGCTCGCCCGCGCTCTCGGCGCCGGCACGGCCGTGGCCGGCATCGCCCTGATGGTCGGCTGATCGGGCATGATTCCCGGCGAAATCATCACCGCGCCCGGCGACCTCGTGTTGAACGAAGGTGCGCCGACCCTGTTGATCGAGGTGTCGAACACGGGAGACCGGCCCGTGCAGGTCGGCTCGCATTATCATTTCGCCGAAACCAACCCGTCGCTCGCCTTCGATCGCGTGGCGGCACACGGCCACCGCCTCGACATCGCGGCCGGCACGGCGGTGCGTTTCGAGCCCGGGCAAACGCGCGAAGTCACGCTGGTGCCCTTGGGCGGGCGCCGACATGTCTACGGCTTCAACGCGAAGGTGATGGGCGCCCTGTAACGGGCGCCCTTGTTCGCTGAAGATCAGGGCGTCGCGCTTGGCTGCGAGTCCAGCGCGCCCCGGATGCTGCCGAGATCGACGCCGATGGGCGGCGTCGGAATGCGGAAGTCCTCCGGTCGTCCCGCGCCCGCCACGCTGCCGTTGCTGCCCGTCTGACCGCTTCCGATCGTCGTGCCGCTCGCGCCGCCGATGGAGGTCGCGCCGGTGGCGGAAGCCGTGCTCGGATTGCCGGACTGCGCCACCGCACTCGCATTCACCGAATTGAGATTGGTCTGGCCGGCCGTGGCGGTGGACTGCGTGCTGGTCGCCGTGCTGCCGCCGGAATTGGCGTTGTCGCCGCTGATCGCGCCGCCCGTGGTGTCGCCCGCGCCGGCGGTGCCCGAAACTCCGCCTCCTGCGCTGCTGGTGCCGACGCCTGCGCTCGCCGCGCCGGAACCGGTGGTTGCCCCCGCGCCAGTGGACAAAGCGCCCGCCCCGCTGGTCACGTTCGGAGAAACGGGTGAAGGCGTGGCGATGCCACTCGTGCCGCCACCGCCACCGCCGACGCCCCCAGCCGAGCCGCCACCGACCGATCCCCCACCGACCGACCCACCGCCACCTCCGCCGCCGACGCCGCCCGAAAGCTGGGCCGCCGCCGGCAGTGCCGTTGCCGCGAAAAGGGCGGCCGCCATCAGGATGCTCCGTCCGCTTGCCATGGTGATCTCCTTGAAGCGCCCATCGGCGCTTTCGAGTTTGTTTGAACTGACGAACCACCGAGCGGCGCATCGGTTGCCGTTGGGCGAAAGGTGAACGGGTTTCGGCGCGTCTGTCTAGCGATTCGGCGCGATCCGCGCCCGACCGCCCCGGCTGAAGCTCGACCCGCGCGTGACGGAGGACGAGCCGATGGCGTTCGGGCCTCCTGTCGCGAACTCTCCCGAATTCACGATGTTGAGGTCTGATCGCCCTTCGGTGGTCACCGCTTCGTTGGAACGCTCGGGCGCGAGGCGCGGCACTTTCGGGCGCAGGTAGCTGTCGTCGAACTCTCGCCCGTAATAGCGCTCGGCCGCCGTGTCGCCGAAGATCGGCGCGTTGGGGATGGCCGGCGTCGTTCGCGTGCGCGGCGCGCCGTCGATGCGCGCGCCGGACATGGAGGAGCCGGGCACGATGAAGCCGGGTCCGGGATCGAAGGCCTGGGACGAGGCGTAGGAAGCGGGCAGGACGAGAAACCCTGCGAGAAGAAGAACGGCTTTCATGCGAAGCGGCCTTTCGACCAATGAGGGATCGCGGCGGCGTCCATTCGATATAGGAAGCCGGGGCGGCTTTGACAAAGGCGCGGCGATGCGCTCCGATCGTTTATCGCGCCGCAAACCGGCACGCCGCACTGCACCGCTCGAACCCGGACGAAGAACCGCCATGCCCGCCAGGATCGCCCGCTCCGCCTATGCCGCGATGTTCGGCCCGACCACCGGCGATAAGGTGCGCCTCGCCGATACCGAAATCTTCATCGAGGTCGAGAAGGACCTCACCACCTATGGCGAGGAGGTGAAGTTCGGCGGCGGTAAGGTGATACGCGACGGCATGGGCCAGTCGCAGCTTTCACGCGCGCAAGGGGCGGTGGACACCGTCATCACCAACGCGCTGATCCTCGACCATACGGGCATCTACAAGGCCGATGTCGGGCTTCTCGGCGGGCGCATCCACGCCATCGGCAAGGCCGGCAATCCCGACACGCAGCCGGGCGTCACCATCATCGTCGGGCCTGGTACGGAGGCGATCGCAGGCGAGGGCAAGATCCTCACCGCCGGCGGCTTCGACAGCCACATCCACTTCATCTGCCCGCAGCAGGTGGAGGAAGCCTTGTTTTCCGGCGTCACGACGATGCTCGGCGGCGGCACCGGGCCGGCGCACGGCACGCTCGCCACCACCTGCACGCCCGGCCCCTGGCACCTCGCCCGCATGATCCAGGCGGTGGACGGGTTGCCGATGAATATCGGCTTCTCGGGCAAGGGCAACGCGTCTTTGCCGGGCGCGATCGAGGAGATGGTGCGGGCCGGCGCCTGCGCCCTGAAGCTCCACGAGGACTGGGGCACGACGCCCGCCGCCATCGACTGCTGCCTTTCCGTCGCCGATGCCTTCGACGTGCAGGTGATGATCCATACCGACACGCTGAACGAATCCGGTTTCGTCGAGAACACGGTGGAGGCCTTCAAAGGGCGCACGATCCACGCCTTCCACACGGAAGGGGCGGGCGGGGGACACGCGCCGGACATCATCAAGGTCTGCGGGCTGCCGAACGTCCTGCCATCCTCCACCAATCCGACGCGCCCCTACACGGTGAACACGCTGGAAGAGCATCTCGACATGCTCATGGTCTGCCATCACCTCGACAGCGCGATCCCCGAGGACATCGCCTTCGCCGAATCGCGCATCCGCAAGGAAACCATCGCCGCCGAGGACATCCTCCACGATCTCGGGGCCTTTTCCATCATCGCCTCCGACTCACAGGCCATGGGCCGCGTCGGCGAGGTGGTGATCCGCACCTGGCAGACGGCCGATAAGATGAAGCGCCAGCGCGGCCGGCTGCCGGAAGAAACGGGCGACAACGACAATTTCCGCGCCCGCCGCTATGTCGCGAAATACACGATCAACCCGGCCATCGCCCAAGGCATGTCGAAGGAGATCGGCTCGGTGGAAGTCGGCAAGCGCGCCGATCTCGTGCTTTGGGACCCGGCCTTCTTCGGGGTGAAGCCCATGATGGTGCTTCTCGGCGGCATGATCGCGGCAGCTCCCATGGGCGACCCGAACGCCTCCATCCCGACGCCTCAACCCGTTCACTACCGCCCGATGTTCGGCGCCTTCGGCAAGGCGGTCGGCGCGACGGGCGCGACCTTCGTGTCTCAGGCGGCGCTCGGCGATGGTCTGCGCGCGAATCTTGGCTGCGAGAAGGTGTTCCTGCCCGTCGAGAACACGCGCGGCGGCATCTCCAAGGCCTCGATGATCCACAATTTCGCGACGCCGAGGATCGAGGTCGACCCGGAAACCTACGAGGTGCGCGCCGACGGCGAACTCCTGACCTGCGAACCCGCCACCGTCCTGCCGATGGCGCAGCGCTATTTCATGTTCTAGGGTCGAAGGCCTATCTATGAGGCTGTCCGACAAGGAGCCGACGATGGTTCTCAAACTCATCGACGCCGTAGCGGCTGAACTCGAACCCGACTCCCGATTTGGCGGCGCCTCTTCCCGCTCGAAGAGTGAACCGGCCATGCAGGCCGGTTACGACACGGACTTCTACGCCTGGACGCAGGATCAGGCGAAAAGGCTGAGGGAAGGCGACTTCCGGCGCCTGGACATCGACAATCTCGTGGATGAGATCGAAACATTGGGACGTTCCGTCAAACGAGAAATCGAGTCTCGCCTCAACGTTCTGATCGTCCATCTTCTGAAATGGCGTTTCCAAGCCGAAAGACGTTCAAGAAGCTGGAAAGCGACGATCGCCGAGCAGCGAAAGAGACTTGCGCGGGAATTGAACGACAATCCAAGTCTGCGGTCCTATCCGGCAACATTGTTGGCGGAAGAATATCATTCGGCACGTTTGAATGCTTCGGGCGAAACGGACTTGCCGGAGGATACCTTCCCCACTTCCTGCCCCTTCACGGTCGAACAGATTCTCGATCCCGATTTCTTTCCAGAGGCCTGACGACATGGCCGAGCCCCTGAAGAAGCCCGATCTCTACGAGGAAGACTTCTACGCCTGGACCCAGGATCAGGCGGCGAAGCTGCGGGCACGCGCCGCTTTCGATAATCGCGGCGATATCGACTGGCAAAATACGGCGGAGGAAATCGAAAGCGTGGGAGCCAGCGAGAAGCGCGAGATCCGGAGCCGGCTTCGAGTGATCGCCCTTCATCTTCTGAAATGGCGGTATGAGCCGGAAAAACGGAAAAGCGGCTGGCGGTCGACCATCGATACGCAGCGCGAGCGGATGGCAATGGTCATCGAAGACAGTCCGAGTTTGCGTGGCTTTCCGAGCTGCGCGTTGGAAAGCGCCTACGGTCTCGCCCGCATCAAGGCGGCCGACGAAACCGGCCTGCCGGAGAGCGTCTTCCCTGCTTCCTGCCCCTTCAAGATCAAACAGATCCTCGATTCCGACTTCTTTCCGGAGGCCGCATGATCCGCGCCGAGACGATCCGCGACAGGCACGAAGCCTTCGAGGCCGCCGACACGATCACGCTGGACGAAACGCAGCGCCATCGCCGTCGCATGGCCATGGTGTCGGATAACGGCATCGCCTTTCTGCTCGACCTGTCGGGTGCGCGCCTCCTGCGCGAGGGCGATGGCGTCGTTCTGGACGACGGCCGCGTCGTGAAGGTCGTCGCCAAGCCCGAGCCGCTTTACGCTGTGCGCGGCCAGAACGCTGCGCACCTCCTGACCCTCGCCTGGCATCTCGGCAATCGCCACCAAGCAGCGCAGATCCTGTCTGACCATATCCTGATCCGGCGCGAACCCGTGATCCGCGAGATGCTGCAGGGGCTGCGCGCCATCGTGGAGGAGGTCGACGCGCCCTTTGATCCCGAAGGCGGCGCTTACGGACATCATTCTCACGGCGACGAGGCGAGATCGCTTACCGCCGCCCATTCCCACCATGGCTGACGAGGCGGCCCATGCCGATCCGGCAGCGGTTCTGAAGCTCGCCACATGGCTGTCGCCGGCATTTCCGGTCGGCGCCTTCGCGTGGTCGCATGGCTTGGAAGCGTGCATCGCGGAAGGCTGGGTGCGAAACGGCACTGATACCGAAGACTGGATCGCCTTTCTTCTCCAAGCCGGCAGCGGCTGGAACGACCTCGTTCTCTTCGCTGCCGCCTTCCGGGCCTCCGACAACCCGGAGGAACTCGCCGGGATCGCCGAACTCGCCTCCGTTCTCGCCGGATCGTCCGAGCGCCGTCTGGAAACGCTGTCGCTCGGCCAAGCCTTCGCCGAGGCCGTCGCGCCCTGGGAAAACGCCGCGCCCGCCGCGCCCTATCCGGTTGCCGTGGCCTTCACTGCGGCGCGGGGCGATGTTCCCCTCGGTCCCGCCCTCGTCGCCTATGCCCATGCCTTTGCGGGCAGCCTTCTCGGGGCCGCGACGCGCCTCGTGCCGCTCGGCCAGCGCGAAGCCATGCGCATCCTGAACGGCCTGGAGCCGGTGATCCTGCGCGTCGTGACCTTGGCGAAAGCCTCGACGCTCGACGATCTCGGCTCGGCCGCGATCGCCTCCGACATCGCCGCCATGCGGCACGAAACCTTGAGAACGAGGCTCTTTCGCTCATGAGCTCCAAGAACGGCCCCTTGCGCGTCGGCATCGGCGGTCCCGTCGGCTCCGGCAAGACGACGCTGGTGGAAAAGCTCTGCAAGGCCGCGCGCGACACGTGGTCGATCGGCGTCGTCACCAACGACATCTATACGGTGGAGGACGCCGAAGCCCTGATGCGTCGTCAGGCCCTGTCCGCCGACCGCATCATCGGTGTCGAAACGGGCGGATGCCCGCATACGGCCATCCGCGAGGATGCCTCGATCAATCTCGCGGCCATCGCGACCTTGCGCGCCCGGCATGCCGATCTCGACCTGATTCTGGTGGAATCGGGGGGCGACAACCTCGCGGCGACCTTCTCTCCCGACCTCGTGGACCTGTCGATCTACGTGATTTCCGTTTGCCAAGGCGACGACATCCCGCGAAAGGGCGGCCCGGCGATCACGCGCTCGGACCTTCTTCTCGTCAACAAGACCGATCTTGCCCCTTATGTCGGCGCGGATCTGGCGCGGATGGAAGCGGACGCCGCCAAGGGCAGGGGCGCGCTCCCTTGCGTCTTCACCGATCTGTCGCGGGGGGCGGGCCTCTGCGAGGTTCTCGCCTTTCTTTGCGAGAAGGGCGGGCTGCCGGCGCTCCAGGCGGCCGCATGAGCCGGATTTTCATCGAGAACCCGCTCGGCATTCTCGGTCAAGGCACCGGAGGCGCGGTTGACGAGAGCTTCGACCCTTCGCGCCGTGTCGTGCGGCGCTTCGCTTGAGGGATCAGACGATGCGTTTGCGCAGAAGCCGGGAGAACTCGTCGTCGACATTGTCGGCGCTGGCGAACCGGAGGCCGGCGCGCCCGTCCTTCTGCCAGACGACCGTCGCCTCGCGGATATGCCCGCCCTCGCGCTTCAAGGAAAAGGCGATCTGACCGGAAGGGGGAAGGATCTCGTTCAAGACCACTTCGGCCCCGGTTTCGGACAGGTTGCGGATGCGGGCCGGTTTGGAAGGGTGATAAAGGTCGTTGGATACCGCCCCTTCGAGGCACACCCGTCGCCGCTGCTTGGCCCGCCGATCCTGCATCGCGCTTGATTCCTCCAAAGCCGTTAAAGGAAACTTAAGCGCGAATGGGGGTTCGCCCAACCACGGATTGCGCTTGGGGTTAACGCGGCTCGATGGTGTCGATCACGAAGCCCGTCTCGTAGTCGGCTTCTTCCAGATTTCTGCCTTCACCGCCGCGATCCACCACCAAGAAATCGAGCACTCGGCCGAGTGTCAGAAGCGGGTGGTGCCAGACGTTGCGGCCGTAGTTCACACCGCGCCGGTTGTCGCACAGAAAGGCGCGCGGGGTGCCGGGTCGCCCGTTCTCATCCGGGGCGACGACCGCCAGGAACGGCTCGTCGTGAAGGGGCACGAAGGCTTGGGAACCCAACGGATGGCGCTCCATCATCGAAAGGGTGATGGGCAGGCGATGCGGCTTGCCGCGAAAGATCGAGATCAGCGCCCGCCCGCCCTCCGCCCCGACATCCACGTCCGCGAGGTCGTGGAATCTCGTCGTGGTGCCGCCGTTGATGAGCCGGATTTCGCGCGCGGCATCCGGCTCGATCACTTGACCGAAAGGCTCGAACGCCTCGATCGTCAGGGGTTCGACGACGAGAGGGCGCGTCAAACGCGCGCCTTTCGGCCGAAGAGCCGCAAACGCGACACGCCGCCATCGGGAAAGATGTCGAGCCGCACATGGCTGACGGGCCCGAGCGCTTGGGGGCCGTCGAACTCGGCGATGGCATCGGCGGAAAGTTTGGTTTCGGGCAGAAGCAGCGGCCATGCGGCGCTCGCCGCCTCGATCTCGGCCGGGCCTATGTCCGCGTCGGTGCGCACCGCGCGAAGGGTGAAGCGGTCGGGGAAGTTGCCCTTGAAATGGCGCGTGTCGATATGGATGCGCTCCACCGTTCCGGCCGTGCCGAGCTTCAACACGCACCAGTCGTTGCCGGGCCGGCGGCGGCGGGCCGTTTCCCAGCCGTCCGCCATGACGGCTGCGCGACCCGGCGCCAGCATGTTGGCCGGATGGCCGTAATGCGCGTCGTTCCAGGCGATGGCGGTCGCGCCGTTCTCGATCGCGGAAAGGTTCACCACCTTGTCCTCGCCGACGAGAGACCAGTCCTTGGCGACCGTGCCGTAGACGCGCAGCCGCGCGACGCCGCCATCGGGGTGGATGTGAAGGCGCAGCCAGCGCCAGGGCAGGGACGCGTCCGTTTCGAAGATGTTGTGCGAGTTGCCTTGGAGCGGCGACCGGGGAACGAGCGTGGTCCATTCCCCATCCTGCGGCTCCTCGACCGAATCGGAGGCTTCCAGCATGGCCTCGGGCGGGAAGTTGCCGGTGAAGAAGGCGGTGTCGATATCGACGGCCGCGATGCGCCCGCGCTGGCCGAGTTTCACCACCGCGAAGTCGTGGCCGGGCACGCGCTTTCTACGGGATTCCCATCCGTCCATCCATTTGCCGTGGTCGTCGAAGCGGTCGGGAAAGAAGACCGGCGCTTCGGGTTGGATCATCCGGCTCTTGTCGGCGAAGAAGTCATCGGTGGCGTAGGTGACTTCCGTGCCGAGGCGCGGATGGGCGAGGTCGATGAAGCGCTTGAGCAGGTCCTCGGCTTCCGGCGCAGGCGCAGCGGTAATGAAACGTTCGCTCAAGGGGTCATTCTCCGAAGATCGAGGCGATGCGAAGCCGCGCGATCTTTTCGACCTCGCGGGCCGCCGTGGCAAGTTCCGCCTCGCGGGTGTTCTCCACGCGCTTCTCGAAGCTCGCCAGAATGTCGGCTTTCGTCAGACCCCGCACGGCGATGATGAAGGGAAAGCCGAAACGTTCCGTATAGCGCCCGTTGAGGGCGGTGAAGCGGGCAAGCTCGTCCTCGTTCAAGCTGTCGAGGCCGGCGGACGCCTGTTCGGATGTCGATTCCGCCGTCAGCCCCTTCGCCAAGGCGAGGCGGCCGGCAAGATCGGGATGGGCCTGGAGGACGCCGAGCCGCTCGGTCGGCGAAGCGCGCCGGAAGGCGGCGGCCATCGCGAGGGCAAGGCCGCTCGCGCCGTCATGCGCGTCGTGGAGGCCGGCATCGAAGGAACGCTCCGCGACAAAGGGCGAATGCTCGAAGACGGAGCCGAACCGGGCGACGAACGCCTCGCGGTTCATGCGCGACGGTTTGAGGCGATCCGGGTCATGGGGAAAATGCGTCATCCAATGGCGCGCGATGTCGATCCGCCGCGCCACCCAGACATCGGGCTTGGAGCGCACATAGTCGAGAAAACGGGCCAGCGCCTGCGCCCGGCCGGGACGCCCGACGAGGCGGCAATGAAGGCCGATATTCAGTATCTTGGCTTGGCCCCGCTCGCCCTCCTCGTAGAGGCAGTCGAAAGCGTCCTTCAGATAGTCGTAGAAATGGTCGCCCGTGTTGAAGCCTTGGGGCGTGGCGAACCGCATGTCGTTGGAATCCAGCGTATAGGGCAGGATCAGGAGGGGTCCGTGGGCGGTTTCTTGCCAATAAGGCAGGTCGTCGGCATAGGCGTCGGAGGAATAAAGGAAGCCGCCTTCCTCCGCCACGAGATCGATCGAATGGGCGCCCGAGCGGCCCGTATACCAACCGAGCGGGCGTGATCCCGTCATCGCCGTGTGGATCTCGACCGCACGCGCCATATGCTCGCGCTCGGCATCCTTCGTGTATTCGCGGTAGTCGATCCATTTGAGGCCGTGGGAAGCAATCTCCCAATCGGCCTCCACCATCGCGGCGACTGCTTCAGGGTTCCGCTCCATGGCGGTCGCGACCGCATAAACGGTGACCGGCATCTCCCGCTCGGTGAACATGCGGTGGAGCCGCCAGAAGCCCGCGCGGGAGCCGTATTCGTAGATCGATTCCATATTCATGTGCCGGAGGCCCGGCCAGGGCGCCGCGCCGACGATCTCCGACAGAAAGGCTTCCGAAGCCGCGTCGCCGTGGAGGATCGAGTTCTCGCCGCCTTCCTCGTAGTTGATCACGAACTGGACGCAGATCTTCGCGGGGCCTTGCCCACCGGGATTGGGCCATTGCGGGTCGGGAGCGTGGCGGCCGTAGCCGCGCATGTCGCGAGGATAGGAAGGCATGGGGGCTAACCGTTCGTATCGCCGGCCAGACCGAGGTGCGAGCCGATCTCGGTCATGACCTCGCTGAGAATGAAGGATGGCACGGAGCCGAGGCGCAGCGCATCTCCAAGCTCGACGCTGGAGACTTTCGCGGTGCGGATCACGGACGGGTTCTTCAGCCCTGCCGCCTCGTAGTGAGCGCCGAAATCGACGTCGCCCGGCCAGCGCGAATTATCCGCGCCGGTGATCATGAGGACCCAGGCTATCGGCTGCGCGTCATTAAAGGCGGCTGTCGAAACAACAAGGACCGGCCGTCGATAACGGACGTTGCGGTCCGAATAAGGAAACTGGCAGACGACGACATCGCCTTTTCTAAAGCTTGTCATAAGCCTTGTGGTCCGCCTCGCTGTCCCATTCCGTGAAGTTCGCGAAGGGATTCTCGAAAGGATCGTTCGGGTCTGCGGGAAGCCAGATGCCCTTACCCTTGTCGTCGACGACCCACGCCATGCCGGAGCGATCGGGCAGGAGGTCGAGCCGTTCCTTTGCTTTGAGAGGCCGATTGATCATGGTTCGAATGCTTTCGCGGATAGGTGCAACCTAGGCGACGCGCCCATCCCCCGCAAGGCGAAGGGCGGGGCCCGGTGCGCGCCGTTGCCCCCTTTACCTTTGCCGCGCGCTGGGTGCACAATCATTCTCCGGTTCTTCAAAGGGATATGCCCGTTCATGGCGATCGAAGCGGCCGGAAGGCTGACGACTCACGTTCTCGACACGGCGCTCGGAAAACCCGCCGCCGGACTGGCGCTGACCTTGTTCCGGCTGGACGGGGATAAGCGGCAGGAGATCGTGCGCGCCACGACCAACGCGGACGGGCGCTGTGACGCGCCGCTCCTGTCGGGCGAGGCTTTCCGTACCGGGCGCTACGAGCTCGTCTTCGAGGCCGGGACCTATCTTCGCAACACGCAAGGGCCGCTCGCCGAGCCCTTGTTTCTGGACGATGTGGTGATCCGCTTCGGCATCGCCGAGAGCGCGCATTACCACGTGCCGCTTCTTCTTTCGCCCTTCGGCTATTCCACCTATCGCGGGAGCTAAAGCCCATGGCAGAGCCGATCCGCTTCATCCTGAACGGCACCGAGCGCGAAGTCTCCGGCCCGAAGGCGACCACCACCATTCTGGAATGGCTGCGCCAGGACGCGCGTCTGACCGGCACCAAGGAAGGCTGCGCCGAGGGCGATTGCGGCGCCTGCACCGTGGTGATCTGCGAGCCCGACGGCGAGGCAGGGCTCAAGCGCCGCGCGGTGAATGCCTGCATCCAGTTCATGCCGTCCTTGAACGGGCGGGCGGTGGAAACGGTGGAGCATATCGGTCGCGACGGTCTCCACCCGGTGCAGCAGGCCCTGGTGGACCTCCATGGCAGTCAATGCGGCTTCTGCACGCCCGGCTTCGTGATGCAGCTTTATGCCGGCTGGTGGAACGGCCGGCTTTCCGATCGGCAGGAAGTGAAAGATCTCGTATCCGGCAATCTTTGTCGCTGCACGGGTTACGGGCCGATCATCGAAGCGGGCCTTCGGGCGGGAAGTGTGGCCGTTCCCGATACGAAGGCCGCCGATGCCGAACTTGGCCAAAGGCTGGACGCGCTTCGCGGCGGCGAGGTCTTCGCTTACGAGGGTGCTGACGGCAGCCGCTGGTTCTCCCCGCGCGACGTCGACGCGCTCGCCGATCTCTACGCCGCCCATCCCGATGCGCTTCTCGTGGCGGGTGCCACCGATATCGGGCTTTGGGTGACGAAGCAGCATCGCGACCTGCCGCTTCTGATCGACGTTTCCCGCGTCGAGGACCTGCGGATGATCGAGGAAGGGCCGGGCGCGCTTTTCGTCGGCGCGGCGGTGACGCATCGCGAGGCGACCGACCGCCTCGCCGACATCCACCCCTCGCTCGGCGAGTTGATGCGCCGCTTCGCCGGCTACCAGATCCGCAATGCCGGCACGGTCGGCGGCAATGTCGCCAACGGCTCGCCCATCGGCGACCTGCTGCCGGCCTTGATCGCGCTCGGCGCCGGCCTGCACCTTCGCCAGGGCGACAAGATGCGGCGGCTCCCTATCGAGGACTTCTTCATCGAATACGGCCGTCAGGATCGGGGAACAGGCGAGTTCGTCGCCGCGCTGGAAGTGCCGGTCTTGTTTCCGAACCAGCGCTTTTTCTGCCACAAGCTGTCGAAGCGCTTCGACTCCGACATCTCGGCCGTGATGGCGGCGATGCGCCTGACGTTTGAGGATGACGTGGTGACCGAAGCGCGCATTGCCTTCGGCGGCATGGCGGGAACGCCGAAGCGCGCGAGCGCGGCGGAAGCCGCTCTCCTCGGCCGGCCGTTCGACATCGGCGCGGCCAAGGCTGCCGCCGAGGCCTTGGCAGAAGATTTCACACCCTTGAGCGACATGCGGGCGAGCGCCGATTACCGTCTGAAAGCCGCGCAGAACATCCTCAAGCGCTTCGCCCTGGAACATGCGGGCGCGGCGGCGACGCGCGTTCTGGAGGTGGCCTGATGGAAGAGGGCATCCACGAAACGCGCATCCAGGATCGCGGCGTCGCCGAAACGATCGATCCGGCTTCGCTGGGTGGCGAGACGCCGGCGAAGGATCGCACGAGCCGGGGCGGCGTGTCGGCGAGCCTGCCGCATGACAGCGGCACCAAGCACGTCACCGGCGCGGCGCGCTATATCGATGACGAGCCCGAACTGCCGGGAACGCTGCAGGTCTTTCTCGCCATGTCGCCGCGCGCCCATGCGCGCATCCTTTCGGTCGATCTGTCGAAGGTTCGCGACGCTCCCGGTGTCGTCACCGTCCTGACCGCCGACGATATTCCGGGGCAGAACGATTATTCGCCGGTCTTCGGCGACGACCCGATCTTTGCGGTGGACGAGGTGCACTATGTCGGCCAGCCGCTTTTCGCGGTGGCCGGCGAAACGCTGGACGCCGCGCGCAATGCCGCGAAACTCGCCGCTATGGAATACGAGGATCTTCCCGCCGCGATCACGGTGGACGAGGCCGTTGCCATGGCGGATGCGGCGGGCCGCGACCTGATGCCGGCCTACGAGATGCGGAAGGGCGAGGTCGCGGCAGCGCTCCGATCCGCGCCGCATCGCGTTTCCGGCCGGCTGGAGATCGGCGGGCAGGACCATTTCTATCTGGAAGGCCAGATCGCCGTCGCCGTGCCCGGCGAGGACGGCGACATCCTGGTGAAGTCCTCCACCCAGCATCCGTCCGAAGTCCAGCACAATGTCGCCAAAGCCCTGGGGCTGTCGGACAATCAGGTGGTGGTCGAGGTGCGGCGCATGGGCGGCGGCTTCGGCGGCAAGGAATCGCAGCCCGCCCTTTTCGCCAGCGTCTGCGCGCTCGTGGCGCGGGCGACGGGGCGGCCGGCGAAATGCCGGCTCGACCGCGACGACGACATGGAGATGACAGGCAAGCGGCACGAGGCGCGCGTCGACTACGAGTTCGGCGTGGACGGCGAAGGGCGGATTCTCGGCGCCGACATCCGCCATTTCATCCGCTGTGGTTATTCCTGCGATCTCAGCGGCGCCATCGCCGACCGGGCGATGTTCCATGCCGACAACGCCTACCATCTGCCGGCCGCCCGCATCCATTCGCGGCGCCTGAAGACGCACACCGTTTCCAACACCGCCTTTCGCGGCTTCGGCGGGCCGCAGGGCATGCTCGGCACCGAGCGGGCGATGGACCGGATCGCCTTCTCCCTTGGGCTCGACCCCTTGGATGTGAGGAAGCGCAACTTCTACTTAGGCCAGGGCGGCGGCACGACGCCCTATGGCATGGAGGTGACGGACTCGATCGCCGGCGAACTCGTGGAGGAACTGGAGCAAAGTTCCGATTACCGCGCGCGGCGCGAAGCGGTGAAGGCCTTCAACGCGGCGAACCCGATCCTGAAGAAGGGCTTGGCGCTGACCCCGGTAAAGTTCGGCATCTCCTTCACCACAACCCATCTCAACCAGGCCGGGGCGCTGGTCCATGTCTACAAGGACGGCTCGGTCGCGCTCAACCACGGCGGCACGGAGATGGGGCAGGGGCTCTTCACCAAGGTCGCGCAGGTGGTGGCCGAAGAGTTCCGCATCGACGTCGATCATGTGAGGATCACCGCCACCACGACGGGCAAGGTGCCGAACACCTCGGCGACGGCCGCTTCGTCCGGCACCGACCTCAACGGCATGGCCGCTTTGAACGCCGCGCGGACCATCAAGGAGCGCTTGGTCGATTACGCCTGCAAGCGCTATGGCGTTGCGCGGGGCGAGGTCCAGTTCCTGCCGAACCGGGTGCGGATCGGGGCTGAGGAAAAGCGCTTCCGCGATCTCGTCGGCGAGGCCTATCTCGCCCGCGTTTCGCTCTCCGCGACCGGCTTCTATGCGACGCCCGAGATCAGTTTCGACCGCGAAACGGCCACCGGCCGGCCCTTCTTCTATTTCGCCTATGGCGCGGCCTGTTCGGAAGTCGTGATCGATACGCTGACGGGCGAGAACCGCCTGCTTCGCGCCGACATTCTCCACGATGTCGGGCGCTCCTTGAACCCGGCGCTCGACCGGGGGCAGATCGAGGGCGGCTTCATTCAAGGCATGGGCTGGCTGACGACGGAGGAACTCTGGTGGGACAAGGCCGGGCGCTTACGCACCCACGCGCCCTCCACCTACAAGATCCCGACCGCCAACGACCGGCCCGACGATCTTCGCTTGGCGCTCTGGGAAAAGGGCGAGAACCGGAGCGAAACCGTTTATCGCTCCAAGGCGGTCGGCGAGCCGCCCTTCATGCTGGCGATCTCGGTGTTTTCGGCTCTCACCGACGCCGTTCTGGCGGCCGGCGACGGTCGCGCCTTCCCCGATCTCGATGCGCCGGCGACCCCTGAACGCATTCTGGCCGCCGTGGAAAGCGTTAGGGGCAACACCGCATGACGAGCCTCGTTCCCCTGATGCGGGAATGCCTGGAGGCTGGAACCCCGAGCGTTCTCGTGCGCGTCGGCACGGCCAAGGGCTCGACGCCCCGCGAGGAGGGGGCGGCCATGCTGGTGACGCCGACGCGCGTCACGGGCACGGTCGGCGGCGGCCGATTGGAACTCTCCGGCATCGAAGCGGCGCGCGGCCTGATCGAGAGCCGCAGCAAGGAAACCCGGCTCGCGGTGCCGCTCGGACCCCGGATCGGGCAATGCTGCGGCGGTCATGTCACGCTGCATCTCCGGCGCGTCGATGCAGCCGCGATCGCGGCGGAAGAAGCGCGGGAGCGAGATGAGCGGGAAGCGCGACCGCTGGCCCTCGTGTTCGGGGCCGGCCATACCGGCACCGCGCTGGCGAAGGCGCTGGCGCTTCTGCCGATCCGGCTGCGCGTCGTCGATCCCCGGCCTGATAGCCTCGCCAACCTGCCTCCCGAGGTGGAGGCGCGAGCTTCCGCGCTTCCCGAAGCCGAGGTTGAAAGCGCGCCGCCCGGCACAGCCTTCGTTGTCATGACGCACGACCACCCGCTCGACTTCCTGATCGCGGCAGCGGCGCTCCGGCGCGGCGATGCTTGTTATGTCGGGATGATCGGCTCGGCCACCAAGCGCGAGAAGTTCCGGCGGCATCTGGCCGAAACCGGCGAGGACCGGCTGATCGCCGGGCTGACCCTGCCGATCGGCGGCAAGGCGTTGCGCGACAAACGGCCGGCGGTGATCGCCGCGCTGACCGCGGCGGAAGTCCTCACATGCCTTCTTTCGGATCACGATAATTCGCTGATCAATCTCTTGGCAGAGCCGGCCTTGAAATGCCATGGTGCCGCTGTATGAGCATCGGAATCGGGCATGGCGCCACGCCTTCAGCTTAGCGGCATCACCAAGCGCTTTCCGGGCGTCGTCGCCAACGAGAACGTGTCCTTTTCCGTCGAACCCGGAGAAATCCACGCGCTTCTGGGCGAGAACGGCGCCGGCAAGTCGACGCTGGTGAAGATCATCTACGGCGTGCAGCGCGCCGACGAGGGCACGATCCATTGGGACGGTCGTTCCATCGAGATCGCGTCTCCCCGCGAAGCGCGCCGGCTCGGGATCGGCATGGTGTTCCAGCACTTCTCCCTTTTCGAGGCGATGACGGTTCTGGAGAATATCGCGCTCGGTCTCGACGATCCGCCGCCGCGTCGCGAGCTGGAAAAGGCGGTGCGCGGGGTGCTCGAAACCTATGGCCTTGCGCTCGATCCCCATCGCTTCGTCCACACGCTTTCCGTCGGCGAGCGCCAGCGCATCGAGATCGTGCGCGCGCTCCTGACGAAGCCGAAGCTCCTGATCATGGACGAGCCGACCTCGGTTCTCACGCCGCAAGAGGTGGAGAAGCTGTTCGAAACGCTGCGCCAACTGGCCGGCCAAGGTTGCTCGATCCTCTACATCTCCCACAAGCTCGCCGAGATCAAAGCGCTCTGCTCGGGCGCGACGATCCTGCGCGGCGGCAAGGTGGTCGGCACCTGCGACCCGGCGATGGAGACGCCGCGCCGCATGGCCGAGCTGATGATCGGCGGCAGCTTGAAGGACCTGTCCGCCAAGCCCGCCGCGACTCATGGCGAGGACCGCTTCGCCGTGTCCGATCTTTCCGCGCCCGGCGAAGCGCCCTTCGGCACGAGCCTGAAGAACGTCGCCTTTCGCGTGCGATCGGGCGAAATCCTCGGCATCGCGGGCGTTGCCGGCAACGGGCAGAACGAGTTGGTGGAAGTGCTGTCGGGCGAGCGGCGCGCTTCGGGCCGCATCGCGCTGAACGGGCGCGACATCGCCAGCCTTTCCGTCGGGGCGCGGCGGCGGCTCGGGCTTTGCACCGTGCCCGAAGAGCGCAACGGCCATGCCGCCGTGCCGGGTATGACGCTGGCCGAGAACGCCGTTCTGTCGGCGCGCTCCCGCAAGGGCCTGTCGGGCGGCGGGCTTCTGCGCCCGGGCGCGGCGCGCGACTATGCGGCGGGCGTCATCCGGTCCTTTTCCGTCAAGGCGACCGGCCCGCAGGCGCTGGCCGGCAGCCTGTCCGGCGGCAACCTTCAAAAGTTCATCATGGGCCGCGAGATCGGGCAGGAGCCGAGCGTCCTCGTCGTCTCGCAGCCGACCTGGGGCGTCGATGCGGGCGCGGCGGGCTTCATCCGTCAGGCGATGATCGATTTGGCCGCGCGGGGCGCTGGCATCGTCGTGGTCAGCCAGGACCTCGACGAGCTTCTGGAGCTTGCCGACCGCATCTGCGTCCTGAACGAGGGCCGTTTGTCCCATGCGGTGGACGTGAAGGGCGTGTCGATCGAGGAGATCGGCCTTTTGATGGGCGGTGTCCACGGGGCCGCGCCCGGCGAAGCGCCGCCGCCCGTGCCGACCGCTCCCCATTTCGCGGGAGCGGCATGATGGGTTTGCGTCTCGAAAAGCGCTTGGTGCCGAGCCGTGCGATGGTGGTCGCCGCGCCGCTTCTGGCCGTTGGGCTCACCCTTCTCGTGGGGGCCGTTGCCTTCACGCTGTCGGGCTTCGACGGTTTTGGGGCGATCCGTGAAATCTTCCTGGAACCCTTGTTCGACGCTTATCGCTGGCAGGACCTTCTGGTGAAGGCGGCGCCGCTTGCCCTCATCGCCACCGGCCTGTCGATCGGCTTCCGGGCCAATGTCTGGAACATCGGCGGCGAAGGGCAGTATGTCCTCGGTGGCCTTGCCGGCACGGGAATCGCGCTTGCGACCATGGGCAGCGAAGGCCCCTGGATTCTGCCGGCCATGATCCTTTGCGGCATCATCGGCGGCATGGCGTGGGCGGCTTTTCCGGCCTTGCTTCGCACGAAGCTCGGCGTGTCCGAAATCCTGTCCAGCCTGATGCTGAACTACGTTTCGATCCAGCTTCTTTATTACCTGATGCGCGGCCCCTGGAAGGACCCGGAAGGGTTCAACTTTCCCCAGACCGCGCTGTTCACCGAATGGCAGATCCTGCCGATGGCTGTGCCCGACACGCTGATCCATGTCGGCGTGCCGATCGCCTTCGTCCTGGCGCTCGCCGCGTGGTTCGCGCTCGCGCGCACCGTCGCAGGCTTCCAGATCCGCGTCGTGGGCCTCAGCCCGCAGGCCGCGCGCTATGGCGGCTTTCGCGAAAGTCGCACCGTCTGGCTGGCGCTTCTTCTCGGCGGCGGCTTCGCCGGGCTTGCCGGCGTTCTGGAAGCAGCCGGACCTTTCGGGCAGATGGTGCCGGCCTTTCCGACGGGCTACGGTTATACCGCGATTATCGTCGCCTTTCTCGGCCGCCTCCATCCGGTCGGCATCCTTCTCGCCAGCCTTGTTCTGGCGCTGACCTATGTCGGGGGCGAGTCCGCGCAGACCTCCATCGGACTGCCGGCCGCCGCCATCGGCGTCTTCCAGGCGATGATGTTGTTCTTTCTGCTCGGCGTCGACATCCTCGTGCGCTATCGGCTCGTGTCCGGGTCCAGGACCCCGAAGCTTGCTGCGCCCGTTGCTTCGACGCGAAGCACGGAGGCTCCGGCATGAGCGCGGTCTTCCTTGTTTCCGTCCTGATGACGATCGCCGCCACCGCGACGCCGATCCTGATCGCGGCGCTCGGCGAACTCGTCGCGGAAAAGTCCGGCACGCTCAATCTCGGCGTCGAAGGCATGATGCTGATCGGCGCCGTCACCGGCTTCGGCGTCGCGGTGACGACCGGCAGCCCTTGGGCCGGCGTTCTCGCCTCCATGCTGGCGGCGGGTCTCGCTTCGATGATCTTCGCCTTTCTCACCCTGACGCTGACCGCCAATCAGGTCGCGACGGGCCTCGCGCTGACCATCTTCGGCACCGGCGTTTCGGCCCTTGCCGGCGCGCCTTATGTCGGCATCACGACGCAGACATTGCCGCTGCTTTTCCCCCAGAGCCTTGCGGCCGACCCGATATGGCGCATCCTCTTCGGCCACTCGCCGATCGTTTATCTCGGCCTGATCCTGACGGGCGGGGTCTGGTGGTTCCTCCGTCACAGCCGCGCCGGGCTGATCCTGCGCGCCGTCGGCGAGTCGGATAGCGCCGCCCATTCCATCGGCTATCCGGTGTTGAAGGTGCGCTATCTCGCCGTTCTCTTCGGTGGGGCGATGGCGGGGCTCGCAGGCTCCTTTTATTCGCTGGTGCTGACGCCGATGTGGGCCGAGCGACTGACGGCGGGGCGGGGCTGGATCGCCATAGCGCTCGTCGTCTTCGCCTCCTGGAAGCCCGCCCGGCTGCTGCTCGGCGCTTATCTCTTCGGCCTCGTCATCACGCTGGAGTTGCAGGCGAAGGCCGCCGGCGTTTCGTTTCTGGCGCCCGAGTTCCTGTCCAGCCTGCCTTATCTTGCGACGATCCTCGTTCTTGCCCTGATTTCCGCCGGCAAGGGGCGCCGCGACGCTTCCGCGCCGGCCTGTTTGGGCAAGCCCTTCCGCGCCAGCGCCTGATCCTTTATCCGCCTTGTTCCAAAGGGAGTTTCATCCATGATCCAGTTCACCCGCCGCCGGCTTCTCGGCACCGGCGCCGCCCTCGGCCTGACCACCGTCCTGCCGGGTCTGGCGGGCGCGCAGGAGAAGAAGGAGAAGGTCAAGGCGGCCTTCGTGTATGTCGGCCCGGTCGGCGATTTCGGCTATTCCTTCGCCCACGACCAAGGCCGCAAGTTCCTGGCTGAGAAGCTCGGAAACAAGGTCGAAACGAGCTTCGTCGAGAACGTCGCCGAGGGCCCGGACGCCGAGCGCGTCATCCGCCGCCTCGCGCAGGAAGGCAACGATATCGTCTTCGCCACCTCCTTCGGCTTCATGGAGCCGACGGTGAAGGTGGCGCGGGCGTTCCCCAAAGTCGCTTTCGAGCATGCCACGGGCTTCAAGACGGGGAAGAATCTCGGCATCTACAATTCGCGCTTCTATGAAGGCCGCGCCGTTCTCGGCACCATCGCTGGCATGATGTCGAAGTCGAACAAGGGCGGCTATGTCGCGTCCTTCCCGATCCCCGAAGTGGTGATGGGCATCAACGCCTTCACGCTCGCCGCCCGCAAGGTGAAGCCGGACTTCCAAACGAGCGTCGTGTGGGTCAATTCCTGGTACGACCCGGCAAAGGAATCCGACGCCGCCAAGGCGCTGATGGACCAGGGCGCCGACGTGATCACGCAGCACACCGATTCGCCCGGCCCGCTTCAGGCCGCCGAACAGCGCGGCGCCATCGCCTTCGGTCAGGCCTGGGACATGACGAGCTTCGCGCCCAACGCCCACATGACCGCGATCGTCGATCATTGGGGGCCGCATTACGTGTCGGCCGTCCAGGCCCTTCTCGACGGCACCTGGAAGGCGGGCGACGTGTGGGGCGGCATGAAGGAGGACTTCGTGGAGATGTCCCCCTGGAACCCGAAGATGCCGAAGGAAGTGCAGGACGCCGCGCAGAAGATCGTCGACGGCACCAAGGACCGCTCCTACAAGGTCTTCACCGGCCCCATCAAGGACCAGTCGGGCGCCGAGAAGATCGCCGCCGGTCAGGTGGTTCCGGACGCGGATCTGCTCAAGATGGACTGGTACGTTGAGGGTGTCCGTTCCTGACGGGACGGGTTTCCATCACGACCTTTGCCGCCGCGACATCGCGGCGGTGACCTGAAATCAACGAACGGGCGCTTCCTCGAAAGACGAGGGCGCCCGGTTTGACGAGATCCAACGGATCGCTTGCGTTTCGCGCGGTCGCCTGTCGCTCGTCCTTCAAGGAACGGCAAGGCATCTCATGTGGACCTATTTCTATGATTGGCTGAGCTTCGCGGTGCGATGGCTCCATGTCGTCACCGCCATCGCCTGGATCGGCTCGTCCTTTTATTTCATCGCCCTCGATCTCGGGCTCCGCAAGCCGCGCGGGCTGCCTGAAGGCGTCGGCGGCGAGGCGTGGCAGGTCCATGGCGGCGGCTTCTACCATATCCAGAAATACATGGTCGCCCCGCCGCACATGCCGGAGGACCTGACCTGGTTCAAATGGGAAAGCTACGCCACCTGGCTTTCCGGCGCGGCGCTCCTGTTTCTCGTTTATTATGTCGGCGCCGAGCTTTTCCTGATCGATCCGACGATCGCCGACCTGCCGGTCTGGGGCGCGAGCCTCATCGGCATCTCCGGCATCGCTCTCGGCTGGGTCGTCTACAACGCGCTCTGCAAGTCGCCTTTGAAGGCCAACGACACCGGGCTTCTGGCGGTGCTGTTCGTCTACGTGGTTCTGGCGAGCTTCCTGTTCGCGCAAGTCTTCTCGGGGCGCGGCGCGATGCTCCATACGGGCGCGATGATCGCGACCATCATGACGGCGAATGTCGCGATGATCATCATTCCGAACCAGCGGATCGTGGTGGCGGACCTCAAAGCCGGGCGCATGCCGGCCGCGCATCTGGGCGCGGAGGCCAAGCAACGCTCGCTTCACAACAACTACCTGACGCTGCCCGTCGTCTTTCTGATGCTGTCCAACCACTACCCGCTCGCCTTCGCGACGGAGTGGAACTGGGCGATCGCCGGGCTCGTGCTTCTGATGGGCGCGGTGATCCGCCATTACTTCAACACGCACCACAAGACCGGCCGGAACCTTTGGTGGTGCTGGGGCGTGGCGGGCTTGCTCTTCATCCTCGTGATGGCTCTGTCGGGCGCGCCGGGCTGGCGCGAGACACCGCCTGCTGCCGAGGCCGCCGAGGTCGAATGGACAAAGGACCCGCAACTGGCCCTCGCGAAGTCGGCCTTTTTCTCCGAGGCCGAATCCGTCGTGCAGTCGCGCTGTTCCATGTGCCATGCGCGCGCGCCGCTCTGGCCCGGAATCGGTATCGCACCGCGCCACGTTTATCTCGAAACCGCCGCAGACATCGTCCACAACGCGCCCTTGATCGAGCGGCAGGCGGTCAGAAGCCATGCCATGCCGCCCGGCAACATCACCGGTCTGGAGCCGGCCGAGCGCGAGCTTCTCGCCAACTGGATCGCCTCGGGCAGCGGGAGCTACAGACCATGACGGACGCATCGCGCCGTATCGCGATCAAGGGCCGCGTCCTCTCCTTCGACGGCGGCCCGACCGACCGACCGACCCTTCACGAGGAGGGAATCGTCCTGGTCGAGAACGGCGTCGTCGCGGCCGTCGGCGCGGCGAGCGAGATCGCGCCCCATCTCGACCCGGAAGTGCGCGTCGTCGACCACCACCGGCATCTGGTGATGCCGGGCTTCATCGACCCGCATCTCCACATGCCGCAGACCCAGGTGATCGGCTCCTTCGGCACCGAGCTGATGGAATGGCTGTCGAAATACACCTTCCCCGAGGAAAGCCGCTATGGCGACTACGACGTGTCGCGTGCCGCTTCCACCTTTCTCGTGGACGAGCTCCTTCGCAACGGCACCACCACGGCGGGCGTTTATTGCACGTCCCATCCCGGCAGCGTCGAGGCCTTCTTTTCGGAGGCCGAGCGGCGTCAGCTCCGCATGGTCGCCGGCAAGGTGATGATGGACCGCAACGCGCCGCCGCGCCTCCTCGACACGCCGGAGCGCGGCTACGAGGAATCCAAAGCCCTGATCCAGCGCTGGCACGGTGTCGGGCGTCTCGAATACGCGATCACGCCGCGCTTCGCGCCGACCTCGACCGATGCGCAGCTCACCGCCACGGGGCTGCTGGCCGCCGAGCATCCCGATCTTCATATCCAAACGCACCTTTCCGAAAACCATGGCGAAATCGCTTTCGTCGCCGAGCTCTTCCCCTGGGCGTCGGATTACACGGCGGTCTACGAGCGCTTCGGTCTGGTGCGCAGGAAAGCCATGTTCGGCCATGCCATCCACCTCGGCGAACGCGAGATGGCGGCGCTGGGGCAAGCGGAGGCGTCGGCGATCTTCTGCCCGACCTCCAACCTGTTTCTCGGTTCCGGCCTGTTCGATCTGGCGGGCGCGAGGGCTGCCGGCATCAAGGTCGGTCTCGCCACCGATATCGGCGGCGGCACGAGCTATTCCATGCTGCGGACGGCGGCGGAAGCCTACAAGGTGCTGGCCTTGAGGGGGCAGAAGCTCACCGCCTTCGAGGCCTTCCACATGATGACCGCCGGCAATGCCGAGGCCATGGGCCTGTCGGACCGCATCGGCCGTATCCGGCCGGGGATGGAGGCCGATCTCGTGGTTCTCGACACCCATGCCACCGCCGCGCTTTCCTGGCGCATGGAGCGGGTGCAGAGCCTCGACGAGGAGCTTTTCGCGCTGATGACCATGGGCGACGACCGCTCCGTGGTGGCGACCTACGCGCTGGGCAGGCGCGTCCACGATCGCCGCGCTTTTCAGGAAACGCCGCCCCTGCCGCCGAGCGGGGCGCCGGGCCTGAGCTTTTCCGCCGAGGAGATGGAGCAGCCGCAATAGGGCGATAAATCCTCGAGGCCCGCCGCGACAATCGCCGAGCGGTGCCTATGTGCTCCCTTCCTGAGGCCGGCTTCCACCGGCGCGGGCAGGGAGAGCGCGATGCGGCTGGTGCGGTTCGGCGAGGCGGGCAAGGAGAAGCCCGGACTGATCGATGCGGAGAATGTGCTGCGCGATCTGTCCGGCGAGATCGACGATATCGCCGGCTCCCATCTCTCCAGAGCCGGGCTCGACAGGATTCGCGCCCTCGACCCGAAAAGCCTGCCGAAGGCCGATCCTTCCCATCGCCTCGGGCCGCCGGTGGCCGGCACGACGAACTTTCTCGCGGTGGGTCGGAATTATGCCGAGCACGCCGCCGAGACCGGCTCCGACGTGCCGACCGAGCCCTTGATCTTCAACAAGGCGATTTCCTGCATCATTGGCCCGCGCGACGATATCGTCATCCCGAAGGGCTCGAACTCCACCGACTGGGAGGTGGAACTGGCCATCGTGATCGGCGAGCGCGCGCTCAACGTTTCGCAGGCCGATGCTCTCGACCATGTCGCAGGCTTCTGCCTTTGCAACGACGTGTCGGAGCGCGAATGGCAGAAAAATCGCGGCGGCCAATGGGTGAAGGGCAAAAGCGCCCCGACCTTCGGCCCGTTGGGGCCCTGGCTGGTGACGCGCGATGAGATCGAGGACGTCCAGGCGCTCGATCTCTGGCTCGACGTCAACAAGGAGCGCCGGCAAACCGGCACGACCGCCGACATGATCTTCGGCGTCGCGCATCTCGTGTCCTATATCTCCGATTTCCTGGCGCTGCAGCCGGGCGACATCATCACCACCGGCACGCCGCCGGGCGTCGGGGCGGGGATGAAGCCGCCGCTCTTCCTGAAGGCTGGCGACATCGTGGCGCTCGGCGGCTCGCATCTCGGCGAACAGCGGCAGGTCGTGAAAGCTTACTCCGGCTGAGCCGCAGATCGGCGGAGTTTTCCGCGCCGCAGCGCAACCCTCTGGCCGATCGCTCATTGCCCCATCAGTCCAGTCGCGCCGATTCCTCGGCGCGCTATCCATCGAACCGCGAGACGAGGTCTTGATGTCCGACGTGATCGAGAAGGCGAAGACAACGGCTGCCCCGCCGAAGTCGAACCCAAGCGTGGCGAAGGCGGGAGCGGCCGACGAGGTGTTGTCGAAGCTCGCGGCCGACCGTGTCGTGATCGAAGGCGTCGCACCGGAAATCGACGGTGGCCGCTTCGCCGTGAAGCGTTTCGCCGGCGAGGATCTGACGGTGGAAGCCGATATCTTCGCCGACGGCCACGACAAGATCGATGCCGCGCTGCTTTATCGCGAGACCGGCGAGAGCGAGTGGCGCGAAGTGCCGATGGCCTTCGTGGAAAACGACCGCTGGGGCGCGACGGTCGCGTTTTCCAAGAACGGTCCGGCTCATTTCACCATCATCGCTTGGCGCGACCTCAATGCCCTTTGGCGCTACGAGGCCAAGAAGAAGCGCGATGCCGGCCTCGACATCACGCTGGAACTCGTGGAAGGCCTCGGCCTCGTGAAGGATGCGATTTCCTCCGAGCGCGGCACGCCGGAGGAGGTGCAGGCGACGCAAGCGCTTCTGAAGCGTCTCGAAGGGCTGTCCGCTTCCGGCGACAAAGACGGGCAATATGAACTTCTGACGGCCTACGAGACGGTCGATCTTCTTTATTGCACCGGCGTTCGCACCAATCTCAGCCGTTATGAAAGGCAGGTTCCGGTCTGGGTAGATCGCGAGCGGGCCGCGTTCTCCGCGTGGTACGAACTCTTCCCGCGTTCGCAATCGGGTGACGTGAACCGTCACGGCACCTTCGCGGATGTCGAGAAGCGCCTGCCGGACATCAAGGAGATGGGCTTCGACGTCCTTTATCTCCTGCCGATCCATCCGATCGGGGTGACCAACCGCAAGGGCAAGAACAATTCCCTGAAGGCCCTGGAAGGGGATGTCGGCAGCCCCTACGCCATCGGCGGGATCGAGGGCGGGCACGACGCCATCCATCCCGAACTCGGCACGTTTGCGGACTTCGCCCATCTGGTGAAGGCTGCGGAAGCGCACGGGCTGGAAATCGCCATCGACTTCGCCATTCAATGCTCGCCCGACCATCCCTGGATCAAGGAACATCCGGAATGGTTCGACTGGCGTCCCGACGGTACGATCAAGTTCGCCGAGAACCCGCCGAAGAAATACGAGGACATCGTCAACGTCCATTTCTATCGCGGTGCGATCCCGTCCATCTGGTACGCGCTGCGCGACGCCTTCCTGTTCTGGATCGAGAAGGGCGTGAAGATCTTCCGGGTCGACAACCCGCACACCAAGCCCTTCCCCTTCTGGGAATGGGTGATCGAGGAAGTGCGGAAGGTGGAGCCGGGTGCGATCTTCCTGGCCGAAGCCTTCACGCGCCCGAAGATGATGAAGCGCCTCGCCAAGGTCGGCTACAACCAGTCCTATTCCTATTTCACGTGGCGCAATTCCAAGGCGGAACTGACGGAATATCTGGAAGAACTGACGACGGAGGAATGCGCCGACTACATGCGGCCGAACTTCTTCGTCAACACGCCGGACATCAACCCCGTCTTCCTTCAGACGAGCGGGCGGCCGGGCTTCCGCATCCGGCTTGCACTCGCCGCGACGCTCGGCGGCAACTACGGCGTTTATTCCGGCTTCGAGCTTTGCGAATACAAGCCCGTGAAGGGCAAGGAGGAATATCTCGACTCCGAAAAGTACGAGATCCGCGCTTTCGACTGGAAGCGCGAGGGTAATATCCGCGAGGACATCGCCTTCTTCAATCGCGTCCGCAACGAGAACGCGGCGATGAAGTCCTTCACCTCGCTCGCCTTCTTCAAATTCTGGAACGACAACGTCCTTTACTACGCGAAGAGGACGCCGGACCGGTCGAGCTATCTTCTGTTCATCGTTTCTCTCAACCCCTTCGATCCGCAGGGCGGGCATTTCGAGGTGCCGCTTTGGGAGCTTGGGCTGCCGGACAACGGTTCGGTGAAGGTGGAGGCTTTGGCGACCGGGCAGAGCTTCCGCTGGCACGGCAAGATCCAGCATTGGTGGCTGAACCCGCTGGAGCGGCCCTATGCCGTGTTCAGGATCACGCCCTGAAGGCCTTCGAACTTCGTGAGGCGGGAACGAAACACTCATCCCCGCCCTTTCCACCCCCATTCGTGACGCGCGATTTGCCGGTCCGGGCGCTGTCATCTGAACGGACCGAACGGGTTTACCGATGAACGAGCATGTTATCCTGACCGCGAGCGATCCCATTGCCGGACCGGACCCGAAGGCGGACGACTGGTACAAGGACGCGATCATCTACCAGCTTCACGTCAAGACCTTCGCCGATTCCAACGGCGACGGGATCGGCGACTTTGCAGGGCTCCTGTCGCATCTGGATTATATCCAGCAACTCGGCGTCACCGCGATCTGGCTTCTGCCCTTCTACCCCTCGCCGCTGAGGGACGACGGTTACGACATCGGCGACTACCGCTCGGTGAACCCGTCCTACGGCACGATGGAGGATTTCGAGCGCTTCGTGGACGAGGCCCACAAGAGGGGCCTTCGCGTCATCACCGAACTCGTCATCAACCACACCTCGGACCAGCATCCCTGGTTCCAGGCCGCGCGGAAAGCCCCGAAGGGCTCGCCCGAGCGCGACTTCTATGTCTGGGCCGACGACGACAAGGGTTACGACCTCACCCGCATCATCTTCACCGACACCGAAACTTCCAACTGGACCTATGATCCGGTCGCGGGCCAGTATTTCTGGCACCGCTTCTTCTCGCACCAGCCGGACCTTAACTTCGACAATCCAGCGGTGATGAAGGAAGTGCTCGACGTCATGCACTTCTGGCTCGACAAGGGCGTGGACGGTTTGCGCCTCGACGCGATCCCCTATCTCGTGGAGCGCGAAGGCACCAACAACGAGAACCTGCCCGAGACGCACGACGTCCTGAAGGCCATCCGCGCCGATCTCGACGCCCATTATCCCGACCGGATGCTGCTCGCCGAGGCCAATCAATGGCCGGAAGACACGCGCCCCTATTTCGGCGACGGCGACGAATGCCACATGGCGTTCCATTTCCCCCTGATGCCGCGCATGTACATGGCCCTGGCGCAGGAGGACCGGCACCCGATCACCGACATCATGCGGCAAACGCCGGAAATTCCGGCCAACTGCCAATGGGCGATCTTCCTGCGCAACCATGACGAGTTGACGCTCGAAATGGTGACGGCCGAAGAGCGTGACTATCTCTGGACCACCTATGCGGTGGATACGCGCGCCCGCATCAATCTCGGCATCCGCCGCCGCCTCGCCCCGCTGATGGGCAACGACCGGCGCAAGATCGAGCTTCTGAACGCGCTTCTGATGTCCATGCCCGGCACGCCGACGCTTTACTACGGCGACGAGATCGGCATGGGAGACAACTATTATCTCGGCGACCGCGACGGCGTCAGGACGCCCATGCAATGGTCGGCCGACCGCAATGGCGGCTTCAGCCGAGCCGACCCGCAGCGCCTTTATCTGCCGCCGATCCAAGACGCCATGTACGGCTTCCAGTCGATCAACGTGGAAGCCCAGTCCAACAATCCGGCGAGCCTTCTCAACTGGAGCCGCCGCATCGTGCAGGTTCGGCGCACGCGCGAGGCCTTCGGGCGCGGCACGATCTCCTTCATCTACCCGTCGAACCGCAAGGTTCTGGCCTATCTGCGCGAATACGCGAACGAGCGCATCCTGTGCGTGGCCAATCTCTCTTCCACCGCGCAGGCCGTGGAACTCGATCTTTCCGCCTTTGCCGGCGTGCAGCCGATCGAGATGCTCGGCATGTCGCGCTTCCCCACCATCGGCCAGGGCTCCTATGTCCTGACCCTGCCGGCCTTCGGCTTCTTCTGGTTCGATATCTCGGGCATCGACGTGTCGATCCAGCGCAGCCAGGAGCCGCAGCCCTTGCCCGATTTCACCACGATCGTGGTGCGCGGCGACCTGAAGACGACGCTGGATGAGCGCAACCGCCGCGAGGTGGAAGGCGTGATGTCGAACTTCATCGCCGGCCAGCGCTGGTTCGGCGCCAAGAGCGGCAAGGCGGGCGCGACCACGCTCACCGTGCTCGGCACCGCCCCCGGCGGTTCGCGCGGCCATGCCCTGAACGAGGTCTCCATCGAGACGGTGGACGGCGAGCAACGCTACTTCCTGCCGCTCAGCGCGAAATGGGGCGAGGACTATCTCCATCGCGACAGCCCGACGCTGCCCTATACGCTGATGAAGATCCGCCAGGGCCCGATGGTCGGCGTCATCATCGACGGCGCGCGCGACCCCTCGCATGTGAAGATGCTGGTCGCCTTGATGAGCAAGAGCGGCGAGATCGTTCTCAACGAGACGGGAACGCTTCAGGTGGAGGCGTCGACGGCGGCGGCCGAGCTTCTGGCGAGCGCCGAACTGGTGGAGCCGGAACAGATCTCGCCGATCTCGGGCGAGCAGTCCAATACGTCGATCCTCGTCGGACCGGTCGCGATCCTGAAGCTTTATCGACGCCTGCGCGACGGCAAGCAGCCGGAACTGGAAGTCACCCGTTTCCTGACCGAAAAGACGCAGTTCAAGGCCGCGCCCGCGCTTCTGTCTTCCATGGTGCTGAAGCGGGCCGATGGCAGCGAAGCGGCGGTCGGCGCTCTCTTCGAGCGCGTTGAGAACCAGGGCGATGCCTGGACCGTCATGACCGAAGGCTTGTCCAAGTACCTGCGCGAAAACGCCTATGCGACGCCGCCTCTCGATGAGGAGGCTGGCGATGCGGTGGAGTTCGAGGGGAGAGCCCCGCTCGTCACCCGCCTCGACGCAGGGCCGATCGTCGGCCGGCGCACCGGCGAGATGCATGCGGCTCTGGCGACGAAGACGGGCGATGCGGCCTTCGACCCGGAACCCATCGACGCCGCCATGATCGAGCGCTTCGTCGCGGGCGCGCGGCATGAGGCGAAGGAAGCACTCACCGTTCTTTCCCGTGTTCGCTCCAACGTGCCGGAAACTGTTGGCGCCGATATCGACAGGCTGATCAAAGCCGAAGCCGGGATCGACGCCTTCTTCGACACCTTCGCCAAACTGTCGGTTTCGTCGCCGGCGACGCGCATACACGGCGACTATCATCTCGGGCAGTTGCTCGTCGCCAAGAACGACATCTATATCCTCGATTTCGAGGGCGAGCCGGGCGCGAGCCTGGACGAGCGCCGCGCCAAGACCTCGCCGCTGCGCGACGTCGCCGGCATGCTGCGCTCCTTCGACTATGCCGCCTTCGCCGCGCTCGACATGGTGGGGCCGATGGGCGAGGAAGCGCTGGCGCGCCTGCGCGATGTCACCGTCGGCTGGCGTGACGAGATCACCCGCTCCTTCCTTGCTGCCTGGAGCGAAGCGTCGGGCATCGACCTTTCGGAGGAGGGCGCTTCGCGTCTTCTCGACCTCTTCCTTCTCCAGAAGGCCTTCTACGAACTGCGCTACGAGGCGGCCAACCGCCCGACCTGGCTGTCGATCCCGCTGCGCGGCATCACGGCCCTTCTCGAAAAACGACAGGTCCTTGCATGAGCGAGATCCAGACGACGGTTCATCACCATCCCGGCGACGAGGCCGTCTGGGCTCTGGAGCACGGCCGGCAATACGATCCCTTCGCGGTGCTGGGTCCACACGCGGCGGAAGGGGGCATGATCGTGCGCGCCTTCCGGCCGGGGGCGGAGTCGGCCGACGTGATCGATGCTTCCGGCAAGGTTCTGGCGCGGCTGGAAGCGATCGGGCACGGAGACCTGCATTCGGGCTTCGTGCCGGGCCTTGCCCAAGGTGACGCCTACCGTTTGCGCTACCACCACAAGGGCGTGGATTGGGAAGAGGAGGACGTCTACCGCTTCGGCCAGATTCTCGGTGCCCACGACGCCTACTATCTGTCGCAGGGCGTCCATAACCGTCTTTACGAGGCCTTCGGCGCTCATCCCTTCGAGATGGAAGGGGTGAAGGGCGTCAAGTTCGTGGTGCTCGCGCCCGACGCCCAACGCGTGTCCGTGGTCGGCCATTTCAACGGTTGGGACGGCCGGCGCCACGTGATGCGCTTCCGCCACGATTGCGGCGCATGGGAAATCTTCATCCCCGGCATCGCCAAGGGCGAGGTCTACAAGTTCGAGGTGATCGGCATTCGCGGCGACATGCAGCCGACGAAGCAGGACCCGGTCGGCTTCTTTCATGAGCAGGCGCCCTCCACGGCTTCCATCGTCTCCGGCCTCGTCGAGCATGACTGGAAGGACGACGAGTTCCGCGCGCAAGGGCCGGACTGGCAGGACGCCGGCAAGCCCGTTTCCATCTACGAGGTGCATCTGGGTTCCTGGCGGCGCGGCGACTGGAACGCCATGCTGGACTACGACCAGATCGCCGGCCAACTCGTGCCCTATATCAAGGACATGGGCTTTACCCATGTCGAGTTCCTGCCCGTTTCCGAGCATCCCTTCTACGGGTCCTGGGGCTACCAGCCGATCGGCCTTTTCGCGCCGTCCTCGCGCTACGGCACGCCGGAAGGCTTCGCGCGGCTGGTGGATGCGCTGCATCAAGAAGGCATCGGCGTCATCGTGGACTGGGTGCCCGGCCACTTCCCGACCGACGTCCACGGCCTTGCGCGTTTCGACGGCACGGCCCTTTACGAGCACCCGGACCCGCGCCGCGGCTTCCATCAGGACTGGAACACGCTGATCTACGACTACGGTCGCACCGAGATCCGCAACTTCCTGTTCTCCAACGCGCTTTACTGGCTCGACCGCTTCCATATCGATGCCCTGCGCGTCGATGCGGTCGCCTCCATGCTCTACCTCGATTATTCGCGCAAACACGGCGAATGGGAGCCGAACATCTTCGGCGGGCGCGAAAACCTGGAAGCCATCGCCTTCCTGAAGGAAACCAACGAACGGGTCGGCGGGCTGTATCCGGCGGCTTCGACCCATGCGGAGGAATCGACTTCCTTCCCGAACGTGTCGCGCCCGACCTATGCCGGCGGCCTCGGCTTCCATTTCAAATGGAACATGGGCTGGATGCACGACACGCTGCATTTCATGCAAGAAGACCCGATCAACCGGCGCTACCACCTGCACCACATGACCTTCGGCATGGTCTATGCCTATTCGGAGAACTTCATTCTGCCGCTCAGCCACGACGAGGTCGTCTACGGCAAGGGCTCGATCCTCAACAAGATGCCGGGCGACCACTGGCAGAAGTTCGCCAACCTTCGCGCCTACTACGCCTTCATGTGGACCCATCCCGGCAAGAAGCTTCTGTTCATGGGCGGCGAGTTCGGGCAGTCGGCCGAATGGAACCACGACCAGTCGCTCGACTGGCACCTTCTCGAATATCCCGAACACCGGGGCGTTCAGCGGCTGATCCGCGACCTCAACACGATGTATCGCGAGATCCCGGCGCTGCATCAGCTCGATTGCGACCCGGCCGGCTTCGAATGGATCGACACGCAGAACGCCGAGCAGACCGTTCTGTCCTATCTGCGGAAAGACAGGGACGGTCGGTCGGTCGTGGTGGTCTGCAACTTCACGCCGTTGGTGCGCGAGAACTATCGCGTCGGCGTGCCGCACGAGGGATTCTGGGCGGAACGGCTGAACACGGATGCAGAGATCTATGCCGGGTCCAATGTCGGCAATATGGGCGGCGCGGAGGCCGAAGACGTCTCTGCCAACGGACGGGAATGGTCGGTCTCGCTCACGCTCCCGCCGCTCGCTACCGTGGTTCTCGTGGCCGAAGAGAAACCCACCGCAGCCGTCACGCCACTGCCGGCCGCAGTCCTGATGTGACCGGAGCGCCGCAAACCGGCTCGGCGCGTTCGAGCCGGTTTCGGCCATTGAACTTGGCGCGATAAAGCGCGGCATCGGCAAGCGCCACGAGACGGTCGAGGCCGACATCGCAGTCGCCGGAACTTGCGAGCCCGGCGCTGACCGTCACAGGCTCGGCGAAGCCCGGAAAAGCCAGTGTCGCTTCCCGTAATCTCGTCGATACGGCGGCGGCCACCGTTTCGGGCCGCCGGGTTTGGTCGCCGGCCAGAAGCAGCGCGAACTCCTCGCCTCCGAGCCGCGCGACGATGTCCTGCGGCTGCGCTTCCGACTGGAGGATGCGCGCGAAGATCTTCAGCACTTCGTCGCCCGTTTGATGCCCGTTCCGGTCGTTGATCGACTTGAAGTGATCGAGGTCGAACACGAGAAGGTTGCAGCAGGCGCCGCGCTCGGCCGTGTCATCGAGAAGGCTCTGGCCCCGGCGGGAGAAAGCGCGGCGATTGTCGAGCCCCGTCAGGAAGTCGGTCTCGGACGCGGAAAACAAGCGGTGCTCGCTGCGCTCTCGCACGAGGGTCAGAAGCGCGGCCGGGCCGGTGGCGGCCCAAAGAAGACCTTCCACCATGATCGCGATCATGACGACGCCGTTGAACTGCGCGAGCGTCGAGCTGCCGAGAACCACGGCCAGGGCGCGGAAGGCATAGATCGATCCATGGATGGCGAAAAGCGTCTTGGCGAGCTGTTGCGAGGGATAGGGAGGCTGTCCGGGGCGCTCGCGCAACAGAGATGCGGCTCCAAGCGACAGCGCGGCCACAATGATGGAACCATAGGCTGTGCGAATGTCGATGTCCGCCTTCCATATCCATCCGAGCCAGATCACGAGGCTCGCGGCGAGGAGCGGTCCGCACCAGTTCGGCAGCTTGACCGCCATGAAGCGGGCGATGCCGATGAAGATGAAGGCATAACCGAGCATCACGCCGAGATTGGCCAGCGCCAACGAGACGGCAGACGGCAGCGGTTGGATACGCAGGAAGCAGCCGAGGCCGATCACCGCGTAGCCCGAGGCCCACCAGAGGAATTCCGACCCGTTCGAGCCCTTCAGCCGGCGCTCCCAAAGGGTATGGAGCGCCGCGACGAAGGAAACGCCGCAGGTCATGTAGAAAAGTGTGATGACGTCGATGTGCATCGCCGAACCGATCTCCGCAACCTCAGCCTTCGCGGAAAATTCTCGCCATAGAGTTGCCGACGCCGGTGACTTCGAGACGTTGTCAACGAAACGCTAACGGGGCGGTGCCTTCCTCCTTTACGGCAGAGTGGCGCGATGCGCGGCTTCTTCCGCGACCGGAACCACATCCACCGCGTGGCGCGCCGCCTGGCCGCCCGAAGTCGTCACCACGCCGCCCATCGGCGCCACATCGGCATAGTCGCGCCCGAAGGCCGCGACGAGATGGTCGTTGCCGGCCGCGACGCCGTTGGTCGGATCGAACTGGACCCAGCCGAGAGCCTCGCCGAGCCAGACCGCGACCCATGCATGCATGGCGTCGGCACCCGCAAGTCGCGGTCGGCCCGGCGGCGGATCGGTGCGAAGGAAACCGGAAACATAGGCGGCCGGCAGGCCGAGGCCGCGCAGCGCGAGGATCATCAGATGGGCGAAGTCCTGGCAAACGCCGCGCCGGCTTCGCAGCACCTCGTCCACCGGCGTATCGATGCCGGTTTCGCCGGAGGCGTAGGTGAAGCCCTCAAAGATCGCCTTCGTCATGTTGAGGGCGAGCCCGGCAGCATCGTTCAGGCTCGCGAAATCGCGGGCGAAGGCCCTGCTGGCAGCGCTTGGAACGATAAGGCGCGAAGCACCCCGGAAATGGATCGGCGAGGAGCCGCCCGTATCGCGGTAGCCAAGGGCCGAGGCAGCAACCGCTTCCCGCGACGGCGACCCCGACAGGTCGGGAATCTGCCGCGACACGCGGATGCGCGCGGAAAGATCGGCTTCCAGCGTGTCATGCCGGTGGAGAATGGCGATGTGGTCGCAATGATTGCCGAAGAAGTCGGCGGCGCGATGCGTTTCGTCGGGCTTGGGAGAAACGGTGAGATCCTGGCGCAGGACGTCCTGGTCGCGCGACGCGCGCAGCCGCATCCGCAGCATATGGCGCGCTTCCTTCACGCCGACCGGATAATCGGCGGCGATCTGGAGGCGCACGTCGTAGAGCATGGCCTTCCCAGTCATTCGCCTTCCGCCCGCTCGTCGGTCTCGTCCTCGGCCCCGGCGAAATAGCGCTCCGTCAGAAGATCCGAGAGAGCGGTGAAATCGCCGACAATGCGGGTGAGGAAGGCGGCGTCGACTTCGCCGGGAACGCCTGTCGCGAGCCGCACCTGAAGGCGCTTGGCCCGCCGCGACATCTGGCCGGGCGTTTCGCCGGCGCGCATGCCGGGCAGGCCGGCGAGCGTGTCGCCAAGGCCGTTCACCTGAAACGCCACCGAGCGCGGGTTCAACGGGTCGAGCACGGCGAGGTCCAAGACGGTCTCGCGCGAGGGGGCGACGGAATGGCGCCGGCGATAGGTCACGCGGCTGTCGGTGAAATCGAGAAGGGCTTCCAGCGCGCCTTCCGGCAGATCGTCTCCGACCAGGGCGGAGCCGACGAAAGCGGTCGTCAGGCCGCGTTCCAGAAAGCGACCGCAGCGCAGGAAGCGCCAGCCCGTGAACTGGTACATATTCTCGCCGACGAGACCGGCGAAGCTCGAAAGCCGCGTGAGAAGAGCGCTCGTCAGGCGCACCCGGTCGCCGTCCTCGGGATCGCTCAGGAGTTCCACGACTTCGCCGAGGACCCGCCAGCCGTCCGGCGAGAAGCGGTCGCGGATGCGCGATGCGGTGTGGAAGGCCGAGGACGCCAGATGGGCGAGATCGCGCCGCGCCCCTTCGTTCGGATCGACGCCGCAGCGCCGCAGCGCCGCTTCGAGCCGCAATGCCAAGCTGTCGTCCCGCGCGCCCTCGGCTAGCCGCAGGGCGTGGAGCCGAAGAAGCCGCGCGGCGACCTCGACGCGCTCGACATAGCGCCCGAGCCAAAAGAGATTGTCGGCGGCGCGCGAGGGCAAGGTGCCGGGAACGCGGCGCAGGAAGCGCTGCGATGTCGGCGCGATCAGCGAAACCGGCGCGACCTCGCTCTCAGTGGCGATCCAGACATCGGCGGAAAAGCCGCCGCTTTGCAGCGAAACGGACCGCGCCCCGCCTTCGCTCGCGATCCGGGCGAAACCGCCCGGCATGACATGCCAATCCTCGCCGTCGCGGGCCAGAAAAACGCGAAGGACGAAGGCGCGGGGCTCCAACCGGTCGTTGATGAGAACCGGCGCGGTTGAAAGGGCAGGTATCTCCTGGCCGACGAAAGCCTCGCCATCCGCGTCCATCGCCGCGAAAAGGTCGTTGCCGCCCGGCGAGAGGGTGCCGAAGCGCGGCGGAAAGGCGGGAAGAACAGCGAGGCGCTCCCGGTTCGCCGACACGAAGGCACGGTCCTTTGCCCTGCCGCACCACCATGTCCGCGACGTTTCGAGGGCAAGCTCCTCGCCAATAAGGCGGGTCGCGAGCGCTTGTTGAAAGGCGAATAAGCCGGGGCTTTCCAGAAGCCCGGAGCCGAGCGCGTTGACCATGCGCAGATGGCCGGCGCGAACCGCCGAAACAAGCCCCGGCGTGCCGATGCGCGAGCCGCCGAAGAGTTCGATCGGGTCGGCGAAGTCGCCGTCGAGGCGCCGCCAAAGGACGCTCATCGGTGCCAGACCCTCGACGGTGCGCACGAACAGACGACTTCCCCGCACCGCCAGATCGCCGCCCTCCAGAAGCTGGAGGCCGAGATAGCGTGCGAGATAGGCGTGCTCGAAATAGGTCTCGTTCAACGGACCGGGCGTCAGAACGCCGATGCGCCCGCCGCCGCTTCGGTTCATGGCGAGAAGCTGCTCGCGGAACCGGACGAAGAAGCCGGCAAGGCGCTCCACCCGCATGGCGGCGTTGAGTTCGGGAAAGGCGCGTGCGGTCGCGACCCGGTTTTCCAGCGCAAAGCCCGCGCCGGAGGGGGCCTGTGCGCGGTCGCCGAGAACGCGCCACCGGCCATCGGCCCCGCGCGCCAGATCCACCGCGATGAAATGGATCAGCGGCTCGCCCGTTCGCCCTTGCTCGCTGAGGGGATGGAGGAACTCGGGATTGCGGCCGAGAAGCGCGCTCGGCAGGAGACCTTCGGCGATCACCGAGCGCTCGCCGTAGAGATCGGCGAGAAGGAGTTCGAGAAAACGTGCTCTTTGCCGCAGGCCCGCTTCCAGGGCCTCCCATTCGCGCCGTTCCAGAAGAAGAGGCGGAAAGGCGAGCGGCCATGTGCGCTCGCCTTCCTCCGGGCCGCCCGCGCCCCCCTGGACACGGTAGAAGACGCCCGCCTCGCGTAAATATTGCCGGGCCGTGTCGGCGCGCCGCGTCCGCTCTTCCCCTGTCATCGCCGACAAGGCTTCGATCAGCGGGCGATAATGGGGGCGCGGTTTCCTGTCCGGCCCCATCATCTCGTCATGCGCTTCGCCCGGCCGGTAATGCTGGAGAAGGTCGCTGGCCTTTGCCGCCATCAGCGCGCCGCGCCCGGCGGACGCCGCAGGTCGAGCACCGTCGGAAAGGCGGGATGGGGCACTTCGCGCACCGGCTCGAAGGCGCCGGGCGTATGGCCGATGGGCTCGAAGCGGGCGAGGCGGCGCGCTTCGGCCTCGTAGGCGTTCACCGGATAGGTGTCGTAGTTGCGCCCGCCGGGATGGGCGACATGGTAGCGGCAGCCGCCGAGCGAGCGGCGCGACCAGCGATCGAAGATGTCGAAGGTCAGCGGCGCATGAACGGGGATCGTCGGGTGAAGGCCGGACGCCGGCTGCCAAGCCTTGAAGCGGACCCCGGCGATGCCGTCGCCGTTGTTCGGCCCGGCGGCCAAGGGCACCTCGCGCCCGTTGCAGGTGACGACGTGGCGCGAAGGATCGAAGTTCGAGAGCTTCACCTGAAGCCGCTCGACGGAGGAATCGACGAAGCGCACAGTGCCGCCGATCGCGCCCGTTTCGCCCATCACGTGCCACGGCTCCAGCGCCTGACGCAGTTCCAGCGAGACGCCTTCGCGCTCGATCCGGCCGCAGAACGGGAAGCGGAACTCGGCCTGCGCCTCGAACCATTCGGCCCGCAAGGGGTAGCCGGCGCGACCGAGATCGGCGAGCACGTCCTCGAAATCGGCCCACACGAAAGCCGGCAGGGTGAAGCGGTCGGCGAGCTGCGTGCCCCAGCGCGCGAAGCCGCCCTCCTGCGGCTCCTTCCAGAATCTGGCGATCAGGGCGCGGATCAGAAGCTGCTGGGCCAGACTCATGCGCGCATCCGGCGGCATCTCGAAGCCGCGGAACTCCACGAGGCCGAGACGCCCGGTCGGACCGTCCGGGGAATAAAGCTTGTCGATGCAGATCTCGGACCGGTGCGTGTTGCCGGTAACGTCCACGAGGAGGTTGCGGAACAGGCGATCCACCAGCCAGGGCGGCACGGAACTGGAATCGGCGAAGGGCGGCACCTGCGCCATCGCGATTTCCAACTCGTAGAGCGCGTCGTGGCGGGCCTCGTCGACGCGCGGCGCCTGGCTCGTCGGGCCGATGAAGAGGCCGGAAAAGAGGTAGCTGAGCGAAGGATGGCGCTGCCAATGGAGCACCAGCGACTTCAGGAGGTCCGGCCGGCGCAGGAACGGCGAGTCCATCGGATGCGCGCCGCCGACCACCACGTGGTTGCCGCCGCCGGTGCCGACATGCTTGCCGTCGATCATGAACTTGTCGGCCCCGAGTCGCGACTGGCGCGCTTCCTCATAGACCGCCGTGGTGATCGCAACCGCCTCGTCCCAGCTCGCCGCCGGATGCACGTTCACCTCGATGACGCCGGGATCGGGCGCGACGCGGATGACGTTGAGGCGCGGATCGACCGGGGGCGGATAGCCCTCGATCAGGATCGGCAGGTCCTCGTCGCGCGCGATGTCTTCCACGGCCGACAGAAGATCGAGATAGGCCTCGGCGGATTCGAGTGGCGGCATGAAGACGCAGAGCCTGCCGTCGCGCGGCTCCACCGCGATGGCGGTGCGCACATGGCCGTCGATTTCCGTCTGGTCGGGCAGGGAAGACGAGGACGCTCCCGCCGGCGAGGGCACGGGCTGCATCGGCTCGCCATCCTGGCGCACGAGGCGCGCGGCGTCGGTGCCGGCCGGCGCGGCGACACGGCCGGTCGGGGGAAGGGCGGCAAGCTCCTGCGTTGGGTCCTGCGGATGGGTGAAGGGATGGGCGCTTTCAGGCAGATGGGGCAGCGAGGCGAGCGGCAGGCGGTAGCCGAGCGCCGAGTCGCCCGGCGTCAGGAACAAGCGCTTGCGGCGCGTGCGCCAGCGCTCCGAAATCCATTGGACCTTGGCTGAGCGCGCCTGCCATGCCTGGACGGGCAGAACGAAGCCGGTTGGCCGGTCGAGGCCGCGATCGAACACTGCGGCGATGCGGGCCCGTTCCTCGCGGTCCGCGATCTTGGAATCGGCGGGATCGACGTTCACGGGCAGTTGCGCTTCGCGGGCGATCCAATAAGCGGCGTCCTCGAAGGCGGGGATGACGTTGCCGGCATCGAGGCCGAGCGTGTCGGCAAGCCGCACCGTCAGCCGCTCGGCCTCGGCGTCCGTGGTTTCACGGGACGACTTCTCGCGCCCGACGAGATCGGTGCCGCGCCAGATCGGCTCGCCGTCGCGCCGCCAGTAGAGCGAAAAGGTCCAGCGCGGCAGGGTTTCGCCCGGATACCATTTGCCCTGGCCGTAATGAAGGAAGCCGCCCGGCGCGAAGCGCTGCGCCAAACGCCGGATGAGGTCGTCGGCCAGCGCCCGCTTGGCGGGGCCGGTCGCATCGGCGTTCCATTCGGCTGCCTCGAAATCGTCGATCGACACGAATGTCGGTTCGCCCCCCATGGTGAGGCGCACGTCGTTCGCCTGCAACTCGGCATCGACTTCGCGGCCCAAAGCGTCGAGCGCCTGCCAGCTTTCCTCCGAGAAGGGATAGGACACGCGCGGGCGCTCGGAAACGCGCGTCACGCTCATGTCGAAGTCGAACTGGACTTCGGCGAAGTCGACGCCGCCGGTGATCGGCGCGGCGGAGCGGTAATGGGGCGCGGCGGCGAGCGGAACGTGGCTTTCGCCGGTCATCAGGCCGGAGGTCGGGTCGAAGCCGATCCAACCGGCGCCCGGCAGATAGACCTCGGCCCAGGCGTGAAGATCGGTGAAGTCGTGATCCGTGCCGGCCGGGCCGTCCAGCGCCACGATGTCGGGCTTCAACTGGATCAGGTAGCCGGACACGAAGCGGGCGGCGAGCCCTAAGCGCCGCAGGAGGTTGACGAGAAGCCAGGACGTGTCGCGGCAGGAGCCGGAGGCGAGGGCGAGAGTCTCGTCCGGGGTCTGGACGCCGGGCTCCATGCGGATGAGATAGCGAATCTCGTGCGACAAGCGCTGGTTGAGACCGACGAGAAAATCCACCACGCGCTCCTTCTCGCGCGGCACGGTGGCGAGGAAGGCTTCCGCCTTTTCGCCCATGGGCTCGGGCACGAGATAGGATGCCAAATCGACCGCCAGCGCTTCCTCGTAGGCGAAGGGCCATTCTTCCGCATATTCCTCCACAAAGAAGTCGAACGGATTGTAGACCGTCATGTCGGCCAGAAGGTCGACTTCGATGCGGAACTCGGTGGCCGGGTCGGGAAACACGAAGCGGGCGAGCCAGTTGCCGAAGGCATCCTGCTGCCAGTTCACGAAATGCTTCTCGGGCCGAACCTTCAGCGAATAGGACGGCACCTTGGTGCGCGAATGGGGCGCGGGGCGCAGGCGGATCGTCTGGGGGCCGAGGCGCACCGGCCTGTCGTAGCGATAATGCGTGACGTGATGCAGTGCGGCGAGAATCGACATCGAGCAACCGGCTGAGTGAACTCAACCTGCGACCATAAGGTCTTGCGCCCGCGCCGCAAGCGTTTCCCGGTATCGAATCCCATTACGCACGTGCGAAAAGATGCTCACTGACGCCCCTTAGTCGGGAACCGGCCGGCGATCCCGCCATTAAGCCCCCGCATGCTACCCATGGATGCCGCTTGAGCGTGGCGCACGGGTGGCCTTTCGTTTTTCAGCTCGCCCGTAGGGTTCGCAATGAAGCTCTTTTCTTGCCCGTCCTGCCAACAGGTCGTTTTCTTTTCCAATGTGGTCTGCGAGCGCTGCAACCATGCGCTCGGCTACGAGCCCGCATCCAACCGCATCCTTGCCTTGGAGCCGGCCGAGGATGGCTTCTGGGTGTCGGTCGGGCAGGGCAGCGACGGCAAGGGTTGGAAATACGACGCCAACTATGCGCATGGCGTTTGCAACTGGGTGCTGCCTTCCGACAGCCCGGACACGTTGAGCCTTGCCTCACGTTTCAACATGACCATCCCCAACCTCGACAATCCCGACAACCTGCCGCTCTGGCAGAAGATGGAACTGGCCAAGCAGCGGCTGTTCTATACGCTTCTGCGGCTCGACCTGCCGCTCGTCACCCGCGCCGAGCACAAGGAAGGGCTCGGCTTCCAGTTCCTGTCGGACGAGGGCGGGCAGAACGTCATGACGGGCCATGACGAGGGCATCATCACCATCGCTCTGGCCGAAGCCGACGACGCCGAGCGCGAAAAGCGCCGCTCCGCCATGGGCGAGCCCTATCGCACGCTGCTCGGGCATTTCCGCCACGAGATCGGCCATTGGTACTGGGACCTTCTGGTGCGCGACGGCGGCGCGCTCGAGGAGTGCCGCGCGATCTTCGGCGACGACACGCTCGACTACGGGCAGGCACTCCAAACGCATTACGCCAATGGACCGAAGCCCAACTGGCAGGAGGAATACGTGTCCTCCTATGCCGCATCCCATGCCTGGGAAGACTTCGCCGAAACCTGGGCGCACTACCTCCACATCGTGGACACGCTGGAAGTCGGCGGTTCCTACGGCATCGCCGTTCATCCGAAGGCCGACCGGGAGGGCATCCTTTCCACCAATCTCGACTTCAAGGTCTTCGGCAAGGAGACCACGATCGAGGAGATCATGGAGGCGTGGCTGGCTTTGTCGGCGGCGCTCAACTCCTTCAACCGCGCCATGGGGCATCAGGACCTTTATCCCTTCGTCCTGTCGCCGGCCGTGGTCGCCAAGCTCGGCTTCATCCACGATCTCGTCCATGGCCGGATCGGCCGCGGGCGCGAGGCGGTGGAGGAAGCGGTTCGCGAGCAGGCGAAGCTCGCCGCCTGAGCGTCGGCGACGCGTTGTCTCGTCGCGTCGTAGCAAAAAGGCGGCGTGTCGCGCTGGAACCCGGCGCGCACGCCTTAGATTGCAGCCGGGGACGGTCTGGCATGAACGGGTGGCATCGCGCCACGACCCGGACATGCCATGCGCTCGTCCCGATACTTGGAGGCGCGCCGGCCGCCTTCTTGTTACCTTTGTCTTCAGTCGGGGGCGGCTAAAAACATGGATGGAAACGGCTTGCGGATTGGATCGGGCGCATCGCAATTCGCGCGGGAAACGGACTGGGGTCCGAATGTCGTTGAAGGCGGGGTTCGCTTTCGCATCTGGTCTCCCACGAAATCGCGGGTGGAACTCGCCTACGGCAGCTCGGAAGCGCCCGAGTTTCTGGACCTCCAGCGGCAGGACGGGGGGTGGTGGCAGGTCGTCACCGACAAGGTTTCGTTCGGCGAGCCCTACGCCTTCCGCATCGATGGGGACGCCATCGTGCCGGACCCCGCCGCGCGGGCCCAGGTTCAGGACGTCCATTCCTTTTCCCGCCTGATCGACCCGCTCGCCTTCGAATGGAAGACCGGCGACTGGAAGGGGCGTCCCCTGCAGGATTGCGTCTTCTACGAGTTGCATACCGGCACCTTCACGCCGGAGGGCACCTTCGACGCGGTGATCGCCAAGCTCGATTATCTCAAGGAAACCGGGATCACGGCGATCGAGCTTCTGCCGGTCGCCGAGTTCGGCGGCAAGCGCGGCTGGGGCTACGACGGCACGCTCCTTTACTGCCCGCACGGCGCCTATGGCGGGGTAGATGGGCTGAAGCGCCTCGTGGACGCTGCCCATCAGCGCGGCCTGATGGTGTTTCTCGACGTCGTCTACAACCATTTCGGGCCGGACGGGAACTATCTCAACGCCTATGCGCCGGAGTTCTTCCATCCGGAAATCCACACGCCCTGGGGCCCGGCCATCGCCTATGACGAGCGCCCCGTGCGCGAGTTCATGATCGACAACGCGCTTTACTGGATCGGCGAGTTCCAGATCGACGGGCTGCGCCTCGACGCCATCGACTCCATCAAGGACAAGAGCGAAGTCGACATCATCGCCGAACTCGCGGCGCGCGTGCGCCAGACCTTCCCCGACCGCCACGTCCATCTGACATCCGAAGACGCGCGCAACATCACCTGGCATATCGAGCGCAACGCGGACGGCACGCCGCGCCTCGTTTCGGCCGAGTGGAACGACGACTTCCACCATTGCTGCCACGTGCTGACGACCGGCGAAAATGAAGGCTACTACGCCGATTATTCCCCCGGCAGCGCCCGCCAGCTCGCGCGGTGTCTGGCGGAAGGCTTCGTGTATCAAGGCCAATATTCGGGCGAGCGTGAGGACCATGTCGGCCATCCGTCCGCCCATCTGCCGCCGACTGCCTTCGTCAACTTCATCCAGAACCACGACCAGATCGGCAACCGGGCTTTCGGCGACCGCCTGACCACGCTGACGACGCAGGGGCAGATGCGCTGCCTCCAGGCGATCCTTCTCCTGTCGCCGCAGCTTCCGTTGATCTTCATGGGCGAGGAATATGGGGAAACGCAGCCCTTCTGTTTCTTCACCGACTTCCATGGCGAACTCGGAGAGGCGGTCTCGAAGGGCCGCAAGGAAGAGTTCAAGCGCTTCGCCGCGTATGAGCGCGAGGGCAAGTCCGTGGTGCCGGACCCGAACGAGGCTTCGACCTTCGAGCATTCCAAGCTGCGTTGGGAGCGCCTGAGCGAGGACGGCTATGCCGAGCACTACGCCACCGTGAAGGAAATCCTGGCGATCCGGGCGCGCGAGGTCGTGCCGCATCTGGCCGGCATCCCGCTGAATGCCGGGTCCTTCCACGCTTCGGACGACTCGCGCGCCTTCGAGGTGTGCTGGTCGCTCGGCGGCGGCGCGGCCATGCACCTCTTCGGCAATCTCGATGACGAGCCCTGGGACCTGCCGGCGGGGCTGACGCCCGCCGAGCGCACGGAAGGGCGCACGATCTATGCCACCAGCCCGGAAGCCGAAGAAGGCCTTCGTCACGGCGTTCTGCCCGGCACCTCCGTCGTGGTGCGCATGACCGGACGCCTCAAGCTCGGAGCCTCTGCCGATGTCTGATCTCGACAGCCTCGCCGAAAGCCACGGCATCCAGATCGGCTATATTTCGGAAATGGGCGACCGGAAGGTCATTTCCGACAAGGCCAAGGTCTCGCTCCTCCAGGTGCTCGGCGTCGATCCCGAAAACGGCGAACGCGGGACCTTCGACGAGAAGGACGATCACCCGCACAAGTGCTGCGCCCTGCCGGAGGATCTGTTCTCCCGCAAGGTCTGGGGCACGACCTGCCAGCTTTATTCCCTGCGCTCGAAGCGCTCGCTCGGTCTCGGCGATTTCGAGGATCTCGCCCGCTTCGCCGAAGTGGCTGGCGAGGCGGGCGCGGCCTTTGTCGGCGTCAATCCGCTCCACGCGCTGTTCTTCTCGGACGGAGGGCGCTTCGGCCCTTATTCGCCCTCGACCCGGCGCTTCCTCAACCCCGTTTATATCGCCGTCGATCGCCTGAAAGGCGGATCGGAGGCGATCGAAAAGGCCAAGGGAGAGAGTGCGCTCGAAGCTCTGGGCGGCGAACTCGTGGACTATCCGACTGCCACGCGGTTGAAGCATCGTCTGCTTCACGGCCTCTTCGATGCCCGCAAGGAAGAGATTCGCGGCGAATCTTCCTTCGAGCGTTTCGTTGCCGGAAACGGCGACCCGCTCCACGACTTTGCGCTGTTCGAGGCGATCTCGGCCAAGATGGTGGCGGAGGGGCATCATGCCGGTTGGCATTCCTGGCCAAGGGATTGGCAGGACCGCCACTCGGCGACCGTGACGGCCTTCGAGGAAGAAGCGGCCGACGAGGTCCTGTTCCATCTCTGGTTGCAATATATCGCCGACGCGCAACTCGCCGAAGCGCAGAAGCGCGCCAAGGGCGCGGGCATGCGCATCGGTCTTTATCTGGACCTTGCCGTCGGCGTGTCGCCGGACGGTGCGGAAACCTGGGCCGACCCGGAACTGACGGTGGCGAGCGCCCGCGTCGGCTCCCCGCCCGATATGTTCAATTCCAACGGCCAGGACTGGGGCCTCGCGCCCTTGTCGCCCGCCGCTCTCGCCAAGCGCGACTACCAGCCGCTCGGCGCGTCCTTCGACGCCCTGACGCGCAATGCCGGCGCGGTTCGCATCGACCACGCGATGGGGCTGGCCCGTCTCTGGTGGATCGCCGAAGGCCATCCCTCGTCGGAAGGCGGCTATGTGCGCTATCCGCTCGGGCGCATGGTGGATACGATCGCCGCGGTTTCGAACGACAATGGCTGCATCGTCATCGGCGAGGATCTCGGCACCGTGCCGCCGGGCTTCCGCCACACGATGTCGGAAGCCGGCGTCCTGTCCTACCGCGTCCTTTACTTCGAGCGGCGCAGCGGCGAGTTCCTAGAGCCCGCCGCCTATCCCGATCTGTCGCTCGCCTGCGTATCGACGCACGACCTGCCGACGCTGAAGGGCTGGTGGGACGGCGCCGATATCGAGCTTCGGGAAGAGATGGGCACGCAAAGCGCCGAGCGCTCGGCGGAGGGCCGCGCGGAGCGGGCGCGAGACCGTCGCGCGCTCGTGATGGCGCTGAAGGAAGCCACGGTTCTACCCGAGCGCTACGAGCGCGTGGCCTCCGGCGAGGACCCGCTGCCGGACCGCTTCGACCAGGACCTTGCCGATGCCGTGCATCGCTTCGTCGCGCGCACGTCCAGCGTCCTCGTCGCGATCCAGATCGAGGACATGATCGGTTCGGAACGCCAGCCGAACCTTCCCGGCACCACCGACCAATATCCGAACTGGCGTATCCGACTGCCCGTTTCCCTGGAGGATCTCGCCTCCCATCCGGGCTTCCAATCGGCCGCCGCCGCCATGCGGAGTGAAAGACCTTGAGCAGACCGCTCGTCGCGACCTATCGCCTCCAGTTCCGCGAAGGAACGGACTTCGCCTCCGCCGCGGAACTCGCGCCCTACCTGAAGAAGCTCGGCATCAGCCACTTCTACGCCTCTCCCATCTTCGCCGCTTCGCCGGGCTCGACCCACGGCTACGACGTCGTGGATTACAACCGCTTCGAGGCCGATCTCGGCGGCGACGAGGGCTTCGGGGCCTTGTCGGACGCGATGAACGCCGCCGATCTCGGCGTGATTCTCGACTTCGTGCCGAACCATATGGGCGTGTCGCCCGAAAACGGCTGGTGGGAGGACGTTCTCGCCTGGGGCCGGGAAAGCCGCTACGCCTCGACCTTCGACATCGCCTGGGACGCCGAGAAGATCCTCGTGCCCGTTCTCGGCAAGCCCTATGGCGACGCGCTTGGCGACGGCGACCTGAAGGTGATCGTCGAGCCGGACCGCGCCCGTCTTCGCTTCGACGCCAGCGGCTACGGTCTGCCGATCGATCCGCGCAGCCTCGGCCATGTCTTCGGCTTCCTCGACCATCCCGAAAGGGACCGTCTCGTCCGACGCTTCGCCGTGTCCACCCCGATCGACGGGGATGAACTGACCGAGCGCCTGCGCGAGCATCTGGACGATGCCGGCTTCTCGGCGGCGCTGGCGAAAGCGGTGGAGGCGATCAATGCCGACCGGACCGCGCTCCATGCCATGCACGAGGCGCAGAACTGGCGCCTCGCCTGGTGGCGCACGGCGCGCGAGAAGCTGACCTATCGCCGCTTCTTCGAGATCGCCGACCTCATCGGCGTGCGCCAGGAAATCCGCCACGTCTTCCGCGACTCGCACCGCACCATCATGAAGCTCGCCCGCGAGCGCCGGCTGGACGGCATCCGCATCGACCATGTGGATGGCGTCGCCGATCCGAAGAACTACCTTCTCGACCTGAAACAGGCCTTCCAGTCCAACCGGCGCGAACTCGGCATCTGGGTGGAGAAGATCCTGACCGGCGAGGAGCGCCTGCGCACCTCCTGGGAGATTCAGGGAACCACGGGCTACGAGTTCATCACCGCCTTGTCGGGCCTTTACGTCGATGCTTCCAAGGAAGACGAGATGTCGGAGGCCTATGCCGACTTCCTCGGCGAGGTCGAGGATCTGCGCGGCATGATCAAGCGCCAGAAGCGCTCGATCTTCGCGAGGAACCTTGCGGGCGAACTCGCCTATCTCACCGGCGAGGCTTTGTCGGTGGCTTCGCGCGGCCTTTCCACCCGCGATCTCGGACCCGACACGATCCAGCGCTCGATCATCGAGGTCGCCGCCGCGCTTCCCGTTTACCGCACCTATGTCGGCGTCGACGGCGTGCCGGAAAAGGATGTCGCGATCATCGACGCGGCGGTGGCGCAAGCCAAGTCCGGCCGCGAGGTCGAGGCCGACGAGCCGATCGAGTTCATCGGCCGCCTCCTGAAGCTCGACTTCACCGAAGGCGAGGACGTGGCCGGCGCCTTGAACTTCACCCGGCGCTTCCAGCAGACCACGGGCGCGGTGATGGCCAAGGCCGTGGAGGACACGGTCTTCTACCGCTACAACCGCCTGATCGCCTTGAACGAGGTCGGCGGCGAGCCGGACCATTACGGCACGGACCTTTCCACCTTCCACGAGGCGATGAAGATCCGCGTCGAAGACCAGCCGGACGGATTGCTCGCGACCTCCACCCACGATACCAAGCGCGGTGAGGATGCGCGGGCGCGTCTCTACACCCTGAGCGAGGACCCGGAGCGCTGGGAAGGCATCGTCGCGGCCGCCGCCGAAACCCTGTCGCCCTTCCGCAAGGACGTCGCGCCGCTTCTCGTTTCCCCCGATCCCGCCACCGAATGGGGCTTCTATCAAAGCCTTCTCGGTGTGCTGCCGGCCGATTTCGACCCGAGCGACAAGGAGCTTGCGACAAGCATCGAGAAGCGCCTCATCGCCTTCATGGAAAAGGCGGTGCGCGAGGCCAAGCGCTTCACGAGCTGGACCGCGCCGGCGGAAGGCTACGAGGACGCCCTGCGCGGCTTCGTGTCCGCCGCGCTCGATCCGAAGGGCGACTTCCTCAAGAAGTTCTGGGACGAGGTTCAGCCCTTCGTCGCGGCGGGCGCGCTGAACTCGCTGTCCCAGGTCATCGTCAAGCTCGCCGCCCCCGGCGTGCCCGACATCTACCAGGGCACGGAGTTCTACGACCTGTCGCTGGTCGACCCCGACAATCGCCGTTCCATCGACTTCCCCGCCCGCGTCAAGGCGATGGACGAGGCAATGGCGATGCCGGATGCGCTGAAGAACTGGCGCGACGGGCGAATCAAGGCGAAGATCACGGCGGCCGGCCTGAAGGCCCGCCAAGCCGCGCCGGAACTCTTCACCCACGGCCGATATATCCCGCTGAAGGTCGAAGGGGCGCTCGCCGATCACATCATCGCCTTCGCCCGTCTCAACGAGGACGAGGCGGCGATCGCGGTTGCGCCGCGCATGACCTACCGCCTCCTCGAGGATTGCGGAAACATCATGCCGGGCGAGGGATGCTGGAAGGACACGGCCATCGTCTTGTCCGGCGACCTGATCGGCCGGGAATGGCGCGACGTTCTCGACAACGGCACGATCTCGCTCGACGATCGTCTTCTCGTCAGTGAATTGCCGGGCAATCTTCCCTTCGCCTTCCTTCTCTCCAGATGATCCGTCGATAGGAAGTCGGCCAAGCATCGAGGGAGGACCAACCATGCCCATTCGCGCCGTCGTTTGGAACGAGTTCATCCACGAACGCGAGAACGAAACCGTCCGGAAGATCTATCCGGATGGTATCCACGAGACGATCGCGACAGCGCTTCGGCAGGACCCCAACATCGAGGCCTCCACGGCCGCGCTCGACCAGCCCGAGCATGGGCTGCCGGCGGAGCGGCTGGCCGAAACGGACGTGCTCCTGTGGTGGGGGCACAAGGCGCATGGCGCGGTGGATGATGCCGTGGTGGAGCGCGTCGCCGAGCGCGTGTTCCAGGGCATGGGGCTGATCGTTCTCCATTCCGGCCATTTCTCGAAGATCTTCAAGCGCCTCATGGGCTCGCCCTGTTCGCTTCGCTGGCGGGAAGCCGGCGAGCGCGAGCATGTCTGGACGATCAACCGCTCGCATCCGATCGCGGCCGGGGTCGGAGACCGGATCACCATCGAGAATACCGAGATGTACGGCGAGCCCTTCCTTGTTCCCGAGCCCATGGAAACGGTGTTCGTGTCCTGGTACCAGGGCGGCGAAGTGTTCCGTTCGGGGCTCACCTATCAGCGCGGCGCGGGGCGCATCTTCTATTTCGCGCCCGGCCACGAGACCTACCCGATCTATCACGGGGAAGCGGTGCAGCAGGTTCTGCGCAACGCCGTGAACTGGGCCTTCAACCCGGCCAAGCCATGGGCGGATGTTTCGGCGGCGCCGAACGCGCCGATCGATCAGGCGCCGGAAAAGATCGAGCGCCGTGGCGGCTCGCTCCATGCGGCCGGCGAGGAGGGCTATCGTTGAGCGAACAGCGCATCCTCATTCTCGGCACGGGTTCCATCGCCCACAAGCATGCCGAGCATTTCTCCGGCATCCCCGGCTGCCGGTTGGTCGCGGCGGTCGACAGCAATCTCGAACGCGCCAAGATATTCGCCGAGATGCACGGCATTCCCAAAGCCTTCGGCGACTTGGACGAGGCGATCGCTTGGGGGCAGTTCGATGCGGCGGTGAACTCGACGCCCGACGGCGTTCATTACGCCACCACGATGAAGCTGATCGAGGCCCGCAAGGCCATCTTCTGCGAGAAGCCTCTGGCGGTGAACTTCGCCGACGCGATCGCGATGACGGAAGCCGCCGAAAAGGCCGGCCTGATCGCCATGGTCAACCTCACCTATCGCAACGCCCACGCCATCCAGATGGCGCGGCGCATGGTGGACGCGGGCGAAATCGGCGCGATCCGGCATGTGGAGGCCAGCTATCTGCAAAGCTGGCTCACCGGCCGCCATTGGGGAGACTGGCGCACCGACGAGCGCTGGCTCTGGCGCCTGTCCTCGGCGCACGGGTCCAAGGGCGTCGTCGGCGATATCGGCGTTCATATCCTCGACTTCGTGACCTTCGGCACCAATCTCGACATCACCGCGATGTCGGCCAAGCTCCGGACCTTCGACAAGGCGGAGAACAACGCGATCGGCGCTTATAATCTCGACGTCAACGACTCCTGCGCGATGACGATCGAACTCTCCAACGGCGCGCTCGGCGTCGTTCATATGTCGCGGTTCGCGACCGGCCGGGGCAACGATCTCGATCTCGTCATCCACGGCGAGAAGGGCGCGCTCAAGGTCTGGTCCGATCACGAGACTTCCCGGCTGGAAGCGTGTCTCGGGCCCGATATCGATACGCATACCTGGAAGGCCGTGGACTGTTCCCCGACCCCCAAGAACGCCGAGCGCTTCGTGATCGCGCTGTTGTCCGGCGAGAACGGCGAGCCGACCTTCCGCCGGGCGGCCGAGGTGCAGAAGCTTCTCGACCTTTGCTTCGTCGCCGATGCCGAAGGTCGCATGCTGAAGGTGGAGTAGAAGGGCATGGCCAAGCTCATTCATTCGATGATCCGGGTGCGCGAGGAACGGCGCTCGCTCGACTTCTATCGCACCGCCTTCGGGCTCGAAGTCGCCGAGCGGCTCGATTTCGACGGCTTCACCCTGATCTATCTGTCGAACTCGGAATCGGGCTTCGAGCTGGAACTGACGGTCAACAAGGACCGCGAGGCGCCCTACGATCTCGGCGATGGCTACGGCCATCTCGCGGTTTCGGTGGCCGATCTTGCCGCCGAGCACGAGCGTTTGAATAAGGCGGGCCTTGCGCCGAAGGACCTGAAGGAACTCGCCCATTCCAGCGGGAACAAGGCGCGGTTCTTCTTTATCGAGGACCCGGACGGCTACAAGATCGAGGTCGTTCAGCGCGGTTGGCGCTTCCAATAAGCCGAAGGATCGTTTCCCGCGCAAAGAATGCTGCCGGTGAGGCAGCACCGGGCCTCGTGCTGCATTGCAACACGGTGCGTCTTGGCGTTACTTGTCCCCATAGACTGACGACCGGCGAGGGGAGCCGCCTGTGACCATAGCCAAGATTCTTGTTGCCAATCGTTCGGAGATTGCGATCCGGGTTTTTCGGGCGGCCAATGAGCTGGGTCTGAAGACGGTGGCGATCTGGGCGGAGGAGGACAAGCTCGCGCTGCATCGCTTCAAGGCGGACGAGAGTTATCAGGTGGGACGCGGGTCACATCTGTCGCGCGATCTTGGGCCGATCGAGTCCTATCTGTCGGTCGAGGAGGTGATCCGCGTCGCCAAATTGTCGGGGGCGGACGCGATCCATCCGGGCTACGGCCTCCTGTCGGAGTCGCCTGAGTTCGTGGATGCCTGCGACGCGGCCGGCATCACCTTCATCGGTCCGTCCGGGGACACGATGCGCCGGCTCGGCAACAAGGTCGCCGCGCGCAATCTCGCCATCGAAATCGGCGTGCCGGTGGTGCCTGCCACCGATCCCTTGCCCGACGACATGGAAGAGGTGGCCCGCATGGCGGAGGTCATCGGCTATCCGGTGATGCTGAAGGCCTCTTGGGGCGGCGGCGGTCGCGGGATGCGCGCCATCCGCGAGGCGAAGGACCTCGCCCGCGAGGTGACGGAAGCCAAGCGCGAGGCCAAAGCCGCCTTCGGCAAGGACGAGGTCTACCTGGAAAAGCTGGTGGAGCGCGCCCGCCATGTCGAGGTGCAGATCCTCGGCGACCGGCACGGCAACGTGGTGGATCTCTTTGAGCGCGACTGCTCGATCCAGCGCCGCAACCAGAAGGTCGTGGAGCGCGCCCCCGCGCCTTACTTGAACGATGCGCAGCGCCGCGAACTGGCGGGTTACGCGCGAAGGCTGGCCGAGGCGACGAACTATGTCGGCGCGGGCACGGTCGAGTTCCTGATGGATGCCGACACGGGCGCCTTCTACTTCATCGAGGTCAATCCGCGCATTCAGGTCGAGCACACCGTCACCGAGCAGGTGACGGGCATCGACATCGTCAAGGCGCAGATCCACATCCTCGACGGCCACGCCATCGGCACGCCGGCATCGGGCGTGCCTGCGCAAGAGGACATCAAGCTCAACGGCCACGCCCTCCAGTGCCGCATCACCACGGAGGACCCGGAACAGAACTTCATTCCTGACTACGGCCGCATCACCGCTTATCGCGGCGCAACGGGCTTCGGCATCCGGCTCGACGGCGGCACGGCCTATTCGGGCGCCTACATCACGCGCTTCTACGACCCGCTTCTGGAAAAGGTGACGGCCTGGGCGCCGAGCCCCGAAGAAGCCATCGCGCGCATGGACCGCGCTTTGCGCGAGTTCCGCATCCGGGGCGTCGCGACGAACCTTACGTTCCTTGAAGCGATCATCACGCACCCAGCCTTCCGAGACAACTCGTACACGACACGCTTCATCGACACGACGCCGGAACTCTTCGCGAGCGTGAAGCGGCGCGACCGCGCGACGAAGCTCCTGACCTATCTGGCCGATGTCACCGTCAACGGCCATCCCGAAACGCGGGCCCGGCCCCGGCCGTCCAAGGACATCGCGCCCCCCGTCGTGCCGGTCTTCGACGCCCCGGTGCCGGCGGGCTCGCGCCAGCGCCTCGAAGCGCTGGGGGCCAAAGGCTTCGCCGACTGGATGCTGGCGCAAAAACAGGTGCTCGTCACCGACACGACGATGCGCGACGGCCACCAGTCCCTGCTTGCGACCCGCATGAGGACGCACGACATCGCCGGCATCGCCGAGGCCTATGCGCGGGGCCTGCCGCAGCTTCTCTCACTCGAATGCTGGGGCGGGGCGACCTTCGACGTGTCCATGCGCTTTCTCACTGAAAGCCCGTGGGAGCGCTTGAGCGCCATCCGGGAGAAGGCGCCCAACATCCTTCTCCAGATGCTGCTGCGCGGCTCCAACGGCGTCGGCTACGCCAACTATCCCGACAACGTGGTGCGGTTCTTCGTCCATGAGGCGGCCAAGGGCGGGGTGGATCTCTTTCGCGTCTTCGACTGCCTGAACTGGGTGGAGAACATGCGCGTGTCGATCGACGCGGTGGCCGAGTCGGGCAAGCTGTGCGAGGGCGCGATCTGCTACACGGCCGACGTCCTGTCGTCGGCGCGGCCCAAATACGACCTCAAATACTACGTCGCCCTTGCCAAGGAGATGGAGGCGGCGGGCGCGCACATTCTCGGCGTCAAGGACATGGCCGGGCTGATGAAGCCGGCGGCCGCGCGGCTTCTGTTCAAGGCGCTGAAGGAAGAGGTCGGGCTGCCGATCCACTTCCACACGCACGACACGTCCGGCATCGCGGGCGCGACCGTTCTGGCGGCGGTGGATGCCGGGGTCGACGCGGTGGACGCGGCGATGGACGCTTTGTCCGGCAACACCTCGCAGGCCTGCCTCGGCTCGCTCAACGCCGCGCTTGTCGGCCACGAGCGCGATCCGGGTCTGTCCTCCGAGGCGATCCGGCGCATCTCGTTTTATTGGGAAGCGGTGCGCAACCAGTATGCCGCCTTCGAAAGCGACCTCAAGGGACCGGCCTCGGAAGTCTATCTTCACGAGATGCCGGGCGGGCAGTTCACCAACCTGAAAGAACAGGCGCGCTCGCTGGGGCTGGAATCACGCTGGCACGCGGTGGCCCAGACCTATGCCGACGTGAACCTGATGTTCGGCGACATCGTGAAGGTGACGCCGTCCTCCAAGGTGGTCGGCGACATGGCCTTGATGATGGTGGCGCAGGATCTCTCCGTCGCCGAGGTGGAGGACCCCAAACGCGACGTCGCCTTCCCGGACTCGGTGGTGTCCATGATGCGCGGCGATCTCGGCCAGCCCGCCGGCGGCTGGCCGGAAGGCTTGCAGCGGAAGGTGCTGAAGGGCGAGCAGCCGATCACGGTGCGGCCCGGCTCGCTTCTGGCCCCCGCCGACCTGGCGGGCGAGCGTGCCAAGGCGGAAGAGAAGCTGGGCGCCAAGATCAGCGACCAGGACTTTGCCTCCTATCTGATGTACCCGAAGGTCTTCGCCGACTTTGCCGTCGCGCAGGAAACCTACGGTCCGGTCTCGACCCTGCCCACCCCGAACTACTTCTATGGCCTCGGCCTTCAGGACGAGGTTCTGGTGGAGATCGAGCGCGGCAAGACACTGGTTGTCCGCTGCCTCGGCCTTGGGGAAACCGACGATCGGGGCATGCGCACCGTGTTCTTCGAACTGAACGGCCAACCGCGCCGGGTCAAGGTGCCGGACCGCTCCAAGGGCGGCGGGGCGAAGGTCAAGCCCAAGGTCGAGCCCGGCAATGCCGCCCATGTCGGCGCGCCGATGCCGGGCGTGGTCTCGACGCTCGCCGTTCAGGCCGGCCAAAGTGTCAAGGCCGGCGATGTTCTTCTGTCCATCGAGGCGATGAAGATGGAAACGGCTCTCCACGCCGAGCGCGACGGCACGATCGAGGCGGTGCATGTGCGGACCGGCGACCAGATCGACGCCAAGGATTTGCTGATCGTCTTCGCGGCCTAACCGAAGTTTCCCGATAAAGCGGTCAAGGCCGGCATAGCCCCTTATGCCGGCCTTTTCGTTTGACATTCGATGCACGATTGTTCACGTTAAATCCGATTTCATCGTGTTAGAGCGTGATTTGAGCGAACTTCTCACATTGCAGCGGCGCGCGGCGATTGCCGACCGCCTGAAACGTGACGGGCGCGTGCTCGCCGCTGCGCTCGCCGAAAGTTTCAACGTGTCGGAAGACACGGTGCGGCGCGATCTGCGCGAGATGGCGTCGGACGGGTTGTGCCGGCGTGTCTATGGCGGTGCGCTGCCCGTCGCCCCGGACGGCGGTTCGCTCGCCAAGCGGCAGGCGGAACGGCCATCGGCGAAGGCTTTGCTCGGCCGTGCGCTCGCCAATGCCGTGCCGTCGGGCGCGCTTCTGTTCATCGATGCCGGTTCCACCAATCTGGCCGTGGCCGAAGCGCTGCCGGAAGGGGCTTCGCTCACCGTGGTCACCAACGCGCCGGCGGTGGCCGCCATTCTGGCCGAGAAGCCGGGCGTCGAATGCTTCATGCTCGGCGGGCGGCTCGATCCGCGCACCGGCGCATGCCTCGGCGCGCAGGCCCTGCGCGAGGCCGAACGCTTCCGCCCGGCGGTCGCCGTGCTCGGCGCCTGCGGCATCGACGCGGAAGCGGGGATCACCGCCCATAATTTCGAGGAAGCCGAGTTGAAGGCGGCGGTCGCGGCGCGCAGCCGCCGGATCATGGTCGCCGCCACGAGCGACAAGATCGGCACGGCAGCGCCCTTCGCCGTCGCGCCCGCCGGCTGGGTCGGCACGCTCGTTGTGGAAGCGGATTGCGAGGCCGAAAGCTTGCGACCCTTCGAGGAGCAGGGCATCGAGATCCTCCGCGCCGCCGGCGACGAACCCCTGCCGCATGCCGCCCGGCCCAAAGCCCGAGCCATCGAGGAGCAGCGATGACCAGCACCGAATTTCGCCTGCGCGAAGGCGTGGAAGGGCAAGGCGGCACGCAAGCCGCCCGCCACCGCGCCGCTGTGTCGCTCGCCTTTCTTCTCAACGGCATCTTCATGGGAAGCTGGGCGCCCCAGATCCCGATCTTCGCCGAGCGTCTCGACCTGTCGGCCTCGCAGATGGGGCTGATGATCTTGTGCTTCGGCATCGGCGCGGTCAGCGTCATGCCGATCGCCGGGCAGATCATCGGGCGGCGCGGCTCGCGCCTGCCGATGCTCGTTCTCAACGTCGCGCTGGCTTTCGCACTGCCGTTCCTGGTGCTCGCGCCGAACGTTCCCTTGGCGGTCGCGGCGATCCTTTTCGCCGGCTTCTCCACCGGCGGCATGGATGTGGCGATGAACGCCAATGCGGTGGCTGTCGAAAAGCGACGCGAAAACGCGATCATGTCGTCCTGCCACGGCTTCTGGAGCGTCGGCGGCTTTCTCGGCGCGGCCTTCGGCGGCTTCGCCATCGCCGGGCTCGGGCCGGTGGCGCACGGTCTTCTGGCCGGTCTTGCGATCCTCGCGGGCTTCTTCGTGGTCGTACGCTTCGCGCTCCACGACGCGCCGGGCGAGGAAGCCGGCGCAACAGCGAGCGCCCATGCGGCGGAGGAAGCCTCGCCGACGTCCGAACAAGGGGAGGGCGGCGTCCTGTCGGGCTATCGCGGCGCGGTGCTGGTCGGCCTTTTCGCGCTCTTCGCCATGATTCCGGAAGGCGCGGCCATCGACTGGAGCGCTTATTACCTGCGCGGCGAGCTCGGCGTGGAACCGGCGTCTTCCGGTTTCGCCTTCGCGGCCTTTTCGATCACCATGGCGGTGTTCCGCTTCGCCGGCGACGCGGTGCGCGATCGCCTCGGCGCGGTGCGCACCATGCGCTGGTGCTCGGCGGCGGCCGGCGCCGGCCTCATCGTGGTGGGTCTTGCCCCGAATGTCTGGGTTGCGGTCGCGGGCTTCGCACTCATGGGCGTCGGGATCGGCAACATGGTGCCGATCGCCTTTTCCGCCGCCGGAAACCTGAAAGGCCTGAAGCCGGGGGCGGGGCTCTCCGTCGTCACCGCCCTCGGTTATTCGGGCATTCTCGTCGCGCCGTCCGTGATCGGCTTTCTGGGCGAGCATCTCGGCTTCGCGACGGTGTTTCTCGGCCTGTCCGGCTTTCTCGTCGTCACGCTTCTGGCCGCGCCCATGGTGCGCGTCGCCGATCGGCGCGGATAGGGCGGGTTATATCCGCCCGAGCAGCAGGAGAACGAGCACCACCACGAGGATCACGCCGAGGATGCCGCTCGGGCCATATCCCCAACCACGGGAATAGCCCCAACCGGGAAAGGCGCCGATCAGCAGAAGGATGAGGATGATAAGAAGAATGGTCCCGAGCGACATCCGAAACTCCTTTACCGGGCGTGATCAAGTCTGCTTCACAAACTCGCGAGCACGTCCAAGGTTCCGCCGTCTTTCCGCCGCAATCGGTCAGACCGTCCAGACGGCGGAGAGCACGTAGACGAGAAGGCAGACAGCCGAAACGATCATCGGCCTGCCGCCGAGACGTCTCGACCATGGCCAGATCGGCGCGGCGGCCACGGTCAGAACGAGAAGCACGGCGAAGGCGAAGGCGGCGAAGGTGAAGTCCACGGATGTCCTCTTGTCGCAAGTTCCGAGTTCCTTCATGACCTTGACACCTTTGGGCTGCAACAGGACAAGCAGGACGCGGACGATCCTTCCTTCTTGTTCGCGCGGACGGAACCGATGAACATCGAAGCATCGATCGAATCTTTCGAAGCCGAGCCTTTGCCGCGGCGGCAGACCGTTGCCGTGGATGTCGGCTCCGTCACCGTCGGCGGCGCGGCCCCGGTCGTCGTGCAGTCCATGACGAACACCGATACGGCGGACGCGGACGCCACGGTGGCGCAGGTGGCCGCTCTGGCGCGCGCCGGCTCCGAGATCGTGCGCATCACGGTGGACCGCAACGAATCCGCCGCCGCGGTTCCCCATATCCGCGACCGGCTGGCCAGACTCGGCATCGACGTGCCGCTCGTCGGCGACTTCCATTATATCGGCCACAAGCTGCTCGCCGATCACCCGGCCTGCGCCGAGGCCTTGGCGAAGTACCGCATCAATCCGGGCAATGTCGGCTTCAAGGACAAGAAGGACCGGCAGTTCGTCGAGATCATCGAAACGGCCATCCGCTTCGACAAGCCGGTGCGCATCGGCGTCAACTGGGGCTCGCTCGACCAGGAACTCCTGACGCGGCTGATGGACGAGAATTCCAACGCCGCTCGGCCCGTTTCGGCCAGAACCGTGATGCGCGAGGCGATCATTCAGTCCGCGCTGCATTCGGCCGCGCTTGCCGAGGAAACGGGCCTCAAGCGCGACCGCATCATCCTGTCCGCCAAGGTTTCCAACGTGCAGGACCTCATTGCGGTTTATCGCGACCTGTCGCGCCGCACGCCCCATGCGCTTCATCTCGGCCTGACGGAAGCCGGTATGGGCTCGAAGGGCATCGTCGCGTCCTCGGCCGCCCTCGGCATCCTTCTTCAGGAAGGCATCGGCGACACGATCCGCGTGTCCTTGACGCCCGAGCCCGGCGGCGACCGTACCCGCGAGGTGCAGGTCGCGCAGGAAATCCTCCAGACCATGGGCTTCCGCCAGTTCATGCCGGTGGTGGCCGCCTGCCCTGGTTGCGGGCGCACCACCTCCACTGTGTTCCAGGAACTTGCCGAAACCATCGAAGGCGATCTTCGCCGCAACATGCCGGTCTGGCGCGAGCGTTATCCGGGCGTCGAGGCGCTGAAGGTCGCCGTGATGGGCTGCATCGTCAACGGGCCGGGCGAGTCGAAGCATGCCGATATCGGCATCTCGCTGCCGGGCACGGGCGAGATCCCGTCCGCCCCGGTCTATATCGACGGGCGCAAGGCCGCGACCTTGCGCGGCACCAACATCGCGGCCGACTTCCAGGTGATGGTGCAGGACTATATCGAGCGCCGCTTCGCCGTCGCGTCCACGCCCTCCGCCGCCGCCGAATGAGAAGAACGCGGCGGCTTGGCGGCCTTCTCGCCGCAGCCGGCATCGCCTTTGCCCTTTTCGCCGGCCCGGCCTTGGCCGAAGACAAGACGGGCGAGAAAAACGATCCGCGCGTGTCCGAGATCTGCGACCTCATCGCCGAGAACGCCACGCTCGTCGGCATGGCGCCGGACTTCTTCGCGCGCCTCATCTGGAAGGAGTCGCGCTTCGATGAATCGGCGCGCTCGCCGGTCGGCGCGCAGGGCATCGCCCAGTTCATGCCCTATACGGCCAAGGAACGCGGCCTCGCCAACCCCTATGACAAGCGTGAAGCGCTGAAGCATTCGGCGACATACCTGCGCGATCTTCGCTCCGAACTCGGCTCCTGGGGCCTGGCGGCGGCGGCCTATAATGGCGGCATCAACCGCGTGAAGCGCTGGATGCAGTCCGGCGGCCGTCTTCCCTACGAGACGGAGGACTACGTCCTGTCGATTACGGCGCAGCCGGCTTCCTGGTTCCGCGAGGAGAAGCGGGAAGCGGATGTGCGCCCGCTCGACGCCAAGCTCGAATTCGCGGTTGCCTGCCGCCGCCTGCCGATCACGCCGACGCGCGCCGTGTTCGCCGTCGCCGAAAGCGCGGCCATGCGGCCCTGGGGCGCGCAGATCGCCGGCAATGCCAACGAAGCGATCGCGGTGCGCGTGTTCCACAAGCTGCAGGACCGCTACCCGGATGTTCTCGGCGGTGTGAAGCCGATCGTCATGCGCGTGCGCCCCTTGTCCGGCCCGCGCCGCATCACCGCGATCCGCATCGGCGCCGATTCCCGGAAGGAGGCCAACGCCTTCTGCGCCCGTTATTCCGGCGACTGCGTGGTGTTGCGCAACTAGAACTCGTCCGTTTGCGCGGAAAGAAGGTGGGAAACCGGCACTGGTTCGAGCCCCTTGGCGCGCAACGCGTCGATGATGCGCGGCAGGGCCTGACGCGAGGCTTCGCGGTTGTCGTGCATGACGTGCATCAGGATGATCGAGCCTCGTCTCGCCGGCTCGACCGCGAGCCGCACCAGCGCGTCGGCATCCGTTCTGGTCGCCGGATCGGTTTCGGGCGCGAGGGTCCACATGATCGTCGGGCGATCGTGCTTCGAGACATACCAGGGCAGGGTGAAGAGCTTTCGCCCGAAAGGCGGGCGGAAAAGCACGTCACCTTCGAAACCCGCCGCGCGGATCGCGGCATCCGTGCGCTCGATCTCTGTGCCGATGGTCGAAAGGCTCGCCAGCGTCAGGTCGGAATGGGAATAGGTGTGGTTGCCGATCTCGTGGCCGGCCTCGACGATGGCGCGCGTCGCGTCCGGGTTCTTCTCCATGTCGCTGCCGACCAGGAAGAAGGTCGCCTTCACCCCCTTTTCCTTCAGGATGGCGAGAACCCGTCCCGTATGCTCGGGCGTCGGGCCGTCGTCGAGCGTCAGCGCGACAACGGGAGAGTTGGTCTCGACCTGCGAAACGATTTCGCCGAAGAGCTGGAAGTTGCGGGCTCCGGCAAGTCGATGAAGCCCGAGAGCGAGGCCAAGAACGGCGAGCGCCAGAAGGAGCGAGGGAAGCAGCATCTTTCGTCTGGAAAACCGCAACGTCACTCGCGCTCGCTCGGCTATTTCGTGCGCTCTGCGATGAAGCGCGCGGCTTCGATGAGAACGGCGGCTTTCTCGCCTTCCGGCTGAAGCAGGGCGCTGGCTTCCGCGACGAGTTCGGCGAGGCGCTGGCGCGTCCAGTCATGGCCGTGCAGGGCGGGAAGGGTCTTCTTGCCGCGCGCCCGGTCCTTGCCGGCCGCCTTGCCGAGTTGTGCGGCATCAGCCGTCTCGTCCAGAAGATCGTCGGCGAGCTGGAAGGCGAGGCCCACGACCTCGCCGAAGCGGCGAAGGCGCTCCCGCTGCTCAATCGGTGCACCGGCCAGAAGCGGCCCCGCCTCGCAAGCGAAGGCGATCAGCGCGCCCGTCTTCATGGACTGCATGCGCGAGATCTCGTCCTGGCTGAGCGTTTCGGTGTCTTCCGCGTCGAGGTCGAGCGCCTGCCCGCCGACCATGCCGGCCGCGCCGGCTTCGCGCGATAAAGCGTGGATGAGATGGAGCCGCGCAGTCGGGTCCGCCGAATGGCTTTGCGCGACGAGGCCGAAGGCGAGCGTCAGGAGCGCGTCGCCGGCGAGAATCGCCGTCGCCTCGTCGAAGGCGATGTGGACGGTCGGCTGGCCGCGCCTCAGATCGTCGTCGTCCATCGCCGGCAGGTCGTCATGGACGAGCGAATAGGAATGAACGCATTCGAGCGCCGCCGCCACATCGAGCGCGGCATCCGCCGGCGCGCCGCAAAGCCGCGCTGTTTCGGTGACGAGGAAGGGCCGCAGCCGCTTGCCGCCGTTGAGAAGCCCGTGCCGCATCGCAGCCACGAGCCGCTCCGGCGATCCCGTCATCAGGGCCTCGGTCGGCTCCAAGGCCGCGACGAGGCGTGCCTCCACCGCCTTGGCGGTCGCGCCGAGCCGTTCCGTGAAATCGCCGTTCGCCACCATCGCCCGCGCCTTTCGATCCAGTCCCGCCGGACTTCGCCGAAGCGGAGGAAAGCGTCAAGCATGGGCACGCTCATCCGTTGCGACGGGACGAGCCGGCCGCTATGGATAGAACACGGTTTTCCCGAAAGCTTTCGATGCTCCGACGCGCCCTCGGCCTCCTGATCGTGACTTTGGCGGTGATGGTCGCCCTGCCGATCGCGCTGGTGCCGGTTTATGCGCTGCCTTTCGTGCGTCCGGTCTCGACCCTCATGCTCTACGATTGGGCGAGGCTGCAGCCTGTCTCGCGCGACTGGGTGCCGCTGGAGGACATCGCGCCCGTTCTGGTGCGCACCGTGATGCTGTCGGAAGACGGGCAATATTGCTCCCATCGCGGCGTCGACTGGCGCGAGCTGAACGGGGTGATCGACGACGCGATGGACGGCGAATCGACGCGCGGCGCTTCCACGATCCCGATGCAGACGGCCAAGAACCTGTTTCTCTGGACCAGCCGATCCTTTATCCGCAAAGGGCTGGAAGTGCCGCTGGCGCTCTACACCGATCTCGTTCTGACCAAACCCCGGCTGATGGAGATCTATCTCAACGTCGCCGAGTTCGGCCCCGGCATCTATGGGGTGGAAGCGGCTTCCTGGCATTATTTCGGGAAGCCTGCCTTCGCGCTGAGCCCGCGCGAGGCGGCGCTTCTGGCCAAGACTCTGCCCGCGCCCGCCTCGCGCAATCCGGGCAAGCCCTCGCGCCAGCTCGCCGCCATGGCGAACCGCATGGAAACGCGCACCCGAGCGGCCGGCGGATTTTCGGCCTGCGTGGTCCCGGCCGCCGGGACGACGGAGGCCAAGGCGGGCGCCTGAGGAGCCGAAGGCTTGTCGCCGCGCTCTTGGCAGCGCGCGCCGCTTTTGCTATGGGCACCGCAATTCCCGTCATGGCGCGGTTGGAAACAAGGTCGGGCTCGCCCGCCTGCCTGCCCACGCTTCGACCCGATTGCAATCCGAGCGAAGGGCCTCCCGGCTTCTATCGCCGCCGTTATCTAGGAGAGCCCCGATGGCCGTTCCGAAGCGAAAGACTTCCCCCTCCAAGCGCGGCATGCGCCGTTCCGCCGATGCGCTGAAGGCCCCGACCTATATCGAGGACAAGAACTCGGGCGAGCTGCGCCGTCCGCACCATGTCGACCTGAAGACCGGCATGTATCGCGGCAAGCAGATCCTCGCCGTCAAGGAAGAGGCGTAAGCCTCAAGGCGGGGCTTCGGTCCCGCTCAGGGTTTCTTGCATCAGATCGAAGGCCGGGCCGAAAGGCGCCGGCCTTTTTCTTGGCCTTATCCCTTTTCCCCGGCGCGCTGGGGGATCTTGGGCTGTTCTTCCGGCTCCGGGGAAGCCTGTCTCGCGCCGCCCCCGTCCAGCGCCTCGATGCGCCGCTGCATCTCGGCGAGCTGGCGCCGCATGTCCGACAGGTCGGCATCGTCCTTGCGCGGGGCTTCGTCTTCGCCCGTCTTCGGCATGATGGCATTGGCCATGAAGGGGTTGAACACGGCCATGGCCTGCCGGAACATTTCCGTGTTCCGCCGGACCTGCTCCTCCATCAGCTTCATGGTTTCGCGCCCCGAGGGCCCCATCACCTTATCGCGAATCTGTTCCTGCTCGCGGGAAAAGGCCGCCATGGAATGTTCCAGGAATGTCGGCACCACCATCTGCATCTGGTCGCCGTAGAAGCGGATCAACTGGCGCAGAAAGGCGATGGGCATCATGTTCTGCCCGACCTTGTTTTCCTGCTCGAAGATGATCTGCGTCAGGACCGAATGGGTGATGTCCTCCCCGGTCTTGGCGTCCTGCACCACGAATTCCTCGTTGGTCTTCACCATCGCGGCGAGATTCTCCAGCGTGACGTAGGTGCTGGTGCCGGTATTGTAGAGACGCCGGTTGGCGTACTTCTTGATGATCGTGGTTTCCGCGGGCTTCGACATCGCCGCCTTCTTTCCGCTGCGGCCGATTCATCCCGGCCGCTTTGTGGGCATGGTTGAAACCATAGGATGGTTTTGAGCGAAGGCCAAACCATCACAATTGATAAAACAGTGAAAAACGTTTCCCTCTGGCCTATTTGAAATCGAAAGGCGACAAATGGGCGGGCGCCGACGATTCTCGCGATGCGGGCATCGGAAAAGCTCGGGAACGGGAGGATACTCGAAATGTCGAATGCTTCATCCGTCGTGATCGTTGGGGCGGCTCGCACGCCGGTCGGCGCGTTCAACGGCGCTTTTGCCGATGTTCCCGCACACCAGTTGGGCGCGGCGGCCGTGCGCGAAGCGCTGGCGCGCGCCGGGATCGAGGGCGCGGAAGTGGACGAGCTGATCCTCGGCCAAGTGCTGCAAGCGGGCGAAGGGCAGAATCCGGCCCGCCAGGCGGCCATGGCGGCGGGCCTGCCGAAGGAAGCCAGCGCCTGGAGCCTCAACCAGCTTTGCGGCTCGGGCCTTCGCGCCGTGGCGCTCGGTTTTCAGCAGATCGCGGGCGGCGACGCGCGGGTGGTCGTCGCGGGCGGCCAGGAGTCCATGTCCATGGCCCCGCACACGGCCCATCTTCGCGCCGGCACCAAGATGGGCGATCTGAAGATGATCGACACCATGCTGAAGGACGGCCTGATGGACGCCTTCCACGGCTACCACATGGGCAACACGGCCGAGAACGTGGCGCGCCAATGGCAGATCACCCGCGACGAGCAGGACGAGTTCGCCGTGCGCTCCCAGAACAAGGCCGAGGCCGCGCGCAATGCCGGGCGCTTCAAGGACGAGATCGTCGCGTTCACCGTGAAGACCCGCAAGGGCGAGACGGTGGTGGATGCCGACGAATACATCAAGGACGGGGTGACGCTCGATAAGGTGCAGAAGTTGCGCCCCGCCTTCGACAAGGAAGGCACGGTCACGGCCGCCAATGCTTCCGGCATCAACGACGGCGCGGCCGCCGTGGTGCTGATGAGCGAGGCGGAAGCGTCGCGCCGCGGGCTGCAGCCGCTGGTGAGAATCGCGTCCTGGTCCACCGTCGGCGTCGATCCTGCCGTGATGGGCACCGGCCCGATCCCGGCCTCGCGCAAGGCGCTGGAAAAGGCGGGCTGGCGTTTGGAGGATCTCGACCTCGTGGAAGCCAACGAGGCCTTCGCGGCGCAGGCCTGCGCGGTGAACAAGGATCTCGGCTGGAACCCGGACATCGTCAACGTCAACGGCGGGGCCATCGCCATCGGCCATCCGATCGGCGCTTCCGGCGCGCGCTGCCTCAACACGCTGATCTTCGAGATGGCGCGGCGCGATGCCAAGAAGGGTCTCGCCACGCTCTGCGTCGGCGGCGGCATGGGCGTCGCGCTGTGCGTGGAGCGCTTGTGATGCGCCGCGCGGCGACGCTCCTCGCGGCGCTGTCGCTGTTCGCCTTCGGTCCCCTGCCGCTCGGTGGGGGAGGGACGGCGGAGGCGGCCTGCCAGGGCAGAAGGGACGCGGCCGGAAACGTGCGCGTGCGCTGCGACGACGGCACCACCGGAACCCTGCGCGACAACGGCACCGGGGGTTTGAGCGGCCGCGTCGGCAACCGGCAGATTCGCGGCGTCGATGGCGGGACGGTGCGCCGGCAGAGCGAAGACAGCGTGCGCGGCGCCGCCCGCAGCGGCTCGCGCGGCGATGGGGGCTTGCGCAACAATTCGCGCTCTTCCGGCTCGAACTGCATGTCCGGCGGGCTGCGCGTGAACGACTGCAACTGACTGAAACCAACAACAACGGGCGGTTTGGAAGCCGTCGACTCTGGGAGGAGATAAGGCATGGCGAGAGTGGCGGTGGTGACGGGTGGCACGCGCGGGATCGGCGCGGCGATCTCGAAGGCGCTGAAGGAGGCAGGACATAAGGTCGCCGCGAATTACGCTGGCAACGACGAGGCGGCGGCGGCCTTTCGCGACCAGACCGGCATCGCGGTCTTCAAGTGGGATGTCGGCAGCTACGAGTCCTGCAAAGAAGGTCTCGCCAAGGTCGAGGCCGAGCTCGGGCCGGTGGACATCCTCGTGAACAATGCCGGTATCACGCGCGATGCCATGTTCCATAAGATGACGCCGGACCAGTGGAACGCGGTGATCAATACGAACCTCAATGGCCTCTTCAACATGACGCACCCCGTTTGGGGCGGCATGCGCGACAGGAAGTTCGGCCGCATCGTCAACATCTCCTCCATCAACGGCCAGAAGGGTCAGGCGGGGCAGGCGAATTATTCCGCAGCCAAGGCCGGCGATATCGGCTTCACCAAGGCCCTGGCGCAGGAAGGCGCGCGCGCCGGCATCACGGTGAACGTCATCGCGCCCGGTTATATCGGCACGGAGATGGTGCGCGCCATCGACGAGAAGGTCTTGAACGAGCGCATCCTGCCGCTGATCCCCGTCGGTCGCCTCGGCGAGCCGGAAGAGATCGCGCGCTGCGTCCTCTTCCTCGCCTCCGACGAAGCCGGGTTCATCACCGGCTCCACCATCTCGGCCAATGGCGGACAATATTTCGTCTGAGATCCCGCACCGCAATCGGGTGCCGGCCTTCCAAACCGGGGGCCGGCGTCCCAGATAGATGCCCGACATGAACGATCGCCGACCCTCGCCGTCACCGGCCCGCTTCGACGGCACTGGCGTCACCGCCGTCCTCGGACCCACCAATACCGGCAAGACCTTCTATGCGATCGAGCGGATGGTCGCCCATTCCTCGGGCGTCATCGGTCTGCCGCTGAGGCTTCTGGCGCGCGAGGTCTATGGCCGGCTGGTGGAGCGGGTGGGCGAGTCCCAGGTCGCGCTCGTCACCGGCGAGGAGAAGATCAAGCCCCCGAAGGCCCGCTTCCATGTCTGCACCGTGGAAGCCATGCCGCAGAAGACGGATGCCGCCTTCGTCGCCATAGACGAGGTGCAGCTCGGCGCCGATCTGGAGCGCGGCCACGTGTTCACCGATCGCATCCTGAACACGCGCGGGCGGCAGGAAACGCTCCTTCTCGGCGCGTCCACCATGCGCAGCGTTCTGGAAAAGCTGCTGCCGGGCGCGCATTTCGTCACCCGCCCGCGCATGTCGCAGCTTCTTTACGCCGGCTCCAAGAAAACGACGCGCCTGCCGCGCCGCTCGGCGATCGTCGCCTTTTCGGCCGACGAAGTCTATGCCATCGCCGAACTCGTGCGGCGCCAACGCGGCGGGGCGGCCGTGGTGCTCGGCGCGCTGAGCCCCCGCACGCGAAACTCCCAGGTCGAGCTTTATCAATCCGGCGAGGTCGATTTCCTGATCGCCACCGACGCGATCGGCATGGGCCTCAATCTCGACGTCGACCACGTCGCCTTCGCGCAGGACTGGAAGTTCGACGGCTTCCAGTATCGCCAACTGACCCTGCCCGAGATGGGCCAGATCGCCGGCCGCGCCGGGCGGCACCTGCGCGACGGCACATTCGGCGTGACGGGGCAGGTCGATCCCTTCGCGCCCGAAGTGGTGGAAGCCTTGGAGGCGCACAACTTCCCGCCCGTCCGCAACATGCAATGGCGCTCGGCCGATCTCGACTTCTCCTCGGTGCGCGCCCTGATGGCCAGCCTCGACGTCGTGCCCTCGCTTCCCGAACTCACCCGCTCGCTGCCGTCCGTCGACCAGCGCGCCCTGGAACACGTGTCGCGCGACAAGGGCATCGCGGACCGGGCGGTCGGGGCCGCGCGCGTCGCGCTTCTTTGGGAAGCCTGCAAGCTGCCGGACTACCGGCGCATCGCGCCCGCCCAGCATGCCGAAATCATCGCCACCGTTTATCGCGACCTTGCGGATAACGGCCATGTGGCGGAAGACTACATGGCGGCCGAGGTGCATCGCGCCGACCGGATGGAAGGCGACATCGACACTTTATCGCGTCGAATCGCGGAAATCCGTACCTGGACCTATATTTCGCATCGTCCGGACTGGCTGGCCGATCCGACACACTGGCAGCAAAAGACGCGTGACATCGAGAACCGTCTTTCGGACGCGCTGCACGAGCGGTTGACGAAACGCTTCGTTGATCGCAGGACAAGCGTCCTGATGAAACGGCTGAGGGAGAAGGCCTTTATGGAAGCAGAGATCGGCAGCGACGGCAAGGTGACTGTCGAAGGCCACCATGTCGGCGAGCTGCAGGGCTTTCGCTTCTCGCCCGACACCCACGCCGATGGACCCGACGCGAAAGCGGTGCGGGCCGCGGCGCAGCAGGCGCTCGGAACCGAGTTCGAAACGCGCGCGGAGCGCTTCGCGAACGCGCCGAACGGCGATCTGGCTCTCGGCCAGGACGGTCTCCTGCGCTGGCTCGGTGCGCCCGTCGCGTCCTTGTCGGGCGGCGAGAACCCCCTGAAGCCCCGCCTCGTGCTTCTGGCCGACGACCAGTTGGCCGGCCCTGCGCGCGATAAGGTGGTGGCGAGGGCCGAGCGCTACGTGACCTTCCAGGTCTCGACGCTCCTGAAGCCGCTCGCCGATCTTCAAGCCGCCGAGGAACTGACGGGCACCGCCAAGGGCATCGCCTATCGGCTGGTGGAAAGCTTCGGTCTTCTACAGCGCCGCGAGGTTTCCGAGGAAATCCGCTCCCTCGATCAGGAAGCACGCGCGGCCTTGCGCCGTCACGGCGTTCGCTTCGGCGCCTACCACATCTTCGTGCCGGCTTTGGTGAAGCCCGCGCCCGCCAATCTCCTTACCCTCCTTTGGGCGATCGCCCATGACGGGCGCGACAAGCCGGGCTTCGGCGACGTGACGCAGTTGCTCGCCACCGGCCGCACGTCGGCGGTCGCCGACACGAGCTTCGATCCGACCTTCTACGCGCTGGCCGGTTACCGCCTTCTCGGACGCCGTGCCGTGCGCGTCGATATCCTGGAGCGGCTGGCCGACCTGATCCGCCCCGCTCTCGCCTGGAAGCCGGGCACCGCCAAGCGGCCGGACGGCGGCTATGACGGCGCGCAGTTCGTGGCAACGCCGGCCATGATGTCGATCCTCGGCGCCACCGCCGACGACATGGAAGAGATCCTGCGCGGTCTCGGCTATCGCTCGCAGGGGGTCGAGGCCGAGGTCGTGACGCGCACGATCGCCCGTTTCGAGGAAGAAGCGGCAGAAGCCGCGCGCGCCGCCAAGGCCGCGGCTGAAACGCTGGCTTTGAGCGAAGCAGCACCTGCCGAGGGTGTTGAGGCTCCGGCGAGCGAAGCATCCGCCGGTTCGATGCAAGAGCCCGTTGCCGCGTCTTCCGAAACAGAAGGCGAAGCAGCGGTGGCCCCTGAAGCCGTTGCAGAGGAAGCGCCGGAAGCCGCTCCCGTCGAGGAAGTTGCTGTCGCCGAGGACGCGGTTCCCGCCGAGGAGACGGCGGCTGCCGGGGAAGTTTCCACCGATCCGGTGGAAGCCCTGTCCGCCGAAGGCACGACGCCTGAATCCGCCGAAGCGCAGGCTGCCGCACCGGTCGTGGAAGACGCCAAGCCGGCGGAAGCGCCGAAGCTCGTTCAGGTCTGGCGGCCGGGCGGGCGTCACGACAACCGCCGCGACAATGCCCGTCAGGGCCATCGTGGTCCGCGCGGCGAGCGCAATGCCGGTGCCGGGCAAGGTCGCGGGCGCGGCGGCAACGAACGCGGCGAGGAGCAGGCGGCGTCCGCCGGAGCCGAGAACAAGCCCCGGCGCGATTTCAACAATCGCCCGTCCTTCAACAAGAAGAACGGCGAGAACGAAGGGCGCGGCCCGGGGCGCGGCGGCAACAACGAGCGCCATCGCGGACGGCCGGACGGCGAGCGCAAGGGGGGCGGCCCAAGCAATGGCGGCGGGGAGCGGCGTTTCGACAAGCCGCAGTCGCAAGCAGCGCCCAAGCGCATCGATCCCGATTCGCCCTTCGCGAAGCTCGCCGCGCTTCGAGACAAGCTCGGCAAGTAGGCGAGGGCGGCCTTGAGCGAAGGACAGCGCATCGACAAATGGCTGTTCTTCGCGCGCGTCGTCAAATCGCGCTCGCTGGCGCAGAAACTAGCGGTGTCGGGCGCCGTGCGCGTCAACCGCGAGAAGATCGCCAGCGCCTCCCGGCTCGTGCGGCCGGGGGATGTCCTGACCCTTTCCATGCCGCGCGAAATCCGCGTTCTTCGCATTCTGGACGGCGGGGAGCGCCGGGGTCCGGCAAGCGAAGCGCAGCGTCTCTACGAGGATCTCGGGCGCGAAACGGCGCCGGCAGATGCGGGAGGGGCGCCGAGCGAGGTCGAGAAGGCGGTTCCTTCCCAAAACGGCTCCGAGCCTGTTTAGGCCGATCGCGGGAACGGCTTTCCGCCGCAGCGCCTTTTCGCGACAGGCTTTGCCCTTGCAGCCATCTTCGCCAGCCGCTACCTGCAAAGCCTGAAAGGCGAGTTCCCGCCGATCGATCAGATCGGCGGCGCGGGCTTGGCCTGCCATAGAACGAGGGACCGGGCCCACGCGAGCCTTCAGTCCCATCTTCCGAGGATCGCATGACCTACGTCGTCACCGACAACTGCATCAAGTGCAAGTACATGGATTGCGTCGAGGTGTGTCCGGTGGACTGCTTCTACGAAGGCGACAACATGCTCGTCATCCATCCGGACGAATGCATCGACTGCGGCGTCTGCGAACCGGAATGCCCAGCCGAGGCGATCAAGCCCGACACCGAACCGGCGCTGGAGAAATGGTTGAAGGTCAACGCCGATTATGCGGCGCAATGGCCGAACATCACCATCAAGCGCGATGCGCCCGCCGACGCCAAGGCCCATGACGGCGAGCCGGAGAAGTTCGAGAAGTACTTTTCCGCCGAGCCCGGCCAGGGCGACGCCTGATTCGCATCAGCCGGCCGTGAATCCCCGTTCGGGGCGGCCCGGAAGCTCGGTCGACGCCGTCTGGCGTTGACTGGTTGTTAATATTTCAGGGCATAACCCCGATTCGCCGTTTTTTATGGGCGCCTAACCGGGTTTGTCGAGGCGTAATGGCGCACGTGCGCGCTGCAAAACTTGAATTTTGCAGCGTAACAGGGTATTATTCCTGCAACAGTCGAGCGAAAAGCCTTCTCCAAGGCTCGCACCGCCTCGAGACTTCAAAGGACGATCCGCCTTCAACGCCGCGCCTTGACCCGCTTTCGGGCGGATTGGTCGCGTTTGTGGAAGGCGAATTCCTCGCCGGTCGAACTGTTGCCCCGTTCCGGCGGGGCGCGTTGCAATTCGTGGTGCGAAGCACCGCCGTCCGTGTCTAGCGGCTGTCATGGCCGGGCACAACAGGGAGTTTAGGCAAGCGTATGACCTCCATTCAGAAGAAGTCGGTTTCGCAGCGTCCTTCCTTCAAGACCGGCGAGAGCATCGTTTATCCGGCGCACGGCGTCGGGCAGATCGTGGCGATCGAAGAGCAGGTCGTGGCCGGCATGAAGCTCGAACTCTTCGTGATCGACTTCGACAAGGACAAGATGCGCTTGAAGGTGCCGGTCGCCAAGGCCGAGAGCGTCGGCATGCGCAAGCTGTCGGAAACGGATTTCGTGGAGCGTGCGCTGAAGGTGGTGCAGGGCCGCGCCCGCGTGAAGAAGACCATGTGGAGCCGCCGTGCGCAGGAATACGACGCCAAGATCAATTCCGGCGACCTGATCCAGATCGCCGAAGTGGTTCGCGACCTCTACCGTGCCGACAGCCAGCCCGAGCAGTCCTATTCCGAGCGTCAGCTTTATGAAGCCGCCCTTGGCCGCATGGCGCGCGAACTCGCCGCTGTCCAGGGCATCTCCGAAACCGAAGCCGTGCGCCTCATCGAGGTGAACCTCAACAAGGGCCCCCGTCGCGGCGCCAAGGTCGAGGACGAGGCCAACGAAGGCGATGCCGAGGACGCCGAGGCGGAGATCGACGCCGAAGTGCAGGCGGCCTGATCCGCTTCCCATCCGGACGCATCATCTAACGGCCGCGCATTGCGCGGCCGTTTTATTTTTGCCGGCTCTCGACTTCCGCCGGTCGCTTCCAAGGCGCATGGTCTGACCCTCAAGATTTAATGGTGCCGGAACAAAGAGTTCGACCCGGCTCTTGCCGTCACCCGCGCTCATCCCAATTCTGAACGGAAAGTCTCACCCTCTGGGAACGTTTTCCCGCCAAAGCCGTTTTGTGCTTGGGGCGCTTGGGGCCGTATCGGCGTTTGCGCAGGCCAGCCGCAAGGCTATGGCATAGCAACGAGGTGAGCGATGAAGACTCAGTCCGCACGGCGCACGATGATCCGGGCCGCGATGGCGGCGCCGTATCTCGAGCGCGAGGAAGAGTACGAACTGGCGGTGAAGTGGAAGGAGAACCAAGATCAGGCGGCTCTCCACAAGATCACCTCGGCGCATATGCGCCTCGTCATCTCGATGGCGGCGAAGTTCCGTCATTTCGGCCTGCCCATGAACGACCTGATCCAGGAAGGCCATGTCGGCCTTTTGGAAGCCGCGGCTCGCTTCGAGCCCGAACGCGAGGTTCGCTTTTCGACCTATGCGACTTGGTGGATTCGCGCCTCGATTCAGGACTACATCCTGCGCAACTGGTCGATCGTGCGCGGTGGCACATCCTCGGCGCAGAAAGCTCTCTTCTTCAACCTCCGTCGTCTGCGTGCGCGCCTGAGCCAGGGCTCGGAAGCGCTCTCCACTTCCGATATGTATCGCGAGATCGCGACCGCATTGAAAGTGTCGGAAGGCGATGTCGCCTTGATGGATTCGCGCTTGTCGGGGCCGGACTCCTCGCTCAACGCACCGCTTCTGGAAGACGATTCGGGCAGTGCCGACCGTCAGGATTTCCTGATTGCCAACGACCCGCTGCCGGACGAGATGGTGTCCAGTTCCATCGATGACGAGCGCCGCGTCCTTTGGCTGAACACCGCCCTCGATGTCCTCAGCGACCGCGAGTTGAAGATCATCCGCGAACGCCGCCTTCAGGATGAAGGCGAAACGCTGGAAGCGCTTGGCACAAAGCTCGGCATTTCCAAGGAACGCGTGCGCCAGATCGAGACCCGCGCCCTGGAAAAGCTGCGCGCGGCGCTTCTCAACGCCGTTCCCGATCAGACCGCTTTCGTGAGCTGACAGGCGGCGCTTCCGACAGGACCACATAAAGAAGGGAGCCGTTCGGCTCCCTTTTTCGTATCGGGCGGGAAAGACGTGGCGGGTGGTTCGGCTATTCAGCGACGATCTTGTAGCGCGTTCCGGCGCTGACGCCCCCGTCTTCCGGGATCTCGTTGAGAAGGCGGAAGATCTCTTCCTTCCGATCGATGCCGACGATCTTGCGCGAGATCGAATCCACCGTGTCGCCGCTCTTGGCCTGCACGATGCGGATGCGAAGCGGCTTCAGCGAATTCTTCTCTTCCGGCGTCAGTAGGCGGAACGAGCTCGCCACGCCCTGCGCGGTGCGCTGGATGCCTTCCCCCGCCGCGCTCGGCATGGCGGTGAGGAAGCGATAAACCTGCCCGCCGATGCGGATCACCGTTACGTCGAACACGTATTCGCCGCCCGTCGCGCGGGCCGAAACGGCTTCGAGGTTGCCGATGCGCTCCGGCTGGATGCTGGACGGGTCGAGCCCGCCGATCCAGCCGCTGGTGATGTAGTCGCGAAGCGGCGTCGTTTCCGGTAGAGCCACGCCGTCGAAGCGGATCGCCGTGTCGGACGGCCCTGTCGCGAGCACGGCTTCCGCCGTGTTGTCGATCACGAAGCCTTCTGGCACGCGGAAGGTTATGCCGAGGCCTGGATGAAAGAAGTCGTGGCCGCGCACATAGCCTTCCACCGCCGAATCGCCGAACAGCATGCCGTCGATGCCCGACAGGTAGCGGTCGCGGTCGGTCGCCCCCGTTCCGGGCGCGCCGAACTGGCGGGCATGGTTTTCCGCGAGATCGATGCGCTGCGGCGTGCCGGGATGGGAGGCGAGGAAGTCGAGATTCGGGTTCTCGGCCTGGAACGCGTTGCGGAAATGCGAGTAGGCGTCCATCGCCCGAAGGAAACGCGCCGCCGCGAAGGCGTCGAAGCCCGCCCGCCCGATCTGGCGAATACCGAGCGCGTCGGCCTGAAGTTCCTGATTGCGCGAAAAGCTGGCGAGGCTGAGACGCCCGCGCGCCAGGGCCGCGCGCCCCGCCGCGTCGCTCGCCAGCACTTCCGACACGACGCGGCCGGCAAGCTCGGCCGCCTGCTCGCGCCGCTGCCGCTCGATGCCGTGATTGGCGGTGACGTGGCCCATCTCGTGGGCGATTACCGCTGCGACCTCGGCCGAATCGTTGGCGAGGGCCAGAAGGCCACGCGTGACATAAAGATAGCCGCCCGGCAGCGCGAAGGCGTTGACGTTTGGGGAATTCAAGACGGTGATGCGATAAGCGCGGGTCTGGTCGTCGGTCACCGCCGCGAGCCGCCCGACGATGGTGGCCAGCGTCTGCTCCAGCTTCGGGTCGTTGTAAGCGCCGCCATAGGTCGCGAGGATCTTGGGGTGCTGCGACTGGCCGATGCTGGATTGCGGGTCGCCCTTCTGCACGCCCTCGAAGGTGACGGGATCGCGCGAGGGACCGGGCATGTAGCCGGTCTGCATCTTCGCCGACTCCGCGTCCGCCGCTTCCTGCAGACTGTTGCCGATGGAGGTGCAGGCGCCGAGCGAGGTGACCAGCATGAGGGCCGCCGCGCGACGCATCAACTGGGCCCCAAGCGGCCGCATCTGGAACATCCCGGTCACCGGCAAGCATGGCGTCGCGAGCATGCGAGGCGTCGTTCCCTCATCAAGACGATCGATGGCTTCTTCGCGAGTGCGAAAGAACCATCCACGAACGTTTCTCGTAGCGCGGGACCGGGGGACGGCGAAAGAGCCTAACGGCCACAATCGTCGAGCATCCTGATCTTCGCCAACGGTCGATGGCAAAGCGCGGTAATCGGCAATGTGGACCGAAATGCGTTCCCCCGATCAGGCCTCGTCAAAGCCCGAGATACTGCGCGACCGGACCGGAGGCGGCGGAGAGGATTTCCTCGGTGTTTCCCAGCGCCGCGATGCGCCCGTCTTCCACGAAGGCGGTGCGGTTCGTGCGCCCGCGCGCGTCCTCCGGATGGTGCGTCACCATCAGAACGGTGAGGGGAGAGCGGCCGGCTCTGCTGCGCAGAGTGCCGAGGAGTTCCATCATCTCGCGGCGGAGCGCCGGCCCGAGCGCGGCGAAGGGCTCGTCCAGAAGAAGAAGCGGGCGCTCGCGCAGGAACGCCCTCGCCAGCGCCACCCGCTGTCGCTCGCCCCCCGACATCTCGGCCGGACGGCGATTTTCGAAGCCCGCGAGACCGACGCTGTCGAGCGCCTTCGAGACGGCGGCCTTTCCCGCTGCATCGAGCTTCAGGTCGGGCGCGATGCCGAGCGCGACGTTTCGGAAGGCGTCGAGATGGGCGAAGAGATTATGTTCCTGAAAAACCACGCTGAGCGGCCGCTCGGCCGGGGAACGGCGCGTCACATCCGCCCCCGCGATCAGGATGCGCCCTTTGCCCGGCCGAAGAAAACCGGCCACGAGGTCGATCAGCGTCGACTTGCCGGCGCCGCTCGGCCCGATCACCGCCAGCCATTCGCCGGCGGCGACGTCCAAGTCGAAGCGCATGGCGCGGCCCTCGAAGGCATATTCGACACCGTCGAGAAGAAGGGCGGGCTCCGTCGTCATCGGGCGTCGTTCCCGCGTTTGCGAAAGGCGGCTTCGGCGAGCGTCACGAGGATGAGGCTGGCCGCGCCGAGGATCAGCGCGATGCCGGCTGCATCTGCCGTGCGATAGCTGCCCATGCGCTGGTAGAGAAGGAAGGGGAGGGTCACGAAATCCTCGTTGCCGAAAAGGGCGACCACGCCGAGATCGCCGAGCGACAAAGCAAGCGCCAGCGCGAAGCCGAGGCCGAGCGGGCCGCGCAGGGCCGGCCATTCGATATGGCGAAGGCGCGACAGGCCCTGGAGGCCGAGATGCGCGGCGAGGCGGCGATGGCGCGCGAGCGTTTCGGTCAAGGCGGGGCCGAGAATGCGCATCGTGAAGGGCATGGCCATCACGGCATTGGTGGCGACCACCATCGCGGGTGCGAAGGCGAAGACGTCCACGCGTCCGGTGAGAAGGAGAAACCAGCCGGCCCCGACCACCACGGGCGGCACCACGAGAACCACGCCGGACGACAGATCGAGGAAGGTGCCGACGAGCCGCGCCCCCCTGCCGCCGTCGCGTAGGGCTTCCCGACCGAACAGGAGCGACAGGGCCAGAAGGCTCGAAAGGCAAGCGGCACCGAGCGATACGGCAAGGCTCGTCAGCGCCGCGCGGTGAAGCAGCGGATCGCCGAAAAGCCGGGCGAGATCGGCCTTCGCGCCGTTGATGACGATCGCCGCGAAGGGCAGGAGAATGAAGGACAGGCCGAGAAGGAGCACCGCTCCGTCGAGAAGCCGTGAGGCGAGAGACGGCTTGCCGAAGCGCCGCGCCGGTCGTCCGAGGGTGAAGGCGGTGTCGAGCCGGCCGGCAAGGCGCAGCGTCAAAGCCAGGAAGACGGCGGTCAGAACGATCTGCGCGAGCGACAGGACCACCGCGCGCGCCGGATCGAAGTCCGCTCTCAGCGACTGATAGATCTCGACCTCCAGCGTGGTCGCGCCGGGTCCCCCGCCCAGAACCAGAACGAGCGTGAAACTCGTGATGCAGATCATGAAGGTGAGGCTCGCCGCCCCCGGAAGAGCGCGACGCATGGCCGGCCACTCGATCAGGCGGAAGGTGCTTGCCCCCGAAAAGCCGAGTTGCCCTGCGAGCCGCCAGCTTTCCCCCGGCACGGCGTCGAGACTCGCGAAAAGAAGGCGCGTCGCGAGCGGCAGGTTGAAGAAGACATGGGCGATCAGGATGCCGGACAGACCGTAGATATCGAGGCGCGGCAGTCCGAGAAGAACGAGCCCCTGTGAGACGATGCCGGACCGGCCCCAGACGGCGAGGAGGCCGAGCGCGCCGACAAGAACGGGCAGCGCCTGGGGAAGAAGCAGAAGGCGGAGAACCAAGCCCCGGCCCGGAAAGGCCGTGCGGTGAAGCGCGAGCGCCAGCGGCACCGCGCCCACGACGGAAAGAAGCGCCGACAGAAAGGCCTGTTCCAGCGTGAAGAGAACCACGCCGCGCAGATAGGAATCGCCGAAAAGGGCGCTCGGCGAGACGCCTTCCGCCGCTCCGAAAAGAAGGGCAAGGAAGGCGACGCCGAGAAACAACCAAAGACCGGCGGCGGCCCCGAGGCCGAGGCCGATCTTCCCCCTCCGGTCCGCGTCGAAAACGGGCGCGCTCAGCGGCCGAGCGCCTTCAGCCATTCGTCGGTCCAGGCCCGGCGGTTGGCGGCGACGGTCTCAGCATCCACGACGAGCGGCTTTGCCGGCTTCACCAGCTTGTCGAAGGCTTCCGGCAGGGGTGTCGCGGGCGGCGTGACGGGAAAGGCCCAGTTGGTGGTGGGCAGAATGGCCTGCGCCTCCGGTGAAACCAGGAAGGCGAGGAAGGACTTGGCGAGTTCGGGCTGCTTCGAGCCCTTCAACATGCCGGCAAGTTCCACTTGGAGATAATGGCCTTCCGAGAAGCTTGCGGCTTGATAGCGCTCCGTTTTCTCCTCGATCATGTGGTAGGCGGGCGAGGTCGTGTAGCTCAAGACCATCGGCACCTCGCCGGAGGTGAAGAGCCCATAGGCCTCGCTCCATCCCGGCGTGACAGTGAGGATGCGCTTCGACAGGGTCTGCCACTTCTCGGCGGCCTTGTCACCGTAGACGGCCTTCATCCAAAGAAGGAAGCCGAGGCCGGGCGTGGAGTTGCGCGGGTCCTCAATCACGATCTTTTCGTTCGGATCACCGTTCACAAGGTCTTCGAGGCTTTTGGGCGGCGCTTTCAGCGTCTGCGTGTCGTAGACGAAGGCGAGATAGCTGTAGTCGAAAGGCACGAAGCTATCGTCGCTCCAGCCGCCCGGCACCTGAAGCCTGGAGAGGTCCGCGCCGCTCGGCGCGAAGAAGCCGGTGGCCTTCATTTCGGGCACGAGTTCGGCGGTCATGCCCAGCGCCACATCGGCCTTGGTGGTGCTGCCTTCCAGCTTCAGGCGGTTGAGGATCGCGACGCCGTCGCCAAGCCCCACCCATTTCAGGTCGCAGTTGCAGTTCTTCTCGAAGGCCGCCTCGATCTTCGGCCCTGGCCCCCAGTCGGGCAGGAAGCTCTCATAGGTATAAACGGTGAGAACGGGTTTGCCGCTTTCCTGCGCGTCGGCGATCCCGCCCGCTGCGACAAGGGAAAAGGCGGCGAGGAGAAGAGCCGAGGAACGGGGCATGGCGGGCGCGGGCCTTTCGCGAAAGGACTTCGGGCCTGCATCGATGAAGGGGGAGCGTTGCCCTTGGAAGCCGTCCGGCCCGGGCGCCCGCAATCCCTCCGCCGGTACGAGCCGGATCAGGTTCGGCGGGTTGGCGGATCGCCTCTCAGCCCGAATGGGCACCCCGTGTGAGCACTGGGGACGTTAGGGGAGGGCGGAAGGACAAGCAAGCGGGGAGAAGCGTGCATAAGCTTTTCCGGCGCATGTTTTCAGCCTATGGGCCGAGCATGGAGCCTTTCGTCATCCTTCTCGCCGGTCCGATCCAGGCCAACGACCTTCTTCGCCGCGAGGTGGCGGGCCGTCGCTGCATCGCGGCCGACCGCGGCATGATGCATGCGACGGTGCTCGACCTCGTGCCGGAGCTTTGGGTCGGCGATTTCGATTCGGCGCCCACCGAGCTTTCCGATCTTCATGCCGACGTGCCGCGCGCCGAGTTCCCGCGCGACAAGGACATGACGGATGGCGAGATCGCGATCGAGGAGGCGATCCGTCGCGGCGCCCGTTCGCTGCTTCTCGTCGGCGCGCTCGGCGGCCCGCGCACCGACCATGCCTTCGCGCATCTGGTTCTGGCGCTGCGCTACGGAGCGAGCCACGATCTTACCCTTTTCGACGGTCGCGAGCGCGCCGTGCCCCTGCGCCTCGGCGAAACGCGGATGCGAAGTGTGGCCGGCGCGGCCTTCTCCATCCTGCGCTTCGGCGATGTCGAGGGCCTCACCATCCGGAACGCGCGCTGGCCGCTCGACAGCGTGTCTCTGCCCTTTTCCTCGATCCTCACCCAATCCAACGAGGCGACGGGCGAAGAAATCGTCGTGAACCTCGCCAAAGGTCAGGCGATCCTCATCGCGCAGGCGAGCGCGGAAAAGGACTGAGAGTCGGGGACGAAGCCTCTGGGCAGAGGATGGGCGAGGGATTTCCGTCCGATGACAAGAAGCGAAGCACAGTCGATGCGAGGGCGCATCGGCGAGCATTCGCGACGATAGTCAGCGGCGGAAAGACCCGGCCAGCCGACCCCAAGAGGTTTCATCCCCGGCTCGAAGGTGCCGCACTTGGCGGAACCGCGCCCATTTGTTAGGAAAGAAGCGGCGGTCCCGTAGCTCAGCAGGATAGAGCACCAGATTCCTAATCTGGGGGTCACTGGTTCGAATCCAGTCGGGATCACCATCGGATCGCCAGGGCTTGGCTCGTTTTTCCGCATCGCGCGCAGCGCAGGGCAAGATCGGGACGCGAGATGTTTCTGCAAAAGGAATGGGAGCCGCCGCTGGAGCCGCCGCCACGGCCGAGGCGCGGCATGTCCGAGCGCGAGGAACGCTGGCTCCTGCGCTTCATCTTCGTGATGGCGTTCTTTTCGCTGGTCGCGCCGATCGGCGGCGCGTCGCTCATCGAGGCCCTCGCCGCGCTTTTGAAACTATAGCCGACGAAAACCGGCTACCACTCGATCCGCGAGCCGTCATACGCGAAGAAGCCTCCATTCGCCTCGGGCGGAAGGCTGTCGAGAACCGCGAGAAGCCGGGACGCGGACATCGGCGGCGTCAGGCGTTCGCGCCCGGCGGCGAAGGGGTCCGACAAGGGCGTCGCCACCGTTCCGGGGTGAAGGGCGACAGCCACGGCCATGGGGTGGCTGCGCGCGATCTCGATCGCGGCCGTGCGCAGGATCTGGTTCAAGGCGGACTTCGAGGCCCGGTACGAAATCCATCCGCCGAGCCGGTTGTCGCCAATCGAGCCGACCCGCGCCGAAAGGGTGGCGAAAAGAACGCGGCGCTTGCGCGCCAGAAGCGGCGCGAAATGCTTGAGGATCAGCGCCGGGCCGATCGCGTTGACGGCGAACTGCGCCGCCATGGCGGCCGGATCGAGGGCACGCAGCGTTTTTTCGGGGCCTTGGCCGTCGATCAACAGCGCGCCCGTCGCGTCGAAGACGAGATCGAGCGGACCGCCTTCCGCCGCCTGCTTCGCGGCCGCTTCGATGGAGCTTTCGTTCAAAAGGTCGAAGCCGGTCGCGCGTGACAGGCCGATAACGTGCGCGCAGCGAGGATCGGCCCGCAACTCGCTGAGGATCGCGGAGCCTATGCCCCCGGTGGAGCCGAGAACGACCGCCCGGTAGTCGGATCGCAGCGAGGGGAGCATGGGCATCCTCCAGATGACTGGCGCGGCCTCGTGGCGGTGGGCCCGCGCCGGCTGAATGGCGAGTGAACGCACCCTTCAGGGAAGGTTCCAATGCGGGGGCGCAAAAGAAGATCGTTCGATCCACCCGAGCCCTCGTGCTCCACCGGAGTTCCCCGATGATCCGCCATTCGCTCGCCGCCCTTCTCGCCACCGTCATCGGCTTCGCGGCCGTGGGCGAGGCTTCCGCCAACGATGTCCGTATCGACCAGTATGGCTGGGCGAACTCGGCCGGCGGCAAGCAGGGCGGTTATCGCAACCGTATCCGCGTCCACCAGGACGGCCGGTTCAACACCATGACGGGACAGCAACGCGGCGACCGCAACCTGTCGGCGGTCGGCCAGCAGGGCTCCGACAATTACGGCGCGACTTACCAGACGGGCGACCGCAACCAGGCCGGCATCGGGCAGTTCGGCTCGCACCACACCACTATCCTGACGCAGGACGGCAACGGCAATATCGCCGCCGGCGTCCAGGTCGGTCGCGGCTGCGAGGCCAATGTCGCGCAGGGCGGCAGCGGCAATGTCGCGGCCTTCGTCCAAGCCTGCGACTGAAGCGAAAGGGACTGAGAACAATGATTCCTATATCCAAACGGATCGTGCCGGCGCTCCTCACGGCACTCGCCGCCGGCGCCGTTCTCGCCCCCGCCGTTTCCGCCCGGACCGGCGATGAGGCGGCGAGTTGCGAGATTCGCGCTTCGCGTGGCGGAGGAGCCGTCACCCTCACCGCCCTCGTTCACGCCGAGCACCGCGTCGAAGGCAGCTATTCCCTGCGCGTGAAGGGCAGGGGGACAAGTATCGACCAGGGCGGCCCCTTCGCCGCGCGGGCCGGACGCGAGGCCGTGGTGGGCACCGTCACGCTCGGCACGCAAGGCGCCTCCTTCGAGGCGAAGCTCGACGTCACCGTCGACGGCGAAACCGTGACATGCCGACAAAGCATCCGTGGCGGCATCTGACATGCCTCCACGACAAATCCGCGATCAAAGGGCGCCCTCATCCGGCGCCCTTTTGTTTTTCTCTTATTTTGGCGCGTGGCTGAACGGCAGTTGAACGAAGGGTTCCGGCGCTGTTCAGCCGGTTCGGGCGATGATGCGGCATCGGTTGGACAAGACCGGACGACGGAGAAACTCCCATGACGATCGCATCACCCCGCCCGCAGATTTTCGCCGTGCTCGTCGCCGCCGCCACGGTGATGGTCGGGCAGGCTGCCTTGACCGAGCCGGCCTCGGCCGGGGGCCGCGTTTCCTGGACCTATGCGCCGAGCGATCGGGATGCGTCGAGCGCCCTTTCCATGGGGCTCCAGGCCTATGGGTTGATCAACGATTTTCGTTCGGGAGAGATTCGCCAGAAGGGGCGGAACAATCGCGCGGGGCTCGGGCAGAACGGTCGCGGCAATCTCGGCATCGTGCAGCAGCGCGGCGACGGACATTCGGGCACCCTGCAGCAGAACGGCGACAACAACGCCTTCGGTTTGTTCCAGTTCGGGCGCGGCACCGACGACCATGTGGTCCAGAACGGCGACGGCGGCAGCGGCACCACCTTCAGCTACGGCTGGTGAACGGGTGTTGACAGGCGATCGCGCCGAGGCAGGATGGCGGCCATGAGTGTTTCCCTTTCCGATCTAACGCCGCTGCAGATCCGACTGATGATCCGCCTCGACGAGGATTGCGAAAGCCACGACCATGTCGGCCGGTTGCGCAGCGAGATCCCCCCATTCTTCGCGCCGGCCATTGCTTCGCTTTGCGATCTGGAAATCGCGGAGGAAACGGCCGGATGGAACGGCACGTCCTGGATTCGCCTCACCGGGCTCGGGCGGCGCTTGCGGGCGATGGCGCGATCCGAATAAGCGGGCGCGAGGGGCCAGCCTTCGCATGCCGCGAATGTTCTCAACACCTTGTTGACCTTGCCGAAAAATCCGGCCGGACCGCGATGACCTCATCGAAAGCACGCACGTTGTGAGGAGGGAGCCCTTGGGCGCCCCGACCATACGGAGATGCTCGTGCCTTCCCTTTCGATGCAAGACGGGATGTATCGCCAGCTCGTGCAGGGCGTGTCCGACTACGCGATCTATCTGCTCGATCCCAACGGTGAAATCCTGACCTGGAATCCGGGCGCCGCATTGATGAAGGGTTACGGCGAAACCGAGATCGTCGGCCGGAACTTCGCCATCTTCTATACGGACGAGGAGCGCGCTGCCGGCATTCCCTCGCACAATCTGTCGAGGGCGCGCGGATCGGGGCGCTTTTCGGAGGAAGGCTGGCGTCGGCGAAAGGACGGCACGAGGTTCTGGGCCGATGTCGTGATCGATCCGCTGCGCGACGAGAAGGGCGATGTGGTCGGTTTCGCCAAGACCACGCGGGACATGACGGCCCAGCGCGCCGCCGAGTGCCGCCTCGCGCATCTCGCCGGACACGACGCCCTGACCGGTCTGCCGAACCGCGCCACCTTCTTCGCGAAGCTGGACGAGGCGATCCCGCAGGTCGTCTACGGCGCGGGAATGGCCGTGCATTACGTCGATCTCGACCGCTTCAAGCCGGTGAACGATAGTTTCGGCCATCTGGTGGGCGACGACGTTCTGCGAACCGTTTCCGCGCGGCTGAAGGCGGTGGCGGGGCCGGGATCTCTCGTCGCGCGGCTTGGCGGCGACGAATTCGCCGTGCTCCAGTTCGGCGTCTCGAACGTGGAGGCCGCCGGCGCCCTCGCCGAGCGCATCGTGTCGACCCTCGCCGACCCGATTCGGGCGCAGAATGCCGTGGTGGCGATCGGCGCCAGCGTCGGCTACGCTTGCGCGCCCATCCACGGCGACCACGCCTGTTCGATCCTCAGAAACGCCGATCTGGCGCTTTATCGCGCCAAAGGCGAAGGGCGGGGCTGCTGGCGGGTCTATGACGAGACGATGGGTGCTGAGGCTTTGACGCGCGGCGTCATGGAGTTGAAACTGCGTCAGGCGCTCATGGCCTGCGATTTCCAGCTTCACTACCAGCCGGTCGTGGAAACAGGGAGTTTGCGCACGGTCGGCTACGAAGCGCTTTTGCGCTGGCAGGACGCGGGCGGACGCCACATCCCGCCGGGCGAATTCGTGCCGCTCGCCGAGGAACTCGGTTTGATGCCGGAACTCGGAGCCTGGGTGCTCCGCAATGCCTGCCGGGACGCGGTTCTCTGGGAGGACGATTCGATCCTGTCGGTGAACGTCTCGGCGACGCAACTTCGCGAGCGCGACTTTCCCGATATGGTGGTCTGCGCCCTGCGCGACAGCCGATTGCCGGCACGGCGTCTGGAACTCGAGATCACCGAAGCGGCGGTTCTTTCCAATCCTGGGATCGCGGAGGATGTTCTGGCGCGCCTGCGCTACCTCGGGGTCGCGGTCGCGCTCGATGATTTCGGCACCGGCTTTTCCGGGCTCGGCACGATCGATCGGCTTCCGCTGAGCCGGGTCAAGATCGATGGGCGGTTCGTCGGCGCTCTCGACAAGAACCCGCGCTCCAGAAGCGTCGTTCGATCGATTCTCGCCCTTTGCCAAGGCTACGGACTGCCGGTGACGGCGGAAGGCGTCGAAACGCGCGAACAGTTGGCGCTGCTGCGGCGCGAAGGCTGCGGTTTCGCCCAAGGCTATCTCGTCGGGCGGCCGCAGCCGGCGATCCATTGGCGCCTCGAAGCGAGCGCCCTTCGTTCCGCGTGACGGGAACGCATTCGACCTCTGTCATTCTACGTCTGCCCGTGAAGCAAGGCCCTGCAGAGCATGCAGGCCATGTCATCCGGTCGTCACGGAACCGGCTTATCCGATCACTCCGTGGCCAGCGAAAGTTTCGCGCAGGTTGGGTGGGATAGACTGCCCGTTACTGTCGAAGAGCGCTGGATGATCACTTCGCGAAGTCGAAGTCGGCATTCATTATTAGTTAATACTTCTTCTTCGGCATTTTTCTCCCGTGCTTATCCAATTCCGGACGTGTTAGACTCCGCATCTGATCGATGTTGCGGAAATGTCGCTGTATGATCCGCCAAATAGTGCTTTTTTTGCAACAAATCTACTTCGAGATCTCACGGCGCAGCTGAAACATATTGATTATGTCGGTCAGTTCAGTGAATTTCCTCCTCGGAAGCCGGCGGATCAGTTCCGGCGCTTCTGAACGAAACGAAGGAAGGCGAGCCGGTTCGGCGAGACCTTACCCGAAGCAAATTCTGGCTGGAGCTGATACCATGAACATCAAGAGCCTTCTTATCGGCTCTGCTGCGGCACTCGTCGCAGTTTCCGGCGCCCGCGCCGCCGATGCCCCGTGACCATGGTCGAGCCGGAGCCGGTTGAATACGTCCGCGTCTGCGACGTCTACGGCACGGGCTTCTTCTACATTCCCGGCACCGAGACCTGCCTCAAGATCGGCGGCTATGTCCGCATGCGTTTGAACGCCGCCGGCGACATCGAGGGAACGGGCAACGACCGCATCGGAGTTAATGCGCGCGATCTCGACGATGCGAACCGCGACTACGACTTCAACACCCAGACTCGTGGCCGTCTCGAGTTCGACGCCCGCGAGGAAACCGAGCTTGGCATGCTGCGCGCTTTCGCCCGCCTCGAAGCCACCAACATCTCCGGCTCGGATCTCGGCTACGGCACGTCCAACAACGGCGTGAACATGCCGCAGGCGTTCATCCAACTCGGCGGCGTGACCATGGGCCGCCTCGACTCGCTCTGGGCGACCGGCGACGGTCTCTACACCGACAACGACTGGTCCGTCGGCGATCTGTCCAACAACCAGGTCCGTTACACCTTCGCCACCAACGGCTTCACGATCTCGGCCTCGGCCGAAGACGAAGGCGACGGTGACGCGATCCCGGATGTCGTGGCGCAGATCGCCTACAAGTCGGCCTGGGGCTCTGTCTACGTGTCCGGCGTGTACGACGAGGACGCCTACGATCCGAACCTCCTGGGCGGCGTCACCCGCAACTACGCCATCTTCGGCAAGGATCAGGGCGACAACGAGGACGGCGCCTTCGCGGTCAAGGCCGGCGCCGAGATCAAGGACCTCATCTACCTCGGCGGTTCGCTCAAGATCGAAGGCCATTACGCTTTCGATCCGACCGAATACGCCTCGCTCGCACCCGGCAACTACCTCATCGGCATTCAGGCCCAGGGCACCTCGGCCAGCGGCACCTTCGCCACTGTGTCGCTTCCTGAAGAATGGCAGATCGGCGGCGGCTACAAGCAGTCCTTCGGCAAGCTGACGGCCTATCTCTCGGGCATCTACGGCCAGACCTTCGACATCGGCTATGCCAACGGCACCGAAGACAACGCCAACATCTGGGGTGTCGCCGGCAGCCTCGGCTACCAGGTCACCTCGAACTTCTCGGTTCTGGGCGAAGTCTCCTACCGCGACGTCGATCTGTCGGGCGGTTTCAACGATCTCAACCAGACCCGCGGCTTCGTCGAGTTCAAGCGCTCCTTCTGATCGCATCGCGACAACGCAAGCAGCATAGGAAAGGCCTGGCGGAAACGCCGGGCCTTTTTTCATTTCCCGTTCTTTGAGCGGACGCCGCCTCGCTCCCCTGACCGCCTTAAGCCCGATGGAACGGCTCCCGCCTTCCCCCGCTTTCCCTTCCCGGCATCGCGGCCGTGTCGAAGGTCGCGCGGACGAGCGGAGACGTTGGCATGGCGAATGATCCAAGACCCTTCACGGTGGATTGGGACGAGGCGGCGGTCGAAGCGGTGCTGGAGCGGGTGCGCTCCTATCGCTTTCCGCCGCAGCCCGAAGGGGAGGGCTGGCGCTATGGATGCGACGGCGAGTTTCTGCGGGCGATCACGGCCTACTGGACGCAAGGCTACGATTGGCGCGCTGCGGTAGAGCGGCTCAACCGCTTCCCGCAATTCACCGCCACGGTCGAGGGCGTCGATCTCCACTTCGTCCACGTCGTCGGCGAGGCCGAAGGGCGGCGGCCCCTGCTTCTCAGCCACGGCTGGCCAGGCTCGCACCGCGAGTTCTGGAAGATCGTCGAGCCTCTCGCTTTTCCTTCCCGGCATGGCGGACGAGCGGAGGATGCCTTCGATCTGGTGATCCCGTCCCTGCCCAATTTCGGCTTTTCCGGCAAGCCGGCCGAGACGATCGACCAGCGCCGGACCGCCGATCTCTTCCACAGCCTGATGACGCAAACGCTGAGGTATCGCCGTTTCCGTGCGCATGGCGGCGACTGGGGGGCGCTCGTCACCTCGCTTCTCGCCCTTCATCACGGCGGCGACCTCGACGCGGTCCATCTCACCATGATGTTTCCCAAGCCCGCAGACGCTCCGGAAAGCGAGGATGAACGCGCGTGGCAGACGAAGATGGAGGAGATCGAGCAGCGGATGGGTGGCTACCGCCATCTGCAGGGCTCCCGTCCGCAAAGCCTGTCCTGGGCCGTGTCCGACAGTCCGGTCGCGCAGGCCGCCTGGATTCTGGAGCGTTTCCATGATTGGGCCGATCTGGAAGGTCGGCGGTTCGAAGACGTCTTCACGCGCGACGAGCTTCTCGACACGATCATGATCTACGTCATGACCGGCGCCTTTCATTCCTCCATCCGCTGTTATTCGGCCGCGAAGGAAGCCTCTTTGCGCGAATTGCCGAAGGGACGGCGGATCGAGGTGCCGACCGCCTTCGCGCGCTTTCGCGATCCGCTCCATCCCTGGCCGCCCCGCGATTACGCCGCCAAGGCCTTCGCGATCTCCCGATGGACGCAGATGGCCCATGGCGGGCATTTCCCGGCTCTCGAAGCACCCGATCTTCTGGTCGAGGATCTTCGTGCCTGGGGACGGGAGTCCTGAGAAGCGGCCGATCTCTTCCCGCACGCCGGAAACTCGGGTCCTTCCCGGCGGCCGGCCCCTTGTTACATGAATGAGATGCGCTGAGGGCGCGAAAGGGAATCCCCGACCGGCAGGTCCGGCAAGACGAGGAAACGACGAGTGCCCGGCGATTTCTATGCCGATCTTCCGCCGGTGGAGCATTTTCTGCATCTCGCAGGAATTGAGCATTATCGCCCGGTTCCCGACGATACGGTGCTGTTTCTCGGCGATGTGGTGGGCTCGACGGATGCCATCGCGGAAGGTCGATACAAGGAAGTCAACGTCGCGGCCGCCGCCATCGTCGCGGCGATCGGCAATGCCTTGAGCCCCCGCCGCGTCGCCTTTTCCTTCGGAGGCGATGGCGCGGCCTTCATTCTGCCGGCGGACCTCGCCGAAGCCGGCCGCAGCGCCCTGGCCGGCGTGGTGCGCTGGGTCGGGGCGACGATGGATCTCGATCTGCGCGCCGCCTCGATCCCGGTCGCCGAGATTCGCCAGGCCGGTCTCGACCTTCGTCTCGCCCGCTTCGCGATCACGCCCGACCTGTCTTATGCGATGTTCTCCGGGGGCGGGCTCGCCTGGGCGGAAGCGCGCATGAAGGAAGGGCGTTTCGCCATCCATCCGGCCGACGAGCCGCCGCCGGACCTCGAAGGCCTGTCCTGCCGCTTCGCCAGCATGCCTGCGCGCAACGGCTTGATTCTGTCCCTCATCGTGGTGCCCGGCGAACGGGACCGGCTGCCTGAGTTTTCCGCCTTCGTGCTCGATCTCCTGAAACTCGCCGAAAGCCGCCACGGCGAGTTTCGTCCGATCCATGAGAAGGGGTTGAAGATCCGCTGGTCCTTGAAGGATTTCCTGACTGAGACGAAGACAGCCGCGGCACGGCGGGGAGGGCGCAACTTCGCCAGCTTCCTGCGCTCGGGCGCCAAGAGCGCCGTCGCCAACGCGGCGATGCGCATCAATCGGCCGTTTGCCGGTTTCGATCCCGCAATCTACCGTCAGGACATCGTCCGCAACACCGATTTTCGCAAATTCGACGACGGGTTGCGCATGACGCTCGATTGCAGTGCCGCGACCGCCGACGAGATCGAGGCGATGCTGGCGCGCGGAAAGGCGCAAGGGCTCCTGCGCTACGGCACCCACCGGCAGGACGAGGCGATGCTGACCTGTTTCGTGCCCTCGCCCCGCGCCAAGGACCACGTCCATTTCATCGACGGAGCGGCCGGCGGCTACGCTTTCGCCGCGCAGGCCCTCAAAAGCGGCGGGTGACGGCGGCCGGGCCGGAGGCGTTCGCTCAGCCGAAGCGCTTCAGCCTTTCCGAAAAGGCCAGGGCGCGCTCCTGCAGGCTGCGAACGGGGAAGGACGAGGCCTGCAGCGCTTCCAGGCGGCGCGTCACATGGCTTTCCAGAAACTGTTCCGCTTCTTCCTGCGGCAGCTTCAAGCGGCTTTGGCCGTCGCGGCTGCGCTTGCGGTCCCAGCCCATGGAGATGGAATGGGCGCGGGCTTGCGCGTTCGAACAGCCGAGAAACTCGCCCGCTTCTGCGTAGGTCAACCAGATCTGAGGCATGGGAAAGGTCCTTGTCTTTGCCTGCTCCTGCCTCGACCTTAAGCGCGTCCGGCTTAAGCCTCCCGTCCCGCATTCGGTAAGAATCGAGCCATTCGCTTGCTCCTCGAATGGCGTCGAATGGGGACGACCGGAAAAGCGGCAAATCGAACGGAGCGGTCCGTTTCGTTGCGCAGTTCCTCCTTCCGAACCGCGTATTTTCGCGCGAGACACGGGAGAAACGAACCGGATGCAGGCAGACTTTTCTTCCGATATCGGCTTGGCGGAACGGATCAAGGAGAAGGGTCGGATCTGCGTCTTCGCGCCCTGGCCGATCTTCACGGTGACGATCGAGCGTCACGCCACGGGGGCGGACGACGTTTATTTCCATGCCGGGGGACAGGCCGTCTGGGTCGCGCGCATGGTGGCGGGCCTCAACGGGCACCCGATCCTGGTCGGCCCGTTCGGCGGCGAGGCCAAGACGCTTCTCGAAGCGCTTGTAGCGTCGGAGGGCATCGAGCTTCGCTGCGTGCCGGTGAAAGCTTCGAACGGCGGCTATGTCGACGACCGCCGCGAGGGCACGCGGCTCCGGCTCGCGACCGTCGCTCCGCCCACGCTTGACCGTCACGAAGCCGACGACCTCTACAACGCCACGCTGGCCGAGGCGCTGCGCTGCGGCACGGCGGTGCTGACCGGCCTGCCCGACAAGGAAGTGCTGCCCACCGACTTCTTCCACCGTCTCTTGAAGGACCTGCGTGCCAACGACGTGAGGGTCGTCGCCGATGTCGCCGGTCCCGTTCTGGAGGCGATCGAGACGGGCTTGACCCTTTTGAAGATCAGCCACGAGGAACTGAACGAAGCGGGGCTGGCGAAGGATGACAGCCCGGCCGAGCTTTTCGCCGCCATGGACAAGCTGCGCGGCAAGGCCGAGAACGTTGTCGTATCGCGCGCCGGCGCCGGCTCGCTTGCCCGGTTCGGCGATCGGCATTTCGAGGCCAAAGGACCCGAAATCCACAGCCGCGACCATACGGGCGCGGGCGATTCCATGACGGCGGCGCTTGCCGTCGCGCTCGCCGCCGGCCTCGATCCCGCCGACGCTTTGCGCCTCGCCACCGCCGCCGGTGCCATGAACGTCACGCGCGGCGGGCGTGGCACGGGCCGGCTCCGGGATATCGAGGTCCTGGCCGCGCGGGTGGAAATCAAGGAGATCGAGCCATGAGCCGAACCCTGCCGGATCTCGCGCCGATCCATGCGCTGGCGGTCGAGATGGCCGAACTTGCCGGGGCGCAGATCACCGCTTCGCTCGGGCGGGCGCTGGCGGTGCGTTATAAAGCGCTTGGCGCCGATCCGGCGGCCGAGTTCCGCGATCCCGTTTCTGAAATCGACCAGAACGTGGAAACGCTGCTGCGCACCCGGCTCGCAGACCGGTTTCCCGATCACGGCGTCATCGGCGAGGAAAGCGCGCCCACGGGCGGCTCCGGTGCGGACTTCACCTGGATCATCGATCCGGTGGACGGCACGGCCAATTTCGTCAACGGCTATCCGCTTTTCGCCGCATCCATCGGCGTCGCCTTCGAAGGGCGGCCGGTGATCGGCGCGGTCTGGTGTTCGGCAAGCCACGCGCTGCGACCGGGCGTCTACCACGCCGTGGAGGGGGGAGCGCTTCATTTCGAGGCGCAGCCGATCGCGGCCGTGGATCGCAGCGGCGTTCGTCGCCGGATCGTCGGCCTGCCGCGCGTGCCGGTCGGGCTCGATGTCGGTTTCGAGGCGCGCCAATCGGGCTCGGCCGCGCTCGAATGCGCGTTCGTCGCGGCCGGTCTTCTGGCCGGAGCGCGCTTCGAGGCGCCCAATCTTTGGGATGTCGCGGGCGGCATCCCGCTCCTGGCCGCCTCGAACCTGTCGGTCCTGACGCGTCTGTCGAATGCCACCGCCGAATGGGAGAACTTTGCCGGCTTCGGGGATATCTGGACGCCGGAGGAAGGCGCCGCGATCTGGCGCCAACCTCTTCTCGTGGGGGATCGGGCGGCGGTCGCAGCCCTTGGCCGGCTGGATCTTTAGGACCTTGCCCTTCCGCCCCCTGTCAACGCAGGCGGCGCAGGCGGGTGGTCAGAAGTTCATCGACCTTGCCGAGGACGCGAACCTGCGTCTCGAACTCTTCCGCTCCGAACGAGCTTTTCAGTTCCGCTTCCAGCCGATCCCAGACCTCCTGGACGGAGTTGCGCGCTTTTTCGCCTTCCGGCGTCAGGGCGACCATGGTGCGCCGCGCGTCCTCGCTGCTGGCCGTGCGCTTGACGAGATCGCGGTCGATCAACCGGTCGAGCATCTTGGAAACGGTGGAAGGGCGCACCGCCAACTGGTCGGCCAGAACAGAAACGCTGATCGTCTCGCCCGGTATCAGCGACTGAAGCAACTGGTCCTGACCGGGATGCAGGCCGACATCGGCCAGAAGCAAGGTGAGAAAAGCACGACTCGATTTGGCGATCGATAGAAGCGTCGGGACGAGTTCGCCGACTTCTTCTTCCGATCCGGACGCAGCGACGATCGTGCCACCTTCATCCGGGGTCATTCCGGTGATCTCTTCATCGCGGTTCCCCTTGCAGCCTGAATAGACCTCTCGGCTAACATTCTTAAAGGGGACACACTGCTTAACTGCGATATAGAACGAATGGGAATTGCATCCTTTTCGGCAGAATCTCATCCATGTCAGAATGCAACGCTCCACGAGGTAGTTGCCTCGTGGCGAAGCTCGAACATTACATGGAGCTTTCCGATGCCGAGCGTGACCATCTCGCGAGGCTGGAGGAGGTCGAGCGCGATTATCGCCGCCGCGAGGTCCTGACCGAGCGCGACGACGCGATGGCCGATATCATGGTGGTGAAGTCCGGCTGGGTTTACGGCAGTTCGGCCAATCCCGACGGCAGCGAGTTCGTGGCGGAACTCTACCTGCCGGGCGACTTCATCGGCATCAACCAGATCGGCTTCTTTCGCTCGCCCTTGACCTATGCCGCCGCGACCGACGCGGTGTGCTGTCCCTTTCCCAAGGTGCTGATGGCCGGGATGATGAAGGCCCACCCCCGGCTCGTCGCTCTGATCTTCTCTATCGCCTCCATCGAACATTCCGAAACCATCGATCGGATGCGCGCCATCGGCCGCATGGGTGCGCGCGAAGCGTTGGCGATCTTTCTTCTCCAGATGCTTTCGCGTTTGCGCATCACCGCCGGCAGAGCCGACGGGAGTTCCTTCGACATGCCCTTGTCCCAGGAAATGATCGGCAACATGGTGGGGCTGTCCATGGTGTCCGTGAACCGGGCTTTCCGTCAGTTGGAAGACGAGGGGCACATCCGCCGCGACGGGCGGCGGATCGAAGTCCTGGCGCCCAAGCGTCTGGGCGAGGAGGTCGATTTCATGGACCGCCACCAGAGCATCGACACGAGCTGGTTTCCCTGAAGGCCGGGGCGCGGCGCTCCGACCCACCCGACGGAACGCCTCGGGGCTCCCGTGCCTTTTCGTTCAAAGAGCGAGTGCAGGAGACCGACCTCATGTCCGATACCAACAAGAACCGCCTTGACGATCCGCGCCTCGACGCCGACCTCGCCCATGTCGGCGACGGCGACAAGACCGATCCGAAACCAGCCCGTCTCGGCTCCGCGCCGGCGCCCGACGGCGGCGATAACCCGGACCGCGCCGGCGGCGGGGTCGATCGGGAGGCGATCGGCGGCGGCGCTCCCCGCGCCAGCAGCGTCGAGGGCGTGGACGAAGCCGCGGCCGAGCGCGAATCGATCGTGGACGCGACGCGCTGATCCGACCGGCCCCGGCGGGGGCGATATCGTCCTCGCCGAACTGCGGCAGCGGTAGGGCGAAAGCAAGGATTGTCGTCTTATAGTTCCGGGCGACAAACAACCCATGAGCTTTCGGACTTCGCGATGTCCCGTTTCGACCTGATCATCATCGGCAGCGGGCCTTCCGGCCGACGCGCCGCCGTGCAGGCCGCCAAGCTCGGCAAGCGGGCCTTGGTGGTGGAAAAGCGCCAGCGCGTCGGCGGTGTGTCGGTGCATACTGGCACCATCCCCTCCAAGGCGCTGCGCGAAACGGTGCTGAACCTCACCGGGTGGCGCGAGCGCGGCTTCTACGGCGCCGCCTATCGCGTGAAGAAGGATATCTCCGCCGCCGATCTCTGGCAGCGCGGCGCCAAGGTGCTGGAACACGAGGTCGACGTTCTCGACCACCAGTTCGCGCGCAATCGCGTGGCGACCGTGCAGGGCGAAGCGCGCTTCGTGTCGCCCCACCGCATCGAAGTACGCCGCACAAGCGACGGCGAAGCCGAGCATTTCGAGGGCGACCGCTTCCTGATCGCCTGCGGAACACGACCGCACCGGCCGACGCATGTGCCCTTCAACGGTCGCACGGTGTTCGATTCCGACGAAATCCTGAAGCTCGAGGAACTGCCGCGCTCGATGACCGTGGTCGGGGCCGGCGTCATCGGCGTCGAATATGCGACGATCTTCTCGGCGCTGGAAATCGCCGTCACGCTGGTGGAGCCCCGCGCCACCTTCCTCGACTTCATCGATCGCGAACTGATCGAGGAGTTCATGCACGAGCTGCGCGACCGCAACGTGTCCCTGCGCCTCGGGGCGGAGGTGACGGCGGTGGAGTTCGATTCCGCCGGCCGACCGATCTGCCGCATCGCCAGCGGGCGGGACGTCACCAGCGATGTTCTTCTTTATGCCGCCGGCCGGATGGGCGCGACGGAGGGGCTCGGCCTCGAAGCGGCCGGGCTTGCCACCGACCATCGCGGCCGTTTGTCGGTCGATCCCAAGACGCTCCAGACCGCCGTCCCGCACATTTATGCCGCGGGCGACGTGATTGGCTTCCCGAGCCTGGCGTCCACCTCGATGGAGCAGGGACGCCTCGCCGCGCTCCATGCCTTCGGCCTTCAGCCTCAGTCTCCGCCCGAGCATTTTCCTTATGGCATCTACGCCGTTCCGGAAATGTCGACGGTCGGCATGAGCGAAGAGGAAGTCCGGCAGCGAAAGATCCCTTACGAATGCGGCGTCGCGCGCTTTCGTGAAACCTCGCGCGGCCACATCATGGGCCTTCAGTCGGGCATGATGAAGATGATCTTCTCCAAGAAGTCGCGCCGGCTTCTGGGCGTCCACATCATCGGCGAAGGCGCGACCGAACTGATCCACATCGGTCAGGCGGTTCTGAACCTCAAAGGCACGATCGACTACTTCATCGATTCGACCTTCAACTATCCGACGCTCGCCGAAGCCTACAAGATTTCGGCGCTGGATGCCTGGAACCGCGCCTTCGCGCCGAGCGCCATGCCGCCCGAGCAGCCGGCGATCGACGACGCCGCCTGACGGGTTTTCGCGTCAGGCCAGCATGTCGCGCACGAGCGGCGCGACCTTCGTCCCATAGAGATGGATGCAGCGCATCATCTTCTCATGGGACAAGGGGCCGGCGGAATATTTGAGATCGAAGCGGGAAAGGCCCAGCGCCTTCACGGTCGCCGCGATCTTGGCGGCCACCGTTTCCGGCGAGCCGATATAGAGCGAACCGTGGTCGGCCTCGCGGTCGAAGTCGGCGCGCGACAGCGCCGGCCAGCCGCGCGTGCTGCCGATCAGGGCATGCATGCGCTGATAATCGGGAAAGAACTCGTCGCGCGCCGCCTCGTCGCTCGTTCCCACATAGCCCGGCGAATGAACGCCGATCGACCGCACGGGCCGGCCGAATTCGTTGAACGCCCGGCGGTAGAGATCGGCATAAGGGCGGAAGCGGGCGGGGTTGCCGCCGATAATGGCGAGCATCATCGGCATGTCGTAGCGCGCCGCGCGCACCACCGATTCCGGCGAACCGCCGACGCCGATCCAGGTGACGAGCCGGCCCTTCTCGACGGTCGGGAAAACGCGCTGGTTTTCCAGGGGCGGGCGCGTTTGCCCGCGCCACGTCACCGCGCCGCCGGCCGCCAGCTTGGCGAAGAGGTCGAGCTTGTCCTCGAACAGCGCCTCGTATTGCGAAAGGTCATAGCCGAAAAGCGGAAAGGATTCCGTGAAGGAGCCGCGCCCGAGAATGACTTCCGCCCGGCCGTTCGACACCGCGTCGAGGGTGGCGAAGCGCTGGAACACGCGGATCGGGTCGTCGGACGACAGAACCGTTACGGCCGAGCCGAGCCGGATGCGGCTCGTGGAAGCGGCGAGCGCGGCGAGCACCACGTCCGGCGCGGAAACGGCGTAGTCCTCGCGGTGATGTTCGCCGATGCCGAAGAAGTCGAGCCCGCTCTCGTCGGCGAGCCGTCCTTGCGCCACGACGTTGCGCACGACCTGTGCGTGCGCCAGCGCATGACCGTCCGCCCCGGCCGTCACGTCGCCGAAAGTGTCGAGGCCGAGTTCGAGGGTCGCAGTCATGAGGTCCGCCGTGGCACTGGATGGCATTCGCTTCTGTCACAGCGCGCGAGGAGGAGAAAGCCGCGCGCCCGGCGACGCAGCGTTCAAAGCCGGTTCAGCGTCGCCTCGTCCCGTGTTCCATCGAAGAAGCGATCGATTGCCTCTGCGAAGGGCCGAGGGTCGTCGGCCGCACGCTCGAACAGCGTCATGGAGGAGCGGAACTTCACGTCGTCGGGCGAGCCGAAGATTTCGTGGGCTGATCGCCCCGCCACCGCATTGACGAGTTGGGTACAGTGCATGAGCCGGGGCCCCAGCACCGGATGGCGCGCGAAGGCTTTCGCCTCGTCGAGCGAGCCGATCGCATAGAATTGCGCGATCGAACTGCGGCCGAGACCCGCGATCTGCGGGAAAACGAACCACATCCAATGGCTCGTCTTCCGGCCCCGGCGCAGTTCCTCCATCGCCCCCTCGATCACGGGAGCCTGGGCGTCGAGAAAGCGCGAAAGGTCGAACTCGCTCAAGGGCTCGAAATTTCCGGCAGGGCGGCCGGGGCCACCAGGGCGGGTGGGCGCTCGGCCACCGCCCGCGCTTGTTCGTAGCCGTCGCGCCAGGACATCCAGTCCCCGCTGTCGGCGTCGTGCGGATTGGCGCTACGCGCCATCCCCGCGGCATAGGCGGCAACGCCTTCGGCCAAAGCCTTTTCGCTCATGTGCTTCAGTCTCCCGCGTCCCTGCGACAAAGGCAGCCATGCGGTCGCGTCGGAATTGTGGCCGGGCACGGATGGCACGAGAACCGATTGCTCAGTAAATTCATTAGCCGTCGCAAGGACATGGCGGGCACCCCCGTTCACCCTTCTTTTTGAGCGTGCGAGGTTCCCGTAAGCTTCCGTTGACACGTTGTCGGGAGCCGCTCATACAACTTCCTCCCCGCATCGGAGCCAGAGGCGACCCGACCGTTCTTTCTCGAGGATCGGAAGGGCGAAGCGCCGCGACAAGGACTAGTGCGCCAGTGAGCTTGAATGATTCCGTGAAGACGGTTTGGCCTGCCGGCGGTGGCGAGGCGGGGGCGTTGGTAAGGGCGCTGGACTGGTCTGCGACCTCGCTTGGGGGCCGCCAAAGCTGGCCGGCGCATCTGCGCGGCGCGGTGGATACGGTGGTCAATTCCCTCATCCCGAAAGTGCTGATGTGGGGCCCAGACCATGTCATGGTCTACAACGACAGTTATTCCCGGATTCTCGGCAATTATCACCCTGCCGCCATGGGCGGGCGCGTGGCCGAGGTTCTGAAGGAGCTTTGGGACTTCAACAGGGTGGTCCTTTCCAAAGGGCTGGCGGGGGAGGTCCAGAGCTATCCCGAGCAGCGCATGACCATGCTGCGTCACGGGCAGGCGGAGGAGGTCGTCTTCGATCTTTATTATACCCCGATCCGGGGCGACGACGGCGTGGTGGCCGGCGTTCTTTGCACGGTTCTCGAAACCACGGAAAAGGTGCAGGCCGAGCGCGAGCTCCTGGCCAGCAACGAGCGCTTCCGCGCCGCCATGAACGCGGTGAACGGCGTGCTTTGGACCAACAGCGCCGATGGCCGGATGCTCGGCGAGCAACCGGGTTGGGCGGCGCTCACCGGCCAGACCCGCGAGCAATACGAGAACCACGGCTGGTCCGAGGCCGTGCATCCGGGCGACAGGCAGCGGACCATCGACGCCTGGAACGAGGCGGTCGCCGGCCGATCGATGTTCATCTGCGAACACCGCGTCATTCGCCATGACGGGGTTTGGCGTGACTTCTCCATTCGCGGTGTCCCGACCTTCGGGGAGGACGGCGCCATCGCGGAATGGGTCGGCGTCCATACCGACATCACCGAGCAGCGCACCGCCGAAACCTCGCTCACCGACCACGCGCATCGGCTGGAACGGCAGATCCGCCACCGTGAACGCGCCGAGGAACAGCTTCGCGCCTTGAACGAGTCGCTCGAAAACCGCGTCGTGTCGGCCATTCAGGAGCGACGGCAGGCGGAAGTGGCGCTGGCGCAGGCGCAGAAGCTGGAAACCATCGGCAAGCTGACGGGCGGCGTCGCGCACGATTTCAACAATCTCCTTCAGGTCGTGTCCGGGAACCTGCAGCTTCTGGCCAAGGACATCGCCGGCAACGACCGCGCCGAGCGGCGGGTCGCCAACGCCATGGCCGGCGTGTCGCGCGGCGCCAAGCTCGCTTCCCAGCTTCTCGCCTTCGGCCGCCGTCAGGCGCTGGAGCCCAAGGTCGTCAACGTCACCCGCTTCGTGCGCGGCATGGACGACATGCTGCGCCGCGCCATCGGTGAGGGCATCGAGATCGAGACGGTGATGGGCGGCGGCCTGTGGAACACCTTCATCGATCCGACCCAGATCGAGAACGCCCTCCTGAACCTCGCGATCAACGCGCGCGACGCCATGGACGGCCAGGGCAAGCTGACGGTGGAACTCGGCAACGCGCATCTCGACGACACCTACGCGCGCGCCCACAGCGAGGTGACGCCCGGCCAGTACGTAATGCTCGCCGTGTCCGATACCGGCTGCGGCATGAGCGCCGAGGTGATGGAGAAGGTCTTCGAGCCCTTCTTCTCCACCAAAGCCGAGGGCAAGGGTTCGGGCCTCGGCCTTTCCATGGTCTACGGCTTCGTGAAGCAGTCCGGCGGCCATGTGAAGATCTATTCCGAGGTCGGGCACGGCACCACGATCCGCCTTTACCTGCCGCGCGCGGTGGGGGCCGAGGATGTCGAGGTGCGCTTGTCGAGCGAACCGGTCGTCGGCGGCCAGGAAACGATCCTCGTCGTGGAAGACGACGCGGAAGTGCGCGACACGGTGGTGGAACTCCTCACCGATCTCGGCTACCGCGTTCTGAAGGCGGTGGATGCGCAGTCCGGCCTGTCGGTCGTGGAAAGCGGCATTCCGATCGACCTCCTTTTCACCGACGTGGTGATGCCCGGCACGCTGAAGAGCCCGGAACTGGCGCGAAAGGCCAAGGAGCGCCTGCCGAACGTCGCGGTGCTTTTCACCTCCGGCTATACGGAAAACTCGATCGTCCATGGCGGGCGGCTGGATGCCGGCTTGGAGCTTCTGTCGAAGCCCTATACGCGCGAAGCCCTGGCGCGGAAGGTGCGCCATGTTCTGGCCAACGAGAAGCAGCGCCAAGCCGCCGGCCCCGCGCGATCCGACGCCGCGCCCCTTTCCTCCGCCCGTCCGACGGAGGCCGTTCAGCAGCGATCCTTCACGCCGCGCACGGTGCTTTTCGTGGAAGACGACTCGCTGATCCGCATGAACTCGGCCGACATGCTGCAGGAAGCCGGCCATGTGGTGATCGAGGCGGGAAGCGCCGAGGACGCGCTGGTCGCGCTGGAAGCGGCGCCGATCGAGGTGCTGGTGACGGACGTCAACCTGCCCGGCATGTCCGGTCCGCAGCTTGCCGAGAAGGCGCGCCGCATCCGGCCGGATGTGGCCGTGGTCTTCGCCACCGGCGATCCGAGCGCGCCGGGCCTCGAAGGTGCCGTGATCCTCAGGAAGCCCTATGGCGCTTCGGATCTCGATCGCGTGGTGATCGAAGCCAAGGGGCCTGCGCCCGTCGCCGTCAAGGTTTCCTGAGGGCGAAGGACGCGACGGGAACCGCGAGGGCGAAGTCGCGCCCTTGCGTCTTCCCGCCCGCGACTTGGATGCCGACCAAGCGGCCTTCCTCGTCGAGAAGCGGGCCGCCGGAATAGCCGTGCTCGATCCGGCAGCCGACGGCCAGCGTTCCGTGCGGTCCTTGGCCGAGAACCGGGCAGGGCCGCACCGCCGTCAGCGCGTAAAGGCGGCTTTGGGCAAAGCCCGCCGAGATGAGGCTCGCGCCTTCCTCCAGCCGACCGGGCGCAGGCTCCACGAAGGCGGTTCCTTCGGGCGCCGGTTCTTGGAGCGACAACAGCGCCCAATCGTCGGCGATCGTGTCCGTCGGGGCCTTGGGGTCATAGGCGGGGCCGAGCTTGATCTCGCGCGCGACGGTCTGGAAGGCATAGGCCCCGCGGTCGTAGCCGAGCACGAAATGGATCGATTGCGGCCGCATGAACTGGCCTGTTCCCTTGTTGAACAGACAGTGGGCAGCCGTCACCGCGACCTCGCGCGACAGGAGGATGCCGGTGCAGCGTCCATAGGCGCTGTTGTTGACCTGTCCAATGGCGGTCCAGGGCTTTTCCTTGATGTCGACACGCTCCGGCGCGCCCGCTTCCTGCGCGACGGATGGAGCCGCGAACAGGACGCCGAGAACGGCCGGCAGCAACAGCCGCCGCTTTCGCCCCTTCATGCGGATGGGCGGGCGTCCTTCGCCTGAAAAAGCGCGGAGCCGTCCCGCGCGATCTCCTCGTCGGCAGGCCGAACCCGTCGCGCCGCCTTCGATCCTTCCGCCTCGAAACATTCGCGACCTTTCGCTTGCTCGTCGTGGCGAGCCTCGATCCGCGCGCGGATTGTGCCGAAATGCTGGCCGATTCAACCGGGGAAGACAAGGGTGTCGATCCCGCCTCGCCGCCCAGTTTTTCGCCCCTAACCTTTCGCGCCTCGTGAAGCATGGGCGCGCCGGCCTATGTCCCCTGTCAGGAAACCAAGGGACCGGCGACGCATGGGCGAGATCGAGTGGTGGCGGCGCGGCGTGATCTATCAGGTCTATCCGCGCTCCTTCCAGGATACGGATGGCGATGGCACCGGCGATCTCAACGGCATCCGGCACCGTCTCGGCTATCTCGACGAACTTGGCGTCGACGCCCTTTGGATTTCGCCGATCTATCCCTCGCCCATGGCCGATTTCGGCTATGACGTCGCCGATTATTGCGACGTCGATCCCTTGTTTGGGAGCCTTCGCGAATTCGATGCGCTCGTGGAAGACGCGCATCGGCGCGGTATGCGCGTCATCCTCGACTTCGTGCCGAACCACACTTCCGACCGCCATCCCTGGTTCCGCGAGGCCCGGCAGGGTCGGAAGTCGCGCAAGCGCGATTGGTACATCTGGCGCGACCCGAAGGCGGACGGCTCGGCCCCGAACAACTGGCTGTCGAATTTCGGCGGCAGCGCCTGGGAATACGACGAGGCGAGCGGGCAATATTACTACCACGCCTTTCTGAAGGAGCAGCCGGATCTCAACTGGCGCAACGCCGAAGTTCGCGCCGCCATGTACGATGCCTTACGCTTCTGGTTGCGGCGCGGCGTCGATGGCTTCCGGGTCGACGTGCTTTGGCATCTCGTGAAGGATGCCGCCTTCACCGACAATCCGCCGAACCCCGCTTGGCGCAAAGGAATGCCGGAGATCGACCGCCTGCTCCAGACCCATTCCACCGACCAGGACGAGGTGCACGAGGTCGTCGCCGAGATGCGCAGCGTCCTGTCCGAGTTCGGCGAGGATCGCCTGCTGATCGGTGAGATCTATCTGCCGGTGGAGCGTCTCGTTTCCTATTACGGCAAGGCGGGGGAGGGGGCGCAGCTTCCCTTCAACTTCCAGCTCATCCATGCCGCCTGGAACGCGCCCAATCTGGCGCGGCTGATCGAGACCTACGAGAGGGCGCTTCCCGCGAACGGCTGGCCGAACTGGGTGCTCGGCAATCATGACCAGAAGCGCATCGCGAGCCGTGTCGGCGAGCCGCAAGCCCGCGTCGCGGCCATGCTTCTCCTGACATTGCGCGGCACGCCGACGCTCTACTACGGCGACGAAATCGGCTTGACGCAGGTGGCGATCCCGCCCGATGGCGTTCGCGATCCGTGGGAGCGCAACGAGCCGGGGCTCGGCTTCGGGCGCGATCCCCAGCGCACGCCCATGCAATGGGATGCAAGCCCGAATGCCGGCTTCACGGCCGGGCTTCCATGGCTTCCCCTGTCGGAGGATCGCGAAAGCCGCAATGCGGAGGCCATGCGCGATGACCCGTCCTCGCTTCTGGCGCTTTACCGGCGGCTGATCGCACTGCGCCGCCGATGGACGGCGCTTCATCTCGGCGCCTTTCGTCTCCTTCGCGGCGAAGGCGATGTCCTCGTTTTCGAACGCGTCCACGAAAGCGAGCGCCTGCTCGTCGCCCTGAATCTCGGCCACGAGCCGACGTCGGTGGATCTCGGCTCCTTCGTCGGCGGCACGGTGCTCCTGTCGACGCGTTTCGGGCGGCCGTCCGAGCGCTTGGGGCCTGTTCTGGAACTCGATCCCGACGAAGGCGTGGTGGTCGCGCGCGGTCGCACTGTCGCGGGCGGGCGCGATTTCTGAATGCTCAGGGAACCGATCGTCCCTTCGCATGTTCGAGGGGCGATTCCCTGTCCGCCCACCAATCGGAACCATCGTCGATGACCGTTCGATACAAGCTCGGCTGCGAGCTTTCCTATGAGATCAAGAGCCTGACCGTCTTCATCTTCAACCTGGAGGTGGCGAAACTCGCCCGGCACATCGACCTCGTCGAGACGCTGACGATCGATCCGGTTCGCCCGATCCGCACCTATACGGTTCCCGATATCCGCAACCGCTACTTCAGCCTGGAAGCGCAGGCCGGGCCTCTGGAAATCCGCTACGAGGCGGAAGTGACGCTCGACGTCCACCGCGCCGATCCGGCGACGGTACGCGAAACGCCGGTGGCGGAACTGCCGCTCGACATCATGCCCTTTCTTCTGCCCTCGCGCTTCGTGTCCTCCGATCGCCTCGCCGCCTATGCGCAGCGCGAATTCGGGCATCTGGACCAAGGCCATTCGCGCGTCACCGCGATCTGCAACTGGCTCTACGACAATATCGAATACCGCCGCGGTTCATCGAACGGCGAAACCACGGCGGACGAGAGCCTGCTTCTCAGGGCCGGCGTTTGCCGCGACTTCGCCCATCTCGGCATCGCCTTCTGCCGCGCGCTCAACATCCCGGCGCGTTTCGTGAGTTGCTATGCCTACGGGCTGGAGCCGAGCGACTTCCATGCCGTGTTCGAGGCCTATCTCGACGGGCGCTGGTGGCTCTTCGACGGCACGCGGCAGGCCAATCTCGACGGGCTCGTGCGCATCGGCGTCGGGCGCGATGCCGCCGAGATCGCCTTCGCCTCGCCCTTCGGCGAGATGCAGCCGGGGCCGGTCCGCATCACCATCCAGCATGCCGACGGCTCGCCCGAAGCGCCCGGCCGCACCGTGGACGCGATCTCCACCGAAGAGCCCGCCCCTCACGCGGGGGCGAACTGAAGCGTCAGGCGAGTTCGAACGTCGTCACCTCGAAGCGCGACAGAATGGTGGGGCCGAAGCTCGTGGAAAGGGCGACGTCGGTGGCGTCGCGGCCCGTCGCCATCAGGATGCGGCCGATGCGCGGAAAGTTGTGGCGCGCGTCGAACGTATACCATCGGCCGCTGAGATAGACTTCGAACCACGCGCTGAAATCCATCGGCGAGGGGACGGGCGGGATGCCGATATCGCCGAGATAGCCGGTGCAGTAGCGCGCCGGAATGTTCATGCAGCGGCAGAGTGTGATGGCGAGATGCGCGAAATCCCGGCAAACGCCCGTTCTGTCCGTGTAGCCGCCGAAGGCCGAGCGGGTGGAATCGGCGTTCTGGTAGTTGAAGGCGATCTGGTTGTGGGTGAAGTCGCAGATCGCCTGCACCCGGCCCCAGCCCGGCGCGGTGTGGCCGAACAGAGACCACGCGATCGTCGCGAGCTTGTCGGTGTCGCAGTAGCGGCTGCCAAGGAGATAAACCAGAACCTCGTCCGGCAAGTCCTGGATCTCGTGCTGGACGGCGTCCCAGGCGACGATATCGGGCTGACCGGAATCGTAGATGTCGAAGGTGGTGGAGATGTTGATGAGGCCGGGCGGCGCGACGATGCGCGTGCAGGCGTTGCCGAAGCCGTCGACATAGTCCCAGGCCTCCACCGGCTGGTCGAATCGGAGGACTTGTTCCGACAGGAGATCGATCCGCCGGGACGGATGGACGTTGAGAACCAGCAGCATCGGTGTCGGCTGGCTGCATTCGTATCCAAGGGTGAAACCGGCGTGGATCTTCATGGCGGCCCCAAATCCTCGAACGAAATGCCTTCTATGTCATCATTTGGCATTACTGCTCAGAAATCCAGCCCTTTTGAACCCTATCCTTCGGCAAACGTGCGTTCGGCCTGCTTGGGCAGGAGCAGCGGGGCCACATCCTGGGTCGTCACGTTGACCTGAACCACCATGCCGAGATCGTCCGACGCCTCGCCGAAATAGCTGCCCGACAGGGGGATGGCTTGGCGCGGGTCGCGCGTCACGGCCACGCGGATGAGGTCGCGGCTGCCGACGATGCCGTTGGTCGGATCGAACTCCACCCAGCCCGCGCCCGGAATGAAGACCTCGCACCAGGCATGAGTGGCGCCGCCGCCCAGCACCTGCGATCCGTCGCGGTCGGGTACGTAGATATAGCCGGTGACGAACCGTGCCGCGAAGCCGAGCGAGCGCACCGCCTCCATCATGAACAACGCGAAGTCGCGGCACGTGCCCCGCCGCGTATGGAGGGTCTGGAGCGGGGGCTGCGTGCCCGCTTCCAGGCGGCGCGAATAGGAAAAGCTTTCGCGTATCGCGTAGCAGAGCGTCATGAGGAGGGAGCCGGTATTGGTGCGCTTTCCCTTCGCCACGAACTGGCGCGCCCATTGGCCGACCTCGTCCTTCGGGTCGGGGTAATGGCGGGCGATGAGGCGGGCGAGATCCTCGGCCTCGTCCTCGCCATAGGCGAAGGGGTAGGTGAGGGCCTTGCGGTCGGCGCGAAAGTCGGGCGCGGCCTGCGGGGAATGATCGACCTGGATGCGGGTCTCGAAGCGCAGTTCCCTGGACTTGCCGCCGGGGCGCACCACGGCGACGCAATTGCCGAAGACGTCGTGCAGCCATTGAACGCTTTTGGGCTTCGGCTCCACCTCGAGGACGGTTTCGATCAAGCGCTGGTCGTAGCTGTCGCGCGGCCGGAACATCAGGCGATGCTCGCCGAAGGCAACCGGGCGCGCATAGCGATAAAGGGTCGTGTGACGCACGGAAAAGACTGTCATCGAATGGTCTGATCGCTCGGAAGGAAGTCAGCCGTTGAGGAGCTGGTGACGAAGAACGCTTGGCCTCCTACGGGGCAGGGCCGCCGCGCGGGAACAAAGTCTCCTCGCCGATGCTTTCTCGGGCCTAGCCGAGCGAGAGGAGCAGCGCCAGTGCCGGACGAAAGCAAGCTGAAGAAGGCCAGCGACGCGTTGAGCGCGCAAGGCCAGCAGGACGAGCTGAAGAAGCCTGAGGAACTCGACGTGGTGGGCTCGGCGAAGGGGCAGCATCCGCAGGCGAGCGCGGCTGAGGTCAAGAACCGCGATCCGAAGGCCTCCTGAAGTTCAGGCCACTACCCCGGCGATGGCCTCGGCCGGCATCGGTCGGCCGAGCAGGAATCCTTGCGCCGCCGGAATGCCGAGGCGTTTCAGGACATCGAGTTCCGCCTGCTTCTCCACACCCTCCGCCACCACGCGACAGGCCACTTGTCCGGCAAAACCCATGAGAGCGGTCGCGAGCGCGAGCTTCATCGGGTCGAGGTGGATGTCGCGAACGATATCGCGATCGAGCTTCATGATGTCGGGGCGGATCGCCAGCACATGGCGCAGGCTGGCATAGCCGGCACCCACATCGTCGATGGCGATGCGGATGCCTTCCGCCCTCATGCAGGCGAATTCCGCGACGAGCGGCGCGTAGTCGCGGACCTTGTCGTGCTCGGTCAGTTCGATCACGATCCGCCGTGTCGGAAGGCCGGCGAAGGTTTTGTGGAAACGGCTGTCGAGGATCGTCTCCGGCGATGCGTTCACCCCGAGCGACAGATCGGGAATGGCCCAAAGAGGGGCGAAGGCTTCGAGCGCGTTGCGGATCGCCTGGAGTTCCAGATCGACCTGAAGCCCAACTTCGGCGGCCTCGGCGAACCATTCGTCTGGAGGTCGCCGGGGCTCCATGGAAAAACGTGCCAGCGCTTCCACCCCGATCGGGCGCATCGGCTCCAGGTCGAAGATGGGCTGGAACACGATCGACGGCTTGCCGGAGGCGATCACGGAGACGATGCGCTCGCGCTTCTCCGTGCGGCTGCGATCCATTTTCCGGGTGCGCTCGATGCGCCGGGCGGTCAGTTCGGCGAAGGTGCGCATCATGCGCAGATCGCCCATGTCGAGCGACGGTGCAGGCTCGTGGCTGAAGCAGCAGAAGGTGCCGTAAAGGCTGCCGTCCGATAAGCGGATCGGAACGCTGAGATGGGCGCCGATGGGAAGCTCGGCGGTGACGGGAAGGGTTGCGGTTTCCGGCACGCGGCTCGTGTCGCGGATCAATTGGGGAAGGCGGCCGTCCACGATGCGCTGGCAGTAGCTTTCTTCCAGCGGCGTGCCCTCGCCGGCGGAGAAGGGCGATGCGGCTTCGCTTTCGATATGGCGGAAGATCCGGCGCGATCCGACGAACTCGCCGACAAAGGCGACATCCATTCCCAGATTGGCTCTTACCGTCCTGAGAATATCGCCGACATCGCCGAGAATTTCGGATTGCTCCCCCGCTTCCTCCTCCGGTTTGCGCACGTTCCGAATGTCCATCCCTACGCACCGGCGCGACTCCCATCGTTGGCCGGTTTGACCTTTCATAGGAACGAATGGTTTTCTCCAAAAAGTAAAGATCGCCACCTGGCCTTTCCGACTGGCCGGCACGCCATTCGGGCAGCGACGGGACTGACGACCAAGCCTTTGGCCGCGCCGGTGCCGGGAATGCGAGGTCGCCTATGCGTGCAAATGCCACGCATCTTTGGCGACTTTCAGTGAAAACGGGGAACCGATGTCGGCCGAGGACAACTTTCCCTTCCGCTCGCTATGACGCATAGACGGAGCAGATCGTTGAAACCCGAGCGAACCGAAGGCGCGATGTCCGACAACGATAAATATACGAACGAGAAGCACGGCACGTTCACCCCGATCGGGGTGATCCTCGTGATCGCGGTCTGCGTGCTCGTGGCGATCTTCGTCTTCACGTGGAGAAGCGGCGGCTATGCGCCGCCATCGGCTCCCACATCGGCGCCCGCCGCGACGGGAACGGGCGAGCCCAATCCGAACCAGCTCGCGCCAGCGCCTGTCCCCGGACAATCTCCGACGGCACCTTGACGATCAGGCTCGGGGGCCGGGCAGCAGTCCGTCCCCCGGAGCTTGAAGGTCAGTCCTTGGCGCGTTCCACATAGGAGCCGTCTTCCGTCATGATGACGATGCGCGTTCCGGCCGAGATATGCGGGGGAACGGTGGTGCGTACGCCGTTGGACAGGATCGCCGGCTTGTAGGAGGAGGAGGCCGTCTGGCCCTTCGTCACCGGCTCGGTTTCCGCCACCTCGAAGGTGACGCGCTGCGGCAGGACGATGGTGAGCGGCACGCCGTTGTGCTGGGAAACCTGAACCGCCATGCCTTCCTGAAGGTACGGGGCCTGGTCGCCGACCACATCCGGGGGAACCGCGACCTGATCGAAGGTCTCGGGGTTCATGAAGTGGAAGCCTTCGTCGTCGGAATAAAGGAAGGTGTGCTCGCGGTCTTCCACGAAGGCGCGCTCGACCTGTTCGGTGGTGCGGTAGCGGTCGGAAACCTTCACGCCGTCCGAGATGCGGCGCATGTCGAGCTGGGTGACGGGCGTGCCCTTGCCGGGATGGATGTTCTCGGCGAACAGGATCACGTAGAGCTTGCCGTCCTCGCGTTCGACGACGTTGCCTTTGCGGAGCGAACTGGCAATAACTTTGACCACGGGCGAGCGACCTTCGATAAGCGGCCGGCATCGCGCGCCGGCATCCGATTGGGTTGGGCACGCCCTATAGCATCTTGCGCGCCGCCGCCAGTCGGTCGCCTTTTCGCGAGTTCATCAAGGTTTCATGACGCAAGCTTCGCCCTGGTGGACGCCCCATGTCCATGCCGACCGCCGTCCGCGCCTTCTCGCCCGCAACCGCATCGCTCGCGCCTTTCGCGACTGGTTCGAAGCGCGCGACTTCGTGGAGGTGACGACCGCCTGCCTCCAGGTCTCGCCCGGCAACGAGGCGCATCTGTCGGCTTTCTCGACGGAAATGATCGCTCCAGGCGGCCGCCGCCACCCGTTCCATCTCCACACCTCGCCGGAATTTGCCTGCAAGAAGCTTCTGGCGGCCGGCGAACCGCGCATCTTCAGCCTCGGCCCGGTCTGGCGAAACCGCGAGCGCGGGGCCTTGCACCATCCCGAATTCACCATGCTGGAATGGTACCGCGCGGGGGAGTCCTACGAGAGCCTGATGCGGGACGCCGCCGATCTCGTGGCGCTGGCCGCCGAACGGGCGGGAGCGAAGCGTTTCTCCTTCCGGGGCCGCGAAGCCGACCCCTTTGCCGAGCCTGAGCGCCTGTCGGTGGCCGAAGCCTTCCACCGCTTCGCCGGCATCGATCTTCTCCAAACCGTTTTCCCCACCGGCGAAACCGACCGCGAGGGCCTTCACGCGGCACTCGCGCAAGCCGGCCTTCGCACCGCGTCCGACGACACATGGGCCGATCTCGTCAGTCGCGTCATGGTGGAGCGCATCGAGCCCAATCTCGGGGAAGGGCGCGCGACGATCCTCTGCGAATACCCCATTCCCGAAGCGGCGCTCGCGCGGCCGAAGGCCGGCGACGGGCGGGTGGCCGAGCGCTTCGAACTTTATCTCTGCGGCGTCGAACTCGCCAACGCCTTTGGCGAACTCACCGACCCGGCCGAGCAGCGGCGGCGCTTCGAAGCGGAGATGGACGAGAAGGAGCGCGTCTATGGCGAGCGCTATCCGCTGGACGAGGACTTCCTGCGAGCGCTCCACGCCATGCCGGAAGCCTCAGGCATCGCCCTTGGCTTCGACCGGCTCGCCATGCTCGCCACCGGCGCGCGCCGGATCGAGGACGTTCTCTGGACGCCGGTCGCGGACCCCGAAGGCTAACGCCCCGCGACGAAGCCGAGGAAGTTGGATAGCTCGCGCATCCGCCGCTCGGGCTCCGTCACTTCCCGGTCGAGGCCGAGCATCCAGAGAAGGTCCTTGCGGTCGGGTTCGCGGCCGAGAGCCTCGATCCGGTCCGCATGGGTCGCGGCGTCCTTTTCGTTCTCCACGAGACCCGTTTCGACGATCTCCTCCGCTTGCCGGCGGATGGAGGCGGCGATCTCTTGAAGCGTCAGTTCGGGGTGATACTGGACGCCCCAGAACAGGCCTTCGCCGCGCCGCATCTCGACGGCCTGGACAAAGGTGGTGCGCGCCTCAGCCAGAACCACCGCCCCCTGCGGCAGTTCGGCGGTTTCGTCGAAATGCATGGCCGGCGCGTCCCAGGCGATGGGGCGCTCGCGCAGCATCGGATGGTCGCGGCCGGCATCGGTCGCCACGATCCCGCGCGTGAAGCCGGCCGCCATGCGCGGCTCGCGCTTCTTCACGCGCCCGCCAAGGGCTGCCACCGCGATCTGCAACCCGGCGCAGGAGCCGAAGACCGGCAGGCCCGCATCGAGCACCGCCAGCATGGCGGCCTTTGCGCTCCGGGTCTCGGGACTGGAGGATGCCATCTCGATGGGTGAGCCGGAAAAGAACGCCGCGTCGAAGCCCGCCAGTTCTGCCGGCGAGGGCAGGGGCGTGCCGTCGACACAGGAGACCGACCGGCAAGAACAGTCCGGGTCCAACTCCCGCAGCGTGTCGGCATAGGTCTCGTCGGAAGCGGCTCCGACGCTTTGCCGGCGCGCTTCGCGCTCGTCCGGCGTTTCGCTGGCGACGATGAGATAGCGGTGGGTCAAGGGAGAAACCGGTTGGGAAGGTTAGCCGCTACATAAGGTGCCGTCGCCTCGGACAGATGCGCCCCTTCGTCACGTTGCGGCGATCCTTTCGTGAGCGTCGCCCCCGCATCCTCGTTGCCTTCCCCGCTCCTCCGCCGCCATAATGGACGCTCGTGAGGGGCAATGACGCAATTCGATCTGATCGTCTTCGACTGCGACGGGGTGCTCGTGGATTCCGAGCTTCTCGCCCGGCAGGCGCTTCTGTCGGTGTTTCGCGACGGCGGCATCGAGATCGACGCCGATCTGGCGCGGGCGGCGGTCGGCATGAAGTTCGCCGACGTCCTCGCTCTCATCGAAACGCGGACGGGCCTCATGCTCGATCCCGCCCGCCACGGCAACCTTTGGCCGGAAACGGAGAAGCTCTTCGCGCGCCATCTCCGGGCGATGCCGGGTATCTTCCCCTTTCTCGATCGGGTCGCTGCCGTGCCGCGCTGCGTCGCCTCTTCCTCGCAGCACCTCCGCATCCGGCGCAGCCTCGAACTGACCGGGCTTGCCGAGAGGTTTGCGCCTGACGCGATCTTCTCCTCGCAGGACGTTTCGCGCGGCAAGCCCGCACCCGATCTTTTCCTTCTTGCGGCCGCCAGGATGGGTGCCGACCCTCGGCGCTGCCTCGTGATCGAGGACACGCGCTTCGGCATCCTCGGCGCGAAAGCCGCCGGCATGGCCGCTTTCGGCTTTCTCGGCGGCGCGCACCTTCGCGGCGACGCGGGCGAAGCGCTGGTGGAGGCCGGCGCGGACTTTCTGGCGGGGGACTGGGCCGCTGTGGCGCACCGTCTCGGGCTCGGGGGCTCGTGATGTGGGACGAGAGCGACCGTCAGGCCCCGACGCTCAGCGACGTGGCGCGCCATGCCGGGGTAAGCCTTGCCACCGCCGACCGCGTGGTGAACCGGCGTCCGGGCGTCCGGGCCTCCACCGTCGAGCGGGTCGAAGCGGCCGTCCGAACCCTCGGCTTCGTGCGCCATGCGGGCGCCGCAGCGCTCGCCCGGCGGGCCGGCTTTCGCGCCGTGGCGATCCTGCCGAGCGGCGCCAATCCCTTCGTCGCCCGTCTCGCCGAGGAACTGACCGAGGCGGCGCGCAACGAAGGACAACGCCGTCTCGATCTCCAGCTCGTGGAAACGAACGGTTTTTCCGCCGCGGGTCTCGCCGAAACCATCCTGGCGGCGAGTGAAGGCGCGGACGGCGCCATCGTCATGGGGCTGGACGATCCGGCAGTCGCGGCCGGCATCGACGCGCTCGCCGCGCGTGGAACACCGGTGGTGACGCTCGTGTCCGACGTGCCGGGATCGAACCGCCAGCGCTATGTCGGGATCGACAACCGCGCGGCGGGGCGTGTCGCGGCCTCGCTTCTCGGCCGTTTTTCCGGGCCGGCGGCGCGCCGCGTCCTCGTGGTTCTCGGCTCCCTCACTTTGCGCGATCACCGCGACCGCCTGGACGGCTTTCGCGAAGCGCTGGCCGGGCGTTTCCCCGCGCTTTCGATCCTCGATGTCGTAGAAGGGCAGGACGACGCGGCGCGGATGCGGCAGATGCTGGAAAAAGCTTTCACGCAAGCCGGCCCGCCCGACGCGATCTATAGCGCGGGGGCCGGCGTTTCCGGCCTTGCCGGTGCGTTGACAGGCTTCGACGCACGGCCCGTCGTCGTCGCGCATGAATTGACCAGTGAAACCCGGCCCCTGGTGGAGGCTGGCATTCTGGACGCCCTGATCGTTCAGGACCCCGGCCACGAAGCGCGCTCGGCGGTGCGCCTCCTGATGTCGGCCCTGACAGGGGGCACAGTCTTCGAGGACCAGGAGCGCATCCGCATCGAGATCATCCTCAACGACAATTTGCCTCGCTAAGCGATACGCTTAACCTTTCTTTCACGGACGGAGTTGCGTTCGGGATCGTGTCTGAGGTACGTATCTCAGAAATGACGCATCGCATGGGGGAGACGACGATGTCGAACGGGTTCTTCGGGCTGGATTCCAGGATCGCCTTCGAAGGCGAAGAAAGCCGCAACCCGCTCGCCTTCCGCTTCTACGACAAGGACCGGACCGTCATGGGCCGGCGGATGGAAGATCACCTCCGCTTCGCCATCTGCTACTGGCATTCCTTCACCTGGCCGGGCGGCGATCCCTTCGGCGGCGAGACCTTCATCCGGCCCTGGATGCAGCCGGGCGATCCGCTCGCCCAGGCGAAAGCCAAGGCGGAAGTCGCCTTCGAGCTGTTCGAACTTCTGGACGCGCCCTTCTTCACCTTCCACGATGCCGACGTTTCGCCGGAAGGCGCGACCTTGAGCGATTCCATCCGCAACCTCAACGAGATCGCCGATCTCTTCGAGACCAAGATGGAAAGCGCCAAGGTGCGCCTCCTTTGGGGCACGGCGAATCTCTTCTCGCATCGCCGCTACATGGCGGGCGCAGCCACCAATCCGGACCCGGAAGTCTTCGCCTATGCCGTCGGCCAGGTGAAGGCGGCGCTCGACGTGACGCATCGCCTGAAGGGCGAGAACTACGTCTGCTGGGGTGGGCGCGAGGGCTACGAGACGCTTCTCAACACCGACATGAAGCGCGAGCTGGACCAGCTCGGCCGCTTCCTGTCCATGCTGGTGGACTACAAGCACAAGATCGGCTTCACAGGCCCGATCCTGATCGAGCCGAAGCCCAAGGAGCCGACGAAGCATCAATACGACTTCGACACGGCGACCGTGTTCGGCTTCCTTCAGAAGTACGGCCTGGAAAAGGACGTGAAGCTCAATCTGGAGCAGAACCACGCGATCCTCGCCGGCCATTCCTTCGACCATGAGGTGAAGCTCGCCTATGCGAACGACCTCTTCGGCTCGCTCGACATCAATCGCGGCGACGATCTTCTCGGCTGGGACACGGACCAGTTCGCGATGGACGTGAAGGAGATGACGCTCGTCTTCCACGAGATGCTGAAGCATGGCGGCTTCACCACGGGCGGGCTCAACTTCGACGCCAAGATCCGGCGCCAGTCGATCGACCCACAGGATCTGGTGATCGCCCATGTGGCGTCCATGGATGCCTGCGCGAGGGCGCTTCTCGCCGCCGAGCGGATGCTGGCGGACAAGGCGCTGGAAGCGCCGCTTGCCGAGCGCTACGCTGGCTGGGACAAGCCGGAATACAAGGCTATTCTCGCCGGAGAGAAGAGCCTCGAGGAGGTCGCAGAGCTGGGGACCAAGCTGCAGCCGCAGCCGCGTTCGGGCCGGCAGGAACTCCTCGAAGGCATCGTCAACCGGTACGTTTGAGATCCTGCCCGCCGCGCGCGGGCAACGGGGCAAGGCCGGGGATGCGGGGCGAGGAGGCTCCGCTCCGGCGCGAATGGGAGGTTTTAAGTTCATGAAGCTTCATCAGGTTCTGATGGCGGGCGCGGCGCTGGCGATCGGTCTTGCCGGATCGGCGGCGCTCGCCCAGGAAAAGACCGCGATCGGCGTCGCCATGCCTGACAAGACGGTGGCGCGCTGGATCGACGACGGCAACAACATCGTCAAGCAGTTGCAGGACAAGGGCTATGCGCCCGACCTGCAATATGCCGACGACGACATCCCGACGCAGGTCTCGCAGATCGAGAACATGGTTACCAAGGGCGCCAAGGTGCTCGTGGTCGCCGCGATCGACGGCACGACCCTGTCGGACATCCTCGCCCAGGCGCACGACAAGGGGATCAAGGTCATCTCCTACGATCGCCTGATCCGCGACACTGCGAACATCGACTACTACGCCACCTTCGACAACTTCCAGGTCGGCGTCATCCAGGGCACCTCCATCGAGCAGTCGCTTGGGCTGAAAGACGGCAAGGGTCCGTTCAACATCGAACTCTTCGGCGGTTCGCCGGACGATAACAACGCCTTCTTCTTCTACAACGGCGCGCTCAGCGTGCTTCAGCCCTATATCGACTCGGGCAAGCTCGTGGTCGCTTCCAGCCAGACCGGCATGGACAAGGTCGGCACGCTGCGCTGGGATGCGGCGACCGCCCAGTCGCGCATGGATAACATCCTGTCGGCCTTCTACACAGGCAAGCATGTCGACGCGGTGCTCGCGCCGAACGACGTCATCGCGCGCGGCGTGATCTCCTCGCTGAAGGGCGTCGGCTACGGATCGGGCGATCTGAAGATGCCGGTGATCACGGGTCAGGACGCCGAAGCGCCGTCGATCAAGTCGATCATCGCGGGCGAGCAGACCTCCACCGTGTTCAAGGACACGCGCGATCTCGCCAAGGTCACCGTCGACATGGTGGACGCCATGGCCGCCGGCAAGGAAGTCACGGTGAACGACACCAAGAGCTACAACAACGGCGTGAAGGTCGTGCCGTCCTATCTGTTGAAGCCTGTTCTCGTGACCAAGGACAACTATCAGCAGGTGCTGATCGACAGCGGCTACTACAAGGCCGATCAGCTCAAGTAAGCGAACTTTTTTCGAAAAGGGCGGTCCCGGGTTTCCGGGGCCGCCCTCAGTGCATTCGACGGGTCACCGAGCCGACCCGATCTGCGCGGACACGAGCTGCGACAGGTTCGCCAACATCTCGCGCCCGGTCTCGTCGAGCCCGTCGCGAGGCACGAAATCCACCACGCAGACCGCGCCGACGGCTTGTCCGGTCGCCGGATGGAAAAGCGGCGCGCCGGCATAGAAGCGCAGGCCCGACTCGCCCTGCGTCAGCGGGTTGTTCATGAAGCGCTTGTCGGCCGCCAGATCCCCGACCACGAGCGGCTCCTGTCCCATCACGGTATGGGAGCAGAAGGTGATCTTGCGGGGCAGGGTGTTGATGTCCGTGCCGTGCCGCCCGATCAACTGCGCCGTTTCCTCGCCGAGCAGGGACACGAAGCCGATCGGTGCGTCGAGAAGCTTGGCGGCCGAGGCCGCGATGGCATCGAGCTTTTCCACCTTCACCTTGCAAAGCTGCAGGATCGTGCTCGCGGCTTCCGCGCGTTCACGCTCGGCCCCGTCGTCGAGCCGGTCGGGCGCCGTGACGAGCGATGTCTCGGACACGATCCTGTTGCGCCCCATGCGCTTGGCCTCGTAGAGGAGCCGGTCGGCGTCTACCACGAGTTGCGCGGCCGCGCCGCGGCCGACCCGCTGCTCACCCAGCTCGATCGTGGCATGGCCGATGCTGACCGTCACGACCCCGCCATTGGCCGGGTTGCCGCTATGGGGGATGTTCAGGGCCATCACCGCCAAACGCACGGCCTCGGCGATCTGCGTCGCAGCGGCCGCATCCGCTCCCGGCAGCAGGACCGCCAGCTCCTCCCCACCGTAACGGGCCGCCACGGCATCCGCACCCGTCGGCACGCTCCTGATCGCCTCGCAAACTCGGCGCAGGCATTCGTCGCCGGCCGGATGGCCGTAATGATCGTTGAAGAGCTTGAAGCGGTCGAGATCCATCAGGATGAGCGAAAGGGGAGACCCCGCGCGGTCGGACCGGCATTCCAGCGCCAGCGCCTCGTCGAACCGCCGGCGGTTGGCGAGCCCGGTGAGGCCGTCCGTATTGGCGAGATGGGACAGTTCGCGATGCGCGGCGACGAGCTTGGCTTCCGCTTCCTTGCGGCGCGAAACGTCCCGGAGGACGACGATGAAGACATGGTCCCGCGCGACATAGCTGTAGCGGCCTTCCACCCAGACGTCGTGCCCGGCCGCGTGTCGCAGGCGATAAACGGCCTCCGCATCGTCCCGCCCCTGCCGGGCCTTCGCGACGATGCCCGCCACGGTCGGGAAATCCTCCGGGTGGATCAGATCGCGCGTCGACTTGCCGACGAGATCCTCCGGCGCGAGACCCACCAGGGCGCGGCTGGCGGGGGACACGTATTCGCGCACGAGGTTCTCGTCGATGCGCATGATCAGATCGGTGGCGTTGTCGGCCAGAAGCCGGAAGCGCTTTTCGCTCTGGCGAACGCTCCGCTCGGCCGCCTTGCGGCGACGCAACTCGCTGCGCATGGAAAAGGCGATGGCGAGCGCCGCGAGACTGAGAAGCGCGAGAGCGATGCCGACCCATGTCGCGAGGCGGTTCCACAAGGCGAAGATGCCGCGATCCGACAGGGCGACGTCGAGAATGAGCGGCAACTCGCCGACGCGGGTGAACGTGTAGAGACGCGGCACGGCGTCGACCGCCGAGATCCCCGTGAACGACCCGCTGCCCTCGGCCATGAAGCGCCGCACGTTCGGGGTGGCCGAGAAGTCCTTGCCCATCGCGTCCGCCACGAAAGGTTGGCGCGTGATCATCACGCCGTCGGTGGAGAAGATGTTCAGGGCGTCGTGTTCCTTCAGCCGCGTTCCCGCAAAGAGGTCCTGAAAGAGCGCGAGCCGCACCGTGCCGACGACAACCCCCGCGAAGGAGCCGTCCGGGCCATTCAAACGGTGGGACAATGCGATGACTTCGTCGCTTCCCGTCACCCGGCGGCGAAAGGGATGGCTGACATTCAGCTTCGAGTCCGAGGCGCGCTGGGCCGCCCGGAAATAATCGCGGTCGGCCAGATTGCCCTTGCGCGGCGGAAAGCTGTCCCGGTCGCGCAGGATATCGCCGTTCTGGTCGAGAACGAGAAGGCTGGTGAAATAGGGATCGGCGGTTGAGCCCTCGAACAGGATCTCCTGCTGCATCTGCGGCGACAGGGCCTTGAAGGTCGGGGACGTCGTGAGACTCGTGACGCGCCGCAAGGTCGCGTCGTAGGTGAGCAGATTGCTTTCGATATCCCGCGACAGGATCGTCAGGAGATTGCGCGCGCCGTCATTGGCCTGTTTCCAGGCATCGTCGCGAAGCTCCAGAAGGGTCAGGGCGGAGATGCCGCAAAAGGAGGCGAGAACCGTCGCGAGGACGATCCATCGCAGAACCGCGTTCTCCAAGGCCTTCTTCAGGCGTGCGGCTCCAAGGAGCCGGAACGGAAGGTCCGGAGCCCAAGAAGGCGCGCCGATCGTATCACTCATGCCGAAACGAACCTTCCGGCATCGCAGAGCTGCCCATGCCCGGCCCCTCTTCGCATTTCATTGACCCCCGCATCCGCTTCGAGAAGCGTTATCGCCGGCGCGAATGCCGGCGGGAGAGCGAGGACCGCCCGACCATAGGGCGATGCCTCCTAAGAAAGCGTATGAGTGCCGGAAGCTCGCGCGAGCGAGCGGAGATCAGGCGGTGCCGGAGGTTTCCTCGTCGTTTCCGCTTTCGGCGTTGTCGAAGTCGATGGTCTCGAGGACCTCTTCCGCATCGTCGCGAATCTCGTCCAGGAACTCGATCGCGTCATCGAAATTGTCGCCGCCCTGAGCGGCCAGCATCGCAAGCTGGATGGTCATGATGCTGGCGACGTCGTTGAGTTCCAGCCCTTCGAAAAGCTTCCCGATCTCGGTCGCGATCCGATCTTTTTCCTCGTTGCTGATCATGGGATCGCTCCTTTCGTTTGGTGCCGTCGTCATGCGGTCGCCGACCCTATCTAGGCAGGCGAGGGGAGTTGGAGAGGGGGCCCCGATCCTCAACCGCGCCGGAAGAGCGAGGTCAAGCGGGAAACCGGGTCGGACATGCGGTTGACCACGACGAGACGCCGCACTTCGCCGCGCCGGAAGGCGGCGAGGAAGCGGTTGTAGTCCTTGAACGACACGCAGCCGTTCGAGTCGCCGCGCTTGCCGAGCATGTAGGTGTGGGCGAGGAGGCCGACGCGGTTGAAGATCCGACGCTCGCCGCCGACCGGGTTGAGGCGGATGGCCTGGACGCCGTGAAACAGGCTTTCGCGTAAAGTCAGGTCGTAGACATGGGGCGGCGTCGCGCCGCGCATCTTCTGATGCACGAAGCGCGGATCGTCGCGCAAGGAACCGAGGCCCGAATGGGCTTCCAGGCGCTCGCCGTTCGGCATGAAGACGGTGGCCGCGCTGATGTCGTAGACGGCGACGCCGTTGCCGGGCCGCGCGGACGAGAAAAGACCGCCGGAAAGACCGGACTTCTCGTTGTCGTCGCGCCCCGCATCCGGCCGCGCATAGGCCAGCGCCTGCGCCGGCGGCAGAACGCGTTCGGGCGCCGACAAGCGGATGGGCGTCGAGCGGCGATAAAAGGGGCGGGCGCTCGGGGTGGGCACGAGCGCGGCTTCCAGCGCTTCCTCGGCGCTTGTCGGCGCGGCGATGGAGGGCGCCTCGACGCTATGGGCTTCGAGCGTGCGGATGGCAGGCTCCGGCACCGGCAGACTTGGAACGGGGGCCGAGGCGGCGGCGACTTCCAGCGGCGCTTCCTGCCGCGCCTTGGCGAAGACGTTCATGGCGAAGCCCGCGTCGCTGCGGCTTTCGAAGGCGGTCGCATCGCCGACATGCGCCGCCGCCAGGAGATGGGCCGGCAGGTCGATCCGGTCGGCCTTCTGTGCCGTTTCGACCGGCGGTCGCGCGATGGGCACGGGTACCCGGCGCGCGAGGCGGGCGGTGGTGGGAACGGGCGCTTCGGGCGTCATCACTCGCGACGGCGCTTCGCGGCGCACCGCGTTGGAGGCGGAAACGGGCGGCGCGGCGCGGCGGGCGGCGGGGATCGGCAGAACGCCCATGCCAAGCGCCACGACCAGCAGCCCGCAGGCTAGCCCTGCGCCGATCGCCGGTTTGGAGCGCAGGGAGGAAAAGCCGACGATGTCCGTGGCTCCAACCGATGGGAGCGTCGCGCCGATATGTGTCATGGGCGAGCGAAGTCCTGCAAGTGAGCGGGACGCCGCGCCGCGCGACGTTCAAGTCGCGTGATTGGTTGCCCCTCTTGTCCTGAGGATCGCAGCTTATGGTTAGCGAATGGTGTGCAAATGAGGCGAAGGCGAGCGGGCGACCGAAATCGCCCGCTCAGATTTTTTCAGGCGACTTCCGGCAAGCGGTCGAGAAGCTTGTCGAGAGTCATCGGATAGTTCCGCAACCGGACCCCGGTGGCGTTGTGGATGGCGTTGGCGATGGCCGCGCCGACGCCGCAAAGCCCGAGTTCGCCGCAGCCCTTGGCCTTCATCGGCGAAGAATAAGGATCGGGATCGTCGAGGAACACGACTTCCTGATGCGGGATGTCGGCATGAACCGGCACCTCGTAGGACGCCAGATCGTGGTTGACGAAGAAGCCGTGGCGCTTGTCGACGGCAAGCTCCTCCGTCAAAGCCGCCCCGACGCCCATGGTCATCGCCCCGATCACCTGGGAGCGAGCCGTCTTCGGGTTCAGGATGCGCCCGGCGTCGCAAACCGCGAGCATCCGGCGGATACGCACTTCGCCGGTGAAGGCGTCGACGCCGACCTCTACGAAATGCCCGGCAAAGGTCGATTGCTGCGTTTCCTTGTCGAGATCGCCGAACTCGATCTTGTCCTCGACGGTGATGTCGCCATCCTTCGCGGCCTCGCCCAGCTTCACGGCGCGATTGCCGGCGCGCACTTCGCCATCGGCAAATTCGGCCTCTCCCGAATTGAAGCCGAGCTTCTGCGCGACCGTTTCGCGCAGCTTGGCGCAGGCGGCGTAAACGCCGGCAGTGGAAGAGTTGGCGCCCCACTGGCCACCGGAGCCGGCGGACACGGGAAAGCGGGAATCGCCGAGCCCGACCGCGACTTTCGACAAGGGAACGCCCATCATCTCCGCCGCCGTCTGCGCGATGATCGTGTAGGAGCCCGTGCCGATATCGGTCATGTCGGTTTCCACCGTCACGACGCCTTGCTCATCGAGCCGCACGCGCGCGCCGGAGGTCATCACCGGACTGTCGCGAAAGCCCGCCGCGACGCCCATGCCGACGAGCCAACGCCCATCGCGCTTCGTGCCGGGTTTCGGATCACGCTGGTCCCAGCCGAAGCGCTCCGCACCGTCCTGAAGACAGCGCACCAACTGGCGTTGGGAGAACTTGCGGCCGGGCTTTTCGGGGTCCTCCTGCGTGTCGTTGAGAATGCGGAAGGCGACGGGGTCCATGCCGAGCGCCTCGGCCATCTCGTCCACCGCGATCTCCAGCGCCATCATGCCCGGCGCTTCGCCCGGCGCGCGCATGGCGTTGCCTTCGGGCAGGTCCAGTTCGGCGAGCCGCATGGCGGTCATCCGATTGGCGCCGGCATAGAGCATCTTGGTCTGCGCCACCGCCGTTTCCGGCCGCCCGCCCTTGACGTTGCCGGAGGTCGAATCGTGCGCGATGGCGGTGATCCTGCCCTCGCGCGTCGCGCCGATGCGGATGCGCTGGATGGTCGCCGGGCGATGCGTCGTGTTGTTGGCGACGAGCGGGCGCGTCAAGGCGACCTTCACGGGGCGTTTGGCTTGCCGCGCGCCGAGGGCCGCCAGAAGCGCGTCGGCCCGCAGAAAGAGCTTCGACCCGAAGCCGCCGCCGACATAGGGCGACACGAAGCGCACGTTCTCCTTCGGGATCTTCAAGGTCGCCGCCAAGTCGGTCACGCCCCAATCCACCATCTGGTTGGAGGTCCAGAGCGTCACCCGATCGCCTTCCCAGCGCGCGATCGACGCGTGCGGCTCGATCATGCAATGGCTTTCGTCGGGCGTCGTGTAGCGCTGGTCGATCTTCACTGGCGCCTCACCGAAGGCGCGCTCGAAGTCGCCATATTCGCCCACCGGCGGCGCTTCGCTTCCTTCGCCGCTATTGCCCTCGACGGGCGGCGCGGTTTCGGCGAAGGGCTCCAGATCGAACTGACCCTCGCCCCTCTCGTAGTCGATCTTCAGAAGGTTGGCGGCGGCGCGCGCTTCCTCGAAGGTTCGCGCGACCACCAAGGCCACGGCCTGATGGTAGTGTTGGATGTCCGGGCCGCCGAGGAGAGGGGCGAAGTTGCGCTTGCCCTTGCCGAGCTCGCCGGCATTGCGATGCGTGACGAGAGCCAGAAAGCCGGGAGACCGCTCGGTGGCCGAGCTGTCGATGGAGCGGATGCGGCCCTTGGCGATGCTCGATCCGACCACATGGCCATAGGCGACGTCGTTGCCGACATCGTGGCGCTCATAGGCGTAAGGCGCGGTGCCGGTGGTCTTGAAGCGCCCGTCGATGCGGTCGTGCGGCTGGCCGACCACGGCTTCGCGATCGATCGGGTTGGTGGTGGCGGGTTTCTCGAACTTCATCGGATCAGCTCCTCGCCTCGTTGAGAACCGCGCTCAGCGTGCGCTCGGTGAGGGGAATCTTGTAGGCGCTGTCCTTTGTCGGCCGCGCGCCCGCCATCAGGCGCTCCGTCACGGGACCCGCGCCGCGCTTCAAGTCGGCTTCGGCTTCCGCCACGCGCCAGGGCTTATGCGCGACGCCGCCGACGGCGATGTGCCCCGAGCCGTCTTCCCGAAGGATAGCGGCGACGGACACGAGCGCGAAGGCATAGGAGGCGCGGTCGCGGACCTTGCGGTAGAAATGCTTGCCGCCGACGGGTTTCGGCAGCGTGACGGCGGTGACGATCTCGCCCGCCTCCAGCGCCGTCTCGATATGCGGGGTGTCGCCGGGAAGCCGGTGGAAGTCCTCGATCGGAATAGTGCGGGCCGCGCCGTCGGGCTTCACCGTTTCCACTTGTCCGTCGAGGACGCGAAGCGCGACATTCATGTCGGACGGGTTGGTGGCGATGCAGGCGTCGCTGACGCCGACGACGCCGAGCTGGCGCGAATAGCCCTCCAGCGCCGAGCAGCCGGAACCCGGATTGCGTTTGTTGCAGGCCATGTTGGTGTCGTAGAAATACGGGCAGCGAGTGCGCTGCAGGAGATTGCCGGCGGTGGTCGCGCGGTTGCGAAGCTGGCCCGACGCGCCGGCCAGAAGCGCGCGCGACAGGACGCCGTAGTCGCGCCGCACCGTCTCGTGGGACGCGAGATCCGTGTTGCGCACCAGGGCGCCGACGCGAAGGCCTCCGTCCTCCGTCGCCTCGATCTTGTCGAGACCGAGACCGTTGACGTCCACGAGGTGGCGCGGGGTCTCGATCTCCAGCTTCATCAGGTCGAGGAGATTGGTGCCCCCGGCGATGAACTTGGCGTTCCGGTTGCGCGAAACGGCGGCGGCAGCTTCCGCCGGCGACTTGGCGCGCTCATAGGTGAAGGTCTTCATGCCGGCACCCCCGCGACTTCGCCCATCGCGTCGAGAATGTTGGAATAAGCACCGCAACGGCAGAGATTGCCGCTCATGCGCTCGCGCAACTCGGCAAGTGTCGCTTCTTGGCGGGCGGTGAGGTCGGCGCTGACATGGCTCGGAATGCCGGCCTTCACCTCTTCCAGAACCGCCACCGCCGAGCAGATCTGGCCCGGCGTGCAGTAGCCACACTGGTAGCCATCGTGTTTCACGAAGGCGGCCTGCATCGGATGGAGATCGTCCGGCGTGCCGAGGCCTTCGATGGTGGTGATGTCGTCGCCTTCGTGCATCACGGCGAGCGACAAGCAGGAATTCATGCGCCGCCCGTTCGCCATCACGGTGCAGGCGCCGCATTGGCCGTGGTCGCAGCCTTTCTTGGTGCCGATCAGATGCAGATGCTCGCGAAGCGCGTCGAGAAGCGTCGTGCGCAGGTCGAGGTCCATCTCGCGCCGCTCGCCGTTCACCGTGAGCGACACCGTTTGGCGCACCGGCGCGTCCGCTTCCTGCGCCAAGGCACCTGCGGGAACCGTCGTGATCGCGGCTGTCGCGGAAGCGCCAACCATCAGATCGCGCCGGTTCATTTCCAGTAAGCCCGGTCTGTCCATGTTTCCGCCCATTCCTGAATGTCGGCGGGACATGGCTCTTTTTGGAACGAGAACAATTCCAAGGAGCGGGATTCAGGCTCACGATCGAACAAAGACCCGTGAGACGAAATATCCTTTGGAATATAACGATCTATCGCCGAGAACGCGCATCACGCCACGCACGTTTTCGGGCGGTCGGTTTCAGCGGCGCTTGAAGGCTTCCGCCAGCGCCGCGCCGAAGGCACCCTCGGTCTTTGGCGAAGGCTTTTCCTCGCGCGGCTTGAAGCTCGCACCTTGGCGCGGCGCGCTTCTGTCGACTGAGCGCGGTGCGCTGTCGGCGCCGCCTTCGCGCTTCATGGTCAGCGAGATGCGTTTGCGCTTGGCATCGACCTCGACCACGCGCACCGACACGACCTGCCCCGCCTTCACCACCTCGGCCGGGTCCTTCACGAAGCGGTCGGCAAGCTGCGAGACATGGACGAGGCCGTCCTGATGAACGCCGATATCCACGAAGGCGCCGAAAGCCGCGACATTGGTCACCGTGCCTTCCAGAACCATGCCCGGCCGAAGATCGGAAATCTCGTGGACGCCATCGGTGAAGGTCGCCGTCTTGAAGGCGGGGCGGGGATCGCGGCCGGGCTTTTCCAGCTCGGCCAGGATGTCCTTCACCGTCGGCAGGCCGAAACCCTCACCGACGAAGCGGTTCGGATCGAGGCTCTTCAACGTCGTGCCGTCACCCATCAGGGCCCGAAGCTCCTTGCCGGAGGCCGCGACGATCTTCTTGGCCACCGGATAGGCTTCCGGGTGAACGGCGGAGGCATCCAGCGGTTCGGTGCCGCCCTGGATGCGCAGGAAGCCGGCGCATTGCTCGAAGGCTTTGGGCCCGAGGCGCGGAACCTTCAAAAGGGCGCGGCGCGTGCGAAAAGGGCCTTCTTTGTCGCGATGGGCGACGATGGCCTCGGCGAGCGTCGGGCCGATGCCGGAAACATGCGCGAGAAGCGCGGGCGAGGCGGTGTTGACGTCGACGCCGACGGCGTTCACCGCGTCCTCCACCACCGTTTCCAGAGCGCGGGAAAGAGCGCCCTGGTCGACATCGTGCTGATACTGGCCGACGCCGATGGCCTTGGGATCGACCTTGACGATCTCGGCGAGCGGGTCCTGAAGGCGCCGCGCGATGGAGGCCGCGCCGCGCAGCGAAACATCGACGCCCGGCAGCTCGCGAGAGGCAATCTCTGAAGCGGAATAAACCGAAGCGCCGGCCTCCGACACCACGACCTTCGTCGGCTTGGCGCCGGGAAGCGCGGCGATCACCTCGGCCGCGAGCTTCTCCGTTTCGCGGCTCGCCGTGCCGTTGCCGATGGCGACGAGTTCGACGCCGTGCTTCTCGATCAGGCGGCGCAGGGTGGCGGCCGCGCCGACGAGATCGTTGCGCGGTTGGAAGGGATAAACCGTCGCGACATCCACGAGACGGCCGGTCGGGTCCACCACCGCCACCTTGACGCCGGTGCGGATGCCGGGATCGAGACCCATGGTCGCCTTCGGCCCGGCGGGCGCGGCGAGAAGCACGTCCTTCAGGTTGCGCGAGAAGACGCGAATGGCTTCCGCGTCCGCGCCGTCCTTCATCGTGCCCATCATCTCGACGGAAAGATGCCCGTGGATCTTCTGACGCCACGCCCAGCGCGCGACGCCCATCAGCCATTCGTCGGCCGGCGAGCCGCCCTGGCTCCGCACGTTGAACTGACGGGCGATCATCGCCTCGACGGGCTTCACGGGGGAGGGGTCGGCGGCGTCCACCTCGACATCGAGCGAGATCACGCCTTCCTTGGCGGCGCGCAGCAGCGCCAGAACGCGGTGGCTCGGGGCCGAGGCCCATTTCTCCTCGTGGTCGAAATAATCGGAGAACTTCGCCCCCGCTTCCTCCTTGCCCTTTACCACGCGGGCGCGAAGCCGCGCATGGGACACGAGATGGGAGCGGATCGCGCCGACAAGCGCCGGCGTCTCGCTCATGGTCTCGGCCACGATGTCGCGCGCGCCTTCCAGCGCGGCTTTCGCGTCCGGCACCTGATCGTTCAGGAATTTGGCCGCGAGCTTGCCCGGATCGACGGAGCGATCGGAAAGGATCGTTTCGGCCAAGGGGGCGAGGCCCTTCTCGCGGGCGGCGTCCGCGCGCGTGCGGCGCTTCGGGCGGAACGGCAGGTACAGGTCTTCGAGGACGGCGCGCGTTCCGGCGCTCTCGATCTGGCGGGCGAGGGCGTCGGTCAGCTTGCCCTGGTCGCGGATCGAGCGCAGCACCGTGTCGCGCCGGGCTTCGAGATCGCGCAAGGACCCGAGACGCGTTTCCAGCGTGCGCAACTGCGCGTCGTCGAGGCCGCCGGTCGCTTCCTTGCGGTACCGGGCGACGAAGGGAACCGTCGCGCCGCCGTCGAGCAGCGCGACGGCGGCCAGAACCTGCGCTTCGCGCGCGCCGATCTCGCCGGCGATGATGGTCTCGATGGTCGGACGCGGGGCGGCCATGGTTCCCGTCTCCTTTGGATCGGCGGCTTTCGCTTAACCCGCGTCGCACGCACCCCGCAAGAAAGGAGAAAACGGGGCATCGCTAAAATTGGAACCATCGCCAACACCTTCCCGGAAGAGGGCGGGTGCTACAAACCAAGCCGAGACGCACGGAGAGGACGAGATGGCGCGCGATGGCGGGAAACCGGCTCCCAAGAAGGTGAACAAGGCCTCGGACGGCGAGATGAGTAGGCCGGTCAAGTTCGGCATCGTCGCTCTCGCCCTGGCGCTGGCTCCGACGCTCGTGGTGCTGTCGCGCTTGACCGACAACAGCGAGGTCCTGGCGCAGCAGCGAGCCGAGCGCATCGCCTTGCAGGACGCGAAAAACCGCCAGCTCGAATATGACGAGATCAACCGCCGCCTCGGCAACAAGTAGGCGCGGCTTCCGCCGTCCACCATTCGGTAAGCATGGGACGAGTGAAATCCGGGCCGGGATGCAACCGGCCGGCTTCCAGTCACTGAGCGATACTTCCCCTTAAATCTTTCATGAAATCGTTCGGACAGGACGTTCTCCCGCGCCATCGAGGCTCGGGAACGACACGGTTCGGCGTTCCGCCGGACACCTGCGACGAGTTCGGAGACCATCATGCCCGAGCCTCAGCCATCATCGTCGCCCGCGACGATCGAACTGCCGGCGATCATGGACATCAAGGCGGCGACGCCGCTTCATCGCCGCCTTCTCGCCCTTCGCGGCGAGGCCGTCCATCTCGACGCCTCGCGCGTCGAGCGGATCGGCGGACAATGCCTTCAGGTGCTGTGCGGCGCGGTCGCCGCCTGGCGCCAGGACGGAAAGGCGCTTTGCGTCGACACGCCGTCGCGAGCCTTCGAAGACGGCCTCGCGCTTCTCGGATTTTCTCTCGATTCCCTGACCGGAAGGCAGGTTGCCCCATGACCAAGACTATTCTGACCGTCGACGATTCGCGCACCATGCGGCAGATGCTGATGCAGGCGCTGAGCTCTGCCGGCTTCAACGTGATCCAGGCCGAGGACGGCGTTCACGGCCTCGAAGTCCTGGAAGGCTGCGACCCGGACGTGATCGTCACCGACGTGAACATGCCGCGCATGGACGGGCTGGAATTCATCGAGCACGTTCGGGCCGACGGCGAGCGTCGCGCCATCCCGATCCTGGTTCTGACCACCGAAAGCGACGCGGAAAAGAAGGCGCGCGCCCGCCGTGCGGGGGCCACCGGCTGGATCGTCAAGCCCTTCGACCCCGTGAAGCTCGTCGACGCCATCAACCGCGTCGCCGCCTGAACCTCCAACGGGCAGTCAAGCGCCAAGCGCCGCATCCCGTTGGACGGGGCGGCAAGGGCGGCACGTCCCGGCAACCTCTCAAGCGCCGCTTCGAAAAAAACGAAGCCAGGAACTCCCGTCATGGACGCAATGGCAGAAATCCGGCAGACATTCTTCGAGGAATGCGCCGATGGCCTCCGTGAACTCGATACGGCTCTCGCCGCGCTCGCCAAGAACGAAACCGAGCCCGATACGGCCAATGTCGCCTTTCGCGCGGTGCACTCGATCAAGGGCGGGGCGGCCTCGTTCAGCCTGTCCGACCTGTCGCACTTCGCGCATCTCTTCGAAGTGGCGCTGGATGAGTTGCGCTCCAAACGCGCCGAGCCGACGCCGGAATTTCTCGGCGTCGCCACCCGCGCGGCGCAAGTGCTGCGCGATCTGACGGACGCCGCGAAGAACGACACGCTGCCCGACGAGCGGCGGATGCTCGACACCGTGGAGGAGTTGAAGCCGCTCACCGGCGAAAAAGGCGCCGGCATCGCACGCTATTGGTCCGGCGAAGAGATCGTCGAATCCGACGACGGCATGGAGGGGCTGGAATTCACGCCCGTCGGCATCGATTTCGCCGACATCCTCGGCTCGGTTCCCGAATCCGTCTTCCGCGTCACCTTCCGCCCGATGCCGGAACTCTACCAGAACGCCAACGAGGCCTCGCGCCTCATCCGCGATTGTCTGGCGCTCGGGACCGGCACGGTTTCCTGCGACACGAGCGAGTTGCCTGCCTTCGCCGATATGGACCCGGAAGGCGCTTATCTCACCTGGACGATCGAGCTGACGACGCGCGCCAACGAACAGGGGGTGCGCGAAGTGTTCGAATTCGCTGAATGGGACTGCGAACTGACGGTGGAGCTTTGCGAGGATGTGGGAGAAGCCGGCGATCCCGCGATCGACGCGGCCTTCGCCTCGCTGCTTCTCCAGATCCAGTCCGGATCGAATGCATCGTCCTTCGAGCCCGAGCCGGAGGAAGAGCGCGAGGACGCCTGAGCCCTCGCGACGCATCGCGGCTTTCAGCCGCCGGTGCCGTGGGACAGGCCGAAGGCGACGAGAAGGCCGATCACCACGAGAAAGCCGGTTCCGCCGCGTTCGCCTTCCACGGCTTCCGGAATCATCGTGTCGGCGACCATGGTGAGAAGCGCGCCGGCGGCGACCGCGTTCACGGTGGCCAAAACCGCGGGGGCCGCGTCTCCGAGCAGCGCCGCGCCAAGAAGCGATGCGAGGCCCGACGCCACCGCGATGCCGATCCACAGGCCGAAGATATAGGTCCGGCTCCGACCGGCTTTCAGCATTCCCACCGCGCTCGACAGCCCTTCCGGCAGGTTGGACAGAAAGATCGCCGCGAACATCGGCAGGCTCACCCCGCTGCCACCGAGCAGGCTGACGCCGAGAACGACGCTTTCGGGAATACCGTCGAGAAGCGAGCCGATGGCAATCGCCATACCGCCGCCCTGGCTGCCGTCCTGCTGTTGCCCGCCAGAGCGCTTGCGGTGGCGCGCGCCGCTGCGCGATACGAGCCAGTTGGCGACCGTGTAGGCGACCGAGCCAGCGACCGCGCCGAGAATGATCGGCTGGATGCCCGCACTGCGAAAGCCTTCCATGATGAGGTCGTAGGCGATGGCCGAGATCAGGACGCCGCAGCCGAAGGCCATGATGCCGGTAACGAGCCGTACCGGTAGTTTCAGAAGCGTGGCGAGCGCCGCCCCGACCACCAGGGACGACGCACCGGCAAGGCCCCAAAGCCCCGCTTCCAGCCAGATCGGCATTCGTTCTTCTCCATTCCTTCGACCGGGCGCGGGCGACCCGGCCGGGGAACGGCAATTATTCGACCGAGCAACCCGTTCCGGCGCTCAGCCGGATGGATGAATGGTTGGCTCTCAGTTCTTGGCCGTACCGGGTGCGGCCATCTTGCGGTGTTGCTCGGCCAGAAGCGGGGCGGGCGTGATGTTGGCGATGGCCGCCTGCATCTTGTTCTTCCAGCCCGATACGACGTCGCCCTCGTCGTTCATCATCGCGTCGAAGCCGTCCTGCGCCACCTTTTCGGCCGGGTCCTTCTTGGCTTGTCCGACATCGCTGTCCATCAGATCGCCGCGCCGGAAGAACTCGGTTTCGGTAGGCCCCGGCATTAGGCAGGACACCGTGACGGATGTGTCCTTCAACTCGTTGCGAAGCGCGAAGGAGAAGGAGTTCAGAAAGGCCTTGGTGCCGTTGTAGACGGCCTGGAAGGCACCGGGAATGAAGCCCGCGATGGAGCCGACGATGAGGATGCGCCCGGCATCGCGCGCCCGCATGTCGCGCCCGACGAGATGGATCAGGTGGATCGTGCCGGTGACGTTGGTTTCCACCACCGCCTTCGCACGCTCCCAGTCCTGATCGAGAAAGCCGCGACCAAGACCCCGACCGGCATTGGCGAGAAGCGCGTCGACCGGCTGCCCGAAGGCCTTGGAAGCCGCATAAAGCGCTTCGACGCCCTCGGCCGTCGAAAGATCGGCCTCCAGTGCCTCGACCCGCCCGCCATGGCGCCGAAAGGCCTCGGCCGCCTCATGGATCTTGGGCTCGTCCGCCGCGACCAGAAGATCGAAGCCGTTCTTCGCGCAGATATCGGCGAGATGGTAGCCGATGCCGGTGGATGCCCCCGTGACGATGGCGAATTGGCGAGCCATGACGAACCTTTCCAAGCTGGGAGAACCCCCAGAAGGGCGCCTCCGATGTCGGCGGAAAGGCCGCGGTGCTCCCCCATGTTCCCCGATGGCGACGGAAAGGCGCAGGAGTTGCGTGCCCGGCCAAGGATATCCGCCATCGAAAGGCGTGCATCGGGCCGAGCAGGGCGGATCGGCTCGGCGCCGTCAGGCTGCCTGGGCCTGGCGCTCGGGCCGGTTGGCCGGTTTCTGCTTCACCGAGCGCAGGTGCGGGGCGAGTTCGAGGATCGCCATGCGGTAAAGGGCGACGATCGTCGCCGCCCCCGTGCGCTCCAGCGCCTGGGCTTCGTTGATCGTGCAGGTCTCGAGGGCGCGGATGGTTTCGGTCGCGGTCATGGTCGTCTCGTATGCTGGCGTGTCGCCGCATCGAAGTCCTGAACCGTGGCAAGGTTCCGGCGAAGGGGCGATGAAAATCCGATCTACCCGACAAAGGTTTCGGTAGGGATAACGCAGGGTTAACGAGACCTCGCGTGAGCGGCGAGCGGCCGCCTGATCCAGACCTCCAGCGGGCGCGAACGACCCCGCAAAGGCAGGACCATCGCCTCGAACCCTTGCGGTGTCATGCCGGCCGAACGCATCACGGCGTCCGACACCACGAGCTCGGCATCGGCCGTCTTCGCCAGCCCTTCCAGGCGGCTCGCCACGTTGATCGTGTCGCCGACGGCGGTGAGGCTGGCAGCCGAGCCGTATCCGATCTCCCCGACGATCGCGGGCCCGCGATGAAGCGCGATCGCGATGCGCAGACCTTCGCGCACTTCGTGGCCGAGAAGGTCGTTCACGGCGTCGAGACCGGCCAGAATCTTCTCCGCCGCCGCAAGTCCCTGCGCCGCCGCCTCGCCTGGCGAAGAGGACACCCCGAACAAAGCCATCGCGCCATCGCCGACGAACTTGTCCACCAAGCCGCCGCTTTCGGTGACGGCCCGGCCGACGAGGTCGAAATAGCGGTTCAGGATGAACACGACATCGTAGGGCAGGCGGTGCTCGGCCAGGCTGGTGAAGCCCCGGATGTCGCAGAAGAGCACGACGATCTCGCGCTCCTCGCCATAGGAAGCGCGCCTGCCGCTACGCAGCGCTTCGCCGGGCGCGATGCTGGGATTGACGAGCGGCACGATGTCGATATCGCGCACCGGCCTGAACTGGCAGGCGAGCCGCACGTTATCGCCGCCCCCGATGCGCTCCAGCGTGTTGCGCTCCAGATCGCTTGGAGCCGGCTGGCCATGCCCGCCGCGCACGATCTCGACGCGGCAGGTGGAGCACCGCGCGCGGCCCCCGCACACGGCCTGATGCGCGATCCGCCCGCTGCGGCTCGCTTCCAGGATGCTGAAGCCCTTGGGCACTTCGACGAAACGCCCGTCCGGATAGCCGATCCGCACGCGATCGCGCCGGCGATACGCGCCGCGCACGCCGCGCGCGGCGAGAACGAGGCCGATCGGAACCGCGAAGCTCAGTTCCAGCGCCGGCCCGATCCAGTCGGGAACGCGGTTCGTGCGATCCTCCAAGATCCTGTCTCGGCCTGAGACTTCCTTGCCGGCCTCCGTGAAACCCAGGATCGACAGAACCGGCACGAGGATGGCAGCGGCGAAAAGGAACGGACGCCAGGCGGGGAAGCCGCGCTTGACCCGCAGCCAGAAATACAGGCCGAGGCAGACATGCAGCCAGGCGACCAGGAGCGCGGCGATCTGCCGGCCGCCGATCGAGGGGTTTCTGACCCAATAGTTCTCGACCATCGCCGGATAGGTCGCCACGGTGTCGGTCAGCGCGAATTCGATGCGGGTGGCCGTGACATGGCCGATCAGCATGAAGGGCAGCGCCAGCCCCAGAACCGTTTGGCCGATCTCGCGCATCGGCATGCGAAGGGTGCGCCGCGAGTAGAGCGTGCGAAGCGTCAGGGCGAAATGCAGCGCGACCGAGCCGTAAAGGAGAACGGTGCCCGGTGGCGTGCGCCAGGGCGCCGACAGAAACGGGCGCGCCGCTTCCATGGCTTCCACCGAGATCAGCCCGAAGGCATGGTTCACGAAATGGCAGAGGATGAAGGCGCCCATCGCCAGCCCGGACGCCAGCCGCAGATCGCGCGAGCCGAGGCGCCGGCTCGAACTGAACGGGTTGAGGATGGTCATCGGCCGATGGTTCGCATTCGCGGATGGCGTGAAGCATGGTTTTGCATTGGTGAGCCGGCTGCCGCAACTTGGGGAGCCTTCGATCGGCTCCGCTTCACCCGATCGTTAGTGGGCGGCGCTCTTTGCCGTCTCGACGCCAGAACCGGCCTTTGGGCTCCTGCATTGCCCCTATCAACCCTAGTCGGGAGCTGAAAGGGAGAACCGAACCGTGGAAGAATGGGACGGGATCGTTTCGGACGACACGCTTGCATCCGTCGTGAAGGGGCTCGGCTGGTTCAGCATCGCGCTCGGAGTCGTGGAACTCGTCGCGCCCCGAAAGCTCCACCGGGCGCTGGGGCTCGGCCATCACGAGGCGATGACGCGGGGATTTGGCCTCAGGGAAATCGCTGCAGGCGTCGGCATTCTGGCCACCCGCGATCCGACGCCTGCCGTTTGGTCGCGGGTGGCCGGTGACGCGCTCGATCTGGCCAGCCTCGCGCCGACGCTCCGACGCTCCAACCCCCATCGCGCGGTGGCCGCCGGAGCCTTCGCCAACGTGGTGGCGATTACGGTTCTGGATATCGCCTGCGCTCTGGCCTTGTCGCGACGCCGCGCCGAGCATCGCGACCGGTCGTTCTGAAACACGAGCCATCCTGCTGCCATCCGTCGCAGCCATCGAATCGGCGATGTGCCGGCTGGTGAAGCCGCATGAAATCTGCTTCCATGCCTGCCGGAAGGAGAGGCTGGGAGGCTTCGGACGTTCCGAATGCGCCGTTTTATGGCTGCAAGGTTTTCCTTGCGGTCTTTTCCTTGTTTGTCGTTCGATCCCAATAAAGAACAAGTGTCGTGCGGGGCGAAAGCGCCGAAGGTTAAATCAATTGCGTAGTATCTGAATAATACCCATTCGCGATTTGGTTGTTCGATTGTCTCGCCGACGAGTTCCACGGGAGGAATAGATGGCGAAACTCGTGCATAGCATGATCCGGGTCCTGGACGAGGCCCGTTCTTTGAGTTTCTACGAGCGCGCCTTCGGGCTGGCGGTGGCCGAGCGGCTGGAATTCGACGGCTTCGTGCTGATCTACCTGTCCAACGCCGAAAGCGGTTTCGAGCTGGAGTTCACCGTCAACAAGGACCGCGCGGAGCCCTACGCGCTCGGCGACGGCTATGGCCACCTCGCCGTGGTGGTCGAGGATGTCGAGGCCGAGCACAAGCGGTTCGAGGAGAACGGGCTGGAGCCGCGCAAGCTCGTGGATTTCCAGCACGACGGGCGCACCCTGGCACGCTTCTTCTTCGTCAAGGACCCCGACGGCTACCAGATCGAGGTCATTCAAAAAGGGGGACGGTTCGGCTGAGAAGCCCGCCGGCTGGGAGGCCGGGACTGAAAGCATTCGAGAACAACGGGAGGAGAACCACATGGATAGAACGGTCGACAACGCGCCCCCGCGAAGCGCATCGCCGACGGCGATGGCGCAGGTGACGGGCGCTTCGTATTCGCTCGATTTCGGCAAGGACGAAGGCAGCCGCCGGCTCATCGCCCGCATGGTGCGCGTGATGTATCCGCACAAGAATTTCGGCGACGGGCTCTACGAGCGCTCCGCCGAGGCGATCCTGAAGGCGGCGGGCGCAACGCCGGCGCTGAAGGTCGCCTTCGCCACCGCCCTTCACGACCTCAACGAGGCGCGCTTCACCGAGCTCGACGACGCAAACGCGCTGAAGCACCTGAAGACGATCGAAGCGACGGCCTTCTTCAAGCTGGCGCGCTCCACCGCGGTCGTGACCCTTTACGACGACGCTGAGGCCTGGGACGCGCTCGGCTACGAGGGCGAGAGCTTCGACAAGGGCGGTTACATCCATCGCGGCTTCAACGATCTCGACTGGCTGCCCGAACCGCGGATCGAGGAACTGGGAGCCGGCCAATGACCACGATCGCGCATGACGAAAAGGCCGTGGTCATCGTCGGCTCGGGGGCCGGCGGCGGCACGCTCGCCTATGAGCTGACCAAGGCGGGCATTCCTTGCGTTCTTCTGGAAGCCGGCCCGTTCCTGAAGAACGAGGATTACAAGAACGACGAATGGGAAGCCTTCCGCCAGATGGCCTGGCTCGACCCGCGCACCACCACGGGCTCGTGGCGGATCGCCAAGGACTTTCCCGACCTGCCGGCCTGGATCGTCAAGGCGGTGGGCGGCACCACCACCCACTGGTCGGGCGCGACGCCCCGCTTCCACGAGCACGAGTTCAAGGCCCGCTCCACCTATGGCGAGGTGGAAGGCGCGGCGCTTCTCGACTGGCCGCTGACCTTGAGCGAGCTTGCGCCCTATTACGACCAGGCCGAGATCGCCATCGGCTCCACCCATCGCCACGGCCGCCCGGCCTTGCCGGCCAACAATAACTACAAGGTCTTCGCCAACGGCGCCGAGCGGGTCGGCTACAAGCTCTACGCCACCGGCCCCTATGGCACGAACGCCGAGCCCTATGACGGCCGCCCGGCCTCCATCCAGGACGGCTTCAACTTTCAGGGCGACAAGAACAAGTTGAAATGGAGCATTCTCGTGCGCGAGATCCCGCGTGCGCTGGAAACCGGCCTTCTCGACCTTCGTCCCGACGCCCATGTCGTGCGCATCACGCATGATGCCTCCGGCGAGGCCGATGCCGTGCTTTACGTGGATGCCGAGGGCAATCTCCACCGTCAGGCCGCCAAGGTCGTGTGCGTCGCCGGCAATTCCATTGAAACTGCCCGTCTCCTGCTCTTGAGCGACAGCGGACGGTTCCCGACAGGCCTTGCCAACGGCTCCGATCAGGTCGGCCGGAACTACATGCGCCACCTCACCGGATCGGTCTATGCCCGCTTCGACAAGCCGGTGCGCATGTATCGCGGCGAGACCATGGCCGGCATCATCGCCGACGAGGCCGTCCACGATCCCTCGCGCGGCTTCGTCGCGGGCTACTACATGGAAACGATCTCACTTGGGGTCCCCTTCCTCGCCGCCTTCGCCGATCCTGGCGCCTGGGGGCCGGACTTCGCGGAACTCATGGACGCCTATGCCAATACGGCCGGCATGTGGATCGTGGGCGAGGACATGCCGCAGGCGACGAACCGCGTGACCCTGTCCGACAAGGTCCGCGACCAATGGGGCCTGCCGGTGCCGAACGTGCATTTCGACGATCACCCGAACGACGTCGCCATGCGCGAATATGCCTACGAGCACGCCGAGAAGCTCTACGGTGCGGTCGGCGCCATCGCCTGCCACCGCACGCCGCCCTATCCTTCCACGCACAATCTCGGCACCTGCCGGATGAGCGAGCGGGCGGAAGACGGCGTCGTGGACCGCTGGGGCCGCGCCCACGAGGTGCGCAACCTCTTCGTGTCGGACGGCTCCGTGATGACCACCAGCGCCGCCGCCAACCCGACTCTGACGATCGTCGCCCTGGCGATCCGGCAGGCCGAGTACATCGCCCGCGAGATCAAACGGGGCGATCTCTAAGGCCGACGAACCCTCGCCGCCCTTCGTGTAGAGAGGGGCGGCGGGCATCGAACGGGAGGGAAATGCCATGTGCCGGTTGTTCGTGGGCGCCAGCCCCGACCTGTGGGAAAGCCAGACGCGGTCCGTGCGCATGGACGGCATGGTGACGAGCGTCAGGCTGGAAAGGATGTTCTGGACGGTGCTCGAGGATATCGCCGCCAAGGACGAGATGAACATTCCCCAGCTTCTCCATCAGCTCTACAACGAGTCGATCGACGAGGGGCACGATCTCGGCAACTTCACGTCTTTCCTTCGGGTCTGCTGCCTGCGCTATCTCGATCTCCAGTTGCAGGGACTTCTGCCGGAGGGGCAGGGCGACGCGCGCACGGCCGAGGACATTTTGAGGCTCGAAGCGGAAACCCATCGGGCGCGCGACGAGAAGCGCAGGGTGGCCGCGCCGCCGCTCATCGGGAAAGGGCGGGCCTATATCCAATGAAACCGGGCCCGAGCCTCGTTCGCCCTCGCCGAGCCGTTGAAGGAAGGGGCGGGCAGTGACGGCGCTTCGATCCTTGAAGCAGCCCTTCACTGCGCGGGCAGGGCTCGGATCGACGAGGGCGGGGGAGGCGGAGCGCTTTGTCGCCGAGTTGCACGACATCGTCGGCGCGCGTCACCTTCTCACCACCCCTTCGAAAATGCGCCGTTATACGCGCGGCTATCGCTTCGGCTCGGGCAGCGCGCTTGCGGTCGCGCTGCCGGGCACTCTCGTCGAGCTCTGGCGGGTGGTGGAGCGCTGCGTCGATGCGGATACCGCGATCGTGCTTCAGGCCGCCAATACGGGCCTCACCGGAGGCTCCACTCCCTTCGGGGAGGACTACGACCGCCCGGTCGTCGTGATCGGCACGATGCGGATCAAGGCCCTGCATCTCCTCGGCGAAGGGCGGCAGGTCGTGGCCTTTCCCGGCACGACGCTGGACGAGTTGGAAAAGGCGTTGAAGCCGCTCGGGCGCGAACCGCATTCGGTGATCGGCTCGTCCTGCCTCGGCGCGTCCGTGATCGGGGGCATCGCCAACAATTCGGGCGGCTCGCTGATCCGGCGGGGGCCTGCCTATACCGAACTCGCGCTTTACGCCCGTGTCGGCGCAAACGGGCGGCTGGAACTCGTCAACCATCTCGGCATCGATCTAGGAGAGGCGCCGGCGGAGATCCTGTCGCGCCTCGACCGCCACGACTACGGCGAAGCGGCGGTGGATTGGCAAACGGAGCGCGTCGCCTCCGACCCGGACTATGCGACCCATGTTCGCGACATCGATGCCCCGAGCCCGGCCCGGCACAATGCCGATCCCCGGCGGCTTTTCGAGGCGTCCGGCTCGGCCGGGAAACTCGTCGTCTTCGCCGTGCGCCTCGACACGTTCGAAGCGGAACGGAACGCCCGCGTCTTCTATGTCGGCACGAACGACCCGAATGAGCTGACGCGCATCCGCCGCGAGATGCTGGCAAGTTCCGCCTCGCTGCCGGTCGCGGCCGAATACATCCATCGCGAGGCCTTCGATATCTCGGAGCGCTACGGCAAGGACATCTATCTGCTGGTGCGCCGGCTCGGCACGCAGCACCTGCCGAAGCTCTTTTCCCTGAAAAGCCGTTTCGACGCGCTCGCCGAGCGCCTGCCATTTATCCCGGCCAACCTGTCCGACCGTTTGATGCAAGGAGCGGCCAGCCTGTTCGGCCCCCATCTGCCGCCGCGATTGACCGGGTTTCGCGACCGCTTCGAGCATCATCTGATGATCAAGGCGGCGGATTCGGGCGCGGAGGAACTGCGCCGGATCTTGAGCGATCTATTCCCGAGCGCGGCGGGCGATTTCTTCGAATGCACGCCCGAAGAAGGGGCGGCGGCCTTTCTCCACCGCTTCGCGACCGCCGGCGCGGCGGTGCGCTACGATGCGGTGAAAGGCCCGCGCAGCGGCGGCGTGATCGCGCTCGACGTGGCGCTCGCCCGCAACGAACGCGACTGGGTGGAGCACCTGCCGCCCGCGCTATCCGGCTCGATCGCGCACCGGCTTTATTACGGGCACTTCTTCTGCCACGTCTTCCACCAGGACTACCTGCTTCACGAAGGCGTCGATTGGCACGCCACCAAGCGCGAGATGCTGGCGCTCATGGACAAGCGCAACGCGCGCTATCCGGCCGAGCACAATGTCGGGCATCTCTACGAGGCGGGCGAGGTTCTGGCCGGGCATTATCGCGAGCTCGACCCCTGCAACTGCTTCAATCCGGGGATCGGAAAAACGTCGAAGCTCCTGCGATGGCGTCGAAGCGGCCATTCCGGCGCGTCGTCGCCCGCGTGATTTTCCGAAAGGCGAGGCGTCGCGCCCTTTCAACCTCTCGGCTTCCTCGGGTCGGCTCGCGAAAGTCGTTTCTGCTCCCCATCGACGCGTTGTCCGGCATTTTGCCGTTCCGTTTCATCCGCCTGTCATTTCCCTCCCGCAAAAGGCGGCGCGAAGGCGAAGGTGAGTGACGATGTTCGGGATAATGCGTGTTTCGGCCCTTTGGCCCTTCGGTCCAAGACGCGGCCGCATGGAGGCTTGCCCCTTCAAGCAGCGCCGGATCGTGTCCATGGTCGATGAAGGCTGCAGCTATGCCGTCATCCGTCGGCGCATGCGGGTGGGCAACACCGAAATCGACGTCGCGCTTCGCCAAAGCCTGAACTGACGCTCAAGACACCTTCCAAGCCCGCCTCCGGCCCGGATGATCCGGAGGCCCGCCCGTCGCTCAGGCGTTCCAGCTCATCGCGCAAAGGATTTCGAACATCATCGTCGCGCCGGTCAGCGCCGTCAGTCCGCTTTGATCGAGCGGTGGGGACACCTCGACGAGGTCCGCGCCGACGATGTCGAGCCCGGCGAGACGGCGAACCAGGCCTTGCGCTTCGCGTGTCGTGAAGCCGCCGATCTCCGGCGTGCCGGTGCCGGGCGCGAAGGAAGGGTCGATGCCGTCTATGTCGAAGGAAACATAGGTCGGCCTGTCGCCGACAAGGGCACGCGCCTCATCCATCACGGACGCGATGCCGCGCTCGGCGAATTCCTCGATGAAGACGATCCGGATGCCGGCCGCTCTCGCATAGTCGAAATTCGTCGCCGAAGAGATCGCGCCGCGGATGCCGATCTGGATCGAGCGCTTCGGATCGATCAGCCCTTCCTCGATCGCCCGCCGAAAGGGCGTCGCATGGTTGTAGCGCTGGCCGAAGAAGTCGTCGAACGTATCGGAATGCGCGTCGAAATGGATGAGCCCGACCGGCTCGCCCCGATGGAGGCCGCGCAGGATCGGAAGCGTGATCGAATGGTCGCCTCCGGCGGTCAACGGCCGCGCGCCGGCTTTCGCGATGTCGCGAAAGAAGGCCTCGATCGACGCGAAGCTTTCGGTGAGATCCAGCGGGTTGACCGGCGCATCGCCGCAATCGGCGATGCGAAGCGCCTCGAAGGGCGAACGGCCGGTGACGTGATGCACGGCCCGCACGAGGCTCGATTGGTTGCGGATTTCGCGAGGTCCGTGGCGCGCGCCCGTCCGGTTCGTCGCGCCGCCGTCGAAAGGCACGCCGACCAGCGCGATGTCGACCTCGTCCGGGCGAGCCTGCGGCAGGCGCATGAAGGTCGCGGGGCCGGCAAAGCGCGGCACGAGACCGGAATCGAGAGGCTTGAAGCGTCGTTGTTCGGCTGGCGTCATCGCGTGGCCTGTCCTCATCATCGGCGATCCCCCGTTCGAGCGGACGGAAGGGATTTCGCACCCTTAGTTAGACGTATCAGCCTCGTTGCGAAGAGCCGCCTGGTTCCGGTGCGATCAGGGACATCACTTGCCGATCGAGGGGAAGACGCGCGATCAGCGTACTGAGTTCGGGTTCCGCGACGAGGTCGGCGGCCTGGAGAAGGCCGGCCCAGCGCATTTCTCGCTGGCCCTTTTCCTTCCATTTGGCGAGCGTGCGCTCGACCCGCATCGCATAGGCGACGACCGTCGTCAGACGGAAGTCGTGGCTCGTGCGCCGCCAATAGGTGTAGCAGCCGACCGGCTCGCGCAGCATCGTGCCCTCGATGCCCGCTTCCTCGAAGGCTTCCGTGGCGGCGGCGCGGTGATCCTTCACGCCCTTCATGGTCCAGCCCTTGGGCACGATCCATCGCTGCGTCTGGCGCGAGGTGACGAGAAGGAGTTCCGGGCGACCATCGGGCGACAAACGAAGCGGCAGCGCCGCGACCTGATAGTCGTGTCGGCTTTTCTTGGCGGCGGGCATCTCCTCGCAAACCTTCAGCCTGCCGGGCGTCGCGCCGGATGGAGGAGCGAGAAAAAGCGTCCGTCCCGCCTCATGCCGCTTCAACTCGCGCCGACAAGGTCGAGGAGATCGGCTCTGGTTCCCGGTGCGCCGGCCAGAACCGCGCCGCCCTTCTGCATATCGTCCCATCCCGCCGGATCGACGATCCAGCCGCCCGCTTCCTCCACGAGAAGAAAGCCCGCATAGCAATCCCAGGCGTTCATGTGCGGCTCCCAGTAAGCCGCGAGCCGCCCGGCGGCGACATAGGCGAGCATCAGCGCGCCCGAGCCGTTGCGGATGAACATGCCGCCCCGGTCGAGGAGCTTTTCCACGACGGTGGAGATGGTGCGGCTCGGCACGCGATGGTTGGCGCCAAGGCCGAGGACGCCGTTTCGCAAGCTGACGTTCGGGGCGACCCTGATCGCCGCCCCGTTCATCCTCGCGCCCGCGCCGCGCCGCGCCGAATAAAGCTCGTTCGTCGTCGGCGCGAAGACGACGCCCGCGACGATCTCCTGGCCGCGCATCACCGCGACGGAAACGCACCAGGCCGGGATGCCGAAGACGAAGGGGCTCGTGCCGTCGATCGGGTCCATCACCCAGGTGAAGCCGGAGGAGCCGTGCTCCATCCCGTATTCCTCGCCGAGCAGGCTGTCGTCGGCAAAGGCCTCGGCGATGCGCCGTCGCAGCAGCGTTTCCACTTGCTTGTCGGCGACCGACACGACGTCCTGGCCGTTCATCTTCTCGTCCACCGTCAGACGGCTGCGGTCGCGGAAATAGGAAAGGGCGATGGCGCCGCCTTCCCTGGCGATGGCTTCGGCGAGTTGCCGGCGGGCCTCCACGGCGTCGTCGGCGTGTGGATTGGGGGAGGGGGTCATGGAAACGGATCTCATGCGGGAATGAGGGCGACGCCGCGCTCGTGAAGGCCGATGCCGACATCGCTCGCGACGGGGCGGACCTCTTCGATGGCGGGGTCCACGATGAACAAGCGGCCGAAGGCGGTCTCGACCTCGTATTCGATATGATCGCCGAGATAGGCTGCGCTCATCACCCGGCCGTCGAGGAAATCGGCGCGTCGGTCGCCAAGAAACATGGCGTTCGGGCGGATGGCGAGCTTGGCCGCCCCTTCGCGGGCCGCCCCCGCGCGGATTTCGTGCGCAAGCCCGCCGAGCCGCGCCTTCAAGCGGCCGTCGCTGTCCCGCACGACCTCGCAGGGCACGACATTCGCCTCGCCGATGAAGTCGGCGATGAAGGAGGAGGCGGGCGTCTCATAGAGATCGCGCGGCGAGCCGGCCTGCGCGATCTCGCCGTCCTTCATCACCACGATCCGGTCGGACACTGCGAGCGCTTCCTCCTGGTCGTGGGTGACGTAAACAGCCGTGAAGCCGAGCCGTTGCTGCAACTCGCGGATTTCGGTGCGCACATGGCGGCGCAGCCGGGTGTCGAGATTGGACAAAGGCTCATCCAACAAAAGCACCTGCGGTTCCAAAACGAGTGCGCGGGCCACCGCCACGCGCTGTTGCTGGCCGCCGGACAATTCGCTCGGAAGACGCGGGCCGTAGCCGCCGAGACCGACTTGGCTCAGCCCTTCCTCGGCGCGCTCGCGGGCAGCCTTCCGGGAGAGTCCGCCCGAGCGCAGGCCATAAGCGACGTTCTCGGCGATCGTCATATGCGGAAACAAGGCATAGGACTGGAACACCATGGACACGTCGCGCTCGTTGGCGGGAAGGGCCGTCACGTCCTTGCCCCCGATCAGGATGCGCCCCGCCGTCGGCTGTTCCAGGCCGGCCAGCATCCGCAGCGTGGTAGTCTTGCCGCAGCCCGACGGTCCGAGAAGTGTGACCAGCGTTCCCGGCTCGATGTCGAGGGACAGGCTGCGGATCGCCGTCACCGCGCCGAAGCGCTTCTCGACATTCTCGAAACGGACCGATCCCTTGGGCGACAAGGCAGTCATGCGACCTTCTCCTGGGGAAGCGTTGCGGCGCTGATGGGCGATAATGCGGCGGGGGCGGTGTTGCCGGTTTCGCGGCGCAGCCGGCGCTGCCCGACGAGCATCTGGAAGAGGCCGATTACCGTGATCATCACGAGGATCAGCATGGTGGAATAGGCGATGGCGACGCCGTATTCGCCGTTCTCCGTCAGGCCGACGATGTAGGACGTCGCCATGTTGTACTCGGCGCTGACGAGAAAGATCACGGCGCTGATCGAGGTGATCGAGCGCACGAACGAGTAAACGAGCGCGCTGACGATGGCGGGTTTGAGAAGCGGCAGCACGACGCGGCGAAGCGTGGTGAAGGAATTAGCGCCGAGCGTCAGCGAGGCTTCGTCGAGGCTCTTGTCGAGCTGGCTCATCGCCGCGATGCCGCCGCGCACGCCGACCGGCATGTTGCGGAAGATGAAGCAGACGATGAGGATGATCGCCGTGCCGGTCATCTCGATCGGCGGCAGGTTGAAGGCGAGAACGTAGGACACGCCGATCACCGTGCCGGGAATGGCGAAGGACAGCATCAACAGGAATTCCAGCGTGTCGCGGCCTGCAAAACGCTGACGCACCAAGAGATAAGCGGACAGAAGGCCGACCGCGGCGGTCAAGGGCGCGGAAACGAGCGCGATCTCCATGGTGGTCCAGAAGGAATCCCAGGCGACGCCCGTCCAGCGCAGGCCGTTCTCGGTAAAGGCAACCGAGAAGGCCTTGGCGTAGTGGTCGAGCGTCAGGGTGTTGTCGAGGCCGAGTGTTCGAACGAAGCTGCCGACGACGATCATCGCGTAGACGGCGAGGGTGAATGTGATCCAGGGCAGGACGAGCGCGTAGACGCCGGTGCGCAGCCGCGCGTCGAGGGCGGCGTGGCGGCCGGAATCGCCCTTGCCCGTCACCGTCGTGTAGCTCTTGCCTTTCAGCCAGAAACGCTGCGCGGCGAAGGCCGAAAGGGTGAAGGCGAGAAGCACGAGTGCCAGAACGGCCGCTCTCGCCGGATCGTTTTGCGCGCCGACCACGGCGAAGAAGATTTCGGTGGAAAGCACGCCGTGGCTGCCGCCAAGCACCAGCGGGTTGCCGAAATCGGCCATGCTTTCGATGAAGCCGACCAGAAAGGCGTTGGCGAGGCCCGGACGCATCAAGGGGAAGCTCACCGTCCAGAAGGTGCGCCAGCGGTTGGCCCGCATGGTCTGCGCGGCTTCTTCCATGGAGGGGCTGATGCCTTCCACGACGCCGATCAGCACCATGAAGGCGATCGGCGTGAAGCTCAGCATTTGGGCGATCCAGATGCCGGTGAGACCGTAGAGCCAGCGCCCGCCATCATAGCCGGTGAGGGACAGGATGCCCTGCGTGACGACGCCGGAGCGCCCGAACAGGAGGATGAGGGCGAGACCGATCACGAAGGGCGGCGTGATGATCGGCAGGATGGTGAGAAGGCGCAGGAGCTTCTTGAACGGAAAGCGCGTGCGCGTCGCGGCAAGCGCGAAGGCGAGACCCAGAACCGTGGTGCCGAACGCCGTCATCAGCGCCAGAAACACCGTGCGCCAGGCGAGCCCGCAGGCGCCGGAACCCGTCACGCAGGACAGCGACCAGATGGAGGGATCGACGATGTTGGCCGAGAAGCTCGTCGCATCGAACGAGCCGTCCAGCGATTGGAAAGCGCCGATGAAAAGGCTCACCAAGGGGTAGAGCACGAAGGCGCAGACAAGGGCGACGACGATCGCGATGGCGGACAGAACAAAGGCGTCGCCGCGCAACCGCCCTCGCTCGGCAAGGCCGAAAGCGAGAAGGAGAAGAAAGGCAAGAGCCAGCGCGAAAGCGCCGAGGCCGAAAGGCGGCTGCCCGTTTTCCAAGGGGCCGAAAAGCGTTTCCCAGCCGCTCCAGTTCCAGCCGCCATAGCCGACGGAGAGACCCTCGACAACGAGAAGCGCGAGCCCCAGACCACCTGCCAGCGCCAGCATCGATCCGCGCGCCTCGCCCGGACCCTTGAAGCGAAGGGCAATGGCCGCCAAGAAGGCGAGCGCGACAGGGGCGAGCCAGAAGGCGTGGCGAAGCGGGATCTGAAGCACGCCCGGCGCGGCGTCGGACCCGAGCGGCCAGGAGCCTGCCCAGCCGCCGTTCCAGAACCCGCCTTCCAGCCCGTACCAGGGCAGGACGGCGAAGGCGACGAGCCCGAGAAGCAACGCCCCGTCGAGCCGGCGAATGCGCGAATCCATCGACTATCCTTCCCGAAGAGTTGGAAGAACGGGCACGCGCTCGGGCGCCCGTTCTTCGCCGTCAGTTGGCGGAAGCGCCGATCTCGCGGTCCCAGCGCTCCAGAAGCGCCTTGCGGGTCGCGGCATTGCCGAACTTGGCGAAGTCGTAGTCGATCAGCTTGATGTCGCCGAGCTTGGGCGCTTCGGGCGGCACGGAAGCGTTCTTGTTGGAGGGCAGTTGGAAGGAATCGGCTTCGGCGGCGTGCGACTGCACCTCGGCGGACAAAGCCCAGTCATAGAAGACCTTGGCGTTTTCCAGGTTCTTGGCGCCCTTCACGATCGACATGGAGCCGACCTCGAAGCCCGTGCCCTCGCAAGGGGCGACCGTCTTCACCGGAAAGCCCTGCTTGGTCATGGCGACCGCATCGTGCATGAAGACGATGCCGATGCCGGTTTCGCCGCGCGCCGCCGCCTTCACCGGGGCGGAGCCGGATTTGGTGTATTGCGTGACATTGGCGTTCAGCGCCTTCTGGTACTCGAAGGCCTGATCCTCGCCCATCAACTGCACGAGGGTGGCGAGCGCCGTATAGGCGGTGCCCGACGAGTTCGGATTGGCGATCTGGATCTCGCCCTTGTATTTAACGTCCGTCAGGTCCTTCCAGCAGGCGGGGGCGGCAAGGCCTTTCTTTTCGAGGATCTGCGTGTTGTAGCCCCAGCCGAGCGCGCCGGAATAAACGCCGACGGTGCGATAGCCCGACACTTCGGCCTGTTTCTGCGCCCAGGGCTGCAGCTCGCCGAGCTTGGGCGACTTGTATTCCAGCGTCAGCTTGTCCTCGGCCGCCTGGAGATGGGGGTCTCCCGTTCCCGCCCACCAAAGGTCGGTCTTGGGGTTGCGCGCTTCGGCGCGGAGGCGGGCATAGGCCTCGCCCGAGCTCATGCGCACCATGTTGACGTCGATGTCATGGTCCTTCTCGAAGAGCCGCTCCATCAGCTCGCACCATTTCACGTCCGCTGCGCAAACGAGATTCAAGCTGCCCGCGGCATTGGCCGGCAAGGCGGATGCGGCGATGCCGACAAGCATGGTCGTGACGAGGAAAGTCGTGCGCATGGAGGGCCTCCCAGCACCTGAAGATTTTGCACTCGTGTGCAAGGTTGCGCGATACACTCCCATTGTCAACAGACCGTCATGCTGACAATCTAGGCGTTGGAAACCAATGCAAGGCCTTGCAACCGGAAGGCAGGAAGATGGAGCATCCGAAGGAAGGCCTCGCGCGGCCGGCGACATTCGCCAGCGCGCAGGAAGTCGCGCGCCTTGCCGGCGTGTCCCGCTCGGCCGTGTCGCGCGCGTTCACGCCCGGCGCCAGCATCTCGGAGGACACGCGCGCCAAGGTGGAGGCGGCCGCCGCCGCGCTCGGCTACCACGTGAACCATCTCGCGCGCGGCCTGATGCGGCAGAAGACGGGTATCGTCTGCCTCGTCGTCGCCGACATCCACACGCCGTACCTGTCGCGACTTCTCGACCACCTGTCGCGCGCTTTCCAAGAAGCTGGAAAGGTCGTCATGGTGCTGAATGCCGGCCGGGCCGCCCGCAATGTGGAAGACGCGTTGCGCCAGACCCTGAACTACCGCGCCGACGCCACGATCGTCCTGTCCGGCACGCCTTATCGCTCGATCGCGCAAAGCTGTCTCGACAGCGGCCAGCGGCTCGTTCTTCTGAACCGCGCCGACCAACTGCCGGGCACGATCAACCTTGCCGTCGACAATGCCCGCGCCGCCCGCACCGCCGCCACCCTGTTCCTGCGCGCGGGGTATCGCCGTCTGGCGCTCGTCACGTCCGCGGTCGGCACGCCGAGCCTGACGGCAAGGCGGGATCACTTCGTGGCCGCCGCGGGGGAGAACGGCGTTGCGGTCGAGGTCTGGCAGGGGGGCGCTACAGCCTATGAGAGCGGCCTGGAAGGCGGCACGGAACTGCTTGCGAGAAGCGAGCCCCCGGACGCCGTCTTCGCCGTCACCGACCTTCTCGCCTGCGGCGTTCTCGACGCGGCGCGCCGCCGTTTCGGCCGCCGGGTGCCGGAGGAGATCGGTGTCATCGGCTTCGACGACATCGAACAGGCCGGCTGGGTCTCCTACGACCTCACCACCTTCGCCCAGCCGGTGGAGGACATCGCCGGTTGGACCGTGCGAATCGTGGCAGACGGGGTCGAGGAAGGCGAAGAAGGAAGCCGCGTGTTCGAGGCGCCCCTCGTGTGGCGCTCGTCCGTCGCCCGCCGGGGTTGAGCGCAAGGCCCCGGCGACGCTTTGGGCCTTCGACGGCGGCCGGGACGGACTGGCGTAAGGCACGATGCCGGTTCGATGATCCGTCTTTATCTCCGGTCGCGACCGTCCTGCCGATGGTGACGGTATGGGCCCGAAGGGACGGTTCTGCGAACTTGAGTAGCGATTCAACGATCGATGCCGGCTTCGGGACGAAGCCCGACCCGAACGGGACGCCCCGCGTGACGGCTTTGATCGATCGCCACGATTGGCGGTCAACCGCCCTCGGCGCTCGCGACGCCTGGACGCAGAGCCTGCGAACCACGCTCGACATCATGCTCGGCTCGGGACATGCCATGTGTCTCGCGTGGGGGCCGGACCGCATCTTCCTCTACAACGATGCCTATGCCCCGTTCCTTGGCGCGCCATCCCGCAGCGCTCGGCATGGTCTTCGCCGATGTCTGGCCGGATGTGTGGACCGACATCTCGCCGCTGGTGGACCGCGTGTTCGCGGGCGAGACGACGACCTTCCAGGCCATGCCGCTCGTCATGACCCGCAACGGCTATTGCGAAGACACTTGGTGGGACTTCTCCTATTCCCCGGTCCATGACGAGACGGGCAAGGTCGCCGCGCTTCTCAACGTGACATCCGACGCGACGCCGCCGGTGAGCTGGCCGATCGCTTCCGTCTTCTGGGACTGGCGAAGGGCCTCCTGCGCTTCGAGGAGTTGCGCTCCCCGCCGCAGGCACTCCGTGACGTCGGTGACGAACTGATATGTGCCGATCTGCCTGCCCGCCTCTTTGAACAGCGGCCGGAACTTGACCTCGTAATAGGGCCGCGCCCGGTCGGGATCGCCGAACTCCTCGATGACGGTGACTTGCTCGCCGCTGAGGCCGCGCGCCCAGCCGGCACGGACCTCCGCTTGTTGTTCCGGCTGGTCGGCGAGAAGGTCCAGCATGTTGCGCTCCACCGTGCGCTCGGCGACGCGCTCTTCCAGCGTCGCGTTCAGCTCGCGCAGACGGTCCTCGGCCAATTTGCGGTCGTTGATGTCGATCGCAGCCCCGAACCATCGCAGGATTTCGCCCGTGCGCCCGTCTCTGTATGGCTCCGCGCGATCCGGAAACCAGCGATATTCGCCCGTCGCCGAGCGGATGCGATGCTCGAAGACGTGGGGCTTGGTGCCCTCTCGCGCCGTTTGAAAGGATGCGACCACCTCAGGCCCGTCTTCGGGATGGATGAACGCGGCGGCGATCTCGCTGGGCGACATCGGGTGGAAGGACGCGCCGGTATCCGGTATAGTGCGAGAACGGACGGCTGAGAAACTCCATCCGTCCATTCGCATCGGCGATCCAGATGATCTGGGGGGCCGTGTCCACCATCAGCCGGAACCGAGCCTCGCTTTCGGCGAGCGCCGCCTCGGCCCCGATCCGGCTCGTTGTTTCGCCTGAAGAGACCTATCGGCGGTTTAGCCTCGTCGTTCGAACAGGGTTGCGCTACTCGAAAAAAGCAGACGTGCGAGATTTGTGGGAAATAGCCGGAGCGCCCGAAGAATACAGCGGACAAGAGGGCCGCTCAACGTCCAAGTGGCAGCGAAAGAGAAGGTTCTCTATGGCATTCAGTTCGTTGGCGGTAGAAACCGCTCGGACCTAGTTCTGGCGGAAAGGGGGTCCGCCAAACTTATGTCCTTCCCCATTCGCTGGCGTCTCTCAGAGCCCTGCGCTGCGGGCCTGTTCTTTCTCTGTTCGTCTGCCACTGTCCGCCATAGTTCGCTAATATCTCCACTTCAAAGTGGGGAAGAAAGTGGGGAAGGATGGCGCGTACCACCGGCAAGCTGACGGACACCGGCATCAAGTCGAGCGGCTTGAAGACCGGCCGGCATTCGGATGGCGGCGGCCTTTACCTGAACGTTGCGGCTGCCGGGTCGAAGTCGTGGGTCTTCATGTGGACCATTGGTGGTAAGCGCCGGGAGATGGGCATGGGTGCCTATCCTGAGATTGGTCTTGCGAGAGCGCGCAAGATGGCTGCCGAGTACCGGGAGGCCGTCGCAGAGGGGCGGGACCCGATAGCCGAGCGAGTTGAAGCGCAAGCAGCGTCATCGGAGCCCACGTTCGGGGAATGCTGCGATCAGTTGATAGCGTCCATGTCCTCGTCCTGGCGCAACGAGAAGCATCGTGCGCAATGGAAGATGACGCTGGAAGTCTACGCCAAGCCGATCCGCGAGAAGCGCGTCTCCGCTATCGATACCAACGACGTTTTGAAGGTCCTCAACCCGATCTGGACGAAGAAGGCGGAAACGGCATCACGGCTGCGCGGCCGGATCGAAAACGTCCTCGACTTTGCCAAGGCCAAGGGCTGGCGAACCGGAGAGAACCCGGCACTGTGGCGGGGCCACCTAAAGAACGTCCTGCCACCTCGCCAGAAGCTCACGCGCGGGCACCATGCGGCGATGTCCTACGATCAAGTTCCGGCTTTAATGGTGGCGCTCCGCAAGTCGGAGGGCCTATCGGCTCGAATGCTGGAACTGACGATCCTAACGGCGGCACGCTCCGGTGAAACTCGTGAGGCGGTATGGCCTGAGTTCGATCTGGACAAGGCCGTCTGGACGATCCCGGCGAAGCGTATGAAGGCTGCGAAGGAGCATCGTGTCCCACTATCCGGCAGAGCCGTAAAGATCCTGCGCGAACTGCATGAGGTGCGAACAGACAACCTTGTGTTCCCTGGCAACCAGCGCGGTGAGCCGGCGGAAGGCGTCAAACCGCTCTCCGTCATGGCGATGGACATGCTGCTTCGGCGCATGAAGCAGGATGTGACGGTCCATGGCTTCCGGTCTGCGTTCCGCGATTGGGCAGGGGAGGAGACCAACTTCCCGCGCGAGGTAGCGGAACAGGCTCTTGCCCATCACGTGGGTGATGCTGTCGAGCGAGCTTATCGTCGTGGTGATGCGCTCGAAAAGCGTCGGCAGCTTATGGAAGCGTGGGCGTCGTATCTGGCACCGGCCGGGGAGGGGATGGTGGTTCAGTTGCAGCACAAACGCGCAAACAGTTAGTGTGTCAGACGTATCGGCCGGGATCGGGCAATCCGTGACGACGAGCTGACGCGAGCTATTTTCGGCGAAGCTTCAACGGTCATGTCCGCCGCAGGACGTTGAAGCGTTCGGTAGCAAACTGCGAGTTCCAGTCTGGAACGTATCTCCATAACCCTTCCTTCCCCGAGCAAAGGGAGACTTTGCATGTCGAACAACACCGCGACCGAAAACCCGAACGACAAAATGCCCGCCGGCAAACCGCTGGACGACAATTCAGCGGTTCCGGAGGGTGGCGCGTCCGAAGCCGGCGATCTGCGCGAAGACGGGGCGACGCCTAGCAATCAAGATCGACCGATGACGGAAGACGAGAAGCTCGAAAAATCGCTCGAGGATACGTTTCCGACTTCCGATCCCATTCCGCCCAGCCAGATCGATGGGCCGAACAACTAGGTCCGCCTCGCATAGCCTCGGTGGCACCATTCTCACGGTGTCGGGCGTGGCAGGGGGGACGGCAGCGACAACTAATGGCAGCGCGTGAAGCGCCGAGGCGATACGCAACACGCCTCGGCGCTTCGTGCATGTGGCGTCCGAAAAAGGACGCGCCTGGACGGCATTGAGCATCCTGACGCGAAGTCGTTGAGGATCGGTCACTGGGCGTAGCGGAACCAGATGGAACGGGAACGCTTCCTCGATACACATTGAGGAGGAACCAATGTCCGACGTTGCCAAGACCGACAAAGACGGAACCGAGTACCGCTCGGACGGATCGAAGATCGCGACCGCAGACGATCCGTCCGGCGAAACCGAAACCGAAAAGGTCCAGCGCGAAGAGAGCAAGCTGCCGAATGGCGGTCGGGCGCCGGAATACGACGAAGCCGATCCAGACGACATCGCGGCACCGTCGCCTCCAACTGGTGCGTAACCGGTCGCGCTCCTCTACCCACGATGCTCAAAAACGCCGCCGTATCCCAGCCGGTGGCGTCCATTGCGCCAGCGCTTCACGGTCAACGATCTCCAATAGGATGTAGCGAGCTCGCAACAGCACCCGATCACGATCTTATCATCGGTGAAGCCGGAGCATCTCGACATCCGTATCTCACGCGACGATCGCCGTGATGGCGCTTCGGCAGAACCCATTTGGGAGAGACGACATGCTCAAGACGATGATCCGCACCGGTGCCCTCGCCACTGCGCTTGCCGTTGGCTCGTTCGGTCTAGCGTCAGGCGCCATCGCGCAGGATATGCCGATGGTCGGTGGTGCGCCGATGGACCCCGCCAAGACGATCCCCGAGAATGCCTCGAAGGCGAACAACCTGACGACGCTCGTCGCGGCAGTGAAGGCGGCGGGCCTCGCCGACACTCTGGCAGGTGCTGGTCCGTTCACGGTCTTCGCGCCGACCAATGCAGCCTTCGAGAAGCTGCCGGCGGGCACCGTCGACACGCTCGTGAAGCCTGAGAACAAGGCGATGCTCACCAAGATCCTGACCTATCATGTGGTCCCGGCCAAGGCGACATCGGAAGCCGCAATGAAGATGATCAAGGACGACGGCGGCAAGCACATGGTGAAGACCGTCCAAGGCGAAGAGCTGACGCTGGCGATGAACGGGGACAAGCTCACCGTGACCGACGCCAAGGGCAACACCGCGACCGTGACCCAAGCCGATGTCCTGCAAAAGAACGGCGTGGTTCACGTCATCGATACGGTTCTGATGCCGAAATAAGTCAGGGCGCCTAGGGGCCTAGACATCTTGAAGGTGGGAGCATTCCTCCCGCCTTCGTCTCTCGGCCACTATGTCGATCGAAAGCACGTGTCCAACCGTCTCATTGCTCGTCTTCGGGGTCGATAACCTTGAAGTTGGCGCGATGGCGGTCCGCCTTCAATGACCGCACAATCTTCTCGAACTCTTCAACCGACCGCCTGAGCTTTTCAAGGCTATCCGCTGTCATCAAAGCCGAAGGCATATCCGGCGAACTCGCGCCGTCGGAGCTTTCCCCCTCCGACGGTTTCTCATCTTCTTTATCCACGGCGATCAGAACTCTTCCCAGCTATCCTGAGAAGGCGCGGACTTCGCGACAGTTCCGTTAAAACCGGTATGCTTCATTTGGCGAACCGGGCGGGCGGTGGCCGGCTTAATGCTGCTCGGCCGCCGGATGCTGGCTTGGGACACCGCATGATCACGGCCGCCATTTGCTACCCGCACCTGGAACCGTTCGGTCAATGCAGCCAGCTCTTCCGTTTCGCTGGAAAGAGACTGCGCGGCGGCCGTTGTTTCCTCGACCATCGCTGCATTCTGTTGCGTGACCTTATCCATCTGGTCGGCAGCAGTGGAGACTTCGCGGAGGCTGACCGACTGTTCGCGTGCGGAGTGCGCCATCTCGGCGACGACGGTCGCAACACCTCCGACCTGTGCCACGATCTGCTCCAGCGATCGACCCGAGGCGGATACCAGCTCGACGCCCGCTGCAACTTGCGCTGACGAAGTCGAGATGAGGTCCTTGATCTCTTTCGCCGCTTCCGCCGAACGCTGCGCCAGCCCGCGCACTTCCTGTGCTACCACCGCAAACCCCCGGCCAGCCTCGCCGGCGCGCGCCGCTTCGACGCCCGCGTTGAGCGCAAGGAGGTTCGTCTGGAAGGCGATCTCGTCAATGACCGAAATGATGTTGCCAATCTTGTTGGAAGACGTTTCGATCTCAGACATTGCCGCCACCGTCTGTGCGACCACCGCGCCGCCCTTTTCGGCTTCCCTTTGTGCCAAGGTTGCCGCCGCACGAGCGTCGTCCGCGCTTTGCGCCGTACCGTTCACGCCACGCGCGACTTCCGACAACGCGGCCACTGTTTCCTCAAGGCTCGCAGCCTGCTGTTCCGTGCGCTGCGACAGGTCGCCCGCAGCAACCGTGATCTGGTTAAGGCCAACGCGCATTGATCCAACGGCCCCTACTACCGAGCCGATCGTGGCTTCGAGTTGCTCAACGGAGGCATTGAACTTGGCGCGGATAGGCTCGAACTCGGAGGCGACGGCTTCGTTCATTCGGACCGTCAGATCGCCGGAGGAGAGCCTGTCAAAGCCGGCCTCGACGGCGTGGACGAACACACGCAGATCTTCCGCCTTCGCATTGTCGATCGCTGCCTGCCGTTCCCGGCTCGTTGCCTGCGCGTCACGAGCCTCCTCCGCTTCGCGCTCAAGTGCCAGCTTGGACAAAGCTCCTAGTCGGAAACCTTCCAGCGACTTAGCCATGCGGCCAATCTCGTCGTTTCGTGTCCTGCCAGCAATCTCGTGTTCGAGCTTCCCTGCAGTCATGTCTGACATAACGCCTTCGAGCATTCCGATGCCCCGCACGAAGCGCGTAAGCATTAGCCAAGCGAAGGCAATAAGATCCAAAAGAAGTGCGCCAGCGCTTACGAGCATAAGGGTAGCGTAAAATGAGACTTGTTCGTTCGCCTTCGCGACTTCCGCATTCGTACGTTCGCTCAAATGCACAAGAAACGCGTCAACTGGCTGCAGAATGTTGCCGATAAACTCGTGATACTCCTTCGACACCAAGAGATCGCCAGCCGCTTTCCGCTGTTCAGGCGATACAGTCGCTTGCTCAACCATCTCCATCGCTTGCGTTTCCATAGTAACCAGCTTGTCGGAGCGGGCGATGGCTTCATCAAGAAGGGCAAACTCCGCCCCTTGAATACCGGCTCGCTTCATTCTTTCTCGTAGAGAAAGTGCTTCCTCGTTTGGCCGAGGTTCACGTTGTCCAGCAGCAACAAACTCCCAGTAGGGTCTAGTGTAATAATCGAGAGGGGTGGGAAGCTTGCCTTCCTGAATATCTAAGACTTTGAAATATTGATCCTTAAATGCGGTATCTCCGGTCGAAACGTATGTTCGGACAAGCCGCGTTAAGTCTGCCGAAGATTGCCGAAACCCATTGGCAAGTTGGTAATCTTCGTAACGTTGATCGTAGGCAAGGCGAACTTCGTTTTGCCCATTCCGGTAGAGGAAAAGAGAAATAAAGAAAGCTATGAGAAGTCCAAATGTAAGCGCGCTAAAAGCGACGAATATGCTGCGGATACTCACGTCAAACTTTCCGAGCTGGTTTTTCTAAACGTATCTCTAAGATGACGTTGAGCCGAAAAAGCTTAATTTTCACGCACAAGATTGTCCAAAAAACCAGCAGAAGGCGTCTTTCGCCAAATAGTCTCGATCTGGAGGCAGAGAGGCAAATGCTGGCGGCAACCAGTGAGAGAGGCGCGTTCGATGTCGGTTAGCAGGTGTTAGCTTCGCAACAGCTCTTTCTCGTTCTAGCTCTTCCGCAACCTCACCCCTGGCCCGTCTCCGTTCTCCGTTATGAAGATGACGCCTGCGGCTTCGACGAAGTGTTGCGTCTCAACCTTTCAGATACCCTTCTCTGGTCAGCCATTCGGTCATCACCTTCTGAATAAGGCTCGACAGCGAACGCGCATCAGCTTCGGCAGCCTTGTCCAATGCCTCCTTCGTTGACGGCATGAAGCGAACGCTAACAGGCGTTGTCTTTTTTGTATCGACTACCAATGACTACACCGTATTGACAGGGTTGCGGCTACGCCATACAGTGTAGTCGAAAGTAGCCAAAACACCTAGCGGAGAATTGTCATGCAAAACGCCTCCATCCAGGCGACCGGCGAAGCTATGCCTGCCGTCACCCGCCGTTCTTTCCTCCGTACGACTGCCGGCGCTAGCGCTGCTGCAATCGCGTCCGGTGGCATCGCCGTTGCCGCCCAGGCGATCCCCGACGACAAGTCGAGCGCCATCAACGCTCTTCTCGAGGACTATCTTGCCGAGAAACGGCGATACTGGGCTCTTTCCTCGGAACGTAAGCAAGCCGATGCGCGCCTTCCTGCCTGGGCGAGGCCTGGTCCGAGAGAACTGAACCCGGACGGCAGCAGAAGGGGCATTATCGTCGGCTGGCCCGAATTGCCCGAGCCTTTGGTGCCAAATCCTGAACAGTCGAGCATCAAGGTCTTGATCCGCCCCTCGCTGCGCGATGCTTGGAAAGCCGCGCGCGAGACCATCTACGACGGGCCGTTCGTCGTCCGAAACGAGGACGGCACCATGACGGTGCTGAAACCCGCGCCCGTGTTCGGAGAGAAGCGCCGCGCCGCTCGCCTGCGTGGCTATCAGACGGTCCGCGAGGTCATGGACCGCGTTCGCCAGCAGCGTGAAGAGCAAAGGAAGGTCGGCTTGCCGCGCCTCGATGCTGAGATGGATGCTTCATGCGATCGAAGCGACGCAATCGAACGCAGCATTCGTGAACTCGCAACCGGTTTCAGTTCCGCTGAGATCGCCGCCGTCTCTCTGTTCGAATTCATGTACGGCGCGGAAGACTTCCCGCTCTCGC
>NZ_WEZG01000008.1 GCF_009176975.1 Aureimonas psammosilenae
CCAGCAGCGTCGAGGGAACGGACGCGCGCCACCGCGGCTTCTCAGGCGACGACGCGTCGGAGCGAGGCGAAAAGCGCGTCGTAGCGCGCGGCCGCGCCGTCGAGGCGGGTTTCGAGCCCGTCGGCGCTCTTCTTGCCGAAGCCGCGCGCCAGATGGAACTGGAAGGCCTTGGCGTCCTGCGCCAGCGCCCCGGCAAGAGCGGCGGCCTCGCCGAGATCGGCCGCGCCCGTCGCGTCGAGCCAGGCAAGATGACTGCCCAGAAGCTCGAAATTCGCGCCGAGCTGGCGCGTCGTGTGGAAGGCGTAGCGGTGGAACACCGACAAGGGCTGGCGAACCAGCGTTGGCGCTTCTTCCCGCAGCGCCGCCCGGAAGCCATGGACAGGGTTGGCGCGCGGCGCGGCAGCGAGGTGGTGGGAAAGCAAGCCGAGGGCGGTGGCCGGCAGGGCGTCGCTCGCCATGGGCTCGCCCGTCCGCTTCACGAACTCGGCGTAAGGGGGCAGCAAGGAGGCCGCGAAGACCCCCTCGTAGTCCGCGCCGTCGAGACGGAAACGGCCGGCATTGTGGAGGTAATCGAGGCTGCGCGCGACCGGATCGATCGCGAAGATGCCGATCGTCGTCTTGGAATGCTCGCGGCCATAGGTGGTGCCGGCCGTGTCCGGCAGGTGGATCGCATCGACCTCGACCAGAACCACCCGCCCTGCCCTCGTCTGGATCTCCGCGTGGCGCTCCAGGCTCTCATGGATCGCAAGTTCTTCCAGCCGCAGGCCGTAGAGCCGCTCGATATCGGCCATGCCCGGTTTGAAGAAGGTGAACTGGTCGCCTTCGAAATCCTGGCGCAGCGTGAAGCCGAGCATCGCCTCCGGCAGGAAGCCGTGGTGGTTCAGAAGCTCGATCCACAGATCCACATAGCAGTTCGTTTCGGGCCAGACCCGATCGGCGGCATGAAGGGAATGCGGCTGGAACGCCGGCCAGACGTTCGGGACTGCGGTCGGATGGCGCGAAGCAAGGCTCGCCATGGCGGTCAAAGCTCGAGCGGTTCGCGCACCACCCCCGGCCACGCCGCCGGATCGAGGCCGTGGCGGTGCAGCAGGGCGAGCGTGATGCGTTCGAGCCCGAAACCGACGCAGGCCGTGTGGGCGACGGAGCCGTCGGCCTGCTCGATGCCCCAGGTCGTGCCGAAATGGTCCTGATGATAGTTGAAGCTGAGGCAGGCGGTGGGCTTTTCGACGCTGTTGATCGGCACGTTCAGCTCGAATTTCAGCCCCTGGACCCGCTGGTTGTTGGCGAGCATGCGGCCGGCGCGGCCGAAGAATGGATCGTTGGCGGGATCGACCGCCAGCGGCAGGTCGAAATCGCGCATCATCGCGGTTCCGCGCTCAAGCCATGTCTGGCGGAAGGCGATCACCTGTTCGGGCGTGCCCATGCGCACATATTCGCGCATCCGAAACATCTGCATGCGCGTCGGCTCCAGCGAGGGCTCGTGCCGGAAGCAATAGGACTGGAGATCGAACAGGAGACCATCGGCCGGCAGGCGGCCCCGTTCGGCGGCCACCGGGTAAAGCGGGTAGCAGGCCGCCGGCGTCAGCACGATCTCGGTCGCGGCCTGGTTGGCGGTCCAGTCCTCGCCGGTTTCCAGGCAACGCAGCAGCGCGGCATGGTCGGCGTCGCAGCCGCAGAAGCTGTGCACGGTGCCGGCCAGATGCGGAAAGCTTTTCAGGTAACCGCTGCGGACGAAGGCCGATTGGCTCATGCCGGGGGGAAAGCGGATCGCCTCGGCGCCGTCGTCGCGGCCGATGCGCGTCACGAGGCGATCCACGCCCTCCACGATGCGCTCGAAGGTGCCGGAGCGCCCGTAAAGGCCGTCGACGCCGGTGCGGATCAGGAGGCCTGCCTCGAACAGCCGGTCGAGAAGGGGCGTGGCTTGCGTTTCCGCTGTCGCGTTCGCTGCGGTGTGCGCCATGTGGTTCACCATCCGCGCCGTCAGGCGCTCAACAGTTGTCCGCCGCCCTTCTGGACGAGAAGGAGGTTGGCGGTGTTGGAAAGGATTCGATCGTTGGCGATCATCAGGGGCGCCGACATGACGTCGCGCATCACCCGCCCAAGGCTGAACGGCGTGCCGTTCTTGTAGCCGGCGAGCCCGACGATCGACAGCGCCTGCTGGACGATGCCGACGGCCATGCTGGAGGCGGTCAGCTTGACGTTGTTCAGCATCACCGTGAAGCCGATCGACCCCAACTCGTTCGGGTCGCCCTGCGCGATCTCGAAACGGCGAAGACCGGCGACCACCGCGCTTCGCATCGCCTGCAATTCGTTGGCGACCTCGGCGAGGCGCAGCGCCCCCGGCGGGACTTGTCCGGGTTTGCGGCGCGCTTCCATCTGCACGAAGGCGCGGGCCCGGTCGACCGCGAAGCTGGCGAGGCCGAACCAGACGCTGCCCCACAACAAATGCGAGGATGCCAGCATCGACTGGGCCGCGATCTCGGCGAAGGGCTTGGGCAGGATCTGGACCACCGGCACGTCGCGCGCTTCCAGAAGGAAGCCGTCGCTGCAGGTGCCGCGCATGCCGAGCGTATCCCAGCGGCTCGTGCGCTCCAGGGAAAGCTGGTCGCGCAGAAGCGCCACGAGCACCTGATCCGAACTCGGGGCATCGCGGTCGCGGCGGGCCGTGGCGAGGATCAGGTCGGCATGGGCGCCGTAGGAGATGACGCTGGCGTCCTTGGTGAGGCTGAAGCGGTTGCCCGAGACTTCCACCGCGCAAAGGCTGTTGCGCAGGTCCCCGCCGATCCCCGCTTCCGTCGTGGAGGACGCGATCAGAAGCTGATCGCGCGCCACGCGCTCCATCAGGTCGCAGTGCCATTCGCTTTCAGCGCCATGCGTCACCAGGCTGCAGAGCTTGATGTGATGCATGGCGAAGATCATCGCGGTGGCCGAACAGGCCTGTCCCAGCGTGCAGCAGAGTTCGGCGATCTCGGCGAGACCCACATCCTCGCCACCGAACCGGGCGGGCACTTGGATGCCCAGAAGCCGTTCCTGCCGCAGGGCATCGACGGCTTCGACGGGAAATCGCGCGTCGCGATCCACGATATCGGCATTCAGCGCCGCGATGTCGGCAACGCGCCGGGCGCGCTGCGCAAGCGTATTCACGCGGCTTCCCCGACGAGCAGCGACTCGACGGTCTCCCGAATATTGTCGATCGACGAGAAGGACTTGCGATTGAGAAGATGATCCGGAAACTCGATGTCGAAATGTTCTTCGAGCGCCAACATCAGTTGCACGGAGTCGAATGACGTCAGACCTTTGGCGAACAGATCTTCGTCGGCTCTCAATGTATCCGCAACAGGCTTCAGCGCCTCGATATTGCCGAGTATCTGTCGAATGCTCGATTCATCCACCATCGGACCGGCCCTGTAGATATCAAATCTTCATCTGGAAGCGTCTTCAAGAGACATATAGCACGCGGACATTTGAACATGCAGATAAGCGCTACCGTTATCGCCAACTAGTTTACGTTAAGGTTGACGATGTTTACAATATCGGTTGAGTGGTTCCCTAAGGTTATACTTCAAAGGAATGAAAAAACGTCGGGACGTGATCCGTCAGGAACGCTTGGCGCCGCCGGTTACTCAGCGTGATACGATATTTGCATGATGAGATGACGACGATATCCGGCGAAGGATCTCGGCTCCTTCGCGGTGTTCTGCCTTCTTTGTGCCAATTGCGGTTTCGCGCTTCTCGTTCTCACCAAAATGGCGGCGTGAGGCGAAGTCCAGGACGAAGCGCGAAGACGCTCACCGGACGCCGGCCAAGTGGTGCCGAGGGCCGCACCTCGGCGCTTGCCATCAGGCCTCGAGCATCTCAGCGATCTTGTTTCCCAGTTCCGCCATAACGAACGGCTTCGTGACGACCCCCATGCCATGGGGAAGATGGCCGTTTCCGATCGCCGCGTTTTCCGCAAAGCCGGTGACGAACAGGACTTTGAGATCCGGGCGAAGCTCGCGCGCCGCATCGGCGACTTGACGGCCGTTCATGCCGCCCGGAAGTCCGACGTCGGTGACGAGGAGGTCGATGTCGACGGGTGATTGCAGGACCTTCAAACCCGACGGTCCGTCGTCGGCTTCGATCGCCGTATATCCCGCTTCTTCCAGAACCTCGACGATCAGCATCCTGACGGTCGCCTCGTCGTCGATCACGAGAACGGTGCGCCCGGTGCCGTCGTCGGAGATCGCTTCTTCCGGCGCTTCGTCCTCGCCGATTTCGCCGAGGAACCGCGGCAGGTAGAGACACATGGTCGTGCCCTGCCCTTCCTCGGTGTAGACGCGCACCTGTCCGCCGGACTGGCGCATGAAGCCATGGATCATCGATAGACCCAGCCCGGTTCCCTGACCGATCGGCTTCGTGGTGAAGAACGGATCGAAGATGCGGTCGACCACATCCTTCGGAATGCCCGTGCCGCTGTCAGTCACGCAGATCGAGAGATATTGACCGGGCGGAATATCGCGCGAGCGGGCGCCGCGATCGTCCAGCCATTTGTTCGCCGTCTCGATGGTGAGACGCCCGCCGCCGGGCATCGCGTCGCGGGCGTTGATGGCGAGGTTCAAAAGCGCGCTTTCGAGCTGGGCCGGATCGACCTTCGCCGACCACAACCCGCCCGCCCCGACGACCTCCACCTTGATCGCCGGCCCGACGGTGCGCCGGATCAGGTCTTCCATGCCGAACACCAGCCGGTTCACGTCGGTGGGCTTGGGATCGAGCGTCTGGCGGCGCGAAAAGGCCAGCAGCCGCTGCGTCAGGGCGGCGGCGCGGCGCGCGGAGGTCTGCGCCCCGTTGATGAAACGCTCCAACCCTTCGGTTCGGCCCGATGACAACCGGCGCTCGATGATCTCCAGGCTGCCGCTGATGCCGGCGAGAAGATTGTTGAAGTCGTGGGCGATGCCGCCGGTAAGTTGCCCGACCGCTTCCATCTTCTGCGCCTGACGGAGCTGTTCTTCCGCATCCGCCAGACGCGCCTGATCGCGCAGGCGATCGGACACGTCCACCGCGTATTGGAACGCGCCGACGAACCTGCCGAGGCGGTCGTGCAGGGCGTTGTACCTCAGCTCGAAGAACGGACGGGCCCGCTCCGGCGTGCCGAATTCCTGGACGATCGTGAACTCCTCGCCAGCCAAGGCCCGCCGCCAAATGCCCAGAACCGCGTCGCGATGCTCGGGAACGCGCTCCATCAGGTCGGGCAGGGCATCGCCCGCGCGCGGGCGAACGCCGTAGATGCGCTCGAACTCGTCCGCATAGGCGGCGTTCAGGGCGAGGAACCGGAATTCCGGCGACATCACGCCGATCAGGGCATCGGTGTTCTCGATCACATCGGCCCAAAGCTTGCGCTCGGCGACCGCTTCCTCGATCCGAAGCTCCAGCGTGTCGTTCATCTCGCGCAACTTGAGTTCCGCGTTGCGCCGCGCGCTGATATCGTTGAAGAGGATCGCGACGCGCCGGGCCTCAGGCGGGCCGACGCGCAGCGCATGGACATCGAACCACCGCCCCATCGCCTCGGAGCCGTTCTCGAAGCGGATGGGTTCGCCGGTCCGCGCGACATGGCCGTAACGCTCGAACCAGACCTCTTCGAGACCGGGCACCAGTTCCAGAGCGGTCCGGCCGGCGGCATCCACCAGACCCGTCTGCCGCTCGAAGGCGGGGTTCGCCTCCACGAAGCGATAATCGATCGCGCGCTCGCCGTCGAAGATCACTTCCACGATGCAGAAGCCGGCATCGATCGCCTCGAACAGCGTGCGGTAGCGCTCCTCGCTGGTGCGCAGCGCGTTTTCCGCCTCGCGCCGCTCGTGGATGTCGATCACCGAGCCGATATAGCCGAGAAACTCGCCCTGGCTGCCGAACCGGGGCGATGCGGCATCGATCGCCCAGCGATACGAGCCGTCCCGGTAGCGCAGCCGATACTCCAGCCTGAACGGCTCCGCCTTGGCATTGGCGGCCAGGAATACGTCGCCGGACCACGCGCGGTCTTCCGGATGGACGGCATCCAGCCAGCCGAAACCTTCGGCGGCGCGCTCGTCCTGGCCGGTGAACTCGTACCATCCGCGGTTGAGATAGGTGCAGCGCCCTTCCACGTCGGTCACCCACATCATGATGGGGGCATGGTCGGCCATGTTGCGAAACCGCGCCTCGGACTCCCGCAGCGCCGCGTCACGCGCCCGATTGGCGGTGATGTCGCGGGCCTCGATCACGGTTCCGACGGCCTGGCCATGGTCATCGAGCAAGGGGCTCGCCGTGAAACCGACCGGATAGAAACTGCCGTCCGGCCGCACGAACATCTCCTCGCCATCCATCTGCGCCCGCTCGGGGAAGGCGCGGTCGATAGGGCATTCGTGCAAGGGGTAGTGCGAACCGTCGGGGCGGGTGTGATGCACGACGTCGTGGAGCGGGCGCCCTTGCATCTGCCCGAGCGAATAGCCGGTCAACGCTTCGGCAGCGGCGTTCGCGTAGACGCATTGCTGGTGCTCGTCCATCATGAAGACGGCCATGCGCGTGTTGTCGAGAACGGCATTCAGCCGCCGCTCGCTGTCGCGTTGCGCTTGATCGGCGGCGATCCGGCCGGCGATCTCGGCCTCCAACCGCGCCGCCCGCTCGTCCCTCAGCGTGATTTCGCGGCGCAGTTCGAGCTGGGTCATCACCTGGCGCGCCAGGAGGCCGAGCGCGAGCCGTTGTTGTTCGGTGATCCCTTCGGGGCGCGGCTTTGTATCGAGGACGCAGACCGTGCCGATCGGAAACCCGTCGGATGTCTGCAACAAGGCACCGGCATAGAAACGAAGGCTGGGAGAGCCTGTCACGAGCGGGTTCGATGCGAAGCGCTCGTCCTTCGTGGTGTCGGGAACCACGAAGATATCCGGCTGGAGAATGGCGTGGGCGCAAAGCGAGGCGTCGAGGGGCAACTCGTTCGTGCCGACCCCGACCTCCGCCTTGAACCATTGCCGATCGGCCGCGATCAGGTTGACGATCGAGATCGGGGCCCCGAAAAGGTCCGCGGCCAGCCGAACGACATCATCGAATTCCGGCTCGCGCGGCGTATCGAGGATGGCGTAGCGCTGAAGCGCCGCGACCCGCTCGCCCTCGCTCCACGCCGGCTCTTTCTTGTCGCTCGATGTCGTATCGGTGTTCGTTTGCATCGCTGGCGGTATGAGCTCGTTCATGAAAAGTCCGCATCCCCGGCGATATCGCGCCTCAGGGCTTTTTCGTTCGGCCGGCGCATTCGTCAACAGCGACGCAAGCCCTGGCGGTCCGGATCTGCGGCATAACACAGTTCGGCACGGCTTGGTGATTCACTGAGCGACAGTTCGAACGAATATCCACCAAGGGCTGACGGGACGCCGGACCGCCGGGGCTTAAGAGGAGGCCGCCTTTCGGAAAGCCGTTACCGAAGGGCGGACAGGATCGCCCAGGCGGCCTTCACCCGTTCGGCGATAGGATAGTTCCGGTTGGCGAGAAGCACGACGCCGATGCGCTTTTCCGGCAGAAAGGCGGCATAAGCGCCGAAGCCGCCGGTGGAGCCCGTTTTGTTGACGAGCCGGTCGGCTTTGGGCGCTTGCGGCGGGTCGAGCCTGGTGACGGGCTGGGGTTCGAGCGCCATCTCGGTGGCGTTGCCGGCCAGAAGCGTGTCCTGCGATTGCGGCGCCTCGTAGATCTCCCAGCCGAGGCCCTGCATCGTCGCACCGAAGCGGTAGTAGCCGGTCTGCGCCGCGTTCACGGCTTTCCGCAAAGGCTCGTCCAGCGAGGCGGGGTCCATGGCGAGTTCCACGAAGCGGATCATGTCGCCCGCCGTGGTCTTGATGCCGTAAGCCTGCGCGTCCATGGGACCCGGAGACACGCGCACCGGCTTGCCAGCCCTGGAAGTGCCGAAGGCGTAACGGCCACGTTCCTTTTCCGGCACGCCGAGGAACGTGTTTTCCAGCCCGAGCTTCGGCAAAAGGGTCTTCGTCATCAGTTCATCGAACGGCACCCCCTCCGCCCGCGCTGCCAGATCGCCGAAAAGGCCGATGCTGGCATTGGAATAAAGGCGCCGGGTTTGCGCCGGATAGCTCGGCTTCCAGTTGCGGAAGAAGTCGAGCGACTGCTTCTCGCCCGAAACGTCGTCCGGGAACTGCAGCGGCAGACCGCCTGCGGTGTAGGTCGCGAGATCCAGAAGGGTGATCGTGTCGAACGCGGTTCCGCCGAGTTCGCCTCGATGCTTCGACGCCGGGTCAGTGAAGGACAGCTTGCCCCGCGCTTCCACCCAAGCTCCGAGCGTGCCCGTGAAGGTCTTCGACAGCGAGCCGACTTCGAAGAGGGTGCGCTCGTTCACCGGCTTGCCGTTCTCGATCGACGTCCGGCCGTAAGTGAAGACGCGCGGCTTGCCGTCTACCGTGACGGCGACCGCCATGCCGGGAATGCGGTTCGCTTTCATGAGGGCGCCGACGGTCTTGTCCACGACCGAGTGGACCGGGTCCGCCGCGCTCGGCTCGGCCGCCTTCGCGCTGAGGGCCGGGGAAAGCAAAGCCGCGGCGAGGCCGAGCGATGCGGGAAAACGGAGCTTTCGGATCGACATCGGAATCTCTTTGAGTGATCGGGTCGCGGGAGAGCCCTCCCAAACGTGTCATTGCTCCGATGTCTCGATCCTGACAAAGCACGATATCTCGACAGAGCCATGAGAAAAATTGAGGGTTCCGATGGTCCGTCCGCATCTACCCCTCAACGCGCTCCGGGCCTTCGAAGCCTCCGCGCGGCATCGCAACTTCACCAAGGCGGCGATCGAGCTTTGCGTGACGCAAGGGGCCGTCAGCCATCAGGTGAAAGCGCTGGAAAGCCTTCTCGGCGTCGTCCTGTTCGAGCGCCTGCCGCGCGGCCTGATGCTGACGCAGGAAGGCGAAACGCTGCTGCCGACCCTGCGCGACGCCTTCGACCGGATCGCCGGCACGCTGCAGCGCTTCGATGGCGGGCAGTATCGCGAGGTGGTGAGGGTCGGGGCGGTCGGCACCTTCGCGGTCGGCTGGCTTCTGCCGCGCTTGGGCCAATTCCGCGAACGCCATCCCTTCATCGATCTTCGGCTTTCCACCAACAACAACCGCGTCGACATGGCGGCGGAAGGCCTCGACCTGTCGATCCGCTTCGGTGCGGGCGCCTGGCACGGCCTGAACGCCGTGTCCGTCCTCAATGCCCCCTTCACCCCGCTCTGCGCCCCGGTGATCGCCCGCCGGCTCAGCGGCGAGCCCTCCGCTCTCGTTCACGAAACGCTTCTGCGCTCTTATCGCGCCGACGAATGGACGACGTGGTTCGCGGCAGCGGGTTTATCTGAGCCCGCGCCGCATCGAAGCACCATCGTGTTCGATTCCTCGCTCGCCATGATGGAAGCGGCGGTCCAGGGGGCGGGCGTGGCGCTGGCGCCGCCCTTGATGTTCGCCCGTCAACTGGACGCGGGCGCGATCGTCCGCCCCTTTGCGGCCGAGACGGTGCTCGGTGGCTACTGGCTGACCTCGCAGCAAACCCGCCCCGTCACGGGCGCCATGAGCGCCTTTCGCGACTGGCTCCTGGGGAGTGCCATCGGATAAAGCAGGCGCGCTGGAGGGAGCGACGATAACCCGCGCGCCGAACACGGATGTTCGAGGGGCACGTTAACGGGAGTTGCTTATATAGCTTGAGTTGAGTCTCCCGGAGAAGGACGGCGGGTGCATGATCGGATCACCGGTGCGTAAGGGTTCGGGACACATGCCGCTATGATCGCATCCGCCTTCTGGAAATCGCCGCAGCGCAACAAGATCCTTTTGCTGGCCCTCGCGCTGGTCGCCGTGGTCGGGCTGGCGGCCTACGCCCAGATCTGGCTGAACGCCTGGAACCGGCCGTTCTACGACGCTCTCGCCCGAAAGGATTTCGGGGAGTTCGTGCGTCAGCTCGGGGTGTTCGCGGGTCTGGCCAGCGTGCTCCTCGCCCTGAACGTCGCGCAGCTCTGGCTCAACCAGACGAGCAAGGTGACCCTTCGCGAAGGGCTGGTGCACGATCTTCTGGACGAGTGGCTGAAGCCGCTGCGCGCTTTCCGCCTGTCGAATGCGGGCGAGATCGGCGCCAATCCCGATCAGCGCATCCACGAGGATGCGAGGCACCTCACCGAACTGTCTGTGGATCTCGGCATCGGCCTCCTCCAGGCGACGCTTCTCCTCGTCAGCTTCGTCGGCGTTCTCTGGGGCCTGTCGCGCAGCATGGTTCTGCATGTCGGCGGCCATGACTTCGTCCTTCCCGGCTACATGGTGTGGAGCGCCCTGTTCTACGCCGGCGCGGCCTCGCTCCTGTCTTGGTGGATCGGGCGGCCGCTGATCCAGCTCAACGCCGCGCGCTATGCCCGCGAAGCCGAGCTGCGGTTCGCGCTGGTACGCATGAACGAGGGGGTGGGAAGCATCGCCGCCTATGGCGGCGAGGCGGACGAAAGGGGGCGGGTCGAGAGCATCTTCCAGACCGTTCTGGCAAGCTCGCGCCGGATCGTCGGCGCGGTGACCCGGCTGACCTGGGTGACGGCGGGCTACGGCTGGTTCACGATCATCGCCCCGATCCTGGTGGCCGCCCCGATCTACTTCAACCCCAATGCCAACCTGACCTTCGGCGAGCTGATGATGATCGTCGGGGCCTTCAATCAAGTGCAGCAGTCGCTTCGCTGGTTCGTCGACAACTTCTCCGTGATCGCCGACTGGCGCGCCACCCTGATCCGCATCGCGAGCTTCCGGCGCACGATCCTGGCCATCGACACACTGGGCCGCACCGAAGGCCAGATCACCTTCGAGGAAGGCGGGTCGGGCTTTCGCTTCGAGAATCTTGCCATCGCCGCTCCCGAATGCTGCCGGCTGAAGGAAACGGCGGTCGAGCTGGAGCCCGGCGAGCGGGTGTCCGTCGCAGGCGAGACCGGCGAACAAAGCACCTTGCTGTTCCGGGCGCTCGCCGGCCTTTGGCCCTGGGGAAGCGGGCGGGTCGTCCATCCCCCGCGCGGCTCGATCATGTTCATGCCCGCGCAGGCCTATATGCCGCCCGGAAGCTTGCGCGCGGCGATCTCCTATCCCCGTTCCGACGAAACGCAGCCCATCGGCGAGATCGCCAAGGCGTTCGAAGCCCTCGGGCTCGAGCGCCGTCTCGGCTCGCTCGACACGGTGGAGCGATGGGACCAGCTCGGCAACGACGAGCAGCAGCGCCTCGCCTTTGTCCGGGTGATCCTGCAGCGGCCCGACTGGCTAGTGCTCGACCACGTCCTGGATTCTCTGGAAGAAGAAAGCCGGGCTCGGGTCGAGGCGCTGCTTCGGGGCGAGCTGAAGGACATGGGGATCATCAGCCTTGGGGAAGCCGAGCCCGGCGACCTCTTCACGCGGACCCTGCACCTCGTCCCGAACCCCGCCGGCCCGACCTTCGAGCCAGTCGCCGATGCTGAAGCGGCGGCAAAGGCGGCGGCGAGGAAGACCAGGCGATCGGTGAAGCAGGTGGAGCCCGCGCAATGACGGGAGAAGACATGCCGGGCAAGCGACTGACGGACGAACAGCTTCTCGACCGCGTGCAGAAGCAGTCCTTCCTCTACTTCTGGGAAGGCGGCCATCCGACGAGCGGCCTCGCACGCGACCGCATCCGGCGCGAAGGCGATCCCGAGGACGACGCGGTGGCGATCGGGGCCACCGGCTTCGGCGCGATGGCCATCATCGTGGCCTGCGAGCGCGGCTGGATAACCCGCACCGAAGCGGTGGATCGCATCAACCGGATGCTCGGCCTTCTGACGAACGCCCCCTGCTACCACGGCATGTTTCCGCATTTCATGAACGGCGCGACCGGCGCCGTCCTTCCGTTCGGGCGCAAGGACGATGGCGGCGACGTCGTGGAATCGGCGCTCCTCCTCCAGGGCCTCCTTTGCGCGCGCGCCTATTTCGACGCCGACACGGACGGCGAGAAGCGGCTGCGCGGGGCGGTCACCTATCTCTGGAACGACGCGGAATGGGACTGGTACACCCAAGGGCGCGAGGTCCTGACATGGCACTGGAGCCCGACGAACGGTTTTGCGTTGAACCACCCCGTGCGCGGTTGGAACGAGTGCCTGATCGCCTATGTCCTGGCGGCATCCTCGCCGACATTCCCGATCGCACCATCGGTGTATCATCGAGGCTACGCGGAAGGGCGCTTCTTCCTGAACGGTCGATACCAGGAACGCATCGAACTGCCGCTCGGACCGGAAGGCGGCGGGCCCTTGTTCTTCGCGCATTACTCCTTCTGCGGTCTCGATCCGCGCGGCCTTAACGACGCCTACGCAGACTACTGGCAGCAGAATGTCCGCCACACCTTGGTCAACCGCGCCTACTGTATCCGCAACCCGAAGGGCTTCAAGGGCTATGGGCCGGACTGCTGGGGCCTGACCGCCAGCGACTCGGTCAACGGCTACGAAGCGCATTCGCCGGAGAACGACCTCTCCGTGATCAGCCCGACGGCCGCCTTATCGAGCCTGCCCTACGCGCCGACCGAGGTGATGGCGGTGCTGCGCCATCTCCACGACGATCTCGGGGACCGGCTCTGGGGTCGCTACGGGTTTCTCGACGCCTTCAGCCAGGAGCACGACTGGGTGGCGGACTGGTTCCTCGGCATCGACCAGGGGCCGATCGTCACGATGATCGAGAACCATCGAAGCGGGCTGATGTGGCGCCTGTTCATGAGCGTTCCGGAGATTCAGGTCGGGCTGAAGCGGCTGGAGTTCCAATCGCCGGCGCTGTCGGCATGAGCGACACGGCACTCGACCGCTGGATTTCGGACCAAGCCAAAGTCGCTGCGACGAGGATGCTGCGCGCCATCTCAGCGACGGACCTCGTGAAGGACCGGCCGGGTTTCGGGCAGACGGTGGTTCCCCACCCCGGTTCCGTGCTGGCCTCGCCCGTGCCGGCCTCCTACGACCCCGATCCCGACTACTTCTTCCACTGGTACCGCGATTCCGCCATCGTGATCGACGCCCTGCGGGTGGCGAGGATCGAGGGGCTTCTCGGCGATGTCGCAGAGGAACGCCTCGCCGAGTTCGTCGAGTTCACCCTGTCCCTCGACCGGATGGATCGCGACGGCATCCCCGCTCACGCGCGGTTCCGGGAAGGCGTCACGCCGGACTTCATGCGTTATGTCCGAGACGAAGCGGAGATCGCAGGCTGGACGGCGGATTGGGTCCGCAACGAGACCCGCGTGAACCCGGATGGGTCGCCCGACTTCACCCGCTGGGACCGCCCGCAGACCGATGGCGTCGCCTTACGGGCGATCACGCTTCTGCGCTGGTGGGACGTGGTAGATTCGCGCCTTCACCAGGGCATGCAAGCGGTGATCGAGGCCGACCTCGCCTTCACCCTGCGACACAGTGCCGAGCCCTCCTACGATATCTGGGAGGAGGAACTCGGGCACCACTATTATACCGGGCTTGTCCAGGCCGAAGCGCTCGGCCTTGGCGCCGCGTGGTTCGCCACCCTTGACCGGCTGGATGAGGCGCGGGCCTGCGAGGCGGGCACTCGCGAGCTCGCATCCCGGCTCGAAGGTTTCTGGGATGCCGGGCTCGGCTTCATCCGCTCGCGGCTGGGTGTTTCGGGCGGTTCGGAACGGAAGCTCCTCGACGCGGCAATCCTTCTCGCCGTGGTCCATGCCGGTCGCACTGCCGGGCCGCACAGCGTTCTCGATCCCCGAGCGCAGGGAACCGTGACCGCCCTCGAAACCCTGTTCGAGGCCGAATACGCGATCAACCAGGATCGCCCGAAGACCCGAGGACCGGCGCTCGGCCGCTACCCCGGCGACCGCTATTACAGCGGCGGCGCTTATTACTTCTCGACCCTTGCGGCGGCCGAATTCTACTACCGGCTGTCCGCCGCCCTGGCGACCGGCGCGGAACTGCCGGTCTCGCCCGAGAACGAGTGGTTCCGAGAACGCCTGCCCGCTGGTCGCGACGCACTGGCAAACGCCGCTGCGGCCTTCAGCCGGGGCGATGCCATCATGCGAACCGCTCAAGCCTTCATTCCCGCTTCGGGCGAGATGGCCGAACAGTTCGACCAGAACACCGGCGAACAAGCCTCGGCCAAGCACCTCACCTGGAGCTATGCTTGTTTCATCACGGCTGCGGCGGCGCGCTCGGCTGCGAAAGGTCGCCTACAAGGCTGAGATTCCGCAGCGCATCGGGCAGGCACGGCACCCGCTCGCGCCGGCCGAACATGCGGCGGCGGCCCATCGCGTGGCGCACGAGCATGTTGACGTAAAGCGCCGGCCCGCTGGAATAGATGCGCCAGCCGCCGTCCACCGCGATCGTACCGTCCCTGACGCGGGACCATTCGGCGCTCGCGGTATAGCGGTCCGGGAAGGCGGCATCGCTAGAGGAGAAATAGGTGTTGCGCTGCCGGAGCGAGGCGTGAGCCAGCCGGTCGGTGACGGAAATCGGGTTCACCACCGCCAGCGCATCCCACAGGGCCTGGGGTTCCCCCAGCATCGCCATGGCTTCGGCGTAGCGCAGGTGCGAATGCGTATACATCAGCCCGATCTCCCGGCCGAAGAAGGCCGAGGATTCGGCGCGGCGGAAAATCGTCTCCAGCCCGCCATGATAGGCGAGCGGATGTTCCATGAGCCGCACGCCATCCGGAAAGGCGAGGTGCCGGCGGATGAGATCCAGATGATGGCGCGCTTGTTCCGGCGTGAACAATCCGCCGATCATGCCCTGCGTCATCGGCAAGAGGGAATAATGCAGCCCCGTCCGTTGGTCGGCCGGATGCAGCAGAAGTTCCGGCTCCCCGCCCTCTGGCGAAAAGATCGCATAGCCCGCGACGGTGCCGTCCCGTATGAGCAGGCGCTCGAAGTCGCCGTGCATCCGGTCGCCGAGCGCATCGAGCTTTGAAGCCTCGTCGGGGTTGCCGGCGCGGCGCTGAATTTCGGCATAGCGGCGGATCTGCTGGGTGAGCAGCGCCACGGTCCAACTGCTCACCATCCGGTCGCGAAGGTCCGGGTCGACCGGCTGGAGGGAATCGTTCCAGTCGCCGTGGCCGTAGCGGATCAGGGCGGTGCCCGGCACGAAACGCTCCTGAACCGCCATCAGCAACCCCTCGACATGCGCCGAGATGGGCGTCGCCGCACTGAGCGCCGCACCTTCGTCCTCGCGCCGCCAAGACACAGGTTCACCGAGGATCGAGAGATCGTCGGTCGCCTCGATATAGTCGCAGAGCGCTTTCAGCGGCCAGACGATGACGTCGCCATGCGCTTCACGGCCCCGGATCGCGGCATAGGGTTCCAGCATGAACCATTGCGGCCAGTCGCGCGCCGCCTTGTCCTGCTCCGCGAACAGCCGTCGCAGGATTTCCCGCACCGGGGCATCGTGTTCCAGCGCCAGCAGAAGTTCGACCGGACCCTGGCAGACGTCGCGCGTGCCCCAGGCCGCGCCTGTATATTGTTCCAGCCCGTGCGGCACGGTGAGGTGCACCATCGCGTCGTGGACGAGCCAGGGGAAGGCGGTGTTGACGGCCTCGACATCGGCGTTGCTGGAAATACCGGCCAAATGCAGGTCGCGGGTCACCTGCCGCCAGAAGTCGGCCATTTCCTGGCGCATAGCGGTCTCGTCGCACCCTCCCGCAAACCGATCGGCCAGCGCTCGCGCTGCGCCCGCGTCGGTCAGCGAGCCGACGACGGCGAAGGTGAGTTCGTGCGTCGGCGCGGTGCGGATCGCGGCATAGGCGCCGCTGCGCCGGACGCCGTCGGAGTAAAGCAGTTCGTCCCCGCCGAGCGCTTCTACCGCAGTCGGATTGGAAACCACCAGATGATAGCTCGCCGCCGGATAGGTGCGGCCCCAGGCATCTTCCGGGTCGGGCCTGAACGTGAAGCGCTTGGTCGAAGGATCGACGGAAATGCGCCCTCGTCCCCCGAACTCCCGCGATCCGAGCACGAGCCGGCCGAAGACGAGGAGGCGGCACGCCCTCCCCTCCACGGTGACGCGCCATTGCAGCGCCGGATCGTCGGCCGAAACCACGGACGAGACCGTGATCGTGCGATCCGGAAGCCGGTAGAGCCAACGGCAGTCCCCGAGCCCCATCTCGAAGGCGGAGGGGATCGTCAGAAGATGCCAGGCGGCGTCGAGTTCGGCGAGGATGCGCAAGCCCCCATCGCGCCCGATATTGAAAGGATCGCGCGAGACCGAAAAGAGCTGGTGGAGCGAAGTGTTGCCGATCGTGAGTTGAGCGCCGAAGACGCCGTGCATCCACGCGGTCGCGCTGAGTGTGGCGTCGTCGGGCACGAGGGCGCGCCCGCTGCGCAGAATCGCGCCGTGGCGCCGCGCGACCATGCGTTCCTTGTCCCGCAGCACCACGTGCCGGTCATGCCCCTCGCCAGGCACGAAGAAGGACAGGAGGTGCCCGTCGCGGCGCTCCTCGTGCCGCCGCTCCGGATAAAGCGCCGCGACCTCCGCCTCGTCCAGAGCTTCCGAGACGAGCGCCGGCGCATCCTGAAGGAGGTTGCGTTCGGGGGTCGAGGTTGTGACAGGGCGCGAGGTCCAAGCCGCATGCGCCCGCTCCGCCGCCTCCACGACGGGGAGGTCTTCGTTCCCCGATGCATGAGGGTGATCGGGCTGGAAGCTGCCGAAGAAGGTCCAAGCCGCGCCTTGCCCTGGCGGAACCGTCCTCGGATGCGATTGCAGCGCGGCGCAGGCCGTTTCGGCTTGCAGCCGGATGGAGGACAAGTCGGTGCCGAAGCCGGCCGCCAGTTCGTCGGCATCGCGGAACGCCGGACCCATCACTTGCGCAAAATCGGTGGCGAAAGCCGCCGCGCCGTCGTGACAGCCATGGGCCGCCCAGTGGTGGGCATGCCCTTGCGCAAGGTTCGCCCTCGTCATCAGCACCGGCCCGATGCGCCCGGCTGAGGCCACATGATGATCGAGGTATTGCGAGGCATAGGCCTCGTTGTTCATCAGAAAGCCCGGATCGCCGAGACCGAGATCCTGAATCAGGACGGTGTCGCAGGGCACGGGCTCGGCCGAGCCGTTCTCGATCTCCACTCGCCAAAGCCAAAGCGCGCCCATCGGGTCGAGCGACAAGGTCAGGCGATGGCGGACGCCCCGATCCTCGCCTTCCCAGACGGCACGGTCCCGGTCGACCCCGAACCGGCCGCGCGCGCGGCCCCCGAGAAGATCGATCTGCCGGGGTTCAGTGCCACTGACGCGCAGCACGATCCGCGCCAAACCGCATCCCAACGGCGAGCCGAGAACCTGCCCGATGAGAGTCCGACGCCCTTCGGCCTCGTGCGCGAGCCCGAAAACCGTGCCGTTCGGCAGAAGGTCGCAGATCAGCCCGCCGCCGTTCGCGATCCGGCGCAGGCCGAGTTCCTCTGGCCGGGGCGTCGAGAACGATGCTGAAGAACCCTGTTCCACGAATGCGCGCTCCCGATCCCAAGCCTGTTGCTGAATGTAGGGCGCAATCGGACGGCATCCGGCCCCGCCGATCAGGCTGCCTTCCCCCCGATCACCTTAAATTCGGCTTCGCGCTCGCGCCGGCATGTCGCGGATGCGGAGAATGTGAACACGGAGAGGGTGGTGCCGGGCGGGCGGAGGCCGTATCTCGCGCCTAGCGATTGCCTGTCGAAGGTGTCACGCCGTCCGGCGGCCCGGCTCGTCGCCGCCCGTGAAGCGTTCGTTTCGATCCCATGCCGAATGAGGTTTCAGGCATCGGCAAGGCCGATGCCGCGCCGGCCGCCCGGCGCAATTTCCGCACCGTCGCGCTGATCGTCGCCAGCGCCATGTTCATGGAACAGCTCGACGCCACGATCCTGGCGACGGCCCTGCCCACCATGGCGCGCGACTTCGACGTCGGCGCGCCTTCCATGAGCATCGCGCTCACCTCCTATCTCATCAGCCTCGCGGTGTTCATTCCCGTCAGCGGCGCGGTGGCGGACCGATGGGGCTCGCGCACCGTGTTCCGGGCGGCCATCGGCGTCTTCGTCCTCGGCTCGATCCTGTGCGCCTTGGCGCCCTCGCTGGCCTTTCTCGTGGTGGCGCGGCTCGTGCAGGGCATCGGCGGGGCGATGATGATCCCGGTCGGGCGGCTCGTGCTCCTGCGCTCGGTGGAGCGACGCGACCTCGTTTCGGCCATGTCCTGGCTGCTCGTGCCCGCGCTGATCGGCCCGATCCTCGGACCGCCGGTCGGCGGTCTCATCGTCGATCATGCCGACTGGCGCTGGATCTTCTACATCAACGTGCCCATCGGCCTCGTCGGCATGGTGCTGGTCAGCCTCTTCATCGAGGAAACCAGAGGCGAGCGCTCCGGGCCGTTCGACGCCCTCGGCATGATGCTGTCGGGCATTTCGCTCGGCTCTCTCCTTTTCGGCTTCGAGACCGCCAGCCGCGAAGGAGAAGGGCTGATGGCGCTGGTGCTCGTCGCGTTCGGGCTCGTGACCGGAGCGGTGTACCTGCGCCATGCCCGCCGCCACGCCGCGCCGATCCTCGACCCGGCGCTGATGCGCGTTCCGTCCTTCGGCACTTCCGTGATCGCGGGATCGCTGACGCGCATCACGCAGGGCGCGCAGCCCTTCCTGCTGCCGCTGATGATGCAGCTCGGCTTCGGCCTTTCGGCGGCGACGAGCGGCCTCATCACCATCGCCACGGCGATCGGCTCCCTCCTGATGAAGGCGGTGGCGCCCCGTCTCCTGCGGCGCTTCGGCTTTCGCAACGCTCTGGCCGTGAACGGCATCGTCGCCGCGCTTCTCTACGGGGCCTGCGCCTTCTTCCGGCCGGACTGGCCGCTGGCCCTGATCTTCGGGGTGCTGGTCTGCTGCGGCTTCTCGATGTCGTTCCAGTTCACCGCCTATAATACAGTGGCCTACGACCGGATCTCGCCGGCGCAGATAAGCTCGGCGACGAGCTTCTACACGACCTTCCAGCAACTGATGCTGTCGCTCGGCATCTGCGTGGCGGCGCTCGCGCTCCACGGCTCGATGAAGGTCCAGAACCACGGCGTGCCAGAGCTTTCGGACTTCTCGGCGGCTTTCGCGGTGGTGGTGGCGATCTCCTTGGTGGCGACGGTCTGGAACCTGCGCTTCGCAGTGGATGCCGGCCGCGAGATCAGCGGCCACGGCCGCGTGGCCGAGGGCACCAAGCGTCCCGCCGCCGAGGCCAGCGAGGTGCTCGAACACGCCCGTTAGGAAGGCCTAACGCCCGCCATCCGAGATAGGCCGACTTCACCGCTTTCATATCGGTGTCGTGCCGCTCGATTCATTCCTGTTTCAGGTAGTTCGATCCGCCGATCACGAGGAGCTTGTCGGAGTCCTTGTCGGGCGCGAAGATGGAGGAGCGTTCGGTCCGGCCGTCGTTTCCCGTCAGTTCCAGCGTGTAGCCCACGATCTTGTAGCGTCCACTGCTCGCCGGGCGTTTGCCGCTCGCCGTGAACCCGGTTGTTCCGCCGCCGGTGTCGTTCGTGCCGCTGGCGCCCGACCAGCCGGTGCGCCGGAACGTGCCGTCGGAGGCAAGCGTGAGAATGCGTTCGCTGGAAACGCTGTTCGAGGCGAAGGCCGTGGAGCCGGACGAGGCGTAGAAATAGCGCCACCTTCCGGCAAGAACCGTTCCTTCGGGGAAAGGCGGAATGCGGCTATAAGCGCCGCCGTCGATCTCCAGGCCGTCGCCCTGCTTGGCGAAGGGCTTGGTTTCGGCTTCGATCGTGCCGAACGCGTCGCCGACTTCGCGCATCTCGATCTCGCTCGCGCCACTGAGAAGACCGCCGCCTTTCAGCCTGTAGAGGCCGCAATCCGTCGGCTTGGCGCGGCAATGGACGGTGATGTCGCCGTTCTCGGGCAGTTCGGTGGCGTAAAGGCCGGATGGATCGAACACGGTGATCTCGCTGTCCGAGGTGAAGTCCATGCCGCCGAAGGCGTTCGGCGTGACGCCGGTCTGGAGGTGGGTGTAGACGCCGTCGAGCCCGCCATCTCCGGCCTGGGGCACAAGCTCGAACGGCTTGTCGGCCGGCTCCAGCGCCACCGAGCGGACCAGCGCCTCGAAGTCGGCTTCCGCGCTTTTCCTGGCTTCGTCGCGCAGTTCGATCCCGACCAGAGCCAGGACGACCTGATGGCGACCGGACGCGATGCCGACGGTGCGCTGGCCGACCGACAGTCCTTGCGCCCGGGCGCAGCAGCGATAGTCGGCGCGAATGCGATGGCCGTTCACCGTGGTGCCGTCGGACTTCGAGGAGGGGCGCTCCTTCTCCATGCCCTTGACGCCAGTCGCCACCGTTTCGAAGTCTTTGTCGAGCGTCGCCGTCGTGCCGGGGAACGGACCGAGGATCTGGATGATCGCGCCGCCCTTGCGCCGGTTCTTTTCGGTGGCGGGGAACTCCTTCTGGTAGAGCATCCCGCCCTTCACGGGCTTGGCCACCCAGCCCGAACCGACGCTCGGAGCCTCGAAGCGCATGGTCCCGAGCGTCGTCGGCGAGCCGGCGAGAGCCGGCCCCGGCAGCGAGGAAGCGAGCGCCGCCAGCGCGAGACCGAATCGAAGCGCGGATCTGTGAAACATTCCCTTCAAACCCTCCCGAATCGCTCCGCCCCTCGTGCCGGGGTTCCGTGACGGCAGCAAGGCAAGCGGCGAAACATCCGCGAGCCTTGAACCTTTTGCGAGAACGGGACGGCGCTCGAAGCGGCGAAAGCGCAATGCCGATGTGCCGGCGGGGCTCCCCTACTCGCGGGCGATCAGGAAAGCTTGCCCGAAAGGCGTTGTCCGATGTGGTACGCCTTTTGCAGACCCTCCCGCGCGCCCGCCGGATCGATCGGCAGGAGGAGATCCAGACCCACCGACTCTATGCCGCAATACCCGAAGATGCCTCCGACGATCTGCGTGTTCAGGGCGTCGAGATACCCTCGGCGCTCGTAGGTTTGTTGATTGACCCCGCCGATCGCGACGACCTGCCCTTTCAGCCGGCCCAGCAAGCGCGTCGTTCCTTTCTCTGGGTTATCCACATATGCCCAGCCGGAAATGAACACGCGATCGATCCAACCCTTCATGACGGCCGGCATCGACCACCAGTAAACCGGGAACACGAGGACCAGCATGTCGGCCCGGTCCACGCGTCGCTGCTGCGCGAGGATATCGTCGCCGGGTTCTCCGCGGCCGTGGAACAGATCGTTGTCGGCGGCGGTGAAACGCGGGTCGAAATCCTCCGCCGCGAGATCGAGGACATCGGTGGTATCGCCTCCAACGCTTTCGAGACCGGCGACGAGCCGGGCGACTGCGGCATGGCTGTAGGACGCCGGGTCGGGATGGGCGACGACGATCAGGGTGTGCATGTGCGCTCCTTCGATGAGGTGGTCCTCCAGCGCTTCGCGGTCCGCGCAGCGGCCGGAAGACGAAGCATCAGGCGGTCGTCGGAATCCGGGCGATGACCTTGATCTCGAAGTCGAAGCCGGCGAGCCAGTTGACGCCGACCGCCGTCCAGCTCGGATAAGGCGCTTGCGGAAAGGCTTCGCCTTTGGCGTCCATCACCGCCGGAAACTGGTTTTCCGGGTCGGTGTGGAAGGTCGTGACATCCACGATGTCATCGAAGGTGCAGCCGGCAGCCTTCAGAACCGCATCGAGGTTCGCGAAGGCCTGTCGCACCTGCGTCCGGAAATCGGGCTCGGGTGAGCCGTCGGAGCGGCTTCCGACCTGGCCCGACACGAACAGCATGTCGCCGGACCGGATGGCGGCCGAATAAGCGTGCTTCTCGTAGAGTGCGTGACGGTCGGCGGGAAAAACGGGATCGCGCTTCGTCATGGTGGGTTCCTTCATGGGGCAAGGGGATGGCGCAGCGCTCGATCGGCGGCAGCGTTGAAGACGCCGCCCCATCTGATATACGGAGCGTATCTGAGATATCTCGCATACGGTCCGTATGTCAACCGTCATGCGGCCCCATTCCGAAGAAAGAGCCGCCATGCCCCCCACCCGACGTTCGGAGACGATGGAACAGAACCGCGCCAAGCTTCTCCAGGCGGCGCGCCGGGCCTTCGGGGCGAAAGGTTTCGCTGCCGCGTCCATGGACGACCTGACAGCCGAAGCCGGGCTGACGCGCGGGGCGCTTTATCACAACTTCGGCGACAAGAAGGGCCTGCTCGCCGCGGTCGTCGCCGAGGTCGACGGAGAGATGGCGGCACGCGCCCATGACGCGGCCGCCGCCGCACCGAACGGATGGGAGGCCCTTCTGGCGGAAGGATCGGCCTATATCGAGATGGCGCTCGACCCGCAGATCCGGCGGATCGTGCTTCTCGATGGCCCGGCCTTTCTCGGCGATCCGTCGACCTGGCCGAGCCAGAACGCCTGCCTCGAACTGACCAAGCAGGCGGTGGCCGGCCTTGTCACTGAGGGCGTCATGAAGCGCGTCGACGTGGAAGCGGCGGCTCGCCTTTTGAGCGGCGCCGCTCTCAACGCCGCCCTTTGGGTCGCCGCCAGCGACGACCCCTCCGCCGTTCTGCCGAAAGCCGTCGAAGCGTTCCGAACGATGGCGGCGGGCTTTCTGGCCGAGCCCCTTTCACGAGGCCTTTGAGACGGCTTCATCCGTCACGACTTGACAGCCCCTCCCGTCCCGGCTTCATTTGTCAGACAAATAGGGGAGAACGGAATGCGAGTCAGTGCTGCGGTCCACAAGGGTTTCGTGATCTCCGAGATCGACAACCGGCTGTATTCCGCATTCATCGAGCATATGGGCCGGGCGATCTATTCCGGCATCTACGAGCCCGGACACAGCCAAGCCGACGAGAACGGCTTCCGGCGCGACGTCATGCAGTTCGTGAAAGATCTGGCGATCCCGGCGATCCGTTATCCCGGCGGCAACTTCGTGTCGGCCTATCGCTGGGAGGACGGCATCGGCCCAAAGGAGAACCGCCCGGTGCGGCTCGACCTCGCCTGGCGCTCCAAGGAAACCAATCAGGTCGGCATCAACGAATTCGCCGTCTGGGCCAAGGATGCGGGCATCGAGATGATGCTCGCCCTCAATCTCGGCTCGCGGGGCCTCGATGACGCGCGCAACTTCGTGGAATACGTGAACCACCCCTCCGGCACCTATTGGTCGGACCTGCGCCGCTCTCACGGCGTCGCCGACCCCTATGGCGTCACCATGTGGTGCCTCGGCAACGAGTTGGACGGCCCCTGGCAGATCGGCCACAAGGAGGCCAAGGAATACGGGCGGCTCGCCGACGAGACAGCCAAGGCGCTCCGCGCGCTGACGCCCAATGCCGAGATGATTGTCTGCGGCTCCTCCAACGACCAGATGCCGACCTATCCCGACTGGGAGCGCGAAGTCCTCGAAGAGTGCTACGAGAACGTCGACTACATCTCGCTGCACAAGTATTTCGGCAATTCCAGCCACGACACGCTGAACTATTTCGGCAAGGTCGAGGAAACCGGGCGCTACATCCAGGCCATCGCCGGCGCAATCGACTTCGTGAAGGCCAAGAAGCGCGCCAAGAACGACGTCTACATCTGCTTCGACGAATGGAACGTCTGGTATCACAAGCGGGAAGACGATTCCCGCCGCTGGCGGACCTGGAACTGGCCGGAAGCGCCCGACCTTCTGGAGGAGGACTACAATTTCGAGGACGCGCTTTTCATCGGCTGTCTTCTGAACGAGTTCATCCGCCGCTCCGACCGGGTTCGCATCGCCTGCATCGCGCAGCTCGTCAACGTCATCGCGCCGATCCGCGCCGAGAAGAACGGCCCGGCCTGGCGCCAGACGATCTACTGGCCCTATCAGTTCGCCTCGCTTTATGGCCGGGGCCGGGCTTTGAGGGTCGCGGTGGACGGGCCGACCTACGATTGCTCGGTCGCCGACGACGTGGCCTATCTCGATGTCGCGGCGGTGGAGAACGAGGGCGGAATGCTGACGCTCTTCGCCGTGAACCGGCACCTGACCGAAACGCTGGATCTCGATCTGTCGCTCGGTGGCTTCGGCGCGCTGCGCGTCGCCGAACACCGCACGCTCGCCGGCCATGGCCTTCGCGACACCAACGGGCCGGACAAACCGGACGCGGTGGCCCCGAAGGGAGGCTCGGGGCTCGTGACCGACGGGGATCGGCTGCAAGGCCGCATCGCGCCCTTGTCCTACCACATGATCCGTTTGTCGGTCTGACCGCATGTCGGGCGTCAAACTCACGGGGGTCCGCAAGGCCTTCGGATCGGCCGAGGTCATCCGGGGCGTGTCGCTGGAGGTGCCCAAAGGCAGCTTCGGCGTCTTCGTCGGCCCATCGGGCTGCGGAAAGTCGACGCTGCTCCGGATGATCGCGGGGCTGGAGAACACCACCGGCGGCACGATCGAGATCGGCGGGCGCGACGTGACGGAGGTCGAGCCCGCCAAGCGCGGCGTCGCGATGGTGTTCCAGTCCTACGCCCTCTACCCTCATCTCAACGTCTACGAGAACATGGCCTTTTCCCTGCGGCTCGCGAAGGCGAAGAAGGCCGTCGTGGAGGAAAAGGTCCGCGAAGCCTCGCGCATCCTTCGCCTCGACGATCATCTCGGGAAGAAGCCGTCCGAGCTTTCGGGCGGCCAGCGCCAGCGCGTCGCCATCGGCCGCGCCATCGTGCGCCAGCCGGACGTCTTCCTGTTCGACGAGCCCTTGAGCAATCTCGACGCGGAACTGCGCGTCCAGATGCGGCTCGAACTGACGCGCCTCCACCGCCAGATCGGCGCCACCATGATCTACGTCACCCACGATCAGGTCGAGGCCATGACGCTGGCCGACGAGATCTTCGTTCTGAAGAACGGCACGCTGCAGCAGTCCGGCCGCCCGCTGCACCTCTACGACGATCCGGCGAACCGGTTCGTGGGCGGCTTCATCGGCTCGCCCGCCATGAATTTCGTGGATGCGACGGTGTTGCGGCAGGACGGCGACGGCATTCGGGTGCGGGTCGACGAGGACGGCCCCGAATTCACCATTCCGCTTTCGTCGGGAAATGTCGGCAGCGGGGCCAGGGTCGTTCTCGGCCTTCGCCCGGAAAAGCTGCGCCTCGCGGAACAGGGCCTGCCGGTGACGGTGGAGATGATCGAGGAACTGGGAGGCGTTTCGTACCTCCATTCGCGCACGGCGACAGGCGGCGATCTCGTGGTGGAACGGCGCGGGGGCCGCGAGGGAATGGACGGGCAGCGCGTCTTCGTGACCGCCGAGGGGAGCGACATTCTGGTCTTTTCGCCCGAAGGCGAGCGCCTGCGCTAGTGTCGCCAAGGAACATCGACGCCCGGCGGCTCGTGGGATCGGCGCCGGGTGAAAACATCAAACGGGAGGATCGAAACCCATGAACAGACTGAAAACACTCGTCGCTGCGTCGGTGACGATGCTGGCGGTGCTGCCGGCGCAGGCCGCGGAAACCGTGACCCTGTGGGACTTCTTCGTCGGCGGCGACGGCGTTCGCATGAAGGCCCTCCTGTCGGACTTCAACAAGGAGCATCCCAACATCAAGATCGAGGCGACCTCGCTCGAATGGGGCGTTCCCTTCTACACGAAGGTCCGCACCGCGGCGGCGGTCGGCCAGGGGCCGGACGTGATGAGCTACCATCTGTCCCGCCTGCCCTTGGCGTTGACGGAGAAGGTGCTGACGGAAGTGACGCCGGACGATCTGGCGGCGGCGGGCGTGAAAAAGGAAGATTTCTTCGAGAACGCGGTGGAAGCCGCAAGCGACAGCGGCAAGCTCTATGCCGTGCCCTTCGATATCCATTCGGTGGTTCTCTACTACAACAAGCGTTACCTCGAAGGCACCGAGTTTCTGGACGCCAATGGCAAGCTGACCGGCATCACGGATCTGGCGAGCTTCGAGAAGGCGCTGGCGACGGCCAAGGAAAAGGGCTCGGCCACGCCCCTCACCTACGCGACGGGCGACGATGGCGGCGTTTATCGCGTCTTCTATACACTGCTCGCGCAGCAGGGCGGCGAACTCATCACGGACGGCACGCAAGTGTTGTCGAGTGACAACGAGGCGAAGGCCGTCAAGGCCGTCGAGACCATGACGCGCTGGCACGAACAGGGATGGCAGCCCGAACAGGCGCTTTATCCCGCTTCCGTCGCCTTGTTCACGTCCGGCCAGTCCGCCTTTAGCATCAACGGCGTCTGGGAAGTGCCGACCATGAAGGACCTCCAGGCCTCCGGCCGGCTCGGCTTCGAATGGGGCGCGGTGGAAGTGCCGAACCTCATGGGCAAACAGGCGACCTGGGCGGACAGCCACGCCTTCGCCATCCCCGTCCAGGGCGAAAAGACGATGACGCCTGAAAAGCGCAAGGCCGTGATGACCTTCATCGGCTGGATGGAGAAGAACTCCGTCCGCTGGGCCGAAGCGGGCCATATCCCGGCCTACAAGCCCGTTGCCGAAAGCGCCGACTACAAGAAGATGGAGCCGAACGCGACCTACGCCAAGCTCGCCGAAACCGCCGTCTACGATCCGCGCTCCAAGATCGCCGGCGTCGCCTCGCCGGTCTATGATGCGGCCGTCAACATCATCTCGCCGTCCATCCACGGCTACATGCCGGCCGCGGACGCCGTCGCTCAGATGAAGAGCGATCTCCAGAACCTCCTGAAATAAGCGCCTTCGAGCGCATGGCCGGGCGGCGTTGTCTGCCCGGCTTCCTCCGGAATGAATCAACGGGAGTTCCTGAATGGCGATGCTGCAGAACCGCCGAAAGCATGTGTTGACCGCCTTCACGCTGGTGCTGCCGTTCATCGCCATCTTCTGTCTCGTTTTTCTTTATCCCGCCTTCCGCATCGCGCAGCTCAGCCTCACCGATTCCAGCCTTGTCGGCGACGGCGCCTTTATCGGTCTCGACAACTTCCGAAAGCTCCTCGGCGACCGCCTGTTCTGGACGTCGCTGAAAAACAACGGCTATTTCCTGGTTCTGACGGTGGTCCCGACGACGCTGATCGCGCTCGGCATCGCGCTTCTCGTGAACCGCCTGACGGGGCGGATGCAGGCTCTCGTTCTGGCGCTCTTCTTCCTGCCCTATGTCCTGCCCGTCTCAGTCGTCACGACCATTTGGGCTTGGCTCCTCGACCAGCAGTTCGGCGTTCTCCAGTCGCTCATCACGCTCATCACGGGCCGGCCGATCCCCGTCTTCAAGCATCCGGCCTGGGTCATGCCGGCCATTGCCGTGGTGACGATCTGGTGGACCAACGGCTTCAACGTCCTTCTTTTCCTCGCAGGGCTGCGCAACATTCCGCAGGATCTCTACGAGGCCTCGGCGCTGGACGGCGCGACGCGCGCCCAGCAGTTCCGCCGCGTGACATGGCCGCTTCTGTGGCCCGTCACGGCGCTCGTCCTGACCCTGCAGCTCATCCTGCAACTGAAGCTCTTCGATCAGGTCTATCTCCTGTCGGAGGGCGGGCCGTTCAACTCCTCCTACGTGCTTTTGATGATGGTCTATCGCGCGGCGTTCCAGCTCAATCAGGGCGGCTACGCTTCGGCCATCGCCCTCGTGCTCTTCGTGATCATCATGGTTCTGTCCGTTCTCCAGTTCCAGCTTCTGCGCATGGGAGGACGGCGATGAGATCCGCGCGGCTCGCCAATCTTCTTCTGACGGTTCTGGCGCTGATCGCCGGGGCGATCTGGTTCTTCCCGATCTATTGGGCGATCGTCACCTCCTTACGCGCCGAAGACCGCGTGGTGAGTGCGCAGACTGGCATCCTGCCCGACGAGTTCAACCTGACGGCCTATGCCAACGCGATCTTCAACACGCGGCTTGGCACATGGTACATCAACTCGGTCGGCACCTCGCTGATCATCACGCTCATAGTGATCGTGACCGGCATGATGTGCGCCTATGCCCTGTCGCAGATGCGCTTTCCCGGCCGTCGCATCCTTTATGGCGTGGTTCTGGCGAGCTTCATGATCCCGGCGCAGGCGCTCGTCGTGTCGCAGTTCATCCTGATGAACCATCTCGGCTTCATCAACACCTGGGCCGGCATCATCCTGCCCCAGCTCGTCGTGCCGATCGTCATCATCGTCTACAAGCAGTTCTTCGACGCCGTGCCGAAGGAGATGAAGGAGGCCGTGGTCCTGGACGGGGGCAGCGACTACACCCTTCTGTGGAAGGTCTACATGCCCCTCAACTGGGGGATCACCACGGCGCTGGCGATCATCACCTTCATCACCTCCTGGAACGCCTTTCTCTGGCCCTTCCTCGTGGAAACCAGCGAGAACATGATGACGATCCCGGTCGGCATCACGCAGGTCAATGATTCCTTCGGCGTCGTTTATGCCCGGCTCATGGCCGTGGCGCTTCTGGCGGCCGCGCCCGTCGCCATCGCCTATCTCGTGTTCCAGAAGCGCGTCACCGAAGCCATCATGATCTCGTCCGGCGTCAAAGGCTGAGCCGCAAATCCGCGACGGTCGTACCCGAACTGTCGAGAAGCGCGGTGTCGACGAGTTCCGCCATCAAGCGCTGCGCCCCGACCGGGTCCCGCGCTTCGATGCGCTCGAACACGGCGGCGTGCTCCTCGATCGGGTTGCGGGTATGGGGCTTGGGCATGTCGCGGTAGCGGAAGGCGGTGGTATAGGCCACCGCCGCCCGGATGCCGGCTTCGAACGTCACCAGAACCGGATTGTGCGAAGCGCGAAGAACCGTCTGGTGAAAGCTCGCATCGGCCTGATGCCAACTGTCCTGCGTCACGTCGCAGGTGCGCATGGCGTGAAGGGCTTGGCGAAAAGCGCGCAGGTCCTCGTCGGTTCTGCGCTCGGCCGCCAGCGCCGCGCAGGGCGGCTCCACCATCGCCCGCAATTCGTAGAGCGCGCGGATGAACCAGTTCGGCGGCGTTCCCACTTCGAAGAACCAGCGCAGGACATCGGGATCGAGGAGCGACCACCCCTCGCGGGCGGCGACGCGCGTGCCCGTCCGGGTCCGGCTGACGAGCATGCCCTTGCCCGCCAGATGCCGCAACGCCTCGCGATAGGTGCCGCGCGACACGCCCGCCGTCGCGCAGAACTCCATTTCCTTCGGGACTGCGTCCCCGACCGCCAGATGGCCCGTCACGATCTGCCGGCCGAGCCATTCGGCGATCGAGCCGTTGATGCGCCGCTCCGAGCGCGTCGAGAACGACAAGGGCGCTGGCGGTATCATCTTCCTCTCACCATGCGACGAGGTTCATAATCTTCAGGCTCGGCGGCCTCGACCGGGTGGAAGGCACGCTGACAAGGGTTCTGGACGCGAGGTGGAGCTGCGAGAATAGCAACAAAACCTTCCTGCCTTCCAGATATCCCTTTGAAGGCTTTGGATTGAACGCTTGACGAGGTCAATGAGCAACTCGAAACAAAGATGATTGAACGTATCGTAGGTCTGAAGACGGACGTTCGGCGCGGCGTGCAGCTCGAAGAAGATCTCGCGCCTCGATCAATATCCAACGCCTCTCGCGGTCGGACCGGGCGGCCGGCAGATCAATCCTGCCCGGCGTAGCGGTCGAGATTCTCTTCCAGAAGCTGCAGGAGAAGGTCGCGATTAGCGTCTCGCACATCGGCCTGCCATGCGACGGCCAGCGGCAGGCGGTTCGCACCGGTGGCCGTTCGGATGAGGAGCGGGCGGAAGGCGACGCCTGGAACGGCGAGACGCTTCGACCACTGCGGAACGATCGCCGCGCCGATCTTGGCCGCGACCATGTTGAGGATCGTCTGCTTCTCTTCCGCGATCTGCGCGATGCGCGGCGTCAGCCCCTCTTCTTCGAAGAGCTTCATCGTCAGGTCGTGGCTGTGCGGACGCGAACGGCGCTCCGGAATGATCATCGCGACATCGGCGAGCGCGGGGACGGACACATGGCTCCGTTCCACCAGCGGATGGCTTGCCGGCAGAGCGACCACCGCCGTCTCGTGAAGAAGGAGGCGCATCCGAAGGCGCGGGTCGAGCCGCACGCCCGGTCGGATGATGGCAAGGTCCAGCCGGCCGGAAAGGAGCTTCGGCACGAGGCGGATCGACTTCTCTTCCGTCAGTTGGATCGTCAGGGCCGGATCGCGCGCATGGAGGTCATGGATCAGTGCGGGCACGAGGCCGGCCGCCGCGCTGTCGATCGCGCCGAGCCGGATCACGCGGCTTTTCGAGCGGCCGCGATCCCGGAAGCGCTCGACCATCTCGTCGGCGGTCGTGACGAGATGCCGGGCGTCGCGCACGAATTGGCGACCGGCCTCCGTCAGGACGACGGATCGCGTCGTGCGCTCGAAAAGCCGGACGCCGAGTTCCTCTTCCAGAAGCCGGATCTGGCGCCCGAGCCCGGCGGGCAGGATGTCGAGGACGCGGGCGGCGCGGCCGAAATGCATTTCCTCGGCCGCCGCCAGCACGCATCGGATCTGTTTGAGCTCCATGCCCGATCATATCACTTGAAAATATAATCTCTAAGCGATGGAGCCTGCGTCGGTCTATCCCGTAGCCTCGTGCCTGGAATGGTGCCGTGGGAGAAGCGGCGCAGATCGTCGGGAGGATGGCATGGGCACCGCGCCCGCCGCCGCAAGCCGTCGATCGAAGGGCAGACATCACGGGCGGGTTCCGGGAAGGGGAGTTCCCGGGCCGCCTCCACACAATCCGGGAGGATGGATATGAAGACGTTTCTGGCGGCAATGTTCGCTGCGGCTCTGGCGGGACCTGCCCACGCGCAGGAGGCCTATCCGTCCAAGCCCGTCACCATCGTCGTGCCGGCGGCGGCCGGCGGGCCGAGCGACACGGTGGCGCGTCTGGTCGCCGAGGCCATGACCAGGGATCTCGGACAACAGGTGCTGGTCGAGAATGCCGGCGGGGCCGGCGGCTCGCTCGGCGCCGGTCAGGTCGCTGAGGCCGCGCCGGACGGCTACAAGCTTCTCCTCTACCATGTCGCCACCTCGACCTTCGGCGCGCTCTACCCGTCCCTTCCCTATCAACCCGGCGAGGCCTTCTCCTCGATCGGGCTCGTCACCGACGTGCCGATGACGCTTGTCGGGCGCAAGGACTTGGCGCCCGCCGATCTCGGCGCCCTTTTGGCATGGCTGAAGGGCGAGGGTGCGGGCGCCACCTTCGGCACGGCCGGGGTCGGCGCGGTGTCGGACCTTTGCGGCCGCCTTTTCACGCAGGCGACCGGCACCGAACTGACCGTCGTGCCCTACAAGGGCACGGGTCCTGCCATGACGGACCTCATCGGCGGCCAGATCGACCTGATGTGCGATCAGACCACCAACACGGCGAACCAGATCAAGGCCGGCGAAATCAAGGCCTATGCCGTGACCACCAAGGAACCGATCGCCATCCTGCCGGGCGTGCCGACCATGGCGGGAACCGGCCTGCCCGGTTTCGAGATCACCGCCTGGCACGCGATCTGGGCGCCGAAGGACACGCCCGAGCCGATCCGCCGGCGCCTTTCCGCTTCGCTCCAGAAAGCCTTGACCGACCCGGTCGTGATCGAGCGTTTCGCGGGGCTCGGCACCGCCCCCGTCGCCGCCGAGCTCGCCACGCCCGCCGCCCTCGACGAGCGCTTCCGCTCCGAGATCGGGCGATGGGGCCAGCTTCTGGCCAACGCCAAGCAGCCCTGAAGACGCTTTTCCGATCGCGCCGGACGGGCGGCCACCATCCGTCCGGCCCCCTTCGATTCCGACCAGGATGATCCCCATGCAGACCTACAAGATCGCCGCCATTCCCGCCGACGGCATCGGCCCCGAGGTGATCGCCGCCGGCCTCCAGGCCCTGGAAGCGCTGGAGCGGCGCGAGGGCAGCTTCAAGCTCGACGTCACCCATTTCGACTGGGGTTCGGACTACTACAAGCGCACGGGCACCATGATGCCGGCGGACGGCACGGAGCAGCTCAAGCGCTTCGACGCCATCTTCTTCGGCGCGGTCGGCGCGCCGGACGTGCCCGACCACGTCACGCTCTGGGGCCTGCGCCTGCCGATCTGTCAGGGCTTCGATCAGTATGCCAATGTGCGGCCGACCAAGATCCTGCCCGGCATCGTTTCGCCGCTGGCCGGCGTCAAGCCCGGCGACCTCGACTGGGTGATCGTGCGCGAGAATTCGGAAGGCGAATATTCCGGCCATGGCGGCCGCGCCCATCGCGGCCTGCCCGAGGAAGTCGGCACCGAGGTCGCGATCTTCACCCGCGTCGGCGTCACCCGCATCATGCGCTACGCCTTCCGTCTCGCCCAGTCGCGGCCGAGAAAGTTCCTCACCGTCGTCACCAAGTCCAACGCCCAGCGCCACGGCATGGTGATGTGGGACGAAATCGCGGCCGAGGTGTCGCAGGAGTTTCCGGACGTGACCTGGGACAAGATGCTGGTGGACGCGATGACCGTCCGCATGACCCTGAAGCCGCAGAGCCTCGATACGATCGTGGCGACCAACCTCCATGCCGACATCCTGTCGGATCTGGCGGGCGCGCTCGCGGGCAGCCTCGGCGTCGCGCCGACGGCCAATATCGATCCCGAACGGCGCTTCCCCTCCATGTTCGAGCCGATCCACGGTTCGGCCTTCGACATTACCGGCAAGGGCATCGCCAATCCCGTCGCGACCTTCTGGACAGCGGCGCAGATGCTGGAGCATCTTGGCGAGCCGAAGGCGGCGCGACGCCTGATGCACGCGGTCGAAACCGTCACCGGCAGCGGCGTCACGACGCCCGATGTCGGCGGCACGGCCAATACGCGGGAGGTGACGGAGGCCGTTTGCGAGGCCATCCGCGGCTCCAACATCGTTCTCTAAACCCCAGCGAAGGGCCACCGTGATTCAAGCTTCCAGCGGTTCGAACGGCGATCAGGCGGCGCGGCGGATTCTCGCCGAGCTCTTCACTGCCGCGGTGGCGGCGGCCGATCCAATGCGTGTCCTGAAGCCCGCCCTGCCGGAAAAACCCGCCGGCCGCTGCGTGGTGGTCGGAGCCGGCAAGTCGGCGGCGGTGATGGCGCGGGCCGTGGAGGAGGCCTGGCCGGAGGTCGATCTGTCCGGCGTCGTCGTCACCCGCTATGGCCATGCGGTGCCGACGCGGCGCATCGACGTCTTGGAAGCGTCCCATCCCGTGCCCGACGAGGCCGGCGAAAGGGCGGCGCGGCGAATCCTCGAAACCGTCTCCGGCCTCGATGAGGACGACCTCGTCCTCGCGCTGATCTCCGGCGGGGGCTCCGCGCTGATGGCGTTGCCGGCGGAAGGCATGACGCTGGAAGACAAGAAGACGGTCAACCGGCTGCTTCTTTCCTCCGGTCTCGGCATCAACGAAATGAACCGGGTGCGCCGCCGCCTGTCGAGGATCAAGGGTGGCCGCCTCGCGGAAGCCGCCCGCCCCGCACGCCTCGTGACGCTGGCGATTTCGGACGTGCCGGGCGACGATCCTCTGGCGATCGCCTCGGGGCCGACGGTTCACGACCCGGAGGAAGGGCAGGACCTTTCCTCGGTCGTCGCTCGCCTGGGGCCGGACCTGCCGGACGCGGCCCGTCGCCTTCTCCTGCGCCCAGCGGCGGCGCGCCCGGCGTTCACCGCCGATTACCGGATGATCGCAACCCCGCAGATGGCGCTGGAAGCCGCGAGCGCCGTGGCGCGGCGCCACGGTATCGCGCCGCTCCTCCTGGGCGACGCGCTGGAAGGGGAAGCGCGCGAGGCCGGCATCCTGATGGCCGGCATGGCGCGCTCCGTCCGTCGGCACGGCCTGCCGCTGCCCGCGCCGGCCGTTATCCTGTCGGGCGGCGAGTTCACGGTGTCGGTGGGCCGCACGGCAAAGCCGGGACGAGGCGGCCGCAACACCGAGTTTCTTCTGTCGCTCGCCATCGCGCTGGGCGGCGAGCCGGGCGTCTTCGCGGTTTCCGCCGATACGGACGGCATCGACGGAACCGAGGACGCCGCCGGCGCCCTTGTCCTGCCGGACACGCTGCATCGCGCCCGGCAGGCGGGTCTCAATCCCGCCGCCCTCATGACGGGCCACGACAGCTACAGCCTGTTCTCCGGGATCGGCGATCTCGTCGTCACCGGACCGACCCTCACGAATGTCAACGACTTCCGGGCCGTGCTGGTGCTGGAGTAAGGGCCACTCGGGCGAAGCCTTGAGCAGCCGGTTCGTCGAAGAGCGAGCCTGCGCTTTCGTCCCCGGACGGGCATCGGCTCTCCGGTCAGATGGCTCCGACATTCACCTTGCCGCCGTCGAAGAAGCGCGAGAGCCGGAAGGGCGTGGGATCGACGCAGGGGCGATCTCCGGCCACGAGGTCCAGGCGCCGCCGGCGCAAAGCACGGATTTCGTCCGGATCAGCCCCTTTTCGGTGACGACGCCGGCCACCGACCCGTTTGCGATGTCGAGGCTGCGGGCAGCGCAGTCCTGATGGATCGTCGCCCCGAACCGGCGCGCGCCGTCGGCGATCGTCGGCGCGGCGATCGGCGGCTCGCCCTTGCCGTCGTCGGTCGAGTGAACGCCGCCGAGCCATCGGCGGCCGTTGCCCGGAATCACCGCTTCCGTTTCGGCGGCGCTCAGCATTCTGATTACGGTCCAGCCGGTCGCGATCGAGAACGAGGGCCGGCGTCTCGGGGGAGCGGAGCGTGGCCGTGGCGGCGGGGGCTTGCGTCATTCCGATCTCTTTCAAAGAAAGGACTGGTTGGAGGGGGCGAAAAGGCGCGCGGGGCCGGTGGGCTCCACCGTGCCCAGAACCATGGTCAGCGCGTCGCTCATCTGCGGCAGGCCGATCTCGTCGAGCCACGAGCCAAGGCCTGCATCGACCGGAGGGTCGATCCTGACGAAGCGGCCTTCAAGCCGCGAAAGCGCCGCCTCGATCAAAAGGCGCGCTGCCGCGGGGCTTTCCGCCGCCACCGGCCCGACCACATGCCCACGACCGAATAGCCGCGAGATCGCGTAGCCTGCCGGCTCGCCGTTCCGCAGAAGAACGAAGGTTTCGCCGGCCGCCACGAGGCGTTGCAGCATCGCGGTGCGTTCGCGGCCGCTGGCCGCCCGGTCGAGCCGCGCGAGAGCGTCGAACTCGTCCGGCCGCATCGGGCGCACGACATTCTCTGGCGGCGCCTCGTGGCGGCCCGGCAGGACGCCCTGGCGCTGCTCGATCATGCCGATCGCCCGGAAGCCGCGCCGCTCGTAGAGCCCCCGCCCCTCGGGCGTCGCGTTGAGAAGGATCGAGCGGCCCTTCGCCGCGTCCAGGAGTTCGTCGAACAACCGCGCCCCGTAGCCACGCCCTTGCTCCGCGCCGTCCACGATGATCATGCCGACCGACGCATGGCTTTCGCCATTGGGAAACCAGATGGCCGTGCCGATCACCGCGCCCGCCCGCTCCAGAACGAAGCCGCGCCCGACGGTGAGCGCGAAGGCCCAGTCCTCCCTGCGAAAGGGCCAGACAAGCGCGCGCGAAAGCCGGTGCGCGCCTTCCAGATGCCGTTCGGCGAAGGGCACGAGGGCGATGTCACCGTGTTGGTCCCGGATGGGTGCAGCTTCCATGATGGGTCGGGTCTTCATGAAGGGGTTGCGGGAAAGAGCGGCCGGGGCCAAGCGCGCCAAGGTCAACTGAGGGCATGCGCGGCCAGGCCGTACACGCCGGGGCGTCCCGGCTCGACGGGGGCAAGGGTGCCGCCGCGCGTGAGGGTGCGCACCGTATCGAAGAGGGGCAAGCCCGACGCCTCGATGAAGGCGCGCAGCAAGCCTTCCGGCTGGCGGGTGTCGAGGCGCACGAAGCGGTTCTCCATGCCCTCCAGAAGCGAGGCGACGAGGTGCACGGCATCCGCTTCGGTTTCGGCGATCACGGGACCGATCACCTGCCCCCGCCCGAAGGCGCGGCGCATGGCGAAGCCGCTCAAGGTCCCGCCCCGCCGGATGCCGCGAACCTGAGCGCCTGGCTGGCGGCGCGGCTGATTGAAGGGCATGCCCGGACGGTGAGCGGGCACCGCCGTGCCGATAGAACTGCCATCGGCGAAACTTGAAAACCGTCGACGGCGGAAGAGCGCAGCCCCTCCGGATCGATCGCAACAATGCCTTTCAGGCGGCGGCGCGACGCCATCCGACCGCCAGGGCACCGGCGCCGATCATGAGCGAGCCGCCGATGCGGTTGATCGCCCGTTGCACGCCCGGCTTGCGGATCGACTTGCGAGCCATGGTGGCGAGAACGCCGTAGAGCGCGGCGTTGATCGTCGCGAGCACCAGGAACGTCACCTCGAAGACGATCATCTGACCAAGAACGGGACGCGAGGTGTCGAGGAACTGCGGCAGGAAGGCGACGAAGAAGATGATGCTCTTCGGGTTCAACGCCGTCACGACATAGGTATGAAGGAAGATGCGGAAGGGCCGTTCCTTCGGCGCATCCATCGCCGCCTCGTCGATTGCTCCAACCCGGACCGGAGCGCGCCAGAGCTTGATGCCGAGATAGATGAGATAGGCGGCGCCGATCCACTTCAGGCTGGTGAACAGCGTGGCCGAGGCGGCAAGAAGGGCGCCGAGGCCGAGCATGGATGCCGTCATCGCGGTGAAATCACCGAGCGCCACCCCGGCGACGGTCGCACTGGCCGCCTTTCGGCCGTGACCGAGGGCATAGGAGATGACCAGAAGGACCGTCGGCCCCGGGATCGCGAGAAGCACCGCCGAGGCTGCGACGAAGGCTAACCAATGCTCGACTGACATGAAGGCTCTCCAGATGGGGAACCGAAGCAATCCATCGGATCGAAGCGAGCGCAAGCCCTTTTGCCGACCACTGTTGAGCGTCGGGCTTCGGGCGAGCTTGGAAAGAATGCTCGTCAGCCGCAGCGAGCCGAGATCTGTCGGGTGCGACTCCGGCAATCTGATCTTCATACGAGTGCCGATTGCGGATCGGTTGTCTTGGCGCACTCATGATACCCCCTGTGAATGAAGACGCCGAAACTGTATGCGATTTATTGGCGAAATGAATACAGGGTGATGCCGCAAATTGCTTTGAGCCTATGCTCCCGAAGCTGCTATTGGGCCTTTAGGCAAAGAGGCTTCGAAGGAGGCGACAACCGCGCATGGACGCATCCGACCGCGCATCGATCATCTGCCGCGCCATCCGGCGCGCCATTCTCGAACAGGCTCTCGCGCCGGGCGACAAGCTGCCGGAAGATACGCTGGGCGAGCGCTTCGGCGTCAGCCGCACCATCGCCCGGCACGCGCTCGGCCAACTGGCGTCGGAAGGGCTGGTGGAGCTTCGCCGCAACCGGATCGCCCTTGTCGCGACGCCCTCCTTCGAGGAAGCGCGGGACGAGTTCGATATCCGCCGTGAACTGGAGCGGCTGGTGGTGCGCGCCCTTTGCGGGCGGCTGACGCCGGAGCAGATCGCGGATCTGAGCGCCCATGTCACGGAAGAGGAACACGCGCGCGGCGGCCCCGAAGCCAATTCCATCCGCTTGGCGACCGAGTTCCACGTGCGGCTGGCCGAGATGACGGGCAAGCCGACGCTGACCCGCTATGTCCGCGAGATCGCCTACCGATCGAGCCTGTCGCTCGCGACCTTCGGCCGGCCGCATTCGCCCGATTGCGCCGTATCCGAGCATCGGGGCGTGATCGAAGCCCTTGCCGTCGGCGACGCGCAGAAGGCCGCCGACCTCATGGCCGATCATCTCGATCAGGTCGCGGCCCGCGCCTTCCTGAAGACGCCCCCGACACGCGGCGACCTGATGGACGTCCTCGCCCCTTACGCGGTCGGCGAGCAACCGGAACCCAAAGCGCGCCCATCGCGCACGCAGTCTGCCTCCAAAAACCGCAAGGAGGCGTCCGACTGAAATTTTCGCTTGCGCACCGATCAAATTTCCATGCAGTCTGCACATGAAAGTGCATGCAGGATTTTTGGTCAATCGTTGAGCATCACGTCCCTTGATGAGGGTTGATGCTCCGGCGCGGGATGCGCAAGAAGGAGAAGGTCATGATCGCCAAGACATTCGCTGCCCTCGCGCTGGCCGCTGTCGCCCTGGCCAGTCCCGCATCCGCCAAGACGCTGAATGTCGGCGCCAATGTCGGCAACGTGCCGTGGGAGTTCCAGGACGAGAAGGGCGACACGGTCGGCTTCGAGATCGATCTCGTCAACGAAGTCGCCAAGCGAATCGGCTACGAGGGGGTGAGCGTCGAGAACATTCCCTTCAACGGATTGTTTTCCGCCGTCCAGTCCGGCCGCATCGACGCCGCGATCTCCTCGATCACCATTACAAAGAAGCGGCTGGAATCGGTGTCCTTCGCCCAGCCCTATTACGACAGCGACCAGTCCCTGTCGGTTCTGAAGTCTTCCGGCATCGAGGGGCTCAAGGGCTTGAAGGACAAGACGGTCGGCGTCGATACCGGCTCCACCGGCGACATCTGGGCGACCGAGCACCAGAAGGAATACGGCATCGCCGATATCCGCCGCTTCGAAGGCTTGTCGCCTGCCATGCTCGATCTCGGCAATGGCGGCATCGACGGCTACATCTCCGATATCCCGGCCGTCGCTTATTACATCAAGGACAAGCCGCAATACGCGGTGGTGGAGCGCATCAAGACGGGCGAGCAATATTCGATCATGTTCGCCAAGGATTCGCCGCTTGCCACCGAAGCGACGAAGGCCCTGTCCGCGATGAAGAAGGAAGGCGTCGTCCAGAAGCTCCACGCCAAGTGGTTCGGCACGGAACCCGATGCCGGAACCTCCACGGCGGCCGACGCCGCCATGCCGAAGCCCTAATCATCCCGCCCGCCGCCGGTTTCCCGCCGGCGGCGCCCTTGGAAGACGGATCGGCATGGGCATCGTTCAAACCTTCTTCAACGTCGACGTCCTTCTTCGCTACTATCCCCTGCTGCTGCAGGGGCTGGGGCGAACGGTGCTGCTCGGGGTCCTGTCGATCCTCCTCGGCCTCCTCGGCGGGCTTCTCCTGGCGCTGGTGCGGCTTTACGCGACGAAGCCGTTCCGCATCCTCGCCATCGCTTATATCGACGTGTTCCGGGCGCTTCCGGTGCTCGTATGGCTCGTGGTCGTTTATTACGCCCTGCCGTTTCTCGGGGTCCGCTTCTCGCCCTTCGTGGCCGCCGTCTTTTCCTTGTCCACGGTTTCTGCGGCCTATGCGGCAGAAATCTTCCGCGCCGGCATCGAGGCGATCCCGCGCGGCCAGTTCGAAGCAGCAGATGCCCTCGGCCTTCATGCCTATCGCCGCATGCGCCATGTGGTCCTGCCCCAGGCGGTGCGGATCGTCATACCGCCGCTCACCAACAATTCGATCAACGTCATGAAGGATACGGCGCTCGCTTCCGTCGTGGCGCTGCCGGACCTCCTGAAGCAGGCGACGCAGGCGCAGGCGCTTGCCGCCAACCCGACGCCGCTGATCGGCGCGGCCGTGATCTACCTACTTCTGCTTCTGCCGATGGTGCGCCTCGTCGCGCGCTACGAAACCCGTCACGCGCGCCGCACGGCGCGCTGACGACGCTCACCTCACGAAAGCTTGCCCGATGCCCCTCGATCTCGATTTCGTCCGCTCGCAGTTTCCAGCCCTCGCCGGTGAATGGGCCTATATGGACAATGCCGGCGGCTCTCAGGTGCTGCGGCGGGTGGCCGATCGCGTGTCGGACTACCTCCTGACATCCAACGTCCAGACCGGCGCGAGCTACGCCCCGAGCCAGCGTTCGCTGCAGCGGGTGTCGCAAACGCGCGACGCCTTCGCCCGCTTCATGAACTGCGATCCCGGCGAGGTCTTGGAAGGGCCGAACACCACCATTCTCCTGCGCTTCCTGTCCGAGGCGATGACGGGGCGATTGCAGCCCGGCGACGAGATCATCCTGACGAATATCGACCATGAGGCCAATATCGGCCCGTGGCTGCGCCACGAAGCGCGGGGCGTCACGATCAAGTGGTGGCGCTGCGACCCCGAGACTTTCGAACTCGACCTCGACGACCTGCGCATCTTGATGACGGAGAGGACGAAGCTCGTCTGCGTGACGCACGCATCCAACATTCTCGGCACGATCAACCCGATCCCGGAGATCGCGAAGATCGTCCATTCGGTGGATGCCGATCTCGTGGTGGATGCCGTTGCCTATGCGCCACACCGCGCGATCGACGTGAAGGGGCTCGGCGCGGACTACTACGTGTTCAGCGTCTACAAGGTCTTCGGGCCGCACCACGCGGTGATGTACGGGCGGCGGGATAAGCTCGAGGCGCTGGACAACATCTACCACTACTTCTTCGACAAAGCCCGCGTTCCCCACAAGCTGGAGCCCGGCAACATCAACTACGAAGCGGCTTGGGGCTCGATCGGCGCCGTCGATTATGTCGAGGAGCTTGGCCAGCGCGAAGGGGCGGCCGAAGGGCGCGCGGCGGTTGAGGCGGGCTTTGCCGCCATCGCGGAGCACGAGCGGACCTTGAGCGAACGGCTGATGGATTTCCTCCTGTCGCGCAACTCCGTTCGGGTGATCGGCCGCACATCCACGGCGGTGGAAGATCGCGTGTCTACCTTGTCCTTCACGGTCGGCGAGGAAAGCTCCAAGCGGATCGTGGAAGCAGTGGACGCTGCCAAGGTCGGCATCCGCTTCGGCGATTTCTACGCGCGCCGCATCGTGGAAGAGCATGGCTTGATGGCCCGCGACGGCGTCGTGCGCGTGTCGATGATCCACTACAACACGCTAGAGGAGGTCGATCGCCTGATCGCGGCGCTGGAGCCCAATCTGTGAGCCTCGATCTCGTCATCCGTGGTGGGACGATCGCGACCGCGTCGGATGTCTTCCGGGCGGATGTCGGCATCCGCGATGGGCGCATCGTGCAGATCGGCGAAGGCTTGGGTCAGGCGAGCCAAGTGATCGACGCCACGGGCCGTCTCGTTCTGCCCGGCGGCATCGACAGCCATGTCCACATCGCGCAGCCGTCCGGCGACGGCATCCGCATGGCGGACGACTTCGAGTCCGGCACGCGCTCGGCCTTGTTCGGCGGCAACACGACGGTGCTGCCCTTCTGCCTGCAGGGCAAGGGGCAATCGCTGCGCGACGCGCTCCGAGGCTATCATGCCCTGGCGACAGGCAACTGCTATACGGACGTGTCCTTCCACCTGATCGTTTCCGATCCGACGCCATCCGTGCTCGGCCAGGAACTGCCGGCGCTGGTGATGGACGGTTATACGTCCTTCAAGGTCTTCATGACCTATGAGGGCTTGCGCCTGAACGATGCCGAAATCCTCGCCACCATGGATACGGCGCGGCGCACCGGCGCGCTCGTGATGGTTCATTGCGAGAACGAGGACGCCATCCGCTACCTGATCGGGCGGCACGAGGCGCAAGGCGATGTCGGCCCCCGCGCCCATGCCACGACCCGGCCCGTGGCGGCCGAGCGCGAGGCGACGCACCGCGCGGTGAGCCTTGCCGAGATCGTCGACGTGCCGGTGGTGATCGTCCACGTTTCCAACGGAGCGGCGCTCGGTGAAATCCGCGCGGCGCGCGGGCGGGGGCGAAAGGTCGTCGCCGAGACCTGCCCGCAATATCTGATGCTGACCGCCGCCGATCTCGACGGCATGGACTGGGAAGGCGCGAAGTTCGTGTGCTCGCCGCCGCCGCGAAACGCGGCGGAACAGGAAGCCTGCTGGACGGGTCTCGAGCAAGGCGACTTCGACCTCTTCTCCTCCGATCACTGCCCGTTCCGCTACGACGACCCGGCGGGCAAGCTCAACCCGAAGGGCCGAACCAGTTTCGCCCACGTGCCGAACGGCATTCCAGGCGTCGAAACGCGCCTGCCGATCCTCTTCTCGGAAGGCGTGTCCAAGGGCCGGATCGGGTTGTCGCGCTTCGTCGCCCTGACGGCGACCAACCATGCCAGAATCTATGGCCTCGAGAAGAAGGGCTCCATCGCCGTCGGCATGGACGCCGATATCGCGATCTGGGACGCAGGTGCCAAGCGGACGATCGCTCATGCCGACCTCCATGACGGCGCGGACTACAGCCCCTATGAAGGCATCGAGGTGACGGGCTGGCCCGAAACGGTGATCGTCGGCGGGCGGGTCATGGTGCGCGGCGGCGAGCTTGTCGGCGCGAAGGGCACGGGACGCTACGTGCCCCGCGCCTTGAGCAGTCTCGCAAGGCAAGCTGCCGTTTGATCATGTCCCACCGGCGACGCCGAGCCGCCGTGAGCTGGCGGTGGCATTCGGGAACGAGGGTTCAGATCGACGGGATCACCACATCGGGGACGATGCCCGAACGGGTGATCGCCTCGTCGGCGTTCGAGCCCGCGAGGATGCCGTGGCGCGTCACGAGGATCGTGCCGCAGCCGGCCGCCGCGCCGCCGAGGATATCGGTGTGGAGCGTGTCGCCCACCATCGCGATCCGGCCCGGCCCAAGGCGTTCGGCGGCGAGCTCGAAGGCCGCCGCGTAGGGCTTGCCGAAGAAATGCGGCCGGACCGTCGTGCGGTCCTGGATATCGTGGCACCACCAGCCGGGCTCGAGCGTCAGGCCGTCTTCGCGCGGCGCGACGAGATCGGGATTGGCGACGACGAGTGGCCTGGGCCGCGCGGACAGTTCGGCGACGAGACGGTCCTGCAGGCGCTCGTTCCAGCGCGCGGAGGACAGAAACATGAAGCCCTCGGCCGCCGACCAGGCCTCGTCGCGATCGAGCAGATCGAGGAGCCGCGCATCGGTGTCCTCGAAGCCGTCTCCCTCCGCCGAGATCGCCGCCCATGCGATGCCGGGCGCGAGCGCGTCGAGATGCCGGAAGGCGATGTCACGGCTCGACACCACTTCCCCGCGCCGCACGTCGAGGCCCATGCGGCGATATTTGGCGAGCGCCGCCTCGCCCGTGTAGCTCGCCGCGTTGGTGAGGACGCAGAAGGGCTTGCCCATTGCCCGAAGGGCCGAAAGGCACTGCGCGGCGCCCGGAATCGCCGTATCCCCGACATTCAGGACGCCAAAGGAGTCGAACAGATAGGCATCGAAGCGCTCGGCCGTGTCGAGAAGGTTCTCCATCCGGACGGGCGGACCCCGGTCCGGCATCGCGGGAAGGCGCTCGCGAATGGCCTCGTAGCGCGCAAAGGCATGTTTCAGCGTCGTGGTCTGGGGCGCCACGGAAACGCCGGTCTCCTCGCGCAGGGCCTCGGGCGGGACCGGCGGAACGGTGCTAGGCGACGTCATGCGCGATGTCCTGAAGTTTCGCGAACTCCTCGCGCAGCGAGGGGTAGATATTCTTGTAGACGTCGTAGAAGCGGTCGTAGCGGCTCGCATTCGCCTCGTCGGGCAGGTAAACGCGCCCGCTACCGCTCATGGACGACACCGCTTCCTCGACGCTGTCGAAGAGCTTGGCGGCGCTGGCCGCCAGCATGGCCGCGCCGAGGCAGGTGGCTTCCGGCTCGCAGGCGACCTCCACCGGGCGGCGCAGCACATCGGCGAGGATCTGGCACCAGAGCTGGCTGCGCGTTCCGCCCCCCATCACCAGGAAACGGTCGGCGGTGAGGCCCGTGACGCTTTCGGCCCCCGTGCTGGACAGCCTTTGCTCCATGGCGAGGCCCTCCAACATCGCGCGATAGAAATGGGCTTTGCCGTGCCGGCTCGACAGGCCGAACAGGACGCCGCGCGCCTGGCTGTCCCAGTAGGGGGTGAGAACGCCCGTCAGATAGGGCAGCGCCAGCAATCCTTCGGAGCCGACCGGCAGGTTGGCGGCCGCCGCTTCCAGGACCTGCTCCGGGGACAGGCCGAGCCCGAACGGGTCGCGTCCGACATCGGAAAAGCGATCCACGAACCAGTTGATGTTGTAGGTGCCCCCGCCGAAGAAGGTCTCGATGAGGTAGGAGCCGGGCACGCCGCCGGCCATCACGCGGAAAGCGCGGTCGACCTTATAAGCGGCGCTGAAGGTGCCCGACACGATGCCGGTTCCGAGGTTCAGATAGGCTTGGCCCGGACGCGTGATGCCGACGCCGAGGCCCGCCGCCTGCCCGTCGCCGAGCCCCGCCACGACCGGCAGGCCGGGTCGAAGGCCGAGATCCGCCGCGACGTCGGCGCGCAGCGCCCCCACCACCTCGCCCGGCGCGCAGGTCTCGCCGAACTGCTCGCGCGACAGGCCGACCTCGCCGACGAGCCCGTCGTGGATCTGAAAGGAGCGCATGTCGAGGACGCCGAGCGGGTCGACGCTCGCATAGGACGTCCGCCATTCGCCGGTCAGCCGCTGGACGAGATAGGTGTGGACGTCGGCGACACGATAAACACGGTCGAGAACGCGCGGCTCGTGCCGGCGCAGCCAGTGGAACTTGTACCAGCTCGTCGCCGTGTTGGGCGGCTTGCCGGTGATCTCGTGCACTTCGCGCGTGCCGAAGGTTTCCGCTTCCTCGGCCGCTCTCGTGTCGAGCCAGAGAATGGCGGGCCGAAGGGCCTGCCCGTCCTCGTTGAGGCACACGAAGGTTTCGCGCTGGTGGGTGATCGACAGGGCGGCGAGGCGCGAGGGATCGATCTGCCGGCAGGCCTGACCGATCGCCTCGGACGTGGCGCGCCACCACTCCACGGGGTCCTGCTCGCCCCATCCGGGGCGCGGGGTGGAATGGCCGAAGGTCACCCGGCCCATGCTCAAGGACCGGCCCCGCCGGTCCCAGACCACGGCCTTGGCGGCAGTGGTGGAACAGTCGACGCCGAGAACGAGGTCGCCGGTCATCTCGCGCCATCCTCGGCCGCCGCGCAGGCGGCCTCGACGCGGGCGAGAACCCGCGCGATGCCCGCCTCGTCCCACCAGCCGCAGAACAGGAGAAGATCGGCCACCGTGAAGCGCTCGCGCATGAACTGGCAGTTGGCCACAACCCAGCGCGTCAGCTCGTCGGAGGGGGCGGGTTCGAGATCGCGGGAACGCTTGGCCGAGCCGGCGCGATGGAGATTGGCAGCGATCGCACCGGAACTCAGGACCATCGCCTCGTGCTGGCGCAGCTTTTCGTCCCATGCGCCGAAGAACGCCTCGACCTTAGCGCGCGAGGCGTGCCAGTCGGCGAGCTTGCGGCGATAGCGCGACCAGCATTCCTCGCCGAGCCGCCCGGAGGGATCAATGGTGGCGAAGGCATCGCGCACTGTCGCTTCCAGGGTTTCGGCTGCGGGAAACAACCGATCCAGGGCCACGGGGCCGGAGTTCCATCGATCGCGGAACTCCTCCCAGGCGGCCGCGCGGATCACCGAACCGACGCCGACCTGCGCGCCGTGAAGGCCCGTCGGCTCGCCGCGCTCGCCCGACACCATGTCCAGCATGTGGCTGAAGAGATGCTCCATCCCCGACAAGGGCGCGGTGGTGCCGCCGACCCCCGTCACGATGCCGCGCATCAAAAGCGCCTTGGCAAGGCGCGCGCAACTGTCGTGGTCGGCGCTGCGCACCCCGGACGACCACGTCTCGACATCCTCGCCGCAGAGTTCCAGAAGGTCGAGAAGCACCGGGGCATAGGTCTGGTCGAGCCCCATCTGGCAGGCCAGGAACCAGTCGCCGGGCGCGGAATACATGGACAGGAGTTCGCCGAAGCCCGACGCGTTCAGGACATGGGGCGCGGTCGCGATGACGCGCGTGTCGGCAAGGACCGCTTCCGGCCAGCGCGTCAGGAGGGTGCGCTTCACGCCGTTCTGCAGCACCACGGAGAAGTTGTCCGTGAAGCCGTCCACGGAGGCGGCCGTCTGCACCACGACATGAACCGGCACGCCGTTCCTCTGCGCCGCGATCTTGGCGACATCGGTGACCGTGCCGCCGCCGACGGAAACGATGCATTGCGCCCCGACGGCGAACCGCGCCGCCTCGTCGATCACCGGGTCGTCGGCATGCATCACGGCATGGCCGTCGTTGAGCACCGTCCAGGCAGCGTCGAAGCGCCCGCTGAGTTCGGCGAACACGGCCTTCTTGAAATCAGCGCCGTCGCGCCGGATGGTGACGGGGTCCACCATCATGAGGACGCGGGCGCTCCGGTCCGGCGCGACGCCCGCCTCGCGCAAGTGACGCGCCACGGTTTCCGCGACATCCGGCAGGACGTTTTCGCCGACCACGATCTCCCTCAAGCCCAGCGGCTCGAACTGCGAGCGCGGGTCGTTGCGGGAAAGCGCGTCGCGGATGCGGTCGAGCTGTCCGAGGTCCGTCAGTTGGAGACCCAACTTCGACCGGGGGCTTTGGGGGCTCGGGGACTGGGACATGGAAGGACCCTTATCGGCTCGACCGGCGATCCAGCATCACCGCGACGATGATGGCGACGCCGATCACGACGGGCTGGAGGTTGGGGGAGACGTTGAGGAGCGCCATGCCGTTGCGCAGGACGCCGATGATCAAAAGGCCGATGAAGGTGCCGAGCATGCCGCCCGATCCGCCGGCGAGACTCGCCCCGCCGATCACCACCACGGCGATGACGCTGAGAAGATCGGTGGCGCCGGCGGTGGGATGGGCGGTGTCGAGGCGCGAGCCGAGAACGAGGCCGGCGACGGCCGCGAGCACTCCCGCCAGGACGTAGACGCCGAGCTTGACGCGGCGCGTGTTGATGCCGGACAACCGGGCCACCTCCTCGTTGCCCCCCACCGCATAGAGCGCGCGCCCCGCCGGCCGAAAGGTCAGCCAATAGGCGGCGATCAGGTAGATCGAGATCATGAGGACGGTTTCGAGCGGAACGCCGAGAAGGCGCGTCGAGGTGAGCGCCGTGAAATAGTCGGGAAAGCCGGTGATCGGGGCGCCGTTGGTGATGAACAGCGCGATGCCCGAACAGGCCGACATGGTGGCGAGCGTCGCCACGAAGGGCTGGATGCGGCCATAGGTGGACAGGACGCCGTTGACGAAGCCGACAAGCGCGCCAACGCCAAGGCCCGCAAGACACGACACGGGGAACGGCACCCCGAACTCGCGGTAAGCCCAAGCATTCACCATCAGGCTGACGGCCAGAACCGCACCCACCGACAGATCGATGCCGCCGATTACGATCACAAGGGCCGCGCCCACCGCCATGATGCCGATCTCCGACACCTGGCTGAAGATGTTCACCATGTTGCGCGTCGTCATGAAGTACGGCGACAGGTAGGAGAACACGAGGCAGATGATCACGAGGCCGATCAGGGGGCCCGGTACGAAGCGCAGGGCCGACAGGCCCGGAATGGAGCGGCCCGTGCCGGTCTCATCCCTGGCGGAGGTGGCCGGGACCGTTCTCGGCGCGGCGGCGTGGGTGTTCGCGTCTGACATGGCCGTTGCCTTCTGAATTTTGCGGGGACCGAGCCTTTAGTTGCTGACCGCCAGCGACATGACCTTCTCGGGACTGGCCTCCTCGCGCGTGAGAATGCCGCGCTGGCGCCCTTCCGACATGACGAGAATGCGGTGCGACAGGCCGAGCACCTCCTCCAGTTCGGAGGACACGACGATCACGCCCATGCCCTCGGAGGCCAGCTTGCGCAGGATTTCGTAGATCGCCATCTTGGCGCCGACATCGACGCCGCGCGTCGGTTCGTCCACGATGAAGACCTTGGGATTCTCCACCAGCCATTTGGCGAGGAGGACCTTCTGCTGGTTGCCGCCCGACATGTGGCCGACCGGCAGGTCGAGCCGCCCGCGGATGTCGAAGCGGCGGCGCTGCTCTTCGCCCACGCGCTTCACCGCGGCGGGCGTGATCTGCCCGAAGCGCGCGAGCTTGCGCTCCCAGGGCAGCGTGATGTTGGCGGCGGCGGAGCGGTCGAGATTGAGGCCGAGACCTTTCCGATCCTCGGGCACCATGAAGATGCCGGCCTTCATGGCGCCGCCGGGGCTGGTGTAGCGGACCGGCTGGCCGGCGACCTCGATCGTGCCCGCGTCCAGGCGGTCGGCGCCGCTGACCGCCCGCACGACCTCCGAGCGCCCCGCCCCGACGAGCCCGGCGAAACCGAGGATCTCGCCTTCCTGGAGATCGAAGGACACGTCGCGGAACGCGCCCTGGCGGGACGCCCCGTTCACGCGCAGCACGACCTTTTGCCCGCGCGGCTTGGGGGCATGGTGCTCGAAGGTGAATTCGCGCCCGACCATGGCGTTGATCATCTCGTCCTTCGGGACGGGCTTCACGTTCCATTCGGCGACCTTGGCGCCGTCGCGAAGGCACACCACGCTGTCGGCGACGCTCTGCACTTCGTCGAGACGATGCGAAACGTAGATGACGCCTGTGCCCTCGGCGCGAAGGCGCATCACCTGCGCCAGGATCTGTTCGGCCTCCGCCTCGCCGACGGCCGCCGTCGGCTCGTCGAAGATGACGTAGCGCGGTTTGCGCAGAAGCGCCTTGGCGATCTCGATGCCCTGCTGAACGCCCATCGTCAGACCGCGCACGGTGCGGCGCGGGTCCACCGCGACGCCGAGCGAGGCGAGAACGGCGCGCGCTTCTTCTTCCATGCGCGCCCGGTCGACGCGGCCCCCGCGGAGCGGCAGGCGTCCCAGAAACAAGTTCTCGGCGACCGACAGGCCGGGCAGGAGGCGGATTTCCTGATGGATCAGCGCGACGCCTTCGGCCAGGGCATCGGAGGGCGAACGGGGGCTGTAAGGCTTGCCGTCGAGCCAGATCTCGCCTTCGGTCGGCGAAACGACGCCCGCGACGATGGAGTTGAAGGTCGACTTGCCCGCGCCGTTCTCGCCGATGAGGCCGACCACGGTGCCGGGCCGAAGCGCGAAGTCGACGGATTTCAGGACCTTGATCGGGCCGTAGTTCTTGACGAGCCGGCGGCAGACCAGACCGGCTTCTGCGGGAGCGGTGGCGTCCATGGCAAATCCGATGCGAGCGACGGGTCGATGGGGAGATCGATCCGGCGCCCGAAGGCGCCGGACCGTCGTTCCTTAAAGGATCAGTAGCGTTCGGCGGCCGGACCGTAGAAATCGGTGACCTTGAACTTCTCGACGTTCTCCTTGGTGATGAGAACGGCGTCCTGATACTGCTCGGCCGGGATCGACGCCGCGTCGCCCTTCAGCACCTTCACGGCGTCCTGCACCGCCATCTGGCCCATCTTGTAGGGAATTTGGGCCATGGTAGCCTGGGTCAGGCCGTCCCGGATCGCCTTGAACATGGTGGGGAAGCCGTCGATACCGACGGAAAGAAGGTCGGTGCGTCCCGCCTGGCGGGCCGCCTTGGCGGCGCCGAGCGACATGGCGTCGCTTTCGGCGAAGACGGCCTTGATGTTGGGATTGGCGGTCAGGATGTTCTGCGTCGCCTGGAAGGCCTCGTTCTCGTCCCAGTTCGCGGTTTGGGTCGCCACGACCTTGACCTTGGGATGCTGGGCGAGCGCTTCGTTGCAGCCCTTCGTGCGCTGTTGTTCGGCCGTGGAGCCGAGAACCCCCGTCAGGATCGCGATCTCGCCCTCGCCGCCCATCTGGCCGAACAGCCAGGTGCAAAGGTCGCGGGCGGCTTTGACGCTGTCGGTGGCGATGAATGTGGCGATCTTGCCGTTGCCGGATTCGGGGCGCTGGTCGACCGCGATCACCGGCACGTCGGCCTGGTTGGCGGCGCGAACGCTCGCGGCGGCGGCGGTGGAGTCCTGCGAGATGAAGAGAAGCGCGCCGGGCTGCTGCACCAGGAGGTTCTGCACCTGGTTGATCTGCTCGCGCGAGCTGTTGTTGGCGGATGCCACGTTGAGCTGAAGGCCGGCCTCCTGCGCCGCGGCCTTCATGCCGTCCACGGCGGCGATATAGAAGAGTGACTTCTGGTCGGCGACCGAGGCCGCGATAGCGCCCTTTTCCTGCGCTCCCGCGGCCAGGGGCGCGAAGGCCAGCGCCAGGGCCGAGCCCATCAGCGCGCCGGCGACGCAGTTGGTGAACGTGTTCCGGTTCATTGCGAATTTCCTCCCGTTGATGTTCAGCGTCAAAGGCTGAGTTCTTCCCAGCCTCCGGCCCTCCCAGGCCGATTGGATGTCATGCGTCCGTGTCGCGCTCGATGCGCTTCTTCAGGGCGGCCAGGAAGCCGGCGGCCTGCGCGCCGTCGAGCGCGCGGTGGTCGCAGGTCAGCGTCAGTTCGGCGATCTGCCGCCAGGCCGGCTCGCCCCCGTTCCAGACATGGCGGCGGTTGGTGGAGCCGACGGCCAGGATCGCCACCTGGGGCGGGTTCAGGATCGCGGTGAAGCGGGCGACATCGAACATGCCGAGGTTGGAAAAGGTAAAGGTGCCGTTCACGACGTCCGAGACCGCGATGCGCCCGTCGCGCACCTTGGCCACGAGATCGCGCCGGCGCTCGGCGATTTCGGGAAGCGACAACGCGTCCGCGCCGTGGATCACCGGCACGGTCAGCCCGCGCTCGGCCGCCACCGCCAGCCCCACATTGACCTCGTCATATTCCACGATCGCGTCGTCGCGATAATGGGCGTTGACGTGGGGGTGCTCCTTCAGCGTCGCGGCGCAGTCGGCGAGGATGATGTCGGTGAGGGTCACGCCCTCCGTGCGCCGTGCGCTCGCCGCTTCCATCGCGACCTCGATCGTGACGCCGAACATCGGGGCCGACCAGGCGGTCGCCATGTGACGGGCCATCAGCTTGGCGGTCTTGGTCAGCGGCCTGGAGCGGCCCGACGGTTCCGGGGAAAGGCTTGCGGACATCGGTCGATCCCCTCAAGCCGCCTTGCGCAGCGCGGCGGTCTTGCCGGCGCAGCCGTAAAGGCGGATCTTCTCTTCCGTGGCGTCCACCATGAGGCGGCGCCCTTCGGCCATCGCTTCTTCGAGCTGGCGGTCGCCCTTGGCCCAGACGGATTCGAAGCCGCGGCGGAAGGCGTGGCGGAGATCCGTGTCGGCGTTGAACTTGTGGACGCCGGCAGCCTTGGCGTCGTTGACTTCCTCGTCGGTCAAACCGGACGCGCCGTGCAAGACGAGCGGGATGCCCGTCGCTTCGCGGATCTCACGGATGCGCTCGATATTGATCGGCTCGGTCTGGAGGCCCGGAATGACGCCGTGCACGATGCCGACGGAGATCGCCAGATAATCGATGCCGGTTTCGCGCACGAAGCGGCGAGCCTCCTCGACATCGGTGTAGTAGTCGTTCCAATCGACGCTTTCGCCGACATCGGGGATCTTGCCGAGTTCGGCCTCGACCGGAATGCCGAAGGCGTGGGCGATCTCCACGACGCGGCGGGTCGTCGCGATGTTCTCCTCGAAGGGCAGATGCGCGCCATCGTACATGATGGAGGTGAAGCCGAGGCGGATCGCTTCCATGACCTCGTCCCAGGAGCCGTGATCGAGATGGATCACGTATTGGGCGTTCGAGCGCTCGGCGATGCGCTTGGTCAGCTCATAGGCGCGCTTGACGCCCATATGCGGGATGATCGCGCGGCCGACTTGGAGAAAGACCGGCGCGTCGGCACGCTCGGCCGCCCAAACGAGGGCCTCGGCGGTCTCGTCGTTGTGCATGTTGAAGGCGCCGACCGCGTAGCCGCCCTGGCGGGCGGCCTCGATGATCGCTCTGGGATCGGACTGGGTCATCGCAACTGTCCTCGACAGATAGTGGAGGGGAAAATCAGGCCGCGGCGGCGGAGGCCGGGCGGTTGTTGGTGGACGTGTCCGGGCGGCCGGGCACGTCGAAGCGTCGGATGTAGCGGCGGTAGTCCGCGATCTCGGCGGCGCGCCGTGCGCCGTCCCAGTTCTCGTGCCGGGCGAGGATATCTGCCGCCGCCTCGACAACCTCGCGCCCGCAGGTCGAATTCAGCCCGACCATGATGCGGCGGATCAGGGCATCGGTGAGCGTTCGGCAGAATTCGTGCCGGTAGGTGAAGACCAGTTCCGCACCGATCGCGCCGGTATCGGGATCGAAGGGCTCGGCCAGATCGGGGTGTTCGTGGGCGAGCGCCAGGATCTCGGCGGCACGCGCGCCATAGGTATCGACAAGACGGCGCACCGTTTCGGGCGAGGCCTCGCGAGTGCGCTCCAGCCCTTGGCGGAAAGCGTCCCAGTCGCCGACGCGGGCGCCGGGAAAAAGGGTGCGCCGGGTCGGACAAGGCGGCGCCTTGCGGCCGAGCTGCTTGTAGATCTCGTCGACAGCTTCTTCGGCGAGGCTGCGATAGGTGGTGAGCTTGCCACCGATCACCGACAGGAGCCCCCGGCGGGCGGGAGCGTGGTCGCGCAGGACGTGGCTGCGGGGCACCTTCCATTCCGATTGATCGGGCACGAAGGGCAGCGGGCGCACGCCGCTATAGGTGTAGAGAATGTCCGCCGTCGTCAGCTTGGCGCCGGGAACGAGCTGGTTGACCTCGCCGAGGAGGTATTCGACTTCCGCCTCGTCGGCGCGCGCCGTATCGGGATCGTCGGAGAATTTCTTGTCGGTGGTGCCGATCAGGATGCGCTTGCCCCACGGGATCACCAGGACGAGGCGGCCATCGGCGCGCGACTCGTAGTAAACGACATCGGTCGGCGCGCCCGGAAACGGGTCGAGCACCAGATGGCTGCCCTTGGCGCCGCCGATATGGCGCTCGCCCGGCTGGCCGCCCGAACCGTCGAGAACGGCGTCGACCCAGGGACCGGCCGCATTGACGACAAGGGGTGCGGCCAGCGAATGGCGCGTCCCCGTCAGGGTGTCGGTGAAGAGGATGCCGCGGATCGCCGGGCCGTTGGACACGAAGCCGTCCACCTTGGCATGGGTGTAGATATGGGCGCCGTCGGCCTTGGCGGCGAGCGCCACCTCGACGCAAAGACGCTCCGACCAGACGACCTGCCCGTCCATGAAGATCGCGCAGCCTTCGAGGCCGTCGCGCTCGATGCCGGGAAAGCGCCGGATGGTTTCCTCGCGCGACAATGTCTTATGGGAGTCCGTCGTCTTGTCGAAGGACAGGACGTCGTAGGTCACCATGCCGGCGCGGATCATCCAGCGCGAGCGCTTGTTATGCCGGTAGAAGGGGATCATCAACGGCACGGGCTTCACGAGATGGGGCGCGAGGCGGAACAGGAGTTCGCGTTCGCGCAGCGATTCCCGCACCAGGGCGACATCGCCTTGTTCCAGGTAGCGAAGGCCCCCGTGGATCAGCCGGCCCGACCAGGACGAGGTGCCGCTGCCAATATCTTCCTTTTCCACCAGCGCCACGCGCAAACCCCGCGCCGCCGCGTCCCTGGCGATGCCGGCCCCGTTGATGCCGGCGCCGATCACGATGAGATCGAAGACGTTTTCGGGCTGGGGCACGGGGGCCTTGCCGCCTGCCGCCGTTTGCGGGTCGCTTCCCATGTCGCTCATGGCACACCGTTCCGGGATGGAGGTTGCGGGGAAGAACCGCCGGCCGGTGCCGGCGGCGCATGTCGGGGGTCTTCAGCCCGTCAGTCGTCAGACTCGATGATGGCGACGACGGAGCGGACCTTGGCTTCCTCGCCCTGCTGGACGAGGATTTCGGTGAGCGTGCCGGTGGCGGGCGACTCGAGTTCCTGGGTGGCCTTCTCGGCCTCGATCTCGGCCAGCGGCTCGTCTTCGGTGACGCGGTCGCCGACTTTCTTCAGCCATTGCGAGACGGTGCCCTCGCTCATGCCCATGCCCCACTGGGGCAGCAGAACCTCGACCTTCATGCGACAAACCTCCGTTGGCTCTGGTCCGAACACACCGCCTCGATGGCGGCGACGATGCGTTCGGTGGTGGGATAGATCTGCGATTCCAGGGCCGGGCTGAACGGCACCTGCATGTTCAGCGACGCGACCCGCTTGATGGGCGCGCGCAAGGCATCATAGGCCTCGTCGGCGACCACGGCCGCGATCTCGGCCGCCGCGCCGCAGGTGCGGTGCGCGGGCTCGGCGATCACGAGGCGGCCGGTGCGGCGCACCGATTCAACGATGGTTCTGGTGTCGAGCGGAACCAGCGTGCGCGGGTCGATGACCTCGCAGGAGATGCCGCGCTCGGCCATCGCGTCGGCCGCCTTCAAGGCGAGCGCCAGCGAGCCGGACACGCCGACCACGGTGACGTCGGTTCCTTCGCGCCGCGTGCGGGCGACGCCGAGCGGAATCCGGTATTCCTCGTCGTCGACCTCTTCCTTCTGGCCCCAGAGAGGCACCGCCTCGAACATCAGCACCGGGTCGTCGCTGTCGATCGCCGAGCGCAGGAGGCCCTTGGCGTCGCTGGCAGAGGCGGGCGCGATCACTTTCAGACCGGGCACGTTCATGAACATCGGATAGGGCCGGTCGGAATGGTGCGCGCCGGTGTTGAGCCCGTAGAACATGGCCGAGCGGAACACGACCGGGATCGAACTCTGACCGCCGAACATATAGCGGTTCTTGGCCGCCTGGTTCACGAGCTGGTCCATCGCCATGTAGAGGAAGCTCGAATAGCTGAGATCGACGATGGGCCTGAGGCCCGTCATCGCCGCGCCGATGGCGGCGCCGACGATCGCTTCCTCCGCGATCGGCGTGTTGCGAATCCGGTTGCGCCCGAATTCCTGCACGAAGTCGCCCCGTTCGGCCCGCGCCTTGCCCGAGCCGGTCGTGCCGTAGACATTGGCCTCGACGTCCTCGCCGATGATGATCACCCGCTCGTCGGCGACCATCGCCTCGCGCTGCGCGGCCCCGATGGCCGCAATGTAGGTCATCACGCTCATAGAGTGGTCTCCAGATCGTAGGCGTCGGAGTAGAGGTCCTCGAACGCGACGTGCGGCTCGGGATCGGGGCTTTCCAGCGTGAAGCGGACGCAGTCCTCGACTTCCTGCGCGATGGCGGCGTCCATCTCGTCCATCTGAGCCTCGCTCGCCACGCCGCGCTCGATGAGCACCTGGCGGAACAGGACGATCGGGTCCTGCGACAGCCAGTGGTCGCGCTCGGTGGCGTCGCGATAATCGACGTTGATGCGCAGCCCCTCGGAATGCTCGCGGAAGCGGTAGGTCATGACCTCGACCAGCGTCGGGCCTTCGCCCGCGCGGGCCCGGTCGGCGGCCTCGGCCACCGCGTCGTAGACGGCGAGCACGTCCTGACCGTTGTCGACGCGCACGCCCGGCAGGCCGAAGCCGTGGGCGCGGTCGACGATGCGGCCCGACGTCACCGTGTGGGCCGGAGTGGACAGGGCGTATTGGTTGTTCTCGCACAGGAAGATGACGGGCAGCTTCCAGACGGCGGCAAGGTTCAGCGCCTCGTAGAAGACGCCCTGGTTGGCCGCGCCGTCGCCGAAGAAGGACAGGGCGATGCGGTCTTGCTTGAGCACCTGGGCCGACAGGCCGGCCCCGACCGCGATCGGGATGGAGGAGCCGGTGATGCCGGACTCGCCGAGGCTGCCGACCGCGTAGTCTGCAAGGTGCAGCGAGCCTCCCTTGCCCTTGCACACGCCCGTGGCCTTGCCGACGAGCTCGGCCATCAATGGCCCGAGCGGCGAGCCCTTGCCGATCGGATGGCCGTGGCTGCGGTGGTTGCCGGTCATGTGGTCGCCGCGCCGAAGCGCCATGCAGGCGCCGACCACCTGCGCTTCCTGCCCGATCGAGGTGTGAACGGTGCCGGGGATCTGGCCCCGCTTCACCATCTTGGACGCGCGTTCGTCGAACAAACGAATGCGCAACATGCGACGCTGCATCTCCAGCATCGTCTCGGCCGACAAGGACGCCGAATTCTGCATGCCCTCCCCCTTGCACCAAATGTTCAACTGTTGAACTTAAGTATCACGTCCGCAGCGGGCCGCAAGTGGAAAAATCGACGAGGCATGCATGCTCGTACCTTTCCTCGCACGTCATGCGGGTAGACAAAGGAGAACGAAAGTCGTCGTGTTCTGGGGGAATCAGGGTGTCGGCGCGCGGACATGGCAGGCCGCAAGACTTTCTGACGCAGTTGAGGTCGCACTGGACGAATGTTCCTCCAAGCCCCACAGAGCAAAGCCAGGAACGAGGGAAACAGGCGCGCATGAGCGAAATCGATAGGATCAGCAATGAGCCGGCCCGAGCGGCGTGGCTCTACTACGCCGAGGAACTGACCCAGAGTCAGATCGCGGAGAAGCTCGGCGTCAGCCGCAGCACCGTGATCCGTCTTCTGCGCCGGGCCAAGGAAAGCGGGCTGGTGCAGATCACGCTCGGCGTTTCCACCCAGACCTTCGAAGCCGAGCGCGACATCGAGGCGCGCTACGGCCTGAAACGAGCGCGCATCGTTCCGGGCGCCGAGGACGAGGCCATGCAGCGCCGCTGGATCGGCCAGATCGCGGCCGAAACGCTGACCGGCATGGTCCATGACGGGTCGATCGTCGCGGTGTCCTGGGGCACGACGCTGCAGGCCATGGCCGACTCGCTGTTCGGCGAAACGCAGGTCTCCAACATGCAGACGGTGGCGCTGGTCGGGGGGCTCCACAATGCGAGCCGGGGCACGAACCCGTCCGAGGTGGCCGAACAGCTCGGGCAATATTTCCGGGCGCCCGCCCGCGCCCTTTACGCGCCGGTCTACGTCAAGAACGAGGCCACCGCCGCCGGGCTTCGAAGCGATCCGGGTCTCGGCGAAGCGCTGGATCTGGCCCGCAATGCCTCACTCGTCGTGTTCGGCGTCGGCGCGCTCGACGACAACGCGACCATGCTGAAGCTCGGTTATCTCGATCCGGCCGAGCGCGCCTTCATCGAGCGCGCCGGGGCGGTGGGCGACATCGGCTGCCGCTGGATCGACGCGGACGGGCGCCCCGTGCCGCTTCCCCCGACCATCCATCCGATCGGCATCGACCTTGACGAGCTGCGGCGCATCCCCGAGCGTCTGGCGGTGGCGAGCGGCGCGACGAAGCGCGAGATCGTGCGCGCGACGCTGCGCGGCGGATATGCCACCCATCTCGTCACCGACGAGGCCTGCGCCGCCTTTCTTCTGGCGGACAAGGAGGGGGCGGCGGCTTCGGAAAGCAGCCGCGCCGCGAGCGTGCCCGAACGGCGGGCGGGCGGGCGGCGGCGCTGATCGGCCCTTGTCGGGAACTCAAGGATTCGCTGAAATGAAATAGTTGTTCATGAGATGAACATATGCTTCAATCATGCTGCTTACCGGCGAAGATCGCGACAATGCGACGCGCCGGCAGGACAGGGGAGGAAGCATGATTCTCGGAATCGATCTTGGAACCTCGGTCGTGAAGGCCGCAAGCTTTTCGCCTGACGGCCGGAACCTTGCCGTCGCGTCCCGCCGCACGGTGTTCGACCAACCCGGCGACGGGCGGGTCGAACAGGACTTCGAGATGCTGGTGCATTCGGTCGGTGAGGTGATCGCCGAGGTCTGCGAGCGCTCCGGCCAGATCCCCGAAGCGATCGGCATCACCGGCCAGGGCGACGGCCTATGGCTTCTGGACGAGGAAGGGCGCGCCGTGCGCCCCGCCATTTCCTGGCTCGACGACCGGGGCACCGCCCCGCTCCAGCGCTGGATCGACTCGGGCGTCTACGACGCCGTGTTCAGGCGCAACGCCAACGCCATCTTCCCCGGCTCGCACGCCCCGCTGATGGCCGCGCTGGCGGCAGCCGAGCCCGACGCCTTGGAGCGAGCGGCGACCGCGAGCTACCTCAAGGACGGCATTCTCCAGCGCCTGACCGGCGCGCGCGTGACCGACGCTTCCGACAGTTCGCTTCCCTTTCTCGACATCGTGAAGCGCGATTACGATCCCGAGATCCTCCGGCTGCTCGGCCTCGAGCGCTATCGCCGGCTTCTGGCGCCCGTGATGCCGGCGCCCGGGCAAGCCTTTCCCTTGAACGCGGCGGGCGCGGCGCTGACCGGCTTGCCCGAGGGCATCCCAGTCCATGCCGGACCCTTCGACCTCGTGGCCTGCCCCATCGGCGCGGGCGTGCGCAATATTGGCGACGGCCTCATCATCATGGGCACGACGCTGGCCTGCGAAGTGATGGTGGACCGGATCGACACCGCCGCCGATCCCGTCGGTATGACGCTCTGTACGCCGGCTCCCGACCGCTGGATTCGCTCGCTTCCAGCCACCGTCGGCACGGCGGCGCTGGACTGGGTCCTCAACCTCGTGGGCGCCAAGCACGACCAAGTGGAAGACCTTCTGTCGCGCAGCGTGCCGGGCGCGAACGGCGTCACCGCCCTTCCTTATTTCTCCGCCATCGGCGAGCGTGCGCCCTTCTGCGACGTCAGGGCGCGCGGGCAGCTCGCGGGCCTTTGCACGCGAACGACCTCCGCCGACCTCGTCACCGCCGTTTGCGAGTCGGTCGCCTATGCGGCGCGCCACTGCATCGAGGCGGCGGGGCTCGACGGCCGGTTGATGATCTGCGGGGGCGGCTCCTCCTCGCCGGCCTGGTCGCAGATGCTGGCCGACGTCCTGCAAATACCCCTCCAAGTCGCGCCCAAGCCCGAGGTCGGCGCGCGCGGTGCCTGCATGGCGGCGATGGACGTGGTGGGCATCGGCTACGACGCCGAAGCCTGGACGAAGGCCCACGGCACGATCGAGCCGCGCGCGGCGAGCGCCCGACACTACGGCGCGGGCTACGACCATTATCTCGACACGGTGGCCGCTGCCCGATCCCTTTGGAACCATCCGCGCCGCCTCGCCGCCGCCTGAACCGGGCTTCCGGCCCCCAAGGAAACTTCATGTCCCGCGATCTGACGATCCCCGCCGAGCGCCACCCCGAAAAGGCCCATCGCCCGGTGACGCCCGACCTGCCGAAACCCGCCTGGATTCGCGTCAAGGCGCGTGTCGGCGAAGGCTACAAGGCGACGCGCGAGATCGTGGAAGCGCATCGCCTGACCACGGTCTGCGAAGAGGCCGGCTGTCCCAATGTCAGCGAATGCTGGAGCCAGCGCCACGCCACCATGATGATCATGGGCGACATCTGCACGCGCGGCTGCACCTTCTGCAACGTCGCCACCGGGCGGCCCGATGCGCTCGACCGTTTCGAACCCGCGCGCGTCGCCAACGCCGTGAAGAAGCTGGGCCTCGCGCATGTGGTGGTCACCAGCGTCGACCGCGACGATCTGGAGGACGGCGGTGCGGACCATTTCGCGCGCACGATCGAGATGATCCGCCGTCATTCGCCGGACACCACGGTGGAGATCCTGACGCCCGACTTCCGGCGCTGCCCTTCCTCGGCGCTGGAAAGGGTGATCGCGGCCGCGCCCGATGTCTTCAACCACAATCTGGAGACCGTGCCGGGGCTCTACGCCGAGGTGCGGCCGGGGGCGCGCTACTACACCTCGCTTCGCCTTCTCCAGCGCGCCAAGGAACTGCGGCCCTCGCTCTTCACCAAAAGCGGCATCATGGTGGGCCTCGGCGAAACGCGGCGGGAAATCCTTCAGGTGATGGACGATATGCGGGCTGCGGATGTCGATTTCCTGACGATCGGCCAGTACCTGCGCCCGACGCCCCGCCACCACGCGGTGGAACGCTACGTCCCGCCGGAGGAATTCGCCGAATACGAGCGGATCGCGCGGGCGAAGGGCTTTCTGATGGTGTCGGCGACGCCCCTCACCCGGTCGAGCTACCATGCCGGCAAGGATTTCGCGCGCCTGCGCGACGCCCGGGCGGCCCAGCTTCGCTCGAACTGACGTGAAGAGCGATTTTTCACGCGAACGGGCCTTGTCCCATCGCATTGCAGCACAAGAGGTCGCTTGCGCTCCGACGAACATATGATACAAATGCGTATGCCTTGATCATTTGTACCATCTACGCATGAACATCCGGATCGAGCGCCATTCACGGGAAGGATGACGCTCTTCGGAACACATCTTCGCAGCGAGCATGCCGGTGCGGCCCAATAGCCTCGCCATCCGGCGAGGCCGGGCGAGCCCTCGAAGACGCCGACAAAGTTTTAAATGCACATCGGATTTCTGGGAGGAAACGATGCGGGTTCTGGAAGATGTCGAACCGCGTGAAGTCATGGGGTTCTTCGAACAGTTGAGCGCGCGCCACCGCTGCTCGCAACACGAAAAGCAGGCGACGGACTTCATCGCCGACTTCGCCACGGAGCGCGGTCTCGAGCACCATCGCGACGAACTCCAGAACATCATCGTCAAGAAGCCCGGAACGCCGGGCTATGAGCAGGCGCCGACCGTGATCCTGCACGGCCATCTCGACATGGTCTGCAAGGTCGACGACGGAGTAAGCCATGATTTCGCCAGCCAGGGCGTGAAGCTGAAGCTCGACGGCGACCGGGTCCGCGCGGAAGGCACGACGCTCGGCGCCGACAACGGGCTCGGCATCTCCTACATGCTCGCCCTTCTCGATTCCCGCGACATCCCCCATCCGCCGCTCGAATGCGTGATGACGGCGATGGAGGAGATGGGCAAGGTCGGCGGCGACGGCGTGGACCTGAAGCTCCTTTCCGGCAAGCGGATGATCGACTTCAACTGGATCGACGAGAATCAGCTTCTGGCGGGCTGCTCGGGCGACGTGTCGTGCCAGATCGACGTCGAGGCCGGTTGGGAAGAGGCCGAGGCCGGTCGCACGGCGCTTGTCGTGGACCTTCGTGGGCTTCGCGGCGGCCATTGCGAATTCGACATCCATTTCGAGCGCGGCAACGCGATCACGCTTCTGGGGCGGCTCGTACGCGCCGCGACGAGAGCCGGGGATGTCAGGATCGCGAGCGTTTCGGGCGGCGTCCAGAACAACGTCATTCCGGCCGAAAGCGAGGCCGTCCTGTGGGTGCCGAGCGCCGAAGCGGATAAAGTGGCCAAAGCGGTGGAAGCGCTTGCGGTCGAGCTGAAGCGCGAATTCGCGCTCGCCGACCCGGACCTGCGCATCAAGGTCACGAAGGAGAACCGGGACGTTTCGCGCGTTTTCTCCAAACGGGCGGGCGATGCGCTGATCGCCATCCTGGCGCTTCTGCCGGACGGCATCCAGACCCAGAACCTCGAAGTCCAGGGCAACTGGGAAACATCCAACAATATCGGCCTGATGCGCACCAAGAAGAACGGCGTCCAGATCGTGTCCACGATCACCAGCGCCGTGACCTCGCGCAAGCATGCCGTTCTCGACAAGATGATGCTGCTGGCGGAGATGGCGGGCGATGGCGTCACCGCCAAGCAGATCGGCCTCGATGCGCCGGAATTTCCCTGGAACCCCCAATCGCGCATGCTGGAGATCGCCAAGGAAAGCTATGGGCGGGTCATGGGCCGGGCGCCCGACATCCTCGTGTCCGTCTGCTCTCTCGAACTCGGCATGTTCACCCAGCGCATCGAAGGGCTCGACACGATCGGCATCGGGACGAACCTCTACGACCTTCATTCGCCGAAGGAGAGCATGGACCACACGTCGGCGGCCCGCGTTTGGCCGCTCATCAAGGACGTGATGCGCCACCTCGACCGCTGATCGACGGAAAACCGCGCCGAGCGGCGCTGAGCGCGGGCCTCCGGTGGGCCCGCGACGGGAAGTTGCGCCTTTGATTCTGGGAGGAATGGGCACATGGCATCATCGAGCGAGGTTCGGGACTTCAAGATCCATATCCCGGACGAGGATCTGGCGGATCTCAGCGAGCGGCTGAAGCGCACGCGCTACTCGAACGACTTCGCCAACGACGATTGGCGCTACGGCTACAACACCAAGTATCACCGCGAACTCATCCAGTACTGGATCGACGAATACGATTGGCGCGACGTCGAGCGGCGGATGAACGAACTGCCGCAGTTCCGCATCGACCTGATGGGCGTGCCGCTTCACTTCGTTCATGTGCGCGGCAAGGGGCCGAACCCGATGCCGCTCCTGATCCATCACGGCTGGCCCTGGACCTTCTGGGACCTGCGCAAGGTGATCGGGCCCCTGACCGACCCCGAAAGCTTCGGCGGACGGGCGGAGGACAGCTTCGACGTCGTCCTGATCTCCCTGCCGGGCTATGGCTTCTCCTCGCCCCTCACGCAAACGGGCTGGAACTTCTGGCGCACGGCCGATCTCGAGAACACGCTGATGCGGGACGTTCTCGGCTACGAGCGCTACGCCACCGCCGGCGGCGACTGGGGCGCGCTGATCGCCCAGCAGCACGGCCACAAATACGAGCGCGACGTGATCGGCGTTTACACGCACTTTCCCGCGCAGATGAGCCATTACCTGCCCGCCCACCCGGACCAGCCGGAGGGCATCCGCTACGACCCGCTCCTCGGGCTTCCGGCGGCGACCGAATACACGGCCGAGGAAGCCGGCTGGTTCGAGCGCGGCAAGCTCTTCGTGGAGCGCGAAAGCGGCTATGGCGAGATGCAACTCACCAAACCGCAGACGCTCGCCTCGCTGGTGGCCGACTCGCCCGCCGGCCAGCTCGCCTGGATCACCGAGAAACGGTACTTCTGGGGCCTGGCCGAGCGCGGGGTCGGAACCGAGGCTTTCGAGCGCGTGTGGCCGAAGGAAGACCTCGTCACCACCGCCGCCGTCTACTTCCTGACCAATACGGGCGGAACTTCATCGCGCTACTACTGGGAATGCCGGGGCAATCCCTGGACGCCGAGCCACGACCGCTTCCCGGTCGTTGGCGTCCCCACCGCCGTCTCGATCTTTCCGGGCGAGATCTACAAGCCCCCGCGGACCTGGACCGAGAAATACTTCAACCTCGCGCAGTACCGCATCCACGACCGTGGCGGACATTTCGCGCCGCTCGAGGTGCCGGACCTCTTCGTGGACGACGTGCGCACGTTCTTCCGCGACCTTCGAAGCTGACACAAAGAAAAACCAGAGGAGGATTTCATGCCCGAATTGAATTCGAAGAATTTCGGCCGCCGTCGCGCCAAGACCCGGTTCCTCGGCGCCTTCGCCGCGACCGCGCTCGGCCTCGGCGCAGTTCTCGGACTGTCGGCCGGTGCCGATGCCCAAGGCATCGCCAAGGAAGACATGGTCATGGTGGTGTCGGTCATCAACACGACCAACCCCTACATGATCTCCAATATCGAGGGCGCCAAGGCCCTGTCCGCCAAGCTCGGCATTCCGCTGGAGATCGTGAACTCCAACAATTCCTCCCAGACCGGCATCTCGAACATCCTGGCGATCCTGGCGAGCGGCAAGAAGCCGATCATGTTCGTCAACACCGTCGCCAGTTCCGATGCGCCGACCATCGTCGACGCGGTGAAGCGCGCGGGCGGCTACGTGTCGATCTGGTGGAACAAGCCGGACGGCTACAAGCCGCAGAATGTCGGCGACAACTTCGTCGCCTTCCAGAAGATCCCAGGCGTCGAATCCGGCCGCTGCGGCGCGCAGGCCATCGGCGAAGCGCTCGGGGGCAAGGGCAACGTCGTTCTTCTGCCCGGCGTCCAGGACTCCACCACCAGCCAGACCCGCGTGGCCGGCTTCCGCGCCGAGATCGCGGAGAAATATCCCGACATCAAGATCCTGGACGCGCGGCCCTCGAACTGGGACCCGCAGATTGCCGCGCGCAACGCGCAGGACCTCATCGTCAAATACGGCAGCGACATCAACGGCGTGTGGAGCGCCGACGACGCGATGCAGATCGGCGCGATGCAGTCCTTCGAGAATGCCGGGCTTCTCGACAAGGTGAAGTTCGCTTCCGACGGGCTTTATCCGAAGACGCTCGAGGACATCAAATCGGGTCGCGGCAACAAGGCCATCGTCGGCGAAACCTTCCATCGCGGCTACATGGCCTCGGCGGTCGGTCTCTACACGGCCTATCTGGCGGCGACCGGCGAGGTGAAGCCCTCCACGCTTCCGCCCGAAAAGCGCGAAAGCCTGTTCAAGCTGAGCTGCGTGAAGACCGACAACTACCAGGACTATCTCCAGTACGACAGTGCCGACGCGCCGGCGAAGTTCGTGGACCGGCTGGTTCAGAACGGTCCCTGGAACACCGAGCCCATGCCGCTGGTCGGCGGCGCTCCCGAAGTCATGCCCAAGTCCTAAGGGCGAATGCCTGAAGGAGGGGGCGGCGAGTGACAGCCGCCCGCCCCTTCCGTTCCGAACCGTCCCGACCGCTCCCAACCGCCGTTTCGTCGGCAAGGAGACGACATGTCCTTCGCGCATGGCGACACCAACCTCATGCCTAAACATGGTCCCGGCCATGCGGGCGCGGCGCGCTCGGCCTTGTCGGCGCGCTGGAAGGCGTCGGGCGGTCTTCTTCTTTCGCTTCTCGTGCTTGTCGTGGCGTTCTCGTTTCTGAACCCGCGCTTTTCCAGCATCGAGAACCTGCAGAACGTCCTTTACCAGGCGTCCGTCCCGCTGATCATCGTGGTCGGCACGACGCTCGTCATTCAGATGGGCTCCATCGACCTGTCGGTTCAGGGCGTCATGGGCGCTTCCGGCATGGCCTGGATTCTTCTGTCGCCCAACACCCGGCTCGATCTCGACATGGCGGGCTGGTCGTGGGTTCTGGCGCTCGGCCTCGGTCTCGCCATCGGGCTCCTGACGGGGTTGATCTACGCCAAGCTGAAGGTGCCCTCCTTCGTGGTGACGCTCGGCACCTGGTATGTCGGGCTCGGCATCGCCATCCTTCTTTACGGCAACAGCCTTCTGCCGAGCCTGACCGACGAGGGACTGGCGCGTTGGCCCATCACGCCGACGCTCGGGTTACCGAACGCCTTCTGGCTGGCCTTCGCGACCGTCGTCATCGGCACGCTCGTCGTGCGCTACACCTATCTCGGGCGCGGCATCCTGGCGATCGGCAACAACGAGACGATCGCGCGCTCGGGCGGCATGGCGGTGGACCGGATCAAGATCGCCGCCTTCACGATCGCCGGGGGCCTCAGCGGCCTCGCCGGCATCCTCGCCACCATGCAGCTCGGCTCCGGCTCGCCCGATATCGGCTCCAGCCAGCTTTTCACCGTGATCCCGGCCGCCGTGATCGGCGGCACGGCCCTGAAAGGCGGCGAGGGCGGCGTTCTGCAGTCCGCGCTCGGCGTCATGCTGCTGATCATCCTCAACAACGGGCTCGTCCTTGCGGGCGTCGACCCGAACTATCAGTCGGGTGTCTTCGGCGCGATCCTGCTGATCGCCATCGTCGCCGTCGCCTGGCCGGACCGCAGCCGTTTGAAGGTGGAAAAATGAGCGCCGTCTCCCATCCGCCCGTTCTGACCCTGTCGGGCGTCGGCCGCACCTTCGGCAAGGTCAAGGCCGTCGATTCGATCTCGCTGACGATCCAGCGCGGCGAGGTCGTCGGCCTCGTCGGCGAGAACGGGGCCGGCAAGTCGACGCTTCTGAAGATCCTGGCGGGCATCGAGCAGCCCGACACCGGGACCATGGAGATCAACGGCAGGAAGGCCAATTTTCGCGGCCCCTACGACGCGCAGCGTGCGGGCGTCGGCGTCGTGCATCAGGAACAATCGCTCTTCACCAACCTGACGGTGGCCGAGAATATCGGGCGGCAAAGCCGCAAGACCGACATCCTGAGCCGCCTCGGCATCCAGAACTGGCGCCGCCTGAACCGGGAAGCGGCCGACGTGCTCGGCAAGATCGGGGTGCGCCTCGACCCGACCGCGCGCGTCGGCGACCTGTCCTTCGTGGACCGCCAGATGGTGGAGATCGCCCGCGCCGTGTGCGTCGACCGGGCGACAAGCCAAACGCCGCTGATCATCCTCGACGAGCCGACCGCCGTTCTGGAAGAAGCCGAGGCCGCCGTTCTGGAGCGCGAGATCCGCAAGCTGAAGGAATTCGCCAGCGTCATCTTCGTATCGCACCGCCTCGACGAGATCATGCGCATCTGCGACCGCGTCATCGTCATGCGCAGCGGGCGGCTCGTCAGCGACCGGAAGACCGCCGACACGAGCAAGCAGCAGCTCTTCGACGCGATGGTGGAAAATGCGGCCGAGGCCCGCAAGGGCGCGAAGGCCGCCTCGCTGGACGAGGCCGAGCCCGTGCTCGTGGTTCGCGGCCTCACCCGCCACGGGCATTTCCGCGACGTGTCCTTCACCGCGCGGAAAGGGCAGGTCACAGCTCTCGTCGGCTCCAACGGATCGGGAAGCGGCGAGGTCGCGCGCACCATCTTCGGCGCCGAGCGCTTCGACGCGGGCTCGATCGAGATCGACGGTCGGCCCGTTTCGCACTGGTCGATCCGCCGCGCCGTCGCGGCGGGCCTCGCCTATGTGCCCGCCGAGCGCAAGACCGAGGGCATGATCGGCGGCTACTCGGCCGCCCGCAACATCGCCATCGTCCATCCGGGCGAAGGCGCATCCGGCCCGTTTCTGCGACCCGGCCGCATGAACGAGGTCGCGCAGGGCTGGTTCGACCGGCTCGACGTGCGGCCGAACGACATCGCCAAGCCCCTGATCCAGTTTTCCGGCGGGAACCAGCAGAAGGTGGTGATGGCGAAGTGGCTGAACGCGGCCGCCTTGAAGGTCCTGATCCTCGACCACCCGTTGCGCGGGCTCGATGTCGGCGCCGCGCAGGCCGTGAACGCGGAAATCCACCGAGCCTGCGATGCCGGCGCCGCCGTGATCCTCGTTCCCGACACGATCGAGGAAGCTCTCGAAATGGCGAGCGAGATCGTCGTCCTTCGCGACGGCGAGGTTTCGGCCCGCCACGACCTCACCCAGCGAAGCGACCTGTCGCTCCAAACGATCGTGGCGGAGATGGTATGACCCACCGGAACGCGACCTCCCCCGCAAGCGCCACCGCCGCCCTCGCCGCTTCCCCTGGCGAGCGGCCGTTGGACCGGCTTCGCCGCCACGCGTCCTGGCATCTCCTGGCCCCCGTCTGCGTCTTCGCGGCGATGCTTCTGGCGGTGTCGATCCTGAACCCCTCCTATCTCGGGCCCTTCGGCATCTCGATCGTCACGGCCACCGCCGCGCCGATCCTCCTCGTCGCGCTCGGCCAAGCCATGATCCTCAATATCGGGTCGATCGATCTGACGAACGCCGCGATCGGCCTTCTCAGCTCCATCCTGATCGCGCTCACCTTGTCTTCGCTCGGGGTCGGCTCGCTTCTTCTCGTGCTCTTCCTCGTCACGGTGATCGGGGCCGTCAACGGCGCGGTGGTCGCCTATGCCCAGGTGCCCTCCTTCGCTCTGACGCTCGGAACGCTCGGCATCCTGCAAACGGCGGTTCTCGTGATCAGCGGCGCGAACACCATCTATGTCGACGAGAACCGCGAGCTCGTGACGTTCTTCTACGAGGTCCAATGGCTGAACGTGCCGCTGACCTTCTGGCTCGGGGTCGGGGTCGCGCTTTTCTACTGGCTTCTTCTGCGCCTCACGCGGGTTGGGCAGAACATGACCGCGATCGGCAAGAACGAGATCGGCGCGATCCTTTCGGCCGTGCCCAACCGCCGAGTGAAGATCCTCGCCTTCGCCATTTCAGGCTTCACCGGGGGTCTGGCCGGGATCGCGATCCTGGCGCAGGCGGGATCGGCCTCCGCGAGCGGTCTCGGCAGCGCCCTTCTTCTGCCCGGCATCGCCGCGGCGCTGGTGGGAGGAACCTCGATCTCGGGCGGGCAAACCAACCCGATCAACGTCGTCTTCGGCGCCCTCACCGTCGCCTTCGTGCCCGTCGCCATCCAGGCTCTGCGCTTCAGCGCCGAAGCGCAAAGCCTCGTCTACGGGATCTTCATCATCGTGGTCGTGGCGCTGACCACGGCGCGCGAGCGCGGCTTGATCATCAGATAGGTGCGGGAGCCGCTCCGGAACCATAGGCCCCTTCCCGTCACGCCTCTCGGACGACCTCAGTTCTTCGTCGCGACCATGCCGCTTCGATCGTCGGCGACGCTGCCCATGTAGAACCTCACGGATCCCTTTCTTTCGCGCTTGCCGATATAGAGCGCTTCGTCCGCATGGCGGATGAGCTCGACCGGCGAGGCGCCGTCCTGAGGGGCGATCGCGATGCCGATGGTCGCTCCGACGCGGACAAGATGATCCCCGATCACCATCGGCGTGCTCAACGCAACAATGATCCGAGCGCCCGCGCTGCGGATCGCGGGGATATCGTTGTCGCAGAACATGAGAACGGCGAACTCGTCGCCGCCGAGCCGATAAGCGGTGGCGTTCTTCGGCAGCGCGGCACCGATGCGGCGCGTCGCCTCGCAAAGAACCGCGTCGCCAACCTCATGCCCGAACGTGTCGTTGACCGCTTTGAAACCGTCGAGATCGAGATACAAAAGACTGTGCGGCTCGACCTTTCCATCGGTCCTCGTCATCGCATCCAGATGCCGCATCAGGACAGATCGGTTCAGGAGGCTCGTCAAAGGGTCTCGCGAAGCCCGCTCTTCCGTTCGGCGGAGATCCTTGAGAAGAAGCGTCGCTTGGCGAAGAACGAAGCAGATCAAGCCCGCGAAGGCGGCGAGAAGGACCAGCAGCGGCGGCAGAAGCTTAGACAGGAGACGCCCGCCCGGATCGTCGCCGGTCCAGGCCAATCGGACAGGGACCTTGCCGTCCGAGGTCGTGACCACGACGGATGCAGGTAGGTCCGTCCCGCCGCTCTCGATGTGAAGATCGGGCAGGCGGTAGATGCCGGAGAGGTGGTTCAGTTGCTCGTCGTCGAGAAGATCGACGAAAGCCAGGATGCTGCGCCGGTCACGCGTTTCGTCGACCGGATTATCGTATGATCGCAGCGGGGCGACCGCGACGAGAGCGGGACGGCCGTTGGCGAGAACGAGACCGGACACGACGGCATCGGGTCCGCCGGACGCACGCTTCAGCAATATCCCGTCGAAGCCGGAGGACATGATACGGTCAGCCGGCTGGATGGACCTCGCCCCGTTCGTCATGCCGTATGTGGTTCGCCCTGCCGGATCGATGACGAATGTCGTGTCGACACCGTAGCGGGCCTGCATCGTCGGTCCGATATTGTCGTCGGCCCATGCGGGATCGGGACGGATCGCGAGATTGTTCAGCGCGTCGTCCCAGTGCGCGTAATCGTCGACGATCTTGGACAGCTCGGCCAGGCGGATGTCGATCATGCCGCGCGCCAGCTCGCGTTGACGCTCCAGCGCGTCCTCGGTTTGCCGATGCGCGACGAAAATGGCCATGGCGATCACCGCGCAGATCATCAACCCCACGATGCCCATGATCGGCAACGTGACCCTCGTGACGACCTTTCGGTAGGTCTGGCTGATGCTGTTGGGCATGAACAACCCCCGTATTCAGAGGACCCTACACCTTCCGGAATGAGGAAAACGTAACCGGCATCGCCGTACCGGGCGCAGGCGAAATTACGCCTGCGGAATCTCGGAAAGCGTCACGGCCGCCTCGTGCGCTACGCCTGTCGCATGACGATCATTGGTGCGTCTTCAGCCATTCCCAGACGGAATGGTTCAGCCATCCGTAATGGTGCCCGGCGCTCAAGACCGCGACATACAGGCGGTCGTTGCCGTCGAGCCGCTGCTGCAGGACCGCGCTGACCTGATCGACGGTCTGAGTGGTCGAGATCCAGCGCACGGTTTCCAGCCCGCCGTCCGCGATGTTGTCGTACCGGCCGAGAAGCCGCAGGAACGCATCCCGCGCGCCCAGGTAGTTCGGTCGCTCCTTATGCATATTCCACGTCACGATGTAGACGGCCACGTCCGCGCCTCCATTCCCTTCAGCAAAGCGACGACAATCTAAGCATCAAAATGTTACTTGAGGTTACATAACCATCGAGGGGCGGCATTTTGCTTTTTAGTCCATTATTTTGATATATTATTCTTCCTGATCCCGGCGATGCTTGCATAAGATCGACCGCGCCCGGTGCGCGGTTCGTGCCGGGCCAAGCGATGTCGGCCTTTCACGAGGCGCAAAACCGGGAGGGTCGGCCATGACCTATCGCCTCAGCATCCTCGACAAGAGCCCGATCGCGCCCAGCACGAGCGCCGGCGAGGCCCTGGCGACGAGCCTTGCCTATGCCGAACTCGCCGACAGCCTCGGCTACCATCGCTTCTGGGTGGCCGAGCATCACGGCACGAATGCCCTGGCAAGCGCCGCCCCGGAAGTTCTGGCCAGCCATCTCCTCGCCCGCACCCGGCGCATCCGCATCGGCACCGGCGGCGTGCTTCTCCAGCACTACAGCCCCTTCAAGGTGGCGGAACTCTTCGGCGTCCTGTCGGCGCTCGCGCCGGGGCGCGTCGATCTCGGCATCGGCAAGGCGCCCGGCGGGCTGCCACTCGGCACGAAGGCGCTGCAGGCCGAGCTTGCGACACCCCGACATTCCTTCGACGCCAAGCTGCGCGATCTCGACCTTCTTCTTTCCGCCGCCGCCCCGGAAGGCCATCCCTTGGCGGGCGCCGAGGCCCTTCCCCGCGCCGCCGTTCTTCCCGAGCGCTTTCTGCTCGGCGCGAGCGAAGCGAGCGCCGCCCTTGCCGCCGAACTCGGCTGGGGCTTCGTCCATGCCGGGCACCACGACGGCGACGCGAACGCCATCGAACGCAGCCTTGCCGCCGCGCGCATCGCCGGCCCTCAACCGATCCTGGCCGTCACCGCCATCGCCGCGCCGACGCGCGAGGAAGCCCGCGCGGCGGCGGACTACAAGGTGTTCAAGCTCCATCTGCCGGGTGGGCAGGCGGTGAATCTCGGCAGCCTCGACGCCGCCGAGGAATATGCGCGCCAACTCGGCGTCCGCCCGATCAAGGTCGAGGAACGCCGGCCCGAGGTTCTGGCCGGCACGCCCGACGATATCCATGCCGCGCTTGGGGGCCTCGCCCGCCGGCACGGCGTCACCGAGTTCGTGCTCGACTCCCCGATCGCCGACCGGGCAGACCGACTGCGCTCCATCGAGCTGATCGCCGCCGTTCCGCGCCGAGCCGCGGCCTGACGGGAAACGCGGGATGGCCGACCGTCTTCTTCGTTCCTCGCCGCTCGCCGTCGAAGCTGAAGCCCTGATCGAAGGGCTCGTCGCCGAGTCCGCGCGCCGCTACGGCATTGATCGGCCGGGCGGAGCACGATCCGAGATCGAGCGCTACCCGGCGGCAGCCTTCGTGCCACCGCTCGGCGACTTCCTGCTTCTCCAACGAAACGGCGAAACGATCGGCGGCGGGGCCTTCATGAGTCATGACGACGACACCGCCGAGCTGAAGCGCATCTGGACCCATGCAGATCTGCGGCGACAGGGCCTTGCCCGCCGCGTGGTCGCAGCGCTGGAAGAAAGCGCGGCAGCCCTTGGATACACCCGCGCTTATCTCACCACCGGTTTTCGCCAGCCCGAAGCCGTCGCGCTGTATCTGTCGCTCGGCTACCGCCCGCTTTTCGACGTGTCGGCCGACCCGGCGCTATTCCGGTCCCTCCCCTTCGAGAAGCATATCGGCGCGAAGGCCGGCCTTCCCGGCACCGCACCGACGCGCCGGGCGGCCGCCGACTTCACCACGGCCTCGATGGAAGTGGCCGCCATCAAGGCCGAGCAGGAAGGTCTCATTCTCGAACGCCTCGCGCGGGTTTGATCCTACCGTTTGGTCAGACCGTTCACGAAGCGCTCGCGGCGGATATCGCGCACCGCCGCCTCGACGTCGCCCCCAGGATATTCGTCGATCGGTCGCCCGACGGTGATCGTCGGCGTCGATCCACCCCTCGACCGAGGCTGTATCGAAACGAATGTCCGTGCCATCGGCCGTCGAACCCCGCGCGATCCCCGGTGGAAATATCGCCCCGTCGACCGATATCCTCGCACCGGCGAGCGCCCGCCCGGCCACGGCGCCATTCGAGAAAGCGATCCATTGAGCGCGCGCAAGGAACTTATTCTCAACGCCTTCAGCATGAACTGCGTCGGCCACATCAATCATGGGCTTTGGACGCATCCGCGCGACCGCTCGGTGGATTACGCCAAACTCTCCCACTGGACGGATCTGGCGAAGGTTCTGGAGGGAGGACTGTTCGACGCGATGTTCATCGCCGACATCGTCGGGGTCTACGATGTCTATGGCGGATCGATCGATCTCACCGCGCGCGAAGCCATCCAGCTTCCGGTGAACGACCCGACCCTTCTCGTGCCGGCCATGGCGGCGGTGACGGAGGGGCTCGGCTTCGGCGTCACGGTGAACACCGCCGTCGAGCATCCCTATACCTTCGCCCGCCGCTTCTCGACGCTCGATCACCTGACGGAGGGCCGGATCGGCTGGAACGTCGTGACCGGCTATCTCGACAGCGCCGCCCGCGCGGTGGGGCGCGACGCGATGCGCGAACATGACGAGCGCTACGACCGGGCCGACGATTACCTCGAACTTCTCTACAAGCTTTGGGAAACGAGTTGGGAAGACGGGGCGGTGAAGCGCGACAAACCCGCCCGCCTTTATGCCGACCCGTCGAAAATCCACGAAATCCGGCACGACGGCCCCTTCTATCAAAGCCACGGCTTCCACCTTTCCGAGCCCTCCCCGCAACGAACGCCGGTGATCTTCCAGGCCGGCACCTCGGGCCGGGGCCAGCGTTTCGCCGCCCGCCATGCCGAATGCGTGTTCATCGGCGCATCGGACCCGGAAGCCGCGCGCCGCACCTCCCGCCAGTTGCGCGAGGCGGTGGTGGCCGCCGGGCGTCGCCCGGACGATATCCGCATCCTCGTCGGGATGAGCGTCGTCACCGGGCAAACGGATGAAGACGCCCAGGATCGGCTTGCCGATTACGTCACCCATGCCAGTCCGGAAGCCGCGCTCGCCCATTTCGCGGCGGGGAGCGGCATCGACTTTTCGCGCTACGGGCTCGACGACGAGATTTCCTATGGCCCGACCAACGCGATCCAGTCGACAACGGCGGCGGCGCGCCAGAAGGGCCTGACCAGGCGTCAGCTTCTCGAAGCCTCCAGGCTCGACAGCCGTTATCCGCTGGTGGTCGGGTCGGGCAAAACGGTCGCCGCCGAACTCGGGCGCTGGGCCGAGGAAGGCGAGATCGACGGCTTCAACCTCACCCGCACGGTGACGCCCGAATGCTGGCACGATTTCGTGCGCTTCGTGGTGCCGGCCCTTCAGGAACGCGGCCTCTACAAGGCCGCTTACCGTACGGGCACCCTGCGCCATCGCCTGTTCGGGGAAGGCGACCGCCTACCCCCGCGCCATGCCGGCGGAACCTTGCGGGACGAAGCGGCCGCGGCCCGTTAGCCATCCCCTCTCCGCAGTCTTCGTTGACAAGCTATCGATGCGACCGTCGCATCGTGTCGCCAATTTGAACCGCGATGACGCTTCTTCTGGATACGACCTTCCCCCGAACGATCGAGACGCTTCTCGACCGTTTCGAAACACAGGACGCGGACGGCTCGAAACTCCAAGCCTGGACTTTCGACGACGCCCCCACCCGCCGCGCGGCGGAAGCACGCTTGGCGTGCGTCGGGGTTAAGGCCCGCATCCGCTCCGCCTATAAGCCGCTCCTCCACTTCTTCCTCGAGGAGGTGGAGCGCGAGGGCCTCGACCAGATCGTCCTTCGCTATCCGGTGCATCCGGCCGCCGCGCCGAACCGCTTTCGTCTCGAAGCCTATCCGCTGGCGGCGCTCATCGGAAACGCTCGATTGATCTTCGAGGCGAACGAGACGCTCGACCTTGCCTACGACGTCCATCTTCGATGGCGGAACGGGCACGAAAGCCGGACACGCATTCTTGCGCCGAACCGCACGCATGTCGACCCATATGGCACGGTGCTGCTTTCCCCGACAGGCTGGCTCCGCGTCGATGCAACAAGCGGGGGCGAGCGGCTGGAAACGGATTTCGAGCAGCTTTTCGCGGCAGCGATGGCCGCAGTCTCCGCCCATGACTGGGGAGACGCTGAACCCTTCTTCGCCGAACTGAACCTTCGCGCCACCCTGCCCTTCGCCGAGCGGCGCCTTCCCGTCGGCGAGGAATGCGTGAGCCTTGGGGAAGCCTTGCACGAGGACCTTTACTTTTCGATCCTGGAACTCTTCGGCCATCGCCGGGGGCTGACGCGCGACGCGCGCGACATGCGCCCCGGCCAGATCGTGCCGGAGGTTACCTTTGCCCCCGGCCACTTGACCCTTCGCATCGAAACCCGCCCACTTTCCACCGATGAACCACCGGGCAACGCGGGACCTGCCGAAGAAGCTGCGGGTCCCTTGTCGGCCCAAGCAGTCGCGCGCGAACTCGAAGAGATCAGCGGCCTCGCCTTCGAAGCCCGGTCGAGAGCAGGGCGAACGGTTCGGGCGCGGTATCGGGAGGGGTCCGACCGCGCTGTCATGATTTCCGGCGGACAGCATGCGAACGAGGCGAGCGGCATCGTCGGCGCCTTGCGCGCGGCGAAGGTGCTGGCGGCGAGGCCGAACGCGCATTTCACCGTCTCGCCCGCCGAGAACCCGGACGGACAGGCGCTGCACCTGCGCCTTTCTCAGGACAATCCGCGCCATATGCACCACGCGGCGCGCTACACCGCCTTCGGTGATGATCTGGACGTCCGTGCCGGTGACGATCCGCATGAGAGGGCGATCCGCACTGATGCGGAACGGCGCGTGCAGACGCTTCTTCACGTCAATCTTCACGGCTACCCGGCGCATGAATGGACGCGGCCCTTGTCCGGCTACGTGCCGCAGGGTTTTGGGTCCTGGACATTGCCGAGAGGCTTTTTCCTGATCATGCGTTACCACATGGGCTGGGAAGCTCCGGCCGAAGCGCTGATGAGGACGGTGACACAACGCCTTTCGCGCCTGCCCGGCCTCATGGCCTTCAACCAAGCCCAACTCGCACTCTACCGCGCCCATTCCGGCGAGCCCGGCTTCGCGCTTCTCGACGGCTTCCCTTGTTCGATCTCGCAGGACGATCGATACGCGCCCCCGATGACGCTCATCACCGAATATCCCGATGAAACGATCCAGGGTCCGGGTTTCGCCGCTGCCCACGCGGCGCAGAGCGCGACCGTTCTCGCCGCCTATGACGCGCTCCAAACGCTCGACCTTGCAAGTCGCCTTCCGGCCGTTTGAACGGAACTTCGCCGGCTTATCTCGTTCGATCGTCGTCGGGTCAGCCATCATGCCGGTATTCTCGCCTCTTCGCTTCGCCGACGCTTGGCGAGAAGCGCCATCAGCACCGGCCCGAGCGAGAATTCGCCGTCTCGTGCTTTTCGCGTCAGGCAGCGCAGATAACCTCCCGCCGAACCGATCGCCTCGCCGCGCTGAAGGATGCAGGCCAGAACCACGCTCGCCTGCCCCTCACCCATGACCGTCGAGGCTTCTTCCCAGGCATCGGCGCTGATCCCCAGCATCGGCCGCACCAGTTTCGCGGCGCTTGCGAGGTCCTGCCAGTTCGCCACGCCGCCCCGCGCGTAATCGGCGATATCCGGACAAGCCTGAAGCACCATGCCGAGGGGATAGGTCTTTTCCGTCAGCCGCGGCCTTGGCGGCTCGGGCGCTGCGCCCAGCACCCCGCTCTTTTCTGGGCGAGGTTCAGATTCATTTAAGGGTTTGGGTTTTGAATCTTGTATGTGGCGCTCAGTTTGAGACTCATTGGCGCTTGAATCTGAGGAATTCACGAGATTTTCGAGGATGTTGCGCAGTTCGGTCGCGAGGTCCGCGAGGGCATCTGCCGAGACACGCAGCCGTTCGCGATCGCCGTTGCGCGGAATGGCCGCCGCGATCGTCAGATAGCGGGAACGTAGTCCCATCCAGTCGAGAGAAATGCCCGACGTCTCCCCAACCGCGATCGACTTGACGATCTCTCGCCGCAGGATGGTTACGGTCTCACGCAGGGCCAAAAGTTCTCGGCGGGCGCGAGTGGCCGCTTCGGCCGCCGCCTGGATCTCGTCCACGCGGGCGAGGATGGCCCGCAGATCGAAGCCGAAAGCCCGCTCGATCGCCCCCTCTTCGCCTTTGCGGGCGTAGCGCTTTCCGTTCGGGCTGTCGCGACGGATCAGCAAGCCGGCTCCCACCAGCACGGCGAGGTGCCGGCGCAGCGTGGCGGGCGCCATGCCATGGGCGCGTAGCGACAATTGCCGGTTCGACGGAAACACGACGAGATCGTCCTCGGCGCAAAGCTCGTCGCCCGGCAGGAAGGAGATCAGGGCGCTGAGAACGGCGAGAGCCCGGTCACCGAGACCGAACGTTTCCTTCGCCTCGCAGATAGCGCGGAAGATCGGCCATTTGCCGACGCGCGCGTTCGGCGGGCAGTTCTCGGCGCGCATCTGCGCCGCGACCATGCCGAGCGTCATCGACCGCCGCCCGAAGGGCGTCGCCGATAGATGGGTTTCCATGTCTTTGCCTCATCTCAGGGCAAAGAAATCCGCTCGCCGGAACGGCGTCCATCGCTTGACAGTGATTCGCGGAAATGCGATTCTCGAGTTGCTAGACGACGAGAAGGCTTCCGGGACGAGAGTTTCGGGAGCTTTTTCTTTTGCCGGTTGATCCCTTTAGTTGCGTTGCTTCTTCCGCGCGGGCTTGGTGCCCGAACGGTCTGGCTCGCCCTCCCGCGCGACGAAATCCTCGTAAAGCGCCGGTAGGCGCTCCGCGAGGAAATCGGCGAAGGAAGGGCCGAGTTCGCGATCGATCGTCAGTTTCGCATCCCGCCCGATCGAGATGAGGGCAGCGATGCGGCGTCCCGACGTGGAAAGAACCGTGCGCTCGACGGGAGCCGCCGGGCGCGTGTCGCGCGTCGCCTCCAGAACGGCGGCGAAGCGCGCATCGGAGTCAGTTCCGGAAGCCGGCGGCTCGGCGACAAACCGTGAAACGCGCGTCGCGGCGCCCTCCCCCTTCAGCGCTTCCGCCAGCGACTGCCAGCGTCCGCGCCCGACCTTCGGCGCCCGTCCGACATAGCGCAGCACCTCGTCCGGCATCGCCCTGGCAATAGTGATCAGCTTCGATGCTTCGGCCTTGTCGACCGTCAAGGCGTGCTGAATCACGACACGGCTTTGGCCGCGATCTTCCAGACGCTTAGCGAAAACCGCGCGCTCGATGAAGGTCAGATCCTGGCGCGCGGAGTTCTCCAGACCCTGCGCCACGGCCAGAGCCTCGTCGTCGAGTTCGCGCACCAGCGCGCGCACCGGGCGCTTCAGGCTCCCAAGCGCCCTCACCCGCCGGTGACCGAACGCGGTCTGGTAACGCGTATGATCTTTGGGGTGGACGCGGAGAAGCACGGGCACTTCCTGCCCGCGCTCCGCGATCGAATTCTTCAACGCCTCGAAGGAGGAGGCATCCTCGTCGTCCGGAAAACGGTCGGCGAAGGGCGACGGATCGATCAGCGACGGATCGACCTCCACGATGCGAACGCCGTCCGCGAGGCTCTGGCGCAGCGCCTCGTTCTCGCGCTCGACATGCGAGAAGCTTTCCTTCATCGAGCGCACCGAACCCGCCGACACGCGCGCCGTGCGCGACGGGTTGTCAGCCGACAACTCCGGTTCTTCCGGCCGCGTCGCGAAGATCGAGGCGATGGATTTCGACCTCTTGTTCATCGGGCCCACGCCTTCCCGATCAACCCCTCGATCTCGCCGTTGACGGCATTCATGCTGTCGAGGGCGCGATCATAGGCGGAGCGTCCAACGGCCCCGCGATCGAGTTCGTAAAGCGACTGCTTGGTGAGACCGGCATTGGCAATGGCGGTGGATTTCCAGGCGGTCGCCGCCAAGACGTCATCGGCGAAGAGCCCGCGCAGAAGCGCGACGATCTGCGCTTCGGGAACATCGTTCGGATCATGGCGCGTCACGACATAGCGCACGAAATCGAGATCGAGCCGCCCGCCCGCATCCTCGATCACCGACATCAGGTCGGCGGTCATCAGGAGGAACTGGCTCATCGACGCCACATCCACCATCTGCGGGTGGATCGTCACCAGCATCGCCGTCGCAGCATTCAGCGCGCCGACGGTCAGGAAGCCGAGTTGCGGCGGGCAGTCCACCACCACCACGTCGTAATCGGCCTCGACCTCCGCAATGGCACCGGCGACGCGGCGGAAAAAGACGTCCTTCCCCCGCCCGCCCTGCATCATGGCACGTGGCGTTTCGTGCTCGAACTCCATCAGTTCCAGATTGCCGGGCACGAGATCGATGCCGTCGAAATAGGTCGGGCGGATCACTTCACGCATCGACCTGCGGTCGCCGTCGTAGCGGATCGCCCCGTAAAGCGTCTCGTTCTCGCCGATGTCGAATTCCGGCTGGTGTCCGAACATCGCCGACAAAGACGCCTGCGGGTCGAGATCGACGGCCAGAACGCGATAACCGTGCAGCGCCAGATATTGCGCGAGATAAAGCGAGGAAGTCGTCTTCGCCGAGCCGCCCTTGAAGTTGGCGACCGCGATGACCTGCAGCTTCTCGTGCTCGCGCCGGCGCGGCAGAAACGACAAAGCTTCCTTCGGGCGGTGACCGGACAGAAAGCGGCGCAGTTCGTTGACCTGTTCGAGGCTGTAGGACCGCCGGCCACCGCCCGACAAAGCCGGGACAGGCCCGAGCCCGTCCAGCGAAAGCTGACGAAGATAGCCGTCTGAGACGCCGACGAACCGGGCGACTTCGCCGGACGAAAAACTGCGCAGCGTCTTTTGCGCAGTCGGTGGAAACATGGCATCGCGCATGGAGCGCAGTTGCGACGACAGAATCTCCGCATGCCGCGCGATGCGGTCGGCGGCGGAAGGCGGATGGTTGGGCGCGACGGCTTTCAAGGCGGACATGACTTCCATCTTTCAGACGGAATTAGAGCGTCAGACGCCTTGTTTCCGTCTGGCATAATGGTCACGATTCGCAACGAGTCGCAAGATGGGTCAATAAAGCGTTGCTCGGGGCCCCAAGCTCCGGGAAAGGCTTCCATGCGAGGGGCCGAAGGGCTTTCTGGTCGCATGACGGACGCGCGCGATCACTCGTCGTAGCGTTCTTCGCCCCAGGGGTCACCGCGATTGTGGTAGCCGCGCACTTCCCAGAAGCCCGGCTTGTCCGCCACTGCGAACTCGATGCGCTTCAGCCACTTGGCGCTTTTCCAAAAATAAAGATGCGGCACCACGAGACGCACCGGCCCGCCATGGTCGAGGGTCAGCGGCCGGCCTTCCCAGGAATGGACCAGCATCGCGCCCTCTGCCAGAAAGTCTTCTAGGTCCAGATTGGTGGTATAGCCGTCATAGGAATGAAGACGCACGAAGCGCGCGCCCGGCCATAGCTGCAACTGCGCGATAAGATCGGATGTCGCAACGCCGTTCCAGCGATTGTCGTATCGCGACCATGTCGTCACGCAGTGGATATCGGACACCGATTCCGTTTGCGGCTGAGCCATGAGATCGGCGTGGCTCCAGCTCAACGGAGTCTCCACCGCGCCGTCCATTCGAAGCCGCCACGTCTGCGGCGACAGATCGGGTTTCAGGCCAAGATCGAGCACCGGCCAATCGCGCACCAGATGCTGGCCGGGCGGCAGGCGTTCGCTTTCTCGCGCCGCGCCGCGTCCCGTCAGAAATCGCCCTTCGCCGGCCCAACGCTCCTTCGTGGTCGTGAGCTTGGTTTTGGGCGGCAGTTGTTCGCCGTCATCGCTCATCACGCGTTTCCACTCTCATCGTTCGGCCGTTCGTCGCAGCAGCGACCCTCGATCGCAGCATAGATAGGTCGGCCGCGTCTATGACGACAACGGCTCGGTAAGCCTGCCGGGGACATCGGCTCGAACCCTGTCCGCGCGAAACTCAGATCGAGAAAGTCGACGCAATGATGCTCACCGAAAACAGCATCGGATGAAGCCGGATCATCTCGCTGCACCGGTTGTCCGCTGACAACCACATTGAAGGTAGCCCGATGGCAGTGGACACAGCCGGGTGGTTTGTGGAACGGGCCGGGCTGCCCTGCGAGCGACGAGCTGACGACGATATCATCCCAGTGCCAGGCGGGTACGGCGGTTTCCATCCGTCTCGACCCGTCTTATGAATTGAAGATCACGCCAGGATCGGAAGGCCATTGACAGATGGGCGACACGACTTTCTTCACCGTCGATGAACTCACCGCGCGGGTGGAGGCGATCCTAGCGAAGGCGGGGTTGAACGCGGTCCAGGCGGGCGCGGTGGCGCGGGTCGTCACGGCGGGTGAGCGGGACGGGGCGAAGTCTCACGGCATCTACCGGATCGAAGGCGTCCTGCGAACGGTGGCGGCGGGCAAGGTAAATCCGAACGCCGTGCCGGAACTCATGGCCGACGACGGGACGGCCATCGTGCGCGTCGACGCTCAGCAAGGCTTCTCGCCGCCGGCCTTCGCGCTCGGTCTCCCGGCTCTGGCGGAGCGCGCGCGGCGGCTCGGCCTTGCCGCTCTCGTTATCAACGACTGCACCCATTTCTCGGCTCTCTGGCCGGAAGTCGAAGCCTTGACGGGGCAGGGGCTCGCGGGCCTCGCCATGTGCCCGAGCTATTCCACGGTCGCGCCGGCGGGCGGCAACCGGGCGCTTCTCGGCACCAACCCGATCGCCTTCGGCTGGCCGCGCGGAGCCGGCGATCCTTACGTCTTCGATTTCGCAACCTCGGTGGCCGCGCGCGGCGAGATCGAGCTGAAACGCCGGGCCGGCGAGCGGCTCCCCGAAGGTTGGGCGGTGGACGTGGACGGGCAGCCGACAATCGATCCGGAAAAGGCGCTCGGCGGCGCGATGCTGCCCTTCGGCGGCCATAAGGGTTCGGCCATCGGCACGATGATCGAGCTTCTGGCGGGCATCATGATCGGCGACCTGACGAGCCGGGAAGCTTTGGACAAGCTAGGCACCACGACGCTCGCCCCGATGCACGGCGAGTTGATCCTCGCCTTCTCGCCAAAAATCTTCGCCGGAAACCGCGCCGGCGATCCCTTCGCACGGGCGGAAAGTCTGTTCGACGCGATCCTCGGGCAGGGCGCGCGGCTGCCCTCACAGCGGCGCTTCATGGCAAGAGCGCGATCGAAGGCAGAGGGCATCGCCCTTGTTTCCGCCGAGATCGCGCTTCTGGACCGCCTTCTGGAAAACGGCGCCGCGACCTGACGCGGCGCCTCGGAAGTTTCAGGCGGCCGCGAGCTTCGGGGCTGCCTCGGCCAGTTCCTGGCTCCATTCGCCGTACCATGCGTCGAAAAGCTTCAACTGCGCTTCCGCATAACCGCGCTGGCTGTCCGAGAGCGCATCCGTCTCGTTGAAATGGAGGCGGTACTCGGCATGTCCCTTCAGCACCATCATGTGCTTGTAGAAGAGAACGAGATCGGCCCCTTCGTCGAAGGACGACAGGACGGCGAGGGCGGCTTCGAGTTCCAGCGCCCGCCGACGCGCCAGCGCATCGCCCTCCGCCGCCGCGGCAGACAGGGTGCAGAGATGCAGCACTTCGCGCGGCAGAACATTGCCGATGCCAGTGATCGCGCCGGTCGCCCCGCAATTCACGAAGCCGTGGAAGACGGCCGTGTCGACGCCGACCATCAGCGTTACGTCGTCGTCGCGGCTCGTGATGTTTTCGGCCGCATAGCGAAGATCGGCCGGGCCGCCGAACTCCTTGAAGCCAACGAGGTTCGGATGTTCGGCGCGCAGCGCGAAGAACAGATCGGCACGGGTGGCGAAGCCGTAATAAGGGCTGTTGTAGATCACGGCCGGCAGATCGGGCGCGGCAGACAGAACCGCCTTGAAATGCGCCCGCTGCGCCTGCGCCGAGGAGCCGCGCGACAGAACGCGCGGGATCACCATCAGGCCCCTGGCGCCGACTTTCGCCGCATGGGCGGCGTGGGCGACGGCCGAGGCGGTGTTCACCGCGCCGGTGCCGACGATCACCGGGATGCCGGCTTCCGCCAGGCGCTTCACGCCTTCCATGCGCTGCGCGTCGGTGAGGAGAGGCCAATCTCCCATCGAGCCGCAATAAACCACGGCGGACATGCCGGCGGCGATCAGTTCGCGGCCCGTTCGCACCAAGGTCTCGTAATCCGGCGTCCGGTCGGGAAGGCAAGGTGTCATCAGCGCGGGGACGACGCCGGAAAAGATGGAAGCCTTCATTGCGAAATCCTCGGGAAAGTTATGTCAGCCGCCCGTGCTCGCACCGCGAGAGGGAATGAACGAGAATCATCCTGCCATCTTGCATTCATTGTGTCGACAGAAATGATCGCATTGGCTGGCGTGGGCGCTTCAACGTCGTCGCGATGGGTGGGCTACATCGCTTCAGCATGGTGACAAGCCGCCAAGCGTCCGCCATCCCCGAGCGCTCTCAAGACTGGCGTTTCGCGGCGACAGCGTTCCGTGGCAAGCGGGCACCGGGAACGGAAGGCGCACCCCGCCCAGTCCACCGGCTCGTCGGGGAAGGGCAGGGAAACACGTCGCCGCTTCTTCACCGGTTTGTCCAACGAAGGCTCGGCATCGAGAAGCAGGCGCGTATAGGGATGCAACGGGTGCCGGAAGACAGCGTCCGCCCCGCCGCTTTCCACGATCCGGCCCTGATACATGACCCCCACGCGGTCGCAGATCGCATCCACCACCGAAAGATTGTGGGTGATGAAGAGGAAGGCCGTGCCGAAGCGCTCGCGCAGGTCGAGGACGAGGTTCAGGATCTGCGCCTGAACGGAAAGGTCGAGCGCCGAGACGGCTTCGTCGGCGATCACGAGGTCCGGCTGTGTGACGAGCGCGCGGGCGACCGCGATGCGCTGGCGCTGGCCGCCGGAGAACTCGTGCGGGGCGCGGGCGGCATCGGCCGGGCGAAGGCCGACCGCTTCCAGCATTTGCGCGACCCGCGCTTCGCGCTCCGGCCGGTCAAGACGGGGGCGCAGAAGATCGAGCGGCTCGGCGACTGACCAGCCGATCCGGCGGCGCGGGTTCAGCGAGCCTTGGGGGTCCTGGAACACCATCTGGAACCGGGCCCGACGGCGAACGAGTTCGCGAGGCGTCAAGGCGAGGATGTCTTCGCCGGCAAGATACACTTTTCCGGAAGTCGGACGGTCGAGCGCGGCGGCGATGCGCGCGAGCGTGGTCTTGCCGCTGCCGCTTTCCCCGACGATGCCCAAGATGGTGCCGGGCTCCAGTTCCAGCGAAACGCCGTCCAGCGCGCGATGGGCTTCGCCTCGACCGAGAAGCCCGCCGCGATAATCGCGCACCAAATCTTGGAGCCGCAGGATGGGCGCGGCGCTCATGGGGCCGGTGTTCCGGGCTCGGCTCGGATGCAGCGCAGGCCCCGCCTTTTGCCGGCCTTTTGCCAGACGGGCTCCCCGGCGTCGCATTGCGGAATATGGGCCGGACAGCGCGGGGCGAAGCGGCAACCGGGGGGCAGGGCGGCCGGCGAGGGGACGGTGCCGGAAATCGTGAACAAGCGCCCGCCGGGGGGAGGGCGGCGCGGCACGGACCGGAGCAGCCCTGCCGTGTAGGGGTTCGACGGGCGGCGGACGAGATCGAGGCTCCGGCCTTCCTCCATCCGAGTGCCGGCATAAAGCACGAGCATGCGCTCGGTCGCTTGCGCCACGAGCCCGAGATCGTGGCTGACGAGGATCAGCGCCATCGTCCTTTCGCGCACCAGTTCGGCCAGGAGATCGATGATTTCGGCCTGAACGGTGACGTCCAGCGCCGTGGTCGGCTCGTCGGCGATCAACAGTTCGGGCTCGGAGCCGAGCGCGATGGCGATCGTCACCCGCTGGCGCTGGCCGCCCGACAACTCGTGCGGATAGGCCTGAAAGCGCCGCGCGGCGTCGGGAATGCGGACGCGGTCCAGGAGTTCGCGCGCGCGCCGCCGCGCCTGGTCGCGCGTCAGTTCCCTGCCGGCTCTCAAACCTTCCGCGATCTGGTCGCCGACGCGCATCGCGGGATTGAGCGCCGTCGCGGGCTCCTGGAAGATCATGCCGATCCGGCGTCCGCGCACGTGCGACAGCGCCCGGTCGCCGATGCCGACGAGATGTCGGCCGTGGAGACGAACGGCGCCGGTCGCCTCGGCATTCGATGGCAGGAGGCCGATCACCGCCAGGGCCAGGATCGACTTGCCCGAGCCGGACTCCCCGACGATGCCGAGCGTTTCGCCTTGTTCCACGTGAAACGATATGTCGTCGAGAACGCGAAGGCGCGTGCCGTCCGGTTGGCGGATGTCGACCGCCAGCGCCTCTACAGACAGAAAAGGCGTCTTCATCCACCCCCCGCGCGACGCGGATCGAGAAGATCGCGAAGACCGTCGCCCAGAAGGTTCAGGCCGAGAACCGCCAGCGCGATCGCAGCGCCCGGAGCGATCGCGAGCCAGGGCGCGCTGCCGAGCCGCTCCTGCGCGTCCGCCAGCATCCGGCCCCAGCTTGGGCTCGGCGGGGGCGCGCCGAGGCCGAGAAAGGACAAGCCCGCTTCGGCGAGAATGCCGAGGCCGAGCTGGATCGTGACGTGAACAACGAGAAGGCCCGCGATATTGGGCAGGATATGGTCGCGCGTGATGCCGAACGCGCCTTTGCCCGCCCCGCGCGCCGCCAGAACATAGTCCCGCGCCCAGATGCGGAGCGCGGCCCCATGCGCGATGCGCGCGAAGACGGGAACGCCGAAGGTGGCGATGGCAAGGATCGCGGTGAGGCGGCCGGGTCCCATCAGGGCGCCGAGCATCATCGCCGACACGATCGGCGGGAAGGCGAAGACGACGTCGCAGACGCGCATCACGATCGCTTCCAGGATGCCTCGCCGCGCCGCGACGGTGAGCCCAAGAAAGATGCCGACGACCGCCCCGAGCGTCACCGCGACTCCCGCGACGAGAAGCGAGTTCTGCGCGCCGACCATCAGAATGGACGCGACATCGCGGCCGTAATGATCGGTGCCGAGAAGCCCGCCCTCCAGCGGCGGCAGGAGCTTTTGGGAGATGGCCATGCGGGTCGGGGAAGCCGGCGTCCAGACAAGCGACAAAAGAGCGAGGGCCACAAGCGACCCGACGATGGCGAGGCCCGCGACCAGCCGATTGGGAAGGGGAGGGCGATTCGGCTGAATGGCGAGCGAGCCGGCGGTTCTCACGCCGCCCCCCTCGCGCGAAGGCGCGGATCGAGAACGAGATAAGCGAGATCAACGAGGGCGTTCACCACGATCACCAGCCCGGCGAGAAACAGAACGACGCTCTGCATCACCACGAGATCGCGCTGCGAGAAGGCTTGAAAGGCGAGACGCCCGAGACCCGGCAGGCCGAAGACGTTTTCAACGAGAACAGAACCGGCGATGAGATAGGTGAACTGCAGCCCGAGGATGGTCGCGACCGGCACGAGCGCGTTCGGCAGAGCGTGGCGGCACAAGGCGGCCGAGCGCGTCAGCCCCTTGGCGCGCGCAGTGCGCACGAAATCCTCGTTCAGAACGTCGAGAACCGCCGTTCGCGTCACGCGCGTCAGGATGCCGGCCTGCGGCAAGGCGAGGGCGAGGGCGGGAAGAAGCAGCGCAGCCAGCGCCGGCCCGATGCCCGCCTGCCATCCAGGAAAGCCACCCGATGGCAGCCAGCCGAGCGCGGAGGAGAAGAGAAGGATAAGGAGAAGCCCGATCCAGAAGTTCGGCAACGCGACGCTGCCTTGCGCGAAGAGCGTCGCGACCATGTCCGGCCAACGGCCCTTCCGCGCGGCCGCTACCGTGCCGAGCGGGATCGAGATCGCGATGGAGAAAAGGACGGCGAGCGCGGCGAGCGGCAGGGTGACGACCAGCCGTTCGGCGATCAACCCCGCAACGGGAACGCCATAGGTCGTGGACCGGCCGAGATCGCCGACGAGGACGCCGCCGATCCAGCGGCCGAAGCGCAGGATAATCGGCGCATCGAGCCCCATCTCGGCCCGCAGCGCCGCGAGCGTATCCGGGCGCGCCGTCGTTCCGAGCATGATCGCCGCCGGATCGCCCGGCAGGACGTTCATCAAGAGGAAGATCGACAACGAAACGAGAACCAGCGTCAGAAGGAGGCCGAGAACGCGGCGAAGGAGAAGAAACGCCATTCAGGACGCCGAAAGAGTGGTCGGGGGTAAGCGGCGCAGCACGACGAGCATGGCATCGATCCCCATTTCCAAGTGGAGGCTCCACCGATTCGAACCGCATAAACGAGCGCGGCCCGGCCTTTCCATTGGTCTATACAGAGCTTCGCGGTGCTTGGCAGCTTTTCGCCGGTTGCCGAGATTGAGGATACGGACCGGCCGAGCACACCAGACCGGAGTCGAGCGCAGGGACCGTTGCCACGCTTCGTTCATCTAGAAAGTAGAACGCGTGCCGTTTTCCTACGCCTCATAAGTTCAGTGACTTATCAGGCGGAGACCTCGTGATAATTGGGCAACGGTTTGTGGCGTAAAGGTGTCGAGCAGCGAGGTTGTACTTGTTGGAACCGACGAATTCGATCAATCTCACCGCGAAAACAAACAACGGACTTTCCCGCCGCCGAGGGTATCGCGCCTGATCTGGCCGATGGCGGAAGGAAGTCGGTGGCATGGCAGGGGTCGGTCATGAGCTTCAAGCAACTTCTCCTTGGTTCCGTCGCTGGTCTCGTCGCGGTTTCCGGCGCTCGCGCCGCCGATGCCCCCGTGACCATGGTGGAGCCGGAGCCGGTTGAATATGTCCGCGTCTGCGACGTCTACGGCACAGGCTTCTTCTACATCCCCGGCACCGAAACCTGCCTCAAGATCGGCGGATATATCCGCGTCCGCTTGAACGCTTCGGGCGACATCAGCGGAACGCCGGGCGGGTTTGGGGAGGTCAACGACCGGGATCTGGACGAGGACGCTTTCGAGCGCGACTACGATTTCAATACCCAGGTTCGTGCTCGTCTGGAGTTCGACGCTCGCGAGGAAACCGAGCTCGGCACTCTGCGCGCCTTCACGCGCCTCCAGGCTACCAACATTTCCGGCACCGATCTCGGCTACGGCACATCCAATAACAACGTCGATCTCGACCAGGGCTTCATCCAGCTCGGCGGGTTGACCATGGGTCGCCTCGACTCGCTCTGGGCCGAGAACGATGGTCTCTACCTCGACAACGACTGGTCGGTCGGCGATCTGGCGCAGAACCAGATCCGCTACACCTTCGCCACCAACGGCTTCACGATCTCGACCTCGGTCGAGGACGAAGGCGATGGCGACGCGATCCCGGATGTCGTGGCGCAGGTCGCCTACAAGGGCGCCTGGGGCTCGGCCTACGTGTCCGGTGTCTACGACGAAGACAATTTCGATCCGAATGTCACGCAGCCGACCATCTTTAACCTGGACGACTACGGGACCGATCAAAGCGAGGACGGCGCCTTCGCGATCAAGGCGGGCGCTGAACTGAAGGACCTGATCTACACGGGCAGCGCCTTCAAGGTGGAAGGCCACTATGCCTTCGACCCGACGGAATACGCCTCGCTGTCGCCCGGCGGCTACCTCCTCGGCATCGAGGCGGAAGGCAATACGAACTCGAACTTCAGCTTCGGCTCCCTTCCGGAAGAATATCAGGTCGGCGCCGGCTACCAGCAGAGCTTCGGCAAGCTGACGGCCTATGTGAACGGCATCTACGGCAAGACCTTCGCGATCAACTACGCCAACGGCGTGTCGCAGGGCTCCGAAATCTGGGGCGCCGGCGGCAGCTTGGAATACGCCGTCACCACCAATTTCTCGGTCCTGGGCGAAGTCACCTATCGCGACGTCGATCTGAAGGGCGGACTCGACGACCTCAGCCAGACGCGCGGCTTCCTGCAGTTCCTGCGCGAATTCTGAAGCATCCCTTCAGAATCGGATCATCGGAAGGCTCGGCATGTTCTGCCGGGCCTTTTTTCCGTTCGAACGACACTGGCAGACGCGGCGGAAGCTGATCCATTCGCGGCGTCAGCCCTTTGCGCGATCGTCTCGCTCCCGATTGATCGGCGCCTCGTCACGCCGATGATCGGATGCGGGAACTCCCTTCCTTTCCCAGCGGAACCGCTGGACAGCTATGGAATTGCAAGTTGTGTCGAACGCTACGTCGGGGAACAACGTTATGAGGCCGACATTAGCCACCTTATCGGTGTAACCGTCTGACCGATAAGCGTTTCCAAGGTTTCATCCTTACCAAAAGGAGACCCGATGCCGCATTCGAAGCGTTCAGACAGCCTTCCGGCGATCTGCGAACGGGGTGGTGTCTGGGTCTGGAATGTCCGCGACGACATCATACAAGCGGATGAAACCGTCTCCCGCTATTATTCCGTTCCGCCGGAAGAAGGCCGCCGGGGTGTTCCATCACGGATCTTCTTCCAGGGCATCTTCGCAACCGACCGGGATCGCGTCGCGCACAGCGTCCAGCATTCGGTGTTGACGGGGGAGCCCCTTCGCGAGACCTACCGGGTCGACAGCCGAATTTACGGCCTTCGCTGGGTCCAGGTAGAAGGCGTCTGCTTCCGCGATCCCGATGGCCGTCCGTTCTGTTATCCCGGCCGACTTCTCGACGTGACCGTCTCGAGCGAATCGAGCGAGCCTCATGTGGCGATCGTCGAGGGATTGATGCATTCCCACGAACTGGCCATCGCAGCGCGCGAGCCGATGCTGGCGAAACTCGTCGAGGCGGTTCTGATGGAAGCGGGGCGTCGGCTTGGTGCGGTTTCTTGCAGCGAACAGGAGATGCCTCGCCGCTGAACCACGCGTAACGCAGCTACAACACGCGATGCACGGATTTCATAGCCTGCGAAACATTTACGCGAATGCGTGAGGAAGCGCATTGCGAAGCCGCGACCAAATGCGTTAAACAGCCGCAACGCTCCGAGTTCAGGGAGCGTTTCTATCGAAGGTTGAGCGCGTTGTCAAAGGACCCGGTCGATACGCATATCGGATCGCGTCTGCGAATGCTGCGCGACAGGCGCGGTGCCACGCTGCAGGATGCAGGGCAGGCCGTCGATCTTACCTATCAGCAAATCCGCAAATACGAGCTTGGCGAAAACCGGCTGAGCGCCAGCACGCTTTACCGCCTCGCCGCGTTCTTCGATGTGGAACCGAGCTTCTTCTTCGAAGGACTGGCGCCGGTCCGCACGGCCGCGCGTCCCGACTCGCAGGGGACGAACGACGCTGAGTTGCAGGCCGTTCTCGACCGCATCGAGAACGAGGAAGTGCGGCATCACTTGGCGAGTCTCATCCGCATCCTGGAAGCGCGGCGGCAAGGCTGACGGCCTTACCAGGAGAAGGTCGCACCCGCCCGCCCGCCGACGCTGCCCTTTCCGGCGCCCACCGCCAGCCCGGCATCGATCTGGAAGTTCGAGCCGGCCCGCACCGCGCCCGACAGGCCGAAGGCGTTCTCGCCCTCGAAGCTGCCCCATCCGCCGGAAATCGCGACCCTCTTGTCTTCGGGGACATACGGGCTCTTCAACGCGAGAGCCAGCGCCACGCCTTCATTGGCCGTGTCGATCCGCGCGTCCATCTTACTCATACGCGCATCCATGTTATCCATGCGCTCGTTCATCGCGTTTCCGAATTCGGCGAGGCCGGCGACCTGATCGTTCCAGTTGTCGTCCATCGCCTCTTCCAGCACCGTGATCCGCTTCTCATGGTTCTGCGCCTGCCCGTCCAGCCGCGTCACGTCGCGCCCCTGCGCAACGCTCCGTTCGGTGAGGGTGGCGATGTCGGTGGTATTCCGGTCGATTCGCTGCTCGTGATCCATCAGCACCGTCGTGTGCGTATTCACGGTGCGGCGGAGGTCGGTGAGTTCGGTGCGGTTATCCTGCGAGTTCAGGTCGAGCGACTTGCGCAAGTCCGAGAGATCGACCCGAAGGGATGCCAGGCCGCCGCCCTGAACGTCGAGAAGCCGCCCTTGTTCGCCGATCTTGGCCGAAACATCCGACAGGAGGCCGCCCGGCGACAGAAGGCGGGTCGCGACGTCGTCGAGATTGTCGAGACGGGCCCCGCTCGTGGCGGTGGACGGAACGGCGAGAAGCCTCGTCAGGAGCGCTGCGAGATCCGTGTCGAGATCGACGATCTGCGCTTCTGCCGGAAACGACCACAAGCCGACCACGACGACGGCGCCGCGCAAAAGGCAACGAAAGGGCATGCGGCGGAGAACGGGCAGATTCCCGATCATGTCTGTTTTCCAAAAGTTATATTCAACAACTTGGAATAACATGGTTAAGAAATCGTATATCCGTTTGCGTCCATCCTTTAGCCGACGATACGCGCGTGCCCGCAGATGAGGTCATCGACGCGAAGGTTCACTTCGCCGACGCCGATGCCGGTTGCCGCCAGCACCGAATTGAGCAGCGCGTCCAGCGGTACCGCAAGGGTCGCCAGCGCCGTGCCGACGACCGGCACCAGGGGCAAGGCCGCAGCCCCTCTGGGGGTGAGTTGCACCTGCTGGAGAAGGCTTGCGATCAGGCTTTGCAAAACCGTCGACGTGCGCACGCTCTTCACCGTGCCGTTCTGGATGTCGGTGCTGGTGAAGGTCACTTCCGTTGCGGCCACCGCGCGTGTCGTGACAAAGGCCTGGGCTTCGATGCCGGCACCGAGCACCTCCAGAAGCTGGACGGGCGGGAGCCTGCCGTGAATGCTGGCTTCCGACAGCGGGTCGGTCCACTTGCCGAGCGCCAGCTTCGCCACGCCGGGGCGAACGCGCACCGTGACCTTGCGAAGCGACTTGTCCGACGGGCACTGGACGTCGACCACCTCCGCCGTTCCGCCCCCGACCACGAGTTCCAGCGGCAGATCGAGCCCGGTCCGCAGCTTGTCCAGAAGGCCGCCGGTGGAAATCCTCGCTCGGAGCCGCAGGAGATCGGTTTCGATGCGCGGCAGATCCTCCGACACCGACAGGCCTCGCGTCGACACACCCGCTTCGCCGAGTTGAAAGGCGATTTCCACCCCGCCAAGCGCCGGAACGGATAGAGGGAAGGAGACCGGCGAGCCGATGCCGCGCTGTTTCATCGCGCCGTTGAAGACATCGAGAACGGACAGCTTGGCTTTCATTGCCGGGCTGGGATAGGCCACCCGCGCCTTCAGCAAGGCGTCGTCGAGGCGCAGGATCTGACCGAGCGCAAGCTTGGCATCCGAGCGCAGCATCTGCCGCGCCGCCTTGTTCAAAACGGCCATGGCAACCGGATCGTCGTGGCGACCCATGACGCGTGCCATCTCCGTCAGAAGGTCAGCCACTCGCACCGGCCGCGCCAAGGCCTCGCCGACCTTCCCCTCGGGTCCCACAACGGTCGCCAGGAGATCACCGAGTTCGATCTCGGAATGTGCCAGATGGGTGTAATCCGTTCGTGTCAGGTTGATCGTGACACCGAGCGCGGACGACAAAAGCGCGTTCAGGGGATCGAGATCGACGGCAGCCAGACGGCTGCCGATCGACATCGACACGACAGGCGATACCGCCGCTTCGGCATGGGCGCGGATTTGCGGCTCGGGAATGCCGATGATGCGGCCGAGGTGGAGGGTGCCCTTCACCGACGCCTCGATCCGCACCGCATCGCCGAGCCCGGCCGTTCGAGGCGTGAAGCGTTCGTCGCGGTCGGAGGCGTCGCGGTCGTACTGACCGAACTGAAGGGAGATCACCGCGTCGGACTGGCCGGCGGCGTTCAGGACGCGCTTGGCGACGGTCGCCGCGATATCGGGATGGCCGGCGGCCGCCACCGCGGCGGCATCCACCGCCGCTTGAAGCGAGCGATGGCGCAGATAAAGGACGCCCATATCCGTGGCGAAGGCGGCAGTCCCCAAAAGTACGGGCGCGGCGAGGCCGAACAGAAGCGAGGTGCTGGCCTTCCGGTCGCCGGCGACGCGGGAAGCCAAGGCCGACAGAAACCGCCTCATGGCAGAAGCACCGCCGCATGGCGCACGATCGACGGCTTCAAATCGAGCATCTGCACGAGGAGCGTCGGCATCGGCAGGTAGGAGATGTCGTAGTCGAGCGAAACGGTCATCATCTCATCCGCTTCGATGGTTTCGAGTTGCAGCCGCCGCACATCGATCAATGGATAAGAGGTCGCCGTCCGCGTCATCCAGCGCGAGGCGAGTTCCTGCCGCTCGTCCGGGTCGTGCCCGACCATGGCATAACGGGACACGTCCGCCGCGATCTGCGCGAGCGAATGGGCGGTGCCCAGAAACAACGCCAGATAGGCCATGCCGATCACCATGAAGCAAAGGAGCGGCGCCAGCACGGCGAACTCCACCGCGTTGCTGCCGGAAGGGCAACGGCGGAAGCGCAAGGCCTTCAATGAAAGGAAATATAACTTCGAGTTCAACGGCATGGCCGCTCTCCGATCCAGCACCATTAGCAAACATCGGAATGTTCTGCGCGTCATCTCCTCAAATGAGCCTACTCGATAGATGCTCAGGTTATGGTTATCGAAGTCTTGATCCAACAAGTCATTCAACTGATGGGGCTTTTTCGATCTTCCGCGAGCCAGCTATGGACTGTCATGGCTTCGGGTTTCGGCTATCCACACATTCTCAAGACATAACCCTTGATAACATAGCGGGATAACACAACGGCTCGCTCCACGACAAAGGGCCGGGGAAGCCTGGGAGGCGTCATGAGGTGCACCGACATCCCGAACCGCAACGCGCAGATGCTCGGCACGAGTTTCGGGTTGGAGTCCCTGCCGCAGCCGGCATTCCTCGCGTCCATCACCGCTGAGGGAAGGGTCGCGTCGTTTCGGGCGAACACCCGGCATCAAGAGGTCTTCGGCAATGATGCCGGCGACATGCGGCGGCGGTGGCTGGAGAAGACGGCATCGGCCTTGTTCTCCGCCGATAACTGCCTGGAGCAGGAGGAACAGCATCCGGCCCGGCCGACGGGATCGCACTGGTGGCGCCTTTCCTTGTTTCCGCTCGTGCGGCACGCGGGCGGCAGGCGGGACGTTCTTGGTCTTTGCATCGACGTCACCCGCGCCAAGGCTGCCCTTTGCGACCTGGAATCGGCGGCCTACGAGGATGGGCTGACATCGCTCGGCAACCGGCGCGCCTTCGACAGGGACCTTGCCGCCGCAACCGGCGGATCGAAGCCCTTCGCGCTTCTGGTTTTCGATATCGATCGCTTCAAGCCGATCAACGACCGGCACGGCCATGCGGCGGGCGACGCCGTGTTGCGGAGCGTGGCGGTGGCGCTGCGGCAGGGTCTTCGCCGGGACGACCGCATTTATCGCATCGGCGGCGACGAGTTCGCGGCCCTGATCTTCACGGCCCGCGAAACCATGCTTGCCGCGGTCGCTGACCGCCTCGGCGCACGATTCAAGGCGCTCGTCGGTCCCGGCGGCGCGCCCTTATCGGTCAGCATCGGCGGGGCTCGATGGCGAACGGGGGTCAGCGCGGCAGAACTCTTCGCGGTGGCGGACGCCACGATGTATGCCGCCAAGCATCGCCCGATATCCGACGGGCGCAACGGATAAAACAAAAGCAACAGGGAAGACCGGTCGCCGCCGCTCGCCGTTTCACGGGAGCGGCGGCGGGCATTCGGGAAAGGCTACGCCAGTCCTTAAGCGGCGCGGAAAGACGGCGAGAACGGCACGAGGCTGAGGATCTCGAACAGCATCTGCGCGCCCGCATGGGCGGTGTTGGTCGAGGCGTCGTATTGCGGCGCGACTTCCACAAGGTCGCCGCCGACGATGCGGATGCCGGCCAACCCACGAAGAAGGCCGAGCGCCTCGCGGGTGGAAAGGCCGCCGATCTCCGGCGTGCCCGTTCCAGGCGCAAAGGCCGGATCGAGGCTGTCGATATCGAAGGACAGATAGACAGGCGCGTCGCCGACCGTTTCGCGCGCCATCTCCACGCTGCGCTTCAGCCCGAGATCGGAGATCTCCTCGGCGTGGACCACCGTCATCCCGGACGCCGCCGAGAACTCCCAGAGATATTCGGATGAGCCGCGAATGCCGATCTGGATCGTGCGTGTGGGGTCGAGCACGCCGTCGAGCACGGCTTGGCGGAACGGGCCGCCATGGTGGAACTTGCAGCCGTCGAAGGGACCGCTCGTGTCGCAATGGGCGTCGATATGGATCATCGCGACGGGGCGCTCGCGGCCAAGGGCCCTCAGGATCGGCAGCGAGATCGAATGGTCGCCGCCGACCGACAGCGGCAGAACGCCGGCGCGGGTGACCTTGGTCACCGTCGCCTCGATATCCTCGTGCGAAGTCGCCAGATCGAAACGCGAGCGGAACGGCACGTCGCCGATATCGGCCACGCGCAGATCCAGCGTCGGCATGGTTTTCAGGACGTGGTTGTAGGGGCCGACACGCTCGATGGTGCGCAGGGCGCGCGGTCCGAAGCGGCTGCCGTTACGGTTGGTGACGCCCAGATCCATCGGCACGCCGAGAAGCGCGACATCGAGGTCGGACAGGTCGGGCGCCGACCAATCGACCGGGCGGTGAGGAGCATCCAGAAGCGTCGGAATGCCGGCGAAGGGCGCGACGCGCGTTCCCTTCGGATCGAACAAGCGGGACGCGACGCGGGCGAAGCCCTCGTCATAAATGAGCCGCTCGTTGTCGCCCCCGAAGCGGGCGCGAAGGGCGTCGAGGTCGTGGCTCATGCCGGCTCCGATGAAGGCGAGGGGAGTGCGAGGCGGCGCGCCATCTCGGCGATGGCCGGCGCGTCGACATTGGCGAAGGCGATGCGCAGGAACCGTTCCTGGTCCGGCCCGAAGAAACTGCCGGGAAGCGTGACGATCCCCAACTCCTTCGCCAGCCGCCGCGAAACCTCGCCCGACGGCTCCCCCGCGAAGGGATGCTCGACATAGGCGAAATAAGCGCCGATCTGGCGGATGCGCCAGCCGGCCAGGGGCTCCATGGCCTGCGCGAAGACCTCCGCCCGAGCCACGATCTCGGCGGCGCTCGCCTTTCGAAAGCTACCCAGCGATTCGATCGCCCAAGGCAGAACGGCCTGCGTGCCGCGCGGCGCGCAGATCTGGATGCAGTCGATCACCTTCTCGATGTCCGGCATCGCGCGGGAACCCGCGACCAGCGCACCGGCACGATGGCCGGGAATCGCATAGGTCTTGGAGAAGGAATAAAGCGCCACGAGATGGTCGTCGGCTTCGCTTCGCCCGAACAATGAATGCGGTACGGCCTCGTTGGCCAGGAAGTCGCGATAAGTCTCGTCCAGAACGAGAGTGAGCCCATGCCGGGCGCAAAGCGCCAGGATTTCGGCGAGAACCGCATCCGGATAAACCGCGCCGGTCGGGTTGTTCGGCGAAACAAGCACGACGGCTTTGGTGCGTTCATCGATCAAGGCTTCCAGCGCGAGCGCATCGGGCAGAAAGCCGTTCGCCGGATCGAGGGGAAGGGGGCGCGCTTCGAGCCCCAGCATCTGCAACGTCATCAGATGGTTGAAATACCATGGCACCGGCAGGATCACCGCATCGCCCGCGCCGCCAAGAGCCACCATCGTGGCGAAGAAGGCTTGGTTGCAGCCGCTGGTGATCGCCACGCGCGAAGGATCGACAGCCACCCGGTAGCGCTCGGAAACATGGGCGGCATAGGCTGCGCGCAGCGTCCGGTCGCCGAGGATCTCACCGTAGCGGGCGGAGCCCGCGCTTGCCGCCGCGCTCGCGAGGCGCTCGGCGAGTTCGGGCGGGGGCGGCCGGTTGGGAACGGCCTGGCTGCAGTCGATCAGCGCGCCGTGGCGGCCGTCGTAGAGGGCGGCCCAGCGCCCGGCCTGCGCGATCGGGGGAACGGAAACATGGGCGAGGCGGGAGGTCATGCTCAAACGGCGTCCCGCGCCATCGCCCACCCAGTTCGATGATCGAAAACTCGCATGGACATGATGATCACCTGCTGCCGCCGTGACTTCAGGTCATAGCAGCAGCGGAGGCCGAACTTCCAGCCCGATGGCAGGACCGCCTTGTCAGGCCAGCTTGGCCTCGGCGGCCGCCGTCGGTTTCGGCTGCTTGGCGGAAAGCCAAAGAATGGTGCGCTGGAGGATGATGAAGGCGAAGAGCAGGATGCCGATCACGATCTTGGTCCACCAGGACGACAGGGTTCCGTCGAAGACGATGTATGTCTGGATGAGGCCTTGGATCAGGATGCCGACGAGCGTGCCGAGCACGAAGCCCGAGCCGCCGGTGAGAAGCGTGCCGCCGATCACCACCGCCGCGATGGCGTCGAGCTCGACGCCGACCGCGTTCAAGGAATAGCCGGCCGAGGTATAGAGCGAGAACACGATGCCGGACAGGCCGGACAGGAAACCGGACAGGGCGTAGATCAGGATCGTCGTGCGCGCCACCGGCACGCCCATGAGTTCGGCCGACTGCGCGCTGCCGCCGAGCGCGTAGACATTCGTGCCGAAGCGCGTGCGCTGGGCGAGAACCGCGCCGATAAAGAACACGGCGAGCATCAGGAGACCGACCAGCGTCAGGCGCCCGCCGCCCGGCAGCCGGTAGTAGAGGGTCTGCAGCCAGTCGGTGAAGGGGTGCGAGATCGGCACGCTTTCCACCGACAGCATGAAGGCCATGCCGCGCGCCAGAAACATGCCCGCCAGGGTGACGATAAAGGCGGGCATGGCGAGATAATGGATGATCGTGCCCATCAACGCGCCGAAGGCGGTGGAGACGAGAAGCGCCAGCGCGAAGGCCGCCAGCGGATGGATCGAGGTGTCGCGCAGGAGAACGGCGATGAACACGCTGGTGAAGGCGATCACCGAACCGATGGACAGATCGATGCCTCCCGACAGGATCACGAAGGTCATGCCGACGGCGGCGATGCCGAGAAAGGCGTTGTCGGTCAGGAGGTTTCCCACGACCCGCGTGGTGGCCATGTTCGGAAACTGCGCGACGGAAGCGGCATAGGCGAGGATGAAGACGAGGATCGTCGCCAGAAGGGGCAGGTAGCGGGAGCGGATCATGATTCGGCCGCGGTCCTTGTTGCAGCGCTCGCTTGGCGTTTGGGCAGGCGCAGATAGCCGAGCGCGACGCGGCTGGCGGGCGACTGGATCACGAGGATCGCGAGGATGATGCCGGCTTTGATCACGAGGTTGAACTCCGGCGGGAAGCCCGACAGGAGAATGCCGGTGTTCACGGCCTGGATGATCATCGCGCCGATCAAGGAGGCGAGGATGGAGAAGCGGCCGCCGAAGAGCGAATTGCCGCCGATCACGACGGCGAGGATGGCGTCGAGTTCCAGCCACAGGCCGGCATTGTTGGCGTCGGCGCCCCGGATGTCTGCGGTGGCGATGGTGCCGGCGACCGCCGCGCAAACGCCGCTCACCGCATAAACCGCGAGGATGAGGACGGTGGCGTTGATGCCGGCGAGCATCGAGGCATGCCGGTTGACGCCGACGGCTTCCACCAGAAGGCCGAGCGCGGTGCGCCGGACGGCCAGGATCGCGGCAAGGCCAAGGCCGATCCAGATCAGAACCGGGAGCGGCAGGCCGGCGAAGGAACCGCTGCCGATAAAGGCGAAGGCCGGATCGTTGAAGGTGAGGATCGCCCCTTGCGTCACGAGCTGGGCGACGCCGCGCCCCGCCACCATGAGGATCAGGGTCGCGATGATCGGCTGGATGTCGAGAACCGCGACGAGAAAGCCGTTCCATAACCCGCAAAGGAGGCCGATCACGAGAACCACGACGAGCGTCAGAAGGAGGGGCTGGCCCTGCTCGATCATGCTGGCGCCCACCGCGCCGCAGATCGCCATCACCGCGCCGACGGAAAGGTCGATGCCCTTCGTCGCGATCACCAGCGTCATGCCGATCGCCAGGATCGCGACCGGCGCGCCGCGATTGAGAACGTCGATCAGGCTGCCGTAGAGGCGGCCATCCTGGAAGGCGAGGTGGAAGAAGCCGGGAAACATCACGGCGTTCACGGCAAGCACGATCGCCAGGACCGCGAGTTGGGGCGCAAGGCGCTTCAAAACGTTCATGCGACGGCTCTTCTGGCTTCCGGCGAGGCGATGGCGCCGAGGATACGGTCGGCCGTGACCTCTTCGCCGACGAGTTCGGCGACATGGGCACGCTCGGAGCACACCACGATGCGCCGCGAATAAGCGACGAGCTCTTCGAGCTCCGAGGAGATCACGAGAAGCGACATGCCGTTGTCGCAGAGTTCGCGGATGAGGCGGATGATCTCGGCATGAGCGCCGACATCGATGCCGCGCGTCGGCTCGTCGAGGATCAGGAAGCGCGGATTGGTGGCGAGCCAGCGGGCGAGGATCACCTTCTGCTGGTTGCCGCCGGACAGGAACTTGATCGGCTTCTCGCGGTCGGACGTGCGGATGTCGAGCATCCGGATATAGCGGTCGGCCAGTTCGTTCTGTTCGGCGCGGGGCAGGGGCCGCAACCAGCCACGCTGCGCCTGAAGGGCGAGGATCAGGTTCTCGCGCACCGACAGATCGCCGACGATGCCGTCGACCTTGCGCTCTTCCGGGCAGAAGCCGAACCCTTGGGCAATGGCGTCGCGCGGCGAGTCCAGCTTGATCTTCTTTCCCTCGACGCTCGCTTCGCCGCTGTCGGCGCGGTCGACGCCGAACAGGAGGCGAGCGGTTTCGGTGCGCCCGGAGCCGAGAAGCCCCGCGACACCGACCACCTCGCCGCGTCGGATGTCGAGATCGAAGGGCTTGACGCTCGTCTTGCGTCCAAAACCGCGAAAGCGGATGGCGGCCTCGCCGTCGGCGCCCTCGCTGAGGGCCGGCCGCTCGCCGACGGTTTCCTCTTTCAGTTCGCGCCCGAGCATCATCTGCACGATGTCAAGGCGCGTCAGCCCCTTGATCGGCTTCGTGCCGACGAGGCGCCCATTGCGCAAAACCGTGACGCGATCGGCCAGATCGAAGACCTGATCCAGAAAATGGGTGATGAAGACCACGGCGAGACCCTGGTCGCGCAGTTTGCGCACGATGGTGAACAGCCGTTCCACCTCGGCCGCATCGAGGCTGGCCGTCGGCTCGTCGAGGATCAGCACCTTGCCGGAAAGCTCCACGGCGCGGGCGATGGCGACGATCTGCTGGACGGCCACCGAATAACGCGAAAGGTTGGCGCCGACATCGAGGTCGAGGCCGTAGCGGGCCAGAACCTCACGCGCCATGCGCCGCATGCGGCCGACCGAAACGAGCCCGAAGCGGCGGGGCTCGCGCCCGAGAAAGAGATTCTCCGCCACGGTGAGGTTCGGCAGGAGATTGACCTCCTGATAAACGGTGCCGATGCCGAGGGCCTGCGCTTCCTCGACGCCGCGCGGTTCGACGATTTCGCCATCGAGCCGCATTTCGCCGGCGTCACGCCGGTAAACGCCGGTGATGATCTTGACGAGGGTCGACTTGCCGGCGCCGTTCTCGCCGAGCAGCGCGTGAACCTCGCCGCGAAGCAATGTCAGGTCGATGTTCTGCAGCGCTGGAATGCCGAGAAAGCTCTTCGACACGCCGGAAACGAACAGCAGCGGAGGTGAAGCGGACATGCGAACCTGACCCATGCGTTGGGATGGGTCGGCAGCCCACGGGAGCGCTGCCGACATCGAGAACGACGAACGCCCGGCGGCTCGAACCGCCGGGCGCCGTCGCGATCGTCAGTAGCCGAGGTTCTTCTTGGACTCGTAGACCTTCTGCGGGTCGTCGGCCTGGGTGTAGAGCTTCGACTCGGTCTGAATCCACTTCGGCGGCTTGGTGCCGTCGGCCTTTAACTTCGCCAGCGCTTCGAAGGCCGGGCCGGCCATGTTCGGCGTCAGTTCGACCGTGGCATTCGCCTCGCCCTTGGCCAGCGCCTGGAAGATATCCGGCACCGCGTCGATCGACACGACCATGATGTCGGTGCCCGGCTTCAGGCCGGCTTCCTTGATGGCCTGGATGGCGCCGACGGCCATGTCGTCGTTATGGGCGTAAAGGGCGCAGATGTCCTTGCCGCCATTGGTGGACTTGATGAAGCTTTCCATCACTTCCTTGCCCTTCGTGCGCGTGAAATCGCCCGTCTGGCTCTTGGTGATCTTCAGGTTGTCGTGACCCTTCAGCGCTTCCTCGAAGCCCTTCTTGCGGTCGATCGCCGGCGAGGAGCCGGTGGTGCCCTGAAGCTCGACGACGTTGCAGGGCTTGGAGCCGACCGTCTTCACGAGATAGTCGCCCGCGACCTTGCCTTCATGCACGAGGTCGGAAGTGACGGCGGTCAGGTAAAGCGAGTCCGGCGCGTCGACCGTGCGGTCGAGGAGGATCACGGGAATCTCGGCTTCCTGCGCTTCCTTCAGAACGGCATCCCAGCCCGTCGCGACGACCGGCGCCACCAGGATCGCGTCAACCCCTTGCGCGATGAAGGAGCGAAGCGCCTTGATCTGGTTTTCCTGCTTCTGCTGCGCGTCGGCGAATTTCAGTGTGATGCCGCGCTTTTCGGCTTCGCTCTTCGTCACCGTGGTTTCGGCGGCGCGCCAGCCCGACTCCGAGCCGATCTGCGAGAAGCCGACCGTCATATCGGCCGCATAGGCCGACGACGCCATCAACATCGCCGTCAGAACGCCGGCAGCCCCAGTTTTCCACTTGGTCATGATAAATCCTCCCAATTGTCGATCCACTCCCAATCGACTATTTAGACAGTAAGCTATTGATTACCTATAGTCAATTGGATTCTACTACACCGAGCATGCCGATTTCTTAGCGGCATGCCTGATATTCATTTCGAAGACTGCCCGTAATACGCATCGGCGCCATGCTTGCGCTTGAAATGCTTATTCAGCAGCTCCGGTTCGATCCGCGCCAGCTTGGGCGCCAGTTGCAGCGACATCAGCGCCATATGGGCGATGCACTCCACCGCGACGGCCGCCTCCACGGCCTTGGCAACGGTCTTGCCCCAGGTGAAAGGCGCGTGGCGGTTCACGAGAATGCCGGGAAAGTCGAGCGGATCGAGATTGTTCATCCGCTCCACGATGACATTGCCCGTTTCCCATTCGTAGGCCGTGGCGATCTCGGCCTCCGTCATCTTGCGCGTCACCGGAATGTCGCCGTTGAAATAATCGGCATGCGTGGTGCCGAAGATCGGGATCGCCTGGCCCGCCTGCGCGAAGGCGGTGGCGTGCGAGGAATGGGTGTGGACCACGCCGCCGATCGCCGGAAAGGCGAGAAGCAGCCGGCGATGGGTCGGCGTGTCCGAGGAAGGGTTCAGATCGCCCTCCACCCGCTTGCCCTCGAAGTCCACGACGACCATGTCCTTGGCGCGCAGTTCCTCGTAGTCGACGCCGCTCGGCTTGATGGCGAAGACGCCCCGGTCGCGGTCGGCCGCGCTGGCATTGCCGAAGGTGAGGTTGATGAGGCCCTGCCGGGGCAGGGCGACATTGGCCTCGAAGGCTTCGCGCTTCAGTTCCTTGTAGTTCGACACCGATCCGAACTCCCTCAGGCGCGGATGCCGCGGGCGAAGTGATAATAGACCTCGTTGTTGCGCAGGTCCTGCTTGAAGGCGCGGATTTCGGTGTCGGCGTCGATCACGGCCAGCTCGATCCCTGCGATGGTCGCGAAATCCTCCAGCATCTCGGTGGTCACGTCGTAGCTGTAGCCGGTGTGGTGGGCGCCGCCCGCCAGAATCCACGCCTGGCAGGCGGTCTTGAAGTCCGGCTTGCAGGCCCAGACGGCGCGCGCCACGGGAAGCTTGGGAAGCGCGGGATGGACGACGGATTCCACCTCGTTGACAAGGAGCCGGAAGCGGTTGCCGAGATCCACCAGCGTGGCGTTCAGCGCCGAGCCGAGCTTGGCGTCGAAAACGAGACGCACCGGATCGTCCTTGCCGCCGATGCCGAGCGCGTGGATCTCGACGGAGGGCTGACCTTCCGCGATGGTCGGGCAGATTTCCAGCATATGCGAGCCGAGCACAACTTCGCCGCCGGCCGGCAGGTGATAGGTGTAGTCTTCCATGAAGGAAGTCGCGCCGGACATCCCCTCGCCCATCACCTTCATGGCGCGCACCAGCGCGGAGGTCTTCCAGTCGCCTTCGCCGCCGAAGCCGTAGCCGTCGGCCATCAGGCGCTGCGTCGCCATGCCCGGCAACTGGGTCAGGCCGTGCAGGTCCTCGAACGTGTCGGTATAGCCCTTGAAGCCTCCTTCCTCGAGAAAGGCGCGAAGGCCGAGTTCCTGGCGGGCGTTGTAGAGAAGCGACTCGTGGCGCGCGCCACCCTTTTTCAGATCCGCGACGACGGCATAAAGACGCTCGTATTCGGCCGCCAGCGCCGCGACATCGGCGTCGGACACGGCATTCATCTTCGCGGCGAGATCGCCGATGCCGTAGCCGTTGACGGCAAAGCCGAAGGTCATTTCCGCCGACACCTTATCGCCCTCGGTCACGGCGACCTGGCGCATGTTGTCGCCGAAGCGGCAGAAGCGGGCGCCCTGCCAGTCGTGCCAGGCGCGTGCGGCGCGAATCCAGGCGTCGATGCGGGCATGCACTTCCGGATCGGACCAGTGCCCGACCACGACCTTGCGCCCAAGGCGCAGGCGCGTGTGAATGAAGCCCGCTTCGCGGTCGCCATGCGCCGACTGGTTGAGGTTCATGTAGTCCATGTCGATCGTCTCCCAGGGGAGTTCGCGATCGAACTGGGTGTGCAGGTGCAGGAAGGGCTTTTGGAGCTGCGACAGCCCGCGAATCCACATCTTGGACGGCGAGAAGGTGTGCATCCAGAGGATCAGACCGGCGCAGTCTTCGTCGGCATTGGCCTCGATGCAAAGGCGGGCGATCTCGTCGGGCGTGGTGACGATGGGTTTGGCCACGATCTCCAGCGGGAAGCCGCCTTCGGCATGGAGTCCCGCCGCGATCTTGCGCGCGTTCTCGGCGACCTCCTGGAGGGGCCCGGGCCCGTAGAGATGCTGCGAGCCGCAAACGAACCAGATCTTGGGGGAACTCAAACCGATCATGTTCATGCCTTGTATGGTCGTCGAATGGGGACGGCGGCTCGATACCGCCAGTATTCGTTTTTTCGCCGAAGACTAACGCGAAGCGTCCTGCCGGATCTCGATCAGGCGCTTCATCACCTTGGAAAGATCGGCGGCCGTCGTCAGCCCGCCGAAACTGTCGTGCAACTCGCGGTAAAGACCGTAGAGGCGATCGTAGACTTCGCCGCGCGCGGCATCGGGAACGTATTGCTCGTCGCGAAGCGAGGTCATCGCGGCCTTGGCCTCGTCGAAGCTTTCGTGCTGGCCCGAGATCACGGACGCGACCATGGCGCCGCCCAGCGCGCAGGTCTGGCTGGAACTTGCGACCAGCATGGTGCAGCCGGTGATGTCGGCATAGATCTGCATGAGGAGCGGGTTCTTTTCGGCGATGCCGCCCGTGCAAACGACGCGCTCCACCGGAATGCCGTATTCGCGCAGCCGCTCGATGATGGCGCGCGCACCGAAGGCTGTCGCCTCGATCAAGGCGCGGTAGATTTCCGCACGGGTCGTATAAAGCGTCTGCCCGAGCATGAGGCCGGTGAGAAGCTGGTCCACGAGGATCGTGCGGTTGCCGTTGTTCCAGTCGAGCGCGAGAAGGCCGGACTGGCCGGGCTTCAGTTCGGAAGCCTCGGTCATCAACGCGCCGTGGAGCGCGCCGTCGCCCCGGCAGATACCCTCGACCCACCATTTGAAGATGTCGCCGACCGCCGACTGGCCGGCTTCGACGCCGAAGAAGCCCGGCAGGATAGAGCCCTCGACGATGCCGCAGATGCCGGGAACGTCGTCCACATCCTTCTCGGCCGCCACCACGCCGCAGTCGCAGGTGGAGGTGCCGATAACCTTGACGAGGGTGCCCTCGGCGACGCCGCAGCCGATCGCGCCGTAATGAACGTCGAAGGCGCCGGTGGCGATCGCGATGCCCGGCTTCAAACCGAATTCCGCCGCCCATTCGGCGCTCAAAGTCCCGGCCGGCACGGAGGAGTCCTGCGCCTCGTCGTAAAGACGATCACGAAGATCGGCGAGTTTCGGATCGAGAAGGCCGAGGAATTCCTTGTCCGGCAACCCGCCCCATTTGCGGCTGTAGAGCGCCTTGTGCCCGGCCGCGCAGACGCCGCGTTTGACGAGCGCCGGATCATCGACACCGGCCAGAACGGCCGGAATCCAGTCCGCCAGCTCGACCCAGGAATGCGCCGCCTCGAAAACCTCCGGCGCGGTGCGCAGGCAATGCCAGACCTTCGACCAGAACCATTCGGAGGAATAGGTGAAACCGCAGACCGCGATGTAATGGGGTCGATGTTCGGCGGCCAGACGCGTGATCTCCGCCGCTTCCCACCAGCTGGTATGGTCCTTCCACAGCCAGCATTGCGCCGCCAGATTGCCGCTCCAATGCGGATCCACCGACAGCGCACGATTGCGGGCGTCCACGGGAAGCGGGCTCGACCCGGTGGAATCGACACCGATGCCGGTGACGAGGTCGAGCGCGAAGTCCTCGCGCTTTATGGCCTGCGCCAGCGCGGCGCGTACCGATTCCCTCAGGCCATGGATATAGTCGGCGGGGCTTTGACGGGCGACGAGGGAGTCCTTGCGATCGAGCAGGATGCCCTGGTCGCCGCTCGGATAGTTCACCACCCCGACGCCGTACTCCGCGCCGTCGGAACAGCGAACCACGAGCGCGCGAACGGAGTTCGTGCCGTAATCGATACCAATCGTGAACACGTGGCGATCTCGCCTGCCTGTCAGAATTCAGCCGAAGGCGCCGGACCCTCAGGCGCGCGCCATGTGGAAAAGCCGTCGTCGGATGTGCGGCATCGAGCGCCGGATCGGACAAGAGCCCGATTTTCGGCGCGGCGACCGCGACGTCCCCAACTTTAGGCAACCTCCACGCATCGAAGCTAGCAGCGGCGCCGAAAGTCGTAAAGTCATATTTTTCGGCTAAAGTCGTATTCTATGTGGCGAGCGTGAGAGATGGTCGGTAGCGGCGAAACGTCGACGCTCGCAGGGCAGCGGCGCGGCCGCGTTCCCCGCTATTAGGTGCTTCAATGCCGCGAGCGAAGCGATGGAAGCTCGTCGGCCCACTCGTTCAAACCCGCCGCCCCGTTCAGGACCATCCGTTGGAACCGACATTCGTCCCACTGTCGTTCCATCCAAATGTATGATGAATTTTTGGTGCGAAACGCGGAAACGGTCTTGAAGAACGCTGCAATCGAAGGGAAAGTACGGATTCCGGGGGTCCTGCCAAGACAATCCGTCCGCATCCGATGATGCCCGCGATATCGTGGCGCTTCGCGGTTCTGGTAAAGCCGATTCGAAGCGACGAAATCATGTTTGCGTCAGACAAGATCAGATTCCGCACCACCCCGCGCTGGGGAGAGAAGGCCAACGGCAAGGCATCGTCCCAGCACGATCAGGTCATGCACGGCCTGGGTCTCGGTATCGTCGGGGGAGAATTCGCCGAAAATACGATGCTGCCGAACGAGGTCGATCTTTTGGCTCGTTTCGCGGTTTCACGAACGGTGCTGCGCGAAGCGCTGAAGTCGCTTTCCGCCAAGGGCATGATCCTGGCGAGGGCGAAGGTCGGGACGCGGGTGACGCTTCGCCGCGACTGGAACTATTTCGATCCCGACATCCTGTTCTGGCATGCGACCATCGGGATCGACCGCAGCTTCCTGTTCAATCTCGCGGAAATGCGTCTGGCTTTCGAGCCGGAAGCGGCGGCCCTGGCGGCGGAGCGGCGCAGCGACGCGCATCTGGTGGAACTGGCCGAATGCATCGACGAGATGGAACGCTCGCATTCCTCCGCCGAAGGCTTCGTGGGGGCCGATCTTCGCTTCCATACGGCCATCGCCGAGGCGTCGGGCAATCCGTTGATGCGCTCGATCTGCTACGTCATCCAGGTCGCGCTGGAAGCGGCCTTCATGGTGAGTTCGCCGATCTCCAGCAGTTCCGCGCACGCGCTTTCAGTGGCCCGCCACCGCATGATCGCGCAGGCGATCGAGCTTCGCGATCCCGACTCGGCGCGCGCCGCCATGCGCGCGGTCATCCTTCAAGGCCTGAAACGCATCGAGGCGGTTTGAAGCGCCGTGCGGGAGGTCGGAGGCAATGATGCCGAGGAGATCGATAAGGCCGTAGCGGTGCTACGGCCGCAGGCGGGCGCCGAAGGAATCGAAGCAGCGGAACCCCGGCTCGGCGATGGCGTCAGTTCTTGTGCGCTGCCCGCGAAATCACCAGTCTCGTCAGAACGGGCGGGTCGTCGTTGCGGCGAAACGTGATCGCGTCATCGAGCGGATCGGGCTCGAACCACGAATCGAACAGATCGATCTGCTGCATGTCGACAGTCCCGCCCCGGATGCGAAGACCGAGACCCGCCTCGAAACGCAGGACGGTGCGACGATGCGCGGCCGGCTGGCAGGTCGGCTCGCCACAATCCTCCACAGCGGTCTTCTGCAGGGCACCTGATCGCACGGCCCTGATGCCGAGCCATCGACAGAAACCGACAGCCTCGGAATCACGCCAGAACGAACAACCGTCATTGTTTCGGCGGTAGGACACTTTTCGGCAACTTCCTGAGGGTGAGACGCAGCCCTCTCAGCGTGCGGCGTCACGGAACGATGAGTTGCTCATCGTCGATCCAGCGTACTAAAAGCTCTATGAGCACGCAATATCGAGATCGCGCGACTTTGGCGCGGGCCTTCGCGTAATCATGATAGGCAGCCTTCAGCGGTGTCACGCCGACGGGCGCCGACAAACCGTTGGATCGGGGTCGTGCGCCCTCAGCCGCGCTGGCGGCGGGTCCAACGCCAGCCCCGGAACAATCCCCGCCGGCTGAAGGCTTCGAACATTTCGTCCGGGCCTTCCGGATCGAGCACTTCGTTGTCGGCGAGCCATGCCTCGACGGCGTTGAGGTCGGGCGTCTGGTAGGGCCTCAATGTCTTCGGTTTGCCTAAGAGTCCTTCCACCGCCGCGATGAGGGAGCCCGTTTGCCCGATCCGGTCGGCGACCGTTTCCACCGACACGCCGAGATGCTCCGCCAGAAGATCGGCGCGGATGCGCGCGATGACCTGCCGCGCCTCCACGTTGCCGGGCAGGGTCGCGTCGATCGTCACGTCGCATTCGGTGTCCAGCCTCAGCGAGCGGTTGTTCATGTTGGAGGAACCGATGCGCAAGACCTCGTCGTCGACGATCAGAATCTTGGCATGGACATAGATCGGCTCGCCGCCGGACGTGTAGGGGTGGAAAAGGCGGAAGCGACCATGCTTGTCGCGGCGGCGCAGGGCCTCGTAAAGGCGGGCGCGCGCCGTATCCATGGCGATGGGCTCCAGCCATCCTTGCGCGGTCAGCGGATTGATGAGCACGATCTCCGGCCCGTCCGCCTCGTCGAGCCGGCGCGCGATGGCCTCGGCGATGCGGCGCGAGGCGAAATACTGGCTTTCGGCATAGATGTGGCGCTTGGCCCGCGCGATGAGATCGAGATAAAGGCGCTCGATCTCGGCGACGGGCTCTTGATCCTCCATCTTCGGGATCGAGCGCGACACCGCCATGGCAACATCGGTGAAGGTCGCTCCTAAGCCTTCGGGCCAGGGCGAGGGATGGCCGCTCAGAGCCTTCAGCGGCGCGCCGCCGGCATGTTGCCAGCGCTCGCGGGCAATGCGCGCGATGGCTTCCGCCATCGGCCCTTCCAGCGCCGTCGTGGCGTCGTGCCAGGGCTTATAGGGCGCGCCGTTCGGCTTTCGCCGCCGCGGGTCGTCGTGCCGATGCTCGCGGGTGTCCCAACGGTCCTCCGTCATGTCGATGCCGCCGCAAAAGGCGAGCGCGTCGTCGATCACCACGATCTTCTGATGATGCGAGGCGGCGGTCGGATGGTGCCGGTCGAGCAGCGTGTGAATGCGCCGATGCCGCAGCCATTTGAGAAGCGTGAAGACGGTGGAGCCACGAAACACCGTCTTCAGCGCGCCGAGGTCCCAGCGCAGGAGGTAGATTTCGAGCTCCGGCCGGTTCCGCACCAGCCACAGCACGAAGTCGCCGAGCGGTTCGGGCGCATGGTCGTCTTCCCCGCCGCGCCCCAGCGTGATGCGGGCGTCGAAGTCCCAGCCGATCAGCATGATTCGCCGCTCGGCCTTCAACATCGCGGCGCGGGCGTGGGTGAAATAGTCGTCGGCGTCGATCACCACCGCCGCCCGTGTGGCTCGCGCGATTTCCCGACAGTTGTGCCCCGGCTGAAGGGCATGCGCTTCGATCTGTTCCGGCAAGGGTCGGGCGGCTCGCGTGTTCATGACTCGGACGGATAAAGCATGGATGCGACGGGAAAGCCGGCTAAATCAACAAGAATGAGTGATCCATCGTGCAACGCCATGGGCCGGTTCGCGGCGGATCGATCGGAAAAACAAGGTCCACCCGTCACTTGACGGCCGAACCAACGGTGCTCTCGTCAAGTTAACGCGGCGCGGGGCTGCCCCGGGAAGCGGGTATCGGAAGGAAAACGCGAGATATGGTCACTTCCCGGTTCCTGACCGGCTCGGGCGAGATGGCGACGCGCCTTCGCGCTTTCGACTGGGCTTCCTCGCCGCTCGGGCAACCCTCCGACTGGCCGCGCGCCCTGAAGACGCTGGTCGGGCTGATGCTCGCCTCCCGCCAGCCGATGTATGTCGCCTGGGGTTCGGAGCAGATCATGCTCTACAACGATGCCTATGCGACGCTCCTCCAAAGCAAGCATCCGGCGGCGCTCGGCGCTTCGTTCTACGATGTTTGGTCGGAGATCTGGACGGACATCGATCCGCTCGTGTCCCGCGTCTTCGCCGGCGAGCCGGTCCATATGGACGACATCACCCTCTACGTGGAGCGCAACGGCGAGATGGCGGAAGCTCATTTCGCCTTTTCCTATACGCCCGTTTACGACGAGACCGGCGGGGTCGCGGGCCTCTTCTGCCCCTGCAACGAGACCACCGGCCAGATCATGGCCGAGCGCGCGGCGGTCGCGGCTCTTCAAGCGGCCGAAGAGGCCAATATCGCCAAGAGCCAGTTCCTGGCGAATATGAGCCACGAACTGCGCACGCCCTTGTCGGCCATCATCGGCTATGCCGAACTCCTGATCGAGGAAGCGGAGGAGGGAACGAACCCGGAAGACCTCGCTGTCGATATCCGCAAGATCGAAAGCAACGCGCGCCATCTTCTCGGCCTCATCAACGACGTCCTCGACCTGTCCAAGGTCGAAAGCGGCAAGATGGATGTCTATGCCGAAACCTTCCGCGTCACGGATGCCGTGCGCGACGTGGTGATCACCGCGCAGGCGCTTGTCGACAAGAAGCGCAACCGCCTCGTCGTGGAGATCGCCGAGGACGCCGGCGAGATGAACACCGACATCACCAAGCTGCGGCAGATCCTCCTCAACCTCCTCAGCAACGCGGCCAAGTTCACGCAGGACGGCACGATCACGCTGCGCGTCGAGCGCGCCGGCGAGGTGATGCGCTTCCGCGTGTCCGATACCGGCATCGGCATGACCCCTGAGCAGATCGAGCGCCTGTTCCAGCGCTTCTCGCAGGCCGATGCTTCCACCACACGCCGTTTCGGCGGCACGGGCCTTGGCCTTGCGCTGACGAAAGCCTTCAGCGCCATGCTCGGCGGCGAGGTGAGCGTCGAAAGCGAGCAGCACAAGGGCAGCGCCTTCACCTTTTCCCTGCCCGCCACCTATGTCGAGCCCCCGCCCCAAAACGACGAGCCCGATATTGCGGCGCAGCTTCCCATGGATCTCGTGGCCGAGCCCGGCAAGGTCGTTCTCGTGATCGACGACGATCCGGCGCAGCGCGAATTGATGACGCGCTTTCTGGCGCGCGAGGGCTTCGCGACCCTGACCGCCGCCGATGGCGAGACGGGGCTGGCGCTCGCCAAGGAGATGCGGCCGCGCGCCATTCTTCTCGATGTCATGATGCCCGGCCTCGACGGCTGGACGGTGCTCAGCCGCTTGAAGTCCGACCCGGACCTCGCCGCGATCCCCGTGGTGATGGTGACCTTGGTCAGCGAGCGCTCGCTCGCCTCCTCGCTCGGCGCGGCCGACTATGTGCCCAAACCCGTGCGCTGGGAGAATTTCCGGCAGGTGATGGACCGTTTCCGCGAGGATGTCGGCGACGTGCTCGTGGTGGACGACGATCCGGACGCGCGCTCGCGCCTGCGCCACGTTCTGGAGCGCGACGGCTGGACCGTGGCCGAAGCCGGCAACGGCCAGGAGGCCCTCGACAAGGTCGAGGTCGCGCCGCCGCGCGTCGTGCTTCTCGATCTGACGATGCCCGTGATGGACGGCTTCGCCTTCCTTCATGCCCTGCGCAACCGTCCGGGTCACCGTGATATTCCGGTGATCGTGCTTTCCGCCCGAGAATTGACGGCGCAGGATCGGGCCAAGCTGCAATCGGCGGTAAAGGTCATCACCAAGGGGACGGTCAGCCTGCGCGATGTCGCGGCCGATGTCCGGAGCGCGACGGAATAGAGTCAGTTCAGCTCGGCGTCCTTTCGCGTTTTCAACGCGGAAACGCCAAGCGCCGCGCGAAGGCGTCTCGACAGGATATCGACGCCGAGCGTCGCCAGGGTGGCGACGAGCAGCAGCATGACGGCGCGGTCGATCCGCAGTTCCTGGATCGCGCCGTCGACATAGAAGCCGAGCGTCGTGATGCCGAGAAGACCGACGATCGCCGACTCGCGCAGGATGATCTCCCACCGGTAAAGGCAAAGAGCCAGAAACGAGCCGTAGATGCGCGGCAGAAGCTCGTAGGCGTAGAGCAGGAGCCCGCGCGGCGCGTCCGGCCGAAGGTTCTGGACGAGACCCGCCGATTGTCGCCCGAGAAGATGCGCGACGATGGCGCCGTTATGGAGCCCGAGCGCGATCACGGCCGGCAGCATGGACGGGCCGAAAACCTGCAGCGCCATATAGGCGAGCATGTATTCGGGCGTCGAGCGGATGACGACGAGGCCGGCATGCCCAGCCCAAGCGCCGAGCCGGCCGGCGACCGCCCGAACGATCAGGGGAAAGCCGAGAAGGGCGATGAACCCGGTGACGACGAGCGCGAGTTGCGCCACCACCACGGTCGCGAGGAGGCCGGGAAACGCCTGGGTCATGAAGAGGGAATGGAGCCAGTCACTGAGGTGGCCCCATGTCTCGGCGCTCGACAGATCGCCGTTGCGCAAGGGCGCGGGGACGATGTCGCTCGTCAGGAAGCGGAACAACGCGCCTTCCGCCATCGGCGGCGTCGCGAGCCGCGCCATCACCACCACCGAGGCGAAGAGATAGAAGAAAGCGAGCCGGCGGCGCATCCAAAAGCGCATCGTCCCGATCAAAGCGTAGTAGATCAGGAGGATCGCCCCGACCCCGCCGTAGAGGCTTTGGCGCAGAAAGGTGTCGAGCTGGAAGCCGAGGGTCGGCAGCCCGACGAAGCCGAGAACAGCGCTGGAGCGCAGCCCGCATTCGAGGCGGTAGAGCAGGTAGACGCGCATCTCAGTCAAGGCGAGCGGCAGGCGCGCGAAGAAATGAACGGAAACGAGGTCGGCGCGCGGAGGCATCGCGGCCGCGGCGCGCGGATCGGTTTCGTCGAGATATTCGGAAAAGACCTTCGCGAAGATGCCTGCATAGGGCAGCGCGATGGCGAGGATGCCGGTCGTCGCGGACAGGCCCGTCACCTGAAGAAGAAGCACCGCCCAGAAGAGTTCGTGGATCGAGCGGAGGGCGACGCCAAGGAGCCGCACCGGGGCGAAACGGTAGAAGGGTGCAAGAGCGAACCCCGCGCCCGCGCCCGCCGCCACCCCACAAAAGGCGAAGGCGAGCGTCAGTGTCGCCGCATGAACCAAGGTGGCGAGCGGCGAGAAGTCGGGCGACAGGAGGCCCGCCCCCATTCGCCGCAACTCGTCCCACGGATCGTGCGCGCCGACCGAGAGGTCCGCCACCGGCAAAAGCGCGAGCGCCAGCGCCAGGAAAAACGCTGCCGCCGCGACGCGCCCCGGACGTCGCCGGCCCTCAGCCCCGGTAGAGGTCATGAAGGTCGGCGTCCGTCACGCTCGCGCCGGCCTTGTCGAAAAGGATGCGCCCCCCGCCGACCCCGACGAGACGCGTGGCGATCCGGCGGGCGAGGCCGACATCGTGAAGCGCGAGAAGCACTGTTTCGAAACGCCCGGCGATCTCGTCCACGAGGCTCGCCGCCTGCCGCTCGTCCACCGCCGACACGGGCTCGTCGCCCAAAAGAACCGGACCGCCCCGGTGAAAGGCGCGGGCGAGGGCCGTGCGCTGCTTCTGCCCGCCGGACAGCGTTTCGACGGACTTGCGATCGAGTCCCGAGAGGCCCACCGCTTCCAGCACCGTCGACATGCGTCGCCGCTCGGACGGAAAGGGCCACACGAGATTGGCGAGGTTGTAGACGGGGCTGTGCGCGTCGAGCCGGCCCATGAAGACGTTGTGGAACACGGAAAGCTGCGGCACGAGGCCGTTTTCCTGCGGCACCAGCGCGAGCGCCGGCAGGGTCGGGGCCAGCTTGCGATAGGCCGCCTGCAGAAGCGTCGATTTGCCGGCCCCGCTCCGCCCGAGCAGAACCACGCGCTCGCCCGCCTTCAACGAGAAATGGAGGTCGGACAGAACGGGAATGGGACCATAGGCGAGCGTTTCGCCTTCGAAACACAGCATGAATTTGAAGCGTCAGTCGAGAAGTCCGATGGCCCGCGCCGTTTCCTCGATCGGCCCGTAATCCTCGTTCGCCGCCTTCACGAAACCCGAACGCGGAAAGGAAGCCAGAAGATCGGCATCCGTCATGCCCGTCACCGCGGTCTGCACCTTGCCCATGAAACCCTCGCCGAAGCGCGCGTCCACATCGCCCCGGATCGTCCAGTTGTAGTCGGGATAAGGCGGCGTCTTCCAGATGACGCGCGTGGAATCCACTTCCGGCGCGTTCTTGGCGAGCGCCGCGTCATAAACGGTGTAGTTCAGGGCGCCGACCTGGAAGGCGCCGGTGGAAACGAGACGCAGCGTTTGCGCGTGATCGCCCGAAAAGCCGACCCGCGAGAAGAAGGTCTCCGGCGCCTGCCCCGTTTCCTTGCGGATGTAGAATTCGGGAAACAACCGGCCGGAAGTGGAGGTCTGCGCGCCGAAGGTGAAGGTCATACCCTTGGCCGCCGCCGGAAAGGTCTCGGAGGCTTGCAGCCCAGTTTCCTTGTTCGCGATGAAATAAGTGACGAAGGTCCGGTCCTCCGTTCCTTGGGCGATGGCCTGCGAGCCCGGCACCGCGAGCCGCGCCTGGACGCCCGACAAGCCGCCGAACCAAGCGAGCTGGATCTGGTCGTTGCGGAAGGCCGTGACGGAAGCAGCATAGCTCTTCACCGGCACGTAGCGGACCGGAACCCCAAGCTGCCGCGAAAGATAGGCCGCGACCTTGTCGAAACGCTCCGTCAGCCGCGTTTCGTCGTCGTCGGGAATGGCGGAGAAATAAAGGGTCGGGGCGGACTGGGCCCTGGACGCTCCGATCCCCACCAGCACGAAGCCGACAGCCGCGACGGCCACGCGAAGCAAGCGATGCATTTGTTCTTCCGATGAATGGCGCGAGAAGCGGAGCGAGACGGCCGAGGACGACTGCCCGAGCGCGAGGCTCTCCGTCATATGCCTCGAACGGCATGAGCGCGCACGGCGCATCGACGACCCCACCCGGAGGCTTGCGGAAATACTAGACCCTCGGCGGTGGGAGTCAACGAAACCGATCGCTCGACGGCCAAGCTTCATATGACACCCCCCGATCATTGACCCTTCATCCATAAAATGATCCGGTCCGCGCGATCCGAGCGCAGGCGTTGCAAGATGGCGATAGATACGACGGCCAAGTGGGACTTCTGGATCGACCGTGGCGGCACGTTCACCGACATCGTCGCGCGGCGTCCCGACGGCTCGCTCCAGGCGCACAAGCTTTTGTCCGAGAACCCGGAAAGCTATCGCGATGCGGCCGTGCAGGGCATCCGCGAACTTCTCGGCTTGGGAGCAGGCGAGCCCATTCCCGCCGATCGCATCGCCTCGGTGAAGATGGGAACGACGGTGGCGACCAACGCCCTTCTGGAGCGCAAGGGCGAGCGCACGCTGCTCGTCACCACCAAGGGTTTTCGCGACGCGCTGGCCATCGGCTATCAAGCGCGCAGCGACATCTTCGCCAAGAAGATCGTCAAGCCGGAACTCCTTTATTCTGACGTGCTGGAAGTCGCCGAGCGGGTGCGCGCCAACGGCACGGTGGAACAAGCGCCTGACCCCGACACGCTGCGCGCCGCCTTGCGGGAAAAGCGTGCCGAGGGCTTCGACGCGCTCGCCGTGGTGTTCATGCACGCCTTTCGGTTCCCCGACCATGAAACGCTGGTGGGAAGGATCGCGCGCGAGGTCGGCTTTTCCCAAGTCTCGGTCAGCCATGAGGTCTCGCCGCTCATCAAGCTCGTCGGGCGCGGCGATACGACGGTGGTGGACGCCTATCTTTCGCCGATCCTGCGGCGCTATGTCGATCGGGTCGCCGCGGAACTCGGCGCGGGAACCGGCGCGGAGGCTCCGCGCCTGATGTTCATGCAGTCCTCGGGCGGGCTGACGGAAGCTCATCTCTTTCAAGGCAAGGACGCCATCGTGTCCGGCCCCGCCGGCGGCGTCGTCGGCGCGGTGAAGACGTCCGAGATCGCGGGCTTCGCCAAGGTCGTCGGCTTCGACATGGGCGGCACCTCCACCGACGTGTCCCATTACGACGGCGCCTATGAGCGCTCGTTCGAAACCGAGGTCGCGGGCGTCAGGATGCGAACGCCGATGATGTCGATCCACACGGTGGCGGCGGGCGGCGGCTCAATTCTTCACTTCGAGGCGGGGCGCTTTCGCGTCGGTCCGGACTCGGCCGGCGCCAATCCCGGCCCGAAGAGCTATCGGCGCGGCGGCCCGCTGACGGTGACGGACGCCAACGTCATGGTCGGCAAGCTGCGGCCCGATCTTTTCCCGCCGATCTTCGGCCCGAACCGCGACCAGCCGCTGGATACGCAAGCGGTGCGCGAGGCCTTCGCGGACCTCGCCGCCGAGATCGGCGACGGGCGCTCGCCGGAAGAGGTGGCGGAAGGCTTCCTGAAGATCGCCGTGGAGAACATGGCGAACGCGGTGAAGAAGATCAGCGTCGCGCGCGGCTACGACGTGTCGGACTACGCGCTGACCTCCTTCGGCGGGGCGGGGGGTCAGCATGCCTGCCAGATCGCCGACACGCTGGCCATGAAGACCGTGCTGATGCACCCGTTCTCGGGCGTTCTTTCCGCCTATGGCATGGGTCTCGCCGACACCCGCGCCCACCGCCAGCAGACCGTCGCGCTGCCGGTCGCGGAGGCGGGCGAGGCGCTGGAAGCCATGCGCGCGGAGTTCGGCGCGGCGGTCCTGGCGGAGATGGGTGCGCAAGGGCTCGGCCCCGGCGAGGTTCGGATCGAGGCGCGCGTCCATCTGCGCTACGACGGCACGGACACGGCCCTGCCGGTGGATCTCGGACCGGCTGACACCATGATTTCCGAGTTCGAGAAAACCCACGAAAAGCAGTTCGGCTTCCGCTTCACCAATCGCCGCGTGATCGCCGAGGCCCTGGAAGTCGAGGCGGTGGGCGGCGGTTCGGTTCTGGCCGAGCCCGAACATGCCCTGTCGGACCTTGGCGCAGAAGCCGCTCGCGAGGTGAAGATTTTCACCGGCGGCAAGACCCGCGCCGCCAAGGTCTTCATGCGCGAAGACCTGAAGCCCGGCCAAGGCGCGGAGGGTCCGGCGCTGGTCGTGGAACAGCACCAGACCATCGTGGTGGAGGACGGCTGGCGCTTCGGCGTCACGGCCAGGAACCACGTTCTCCTCACCCGCTCGCGCGAGATGGCGCGGGAGAAGGCGCTGGGGACGCAGGCCGATCCGGTGCTTCTGGAGGTCTTCAACAACCTTTTCATGTCCATTGCCGAACAGATGGGGGTGACGCTCCAGAACACGGCCTCGTCCGTCAACATTAAGGAGCGGCTCGACTTCTCCTGCGCCGTTTTCGACGCCAACGGCGCGCTTGTCGCCAACGCCCCGCACATGCCGGTGCATCTCGGTTCCATGGACCGCTCGGTGGAAAGTGTCATCGCGCAGAACCGGGGCGCAATCCGGCCGGGCGACGTCTTCGCCCTGAACGCGCCCTATAACGGCGGCACGCACCTGCCGGACATCACCGTGGTCACGCCGGTCTTCGAAGAAGGACGAGAGGCGGGGAGCGCTCGCGGCGCGACTGGGAAGGAGGAACCGGACATCCTGTTCTATGTCGCCTCGCGCGGCCACCATGCCGATATCGGCGGGGTCGCGCCCGGCTCCATGACGCCGCTCGCCACCACGGTGGACGAGGAAGGCGTTCTTTTCGACAATGTGAAGCTCGTGGATCGCGGCCGGTTCGACGAGGCCAAGATCGCGGCGATTCTCACCGATCACCCCTATCCCGCCCGCAACGTTCCCCAGAACATCGCCGATCTGCGCGCCCAGATCGCGGCGAACGAGAAGGGCGTCCACGAGATGCGCCGGACCATCGCCGCGTTCGGCCTCGACACCGTGCGCGCTTATATGGGCCACGTGCAGGACAATGCCGAAGAAAGCGTGCGGCGCGTCGTGGAGAAGCTGTCCGACGCTCAGTTCGAGTACAAGACCGACCAGGGCTCGGTGATCCGCGTGAAACTGACCGTGGATCGTGAAAACCGAGAGGCGACCGTCGACTTCACCGGCACCAGCGCCATGCAGCCGAACAACTTCAACGCGCCGGAACCCGTGACACGCGCCGCCGTCCTCTACGTCTTCCGCGTGATGGTCGAGGGCTCGATCCCGATGAATGCGGGGTGCCTTCGCCCGATCCGCATCATCGTGCCGGACGGCTCGATGCTGAAGCCCCGTTATCCGGCCGCGGTTGTCGCCGGCAATGTGGAAACGAGCCAGCACGTCACCAACGCGCTCTTCGGAGCGCTCGGCGCGATGGCGGCGAGCCAGGGCTCGATGAACAACCTCACCTTCGGCAACGCCACCTATCAATATTACGAGACGCTTTGTTCCGGCTCGCCCGCCGGTCGCTTCAACGACGGAACGGGTTTCGCCGGCACGGACGCCGTGCATGTCCACATGACCAATTCCCGCCTCACCGACCCGGAAATCCTGGAAACCCGCTATCCGGTGCTTCTGGAAGACTTTCGCATCGATGCCGGCTCAGGCGGGGCGGGCGCGTTCCCGGCGGGCGCCGGCACAAGCCGCACCATCCGCTTTCTGGAACGGATGGACTGCGCCATCCTGTCCTCTCACCGAACGCTCGCGCCCCACGGACTCGATGGCGGAGGGCCCGGCCGGATGGGGCGCACCAGCATTCGCCGCGCCGATGGGCAGATGGAGGAGTTGAAGGGTTGCGACCAGACCGTCCTCGACCCCGGCGAGGCGGTGATCGTCGAGACCCCGACGGCGGGCGGATACGGAGCCCCATTCACCGACCGAGGCGCTTCTCCCTCTTGATCGGCGTGCGGGAGGAGGCGACAAGGAAGAGCGCCTTCGCCGCGTCCCCCGAATGCCTTCGATCCCAAGGCTCGCCATGAACCACCACGCCAAGCCGAATGTCCCAGTGCTCGACAGCTACTGGATGCCCTTCACCGCCAACCGGCAGTTCAAGAAGGCGCCGCGCCTTCTCGTGGCGGCGGAAGGCATGCATTATACGAGCGACGACGGGCGCAAGGTCCTCGACGGGACGGCGGGCCTTTGGTGCGTGAATGCCGGGCATGGCCGCCGCCAGATCGCCGAGGCCGTGGAGCGCCAGCTCACGACGCTCGACTACGCCCCGTCCTTCCAGATGGGCCACACGATCGCCTTCGACTTCGCCGAGCGCCTTGCCGCGGTCGCGCCGGGCCCCGAGGGCGCCAAGCTCGACCGCGTGTTCTTCACGGGCTCGGGCTCGGAATCGGTCGATACCGCGCTGAAGATCGCGATCGCCTATCAGCGCGCGATCGGCCAGGGCACGCGGCAGCGCCTCATCGGGCGTGAGCGCGGTTACCATGGCGTCGGCTTCGGCGGCATCTCGGTCGGCGGTCTCGTCAACAACCGCCGCGTTTTCCCGCTTCTGCCGGGCACCGACCACCTGCGCCACACCTTCGATCCCGCCCGCAACCTCTTCGTCAAAGGCCAGCCGGAACACGGCGCGGAACTCGCCGACGATCTGGAACGCCTCGTCGCGTTGCACGGCGCGGAGACCGTCGCGGCCTGTATCGTGGAACCCGTCGCGGGCTCGACCGGCGTTCTGCCGCCCCCCAAGGGCTATCTCGAGCGCCTTCGCGCGATCTGCGACCGCCACGGCATTCTTCTGATCTTCGACGAGGTCATCACCGGCTTCGGGCGTCTCGGCGCGCCCTTCGCCACCGACTTCTTCGGCGTGGTGCCCGATCTCGTCGCCACGGCCAAGGGCCTCACCAACGGCGCGCTTCCGATGGGCGCGGTCTTCGCCAGCCGCAAAGTGCACGACGCGCTGATGCACGGCCCGGAAGGCGCGATCGAACTCTTCCACGGCTACACCTATTCCGGCCATCCCGCCGCCTGCGCCGCCGGCATCGCGACGCTCGACATCTACAAGAGCGAAGGCCTCCTGACGCGCGCCAAGGACGTCCAGGACGATTGGGACGCAGCGATCCATTCGCTGAAGGGCCTGCCCCATGTCGCCGACATCCGCACGATAGGCCTCATCGCCGGCATCGAACTGCAGGCCCGCGACGGCGCGCCGGGCGCGCGCGCCTACGAGGTGTTCACGGACTGCTTCGAGAAGGGGCTTCTCGTCCGCGTCACCGGCGACATCATCGCGCTGTCGCCGCCGTTGATCATCGAGCCGAGCCAGATCGGCGAGATCGTGGAAACCCTCGGTGGAGCGCTGAAGCGCGTGGCCTGATCCCCATGCCCGGCCGCGTCCTTGCGAAAGGGTGTGGCCGGGCCTTCTAGGTCGCCATCAGATCGTCCCGCAACTGGCGCAGTTGCATGCCGAACGATGGGCACGCGCTCCGCGACGCTTGATGGGGAAGGTTGGAGCGCAGGATATACTCGGCGACGACCTCCAGGGATACATCATAGACCTCGGACATCTCCATGAGATGCCGGTAAAGATCGTTCGACAACCTCAGACGATACACGCTCACGGCGCAGATCCATTCCACGTTCGGAAACCGCCCAACGGGAAAAAGCCGCTCTTGTTCACTCAAATTGGAGTGGTTTGCCGGGTATGGCGAATGAGATGCTAACGGCGGACGTCACGACAACCCGTCGAACCAGCGCTCCAGATCCGCGCCGATCAGGGGCGGCACGTCACCTTGCCCGGCCGCTGCAGGCTCCGCCGCGGCGCGCGAAGCCGAAGGTGCATAGCCGAACTCGCGCGAAAAGGCGCGGCGGAAACTGCGCTCGTCCGGCATGCCCCACCGCTTGGCGATCTCGGCGATGGAGAGATGCGCGAAAAGGTTCGAGGCGATGTCCCGCCGCGCGCCTTTCAGGCGGAGCCGGCGCACGGTGGCCGCGATATCGGCGCTGTCGCCCATGATGCGATAAAGCCTCGACCGGGACAGGCCGAATTCACGGCAGATCCGGGCGGGTCCCAGATCCGGGTCGACGAGGTGGCGGGCGATGAAACGGCGAATGGGAATGGCCGGGTCTTCGATCCGATCGCTTTTCTGGCCTGCGCCGGCGCGCGCGAGGACGCGGCCGGTCAGACAGGACAGAACGAAATGCAGGCTGATCTGAGCAAGCTCAGCGCCTTCGCGCGCCGCGATTCGATCCGGCAACGCCTGGAGCGCGCTGAGTTGATGGCCGAGCATCGTCGCTTGAACCGAGCCTTGCGGAAAGACGCGCCCGTCGAGGCCGCGCGGCCAGGGCATCTCCCGCTCCACGAGATCGAGCGGCACCACGAAGCCGAGCCACGTCGCCTCGTGAAGCGTCACGTCCATGGTGTCGGCCAACCGGGAGATGGAAACCGCGCCCGGTTCCACGGCAACCTTGCGTGGGCCGAGCTGGCCGGACAGCACGCCACGTTCCACCAGATTGACCAGAAGATGGTCGCGCCGGATTTCGCCGGCCATCGTAGCGTTCCGCGTGAAGCGGAAGGTGCTGGCCTCGACGCGAAGCATGCGGACGTCGCCGAGAACGCGCGAGCGGAAATCGGCTTCGAAGGTCGCGGCGTTTGCCGGGTCCACCTCAACCTTGCCGGACGGGGACATCGCATCCCGCCATCGCTCGATCCGCCAGGCCGGGCTTCCTTCGGCGGAGGAAAGGCGGATGTGAAGGGGGCTCGTCGTATCGGTTCGCGCCATGGTTCCCACCCATAGCAGAACCGCCGGCCGCTCGGTGCGAAACACGTCGTCTATCCAATGGGCAAGACTTGCCCTCGCCAGGTCAGAAAGCGTTTGTCCGCCGAGCTTCCCTTCCGCTATCCTCGCGGCTACTGAACGACGAACCGATGCGCCGTCCCATTCGCCTTCGCCTGCCGCTCTTGCTTGTGATCCTCGCCGCGGTCGGTGCGGTCTTGTCGGCATCCGCCGGCTTCTATGCCTATTCGCGCGCGCTGGAGCAGTCGCTGGCGACGGGCGCCGGCACTCTGCGATTGGCGGTGGCGGCGCTCGACGGGCATCTGGCGCGCTATGAATCGCTGCCCGTTCTGATCGCAGAGCAACCGGCCGTTCGCGAGCTTCTGGCGGCACCCGAAAACGAGGCCGCCCGCTTGAAGGCCGACGCTTATCTGAAATCCGTCAACGCGCTGTTGTCGGCCTCGGATGTCTACGTGATGCTGGCGGACGGCGAGACGGTGGCGGCGAGCAATTTCGACGGTCCCGCGAGCTTCGTCGGCGAAAACTTCCGTTACCGTCCTTACTTCCAGGACGCGGCCGAGGGCCGGCGAGGGCGCTTCTTCGGCCTTGGCACAACGTCCGGCAAGCGCGGCTACTACTTCTCCGCACCGGTCTGGGGAAACGGCGCCGTGACGGGCGTCGTGGTCTTCAAGGTCGATCTCGACGCGCTCGAGACGTCCTGGGCGAGCGGTGAGTTCGAGATCCTGGTGACCGATCCGGAAGGCGTGGTCTTCATGGCGGGCCGACCGGACTGGCGCTACCATGCCTTCGAGCGCGTCGGGCCGGACGAGCGGTCGCGCACGCAGGAGATTCGTCGCTACGCCGAAAGACCGCTGCCCGATCTCGGCGTCGCGCATGGTCGCTCCGGCGACCGGACCCTGGCGCGCATCGAAAGCGATGGCAAGCTGCGCAGCTTCGTGGCGCTGGCCGAGCCGATGCCGGCGGCGGGCTGGACGGTGCGTGTCCTGGTCGACACGGCGCCGGCCCGGCTGCAGGGCATCGCCGTTGGCTCGGCCGCCTTGTTTCTCCTCGGCATCGGCGGCTTCGGCTTCGCCGCCTTCCACCAGCGCCGTCATCGCCTAGCCGAGCGCCAGCGCGCGCAGAACGAGGCGCATGAAGAGCTTGAGCGCCGCGTCGGCGAGCGCACGGCGGCGCTTGCCATCGCCAACGGGCGGCTGGAGCGCGAGGTCGCCGACCGCCGCGCCGCCGAGGAGCTGCTTCGCCGCACCCAGTCCGACCTCGTGGAAGCCGGCAAGCTCGCCGCGCTCGGCCAGATGTCGGCGGCGCTGAGCCACGAGTTCAACCAGCCGCTCGCCGCCGCCAGCGCCTATGCCGACAGCGCGGCGGTGCTGATCGACCGGGGACGTCTTTCCGAAGCGCGCGAGAATGTCGGGCGCATCGCCAGCCTGATGGACCGCCTATCGAGTATCTCCCGGCACCTTCGAACCTTCGCCCGCCGGCCGGAGGAACGGCTGGAGGCGGTGCATCTCGCAACCGTCGTCGCTGATGCCCTCGCCATCGCGGAATGGCGTTTGAAGGCTGCCGACGCGGTCGTGGAAACACGGCTCGACGCCGAGGTGGAGTTCGTTTCCGCCGTACCCGTCCGGCTCCAGCAGATCCTCGTCAACCTCGTGTCCAACGCGGCGGACGCCGTGGAAGGGCTCGGCGACCGACGCATCCTCGTTTCCGCCGCACCCATCGCCGGCGGACGGGTGCGGATCGCCGTGTCGGACGGGGGCCCCGGCGTTCCCGACGCCATTCTGCCGCGCATCTTCGATCCCTTTTTCACGACCAAGGGGGTCGGCAAGGGTCTGGGGCTGGGTCTGTCGATCTCCTACAATATCGCCCGCGATTTCGGCGGAAGCCTTTCCTGCGAGAAACGGCCAGGAGGCGGGGCGGAATTCGTTCTCGTCCTGGAAGCGGTAGAGGCTCAGACGAAGGAAGCCGCGCAATGAGCGGCGCGACCGTGCTTCTCGTGGAAGACGAAAAGGAAGTGCGCCTGTCCTATGCGCAGGCGCTCGATCTGGCGGGCTTTCCCGTGCGCGCCTTCGCGGCGGCCGATGGCGCGCTCGAACTCGTCGGCCATGCCTTTCCCGGCATCGTCGTGTCCGATATCCGCCTCGGCGGCATGGACGGCATGACGCTGCTCGGCCGCATCAAGGCGATCGACCCCGACATCCCGGTGGTTCTCGTGACCGGCCATGCCGATACCGCGCTCGCCGTTTCCGCCATGCGCGAAGGGGCCTACGACTTCATCGAGAAGCCTTGTCCGCCGCGTCAGCTCGCGGATGTCGTGGCGCGTGCCCTCGACCGCCGCCGGCTGGTTCTTGAGAACCGTCGTCTTCGCGCCATGGCGGATGGGCGGCGCGACAATCTTGAGTCGCGACTGGCCGGACGGGCGGCGGCAATGGTGGACCTTCGCTACCGCATCCGCGCTTTGGCGGCGGCCGATGCCGACGTTCTCGTAGTCGGCGCCACCGGCACCGGTAAGGAAGTCGTTGCCCGCGCCCTTCACGAAGTCGGCGAGCGCGCCAGCCGGCCTTTCGTGGTGGTGGACTGCGCCGCTCTGCCCAGCAGTCTGGCGGAAGACGAGCTTTTCGGCCACGAGCCCGGCGCCGTGCCGGGAAGCCCGCGCGCGCGTTTCGGCAAGTTCGAGCAGGCCCATGGCGGCACCGTCCTCCTCGACGAGATCGCCTCGCTGCCGCTGGATCTTCAGGCGCGGCTCCTGCGGGTGATCCAGGACCGGACGGTGACGCGCATCGGCTCGCATGTCCCCGTTTCCGTCGATCTGCGCTTCGTGGCGACGATGAAGGCCGATCCGGGGGAGGAGGTCGCAGCGGGCCGCCTGCGCGCCGATCTTTTGTATCGTTTGAACGTCGTGACCCTGCGCCTTCCCCCGCTTGCCGAGCGGCGCGAGGACGTGCCGCTTCTTTTCATGCACCTCGTGTCGGAAGCCTCCGCCCGGCTTGGGCGCGAGGAGCCGGACGTGCCCGCGACCGTTCTGGCGGATGTCGCGCGCCGCGATTGGCCGGGAAACGTGCGCGAGTTGCGCAACGCCGCCGAGCGCTATGTGCTGGGCCTCGGCCTCGCGTCCCACGAACCGGCGCCGGACGGCCAGTCGGGACGACGCCTTGCCGAAAGGGTCGCCGATTACGAGCGCTCGCTGATCGCCGGGGCGCTGGCGACCTCTGGCGGAAGCCTGAAGACGGTCTACGAATCGCTCGGGATCTCGCGCAAGACGCTTTACGAGAAGATGCAGAAGTTCGGTCTCGACAAGCGCGACTTCGGCGACGACGACTTCGGCGACGACGGATAAAGCCCGCAATCTTCTGCGATGGGTGGAAATCCTCCCATCCCGCCGGCCTCGATGGGAACGAATCCACCCATCCGTCTGGAAGGTCGCCGGAATTTCCTCGAGCCCGCCCGCAAGCGCGGTTGCACGAGGGCGATGGCTGGGATTTCCTCAACGGCAAGCGCTGCACGCATTGGGAGATGCGCGGCCGCATGGCAGGCTGTCTGGGAGGACATTCATGACGCTTACGCTTCACTAGAGCGTCGTCCGGGATATCGGACGCGGGGTCGCCGCCGGGCTTTTGGTTCAAGGTCGAGGGGTTCGACAAGGTCGTAGCGGGGCTACGGCCGCAGGCGAAACCCGATGGATTTGGGCCAAAAGCACAAGGCAGACTCGCGTTTGATATTCTGGACGATGCTCTGGCTTCTTCGCATTCCCCTTCGCGCTGGCACCCGCTCCATGGGCGGGCGTGCCCGCCATCGCATCGCAAGAACGCTTGGCGCCGTGTCGTCCATCGGGACGCCGCGCCGATGTCATTCGAACATTCACACCGGGAGGATTCTCATGCTCTTCAAACGTCTCGCCCTTGCGGCCTTTGCCGCCGTTCTCGCCTCCGGCAGCGCCCTGGCGCAGGACAGCTATCCCTCGCAGCCGATCACCGTGATCGTGCCCTTCTCCGCCGGCGGCCCGACGGACACCGTCACGCGCCTCATCGCCCAGTCCATGTCCACCGATCTCGGCCAGCAGGTGCTGGTGCAGAATGTCGGCGGCGCGGGTGGTACGCTCGGCGCGGGACAGGTCGCCAAGGCCAAGCCTGACGGCTACACCCTGCTTCTCCACCATATCGGCATGTCCACCGCGCCGACCCTTTATCGCCAGCTCGAATTCGATCCCCTGAAGGCCTTTTCGCCGATCGGTCTCGTGACCGCCGTTCCGATGACCATCGTCGCCCGCAAGGACTTCGAGCCCGGCAACATCGCCGAACTCATCGAATACCTGAAGAAGAACGGCGCGGACACGACCTATGCCAATGCCGGCATCGGCTCGGCCTCGCATCTTTGCGGCATGCTCCTTCAGGAAGCCGTCGGCGTCGAGATGGTGACGGTTCCCTACCAGGGCGCGGCCCCGGCCATGACGGACGTCATCGGCGGACAGGTCGACATGCTCTGCGACCAGACCACCAACACCACGAACCAGATCAAGGGCGGGGAAGTGAAGGCCTATGCGGTGACGACGCCCGAGCGCGTTCCCTCGCTTCCCGACCTCCCCACAACCAAGGAAGGCGGTCTGCCCAAGCTCGACATCGCCGTGTGGCACGGCCTCTACGGACCGGCCGGTCTCGACGCGGCCGTGGTCGCCAAACTCGAAGCCTCGCTGAAGAAGGCCTTGAAGAACGAAACCGTGAAGGCGCGCTTCGCCGAACTCGGCACCCTGCCGGTGTCGGACGACGAGGCGACGCCGGCGGCGCTGTCGAAGGAGCTTTCGTCCCAGATCGATCTGTGGCGGCCGATCATCCAGGCGGCGGGCACCTACGCGAACTGACCATCCAAGGATGAGCCGCCGGGGACGGGAGCCCTCGGCGGCCAGTCATCGGCCTGAACAGAACGGGAAAGGGGGAGGAAATGAGTACCGTCGTCCAGACAGCGAGAAACCGGGACATTCTCGCGGGAGCGATCTTCGTCGTCATCGCGCTTCTCTTCGCCTGGGAAGGCTCGAACTATCCGCTCGGCCGGGCCCTGCGCATGGGGCCGGGCTTCATCCCGCTTCTTCTGGCCGGCACCCTCACGGTGCTCGGCATCTGCGTTCTCGTGTCGGGTCTCAAAAAGCAGGAACGAGCCGAGATCGGCGCCGTGCCCTGGAAGGGCATCGCCTTCGTTCTCGCCGCCCTCGTTCTCTTCGGCGAAGGCGGCGCGCTGCTCGGACTCGTGCCGACCGTGTTCCTGTGCGTCGCCATCGTGGCGCTCGCCTCGTCGCAGAACTCGGTGCGGGACGCGCTCGGCATCGCGGCGCTGATCACGCTTCTGTCCTGGCTCGTCTTCAAGGTCGGGTTGTCGGTTTCGCTGCCGACATTCGGCCCGCTCTTTTCGTTCTAGGGGGAAACGGGACATGGATATTCTCGCCAATCTCGCCCTCGGCTTCGAAACCGCGATGACGCTCCAGAACCTTTTCTGGTGCTTCATCGGCGTTCTTCTCGGAACCCTTGTCGGCGTTCTCCCTGGCATCGGACCGACGGCGACCATCGCCATGCTGTTGCCGATCACCTTCTCCTTCTCGCCGGTCACGGCCCTCATCATGCTGTCGGGCATCTATTACGGCGCGCAGTACGGCGGCTCCACCACGGCCATCCTGATCAACCTTCCAGGCGAAAGCTCCTCGGCCGTCACCGCCATCGACGGCTACCAGATGGCCAAGAAGGGGAGGGCCGGCACGGCGCTCGCCACCGCAGCCCTCGGCTCCTTCTTCGCCGGCTCGGTCGCGACGCTCCTTCTCGCCTTCGCCGCCCCGCCGCTGGCCCGCGTGGCGCTCCAGTTCGGGGCACCGGAATATTTCGCGCTGATCGTGCTCGGGCTTCTCGTCTCGATCTCGCTCGCGCACGGCTCGGTGATCAAGGCGCTCGCCATGATCGTGCTCGGCCTTCTTCTCGGCACGGTCGGCCAGGACATCTACACCGGCACGCCGCGCTTCACCTTCGGCCAGCTCGAACTCTACCAGGGCATCAACTTCGTCTCGATCGCGGTCGGCGTCTTCGGCGTGGCGGAAATCTTCCGCAACCTCGAAAACGAGTCCACCCGCGACGTCATGGTGAAGAAGGTGACGGGCCTCTGGCTCTCCAAGCAAGACTTCAAGCGCATTATCGCCCCGGTGGTGCGCGGCACGGCGCTCGGCTCCATCCTCGGCGTATTGCCGGGCGGCGGCCACGTCCTGTCGTCCTTCGCGTCCTATTCGCTGGAAAAGAACCTCGCCAAGGACAAGTCGGAATTCGGCCATGGCGCGATCGAAGGCGTTGCGGGTCCTGAAAGCGCCAACAACGCCGCCGCCCAGACCTCCTTCATCCCGCTTCTGACGCTCGGCATCCCCGCTCATCCGGTGATGGCGCTGATCGTCGGCGCCTTCATCCTCCAGGGCATCACGCCGGGACCCAACGTCATCAACTCGCAGCCCGCCCTTTTCTGGGGCATCATCGCCTCCATGTGGATCGGCAACGTGCTGCTCGTCATCCTCAACCTGCCGCTCATCGGGCTTTGGGTGAAGATGCTGACGGTGCCCTATCGCGTGCTCTTCCCGGCCATCGTGATCTTCGCCTCCATCGGCTGTTACTCGATCAACAACAACCCGTTCGACGTCTACGCCATCGGCGTGTTCGGGGTGCTGGGCTACGTGCTGATCCGGCTCGGCTGCGAGCCCGCCCCGCTTCTCCTCGGCTTCGTGCTCGGGCCGCTTCTGGAAGAGCATCTGCGACGCGCCATGATCATCTCTCGCGGCGATGCGATGATCTTCTTCGAGCGGCCGATCTCGGCGGGCCTTCTGGCGGTCGGCCTTGCCGCCGTGATCGTCGCGATCCTTCCGAGCATCCGCGCCAAGCGCAAGGAAGTCTTCGTCGAGGACGATTGATCCCGGCCGATCCCTCCAAACGATCCGACGGCGCGGGAGCGACAAGCTTCCGCGCCGTTTCCTTTGGGCGCTATGCCGCCGCGCGGCTCCGCTCCACCGCCCGGCCGAGCACCAGCATGACGCCCGCGCCGGCCACCACCGCGAGGCAGGCATAGACGATGACGCCTTTCGGCCCCGCGCCGTCGATGAGCAACCCGCCGATCACGGCGCCGCTCGCGATCGCCACTTGGAAGGCCGAGGACAGGAGCGCTCCGGAGCTTTCGGCGAGATCGGGCGCCGCGCGCGCGTTCCAGATCGACACGGAAACCGGAAACCCGCCGAAGGCGAAGCCCCAAAGAGCGGTGGCCGCGAAGGCGACGGCCGGCGAAGGGCCGTAAAGCACGAGGGCGAGCGCCGCCGCGCCGATCAAAAGCGCGGCGCTGCCGACGCCCCAGGCGGGACTGCGCGCGGCGATCGCCCCGCCGACGACATTGCCGAAGAACCCACCGATGCCGAAGGCCAGAAGCGCGAGCGAGATCGTGGAAACGCTGAGGCGCGGCACTTCCTCCAGATAAGGACGGATGAAGGTGAAGCCGGCGAAATGGCCGGACACCACGATGACGATCGTCGCGAGCCCGATCAGGACGGCGCGTCGTGACAATGCCTTGCCGAAGGCGCGCAGACCCGGGGCGCGGGCGGAAGGCAGCGACGGAAGCGCGACGAGCTGGACCGCGAGAGCCGCGGTTCCAAGGCCCGAGGCCGCCAGAAACGTCGCCCGCCAGCCCCACCATTCGCCGAGCGCGGCCCCGAGCGGCGCGGCGAAGACGGTCGCCACGGACACGCCCATGATGATGATCGACATGGCGCGCGGCACGTCGGCGGGCGGCACGAGCCGGAGCGCCAGCGCCGTCATCATGGCCCAATAGCCGCCGAGCGCGAAGCCGAGCACCCCGCGCGCCAGAAGCAGCATGGTGATGTCGGTGGCGAAAGCCGACAGCACGCTGGAGCCGATCAGAAACGCCATCAGCACATAGACGACCAACCGCCGGTCGATGCGACCGGAGGACAGAACCAGAAGCGGGCCGGCAAAGGCGGCGACGACGGCCGTCGCCGTGATCGCTTGGCCCACCGCACCGTTGGAAACGCCGAGTTCGCTCGCCACCGGCGTCAGGAGACTGACGGGCAGGAACTCGGCGGTCACGAGACCGAAGACGCCGAAGGACAGGGAGAAGACGGCCGGCCAGGCGGGGCGGGACGGGCTCGCCGGATCGGCCGCCTCGGCGAGGTCGCGTGGGAGGGCGATGTCGGTCATGGCGCGGTTCCGGCAAATGCAGTGCGAAGGAGCCCCTAACTAGGCTGACAGCCTTGGCGTTTCCATGCTAGAAAATCCATCATGCTTGACCGATCGTCCAAAATTGACTCCGTCGATCCCCTCACCGACATGCTGCGCGGTCTGCGGCTCGACGGCGTGGAATATGGCCGCTGCCGGATGGCGGGCGATTGGAGCTTCCATTATCCGGCCCAGGATCACGCCCATTTCCACTTCGTCGCCGGCCGGGGCTGCTGGCTGCGCGGTCCGGACGGCGAATGGAGCGAATTGACGGCGGGCGACGCCGTGCTCGTGCCGCGCGGGGCCGCCCATACGCTGGCAAGCGCGCCTGAAGTCGAGCCCCGGCCTTTCCCGCGCCGGCGCTGTCAGCCGATCTGCGAAAGCGTCTTCGATTATCAGGAAGCGGCGGCGGACATCGAGGATGTCTGCATTCTCTTTTGCGGAACGATGCGCTTCAACCTCGACAGCCTTCATCCGCTGATGAAGATGATGCCGGACGTGATGCGCGCCAAGGAACTGATGGTGGCCGAGCCCTCCATCCCGCATCTCCTCGACGCGATGGTGGCGGAATGCGCCATGAGCCGCGTCGGGGCGAGCGGCATCCTGGCCCGGCTGGCCGATGTGATGGCAGCGCAGATCATCCGCTCCTGGGTGGAGCATGGCTGCGGCAATGCGGCGGGCTGGATCGCGGCGGTGCGCGATCCCCAACTCGGGCGGGTCCTCGCCGCCATTCATGCCGAGCCGGAGCGCGATTGGACAGTGTCCGAACTCGCCGCTCTGATGGGCGTTTCACGCTCCAGCTTCGCCGCCAAGTTCGCCGCCATCCTCGGCGAAACGCCGGCGCGCTACGTGACGGAAGTGCGGATGCATCAAGCGCGGCAGTGGATGCTGCGCGACCGGATGCGCATCGCGGAGGCGGCGCAGCGGCTCGGCTACGATTCGGAAGCCTCCTTCAGCCGCGCCTTCAAGCGGATCGTCGGCAGCGCGCCGGGCAAGCTGAAGGCGAGCGCCGCGCGCGCCCGTCCGCTTCCCGCGTTGGAAATGCCGGCTGCCCCGCCCGTTCCGGCAGCCGCCCTCCCTTAAGTCACAGCCGTTTCGCCGATACGATCAGCGAACGGGCGGGAGCGATGTCGCGCCCGCCCGCGATCGATCAGGACTTGCGATCGTAGCCGATGCCGGGAAGGGCGTCCGGCGCGGGCAGCGACTTCTGCCCCTCACCCCGCGCGATCTCGGCGAAGATGTCGTCGGACGAGGAGCGGTTGCCGCCGATGCCGGCTTCCAGAAGCGCCCTGTCCAGCGAAGAGCCCGATTCCAGCGCCTGAAGCTCGGCCCCGGCTTCCAGGCGGCCGGCCATCGCTTCCTGCCGTTTCTTCACGCGGTCGAGCGATTCCATCGCGCTGCCGAGCCGCGAATTGATGCCGGCATGGCTCGATGCGATCGCCGACTGCGCCCGAAGCAGCGACTCGTTCGCCTTCACCCCTTCCACCTCGCGGCGCATGGTCTGGATGCGCGTTTCGGTGTCCTGCACGGCGCGCAGCATTTGCGCCTGCGCGCCCTGGAGCCGTTGCAGTTCGGCCTCGTCGCGCGCCATGTCGGCGCGGTTGCTCGACATGCGGTCGGCAAGCTGGCGGGCCAGATCCTCGCGGCCGGCATTCATGGCGGCGCGCGCCGAGTCGAGGTCCTTGGCGTCCTTGGCGCGCGCTTCATCGACCCGGCGCCCGAGCGATTTGGCCGACGCCATGATACCGGCGAGATCCGAGCGCGCCTTGCGCAGCGCGTTCTCGGCGTCGCGGATCTCCTGGTCGAGAATGCGCAGGGCCTGGCCGTCCGCGACGGTCTCGGCCGCTTCGTTGACCCCGCCGCGCACGGCGGAAAAGAGTTTGCCCCAGACGCTCATGCCGCGATCTCCCCGTTCTTCCATTCGGCGATGAGCCCGGCCGCGTCCTCGGCATTGGCGGCGAGAACGGCGATCTCCTCCACCACGACATCGGCCGCAGAGCGGGCGGAAAGCGAGCCGAAGAGCTCGTACCATTCCTCGCCGTTCACCGTGGAAATGCCGAAGGTGGACAGCGGCACGAGCTTGTGCGTCTTCAGCGCCAGCCGCTCGAAGGCCTCGCGATTGGGCACGCCTGATGCCGGCGCCAGCATCACGCTGGCGAGGATCTGGTCGCCGCCCGCCGCCACGAAGACGTCGAGATGGCCCTTTTCCTTCAGCGTCACGCGCAGGACGTCGCCCTCCACCGCCACGTCGACATCGCCGAGCGCCGGCGGGTCGGAAGCGAAGAGTTCCGTCAGGGATGCGAGGTTCCAGATGGCCACGTTTCGTAAGTCTCCCGTTCCGATCCGTCGCCGCCTTTCCATGGGGCAGCGGGAATGTAATAAGGCTTGCGTCGGGCTGCACAAGGCGGAACACGATGATCGGACGCATCTTCGGCTGGGGTTCGGGAGCCGAAACTGAAGCCGCCACCCCTGAGCGCGGGCCGCTCGGCGTGTCGCTCGGCGGCGGCATCGAGGTCGATACCTTGAGCCTCCAGGCGGCGATGGCGGGTACAGAGCCGGCGATGCCGGTGCCGACGGGCGGCATGATGATCGTTGCGGCCTATGGCGAAGCGCGGCTCGACGCGTCCACCGTTCTGTCGCGCTACTACGATTCCGACAACACGATCCTGCAGGTCATGTCGGCCTCCGGCGCGCCCGGCGACGAGCTTCTGGATGTCAGCATCTACCGCCCCTGGGACAGCGTCGTGCCGGCGAGCGCCAATGAGTGGGCACGCTGGCGGGGGCCGAACGGCCTCATCGGCCAGCCGAGCTACGATGCCGACGGCATCCTCTTCCACCGCTTCTGGGGTGAGGGCGCGGCCCGCGCCGATCTCGTGGAATTCGTCGAGGACGTGGACGACGGCGCCAGCCGCCGGGCGATCCACCAGTCCTGCATGCTTTATGCGCGGCCCCTCGGACAAGGTCGGGAAATGCTGCTTCTCAACATCGAGCGCGACATCGACGCGCGCGCCGCCGCGCAAGGCTCCTCGATCGAGTTCATGATCGGCTACGGTCTGATGCCGGCCGATATCCGCCGCCTGTAACGCCTTCAATCCTCACCGAAGGACTTTCCCAAGAATGTTCGGTTACGTCGCAGGCCTGCCGGCCTTTCTCGCTTATTTCGCGACCGGCCTCGGCGCGCTCGCCGCGTTCGCCGCGCTTTATTCGGCGCTGACGCCCCAGCACGAATTGACCCTCATCCGCACCGGCAACGCGGCGGCCGTGGTCGCATTCCTCGGGGCCATTCTCGGCTTTTCCCTGCCCTTGTCGTCCGCCGCCGCCAATTCGGTGTCGCTCGTGGACTTTTTGATCTGGGCCGTGGTCGGCGGCATTTTCCAGGCCGTCGCCTTCGCCGTCGCCTGTTTTTCCATGAAGGGCCTGCCGCGACGCATCACGGATGGCGAGATCGCCGCCGGGCTCTGGTCGGCCGGCATCTCGCTCGGCGTCGGCATGTTGAACGCCGCCTGCATGACCTATTGAGGGCAAGGGCGATGACGAAGCGCTTCATCTCGAAACGCCGGCCGATCCTGGCGCTCGGCACGATCGCGGCCGGCGGCTTCGCGCTCACCGCCTGCGGCGACGACCCGCCGCCGGAAAACACGATGTACAATTCCGTCGCGCAATGCGTGGAAGCGGGCATCGAGCAGAACATCTGCAACGCCGAATATCAGGCGGCGATCAGCGAGCACCTGAAGAACGCGCCTAAATTCGACGGGCAGGCCGCTTGCGAAGCGGAATACGGCGCGGGCCGCTGCATGCAGGCGCCGCAGACGCAAGGAAACGGCTCGGGGACGGGAAGCTTCTTCATCCCCTTCATGACCGGCTACCTGATCTCGTCGGCCATCTCCAATCTGACGAACTACAATTCCTACGGCAGCTACGTGAACAGCGGCTCCTACCGCCGCCCGACACCGATCTTCACCAACCGCTCCGGCGTGACATACCGCTCCGACCCGGAAGTCGGGCGTCAGGTGTCGACGCCGCGCCCCGCCAACGTCAACACGCGCACCGTGTCGCGATCGGGCTTCGGCGGCATCTCTTCCAGCCGCTCCTCCTCGTCCTCGTTCGGCGGCTGAGCGATGGAGCGCCTCGCGATCGCCCCCCGCGACGGCTGGCGGGAAAAGGCGGAAAGCCTCGGCTTCGGCTTCCACGAGATGTATGGCGAGCCTTACTGGCTGGACGACGTGCATTACCGCTTCACCATGGAGGAGATCGAGACCCATGTGGAAGCGCCGACGCAAGCGCTCCACGAACTCTGCATGGATCTCGTCGCCGAGGTCGTCGCCTCCGAAGAGCTTCTCGCCCGTCTCGCCATTCCGCCCGAGCAGTTCGACACGGTGCGCGACTCTTGGAACGCGCGTGCGCGCCACCTCTACGGCCGCTTCGATCTCGCCTATGACGGACGGGGACCGGCCAAGCTCCTCGAATACAACGCCGACACCCCAACGGGCATGTTCGAGGCGGCCTTTTTCCAGCACAACTGGCTGACCGACCAGATCGCGCTCGGCCATCTGCCGGAAGCGGCCGACCAGTTCAACCTCCTTCAGGAAAGTCTCGTCGAGGCTTTCGCCGCCTTCCCCGCCGACCGCATCTTCCATTTCGCGGCGGTGACGGACAACGAGGAGGATCGAGGCACCACCACATATCTGATGGACTGCGCGATACAGGCCGGGCATCGCACCGCCCTGATCGACATGGCCGCCATCGGGGTCGACGCGCTCGGCCGTTTCACCGACCTCGAGGACCGGGTGATCGACCGCTGCTTCAAGCTTTATCCGTGGGAGGACATGATGCGCGAGCCCTTCGCGCATTACCTGCCGCGATCCGGGACCGAATGGGTGGAGCCGGCCTGGAAGGCGGTTCTGTCGAACAAGGGCATCCTGCCGCTCCTTTGGGAGCGCCATCCCGGCCACCCGAACCTGTTGCCCGCTTTTTTCGGCGACGACCCGCAGGCCGGAACGCTGACGAGCAGCGTGCGCAAGCCCTTCCATTCGCGCGAGGGCGAGAACATCGCGATCACGGAAACGGGCCGCGAAACGGAGGAAACGGACGGCGACTACGGGGAAGGGCCGACCGTGGTGCAGGCGCTGACCCCGCTTTTCGAGGCGGACGGCCAGTTCGCGGTGCTCGGAACCTGGGTCATCGGCGACCGGGCTTGCGGCCTCGGCATGCGCGAGGACCGCTCGCGCATCACGCGGAACCTGTCGCGCTTCGTGCCACACGCCATCGTGGACTGATCTCGTTCATCGCCGGGCCGGCCAGGACAGAACGGCGCGCAAGCCGCCCGAAGGCGCCGCGCTCAGAGTCAGGCGGCCGCCGCCGGCTTCAGCGAGATCGCGCGTGATGGCGAGGCCGAAGCCGCTGCCGGGCGTCGCTTCGTCCCACCGCCGCCCGCGCTCCACTGCCGCGATCTCGTTTCCCTCCATGCCCGGTCCGTCGTCATCGAGAACGAGGCCGACACGTCCGGTCTCGGCGAGCGCGGTCAGAAACACGCGGCTGCGGCTCCATTTGCGGGCGTTATCCAGAAGGTTACCGAGCATTTCCGTCAGGTCGTCAGGCGAGACCGGCAGATAAAGGCCCGCCGGCACGTCGAGCCCCCAGTCGAGCGGGCTGTCGGTGGGCAGGCGGCGCATCACATCCACCAGCCGCCGCGCGACGGCCTGAGCCTCTGCCCGCTCGCGCCGAACCGAGCCGGCTGAGGCGACGCGCGCCCGCGCCAGAACGCGCTCGACCTGCGTCCGCATCATGGCCGCTTGTTCCTCGATCTCGCGCGCCGTTTCGCTATCCCCCCTCTCGGCTGCGCTCCGCGCCAGGGCTTCCAGAATCGCGAGCGGCGTCTTCAGGCCGTGGGCGAGGTCGCCGGCCTGCGTCCTCGCTCGCGACACCGCCGCGCCCTGCATCGCGATGAGGCGGTTGAGATCATCGGCGAGCGGCTGCACTTCTTCCGGCAGATCGTTCGGCAGCGCGTCGCGCTGCCCTTCGTGAAGCGCGCGGAGGTCGCGGCGAAGGGTGCGAAAGGGGAGAAGGGCGCGGTGCACGAAAAGCGCCATGGCGAGAACGAGGACGAGCCCGAGCCCGACCAACGCCGGCACCAGAAGCTGGAGAAAGGAACGGCGGCTTTCGGCGAGTTCCCGGCGATCGAGCGCGACGACGATCGCGAGTTCCCGCGCCGCCCCATCGCGCAGGATGCGGATCTGGCGCACCACGGCGATCAACCGGCTCCCTTCTGGCCCTGAAAGATCCAGAACGCGCTGGCCGGAGCCCGAAACGGGCAGGGTGCCGGGCGGGAGGGCGAGTTCGGTGTCCCACAAGGACCGCGAGCGCAAGGGCGCGCCCCGATCCGGCTGCAACTGCCAGTAAAGCCCGCCATAGGCGCCCGTGGAGCGCGGGTCGGCCGGAACGCGGCGCAGAAGCACGTTGCCGTTGGCGTCGATCTCGGCAAGGCCCGCGAGATCCTTGGCGAGGCGGTCGAGCTCGGTCACGGTGCGCTCGTTCAGGACCGAATCCATCACCACGCGAAGCCCGAAGCCGGTGAGCACCAGCGCGAGCGTGACGAGCGCCGCCGCCGACAGGATCAGCCGGGCGCGCAGCGAGTTTCGAGCAGTCACGCTTCGTCCTTCGCAACGAGGTAGCCGTGCCCGCGCCGGGTCTCGATCAAGGGCGTGCCGAGCTTGCGCCGAAGGCGGGTCAGCAGCGCTTCCACGGCATTGGCTTCGCGATCGGTATCGCCGTCATAGAGATGGTCGAGAAGCTCGCCCGGCGGGACGACGCGGCCGCGATTGTGGAGGAGATAGGAAAGAAGGCGATATTCGAGCTGCGTGAGCGCCAGCGCGCGGCCGTCGACGCTGGCGCTCCGGTCGCGCGTGTCGAGTTCCAGCGCGCCGGCCTTCAGGATCGGCGAGGCTTGGCCGGCCGAGCGGCGCAGAACGGCCCTCAACCGCGCTACGAGTTCCTCCATGCGGAAGGGCTTGGCGAGATAGTCGTCGGCACCGGCATCGATGCCTTCCACCTTTTCGCGCCAGCCGTCGCGCGCGGTGAGGATCACGACGGGCGTGTGGCAATCGCCGGCGCGAAGGCGCTTCAGGACGCTGAGGCCGTCCAGTCGGGGCAGGCCGAGATCGAGGACGATCGCGTCGTAGTCCTCGATCTCGGCCTGATAAAGCGCTGCTTCGCCGTCGCGCGCGGTGTCCACGGCATAGCCCGCCGCCTCCAGGCCGTGACGCAGATCGGCGGCGATGCGCGGTTCGTCCTCCACAACCAAGATGCGCATCTTGCGTTCAGTCCACGTCCAGAACTGCGAGGCTACCGGCATCGATCTCGATCTCGCGGCGGTCGCCGTTGCTGGTCAGCACCTTCAATTCGTAGACCCAGCGTCCGTCGTCCCGGTCGAGTTCGACTCCGACCACTTCGCCGGGGAGCGCCCGGCGCTGAACGGCGAGCACGTCTTCCAGCGGCCTGATCTCGCCAGCCGCCAGCGCCCGGCGCGCACGGTCCTGATCGTCATCGTCGGCAAAGGCCGGAACGGCGAAAAGGGACAGGAGGAGAAGGGAAAGGCGAAGCGCGCGCATGAGCGCGAAACTAGCGCGGGCATCCTGACAGAACACTGACAGCCTGTGTCAGGGAGGCGGGTGCGGTTTCGGCCAGGATGCCTCCATCGCCATCGAGGCGATATTCGCTTCGACCAGATGCAAAGGAAAAACCCATGAAGAAGATCGCGACCCTCGTTCTCGCCGCTGTCGGCCTGTCGACCCTCGCCATCCCGGCCGCCTTCGCCGACGATCGCGCCTGCACCACCGAGCCGCGCGAGCGCTGGCTGCCTGTGGCGGAAGTGACGAAGAAGGTCGAGGCTCTCGGTTATACGGTGCGCGAGATCGAGGCCGACGACGGCTGCTACGAGGTTTCGGGAACCGACCGGAACGGCGCCAAGATCGAGCTCGACCTCGATCCGGTGAGCGGCGAGATCGCCCCGGCCCGCCGCTGAGCCATCCCATGAAGGCTGCGCCGTAACCTGCGCAGCCTTCATGGAGGAAACCCCCGGTTGACGCGCCGCGCGTTCCGCGCGATGTTCACCGCCATTCCGAGGGGTGTGCCGCAAGGCGCTGAGATGGCGAATGCCGAACCCTTGAACCTGATCCGGGTCATGCCGGCGTAGGAACGGGAAATCGAGCCGCCTTCGGCTCGGCCATTTCATGTCTCCTCCACCATTGATCGCGGGTTCCACGGCGGCCTTGCCGCCAGGACGAAGGGCGACAGTGCGTGGCGTATCGCGGCGGGACGATCGGAACGGGAGGCACGCGCACCGCGCGGGCCTTTCGCGTTTCCGGCATCGCGCTTCGCGGCTGCCTTGCGGTTCTTCTCGTTTGGCAGGCCGCCGTTTATCTTCTCGACCCGCCGCGCTTTCTTTTGCCGTCCCCCGCCCTTGTCGGCGAAACGCTTCTGGCCCGTCTGCCGATGCTCTGGACGCAGGCGCTCCTCACTTTCGCGGAAGCCGGGCTCGGCCTCTTGTTCGGTTCGCTCGCCGGCATCCTCGCCGCCTTTCTGGTCGTGGCGATGCCGCGTGTCGGCGCGCTCGCCTGGCCGGTTCTCCTCGTTCTCCAGGCCTTGCCGGTCTTCGCGATCGCGCCGCTCCTCGTTCTCTGGTTCGGCTTCGGCATGGCCTCCAAGGTCGTGATGGCGGCGCTGGTCCTGTTCTTTCCGGTCGCCTCCGCCTTTGCGGACGGTTTGCGCCGCACCGAGCGCGATCTCGTGGAGGCCGCCGAACTCGCCGGCGCGACGCCCTTCCAGACGCTCATGCGCCTTCGCCTGCCGCTCGCCATGCCGGCGCTCGCGTCCGGCCTTCGCGTCGCCGCCCCCCTCGCGCCGCTCGGCGCGGTGATCGGCGAGTGGGTTGGCGCGACCGGCGGGCTCGGCTTCGTAATGATCCAGGCCAATGCCCGGATGCAGACCGATCTTCTGTTCGCCGCCTTCGCGCTTCTCGCCGTCCTGACGCTGGTCTTGCGCGTCCTTGTCGACGAGTTCGTGCCGCTCCTCGCCCCTTGGGCGCGCTCGATCTGACCCCCCCCTTCCGAAAGGCACCACCCTCCATGCAGCGCCGCACCTTCCTTGCCGCCTCGCTCGGCCTTCCCGCGATCCTGAAAGGCGCGCCGGCCTCCGCGGCGGAGGACAAGCTGACCGTGCTTCTGGAATGGTTCGTCAATCCCGACCACGCGCCGCTCGTGCTGGCGAAGGAACTCGGTCTCTTCGCCAAGCATGGTCTTGCGGTCGATCTCGTCCCGCCGGCCGACCCTTCCGCGCCGCCGCGCCTTCTGGCGGCGGGGCAGGCGGATATCGCCGTTCACTACCAGCCGAACCTTTATCTCGACGTCGCCAACGGACTGCCGCTCGTACGGTTCGGCACGCTCGTGTCCTCGCCGCTGAACACGCTGATCGTTCTTGAGGACGGCCCGGTGAAGACGCTCGCCGATCTGAAGGGCAGGCGCATCGGCTATTCGGTATCGGGCTTCGAGGAAGCGCTGATCGGCCGGATGCTCGGCTCCACCGGGCTCAATGCCACCGATGTCGAGCTCGTCAACGTCAACTTCTCGCTGAGCCCCTCGCTGCTTGCCGGCTCGGTGGATGCGATCATCGGCGGTTATCGCAATTTCGAGCTGACGCAGATCGCGATCGAAGGGCGGAAGGGCCGCGCCTTCCTTCCCGAGGAGCACGGCGTGCCGCTCTACGACGAGCTGATCTACGCCACCCGGCGCGACCTCCTCGGCGATCCGCGCCTGCCGCGCTTTCTGGCGGCGGTGGAGGAAGCCACCACCCGCCTCCTTGCCGACCGGCAAGCCGGCTGGGCGCTGTTCCTCCAGGCCCATCCCGATCTCGACGATCGCCTGAACCGACAGGCCTTCACCGACACGGTGCCGCTTCTCGCCAAGCGCCCCGGCGCGCTCGACAAGGAACGCTACGCCGAGTTCGGCGCCTTTTTGAAGGAGCGCGGCTTGATCGAGGCCGCGCCGCCGGTGGACGCGGTGGCGGTGGAACTCCGAGCATGATGACGAGCCCCGCCATCGTCGCCGACGTTCTCGCGAGGCTCCGGGCAACCCGCCCGCGCGTTCATGCGATCACCAACACCGTCGTCCAGACCCGCACCGCCGACGGCCTGACGGCGCTCGGCGCGGTGCCTTCCATGACGGTGGACCCGGAAGAAATCGCGGAAGTCGCGGGCGCGGCCGACGCGCTTCTCGTCAATCTCGGCACGCTCGACCGCGACCGGCGCACGGCGATCGCAATGGCGGTCGAGCATTTCGCGCGCTCCTCCCGCCCCTTCGTGCTCGACCCGGTGAAATGCGACATCGCGAGCCGGCGTCTGGTTCTCGCCCGCGAATTTCTGACCCAAGGCCCGGCGCTGGTGCGTGCCAACGCCGCCGAGATGCGGGCGCTTTCGCCGGCCGGGGCGCGGCTGGAAACCGGGGCGGTGGACGTCGTTTCCCAGGCAAGCCGACGTATCGAAGTCGCCAACGGCCATCCCTGGCTCGCTGATGTCACCGGAACCGGCTGCCTGTCCGGTGCGATGGCGGCGGCGTTTCTGGCGGTGGAACCCGATCCGGTGGTGGCGGGCGTTGCGACGGCGGTGGTGCTCGGCCTCGCCGCCGAGATCGCCGCTGAGAGATCGGCGGGGCCGGGCACCTTCTCGGTCCACCTTCTCGACGCGCTCGCCACGCTCTCCGCCGACCATATCCTCGAACGCGCTCGGATCGCCTGATGCCGGACATCTCCCTTTACGCTCTTCTCGACGCCGGAACGCTTGGGGCCGACAGGCTTCCGACCTTTGCGCGCCTCGCGGCCGAAAACGGCGCGACGATCCTGCAATATCGCGACAAGACCGGCACGACCCGCCAGATGGTGGAGCGGGCCCTCGCGATCCGGGAGGCGATCGCGGGCCTCCAAGTGCCGCTTCTCGTCAACGACCGCGTCGATGTCGCGCTGGCCTCGAACGCCGACGGCGTCCATCTCGGCCGCGACGATCTGGAGCCCGGAGAAGCTCGCCGCATCCTCGGGCCCGGCGCGATCATCGGGCTGACGGTGAAGAACGAGGCGGATGCGGAAGTCTCGGCCGCCGCGCCGGTGGATTATGCCTGCATCGGCGGCGTCTTCGAAACCCTGTCCAAGAAGAACCCCGATCCGCCGGTCGGTCTCGAAGGCTTAGGCACCTTGCGCGCAAAACTACGCGACGCGCGCCCCGACCTGCCCGTCGGGGCCATCGCCGGCATCGATCTCGCACGCGTTCCCGGCGTCATCGCGGCCGGTGCGGACGGGGTGGCGGTGATCTCGGCGATCTTCAAGGCGAGCGACCCCGCGCAGGCGACGAGGGCGTTGCGCGCGGCGGTGGATGCAGCCAAGGGGAGCCGCGCCCGATGATCCCCGTCGCCCTCACAATCGCCGGCTCGGACAGCGGTGGCGGCGCCGGCATCCAGGCCGATCTGAAGAGCTTCTCCGCGCTCGGCACCTTCGGCACGAGCGCGATCACGGCCATCACGGCGCAGAACACGCAAAGCGTTCGCGCGGTGGAGATCCTGTCGCCGGGAATCGTCGCCGCGCAGATCGAGGCGGTTCTCGATGATTTTACGGTCGGCGCGATCAAGATCGGCATGGCAGGCAGTGCCGACACGATCGTAGCCATCGCGTCGGTTCTCCATCGCGCGGGAACCCGAGCTGTTCTCGATCCCGTCATGGTCGCGACATCGGGCGACCGGCTTTTGGCGCAGGAGGCGGTGAATGCCTTGACCACGAGACTCCTGCCCCTCGCGCTTCTTGCGACGCCGAACCTTCATGAGGCGGCGATCCTGTCGGGAATGGCGGTCGCACGCAACGAAGTGGACATGGCCGAACAGGGGCGGCGGATCCTGGCGCTCGGGGCAGGGGCCGTTCTCGTCAAGGGCGGGCATCTGACGGGGAACGAAAGCGTCGATCTTCTTCTCAGCCCCGATGCGCCCGTCCGCCGCTTCGCCACGCCGCGTATCGAGACGCGCAACGACCATGGCACCGGCTGCACGCTGTCGGCCGCGATCGCCGCCCATCTCGCGCATGGCCTGCCGCTGGAGGACGCGGTCGCGGAAGGAAAACGATACCTGTCCGGAGCGCTCGCCGCCGGCGCGCCCTTGCGGCTCGGACGGGGGCACGGGCCGGTGCATCACTTCCACGCCCTTTGGAAAGCGGAGAGCGGACGATGAGCGGGCTATTCGATCACCTGAAGGCGGCTGCGCTGGCGAATTGGACGGCCTATACGAGCCACGACTTCGTCCAGCGACTGGCCGGAAACCGTCTGCCGGAAGCCGCCTTCCGCTTCTATCTCGTGCAGGACTACCTGTTCCTGATCCAGTTCGCGCGGGCGCAGGCGCTGGCCGCCTACAAGAGCCGCACGCTCCGCGAGATGCGGGCGGCGAAAGACGGTCTTGTCGCGATCCTCGACGTCGAGCTCGACCTTCATGTGCGTTTGTCGGCGCGCTGGGGCCTGTCGCCGGACGATCTGGAAAGCGCCAGCGAACACGCCGCCACGGTCGCCTATACGCGGCTCGTGCTAGACGCCGGCATGGCGGGGGACCTTCTCGACCTTCGCGTGGCGCTCGCCCCATGCGTCATCGGCTATGGCGAGATCGCCCGCGCCATCGCGCCTGAGGCCGGGCGCCATCCCGGCCATCCGCAAGGCGACTGGGTGGCCGAATATGCCGGCGAGGCCTACCAGGATGTCGCCCGCGCGGCGCGAGAAGAACTCGACCGTCTGGGCCATGATCTGCCTCCGCGCCGTTTGGCCGAGCTGGAACGCCTGTTCGCAAAGGCCTGCGATCTGGAAGCCGCATTTTGGCAGATGGCTCTGGACGAAAGCGCGCGTCAGCCCTTCGACAGATAGGCCTCGGCAAGCGCGACCGTGCCCGCCGTATAGGCGTCGCCGAGGCTCAGCGCCGTCGGGGTTTCGGCGTGGGACGCGATCCAGGCGGTCAGTTGCAACCGGCGCAGCATCACCAGCATGAGGAGGGCGCGCTCCTCCACTTGCGAAAAGGGCGCGACCTCACGATAGCCGGCGAGCCAGGCTTCCCGGAGATCGGGCACGACCGGGGCGTCCTCGATGAAGCTGACGGCGGCGGCGAAATCGAAGCCGAACCAGGAGAAGCCGCAATCGTCGAAATCGATCACCGACAAGCAGGAACCATCCACCAAGAGGTTGGCGGCGCGCATGTCGCCGTGGATCAGGCCGAACCGGTCGGCGTCTTCGCCAAGCGCCGCCGTTTCCGCCTCGATACGGCGATGGAGACGCTCCAGAACCGCGCGGCCCGGCGCATCGAGGCCGAGCGCGAAGCGCCAGTCGCCCCAATAAGCTCCAGACCCGACGATCGTCTCGAAGTTCCATTTCTTGCGGCGAAAGCCGTCCGGGCGTCGCCAGCCGCGCGTATGGCGGTGCAGCCGCGCGGCGGTCTCACCCAGGTGCCGGAACCAGCCGGGGAGATTCTCATCGGCTTCCGGCTCGTGCCCGGCGCTATGGGCGAAGGCCGCGACGTGGCGCAGGCCCTCGCCGTCGTGAAAGGACGCGAGAAGCCGTCCTTCGCGGTCGCGGATCGGCTGGGGGGTTTCCACGACATTTTGCGCCCGCAAAGCCTCGATCCAGGCAAGTTCCGAGCGGATTTCACCTTCGTCGTGATAGCCCGGACGATAAACGCGGAGAACCATCCGCCCGTCCGGCGCGGCCACGAGGAAGGTCGCGTTTTCCGAGATGGTGAGAAGCGACAAGGCCGCGCTTTCCGCCACGCCCCAGCGTGGCAGCACGAGTGCCAGCCCCGCCGTCAACCGCTGGAGACGCGCCTCGTCGTAAAGGAGCGCCTGCGGCTCGGCCGGCTTCGATGCGGCGTTCATTCAGTCCAACGCACCTCGGACAGGTCGTTGGACGGGATCGGCTCGTTCGACCAGAAGCCTTCGAGCTTGGCGTTCCACACGCCGAGTTTCGGCAGGGTGAAGAGGTAAAGCGCCGGCACGTCGCTCGCCAGAAGCTTCTGCGCTTCGCCATAGGCGGCAAGCCGCGTCGCCTCGTCCGGCGCGCTTTCGGCCTTCTCGATGGCCGCGTCGAAGGCCGGATTGCGGTAGCCGAAATAATAGTCCGGCCGCGCATAGATCGCGATGTCCATCGGCTCGGCATGGGCGACGATCGTCATGGCGAAGTCGTGGTTCTTCAGGACGTCGGCGACCCAGCGCGCCGGAAACTCGGTCGGCTCGATGGTGAGCGTCACGCCGATCTCGGCGAACATGGCCTGGAGAAGTTCGGACGAGCGCGTGGCATAGGCCATCTGCGGGGTTTTGATGGTGAAGGACAGGCCGTTGCCGTAGCCCGCTTCCGCCAGCAGCGCCTTGGCCTTTTCGGGGTCGAAGGGATGGGTGGCGGTGAGGTCCAGATAGCCCGGATCGTTCGGCGTGTAATGACTGCCGATCGGCTGGCCGAACCCGCCATAAGCGCCCTCGATCAGCGTCATGCGATCCACCGCCATCATCAGGGCCTGGCGCACGCGCGGGTCGGAAAAGGGCTTTTCGCGTGAGTTCATGCCGGCCACGACCTTCATCTCGGTCTGCCCGACTTCCGCGGTGAAGCGCTGATCGCTTTTCAGGAGCTCAAAGAGTTCGGGCGAGGAGAATTCCGGCATGGCGTCGAGATCGCCCGCGCGCATCGCCGCCGCCTGCGCTTGCGGATCGCTGAGGAACCGGAACGTGACGCGGTCGAGTTTGGGCGTGCGGCTGGCATTCCAATAGTTCGGGTTGCGGGCGAGAACCACGCGGTCGCCCTTGGCCCAGCTTTCGAACCGGAAGGGGCCGGTGCCGACCGGTTCGGCCCGCGCGGTCTCTGCGGCTTTCGGCGCGACCATCACGGAGGCCGGCCAGCCGAGCCAGTAAAGAAGGTTCGCGGCGGGCTTCTTCAGGTGAAGAACCAGCGTTCCGCCATCGGGCGTCTCGATCCGGTCGATCACCGAATAGAACTGCTTCTGCGGGTTGACCGACTTTTCACCCCGCGCGCGGTCGAGCGAGAATTTGGCCGCCGCGCTGTCGAAGGGCTCGCCGTCGTGGAAGGAAACGCCCGTCTGGAGCGCGAAGGTGTAGGACAGGCCGTCCGGCGAAACGGTCCAGCTTTTGGCGAGCTGCGGCTGGATCTGGCCGTTGCGGTCGATGCGGACCAAGCCTTCGTAAAGGTTTTGCCACGTCACCTGACCGATCGCGACGGGGGCCGCCACTGTCGGATCGAGGCCCGCCGGCTCCACCGACATGCCGAGAACGAGATCCGTGCGGGGCGCGGCATGGACGGACGCCGCGCCAAGCGTCACCGTGGCGGCGCAGGCGAGGATCGCCGTCAGGCGTCGAAGAGACTTGAACATGCCATGACCTTTTCAATGGAACCGCCATGCCGATGCGGCCGAAACCGGCATCGTTTCGCGTCTAGCCGATGACGCGGCCCCGCGACAGGGGGCACGGCGGGGTCTTCAATATCCCCGGCCGATATCCACCGTGGCGGGGATCGCGCCGGTGGCGCGAAAGGCGCGGATATTGGCGGCGACGATCCGGCTCGCCGTTTTGCGATCCGTCGGCCCGCTGACATGCGGAAGGACGGTGACGCGCTCGTGCCGCCAAAGCGGATCACCGGCGGGCAGCGGTTCGGTGCGGAAGACATCCAAAACAGCATGGGCGAGATGGCCTGCATCGAAGAGACCGAGAAGATCGCCTTCGTTCAAGATCGGGCCGCGCCCGAAATTGATGAGCGAGGCGCCTGCGGGAAGCGTTCCCAACCGGGCGCTATCAAGCAAACCGTTCGTTTCAGGCGTGAGCGGCAGGAGGCACACCAGGATATCGCTGCGGGACAGCATGGCGGCAAGGCCGGCCTCGCCGGCAAAGCTCTCGATGCCCGCAACGTTCTTCGGCGTGCGGCTCCAGCCGAGCGTCGCAAAACCGGCCTCGCGAAGCTTCAGCCCCGCCGCCGTGCCGAGTTCGCCGAGGCCGAGAATTCCGACCGTGACGTTTGAGGGATGGCGGTAGGGCAGGGGCTTCCACACGCCCTCGCGCTGCTGCCGCGCGTAAGCCGGCATGTCGCGGAACAGATAATAGGTCCAGGCGAGAACGGCTTCGGCCATGGCGCGCGCAAGTTCGGGATCGACGAGCCGGACGATGGGAACCCCTGTCGGCCCGATCTCGCGCACGAGCTTCTCGACGCCGGCCCAAAGGCTGTGAATCCAGCGAAGGTTTGGAAGGCGCGAGAGTTCGGACGGTTGCGGATTGGCGACCACCGCCACCTCCACGTGCCCCAACCGGTCCGCCTCGATGTCGGCGAGCGGCCGGATCGTTTCCTCCGGCATGGCGAGGCGCAAGGCGTCGAGCCACGGGCCTTCGGATTGCCGGTTCATGTCGGTCAGAAGGGCAACGAGCGACATCGGCGGGGGCTTTCCAGTATCCAGTCCTGCGGTCGGCGATACAGAAAAGCGGCACGCCGCGCGAGCCTCGTTCGCGACCGGCCTTGACCTTCCCCTTACTGGAATCTCCATCTGACCAGAGAAATCACGCGAAGGATCGCCGCAATGGTTCGGGCCACCCCCCAAACCGCTTCCTCCCAAGACACCCGCTCCCTTCGCTTCGACATCGAAGGGATGAGCTGCGCGTCCTGCGTCGGGCGGGTCGAGCGCGCCATCGCGGCCGTGCCCGGCATCTCATCCGTTTCGGTGAATCTTGCGACCGAAAGCGCACGCGTCGACGCGCCGCCTTCGCTCGACCGCGGGCGGATCGAGACCGCCATTCGCGAAGCGGGATACGAGCCGAGACCTTTCGCGGAGGATCGCGCGGAAGGATCGAGAACGCGAGGCGAGGAGCGGCGGGCGGACGCCGCGCGGCTTTCGCGCGATCTCGGCCTCGCGACGCTTCTGACCTTGCCGCTCTTCGCCATCGAGATGGGCTCGCACCTCGTTCCCGCCATCCACCATTTCGTCGCGACCCATATCGGGGAGGGGCCAAACCGGGTCGTTCAGGCGCTTCTGTCCGCGCTTGTCCTGTTCGGGCCGGGCCGCGTTTTCCTTCTGCGCGGCCTGCCGGCGCTTTGGCGCGGCGCGCCCGACATGAACTCGCTGGTCGCGATCGGCACGCTGTCGGCCTTTTCCTATTCCCTCGTCGCGACATTTCTCCCATCCGTTCTGCCGAACGGCGCGGGCGACGTTTATTTCGAGGCCGCGGCGGTGATCGTGACGCTGGTGCTGGCGGGCCGCACGCTGGAAGCGCGCGCCAAGGGCCGCACCGGGCAAGCCATCGGCCGGCTCTTGGAGCTTGCGCCCAAAACCGCCCGCGTCAGCCGCAACGGCTCGGACTTCGTCTCGCGTCGGATCGAGGAGATCGCAGTCGGCGATGCGGTCGAAGTGCGCCCCGGCGAGCGCGTCGCTCTCGACGGCGTGGTTCTGTCGGGCGCCTCGCATCTTGACGAGTCCATGCTGACCGGCGAGCCGCTGCCGGTTTCCAAGACGGTCGGCGCGCGGGTGACCGGCGGCACGATCAACCGTACCGGCAGTTTCGTGTTCCAGGTGGACAGGGTCGGGGCCGACACCGTGCTCGCGCGGATCGTCGCCATCGTGGAGGAAGCGCAGGGCGGCAAACTGCCGATCCAGGCGCTGGTGGACCGTGTCACGCGCTGGTTCGTGCCGGCCGTGATGGCGGCGGCCGCCGCGACCTTCCTGTCTTGGCTCGTCTTCGCGGGCGCGTTCGATCTGGCGCTCGTCCATGGCGTGGCGGTGCTGATCGTCGCCTGCCCCTGCGCGATGGGCTTGGCGACGCCGACCTCCGTGATGGTGGCGACCGGACGCGCGGCGGAACTCGGCATCCTGTTTCGCCGGGGCGAAGCCTTGCAGGCGCTTCGCGACATCGACGTGATCGCTTTCGACAAGACCGGCACGCTGACGCTCGGACGCCCGACCCTCACCGATCTCCTGCCGGCGGACGGCTTCGACCGGCGCAAGGTGCTGCACCTCCTGTCCGGTGCCGAAGCCCGCTCGGAACATCCGCTGGCGCTGGCAGTCGTTGCTGGCGCGCGAAGCGAGGGCCTTGATCCGCCGGCCGCGACTATGTTTCACGCGCTGCCGGGGCTCGGGATCGAAGCGCAGGTGGAAGGGCGAAGCGTCGCGGTCGGCTCCGACCGGTTGATGACGCGGCTCGGCCTCGACACCGCGCCGTTCGCCACCGTCGCCGAAGCCCTGGCGCGCGACGGCAAGTCACCGATCTACGCCGCGCTCGACGGGCGCATCGCAGCGCTTCTCGCCGTGTCCGATCCGGTGAAGGAAAACAGTGCCGCGAGCCTCGAAGCCTTGTCGAAGCTCGGACTTTCCGTCGCGATGGTGACGGGCGACGACGCGCGCACCGCGAACGCGGTGGCGGCGCGGCTCGGCATCGGGGAAGTCGTCGCTGAAGTTCTGCCGGAGGGCAAGGTCGCGGCGGTGGAAGCGCTGCGGCGGAATGGTCGGCGCGTCGCCTTCGTCGGCGACGGCATCAACGACGCGCCCGCTCTCGCCAGCGCCGATCTCGGGATCGCGGTCGGCACCGGCACGGATGTGGCGATCGAAAGCGCCGACGTGGTGCTGATGTCGGGCGACCTCCGTGCGGTGGCCGGCGCGGTGGAGCTTTCGCGCGCGGCGATCCGCAACATCCAACAGAACCTCTTCTGGGCCTTCGCCTACAATGTCCTGCTCGTGCCCGTGGCGGCGGGCGCCTTCGCGCCGGGCTTCGGCCTGACGCTGTCGCCGGCTCTCGCGGCGGGGGCCATGGCGCTTTCCAGCGTCTTCGTGCTCGCCAACGCCCTTCGCCTGCGCGGTTTCACGCCGACCGGGCTGGCTTCGGGGACGGCGGAGTCCCACATCGACGACCAGCAAGAAGAAAGGAATGACTCCATGTTGACCCTCGACGTTCGCGACATGACCTGCGGCCATTGCGTTTCCAGCGTGCGCAAGGCTGTCTTGTCCATCGACCCGCAGGCGGCGGTGGAGATCGATCTGCCGACCGGCCGCGTATCGGCCACGACGGAGGCTTCACCCGATGCGATCCGCGAAGCGGTGCGGCAGGCCGGCTATCCGGCGGAGATCGTCGCTTAAGCGGCAGGTTGCCGAGGAAAGGGGTGGCTAAAAGGGGAAAGGGGTCGTCTCCAACGGCGGAAGATGCTATCGTTCCTTTAAGCTAGCAGGCGGCATCCACTCCCTTAAAGCATTGAGACTACGGATGCATCTTTAAGTTCGATAAGATATGTTATGGAACTTCATCTGTCCGTTGCGACCACGATGCTTGGACGCCGCGGCACCGCTTGAAAGATCGCCGTTTCAGCGATAGGCTCCGCTGGTCTGGAATAAAGACCAGTTGTCGTCTTTGGTCGATCCGCTTGCCCGTTTCGTTCTGGAAAACGCCCCCGAACTGCGCGAAGCGGTGGTGCGCCGCAACGTGCGCGACGGGGTGGCGGACAAGATCGCTCTTCTGATCGCCGCCGGCATTCTGAAGGTCGGCGACGATCTGCCGAGCGAGCGGCATCTGGCAACCGCTCTGCAGGTCAGCCGGGAATCGGTGCGCGCCGGGATCGCGATTCTGGGCGCGCAGGGCTTGTTGAAGGTCGCGCACGGAGCGCGCACACGCGTCGTCTCGGATGCCCTGCCGGCACCGTTCCGCCCGCTTCGCGAACCGCGCGCCGTGGATCGCTACAGTCTCGATGACATCCACGCCGCGCGGCTTCTGGTGGAGCGGCCGGTGGTGGGCGACGCCGCCGAGCGCATCACAACAGAGACGATCGCGTTTCTGCGCGAGGCCGTTCGCGCCCAGCGCGCGGGGATCGGCGACCCGGTGCGCTTCCTGATCTCCGACCGCGAGTTCCACACCGCGATCTACCGCGCCTGCGGCAACCCGGCGCTTGCCGATTTCGTGGTGGACCTCTTCGGGGCCATGGTCGAGTTCCGCCGCCATGCGGTGGCCGAGCCCGGCGCGATCGAAGCCAGCATCGCCGACCACGAGCGGATCGTGGAGGCCTTGGGGGCCCGCGATCGCGAAAAGGCGGCGGCGGCGATGGAAGAACATCTGGACCGGATCTACCGCACCACGCAGGCCGCCATCGCCAAAGCCGCGAAACCGTGCGGCGCGCCTCACGAATGAACGGCCTGTTTCTGGGAGGAGAAGCCCCGTGAAAATTCTCGTTATCGGCGCTGCCGGCATGATCGGCCAGCGCCTTGTCCGGCGCATCGCGGAGGACGGCACGCTGGGTGGACGGCCAGTCGAGCGCATGGTTCTGGCGGACGCGGTGGAACCGCCGATCCCGTCCGGCTGGGAGAACCGCACCGAGGCGCATGTCATCGACATCGCGGCCCCAAGCGCGAGCGAGCCCTTCGCGCAAGGGTGGCCCGACATCGTGTTTCATCTGGCGGCCGTCGTGTCGGGCGAAGCGGAAGCCGATTTCGAGAAGGGTTACAGCGTCAATCTCGACGGAACGCGCGCGCTTTTCGAGGCGATCCGCGCGGAGAACAAGCGTTCCGGCCACAAACCGCGCGTCGTCTTCGCTTCCTCCATCGCGGTCTACGGCGCGCCCTTCCCCACCCGCATCCCCGACGATTTCGCGCTGACGCCGCTGACGAGCTACGGCACGCAGAAGGCGATCTGCGAGTTGCTTCTCGCCGATTACACGCGGCGCGGCTTTCTGGACGGGATCGGCATTCGCCTGCCGACGATCTGCATCCGTCCGGGCCTGCCCAACAAGGCGGCGTCGGGCTTCTTTTCCAACATCCTGCGCGAGCCCTTGAAGGGCGAGCCGGCGGTCCTGCCGGTGCCCGACGACGTGCGCCATTTCTTCGCGTCTCCCCGCGCGGCGGTGGAGTTCTTTCTCCATGCAGCGACGATGGACCTCGACGCCGTCGGCCCGCGCCGCAACCTCGCCATGCCCGGCCTGTCAGCGACGGTCGCCGAGGAGATCGAGGCGCTGGAGCGCGTCGGCGGAAAGGCCGCTTCCGCCCTGATCCGGCGCGAGCCCGACGAGACGATCATGCGCATCGTCGCGGGATGGGCCCCCGATGTCGAAGGAGCCCGCGCGCGAGGCTTGGGCTTCGAAGCGGATGCAAGCTTCGACGAGATCATCCGCGCCCACCTCGATGACGAAGGCGCGGGAAACTGATCGCGGGAGCCGCTGGACAGACGGCCGGCGAACTGGTCTGATGCATATACCAATCGCCTTCAACGCCGCACGAAGACGGCTCGGGCGACGAGGTTCGACAAAGGGCGGCAACGCCCGGAGGGAGGGGGAATGACGCGAAGCGGCGCAGCCCGTATCGCGCTGGTCACCGGCGGCGGGGCGGGTCTCGGCCGCGCCATGGCCGAGGCGCTGGCGGAAGTCGGCTGGCATGTCGTCATCTGCGGCCGCCGCGAGGAGGTCCTGGAGGAAACGGCGGCTTCGATTCGCGCAGCCGGCGGCGCGGCGGAGGCGATCCGCGCCGATATCGCCGACCCGGCCTCGGTGAATGCCCTGTTCTCGAAGATCGAGGAGCGCCACGGGCGGCTCGACCTTCTCGTCAACAATGCCGGCGCGGCCGCGCCGCCCGTGCCGATGGAGGATATCTCCTTCGCCCAATGGCAGACCGTGGTCGCGGCCAATCTCACCGGCGCGTTTTTGTGCACGCAGAACGCCTTCCGGCTGATGAAGAAGCAGAGCCCGCGCGGCGGGCGCATCATCAACAACGGCTCGATCTCGGCCACCACGCCCCGGCCGAACTCCGCGCCCTACACGGCGACCAAGCACGCGATCGCCGGCCTCACCAAATCCACCGCGCTCGACGGGCGCGCCTTCGACATCGCCTGCGGCCAGATCGATATCGGCAACGCGGCGAGCGACATGACGGCGGCGATGGCGGGCGGCGTTCTTCAGGCGGACGGCCGCGTCGCGCCGGAGCCCCGGATGGATGCGGCGGAGGTCGGGCGCGCGGTGGTCCACATGGCGTCGCTCCCCCTCGACGCCAACATCCTGACCATGACGATCATGGCCACCAAGATGCCTTTCGTCGGGCGCGGTTAGCACGGCACATGCCGGCAGCGGCTTGGGAGAGCCGCCGCCGGTTTCGAATCGAAGTTCTGGGAGGAACGAGACGCATGGCATCCGTGGATTTCGTCGGCGTTCGCAAGAGCTTCGGCGCGCATTCCGTCATCAAGGGCGTCGACATCCATATCGACGAAGGGGAGTTCGTGATCCTCGTCGGCCCGTCGGGCTGCGGCAAGTCCACGCTGCTTCGCATGCTGGCGGGGCTGGAGCACATTTCGGGCGGCGAGATCCGCATCGGCGAGCGGGCGGTCAACGACGTGCCTCCGAAGGACCGGGACATCGCCATGGTGTTCCAGAACTACGCGCTCTACCCGCATATGTCGGTCGCCGAGAACATGGCCTTCTCGTTGAAGCTGAAGGGCGCAGCGAAACCTGAAATCGAGAATCGCGTGAAGCCGGCGGCCGAAATCCTCGGCCTGTCGCACCTTCTCGACCGGTTTCCGCGCCAGTTGTCGGGCGGGCAGCGCCAGCGCGTCGCCATGGGCCGGGCCATCGTGCGCGATCCGCAGGTGTTCCTGTTCGACGAGCCCCTGAGCAATCTCGACGCGAAGCTGCGCGTTTCCATGCGCACCGAGATCAAGAACCTCCACCAGCGCCTCACCACCACCACGGTCTACGTCACCCACGACCAGATCGAGGCCATGACGATGGCCGACAAGATCGTGGTGATGCAGGACGGGCGGATCGAGCAGATCGGCGCGCCGCTCGAACTCTACGACCGGCCGAACAACCTTTTCGTCGCGGGCTTCATCGGCTCGCCCGCGATGAACATGCTGCACGGGCGGATCGACCCCGCCGACCCGGCGCGGTTCGTGACCGGCGACGGCATCGCCCTGCCGCTCGGGTCCGGCCATCGCGGCGAGCCGAATAAGGAGCTTGTCTACGGCATCCGGCCGGAAGGCATGCATATCGGCGGCACCATCCCGCTGGAGGTCGTGGTGATCGAGCCGACAGGCTTCGAAAGCCAGGTTCTGGCGAAACTCGGAAAAACCAGCGTCACCTGCGTTTTTCGTGAGCGCTTGAACGTCAAGCCAGGCGAGCGGATCGCGGTTTCCATCGATCCGGCCGCCGTGCATCTCTTCGACGCCGCGAGCGGCGCCCGCCTTTGACGGGAAACAAGGGCGAATAAGGAGCGCGCCGGGGCGGCGGGACCTGGCGCTGCGAGAAACAAGAGCATCCCGCCCTCTGGGAGGAGAACCATGATCGACCGCAGACGCTTTCTGGCCGGCAGCGCGGGCGTCGCCGCCGCTTCCGCAGGGCTTGGCCTGCCGTTCGGGAGAGCGGCCTTCGCGCAAAGCGCCGCCGCCCCGCAATATACGCCCGAAGCCGGCGCTTCCTTGCGCGTCCTGCGCTGGACGCCCTTCGTGCCGGCGGAAGAAACGGCCTGGCTCGCCAACACCAAGAAGTTCACCGACGCCACGGGCGTTCAGGTTCGCATCGACAAGGAAAGCTGGGAGGACGTGCGCCCGAAGGCGGCTGTGGCGGCCAATGTCGGCTCCGGGCCCGACATGGTGATGAGCTGGTTCGACGATCCCCAGCAATATGCCGACAAGCTGGTGGACCTCACCGAACTCGGAACCAGCATCGGCGAGGCCAATGGCGGCTGGTATCCGGGCCTCGAATCCTACGCCAAGCGCGACGGCAAGTTCATCGCCCTGCCCGTTTGCGCCATCGGCAACGCGATCGTCTACCGCGACAGCCACATGAAGGCCGCCGGCTTTTCCGAGTTTCCGAAAGACACGGCCGGGTTCCTCGAACTCTGCAAGGCGATGAAGGCCAAGGGCACGCCCGCCGGCTTCCCGCACGGCAAGGCCGTTGGCGACGGCAACAACTACGCCCATTGGCTGCTGTGGAGCCATGGCGGCAAGATGGTGGACGAGAGCGGCAAGGTGACGATCAACAGCCCCGAAACGCTGGCCGCCGTCAACTATGCCATGGAGCTCTACAAGACCTTCATCCCCGGCACCGAAAGCTGGCAGGACGTCAACAACAACCGCGCTTTCCTGGCCGGTCAGGTGTCGCTGACGGCCAACGGCGTGTCCGTCTACTACGCCGCGCTGAAGGACGCAGGCCTGAAGGAGATCGCCGAGGACATGCGCTCCACCAACCTACCCATCGGGCCGGTGGGGCAATCGGTGGAACTGGCGCAGGCCTCGACCTTGTCGGTGTTCAAGCACACGAAGTTCCCCGAAGCCGCCAAGGCCTATCTCGCCTTCATGTATCAGGCCGACAACATGAACGCCTGGATCGAGGGCGCCAGCGCCTACTGCTGCCAGCCCTTGCGGGCCTTCGAGTCCAACCCGGTCTGGACATCGAACCCGATCCACGCGGCCTATGCGAAGGCTTCCGCCAGTCTTCGCCCCAACGGCTATGCCGGGCCGCTCGGCGCGGCTTCGGCCGGCACCATGGCCGACTACGTTCTGGTGGATATGTTCGCCGAGGCCGTCACCGGCCAGTCCGCGCCCGAAGACGCGATCCGCAACGCCGAGCGGCGCGCGAACCGCTATTATCGCGTGTGACCTTGCCGGCATGAGCCACGGCCCGCTTCACCGGCAAGCGGGCCGTGCCTTCCCACGATGAGGCTGAAAGATCGAGCTTTCCCATGTCCGTTTCCACCGCATCGCCACCGCCAAGCCGGCGCCGGTCCCTATCTGAGCGCTTGTCGCAAAGCCGGAACGGGCTCGGCTTCCTGTTCATGCTGCCGGCGGCGATCTTTCTTCTTTGCTTCCTCACCTATCCGCTCGGCCTCGGCGTCTGGCTCGGCTTCACCGATACGACCATCGGCCGGTCCGGCGTCTTCATCGGTCTGGAAAACTACGAATATCTGTTTCGCGACCGGGTTTTCTGGCTCTCGGTGTTCAACACGGTTCTCTACACCGCCGTCGCCTCGGTCCTGAAATTCGCGCTGGGCCTTTGGCTCGCGATCATTCTCAACGAGAACCTGCCCTTCAAGAACCTCTTCCGAGCGATCATCCTTCTGCCCTGGGTGGTGCCGACGGTCCTTTCGGCGCTGGCCTTCTGGTGGATCTACGATTCGCAGTTCTCCATCATTTCCTGGATTCTCATGCAGGCGGGCATCATCGACGCGCCGATCAACTTCCTTGGCGATCCGAACAACGCGCGCGCCTCCGTGATCGCGGCCAATGTCTGGCGCGGCATTCCGTTCGTGGCGATCTCGCTGCTCGCCGGGCTCCAGACCATTCCGGTCTCGCTGCACGAAGCCGCCGCCCTCGACGGGGCGACCTCCTGGCAGCGCTTCCGCAGCATCACCCTGCCGCTTCTCACGCCCATCATCGCCGTCGTGATGACCTTCTCGGTGCTTTTCACCTTCACCGACTTCCAGTTGATCTACGTTCTGACCAAGGGCGGCCCGGTGAACGCCACGCACCTGATGGCGACCCTGTCCTTCCAGCGCGGCATTCCCGGCGGGGCACTCGGCGAGGGCGCGGCCATTGCGGTGGCCATGGTGCCGTTCCTGCTTGCCGCCATCCTGTTCAGCTTCTTCGGCCTGCAACGCCGCAAATGGCAGCAGGGCGGGACCGATTGAGAGCGAGGCCATGACCGTTACCGCGAACGAGCCCACCGGCGGCCATCTCACCGACGACGTCGTCGGCATGTCGCATCACGACACCCTGGCCCGCCGGATTTTGGTGATCTGGCTGCCGCTCGCCTGCTTCCTGTTCGTCCTGCTTTTCCCGTTCTACTGGATGGCGATCACGGCGGTGAAGCCGAACGACCAGCTCACCAACTACGCCGCCCATTCGCCCTTCTGGGTGGTCGGGCCGACGCTCGACCATATCCGCTATCTCCTGTTCGAAACCTCCTACCCGAACTGGCTCTGGAACACGCTTCTGGTTTCGACCTGTTCCACGGTGATCGCGCTGGCAGCCTCCGTCTTCGCGGCCTACGCCATCGAGCGGGTGCGCTTCACCGGCGCGCGGATCACCGGCCTCCTCGTGTTCCTGGCTTATCTAATCCCGCCCTCGATCCTCTTCATTCCGCTGGCCTTTCTGGTCTTCCAGATCGGCGTCTTCGATTCGCGCCTCGCCTTGATCCTGACCTATCCGACCTTCCTGATCCCGTTCTGCACTTGGCTTTTGATGGGCTATTTCCGCTCGATCCCGTTCGAGCTGGAGGAATCGGCCCTGGTGGACGGGGCGACGCGCTGGCAGATCCTGACCAAGATCGTGTTGCCGCTGGCGGTGCCGGGCCTCATCTCGGCCGGCATCTTCGCCTTCACGCTGGCCTGGAACGAGTTCATCTACGCGCTGACCTTCATCCAGTCCTCGGAAAACAAGACCGTGCCGGTGGGTGTCCTTACCGAACTCGTGCGCGGCGACGTCTACGAATGGGGCTCGCTGATGGCCGGCGCGCTGATCGGGTCCCTGCCCGTCGTGATCCTGTATTCCTTCTTCGTGGACTACTACGTTTCGTCCATGACCGGCGCGGTGAAGGAGTAGGAGCAGAGGCGAAGTCCGATAGGCTTCACCGAGCGGCACTTTTCCACCGTCGCTTGGCCAAATCGCCCACCTTCGCCTCTTTTCAGCGCAGTGAACTTAAGCAACTATGGGGGCAGATGAGCGGGACATCGTTCCCCGCATCGGATAGATGCTAGACGATCGGCCGGGCGCATCGTGCTTGGTTCCTCCTCCCCCCGTGGAAACAGTATGAAGCGTCCGCCCCAATCCTTCGTCGTCGAACACAAGCGGCGTCCGCGCCGCGCGTCGGGCGAACCCGCCTCGATCTGGTCGGACGATGTGGGGCGCGAGTTGCGGGGCCTTCTGAGCGAGGATGCCCCGCCGCCCGCCGATGCGGTCGAAGCCTCCGCGGCGGCAATGCGCTTGTTCGCAGGCCAGGACATCGTGGCGCCGAAGCGCATCCTGGAAGCGCAGGCAAGCCCTTCAATCGAGGCGGAACCGCTCGTCGCGACGCCTGCGCCGCCCGCGCCGCGCCCGCGCGGCCGGCCTCGCAAGGTGGTGGCCGAAACGCTCGCCAGACCGGTCGAGGTTCCGGTCGAGCAGCCGGTCGAAGAAGCCGTCGCGCTGGAAGAAGCGGCGGACGAGAGCCCGGACGCTCCGCGCGCTTCCAACCGGCCGAGTTTCCGGACGCGTCGTTCGGCTGCGCGTAAAGCCCTGCCGCTTGCCGATCGCTGGCGGTGGAATCTCAGATACTGAAAGCCGTTGAGCGGGGCTTCTCCAAAGCCAAGCCAGCCGCGACCGAGACCTTCTCCTACCCCGCGACGATCTCGATGAAACGGCTATGCACCCAGCCCGAGCGGCAGGGTCCGTCATACGGCGCCCGCGCGGGACGGGGCGAAGAAACATCGCAATCCACCGACGCTCCCTTCGGAGAATAAACCACGCCGAGCCAAGGCCCGCGCTCGTCGCAGATCGTCACGGAGGCGCCTGGCTCAAGACGATCCCGTTCCCGCATCCTGGCTGCGGGGCCGTCGCGAACGGACAGGAAGCCGTCGCCCTTCGGATCGAGACCGATGACCCGGCCGAGGCTCGGGCACGCGTCGGACAACTCGTCGCCGCCGACAAGGACCGGGTCCATTCCTTCCGACATCGCGGACGGTGGGACTATCGCGACACTCCATGCCAGCGCCAGAAGTCCGATCGCCAGTCTCATCTCTCGTCCTCGTCGTCGCGCGTCAAACGGAACAGCGCCCGCAGACGCCAGATGCGCTCGTCCCACCACCGCTCGAAAGCGCCATTCGCCGGGTCGAGGTCCAGATCGAACACCATCGGACGCTCGACGTTTCGCAGCGTCCATCGGGTCTCCACGCCGGCCGTTGCGCCGTAGAACTGCAGCATGGAAAGACCGGAAACGCCGCGAACCGCACCCGCCTCGTCGCGCAACACGATCCAGCCCGGCGCGTCGCTGCCGCTTCCCGGCATGGCGAAAAGCATGCGCCGGCCGCAGACGTTGATCGTCCAGCGCCCGTCGGGACTTTCCTCGGTGAGATAGGGCTCAGTGCAGCGCAGCCGGCCTTCCGGCGCAAACAGAACCGAGGCCGCGCACAAGGCCGAAACGAAGCCCGCGCCGAGCGCGATGCGCTGGCGGATGGCCGCGTTCAATCGCTTCTCGCGGCCAAGGCGCGCCGGGCATGGGCGGCGGCGAGGTAGCGTCCGACGAGGTCCGAGAACGCGTCGGGCTTCATGCCGCGGATGCCCATCGCGTCGAGTTCGACGATCCGGCGTTTGGGCTTCACCTTATTATAGAACGAGAAGCGCGCACGCACCGGAAGAGACGCGCGCTCGTTGATGCCGAGCTGCAGCGCGAGGCGTTGGGCGACGTGAACCTGATACCAGTCGACGTCGTGCCAATGGAGGGGTTCGGCCAGCCAGTGCGAGGCGAGGGTTTCCGGCGTCAGGACCATCAGCGGGCGGTTTGCCCGACGCCGGAAATACCAGGACGCGGCGAAGGAGAGGACGACGCCGACCGCCAGAATCGCCGCCAGGATGGCCTTCCCGGTTTCGTCGTAGCCGAAACCCATCTGGAGCGGGAACAGGTAGACGCAGCCGATGGCGACGGCGAAACCGCAGCCGATCACGACCATGGTCGTTGCCAACGGGCCTGCATTCTCGAAGAGAACGACATCCTCCTCACCGACGCCCGCCGCCGCGGCTTCCAGTTCCTCGCGGATCTCAGTGCGAACGACTTCGGCGTTCGACAGGAACTCCACGCTCAACGCGCGGCAGAAGCTGTCCCAATCCTTGAAGGCCCGGCGGCCGAAAGACGGATGGCCGTCTTCGGGTCGGCGCGTCGCCTGCGCCAGCAACGCCTCGTCCGCCTCGACGCCGAGCGCCTGGATGCGCTGGATCGTCGGCGGATGGCTGTCGGTCGGGTGCGGCTGGCGGTCCTCCAGATGCTCGTCGGGGTCGGGGAAACCCTTCTCGCGGGCGAGCGCGCGCATGGCGGAAACGAGGTCCGGTCCCCCGTCCCCGCGCCCTTCGAAGGCCGCGCCCAGAACGGCATGGACGGCCGCATCCGCCACGTGGCTTCGCACCAGCGCGGAAGCCGCGCCCGCCGGGGTGCTCGCCAGACAGCCCCGACGATCAGCTTCGAACTCGCGCAGACGGCTCCAGTGCCCGACCGCCGCATCGAAGCGCGACAGCGCGTGGTAGCCGAGCCGCAAGCTCGCGCCGATGCCGAAATCGCCCCGGAGGTCGGCTTGGTGAAGAGCGCCGAGCGAGCGTTGGAGGCTCGAATAGATCGGCACGAAACGCTGCGAGAAGGCCGTGTCCTCCCCCGCGAAATGCGCCAGTTCGTGCCCGACGATGGCGGCGATCTCGGCCGTGTCGAGAAGTTCGAGCATGGGGGCCGGCACATGCAGCGTGCGGCCCTCGATCACCATATTCTCGGGCAGGAGCCGCACCGGGCTTTCGGTGACATAGAAGCCGCTCGTCAGCCCGATCACGAGCGTATCGGGCAGTTCGGCCTCCACCCGGCCCGCGACGAGGCGCACGAATTGCCAAAGGCCGGGCGCGTCGTCGGGCGTCACCACGCGGGCGTGCTCGACGATCGGCTCGGGTTCCAAGAGGGCGAACACGCGGCGCAAGCCCCGAACGGCGGTGATCGCGCAGAAAAGCGCAAGGCCCGCGAGCAGGATGCCGGCAAGACCGAGCTTTATCGCGTTGCCGGAAATCTCGCCCCAGAACGGCAGCGTCAGGGTTTCGAAGAGCGTCGCGCCGAGCCCGGCGAAGGCGAGCCCCAGCATCACGGCACCGAGCAGGAAGGGAAGCGCGAGCCGAAGCCGGGAAAAGCTGCGCAAAAGCTGGTCGCGCGAGCGACGCGCCCGTCGGCCCGCGATCTCGGACAGAAGCAGCCCGAGGCCCCCGCCGAAAAGCGCCAGCGCGCCGCCCGCGACCGTGAGATAGGCCAGCGGATGCCGGACGGCCGCAAGCTTTTGCAGCATGTCGTTGTCGTCGGCCGCTTCCTCGAACATGCTCGCGGCAAGCGAGGCGGAATAACTCTGCCCGCCCTCGAACCGGATGCCGGCATTCGGATCGTCAGCAGCGATCGCCCGGATCTCGGCGAGGCTTTGCGCGATATTCACACCCGCTTCCTCGACCTCGACGCGCGTGGCGGAGGAGCGATCGAGCTGCCAGAGGCCAAGACCGATGAGAGTCAGCGGCAGGACCACCAACCAGAAAACGAGACCGACCGCCGGCGGCAAACCGCGCCGCCTCGCCCCCTCGACCGCTTGCTCCCCTTGCGTCATCGGCAATCTCGCGTTGTATCTGCGCCGGAGCATCAAGATAGGGGAAGAAAGGCCAAGTGCACGAGGCGACACGGTGGCTTTATTCGAAGCGCCGTGGAAGAGCATCGGGAATGCGCTCCGACGAACCTCATTCCAATGTGCCGCCCACTGGTTGCGCCGGGCGCGGACCCAATCGTCTTCACCTTCCGCGAAAGGCTCTCGTTCTCGCCGCCGTTCTCCTGCTTTGCATGGCCACCTATCGCTATCTCGCGACGATGCCGGTCGGCACCGGCGAAACGCGCATCTCGCCCGATGGCCGTTTCACGGCTTCCGTGACGGAGTTCGCGCAAGCCCCCTTCTTCGCCGGCGAGCACCGGCGGTGGCTTCGCTACCGGATCGAGGGGCCGGGCCTCAGCCATCAGATCGAAACGCCGCCCTTGCCCGGCCCCGGCCCCGGATCGCGCGAAATCCCGCCGGTGATCCGTTGGGATGCCGATTCCTCCGCCGTGGAGTTCGTGCTTCCTTCGCGAAGGCTGCGTCTCGGGACGCAACCGTTCACGCAATGACGCTGGTTACCGCGCGCGGCCGCACCGAAAGAGTAACATCGATGACCCGCGCTACTTTCGCTTGCCCCGGTGTCGGTCTGTCTGGCACATCTGTCGCCGGGTGAGGGCCCGTCGTCACGGGACGTCCATGGGGGTGGATATGCCAAGATCGGCACGCGTCTTGAGCTTCCTGACCGCGCTGATGGTTCTCGCGGCCCATCCTGGAACGGCGGCCGAGCGCCGGATCGTCCCCGCGCCGCAGTCCGATTATGTCGGAGGCGACTACGACATGATGCGCGATGTCGACCGCAATCTCTGCGAAACCGCCTGTCTTGCCGATACGCGCTGCAAGGCCTTCACCTTCAACACGAAGGCGAAAGCCTGCTTCCTGAAGGAAACGCTGGGCGAACTGCGATCCACGCCCGTCGCAGAAGCCGGCCGGATCGTGGAGTCGGAGCCGCCGAGCGAGAACGTGGAGGCCGAGCGGCTCGCCCGACTCGCCTTCCTGCCGAAGACGACCCTCGACGCGGCCAAGGCGTTGCGCACCGGGATCGGCGCGGAGAAGCAGGATGACGGCTTGCGGGCGGACCGCATCATGGCCGACGCCAAGGCGGCGCTCGCGCAGTCGCGTTTCGGCGATGCCGCCCGCCTGTTCCGCGAACAACTGAAGCGCGAGCCGGGCGATGCCGAGGCCTGGAAGGGCCTTGCCGGCACCGCGCTCGCCTTTGGAGCCTCGCCGAACGGGGTGGACACGGAGACGGCGGCCGCCATCACCGAGGCGCGGACACCCGCCGCGATCGCCGCTTTCGCGACCGCGCCCGATGATGCGGACGCGGCGCTGGCGCTTGATCTCCTGGCGCAGGGCCTCGGCCGCGACGAAAGCTGGGGGCTTGCCATTCGCGTTTGGCGAGAGAGCGTCAAACTCGCCGCGAATGCGAGCGTGCGCCAGCGTCTCGACGAGGCGGTGGCCGCGCATGGTTTCCGCATCGCCGGCAACACGGTGGACAACAACGCCGCCGCGCCCCGCATCTGCTTCACCTTCTCCGAAAATCTGGCCGCTTCCGTTCTGAACGGCGACACCGCCGGCGACTACCTGCGCATCGAGGGCGGGGACACGCTGCCCGTTTCGGCGCGTGGCAATCAGATCTGCGTCGACGGCGTCGAGCATGGCCGGCGATACCATATCCAGGTGCGTGCCGGCCTGTCGTCGGAAAGCGGCGAAACGCTGCCCAAGACCGCCGATACCAGCATCTATGTGCGCGACCGCGATCCCTCGGTGCGCTTTGCGTCCAACGCCTATGTGCTGCCCGCCGGCGGCGAGGCGACGATCCCCGTCACGACCATCAACACCGATAAGGTGAAGGCGCGGCTCCTGCGGCTCGGCGACCGTTCGCTCGCTACAACCATCGGCGCAGGCCGCTTCCTGTCGCAGATGGAGCGCTACGAGGCCGACGAGATCGCGGGAACCCAAGGCGAGGAAGTCTGGCAGGGCTCGGTGGATGTGTCCCGCGAGGTGAACGCCGAAGTCACCACCGCCATCCCCGTATCGGCCCTCGTCAAAGACCTGAAGCCCGGCGTCTACATCCTCACCGCGCGCGCCGAGAACCAGCCGCAGGAGGATTATTCGGCGGACGCCACGCAATGGTTCGTTCTCACCGATCTGGGGCTGACGAGCTTTGCCGGCGAGGACGGGCTCCATGTCTTCGCGCGCTCGCTCGGCTCCGCCGAGGCGCTCAAAGGCATCGAACTTCAGCTCGTGGCCCGCAACAACGAGATTCTGGGCACCGCCACGACGGACGACGAAGGCCATGCCCGCTTCGCGCCCGGCCTGATGAAGGGTCTGGCCGGCGACGGCCCCGCCGTGTTGATGGCGAGCCGCGAGCGCGATTTCTCGTTTCTGGACCTCACGGCCTCGCCCTTCGACCTCACCGATCGCGGTGTCGAGGGACGGGCGAAGGCCGGCCCGCTCGACGTTTTCCTGACCAGCGACCGGGGCATCTACCGCACCGGCGACGTGGTGAACCTCACCGCACTTCTCCGCGATGGACAGGCGCTCGCCTCGCAAGGGCTGACGCTGACCGGCATCGCGACACGGCCGGACGGCGTTGAATTCCGGCGCGAAACGTTGACCGACGGGGGCGCGGGCGGTCTCGTCTGGAGCTTGGCCTTGCCACAGGCGGCCATGCGCGGCGTGTGGCGCTTCGCGCTTCATACCGATCCCAAGCGCCCGGCGCTCGCCACGACGAGCGTTCGGGTCGAGGATTTCGAGCCGCAGCGCCTTGCCTTCGACTTGAAGCTCGAAGGCCGGCTCGATCCGGCAGCGCCGCCGCCTTTGCCGATCGACGTCAACTACCTCTTCGGCGCGCCCGCGCCGAATCTGGCCGTCGAGGGCGAAGCCATCCTGCGCCCCGCCTCAAACGTGCCGGGCTTCGAGGCCTATTCCTTCGGGCTGTCCGACGACCAGCCGACGCCGACCGTTCTGCCGATCGAGCCCGTGACCACGGGCGAGGACGGCCATGCCGAAGCCGTGCTCGCCCCCTTCGAAGCGCCGGTGACGACGCGTCCCCTGGAAGCCGCGATCCGGCTGCGCGTCACGGATCCCGGCGGCCGCCCGGTGGAACGCGAGGCGGTTCTGCCGGTCGAGACCACGAAAACGCGCATCGGCATCCGCCCGCTCTTCGCCGGTTCCGTCGGCGACGGCGAACAGGCGGGCTTCACCGTGGTCGCGCTCGGCCTAGACGGCAAGGCGACCGATCTTTCCGGCGCGCGCTGGGTGCTGAGCCGCGTCATCCGCGATTATCAATGGTACCGCTCGGGCGGACGCTGGAACTACGAGCCGATCGAACGCGTCGAGCGCGTTTCCAGCGGCACCGCCGATCTGAAGGCGAATGAGCCGGCCAACCTGTCGCTGCCGGTCTCGTGGGGCTCCTACCGTCTCGAAATCTCGGACGCTTCGGGCGCGGCGCTGCCCGCGAGCGTCGGCTTCGATGCCGGCTGGTACGTCGCCGCGCGCTCGGCGGAGACGCCCGACATCCTGAAGCTCTCGCTCGACAAGCCTCGCTATGCCGTCGGCGACACGGCGGTGGTGCATATCGAACCGCGCTTTGCCGGCAAGGCGGAAGTCCTCGTGATGGACGACCGCGTCGTTCAAAGGGTCGAAGCCGACATCCCGGCAGAGGGCGCCGACGTGACACTCGACGTGACGCATGACTGGGGTCCCGGAGCCTATGTCACGGCGGTTCTCTACCGGCCGATGAGCATCGCGGAGAAACAGATGCCCGGCCGGGCGATCGGCCTCGCCTATGCCGGCGTCGATCCGGGCGAGCGGGCGCTGACGGTCTCGATCGAAGCGCCGGCGACGGTGAAGCCGCGCGGCGTGACGGAGGCCTTGGTGAAGGTCGCCGGCATCCAGTCCGGCGAAACCGCCTATCTGACGCTCGCCGCGGTCGATCAGGGCATTCTGAACGTCACCGACTTCCAGCCGCCCGCGCCGAAGGACTGGTATTTCGGCCGCAAACGTCTCGGCGTCGATATCCGCGACCTTTACAGCAAGCTGATCGACCGCATGCAGGGCGCGCCCGGCGCGGTGCGCTCCGGCGGCGACGCGGGCGCGTCGATCGCCTCGCCACCGCCGATGGACGATCTCGTTTCCTTGTTTTCCGGCCTCGTCACCGTGGAAGCGGACGGCACCGCCCGCGTGCCCCTCGACCTGCCGGACTTCCAGGGCCAGTTGAAGCTCATGGCTGTGGTCTGGTCCAAGACCGGCGTCGGCGAAGCCAGCGCCGACATGGTGGTGCGCGATCCGATCGTCATGCAGGTCAGCCAGCCGCGCTTCCTCGCGCCCGGCGACACCTCGCGCATCTCCGTGGACGTGACGCATGTCGAAGGCCCGGTCGGACGTGTTGCGCTGGCGCTGACGGGGGGCGAAGGCGTCGTCGCGCCCGAGGCCAACGCGGCCAGCACCCTGGATCTTACGGAGAAGGGCCACGGCCGCGTGCTGGTGCCGATCCGCGCCGACCATCCGGGCGACGCCGCCTTCGACCTCGCCCTGACGACGCCGGACGGCGCGGTTCTCCACAAGAGCTTCGTTCTGCCGGTGCGCTCGCTGGCGCCCGAGGTTCTGAAAAAGAGCCGCATCGCCCTTGTTCCGTCGACGGGCAAGCTGACGGTCGGGGCCGACAGCCTGAGCGATTTCGTGCCCGGCACCGGCCGCGTGGCGCTCACCGTCACGCCAAACGAGGGCTTCGACATCGCGGGGCTCGTTCGCGCGCTCGATCTCTACCCCTATGGCTGCACGGAACAGATCACCAGCCGCGCCCTGCCGCTCGTCTACCTCGACCAGACGGTGGTCGCGGCGGGTCTGGGTCAATCGCGCGCCGGCGACGTCAAGGAGCGCGTCCAGAAGGCGGTGGGAAGCGTTCTGGCCAACCAGTCCTCGTCGGGGGCTTTCGGTCTCTGGTCGCCCGGAGAAGGCGATCTTTGGCTGGATTCCTATGTTTCCGACTTCCTGACGCGGGCGCGCGAAGCGGGCTATGCGGTGCCCGAGGAAGGGCTGACGCTCGCTCTCGACAACCTGCGCAATTCGCTCGCCTACCTGCCGGAGAAACCGGATTGGGGTCCGGTCGCCTATGCCTATTACGTCCTCGCCCGCAACGGGCGGGCAGCGATCGGCGACCTGCGCTACACGGCCGACACGCAGCTCGGCGATTTTCCGACGCCGCTGGCGAAGGCCCAGCTCGGCGCGGCGCTGGCTCTCTACGGCGACCGGGTCCGGGCGCAAACGGTGCTGAAGGCCGCCGTGTCGAGCGCCGCCAAGGGCGAAGGCGACGCCGCGACCCGCACCGACTACGGCACGTCCTTACGCGACGGCGCGGCCGTCCTGACGCTGGCGCTCGAAACGCGCGTCGATGGCGTCGGTGTCGATCCGCTGATCGCCAAGGTCGGGCGGGAACGCGCCGGAGCGCGCTATTCCTCGACGCAGGAGGATGCGTGGTCGCTTCTTGCGGCCCATGCGCTTCTCGGGGGCAAACCTCTGGACCTCGCCGTCAACGGCCAGCCCCATCAGGGCAGCTATGTCGCGAGCTTCGATGCCGGCGACCTTGCCACCCCGCTGGAACTCGCCAATCGCAGCGATGCGCCGGCCTATGTCGAACTGACGGTGGCCGGCGTTCCGGTGCAGGCGCCGCCGGCGGAAAGCGCAGGCTTCGACATTTCGGTGTCCTATTACTCGCTGGAAGGCAAGGAGATCGACGCCTCGACCGTCGGCCAGGGCGAGCGCGTGGTGGCCGTGGTGGAAGCGCAGCCGGGGGACGACGCGCCCGGCCGCCTCATGATCGACGTGCCGCTGGCCGCCGGCTTCGAGATCGACAATCCCGCGATCGTGAAGGGCGGCGATGTCGGAGCGCTCGACTTCCTGGAGCTTTCCGACGCCCCGGCGCATGTCGAGTTCCGCGCCGACCGGTTCCTGGCGGCGGTGGACAAGCCGACCGGCGACACCGCGCCCTTCCGCTTCGCCTTCATCCTGCGCGCCGTGTCGCCCGGCACCTTCGCCGATCCGGCGGCGAGCGTCTTCGACATGTACCGGCCGGAACGGCGCGCCCGCACGGAAGCGGGCAGCGTCACGATCGTCGGCGCGCGGCAGTGACGAAGCGGCGGCGCTGGCGAGCGATCGCCGCCGGTGCCCTGCTGAGCGCTCTCACGCTCGGCACCGGCTGGATCGCCTTCGATCGCACCGTCGCGGCGGCGACGGAGAGCTTGCGCGAGCCCGATACCGGCACGCTCGTCGTGGATCGGGAAAACGCGATCCTGCGCGCCTTCGCGGCCCCCGACGGCCGCTGGCGGCTGGAGGCGGGGCTGGACGATGTCGATCCGCGTTTCCTGACGATGCTGCTCGCCTGGGAAGACAAGCGCTTTCACGAGCATGGCGGGGTCGACGGGCGCGCGGTGCTTCGCGCTCTTTGGCAATCGGCGCGGCACGGTCGCCTCGTATCCGGCGGCTCGACCTTGTCCATGCAGGTGGCGCGGCTTCTCCAACGCCTGCCGACCGGCAGCCTCGTCGCCAAATGGGATCAGGTCGTGGGCGCGGCGGCGCTGGAGCGAACGCGCTCCAAGAACGACATTCTCGGCCTTTATCTGCGCCTTGCGCCCTATGGCGGCAATATCGAGGGCGTGCGCGCCGCAAGCCTCACCTGGTTCGGCAAGGAGCCCCGGCGGTTGACGGCCGGCGAGGCAGCGCTTCTCGTCGCCCTGCCCCAGTCGCCGGAGCGCTTTCGCCCCGATCTCCACCCGGCCGCCGCCAAACACGCGCGAGACCGGGTTCTCACCCGAATGGCGGAGCTCGGCATCTTGGAGCGCGAGGAAGTGGAACGGGCGAGCGCGGAGGACCTGCCCGCCCGCCGCCGCGCGATGCCGATGCTGGCCGCCCATGCCGCCGAGCGGGCGCGACAAGCGCATCCCGACGCTCGCCGCATCGCGCTGACGGTGGATGCCGGGCTGCAGGCCCGCGTCGAAACCTATGCCCGCGCGCGGATCGCGGCGATGAGCCCTCCGCTGAGCCTCGCCATTCTCGTCAGCGACCATCAAACGGGCGAGGTTCTGGCCGCGCTCGGCTCGCCCGACCTCTTGGATGCAGGACGGCAGGGCCATGTCGATCTCACAAGGGCGCTGCGCTCGCCGGGCTCCACCCTGAAGCCGTTGATCTACGGCCTTGCCTTCGAGCGCGGGCTGGCCCATCCCGAAAGCCTCGTGGATGACCGGCCGCGCGCCTTCGCCGGCTACGCACCGCAGAATTTCGACCACACGTTCGAGGGCGTCATCACCGCGCGCCGCGCCCTGCAACTCTCGCGCAATCTGCCGGCGATCGAGCTTCTGCAAGGCGTCGGTCCGGCGCGGTTGGTGCAACGGCTGCGCCGCGCGGGGGCCGAGCCGGAACTCGGCAATCGCAGCCTGCCTGGCCTCGCCATCGGTCTCGGCGGGCTCGGCCTTTCCTTGCGCGATCTCGTGTCGCTCTACGGCGCCATCGCCAATGGCGGCGTCGCCCGCCCGTTGCGCGAAGAAGCGGGCGCGGCGAGCGCGCTCGGGCAAGCCGCCGGGGCGCTGGTCCTGTCGCCGCAAGCCGCGTGGTACGTCACCTCGGTTCTCGCCGGCGCGACGGGGACGGTGAAGGGATCGCCCGGCACCATCGCCCACAAGACCGGCACCTCGTTCGGTTATCGCGACGCCTGGAGCATCGGCTATGACGGACGCCATGTCGTCGGGGTCTGGATCGGGCGGCCGGACGGCGCGCCGGTGCCGGGCCTCGTCGGGCAGGACGCGGCGGTGCCGGTGATGCGCGACGTGTTTTCCCGGATCGGGCCGGAAAACCGCCTACCCGTCCCGCCGCCCGGCATTCTGGCCGGTTCCAGCGGCACGCTGCCGCCGCCCTTGCGCATGGTCGGCCGCGCCGCCGGCTCGAAGCTCACCGACGCAGGCGGACCGGAGATCGTCTTTCCGCCGAACGCCACGCGGATCGAACTCGGCTTTGCGGAAAACAGGAACGCGGCCCTTGCCCTGAAGCTGCGCAACGGCACGCCGCCCTTCACATGGTATGTCGACGGCGCGCCGGTGGAGCGGGGCCTTTACGCCCGCCAAGCCGCTTTCCGCCCGGCAGAGCCCGGATTTCTCGACATCTCGGTGGTGGACGCCAAGGGCGCGGCGGCCAGCACGCGCGTTTTCGTGGATTGAGATCGCGGCGGTTGCCCCACTTGACGCGCAGGACCGCGCGAATGGATGCTTCCGGTTCGGGTGACCGCTCCCCGGACCGGTGAACTCGCCAACGTCTCGGAACCCGCCTTGCGCCCTTCCCTCGTTTCCCTTCCCATGTACGACGTGCCCCGCGCGGCGCGTGAACGCTTCCTTTCCGTGCTGACGGCTCATCTGAAGTCGCGGGGCTTTGCGCCGACCGTCACCGAGCCGGCCGACCTCATGGCGCATTGGCGTGTCCCGGACCTCCTTCTGAGCCAGACCTGCGGCTATCCCATGGTGACAGCGTTGCGCGACCACGTGCGGCTCGTCGCGGTGCCGCACTATGACGCGCCGGGATGCGAAGGGCCGTTCTACCGATCGGCGATCGTGGTGCGCGCCGAAGACGCGGCGCGAGGGGTGGAAGACCTTCGCGGGCGCGTCGCAGCCTTCAACAGCGACCATTCGCAATCGGGCTACAACGCGCTGCGAGCGACAATTGCGCCGCTCGCGCGAGGCGGTCGCTTCTTCGCGTCGCTGGTCGAGACCGGCAGCCACCGGGCTTCGATCGACGCCGTTCTCGAAGGGGTCGCGGATGCGGCGGCGATCGACGCGGTAACGCTCGCCCTCGCGCTGGACGCCGAGCCGACGCTGCCGCTTCGGGTCCTCGACCTGACGCCCGCCGCGCCCGCGCTGCCCTTCGTCACCGGTGCCGGCGCCAGCGACGCGGAGGTGGACGCCCTGTTCGAAGCCCTCCGCGCCAGCGTCGAGGAGATCGGCCCGGACGGTACGCGCGACGCCCATCGCCTTCTGCGCGTCGAACGGCTGGACCGCGCCGCCTTCGACGTCATTCTGGCGCAGGAGCAAACGAGCCGCGCCCTCGGTTACCCGGTTCTCGCCTGAACGCGAACGCCGCCGAATGGCATCTTTCGGCAAAGCGCTTTCCCTCATAGTTCGGAGGATGGAAAGCCATTTCTCTACTGATACAGTAGACTGGTCTAGCCTTCCCGTCCTCACCGGACAGGAAAGCTTCCATGAGCGGACGGCGACGGCATGCCCGACCCATCGAATGGCCGACGGTCGCGCTCGCCGCCTTGATCCATGGCGGCTGGCTTCTCGCCACCTTCTTCTGGTCCGCCCTGCCCTTGCCGCTTCTGATGCTCGCCGGCGGCTGGTTCGTCGCTTGGCACGGATCGCTTCAGCACGAGGTGATGCACGGGCATCCGACGCGGCGGCGGGTCGTCAACGACGCCTTCGGCTCTGTGCCGCTGTCTCTTTGGCTTCCCTATGCGATCTACAAGAAGTCCCATCTTCGCCACCACAACGACGAGAGCCTGACCGATCCGATCGAAGACCCCGAATCGGCCTATCTGACGGATGCGGTCTGGGCGCGGCTCGGCCCCGTCGCCCGCGCGCTCGTCGCCTTCAACAACACGATCCTCGGCCGCCTTCTGGTCGGTCCCTTCGTGATGGTGTTCGGCTTCCTTCTCACCGAGGCGCTGGCTTTCGCCAGGGGAGACCACCGCCACGCGAAGGCATGGGCGCTGCATCTTCTCGCCTGCGCCGGCGTCCTCGCCTGGGTCATCTTGGTCTGCGAAATGCCGCTTGGCATCTATCTCCTGGCGTTCGTGCTGACGGGGGCTTCGCTCAGCCGCATCCGCTCCTTCGCCGAACACCGCTGGGCCGAACGAAGCGAGGAGCGGACGGCCATCGTGGAAGATGCCGGTCCCCTTGCCCTGCTTTTCCTTCACAACAACCTGCACGTCCTCCATCACCTGCGTCCGGCCGCACCCTGGTATCGCCTGCCGGCGATGTACCGCGCCGAGCGCGGAGCGCTGATCGAGCGAAACGGCGGGCTGGTTTATCGCGGCTATGGGGACGTCTTCCGCCGCTTCCTTCTTCGCCCGCACGACGCCGCCGTTCATCCCGATTGGAACGGGTGAACCGCATGACCAACGGGTGCGATCGTTCGCGACCGCACGAGAAGGGGAAGGATGCCAACGCGGCCCGCCAACGAGGCGGGCACAAGGCCGAGGAGTTGCCGGGAGCTGCGATCTTCCTCGCATCCGACGTACACACCGAAAGCATTGCGCTCTTGGCAAGGCGCGGAATAGGACGTTGTCGCGAGATGGGGACTCGCGCGGACCGATCTTCGCGGACGAAGGTCGAGGGAGGAAAGAACTTGGCTCCAGTGAAGAGGCGAACCGTCGCGAGAGCGCTGATCGGCGGGATCGTTCTGGCCATGGCCATGTCCGGCCTTTCGGCCGTGGCGAAGGCCGTCACCCTCGCCGATATCCAGTCGCGCGGCTCGGTGAAGATCGGCGTTCTGACGGGCACGCCGCCGATGGGCATGGTGGACGAGAACGGCAATCCGAGCGGCTACGACGTCGATGTCGCCAAGCTCGTGGCCAAGCACATGAACCTGCCGGTGGAACTCGTGCCGCTGAGGCCCCCCGCCCGCATTCCCGCCCTTCAAACGGGGCAGGTCGATTTCCTCGTCGCCACCCTCGCGCCGACCGGCGAGCGCGCCAAGACGGTGATGTTCACCACGCCCTATTCCGCCTTCAACATGGTGATCGTGTCCGGTCCGAAGGAGAAGTTCGACGGGCTCGACCAGTTGAGGAAAAAGCGTATCGCGGTCAATCGCGGTTCCTCGCAGGAAGAAGCGCTTCGGCGCGCCGAAATCGAGGGGCTGGAGATCGTGATATACGAAGACGATTCCAAAGCCGCGCAGGCGCTTGCCGAGGGCAAGGTGGATGCCGCCGCCCTGCCCTCCACCGTCGCCGCCGGCTTCCTGCGTCAGGTCCCGCAGGCCGGGCTTCAGGTCGGCTTCACCTTCTTCCGGCAAGGCAATTCCATGGCGGTGCTGCCCTCCGACTTCGAGTTGCACCAATATCTCAACACTGCGATCTATCTGATGAAGCTGTCGGGAGAACTCGACCGGATCGCGGTCAAATGGACCGGCGAGCCCTTGCCGCCGACCCTCCCCTCGTTCTGAGACTTCCGCCGGGGCCGTCTGCCTCGAGAGGCCGGTCGTTCTGGTGATATCGACCGCCGCCTCAGCCTAAACGCGCATCATCATTGGCCGCAGGATGTTCGAAGCACTCGGGTCCAAAGACCTCCTCGTCAACGTGGCGCGCGGCTCGCTTCTGTAGGAAACGAAGCGGCGGACCAACGAACGGCTCTTTCAGTCGATCCAAGGCTCGCCATCGGATCGTCCCGCAAGTCGCCTGATGGCGCAAGGGAAAAGGGCCACGCCTATTGCGGCGTGGTAGCCTTCGGGTTCTCAACAAAGCTTTCGGCGATCAGAACTCTTCCCAGGCATCCGTGGTCGGAAGGGCTCTCGAAGCCGCGCCGCCGTTGCCAACTGCACGCATCTGGACGACCGGGCGAGCCAACGGCGCAGCCGATAGGACCGTTGCAGCCGCCGGGCGCATGGTCTGCCGTCCGGCCGCCCTGCCCGCGATCGATGCCGTCCTGAAGCCGTCGACGAGCCCGGCAAGCTGTTCGGTCTCGGACGACAGGCTCTGGGCGGCGGCGGTTGTTTCCTCCACCATGGCCGCGTTTTGTTGGGTGACCTTATCCATCTGGTCGGCCGCCACGGAGACCTCGCGCAGCGACGTCGCCTGTTCGCGGGCGGAATGGGCGATCTGCACGATCATCTCAGCCACATGGCCGACCTGAGCGACGATCTGCTCCAGGCTCCGGCCTGACGCCGAGACGAGTTCGACGCCTTTGGCGACCTGCCCCGAAGAGGTCGAGATCAGGTCCTTTATTTCCTTGGCCGCTTCTGCCGAACGCTGCGCGAGGCCACGCACTTCCTGCGCCACGACGGCAAATCCGCGCCCGGCTTCTCCCGCCCGGGCAGCCTCGACGCCGGCATTGAGAGCGAGAAGGTTCGTTTGAAACGCGATCTCGTCGATCACGCCGATGATGCGTCCGATCTTTTCCGAAGACTGGTCGATTTCGGACATCGCGGAAACGGTATGAGATACGATGCTGCGGCCGTTTTCCGCCTCCTGCCGCGCGGAAGCGGCGGCGGAGCGTGCATCGTCGGCACTTTCCGCCGTGTGGTTGACGCCGCGAACGAGGTCGGACAGCGATGCCACCGTTTCTTCCAGCGACGCCGCCTGCTGCTCGGTCCTTTGCGACAGATCGCCGGCGGCGACCGTGATCTGGCTGAGGCCGTCGCGCATCGAGCCGATCGCGCCGACCACCGAGCCGATCGCTTCTTCCAGTTGCGTGACGGATTCGTTGAACTTGACGCGGATAGGCTCGAACTCGGCCGCGACGGTCTGCGACATCCGCACCGTCAGGTCGCCTGCCGAAAGCCTGTCGAAGCTCGCTTCGACGGCGTGAACGAAGACACGCAGATCCTCCGACCTGGCATTGTCGATCGCCGATTGCCGGTCACGTTGCGCGAGCTGCGTGGAGCGAACCATGTCCGCCTCGGCCTCCAAGCGATCCTTCTCGATTGCGGCATTCTTGAAGACCTGGACGGCATTTGCGATCGCGCCGATCTCGTCGCGGCGGTTCACCGCCGGGACGAGAAGCGATTTGTCGCCCGCTGCGAGGCGCTGCATCATTGCCGTCATGCGCAGCAGCGGCCGCGCGATGGTTGAGTGCAGAAGAACGCCCGCGAATATCGAGAAGAGGATCGTCAAAGTGCCACCAGCAAGAAGTGTCATCTTCGCCGCGTAGAACGCGCTGTCCTGCTCGGCCGCACGGCTGACGCGACCGTCCTTCTCCGTTTTTTCGAGGGCCGCGAGAATCTCGCGAACCTTGGTGAGACGCGCGAGCGACGAGATTTCCCCACGTACCTTTTCCAGCGTCGCCGGGTTTCCTGCCTCGGCCAGCGCCTGTTGAACCTGCTTCTCGAACTCGGCGACGGTGTTCCTCAAGGAAACCATCGTGTTCGCTTCTATGGTTGACGTAAGGGCGTCGAGCCTCTTCGCAACTTCATTCGAATATTGAGCGACACGTCCAATGAATTGCTTGTCCGGCTTGGCCATGAAGGCCCGCATGGCATTCTGCTCCTCAACCAGGCTGGAAAGCAGAGTGTCGATATCATCCAAAAAATTATTCGCCTTCCTGTTGGCGAAAGCGACATTCTCTGTTCGGACAATGGAATTGTAAGTAAAAACACTGGAAACAACGACCAGCGAGGCGATGATCGCTAACATGAGCGCAAGCTTGGTCGATATCTTCAGATTATTGAACATAGTCATGCCGAAAGGATGAAATCCATAGGATAGCCACTCAACGAATTACGCTGGCCGGGACTAAGGAAACCTTAGCGCTCACGACAGGCAGCGATGGGTTAGCCACTATGGTTTGGTGGTCGCGCGAGCGAGTACCAGCTCCGATCTGCCGCATGCCTGCCGGACTAGAGGCCTCAGCAGAGCAGTCTTCGAACAATCAGTTCGGGGCGATCACGGAAAGCCGAGGCAGCGGATGCAGCCAGTTCGCTTCGTGAAATCGCGCGGGCGGTGCGAAACATCACCCGAGACTTCGTGGGGCTCTTCGGCGAACGGCTGGAGGCGGAGAGGCACTCGCTCCTCTACGCAGCGAGCGAGACAGGTGCCTTCGCGCCGGTCTACAGGCCGAGATAGGCCTTGCGGACGCCTTCGTTCGCCTTCACGTCGCGCGCGCTTCCCGACAGGGTGATGTGGCCGAGTTCCATCACATAAGCGTCGCTCGCGATGTCGAGGGCGAGATTGGCGTTCTGCTCCACCAGGAGGACGGCGCGCTTGTCCTCGCGCGCCATGGTCGCGATGGTGTTCAGCACCTCGCGCACGATCAGCGGGGCGAGGCCGATGGACGGCTCGTCGAACAGGAACAAGCGCGGACGGGACATGATGCCCCGGCCGATGGCGATCATCTGCTGCTGGCCGCCGCTGAAATTGCGCGCCACGCGGTGGCGGTGCTCCCTCAGGATCGGGAAGTAATGGAAGACCTTTTCCAGATCGTCCCGGATGCCGGCGGGGTCTTTGCGCAGATGCGCGCCGGTGAGGAGGTTGTCGAGAACCGACATATAAGGAAACAGGCCCCGGCCTTCGGGAACGTGGCAGATGCCGCGCGCCACGATCGCTTCCGGCTTCAAGCCAAACAAGGGCTCCCCTTCGAAGAGGATCTGCCCTTGCCGCGCCGGAACCAGGCCGGACACCGCTTTCAAGGTGGTGGACTTGCCCGCCCCGTTCGCGCCGACGAGCGTGGTGATCCTGCCGTCGCCGGCGATAAGCGACACGCCCTCGACGGCGATGACGCCGGCATAGTCGACGCTGAGATCGCGGATTTCCAGCATCACGCCACCTCTTCGCCGAGATAAGCGCGGATGGTTTCGGGGTCGCGGCTGATCTCGGCGGGCGTGCCTTCCGCCAGCAGCTTGCCGTAGCACAGCACCGTGATGCGGTCGCAGGTGCGCATGATCGCCTTCATGTCGTGCTCGATCAGAAGGATGGTGAGGCCGTCGCCGCGAATGGAGCGGATGATCTCCATCAGCCGGACCTTTTCGCCCGAGTTCAGGCCCGCCAGCGGCTCGTCCAGCATCAGGAGGCGCGGCGCGGTGGCGAGCGCGATCACGACGCCGAGGATCTTCTGCGTGCCTCCGGGCAGGTCGACGGCGCGCGCATCGGCCATGTCGCGCAGGCCGAAGCGTTCCAGAAGCTCGTCCGCGGTCCGGCCGTGCCCGGCCTCCTCGGTGCGGGCGGATTTCAGGTTCACGAGCCGCGCCAGCCATCCCGTTTCGATCCGGTTGCGGCTCGCCATCACCAGATTCTCGCGCACCGTGAGGTTGGCGTAGTTGCTGGTGTTCTGGAAGGTGCGGGCGACGCCGGCGCGCGACACGAGATGGGGCGGCAGGCCGGAAACCGTGCGTCCCTGCCACGTCACCTTGCCGGCAGTCGGTTTCAGGAAGCCGGTCACGAGGTTGAAGAACGTGGTTTTGCCCGAGCCGTTGGGGCCGATGATCCCGTGGATCGTCGCCTCCTGAACGTCGAAGGACGCGGCGTCGAGCGCCACCAGCTTGCCGAAGCGCATCGTCAGATCATGCACGCAGAGCATCGGCGACCTCCCCCCTCGGCGCGGGTTCGCCGGTTTTTCCTGTGCGGCGCGCCAGCAGGCGCCGGGCGAGACCTTCGAGCCCCTGCGGCAGGAACAGGACGGTCAGGATGATGGTGAGGCCCCAGATGAGCGGCACGAGCTGGGCCCAGCCGCGCAGGAGTTCCTCCATGGCGGTGAGCACCACGAGGCCCATGACCGGCCCCCAGAAAGTGCGATTACCCCCGATGATCACGGCCGCGATCACCTTGAACATGAACTGCGCGGTGTAGTCGGTCGGAGCGACGAAGCCGTTATAGGCGGCGAACAGGGCCCCCGCGATGCCGGCGAAGAAGGAGCCGACGCAGAAAGCGAGCGTCTTCATCGCCCAGATGTTCACGCCGATCGCCGAGGACAGGTTCTCGTTCTCGGCCATCGCCTTCACCGTGCGCCCCGTGCGGCTGATATCGAAGAGATAAAGGAGGATGCCGCAGAGAACCGCTATGCCGAGAACCAGGAGATAGTAGTTCGCGGTGTCGAAGAAGCTGATGCCGAAAAGGTCGCCGGGCGGCGACAGGAAGGGAATGCCCTCGATGCCGCCGAAGGGCTCCTTGAACTGGATGAAGCATTGCCGGATCGCCTCGCCGGCCGCGAAGGTGCTCAGGAAAAAGTAGAACTGACGCGTGCGCATCACCGGGAAGGCGATCAGCGCGGCCACCAGCGCCGCGAGGCCACCGGCGATCGGCAGGATCAGCCAGAAGGACAGGTCGAACACGGTCTGGAGAAGCGCGCTCGTATAAGCGCCGATCGCCAGCATGGTGATATGCGCGAAGGACCAGCCGCCCATCGTGGTGATCGTGCGGTAGCTGATCACCAGGATCACGTTGATAAGGAAGAGGATGCCGAGCCCGACATAATAGGTCGAGGACAGGAAGGGATAGGCGATCAGCGCGGCGGCGAGGAAAAGCGCGGCCGCGATCTTCACGACCGGGCCGAAGGCGCGGAGCGGGCGCAAGAGCTGCTTCACCGCGCCGCTTTCCAGCGCCGGGGCTTCGCGCCCGAGCAGGCCTCGCGGGAAAAAGGCGAGGACGCCGAGCATGATCACGGTGTCGATGATGACGATATATTGGCCGAAGCCCGCCGTGATCGCGACGCTGTCGATGAAGCCGAACATCAGCGCGGCGACGATCGCGCCGCTGATGCTCCCAAGCCCGCCGACGATCACCACGATGAACGCCTTCCAGATCGCCTCCAGGCCCATATAAGGGCCGATATTGATGATGCTGGCCATGAGGACGCCGGACACCGCCGCCATGCCGACGCCGATCGCCATGACGAGAAGGCGAACGCGCTTCAGGTCGATGCCCTGGAGAAGCGCGGCGCGGCGATCCTGCGAGGCGGCACGGACGGCGCGGCCGGAAGGCGTTCGGTTCAGGAAATACCAGAGCCCGGCCATCATCAGAACGGCGCCCAGAATAACGGCGAGGCGCTGGAAGGTCAGGACGCCGCCGGCCACCACCACCTGCCCGGGGATCAGAACGGGAAGGCTTTTGGACACGACGCCGAAGGAGAGCGCGGCAAGGGACTGCAAGACGTAGGACAAGCCGAGCGAGGCGATGAAACCGTTGAAGGCGTCGTCCGAGGTCGGCTCGAAGATCAGCTTCTCCACGACGAGGCCGAGAACGCAGATCGCGAGCGGACCGACGACCAGCGCGAGAAGGAAGACGACCCAAGGCGGAAGCCCGAAAAGCCCCATCAACAGAAGCCAGATCGCGTAACCGCCCATCATGAAGAACTCGCCATGGGCGAAGTTCACGACCTTCATGACGCCGAAGACGAGGGCGAGCCCGACGGCGAAAAGCCCGTAGAAGGAACTCAGCGCGAGGAAGTTGAAGAGGACCTGCGTGATATTGATGTCGAGCATGCGCGCCTCGCGGGTTTTATTCACCGTTCCGCCCCGCTCCAGCCGTTTGGCGGGAGCGGGGCGGGGCCTCGATCAATGGGCCATGGCGAGTTCGCGCTTGCGCTTGGCGGGTGCGGCTTTGCGGATCTCCGTGTCGACGGTCATGACGAAATAGCCGTATTCGCGGGTTTGCAAGCTGGCGAAGGGCGGCACGACGATGGTGGTGTCGGGCAGGATCACGAGAGCGGGGCCGGGAACCGTCATGCCGTAGGTGAGCTTCGTGCCGTCATAGGCCGTGGTTTCCACCGTCTTGCCGCCGCCGAAATAGGACGCGCCGGCACTCAAAAGCGCCTTATCCGGCGCGGTGTCCGGTCCCTTCTCCTGGGGACTGAGCACGATCTTCGGGCGCTGGAAGGTCGCCATGTTCCGCCACATGAGGAACTCGACGTCGGAAGCCGGGTCGTTGGTCTTGTAGCGGGCGAGATAGGCGTCGTGGAACATCTGCACCATGTCGGCAAGCCGGGCCGGGGTGATGCGGCCATTGTCGAGCGTGATCGGGATTTCGAGTTCCGTGGTTTGCATCGGGTAGCGGGCCGACACGAAAAGCTCGAACTTCTGGTCGCCCTCCGGCACGCCCATCCGGTCGAGAAAGGCCGAGCCCTTGCCGGTGATCGCGGCAAGCGCCTCGTTCACCGCGTCGAAGTCGAAGCTCGCGGTGTCGGCATATTTCGACACGACCTCGCTCATCGCGATGGCCGCGTTGTTGGCGCCGAAGGCGCAGAGCACCGACGTCTCGCGCGGGATGATGATCTTCTTGATCCCCATCTCGCGGGCGAGGAAAGCGACCGGCACCGCCGTCGCGCCGCCGCCCGTCACCATTGCGAATTCGCGCGGATCGACACCGCGCCGGATCGTCATGTCGAGGATGCCGCCCATCATGTTCTCGTTCACCACCTGCGTAATGCCGAGAGCGGCGTCCTCCACCGTGATGCCGAGCGGATCGGCGATGTGGTCCTTGATGGCCTTCACCGCGAGATCGCGATCGATCTGCATCCGGCCGTTCAGGAAATATTCCGGCCGGATGTAGCCGAGAACCACATAAGCGTCGGTGACAGTCGGCTCGGTGCCGCCGCGCATGTAGCAGGCCGGGCCCGGCACGGCTTCGGCGCTGCGCGGGCCGACGCTGATGAGGCCGGCGCGGTCGATGGAGGCGATGGAGCCGCCGCCCGCACCCAGCGTCGCGATCTCGATGGAGGCGACGCCGGTCGGGTAGTTCAGGATGCGCCCGTCCTTGGTGGTGGTGATCTGGCCTTCCAGCACCGTCGAGACGTCGAAGCTCGTGCCGCCCATATCGACGGTGATGCAGTTGGCCGAGCCTTCGAGTTCCGAGAAGTAGTAGCCCGCTTCCGGCGCCATGGAAGGGCCGGAAAACAGCATGAAGACCGGCTTCTTGGCGACTTCGGAGATCGGCACGACACCGCCGTTGGAGACGACGATCAGCGTTTCGCCCTTGAAGCCGCGCTCCACCAGCTTCCCCTGGAGGCCGTTCAGGTAGCGCGTCACCTTCGGCTGCAGCATCGCGTTGAGGACGACGCAGCTTGTCCGGTAATATTCGCGGATGATCGGCTGTATGTCGGAGGACAGGCAGTAGTCGACGCCCGGCCATTCCTCTTCGATGATCTCGCCGATGCGCTTTTCATGCGCGTCGTTGACGATGGACCACATGGTGCAGACGGCGATGGCCTCGACGCCCCAGGCTTTCAACTGCCGCACCTCGGCGCGCACCTCCTCCTCGTCGAGGGCTAAGATCACCTGGCCTTCGGCGTTGATGCGCTCGGTCACCTCGCGGCAAAGATAGGGCCGGATCAGCGGCTTGTTCGGCTCCATCTTGTAGTCGAACATGGTCTGGCGGCGGCCCTCGCCGCGCCACAGCACGTATTTCGTGCCGCGGGTGCAGATGAGGCCGGTTTTCGCGCCGCTCATCTCCAGGATGGTGTTCGTCGCCGTGGTGGAGCCGTGGCAGAACACGGAGGTCTGCGACAGAAGCTCGTCGAGGGTGAGTTCGAGGGCTTCGGCCGCAAGCGTCATGCAGTTGAGGATGCCGACGGAGCGGTCCTTCGGCGTCGTCGGCGATTTGTGGCTGCCGAGCTGGGTGAAGGTTTCGGCTTCGGCGATGGTGAGGTCGGTAAAGGTGCCGCCGACATCGACGCTGATACGGTACTTCATGGTTCGTTCCCTCGTCGTCGGTGCGTCAGTTGCCACGAGCGGTCATCTCGGCGCGCAGAGCCTCGGTCGCCCCGGCATCCACGGCGAAGAGCTCCGGCTCGGTGTCGAGAACGACGCCGTAGACATCGCGTGCTGCTTCCAACGAGATGAAGCCGTCGCGGGCGTCGTCGCGGACCTTCTCCGGGTCGCGTTCCAGCGGGTTGCCGAAGCCTCCGCCCCCGCCGGTCTTGGCGTACCAGTGCTGGTCGCGCCGGCAGATGATCTCGCCCATGTTCTCCAGATGCGCTTCCTCGCCTTGCGTCTGCGCGTCGAGAAGCCAGTGGTCGGCGACCGTGCCGCCGTCGCCGCCGAAGAGACCGAAGGCCGGCCAGGTATGCCCGGTGCCGCAATAGATGAGCTGCATGTCGTGGTCGATCGGCTGCAGGCGGTGCGACATCGCGATGCCGCCGCGCCATTTGCCCGCGCCCCCGGAATCCGCTTCCGCCTTCACCTCCCAGATGATGCGGGGCAGCGACTGCTCGTGGATCTCGAGCGATTCGTAGCCCATGTTGCCCATGATGCAGTGGCCGAACATGTGCGGCAGGCCGTCATAGCCTTCCGTCGCGCCGGCCGCGCTCGCGGCCAGATAATGGAGGTGGCCGTAGGGCTGGTTGTTCTTGCGCGGATCGACGCCGGCCCCCGTGTGGTTGGCGGCGGGATGCTCGCCCATGCCGGCGAGCGCGCGGTGCGGCAGAACCTTGGCCCAGGTCTTGAACACGAGATTGGTGACCTCGTCGTTGAGGCCGACGGTCGCGACCTCCGTGCCGACCGGCCAGCGCGGAATACCGGCGATCGCCCCTTCGCGTTGCTTCACGCGGATGCGGTCCAGCGCGCCGCTGTTATAGGGCAGGTCGGGCGACAGCACCGGCAAGGTGCCCTGAATCGCCGAACAACGGCAGGTCGCGTAGGAAAGGTTGTAGGAGAAGTCGATCTGGTCCGGCATCTCCGAATAGTCGAAGTCGATATAGCCTTCCTCCGGATCGATGGTCAGCGTCATCTTGAACTCGAGCGCTTCGTCGATATAGTTCTCGAAGCATTCGCTTTTCAGCGTTTCCGTGACCGTGATCTTCGGCAGCTTGGAGATTTCCTCGCGCATCGCGCGCTCGCCGTAGCGAAGCGCCTCCGTCAGGCAGCCCTTGAACGTGTCGTAGCCGAAGCGCTGGCACAGCTCGATCACGCGCGCTTCCGCGACCCAAAGCGAGGAAAGCTGGGCCAGGAAGTCGCCATGCCATTGCTGCGGATAGCGGAAGTTATAGGCGATGAAGCGGACGAGGTCCGAGATCGGCTTGTGGTCCCGGCACAGGCGCACGCCCGGAAAATGGTAGCCCTCCTCGTAGATGTCCTTGGCGAAGGGGTCCATGCTGGTCGGCAGATGCGCGCCGATGTCGAGGAGGTGGCACTTCGAGCAGGCCCAGGCGACGAGCTTTCCCTCGAAGAAGATCGGCGCGAACATGGTGAAGTCGCCGACATGCGAGTTGCCGGCATAGGACGCGTTGTTCAGGAACACGTCGCCTTCGTGCACGTCCTCGCCGAAGGCCCGGATGATGAAGCGCAGCGGCGGGCTCATCGTGCCGACATGGACGGGAATGCAGTCCACCATGGACAGGATCGACGCGCCATAGGTGTCGAGAAGGCAGCAGGTGAAGTCCTTGGCGCCGTGCAGGATGGGGTTTCGCGCGGTGGCGAGGATGGTCTGCGTCATTTCGGTCATGATGCCTTCCACGCGGGCATAGACCACGGAGAACGTCACCGGATCGATGTCCTCGACCCCCTTGTCCAGGGCGCCCGGCAGGCCGGCGATCTCTTCCGGCCGGATCGGATCGGCGAAGAGTTCGGTCTTGAACGGAGGAATGAGGATGTCGTCGCGTGCCATTCATGTCTCCCACTGCTTCTGGCATGGCTCCGCCGGCGGGCGCGCCGAAGCGGCGCGCCGGGCTGCGAAGGGATCGGAGTTGCGTGACGTTCGAGGAGGAGGGCGAGCGCCCGTCAGCCTTCCGTCATCTTGTATTTCTGCAGGACGGGCAGCGCGGCCGCCTTGTGCTGCTGCCACCAGTCGAAATCGCTGACGACGCCGGACAAGGCGAAGGCGCCCTTCTCCACGACGTATTTCGGCGTCGGCGTCAGAAGGTGATGATCGACGCCGAAGATGTCCTTGCCCGACCAGTCGGACTTGCCGTAGATCGGGTGGTCCATCCCCTTCATCGCGTAGAGTGCTTCCATCACGTCGGTCGGGTCGATGGACTTGGATTGAGCGAAGGCCTGGTCGAGCGTCGACATGGCGGAATAGGTGAGGCCCGCGAAACCGATCCATTCGCCCGCGCCGAACTGCTTGACGTAGGACTGGTACATCTCGTGCGCCTTCTTCGAGAAGGTCGGCTCGGAGGCATCAACGCCGAAGCCGCAGTAGAGGCGGCCTTCGAGACTGGCGAGATCGACGCGCTGGGCGATCTGCGGCAGGTCCCAGGAATGCGACATCCAGACCCCGTCGAAGGACAGGGATTTGGCCGTTTCGAGAAGGATCGCCTGCTTGCCGGGCGGCAGGTCGGAAAAGAAGATCGCGTCGGGCTTGGTCTTCATCACCGCGCCGAAGAGCGGGAAATAGTCGGTCGTGTTCGGGTCGAAGACCTCGTTGTAGACGACCTCGATCTTGTTGTCGGCCACGAAGGGCGCGCAGCCCGCTTCGGTATAGGCGCGGCCCGCAAGACCGAAGGAATTGTCCGTGAACATCAGCGCCACGCGCTTGATCTGCGGTTGCTTGTCCAGGACGTGCGAGACGAGGCCGAGAAACGCGGTCGGCGAGCCGGTGATGCCGCCCATGAGATAGGGGAAGTCGGGGCTCATGAAGCCGCCGCCGTAGGAATTGGTGAGAACCTTGTTCTGCGTGGCGATGCGGGCGATCGCCTTGCGGGAGGCCGGCGTATAGGTCTGGAACATGAACTTGCAGCCGTCCTGCAGGATGCCGTTCCGGAAGGCCGTCAGTTCCTCGTTCGGGTAGAAGCAGACATTGGTGTATTTGAAGTAGTCGATCATGTGGCGCTGCCCGTCGCCGCACATGATGCCGCCCTGCGCGTTATGCTCGTCGGCCCAGATCTGGCCGGCGCGCACGATCGGGATGCCCCATTGCGCGCATTCGCCTTCCAGCGGGTTGACCATGCCGAGCTTGATGCGCTCGGGCTCGGCGGCAAAGCCACGCGAGCCGATCAGCGCGGGGGCCGCAAGGCCGGCGGCCAGCGCCGCGCCGGTGCGAATTATCTGGCGCCGCGTGACGCCACCGCCGATCATGCGTGTCATGCTGCCTTCCTCCCCCATGGGACCCGCGTCCCCGGTTGTGCTGATCTTGACTGCCGTTCTGCTTGTTGTTGCCTCGAAGGTTAGGGCCGTTCAAAACACGTTGTCAACGGCAATGATATCTGATCAGATATTTTATTGAAGGGTGCCGCGAATGGCGGCATACGAGGCCGGAAATGCCGAGATTTCAAGCATTCGAGGCGAAGTTGAGTGGGATAAAATCTTCTTCGCAACTGCACATCCTTCGCACTTGCGAAGACCCAAGCAGCTCCGGCAAGCACGAGCCGACCCGATGAACGGCGGCATGCGAACATCGTCGCAGGACGGGAAGCCCCGTCTTTCATCTTGCGATACTTCTTCATTCCCCTTTGAACGCCTCCCGCTGTACGTGCATTGCGAGAGATATCAGGGACGTCCGGGCCGGATAGCCCATCGCGACGGCACCATAAGGATCGAGCGCAAGTGAAAGCGAACAACAACGCGCTACCGGCCTTCGAGGCCCGTCGCCCCACCTCCGACCTTGAATATGTCTATAACGAACTGAAGCAGAGCTTCATGATCGGCGAGTTCGTGCCTGGCCAGCGGCTGACGCTGCCGGCGCTCGCCGAAGCCTTCGGCACGAGCCAGATGCCGGTTCGGGAAGCGGCGAGCCGGCTCGTTCTGGCGCGCGCCATCGAAGCTTTGCCCCGCCGCTCGCTGCGCGTGCCGGAAGCCACCACCGAGCGGCTGGACCTTCTTCTGCCGCTCCGCCTCCAGCTCGAAGGCGAGGCGGTGCGGCTGGCGGTGGAAGCCGGTTGCGGCAAGCTGGCGCGGTCGCTCACCGCGATCAACGGGGAGATGGACGACAAGGCCGCGTCCGACGATCGCAAGGCCTATCTGCGGCTCAACCAGGAATTCCATTTCTCGATCTACCAGAAATGCGGCAACGGCGACCTGATCGACCTCATCGAACTCCTTTGGATGCGTTACGGACCGCTGATGAACATCGTGCGCAGCGGCGAGCTTTCGGTCTCGGGGCATGTCCGCCACGCGGAAGCCATCGACGCCATCGGCCGGGGCGATGCCGGCGCCGCGGCCGAGGCGATGCGGGCCGACATCCGGGAAGCGGCGCAGGCCATCCGCCCCGCGATCGCCGATGCGAGACGCAGGGAGGACAAGGGCGCGGCGTGAAGCCGTTCTCGAACGGCCGAGACGTCAAGCCGGCCGGGTGGCCGCCATTCGCTGCCGCAGGAAAAGCGCCAGACCGGCGATCAGCACCGTTCCTAAGATGAATAGAAACGCCGCTGCGGCAATGGCGTGACTGATATTCTCTCGGATGGAGGAGAACATCTGCCGGGCGAGCGTGCGCTGGTTGGGGCCTGCCACGAACAGCGTCAGCACGACTTCATCGAGTGATGTCGCGAAGGCGAACATGCCGCCCGACAGGATGCCGGGCGTTGCCAGAGGCAGTGTCACCCGCTGGAAGACGATTAAGGGTGACGCCCCGAGGCTCGCAGCGGCCCGTTCAACGCGCCGGTCGATGCCCACAAGGGAAGCGGACACGGACACCACCACGAACGGGACGGCGACGACGGAATGCGCGCAGATGACGCCGATATAAGAATTCGCCAGTCCAAGGCGCACGAAGAAGACCTGCATGCCGACGCCGAGCACCACCGCCGGCACCACCATGGGCAGAAGAAAGGCGGTGCGGAACAGGCCGGGTGCAATAAGTCCGTTTCCGCGAAGGCCAAGCGCCGCCAGCGTGCCGAGGGTTCCGGCCAAAAGCGTCGTGCCGAAGCCGATGATCAGGCTGTTGAGGATCGACATCCGCCAGACATCCGCGTTCACCAGTTCGGCGAACCAACGCAGGGAATAGTCCGGTATCGGATAGGTCAGGAACAGGCTCGACGTGAAGGCGAGCGGCAGGATGGCGATGAGCGGCGCCAGGAGAAAGAGAACTGCGAGCGCGCCGAACAACACTCTTGCGAGGCTTGAGGCGCGCATCAGCGGCTCACCACCGGGTCGGAGGACAGGCGCCCATAGACCGCGTAGAGCGCGAGCGTCGCGACGAGAAGGATCGCCCCGAGCGCGCCTGCCATGCCCCAGTTGGCCGAACCGATGGCATAGAACGCGATCACGGAGGAGATCATCTGGTCCTGCGCTCCGCCGATCAGCGCCGGGGTGATGTAGTAGCCGATGGCCGACATGAAGACGAGAAGCGAGCCCGACACAACGCCGCGCAGGCTGAGCGGCAGGAGCACGCGCAGGAAGGCGCGCCAGGGCGGAGCGCCGAGCGAGGCTGCGGCCGGCATCAGGTTGCGCGGGATCGACAGCAGAACCGAATAGATCGGCAGCACCATGAAGGGCAGGAGGACATGCGTCATGGCAATCACGACGCCGAGGCGGTTGAAGATCAAAGGGAGAGGGCTCGCGACGAGACCGAGCGCCATCAACGTCTCGTTGATGAGCCCTTTCTCCTGCAAAAGGATGAACCACGCCGCAGTCCGCACCAGGAGCGACGTCCACAAAGGCAGCAGCACGGCGGCGAGCAGCAACTGGCGCTTCCAGCCCTCCACCGAAGCTGCCAACATCGCATAAGGAAGGCCGATCAGGGCGCAAGCCAGTGTTACGAGCGCCCCGATGCCGAGGGTTCGCATGAGGATTACCCGGTTGGCGGACTCGCCCGCCGGAAGGGATTCGACGTCGCCAGCCGGATTTCGGGCGTGATCCACGGCGGCGAGGAGATAGCGGTCAGTATAGAGGTGGGTGGAGTCGGCGATCGCGCGCCAAAAGCGACTGTCGGCCCAGCGCTTGTCGACAGCGACAAGATCGATCGGTCCCGGCTCGTCCGCGAGTGCCCGCACCGTCCGGCTCATCAGCGTGCGGAAGCCGTTCTGGGCACTGTTCAGCCGGCGGGTCGCATCACCCAGCAACTGCTGGTCCTCGATAGCGCGCAGATCGTCGACGAAGGCGCGTTTCAGGGCGTCCGGCGGATCGGACCGGCGGTCCCAAGCACTCGCGATCTTCGCCGTCGCGGGGAATGCCTGTGATCCCACGGGGTCGAGCACCGATTGCCGGAGCATGGAAGCCAGCGGCCAGACGAAGAACAGGGCGAGGAACAGCGCGAGCGGCGCCACCAACGCCAGTGCGCCGAGGCGCGCCGTGAGCGTCGGCTCGCTCATGCCGGCAGCATCCAGCAGTCGGACGGCGCGAAGGACACGAGGACCTTGTCGCCCGGCGCGAACTCGCCGCCTTTGCGATCCGTCTTGACGACGAAGCCAAACGCTCCCTCGTCAAGCTGAACGCGCAGGTGATCGCCGTGATAGACAGCGTCGGTCACGGTCGCCGGATAGCTGTTCCCGGTCGTAGCGTCGGTCCCAAGAAGGATACGCTCGGGGCGGATCGAAACGAGGACCCGTCCGGCATCCTGCCCCAGATTCGACGGCTGGACACGGATCGTTCCGCCCCCGGCGAGTTCGACGGTGGTGCCCTCCGCGCCCGCCGAGGCCAAGGTGCCTTCCACGAGGTTGGTTTCCCCGACGAACTCGGCCACGAAGCGCGAGCGCGGATGGTCGTAGATCTCGCGCGGGCTGCCGATCTGCTCGATCCGACCGTGGTTGAAGACGGCGATACGGTCCGACATGGTCAGCGCTTCGGATTGGTCGTGGGTGACGAAGACGACCGTCAGGCCGAGCCGCTTGTGAAGGGCGCGGATATCGAGTTGCATCTGCTCGCGCAACTGCTTGTCGAGCGCGCCGAGCGGCTCGTCCATCAGCACCACGGAAGGCTCGAACACCAGTGCGCGGGCCAGCGCCACGCGCTGCTGCTGACCGCCGGACAGTTGGGCGGGCCTTCGATCCTTCATCGCGCCGAGCTGCACCATGTCGAGCGCGCGCGAAACCCGCATCTCGATCTCCGCGCGCCTGATGCCGCGCATCTCCAGCGCGAAGGCGACGTTCGCGGCGACGCTCATGTGAGGAAACAGCGCGTAGTTCTGGAACACGACGCCCATGTTGCGCCTGTGCGGCGGCAGCGGGTCGATCCGCACTCCTCCGAGCGAGATCGTGCCCGCGCTCGGCGTCTCGAAGCCAGCGAGCATCATCAGGATCGTGGTCTTGCCGGAGCCGGACGGACCGAGCAGGCTCAGGAACTCGCCCTGGCGGATGGTGAGGTCGAGTTCCTTCACGACATCCAGAATGCCGTAGGACTTGCTGACCCTTTCGAACCGGATGTCGGCTTGGCTCACGCGGCGACCACCGCTCGCGGGGAGCGGCCCTTCTGGCAACGGTGAATGCGAGGCGGGGCCGCAGGGCCCCGCACGGACGTTCTTTGCGCGTTCCGCGCGGTTCCTACTGCGCCAGCCAGGCGTTGAAGCGCTCGGTCAGATCCTCGGTATTGTCGATCCAGAAGTCCACGTCGATCGCCAAGGCGTCCGCGATGTTGTTCGAGTCGGTCGGCAGGTCGGCCCTGTATTCGGCGGGCACCAGCGCGGAGGCGTCCTTGTTCGGCAGTCCGTAGGCCACATAGGCCGGCAGCTTGGCCTGATTTTCCGCCTCGCTGGCGAAGGCGACGAAGTCCATGCCGGCCTGCCTGTTCTCGGCGCCCTTCAGCACCGCCCAGCTATCGACGGAATAGATGCTGCCCGGCCAGACGACCTTGAAGTTCTTCTTCTCGCTCCGGTTGATACCGGTAATGCGGCCGTTATAGGCCGAGGTCATGGCCACCTCGCCAGAGGCCAGCAACTGAAGCGGTTGGGCGCCGGACTCCCACCAGACGAGGTTGGACTTCAATTCGTCGAGCTTCCGGAAGGCACGATCCACTCCTTCGGGTGTCGCCAGAACCTCGTAGACCTCGTCCTTGTTCACGCCGTCGGCGAGAAGGGCGAATTCGAGATTGTATTGCGGCCCCCGGCGCAGGGCGCGCTTGCCCGGTATCTTCCGGGTGTCCCAGAAGTCCGCCCAAGATTTCGGCCCGTCGGCCAGCTTCGCGCCATCATAGGCGATCGCGGTCGACCAGACGTTCGCACCGACGCCGCAATCGCTGACGGCTTTGGGAAGGTACTTGTCCTTGCCGCCGAGTTTGTCCCAATCCAGCTTCTCGAAGATGCCGTCGTCGCAGCCGAGCGCGAGATCCACCGCTTCGACATTCACGACGTCCCAGTTCGGCGCCCCCGCCTTGACCTTGGCTTGCAGGACGCCGATGCCGCCGTCCCAGGATTCGTCGAGGAGCGGCTTGGCCGTCTTCGCGGCAAAGGGCTTGAAATAGATGTCGCGCTGGGCGTCCTGATAGGTTCCGCCCCAGGAAACGACCGTCAGGTCGCGTGCCGCCGCACCCGGTGCACCGAGGCCGGCGGAAACGGCAAGTATAACGCCGGTCAGCAGAAATGTGTTCCTCACGTTCTTTCCCTTTCTGACCCGCCAGCCGAAGTGTGGCGGCTTACGGTTGACGTCGGGCGCCCTACGTGACGCCGCTCTCGAAACTTATCTGCAACGACTTCTTCAGCTTGGCTCTCTTGAGAGGAGGCCGCGAGGCTTTCGCGCACCCTTGCCGGGATCGCTTCGCTGCCCCGCGTTTGGAGGTTGAAGAAGACCTCCACCACGTCGCAACTCGCAAAAACGGTTCCGTCCTGCGGATTGACCATTTCCAGGTGCAGGCCGAGCGATTTCGAGCCGATCCGCTTGATGCGGGCGCGAACCGCGACCACCGTTCCCGCTGCGACTTCGGACCGAAAGACGGTCCGCGTTTCGGCCGTCACCGGCACGGTGCCGTCGGCCGTCCGGGACCCGTGCCCGTTCCAGAACACGAACACGGCGTCATCGAAGATCGCGGCATAGTGCCGGACGTTCACGTGGCCGAAATGGTCGCATTGCCACTGGTGGACGACCACCCTCGTCAGTTCGACGCCCGGCTCCGGTTCCTTCTCCTCGGCCATCTTAACCGACGGCGAGGATTTCGCGCGCTTCGCCGGGCGTCGCGACCTCGCAGCCGAGATCGCGGATGATGCGCCCTGCCCGCTCCACCAGTTGCCCGTTGGTGGCGAAGACGCCGCGCTCGAGATAGATGTTGTCTTCCAGCCCGACGCGGCAGTGGCCGCCGAGAATGGTCGACAGGGCAACGATCTCCATCTGCCAGCGCGAGATGCCGAAGGCGCTCCAGATCGCGCCGGGCGGCAGGAGCTCCTTCATGTAAAGAAGCGTCCTGGCGTCGGCCGGGGCCGACCATTTGACGCCGAGGCAGATCTGGAAAAGCGGCGGCTCGTCGATATGCCCCTTTTCCATGAGGTTTCGGGCCAGAAGGATGTCGCCGGGATTGAAGGCCTCGATTTCCGGCTTCACTCCCGCCTTCCGGATCAGCTCAGCCATGTCGCGCAGCTTGCCGGGCGTGTTCATGAAGATGCAGTCGGGCGCGCCCGCGATGCCGCCTTCCAGATTCATGGTGGTGGTGTCGAGCGTGCAGATCTGCGGCTTCAATTCCACCACATGGGCGACGCGCTCGGCCGCCGTGCCGACATCGGTCGTCGGATGGGCAATGGCCTCGTCAGCCGGATCGGGCACAAAGGTCGCGCCCATGCCGGTGGTGAGGTTGACGAGAACGTCCGGGTTCTCTTCCCGCACCCGCGCGACGATCTCGCGGAAAACGGCGGGCGAACGGTCGCCGACCCCCGTTTCCGGGTTGCGGCCATGGATATGGACCACGGAGGCGCCGGCGGCGGCCGCTTCCAGGCAGGCCTCGGCGATCTGCCGGGGCGTGACGGGATAATTCGGGTAGCGCGGATGGATCGGGCCATCCCCCGTCACCGCACAGGTCAGGACGACTTTGCGCTTCATTTGGCCCCCACCGCGCTGCCGGCAGCCTCGTGCCGGGCGTTCGCCGCTTGCCGGTCACCGCCGGCATCCACATGATTGATGGCGGAAAGAAGCGCGACGATCTTGGCGTCGCGCTCACGGCGCAGCGCGTCGTAGTCGCGCGCGCCGATCTCTTCGCGAAGTCCTTCCACCAGCTTGTCGACCGTCTCGGCATCGAGCTGCGGCTTGCCGAGATCGTCCCACCAGAGGGCGTAGCTGTCGCGGAACTGCTCGCAATAAGCGCGAATTCCGGCCGGGCCGCCGCCGAGATTGAGAAGCATGTGCGGCCCCATCACGGCCCAGCGCATACCGGGCCCGGCGCTGATCGCCGTGTCGACATCGCTGACGGACACGACGTCCTCGGCCACGAGATGGATGGCTTCGCGCCAAAGCGCCGCCTGGAGCCGGTTGGCGACGTGCCCCATGACTTCGCGCTTCAGCGTGATCGTCTTCTTGCCGCAGCTCTCATAAAGCGCCCGCGATACGTCAAGCGCTTCGGGCGCCGTCGCCTCGTTGCCGTAGAGTTCGACCAGCGGAATGATGTGCGGCGGGTTGAAGGGGTGGGCGATCACGAGATGGCTCGGGTTCCGCCACCCGACCTGAAGGTCGGATAGCTTGAGCCCTGAGGAACTGGTCGCCACCACTGTTCCCGCCGGCAAGGCGGGCTCGATCTCGGCATAAAGGCGCCGCTTGGCGTCCAGCCGCTCGGGGATGCATTCCTGGACGAAGCTCGCCTCCGCCACCGCTTCGGCGGCCGAGCCGAAGACCCGGAACTCAGGGGGCGACCCGGTATGGGCAAAGCCCATCTCGGCCAGCGTGTCCTTCACGCCCTCCCAGAAGCGGGCGAACTGCACCCCCGCATCGGCATGGCTGTCGTACAGATGGATGCGCCTGCCGGACGCGGCGAACAGCGCCGCCCAACTGCACCCGATAAGGCCCGCACCCAGGATCGCGATCGGACCTTGTGACGTGGCATGGGAAGTCTTGCGATCCGACATGCGGCGCACCTCGAATTTATATGATATCTGATCAGATCACGTTCGGGGACGTCGGGCAACAACTGATTTCGGCCCATGCTCTTTCGGCCAAGTCGATCGCGATCGAGTTCGGTCGCGCCTCGCGTGACGTCGTCGCCGCGCGCCGGGAGTTGCGAGGCGGCAGGACGAGCGCGCTTTTCCCTACGTCTCGTCTGCATTCATCGCATCCAGATCATGGCGCATGCGAGGTGAACGAAACCCATGAAGGCAGACGAGACCTAAGGGGCTGGAGCGCTCGCGACCAACGAGATACGGGGAGGCGCGCCGGTCGGATTAGCGCGCCTTCAAGCCGACGAGCGAAGAACCAGTTCGCCGGGAAGACTGACCGGCTCGCTGGCCCGCCGGCCCGCCAGCATGTCCACCAGCGCATCGACCATGGCTGCGATCGGTTGGCGATAGGTCGTCAGGTCGTAGGTCGGAAAGCCCGCAATCGCCGTATCGTCGAAGCCGACGATGGCGAGGTCTTCCGGTACGCGAAGCGCGAACTCGCTGCGCAGCACATCCATCGCCCCGCAGGCAAGAATGTCGTTCTCGCACATCAGGAGGTCGATCTTCAGGCCGCTCGGTGAGGCTTGGAGAAAAGCCCGCGCCGCATCGCCCCCCGCCCGGTGGCTATAGCGCTCGGCCGAAAGGGTCGGAACCGCCTCGATGCCGCGCTCCATCCAGAAGGCCTCGAAATGCTGGCGTCGGCCAAGGGCGGTTGAAAGCGTCCGAGGCCCGGTCATGAAGGCAGGCCTGCGATACCCGCGTGCCCACAGATGGGTGCAGATCTCCGCGAGAGCATGTCCGGAATCGCAGGAGATCGGCGAGATCCGGGAGGTCTGGCTGTCGCGTGCGAGCACGAACAATGGCGGCGCGGACTCGCCCAGGCGCACGTCGCTCAAGGTCTCGTCGCGAAACGACGTGCCGAGGAGCACAATGGCGTCCACCTGCCTTTGATCGGCGTTCAGAAGCGCATGGACGTGGTCGAAATGCTCGTTGATGTTCACGATCACCGCGACGAGCTCCTCCGCCTGCAGAGCGGCGGTGAGCGTTTCCAGCATCTCCAGCTTATGGGGATTGGTGAAGTCGTCCACGAAGACGGCGACGTGCTGCGTGGAACTGGTGGCGAGGCTGCGGGCAAGAAGATTGGGCCGATAGCTCATGGTCTCGGCCACCGCCAGGACCTTCTGGCGGCTGGACTCGGCGATGGACGCACCGGGCGTGAAGGCGCGGATCACCGTCCATTTGGAAACACCGGCGGCCTTCGCGACCTCCAGCGCCGTGGCTCTCTTTTTCACGCTCAAAACATCCCGCTCGCGGTTTGGGACGTTTGTTCCAGAACGATTCGAAACGCAACGCAGGTATTGCAATCAAAGCCGAGATCTTTATCAATACATCATTGCACCCGGTAGCAATTCATCGTTCGTTGCCCGGTGCCGGGAGGGGCATGTCGAGAAACATGCGCTGTCTTGTGACCGCGCTCGGAAAGCCGGCTCCACTTGGGAGGAAGTCATGCTTCGAGTTTCGAACAGGATCGCGCTGGGTGCGCTGGTGCTGGGCTCCGTTCTGGCGGTACCGCAGATCGGTTCGGCGCAGGACAACGTTCAGATCATCGCCCTCACCCACAACCAGGCATCCGACCCTTTCTGGTCGGTCGTCAAGAACGGCATGACTGAAGCTCACAAGGAAAGCGGCATTTCGCTCGACTGCCGCGCGCCCCGAACCTCCGACATAGTGCAGACGGTGCAACTCATCGGAGCCGCCGTGAACCAGAAGCCGGCCGGCATCGTCTACCAGGATCTGGCGATGACCGCCTTGATGTCAATGACGCGCAACTTCTTCATGGGACAGGAGCCGACCACCGGCTTCGGCCCGTTCAAGCGCAAGGACATGGGGCAAGCTGATCGCATCACTCGCGAGGAAAGGCGTCGCATCGGCATCGATGTGCGCGAACCGCAGCAGGCGGTCGGCACGTTCACGAAGGGCAAAATCACCATGGACGAGCCGCAGCGTCCCTTGGCCGGCGGCAAGGAACTTCAGTCCATGTCGTCCGAACTCGGCGGCACCGTCTGATCCCCTTTCGATCTCAAAGCAGGCACCCTTCCATGACACAACCCTTCGCGCTCGCCGTCTGCGCCGAAACCGTCTTCGCCAAGCTTCCCGTTCTCGAACGGCTCGAGCGCCTGACGGCGGCCGGTTTCCTTGTCGAGATCTGGGATTGGACCCGCCACGACATCAAGGCTCTCGCCGCCTCGGGCGCGAGTTTCTCCTCCATGACCGGCTACGTCACGGGAACGCTCGCCGACGATGCCGGCGCGGACGAGTTGCTTCGCACCGCCGCCCAGTCGATCCCCATCGCCAAGGAACTCAACTGCCCGCGTCTCAACCTTCACGGCACGGGCCTCGACGGCCAGGGGCAGGCGATCGTCAAATCGCATTTGGTGTCCGGCGCGATGTGGCTGAAGGCCGCCGATACGCTGCGCCGCATCGCCGATCTCGGCGAAAGGCACGGCGTCACCTTCGTTCTGGAAAACCTCAACGAGGCCGTGGATCACCCGAACGTGCCCTTCGCCAAGGCTGCCGACACGATCGCCCTGATCGAGGCGGTGAACCGCCCGTCATTGAAGCTCAATCTCGACCTTTATCATGCGCAGATCGGCGAAGGTAACCTGATCGAGCTTTGCCGCCGGGCGCTGCCCCATATCGGCGAGATCCAGGTCGCCGACGTCCCCGGCCGCAACGAGCCGGGCACCGGCGAGATCAATTATCCGGCGATCGCGCGGGCCTTGAACGAAATGGGCTATCGCGGCGTCATCGGCCTCGAAGCATGGCCCAAGGGCGACGACGAACTCGCGCTCCGCCGGTTCCGCGACGCCTTCACCATCGCCTGACATCAAATATCGCCCGACATCAAAGGAAGACACCCCATGTTGAACGTCGCGCTTCTGGGCGCCGGCCGCATCGGCCAGGTTCATGCCCGCTCGATCACAGCCAACAAGGACTCGAGGCTCGTCGCCGTTGCCGACGTCGTGGCGGACGCCGCCGCGTCGCTCGCCGCGCAGTATGGCGCGGATGCCCGCAGCGTCGATGACATCCTCGCCGACCCCGCGATCGATGCCGTTCTGATCGCCACCTCCACCGACACGCATTCCGACCTCATCGAGCGCGCGACCGCCGCAGGCAAAGCCGTCCTCTGCGAGAAGCCGGTCGACCTTTCGTTGGAACGGGCGCTGGCCTGTCAGGCCAAGGTCGCGGGCAAGCCGGTAATGATCGGCTTCAACCGCCGCTTCGATCCGAACTTCGCGGCCCTGAAGGCGGCCTTCGATAAAGGGGAAATCGGGAAGGGCGAGCTTCTGTCGATCACATCCTTCGATCCCGCGCCCCCGCCCGTTTCCTACATCAGGGTTTCCGGCGGTCTCTTCCGCGACATGATGATCCACGACTTCGACATGGCCTGCTGGATCATGGGAGGGCCACCCGCCAAGGTGACGGCCGCAGGCTCCTCGATCGTCGATCCGGCCATCGGCGCGGCCGGCGACGTCGACACCGCCGCCGTAACCCTCACCTGGGACGACGGGCGCATCGCGGTGATCAAGAACTCGCGCCGCGCGGGCTACGGCTACGACCAACGCGTCGAGTTGCTCGGCTCGGAAGGACTTCTGTCGGCGAAGAACGTCCTTGAGAACACGGTGGAGAAGATCACGGTCGACGGCGCGTGCTCGGCCAAGCCCGTCTACTTCTTCCTGGAGCGCTACATGCGCGCCTACGAGGCCGAATGGACGGCCTTCGTGGAAGCCTTGAAGGCCGAGTCAACGCTGCCGGTCACGCTTGGCGAGGGTGTCGCGGCGCTGGCCTGCGCCGAGGCCGCGACCCGTTCAGCGCAGACGGGCGAAAGCGTGGCGATCACGCCGGCCATGATCGGCCGCTGAGAACTGCCCGAAACAACCGGGTGCGGCGAACCCGCAGCGCTCGCCGCACCGGCTGCCACGAGGTGATGCGAGCCATGCGATGTTCCGAAACGGATGCCGCCGAGACCGCCGGCCGAGGGATCGCGCTCGTTGGCGGGAACGGGGCGCGACCGACAGCGCCCGTTCGTGAAGCATCTCATCCGATCGCCGACGAGTTCGAAACGTTGCGGCGGGCGATGGGCGGCGACGGCGCACGCATGTCGCGGCAGTTGCAGCGCCTCGCCGACTGGTGCCTCGCCCATCCCGATATTGTCGCCTTCGGGACGGTCGCAGAGTTGGCCGAGGCTGCCGATGTTCAACCCTCCACCTTCGTCCGGCTGGCCCACAAGACCGGTTTCGACGGGTTCTCGGCTTTCCAGAAGGTCTTCCGGCGACGGCTCCTAGCGCGGAGCCAGTTTCTGGACGGCCGGGGATCGAGCAAGGCATGCGGGCAAGAATTGACGGCCGGGCGGAAACTTGGCGAGGTTATCGGCTCGATTCGTGCCTGCCTGGATGATCTGTCCCACAGTGCCGATCCGGCCACCTTGGAGCGGGCCGCCTCGATTCTCGGCGGTGCCAGAACCGTGCATATCGTCACATCCGGGCCGTGCTTCGCGCTCGGTGCCTATGCCGTCCCCCTTCTTGTGGACGCCGGCATCCACTGCGTGCTTTTGAACGCGATGCCGGGTCTCGCGCCCGAAGCCCTCATGCGGCTCGCGGTCAGCGATGACGCGCTTCTGACCATCGACTGCATGCCGCCCCGAACCGGGGAAGAACCAGGGCTGCCGGATCTCGGGGAAACCGAACTCCAGCGGGTCTCCATTACGGGTCGAGCCGCGTTGTCCGGCCGCAAGGACGGAACGATCGTTTTTCGCGTCGGGGAAGGCAGCCGGGAAGGCTTGGCCGCCGCCGCGATCTCGGTTCTGGGGACGCTCGCTGGCCTTCTGCCCGCGTCGATTGAACGCTCGCGCCCTTGGAACGTCGCGGATGCGTCGGACGTCCCTTGGTCGACGTTTCCTGGTTGAACGAGCGCGCGAGAGCCCGATATCCGATCGCCGAAACGGCGACGCGGTCGCAGGAGCCTATATGCAGTTTTCGCGGCCAGCGACCATCGCTCTCGTTTGCAGTGCGCTTGCGATGGGAGGGTGCGCGTCGGGCATCGTGAACGCCTCGCCGATCGAAACCTTCCGTATCGGGCCGCCGCCAGCACCGGGCAAACCCTTGACGCTTTGCCAGCGGCTGGCTGCCGACAAGTTCGAGTCCACCTTTCAACTTCACAAGGGCTTCTCATCCGACGCCTGGGCAAAGAACCAAGCCCGCGTGAGCGCAGAGACCTTCTATGCACGGTGCCTGGGCGGGCGAATAAACTAGAAATCGCGCAGATTCCGAACCGGACGGCGATATCGAACGCGCCCGCCCCGCAAGCTTGCCCGTGTGCTGTCCGCATTAGTCACGAGCTATTCCAAAATCGCAGGGCTTCCATGCGCGGAAGGGCATATCGCACTGCACAAGAAACGCGTAGGTTTCAGTCATCGAATTTGTGAAGGCCCATCCTCCTCCCAGGGCCGAAGCAAATGGCTGGCTTTCCTCCCATAGCCGGCCGTCGCACCCTCTTCCTCCTCCCAAGCGAGGGTGCAGAAACAACGCCCACCGGTCCTCCCCCGGTGGGCGTTTTCGTTTGCACTCCTTGCCGAACGATGCGACGCGAAGCCTCAATCCATCCTTGATGGTTTTGACGCATCCTTCCATGGTGAATGATTCCCCGACGCCTGCGAACCGGATGCGGAAGCCATGCGCAGAACGCTGATCGCCCTGTTACCCTTCTTCGTGATGGCGGGGCATGCGTCCGCGGCCGACGACCGGGCGCTGTCCGGGCCCGAAATCGCGCGGATGATTTCCGGCAACACGGTGCAGGGCGCCATGGCAGCGGGCGGGCCTTACCGGGAGTTCTATCTGCCGGACGGAACGTTGCGCGGCTCGAACTACGACGGGCGCTGGAGCGTGGTCGGGGACACGCTTTGCTTCAGCTACGACGCGGCGACGCCTGCGCAGTGCTGGGGAGCGCGCATCAGCAGAACCGGCGAAATCTCCTGGATCAAGAACGGCATCGTCGACGGCACCGGCGTCGTGCAGTCGGGCAATCCGGCGAACTTCTGAGACGGGTTGCGGGACGGACCTTCAGGCGGCTTCGCCGACCGGGCGATCCGCCATGCGCGAGGCGAGTTGATCGGCCGGGAGCGGGCGCCCGAAATAATAGCCCTGCACCTGCTCGCATCCTTCGCGCCGCAGGAATTGCGCCTGGTCGGCGGTTTCGACGCCCTCGGCGGTGATCACCATGTCGAGACTCTGCCCGAGCCCGATCACCGAGCGCACGATCGCGTTGGATTTGGCGGCCGACAGGTCGGCGATGAACGACTTGTCGATCTTGATCTTGTCGAAGGGAAAGGAGTTCAGATAGCCGAGCGACGAATAGCCGGTGCCGAAATCGTCCATGGCGATGCGAACGCCGAGGGCCTTCAGACGGTTCAGCGTGTCGCGCGCCGCAACGCCGTCGCGCAGCAGCACGCCCTCGGTGATTTCCAGTTCGAGCTGGGCGGGGGCCAGCCCGGTTTCCGTCAGAACCTGCGCGACCAGAGCGACGATGTCGCGCTGCATGAACTGGACCGGCGACAGATTCACGGCAATCACGATGCCCGGCCATTGGACGCCCTGTGCGCAGGCCGTGCGAAGGACCCATTCGCCGAGCGGCACGATCAGTCCCGTTTCCTCCGCGAGGGGAATGAACTCGCCCGGAGACACGAGGCCTCGCGACGGATGGCGCCAGCGCAAAAGAGCCTCCGCGCCGATGATCCGCTCGCTCTCCAGGGCGACGAGCGGCTGATAATGGAGTTCGAACTGGTCGAGTTCGACCGCTCGGCGGAAATCCTGCTCCAGCGTTCGGCGCGTTTCCCGATCAAGACCCATATGCGCTTCGTAGATCCGGGCCGTGCCGCGTCCCGATTCCTTGGCATCGTAGAGCGCGATGTCGGCATTGCGCAGGAGAAGCTCGGCCGCCTCAAATCCATCGGGAACGGCGATGCCGATGCTCACCCCCAGACGATGCTCCCTCCCGGCGATCAGGTAGGGAGCATCGAGGGCAGCGAGGATCTTGCGCGACAGCGTGATCGCATCCAACGGCTGCGTGAAGCCTTGCTGAATCACCGCGAATTCGTCGCCGCCGAGCCGCGCGGCCGTATCGTCGGCCTGCAACTGCGCTTCCAGGCGGCGCGAGACTTCCTGAAGAATGGTATCGCCCGCCGCGTGACCGTGCGTGTCGTTGATCTCCTTGAAGTGATCGAGATCGAGGCAGAGAACGGCCAGCCGGCTCCGTTGCGAGCGGTGGTTCTCCAGCGCCTGATCCAGCCGTTCGCGAAACATCGCGCGGTTCGGCAGATCGGTGAGAGCGTCATGCTTCGAGAGATGCTCGGCACGCGCCTGCGCTTCCACTTCGCTGGTGATGTCGGTGGCCGTGCCGCGATAGCCGAGCCACATGCCGGCCTCGTCGAGAATGGGCTTTGCCGATACGCGGCCGACGCGCGGGCGCCCTTGTGCGTCCTCGTATCGGTAGCGCAGGTCGCGCACAGCCTCGCCGGTGGAACAGCGGAGCCAGCCCTCCTCCGAAGGATCGAGGCGGAAGAAGACGTCCAGATGGCGGCCGAGCGCATCCGTTTCCGTCAAGCCGGTCACGGGTTCGAAGCGCGAGGACACGAAAACGAGACGCATTTCGCGGTCGCATTCCCAGATCCAGTCCGAGGACGCTTCGGCGACGTCGCGGAAGCGCGCTTCGCTTTGTTGCAGCGTTTCGGCATAGCTGTCGATGGTTTGGGCGGAAGCCTTCAGCCGGGCGTTGGCCCGGCGCGAATAACGATAGGTGAGCCCCCCCAGAAGGGCGAACACGAGAAAGGATGCGGCCATCGGCGGCAGGACGAAACTCAGGTGCTCGTCCCCAGGACGCTTGGGAATCCACGTGACCTGACCGATCGTCGTCCCGTCCGGCGAGTGAAGCGCCAAGGCTGCTCCGAGGCTGGTTCCTTCCCCGGACATCAAACGAAAGCGGTTGAGAAGGTAATCGCTGCCGATGCGCGTCAAGAGCGGGCCGTTGAGCTTCTTGGTGAAAACCAGAACGGACGGTCTCGTGGCGGCATCCGGGCTCGGGGTCGCCGGCCGGACGGCGGCGGCGGCGACGAGAAGGATGTTCGGGCCCGACCTGAGAAAGCCGACCTCCGGCACGACATGACCCGCGGCGCGTTCGGCGAGGTCCTTCAGGCCTTCGGGGATCTCGGCGAAAGCATCGAGACGGGCAGGTTTGCCTTCCACGACCGCATAGGTCGTGTCCTGGTCCGGCGAAAGGACGAAGGCCATCTCGTAGCCGAGGCTGGCGAAGATGTTGGAACCGAGATTGCCGTCACCAGCCGCCCATGCGGGATCGACACGCCCCCCCAACCGGCTCTGGATGTCCTCGCGCTGCGTATAATCCTGCAGGTTGCGAGCGATCTCGCGCTGCTTCACGCCGAGAGCGGTTTCGGCGAGCTTCACCGAGTCCTCCACCGCCAGCGCGTTCTGATTGCGTGCGCTGACGAGAACGAGGGTGGTGCCGACGATGCCGGCCGTGGCCAGCAACCCCAACAATGCTCCAACCACCCGCCGGCTGTAGCCGCCGCCGATGAACTCGCTTGCCTTGCCGCTCATCGAACACCGAACAATCCCGAACGCCGGAACAGGATGGCAGAAAGTCGTGAAGCAATCGCAACCAAACAGCTAGAGAACTCAAACACAACGAAGATCCGGCGCTCGCTGCCTCGATCGAAGCCCGCCGATCCGCCTGCGATATGGACGAAGCCGATCATCCGAACTACGCACCAGCGGCGGATAGGATCGACAGGCCGCATGGGACGGGACATTGCATGGGCAATCGGGCGGACAGACGGGCTTCGGCGAAGATCGCACGGCAGGCGATGAAGCGGGCGAAATCGCCGACGGACAGCGCGATCCTCAAGGCAGCCATGGCTTTTTTGGCCGATGAACCGCCGGGGCAGATCGGGTCCGTTCTCTCGAGCGCCGACTTCGATGACGCCTGGGCGCGCCTCACCCCGGATCTTCAGGACGTCCTTCTGGACGAGTATCCCCATTTAGTGACGCAGACCTACGCGGAAGCGGGTCTCGGCGTTCTGCGGACCATCAGCGCGGGCGAGCTTGGGGCCGGAATGGGCACGCGGCTGTTCCTGTGTCCGGTTTCCGGCGCACCGGGCAAGTTGTCCGCCTTCGCGGACGATCAAAAGGAGATCGCCCGGCTGGCGGCGTCCTTGCGCGAGTCCGGCGTTGTTCCCGAGAATGGCCGCTGCCTCGTGCTTCCCGTTCTTCTGCCGATGGCCGCCTTCGCGCCGGAAGCGACACCGCCGGGGCGGGTCCGCGGGCTGCACGACCACCTTTCCGGCCTTCTGGTCGAGACGTTTTCGGGAAAGGCGCTGCCGTCGTCGGACAGCATCCGCGGTGCCGTGGCTGCGTTCGTCCCGGCAATCTTAAGCGCATCCGGCACCGAGTTCGGGGCGTTGGTGGGCATCGAACTGATGGCGACACCGCCTATGAGCGGAAAGGGCTCTGCCGAGGAAGAGCTCGAAGCCGACGATATCGCCAGGACCGCGGCGATCGATTCCTGGCACGACACCTATGCCGCCGATATCGCCGGCATCGCGATCGGCTCGCCGCTGGATTGGCCGGCCTGTGCGGCGGCGCTCGCCTGGGAAACGATCCGCATTCCGATGGAGGTGGCGCTGCTTGGGCGCGGCGTGCCGAATGGGCGCCCCGATGTCATCCATTGCGCCGCCACCGACGACAGCGAACGTTTGATCGTCTCGGCGGTTTCGGGAAGCGTCGCGGTCGGGCCGTTTTCGGCGCCGTCCAATCTCGTCTGGTTCGATGCCGACGAATTCTTCGCTCGGGTGGAGGCAAGCGCGGAAACGCTTGCCGAGCATGACGACGAAGCGGGTGTCATCGGCCCGCTCCTCGGCAGCGCCTGAGCCCTCGAGCTGAAGCGGGCTCATCCCAACGACCGGCACGATCAGGGCAAGGCCTTGGCGTGCTCCCGTCGCGGCTGCGAGGATTCGACCCTTTCGATCACCTCGAGCAGGGTTTCGAAAAGCTCGTCTTGCGCCTTCGCGGTCGAGAGGATGTGATCGGCGCCATCGAGGATGCGGGCGGGCTCGCCCAGGGTGGCGGCAACCTCGGCCGGCGTCGCGCCGAGTTGAAGACGAAGGTCCGCCAAGCCGAGATCGCCGGCGCTGTAGAGAAGAACGAGTTCGGCGCCGCGCCCTCGCAGCCGGACGATCCGCTCCTTGATGGTTTCCTGGCGCGCGCCCGGTCGCAGGGCGGCGGCCATCTTGTGGAAACGACGGCGAAGGATGCCGGCGAGGATCGACGCGATCGGCGTTTGCCCGGTGAACACGCGCCGCAGGGCTTCGCGCTGTTTCAGAAGATCCGCATAGGCGGTGACGCTGCGAACGGGCTTTGCCGAAAACGGCTCGCCGTCATGCGTGAGGTCCCAGTCGAAGCAATAAAGGTTGGCGAGAACCGCGCCCCGGATGCGTTCGTCCCGGCAAAGGGCGTGGAAGGCAAGATAAGCGCCGTTGCAGGTTCCGTGGAGAACGATCGGTCCCGTACCCTGCCCGACGAGGTGGTCGATCGCGGCCCGCACATCGGCGAGAGCATCGAGATCGTAGAGAGGCACTCCCCCGCCGGGACGCTCGGGGCTGTCGCCGACGCCGAGGAGATCCATCCGCAGCGAAGCGATGCCGAGTCCCGCGAGCTTTCGGGCGAGCGCCGTGACCTGCCGGCCGTGGCCGGAGCGCACGATCGTCCCGAGGTTCAGGAACAGCATCCTCGCCCGCGCCGGGCCCGATCCGAGCGGACGGCATTCGATGCCGAAGAGATCCGGCCCGAAGCGCACGGCCTCCTCGCGCCATGTCGGCCCGGCAAGTGTGACGCCGCCGGACGGGGGCACAGGCGCCAAGCCCGCTCGCGCCATCGCGCCGCTCGCGGCATAGGCGGCCACCACCGACGCGGTTTCCTCGGTGATGGTGGCGTTCAAGGGATCGGCGACGAGCCCGGCAAGGTCGGGAAAAGGGGCGGTCTCCACAGCCGCGCCACGGGCGCCGAAGCTCGCAGCGAGCCTTATCGCATCGCCGCCCATGACGAGGACATGCGGCGCGGGGGCATGATCCGATGCTGCGAGATCCACCGTCGACAGATCGGATACGAGACCCGGATCGAGATGAAAGCCGCCGACATTGAGCGGGCCGGGCTCCACCGGCATGGGGCTGGCGTCGGGCAGAAGGTTGATGGCGCGGGCCTGGAATTTCATCTCGCGCAGAAAGGCGCGGCCGGTAGAGAAAGGCGCCAGGAGAACCAGCCGGTCCACCCCTTCGCCTTCGGCCGCCAACGCCGCGAGGGTTCCTCCCAGGCGAAGGCCGACCAGAACCACGTCCTCCACCGCCATGACATCGCGCAGATAGGCGATCGCCCGGCGGATGGACACGATCCATGCCGCCAGCCGTGCCCCTTGCGGCTCCGCAGAATCCGCCTCGCCCGGATAATCGAAGCGCAGCGTCGTGCAGCCCGTTTGTCCGACCCGGTGCGTCAGTTCCCGCCAGGCGCGGTGCGCGCAAAGCTGCTCGTAACCGTGCGTGCCGCAGAAGATCACGCCACGTCGATTGTGCCCCGCGTGCAGCCAACCGAAGGCGCCATCGATCGAAACGGCGTGCTCGGCGATGCCCGAGGGCGTGTGGTTTGGTGATGCGGTTTCAGGCGTCATCGGTGCCGAACCTTGCAACTTCCGTGCCGTTCAGGGCCGTCACGGTGCCGCGCCGTGGCGCTTTGCCCCCGACGACGAGCGGCCGCCGGCCGCCCGGCGCGAGATGAAACCAGTTGTCGGGCAGAGTGCGCCCGTCCTCGGTCTCGATATGGACGCCGTGGGCGTATCGCTCGGTGCCGATCTCCAAGGTCCAGCTTTCCCCAGTCTCGGCCAGCGTCGCCGCGAGCCCGATGGGCTTTTGTTCGACATCGCGCCCTTGCGGGAAATGGAAGCATTCGGCGATCACCTCGCCCGTGTCTTCGCTGAGGCTCGCATGGCCGAGACAATGGGCCGGAGGGCCGAAACGATAGGCCGCTGTCGCGTCGAAGAAGCGGCCGAGGAGTTCGGTGGAAGACCACGAGCGCGCCTCGCGCGCGTCGAGCCGGACCACGCGCTCGGCGGCCGCCACGGTACCCCCTTCGCTATCGCTGAAGGCGAGGCGGAGGCGCGCTTCGAAAGGCGCTGGCGTTTCGTTGCGGACATGGACGTGAAGCCCGTCCAGCCCTTCGTCGGAAAAGCTCACTTGCCTTGGCCGGAAGGCCCGTTTCAGGGCGTACCAGGCCGATTTCGGGCGGTTGTCGCTGTCGATGACGCCCCAGCCGGCGCCGGGAGCCAGATCGCGCAGGAGCCAAACGAGAGCGCCGGCGGTCGGCGAGCCCGGCCGCCGCCATTCGGCGATAGTCTCCTCCATGACCTCGGCGACCGTGGCGCGGCCGAGCGCCAGATAGCGCTCAGGATCACCGCGCTTCAACTCTGCCGGATCGCTTCCGTAAAGGAGACGCTGGTAGTGCTCGCGGACATCCTCGAAATCCCATTCCGCCCCCCGGTCGCGGGGAACGCCCGCACTCCAGGCTTCGGTGTTCGGGTCGGCGAGACCGTTTCGCGCCAGGAGTGCTGGCTCGGGGACGTTGGCGAAGGCGAGGCACTCGCTGGCAAAGCCGACGGCGGCGCGGCGCGCATCTTCCAAGGGGCGCAGATAAGCGCCGACGCCGTAGTAGTGAGCGACCCCAGCGCGCACATGGAACGGCAGATCGCCGCCCGAGGGTGAATTGGGCACGACCACGAGATCGGGACGCGACGCGGCGGCCAGGCCCCCGAGCGTTTCCCCGCCGAAGCGGTCCCGCCAGACCTCGACCGGGCCCCCGAGCATCGCCGCCTGCTGCCAGACCTCGCTGCCCCCGCAAAGGACGCACAAGGACGGCGAGGTCTGGAGGCGGTCCAGAAGCTGCGCGATCTCGCCATGAAGGGCGTCGCGAAAAAGCGGATCGTCGTGCGGATAATCGAAATTGGCGAGCATCGCGTCCTGCCACACCATGATCCCCATCTCGTCGCAGAGATCGTGGAAGGCATCCGCCTCGTAGAGCGTGATGCCGGACACCCGCAGCATGTTCATGCCGGCGTTCCGCGCCAGCGTCAGGAGCGGCCGGTAGGTTTCGGGCTCGCCCGACAGTCCGACGAGGTCGGCAGGCGTCCAGGTCGCGCCCCGGCAGAAGACCGGCACGCCGTTGACCGACAGCGCGAGACCTTCCGCGAAGGGTCGCGTCACAGCGAGCGTCCTGAAGCCGACGTGTCCGAGATCGAAACGCCGACCATTGATGACCGCTTCGACCGGATGAAGACGCGGCTCGCCATGGGTGTGGGGCCACCAGGGGGCGATGTCGGGAAGTTCCAGAACCCCTTCGAACTGTCCGGGCGCGGCCTCCAGGAGAACGCATTCCTCGCCGTTGCAATAAAGGCGCACGACGCCGCCCGCCCCTCCGTCCGTCCGCAAACGCGCGACGAGCCGGCCGGTGGTGCCGTCTAGCTCGGCGCGAAGGTCGGCCGTGATCGCACCCGCCAGCGGTTCGCGGGTGACGGGCCGAAAGGGGCCGGCGCCTTCAACCGGCGGGCACCAGCCGGGCATGAAGCCGAGAAGGGTGGTGCGGACGTGACGCAGCGAGCCGGGGGTGGCGAGGCGAGGCCGCCAGCGGCCCCGTCGATGCGGCCGCCTAAGCTCATCGGCAAGCGAGCGGAAGCAGATCGCGATCTCGCTTCGCGGCGTCAGCGCGACTTCGACAGAATGGGCGGCGAACATGGAGCGCGTCGACAGAACGAGGACGCCGTCGATCCAGACTTCCGCGATCGTCGCGAGACCTGCGAACACGAGACGCTCACGCCCTTCGCCGCGCAACGGCGCGCGATACCAGGCATCATGCGCGTGGACCGACACCGGCGCGCGTCCGGCGTCGCGCAAGGCGCCCGCCACCGTGCCGGGAACGGGCGCGGCGATCCAGTCGGCTCCTGGATCGAAGGCGGCGGGACCGTGCCATGCGTCCGCTTTCGTCAGCGCCATTCGCCAAGGCCCTTCCACGGGGCGGGGGCCAGCAGCGTCGAGGGAACGGACGCGCGCCACCGCGGCTTCTCAGGCGACGACGCGTCGGAGCGAGGCGAAAAGCGCGTCGTAGCGCGCGGCCGCGCCGTCGAGGCGGGTTTCGAGCCCGTCGGCGCTCTTCTTGCCGAAGCCGCGCGC
>NZ_WEZG01000009.1 GCF_009176975.1 Aureimonas psammosilenae
CCAAAACCGCCAAACCCGAAAAAACAAACCGGAACGCCATACCAGAAACTAGCCAAAACCAGTTCCCAGAGACGAGCATACAACCCGCCGGCGACGCCCCGTCCGTCGATGACCGGCTTATACGGGCAACGAATCAGCGATGTCAACGATGATCGTCAAAAAAATGTCGCAGCCGCTATCCCCGCTTCGGGATGCCGCTTGCGGCTGCCGATCCTTGATCTCCGCCGATTCGCGTGAGGAGCCATCGGCTTCGATGCGAAAAGTCAGTTCAGAACGACGAAAGGCTGGGGGCTCCACAGGACATGGCGCATCCATGTGGTTTCGTTGCCGGAGACGGCACGGTCGAACCATGGGGATGCCACGTCGGACATGGATTGCTCGCGCTGGGCGGTGAGCCAATGGTCGAGGGCGCGACCGTCGGGTTGTCCCTCGTCCAGCCAAAGCTCGTGTGCCCGGCTGCGGATCATTTCGTCATTCCGGAGAAGCATTCTGACGCTCGGCCCCTGCTATGGCGACATGGCATTCGAAGAAGAAGCGCACAGCATCGTCAATTCAAGCGCAAAGAATTGTAGGTCGCTGACATTCGGGAAATTCGTATCGTTTCGTGGAAGGGGCGCGGCGGAAGGGCAACGCTGGTTCGGTTCCGCCCTGTGACCGGATGCCCGAGGCGGGATCGAATCCGCCGACCGCACATTCGTTTTCCACCTTGTTCGAGTGGAAGATCATGCTGCAGTCCGTCACCATCGCGCAGTCCGAAGTCGAGGCCGAGCGCCTTCATCCCCTTCGCCCGATCGGTGCGGTCGCAGCGCTTCTCGAACGCCGGATCGCGGCGGCGAAGGGCCAAGTGATCATCTATGTCGCTCGCAATGCCCGGCGACGCGAAGACATCGCCGAATTGCTGCGTTCCCTAGCGGGAGCGCATCGTGTCGCCGAGTTCCATGCCCTCGATGGCCTGCCGGGCGACGGCATCGCGCCGGGGGCGGGCAGCATGGGCCGGCGCATGTCGACCCTGCGCTGGCTTTGCGACGAGAAGAAGCGTCCCGCCGTGGTGCTGACCACGGCAGCCGCGCTGATCCGGCGCGTGCCGCCCCGCACGGTCTGGCGAAATGCCCATCTCGAATTCCGGGTCGGCGAAATGTTCGACCAGAAGGCGGCCGAGGCGGTGCTGAAGCGTATCGGCTATCGGCAGGACGAGCGGGTGGACGAAGCCGGCGAATGGGCCGTCCGGGGGCGGGTGGTGGAGATCTTCCCGGCCGCCGCGCCCCGTCCCTGCCGGATCGAACTGGTGAAAGGACGCATCTCCGCCATCCGCTCCTTCGACCCGTCCACTCAGCGCTCGGTGGCATCGAGCGAGCACCTGATCGTCGATCCGGCCAGCGAGTTCCTGACGGGGAATGCCGATGGCGAAGCCACCGCCGTCCCGCTTTCCGAGGCTTCGCTTCACCAGCATTACGGCGCCCTCGACACCTTGTTCGATTATCTGCCGGCTGCCGAACTGATCGTGGAGGAAAAGAACCACGACGCGACGGACGAAATCTTCGGCGTTCTAGAGGAAGCCAGGCGGAACCGGAATGCCGCCGCCAAGCACGATTATCTCGACCGATCCGAATGGTCTTCGCTGGCGGGCGGCTATCTTTCGGCGGTCGTTGAAGAGGGCGATGAGCCCGCCGGCGTTCCGGTCTTCGCGCGGGAGGACGATCCCTTTGCCGCCTTTGCCGACTTCGTCGCGCCGCTTCTGAAGAAGAAATATCGGGTCGTCATCGCCGGGGGCCAAACGAGCGAGTTGAGCCGGGTCGCCCGCCGCGCGGGCCGTGCTCTTGGAGTGGAACTGCGGGAGGCTTCGAAATGGGGAGAGGTGCGCGACGCGCCGGCCCGCAGCCTTCTCGCATTCAAGGCGCCGATCGCGGAGGGCTTTCTGGCGCCCGAGGACCGGATCGTCGTTGTTTCGGTGCGCGATCTCGCCGGGCAGCGGGCGGGGCTCGGTGCTTCGCGCGAAACGGCGCTTGCGTCGGCGACGGACGAGGTGTTCCGCCTGGGCGACGCCGTGGTTCACCTCGATCATGGCGTCGCGATCCTGGAAGGGCTGGAGGCGCTTCCCGAAGCGTCGTCCGGCGCCGGTTATCACACGGAAGCGCTACGTCTTCGCTATGCCGGAGACGACACGCTTCTGGTGCCGCTCAGCGATATCGGCGCGCTGTGGCGCTATGGCGGGGCGGCGTCCGAGTTGAAGCTCGATCGCCTGAAGGGCACGGCCTGGGAAAAGCGGCGCGCTGGTGTCGTGAAGGCGGTATCGGCCACCGCCGAAAGCATGGTGGACCTTCTTCGCGCCAAGGAAGCGGCCCGTGCGCCGGCCTTGACGCCGGACCGCGTCAAGTTCGAGCGCTTCTGCGCGCGCTTTCCCTTCGAACTGACGCCGGACCAGGCTTCGGCCACAAGCGCCGTTCTCGCCGATCTCGAATCCGGGCGGCCGATGGATCGCCTCGTTTGCGGCGATGTCGGTTTCGGCAAGACGGAAGTGGCGTTGCGCGCGGCGGCGGCAGCCGTTTTCGCCGGGCGGCAGGTCGCCGTTGTGGCCCCGACGACGGTTCTCGCCCAACAGCATTTCCTGAGCTTCGCCAAGCGTTTCGAGCGCCAGGGCATCGAGGTCGTGCGCTTGTCCCGGCTGGCAAGCGCGGCGGAAGCGGAAGAAGCGCGGCAAGCGTTGGCCGATGGTTCGGCGCGCATCGTCGTCGGCTCCCACGCGCTTCTTTCCGATAAGCTGCGCTTCAAGGAACTCGGCCTCGTCGTGATCGACGAGGAGCAGCGCTTCGGTTCGGCGCAGAAGAAGACGTTGCGGGAACTCGCCAAGGATATCCACGTCCTCGCCATGACGGCGACGCCGATCCCGCGCACGCTTCAGGCGGCCTTCGTCGGGCTCCACAAAATCAGCGTCGTCGCTACCCCTCCCGGGCGGCGTTTGCCGGTGCGGACCGTGGTGGGGGCGTTCGACGAGGAGATGGTGCGCGACGCTTTGGCGGCGGAAAAGGCGCGGGGTGGCCAGAGCTTCGTGGTTTGCCCGCGCATCGAGGATCTGGAGCCGATGGCCGAACGCCTCTGCGCGCTCGTCCCGGATCTGTCCGTGACCGTGCTGCACGGGAAGATGAAGGGCGAGGAGATGGACGAGGCCATGCTCGCCTTCGCGGAAGGGCAGGGCGACGTGCTTCTGGCCACCAGCATCGTGGAAAGCGGGCTCGACGTGCCGAACGCCAATACGATGGTGGTCTGGCGGGCCGATCTTTTCGGCCTGTCGCAGCTTCACCAGCTTCGTGGCCGGGTGGGGCGGGGAATGCGCCGGGCGACGGCCTTTCTCGTGACCGACCCCGATGGCGAGCCGACGCCGGGCGCATTGGAGCGGCTGGAAACCCTGAAGGCCAATGGCGGGCTCGGGGCGGGCTTCGCCATCGCCGCGCGCGATCTCGACATTCGCGGCACCGGCGAGCTTCTCGGCGAGGAACAGGCAGGACATCTTCAGGTGGCGGGCCTTGCCCTCTACCGCCGGATGCTGGAGCGCGCGCTTCTCGTGGCGCAGGGGCAAACGCCGCCGGAGGAATGGCGGCCGGACCTCCATCTCGGCGCGCCCGGCTTCGTGCCGGAAGACTACGTGCCGGAAGCGGATCTTCGCATCGAGATCGCCATTCGCGTGGAACGCATCGAGGACATGAACGGGCTGGAAGCGCTGCGGGGCGAGGTGCGGGACCGCTTCGGCCCGCTGCCGGCTTCCGTGAAGACGATCTTCGCCACGGCGTTCCTGCGCCTTCGCTGCCGGGAGCTCGGCATCCGCCGCCTCGATGCCGGCTCGAAGGGCATCGCGGCCACCTTCTCGCCCGAAAAGGCCAAGGCGCTCTCAGAGAAACTGGAGAAAGACAAGGAGATGCGCTGGGCCAAGCATCGCCTCGTGCTGGACTTCCCGTCGGAGACCGGGGCGGAGCGCCGCGTTGCGATCGAGACGCTTCTGGACCGGGTGGAAATCGGGTCCTAATCCGCCGGCTTCAGGTCGGCCAGAAGGCTGAGGAGATGCCGGCGCAGGATCGCGGCGGCGTCTTCGGGTGCATCGGAATTGTCGATCCGAAAAAGCGCGGTTGTTTCCGGCGGGGGCACGAGCGGGGCTTGCCGCGACAGGCGCGCGCCGATCTGGCTTTCCGTTTCGCGGCCGCGCGCGGCGATGCGGCGCACCAGAAGATCAGGCCGCGCGCTGATCTCCACCACGGCGATGCGGCCGAAGCGGCTTGCGGCTTCGCTGAGCGAACGGCGCGACAGGTTGGCGAGGACGAGGTCTCCCCGGCCGACCCGCAGGGCGACGCTGGCGGGCAGGCCGTAGGCGAGACCGTGCGCGCGCCAGGACAGGCAGAAGGCGCCCGCCGCTTCGGCTTCAACGAAGCTCGCCTCGTCCAGGCTGTCGTGGTCCTCCGAGCCGCCGTCGGCCGCGCGGGTCACGACGCGCCGGGCGAGCGCGATGCGGCTTTCCCGCCCGAGCCCCTCCATGGCGAGGCGGATCAGCGTGTCCTTGCCCGCGCCGCTCGGGCCGACCACGGCGACGAGAAGGCCGGCGCCCGCTTCCTCAGGCGACACGCTCGCCCCCGCGCCAAACGCCGCGCACCACCGGCGGCGTGCCCGCGCCCGTCGGCGCCCGGACGCGCAGGAGATCGGCGCGAAGGCCGGGCTGGATCGCGCCACGGTCGGCAAGGCCTGCGACGCGGGCCGGATTGGACGAGACGAGCCGCATCGACGCCGGCAGGCCGATCCTCTCCGACAGATCGAAGGCGGCCTGGATCAAACTGAGCGGCACGTAGTCGGAAGACAGGATGTCGAGAACGCCGTTGTCGAGAAGTTCGGCGGCCGAAACGTTGCCCGAATGCGAGCCGCCGCGAACGACGTTCGGCGCGCCCATCAGAACCGCCATGCCGGCGCCGTGCGCGGCCCTGGCGGCTTCCAGGCTGGTCGGAAATTCCGAGACCACGACGCCGTCGGTTCGCGACTCTTCCACATGGGCGAGGGTCGCGTCGTCATGGGCGGCGAGCGCGACGCCCGCCGCACGGCAATGTTCGGCGATGGCGCGGCGGTGGGGCTCCGAAAAGCGCGCGGATTGTTCGATCCGCCGCGCCACCAGCGCGTCGAAGGCGGCATCCGACAGGCCGCGCTTCGTCTTGTGGTAAAGGATGTACTGGTCCATCGACTGGAACTGCCGCTGGCCGGGTGCGTGATCCATCAAGGACACGAGCCGCACCGCAGGGTCGGTTTGAAACCACGCGAAGGCGTCCAACACGTCCGGCGACGACACCTCGCAGCGCAGGTGCAGCCGGTGCTCGGCCCGCAAGCGACCCTCCCGCCCGGCCTGCTCGATCGTGTCGGCAAGCGCACGCATTTCGCCCGCCTCGTAGCCACCGCCATCGTCCGACCCCATGCGAAGGCAGTCGAAGACGGTGGTGATGCCCGATGTGGCGATCTGCGCGTCATGGGCCTGGATGGCGCCGAGCATGTTCCAGCGCACGCCGGGGCGCGGTGCGTAATGGCCTTCCAGATGGTCGGTGTGAAGTTCCACGAGGCCGGCGGTCAAGAACTCGCCGTCGCAGTCGATGCCGGCGCTCACCGAGCCGGTGGAAATGTCGGCGATCGCTCCGTCGCGCACGAGAAGACTGCCATGGACGATCTCGTCCGGCAGCACGATCGCGGCGTTGCGGAAAACCTCTTCGCTCGTTCGAGGTGTCATGCGGATGCGGCTTTCTCGGTGCGGCGGAAGGAATGGCGGGAATGAACGCGGAACGGCGCGCCGGGTTCGGGCTCGACGAAAAGCGCCAGACCATCGATGGGGAGGGGACGGTCGAGAACGGGCGCGAAACGCTGCCTCAACTCATCCTCCACCGCCTCGGCCTCGTTCGGGGCCAGACGACCCGTCAGGGTCATGTGGAAGCGAAAATCCTCGAAGACGTAAGGATAGCCCCATTCGGTGAGATGCCGGCGCTGGCGCTCGCTCAAAGCTTCCGGATCGCGGCGGGCGATCTCGGCCTCGGTCAGGGGCGCGCGAAAAGGCTCGAAACCGCGCACGGCGGCCGCGCAAAGCCGGTCGAGGTCCGGTTCCTCGTCGGCCGGCACGAGCGCGAGGAACGAGCCGAGCCGGCGCAGGACGAGCTTCCCGATTTCGGTGCCCGCTTCCGTCGCGCAGAACTCGGTGAGCCGGCGGTCGATCTCCCCCGGCGTCGCGCCATCCGCCAGCCGGAAGGGCGCCTTCATCGTGGCGTGGAAACCGTAGCGGGCGGGCGAGGCGGTGATGGAGGCCCGGCCCTTCTCGAGGGGGGGCGTGCTTTCGCCGGTGAAAGCGTCGCGGCCGAGCCAGGAGGCCGCGAGGCGTGTCGCCAAGGCTTCGGCCTTCGGCGTGAAATAGATCGCTGCCCGCATCGCGCCTGTTCCGCCCCGCACTATCGACCGGAAGGCGCAAGCTCGGGGATCGTCGCAGCCTGTCCGGTTCTGTCGGGATGCTTCATAGAAGCCGGACGGGCTTTCGAACAAGCATGGGTCGGCGGCGAATCCCTCGCCTTTTACTGCTTGGCGGCGCGCTTGGCCGTCTTGCGCTTGGCCGGTGCGGCCACGGGGGCCGGTTGCGCTTCGGCTTCCATGGCAAGGCGCAACGCCTTCAGCCGCAACGACTTTTCGTCGCTCGCACGCTTTTCGGCGCGGATCAGCTCCATCGCCGATCCCTTCTCGTGACGCTCGATCTCGCGGCCGAAGACCCTCGCGACATCGCCCTTCACCACTGCTTCGACTTCCATCGGATCTGCCTTCGATCGGCCGGGAAAGGTGACTCGATCGCGCGAAAGCGCGGGAAACCCGGCAAGCATGGGCACTGCCCACAGCCAAGTATCTAGGGCGTGTGCCGTGGAAGGCTCGCATATTGCCGCGTATCCGGTTCCAGCACCCCACCGATACACCGCGCCGCATTGACGAGAAGCCTTGCGAGCCGATGTCGCAAACCAGGCGGGACGGCGAAAAGGACGGCGCGTTGCATTCTGAAGTGAAGGTGCTGGAAGTGCGCCGGCTGGCCAAGTCGATCGGGGAGCGGCAACTCTTCGCCGACCTGTCGCTTGGGCTCAGGTCCGGCGAACTCGTGGCGATCCTTGGGGAATCGGGCGTCGGCAAGTCGACCCTCCTGAACATTCTGGCGGGTCTCGACGATGCCGACGAAGGCGATGTGCTGATCGAGGGAACCGGGCTCGGGGCGCTCGGTGAGGTGGCCCGCACCCGGCTGCGCCGCGAGCGGATCGGCTTCGTGTTCCAGGCTTTCCACATTCTGCCTTATCTCACCCTGCGCCAGAATGTCGCTCTGCCGCTCGCTCTCCTGTCGGCCGACGCCCCTTCCATCAACGCCCGCGCCGACGCGATGCTCGGCGCGGTCGGGCTCGGCGACCGGGGCTTGAGATATGCGCGCGATCTGTCGGGCGGCGAACTGCAGCGCGTCGCCATCGCCAGAGCCCTCGTCCATAAGCCCGCGCTGATCCTCGCCGACGAGCCGACCGGCAATCTCGACACCGAAACGGCGGCCGGCGTCCTGAAGCTCTTCGCCGAGGCCGTCAGGGAAGGGGGAGCGGGCGCGGTGATCGTCACCCATTCGGCGGAAACGGCCAAGGTCGCCGACCGCGTTCTTACCCTCACGCGCGCCGGCCTGCGGGGTTCGGATGCGGCTTGAAGCGGATGTTCTCCACGCACGGCTGGCGCTGTCCTGGCTGATCGCGGGGGAGGGCCGGGCGCATTGGCCCCGCTTTCTCGCCACTGTCGTCGCCATCGCCGTCGGCGTCGCGCTCGGCTTTGCGGTTCACCTCGTCAACGGCTCGGCGCTCGCCTCGTTCGATACGGCGGTGCGCAGCGTCAACGGCGCGGCCGACCTGTCGGTGCGCGCCCCGAGCGCGCTCGGGCTGGATGAGGCGCTGTACCCAAACGTTCTCCGAAGCCCCGGCGTTGCCAATGCCAGCCCCGTCGTCAGCCTGGACGCGAGCGCGGGCAATGCCCGGTTCACGCTTCTCGGCCTCGACGTCATCCGTGCCGCCGCCGTGTCGCCGAGCCTCATTGGCCGGCGCGCCATCGGCCCCGATGCCGGCGAGACTTCAGTGTTTCAGGGCGACGCCCTTTATCTGTCGCGCTCGGCGCTGGCGGCGACGGGCGCGGCGGTCGGCGACACGTTGACCCTGTCCGCCAACGGGCGAACGGCGCCCTTCACGGTGGTCGGCGTCCTGTCCGGCGTTCCTGAAGGCCAGTCGATCGGCACGGTGGATATCGCCGACGCGCAATGGCGCTTCGACCGGCTCGGCCGGCTCGACCGGCTGGACCTGAAAGTTTCCGACCGCGCGGTGGCGGAAGCGGCGTTGAGGCAAGTGGTGGGAACGCAAGCGCTCATCGGCGACGCGCAGACCGAACTCGCGCAAGGCAGCGCCCTGTCGCGCGCTTATCGCGTCAATCTCGACATGCTGGCGCTGGTGGCGCTGCTGACGGGCGCGTTTCTCGTGTTCTCGGCCCAGTCCCTGTCCGTCGCGCGCCGGCTTCGCGCCTTCGCGCTGGTGCGCACGCTCGGCCTGCCGCGCGGCGGCATCGTCGCCCTCGTGGCGGCGGAAGGGTTCGCCATCGGCATTCTCGGCTCGGGCCTCGGCCTCCTGTTCGGTTATGGTCTGGCGAGCCTCGTTCTCGATCTTTTCGGCGGCGATCTCGGTGCGGGCTATTTTTCGGGCCGAGTCGCTTCCGTGCATCTCCAGCCGCTCGCCGCCGCAAGCTTCTTCGGGCTCGGCGTCGCGGCGGCGATGCTCGGCTCCATCCTGCCGGCGCGGGCGGCGTCGAAGGCCGCACCTGCCGCGGCCTTGAAGAACAGCGGCGACGTCGTCGATCCGCGCCAACCGGTGCCCTGGAAGCCGGCGCTCCTTCTTCTCCTCGCCGGCATCCTCGCTGCCTTGATGCCGCCGCTCGCCGGACTGCCGGTGCTGGGCTTTGCCGGCATGGCGCTGCTTCTGGCCGGCGGCGTCGCGGGCGTGCCCTGGCTCGCCCGCCGCCTCCTGAAGCCGCTGGCGGCGCGCCCGGCGACCCAAGTGCCGGCGCTTCTCGCCACGCGCCACGTTCACGGCGCGCCGGCGCAGGCCGCGACGGCATTGTGCGGCATCGTCGCTTCCACCGCCCTGATGATCGCCATGGCAACCATGGTGACGAGCTTTCGAAGCGCCGTGGACGAATGGCTGGTGGAGGTCCTGTCCGCCGATCTCTACCTTCGCGCCGAGGGCGGGGGTGCCTTCGATCCGGCGACGCAAGACAGCTTGCGCGCGGTGCCGGGCGTGTCCGCGATCTCCTTCAGCCGGCAGATTTCCTTGACGCTCGCGCCCGATCGCCCGCCGGTGGTTCTCATCGCCCGCGACTTTGCGGGCAAGGCCCCGGAAGATTCGCTGGTGCTGATCCGCCGCGCCGACGGCCCCTTACCGGCTGATGCCCTGCCGGTCTGGGTGTCCGAGCCCGCCGAGCGGCTTTACGGTTGGACGGTCGGCGACCGGATCACGCTGCCGATCGGAGGAAGCCAGCCCTTCACGGTCGCCGGTGTCTGGCGCGATTATGCCCGGCAGGCGGGCGCGACTGTCATCCGCACTGCCGATTACGCGCGCCTTACCGGCGACGCCGCCCGCGACGAGGCGGCCGTGATGCTCGTGCCCGGCACGGATGTGGAAGGGGCGGGGCGCGCGCTCGCCGCCGCTCTTCCGCCGGAACTTCGCAATTCGGTTTCCCTGGAACAGCCGGCGACGCTGCGGCGCTACGCGCTCGACCTTTTCGACCGCTCCTTCGCCGTCACCTATCTTCTGGAAGCGGTGGCGATCCTCGTCGGGCTGGCGGGCGTCGCGGCCACCATGTCCTCGCAGACCATCGCGCGCTCGCGCGAATTCGGCATGCTGCGGCATCTCGGCGTCGAGAAGCGCCAGATCCTCGCCATGCTCGGGCTGGAAGGCGCGCTTCTCGGCGTGGTCGGGGCCGTCGCGGGCGTCCTTCTCGGACTGGTTCTCGCCCAAGTGCTGATTCATGTCATCAACCCGCAAAGCTTCAACTGGACGATGTCGACGCGCATTCCCTTTGGCACCATCCTTGGCGTCACCGCCGCGCTTGTCGCGGCGGCGGCCTTGACGGCGGTTCTGGCGGGCCGGCGGGCGGTGGCCAAGGACGCGGTTCTGGCAGTCAGGGAGGATTGGTGATGCGTCGATTCCTCGCGCTCCTCCTTTTATGCCTCGGCGCGCTGCCGGCGCTCGCGGCCGGGATCACCTATCCGACGGTGAAACCGGGCGTTCCCTTGAGCTTCCCGGCTGACCACGGCGCACATCCCGATTTCCGCACCGAATGGTGGTACGCGACCGGCTGGCTGAAGACTGAGGACGGGCGCGATCTCGGCTTCCAGGTGACCTTCTTTCGCACCCGGCCCGATATTGACCCGGCCAATCCGAGCCGCTTTGCCCCGAGCCAGATTCTGTTTGCCCATGCCGGCCTGTCGGACCCGCAAGTCGGCCGGCTCCTCCACGGCGAAAAGGCGGCGCGCGCCGGCTTCGGCATCGCGGAGGCTGCAACGGAGGATGCGGCCGTCACCATCGAGGACTGGTTCTTCCGGCGCGAAGCGGACAACCGTTTCACGACGCGCGTTTCGGCCCCGGACTTCACCCTCGACCTCGGTTTCGCGCCGACGCAGGAGCCGTTCCTGCAAGGGGTCGGGGGCTATAGCCAGAAAGGGCCGGACGCGGCGGATGCCAGCCATTATTACTCGATGCCGCATCTGCGCGTGTCCGGCACCGTGACGCGAAATGGCAAGGCGACGAGCGTTTCCGGCGAGGCGTGGCTCGATCGCGAATGGTCCTCGAACTACCTCGTGCCGGACGCGCAAGGGTGGGACTGGACGGGCCTCAATCTCGACGACGGCGGCGCGCTGATGGCCTTTCGCATCAGGGGAAAGAACGACGAGACGATCTGGGCCGGCGGCTCGCTTCGGCGGCCGGACGGAACGATCACGCAGCTCTCGCCGCAGGATGTGCGCTTCACCGCGACGCGGCGCTGGCGCTCGCCCGATACGCAGGCCGAATATCCCGTCGCGCAGGTCTTGAGCGTTTCGCTTCCCGAAGGAGTGCGGGAGTTTCCGCTGGAGCCGCTTTTCGACGCGCAGGAACTCGACGGGCGGGGCAGCGGCCTTCCCGTTTACTGGGAAGGCGCGGTCAAAACCACGGGCGGACGCGGTTATCTGGAACTGACGGGCTACGCCTCGCCGCTGAGCCTTTGAGGGCTCAGCTCCTGCCCCGCCAGGGAACGAGCTTCCTTTCCGCGAACCGCATCAGAAGCGTGAAGGAAAAGGCGAGCGCGGCGATGATGCCGATGCCGACGAAGACGACGTCGGTCGCCAGGAAATGCGAGGCCGACATCACCATGTAGCCGATGCCGCGATTGGCGGCGATGAGCTCGGCCGCCACCAGCGTCGACCAGCCGACGCCGAGCGCGATGCGGATGCCGGTGAGGATTTCCGGCAGGGCGGAGGGCAGGACCACATCGAAGAAGAGTTGGCGGCGGCTGGCCCCGAGCGTCAAGGCGCCGTTCACCCGCTCCACCGGCAGCGAGCGCACGCCGGCCTGCGCCGACAAGCAGACCGGCGCGAACATGGCGAGCACCAGAAGCGTGATCTTGGAGGTTTCGCCGATGCCGAGCCAGATGATCATCAGCGGCAGATAGGCGAGCGGCGGCAGCGGCCAGTAGAACTCGATCGGCACGTCGAAGATGCCCTTCGCCCAGCGGTTCAGGCCCATCAGCAGGCCGATCGGAATGCCGAGCGAGGCGGCGATCAGCGCTGCCGACAGGATGCGGGTGAGGCTCGCCGAAACGTGTTCCCACAGCGAAGCGCCGGCATAGCCGTCCTGGGCAATGAGGACGACCTGCGTCGCCACTTCCTCCGGGCTCGGCAGAAAGAGCGGCGACACCCAGCCGAAATGCGAGACCGCCCACCACAAGGCCAGAAGCGCGACGGCCGTCGCGAGGCTGATGAGCTTGGTGGAGCGGTTTTCCGAGCCGAAGCCGTGCATCCTGACGAGGCGCGGGGGCGGGGCGGCTGCGGGTTCGGTCGCGTCGCTCAGTCCGAGCGCGGCGAGGTCCTGTCGGGCGATGTCGGTCATGCCGCAAGACTCCTGAGGTCCGAGCGGTGGATGATGGCGCGGATCTCTTCACCGAGCGCGCTGAAATCGGCCCGCGACTTGATCGCGTGGGTGTCGCCGTCGCGCGCGAAATCGCGAACGTAGTCGAGGTCGAAGCGGGCGACGATCCGGCCCGGCCTCGGCGACATCACCACGACCTCGGTGCCGAGCAGAAGCGCCTCGTCGATGGAATGGGTGATGAAGAAGATGCGCTTGCCCGTCCTGTCCCAGACGCGCACCAGAAGCTCCTGCATGTTCTCGCGCGTCAGGCTGTCCAGCGCGCCGAAGGGCTCGTCCATCAGGAGAACATCGGGATCGGTGGCGAGCGCCCGCGCGATGCCGACGCGCTGGCGCATGCCGCCGGAAAGCTCATACGGGTAAGCGCGGCCGAAATCCTCAAGACCGACGAGGGCGAGAAGCTCTTCGGCCCGCGTCCGGCGCTCGGCGCGCGCGACGCCGGCGAATTTCAGCCCGAGCGCCACGTTGTCGGCGACGCTCTTCCAGGGAAGCAGCGTGTCCTTCTGGAACACGACGCCCCGGTCGCGTCCGGGCCCCGTGATCGGCCGCCCGTTCAGCGTGATCGCGCCGTCGGACACGGGAAGGAAGCCGGCAATGGCGTTGAGAAGGCTGGACTTGCCGCAGCCGGACGTGCCGAGCGCCACGAGGAAGCCCTTGTCGGGTATCTCCAGCGACACGTGGTCCAGCGCATGAACGGCGCGGCCGTCGCGGCCGGCGAAATGAATGCTGACATCGTCGACTTTCAGCATGGAAAGCTTTGCCTCCGCGCGTGATCGCCGTGCCGCCTTCAAGAAAAGGCGGCACGGCGTTCCGCGATCTCGACCGATCAGTTGGTGACGGCGGCGACCGCGTCGGGCGTGACAAAGGCGGCGTAGCTGTCGAGGACGCGCGAAACCTTGCCCTGGTCCTTCAGGAACTGCGCGGTGTCCTTCAGGATCTTGGCCGCGCCCGACTGCTCGCCGCCGCCGAGCCAGGCGGCCGACGCTTGATCGGCCGGCTTCAGGAGGTTCAGGTTCTTCAGGGCCGCCGCTTGCTGCTCAGGGCTCCCGCCGATGAATTTTGCCAGCACCTTGGCATTTTCGCTGTCGGGTCCCCAAGCCGCCGGATCGGCCGCGAAGGACGCGTATTCCTTGTTCACGACGCCCGCGAAGCTCTTCAGGAAGTCGGGATGCTCGGACGCGAAGCTGCCTGCCGCGACCCAGGCCGAGAAGGTGGGAGAGCCGCGTTCGGCCACTTCTTTCGAGGTGATGAGCGTCTTGCCGGTCTTCTTGAGTTCCGTCAGAGCCGGGTCCCACACGAAGCCGCCATCGATGTCGCCCCGGTTGAAGGCAGCGACGATCTCGGGCTGCGGAATGGCGAAGACCTCGACATCCTTTTCGCTGAGGCCGAGGCTCTTGATGAGCGCCAGAAGCTGGTAATGGTCGGTGGAAACGGGGGCGGCCGCGAGCTTCTTGCCCTTCAGATCGTTCAAGGATTCGATGCCGGAGCCGTTGCGGGCCACCAGCGCTTCGTCGGTGCCGGAAATGGACGCGAGCTGGAAAGCCTTCACGTCGAGGCCGCGCGAGGTCGCAGCGGCAAACGGGCTCGACCCGACATAGCCGACCTGCACATCGCCCGACGCGATGGCGGCGAAGATCTCGGCGCCGGAATCGAACTTGCGAAAATCGATCTCGTAGCCGGTCGCTCGGGCGAACTCGCCGTTGGCGATGGCGACGGAGGAGGGCAGGGCGTCGGTCTGGTAGGCGACCGTGACGTGTTTGTCGGCAGCGTGAGCTGCGCCCATCAGCGCCACCGAACCGGCGATCGCCGCCAACAGCATCTTCGCTTTCGTCATTTCCAATTCCCCCTTCTTCAACCGTCATCGCCCGGTACGGCGATCTAAAGAAAGGATGCTGGAATGGCCTCTGAGCAAACAGGTATATATATCTAGTTTGTAGACTTGATGAAAAATAATCTCCTCCTGGAGAGCCGGCCGGGCGTTCGCATCCCCATCTCTACCCCTTGTATGAACACAACCAACAAAGCCCGATCATCAGGCTCGCCGACATCGGATAAGGCAAACAACTCAAGAGGGTGGTCTGTCGTCCCGGTCTGTAGCCATCTCTTGAATAACTGCGCCGAATACTGCGTGGAGCATTTCGTTCACTAATCTTCTTGCGAGGTTGGTGAACTCTGCTGCGCAACAACCGGCGCATGACAAGCATTCTCCCGCAATTTGCTGCCTCGCATTCGCTCGGTTTCGTGCTGACGGCGCTGACGATCTGCGTCGTGGCGGGCTGGTTGCTGGCCGCGCTTCTCAAAGCATCCAGAAACGTCAAGCCGGCTTACCGTCGGTATTGGATGGCGGGAACGGCGCTGGTGGCGGGCCTCGGCGTTTGGACGACGCATTTCATCGCCATGCTCGGCTACCGGCCCGATCTCCTGCTCGGCTATGACGGCGAGGAGACAGCCGCGTCGGCCTTGATCGCGATCCTGATCGTCGGCGTGCCGCTGGCGCTTTCGGCTCCGGTGGTGTCCTGGCGCCGGCGCGCGGCGCTGGGCGCGCTCAGCGGCTTCGGCATCGGCGCGATGCATTACAGCGGGATGCGGGCGGTGGAAGGCTGTCTGCAGACCAATTCTCCCACCGCCGCTCTTCTTGCCTTCGCGATCGGCATCTGCGCCTTGAGCGCGGCGCGCGGCGTGTCGGTCTTCGCGCGCTCGCGCCTTGCGACCTGCGCCTTGTTCACGATCGGCGTCTGCGGCATGCATTTCACCGCCATCGCCGGCACGGTTCTCACCCTTCAGGAGCAGGCGGGCATCAGGACGGGGCAGAACGTCGTTCTCAGCGTCTTCACGGGCGTCGGCGCGGCCGTCCTGTTTCTCGGCGCCTTCGCCACCATTTTGACGGCCAAACGTTTCGAGGCGCAGGAGCGCGCCCATTCGGCCATCCTGAGAACCTCCCTCGACAACATGTCGAACGGCCTGATCTTCTTCGATGCCGAAGGCCGGCTCGGCTTGTTCAACCGCCGTTTCCTGGAAATGTGCAACCTGTCCGAGGAAGCGCTTTCGGTCGGCCAAAGCCGGGAGGATCTCCTCGGCGCCATCGCGCAATCCATGGCTTGGTCGCAGGACCGCCGGGCGCTTGTCGGCGCGCGCTTCGACCATTGGGTGACCATGGATGACGGCGAGACCGACGAATATTCCACCTCCGACGGGCGGATACTCGAGGTCAATTCCTGCCTCGTGGACGACGGCGTGGTTCTGACCTTCGACGACGTGACGAAGGACCGGCAGGCGCAGCGCCGTATCGAGGAACTGGCCTTCATCGATCCCCTGACCAAGCTTCCCAATCGCCGCGCGCTTCAGCAAAGGATGGAAGAGGATTTCCATCCCAAGCAGCGCTTCAAGCTGCTGCTTCTCGATCTCGATCGCTTCAAGGCGGTCAACGACAGCCATGGGCACGGCGTCGGCGACAAGCTTCTGGTACAGGTCGCCGACCGCATCAGGACGATCGTCGGGCCGGACGGCTTCGCGGCGCGTCTCGGCGGCGACGAACTGGCGGTTCTGGTCTACGGCGACATGGACCTGTCGATGGCCATCGCGGACCGCATCGTCGAAGCCGTTTCGCGCGCCTTCAGGATCGACGGGATCAATGTCGGCGTCGGGTGCAGCATCGGCATGTGCTGCACGGACGATGCGCGCGACACCACCGAACTGATGCAGCGTTCCGACGTCGCGCTCTACGAATCCAAGCGCAACGGTCGCGGCCGCGCGTCCTGCTACAAGCCCGGCATGCTGGAAGCCGTGATGCAGCGCCAGACCATTGAGGTCGACATGCGGACCGCCGTGTCGCGCGGCGAGTTCTATCTGGTCTACCAGCCCGTGCTCGCCCTCGGGGAAGACCGGGTCATCGGCTACGAGGCGCTGATCCGCTGGGAGCATCCGGTGCGTGGTCTCGTGTCGCCGGCCGAGTTCATCCCCATCGCGGAGGAAACCGGGCAGATCGTCGAGATCGGGCGCTGGGTGCTCGAAGAAGCCTGCCGCGAGGCCGCGACATGGGACAACGGGCTTTATGTCGCCGTGAACGTTTCGGCGGTGCAGTTCCGCTCGCCCCTCCTCCTGTCCCACCTCACGGGCGCGCTCGTCCAAAGCGGGCTTCCCGCCAAGCGCCTGGAAATCGAGCTGACCGAAACGGCGATCGTCGAGGACGGGCAGCAGATCGCCCATGCGCTCGCCAACATGCGCGCACTCGGCGTGAAGATCGCGATGGACGATTTCGGCACGGGCTATTCCTCGCTCGCCCATCTTCGGGACCTGCCCTTCGACCGCATCAAGGTGGACAGGAGCTTCGTGATGACGGCGGAAACGGACCGCCATTCCGCCGCCGTTCTGCGCGGCATCACGCATATCGCGCGCGAACTCGAGATCGCGATCCTGGCGGAAGGCGTCGAGACCGAAGGGCAGCTCGCCTTTCTGCGCTCCATCGGCTGCGATGCCGTGCAGGGCTACCTCGTCGGCCGGCCGGAGCGCCTGCGCAAGGATACAGAAATCGCCATCGCGGCATCGGCCTGAAAGAAGGCTTTGAGTGAAACGGGGCGGCAGCATTCCGCCCCGTTGTTTATCGGCGCTTGGCTTCGGCCCGATGCGGATGCATGACGTCGCCCGACCGCAAAGGGGGAACTCCATGTCCGCAGCCCGATCCTGGCCTCATCCCGTTCCGCCGATCGGGGAGCCTGAGCGAATGCAGCGCCTGTCGCGTCTTCGCGCCGGGATGGAAACCGCGGGTTTCGCCGGTCTTCTTCTCGGCTCGACGGAAAGCCTGCGCTATTTCACCGGCCTCGTCTGGCATCCGAGCGAGCGTTTCTGCGGCGCGCTCGTCACGCGCGACCGGCTGGTCTTCATCGCGCCCGGCTTCGAGGGCTCGCGGGTGGAAACGCTGCCGCGCCTGCCCGGCGATCTTGCGCTTTGGCAGGAGGAGGAAGATCCCGCCGAACTCGTCGCCAGGCTTCTGGGGGGCAGCGGCCTTCTGGCTCTCGACGAGCAACTGCCCTTGTTCTTCTACCACCGTCTGGTGCGGGCCTTCGGGCGGGAACGCCTCACGGACGGCGGGCCGCTCGTCTCGTCCTTGCGCATCCACAAGTCGGCATCCGAAATCGCGCTGATCCGCCATGCGATGGGCATCACGCTGGAGGTGCAGGCCCGTGCCCGCCAAGCCATGCGCCCCGGCGTGAAGGCGTCGGAGATCGTCGCCCTGATCGATGCCGAGCACCGGCGGCTCGGGGCCGACAACGGCTCGACCTTCGCCATCGTGTCCTTCGGTGCGGCCACGGCCCTGCCGCACGGCGCGGAGGGCGATCAGGTTCTTGGAGACGGCGACCTCGTTCTCGTGGATACCGGCTGCCGGCTCGACGGCTATCATTCCGACCTGACGCGCACCTACGCGATCGACGAGCCGCCGGCCGAGGTGAAGCGCATCTGGGCGATCGAGAGTGAGGCGCAGGAAGCGGTCTTCGCCGCCGCGCGTCCGGGCGCGCCTTGCTCGGGTCTCGACGAGGCGGCGCGAAAGGTGATGGCGGCCCATGGGCTCGGACCCGACTACTGCCTGCCGGGCTTGCCGCATCGCGCCGGCCACGGCATCGGGCTCGAAATCCACGAGCCGCCCTTCGTCGTGCGGGGCAACGACACGCCCTTGCAGCCGGGAATGTGCTTCTCCGTGGAGCCGATGATCGTCGTTCCCGGCCGCTTCGGCATCCGGCTGGAGGACCATGTGCATGTGACGGAAAGCGGTGCGGAATGGTTCACCCCGCCCGCCGGAACCGTTTTCGATCCGGCGGGCGGACTTTAAACTCTATTTGCCAACAGTTCTGCCGGCGATGCCGATCGGGCGAGCCAGTCCTTGGCGATCGTCACGTCGCCTTGCGACAAGCCGTGGCTGGCCGGCAGGACGCGATGTTCCAAACCCGCGCCACGCTCAATGAAGGCATGGGCGAGGCGGCGTGCCTCGTCCGGCCGGGCGATGGGGTCCATGGCGCCAGACAGCATCAGGATCGGCAAGCCCCGAAGGTCCACCGCCGGCATCTCGGCCAGCGGCACCATGGGCCGGATCAGCACGGCGCCGGCGAGCGTTCCGGGCCGAAGCATCAGGAGGGCAGCCGCGATGTTCGCTCCGTTCGAGAAGCCGACGGCGACCGGCGCGGCAAGATCGTAGCGCTTGCGCGCCTCGGTGACGAAATCGGCAAGCTCGTTCGCGCGTTGGCGGACATCCGATTGGTCGAAGACACCTTCCGCCAAACGCCGAAAGAAGCGTGGCATGCCGTTTTCCAGAACGGGGCCGCGCGGCGACAAAAGCGCCGCGCCGGGCAATATGGCCTGCCCAAGCGGCAGAAGGTCGTTCTCGTCGCCGCCCGTGCCGTGCAGGAGAAGAAGCGGCGGCCGCGCCGGCTCGGTGCCGGGCACGAAGCGATGCACATGCGAAAGGGTGTGGAGGCTCATTGCGGCAACTCCTGGCGAAGGGATGGGTGGATGGAAGCGGCCACCTCGGCCGCTTCCTTTTTTCGTTCGCCGTTCAGGCAGCGGCCGCCGGCGTTTCGATCGCCGGCAGAACCGCCTCGATCTCCGCCCGGTGTTCTTCCAACACGGCCGGCAGCTTCAAGGAGGCGCCGAGCTCGGCCGCCGGCTCGTCCACCGCAAAGCCCGGCGCGTCGGTGGCGATCTCGAACAGGACGTGACCCGGCTCGCGGAAATAGACCGAGCGGAAGTAGTTCCGGTCCTTCTGTTCCGTGGCGGCGAGCCCGTGGTTCTCGACAAGCCGCTTCACCATGGCCTCCTGTTCGGCGTCGTCCTTGGCGCGGAAGGCGATGTGATGCACCGAGCCCGCGCCCGGACGAGGCCTGAGGAACCCGCCGACCGCCCGGATGTCGACCACCCCGCCGACCGTCGCGCCGTCCACCGCGAAGCGCGTGGTGGAGCCTTCCGAGCCGATCTCGCGAAAGCCGAAGACGTCGGTCAGGATCGCGCCCGTTGGGCCGGCTTCCTCCAGAAGGAGGCTGACCGAATGGAAGCCCCGGATCGCATGGTCGGCCGGGATTTCGCCGGTGCTCCACGCTTCCTCCGCATCCGCGCCGGGAACGGCGACGAGCGCCAGACGCATGCCGTCCGGGTCCTTGAAGGCCAGCACGGTTTCACCGAACCGCTTGATGATCGGCTCGAAGGCGACGCCCTTTTCGATGAGGCGCTGCGTCCACCAGCCGATCGAGCCTTCCGGCACACGGAACACGGTTTCCTGCGTTTCCCCGACGCCGAGCCGTCCCGGTGCGGCATGCTCGTAGGGGAAGAAGGTCAGGATCGTGCCGGGCATGCCCGCCGAGTCGCCGTAGTAAAGGTGGTAGGTGCCCGGATCGTCGAAATTGACGGTCTTCTTCACCAGCCGCAGCCCCAGCACCTGCGTGTAGAAGCGCGCATTGCGGCCGGCTGGCCCCGAGATGGCGGTGACGTGGTGAATGCCGTGGTGGGTTGCGGCGGTCATGGCGATGCTCCTTCGTTTCGAGAACCAATGCCGTTCGACCACCAAGTTAAGTGCAATATCCTGTTGCCGTAAGAGCTATTGGTATTGCATTAATGCAACGCGACGATTGCGACGGCGCGCAATGATCCGACGCGCAGGAGAGCGACGTGGCGACCCCATTCGACAAGCTGAGCTGGGACGACTTCCGTCTCCTGCGCGCCGTCGCGGACGCCGCCTCGCTGCCGCTGGCGGCGGAACGTCTGGGGATCAACCATTCCACCGTCTTCCGCCGGCTTCGCCAGATCGAGGAAGTGCTCGGCTTCGCTTTATTCGAGCGCGACCGCGCCAAACTCGCCGTGACGGGGGCGGGCGACGCCGTGATCTCGCTGGCCAGGCGGATCGGCGAGGACATCGACCGCGTGGCGCTGGAATGCGCCGGCCGCGAACCCGAGCCCGAAGGCGAGGTGCGCGTGGCGACCAACGACTCGCTTCTGATCCACCTCCTGACGCCGATCTTCGCCGAGTTCCAGAAGGCATGCCCGCGCATCCGGCTGGATGTCGTGATCGGCAATCCGGCCACCAACCTGTCGCGGCGGGACGCCGATATCGCGATCCGCGCCACCGATCAGCCGCCCGACACGCTGGTCGGACGCAAGGTCGCGCGCATCGCCTGGGCGCTCTACGGACGGCGAGGGGAAACGAACATCGAAGGCCAGAACTGGGTGGCGCTTGGCGAGAGCCTCGGCTCCATGCAGGTCGTCAAGCACGCGCTCGGTCATGCCGGGCCGAACGGCCCCGCTTATCGCGTCAACTCTGTGCTGGGTCTTGGCGAGGCGGTTGAAGCGGGCCTCGGTCTCGGCCATCTGCCCTGCTTCATCGGCGACAAGCGGCCGGGCCTCGAACGGCTCGGCGCGCCGGAACCAGCCTTTGCCGCCGATCTCTGGTTCCTGACCCATGCCGACCTTCGCCGCACGCCCCGGATCAGGATGCTGCTCGACTTTCTGGCAAAGGAGATCGCCGGGCAGCGAGGCCTGATCGAAGGCGAACGGCCAGCCGCTCCTTGATCCGACGTTTTCAGCCTTCCGGGAACCGGGCGACCGTTTGGGCCGCCCCTTGCGCCAGAAGCTGTTCCAGCCCCCGCTCCACCGCCGCGCGGAACGGTTGCGACAATGGCAGGTCGCGGCCGAAGACCGTCTCGAAGCGGAGGCATGCGTCGAGGAGTTCGGTCGGTGTGGTGCACCCGTTCGTCGCCTCGGCGAGATCCTTGGCCAAGGGGTCGCGCACGTCGATCGCGTTCCCCTTTTCATCGACGCCTCGCACATAGACCATCCAGGCCGCGACGCCGAGCGCCAAGCGATCGAAGGGCTGGTTCGCGGCCAAGCGGTCGCGGATGGTGCCAAGGAGGCGCTGCGGCAGCTTCTGCGAGCCGTCCATGGCGATCTGCCAAGTGCGGTGCCGGAGCGCCGGGTTGCGGAAGCGCGCGAGAAGCTGGTCGCGATAAGCGGAAAGGTCGAAGCCGGGCAGGGGAGCGAGCGTCGGAGAAGCCTCGTCCCGCATCAGGCCGCGCAGCAGGGCCTCGAAGCCGGGCGCGCCCATCGCGTCGGCCACCGTCTCATGGCCCGCGAGATAGCCGAGATAGGCGAGCGTCGAATGCGAGCCGTTCAGAAGGCGCAGCTTCATCAGCTCGAACGGCTCGACATCCTCCACGAAGGTGGCATTCCAATCGGGCCGCCCGCCGGGAAAACGGTCCTCGATCACCCATTGCGTGAAGGGCTCGGCCATCACCGGCCATGCATCCTCCATTCGGAGAGCCTTTGCCACGAGCGCGCGGTCGGCATCCGTGGTCGCCGGCACGATGCGGTCGACCATGGTGGACGGAAAGGAAACCTCTTCCTCAATGAGGCGCCCGAGCGCTGGATCGCGCAAAGCGGCAAAGCGCGCCACGACGCGTTGGACGGTTCGGCCGTTGGCCGGCAGGTTGTCGCAGGACAGAACGGTGAAGGGGGGAACGCCCTTCTCGCGGCGTCGCGCCAGCGCTTCCACGAGGAAGCCGACCGCGCTTTTCGGACGGTTCGGCTGGCCGAGATCGTGCCGGATGTCGGGATGCGCCTCGTCGAGTTCGCCCGTCGCCGGATGGTGGCAATAGCCCTTCTCGGTGACGGTGAGGGAGATGATGCGCGTGTCCGCCGCGCTCATGCGGGCAAGCACGGCTTCCGGGTCTTGCGGCGCGACGAGGCATTCGAGGATCGAGCCGATCGCCCGGAAGCGGTCGCCCGAGCCGTCGCGAATGCTCAGCGTATAAAGCCCGTCCTGCGGCTCCAGCGCGTCGCGCGTGTCGGGGCTTCGCAAGGATACGCCGGAGATGCCCCAGGACAGGTCGCCCTTCGAAAGGACATCCTCCGTGTAGACGGCCTGATGCGCCCGGTGAAAAGCGCCGAGGCCGAGATGGACGATGCCGATCCGCGCCTCCGCGCGCCGGTAGCCGGGGCGCTCCACCTCTGGGGAAAGCTCGGAAAGCGTGGCGTCGGACAGGCGTGTCATGCGGAAAGCCTCAATGCGCCGGCTGGGATTGCTTGGCCCGCGCCACGATCTGCGTCGGGTTGACGAAGCGAAGCGCCAGAACGAGCCAGAACAGGGTCGTCACCATGTAGACCACGGCCATCGCGTCGATCGACTGCGAAGCGCGCACGCCGGACGCGAAGACGGCGTAGTAGAGCGACACGACAAGCGTCTGGCTGGTGGGGCCGGCGACAAGGAATGTCAGCTCGAACATGGCGATGGTGCGAACCAGCACGAGAAGCAGCGCCGCGAGCATGCCGGGAAGAAGAAGCGGCAGAAGGATGCGCGTGAAGAGGCTGGTGGTGCCCGCCCCGAAGACGCGCGCGGCGGCTTCCACGCGCGGATCGATCTGCTCGATGAAGGGGATCATCACCAGAACCACGAAGGGTATCGAGGGCACGAGGTTGATGATGACGACCCCGGAGAAGGAGCCGCCGAGCCCGACCTGATAAAGCAGGGTCGCCAGCGGAATGCCGTAGGTGAGGGGCGGCACGAGGAGCGGCAGAAGAAACAGGAGGATCGCGAAGCGCTTGCCCGGAAAATCGCGCCGCGCCAGCGCATAGGCCGTGGTGATGCCGATGAGGCCCGACAGGAGCGTGACGAGGAACACGATCTGGAAGGTGGTGATGAGGACTTCGGTCAACTGGAACTCGCGCCAGGCGGCGAAGTACCAGCGCGTCGTCCAGGCGAGCGGCAGCACCGTGCCGAGCCAGCGCGTCGCCAGCGAGTTCGTCACCACCGCGGCGATGACGCCGAGAAGGTTGAGGACGAAGAGGATGGTGACGCCCCAAACGGCGGCGCGCCAGAGTTTCGAGCCGATGCCACGGTCGCGGATCATGTTGGAAGAGTCCTTCCGAAGGTTCGGGCGGGTCGGTCCATTGGAGCTTTTCCGTCGTCGCGTCGTTGCCAATCCTCGCCGATGCCGCCGGCATCGACTGCGTTTGGCGCCTCGCGAGCGCCAAAAAATCTCTCAACGGCCCTCCGCCGCCGAACCTCCGGAAGGACTCTCACCCCTTCGTGCCGCCGGCCGGGCCGCGATAGAACAGGCCGCGAAGGCCGAGCACCGCCAGAACGACGGCGAGCTGGACGACGCCCATGATGATGGCGATCGCCGAGCCGAGCGAGTGGTTGTATTCCTCGAAGGCGGCCGAATAGGCGGCGATCGAGATGACGCGCGTCGGGCCGGCCGGCGCGCCGAGAAGCACGGCCGACGGAAACACCGCAAAGGCCTGCACGAAGGCGAGGCAGAAGGTGACGGCGAGGCCGGGAACCAGAAGCGGCAGGAAGATGCGAGTGAACCGCCGCCTCGCATCGGCGCCGAGCGTCGCGGCCGCATGTTCGATCGCCGGATCGATGCCGCTGACATAGGACAGCGTCAGGAGAAACGCGAAGGGAAAGCCGGTGATAAGAAGCGAAGCGAAGACGCCCCAGTAGTTGTTGGTGAGGCGCAGAGGCGTCTCGATCAGGCCGATGAAGACGAGCGCCTGGTTGAACCAGCCGCGAGGCCCGAGGAAGTTCAGAAGCCCTTCGGCGACGAGCACCGTGCCGAGCGTGATCGGCAGGACGAGGAGGGTCGTCAGAAGGCGCTGGCGCCGCATCAGCCTCACGCGGAAGGCGATCGGAACGGCGAGCGCGAGGTTGACGATCGTCACCGGCAAAGCGAGCCAGAGCGTGGCGAAGATCGTGTTGTAGAGAAACGGGTCTGAAAAGAAGCGGCGATAGTTCTCGTACCACGCGCCCGTCGCCGGCGTGATCGAGTCCACGACGCCATAAAGGAACGGGTAGACGAACAAGGCCAGGACGGCGACGAGCCCCGGCAGGATCAGAAGCGTCGTGCCGTCGAAGCCTCGCGCCGCAAGACGCGTGCGCAGCGAGGGCCGGCGCATCGCGCGCGGCGCGGCGGAGAGGGCGAGGTCGCTCATTGGCCCGCGCCCTCGAAGACGAGGGTGCGCGCCGGGTCGACGCGCAAGGTCGCTTCCTGTCCCGCCGGCAGGGACGTGTCGGCGCGGAAATAGGCCACGGTGCCGTCGGCCAGCGTCGCCGAGCCGAACCAGGCGCGGCCGCGATATTCGATCGAGCGCACGGTGGCCGGGATGCCTTCGCCGCCGGAAGGCGATGCGACGAGATCCTCCGGCCGCACCGAGATGGAGACCGCCGTGCCGGGCTTGTGGCCGACGGCTCCCGGCAGCGCCAAGTGACCGCCGGCGGCCTCGACGGTTCCCCGATCGTCGAGAACGCGCGCCCCGATCCGCGTGCGGAAGCCCATGAAATCGGCGACATCCACATGGTTCGGGCGCTCGTAGAGGTCTTCCGGCGTGCCGACCTGCCGGATCAGGCCGTTCGACATCACGACGATGCGGTCGGCGAGCGACAGGGCCTCGTCCTGGTCGTGCGTGACATAGATGGTGGTGGAGCCGATTGCCTCGTGGATCGCGCGGATTTCGGCGCGCATTTCAAGGCGCAGCTTGGCGTCGAGATTGGACAAGGGCTCGTCCATCAGAACGAGCGGCGGGCGGATCACGATGGCCCGCGCGATGGCGACGCGCTGCTGCTGGCCGCCCGACAACTGGCCGGGCAGCTTGTCGCCTTGCGAGCGCAGGCGCACGAGATCGAGCGCGGCGTCGATGCGCCCTTCGGCCTCGGCGCGCGGTACGCCCTGCATGGCGAGGCCGAAACCGACATTCTTGCGGATCGTCATATGCGGAAACAGCGCATAGGACTGGAATACCATGCCGAAGCCGCGCTCTTCGGGGGCGAGTTCATGGATGGGGCGCCCGTCGAGCCGGATCTCGCCGCCGGTGAGCGGCAGAAGGCCGGCGATGCAGTTCAGCGCCGTGGACTTGCCGCAGCCCGACGGCCCCAGAAGCGCGATGAACTCGCCGCGCTCGACGGTGAGGTCGATGCCGGCCAGCGCGCGATAGGAACCGAAAGCGCGCTGAAGATCGACGAGTTCCAGCCGTCCGCCGCCGGCCTTGGGAAGGCTGGCGCGACCGGCGGTCCGAGCTTGCGGGGAATGAGCGTTCATCTCGGGAAGGCTCCGGATCGAGACGGAAAGGCCGGCGGCGAGCGCGGCGGAGGTGGAGCGGCGGCCGAAACGAACCGGCCGCCGGAAGATGAAGCGGCTCAGCCCTTCTTGGCGCCGATCCGCTCGTCCCAGATGCGGAAGGCCGCGACCAGCTTGTCGGCGGCGAGCGGGGTTTCCAACGGGTTGTTGGCGATCCACTCCTCGTATTGCGGACGGCCGAACTCCTCGATCGCCGCGCGGCTTTCTTCCGGCGCCATCGACAAGGGCACGTCCTTCACGGCGGGGCCCGGATAGAAATAGCCCTGGTCGTAGGCATAGGCCTGGGACTCAGGGGTCAGCATGAAGTTCATGAGGTCGAGAAGCACGGCGAGCTTTTCTTCCGAAACACCCTTCGGCACCACCATGTAATGGGCGTCCGTGACCCAATGGAAACCGGCGAGCGTGCCGACCTCGGCTTCCGCCGGCACGGTGCCGAGAACGCGCGGATTGATGTCCCAGCCCGTGGTGGTGATGACGATGTCGCGCGTGCCTTCGCCGAACTCGCGCATGGTCTGCGTGGTGCCGGACGCATAGTATTCGATGTTCTGGCCCAGTTCCTCCAGATAAGCCCAGGTCTTGTCCCAGCCCTTTTCGGGGTCGCGCGGATCGCTATCCTTCAGGAGATAAGGAAGGCCCATCAGGAAGGTGCGGCCCGGCCCCGAATTGGCGGGGCGGGCGTAAACGAACTTGTTCTTGTTGGCTTTCGTCCAGGCCAGAAGCTCCTCGGCGGTCTTCGGCGGAGTCGGCACCCGGTCGGGCATGTATTCGATCAGCGGGCCGGAAGGATAATAGGACACGACGACGCCGTGCTCCTTGGCCATTGCCTGCATCTTGAAGGCCTGCGGGATGTAGATGCTTTCGAGATTCGGCAGATCGGCCTTGTAGGGCGAAAGGTCGGTCCAGATACCCTGGTCGAGGCCGGCCGAAAGCGCGTCCGTGCCGGTGAGGACGAGGTCGATATCGACGCGGCCCGCCGCCTGCTGGGCGCGCAGCTTGCCGGGAAGCTCGGGCGCAGGGGCCTTGGTGAAGGCGATGCGGCTTGCCATTTCCGGCCGCGCCGCCGTGTAGCGCTCCATCGCCGCCTGCGTCAGCGCGAGGTTGCCAGCGACATCGGCCACCGTGATCGTGACCGGGCTGGCGGGTTTGGCCAACGCCGCGAAAGCCTTGCCGCCGAAGAGCGACATGCCGGCGGCCGCTGCCGTCGTTCCCATGAAACGTCTGCGGGTGAACTGCATGGTGGTGATCCTCCCAGATCGTGCCGGCTTCGACGCGCCGGCGTCCCGTTCAAAGTCGATAGGCTTCTTTCGCCAGACGATAGGCGAGGTCGTGGGCGAGGTCGTGCGCCTCGTCCTCGTCCAGCCTTCCGTCGCAGACGAGGCGGGCAAGAAAGGCGCAGTCGACGCGCCGCGCCATGTCGTGGCGGGCGGGGATCGACAGAAAAGCGCGCGTGTCGTCGTTGAAGCCGACCGTGTTGTAGAAGCCGGCGGTTTCCGTCACCGCTTCGCGGAAGCGGCGCATCCCTTCCGGGCTGTCGAAGAACCACCAGGGCGGGCCGAGCCGGAGCGCCGGATAATGGCCGGCGAGCGGGGCGAGTTCGCGCCCATAGCTCGTTTCGTCCAGCGTGAAGAGGATCACCGTCACCGTCGGATCGTTGCCGACCGCCGCGAGCAGCGGGCGCAACGCTTCCACGTAGTCGGTGGGGCCTGGAATGTCGGCGCCCTTGTCGAAACCGAAGCGCTCGAAGACGTTCCGATTGTGGTTGCGGCGGGAGCCCGGATGGATCTGCATCACGAGCCCGTCGTCGCGGCTCATGCGCGCCATCTCGGTCAGCATCTGGCCGCGGAACAGTTCGTTCTCGGTCGGACTCGACGTGCCTGCCCGCACCTTGTCGAACAGCACCGAGGCGTCCGTTTGGCCGAGATCCGCGGTGAGGGCCGAAGGGTGGCCGTGGTCGGTGGCGGTCGCGCCCTCAGCTTTGAAGAAGGCCCGGCGCGCCCGGTGCGCTTTAAGATAGCCGGCGAAGGTCTCGGGCTCGCCGGTCAGGGCGAAGAGCTTGGCAAGGGCGTCCGCGAAACCCGGACGGTCCGGGTCCACCACGGCGTCCGGCCTGTAGGTCGGCAAAATGCGGCCACGCCAGCCGCTGTCGCGGATCGCCCGGTGGTGGGAAAGATCGTCCAGCGCCGAGTCCGTGGTGGCGATCGCCTCAATGTTGAAGCGCTCGTAAAGGGCGCGCGGGCGCATGTCGTCGCCCGTCAACCGTTCGGCGATCCGGTCGTAGAGCGCATCGGCATTGGCGGGCGACAGGCGCTCCTCCATGCCGAAGACGTTCGAGAGCGAATGCTCGAACCAAAGGCGGGAAGGCGTGCCCCGAAACAGGTGGAAGTTCTCGGCGAGACACCGCCAGATTGCGCGCCCATCCGTTTCCACCGGACCGCCATCGGTGCGCGGAACGCCGAGCGATTCCAGCGGAACCCCGCGCGAATACAACATGCGGAAGATGTAGTGGTCGGGGATCACGAACAGGCTGGCGGGATCGGGAAAGCGCTCGTTCGAAGCGTACCAGGACGGCTCGGTGTGCCCGTGCGGCGACAGGATCGGCAGGCTCTCGACGCTCGCGAACAAGCGCTTGGCGACGCCCCGTGCATTGGGTTCGATCGGCAGCAGCCGGTCTGGATCGAGTGCCATGAAGCCTCCTTCGACCGATATTCGCATCGCGAACCTTCCCACCGGCCTTGGCACGATCTAGTCGCTAGTATACTAGCATGTCAACTGCGCAAAAGGATGCCGGAAAGCGATGTCGTCTGAGGCCTTTCCCGATACGGCGATCGCCACGATGTCGCGGAACCACGCGCCGGCCCGCCGCATCACCTCCGCCACCCAGATCTTCGAGGCGCTGAAGGCCGAGATCGTCGCGGCGCGGTTGGAGCCCGGAACGCCCTTGACGGATCGAACGCTGGTGGAGCGCTTCGGCGTCAGTCGGACGCCGGTGCGCGAAGCCCTGATCCGCCTCGCCGAAATCGGCCTCGTGGACGTGCGGCCGCAATTCGGCACCTTCGTTTCGCGCGTGCCCGTCAACGCCATTCCGGAAGCGGTGCTCGTTCGAAAGGCCTTGGAAGGCATCACGGTGGAGAAGGCTGCCGAGATGGCTGCGCCGGAAAGGCTGGACGCGCTGGAACTCACCGTCAGGCGCCAGAAGGCCGCTGCCGCCGTTCAGGACAAGGACGCCTTTCACGAGGCCGACGAAGCGTTCCATGCGCGCATCGCCGATCTCGCCGGTCATCCCGGCATCTGGACCCTCCTCGCCCAGGTGAAGGTGCAGATCGACCGGGCGCGGCGCCTGACCCTGCCCGTTCTCGGCCGGATGGAGCAGGTGATCGGCGAGCACGAAACCATTCTGGCCTGTATCGCGAAGAACGACGCGATGGGGGCGAAGAATGCGATGATGGTCCATCTCGGCGCGGTGATTCCCGACGTCGCCGAATTGAAGGGCCGTTATCCCAACTATTTCGTTTGAGATTTCGGGGGGAGGAGCCAAGCGATGCGTCAAGGCTGGAGATGGTTCGGGCCGAACGCGCCGGTCACGCTGGACGAGGTGCGCCAGGTCGGGGCGACCGACGTCGTGTCCGCGCTTCACGAGGAGCCGATCGGCGCGGTCTGGACGCGCGAAGCGGTGGAAGCGCGGCGCGAGATGATCGAGACCACGGCGCCCGGCCGCGTGCCGCTTGCCTGGTCGGTGGTGGAAAGCATTCCGATCCCCGACGCGGTGAAGCGCACCGGGGGCGCGGCGCGTCACGAGATCGAGGCCTGGATCGCCAGTCTCGAAAATGTCGGCCGCGCCGGCATCAAGATCGTCTGCTACAATTTCATGCCCGTGGTGGACTGGTGCCGCACCGAGCTCGATCATGTGATCGACACGGGCGCGACGGCGATGCGCTTCGACTTCGACACCTTCGCCGCCTTCGAGCTGTTCATTCTCCAGCGCCCCGCCGCGCAGAAGGATTACACGCTGCCTGAGCAGGCCCGCGCCAAGGCCGCCTTCGAGGCGATGGGCGAGGGGGATATCGCCGATCTGACGCGCAACATCGTGAGCGCCCTGCCGGGCTCCACCACCGAGCCGATGACGATCCCCGGCTTTCGCGACAAGCTCGACCAGTATCGCGACGTCGACGCTGCCCGCCTGCGCCGCCACCTCGTGGAGTTCCTGGAAGCCGTGACGCCGGCGGCGGAAAGCGTCGGCGTCAAGCTGACGCTTCATCCCGACGACCCGCCGCGCCCGCTCTTCGGCCTGCCGCGCGTCGCCTCGACGGGCGAGGATTACGCCGCGCTGTTCGATGCCGTACCTTCGCCGGCCAACGGCATGTGTTTCTGCACGGGCAGTCTCGGCGTTCGCACCGACAACGACCTGCCGGCGATCGCCCGCCGTTTCGCCTCGCGCATCCATTTCGCGCACCTGCGCAACACGCGGCGCGAAGCGGACCCCCGGACCTTCCATGAATCGGCCCATCTCGACGGCGACACGGACATGGTCGCGGTGCTTCGCGAACTCGTCGCCGAGGACCGGCGGCGCGAAAGCGGCGAGACGATCGTGTTCCGCTCCGACCACGGACACCGGATGCTGGACGACCTCAACAAGGTCGTGACGCCCGGCTATCCGGCCGCCGGCCGGATGCGCGGTCTCGCCGAGCTTCGCGGCGTTCTTCACGCGCTCGGCCATCCGCCTGAAGCACCCTGCGCTTCCGCTTAAGGCGCGCTCGAAGGGAAGGGGGTTCCGGCCTCCCTCCACCCTTCGGGGTTTGGTTGCCGGTCATCGCCGACGGGTATATGCCCGGCGGATGAAGTCGCGATAACGTCTTCCCGTCCTCTTCCGTAAGGGGAAGACGTTCCGGCCGATCGAACGAGACTGCGATGACCAAGCTTCGCGCCGCTACCCGCTTCCACCGCGCCCATCCGGCCATCCTCGTTGTCGGAGTGACCTTCTTCGCGCTTCTTTTCTCGGCGGGCCTGCGCTCGGCGCCGGGCGTCATGATGATGCCCTTGGAAGCGAGCTTCGGCTGGGATCGTGCGACGATCTCCTTTTCCGCCGCGCTCGGCATTCTGCTTTACGGCCTCGTCGGCCCCTTCGCCGCAGCCCTGATGCTGAGCTTCGGCATCAAGCGCACCATGCTGGCCGGGCTGGCGCTGATGGCCGTCTCGACCTTCGCCAGCCAATGGATGACCGCGCCCTGGCATTATGTCCTCACCTGGGGCGTCCTGTCGGGGATCGGGTCGGGGGCGGTCGCTTCCGTTCTCGGCGCGGCGGTGGTCAACCGCTGGTTCGCCACGCGCCAGGGCCTCGCCATGGGGCTGCTTAGCGCCAGCACGGCGACCGGCGCCCTGGTGTTCCTGCCCTTTCTGGCATGGCTGACGGCGGGCGGCGCGTGGAAGCCGGTGGCGCTGGCGGTGAGTCTCGGCTGCGCCGCGCTTATCCCGGTGGTCGCCCTTCTGGTTCCCGAGCGCCCCGAAGAGCGCGGCACGCGTCGCTTCGGCGAAGCGGCCGATACGCCGCCGGCTCCGCCGATGAAACAGGCGGCAACCCCCTGGCTCGCGATCGAGGCGCTCGGCCGCGCGTCGCGCCAGCCCGTGTTCTGGCTTCTGGCGGGAACGTTCTTCGTGTGCGGCCTCACCACCAACGGGCTCGTCGGCACGCATATGATCGCCTTTTGCGGCGATCACGGCATCGAGCAGGTCGCCGCCGCCGGCCTTCTTTCGCTGATGGGCTTCTTCGACCTCATCGGCACCACCGCTTCCGGCTGGCTGACCGACCGCTACGATCCGCGCCGGTTGCTCGCCATGTATTACGGGCTGCGCGGCCTGTCCCTGCTGGCGCTGCCCTTCATCGACTTCGGGCCCGTGAGCCTCACGATCTTCGCCATCTTCTACGGCCTCGACTGGATCGCGACGGTGCCGCCGACCGTGAAGCTTTCGAACCAGTCCTTCGGTGAACGGGACGGGCCGATCATCTTCGGCTGGGTGCTGGTCGCCCACCAGATGGGCGCCGCCCTTGCGGCCTTCGGCGCGGGCGTCATCCGCGAACAGGTCGGCACCTATACGCCCGCCTTCGTGGTAGCGGGCATCTTCGCCGTTCTCGCCTCGCTGGTTTTCGTGGTGGGTTTCGATCGCCGCGATCCGACCCATGCCGGGCGATCGAAAGCGCTGGCTCCCGCCGCGTGAGGGATCACCGATGAAATCTGCCGTATCGTCGCCGGCCCTCTTCATCGGCTGCGCAGGAAATATTTCTTAAACTCAATCGCTTATCGTCGCGGCAGTTGCCTCTCACGCCATGCCGCATGCCGACGATGTTGACATTTCCTGACGCTGCCGAACGTCACAGACTGAACGTCCTGGGCTCCTACGAAGTCCTCGACACCGCAGCCGAGCCCGAATTCGATCGGCTGGTCCAACTGGCGGCTGACATCTTCAAGGCTCCCATCGCGCTCGTGTCGCTGGTGGCCGAGCATCGGCAGTTCTTCAAGGCGCGCGTGGGATTGCCGGTCTGCGAAACGGCGCGGGACGTTTCCTTTTGCCAACATGCGATGACGGGCGAGGACGTCTTCGTCATCCCCGACGCGCGAAAGGACCCTCGCTTTCGCGACAACGGCCTCGTGACCGGCGCGCCCTTCATCCGCTTCTATGCGGGCGCGCCGCTGCGCTCGGTGGAAGGCGACGCGCTCGGCAGCTTCTGCATCATCGATCGCGAGCCTCGGGAAGAGTTCTCGGCGCGAGAGGCGCGCATCCTCGGCGATCTCGCCGGGCTCGTCATGGAACTTCTGGAAAGCCGCCGCCAAGCCGTGATCGCCGCCGGCGCCCGCAATCGCTTGCAAAGCATCGCGTCGACGTCGCCGGACGCGATCATCACCGCCGATGCCACCAACACCATCATCTCCTGGAATGCGGCGGCCGAGCGGATGTTCGGTTACGACGTGGAAGAGATCATCGGCCAGTCCTTGAACCTCATCGTGCCGCCCGCCAGCCGCGATTCTCATCGCGCGGGCCTTGCGCGCGTCGCCTCCGGCGAAGCGCCCCGGTTGATCGGGCGAAAGGTCGAAGTGACCGCCGTCCGGCGCGACGGCACCGAGTTTCCGATCGAACTCTCCCTGTCGCGCTGGCTGGAGGACGGGGAACAGCGCTTCGGCGGCATCATCCGCGACATCACCGAACGGCATGAGGCGGAGCAGTTGCTGCGGACCGCGGCGATCATGGACGCGCTGACGGGGCTGGCCAACCGCGCCCACCTCAACGAGCGCCTTGCCCACTGGTGTTGCCCGGACCGGCGGGCCACGGTGCTGTTGATCGATCTGGACGGCTTCAAGGAGGTGAACGACACGCTCGGTCACGCCGCGGGCGATCTGGTTCTGGTGGAAGTCGCCGCGCGGCTTCGGGCCTGCGTCGGGCCCGAGAATTTCATCGGGCGGCTCGGCGGCGACGAATTCGTTGTTCTGATCGAAGGCTCCGCCGACCCTCTGAAAGGGTATCGCCTGGGCGAGGCGATCATCGATGCTCTGGAGATCGCGATCAACGTCGCGGGCTCGCTCGTGTCCATCAGCGCGAGCATCGGCATCGCTTGTTCGGGCGAACAGGAAAAGGATGCCGACACGCTTCTCGGCGAAGCCGATCTCGCCCTCTACAAGGCGAAACGGGACGGCCGGGGACGCACTTGCCTTTTCACCAGCGATCTCCGCCAGGCCGTCATCGCCAAGGGTCTTGCGCGAACCGAACTTGCCCATGCGTGGCAAACGCGCGCCTTCGAGCTTTACTACCAGCCGCAGGTCGAACTGGAGGAAGGCATCCTGATCGGCGCCGAAGCGCTCCTGCGCTGGAACCATCCGACACGGGGCGTCCTCGCCCCCGGCGCTTTTCTGTCCATGCTGGAAAGCGACGCGGTGGCCCTTCCGGTCGGCCGCTGGATCATCGAAACGGCCTGCCGGCAGGCGGCGGAATGGCGCCGGGAGGTCCATCCCTGCTTCCGCGTGGCGGTCAACCTCTTCGCCGTTCAGTTCAAGTCCGGGGACCTTCCCGACATCGTGGCGGGGGCGCTCAGCGAGTGCGGCCTCTGCGGGTCGGCCCTGGAACTCGAGATCACCGAAAACACCATCCTGCAATCGGACGAGCGCATCCTCGATCAGCTTCGCCGCCTGCGCGACATGGGCGTCGCCATCGCCTTCGACGATTTCGGAACCGGCTTCGCTTCGCTCAGCATGCTGCGGGATTATCCCGTGTCGCGCATCAAGATCGACCGCTCCTTCGTCAGCGGGTGCGATGTCAGCGAGCGCGACCGCGCCATCACCCAGGCGCTGATCCAGATGGCCGACGGTCTCGACCTGAAGGTCATCGCCGAAGGGATCGAGACCGGCGACGATCATCACATCATGCGCGAGCAGGGATGCGACGACGGCCAGGGCTATCTCTACGGCCGCCCGATGCCCGCCGCCGAGTTCCTGCGCCGACACCTGGAAACCGCGCCGGGAGCCTGCCACGACCTGCGAATGGCGGTGCGCTAGGCGTTCGTCAGCGCCGACCGATCGCGAGGCCCAGGCCCGCGTGGCGCTCTCCTTGATGAGACCCGCACCATAACCGCAGCCCCAACCGATGTGACGACGTTCATTTCGGGGCGACCGAGCAAGAGAAGTTCACGGCGGCTTGGGTCGCGACACTGACAACGACAGCCGAGTTCGTCGCCAATGTGCCGCTTGCCATCGGGGCGTCTGCGATGGCCCTTATGATGGTCTGGAGAGGCGCAGCCTGACTCCCTCGGGTCATCGGGCGTGGCATGGCCAATGGCAGTGTTGAACTGTCCTGTTGAACAGGATGTTCCCACCAAACCCTTGCTGCGGCTTAACTCTTTGGCTTCCCTAACGAATCAGGTGAATTGGTGCCCAGGAAAGGATTGCGCCTTAAGCAGGTCACGATCAACGAAAACAATGCCTTAGAAGCTGCTATTCTCTGAGCTGTGTATCACTCCCGTGGTTCAATGTCACCCTGCGAGATGGAAGTTGGTACCAGAGAAAACGGGAGAAATCGGATTAAAAAATTCGGGTGCGGGTCGGGTGACTAAGTGGTTGTGAAAAGGGAACTCTTTATGCCGAGTTGGAAAAACCGGAAGCTTGCGTTTCCATAATTCAGGGGACGGTGACAAGAAATCGAGCGGAATCGGCACCGTCGCCACGCCAACAGCAGCCCCGCTTCGTCTTCCGCGCCATACGTTCGATTCCCCCCAATCTGGTGGCTTGGGATGGCATTAGCACCCAATGGCCCGCAGCAGTTCAAGCCGTGCTTCGACCTTGAAGCCTTCTGAGAAGATCGCGATGTCGAGCTCTTGGGCGATGTGTGTGATGCCCTCAAGGCAGCCATCGAGTGTCGGTCGGTTTTGGTGGTCGATACGAGGGAGCGGTCCAGTTGATGCGGTCGCGGGGGCCATCGTGAAGCTGCGACAGCGGCTATCAGCCCGTTCCAAGATCGTCCATTGCGACCGATACTCAGAGGCAGCAGATGGCTGCCAGCATTACACCCATCCTCGGTCCGTGCCCAATGATCGCCGGTTTCGTCAGCTCGATTTTAAGGCACTGGGACAACAGGCCACTTTCGACAATCCGCATTGCGCAATCAAACAATGAAGTTCTGTCGACAGCGGACTGGATACCATTCAACGTTCCTCGCCGCATCTGGTCGTTATCGGTGAGCTTTCCCTTGCCTCCAGAATGTCTATCCGTAGCATTCAATAGGGTAAGTGCCCATTTTAGGTGTCCGACACCGTGTTGAAGGCGATCTGTCTCGATGAAGAAGGTCGATTTCTTCCGACAGAGTATCACCCCGTCTATGGACTTACTTAGAGTCCAATATCGGTTGGCTGGCACATGGACTTTTTAGTTACACGTTGCCAAGTCGGACCGAGGGTAGGAATGCCTGTCTTGGTAGTCGAGGTTTGGAATGTCCGTTGAGTGGTCCATTGGCCTTCTCGATGCCCAGCGGTGCATCGCGGCGTTGAAGCAAGGAGAAACCTACGGTCGCCGCAGAGGGCGCTAATTGACAATAGACATTTCTCGGTGACAAATGTCAAAAATGAAGACTCGGGGGGAGCCGGGTCTTGTGAGGGAACGGCATCGTCCCGATCCAAGATCGTACGGGAGGTGCGATTTGATTCCTGATTTTGATCGGCAGAGCGTCTTTCTCGGTGCTCTTAATGTGGCTCTGCTGACGGCAGGCGCGTTGTTGGCGGGCGCCAACTTCGTTGACAGCTACAACCTGCAGTCGATGGCTGCGCAGGTGCCCGAACTTGGCCTGCTCGCTTTTGGTGTGATGCTGGCGATGACGTCGGGCAATGGCGGAATTGATCTGTCGGGCATTGCTCTGGCAAATCTGTCGGGTATCGGCGCCTTAATGCTCGCTCGGTTCATCGTCGCGCCAGACGCTGCGCCCGAACTCTTCTCCTGGAGCTTTGCGGCCGTCGCGCTTCTGATCGGCTTGATAGGCGGGATCGCAAACGGACTGGTGATAGCTTATGGCCGCTTGACGCCTCTAATCGCTACGCTCGGCACACAGCTTCTGTTCACCGGCCTCGCGGTGTTCCTGACCAACGGTTCCGCCCTAAGCCTCGGTTATATCCCGCCGCTTGATGACTTCGGCAATTCTCCCGTCTTGGGCATGCCGATTTGTTTTGCGCTGTTCCTCGTGGTCGCCGCGCTGATCGCCTTCGTCCTGCGGTTCATGCCCTTTGGCGTGCGGCTGATGCTTCTCGGCAGCAACCCAAAAGCGGCCCGCTACGGCGGTATTGCCGAGCGCCGGATGATCGTCCTGACCTACACGGCCAGCGGTGTTCTGTCAGGTATCGCCGGCATCGTGATCGCTGCCCGCAATGCCTCCGTGAAATGGGACTACGGCGGATCTTACGTGCTGATTGCAATTTTGATCGCGGTGATGGGCGGCGTGAAACCCGAGGGAGGCTACGGCAAGGTCGGCTGCGTGCTTCTCGCCGCTACCGCTCTGCAGATCCTGTCGAGCCTCTTCAACTTTCTGGATATCTCGAACTTCTTTCGAGATCTCGCCTGGGGCGTCCTGCTCCTTGCCCTCCTGGCCTCTGCCAGGTTCGATTTCGGCTACTGGCTGCGGCCCAGCCGCTGACACGGTAGGAAACGCGCGTTGTCCTTGCTGGGGGACAAGGCCAAGGGGACGCGCCCGAGCTTCACATCCAACGGGAGGATTCGAATGACCACTCTGTCCAAGCTCGCCGCCTGCACGGCGCTCGGCCTAACTATCTGCGCCGGCGCGGCCGGCGCGCAGGATAAATCGACCATTGTCACGGTTGTGAAGGTGACCGGCGAGAACTGGTTTACCCGTATGAACCAGGGTGTCGATGCCTATGGCAGCGAGCATTCAAACGTCGCGGCCAGTCAGGTCGGCCCCGCCAAAGCAGATGCCGCACAACAGGGGCGCATCATCGAAGATCTGGTCGCCAAAAACGTCTCGGCCATCGCGGTCGTGCCAATGGACCCTTCTGCGCTGGAAGGCGTTCTGCGCCGCGCACAGCAGCGCGGCATCAAGGTAATCACTCACGAAGGCGACAGTCTCAACAACACCGCGGTCGATATCGAGGCTTTCGACAACAAGGCTTTCGGCATGCGCATCAACGAGAAGCTTTCGGCTTGCATGGGTCAGTCCGGCAAGTGGACGAGCTTCGTCGGCTCTCTTGGCAGTCTGACGCACAACCAATGGGTGGATGCGGGCGCGGAGAACGCCAAGAAGTACCCGGGCATGGAACTCGTTGCAGCTAAGAACGAGTCATTCAACGACGCGAATAAGGCCTATGAGAAGGCGAAGGAAATTCTTCGCCGCTACCCAGACATCAAGGGGTTCCAGGGCTCGTCCGCAATCGACGTCATCGGTATCGGGCGTGCGGTGGAAGAGGCGGGTCTGCAGGACAAGACGTGCGTCTACGGCCTTGGCCTACCCAAGGATACCGGGCCCTATCTGGAAACCGGCGCCGTCGACGAAATTTTCTTCTGGGACCCGAAGGACGCCGGCTACGTCATGAACGTCGTTGCCAATATGGTGCTTGATGGCAAGGAAGTCACCGACGGTATGGACCTCGGCGTCCCAGGTTATAATAAAGTGTCCGTCAAGAAGGGCCCCGGCAAGGGTGTGATCGTCCAGGGCGAAGCTTGGGTCGACGCCGACAAGGCCTCCTACAAGAACTATCCGTTCTAAGTTCGGCCCGATTGCCGCATCTCACAGTTCCGGGGCCAAACCGGTCCCGGAGCAGGGCCATCTGCATCAGGATGTCACGATGTCCGTCGTATCAGCGCCGCAGCCAACCGGCGCCGCTCCGCCGCTGCTGGAAATTCGAGGCGTACGCAAGTCCTTCGGCGGAGTCCACGCGTTGAAGGCAGTGGACTTGGTGATCGAGGCGGGCCGCGTTTATCACCTGATGGGTGAGAATGGCTGCGGTAAGAGCACGCTCATCAAGATCATCTCGGGCGCACAGGCGGCCGACGAAGGGCAAATCCTCGTGGACGGCGTGCCAACGGGCGAGCGGGCGGGCGACATCGGCCCGATCGGCGCACTACGTGCTGGAATTGAGACCGTCTACCAAGACCTGTCGCTGCTGCCCAATCTTTCCGTCGCCGAGAACGTCGCCTTCACAGGACAGCTCGTCGCGGCCAACGGACACCTCGCCCGCCGGCTCGACATGGGCGCGTTGCGCGAGACCGCGCGAGCGGCGCTTGCTAAAGTCCAACTGCCGACGGACCACGATTTCCTTTTCCGGCGCACCGACACGCTTCCGCTGGCAACCCGGCAACTCGTCGCCATCGCCAGAGCGGTCGCCGCGGATGCCCGGCTGGTAATCATGGACGAGCCGACGACCTCTCTGACGCGCCAGGAGGTGGATAACCTCCTGAAGGTCGTTGAACGGCTGCGCTCGGACAAGGTGGCGGTGCTTTTCGTCACTCACAAGCTCGACGAGTGCAAAGCGATCGGTGGGCGCGCCATCATTATGCGTGACGGGTGCAAGGTCGCCGAACTCGAGGTGTCCGACCATTCCAAAGCTGAGTTCACGCATTGGATGACCGGTCGCGAGATCAGTGAGGCGCGCTATCGCACAGATCCAAATCTCGGCGACACGCTTTTGACGGTCGAGGCGCTCGGAGCCGATGCGTTCCAAAACATCTCCTTCTCGCTTCGGCGCGGCGAGATCCTCGGCTTCACCGGCCTGGCGGACTCAGGGCGTAATGAATTGGCACTTGCGCTTGCCGGCGTCAGGCCTGCCCGCACCGGGCATATCCTCCTCGACGGCGCGGCTGTGGAACTGCGCGCACCCACCGAAGCAATCGAGGCTGGCATCGGCTACGTGCCCGAGGACCGGTTGAGCGAAGGGCTCTTCCTTGAGAAATCGATTGAGGAAAACATCACACTGCCGGTGCTCGACCGTCTACGGAACGCGCTTGGCGTCATCAGCGGCCGGCGCGCGCGACGTCTAGCGGAGACGACGGTTGCCGATCTTCAGGTCGCTACGCCCAATGTCGTTCTTCCCGTCCAGGCGCTTTCGGGAGGCAACCAGCAGCGCGTCCTGATCGGCCGCTGGCTCACGATCGAGCCGCGTCTCCTCATCCTCCACGGCCCCACCGTTGGCGTCGATGTCGGGTCCAAGGACACCATTTTCCGCATCATCCAGCGGCTCGCCGATCGTGGCATGGCGGTCATCATCATCAGCGACGACCTGCCCGAACTCCTCCAGAACTGCGATCGGATCGCGGTCATGCGCCAGGGCGAGATCGTTGCCGAGCGGCTCGTCGGTGATTGGACCGAGGACACAATCTATCGCTCGCTGACATCCGCGGGAGAGGGGACCCGCCCATGACCGACATCGCATCGACGCCGCCCATCACGGACGAGGCTTGGCATCACCGCGCTTGGGATCGAATGGTGCGCCGGCCCGAACTCTTTACGCTGGCCCTCGTGATCCTGACCTGTGTCGCCGTGACGGTCGCCAACCCGGACTTCCTTCAGGTCAACAATCTGTTCGACGTGCTGCGCGCCTCCGTGGTGCGTGGGCTCTTTGCGATGGGCGTGCTGGTAGTTCTAGCGGCCGGCGGCATCGACGTGTCGTTCACCGCTATAGCTGCGCTCATCATGTACGCGCTGACGATGCTCGCAACGAACGTTTTCCCCGGCATGCCGATGACGGTCTTCTTTGTCCTGGCAGCGGCCGGCGGCGCGGTTCTCGGCGCAGCCAACGGCGTTCTCGTCCATAAGCTGAAAGCGCCGTCCCTTATCGTCACGATCGGCACACAGTACATCATCCGCAGTTTCCTCCTGACCTTCGTTGGAACCGCGCTCTTCATGAACATCCCAGCGGCGATGGACGCTTTCGGTCGTGCTTCGCTCTACACCCATACCGCGCCGGGCGGGGGCATCTCGCTTTTGCCGGCCAGCGTTCTTGTTCTCTTCGTCGCCGCAATCGTGACGTGGTTCGTCCTTGAGCGCACGCTTATGGGGCGCGCGGTATTCGCCGTTGGCGGCAATGCGGGGATCGCCGAGCGGCTTGGCATTAGCCTGTTCCGGGTACGCGTCTTCGCTTTTGCTTATGCCGGGCTCCTTGCCGGCATTGCAGGTGTCGTTCACGTCGCCTCGAACCGCCTCGCCAATCCGTTCGATCTTGCCGGCATGGAGATCGACGTGATCGCTGCAGTGGTTCTGGGTGGCGCTCGCATCACCGGTGGGTCGGGAAGCGTCGTCGGCACACTTCTCGGCGTCTTCCTCATTACGCTTGTCAGCAATGTCCTGATCTTCGTCGGCATCCCGAGCACGCTGCAACTCGCCATCGTCGGGGGCTTCATTCTCTTGGCCGGCACAATCTTCGCGCTCGGTCAGCGCAGCTGAAAAGCCGCTGTCTGGAACGCTATCTTGTTCTTCCCTTGAGGGGTTTCCATGTCGCACGACGTTTCCGTGATCGGTCTCTACATCCTCGACGTCCTCGGACGCCCCGTGGACGCCATACCGCCCGGCGGACAGGTCGATTTTATTGATGAGATCCGTCTAACGGTGGCGGGAACCGCCGGCGGCACAGTGGTTGATCTCGCCAAGCTCGGGCTCAACTGCCTTGCGGTCGGAGCCGTTGGAGATGACGAAAAGGCCGACTTCGTTCTGACGACGCTCAGGCGCTTCGGGGTGGATACCGCCGGAATGCAGCAGTTGGAAGGCGTGTCGACCTCTGCGACGATCCTCAACATCCGCCGCGACGGAAGTCGCCCAGCCCTGCATGCGCGGGGCGCGTCGGACCACTTCGAGGTGGCAGACGCCGCACTCGACGCCGTGCTCGCCCCCCCGATCGTCCATCTCGGCGGCACCGGCCTTTTGGCCAAGCTCGACGGTGAGCCGAGCCGTAAGCTGCTGGCTGAAGCCAAGCGGCGTGGCCGCACCGTGACCTTCGATCTTCTGGGCGCCGGCCCGCAGACCCTTGGGCTGATCGAGCCGCTGCTACCCCATATCGACTATTTCATGCCCTCGATCGAGGAAGCACGCGAAATCTCGGGCGCCGTCGACGTTGGCGCCGCCGCCGCCTTCTTTTTCGGTCGCGGCGTCAAGCAATGCGTCTTCACTCTCGGCGGTGACGGGGCTTGCTTCATTTCAGCGTCGGGCGAAACTGTCCACCAGCCCGCCTATGCGATCAAAGTGGTAGATACTACGGGCTGCGGCGACGCGTTCGACGCCGGCTTCATCGCCGCCCTGCACCACCGCATGGATATCCCCAAGGCGCTCGCCTTCGCGCAGGCTTCAGCAGCACTGGTAGCGACGGGCCTTGGATCGGACGCGGGCATTCGATCCTTCCAGGACACGCTCACTTTCATGAACGAAGCGCCACGCCGGATAGCAAGCTGAGAACCAAACCGAAACCGGCATGAAGAGAACTGCTCATTGGGCAGTCGGCAGCGTCTCATAGACCAGCGACGTATGTCGGCCCATTGTCGTCTGCGAACCGTCTGTTTCTGCGAACGAAATGCTCGTTACGGGGTTCGATCCATTACTTTCAGTTAGGTGCTGGGACTGGACGCGGCGAACCTTCCGAGAAAAGCGTCGATGGGAAGAATGTGCTGAGAAACCAATCGACAGGCGTACGTCTTTGCCGCAAATTGCCGTTCGCAGCAGTGCTCGCCGCGAAATACGGATCGACTTGGGAGAGTCGATTCTATCGCAACTCATGTTCGATGTTCGTAGCGGCGCATCAAAGTCCGAAAAGGACTGATTGGGGGGAAATGGTCATGATGCGAAAAGTCTTCTTTCTGGCGGCCGGCGTCGCGTGGGCAGCCCTTGGATCGACCGCATGGGCGGCAGGTCCCGAAACCGTTTCGGGCCCGAGCGCCGACGCGGAATGCTTCAAACCGCTGACAGCAGACACAAAGTTTTTCCAATGGCCAAAGAAGGACGGTCCCTACCGCATCGCGCTCGCCAATGGCTTCATTGGCAATACTTGGCGCATCCAGATGGTCCAGACCGCGAAAGCTTACGCTGAGCAGCCGGATGTGAAGGCAAAGCTTAAGGAGTTCAAGGTCGTGTCGACAGGCGACGACGTCGCCGCTCAGATCGCAGCCGTCGATAATTTCATCAACTCCGGCTACGACGCGATCGTCGTGAATGCGCAGAATCCCACGGCTTTCAAGCCGGTTGTTAAGCGCGCCAACAAGGCCGGCGTCGTGCTCGTCGCCTTCGACAACACTCTGGACACCGACGAGGCGATCAACGTCAACGTGAACCAGAAGGGTTTGGGCGAGCTTTGGGCCGACTGGCTGGTCAAGAGCGTCCCCGGCAACAAGGGCAAGCTTTTGGAAGTGCGCGGCGTCACCGGGACCAGCGTCGATCGCGATCGTCACGACGGAATCCAGGAAGTCCTGAAGAAGTCCGGCGGCCAATGGGAAACGGTCGAGGTGGTTGGCCGCTGGGACGACGGTACGGCGCAGAAAGTGGTCGCCGACGCGATCGCCGTCCATAAGCATTTCGACGGCGTGTCGGTGCAGGGCGGCTCGACGGGCACCGTGCGCGCGATGATCGACGCCAAGCATCCTTTCGTGCCGGTCGGCGGGGAAACCGAGAACGGCTTCCGCAAGCTTTGCTCGGAGCATTCCAAAGACGGGTTGAAATGCGTATCCGCCGGCAGCGGGCCAGCCCAGGTCGCCGTCGCCATGAAGACCGCGATCGCGGCTCTCGAAGGTCAGGTGGTGCCCCAGTCGATCTCGCTTCCATTGTCCGTGACGGAGGACCCGAACTTCAAGGACGGCGAGAACTTCTACGGCAAGGAGTCCGACAACTTCTTCGTCGGCAACGCCTTCCCGACCTGCGGCATCAACTTTACGGCGCAGGAAATCATGGGTCAGTCGAAGACCGATCAGTGATCCCTGGCCCGAACCGCGTGAGCCGGTTCGGGCCTTCCATCTTCCGTGAGAGCCGACATGTCCGAGCGGACCCCGATCCTGGAAATGCGAGGCGTTTCGAAGCGCTACGGTGGCATCGCCGCGTTGTCCGACGTCGATTTCGCCGCCTATCCGGGTGAGATCCACGCGGTTCTGGGCGAGAACGGCGCCGGCAAGTCGACGCTGATCAAGATCGCTTCCGGCGTCACCGATCCGAGCGACGGGGAACTCGTCGTCGGCGGAGTTGCCATGCGCCTGCGCACGCCGGCAGAGGCGACGGCGGCCGGCATCGTCTGCGTCTTCCAAGAACTCTCGCTCCTGCCTGACATGACCGTCGCCGACAACCTGTCGATCGCCGCGCCTCCGAAGCGCGGCGGCCTGATCGACACGCGGGCGCAGATGGCTCGGGCGCGCAAGCTCCTTGCGCGTGTCGGCTGCGAGGATGTTCATCCCCTCGAACTCGTGCGTAACCTGCCCTTGTCGCGCAGGCAGATGGTAGAGATCGCCAAGGCGCTCGGTCGCGAGCCGAAGCTTCTGATCCTCGACGAAGCGACGTCCGCGCTGACTGCCGAGGACGTGGAACGCATCTACGCCATCATCCGGCGCCTGAAATCGGAAGGCGTTGGCATCCTATACGTGTCCCATCGCATGCCTGAGATCGAAGCGCTCGCCGATTGCGCCAGCGTGTTCCGTAACGGTCGGCGCATCGAGACATTCAGAAAGGGCGAGCGTACCGTTGGGCAGATCGTGCACATGATGATCGGTCGCGAGCTGACGCACCAGTATCCCGACACGCCGGTGCCGCGTCCCGATGCGCCGGTCGCTCTCAAGGCGCGCAACCTCGTCTGGGGGCGCGAACTGCGCGACGTGTCGCTAGAGGTCCGTCAGGGCGAGATCGTCGGCCTTGGCGGGCTCGACGGGCAGGGCCAGCGCGAGCTTCTCCTCAGCCTTTTCGGCGTTCTCAGGGGTGTCGGCGGCACCGTCGAGGTCGGTGGTAGGCCGATGCGGCTTAACGGACCGCGTTCGGCGATCCGCGCCGAGCTGCCATTGGCGTTGATCCCCGAAGATCGAAAGACCGAGGGGTTGATGCTGCCGATGAGCGTCGGCGACAATATGAGCCTTGCGGCCCTGTTCAGATTCAAGCGCGGCCTTGGCCTCGACCGACGTCGGGAAAGCGCTGCGATCGACGCCATGGTCGAACGCCTGCGCATCAAGCTGCCGGATCTCGGCGCACCCGTTTCCACCCTGTCCGGCGGCAACCAGCAGAAGGTCGTCATCGCCAAGTGGCTGATGACGGGGCCGGGCATCGTGCTCCTGAACGATCCCACACGCGGCATCGACGTCGGCACGAAGCAGGAAATCTACCGCCTTTTGCGGGAACTGGCGGCCGAAGGGCTCGCGGTTTTGTTCTATTCCACCGACTATGCCGAGCTTATCGGCTGCTGCGACCGCGTTCTTGTGATGTACGGGGGTGCCGTCACGCGCGAGCTCGCCGGTGCCGACCTAACCGAACATGCGATGGTATCGGCGGCGCTCGACGTCGTTCCAGGCGAGGAGCGTGCCGCATGAGCGACCTGCGCTACCGTTTGTTCCACAATGCGGGCCTTCTGGCCGCCGTGGGTCTCAGCGTTCTGATGTTCGCGATCTATGTCGGCAACCATCCCGCCGGCCTCAGCGCTGCGGTAGTGCTGACCGCAGCCAACAAAGCCGTGCTTCTCGCGCTCGTGGCGATGGCGCAGACACTCCCGGTTCTCACGCGCGGGCTCGATCTTTCTGTCGGGATGGTCTTCGTGCTCGCCAACTGCCTGGCCTCCACGATCGTCGTGGGCACGGTCGGCGAGGGACTCGCCGGATGCCTCGCCGTGCTTCTCGTCGGGGCCGCCTGCGGTTTCCTGAACGGGGCTATCATCGTCTGGGGCCGCTTGCAGCCGATCATCACGACGCTGGCGACGGGGGCCGTTTACTACGGGATCGCGCTTCTGGTGCGGCCGGGGCCGGGCGGCGACGTACAGTCCGACATCGCCGACTGGGCGACAGGGCAGGTCTTCGGGGTCGTTCCGACCGCGCTGGTGCTGCTCTTCCTCGTCGTGCTCCTCGTATGGCTGCCTTACCGGCGTTCGGTCATCGGACGAGCGGCCTATGCCGTCGGCTCCAACGAGCAGGCGGCCTACATGTCGGGCGTTCCCGTCGAGCGCGCCAAGCTCACCGCCTATGCGCTGGCCGGGCTACTGGCGGCCGCGAGCGGTCTGATGCTGACGTTCAATACCTATTCCGGAGAGGCTTCCGCCCCGATCGCGGGCACCTACACACTGAACTCCATCGCTTCCGTCGTGATCGGCGGCACGTCGCTCTTCGGTGGTTGGGGCTCGGCGATCGGCTCGATCTTCGGCGCTTTCGTGTTGCGAACGATCGAGGATCTCCTGTTCGTCTTCGATCTCGATCCCTTGTGGCAGCCTTTGTTCCAAGGCGTGGTGCTGCTCGCCGCCGTCAGTCTCGGCGCGGTTCGCATCCTGCGCATCCGCAACCGGTTGGAGTTCTTCGCGTGAGCGATGCCAAGCCCGCCGTGCGCGTCCCGCTCGCCTTCCGCTTCGGCTTCGACCGCTCGGTCGCGACCGCCTTCGGCTGCATCATCCTCATGCTGATCGGCGGCGCCTTCTATTCGCGCCAGTTCCTGTCGCCGGAATACCTGCTCCAGCAGTTGCAGATCAGCGCCTTTCTCGGCGTCATCGCGTCCGGCGCGATGATGGTCATTCTGATCGGCCATATCGACTTGTCGGTGCCGTGGACTGTGACACTCGGCGCGATGATGGCGACGGCGGTCGCCGGCTGGTACGGGACCGCGGGCGAAGTGGCTGCGATCCCCGTGGCACTCCTGTGCGGGGCGCTCGTTGGGCTCGTGAACGGTTTCGGCGTCGCTTTCCTTCGTCTTCCATCGATGATCTTCACGCTTGGCATGAACGCCGTCTTGCAAGGACTCATGGTGATCCACACCGGCGGCTCCGCACCGCAGGACCACGCGACCGACCTCATGCATTTCCTCGCAGTCGGGCGGCTGGTCGCAGGGGTTCCGAACGCGCTCCTCGTTTGGGCGCTCGTCGGGGCGTTCGTGATCTTCGTCCTAACCCGCACCGCTTTCGGCCGGCGCGTCTACGCCGTCGGCAATCGCGAGCAGGCGGCCTATCTTGCAGGCATCAACACCAATCTCGTCATCGTCGGCTGCTTCGTCCTGTCGGGTATGGCGGCCGCCTTCGCCGGCGTACTTCTCGCGGGCTATTCCACGAAGGCCTATCAGGCGATGGGCGACCCCTATCTCCTTCCCGCCATCGCCGCCGTGGTGCTCGGCGGCACCAATATCCTCGGCGGGCGCGGCAATTATCTCGGTACGGTCGCCGGCGTGATCCTCATTACGCTGCTTCAGTCGATCCTCGCCGTGATGCAGATGCCGGAAGCCGGCCGACAGATCATTTACGGTACCGTCATCATCGCGATGCTCCTGTCCTACGGTCGAAGCGAGGCGGGTCGGCGATAGAGGTCGTGGAGTGCTTTGCCCAATTTCCCGATTTGCATCGCATGAAGATGGGAAGGCGCTGCAGAATGGCTGGACCATTCAACCCTGGTCGCCAAGCACCCGCGAGTTGCTTTACTAATCACGTTGACAAGACTTGCTTTGCGACCGTTGTGAGTTCGCCCTTCCACAAAACGGTAGGACCAAACGTGCTCTGCAGGTTCAACGTATGGGCAGGCGAAAGATTGCTCGCCGTGTACACCGCAGCCGATAAATACATTAGCTTGTGGGTTGATTTCCTTGTGATTGTTCCTGCTCCGAGATTTGATGGTACCTGCGGGATGTACGTCGGTACCCGTGGTGACGGGAAAGATTAGACCACAAAAATTCAGGTGCAGGCCGGGTGGCGAAATAGTTGTGTTGACGAACTGTTTCGTGCCGAGTTGGACAAATTAGACGCGTGCGTTTCCATAATTCGGGAGACGGCAGCAAAGGGCTGCCGTCTCGCCTCGAGTTTGCGATCAGCTGCTCAAATTCTTCAGGAGCCGACGCCGGACGGTGTTGTGGCGTTCGACGTATTCCTGCAGTTCCGAACCATCGAAGAGGGTGTCGAACACTCCCGACGCCGCCTTGGAAACGAAACGATATTCTTCGTTATCGCATGCGATCGGGGTATGCTGCGCCTTCTCCGAAAGTGCATGGCAGATGCCGGACATTTGAGGGACGTAAACGTTCGGGGTCGTAGGATACGGACGCAGCTTGAAAATCTCTTCATACGTGCGCGGGTTGTCATCGTGGTCATAAAGACCTGAGGCTCGGTCGGCCGACTTCATAATGTACCGAACCCATTCGGTATGGCGAGTCAGTGCGTCCTGCCCCGACTGATGCCGGAACGTGATGAAAATTGCAGAGGGATCATAGTCCAAGCACGCCTGCCGACCCCACCAATCGCGCACGTGCGTTTCGAAGGCCTGCTTCTGAACCTTCGGTACAGTGCAAAGCTGATGGACATGAAGTCCGCGACGAACACCGTTTTCGAACACGTACATCCAAAGGTGCGGCTGCGGCTGTCCCGTCACGACCCGCTTCTTCCAACGACGTGTACGCTCTTCTCCCGACACACGAAGCCACCGCCCCATTTCCTTATTGAAGGGAGCCATGGCCGCTGCAAACTCGCGATGGTCGTCATAGCCCAACGGCCGTGCGAGAATGGTCAGATGCGTGTTGAAGCACTGGCCATACCGCCACATCATGAAAGACTGAGCGTTGTACAGCTTGGTGACTTCCTTCCGAAGAGAAGAAGGGCGCCAACGAACCTTTCCCTGAGGTTCATAGGGATACCAACTCTGCGAGCTGCAGAGCCGCATTCCGGGATCGCTGTAAAAGCTGTGATCGTTGTAAGGGCTGTGATGCATGTCCAATCTCCATCATTGTGGGCTCCTCGAAGATCGAAAGGCCCTATAATGGTGGATGATCACGTGTTTAACACTTCGCGGGACAACCCTGAGCGTTTGTACTGCGACGGCGCCGCACCCATCGAGCCGAAGTTTTCGACACTCGCGTGATCACCCCTTCACGCTGGAGGCGTTGCCATTTGCCAGCAGACCCGAAACGGTATGGGTTCTGGCAATGCGCCAATGTTGAGAGGCTGCACAACGGACTACATAGCAGACCCCCCCTCGTTCTTCCGACGGCCCCCTCTGCCCCTGCCTCCCCTGGACCCCTGCCTTTCCCCCTCCGATGCCTGGCAACCGAGGCAGCCCCCTAACGCCTTTCTCTCCCTCCCTGCCGTTCTGAGGCATGCTGCTTCCTATTCCCACTCCCTTTCTTCCCGAGTCCGCTTCTCCGCCTGTTGTCGATTGCTTCCCTCGACGCGACAGGGCGGATCACTTCACAAAGCCTAAGCACTCGTAATTCGCGTTTTCGGATCCTTCTCGCAACTTCTCGCTCGCTTCCATGAATCCGTTGAGATCCCACGAAATCCGGGGTTTTCGAAACGGAGTTTCCTTCATGGCCATCGCCAATGCTTCCAATCTCCAATCCATGAACGAGCCAGAAATCGCAGTAGCGCCGATGAAGGGCACGGGCGAGTTCGGGCGCACCGACCGCAGCCATCGCCTCGATCAGCCTTTCCAACGTGATGGTGCGGAACGGCAGAGGCCCGGTGAGGACCTCGTCCGCTCAATTCTCGATCCTGCAAACCTCGCCTCTTTGCCTGCCATTCCGCTCGTGCCCGAAACCATTCTGAAGAAGCATCACTGCTTCGTCGCTACCGACGATCGATTCAAAGCCACTGCCCGAATGCTACAAAGCCTATGGAGGACTGATAGAGGCATGGCTGCGTGTTCGTACCGAGACGGCAACGGCCGTCATCGTAAGCTCGGATCCCGCATCAATGCCGCGGACGGCCGGGCCGGCGGCAACTTTCTCAATAGCAGGATCGCCCGTCTGGTTGCACGAGAATTGGTGTATTCTGAAGTCGGGGCGGTAATTGAACGCGGCCGTCTCTTCACTAACCTACTTTCTTCTCAGCCGCTTTGCTTCAATCTGTTTGGATCTCTCAAACTCGACCTATCGCTTGCCACAGCCGTCTTCGCTGAACTGCTCCCCGGGTTCATCGACGAGGTTTTGGATGTAAGGTTCGAAAGCAGCCCCGCGCGCGGTCATGCCGCCTTTTCTGGCGATGGAACCGCTTTCGACATTCTAGTTCTGGGTCGTACATCTGCCGGTAGAAGGGCATTCATTGCTGTAGAAGTCAAGTATACAGAGACCGCAAGAGAATCGCTTCCGCGTTTTACCGGCAGGAAGCGGTTCGATGAAATAGCGCGTACATCGAATCTATTTCTGGATCCCTCCGATCCGCAACTGTATGCCAATCCCGTTCAGCAGTTATTTCGTCAAAGCTGTTTGGCGGCGTCGATGTTGCAGAACGAAATATTCGATACGGGCTTCCATCTTCTCGTTGCACCCGGCGGGAATCAACTCGCTCTGAACGCAGGCGCTGCCTTCAAAGATCATTTGAGGGATCCCGACGCCGGCCCGCTGCCGTTCCGCACCATCACGTTGGAAAGGCTGATCGAGGCGATGGCTGCGGTCGGTGCGCCCGAACTCGCCCGTGCCCTTCATCGGCGCTACTGCGATTTCTGGCTCGTTCATGGTCAGCTCGAATTACACGAGCTAAGCGTGTTCGATAGCGATGACGCTTGCGCGCTGAACGCTACTGCAGATGTGGCTCCGGCCGGTAAAGATCCTCAGTTCGCCTGACAAAACACTTGGCGCTAGGCCGGCGTTCATCATGCCGGCCGGTCCATTTTTTAGCCAAAGATCGGTAGTTCAAGTTCGGCGGAACGGCCCCTTTCCTGGAGCGCTATCAATTAGATCTGCGGGTAAGCAAAAGGTTCGTATCTCATTGTATCGCAACGGATTTTTCTGCCGAATTCGCTCAATTGCCTTCAGCGCTTCCACAATTGTCGTGGGACAGCTGAGATAACAGTCGATCTCACATCCGCAGGGGATGCTGCGATGTACTGAGGGGGACCATCAGCGATCCAAAAGATTCAGCAGATTTGTCCCTGCCATTTCAAAGGCCTAGTGGCACGGATAGCACGATCATCTTCGCAACTCGTCACGGGCGGGGGTTCCACAGATAAGAGCTCCTTTTCGGGCTTCATGCGGCCTTCAAACAGTGGGTTCGTGCCCATTTAGATCTCTTGACTGTCTGAATGGCGGTAGCGGCAATCGGATACTCAGTTGGCCCGTTGCGATGCCTAGCGAATCCGTTCAACGCGCAGAGCCACGGCTCAAGCCTGTCATCTGTAACCTTTGCTTTAGGCTGATTGATTCGAGCAATCTCGCCGGACGCTCTGCATTCAAACTGTTGTAAAACAGAATTTACAAATGTAGCGTCAGCGCCACCTCGAAGCCGTGGGATGCGGAATCGGGAGCGGAGGGCGCGTTAACGCGCTGAGGAACGGGAGGCAATCGATGAAGAAACTCGCGCTCGCATTGGCCGGCGCTGCTGCGCTCATGCTGCCGCTGGCAGCCGGAGCTCAGGACGCGCCGGGCACCGCCAAAAAGGACAGCTACCGCTTCCTGATCGTGCCGAAGGTGGTCCACCCATGGTTCGATAAGGTGAACGAGGGCGCGCAGATGGCGGCGGCCGCGTTGAAGGCCCAGACCGGCGCTGATGTCGAGATCGTTTATTCCGCGCCCCAGACTGCCGACGTCGTTCAGCAGGTCCAGATCGTGGAAAGCGCGATTTCCACCCGTCCGGACGGCATCGCGATCGACCTTCTTGACCCAGCTGGCAACCGCGCTTCGCTTGAGGCGGCGCAGGGACAGGACATTCCGCTGGCGATCTTCGACTCCGTCGCGCCCGAGGGCATGAAGATTCCGACGATCGGCATGGACTTCTGCGAGCAGGCCAAGATCGCTTCGCGCCGCCTTGTCGAGATTCTCGGTGGCAAGGGCGAGGTCGCCATCATGATGGGCGTGCCCACTGCCCCCAACCATTCGATCCGCGCCCAGTGCCACCGCGACGTCTTCGCCGAACATCCAGGGATCAAGGTCGTGGCCGAGGGCATCGACAACGACAGCATCGAGACCGCCCAGCAGCAGGCCGCCGCGATCATGCAGGCCAATCCGAACCTCAAGGGCTGGGTCGCTTCCGACGCGGCGGGACCGATCGGCATTGGCCAAGCCATCGTGGAAGCCAACAAGCAGGACCAGGTCAAGCTAGTCGGCCTCGACAACCTGACCGAGATGCTGGATCTGATCCGCTCGGGCGTTGCCGACAGTTCCTCCGCTTCGCTGCCGGAAATGCAGGGCTACTGGTCCGTCATGCTGCTCTGGGCCCAGGTCACCGGTGCGCCTGTACCGGACTACATTGATACCGGCAGCGCCTTCCTGACCAAGGACAACGTAGGCGGCTGATCGATCAAGGGCGCGGGGAGGCGATACCGTCCGTCCCGCGTCCCGCTTCGCCGGTCGGGAGCCGGCGTCGAAGGGGAGAAACCATGGCCTATCTTGAGACGCGCGGACTCACGCGCGAGTTTCCGGGCGTCAAGGCGCTGTCGGGCGTCGACCTGTCGATCGAGCTCGGACGCTGCCATATCCTGGCCGGTGAGAATGGAGCCGGCAAGTCGACGTTGGTCAAGATCCTGACGGGGTCGGACCGGGCAACGGCGGGTTCGGTTGCGATCGACGGCAAGGATCCGCTCGAACACGGCGAACTGTTCCGTAAAATCGCGTACGTCCCGCAGGAGCTGTCGCTGTTTCCCGACATCAGCGTCGCGGAAAACCTCTTCATGCCTTTCGATCGCACGGGGCACGGCGGGTTGGTCAACAAGCGCCGCATGCGGGCCGAGGCACAGACCTATCTCGATCGCTTCGGCATCGAGGCGCGGCCGGGCGACCTCGTGCGGCATATCTCCGTGCCCGATCAGCAGCTTCTCCAGATCGCGCGTGCTTCGACCAACGCGCAGATGAAGGTCTTGATACTGGACGAGCCGACATCCGCACTCACCGCGCGGGAGGTGGAACGCGTCTTTAAGGTGATCCGAGGCTTCCTAGACCGCGACCACGCGATCGTCTTCATCTCGCACAAAATGGAAGAGGTCTTCGCCATCGGCGACGACTACACCGTCCTTCGCAACGGCGAAAAGGTAGAGGCGGGCCGCATTGCCGATATCGATGAACCGCGTCTGATCCGCGCCATGTCGGGGCGTGAGATCGCCATGGACGACCATTTCCGTCCCGACTGCCCCATCGGCGAGCCGATCATGGACGTTTCGCACCTGTCGGGGCAGATGTTCGAGGACGTCTCGTTCACTCTGCGGCGCGGCGAGATCCTTGGTTTTGCCGGCCTCGTAGGCGCCGGCCGCTCCGAACTGATGCAGACCGTCTTCGGCTTCCGGAAGGCACGTTCGGGATCGGTGCGCGTTGAAGGCAGAGCCTGGCGGTTGGGCGACACAGCCGCCTCCGTCGCCGGTGGGATGCTATACCTCTCGGAGGAGCGCAAGCACCACGGCATCTTCCCGCTTCTTTCCTTGCGCGATAACATCGGCATCTCCGTCCTGTCGCTGACCTCCGGCCCCGTTGGCATCGATTTTGCCAAGGAGCGCGGTCTCGTCGAGCGCATCATCGACGACTACGGCATTCGCACCGCCGGCATGGGCAAGCGCATCTCGCAGCTGTCCGGCGGCAACCAGCAGAAGGCGATCATTGGACGCGCTATGGCGACGACGCCCCGCATCCTGATCTTCGATGAGCCCACGAAGGGCATCGATATCCGCACCAAGGCGGAGATCTATCGGATCATGAAGACGCTCGCCGAAGAGGGCGTCGGAATTATCCTGATCTCCTCGGAGATGAACGAGTTGCGCCGATGCGCGAGCCGCATCGTCACCATGCATTCCGGCCGCGTCACAGGCGATTTCGATGCGGCAACGACCGATACCGAAACCCTCGTTGGCGCGATCTTCGCGACCGGCTCCGCAACGCACGGACAGACGCCCTTGGAGGCTCGCCATGTCAACTGAAGCTGCAACGGCCAAAGATGCGGGGGCCAAACCGGCTGGCCCGCTTTCGCTGCTGATCCGCAATCCGCTGGCCGGCGTCTTCGTCGCGCTATTCGCGATCTTCGTGATCTCCGCGCTGGTCTCGCCCTACTTCCTATCGGGCTACAACATGTCGGTGATCGCGCGCGGGCTCGCCTTCGTCGGGCTCATCACGATCGCGCAGTCCTCCTTGATGATCTTGGGCGAGCTCGACCTATCGCTAGGCGTAATCGGGGGACTGTGTGGAGTCGTATCCGGTATGCTGATGGTGAAGGCAGGGCTGCCGCCTGTGGCCGCCCTGCCGATGGCGCTTCTTCTCGGCATGGCGCTAGGCTTCCTCAACGGCCTTCTCGTGACCCGCCTTGGACTTCACTCCCTTGTGCTGACGATCGGCACGGCCGGCATCTACGGCGGCGCAATCCTGGTGCTCACAAAGGGTGTCGCCATTACCGGCATTCCGGCCAACATTCAGTTCCTCGGACGCGGTGACTGGCTGACGCTCCCCGTTCCCTTCGTGATTATGCTGGTGGTGCTTCTGCTTGCGCTGTTCCTTACGGTGAAGACGCCGATGGGGCGCTACATGTATGCGATCGGCAATAATCCTGCTGCGGCACGCATGCTTGGCATCCGCGTCGGTCGGATCCGCCTCCTGGTGTTTACGCTGGCCGGACTTCTTTCGGCGCTGGCGGGCCTCCTGATGGTAGCGCGTCTCGGCACCGCACAGCCTTCCATAGGCCAGACCTGGGTTCTGGCGCCGATCGCTGCGGCGGTAATCGGCGGGGTGGCAACGACGGGCGGCGTCGGCTCGCCGCTCGGTGCGATCTTCGGTGCCTGCATCATCGCCATCATCGAGAACATCATCGTCCTCTTCGGTGTCTCTCCGTACTGGCAGGGCGTCGTGTCCGGCGCGATCGTCGTTCTCGCGATCTCTTTCGACGCCCTTTCCCGCCGCTATTTCCGCCGCGACGCGGCCTGACCCTCTCGAAGGACCGTTTCGTGACGAAGACCAAGAAACTCATCAACGCTGCCGAAACGATCATCGACGAGATGATTGGGGGAATGGCCGCAGCCCACAGCGATCTCCTGCGCATCGAAGGGGGGACGCGCCGCGCCGTTGTCGCGGTGGACGGCCCACGCGACGGTAAGGTCGGCATCGTGGTTGGCGGCGGGTCGGGTCATGAGCCCGCCTTCGCCGGCTATGTGGGGCGCGGCCTCGCAGATGCGGCGGCGGTCGGTAACATCTTCGCCTCACCGTCGCCCGAGCATATTCTCGACGCCGCCCGGGCGGCCGACGGCGGGGCTGGTGTGGTGCTTCTCTACGGCAACTACACGGGTGACGTCCTGAACTTCACTATGGCTGCGGAGGAACTGGAGGCCTCGGGCGTACCGGTGCGTCAGGTGGCGGTGGCCGACGACGTCGCTTCTGCTCCGTTCGACAAACGCGCCGAGCGGCGCGGCATCGCGGGCGACTTCTTCGTCTTCAAGATCGCGGGCGCGGCCGCCGACCGAGGCGAGCCGATGGCGCGGGTCGAGGCGTTGGCACGCAAGGCCAACGACGCCACTCTCTCGATGGGGGTCGCGCTCGGCGCCTGCTCGCTGCCGCAGACCGGCAAGCTGAACTTCGAGATCGGCGACGACGAGATGGAAATCGGCATGGGTCTGCACGGCGAGCCGGGAGTGCGTCGCCAGACGCTTGCCTCAGCCGACGACGTGACCGACGAACTGATGGATACGATCCTCGCCGAAATGAGTCCGGGCGAGGGCTCGCACGTGGCGGTTCTTGTCAACGGGCTCGGCTCGACCTCCTATGTCGAACTCTACATCATCTTCAATCGCGTCAAACAGATCTTGGATGCGCGTGGCGTCTCGATCCATCGGTCCTGGGTGGGCGAATATGCAACCTCGCTCGAAATGGCGGGGGCCTCGATCACCCTCCTGCTGCTCGACGACGAACTGACCACCCTTCTCGACCACCCCTGCCGGACGGTTGCCCTGACGGTCGGCTCGGCGCCGACCGGTTCGACCGCGTCCGTGCGCAGCGCGCAGTCCGCCCGAAAGCATACCCCTGTCGCATCTGCTGCAAACGGCGCCGGTCCTCGCAGCCTTCGGCGCGAAGGTAAGGTGACGCCGGCGATCTTTCGCGAAATGATGCGTCGAGTGGGCGACGACATCATTGCGCAAAAAGACTGGCTGTCCGAACTCGACGGCGTGATCGGCGATGGCGACCATGGCATCACCATGGAGATCGGCTGGAAGGCGGTGCATGCTGCGCTCGCGGGCGATGGCGAGGACGACACGATCGAGGCGATCTGCAAGCGCATGGCCAAGGCGTTCCTTGATGCCGTCGGCGCCTCCTCGGGTCCTCTCTACGCCACCGCCTTCCTGCGGGCGGGCGCGGCGGTGGGCGACCGGCTGAACCTCGATGGAACGGGCATCGCGACCTGGCTCGCCGCCGCTCTTCAAGGCATTCAGGATCGTGGCCGCGCCGAGCCCGGCGATAAGACGATGATCGACGCATGGGTGCCAGCTGTGGCCGCGGCGCGCGAAAGCGCCGTTTCTGGCGGCTCGGAGCTGGCCGTACTGCGGGCAGCACGCGACGGGGCCGAAGCCGGCATGAAGGCCACTGCCAATCTCGAATCGCGACGAGGGCGCTCCGCCAAGCTCGGTGTTCGCTCGAAAGGCCATATAGATCCGGGCGCAGCCTCGACTTTCGTGATCCTGCGCGCCATGGCAGCCGCCATGCAGGAGACGGAAGAGGGTGTTCAAGCCGCTTGATCACTGGTGACTATGACGACCGCAAACGTTTGTAAAACGCTCAGCGCGGGCCCGCTAGAAGGGCCCGTGCTACGCTCTCGTTGGTGACTAGGCGATTGATGTAACCGCCTCGCAGGATGGCGCGGATGATCTGGATCTTGTCTGTTCCACCCGACACCAACACCGAATACGGCTTAAGCTTAAGCTTTTCCGGGCTCAACGCGATCACCGCCTCGTTGAGGAAGTGGTCGATCGGACGGCCCTCCATGTCGAGGAAGCATCCCATCAGCTCTCCGACGGCCCCGAGCCGCAGGATGTCGTCGAGATGGTCCTTCACGACACGGATGTGGGTCAGCGTCGTGTCTTCAGCGAGAGATCCGCAGGAAGTCATGGCGAAGTCAGCGATCTCGGTGCGGGCCAGTACGTCCGTCAGTTCGTCGTTCAGAAGCAGTGCCTCGCGGCTTTCTGCCGTGGCGCAGTAGATCGGGGCTGTGAGATAGTGGCATTCGACGCTGAGACGGCGTGCGAAACTCGTGGCGACCTCGAACGTGTTGGTTCCGGAGGATCGCGTGACGCCTCCGGTAAGGCCAACCACCCAAGATCTAGGGTGGGGCCTAGTTGGAATCGTCCGGGCCGCGAAGCTCAAAGTGCGCCCGCTCGCGATCCCGATTCCAAAATCCTGCCCCTCGATCAGCGCCGCGGTCATAACGCCGGCCGCCTCGCCGATAACGCGCTTCTGCTCGATGTAGTCGTCGAGGTCCGGCACCACCACGACGTCGATGAGGCCGTAGCGCTCCCCTACGCTGGCGGCGAGTGCGATACAATCGATCATCGGCAGCCGGACATCGACCTGCACCTGACCCTCGGCCTGGACTTGGCCGATGATCTTGTTAACCCGCAGCCGCGTGAGATGGAGGCGCGAGGCTATCTCCTGCTGGGTGAGTCCACCGATAAAATAGAGCCAAGCCACGCGGGCTCGCTCAAGGTCTTCAGTCAGTGCTTCGTATCCTGCGCGCATGGTACGTTGGATAACACAAGCCTCTTTCATCGGTTCTTGGCAAAGCGCTGACACTCAGTTGAAAAGCTTATAAATCAACATCGACACATGTAGAAGTTGACATGATCAGCGTTTCATGGGGTTCCGTGGGTGAACGCTGCGGGAATCAACGTGCCCAGGTTCACGTACCTCGTCCAAAGGATGCATAGTTCTGCAATGCGCTCTTCTCGGCCGTTCTAGAACTGATGAGCTCACCGCAGAACCTGCCGTCGTTGACCTTACTTGTCTGACGCTGATGGTTGTCAGATGAAACCAAAACGGTTGATGCCCAGCTTATGCGGAGGTCACTCATCATGGGAGGTACACATGTTGAGTCGCCGAGGCCGAGATCGTCATCGAAAGCTGGCGTCAGCACAACAACACACGCCGACCGCACTCCTCGTTCGGCTACAAGCCGCCGGCGCCAGCCATCATGCTGTGGCCGGCTGCGCCACCCCAACTCGCTCCGCCGGCCACATCAACCGTGGCTGCCAAGCCTGAAATGCATTAGATTTGAACCGGGTCACCTAATGGAAGCAGGCCACGGGGCGGCGCATGTTAGGCATGGGCAAAGCGTTCAGCGTTGGCTTAGCCGCCGACGCTTACCTATTCGACCGGAACGATCAGTCTGTCTAAGGAGGATGCGGGGATGGACTGGAGCGGCAGGAGCGTCTTCATCACGGGAGCAGGCAAGGGCATCGGACGGGCGACCGCGGAATACCTTGCGGGTCTGGGCGCGAGCGTTGTTGCGCTCAGCCGCTCGGCGGCCGACCTCGACGATCTTGCGACCCGGCACGCCTGCCGGACGCTGTGCGTCGACCTCGGGGACGCTGAGGCGGCACGCGCGGCCGTCCAGCAGGCTCTGCCGGTAGACTTCCTAGTCAACTGCGCCGGCATCACCGAGCTGCAACCGGCGCTAGAGACGAGTGTCGAGGCCTTCGATGCGGTGATGGCCGTGAACGTTCGAGCGCCGCTGATCCTGGCGCAAGAATACGCTCGTGACCGCATCGCGCGTGGCGGAGGCGGTGCGATCGTCAACGTATCCTCGATCGCCAGCTTCATCGGTTTCGCCGACCACGCCGCCTATTGTGCTTCGAAGGGCGCGCTGGACGGGCTGACACGCGTCATGGCGAACGAGTGGGGCCGCCACGGCATCCGCACTAACGGCGTTCACCCCGTGATCACGCTGACGCCGATGGCGGTGAAGGCGTGGAGCGATCCCGAGAAGTCCGAGCCAATGCTGCGGCGCGTGCCAATGGGCCGTTTCGTCGAGCCGATCGAAGTGGCGGGTGCCATCGCTTTCCTGCTGTCCGACGAAGCCGCGATGATCAACGGTATCGACATGCCGGTGGATGGCGGCTTCCTCGTCAACTGACGCCCTCCCGCTCAAAAGGAATTAACTCTCCAGGCACTTGTTTCGGGTGTTCCATCCCAGCATCTGGTGGATCGGATTGACGATGAACCGGTCTGGCTTCGAGGTCCAAATCTTGGCGATGTAATCGTAGGGCGTCAGGACACCGCGAGTTTGGAGCCGGCGGCTTGTGTTGTAGGCCGCCATGAAATCAGTGAGGTGCGTTCGTAGCCGATCATACCTTTCGTGGTAGAAGCGTTTGACGGTAGCTGTCTCGATGTTGCAGTTCATCCGCTCGACATAATCATCGGTCCAAGGATGGTTCGGCATTGGTAATGCGGTGCGCGATGCCATTTGCCTCGCAGATTATCTCGCGCCGCAGCTGCGGCGACCAGGCAGTGCCGCGGTTGCGCGGTAGGTCGGGGAACTGGAGGCTACTGTCGGTCAGGATCGTATGCACCCGGTAGGTTACGGCTTTCAGCAGATGCTCCAAGAACACCCGTGCCGCTTGTCGGTCTGTGACCTGCTTCCGAAAGTTCAGACAGTTTTAGTTGAAATTTTCCACTTGCGACTCCGAGATCGGGATTAGGAGGATTTTATGCAGAAATCCAAATTTACCGAAGCATAGATCGCGTTTGTTCTGAAGTAGACTGACGAAGGACCGGCAGTCGCAGAGGTCTGCCAAGCAGCAGTATCTGAAGGGATCTAAGCCGAAACAGCCGTAGGCGTCGTCCTGCCGACTACTTTTCTGGTTTGCAGTCCGGTGCCAGTCGTGCGTCCGAACTTCTTCCAATGAGGTGAGCTAAAAAAACTACATCACCGCATCGCTATACCATCAGAGCTTCTTAGAAAGAAGCATTCCGCAGTACGACGACGATATAGCGTTGCCCGCCGGAACATCGGCAGGGCGAACGCATAGTTTATCTCGGAGAAATCTGATGCCCGATCAATTTGGAATTACTGAATCGGCTGACGACGATACGGACTTCGCCACTCCCGAACATTTTACGATCGCCATTGTCACCGAGCCACCCGGTGCATTCGCGATCACTACCTGGAATGGTCTCCCCCTTTGCAGTCAAACGATCCCTTCGCTGAAGAAGCTTCGGCTTCTCGGGGAGGGTGGACTGTTGACCGGACATTTGCAGTCGATCCCGAATATCAGCGCCGTCACCAAGGTCTGCATCAATCTGCCGAACAACTACGATCCGGTCGCAGGCACGCCGAAGCTCAATACTCGTTCCGGCCTCGGAAGCTTTATTCATCTGCTGGAATGGCTGCAGGTTCCTATTGTTGTCGCTCACAATTCGATCTGGCGCCATCACGTTGATGAAGCCTACGGCGTTAGGTCATCTGTCGAACATCTTCAGCATATCATTCCTCCCTTTGTCGAAGAGGATCATCCGAACGAGCAGCGAGCTGAGGCGGTTTTGCTCGCGCTTACCGCGTGCAACAATCCCAACTGGGAAGGGCTGCAACCTAACGAACTGTCGCCCATCAAGAGGTTCCTGCTTTAGGAGCTGGATAAAGCATACAGAATATTGGTCGCCGGGCACAATTGTGTTCGGCGTCCTTATATCGACCACAGTCGATATTGACCCTGCTGTGATGCTTTGGTCTTCAACGACTAGATTTGTTCGGTTGGAGATCCTCAGTCGTATCCTTGCTTCGACGCCCAGACAAACCTTCGGCTCTGTTCGGCAGAGGAGAGGTTGCTTCATTACTGTTCATGTTTGCCAGCGATGACGGTCAGGATACATCGATCCGGATGACCGTATCAACACGACTGTATGCGCTTCATATCAGCCTCTCAACGCACCTGACGAAGGCAGCGATGGTGCTGCGTAGAATGCTATACTCGTCCAGAGTAGGTCCCATGATTGCTCGGTTCAGTGACGCCTGCGGTCCTGTATCGACGGAAGGGGAGTAAGCAATCGTTCCTCCTTCGTCTTATTCCCGAAGTCGAGCCTCACGCCGCAAGCAGGCACGCTCTTCAGCATTCGAGATCGAAGCGATGTGATCGTCGGAATCGGGATCATTCGTTTCCAGCTGATCAGACGTCGTAGCATTTCCTTTTTGTGATGTTGGGATGGGGTTCACGTCCAACATCAGCCGCTCCTTGCTGGTATCGTTTCGGTATCAGGGCGTTATGCGCCTTTGCTCTGGTACCTTCGGAAGAAGCGCAGTTTTCAAGCATTCCCAACGAACTTGAGGTGAGAACTAAGGCGCGGTTCTTGCCGCCTGTTTCCGAAGGCAGAGCAGGGGCTGGCGCCATTCAGCTAGCCCCTGTCCTGCAATCTATCGAAAGTGTCGCTCGCTACGCCTTTTCGCTCGAGCCCTCGACGCTCCCAAGCGGCATGGCCATTTCCACCGACTCGCTATCCAACGTCGTCGGAAGCTGCTTCGTGAAAGGCACGATGACAGGGATTCCGCCAACAGGAACCTCCATCCAGTTCTTGAGGCGCTTCCCAGCAGCCTTCTTGGGACGAAGCGCCGGCTTCGGAACCGGATGCAACAGAAGCTGCAGAGCCGCTCCCTCAGAACCCGCTTCCGGCACGTTAACCGATCGGATCACTTCGCGGACGAAATAGTTGTCGCGATCAAAATCGCACCACGTCAAGGCTCGGGCGCGCTCAACCGGAGACGTGAGCGCAGCAATCTCCTTCAAAGTCAAATTGAAGAGAAACGACGACGGAACGTCCTTCTTGAGCGGAACACTAGCCGAAGCATTAGTGGTCACGTTCTCAGCATCCTTAGCCGAACTCAAGAGCGACGTGTCAGGAGATGGGGATGCAGTAGATTTGGCAATGCGCGTCATAAAAGAATCTCCGCGATTATGCGCAGAGTGCCGTTTCCGACCTTCGTGGGCGGGACTATTGCCTCTGCCCTCATATATAGAGAATTTCGGCTCTAAATCGCACGAATTTTGAAAATAAATTTATTTTTTTGCGATAAACCGCCTCAACAGAAGCTGGTATGCTTGGCGTCGCGCCTTCCCTAATCCAAGCATATAGGCCATTAATATTTTAAGGCAAGGCGGGTTTTTGCCTTAGCGGCCGCTTTCCCGTTTTTCATCGCTGGACGCCGTAGCAAGGAATGTTTAGCCGACAGGGATGAGCCGAACTGCTGCCCTTCCGCCTGTCCTCATTTCTTCGGCCGATCGAGCGCTGCGCGGTATCGGCTTGATGCTCGCATTCTGCGTACTTGCTCCACTTATCGATGTCGCCTCGAAACTAGCTGTGCAAACGGTTTCCGTCGGCACGGTGACGCTAGCTCGCTTCGTCGTGCAAGCCGCGCTGATGGCTCTCGTCGTCATCGCCATGCGAATACCCACTAGAACCAGCGTTCGGATAGTCAAAATGACTATTCTCCGAGCGCTCGCTGCCATCGGTTCGACTTTCTGCTTCATCGCTGCTGTACGTGTGATGCCGATCGCGGACGCGCTGTCCATCGCCTTCGTGTCGCCCTTCATCCTTTTGTTGATGGCGCGCTTCATCCTTCACGAGCAGGTGGGGCCGCGCCGGCTCGCCGCTGCACTCGTCGGCTTCGTCGGCACCGTGCTGGTGATCCAGCCGTCGTTCAGTCGCTTTGGCGCTACTGCGCTCTACTCAGTCGGCAGTGCCTGCTGCTTCGCGTTCTATATGCTGGTGACGCGCCACCTCAGCCGCGCGCAGCACCCGGTTACAATGCAATTCCATACGGCGCTCGCCGCCAGTGCCTTTTGTCTGCCGCTTCTCGCCTTCGGCACCGTGGCGGACATTCAGCCGATCGCGTTCATGGTTCCGGAAGGCGTGGTCTGGCTGTCCTGCCTCGGCGTTGGGGTCGCGGCGACGGTCAGCCATCTCGCCATGACCTACGCTCTGTCCTTTGCGCCGTCCTCAACGCTCGCACCGCTGAATTACCTCGAGATCGTCACTTCGACGCTGTTCGGGTTCCTGTTCTTCGGCGATTTTCCTGTCGGCATGACCTGGACTGGAATTGCAATAATCGTGGCGTCCGGCCTCTACGTCATTCATCGCGAGCGCGTTGCGGCCCGTTCGGATCGCGTGTTGGTTGACGATCAAGAGCATTGAACTTCGTGATGCCGGGTTAGCAACGCCAATCGGCATAATAATCGTCAATCTTACATCAGCGGCGGACCTCACGATGTATCGCGAAACGGCAGCCTGCGATCCAAATGTTGCAGCAGGCTTGGTGCTGCCATTCCGAGCTACGCCTAGCTTACACAGCGCGACCTTCTTCGTAACCCAGCATGAGTGATGCCACCCCGACCTATAAACGCTCCCCCTTCCAGGCTTCATGCAGCTTTCGAACGGCTGGTTTGCGCGCTTTATTCAAGCGACTGGGAGATGCCTTTCAGGGGGAGTGCCGCCGAGTGGAAGGCCGGCTACCACCTCATCGATCTGAAGCTTCACTTCCTCCCTCCCGCTCCCCCTGCTGATCGGCCTCACCAGACGCTGTCGGACCCTTCGCTATTTCCCGCTCTGACCGAGAAGCCGTCAGACGCGACACCATCGTCTCGATGATGCCACGTCCCCGTCGAAGGCAGCGCGATCCGCCTCCACGCTGATTGCATCCCGCAACTTCTCCAACCAATCGCTGAAGCAGGATCCACGATCGCCGCCGCTCCTGGCCGGTCGCAAGGAGCCTCGCCGCTATGCCCGCCAACGTCTACGCCGCCGTCACCGCGACGATTTCAAAACAGCTGCAGACCGCCGATCCCGCTGCCTTCGTCTGTCCCTGGCATCGGAGTGGCAGCACCGGCCTGCCCACCAACGCTAATACCCAGCGTCCCTATCGCGGCATCAACATCCTTGCCCTCTGGTGCGCTGCCCGCGCCGCCGGCTTCGGCTCCGATCGCTGGGCGACCTATCGCCAATGGACCGCCCTTGGCGCTCAGGTTCGTCGCGGCGAGGCCGGCACACCTGTCTTGTTCTACCGCGAACTCACTTATGAATCCGACGCTTCATCGGGTGCGCCTCGCCAACTCCCTTCGCGTCAACAAGCACGTGGCGATGCCGAGTCCGCCACCGACCGGGCCGTGTCGCCCCGTGTCGCCCGCACATCCTTCGTATTCAACCAGGCGCAAGTCGATGGATTCGAGGAACCTGACATTGCGCTAGACACAGCCGCTGCATTCGATCCGATGCCGCGCTTCGCCGCTTTCGTCGCGGCGACTGGTGCGGAAATCGAAGTTGGTGGCGACCGTGCCGCCTATGTGCCCAATTCCGATCTCATTCGGCTGCCGCCGCGTGAGCGGTTTCATTCTCCCGGCGGCTACGCCGCCACACTTGCCCACGAACTCTGCCATTGGTCCGGCGCTCCGCACCGACTGGCGCGCGATCTGTCCACCCGCTTCGGTTCGCGAGCCTATGCTGCCGAAGAACTGGTCGCTGAACTCGGCAGCGCCTTCGTCCTCGCCAGTCTTCAACTTGCGACGACACCGCATCCAAATCACGCAGCCTACATAGCTGGCTGGTTGCCGCTCGTTCAAACCGATCCCTGCGCCTTGATCACGGCTGCCGCGCAGGCATCGCGTGCTGCTGACTATCTATTGGGGGCTCCGGCTTCGGCGTTATCTGAAACTGATGGTGGGGAGGGCGCTTGATGAGCTTGCCGACCCTTCGTCCATCCTTCGCCACTTGGAAGCAGACCTCGCGGCGCAAGCTCCGCCTTTGGGAGGGTATGGGCGCCTTCGGCGACCACCTTCTAGCCAGTATCGATCGACGGCCCGATGGCAGTTGGCAGGCGCGCTACGCTCTCGAAACGGATGAGCAGATCTTCGCCAAACGCGAAGACTCCATCCAATACCTCAGCCAACGGGCTGCAAAGGAGCACAGCGTCGAAGTTCGCACATCGACTCGCATCGTCTCTCCACGCGTTTCGTTGCAGCCAGTCCTAGCCTAACAGTGCAGGGCCGGTGTCTAGCTCAGGACATCGCATCAGCTGCTCGCGGCTTCACAGCGGGGCTGTGGAAAGCCTGGCCTACCGTCGCCCGACGACGGTTACTAGCGGATCGCCATTTCGGCCGTCAGACAACACGTTCATTTCGACTGCGGCGAAGCCAGCCCGCTCCAGATAAAGCCGCACAAGCGCAGCTTGACCATTCGCATCGAGCGCTTGCCAGACCGCGACCGCCTTCGTCGGAAAACAGCGGTTCGAAAAGCTAATGATGACAATGCCGCCAGGACGAAGGAGACGCCGCACGTCGCGAAACACGGTGATGGGCTGTTCGAGATACTGCACGCCGACGCAGCATAGGACGGCGTCGATGCTTTCATCGGTAAGCGGTAGGACGGGCTCCCGATTCAGGTCCTGGACGAACCAGCGGTTGAGGCGAGGATTGACGGCTAGTTCCTCGCCGTTCATGCCGTGGCCGATGACGTCCCGAAGTGCAAGGTCGTCAGGCAGGTGGCTGACCCAGCTCGACATAAGGTCAAGAACCGCTCCCTGTTCCGGCAACATACCTGCATAGAACCGCGTCAGGGCTGCGACCGCCGCTTCGTCAATGTGTGTCACAAGACGCGCCGCCCGATAGAACAGCGCATCATCGCTTCTATCCGCTTTTTGAAAAGCGCCGTCCGGAAATTCAGGAAGCCCATATTTCATTGCGGAAGAATGCTCCAAACAACTGCACCGTTGCAGGACTGTCGGTCGCACCTCAACGACTTCGGTCAATATGGAGCTAATTCCTACTGCGGGCCTATAGCTACCGGTCTGCTTCGGGTAAGGGGAAGGGGAGTTGCGTTTCTCCTATCCACCCAACTCGAATCGTACAAACTGCTACGGGCACTATCCGAAAACGGGCTTGTGCGTGGGTTCGCCAATGAAGATGCCCATTTGCCGACTTGCTGCTTCGTCTTTGCAAGCGTCAGCACGATCCGCTGTGTTGCCGGCCGCTTCAACACCACCTGCGCCGCTTCCATTTACTTGACCTCGCTTCATGTCTTACCTCCTCCAGTCGTAGCTGATCCTCTCAATCACCCTGCGCAAAACCAGCCGGTCAACCTCGTGAAGCGCTATATACGAGACGGGTAAGCGAGGAGTTCGTATCGCATTGCATTAAGAGGGCTTTTTCCGCTGATTTCGCTTAATTGCCATCAGCGCTTCCATAATTGTCATGGGCGAATGTGGCCCTGTCGATTTTCCCTGCGGACCTGATAAGATCGCCCTTCTGCTCCACCGCCCTGTCCGCGCCATTCCGATCGATGACGCGCTTTCCATCGCAATCGTGTCGCCCTTCATCCTCCTGCTGCTGGGGCGCTTGATCATGACGGAATAGATTTGACCACGAAGGCGGATGTCCGCCGCCTTCGTCGGTACGGCACTGTTGATCCAGCTGTCCCTCAGCTGTTTCGACGCCACCGCTTTTCTGCCAGCCGGCAGCAACTTCTGCTTCGCCTTCGATATGCTCGTGACGCTCAACTCATCCGCAGGGAAAGCAGCTGGTTGAACACTGTATCTAAGCGATAGGGGGATCTGCCTCGAGGTCCGCACCACCGCACGCAGCAACGTTCCGCGCTCGTTGTGTGCCCGCAGCTTCCCTGCGAGTTTCGAATGGTTTTTTTGGGTTGCTCCCGATCCTACCTTCTATCGCCATGACAGCCAGGACAAACTTCATAAAGTCCATCAACAGCACGGCGGACTAACTCTTCCGCGTAATCTCGGCTATGGGTCTTTCCAAGTTCCTCAATCACTTTCGATCGAGCATCAAGATCACCTGTATCTATCAAATAACCTTCATGATCTGTGCATTGACGAGCTGCGCCGTTTTCTTCGAACAACTTCTCAACCTCATGACGCTGTTCTTCTTCCCAGTAATTTTCCATACAATTTCCAACTCCCACTTGACCTCACTCGATGAGGACAGCCTCGCCTTTCGCAGCATTCACCGTCAGCCGCAATGGGCCGGAAGCAGAAGGTCCGCTTCGAGGGAAAAGGGGCTGAAAACTGCCGTTCTGGTGTCGCCTCTTCCGGCGACTATCATGCTCTAAAGGCATTCCGAACGGAGGAGCGCGTTCAATAACTAGCGGCAGCTGCAGTCCGAAGTGGATTGACGTACATCGGTAAAAGCTTACCTCCCTACATGGCGTTCGACACACCAGGCCTCGTTGAGGTGACGCGCACAGCTCGCGAATGGCCAGTGATGTGGCCAAGGAAGCACGGGCTCCATTTCGGATGCCGCCTATAGGCAGTAACGCATAATCAAGGCCATCCGAGCCGCTACGCATGTTCGAAGCCCACGCACAGATGACTGTCGCTCCTAACGATCCAGCAACGGTCGATGCTCTCGCCGCAACCGCACCTCAAACGGTCGAACAAGCGGTGCGTGTCGATCCGGCCTTCGTCCTGTCGAAGATCGAGACCTGGGTAGTCGGCTTTCAACGCCTCCTACCAAACATCCTCGTCGCCCTTGTCCTTTTTGCTCTGACTTTCGCTGTCGCCTGGGCGGTCGAACGCAGTTTCCGCTCTTGGGCGAACAAGCACGATCGGTCCAATCTCGGGGCGGTGCTCGGCTCGTTCGTGAAATGGATCATTCTCCTTGTTGGCGGCCTTCTCGCGCTCACCATCGTCATTCCGTCGCTGAACCCGGGCGACCTGATCGCCGGCCTCGGCATCGGATCCGTCGCGATCGGCTTCGCTTTCAAGGATATCCTTCAGAACTGGCTGGCGGGTCTCCTGATCCTCATCCAGCGCCCCTTCGGCGTCGGCGACCAGATCGTCGTCAACGGGTACGAGGGTACGGTGGAATGGATAGAAACCCGGGCAACTATCATCGCGATGTATGACGGACGCCGCGTCATTATCCCGAATGCCGACGTTTATTCGCACGCGGTAACCGTCAATACGGCACGTCCGACGCGACGCTCCCAATATGACGTCGGCATTGGCTACGGCGACGACATCGAAGGGGCACGATCCGCGATCCTGGACGCGCTTCGCACCGTCGAAGGTATCGAAGCCGATCCGAAACCCGAAGTGCTCGTCTGGGATTTGGGCAATTCCAGCGTGAACCTTCGCGTCCGCTGGTGGACGCAGTCGAAACGCACGAACGTGGTGCATGTGCAAGCCGCCGTGCTGCAGGCGGTCAAACAGGAACTGGACCGAGCGGGTATCGACATGCCGTTCCCGACGCAGGTCATGCTCTTCCATGACCAGACGGAGGAAACGGACGGTATGCGCGGCCAACAGCGCGAAGGTTGGCCCCGGCGTCGTTCAACTCCGGAATCGCCGGATACGGCCACCGGCCGAAATCGAAAGGCTTCGTCGTCCGGCCTTTGACCCGAAGGACGACAAGCCATGGCTATCGACCCTCTGCGGCATAGAGACCTCGTTGTTTGGAAGGCTGAACCTTTACCGGTCTTCCGCCTTCATGGGAGCCGCATTCCTGGGAACCGTAATGACGCTCCAACAAATTCTCGCCTTCGGTGTCATCGCCGCCATGATGGTCGCGTTCATCTGGGGACGGTATCGGTATGATCTCATCGCGGCGGGCGCGCTCGTTGTTTCGGTCGCCGTCGGCATCGTCGCGCCGGGCGACGCCTTTTCCGGCTTCTCCGACGACATCGTCATCATCGTGGCGAGCGCACTCGTCGTCAGCGCCGCGATCGCGCGCTCCGGCGTCATGGAATATGCACTCCAGCGCTTTGCGCCGAACGTCACACAGCCACGCGCCCAGCTTCTAATTCTGGTTGGCATCGTCACGGTTCTTTCGGCCGGCGTGAAAAACATCGGCGCTCTGGCGATCATGATGCCGATCGCCTTTCAGATGGCGCGCCGTTCCGGGGTCTCGGCCTCCATGTTCCTGATGCCCATGTCCTTCGGAGCGCTGCTCGGCGGCCTGATGACGCAGATCGGCACGTCGCCCAACATCGTCGTTTCGCGCGTGCGCGGCGAAATGACCGGCACACCCTTCACCATGTTCGACTTCACACCCGTCGGCGCGACGCTGGCCCTTGTCGGCGTTGGTTTCCTGGCTTTCTTCTACTGGCTCCTGCCGGAGCGAAAGCGCGAGGGCGCCTCGCTGGACGAGGCCATCCGCATCAAGAACTACACCTCCGAAGCGCGCGTCACGGCCGACACCGTCGCCGTCGCCTCGACGGTCTCGGCCCTCCAGGAACTCGCTGATCGCGAGGCGATGGTCACGGCGATCCTCGACGCCTCCGGCGGTCGCCGCATCCCGGCACCGGACGCAGTGCTTCGCGAAGGCGACATCCTTCTGATCGAAGGCGATCCCGATGGTCTCGATAAGATCATCGCGCAAGGCAGCCTCGGCCTGTCGGAGCGCCGGCAGCGCGAGTTCGAGAAGGTCGAGGAGAGCATCGGCACCGTGGAGGCGGTGATCGGCGAGGGCTCGACGCTCGTCGGCTTCTCGGCCCGCGACATCGAACTCTTCGATCGGCTGGGACTGAACCTTCTTGCCGTCAGCCGCAGAGGCCGGCGCTTCTCGGAACGCCTGTCCGACATTCGCTTCAAGTTCGGCGACGTGGTCGTGCTCCAGGGTGATCTTGCCCGGATGCCGGAGCGACTGGCGGAACTGGATTGCCTGCCGCTGGCCGGCCGCAATCTTCGGCTCGGCAATATCCGGCGTGGACTGATCCCCGTTCTGATCCTGCTTGCTGCGATGGCGGCCACCGCGACCGGCGCGGTTCCGGTCGCCTTTGCCTTCTTCGCCGCCGCCGTTCTCATGATCGTTACGCGCGCCCTGCCCTTGCGCGAACTCTACAACCATCTCGACGCGCCGATCCTCGTCATGCTGGCCGCCCTGATCCCTGTCAGCGAAAGCCTTCAGAAGACCGGGGCGACGGATGTGGTGGCCCATGGCCTGTCGCAGATCGCCAGCGTCCTGCCGGCTTACGGCGCGATCGGCCTGATCCTGGTCGCGGCGATGGCGGTGACGCCTTTTCTGAACAATGCCGCGACCGTGCTCGTGATGGCGCCGATCGCGGCGAGTTTTGCGACGGACCTTCAGTTTCGCCCGGACGCGTTCCTGATGGCGGTGGCCATTGGCGCCGGCTCCGACTTCCTGACCCCGATCGGTCACCAGTGCAACACCTTGGTGATGGGCCCTGGCGGGTATCGCTTCGGCGACTACTGGCGTCTCGGTCTGCCGCTATCCATCATCGTCGTCCTCATCAGCGTGCCGATGCTGATGCTTGTCTGGCCAGTTCGATAAACGCGCCTTCCCTGAATAAACGCCGCTGCTTAAGGCGATGACGAGAGCGGGCCGAAAGCAGACCGGCCGCTTCAAGGGTCGGGATAAAAGATAGCTGCCGTGCAACTGAGCAGAACCGACACAATCTGCAACCACGGCGCATCGATCAGTTTATACCGCTTGGCCGCCATCTTCTGCTCCGCGGCTCAACACGGAGACTCATGCATCAGCAATCGGCCTGCTCGGAAAACCTGACTGTCGGTCCGTCCTGAGGGGTCAAAGCTGTGGCGCTAACCGTAAGCGCGGTGCTTCTCACCATATCCGTTGCGATCTGCCCGGATAGAGGGCGATCGAACAGGTAGCCCTGGCCTAAATGACTGCCTGCGTCGCTTACGATCTGACGCTGCTCCAGCGTCTCAATTCCTTCAGCGACGATGGTAAGACCGAGCTGGTCGGCAAGAGTGCAGATCATCGAGATGATCGCTACGCTTTCCGTGTTTCCTGCATTTTCCCGCACAAAGGACTGGTCAATCTTGATCTTGTTGAAATGAAAGCGGCGAAGATAACTCAAGGAGGCATAGCCAGTACCGAAGTCATCAAGTGATATGCGACAGCCGAGCTCTTGCAAGCCATCCAATACACCCAAAACACTTTCATCGTTTCCGATCAGGGTGCTTTCGGTAATTTCAATCTCAAGCCGACCCTGGGATATGTCATAGCGTTCAAGGCACTCCGAAATGTATCGGGACAAGCCGCGATCCGTCAGTTGGCGTGCCGAAACGTTGACTGCAACGAAAATCTCATCGGGCCAACAGGCAGCCTGCCGACACGCCTCTTCGATAACCCAACGGCCTACCTCCTCGATCAGACCGCTTTCCTCAGCGATGGGTATGAATTCGGCAGGAGAAATAAGCCCAAGCTCGGAGTGTTGCCACCGAAGCAGAGCTTCGAACCCACGTGGTCGCCCGTCGCCGAGATCGACGATAGGTTGGTAGAGAAGAAAGAACTCCGCCCTTTCGATTGCTTGACGCATATCCTCCAACAACCTTTGGCGGCGAAGGAACGATAGCTTCATATTGGGTTCGAAAACCAGGAAGGTTCCACGGTCGGCAACCTTTGCTGCGTAAAGCGCGATATCAGCGTCATTGAATAGCGAGGCGCTATCCGGCTCACCCGCAACACACAAACCCTGCGTGACGGTAGGAACGATTTCACGACCGTTGATAAAGACGGGAACCCTGACAGAACTGGAAGCTCGCTCCGAGAATGCTAGGCTCTGCTCCTCCGCGTCCTTGCCAGCGAATAAAACCGCAAACTCGTCGCCTCCAATCCTTGCGAGAGCGTGGGCTCCTTCCGCCGCGTCCCGCAAACGAGAGGCTACGATGCAAAGAAGCTGGTCTCCCGCATCATGCCCAAGGCTGTCATTGATCGCTTTGAAATGGTCCACGTCTACAACGACGAGCGATCTCTTTTGATCGACCAGTCTTCCCAGATCTGCATTGAACGCTCGCCGATTGGCTAAACCGGTCAACGCGTCCGTTCGAACAACTTTATCCAGGAGCTTGTTTTGTCGAAGTACGACGACAACCAACGACGTTCCAACAACCAGCAGAGCGATCGTCAAGATGCGGATGCTTTCGAGAACACTCCCGAGATCTTGCTGGTTCTGAAGAACCTTATCGCCGCTTTCGGCATGCGCGCGAGAAGCAACACGCGAAAGTCTTGTCACGAACGGCTCGAGTCGTTGGATGGCCGTTCGTATCGCAACTGGATCGACGCCGTTTGTCATTAGCGGCTTGATGGAGTCGAGGGTCGATCGGAGTTGTTGAAAAAGCTCGGTACGATCGGCCTCATCCAACAACGTGTTGGGCTGAACGACGTTGATGCGGTTATGGAGGATGCTGCTTCGTAATTCGACCTTTTTCAAACCGCCTGCTTCAGCGCTTTCCGCAATCGCCATTTGCAAACGAAGCAACTCGACCGAAGCTTGAGAAAAGTCGAAAGCTTGGTTGTAGCGTGACGCAGCAATCATTTCCTGTTGATAGCGAGACGCCAGCAGCGAGCAAAGGACGGCCAAAACCGCAAGGACACTTGTCAGTGCGATCAGTCCTTTGCGGACAATCTTAGATCGGTCCGAAACTTCGCCGCTGGAGCGCACTTTCATTTGACGATTTCGATCTCGGTGAGCTGCCAAACGGATCGGCTATAATAAGTCTGATGCTGAAGCTCATTTCGGCTATCGAAGGGGAAGATCAGAAAAACCGGCCCTTTGTCTTCGACCGGCATTGTCTGACCGTTCTGCCGCGTCGCCAAAATAGCGTTGCCACCTGTGAGCTCGCTGACGTTGGCGTCGACGGAATAGTCATTCAACGCAATCAATCGGATATCCTGCGCTTTCACACCGAACGCGGCGAGGTAATCCTTCAGCGAAACGCCCGAGAACTTCACAACACCCTCGTGCCAGGGTGTTGTTGTTGAGAACGACGTCTGTGGAAGCGCATCGAGATCGGCGAGAGTGCTTCGGGCTTCACCATTGCGATCAGCTTTTCCGAAGGCACCCGTCAACGTGAGGATGGGGTCTTCTGCCCTCGCATCGGTCGCGGTTACGAAGATGGCGAAGCCGAGTGCTGTAGCTGTCGTGAGTAGATCGCGGCGGTTGATCATGTGGACCCCGTACGGATGGATGTCCGTACGTAGGCGGGGGCTATTAATTTAGATTATCTGGATCTGGCCCGGCTGAAACGGGCAGCCCTGATTTGCAAAAGCATGCATAATGCTCAGTGAATATGCCGATCAGATCCTACACTGGGCTTGTTCGAAAAAGATAGGGTTCCTGTATATCTGCGGGAAACAAAGGACCGAAAGCAGACAGGCCGCTTTTGGACGCATGGAACCTAAAAGCAGACGTTCGCCAAACGACCCTTTGCCAGTCTTTCGATGATGGGTGCCGCAACAGAAAGTGTTTATCGGCGTAGATGGATTGGTTGCAAAAAGCGGTAAGGAGGAAGGAGATGGGCTCAACCGTACGGTGCCACTCAGCTAATTAGGGGCGGGTGCCGCTTTGTTACGCCAGGTTTCGAAGGAGCTGATGTGCTGGTGAGGGAGCGATGGACCGTAGGATAGGGCGACCCTTTTAGGCCTTCCGCTCTTCGGGTTCCTCGCCTGTCTGGTACGTCGCGAACGCTTGCGTGAACGAGCCGGCGGTCAGCGGCCTGCCAAATAGGTAACCCTGTCCTTCTGCAACGCGCTCCCGCAGGTAACTGGCCTGCCCCCGCGTCTCGATGCCTTCGGCGATCACCGCCAGATCGCAGCCTTCCGCCATTCGAACTACAGCATCAACGATAGCCTGATCCTTCCGATCGGTTTCGATCTCGCGAACGAAGGAACGATCGATCTTCAGGCGGGTGATGTCGAGCTGCTTCAGAAGGGTAAGAGAAGCGAAGCCGGTGCCAAAATCGTCAAACGCGATCCCGATCCCCATGCGTCGCAAGCGTTTCAAATGCGCGGATACGGTGCGTTCGTTGCTCAAAACGATATTCTCAGTGATTTCGAGTTCCAGCGCTTCCGGCGCAAGCCCGCTTTGCCGCAGCGCATCCTCGACCTGCTCCACGAAGTCCGGCATGCGCAGTTGCGCCGCAAACAGGTTCACCCCGATGCGAAAGTCCGAAAGGCCGTTTCCGCGCCATTCCGCGGCCTGACGACAAGCCCTCCCCATGATCCAGTTGCCAACCGGGATCGCTAGATGGCTTGATTCTAGAACAGGTAGAAACGCTCCAGGTGCCAGCACGCCGGCATGTGAAGAGTTCCAGCGGATCAACGCCTCCGCTCCAACAACCCTGTCATCTAGAAGGTCGACTTGCGGCTGGTAGTAGAGTTCGAAATGACTGCTTTCCCAGGCGCCGTCCAGTTCGTGTGCCGTTTTGCTCCTTTGGCTTGCCGCTCGTTTCAATTCGGGCGTGAACAGGCGAACGCGTGCCCGACCGTTCTCTTTGGCGTCGTAAAGCGCAAGATCGGCCGCGGTCAGCATTTCACCCGCGTCGATTGGTTCCAACTGTGATGGCATGATGCCAACGCTCGCCGAGACATGGGCGACCTGTTGTTGAATTCTAATTGGCACCTCGATCGCCGAGATGATGCGCCGGCCAAGTGCAGCTGCCTCAACCGGATCTGCGCTTCCATCGACTAAGATGGCAAACTCGTCGCCGCCAAGGCGCGATAGGAGGTGTAGTTCCCCTACGATCTCTCGTACCCGGTTAGAGACGACTTGGAGCACTTCGTCCCCACCGGCATGGCCAAAGGCGTCGTTGACACTTTTGAAGCCATCGAGATCAAACAAAAGCAAAGTGAAGGGCGTTCGAGAGACGCGGTTCGCCGAGACCCGCTCGCCCAGAGCGTCGTGGAAGCAGGGGCGATTGGCGAGCCCAGTCAACGAATCCGAGAAGGCAAGCATCCTGATTCGTGCCTCGCTCCGGAGCCGCTCGCGCTGATCACGGAACGCTATTACTGTCTGCGGACGTCCGCCGAGGCGCACCGCGCTGCGAAGGATGCGGACCGGAGCACGCTTTCCACTCGCCGCGACGATCTCTGCATCGGCCTCCTCGTGCTCCGGCACTTCAAGCGGATCGACGTCCGGTACGAGCGATGTAAGAAGCCGCCCTGTCAAATCCTCCCGGCGCAGTCCACAAAGCTTGGCGAGGCTGTCGTTCGCGGTCACGATCCGGTTGCCCTCGCATATCGCTAGTCCTTCCAAGGCGAGATTGGCGAGTTCCCCGAGCCGTATACGCTCTCGGCGCAAAGCTGCTTTCGCGTGAAGGGTCAAGCGCAGGCCGACGACGGCTGCCGCCAAGAGGGCAAAGCAAATCGCCGCGACGACCGGGGCGAGGACCTCAGGAGAAATAGCCATGCGGGGCAGTTGCACGCGAGGATCGAAATCGATCCGTAGAGCCGTCATGCCGCCAAGATGTAGCACCGCGATCGACAGAAGAAGAAGCGGCGCACCGAGGGGCCGTAGCTTCCGATTGCGTTCGCCAGCGACAAGCAGGGATAGACCGAATAATGGCAGTCCGACCAGAATGGAGAATGCGACGAGACCAAGATCCCAACTCACCTTTCCTCGGACCACGTAGGCTGCTTGGCCGACATAATGAAGGAAGGCGACACCAACGCCGATGACGACTCCACCGGCGAAGCGCCTGGCCCGCCCGTGCCGACCGACCGTCATCGCCATTCCTGCGCCGATGCCGAGCACGACGAGAACCAACGAAAGCGTGGTTAGAAACGGCTCAAAGCCTGATTGTATCCCCGGCCGAAACGCAAGGAGAGCGATCATATGCGTCGCCCAAGCGGTGCTGCCGGCAGCAAGGATACTGACGGCGGCCCATCTTCTGCCTAGGGCGCCTTCCGAACGGCCGGCGTGCTGCGCGATGGAGAATGAACCGTATACGCCGATAAGGCACACCGTTGCCGCCACGAGCAGCGTCGGCACGTCATGCGACGTTCCTAGGCAAGACAAAACCGATTGCATCGAAGGCCTCCGATGCAGGCACGATAGACAGGAGCATTTAAAAACCTTCCTACGCCGTACGCCGCCGTCAGCAACAGGATGGTACGGAGCGGCGCCAAAATGTCAGAAGGCGAATCTCAAGCTACCGTTGAGCGCATAAACGAGATCGTCGCCGACCGTCGCCTCGAACAATGCGCCGTCCGAAAGCGTCTGTGCGCCGCTTGTCCAATAGCCTATCAAGCCACCGAAACGCACTTCGCCAATCCCTTGTTTGAAAGATATGCCACCCGAAAGCGTGTAAAGGTCCGTATAAGTCGTTTCTGCTCCGGTAGACACACCGCTGTCGAAACCAACTGAGGCGAGCACGGATATGTTGTCAGCAAGGACACGGCCGAAACCAAGACTTGCCGTGTAGCCGTCTCGCCAGTGAAACGGCATGCTGCTTCCGGGCGCGTCGCCGATCCACGAAACGAACTCGCGGTTAGTGCTCCAATCCGTCCATCGAAACGAAGCGGTAAGCAACGTGCCGGGCGCGATGCCCGACTGAAAACTCAGACCAAGGTTTTGTGGGCTGACGACGTCGTTCAAGTTGAAGGCTTCCGGGATCGGCAGCGATGATCCGAGAGGTAAGGGCCCAGGCACGTCGAGGAGGCCGACGCCGGGTGCGACGATAAACGGCGAGCCGGCGAGGACGCCAGAAGCCGAGCCGTTGGGCGATACGTGCGTGGTCTGGGAGCGGTAAAGGACCTGAGCGCGAAGCGCGATGTCCGGGATCTCATAGGCGAAGCCTGTGCGAAAGCCCGGGCTTAAGCCATCCTTCGCCTTCGCCTCGATGCTGGCCGGCAGGTAAACAGGCGCTAACCCGAAGGGTGTTTGGACAGATCGAGCGCTCGGCACAACTGTCAAGCTCGAAGCCGAGAAGTCGAAGTTTTCGGCATAGAGACCGCCGAGGAGACTGAAACGCTGGCGACCGACGTCGTAGCTGCCGCGGCAGGTGCCGGCTACTTCATCAGAGTTGAATTCCATTTGTTGGTTGCGCGATCCAAATGGCGAAGCAGCAGGGGCTGGTAGGGCCCCGCCAGGCGAACCCGTATAATCCGCCTCGGCAGCAAAGGCGCGGACATAAGTAGCAACGCAGGCCAAACGGTCGCCGCCGAACTTAACTGCCACCGAGGGGACTTCGTAGTCCCCCGTATAGGTTCCGTAGTCGCCAGCGACGCCACTGATCTTATCGAAACCGCGCGCCGGGTTGATGTAGGACAGGCCGAAGCGGCTGGCAAAACTACCTGACTCATACAGGAGATCAGTGTCGGCTTGGCCGCGTTGGAAACCACCGGCATGTCCGGCAGAGACCGCTCCAAACAGGGCGATGCATGCGAGCGGAATGCAGCTGAACTTGTCCATGGCGAAGTCCAAAGCGTCGCAGCGGCTTTGGGCCGTTCAGATCCGACGTGTTTCCTCAGTTCGCTATCGTGGAAGAACTGGCTTACGCGAACATGGCCACGCCAGTAAGCTGCACGCTCTCGAGAACGCGTCGTCACGCGGATAGCAGCAGATTGCATTGAGCGGTTACTGCTGCGGGCCGAAAGCGGAAGGCCGGCTCTGGCGACGGCTTCACGAATAGCTGCCGTTTTCCTCACGACTTTTCTCAGCCGTTCAGGACGCTGAAGCGCATTGCTGGTGGGAGATGTCCGTCAGTCGTGTCCTTCCTACTGTCCAAGCGTTCCCACATCGGCAATGTATAGGACGCGAACCGGCCATGATGTTTCGCGGCTAGATCGACCGTGCTGGCAACGGCAGCGCGACAACATTATCGCCAAGGTCGAGTTCGGCACTGATCGTGAGATCGCGGCCACGGCGCTTCGCTTCGTAAAGCGCCTTATCCGCCCGGGCATAGCTCGACATCACGTCGTCCTGTCCGATTCGAGCGAGGCCGATGCTGGCCGTCACTTTCAGACCCTGCGGCAGGGTAGAACCGCCGATGTTTTGCAGCTTCACGCGCAGCCGATCGCCCACTCGTAGAGCTTCGCTAGATGACATGCCGTTCAGCGCGAGCGCGAATTCCTCGCCGCCTACCCGACCGACGAAATGAGGTGCACTCATCCCGTCGCGCAACGACCGGCCGACCTCGGCGATGACGTAGTCGCCGACAAGATGGCCATATGTGTCGTTGATCCGCTTGAAATGGTCGATGTCGACGACGCCGAGCGTCATGTCGGCACCGCTCGCCTTGGCGCGATCTAGAGAAGCGAAGAAGCCGCGTCGGTTCAGAAGCCCGGTCTGGATATCGGTGATGGCAAGCGTCTCAAAACGTTCTTTGAGTTCAAAGAGCCGCAGATTCGATCGCGCCAGCAAGCCGAGAAACGTCAGCGACATCGCCGCTGCGATCAGCGTCGTTTGAATGAACGATGGCCAGATGCGGTCAGGCTGGGTGTAGAGATTGACCAAGGCATCAACGCCATCGGTCACTGCGACGATGCCGAGCGTCGCGACCGTCACCTTGACCCCCATTTCCCGGCGGCTGCGGATAGCGGTGAAATTGGCGAACATCGAGTGCATGGTTGAGAGGTCCCGGAATGAGGGGGAATCCTAAGCCAGCATTATTGAAAAGCGTTGAACGAGAAGGCGCGGAAAAAGACTTACGTGGCGACCTCGACGGATCATGAATTCGCATTTGGCAGCATGGACGCTGATCCGGACTACCATACCGCGTCCAAGGTCGGGGCGTCGGCGATCTGCGAAATCTATCTGCGTCCTGCGCAGCACAATGGCGCCGGTATCTAACGCGGAAGAATGAACCTTGGACCTAATGGAAGGACAGCGTGTGAGTTGCCGCTCACAAATTTCAGCCGTTGTGCCATCATCGGGTTGAGCCGAACTTTGGCGGAGGAGCGGCACCATGGACCCGGTCGAGTGAATAGTCGGCCCTCCCGGCTAGTCAAGGACGAGTTCCAAGCCGGACCGGTTTCGGACCGTCCGTTTTGACGCATTAGTGGGGAAAGCGAACCGTTTGCGAACATCCATTGCAGCCGTGAGGACACATTCTTCCTTGCAAACCACGGCAATCAGCAGGAAGTAAGTGCGTAATCTTATGAATTCCCCAAGCCTCCAGCGTAAAAATCTTGCAAATATCTAGCGACAAGACCGATCTACGGTGAGGAGAAGTCAAGCTTAGGGATTCAAGGCATCACTCTCTTCAATGTTCCTAATCGCCGACCTTCGACTGGTGAACAGGGCTACAAGCGTGCACGCCGCGCCTGAAAAAAGGTAGGCGCCAACCGACCAAAGGCCAAAATTGGTCGAAAGAAACAAGGCGGCTAAAGGCGCGAAGCCCGCCCCGATCAACCATGCCAAGTCCGATGTGATTGCCGCTCCCGTATAGCGAAAGCGCTTGGGAAAGGCGGAGGCGACTGCGCCGGAGGACTGGCCGAAAGCTAGACCGAGAAGCGCGAAACCGAGGATCATGTAGATTGTCTCGCCGCCCTGACCCTGTGCGAGAAGCCGCGGCGCGAAGAGGCTGAAGGCTCCGATCAAAGTTGCCGAAACGCTGAGGAGCTTGCGCCGCCCGATCCGGTCCGCCAGCATCCCGGATGCGATGATGGCCAGAAGGCCGACGGCGGCCCCCGCCATCTCGATCGCCAGGAAACGCACCGGCGAGCCATCCCTGAACAGGGTGACGAAGGATAAGGGAAACACGGTGACGAGGTGAAACAGGGCCGAGCTTGCGAGCGGCACGAAGGCGCCCAGGAGCACCGTCCGGCCTTGCGCGCGCAGCGTCTCAAGGACCGAAATGGGTAGAAGCTCGCCAGATTCGAACAAGCGCTGGAATTCCAACGTCGCCACAAGGCGCAGCCGCGCGAACAGCGCCACCGCATTGATCGCGAAGGCGACGAAGAACGGGTAGCGCCATCCCCAATCGAGGAAATCTTCCTGTGAAAGCGTCACGAGGAAGAAGCTGAAGAGGCCCGCTGCCACGATGAGGCCGAGCGGTGCGCCGAGCTGGGGTATCATGGCGTACCAGCCTCGCTTCTCAGCCGGCGCGTTCATCGCCAGAAGCGAGGGCAGACCGTCCCACACGCCGCCGAGCGCCAGCCCTTGGCCGATGCGAAAGAGGGCCAGCAGGATGGCTGCGCCCGAGCCGATCTGGCTGTAACCGGGCAGGAACGCCATCGCCATGGTGGAGCCGCCGAGCAGAAACAGGGCGATAGTCAGCTTGGTGCCGCGACCGTGGCGCCGGTCCACCGCCATGAAGATGAGCGACCCGAACGGGCGTGCCACGAAAGCCAGCGCGAAAAGGGCAAAGGAGTAGAGGGTGCCGGTCGCCGCGTCGACATAAGGGAAGACCAGCGAAGGAAACACCAGAACCGACGCGATCGCGTAAACGAAGAAGTCGAAGAATTCGCTGGTACGGCCGATCACGACGCCGATCGCGATCTCGCCGGGCGAGATCTTGTGTTCGCGCGCGCTGAGGAGCCGCGCGTCGCGTTCAAGAGGCGTCGAGTTCGCCGCGGGATGAATGGAGCTCACTGTCGCCCTTTAACTTCGAGCCCGTTTGGAACGGGTGTCACGGATGTCTCGTGACACCCTGCCGCGAAAGCGACGGACCGGGGGATTGGGCAAAATGTCCAATGTCTGGACTGGGGCCCCGCGTTTAGCCAACGGAGCATGCGCTCTTTCCTTTCCCGCGCGCCCGGCGGCGCGGCACGTTTTCTCGCCGGTCTGACGCTCGCCGCGCTTGGCGGCTGCAACACCGATGTGATGTTCCCGACAGGGGACATCGCGCTGCAGCAGCGCAACCTGATCCTCGTGTCCACGGCCCTGATGCTTCTCATCATCGTGCCGGTCCTCGTGATGATCGTCGTCTTCGCCTGGCGCTACCGCAAGGGCGCCGGGGCGACCTACGACCCGCATTTCGACCATTCCACTTCGCTCGAACTGCTGATCTGGTCTTGCCCGCTCCTCATCATCATCTGCCTCGGCGCGCTGACCTGGTCGAGCACCCATCTCCTCGACCCCTTCCGGCCGCTGGAGCGCTTGTCGGCAGGGCGTCCGATCCCGGCGGGAAGCGAGCCGCTCGATGTCCAGGTGGTCGCCATGGACTGGAAATGGCTGTTCATTTACCCGAGCCTCGGCGTGGCGAGCGTGAACGAGCTCGCCTTGCCGGTGGACGTGCCCGTGCGCTTCTCCCTCACCGCGACGAGCCAGATGAACACTTTCTACGCGCCGACCCTCGCCGGCATGATCTACACCATGCCCGGGATGCGCTCGATGCTCCACGCGGTGATCAACCAGCCGGGCGAGAGCTGGGGCTATTCCGGCAACTATACGGGCGCCGGCTATTCGCACATGCGCTTCCGCCTTCGCGGCCTCGATCAGGCCGGCTTCGACCGCTGGATCGCCGACGTGAAGAACGCGCAAGGCACGCTGGACGCCGCCCGCTATGTCGAGATGGTGCGCCCGAGCCAAAAGGAGCCGGCAGCTTACTTCGGCTCGGTCTCGGACGGCCTGTTCGACAAGGTGCTGAACCGCTGCGTCGAGCCCGGCAAGCCTTGCGAGGCGGCCACCATGAGCCATGACGGCCACCATGGTATGACGCCTTCGCACGAAGCCGAGCCGATCACCGGGTCCAAGCCCGTGCCCGCCTTCGAGAAGGCGCCGGAAGACAAGGGATCGGGACCGAACGTCACGAAACCGGCTCCTCCAGAATCGGCGCCCGGCCAGCTCGATCCCGGCAACCCGCAAAATCGCGGAATGTAGTTTCCATCGCCTCATCCTTTTCGCCCGCCGCTTCGCCGCGAGGGTCCCGCCAATCGGGTCGCAATTCATGAACGACACCAGCATCTACAAGACGATATTTGGTCGTCTTACCTTCGAGTCCTTTCCCGTCCACGAGCCGATCCTGCTCGTCACCTTCATCGTGGTCGCGCTTTTCGGCCTCGCGATCGTCGCCGCCGTCTCCTACTTCCGCTTGTGGGGATGGTTGTGGCGGGACTGGCTGACGAGCGTCGATCACAAGAAGATCGGCATCATGTACATCATCCTCGGCATCGTGATGCTGCTGCGCGGCTTTTCCGACGCCATCATGATGCGCATCCAGCAGGCCGTCGCCTTCGGCGCGAACGAGGGCTACCTGCCGTCCCACCATTATGATCAGATTTTCACCGCCCACGGCACGATCATGATCTTCTTCGTCGCCATTCCGCTGGTGGTCGGCATCATCAACTTCGTGATGCCCTTGCAGCTCGGTGCACGCGACGTCGCATTTCCGTTTCTAAACAACCTGAGCTTCTGGCTGACGGTGGCGGGCGCCGTTCTCGTGATGATCTCGCTCTTCGTCGGCGAGTTCGCGCGCACCGGCTGGCTGAGCTACGCCCCGCTCGCCGAGCTCGACTACAGTCCCGACACCGGCGTCGACTATTACCTTTGGTCGCTGCTCATCGCGGGCGTCGGCACGACGCTCTCGGCCGTCAACATGGTGGCCACCGTCATCAAGATGCGCGCTCCCGGCATGACCATGATGAAGATGCCGGTCTTCTGCTGGACGGCGCTCTGCTCGAACGTCCTGGCGATCGCCATCTTCCCGGCACTGACCGTCGCCTTCTTTCTTCTCATGCTCGACCGCTATGCCGGAACCGCCTTCTTCACCAACCACGGCGGCGGCAACCCGATGATGTACTGGAATCTCGTGTGGATCTGGGGCCACCCGGAAGTCTACGTCCTGGTTCTGCCGGTTTTCGGCATTTATTCGGAAATCACCTCCACCTTCACGGGGAAACGCCTCTTCGGCTATTCGTCGATGGTCTACGCCACCGTCGTGATCACCATCCTGTCCTACATCGTCTGGCTGCATCATTTCTTCACGATGGGCTCTGGCGCCAGTGTGAATTCCTTCTTCGGCATCGCCACCATGGTGATCTCGATCCCGACGGGCGCGAAGATCTTCAACTGGCTTTTCACCATGTATCGCGGGCAGATCCGCTACGAGCTGCCGATGATGTGGGTGGTCGCCTTCATGCTGACCTTCGTGGTCGGCGGCATGACGGGCGTGCTTCTGGCCGTGCCGCCCGCCGACTTCGTGCTCCACAACTCCCTCTTCCTCGTCGCACATTTCCACAACGTCATCATCGGCGGCGTGGTGTTCGGGCTGCTTGCCGGCATCAACTACTGGTTCCCGAAGGCCTTCGGCTTCCGCCTCGATCCTTGGTGGGGCAAGGTCGGCTTCTGGGGCTGGGTGATCGGCTACTGGATCGCCTGGACACCGATCTACATCGTCGGCCTGATGGGCGTGCCGCGCCGCGTGAACTACATCGCCGACCCCTCGCTCCAGCCTTGGTTCGTGGTGGCCGCGATCGGCGCCGTCATCATCCTCGTCGGCATCCTCGGCTTCGTGATGAGCATCGTCATGGGCATCGTGCGGCGCGAGGAACTGCGCGACGGCACCGGCGATCCGTGGGGCGGGCGCACGCTCGAATGGTCCACGTCCTCGCCGCCGCCAGCCTACAACTTCGCCTTCACCCCGGTCGTTCACGATCTCGATGCTTGGTACGACATGAAGAGCCGCGGTTACGCCCGGCCGCTCGAAGGCTATCGGCCGATCCACATGCCGCGCAACACGGGCGCCGGCGTCTGGATCTCCGTGCTCGCCCTGATGCTCGGCTTCGCCATGGTATGGTACATCTGGTGGCTCGCCGCGCTCGCCTTCGTCGGCCTCTTCGCGGTCTCGATCGGCCATACCTTCAACTACAACCGTGACTTCTTCATCGAGCCGAACGAGGTCGAGCGCATCGAAGGCGAGCGCACCGCGCTGCTGGCGGCAGGAAAGGTCTGACATGTCGACGCTTGTTCACGAAGCCCCGGCGGCGATCGACGCGACCGCCTGGCACCTGGCGGAACAGGAAGATCACGACCACGGCGGCAACGGCGCCACCATGGTTGGCTTCTGGATCTACCTGATGAGCGACGCGCTGATCTTCGCCTCGCTTTTCGCCACCTTCGGCGTCCTGTCGAACAGCTACGCCGGCGGCCCGACCCCGAAGGAGATCTTCGATCTGCCGCTCGTGGCGTTCAACACCGCGCTGCTCCTTCTATCGTCCTTGACCTACGGCTTCGCGATGCTGGCCATGACCGAAGGGCGCTTGGGGGGCACAAGGGCGTGGCTCGTCGCCACCGCCCTTCTCGGCGCCGCCTTTCTCGGCGTCGAACTCTACGAGTTCTCCTCGCTCATCGCGGAAGGGGCGGGGCCGCAGCGCAGCGCTTTTCTGTCCGCTTTCTTCACGCTGGTCGGCACCCACGGCGCGCATGTCGCCTTCGGCCTCATCTGGATCGCCGTGATGCTCGTCCAGCTCGCGCAGCGCGGACTGATCCTCGAGAACCGCCGCCGGCTCATGTGCCTGTCGATGTTCTGGCACTTCCTCGACATCATCTGGATCGGCGTCTTTTCCTTCGTCTACCTGTTCGGAATGGTTCGTTGAGCATGACACAGGTCCATACCGATCCCGCCCTCCACGCGCATGGCGACACGCACGGCCACGGTTCGCGGCGCGGTTACCTCGTCGGCTTCGCCTTGTCCGTCCTCCTCACTGCCGTGCCCTTTGCCCTGGTGATGGGGGGCATGCCGCTCGGCCCCTGGTCGATCGCGCTCGCCATCTTCGGCCTCGGCCTGGTGCAGATCGTGGTCCATGCCACCTGCTTCCTGCATCTCGACAGCCGTTCGGAAGGCGGGTGGACGCTTCTCGCCTTTCTGTTCACCGCCGTTCTCGTCGCCATCACCATCGCCGGCTCGATCTGGATCATGTACCATCTCGACACCAACATGATGCCGATGGGGCCCGCCGGCTCGATGAGTGGGGCGATGTAGGCCTTGAAGGGAAAGCGTGCGGCGCTGACGGTTCTGGGGCTTCTGGCCGGCGCCGCCTTTCTCGCCCTCGGCATCTGGCAGGTGGAACGGCGCGCCTGGAAGCTCGACCTGATCGAGCGTGTCGAAGCGCGCATCCATGGAGCCGCCGAACCGCCGCCGCCGCCGTCGCGATGGTCGGCCGTGAACGAGCGGGACGACGCTTATCGCCGTGTCCGCCTCGATGGCGAGTTCCTTCATCGCTGCCAAACGCCGGTTCAGGCGCTGACGGAGCGCGGCGCCGGCTTCTGGATCCTGACGCCGCTCCGCACGAGCGACGGCATCGTCTTCGTCAATCGCGGTTTTGTGCCTTCCGACCACCGCGATCCCGCAACGCGGCGGGAAGGGGATGTCGAGGGGCCGGTAAGCGTCACCGGCCTCCTGCGGATGAGCGAGCCGAAGGGCGGTTTCCTGCGCACCAACGATCCGGAAGCCGGCCGCTGGTATTCGCGCGATGTCGCGGCCATCGGCCATGCTTGCGCTCTCGAAGGGGGGGCGCCCTTCTTCGTCGACGCGGATGCGACTGCCAACCCCGGCGGACTGCCGGTCGGCGGGCTGACCGTGGTGGCCTTCCGCAACAACCACCTCGTTTATGCCGTGACCTGGTTCGCGCTTGCGGCGATGTCCGTTGCCGGAACGGTTAGCGTTCTGCGCGCCAAGCGCAAAACCTGACTGCGGCGATGGCTCCCGCCTGTTATGACGAGGGCATGGACACGCCGCTCCTTGCCCTGACGCGCCGACACGCGCCCCCTGCCGATGGTCCCTCGCCCGAAAGCACGACGAGAGAAAACATGCGGCAGCTCAACCAATTGCGCTGGATTGCCGTCGCCGGGCAGTTCGGAACGATCCTTGTCGTCTATCAGGGTCTCGGCGTCGCCCTGCCCGTCGCCGCGATGGTGGCCGTCATCGCCATGCTCGCCCTTATCAACGTGGCGAGCATGGTCCTCGTCCGCCTTCCGAGCATCAGCAGCGCTGGAGTACTTGCTGCCCTTCTAGTCGACGTTGGCGCGCTGACTGTCCAGCTGTATCTCAGCGGCGGCTCGGACAACCCGTTCATCTCGCTCTACGTGTTGCAGATCGTTCTGGGCGCGATCCTGCTCGACCTGCGATCGGCTTGGGTTTTGATGGGATGCGCCGGGCTATGTTTCGCCTTTCTGACCATGAACCATTTGCCACTCGTATTTCCCTACGAGCTTATGCCCGAAGTGGCCGACCTGACGACGCTTGGCAACTGGCTGAGCTTTGCCCTAGTCGGCGTCCTCCTTCTCCTTTTCACGGCTCGCATCAGCCGCAACCTGCGCGCACGTGACGCTTATCTGGCCGATCTTCGCCAACATGCAGTGGAAGAGGACTACATCGTCCGCATGGGCCTTTTCGCGTCAGGCGCGGCGCACGAGTTGGGTACGCCCTTGGCGACCTTGTCCGTGATCCTCGGCGATTGGCGGCATATGCCCAAACTCAAGGACGACCTAGAACTTTCAGCTGAGATCGAGGAGATGCAGGAGGAGGTCGGACGTTGCAAGCGGATCGTCACCGACATCCTTCACGTCGCCGGCCAGCCGCGCGGCCAGGAACTGGCGAGCACGCCCGCTGACGGTTTTGTGGATGCAGTTGCGGCGGCTTGGTGCCAAATCCATCCGTCCGCTTCCCTTTCCGTACGCCGTGAAGGAACTGAAGGCGTCTCGATCGTCGCCGATCCCGCCCTTCGGCAGGCGATCTGGAATCTTCTCGACAATGCGTTCGAGGCCTCCACCGACGGCGTCAGTTTCTATATCCGGCGTGAGGAAGACAGGCTCGCTTTGTCTGTGCGAGATCGCGGCAAGGGGTTCGACCCTAAGCGACTGGAGAATTTCGGGAAGCCCTCTCCCTCCGACAAAGGACCCGGCCATGGCGTCGGTCTGTTTCTCGTGTCCAACGTCATGCGACGTTTGGAAGGCGACGTGGCTGCCCGCAACCTGCCGGAAGGCGGTGCGGAGGTTACCCTAACCTTACCACTCGCGGCCCATCAGAACTGAAAGGCGCGGGAATGATGGACCCAAAACGCTCTCTCGTAGTCATCGAGGACGATCCGAGATTTTCCGCAACGCTCAAGCGCTCTTTCGAGCGGCGGGGCTATAGCGTCCTTGCCGTGAAGAGCCTGGAAGAACTCACGGTCCTTTTCGACCGTGAGCCGATCGGCTACGCGGTGGTGGACCTCAAACTCGGGGGGGCTTCGGGCCTCGCCTGCGTGCAAGCGCTCCATGCCCATGATCCCTCGACCCTCATCGTGGTGTTGACGGGCTTTGCTAGCATCGCGACGGCGGTGGAGGCGATCAAGCTTGGCGCGTGCCATTATCTGGTCAAACCGTCGAATACGGATGACATCGAAGCGGCGTTCGGCAAGGTCGAAGGCGATGCCGACGTGCCGATCAGCGAGCGAAAAACCTCCCTTAAAACTCTCGAATGGGAGCGAATCAATGAAGTTTTAGCCGAAACCGACTTCAACATCTCGGAAACCGCCCGGCGACTCGGAATGCACAGGCGGACGCTCGCTCGCAAGCTCGGGAAGCGTCATGTTGTTTGATTATGCGTTCTTTGGATGGGTTTCCGAGTAGCAGGCTTGCAATCGTCTAGTTCTTATATTCAGTTTTGCACGATGAACTCGTGCGACGCGAGTTCAATTTTTTGCCGCCCTTAGCAGGTTGAAACGGCACCTCAGGCTCGACGGTAGAACCGCACGCCGAAAAGAAGCCGGCGCCACATCCTCGAAACGCTGATCCGCCAGACGATTTACGACGTCTTCGAAGCGCGCTTTGAGCGCAGACTTTGTTTGGGTGGATCATCGTCGTCACCATGCCCAATCGGTATCGAAACGTCAGCCCCATGTCAGCTTTCGAGATAATGCAAGCCTATCTCGGACGACCGCAATGGGCGCGCAGTTGCCGTTAACGCCGCTTCCGTCCGCTCTTCAGCGGTAGTGGTTCAATCTCATGAGCTGCTGGCGGCGCAAAAAAGTCAGCGATGTCGACGGCCATCGCCTTCGCAAGCCGGTCGAGGATCTCGATTGTTGGATTAAATGTCTGGCGCTCGATACCACTAACGTAGCCGCGGTCGACGCTAGCATCCACCGCCAGACTTTCCTGCGAAAGCCCGCGTTCGACTCTCAACCGGCGTAGGTGCCATGCCACGCGGGCGCGTCCATTCATGACGATGACGCACCAGCTTGCCGCCGATCAAACCATCGAATATCTTCGACATGTTAGCGTCGTGCCGTTCCCCCAAACGGTTTTCCCGTCCTATTTTGTCGAGTGCCCTGTACGTATGTATATCCGCATTCACCGAGGCACGCGGGAGATCGGCGGGACGTGCGTTGAGGTCAGAGCAGCGAACGGCTCGCGGCTGCTGCTCGATCTAGGCCTTCCACTGGATGGCGATCCGGACGACGTTGCTGCCCATCCGGCGATTGACGGTCTAAGGGGCGGAGGCGATCTTCTCGGACTCGTCCTCAGCCACGGCCATCTCGATCATTGGGGGCTGGCGCATCTCGCCGGCCCCGATCTGCCGATCGCTCTCGGTGCCGCAACACACCGCATCCTTCAGGCAGCTGCACCGTTCGTGCCGAAGTCTTGGGTGCCGGTAAAGGCCGTAGAGTTCTCCTCCGGCGTTCCGTTAGAGTTCGGTCCGTTTCGCGTCACGCCGCAATTGGTCGACCATTCTGGATACGATGCCTACGCGATCTTGGTGGAGGCCGACGGCCAGCGGCTCTTCTACTCCGGTGACCTGCGTGCCCATGGCCGTAAGGCCGCTCTCTTCGACCGGATGATCGCCAAGCCGCCGGTCAACATCGACGTCATGCTGATGGAAGGCTCGACGCTCGGCCGACTGGACCCGAACAAGCGCTTTCCAACGGAAACGGAGGTGGAAGCCGATTTCGTCGAGGCATTTCGCAATACGGCCGGCATGGTGCTGGTTGCGGCCTCCGCACAGAACATCGACCGAATGGTCTCGATCTACCGAGCAGCCAAACGCACGGGCCGGACCCTCGTCATCGACCTCTATGCCGCCGAGATTCTGAGAGCGACCGGCAACGCCAATATTCCGCAATCGGACTGGCCGAACGTCGCCCTCTATGTGCCGCAGTACCAGCGCGTGCGCATCAAGCAGACCGAACGCTTCGATCTTCTAGAACGGCATAAGGCGAACCGTATCTTCGGCGAGGATCTGAAGACACTCGGTTCGAAAGCGGCGTTTCTGTTTCGCCCTGCGATGCTGCGCGATCTTGATCGCGCCGACTGCCTGAGCGGCGCTGCCTGCATCTGGTCGCAGTGGGATGGGTATCTGACGCAGCCTCGCGGCGAGGCGTTGAAAGCAGAATTGGTTCAGCGCGCCATTCCGCTGCTCTCGATCCACACCTCAGGTCATGCCTCAATCGGTGACCTGCAACGCCTCGCTGCCGCCATCGCGCCGAAGGTTCTCGTGCCGGTTCATACCTTCCAGCCCAAACGGTTTCCCGAGCTCTTCGCCAATGTTCGCCTCCGCCAGGACGGTGAATGGTGGTCGGTCGGGGAAGGACTCGCCGCATGAGAAGGGCCGGCGTCGCTCTCACGACGATCTCCACCGAACTCGCTGCCCGTCTGCGAACCAACGTGTCCGTCTACGGAGACCAACTTCGGTCATTCGGACAATCAACCTGTACTGGCTGGCATCAATCCGTCCTTCTCTCATTCCGCCCTGAGATCCGTTCGTGACAGCTCCATCCCCATCTACGTTGGTACCGGTCGCCGGCCGCGGCTTCTCGCTGGAATTTACGGAGGAGCTGCGCCGTCTGGCTCACGCGCCGGACGGTCTTTGGCTGCGCGACATTCTCCTGCATCCCGATCTCGTCCTGGCCGTGCGGCGGGATGCACTGGCGGTCTATCATCGTGGCGCCTCGATCTTTCTAGCCGAGTTCGCGAATGGCCGCATCGCACCGAAGACTCACGTGAAGTATCTGCAGCGCTCCGCTCAGGCCTATGCCGCGCTCAATGACGACGGCACGTTCTCGCTCGATCCCATCAAGGCGATCTGGACGCGCTACGAGGGCACGCAAACGCTTGCCGACATGCTCCGGGCCGCTGCCAGTCTGGCGGGGCCAGAAAAGATCGGTCTTCATGCCTTGCTGAAGAACAGCCCGCATGTCGTCAACACTGAAATCGTTCTAGAAGGCGAGTCGGTAAAGGAGCCATCAGCAGCCGCGGCTTCGCCAGCATCTCGCTCGGTGCCCGCCGTTATTCCTCCGCAACCGAGCGGATGGAATGATCCGGCCGAAAAGCGGGCTGAGATCAGCGCAGCCATTGAGGTCGCCGACAGTGAGGCCACCGTTCCATCGACGGCAATGGATACGGAGGTGAGCGAATACAACGGCCTCTCGCCCGAAGCGTCATCGTCAGCTTCGTCGGGGACACCGTCCTCGCCGCCGCGGCTGGACCGTCTCGACGTCGCGACGCTGGAAGAGCGGGATGGTGCCATCCAGTTGGTGTTTCACGAAGCGAAGCACTTCGCCAACAAGGAGCTGCGTGCCGCTTCCAACAAGACCCCGCCGGTTCTCGAACAGATTGAGCGCTACGAGGCGACGCTGCGCCGTCACGAGAAGCGGCTTCTCACCGAGTATGGCGCCGTTTGCCGCGCACTGGTTGAGCTTGCCATGCTTCGTCATGAGGTCCAGCAGGACGGTATCAACGATCTCGCGTCTGCCACTCCACCGCCGCTTGATCCGCTGGTTCAACGGGTTGCCGAGGGCGAGGCGCTCACCCTCGATCTGCTGCCACGGCTGGTTATTTTCGGTTTCGACGAAGACCAAAAGTCCGGTGCGGTCTGGAAGCGGCATCGCGATCGACTGGAAGCCGCCCTTGGATCTCGTCGGCTCTACGCCGTCGGCAACACGCGGACCAAGACAAGTGCGGCATTCCGGTAACACCGCTCTGTCGATCTCCGCACGGGTGTAAATTCAAACGGACCTCGTTTGAATACCTCATCGGACCGAACGGAACGGCGGCGCAAACGGCGACCAAAGATCCTCTCCGGTTCGAAGGCCACGCTTAGTCCTGCCGTCCCGTTCGAGATTTGACGCTCCCCATGAAGGTCGTTGCCTACTTCCGCCAGAACACTGATCCCACCCTTACGGCCGGCGAACTTGCGATACAGCGCCACTCGGTCGCCGAATGGCTGGCGGAGAAACAAGGAACGCTGATCGGCGAGTTCACGGAGGTGGAAGGAGAGGGTAAATCGCGGCCGGCCTTCGGGCAGGCTCGACGGCTGGCAACGCAAGCGGATGCCGTCCTTCTGATCGCCACCACCAAGGCAATCGGTCCCCGTGGCCGCTTTCAGCTATCGTTCGACTTCACTACGCCCATCGTCCGCATGATCGACGATCCGGCCGAAATCGAACGCCGGGCCTGGGAGAGGTCCAAGCGCTTCGTCGTTTATCTACGGGATCTCAACGGCTGCGGCGAACGGGCCGAAGCGAGCCTTGCTCATCAACGATCCGCAGTCGCGGCGATAATCTCTCCAACGGACCACGAGGTGATCGCGACCTTCATCGAGATCGAGAACCCCGCCCTCGACCCATCGCCCGAGCGTCCAGCTCTGGAGGCAGCGGTCGCGCTCTGTAAGACGCATCGTGCTCGGCTTCTGATCGGCACGCGCGACATGCACGAAACGGGCAAACCACTCGCTTCGCTTTATCCCGACGTGCCGTCCTCTACCGCTTGGAACGAGCCGCCCCGTTGGGACACGGAAATATCTGCCCCGCCCAATCTGCCGACCCCACTCGCCTTGCATCTTGGTTCCTACTCGGAACGAGGCCTTCGTCCCCTCTACCTCGTCAACACCACGGGCGGAGAACTTTGGGACATCACCGCCACGCGATCCGGCTGGACGCTCAGCTTCGACGAAGAGACGGTAATGAAGCCCCGTGCGGTCATTATCACGCACCTTGCCAATGATCGTGGTCACCTGATCGACGATCACAGCGTCTTCGTCGACGGCGACTTCGTGAGCACATGGCAAGTCGCCGCTCGGGACGGAAACGGCCAGACATGGTCCGGCACGGCAGAAATCCCCAAAGGCGATCCTGACAACCGCAGGCTTGGTTTCCGCAACTGGGCGGTCGATCCGACTTCCTCGGATCCAAGCGTTACCCCAGGCGACACATAGCGGCATTCGCGTTTTGTCCGTGATGAATAGACGAAAGGGCCGCTCGACGCTCAAACGCAAGCAGTCGCGGAGTTCGCGGTAGGCCGCCGACTAGCTTGCAGCCCCCTGCCGCCGTTCGTGGCCGGTCTGGGCGCCGTTTTCACGCCGGCCGGTAGGCAATGCCGCTTCGATCGCCATCCGTAACTGTCGGCCGGAACCATTGTAGCCGGTCGTGCCACCCTCCCTCTGACATCTTCACATCATTTGACGAATTGGAGATCCCCATGGCTGAACATAGCTTACGACTTTTGCAGCGCTGCCTTGCGCTGACCGCCGCCGGCTTGTTCGTCATCGGCACCGCTATGGCCGATCTTCCAGCCCATGCGCAAAGCGCACCGAGCGGTATCGGTAAGCTGCAACCCGGGACCTATGAAACGTCGAGCGGTACCAGCGGCCTGCCAAAGGTGAAGCCCTCCTTCGTCGGCGCTTGGGGTGCCTCGGCTGCGGACTGCGAAAATGCCGAGGACTTCTACATCAACACGATCGTCAGCCGGATGCGCTTCCTTCAATACGAAATGGAATGCCGGATCACGGCGGCGAGTCCCATCGGTTCGACTTGGATCCTGGCGCTGGCCTGCGCGAAGGAAGGCGAGGAACTCGACACGCTGGCACGTTTGACGCTCGAAGATGCCAACCGCTTGACCGTCGAGCTGAGGGACGGCTCCCGTCAAACCCTTCATCGCTGCACCGGACCCATACCCGCCGCGTATCGGAGTGTCCTCAATGACTGAGCCACTCGAGCCGCAGTTCCCTCTTCCGCCGTCCGCGCCAGTCGTTATGCCGCCGGACAATTCCATCATTCCGCGTGTGAATGCGAAACGGGAGACAAGTCAGAAATCGCAGCCGACGGGCGCTCTGTCCCGCAGAGCCGCATTGTCGATCGCTGGCGTTGTTGTCTTCGGCATGGCCGTCGGCAAACAGGTCTTCGGACCAACGCCGCAGGAGCGCATCGCCACGCTCCGCCAACGCATTGCTGAACGAGACGGAACGACGCCGGCGCCCTCTCAACCGGTTATCGCTTCGGCCGGGATGCTGACGAACGGCATGACCCCGGCAGATCTGAAGACGCGGAAGCTCGTCGTCGGCGTGCTGTTGACGGATCTCGGTATCACGCTCGGCGAACTCGTCGGTGCTTTCGACACCTTCTTCCATCCGTCCTTCGAAGCGATCGATGCCAACCGTTTCATTCTGCGTGTGGCCGGCACCGATCCGCTGACCACGACGTCGGTCGAATACGCCTTCCGTTTTGTCGTTGTCGATGGACCGGAAGCCTACGGCCAGCGACACACTGAGTTCCAGGGGCGGGCTGTCGTCTTCGACGTCCTCGCCTACAATCGCCTGACCCTTCCAGTCGATGAGGCGATGGGTGTGATTACGGTTCTGCATTCGCAGGCATTGCGGAACCGACGCGCCATGGCTAGCGGCGGCTGAGGATGAGAGCATCGGTACGGTGACCAAGCGACCGGTGCCGACGAGTTGAAACGACGTTGCGCAACGGGGGAAGAAAATGAACAGCGGTCGGGAAGGGGATGACGGACAGAATGGACGTGGACGTCTCGGAAGCCGGGTCGATCCCACGACATCCAATACGAAGCCCGATCCTGCGGTTCTCGATCGAGCGAAGGGCGCATTGTTGGGGCTCGCCGTCGGTGATGCACTCGGCACGACGTTGGAGTTCACTCAACGCGACGCCCAGCGCCATCATGGCGAGATGAGAGGCGGCGGTCCCTTCGATCTTGGAGCGGGGGACTGGACCGACGATACCGCCATGGCGTTGGCGCTCGGTTGCAGCCTCGTGGAGCACCAAGGCTTCGATCCGCAGGATCTTATGACCCGTTTCGTTTCCTGGTGGCGAAGCGGCGCTTATTCCTGCACCGGTACTTGCTTCGACATCGGAACTCAAACCCGACTGGCGTTGGACAGGTTCGAACGGAATGGCGACCCGTTTGCCGGTTCAACAAACGACATGGAAGCTGGCAACGGCTCGCTGATGCGAATATCGCCGGTGGCGCTCTTTGCCCTCCATGACGACGATCTCGCCGACCGCATCGCCGAAGACCAAAGCCGTACCACCCACGGCGCCCGGCAGGCAGTCGATGCTTGTGTCGCCTTCGTCCGTATCCTTCGGCACGCCATCTCGGGTCAGTTGGATCCTGTCGGAGCAGTCGCCAAAAACACCGAGCCAGATTCGTTGCATCCAGCGATCGCTGCGGTTCTTTCGGGAAGCTACCGGCAGAAGCCGCGTGAGGCGATCTCATCGTCCGGCTATGTCGTCCATACCTTGGAAGCCGCCCTCTGGTGCGTTCACAACACGAGAAACTTCGAGGACGCTGTCGTCCTTGCCGTCAACCTTGGCGACGACGCGGACACGGTGGGTGCTGTCACTGGGCAACTCGCCGGCGCCCTTTACGGCGCCTCTGCCATTCCAGAGCGATGGCTCATGCCGCTGGCCTGGCGAGATGACATCAAACAGTTGGCGGGTGCACTTCACCACCTCAGCATGGAGCGATGACGCCGCAAGTCTCTGAACCGGCGACATCCGACAAACCCCCATACCCATCAGTCGAGGGCTGTGGACGCTCAACGACGTTCGATTGACTTCGCTCTAGCCTCAGAACAGAACAGGAACATATTCTTACTCCGAATCGTGTTCGGAAGCCTGTCTTGTTCTGAAACCATGCCCCAATCCGTCAGTCCCGATATTCTCTCGGAGTTGCGCGAGCGTGTTCAACGCCTCGAAGGAGGCGCGTCCAGAGCCCGCAGCACTCTGCCCTTCGATGTTCCCGAGATCGACGGCCGTCTGCCCGGCGGCGGTCTGGCTCTGGGCAGCCTGCATGAAGTCGCGGGCGGCGGTGTCGGCGCGGTGGACGGCGCGGCCGCGGCACTCTTCACCGCCGGCATCGCCGCCCGGACGAAGGGCAAGGTGCTGTGGTGCGTGACACGCCAGGACGTGTTCGCTCCGGCGATCGCGCAGGCGGGTCTGGCTCCGAGCCGCGTCATCTATGTCGAGGCGGGCGATGAGAAGGCACTCCTGTCCTGCTTCGAGGATGGATTGCGCCATGGCGGGCTCGGCGCCGTTGTTGCAGAGGTCGCCAAGCTTTCCATGACCGCGTCGCGTCGCCTTCAGCTCGCCGCCGAGGGAACGGGAACGGTGGCTCTCGCGGTGCGCCGTTGGCGTCGCCAGACCGAGGCCGCCGATTTCGGTCAGCCAACGGCCTCCGTCACGCGCTGGCGGGTGTCCGTGCTGCCGTCCCGGCCCTTGCCGGTGCCGGGCGTCGGGCGGGCACGCTGGCTTCTCGAACTCATCCGTTGCCGCGCCGGTGAATGCGCCGACTTCGAAGTGGAGGCCGTCGATGCCACGGGTCGTCTCGCTCTTTCTTCCCCGTTGGCCGACCGATCGGCTGCGCCGCAAGTCGCCTGGAAGCGTGCCGCCCGCTGAGATGCCGCTGGTTCTTGTCGGACGGGACGGCAACCGGCGCGTCGTGACGGCGGCGGACCGACTGGCGGAAGACGCCGGCCTCCACGTCGGCATGCCGGCGACGAAGGCGCAGGCGCTCGTGCCGGGTCTCGCCGTCCTCGATGCCGATCCGGCCGGCGATGCGGCGGCGCTCGAACGGCTTGGCGTTTGGGCCCTGCGCTTCTCGCCAATGGTCGCGGTGGACGCACCGGACGGCATCGTCATCGACACGACCGGCGCCGACCATCTCCATGGCGGCGAGGAGACCATGCTGCGCAACCTGGTCGACCGCTTCGCCTCGTCCGGCCTGGAAGCGCGCGTCGCCATCGCCGACACTTGGGGTGCGGCCCATGCCGCGGCGCGCTTTTCCGGTGCCGCGATGGCGCTCGTCGAGAAGGGCGAAACGCGCCAAGCTTTAGCCGCCCTACCGCTTGGCGCGCTGCGGCTGGAACCTCGTCTTCGTCTCGACCTGACCGTGCTCGGCTTTACCACGATTGGTGACCTCGCCGCACAGCCCCGAGCCCCGCTCACCTTGCGCTTTGGTCCTCAACTCGGCCGGCGACTCGACCAAGCGTTCGGCGCTATTCCCGAGCCGATCGATGCCGTTCGCTCGCCTGACCTCGTCGAGGTGCGCCGGGTCTTTGCCGAACCGATCGGTGCGCCGGAGACCATTGCCAGATACACCGGCAAGCTCGTGGTGGCGCTCGTCGCGGAGCTGGAGTTGAGGGCACTCGGTGCTCGTCGGCTCGACCTCCTGTTCGGCCGGGTCGACAACCTGTGGCAGGCGATCCGCATCGGACTGGCGCGACCCGAGCGCGATGTGAGGCGCCTGACACGGCTTCTGTGCGAGCGCATCGAGACGATCGAACCGGGCTTCGGCATCGAGGTCATGACGCTGACCGCGACGCTCGCCGAGCCGCTCGGCGATCGGCAGGTGATCTCGTCGCTGGTCGAGGAGCCAGAGGCCGACGTCGCCAGCCTCGTCGACCTTCTCGCCAACCGCATCGGCGACCGGCGCTTGTACCGCTTTGCGCCCCGCCCAAGCGACGTGCCGGAACGCTCCGTCACCCGTGTCGAACCGATGAGCCTCGATGATGGCGCGTCCTGGGACGATCACTGGCCGCGGCCGGCAAGGTTGTTGCCGCGTCCCGAAGCCGTCGAGACCATGGCGCTTCTGCCGGACCATCCGCCCGTCTGGTTCACCTGGCGGGGACAGCGTCGCCGCGTGCGCCGCGCCGACGGGCCCGAGCGTGTCTTCGGCGAATGGTGGAAACGCGAAGCCGAGCTTGCCACGGTCCGGGACTACTTTCGCGTGGAGGACGATGCCGGCGAGCGCTACTGGATCTACCGGGCCGGCGATGGCGAACACCCTGAGACCGGCTCGCACCGCTGGTTTCTGCATGGGATCTTCGCATGATCGGCAGTTTTCCCGGATGAGGGCCGTGACCATTCTCCGGACCGAGCGGCATGGCTGACGGCGCCCGCTACGCCGAGCTGCAGGTCACGTCGCACTTCTCGTTTCTGCGCGGCGCGTCGTCCTGCGAAGAGCTGTTTGCGACGGCGAGCCTCATGGGCATCGAAGCGCTCGGCGTCGTTGATCGCAATTCTCTCGCCGGCGTGGTTCGAGCGCACGAGGCGGCAAAAACCACCGGCATTCGCGTCGTTGTCGGCTGTCGCCTCGATCTGACGGACGGTCTGCCCGTCCTCGTTTATCCGACCGATCGCCCCGCCTATGCCCGTCTTTGCCGCCTTCTGTCGCTCGGCAAGGCACGCGGCGGGAAAGGGCGCTGCATTCTCGCCTTCGACGATCTCGCGGCTCACGGCGAAGGTCTCGTCGCCGTCCTGGTGCCGAACGAGGCGGACGAGGACCTGGCGCTCCAGCTTCGCCGCCTGCGATCCGCCTTCGGTGCTCGAGCCTATCTGGCCCTGACGCTGCGCCGCCGGCCGAACGATCAGCTTCGCCTCCACGATCTCTCGGCGATGGCGCTGGCGGCTTGCGTGCCGACCGTCGCCACCAACGACGTTCTCTTTCACGAACCGGACCGCCGTATCCTTCAGGACGTCGTCACCTGCATTCGGCACGGCGTCACGATCGACGACGCCGGATTTCGCCGCGAGCGCCATGCCGACCGTTACCTCAAGCCCCCGGAAGAGATGCATCGCCTGCTCAAGCGCTATCCCGACGCTCTCGCCCGAACGGTGGAGATCGCCGAGCGCTGCCGCTTTTCCATGAACGAGCTCGCCTACCAGTATCCGGAAGAGAAGCAGTTCCCCGACCTGTCGCCGCAGGAAGCGCTGGCGAAGCTCACCTGGGAGGGCACCGCCGAGCGCTATCCGGAAGGCCTGCCATCCTCGGTTCGGCGTAACCTCGAACACGAGCTGCGCCTCATTCAGAAGCTGGACTACGCGCCGTACTTCCTAACGGTGAACTCGATCGTCAGCTTCGCCCGCTCAAAGGGCATTCTCTGCCAGGGCCGCGGCTCGGCGGCGAACTCCGCCGTTTGCTACGTTCTCGGTGTCACCTCGATCGACCCCGACCGAAACGACCTCCTGTTCGAGCGCTTCGTCTCGGAAGAACGGCGCGAGCCGCCTGACATCGATGTCGACTTCGAGCACGAGCGGCGGGAAGAGGTCATCCAGTGGGTCTATGAGACCTATGGACGAACTAAGGCCGCGCTTTGCTCCACCGTCATCCGCTACCGCGCCAAGGGCGCGTTGCGCGATGTCGGCAAGGCGCTCGGCCTGCCGGAGGACCTGACGAAGACACTGTCTTCCCAGGTCTGGGGCTGGTCGGAGGACATCGACGAGAAGCACGCCCGCAGCATCAACCTCAACATGGAGGATCGGCGCCTGCGCCTGGCGCTGGAACTGGCCGGCCAGCTCGTCGGCGCGCCGCGCCACCTGTCGCAGCATCCCGGCGGCTTCGTGCTGACGCGAGACCGTTTGGATGAACTGGTGCCGATCGAGCCGGCGGCGATGGTCGACCGTCAGGTGATCGAATGGGACAAGGACGACATCGACGCGTTGAAGTTCATGAAGGTCGATGTGCTCGCGCTCGGCATGCTGTCGGCGATGCGCCGCGGCTTCGATCTTCTCGGCGACCACAAGGGCATCCATCTCGATCTCGCGACCATCCCGGCCGAAGATCCGCGCACCTATGCCATGATCCGGCGCGCCGACACGCTCGGCACCTTCCAGATCGAGTCGAGAGCGCAGATGGCGATGCTGCCGCGCATGAAGCCGCGCACCTTCTACGATCTCGTGATCGAAGTCGCGATCGTCCGGCCGGGTCCGATCCAAGGGGACATGGTGCATCCATACCTGCGCCGACGTGAGGGGAAGGAGGACGTCGTCTTCCCGAAGCCCGAACTCGAGCGGGTGCTGGGCAAGACGCTCGGTGTGCCGCTCTTCCAGGAACAGGCCATGCGCGTTGCCATCGAGTGCGCTGGCTTCACGCCGGGCGAGGCGGACCAGCTTCGCCGCGCCATGGCGACGTTCAAGTTCACCGGGGGCGTCAGCCACTTCCGGGACAAGCTCGTGCAGGGAATGGTGGCGAACGGCTACGACGCCGACTTCGCCGAGCGGACCTTCCGCCAGCTTGAGGGCTTTGGCTCCTACGGCTTTCCGGAAAGCCATGCCGCGAGCTTTGCGCTTCTCGCCTACGCCTCGTCCTGGTTGAAGTGCTGGCATCCTGACGTCTTCTGCGCGGCGCTTCTGAACTCGCAGCCGATGGGGTTCTACGCTCCGGCGCAGATCGTGCGCGATGCGCAGGATCACGGGATCGAGATCAGGCCCGTCTGCGTCAACGCCAGTCGCTGGGACTGCACCCTGGAACCACGCGGGGGCACGGACGGAGAAGAGGCGGACCGGGGCAGCGGTGACGGCCGCTTCGCCGTGCGCCTCGGTCTTCGTATGGTGCGGGGTCTCGGCAATGCCGACGCGGCGCGTCTCATCGCGGCGCGCGAGAATATGCCTTTCGCGTCGGTCGACGATCTTTGGCGCCGGGCGCGGATCCCGCATGCGGCCCTGACTGAACTGGCCGAAGCGGACGCGTTCCGTCCGTCCGTCAACCTGTCACGCCGCGACGCGCTCTGGGCGATCAAGGCGCTGCGCGACGAGCCGCTTCCCTTGTTCGCCGCAGCCGCCGACCGGGAAGCCAGGACCGTTGCCGAGCAGGTCGAACCGGTCGTCCGGCTTCGCGCCATGCCGGAGGGTGGCGAAGTCGTCGAGGACTACGGTCATGTCGGGCTGACGCTTCGCCAGCACCCGGTCTCGTTCCTTCGGGCGGAACTCGCTCGCCGTCGCCATATCACCTGCGCCGAGGCGATGGCCTCGCGCGACAGACGCTGGGTCGAGGTCGCGGGCCTCGTCCTCGTGCGCCAACGGCCGGGCTCGGCGAAGGGCGTCATGTTCATCACGATCGAGGACGAAACGGGCGTCGCGAACCTCGTCGTCTGGACGAAGGTGTTCGAGGCGAACCGCAGGACCGTGCTGGGTGCTGGGATGATGGGTGTGCGCGGCCGTATCCAACGGGAAGGCGAGGTCGTGCACCTCGTCGCGCATCATCTCAGCGATTTGAGCCAGGAATTCGCCAGTGTCGGTCGGCGGGGGAGAATGAACGACGACATACCTAACGATGCCGGCCATTCGTCATCGACGCCACCACGCATGCCACCAGCTAAGGATATGGCGGACCCCTACGGTCACGTCGTCGACGAGATCCGGGTGAAGACGCGTGACTTCCGATAAGTAACCATCCGTGCCGCACAGGAATTGGTTACAAAACTTCGAAAGGCGATATCTGAGACTGAGGGATTGCAAGATAGGAGCGATAGACAGAACCTTCTACGTTCCGAAGAATCGCAATTATTACTATAGATAATAATAATTAAGTCATTTAACCCATAAATTTTTATCGATCATGCAAATGATCTCAGTGGTATGGCTATGTAAAACCCATTTAAACACGAGGTTTGGTCGCGATCTTGGTTTCAGTATTTTTCTGCCGATGCGAAATCAAGATCGCTTTGGAATGTCGATGGCTCGACAGCTCAACGGAACCCTACCGGATCCATAGCCACGATCAAAAACTCAAGCTGTGGTCGGGCGAACACAACCAAAGGGTCATTTCGCAAGTTCGTCAGTTGCCAGCTGGACAGGTCACGCAATCCTCCTCTTCATGCTGACGAGTTCGCAACTTTCTGACCCCTTCGGTACGAGCGCCGATCGGGTTGGGCGGCAACTGCGATCAAAATTTTGAACTAAGAATTCTTGGGAACGGTAATGCCGCATGAGCTGCCGGGACCGAACGCTGGCGCTCGAGAGCGTCTGGAGGGGAAAGATGGCAAGCGTTCCGACGTCGGGTGATGATGTTTTAGTTGGGGCATCGGGTCCGGATGCGATCGACGGGCTCGGCGGCAACGACGAGATTCTGGGCACGGGCGGTGCGGACGATCTGAAGGGCGGGGACGGCAACGACGTCATCTATGGCGGAGCCGACAAGGGCGACGACACGATCACCGACAGCGGTCTCAATGGTGATACCGCCATGTATGGAGGCGCTGGCAACGACACGTTGCGCATCACCGCTCCAGGGTCGCAATGGTCCTACACGCAGGCCAGCCTCTATGGTGAGGACGGCAACGACACGCTGGATGCCGGCAACAGTCGCTACTTCATGCTTGACGGCGGGACCGGCAACGATGTGCTGATTGGCGGCACTGGCTACGGCTCCTTGTTGGGCGGCGATGGCGACGACACGCTGGATGCCAGCCGAAGCACGTATGGTTCCACTTCCCAGCTGATAAGCCTGAATGGGGGCGCGGGTAAGGATACGCTGATCGGCAGTGCTGGGGCGGACTCCCTCTATGGCGACACCGGAGACGACGCGCTGAACGGTGGTGGCGGCAACGATACGCTTGAAGGCGGTTTGGGAGCCGACACGCTGACCGGCGGAGACGGTGCGGACTTTCTGAGCGGTGGCGCGGGCCGGGACATGCTGACGGGCGATGCCGGGGTCGATACCTACCAAGGCCAACGGTTGGATACGTACGACCCCGACACTGGCATGTTTGTTTACAGCAACTCGCTGAACGGCGACACGATCACGGACTACCAGAACGGCGAGAAGATCAGCCTCGGCACGAACCTTGCCAGCGCTGCCCAAGTCCAGCTGGCAACGGTCGGTGCCAACACCGAACTGCGGATCGACACCGACAACAACGGCTCGTTCGACACCACCATCACCCTTCAGGGCACCATCGCCGGTACCCTTCTCGTCACCAGCGAAGGTGGATTAACCAACAACATCATCAGTATAGCGCTACGGAGGATCAAGCGCTGACAGTGTCGGCAGCGAACGGCATTCTGCGGAACGATACGGACGTGAACGGCAACGCCTTAACGGCGGTGCTCGTAACCGGCCCCGCCAACGGCTCGTTGACGCTGAATGCCGACGGCTCGTTCACTTACACGCCGAACGCAAATTTCAATGGTGCGGACAGCTTCACCTACCAGGCGGGCGACGGAACGGCGACCTCGGAACCGGTCACCGTGACGTTGAACGTCGGAGCGGTGAACGATGCGCCGGTTGCAACGAACGACAGCGGTTACTCTGCGCTTCATAATACGGCGCTGACGATCACATCGGCATCCCTTCTCGCCAACGATACGGATGGAGACCCGGAACTGACGCAAGGGCTGTCCTTGACGGCCGTCGGCTCGGCAACGAACGGCACGGTCTCGCTCGTGAACGGCAATGTGGTCTTTACGCCGACGGGCAATTATTCCGGTCCAGCCTCCTTCCAGTACACTGTCTCCGATGGCGCGGGCGGCATTGCAACGGCCATTGTTTCCCTTTCCATCGGCACGCCGTCCTCAACGAATGTCCCGACTGCTGGCAACGATGTTCTCCTGGGCACCGAAGGCGCCGACACGATCGACGGCCTTGCCGGCAACGACCGCATCTCGGGCAAGGGCGGCGATGACATTCTGCGAGGTGGGAATGGCAGCGACGTTCTGGAGGGCGGTAACGGCAACGATCTCCTGAACGGCGGTGCCGGTAAGGACACGCTGACGGGCGGCGACGGGGTCGACACCTATCAAGGCCTCAAGATCGTCACCTACGATGTCGTGAATGACCTTTACGTCACGACCAATACGCTGAACGGCGACACGATCACCGACTATAAATACGGTGAGAACATCGATTTCGGCGCGATCATCGACAGCGCCGACCAGGTGCAGTTGGTGACTGTCAACGACAATACCGAACTGCGCGTCGATACCGACCTCGACAACATCTTCGAGACCGTGGTCACGTTGCGGGGCTTGATCGTCGGGGATGTCGTCATCGAGAGCGTCAACGGCACCAACAACGTCGTGCGCATCCTCGCCCCCTCGTCTGTTCCGACCAGCGGCAACGATGTTCTTGTCGGCACCCAGGGGAATGACACGATCAATGGCCTCGGGGGCGATGATCGCCTTTCCGGCCTTGCTGGTGATGATACGCTGATAGGCGGCGCCGGCGCGGACACCCTTATCGGCGGTGCCGGATCGGATACGGCAAGCTATGCCGACGACGAGGTCGGCGGACCCATTCGCATCGATCTGTCGACCGGCTTGGGGTTTGGTGGGCAGGCCGAAGGAGATCAGCTGAACGGCATCGAGAACGTGATCGGCACGATCTTCAGCGATACGCTGATCGGTGACGATGTCGCGAACTCGCTTGTCGCTGGCAGGGGCAATGACGTCCTCGAAGGGGGCGGCGGGGCGGACACGCTGGACGGCGGCGCGAACCGTGATCTGGCGACTTACGCTTCGTCGGAGGCAGGCGTCCGCGTGGACCTTGCCGCCGGCGAAGGGTCTGGCGGAGATGCGGAAGGCGACCGGCTGATCTCAATCGAAGACCTATCCGGCTCGCGCTTCGACGACACGTTGATCGGAAGCGCCGGCAACAACAACATCGCCGGCGGTGACGGTAACGATGTCCTCGAAGGACTTGCCGGAACCGACAAGCTGGATGGTGGAGACGGCATCGATACCGCAAGCTATTCCCGCTCCGCAGCCGGGGTGACGGTGGATCTGGCCAGCAGGATCGGGTTTGGCGGCAGCGACGGCAACGACGTGCTGATCAGCATCGAGAATGCCCTTGGCTCGGCTTTCGACGACACATTGATCGGAGGAGACGGCGCCAATGTCCTTGATGGCTCTGCCGGAAACGACACGCTGATCGGCGGTGCCGGCGACACGTTGATCGGCGGCGAAGGCACCGATACCGCGAGCTATGCACGCTCCAAGAATGCCGTTCTGGTTGATTTGTCGACAGGTCTTGGGTTCGGAGGTGATGGCGCAAGTCATACCCTCATAGGTGTCGAGAACCTGACAGGCTCGCGTTACTTCGACGTCCTCTCCGGCGATGCCGGTGCCAACGTGCTCGATGGCTCTGGCGGCAACGATATCCTCGAAGGCGGTGCAGGCGCGGACATGCTGCTCGGTGGCGCGGGGTCCGATACTGCGAGCTATGCTCGCTCGGAAACCGGTGTGCGGGTCGAACTATCGACGGGGCTCGGCTACGAGGGTGATGCGGAAGGCGACAAGCTCACCGGCATCGAGAACATCACCGGTTCGACTCACGATGACGACCTTGTCGGTAACTCCGGCTACAACACGCTGGATGGGGGCGCCGGTAACGACCTCCTTCAAGGGGGCGCCGGCAATGACACGCTGATCGGCGGCGACGGCGTAGACACGGCAAGCTATTCTTCGTCTCGTTCGGCCGTTCAGATCGATCTTCTGTCCGGGACGGCGCACGGAGGCGATGCGAATGGCGATACGTTGATCGGCATCGAGAGCCTGATCGGTTCGGCATTCAATGACACGCTGCGCGGCGATGCCAACGCCAATGCTCTGCGAGGCGGTGCGGGCAACGATCTCCTTGTCGGCGGAGCGGGGGCCGATACGCTGATTGGCGGCGACGGTGCCGATACGGCGAGTTACGCTTCGTCGCAGGCCGGTGTCCGAATCGATCTGGCGGCCGGAACCGCCCGTGGCGGGGACGCCGGTGGTGACATCCTGTTTGGCATCGAAAACCTGACCGGTACAGCCTTCGCAGACAGGCTGGTCGGCGACGCCGGAAACAACGTTCTCGATGGCGGGTTCGGCAACGATACGTTGGAAGGCGGTGCCGGGGCGGATCGGTTCGTGTTTTCGACATCGCTGGATGCGGTTTCGAACGTCGACAGGATCGTCGCCTTCGATGCCGCATCCGACATCATCCAGCTAGCGCGGACGGTGTTCAACGCCCTGTCCCCCGGCGCTCTCCGAGCGGCTGATTTCGCGGTCGGGACGGCCGCGACCACGGCGGCGCAGAACATCATCTACGATAAGGACACGGGTGGGCTCTTCTATGATGTGGACGGCGTCGGCGGCGCAGAGCAGGTTCAGTTCGCAACGCTGGACACGGGCTTGAGCCTGACAACCGGCAACTTCTTCATTGGCTGAAGAGCGAAAGGGGGAAGCCATACTTCCCCCTTTTTTCCTTTACTAATTCGTACCTCCCTTCGGGGTTGATGCAGCTGTGAATCTGCAGAGCCTCGTGGATTTCGACTCGGTGAAGATGGCCTGCCCCCATTAGGTGGCCCGGTTCGAATCTAATGCATAGTAGGGCTTGCTGGCGACGGCTGAGGGGACCAGCGAACCGAGTTGACAGAAGGCGGACATCCGCTTCGTGCCTTGCGTACGGCTGCAACGGGTCATGAGCGGAATGACTGCGTTCCGCTACTTGCGCCCTTAAAGCTGTCGGTCATCTCTCGGCCCCAGTTAAGCCGAAGAACCCTTGTCTAACTTTAGGATCGGGATCTTCTCCAACTCTCGCAGCATCGCGGCCATAGGGTAGATCCCGTAGGCATTGCCAACGTTCTTGGCCGCGTGTCCTGTCATGGCGTCTACGATGTCGAGGCGAAGGTCATAGCGCCGGCCGAGCGTCTTGAAACGATGTCGCCAAGAGTGGTTCGGTGCCAACCGGGTGTCCGTCAGCCCAAGCTTACGCACCCAGCGCCCAATCACTTTTGTTCCGTTCCCACCGCGCTTACCAAACTTGTCCGGCGGTAAGTCGGTAAAGAGCGGACCACTCTTCACTGTCTTCGTGAAGTCGAGGAAGCCATTCTCGATGAGAGCTGGGTGCAGCGGCAGCGCTCGCTCCGAGTTGGCATTTTTCAACGGTCCTGCTTCGGCAGCGAAGCGCATGACCCAGACCCCTTCGTGCTCATGCACGTCCTCACGCCGTAACTGACATGCTTCAGATAGGCGGGCACCAGAATACGCGCAAATCCAGGGGACCCACCGAAGGGATGGGCTCTTCTCTTTCATCGCTGCCTTCAGGACGGTCACCGCTTCCGGGTCAGTAAAGTCGCGTCGTGCCTCTGCCGCAACCTTCTTCACCGTAAGCGTGACCTTCTCGGCGGGGTTCGCATCGAGTTTTCGGTTCTCGACAGCGACTTGGAGGATGGCGCGCACCGGTGCGATCTTCGCATCCCGGATCGTCTTCGGAGCGCGTTTTGCTTCGAGAAGCGCATTCTTCCAACGAAGGAGATCATCGACGCTCAACCGATCGGCATCGCGATGGCCAACGAAGGTCGCAAGCTCGTTCAAAACTCGCTTCCATTCGTAGATCGTTCGCTCGCGCGGACGCTTCTCGGCGATCCAAAGTTTGAAAGCATCGTCAATGGAGAAGGTAGTCTGCGCCTTTTTCTTCTGAACTGGGCCAGAAGCCGTAGGCGGCTCTGATGTGGCAAACGCTGTCGGCCAGAACCCATCGCCTTTCGCGGATGCGGCGAGGGCAAGGCTAGCTTGCTGAAGCATCTTCCCTATAGCTTTCACAACCTTGCTACGGCCAAGGGCATCAGTCCGAAGTCCGCGACGTTTCAAAAGCGCTTCGGCACCTTCTACGCAAAGATCCTGCATGCGGCGAATGGGGGTGGCGTTGGGATCGAAGGCACCTAGGTCGGGCGGAGGAGCGCTGATGTGTGTCGTCTGAGGAGGACGCTCGAGGAGATCCCTGTCGTGGCCCCCGCCTGAGGCAAACGGGACGATGATGTACGGGACCTGCCATAAGCCCTCGAACAAGTCCGTGCGCCACTGCGTCTGACTGCCCGGCTCTTCACGATGCAGCTCGATCCAACGGTCGTAGAATTCACGAACGATCTCAAGCGCCTCGCGCTCGGAGATCGTCGCAGGCCCAGCTCGCAACGTGTCCCACCGAGCCTCGACTTCCGCCAAAGCCGCTAAATGGCGTTTCTTCGCTTCCTCGGCATCTTTCGTTCGAAGGCTGACGAGTTCTTCCCGCTTGCCAACAATGGCAACGAGATCAGCAGGCACCCGGCGGCGCAGCCAGTACATTCCCGTCTTTGGATGTTTGTAAGGACGGCACATCGCGAGGACCATGTGTATCACCCGTGTGTATCACTCGGGCAGCACTAAGTCATTGCGTCTCGCGGAACTCCTGCATCTCAACGGTTTGAGAGAGGATTGGTGCCCAGGAAAGGACGGGCCTCGACGGGGATGAAAGCCTTGTGCCGCATAGGTTTGAAGAGTTGCCACCCTATCGTTGTTGAACAGTCCTGTTGAATATGAAACTGGCGACGAAACGTCAAACGCGCCGTCTAATCTAGCGTAGAAGATAGTTGCTATTTTTAGCGTAGGGCCTCCTTGCCATGCCATCTCTTTGCGCGATCCAAAGTCATGCGTAGGGGGGACGATGTTCCTGGCGATGAAAGAGGCGCTGCAACAGACTCTGGCGCAGGCGGACACATTCACAAACCAGTCGCTAAGCGCGAAGCTATGCAGACAATACCCGTCCACATGGCTAGGATTGAAGTCTTACAGGAATCAGCCCCATCTCATACTTAAGGCAGGAGTTCATGTCGGTTATTGACCCTCGGCTAGTACCCCGCGCTTTACCGGAGGTTGACACCCGGAGCTTTGAACTGTTCGGGCAAACTTTCTATGGCGCGATGCAGGACCGGGAGTTTGTCCCTCTCGGTGGAATGCACGACGGCGGCGCAGAGGGGTTCGACGCACCGCCCCTCCACGAGCCGGAGATGTTCGAGGAGGCGGCCACCGGACGTTTTCTGCAAGTCTCAAAAGAGGCGAACCCTCGGTCGAAGGTGCGGAAGACCGTTCGTCGGCTCCGGCAGTTCGGTCGGGAACCGAAGACGCTTGCCTACGTGACGTCGCAGCTCGTCCCGGACATCGATAAGGAGGAGACCCTCCTGTCAAAGGAACTGGGCTGCCGCATCGACATCCGGGACGCCCGGTACATCGAGATTAACATCAATTCCGCGCCGGCGATCCAGCAGGCCTTCCGGTCCTACCTCGAGCCCTCGATCGAATACCTCTACAAGCCTGGCGTCGCCGATATTGGGGCGCGGGCTGAGGAGTACACGGACCGGACGCTGGCTGTGTTCCTCCGCCAGGAAGTGGAGAACCGGCGGGACAAGACCGGCCTCCTCGAATCGGTCGCGGACAGCCTGATCCTCTGGGCGCTCGGCGACACGGACCCGGACAAGAAGCGCTTCATGACGCGGACGCAGATCCTCGATCGCATCATCGAGACTCTTCCCGCCGCCAACCAGTTCATGAAAGGGGTGCTTGACGATCGACTGGAGATCATGGTCGCGAAGGACGCACCGGGCGGTCGACAGATTAGGTGGTACCGCAGGCAGGACCAGTTCTGCCTGCCTTACGAGACTCGACAGATTGTCGGGGCGGAGAATGCCGCCGACGACATGCTGAAGCTCCAAGTCTCGTGCGTGATGGAGGACCGCCTCACCGAAATCAAGGAGGAGGGGGACGAGGTCGACGACATCAGGGCCGTCGTAGTGACGACCTGTCATTCGACCCTGGAACGGGTCTTCGAGCGGCAGGGCCTGAACATGGCGCTGTTCATCACCAACGGTACCGAGGACGACGAACTTTACACCGACGTCGAGGACATCGTGTCGAAGGTCGTTGACCGGACGGACGTGCCGGCTGGCGCGAAGGGGCGCGTCAGGCTGTACGCACTCAAAGTGCTGCGCGGGACATTCTACCGGTCCAGCGAGGTGGAACGGACCTATCTGCGCAAGCTCAGCCGGACCTACGTGCTGCTCCTGACGTTGAAGAACGAACCCCGGATCGTTGAGTACTTCCGCACGCTAGCGACGACGTTCCGACTCTACGTCGGGACGGATCTCCTGATCCGCGCCCTCTCAGAACAGTACCTGACTCCCGACAACCGGACGACCGTCAACCTTCTCGCCCTCCTGGTCGAAGCCGGCTCCGAACTCGTCCTGACCGAGACGACGGTCAAGGAGGTGTCGACGCACCTTCGCGCCCAGATATGGGAGTTTGAGAACCACTACGGGCACGTCGAGAGCAAGATCCCTCTGGAACTCGTCGAGTACATCGACCGCCTGATCATTCGTGCCTACCTCTACAGCCGACTAGCGCCGGCTGATGGCATCGCGCCGCCCAGGTCGTGGAGCGACTACATCTCGCAGTTCGCCACCTACAACGACGTGCGGGCGAACAGAGCCGCACCCGAGCTCGCCGCCTACCTCGTCCGCAAGTTCAAGATGACCTACGAACCGAACGAGAGGACGTCGGAGGGGATCGACGAAGAAGAGTTGCAGCGGCTGACAGACCGCATCCTCGAGGCTAAGCAGCAGAACGGCTATGCGAAAGCGGAACGCGAGATCCTGGCCCGCAACGATGCACTGCATACCCTCCGGATCTTCCGAAGGCGGCTCCAGGAAGACGAACACAGCCCCGCGAACCGTTGGGGATACCAGACCTGGTGGCTGACGCAGGACGGCAAGGTTCGGAAGGCAGGGGCGGAAGTCGTCGCCAGGCGTGCCGGCGCGCCGTTCATGATGCGCCCCGAGTTCCTCCTGAGCTATATCAGTTTTGCTCCAGACCTGAAGAAGGTACGCGATAGCTTCGAACGCATCTTCCCGACCGCACTCGGGGTGAGGTTGTCGGCGCGGCTCTCCGGGGACGTGTTCGACAAAACAATGGAGCAGGCGACGGAAGCGGTGCGGTACGACGAGGCACGCGCCGGGGCGATCATCACGACGTTGACCAACAAGCTGAAGGGCGATGCGATGAAACGCTACGAGATTACCTGGGACCCGGCGGTCTAGGCACCCGATGAAGTTTCAACGTTGGAACGTCGAACTGCTGGTGGCGGTGCCGGATCGTCGTTCTGTTCAAGCTATATCGGGACGTGCATGGAGGGAGAATGATCGGCTTCAACACGTTGCTACGGAGCGCAGGCGTCGATCCCGCGCAAGTCGTCCTCGTGAGGCACCAAGACGCTCGGGCGCTGAAAGGCCGGGCACCCCACGTCCTCTGGCGGACCGAGCCCGAGGCGCTCGAACTCTACCAACGCATCCAGGGCAAGGACCGGTTCCCGGTCGGCTCGATCCTCGCCAGCTTCGTTGTGACGCTCGCCGGTGAGACGTTGTTCATAGGGCTCTACGAGGTGACGGCCAAGAGTAAGACGCCGCCGGACCTAGTCGACCCGGTCAGCGGCAAGGCAACGGACGGCAAGTTCTTCTACGACATCCACCGCGACGAGCGGCTGGCCGAGTACCGTGGTAAGCTCGTCGTCGACTGGGGCAGGGGCTACCTCGCCTGGACGCAGAGGGCCGGAAAGCAGGACAAGCCGGTGCTGGAGATCCGCCGCGCCGTCGCAGACCCTCCGTTTCCAGGCTTCGCCGACTTCCGGCACGACGTTGCGACGATTGAGACGATCCCGGAGCAGTGGAAGGAGGTGCTGCGGGCGGTGAAGGGCGTCTACGTCCTAGCCTGCCAGGAGACCGGCGACCTTTACGTCGGCTCCGCCAAGGGCGGCGAGAGCCTCTGGGGCCGATTTGCCGAGTACGCCGCGAACGGCCACGGCGGTAACGTCATGCTGAAGCAGCGCGGGCCCATGCCGTACCGGGTGTCGGTGCTCGAGATCGCCAACTCTGGTGAAGGTATCGAGCGGCTCGAGGAGGCCTGGAAGCAGAAGCTGCTGACCCGGCAGTTCGGCCTTAACGACCCGGTGTTCTCGCCCGACCCGACCCCGATCGCCGCCTTCGCAGAGGTGCTCGACCGTCCCGGCTACTCGCTCGGCGAATGGCGGTCGCCGAAGCACGAGGACGGCTCAGTGCAGTTCCCGTTCTACGAGTTCGACGAGGAGGCGGAGGCGTTCCTCCACACGCTGTGGCGGACGGAATGGATCATCCAGTCGGGCTGGAGCTACGCGAAATGGAAAGATTCGCCTGAGGCTACAGCGCTGCGCGACGACCCGAAGAAGCTGGCGAAGGCGTCACCGTTGCAGGCGGCTCGGCTCCTGACCACGATCCTTCAGGGTGAACGGATGGTCGAGGGCCAGGTCGCGTCCGCATGGGAGTCCGGCCTGCTCCGGCGGATCGTCGCTTGGGCGGAGAAACGCACCTAAGAGGGGAAGCCTGATTCCCGCACAGGCGGGGTGGGATCCCTATCGACAGGGACCTACAGTTCGCCAATGCTGCCGCGCCAACCCGTCCACTTCCTCGTTCATCGCCTCTCCAACGTGTCGCCGCTGGCACCTCCATATCACCCGCTGGGTCCCGGCGATTGCTTCTCGCTCAAGCCATAGATCCGCATTGAGAACTGGCTTCCGCGTCGAGGTTTGGTGAATACGCTTCGTGATTAGTGACGCGTCGAAACCATCCAGCTACAACCTCAAGTCAGCAAGCTTGGGGGAGTTATGACGCCGCACGAGTTCATCACGCGTTGGCAGAATACGTCGCGGAAGGAGCGGTCAGCAGCGCAAGCGCACTTCATTGACCTGTGCCGGCTGCTCGATGAGCCGACGCCCGCCGAGGCGGACCCGGATGGGGCGGACTATGATTTCGAGTACGGCGCAGCGAAGACGACGGGCGGCCGGGGTTTTGCCGACGTGTTCAAACGGGGCCACTTCGGCTGGGAGTACAAGGGCACCCACGGCAACCTTGATGCCGCCTTCGCTCAGCTTCAACGCTACGCCGTCGCGCTCGACAACCCGCCCCTCCTGATCGTCTCCGACATCGGAACCACGATCCGCATCCATACGAACTGGACGAACTCCGTCTCGCACACCTACGTCATCCCGGTCGCCGAGCTTGGGGACGCGCAGAAGCGAGGCTGGCTGAAGGCGGCTTTGTCTGATCCAGAGGCCCTTCGGCCGAAGAAGACGCGGCAGGAACTGACGGAAGAGGTCGCCGGGGACTTTGCGGAACTGGCCCGGTCCCTTCGTCAGCGCGGCCACGCGGCGGAAGAGGTGGCGCACTTCGTCAACAAGTTGATCTTCTGCATGTTCGCGGAGGACGTGAAGCTTCTGCCCGACACGCTGTTCACGCGGATGCTGGACCGTGCCATCGAAGATCCTACCGAGTTCGAGGACTTCGCCCGCGACCTGTTCGGGGCCATGCGTAAGGGCGGGCGTGTCGGCTTCGAGAAGGTCGCATGGTTCAACGGCGGCCTCTTCAACGACGACCGCGTGTTCCTCCTGACGAAGGACGAAATCAAGATCGTTCGTAAAGCGGCGGGCCAGTATTGGGGCGACATCGACCCATCCATCCTCGGCACCCTGTTCGAACGTGGCCTGGACCCCGAGAAGCGATCCCAGCTCGGCGCTCACTACACCGACCACGAGAAGATCATGATGATCGTGCGGCCTGTTGTCGTGGATCCGTTGGCAGCCGAGTGGGAAACTGCGAAGGCTGAGATTGCCGCCCTGATGGAGAAAGCTACGCATGCACGACTCGGTACCCGGATCAAGGGGGGGCGTGGTGGTGCCGCGACTAAAGCAGAAGCGTCAGCGCAAGCAATTCTGAAGAGCTATCTCAAGCGACTGGGCGATTTCCGCGTTCTGGACCCAGCCTGCGGCTCAGGCAACTTTCTCTATATTGCGCTCCGCGAACTGAAAGACCTTGAGCTTCGTGCTCAGGTTGAAGCGGAAACACTAGGGCTGCCGCGCGGCTTTCCATCCATCGGACCCGAAGTGGTCCGTGGCATCGAACTCAACCCATATGCGGCCGAACTGGCGCGGGTATCTGTTTGGATTGGTGAAATCCAATGGTCACTCCGAAACGGCTTCCCACCACCCTCCAATCCTATTTTGAAACCGTTGGATACTATCGAGTGTAGGGATGCACTCCTCGATAAGAGCGGAGCTGAAGCAAAATGGCCCGACGCCAATGCCATAGTTGGCAATCCACCCTTCCTGGGTGACAAGGTTATGGTTCGCGAACTCGGCGAAGATTACACAAGGGCGGTTCGCGCTGCGTATAGCGGACGAGTGCCTGGAGGAGCTGACTTCGTTCTCTTCTGGGTTTCGAAAGGTTTGGAAGCTCTTCAAGGGGGTGGGACCAGTCGGGTTGGTTTTGTGACCACAAATTCGGTTAGGGGCGGTGCAAACCGTAAGGTGCTTGACCGAATCGCTGAAGGGCCCGGATTTGTCGCCGTTTGGGACGATGAACCATGGACGGTCGAAGGCGCAGCCGTTCGCGTGTCTATGATAGCCTATGGCAAGCGGAGCAGCGGTGAAATCCCACTGTTGGATGGTAAGCCGGTTTCGCGGATTAATGCCGACCTCTCGGCTTCGGAAGTGGACCTGACGAAGGCTTATCAACTCAAAGAGAATGCCAACATTGCTTTTATCGGGAATCAGAAATCCGGCTCATTCGAAATTGATGGGGAAGAGGCGCGGCGTTTGCTGAAATTGCCATCGAACCCGAACGGCCACCAAAATGCTGATGTATTGCGACCGTGGATCAATGGAATGGATGTTGTGCGCAGGCCTTCCGACAAATGGATTATCGACTTCGGACCGGAGTGCTCCCTCCAAGAGGCTGCTTTGTACGCAGCGCCTTTTTGTCATGTCGAGCGAGAGGTAAAGCCGGAGCGGTTGGCCCGGAAGCGGAGTTATGGCAACGCATGGTGGCTTCATGAACGCCCGCGCCCCGCGCTACGACGTGCAATTACAAATCTCAATAGATATATAGTTACTCCCCGAGTGGCGAAGCATAGACTGTTCTTGTTCGCTTCAAAAACTACGGTCCCCGACAGTCGGCTGGTCGCGATTGCAAGAGACGACGATACAACTTTCGGGATTTTGATTTCCCATTACCACGAGTTATGGTCTTTACGTACTGGCGGGTGGCATGGGGTCGGAAATGATCCACAATACAACGCAATTAGCTGCTTCGAGACTTTTCCTTTCCCAGAAGGGCTTACTCCGAACGTGCTGGCATCGTCCTACGCCGATGACCCACGCGCTCATGCGATTGCTGTCGCAGCCGCCCACCTAAACAAGCTTCGGGAAAACTGGTTGAACCCGGACGATCTAGTCCACCGTGAACCGGAGGTGGTCCGGGGCTATCCAGATCGCATCTTGCCGGTGAGCGCGGAGGCCGCCAAGATGCTCCAGAAACGGACGCTGACGAACCTCTACAATGAGCGCCCGGCATGGCTCGATCATGCCCATAGTGCGTTGGATGCCGCTGTGGCTACAGCCTACGGGTGGCCTGTCGATCTGCCGGACGATGAAGTTTTGGCTCGGCTGTTCACGATCAATCAGGAGCGAGCCGTAAAGCAAGGTGCAAAACGCCTGCCGACTGATGCTTTAGAACTCGAAGAGGTCGAGTGAAGGAAGCGGCTCGCTGATAAAGCCGCCCATCGTTGCGCTTCTGCCTCCCTCCGTGCCAGCCTGTCGGCTTCCTCGTTCCATTCGTCCCCAGCATGGCCTTTCGCCCAGCGCCAATCGATCCGCTGTGTCGTGGCGATCTTCTCAAACTCCATCCATAGACACAGTTTTTCACCGGCTGACGCGTTGAGGTCTTCCACCCTTTCGCCTTCCAACCGGGCAACCACTCGGTAATGCCGCTTCGGACGTAGTTGCTATCGCTCACGACCACGACCGGCAGCTGGGACCGCTTGAGCGCTCGCAAGCCCATGATGGCCGCCGTCAACTCCATGCGGTTGTTCGTCGTGTGGACCTCGCCCCCAGAGAAGGGCTTCCGCTTCTCCACTTTGCTCGATGCGTCGATCCGGCGAAGGACTGCGGCCCAACCACCGGGCCCTGGGTTTCCGAGGCACGAGCCGTCTGTGTGGATCAGGAGGAAAGGCTGGCCGGCGACGGGACAGGCGAGCGAGGTCATGTCTGGGTCTCGGATGCGGGACAGGTGGGCGGCGGTGGAGGCTTATGACGCCCCCTATGGGGAGCGCCTAAAGCCCAAACACCAGTACTATTGAAGGGATAGCTCTGGCTGATGAGTAGGAGTTGTGGGGACGAGACCATCATCACAGAGTGATGTCATCCTCTCTTGAGTGTCTCCCTTCCTTGATACCCTGGCTTGAACACCAGAGCGTCGATAGAACGCCTCTCGCATCTCATGCTCGACCCGATCGGCATCGCTGGCTGCCACCATGAGGGCGTCATGGATCGGTAAGGCGACGATGCCGTCAGCCTGTAGGTTGATGAGAAGGTCGGCTACGATCTCGCTCTCGCGGAACTGAAGCTCATGCCCGAGGCCGGTGCCAAAGAAGGCCTTAAGCGCCACATGATGGTCCCCGATGGCAGCCACCACCGTTCCGGCTCTGGTGTTCCTGGCGAAGAGCCGCTTGACCTCCTTCGGAAACCTCACGATCGGACCTTCCTTGCAGAGCATGGCGTTCATCATCTGCTTGATGCCGTCTCGGTGGTCTTCATATCCTGGGACGGCGTAGAGGTCGTGATCGGGCAGGGGAGCGCCAGCTATCCCATAGACGAGGCGGGGCCCAACCTGCCCGTAGTCCAGCTCCACCACCTGCTCGCCGTTGATCGTGATCCCTCGAAGTCGCCGAGCGGCCCGCATGTTCTGCCACCAGCCGCCGTATAGCCGACCACCGCTTTCAAAACTGGCGCGGGTGAATATGCGCCGCAGCCGGCGGTCCTGGATGTCCGGCGTCGGGTGTTCGCCGTGGAGGTCTTCGGGGTCATCGAACGCCAAGTCGGCCGCCGCAAGCCATCCGTTGATCTGGTGCATCTGTTCCCGCATGCGCCCGGTCTCGGCATCCTCTGGATAGTCGATCTCGTTCACGACCCGGAAAGGGCCGTCACCTATCGGGACACTTCGGAGGATGATGGTCTCGGCTACGTCCAACTCGATGAAGTCGGCCGGTCCCAAGGCTGCAGCGTCCACCAGTTCACGTAAGGCCGGTGCCATGCTGATGGTGGTCTCACGCGCCTGCAATTTGTCGAAGCCGCCGTCACTACCGATGGCCTGGTCGATGATCCTCAGTTCAGGTGAGGCCAAAGCGTCGAGGATAGCCGGCACCGCCTGGCCGAATGCTTTTGGGCGATACCTTGTCTTCCCACTGAGTTTCCGGTTCGATCGCGAGATGCGGCGCCGCGCATCCAGCCCGCCAAGATGAAGGTGCGCGAGGTCGGACACAATGGCATCCACGACCTCAGCCATGCGTTCCCGATCGGCCGCCTTCCGGGCTCTCGCTCGAATGGCTTTGGCGGCCTCATGCTCTTCTAGACGCTTCACCACTTCGTTGACGACCGCCCGGGCACGATCCGTCCCGGCACGACGCCATGCGTTCAGGCGGCGCTCCCTGGCGATCTCTAAGGCCGTCTCGTCGGGATCGATGAGGCCGGCATCGTCGGCGCTGTCACCGGCAGCGGTCACTGGATTTCTTCAAGGGCGCTGCGGAGTGTCTGAGCGCTGGCCTGCCGGGCTTCGATGTCCCGAACCTCAAGCGCGGCGAGGCGTAGACCACCGGCTCCAAAGGCCTTGGTGAGCCAATCGGCGAGGATCGCGGCGGTCCTGGGTGGAAGGTCTTTATATCGCCGCTTAAATTTCCCCTCTGCGTTGTTCCACCCGCCGCCGACGTTGACATCGCCGACGCCACGGACGCGCCTGACGAGCTGCGTCTGGAACCCTTGGTCGGACCCGAAGCGACGCGGTTCCAGCTCCCACATCATGAACATAGCCAGGGCGGTATCGATGACCTCCCGGCGGTCTTCCTGCGCCAACCTGGCGATGTCATCGGCGGCGCGAAGCTGATAAGTGATGGTCGTCTTGCCTGCGCAGAAGGACCTATTGGCGGCTGCAGCGCTCTCGGCCAGTTTCTCCCATGCGGCGTCCAAGAGGTCCCACAGAGCCGCGCCTGGGTTTTTCTCCCGTCGAGCGGCGACGAGCTTCAGGTAAGGGGCCAGCATGGCTTTGGTGACGGCCGGCTGGTTGATGCCGCCGTTCCGTCGCAGATTGGTAGCATGGGCGCGGCAATATCTACCGTACCTAGAAACCGTCATGCTGATGCATCCCGGCGCTATGCAGCTCTTCACGGTCTTTCACCCAACGTTACAAATTGTGGACCGACCCAGAGAGACTGGGACAGAAAGATGTTCGCGAGGATGCTCACAGGCTGACCTCGCCGACCGCCAGTCGCTTGCGGAGCCGTTGAACCGCTGTGGCCGTCCACGCGCCACCACGGGGCGACAGGATGCCCCGCTCGTTCAATGCATTGGCGGTCCCGAGCGCAGTGGTAATGCCATCCGCTTCGATCCTCGCTAGTGCCTTCTGAAGCTGCTTCGCCTTCGCATCGGCCTTCGCGGTGATGGCCGCCACGGCTCTGCCGGTGCCAAGATGCCTGATCCCTTCGGCGCCGTTCGGGTTCCCGAGCTTCACGCCGCGCCGCTTTGCCTCCACGAGAGCGGCCTTCGTGCGAGCCGAAATCATCTCCCGCTCGTGCTGGGCTACCGCAGCCAGGATATGCACGGTGAGGGCGTTCGCATCCGGCATATCGGCCGCCACGAAATCCACGCCGGCCTTCTGCAGGCCACTGAGGAAATGCACATCGCGGCTGAGGCGATCGAGTTTGGCGATGACAAGGCGAGCACCAGAGAGCTGCGCATGCTCGATGGCGGCCCGAAGCTGTTGGCGGTCGTCCCGCCGGCCGCTCTCGACCTCAAGGTACTCGTGGAGAACCGTTGCGTTGGCGCCAGCCATCCGTTGAACATATGCCTCCACGGCCGACCGCTGCGCGTCGATACCCAACCCGTCGCTGCCCTGCTTCGCGGTAGAGACTCGAAGGTACGAGACAAACCGATGAGCGGCAGCGGGGCGGGTATGGGACACGGCGGGGACCTTGAGAGAGCCAGCGGGAGAAGTCGGTTGGATCAGCCTTGCCGCCTGTTGTCATTAGACCTATCGAACGTTTGGCCATTTGACAACGTGAGATATTGGAGACCTTGAGCCTCGCCTCACAACTAGATGCCTTCGGCGAAGGTGCGGATGAGGTCCGCTTGGTTTCTTGGGTTGGCCATCAAATCCCTGAGGCGCCTTCCTCCCTCAAGATCGTAAGTCGTCACATCAATGCTCATGCTGGTTCCTTCCGAGGAATCACTGACGGGATCGTTAGGCGGCGTTTCACGCCCCTACCGTCTTGGGACATGAGGTCCGCGTGGTGTCGCGCTGGGTGTTAGAGGCAGGCTCGATAGACCCCGCCCACCAGCCTACCGGATCGGAGGCGACGTGCCAGGGGAAGCGACCCCATGGGGGGTCTTGCGGCATCTCCTTGCCATCGATTGCCCTCTCAGATTTTTGCCCCAAACATCTCAATGTCGAAGGGTTGGTCACCCATGGTCCGCCAACGCAGGTCAGCTCGCTCGATCTCGTCGCGGTCGAACCGCAGTGACCAACAGGATGTCGTAAGCTGGCGTCAGGCCGGCAGGTACGGGCGATCGAGCGTGCTGACCGGATGCTCCTCGCTGCGATCCCAAAAGGCCTCCCACACCTTCCCACCGAACCACGGCGCCTTGACATAAAGGTTGCCGGTCCACTCAAGTTCGAACCGCCGACCGATCTTGATGCACATGCTACTGGTTCCCCTCGGGTTGCTGCCATAGTCACACCAGCGCGGCACGGCAGCCCCCTACGGGCGCCGAGCTGGCGTTCCGTCGTCCCGCATGGTCGGCGGGCGTGATTGTCGGATGGGTCCTGCGGTGGGCCCTCGGGCTCGCCGCATCGGATGATCACGGGTAGCAGCAGCGGGTTGGCTCGTCTACTCTCGTAAGGCAGCCGAGATCTGTTTTTTATCATGCCAATCAGCATCTTACCCGCTTTGGCATGGGTTCGAAGATCGCGTAGTCAAGCTCGTTTAGGCAGCCCGGTGCCTATTGTCGCTCGATCGGCAAATCTTCACTGCTTCAGAATGCGCTGGCGGCGCTCGCTATAGTGTTTCGGAGCCGGCGCTGACATCGTAGGCTGGGAGGCGATCCACAGCTTCCCTCATGCGTTCCAGCGCGAGCTTCCCGACATAGCGGTTGTCCTGACCGTCCAGGGTGTGCCCAGTGATCCGCCGACGTACCGTCTCGATGACTTCGTGGTTGGTCAGTTCCACCGATATGCGATGCCGCCAGCCGTGGTTTGGGCTTACCTCGCCAGACAGGACGCCTGTGAGTTCCAGGGCGCGGACCCAATCCCCAAGGCGATTGATGGCGACCGACTTCCGAGACCGCTTGCCGTCTTCGGCCTCCCCCGGCCGCTCTTCATAGAACAAGCGTTCGCGCTTCTGGCCTGCCACCCAAGTTGGGAACCCCATGTCGACCAACTGCCGGTGCAGGGGGACCACACGAGCCGATGCTTTGTTCTTCAACCGACCGGCCGAAGGCGATATGTCGATCAACCAGATCCCTGTCTCGGGGTCTTGTCGGACATCCTGGCGGCGTAACTGAACGACCTCGCCAGCGCGGGCCCCTGTGTGAGCTAGAAGCCATGGGACCCAGCGGCGCAAAGGCGTGGTCTCGCTAGTGGCAGCGGTGAGGATTGTCTGCGCCTCGGCCAAGGTGAAGCCCCTCTTGTCGCCTCCTTCATCCCGACGCGCGACCTTCGGGACGTCCAGGGCTGGGTTGTAGGCGATCTGTCGTTTTGCCTTCGCCCACCTGAACAGCGCCTTCACAGCAGCAAGGTACGTTTCGTTGATGGTCTTCGCGCTCAGGCCCTTCTCAACCAGCGCGTCGGTCCAGGCGATGATGTGGTCGGGCGTGATCTCGGAAGGGACAACAGTGCTGGCATGATCGGTTAGGCTGCTGATGCTGCGGGTCCACTCGGAAACGGTCTTCGGCGCGTAGGCACGTTCCGCAGCGAGCTTCGTAAGCAAACTTTGGACGGTTGAGCCTTTGCCAGACGGAACCGGCTTTGGTGCGGTGGCGGCCTTCTTGGGGGCCCACTGCGGGAACCTGTTGGCCTTAGGATCGGGCGCATAGTCGCCTTCGGCGTTCCTGCCCAGCCGGCCGGCGGCATCCACTAGGGCCGAAGCCCCAGCCTCCAGAAGGCGCGTGCGGCTTTCTCCGGCGACGTTCAATCCTTCGCTAAGTAGAAGCTCGTCGACCGTGCTGCCAAACCATGTCTCCAGCGTCCCAGCTTCCCGCTCGTGCTGGAAGCGATCGATGACCGCCTGCCATATGCCGACCTCGCCGGGTTCATCCTCCATTTTCGCCGTTAGATCTTGATACAGAAGCCCAGCAAGTGCGGTGATTTCCTTCTGCGAGAGAACCACCGGCTTGGCTCGCATGGCTCGCCAGGCCCGCTCTAGGTAAGCTGTGACTGCAGCCTGACGGGCCTTTGCTTCGCCCGGATCCCGGGTCCGCAGAGAGCAGCGCACATCGAGCGCCTTTGCCGACAACGCCACGCGGATCGTCTCTTGTCCCACCGGAAGATTGAGCGTTCGGCCCCGTGCGATCCCTATGACATCGGCAGGGATACGCTGGATGAACTGATGGAAAGTGGAGGCGGAACGCTTCATCGGGCGGGGCATGGCAAGAGGCACCGTTGAACACTCCTGTTGAACAGGATGTTCCCAACAAACCTCTGCTGCGACTTAACTATTTGGCTTCCCGGAACATTCCGGTGAATTGGTGCCCAGGAAAGGACTCGAACCTTCACACCTTGCGGCACACGGACCTGAACCGTGCGCGTCTACCAATTCCGCCACCTGGGCACGGGCCGGAGCTTTAGGGGGTCGGGTTGGTCCTGTCAATCGGGCTTGTGCGTCATCTTACCTGTCCAGAGGACCTTGGCTCCGCCGCCATCGGCGGCTTGGCGTCGCCCTAAACCTCCGCCGCCATCGTTTCCGAACGCCATCCGGGACACCCGGAGACATTACGCCTCTTTTCGGCAGAACCGCGCGGCGCTATGACCACCGCAACGGAATGGATCGTGCGGCCCCTCATAGCCGCCCATGCGAAGGCGAACGAGCAAATGGCGGTGGATCTCAACAAGACGGTCACGGTCTTCGGCGGGTCCGGCTTTATCGGCCGCTACGTCGCCCGGGCCCTGGCCCGGCGCGGGCATCGCGTGCGCATCGCCTGCCGCAGGCCCGATCTCGCTTACTACGTGCAGGTCGCCGGCAATATGGGGCAGGTCATGCCGGTGCAGGCGAACCTGCGCTATCGCTGGACAGTGGATCGCGCGGTGGAAGGCGTCGACCACGTGATCAACCTTGTCGGTGTCCTGTCGGAATCGGGCAAGCAGACTTTTTCCTCGCTTCAGGCGGAAGGGGCGGGCGCGGTGGCGGAAGCCGCCCGCGCGGCCGGCGCCAAGCTCACCCACGTCTCCGCCATCGGGGCGTCGGCCTCCTCGGATTCGGCCTATGCCCGCTCCAAGGCGGAAGGCGAGGCGCGGGCGCGCGCCGCTGTTCCGGATGCGACGATCCTTCGGCCCTCCATTGTGTTCGGCCCGGAGGACAAGTTCTTCAACCGCTTCGCCGATATGTCGCGCTTGTCGCCCTTCCTGCCGCTCGTCGGCGGGGGGGAGACACGCTTCCAGCCGGTTTACGTCAACGACGTCGCCGAGGCGATCGCGATGACGGTCGACGGCCGGGGCGCCGGGCAGTGCTTCGAACTCGGTGGCCCCGAGGTGCTCACCTTCCGCGAGATGATGGAGATCATGCTGGAAGTGGTGAACCGCAAGCGCCGCTTCCTGACGATCCCATTCGGTGCGGCGAGCCGCATCGCGGACCTCACGTCCTGGCTGCCGAGCCCGCCTTTGACGGGCGATCAGGTGAAGCAGTTGCAGCACGACAACGTCGTGTCGGAAGCCGCCATCCGCGAAGGCCGCACCCTTGCCGCCTTCGGCATCAATCCTGAATCGATCGGCGCGGTTCTTCCGACCTATCTCATCCGCTTCCGCCCGCAGGGGCAGTTCACCAAGCCCGAGATCCATGCCGGCGGCTTGAAGCGCGACAGCGAAGCCGCCTGACGGGATCTGCGCCCGGCTCGCACCGGATCGAAGGCCCCGCTGAAAAGCGGGGCCTTTTCTTTGTCTTGCCTCAGCCCAGAACCAGAAGCCCCAGCAGGCCGAGCGTCCCGATCCCGATCCGCCAATAAGCGAAGGGCGCGAAACCGTGGCGGGACACGAAGTTCAGAAGCGTCCGCACCACGATCACCGCCGAGATGAAGGAGGTGACGAAGCCGATGGTGATGAGCGTCGCATCGGCCGAGTTCAACTGGTCGTAGTTCTTGTAGAGGTCGAGCACGAAGGCGCCGAGCATCGTCGGCATGGCGAGAAAGAAGGAGAATTCCGCCGCCGAGCGCTTGTCGGCGCCCATGAGAAGCGCGCCGGCGATGGTGGAGCCCGAGCGCGAGGTGCCCGGAATCATCGCCAGGCACTGGAACAGGCCGATCTTGAACGACAAGGGCAGCGTGTAGTCCATCAGCCGCGTGTAGCGCGGCGCCTTGGCCATCTTGTCCACGAGAAGCAGGAGAACGCCGCCGACGATCAGCGCCACGCAGATCGTCGTGGGTGATTCGAACAGCACCGTCTTGATGAAGTCGTGGAGAAGAGCGCCGATCACCGCCGCTGGCAGAAAAGCGAGGGCGACCGCGAACACGAATCGCCGACTTTCGGGCACGGTCGGAAAGGTGACGGCGATCTCCCAGAGGCGCTTGGCATAGACCGACAGGACGGCGAGCACCGCGCCGAGCTGGATCAGCACCTCGAAGGTGTTGCCCGTCGTGTGGAAGCCGAGAAAGTGGCTGGCGAGAATGAGGTGGCCCGTCGAGGAAACGGGAATGAATTCGGTGAGGCCTTCGAGAACGCCGAGAAAAACGGCGGAGAGGATCGACCCGAGGTCCATGCGGGAAACTCCTTCGCGCGGCGCGCTGCCGCCTTGGGCCCCGTCTCGCACAGAAGCGTCAACCATGCTCAGAATTTTTTGGAGGCTACGCGAAAAAGGTGGTGCCTGCCGGAGCTTGGCCAAAGGCGTTCATGAAGGGCTGCGAGCGGCTTCGATCGCTTCTAGAGGCTGTTATGGACCATAGACGAGCATCGTGTGGGATCAGCGAAGTCCAGTCCGGCAGGAGGCGAGTGCAGCCAAGCCTGGCGGCTTGGCAAGTCTCGCCGACGCCCCGGATGGCTTCGCTCATCCCACCCTCCGGGCTGTCTGGTCTGGCTCGCCGGAGTGCGTCGCCGGCGTTTGCCGGTAGCCCCGCTACCGGCTGCATCCGGCTCCTACCCGGCGAACCAGACCAGACAGCACGATGCTCGTCTATGGTCCATAACAGCCTCTAAAGACTTGCTGGCGCGCGCCGACCTGCTATTTGCGTTTCTCCACAGCCTTGCCCGGCGAGGCCGACCCGGCCGTCCGGCGCCTTTGCCTTTCGTCAAGGACTTGCCGGCAGGTTGCGGTTTTGGGCGCGTCCGGCGTCCGGTTTCGCATGGGTTGCGTATGGACGTCCTGCCCTTGTCATGTTGAGGCTCCACCACCATCCGATGTCGGCGGCCTCGCGCTTCGTCCGACTTGTGCTCGGCGAATATGGCGAGCGGCCGGAACTCTTGGACGAGCGCCCCTGGGAGCGACGCCGCGACTTCCTGGCCCTCAACCCAGCCGCGACGCTGCCGGTTCTTCTGGAGGATTCGGGGCCGCCCATCGTCGGCGGCACCGTGATCGCCGAGTATCTCGATGAAACGCGCGGCGTCTTCCAGCGCGACAAGCGCCTTCTGCCGGAAACGCCGGCCGAGCGCGCCGAGGTGCGGCGCCTCGTGGACTGGTTCCTGGCCAAGCTCGAAAACGAGGTGACGCGCTATCTGGTCCGCGAGCGCGTGTTCAAGCAGGAGATGCGGCCCGAAGAAGGGGGCGGTGCGCCCGACGCCTCGGCCATCCGCGCGGCCAGAGCCAATCTCAAGCACCACATGCGCTATGTCGGCTGGCTGGCGGAAAGCCGCAACTGGCTGTCGGGCGATCGCATGACCTATGCCGATCTCGCCGCCGCCGGCGCCTTATCGATCCTCGACTATCTCGGCGAGATTTCCTGGGACGGCGAGCCGCTGGCCAAGGAATGGTACATGCGGGTGAAGTCGCGTCCTTCCTTCCGACCGCTCCTGGTGGAGAAGGTGCGCGGGCTGCCGCCGGTTGCCCATTATGCGGAACTCGATTTCTAGGCGCTCGCGTTAAGCCTATATGAGGGCGATGAGCGATCCCGCCGCCCTCCGCCGCTTTCTGGATGCCGATGCGCGGCGTCTCGGCTTCGATGCCGTGGGCGTGGTGCGGGCCGAGGAGAATGCCGCCGCCGCCGGACGGCTGGAGGAATTCGTCGCTGAAGGCCGGCACGGCACCATGGGCTGGATGCCGGAAACGCTGGAGCGTCGCCGCTCGGCGAAGGCGATATGGCCGGAGGCCCGTAGCGTCATCGTGCTCGGGCTGAACTACGGCCCCGACGAGGACCCGCTCGCCAATCTTTCGCGCACTGATCGAGGCGGTATTTCCGTCTATGCCCGCCATCGCGATTATCACGACGTCATCAAGGGGCGGCTGAAGGAACTCGGCGGGCGCCTCCTCGCCAAGGCCGATCCCGGCCACGCGGTGAAGGTCTTCGTGGACACCGCGCCCGTGATGGAAAAGCCGTTGGCCCAAGCGGCCGGGCTCGGCTGGCAGGGCAAGCACACCAATCTCGTCAGCCGCGCCTTCGGTTCCTGGCTGTTTCTCGGCTCGATCTTCACGACGCTCGACTTGGAGCCGGACGGGCAGGGCCGCGATCTTTGCGGCTCCTGCCGGGCCTGCCAGGACGCCTGCCCGACGGACGCTTTTCCCGAACCCTACAAGCTCGATGCGCGGCGCTGCATCTCCTATCTCACCATCGAGACCAAGGCGCTCGTGCCGCTCGCGTTGCGTCCCAAGATGGGCAACCGCATCTATGGCTGCGACGATTGCCTCGCCGTCTGCCCCTGGAACAAGTTCGCGGTGAACGCACGCGAAGCCAAGCTCGTGGCGCGCGAAGATCTGCGCTCGCCGGCTTTGGCCGATCTTCTCCGTCTCGATGATCCAGCTTTTCGCGCCCTGTTTTCCGGCTCGCCGGTGAAACGGGTCGGTCGGGCGAAGTTCGTGTCGAACTGCCTGATCGCCGCCGGCAATTCGGGCGAGGCCGTGTTTCTGCCGCTCGTCCGGCAACTCTTGCATGACAATGCGCCGGTGGTCCGCGCGATGGCGGTTTGGGCGCTCGGACGTTTGGCACCCGTCGAGGCGATGGCAACCCGCGAGGATGCGCTGGCTCGCGAGAGTGATGCGGATGTGCGGGGCGAATGGCTGGCGGTTGGCACAGCCGAGGCCTGACGCCGGCGTGCGGCACGCTATAGACTGATCTCCTCAACGGTTCGGGATTTCGCCTATGCGCTTCTTCGTGTTCGGCTGCGGCTATTCGGCTTCCGCCTTCGTTGCCAAGCTGGGCTCAAGCGAGATCGCAGGGGTCACCACGCGCTCGCCCGACAAGGCGGCGGCTTTCGCGGCCAAGGGCCTCAAGCCCTTCCTGTTCGACGGCGAGCATCCGGGGGAGGGGATCGACGCCGCGCTGGAGGGCGTCACCCATCTTCTCGTGTCCGCCGGGCCGGATGCCGCCGGCGACCCGGTGCTGCGGCAATATCGCGACCGGATCGGCCATGGCTGCGCGCGGCTCGAATGGATCGGCTATCTGTCGACGGTCGGCGTTTATGGCGACCATGGCGGTGCCTGGGTGGACGAGGACACGCCCGTCGCGCCGCGATCGGAGCGCTCGCGCCAGCGCGTGACGGCGGAAGAAGACTGGCGGCGCGTCGCGGAGGCACGGGGAACGCCGCTCGCAACCTTGCGCTTGTCCGGCATCTACGGTCCGGGGCGCAACGCCTTCGTGAATCTTCGCGAAGGCAAAGCCAAGCGTCTCGCCAAGCCGGGGCAGGTGTTCAACCGCATCCATGTGGAAGACATCGCCGGCTCGCTTCTCCATCTGGCGACCCGGCGCGAAGGCGGCGTCTTCAACGTCACGGACGACGAGCCCGCCCCGCCGCAGGACGTCGTGGAACATGCCGCGACCCTCGCCGGACTGCCGGTCCCGCCGCTCGTGGATTTTGACGAAGCCGCGCTTTCCCCTATGGCGCGTTCCTTTTATGGCGAGAATAAACGGGTCTCGAACCGCAAAATCAGGCAGTCCGGATACACGTTTTCTTTTCCCACATTTCGGGACGCTCTTCCCTCTCTCATAGGCGATGCCGCATTTTCACCATCACCAAATATTTCTTGAATATGACGCTTTTTAACATCACGTGATGGAACTGACCCAATTTTGACCCTGACCGCCCGGCATCTGTCCCCTCGCTAGCCGCGGGGGCAACGAGGGGGTCAGGTTTTCTGAAGCTCGGCCACCCGCGGAAAATCAACGGGATAAGGACCGAGGGGTTTGAAGACTGCCGCTCTGACAGCCATCGCCATCGCCATTTCGACGATTTCAATTCCGCATATCGCATCCGCACAGACCGCGACGCAGACCGCCAAGGTGAAGACCGCCTGCGGGGGTGCCTCCTGGTACTCGCTTCGTTCACGCACCGCATCCGGTGAAATGATGAACCCTGCTGCCATGACGGCAGCTCACAAGACCCTGCCGCTCGGCAGCAAGGTTAAAGTCACCAACCTTAAGAACAACCGTTCGATCGTCGTGACGATCAACGATCGCGGACCTTTCATCAAGGGGCGCCTGATCGACCTTTCCAAGGGTGCGGCCCGCCAGCTCGACTTCGTGCATTCGGGCGTCGCCCGCGTTCAGATCGAGTCCGTCGACGGCTCGGGAACCAAGAGCTGCGCCTGATCCATCCGAAACGATGACGCGCAAAGGCTGCGGATCTCCAGGGCGGAGAGCGCAGCCTTTCTCTTGTCAGGCGGGCGTCAGGCCGAGCCGCGCGCGCATCGCCACCCGCGCCGTCATCATGACGGCGGCGAAGAACAGGCCGGCGGCGAGCCCCGCCCAGATGCCGACCCCGCCGAGCCCGGCCGTGAAGGCCAGGACCCAGGCGACCGGCATGCCGATGCCCCAGTAGCTGACGAGCGCCATGATCATCGGAACGCGCGTGTCGGCGAGGCCGCGCAGCACGCCGGCTGACACGACCTGCAGGCAGTCCACGAGCTGGAACGCCGCCGCGACCGCCAGAAGCTGCACCCCCTCCGCCAGCATGGCCGGGGACTCGGCATGGCTCTTGTCGAGATAAGCGCCGACGAGAAAACCGGGCGCCGCCCAGAACAGGATCGCCCCGCAGCACCCGGCCGCGAAACCGAGACCGATCGCCGACCACGCGGCGCGCCCGAGGCCGAGCCAGTCGCGCCGGCCGAAGGCGACGCCGACCCGGACGCTGGCCGCCTGCGACAGGCCGAGCGGCACCATGAAGGCGATGGAGGCGAGCTGCAGCGCGATGCCATGCGCGGCCAGCGTCACCGTACCGAGCCAGCCCATCATCACGGAAGACGCGGCAAAGAGCCCGGCCTCGGCGATGATCGTGGTGGAAACCGGCAAGCCGATGCGCAGGATCTCCCGGAAGGCCGGCCAGTCCGGCCGCCAGATGCGCTGAAGGAAGCGGTAATCCTCTAATCCCCGCGCCCAGCGGCAATAAGCGAAGAGCGCCAGCGCTCCGAGGACGTTCGTCAGGACGGAGGCCAGCGCCGAGCCGTTGAGGCCAAGGGCTGGGAAGCCGAAATGGCCGAAGATCAGCACCCAGTTGAGTGCGGCATTCAGGACGACGCTCGCCAGCGTCACGAGAAGGATCGTGCCGGCGCGTCCGACGACGCTAAGCCCCGAGCGGAAGCCGGCGATGAAGAGGGCGGGGATCAGGCCCCATTCGAAGACGCGCATGAAGGAGCCGGCGAGCCGCGCGGTTTCCGCTTCCTGGCCGAGCGCCAGAAGGATGGCCTCGAAATGCCACAGCGGCACGAGCATCAGGAGCCCGTAAGCCCCAAGCGCCCAGAAGCCCATGCGCACCGAACGCCGGACGCCGGCCCGGTCGCCGCGCCCTTCGGCGCTGGCCGCCAGCGGCAGGAGCCCCTGCGCGAAGCCCGAGCCGAAGATCCAGACGAGATAGAAGCCTTGCGTACACAGAACGGCGGCGGCAAGCTCGGTCGTGCCGAGGCGCCCCACCATCAGGGTGTCGGTGACGTGGATCGCCATCTGCGCGAGCTGGGCGCCGACGAGCGGGCTCCCGAGCGCCAGCGTCGCGCCCAGATGCGCCCCCCACGAGGCGCCGGGCGGAACGGAGGACGCCTTGTCCGCCGAAACGACGGATGCGGTTTCCATATCGACTCTCCTTGAAGCCGGCTCGCGGGCGCTTGTGAGGGCGCGGGGCGAGCCGGAACGCCCCCGCGTTAGATCAGCGACCCTGCCCTGTCTAGCGCGGCTCTCCGCGCCAGATCATGCGGAACCGGGAGGAGGGCTTGGAGCATGGGCTTCGATCTTTTTTATTGGCCGTCGATCCAGGGACGCGGCGAGTTTCCGCGCCTCGTTCTGGAAGCCGCCGGCGCCGATTATCGCGACATGGCGCGGCTCGACGACGTGGAGAACGGTGGCGTGGAAGGCATGATGGCCTTCATGAAAGGGAAGGGCGGCTATCCCATCCCCCTCGCGCCGCCTTTCCTCAAGGACGGCGAGGTGCTCGTGTCGCAGTCGGCGGTGATCTCGGCCTATCTCGGCGAAAAGCTCGGCTGGGCACCGGAGGATGAAGCCCTGAGGGAATGGGCGCGCGCCATCGCCGTCACCACGGCCGATCTCGTGGCGGAAGCGCACGACGTGCACCATCCCGTCGGCGTGTCGCTTTACTACGAAGATCAGAAACCGGAGTCATCGCGCCGGGCGGGCGAGTTCCGGTCGCAGCGCATCCCGAAGTTCCTCGGCTGGTACGAGACGCTGATCGCGAACAACCCCACGCGTTCGGGAACGCTTGTGGGCAACCGCCTGACCTATGTGGATCTCGGCCTGTTCCAGGTGCGCGAAGGTCTGGCTTACGCCTTTCCCCGCGCGACCGCCGCCCTCTCGGGGCGCTTCCCTCATGTCGAGGCGCTGACCGAGCGCGTGCGGGCCGAGCCGGGGATCGCGGCCTATCTCGCAAGCCCGCGCCGCCTGCCCTTCACCACGGAGGGCATCTTCCGCGATTATCCGGAACTCGACGGCGACGCCTGAGGCCGCCGTCGAGATATCGGCTTTTTACTGCGCCATCTTGGAGGCGAAGAGCGACAGGGCCTGCTGGTAGACCACGGCGCGGTTCCAGTCGGCGAAGACCGGATAGTTCGGCTCGCCCGGACCATAGCCGGCATTCGGCTGCCAGCCGTGCTCGCGCAGGAAGTTCGCGGTGGAGGCCAGAACGTCGGCCTTGGAGCGGATGAGGTCGCGGCGGCCGTCGCCGTCGAAGTCGACCGCGTATTTCAGGTAGTTCTTGGCCAGGAACTGCGTTTGGCCGATCTCGCCGGCCCAGGCGCCCTTCATGTCCTCGGCGCGCTTGTCGCCGCGATCGACGATCTCCAGGGCCGCGATCAATTCTTCCGTGAAGAAGTCCGAACGGCGGCAATCATAGGAAAGGGTCGCCAGCGAACGGAAGATGTTCATCGAGCCGGAATTGGCGCCGAAGCCCGTTTCCATGCCCCAGATCGCGACCAGCACTTCCTTCTGGACGCCGTAGCGGCGCTCGATGGAATCGAGCAGGGCCCCGTTCTGGCGGATGACCGACTTGCCCTTCTGGATATAGGAAGCGGGCGCGCGGCGCTCCATGAACTGGTCGAGCGAGAGCTTGAAGCTCTTCTGGTTGCGGTCGAGGCTGATGACCTTGGCATCGTAGGAAACGCCGCCGAGAGCGGAGTCGATGGCGCGGGCGGAGATCCCTTGCGCGGCCGCTTCCTGCTTGAACTGGGCGAGCCAGGCCGGGAACCCGGCCGCGTTGTTGCCGCAGGTGGCGGCCGAGGCCTGACCGGCGCTCAATCCGACAAAAAGGGCACCGGCGGCAAGAGCGGCTTTGGCGGCCTTGGAAATGATGGTCATCGGCGGTCTTGAACTCCGGTCGGGAACGGGCGCGTGGCGAAAAATCGGATGAGAATGTTTCGAATCGCCTAAGGCAGGCGGAATCGGGCGAAGGTTAGGCGCGAGGTCTCAGAGAAACGTTAACCATCGGCTTGTGTTGTCGGATTGCCTCGGTCCCCGCCTATCGGCAGGCTCGCGAAGGGGATATGGGCTGAAGCCAAATCCCATCGAGCATCGCGCCGCGGTTCGCCGCCCGGAGTCCGTCTTGTCTTCTTCCCATGCCCGGTCGCGCCCGGCCGGTACGATGTCCGGCGACGGTCTCGGCATCCTCGCGATGCTTCTGGCCATGCTGCTCTTCGCCGCCAACGACACGATGGGCAAATGGCTGGTGTCGACCTACGGCGTCGGCCAGATCATGTTTCTGCGCTCCGTCGGTGCGCTTCTGGTGATCGCGCCTTTCCTGACGCGCCTTCCGCCCGGCGCGCTCTGGCGCGTCGAGCGGCCCTGGCTCCTGACGCTGCGCTGCTTCTTCGGGGCGTTCGAGGCATCCGCCTTTTATTATGCGACGATCACGCTGCCGCTCGCCGATGTCATCACCTATTGGCTGGCCGCGCCGATCTATGTGGCGGCCCTGTCGCCCTGGCTCCTGAAGGAAAAGGTCGGCTGGCGGCGCTGGACGGCGATCGCGGTCGGCTTCGTGGGCGTCGCGGTCGCGCTGCGCCCGTCTTCCGCGGCGCTGACGCCGGCCGCCGTGGTGTCGCTCGTCGGGTCCTTCGTGTTCAGCCTCACCGTGGTCTACGGTCGCCAGTTGCGCGGCACGCCCGACATCGTGCTCGTGTTCTGGCAGTTCGTGGCGGCCCTCCTGTGTGGCCTCGCGACGGTGCCGTTCTTCTGGGTCCCGCCGTCGACGCGCGACTTCGGTCTCCTGGCTCTCCTGGGCATCGTGTCCATGGTCGGCCATGTCTGCGTGACGCGCTCGTTGAAGCTCGGCAGCGCCGCCACCGTCGCGCCCATGCAATATTCGACGCTTCTCTGGGGCGTCATCTTCGGCTGGATCTTCTTCGGCGAAGTGCCGGACGCCATGCTTCTGGTCGGCGCCGCGATCATCATCGCCTCCGGCCTGTTCATCGCCTTCCGCGAAAGGAAGATGAAGGTGGACGGAGAGCCGACGGTGGTCGACTCTCCTTGAACACTTTCAGTTCTGGCCGAGCTTGCCGTCGACGCGCCGCCAGAGCTTCAGCGGGTTGCCGTCCTTGACCGCTTCCGGCTGAAGGGCGACGGGAAAGTCCTGATAGGAAACCGGCCGCAGGAAGCGATAGATCGCAAGGCTCCCGACCGAGGTGGTGCGCCCGTCCGAGGTGGCCGGGAAGGGGCCGCCATGCACCATGGCATGGCCGACCTCGACGCCCGTGCCGAAACCGTTGACGAGGATGCGGCCCGCCGTTTCCTCCAGCCGCGGCAAAAGCTTGGCCGCCGCCGCGTGGTCCGCCTCGTCGATATGGATCGCGACGGTGAGCTGGCCTTCGAGGCCGTCCACGACCTTGGCGACTTCCTCTTCGTTCCGGCAGCGAACGACGAGCGAGGAGGAGCCGAAGACCTCTTCCTGAAGCTCGGGCGCCGACAGGAAAGCCTCGGCCGAAACGGTGAAGATCGCCGACCGGCCGCGCAAGGTCCCGCCTTCCTGGCCGCGCGCCAGCGTTTCGACGGAAGCGTGGCTCCCCAGCTTCTCGACGCCCTCGCTATAGGCCTTGTGGATGCCGGGGGTCAGCATCACGGCGGCCGGCGTTTCGGTCAAGGCCTCGGCCGCGCCCTTCAGGAAGGCGTCGAGGCCTTCGCCTTCGATCGCCACGACGAGGCCCGGATTGGTGCAGAACTGGCCGGCGCCGAGGATCAGCGAGGCGGTGAAGGCCTTGCCGATCGCCTCGCCGCGGGCAGTGAGCGCCGCCGGAAACAGCACCACCGGGTTGATCGAGCTCATCTCGGCATAGACCGGGATCGGCTGCTTGCGGGACGCGGCGATCTTCATCAGCGCCGTCCCGCCGCCGCGCGAGCCGGTGAAGCCGACCGCCTTGATGCGATGATCGGCGACGAGGCCCTGGCCGATCTCGCGGCCGGAATCGAAGAGAAGCGCGAAGGTGCCTTCCGGCAGGCCGCGATCCTTTACCGCCTTGGAAACGGCACGGCCGACGAGCTCGGACGTGCCGGGATGGGCGGAATGGGCCTTGGCGATCACCGGGCAACCGGCGGCCAGCGCCGAAGCCGTGTCGCCGCCCGCGACCGAAAAGGCGAGGGGGAAGTTCGATGCGCCGAACACCGCGACGGGGCCGACCGCGATGTTGCGCAAACGAAGATCGACGCGGGGCAGGGGCTTCCTTTCCGGCATGGCCGGATCGACGCGCGCTTCCAGGAAGCCGCCGTCGCGCACGACGCCCGCGAACATGCGAAGCTGCCCGATCGTGCGGCCGCGCTCGCCTTCGAGACGCGGGCGCGGCAGGCCGCTTTCCGCCATGCAGCGCTCGATCAGCTCGTCGCCGAGCGCCGCGATGTTGTCGGCGATGGCTTCGAGGAAAAGAGCGCGGTCTTCCAGGCTCGTTTCGCGGTAGGGCCGGAAGGCGGCCTCGGCCAGCGCGCAGGCGCGTTCCAGATCCGCCTTGGTCGCGCCGCCGAAGCCCGGCTCCAGCTTCTCGCCGTTCGACGCGTTCACGCCGAAGATCTCGCCGTTCGCGCCCTTCAGGGCTTCCCCGCCGATGAACTGTTGTCCGAGAATCGTCATGGGATGGTTCCCTTCGGTGTTATTTCGCGTTGCATGTCGCCGGTCCGGCGGAGCGTCACCCCGCCATATAGGGACCGATCCACGATGAGGTCGGGCTTATTTGCCCCAGGTGAGCGCCAGCGGCTCGACCTGCCGTGCGAGTTCCAGAAGGCCGGCGCGCGTCGCGGGGTGGATCTGGTCGAGCGGGTGGCGCACATGGTCTGAAGCAATCACGCCGCCTTCCATCATCACGGTCTTGGCGGCGCGCAAGCCACATTGCCGGTTCTCGTAGTTCACGAGCGGCAGGATGCGGGCATAGGCGGCCGCCGCCCCTTCGCGGTCGCCCGCGCGGTGCTTGTCGAAGATCGGGCGAAGAAGGTCGGGCGCCATCGCGCTCGACATGGTGCCCGTCGCGCCCGCGTCGAGGTCCGCCATCATGGTGATCGCCTCCTCGCCGTCGAAGGGGCCGACCACCGCCTCGCCGCCAGCGGCGATGAGGGCGCGAAGTTTCGCCGCCGACTGCGCCACCTCGATCTTGAAATAGCGCACCAGCGGCACTTCACGGGCGAGCTTTACGAGGAAGGATACCGGCAGGGCGACGCCCGACAAGGGCGCGTCCTGCACCATGATGGGGATGCCGGCGGCATCCGCCACCGTCTTGAAATGCTCGGTCATACCGACTTCGTCGGCTCGCAAAGCCGCGCCGTGATAGGGCGGCATCAGCATCAGAAGCGCCGCGCCGAGTTCGGCGGCTTCCTTGGCGCGGGCGCTCGCGATGCGCGTCGAGAAATGCGAGCAGGTGACCATTACCGGCACGCGGCCCGCGACATGCTCCAGCGACAGCCGGGTCAGAACCTGCCGCTCCTCGTCGGTGAGGAGAAACTGCTCGGAATAGTTGGCGAGGATGCAGATGCCGTCGACCTTCTGGTCGATCATGCAGTCGAGAACGCGCTTCATGCCGTCGAGATCGAGATCGCCGTTCTCGTGGAAGGGCGTCGGGGCGACCGGAAACAGACCGGAGAAAGGTTCCTGAAACGACATCGGCAACGCCTCCCAATAATACGACTAATCGAGGCCGGGTTTAACGGAAAGGTCCGGGAGGTGAAACGCCCAAGGCGGATTTTCCATGCAAAAGGCGCTTTTCCCTCCTTTTCTCCGCGTCTGACGATCCCGCGCAGCGTGTGGCGCGATGACAGAAGCCGCTTCCTGGCTTAGAAAGCTCCCGGCCGGCGGTTTTTCGCGGACCGTTTGAAAGGGAAAAGGTGCCGAGCGTATGCGCGTCGCTCTGACGAGGTCCGGAACGGCCCGCATGCTGTTTCTGCGCGGCATCGCGCTGACGCACGACGTCGTCATCGGCGCGCTCGCCATGCTTTTGTCGCTGGGCCTCCGGCTCGGCGACGAGGTCTTCATGCTGGATGCGGAGGCTTATCTCGTGGCCTCGCTCGGCTTCGGCGTTCTGGTCGGCACGGTCGGGCTCGGCGTCGGGCTCAATCGCGGCATCTGGCGCTATGCTTCGCTGCCCGAGCTGATCTCGGTGGTGAAGACGGCGACGATCTCCGTTCTTTTGTTCGTCTTTGTGCACTTCCTCGTGGTGCGTCTCCAGCTCATTCCGCGCTCGACGCCGCTCATCACCTGGGCCTTTCTCGTGGTGATGCTGGCCGCCCCGCGCGCCGCCTACCGCATGTTCCGCAACCATCGCGACACGGTGCGGCCGGGCGCCAAGCCGCGCCAGCCGGCCAAGCGCGTGATCCTGATCGGTGCCAACGACAATGCCGACGCTTTCCTGCGCCGCATCAGCGAGCAGACCGGCCCGAACTACAAGGTGCTCGGCATCATCGACGAGCGCGGCCGGCGCACCGGGCGCTACATTCGCGGCGTGCCGATCCTCGGCACCCTCGACCGCCTTCCCGCCATCGTCAGGCGCTTCGAGAAGGAGGGGAAGCGGCCGGATGCCGTGATCCTCGCCCGCTCGCGCGAGGAATTCGAGCGCCATGCCCCGATCGAGGACCTGATCGAACTGGCGAGCGGGGAGGGACTGCCGCTCCTTCGCATGTCGGACATGCTGGACATGCGCGACGTGTCCGAGCCCGTCGAGATCCGCCCGATCCGCCTCGAAGACCTTCTCGGGCGACGGCCGAGGCGTTTGTCGAAGGACACGGTGTCGAACCTCATCGCGGGCCGCACCGTTCTCATCACCGGCGGCGGCGGCTCCATCGGCTCCGAACTCGCGCGCCAGATCGCGGCGCTGGAGCCGGCGCGTCTCGTGATCGTCGACGCCAGCGAGTTTCTTCTGTTCGAGGCCGAGAACGACCTTCGCCGCCTCGCGCCCCAGCTCGACGTCCTCGCCCTCATTGGCAACGTGCGGGAAGCCGCGACGATCGAGCGGATCTTTGCCAGCGTCAAGCCGGAGATCGTGTTCCACGCCGCCGCCCTCAAGCACGTGCCGATCGTGGAAGCGCAGCCCTTGGAAGGGCTCTTCACCAATTCGATCGGCTCGCGCAACGTGGTGCGCGCGGCCGTCAAGGCCGGCGTCCGCGCCATGGTGATGGTGTCGACCGACAAGGCGGTGAACCCCGCCAACGTCATGGGCGCAACCAAGCGCCTCGCCGAAATGGTGTGCCAGGCCGAGGACATCGCGGCGGGCACGGAAGGCACGCGCTTCGTCACCGTGCGCTTCGGCAACGTGCTGGGCTCGGCCGGCTCGGTGGTGCCGACCTTCGAGAAGCAGCTCGAACTCGGCGGCCCGCTGACTGTCACCCATCCCGATATCGAGCGCTATTTCATGACCATCAAGGAGGCCTGCCTTCTTGTTCTGGAAGCGGCGGGCCAAGGGCTCCAGCATCGCGAGGAGCGCGGCCGCATCTTCGTTCTCGACATGGGCTCGCCGGTGAAGATCGCCGATCTCGCCCGCGACGTGATCCGCTTGTCGGGCCTTCGCCCTGAGGCGGACGTGAAGATCGTGTTCACCGGACTTCGGCCCGGCGAGAAGCTCTACGAGGAACTGTTCGACCGCGCCGAAACCCTGTCGCCGACCTCGGTGGAAGGTTTGCTGACGGCCTTCCCGCGCGCCATCGAAGCGCCGCTCGTGTCGCGCATTCTCGACGAGATGCAGCGCCATGTAGAGGCGGCGGACACGGTCGCCGCGCTTCGGCTCCTCAGCGCCACCGTGCCCGAATTCACGCCGGGACGCGAAGCGGCGCGGCTGATGGGGCTCCCCGAAGACGCCGTTCTTCTGACGGAAGCCGGCGAATAAACCGGGTTCAGGCCGAATAGAACCGACGGAACCAGTCCACGAAGCGCGGCACGCCCTCCGAGACGTCGGTGCGCGGTTGCCAGCCGGTATCGCGCGACAGGGGCGCGATGTCGGCGAAGGTCGCGGGAACGTCCCCCGGCTGCATCGGCAGCATCACGAGGCGCGCTTCCCGCCCCGCCGCCGCTTCGATCGCGTGGATGAAGTCCATCAAGGGCGTCGGGCTGCCGCGGCCGATATTGTAGAGACGCCAAGGCGCAGCGGAACTTGCCGGATCGGGGCAGTCGCTGTTCCAGTCCGGGTTCGCGATCGCCGGGTGGTCGAGCGCGGCGAGGATGCCGGCCGCGATGTCGTCGATATAGGTGAAGTCGCGTGCGTGGTGGCCGTGGTTGAACACCTCGATCGGCTCGCCGGCAAGGATCTTCTTGGTGAAGATGAAGGGTGCCATGTCCGGCCGGCCCCAGGGGCCGTAGACCGTGAAGAAGCGCAGACCCGTCGCCGGCAAGCGATAGAGATGGGCATAGGAATGGGCCATCGCCTCGTTGGCGCGCTTCGTCGCGGCGTAAAGGCTCAAAGGATGGTCCACCGCGTGCGTCGTGGAAAAGGGCATCGCCGTGTTGGCGCCGTAGACGGAGGACGACGAGGCATAAACGAGATGGGAGACGCCCGTGTGGCGGCAGCCTTCCAGGATGTTGAGGAAGCCGGTGAGATTGGCGTCGGCATAGTCGTGGGGGTGGAACTGCCCGTGCCGGACGCCGGCCTGGGCGGCCAGATGCACTACATGGGTGAAGCGCTCGGCCTCGAACATCGCTGCCATCGCCGGACGGTCGGCGATGTCGCCCTCCGTGAAGCGGATGTTCGGATGGGCATCGAAGCGCGCGATCCGCGCCCGCTTCAGCGCGAGGTCGTAATAGGGCGAGAAATTGTCGAGCCCGACCACCTCGGCCCCGCGCGCGGCAAGGAGAAGGGCGGTCTCGGCGCCGATGAAGCCGGCGGCGCCCGTCACCAGGACCTTCATGGCGCGGCCTTCAACACCCTCAACGCCTCGCCCGCTTCGATGCGCCCGTCGTAAAGCGCGCGACCCGAGATCGCGCCTTCGAGGATCGCGGCGTCGGGTTCGGCAAGGCGCCTGATGTCGTCCATAGAGGCGAGGCCCCCGGAGGCGATCACCGGGATCGGCACGGCATGGGCGAGCGCGATCGTGCCCTCCCAGTTGATGCCGGCCAGCACCCCGTCGCGGTCGATGTCGGTATAGATGATCGCGGCGACGCCGGCGTCGGCGAAGCGAAGCGCGAGATCGGTCGCGGTCAGTTCCGAACTTTCCGCCCAGCCTTCCACCGCCACATAGCCACCGCGCGCGTCGATGCCGACCGCGACCTGCCCCGGAAAGCGTTTGGCCGCTTCGCGCACGAGGCCCGGATCGCGCACCGCGACGGTGCCGAGGATGACGCGATGGAGGCCGAGACCGAGCCAGCGCTCGATGTCCTCCATCCGCCGGATGCCGCCGCCGAGTTGGACGCGCATCCCGTTTTCGACGCTCGCGAGGATCGCCTCCACCGCCTGCCCGTTGACGGCGCGGCCGGCGAAGGCCCCGTCGAGATCGACGACGTGGAGGTGCTCGAAGCCGGCCTCGCGGAAGGCGGTCGCCTGCGCGGCCGGGTTCTGATTGTAGACGGTCGCCTCGGCCATGTCGCCCAGCTTCAGGCGCACGCATTCGCCGTTCTTCAGGTCGATCGCCGGAAAAAGAATGGGCATCAGGGCGTCCAGGACAGGAAATTGGTGAGAAGCTTGAGGCCGAGGCGCTGGCTCTTTTCGGGATGGAACTGCGTGCCGGCCTTGTTGCCGCTCGCCACCATGGCCGTCACCGGCCCGCCATAGTCGGTGGTGGCGAGAACATCCTGCGGCCGTGTCGCCATCAGATGGTAGGAATGGACGAAGTAGGCGTGGAGCCCATTCTCGCCGGTCGGAATGCCGGCGAGGAGCGGATGGTCGCCGTGGGCGTTGATCGTGTTCCAGCCGATCTGCGGAACCTTTAAGCCCGGGTCGCTCGGCACCATCGGCTCGACATCGCCGGGAATCCAGCCGAATCCTTGCGTGATCGTCTTCTCCAGGCCGCGCGAGGCCATGAGCTGCATGCCGACGCAGATGCCGAGAAACGGCCGGCCCCTCGCCTCGACGGTTTGGAGAAGCGCGTCTTCCATGCCCGGAACGGCGGCCAGCCCCGCGCGGCAATCGGCATAGGCACCGACGCCCGGCAGAACGACGCGGGTCGCTTTCGCGACCGCTTCCGGCTCGTCGGTCAAAAGGATGCGTGTGTCGAGGCCGGCTTCGCGGGCGGCGCGCTCGAAGGCTTTCGTCACTGACCGCAGATTGCCTGAGCCGTAGTCGATGATGGCAAGCGTTTCAGCCAAGGCGTCCGGCCCCCGTCCAGTTTCGCCACCCGCCGCGCTTGGCTTCCGCCGCGTTCGGGCGCGCCGCGAAGCGCCATGGCAGATGATGCGCGCCGGCGTCGCCGCCCGACGCGGTCGAAGCGAGGCTGCGGGCACCGGCATAATAGAAGATCGCTGCTTCCCCGGCATTGGCCGCCTGGAAAGCGCCGGTTTCGGCATAATGTTTCCGGCGGAAGCGCAGGCCGCGAAGGCTCGGGCCTTCCAGCGCCACGAGAAGCGCCAGAAGCAGCGCCAGCGGCACGGCGAGCGCGGAATAGCCTTGGGCGCCGAGCCAGCCGAGCCCGCCCGACACGAGAAACACGATCAGCGCGGAAAGAAAGAGCCCGTAGCGCAGGAGCCAGAGCCACGGAAACAGGAAGGCCCAGACGGAGAAGCCGTCGCGCACGAAGACCGCCCGTTCGCTGGGCGTGCCGGGCGGCGCGCCATCGGTGCGCGGCGGCTCGAAGACGACATAGCGCGTCACGCGAGGATGCCCTTGGTGGAGGGCACGAGATCGGCCTGGCGCGGATCGATGGCGATCGCATCACCCAGAACCCGCGCCACCGCCTTGAAGCAGGTTTCGGCGATGTGGTGGGCGTTCGCGCCGTAGAGATTCTGGATGTGCAGCGTGATCCCGGCATTCTGGGCGAGCGCCTGGAAGAATTCGCGCACGAGTTCGGTGTCGAAGGTGCCGATCTTTTCGCGCGGGAACTCCGCCTTGAAGACGAGGAACGGCCGGCCGGACACGTCCACGGCGGCGCGCGTCAGGCATTCGTCCATGGCGAGGTCGAGCGAGGCATAGCGGCGGATGCCGCGCCGGTCGCCGAGCGCTTGCCGGATCGCCTGTCCGATGGCGATGCCGGTATCCTCCACCGTATGATGGTCGTCGACATGGAGGTCGCCGTCCGTCGCGATCACCATGTCGATCAGCGAATGGCGGGCGAGCTGGTCCAGCATGTGGTCGAAGAAGCCGACGCCGGTTTGGACGTCGGCGCGGCCGGTGCCGTCGAGATCGACGCGCACGCGGACCTTGGTTTCCTTGGTCGCCCGTTCGACGCTCGCGTCCCGCCGTCCCGCCGTTTCGCCCATGTTCCGACCCTTGGTTCTTCGTTCTTCCCGGTCGAGTTTCGATTAGAACATCGCGGGGCCGGAGGGAACCGCTTCTTGGCGCTCCTCTCCTCGCTCATTACATGGCACGTGAAGTGCCGTTCGGTGACGAGCGGCGGATGATGAATCTTTCCAAGGCTTGGCGTTCCCATGGATTTCGAGAAGCACGATCCGGCAAAGATCTACGGCACGACGATCGTGACGGTGAGAAAGGGCGGCAAGGTCGTGGTGGCCGGCGACGGGCAGGTTTCGCTCGGCAACACGGTGATGAAGGGCAATGCGCGTAAAGTTCGGCGCATCGGCAAGGACGGTCAGGTGCTGGCGGGTTTCGCCGGCGCGACGGCCGACGCCTTCACGCTGCTCGACCGGCTGGAGGGTAAGCTGGAACAGTATCCCGACCAGTTGATGCGCGCCTGCGTGGAACTCGCCAAGGACTGGCGCACCGACCGCTATCTGCGCCGTCTGGAAGCGATGATGATCGTCGCCGACAAGAACATCACGCTGACGCTGACGGGCAACGGCGACGTTCTGGAGCCGGAAAAGGGCGTCATGGCCATCGGTTCGGGCGGCAACTATGCGCTCGCGGCCGCACGGGCGCTCGCCGAAACGGACTTCTCGGCCGAGGAGATCGCGCGCCGCGCCATGAAGATCGCGGCCGAGATCTGCATCTACACCAATGACAGCGTGATTCTCGAAGGCTTGGACGAGGCAGGCTGAAGCAGGCGGCATCCTTCGCGGCTTGTTTGTCGTTTCTAGCGCTGATCCGTCAGGGAGGAACGCGGGTGACCGAAACGGCCGAGAAGAGCGATCCCAAACTCTGGGAAAAGGTGAAAAAACAAGTCACGAAAGGCGGGAAGGGCGGGGAGCCCGGCCAATGGTCGGCGCGCAAAGCCCAAATGGCCGTCGCCGAGTACAAGAAAGAAGGCGGCGGCTACGAAGGCGAGAAGGACGAGAACAACAGCCTCCACCAATGGACGGAGGAGGACTGGGGCACGAAATCCGGCAAGACGAGCGGTGAAACGGGCGAGCGTTATCTCCCGAAGGAAGCCCGCGAGCATCTTTCGAAAGAGGAGTACGCTCGCACCACCGCCAAGAAGCGGCGCGACACGAAAAAGGGCAAGCAGTTCTCGGGCCAGCCGAAGGACGTCGCCGAAAAGACCGCGCCCTATCGCGATCACGACAAGGGCGCCACGCGCGACGAGCTTTACGCCGAAGCCAGGAAGAAGGGGATCGCGGGGCGGTCCAAGATGTCGAAAGCCGAACTCGAACGGGCGCTGAAGACCGGATAGGGCGGCTGCAGGGGGATCGGCGATCCCTGCCTATCGATTGGTGACTAAACGATATTTTTAGACAAGTTGCGCATGGATGGCGGTGTTCTAAACACCGGACCGGCCTGCAATGCTCAAGCGCCTTCCCCTGTTCCTAGCTTCGATGCTCTTGAGCGCTGCAACGCCTGCTTCCGCTGCAACGCTTGGCGTCGCCATGGCCCAGATGGACGACACGTTCCGTTCGTTGATCGCCGCCGGCATCCGCGACCATGCCGGAAAGCTCGAAGGCGTGACGCTGCGGGTCGAGGACGCGAAAGGCGATGTTGATCGCCAGATCCAGACAATGAAGGATCTTGTGGCTGCCAAGGTCGATGCTATCGTCGTCAATCCCGTTGATGGAGATACCGGACCTATCCTTTCGAAGATCGCGGCCGATGCGGGTATTCCGCTCGTCTACGTCAACAGCGAGCCGGTGAACGTGGACGAACTGCCGACCACGCAGAGCTTCGTCGCTTCCGACGAGAACGATTCGGGCACGCTGGAGACGCAGGAAGTCTGTCGACGTCTCGGCGGCAAGGGCGACGTGGTCGTGATGGTGGGTGAAACGCTTCATTACGCCGCCCGCCGCCGCACCGACAAGGTTCGCGAAGTGTTGGCGGGCCCCGACTGCAAGGACATCAGGATCGTCGAAATGCAATCGGCCGTATGGTCGAAGCCGTTCGGCGAGAAGCTGATGCGCGAATGGCTGGCCGCCGGCGTGAAGTTCGACGGCGTGATCGCCAACAACGACGACATGGCGCTCGGCGCGATCCAGGCGATGAACGCGAGCGGTCTGCCGATGAACAAGATCGTCGTCGGCGGGATCGATGCGACTGCGCCGGCGCTGGCGGCGATGGCCGCGGGCGATCTCGACGTCACCGTCTTCCAGAACGCCAAGGCGCAGGGCGCCAAGGCGGTCGACGCCGCGCTGGCGCTGGCGCGCGGCGAGAGCGTTCCGCGCGTCAACTACGTGCCGTTCGAACTCGTCACCTCAACGAACATGGCCGAGTATCTCGGCCGTAACTGACGTCGCTCGTCTCGCCCCGCCTTTCCCGCACAGTCCTTCGGTAAAACTTCCCATGTGGAATCGATTCGGCATCAGGACCCGCATCACGCTCGGGTTCGTTCCGCTGCTCCTTTTGATGACATTCAGCGCGTTCAATGCCCTGAACGGCATCGACGGCATCGCCGCGGTGTTTTCCAGCTATCGCGACAGCGCCGCCCGGAGCATCGCCATCGGCGAGATGAGCGACGATCTCCAAAGCGTGCGCAGCGCCGTCCTGAACTACAGTGCGACGCCCGGACGAGAGTTCGTGGACCGTTTCCACGCCGCCATCAAGGAGATGGAAACTCATCAAAAGGGGCTGGCCGACAGCGTCGCGAGCGATGCCGAAGGCACCGCCAAGCTGCGCGACGTCCAGAACGATCTCGCCCTCTACGTGTCGTCCTTCGAGGAATTCGTCCGCCTGCAGGATCGCCAACAGGTCGTGGTGTCCAAGGTCATGGAATTCGGCCCCTGGACGGTGATCGCTCTTTCGGACATCGCGCGTTCGGCTTGGCGTTCGGGTCAGACCGACGCCGTCTACAAGGCGGCCGACACGTCCGAAGCGGTGTCGCGGGGCCTCGTGGCGGCCGAACGGTTCCTTCGTTCTCAGGAAGCCCCGCAATACGCCGAGGCGGCGCGGCAGATCACCGACGCCAAGACGCGCATGAAGGCCCTGCGCGCCGGCGCCCTCGATCCACTGCAGATCAAGCGTATCGATGCGGCTTCCCGCATCCTGGACAATTTCGATCTCCGCCTCGGCGATGCCAAGGACGTCGTTCTCGCCCGCCGTTCCATCCTCGATGATCGGCTCGCCGTCGTTGGCCCCCAACTCCAGCAGCGCTTCGCCGCGCTTCAGGACGAGATCGTCGAGCGGCAGAAGGAACTCGGTCCCGAGGCCGAGGCGATGGCCTCGTCCACCGCGCGCACGACGCTCGTCATCTGCGTGCTGCTGATCGCCGTCGGCCTTGTTCTGTCCTGGGTCGTCGGACGCTTCATCTCGCAATCGGTGCGCGGCATGGCGGTGATGATGCAGCGCATCGCCGATGGCGACGCCGGCGTCGCCGTGGAGGGCGCCGAACATGGCCATGAGCTCGGCGCCATGGCGCGTTCCTTGCGCGTTTTCCAGGAAACCGGCCGCGCCAAGCTCGCCGCCGAGGCCGACGCCGAACGCGTCCGGGTTTCGGGCGAGAAGGAGCGCAAATCGCGCGAAAGCGAAAGGCAGGAAGACGCGCGCCGGATGGCCCACGCTTTCGAACAGCTCGCGCTCGGCCTCGCAGCCCTGTCGCGGGGCGACCTGACGGCGCGCATCGGCACCGTGGACCCCCGCTACAACGAGATCGCGCAGACCTTCAACCATTCGGTCGCGGCGCTCGAAGAGACCCTGTCCTCGGTGATCGGCTCCGTCGGCTCCATCCGCACGGGCCTCGGCGAGATCACGGCGGCGGCGAGCGACCTGTCGCAGCGCACCGAACAGCAGGCGGCCGGCATCGAGGAAACCTCCGCTGCGCTTTCGCAGGTGACGCTCGGCGTGAACCAGACGGCGGAAGGCGCGGTGCGGGCCAAATCCTCGGCGACGCAGGCCCTCGCCAATGCCGAGAAGAGCGGGGCGATCGTCGCCCGCGCCGTCGAGGCGATGTCCGACATCGAGCGCTCGTCGGCCGAGATCGGCAAGATCATCGGCGTGATCGACGAGATCGCCTTCCAAACGAACCTTCTGGCTTTGAATGCCGGCGTCGAGGCGGCGCGCGCCGGCGAAGCGGGGCGCGGCTTCGCAGTGGTCGCGCAGGAAGTGCGGGGCCTCGCGCAGCGCTCCGCAGAGGCGGCACGAGAGATCAAGGACCTGATCTCGGCGTCGGGCGCGCAGGTCGAGCGCGGCGTCGAACTGGTGACCGCGTCCGGCCGATCTCTCGACGAGATCGTCGGTCAGGTCGGCGAGATGGCCGGCGTCGTGTCCGAGATCGCGCGCTCGGCCAAGGAACAGGCGGTTTCGCTGCGCGAAGTCGCGGCGGCGTCCGACCAGATGGACAAGGTCACGCAGCAGAACGCCGCGATGGTGGAACAAACCACCGCCGCCGCGCAGTCGCTGGCAGCCGAGACCGAGGAACTGAGCCGTCAAACGGAGCGCTTCCGGACCGGGGCTTCGTCGGGCACGCCCGCGCGTTCGAGGGCACCCGCCGCGCCGGTTCGGCAGATGCGGCACGTGGGAAGAACCGGCGGCGCGCAGCGCAAGGCCGAGGTTGCGCCGGACGCATGGGAAGAGTTCTGATCCTTAGCTGAACAGGCGCTCGCCGCTTCCTTCGCGGGAAGCGGCGATTTCAGCGGGATCGGGCCGGCGCTTCAACGTGATGGCCGACCCGTCCTCGCTCCATTCGATGAGACCGCTGTCGCGGAACTGGCCGAGCCAATAGTCCATGCACCAGCGGCCGTGACGTTCCCGGAAAAGGGAGGCGTTGCGCAGGATATGGTCGAAGTGCTGGAGCGGCGGCACGCAGACAGGATGGTGCTGATGGTAGCTTCGCGCTCCGCCCGTCCAGAAGAAAGGCAAGCCGGACGCGGAAAGGCGCGCGGCGAAATCCGTTTCCTCCCCGCCATAGCCGACGAATGTCTCGTCCATGCCCCGGATGCGGGAATAGCGCTCGCGCGGCAGGGCGAAGGACAGGCCCCAAAGCTCGCCCGCATTCGGCTCCTGCCTGACACCGGTCTCGGGAACAACGGGCTTCGATGGATGAACGCGGCCGAGCGCGTCGAGGCGGGCGAAATCGATCCCGTCATCGGTCGCGCCTTCGGGCAGATACAGGACCTCGCCGAGAAACAGGCCCTCGCGCGTTTCCGCCGCTTTCAGGTAGTTCTCGACGGTCGTCGGCGACGGGATGCAGTCGACGTCGAGGAAAACGAGAAGCTCCCCCCTTGCTGTTTCCGCCGCCCGGTTGCGCGCGGCGGCCAGCGGCATTGGGTCGCCCGGCACCACGACGTGGCGCACCGGGCAGCCGGGGTCCGGCAGATCGGCGAAGGGAGCATCCTGCATCCAGGCGATCACCAGTTCGGCCGGCGGCTTGGTCTGGTGCTGAAGGCCGCGCATCAGGTTCGCCAGATGCGCCTCTCGCCCGCGAACCAGCGTCAGGACGCTGGCTTGCACGGCTGACGCGCCTTATCGCGGAAATGGAGAACGCCTTCGATGATGCCGCGCGCATGGGTGCGACGCGCGACATAGGAATGCGACAGGGCGGGCAGGCTCGCCAGATCGTCGGAGAAATTGCCGACGATGATGGCCTGCGGCATGGTGCGCAGCATCTCGATGTCGTTGCCGGAATCCCCCGCCACGAAGACCGCATCGGCGGGAAGGCCGAGCCGCTCGCGCACGAATTCCACCGCCGTTCCCTTGGAAGCGCGAAGCGGCAGGATGTCGAGATAGCGCCCGTGGCTGTGGATCACCGAGCAGACGAGGCCGGAGGCTTCCAGTCGGGCCTGCACGCGCGGCACGGTCTGGCGGCTGCCGTCCGAGAAGTAGCTGAGCTTGTGCGAGCGCTGTTCCAGCGGCGCCTGGGGGTGGATGCCGGGAAGATCGGCAAGGGCGGCGCGCGCCGACTCGCGGTCCCAGCGCCGCGAAACGATCTCGCGCCATTCGGCGTCCTGCGTGTAGGTCGTGCCGTTGGCGTCCAGATGATAGATTTCCGAGCCGACGGAGGTGATCATCACCTGCGGGCGCGGCGCGCCCTGCTGTTCCAGGATCGCCATGGCGCTGTGGAAGGAACGGCCGGTGGCGACGCCGAAGGCGAGGCCCCGCTGCCTTTCGCGCCAGTTGCGGAAGGTCCTGATGCTGTCCTCGCAGCCCACCAGCGTGTTGTCGATGTCGCAGATCAGGAGTTGCTCGGGCCGGGCGAGCGGCGCGACGGGCTTTGTGAGCGAGCGCAGAAGCGCGTGGTAGCGCTCCGCATGGCGCGTCCAGTCATAGGCCTCGGCCGCCTTGGCGCCGGCCTTGGCGTAGCGCTCCCAGACGGTGTCGTCGGCGAGGATCGACAAGCAGGCCTCGGATATCGCGTCCGGCGAGCGCGGATCGACCAGAATGCCGTTGCCGCACATTTCCACGATATCGTTCGGCCCGCCGGAATCGGTGGCGACAAGCGGCAGGCCGGCGGCGGAGGCTTCGAGCAGCGTCAGGCCGAAGGGCTCGTTCAGCGCCGGATTGACGAAAATCCCGCGCCGGTCGCGCGCATAGGCGTAGATCGCCGGCACATCCTCGGGCCGGTGGGTCTTGGGATAAGCGACGCGGCCGTAGAGATCGTAGCGGTCGATGAGGTGCAGGATCTCGGCGACGGTCTCGGCCATGTCGCCGTCGAGCGTCGCGAAATCCTCGCGCGTGCCCGCGACGATCACGAGATTGGCCTTTTCCTGAAGCGGGGGAGACTCGCCGAAGGCACGCACCAGCGCGGCAAGGTTCTTCTTGCGGACGGGGCGGGCGAGGGCGAGGATCGCAGGCTTTTCCGGCTCGCGCAGAAAACGGTCGATCGAGGCGTCCACGGCGGGGCAGGCGGGCGCGCCGGAAAAGCGTTCGAGATCGCTGCCGGGCGGCAGGATGCGGATGCGCCCCGCTTCATAAGCGCGGTAATCGGCCCATTGCACTTCCGCCTCGTCGCGCGAGGAAGCGATCACCACGGACGCGCGGGCAAGCGCCCCTTCCTCGGCCGCGATGCGCTCGCGAAGCGCGGGAACGGCATCGGCCGCGCTCCCCAGCGCCTTGGACTTCACCCGGCCGAGCGAATGGGCGGTGAACACGAAGGGAATGCCGAGCCGGTCCTCCACGATGGCGCAGACGCTCGCCGCATCGGCATAATGGGCGTGGAGGACGTCGGGCCGGCGCTTCTGAGCTTCGATGAAAACGATGAGGTTCTCGGCGAAGCTTTCCACCTCGCCGTGCAGCGCTTCCTTTTCGAGGTAATGCGGGCTGCGGGTCGGCAGGCGCAGGATTTCTACCTTCTCGTCGGCGCGCTCGTGCGCCACCGCATAATCGGGTCCCTGGCGGCCATGGAAGAGCCGCGTCGCGATCACGACGCGCTCGGTCCGCTTGTCCTTCACAGAGGCTTCCACGAGGTCCAGAAGGTAGCGGATATGGCCACCGGTATCGGCGGTCAGTCCATATTCCACATTCCTGGCGCGCAGGCACCCTTGAAGGGCGACATGGAGAACGAACATTAACTCTCCTTCCCTACGCAAGAATTTGTTTACAAAAGCGAGAGTCGAATCGGCATGACCGACGGAAAAGATGAACACGGAAAGATTCCGCTGCGGGTCGCTCAAGTCGCTCCGACAATTTTTCCCGTTCCTCCGAAAGACCATGGCGGTACTGAGCGGATGATCCACGATCTTTGCGTGGCGCTTCAGCGCTCCGGAGTCGAGGTAACGCTGTTTGGACCTTCGGACAGTGCGACAGATGTTCCGCTTGTGGGTAACCTTCCCAGTTTGAGTAGCCTGGAACGGAAATATGGTTCCGTGCCCCCTTCCATCCCCGCCGTTCTGGAAGCGGCGCGCATGGAGGATCTGCGGCTGCGCCTGGACGAGTTCGACATCGTCCATTGCCACGGCGAGTTCTTTCACGCGGCGCTCCTTGGGGAGAAGCGCCGCCATAGCCTGACCACGATCCACTGGCGGGTGGACGAACTCGACCGCGAGCTCTTCTTCGGCGCTTTTCCCGATCTGCCCGTCGCGGCGATCTCGGCTTCGCAGGAAAGCGGCCTGCTCCTTTCGAACCGGGCCGGCGTCGTGCATCACGGCATCGAGCGGGATCGCTATCGCTTTTCGGCCGGGCCGGGGCGTCACCTCGCCTTTATCGGCCGCATGACCGACCAGAAGCGCCCCGATACGGCGATCCGCGTCGCCACCGCCGCCGGGCGGGCGATCCGGCTCGCCGGCACGGTGGATGTCGGCAACCCGCTTTACTTCGAGCGCGAGGTGAAGCCGCTTCTTTCCAATGATGCCGTTTACGTCGGCCCGCTCGGCGACGCGGCGAAGGGCGAGCTTCTCGGGCAGGCGGAAGCGCTGTTGTTTCCGGTCGACTGGCCCGAGCCCTTCGGTCTCGTGATGATCGAGGCCATGGCCTGCGGCACGCCCGTTATCGCCTGGGATCGGGGCAGCGTGCGCGAGGTCGTGGAAGACGGCGTGACGGGCTTCGTGGTGCGCTCGGAAGAAGAAGCGCTCGCGGCGCTGGCGCGGATCGGCTCGATCGACCGGGCCGGGGTGCGGCGGCGTTTCGAGGAGCGCTTCACTTCCGACCGCATGGCGGCGGACTATGTGGCGCTCTACCGGAAACTTCTGAGCCATTGATGCGAACCGCCCTCGTCACCTGGGACTACCCGCCGTCGCCGAGCGGCCTTTCCACCGCCGCGCGAGAGATCGCCGAAAGCCTGAAGCTCGCCGGGGCCGACGTCACGGTTTTCTCCATGGGGCGGGACGACGAGGCCGCCATCGGCGGCATCCGCGTCGTCGGCTGCCGGATCGCGGACGAGGCCGGGCTCGGGCGCTTGAGGCTTTGGGGCGGGGTCGGGCATCTGGCCGCGCCGCTCGCCTTTCGCGACGCGGTTCTGGCCGAGCATATGCGCCGGCCTTTTGCTGTGGTGGAGGCGACGAACTGGTATGCGCCGGCGGTGTTTCTCGCCGGCCGGCCGGGTCTCGCGCTCGTCACCCGCAACTCGACGCCCTGCGCTTTTTCGCGCGATCCGCCATCGAGCGCGCGCGACCGCTTCGACGGCTGGATGTCCGACAAGCTGGAGCGGCGGCAGGCCAGGCACAGCGCGGGGCTGATCTCCAACACCGCCGACCACGCGCGGCGCATCGCCGTCGAATACGGGCTGGAGCAAGGCGCGCAGCCCCATGCCGTGATCGGCCTCAGCCTGCCGCCCGAGATGATCGAGCGCGGCAAGGCCGCCGCCTATCCGGCGCTCGAAGCGGGACAGGCGGCGCGGCTTCTGTTCGTCGGGCGGGCCGAGCACCGCAAGGGCTTCGACGCCCTCATGGAAGCCGCCGCCATTCTGGCGCGGGAAGCGGAAGCGGGTGGCCCGGACTTCGCCCTGCGTTTGGCGGGCGTCTCGGACGACGCCTTGGCCGGCGATCTGCCGGAAGCGGCGCGTCGCCGGATCGAAGCGCTCGGGCGCGTGGACGAAAGCGACCTCGCCGCTGAATATGCCGGCGCCCACGCGGTTCTGGCGCCTTCGCGCTATGAAAGCTTCGGTCTCGTCTATCAGGAAGGCATGGCCTATGGCCGGCCGATGGTGGCCTCCAACGAGGATGCGAGCGCGCGCGAATTTGTCGGGCAGGCGGGCGCGGGCGCCATGGCCGAAACGACGAGCGGACCGGCCTTGGCGGATGCGATCCGGGCCGTTCTCACGAACGCGGACTATCGGCGCTCGTTACGCGAAAAGGCGCTGCTGGCGACTGGCCGCTTCACCCGCCGGACCTTGGGCACCGAGACGCTGGCGCTTTACGAGAAAGCTCTGGCGCGGGTTTAAGGACGGTAGGGTTCGAGAAGCGCAGAGGCTTCCTCCAGCCGGCCGCGCCCTGGGTCCATCGCCTCGTAGCGGGCGGAGCGCTCCTCCACGTGGGCGCGCGTCAGATGGTGCCGGATCGCGCCGTGAAGCGTGATGAAGGAGCGCTGCCAGTCGCGGCGCGGGCGCTCGTGCACCGCGCCGCCATAGCGCACGGAACGGTGGTTCAGGCGGTACTGCGTGTCGGGAAAGAGGTCGGAGGCCGTGCCGTCGACGAGGTTCAGCCGGGGAAGGCCGATCGACACCGCGCCGCCGCGCTCGGCCAGCGCCGCGAGAGGACCGAGCAGCGCGCCCGTGCCCGGCTCCAGCACCTCGTCGGCGTCGAGCTGCAGCATCCATTTCGTTTGGGAAAGGGCGGTCAGCGCATTGCGCTGGCCCGCGAAATCGCCGCCGAGCGGGCGACGCCCGAGCCGCGCGGCACTGGGCCCGAAGCCTTCGATGTCGAGGGAGATGGGCTCGGCCTCGTCGCCATCCACGAGGATTAGCGCTTCCGCCGCCCAGGATGCGTGCTGACCGAGGGTCTCGAGGAGAGGATCGAGTTCCGCCGGGCGGCAGATGATCCCGAGCGCCACCGGACGGCTTTCGCGCAATGCCAGGTCTTCGAGCCGCGCGGCTGCGGCGAGCGGCGAATGGGGTTCCATCAACGCCTGGCGCTGGGCGTCTTCGACCGGCTCGATGCCGCGCGAAAGCCGTGTCGCGGCGATGCGCAGGGTGAAGATATCAAGCCCGTAATCCTGGTCGTCGCCGGACACGAACTCTTGTCTGCCGAGCCGGGCCGCCAGATCGACCCGGCACGCTTCCATATCCGCGTCCGCATCGATGAGCACGCCGCATGATGTGCAGGCGAGGGGAAAGCTGCGTCGTCGGCCGGTGGAAAAACGCAGGCTCCGGTCGCCGGGAGCCAAAGCCCTTGCGCCGCACAGGAAGCAACGGGGCGCGCTCATGCGGCCGCTCGCGGCCTTAGCGGGTGAAGCCGAAGCCGCCCTTGTGCCGCCATCGCCTCGAACCAGTTGCACTCGGCATTCCAGGCATGGCCGTCCCAACCGGCGAAGCCGAAGCCGTAGACGTCGATCCGCGTTTCCATCGGGAGTTCGCCGAGGAGATAAAGGCCGACGAGAAGCCCGGTGCTGGGCGCCGGTTGCGCCATGCCTGACATTGCCAGGATTTCCGCCGCTTGGGCATGCACGGCCTCGGGCAGGATGGTGGTCCGAAGCCCCAAGGGCTGCAGAATGGCCTGCGCTTCCGCCGTCCAGTCGCGCCCGTCCTCGTCGCCGGGGCGGGCGGGCTCGTCCTTGCGGGGGAAGGGAAACAGCACCTCCCGCGCACCGCGAAGAACGGGGCGCGTGGTGAAATCTGCATCCTCCAGCCATTCGCGCATCTGGCCGCCGTGATTGACGAGGGCGAGATGCGTCACGCGGCTGCCGGCCCGGCCGCCGAAGCCGGGCGCGTTGTTGAAGCGCACCACCCAGTCGGCCGCGTCGATCGCCTCCGCCGCCGCGTCCATGTCCGGCGCGTTGCCGACAACGGCGACGCTTCGCGGGGTCAAATCCAAGCCTTCGTCGGTTGGTTCGCTCATGCGCTCGCCCGCTTGCTCGTATCCTAAGGAAACATGCGACGGATTTCCCGCAAGGCCAGGGTCGGGCACGGATCGACTGCGGCAAAAGAGCGGCGTCGGGATGACGAAAGGGCGTCGCCGTCTATTTAGCAGGCAACAACGGTCGCTCGACTTCGTTCGCCGGCTTATCGATAGGGGACCGCCTTGTTGAAACCCATCTCATTCTTCGTCCATCACCAAGGGCGTGGCCACGCCAATCGCACGATGGCGCTCGTCTCGGAATTCGCCAAGGAACGGCCGGTCTCCGTTCTGACCGCCGGTCCGCATCTATTCGAGGGTTTCCACCGCGATATCGAGATCGTCGCCCTGCCGAACATGATCGGCGCCGGCGTGCCGACGCCCCGCCTTTACGCCGAGCCGACACCGCAGGTGATGCATTGCGTGCCCCTCGGCCTTTCCGAGATGCGCCGCACGATGCGCACGATCCTCGACCATCTGGATGATCGGCAAGTCGGTCTCTTCGTCGTGGACGTGTCGTCCGAGATCGCGCTCCTGTCGCGCATCGCCAGCGTTCCGGCTGTGCAGATCCGCATGCATGGCGACCGCGCCGATATCGGCCATGTCGGTGCCTATGAGGCTTCCGTCGGGATGCTCGCGCCCTTCGACGAGCGCATGGAGCAGGACGACTATCCGGCTTACCTGCGCGCCAAGACGTTCTATTCCGGCGGCTTGTGCACGACGCTGGACGACGTGCCGGAAAAGGCGGAAGCGCGTCGCCGCCTCGGGCTCGACCCCAACCGCGAAGTGGTGGTAGCCATCACCGGCGGGGGCGGCAGCGGCACGCCATACGCGCCCTTGACGGTCGCCGCGCGGGCCGCGCCGGACACGACGTGGCTCACCATTGGACCGACGCATCGCGAGGGCCACGAAACGGACTTTTCCAACCTCACCGAACTCGGCTGGGTGAAGAACGTCACCGATTACCTTGCCGCCGCCGATATCGTCCTGGCATCGGCCGGCGACAACACGGTGCACGAGATCGCGCGGGTGGGGCAGAAGCTCATCGTCATGCCCGAATGGCGCTATTTCGGCGAGCAGGTGCGCAAGGCCGAAGCGCTGGTGCGGCTCGGCGCGGCGGTAAGCGCGAGCGTTTGGCCGGGCGACCTCCATGGCTGGCAGGAACTTCTGGCTAAGGCGCGGGCGCTGAATGCCGACGCGATCCGCAGCCTTTATGCGCCCGATGCTGCGCGGCGTGCCGCGGGCTGGCTGGAGGGTCTCGCGGACGAGCTCTGGGAAGGGGCGAGCGTGGCGCCCGCCTTGAAGATCGTCGGCTGAGGGGAACCTCCTTGGCGACACTCGTCACCGTCCTCAAGACCGGCGGGCGCTACGACGCGCGCTGGGTGGAGCGTTTGGCGCGCGGCGCGGAGCGCTTCGCCCCGGCCTTCACACGCTTCGTCTGTCTCACCGACGATGCCGGTCTCGACTTGGCCGGCGTCGAAACCGTGCCGCTCCGGCACGATTGGCCGGCATGGTGGGCGAAAATGGAAGCCTTTCGGCCCGGGCTCTTCACCGGCACCACCGTTCTTTGCGATCTCGACACGGTGTTCTGCGGCGATGCCGATGCCTTGGCGCAGCCCGGCCTCCTCGCGATGGAAGACTATTTCCACAAAGGCCGGCTTTCGAGCGCGATCCTCCGCTGGCAGGGCGACGAGCTTGGGCACATCTACGAGCGCTTCGCCGCCGATCCGGCGCGCTGGATGCTGGCGGGCGCCTGCGGGCCGGTGCCGAACGCGGTTCACGGCGATCAGGTGGTGATCGACCATTTCCTGCGCGAGAAGGGGATGCGGCCGCGCTTCGTGCAGGAAGCCCATCCCGGCCTTCTCGACTTCTACGACGCGCAAAAGCCGATCCGGGGCTCGGTGATGGTCTTCATCGGCGATTCCAAACCCGACAAGGCCGTCGGTCCCGTTCGCGCGCTTTGGGAAGGCCTGGAGGCGGCGGGGGCCTGACGCTTCCTCGATCGCGCCGCCGCCGTCGCGAAGATCGTGCCGAATCCTCCATCGCAAGTTTTGCGCTGATCGCGTAGAGCGGTGGCGGTTTCGCTTCTTCGCTCAGCCGGCCATCGACCCTCTAGCCGGACGGGCAGGAAGCCGCGCGGCCTGCCGCCGCACAGCCAGGAAATGCCATGTCCCGCCCTTTGCGCAGCCTCGACGCCCTCCGCTCCGCCGGCCTTGTCGGCGAGGAAGACGTGGCCGCCCTGGCCGAGGTCGCCGCGCGCTACGCCGTATCCGTGACGAAGGACATGGCCGATCTCATCGAAGAGCCGCAGGACGGCATCGGCCGCCAGTTCATCCCCAGCGCCGAGGAATTGCGGAACGCCCCCGAAGAGCGCGCCGACCCGATCGGTGACGCGGCCCATTCACCGGTGGCGGGGATCGTCCACCGCTACCCGGACCGCGTCCTTCTGAAACCGCTCCATGTCTGCCCGGTTTATTGCCGCTTCTGCTTCCGGCGAGAGATGGTCGGGCCGGAAGGCATGGGCAGCCTGACGGAATCCGAACTCGACGCCGCCATCGCCTATATCGCCGCGCACGAGGACATCTGGGAGGTCGTGATCACCGGCGGCGATCCGCTTCTCCTGTCCGAGCGCCGCTTGTCGCGCATCGCCGCACTGCTGCGCGAAATCCCCCATGTGAAGGTCCTGCGCCTCCATACCCGCGTTCCGGTGGTGGAGCCGGGCCGTGTCGGCGAGGCGATGGTCGCGGCGTTGAAGAGCTTCCGCGGGGCGGTCTTCGTGGCGCTTCACGCCAACCATCCGCAGGAGTTCTCGGACAACGCCAAGGCGGCGATTGCGCGGCTGGTGGATGCCGGCATCCCGATGGTCAGCCAGTCGGTTCTCCTCAAGGGCGTCAACGACGATCCCGAGACGTTGGGCAAGCTGATGCGGTGCTTCGTGGAGAACCGCATCAAGCCCTATTACCTGCATCACGGGGATCTTGCCCCCGGCACGGCGCATTTCCGCACGACGCTTGCCGAGGGAAGGGCGCTGATGCGCGGCCTTCGCGGCCGCTTGTCCGGGCTTTGCCAGCCGGCCTACATCCTCGACATCCCCGGCGGGCACGGCAAGGTGCCGGTCGGGCCGAACTATCTGGAGGAGGCGGGGGAGGACGGCTGGCGGGTCGAGGACCCGAACGGCGGGTGCCACGCCTATCCCCCGAAGGAATAGGCGTGGGCTTGGAGGTTAGGCCGCCTGTTTGGCGTCCTTCAGCGTCGCCATGTCGATGACGAAGCGGTACTTCACATCGCTCTTCAGCATCCGCTCATAGGCCTTCTCGATATCCTCCATGCGGATCATCTCGATATCGGAGGTGATGCCGTGCTCGGCGCAGAAGTCGAGCATCTCCTGCGTTTCCGCGATGCCGCCGATCAGCGAGCCGGCAAAGGAGCGGCGACGCCAGATCACCGAGAAGGCGGCGACGGACAGCGGCTTTTCGGGCGCGCCGACTTGGCAGAGCGTCCCGTCGAGCTTCAGAAGGTCGAGATAGGCGTTGATGTCGTGATCGGCAGCCACGCAATCGAGGATGAAGTCGAACGAGGTGCTGTGCGCCTTCATCTGGGACGGATCGGTGGAGACGATCACCTCGTCCGCCCCGAGGCGCTTGGCATCGTCGGCTTTCTTCGGCGAGGTGGTGAAGAGCACCACATGCGCGCCCATCGCGTGGGCGAGCTTCACGCCCATATGGCCGAGGCCGCCGAGGCCCACCACGCCCACCTTGCTTCCGGGGCCGACATTCCAGCGGCGAAGCGGCGAGTAGGTGGTGATGCCGGCGCAAAGCAGCGGGGCCACGGCGGCGAGTTCCAGGTTCTCCGGAATGCGCAGCGTGAAGCCCTCGTCCACCACGATCGCCTGCGAATAACCGCCGAAGGTCACGGAGCCGGTCTGCGGCTCGATGCCGTTATAGGTGCCGACGAAGCCGTTCTCGCAATATTGCTCGAGACCCTTGGCGCAGGTGTCGCAATGCTGGCACGAGCCGACCATGCAGCCGACGCCGGCGAGATCGCCGACCTTGAACTTCGAAACGCCCGCGCCGACGGCCGACACGCGGCCGACGATCTCGTGGCCGGGCAGGCAGGGATAGGTGGTGTTGTGCCATTCGTTCCGCGCCTGATGCAGGTCGGAATGGCAGACGCCGCAATAAAGGATGTCGATCTTCACGTCCTTCTCGCCCACATCGCGGCGCTCGAAGGAAAAGGGGGAAAGCGGCTTGTCGGGCGCCGTCGTGGCGAAACCTTCGCAAGCGAACATGCGGGAAACTCCTGGGGAATGCACCGCCGGAAAGGCGGGGCGGGCGGACATGCGACTTCGCAAGTCGCTCGGTCAAGAGAAAACGGGCCGCAGGCGATTTCTCCTGCGGCCCGTTCGGCGAACTAGATTCCGTTGCCGTTCCGGCCATGCCGAAACGGCTATTTTCGCTTAGGCGTGCGACGATCCGTCCATGCCGGGAGAAGCGACCGTCCGTCAGGCGCCGGGGCCGGTCGGCTCATGGTAGGGGCAGCCATTGAACTTCGCCCGGAAGTCGGCCGAATGGCGATAGGGCTCGCGCCGCGCGCGGTTGATGTTGCCGAGCGGGCGATGGGCGTCGATGCCCGTCCAGATGCTGAAGCGCATCTCCTCGTTCACCTTCTCGACCCTTGCCGCGTCCCAACTGTCCTGCGGGCGCACACGGATGGTGGCGACCTTCTGGAACGGGGCTTCCTCCTCGTCCCATTCGACGGTCGGGTCCTCCACCGGCTGCTTTTCGAGATCGCGGCAAAGCTGGACGCGGAACTCCCATTCGCCCTCGATGCCCATCATTTCGCTGCGCACTTCCTCGCGGATCGCGTCGGGCCGGCCGGAGGCGTCTATCTCGCGGCCCGTCAGGACGGTGAGACCCGGGGCGACGGGCTTGACGCTGAACTTCGCGATATGATCGCCGTAGCGGAAGGGCGTCGTGGAATAATAGGTCTCGCCGAGCGGATCGACATTGGGCGCGCCGCCGAGCGACTGGATCTTCGTGCTTTCGATGCCGACCGCTTCCAGCGCCGTGTTGACGCCGCGAAGCACGCTGGACATCACCTTCTTCGTGCCTTCCAGCCGATCGGTGGTGGAAGCCAGCATCTTCAGGTTGCCGAGAAACTTGTCGGCGGTCGGAGCCTGGAAGACCTTGCCGTTGACCATGACGAAGTCCTGCGCGGTGCCTTCCGCGCCGGGAAGCCGCTCGCCTTCGACATCGAGCACCTTCATGGCGAGGCCGCGCGGCAGGCTGACGGCGTCGGGCAGGATATCGCCGGCATTGGTCGACATGCGCAGGTAGATCTTGTGTGATCCGGGCTTGGCGAAGAGGCCTTGCGCGAGCTCGGGCGGCAGGTTCTCCTCCACCGTCAGCTCACCCTCCAGAATGCCATGGGCCTTGGCATGGACCGAGCGCACGGCATGGCCGTAGTCATTGGCGGTGCGCTCCAGGATGGTGTCGAAGGCGTCGTTCAGACCCTGGATGGTCTCCTTTTCGTCCGGCTTGATGTCTTCGACGCCGGGCTCGTAACGCAGGGGCTCGCGGAGCATCGCTTCCTCCGAATGATTCACTTGGTGGGCAACAGTTTCGAGACTGGAAGGTTTCCAAACAACCGGTCTAGCTTTTCCCATGCGCGTCCCGGAGGAGGGCGCCTGGCTTTCAGGGAGATGAGCGATGCCGATGACGAGGCGCGGGTTTTCCGCGATGATGACTCTTCTGGCGGGAAGTGCCGCGGGATTGACGCGGCTGTCGCCGGCCGAGGCGGCCAGCGTGGAGAACCTGACGATCATCGCGGCGGCTTCCACGGGCGGGGGCTACGATACGCTCGCGCGCACGGCGCAGACGCTCCTTCAGAACCAGAGCCTCGTCGGCAATGTCGAGGTCCTGAACGTTCCGGGCGCCGGCGGCACCGTGGGGCTGGCCCAGTTCGTGGGCGCCGCGCGCAAAGACCAGCTCCTGACCGCGGGCCTTGGCATGGTGGGCGCGATCACCATCAACAAAAGCCCGGTGACGCTCGATCAGGTGGTGCCCGTCGCTCGCCTTCAGGGCGAGTACCAGCCGCTCGTCGTGGCTGCCGCCTCGCCGTTGAAGACGGTGAAGGACCTCTTGGACATGTATGGCAAGGACCCCGGCTCGGTGTCCTGGGGCGGCTTCGGGCTCGGAAGCCCCGACCATCTCCTCAGCGCCCTCGTGGTGAAGGCGGGAGGCGGTGACGTTTCCAAGCTGAACTACATCGTGGCGGGCGCGGGCTCCGAGATGCTGCCGCTGGTGTTGTCCAATCAAGTGACGGTCGCGACCGGAGGCTATGGTGAGTTCGCCGACCTCATCGCGTCCGGCCAGCTTCGCGCGCTGGGCATCTCCTCGCCGCAGCGTCTGGCCGGCGTCGACATCCCGACCTTCCGCGAACAAGGGCTCGATACCGAACTCGTCAACTGGCGAGGCCTGATGGGCGCGCCGGGGCTGGCGGGCGAGGATCTCGCCAATCTCGACGCCGCCCTCGGCGCGATGGCGAAAAGCGCCGAATGGGCGGAGATCTGCAAGACGAGGGGCTGGGAGAATCTCTACATGAACGCCGCCGACTTCTCCGCTTTCCTTCAAACGGAGAAGACGCGGATCGGCGCGCTTCTGAAGGAACTCGGTCTCGACGCCTGACACCGCCTTACCGCTTCGCTTTGCCGGATGCTTGCCGTTATAAGCGGCCCGTCGGAATAGGACGGTTGCGATGAGCGAAGCGAAGCGGATCGACGGCAAGGCGGCGGCGGCGGCGATCATCGCAAGGATGAAAGATGCGGCGCGGCGGCTGGCCGACGACGCCGGGGTGAAGCCGGGGCTGGCCGTCGTGATCGTCGGTGAAGACCCCGCGAGCCAGGTCTACGTTTCCTCCAAGGCGAGGATGGCGGAGGAATGCGGCTTCCACTCGGCCAAGCACGTTCTCTCCGCAGACACGAGCGAAAGCGACCTTCTCGCCCTTGTCGCGCGCTTGAACGACGATCCCTCGATCCACGGCATCCTCGTCCAGCTTCCGCTGCCGCGCCAGATCGACGCGAACGCGGTGATCCGGGCGATCTCGCCGGAAAAGGACGTCGACGGCTTCCATCTCCTCAATGTCGGGCTGATCGGCACGGGCGATGCGGCATCGGCCTTCGTGCCCTGCACGCCGGCCGGCTCCATGATCCTGATCCGCGACGTGTTGGGTTCCGATCTTTCGGGCAAGCACGCCGTCGTGGTCGGGCGCTCCAACATCGTCGGCAAGCCGATGGCGCAGTTGCTTCTGGCCGCCAACGCGACGGTGACGATCGCCCATTCGCGCACCATGGATCTTCCCGCCATCTGCCGCATGGCGGACATTCTGGTGGCCGCCGTTGGGCGGCCCCAGATGATCCGAGGCGACTGGGTAAAGGAAGGGGCCGTCGTGGTCGACGTCGGCATCAACCGGATCGACGCGCCGGAGCGGGGCGAGGGCAAGACGCGGCTCGTCGGCGATGTCGCCTATGAGGAAGCGGCGAGCCGCGCTGCGGCGATCACGCCGGTGCCGGGCGGCGTCGGCCCGATGACCATCGCCATGCTGATGGCGAACACCCTGGTTTCCGCTCATCGCGCGGCCGGCTGGGACGCGCCGAAGTTCTAGAGCGTCGTCCGGGATATCGGACGCGGGTATGCCGCCGGGCTTTTGGTTCAAGGTCGAGGGGGTCGACAAGGTCGTAGCGGGGCGACAGTCGCAGGCGAAACCCGATGGATTTGGACCGAAGGCACAAGGCAGACTTGCGTTCGATATCCCGGACGATGCTCTAGGCGAGGCGCAGTCCGAAGCGCTCGGCGATCGGCAGGAAGTCCCGATCGCTTTGCAGAAGCGCGTGGCCGTTGAGAATGCAGAAGCTCGCGATGGCGAGATCCACCGTCTTGCGGATGGTGATGCCTTCCGCGCGCAGTTCCCGGTAGATGCGCGCGCCCTCGACGGCGACTTCGGGGGACATTGTTTGTACGATCGGCAGGCGGCGAAGCTTGGCCTCCAGCTTCGCTGCGTGGTTGTGATCACGAGCACCACGAAGAATTTCGAGAAGGACGAGATCGCCGACGATCAAGTCCATCTTATTGGAGTGCTCCATGAGAAGCCGCGTCGCTGGGGTGGAGTGAGCGCGAAAAAGATCGATCCAGACGGAACTATCGACAAAGATCATCGAATGTCAGAATCGTCTATGTCCGTTCGCATGGCATCGAGATCGCCTTCCCATCCGATACCCCAAAGCTCTTTCAAAGCCTGCCGTCGGCTATTGTTCTCGATCAGGAGGCGAAGGCCTTCCTCGACGGTCGCGCTGTCGGAGCCGAGGCCTGTCGTGTCCATCGCCTGCGCAAGCAGACTCTCATCGATAATGACGTTCACGCCCATCTTTGGCCTCCACCTGAAATAACCGGCGCCGCGCTCGTTCTAACCTATCCCTTTAACGAGCGCGATGTCAGCGGTTACCCCGCCGAGCCGGGCTCGCTCGTCTGGCCGGCGCGCGTACCGCCTTCTCCTTCCGAACCGGCCGGCGCCTGCTTCGGACCGCCTTTGGCGACGCCCACCATGGCGGGGCGCAGAACGCGCTCACCGATGGAATAACCGTCCTGCACGACCTGGACGACCGTGTTGTTCGGCACGTCGGGGTTGGGCACCTCGAACATCGCCTGATGGAAGTTCGGGTCGAAGCGCTGGCCGGCGGGCTCCAGCTTCTTCACGCCGAAGCGCTCCAGCGCCGACAGAAGGCCGCGTTCGGTGATCTCGACGCCCTCGATCAGATGGCTGAGCCCGTTCGCCCCGGCGGCGCGTTCCTCCGCCGGCACGGCGGCGATGGCGCGGCCGAGATTGTCCATGACGCTCAGCATCTCGCGCGCGAAATTCGCGACCGCGTAGGTCTTGGCGTCCTTGATCTCGCGCTCGGTGCGCCGGCGCAGGTTCTCCATCTCGGCGGCGACGCGAAGCGCCCGGTCCTTCTCGGCCGAGACTTCCGCTTCGAGTTCGGCGATGCGCGCTTCGGCCGCTTCCTTGATGAAGCTGGCGGCCTGATCGTCGGAAAAGCCGCTGCGGGCCGTTTCCGCAGCGTCGCCCACCGCCTCGTCCAGCATCTCGTTGTCGTTCCGCTGGCCGGTTTCGCTCGTCATCTTCGCCCCTTGGTTTGCGATATGTCGGCCGTCTGGCCGATCAAGTTCCCGTTGCCGCCGATATCGATGGAGGCAGGCTCAAAATCAAGGCCGCCGCGCACCGGGAGGGCGGCCGAGGATGCGGGACACGAGGCGCGCGGTGTAATCCACCATCGGCACGATCCGGCGATAGTTCAGCCGCGTCGGCCCGATCACGCCGACGGCGCCGATCACCTTGCCGTCGGCATCGTTGTAGGGCGCGATCACCAGCGAGGAGCCCGAAAGCGAAAAGAGCTTGTTTTCGGAGCCGATGAAGATGCGAACGCCATTGCCCGTTTCGGCCAGATCCAGAAGCTCGATCAGCCCGCTTTTCGTTTCCAGATCGTCGAACAGGAGGCGCAGACGCTCCAGGTCGTCGGCCGCCGTCACGTTTTCCAACAAGTTCGCCCGGCCCCGCACGATGAGGCGCGAGGGCTGGCTGGCATCGGCCCCCGACCAAAGGGCGAGGCCCTGCTCCACGAGCTGATGCGACAGGGCGTCGAGCGCCGCCGCGGTTTCCTGCTTCAGGGCCTCGACGCGCGCGCGCGCTTCGTTGAGGGTGCGCCCGACGATATGGGCGTTGAGGAAGTTGGAGGCTTCCACAAGCTGCGAGGCGGTGACGCCGGCCGGCAGGTCCACGATGCGGTTTTCGACGTCCCCTTGTTCGCCGACAAGAACGGCGAGCGCCTTGGTGGCCTCCAGGCGGATGAACTCGACATGCTTCAAGCGAAGATCGGTCTTGGCGGCCAGAACCAGCCCCGCCCCGCGCGACAGGCCGGACAGAAGCTGGCTGGCTTCGGTCAGAAGGGTCTGCACCGAGCGCTCGTCGCCGGTCTTTCGCACCCGGTCCTCGATCGCTGTGCGCTCGGTCTGCGGCAGGTCGCCGACTTCCAGAAAGGCATCCACGAAGAAGCGCAGGCCCAGTTCCGTCGGGAGCCGGCCGGAACTGACATGGGGGGCGTAGATGAGGCCGAGATGTTCCAGGTCGCTCATCACGTTGCGGATGGAGGCCGGCGACAGGGCGGTGGTGAGAAGGCGCGACAGCGAGCGCGACCCCACCGGCTCCCCGATGTCGAGATAGGATTCCACGATCAGGCGGAAGATTTCGCGCGAGCGCTCGTCCAGCGAGCCGGCGAGCCTTTCGGGAGGCAGACGGAAGTCGTTCATCGGTTTCGCAGCAGTGACTTACACATTCATATAGGACGAGCGGGCGAGCGGCGTCACCTTCGTTGCGCGGGGACCGCGCGGGGGATAGAAGCCCCTTTCGAGATCTGAAGAAATGGTAAATCATCATGCGGCCTTCCAAACGAGCCTTCGACGCGCTTCGCAACGTCACGCTGGAGCGCGGCGTTTCGCGACACGCGGAAGGTTCCTGCCTCGTGAAGTTCGGCGACACGCACGTGCTTTGCACCGCCAGCATCGAGGAGCGGGTGCCGCCCTTTCTGAAGAATTCCGGCAAGGGCTGGGTGACGGCGGAATACGGCATGCTGCCGCGCGCCACCGGCGAGCGCATGCGCCGCGAGGCGTCGAGCGGCAAGCAATCGGGCCGCACGCTTGAAATCCAGCGCCTTATCGGGCGTTCCTTGCGCGCCGTGGTCGATCTCGGCGCGCTCGGCGAGCGGCAGATCACCGTGGACTGCGACGTGATCCAGGCGGACGGCGGCACGCGCACGGCCTCCATCACCGGCGGCTTCGTCGCTCTCCACGACTGCCTCGCCTGGATGGAAGCGCGTGGCATGGTGAAACGCGAGAAGGTCATCCGCGACCATGTGGCCGCCATTTCCTGCGGCATCTACAAGGGCGAGCCGGTGATCGACCTCGATTACCTCGAGGACTCCTCGGCCGAAACCGACGCCAATTTCGTGATGACCGGCACGGGCGGCATCGTGGAGATCCAGGGCACCGCCGAGGGCGCGCCCTTCTCGGAAGAGGAATTCGCCAAGCTGATGGCGCTCGCCAAGGCCGGCATCGCCGATCTCGTGACGATGCAGAAGGCGGCGATCGCGGGGGGCGCGGTGGCATGAGCCTTCTCGATCCGAGCCGCGACGGGCCTTTGCTCGTCGCCAGCCACAACGAGGGCAAGATCCGCGAATTTCGCGAGCTTCTGGCGCCCTTCGGCTTCACGGTCACTTCGGCTGCGGAAAAGAACCTGCCCGAGCCCGAGGAGACCGGCACGACATTCGAGGAAAACGCGCAGTTGAAGGCGTTCGCCGGCGCGAAGGCGTCCGGCCTCCTGTCCTTGTCGGACGATTCCGGCCTTTGCGTCGAGGCACTCGGCGGCGATCCCGGCATCTATTCGGCGCGCTGGGCGGGCGCGTCCAAAGACTTCGCGCAGGCCATGCGCAACGTGGAAGAGAAGCTTCAGGCGGCGGGCGCGACGACGCCCGAGCAGCGCCGCGCGAGCTTCGTCTGCGTCCTGTCGCTCGCCCGGCCAGATGGCACGACGACGGAATTTCGGGGCGAGATCTTCGGCGAGATCGTCTGGCCGCCGCGCGGGAGCCTTGGCTTCGGCTACGACCCGTTCTTCCAGCCGGATGGTTTCACCAAGACCTTCGGCGAGCTTTCGTCGGAAGAAAAGCACGGCTGGAAGCCCGGCGACGCCACGGCCCTGTCGCATCGGGCGCGGGCCTTCAAGCTGTTCGCGGAAGAAGCGTTGGGAGTGCCGCGCGTCGAATGAGCGACCGGCTCACCCTTTCGGGCGGCGCGAGCGTTTCCGCCTTTCCGCCTTTGCCGCGCGAGCCGGGCTTTGCCGTCTACGTGCATTGGCCCTTCTGCGCGGCCAAGTGCCCTTATTGCGACTTCAACAGCCATGTCCGCCATCAGGCGGTGGACCAAGAGCGCTTCGCCAGCGCTTTCACGCGCGAGATCGCCGTGATGGCCGCGCGCTCGAAGGGGCAGACCGTCACTTCCGTCTTCTTCGGCGGCGGCACACCGTCCTTGATGAAGCCGGAAACGGTGGCGAGCATCATGGAGGCCATCGCCGCGAACTGGACGGTGGCACCCGGCGCGGAAGTGACGCTGGAAGCCAATCCGTCGAGCGTCGAGGCCGAGCGCTTCCGGGGCTACCGGGCTGCCGGCGTCAACCGCGTGTCGCTCGGCGTCCAGGCGCTTCACGACGAGGATCTGCGCCGTCTCGGCCGCCTTCACGGCGTCACGGAAGCCTTGCGCGCCATTGGGCTGGCCCGCGAAATCTTCCCGCGCCTGTCTTTCGACCTGATCTATGCCCGGCCCGGCCAGAGCGTCGCGGCATGGGAAGCCGAACTCAATCGCGCGATCGATCTCGCGGCCGACCACCTGTCGCTCTACCAACTGACCATCGAGGAAGGGACGCCCTTCCACGCCCTTCGCGCGGCCGGCAAGCTGCAGGTGCCGGACGGCGAGCTTTCCGCCGACCTTTATCAGGCGACGCAGGACCTGACGCGCGCGCGCGGGCTGCCGGCCTACGAGATTTCCAACCACGCGGTTCCGGGCGCGGAGTCCCGCCATAACCTCACCTATTGGCGCTACGGCTTGTATGCCGGCGTCGGCCCCGGCGCGCATGGCCGGCTGATGGGTGAGGGCGGGCGCTACGCGATCGCCACCGAGCGCCATCCCGAAACCTGGCTGCGCATGGTGGAGGATTGGGATTCAGGGATCGTCACCGACGATCTTCTGAACCGAAGCGAGGAAGCCGACGAGCTTCTTTTGATGGGGCTTCGCTTGTCGGAAGGCATCGACCTGCCGCGCTGGCGGCGGTTGGCCGGCCGCGACATCGACCCGTCCAGCGAAGCCGACCTTGCCGAGCACGGCATGATCGAGCGGCTCGGACCGGACCGCATCCGCGCGACCCCGGCCGGCATGATGGTTCTCGACGCCGTCGTGGCCGATCTCTGCTGATGGATGGGGAAAACGAGCGGCCGGGCTTTTCAATCCGCGACCAGAGCTTTTCCGCCAGGAAGCCGGAGCCCGGACTTTATCTCGTGGCGACGCCGATCGGAAATCTCGCCGACATCACGGTGCGCGCCCTCGACGTGATCGCCGGCGCTGACATTCTCGCCTGCGAGGACACGCGCGTCAGTCAGGTTCTCCTGTCGCGCTATGCGATCCGCCGCCGCCTCGTCGCCTATCACGAGCATAACGCGGCGGAAGCCGGGCCGGAGCTTCTCGCCGCGCTCCAGGCCGGCAAGAGCGTCGCGCTGATTTCGGACGCCGGAACGCCGCTCGTGTCCGATCCGGGCTTCCGGCTGGTTGGCGAGGCGGTGGAGCGCGGCGTCGCCGTTTATCCGATTCCCGGCGCGTCGGCCGTTCTGTCTGCGCTTCTCGCCTCCGGCCTGCCCTCCGACGCTTTTCTCTTCGCCGGCTTCCTGCCGCAGAAGGAGACGGCCCGTCGCCAGCGGATCGAGGAACTCGCCCGCATTCCGGCGACTCTGATCCTTTTCGAAGCGCCCCACCGCATCAAGGATAGCCTCGCCGATCTGGCTGCAATTCTGGGCGACCGCCCGGCCGCCGTCTGCCGCGAACTGACCAAGGCCTTCGAGACGACCTATCGCGGCACGCTGCCGGCGTTGGCGCAAGATTTCGAGACCATGGAGCGGGTGCGCGGCGAGATCGTCGTGGTGATCGGCCCGCCCGCTGCCGAGGCCCCGCCGAGCGAAGCCGATGCCGACGCGATCCTCTCTGGGCTCCTCCGGGAAATGAAGCCGACGGAGGCCGCGCGCGAAGCGGCGAAACTCACCGGCCTGCCGCGCCGCGACCTTTATCAGCGCGCGCTCCAGATGAAGGACGGCGCTTGAGCGAAAACCGTCTGTCGAAGCGTCGAAGCAGCTTCGCCAAGGGCCATCGCGGCGAATGGCTGGCGGCCTGGGCGTTGCGCCTCAAGGGCTATCGCATCCTCGCCGTCCGCCATCGAACGAAGCTCGGCGAGATCGACCTCGTGGCGAGGAAAGGCGATCTGATCGCGATCGTGGAGGTGAAGGCGCGGGCGACGCTGGAGCAGGCAATGGACGCGATCGGGCCAGAATCACAGCGCCGCATCGCCAACGCCGCCGATCTTTGGCTCGCCCGGCAGCGCGACGCGGCCTCCCTGTCGATCCGCTTCGACATCGTCGCCGTTTTGCCCCGCCGCTGGCCGGTGCATGTGAAGGACGCTTGGCGGGCCTATTGAAGGCTGGAGCGATTGCCACCCGGCCCTTCGCCCGCTACCTGCGAGGCAGGAAGCGGACGGAGTTCATGCGATGCCCCTCGACGTTGCGGTCCAGATGGACCACGTATCCTCGATCACCATCAAGGGCGACTCGACCTTCGCTTTGTGCCTGGAAGCGCAGCGGCGCGGGCATCGCCTGTTCCACTACACGCCCGACCGCCTGTCCCTTCGCGACGGCCGCGCGACGGCCCGCGCAGAGGTGATGGAACTGCGCGAGGAACAGGGCAAGCACTTCACGCTTGGCGAGCAGGCCAAGATCGATCTGGCCGCCATGGACGTGGTGCTGCTGCGCCAGGACCCGCCCTTCGACATGGCCTATATCACCTCGACCCATATTCTCGACCGCATTCACCCGAAGACGCTGGTGGTCAACGACCCGACCTCCGTGCGTAATGCGCCGGAGAAGATCTTCGTCACCGAGTTCGCCGACCTGATGCCGGAAACGCTGATCACCAAGGACCCGGTGGAGGTCGCCGCCTTTCGCGCCGAGTTCGGCGAGATCGTCCTCAAACCCCTCTACGGCAATGGCGGTGCCGGTGTCTTCCACCTGACGGAAGGCGATCGCAACCTCACCTCGTTTCTGGAAACCTTCGGCATCCTGTTCCGCGAGCCCTTCATCGTGCAGCGCTACCTGAAGGACGTGCGCAAGGGCGACAAGCGCATCATCCTCGTCGACGGCGAGGTCGCGGGCGCGATCAACCGCGTACCGGCGGAAACCGATGCCCGCTCCAACATGCACGTCGGCGGCCGGGCCGAGGCGACGGAACTGACGCCGCGCGAGCGCGAAATCTGCGAGCGGATCGGGCCGGAACTTCGCAAACGCGGGCTGCTCTTCGTCGGCATCGACGTGATCGGCGACTACATGACCGAGATCAACGTCACCTCGCCGACGGGCATCCGCGAGGTGAAGCGCTTCGGCGGGGCCGACATCGCGCAGCTTCTTTGGGACAAGATCGAGGAGAAGGTCGAGGCCTGAAGGCTCCGCTCAAGAGGAACCGACTTGGAGCGCGCTCGCTTGTTCCATCCGAACGACAGGAGGGAACAGGAATGGCGCAGCGCAGAACGATGGCCGGCATCGCGGCGGAGGAAACGGAGGACGGCTTCGTCATCCATATCGTCGACGATGCGGCCGAAGTGTTCGAGATCGAGGCGAGCCGGGAGAATGTCGAGCTGATGGTCGCCAATCTCAGCGCCGTTCTCGGGGGCGGCTCTGGCGAAGACTCCCACGCCGAGGACTAAGAGGCTGTCTGAGAAGTCCCCAGGTCGGTTCGACGGGTCTTTTCCGCCGCCGCATCGTCACCGATCCTCGCCGATGCCGCCGGCATCGACTGCGTTCGGCTCCTTCCGGACAACGAAAAATTCCTCGTCGTCCCTCCGCCGGGGACTTCTCACACAGCCTCTCACGCCCTTCAGGCCGTTTTCCAGGCCGTCGCCTCGTTGGCGAGGCCTTCCACGGGCGCGTCGAGGCTGAAGACGATGCCGCCCGGCGCGAAGTCGATGGAGGCCTTGCCGCCGAACTCGGCCGCGAGCACCCGTTCCACGACGCGGGTGCCGTAGCCGCGCGAGGAAGGCTCGGCGACCGGCGGTCCGTCCGTTTCGCGCCATTCGAGCGAAAGGCGTCCGTTCTCGACGCTCCAGCCGACATGAACGGTGCCGACGCCGTTCGACAGGCTGCCATAGCGCTGCGCATTGGCGCCGAGTTCGTGCACGGCGAGCGACAGCATGGTGGCGATGCGCGGCTTCAACCGCACCGGCGGGCCTTCGACGCTGATGCGGGTCCCGAGCCGCGCGTGAACGGGCTCCAACGCGCCCTGCACCACGTCCTTCAAAAGGGCGCTCGCCCAGGCTTCCGCCGTCAGAACGTCGTGGCTGCGCGCCAGCGCCTGAAGCCGGCCCGACACGGCGCTCGCCACCTCGCGGGGCACGGAGGAATCCTTCAGCGTCTGGAGCACCACGGTCTGCACCGTCGCCAGCGTGTTCTTCACGCGGTGGTCCAGCTCGCGGTTGAGAAGGAAGCGGTGCTCCTCGGCGCGCTTGCGGTCGCTGACATCGAGCTGGGAGGCGAAGAAATAGATGAGATCGTCGCCGTCGAAGACCGGCGACATCAAAAGCGCGTTCCAGAAGGTCGTGCCGTCCTTGCGATAGTTCAGGAGATCGACCTGGATCGATTCCCTTGCCTCCACCGCTTCGCGCACCCTGGCGACATCCATTTCGCGCGTCGCCGGTCCTTGCAGGAAGCGGCAGTTGCGCCCGAGGATCTCCTCGCGCGAATAACCGGTGAGGCGCACGAAAGCGTCGTTGCAGAAGACGATCGGGTTGTCGTTCTGTTTGGGATCGGTGATCACCATGGGCATGCGCGTAGTGCGCACGGCGGAGGCGAACGGGTCCGAGCTGCCGCCCTTCTGCAGCTTCACTTCCCCTTCGATCCGCCGACGGTTCTCGTTGTTCACCGATCCTCGCAACCGTCAGTGCTCCGCGACGATGCGCGGCTTCCACCCTTGCCGATCATTAGCCGACTCTCGCCTTCGCGCCTAGCGTTGGAACGTCGTCAAGGCCGAGCCTTGCGTCGCAGAACGGCATTGGCGGCCATGACGCCGAGGCCAAGTAAGCTGAAGGCGACGGAGGAGGGCGGGTATTTCTGCGCTTCCGTGTAGGGGCTGAAGGTGAGTCCGCGACCGCCCGGCCAGTGCTCGGCGCCATCGCCGTTCGGGGAGTTGAGATCGTCGCCGGGCGTCGGGCGTCGCGGCTCGACGGAGACCGCTGGGACGCCGACCGCCAGAACGCGGTCCATGACGTTCGGCAAAAGCGAGGAAGCAAGCGCGATCGCGCGGCCCGCGCCGCCGACGGTGATGTCGCGCACCGGATAAACGGCCGCGTGGAGGATCGCGTCGGCGACGAGTTCGGGCGCATAAAGCGGAGGCACGACGCGCGGCTCCCGCCCGAGCCGGCTCTTGGCGTGCTGAGGAAAGGGCGTGGCGATGCCGGATGGCTTGATCAGCGTCACCTGAACCGGTGCGCGACCGTGCAGGAGCTCCATGCGCAGCGCGTTGGTAAACCCCTTCACCGCATGCTTGGAAGCGGCATAGGCGCTCAAGTAAGGGATCGCGACATCGGAATTCACCGACCCGACATTGACGAGCGTTCCGCCGCCGTCCTGTTTGCGGAAATGCGCCACTGCCGCCAGCGAGCCGTGAACGGTGCCCCAGTAGTTCGTTTCGAAGATGCGCCGGTGCTCGTCGAGGGGCAGTTCGGTGAGTTCCGAATAAACCGCCGTGCCGGCATTGTTGACGAAGGTGTGGAAGGCGCCGAAGCGCTCGACCGTGGTCTCCACGAGGCGGTGGACATCCTCCTCGCGCGAGACATCGGCCACGACGAAGGACGCACGACCGCCTGCCGCTTCGATCTCCCGCACGATTGTCCCGAGGGCTGGTTCGTCGCGGCTCGCCAAAACGACGCGCGCGCCTTTCCTCGCCGCCATCTTCGCGGTGACGAGGCCGATGCCGGAACTCGCGCCGGTGATCACGATCGTCTGCTCGGTCAGCGGCCTGCGGATGAGATGCATGTCGGGTCTCCTCAAGACCTGCCAAGGCTCGGAGCCGGTCGACGGTTCCCCTTGCGCCGGCGATGCGTCCATCGGTCCGTTCGCGCGGGGCTCAGGGCGTGACGAGGATCAGCCAGAAGGAAACGGTGAGGGCGGCCAGAACCGTGGACAAGGATACGGCGGCGGAAGCCGCGCTCGCGCCCACCCCTTCGCGCGCCGCGATCAGGTAAGCGTTCACGCCGCAGGGGCAGCTTGCGAAAAGCACGCAGACGGCGGCCCAGGCCGGCGGCATCGTGAAGACGAAAGTCACGAGAACGAAGACCACGGCCGGGTGGATCGCGAGCTTCAGGGTGCTGATGAGCGCGGCGGCGCGCCATTCGCCGCCGATGCCGTGGCGGGCGAGCGCCAGACCCATGCCGATCAGGGCGCAAGGGGCGGCGGACGCGGCGATCGGGTCCACCAGATGGTCGAGAGGTCCGCTCGTGTCGAGACCGAGCGCGCGCAAGGCGAGCCCGATATAGATGCCGATCAGGATCGGATGGGTGGTCAGCATCTTGAGGATGCGCCGCCGGGCATGCGCCATGCCCTGTTCGCCCGATCCCTCCAGAAGCAGCGTGACCACCACCGTCATGGAGGGCAGGTGGATCGCCAGAAGCAGCGCCAGGGGCGTCGCGGCATCAGGGCCGACGGCTTCGAGGATCAAGGGCACGCCCACCATCGCGGTGTTGGCCTGACCGGCGGAGAAGCCGAAGATCACCGCCTCGCGCCGGCTTCTGCCGAAGGCTTTCCTCGCCGCCAGCATCGCCAGGGCCCATGCGACGGCCACCCCGGCGAAATAGGAGATCCAGTAACCCCAGGGCTGCGCGTCCGGCATCTGCGAATGCAGGATCGTGCGCATCAGAAGGCAGGGAATCGCCAGCGTGTAGACATAGGCCGCGAGCCCATCGGCGACGGTTTCGTCGAACAGCCGCAGCCGCGCGGCAGCAAAGCCGACGAGCATGAGCCCGAAGGTGGGGGCGGTGATGGAAAGGACGTGCAGCAATCAGGAACGCAGATCGGCGAGCGGCGCGGTCAGGCGGCAGACGAGGCCGTCCGGCGCATAAACCAGCTCGCACGATCCAGCCGAGGCCCCGGTCAGGCCCATCTCGATCAATCTCGTGCCGAAGCTGCGGCGGGTCGGCGGCGCGACCGGCGGTCCCCCGGATTCGCGCCATTCGAACACGAGTTCGGAACCGGCCGCCAAAGGATCGAACCGCCTTTGCCAACCGACGTGGATGCGCCCTTCGGGCACCGAAAGCGCGCCGTATTTCACCGCGTTGGTGGAAAGCTCGTGGACGATCAGCGACAAGGCGAGGGAGGCCTTCGGCCCGAGCGTCAAGGCGGGGCCGTCGCTTTCCACCCGGCCGCCCTCGTCGTGGATGGCCGAGGCGGAGCGAACGATGTCGGCGATCGTGGCGGCGTCCCGGTGGCCGGTCATCAGGACGTCATGGGCTTTGGCGAGCGCCTGAATGCGCTCGCTCAGGACTTGCCGGGCCGAGGCGACGTCCGGGGCGTTGCGCAGGGTCTGCGCCACGATGGAGGACACCAGCGCGAGGTTGTTCTTCAGGCGATGCGCCAGTTCGCCGGCAAGAAGCAGGCGCTGGTGGTCCGCCTCGACCGCGCTCGTCACGTCGCGCACGGCACCCACGAGATTGCGCTCGCCGCTGCGACTTTCGGCGACCTGTCCGCGCACCGCCACCACGCGCTCGGCACCGTCGTCGATGCCGATAACCCGGAACTGGAGGTCGAACCTGCCACCCGCCATCACATCCGCATAGGCGGCGTCATAGGCCGGCCTGTCCTCGGGATGCACGGCGGCCTTCTTCTCGGCATGGGTCACGGGGCGATCTTCCCCCACGCCGAAGGCGGCGCGCACCCGGTCGTCCAGGATCAGTTCTTCCGTGTCGAGATTCAGGTCGAAGACGCCGACATCGCCGACCTCGACCGCCAGACGGAGACGTTCCTCGCTTTCGCGCAGGCGCGCTTCCGCCCTTCGCCGCCCGGTGATGTCGCGAAACAGCACCGAAACTTGCCGCCGGGCGGCCGGCTCGATGCGCGCGGCGGACACCTCGATGGTGCGCCCGACCGTCACGAAATCGCGCTCGAAGCGGATCGGGGTGCCGGTGGCCAGGACGCCGCCATAAAGCTCCACCCAGCCGTCCGCCTCCGTCGGCGCGAGATCCCGCACCTTCATGCCCACGATATCCGTGATGCCGGTATGGCGTTCGTAGCCGGGATTGGCCTCGACATGGACGTAGTCGCTCAAAGGGCCGTGCGGCCCGTCGATGAACTCGATGATGCAGAAGCCGTCGTCCACCGCTTCGAACAAGGCGCGGTAGCGGTCCTCGCTTTCGCGAAGGGCGTCCTCGGCCGCGACCTCGTCGGTCACGTCGCGGGCGATGCCGTTGAAGCGGACCGGCCGGCCGTCCTCTGCATACAGGAACTCGCCCCGGCGCTCGATTTGCCGAAGCTCTCCGTTGTCGGCCTTGCGGATGCGATAAACGGCGTCTCTCGGCGCCGCCCCGGAAAGGCGCGTGGAATTGCTGGAAGCGAGCGTCCGGTCTTCCGGCAGAACCCGCGCTTCGAATTCGGCGGCGGGCCGGATGTCCCGGTGATCGAGGCCGTAGAGCCTGGAGAATTCCGGCGTCGCGCTGATCATGCCGGTGGGAACGTCGATGGTGAAAAGGCCGACGCCGCCCGCTTCCTGCGCTTGGCGAAGCTGGTCGGCCAGTTCGTCCAGCCGGATGCCGGAAAGATGCTGCTCGGTTCGATCGCGCAGGGTCTTCACGAAGCCGACATGCCCGCCGCCGTCGTCGCGAAGCGGCATCGTTTCGCCGAGCGCCCAGAAGCGGGTCCCGTCGGCTCGCATGTACCAGCCTTCGTCGATCCTGTGGCCGCCGGCGAGGGCGGTGCCCATCTCCGTTTGGAGCTGCCCGTTCTCGCGGTCCTCGGGCGTGAAGATGATGTCGCCGCTCCGGCCGAGCATCTCCGCGGCCGTCCAGCCGAGAATGTGCTCGGCGCCGGTATTCCAGTCGGTGAGGATGCCGTCCCGGTCGGTGGCGATGATTGCCAGCCCGGTGATGCTTTCGATGATCTGCCGATAACGGTTCACGACCGCTCCCGCCCGGCATACGTTATGTCCAACACCTCGGCTCGCTTCGCTCCAGCCCTTGAAGCGCCCGAAATGCATCGGACGGGTTCTTGGCTGTATTCGATCGCGGGACCGTGGTGAAGGGAGGATTTGCTTCGAGCGCCCCGTGAAAGCGCTTCAGCCGGCCTGCCAGCCGAGGAAAAGAAGAACGAGCCCGATCATTGCGGCGAGAACGATCCGAAACGCCAGCTTGATCGAAACCACCGCCGCCATTGCGCGCAGCACCCGGCTCCAATAGCCCGGCGCCCGCAGGCTGTCGCGATCGCCGTTTTCGCCGCGGTTCGTGGCCATGCCACCCTCGTTCGTCGCGTCCGGGTGGACGAGCCTTCGAAGGTCCCGAACGGGCCGCACCGTTTCGAGGTTCGGCCAGAAAGGGAAAAATTTTTAGGTCAATGAATATGGCTGGCGGCAAAGGCCTTCAATCGCCGGCCTCCACCCGATCTCCGGTTCCGCATCTATGCGAAGCCTTTTCGAGTCAAGATGTGCGCAGTGACGCCATCGCGTCAATGGACGAAACACCGACCGGGCGAATTGCGTCGGATTCTGAGCGATTTCGGGACGTTTTGTCCGGAAATTAAAGATGTAGCCGGCGTCGAAATCTGCGGCTGGCGGTTCTCGGTCCCCGTTTCCGTACGAAAGCTCCTGCCGGTTCGAATCTCTTCTGGCCAAGGCAAGGTCCCAGCGTCCGCTGGTCGCAGTTCAACAGTTCGGGAGACGATGGCCGGCGTCCCGTCGCAGACCATATTCCACGTCCAGAAGATTGTTGCGGCGCAAAGACTTCGTTTCAACCCTCGTTTTCTCGATATCCGAAAGAGGCTGCCCGGTATGATCCACCGCGCCGAGACCCTGCGGCAGCCACGCCTTGGCTGGCGGGTCGTGCTGTTCTTCAGCGTGTCGCTCGGCCTTGCCGGCTGCACCGGGGAAGCGCAGGAGGGCCAAGCGGCTCCGCCCCAGCCGGCGGAGGTCGGCATCGTCACGGTTCGAACCGAGAACGTGTCGCTGACCAGCGAATATGCCGGACGCACGGCGGCCTTCGAAACCTCGGAAGTGCGCCCGCAGGTGTCCGGGCTCGTGCAGCAGCGCTTGTTCGAGGAAGGGGCGGAGGTCGCGCAAGGGGAGGTCCTCTACCAGATCGATCCGGGCCTTTTCGAAGCGGCCGTGGCGGAGGAAACCGCCAATGTCGCCAATGCGAAGGCCGTCGCCGAGCGGGCGCGCATCCAGGCCGAGCGCCTGCGTCCCTTGGCGCAGCAGGGCGTGACGAGCGCTCAGTCCTTCACCGATGCCGACGCCGTGGCGACATCGGCTTCCGCCGCTCAGGCACAGGCCGAGGCGAGGCTGCGCACGGCCGAGATCAATCTGCGCTATGCCCGCGTGACCGCGCCGATTTCCGGCCGCATCGGCCGCTCGCTCTTCACCACGGGAACGCTCGTCGCGGCGGGACAGGCCGAGCCGCTTGCCACCATCCAGCGGCTCGACCCGATCTTCGTCGACATCCAGCAGTCTTCCGCTTCGCTCATCCGGCTGCGCCGCGCCCTGTCGGAAGGCGAAACGGCGGCCGACAGCGCCGACGTGCGGTTGAAGCTCGAAGACGGCAGCGATTACCCGCTGACGGGAGAGCTGCAGTTCACGGAAGTCACCGTCGCGCCCGACACCGGCACGGTGACGCTGCGCGCCCACTTCCCGAACCCGGACGGCCTGCTTCTGCCGGGCATGTACGTTCGCGCCGTTCTTTCGCAGGCCAAGGCCCGCGATGCCGTTCTCGTGCCGCAGCAGGGCGTGACGCGCAATCCGAACGGCGAAGCGAGCGCGCTCGTGGTCATCGACGGCGACAAGGTCGAGCGACGAACCGTCGAGATCGAGCGCGCCGTCGGCAACCGCTGGCTGGTGACAAAGGGCCTGGAAGCCGGCGACCGGCTGATCGTCGAAGGCGCGAACAAGGCCAAACCCGGCTCCAGCGTCAAACCCGTTCCCGCTTCCGGGCCGGAACTCGGGCAACAGGAAACGCCCGTCGCCCAATCCTCGGAGGGGGCGACGCTGTGATCAGCCGGATCTTCGTTTCCCGCCCGATCTTCGCCTGGGTCATCTCCATCGTGATCATGCTGGCGGGCGTGGGGGCGATCCTGACCCTGCCGATCGAGCAATATCCCGACGTCGCCCCGCCCCAGGTCAATATCCGCGCGACCTATACCGGCGCGTCGGCCGAAACGCTGGAATCCAGCGTGACGCAGGTGATCGAGCAGCAGCTCACCGGTCTCGACGGGCTGATCTATTTCGACTCGACCTCCAGCGCCGAAGGCCTCGTCACCATCCGCGTGACCTTCGAGCAGGGAACCGACCCGGACATCGCGCAGGTCCAGGTGCAGAACCGGGTGCAGCAGGCCGTGTCACGCCTGCCGCAACAGGTGCAGCAACAGGGGCTCACCGTCACCAAGTCCAACAGCGACTTCCTGCTCGTCGCCGCGGTCTACGACGAAACCGACCGCGCCACCGACGGCGATGTCGCCGACTACATCGCCTCCAAGCTGCAGGAGCGCATCGGCCGCACGCCCGGCGTCGGCGACACCAATCTCTTCGGCGCGCAATATGCCATGCGCATCTGGCTCGATCCGGGCCGGCTGTTTTCCTACGGCCTCGTGCCTTCCGACGTGATCGCCGCGATCGAAGCGCAGAACGCGCAGGTCGCCGCCGGCCAGATCGGCGCCCAGCCTTCCCCCTCGAACCAGATGCTGAATGCCATCGTCACCGCCCGCTCGCGGCTGACGACGCCCGACGAGTTCCGGCGCATCGTGGTGAAGACGCAGACGAGCGGCGCGCGCGTTCTTCTGGAGGATGTCGCGCGGGTGGAACTCGGCAAGGAAAGCTATACCCGCTTCACCCGCTTCAACCGGCATCCCGCCGCCGGCATCGCCGTGCAGCTCGCGCCCGGCGCCGACGCCCTGGAAACGGCGGAAGCCGTGAAGGAACTCATCGACGGGCAGGCCGAGGCGATGCCGGACGGCTACCGCGTCGCTTATCCGCGCGATTCCACCGCCTTTATCCGCTTGTCGATCGAGGAGGTGGTGAAGACGCTGATCGAGGCGATCGTGCTGGTCGTCGTCGTGATGTTCGTGTTCCTGCAGAACTGGCGCGCGACCCTGATCCCGACGATCGCGGTGCCGGTGGTGGTGCTCGGCACCTTCGGCATTCTGGCGGCGCTCGGTTATTCCATCAACACGCTGACCCTCTTCGGCCTCGTCCTGTCGATCGGCCTTCTCGTGGACGACGCCATCGTGGTGGTGGAAAATGTCGAGCGCGTCATGGAGGAGGAGCCGGACCTTTCGCCCCGCGAAGCGACGCTGAAATCCATGGGCGAGATCCAGACGGCGCTGATCGCCATCGCGCTGGTTCTGTCCGCCGTGTTTCTGCCGATGGCCTTTTTCGGCGGCTCCACCGGCGTCATCTATCGCCAGTTCTCCGTGACGGTGATCTCGGCGATGGCCTTGTCCGTGGTGGTGGCGCTTGTTCTGACGCCGGCATTGACGGCCACCATGCTGAAGCGCCGCTCGGCCTCGGAAAAGCCGCGACGCTTCACCGGCGGTTTGTTTCGCTCGGCTGCCCGCCTTTTCGATCGCGGCTATGCCAAGGTGCAAAGCGGCTACCTTGCCGGCGTCCGCTTCGCACTTCGCCGCATCTGGCTGGCGCTTCTGGTTTTTTGCGGGGCGGTGGCGGGGCTCGTGTTCCTGTTTCTTCAGCTTCCCGGCGGCTTCCTGCCGGTGGAGGACCAAGGCTTCGGCATCGTGCAATACACCCTGCCGCCCGGCGCGACGCAGACCCGCACGGTTGCGGCGGCGCAAGGGATCGAGGATCACTTCCTCGGACCGGAAGAAGCCAATGTCGACGGCCTCTTCACGATCTCGGGTTTTCGCTTTTCCGGCTCGGGGCAGAATGTTGGCCAGGGCTTCGTCCAGTTCAAACCGTGGGACGAGCGGGAAGGGGAGGAGAACACCGCCGCCTCCATCACCCGGCGGGCGACGCGTGATGTCGGAGGGGCGCTGCGCGACGTGCAGTTCTTCGCCCTGACGCCTCCATCCGTGCAGGGGCTCGGCCAGTCCAACGGCTTCACCATGCAGCTCCAGAACACCGGCGAACTCGGCCGCGCCGAGTTCAAGGCGCTGCGCGACGAGCTTCTGGGAGCCGCCTCCAGCGACCCCATGCTGACGCGCGTGCGCCCCAACGGACTGGAGGACGTGCCGACGCTTCAGGTGCGGATCGATGACGAGAAGGTCGGCGCGCTCGGGATCGATCAGGCCGATGTCGACGCGACGCTCAGCGCGGCCTGGGGCGGCGTTTACGTCAACGACTTCGTGGACCGGGGCCGCGTCAAGCGGGTTTACGTCCAGGGCGAGGCGGCCTTTCGCGGCGCGGCGGAGGACCTCGCCGGTTGGTATGTGCGCACGTCCAGCGGGCAGATGGCGCCTTTCTCCTCCTTCGCCACGGTGGAATGGGGACAGGCGCCGACCACGCTGACGCGCTTCAACGGCTTTCCGTCCTTCGAGATCCAGGGTCAGGCCGCCGAGGGCTTCTCGTCCGGCCAAGCCATGGAAAAGATGGGGGAACTGTCGGGGAAGCTGCAAGGCACCTCCGTCGCCTGGAGCAGCCTGTCCTATCAGGAGCGCTTGTCCGCGGGCCAAGCGCCGCTGCTCTACGCCTTATCGCTTCTCGTCGTGTTCCTGTGCCTCGCCGCCCTTTATGAAAGCTGGTCGATCCCGTTCTCGGTGATGCTGGTGATTCCGCTCGGCATTGTCGGCGCGGTGATCGCGGTGACGCTGCGGGGGCTGGAAAACGATGTTTATTTCCAGATCGGCCTTTTGACGACCATCGGCCTGTCGGCCAAGAACGCCATTCTGATCGTTGAATTTGCCGAGCGCGCCGAGCGGGAGGGCAAGTCCGCTTATGACGCGGCCCTGGAAGCGGCGCAGTTGCGCTTGAGGCCGATTCTGATGACCAGTCTGGCGTTCATCTTCGGTGTTCTGCCGCTCGCCATTTCGACGGGCGCAGGTGCCCAAAGCCGCGTTGCCATCGGCACGGCGGTGATCGGCGGCATGATGACCGCGACGGTCCTCGCGATCTTCTACGTGCCGTTCTTCTTTGTTCTGATCCGCAGGCTTCTGACGCGCCGACAGCCCAAAGGCGGCGATGCCCCCGCCGCCGATGCGCCGGTTCCGGCCGAATGACGTTTCGACCGGTCCCCGGCCTTCCCGGCGCTTGCTTGCTCTCCTAAAGGAAACGCGCAATCGTGCGAATCCGGTTCGCTCGAAGGAACGGGAGAGAAGGTCATGAAGGGGATGGGCGTGAAGGAACCGGGCGGGGCATGATGAAGTTCGGCGTTCCCAAGGAAACGAGGCCCGAAGAGCGGCGCGTCGCTCTCACGCCCGAAAGTGTCGGCCGGCTGCGTAAGCTCGGTTATGAATGTCTGGTGGAGACCGGGGCCGGGGCGGCCGCGCGCTTTTCGGACGAGGTTTATGCAGAGGCCGGTGCCCGCGTCGTCGCCGATGCCGATGCCCTTTGGCGCGAAGCCGACATCGTCGCCAAGGTCCGCGCGCCGGAGCCTGGCGAGGTCGAGAAGACGCGCTCGGGGCAGATCCTGATTTCCTTCCTGTACCCCGCGCAGAACGGGGAGCTTCTGGAAAGCCTTCGCGAAAAGGGCGTCACCGCGCTCGCCATGGACATGGTGCCGCGCATCAGCCGCGCCCAGAAAATGGACGCGCTTTCCTCCATGGCCAACATCGCCGGTTATCGCGCGGTGATCGAGGCCGGCAACCATTTCGGCCGCTTCTTCACCGGCCAGATCACGGCGGCCGGCAAGGTGCCGCCGGCCAAGGTCCTCGTGATCGGCGCGGGCGTCGCGGGCCTTGCCGCCATCGGCGCGGCGCAGTCGCTCGGTGCACAGGTGCGCGCCTTCGACGTTCGGCCCGAAGTCGCCGAGCAAATCCAGTCCATGGGCGCCGAGTTCCTGTTCCTCGATTTCGCAGGTGTCGCCGACGGCGCGGCGACGGGCGGCTATGCCGCGCCGTCCTCACCTGAGTTCCGCGCCAAGCAGCTCGAACTCTTCCGCGCCCAGGCGCCGGAGGTCGATATCGTGATCACCACGGCCCTCATTCCCGGCCGCGACGCGCCGAAACTCTGGCTCGCCGACATGGTGGCCCTGATGAAGCCCGGCTCCGTCGTGGTGGATCTGGCCGCCGAGCGCGGCGGCAATTGCGACCTGACGGTTCCCGACGAGGCGGTGGAAACGCCGAACGGGGTGAAGATCATCGGCTATACCGATTATCCGAGCCGCATGGCGACGCAGGCCTCCTCCCTCTACGCCACCAATATCCGCCACATGATGGACGACCTGACGCCGAAAAAGGACGGCGTGCCGGTGGTCAACATGGAGGACGACGTCATTCGCGGCGCCACCGTGACGCACGAGAGCGCGATCACCTATCCGCCGCCGCCGCCCAAGATCCAGGCCATCGCCAAGCAGCCCGCGAAGAAGGCGGTCGAAGAAACGGCCGGCGAGAAGGCCCTGCGCGAGGCGGTCGCGGCCAAGAAGGCCGGCCAGCGGCAGGTGATGCTGCTCGCGGCGGGGGCGGTGCTCCTGATGCTCGTCGGCCTCACGGCCCCGCCGAGCTTCCTTCAGCATTTCGTGGTCTTCGCCCTGTCCTGCTTCGTCGGCTACCACGTCATCTGGAACGTCTCCCACGCGCTCCATACGCCGCTGATGGCCGTCACCAACGCAGTGTCCTCCATCATCATCCTCGGCGCGCTCCTTCAGGTCGGCACGTCCGGCTGGCTGGTCTCGTTTTTGGCCGGTCTCGCCATCCTCATGGCATCGGTCAACATCTTCGGCGGGTTCATGGTGACGCGCCGGATGCTGAAGATGTTCCAGAAGAGCTGAAGGGGGAGATCACATGAGCCAAGGTCTCGTCGGCGCATCCTATATCGTCGCCGCCATCCTCTTCATCCTGTCGCTCGGCGGCCTGTCCAACCAGGAAAGCGCCAAGCGCGCCGTCTGGTACGGCATCGTCGGCATGGCGCTGGCGGTGTTCGCCACGATCACCGGCCCGTCGGTCGGCGCGCTCTGGCTGGTCGTGCCGCTGATCGTTCTCGGCGGCCTCGCGGGCGGCTGGCTCGCTGGCCGCGTGCAGATGACGCAGATGCCCGAACTCGTCGCCGCGCTCCATTCCTTCGTGGGGCTCGCCGCCGTGTTCATCGGCTTCAACGCCGATATCGAGGCGGCGCACGTCGCTCATGCGGTGGCCGCCGGCACGGGCGAGCTTCTCACCGGCTTCGCCGCGACCCTCGCTCTCAAGATGCCGGTGGAACTCGCCATCATGCGGGTCGAGGTGTTTCTCGGCGTCTTCATCGGCGCGGTGACCTTCACCGGCTCCGTGGTGGCCTATGGCAAGCTGGCGGGGCGGATCGATTCCAAGCCTCTCGTCCTGCCGAACCGCCACGCGATCAACCTTGCCGGCGTCGCGGTCGCGCTGATCCTCGGGCTTCTTTACTTCAACGGCGCGGGCATCTGGACGCTGATCCTCGTCGCGATCCTCGCCGGCGCGCTCGGCTGGCACCTCATCATGGCGATCGGCGGGGCTGACATGCCCGTCGTCGTGTCCATGCTGAACAGCTATTCGGGCTGGGCGGCGGCGGCGATCGGCTTCACCCTGTCGAACGACCTCCTGATCGTGACGGGCGCGCTTGTCGGCTCTTCCGGCGCGATCCTGTCCTACATCATGTGCCGGGCGATGAACCGCAACTTCGTGTCCGTGATCCTCGGCGGCTGGGGCGGCACGACGGGGCCGGCGCAGGAGATTACCGGCGAACAGGTGGCGATCGACGTCGAAGGCGTGGCGCAGGCGCTGGACGAGGCGGATTCCATCGTCATCGTGCCGGGCTACGGCATGGCGGTGGCACAGGCGCAGGGCTCGATCTCGGAACTGACGCGCCGCTTGCGCGCCAAGGGCAAGACCGTGCGCTTCGCGATCCACCCCGTCGCCGGCCGCCTGCCGGGGCACATGAACGTGCTTCTGGCCGAAGCCAAGGTTCCCTACGACATCGTCCTGGAAATGGAGGAGATCAACGGGGACCTGCCGCAGACCGATGTCGCCATCGTCGTGGGCTCCAACGACATCGTCAATCCGGCGGCCGAGGAAGACCCGAACTCGCCCATCGCCGGCATGCCGGTGATCGAGGTGTGGAAGGCCAAACAGGTGTTCGTCTCGAAGCGCGGCCAGGGCACCGGCTATTCCGGCATCGAGAACCCGCTGTTCTATAAGGAGAACACGCGGATGCTCTATGGCGACGCCAAGAAGTCGCTGGACGAGCTCCTGAAGCTGCAATGAAAAAAGGGAGCGGGCTTTTGGCCCGCTCCCTCGATTCTCGTAGAGGCGCTTCCCGTCAGATGATCCAGAAATCGCTGGCGGTGAGGTGCAGGCCGGGATCGAGATGGGCGAACTGCACCGCCTTGCCCGCGCCCGTGCCATCGGCATCGTAGAAGAGGTCGCCCGTCTTCGCGTTGTAGATCACCCGGTCCGACGCGTCGTGGGCCGCATTGGTGTTGCCGGCATAGAACGCATCGGCCTGGAGCGCGCCGGTTCCCTTGAATGCGTTGAAAGCGCTGCGGGCGAGCTGGATCGTGTCGTCCGCCACGGAAAAGTCGACGATCGTGTCGACATTGCCGGTGCCCGGCTTGGTGGAGAACACGAACGTGTCCTGGCCCGCATCGCCCCAAAGCCGGTCGTTGCCGAGCCCGCCCTGCAGGATGTCGGCTCCCGCCCCGCCATGTAGCTCGTTATTGCCGCTATTGCCGTCCAGACGGTTGTCGGCGGCGTTGCCGAAGCCGTTGGTATTGCCGGAATAGATGAGTTCCAGCCGCTCCACATGGTCCGGCAGCGTGTAGGTGACGCCGCTTCGGACGAAGTCGGTGCCCCCGTTGGCCGCTTCCACGACCTTATCGCCGACATCGTGGACGATATAGGTGTCGTTGCCGGCCCCGCCCGTCATGATGTCGTTGCCCGAACCGCCGTGAAGGAGGTCGTTGCCGTTTCCACCGTTCAGTTGATCGTTGCCGTTGCCGCCATAAAGGCTGTCGTTGCCGTCGAAGCCGTTGATGACGTCGCTGCCCACTGTCCCCTGGAGGTGGTCGTTGCCGGTTCCCCCGTTGATGGCGCCCGGCACGGCGGGTGTCGTGGGCTGGGTGGGGGACGTGGTCGGAGGCGTGGGTGTGGGCGTGACGGGTGTCGTCGTGTCGCCGGCACCCGAAAGCTGCACGATCAGCGGATGATCGGTGAGCGAGATCGTCACCGACGAAACGTCGTGGAGCGTCTGGATCGCCGCCTCGCCCTTCATCGGATCGAAGATCTGCGCCGTCGCGAACTTTTGGCCGAGCGAGATCGTGGTGGAGCTGGTGGGGGCGGCGATGGCCGTGTCGGTCTGCTCGTTCCAGATGTCCGGTTCGGCCCAGGCGATGATCTGGAAGCTGCCGTCCGACTTCTGCGTCAGGTAGCTGTGGCCGTCGGCCGGCAGGCCGGAAAGGCTGTAGTCGAGGCTTCCCGCCTGGAAGCTCGAAGCGCTCCCGCCGCTGTCGTCGAGGATGCTGGTGAGGTTGTGGATCGCGGTCGCGGCGGGCTTGGGCGAATAGTCCAGGCGGAACAGCCCGAAATGCGTTTCCTGATTGTTGTTGCTGGGATCGGGATAGGCGTCCAGCAACTGGTAGAGATAGGTTCCCTTCGATCCTTGCAGGGCCGCGTCCATGTAGGTGTTGAGAAGCAGCTTGGCCTGCACCGTCTCATCGACGCCTTCCCATCCGCCCGCCGTGTCGGCGGTCAGCGAGGTATGGTAGCCGACCTCGGTGATCGCGAAGGGCTTGCCCGGATCGACGGCGTCCTGAGCTGCCTTATTGTTGGCGATATCGGCCCAGGGCTGCGAACCGTTCTTCGGATAGGGATGGGTGTTGTTCCAGTCCGAGTCGGAAGCATGCACGGGGTAATCCGTGAAACCCAGAACCGGAACGTTCTTCAGGAGCTGATCGGCGTTGACGGCTGCGAAGAGGTCCTTCTGGTAAGCCTGCGCGCCCGCCGTGCCTGACAGGCCGTGATAGGTCACGGGCCAGTTGTTGACCTCGTTCGGCCCCTCGATCCCGGCGATAGCGCCCGGATGCGCCGCCTCGAAGGCGTGAAGGCGCGAAACCACGGTTGCGGGATCGACATTGCCTTGGGCGATGAAGACGAACTTCATTCCGGCCGCGGCCGCGTCCCCAAGATGTCCCTGGCCGGAGGGGTCCGATACCGGGTTCGGCGAGGCATCACGAAGATGATCCACCCCGAGATATTTCAGAGCCTTCAGGCTCTGACCGATGTTGGCATAGCCACCATCCGTATAGTCGATATGTGTCGCGACACCCATCGTGTCCGTCAGGTCGTCGGCACGCGTCGCTGTGTATTTTGCCATCCAATGATCCCCTCAGATCGAATGGATTCGGCGATCGGACTCAATACTTACCGTTCCGAACCTTCATGCGAACGCATCGACATCCAGCGGATGTCCAAAGCATTCGAATTTTTCAGGAAATGTACCACGGGCGTTTTAGAGAAAGCGGTCGGTGTCCCCGTCTATAAAGAACCGCTCTACTGAAAACGGCGTGGTCTCGGTTGCCGCCTTGGTTGTTTTGAGTTGAAGTACGGCGGCGCCATTACTCGCTAGCATGGCTAATAATCATAGTCAACAAGGTCTAGATCTGCAGAGTTGCACCGCAATTCTCACTGCAACCTTGCAACCCGATAGCGGGTCTTGGTTGTCTCCCTTTTCCCATGGCTAATGCTTGCCCGCGACGAGGATGTCAGGATCGCCCTGCCTGTGCCTTTCGGGGCCTCCATCAACGCCAAAAAAACAGCCGATCGGTTCAAGGTTCGGCTCACCATGTCGGGGCCCCGCACAGTGTCCTTCTTCGTTCCGTGTTCCATCTTCCTTCGATGAGGAGGAGATGAAAATGCCGAAGGATTCGTTTATCCGCATGGCGGTGATCGCGCTGGCCGGCTTGATCTGTGCGGGCTGCGTGGAAACCGGTCCCTACCGTGACTACGGGCCGAGTTATCGCTACGGAACATATGTGGACGACACGCGCGATTTCCGTCGGTATCCACGCTATGACCGGGTCACTCGCTACGACCGGCGAGACCGGTATCAACGCTTCGATCGTCGGTATCGGTTCGACGATCGTCCCGGCTATTATCGCGGACCGGGACCGCGCCGGGGGCCGGATGTCGTCGGGCGTTTCGATTCGCCCCGCTTTGCCCGCAGCCATCGCCCGGATATCTACCGGACCGATCGCGAGTTCGGCACTCGCGGTGGCTATTATCGGCCGTCAAACGTCCGCGGCGGGCGCCGGTTGATCATCCCTGGTCAGTAAGCGCGCAAGGCGCTCGGTCCCGCTCGACTCTTCGCCGGGCGAGCCGCGGTCCCGACCAGCGACGCGGCCGGTCGAGCCCGAGGTTGCGTCAGGGGCGGGCGGGGCGCTTCGGCCCGCCCGCCTTTCCACGAACCGTCTGGCAGGAATACCAGACCGAGCGAACCGGCTTGCCGTTGCCGAGCTTCGATTGAAGCTTCAAGCCGACGAGCCGCTCGCCTTCCTCGCGGCACAGCTTCACCGAGGAATAAACGGTGCCGTTGATGTCGAGGGAGTTGTCGGTCGCCTGCGTATAAAGAACAAGTATGACGGCAAAGCCGAGCATCGAACTGGCGCTCCTACCCAATGGAACGATGCCTACCGGTCGTCTCGATCGCCGGCAACGCAATCCTTGACCTAAGGTGAAGATGCCGGATGCGGCATGGCGACGATGTGCGGCCCGGCATCTCGCACGCATCGAGTGGAGCCCCGCGCAAGCGATGTCGGGACGAGCTTTCGGAAAGCCCCCCGATTTTCGATTTGCTCATCATCTTCCGCAAGGGCATGATGCAGCTGACCTGCAACGGCGAAGAGGCGAAGCAGGTCACGATCGACCTTGTTCAGTCACCGGTTCCAATCGACGCAACCTGCTTATTCTCGCTTCACGAGGAGCTTGAGCATGACGGATTATCGCGAAGCCACGAGAGAACGGTTGCAGGTTGTCGGGACGAGGATGTTCGCCGCCTCGGCGCTCGATCTCTCCGGCGAGCATCCGTTGAAGGCGATGAGCTACGTTCCGCTTCTGCCGAACTGGTGCGTCTGCGTGACGGAGCCTTGCCGCTGCCATACGCCGGACGGACCGGTGGTCTGGGTCCCGAGCGACGCCATCAAGCGCCGCAGCGATGCGGGGCGCAACAATGCGCGCGGCGAGCCCTTGGAGAACTTCTATATCGACGGCGACGCGACCGTGGTCCAGGAAACGCTGATCCGCACCACGGCCGATTATCTGCCGATGCTGCGCAGGGTCGGCGGCACCGGAAAGCGGGAGGAATCCGGCGAGGCGGCGGCGAGGGCCGGCGGGTTTACCTATGCCGGCCAGCATTGCCACGACGACGGGATTCTCTACGACAGTTGGTTGGAAACGCAGGCCTCGGGCGACCAGAAGCATCATTGCGTGCCCGTGGGAACATGCGCCTGATGCGGGGTGCCCGAACTGCCCGCGTCCGGATGGAAACGGTCGCTTCGTCCATGCTCGCGGTTTGAAAGGCGGTGCCCACCGGGCCGCCGCCCTTCATGCCGTATCAGAACTCGGCCCATTCCTCCTCGACGGGCTTGGCCTGCGCGGTCTGGCGCATCTCGTGAACGCGAGCGCCGCGCGGGGCAGGGCGGGGCGATGCGGCTGCCCTGGCGCCGGTCCTCGATGATGCGGCATTGGCGGCGATGGAGGTGCGGAAGCGCTCCGTCAGTTGCGCCAGCGCCGCCGTTTCGCCGGACAGCGACTGCGCGGCGGCGGTGGTTTCCTCCACCATCGCGGCGTTCTGCTGGGTGACCTTATCCATCTGGTCGGCCGCCGTCGCGACCTCCTTGATGCTCACCGCCTGCTCGCGCGCGCCCTGCGCCATCTGCGCGATGGAAGTGGCGACGCCGCCCACCTGCGCCTGAATTTCTTCCAGCGAGCGACCGGATGCGGACACGAGTTCCACGCCCTGTCCGACCTGGGCCGCCGAGGTCGAGATGAGGTCCTTGATCTCCTTCGCCGCTTCCGCCGAGCGCTGGGCGAGGCCCCGCACTTCCTGCGCGACCACCGCAAAGCCCCGGCCCGCCTCGCCGGCGCGCGCCGCTTCCACGCCCGCGTTCAAGGCCAGGAGATTGGTTTGGAAGGCGATCTCGTCGATCACCGAGATGATGCTCTCGATCTTGTTCGAGGATCGCTCGATCTCGGCCATGGCCGCGACGGCCTGCGACACGACCGCGCCGCCCTTCTCGGCTTCCTTCTGCGCTACCGAGGCGGCGGCGCGGGCATCGTCGGCATTCTCGGCGGTCTGGTTGAAGCCGCGCATCACTTCCGACAGGGCCGCGACGGTTTCCTCCAAGCTCGCCGCTTGTTGTTCCGTGCGTTGCGACAGGTCTCCCGCCGCCACCGTGATCTGGTTGAGGCCGACGCGCATCGAGCCGACCGCGCCCACCACCGAGCCGATCGTGTCTTCGAGTTGCCCGACCGAGGCGTTGAACTTGGCGCGGATCGGCTCGAACTCCACCGCCACGGCCTGGTTCATCCGAACGGTGAGATCTCCGGCGGAAAGCTTGTCGAAGCCGGCCTCGACCGCATGGACGAAGAAGCGCAGATCCTCCGCCTTCGCAGTGTCGATCGCCGTCTGACGGTCGCGGCTGGCCGCTTGTTCCCGTTGTGATTCCATCGCTTCGCGTTCCAAGCGCTTGTTGGCGTTGGCGGCGTCCTTGAACACCTGAACGGCTTTTGCCATCGCGCCGATCTCGTCGCCGCGATTCTGGCCGGTGATGTCGACATCCAGCTTGCCGTTCGCCAGTTCGACCATTCGAGAGCGCAGAAGATCGAGGGGGCCGGTGATTCCCTTGGCGGAAACGAACAACGCCACCACGAGGCCGAGAAGGCCGGCTGCGATCGTGCCGCCGACAAGAAGATACTGGTTCGTATAGGACTGCGCCGTGAGTTCGTCGGACCGCTGGGTGACGCGTGCGATCAGCGCCTCGTTCAGCTTCGTGATCTTCTGGGACAGGCTGACGATCAAGGGATCGGCAATCTTCATTTCGTCCAGGGCCGCATCATTGGCGTTTCGCGCGCCGGCATCGGCGGCGGATGCGACGTGGCCGGCCACCACCTCGAAACCCGCCTCGATGGCGGCAAGCTGGTCGGCGTTGTCGGTGAGGCGCTTCTTGGTATCCAGAAGGTACTGACGGCCCTTCTCGATCGCCTCCTTGGCGGTGGCGTTGGCCGAAATCGCTTCGGACCCATCGTAGACGACGGCACGATAAACCGCATATCCCATCGCGTTGAGGGTTCGATTGGTCCGCGCCAGATTGATGGTCGCCTGATCCAGGTTGGAGATCATTGCGGAATAATCACTGTCCGCCGACCGTATGACGCTCGCGGCGTAGAGCGAAGCCAAGATGCCGATCAGGCTGATGGCGATTGCGATCCCGGCGACCTTCGTCGCGATCCTGAACTGGCTGAGCATGGCCTGCACGTCCGATATTGATCACCTCAATTTGCCGATGCACATCTAACGGTTGGTTAGCCAAGGTTCCTGGCAGCCGGAGAAGTTCTGTTGTCGCCTAAAAAGAGGGGACAACGAGGATTTCGGGTAACAGTCGCCACGTGCAAATTTTCGGCGCTCTGAAATGTGCCGGACGATTTGCCACCTTCCGGGGGCGCATCCGTGCAGCATCTGGCGGCAAAGGCGTAGTTTCTCGCGGCAAGCCTCGGAGTTGACTGAAATGAACGACCTTCCGGAAAATCTGCCCGATGCGGTTCGAGCCTACATGGAAGCGCTTCCGGCCGGCCGCTATGTCGGCTTCCCGCTGCAATCCCTCGACCGAACCGGCGTGCCTGCCTGGAAGGTGGCCTTCTTTCTCCAAGACCAGGATGCCATGCCCGGCAATATGCCTTCCGGTTATGGCTACGGGCTGGACGACGACGCGGCCCTGATCGGCGCCTTCGCGGAGATCGCCGAAGCCATCCTGCCGACGCTGAAGCTACTGGACGAGCCGCAATGGGTCGGCAGCTACCGGCACCTGCGCCTTGAGCGGGGCGAGCGCGGGATCGTCGACCCGTTCACGCTCTGCCTTCCGGCCGGATCGCCCGTCGATCACGACACGCCGCTCGCCTGGGTGGAGACGACCAGACTTGCGACCGGCGAGCCGGTGCTGGTTCCCATGGACATCGCGGCCACCGATTATTTCGAACTGCCGGCGGGCTACGTTCCCTTCACGCCGCTGATCACCAATGGCCTCGGAGCCGGCCCGGATTTCGAGTGGGCGGTCGGCCACGGCCTCCTGGAACTCCTTCAGCGCGACGGAAACGGGCTTCTGTTCCGCGCGCTCGATGCCGGCGTGATGCTGGATATCGACCCAGCCGATCTCGCGCCCGATACCTTGGACCTCATGCGTCGCCTCGACGGTCTCGGCATCGAGGTCCTGCCGAAATATGCGACCGACGAGTTCGGGCTCGCCAATGTCTATGTGGTCGGCCACGACCGGGAAGGGCATGGGCCGCGCGTTCCCGTCATGCTGTCGGCCTGCGGCGAGGCCTGCGACCCGGACCGCAACGTGGCTCTTCGCAAGGCGCTTCTGGAATTCTGCTCGGCACGGGTGCGCAAGACCTATGCGCATGGGCCGCTCGCGGAAGCTGCATCCGTCGCGCCGCCGAGCTTTCTCGATGATTTCGTCCAAAGCGCTATGCCGAGCCTCGTCGGCGGCGAAAGCCGGGCGCTGGAGACGATGCGCGAATGGGCGCTGATGGAGCCGGCGGCCTTGAAGACTCATCTCGACCGCACCGTCTTCGCGCGCAAGGGCTCCAAGCGCTTCGCGGACCTGCCCACCGCCGATCTCGCCGACACGCGCGAGCGGGGCCGCCACGCGAGGTGGACCCTTGAAGCGGCGGGCTTCGATGTTCTGGCGCTCGACGGCTCGCCGCGCAACGGACGCGTCGGCGTCGCGAAGGTCATCGTGCCGGGGCTTGAGGTGGAAACCATGAGCTACCACCGGATCGGCGAGCGCAACGCGCGAAAGCTCATGGAAATGGACAGCCCGCTTTTGCGCTTCGGGCCTGAGAGTGAGCGCTTGAAGCCGGTGCGCCTGACACCGGAAGCGCTGGCGCGCCTCGGCGGACGCCAGCCGATGCTGGATGTCGCGGCCGTGGACGAGGCCGTCGGCCCGCTTTATCCGCTTTATCGCGAGCCGGAAGCGCACCACGTGGCGCATGTTCTGGAGGGCCACGCTCTCAACGGCGCTTGAGTCCGCTCGACAGGCTGCGCACGTAGAAGCGCTGGAGGGCGAGGAACAGGATCACGACGGGCAGGACCGTGACGAGCGTCGCGGCCTGTTGGAGCGACTGATCCTGCTCGTTCTCGAACGCGCCCCGGATCAGGTGAATGCCGATCGGCGCGGTCTGGAGTTCGGGCGCGGTGCGCGTGATCGTCAGCGTCCAGACCACCTCGTTCCAGTGATAAACGAAGACGAAGACGCCGAGCGTGACGAGCGCCGGACGCACCAGCGGCAGCACGATCGACCAGAGGATGCGAAACTCGCCCGCGCCGTCCATCCGGGCCGCGTCCAGAAGGTCGTCCGGCACCGAGATCATGAACTGGCGCATCAGGAAGATGCCGTACCAGGACACGGAAAAGGGCAGGATCAGCGCCGCGTAGCTGTTGAGGAACCCGCTTCCGCCCTGGCCGAACAGGTCGTTGCCGCCGGCGAGCGGCCAATAGCGCAGGATGAAGAAGAGCGGGATGATGAACAGGAAGAACGGAAAGAGCTGAGCCCCGATCACGAAGCGCAGAAAGAAGTCGCGGCCGGGAAAGCGGAATTTCGCCAGCGCATAGCCGGCCGAAACGCTGGTCGCCAGTTGGATCGCCGTGATGGCGGTGGTGACGAAGAAGCTGTTCCAGATCCAGAGCCCGAGGGGAAATCGCAGGAACACCGCTTCGAAATTCCCCCATTGGGGCGTCGCGGGAAAGTAGATCTGCGGCCGCGCCAACCGCTCGGCCGGCGTCCTCAGCGCTCCGAGAATGAGATCGGCGAAGGGCAGCAGCATCAGAACGGCGCCAAGGCCAAGGCAGAGATATTTCAGCGCCGTCAGCCACGAGGGGGCGGCGCGCGCGCTTCGCGGGATCGAACGGATCGGCCTCACCATGCTTCCAACCCTCCACGCCGCATGACGCGAAGCTGCAGAAGCGAGATCGCCAGCACCACGATGAGAAGGATGTAGGCCGCCGCCGATGCCATCCCGAGGCGAAGATTGGCGAAGGCGATCTGGTAGATGTGAAGGGCCGCGACGTTGGTGGAGTTCACCGGGCCGCCATCGGTCATCACCAGCATCAGCGCGAAGAAGCCGATGCCCTTGATGAGGTTGGTCATCGACACGAGAAGGATGGTCGGGCGCAGCAAGGGCAGCGTCACGTGCCAGAACACCTGGAGACCCCGCGCCCCGTCCACCTCCGCCGCTTCCTCGCAGCTCTCGTCCACGGCGTCCAAACCCGCCGACAGGAGCATCATGTCCTGGCCGACATGGAACCACACGTAGACGATGACGATCGCGGTCATCGCCGTGCCGGGGTCGCTCAGCCAGGCAGGTCCGGCAAAGCCGAGAAAGGCGAGACTCCGGTTCACGAGGCCGTAGGGGTCGGCCAGCAGGAACTGCCAGACATAGGCGATGGCGACGATGTTGGTGACCATCGGCAGCCAGTAGATGCCGCGCCAAAGGGCCTTCGCCCTCGTATTGCGAAAGGCGAGCGCCAGCCCCAGCGCCAGCGGCATGCCGATCGCGAGGCTCGCCCCGACGAAGGTGGCGGTGTTGCGAAGGCTTCCCCAGAACAAGGGATCGCGGGTCAGAAGATAGATGTAGTTGGCCCAGCCGACGAAACGGGGGGCGCTCAGCGAATTCCAGCTCGTGAAGCTGAGATAAAGCGAAACCAGAAGCGGGAGGACGAAGAACAGAAAGCCGAGGATTAGGGTCGGCGCGAGAAAAACGAAGGGCGCCGCCCGCTTGGAAAGATGCACGAAGCGGCGACCCTTATTGCGGCATCGCCAGGATGTCCGTCACTTGCGCATCCGCCTGCGAAAGCGCGTCGGCGGCAGTTTTCTGACCGAGCCAGGCGGATTCGATGGCGCCGCGCAGCACCTTGTCGATCTCGGCCGTTTGCGCGACGTTGAGATCGGCGACGGCCCGGCCGCTTTGCAGGGCTTCGATATAGGGCTTGGTGAAGGCGTCGCCGAGTTCGTCCTGCGAGGCCGCGATATCGGCTTTGTTGGCCGTCAGGCTGCCGAGCTTGATCAGCATCTCGCCCGTGCAGGACCGCTTGCCTTCCGCCGCCGGCGTGTTCAGCCAGCGGATGAGCTTCCAGGCTTCTTCGGGATGCTTGGAATTGGCGTCGACCGACTGGTAGAACGAATATTGGAAGGTCTTCCAGTCCGGCCCCGCCGGAATGGGCGCGACGCCCGCGACCTCTTCCAGCCGGTCGCCGAGACCCTGGCGCAGCGTATCCTTCATCCAGTTCGCCGCGATCATCATGCCGACCCGGCCTGAGGGAAAATCGCGGATCTGATTGGCTGCGCTCGTCAGGCCACGCTTGAAAAGCTCGGCCTCGCCGGCAAGGATTTCCACGGCCTCCGGCTTGGCGAGATTGGTGGAGGACTGATCCTCGCCCACGATCGACAATCCGTTGGAGAACATCAGGGCGCGAAACGGATGGGTGGCGTTGGCGACCGTCGGGCCGAAGGCGTAGCCGGCGGTGACGATCTTGCCCATGCCGTCCTTTTCCGTGATCTTTTCGGCCGCCGCGATCACGCCGGGCCAGTCGCTCGGCGGGGCGGAGATGCCGGCCTTGCGGAACAGCTCCTTGTTGTAGACCAGCATGTAAAGGCTGACCTCGGCCGGAACGCCCCAGATGCGGTCGTCCAGAACCGCCGACTGGATCGTGCTCGGCTCGTAGTTCGTCTTGATGAAGTCCGCGATTTCGGCCGGCGGCTCGGCGAGAAGGCCGTTGTCCACCAGGCGCTTACCCCAAATGGAATAAACGTTGTAGATGTCGGGCGTCGTGCCGCCGATGCGGGACGTCAGGATCGTCTGAAGGAAATCGGCGATCTCGGACTGGCGATAGCTGATGCGGATGTTGGGGTTCTGCTTCTCGTATTCGCGGAAGCAGGCGGTGAGCGGCGCGATCTCGGCATCGGTGTAATGCGCGGCGAAGGTCAGCGTCACCGGCTCCTGGGCGAAAGCCGCCGTTCCCGACACCGAGAAAAGGCCCACCGCGAAAACGCTCGCCAGCCGCATCGTGATTCTCCCCCAACCCAATGAAGGCAAGAATGTGCGATTAACGGCTTTTGGCCATTGCGCTTTTCCGTCGCAACCTAACGATGGTCGCGGGCAAGGGCGAGCTTCGGCGCCGGTTACCTCTTCAAAGGATGTGGATCAGAGCGCCACCTCTCCTTCGTCGCTGCCGTTCCAGTAATGGATGCGATCGGCCCGCACCCGAATCAGCACGAGGTTCGGCGTATCGATCCCCTGCTCGAACCAGCGGTCGAGGTCCTTGGTCCAATGCTCGGCGAACACCTGCTTGTCGCGGATCAAGAGGGCGTGGCCTTCCACGGCGATGAACAGCGGCGGGCCGCCGAGGAGCCCGGTCGCGCCGGTGAAGGTCAGGCCGACCTTCGCGTCGCCCTCGATATCGGCGACCGTGCGCGCTTCCTCATAGGTGAAGAAGAAGCTGTCGCCGCGATAGGCCACCTCGCCATTGTTGCTCATCGGCCGGCTGGCGACGGCCCCGCCTTCGGTGCGCGTCGAAAGCATCGCGAAGTCGATCTTGCCCATCTTGTTCGACAGGTCTTCGAGCGTCATTTCAGCCAACGTCGCCTCCCGGTACCAACCGAGCCTCGAGCGCTCGGTCCGGTTCAACGGGGCCTTGGCCGGGAGGTTGCATCGAGCACCGCTGATCTTGACTGCGGTTCAGCGGCACCGTGCCTCCGGGTTGACCCTGCCGGGCGCGATCCTCAGCCGATTCAGCGACGGCCGAGTTTGGCGTCCGCGCTCCACGGGCCCGCGCCGGCGACCGCGAGGTAAAGAAACACGAAGCAGAACAGGATCGCGGCGTCGCCCCCGTTGAGGATCGGGAACGGGCTTTGCGGCGCGTGGAACATCCAGTAGGCGACCGCCATCTCGCCGGCGAGCACGAAGGCGACGGGCCGCGTGAACAGCCCGATCAGCACGAGAAAGCCGCCGACGAGTTCCAGAATCCCCCCGATGCCGAACAGCGACAGAAGCGCCGGGGCCGGGTTTTCGGAAGGTGGGAAGCCCAGAAGCTTCTGCACCCCGTGCGCCATGAACAGAAGACCCGTCACAGCGCGCAGGATCGAAAGAACGCGGGGACCGTATTCGGCTGTGTTGATTGCCATCGATGGTGCTTCCCTTGCCAGAATTCGTCGAAATCAGTTCGCCAGGGCCTCGGCGAGGTCCCGGTACTCTTCGCAGCCGGTGCCGCAAAGCGTCTCGATGGTGGCGAGCTGTTCCGTCGCCAGATCCTTGCGCCCTTGAATGACATAGGCTTCGCCGAGATATTCGCGAACCTTGGCATAGCGCGGGTCGAGTTTCACCGACTGGAGATAATAGCCGATGCCTTCCTCCGTGCGGCCGAGCTTGCGGGTCGCATAGCCCTTGTAGTTCAGCGCCTTCGCCGTGTTCGGGTCGCGCAAGGTCGCCAGGATGGTGAGCGTTTCGTCGTAGCGGCCTTCCTCGGCGAGCGCATAGGCGTAGTCCGTCAGGTCCTCGTCGGAAAGGTTCGCTGCCTGTTGCTTGACGCACTTCTTCAGTTTCTTGTCGTAGACCTCGCCGCGCTTGCAGGTCGGCGTCGAGCCGCTGTCGTCGCCGGCGGCCTTCGCGGTGCCGGACGCGCCGGCCACCGCGAAGGCGGCGGCGAGGAAGAGGGCGGCATACGGCTTCTTCTCGATGCGGATCATGGTCGGGCCTCCCGTCACGAACCCGCGGCGATCACGGGCTTTCGAGGCCTTCCACCATGCTCCTCTTCGCGGTGGCGCGCTTCGGACCAAGGTCCGATACCCGGCCGCTCGGAGGTCCGATGACCTTCGGCGGGAGAGCTTGTAAGCTCACCCGCATGCGTGCCCGCTTCGCCCTTCTCAAACGCGTGCTCCGCCGCTGGCAGGTGCTTTCGCTCGCGCGCCAGTACCTTCTGGCCGGCGCCGCTGTTCTGACGATCGGCATGCTGGTGATCGGCGTCTGGGTGACGCGGCAGATCGCGGAAGGCGTGACGCAGAACACGGCGACGGCGACCGCGCTCTATGTCGACGGCGTGATCGGCCCGCTTCTCGCCGATATCGACGGATCAAGTGTCCTATCGGAAGGGGCGCGGCGCGCGATGGACGAGACCCTGGCCACCGGCGCGCTCGGCGAGCGGCTGGAAACCTTCAAGCTCTGGGGGCGGGGCGGACTCATCACCTACAGCAACGATCCGTCCTTGATCGGCAAGCGCTTCGAGCCGACGGACAGCCTGCGCCGGGCCTGGAGCGGGCAGGTCGCAGCCGAGTTCGACGATCTCGAAGACGAGGAGGACGCGACCGAACGAGGTGCCGGCGTGCCGCTTCTGGAAATCTACAACCCGATCCGCGCGCCCTGGTCGGGCGAGATCGTGGCCGTCGCGGAGTTCTACGAACATGCGGGCGAGTTGCAGGCCGGCCTTCTGGCGGCGACCGTGCGCTCGTGGATCGTGGTGGCGGCGGTCACCGCCGCGATGATGGGCGCCTTGTTCGGCATCGTCATGCGGGGCAGCGCCACCATCGCGCGTCAGCGCAGCGATCTGGAAGGCCGCGTGCGCCAGCTCCAGAACCTCCTCCTGCGCAACGACGTGCTGCGGCGGCGCTCGCGGGAAGCGTCGAGCCGCGTGTCGGCGTTCAACGAGCGCACGCTTCGCCAGCTCAGCGCCGACCTTCACGACGGGCCGGCGCAGCTTCTGGCGCTGGCCTCGCTTCGCCTGGGAAGTTCGTCGCTCGGCGCCGCCGGCGATCCCGCCAAGGCGGCGGAACTGAAGGCCATACGAGGCTTCCTCGACGAGGCGATGAGCGACCTCCGCGGCATCTGCAACGGCCTCGCCTTACCCACTATCGAAACGCTCGATCTCGCCGGCCTCGTTTGCGCGGCGACGCTGGCGCATGAAAGGCACACGGGAACCGTTGTCGCGCTGGTCGTGCCGGACGATCCGGTTTCCCTGACCCCCGCCGAGAAGATCGGCATCTACCGCTTCGTTCAGGAAGGGCTGAACAACGCCTTTCGCCATGCGGGCGGAAAAGGCCAGGCGGTTTCCGCCGAACTCGGGCCCGACGGCCTCACCGTTCGCGTCGCGGACGCGGGGCCGGGCTTTGCGGATGCCGAGCCAGGCCTCGGACTGTCGGGGCTGAGGGACCGCATCGAAAGTTTGGGCGGAACGCTCGATGTCGGCGGCGGGGCGGAAGGCGCGGTTCTTGTGATGACGATCGCGCGCGAAAAGGACATGGCCGCATGAGCGCACCCTATCGCATCGTCATCGCGGACGATCATCCACTGTTTCGCGCCGGCGTCGCCTTGAGTCTTCAAGAAACGGGCCGGTTCGAAGTGGTCGCCGCCGTGGCGGATGCGGCCAGCGCCGTGGCGGGCGTCGCGGAAACCGCGCCGGATCTTGCGCTTCTCGACCTGTCCATGCCGGGCTCCGGGTTGGAAGCGGTGCGCCGGATCAACGAGGCGATGCCGGAGGTTCGCGTCGTCGTTCTGACGGCGTCCGAGAACGACGAGGACGTGATGGCGGCGCTCAGCGCCGGGGCCAAGGGATATGTCCTGAAGGGCGTTGGCTCGGACAGTCTCGTGGACGTGCTGGACGCCGTGATGCGTGGGGAAAGCTATGTGCCGCCCTCGCTCGCGGCCCGCATCCTCACCGCCATGCGCCAACCGGCCCCGACGCCCGTCTCGGCTGATCCGCTGGCGCGCTTGACCGAGCGCGAGGACGAAATCCTGGCGCTCGTCGCGTCCGGCCTCAGCAACAAGGAGGTCGGCCTGAAGCTCGACCTTCAGGAAAAGACCGTAAAGCATCACATGACCAGCATTCTCGGCAAGCTGAACGTGCGCAACCGGACGGAGGCGGCGCTGTTCCTGCGCGACAGGAAACGCCCCGAATGAAAGAGCCGAACGGCGCAAAGGACGGAAAAAGCGCCGTTCGGCCCATCCGGTGCCGCGCTTCAGCGCGCGGCGCCGAATAGCCGGGCGCGGTCGGCGGCGGTCGCGGCCCGTTCCACCACCGTCCGGCCGCGGCGGTCTTTAAGCTCGTAGCGGCCGTTCTCGATCTCTTCCTTGAAGCCGTCGGCGGTGGTGACCTCGATGTTGCGGCCGTTCACCTCGACCTTGGCGCCGGTGCGCGGGGAAACGTGCTCGGCACCGCGCCGGTTGTCGTCGTTGCGCCGTTGCCCGGCGCGGCGGTCGTCGTTTCGGTTATCGCTTCGATTGTCGTCGGCGCCGCGTCCACGGTTGTTCGATCCGCCGCTGCTGCGCCCGCCGTGATCGTCGCTGCCGCGACCGGAGGATTCGCCGCCGCGCGAAGACGAACCGCCGCTGCTCGATCCACCGCCGCCGCCGTCACTGCCGGACGAACCCCTGCCGCCCGACGATCCACCGCCACCGCCCGAGGAGCCGCTTCCACCCGACGAGCCGCTGCCGGAAGAACCGCCCCCGCCGCCGTTTCCGCCACCACCGGAAGAGCCGCTACCGCCGCCGCCCGAGCCGCCGCCCGATCCGCCGCCATCCTTGGCGGCGGCGGTCAGGTTCTTGAAGCCTGATGTGGCGTTGAAGGCGACCGGTGCGGCGGCAAAGCCGAGCGCAAGGGATGCCGTTGCGAAAGCCAGCGTGAAGCGCTTCAACCTCATGGGTTGGTTCCTCCCTGTCCGGCGGCCCGATGCCTCGTCCGGTGAAGGAAACCATGACGGCGCGTTCGCCGGAACGATAGCGGCCCAGGACTTCTGCGGGCCTGCACCGGACCATCGGCCGGGACAGGCCGACGGAAGGTCTCGGTCTAAGGGGAAGGACGTCGCCAATCGTCCGCCCGGTCGGTCTGGACGGGTTTCCGGCCGCACGGGATGCCGGCTTCGGCATCCCGTGCGTTGGCTTCTGGCCTCAGCCCAGAATCTTCCGGGCAAGCTGCGTGTGCTGCTCGTCGGCCGCCTTCGCTTCCTCCACCGAAGCCTGCATTTCCTGCGCCGTCTGCGTCATCCCGACCTTGGAAGCATAGGTCTTCATGGTGCCGAAAACCGCGATCCAGTAATGCAGCGCCATCTGGCCGGCCGCGATGATGCCGAGGTCGCGGGACTGGTCGTCCTTCGCGTCGCGGCGGATTTCCTTGCTGACATCGTAATGCGCTTGCAGGATCTGGTTCTCGATCTGCGGAACGTCGCCCGCTTCTCCGATCGCGCGATCGATGCGCGCCGACCATTGCTTGGACGTTTCGTTGCCTTGCTGAAGCGCGGCCTTCAGGTCGGGATGTTTGGCGTCGTTCTGGATCTCGCCCGTCGCCCGTTCGGCGATCTGGCTGCCGGATTTCATCGCAGCCAAGCCCTGCGATACGAGGTTGCGGATTGCTTCGTCGGCCATGGTGCGTTCCCTTTGGTGCCTTCGTGAAGGCGATAAGGGCCAACCCGGGGCTTGGCGCGCCGTTCCCGTGCTCAGTTGTCGCGTGCCGGGCGGATAGGGCCTTCCGCCGCAAAAGACTGCTGAGGCGACAGAAGGGATGGCTTCTGGACCCGCTTTTCAGTTCGTCCGGCCTGCGAGGCAGCGACGATAAGCGTCGTCGCCGCTGATGCGGGCAGCCACCGTGCCGGGCATCGCGGTATTGGCGCTTTGCCGGTACTTTTCCGTGAAGCTCTGCCCTGCATAACGCCGGCAGAATTCGGGCGTACCGCGCTTGGCCGTGTTCGCTGCCGTATATCCTATGCCATCGAGAGGGGCATGAGGCGCATCTGCCGTGCAGCCCGCGAAGACGATCGTGCCGAAAAGGAGGGCGATCGTCATCGGCCGTATCGATCTCATCGCCTTCGCCTTCAACGCATCATCGGAGGAATCGAACCAGCCCAAAACCATGGCGTGAATGGGTTCGTTCCTTATGGCTATCGATCCGATCCAGCCTGACCGTAACCGGTTCGAACCGCGCTTCGGCAAGGGAACATGCCGTCGTGGTGGTGGGGATTGATGGAGCGTTCATCATGCCCCCTCAAGGTCCCGTAAGGTTCTTGGTCCATCTTTGGGTGGAAGACCCTGGGACCCCATGAACAATTCGCTCGTCAATGCTGCCTTTCGCGCGGCGCAGTGGACCATCATCCTGTCGTTCACCGCGACCGCTCTTCTCGTCGCGGCCCTGATCGGCGAGCGTATCGTTTTCGAGAGAACTTCGCGGGACGCGGCCGAAGCTTCGAAGAATGCCGCCCTCGTGGCCGCCCGGATCATGCTCGCGGATGAACGTTTGACGATGTCGGCCAACATGGCCGCTGCGACCGGTCAGCGCCATTGGGTGGACCGATACGATTCCTTCATCCCGAACATGGAGGAGGCAATCACCGCGGCGACCAGGATGTCGACCGAGCGCGCCGCCGAGGAGTTCGATCAGGCGACACGCGTTGCGAACGACAATCTGATGGAAATGGAGCGGCGTTCCTTCGCCGCCGTCGCGGAAAACGATCTGCCGATGGCGAGGTCCATTCTGAACAGCCAGTTCTATGCTTTCCAGAAGCGGTCGCTCGCGGACGGGACGGACAGGCTTCTGCAGACGTTGGCGGACGAGCGCGACCACCATGCGCAGAGCGTTCAAAGCACCGCGAAGGTGATCCTGAGCATTCTGATCGCGGCGGGCGCGGCTGGGTTCGGGTTTCTTTGGTGGCTGATGCGCCAGAAACTTCGGGTTTCGCGCGATTATTACCGGCGCATCGAGCAGCGCTTGGCCTTCATGGCGCAGCATGACGAGTTGACGGGCCTTGCCAACCGGCGAGCCCTCAACGAGCGCATGGAGCGCGATTTCTTTCCCAAGCAGCGCTTCAAGCTGCTTTTGATCGACCTCGACCGGTTCAAACCGGTGAACGACACCTACGGCCACGCGGTGGGCGACCGCCTTCTGATCCAGGTCGCCGAGCGCTTGACGGGGATCGCCGGGCCGGAAGGTTTCGTGGCGCGCCTTGGCGGCGACGAGTTGGCGCTCCTCGTTTATGGCGATCTGGAGGAGGCCAAAGCGGTCGCTGCCCGTGTGATCGATGCGATCGCGCGACCGTTCCGGATCGACGGCCTGGTTGTTTCGGTTGGATGCAGCATCGGCATGTGCTGCACCGACGAGACGCGCGACACGACCGAACTCATGCAGTTCTCCGACCTTGCCCTGTACGAGGCCAAGCGGCACGGACGCGGCCGGTGGATCTGCTATACGCGCGGGATGCTCGATGCGGTGACCGAGCGCGTTCGGCTCGGCGCCGATATGGCGGCCAGCCGAGCCTGAGGCGTCAGGCGGCGAATCTGGCGAGGGTGACCCGCTTTCGCGAATGGTGCGACGGGCCGGCATCGAAGGCCTCGCTGCTCGTCACATGCTCGGCCAGGGCCAGCCCCAGCGTTCCACCGACGCTCTCCAGCGCGTGGCGCGAACAATCCCGCGCGATGCGCAAGCCCAGGGCGCGCATGTGAGAGCGCGAGAAGCAATGCAGCGCAAGCTCCGCTCTTTGCGGTTCCGGCAGTTGCAGAACGAGTTCGGATAGCCGCGCATCGTCTGCGCGCATCAGGAGCGACAGCAGATCCAGGGAAACAGGGCTGGTCGGCTCGTTGGGTCGGTAGCGGTTCATGATCTGGCCTCGCGGGACGGTAGCGAGACGGTAGACCCGATGCCTGTTTCCCGACTGGAAGGCACGTCTCGCGCCGAAATCAAGGGCTCCAAAGCGGAATGAAGCCGCGCCGCGTTGGAAAGCCGCTCGGCATGTGTTCGGAAAGCCCGAACGTTTCTGGTCTCCATCAGTATCTCGCGGCTGCGGCCGACCACGAAAGACAACCCGGTCGATGTTTCGTGCAGAAACCCTCGGCAGCCGAAACAGACCGGTTTGCTGCCTAGCGACCCCTTGCCTTTGGAAGGGCTGCCGCATCTTCGCAAGTTCGAACAAGCACGAAAGGGAGCGGCCATGGCGGAAGACCTACTGAAGGCGCTGACTTCGCGGGGCAAGCAGATGCGCCGCCGCGATCTGACGAAAGCGGAAGTCGAGGCGGTTGGCGAAGAGGTCTTGAAGGGAAGACTGCGCCCCGACATGGACGCGCGAGCGAGCAAGCGGGCCCTCAGGCGCGCGATCGATAGTGCCGGCGCGTCTCGCTCCGGACAAAAATCCAAGGGCTGAGTCTGGAAATCGGAAGTCGCCGATCGCGTTCGGCGGCTTCTCATCCTTTGTCATTCCCGTTTCCGGGCACGCTTATGCGCCGACGAACGCTTCTCGAAGGCGCATAGCTATCCGTTCAATCATTCCGGGCGGGAAGTGGCAGGCCGCAGACCGGTCAGATGCGGCGCCGACCCGAGATGATCTGGAAGATCACGACAACCACAGCAATCACGAGCAGGAGATGGATAAGTCCCCCGGCGACGTGGAAAACGAACCCGCCGAGTATCCAAAGCACGAACAGGATGATCGCGATCGTCCACAACATGGAAGCTTCTCCGTCTCATGGCCCTTGCGGGCGGACACGGAGAACGAGAGGGGGCCCTCCGGCGTTCCCTGGCCTTTTCAGCGATGATGGCACGTGACTTCGCTGGCGTAACGAGACGCCACCATTGAGCGGCCACGCAATGCTGGTTCAGGCCGTTAGCCAAGCGGCGTTCCAAAACGACAGAGGCGAGTGCTCTGACGTCGCGCGACGCCATCCACGGCGCGATGGCACAGGACCAGCGGGATACGGCGTGCCTACTGGAAGGCAGCACTCAGCGGTATTTGCAGAGATTCAGGTGCCATCAATGGCGGAGAGGGCGTCCGCCTCCGCCTAATCCGCACCATTCCGGGCTTGGCCGGTATTTCGCGGGAATACGCGGTATTGCATGGGGTTGGCGTCTGGACACGTCCGCACGGTTCCGCCTAAATCCGACGATGAATTGTGCGCAGGTTTGTGCGCGAGGGTTCATCATGCGTTCTTCCAGCAAGCTCTCAGCTCTCGCTGTTTCGAAGATGACCAAGCCGGGCGTCTACGCGGACGGTAACGGCCTCTATCTGCAAATCGCTGCTGGCGGTTCAAAGTCCTGGCTGTTTCGCTTCATGCGTGACGGCAAGGCTCGCAAGATGGGTCTAGGCCCTCTCCATACCGTGACCCTCTCAATGGCTCGCGATAAGGCGCTGGAATGCCGCCGGACGCTGTTGGAGGGTTCAGACCCTATCGATGCACGACAAGCTGCGGATCAAGAGCGCCGCCTCGCTGAACTCAAGGGCATGGCGTTCAAGGTTGCTGCCGAGAAGTACATTGCGGCCAACAAGGCGGGGTGGAAGAACGCGAAGCATTCGGCGCAGTGGACCGCCACGCTCGATACCTACGCCTTCCCGGTATTTGGCGACATCGACGTTGCCGCCGTGGACGTAGGCATGGTGCTGAAAGTGCTGGAGCCCATCTGGACGACAAAGCCGGAAACCGCCAGCCGCGTCCGGGGCCGCATTGAAAGCGTCTTGGATTGGGCGACGGTGCGGAGACACCGCCACGGTGAGAACCCGGCGCGTTGGAAAGGTCATCTGGATCACCTTCTTCCGGCTCGGAATAAGGTCGCGAAGGTGAAGCACCACGCGGCACTGCCCTATGCCGATCTCGGTGCATTTGTTGCCGAGTTACGGCAGGCCGAAGGGGTAGGTGCGCGAGCGCTGGAGTTTGCCATTCTCACGGCCGGCCGTACCGGTGAAGTAGTCGG